>NZ_JBNJNF010000001.1:2142500-7350000 GCF_050936215.1 Microbispora sp. CA-102843
GTAGGTAAACGATGGGGTGACGCAGGAAGGTAGCCCAGCCCGGGCGGTGGTTGTCCCGGGGTAAGCATGTAGGGCGAGAGATAGGCAAATCCGTCTCTCATGTGCCTGAGGTGTGATGCCGAGCCGATTGTGGCGAAGTGGGTGATCCTATGCTGCCGAGAAAAGCCTCTAGTGAGTGTCGCGGCGGCCCGTACCCGAAACCGACTCAGGTGGTCAGGTAGAGAATACCAAGGCGGTCGGGTGAACTGTGGTTAAGGAACTCGGCAAATTGCCCCCGTAACTTCGGGAGAAGGGGGACCTTTACTGGTGATCGGACTTGCTCCGTGAGCTGGTGGGGGTCGCAGTGGCCAGGGGGAAGCGACTGTTTACTAAAAACACAGGTCCGTGCGAAGTCGTAAGACGATGTATACGGACTGACGCCTGCCCGGTGCCGGAACGTTAAGGGGACCGCTTAGCACTCTTCGGGGTGCGAAGGTGAGAACTTAAGCGCCGGTAAACGGCGGTGGTAACTATAACCATCCTAAGGTAGCGAAATTCCTTGTCGGGTAAGTTCCGACCTGCACGAATGGCGTAACGACTTCCCCGCTGTCTCAACCACAGGCCCGGTGAAATTGCAGTACGAGTAAAGATGCTCGTTTCGCGCAGCAGGACGGAAAGACCCCGGGACCTTCACTACAGCTTGACATTGGCGTTTGGAGCGTCTTGTGTAGGATAGGTGGGAGACTGGGAAGCTCTGACGCTAGTCAGGGTGGAGTCATTGGTGAAATACCACTCTGGTCGTTTTGGACGTCTAACCCGCGCCCGTGAATCCGGGTGGGGGACAGTGTCTGGTGGGTAGTTTAACTGGGGCGGTTGCCTCCTAAAAGGTAACGGAGGCGCCCAAAGGTTCCCTCAGCCTGGTTGGCAATCAGGTGTCGAGTGTAAGTGCACAAGGGAGCTTGACTGTGAGACTGACGGGTCGAGCAGGAGCGAAAGCTGGGACTAGTGATCCGGCATCGGCGTGTGGAAGCGGTGTCGCTCAACGGCTAAAAGGTACCCCGGGGATAACAGGCTGATCTTCCCCAAGAGTCCATATCGACGGGATGGTTTGGCACCTCGATGTCGGCTCGTCGCATCCTGGGGCTGGAGTAGGTCCCAAGGGTTGGGCTGTTCGCCCATTAAAGCGGTACGCGAGCTGGGTTTAGAACGTCGCGAGACAGTTCGGTCCCTATCCGCTGCGCGCGCAGGAGACTTGCGAGGGGCTGTCCCTAGTACGAGAGGACCGGGACGGACGAACCTCTGGTGTGCCAGTTGTTCCGCCAGGAGCACGGCTGGTTGGCTACGTTCGGTAGGGATAACCGCTGAAAGCATCTAAGCGGGAAGCTCGCCTCAAGATGAGGTCTCCCACCACGAGAGTGGGTAAGGCCCCCTAGAGATGATGGGGTTGATAGGCCGGAAGTGGAAGCGTAGTAATGCGTGGAGCTGACCGGTACTAATAGGCCGAGGACTTGACCATAATATGCTCGCGTCCACTATGTGATCTCAGAGACAGCAACCATTGCTTGGTGGTTGTGTGTTTCATGGGGTTACGGCGGTCATAGCGGCAGGGAAACACCCGGTTACATTCCGAACCCGGAAGTTAAGCCTGTCAGCGCCGATGGTACTGCACCGGGGACGGTGTGGGAGAGTAGGACACCGCCGGACAATCTTTCATGCGGTAGGGCCATCCCGGTTTGGGGTGGCCCTTCCGCATTTTCGGGACCGTTTTCAGCCGCCACCGTTGGTGGGGTGTGGGAGATGGTGTGGTGGTGTGTGGTGGGGGTGCCCCGGCCGGTTGGCCGGGGCTTTCGCATATCCAAAGGCCTCCGCCCGCGGGGGTGCGAGTGGCAGCGCGGGAGGAGCGGAGCGGGCGGGAGGGAGGACCGCAGCGAAGGCCCAGCGGAGCGGGCTTCGCGAGGACCGGACCTTCCGGCCGGCGCAGTGACGTCCCACCCCACCCGACCAACCCCCAACCCTCAGCACAGGGACCTCCCAGCCACCCGACCAACACGCCCCACCGTGAGACCTCCCGCCGCGGGCGCAGCGACCTCCCCCTCGTGAACGCAGCGCTGGCAGACATCCCAGCCCGCGCTCATATCACCCGGTCCACGGGCCACCTCGTGAGGGGGTGGTCATGGGTTCCCGTACGCTGAGGGTCGTGGAATATCGAGCCGTCGAGCAAGCGATCATGGCACGGGGAGTGGAGTGGGATTTCAGTCCCACTCTTGACCGGATCACCGCGCTGATGGAGATCCTCGGCGACCCCCAACACTCGTACAAGGTCGTTCATATCGCGGGCACCAACGGGAAGACGAGCACCGCGCGCATGGTCGAGGCTCTGCTGCGCGAGCGTAACCTCCGGGTGGGCCGCTACACGAGCCCTCATCTGCAGTCGATGCGCGAGCGCATCTCGATCGACGGGGAGCCCCTGTCGGAGGAGCGGTTCGCCGAGGTGTACCAGGACATCGCCCCCTACCTCGAGATGATCGACGCCAAGGTGGGCAAGCTGAGCTTCTTCGAGGTGCTGACGGCGATGGCGTTCGCCGCGTTCGCGGACGCTCCCGTGGACGTCGCCGTGGTCGAGACCGGCATGGGCGGCACCTGGGACGCGACGAACGTCGCCGACGGGACGGTCGCCGTCATCACGCCCATCTCGCTCGATCACACGGACTACCTCGGTCCGGACATCGCGACGATCGCCGGTGAGAAGGCCGGCATCATCAAGCCGAAGGCGACGGCCGTGCTGGCGCAGCAGGCGCTGCCCGCCGCCGAGGTGCTGATGCGGCGGGCGGCCGAGGTCGGTGCGGTGGTCGCCCGCGAGGGGCTGGAGTTCGGCGTGCTGCATCGCGAGCTCGCCATGGGCGGCCAGGTGCTTCAGCTCAGGGGCCTGAAAGGCGTGTACGAGGACGTGTTCCTGCCGTTGTACGGCGCGCACCAGGCGGGCAACGCCGCGGGCGCCCTGGCCGCGGTGGAGACGCTGACGGCCGGCGACGACCCGCTGGGCGAGGAGGTCGTACGGCAGGCGTTCGCCCAGGTGAGCAGCCCCGGGCGGCTGGAGATCGTGCGGCGGGGCCCGACCGTCCTGGTCGACGCGGCGCACAATCCCGCGGGCATGGAGGCCACGGTCGAGGCCCTGACCGAGGCGTTCGGGTTCACCCGGCTCGTCGCCGTGGTGGCCGTGATGGCGGACAAGGACGTGGACACGATTTTGGACCTGCTGGAGCCGGTGGCCGAGGAGATCGTGGTCACCCGCAACTCCTCTTCTCGCTCGCTGAGCCCGGACGACCTCGCGGCCCGGGCGGAGGCCGTCTTCGGCCAGGACCGCGTCCACGTCGAGGACCGGCTCGACGACGCCATCGACAGGGGCATCGCGCTGGCCGACCAGGGCGACGAGCTCGGCTCCGGCGTCCTCATCACCGGTTCGGTCGTGACCGCGGGCGACGCGCGCGTCCTCCTCAAGGCCGCCAAATGAGCAGCGTCGTGTTCGAGGTGACCCCCGGCATGCGCCGGCTCTGCGCGACCGTCCTCGGGATGCAGGCGGTCGTCGTCGCGCTCATCAGCCCCGTGGCGATCACCATCAACCACGTGTCCACGCCGCTCGCGCTGACCGTCGGGCTCGGGCTGGCCGTCCTGTGCGTGGTAGTCGCCGGCATGCTGAAACGCCCGTACGCGTACATTGCAGGCACGGTGCTTGAAATCCTGACAATCGCCACAGGATTCCTGGTCCCGGTCATGTTCTTCCTCGGGGTGATCTTCACTGCCCTGTGGATAACGGCCATCTTCGTCGCTCGCCGTGTCGAAGGGACGACGAAGCGCTAAAGTCGGCAACCATGGCCGTCCCTCCCGTACCGCAGGCTCGGACCGCCGTGCCGGTCCCAGCCGTGCGCGTCCCTCTGCTGGTCGACGTCGTCATCGGGTTGCTCACCCTGGTGGCCCTTCCTCTCGCGCTCGTCGCCATCCCGAACACGATCTCCGTCGTGGCGGCGCTGCTGCCGCCGGGCGTGTCGCAGGTCGACATGATCCGCGCGCACGGCCTGGCGCTGCCCGCCATGCTGGTGACCGTGCCGCTCGCCGCCGTGGCGGTGCGCAGGTTCCGCGCGGCGCCGATCCTCGTGGCGGGGCTCACGCTGCTCGCGCTCGCCGACGTCGCCGGGGGGTACACCGACACCGTCGCACTCGTCGGCGTGCTGCGCGTGCTCCACGGGATCGGCGCGGGCATGCTCGTGCCGGCCACGCTCGTCGCGGTCGCCGAGCGTCCCCGGCACCGGGTGCTGCTGCCGATCTGGGCGGGCGCGCTCGCCGCCTCGCTGCTGTCGGCCCAGGCCCTCGCCCTGTGGGCGATCCGCGACGTGACCTCCTGGCAGGTCACCCTCCAGCCGTACCCGCTGCTCACCGGGGTGGCACTGGCCCTCGCCGCGGCGTACCTGGTGCTCTGGATGATCTCCGGCGACGGCGGGACGCGGGCCGAGGGGGAGATCCTGCCCGCGAGCCGGCCGACGTCGGCGGAGCGCGGGCGGCTCGTACTGGCGATCGCGCCCGCCGCGGCCATCGCGGTGCTGGGCGTCGGGGTCACCTTCGACTGGCCGCCGCACCTGGTCGTCGTCGCCGCGGCGGTCGTGGTGGTGGCGATGCTGGCCCTCGCGGCGCTCGGCACGTTCGAGGGGCACGGCGGCCGTACGCTCGCCTTCGTCAACGTCGCGGTTGGGCTGGTGGTGCTGCCGACCGCCGCGCAGATGACCTACATCGAGCTCGGCGGCCCGCTGGGCGGGCCCGGCCTCAAGGGCCTGTGGGTGCCGTTCCTGGTGGCCGCGCTGACCGCGCTCGTGGGCGCCGTCCTCGCTGGGCGGGCGCCCGAGACGTTCGCGGCACGGCTGACGGTCCTCGGTCTCGCGGCCGTCGTCGCGGGGCTGGCCGCGATCAGGCTGCTGGTCCCGGCGCCGTCGGGCACGCCACTGGTGGTCCCGTTCGTCCTGCTGGCCGTGGGGTCGGCGGTGGCGCTGGTCGGCGCGTTCCGCACGGCGGGCCTCGGATCGGCGATGCTGGGCTTGTCGCTGTGCTTCCCGGCCGTGCTCGCGGGCTTCCTGCTCGGCACCGGCATCCAGGTGAACCGGCTGCGCGACGCCGCCGAGACCGCCCGGGGCGACGGGAACGCCCTGGTCGACGGGTTCATCGACGCGCTGCACATGTGGGCACTGGTCGGCGGTTTCGTCGTGGTCGGAGTGATCGTGCTCTCCTCCGTCCTGACCCGGCGGGCCGCCGCCGCGTCGGCGGACGGCGAGGTGGTGATCCCGGCGCCGACCCCGTCGCCGGAGGAGGACGGCATCCCCAGGGACGCCGGCCCCGCACACTGACGCCGCTCCGAACGGTCCGCGCCGCGCCGGAGACCCGCCGGCTCCGGGCTCGTCCGATCGGAGCGGCGTTCCCGGACCGGTAAGCTGCCGTTGCGTCGGAGCTTTCCAGCCGGAGCTCCTCAGACGCTTGACGGGTGGGCCCGCGAATCCGCCGGGTCACCGTGAACGGCGAGTCAAACGACCTTAGGAGAAGAGACCGTGTCCGAGCGTACGCTTGTCCTGATCAAGCCCGACGGGGTCCGTCGCGGCCTCATCGGGGACGTCATCGGCCGCATCGAGCGCAAGGGCCTCAAGATCGTGGCGATGGACCTGCGCACGCTCGACGCCGAGACGGCCAAGGCCCACTACGCCGAGCACTCGGAGCGTCCGTTCTTCGGCGAGCTGGTGGAGTTCATCACCGGCGGCCCGCTGGTCGCGATGGTGCTCGAGGGCCCCCGGGCCGTCGAGGCGTTCCGCGCCCTGGCCGGCCTGACCGACCCGGTGAAGTCCGCGCCCGGCACCATCCGCGGCGACCACGCCCTGGAGATCGGCGAGAACGTCGTCCACGGCTCCGATTCGCCGGAGTCCGGCGCCCGGGAAATCAAGATTTTCTTTCCGGACCGTTTCTAGTCCTTGCCCCACGAGAGGCCCCGGTTTAAACCGGGGCCTCTCGTGTTTTTCCAGGTGGTGACCGAGCTTAGGCCGGGGGACGCCGGTTTTTCCGGGGGCTTGAGAGCTCGATGTGCCCAGTGATGAGCACATGCCGTTACGATTCGAATGCGATGCGTCATCCCGCACTTCCGCTGAACCCGGTAACCGCTAACCACCTGAAGGAAGGCTTCCTTCCGCATGGGCAGCAAGCTGACATTCCTGGGCCGTGACATGGCTGTCGACCTTGGCACGGCGAACACTCTCGTCTACGTCCGAGGGCGCGGCATCGTCCTCAACGAGCCGTCCGTCGTCGCCATCAACGTCACGACAGGAAAGATCGTGGCAGTTGGGATAGAAGCGAAGCGGATGATCGGGCGGACGCCCGGAAACATCGTCGCGATTCGTCCCCTGAGGGACGGTGTCATCGCGGATTTCGATGTGACCGAGCGAATGCTGCGGTACTTCATCCAGAAAATCCACAAACGGCGGCACTTCGTGCGCCCGCGCATCATCGTGGCCGTGCCGAGTGGCATCACCGCGGTGGAGCAACGCGCGGTGAAGGAAGCGGGCTATCAGGCCGGGGCCCGCCGCGTGTACATCATCGAGGAACCGATGGCGGCCGCGATCGGAGCCGGCCTGCCGGTCCACGAGCCGACCGGGAACATGGTCGTCGACATCGGCGGCGGCACCACCGAGGTGGCCATCATCTCGATGGGCGGCATCGTGACCAGCCAGTCGATCCGCGTCGGGGGCGACGAACTCGACCAGGCGGTCATCGCCTTCGCCAAGAAGGAGTACTCGCTGATGCTGGGCGAGCGCACGGCGGAGGAGGTCAAGATCGCCGTCGGGTCCGCCTGCGTCACGGGCGAGGACTTCCACGCCGAGGTGCGCGGCCGCGACCTGGTCAGCGGCCTGCCGAAGACGGTCGTCATCAGCGCCGAGGAGATCCGCCGGTCGATCGCCGAGCCGGTCAACGCGGTCGTGGACGCGGTGAAGTCGACGCTGGACAAGTGCCCGCCGGAGCTCTCCGGCGACCTCATGGACCGGGGGATCGCCGTGACCGGTGGCGGCGCCCTGTTGCGCGGCATGGTCGACCGGTTGCGCGAGGAGACCGGCATGCCGGTCCACCTGGCCGAGAACGCGCTCGACTCGGTCGCGCTCGGCTCCGGGCGGTGCGTGGAGGACTTTGAAGCCCTCCAGCAGGTGCTCGTGCCGGAGCCCCGCAACTAAGGAGCGTCATGAGAGACACCCGCCGCGCCCGTCTCATGCTCGGACTCCTCCTCGCCGTGGCGCTGATCCTCATCACGGTGGATCACCGGGCCGGGAACGACCACGTCCTCGGCCCGGTGCGCGACTTCGCGGGCGCCGTGTTCGGAAAGGTCGAGCGCGTCGGCGCCGCCGTCACCCGGCCGATCACCGGATTCGTCGGCATGCTGCGCGACGCGCCCTCCGCCCGGCGCGCCATCGCCGACCTGCGCAAGGAGAACGCGCGGCTGCGGGACGAGGTGTCGGCGCAGCGGCTCGACAAGGCGCGGGCCGAGAAGCTGGACCGCATGCTCGGGCTGGCGGGGCTCGGCCGCTACCGCATCGTGCCGGCCCAGGTCGTCGCGCGGCGTACGGTGGCCGGTTTCGAGGACACGATCGAGATCGACGCCGGCACCGGCGACGGCATCCGGCCCGACATGACGGTGCTGAGTGACTCCGGGTTGGTCGGACGCGTCGTCCAGACAGGCCCGGCAGGCTCGACGGTGGCCCTGCTGACCGACCCGGCCCTGTCGGCCGGGGCCAGGCTGGAGGGCGGCAACGAGCTCGGCGTCGTGAGCGGCCTCGGCGAGGCGGGCGGCGGCGGCAACCTCATCAGGTTCCGCCTGCTCGACTCCACCGTGCCGATCGGCGTGGGCCGCCGGATCGTCTCGTTCGGTTCTCAGCAGAGCAAGCCGTACGTGCCGGGTGTGCCGATCGGCGTGGTCGAGCGGGTGGACAACACGCCGGGTGAGGTGACCAGGACGGCCTACGCGCGGCCCTTCACGGACTTCTCCTCGCTGGACGTCGTCGGCGTGGTGGTCGCGGCGCCGAAGCGTGATCCGCGTGACGCCGTGCTGCCGCCGAAGCCGCCGCCGCCGAAGCCGCCGCGCGAGGACCAGCGGCGCGGCGACGAGAACCGCGGGCGCGCCTCGCTGGAGGCCGAGTGGGGGCTCGGCGACCGGGGCCGCGGCACGGGCGACGAGTCGCGGGCCGCGACCGAACGGCAGGCGCGCGAGGGCCGGCCCGAGGCCGCGCGGGAGCGGCGCGGCCGGCACGGCACGCAGGCCGTGGACGGGGAGCAGCACACCCAAGAGCAGTACGCCCAAGAGCAGTACGCCCAGGAGCAGTACACACAGGAGCGGCACGCCGTCCAGGAGCCGCCCACCGCCCATGAACCGCCGGACGTCGGCGAGCCGCGCGACGCGCGTCGGCAGCACGACCGCGCCGCGGCGGACGACGGCCACGGCGGGAGGAACTGACCGATGGCCCGCAACCTCCTCGCCGCGTTGCTGCTGTTCGTCGCTCTGGTGCTCCAGGTCAGCGTGGTCAACCGGCTGCTGTTCTCCTGGGCGCCTGACCTGGTGCTGCTGACGGTCGCCGCGCTCGCGACCAGGCGCGGGCCCGTGCCGGGTGCGGTGATCGGCTTCTGTGGAGGGCTCGCCTACGACCTGCTGCCTCCCTCCAACCACACCCTGGGCCAGTACGCGCTGGTCCTGTGCGCCCTCGGCTACGCGGCCGGGCGTATGGGAGAGCGCCTGCCGCTGCCCGCGGTGGCGGCGTGCGCCGTGGTCGCGCCCGGCATGCTGGCCGGTCTTGGCGCGCTGATCGGCGTCCCGGGGGTCACCTGGCCGGTGCTGGCCACGGCATGGCCCCGGGCCGCGATCTGCAATCTCGTGGCCGCTCCGCTGGTGCTCCGGGCGGTCAAGGTCACGCACGGCGGCCACCGGAGGCGCGCAGGCGGTGGCGAGCTCGTGCCGAGCTGGAGACGGGGGACGGCATGACACGTTTGCGCGGACGCCTGCTCGTCCTGCAGGTGCTGGTCATCGCCATGATCGTCGTGCTCGTCGTCCGGCTGTGGCAGGTCCAGGTCGTGCAGGGGTCGCGGTTCGTCACGGTCGCGACGGAGACGCGCACCCGAGAGGTGCGGGTCCCCGCCCTGCGGGGGGCGATCCTCGACGCCACCGGCCGCCCGCTGGTGCGCAACCGTACGACGCTGGTGGTCTCCGTGGACCGCGGCCGGCTGGAGCGGATGCCGGACGGCGGCGACGCGGTCCTGCGCCGCCTGTCCGCCGTGCTGAAGGTGCCGCTGTCGAAGCTGAAGCAGGAGATCCGGGCGTGCGGCCCCGGCATCAGCCGCCCGTGCTGGCCAGGCTCGCCGTACACGCCGATCCCGGTCGCCAACAACGTCAACCCGCGGGCGGCGCTGCAGATCCTGGAACGCCAGGAGGACTTCCCCGGCGTCACGGCCGACATCCAGGCGCTCCGCGACTATCCCAGCGGCAAGGACGCCGCCCAGCTCCTCGGCTACCTGCAGCCGGTGACGCAGAACGAGCTGGAAAAGCGCGAGGGTCTCAAGGCCAACTACTCGGGCGTCGACCTCACCGGCCGCGACGGGCTGGAGCGCACCTACGACTCCGCCCTGCGCGGCACGCCCGGCCTGCGCAACGTCCAGGTGGACCGGATGGGCAAGGTCATCTCGGTCAACCAGCAGTCCGACCCGGTCCCCGGCGACATCCTGGTGACCAGCATCGACGCCAACGTGCAGCGCATCGTCGAGAAGTCGCTCGACCAGGCCATGCGGGAGGTGCCGAACTCGGACGGCGCCGCCGGTGTGGTGCTCGACGTGAAGACCGGCCGCGTGATCGCGATGGCCAGCCGGCCGACGTACGACCCCAGGGTCTGGACGGGCGGCATCTTGGAGAAGGACTATCGGCGGCTGCTGTCGGACAAGTCGGGCAAGCCGCTGGTGTCGCGGGCGATCGCCGGCGAGTACGCCCCGGGTTCGACGTTCAAGATCAGCTCGGTGTCGGCGATGATCGCCGACGGCGAGCCCCTGCACGGCACCTACCAGTGCCCGAGTTCCTACAACGTCGAGGGCCGGTCGTACCCGAACGCGGGCGGCATGAGCCTGGGCGCGATCTCGCTGCACGAGGCGCTGGTCAAGTCGTGCGACACCGTGTTCTACAAGGCCGGGTACGAGGAGTGGCTGCGCGACGGCGGCAAGACACCCAAGGCCAAGGTCAAGGAGCCGATGCCGAACATGGCCAAGGCCTACGGCTTCGGCCACCGTACGGGCATCGACCTGCCCGGCGAGTCCGCGGGCCGCATCCCGACGCGTGCGTGGAAGCTCGACCTGTACAACTCCACCAAGGCGGACATGTGCAAGCGGGCCAAGACCGGCTACCCGGAGATGAAGGACCAGAGCCGCGCCGCGTTCGCCAAGCGGCTGGCCAACGAGAACTGCCTGGAGGGCATGATCTTCCACGCCTACGAGGCGGTCAACCTCTCGATCGGCCAGGGCGACGTCCTGGTCACCCCCCTGCAGCTCGCGCGGGCGTACGCGGCGCTGCTGGGCGACGGCAACGTGCGCAGCCCGCGTGTCGGCTGGGCGCTGATGCGTCCGGACGGCACCCTTAAGCAGGAGATCCCGGTCCCGGTCGTGGGGCACCTGCCGGTCAACGACGAGACCCGCACCTACATCCGCAAGGCGCTCAGCGAGGTGCCCTCGGACGGCACGGCCGCGGGCGCGTTCCGCGGGTTCCCGATGAACGTCGTCAAGATCGGCGGCAAGACCGGTACGGCGGAGGTCTACGGCAAGGAGGACACGTCATGGTTCGCGTCCTTCGCGCCCGCGGACAATCCGCGGCTGGTCACCGTGGTCATGGTGGCGCAGGGCGGCTTCGGCGCCTCGACCGCCGCGCCCGCGGCGCGGCGCATCTGGGAAGGGATCTTCGGCCTCGGCAAGGGGGACGACGGCAAGCCGCTCAAGCCGGCGCTTCCGGACGGCAAACCGGTGACGCGGCTGCCGGCCATCAGCCGCGACGGAACGCAGTGAGGCGGACCTGCCATGACTGAAGCCATCGGGGTACGGCGGAGGTCGTTCGCGAGCCGCGTCGTCGGCCGGGGATCGGTCGTCTGGCGGATGGACTGGCTGCTGTTCGGCGCGGTGGTCGCGCTCAGCGCGGTCGGCACGCTGCTGGTGTGGTCGGCCACCCGGACGTGGTCGTCGATCGAGCCGACGGCCATGGCCAAGAAGCACGTGCTCAACCTGCTCATCGGCCTGGCCCTCTACAGCGCGATCGCGGTGACCGACTACCGCTGGCTGCGCACGTACGCGCCGGTCCTGTACGGCATCGCCGTCATCGGGCTGATCCTGGTCATCAGCCCGATGGGATCGACGATCAACGGCCACCACTCGTGGATCCTGCTGGGCGGGGGCTTCGCCCTGCAGCCCGCCGAGTTCATGAAGCCGGCGCTGGTGGTGATGCTGGCGCGGCTGCTGGCTCCGACGTCCGAGAAGGGGAAGACCAAGGACCGGCCGAGGGCCTCCGGTGTCGCGCTGTCCCTCGCGGCGGCCGGCGCCGCGGCGGCGCTGGTCATGATGCAGCCCGACCTCGGCACCACGATGGTGCTGCTGACGACGACCGGCGCGATCATCGTCTTCGCCGGGATACGCAAGCGCTGGGTGATGGCCGGAGTGCTGCTCGCGGGCCTCGCGGCGCTGGCGGTGTGGTCGCTGGGGCTGCTCAAGCCCTACCAGGTGGCGCGGTTCACCGCGCTCATCGACCCGTCGAGCGACCCGCGCGGCGTGGGTTACAACAGCACGCAGGCGCTGGTCGCGATCGGGTCGGGCGAGGTGTTCGGCAAGGGCCTGTTCCACGGTGGCCAGACCACGGGACGCTTCGTGCCCGAGCAGCACACCGACTTCATCTTCACCGTCGCGGGAGAGGAGCTCGGCTTCCTCGGGACGGTCACCGTGGTGGCCCTGCTCGGCGTGGTGCTGCTGCGCGGCGCACGGATCGCCCGGATGTGCGGCGACCGGTTCAGCGCGCTCGTCTCCGGCGGCATCATCGCGTGGCTGGCCTTCCAGACGCTCGTCAACGTCGGCATGACCATCGGCATCATGCCGATCACCGGCGTGCCGCTGCCGTTCGTCTCCTACGGAGGAACGGCGACGTTCGCGAACATGACGGCGGTGGCCATCCTGCAGGCGATCCATCTCAGGTCGCGGCCCGGATAAGGGTGACGCTCGCATGAGAGCCGTCCGCAGGGTGGCGGACCCCCGCTCTCACTGGTGTCCGCACCACGCGGCGAACATCATGGGAACGGAACAGGTTCGGGGGTTGAACGAACCATAACGGAGGAACGGTGACTCCGGACGACGAGGTGCGGGAGCGCGAGCGCGCCCTTGACCTGCTGCGCACGGCCTTCCCCGACTACCGGATCGTGTACGGCGGCGGACGGTGGGCCGCCGCGGCCGCGGGCGACCCGCCGACGGTGTGGTTCGCCGAGACGCCGGCCAGCCTGTGCGGCCAGCTCTTCACAGCCCAGTTGCGCCGCGGCGGCACGGTCGTTCCTCTCCGGCTGGAGGAGAGCGACTCGCAGTGCGCGAGGTGACCGGTTCGTGACATGTAGGGCGTTAGCGTGCGGGTGTCACCACTGGGAGAGCCGATGACGACACCCACACGCGGCGGGGACCGGTCCGCCATCCAGATCGCCGGCGGCATCCGCGAGCGCACCCTCGCCGCTCTCGGGGAGCCGCCGACGACCGCGGTCTTCCACCAGATCGCCGACGAGATCCATCTCTGCTGCCCGCAGCTGACCCGTTTCAAGTGCCTGCGCCTGGCGTACGGGTGGACGGTCGAGGAGGCGATCGAGCGCTTCCACACGATGTGCGACCGCGAGCAGATCAAGCGCAGGGGCCTGAGCGAGCGGTCCTGGCGGGAGTGGGAGGCCGGGGCCCGGCCCGACCGCGACTACACCGACCTGCTGTGCCGCCTGTTCGAGACGGGTCCGGTGCAACTCGGGTTCGCCCGGGACTACACGCCCCCGGAGATGCGCCGTCCCGAGGCGTGGCGGCGCCCTGCCGCGCCCGACCTGATCAGCGCCGCCGCGCAGGAGGCGAGCGAGCACGCCGAGCGGGTCGAGACGAGCGAGGTCGGCGACAGCACGCTGGAACGGCTGCGCACGCAGGTGATCTGGCTGTCCCGGCGGTACGTCTGGGAGGCGCCGCTGCCGCTGTTCGTCGAGATGCGGGCGCTGCAGGAGCAGGCCCGCCGGGCGCTGGAGCGGCGCGTCCACCCGGCCCAGGCCGGTGAGCTGTACTTCCTGGCGGGGGCGCTGTGCGGTCTCATGGCCAACGCGAGCATGGACATGGGCCGCCGGGTGCCCGCCGACACCCTCGCCCGCGCTGCCTGGACGTACGGCAGGATCTCCGGCCACCGGTCGCTCATGGGCTGGGCGCGCGGCATGCAGGCGTCGGTCGCGCTGTGGGACCGGCGGTACGAGGACGCGGCGGGCTACGCCGAGGACGGCCTCACCCAGCTGCCCCGGGGCCAGGGCGGCGCGCGGCTGCACATGCTGCGCGCGCGGGCGGGGGCGATGCTCGGCTGGACCCGCGAGGCCGAGGAGGATCTGCTCAAGGCGGCGGACGCCCGGGAGCCGGGCGCCGGGGACGAACTGCACGACGGGTTCGCCGGGGAGTTCGCCTTCCGGCCCGCCAAGCACGCCTACTACACGGCGGTCACGCACCTGCACCTCGGCCAGCCCGCCCGGGCGATCGAGCAGGCCCGCACCGCGCTCGACCTGTACGAGCGGGAGGACCGGCAGAACAGGTCGTACGGCTGCGAGGCGATGGCCGGGGCGCACCTCGCGGTCGCGCACCTTATGGAGGACGACCCCGGCGGGGCCGAGCAGGCCCTGACCCCGCTGTTGGCCCTGCCGCCCGAGCGCAGGATCGACAGTCTCGCCGAGACCCTGCAATCCACCCGCCCGATGGTGCGCGGCGCGCTCGCCGAGCGGCTGGAGTCGTTCTGCGCGACCGGCCTGCCCCAGTCGGCCGCCCGGGCGCTGCCCGAGGCACTGTCCGAGGCACTAGGCAGTGAGGAGGTGGCATGAGCGTTTCCACCGTCGCCGGCACCCCGCCCGCGCTCGCGGAGGCGTGCCGCCAGGCGGGGCTCAGCGCCGACGGCGCCCGGTTGCTGCGCAGTTTCGCCAACACGGTGTACCACCTGCCGGGCGAGGGCGTCGTCGTCCGCCTCGCGGAGACCGGCACCCCCGGCAAGTACGACCGCCTGGTCACCTCGCTCAAGGTCACCCGCTGGCTGCACGAGCAGGGTTTCCCCGTCACGCTGCCGCTCGACGTGCGCCAGCCGCTGGCCGTCGAGGGCTGTCTGGCGACCTTCTGGCACTACGAGAACGGCGCGGACGACGGCGACCCGGTCCCGCTCGGCCTGCTGCTGCGGTGGCTGCACTCCCTGCCGCCGGTCCCGTTCGCGCTGCCGACCTACGATCCCTTCGGCCGCGTGCGGCGGGCCGTACGGGCCAGTCTCGTGCTGGACGGCGAGGAGCGGGAGTGGCTACTGGGCCGGTGCGCGGAGCTGGAGGAGGCGTACTACGAGCGCGTCGAGTTCGCCCTGCCGTACGGGCTGGTCCACGGGGACGCGCACCGGGGC
This sequence comes from Microbispora sp. CA-102843, assembly GCF_050936215.1. Lineage (NCBI taxonomy): Bacteria > Bacillati > Actinomycetota > Actinomycetes > Streptosporangiales > Streptosporangiaceae > Microbispora > Microbispora sp. CA-102843. The sequence continues at coordinate 2,157,199 of NZ_JBNJNF010000001.1, forward strand.
AACCTGATCCGCACCGCGGACCGGGTCCTGCTGTGCGACTGGGACTCGGCCAGCGCCGGGCCGCGCGAGATCGACCTGGTGCCCACCCTGCAGGGCGCCAGGTTCGGCCTGTCCGACGCGCAGCGGGACGGCTTCGCCCAGGCGTACGGGTGCGACATCAGGGACTGGCCGGGCTATCCGGTGCTGCGCGACATCAGGGAGCTGCAGACGCTGACGGCCGTGCTGCGCATCGGGCACAGGGACGCCGCGGCGCACGCCGAACTGCGCCACCGCCTGGCCTCGCTGCGCGCGGGCGACGACCGGATCTGGCACCCCTTCTGAGGACGGAAGATCCGCAGGGGCCACTCCCCGGAGCCGATACCCTGGATGCATGTCTGTCGAGTCGTTGTTTCCCCGCCTGGAGCCGCTGCTGCCCAAGGTGCAGAAGCCGATCCAGTACGTCGGGGGCGAGCTGAACTCGACGGTCAAGGACTGGGACGAGGCGACCGTCCGGTGGGCCCTGATGTATCCGGACGCCTACGAGGTCGGCCTGCCCAACCAGGGGGTGCAGATCCTCTACGAGATCCTCAACGAGCTGCCCGAGACGCTGGCGGAGCGCACCTACGCGGTGTGGCCCGATCTCGAGGCGCTCATGCGGTCCGAGGGCGTCCCGCAGTTCACCGTGGACGGGCACCGGCCGGTTCGCGCGTTCGACGTCCTCGGGGTGTCGTTCGCCACCGAACTCGGCTACACGAACCTCCTCACCGCGCTCGACCTGGCGGGGATCCCGCTGGAGGCGGCTGACCGCACCGACGAGGACCCGATCGTGCTCGCGGGCGGCCACGCCGCGTTCAACCCGGAACCCATCGCCGACTTCCTCGACGCCGCCGTGCTCGGGGACGGCGAGCAGATCGCCATCGCGATCTCCGAGGTGCTGCGCGAGTGGAAGGCCGAGGGGTCGCCCGGCGGCCGCGACGAGCTGCTGATGCGCCTCGCCTCCACCGGTGGGGTGTACGTCCCGAAGTTCTATGACGTCGAGTACCACCCGGACGGCCGCATCATGCGCGTCGTCCCCAACCGCGACGGCGTGCCGACGCGCGTGTTCAAGCACACGGTCATGGACCTCGACGAGTGGCCGTACCCGAAGAAGCCGCTGGTCCCGCTCGCCGAGACCGTGCACGAGCGGTTCAGCGTCGAGATCTTCCGGGGCTGCACCCGGGGCTGCCGCTTCTGCCAGGCGGGGATGATCACCCGTCCGGTCCGGGAACGGTCGATCACCACGATCGGCGACATGGTCGAGGCGGGGATCAGGGAGTCCGGCTTCAGCGAGGTCGGGCTGCTGTCGCTGTCCAGCGCGGACCACTCCGAGATCGCCGATGTCACCAGGGGTCTCGCCGACCGCTACGAGGGCAGCCAGGTCGGCCTGTCCCTGCCGTCCACGCGGGTCGACGCGTTCAACATCGACCTGGCGAACGAGTTGTCCCGGAACGGCCGCCGTTCCGGGCTCACGTTCGCGCCGGAGGGCGGGTCCGAGCGGATGCGCAAGGTGATCAACAAGATGGTCACCGAGGAGGACCTGATCCGCACGGTCACCACCGCCTACTCCAACGGCTGGCGGCAGGTGAAGCTCTATTTCATGTGCGGGCTCCCGACGGAGGAGGACGAGGACGTCCTCGGCATCGCCGACCTGGCCAAGAAGGTCATCAAGGCGGGCCGCGAGGCGACGGGCTCGCGCGACATCCGCTGCACGGTCTCCATCGGCGGGTTCGTGCCCAAGCCGCACACCCCGTTCCAGTGGGCCGCCCAGTGCGACCACGAGACGGTGGACCGCCGGCTGCGCGCGCTGCGCGACGACCTGCGCTCCGACAAGGAGTACGGCAGGGCCATCGGCTACCGCTACCACGACGGCAAGCCGTCGATCGTGGAGGGGCTGCTGTCGCGGGGCGACCGCCGGGTGGGCCGGGTCATCCGGGCCGTCTGGGAGGACGGCGGCCGGTTCGACGGCTGGAGCGAGCACTTCTCGTTCGAACGGTGGATGGCCGCGGCCGAGCGTGCCTTCGCCGACGAGCCGGTCGACGTGGACTGGTACACGACGCGCGAGCGGGACGAGCACGAGGTGCTTCCCTGGGACCATCTCGACGCCGGTCTCGACCGCGAGTGGCTGTGGCAGGACTGGCAGGACGCGCTCAACACGGTCGAGGTCGAGGACTGCCGCTGGACGCCCTGCTACGACTGCGGTGTCTGCCCCACGATGGGGACGGAGATCCAGATCGGCCCGACGGGCAGGAAACTGCTGCCACTCACCGTGATCTGACGCTCACGGCTTATCCTGAAAGACGATCGACCGACACCGGAAGGACGACGGAACTCTGAAACCCGTTCCCGACGGGCCCGCGCCCGAACCCACGGTGCAGCGCCTGCGCGTGCGCTACGCCAAGCGGGGCCGCCTGCGCTTCACCAGCCACCGCGACATCTCCCGCGCCGTCGAAAGGGCGGTGCGGCGAGCAGGCATTCCGGTGGCCTACAGCGCCGGCTTCAGTCCCCACCCGAAGATCTCCTACGCCGGCGCCGCCCCCACCGGAGTGGCGAGCGAGGCCGAGTACCTCGAGATCGGGGTGAACCGGCCGTGTGACCCGCGGCGGGTTCACGACGACCTCGACGCCTCGCTGCCGCCGGGGCTGGACGTGCTCGACGTGGTGGAGGCGCGGGACGGGAACCTGGCCGACCGGCTGGAGGGCTCGATGTGGGAGCTGCGGCTCCCCGGGGCCGATCCGGGCGAGGCCGAGCGGGCGGTGAAGGAGTTCCTCGCGGCCGACCTGGTCGAGGTCGAACGCCTGACCAAGAAGGGAATGCGGCGGTTCGACGCCCGACAGGCGGTGCGTTCGCTGGCCGTAGTGGAGGGGCCGGGAATTACGGCAGGTCAGGAAACCGTTCAACCGTGTGTCATACTTCGTATGGTTGTTCGGCACGAAACACCTGCCGTCCGGCCCGATGACGTGCTCATGGGTTTGCGTCTCGTGGCAGGCTTCGCGCCGCCGTCACCCGCAGCGGTGACCAGGCTGGCGCAGGGGCCGCTCGACGCGATGACCGGTGAGCCCGCCGACCCGTTCGCCTTCGACCGGGCAGGCGGAGACCGATAAGACTTGCCGCCGAGGCGCCGACAGGAAGCCCGGCGGACCGCAGAGACGAGAGCCTCCGCGCGGCGCGGCGACGTGCCCGGAGGCTGACGGGAGAACGCCCGCATGCTCGACAACGAGCCCACTGACGGGGCTGTGAGCCTCGACGGTGACACGACAACGGAAGAACACGGCCAGGTCGGGGGAGACGCGGTTTCCTCCGGTCCGTCCGGCGTGTCCACGACCCGGCGCCGCCGGTCGGCGAGCCGCCCGGCCGGGCCCCCGCCCGAGCCGGACGACCTGCCGCCGCCGGTGACCACGGTGGCCGCGGCCGTCATGCCGAAGGCTGAGGAGAGCACTGCTGCGGAGAGCACCGCGCCCGAGGCGGCAGAGCCGGCCGGGACCTCCGCGCAGGAGGAGCCGGTCGCGAAGGAACGGCCCAAGCGGGTCACCCGCCGCCGCACCAAGACCGCCGAGGAGCCGGTCGCCGAGGCCCCGATCGCTGAGGAGCCGGTTGCCGAGGTGCCGCCGGCGCGGGCCGCGGAGACGGCGACGGCCGAGGACGACGAGCCGGCCGCGCCCGCCCGGCGTCGCCGGACCCGCAAGAGGACCGACGAGATCGAGCCGTCCCAGCAGCCGGAGCAGGCAGAGGAGACGGTGCAGGCCACGCAGGCCGCGAAGGCCGAGGAGCCCGCCGCCCCGAGGCGGCGGCGCCGCGCCCGCGCCGAGGAGCCGGAGCCGGAACGATCCAGGGCGATGAGCGCCGCCGAGGCGGAGGTCGCCGCCGCGCTGCGGCTCAACCTCCCCGACGAGGAGCCGCTGGACGACGAGCCTCTCGACATCGAGGACGTCGACATGGAAGACGCCGACACCGAGGACGACGGCGGGCGGCCGGACGTGGTGGCCGATCCCTTCGGCCTGTCCGCGCGGCAGCCGTCGGTGCCCTCGGTGACCTTCCAGGCGCCGTCGGCGCTGTTCCAGCCGCTCTTCCAGGCTCCCGATCCGTTCGCGGTGCCCGCGCAGCGGCCCGCGACGCCCGCCCCCGAGCCGGTGTCCGCTGAGGACGAGGAGGCGGAGGAGCCGGAGGAGACGGCAGAGTCCGGTGAGGACGAGTCCGAGGCCGAGGGCGGCGCCCGCAGGAGGCGCCGCCGTCGCGGCGGACGCGGACGCGGTGCCCGCGCCAGGGACGCCGAGGACGGCGAGGAGCAGGAGGGCGAGGGCGAGGAGCCGCAGGCCGCGTCGGAGGAAGAGGACGACCGCGAGCAGGCGGAGGACGACGCCGAGGGCCAGGCCGGCACCAGGCGCCGTCGCCGCCGCCGTCGCCGGGGCACCGAGGAGGCCGAGCTGGCCCCCGACGACCCGCCGAACACCGTCGTCCGCATCCGGGCGCCCCGTGCCACCAGGTCGACCTCGGTGGACGAGGTCCAGGGCGTACGGGGATCGACCCGGCTGGAGGCCAAGAAGCAGCGCCGCCGTGAGGGCCGCGAGCTGGGCCGCCGCCGTCCCCCGATCATCACAGAGTCGGAGTTCCTGGCCCGGCGCGAGTCGGTCGAGCGGATCATGGTCGTGCGCCGCCAGGGCGGCCGCACCCAGATCGCGGTGCTCGAGGACGGCGTCCTCGTCGAGCACTACGTCGACCGGGAGTCCAGCCAGTCGTACGTCGGCAACGTCTACCTCGGCAAGGTCCAGAACGTGCTGCCCTCGATGGAGGCGGCGTTCGTGGACATCGGCAAGGGCCGCAACGCCGTGCTGTACGCCGGCGAGGTCAACTTCGACACCGCCGGACTGGAGGGCCAGCCCAAGCGGATCGAGGCGGCGCTGAAGTCCGGGCAGTCGGTGCTCGTCCAGGTCACCAAGGACCCGATCGGCCACAAGGGCGCCAGGCTGACCTCCCAGATCAGCCTCCCCGGCCGCTACCTGGTCTACGTGCCGGACGGCTCGATGACCGGGATCAGCCGCAAGCTGCCCGACAAGGAGCGGGCCCGGCTCAAGCAGATCCTGCGCAAGGTCATGCCGGAGAACGCGGGCGTCATCGTGCGCACCGCCGCGGAGGGCGCCTCGGAGGAGGAGCTCAGCCGCGACGTCGCCCGGCTGTCGGCCCAGTGGGAGAACATCCAGCGCAAGGCCAAGTCGGCCAGCCCGCCGGAGTTGCTGTCCGGCGAGCCCGACCTGACCGTCCGGGTGGTCCGCGACGTCTTCAACGAGGACTTCAGCTCGCTGGTCGTCGAGGGCGACGAGGCGTGGACGACGGTGGACGAGTACGTCCGCTACGTCGCTCCGCACCTGATCGAGCGGCTGTCGAAGTGGGAGGAGGAGACCGATGCCTTCTCCGCCTACCGCATCGACGAGCAGATCGCCAAGGCGATGGAGCGCAAGGTGTGGCTGCCGTCCGGCGGCTCGCTGGTGATCGACCGGACCGAGGCGATGACGGTCGTCGACGTCAACACCGGTAAGTTCACCGGGCAGGGCGGCAACCTCGAGGAGACCGTCACCCGCAACAACCTGGAGGCGGCCGAGGAGATCGTCCGCCAGCTCAGGCTGCGGGACATCGGCGGCATCATCGTGATCGACTTCATCGACATGGTCTTGGAGAGCAACCGCGATCTGGTGCTCCGGCGGCTGCTGGAGTGCCTGGCGCGGGACCGGACCAAGCATCAGGTGGCCGAGGTCACCTCGCTGGGTCTGGTGCAGATGACGCGTAAGCGGGTCGGCCAGGGCCTGCTGGAGGCGTTCTCCACGCCGTGCGACTGCTGCCACGGGCGCGGGATCATCGTGTCGACCGAGCCGGTCGAGGCGAAGCCCGAGCCGCGCGGCACGCAGGGCAAGATGGCCATCGAGAAGACGGTGGCCGAGAAGGTGGCGGCGAGCGAGGGCTCTGTCGCCGCGGCGGCGGGCTCGGTGCGCGAGAGCGTCACCGACGCCATCGACGCCGATTCCACCGACTCCGACGGGGGCGACAGCTCCGCGTCGTCTTCCCGGGGACGGCGACGTTCCCGCAGGAAGACGGCGGAGTAACGACTTCGTCACCCGGCGGTCCGCTCGGTTCGACCTGGGTGCCGGATATCCGGTACCCTGGTCAACCGGTGCGCCTGGTGTCGGCGTGCCTGGCTTCGCGCGCCTGCCCGGATCGCCGGTCGTGTATCGACAGCAGCTGGATGCGGGGCGCGGCATCTCAGCATTTAGCCAGTAGAAGGGTTCCGCGGTGTACGCGATCGTTCGTTGCGGCGGCAGGCAGCAGAAGGTCTCCGTCGGGGACGTCCTCGAGGTGGACAAGGTCGCCGGCGAGGTTGGCTCCTCGGTGTCGCTGCCGGCGGTGCTCGTCGTCAACGACGGCGATGTCACCACCGACGCTGCCACGCTTTCCCGGTTCCAGGTGACCGCCGAGATCCTCGGCGAGACCAAGGGGCCGAAGATCCGGATTCTGAAGTACAAGAACAAGACCGGATACAAGAAGCGCCAGGGTCACCGCCAGCGGTACACCCAGGTCAAGGTCACCGGCATCAACCCCGGACAGTAGTTTCCCGGGGGACGACCCCCGCTTACCCCCGAAAGGGAGTGAACCATGGCACACAAGAAGGGCGCCTCGTCCACCCGGAACGGCCGTGACTCGAACGCTCAGCGCCTCGGTGTGAAGCGTTTCGGCGGTCAGCTGGTGAACGCCGGCGAGATCATCGTCCGTCAGCGCGGCACGCACTTCCACCCCGGCGACAACGTCGGCCGTGGTGGCGACGACACGCTGTTCGCCCTGGCCACGGGCCGGGTGCAGTTCGGCACCAAGCGCGGTCGCCGCGCGGTGAGCATCGTCCCGGCCGCGGAGTAGATCCGCCCCGGAGACTAACAAGCAGCGCGATGAGGCGGATCGAGCATTCGGTCCGCCTCATTCGTTTTTCCACATAGCAGTTAGGGGGAGCGGCTGATGGCCGACTTCGTGGACCACGTCGTCCTGCACATCAAGGCGGGTGACGGGGGCAACGGCTGCGCCTCCATCCACCGGGAGAAGTTCAAGCCGCTGGGCGGGCCCGACGGCGGCAACGGCGGACGCGGCGGCGACGTCATCCTGGAGGTGGATCCCAACACCTCCACCCTGCTGGAGTACCACCACCGGCCGCACCGCCGCGCGGGCAACGGCAAGCAGGGCATGGGCTCCAACCGGGACGGCGCCAACGGCGAGGACGTCGTCCTGCAGGTGCCCAACGGCACGGTCGTGAAGGACGCCAGGACCGGCGAGGTGCTGGTCGACTTGATCGGAGCCGGCACCCGCTACGTCGCCGCGCAGGGCGGCTTCGGCGGCCTCGGCAACGCCGCGCTGGCCAACGCCAAGCGCAAGGCCCCGGGTTTCGCGCTGCTCGGCGAGCCGGGTGACGAGGCCGAGATCGTGCTCGAACTCAAGACCGTCGCCGACGTGGCGCTGGTCGGGTTCCCCAACGCGGGCAAGTCGTCCCTGATCGCGGCGCTCTCCGCGGCCCGCCCCAAGATCGCCGACTATCCGTTCACGACGCTCATCCCCAACCTCGGCGTGGTGACGGCGGGCGAGACGGTCTTCACGGTCGCCGACGTGCCGGGGCTCATCCCGGGGGCCTCCGAGGGCCGGGGTCTCGGTCACGAGTTCCTGCGGCACGTCGAGCGCTGCTCGACGATCGTGCACGTGCTCGACTGCGCGACGATCGAGCCGGGGCGCGACCCGGTCACCGACTTCGAGGTGATCGAGGCCGAGCTCGCGGCGTACGGCTCGCTGCAGGACCGGCCGCGGCTGGTCGCGCTGAACAAGGTGGACGTCCCCGACGGCCGGGACCTGGCCGACATCGTCACGCCCATGCTGGAGGAGCGCGGCCTGCGCGTCTTCGAGATCTCCGCGGCCAGCCACGAGGGCCTCAGGCCCCTGGCGTACGCGATGGCGGAGATGGTGGCGGCGGCGCGGGCGCAGGCCCCGGTGGAGGAGCCCACGCGGCTGGTCATCCGGCCCAGGCAGTTCGGCGAGACCGGGTTCGCCGTACGCCGGATCGACGAGAACCGCTTCCAGGTGACCGGCGAGAAGCCCGAGCGGTGGATCCGCCAGACCGACTTCTCCAACGACGAGGCCGTCGGCTACCTGGCCGACCGGCTCGAACGGCTCGGCGTCGAGGAGCAGCTGATCAAGGCCGGCGCGACGGCCGGCGCCGAGGTGGTCATCGGTCCGATGGAGGGCGGCTACGTCTTCGACTGGCAGCCGTCGCAGGCCACGGAGGCGACCATGGGCCCGCGTGGCACCGACGCGCGGCTCGGCTGATCGGGGGCCGGAGTGGGAGATGGCGTGACAGGCAGGGAACGGATCCGCGAGGCCGCGCGGCTGGTGGTCAAGGTGGGGTCGTCGTCGCTGACGACGCCCCGGGGCACGATCGACGTCGACCGGGTGGACGCGCTGGTGGACGTGCTGGCGGCCCGGCGCACGGCCGGCACGCAGATCGTGCTCGTGTCGTCCGGCGCGATCGCCGCCGGGCTCGGGCCGTTAGGGCTGCGCGACCGGCCCAAGGATCTGGCCACCCAGCAGGCGGCCGCCTCGGTCGGGCAGGGCGTGCTGGTCGCGCGTTACACCTCGTCCTTCGCCAGGTATGGCCTGCGCGTGGGGCAGGTGCTGCTGACGGCCGACGACATGATGCGCCGCTCGCACCACCGCAACGCCCAGCGGACGCTGGCCCGGCTGCTCGAACTCGGCATCGTCCCCGTGGTCAACGAGAACGACACGGTGGCCACCGACGAGATCCGGTTCGGCGACAACGACCGGCTCGCGGCGCTGGTGGCCCACCTCACCCACGCGGACGGCATGGTGCTGCTGTCGGACGTCGACGCGTTGTACGACGGAGACCCGCGCAAGGACGGCGCCCAGCGGATCGCCGAGGTCCGGGGGCCCGAGGACCTGGAAGGCGTCGAGCTGGGCACCTCCGGCCGGGTCGGCACCGGCGGCATGATCACCAAGGTGGAGGCGGCCCGCATCGCCACCGGGGCGGGCGTCCCGGTCGTGCTGACCGCGGCGGCGCACGCGGCGCAGGCGCTCGCCGGGGCCGACATCGGCACCTGCTTCCACCCGGGGGGCCGTCACCCCGGCACCCGGCTGCTGTGGCTGGCTCACGCGACGACCGGCCGGGGCCGCCTGCACCTGGACGCGGGCGCGGTCGAGGCCGTGGTCGATCGGCGCAAGTCGCTGCTGCCCGCGGGAGTCGTGAAGGTCGAGGGCGACTTCGCCGTGGGCGACCCGGTCGACCTGTGCGCGCCGTCGGGCGCCGTCGTCGCCCGTGGTCTGGTCAACTACGACGCGGGGGAGGTCCCCGACCTGCTCGGCCGCTCCACCCGGGAGCTGGCCAGCACACTCGGCCCGGAGTACGAGCGCGAGCTGATCCACCGGGACGACATCGTGATATTGGAGCCTGTTCACCACCACAAGTGACGGAGCGCGAGGCAATGTCTGAGGCAGAGGAATTTCTGAAGGTCGCGCGGGCGGCGAGGGACGCCGCGACGGTGCTCGCGCCGATGCCGCGCGCGCCGAAGGACGGGGCGCTGCGCGCCGTGGCCGACGCCCTGGAGGCGGCCACGGACGAGATCGTCGCGGCCAACGCCGTGGACGTGGACCGGGCCAGGGAGAACGGCACCTCCGAGGCGATGATCGACCGGCTGCGGCTCGACGCCGCCCGGATCGCCAAGATCGCGGCGGCCGTCCGCCAGGTGGCCGACCTGCCCGACCCGGTCGGCGAGGTCGTGCGCGGCAGCACGCTGCCCAACGGCCTTGAGCTGCGTCAGGTGCGGGTGCCCCTCGGCGTCATCGGCATCATCTACGAGGGCCGGCCCAACGTGACCGTGGACGCGGCCGCGCTGTGCCTCAAGAGCGGCAACGGCGTGCTGCTGCGCGGGTCGTCCAGCGCGTACTCCTCCAACGCCGCGCTGGTGCGCGTCATGCAGCAGGCGCTGGCGGCGACCGAGGTGCCCGCGGACGCCGTGCAGCTCGTGCCGGGCCAGACCCGCGAGTCGGTCAAGCACCTGATGCGCGCCCGCGGGCTGGTGGACGTGCTGATCCCGCGCGGCGGCGCCTCGCTGATCAACAGCGTGGTCGAGGAGTCGACCGTGCCGGTGATCGAGACCGGGGTGGGCAACTGCCACGTGTACGTGGACGCCGACGCCGACATCGACACCGCCCTGAAGATCCTGGTGAACGCCAAGGCGCAGCGGCCCTCGGTGTGCAACGCGGCCGAGACGCTCCTCGTGCACGCCGCCATCGCCGACGAGTTCGTCCCCAGGGCGCTGACGGCGCTGAAGGACGCGGGCGTGACCGTCCACGGGGACGAGCGGGTGCGGGCCTACGGCGCCGACGTCGTGGTCGCCACCGAGGAGGACTTCACCACCGAGTACCTCTCGCTCGACATCGCCGCCGCCGTCGTCGACTCGCTGGACGACGCGGTCGCGCACATCCGCACGTACGGCTCGGGCCACACCGACGCCATCGTGACCCGCTCCCAGCAGGCCGCCCGCAGGTTCGTGGCGACCGTGGACTCGGCGGCGGTCGCGGTGAACGCCTCCACCCGGTTCACCGACGGCGGTGAGTTCGGCTTCGGGGCGGAGATCGGCATCTCCACCCAGAAGCTGCACGCCCGCGGCCCGATGGGGCTGCCGGAGCTCACCTCCACCAAGTGGATCTACACCGGCGAGGGTCACGTACGGGTGTGACCGTCAGACGCGGGTGAGCACGGGACGCGAGCCGAGGCCCGCGTCCCTGGCCCGCAGGGCCGCGTCCACACGGCTGGGCGCGGCCAGCTTCGTCAGCACGTTGCTCACGTGGTTGCGCACGGTCTTGGTGGCCAGGCACAGCTCGCGGGCGATCTCGGCGTTGGACCTGCCGTCGGCCAGCCGCTCCAGGATCTCGTGTTCTCTCTGGGTGAGACCGGGGAACGGGCTGCGGGACTGCGGCGCGGTGAGACGGTCGAGGAGCCGGGGCGCCAGCCCGCCACCGAAGACCACCTGCCCGAGCGCCACGGACCGGATCGCCGCCGCGATCTCCGCGGGCCCCGATCCCTTCAGCAGATAGCCGTTCGCGCCGGCGCGCAGCGCGCTCATGAAGCCCGCCTCGCCGTCGTCGTCGCCCAGCGCGAGCACGCGTACGGCGGGGCAGCGGCGGCGCAGGGAGCCGAGCGCGCCCAGCATGGTCAGGTCGGCCAGCAGCACCTGCGGCGACAGCCGTACGCACAGGCGGAGGGCGTCGAGGTCGTCGCAGGCGGTGCCGGCGACGGAGAGGCCGGCCGCCTGCTCCAGGGCGGACCGGATCCCCTCGACGAACAGTGGGTGATCGTCGGCGACCACGACGGTGATCGCGCCGGAGAAGTCAGTCATCGTCATCTGTCTTCGTCTCGCCGGTGTAGCGCGGGCCGGCGGTCCGGCCGGCGTCGTCGTGAACAGACTGCCAGGGCGCGCTTGTGTGTGGGTTGGCATCGGCTTGTACGCGAACCGAACGGCGCGCCTCCGCCTATTCCGGCGGCCGGGCCGCTATGGTTGGCGCTCCTATGGCTGGACGTCTCGGGCGGGTCGGCCCCTACGCGCTCATGGAGCGGCTGGGCCGGGGTGGCATGGGTGAGGTGTACCTCGCCGTCGGCCGCCGGAGCGACCACGTCGCGGTGAAGATGCTCCGCGACCCCATCGAGAACGACCCCGACGCCCGGTTACGCCTCGAACGCGAGGTGCGGGCGCTGCGCCGGGTCGAGAGCCCGTACGTCGCCCAGGTGCTCGACGCCGACCTGTCCGGCGACCGGCCGTACCTCGTCATGGAGTACATCGAGGGGGAGAACCTCCTCGACGCCGTACGGCGCAGCGGGCCGCTGCCGGAGTCCCGGCTCATCGAGCTGGCGCAGGGCCTCGCGGCGGCTCTGGCGATCATCCACGCGGGCGGGATCGTGCATCGGGACGTCAAGCCGGCCAACGTCCTGCTGGGGGAGGACGGGCCGGTGCTGATCGACTTCGGCATCGCGCAGGTGCTCGACGCGACGCGGCTCACGTTGACCGGAACGTTCCTCGGCACGCCCGGCTACTGCGCGCCCGAGGTGTTCTCCGACGAGACGGTGGGGGAGCCCGCCGACGTCCACGGCTGGGCCGCCACGGTGGCGTTCGCCGCCACCGGACGGCCGACCTTCGGCCGGGGGACCGCCCAGTCGCAGATGTACGCGGTGCTGAACGGCAAGGCCGACCTGGTGGGGGTGCCGGCCGCCCTGCTGCCGCTCGTCCGCGCCGCTCTGCATCGCGACCCCGCCCGCCGCCCGACCGCCGCGTTGCTGGCCGACCGCCTGTCCCGGCTGGCGCGGGCCGCCGGGGAGTCCTCACGTGCGCCGGGGGAGCCGTCCGTCCCCGAGACCACCACGCGTACGCCCGCAGAGGCGGCCCGGGCGCGTGCCGCGGCCGACGCGAAGCCGGTGGCGAAACCGGCGGTCAGGAAGGCCGCCAAGACGGAGGAGAAGCCGGTCAGGAAGGGCGCCGAGACCACGGCGAGGGAATCGGCGACGCCGGCCGAGCGGGCCGCCCGGCGCGGCGGCTCCGGCTCCGCCGGACGCCCCCGGCGGGAGAGGGCGGTCACGGTGCTCGCCGCCGCCCCGCCTGAGGGGGCGCCGGAAGGGGCGCTCGGCATCCCGACCGGGAACGCGGCACTGGTCCTGGTCGCGCTGCTCGCCGTTCCGTGCGTGGTGGTGTCGGTGATCTACCCGCTCGCCACCTTCGCGATCACGGCGGCCCTCGCGGTGGTGATCAGGGCCGTGTGGACCAGCCACTGGCTCGTCCGGGGTCGTAAACCCGGCCGCGCCCGCGCCTGCCTGCGCGCGCTGACGTTCCCGCTCACGCTGGCCGGCTCGCTGCTGTCGGCCGTCGCCTGGCCGGGGCTGCCCGCCGCCGCGGCGGCGTTCGCGGCGCTGTGGGCGGTCTCCGGGGCACGCCTGGAGCACGAGTGGTGGTCTCAGCCGGTGCCCGTCACGATCGCCGGCGTCGCGTTCGGCGTCGTCAGCGGCGCGATCATCGGCCGGGAGATCGAGCGCGCGGGCGCGGCCATCCCCGGCCTGCGGCGGGAGGGTCTGCGCGCGCTCGCCGTTCTGGGCGGCTTCGTCGCGCTCTGCGCCGCAGCCGTCCGCGCCGTGGCCTTCTTCTTCTAGCGCTTCAGTTCTCGCGCCGGGCGAAACGGTTGAAGATGCGCTCGCCGGCGTTGACCGCGCCCTCGGCGACGTCGCGCAGCACGCCGATGAACGGGTCCTGCGACTGCGCCCACGACTCCCGGTAGGAGTTGGCCGCCGCCTTGATCTCGTCGGTGATGCTGGCGTTGCCGTCGTCCTCGCGGCGCGGGTACTGGCCGCCGATGATCCGGTCGTACTCTCCGCCGCGACGCCAGCGGTCGAGTTCGGCGACGCGGGTCACCGCGAACGGGTGGGTCGTGCCGAGCATGTTGAGGACCTTGAGCAGACCGTCGCGCACGTCGCCCGCGGTGTCGTACTCCCTGGCCTGGTCGAGGAACGCCTCGATGTTCATCTCGTGCAGGCGGGAGCCGCCGGCGAGCTTCATGAGCGCCCGCAGCGCGGCGTCGGGGTCCTGCCCGGCGAGCAGGCCGCCGCGGTCGGCGGACATCTCCGCCTTGCGCTGCCATTCCTCCAGGGCGGCGACGATGACCCGCAGGCCGATGTAGCCGAGCGGGATCCAGGCCACCCGGGTGGCCAGGCGGGTCAGGATCTCGAGCATCGTGCCGTAGACGGCGTGGCCCGACAGGATGTGCGAGGTCTCGTGGCCGATGACGAAGCGCAGCTCCTCGTCGTCCATGAGGTCGAGCAGCCCTGTCGAGACGATGATGAACGGCTCGTCGAAACCGACCGCCATCGCGTACGCCTTCGGGTCCTGCTGCACGTAGATCTCGGGGATCCGGTGCAGGTCGAGGATGTAGGCGCTGTCGCGGCCCATGTCGTACAGGGCGCGGAACTGGGTGTCGGTCGTGCGCACCGCGGAGGCCAGGAACATCAGCCGGAGCCGGCGCTCGCTGAACAGGCCGGACGTGCGCTTGAGCACCGCGTCGAATCCGGAGAGCGAACGCATCGCGACCAGCGCGGAACGGTCGGCGGGGTGTTCGTAGGCTCGCGAGCTGATGCCGGGCAGCTGCACGCGATTGCGATCGGGAGTGGTCATGTTCCGCATGCTATGTCTCACGGGCCGGACGCGCGCGGGTGCCGCGGAGAGCCCGGGCCGTCACCGGAGGGCCGGTTTCCGGTGTGGTCCGGTAGGCGCGTTATCGTCCGTTTCATGCGTAACGGGACGGCGATCCGGCGACTGGGCGTGATGGGCGGGACCTTCGACCCGATCCACCACGGCCACCTGGTGGCGGCCAGCGAGGTGGCCCACCACTTCAACCTGGACGAGGTGGTGTTCGTCCCGACCGGCAGGCCGTGGCAGAAGGCCGAGCAGAACGTGTCCTCGTCCGAGGACCGCTACCTGATGACGGTGATCGCCACCGCGTCGAACCCCCGCTTCTCGGTCAGCCGGGTGGACATCGACCGGCCCGGCCCCACGTACACGATCGACACCCTGCGTGACATCGGCGCCGCGTACGGCCCGGACGTGGAGCTGTACTTCATCACCGGCGCCGACGCCCTCGCGCAGATCCTGAGCTGGCGCGACGCCGACGAGCTGTTCACCATCGCGCACTTCGTCGGCTGCACCCGGCCCGGACACACGCTCCAGGACCCCGGCCTGCCGGCGGGCAAGGTCAGCCTGATCGAGATCCCGGCGCTGGCGATCTCCTCCTCCGAGTGCCGCGACCGGGTGGCCGCCGGGGAACCCATCTGGTATCTGGTCCCCGACGGCATCGTGCAGTACATCAACAAGCGCGGCCTCTACCGCGATCCGGAAAGCTGACCTGACGACGTCCAGGCCTCGGCGGATACCCCCGCCACGGCGAGCACGCCGGTGATCGCCGCCGCGTACAGCACGGTGTTGGCGGTCGCGGACACCGTCGCCAGCAGGTCGCGGGGCGCGATCCGCTGTACGGCGGTGAAGGCGGCGACCAGCACCCAGGGCAGCCCCAGCCCGGACAGCAGGCTCGCCGCCGTCACGACGGGCTCCCAGGGGGCCGCGCGCAGGGCCACCGAGGCGGCGAAGAGGAGCCCTCCGGCGGCGGACAGCCGCGCCTCGCCGGCCCGGCGCAGCAACGGCCCCGCGATCAGGCCGCCGAGGACCGTGCCGCCGCCCTGGACCGCGGACAGCACGCCGGTGAAGCCCGGCTCCCGGTGGAGACCATGGTCGACCACATTCGCGCATCCGATGCGGCTGCGCATGCTCTCGCTGATGTGGGCGCGCCCATGTCGGCGGCCGAGCTGTCCCGCGAGCTGGGGATCTCGCACGCCCTCGCCAGCCACCACCTGCGCTGCCTGGACGACGCCGGGCTTGCGCTCGCGCGGTCGCTGCGCGAGCGCGCCGGGCGGCGGCGCGCGGGCGAGGAGGGGGTGACGGCCGACGCCGAGCTGTGGCACGACGTCCGCGGCAGGATCCTCGCCGCGATCGTCGACCTGCATGAGGGGGCCGCGGCACCCCGTACGCCGGGGACGATCCGGGTCGGCGCCACTGTCACCGCCTTTCCACTGACGGAATCCACGGGCCCGGAAGGACGTTGAACTCCTGATCCCGGGCATAAAACCGGAATCGACAGGGTGTGCCGGTAGGGTCTCCCCGGGAAAGCCAGTTGTACGGGGCACGCGGACTGTGCACCCTGGAAGAGCCCGTCAACGGAGGACAGAACCGAATCGTGACAGCATCCGAGAGATCGATCCAGCTCGTGCGGGTGGCGGCCGAGGCCGCCGCCGAGAAGCTGGCCGACGACATCATCGCCTACGACGTGAGCGACCAGCTCGTCATCACCGACGCCTTCCTTCTCTGCTCCGCGTCCAACGACCGGCAGGTCCGCGCGGTGGTCGACGAGATCGAGGAGCGCCTGCGCGTAGAGGCCGACGCCAAGCCCGTACGCCGTGAGGGCGAGCGGGAGGGCCGCTGGGTCCTGCTCGACTACCTCGACATCGTGGTGCACGTGCAGCACGAGGAGGACCGCAACTTCTACGCGCTGGAGCGCCTGTGGAAGGACTGCCCGTCCATCGAGCTGCCGGAGAGCGTCAAGCGGGTCGCCGCCCAGCGCGGGCACGGGGCGGCCCGGTGACGAACGCCATCATCGGGGCGGCGCGATGAGCCGTCGCCTCGTCTGCCTGCGGCACGGGCAGACGATGTGGAACGTCGAGAAGCGCTTCCAGGGGCACACCGACATCGCATTGGACGAGACCGGCATCGCGCAGGCGGCCCGGGCGGCCTCCCTGCTCGCGGCTCTGCGGCCGACCATGCTCGTCTCCTCGGATCTGCGGCGCGCGTACGACACCGCCTCGGCCCTCGGCCGGCTCACCGGCCTCGACGTGGCCGTGGACAAGGACCTGCGCGAGCGCGGCGGCGGCGAGTGGGAGGGCCTGACCCGCGACGAGATCAGGGCGGGCTGGCCGGTCGAGTACGAGGCGTGGGAGGCCCCGGGCGGCGAGGACGTGGCGCACGTCGCCGACCGCGTGGCCGAAGCCATCGGGCGCTGGGTGTCCCGCCTCGACGAGGACGGCCTGCTGGTCGTCGCCTCGCACGGAGCCGCGCTGCGGCTCGGCATCTGCCGTCTGCTCGGGCTGCCGCAGGAGCTGTGGTCGGCGCTCGGCGGCCTGGGCAACTGCTCGTGGTCGGTGCTGGAGGAGGGCCGCCGCGGCTGGCGCCTGCTGGAGCACAACGCGGGCACGCTGCCCGAGCCGATCAGCAGCGACGACAGCCCCGCCGCCACCGCCGACGGCTGAGACACTTGTGACTGGTGACGATTAGGTAAACGGAAGGGCATACCTATATGCTCTCCGAGCGCCGCGCCGGGAGCACCCGGAGCGGTGGCAAGGGGCTATAGCGCAGCTGGTAGCGCACCTCCATGGCATGGAGGGGGTCTGGGGTTCGAGTCCCCATAGCTCCACCCACCACGACTGGAACCTTCACGCTCGTCTCTCCCACGATCTGCGGCCCCGCTCGGGGCCGGGGCGCGGACGTCGACTCTCGTCCGGCTCCCCGGGCCCGAGCGGCAGCACCTACTACCGGACCCGCAACGTCTACGCCGGCCGCTCCCGCGCCTGACGCAGGCGGAGGATCACAGTCACAGGCTCTTGAGGTAGGCGAGCGACGGCATGAAGAAGTACTCGCCGCCCTTCATCGTCACGGTCTGAGGGACCTGGTGCTGGGGGGCGCCGAGCTTCGTGCTGCCCCACGCCTTCGGATAGCGCACCTTGACGGTCCGCTTGCCCTGGCCGATCACGGGGTCGTGGCCGGTGCCCTCGGCGGGGAAATCCGCGTTGTCGGCCCAGCTCTGCTGGGTGAACTCGAACTGGTTCTGCAGGCTGGAGTTGAACGCCATGAACAGCAGGCCCACCCCGCCGGTCGGCCGGGTCGTCGCGGGCGCGTCGTCCCACGGCTTGTCGGTGCGCCTGCCGTACGTCTGGCCGCGACGGGCCATCATGACGCCGAGCGTGCGCTCCAGGCCGCCGTCCCGCGAGTCGCGGGGGTTGGCCTTGCGGATGTGCGAGCTGACCGGGCACTTGGGCCCGGGGTCGTCGCGGTAGCTGAAGTCGTTCTGCACCGGGTGGTCCTCGGAGCTCGGCTTGCCGTGCAGCCGCAGCGGGGTGCCGTTGCGGAACCGGCCCACCAGCATCGCGCCCGCGAGCGGCCGGTCGTCTCCCTTCAGGCCGAGCGCGTCGGCGAGGGCCTCCTCGGCCTCGCGGAACGCGCGGACGTTCTGCTCCAGCTTGCGCAGGACGAGGTAGCTGCCGAAGTGCCGGCTCGGGTGGGGAGCGAGGGGGTCGGGGACGAGCACGTGGCTCAGCGGGAAGAACGGGTTCCAGTTGGTGCCGGACTCGGCGGCCACCTGGTCGGCGAGGAACAGCGGCTGGCTGCGGCCGTCCACGTATCCGAAGTGCTCGATGCCCCGGCCGTGGGCGTCGCGCAGGCCCTCGCCCTTCTCCTCGCCGACGATCTTCGCGGTCTTCGGAAGCAGCGCGAGGACGCGCTCGCGGGTGGCGGCCACCGGCCCGGGCGTGGCGTCGCCGATCAGCACGATCGCGTGGATGTCCTCCTGGTAGTGCTTCTCCCAGGCGCCGACCGCCGGGTCACTCAACGTGTCCTTGCGCCGCTTCATCCCTGATTTGAACGCGTTGTCGGTGAATTTGGTGGTGGAGTGGTCTAATTTCAGATAGCCGATCTTGCTGATACCGACGCCCACGTACGGCGTGCCGGTTTTCTTCGACCGGTTGAAGTCGCGGACCTCCTCCAGGTGCTTCCTGGCCGATTTCATGAGCGGCACGAGGGAGCGCAGGAAGCGCCTGCCGTCCGGGCCGTCGCCGAAGTGCACGAGCAGCAGGGACATGCTTTCCCTCACGTGCGCCTGCAGGATGTTCGGCTGCAGGTTGTCGAGCATGGCCGTGGTGTCGGCGTCGAGTTTCGCCGAATCCCACGCGAGTGGCTTGCCGTTGGACAGGTCGACCGGCATGTCGATTCCTTCCCCGTAGTGGAAATGTCGGACCCCCACCGATGAGAGTCATCATCCATGGAAAAGGTGCGAAGCGCTCCGACTTTGCCTGTACGCGACGGGCCAGGTCAGGCCTATTCGGCGCCACGGGGGTAGTGATCGGTCATGACGAAGAGACGGCCTGTCGGCGTTGAAGAGGAGTTCCTTGTCGTCGATCTCGCGACCCGGCGGCTGACGCCGCTGGCGGAGTCGATGCTGGAGCGGCTGCCGGACGAGGGATTCGCGGCCGAACTGCAGCGCTCGGTGGTGGAGACCAACAGCACCCCGATGGAGGACCTGGGCGACGTGCGGGCCGAGATCGTGCGGCTGCGTCAGGCGCTCGTGTCGGCGGGCGAGCCGCTGGGGGTGGGTGTGATCGCCTCCGGCACGACCCCGATCACCGGCATCGAGGGTTACACGTTCTCCCCGGGGGAGCGCTACCGCTACCTGTCGGAGTCCTACCGGTTCCTCGCCGAGGAACAACTCATCTGCGGGGCGCAGGTGCACGTGGAGATCGACGACAGGGACGTGGCGGTGCTCGCCGCCCAGCGCGTCGAGGCGTGGCTTCCCCCGCTGCTCGCGCTCAGCGCCAGCTCGCCGTACTGGATGGACGAGGACAGCGGATACGCCAGCAGCCGGGCGCTGTCGTGGCAGCGCTGGCCGACGGCCGGCCCGCTCGGCCCGCTCGCCGACGCCGCCGAGTATGACAGGACGGCCGAGGACCTGGTCGCCTCCGGCGTCATCGAGGACCGTGGCATGGTCTACTTCGACCTGCGCCTCAGCACTCACGTGCCGACGGTGGAGATGCGCATCTGCGACTCCTGCCCGCTCGCGGACGACGTCGTGCTGCTGGCGGGGCTCTTCCGCGCCCTCATGACGAGGGAGATGGAGGCCGTCGAGCGGGGCGAGCCGCCGGCCGGCGAGCAGCGCCTGGCGCTGCTGCGTGCGGCCAACTGGCGGGCGGCCCGTGACGGGCTGGAGGGCGATCTGCTGTCGCCGGTGACGAGCAGGCCCGCACCGGCCCCGCGGCTCATCACCTGGATGCTGGAGGAGTTGCGGCCGACCCTGGAGGAGCTGGGCGACTGGGAGATCGTCTCCGGCCTCGCCGACGCCGCGCTGCGCCGGGGCAGCTCCGCCTCACGCCAGCGGGGGGCGTACGCCGTCAACGGGAAGCCGGAGGACGCGGTGGACCTGCTGATCGCGGAGACGCGGCAGAGCTAGCAGGGCGTGCGACAGGGCGGGTGTGCGGGCCGATACCCTACTGGCCATGTCTGCGATCCCCGCCCTGAGCGCGGCATGAACGGCGCCTACTCGGGCTGGCTGATCGGCGCCGCCCTGCTGCTGGCGCTTGTCGGCGTCATCACCGCCGTACGGGACCGGCCGATGGGGCCGGTCCTGCTGGCCGGGCTGGGACTGCTTGAGCTCGCCGTGCTCGCGCAGGCGGGTTTCGCGCTCGCCGGGCTCGGCCACGTGGTGGAGAAGGCGACCTTAATCGGCTACCTGGCGGGCACCGTGGTGATCCCGCCCGCCGCCATGTGGTGGGGCCGGGCGGAGCGTACGCGCTGGGGTCCGGGGGTCATCGCCGTGGCCGCCTTCACCGTGGCCGTCATGACCGGGCGGCTGCTGCAGATCTGGAACGCGGGCTCATGAGCGCTCCTTCCGGACGGGACAGGGGCGGCGAGGCCGTACGCTCCGGGCCGGGACGCGTGCTCGTGGCCGTGTACGGGATCTTCGCGCTGGCCGCGACCTCCCGCGCCGCCGTGCAGATCGCCACGAGGTTCGCCGAGGCGCCGCTGGCGTACGTGCTGTCGGCGTTCGCCGGAGTGGTCTACATCGTGCTCACGGTGGCGCTGGCCCGGGGCGCCCGGCGCGTCGCCGTCGCCGCCTGCC
Organism: Microbispora sp. CA-102843; assembly: GCF_050936215.1. Taxonomy (NCBI): domain Bacteria; kingdom Bacillati; phylum Actinomycetota; class Actinomycetes; order Streptosporangiales; family Streptosporangiaceae; genus Microbispora; species Microbispora sp. CA-102843. The sequence continues at coordinate 2,177,770 of NZ_JBNJNF010000001.1, forward strand.
TGGTCGAACTGGTCGGAGTGCTGGTCGTCGGCACGCTGAGCCTGGCCGATTCCGCCGCGTTCCCCCAGGCCACCGTGTGGTCCGGGTATGGCAGCGGGTATGGCTTCGTGCCGCTCGTGCTGCCCGTGATCGGCCTTCTGTGGCTGCTGCGCGGCGTCCGGCGTTCGTAACGACTTCACCCGAAGCTGGAACAAATGAGAACTATGGGGACTTTGGTATGGTGTCAATCGTAGGATGACCCGATGAGGGGAGATGTTGCGGCGATGAGTGCCGTCGTGACGCGGAGGGGTGTGCTCCGAGCACCGTGGAGAGCACAGGGCGGATCGATGGCGTGGCTGATCGCCGGGGGCATCGCCCTCGCCGCGTTGAACCTGCGCACCGCGGTGACCAGCGTGGGGACCGTCCTCGACCAGGTGAGCGCGGGGCTGGGCCTATCGGGGGCGATGACGGGGCTCCTCACCACGCTGCCGGTGATCAGCTTCGCCCTGTTCGGCGCCCTGACACCGGCCATGTCCCGCAGGATGGGGGAGCACCGGCTGCTGCTGACCGCGATCGTCCTGCTCGCGGCGGGGCAGGCCCTGCGCTCCCTCGTCGACTCGGCCGTGCCGTTCATGGCGGCCAGCGCGGTCGCGCTGGCGGGCGGCGCGGTCGGCAACGTCGTCATCCCCGCGCTGATCAAGAGGCACTTCCCGCGGCGGGCGGGTGCGATGACCACCGTCTACTCGACGGCCCTCGCGGCCGGGACGATGGTCGCCGCCGCCGCGACCGTTCCCGTGCAGCAGGCCGCGGGAGGCAACTGGCATGTGGCACTCGGGGTGTGGGCGGCCCTGGCCGCCGTGGCCGCGATTCCGTGGCTCGCGCTCAGGCGCGGTGAGCCGGAGCGGCGCGACACATCCGCGAGGGCCGGAGCCGACGGCCTTCTGCGCAGCAGACTCGCCTGGGCCGTGGCCGGATACTTCGGCTCGCAGTCGCTCATCGCGTATGTGATGTTCGGCTGGCTGCCGCTGCTGCTGCGGGACAACGGCTACACCGCCGGTCAGGCCGGCCTGGTCCTCGCCGTGTTCACCGGGCTCGGGATCCCCGTCTCCATGGCGGTGCCCGCGCTGGCGGCCCGGCTGTCCGGCCAGCGCCCGCTGGTGATCGCCTTCGTCGTCCTGTACGCGGCCGGCTTCGCGGGCCTGCTCACCGGGCAGGCGCTGTGGGCGTGGTCGATCCTCGTGGCCGTCGGCGGGGGCACCTTCCCGCTCGCGCTGGCGCTGCTGGCCATGCGGACCCGCACGGCGGCGGGCACCGCCGCGCTGTCCGCCTTCGGGCAGAGCGCCGGATATCTCATCGCGGGCGCAGGACCGATCACGTTCGGCCTGCTCCACCAGGTGAGCGGCGGGTGGGCGCTGCCGTTCGGGCTGCTGTTCGCCGCGCTCGCCGTACAGGTGGTCACCGGCTGGTACGCGGCGGCCGACCGCACCCTGGAGGACGAGAATCCGGCCGCGCCCGGTGGGCGGCGGGACGACCACGTCTCGCGGGGTGTGCGCGACCTGGTCGCGGGGCGGGTGCGCCGGTCGGCCGAGAAGGCGCGGCGTGCGCGATCGGGCGACGGGGGCAACGCGGCCCGGCCGCGCCTGGCCCGCCCGGCTGGACGGCAGGGCGAGCGCCGCAGGTCGGCCTCCCGCTGAGACCGCGCACCCGGGTTTACCTCCTTCTCTCAGGGCAGGCGTAGTGCAGTAGCCCACGAGAGAAGGAGGAGGCATGAGCTCGATCGAGCAGTCCGTCGATGTGAATGTCCCGATCCGCACCGCGTACAACCAGTGGACGCAGTTCGAGAGCTTCCCGGAGTTCATGGAGGGCGTGGAGTCGGTCAAGCAGATCACCGACACGCGCACCGACTGGGTCGTCGAGATCGCGGGCGTCCGCCGTGAGTTCGAGGCGGAGATCACCGAGCAGCACCCCGACGAGCGGGTGGCCTGGCGCTCGGTGGACACGCCGCGGCAGGCCGGCGTCGTCACCTTCCACCGGATCGACGACAACACGACCCGCGTCACGCTGCAGATGGAGTACGACCCCGAGGGCTTCCTGGAGAAGGCGGCCGACGCCCTGCAGATCGTCCGCATGCGGGTCAGGGGCGACCTGGAGCGTTTCAAGACCTTCATCGAGTCGCGCGGCGGCGAGAGCGGCGCCTGGCGCGGCGAGGTCCCCGGCCCGCACCAGCACGGCGGCACGGGCACCGGCGGCTCCGGCACGGGGTATGACATCGGCGAGCCGATGCCGCCCCAGACCGTGAACCCCGAGTATCCGCGCCAGACGCCGCTGCCGCCGCCCGGCACCGGCCCGATCCCGCCCGCCCCCGGCACGGGTCCCGTCCCCGGCACCGGCCCGGTGCCGCCGCGTGACACGCCCGGTCCGGTGATCTGATCAGGCATCACGTGAATAGGCCCGCCTCTCGCGAATCGAGAGGCGGGCCTATTTGTTATATGTGAGTGATCGGAAATTTATTTAGCTCTGATATGATGGAAAAACCGTGTTGTAGCCTCACGGGCGTATCTCAATGAATCAATGAAAGGGATGTCGCCCGTGTGTTACGAGCCCGATGCCGTACCGCCCGTCTACGGTTCTCCGGTCACGACCGTCACGTCCGAACGCCTCGTGCTGACCTCGGCCGACGGGGCGAGGTTCGCGGCTCATCTGTCCCGTCCCGGCCGCCCGTCCGGCCCGGCGGTGCTCGTCCTGCCGGACAACCGGGGCTTGTCGGGATTCTACGAGCGCCTCACAGAACGGCTCGCCGAGCAGGGGCACACCGCGCTCGCCATCGACTATTTCGGGCGCACGGCCGGGACCGACCCGCGGCCCGACGACTTCCCCTTCATGGAGCACCTGGGCAAGGCGCACAAGGACGGGCTGTTCGCCGACATCGCCGCCGGCGCCGCGCACCTGCGGGCCGAGGGCTGCGAGGAGCTCGTCTCGCTCGGCTTCTGCTTCGGTGGCAGGCTCGCGTTCATGGCGGCCCGGCCCGCCTTCGGGCTCGCCGGCACCATCGGCCTGTACGGATATCCGGACGTGCTGTTCGGCAACCCCGGCCCCACCCAGATGGCGGGCGAGCTGCGCGGGCCGATCCTGGGGTTGTTCGGCGGCGCGGACGAGGGCATCTCCCCCGAGGTGGTGGGCGCGTTCGGCGAGGCGCTGGAAGGCGCGGGGGTGGCGCACGAGTTCGTCACCTATCCGGGGGCGCCGCACAGCTTCTTCGAGCTGGGCCGCCCGGAGCTGGCGGAGGCCTGCGCCGACGCCTGGTCGCGCATCCTCGGCTTCCTGAAGCGGACAGCCCGAGGCGACCTGACCTCGCCTCGGGCTGCCACGATGCAAGACTAAGCCTTCCGGCTCCCGTCGCGCGCACCGGCACCCCCGAAAGTGCCGAAATGGTGATGCGGCGGGCCGTGCGGGCACGTTACCGTGCCCGCGTGACATTGATCGTCTCTCCGCCGCCCGCCCGCTAGCGGGCGGCGCCATCCGGTGAGCCGGGCCAGGGCGGCCCGGCCGGTGGCCCCTGCCCGCCTGCGGGAATCGGGCCCACCTCACTGGAGAGACGTCGATGAACCATGCTCCAGCCCTGTCCGTACGGCAGGGCCTCGTCTACGTGTCCACCGCCGCGGTCGCCTGGGGAACCGGGGGAGCGGCGGGGGCGCTGCTGCACGGCGCGGGACAGCTGAGTCCCGTCGCCGTGTCGTTCTGGCGCTTCGCCTGCGGCGCGGCGCTCCTGCTCGTCGTCGCCCGCAGCCGCCCCTCCTGGCGGGCGGTGCTGCTCGTCGGGCCGGCGATGGCGGTGTGCCAGGCGGCCTACTTCGCGGCGATCGCCGAGGCCGGTGTCGCGGTCGCCACGATGATCACGATGGGCGCCACCCCGCTCCTGGTGGCGGCCGGTGGCCGCGTCTTCCTGGGCGAGCCGCTGGGCCGTACCGGCCTCGGGTGCGCCGGGCTCGCCGTCGCCGGCCTGGCCATGCTCACGGGAGGGGCGCAGACGGTCACCCCGGCGGGCACCGGCTACTCGCTGCTGTCGGCGGCGGCCTACTCCCTCGTCACCCTCATGACCCGCCGGATGCCCGTCGACGGCGTGGCTGTGTGGGGGTTCGCCGGAGGCGCGGCCTGCCTGCTCCCGCTCGCCGCCGCCGGAGGGCTGCTGCCCGCCGGGCACGCCGTGACCAGCGTGCTGCTGCTCGGCTACCTGGCGGCCGTGCCGACGGCGCTCGCGTACGGGCTGTTCTTCGCGGGGCTGCGCGTCGTCGGCGGCACCACGGCGGCGGTCCTCTCCCTGCTCGAACCGCTGGTCGCCGCCGTCATCGGCGTCCTGCTGCTGGGGGAGCGCATGTCCGCCGTACAGGTGGGTGGGGCGATCGTGCTCCTGTGCGCCCTCGCCTGGCTCGCGAGGGGGGAACTTCGCGGCGCTCCGCGGTAACGCACGGGCCGGAGGACCTGTTAGCGATACCATGAGCTGGGGGCAGTGCGCGTATGTGGTCACCAGGCAGAACGTTCCTCACAGGGCTCGTGACGCAACGGTGATCATCTCAGTATTGACACAGCTCACTGTTATCGCAAACACTCAGGAAACCTGATCGGAATGAGCGGGGCGCGGCGGATGACGAAGGTCCGGCCTGGAGAGAGCCCGACCGAACGCCCGAAGGCGGCGGTCATGGAGGACGTCGCGGAGCTGGCAGGAGTGTCGGCAATGACGGTGTCGAGAGTGCTGAACGCTCCGGAGAAGGTGCGCCCGGAGACCCGGGCGCGCGTTCTCGCGGCGGTCCGCGAGCTCGACTACCGACCCAATTCGGCGGCGCGGGTCCTGGTGACCGGCCGCTCGGGGGTGCTGGGGGTCGTCTGCTTCGACACCACCCTGTACGGCCCGGCCTCCACGTTGTTCGGCATCGAGCAGGCGGCCAGGGACAGCGACTACCTGGTCAGCATCGCCAGCCTGCCCGCGCTCAACCGCAGCTGGATCACCAGGGGGATCGACCGCCTGCGGTCCCAGTCCGTGGACGGCGTCATCGTCGTCGCGCCGCACGAGTCGGCCGCCGAGGGGCTGCGGCACCTTCCCCCGGGCCTCCCGGTGGTCGACGTCGGCGGGGGATCGGACCTTCCGGTGCCGGTGGCGGCGGTGGACCAGTACGCCGGCGCCGCCCGCGCCACCCGCCACCTGCTCAGTCTCGGTCACCGCACCGTCTGGCACCTGTCGGGCCCGCCCAACTGGATCGACGCGAACGGCCGGGTGGCCGGCTGGCGGTCGGCGCTGGAGGCGGAGGGCAGGCAGGTGCCCGAACCGCTGGTCGGCGACTGGACCGCCCACTCCGGCTACGAGATCGGCAAGCGCCTCGCCCGCGAGCCCGACGTGACGGCGATCTTCGTGGCCAACGACCACATGGCGATGGGCGTGCTGCGTGCCCTGCGCGAGACCGGCCGGCGGGTCCCCGAGGACGTGAGCGTCGTCGGGTTCGACGACGTCCCCGAGGCGGCCTATTTCTGGCCGCCCCTGACGACCGTACGGCAGAACTTCGGCGAGGTCGGCCGGCAGGCGTTCCAGCTCCTGCTGGACCGCATCGCCGGCGTGGAAGGTGAGGCGAGGCGCATGGTGGAGCCCGAACTCGTGGTGAGGGAGAGCACCGGCGTGAGCCCCTGAGAAGGCTTCCGCCCGGCGTGAGAGCCGGGCGGAAAACCGCGTCCCGCCGGTCTAGGCCCCCGGCGGGACGCGTGGAACAACCATTCCAAAGGAGATTGTCTCATGCGCAGACTCATGGGTGCGCTGGTGGGGGCGTTGTGCCTGCTGCTGGCGGCCGGCTGCGGCAGTTCTGGTAACGGCGGCGACTCGACCGCCGGCGGGGACAAGGGAACCGTGGGCATCGCGATGCCCACGAAGTCGTCCGAACGGTGGGTCAAGGACGGCGACAACATGGTCCAGCAGTTCAAGTCGCTGGGCTACGGCACCGACCTGCAGTACGCCGAGGACGTGGTGGAGACCCAGGTCTCCCAGGTCGAGAACATGATCACCAAGGGCGTGAAGGTGCTCGTCGTCGCGGCCGTCGACGGCTCCGCCCTCACCGACGTGCTGCAGCAGGCGGCCGACCAGAAGATCCCCGTCATCGCCTACGACCGGCTGCTGATGAAGACCCCCAACGTGGACTACTACGCCACGTTCGACAACTTCCAGGTCGGCGTGCAGCAGGCGGGCTACATCGAGGACAAGCTCGGTCTGAAGGACGGCAAGGGGCCGTTCAACATCGAGCTGTTCGCCGGCTCCCCCGACGACAACAACACCGTCTTCTTCTTCAACGGCGCCATGTCCGTGCTCAAGCCCTACCTGGACTCGGGCAAGCTGGTCGTGCGCAGCGGGCAGACGAAGCTGGAGCAGGTCGCGACGCTGCGCTGGGACGGCGCCACCGCCCAGTCCCGGATGGACAACCTGCTGAGCGCCAACTACACCTCCGAGAAGATCGACGCCGTGCTCTCGCCGTACGACGGGATCAGCATCGGGATCATCTCCGCGCTCAAGAGCGTCGGGTACGGCTCGGCGGGCAAGCCGCTGCCGATCATCACCGGGCAGGACGCCGAGCTGGCCTCCGTGAAGTCGATCATCGCGGGCGAGCAGACGCAGACCGTCTACAAGGACACCCGCGAGCTGGCCAAGGTGGCGGCCTCGATGGCCGACGCCGTCGTGCAGGGCAAGAAGCCCGAGGTCAACAACACCGACAGCTACAACAACGGCGTCAAGACGGTGCCGTCCTATCTGCTGAAGCCCGTGTCGGTCGACAAGGACAACTACAAGCAGGTGCTGGTCGACGGCGGCTACTACACCGAGGCACAACTCAGTAGCTGAGCGCGCGAAAGAGGCGGCAGATGCCCGACCACATCCTCCGGATGCGGGGGATCACCAAGGAGTTCCCGGGCGTGCGCGCGCTCGACGACGTCAACTTCGACGTCGAGCGCGGCACCGTCCACGCCCTCGTGGGCGAGAACGGCGCCGGGAAGTCCACGCTGATGAAGGTGCTCAGCGGGGTCTACCCGCACGGAACCTACGAGGGGGAGATCCTCCTCGACGACCGGCCCTGCGCGTTCAGGGGACTTCGGCACAGCGAGGCCGCCGGCATCGTCATCATCCACCAGGAGCTGGCGCTGGTGCCCGGCATGTCCATCGCGGAGAACGTCTTCCTCGGCAACGAGCGGTCGCGGCGCGGCGTCATCGACTGGCACGCCACGTCGGTCGAGACCGTGCGCCTGCTGGAGAAGGTGGGCCTGCGCGAGGGCCCGGACACGCCGGTGAGCGGTCTCGGGGTGGGCAAGCAGCAGCTCGTCGAGATCGCCAAGGCGCTGGCCAAGGACGTGAAGCTGCTCATCCTCGACGAGCCGACCGCCGCGCTCAACGAGGCCGACAGCGAGAACCTGCTGCAGCTCCTGCGGGACCTGCGCGACCACGGCATCACCTCGATCCTCATCTCGCACAAGCTGAACGAGGTGATGGCCGTGGCCGACGCGATCACGATCCTGCGGGACGGCCGGACGATCGAGACGCTCGCGGTCGCCGACGGGGTGGACGAGGACCGCGTCATCAGGGGCATGGTGGGGCGGGACCTCGACCACCGCTACCCGCCCCGCACCCCGGACATCGGCGAGGTGCTGTTCGAGATCGAGGGGTGGAACGTCTTCCACCCCACCGTCCCCGACCGGCAGGTCGTCCGCGACGCGAGCCTCGCCGTACGGCGCGGTGAGATCGTCGGCGTGGCCGGGCTCATGGGCGCCGGCCGCACCGAGCTGGCGATGAGCGTCTTCGGCCGGTCGTACGGCACGCGGATCAGCGGCACCGTCCGCAAGGAGGGCCGCGAGCTGCACCTGGCGACGGTCAGTGACGCCATCGCGGCCGGCCTGGCGTACGTCACCGAGGACCGCAAGGAGCTCGGCCTGCTGCTGGAGGAGGACATCAGGCGCAACGTCACGCTGGCGAACCTGCACCGGGTGGCGCGGCGGTCGGTCATCGACCTGCACAGGGAGGTGGCCGACGCCGAGGGGTTCGTCGACCGGCTGCGGATCAAGGCGCCCGGCGTCTTCGCCAAGACCGGCAACCTCAGCGGCGGCAACCAGCAGAAGGTCGTGCTGAGCAAGTGGATGTACACCGACCCCGACGTGCTCATCCTCGACGAGCCCACGCGCGGCATCGACGTGGGCGCGAAGTACGAGATCTACTCGATCATCCAGCGGCTCGCCGCCGAGGGTAAGGGCGTGCTGCTGATCTCCTCGGAGCTGCCCGAGCTCCTCGGCATGTGCGACCGGATCTACGTGATGAGCCAGGGGCGGATCACGGGTGAGCTCGGGCGGCGGGAAGCGACACAGGAGGCCGTCATGAGGCTGATGACCAACACCCCGGCGGTGGCCCGATGACCCTCGTGGAACGCCCGGCGACCGCCCCCGCTTCCTCCGGCGGGCAGGCGGGTCTGCGCCTGCGGGGGAACCTGCGGCAGTACGGAATGATCGCCGCGCTGGTCGTCATCGTCGTGCTGTTCGAGATCCTGACCGACGGCATCCTGCTCAAGCCGCTCAACGTCACCAACCTGATCATGCAGAACGGCTACGTGCTCGTGCTGGCCATCGGCATGATGCTGGTGATCATCAACAGGGAGATCGACCTGTCGGTCGGCTCGGTGGCGGCGTTCGTCGGCGCGGTCACCGGGGTGGCGATCGTGAACTGGGGCCTGCCGTGGCCGCTGGTCGTGCTCGCCGCGCTCGTCACCGGCGGGCTGATCGGCGCCTTCCAGGGCTTCTGGATCGCCTACGCCCGCATCCCCGCGTTCATCGTCACGCTCGGCGGCATGCTGCTGTTCCGCGGGCTCAGTATGGTCGTGCTGCAGGGGCAGTCGATCGCGCCGTTCCCCACCGGCTTCCGGCAGCTCGGGTCGGGCTTCGTGCCCGAGTTCGGCGGGGACGACCTGCACCTGGTGACCATCCTGCTCGGCCTCGCCGCGGCGGCGCTGATCGTGTGGAACGACTGGCGATCCCGCGCCCGGCGGCGGGAGTACGGCCTCAGCGTGGCCGCCCTGCAGTGGTTCGCGCTCAAGGCCGTCGCCATCGTCGTCGTGATCGGGGCGTTCACCTGGGTGCTCGCGGTCTACCAAGGGCTGCCGGTCGTCGGCCTCGTGGTGATCGTGCTGACCGTCGGCTACTCGTTCGTCACGACGAGCACGGTGATGGGCCGCCACATCTACGCGGTCGGCGGCAACGAGCGCGCGGCGGCGCTGTCGGGCATCGCGACGAAGAAGACGAAGTTCCTGGTCTTCGTCAACATGGGCGTGCTGGCCGCCCTCGCCGGGCTGATGTTCGCCGCCCGGCTCAACGCGGCCACCCCCAAGGCGGGCACCAACTTCGAGCTCGACGCGATCGCGGCGGCGTTCATCGGCGGCGCGTCCGCCTCCGGCGGCGTGGGCAGCGTCGTCGGCGCCATCGTCGGCGGCCTGGTCATGGGCGTTATGAACAACGGCATGTCCCTGCTCGGCCTCGGCGTCGACTGGCAGCAGGCCATCAAGGGCGGCGTGCTCATGCTGGCCGTGGCCTTCGACGTCTACAACAAGAACAAGGCCAAGTAGGCGCGCCGACGCGTCCGCCCGTACGTGCCCGCCCGCGCCCTTCCAGCGGGCGGGCACGACATGGACGTTGCCGGGACGCTCCCGGGCACGGCTCGGACGGGCTGGCTGCGGCCGACCGACCGGCCGTCGAGCCTGAGCGCGGCCCGCGGCCGGCCGACGGGCTGTCGGCGGCTGCCGTCGACAACTCCACCCCTCCGGGGCTGCCTCGGCCTGTGCGCTTACCGCGCGTTTTCGGCGTTGGTGGCGCGGACAGCCGCCGGTGACTGAATATCAATTGTCCAAAATATTCCATAATTGATGGGAATTGCCGCCACCTGTAACTCCAACAAATCGAGCTGTGCGGTTGTTACGGCAGCAGGGCCGTGAAAGAATTCGTACAGGCTTTCGGATTGGCGGGGGGTGCGATGGACCTGTTCGATCAGCGTTCTGGTCCCTCTCGTCGTTCGAATAATGCCGGCGATGACTGGTGGGATCGATTGACTGCCGATTCCCCTTTGTGGTCGTCCGAAGGTTCGCTCGCCCGCGAACAAAGCCCTGCTGGTTATTTTCCGATCGTTGAGCCTGGAATGGAGGATTCCCAGAGTCCCCGCGATGATTCAGCCAGTGCCGACAGTGCTGTCCCGGACGACGCCGCAGATGCTCACGGTGCCGGTGCCGGTCGAGACAGGGGGCGGTCGTCGTGGGTGCTGGTGGGTTCTGTTCGTGAGTCGGCGCAGGCGTTGGCGCTGGCGCCGCTTCCTGATGATGTGGACGTCTGCCTTGCCGAGGCTGAGGACCTGATGTTCGCGCGGGATCGGATCACGTGCGCGTTGGCGGACCGCGTCGGGCGGGTGCATCGTGCGGGGCAGGCCAAGGAGCATGGGCATGCCTCCACCCGCAGCTGGTTGCGTACCGCCGGGGGGATGAGTGTCCCCGGTGCGGGCCGTCTGCTGATCTTGGCCGTGGAGTTGGGCCGCCTGCCGCGGGTGCGGGAGCGGTTTGCCGCCGGTGGGTTGGCGGCGGGGGTGGTGGAGGCGATCTGTACCGCCACCGCGCAGTTGAGCGACGAGCAGGCCGGGCTGGCTGAGCCGATTTTGCTGGAGCTGGCCGGCAAGGCGGGCCCGGCGGAGGTGGCCAAGGCCGGCCGCTACCTGCGCGCGGTGCTGAACCCTGATGGTGAGGACCGTGATGAGCAGGCCGACTACGGGCGGCGTTTCCTGAGGGTCCGGCCCACCGGGGGCGGCGGGCTGGAAGGGGAGTTCTACCTGCCCCGCGAGGCCGCCGCCCGGCTGCGGACCCTGCTGGACGCCTACGCCAAACCGAAGGCTGAGGGCGATGACCGGCCGCTGCGGGTGCGTAACGCGGATGCGTTCATCGCGTTCCTGGAGCAGAAGATCGCCGCCGAGCTCCTGGTCCTGGTCAACGCCGAATCCCTCCCCACCGACCCCGTCACCGACCATCCCGACCACCCGGAAGACACCGGCCCTAGCGACACCGGCCCCAGCGACACCGGCCCCAGCGACACCGGCCCCAGCGACACAGAGCCCCGCGACGTTGAAGACACCGGCGACTGCGCCCCCAGCGACACCGGAAGCGCCGACGCCGCCTGCGATGTGAGCACCGGCTCTGCTGAGGGTGACGACGCCGCGCCCGCAGAGGGCGAGGACTGCGACCGTGGTGCGGGCCAACCGGAAGCTACGGACGCCAGTCGCGCGTCAGCATGGCTGGCGCGCGGCGGCAGCGGGCATTCGCACACAGCGCATCCGCATGCAGTGCATCCGGGTACAGCGCAGCCGGATCCTCCTCCCGAGGACCTGCCTGGACATCACGCCCACGCCGGGCATCAGCCTGCGGGGGAGTGCCGGCATGGGCAGGGCACGAGGGAGGACCACGGAGAGGTGCGCTGTGGGCGGTGCCGCCATGAGCCGGGCTGCGATGAGCCGGGCTGCGATGAGCCGGGCTGCGATGAGCCGGGCGGTGATGAGCAGGGCCGGGCTCAGCAGGGCGCGGCGGATGGCCAGGGCGCGTGCGGGCGTGGCGGCGAAGCGCGGTGCTCGGCCGGAGCGCCGGGGACACCGGGAACGGCGCCGGGCGAGCGGGGAACGAAGCTGGGGAGGCCACCGGGAACAGCGCGAGGGACGTCACCGGGGGCGGTGCCCGGGACGGCGGCACCTGGGGTGCTGCTGGGGGCGGCGCCGGGGCTGTTGCTGGCGACCGGGCAGATGCTGCCCGTCTCCGGCGTGCACCGGCTGGCCCGCACCTCCGCGCTGGTGCGTCTGGTGATGGACGCCGAGGGGCAGGTGCTGGACATGGGCCGCAAGGTCCGCCTGGCCACCCCCGCCCAGCGGCGGGCCGTCTTCGCCCGCTACGCCACCTGCTGGATCGACGGCTGCCCCCTGCCGGCCACCATGTGTCAGATCGACCACGCGGACAACTGGAGCACCGGCGGGCTGACCGACCTGAAGCTGCTCGGACCGGCCTGCCAGTTCCACAACCGCGACCGCTACCGCCACCCCGACCGCTACACCCGCCACAAGGTGGGCACCGACCGCTGGGCCTTCACCTACCACCCGACCCACATCAGAGTCCGGAGCCCCCGACACGAACCCCGGCATGAACCCGGTGGGTGCGGAGGCCGTCCGGGTGAGCGGTCGTGACCAGGCGCGCGCGAAAGCGGCGGCCGCCCGGGGCGATGGCGCGCCCCGGGCGGCGGGTCTTACGGCTTCACCTCCAGGGTGAGGGTGGTGGTCGACGGCCGGAAGCGGGCGTCGCCGGAGTAGGAGACGGTCAGCTCGTGCGTGCCGGCGGGCAGGTCGAGGTCGAGCTCGGTCTTGCCCTGGCCACCGGGGTTGAACGTGCCCTCGCCGAGGATCGTCGCGCCCTCGGACACGGTCACCTCACCGGTCGCGCCCTTCGGGTCCACGCTGTAGTGGACCTGGACCTTCTTGCCCTGCTTCACCTGCTTGGGCGACGCGTGGGCGGTGACGGTGGTGCCGGCCCGGGCGTCCTTGCCGAGGCGGATGAACGTCACCGAGCGGGCCGGGAAGTCGTAGGTGAAGGCGGAGGAGAATCCGCTCACCTCCCGCTCGACCGGGGAGACCTTCGTGGGCTCGGCGAGCGAGTTCACGGCGGCGGGGTCACCGGTCAGCGAGGTGACGAGGGCCTTCGGCGCGATCTTGGCGTCGCCGAGGTCGACCGTGCTGCGCACGGCGGTGTCCTGGACGTTGACGGCCTTGATCACCACGTCGCCGGTGTCGCTGTCCTTGGAGACCACCTGGTAGAGCGGCTCGACGGAGGCGTTGTCGGTGAAGTCGTTGACCTTCTGGCCGTCAAGCCAGGTGGTGATGTGGCGACCGGAGACCTGGATCTTGATCTTGTAGTCGCGGCCGGTCTGGACCGTGGTGCTCGACGTCGCGATCGACGACTTGGAGCCGTTCGTCGCCTTCTCGATGGCCGACTGGGTGTTGTTCCAGCCGCCGATGTTCCACCAGTAGAAGTTGCCGGTGTCCTTCGCGCCGAACATCACCAGGAAGCCCTCGGCGCCGCCGGTCTTGCGGGCGGTGACCTCCAGCGTGTAGTTGGACCAGTCCGCCGAGCCGGCCGTGGACCGGGCGTCGGTCACGTTGGCCGTCTGGACGTACGCGCCGTCCTGCACCGCCCACGTCCCCTGGCCGGGGGTCCACTTGCCCGTGCCGTTCGAGAAGTCGTCGCTGAACAGGACCGTGCCGTCCGCCCCGGTCACCTTGACGTCGTCGTAGCGGACCTGGGTGCTCCAGGAGCCGAGACCGATCGCGCCCTTGATGTCGTCCACCGGCAGCGGGCTCGCCTTGTACGTGCTCGGCAGCACGGTGTCGCCCACGTTGCGGGAGAACATGCGCTGCACGTAGTAGCTGGGCGAGCCGTAGACCTGGTCGTTGTCGAACCAGATGAGGTCCGGCGTCCAGTTGACGTAGTCGACGTTGGACAGCAGCGGCGCGTACGACGCCAGCTCGACGACGTCGGAGTTGCGCTCGATGCCGGTCAGGTACGACGCCTCGGTCAGCGCGTTCCAGTACGTGTTGCCCTTCGAGGCGTACTCGCCGACGAACACGTGCGGCCCGCTCCGGTCGTAGCTGTCGTAGCGGTGGTTGTTGGCCAGGAACCAGCTCGGGTCGTTGTAGTAGTGCTCGTCGACCAGGTCGGCCTTCTGGTCACGCGCGAACTGCCACATGCGGTCGAACCAGGAGCCCTGGGAGGTCTGGCCGGCGTTCGAGAGGATCTTGATGTTCGGGTACTTGGCCCGGATCGCGCTCGCGAACTTGGGGTAGTTCGTGAAGAACTCGTTGTAGATCTCCTCGTTGCCGAGGCCGATGTACTTCATGCCGAACGGCTTGGGGTGGCCCATGGCGGCCCGCTTGGCGCCCCACGTGGAGTCGGCCGGGCCGTTGGCGAACTCGATGAGGTCGAGCGTGTCCTGGACCCACTGCTGGAGCTTGGCCTCGTCAGTGAGCGGCCGGTTCTCGTTGCAGCCGTTGACGCCCACCGACAGCACCGGCACCGCCTCGGCGCCCAGGTCCTCGGCGAACTGGAAGTACTCGTAGTAGCCGATGCCGTACGTCTGGTTGTAACCCCAGAAGTTGAAGTTGGTCGGCCGATCCTCGACCGGGCCGAGCGTCTCCTTCCACTGGTAGATGCGGCGCCGGTCCTGGTTGAGCGAGTACGGGTCGTAGGTGCCGACGTTGGTCACGCAGCCGCCGGGGAAGCGCAGGAACCGCGGCTTGAGCGCGGCGATCGTCTCGGCGATGTCCTTGCGCATGCCGTTCTGACGGCCCTTGAAGGTGTCCTTCGGGAACAGCGAGATCATGTCGAGGTCGACCCGGCCGGTGCCGCCGGCCAGCACGACCAGGCGCGCGGCGTCGGTGGTCTCGCTCGCCGTGATCGTGGCCGAGTACTTCTTCCAGTCGGCCGACTGGGCGTCGATCGTGGCGGTGCCGTACACCTTGGAGCCGTCCGCGCTCTCGATGGCCGCCGTGATCGGGCCGCCGCTGCCGCGCCGGGCGAACAGCGACAGGTCGTAGGTCTTGCCGGCCTGGACCGCGATGCCCTTGTTGAAGCCGGCGTTGCTCACGCCGTAACCGGTGCCAGGGCTGGTGATGTCCAGCCGCAGGAAGTTGCGGTTGTTGCTGTTCAGCGGCTGGTCGCCGGACACGGCTGCCGTGCCGGCCGCGCCGCCGCGCCCGACCTTGGTCCAGGCGGTCAGGCCGTTGTAGTTCCGGTTGTCGACCGAGTTGAACTCGAAGGACCGGTTCTGCACGAGTTCGGCGTAGAGGCCGCCGTCGGCTGCGTGGTTGATGTCCTCGTAGAAGATGCCGTACAGGTTGGGGCTGACCTTGGTGCCGGCGGCGGCGGTGTCCACCTTGAGCTCGCCGACGTCCTTGGCGTAGCCCTCGACCTGGAACTTCGTTCCCTTCGCGGTGGCTACGAGCCTGCCGTCGCTGACCGCGACCTGCTTGTCCCCGGCCGACAGGTACACCTTGCCTCCGCCGGCGTCACGGAGCTGGAACGATCCAGCCGTCGAGCCGAGGCGCAGGGTGGAGTCGTCGGCGACCCCTAGGTAGCCCTTGCCGTTCAGGTCCTTGAGCGCCACCGTGCCGTCGCCCTTGTCCTCGGCGGTGACCACGAGGCTCGTCATGCCGGGGGCGTCGGAGGCGACCACCTGTCCGTCCTTGCCGGCCGACAGGTACGGCGCGGAGCCGGCCGCGCGCAGCGTGAACGGGCCGGACGGGACGATCGTCTTGCCCTCGGCCGCCTTGACCGCGAAGTAGTCGAAGTCGGCCGCGATCGGCGTGCCGTTCTGGGCCGACAGCGCGAACAGGCCGACCTGCTTGACGTCCAGCGCGGCGGTGACCTTGGACGCCTGCACCCAGGCCGAGCCGTTCCAGTACGACGAGGTGAACTCGTTGCCCGACCTCGCCAGCTTGAGGATCTCGCCCGTGGATCCGGAGCGGCTCGCGAAGGCCGCGGTGAAGGCCGCCTTCACCTCCGTGTCGGTCTCGATGACGTTGCCCCCGGACGAGCCGACGTGAGCGAGCCCGGCGCGGACGTAGTTGTCCCAGTCCTGCCAGGCGAAGATGCCGGCGCTCTGGAAGTCCAGCGCGACCGGGGCGCTGAACTTCGTGACGACCTCGAAGTCCCCGGCGGGGACGTCCATGAGGAAGATGTTCTTGGCCGAGTTGTCGGTCTGGTAGGTGTCGCCCTTCAGTGAGTGGATCCGCAGGCTGCCGGGCCGCTCGCTCAGGGACCACTGGGTGTCGTCGGGATTGAGAACCTGCCAGTCGGGACCGAGCGCGGCGGCGTCGAACTGGTCGACGGCCGCGCCGGCGGGGATCGGGTCGGCGGCTTCGGCCTGAGCCGGCGTGGTGGAGAGCACGCCGCTCACCACGCCGCTCACCATGGCCGCCGACAAGGCCAGTGACCAGGCCTTTCTGCTCATTCGGGGGGCTCCTCCGGGTTCTGTTATCGCTAACATCGCGCGATGGTTGCGAAGTTAGCGCTAACAAGCTGGATTCGGCCACCAGTTAAGAGCCACGCGGCATGTCCGTCAATAGGGCGTTAACGCGATGTTTCGGCGTGACCGGACCGTAATCGGCCATCACCTTGACGGGGGGTCGTGTTAACGCTCACAGTCTTCCCAAGCAGTGGAGAGGAGCGCCAGTGGGACCCAACGTCGACCGCCGCCCGCCCGTCATGGCCGACGTGGCCAGGCTGGCCGGAGTGTCGCACCAGACGGTCTCGCGGGTGCTCAACGACCATCCCAACGTCCGCGCCGAGACCCGCACCCGGGTCATGCGGGCCATCGACCAGCTCGGTTACCGCCGCAACCTCGTCGCCCGGGCCCTGGTCACGAAGCACTCGCGCACGCTGGGCGTGGTCAGCTTCGACACGACGCTGTACGGCCCGGCGAGCACGGTATACGGAATCGAGCAGGCCGCGAGGGACGCGGGCTACTTCGTGAGCATCGTGAGCCTGCGGACCATCGACAGGGCCGGCGTGAACGACGCGATCGGCTACCTCGCCGAGCAGGGCGTGGACGGCATCGTCGTCGTCGCCCCGCAGCGTTCGGCGGCCCGGGCGCTCGACGACCTGCCGGCGGGCATGCCCGCCGTGGCCGTCGAGGGCTGGCATCAGGGCGAGGTCTCCGTGGTGAGCGTCGACCAGGTCGAGGGCGCCAGGCTGGCGACCTCGCACATGCTCGACCTCGGGCACGAGACCGTCTGGCATGTCAGCGGCCCGGCGGACTGGCTGGAGGCCGAGGGCCGGATCGAGGGCTGGCGCGCGGTGCTGACCGCCGCGGGGCGGCCCGTCCCCGGCATGCTGACCGGCGACTGGAGCCCCCGATCGGGTTACCAGGCCGGCAAGGAACTCGCCGCCATGGCCGGTGACGTCACCGCGGTGTTCGTCGCCAACGACCAGATGGCGCTGGGCCTCCTGCGCGCGTTCACGGAGGAGGGGGTGAAAGTCCCCGAGCAGATCAGCATCGTGGGCTTCGACGACATCCCTGAGTCGGAGTTCTTCTCCCCGCCGCTCACCACCATCAGACAGGACTTCGGGGCCGTCGGCAGGCGCAGCATCGACGTGCTGCTCCGGCAGATCGAGTCGGGCGAGCCGCTACCCCATGAGCGTCTCGTCGTGCCTCCCCAGTTCGTGCTCAGGGGAAGCACAGCCGTCGCCGCGCGCTAGCCGTTCGGAGACACACCAGATGACAAGCGCTGTGCCGTAGGTGTTAGCGCTAACAGTTAGAAAGGATCCCCCACAGTGTTGAAGAGGATCTCGGCACTGATCCTGGCCGGTGCCACCGCCCTGACGATGGCCGGTTGCAGCAGCAGCGACAGTGGCGGTTCGTCCGGCGGTGGCGCCGACGACGGAAAGCTCGTGATGGGCTTCGCCCAGGTCGGCGCGGAAAGCGGCTGGCGTACCGCCAACACCAAGGACATCCAGGAGTCCGCCAAGGCGGCGGGCGTCGACCTGAAGTTCTCCGACGCGCAGCAGAAGCAGGAGAACCAGATCAAGGCCATCCGCTCCTACATCCAGCAGAAGGTCGACGTGATCGCCTTCTCGCCGGTGGTGGAGTCGGGCTGGGACACCGTTCTCAAGGAGGCGCAGAACGCGAAGATCCCGGTCATCCTCACCGACCGGGCCGTGGACTCCAAGGACACCAGCCTCTACAAGACCTTCCTCGGCTCCGACTTCGTCGAGGAGGGCAAGAAGGCCGGTCAGTGGCTGGTCGACCAGTACAAGGACAGCCAGGACGACGTGAACATCGTCCAGCTGGAGGGCACCACCGGCTCCGCGCCCGCCAACGACCGCAAGGCCGGCTTCCAGGAGGTCATCTCCGCCGATCCGAAGTTCAAGATCATCGCCTCGCAGACCGGCGACTTCACGCGCGCCAAGGGCAAGGAGGTCATGGAGGCCTTCCTGAAGTCCAACCCCAAGATCGACGTGTTGTACGCGCACAACGACGACATGGGCCTCGGCGCCATCGAGGCGATCGAGGGCGCGGGCAAGGTCCCGGGCAAGGACATCAAGATCATCACGGTTGACGCGGTGCACGACGGCATGCAGGCCCTCGCCGACGGCAAGATCAACTACATCGTCGAGTGCTCCCCGCTGCTCGGCACCCAGCTCATGGACCTCGCCAAGAAGGTCGTCAAGGGCGAGCAGGTACCCCAGCGGGTGGTCACCGAGGAGACCACCTTCACCCAGGAGCAGGCCAAGGAGGCCCTGCCCAACCGCAAGTACTGATCGGATTCCGGGCCGCCCCCGTCTCGGGGGCGGCCCGCCCGTGAGACGAGTCACGAGGATGAGAGGGGCGCCGCATGGCCGCACCCGCGCCGATCCTGCGGATGAGCGGGATCGGCAAGCAGTTCCCCGGCGTGAAGGCACTGGACGGCGTCGACTTCCGGCTGCTTCCGGGCGAGGTCCACGCGCTGATGGGGGAGAACGGCGCCGGCAAGTCGACCTTGATCAAGGTGCTGACCGGCGTGTACGACATCGACGCCGGCGAGATCGAGCTGGAGGGCCACCGCGTCGGATTCTCCAGTCCGCTCGCCGCGCAGCAGGCGGGCATCAGCACCGTCTACCAGGAGGTCAACCTCTGCACGAACCTGTCGGTGGCGGAGAACATCTTCATCGGCCGTGAACCGCGCCGCTTCGGCCGGATCCAGTGGAAGACGATGCGCCGCCGGGCGGCGGAGATCCTCTCCCGCCTCGACCTCGACCTCGACGTGTCGGCGCCGCTGTCGTCGTACTCACTGGCGATCCAGCAGATGGTCGCGATCGCGCGGGCCGTGGACATCGACGCGAAGGTGCTGATCCTCGACGAGCCCACCTCCAGCCTCGACGCGGGGGAGGTCGCCCAGCTCTTCCGGGTGATGCGCCGGCTCAAGGAGCAGGGCATCGCGATCCTGTTCGTCTCGCACTTCCTCGACCAGATCTACGAGATCTCCGACCGGATGACGATCCTGCGCAACGGCAAGCTCGTGGGGGAGTACCTCACCAGCGAGCTGAGCCAGGTCGAGCTGGTCGGCAAGATGATCGGCCGTGAGCTGGCCGACCTCGAGAAGCTGGAGGGCCGCCCGCCCGCCCGCGAAGCCGCGCCGCTGGTCGAGGCCGAGCAACTGGGCCGCACCGGGGCCATCGAACCGTTCACGCTCACCATCCACGAGGGCGAGGTCGTCGGCCTGGCCGGGCTGCTCGGCTCGGGCCGTACGGAGGTCGCCCGGCTGCTGTTCGGGGCCGACCACGCGGGCACCGGCTCCCTGAAGATCGGCGGCGAGCAGGTCAACCTGCGTACGCCCCGATCCGCCGTCTCCCGGAAGCTGGCCTTCTGCTCGGAGAACCGGCGGGCCGAGGGGCTCGTCCCCGACCTCACCGTCCGCGAGAACCTCATCCTCGCCCTGCAGGCCGCGCGCGGCTGGACCCGGCCGATCCCGCGGCGCAAGCAGGACGAGCTGGTCGACAAGTACATCGCCGCGCTGAACATCCGCCCGGCCAACCCCGACCAGCTCATCAGGAACCTCAGCGGCGGCAACCAGCAGAAGGTGCTGCTGGCCCGCTGGCTCATCCTGGAGCCCCGCCTGCTCATCCTCGACGAGCCCACCCGGGGCATCGACGTCGGCGCCAAGGCCGAGATCCAGCGCCTGGTCGCCGAGCTGTCGGACGGCGGGATGGCCGTGCTGTTCATCTCCGCCGAGCTGGAGGAGGTGCTGCGGCTCAGCCACAAGGTCGGTGTGCTGCGCGACCGCAAGTTGGTCGCCGAACTAGAGAACGACGAGCGCCTGACCACCGACACCCTGACGGAGACGATCGCGAGCGGAGCTCAGTCATGAGAGGGTTCCTCAGACATCGCCTGTTCTGGCCCCTGGTCATCCTGGTCGCGCTGCTGGCGCTGAACCTGTTCTTCACCGACAACTTCTTCAAGATTCAGGTGAAGGACGGCCACCTCTACGGCAGCCTGATCGACATCGTCCGGTTCGGCGCTCCGCTGATCCTGGTGGCGCTCGGCATGACGCTCGTCATCGCCACCAGCGGCATCGACCTGTCGGTCGGCTCCGTCGTGGCGATCGCCGGCGCTCTGGCCTGCCTGCGCATCAGCGGCCTGTCCGACCAGAACTCGGTGGGCGGCGTGCTCGGGGCCGTGGGCATCGCGCTCGTCCTGTCGGTGGTCCTCGGCGTGTGGAACGGCTTCCTGGTCGCCGGCATCGGGATCCAGCCGATCATCGCGACGCTGATCCTGATGGTCGCCGGGCGCGGTCTGGCCCAGCTCATCACCGACGGCCAGATCACCACGGTCAACAGCTCGCCGTACAAGCTGATCGGCGGGGGCTACTGGCTCACACTGCCGTTCTCCATCATCGTCGTGGCGGTCGTGCTCGCGCTCACCGCGTTCCTCACCCGGCGCCTGGCGCTCGGCCTGCTCATCGAGTCGGTCGGCGGCAACGCCGAGGCGAGCCGCCTGGCCGGCATCAGCGCCCGCGGCGTGCTCATCATGGTGTACGCGTTCTGCGGGCTGTGTGCCGGCATCGCGGGCCTGATGATCAGCTCGAACGTCTCCAGCGCCGACGGCAACAACGCCGGCCTGTGGATCGAGCTGGACGCGATCCTCGCCGTCGTCATCGGAGGCACCCCGCTGTCCGGCGGCCGGTTCTCCCTGAGCGGCACCGTGCTCGGCGCCCTCATCATCCAGACGCTGACCACCACGATCTACTCGATCGGCGTTCCGCCGGAGACCACGCTGCTGTTCAAGGCACTCGTGGTGACCGTCGTCTGCCTGATCCAGTCCCCGGCCTTCCGCGCGAAGGTCTTCCACCGCCGCAGGCGCCCGGTCGAGGCGCATCCGGCGACCGAAGAGAAGGTGAGGGTCTCGGCATGACGAGCATCACCGGTCTGCCGGGCCTGCGCCGTACGGTCCCGCAGAAGTACATCCCGGTCCTGGTGACCGCGGGCCTGTTCGTGGCGATGTTCGTGGCGGGAGGCATCCGCTACCAGGGCTTCGCCACCGGGCAGATCATCCTCAACGTCTTCATCGACAACGCCTTCCTGCTGGTGGTCGCGGTCGGCATGACGTTCGTCATCCTCACCGGCGGCATCGACCTGTCTGTGGGGTCGGTGGTCGCCCTCGCCACGATGATCAGCGCCAGTCTGCTGAAGGACGGCTGGCCGGCGTACGGGGTCATCGCCCTGGTGCTGGTGATCGGCGCGGTGCTGGGCCTAGGCATGGGCGCGATCATTCAGTACTTCGAGATCCAGCCGTTCATCGTCACGCTGGCGGGCATGTTCCTCGCCCGCGGCCTGTGCTACACCATCAGCACCGCCTCGATCCCGATCGAGGACTCGACGTTCACCGCCATCGCGCAGACCCGGATCGACCTCGGCGGCGACATGTGGGTCTCGCCGAGCGCGGTGATCGCGATCGTGGTCGTGCTGATCGCGATGTACGTGCTGCACTACACCCGGCTCGGCCGCAACGTCTACGCGGCCGGCGGCAGCGAGCAGTCGGCGCTGCTGATGGGCCTGCCGGTGGCCCGCACGAAGATCGCCGTCTACACGATCAGCGGGTTCTGCTCCGCCCTCGGCGGCCTGCTGTTCGCCTTCTACTCCCTGTCGGGGTACGGGCTCAGCGCCGTCGGAATGGAGCTGGACGCGATCGCGGCGGTCGTCATCGGCGGCACTCTGCTCACCGGCGGCAGCGGTTATCTGCTGGGCACCGTGCTCGGCGTGCTCGTCCTCGGCCTGATCCAGACGATCATCAGCTTCGAGGGCACGCTGAGCTCGTGGTGGACCAGGATCTTCATCGGTGTGCTGCTGTTCGCCTTCATCCTGCTGCAGCGCTTGATCACCGCCCGTCGCAGGTAGACGCTGCCAGCAGAGCGGCAGTACCTCTCCCTTCTCCGATTTGGAGCATGTGTGAACGCTAACAGCGAGCGTTACGTCATCGGCGTCGACTACGGCACGCTGTCCGGGCGCGCGGTGGTCGTGCGGGTGAGCGACGGCGAGGAGGTGGGCGGCGCCGTCCACGAGTACGCCCACCGCGTGATCGAGGACACGCTGCCGGGCTCTGGCGTCCGCCTCGGCCCCGACTGGGCCTTGCAGTCGCCGGCGGACTGGATCGACGTGCTGCGGCACGCGGTGCCGAAGGCGCTGGCCGCCGCGCAGGTCCCGGCCGATCAGGTGATCGGCATCGGCACCGACTTCACGGCCTGCACGATCCTGCCCGCCACCGCCGACGGCCACCCGCTGTGCGAGGAGTTCCCCGAACGGCCGCACGCCTGGCCGAAGCTCTGGAAGCACCACGCGGCCCAGCCGCACGCCGACCGCATCAACGCGCTGGCCGCCGAGCGCGGCGAACCGTGGCTGCCGCGGTACGGCGGCAAGATCTCCTCCGAGTGGCAGTTCGCCAAGGGCCTGCAGCTCCTGGAGGAAGACCCGGAGACGTACGAGCGGGCCGACCGCTGGATCGAGGCCGCCGACTGGATCATCTGGCAGCTCACCGGCGTGGAGACCCGCAACGTCTGCACCGCCGGATACAAGGGGATCTACCAGGACGGCGCCTACCCGTCCGAGGACTTCCTGGCCGCGCTCAACCCCGCCTTCGCCGGCTTCGCACGCAAGCTCGAGGCCGGCGGGCGCGGCCAGGATCTCGCTCCGCTCGGCGGCCTCGCCGGTCGTCTGACCGCGCGGGCCGCCGAGTGGACGGGCCTGCCCGAGGGGATCGCGGTCGCGGTCGGCAACGTCGACGCCCACGTCACCGCCGCGGCGGCCGACGCCGTGCGGCCGGGTCAGATGGTCGCCATCATGGGCACCTCCACCTGCCACGTCATGTGCTCCGACCAGCTCGCCGAGGTTCCCGGCATGTGCGGCGTGGTGCGTGACGGCATCGTCCCCGGCCTGTGGGGCTACGAGGCGGGCCAGTCCGCCGTCGGCGACATCTTCGCCTGGTATGTGGACAACTGCGTGCCCGCGTCGTACGCCGAGCGGGCGGCGGAGGCGGGAGTCGGCCTGCACGAGTACCTGACCTCGCTCGCGGCCGAGCAGAAGGTCGGGCAGCACGGGCTGGTCGCGCTCGACTGGCACGGCGGCAACCGCTCGGTCCTGGTCGACCACACCCTGTCCGGCGTCATCGCCGGGCAGACGCTCGCCACCCGCCCGGAGGACGTCTACCGCGCGCTCATCGAGGCCACCGCGTTCGGCGCCCGGATCATCGTGGAGACGTTCGAGGCGTCGGGGGTGCCGGTCGAGGAGTTCGTGGTCGCCGGCGGCCTGCTCAAGAACCGCTTCCTCATGCAGACGTACGCCGACGTGCTGCGCCGCCCGCTGTCGGTGATCGGCTCCGACCAGGGGCCGGCCCTCGGCTCGGCGATCCACGCCGCCGTCGCGGCGGGCGCCTACCCCGACATCACGGCCGCCGCGGCTGCGATGGGCAAGCGCGAGGCCGCCGCCTACCTGCCCGACGCCGCGCGGGCCGACGCCTACGACCGGCTGTACGCCGAATATCGCAGGCTGCACGATCACTTCGCGGACGGCGGGATGCTCCACCGGCTCCGCGCGATCAGGAACGAGGCCAGTGCATGATCGATGAACTTCGCAGGGATGTCTGCCGGCTGCACGCCGAGCTGGTGCGTTACGGCCTGGTGGCGTGGACGGCGGGCAACGTGTCGGGCCGGGTGCCCGGCGAGGACCTGTTCGTCATCAAGCCGAGCGGCGTGTCGTACGACGACCTGACCCCCGAGTCGATCGTGGTCTGCGACCTCGACGGAAACCTCGTCGAGGGCGACCTGGCCCCCTCAAGCGACACCGCCGCGCACGCCTACGTCTACCGGCACATGCCGGAGGTGAACGGCGTGGTGCACACCCACTCCACGTACGCCTCGGCGTGGGCGGCCCGCGGTGAGGCGATCCCGTGCGTGCTCACCGCGATGGCCGACGAGTTCGGCGGGGAGATCCCCGTCGGGCCGTTCGCCCTCATCGGCAACGACGACATCGGCAAGGGCATCGTCGAGACTCTGACCGGCCACCGCTCCCGCGCGGTGCTGATGCAGAACCACGGGGTGTTCACGATCGGCGAGTCGCCGAAGGCGGCGGTGAAGGCCGCCGTGATGTGCGAGGACGTCGCCCGCACCGTGCACGTCTCCCGCCAGCTCGGCGAGCCGCTGCCGATCGCCCAGAGCGACATCGACAGCTTGTACGACCGCTACCAGAACGTCTATGGACAGAGGAGTCACCTGTGAGGCTATGGTTCCTGACCGGCAGCCAGGGTTTGTACGGCGAGGACACGCTGCGGCAGGTGGCCGAGCAGTCCCAGCGCATCGCCGAGCAGCTGGGCGAGGCGCTGCCGTTCGAGCTCGAGTGGCGGCCCGTGCTCACCGACGCGGCGGCCATCCGCCGGGTGTGCCTTGAGGCCAACGCCGACGACGAGTGCATCGGCCTGATCGCGTGGATGCACACGTTCTCCCCGGCCAAGATGTGGATCGCCGGGCTTGACGCGCTGCGCAAGCCGCTGTTGCACCTGCACACGCAGGCCAACGTGGAGCTGCCGTGGAGCTCCATCGACATGGACTTCATGAACCTCAACCAGGCCGCCCACGGCGACCGCGAGTTCGGCTATATCCAGACGCGTCTCGGCGTGCCGCGCAAGACCGTCGCGGGCCACGTGAGCGACCCGTCGGTGGCGGCGCGCATCGCCACCTGGGCCCGCGCCGCGGCCGGCCGGGCCGAGGTCGGCTCGCTGCGCCTGGCCCGCTTCGGCGACAACATGCGCGACGTCGCCGTGACCGAGGGCGACAAGGTCGAGGCGCAGCTGCGCTTCGGGGTGTCGGTGAACACCTACGGCGTCAACGAGCTGGTCGAGGCCGTGGACGCCGCCGCGGACGCGGACGTGACCGCCCTCGTCAAGGAGTACGAGGACCTCTACCGGATGGCCCCCGAGCTGCGCGCGGGCGGGGAGCGGCACGAGTCGCTGCGTTACGCGGCCCGCATCGAGCTGGGCCTGCGGCACTTCCTGGAGGGCGGCGGCTTCAAGGCGTTCACCACGAACTTCGAGGACCTGGGCGGGCTGCGCCAGCTTCCCGGCCTGGCCGTGCAGCGGCTGATGGCCGAGGGCTACGGCTTCGGCGGCGAGGGCGACTGGAAGACCTCGGTGCTGCTGCGCACGCTCAAGGTCATGTCGGCGGGCCTGCCCGGCGGCACCTCGTTCATGGAGGACTACACCTACCACCTCACCCCGGGCGAGGAGCTCATCCTCGGCGCGCACATGCTGGAGGTCTGCCCGACGGTCGCGGCCGACACCCCCTCGTGCGAGATCCACCCGCTGAGCATCGGCGGGCGTGAGGACCCGGTGCGGCTGGTGTTCGACGCCGCGCCCGGCTCCGCCGTGGTGGTCGGCCTGTCGGACATGGGCGAGCGGTTCCGCCTGATCGCCAATGAGATCGACGTGGTCGCCCCGCCCGAGCCGCTGCCCGCCCTGCCGGTCGCCCGTGCCGTATGGCGGCCCCGGCCCGACCTGCGCACCTCCGCCGAGTCGTGGATCACGGCGGGCGCCCCGCACCACACGGTGCTCTCCTCGGCCGTCGGGTCCGAGGAACTGACCGACTTCGCCGACATGCTCGGCGTCGAGTTGCTCGTCATCGACGAGGCGACCACCTCCCGCCAGTTCACCAAGGAACTGCGGTGGAACCAGGCCTACTATCGGCTCGCGCAAGGATTTTGATGGGAAAGAAGTGGGTGATGGGCGGCCTGGCCGCCCTCACGCTGGGAGCCGGGGCACTCGTCCCGTCCGCCGCGTCGGCGGCCGACGAGGGCCTCGCTCTCTGGTACAAGCTCGACGAGACCTCCGGCACGGTGGCGGCCGACTCCTCCGGCAACGGCAGGAACGGCACGCTCAACGGTGACGCGAGCTGGGGCGAAGGCCTCAAGCTCGGCGGCACCAACGGGTACGTGAAGGTGCCCGACAACCTCATGCGCGGCATGACCTCGATCACGGTCGCGCTCGACGTCTGGATCGACCCCACGCAGGCCACGCCGTACTTCGTCTACGGCTTCGGCAACTCGAGCGGGTCGAACGGCAACGGCTATCTGTTCACCACCGGTGACGCCTTCCGCACGTCGATCGCCTCGGGCAACTGGTCGACCGAGCAGACGGCCGGCGCGGGCGCCAACCTGCCGCGCGGCGGCTGGCAGCACATCGCGTACACGCTCGGCGGCGGTGTCGGGGTGCTGTACCAGAACGGCGACGAGGTGGCCCGCAACAGCGCCGTCACGCTCACCCCGGGCTCGATCGGCGGCGGCACGACCACGGCCAACTACGTCGGCCGCTCGCTCTACTCGGGCGACAAGTACCTCAAGGGCAGGGTCAAGGACTTCCGCGTCTACAGCCGGGCCCTCGGCGCGTCCGAGGTCGCCCAGCTCGCGGGGCCGGTCAACGCCGAGATCGTCAAGCAGGACGCCGCGGCGCTCGACCTCGGCGACACCGACGCGGTCCGGTCCGACCTGACGCTCCCGGCCAAGGGCACGTCCGGGTCCGCGATCACCTGGGCCTCCAGCGCCCCGTCCGTCGTCAGCGCGACCGGCGCCGTCACCCGGCCGCCGGCGGGCGCGGCTGACGCCCGCGTCACCCTCACCGCCACGCTCACCAAGGGCACGGCTACGGAGACGAAGACGTTCGACGTCACCGTCGAGGCGATCTACACCGACAAGCGGGCCGCCACGACCGACGCCGACAACCTCGTCGTGCACAACATCGACGACGTCCGCGGCAACCTGACGCTGCCGACCAAGGGCGAGAACGGCACCACCATCACCTGGCGGTCCAGCAAGCCGGACACGCTCAGCGAGACCGGCGTGGTCAACCGGCCGCGGCCGGGCGAGAAGGCCGTGAAGGTGAACCTCAAGGCGACGATCTCGAGCGGCAGCCACCAGGCCGTGCGGATCTTCAAGCCCGAGGTGCCGGCGCTGCCCGCCAAGGAGCCGTACAAGGGCTATCTGTTCGCCTACTTCACCGGTGAGGGTTACTCGAACGGTGAGCAGATCTACAACGCGCTGAGCAAGGGCAACGACCCCCTGCACTGGCAGGAGCTCAACGGCGGCCAGCCGGTCGTCACCTCCGACGTCGGCGAGAAGGGCCTGCGCGACCCGTTCGTCATCCGCTCGCCCGAGGGCGACCGGTTCTACATGATCGCCACGGACCTCAAGATCTACGGCAACGGCGACTGGGACCGCGCGCAGCGCGGCGGCAGCCGCTCGATCATGGTGGCCGAGTCGACCGACCTGGTGCACTGGACGAACCAGCGGCTCGTCCAGGTCTCCCCGCCGGAGGCCGGCAACACGTGGGCGCCGGAGGCGTACTACGACAAGACCCTCGGCGCGTACGTGGTGTTCTGGGCGTCGAAGCTGTACAGCAACCCGCAGCACACGGGGGACACATACAACAAGATGGTGTACGCGACGACCCGCGACTTCTACACCTTCTCCGAGCCGAAGATCTGGAAGGACCCGGGCTACTCGGTCATCGACTCGACCGTGATCGAGCACAACGGGATCTACTACCGCTTCACGAAGGACGAGCGGAACAACACCTCCTCCAGCCCGTGCAGCAAGTACATCATCGAGGAGAAGTCCACCTCGCTGACCAGCACGAACTGGGACTTCGTCAAGGAGTGCATCGGTTCCGGCGCGCTGTCCCGCGGTGAGGGGCCGACGATCTTCAAGTCCAACGTCGAGGACAAGTGGTACCTGTTCATCGACGAGTACGGCGGCCGCGGCTACGTGCCGTTCGAGTCGACCGACCTGGAGAAGGGCAACTGGACCGTCCCGGCCGACTACCAGCTCCCGAGCCGTCCGCGTCACGGCACGGTGCTGGGCGTCACGCAGGCCGAGTACGACCGGCTGCTCGCCGCCCTCGGCTGATCCGGTCTCGCTGACCGTTCGCGGGCCCTTCCCCTCCCGGGGGAAGGGCCCGTTCGTGTTTCAGGCGCTCGTCCCGGTTACCACCCCCGCGCGGACTCCTATACACTGACTGCGTCGCAAGGGGCTATAGCGCAGCTGGTAGCGCACTTCCATGGCATGGAAGGGGTCTGGGGTTCGAGTCCCCATAGCTCCACCACACCTCAAGGGCGGTCAATCGACCGCCCTTGTCTCGTCTCAGGGCACGCCGAGGAGGCGGAGGGCCGCCGTGGTGGCGGCGGCGAGGACGACGATCAGGGGGAACGGCGCCTTCCGCAGCGTGAGGATCCCGGCCACGAGCACTCCGGCGGGCCTGGCCCATCCGGCGAAGCCGTGCCCCTCGGTGAGGGCCGACGTGGCCACCAGGGCGATGAGCAGCACGGTCGCGGCGACGGACAGCAGGTGGCGAAGGCGGTCGGGCAGCCGGAGCCGGTGGCGCAGCACCGGCCCGGCCAGCCGGAACGCGTAGGTGCCGGCGGCCAGCGCGACGACGGCGAGCAGGGGCATCAGGGGACCTCCCGGTCGGACGGCGGCGCCGGTGTGCGCATGGCGAGCACCAGGCCGGTCAGGGCGAGCAGCACCGGCAGGCCGGCGGGCAGGAACGGCGTGGCCGCCACCGCTACGGCCGCCCCGACGATGGAAGCCCGGAGTAGGGCGGCATTCCGGACGTTCCTTCCGGTGAGCGAGGGCATCACGAGGGCGAGCAGCACCGCGGGGAAGGCCGCGTCCAGTCCCAGGGCGTCGGTGTCGCCGATGCCGCGCCCGGCCAGCGCGCCGAGCACGACGGCCGCGTTCCAGCTGACGAACAGGCCGAGCCCGCAGGCCCAGAACGCGGCGTGCCGCCGGCGGGGGTCGCCGTCGCGCAGCACGAAGGCCACCGCCTCGTCCGTCATGAGGTGTGCGCCGGTGAGGCGTGTCCACCACCGGCCGCCGAGGACGTCGCCGATCGCGAATCCGAACGGCAGCAGGCGCGTGTTCAGCACCAGACCGGCCGCGACGGCGGCGATCGGGGCGCCGCCGGACAGCACCACGCCGACCGCGGCGAACTGCGCGCCTCCGGCGAACACCAGCAGGGACATGACGACCGGCACCCACGGAGGCAGGCCGCCGGACACGGCGATCGCGCCGAACGCGGCGCCCACCATGGCGTCGGCGACGCATACCAGGGCGATGTCGCGGAGCGTGCCGCGATCGAGTGTTCGCCAGAGCGAATGCATGTCCAGTACAGTGAACAACGACGATGGTGTTCGTCAAGCCGAACAAACGGAAGTGTGGAGCGAACCCGTGGCTGAGCGGCCGTCCTTCGACCTGATCGCGCTCATCGCGGCGTCGATCCGCAGGGAGCGCGAGCGTGCCGGCCTGTCGCTGACCGAGCTGGCCAAGCGCGCGGGCATCGCCAAGTCCACGCTCTCCCAGCTGGAGTCGGGCGTCGGCAACCCGAGCGTGGAGACGCTGTGGGCGCTCGGGGTCGCGCTCGGCGTGCCGTTCAGCCGCCTGGTGGACCCGCCCCGGCCGGCCGTACGGGTGATCCGGGCGGGGGAGGGGCCCGCGACCTACTCCGAGCAGGCCAGCTACTCGGCCACCCTGCTGGCCTCGTGCCCGCCGCACGCGCGGCGCGACCTCTACCGCATCTCGGCGCAGCCGGGCCGGCCGCGCACCTCCGACCCGCACATGGCCGGCACCGTCGAGCACCTCCTGATCGGCACCGGACGGGCGCTCGCCGGGCCCGCGGAGGAGCCGGTCGAGCTCGGGCCGGGCGACTACATCGCCTATCCCGGCGACGCCCCCCACGTCTTCGAGGCCCTCGAGCCCGACACGACCGCGGTCATCGTCATGGAGCACATCTGAGGCCTAGCCCGCCTGCGGCTGCGGTGTGCCCGTGTGGATCGTCACGGCGGCCAACGCTAGAGATCTCCCCGCGGGAAGGAAAGAAGATATCTTGATATACCAGGATTCGCTGACGTACGTTCGAGCGGGTGAGAGCGGAAGAGCTGCGCAGCCATCGCTGGTACGGCACCGGCAGCCTTAGGTCGTTCAGCCACCGGGCGCGGACCCGGCAGCTCGGCATCGTGGCGGAGGAGCACCTCGGCAAGCCCGTCGTCGGCATCCTCAACACGTGGAGCCAGCTCAACCCCTGCCACATGCACCTGCGTGAGCGGGCCGAGGACGTCCGGCGCGGCGTCTGGCAGGCCGGGGGCTACCCCGTGGAACGGCGTCCACGATGACCTCGGTGGCCGAGGTGCTCGGGCTCACGCTGCCGGGCGCCGCCTCGATCCCGGCCGTGCTGTCGGCGCACACCCGGATGGCCGCCGCGAGCGGCCGCCTCGCGGTGGACCTGGCCTGGCACGGTCCCCGGCCGTCGCAGGTGCTGGACGAGAGGGCCTACCGCGATGCGGTGACCGCCGTGCTGGCCCTGGGCGGCTCGACCAACGCGGTGATCCACCTGATCGCGATGGCCCGCCGCAGCGGGGTGCGCCTCACGCTCGACGACTTCGACGCCGCGTCCCGCCGGGTGCCCGTCCTCGCGGACGTACGGCCCGGCGGGGCACACCTCATGGAGGACTTCCACCGGGCGGGCGGCGTCCCCGCGCTGCTGCACAGGATCGCCGCCCTGCTCCACCTCGACCGGCCCACGGTCGGCGGCCCCGGCCCCGTGACGCGGGACCCGTACGACGACACGGTCATCAGGCACAGGGACGACCCGGTGTCGCCGGAGGGCGGGCTGGCCGTGCTGCGCGGGAACCTCGCGCCGGGCGGCGCGGTGATCAAGCATGTGGCCGCGGAGCCGAGGCTGCTGCGCCCGAGCCGGACGTCGACTGATCGGGATTGGTATACCGGTACGCATGACCGCTGAGCACGTGCTGAGTCCGGTGGCCAAGTCGACCACCCGCACCGACCTGGTCGCCGGCGCGATCCGCACCGCGATCCTGTCCGGGCGCATCGCGCAGGGGGAGACGCTGGTGGAGCGCCGCCTGGCCGAGCGGCTCGGGGTCTCCAAGACGCCCGTCAGGGAGGCGCTCATCGGACTGGCCGCCACCGGGCTGGTCGTGATCGGCCCGAACCGGGGGGTGACGGTGCGCGTGGTGGACCGCGCCGACCTCCGGAAGGCATACGAGGTCAGGCTGCTGCTCGAACCGTGGGCGATCGGCCGGACGGCGGCCTCCGGGCACGCGACGGACGGCGCGCGGGCGGCCCTCGCCGAGGCGCGGGCGCTGCTCGCCGGCACCGACACGGCGGCCCTCAGCCTGGCGAACCGGCGCTTCCACCGCGAGCTGTACGCCCGGTGCGGCAACGAACTGGTGGTCGCCCAGCTCGACACTCTGCAGGACCTCGCCGCGCTCGGCACGGTCACCGTGCTGTGGCGGGACCGGCCCACCTGGCCCGAGGAGCACGAGGAGCACGAGGCGGTCCTCGCCGCCGTCGAGGTGGGCGACGCCGCGCTCGCCGAACGGCTGGCCCGCGGCCACATCGAACGCTCGGTCGCCCGCCTCACCTGAAACGGACTTCAGGTGAGCGTGCGCAGGATGTCCGAAACCCTCTGCCGGTCGGGGCCGGTCAGTTCGGTCATCGGCGGGCGTACGGCCCTGCCGCACACGCCGAGTTGCGCGAGCGCCTCCTTGACCACCGAGACGTTGTGCTCGCCGCCGTTCCTGGCGCGCAGATCCTCGATGGGCTTGAGCAGCCGCCACACCTTCGCGGCGCCTGCCCGATCGCCCGCCCGGAGCAGGGCGTGCAGCTCGAGCGACATCTCGGGGGCGATGACCGCGAGGCCGGAGGTGAAGCCCTCCGCGCCGCCCGGCCAGAAGAACGGCGCCCAGGTCTCGGCGAGCCCGCACAGCCAGACCGGCCCTTCGACCGCGGCGGCGAGGACGGCCATGGTCACCGGGTCGGGCACCGCGTACTTGACTCCCACGACGTTGGGGCATTCGCGCAGCAGGTCGCGCAGGGCGCGCGCGGTCACGGCGGGGGAGCGCACGTAGCAGACCACTCCGAGGCCGGGCACTGCCTGGGCGATCTCCCGGTGGTAGGCCGTCCAGCCGGCCTCCGACTGGTAGGGGTGCACCGGCTGATGGACCATGACGGCCTGGCAGCCCTGGCGGGCGGCGTCCCTGGCCAGCCGTACGGCCCGGCGCACCTCGTGGCCCACGCCCGCGATCACGACGGCGTCCGGCGCGGCCCTCCGGGTGACGGCGACGACCCGGGACAGCTCGTCGTCGCTCAGTGAGTAGAACTCCCCGGTGTTGCCGTTGGGGGTGAGCGCGCGTACTCCGTCTCCCCTCGTCAGCCGTTCGACGACGGCCGCGAGCGCCGGCTCGTCGAGCCGGTCGCCGTCGTCGAACGGAGTGACCGTGACGGCGACCACGCCGCGCAGCGCCTCGCGGACATCGTCGATCATGTGAACCTCCCGGGGCTGATATCTGGTATATCAGTATGCCGAAACGGGTTGAATTGACAACGATCTTTGACTCAAATGATGGCCGAAATGCCTATTTGGCCGCGCAATGTCTTGACTTGTTCGGGTGTAGTCCCCTATCTAGAAGAAGGCAAAAGACGGCTGATCATCAACGGCGGCGACCATGACAATCGAATCAGGACCGGACAATCCGCGTCAGGAGTACCGCGCCATCCAGGCTGAGGCGTTCAACCGCATCGGCGGCCGGTACGACGAGGCGTTCCCGCACAAGGAAGGCCAGGTGGCCGCCGGAGAGTGGATGATCAAGCAACTCCAGCCGGGGGCGCGGGTCCTCGACGTCGGCTGCGGCACCGGCTCGCCCACGGCCCAGCAGTTCGCCGAGGCGGGCTGCGAGGTGGTCGGCATCGACATCTCCCCGGTCATGCTGGACCTGGCGAGGAAGAACGTGCCGGTCGGGACGTTCCTCGAACGCGACGTGCTCGACCTCGACGAATCGCTCGGCGTGTTCGACGCCGTGACCGCCTTCTTCAGCCTGCTCATGCTGCCGCGCGCCGAGATCGGGCAGGCGCTCGGCAAGATCCACGCCGTGCTCGCCCCCGGCGGCCTGTTCTCGCTGAGCATGGTGGAAATCGACCTCGACGACGTTCCTTTCCAGTTTCTCGGCGCTCCGGTGCGGGTGACCGGATATCTGCGCGACGAGTTGCGCGAGGTGATCGAGGCCGCCGGGTTCAGCGTGCTGTCGGAGAACCACCTTTCGTACGCTCCGGCGACCACTCAGGCGCCGCCGGAAATCCAGCTCTTCGTCAACTGCCGGCGTGACCAATTCTGAGCGGCCACACCCGTGTCAGGAGACGGGGAACCGTCCTCTGTGCTGAGTCACGTCAGCGAGGTCGTCCGGGCCATCGGCGAGAGCCGGGGCCCGGAGGAGGCGACGAGGGCTCTCTGCGAGGCGGTGGTGCCGAGGCTGGCCGACGCCGCCGCGGTCTACGTGGACGGCGCCGTCTGGCACCGGGTCGATCCCGACGGACGGCTGCCGCCGCGCTGGGCCGGCGACGGGATCGGTGAGGCGGCCCTGCTCGACGGGCACCTGCTCGCCGTGCCCCTCCGGGCGTACGGCAAGCCCGTCGGCTGCGCGCTGCTGGCGCGCGACGCCCGGCGGGCGCCCTTCGGGGAGGCCCACGTGCTCGCCGCGGGCCAGTTCGCCGTGCCCACCGCGCTCACGATCTTCCACGGGCGGCGGGACCGCCAGCAGGACGAGACCCTGGAGACCCTCCAGCGCGGGATGCGGCCGGGCGACCCGCCCGACCTGCCCGGGCTGGAGATCGCCTACCGCTACAAGCCCGCCGCCGAGCGGGTGGGCGGCGACTGGTACGACGTCATCCCGCTGCCGGGCAGCAGGGTGGCGCTGGTCGTCGGCGACGTGATGGGACACGGGCTGGCCGCCGCGGCCGTGATGGGCCAGCTCCGCACGGCCGTGCAGACCCTGGCCTCGCTCGACCTGCCGGCCGAGCAGGTGCTCCACTCGCTCGACGAGATGGCCCAGCGGCTGGCCGCGCAGACGCTCACCACCTGCGTCTACTGCGTGTACGACCCGGTGCTGCGCAGGTGCACGATCGCGAGCGCCGGGCACCTGCCGCCGATCCTGCTGGGGCCGGACGGCAAGGCGGAGGTGCTGTCGCCGCCCAGGTGCCCGCCGATCGGGCTGGGCCGCACGCCGTTCGAGACGATGGAGATCGCGGCGGAGGACGGCAGCATGCTCGTCCTCTACACCGACGGGCTCGTGGAGGAGCGCGGGCAGGACATCGGGCTGAGCGTGGAGTCGCTGCGCCGCAAGCTCGCGAACGGCACCTCGATCGAGGCGCTGAGCGACGACGTGCTGTCCGCCGCGAGGACCGACGACGTCACCGTGCTGGCCATCCGGTTCCGCGGCATCCCCAGTGAGCACGTCGCCCAGTGGCTGCTGGAGCCCCAGCCGACGGCGCCGTGGCGCGTACGCGGCCTGGTCCGCCGGACGCTCGGCTCGTGGGGTCTCACGTCCATGATCCCGGTGGCCGAGCTGCTCGCCGGGGAGCTCGTCACCAACGCCGTACGGCACACCTCGCGGCCCATCACCATCAGACTGCTGCGCACCGACCACCTGCTGTGCGAGGTGAGCGACGACGACCACCGGCTGCCGGTGGTACGCGAGCCCGGCCCGCTCGACGAGGACGGCAGGGGGCTCTACCTGGTCAGCCAGCTCGCCGATCACTGGGGGACCAGCCGGGTCGCGGGAGGCAAGACCGTCTGGTTCTCGCTGGCGATCCCCTAACCCCGGAACGCCTTCCGGTAGGCCGACGGCGACGTGCGCATCGAACGGCCGAAGTGGTGGCGGAACGTCACCGGGCTCTCGAAGCCGACGGCGGCTGCGATCTCCTCGATCGGAGCCGCCGTCGTCTCCAGGAGGGACAGGCTGGCCGCGATCCGCTGCGCGATCACCCACCGCAGCGGGCTCGTCCCGGCGCGGCGGCCGAAGTGCCGGATGAAGCCGCGTTCCGACATCCCCGCGACCCGGGCCAGCGCGGCCACCGTGACCGGCCGGGTGAGATCGGCCAGCACCCAGTCCATCGCCCTGCCCACCGGGTCGTCGTCCTCCACCGATGCGACCGGCGCCTCGACGAACTGCGCCTGCCCGCCCTCGCGGTGCGGCGGCACCACCAGCCTGCGGGCCACCGCGTTGGCCACGCTCGGCCCGTGGTCGCGCCGCACCAGGTGCACGAGCAGGTCGAGGCCCGCCGCGCTGCCCGCGCTGGTCAGCACGTCGCCCTCGTCCACGTACAACACCCCGGGATCCACCCTGACCTCGGGAAAGCTCCGCTGGAGCAGCGCGGCGTACCTCCAGTGGGTCGTCGCGGCCCGCCCGTCGAGCAGCCCGGCGGCGGCGAGGGCGAAGGCGCCCGAGCAGATGGACACCACTCGGGCCCCGCCGTCGTGCGCCCGGCGCAGGGCGGCCGTGAGGGCGGGGGAGATCTCCGCTTTCACGTCGGGGACTCCGGGCACGATCACGGTCCGCGCGCCGGCGAAGGCGTCCAGCCCGTGCGCCGCCTCGATCGTGAACCCGCCGACCGCCCGCAGCGGGCCGGGCCTCTCGGCGCACACGGCCAGCTCGTACCACGGGACGTCCAGCTCCGGGCGGGGCAGCCCGAAGACCTCGACGACGCAGCCCAGTTCGAAGGGGCTCATGCCGTCGAAGGCCAGCACCGACACGGTGCGGCTCCGATCGGGGAGCGGGAGCATGGCGGGATATTAGCGATATCGGGCGTTCATGCCTCTTCTGGCATGGCAGGTCGGCCGGGCACCCTGGTCGGCATGTCCGCCGTAACGCACACCCCGGCCGCCGATCCGGCCGCCGCCGTCGCCCACTTCGCCGCCCGCCTGGCCTTCGAGACCGACGTGTCCGACGTACGCACCGATCTGCTCTCCGGGGAGCCGGGGATCGTCGTGGTCGACTCGCGGAGCGCGGAGAGCTGGCGGCAGGGCCACGTCGAGGGGGCCGTCCATCTGCCCACGGCGGAGATCGCCGCCCGGGCGCCCGCGCTGATTCCCCGTGACGTGACGGTGGTCACGTACTGCTGGGGGCCGGGCTGCAACGGCGCGACCCGCGCGGCGCTGGAGTTCGCCCGGCTGGGCTACCGGGTCAAGGAGATGATCGGCGGGTTCGAATACTGGGTGCGTGAGGGCTTCCCGGTCGTGGAGCCCTCCGGGGTGCGCACCCGGCCGGCCGATCCGCTCACCGCCCCCGCGGGGGCCGCCTGCGCCTGCTGACGTCTTCTCGGTTACACCCACGCCACGGAAGTCCTATACACTGGCGAAGCGCCGCCGACGCGGCGTGGGCAAGGGGCTATAGCGCAGCTGGTAGCGCACTTCCATGGCATGGAAGGGGTCTGGGGTTCGAATCCCCATAGCTCCACCACAGCCGCCCTCCATCTGGAGGGCGGCTCTTGCTTTTGTGGCGTGTTCACCCTCGTGCCGGGTAGGGGCGGGTGTCATGAAGAGGATCCTGCAGCTCGTCGTCACCCGCTGGCTGGCGCGTACGCCGCTCGGGCTGGTCGTGCTCGGCCTCGCCTGGCTGTTCATGCGCAAGCGGCGGGCCCGCAGGCAGCAGCCCGAGGGCACCCCGGCGCTCCGCGAGCCCGGACGCCGGGACAACCCGTACGCCTGGCGCGGTCCCGCCGCGGGCAACCGCCGCTGACGCCGGCCAGCCGTTGACACCGATCAGCCGAGGACGGCGGGAGTGCGGAACGTCTGCCGGTAGACCAGGGGGGACACCCCCACGGCGGCGTGGAGGTGCTGGCGGAGCGAGACCGCGCTGCCGAATCCGGCCTTCCTGGCGATCGCGTCGACCGGCAGGTCCGTGGTCTCCAGCAGGTGCCGGGCGTGCGCGATCCGCTGCCCGGCGAGCCATCTGGCCGGGCTGAGGCCGGTCTCCTCCCGGAACCTGCGGGTGAACGTCCGCACGCTCATGCGGGCGTGCACGGCCAGGGCGGCCAGGTTGACCGGCTCCTCCAGGTGTTCGAGCATCCACGCCCGGGTGGGTGCGGTGGTGGTCCCGGCGGGATCGGGCAGCGGCCGTTCGATGTACTGGGCCTGCCCGCCTTCCCGGAACGGCGGGGTGACGCACCGGCGGGCGGTGCGGTTGGCCACCTCGCTGCCGTGGTCGCGCCGGATGACGTGCAGGCACAGGTCGATGCCCGCCGCCACGCCGGCCGAGGTCAGCACGTCGCCGTCGTCGATGAACAGCACGTCGGGATCGAGCCGTACGCGGGGGAACAGCGCACGGAAGTCCGCGGCGTTGCGCCAGTGGGTCGTCGCCGGACGCCCGTCCAGCAGGCCCGCGGCGGCCAGCACGAAGGCCCCGGTGCAGATCGAGATGAGCCGGGCTCGCCCCGCGACGCTCCACAGCGCCGCGCGCACCTCCTCGTCGAGCGTGCCCTGCTCCAGCGGCCGGCCGCTGTGGATGCCCGGCACCACCACCGTGTCCGCCGTCGCGAGCACGCTCAGGTCGTGGTCGGGGACGACGCTGTAACCCGCCGGGCTGCGCACCGGGCGGCCTCCGGGGGTGCAGGTGACGATCTCGTACAGCGGGCCGGGGTCGCGGGCGGCCCAGAACACCTGCCCGGGGACGCCCAGATCGAGTGTGGCGAAGTCGTCCATGGCCAGTACGGCGACGCGGTGCATGGCCCGATTCTTTCACATGTTGACCTCCCGGCCACTGTCTCGAAGGCGGACACAACGGGAGGATGCTCGCCATGAAGTCGCTGCATCGTGCGTGGATCGTCGCCGCCGTCGCCTTCGTCGCGATCATCGGGGCGGCCGGGTTCCGCGCCACGCCGGGCGTGATGATCACGCCGTTGGAGGACGAGTTCGGCTGGACGAGGGGCACGATCTCGCTCGCGGTCTCGGTCAACCTCATGCTCTACGGGCTCTGCGCGCCGTTCGCGGCGGCGCTCATGGACCGCTTCGGCATGCGCCGCATCGTCTCCTGCGCCCTGCTGCTGGTGGCGATCGGCAGCGGCCTGACCGTGTTCATGACCGCGAGCTGGCAGCTCGTCGCGCTCTGGGGCGTCATGGTCGGGCTCGGCACCGGTTCGATGGCGCTCGTCTTCGCCGCCACGCTGACCGACCGCTGGTTCGTACGGCACCGCGGCCTGGTCACCGGCGTGCTGACGGCCGGCGGCGCGACCGGGCAGCTGATCTTCCTGCCGGTGCTCGCGCACCTGGCCGAGATGCAGGGCTGGCGGTGGGCCTCGGTCACGGTGGCGGCAGCCGCGCTCGCCGTCGTACCCCTCGTGTGGTTCCTGCTCAGGGACACCCCCGAGGAGATCGGCCTGACCGCGCTGGGCGCGGCCGAGCCGGTCGTGCGCACGCCGGCCAAGGGTGCCGCCGCGCGGGCCGTCCGCGTGCTGCGGGACGCCGCCCGCACCCGGCACTTCTGGTATCTCGCCGTCGGCTTCGCCATCTGCGGCGCGAGCACGAACGGCCTGGTCGGCACCCACTTCATCCCGGCCGCCCACGACCACGGCATGGCGGAGACCACCGCCGCCTCGCTGCTCGCGGTCATCGGGGTCTTCGACATCGCCGGCACCGTCTTCTCGGGCTGGCTGAGCGACCGGGTGGACCCGCGGCTCCTGCTCGTCGTCTACTACGGGCTGCGCGGGCTGTCGCTGCTGGTCCTGCCGCAGTTGTTCGCCGCCACGGCCCAGCCGAGCATGCTGGTCTTCATCGTCTTCTACGGTCTCGACTGGGTGGCCACCGTGCCGCCGACCGTCGCGCTGTGCCGCAGGATCTTCGGCACGGACGGCGCCGTGGTGTTCGGCTGGGTCTTCGCCTCCCACCAGGTCGGCGCGGCCGTCGTCGCCACCGTGGCCGGGGTCACCCGCGACCACCTGGGGAACTACGACCTGGCGTGGTATGGCGCGGGCGTGCTGTGCCTGCTCGCCGCGCTCATGTCGTCCCGTATCGTCACGCGTGTCCGGGATCGCCGCGAAGCTGCGATCCTTGTCGGGTGACCGAACGCGTTCTTCCCCTGGTCGTACGCATCGAGCGGGCCGCGCCGCCGCAACGCACCGACGCGCTGGAGGCCGCGGCGACGGCCGTGGTACGCCTGCTCGACCGTGCCCAGGACGGCGGAGAGTGGCCCGACGAGGTCGCCGAGTGGCAGGACGGCCGGATCAGGAAGGTGGTCAGGCGGGCACGCGGCGCCGAGTGGCGGCGGGCGCTCGCCCTGCCCGGCATCACCGTCACCGTGCGCACGGCCGAGGTGCGGGTGCATCCTCCCGTGCCGCTCGACGACTGGCCGCGCGACCTCGCCCGGCTCCAGGTGTCGGGCACGGAGCTCTTCGACGACGACGCCCCGCCGGAGACCGGTCCCGACGACGCGGTGCTCTGGATCAACCCCCGCCTGGATATGACGGCGGGCAAGGCGATGGCCCAGGCGGGCCACGGCGCTCAGTTCGCGTGGTGGGGCGCGGGCGAGGCGGACAGGGCGGCCTGGCGCGAGCGCGGCTTCGCCGTACGCGTCAGGACGGCCGGCCTCGCCCGGTGGGACGCGCTGGCCGCGAGCGGGCTGCCGGTGGTCAGGGACGCCGGGTTCACCGAGATCGCACCGGGCTCCGCGACGGTCGTGGCCGACGCGCCATGGCTGCGGGTGGGCGTTCCCGAAGTGTGATGGGGAAGGCACCCGAAATGGCGGGATATGCCGTACGCTCCCGATCGTGTCACCTGGGGATCATGGGACGAAGGCCGTCCCCTCTTATCTAGCGGCCGAGGCCGAGACCACTCCGCTACCGAAGATCACGGTCCCTGTGGCGGCGCCACCGGCGAGCTCGTCCAAGGGCCTCGGGGACCTGCCGATGCGGGTGGTGTACCGGGTGATCGCGGTCGCCGCGGGAGTCGTCGTCGTCCTGGGGGCGGGCGCGACCGTCGTGCTGCTGAACCGGGGCGCCCCCGCCACCACGACCGCCGCGCCGCGTCACTCCGCGGCCGCACCGGCCTCGTCCGCACCGGCCTCGTCCGCGCCGGGCGCCGCCGCACCGGTCGCGGGCGCGGTGGCCACGCCCGGTCTCAGCCCGCTGTCCAGCACCGGGGCGAGCGCGACCCCCAGCGCGGCCGTGAGCGCCCTCGCGAGCCCTGTGGCCAGTGCGGACGCGGTCGATCCCGCGCTGGCGGCGGCCCTCAAGGACCCCCGTCTGCCCGCGCTGCCGAAGGACGGCCGCCGGCTCCGCAGGCTGCCCGGCCGGGCGGCCGCCGCCCACGGTCTGATCAAGGACCGGCGCTCCGGCGTCGCCCTGCCCCGCTTCACCAAGACATGGGCGCTGGCCAAGCCCGCGCCGTTCGCCTCCCGCCAGCTGCTGCCCAAGGCCAAGGGCGCGTCGTACCGCGGGATGCTGGTCTCCTGTCCGGTGCCGATCCCCGAGCAGAAGACGCTGCGCGACACCGCCTTCCTGGCCGCCCGGTGGACGCTGAACCACCACCCCTCGGGCGCGACGATCACCTGGACCGCCTCCCAGCCCATCAAGGCGGGCGAGCGGCAGGGCTGGCTGCTCGGCTACACCGTGCACTACACGCTCAAGGGCAAGAAGCGGGTCTCCGCGGCGGCGCTGGCCCTCGTGGACGTGCCGGAGATGAAGCCCGCCGTCGTGTTCGTCACGATCCCCGACAGCCAGAAGAAGCGCTGGCACGACATCAACAAGGTGATGTCCTCCGTCAAGGCGCTCTAGCAGGAGCGCGGGCGCCGCCACAGGCGGTTGGTCAGGAGCACGGCCACCGCCAGCCCCGCCGTGGTGAGGGCGCCGCCCTCGCCGACCATCCAGGCCGACCTGTCGTGTGTCGACGTCATCGCCTCGGCCACGAAGTACAGCGACGCGTTCATCGTGGCGTGGAACACCAGGACCGGCCAGATGCTCCGCGTGCGCAGGCGCAGCCACACGAGCGGGAAGGCCAGCGTGACCGTCTGGAGCGTGAACATCAGCAGCGCGTACGGCACCGGCACGCCCTCCTCCACCGCCCCCGGCACGAACAGCATCAGGGGGTAGTGGAACGAGGCCCAGGCCAGGCCGAGGATCACCGCCGTCGCGGCGGGGCCCCTGCGCGCGGCGAGCCTCGTGACGAGCAGGGAGCTCCAGCCGAGCTGCTCGCCGAGCGCCAGGACGACGAACGGCGCCACGCCGGGAACGAGGCCGAGCACCACGCCGAGCGCCGGATGCAGCCCGGTGGACGCGGTGAGGTTGCCCGGGTCGAAGCGGGCGGCGCCGGTCAGCCAGGCCGTGCCGTACGCGAGGCCGGTGCCGAGGACGGGCACGGCCCACGCGGCGGCGAGCGTGCGCCAGGGCACCCGGTGGAAACCCCAGTCCACGGCGCGCACACCGCCACCGGCCAGGCACGCGACGAGCGCGGCGAGCGCGGGCATGAACGCCTGGCTGTAGACGGCGATCTGGGTGCCGATCGGGGCGTCGCCGATCCGGTCGAGGTCGGCGCCCTGTGAGACGGCGAGGGCCACGACGGGCAGCACGAGGGCGGCCAGGGTGACGCCGTACACGGCGAGCCGCGGCTCGCGGGCGGCGGGAGCGTTGGCCTCGATGGGGATGGCGGTTGACGTGTTCGTTCGCATGGGCCGATTCCAGCGCCCCGGCGGTCCCGTCCGCCTGAGGGCGGGGTCCCGTTCCCGTCCCGTCGTCCGGGCCCGAGGGGGTCCCGGGTGGGACGGGACCCGGGTCCCATTCCCTTCGACGGGAGGAATGTCCAATCATGTCCTGATGCGAAGCGGTGCGTGGGCCCGATGGCTCTGGGCGATCCCCGTCCTGTGTGGGGCGGCCGTCGTCGCCGGCGTCGCGCTGACCGCCGCCGCGCCCGCGCCCGACACCACCTATCTGGTGCTCGACGCGGTCGTCGGCCTGACCTGCCCGGCGGTCGGCGCGCTGATCCTGTCGCGGTGGCCGCGGCACCCCATCGGCCTGCTGTTCTGCCTGAGCGGCGCCGGGCTGGCCCTCCAGGCGCTGTCCGGGGGATACGCCGCGTACGCCCAGTCGCACGGGCTGCCCGGCGCCCTGTTCGCCGCGTGGGTGACGAACTGGGTGTTCTTCACCGGCTTCGGGCCGCTTCTGCTGCTGCCCCTGCTGCTGCCCGACGGACGGCTGCCGTCGCCGCGCTGGCGGCCGGTCCTGGTCGTGGCCGTCGCCGGGATGGCGGTGCTCCAGGTCATGCTCATGCTCCGCGACCGCGTCTGGGTCTGGGGACACGAGGTGCCCAGCTCCTTCGGGTTCGTCCCCACGCATCCCGTCGCGGAGGTCGCCTTCGGCGTGGTGGTGACCGGGCTGGCCCTGTCGGGGACCACGGCGCTGGCCATCCGGGTCACGCGCTCGGACAACAGGCGCCGCCTCCTGCCGGTGTTCGCGGCCGTCGTCGCGGTGGGGCTCTCGGTCGTCGCCGACAACCTGCTGCCGCCCGATCCGCCCGTGGGCGTGTGGCTGCAGGCGGCGGCACTGCCGCTGTTCCCGGCGGCCACGGCGGTCTCGATCTTCCGCTACCGGTTGTTCGAGATCGAGGTGCT
This sequence comes from Microbispora sp. CA-102843, assembly GCF_050936215.1. Lineage (NCBI taxonomy): Bacteria > Bacillati > Actinomycetota > Actinomycetes > Streptosporangiales > Streptosporangiaceae > Microbispora > Microbispora sp. CA-102843. The sequence goes on from NZ_JBNJNF010000001.1 coordinate 2,220,326, forward strand.
GATCCGGCGCACCGTCGTGTACGCGCTGGTCACGGTCGTGCTGCTGGGGGCCTACCTGGTCACCGTGGCCACGATCGGCACGCTCCTGCGGACCGGGAACGGAGTGCTCGAGCCGCTCGCCGCCACCGCGGTCGTCGCGGTGGCGTTCGCTCCCGTACGCGACGCCGCGCAGCGGGCCGTCGGCCGTCTGCTGTTCGGCAACCGGGGCGACCCGGCCGCCGCGCTGTCCCTGCTCGGCCAGCGCCTGGAGTCGTCGGCCGACCCGACGCGGCTGCTCGACCGCGCGGCGGAGACCGTGGCGCACACGCTGCGACTGCCCGCGGTCGCCGTGCTGGCCGCCGACGGCACCCCGGTCTGCGCCGAGGGCGGTGTCCCCGGCGACGGCGTACGGCTGCCGCTCGTGGTGGGCGGACGCATGGAGGGGGAGCTGCGCGCGGCTCCCCGTTCGCCGGGCGAGGCCCTGTCGGCGGCCGACCTGGCCGTGCTCGACGACCTCGCCCGCCAGCTCGCGGTCGCCCTCGCCGCCGTGCGGCTCGCCGGGGAGGTGCAGACGTCGCGGGAGCGGCTGGTCATCGCCAGGGAGGAGGAACGGCGCAGGCTCCGCCGTGACCTCCACGACGGTCTCGGGCCCGGCCTGGCCGCCATCGGCGTACGACTCGACGTGATAGAGGCCACCGCCGCGGGCATGTCGCCGGCCACGCGGTCGTCGCTGTCGGAGGTCAGGCAGCTCGTCCATGGCCTCGTCGGCGACGTGCGGAGGATCGTCCACGACCTGCGCCCGCCGGCGCTGGACGAGCTCGGGCTGGCCGGGGCCCTGGAGGACCTGGCCCTGGACACGGATGAGGTGGCGGAGGGAGGCCCGGCCGTCACAGTCCGGGTGCCGGAGCCACTGCCCGAGTTGCCCGCCGCCGTCGAGGTGGCGGCCTACCGCATCGCCCAGGAGGGGCTGGCGAACGCCCTGCGTCACGCGGGGGCCCGGACCATCGAGATCCTCGCCCGGATCGAGACGGACGGACTGGTCCTGCGCGTCCGCGACGACGGCCGGGGACTGCCCGAGCCGCTCGTCGAGGGCGTGGGATCGGGCAGCATGACAGAGCGCGCCGCGGAACTCGGCGGCGCGCTGCGCAGAACGTCCGCCTCCGGGGCGGGCACGACCGTGGAGGCGGTGCTGCCGCTGTGATGGACTCCCACGCCGAGCCGGTGCGCGTGTTGCTGGTGGACGACCACCCGCTGCTGCGGCACGGGCTGCGGGCCCTGCTTGAGCAGGTGGGCGGAGCCGAGGTGGTGGGAGAGGCGGGAGACGGCGAGGAGGCCGTCGCGCTCGCCCTGTCGCTGCGGCCCGACGTGGTCGTCATGGACCTGGTGATGCCGGGGACCTCGGGGATCGAGGCCACCCGCCGCCTGATCGACCGCGATCCCGACCTGGGCGTGCTCGTGCTGACGATGAGCGAGGACGACGCGTCGGTGTTCGCCGCGCTGCGGGCGGGCGCGCGAGGCTACGTCCTCAAGGGGACGGGCGGGGCGGACTTCATCGCCGCCGTGCGGTCCGTGGCCCGGGGCGAGGCGGTGTACGGCCCCGCGGTGGCCCGGCGCATCCGCAGGTTCCTGGCGTCGGGCCCTGACGTCACGCCGTTCCCCGAGCTGACCGCCAGGGAGCGGGAGATCCTCGACCTGCTCGCGTCGGGCAGGTCGAACGCGGAGATCGCCCGCGCTCTGTTCCTCAGCCAGAAGACCGTGAAGAACCACCTGACGTCCGTCTTCGCCAAGCTCCAGGTGGCCGACCGGGCGCAGGCCGTGGTGCGCGCCCGCCGCGCCGGCCTCGGCGAGTGAGCCGTACGGACGGCCGGGCTCAGTGCTCGGCGAGGACGATCACGGAGTCACCGAGCGTGAACGTCATCGCCCGGGACCGGTCCGGGTTGAGCACGACGCCGTATTGGGGCGGCTCTCCGATCCTCGCCGCGACGCGGTATCCGATCGCGGTCTCGCCCCGGCGCAGGGCCGACTCCACGACCGTCTGGAAGGCGACGGGCACGCCGGTCGTCACGTAGTTCTCCACCGGCCGCGGGTAGGCCTCCGCGCCGGCGGAGTCGAACAGCTGCCCGAAGACCTCGGCGAGGTGCGGGTTCTCGGCGAGCTGGGCGAGCAGCAGGCCGATGACGGTGTCACTGATCACGATGTCGTCGGCCTCGGTGACCTCGGCGAGCGAGCGGTTGTTCTCGTCGTGCATCTCGCTTGCGATCGAGTACTTCTCGCCGAGGATCGCCTGCATGTCGCGGAGCTGCAACAGCGTCATCAGCGTCCGGCTGTCGGCCTGACGGGGGCCGTACCGGTCGTCGGAGAGCACGATGACGTGCTGGTAGACGCCGACGCCGAGGGACTCCAGGGCGTACCTGTCGGTGCCGTCGCACTCCTTGATGTTCACCGTCAGGTTCGCCAGGTCCGTCAGCCCGGTGCCGGCATCGGGGTGGTCGGTGGCGACGTCGAGCACGGATCCGGAGGTGACATAGCCGTCGAGATGGCCGATGATCCGTGCGGCCCGGTCGTTCCACCCCACCATCAGCGTCCGCTCGACGGCCGGCTCCTCGGCTCGCGCGGAGACGATGCGCCGTTCGTCGACGGGCACGGTGCCGTTCGCCAGGCGGATCAGCGAGTCGTCCTGGGCGAGCACGACGAGTTCGTCGGACGCGCCGACGACCCTGTCCGGTGGTGGGTTGAGCACCACGCCGCCGGAGGTGCGCAGGCCGAGGACGGACGCGGTCGCGTACGCGCCGAGTGCCTCGCCGTACGACCTGCCCGTCAGGGAGGGTTCGCGGCGCAGGTAGATCTCACAGCCGTCGAAGTTCAGCAGGTCCATACAGACCACGGACATGCCGGACTGCCGGGACGACTGCACGATCAGCCGCGCGGCGATGTCGTCGCCGTCGATCAGATGCACCCTCGGTCCGCCGGCCAGCCGGGCGGCCGCCATGTTGCGCGACGCGGCGATGGAGGCGACCGCCGGAGGATGTTCCCCGGCCCGTTTGGCCAGCGCGAGCAGGGTCTTGATGACCTGCGCGTCAGGGTCGTCCTGCTCGGGGGACAGCACGACGATGGCGCGCGCCGTGTTCAGGCTCATCAGGTCGAGGGCGGCCGGTTGTGTGGGGCTGCCGGTGCGGCAGACCAGCCGTGTCCTGCCGGTGTCTCCGACCCGGGCCCGGACGGCGTCCTCCATGGCGGGCTTGTCCCTGTCGGCCAGGATCGCGATGACCGAGCCGCGCTGGCTGGCGTTCGCCTTCAGCAGCTCGGCGACGATCGTGAACAGCTGCTCGGACCAGCCGAGGATGACGGTGTGGCCGCTCTCGATGACGCGCGAGCGGCCCTTGCGCAGCTCCTCGATCTTGCCGCGCAGCCCGGCCGCGAGGACGCCCACGAGGATGCTGACGATGAAGATGCCGCCGAGGGACGCGCCCAGCATGATCGCGAGGAAGGGCGCCGTCCCGGCGTCCCCGGAGATCTTGCCAGGACTGAGCGCGTGCATGAGCGACAGCCACAGCACCCCGGGCCAGCCGTCGTGCCGGAGCGCCTCGTCGGGGGCGAGCCACATGGTCAGGACGCTCACCGCCACGATCAGGACCAGGGACACCAGGGCCAGCCAGCCGATCAGAGCGGTCGTGCCCTTCGCCATGGTGTTGTCGAACCAGTAGCTCAGGCGTTCCTTGACCGTGTGTTTTGACACCGGTGTCCCCCGTCTGTGATCGGTAAACGCGAGACATGGTAGGAGCGACTAGGCTGCTCTGTGTGACGGATCTGATACTCGCCTCCGCCTCGCCCGCCCGCCTCGGAGTGCTGCGGGCGGCCGGGCTCGATCCCAAGGTGATCGTCAGCGGCGTCGACGAGGACGCGATCACGGCCGGCACCCCCGGGGAGCTGTGCCTGAAACTGGCCGTGGCCAAGGCGGACGCCGTCTCCCGGACGCTCGGCGACGGCATCGTGATCGGCTGCGACTCTGTGCTCGAACTCGACGGCGTCGCGTACGGCAAGCCGGGGACGCCGGAGACGGCGGTGCGCCGCTGGCACATGATGCGGGGCAGGACCGGCCGGCTGCTGACCGGGCACTGCGTGGTCGACGTGGCCGGGGGCCGGAGGGTGTCGGAGGTGGCGGCGACCGTGGTGCGGTTCGGCACGCCGTCGGACGAGGAGATCGAGTCGTACGTCGCCAGCGGGGAGCCGCTGCGCGTGGCGGGGGCGTTCACACTCGACGGCCTGGGCGGCTGGTTCGTGGAGGGCATCGAGGGCGACCACGGCAACGTGCTCGGCATCTCGCTTCCCCTGCTTCGCCGCCTTTTCGCCGATCTGGGCGTGCCGGTGACGACCTTGTGGCGCTAGCCTGCCCGCCATGAGTGGCATCGGGCGGCCCGCCGGACGGCGCGGCGTCGGCGGTCTCGCCGAGGGAATCGGTTTCTGCTTCCGGGGTCTTGGGTGGGTCGCCCGGCATCCCCGCTGGTGGCTGTTCGGGCTGATCCCGGCCCTGATCGCCCTGGTGCTCTACGCCCTGGCGCTGGTCTGGCTGGGCACGCACGCGACCGGCGTGGCGGCCTGGGCTACGCCGTTCGCGGACGACTGGGGCTGGCGCGACGGGTTCCGCACGCTGGTCGGTGTGATGATCTTCGTGGCGGGTCTCGCGCTCGCCGTGCTGACCTTCACCGCCGTCACGCTCGTGATCGGCGATCCGTTCTACGAGAAGCTGTCGGAGCGGGTCGAGGAGGACCTCGGCGGGCTTCCCGGCGGCGGTGACCTGCCCTTGTGGGCGTCCCTGTTCCGGTCGATCCGCGACAGCCTCGTCACGCTCTGGTGGGTCCTGCTGTTCTCGGTGCCGCTGTTCGTGCTCGGCTTCGTGCCGGTCGTCGGGCAGACCGTGGTGCCCGTGGTGGGGGCGTTCGTCTCCGGGTTCTTCCTCACGGTCGAACTGACCGCTCTGGCGATGGAACGCCGGGGTCTGCGGCGCAAGGAGCGCTTCGCCCTGCTCCGGTCGAACATGTCCGTCTCGCTCGGGTTCGGCGTGCCGCTCTTCCTCGCGTTCATGGTGCCGCTCGTCAGCGTCGTCGCGATGCCCGGCGCGGTCGCCGGCGCCGCCATGCTCGTCCGCATACGGCTGGCGCCGGTGGCCGCACCGGGACATCAGGCCAGGGACACGAGGCCGGCGTAACCGGAGTTCCACATGTCCTCGACCCCGTCGGGCAGCAGCAGGACCCGGTCGGGACGCAGGGCCTCCACGGCCTTCTCGTCGTGGGTGACCATCACGACGGCGCCCTGGTAGGAGGCGACCGCCGCCAGCACCTCATCCCGTGACGCCGGGTCGAGGTTGTTGGTGGGCTCGTCGAGCAGCAGCACGTTGGCCTGCGAGCTGACCAGGGTGGCCAGCGCCAGACGGGTCTTCTCGCCGCCGGACAGCACGCCCGCGGGCTTGCTCGCGTCGTCGCCGCCGAACAGGAACGAGCCGAGGATCCGGCGCACCTCGCCGTCGCCCAGGTGCGGCGCGGCGGCGGCGAGGTTCTGGGCGACGGTGCGCGCCGGGTCGAGCGTGTCGTGCTCCTGCGCGAAATAGCCCAGCCGCAGACCGGGGCCGTGCACCACGCGACCCGAGTCGGGGCGTTCCCGCCCGGCCAGGATCCTCAGCAGCGTGGTCTTGCCCGCGCCGTTGAGACCGAGCACGACGAGCCGGCTGCCCCGGTCCACGGCCAGGTCCACCCCGGTGAGCACCCGCAGGTCGCCGTATGCCTTGGTCAGGCTGATCGCGCCGAGCGGGGTGCGCCCGCAGGAAGCGGGCTCGGGCAGCCGGATGCGGGCGACCTTCTCGGTGCGACGGACCGGCTCCGCCGCGGCCAGCATGCGGTCGGCCCGGCGCGCCATCTCCTTGGCCCGTACGGCCGTCGCCTTGCCGGCGCGCATCCTGTCGGCCTGGGCGTGCAGTGCGGCGGCCTTGCGTTCCGCGACCGCCCGCTGCCGGGCGCGCCCGCGCTCGGCGGCGTCGCGGTCGGCCAGATAGGTGCGCCAGCCGGTGTTGTGCACCTCCAGCGCGGCCCGGCCGGCGTCGAGGTGCCAGATCCTGTTCACGGTCTCGTCCAGCAGCGAGGTGTCGTGGCTGATCAGGACCAGCCCGCCGGTGCGGCTCGCGAGGAACGACCGGAGCCAGGCCACCGAGTCGGCGTCCAGGTGGTTGGTGGGCTCGTCGAGCAGCAGCGTGCCCTGCCCTCCGAACAGGATGCGGGCGAGTTCGACGCGGCGGCGCTGCCCGCCGGACAGGGTGCCGACCGGCTGGGCCATGACCCGGTCGGGCAGGCCGAGCCCGGCGGCGATGCGGGCGGCCTCGGCCTGCGCGGCGTATCCGCCGCGGGCCTCGAACTCCGCCTCGGCCCGGACGTACCGCCGCATCGCCCGCTCCTGCTGGGCGGGGTCGGCCATGGCCGCCTGGGCGGCGCGCAGCGCGTGCTCGGCCTCGTCGAGGCCGCGGGCCGACAGGATGCGACCGGCGACGGTGAGGGACGGATCGGCCGCCGCGGGATCCTGCGGGAGATAGCCGACCTGGCCGGTCCGGGTGACGGTGCCCGCGGCCGGCTGCAGTTCGCCGGCCAGGGTCTTCAGCAGGGTGGTCTTGCCCGCGCCGTTGCGGCCGACCAGGCCGACGCGGTCGCCGGGGGCGACGTGGGCGGTGACGTCCGACAGCAGGAGAAGGGCGCCGACGCGCACGTCGACACCGCGAAGGGTGATCATTTGTTGACGCTCCGGAGAAGCTCAAGGACACACGGGTGGCGTGAAAGCGGTGTCCGAGCTAAGAGATCCGGGGCGTAGACATGGCGCCGAGTGTAGGCCGAGCGCCCTGCGCGCTGCCAACGGTTTTCCGGTTGTCCACAGGAGGACGGCTGTCCCCAGAACGCGCTTCGGCCGTCTTGGGGACGCGGCCGTCCGGCGAGGCTTGCGGCCATGACGATCCCGAAGCTCGTGCTCTCCTCCCCGGCGGACCTCCTCGCCGCCGTGCCCTACCTTGTCGGATTCCGCCCCGCCGACAGCCTCGTCGTGATCGCCGTCGCCGGGCCGGAGGTGCGGCTGACGACGCGCTGGGACCTGCCGGTCGCCTCCGCAGACCTCGACCGGCTGGTCGCGCTGCTGCGCCGCGAGTCGGTGACCGCCGTCTTCGCCGTCGGATACGGCCCCGGCGCCCTGGTGACCCCCGCCGTCGACACCGTGACCCGGCTGCTGCGCGCCGGGGGCATCCGGGTGGCCGAGAGCCTCCGGGCCGAAGGCGGGCGCTACTGGTCCTACTCCTGCGGCAGCGCGACCTGCTGTCCCCCTGAGGGCACGCCGTACGACACCGAGGCCAGCCACGTCGCCGCCGAGGCTGTGGTGCACGGGCTGGTCGCCCTGCCCGACCGGGGCAGCCTGCGGCGCTCGGTCCAGCCATACGGTGGGGCGGCGATGCGGCAGGTCACTCTCCGCGTCCTGGCCGATCTGCGGGCGATGCCCGAGCCCGGGGGACCGGTCGCGGACGAACTGGCCGCGCGGTTCGTGGCCGAGGGGCTGACGCGAGTGCGCACGGCCATCGGCCTGTACGACTCGGGAGGCCGGCTGGACGACGAGGGCGCCGCCCGGCTCGGGCTCGACCTCGCCGTGGTCAGGGTGCGGGACGAGGCGTGGGCGTTGATCGACGACCGGGACGCGCACATCGCGCTGTGGCGCGACCTCACCCGCCGGCTAGAGCCGGGCCACGTCGCGCCCGCGGCCTCACTGCTGGCGGCCGCCGCCTGGCACCGGGGGGAGTGCGCGCTCGCGGGGATGGCGCTGGAGCGGGCGCTCGCCGCCGACCCCGGCTATTCGATGGCGCTTCTCCTCCGGCAGGCCCTGGCGCACATGATGTCCCCCGCCATGCTCCGCGACCGCATGCCGACGCCGGAGGAACTCGACGACGAGATGGGCCCTCCCCGGGCGATCTGGCTCGCGCCGCTGCGCGCACTGCTGGCCCGGGACCTGCCCGGTCCGGTTACCGTATCGGCCCCGGGCGGCCGTCAGACCGGGTCGCCGTCCTGAGCCTGACGACGGCGCTCGTTGTAGGCCCGCATCCGGGCGGGGTAGCCGGTGAGCTGCACGTCGTACACCGGAAGGGCGAGATCCCTGGCGACCTTGGCGATCACCGCGGGAGCTCCGACGCGGCGGCGGGTCCACTCCCCGTCGTGGGCCACGGCCACCGCGGTGGTGTCGGTCGCGAAGGTCTCGGGTTCGACGTAGAACTCGACTCCACGCCGGGTCTTGGCGAACTCGATCAGGGCCTCGATGTCGGCGTCGGTCGCCTCGCGGTCGAACTTGGCCACGCGGGCGGTCCGCCGCCGCCGGAGCCCGTAGCGATCTCGCCATCTCATAGTGCTTGTATACATCGCCGTGGATCACGATGGAGTTAAGGTGACGGTCTCGGGGCGATGTCGGGGATGTCCCTGATGCCGCCGGGTGCGTAGGCGGCACAAGATGGAGGCAGACTCGAAGAGAGCCGAGCAGTCGATCGACGGAAGGCGATGCTGTGATGCCCGCGGCAGCGACACCACCGTGGCCGGGCCGTGCCCCGATGCCACATCCTCAGTTGCGCGTTACCAACCAGGACCGCGAACAGGTGGTCGAGCACGTCAAAGCGGCCTACGCCGAGGGCAGGCTCGACAAGCACGAGATGGACGAGCGGCTGCACCTGGCGATGACCGCGCGCACGCACGCCGATCTCGTGCCCATCATGAACGATTTGTACGGCACCCGCCCGGCGTACGTCCCCCGGCCGCCCTCCTATCGGGCCGCATATCGGGGCGCGGTCCCGGACGGGGCAGACCGGGTCGGGGCGGCGGCCTCGCACCTGTTCGCGCTGCTGGGGTTGTTCATCATCGGCCCGCTGCTGATGATGGTGACCGCGGGGCGGACGTCCCCCTACATCAGGAGGCACGCAGTGGAGTCGCTCAACTTCCACCTCACCGTGCTGGGGGCGACCGTGCTGCTGCCGTTCACCGTCGTCGGCGTCGTCCTGCTGCCGGTCATCTGGGTCGTCGGGCTGGTCCTGTGCATTGTCGGCGGGGTGTCGGCGCTCGCCGGCACCGAGTTCCGCTACCCGCTGACCATCCGCCTGATCAAGTAACTCGTGAAGTGACCCCGGTCAGGGCATGAGCGCGCGGACCGCGGCCACGGTGTCGGCCTCCTCGGGCCGCTTGTCGGGCCGGTAGCGCAGCACGCGGGCGAACCGCAGCGCCATGCCGCCGGGGTAACGGCTCGACCGCTGCACGCCGTCGAACGCGATCTCCACGACCAGCACGGGCTTGAGCGTGACGACGTAGCCGTCCGCCGGGCCCTCCGCCAGCCGCAGGAACTGCTCGGTCTGCCAGGTCAGCAGTTCGTCGGTGAGGCCCTTGAATGTCTTGCCGAGCATCACGAAGCCGCCGGTCTCCGGGTCGTAGGCGCCGAGGTGCAGGTTGGACAGCCAGCCCCGGCGCCGTCCGCTGCCCCACTCGGCGGCCAGCACGACCAGGTCGAACGTGTGCCGCGGCTTCACCTTGATCCAGCCCGCCCCCCGCCGGCCCGCGGCGTAGGGCGTGCGCAGCGACTTCACCACGACGCCCTCGTGGCCCCGCCGTACGGCGTCGCCGAAGAACGCCTCGGCCTCCTCGGCGTCCGCCGTGACGAGCCGGGGTGTGATCAGCTCGGCCGGAACCGCGGCCTCCAGCGCGGCGTGCCGCTCCTCGTCCGGCAGGTCGAGCAGGTCGGCGTCGCCCACGCGCAGGGCGTCGAAGAAGAAGACGGTCAGCGGCACGGTCGCGCGCAGCGACGCGACGTCGGTCCTGCTGGCCACCCGGCCCGAGGTGACCTGGAACGGCTCGGGGCGGCCGTCCGGGCGCAGCACGATGACCTCGCCGTCGAGCACGAGATCGGTCTGGGGCAGGCCGAGCACGGCCTCGACCAGCTCGGGAACCTGTGCGGTGATGTCGTCGAGCGTGCGGGTGAAGACGGCGACCCGGTCGCCCGACCGGTGGGCCTGGACCCGCACGCCGTCGAGCTTCCACTCCACCGCGGCAGGGGCGCCGGCCTTCTCCAGTGCGGCGGTCACGCTGGGCGCGCTCTGCGCGAGCATCGGCGCCACCGCCCGCCCGACCTCCAGGTGGAACGCCTTCAGCTCCGCGACGCCGCCGCGCAGCGCGGCCGCGCCTACGGCGGGCAGCGAGCCGCGCAGGGTCAGGGCCCGGCGCACCTCGGCCGCGGGCACGTCCGCGGCCATGGCGACCGCTTCGATCATCACCCCGTTGAGCGCCCCCTGGCGCAGCTCGCCCGTCAGCAGCCGGTGCAGGAACGACTGCTCCTGCCGGGTGAGGGCGCCGAACAGCTCGCCGAGCAGCTCACGGCGCGCGGCCTGCGAACCGGCGCCGGACTGCGACTTGACGCGTTCGAGCAGCGCGTCGACCTGCGTCAGGGTCGCAGTGGCGATCTGGCGCGGCTCGGGTAGGTCGGACAGGCTCCGCCAGCCCACCCCGATCTGGCGCTGCGGCAGCTCACCCGACAGATAGGCGATGGCGATCTCGGCCTCGTCCGGTCCCACCCTGCCGAGCAGCTCGGCGAGGTGCCTGATCTTGGCGAGCCGCGCCGAGTCCGCGGCGACGGCCGCGGACGTCCTGGCAAGGTCGATCAGCAACACACCGTAATCCTGCCTCACCACAGCGGCAGCTGCCCAGGCCGGGGGTTAGCTGTAGTGGCGCATGCTCGGCCACAGCTCCCGCCAGGGCCGTACGGGGTCGTGGCAGACCGTGATCGGCACGCCCTGCTCCTCGCCCGGCATTCCGCTCAGCCTGCCCGCGGGGGCGCAGCGGGCGAAGGCGGTGGCGAGATAGGCGGGCGGGTAGCCGACGGCGACGACCACTCGCGTCCCCTCCGGCGGCGGCCCCCACCACCACAGCTCGTTGTGGCCGCTGAACACCGCGGGCAGCCCGAACTCGCCCACCCATCGACGCAGCGCGCCGGCCTCGCCGTAGTTCCCCGCGAGCAGCACCGCCCCGGCGCGCTCGCCGGCGGGCAGGCCGTTCACCACCCGGGCCGTCTGCGCCGCCAGGTCGCGCATGCCCACCGACTCGCGTGCCACCTCGTTGACGGCGGCGACGGGCGTACCCGCGAGCGACGCCGCCGGGACGACCGGCAGCGCTATGACCACCGCCACCACGGCGTTGACCGCCAGCGCCGCGACCAGCGCTCTCCGCCACCGCCACCCGGCCGCCGTGACGCAACCGGCCGCGAACAGGTAGAGCAGGAACGCGCCGGTGTAGTCGGGGCGGCCCCCCGAATACAGGACCAGCGCGCAGGCCACGGGGTAGGCGATGGCAAGGGAGCGGACCCGCCGGTTCCGCCACAGGCGCAGCCAGCCGGCCACGCACACCACCGCCTGCACAGGCCCGAGCAGCACGAGCTGAAGGGGGACGAAGGCGGCGCGGTTGTCCGCACCCTCGTCGATCTTCAGCGCCTGGGCCATCTGGAACTGCGGCCAGTCGTGCGTTGCCTGGTAGAGCAGGTTGGGTGAGGCGATCGCCAAGGCCAGGAGGGCGCCGGCCCACAGCCGCCTGTCCCGCAGCACCTCGCGCGGACCCGCGACGAGGATGCCGAGGCCGACGCCGGCCAGCAGCACCACGATCAGATCGCGGTTGTACGCGGCGATCCCGCACAGCGCTCCCACCCAGAGCCAGTAGCGCCCGTTCCCCCTGAGCAGCACCCGGAGCAGGCACAGCGTGACCGCGCTCCACAGCACGAGGTCGGGGGTAAGGGTCAGCAGGGCGTGACCGGCCAGGAGAGGCAGCACGGAGGTCGCCGTCCCGGCCGCGGCGAGGATCTGGGCCGTACGGCCGCCACCCAGCTCCCGGGCGGCCAGCGCGACGAGCACGACCAGAGCCCCGGCGCACAGAGCGGGGACGATCCGCAGCGCGACGACCGTGTCCCCGAAGATCGTCGTGGACAGCCGGGCGATCATCGGCGTCATCGGCGGAGTGTCGAAGTATCCGAGCCGCGGCCGCTCGCCCAGCATGCGGAAGTACAGCTCGTCGCGGTGGTACCCATACCACGGGCTCACCGCGAGCAGTACGGCCACGGTGGCGGCGGCGATCGCGACCACGGCCCGGGGCGGCCCGGTGAGCGGAGCGCCCGCCCGGACGTCCTCGCCGGGGGCCGCCCTGTCGGCGTCGTCGCGCGCCGCCGGTATGGCGCCGGTCATCTCGTCGCCCGCGGTCACGCCGGCCTCCCGGAAGCCGGCGTTCGCAGGGGGCCGTCCTGCGGGCGGCCGTGGTAGGAGGGGCCCCGATCGAGGGGGCCCATGAGGCGGCGGTTCGGGAGGGCATCGTCCACGCGGCCATCATCCTCGATGGGCTCCGGCCCTCCTACCCCTGAATCCGGAGCGCCGCCCGTCGCCTCACCGGTGTCCCGGTCAGCCGACGCCGAGCAGGTCGACGACGAAGATGAGCGTCTCACCGGGCTTGATGCGGGCGCCCGCGCCGCGGTTGCCGTATCCGAGGTGCGGGGGGATCGTCAGGCGGCGCCGTCCGCCGACCTTCATGCCGGCCACACCGCGGTCCCAGCCGGCGATGACCCGGCCGCCGCCGAGCGGGAACTGGAACGGCTGGCCGCGGTTCCAGGAGGCGTCGAACTCCTCACCCGTGGAGAACGCCACCCCGACGTAGTGGACGGTCACGTTCTGCCCGGGCTTGGCCTCCGGCCCGTCCCCCTCGACGAGATCGACGATCTCCAGGTCCGCGGGCGGCGCGCCCTCGGGAAAATCGATTTCGGGCTTCTCCAGTGCCACGTGGGCCTCCTGTTCTCTGTGTGCCCCAAGCGCTTCGAGTGCCGGAAGTTCCGGCCGGCTGACGACTCTACCGGGGACGGCCGACACGACGACGCCTTCCCCACGCGGGGTGGGGAAGGCGTCGGAACTTCAGAGGATGCCGAGGGTGACGACGAGGGTTACGGGCGGCGGCCCTTCGACAGGCCCGCCCGGTCGTCGTCGCGCGCCTCCTCGGCATGGGCCCCATCCGCATGGGCCCCATCCGCACGGTCCTCGGTCACCGGGTAGCCGGTGGCATGCGGAGCGGTGTCACCCGCCGTGACCGGTGACGTCGTGACGGGCCCGCCCGACGGCGGACGCTGGACGACGACGGTGTCGGCCGGCTGCACGCCGCCCTGCAGCAGCGCCTGGGCCTGGTCGAGCATGGAGGAGGCCACCAGCACGTCGTAGCGCCCGGCGACGATCGAGCTCCTGGACGAGAAGTCGCGCGTCCCGCCGGTGAAGGCGTGGCTGGTGAAGCCGAAGGCGGCGCCGGCGATGGCGCCCCAGAGGATCGACCACAGCACCAGCCCGAAGAACGAGGTCGTGGCCGAGGTGAACAGCCCGAGGAACAGGCCGACGATGAGTCCGAACACCGCGCCGCTGATCAGGCCCGTCAGCGCCGCCTTGCCGTTGGTGAGCCGCCCGGTGACGGTCTCCTCCAGGCGCAGGTCGCTGCCGACGATCGCGGTGTTCTCCACCGGGAAGCCGGCGTCCGACAGGGTGTCGACGGCGCGCTGCGCCGCGACGTAGTTGTCATAGCTGACCAGCAGCCGTCTGTCGGCCGCCGGACTGGCCGGCCCTCCGGCCGGGGAGTACTGCATGATCGCCTCCGCGGGGTAGTGCGGTCGGTACACGAACGCACTACCCCCGGAGAGCCCGATATTCCTGAAGGGAATAGAAGGAGTCACCAGCTTTGGTGCAGCGGCATGCCCTCGCTGTAGCCGGAGGCGCTCTGCACGCCGACCATCGCCCGCTCGTGGAACTCCTCCAGGGTGGCGGCGCCCGCGTACGTGCAGGAGGAACGCAGACCGGCCACGATGGCGTCGATCTGGTCCTCCACGCTGGGCCGCTCCGGGTCGAGGTACATCCGCGAGGTGGAGATGCCCTCCTCGAACAAGGCCTTGCGGGCCCGCTCGAACGGCGAGTCCTCGGCGGTGCGCAGCCGTACGGCACGGGCCGAGGCCATGCCGAAGTTCTCCTTGTACTTCCGCCCGTCGGGGGCGGTGCGGGTGTCGCCTGGTGACTCGTACGTGCCGGCGAACCACGAGCCGATCATCACGTTGGAGGCTCCGGCGGCGAGCGCAAGCGCGACGTCGCGGGGGTGGCGCACGCCGCCGTCGGCCCATACGTGCCGGCCCAGGCGGCGGGCCTCGGCCGCGCACTCCAGCACGGCGGAGAACTGCGGCCGTCCCACGCCGGTCATCATCCGGGTCGTGCACATGGCGCCCGGGCCTACGCCGACCTTCACGATGTCGGCGCCGGCCTCGACGAGGTCGCGTACGCCCTCCGCGGTGACGACGTTGCCCGCCGCGACCGGCACGGAGGGCTCCAGCGCCCGTACGGCCCGCAGCGCCGAGATCATCTTCTCCTGGTGGCCGTGCGCCGTGTCGACCACGAGCACGTCGACGCCGGCGTCGAGCAGCTCCTTGGACTTGGCGGCCACGTCGCCGTTCACCCCGACCGCCGCCGCGACGCGCAGGCGGTTACGCGCGTCCACGGCGGGCTGGTAGAGGGTGGCGCGCAGGGCCCCGGTGCGGGTGAGGATGCCGACCAGGCGGCCGTCCTCGTCCACCACGGGCGCCAGCCGGTGGCGGCCCTCGTGCAACGCCTCGAACGCGGCCTGCGGATCGACGCCGCGCGGCAGCGTCTGCGGCGACGCGGTCATGACCTGGGAGAGCTGGGTGAACATGTCGACGCCGTGGCAGTCGGCCTCGGTCACCACGCCGACCGGGCGGTTGTCCCAGTCGACGACGATGACCGCCCCGTGCGCCCGCTTGGGCAGCAGGGTGAGCGCCTCGCCCACGGTGTCGTGGGAGGTGAGGGTGATGGCCGTGTCGTGGACGAGGTCACGGCTCTTCACCCATTCGATGACGTCGGCCACCACGTCGATCGGGATGTCCTGGGGAATGACGGCGATGCCGCCGCGCCGGGCGACGGTCTCGGCCATGCGGCGGCCCGCGACGGCCGTCATGTTGGCGACGACGATGGGGATCGTGGTGCCGGTTCCGTCGCCGGCGGACAGGTCCACCGCGAGGCGCGACCCAAGCGAGGAGCGGGACGGCACCATGAAGACATCGCTGTACGTGAGATCGTAGGGCGGCGTCACATCATTGAGGAATCGCACGTTTGTCCAGCCTACGTTGTGAGCGGGTCATATCCGGCATTCCCGGGCGACGCCGGAGCAGACTCCGACACGGGATACATTGACCTCGCCTGAGAGGAGAGCATGTGATCATCGTTGACCGTCCGGAGACGCTCGTCGTCGGCTATGCCGTGCGGACGACCGACGCGGCGGAGGCGGACCCGGCCCGCGCCCAGTTGCCGGGCCTGTGGGCCCGCGCCGGAGCGCCCGGAGCCTTCGCGCACGTGCCCGGCCGGATCGACGAGAGCCTGTACGCCGTGCTGACGGACTACGAGAGCGACCACAACGGCGCCTACACCCAGATCGTCGGCGTGGCCGTGCGCACGGCGGCGCGTCTGCCCGAGGGCATGGTCGCCGTACGGGTGCCCGGCGTGCCGGCGCTGCTGTTCGAGGCGCGGGGGCCGATGCCCGGGGCGCTCGGCGAAGCCTGGCAGCAGGTGTGGAAGCACACCGAGTCGGGCGGCCTCCCCGCGCGCGCCTTCACCACCGACCTGGAGATCCACCACCCCGGCGGCGTCGACGTCTACGTGGCCACGCTGCCGTCGTTCGGCGACTCCTACGCCGAGCCTGCGGCCGCGTCCTGAGGGCCGTCCGGCTCGTCCGGCTCGTCCGGCGGCGGGTCGGGCATGCGCCATCCGGCGACCAGCAGCGGCAGGATCAGGTGCGTGAGCCACAGCGCGGCGAGGCCGAGGATGACGGCGGCGGCCGGCGCCGCCGCCTCACGGCCGTCGCCCCACATCGAGGCGAAGACCGCCATCACGACGACGGTGAGGACCACCCGCATCAGCGTGTTGGCCTTGGTGTAGGCCCGCAGCCGCTCCGCGACCTGTCGCTCGTCCAGCCGGCGCTCCGGCAGTGAGGCCAGTCCGCGCGTGGCGGCGTTCAGGGCCGTCACGGCGGGCAGGTAGAACACGAGCATCAGGGCCAGCAGCACGAGGTCGACCGTGACCGCCGTGTCGCTCGGCGCGATGCGCCACGAGACGACCGCGTCGGCCCACATCATCAGTAGGCCGGTCGCGCCGGAGGCGACCAGAAGGCGGCGCCGGGCGCGGGTGCGGTAGAGCGGCAGGAACAGCTCGCTCTCCATACTGCGGGCGACGTGCGCGCGCCACCTCTCGCGCCAGTTCACGACGTGCTCCCCAGCTTGGGAAAGGGCTTGAGCGAGAAGACGACCTCCACCGGCACCTCGAAGAACTCCGCGATCCGCAGGGCCAGGTGGAGGCTGGGGCTGTACTCGCCCCGCTCCAGGTAGCCCACTGTCTGATAGTGCACGCCGAGCGCCGCCGCGAGGTCCCGCCGTGAGATCCCGCGGTCGGCCCTCAGCACCGCGATCCGGTTGAACACCGTCTCGTCGGCCACGCCTCACCTCCGTCCGGGCGCCGGGTCCGCTCATCGCCCGCGGATCCGGCGCAGCAGCCAGGGGGCTAGCACCATACCGCCGACCGCCCACAGGCTCAGCACCACGGCCGCCTGGCCCAGCCGCCAGGCGTGGCCGACCTCGGCGGCGAGGATCGAGTCGGGCAGCAGCGCCGCGCGCAGCCCGAGGGCCTGCCAGTAGAGCGGGAACACCTCGGCGATGCGGCGCACCAGGTCGGGCAGCATCTCCAGCGGCAGCATCACCCCGGAGAGGACCATCAGGAGCATCGCCGGCAGGGCGAGCATCGCGCCGGCCTTCGGGCCGGGCAGCAGGCTGCCGATGACCGCGCCCACCGGGACGACGGCCAGCGTGCCGAGCACCACGACCCAGCCGAGGGTGAACCAGCGCGCGGGCGTCGCCGGCACCGGGAGCCCGGCCAGCGGGACCGCGAGCGCCAGCACCAGAGCGATGTTGACGAGGATCGTCAGCAGCACCATGGTGGCGCGGCCGACCAGGTAGACCCGGATGCCCCGCGGCAGCGTGCGCGCCCGCAGCAGCGTGCCCTCCTCCCGGTCCGCGGCGATCAGCATGGGCAGCGCCATCAGTCCGGTCGAGAAGATCGCGTACGCGATGAAGCCCGGCGTCATGAACGCCCCCTGGGTCACGGTCGTGCCCTCGACCGGCTTGTCGCCGATCCAGAGGGTGAGCAGCCCGTAGGTGAAGACGCTCCCCGCGATGGCGTTGAACAGGTCCTTGCGGTCGCTCCACTGGTTGAGCTGCTCGATCCAGCCCCGCCGCAGCCCCAGCACCGTCGTGCTCATCGCGCCTCTCCCACCAGGTCCAGATAGCTCTCCTCGAGGGTCGGCCGCCGGATCTCCAGCCCTGGGACCGGCCCGCCGAACCGCTGATGCAACTCCCACGCCACCCGTGACGGATCCGTGGTCTCCAGCTCGCCGCCGTCCCAGCGCACCACCGACGGAGCCCGTACGGCACGGGCCAGCTCGGCCGGGCTGCCGCAGGTGAGCACCCGCCCGGCGACGAGGACCGCGATGCGGCCGGACAGCCGTTCGGCCTCCGCCAGGTCGTGGGTGGTGAGCAGCACGGTCAGCCCCTCCTCGGCGGCCAGCCGCTCGATCAGCAGGTGGAACTCCCGCCGGCCCTCCGGGTCGAAGCCGGTCGTCGGCTCGTCCAGGAACAGCACCTCCGGCCGCCCGACGATGCCGAGCGCGACGTCGAGCCGCCGCCGCTGGCCCCCGGACAGCACGCCGGCCCGGACGCCCGCCGACGCGGTGAGGCCGAGCACGTCCAGCAGGTCGTCGACGTCGCGCGGGTCGTCGTAGTGCGCGGCGACGTGCCCGAGCAGATCGCGCACCCGCCAGCGCGGGTGGTCGCGCCACGACTGGAGCACCACCCCGAGCCGCGCCCGCCAGGCGTCGCCGGCCCGCGCCGGGTTCTCGCCGAGCACCTCGACCTCGCCGGACCAGCCGGTCCTGAACCCCTCGAGGATCTCCACAAGCGTGGTCTTGCCGGCGCCGTTCGGGCCCAGCAACGTGAACACCTCGCCGCGCCGCAGGTCGAGGTCCACGCCGTCCAGCACCGGGACCGGCCCGTACGCCATGCGCAGCCCGCGTACGCGGATGACGACATCGTCCATACGCCCTCCAATGAAGCAGCCTTGCTCTCGAATGTAGTAGTTGTACTACATCTGAGACAACAGCCGCTGCATCGGAGGGCGCATGGATGATCGCTCAGGGCGTCCAGAGGGGCTCGGGAATCTCGAAGCCGACCGGCTCGCCCCAGCGGTTGCGGTAGGCGACCTCGTGGGCGGGCCGGCGCGGGGCCACCCCCCAGCGGCCGGTCGGGTAGCCGAAGGTGACCATGCACGCCACCTGCCAGCCCTTGTCCTCGGGCACGCCGAGGATCCGCATCGTCTCCGCGCCGTGGAACAGCCCCAGCACGGAGGTCAGCGCGCTGCCCACCCCGAAGGCGCGGGCGGCCAGCTGGGCGCTCCACACCGAGGGGTAGATCGAGCCGCCGCTCGGGTCGTTGCGGGTGAAGGCGAACATCAGCAGGGGATAGGACTCGAAGTGGTCGGCCAGGTGCTGCGCCGACCGCAGCACGTTGAGCGTGCGGGTGTCGCCGGTCGCCTCGGCCCGCTCGCGCATCGGCTTGTAGTGCCCCTCGAACAGCCTGCCGAGCGCGTCCCGGTACAGCGGCCCCAGCTGGGACTTCACCTCGGGATCGTCCACCAGCAGGAACCGCCAGCCCTGCGTGTTGCCGGCGCTGGGGGCGCGGACCGCGGCGTCCAGGATGCGTTCCTGGACCTCCGCCGGGATCGGGTCGGGCTTGACCCGGCGCATGGCCCGGGTCGTGTAGAGGGCCTCGAAAAGGTCCATGTGCGGGGGAACTCCTCGATCGTCGCGGGGGAAGGGGGAGCCGGGGCCTGGCAGCACGGTCAGGCCGGGCACGGTCAGGCGGGCAGGGTCAGGCGGGAACGGTCAGGCCAGCACGCCGGCGGCGCGCAGGGCCTTCGCCTCGTCGTCGGGCACGCCCCAGGCGCTCAGGTCGTGCAGCCGGGTGGCCGGGGACAGGTCGCCGCGCGGCACGCCGGCCAGCCGGGGCGCGGGCGCGGCCTGCGGCAGCCCGCCGACCTCCACGAACGTGCCGCGCGCCTGGTTGTGCGGGTGCCGGACGGCCTCGCGCGGGTCGAGCACCGGGGACACGCAGGCGTCGGAGCCCTCGAAGACCGCCTCCCACTCGGCCCGGGTGCGCGACCGGAACTCCTCGGTCAGCCGCTCCCTGATGGCCGGCCAGTTCGCGGGGTCGTCGCGGTCGGGCATGTCGTCGACGCCCATCCGGGCGAGCATCTCCGCCCAGAACTGCGGCTCGAGCGCGCCCACGGCGAGATGGCCGCCGTCGGCCGTCTCGTACGTGTCGTACATGGGGGCGCCGGTGTCGAGGAGGTTGGTGCCGCGCGGCCCCCAGTGGCCGGAGTGCACCCCGCCGTAGAACATCGAGAACAGCAGCGCGGCGCCGTCGACCATCGCGGCGTCCACCACCCGGCCGCGCCCGGTGCGTTCCCGCTCCAGCAGGGCCAGCAGCACGCCGTACGCCAGCATGAGCCCGCCGCCGGCGAAGTCGCCGAGGATGTTGATCGGCGGGGTGGGCTTGCCGCCCTCGCGGCCCAGCATCGACAACACTCCCGCGATCGCGATGTAGTCGATGTCGTGCCCGGCCGTGGATGCGAGCGGGCCGTCCTGGCCCCAGCCGGTCATGCGGCCGTAGACCAGCCGCTCGTTGACCGCGTGGAGGTCGGCGGGCCCGATGCCGAGCCGTTCCGCGACCCCGGGCCGGAACACCTCGATCACCACGTCGGCCTGCCCGGCCAGCCGCTTGAAGGCGGCGACGCCCTCCGGCGACTTCAGGTCGAGTCCGATCGTGCGCTTGCCGCGGTCCATCACGTCGCGGCGCGGGGTGTCGCTCACGGCCTTCACCCGGTCGATGCGCAGCACCTCGGCGCCGTGGTCGGCGAGCATCATCCCGGCGAACGGCCCGGGCGCGAGACCGGCAAGTTCCAGCACCCGGATCCCCGCCAGCGGTCCCCGCGACTGTTCCATGCAAGCCCTCCTCGAAGCGGCATCAGTTCACGCGACAAGTAGAACATGTTTCTGTAAGCGTGCGAGACTGCGCCCGTGACGTGGAATGTTCTCGCGCTGCCGCCGCTCCCCGAGGCCGCGGTGCGCGGCCTGCTCGCCGACCTCGACGGCCGCGTCGAGGTGCGCGTCCCCGCCCGCCACGACCGCGCTGCGCTGCTGGACGCGCTGCCCGAGGCCGAGATCGTCGTCGGCGACTGGAGCGGGGCCCTGGCCCTCGACGCCGGCGCCGTACGGCTGGCGCCGCGCCTGGCGTTCGTGCAGCAGCCGTCGGTCGGCGTGGACGGGCACGACCTGGAGGCGCTGGCCCGCGCCGGGGTGCCCCTCGCCAACACCGCGGGGGTGAACGCCGCCGCGGTGGCCGAATGGTGCCTGGCCGTCGCACTGGCGCTGCTGCGCCACCTCGCGGACGGCGACAGGGACATGCGGGCGGGGGAGTGGCCGCAGTTCGCCTACCAGCGCCGCGAGCTCGCCGGATGCCGGGTGGGAGTGATCGGCTTCGGGCCGATCGGCGCGGCCTGCGCCCGCCTGTTCGGCGCGGTCGGCTGCCGGGTCTCCTACTGGTCGCGCACGCCCAAGCCCGAGTCGTACGGCGCCGCCTATCTGGACCTCGACGCGCTGGTGGCGGGGAGCGACGTGCTCGTCCTGGCCGTGCCGCTCGCCCCGGAGACCCGCGGGCTGATCGACGCCGCCGGGATCGCCCGCATGCCGAAGGGATCGGTGCTGGTCAACGCGGCCCGGGGCGGGGTGGTCGACCAGGCGGCGCTGCTGGCCGCCCTGGAGTCCGGCCACCTCGCCGGCGCGGCGCTGGACGTGTACGACAGCGAGCCCCCGGCGCCGGACGACCCGCTGCGCTCCTGCCCGGGGGTCCTGCTGTCGCCGCACGCGGCCGGGGTCACGCCCGAGGCGACGACCCGGCTGATCCGGTGCGTGCTGGACAACCTCGCCGCGGCGTTGGAGGGCCGTCCCGTCGTCAACGTGGTCAACGGCGCCGACCCGCTCGTTCGCCGGCGTCAGCCCAGGTGATGACGGTTTCCACAGTTACGGCAGGGGCGGCGGAGGCGATGAAAAAGGGCAGGATACGATCTACGCCGACGGGGCGCCGCGGGAATTCCAGATAGTTTTCGCGGGCGTAACGTGTCTACTCTGGTCTGCGTTCCCCTCCGGGGATAGCGTGCCAAGAGACGATCTCTACGATCCATGGGGGTGGTGTCATGCCAGAGCGCACGGCCAGTATGACCGCCCATCAGCAGGCCGTCGAGCAGATCAGGGACTCCTACGCGGCCATTCCCGAGGACGCTGCTCCCCGGCTGGCCAAGGCGACGACGAACCTGTTCCGCTTCCGCACGCCGGCCAAGACGGCCACGCTGTCCGCCCGCGATCTGGACCAGGTCATCCACGTGGACCCGGCGACCATGACGGCCGAGGTCCAGGGCATGACGACGTACGAGAACCTGGTGGACGCCACGCTTCCGTACGGGCTCATGCCGTACGTCGTGCCGCAGCTCAAAACGATCACGCTGGGCGGCGCGGTCACCGGCCTCGGCATCGAGTCGACGAGCTTCAAGGACGGCCTGCCGCACGAGTCGGTCGAGGAACTGGAGATCCTCACCGGCGACGGGCGGATCGTGGTGGCCCGGGCCGACAACGAGTACGCGGACCTGTTCCACGCGTTCCCCAACTCCTACGGCACGCTCGGCTACGCCCTGCGGATCCGGATCAAGCTGGCCCGGGTGAAGCCGTACGTCAAGCTGACGCACATCCGCTTCAGTGACGCCGACAAGTGCATGCTCGCCATGCAGGAGATCTGCGAGAGCCGCGAGTACGACGGCGAGCAGGTGGACTTCGTCGACGGCACGTTCTTCGGTCCGGACGAGCTGTACGTCACGGTCGGCTCGTTCTCCGACCGCGCGCCCTACACGTCCGACTACACCGGCATGCGGATCTACTACCAGTCGATCCGCAGCCGCGTCCGCGACTGGCTGACCGTGCGCGACTACCTGTGGCGCTGGGACACCGACTGGTTCTGGTGCTCGCGCGCCTTCGGCGTGCAGCAGCCGCTGGTCCGCTCGCTCATGCCCCGCCGCTACATGCGGTCGGACGTCTATCGCAAGCTCGTCGGCCTCGACCAGAGGTACGGCGTGACCGCCCGGATCGACCGCTGGCGGAACAACCCGGCGCACGAGTCGGTCATCCAGGACGTCGAGGTGCCCATCGAACGCGGCGCCGAGTTCCTGGAGGTCTTCCACGACAAGGTCGGCATGACCCCGGTGTGGATGTGCCCGCTCAAGGCGAGCGACCGGTGGTCGCTCTACCCCCTGGAGCCCGGCCGGCTGTACGTGAACTTCGGTTTCTGGGGCATGGTTCCGCTGCCGCGCGGCCAGTACGACGGGTACTACAACCGGCTGATCGAGCGGGCGGTGCACTCGCTCGACGGCCACAAGTCGCTGTACTCCACCTCTTTCTACGAGCGTGAGGAGTTCTGGCGGCTTTACAACGGAGACGCCTACTGGCCGGTCAAACGCGCCTATGACCCGGGGGGCCGGCTGCTGGACCTCTATGACAAGTGCGTCAGGGGCCGGTAGGCGTCGATACGTCGGGAGATGCAATGACTCTTGCGAAGATCTTCGAGAAGATCGTCGGTCCTGACGCGGGCGTCGAGTTCGTCGCCTACGACGGCAGCAAGGCCGGATCCTCGGGGGCGGACCTCCGCATCGAGGTGAAGTCGCCGGCGGCGGTGGCCTACCTCGCGCAGGCGCCGGGGGAGCTCGGCCTCGCCCGCGCGTACATCTCCGGGCACATCGACGTGCACGGGGACATGTACACCCTGCTCGACCGGATGTGGTCGCTGACGCTCAACGACCTGCCGCTGAGCGAGAAGATCGCCGCGATCCGCTCGCTCGGGATCAAGCCGCTGCTGATGCGGGTCCCGCCGCCGCCCCAGGAGGCGCGGCAGAGCACGCTGGCGAAGCTGGGCAGCCGGCACGCCAAGCAGCGCGACGCCGAGGTGATCCACCACCACTACGACGTCTCCAACCGCTTCTATGAGTGGGTGCTCGGCCCCTCCATGGCGTACACCTGCGCGGTGTTCCCGCGGCCGGACGCGACGCTGGAGGAGGCGCAGCACACGAAGTTCGACCTGGTCGCCAGGAAGCTCGACCTCAAGCCCGGCATGCGGCTGCTCGACGTCGGCTGCGGCTGGGGCGGCATGGTCATGCACGCGGCCAAGGAGTACGGCGTGAAGGGTCTCGGCGTCACGCTGTCGCGCCAGCAGGCCGAGTGGGCGCAGAAGGCCATCGCGGAGGCCGGGCTGTCGGAGCTCGCCGAGGTCCGCTACATGGACTACCGCGACGTGGCGGAAACCGGTTTCGACCGGGTCAGCTCGATCGGCCTCACCGAGCACATCGGCAAGGACAACCTGCCGTCGTACTTCTCCTTCCTGTACGGCAAGCTCAAGCCGGGCGGGCGCCTGCTCAACCACTGCATCACCCGCCCGACCAGCACCGAGAAGACCTTGAATAAGGGCGGTTTCATCAACCGCTACGTCTTCCCGGACGGCGAGCTGGAGTCGGTGGGCTACCTGGTCCGCCAGATGGAGGACACCGGTTTCGAGGTCCGCCACGAGGAGAACCTGCGTGAGCACTACGCGCTGACGCTGCGCGAGTGGTGCAAGAACCTCGACGCCAACTGGGACGAGGCGGTCGAGGAGGTCGGCCAGGGCATCGCCCGGGTCTGGCGGCTCTACATGGCCGGCTGCGTCGTCGGGTTCGAGCGCAACAAGGTGCAGCTGCACCAGGTGCTCGGCGTCCGGCTCGACGAGGGACAGTCGCACGTTTCGCTGCGCCCGTCCCTCGACTGGCCGTGAACGTCCCTACCGCAGCTCGCGCTTGAGGATCTTGCCGGTGGCGGTCATCGGCAGGGACTCGCGGAACTCCACGACCCGCGGGTACTTGTAGGCCGCCATCGTCTCCCGGCACCACGCCACCAGCTCCTCCTCGGTGGTCGTGGCGCCGGGCTTGCGGATGACGTACGCCTTGACCTCCTCGCCGTGGGAGTCGTGGGGCACCCCGACGACCGCGGCGAGCGAGACCGCGGGGTGGGTCATGAGGACCTCCTCGATCTCCCGCGGGTACACGTTGAACCCACCCCGGATGATCATGTCCTTGGCCCGGTCGACGATGAAGTAGTAGCCGTCCTCGTCGCGCCGGGCCACGTCGCCGGTGCGGAACCAGCCGTCCTTCATGACCTGCGCCGTCTCCTCGGGCCGGTTGTAGTAGCCCCTCATGATGTTGTGGCCGCGGACGGCGATCTCGCCGATGTCGTCGGCCGGGTTCCAGTCGGCGTCGACCAGCTTCATCTCCACGCCCCAGATCGGCGTGCCGATCGAGCCGGCCTTCGCGGGCCTGCCGGGCTGGTTGAAGGAGGCCACCGGCGAGGTCTCCGACAGGCCGTAGCCCTCCAGGATGTCCACGCCGAACGTCGCGCTGAAGTCCTTGAGCACCTCGACCGGCAGCGCAGAGCCGCCGGAGACCGCCGTGACCAGCGAGGACGGCACCTCGGCCGCCCCGGCGTGCACGGCGGTGAGCATGGCCCAGTACATGGTCGGCACTCCCGCGAACAGCGTGACCTGCTCGCGCTTCATCAGCGTGAGGGCCTCGGCCGGCTCGAAGCGCGGCAGCAGCACGAGCGTGCCGCTGCGCCGGAACCCGGCGTTCATCAGCACCGTCTGGCCGAAGGAGTGGAACAGCGGCAGCGCGACGAGATAGGTGTTCTCCGGCTGCCGGGGGAACATCTCGTCGCTGACGATGGCGTTCATGGCCATGTTCTGGTGGGTGAGCTCGGCGCCCTTCGGCTGGCCGGTGGTGCCGCTGGTGTAGAGGATCACCGCCGTGTCGTCGGCGGAGGTCTGCACGGTCTCGAACTCGCCGGACACCCCTTCGAGGGCCGCCCACAGCGTCTCGCCGAGCTCGGACTCGGTGGCGAACGGCGTGGCCGGCAGCACGAAGAAGTGCTCGGCGCGCTCGGCGTCGGCGAAGCCGGCCCGGCCCCGCTCGCCCAGTGGCAGTTCCGGTGAGCCCTCGAAGCAGAAGAAGGCCTTGGCGTCGGAGTCGTCCAGGTGATAGGCGATCTCCCTGGCCTGCAGCAGCACGTTCAGCGGGACGACGGTCGCGCCCGCCTTGAGGATCCCGTAGTAGACGAACGGGAAGTACGGCAGGTTGGGGCAGGCCAGCGCCACCTTGTCGCCCCTGCCGATGCCGCGCGAGACCAGCAGGTTGGCGACCTGGTTGGCGACGGTGTTCACGAGCGAGTACGGCAGGCGCATGTCGCCGAAGACGACCGCGGTGGCGTCGGGCTTCTCCCGTGCGCTGTCTTCCAGCACGACGGCCAGGTTGAGCATCTGCCGCTCCTTCTTCTATCGGACTCTCGGTCCATACCAACCGGTAGGTACCTCAGCGTAACGGCTGGGGGACCGGATTTTGAGGGTCCGGTTACCAGGGTGTTCTCGGCCCTTGACGATGCTGTGCCCTCGCACAAGAGTGGGCGGCATGGACACGGCTGTCGACCTGTCCCGGATCCCGTTCTGGGGCCTGCCCCAGGCCGAGCGGCACGAGGCGTTCCGCCGCCTGCGCGCGCTCGACCATCCCGTCTTCTTCCGTGAGAACAAGATCCCCTTCGTCGGTCACGGCCCCGGCTACTACGCGCTCGTCCGGCACGCCGACGTGAACGAGGCGAGCCGCGACCCCGCCGTCTTCAGCAGCGAGCCGACGGCCAACAGCATCCCCGACATGCCCCGCTGGCTGGCCGTCTACTTCGGCTCCATGATCAATATGGACGATCCCCGGCACGCCCGCCTGCGGCGGATCGTCTCGCGGGCGTTCACCCCGCGCATCCTGGCCAAGATGGAGGAGGACCTGGGCCGGGCCGCCCGGGAGATCGTCGACCGGGCCGTGCGGGAGGGGCCCGGCGACTTCGTCACCCAGATCGCCGCCCGATTACCCGTACGGGTGATCTGCGACATGATGGGCATCCCGGCCGAACACCACGACCGGGTGCTGCGCCGTACGAACACGATCCTGGCCAACGCCGACTCCGAATATTCGGGCGTCGCCGTCGACCCGTCCCGGCAGGACGGCTCCTTCGGCCGCTGGACCACGGCCCGCGGCCTGGCCGCGCTGCTGTGGGCCGGGCACGACCTGAACACCCTGGCCCGTCGCCTGGCCGGGGGGCGCCGCCGCCGGCCCACCGACGACCTGACCAGCAAGCTCGTGAACGGCGAGGAGCACCTGACCGCCCAGGAACTCGGCTCGTTCTTCATCCTGCTGGTCGTCGCCGGCAGCGAGACGACCCGCAACGCCATCGCCCACGGGCTCAAACTGCTCACCGACCACCCCGACCAGCGCGCGCTGCTGCTGGAGGACTTCGACGGGCGTATCGCGGGCGCCGTCGAGGAGATCGTCCGCTACTCCAGCCCCGTCATCCAGTTCCGGCGCACCGTGACGCGGGACCACACGATGAACGGCCACGACTACCGCGCGGGCGACAAGGTCCTGCTGTTCTACAACTCGGCGAACCGGGACGAGGCGGTCTTCAGCGATCCCGACGTCTTCGACATCACCCGCAGTCCCAACCCCCACGTCGGCTTCGGCGGCCACGGCCCCCACTACTGCCTTGGCGCCCACCTCGCCCGCCGGGAGATCACCGTGATGTTCCGGGAGTTGTTCGACCGCATGCCCGCCATCCGCTCCGTGGGCGAGCCGTCCTACCTGCTGTCCAACTTCATCAACGGCGTCAAGCACATGAGCTACCGCTTCTAGCTCCGGCCTCAGTGGGCGTACTCGCCGCGGCGCCGCAGCATGGCCGCCAGCATCAGCGGGAACATCGCGACATGGGCCGCGGCCATCAGGGCCATGCCGTCGATCAGGCCCAGCCACAGGAGCGGGAACAGCGGCACGACCGGGGCGAACATCGCGCCGCACATCTCCAGGACCGGAGCCCAGGCGTGGCCGCGCACGCGCATCCAGACGGCCATGCCGGCCGACATGTCGAACGCCATCAGCAGATAGGCGAGCTCGGGAGCGCGGGCGTACGAGGGCTCGATTCCCAGGGCGGACCACAGCAGGCCGAGCGCGAACATCCCCGCGAACATCGCGATCACCATCTCGAGGTAGTGCAGGGTGAAACGGCCCCATCGCCGTGTGGCGGGGCGGTGACCGGTGTGCCTTCCGGGCGTGGTGTGAGTCATGGCCCAACTGTCCGGGCGGCCCGCGGACGCGCCAAGGAGGGAGACGAGGACGGGTCCGAAATCTTGGGTTCTCCGTCCGTCCGGCCTACAGTCGGGGCATGATCCAACGGCGCATGGTCGTGGTCGGATATCACGCGGCGGAGCTCGTGGACATCGCGTGTGTGACGTCGAGCCTGATCATGGCGAACGCCTATGGCGCGTCCCCGTGCTACGACGTGTGCCTGGCCACCCCGTCGGGCCTGCCCGTCACCTGCGGCAGCGGGTTGACGCTACAGGGGCAGCAGGCGCTCGAACGCCTCACAGGGCCGCTGGACACGCTTCTCGTCTCGGGGGGAATCGGGCACGAGGAGGCGGCGGCCAACCGGGTCATCGTCGGCCACGTCCGGCGACTGGCGCGGGAGAGCCGCCGCGTCGCGTCGGTGTGCACGGGCGCGGCGGTGCTGGCCGCCGCCGGCCTGCTCGACGGGCGGCGCGCCACCACGCACTGGCAGTTCGCGCACACGCTCGCAGCCCGCCATCCGGAGATCGTCGTCGACGCCCGCCCGATCTTCATCCGCGCCGGCAATGTCACCACCGCCGCCGGCGTCACCAGCGCACTGGACGTCACGCTCGCCTTCATCGAGGAGGACAACGGCCCGGCCCTCGCCAGGCAGGTGGCCCGCAACCTGGTGACCTACCTGCAACGACCCGGCAACCAGGCGCAGATGAGCATGTTCACCGAGGGACCGCCGCCCGGCGACGGCCTGGTCAAACGCGTCGTCGACCATGTCACCGGCCATCCGGACGCCGACCTGTCCACCGCCGCTCTGGCGGCCGGCGCGGGCGTGAGCGAGCGCCACCTGACCCGGTTGTTCCTCAAGCACACGGGGCAGACGCCGGGCCGGTTCGTACGTCGGGCCCGCACCGAGGCCGCCGCCCACCTGCTCGCCTCCACCTCGCTGCCGATGGCCGCCATCGCGGCCCGCTGCGGCTTCGGGACGGCCGAGGCTCTCCGCCAGGCGTTCGTCGACCTGTACGGCATCCCGCCCTCGCGCTACCGCTTGACGCAGGCGACCGCGTTGCCGTCCTCCTTCGGCGACGACACCGTGTGAGCACGACTTCCGACGACTCTGTCGGTGCCGCCTGCGATGGTGGCGGTGTGGTCTACTTCGTCTACCGCAGCGCCTACGAGGGGCAGTCCGGCCGGCTCATCCGGCACTTTCCCGACGCCACCGTGCTCGACTGGTTTCGCAGGGTGTGGGATGACGCCTCGTCTGAGGACGCCTGCGACTGGGTGGAGCGTGAACTCGGCACGGACGTCTACGGCCTGAACACCGTCTTCGAGACCGGGCTGCCGGCCCCGCGCACCCATACGGAGTTGCGCCGGATGCTCAAGGAGCACCTGTACGTCGAGGGGACGCTGCGGGTGGACCGGCACAGCGTGCGGGTGCTCACCGATGACGACGAGATCGAGCTGGCGTACTTCTTCGTGGACGACCACGTGGTGGCGGCCGAGCCCGACCGCTGGGCCTATCTTGTGCACGAGGGCTGGGACCTGCCCCCGGACGCACGACCGTCAGTGGGGGTGTTCACGCCGCCGGGGCCGGTCGACGTCATCACGCCCGCGCCGCCGGGCGGGGAGGGCGTGACGTACGCCGTCCTGCTCACCCACTACGCGACCTCGAACAGCGTCGGCGGCAGCTACCCGAAG
This sequence comes from Microbispora sp. CA-102843, assembly GCF_050936215.1. NCBI lineage: Bacteria > Bacillati > Actinomycetota > Actinomycetes > Streptosporangiales > Streptosporangiaceae > Microbispora > Microbispora sp. CA-102843. Next base: position 2,249,481 of record NZ_JBNJNF010000001.1, read on the forward strand.
GCGTTTCCCGGCGTGCGGCTGCCGGGGTTCGCGGCGGCGCTGCGCGCGGCGGACCCCCGTGCCATGTCCGGCGAGTTACGCGCCCTGCGCGCGCTGACCGCTCCCGAGGACCGATTCATCGGCCCCGCCCTGGAGCGCTGCAACCACTGGGCGCGCCTGGAGGAAGACGTGCCCGAGATCCTCACACCGCATTCGGAGGCGCATCCCCGGGCGCTGCGCCTGCTGGAGGACTTCGTCCCGGCCGATGGCCGTGACCCCGGTCGCACGCTCATTCGATGCGACGACCACCTGGCACAGATGGCGATACACATGGACGGCTTCTTCGGGTACCGGCAGTGGTTCCTCTTCGACGACGTCTGGGCCGCCGCGCACCCCGATCTGGCCGCGTCGCTGATGCGTTTCGGCTCGCACTGGGATCCGTGCTGCCGGCGCAGGCATGCCCGCTTGACCCCCTGTGGCTGAACCGGCGGATGTGGCAGACTGAAAACCGAATGTGATTCTAGTCACCTCGGAGGGGCCGGCCCATGACCATGGAGCCCGCGGAGCGCATGCCCATCACCTCGGCGGCGGACATCGACCTGAACGACTGGAACTTCTGGGGCCGCCCGGACGAGGAGCGGGAGCACGCGTTCCGGCTGCTGCGCGACCTGGACAAGCCCGCCTTCTTCCCCGAGCCCGAGTTCAGCCTGGGCGGCATCACCGGGCCGGGCTACCACGCGCTCGTCCGGCACGCCGACATCCTGGAGGCCAGCCGCAACCCGGAGGTCTTCTGCTCGGGCGACGGCGGGGCCACCAACATCCCGGACCTGCCGGCGGAGTTCGCCGAATACTTCGGCTCGATGATCAATATGGACGACCCGCGGCACGCGCGCCTGCGGCGGATCGTCTCGCGCGCCTTCACCCCGAGGATGATCAAGCAGTTCGAGTCCGACGTGGACGCCGCCGCCACGCGCATCGTGGACGATCTGCTGGAGACCGGCCCCGGCTGCGACTTCGTCACCGAGGTGGCCGCCAGGCTGCCCTTGAAGATCATCTGCGACATGATGGGCATCCCCGAGAAGGACTACCAGTTCGTCTTCGACCGCTCGAACATCGTCCTCGGCGCCACCGACCCCGAGTACGTGAGCGACCGTGAGGACATCGCCCACGCGCTGCTCACCGCGGGGATGGAACTGCAGCAGCTCGTCCAGGACCTGGCCGCGCTGCGGATGGAGACGCCCACCGACGACCTCACCTCGTCCCTGGTCAACGCCAACATCGACGGTGAGCGGCTCACAGCCCAGGAGCTCGGCTCGTTCTTCATCCTGCTCGTCGTGGCCGGCAACGAGACCACCCGCAACGCCATCTCGTACGGCATGCGGCTGCTGACGCTCAACCCGGAGCAGCGGCGGCTGTGGCTGGAGGACTTCGAGGGCCGGGCGCCACGCGCGATCGAGGAGATCGTCCGGCTGGCCGCGCCGGTCAACTACATGCGCCGCAAGGTCACCCGCGACCACGAGATGAACGGCAATCTCTACCGCAAGGGCGAGAAGGTCCTGCTGTACTACTGGGCGGCCAACCGCGACGAGCGGGTGTTCGACGACCCGTTGCGCTTCGACATCCTGCGCGACCCCAACCCGCACGTCGGCTTCGGCGGCCCGGGTCCCCACTTCTGCCTCGGCGCCCACCTGGCCCGCCGCGAGATCACCGCGATGTTCCGCGAGCTGCTGCGGCGGGTCCCCCAGATCGAGGCGGGCGAGCCGGAGCGCCTCCTGTCCAGCTTCATCAACGGCATCAAGCACATGACCTGCGAGTTCTGACCGGGCCGGACCCGGGGTCCTGCCGATGGTCAGCGGAGGGGCTTGATCGACCGGAAGACCGTGTTGATGTCGGGAAGCAGGTCGTCCTTGAGCTGGGGCACGGCCATGTAGACGATCGTGGGAAGGTCGGCACCGGTGTTCACGGCCGCGACCACGACCGTGGTGGTCGCGCCGTCGGCGGTCACCTTGTAGACGGCGGCCAGGCCGGTGAGGTTGTTGCGCGCCAGGCGCTGCTGGGCGACCTTGGTGGCCTTGTTGTCCTTGGGGAACTGGGTCTGCCGAGCCCGGAACATCACGGCGTTGACGACCGGGCCCAGGTCGTCGGGCGTGGTGTACTTCACGGCCAGCGACTGCGCCAGCGGGCCCGACATCACCAGGGCGAACTCGCGCTTGCCCTTCGTCGTCATGCCGGCCGGCACGTACTGCCTGCTGGTGAAGCCGTACGTCACCTTGGTCTGGGCCGGGTCGGCGTCAGCCTGCCAGGGGCCGCCGAGCTTGGGCAGCGTGATCCGGCCCGCGGTGTCGGTGAGCACGCCGTTCACGGGGGAGGCCGTGCCCTTGTAGACGGGCAGCCGTTGCGTCTGCGCCTGCGGCTTGGCCGTGGTGCCGGACTTGACGGGGGAGGGCTTCGCGGACGTCGCCGCCTCGGCCGTGTCGCCGGAGCTGAGCGGCCCGGCGGCGAACGCCCACACGAGCACCCCGACGAGCGCGGCGACGACCGAGGCCACCAGCGCGTACAACCAGACCGGCCGGCCGGGCTCGTCCTCTTCGTACTCGTCGATGGCCTGGTAGTTCTCCCCGAACACCGTGTTCCACAGCTCCTGCTGCCGGTGCGCGGGAGGCGTCTTCGGCCCGCTGATCTGTCCCGCCGTCACGAACGGCCGGTACGGATCCTCCGGCTGGGGAGGGGGCGGGGGCGGCGCGGAGAAGGCGGGCGGAGCGGGCGGGGCGGACTCGGCGTACGAGCGGACCGAAGGAGTGAACGGCGAAGAGGGCCGGGAGCGGTCCGGGCCACCCGGGAACGGGCCCCCGTGCGGGCCGGCCTGACCCTGCCCCTGCCCCTGGCTCTGCCCTTGGTAGTGACCCTGGTCCTGACCGGGGCCCGCGGGGCCCGGCGTGCCGTACACCGGCGCGGGGCCGCCGAAGCCCTCTGCGCTTCCGAAGCGGTCTGCGCCTCCGAAACCCTCTGGGCCTCCGAAGCGGTCTGCGCCTCCGAAACCCTCTGGGCCGCCGAAGGGGGGAGCGGCCCGGGGCCGGTCGGGCTCGCCGAACGCGGGGACGGGCCTGCTGGGAGCCGTGCCGGGAAGCGGGCCGGCCATGGTCGCAGTCGCGTCCGCGGCCTGCTGCGGCGCCTCCTCGACGAAGGAGCGGACGGTCGGGGTGAAGGACGAGGGGGGAGGCATCTCGGGCCAGGCCGGCGGGATCTCCGGCCACGCCGGTTCCCGCTGGTGTTCGCTGCCGTCCGTGGGCACGGTACCTCCCGAGATCATGCCCGAATTGGGGGTGCCTGGCATGATCTCATGCGAGCCGGGGGCTGCCGCAGCGAAACTGCGGAATGCCTCGCGGAACTGCTCACCCGTGGGGTCGGTGGGCGGGTCCTGCATCGGCAAATCCGCGGGCGGGAATGAGTTGGCCACGGCAGCACAGTAAGGGAATGGACATAAGAGCCCACAACGGAACTATCACCATCGGGTATCGCAGTTTGACACGCGAGGTCAGCGAGCAAGGGCCGCGACCGACAAGATCCGCCCGGACGGAGCGGTGTCCAGAGCGGTGCGTCGCGAGGCGGAAGAGGAGCTCGTAGCGGAGCTCCTTCGATCGGCGACCAGCTTGCGGTCTGCGCTACGCTTGACACGCGTGCCGCCACCCTGCTGCATGGGCAGCCGCCTCACGCCGGGACGTGTGAGAGTGCGGGCCGCCCTCCCCTCCCGGACCAGAGAGGGGGTGCGGCGGGGTTCTGCCCCGGGCGCGCCATCATCTGTGTGATTCCAGCCGCCTGGCGAGGAGTGGAAGTGGACGAGCCGGTGTACGACCCGCAGGCGCTGCAGGCCAAGTGGCTGCCGCGGTGGGAGGAGCTGAACCCCTTCGCGGCGGTCGAGGACCTTGCGGACACCAGGCCGCGCAAGTACATGCTCGACATGTTCCCCTACCCCTCCGGCGACCTCCACATGGGGCACGGCGAGGTCTTCGCGATCGGCGACGTCGTCGCGCGCTACTGGTTCCAGAAGGGCTACAACGTCCTGCACCCGATCGGGTGGGACTCCTTCGGCCTGCCCGCGGAGAACGCGGCCATCAAGCGCAACGCCCACCCGGCCGAGTGGACGTACGCGAACATCGAGACGCAGGCGAACTCGTTCAAGCGGTACGCGATCTCCTTCGACTGGTCGCGCCGCCTGCACACCAGCGACCCGGAGTACTACCACTGGAACCAGTGGCTGTTCACCCGCTTCTACGAGCGGGGCCTGGCCTACCGCAAGGGCGGCCTGGTCAACTGGTGCCCGCAGGACCAGACCGTGCTGGCGAACGAGCAGGTCGTGGCGGGCAAGTGCGAGCGCTGCGGAGCCGACGTCGTCCGCCGTGAACTGACCCAGTGGTACTTCAAGATCACTGAGTACGCCGACCGGCTGCTCGACGACATGGCGCGGATCGAGGACGGCTGGCCCGACCGCATCCTGACGATGCAGCGCAACTGGATCGGCCGCTCCACCGGCGCCGACGTCCGGTTCGAGATCGAGGGCCGCGACGAGCCGGTCACCGTCTACACCACCCGCCCCGACACGCTGTACGGCGCGACGTTCTTCGTCGTCGCGGCGGACGCCCCGCTGGCCGAGGAGATCGTCGCCCCCGAGCAGGCCGAGGCGCTGGCCGCCTACCGCGCCGAGGTCGCCAAGCTCTCCGACATCGAGCGGCTGTCCACCGAGAAGGAGAAGACCGGCGTCTTCCTGGGCACCTACGCGGTCAACCCGGTCAGCGGGGAGCGCATCCCCGTCTGGGCCGCCGACTACGTGCTGTCCGACTACGGCCACGGCGCGATCATGGCGGTGCCCGCCCACGACCAGCGCGACCTCGACTTCGCGCGGAAGTTCGGCCTGCCGGTGAAGGTCGTCGTGCACACCGGCCTGGCCGACCCAGGTGAGACCGGTGTCGCGACCCCCGGCGAGGGCACGCTGGTCAACTCCGGCCCGCTCGACGGGCTGACGAAGGCCGAGGCGATCCAGAAGATCATCGAGGTCCTGGAGGAGCGCGGCACCGGCAGGGCCGCGGTCAACTACCGCCTGCGCGACTGGCTGCTGTCGCGGCAGCGGTTCTGGGGCACGCCAATCCCGATCATCCACTGCGTGGACTGCGGCGAGGTCCCGGTGCCGGACGACCAGCTCCCGGTCACGCTGCCCGACCTGCGCGGCGCGGACCTCAAGCCGAAGGGCGTCTCGCCGCTGGCCGCCGCCACCGACTGGGTCAACGTCTCCTGCCCCAAGTGCGGGGGCCCCGCCCAGCGGGACACCGACACGATGGACACCTTCGTCGACTCGTCGTGGTACTTCCTGCGCTACTGCGACCCGGGCTACACCGACGGACCGTTCGACGTGGAGAGGGTCCGCGAGTGGGGCCCGATCGACCAGTACGTCGGCGGGGTCGAGCACGCCGTGCTCCACCTGCTGTACTCGCGGTTCTTCACCAAGGTCCTGTACGACATGGGCCTGGTCGACTTCACCGAGCCGTTCCTGCGCCTGCTCAACCAGGGCCAGGTGATCAACCGGGGCAAGGCGATGTCGAAGTCGCTGGGCAACGGTGTGGACCTGGGCGAGCAGATCGACGCGTACGGCGTGGACGCCGTCCGGCTGACGATGATCTTCGCCGGGCCGCCGGAGGACGACATCGACTGGGCCGACGTCTCCCCGGCCGCGTCGCAGAAGTTCCTGGCCCGCGCGTTCCGCGTGATGGCCGAGGCCGGCGCGGCGTCCGCCCCGGGGAAGGACTTCTCCGGCGGCGACGTCGAGCTGCGCAAGGTCACCCACCGGACCATCGACGAGGTGACCAAGCTCGTCGACAGCTACCGGTTCAACGTCGCGGTGGCCCGCATGATGGAGCTGACCACGGCCGCCCGCCGGGCGATCGACGCCGGGCCCGGCGCGGCCGACCCGGCCGTCCGCGAGGCCGCAGAGACCCTGGCGGTCATGCTGTCGCTGGTCGCGCCGTACGTCGCGGAGGAGGGCTGGGAGCGGCTCGGGCACGCGCCGTCGGTCGCGAAAGCCGGCTGGCCCGAGGCGGACCCGGCGCTGCTGGTCCAGGAGTCGGTCACGGCCGTGGTGCAGGTGGCGGGCAAGGTCCGCGACCGGCTGGAGGTCTCCCCGGACATCTCCGAGGCCGACCTGCAGGCGCTGGCCCTGGCGTCGGACAAGGTCCGGCCCTACCTGGACGGCGAGCCGCGGAAGGTGATCGTGCGCGCGCCGAAGCTTGTCAACATCGTGCCGTGACGGGACGTTGACGATCGGCTGGCCTTCCGGACAAAATTACGCCCGAGCCACAAAACTAGTCTTATCGATGTAGGCGTGCGGTCAGGGCATGCCGCGACCACCACCGCTCCGGCGGTGGTCTGGGGTGCGCGCCTGACCGTATGGCTCACCGTCGGCGTGCGCCCCTGCGTGGGAGGCACGTCTTGTACAGACGAATTCTCGGCGGGCTGGTGACCGCCGCCGCGATGGCGGCGACCGTTCTCGTCGTGACCGGATCGCCGGCGAACGCCGCCGGCACGGGCACCGGCTACCTGCACACCAGCGGGAACAAGATCGTCGACAGCACCGGCGCCACGGTCCGGCTGACCGGCATCAACTGGTTCGGCATGGAGACCGACAACAAGACCTTCCACGGGTTGTGGGCGAACAACCCGTGGAAGAGCCAGCTCGACCTCATGGCGAACCTTGGATACAACACCATCCGGGTGCCCTTCTCCGACGACGCGCTGAAGCCGGGCGCGCAGGCGACGAGCGTCAACACCTACTCCAACCCCGACCTGATCGGCCTGTCCCCGCTGCAGATCCTCGACAAGGTCGTGGACTACGCGGGCCAGAAGGGCATGCGGATCATCCTCGACCGGCACCGGCCGACCAGCGCGGGCCAGACGGCGTTGTGGTACACCTCGGGCGTCCCCGAGTCCACCTGGATCAGCAACTGGAAGTCGCTGGCCCAGCACTACGCGGGCAACACCACCGTCATCGGCGCCGACCTGCACAACGAGCCGCACGCCGACGGCACCAACCCGAACGCGATCGGCTCCTGCTGGGGCTGCGGCGACCAGTCGCGTGACTGGCGGCTGGCGGCCGAGCGCGCGGGCAACGCCATCCTGTCCGTGCAGCCCAACTGGCTGATCTTCGTGGAGGGCGTGAGCTGCCCGAGTGGCGGCCTGTCCAACGTCTGGGACAACGACACCAGCAACGACGAGGACTGTGGCTGGTGGGGCGGCAACCTCACCAAGGCCGGGCAGTACCCGGTGCGGCTGAACGTGGCCAACCGGCTCGTCTACTCGCCCCACGAGTACGCCACGTCGGTCTACCACCAGACGTGGTTCGACGACCCGTCGTACCCGGCCAACATGCCGGCCATCTGGGACAAGTACTGGGGCTACCTGTACAAGCAGAACATCGCGCCGATCATGGTGGGCGAGTTCGGCACCACGCTGGCCAGCAACATCGACAAGGTCTGGCTCCAGGAGCTCATGAAGTACATGGGCAGCGGGGTGAACGGCATGTCGTTTACCTACTGGTCGTGGAACCCCAACTCGGGTGACACGGGCGGCATCCTGAAGGACGACTGGGCGACGGTCGACCAGGCCAAGCAGAGCATCATCTCGCCCTACCTGATCCCGCCGACGGGAGGCAACCCGACGCCGCCGGTGTCGCCCTCGGCCTCGCCGAGCGTGTCCCCTTCGGCGTCTCCGTCGAGGTCTCCCTCCGCGTCGCCGTCGGCGTCCCCGTCCGCGTCTCCCTCGTCGCCTGGCGGGAAGACGTGCACCGCCACGTACAAGGTCGCCAACGAGTATCCCGGCGGCTTCCAGGGCGAGGTCACGGTCAAGGCGGGCTCCTCGGCGATCTCCGCCTGGACCGTGAAGTGGGCCTTCCCGAACGGCCAGAGCATCAGCCAGCTCTGGAACGGCACGCTCAGCGCGAGCGGCTCCAACGTCACGGTGACGAATCTGTCCTACAACGGCGCGCTGGGCGCCGGGGCCTCGACCACGTTCGGCTTCAACGGAAGCTGGTCGGGCACCAACGGCGTTCCGTCGCCGGTGAGCTGCACCGCCTCCTGACGGCGAACTGAACACGGCACAGGACAAGCCCGGCGCTCTCGTGAGCGCCGGGCTTGTCCCTGTGCGGCGTCCGGAACCGGTGGACGGCTACAGCTTGCGCAGGACGGCCGTGACCTTGCCGAGCACGGTGGCCTCGTCACCGGGGATCGGCTCGTAGTTGGGGTTGTGCGGCACCAGCCACACGTGCCCGTCCTTGCGCTTGAACGTCTTCACGGTGGCCTCGCCGTCGATCATGGCGGCCACGATGTCGCCGTTGTCGGCGACCGGCTGCTGCCGCACCACGACCCAGTCGCCGTCGGCGATGGCGGCCTCGATCATCGAGTCGCCGGAGACCTGGAGCAGGAACAGCGTGCCCTCGCCCACGAGTTGCTTGGGCAGCGCGAACACGTCCTCGATGCTCTGCTCGGCGAGGATGGGACCACCGGCCGCGATGCGGCCGACCAGCGGCACGTAGGCCGCGGTGGGCCGGTTGAACCCGGCCTCCTCCTCGGAGGTCGCGTCGGGATCAACCCACAGCACCGGCTCGCCCGGCAGCCGGACCTCCAGGGCCCGGGGCCGATGCGGGTCACGCCGGAGGTAGCCCTTACGCTGGAGCGCCGTGAGCTGGTGCGACACGCTGGAGGTGCTGGTCAGCTGGACCGCTTCCCCGATCTCCCGCATGGACGGCGGATAGCCGCGCTGCTGGACCGAGTCGCGGATCACCTCGAGGATCTTCCGCTGCCTGGGGGTGAGGCCAAGCGAGTCGCGCCTGCGAACCGCGAGGTCGCTGACGCCATCCGCTTGCTCACTTCGGTCACTCACGATGCCACCTCTCGATCCGTGTTCCTCATGTCGCACAGAGCGACCGTACCGCGATTCAAGATCACCGTCAAACAATTGTTCGATATCCAGCGAAATCGCCGATCTCGACGTCCACCTCATCGTACGGGAGTTCGATCGATCCCGTGTTCGATTTACCCGATCTTCTCTGGTCGCTGTACGCCCAGGTCAGAAGCCCTACGGAAATCGGGCGAGAAAGGGCGCGTAAAGGGCGTATTCCCCGACGTGAGGGGCAGTTGAGGCAGCCGTGACTGGGGGCGCGACACGCGCGCCGAACAGGCACTTCCCCTCCCGTCGCCGGTTCGACTTGCGTTCAAGGTCGGGCACTCCTACGGTTGGACCACAACATCTAGTAGTCACAGCGGTGTAAGTTCACCACACCTTGTGTTCGGGATGTACGTTCAGGGAGGCGATGAAGTGCACTGTCCGTTCTGTCGCCACCCGGACACCCGGGTCGTGGACAGCCGTGCGGCCGAGGACGGGGCGGCGATCCGCCGCCGGCGCACCTGCCCCGAGTGCGGGCGCAGGTTCACCACCCAGGAGACCGTGCTGCTGATGGTGAGCAAGCGCAGCGGGGTCACCGAGCCGTTCTCCCGGGAGAAGGTCATCGCCGGCGTACGGCGGGCCTGCCAGGGGCGCCCGGTCGGCGAGGACTCCCTCGCCCAGCTCGGGCAGCGCGTCGAGGAGAGCATCCGGGGCACCGGCGCGGCCGAGATCGCCTCCCACGAGGTGGGCCTGGCCATCCTGGGCCCGCTCCGCGACCTCGACGAGGTGGCCTACCTGCGTTTCGCGTCGGTCTATCGGGGATTCGAGACGCTGGCCGACTTCGAGATGGAGATCGAGCAGCTCCGGGCGGCCAGAGGCGACCGGGAGCCGATCGAGGACTGAGCGCCTCCTCCCGGGGAGACCGGGACGGGGCGGAGGCGGCGGCACGGCGTGGGTGCGGTGGCCGCGGCGCGACGATGAGTTTGTAACGAGCGTGGTCCGAAAGAGGGGCTCCACCGGGCCCTGGGAGGGGGAAGTCATGACGGAGACCGTGAGCGGCACCGTATCGGGCGCAGGGGGCCGGGCCGGCAAGCGCCCGCGCAAGGGCCTGAAGATGAAGCGCGTCTTCACCACCCCGGGTGTCCACCCGTACGACGAGGTCCGCTGGGAGCGGCGCGACGTCGTGATGACGAACTGGCGGGACGGCTCGGTCAACTTCGAGCAGCACGGCGTGGAGTTCCCGGACTTCTGGTCGGTCAACGCGGCCAACATCGTCACCACCAAGTACTTCCGCGGGGCGGTGGGCACCCCGCAGCGCGAGTCGAGCCTCAAGCAGCTCGTCGACCGGGTGGTTGGCGTCTACACCAGGACCGGCGTCGAGAACGGCTACTTCGCTTCCGAGGAGGACGCGGAGATCTTCGACCACGAGCTCAAGCACGCCCTGATCCACCAGATCTTCAGCTTCAACTCCCCGGTGTGGTTCAACGTCGGCACCCGCTCGCCCCAGCAGGTGAGCGCCTGCTTCATCCTGGCCGTGGACGACACGATGGAGTCGATCCTCGACTGGTACAAGGAAGAGGGCGTCATCTTCAAGGGCGGCTCCGGCTCCGGGGTCAACCTCTCCCGCATCCGCTCGTCCAAGGAACTGCTGTCCAGCGGTGGCACGGCCAGCGGCCCGGTCTCCTTCATGCGCGGCGCCGACGCCTCCGCCGGCACCATCAAGTCGGGCGGCGCCACCCGAAGGGCGGCCAAGATGGTCGTCCTCGACGTGGACCACCCCGACATCGAGGAGTTCATCGAGACCAAGGCGCGCGAGGAGGACAAGATCCGCGCGCTGCGCGACGCCGGGTTCGACATGGATCTCGGCGGTAAGGACATCGTCTCCGTCCAGTACCAGAACGCCAACAACTCGGTGCGGATCTCCGACGAGTTCATGCGCGCCGTCGAGGCCGACGGGAAGTTCGGCCTGCGTGCCCGGCTGACCGGGGAGGTCATCGAGGAGGTCGGGGCGCGGTCGCTGTTCCGCAAGATGGCCCAGGCCGCCTGGGAGTGCGCCGACCCCGGCCTGCAGTACGACGACACGATCAACGACTGGCACACCTGCCCCGAGACCGGGCGCATCACGGCCAGCAACCCCTGCTCGGAGTACGTCCACCTCGACAACTCCTCGTGCAACCTCGCCTCGATCAACCTGCTGAAGTTCCTGCGCGCCGACGACTCCTTCGACGTCTCGACCTTCGTGAAGGTCACCGAGCTGATCATCACCGCGATGGACATCTCGATCACCTTCGCCGACTTCCCGACGCAGAAGATCGCCGAGACCACCCGGGCGTACCGCCAGCTCGGCATCGGCTACGCCAACCTGGGCGCGTTGCTGATGGCGACCGGCCACGCGTACGACTCCGACGGCGGCCGGGCCATCGCGGCCGGGATCACTTCGCTGATGACCGCCGTGTCCTACCGCCGCTCGGCCGAGATGGCCGGGATCGTCGGCCCGTACGACGGCTACCAGCGCAACGCCGAGCCGCACAAGCGGGTCATGCGCAAGCACGCTGCGGCCAACGACGACCTGCGCACGCTCGACGACATGGACAAGGCCCTGCACGCCGAGGCGACCCGGCAGTGGCAGGAGTGCCTCAAGCTCGGCGAGAAGAACGGCTACCGCAACGCCCAGGCGTCGCTGCTCGCCCCGACCGGCACCATCGGCCTGATGATGGACTGCGACACCACCGGCATCGAGCCCGACCTGGCGCTGGTGAAGTTCAAGAAGCTCGTCGGCGGCGGCTCGATGCAGATCGTCAACCAGACGATCCCGCGGGCGCTGCGCCAGCTCGGCTACCTCGAGGAGCAGGTCGAGGCCATCGTCGAGTACATCGCCGAGCACAGCCACGTCGTGGACGCCCCGGGCCTGCGGCCGGAGCACTACGAGGTGTTCGACTGCGCGATGGGCGAGCGGGCCATCGCCCCGATGGGCCACGTCCGGATGATGGCGGCCGTCCAGCCGTTCCTGTCCGGCGCGATCTCCAAGACCGTGAACCTGCCCGAGTCCGCCACGGTGGACGACATCGAGCAGGTCTACCTGGAGGGCTGGAAGCTCGGCCTCAAGGCCCTGGCCGTCTACCGCGACAACTGCAAGGTCGGGCAGCCGCTGTCGGTCGCGAAGAAGACGTCCGAGGAGGTTTCCGAGATCGTCGAGAAGGAGCCGGTCGTCCAGGTCGTGGAGGTCGCGCGGCCGACCCGGCGGCGGATGCCGAACCAGCGGCCGAGCACCACCACCCGCTTCACGGTGGGCGGCGCCAAGGGCTACATGACCGCCTCGTCCTACCCCGACGACGGCTTGGGCGAGGTCTTCCTCAAGATGTCCAAGCAGGGCAGCACGCTCGCGGGCGTGATGGACGCCTTCTCCGTGGCGATCTCGATCGGCCTCCAGTACGGCGTGCCGCTGGACACGTACGTGCAGAAGTTCGTCAACATGCGCTTCGAGCCGGCGGGGATGACCGACGACCCCGACGTCCGGATGGCGCAGTCCGTGATGGACTACATCTTCCGGCGGCTCGCGCTCGACTACCTGCCGTTCGAGGACCGGGCCGCCCTGGGCATCTTCTCCGCCTCCGAGCGGGCCGCGCAGCAGCGCGGTGAGGACCCGGCCGCGCTCCAGGACGTGGACACCGCCGCCCTGGCGCAGTCCGCGCCCATCGAGAAGGCGCAGTCCGCGCCCGTCGAGGCCAAGCCCGCCGAGGGCTTGTCCAATGGGCAGCTCGCGCCGGTGACGGTGCCGGAGCCGCGCCGGGTCGGCGCCTCGCTGGAGAGCCACCAGGGCCGTACGGCGGACGCGCCGCTGTGCCTGACCTGCGGCACCAAGATGCGCCCCGCGGGCAGCTGCTACGTCTGCGAGGGCTGCGGCAGCACCAGCGGCTGCAGCTGAGAACGAGCGGACCTCGATCCGCTGAATCATCCGGCCTGATCGACTCCGGTCCATCAGGCCGGATGGAGAAAGGGGAACCGATCATGGTCGGTTCCCCTTCGGCGTATCAGAGGGGATGTGCCGCACGTTCTACCGCCACCTCCCCGCCAAGGGGGGACGACGGTTGTCGTACCTCCATGCCATTGTTTTCGGATGCTGAGCGTGGAGCTGCTGCGGCCGGTGCTGCGGGCCGCCTGGGGGCCTGACACCTGCGACCCTCATGACCTGGAGAGCTGGCGGCCGGACAACCCCGCCCGGGGGCAGTGCGGGGTGACGGCACTGGTGGTCCAGGACCTGCTCGGAGGGGATCTCATCCTGGGCGAGGTCCATGTCGATGGGGCCAAGGTCGGCCATCACTACTGGAACCGGCTGCCTGACGGCACCGAGGTCGATTTCACGGCAGCGCAGTTTCACCCCGGCGAGGTTGTTTCCGGTGGCCGGGTGCAGCATCGGCCACCGGATGCGCCCAGAAGGTGCCGCGAGCAGTATGTGCTGCTGCGCCGGCGTGTGCTCGCCGCGCTGACCCATGCTGCCGGTCCCGGCGCGGGCGGTCAGGAAGACCTCAGACCGTAGCGGCCACGCGGTCCAGGTGCTCGGTGATGACGGGGCTGGTCACCCGGCTCACCCGGGCCGGGCAGGCGCTGCTTACCGGTGGGGGAATGAGACCAGGGATGGCTGTGTTGCCGCAGCCATGGTCATTGGATTCATCGGCAGCGGGAACATCGGCGGCACCCTCGCGAAGCTGGCGGTCGACGCCGGGCACTCGGTGGTGCTGAGCAACTCCCGCGGGCCGCACACGCTCTCCGAACTCGTGGCCCGGCTGGGCCCGGCCGCGCGCGCCGCCACTCCGGCCGAAGCCGCGGCGGCGGGGGACATCGTGGTCGTCACGATCCCCTTCGGCAGGTACCGGGAGGTCCCCGTCGAGCCGCTGGACGGGAAGATCGTCATCGACACGAACAACTACTACTTCGAGCGGGACGGTCACTTCCCCGAGCTCGACGCGGGGGAGACCACCGACAGCGAGCTGCTCGCCGCGCATCTGCCGGGAGCCCGGGTCGTCAAGGCGTTCAACTCCATCTACTACGTCCACCTCGCCGAGCAGGGACAGCCGGCCGGCACGGAGAACCGGCGGGCGCTGCCCATCGCGGGCGACGACGCTGAGGCCAAGAAGGCGGTCTCCGAGCTGATCGACTCGTTCGGCTTCGACGTGGTCGACGCGGGCCCGCTCGCGGAGGGACGGCGGTTCCAGCGGGACAAGCCCGCCTACGTCGACCGCCTGACCACCGCCGAGCTGCGCGACGCCCTCGCGCGGGGCTGACGGAGGATCCGGGCCGCGGACCAGTGGGGCCGGAACCTGAGCATCGTGCTCGACGGGCTGCGTGCGCCGCGGTCGCGGGAGCTGCCGGGAACGCCGCCGGCCTGATCAGTCGGTCTCGAAGGCGAGCCGGTCGGTGAGCCAGCGGTAGAACTTGATCGAGAACCTGACCCAGTGGGCCACCATCGTGGTCAGGTGCTCCCTGGTCACGCCGGCCCCGATGTAGACCTGGGAGTCGCCGACGACCCTGATGGTGCCGTTGTCCTGCGTGAACGCGTACACCTTCGGCCACATCGTGTCCGCGTTCCACTCGTTGAGGGCCGTGAGCAGCATCGGCTTGTCGTCCACCGAGTACTGCCTGTCGTAGAAGGTGCGTACGGTGAACAGGTCTCCTTCCTTGCCGAACAGGAAGAAGATCGTGAGGTGGGCGGTGGAGATCGCCAGGTCGCCCTCTGTGTCTATGGTGTGCTCGATGTCCAGCTCGTCCAGGATCTCCTCGAGAAGGTCCCTGTCCGGCTGGACGACCGCTGGGGAAGGCGTCACCGCTCCATCCTGCCGCATGGGGCCGCTGATGAAGTGGCAGACGTGACAGAGGAGCCGGCTGAGGGGCCCGGTGGAGGATGACCGGCAGGGCGCGCTCGACGCGTTCGCGGGAACCTCCGGGTGGCTCCGGCGGTAGTCAGAGGCATGAGGCACACTGCGGTTGGTTTGTGCGGCCTGGTGCTCGTGGCGGGCTGCGCCGGCACCGGAACCCCCGGCACCGGCACCGGCACGGGCGCCGGAACGTCGCTCCCGTCCGCGTCCGCCCCTGCGAGCGCCCCTTCGCAGAAGCCCTGCGAACGGATGCCCGGCGCCACGGCGGACGCACTGTCCGAGGTGCGGGGCACCGGGCAGGGAGCCGAGGTGTGGGGGTTGGTGTTCGCGCCGGTGCCGTTCGCCGTCGGACGGGAGGTCAAGATCGTGTGGCGGATGACGGGGGAGGGGCCGTTGCGCGTGACCGCCGCGCTCCCCGACGGCACCGCCGCCCGACTGGCCTGGGGTCCTGAGGAGCACGGCGGATCGACCTGGCACCGGCCCGGTCAGGAGTGGGGCACGGGGTTCGTCTTCCCCAAGCCGGGCTGCTGGGAGATCAGGCTGACCCGCGACCGGGGCTCGGGCACGGTGTGGCTGCCGGTCCGGTGAGACGAGCCCCCGGCCGGCCGCCACCCGGATCGTACGGCGCCGCGGTCAGTGCGGCATGCCGGTGCGGGCGAGGATGTGCGGCGGGACGGGATGGGCGGCGGCCTGCGGGTCGGTCACGGGGGCCTGCCACGACGGGGTGAGCGGCAGGATCCCGGCCCACACGTCGTGCGGGTCGTCGGCGTCGTCCGGGTAGCCCTCGCGGACCTTGACCGACGCCTCGGCGAGCGGGACCGCGAGGATCGTCGTCGCGGCCAGTTCCTTGCGGTTCGGCTGCCGGGCGTACTCCCACTGGCCGGGGGTGATGTGCTCGGTCAGGCACCGCAGGGCGGCCGGCTTCTCGTCGTCCTCCAGCACGCGCGGCACGCCGTAGATCATCGCGCTGCGGTAGTTCACGCCGTGTTCGAAGACCGACCGGGCCAGCACGAGGCCGTCGACGTGGGTGATCGTCACGCAGACCGTCGTGCCGCGGGTGAGGCTGCGACTGGCCACCGAGCCGTGCACGTACAGATGTTCGTCGTCGAAGCCGTACACCGTCGGCACCACCATGGGGTCGCCGTCCACGACGACGCCGAGGTGGCAGACGAACCCGGCCCGGAGCACCTCGAACAGCGCCTCCCGGTCGGTGCGGCCCTGCTCCCGCAGCCGGCGGTGCCGGGTCCGCTCGGTTGCGGACAGATCACTCATAAGGCGACATCTAACCATCTGTCCCCGAGAAGCGCTCGGCCCGCCCGGCAGGGCTGCCGGGCGGGCCGTCTCGTGGATCGCTGCGGAAAGAACGGGCTCAGGCGGCGGACGTCGGCCCGGACGTCCTCGGGAACCGGATGACGTTCCCGCCCGTGTAGGCCCTGAGATCGACGATCTTCCGGTCCTTCCTGTCCCGCATGGGCCTGCGGCGCAGCGCGGTCCTGATGTCCCTGACCTTGGCGAGCGACGGCACCACCGTGACCATTTTTGTTACCCCCCGACCGTGATGGTTCCGTGACCTTTCGCAAATAGTTATCGGAGACTTGGTAAAAGGGGCGTAAAGCCCCTGGTGTCACAGGAGTCTCAGTACGGAAGCGGCCGGCCGGAGGGGGTGCGCAGGTCGAGATCGGCGGCGGCACGGCGGACGCGGCGGGGCCTGCGGATCACGGTACGTCTCATGGCCCTTCCTCCTTCCATGACGTAGGCAGACTATTCGCCCCGCGTGCCGTCGTCCTCCCGTTTTCACTCAGAGGGCGCCGGGGAGCTTACGGCTCACGACGCTGATCCGGTTCCAGGCGTTGATCTGCGCGATGGCCACGACCAGCGCGGCCAGTTGCTCCTGGGAGTAGTGCTTCGCCGCCTCCGCCCAGATCTCGTCCGGCACGGGATCGGGCCGGTCGGCGAGCCGGGTCGCGGCCTCGGTCAGCGCCAGCGCGGCCCGCTCGGCGTCCGTGTAGTACGGCGCCTCCCGCCAGGCGGCCACCGACCACAGGCGCTCGTCGCTCTCCCCGGCCTTCTTGGCATCCCGGCAGTGCATGTCCACGCAGAAGGCGCAGCCGTTGATCTGGCTGGCCCGGATCTTCACGAGCTCCAGGGTGGCGTGGGGCACGTCGCACTCGTGCAGGAAACGCTCCACCCCGCCCATGGCCCGGTACGCCTCGGGGGCCAGCTCGCGGATATCGATCCTCTCGTTCATCGTCGATTCCTCGTCTCGTCGGCCCGCGTCACGCGGGCGAGTTTCTCCGGGTTCATGACCATGTCGACGGCGGTGATCCGGCCGTCCGCGATGGTGAGGCCGATCACGGCGACCAGCCGGCCATCGCGGTAGCGCAGCAGGCCCGGCCAGCCGTTCACCACGGCCGGCACCATCTCGTACGGGCCGAACCTGCGGATGCCGAACAGCAGCCTGGCCACCTTGGCCACGCCGAGGATCGGCCGCCTCCCGGCGCGCACCCGGCCGCCGCCGTCGCCGCGCAGGACGACGTCCGGATCGAGCAGCGCGAGCAGCGCGTCCATGTCGTCGCCGAGGCAGGCCCGGGCGAAGGCGTGCACCACCCGCCGGTGCTCCGAGGGGTCCACGTCGAACCGGGGCGCGCGCGACGCGACGTGCGCCCGCGCCCGGGCGGCGAGCTGTCTGCAGGCCGCCGGGCTGCGCCCGACCGCCTCGCCCACCTCGGCGAACGTCAGGCCGAACACGTCGTGCAGCACGAACGCCGTCCGCTCGGCCGGGCTGAGCGACTCCAGCACGACGAGCATGGCCATGCTCATCGACTCGTCCAGGGCCACCCGCTCCGCGGGGTCGGGCGCGGCCCCGGTGAGGACGGGCTGGGTGAGGACGGGCCCGGTGAGAATGGGCTCCGGCAGCCACGGCCCCACGTACTCCTCCCTGCGGTGCCGCGCCGAGCGCAGCACGTCGAGAGCGAGCCGGGAGACCGTGACCACCAGCCAGCCGGTCACGTCCCTGATTTCGTCGCCGCCGTCGGCGGCCTCGGCGGACCGCAGCCGGAGCCAGGCGTCCTGCACGACGTCCTCGGCCTCGTCGAGGCTGCCGAGCAGGCCGTACGCGACGCCGAGCAGCCGGGGCCGCATCGCCTGGAACTCGGCGTCCAGGCTGGTGGCCATCCCGCCGTCATGGTCGTTCACGTACTGAGGACGAGACACCTCCTCAGTGTGTGACATCCCTCTGCAGCGGCTGCGCTCGAGGTGCGTCCTGAGCCGGTGCCGAGGCCCGGCCGGGGGCGCGGAGGCCGAACGCGACGACGACCGCGCCGAGCACCGCCGCCGCCACCGGGACGACCAGCGCGGTCCGCAGCGCGTTCGGCCCCGACCCGGCCGTGACGCTGACGGCGGTGACGGCCGACAGCCCGAGCGCCGTGCCGAACTGCATCGCCGTGTAGAGCAGGCCGCCAGCCAGGCCGTGCTCGTCCTCGTCGACGCCCTCCGTCGCGGCCATCGTCAGCGGGCCGTACGCCAGTGAGAAGGACAGGCCGAGCAGGAGCAGTGCCGGAAGCATGGCGGCGTAGGTCCAGTCCATCCCCACGGGCAGGAACAGCGCGTACGCGACCGCCGCGAGGGCGATGCCGCCGAACAGCACCCGTGTGTTGCCGAAGCGGTTCACCAGGCGCGGCGTCAGCGTCGGCGCGAGCACCGTGTCGATCCCGATCACCAGCATGGCCAGGCAGGTCTGCATCGTGTTCCAGCCACGCCACTCCTGGAGATACAGGGTGATCAGGAACTGGAACCCCGCGAACGCGAACAGGAACAGCAGCGCCGCCGCGTTCACCCGCACCAGCGGCCCGGTGCGCAGGATGCCCAGCCGCACCAGGGGCGACGACGACCGCCGCTCGATCGCGACGAACAGCCCCAGCAGCGCCAGCCCCGCCGCGATCGCGCCGGCGGTCAGACCGGGGCCGTCGCCGGGGCGCTCCAGCCGGACCACCCCGTACACCAGCAGCAACATGGCCCCCGTGACGGAGAACGCCCCCGCCAGGTCGAAGCCGCCCGAGGGCCGCTCGCCACCCGTGTCGCGGACGAGGATCAGGGCGGCCGCCAGGATCAGCGCCGACAGGATGACCGGCGCGAAGAACACCCACCGCCAGCCGAACGCGGTGAGCACGCCGCCGGCGACCAGGCCGAGCGAGAACCCGCCCGCCGCCGTGCCCGCGTACACGCCGAGTGCCTTGGTGCGCACCGGTCCCTCGGGGAAGTTGGACGTGACCAGCGCCAGCCCGGCGGGTGCCATGAACGCGGCCGCGACCCCGGTGACGAATCGCGCGGCAAGCAGCATCCAGCCCTGAGTGGCGAACCCGCCGAGCCCGGAGAAGACCAGGAAGACGGCCAGCCACAGCAGGAACATCCGCCGGTGACCCAGCAGGTCGGCGGCGCGCCCGCCGAGCAGCATGAACCCGCCGTAGCCGAGCACGTAGGCGCTGACCACGCCGCTGAGCATCCCTGTGGACAGGCCCAGGTCGGCCCGGATCGACGGCAGCGCGACGTTCAGCATCGCCACGTCGATCCCCTCCAGGAAGATCGCCCCGCACAACACCAGCAGCACGCCCCACGCGTGTCCCGTCATACGGGCGGGGATTCCGCCCACGGAATTGGACATCGGAGTCCGGCTCCATCTCGTCGGGGAACCGGTCCCGGAGTGGGCCTGCCGGTTCCTTCTTGTAACCGACTGCATCGTCAGGCACCATTGGTGACCGTGGAAGACGGCACTTTCGAGTCCCTCGGTTACTGCGCGAATACCGGCGTCGACGACGACGTCCTCCAATGGGACCAGCGCGCGGACTGCGAGGTGCGGCAGATCCTCGACCGCATCGCCGACAAGTGGTCGCTCCTGGTGATCGCGCTGCTCGACAAGCGGAGCCTGCGCTTCACCGAGCTGCGCCGCGCGATCGACGGGGTCAGCCAGCGGATGCTCGCCCGCACGCTGCGGCATCTGGAGCGCGACGGGCTGGTGAGCCGGACGGTGCACCCCACCGTCCCGCCGCGCGTGGACTACGCGCTGACGCCGATGGGCGCGACCCTGCACACCACCATCCGCGCCCTGGTCGACTGGACCGAGGAGCACCAGAACGCCATCGCCGCGGCGCGCGCCGCCTACGACCGGCGCGTGGCCGCCGAGCGGGAGGCCGCCGAGCGCGAAGAGGCCGAACGCCTGGCCGTCGCCCGCGCGGTCCTGCCGATCAGGGGCTGACCGCCGGCGAGGGGCCAGGGAGACGCTAGGCCGACTCCCTCACGATGAGGCGGGTGGGGAGGATGACCGGGTCCACCGGGCCGCCTCCGTCGATGAGCGCGAGCAGCAGCCGCACCGTCTCCTCCGCGACCTCGGCGAGCGGCTGGCGGATCGTGGTGAGCGGCGGGTGCGTCGTGGCGGCGACCGACGAGTCGTCGAAGCCGCCCACGGCCACGTCGTCGGGCACCCGGCGTCCGGCCGCGCGCAGCGTGGACAGCGCGCCGGCCGCCATGAGGTCGGAGGCCACGAAGACCGCGTCGAGGTCGGGCGTGCGCTCGAGCAGCCGCGCCATCGCGCTCTCGCCGCTGAGCTGGGTCCAGTCTCCGTGCTCGATCAGCTTCCTCGATGCCTTCCTGCCGAGTACGTCGGCGAAGCCCTCCAGGCGCTGGATGCCGCCCGGGGTGTCCATCGGGCCGGTGATCGTGGCGATCTTCCTGCGGCCCTGCTCCACGAGGTAGCGGGTCATCTGCCGGGCGCCCTCGCGGTCGTCGGCCGCCGCGTAGGGGATCACGTTCTCCTTCCCGACGACGGCCCCGCAGGCGACCGCCGGGATGCGCATCGACTCCAGCTCGTCCACCATCGGGTCGCCCGCGTGCGTGGACATCAGCAGCACGCCGTCGGCGTGGCCGCCGCGCACGTAGCGCACCACGCGCTCGCGGTCGCCGTCGTCCCCGGCCAGCATGATGACCAGGGAGACGTCCCGCTCGCCGAGCCGTCTGATGGCCGTGCGGATCGTGGTGCTGTAGTTGGGGTCCTCGAAGACCTTCTCGTGCGGCTCGGACAGCACCATCACCACGGACCCGGTCCGCTGGGTGACCAGGCTGCGGGCGTTGCGGTTGACGATGTAGCCGGTCTCGGCGATGGCCCGGCGGACGGCGGCGTGGGCGGCGGGGCTCACATATCGGTCGTCGTTGAGCACGCGGGAGACGGTGCCCCGTGAGACGCCCGCCGCCGCGGCCACGTCGTGAATGGTCGGACGCTTCGCCATGGTCGTATTGTCCCCCCGCCGATCAGCGTGTTCCCCCGCGCTCATCAGCTTTTCACGGCCCCGCCGGACAGGTCCGTACGCCAGTAGCGCTGCATCGTGAGGAACAGCGCGATCAGCGGGATGAGCGACAGCATCGTCCCCGTGATGATCAGGTTGTACAGCGACGGCTGGTTGGCGCCCGCGGCGAGCAGCGTGTAGAGGCCGACCGTCAGCGGGAACTTGTGGTCGTCGCCCAGCATGATGAACGGCAGCAGGAAGTTGTTCCAGATCGCGACGAACTGGAACAGGAAGATCGTCACCATGCCCGGCGTCAGCAGCGGGAGCGCCACCTGGCGGAACAGCCGCCACTCGCCCGCGCCGTCGAGCCGGCCCGCCTCCAGCAGCGAGCCGGGGATCGCCGCCTGCGAGTAGATCCTGGCCAGATAGATGCTGTACGGGTGCAGGATCTGGGGCAGCAGCACCGACCAGTACGTGTCGGCCAGGCCGGCCTTGGAGAACAGCAGGTACTGCGGGATCGCCAGCACGACCGACGGCACCAGGATGCCGCCGATGAGCAGGTTGAAGATCAGGTTCCGTCCCGGGAAGTCGTACTTGGCGAGGGTGTAGCCCGAGATCGTGGACACCGCGGTCGACAGCACCGCGCCGCCCCCGGCGTACAGGACGGTGTTCAGCAGCCAGAGCCAGAAGACGCCGTCGCGGTAGGCGAACAGGTCGGCCAGGTTGGACAGCAGGCCGGTGCCGGGCGCGAAGGTCGAGGTGGAGAACAGCTCGGCCTTGGACTTGGTGGCCGCGACCACCACCCAGCTCACCGGGAACAGGGTGTAGATCGCGCCCAGCACGAGCACGCCGGTCGGCACGATCCCCAGCGGGCGGCGCTGCGACGGGCGGGCGTGCCCGCGGGTCCTCGGCAGTGCGGTGGCGGCCATCAGCTCTCCCCGAAGGCGCGGTTCTTCACGACCCGCAGGAAACCGAACGACAGCACGAGGGAGATCCCGGCGATCACCATGGACGTCGCGGCGGCCGAGTACAGGTCGCCCGTGACGAACGCGTCGCGGTACACCTTCATCAAGGGGCTCCAGGTCGAGCTGATCGTGTTCGTCAACGGCCGAAGGGTGGTCGGTTCCGTGAAGACCTGGACGGTCGCGATGACGGAGAACACCGTGGTCAGGATGATCGACGGGACCAGGATCGGGATCTTGATGCGCAGCGCGATGCCCAGCTCGCCCGCGCCGTCGATCCTGGCCGCCTCGTAGTACTCGCGCGGCACGGCCCGCAGGTTCGTGTAGAGCACCAGCATGTTGAAGCCGGTGCCGCCCCAGACCGCCACGTTCGCCATCGAGAACGTCACCAGGTCGGCGCTCAGGAACGGGTGCTCGCCGAACGGGCTGAGGCTGGGCAGGTAGAGGAAGCCCCACATCAGCGTCGCCGCCACGCCCGGCACGGCGTACGGCAGGAAGATCGAGATCCGGGTGAGGCGGGCGAGCCGCACGTGCGCCGCGTCGAGCATCAGCGCGAACACGAGGGCGAGCCCCAGCATCAGCACGAGCACGAGCGCTCCGTAGCCGATGACGCGCAGCCAGCCGGCCCACAGCTCGCCGTCGCCGACGGCGGCGGCGTAGTTGGCGAGCCCGGCGAAGACCTCCGTGCGAGCCCCCTTGCCGAGGCCCAGGCCGGAGACCTTGGTGCGCCGCAGGCTCAGATAGATCGTGTAGCCGATGGGCAGCGCCATGAAGAGCGCGAACAGCGCCATCGCCGGGGCGAGGAACAGATAGGGCACGGCGCCCGCGCGGCCGGCGCGGGCGCCCCTTCTCTGCTGCGTCATGATCACTGAGCGAGGGTGAAGCCGGACTTCTGCATGTCGGCGACGGTGGCGTCCTGCATGCTCTGGACGGCGGCGGCGAAGTCGGACCTGGCGGCGACGGCCTTGTCGAAGGCGTCCTTGTACGCGTTGTACGTCACGCCCACGTTGGGGCCGAAGGTGAAGCCGCGGGCGGTGGCGCCGATGTCGGCCGCCTGCTTCCAGAAGTCGGGCTGGTTGGAGAAGTAGTCGGGAGCCTCGCTCATCAGCGCGGCGCCCTTGGCGGAGGCCGGGTAGACCGCGCCCTCCTTGATCAGCAGTCCGAGCGCCTGCGGGTCGGTGTTCAGCCAGGTGGCGAACTTCGCGGCGGCCGCCTTGTTGGGCGACTTGGCCGCGACGGCGGTGGAGGAGCCGCCCCAGAACCCGCTGTAGTTCTCACCCGCGTTCCACTGCGGCAGCGGGGCGATGGCCCACTTGCCCTTGGCCTTCGGCGCGTTGCTCGACAGCACGCCCGGGCCCCACACGGCCGACGGCCAGGTGAGCAGCTTGCCGTCGTTGAGCGCCTTGTTCCACTCCGGCGTGAAGTAGGGCATGCCGTCGATGACGCCCTCCTTCACCAGGCCGCCCCAGTAGGAGGCGACCTTCTTGGTGGCTTCATCGTTCACCGCGACCTTCCACGCGTCGCCGCTGATCGACCACCACTGCGCCCCCGCCTGCTGGGAGAGCCCGGCGAACCAGCCCGGGTCCTTGCTGGAGAACGTGCCGAGGAAGACCTTGGGGTCCTTCTTGTGCACGGCGCGGGCGGCCTCGGCGTACTCGTCCCAGGTCTTCGGCACCTCGATGCCGTACTTCTCGAACAGGTCCTTCCGGTAGTAGAGCATCATCGGCCCGCTGTCCTGCGGGAGGGCGTAGACGGCGTCGGTGCCGAGCGTCACCAGCCCCCAGATGCCCTCGCCGAACTCGGCCTTCGCCTGCGCGGTCTCCGCCTTGAGGTCGGCCACGGCGTCGGCGGCGACGAAGGAGGGCAGCATCTGATACTCGGCCTGGACCAGGTCGGGCGGGTTGCCCGCCTTGGCGGCGGTGAGGAACTTGGCCGCCGCGTCGTCGCCCCCCGCCTGCTTGCTGACCGTGACCTGGATGTCGGGGTGGGCCTGGTTCCACGCCGTGACGATCTTGTCCATGTTCGGGACCCAGGTCCAGTAGGTCAGCTTCACCGGGCCGGCCGGCGCCGCGCTCTGGCTCGCGGCCTGCTCGGACGGCTCTTCGGAGCCGCCGGAGCAGGCGGTCGAGAGCGCGGCGGTGAGGATCGCGGCCGCCGCCACTGCTAACCGGTTCACGCGCATATGTTCCTCCAGGCGGATGGGGGAGGGGATGAAGAGGCTGAAACATCTGGGAGCGTTCACAGACTGAGAGGTCCCCTCAGTGCTGTCAATGGTCGTTACGCGGTTGTTAACGGACCGCTCTGATCAGTGCGAATCTGTCACACCTTCTCGCCATGGGGGTTGTGCGCTACTGTGCACGTTCACAGAGCAGAATCGAGGGGGAGACGTGCCCGGATATCCCGTCCTGCCCGAGGGCCTCGCCTACGGCGGGGACTACAACCCCGAGCAGTGGCCGGAGGAGGTGTGGCGGGAGGACGTCCGCCTGATGCGCGAGGCCGGGGTGAACCTGGTCACCCTCGGCGTCTTCAACTGGGGACTGATCGAGCCGCAGGAGGGCGAGTACGACTTCTCCCGGCTGGACCGGATCCTCGACCTGCTCCACTCGGCCGGTGTGTACGCCGACCTCGGCACCCCCACCTCCTCGCCGCCCACGTGGTTCCGCCGCCGCTACCCGGGCAGCCGCCTCGTGGACAGGGAGGGCCACGTGCTCGGCGGCGGCTCCCGGCACAGCTTCTGCCCGAGCTCGCCCGACTACGCCGCCGCGTCCGAGCGGATCGTCGCCGCCCTCGCCGCGCGCTACGCCGGCCACCCCGCCCTGGCGATGTGGCACGTCCACAACGAGTACGGCTGGGCCAACGCCCACTGCTACTGCCAGACGTCGGCCGAGGCGTTCCGCGCCTGGCTGCGGGACAGGTACGGAGACGTGGGCGCGCTCAACGCCGCCTGGGGCACCACCTTCTGGGGGCTGACCTACGGCTCGTTCGAGGAGGTCGAGCCGCCCGTCACCGCGCCGGTCGGCCTGCTCACCGGGCTCCAGCTCGACTTCATGCGGTTCTCGGTCGACGCGCACATTGCCTGCTTCCGCAGGGAGCGCGAGGCGATCCGCCGGTTCAGCGACCTGCCCGTCACGACCAACTTCATGATCCCCAACTGCAAGCCCATGGACTACTGGCGCTGGGCGGCGGAGGTCGACGTGGTGGCCAACGACCACTACCTCGACTCGGGCCGGGCCGAACCGCACATCGAACTCGCCATGGCCGCCGACCTGACCCGGTCGGTGGCCGGGGGCCGCCCCTGGATGCTGATGGAGCACTCGACGGGCGCGGTCAACTGGCAGCCGCGCAACCTCGCCAAACGGCCGGGGGAGATGCGCCGCAACACCCTCGCCCACGTGGCGCGCGGTTCTGACTCGGCGATGTTCTTCCAGTGGCGCGCCTCCCGATACGGCGCGGAGAAGTTCCACTCGGCGATGGTGCCGCACGCAGGGCCGGACTCCCAGGTCTGGCGGGACGTGGTCGCGCTCGGCGCGGACCTGCGCCGGCTCGCCGGGGTCCGGGGCGCGCGGGTGGCGGCCGAGGTCGCGGTCGTCTGGGACTGGGAGTCCTACTGGGCGCTCGAACTGGAGTGGCGACCCTCGGCCGACCTGCGGTTCCGCGAGCGCGTCGAGGCCTACTACGAGGCGCTGTGGCGGGAGCACGTGACCGTCGACTTCGTCCACCCGTCGGCCGACCTGTCGCCGTACCGGCTGGTCGTCGCGCCCAGCGCGTACCTGCTGCCGGAGGCGGCGGCCAAGAACCTGCACCGCTACGTGGAGGCGGGCGGCCACCTGCTGGTCTCGTACTTCTCCGGCATCGTGGACGAGAACGACACCATCCACCCGGGACCGTACCCCGGGGCGCTGCGCGAGGTGCTCGGCGTGTCGGTCGAGGAGTTCCACCCCCTCCGCGAAAACGGGACCGTCACCCTGCGCCCGTCCAGAACAGGCCCGTCCACCGCGACCGGCCGGATCTGGTCGGAGCGGGTACGCCTCGCGGGGGCGCGGGCCGTGCACGAGTTCGCCGACGGGCCCGACGCCGGGCACCCCGCCGTCACCAGGAACGACCTGGGCGCGGGCGCCGCGTGGTACGTGTCCACCGCGCTGGACGCCGAATCGGGTCTGCGCGGGCTCGTCGCCCGGGTGCTCGACCACGCGGGCGTGTCCCGGCCGCGCGGCCTGCCCGACACGCTGGAACTCGTACGGCGGGGCGACCATCTGTTCCTCCTCAACCATGCCGACGAGCCGGTGACGGTGGGCGAGGTGACCGGCACCGGCGTGCTCGACGGCATCGCCTACACCGGCTCGGCGACGGTGCCCGCGGGGGGCGTGGTGGTCGTCCGCACATAAGCTCCCCCGGCGCCGCGCCGGACCTGACCGACGGTGCGGCGCCGGGGGCCGGGAGATTCCGCTGACGTCCTCTCCTGACCGGAGGATCCGATGGTTCGATTCCTGACGGCCCTGCTGTGCGTGGCCGCCGCACTCATCACGACAGCGGCCCCGGCGTCGGCGGGCGCCGCGGCCGTCGCCGACGGCGGCTTCGAAACCGGCGGCGGCTGGAGGTCCACCGGCACGGCAGGCGCGGCCTTCACCGAGCCCGGTGGCCATTCGGGCAGCCTGCGCCTCACTCACCACGCGTCCGGCGCTTACCGGGTGGAGACCGCGCAGGCGCTGACCCGGCTCGCCGACGGCCCCTACACCCTGCGGGCCTGGGTCCGTTCCGGCGGCGGGCAGCGCTCGGTCTCCGTCGGTCTGCGCGACTGCGGCGGCGACGACGCGCGCACTGAACTGCCGGTCACCCCCGACTGGGTCGAGATCACGGTCTCGGCCATGGTGACCCGGCACCGCTGCACGATCAGCCTTTTCTCCGGCAACCTCTACTCCGACGCCCCCGCCGGCGCCTGGGCGAACTTCGACGACGTGCGGTTAGAGCCCGGTGCGGCCCGCCTCGCGATCAGGGGCGCCGACGTGTCGAGCCTGGCCAAGTCCGAGGCGTTCGGCGGCGTCTACCGGTACGCCGACGGCCGCCGGGGCGACGCACTGGCCATCCTGCGGCGCGGCGGGCTGAACTACATCCGACTCAAGGTGTGGGTGAACCCGGCCGACGGCTACAACACCAAGACGCAGGTGCTGGCGATCGCGAAGCGGGCCAAGGCCCAGGGCCTCGGCTTGCTGGTCGACTTCCACTACTCCGACTCCTGGGCCGACCCCGGCAAGCAGAACAAGCCCGCCGCGTGGGAGTCGCTGTCGTTCGACGAGCTGAAGCAGGCGCTCTACGACCACACGTACGACGTGCTGAGCGCGCTGAAGGCGCAGGGGACGACGGCCGACATGGTGCAGGTGGGCAACGAGCTCAACGGCGGCCTGCTGTGGCCCGACGGTCGCTGGGACAACTGGCCGCAGCTCGCCGCCCTGCTCAACGCCGGATACGACGCGGTCAAGGCGGTCTCCGGCGGCACCAAGGTCGTGCTGCATCTGGCCAACGGCGCCGACAACGGCCTCTACCGGTGGTGGTTCGACAACGCCGCCGCCAACGGCATCCGCTACGACGTGATCGGGCTGTCGTACTACCCGTACTGGCACGGCACGCTCGCCGCGTTCCAGGCCAACCTGTTCGACGTCGCCTCGCGGTACGGCAAGCCGGTCGTGGTGGCCGAGACCGCCTATCCGTTCACGACCGCCGACGACGACGGCTGGGAGAACAACGTCACCTCCGCCGAGCCGTACCCCGGCTATCCGGCGACCCCCGCGGGCCAGGCGGCGTTCGCCCGCGACCTGATGAGCATCGTGCGGGCGGTGCCCGGCGGGCGCGGGCTGGGCGCCTTCTACTGGGAGGCCACCTGGACCGGGGTGAAGGGCAACGGCTGGGACCCCGCCGACCCGGCGTCGGGCAACGCCTGGGAGAACCAGGCCCTGTTCGGCTTCGACGACCGGGCACTGCCCGCCCTGCGGCAGTTCGGCCGCCGCTGAGTATCGAAGCTTCCCTCGCCGTGACGACCTGACCTCGTGACGGCGGGGGGTTCGGGGGCGTCCACCCATCCTCTCCTCAACCGGAGGACCCATGAAGAGACTCCTGGCGGCGCTCGCCCTGTGTGCCGCCGCGGTGCTCCCCGCCGCACAACCGGCGCACGCCGCCACCACACTGACCATGCTCGGCGCCGACGTCTCCTCCGTGCAGCGCTCCCTCGACCTGGGCGCGAAGTACTACGACGCGAGCGGCAACCAGAAGGACCCCCTGGACATCCTCAAGGGCGTCGGCGTCAACTACGTCCGCCTGCGGATCTGGAACAACCCGGCCAGCGGCTACAACAACAAGGCGAAGGTCCTTCAGTACGCCAAGACGGTCAAGGCCAAGGGCCTGAAGCTGCTCGTCGACTTCCATTACTCGGACACCTGGGCGGATCCCGGCAAGCAGTACAAGCCCGCCGCCTGGGCGAGCCACGGCATCAGCCAGTTGCAGACCGACGTCTACAACTACACCTACGACGTGTGCTCCAGCCTCA
The DNA here is from genome assembly GCF_050936215.1 of Microbispora sp. CA-102843. Taxonomy (NCBI): domain Bacteria; kingdom Bacillati; phylum Actinomycetota; class Actinomycetes; order Streptosporangiales; family Streptosporangiaceae; genus Microbispora; species Microbispora sp. CA-102843. Next base: position 2,278,033 of record NZ_JBNJNF010000001.1, read on the forward strand.
AGGCGCAGGGCAGCACCCCCGACAGCGTGCAGATCGGCAACGAGATCAACGTCGGCATGCTGTGGAACGACGGCAAGGTCGTCAACAACGACTTCACGAACCTGAGCCTGCTGCTCAAGGCCGGCTACAACGCGACCAAGGCGTGCAACTCCGGCACCCAGGTGATCATCCATACCGCGGACGCGGACAGCGACGCCCACGCCCGCTGGTTCTACGACGGCATCAAGGCCAAGGGGGTGTCCTGGGACATCACCGGCCTGTCGTACTACTGCATGTGGCACGGCACGCTGTCCAACCTGTCCAGCGTGATCTCGGACATGCGGTCCCGCTACGGCAAGCCGGTCGTCATCGCCGAGACGGCCTACCCGTTCACTCCCAACAACGCCGACGGGGAGGGCAACTCGGTGACGTCGGGATGCTCGGGGTACGGCCTCACCTGGCAGGGGCAGGGCGCCGAGTTCGCGGCGGTGCAGGACACCGCGCGCAGCGCGGGCGCCGTCGGCGTCTTCTACTGGGAGCCGACGTGGTACGCGGTGTCCGGCAACGGCTGGGATCCGGCGAACATCAACGGCACCGGCAACCAGTGGGACAACATGGCCGTCTTCGACTGGACCGGCCACCTCAACCCGAACGTCAAGTGGACCCCGTAGCCGGTTGATGCCGAGCGGGCCGTCTCGCGGGGTGTAACCCCCCCGGGCGGCCCGCCCCGGCATACAGGCCGGGCCGCAAGCCACGACGACGGGACGGTCTGAAGATCTTCCGGCGCCGAGTCGGTCAGCGGCCAGTACTACTCGGTGAACAGCTCCTCGACTGAGCTGACGACGGCGACCTTGCGGATCCAGCTCTTCAGCTGGTCCAGGTCGTGGCACCGGCGGATGCGCTGATGTGCGTCGTCGGAGACATCCAGGCCGCGGGCGTCCAGTACGGTGAGGATCGCCTCGATCTCGCCTTCCGCTCGGCCCTCCTCGCGTCCTTCCGCGCGCCCCTTGTCCAGCCAGTGGGAGAAGTACTTCTCTCCGAGGTATTCGAAGTCCTGAATGGTGGTCACCATCTCCTCCAGACGCTTGGCCGTCACTTCCGGTAGCGAGCTGAACACGTAGCTCAAATATATCCTCGCTCGATCCTGATCCAGGGAGCACAACCCCGCCAGCATCGCCTCCAGCACCGGCTCGTCGTCGGCCTCGTCGGGGTGTGCCACGGCCGAGAGCACCGCGAGTTCCGGGCAGGCGCGGGCCTGGTCGGGGTCGGTGATCAGGGGCATGCGGCTCGGGTCGATCGCCAGCGGCGTGACGGCGCCGTTCGGGCCAAGCCGGATGGTCCTCTCGCACCAGCGGGCCATCGACCGATTCGGGCAGATGACCAGCAGTGCGGTGTCGCACTTGTGCTGCGACCGCAATGTCGTGACGTAGACCGGCCAGCTGAACCGCTTGCCGGAATCTCTGGCGAGTTGCACCTCCACGATGACGGCCATCAGCGCAGTTCCGGTCTCGTTTCGGAGCACGACGACCGAATCGGCCCGGAACTCGATCGGCGCCTGGGTGCAGTCGACCGTCTCCAGGCGGGCGGTCGCATGCGGCGGGATGTCGACCCCTGGCACGCGACGCAGCAGCTCCAGGGTGGTCTCGGGCCGGTTGCGGATGAGTTCGAGCGGCATCTCGTGATCGAAACCAGGCATGGCGGAGACATTACTGACTGTTGTCAGGCAATTACCGTGAGTTCGGGAAAGTGGCGGTGATTGGCGGTCATTAAGGGGCGCGGATCGGCTCAGTGTTCGGGGATGGCTTCCCATTCGCGGCAGGGACTGAGTGAGTGATGCTGATAGATGACGCCCACGGCGGGGCGGGACCAGCCGAGTGCGAGGGCGTCGCCCTCCGCGTGCGGGAGCGGCTCGCCGAGGTCGGCGGCGGTGACGGGCTGACCGCCCGGGCCGCAGACACACTCCGGGCTGCCCTCGTGGTCGATCACGTCGTCGAGCGGCATCACGTGCACGAACCTGTCCATGTCACCTACCTAGACGGGGGATTGCGGTCACATTACCCCAGGCAGGCATCAATCGGAATAACTTGGACAAATCCGGAGCAGCTCCGACCCATTGACCTTTGTTGGGATGGACGGCAAACTAACTCCACAATCGCTGGATGAGCCGATGGAGTGCCGCAATGCCGTACCGTCCCCCATTGATCGCGCGCGAGTTCTTCGTGGCGGATCCTCCCGAGCTTCCGGTACGCGAGCCGGGCGAGGAGGGCCTGTCCGCGCTGACCAGCGCGGAGGTGGTGGCCTCCGACGGGCAGGGCGTGACGCTCAAGGGCTCCACCTCGGCGGAGGAGACGCTCGTCGTGCAGATCACGGTCGCGGGTGAGGGGGTGATCCGGGTGCGCCTGTCGGAGGATCCCGACGCGCGCACCCGGTCCTCCCGCGCGATCTCGATGGTCACCCCCGGTGAGTACGGCGAGGCCGTCGTGGAGGCGAGTCACAGCCGCGTGGTGGTCGACGCCGGGTCGCTGCGGGCCGAGGTGCGGCTGAACCCCTGGAACCTGCGCTTCACCGACCGGGCCGGCCGGACGCTGGTGGAGCAGGACCCGGGCCATCCCGACATCAGCGGCCGGCTGCGCACACTGCCGTTCGGCCGTTCCACGGTGGACGGCGCCCCCGTCGCCTACCACGACACGTTCGTGGCCCCGGCCGACGAGGCGTTCGGCGGCTTCGGCGAGTCGTTCACGCCGCTCGACAAGCGCGGCCAGCGCCCGCTCATGTGGAACTTCGACGCGTTCGGCGCCGAGTCGCAGCGCGCGTACAAGAACGTGCCCTTCTATCTGTCCAGCAGGGGGTACGGCATCTGCGTCGACAGCGGCACGCCGGTCGAGTTCGACATGTGCCAGTCCACCCACAGCGCCGTGCAGATCATCGTGCCCGACGACCTCATCGACTACTACGTGATCGCGGGACCGACCCCCGCCGAGGTCCTGGACCGGTTCGACGGGCTGACCTGCCGGCCGGAGCTGCCGCCGAAGTGGGCGTTCGGCACCTGGATCTCCTCGGGCTTCTTCAGGGACAGCCAGGAGCGCGTGCTGGAGCGCGCCAGGAAGATCAGGGAGCGGGGCATCCCCTGCGACGTGCTCCACCTCGACTGCTACTGGCAGGCGGACGGGCACTGGTCCGACCTCCAGTGGGACCCCGAGACCTTCCCCGACCCGGCGGGCATGCTCGCCACGCTCAAGGAGCAGGGCTTCCAGGTCTGCCTCTGGATGAACTCCTACATCTCGCACCTCAGCCCGGCCTTCCCCGAGGCGGCGGAGAAGGGCTACTTCCTCAAGCGGCCCGACGGCGAGACGTACGTCGCCGACACCTGGCACGGCTCCTACCCCGCCTGCGGCATCGTGGACTTCACCAACCCCGAGGCAGTGGAGTGGTTCAAGGGACTGCTGCGCGACCGCCTGCGCGAGGGCGTGGCGGCGTTCAAGACCGACTTCGCCGAGGGCGTCCCCGCCGACGCCGTGGCCTTCAACGGCATGACCGGCACCGAACTGCACAACGTCTACACGCTGCTGTTCAACGACATCGTCGCGGAGGCGACCCGCGAGGTGAACGGGCACACCCTGGTCTGGGCGCGCTCGTCCTACCTCGGCGGCCAGCGCCACTCGGCCCAGTGGAGCGGCGACGTCGACACCACCTACTCCGCGATGGGCAGCACGATCAGGGGCGGGCTGTCGCATGGCCTTTCCGGCATCCCCTTCTGGAGCCACGACGCGGGCGGGTTCACCGGCAGGCCCAGCCCGGACCTCTACATCCGCTGGTCGCAGTTCGCCGCGCTGTCCCCGCTCGTACGGTTCCACGGCACGACCACCCGGGAGCCCTGGGAGTTCCCGCCGCACGCCGAGCAGGGCGCGATCGAGGCACTGCGGCTGCGGTATCGGCTCATGCCGTACATCTACTCGGCGGCCGTCACCGCGGCCGAGACGGGCGCGCCGATGCTGCGCGCCCTGTGCGTCGACTACCCGGACGACCCGGTGGCCTGGCAGGCGGACCTGGAGTACCTTCTCGGCACCGACCTGCTCGTCGCGCCGATGACCTCCGCCGACGGCACCCGCAAGGTCTACCTGCCCTCGGGGGTGTGGGTGGACTACTGGACGGGTGAGGCCGTCGACGGCGGGCGTTACGTCACGGTGTCGCCGCCGCTCGACCAGATCCCCCTGTTCGTACGGCACGGCTCGCTGATCCCGGTCACCGAGCCGGGCGACACGGTGGCCGACGACCCCCGGGTCTCACTGCTCGCCTTCGGCCTGCCGGAGGGCGAGAGCCGTACGACGATCAGGGACCTGGACGGGGACACGACGGTCACGGCGGTGCGGGACGGCGACAGGCTGGTCGTCACCGCCGAGGGCCCCAAGCAGATCGACGGCGTCGAGTTCGTCGGCCCCGGCGCCCCGGTCGTCATCAACTAGACAAACCCCCCTGGAGAAAGACCATGTTCAGAGTAGGCAGGAGCGCGGCGGTGGCGGCACTGGCCGCGGCCGCACTGGCGCTCAGTGCGTGCGGTGGATCCTCCGATAAATCCGAGGGCGGCAGCGGCGGCGGCTCCGCCGAGGGCAAGACCCTCACCCTCTGGCACTACGAGACCGGCAACAGCGCCATGGGCACCGCCTGGGCCGAGGCGATGAAGGAGTTCGAGGCGAGCCACCCCGGCGTCAAGGTGAAGTTCGAGGAGAAGGGCTTCGAGCAGATCCAGAAGACGGCGTCCATGGTCCTCAACTCCGACGAGGCGCCCGACATCATGGAGTACAACAAGGGCAACGCGACGGCCGGTCAGCTGTCCAAGCAGGGCCTGCTCACCGACCTGACGGAGGAGGCCACCAAGCGCGGCTGGGACAAGCTGCTCAGCCCGTCGCTGCAGACCACCGCGAAGTATGACGAGCGGGGCATCATGGGCTCGGGCAAGTGGTTCGGCGTGCCGAACTACGGCGAGTACGTGATGGTCTATTACAACAAGGACATGTTCGACAAGGCGGGCGTCAAGGTGCCCACCACGTTCGACGAGTTCACCGCCGCGCTCGACGCGTTCGCGAAGAAGGGCACCACCCCGATCGCGATGGCGGGCGCCGAGTACCCCGCCCAGCAGCTGTTCTACCTGCTCGCGCTGAACAAGGCCAACCGCGCCTGGATCGACTCCTTCGAGCTCTACAAGGGCAAGGTCGACTTCCACGGTCCCGAGTTCACCTACGCGGCCCAGACCTTCTCCGACTGGGTGAAGAAGGGGTACATCAGCAAGGACTCGGCCGGCATGAAGGCCGAGGACATGGGTGTGGCGTTCATCGGCGGCAAGTTCCCGATCATGGTCTCGGGCAGCTGGTGGTTCGGCCGGCTGGCCGAGGAGATCAAGGACTTCAAATGGGGCTCGTTCCTGTGGCCCGGCCAGTTCGCCCCGGGCTCCAGCGGCAACCTGTGGGTCGTGCCCGAGAAGTCCGAGAACAAGGAGCTCGCCTACGACTTCATCGACATCACGATGAAGAAGGAGATCCAGAACCTGCTCGGCAACTCGGGCGGCGTCCCGGTCGCGGCCGACCCGTCGGCGATCACCGACACGCAGAATAAGGAGCTGATCGAGAACTTCAACAAGCTCTCGACGCAGGACGGCCTGGCCTTCTACCCTGACTGGCCGGCTCCCGGCTACTACGACGTGCTCGTCGCGGGCGTCCAGGAACTGATCAACGGCGACAAGAAGCCCGAGGAGGTCCTGGACGAGATCGCCCAGCCGTACAACGACAACCTGGCCGACATCGGCAACTAGTGCGCCGTCCACAAACGAGCATCGGGATCGAGGGAGCGGAGCGGAAGGGAGCGAGGACCGGAGCGAAGGCCCAGCGAAGCGGGCTTCGCGAGGACCGCAGGTTCCTTCCGGCGCAGTGACCGACCCGGCCAAGGTTCGTGGACATCCCGCTAGGCAGAGGGTGGGTCCCCGGGCATGGGGACCCACTTTTCCCTCCGACCCCGGCGGCGGGGCTGCCTGACCGGTCCCCGCCGCCGGGCCCCCTTCTGGAAAGGTCTCCACATGGCACCACCCGGCGCGGGCACGGCGCGCCCGCGCGGGAGGGGCGGCTACTGGCTCTACCTGGTTCCGAGCCTGGTGCTGTTCCTCGCGATCATCGTCGTCCCGTTCCTGATGAACGTGGCGACGAGCTTCACCCGCTGGTCCGGCGTCGGCACCCCCACCTGGATCGGGCTCGACAACTACACCAAGCTGTTCAAGGACGAGCGTTTCTGGGCGTCCTTCCAGCACAACGTCGCACTGATCGTCGCGATGGCCGTGGTGCCGACGATCATCGGCCTGGTGCTCGCCGCCGCGCTGTTCGACTACATCGCCAAGCGGTTCGGCGGGCGTACGGCCTCGGCCCTGCGCGCGGCGTTCTACCTGCCGCAGGTGCTGCCCGTCGCGGTGGCCGGCGTGGTCTGGGGCTGGATGCTCCACCCGTCGTACGGCGCGGTGAGCCAGATCTTCGGGCTCAAGGTCAACTGGCTGGGCGACCCCGACATCGCGCTGGCGACGGTCATGGCGATCATGGTGTGGTTCCAGCTCGGCTACCCGGTCGTCATCTTCATGGCCGGGCTCCAGCGGGTCGACCCCTCGCTGTACGAGGCGGCCGAGATCGACGGCGCCTCATGGTGGCGCAGGTTCTGGCACATCACGATCCCGCAGATCCGGCCGGAGATCTTCGTGGTGCTGCTGACCTGCACGATCGCGGCGCTCAAGGTGTTCGGGCCGATCTTCGTGCTCACCAGGGGAGGACCCGGCTCCGCGACCATGGTGCCGTCGTACTTCTCCTACCTGAACTTCTTCCAGAAGGTCAACGTCGGGTACGGCTCGGCGATCGCGACCGTGCTCGCCCTGATCATCGTCGTGGTGACCTTCCTCTTCCTGCGGGTCCAGGAGCGTGACCAGGAGAGTGAATCGTGACCACCGATCGCCACTTCCGCCAGCCGGGACGGTGGGCCGTGCTCGCGGCACTGGTCGTGCTCGCGGTCGTGATGCTCTTCCCCTTCGTCATCGTCACGCTCAACGCGTTCAAGTCCCCGGCCGAATACTCCTCGGGCGGCCCGCTGAGCCTGCCCCACGGGCTCTACCTTGACGGGATCGTCACCTTCTGGGATCGCGTCGACTTCGGCCTGAAGCTCTGGAACAGCCTCCTGATCAGCGGCGTCGTCGCGGTCGCCGCGGTGGTGCTGTCGGTGCTCAACGCGTACGCGCTGGGCATCGGCAAGGTCCGCGGCCGGCTGTGGATCCTCGTGCTCTTCCTGGTCGCCAACACGCTGCCACAGGAGGCGCTGGTCTACCCGCTCTACTACCTGTCCAAGGAGGTGGGGCTGTACGACTCGAAGCTCGCCGTCATCCTGATCTTCACGGTGATCCAGGCGGCCTTCGGGACCTACCTGCTCTCGTCGGTGCTCGGGCAGTTCCCCCGGGGGATCCTGGAGGCGGCCGAGCTCGACGGCGCCGGCAGGTGGCGGACGCTGTGGGGCATCGTCGTGCCCATCAGCCGACCGACCCTCGCGGTGCTGCTCATCTTCTTCTTCATCTGGACGTGGAACGAGTTCTTCCTGCCGATGGTGTTCCTCATCTCCAACGACAACCAGACCGTGCCGGTCGCCCTGGGCGTCCTGCAGGGCGAGAAGATGATGGACGCCACCATGTCCAGCGCGTCCGCGCTGCTCGGGATCATCCCGGCCGTGGCCTTCTTCCTGATCTTCCAGCGCACGCTGACCCGTGGCATCACGGTCGGCGCCATCAAGTAACACCCCCCTAGTAACGCGTCACTACCTGACCTGGAGGCGCAATGTCCCATCGCCGTTCGGCGATGCTGTCCGCGTCGGCCGCCCTGGCTCTGGCACTGAGCCTGGGCGCCGGCCCCGCGAGGGCGGCCGACGACTATCCGTTCCGCAATCCGTCGCTGCCGCTCGCCCAGCGCATCGACGACCTGCTCGGCCGGCTCACGCTGGACGAGAAGGTCGCGATGCTGCACCAGTACGCCCCCGCGATCGACCGTCTCGGCATCAAGATGTTCAAGACGGGCACCGAGGCGCTGCACGGCGTCGCCTGGTCGACCGACTACACCGACAACGGCGCCGTGGTCACGGCCAAGGGCACCGTCTTCCCCCAGGCGGTCGGCCTGGCCAGCACCTGGGACACCGCCCTGATCAAGCGGGTCGGCTCCGCCGTCGGCGACGAGGCCCGCGGCCACCACGCCGAGAACCCCACCGTGTGGGGGCTCAACCTCTGGGCGCCCGTGGTCAACCTGCTGCGCGACCCCCGCTGGGGACGCAACGAGGAGGGCTACTCGGAGGACCCGGCACTGACCGGCGCCATCTCCACCGCGTACGGCTCGGGCCTGGAGGGCGACGACCCCGACCACCTGAAGACGGCGCCCACGCTGAAGCACTACCTGGCAAACAACAACGAGGTCACCCGCGACACCTCGTCGTCGGAGCTGCCGCCGCGGGTGAAGCACGAGTACGACGAGGCGGCCTTCAAGCCGGCCATCGAGGCGGACGCGGCGACCGGCGTGATGGCGTCGTACAACCTCGTCAACGGCCGGCCGAACACGGTCAACCCCGACCTGAACGACGCGGTCCGCTCCTGGACCGGCCGGACGCTGTTCAACGTCACCGACGCCGGCGCGCCGAACAACCTGGTCAACTCCGAGAAGTACTACGCCACCCAGGCCGAGGCCGACGCCGCGCTGATCAAGGCGGGGCTTGACAGCTTCACCGTGGACGACACCAACGGCGGTCCGACCGTGACGGCCGTCAAGGAGGCGCTGTCGAAGGGGCTGCTCAGCGAGTCGGACGTGAACGACGCCGTCCGGCACCAGCTCAGCATCCGCTTCCGGCTCGGCGAGTTCGACCCCGACGGCGGGCCGTACGCGAAGATCACCAAGGACGTGGTCAACAGCCCGGCGAACCAGAAGCTGGCCCGCGAGACCGCGGCCAAGGCGATGGTGCTGCTGAAGAACTCCGGCGGCGCGCTGCCGCTGAAGCCCGGCAAGAAGGTCGCCGTGGTCGGCCCGCTGGCCAACGTGCTCTACACCGACTGGTATTCGGGCAGCCTGCCGTACAAGGTGACCCCGCTCGACGGGATCAAGGAGCGGGCGGCGTCGGTGGCCTCCTCGGAGGGCGTCGACCGCATCGCGCTGAAGGACGTCGCCACCGGGAAGTACATCAGCGCTCCCGCGGCCGGCGGCGACCTCAAGGAGAGCGCCACCTCGGTCGGCGACACCTCGACGTTCGACGCGTTCGACTGGGGTCAGGGCGTGCTGACGCTGCGCAGCGTGGCCAACGGCAAGTACGTCAGCCGGGCCAACTGGTCCACGCTGGCCAACACCGCCGACCAGCCGTCCGGCTGGTTCGTGCAGGAGCAGTTCACGCTGGAGCAGCAGTCCGACGGCACCTCCCTGCTGCGGTACGCCGGCTACGAGACGGCCTACGACTGGTTCGGGCCGAACAAGTACGTCAAGGCGGCGGCCGACGGCACGCTCAGCCTCACCACGGCCGACCAGGCCACGCACTACGCCAAGGAGGTCGTCTCCCGCGGCGTGGACGACGCCGTGACCAAGGCCAAGGCCGCCGACGTGGCGGTCGTCGTGGTCGGCAGCATGCCGTTCATCAACGGCCGCGAGGACCACGACCGCACCGACATGAACCTCGCCGCGGGCCAGGAGGCGCTGGTCAAGGCCGTGAAGGCGGCCAACCCGAACACGGTGGTGGTGCTGGAGAACAGCTACCCGACCACGATCAACTGGGAGCAGGACAACGTCCCGGCCATCCTGTGGACCACCCACGCGGGCGCCGAGACCGGGCACGCCCTCGCCGACGTGCTGTACGGCGACGTCAACCCGGCCGGCCGGCTCACGCAGACGTGGTACCGGTCGGCCGACGAGCTGCCGGGCATCCTCGACTACGACATCGTCAAGAAGGACCGGACGTACCTGTACTACCAGGGCAAGCCGCTCTACCCGTTCGGGTACGGCCTGTCGTACACCTCGTTCTCCTACCAGGGGCTGAAGGCGGTGCCGAAGGGCGACGCGTACGAGGTCTCGGTGAAGGTGACCAACACCGGCTCCCGGGCCGGCGACGAGGTCGTGCAGCTCTACACCCACCAGCAGCGCTCGCGGGTGAAGCAGCCGGTCAAGCAGCTTCGCGCGTTCCAGCGGGTGACGCTGGCGCCGGGGCAGACGAAGACGGTCGCCTTCAGCGTCAAGAAGAGCGATCTCGCGCTATGGGACGTCACGCGGAACAAGTGGGCCGTCGAGAACGCGACCCACGACGTGCTCGTGGGGTCGTCCTCGGCCAACATCCGCCAGCGGGCGACGATCAACGTCAAGGGTGAGAACATCCCGCACCGCGACCTGTCGAAGACCACCCGGGCCGTCGACTTCGACGACTACTCGGGCATTCACCTGGTCGACGAGACCAAGGTCCGCGGCGACGCGGTGGCGGGCGCGAACGGCGGCTGGATCGCGTTCAAGGACGTCCAGCTCCGCAAGCCCCGCACGGTGACGGCCGGGGTGGCCTCCACGGGCGGCGGGACCGTCGAGGTGCGCCTCGGCTCGCCGAACGGCGCCAAGGTGGCCACGATCCCGGTCGCCGCGACCGGCGGGATCTACTCCTGGGCCACCGCGTCCGCTCCCGTGTCCGGCGCGAACGGCGTGAAGGACGTCTACCTGGTCTTCACCGGCGACGTCCGGATCAAGGACCTCGGCTTGAGCTGAGGCGTCGAGTGAGGGCCGAGTGAGAACGGCGGACGCCCCGCGCGTATGCGCGCGGGGCGTTCCGCTTGTGCGGGTTCAGGCCGGCGTGACGATCGGGAGCGGGCGGCGGCGCGTTCACCACCTGGTGCCCGCGCCGGGGCGGTGGAACCACGCATTCTGGCGGGTGTTGCAGACGCGGGGCCGCCGCTTGCAGAAATTGCCCTGGGAGTTGCTGGCGCCGCTCACGCTTATGGTGGCCTGCTGCAGGCCGGTTCCGTTCTTCAGACTGCCGAACGCCAGGTAGTTCCTGATGTTCCTGCCGCTGCCCACGTTGATGCTGGACCGGTTGGCGTTGATGTCGCCGCCCTGCCCGCCGCCCGATCCCCAGCCGTGGGAGGTCGGCGCCGTGGTCGCGGATGCCGCGGACCAGGGGACCGCCGGCACCGCGATCGTGAGCACGGCCGCCGCGGCGAGCCCGGCCACGCGGGTGAGCGCTGCATGACACACCATCTCCGCTGGCTCCGCTCCCTCTGACGACGTGGCCTGACCGGCGACGAATGGGATACCCCGATCGGCCGTGTCCTCCCCGGCTCACGGTGATCCGCGCCGTACCGGTTACCGGTTCTTTGTCGGGCGGTGAGGCCGGTTCCGTGCGCGGCGGGCGTATCGATCACGCTTTCGCTATTCTCCCCGATATGGCCGAATCGCTGAGGGGGACGCTGGCCTCGCGATACCACCTGGTGCGCCCGCTGGGCTCCGGCGGCATGGGCACGGTGTGGCTGGCCAGGGACTCCGTGCTCGACCGCGAGGTGGCGCTCAAGGAACTGCGCCTCCCGGACGGCTTCGGCGAGCGCGAGCGGGCCGAGCTGATCGCCAGGGTCATGCGCGAGGCCGAGGTCACCGCGCGCGTCCGGCATCCCGGGATCGTCGCGCTCCACGACGTGCTCCTCCAGGACGGCAGGCCGTGGATCGTCATGGAGCTGCTCCACGGCCACGATCTCGCCCGGCAGATCGCCGCGTACGGGCCGCTACCGTACCGGCAGGTGGCGGACCTCGGCGCCCGCCTGCTCGACGCGCTGTCGGCCACGCACGCGGTGGGCGTGCAGCACCGGGACGTCAAGCCGGGCAACGTCTTCCTCTCCGCCGACGGGCGGGTGCTCCTCACGGACTTCGGCATCGCCCGCCCGGCCGACCAGGCGTCCATCACCGAGGCCGGCCTGCTGGTCGGCTCACCGGGATTCATCGCGCCGGAACGGCTCGCGGGCGAGCCCGGCGGCCCGGCCGCCGACCTGTGGTCGCTCGCCGCCACCCTCTACACGGCCGTCGAGGGCGTCGCCCCCTACCAGGGCTCGCATTCCGAGGTGATCCGGGCGACCCTCACCCAGGCTCCTCGTCCGCCGGTGCTCGCGGGGCCGCTCGGCCCGCTGCTGACGTGGATGATGGCGCGCGAGCCGGGCGCCCGCCCGGACGCGGCGACCGCGCTCACGCTGCTGCGCCAGGTGGCCGACGGCGGCACGCCGGACCTGGATCGCCGGCACGGCCTCCGGGTCGAGCCGCCGAAGCGGCGTCCCCGCTGGTGGTACGCGGCCGGGGCCGTCGCCGTGGCGGCCGTCTCGATCGCCGCGACGGCGGTCGTGTTCTCCGTCAGGGCAGGCGAACCGAGCGACGACCCCGTACGCCGGGTCTCGCCCACCTTCGACAAGGCCGTGGACCTGTGCCGGTCGCTGCCGGCCGACGAGGTGCGGCGGATCCTGGGCGCTGCGCCGAAGGCCCGGCCGGGGGAGGCGAGCTGCCAGTGGACCGTCAAGGGCGGCGGCGTCGAGCTGAGCGCCGAGACCGACTCCGACACCCCCGAGCCGTGGGGGCTCGACACGGCCTCGGCGCACACGCTCATGGAGGGGCTGCGCAGGCAGTACGCGTCCGGGCCGCGTGACGTGAGCTGGCTCTGGTACGAGATCGGCCTCGACAGCAGGACCCCGGCCATCGAGACGGCTGGGCGGGAGACGCCGGATGTGGGCGACGAGGCGTTCGCCGTCGACCTCACCACGCCGGAGGGCAGGGCACAGGCCGTCTACGTGTACTTCAGGCTCGGCGACCTCGTCCTCCGGCTCCGGTACGCCGATCTCGACGTGAGCTCCCCGACCGCTCTGCGGGACCGCGCGGTCACGGCGGCGGCGTCGGCGGCCGAGGGCCTGAGGGGGCTGGGCTAGCCGTGGACCTGCTCGCCGGACGGTACCGCCTCGCCGAACCGCTCGGCGAGGGCGGCGGCGGCACGGTCTGGCGAGCCCACGACGAGCTGCTGCGCCGGGAGGTGGCGATCAAGCAGATGCGCGTCCCGCCGGACCTGGACGACCGGCAGCGCGCCGACTTCCTCGGCAGAGCCGTCGAGGAGGCTCGGGCGGCCGGGCGGCTCACCCACCCGTCCATCGTGACGGTCCACGACGTCGTGGGGCACGCCGGGCAGCCCTGGATCGTCATGGACCTGGTGGAGGGCCGCTCCCTCGACAAGATCATCCGGGAGGACGGGCCGCTCGCCTCGGAACGCGTGGCCGAGATCGGGCTGGCCGTGCTCGACGCGCTGGAGACGGCCCACGCCCGGGGCGTCCTGCACCGCGACGTCAAACCGGCCAACGTCCTCATCGGCCCGGACGGCCGCGCCCTGCTCACCGACTTCGGGATCGCCGCGCCGCTCGGCGGCGCAGGTCACTCCTGGCAGAGCTCGGCGGGCTCGCCCAACTACATGGCCCCGGAACGGTTCCGCGACGAGCCGGACGGCCCGCCCTCCGACCTGTGGTCCCTCGGGGCCACGCTCTACACCGCCGTCGAGGGGGAGCCGCCCTTCCACCGGAGCATGGCCGCCGCGCTCGTCGCCGCCGTCCTGCTCCACGAGCCCAGGCCGATGACTCGGGCCTCGCGGGTGCTCGCGTGGATCGTGCTCGCCCTGCTCGACAAGGATCCGGCGCGGCGTCCGCCGCCCGAGGTCGTACGGCAGGCCCTGCGGGCCGCCGCCGCGCCGCCCGCCCCCGCTCCCGCCGGCCGGCCCGCCGGAAGGTGGCGCTTCGTCGTGGTGGCGGCCCTGGTGGTCGTGGTCGGCCTCGCGGCGGGCCTGGGAGCCTGGCTTCTCATTCCCGGGAAACAGGGCGGCTCGGGGCGGTTCGCCGCCGCACCCGACGCCTGCCGCAGCCTGACCCAGGAGCAGATCCGCGACCTCCTCGGCGCCACGCCACGTGGGGAACCCGCCGCCGAGGGGCGATGCGCGTGGAAGGAGCACACCACCGGCCACGACGGGACGATCACGGTTGGATACCGGTTGCCGGCCGATGGGGAAGGGGAGGCGGCGGCCTCCCGCGACCTCGCGGCGGAGCGGGCCGCGCGGGGCGCCGCCGCCCGCGACCGGCCCGGCATCGCCGACGAGGCCTTCACCTCTGACTCCTCCGACCCCGCCGCCGGGACCACCGGGGCCACGGTCTGGTTCCGCCTCAGCAATCTCATCGTCGAGGTCGCCTATCGGCGCGCCGGTGACCCCTCGGTCACCCCGGCCGATCGGCGCACGGCCGAGCGCGCCGCCGAACTCGTCGGCATCGGGCTCGGGTGACCTCCCGCTCTGCATCTGTAGGAGACCCCCATGACCAGCGGTGACGACGCCCCCGTCGAGCCCGGCGAGACGCCTCCCCGGGACGACCGTCCCCAGCAGGGCATGCCGCCGTACCCGCCGCAGGGCCACCCCCGCCCGGGAGTTCCGCCCTACCCGCCCCCGTACGGCCCGCCGCCCGGTGCCCAGCCCAATGACCAGCCTGGCCCACAGCCCGGCGTCCAGTACGGCGCCCAGCCCGGACCCCCGCCCGGGATGCCCGCCGGTCAGCCGCCCCAGCCCGGCCCGTATCCCGGTTCGCAGCCTCAGCCGGGCGCGTATCCCGCCCCCCAGCCGGGTCCGTATCCCGGCCCGTATCCCGGGCCGCAGCCTCAGCCGAACGCGTACCCCGCCGGCCCCCAGCAGGGCCCATATCCCGGTTCTCCGCCCGGGCCGCAGGCTCAGCCGGGCGCGTACCCCGCCGGTCCCCAGCCCGGACCGCAGCCGCAGCCCGGCGCGTATCCGGGGGCCGCGCCCGCTGGTCAGCCGGCCCCGCAGCCGAATTTCGGCCCGTATCCCGGCGGGCAGGCCGGCCCGTACTCCCAGCCCGGCCAACCTCAGCCGAGTGAGCAGCCTGGCGCGTATCCGGGGGTGCCGGGTGGGCAGGGTTGGCCTCCGGCGGGGCCGCCGCCGCAGTCGCCTCAGTCGAATCCCTATCCCTATCCGCCGCCCGGTGGGCAGGGCGCTCCGCTATCTGGGCCGCAGGGGCAGGGCTGGCAGGCGGCGACGCCGCCTCCGCCCGAACTGTGGCAGATGCCGACCCAGCCTTCCGCCCCGGCGCGGCGGGGGTGGGTGCTGCCGGTGGTGGCGGTCGTCGCCGTGCTGGTGGTGGCAGGGGGGACGTTCGCGTTCATGACGCTGCGCCAGACGGGGACGCCCAGTAAGGCGGGTTCGACGGCGGCGGCGACGGCCAAGAAGTCGGCGTCGGCCGTGCCGGTGGCGGCGACCGCCGACGTGTGCTCGATGGTCGACCCCGACGAGGCCGAGCGCCTCGTGCCGGGGGCCACGATCGACTCCTCGACGAACGACAACCGCGGCGACAGCCTCGTCAGCTACGTCCGCTACACGTGCGGCTGGGTCAACCGGAACATCTCGTACAAGGACGTCACCCGCAGCCGCGAGATCACGGTCAACGTGTCCAAGTACGAGGCGCTCGGGACGACCACGGCGATGGAGGCGGCGAAGATCCAATACAAGGGTGAGCTCAGGCAGTACAGGTACGGCGCGACCCACTCGGACAAGGAGCACTACTACTCGGCGGCCCAGGAGTACCAGGGCATCGGGGACGAGGCGGCCGCGCAGTACCAGTGGACGCGGGAGGGGAAGCAGTACTGGTACTCCTTCGGCCAGGGAATCGGCCGGGTGGGCGACGTGGTCTTCCAGGTGAAGTTCGAGGCGAGCCAGAAGAAGAAGGAGTCCGATCTCCTGTCGACGGAGAGCACGCAGTCGATCAACGAGGAGAACGCCCTGCGGGAGGTGAAGGGCCTGCTCGGGCAGCTCGCGAAGTCGGTGACCGCCTGGCGTGCCGGCAATCCGCTGCCCTACCACGCGCGTCCCAAGCCGAGCCCGTCGCCGTCGCCCTCGCCCACCCGGATTCCGCTGCCCCGGGCCTGCGTGAGCCTCAAGACGCTGGCCGCCACCCTGGTGCCGGATACCGAGGGCGCGGCGGTGCGGAGCAAGGAGGGCAACTCGAACGTCAGCCAGTGCCAGTGGTGGAACGACAAGCTGCCGCTCGGCGGAGGCAAGGTGCGGTGGCGCAACCTGCGCGTCGCCGTCCACACCTTCTGGGACGCGGAGTCCGCCCGTTACTACCTCGTCGACCAGCGCTCGAAGACCAGGTTCACGGAGAGCAGCGAGATCGGCGGCATCCGGTGGGGCAAGGTCGAGAAGCTGCCCGGCTTCGGGCAGGACGCGTTCGGCCAGGCGATCCGGCAGCGCACCGACACGGCCCAGTCCAACCGGTACGAGATCTACGCGCTGGACGGCAAGAACGTCATATGGGTGCTGGTGTCCGGCAGCGACCGTCCGGAGAACACGCCGATCAACGCGTCCGACTCCGTGCTCATGGATCCGAAGGAGGCGGCCACCGGGGCCAAGTCCGTGGCCAAAGCCCTGCTCGGCGCCCTGTGAGCCGGTGTTCGCGCAGGTTTGCGCGGGTATTTCCCCTCTCGACCGTGAGTCGACGGGGGGAAACCATGGCTACCTGTGAAGTCTGCGGCAACGATTACGACATGGCCTTCGAGGTGCACACCCAGGGGGCGGTGCACGTCTTCGACAGCTTCGAGTGCGCCATCAGCCGGATGGCGCCCGTGTGCGAGCACTGCGGGTGCCGCATCGTGGGCCACGGCTCCGAGTTCGACGGCCGTTGGTTCTGCTGCGCGCACTGCGCCCGGGAAGCGGGTGCGACCAAAATTGTCGACAGAGAGGTCACGGGCGCCGTCGCCCGCTAGAGCGGACCACCTTGACGGTCGTGAGGGCCTCCGTGCGGGATTCACACCCGCGGGAGGCCCTCACGCTGTGCGTCAGGACTCGAACGCGACCAGGCGGATGATGAGGAACCCCTCGCCCTCGGGCTTCGGCGGCAGCGTGGTCCCCGGCACGGCCTCGAACACCTCGGGGTGCTCGTCCCTGGTCACCAGGCCGAACAAGTCGTCCGGCAGGGTCATGCCCAGCGCCACGGCACGCCTGGCTGCGGCGTAGAAACTGCCGCCCGCCTCCAGGTCGGCGGCGACCACCTCGGCCGCCGACCGGTCGGGCAGCCGGATGCGGGCGACCCGGGCCCGCTCCGGCCGGGCTGAGCGGGCCCGGAGATAGTCCTCGATCTCCCACACGAGCAACTCGCCGAGGTAATGCGATATGTCCCTCTTCACGGTGCCCAGACTCGCCTGTGGCAGTTGATTCCCGTTTGCACTCTGTTTGCCGCGACCGGCCGAGGGTCGCCGACCGCGGGTCCGCCGGCGCCCGCTCATCCCGTCCGGGTGCTTGCCCCTGGATTCACATGGCGCTCCACGGTAGTCTTTTAGTTAGTTCCTTAGCCAAACAAATGTCGGAGGAGCGAGTGCCACCAGGTTACCCGGGAGGCGCTGGGACCGGTGGTCGGTGCCAAGCCGGGCGCGGCGCGGCCCGCGCGTCCGTGCGTGCCACCATTCCGGCCGCCGTTGTCGTGTCAAATTGCTCGCAATTGCGGCATGATGAGCCCGAGCGGGAACGGGGCGGACATTGATCACATCGCACAACGGGCCACAGCCGGCCGACTTCACCGACGTACGGGCGACCAACCTCGCCGTCGTGCTGCGGTTCGTCCGGGAGAACGCGCCCTGCTCACGTGCCGACATCGCCGCCTCGACGGGCCTCAACAAGGCCACCGTTTCCAGCCTGGTCGCCGACCTCATCGACCGGCGCCTGCTGCGCGAGACCGGCCTGACCGAGCACCGCGTCGGCCGGCCCGCCACCATGCTCGTCCTGGACGGCTCGCCGTACGCCGCGATCGGCATCGAGGTCAACGTCGACTACATCACGGCGGTCGCGGTGGACCTCAAGGGTGAGGAACTGCTGAACTGGCGGCGGTCCTTCCCCGGCGGGACCTCGAGCGCGGGCCAGGCGGTCGTCGCCATGGCGGCGCTCGCCCGGCGGGTCGTCAGCCGGATGACCAAGGAGGCCCGCCAGGTGCTCGGCCTGACCGTGGCCGTGCCCGGACTGGTCGACGTCAACGGGATCGTCCGGGTCGCCCCCAACCTGGGCTGGCGCGACGCCGACCTCGCGGGCGACCTCACCAAGGCGCTGCGCGACCCCGGCTTCCCCGTGCTCGTGGACAACGACGCCAACCTCGCCGCCCTGGCGGAGCACCGGTTCGGGCCCCACCGCAACGCCGCCAACCTCGTCTACGTGACCGGTGAGGTCGGCGTGGGCGCGGGCATCGTCATGGACGGCCGGCTCAGGCGGGGCGGGCAGGGCTACAGCGGCGAGATCGGCCACATCGAGCTCGATCCCGCCGGGCCCACCTGCCGGTGCGGCCGGCGCGGCTGCCTGGAGGCCGTCGCCGGAGTCGGCGCGATCCTCGCCCACACGGCGCCCGACGCCTCGCCGTCCGAGCTCGAACTGGAGATCGACGAGGTCGTGCGGCGCGCCCGCAACGGCGAGCAGGACATCCTCGCGCTGCTGGAGGACGTGGGCCGCCACCTCGGCAGGGGCATGGCCGCCGTGGCCAACATGCTCAACCCGGAGGTCGTGATCCTCGGGGGCTACTACGTGCCGCTGGCGCCCTGGCTCGTCGGGTGCGCGGAGGAGGAGATGTACGGCAGGGTGCTCGCCCCCGGCGGGGGAGGCTGCCGGCTGGAGGTGTCCACGCTCGGCTACGGCGCCGCCGCGCTCGGAGCCGCAGCGCGAGTGCTCGACTCGGTCGACTCCGGCCGCCTGCCCGCGCAGCGCTGACCGTCTTCCCCGCTACTGTCCGGAACCGCCGGGCCGACCCATGCACCCGGCGCACCGTTCCCGGCGGCAGGGGTTCCGATATCGAGCGGCTGCGAACCAGCCCGGAACGCGAGGCGTCGAACAACGGCAACGTCGACGAATTGGAATGTGATGAACACTCGCCTGCTCTCCGCCGCCGCGCTCACGGCCGCACTGGTCGCTCCCGCGGCCGCCGCCGCTCCGGCCGAGGCCGCCGCCGCGCCGAAGCCTCTCACCGGGGTCGCCGTCTACCTGTCGTACGGCAAGGGTTACCCGGTCAGCCGTTACGAGCCCGGCAAGGGCTTCACGAAGCTGGGCGCCATGCCGATGACGGGCCAGTTCTCCGCGTCGCCGGACGGCAGGAAGCTCGCCTGGATCACCGACGCCGGGTATGTGCGGATCGGGGACGGCCGCACGGTCACGACCGCGGCCAAGGGCGCCGGGGCCGGAGCGCCGTGCCTCACCCCGGTCTGGTCGCCCGACTCCGCCCGGGTCGCGTACGTGGGGAAGGGCAACTCCGACGCCGGGACCGTCTCGGTCGTCGGCGCGGACGGCAAGGGCAGCCGGAAGGCGGGCACGACCCTCGGGGTCTGCCACCTCGCCTGGTCGGCCAACGGCCGCTACCTCGCCGGGTACGCCGGGACGACCGAGGGTGTGTACCGCCTCGACGTGCAGACCGGCAAGGCGATCAAGGTCAAGGGCGTCGGCCTCGCCAACCACGTGCAGAGCCTGTCGCCCGACGGCTCGAAGGTCGTCGTGGCGCCGCTGTCGCGGAACGCGCCGGGGGGCGACGGCTCCTGGCCGGGGGGCTTCCGCCCGGCCGTGGTCGACGTCGCCACCGGCAAGAAGGTCGCCGTCCCGGTGCAGGGCTCGCTCATCGGCGCCTTCTATCTGCGGGACGGCCGCCTGGTCGTCCGGGTCGCCGGGCGCACCGCCAACACCCTGGTCGTGCTCGACGGGAACGGCCGGCAGGTGCAGCGCCTGACCGAGCCCGCGGCGGCCAGGAAGCAGACGCTGCTGCAGATCGTCGGCTGACCTGAGCATCAGCAGGAAGGGCGGGCGCGGACCGGCCGGGACTCCCGGCCCCGCGCCCGCTCGGCTTGATACGACGCCTCAACCTAGCGAGATCGGCGGCCGTCTTGTCGCCGGGCGGTAGCACCGCGGGGTCGCACAGGAGCGAGGCTGTACACGATCGGCCGCGTCCTCCAGCATGAGGAGAGCGAGCGCGAGGGAGACCGGATGCCGAACAAGCTCTCCTACGCCGACGCCGTGAAGTTGCTGGGCGGCTCTGGCAGCGCGCTCGTGACCGCGCTGGATAAACTGACCGGCGGGGTCCTGCTGGCGGCGACTGGCGGCGGCGCCGAGTTCGCGCTCAACCTCTTCGACGCCAAGGGCGAGATGGCCCGACTCAGCGGAGCACTGATCAGCGGGTTGGGAGACCGGCTTCGCGGCTTGGGCCGCTTCGACCGGACCGAACGGCTCACGGCTGCTCATAAGGTGATCGTTCTCACGGCCTTCTTCGAGTCCGTGAGCGCCGCGAAACTCCCCGAGGGAGCCAAGGACCTCAGACTCCGAAAGCCGACTCAGGTCATCCTGTCCACGGGCGAGCACGCCTCCTCCGGCCGGCTCCGAGAGCTTGCGGCTGTGCTCAACGACAGCGACATCCCCGGCGAGCCCGCGCACCTCGACGGTGCCGACATGCCGGAGACGCTGGGGAAGTTCTACGCTTCATTGGCCCTGCGGCTGATCGCCTATCTGCGCGCGACCGCGGTGTGGAGTCGACTCGACCACGCGGAGGAAGCCGAGCGCGTCCTGACCGAAGAGGTTCCCAGCCTTGCGGTGCGCCGCTACGAAGAGCATTTACGTCGTCTGGCCGGTGACTTCCCCGAGGTGGAATTCTGGTCGAATCGGCTCGGCCATGTCGCCACCCAAGAGCGACTGGTGCGGTTGCAGGCCGGGTTGGAAGGGCTGGAACGCATCCTCGGTGAGATCGCTTCCGGCGTCGAACTCGCCGACCACCGGCGGCAGGCGCTGGCCAGGCGCTACCGGCGAAGTCTGGACAGGCCCATCGCGGCCACAGGAGACGTGCCGGATGGCCTGACGATTCCGGTCCTAGCGGAAGGGTACGTCAATCCCCGGTTCCGTGCCGCCGCGGTCGCGCGCGATGCGCAGATCGGCCAGGAGGACTGGTGGGAGGAACAGCCGGTCCGGGACGACTTCCAGGCGTTCTTCATCGGCCATCTGACCTCGCTCGCCGCCATCAGGAGCCCTCTGATCGTCCTAGGCCAGCCGGGCTCGGGCAAGTCGGTGCTCACCCAGATGCTCGCCGCCCGCTTGCCCGCCCGTGACTTCCTGACGGTGCGGGTACCGCTACGCGACGTCCCCGCCGACACGGACCTGCAATCACAGATCGAACACGCCATCAGAGACGCGACCGGCGACAGCATGACCTGGCCAGCGCTGGCCAGAACGGCCGACGGTGCGCTGTCGGTCGTTCTGCTCGATGGATTCGACGAGTTGCTTCAGGCCACTGGCATCGGCCAGACGGACTATCTCGAACAGATCGTCCGCTTTCAGGAACGCGAAGCCGACCAGGGGCGACCGGTCATGGTCGTAGTCACGAGCCGCATCACAGTCGCGGACCGGGCGCGGATCCCGTTCGGTGGCGCTGTTGTCGTGAAGCTCGAGCCGTTCACGGACGAGCAGGTAGAGCGATGGCTGACCGTTTGGAATGAGCGCAACATCGACTACCTGGCCGCGCGGGGTTTGCGGCCGCTGCCCCTCGCGGTGGCGCTGCGCCAACCGGCGCTGGCCACGCAACCGCTGCTCCTGCTGATGCTGGCCCTGTACGACGCGACGGACAATGCCCTTCAGCAGCGCGGGCAGGAGCTCGACGGAGCCGACCTCTACGAACGGATTCTGCGCCGCTTCGCCGAACGTGAGATCCGCAAGTCCCGGCCGGAACTGGCCGGAGACTCGCTGGAGTCAGCCATCGATGAGGAGATGCTGCACGTGTCGGTCGCGGCGTTCGCGATGTTCAATCGCGGCCGCCAGTGGGCCACCGAGGACGAGATCTCGGCGGATCTCACCGCGCTACTCGGCCCGCTGGCCTTCCCAGAGCGATCGCCGGACTTCCACGCCCCACCCACTCCTGCCCAGCGCGTCATCGGCCGGTTCTTCTTCATTCACAGGGCCAGGGCCCTGCGCCACGACGCCGACCTCAACACCTGCGAGTTCCTCCACGCGACATTAGGCGAGTTCCTCGTCGCCCGGCTGATCCTGCGCGAGCTCGTCGAACTGGCCGCCGTCGCGGCGACACGCAGCAGGCACAGGATCGATGACGGCTTCATCCGGGCCCTCTTGTCCTTCGCACCCCTGACCGTGCGCGGGCAAATCATCGAGTTCCTCATCGCGATCGCCCGGCAGACTCCCGGCGAGCAGCGCCGGCTGCTTCGCGATTGGCTGCTCACCGCCTTCAGCGGCGCCCTTGAACCGCACAGGGATACCGCCCACGACTCCTACCGGCCCACCCCCCTCAGTGTCCCCGTTCGGCATGCCGCCTACTCCGCGAACCTGCTCGTCCTGGTCGCCCTGCTCGGCGGCCCGGTCACCGGGCGTGATCTCTTCCCTCGCTCGTCTTTTCCGGCGGCCGAGTGGCGGCGTCACGCGCTGCTGTGGAGATCGCAGTTCACTGCGGAAGCCTGGCGGAACCTGGTCGCTCTGCTGTCTCTGGATCGGACCTGGCATGGCGACGAGCGCGACGTCCTCGTCGATCTGGCCACGGACGGGTCCTGGGCCGCTCCCGAGCTGGACCCCTTCTGGATCTTTCGGATGCCGCCCGGCGACGGCGGCCGGAATGTGCATGGCTGGCGCCATGCCCGAACGTTCGACCTGCTCAAGGAGAGCTATTTCACCTGCGATCTCGCCGAGGACATCGCCTGGCACGGCTTGGCGCCGATCATCCGGGAGATGGACGATGAGGACGGGTTCGGCCCCGGCCAGGTTGGAGCCACGAGCGCCTTCGCGACCCTCTCCACGGACGAGGCGATCTCCACCACGAACGCCATCATCCGCCTCTGGCTCGCCTCCACCAATCCGGAGGGAAGCGGTGATCTCCAGCAGGCTTACGAGAACTGCCTGACGGTCATCGAGCGCAGCCGCCCGGAGGAGAGTACGGCGAGTCGCGACGCCTTGCTGGCCCGCGTCCTGCGGCAGCTCGCCGCCGACCGTGAGCGCCTCGCGCCCGAGTTCCTGACACGGGCGCTGAAGGTACTGAAAGTGACCATCCTGAACGGATCACGCCTGTCCGATCTGCCCCTGGTACGGCACTGGGCGGCGGATGCCTTTGCTGACATCGGCTGGTCGCCGGTTGCGGACGAGGCGAGCGACTCCTGACACGCGGCCCCAGGGAGCCCCTGAGCCATTCTCAAAACCCGTGGCACACAGGTCTTGACCTGAGCCGAGGATGAGGGCAATCTTCCGAATAAGCCCGGATTTACACACCGGAAACTTGCGGTAACCCTTTCGAAGCGCTTCGACAGCGGCGCTTCTCCAACCGAACATGCGGATCCTCGCGACGCCCCCATGGGCGCGTTTTTCGGCAGGTCATCGAAGCGCTTCGACGCGAAGGGTAAGTCTCCACATGAACGAACCGGACCCGGCTTTCCGGAACCCCGCGCTGTCTCCCGCCGAACGGGTGGACGACCTGCTCGGCAGGCTCACGCTCGACGAGAAGATCGGCCTGCTGCACCAGTATCAGGCGCCGGTGGAACGGCTCGGCCTGCGGACCTTCCGCACCGGCACCGAGGCCCTGCACGGCCTGGCCTGGCACGGCCCGGCCACCGTGTTCCCCCAGGCCGTCGGGCTGGCCAGCACCTGGAACCCGGACCTGGTCCGCCAGGTGGGGGAGGCGACCGGCGACGAGGTCATGGCCTTCCACCACAAGGACCCGCAGAGCGTGGGCCGCAACGTCTGGGCGCCGGTGGTCAATCCGCTGCGCGACCCCCGCTGGGGCCGCAACGAGGAGGGCTACTCCGAGGACCCTTGGCTCACCGGGGTGATGGGCACGGCCTACGCCCGCGGCCTGCGCGGCGGCCACGACGTGCTGAAGACGGCGCCCACGCTGAAGCACTTCCTCGGCTACAACAACGAGACCGACCGGTGCGTGACCTCCAGCGGCCTGCCGCCGCGGGTGCTGCACGAATACGAGCTGAAGGCGTTCCGCCCGGCCGTCGAGTCGGGGGCCGCGGTGGCGGTGATGCCGTCGTACAACCTCGTCAACGGCCGACCGGCCCACCTGTCGCCGCTGATCGGCAGTCACCTGCGCACGTGGGCGCCCGACGACATCCTGGTGGTCAGCGACGCGTACGCGCCGGGGAACCTCGCCGGGATGCAGGGCTACCACAAGGACCTGCCCGAGGCGTACGCGCACGCGATCAAGGCCGGCCTGGACAGCTTCACCCAGGACGACGCGGACGCCGCCACCACCCTGGGCCACGTCAGGACCGCGCTCGACCGCGGCCTGCTGACCGAGGCCGACGTCGACGCCGCCGCCCGGCACGCGCTGTCGATCCGCGTGCGGCTGGGCGAGTTCGACCCCGCCACGCCGTACGACGACATCACCCACGACGTCGTCAACAGCCCCGAGCACCAGCGGCTCGCGCGCGAGGCGGCCCGCCAGTCGATCACCCTGCTGAAGAACGACGGCCTGCTCCCGCTGGCCGCCCCGCGCACGGTCGCGGTGATCGGCCCACTGGCCGACGCGTTGTTCGAGGACTGGTACAGCGGCACGCTGCCCTACCATGTCACGGCCCTGGCGGGGCTCGCCGAGCGGTGCGAGACCGTCTACTGCGAGGGCGTCGACCGGGTGGCGCTGCGCACCGAGGGCGGGTACGTCGGCGCCTCCGCCGACCCCGCCGGCGGGCCGCTGTACGTGGGGAGCGAGCGGTCCTGCTTCGACGTGTTCGACTGGGGCGGCGGCGCGTTCGCGTTCCGGTCCTGCGCCAACGGGCGGCACGTGTCGGCGGGAGAGGACGGCGTGCTGGCCAACGACCAGCCGGGACCGAACGGCTGGGAGGTGCGCCAGACCTTCCGGATCGAGGAGCGGCCGAGGGGCGTCGTGCTGCGCAACATCTCCTCCGGCCGATACGTCACCGTGGCCGACGGCGTCTTACGCACGACCGACGACCCCGACGCCGCGTCCGTGCTGTCCGTGGAGCCGGTCGAGAGCGGCGCGGCCCGCGCGGCGGAGGCGGCGGCCCGCGCGGACGTCGCGATCGTGGTGCTCGGCGACCACCCGCTGGTGAACGGCCGCGAGACCGAGGACCGCGCGACGCTGGCGCTGCCCGAGCGGCAGGAGGCGCTGCTGAAGGCCGTCCACGCGGCCAACCCGGCCACCGTTCTGGTGGTCTCCAGCGGCTACCCGTTCGCGGTGACCTGGGCGCAGGAGCACCTGCCCGCGGTCGTCTGGTCGGCCCACGGCGGCCAGGAGTACGGCCACGCGCTCGCCGGCGTGCTGCTCGGCGACGACGACCCGGGCGGCCGCCTCACCCAGACGTGGTACCGATCGGCCGCCGAGCTGCCCGACCTGCTCGACTACGACATCATCGCCTCCGACGCCACCTACCTC
This sequence comes from Microbispora sp. CA-102843, assembly GCF_050936215.1. NCBI lineage: Bacteria > Bacillati > Actinomycetota > Actinomycetes > Streptosporangiales > Streptosporangiaceae > Microbispora > Microbispora sp. CA-102843. The sequence goes on from NZ_JBNJNF010000001.1 coordinate 2,303,477, forward strand.
TACTACCGCGGCCGGCCGCTCTACCCGTTCGGGCACGGCCTGAGCTACACCCGCTTCGCCTACGCCGATCTGGAGCTGTCGTCGGCCGACCTCGCCGAGGGTGACACGCTGACCGTCCGGGTCACCGTGACGAACGCCGGCGAGCGCGAGGGGGAGGAGGTCGTGCAGTTCTACACCCACCAGCAGCGCTCCCGCGTCAAGCAGCCGCTGCGCCAGCTGCGCGGCTTCGTCAAGGTGCGGCTCGCGCCGGGCGAGAGCCGTACGGTGTCGGTGGACGTGCCGGTCGGCGACCTGGCCTTCTGGGACGTGACGCGGGGCAGGTTCGTGGTCGAGGAGGCCGCGCACAAGGTGCAGGTGGGCGCCTCGTCGGGGGACATCCGGCTGTGCGCGCCGTTCCGGGTGCGGGGCGAGCGCATCCCGCCGCGGGATCTGACCTCCGGGCCACTGGACGCGGCCGATCACGACGAGTACGACGGTGTGGTGCTGTGCGACGCCGCCCTCGACTCCGGCGACGCGGTCCGCTCCACCGGGCCGGGGGCGTGGATCGCTTTCCGCGACTGTGACTTCGGAGGGGACTTCGAAGGGAACTCCGGAGGGAAGTCCGGCGATCAGAGCTCGTCCGCGTGCCTGCTCGCGGTGTCGAGCGACGAGGGCGGGGTGGTCACGCTGCGGCTCGACGACCCCCTGATCGGCGAGGTCGCCGGTGCGGTCAGCGTCCCGCCCACGGCGACCAGGCACGATTTCGTCGAGGTGAGCACTCCTCTGGCGGGAGCCGCCGGAGTGCGCGATCTTTATGTGGTGTACGAGAGCGAGGGGGTCACGGTGAGCGCGCTGGGGTTCTGCCCGTGAGGACCGTGACGATCGCCGACGTGGCCAAGCACGCGGGGGTCGCCGTCTCCACGGTCTCGTACGTGCTGAGCGGAAAGCGGGCGATCTCGGCGACCACCCGGCAGCGGGTGCTGGACAGCGTGCGGGTCCTCGGCTACCACCCCAACGCCGGCGCCCGCGCCCTGGCGAGCAAGCGCGCGAAGGTCATCGCGCTGGTGCTGCCGCTGCGGGCCGGCATGAACCTGCCGGTCCTCATGCAGTTCGCGACCTCGGTCGTCACCACGGCCCGCCAGTACGACCACGACGTGCTGCTCATGACGGCCGACGAGGGGGCGGACGGGCTGCACCGGGTGGCGGCCAGTGCGCTGGTCGACGGGCTGCTGCTGATGGACGTGGAGATTCACGACCCCCGCGTGCCGCTGCTGCGCAAGCTCGCCGAGCCGAGCGTGCTGATCGGCTTCCCGGCCGACCCCGAAGGGCTGACCTGCGTCGACCTCGACTTCGCCCGCGCCGGGGCGCTGTGCGCCGACCACCTGGCCGATCTCGGGCATCGCGAGATCGCGCTGCTCGGCGCGCCGCGCGTGGTCTACGAGCGCGGCACGGGCTTCGCGGAGCGGACGATGGCGGGTTTCGTCGAGGCGGCCCGGCGGCACGGCCTCGAGGCCGACGCGCGCCCCTGCGAGGAGTCGTTCGACGAGGTCCACGCCGCCGTCAAGCTGCTGCTCGACGAGCGGCCGCGGCTGTCCGGCCTCGTCGTGCACAACGAGGCGGCCGCCGGCCATGTGCTGGGGGCGTTGCGGATCCTCGGCAGGCGGGTGCCCGAGGACGTCTCGGTGGTGGCGATCTGCCCTGACGATATCGCCGAGCGGGCCAGCCCCGCGCTGACCTCCGTGCTCATTCCCGCCGAGGATGTCGGCAGGCAGGCGGTCCGGCTGCTCATGGCCAAGCTGGAGGGCCAGGCCGTCCCCGAGTCGACGCTCCTCGAACCTCGGCTGACGATTCGCGAAAGTTCACGATGACCTCATTTCCCGACGGCTTCCTGTGGGGGGCCGCGACCGCGTCGTACCAGATCGAGGGAGCGGTCCACGCCGACGGCCGCGTCCCCTCGATCTGGGACACCTTCTCCCACGCCCCCGGCATGGTCGCCGACGGCCACACCGGCGACGTGGCCTGCGACCACTACCACCGCTATCTCGAGGACGTCGAGATCATGGCCTGGCTGGGGCTGAAGGCGTACCGGTTCTCGGTGGCCTGGCCGCGCCTGGCCGACCTGAGCTTCTACGACCGGCTCGTCGACGCCCTGCTCGCCAGGGGGATCACCCCCGTCGCGACCCTCTACCACTGGGACCTGCCGCAGACGCTGCAGGACATGGGCGGCTGGACCAACCGCGAGACCGCCTTCCGGTTCGCCGACTACGCCGCCGCCGTGCACCGGCGCCTCGGCGACCGCGTGCCCGTCTGGACGACGCTCAACGAGCCCTGGGTGTCGGCGTTCGTCGGGTACGGCTCGGGCCGGCACGCGCCCGGGGTGACCGACCCGGCAGCCGCGTTCACCGCCGCCCACCACCTGATGCTCGGGCACGGCCTGGCCGTGCAGGCGCTGCGGGCGGGGGGAGCGGAGTCCGTCTCGCTGACGCTGAACCTGACGCCGATCCTCGGCGACCCCGAGCCGGCCCGCCTGATCGACGGGCTGGCGAACCGGCTCTTCCTCGACCCCGTGCTGCGCGGAGAGTACCCCGCCGACGTCCTCGCCCATCTGGAGCGTTTCACCAAGGTCAACCTGGACGACCTGCCGACGATCGCGCAGCCGATCGACGTGCTCGGCGTCAACTACTACACGGTCAACCGGGTCGTCGCCGACCCCTCGTCCGAGGGGCATGCGGAGTATCCCGGCAGCGAGGGCATCGCCTGGGAGGACCCGCAGGGCGAGGTCACCGAGATGGACTGGGAGATCAACCCGGCCGGGCTGGAGGACCTGCTCGTACGGCTGGCGCGCGACTACCCCGGCACGCCACTGATGATCACGGAGAACGGGGCCGCCGTTCCCGACGGGGTGTCCGACCCCGGCCGGATCTCCTATCTCGACGCCCACTTCCGCGCCGCCCGGTCGGCCATGGACCGGGGCGCCGACCTGCGCGGCTACTTCGTGTGGTCCCTGATGGACAACTTCGAGTGGGCCCGGGGCTACCACAAGCGGTTCGGGCTCGTCCGCGTCGACTACGACACGCTGGAGCGCACGCCGCGCGACAGCGCGCGGTGGTATCGCGAGGTGATCGCCGGGAACGGCCTGGCGGACTGAGGCGGCCCGCCCTAGAGAGGACGTTCTCCAGGCAGATCATCGCGACCACCAGAACGACCAGCGCGCCGAGGTGGGCGGCCGACGACCACAGGCCGATCGGGACGGTCGCCGCGGCCAGCAGCGCCGCGGCGACCCGAACGGCGGGCCGTCCCAGCCCCAGCGCCCAGCGGAACCACAGGTCGCCGAGCAGGAACAGCGCGACCGGCAGGCCGTGCCGCTCGACGATGTGCGACGGGTGCAGGTTGATTACATGCTTTCAGGCGCACCGGATGCCGGCAGTACCCGGCCGCCGAGTCGCGGGAACACCTTGGCGACCTTCGCGGTCAGATAGTCGCCGTACGTGCCGGTGAAGGCCCGCAGGTCCAGGCCGTCCCAGCGGGCGCGGCCCCCCTCGCGGGCGGGCAGGGAGGGCAGCGGCGGCACCTCGCAGTCCCAGCCCGGGTCGAAGAAGAAGGGGAAGGACAGCCTGCCGCGGCCCGTGGCGTTGCGCACGCGGTGCGGGGTCGACCGATAAAGACCGCCGGTCAGCTTGTCGAGCATGTCGCCGATGTTGCAGACCAGGGTGCCCGGAATGGGCGGCGCCTCGATCCAGCCGCGGGCGGTGTGCACCTGGAGGCCGGAATGGTCGTCCTGCAGCAGCAGCGTCAGCAGGCCGTAGTCGGTGTGCTCGCCGACCCCCCACTCGTCCGGATCGGCGTACGGCGGGGGCGGATAGTGGAAGATCCGGAACAGGATCGTGGGCGTGGCCGTGTAACCTGCGGCGAAGTAGTCCTCGTCGAGTCCGAGGCTCAGCGCCACGCCCCGCATGACCGCCTGCCCCACGTGGGTGAGGGCGTCCATGTACGCGAGCACGGCCGGGCGCAGTTCGGGCACCTCCTCGGGGAAGAGGTTGGGCCCGTGCAGCGGCCGGGGATCGTCGTGGCCGAGCTCGGCGCCGAAGTAGACGCCCTCCTTGAGGTCGGGCCGGCCGGATGTGAGCTCGCCGCCCACGGGGAAGTACCCGCGCCAGGCCCGCCCGCCCCGGTTCATGGAGATACGTGACTTGTGCTCCTCGGGCAGCCGGAAGAAGCGCGCCGCGGCGTCCCTGAGCTCTGCGATCAGGGCATCGGGCACCCCGTGACCGCTGATGTAGAAGAAACCGCTGTCCAGGCAGGCGGCCTCGATCCGGCGCGCGACCTCGGCGCGCGCGTGGCCTGCTTCGGGGCCGGTCCCGGGACCGGTGAGGGCGGTCACGTCGATTACCGGCAGTGGTCCGGCGGCATTCATACCCCATATCCCACCATCCGGGAGGGCCGTCAGGAAGGCTCCTTTACCTGCTTGCCGGTCGTGTTGCGCGTGTCGGCACTTCGGCACGACAGGACAATCTCGTCCAGTTTGTTCCGTTACCGGTTAATAACGCCCTGAAGAGTAGATTTCTTACGCACGGTCAGTAGGGCCACGTCGTAAGTGGGCGATCACGTGGGTTTCGGGGATCGTTGGTCGGTCAGGAGCCGCATCGCGCTGTTCACCGGCACGGTGGTCGCCCTGCTGTGTGCCGCGTTCTCGGTCGTCCTGGTGTGGTCCCTGCACGTGGCGGCCCGGGAGAACCTCATGCGGGAGGTGACGTCGGGCGGCGGGCGGGTCGCCTACCTCGTGGACCGCGGGCAGACGGGGAGCGTGCTGCCCCCCGACGGGCGAGACCGGCCCATCCAGGTGGTGGACCCGCAGGGCAGGGTGCGCGCGGCGACGCCGGACATGGCCGGAAAGCCGGCCATGGCGACCTTCCGTCCCCGGGCGCCGCTCCGCAAGGCCACGCGGGAGGTCTGCGACGGCGTCTTCGGCGAGGACCGATGTGATGTCGTGATCGCGCAGCAGGTCTACCGTGACGGCGGAGACTGGACCGTCTACAGCGCCGCGCCGATCCAGGCGCTCAATGCGCCGCCGGCCCTGGTGGCCGGTCTGGCGGCGGGCTCGGTGCTCGTCACCGCCGCCGTCGCCTACGGCGCCCGGCGCAGCGTGAAGCGTGCGCTCCTGCCGGTGCGGGCCATCCGGGCCGAGCTCGACGAGATCAACGCATCGGACCTCGGGCGGCGGGTGCCGGTTCCCGAGTCCAAGGGGGAGATCCACGACCTCGCGCAGAGCGTCAACTACACGCTGGACCGGCTGGAGGAGACGCTCGAACAGCAACGACGCTTCACCTCTGACGCGTCCCACGAACTGCGCAGCCCGATCACCGCGATCCGCGCGCAGGTGGAGGACGCGCTGCTCGCCCCGCAGGAGTCCGACCTGCGGGAGATAGGGCCGGCCGTGCTGAAGAGCCTCGAACGGCTCCAGGCGGTCGCCGCCGACCTGCTGACGCTCGCCCGTCTCGACGCCGGCGCGCCCTGCGAACGCGAGCCCCTGGACCTCGGCCGGCTCGTGGCCGCGGAACTGGACGTCCGCCGCCCGGTCAGGAGGATCGTCTCGCATCTGACTCCCGGTGTGGTCGTCCGGGGGGACCGCATCCGGCTGGGCCGTCTGGTCACCAACCTGCTGGACAACGCCGAGAGACACGCCGCCACCACCGTACGGCTGGAGGTGCGGCGCGAGGACCCGCCCGACCGCGATCCCCGGTTCCGTTCCGGTCTGGCCGTGCTCGAAGTGCTCGACGACGGCACGGGGATCGCACAGCACCAGCGCGAACTCGTGTTCCAGCGGTTCACCCGGCTCGACACGGCCCGCAGCAGGCATGTCGGGGGCGCGGGCCTGGGCCTGCCCATCGCCCGGCAGATCGCCGAGAGTCACGGCGGCACCCTGACGATCATCGACAGCCCGCGCGGCGCGTGCTTCCTCCTGCGCCTTCCGCTCTCCCGGGAGCCCTGACCTCCGCTGAGCCGTTCGGCCCGGCCCGCCCTGCCCGCGCGGCATCGGCCGCCGCTCAGCGGGCCGGGGGCGCCTCGGCCCGGCTCTCCGTGGTCGTGTCGTCGTCCCGCCGCGTACGCCGCTGCCGGGGCGCGGCCTTGCGTACCGTCGTCGTGGCCGGAGCCTCGTCGCCGGGCCGGTCCGCGGCCGTCCCAGAGGCGGTGGACCCCGCACCCACGCCGGATCCGGCCGCCGGAGGCGACTCGGGCGACTTGAGCGAATCACCGGAGGGGGTGGGCGTGGGCCGCCGCTCGCCGGAATCGGGCGTGGGCGGGGCGGGCCGGGCCGGGGAGTCGCCCGCGCCCGGTTCGCCGGGCCGTGGCGGGCGCAGCGCCGCGATGACCGCGTCGGCCTCCGCGTCGGCGGCGAACTCCCCGGCCGCCTCGGCCTCGCGCCGTTTGATGACCACCATGTGGTCGGCCGAGATCCGGCCCGCGCCGGTGACGGACAGCAGCACGGAGGCGGCCCCGAGGGCCACGATCAGTTCGATGTCGCCCCCGGTGAGCGGCAGGCCGGTGTCCCCGGCCGTGACCACGAACACCGCGAGGGCCTCGGCGAACAGCAGCAGCCCGATGACCGGCACGGCGAGGCCCGCGATCAGCAGCGTGCCGCCCACCAGTTCGGTCAGCATGGTCACCGGCGCCCACACGCGGGGCAGCGGGGCCTGTAGCGCGGTGAACTGGTCGGCGGTGGCGTTGAGGCCGGCTTCGAGCTTCTGCCAGCCGTTGGCGAAGAAGATCCCGCCGACGCCCATGCGGGCGGCCAGCGAGGCTAAGTCGTGCAGGGTTCTCTTCACGGCTTCTCACTCTGGGTGGGGGGGTGACTTGCCCGGACACTTTCCCGCCTGCGCCCCCGTCATGCGCCCGGCCGGCTCAGGTCCGTACGCCGTCGGACTCCTCGGCGTCGGCGCCGTCGGGGGTGGGGACGTGGCGGGGGAGCAGCAGGGCCACGGCCAGCGCGGTGAGCGCGAGCAGCGCCACGCTGACGACGATGGTGGAGTGCAGGGCGGTGACGAAGGCCGCGCGGGCGGCGTCCAGCAGCGCGGTCCCTGTCGCGCCGGTCTCGTCGGCCACGTGCGCGGCCGCGGCCAGCGACTCGCGCGCCTGCGCCATGAGCCCGGCCGGGATCCCCGGGACGGTCGCGAGGGAAGGGGCGTACACGATCGTGGTGATCGTCCCGAGTACGGCGATGCCGAGGCCCGCCCCGAGCTCGTAGGCCGTCTCCTCGATCGCGGCGGCGCCGCCGGCCCGCGACTCCGGCACCGTGGCCATGATCGTGTCCGACGCCGCCAGCAGGGCGACCTCGACGCCGAAGCCGATCCCCACGAAGCAGACCGCCAGCATCACCGGATGCTGCTCCGTGCCCCAGGTCAGCACCGGGATGAGGGACAGCGCGGTCAGGGCGAGGCCGCCGCCGACCGTCGCGCGCAGCCCGGCGCGTCCCAGCACGTGCGCCGCGGCCAGGCCGCCCGCGATGGCCGCGACCATGAGCGGCAGCATCCGCACGGCGGCCTCCAGGGGCGACAGCCCCAGCACGAGCTGGAGATACTGCGCCAGCATCAGCTCCAGCCCGACCAGCGCGAAGATGGCCAGCAGCACGCAGCCGACGCCGGTCGCGAAGCCGCGATGGGCGAACAGCCCGATGTCGAGCAGGGGGAACGGCAGCCGCCGCTGCCGCCGAACGAACCAGACGAGCAGCGCGACGCCGGCCAGGAGCACCGCGACCGAGGGGCCGCGGCCCAGGGTGTGTCCCGACCCCGCCTCCTTCAGCCCGAACGCGACGGCCAGGATGCCCAGGGTGGACAGCGCCGCGCTCAGCACGTCCCACGGATGGTCCGCCCGGCGCGGCGACGCGGGCAGGATCCGTACGGCGAGCGGCAACACGACCAGCAGCAGCGGCACGTTGATGAGGAAGACCGCGCCCCACCACAGGTGCTCGACGAGGACCCCGCCGATCAGCGGCCCGACGGCCGCTCCCGCGGCGGCGACGGCGCTCCACACGCCGAGCGCGATCGCCCGCTCGCGCCGGTCGGTGAACACCTGCCGGATGATCGAGAGCGTCGCCGGCATGATCATCGCGCCGCCGACGCCGAGGAAGGCGCGCGAGACGATGAGCGCGAGCGGCGTCGCGGCGAACGCGGCCGACAGCGAGGCCAGGCCGAACACTACGTAGCCGCCGAGCACGAACGGCCGTCTGCCGTACCTGTCGCCCAGCGTGCCGAACGTCACCAGCAGCGGCGCGACGACCAGCGAGTAGATGTCGATGATCCAGAGGAGCTGCACGGACGACGGCTCCAGGGCCGCGGTGAGCGCCGGGACGGCGATGTGCAGCACGGTCGCGTCGACCGCGATCAGGAGCAGGCTGAAACACAGGAGTACGAGCACCGACCACCGGCTCGCCCGGTGCTCCCGCAGGGCGCCCGCGGCGCGGACGGTGGCGGACTCGACCGAAACCATGATCATAGTCCGCTCAGTGCTCCTGCCCCAAGATCCCGGCCCGCTGGAACATGCGTGGCAGCTTAGGCCATGGGAAGCGGATCTCTCAGCCCTTCCGGTGATGTCGGGAACATATCGCCGGATCCGTATCACCCCAGGTGATCAAGTGGAGCAATCCGCCTCTCTAGAGAGCCATAGGTATATATCCCACGTCTAGGCAAGCGGCCGACCGCAACGGATCATGCGGTCGTGGGGAGCGATATCGACGGATGTGATACGTCCCCGGTGCCGCCCCCGCTCGACCACGCCGACCCCCGCGCCTGGTGCGCCGTCGCGGTGGCCCGGCTGTCGCGCGACCAGCCGGAGGCGGCGCTGGAAGCGGCGCGCCAGGCGATCGGCCGCGATCCGCAGGACGAATGGGGGCATCGCCTGGCCGGCGCGGCGCTGGAGCGTCTCGGCCGTGACACCGAGGCGGTCGCGGCGTCGCGGGAGGCCGTACGGCTCGCGCCCGGCTCCTGGGCGGCGCGGCTGCGGCTCGCGAGCGCGCTGCGGCGGATCCCCGGACGGTGGCGGGAGGCGTGGGCGGAGGCCCGGCACGCCGTCCGGTTCGCCCCCGACGAGCCCGACCCGCACGTGCTGTGCGGCGACCTCGCGCTGCTGCGCGGCGACCACGGCGGAGCGGCCCGGGCGTACGGCGAGGCGCTGCGCAGACGCCGGGACCACCCGGCGGCGTGGGTGAACCTCGGCCTCACACTGCTGCGCTGGCAGCGGCCGCGCGGCCACCACGACCCCGCCTGGGAGGCCGATCCCCGCGACACCGGCCGTGCGCGGCGCGCCCTGGAGACCTGGTCGCGGCAGGTGCGCGTGATCCTCGCGGTCGCGACGGCCGGGATCTGCGTGGCCGTCGTGCTGCCCGGCCTGGGCCTTCTGCCCGGCGCGCACCGGCTCCCCGGAATGCACGGGGAGGCGCGGATCGCCGGCGCGCTGGCGCTCGCGGCCGTCCTCGCGATCTGCGTCAGGCAGGCCACGCGCGTGGGCGCCTGGGCCTACGTGCCGGGCATGCTCCGGCGCGACCTGCGCCTCTGCATGTCGGTCGCGCTCGGGCTGCTCGCCCCGGCGGCGTACGTGGCCGGGCTGGCCACGCTGCCGGAGCCTAGGCCCGGTTCGCTGCAGGAGGTGGGCGAGGTCTGGGCGGGGGCGACCGGGCTGGTGCTCCTGAACCCCGCCGCGGCGCTCGCCGTCAGGCTCCTGGCCGAGACGTGGCGGGGACGCCCGGTCGCCGCGCTGAGGCGGTTCGCCGCCGCGCTCCCCGTGCCACCCGCGGCGGGTGACCGGGCGGCGCAGCGCGACATCGCCGTCACGTTCTGGATCGTCGCGGCCCGCGCGTGGCAGGCGGCCGCGGCGCTCATGCTGGTCCCCTTCGTGACCGGCGCGCCTCTCGCCGCCGTGGCGTGCCTGGCGGTCCCGGCGGGGCTGCTGCGGGTGCGGACGGCGGGCGCGCCGCGGCCGCGCGACCGGTGGCTCGCCGTGGCGCTCGCCGCCCCGGCCGTCGCCGCCGTCTGCGCCGCCGCCGCGGGCGCGGCGGGGGCCCTCGCGGGACCGGATCCCGCCGTCGTGGCCCTGTGGAGGTGTGCCTGGGGCGCGCTGGCGCTCGGGGCGGCGGCCTTCGCGGTGCGCGCCACGCGGGCCTGGTGGCGCGGCGGGCCGGGGCCGTGGCGCGCCTCGCTCGTGCCGTCCGAGTCGCGCGGCACGCGGATCCCCGGCGACCTGACCCCCTCGGCCGGTCTCAGCGACGAGGTGCGGCACGCCGCGGCCTACTCCCGGAACGTGGTCCTCGCCTGCACCGGGGCGGACGGCCCGCGCGCGCTCGCGGTCAGCGCCGTGACCTCGGTGACCCCGGCGGGCGAGTTCCGCCTCATCGCCGGCGACGAGGCGTGGGACGCGGTGCGGCGCGACCCGCGCGTGGTCCTCTTCGTGGGAGACCCGCGATTCTGGGCAGAGGTACGGGGCGTCGCCGTGCCGGATGACGACGTGCTGCGGGTCACCCCGCGGCAGGTCCTGATGCGCGAGTACCCCGGACGCCACCAGGCCCGCACCAGGTAGCCGCGCACCGTGCGACTCGGGCGGGCGGCCCGTTCCGGCGACGTGCGTCGTCTACCGCGCCGCATGGGTCCACCCATTCCGTTCGCACGTGCGGTATAACCGGGGTCGAAGCGGGGAGGCGTCGATGCGGGACTCCGACAGGGCACGGGCGGCGAGCCTCTTAAATCGGACTGCGGCACGTGATCTGTTCGAACAGGTGCGTTTCCGCTATTTCCAACTTCCGCCATTCGCGCGACGCGCGCTGTTCGTGGTGCTGCTCGTCGCCACCATGGGAGTGGCCGCGGCGCTCAACTGGTCGCTTGCGCCCACGTTCATCTACACGTTCCTGGCGCTGTCCTTCCTCGCGCTGGCGCTCAGCTATCCGCGCGCCGCCGCGACCGTGCTCGTGCTCGCCGGGTGGGGCCTGCTGCTGCCGCTGTTCATGGGCGTGTTCGGCGGCCAGTCGATCGTGCCCGGGCTGCTGATGCTGCTGGGCGCGCTGGCCGGCGGCGCGGCCCACCTGATCCGGTGGGTCCCGCCGTGGCTGACGACGCTGATGTCCCTCGCGCCCGCCGGGGTCGTCGCGCTGTCGCTGTCGCCGCTGTCGCCGTCCGCCGCCCTGTGGGGCGCGTACGGCGTGGCCGCCGCGGTGCTCCTCTACCGCCTGGTGCTGGCCCGCAAGGTGCGCGCGGAGGCGGAGCGGCAGGCGGCGGGCGCGGAGACCCAGGTGCAGGTGCGCGCCAGGGCGGGGGGCCATCAGCCCGCCGCGGCCGAGGGCGGCGCTCCGCCGCCCATCACCGTCGAGCAGGCGCTCGCGGAGCTGGAGTCCATGATCGGCCTCGAACCGGTCAAGGAGCAGGTGCGCGCCATCGCGGCGTCGATCGAGGCGGCCCGGCTGCGCAGGGAGGCGGGCTACGCCAACGAGCGGCCGATGCGCCACTTCGTGTTCGTCGGCCCGCCCGGAACCGGCAAGACCAGCGTCGCCAGGTCGCTCGCCAAGATCTTCTACGCGTTCGGGCTGCTGGAGACGCCGTTCGTGGTCGAGGCGCAGCGGGCCGACCTCGTGGGGGAGTACCTGGGGGCCACGGCGATCAAGACCAACGAGCTGATCGACCGCGCGCTCGGCGGCGTCCTGTTCGTGGACGAGGCGTACGGTCTCATCAACTCGGGCGACGGCCAGCCCGACCGGTTCGGCGCGGAGGCCGTGCAGACGCTGCTCAAGCGGGCCGAGGACGACCGTGACCGGCTCATCGTCATCCTGGCCGGCTACGAGCGGGAGATGAACGACTTCCTCGCGTCCAACCCGGGGCTGTCGAGCCGCTTCGCCAGTCGGGTGCGCTTCCCCAGCTACAGCCCCGCCGAACTGCTGGAGATCACCGAGGCGCTGCAGCAGCGACGGGGAGACCGGCTCGCCCCCGAGGCCCGTCCCGTGCTGCGCCGGCTGTTCGAGGACGTGGAGCGCCGGGGGCTCGTCGACGACCTCGGCAACGCCCGCTTCGCCCGCAGCCTCGCCGAGGCCGCCGCGCAGGCCCGTGACGTGCGCGTGGTGAGCGCGGGCGGTGCGCCGCGCGGCGAGGACCTGGTCACCACCACCGCCGACGACGTGACCAAGGCCTTCAACGAGATCACCGCGCGATACCGCGGCTATCAGGTCACCCCGACCCTGGACGAGGCGCTCGCGGACCTCGACAGGATGGCCGGCCTCGAACCGGTCAAGCGGCAGGTTCACGCGATCACCGCCCAGCTCAAGGTGGCCAGGATGCGCCAGGAGCAGGGCCTGCCGGTCCAGTCGCAGATGCGGCACTTCGTGTTCGTCGGCCCTCCGGGCACCGGCAAGACGACCGTCGCGCGGATCCTCGGCCGGATCTTCTCCGCGCTGGGCCTGCTGGCCAGGCCCGACGTGGTCGAGGCGTCGCGGGCCGACCTGGTCGGCCAGCACCTCGGCGCGACCGCGATCAAGACCAACGAGCTGGTCGACAGGGCGCTCGGCGGGGTGCTGTTCATCGACGAGGCCTACAGCCTGGTCAACACCGGCTACTCGGGGGGCGACGCCTTCGGGGCCGAGGCGGTGCAGACCCTGCTGAAGCGCGCCGAGGACGATCGCGACCGCGTGGTCGTCATCCTGGCCGGCTACGAGCGCGAGATGGACGCGTTCCTGGCGACCAACCCCGGCCTGGCCTCCCGGTTCAACCAGCGCGTGTCGTTCCCCTCCTACAGGCCGTCGGAGCTGACCGAGATCGCGGAGCTGCTGGCCGCCCGGAGCGGCGACAGGTTCGACGCCCCGGCCGCGCGCGACCTCGCCGACGTCTTCGACTGGGTCTGCCGGGAGGGGCTCATCGACGGGCTGGGCAACGGCCGCTTCGCGCGCTCGCTGTACGAGCGGGCCGCGCTGCGGCGCGACGTCCGGCTCGCCGAGCAGGGGTCGGCGAACGCCGCCGAGCTGACGACGATCATCAGCGAGGACGTCCGCAGCGCGGTAGACGAGTTGTCCTGATGTCGTAGGGAACCCACCGGACGCGTGTCCCGATGGCCGTATGCCGTCACTTCCTGCTACTAATCGACTGCGGATGGTAGCTGGAGGATCGGAGAAGCACGTGAGAGCACGATGGCCGGTTGTCCTGGCCACACTGGCCGCTCTGTGGGCCGCCGGTGCCTGCGGCGTGCAGCGGGGGCCGGGTGAACCGGACAGCGGGCTCGCCCCCTCTCCGGTCAGGGCGTACGACGTCAATCCGCTGGCCCGGGACAAGGTCAAGGACGGCGGCACACTCCGGTGGGGGCTCACCGACTTCCCGACGCAATGGAACCGCAACCACGTCAACGGCGACGGCACCGGCGTCAAGGCGGTGACGGACGCGCTGATGCCGCGCACGTTCCGGTCCGACGAGCGGGGGCGGCTGACCATCGACACCGACTACGTGACCAACGCCAGGATCACCGCGACCTCCCCCCGGCAGGTCATCACCTACTCCATCAACCCCAAGGCGAAGTGGTCGGACGGCAGGCCGATCACCTGGACGGACTTCGCCGCGCAGTGGAAGGCCATGAGCGGCCACGACCGGGACTACCGGGTCGACTCGACCATCGCGTACGAGAACATCCAGAGCGTGGCCAGGGGGGCGAGCGACCGCGAGGTGGTGGTCACCCTCGCCCAGCCGTTCAACGAGTGGCAGTCCCTGTTCACGCCGCTCTACCCCAGCACCACCAACGCGACCGCGGCGGCGTTCAACGCCGACTGGATCAACCGCATCCCGGTGACCGCGGGGCCGTTCCGCGTGGAGCGCCTCGACCCCAAGGGCAGGACGGTCACGCTCACCCGCAACCCCGCCTGGTGGGGCAACCGGGCCAAGCTGGACAGCATCGTGTTCCGGACCGTGCGTCCCGACCAGATGGTCCACGCGTTCACCAGAGGGGATGTGGACGTCTTCGAGGTGGGCCCGTCCCCCGACGACTACGCGCGGGTCAGGGAGGCGTGGGACGCCGTGGTCCGGCAGGCCGCGGGCACGCAGTATCGGCAGCTCACCTTCAACGGGGCGAGCCCCGTCCTGGCCGACGCGCGGGTGCGCGAGGCCGTCGCGGCGGCGCTCGACCGCCGCGGTCTCATGCAGGTGGACCTCAAGGGCCTCGGCTGGCCGACCGTGACGCTGGACAACCACTTCCTCATGAACAGCCAGTACGGCTACCACGCCAACGCCGGGGAGATCGGCGGGTACGACCCGAAGCGGGCCGGGCGGCTGCTCGACCAGGCGGGCTGGAAGCTGTCGGGCAAGACCCGCGTGAAGAACGGCAAGCCGCTCACGCTGCGCTTCGTCGTCCCCGACGGCATCGTCATGAGCGGCGTCGAGGCCGACGTCGCCCGGCAGATGCTCCAGCGCGTGGGCATCCGGGTCGATGTGCGCAAGGTGCCCTTCGACGACTTCTTCGGCAAGCACCTCATCCCGGGCGACTTCGACATCACCGCCTTCGCCTACCCGAGCACGCCGTTCCCGGTGTCGAGCGCCTTCGACATCTACGCGGACGGCGAGAGCGGAGGCCGGGGCGACGACATCGAGTGGTACTCCAACCTCGGGCGCAGCGGGAGCAAGCAGATCGACGAGGCCATGTACCGCGCCGGCAGCACGCTCGACTCCGACAAGGTGCCCGGCCTGCTGAACGAGGCCGACCGGCTGGTCTGGAAGAGGGTCAACGTGCTGCCGCTCTACCAGTGCCCGCAGGGCGTCGCCGTGCGCTCCGCGCTGGCCAACATCGGGGCCAACGGGTTCTTCGACCTCAGGTATGAGGACATCGGCTACGCCTCCTGAACGGCCGCCGTCGGGCCGCCTCCGGCGAGCCGGTCCGAACCGGCGCCACATGCCCGCCGGCGGCCCTGACGGTCACGTGAACGACTCCACCGTCACGCCGGCCTCCACGAGCGCCTCACGGACGGCGGCTGCGATCCGGACGGCGTCTGGCGTGTCCCCGTGCACGCAGACGGACCGGGCGCCGACGCGCACCTCGCCGCCCTCGATCGTCGTCACCACGCCCTCCGTGGCCATGCGCACGGCGCGGGCCGCGACCTCGTCCGGGTCGTGCAGCACCGCCCCGGGCCGCCGCCGGGGCACCAGCGTCCCCTCGGGCGTGTACGCGCGGTCGGCGAAGCACTCGGCCACCGTCGGCACGCCGTGACGGGCGGCCACCCGCGAGAGGGCCGACCCGGGCAGCGTGAGGATCGGCAGCGCCGCGGCGGCGGGGGTGAAGGCCGTGACGGCAGCCACCACGGCCTCCGCCTGCTCCTCGTCCCGGCAGGCGCGGTTGTACAGGGCGCCGTGCGGCTTCACGTACGACACCCGCCCGCCCATCGACCTGGCCATGCCGTCCAGGGCGGCGAGCTGGTAGAGGACGTCGGAGCACAGCTCCTCCGGGTCCACCTCCATCTCCCGGCGGCCGAAGCCGGCCAGGTCGCGGTAGGAGACCTGCGCGCCGATCGCCACGCCGCGGTCCACCGCCGCCGCGCAGGTGCGGCGGATGATCAGCGGGTCGCCCGCGTGGAAGCCGCAGGCCACGTTGGCGCTCGTCACCAGGTCGAGCAGGGCCACGTCGTCCCCGAGCCGCCAGATCCCGTAGCCCTCTCCGAGATCGGCGTTCAGGTCCATCACAGCAGCGTTCATGTCTCCCGCTCACCATCGGGGCGCTCATATCCGCCGTCTTCCCTCGTCGCTCGGAGTCGCTCGTTCCTCGCTCCCCGCTCGCTCCTCAGTCCAGACCGGCGGCGCGCCCCTCCGGATCGCTCGATGTCTCCCGCTCACCATCGGGGCGCTCATATCCGCCGTCTTCCCTCGTCGCTCGGAGTCGCTCGTTCCTCGCTCCCCGCTCGCTCCTCAGTCCAGACCGGCGGCGCGCCCCTCCGGATCGCTCGATGTCTCCCGCTCGCCATCGGGGCGCTCGTTCCCAGTGCCGTGTCCATCCTGCCGCAGCGGGAGGGGTTCGCGACGTCAGGCGGGAGGTTCGTCCGGGATGTCGGCGATGTCGTCCAGGGCGGCGGCCAGCTCGTCCGGGTGGTCGCCGATGCGCTCGGCGATCTCGATGAGGACGTGCAGCACGTCGTGCCGGTCGTGCCCCAGGTCGATCAGCCGCTGGGCGGCCTCCCACAGCTGCGGCGGGTCGCCGACCCACAGCCGGCCCGCGATCTCCTCGTGCCAGGCGAGGTGCTCCTCCAGGTCCGAACGGCCCAGCTCGTCCGCGTGGTCGATCTCCAGCAGGATGCGCCGGTCGGCCTCGTCCGCCGGGTTCAGCAGGTCGAGGTTGGTCGAGCCGCGCATGCCCTGCAGCAGGGGGAACGCGAACGCGCGCCGGGCCAGCGCGGACAGGTCGCCGTCGGGCAGCAGCCGTTCCACGAGTGAGCGGTCGAGTCCGAAGGTGGTCGGGTCCCGGTAGGCCTCGGTGAAGCGGGCCGTCGCCTCCCAGACCGCGTCGAGCGTCGCCCGCACGCCCTCGTCGGGCAGCCCGATCCGGGGGCCGGCGAAACGCACCCACGCCGACAGCACGTGCGGCATGGCGTCCTGCTCCGCCGGGGTGAGCAGGACCTTGCGCGGCAGCCAGTCGAGCAGGAACGTCTCGCACTTGGTCGGGCTCACCCGCATCGGCCGGGCGAAGTCCTGGTCGCAGCCGTAGTCGATGATGTGGTCGGCGCACCGGGAGGCGGCCGAGGGGTCCGACAGGTTCTCCGCCGCGTCCGAGGCGAGGAACTCGGCCGCCAGCATCGCCCGGCGGTCGCGGCTGTAGGGGGCCTCGGTGTGCGCGGGGGCGGGCCGCATCCGCCCAGGTGGCAGCGCCTTGACGCGCGCCCGCGCGAACGCGTGGTAGGCGCTGTAGCTGTCGCTCACCAGCTTCGGGCCCGTGCGGCCGTGCGCGGCGGCCCGGGTCGCCTTCATCGCGAACTCCAGCAGCGCCCGCGCCTGCTGCGGCTCCAGCTCCTCGAACCGTAGCAGCGCGTTGCCCGCCGCCTCCAGCCTGGCCTGCTCCAGCAGCTTGTCGACGTGCGACGACACCCAGGCGTCGCGGGCCATGCCGCCCATGTTGTAGTCGGCGACCACGACCAGCGCGTGCCTGTCCTCGCCGTTGTAGGCGAACGTGCACACCACGGTGTCCTGGTCGCCGTACACGTCCCTGGAGACGTAGCAGCCGGTCGGCTTGACGGCGCCGACGCGGTCCGCCCAGCGGGGCCGGGCGACGTCGGACTCCATCAGCGCGAGCGCCGCGCCCTCCGCCTTGGCCGCCTGGCGGGCGGTGCCGAGGTAGGCGACGGAGATGAGCAGGGTGAGCGCGGCCGGCGTGCCGGCCTTGGCCGCGTAGTCCACCAGGCCCTCGCCGAGGATCTGCTCGACGTCGCCGCCGCGCAGCCGCCTGCCCCACCACGCGCCGAGCATGTCGGAGACCATGAGCTCGGCGTCGAGCGGGCTGCGCACGGCGAGCAGCTCCCTGGCCGCCAGCAGCATCTCCGCGAACACGTCGTCCGGCGGCCGGGCCTCCCGGGGGTCACGTCGGCGCCGGCGACTCACGAGATCTCGCTCCGCTCGCTCACGGTGACCACCTTCTCGCATTCCCGCCGCGAAGGGCATCAGGAACACGGGCCGGTGACTTCCCCGTTATCTGCCGCTCCAGCCTTCCCCGCCGTACGGCGGTGGGCCGGGGCGACGGCCGGCGAGCGCCGTACGGCGCCTCACCTCCGGGAAGGCGGCGCCGAGTTGACCAGACCCAGGAGGCGTTCCCGGGCGACGCGCTCGACGATCTCCGGTGTGACGTCGAGCCCCAGATGCTCGCCGCAGGCCCAGGCGTCGGCGACGCAGCGGGCGACTGCGGGCAGGGGGACGGTCAGGAATTCCGCGGCCAGCCGGTCGGTCACGAGTTCCGCCGGTTCACGAAGACTCGGCTCCGGTGATGGGCCGCCACTGATTCGTGTTGCGAGTACGGGCATGGACTGCATTCCTCGCTGAATGGGGACCTGCCGCCCCTTATTTCACCTCTTTCCCCGGCGGTGTCAACCCTTGGCGGGCCGTCGCGTGGGAAGCTGAGCCCATGCGCATCCGGCTCGCCCAGGATCCCGAGGCCGACGAGCTGCTCGGCCGCAGCCCCCTCGCACTGCTCATCGGCATGCTGCTCGACCAACAGGTCCCGCTCGAGCGGGCCTTCGCGGGGCCCCGCGCGATCGCCGACCGGCTCGGCCGAGACCTGGACGCCCGTGAGATCGCCTCCTATGATCCTGAGCAGTTCGCGGTCCTGCTCGCGGCGACGCCCGCCGTCCACCGCTATCCGAAGGCGATGGCGGCCCGCGTCCAGGCGCTCGCGACCTATCTCGTCGAGCACTACGATGGCGCGGCCGAGAAGGTGTGGGAGGATGTCCGCGACGGCGCCGGGCTGCTGCGCCGACTGCTGGCTCTCCCCGGATTCGGCCGGCAGAAGGCCCAGATCTTCCTGGCCCTGCTGGGCAAACAGTGCGGTGTGCGCCCGGACGGCTGGCGTGAGGCGGCCGGGCCGTACGGCGAGGAGGGGGTGCACCGGTCGGTGGCCGACGTCGTGGACGCCGCGAGCCTGCAACTGGTCCGCGTGACCAAGCAGGAAGCGAAGCGGGCGGCCAAGAAGTAGGCCGGATCTTCCTGCGCGAGACGCCGGTCTTTTGACAGGATGCGTTGACCGCATGGCGGGCGGGGCTTCCGTCCGCGCATGTCGATCGCCCATGATGTAGGGCAGATCTGCGCTACCAATCACAGTTATGGAGATGTGCCTCGTGGGAGACGCTGGCACGCGACGGAGGTGCCGACCATGAGCGCCGAAACCTCCGTGCCCCGGCCCCGGGAGCCCGGTTTGGACATATCAGACTCCGACCTCTTCAGAGGCTTGATGTCGGAGGTGCCGTTCGCCTTCGCGTTTTTCGGCCCGGACGGGCGTTTCGTCCGAGTCAACTCTACCTTTACCGAGCTGACCGGCCATCCTGTCGAGTTGCATCTTGACCGCCAACCGGCCGAGCTGCTGCCGGCCGACCTGAGCACCCTGATCGAGGCGGCGCTGCGCCGGATCGCCGACGAGGCGCTGCCGGTCACCGACCAGCGGATCAGGACCCGTGCCGAGAACGGCGACACCCGCCACTGGACGGTGTCGTTCTTCCCGATGCACGGCGACGACGGAGTCGTCGGGACCGCGCTCTTCGGGGTCGACGTGACCGAGCGGCAGCTGAACGAGGAGGTGCTCGAGCGCAGCGAGGAACGCTACCGCTCGCTGGTGGAGTCGCAGCAGCAGCTCGTGTGGATCACCTCGCCCAGCGGCGCGGTGGCCGAGGACGCGCCCCAGTGGCGGGCCATCACCGGCCAGGGCCTGGAGGAGTACCTCGCGCACGGCTGGCTGGACGCGGTGCACCCCGACGACCGTCCCGGCACCGAGGAGGCGTGGCGCGAGGCGCTGCGCGGCCGGACGATGTTCGAGTGGAGCTATCGGGTGCGCACCCGGGCCAGCGGCTACCGGCACTTCGAGGTCCGGGCCGTGCCGATCATCAGGCATGGCCGCGTGGTGGAGTGGGTCGGGGCGAACACCGACGTCACGCCGCAGCGTGAGGCCGAGGAGATGCGCGGCCGCCTCACCGACCAGCTCGGCGCCGCCGCGCTGCGCACCGCCCGTCTCCAGGGCGCGACCGCCCAGCTCGCCGAGGCGCTCACCGTCGAGCAGGTGGTGCAGGTCATCATCGACGTCGGCCGTACGGCCCTCGCCGCCGACCACTCGTCCGTCGCCCTGCTCGACCCGGACCGGGCCAGGCTGAAGGTGATCAACAGCGGCGGCACCCCGGACGCCCCGGGCGAGGAGATCGACCTCTCGCACCCCAACGTGATGACGATGGCGGTCAACAGCCGCCGCCCGGTCTTCGCCGAGTCGCCCGACAGCCTGCGCGCCCAGCTCGTGGACGCCGGCGCCGACGAGCCGCAGATCTCCGGCTTCATCACGCAGACGGACGAGCGGGCCTGGGTGGGCCTGCCGCTGCTGGCGGCCGGGCGGGCGCTCGGTGCGCTGCGGTTCTCGTTCACGCGGACTCAGAAGATCTCGCAGGAGGACGGCGTCTTCCTGGAGGCCCTCGCCGGACAGTGCGCCCTCGCGGTCGAGCGGGCAACGCTGTTCGAGCGCGAGCACAAGACGGCCGAGACGCTGCAGCGCAGCCTGCTGCCCGACCGCCTGCCGGTGGTGCGGGGCCTGATGCTGGCCCACCGCTTCCGCTCCGGCTCACGCCACGTGCAGGTGGGCGGCGACTGGTACGACGCGTTCGTCCTGCAGGACGGCCGGGTGGCGGCCGTGGTGGGCGACGTCATGGGCAAGGGCGTCAAGGCCGCCGCCGGCATGGGCCGCATCCGCAACGCCATGCGGGCGCTCGCGCTGACCAACCCGCCCCCGGCCGCGGTGCTGACGGGGCTCGACCGCGTCTTCGAGGCGACCGAGGAGGAGGAGCAGGTCACCACCCTCGCGTACATGGTCGTCGAGCCCGGGACCGGGGAGGGCACGCTGGCCCTGGCCGGTCACCCGCCGCCGCTGCTGGTCTCGCCGCAGGGCGTCGGGCTGCTGCACGAGACCGAGCCGGGCACTCCGCTCGGCTGGGCCACGAGCCGCAAGCAGTTCCGGTTCTGCGTGCCGCCGGGTCACACCGCCGTCCTGTACTCGGATGGTCTGGTGGAGAACCGCAAGCGCGGGCTGGACGCCGGACTCAGGGAGCTTTCGTCCGTCGTGGCCGAGGCGCCCCCGGAGGTCCTGAACAGCCCGAATATGCTGCTCGATTTCCTGGTGGACCACATGCTGTCCGGGTATGAACAGGACGATGACGTAACGGTACTCGCGGTCCACGTTCCACCGGCCACGAAGAGTGACTGAATGAAACAGTCATAACGGTTGCTTTCGGGTATCAGTGACCTCCTTCCGTACGCACTAGTGTCTCGGTCGGCCTAGGGTGGAGGAGCAACCGGCGGGACGCGGCCGTATCACGTGCCGTGGCGTGCCACAATGGCATGTCGCGGTCCGCGCGACCTCACCACCGGAAAAGAAGAAGAACCTGGGTCCATTCTCGCCATGCGTTCGTTCGAGAGGTGTTCGTGTCGCCTGCAAGTTCGACTCGCTCGAAGCCGTCGGAGCTGAACGAGCCAGTGATTCAGCAGCTCCTCGAGCGTGGGCGCTCGCAGGGTTTCCTCGAGTCCGAGGATGTCCGCAAGGCCTTCGAGGAAGCGGACATCCCGATGTCGCAAGCCGCTGGATTCCTGCGCAGCCTCAGCAAGGAGGGTGTGACCGTCGTGGTGACGGCCGCCGACTCCGCGGCTCCCAAGCGTTCTCGAGGTCAAGCCAAGCGCCGCACCACCGCGCCCGTCAAGAAGACCACCAAATCCGCCGCGGCCAAGGAGTCGCAGCCGGAGACCGTGACCGCCGTGGTGACCGACTCCGCGCCTGCCGCCAAGCCGGCGCCGAAGAAGCCCGCTCCGGCCAAGCCCGCGCCGCCCGCCGCCGCCAAGGCTCCGGCGAAGCCCGCTCCGCCGAAGAAGGCCGCACCCGCCAAGCCGGAGGCCCCCACCACGGGTCCCGAGGCCAAGGCGCCCAAGGCCGACTCCAAGCCGAAGTCCGCCGACGCCGCCGAGGACGACGAGGACATCGACCTCGAAGGTGACGTCGACATCGAGGACTTCGACATCGAGGTCGAGGACGTCGAGATCGACGCCGAAGTGGAGACCGAGGAGGCCGACACCGACGCCGAAGGGGAGGCCGACGGCGAAGAGCCCAAGGCCGAGGCGCTCGTCCAGTCCGAGGACGAGGTGCTGATCCTCACCGACGACGATGACGACGCGCCCGTCGCCCAGGTCGCGGCGGCCGGCGCCACCGCCGACCCGGTGAAGGACTACCTCAAGCAGATCGGCAAGGTGCCGCTCCTCAACGCCGAGCAGGAGGTCGAGCTCGCCAAGCGGATCGAGGCCGGCCTGTTCGCCGAGGAGCAGCTCGGCCAGGAGGCCGACGGCCTGCCCGTCGACGTCCGCGCCGAGCTGGAGTGGATCGCCGAGGACGGCCACCGCGCCAAGAACCACCTGCTGGAGGCCAACCTCCGCCTCGTGGTCTCGCTGGCCAAGCGGTACACCGGCCGCGGGATGCTGTTCCTGGACCTGATCCAGGAGGGCAACCTGGGCCTGATCCGCGCGGTCGAGAAGTTCGACTACACCAAGGGCTACAAGTTCTCCACGTACGCCACCTGGTGGATCCGGCAGGCGATCACCCGGGCCATGGCCGACCAGGCGCGGACCATCCGCATCCCGGTCCACATGGTCGAGGTGATCAACAAGCTGGCCCGCGTCCAGCGGCAGATGCTGCAGGACCTCGGCCGCGAGCCCACGCCGGAGGAGCTGGCCCGCGAGCTCGACATGACCCCCGAGAAGGTCATCGAGGTGCAGAAGTACGGCCGTGAGCCGATCTCCCTGCACACCCCGCTGGGCGAGGAGGGCGACAGCGAGTTCGGCGACCTCATCGAGGACTCCGAGGCCATCGTCCCGGCCGACGCCGTCAGCTTCACGCTGCTGCAGGAGCAGCTGCACTCCGTTCTCGACACGCTGTCGGAGCGGGAGGCGGGCGTGGTGTCGATGCGGTTCGGTCTCACCGACGGGCAGCCGAAGACCCTCGACGAGATCGGGAAGGTCTACGGCGTGACCCGCGAGCGGATCCGCCAGATCGAGTCCAAGACCATGTCGAAGCTGCGCCACCCCTCGCGTTCCCAGGTGCTGCGCGACTACCTGGACTGACGTACGAGTCGATCGTCCCCTCGGCCATGCACCACGGCCGAGGGGACGACGACGTTTACACATCGGTAACCTCGTGGTAGCGCCACGGGCACGTCGACGCTCCTAGGCTCGCGCCTCATGGGAGTGATCGAAGTGGATCGGGCGCGTGCTCGGGGGCCACGAGTGATCCCGGACCGCCCGTGGGCGGACACCATGCTCGACGAGGCGGTCGAGGCCGCATCCCGGGGCGACCTGAGACCGGCGGCGGCCGTCCTCGCGGGCAGCAGAGGCGACCCGGAGACGCGGTCGCTGCGGGTGGAGGCGCTGTCGCGGGCCGTCATCGGGGCGAGCCGGTCGATAGAGGCGCTGATCGCCTACGACCAGGGCAATCCCGACCTCTGGCTGTGGCTCGGCCGGGCCCGCCTGGAGGAGGCCTGGAAGCTGCGGCCCGACGTACGGGCCAGGGCGGTGCAGGCGGACCGGCTGCACGCCTACCGGTCGGCGATGGAACAGGCCAGGCAGCCGCTGCTGACGGCGGCGGGGCTCGCGCCGGGCGACCCGGTGCCGTGGGAGTGCCTGATGTGGCTGGCCATCGGTCTGGACCGGCCGCGCATCGACAAGGACGCGGTCTGGTACGAATGCTCCCGCCGGTGGCCGACGCTGTATTCGGGGGCGCTGGCCCGCCTGATCACCCTGTCGCCCGGCTGGGGCGGCACCGTCCAGGAGATGCTCGGCTTCGCCCGCTCGGCCGCGGCGCACGCCCCGGAGGGCAGCCCGCTCCCGGCGCTCGTGCCGCTGGCCCACTTCGAGATCGTCGCCGCCGGGCGCACCCCCATGTCACGGGGCGGTTGGTTCTCCTTCGAGGCGCAGCGCGAGATCGTCTCGGCCGCCGGCCACTGGGCGGAGCGGCGCCTCGGCGGGGCGCACCCGCGGTCGATTGAGGCGCACAACGTCTTCGGCGCCGCCTTCTACCTGTCCGACCTTCGGCGTCCGGCGCGCGGGCACCTCGCCAGGACGGACGGCCGCTTCAGCCGGCTGCCCTGGTCGCACCTCGGCGATCCGGCGCAGCAGTACCGCCGGGCCTGCGCCCGGCTCAATCTCTGACTCACTCGTCCACGATCACGTCGAGGGTCCGCGGCCTTCCCCGCCCGGTGGGCGCCGCCAGTTCCACCCGGTGCCCCAGGCCGGTCAGCAGGTCGGCCAGATCCCCGGCCGTGCGGGGCCGGTCGGGGATCTCGACGAGCGAGCGGGCCACCACGCCCCGGGTGGCCTTCGCCATGTGGCTGACGACGGTCCGCTTCCCGGCCGCCTCCCTCAGCACCCGTACGGCCACTCCGCGTTCGCCGGGCTGCCAGGCGGCGGCGTACGTCGCGGACCGCATGTCCACCACGAGCCCCTTCGTCGCGTCGAGCACCGCGCTGATCGACGGCCGCCAGAACGCGGCCAGGCCGCCCATCGGCGGTAGCCGTACGCCCATGGACAGCCGGTAGGGCGGCACGCGGTCGGACGGACGCAGCAGGCCCCACAGCGCCGAGAACACGAGGATCCTCCGGTCGGCCCGCCGCCGGGCCTCGGGGGAGAGGGTGGCCAGGCCCAGGTTGTCGTACAGCACCCCCGTGTAGAGGGCGGCGACGGGCAGCGTGCGCGCCGTGGGGAGGGCCAGGTTGCGCTCGATCTCGACGGCCTGTCCCTCCGACAGGCCGAGCACGTCGCGCGCCTCGGGCGTGTGGCAGAGCGAGACGAGGGCGTCGAGGACCTTCTCACGCGGGGAGGCGAGTTCGGGGAAGCTGAGCCGGCGGACGGCGGAGGTCCCCCGCTCGGCCTTCCCCTCCGACGGCGGAAGCAGGATGAGCACGGTTCCGCAGCCTACTGCGCCCCGACCGGGGAGTTTCCCCGATCGGGGCGCTACCCCGAAGCGACGCGTCGCTCACTCCCGGCCGGTCTCCACCGCCTTGAGCACGGCCTCCGCGATCGAGCGCGGATCCACGCCGAAGTGCCGGCGGACCGCCTCGCGGGTGCCCGACAGCCCGAACCCGTCGGTGCCGAGCGAGGTCCACGGCCGGTCGATCCACCGGCTGATCTGGTCCGGCACCGCACGCATCCAGTCGCTGACCGCGATCACCGGCCCCGCGGTCCCGGCCAGGGCCTGCCGGATGTACGGCACGCCCGTCGTGGTCATGGCGTCGCGGCGCAGCTCGCTCCAGGAGGTGACCGACCACACGTCCACGCCCAGGCCGTACTCCTCCCGGAGCAGCCGCTGCGCGTCCAGCGCCCAGTGGATCGCGGTGCCGCTGGCCAGCAGGTGAGCCTCACCGCCACCGGCGGCGTACCGGTAGATCCCCCGGAGGATGCCCTCCTCGGCTCCCTCGGGCATCGGCGGCTGGGGCAGCGGCTCGTTGTAGAGGGTCAGGTAGTAGAAGACGTCCTCGCCGCCGGGGCCGTACATGCGCCGGAGCCCCTCACGCACGATCGTCCCCACCTCGTAGGCGAAGGCGGGATCGTAGGCCAGGCACGCGGGGTTGGCGGAGGCGAGGAGCTGGGAGTGACCGTCGGCGTGCTGCAGACCCTCCCCGGTCATCGTGGTCCGGCCGGCGGTGGCGCCGATGAGGAACCCGCGGCCGAGCTGGTCGGCCAGCGCCCACATCTGGTCGCCGGTGCGCTGCCAGCCGAACATCGAGTAGAAGATGTAGAAGGGGATCATGACTTCGCCATGGGTGGCGTAGCTGGAGGCCGCGGCCGTGAACGACGCCATCGACCCGGCCTCGGTGATGCCTTCCAGCAGGATCTGCCCGTCGGCCGCCTCCTTGTACGACAACAGCAGGTCCCGGTCGACGGACTCGTAGCGCTGGCCCAGCGGGGAGTAGATCTTGGCGGTGGGGAACAGCGACTCCATGCCGAACGTCCTGGCCTCGTCGGGCACGATCGGCACCCAGCGGCGTCCCGTCTCCGGCTCCTTCATCAGGTCCTTGACCAGGCGGACGAAGGCCATCGTCGTGGCCACCGGCTGCTTCGAGCCCTTCTCCAGGGCACGGAACGGCACTTCGCCCGGGGCCGGCAGCGGGCGGTGGGAGACCGTGCGGCGGGGGACGGGCCCGCCCAGGTCGCGGCGCCGCTCGGCGGCGTACCGCGCCTCCGGCGAGTCCGGCCCGGGATGCAGGTAGGGGGGCGCGTCGCCGTCGAGGGCCTCGTCCGGCACCGGCAGGCCGAGCCGGTCGCGCAGCGCGCGGAACTCGTCCTGGGTGAGCTT
The DNA here is from genome assembly GCF_050936215.1 of Microbispora sp. CA-102843. NCBI lineage: Bacteria > Bacillati > Actinomycetota > Actinomycetes > Streptosporangiales > Streptosporangiaceae > Microbispora > Microbispora sp. CA-102843. Next base: position 2,329,502 of record NZ_JBNJNF010000001.1, read on the forward strand.
CTTCATCTGGTGGTTGGCGTTGCGCGCCTCGATTCCCGCACCGAGGGTCCAGCCCTTCACGGTCTGCACGAGGATCACCGTGGGCGCGCCCCGGTTGTCCAGGGCCCTGCGGTAGGCCGCGTACACCTTCCGCGGCTCGTGGCCCGCCCGGGAGCCGCCGACGACGCGCCGGAGGTCCTCGTCCGAGTACGGCACGTCCAGCCCCTGGAACAGCCGCTCCCTGATATAGGCGCCCGTCGAGGCGGCGAACGTCTGGAACTGCCCGTCCGGCACCTCGCCCAGCCGGGCCACCAGCTCGTCCGAGCTGAGCAGCCCGTCCCACTCCCGGCCCCACAGCGCCTTGACGACGTGCCAGCCCGCGCCCCTGAAGACGCTCTCGAGCTCCTGCACGATGCGGGTGTTGCCCCGCACCGGCCCGTCGAGCCGCTGCAGGTTGCAGTTGATCACGAACGTGAGGTTGTCGAGCCCTTCGCGGGCGGCCAGGGTGAGGGCGGCCGTGGACTCCGGCTCGTCCATCTCGCCGTCGCCGAGGAAGGCCCACACGTGGCTGCGCGAGGTGTCCTTGATGCCGCGATTGTGCAGATAGCGGTTGAACCTGGCCTGGTAGATCGCGTTGAGCGGGCCGAGGCCCATGGAGACGGTGGGGAACTGCCAGAAGTCCGGCATGGACCGCGGATGCGGGTACGACGACAGCCCGCCCTCGGGTTCGCGCCTGAACAGGTCGAGCTGGGCTTCGCTCAGCCTGCCCTCCAGGAAGGCTCGGGCGTAGATGCCCGGGGAGGCGTGGCCCTGGAAGTAGACCTGGTCGCGGCCGGAGTGGAAGAAGTGGTTGAAGCCCACCTCGTACAGCCAGGCGGCCGAGGCGTAGGTCGCCAGGTGGCCGCCGAGCCCCAGCCGGCTCCCCCTGGTGATCATCGCTGCGGCGTTCCACCGGTCATACGCGGCGATGCGTTCCTCCAGCTCCACGTCACCCGGATAGCCGGGCTCCTCGGAGGTCGCCACGGTGTTGACATAGCGGGTGCTCGTGGCAAGCCGCTTCAGCAGGTAGTCGGCCCGTTCGGGGCCGGCTGCACGGCGGACCGCCTCGAGGGATTCGAGCCATTCGGCGGTCTCCTGCGGATCCAGGTCTTCGTCCATAGGTTCATTAAACACCCTATGATCGATCATCGGATGTATGCCTCGCGGCCCTATCATCGGTCTCGTGGAACCCGTCCTGCGGTCGCCGCTTCGCGACCAGATCCGGCAAGCCGTGCTCGACGGCCTGATCAACGGCCGATGGAAGCCCGGCGACCGCCTCGTCGAGCGGCGCATGGCGGCCGAGCTGAGCGTCAGCCAGGCCCCGGTGCGTGAGGCGCTGCGCGAGCTGGAGGCGCTCAGGCTCATCGAGTCCGCGCCCAACAAGGGCGCGCGGGTCCGCAGGCTCACCCGGAGCGATCTCCGCGAGGTGTACCAGGTGCGGGCGGGCCTGGAGGAGACGGCCGTCCGGCTGGGCAGGCCCAGCGTGGAGGCGCTGCGCACGCACCTCGGCCGCCTGCACGAGGCGGCGGCCGCCGGGTCCCTGCACGATCAGGTGCGGCAGGGCGTCGCCTTTCACCGGGAGATCGTGAAGGCCTCGGGCAACGACGTACTGCTGTCGGTGTGGGAGTCGCTCGGCATCGAGGTGTGGACCCACCTGTCGATCCGCCTGTTCCGGATGCGCCCGCACGAGAACGCCGCCGACCACGAACCTCTCGTGGAGGCGTTCGAGCGGAACGACCCCGGGGTGGGCGCCCTGCTCCGCGAGCACGTGCTCGGCTACGCCCCGGCCGAGCCCGGGGACACTCTCTGGATCGCCTCGAAGACGTAGCGGAGCGGCACCCTCGCTGTGGCGGTCGCTAGGCTGCGGCGGGTGGATCGGGAAATTTCACAGTTCGACCTGCTGGTCGATGCGGCGTGGCCGGCACCGGGACGGGTCGAGGCGGCGGGCTGGGTCTACCGGCACGCGGGCGGCGTGACGAAGCGGGCCAACTCGGTGCTGCCGCTGGGAGAGCGCGCGGACCTGCCGGAGGCCGTCGACCGGGCCGAGCGGTTCTACGCGGGCATCGGGCAGCCCTGTGTGTTCTCGGTCGGCATGGGCGCGTCGCCCGGGCTCGACGAGGAACTCGGCCGCCGGGGCTACCGGTTCGTGGACCCCACCCTGGTGATGACCAGGCCGCTCACCGGCGATGAGCCTGCCGCAGGGGCGGTGGTGGAGGACGCGCCGTCCGGACGGTGGCTGCGCACCTGGTGGAGCGTCGACGGCGGGCGGCACCCCGGCACCGGGGAGGTTCCGGCGCGGACGTGGGGCGAGCGGATCCTCGGCGGGGTGCCCGCCGGGTACGTCCTCCTCGACGAGGGCGCGGTGGGAAGGGGCGTACCGCAGGGGCGCTGGCTAGGGGTCTACTGCATGGCGGTCGAGCCGCACGCCAGGCGGCGCGGGCTGGGCGCGGCCGTGCTGCGCACCCTGCTCGCCTGGGGGCGGCGGCGTGGCGCCGACGGCGCGTACCTGGTGGTGACGGAGGCGAACGCCGGCGCCCGCGCGCTCTACGAGCGCGAGGGCTTCACCGTCGCTGGCCGCTATCACTACCGGGTGCGGCCTTGACTCACCGGCGCCATCCGCCGTGGGCCCCGGGGGAAGCGGGGAACGGGGGTCGCGCCGGGCGGGTGGGTCGCCCGGGTTGATGGCTTATATGGCGACGGCGCGCGGAGCCGACATCATCGTCCAACGCTCCGGCGCGCCGTCTATAGGTCAGCGCTCGCCATCAGGGGCGGTCGCGGGGGATTCACTGAGTCGGGCCGACTCGTCCTGGATCTCAGCACCTTTGTCGCGCAGCACAGCCACGTGCTGACGCCCGTGGTGGGCGCAGAACAGCAACTCCCCACCCACGGGCAGGGTCGCGCGGATGTAGGCCTGAGCACCGCACCGGTCGCACCGGTCCAGGGCCGTCAGCGGCTTGATGGGGGCGAGAGCTCCAGTCACGTATCGCCTTTCGGGTCGCCCCACGATCGTGGGGACGTTGGCGTCAGTCACTTGGGACAACATCTAACCGGATGCGGGCCTTCCCAATCATCCTCCGACTACGCCCAGAGCAGAATGATCCGGAAAGTGACCGGGATCACAGCGAAAGTGCCGGTCATTGTGCTGCGCCTGGCAAGCTTGTGCGCGTACAAACATTGAGTGGCGTTAAGCTGCGTACGCGTGTTCGATTGATAAGTAGGAGTTGGGTGTGACTGCGGTTCGCGCGGAGACGGGGTACACCGCCCGTCATCTCTCTGTGCTGGAAGGCCTGGAGGCCGTCCGCAAGCGCCCGGGCATGTACATCGGCTCCACGGACACGCGCGGCCTCATGCACTGCCTGTGGGAGATCGTGGACAACGCGGTCGACGAGGCGCTCGCGGGCTTCTGCACGCGGATCGAGGTCGAGCTGCACGAGGACGGCTCGATCGAGGTGCGCGACAACGGGCGCGGCATCCCCGTCGACATCGAGCCCAAGAGCGGCCTGGCCGGCGTCGAGCTCGTCTACACGAAGCTCCACGCGGGCGGCAAGTTCGGCGGCGGCTCCTACGGCGCCTCCGGCGGCCTGCACGGTGTCGGCGCCTCGGTGGTCAACGCGCTGTCCTCCCGCGTCGACGTGGAGGTCGACCGCGACGGCAAGGTCCACCAGATCAGCTTCCGCCGGGGCGTGCCCGGCGTGTTCGACGGCGACGGCCCGACCGCCAAGTTCCGCAAGAAGTCCGGCCTGCGCGACGGCGGCCCCGCCCCGCGCGCGACCGACGGCACCCGCGTGCGCTTCTGGGCCGACCGGCAGATCTTCCTGCCCGAGGCGGAGGTCTCGCTCGACGAGATCCACGTGCGGCTGCGCCAGACGGCCTTCCTGGTGCCGGGGCTCACGCTCGTGGTGCGCGACGTCCGAGGCGAGGAGCCGGTCGAGGAGACGTTCCGCTTCGACGGCGGCATCAGCGAGTTCACCGAGTTCCTGTCCCGCGACGAGGCCGTGTGCGACGTGCTGCGGCTGCAGGGCGAGGGTCACTTCCACGAGACGGTCCCCGTGCTCGACGAGCAGGGCCACATGACGCCGACGGAGATCGAGCGGGAGCTCACCGTCGACGTCGCCATCCGCTGGGGGAAGGGCTACGAGACGACCGTACGCTCGTTCGTGAACGTGATCGCCACGCCGAAGGGCGGCACCCACGTCGCGGGGTTCGAGCGGGCGCTGGTCCGCACGGTCAACGAGCAGCTCAGGGAGACCCGGCTGCTGAAGAACGGCGACGAGCCGGTGACCAAGGAGGACATCCTCGAAGGGCTGACCGCGGTGGTCACCGTGCGGGTTCCCGAGCCGCAGTTCGAGGGCCAGACCAAGGAGGTGCTCGGCACCTCCGCGGCCAGCCGCATCGTCGCCCACGTGGTCGCCCGTGAGCTCAAGGCGCTGTTCGCCAACCCCAAGCGGGGGCAGAAGCAGCAGCTGCGCGCGGTGCTCGAGAAGATCGCCGCCGCGGCCAAGGCCCGCATCGCCGCCCGCGAGCACCGCGACAACCAGCGGCGCAAGTCCGCCCTGGAGAACTCGGCGCTGCCCGCCAAGCTGGTCGACTGCCGCAGCGACGACATCGACCGCAGCGAGCTGTTCATCGTCGAGGGCGACTCTGCGCTCGGCACGGCCAAGCTCGCCCGCGACTCGGAGTTCCAGGCGCTGCTGCCGATCCGGGGCAAGATCCTGAACGTGCAGAAGGCGTCGGTCGCCGACATGCTCAAGAACGCCGAGTGCGCCGCGATCATCCAGGTGGTCGGCGCCGGGTCCGGCCGCTCGTTCGACATCGAGTCGGCCCGCTACGGCAAGATCATCTTAATGGCCGACGCGGACGTGGACGGCGCGCACATCCGCTGCCTGCTGCTCACGCTCTTCCACCGCTACATGAAGCCGATGGTCGAGGCCGGACGGGTGTTCGCCGCGGTGCCGCCGCTGCACCGCATCGAGGTCACCAACCCCGGGCGTGGCCAGGACAAGTACATCTACACCTACAGCGACGCCGAGCTGCACAAGGTCCTGCGCGACCTGGAGCGGCGCGGCAAGCGCTGGAAGGACCCCGTGCAGCGTTACAAGGGCCTCGGCGAGATGGACGCCGACCAGCTCGCCGAGACGACCATGGACCCCCGTCACCGCGTCCTGCGTCGCGTGCGGATCCAGGACGTGGAGGAGGCCGAGCACATCTTCAGCCTCCTCATGGGCAGCGACGTCGGCCCGCGCCGCGAGTTCATCATCGGCAGCGCGGCCGAGGTGGACCGCGACCACATCGACGCCTGACCGGTGCCCGCCGGGCGCCGGCTCACCGTCGCCGGCTCAGCATCGCTGGCCGTTGGCGTAGTCGATCTGCGGGGAGTACGTCACGCTCTGGCAGAAGTAGCTCCCGGACGGGAGGGTGATCGTTCCCCAGGTGCCGGTGCCCGACCCTGTGCAGCCGCTGGCCGTGATGATGTAGCCCAGCAGGTCGGACAGGAGAAACCGGGTGCCGCTCGTGCAGGTGTAGTTGACGTCCAGCGCCGCGGCCGGCGCGGCGGTGACGGCGCTCGCCAGTACGGCGGCTGTGCAGGGTCACGGCCGCCGTCTCCCGCGCTGAGCGTGACCGCCTGTGAGCTGAAGGTGTCCGGCGGTCATCTGTGATCATTGGTCCATGACACCTCTTGATCACGACCGGGAGAGCCACACGACCGTGCGGCCGCTCACCGCCGAGGACGTCACCTGGGTGCGGGAGTTGTTCACCGAGCGCTGGGGAGGAGTCGTATCGGTCAGCCGAGGCGTCGCCCACGACACGACGGCGCTTCCCGGATTCGTCGCGCTGCTCGACGGGGAACGCGCGGGCGTCGCCACCTACAGAATCGCCGGCCGGGAGTGCGAGCTCGTCACACTCGACTCCGTACGCGAAGGCGTCGGCGTGGGCGGCGCCCTGGTCGACGCCGTGGCCGGCGCGGCCCACGCCGCAGGTGCCGTTCGACTGTGGCTGGTCACGACGAACGACAACCTGCGGGCGCTGCGCTTCTACCAGCGGTACGGCTTCGACCTCGTCGCCGTGCACCGGGACGCCGTCGCTCGGTCCCGTGAGCTCAAGCCGTCGATTCCCGAGATCGGCCTCCACGGCATCCCGCTCCGCCACGAACTCGAACTCGAACTGTCCTCGGAGGCTTTCAGCCGGACTCGATCTCCAGGGTGCTGACCCGGTTGCGGGCCTCCAGCATGCCCTCCCGGTAGCGCTCGTCCCAGTCCGGGTCGTCGTCGCGGATGGCCTTGACCGTCTGCCTGGTCAGCTCCACCGGCCCGTTGGGGCCGGGAGCGACCTTGCGCACGACGATCAGGGTCCATCCGTTCTCCATGACCGTGTCGGTCTCCCAGCGCGGTGCACCGGCCCCCTCCCGCCGGGGCGTCGGCTTCCCGCCGCGTGCGAGCGTCACGAGCAGATACACGAGCACGGCGATGACGATGAGCGTCACCGGAAGGGCGAGCAGGCGCATCGGGGTTCCCGGCTCCCTACTTGGTGGGCAGAGCGACGCCTCCAGTATTGCCCGGCGCGTACACCGTGATGCCCTGGGGCAGGGCCTTCAGCTTCTCGATCTCCGCGCACGTGGGGCACCTGTTGTAGCCGTCCTGCCGGGCCTTGTTGGCCTCCGCCTCGGCGCGCGCCTGGGCGACCTTGGCCTGTGCCTCGGTGACCTTGGCGAACGCGGCCTGCGCCTGGTTGACCGCCTCCTGGACCTCTGTGGGCAGGGTCACCCGCGAGAGGTTGAAGTGGATGCTGGTGATGTAGTCGGCGCCGAGGGTCGACTTGAGGTCCTCGGCCAGGCTCGTGTTGACCGCGTCCTGGATCTTGGCGATGTTCGCGTTGTTGCCCTGCTGCGGCGTGCCCGAGCTCTGCTGTCCGGCGCTGTTGTTCTGCACGAGCGCGCAGGAGGAGACCAGTTCCGCGCAGCGGAAGTTGTTGATCTGGGTGCGCAGGTCGTTGTCGATCACCGGCCGGATGATCTGGTCGAGGAAGGCGGACCAGCCGTCGTCGCCCTCCCAGGGGTAGTAGGTCCCGCCGTTGGTGCTGCGGAACTTGCGCGTGCCGAACTTGTCGTCGAACGACTTCAGCGTCTGGTGGTCGAGGTTGAGGCCGAAGTAGAGCGTGCCCTCGATGCCCATGTTGACGCCGTCGCCGCTCGGCACGTTGACCACGTCGACACCGGACCGCTCGCCGTGTCCGGCGTTCGAGGTGATCGTGTAGAACCGCTGCTGCGCGGGGTAGCGGTGGATCTGGGACCACCAGCCGATCCAGGTGACCCCGGAGCCCGGGTCGATGACCTGGCGGACCTTGTTGTCGTCGAGCGGGCCGCCGTCGCGGACGACCGCCACCTCGCCGCCGCTGGTGCGCTCGAACCCGCTGAACGCGCCGATCAGGGTCGGCGCCCCGACGACGATGAGCGCGAGGATCACCAGGATGGCGATGCCACGGTAGGACCGCCGCGACGTGCCGCCGGAGGAGGCGGAGGAAGTTCGGCTGGGCATACAGGGCTCCTTGGGGGGTGCCTCGGGACCGGTTGCGGTACCGGGGAAAAGCTCACGTGTCGTCGGCAGGACAACGTAGCAGCCCGGTGCCCCGGTTCCGGGACGGCCCGCATCCCGGAAGGCGCCCCGCCCGGCCCCGTACGGCAGACCGGGCGGCCTGCCGTACGGGGATGGGGTCAGAGCTCGACGGGCTGGAGCCGTCCCGTGTGCACGTCGTACAGCGCGCCGCCCACGACGAGGTCGTCGGGCAGGTAGGGGCTGGACGTGATGCGGGTGATGTCGTGCCGCAGCGCGGCCCGCTGGTCGGGGACGGTCTGGAACTCCAGACTGCGGGTGTCGACGCCGTACTCGCCGGCGATGAGGTTGTGCACGTCCTCGTCGGTCGACTTGGACATCCGGCAGTCGGTGTGCGGCATCACCAGCACACGGTCGACGCCGAGCAGGTAGACGGCGAGGACCAGGGTCCGCAGGACGTCGTCGGTCACCCGCGCGCCCGCGTTGCGCAGGATCTTCGCGTCGCCCGCGGTCAGGCCGAGCAGCCCGAGCGGGTCGATGCGGGAGTCCATGCACGTCACCACCGCGAGCCCACGCGCCGCCCGGCCACTGAGGCCGGAGTGCGTGAACGTGCTCGCGTACTTCTCGTTGGCGTCCAGCAGATCGTCGAAAGCACCGGTCATGTCACAGATGTTGCCCGATGCCCTCGAACCGGTCACCGCGGGGGGCGGGCTTTTCCGCATACCTCGGGGGTGGCCCTCCGTGGCGACACCTGTATAAGGTCTTCACTGGTGTTGCCAATTGGGCTGATGTCGGTCAGCCGAGGGAGAGAGAGATCACCATGAGCGGTGTCGCGCGCATGCACTCGGTCGTGCTCGACTGTCCGGAGCCGAAGGCCCTGGCGGACTTCTACGCCGGGCTGCTCGGCTGGAAGGTCGCCTACGAGGAGGAGGACTGGGTCACGCTCGCGGGCGACGACCGGACCCGCCTCGCGTTCCAGCGGGTCCCCGAGTACGTGCCCCCGGTCTGGCCGTCCGCCGAGCACCCGCAGCAGTTCCACCTCGACGTGACCGTGGACGACATGGCCGAGGCGGAGAAGCAGGTGCTCGCCCTGGGGGCCGTCAGGCACGAGCACCAGCCCGGCGAGGGACACAGCTGGGCGGTCTTCCTCGACCCGGCCGGGCATCCGTTCTGCCTGGTCACCGCGGACTGACGGCTCAGCGCAGGGAGTCGGACGCGGCGTTGTCCCGCGGCGTACGCGTAAGGCGCCGCAGGACGAGAAGGCCGCCGATCGCCGGCAGCCAGGCCAGCGCCTTGCCGATCGGGTCGCACCCGGGGTCGCGGGCGGCGGCCACGACGACGATCAGATAAGCGCAGCCGTGCAGGGGGCCGACGAGCGAGGAGACGGGCGGCAGGTGCACGGTGGCCAGATTGGCCAGGAGCACGGCCAGGGACCCCAGCTCGACGGCGGCGGCGACGCGCAGGGCGGCATGAGGGCGCGACATGGTCAGACTCCCGTCGTCGAGCCGGGGCGGACGATCATCAGCACCGTGACGGCCGCCCACAGCAGGTTGAAGACGCCGGTCAGCATGGCCAGCCGCGCCACCCCGCCGCCGGCGTCGGCGGGTGCGGGATCCGCGGCGGTGAGCCGGGCCAGGACGGCGTCCTGACGCGGCAGGACCGCCAGGGCCAGGACCGCGGCCGCCGCGGCGGTGAGCAGGATGGACGCGATCACCCACGCGTCCCGCAGCACGCCGAGGCTGCTCGCCGTGGCGAACCCGAAAACCGGTACGGCGAGGCCCGCGACGGCGTAGACACGGCAGACGCGGTGCAGGACGCGGAGCGCGGCCACACCGTCGGTCTGCGTGCCCTGATTCGATCTGCCCCGATCCGATGTGCTCCGATCCGTTGAGCGACGTGCGGCGGCGGGGAACATGCTCGCCGCCACGGCGACCGGGCCGACCGCGAGGATCGCGGCGAGGACGTGAACGGCCAGGAAGAACGCGGTCATCGTGCACAGCCCCCGATCAGCGGGCGGCGGGCGCGGACGGACGGCGCTCACGCCAGACGACGCCGCGCCGCTCATGGGCGAACAGCCGTTCCACGTCGTGTGCGACGTGTGGCCCGAACTCGCGTTCCACCAGGTAGAGGCCGAGGTCGAGGCCCGAGGTGACCCCGGCGCCGCTCACCAGGTCGCCGTCGTCGACGACCCGCGCGTCCACCGCGACCGCCCCGAAGGCGCTCAGCGCGTCCAGCCCCATGTGGTGACCGGTCACGTGGCGACCGGGGATCAGCCCCGCCATCGCGAGGATCAGCGAACCTCCGCAGACGGTGGCGACGGTGACGCCCTCCCGGCCGAGCGCCTCGCCCATGAGCCGGGGCAGGCCGGTCGCGAGAGCGCGGCCGAGCCGCGCGGTGACCGTCCCCTGACGCTCCTCCTCGGTGAGGCCCTCCTCCTCGCGCACGTCCCCCGCCGCTCCGGGTAGGACGACCAGATCCGCGCGGGCGGGGTCCAGTCGGGCCGTGGCCCGCAGCGACACACCCGGGACGCCGCCGGCCACCTCCCTGGGCCCCTCCGCCGTCACGAGCGTCGCGGTCAGCGGGGTCCGCGTGAACGTCGCGGCCGCCGTCAGGACCTCGTACGGCGCGAGAACGTCCAGGGGATCGAACCCGTCGAACAGCACGAACTGGGCCAGCATCGGCATCTCTCCTTGTCGTCGGCAGTGCGGTCACCAACCGTAGGAGTGCGGCCCGGCCCGTCACAGCGGCGAGAATGACAAAGACCAACGGATTCTCGCCAACCGTTATCACCTGAGGATTCACGGATCGGCGCCCGGATTCACCGATGGCGGGATTCCGTCTATCGTGGCGATCGTGCACACCGTGGCGATCCTGGCGCTGGACCATGTCGTGCCGTTCGACCTGGCGACCCCCATCGAGGTGTTCGGGCGCACCCGCCTGCCGGACGGCCGGCGGCCCTACCGGGTGCGGGTGTGCGCGCCCGCCTCCGAAGTGCGGACGGAGGCGTTCGCCCTGCGCGTGCCGTACGGCGTGGACACGCTGACCGAGGCCGACACGGTCATCGTCCCCGGCTGCTCGGAGCGGGCGGGGCCGCCCCCGCCCGAGGCGCTGGAGGCGCTGCGCGACGCGGCCGCGCGGGGCACCCGCCTCGCCTCGATCTGCGTGGGCGCGTTCACGCTCGCGGCGGCCGGACTGCTGGACGGCCTGCGGGCGACCACCCACTGGGCGGCGGCGCCCGAGCTGGCCCGGCGGTTCCCGCAGGTGGACGTGCGGCCGGACGTGCTCTACGTCGACAACGGGCAGGTGCTGACCTCCGCGGGCGCGGCCGCCGGGCTCGACCTGTGCCTGCACATGATCCGGCGCGACCACGGCTCGGCCGTCGCGGCCGACGCCGCCCGGCTGTCGGTGATGCCGCTGGAGCGGGAGGGCGGCCAGGCCCAGTTCATCGTCCACGAGCACCCGCCGGTGCCCAGCGGTTCGCTGCTGGAGCCGGTGCTCGCCTGGATCGAGGACAACCTCGGCCGCGACCTCACCCTGCGGGAGATGGCGGCCCGCGGCGGGATGAGCGAGCGGACGTTCAGCAGGCGCTTCCGCCGGCAGACCGGCACCACTCCGCTGCAGTGGCTGCTGCGCGCCCGGGTCCGGCGGGCGCAGTATCTGCTGGAGAACACCGACCACGGCATCGAGCGCATCGCCGCACAGGCCGGTTTCGGGTCGCCGACCGCGTTCAGGGAGCGGTTCAAGCGGGTCGTGGGGACCACGCCGCAGGCGTACCGCTCCTCGTTCCACGGCGGCCCCACAGCGACCTGAACGCCACAGGCAGGCGCCGGGGCGGCGGCGCGGAGCTACGAGACCGGCTCCGCGCCGCCAGTGTCACAACGGCGGCTCTCCGCCACCTGTGTCACATGGGCGGCTCTTCGCCGCCTGTGTCACCCGTGGTGGCCATGCCGCCCTCGGTCGCGGCGGCCTCCTCGTCGCCGTCCGCGCCGAGCGCGCCGCCGATCGCGGCGATGGCGTGCACGAGGCGAACGCCCGAGCCGTCGCGGCGGCCGAGCTCCTCGGGCAGCGTCACCGGCTTGCCGGTCGAGGAGATCGCCTTGACCGGCGCCGGGCCGGCGTAGGCGAGCAGCAGGACGTCCTCGCCCTTCAGGAAGCGCTGGGCGCGCACGCCGCCGGTCGCCCGCCCCTTCGGCGGGAAGTCGGCGTAGTCGGAGACCTTGCCCGCGCCCATCTGTGTGCCCGGCAGGGCGGTGGAGGAGCCGGCGATCGTCACCACGCGTGCCTCCCGCGTGGGATCGACCACGCCGAAGAAGACCACCTTCGCGTCGCCCTCGAGGCGCACGCCGGCCATGCCGCCCGCCGGGCGTCCCTGGGGCCGTACGACGGAGGCGGGGAAGCGCAGGAGCTGCGCGTCGCTGGTGATGAAGACCAGGTCGTGGTCGGCGGAGGTCAGTTCCACGGCGCCGACCACCACGTCGCCGTCCCGCAGTCCGATCACCTCGAACTCGTCGCGGTTGACGGGATATTCGGGCACGACCCGCTTGACCACGCCCTGGCTGGTGCCGATCGCGAGCCCCGGCCCGTCCGGGTCGAGCGAGCCCAGCCCGGCGACCTTCTCGTCAGGTTCGAGGGCGACGTACTCCGACACCGGATGGCCACCGGCGAGCGAGGGCGGGTTGGCCGAGGGCGGCAGCGCGGGCAGGTCGAGCACCGAGACCCGGATCATCCGGCCCTTGGAGGTCACCACGCCCACCTCGCCGCGTACGGTGCAGCGGACCACCGAGACCAGCACGTCGTGCGCCGTGCGGTCGCCCTCGCCGGAGACCGGCGTGGCGTCGGTCGTACGGGCGAGCAGGCCGGTGGACGACAGCAGCACCAGGCAGGGATCGTCGGCCACCTCCAGCGGCACGACGGCGGCCCTGGCGGCATCCGACGACTCAAGCAGGACCGTGCGGCGCGGCGTGCCGTACGTCTTGGCCACCTCGGCCAGCTCGGACGACACGACCTTGCGCAGCCGGTCCTCCGAGCCGAGGATCTCGTTCAGCTCGGCGATGTCGGCCTGGAGCTGCTCCTTCTCCCGGTCGAGCTCCAGCTTGTCGTAGCGGGTGAGGCGGCGCAGCGGGGTGTCGAGGATGTAGTTCGCCTGGATCTCGCTCAGCTCGAAGGTCTCCATGAGCCGCGCGCGGGCCTGCGCCGAGTCGTCGGAGCCGCGGATCACCTGGATGACCTGGTCGATGTTGAGCAGCGCGATGATGAGGCCGTCGACCAGGTGGAGCCGTTCCTCGCGCTTGCGCAGCCGGAAGCGCGAGCGCCTGCGCACGACGTCGAGCCGGTGGTCCACGTAGACCGACAGCAGCTCGCGCAGGCCGAGCGTGCGCGGCTGCCCGTCCACGAGGGCGACGTTGTTGATGCCGAAGGTCTCCTCCATCGGCGTCAGCCGATAGAGCTCCTCCAGCACGGCCTCCGGGTTGAAGCCGTTCTTGACCTCGATGACCAGGCGCAGGCCCTTGTGCCGGTCGGTCAGGTCCTTGAGGTCGGAGATGCCGGTGAGCTTCTTCGCGTTCACCAGCTCTTTGATCTTGGTGATCACTCGCTCGGGGCCCACGTTGAACGGCAGCTCGGTGACGACGATGCCCTTGCGGCGCGGCGTGACCTGCTCGATCGTCGCCTTGGCCCGCATCTTGAAGGTGCCGCGGCCGGTCTCGTACGCGTCCCTGACGCCGTTCAGGCCGATGATCATGCCGCCGGTCGGCAGGTCGGGGCCGGGGACGAAGCGCATGAGCTCGTCGAGCGTCGCGTTCGGCTTCCTGATCAGGTAGCGGGCCGCCGCGATGACCTCGCCGAGGTTGTGCGGGGCCATGTTGGTGGCCATGCCGACCGCGATACCGGAGGCACCGTTGACCAGCAGGTTGGGGAACGCCGACGGCACGACCGACGGCTCGGTCTCCTGGCCGTCGTAGTTGGGCTTGAAGTCGACGGTGTCCTCGTCGATCGACTGCACCATGAGCATGGCGGCCGAGGCGAGGCGGGCCTCGGTGTACCGCATCGCGGCGGGCAGGTCGTCGGGAGAGCCGAAGTTGCCGTGCCCGTCCACCAGCGGCAGGCGCATCGAGAACGGCTGCGCGAGCCGTACGAGCGCGTCGTAGATGGCCGAGTCGCCGTGCGGGTGGAGCTTGCCCATCACCTCGCCGACTACGCGGGAGGACTTGACATGCCCGCGGTCCGGCCGCAGGCCCATCTCGCTCATGGAGTAGAGGATGCGGCGCTGGACGGGCTTGAGTCCGTCGCGCGCGTCGGGCAGCGCGCGCTGGTAGATCACCGAGTAGGCGTACTCAAGGAAGCTCGTCCGCATCTCCGCGGAGACGTCGATGTCGACGATCCGCTCCTCGAAGTCCTCGTCCGGCGGGGGTGTCGTCGTGCGTCGGGCCATGTCGTGGTTTCCTGCGTGTCGAGGAGCCGGACCCCGGCCGTCGGGACCGGGGAGGGCGAACATTGGTGGTGGACATCAGTGGTGGACATCGAACATTCTGCCGAGAGTTCACCCTGTTCGCGACTCACCACCATACTGCCGGGCTCGCGCCCGCCGTTCCGGCTTGCTCGATGGGACAGCGCTTGCGGTCCCATCGAGCATGCCGGGACGGTCAGTCGCGGGGGCCGGCCCCGGGCCAGGGGCCCGGCGCCTCGCCCTCGTCCTCGTCACCCGGCACGTTGAGCTTCTCGTCGTAGATCCGGAAGCCCCGGGCCTTGTAGTTCGCCAGCGCGGCGGGCCCGTCGAGGGAGCAGGTGTGCACCCAGACCCGCCGGGTTGCCTCCCGCCCCGGCCAGCGCTCGGCGAGGTCCCAGGCGCGGGCCGTGGCCTCGCCCAGCAGCCACCCGCCGAGGCCCTGCCCGATCGCGTACGGCAGCAGCCCGAAGTTGACGATCTCGACCGTGCCGCCGTCCTGAGCCACCAGTTCGGCGTACCCGGCGGGGGTGCCGCGCACCCAGGCCACCCAGGTCTCGACGCCCGGCCGGTCGAGCCAGTCCCTCCACTGCTTCCAGGTCCACGGCAGCCGGTTGGTCCACTGCCAGTCGCCGCCCACCGCGGTGTAGAGGAAGCGGCTGAACTCGGGGCTGGGAACCTCGGCGCGGACGATCTGCGCGGAGGCCGCGGGCGGCCGTCCCGGGCGCAGGTCGGCGGGGCTGGTCTGTTCGAGATACCAGGTGGTCACGTCCATAACGGACACATCAAACCACGACGCCCGTCCGGGGCGGTCCGGCCGCGGCCGCCCGCACCGTCACGCGGCCGCTCCATCGGCGAGGCGGCCGGAGATACTCTCCCAGGAGAGGGGGTGCTTCCGCGATGTACGACGTCGTGGGCCGGATGCTCGACGCGTTGAACGCGCACGACCTGCACGCGGTGTTGCGGTGCTACGCGCCGGACGCGGTGGTGGTCGGACCGGAGATGGAGGCGGGGGAGCCCGGGGAGATCGGCTCCTACATGCTGCAGATGTGGGAGGGCTTTCCCGATCTGCACTTCACGGTCTGGGAGACGATCACCTGCGCGGACGTGGTCGCGACAGAGTCGACGGCCGTGGGCACGCACACCGGGCCCTACCTGGTCGCCGGGGGTGACATCCTCGCCCCGACCGGCCGGCGCATCAACATCCGCGTCTCCTGGTTCTGGCACCTGAAGGACGACCTCATCCAGAGCCAGCGTTTCTACTACGACCAACTCCAGATCTACTCGCAGCTCGGCCTGCGGTTGCCCCTGTCCTTCGGAGAGGACGACGCCGGGAGCGGCGTGTCCGGAGACCGCGGGTAGTTCTCCCGCCTTCCCGCCGTCGCGGCGGAAACGGTCGGCCGGACCTGGTACCAATGGGCGGGTGAGCGAAGAAGAGGTGATGCTGCGGGAAGAGGCCGAGGCCCGGCTGCGGGCGCTCGCCGGCGACCACGCGCGGCTGCGCGACGACCAGTGGGCCGCCATCAAGGCCCTGGTCATGGACCGCAGGCGCGCGCTGGTCGTGCAGCGCACCGGCTGGGGAAAGTCGGCCGTCTACTTCATCGCGACCGCGCTGCTGCGCGAGCTCGGCGAGGGGCCCACGGTCATCGTCTCCCCGCTCCTGGCGCTGATGCGCAACCAGATCGCCGCGGCGGAGCGGGCCGGCATCCACGCCCAGACGATCAACTCGGCCAACCCCGAGGAGTGGGAGAAGGTCTACGGCCAGGTCGCCGAGGGCATGGTCGACGTGCTGCTGGTCAGTCCCGAGCGGCTGAACAACCCCGACTTCCGCGACAACGTGCTGCCCGAGCTGGCCGGCAGCGCGGGTCTCCTGGTGATCGACGAGGCCCACTGCATCTCCGACTGGGGCCACGACTTCCGGCCCGACTACCGCAGGCTCCGCACCTTGCTGGCCGAGCTGCCGCCGGGCATTCCCGTGCTGGCCACGACGGCCACGGCGAACGCCCGGGTCACCCGCGACGTCGCCGAGCAGCTCGCCGTCACCCAGGAGTGGGACGAACTGCCCGGCGGCGAGGTGTTCGTCCTGCGCGGCCCGCTGGAGCGCGAGAGCCTCCACCTGAGCGTCGTACGGCTGGGCGGCGCGGACCAGCGGCTCGCCTGGCTGGCCAGGACGCTGCACGAGCTGCCGGGCTCCGGCATCGTCTACACGCTGACCGTCGCCGCGGCCCAGGAGATCGCCGCGTACCTGCGCGAGCAGGGGCACACCGTCGCCGCGTACACCGGCCAGACCGAGCCGGCCGACCGGCTGGCGGCAGAGGAGGACCTGCTCACCAACCGGGTCAAGGCGCTGGTGGCGACCTCGGCACTCGGGATGGGCTTCGACAAGCCCGACCTGGGCTTCGTCGTCCACGTGGGCGCGCCCGCCTCGCCCGTGGCGTACTACCAGCAGGTGGGCCGCGCAGGCCGAGGCGTCGAGCGGGCCGAGGTCATCCTGCTGCCCGGTCCGGAGGACCGGGAGATCTGGGCCTACTTCGCCTCGCTCGCCTTCCCGCCGGAGGGCGTGGTCAGGGCGACGCTGGAGGCGCTGTCCGAGGGGGGCGTGCTGTCCACCCCCGCGCTGGAGACGAGGGTCGACCTCAGCCGGAGCCGGCTGGAGATGATGCTCAAGGTCCTCGACGTGGACGGCGCCGTACGCCGGGTCAAGGGCGGCTGGGAGGCCACCGGCGAGCCGTGGAGCTACGACGCCGAGCGCTACGCCCGGGTGGCCGCCGAGCGCCGGGTGGAGCAGGAGGCCATGCTCGGCTACATCGCGACCACCGAGTGCCGGGAGCAGTACCTGCGCCGCCACCTCGACGACGAGTCGGCGACGCCCTGCGGCAGGTGTGACAACTGCACCGGCGCCCATCGTTCCGCCGAGGTGCCGGACGAGGCCGTCCGGGCCGCCCAGCAGCGGCTCGCGCGTCCCGGCGTCGAGATCGAGCCGCGCCGCCAGTGGCCCACCGGCCTGCCGGACCTGAAGGGGCGGATCAAGCCGGAGCTGTGCGCCGAGCCGGGCCGTGCGCTCGGCCGCCTGACCGACATCGGCTGGGGCACCCGGCTGCGCGAACTGTTCGCGGCGGGGGACGGGCCGGTCCCCGACGACGTGTTCGCGGCCGTGATCGAGGTGCTGAAGTCGTGGGGGTGGGAGCAGCGGCCGGTCGCGGTGGTCGCGGTGCCGTCGGGCACGCGGCCGGCGCTGGTCGGGTCGCTCGCCGAGCGGCTCGCCCAGGTCGGCCGGCTGGAGCACCTCGGGACGCTCGGTTACCGCGACGGGCCGCCCGCCGCCAGGCACAACAGCGCCCAGCGGGTGACGGCCATCCGGGGGACGCTCGCGATGCCGCGTGACGTCGCCGAGAGGATCGCGGCGGCGGGCGGGCCGGTGCTGCTGGTGGACGACCGCGTGGACAGCGGATGGACGATGGCGTTGGCCGCCGCCCAGGTCCGTCACGCCGGGGCGCCCGCCGTGCTGCCTCTGGCCCTGGCCGTCACCAGCTGACCGCCTCCCGAGGGCCGGGACCGGGGCGCCCCTGAGACGCGGGGGCGGTGGGCCGAGGCCGGGCTCGGGGACGGGTCAGGGGTGAATCAGGGGCGTCACCCCATCCCGGCGACCCGCCGCGACCTGCACACTCGTCGCCATGAGATCGCTTGTCGCCGCGCCCCTCTTGTTCGGCGCGTACGGTGTGGCCCGGATGGTGGACGGATTCGACGGAAGCCGGGGACCCGGCGCCGCCTGGACCATCGGGCACCTGTGCTTCCTGGCCGGTCTGGTCCTCTTCGTGCAGATCTTCGGGCGGCTCCGGACGACGGCCGGCGGCGGCGTTACGGCCACGGCCGGCTACGCCGCCGGCCTCGCCGGTGCGCTGGCGCTGGCCGCGCAGTTCACGATCGACATCGTGGTCGGCTTCCTGTCCGCCGACCACGACGCGATGGGACCGCGCTTCGACGCCGTCAAGGCGATCCCGGGCGTCGAGCCGGTCGTGTACACCGTCGTGCCGTTGCTGTTCTACGTCGGCATGATCGCGCTGGTGGCCCGGCTCGCCGTGCAGCGGCGGGTGCCCTGGTGGAGCCCGGCGCTGGTGCTCGTGCAGGCCGTGCTTCCGCTGGCGGACAAGGACCTGATCCCGCTGGGAGCGGCGCTGCTCCTGCTGGCATTCGTGCCGCTGATGCGCCTGCGGCCCCCGCAGCCGGTCGTGCTCGCGCGCAGCTCGTTGTGAACCGGGCCGTTCTGAACAGGGTCAGAGACGAGGGCGAGCGCCGAGGTTGGAGATGCACTTGGCGGCGAGGGCGTTGCCCGCCGCCAGCGCCTCGGCGGCCGGCTTGCCGTCCAGCCAGACGGGCAGGAAACCGGCGGCGAAGGCGTCACCGGCGCCGGTGCCGTCCACCACCCGGTCGACGACCTCACCGGGCGCCCGGACCGGTTCGGGACGGTTGTTGGAGTACCAGAGCGAGCCCTCGGCGTTCAGCTTGATCACGACCTGCGGGAACCAGGCGGTCAGCACCTTGGCCGCCGCGGCGGCGTCGTCCCTGCCGGTGAGCACCTTGGCCTGGTCGGCGTTGGCGAACAGCAGCTTCGCGCCGTCGGTCCACTCCAGGAACGGCTCGGCGCCGGTCCGCTCCAGCGGAGCGGAGGAGGCGCAGTCAACGGAGATCGACATGCCGGCACGCCGGGCCATGTCGAGCGCGGCGAGGCCGGCGTCGCGCGACCCTTCGTTGATCAGGGTGTAGCCCGACATGTGCAGGTGCCCGCCGGCGCTGAAAAGGTCGCGCGGCAGGTCCTCGGGGGACAGCGCGGCGTTGGCGCCGGGGTCGGACAGCATCGTCCGCTCGCCCTTGTGGGTGACGAGCACGACGCAGGTGCCGGTCGGCCGCTCGGGGTCCATGACGAGCCGGGCGTCCACGCCGTAGCCCATGAGTTCCATGTCGCGGTTGCGGCCCGTGATGTCGGCGCCGCGGCGGCCGACGAAGGCGACCTCCGAGCCTTCCACGGCGAGCCAGGAGGCGATGTTGGCGCCGGAGCCGCCACCGTGCATGGTCACGACGGCCGGGGTGTCGCTCGCCCTAGCAAGAGGGAACTTCGCGCGGGCGACCGCGTCCGTCATGAGATCGCCCACCACGACGACCCGCGTCATGATGTCACCACCTTGCCAACTGCTTGTGGAGGTGAGCCATGCCCTAGGAGGGGCGGCGTCCTCTCCGTGCTGTGAGGCTGACGTCCAGAAACCTAACAGCTTCCAGGGGCGTCGTGGGGTGGAGAGCGGACAGACGGGCACAGTCGATGCACAAGCGTTGCCCAACTCGTCCCGTCGGGGCTGGTAGATCCCCTATAAGCGGTCTCGAGAAGCGGGTCCGTCTGTCGTAAGGAATCTCTCAATCCAGGCCAAGCCGGGCAACGCTAGCCTCGATTGCGTGCACCCTCAGTACCCCGCGCACTGGGAGGCGGACGTCGTGCTCTCCGACGGCGGCACCGCCCACGTCCGCCCGATCAGGCCGGACGACGCCGACATGCTGCGCTCGTTCTATTCGCGCCTGTCCGCGGAGTCCATCTACTTCCGGTACTTCGGGCCGCGGCCGCGGCTGACCGACAAGGACGTGGTCTGGTTCACCAACGTCGACTACGACAACCGGGTCGCCCTCATCGCCACGATCGGCACCGAGATGGTCGCGGTCGTCCGGTACGACCGGGTGCAGCCGCGCGACCACGCCGAGGTGGCCTTCCTGGTCGAGGACGCCCACCAGGGCAGGGGCGTGGCCGGGGTGCTGATGGAGCACCTGCGGGCCGCCGCACGCGAGCGCGGGATCAAGACCTTCATCGCGGACGTGCTGCCGGGCAACCACCGGATGATGGGCCTGTTCCGCCAGGCCGGCTACACGGCGCAGAGCCAGTTCGAGGACGGCGTCGTACGCATGATGCTCGACCTGTCCAGCACCGAGACCGCGCTGGAGGTCCGGCTCGCCCGCGAGCACCGCGCCGAGGCGCGCTCGATCGCCCGCCTGCTGACGCCGGAGTCGGTCGCGGTCATCGGCGCGAGCCGCGAACCGGGCGGGATCGGCCAGACGGTCCTGCGCAACCTGCTCGCCGCCGACTTCACCGGCCCGGTCTACCCCGTCCACCGGCACGTACGGGCCGTGGCCGGCGTGCGGGCCTACCGCAGCGTGTCGGCCATCGACGGCGAGGTGGACCTCGCCGTGCTGGCGGTCCCCGCCGAGGGCGTGCTCGAACTGGTCGAGGAGTGCGCGGAGAAGGGCGTGAAGGGCCTGGTCGTGGTCTCCTCCGGGTTCGGCGAGACCGGGCCCGAGGGCCGGGCCCGTCAGGAGGAGTTGGTCCGCATCGCCCGGGCGTACGGCATTCGGGTGGTGGGGCCCAACTGCCTGGGCATCGCCAACACCGACCCCGCCGTACGGCTCAACGCGACGCTCGCGGCGACCCTGCCGGGGCGGGGAAGCGTCGGGTTCTTCAGCCAGTCGGGCGCGCTCGGCACCGCCCTGCTGCAGCGGGTGGCCCAGCGCGGCATGGGCATCTCGACGTTCGTCTCGGCCGGCAACCGAGCCGACGTGTCCGGCAACGACCTCCTCCAATACTGGGAGGAGGACCCGGCGACCGACGTGATCCTGCTCTATCTGGAGTCCATCGGGAACCCGCGCAAGTTCACCCGGCTGGCCCGGCGGATCTCCCGGTCCAAGCCGATCGTGGTGGTCAAGTCGCGCGGCGTCCCCGGCGGGCACCGCGCGCCCGTGCTCGGGCTGCCCGACACCGCGCTGAGCTCGCTGTTCGCGCAGGCCGGGGTCATCCGGGTGGACGACCTGGTCCAGCTCTTCGACGTCGCCCAGCTCCTGGCGCACCAGCCGCTGCCGGCCGGGCCGCGGGTGGGCGTGGTCGGCAACTCCGACGCGCTCACGCTGCTCGCGGAGGAGGCGTGCGCGGGTGCCGGCCTGCAGCCGAGCCCGCCGGTGAACCTCGGCGCCCGCGCCGGCGCGGCCGAGTTCGCCGAGGCCCTGCGGAGCGTCCTGCCCGAGGTAGACGCCGCCGTCGCGATCTACATGCCGCCGATCCCCGGCGACTGCCGCGAGGTGGCCGAAGCGCTGCTGGAGGCCGCCCGGGAGTCGGGCAAGCCCGTGCTGGCCACCTTCCAGGGCGAGCTGGGCATGCCGGCCGCGCTGCGCGTGCCGGGGGACTCCGGAGACGACTCCCCCCAGCGCGGGTCGATCCCGTCGTACCCCGCCCCGGAGGAGGCGGTCCGCGCGCTGGCCCACGTCATGCGGTACGCCCACTGGCGCAGGCAGCCGCCGGGCACGGCCCCGTCCGTCGAGGGGATCGACACCGCCGCGGCGCGGGAGATCGTCGCCGCCGCACTGGTCGGTGAGGGGGCGACCGGCGAGGGGGCGGACGGCGAGGAGCGGGAGATCGACGCGACCGCGCTGCTGGCCTGCTACGGCATCGAGGTGTGGCCGGCGCACGTCGCCGCCGACGCCGAGGAGGCCGTCGCCGCCGCCGAGCGGATCGGCTGGCCCGTGGTGGTCAAGTCGGCCGACCCGGAGGACGCCCGCCGCGCCGGCACCGTCCGCATCGGCCTCACCGAGGCCGCCGGGGTCCGGCAGGCGTACGCCGACCTCGCCGCGCTCCTCGGGCCCGGCACGCCGCTCGCGGTGCAGCGCATGGCGCCGCAGCCCTCGGTGCCCACCGTCGTCGGCGTGACCCAGGACCGTTACTTCGGCGGGGTCGTCACGTTCGGCCTCGGGGAGGTCACCGCCCGGCTGCTCGGCGACCAGGCCTACCGCCTCGCGCCGCTCACCTCCGAGGACGCGGCGGGGCTGGTGCGGTCGGTCCGCGCCGCGCCGCTGCTGTTCGGCGAGTACGGCTACCAGGCGGTGGCCGTGGAGGCGCTGGAGGAACTGCTGGTGCGGGTGGGGCTGCTGGCCGACGCCCTGCCCGAGGTCGCCAGGATGGACCTCGACCAGGTCCTGGTAGGCGCGTCGGGAGTGGCCGTGCTGGGCGCGCGGGCCGTCCTGCGGCCCGTCACCGCGCTGCGGCCCGACGTCGGGCCCCGCCGCCTGAGCTGATCGGTCGGTGTCAAGCCGTGGGCGGAAAACCCGTCCCGTCGGGGTGTGAAACAGGTGTCCCTTACAGGGCAGGATGGACCCATGAGGGAAACCCGAGTCTCCGCCGCGGGCTTGCGCGAGGCCATAGATCGCAGCGGCTACTACCCGGATCTGGTGGCCGACGCCGTCGACTCCGCGCTCGGCAACGAGGCGGTCACGGCGTACGTCGTGCATCACGAGGCCACGTTCGACCCGGCGATGGAGGTGCGCAGGCACGTCACGGTCCTGGTCCTTTCGCCCACCCGGCTGCTGGTCTGCCACACCGACGAGCACCCGCCCGCCGAGGGCATGCCCGCCTCGCACGCCTCCACCACCACCGAGGCGGTGCGGCTCAGCCGCATCCAGTCGGTCGCCGTGACCAGGGTCGTGCCCGACCCCGCGTCGTACGTGCCGGGCGTCCCTCCGACGGAGGTCACGCTGACGATCGGGTGGGGCGCGATCTCCCACGTCGATCTCGAACCGGCGACCTGCGGCGACGAGAACTGCGAGGCCGACCACGGCTACACCGGCGCGATCACGGCCGACGACCTGTCCCTGCGGGTCAGCGAGGCGGCCGACGGTCCGGAGGCCGTCACCCACGTGCTGGCGTTCGCGAAGGCGCTGTCGGAGGCCACCGCCAAGGCCGCGACGACCTGACCGTCCCCCCTCGACCCGCCGGGAGGTGACGTGATCGACCCCCAGCCCCCTGCGACGTCCTCCGCGACGCGCTCAGGGGCGCTCGCCGGGGAGCCGTCCGTGGCGTCGCCGGCCGCGCCCGTGCCGTACGTGCCCGCGTACGGCACGGGCTCGCTGGCCGACCTGCCGGGCTCGCTGCTCGCCTCCCTCGGGCTGCCGGCCGACAACACGCTGGCGCTGGAGCCGGCCCCGCGGGTGTGCCTGTTCCTCGTGGACGGCCTCGGGGCCGAACTCCTCGCCGCCCACCCCGGCGCCGCGCCGTTCCTGTCGGCCCACCTGCGGGGGACGCTCACGGCCGGCTTCCCCTCCTCGACCCCGACCAGCCTGGCCACCCTGGGCACCGGCGCCCCTCCCGGGGAGCACGGCATGGTCGGCATCCAGATGGCCGTCCCGGGGGAGGGGCGGCTGTTCAACTGCCTGCGCTGGACCGCCCCCGGCCTGTCGATCGACCCGGACGTGTGGCAGCCCGCGCCGACCGTCTACGAACGGATGGCGGCGGCGGGAGTCGAGCCCGTCTACGTGGCGCCCGCCTCGTTCGACGGCACCGGACTGACCCGCGCCGTCTACCGGGGCATGCGCTACCGGGCCGCCGAGAGCCCGGGCGAGCGCGTCGAGGCCGTACGGCAGGCGCTGCGCGAGACCAGGTTCGTCACCGTCTACTACGGCGAGGTCGACCGCGTAGGGCACTTCAGCGGGTGGGGTGGCGGCGAGTGGCTCGAACAGCTCGCCGTCGTGGACCGCATGGCCGAGCGCATCGCCGCGGCGCTGCCGCCGGGCGCGGTCCTGTACGTCACGGCCGACCACGGCATGATCAACGCCGCCGACAAGGTGGACGTGGACCGCCGCCCCGACCTGCGGGAGGGCGTGCTCATGCTGGGCGGCGAGGCCCGGGCCCGCCACGTCTACACCTCCCCGGGCGCGGCCTCCGCGGTGCTGGAGACCTGGCGGGAGGCCCTGCGCGGGCGGGCCTGGGTGGTCACCCGCGAGGAGGCCGTCTCCGCGGGCTGGTTCGGCCGCCGCGTCCGCCGCGAGTGGCTCGGCCGCGTCGGCGACGTGGTGGCCGTGCCGTACGGCGAGTGCGTGATCGTTGCCTCGGCAGGGGAGCCGGTGGAGTCGTCCATGATCGGCTACCACGGCTCGCTGACCCCCGCCGAGCAGAACGTCCCGCTCGTGGAGATTCGTCGCTGACGCTCGTACAGATTTCTCGCTGACGCTCCGGCGAGATCCGCCGCTGACCTGCGTCCGCTGATCAGCAGTTTAGACTGCACAGTTTCGCGTGTACAGTCTGGACTGTCTATTTTGAGCGAGGTGCACGATGAGCGATGCCGTCTCGGAGGTGGCGGCCCAGGCGGCCGGCGACGCCTGGGTGTCGGTCAGCCGACTGGTCCGCAGGCTGAGGGAGCTGGACGGAGAGGGCGACCTCAGCTCCGGCCAGGTCTCCGTGCTCGTGCGGCTGGCCAAGCACGGCCCGGCGTCGGCCAGTGAGCTGGCCGCGGCCGAGCGGGTCAGGCCGCAGTCCATGGCGGCGATCGTCCAGGCGCTGGAACGGGCCGGGCTGGTGGAACGCCACCGCGATCCCGAGGACGGCCGGCGTCAGCTCGTCACGCTGACCGATCTGGGGCGTGAGCGCCGCCTGGACGACCGGAGGGCGCGCGAGGCGTGGCTGGCACGGGCGCTGCAGGAACACTGCACAGAAGCGCAGCTGCGCACGGTCATCGAGGCGATGGCGCTGCTGGACGCCGTGGCCCAGTCATGATCAGGCTCCGGTCATGACGCGGCTTCCGGCCGCCTCCCGGGCCGGGCGCCGATCGGACGCCGGCGGCTTCGACCGCCGGCTGATCGCCCCGATGATCCTCGGCTCGATCCTGAACCCGATCAACTCCTCGATGCTGGCGGTGGCACTCGTGCCGATCGGCCACTGGTTCCACGCCTCGCCTGCGCACACCGCGTGGCTGGTGACGGGGCTCTACCTGGCCACCGCGGTCGGCCAGCCGGTCATCGGGCGGCTGGTGGACACCTTCGGCCCGCGGCCGCTGTACCTGACCGGCACGGCGCTGGTCGGCGTCGCCGGGCTGCTGGGCGTGCTGGCGCCCACCCTGGGCGTCCTGATCGTGTCCCGGGTCCTGCTCGGGATCGGCACCTCCGCCGCCTACCCCGCCTCGATGTTCCTGCTGCGGGCCGAGGCCGACCGCACCGGCATGCGAAGCCCCAGCGGCATCCTGGCGGCGCTGTCGATCTCCAACCAGGTCCTCGCGGTCATCGGGCCGACCCTGGGCGGTCTGCTCATCGGCGTGGGCGGCTGGCATCTCATCTTCGCCGTCAACGTGCCGCTCTCGGCCGCCTGCCTCGTCCTCGGCGCGCGGCGACTGCCCCGCCGCTCCACGGCGGCCCGGCCTGGCGGGGGACTGGACGTGATCGGCATGGCGCTGTTCGCGGGCACGCTCACGGCGTTCATGACGTTCCTGATGAACCCGGCGTGGGGGCTCTGGTGGCTGCTGGTGATCGCCGCGGTCGCCGGGACCTGCTTCGCCGTACGGGAACTGCGGGTGGCGCAGCCGTTCCTCGACCTGCGGGTGCTGGGCGGCAACCAGCCGTTGCTGGCCACGTACGGCAGGCAGTGGCTGGCCTACACGACCTCCTACGCCTTCCTGTACGGGTTCCCCCAGTGGCTGCAGGACAGCCGGTCGCTCGCCCCCTCGGCCGCCGGGCTGCTGCTTCTGCCCATGTCGGCGATGGCCATCGCCGTGACCGCCCTCACCGGCCGCCGCGCCGAGGTGCGCGGCAAGCTCGCCGGGGGCGCCGCGGCGCAGATCGCCGGCTGCGCCGCGCTGCTGACGGCCGGCTCCGGCAGCCCGATGTGGCTGCTGGCGCTGATCGGCGCGTTCGTCGGAGTCGCGCAGGGCCTCAACGGACTGGCCAACCAGAGCGCGCTGTACGCGCAGGCCGACCCGGCCCGCATGGGCTCCTCAGCCGGGCTGCTGCGCACGTTCGGATATCTCGGCGCGCTGAGCGCCTCGGCCGCCAACGCAGCGTTCTACCGGCACGGCGCCACCACCCCCGGGCTGCACCACCTGAGCCTGCTCCTGCTGGGCGTCTCGGTGCTGCTGCTGGCCGGCATCCTCGCCGACCGGTCGCTGCGCCGCGTCGGCCACACCTGACCACCCCCTGTTCACAAGCCAGAAAAGGGAGATTCCCATGCCCGTGACCACGCTCGATTCCAAGACCGCGCTCGTCGTCATCGACCTGCAGAACGGCGTGCTGGCCGCCCCCGGCAGCCCGCACTCCGCCCGGGACGTGCTCGCCAGGACGGTCCGGCTGGCCGAGGCCTTCCGGGCACGCGACCTGCCGGTGGTCCTGGTCCGCGTCACCGCCTCGACCGACGGCTCGGACGCCGTCCCGGGACGCACCGACCTGTCGCGCTCCGCCCGCGCCTGGCCCGCCGGATGGGACGCCGTAGTCGCCGAACTGGCCGGACACCCGGAGGACATCGTCGTCACCAAGCGCAACTGGTCGGCCTTCTACGGCACCGACCTCGACCTGCACCTGCGCCGCCGCGGCGTCACCCAGATCGTGCTGACCGGGGTGGCCACGAGCATCGGCGTCGAATCCACCGCCCGGGCCGCCCACGAGCACGGCTACCACGTCACCCTGGCGACCGACGCCATGACCGACCTCGACCCCGAGGCCCACCGCCACAGCGTCGAGAAGATCTTCCCGCGTCTCGGCGAGACCGGCACCACCGCCGACATCCTCGCCCTGCTCACCGCGACCGCGTCCTGAGGCGCGTGCAGCGCGCCGGCACGACGGCTTGGCACAATGGCTGCGGCACCGTTCGACACCGATCCGAAGGCGAGGAGATGGCATGAGCCCGCTGATCACTCCTGAGGAGCTCGCCGCGATCGGCGACGCCGCGATTCTCGACGTCCGCTGGCGGCTGGGCGGACCGCCCGGCATCGAGGAATACCGCGAGGGCCACATCCCCGGCGCGGTCTTCTGCGACCTCAACGCCGATCTCGCCGCCCCGGCCGGGCCCGCCGGACGGCATCCGCTGCCCGCGCCGGAGGCGTTCCAGGAGGCGATGCGCCGCCTCGGGGTGTCCGGGGGGCGGCCGGTGGTCGTCTACGACGACTCCGACTCGATGGCGGCGGCCAGGGCCTGGTGGACGCTGCGCTACTTCGGCCACGGCGACGTGCGCGTGCTCGACGGCGGACTGCGGGCCTGGACCCGGGCAGGGCTCCCGGTGACCAAGGAGGAAGGGGCCGTCCCGCCGGGCGACTTCACGGCGCGGCCGGGCGGGATGCCGGTGCTCGACGCCGAACAGGCCGCCGCGCTGGCGGCCGACGGCGTGCTGCTCGACGCCAGGGCGGCCGAGCGCTACCGGGGTGAGGTGGAGCCGATCGACCCGGTCGCCGGGCACGTCCCGGGCGCGGTCAGCGCTCCGACCACCGGGAACGTCGAGCCCGGCGGGCGGTTCCACAACAGGGAGTTTCTCCGCGAGCGCTTCAACAGCCTCGGGGCGGTCGAGGGGCTGCCCGTCGGCGCGTACTGCGGGTCGGGGGTCACGGCCGCCCACGAAGTGCTCGCACTGGAGATCGCCGGGCTGCCGGCGGCCCTGTACGTCGGCTCGTGGTCCAACTGGGTCGCCGACCCCGGCAGGCCCGTCGCGACCGGCTGACCCGGCCGCTCTGCCGGGGGAGTGGGCCGTCAGTCCGTGCCGAAGGGCACGTCGCCGGCGCCGAAGCAGACGAAGCCCGGCACGGCCGTCTTCTCGGACGCCTGGGCCAGCGCCTCGGCGGGGGAGCGGCCCTCGGCCAGCAGCGTGTGGAAGAGCGTCATGAGCGCCAGTGCCTCGTCGTCGCGCACCGGCACCACACCGGCCACCACGCACGCGGCGTCCCCGTTGCGCGTGGCGCTGTCGAGGAAGGCCCCGGCGAGGCCCAGCGCCGCGCCGTCCACCGGGGCGTGGGCCATCCCTGCGTCGCAGGCCGACAGCACGACGAGCCGGGGGATGCGCCGCGCGGCCAGCAGGTCGTAGGCCATGAGCGGCCCGTCGTCGAGCGTGATCTGCGACAGCATGGGCCCGCGCGGGCTGAACATCCCGTGGGCGGCGACGTGGAGCACGTCGGCCCGCTCCAGTGCGCGGAGCACCTCCGCCCTGGTGGCGGCGACGCGCCGCGCCCGCCCGTGCGCGGCGGCGACCATGTCGGCCTCGGCCCCGGCGTGGTCGAGCCCCGGTCCCGCGAGCGACAGCACCAGAGGGGCGCCGGCCGGGCCCGGGCGCGGGGCGAGCCACGCGGCGGCGTCGGCCGCTACCGACACCGGCCGGCCGCGCAGCGAGGGAAGCAGCGGCCAGGGCAGCGTGCACAGCGCTCCGGTGGGCACGACCGTCACCGGCCCGCCGGTCGTGCTCCCCGCTGACGTGAGGGTGCCGGGACCGGACAGGAGAACGCGATCGAGCGCGGACAGTTCGCGGGCGAGCCCCTCGGCCGCCGCGGAGGGAAGGTCGTCCGCGTCGCGCCCGGTATCGCGCAGGTTACGGCGGCGCAGGCCGTACCTGATCCGCACGGTCGCCTCCACCGCAGCCTGGTAGGAGCCGAGCGCCCGCAGCGCGCATCCCTGCGGGCCGGCCGTGACGGCGAACAGGTCGTCGCCGCGCCGCACCAGCTCCACCAGGAGCCCGGCCCCGGCGGGCAGCGCCGGGACAGCGTGCGGCGTTGACGCGGGAGCCCCCGCGCCGCGCACGACCGCCCGCCACCGCTCGGCCCATTCGAGCACCGTCCGGGCGTCTCCCGTCCGCCTGGCCCGGTCGATGGCGATCTCCAGGCCGAACGCGGCGAGATCCTCGGCCGGTCGTGCCGCGTGCACCCGCAGTTCCGCGTCCCGCGTCACCTCGCCGTCGCGGGAACCGGCCTCGTCACGGGAACGGGCGTCGCCGCCCGGGATGTGCACGGCCTCGATGCCCCGTGCCGCGGCCGCCAGGGCCCGGTCGAGGTCCCCGTCCAGGCGGTGCCGCATCGCCGTCGCGTGCCAGCGTACGAGCGGGCGGGTGGCGGTGGCGGCGACGTGGTCGAGCTGCGGGCGGGCGTGCGGGATCGCGCCCAGCCGTACGGCCGCCGTCGCGGCGGTGAGCCGCAGCGCCGCCGAGGCCCCGGGCCAGCCGCACACCGCGAGGTCGTCGGCACAAGTGATCAAATCGGTGACCAGGCCGTCGGCCGCCGCTGTGTCCGCTGTGTCCGCTGTGTCCGCCTGGGCCTCCACCGCCGCGTCGTGTGCGTGTGCGGCCGGCGGGGCGGGGGCCTCCGCGAGGCGGGCGCGCAGGACGACCTCCCTGGCAAGGGGCAGCCAGGCCGCCCTGCCCTGCGCGTCCAGCTCCGCGAGCGCCGTGCGCGCCGTCGTCTCGGCCAGCGGGGCGTCCCCGGCGAGGAGCGCGGCCTGGGCGAGCAGCAGCCGCGCGCCGGGGACCGCCGCCTGCGCCCCGGCCGCCACCAGTTCGGGGACGGCCTGTTCGAGCAGCGTGCGCGCCTCGCCGGGCAGCCGCGCGGCCACCAGCGCCTCGGCGAAGTCCGTGCGCATGGCGGCGAGCCGTTCGGGGAAGCCGAACAGCGTGGTCTCGGCCGCGCGGTATCGCGCGAAGGCGGCGGCGATGTCGCCCCGCCGGGCGGCCACGAACGGCAGGTTGCCCTCCGCCAGCAT
This sequence comes from Microbispora sp. CA-102843, assembly GCF_050936215.1. NCBI lineage: Bacteria > Bacillati > Actinomycetota > Actinomycetes > Streptosporangiales > Streptosporangiaceae > Microbispora > Microbispora sp. CA-102843. The sequence goes on from NZ_JBNJNF010000001.1 coordinate 2,359,013, forward strand.
CGCGACGTGGTCGAGGCCGGCCGACCTCGCGACCCGGGCGCACTCGGCCAGGTCGGCCTCGGCTTCGCCGTACCGCTCAAGGTAGGTGCGGGCGAGGCCGCGGTTGAGCAGCCCGCCCGCCCGGAAGCGGGGATCGTCGTCCAGCAGGCCGATCGCCAGGTCGCAGTGCCGCACGGCCTCGTCGTGCCGTCCCAGCAGGATCAGGGCGACCGACCGCTGCACGCCGAGCCTCGCCAGGTCGGCTCCCAGGAGATCCCGCTCGGCGAGATCGGCGAGGCGCAGCCCGCCCTCGGGGTCGCCGAGCTGGGCCCGGACCGTGACGAGCGACATCCGGGCCTGCGCCACCCGGCGCGGGAACCCCCGCCCCGCCGCGATCGCCTCCTCCAGTCGCTCCGCGGCGAGTTCGAGGTCGCCCAGCTCGCGGGCCGCCAGCGCCGCCGCGCGCAGCGCCACCGAGGCCGCCTCGCCGTACGCGCCCGCGGGCCCCGGCCGCCCGGCCAGGCCCAGTACGGCTCTCGCCTCCGCGAGGGCCAGCCGAGGGTCGCTTGCGGAGAGCCGCACGGCGGCCTCGGCCCTGTCGAGCAACTCCACGGGAGAAGTCACGGACGTACGTGGATCCAGCGGGTGAAGACGGGCGGGTGACCGGGCCGGTGGCAGACGACGCTGATCCACCCGGGCGGCAGGCCGGCCACCGCGAAGTGACCGCTGCCGGAGGGCACGCGGACCTTGGCGATGTGCGGGGTCCGCACCTCGATCCTGGCGTCCGGCCCGGGGACGGGGGACACCTGACCGGCCACCTCCATGCGCCCGCCGGTGACGGCCGTCTCGATGTCGATGACCAGGCCGTCCGCGCAGAAGCGGCGGACGCCGGGCTGCGCCGTCCCGGCCTCGGAGGAGCGGGTCCCCGGGGGTACGGGGACGTCGACCGGCCCGGCGGGCACGCCTCCCGGCACCCGCAGGCCGAAGACCGCCCGGGCGGCGGCCGACACGCCCTCGGGCACCGGGTCGGCGCCCGCTCCCATGCGCAGGGCCGCCAGCAGGTATTCCTCCTTCATCGGGTCTCCTCCTCAACGAGGGCGCGCAGACGGGCCATGCAGCGGGCCCGGGTGGGGCCGATGCTGCCGACCGGCAGGTCGAGGCGGACCGCTATCTGGGCATACCGCGCCTCGGGGTGGAGCACGTAGAGGCGGATGAGCGACCGGCACGGCTCACCGAGCAGGTCGAGCCTGCGCCACACCTGCCTGCCGAAGTCGGCGTCCACCACCGCGGCCATCGGATCGGGCAGCGCCGGGTCCGGCACCTCCAGATCGAAGACCACCTCCCCGCGGGCCCTGCGGCTGAGCCGGGCCGCCTCGTGCCGGGTCGTGGTGACGAGCCACGCGCCGATCCGCTCGGGGTCGCGGATGGCGGCCGCGTTCTCCACGAGCCGGAGCCATGCGCCCTGCACGGCGTCGGCCGCGTCGGCGGCGCTCAGCCCGAACGCCCGGGCGACGGCCCACATCCTGCCGTCGAATCGGGCGACCAGGTCCTCCCAGTCGGCCTGGCCCATGGTGGCGAAGGAGTTGTCTGTCGGCATGTGTCACTCTGCGCGCTCGGGGAGAAGCGTATGGTGACAGGAACCTTACCGATCCGCGCTCGTCACGACCACCCCGAGATCCGCGACCCGCCGGCCGCCGCCGAGCAGGCGCCGCACGGCCTCGCCCGGCGGAACCTCCCGGCACAGGCGGGCGAGTGCGCCGGTGACGACGGCGGCGGCGAACGACGTGCCGCTCCAGGTGGCGTAGCCGCGGAATTCGCCGTAATCGAGGAAGCTGCTGGTCAGGCCGACGCCAGGGGCCCAGGCGTCCACCCACGGGCCGTACGCGGAGAAACCGGCCCTGGCGTCGCCGTCGAGCGCGCCGACGGCGACCACGCCGGGCAGGGCCGCGGGCCAGAAGGGACGCGACGACGCGGTGTTGCCCGCGCACGCGACGACGGCGGGGAAGCCCGCGAGGGCCTCGGCCAGCCCGAGGGGCGGCGCGTCGTCGAAGGTGTGCCCGCCGAAGGAGAGGTTCACCACGTCGGCCCGGCCGTCGCGCAGCACGGCGAGCGCGCGCAGCAGCGCCGCCTCGTCGCTCACGCCGTCGCTGTCGAGGAGGCGTAAGACGCGCAGCCGGGCGTCGGGCGCGTGCCGCAGGATCAGCCCGGCCACGAACGTGCCGTGCCCCGCCTGCCGGTCGCGCACGCCGTCGCCGTCCGCGTCGGGCGTCTCGGCGACGTCGTCGCCGTACCACCGTGCCAGCCACGGGTGCGGCGCCAGGCCGGTGTCGAGGACCGCCACGGTGACCTCGCACGGCTCCCCCGGCTCGTACGGCGGCGCCGCCGCGGGCACGGGCGGTCCGCCGGGTCCGCCGAAGAACAGCGGCTGGCCCGACAGGACGTGGTTGGGGGAGGCCGGGTGCCCGCGGTCGCGGAGCGTGGTCGTCAGGTCGATCACATCGGTGCCCGGCGGCAGCCGTACGCGGTGGACACGACCGGGGCCCGGAAGGGGCTCGGCGGCCAGGGCCCACCGGGCGACGGCGGCGGGGGAGGAGGTCAGGAGTTCGTCCGGCCGGATGAGAACGGGCCGTCCCGGGAGGGGTTCGACGAGCCGGCTGCGCATCGGGGAGCCTTTCCGTGATGGTTACGGAACGCGTCCTTCCCGATTCAGTTGGTCGCCAAGCACCAATCGGTATGACCCCCCTCTGGTGCCAGGCTGCGACGGACGGTAGTCTCTCCTACAGTCATCGAACCGTGATCATCCCAAGTATGAGGCCGTTGGGGAAGGCGCACCTCATGCGAATTGGGAGGTCCGGTGGCTGCTGCTCGTGGCGTCCTGTACGTCCACTCGGCTCAGCCTGCGCTGTGCCCGCACATCGAGTGGGCCGTCGCAGGCGTTCTTGGCGTACCCGTCGACCTGACGTGGACCGCCCAGCCCGCCGCGCCCGGGACCCTGCGGGCCCAGGCCGAGTGGGAGGGGCGTCCCGGCACGGCGGCGGCGATCACGTCCTCAATCATGGGCTGGCAGCGCATCCGCTTCGAGATAACCGAGGACGCCTCGCCGGGCGTCGACGGCTCCCGGCACGCCTACACGCCGACGCTGGGCGCCTTCACGGCGGTCGTCGGCGCGAACGGGGACATCCTGATCCCCGAGGACCGGCTACGCAACGTGATGCTGATGGCGGCCCAGGGCCGGGTGGTCCTGGAGGAGGAGCTCGACCGCCTGCTCGGCAAGCAGTGGGACGAGGAGCTGGAGTCGTTCCGCTACGCGGGTGAGGGCGCGCCGGTGCGCTGGCTGCACGCGGCCGTCTGACGCCTTTTGTGCGGATCGTGATAACAATCCGCCCTTGCGCCTTGTGAAAGCGACATAGAAAGTCGACTTTTTCGCAGATATACCGGGACTCATTCACGTCCGCACCCCCCGACGCGGACCCGAGGAGGAGTCCATGAGCGTTCTTGCCCGGCGCCTGGCGATCGGCGTGGCCGCGGCGGCGCTGCTGGCCGGCTCGGCGGCGCCCGCCCAGGCGGCCGCCGCCTACGACTACCACCCGAGCGACGCCGACTGGGCCGACTGCCCACGGCTTCCGGCCGGCGCCACGCCCGACACCTGGAGCTGCATATTCATCGTCACCGTGGGCGGCTCGATCAAGCTCGGCTCGATCACCCAGGACATCAGCGAGCCGCTGCGGATCACCGTGGCACAGGGCAAGCTCGCCGACGGCAGCACGGCGGCGGCGTTCGGCAGCGTCGTCAGCGGGCGGATGAAGGTGCCCGGCGGCCTCATCGGCAAGCCCTTCGAGGTGCCCAAGCTCACCGACGTGTACGTGGAGACCCAGGGCACCGGCAAGGTCGAGGCCGGCCCGATCTTCCCGGGAGGTGTCGGCATCAAGATCCGCATGATCCACTCCCTGCTCGGCAAGAAGTGCTACATCGGGAGCGACGCCGCTCCGATCGTGCTGAACCCCGAGGTCACCTCGCTCGACCTGACGTCCATCGACGGGACGCCGGTGTTCAAGGTCGCGGCCAAGGACACGACGTTCGCCGTGCCGAAGGCGTCGGGCTGCGGCCTCAACTGGGGCCTGGTCAACACGGCCGTGAACCTGCGGGCCGGGCTTCCCTCGCCGAGCGGCAAGAACGCGGCCGACTTCCAGTGGTTCGTCCGCGGCAAGTCCTACCTGGAGCTTCCCGCGCTCGCCTCCTGACCTCGCCCGTATTCAGCCCGCGGCCGGAGCCACACCGGTGGCGAGCGGGAAAGAACGCGAAAGCGCCGGTCCCCGAACGCGGGGACCGGCGCTTCCCGTATGTCGTCAGAGCGGGATGTTGCCGTGGGCGCCCCGGGCCGGGGTGGCCTGGGCGAGCACCCGGGCGATCATGCCGCGCGTCTTGGCCGGCTCGATCACCTCGTCGATCACGCCGAGGTCGAGGGCGCGCTGGAGGCCGCCCGCCGTCTTCTCGTGCTCCTCGGCCAGCCGGGCCTCGAGCGCGGAGCGCTCCTCCTCAGGAGCGGCCGCGAGCTCGCGCCGCTTGAGGATGCGCACCGCGGCGACCGCGCCCATGACCGCCACCTCGATGTTCGGCCAGGCGAACACCCGGGTCGCGCCGAGCGAGCGGGAGTTCATCGCGATGTACGCCCCGCCGTACGCCTTGCGGGTGATCAGCGTGACGCGGGGCACGGACGCCTCGGCGAACGCGTGGAGCAGCTTCGCGCCGCGCCGGACGACCCCGTCGTGCTCCTGGCCGACGCCGGGGAGGTAGCCCGGCACGTCCACGAGCACCACCAGCGGCACTCCGAAGGCATCGCACATCCGGACGAACCGGGCAGCCTTCTCGGCGGAGGCGGAGTCGAGGCAGCCGCCGAGCCGCATGGGGTTGTTGGCGATGACGCCGACCGTGCGGCCGCCGAGCCGGCCCAGGGTCGTGACGATGTTGGGCGCCCACTTGGGGTGCAGCTCCACGCCGGGCTCGTCGAGCAGCCCGTTCACCAGCGGGTGCACGTCGTAGGCGCGGCGGGGGTTGTCGGGGAGCAGGTCGCTGAAGTCGACCTCGTCCACCTCGCCGCGCACCCGGCCCTGGTGGCCGAGCAGGCAGGCGAGCTGGCGGGCCCGCATCATCGCCTCGGGCTCGTCCTTGGTGACGACGTGGACGACGCCGCTGCGCTTGCTGTGCGGCTCGGGGCCGCCGAGGGCGGCCATGTCGATCTGCTCGCCGGTGACGCTGCGGACGACGTCGGGGCCGGTGACGAAGATGCGGCCCTGGTCGGCCAGGATCACGATGTCGGTCAGGGCCGGGCCGTACGCGGCGCCGCCGGCCGCCGGGCCGACGACGACGGAGATCTGGGGGACCAGGCCCGACGCCTTGGTCATGGCGGTGAACACGCGGCCCACGGCGTGCAGCGACTCAACGCCCTCGGCCAGGCGGGCGCCGCCGCAGTGCCAGAGGCCGATGACCGGCACACGTTCGCGGACCGCCACGTCGTAGGCGTGGACGATGTGCTCACAGCCCTCCGCGCCCATCGCGCCGCCCTGGACCCGGGCGTCGCTGCAGAACGCCACGACCGGCACACCCTCGATGCGCCCGGTCACGGCCCGCACGCCGCTCTTGTCCTCAGGGGTGATCGGCCGGATCGAGCCCTCGTCCAGCAGGTGGCCCAGGCGCACCAGGGGGTCACGATTGTCGACGGCGGCCGCTTCGGCGGCGTCTGCCACCGTCCTGCTGTCCAGCACTGTCATTCGAGACTCCCTTGTCAAACCGTCGTGAAGGCCACGGCGACGTTGTGTCCGCCGAACCCGAAGGAGTTGTTCACCGCCGCGATCTGCCCCTCGGGAAGGTCGCGCGGCTTGGCGCGCACGATGTCCACCTCGACGCCCTCGTCCAGGTCGTCCACGTTGATCGTGGGCGGCACCACGCGCTCGGCCAGCGCCTTGATCGTGAACACCGACTCGATGCCCCCGGCGCCGCCGAGCAGGTGCCCGGTCATCGACTTGGTCGACGTGACGAGGGGGTGCGACCCGATCGACTTCTGGATGGCCTGAGCCTCGATGACGTCGCCCGCGGGAGTGGAAGTGGAGTGCGCGTTGACGTGCAGGATGTCCCGGCCGGTCAGGCCCGCGTCGGTCATGGCCTGGGTCATCGCCATCATGACGCCCCGGCCCTCGGGCTCCGGCTGGGTGATGTGGTGGGAGTCAGCGGACATGCCCAGGCCCGCCACCTCGGCGTAGATCCGGGTGCCGCGGGCCACCGCGTGCTCGTACGACTCCAGCACGACCAGGCCGGCGCCCTCGCCGAGGACGAAGCCGTCACGGCCCCGGTCCCAGGGGCGGGAGGCCCGCTCGGGCTCGTCGTTCCTGGTGGACATGGCCCTGGCCGCCGCGAAGGCCGCAATGTTCAGCGGGTGGATCGCCGCCTCCGTGCCACCGGCGACCACGACGTCGGCCCGGCCGCTCCGGATCATCTCCATCGCGTAGCCGATGGCCTCGGCGCCGGAGGCGCAGGCGGAGACGGTGGCGTGGACCCCGGCCATGGCGCCGAGCTCCAGGCCCACCCATGCCGCCGGGCCGTTCGGCATGAGCATCGGGACGGTGAACGGCGACAGCCGCTGCCAGCCCTTCTCCTTGAAGGTGTCGTAGGCCGACAGCGTGGTGCCGATGCCGCCGATGCCGCTGGACACACAGACGCCGAGCCGCTCGGCGGGAACCTCGGGGGCGCCCGCGTCCTGCCACGCCTGGCGGGCGGCGATCAGCGCGAACTGCTCACTGCGATCGAGCCTGCGGGCCTCCGGCCGCGGCAGGACCTCGGCCGGATCGACGGCCGCCACGCCGGCGAACTTCACCGGCACGGAGTCGACCCAGTCCTCGGTGAGCGGGCGGATGCCCGACCGCCCCTCGAGGAGCGCCGACCAGGTCGATGCGACGTCTCCACCGAGGGGCGTCGTCGCGCCGAGCCCGGTGACCACGACACGTACCCGGTCCTTACTCACTTGTCTGCACTCCTCTTGATGTCGGGGCGTGAAAGGGGCCGGACGCGCCCGGTCGCCCTGCCGGAGGCAGGGCGGGCACGTCCGTGCGGCCGTCGTGCGAACTAGGCCTGGATGAAGTTGATGACGTCCTTGACGGTCTTCAGGTGCTTGAGCTGGTCGTCGGGGATCTCGACGCCGAACTCGTCCTGGGCCGCGACGGCGATCTCGACCATCGAGAGCGAGTCGATGTCCAGGTCGTCCACGAAGCTCTTGTCCGGGGTGACCTCGTCGGCCGAAATGCCGGTGATCTCGTTGATGATCTTGCCGAGGCCCGCGAGGATCTCCTGCTCGGTCAGTGCCATGTCGCGACTACTCCTTGGATTTTCTGTCTTCCGGGTTTCCTGGGTTGCCCCAGCTCTGTACGGCAGGCCGTACAAGTTCCTCAGGGGATCTCGATCACCTGGGAGGCGTAGGTGAGGCCGGCGCCGAAGCCCAGCAGCAGGGCCAGGCCGCCCGACTGGACCTCGCCGCGCTCGATCATGCGCGAGAGCGCGAGCGGGATGGACGCGGCGGAGGTGTTGCCGGCGAGCACGATGTCCCTGGCGACGACGGCGTTGTCGGCGCCCAGCTTGCGCGCGATGGCCTCGACGATCCGCAGGTTCGCCTGGTGGGGGACGAAGGCGGCCAGGTCGGCGGGGTCCACGCCCGCACGCTCGCAGGCGAGCTTGGCCACCGGGTGAAGCGCGGTGGTGGCCCAGCGGAACACCGTCTGGCCTTCCTGGTGGAGGAAGGACTGGCGGTCCTTGATCATGATCGCGTCGGCCTTGTCGCCGGCGCTGCCCCAGACCACCGGGCCGATTCCCGGCCGGTCGGAGGGGCCCACGACCGCGGCGCCCGCACCGTCGGCGAAGATCACGACGGTCGACCGGTCTTCGCCGTCGACCCACTGGCTGAGCTTCTCGCTGCCGACGACCAGCACGTTGGTCGCAGAGCCCGACCGTACCGCGTCGGAGGCCGCGGCCAGCGCGTAGCAGAACCCGGCGCAGGCGGCGTTGATGTCGTAGGCGCCGGGGGCGTCGATGCCGAGCCGGTGGGCGACGCGGCCGGCGGCGTTGGGGATCGGGGCCTCGATCGTGCAGGTCGCCACGATCACCAGGTCGATGTCGTCGCTGGACAGGCCGCTGGCCGCCAGGGCCTTGCCGCCCGCCTGCACCGCGAGGTCGATCTCCGACTCCTGCGGGCCCGCCACGCGGCGTTCCTTGATGCCGACGCGGCTCTGGATCCACTCGTCGTTGGTGTCGAGCCGGGCGGCGAGGTCGTCGTTGGTCACGACCTGGGCGGGCTGGTAGCCGCCGAAGGCGAGGACCCTCGCCGCGGGGGCGCCTTGACCGAGCCTCACTTCAGCACCTCCCGGGCGGTGTCCAGGTCGTCAGGGGTCTTGAGGGCTACGGTCTTCACCCCGGGCAGGGCCCGCCGGGCCAGGCCCGTCAGCGTGCCGCCGGGCAGCAGTTCGATCATGGCGGTGACGCCGCGCTCGGCCATCGTCGCCATGCAGGCGTCCCACCGGACCGGGTTGGCGACCTGGTTCACCAGCCGGTCGAGGAACTCGCCTCCTCCGGCGACGGCCGCGCCGTCGGCGTTGGACAGCAGCGTGACCGACGGGTCCGCGGGGGTGAGGGCCGCGGCCTCGGCGCGCAGATGGTCGACGGCGAGGGCCATGTGGACGGTGTGGAAGGCTCCGGCGACCGCCAGGGGGCGCACCCGCGCCTTCTCCGGCGGCTCGGCCGCGAAGGCCTCCAGCTGCGCCCGCGTGCCGCCCGCGACGATCTGGCCCGCGCCGTTCATGTTGGCGGGGGTCAGCCCGTGCTTGGAGATCGAGGTGAGGACGTCCTCCTCCGTGCCGCCGAGCACCGCGCTCATGCCGGTCTCGGTGACGGCGGCGGCCTTGGCCATGGCCCGGCCGCGCTCGCGCACCAGGGCGAGGGCCTGCTCGGGGGTCAGCACCCCGGCGATCGCCGCGGCGGCGAACTCGCCCACACTGTGCCCGGCGACCACGTCCGGCCGGACCCCGAGCGTCTCGAACGACGCCAGAGCGGCCGCCACCAGCAGGGGCTGGGCCACGGCCGTGTCGCGGATCTCGTCGGCGCCGGCGGTCGTCCCGTACGTCACGAGATCGAGCTCCACGATCTCCGACCATGCGGAGATCAGATCGCGGAACTCGGGGATCTCGAGCCACGGACTGAGGAATCCTGGGGTTTGGGCGCCTTGGCCCGGAGCGACGATGACGAGCACGTACTCAACCCTGCCCTGTAGAGGTTCACCACACTGATGGAGATCCGAACGAACTTTGTGGCCGCCGCGTTGTGGGGTACCTACAGTTTCGGTGTCGAGAAGATTAAGGCACCCGGCTCAGGTTACGGACAGGCGCCCGAGTATGAGTCCCACCTGGAGGGTGAATGCGGACCGCCCCTCCGTGGGCTGGTACCCGGTCAGTTCCGTGATCTTACGTAGACGGTACCGCACGGTGTTCGGATGGACGAACAGTAGCCGGGCCGTCGCCTCAAGGGAGGTCCCCTGCTCCAGGTACGTCGCGAGCGTGTCGAGCAGCGGGGTCCCGGCGAGCGGCTTGTAGACGTTCTCCACCAGCTGGGCCCTGGCGTCGTCGTCGCCGTCCAGCGCGCGCTCGGCCAGCAGGTCCTCGGCGAGCACCGGGCGCGGGGCGTCGGGCCAGCCGGCGGCGGCGCGCAGGCCCGCGATGGCGGCGCGGGCCGAGCTGGCCGCCGCGTGCAGGTCGGGGACCTCCGGCCCGATCACGACGGGCCCGGGGCCGAAGCGCGCCACCACGCCGCGCGCCGCGTCCTTGACGCCGTCGGCGCCGCCCACGATGACGATGAGCCGGTCGCCCTGCACCCCGGCGAGCAGCTCGTGGCCGAGGCGCCGCCCCTTGTCGCGCAGCCCGTCGATGACGCTCTGCGGCTCCTCGTCGGGGGCGTACCCGGCGAAGACGACGACCGGCGCCGAGGTCCAGCCGAGCGCGGCGGCCCACGAGTGCAGCCCGTCGTCGACCTGGCCGCGCACCAGCGCGTCCACGATCAGCGCCTCCAGCCGCGCGTCCCACGAGCCGCGCGCCTCGGCCTCCCTGGCGTACACCTGGGCGGCGGCGAAGGCGACGTCGCGCGTGTAGCGCAGCATGGCGTGCCGCAGCAGCTCCGCGCCCCCGGGCGCGGCCAGCTCCTCGACCTGGGCCTCGACGACCTCGACGACGATGCGGACGAGGTCGACCGTCTGCTGGAGCGAGACGCTGCGCTTGAGCTCGCGCGGCGCGGTGCCGAAGAACTCGATGCTCGGCGTCGGCCGCCCCTCGCCCGCGTGGCCGAACCACTCCACGAACGCCGCGATGCCGGCCTGCGCCACGAGGCCGACCCACGACCTGTCCTCCGCCGACAGCGCGCGGTACCAGGCCAGTCGCTCCTCCATCCGGGCCATCGCGGCCGTCCCGAGGCTGCCCATGGCCCGGTCGAGCCGTCGCGCCGTGTCCTCCCGGATCTTGTCGCTCATCGGCTCACCGTCTCCGGCCACCTGGACGACGTCGTCGCCCTGCCCGTCCGCACGCACCTGTCCGCCGTTCCACGCGCCCCGCTCGCTCACGCCCTCTAGCGTGCCAGGTCATCGCGGTGATCGTGCCGTACGGGGGCCTGGACGGTGTCGCCGCAGGTCGGAACGGTGGCCCGCGGCCTCAGGCGCCGATGCGGTGCAGGACGACGATGTCGTCCCGGTCGAGGCGCAGCTCGTAGCCCTCGGTCAGGTAGCTGTCCACCACCCCGCGCAGGTCGTTGTTGACCGAGGCCACGATCCAGGGCGTGCCCCGCTTCTGGTAATCCCACCACAGCACGGTCGTCCGGCCGGACAGCCGCGCGCCGAAGTCGTCCGTCGCCTCCACCACCACGCCGTCGGGGACCAGGCTCATGGCCTGCTCCCGGGCCTCCGTACGCGGGTCGGGATGGTAGAAGTCCGGGCTCATCAGGTTGTCGAACGGCCGGTAGGGGACCGTGGTGACCGCGACCGCGAAGACCGCGGCGGCGTAGGCCAGCCGCAGGCCGTGCCCGGGGCGCGGCACCCCGCGCCGCTCCAGCCACCGGATGAGCCGGGCCGCGCCGTCCACCCCGGCCATCAGCAGGATCACCACCACGAACGCGTCGTAGTGCCAGCCGGTCGACCACCAGTTGTCCGAGTCGGCGAGCAGCCGCTCCAGGATCAGCGGCAGCGCCGCCAGGACCAGCGGGGACAACAGGCACAGGAACAGCGCAGGCCACAGCAGCAGGCCCCAGGTGTTCCACTTCGAGTGGTCGTCGAAGAGCATGGCGACGAACTGGTGCGGCTGCGTGACGGCGCTCCACAGCATCTGCGGCAGGTCCTCGCCGAGCTTGGTGTAGCGCGTGTAGTACGCCGGGTTGCCGCCCGCCAGGGGGATCAGGAACTTGCGCACCACCTGGAACACGGCCACCCCGGCGAAGGTCAGCCCGGCGCCGAGCCGGCGCTGTCCGGTGAGGAACAGCCAGACGCCGAGGCCCGCCACCATGAGGCCCAGGTCCTCCTTGGTGAGCAGCAGGCCGAGCACGGCGAGCAGCCCGGGCAGGCGCCGCCCCGCGTGCAGCCGCTCGACGGCGATCGCGCTCAGCAGCGGCACGAAGGCCACCTCGTGGAACTCCACCGCCGTCGCCTGCGCGATCGGCCAGGAGATCGCGTACGCGAGGGAGACGAGGTAGGCCTGCGGCGTGCCCAGCACGCGCCGGGTGAACATCCACACGAACGGGATGGCCAGGGCGAACAGCACGGCCTGCGCCACGAGCAGCGTCTCGGGCCCGTTGTGCAGCCAGTAGAGGGGCGCCAGCACGGCCAGGATCGGCGAGAAGTGGTCGGCGAGCTGGACGTAGTCCATGCCGAGTCCGCCGGTGACCCCGCGCAGCGGCACCGTGGGCGCCGAGAAGTGCGAGTATCCGCGCACGGCCTGGTCGAAGATGACCAGGTCGTAGGTGGCCACCTGGAAGTGGGCGAACCTGAGCAGGGAGAGGGTCCAGTTCAGCGCCGCCGACAGCGCGCAGAGCACGGACACCGCGATCAGGTGGTTATTGGACCTCCAGAACCGCGCGGCGGGACGCCGCTGGTCCGCCTCGCCGCCCGGCCGTGCCTCCGGTTCGACGGCGGCCGTGGCGCCGACGGTGTCTCCGGGCTCCGCCTCGCCGGCTGACCGGGTGCCGGCCGTGTCTCCGGGGTCCGCGACGGCCGTTCCGTCCACGGCGGCTGCCTCCAGGGTGGGTGTCGTCGGGGTCGCTGCCTTTCCGGGGCGGCTCCTCCGCCGGTTGCCCGGGCGTCGCGGTCCCCGTGATCACGAGGAGGAGAGTAGGCCCTTCGGGAGGGACCGGTCTATACGCGCGTATCCCTGGAAATTCCTTGGTGGGACGCCCGCCGTTCCCACCTGGGACTCCTCCCGCGTGCCGATGAATGTTTCACCGGCACGGGACGACGTCCGTACGGGTCAGATGACGGCGACGGCCGTGATGAGGCCGATGAAGAAGTGCGTCACGCCGAGGAGGACGGCGGCGGGCTGCAGCGTGGTCTCCTGGACGAGCTCGCGCACCGGGATGCCGACGACCTTGTCGAAGGCCACCATGCCGAGCGTCTGCACGGCGATGCCCACCAGGCCGAACACGAGCGTCGCGAGCAGTCCCTCCCGCAGCGCGCCGCCCGACGACCAGATGGAGGCCGCCACGACGAGCCCGACGCCGGCGACGCTGGATGCGGTCAGCACCGTGGCGTTGGGATTGCGGTCGGTACGGATGATCTTGCTGAGCCGCCCGGGCGTCGCCAGGTCCACGACGTAGAACCCGGCGACGAGCAGCAGCACGCCCAGGATGGCGTACGCGAGGATCGCCAGGGCGCCGTGCGTGAGCACGTCGGCGATGGAGGTTGTGGTGTTCACGGGGGGCCTTCGCTTTCAGCCGTGGATGCGGTGGGGGACGAATGAGGACGTGTCGTCGGTGACGAGGCCGGAGGTCTCCCGGATGCCGAGCCCGGCCGACTCGTCGTCGACCACCCACGCCCCGAGCACCGGACGCCAGCCGTCGAAGTCAGGCAGCGGCAGGAACTCCTGGTAGACGAAGCCCTCCCTGCCGTAGTCGCCCTCGGTCTCCACCTCGACGCCCGGTGCGGCGATCCGCATCGAGGCGCCCTCGCGGCCGAGCAGCGGCTTGCGCACGTAGCCGGGTCCGCCGGCCAGCTCGCGGGGACCGTCGAGGTAGGCGGGCAGCAGGTTCGGGTGGCCCGGGTACAGCTCCCACAGGATCGCCAGCAGGGCCTTGTTGGACAGCAGCATCTTCCACAGCGGCTCGATCCACGTCATCGAGATCTGCTGCGCGAGCGCCTGCGGCGCGAACGGCTCGGCGACGATCCACTCCCAGGGGTACAGCTTGCACAGCGTGCGGACGACCCGGTGCTCCATGTCGACGAACCGGCGGTTGAGCGCGTCCCAGCCGACGTCCTCCATGGCGATCGCCGCCGTGACGAGCCCGGCCTGCTCCGCTGTCTCCTGGAGGTAGCCGATGGTCATCACCTCCTCGCCCGTCTCGTCGGCGCTGGTCCACGCGAAGTGGGCCGGGCCCGTCTGGAGCGTGAGGGACTTCCAGCGGTCGACCAGGCGCTCGTGGATCGAGTTCCACTGGTCGTCTTCGGGATACACGTCCTTCAGCCAGAACCACTGCACGACGGAGCTCTCGACCAGGCTGGTCGGGGTGTCGGCGTTGTACTCCAGCAGCTTGGCCGGTCCCGTGCCGTCGTAGCGCAGGTCGAACCGGCCGAAGACGTGCGGGTCGCGCCGCCGCCACGACTCCGCGACGGCCGCCCGGCAGTGCGGCGGGATGCCGAGGTCGGCGAACCGGTCGGAGGCCACGATGTGGTCGGCCGCGGCCAGGCACATCCGGTGCAGCTCCTCGACCTGCTCCTCCAGGGCGAGGACCTCGTCCATCGTGAAGACGTAATGGACGCTCTCGTCCCAGTAGGGCCGGGTGAGGCCCTCGGGGTGGGCGGAGCGGTGGAACGCGAGCCCCTGCGACTCGATGAGGGCGGCCCAGTCCTCCCTGGGCGCCGAGGTCAGCCTGCGCACGTGCCGGCCCCGCTCAGCCGCCGCCGCCGAAGTGGAAGCCGAAGCCGCCCCGCTGCACGACCCGCCCCGACCGGGTCGCGATGTGGGCGTCGGCCGGCCGGACCGTCGTGCCGCGGTAGACCCGGCTGCCGGTGCGGGTGCCGCCGTAGTACCAGCGGTACGCGCCGTGCGAGCCGGAGTAGTAGTGGCTGTGGCCGCCGTCGTCGTCGCAGTAGTCGTCGTCGACGACCACGTACGACCCGTCCGGGTTGAGCGTCGAGGTGTCCACGCAGTCCGCGCCGACCTCCTCGTAGTCGTCCTGGGCCGCGCAGAAGCCGACGACGAGGACGGACAGCACGCCCAGGGTGCCGAGCTTGATCGCGGTGGAGGACTTGATGCCGCTCGCGGGCGGCGGCGTCTTCGGCGGCGTCTTCGGCCACGGCATGCCCATGGCCATGGGATGGGTGGGCACAGAGGAGCCGTCGAGTGGCGTCGTCTTCGGTGGGGGGCTCTCCCCGGGCTCTGCCAATCGGGCTCCTGCTGTCGAGATCGGCACACATTATCGTCTCGTTGGACGAACGGGGACAGGCCGGTGCGGGGTTCCTGATCGGTCTGTTATGTCCTGTCCGGCTGAGACTCCGTACGCCGGGTAGCGTGCCGGATGTGGACCCCGTCGAGGCACTCAAGCGCATCGCCTTCCTGCTGGAACGGGCCGGCGAGCCGACGTACCGCGTGCGCGCGTTCCGAGGCGCCGCCGCCGCGATCGAGGACCTGCCCCGCGACGAGCTGGTGCGGCTCGCGCGCTCCGGCGGCCTGACCGACATGAAGGGCATCGGCAAGGTCACCGCCCTGGCCATCACCGAGGCGCTGGACGGCGCCGTGCCGACCTACCTGCGGCGGCTCGAGGACACCAAGGACGTCGACCTCGACGAGGCCGCACAGGCGCTGCGCTCGGCGCTGCGCGGCGACTTCCACAGCCACTCCGACTGGTCGGACGGCGGATCGCCCATCGAGGAGATGGCCGACGCCGCCCGCTCGCTCGGCCACGACTACCTGGCGCTGACCGACCACTCGCCCCGGCTGACCGTCGCGCACGGCCTGTCCGCCGACCGGCTGCGCCGCCAGCTCGACGTGGTCGCCGAACTCAACGAGCGGTACGCGGGGGACGGCGGCCCGCCGTTCCGGATCCTGACCGGCATCGAGGTGGACATCAACACCGACGGCTCGCTCGACCAGGAGCCGGAGCTGCTCGAACGGCTCGACGTCGTGGTGGCGAGCGTCCACTCGCTGCTGCGGATGGACGCCGCGGACATGACCCGGCGGATGGTCACGGCGGTGGCCAACCCCCACGTGGACGTCCTCGGGCACTGCACCGGCCGGGTCGTACGCGGACGAGGGCGGCCGGAGTCCCAGTTCGACGCCGAGGTCGTCTTCGAGGCGTGCCGGAGGTTCGCAGTCGCGGTGGAGATCAACTCCCGGCCCGACCGGCTCGACCCGCCCAAGCGCCTGATGCGGCTGGCGTACGAGATGGGCTGCGAGTTCGCGATCGACTCCGACGCCCACGCGCCCGGCCAGCTCGACTGGCAGCGGTTCGGGTGCGAGCGCGCGGCCCTGTGCGGGATACCGGCGGAGCGCATCCGCAACACCCGTCCCTGGGGGACTGCTGCGGACTTGGGGTGATAGTGCTGTGGCGTCCGAGTGAGGTGTGTTGGGCGGGTTTCGCCGGACTGATCGACGTAGCGTCGAATCATGAAACGCCGCGACGCGCTGGTGAAGGAGCTGGAATCCGGCGGATGCCTGTCGGCCCGCGAACTCGCCTCGCGTCTCGGGGTCAGCAAGAGCACCGTCGCGCGCGACGTCGCGAAGCTGCGGGAGGCCGGTGTCCCGATCCGGCTCGACCAGGGCGGGTACGCGCTCGCGGGCCCCGACTCGGTGAAGCGCGCCATCGACAGGGCGCTGCGCGGGCGGCACGTGCTGCGCCTGGAGTACGTCAACAGCAAGGGCGTGCCCACCGTCAGGGACGTCGAGCCCAGCATCTGCCTCGGCGGCCGGGGCGGGCACTGGTATCTGGTGGCCTGGTGCCGGCTGCGCGACGACGTGCGCGTCTTCCGGCTCGACCGGATCTCCTGGGCCGAGGTCATGGACGAGCGCTTCCCCGAGCCGGGGCGCGACCGGCTGGCCGAGCTCGCCGAAGCCGTCGGCGGCTGAGTCGACTGCCTGACAACGCTGGGACCGGCGTGCGTACGGCCGGAAACCCGGGCGGCGTGGCCGGGGCCGGGCGCGGCTGGTGCGGCGGAGTCGCGAGGACGCGCGAGCCCGCGAGCCCGGGAGCGGGGCGGGCCTGGTGCGGCGGAGTCGTGAGAACCGCGAGCCCGTGAGCCGGGTGAACGCGCGCGGGCCTCGGATGCCCGTGCTGACGTGCGCCGATGCACCGGAGTCGAACGCGTCAGCGAGAAATGTCGGTGCCGTGGCCTACCCTCTGCGGCGTGAACCGTACCGACCGGCTCTACGCGATCGTCGAGGACCTGCGGGCGATCTCCCCGCGCTGCCGGTCCGCGCGTGAGCTCGCCCTGCGCTTCGAGGTGAGCTCGCGGACCATCGAGCGGGACATCTCCGCGCTGCAGCAGGCCGGCGTGCCCATCTACGCGGAGGTCGGGCGCAGGGGAGGATACGCGCTGGACAAGAGCATGTCCCTGCCCCCGCTCAACTTCACCCCCGCCGAGGCCGTGGCGGTGGCGATCGCCCTCAGCCGCACAGAACAGCAGCCCTTCGCCGACGAGGCGCGCAGCGCCCTGCGCAAGCTCGTCGCCGCCATGCCCGGCCCCGAGGGGGACCGGGCCCGGCAACTGGCCGCCCGCGTGCAGATCCTCACCGAGGACAAGCCGGAGTCCCGCTACACCGGGTCGATCGGCCGGGTCATCGAGGAGGCCCTTCTCAAGGGGGTCGTCTTACGCATCCACTACGGCGACGCGCACGGTGTGCTGACGACCAGGGAGGTGGAGCCCGGGGCGTTCGTCGGAGGGCGGAGCGGGTGGTGGTACCTGGTGGCCTGGTGCCGGCTGCGTGACGCCGTCCGCGTCTTCCGGCTCGACCGGATCGCCGAGGCCGTCCTCACCGAAGCTCCGGTGCCCGGCCGGCCCCTGGAGGCGTTCGACGCCGGCGTGCCGGACATGATCGCGCGGACGCCGGTGCTGGACTGACCAATGATTCGAAAAGATGTTCGTGAATTTCTGGAAACGCCGACAGGGGGGTGTCGCCGAAGGGCGGGAGGCTCTCCTTACGCGACTACGGACCGGCCACGGTCCACCGAGCGCCTTCCTCGCTCGTCACGCCGCCCGCCGTGCCGTCGCGTGAGGAGAGCGAGCGGCCCACAGAGATGACACGAGAAAGAGACTGACGATGACCACTCCTGCCGCCCCCGCCGTCAACACGGTCGCCTGGTTCGAGATCGCGAGCGACGACCCCGAGGGCGTCCAGCGCTTCTACGGCGATCTGTTCGGCTGGCGGTTCCGGACCGACGAGGGCTCGGCCGCCGTCGGCATGGACTACCGGCTCATCAGCTACGACGGTGACGACGAGGTGCGTGGCGGCGTGTTCGGCACCCGTGGCGACATGCCCGGCCACGCCGTCTTCACCGTGCTGGTGCGGGACGTGGCCGAGACCTGCCGGAAGGTGGAGGCCCTGGGCGGCAAGGTGCTCAGCCAGGTCGTGGGCAACGAGGGCGGCCCCGACTTCGCCTACCTCCACGACACGTCCGGCAACCTCTTCGGCGTCTTCGCCCCGGCCGGTTCCTGACCGGCCTGCGCCGCCGGCCCCGGCCGGCGATTCTCGCATCGGCCGGTGGCGAACGCCGCGACAGGTGAGCGACGCTCGACGGGGCTGATTTCTGATCTTCGCGACGGCCGGTCCCTGACCGGCCGGAGCGTACCCAGGCCGTCCGAACGCCCGCCGGGATCCCCCGTGCTTCCCCTGCGGCGCCTTTCCCCCCGGGTCCTTCCCCTCCGGGCCGTCAGGGCGCTCGGACGGCCCTTCCCCGCCCCCGCCGGCCGGGTGGGGTCCGCCGGCCGCCCGTACGAGGTGCCGTACGGGCGGCTGGCGGCGGCGCGTTGCCACGTGCGCAGTGGCGGTGCGAGGCGGCCGTCGGGACCTCGTCACGCATCCGGCGGGCGGTGCTGCAACTGGCGGCGCAGTTCGGCGATCTCCCGCTCCAGGTCGGCCACGTCCGGCGCGTTGGAGTCGGCCGGGCCCTGGCCCGGCGCGGCCTGCGGCTGCTGCTGCCCATAGGGAGAGGGAGCGGGACGCACGTACTGCGTCGCGCCGTCGGGCCGCTGGGGGTCGTAGCCCCCGCCCGGCCGCTGGGGGTCGTCGTAGTCGCGCGGGCGCGGAGCCTCGTAGCCTCCGGCCGTCCGCCCGGGCTGGTGGCCGTTGGCCGGCGGCAGGCTCTGCGGCTGCCAGCCCTGGGGCAGCACCTGGCCGTTCACCGGCTGCCGGTCATAGCCGCCGCCGACCTGCGCCGGATAGCCGCCGCCGTTCGACCCGGGGTAGGGCCCGCCGTACGCGGGCGAGGGCGACTGGCCCTGCGGGGAGGAGGGGGCCTTCTTGCGCCTGCCCATGAGGACCAGCAGCAGGAGACCGCCGCCGACCACGATCAGGACACCGGCGCCGATGGCGATCCACAGCCACATCGGCTGCGGGGTCTCGTCCTTGCCGGACGAGATCGCCTGCTGCGAGTCGGTGATGTACTTCGCGACGTACGGGTGGCTCGGGAACAGCGCCTGCACCTCGCGGAACTTCGGCAGCGCGTCCTTGTAGTGCCGCTGGAAGAAGTCGTCGAGCGCCTCGTTGTACTTCGTGGTCGTCAGCGACGCGGAGGGCTTGACGTTCTTCTCGTTGAGCTTCTCCTTGATGATCGAGACCGGGAGCACGAAGCTCTCGTTCTCCGACGCCTCGCCGTTCTCGCTCACGGTGCCGGCGATCAGCATGCCGATGACCTTGCCCGCGCGGCTGAAGACGGGACCGCCCGAGTTGCCGTGGTAGGAGGGCGCCTGCGTCTGGATGTACGGCACGCCTTCCTGGGTGCTGCGCTTGGCGTTGTACGGCCCCTCGGTGAGCGCGGGGTCGAGCTTGGACTCGATGCTGAACCACGGGGTGTTGGTCACCAGGCCGGGGAAGCCGCTGATGTAGAGCGTGTCGCCGGTCTGCACGTCGGTGTCGTCGCCGAGCGGCACGGTCGGCAGGTTCTGCTGGCCGTTGACCTTGAGCAGCGCGAAGTCCTTGCCCGGGTAGCTCTCGCCGACCGACACCAGCTCGGCCGGGACCTCCTTGGCCGTCTTGTCGACGCCGCCGCCGGGCAGGCTCTGCAGGACCGACAGGCTCTTCTGCAGTCCGCGGATCTCCAGGTGGGTGCTGTTGAAGGTGACGTAGATCTGCTGGACGAGCTCGACCATCTCCTTGTCGGCCTCGAAGTTCCGCAGGGCGTTGATCATGTTCTTCGCGTCCTGCTTGTTGAACTTCGCCAGCGCCTGCTGCGCGAAGGTCTGCGACAGCTCCTCGTCGCTCATCTGAACGCAGTGCGCGCCGGTGACCATGTAGCCGTCGGGGGTCACCCACCAGCCCGTGCACATGCCGCCGACCTGCGCCTTGACGGTGCGCTCCGGGCCGACGGGCTGAAGGTAGCGATCGACGTCGGCCGCCACGCGCTGGAAGAAGAACTTGGCGATGCTCCGCTCGTCAGAGGGGATCTTGCCGGCGAGCACGGCCTGGGTGGCCTCGTTGGTCAGCTGGTCCCACGCGGCCTGCTTGACGTCGTTGCTCGGGACGACGACCTCGCCCGAGTACGTGATGCTGGTGAGCTGCACGGCCGGGTGGGTGCGAGCGGCCAGCCGGGTGCCGACGGGGATCTCGTCCCCGGTGTCCGCCGAAGCGGGGGCGGCCACGGCGATCAGGGCGAGGGCCGCCATCGCGGCCATCCCCCCGGTCAGTCTGCCGAAGTATTTCCTGAAATTTCCATCCACGGCAGCAAGCGTGATGGAACGGTCTTGTTTCTTGCTTGGAGGTGGCTTGGGACCGGCCGGTACCGCACTCCAAGGCTGCTTCGGGCCGCTCAGGGGTGGTGAGGGCACCGGAAACGACGGCGGCCCCCGCCGGAACGGGGGCCGCCGGACGATCCGCGGATCAGACGCCCATCGACTGGGTGTCGTTGGTCTCCGGGGTCTGCTGGGCCGACACCTCGGTCACCCCGTTCTTGAGGTGATAACGGGCGACGGCCTCCTGCAGCGTCTCGGGCTTGACCTCGCCGCGCCGCACGAGCTGGGTCAGCACCGCCAGCGTGATCGAGGCCGCGTCCACGTGGAAGTGGCGGCGCAGCGCCGAACGCGTGTCGGACAGACCGAAGCCGTCGGTGCCGAGCGAGGTCCAGTCACCGGGCACCCACTGGGCGATCTGGTCCGGGACGGCGCGCATGTAGTCGCTGACGCCCATGAACGGCCCCTGGACACCCGACAGCTTGCTGGTCACGTACGGCACGCGCTGCTCGGCGTCGGGGTTGAGCAGGTTGTGCTCCTCGACGGCCAGGGCGTCCCTGCGCAGCTCGCTCCAGGACGTGGCCGACCAGACCGAGGCCGACACGCCCCAGTCCTCCGCCAGCATCCGCTGCGCCTCCAGCGCCCACGGGCCGGCGACGCCGGACACCAGGATGTTCGCCTTCGGCCCGTCGCCCGTCGCCGGGGCGTAGAGGTAGAGGCCCTTGAGGACCCCCTCCACGTCCACGTTCTCCGGCTCGGCCGGCTGCGGATAGGGCTCGTTGTAGACGGTCAGGTAGTAGAAGACGTCCTCGGGGTGCTCCCCGTACATCCTCCGCAGGCCGTCCTTGACGATGTGCGCGATCTCGAACGCCCACGCCGGGTCGTACGCCACGGCGGCGGGGTTGGTCGAGGCGATCAGCGGGGTGTGGCCGTCCTCGTGCTGCAGGCCCTCGCCGTTCAGCGTGGTGCGGCCGGCCGTCGCGCCGAGCAGGAAGCCCCGGCCCATCTGGTCGCCGAGCTGCCACATCTGGTCGGCGGTCCGCTGGAACCCGAACATCGAGTAGAAGATGTAAACCGGGATCATGTGCTCGCCGTGGGTGGCGTACGACGAGCCCGCCGCGATGACCGAGCCCATCGAGCCGGCCTCGCTGATGCCCTCGTGCAGGATCTGACCCTCGGTCGACTCCTTGTAGGACAGCAGCAGCTCGCGGTCGACCGCCTCGTACGTCTGCCCGTGGGGCGAGTAGATCTTGGCGGTCGGGAACATCGCGTCCACACCGAATGTGCGAGCCTCGTCCGGGATGATCGGCACGAACCTGGCGCCGATCTCCTTGTCGCGCATGAGGTCCTTGAGCAGGCGGACGAACGCCATGGTGGTGGCGACGTTCTGCTTGCCGGAGCCCTTGCGCAGGCCGGAGTAGACGGGGTCGCCGGGGAGCTTGAGCGGCTTGGCGCGTACTACCCGCTTGGGCAGGTAGCCGCCGAGCGCCGCCCGGCGCTCCTTCATGTAGGCGATCTCGTCGTTGTCCTGGCCGGGGTGGAAGTACGGCGGGAGGTCGGCCTCGAGGTCCTTGTCCGGGATGGGCAGGTAGAGCCGGTCGCGGAACTCCTTGAGCTCGGCCTTGCTCATCTTCTTCATCTGGTGCGTGGCGTTGCGCGCCTCGAAGTCCTTGCCGAGCGTCCAGCCCTTGATCGTCTGGGCCAGGATGACGGTCGGCTGACCGACGTGCTCGCGGGCCGCCTTGAACGCGGCGTACACCTTGCGGTAGTCGTGGCCGCCGCGCGACAGCTTGCGGATGTCGTCGTCCGACATGTGCTCGACCATCTTGCGCAGCCGCGGGTCGCCGCCGAAGAAGTTCTCCCGGATGTACGAGCCCGACTCGACCGAGTAGGTCTGGAACTGGCCGTCGGGCGTGGTGTTCATCTGGTTGACCAGCACGCCGTCGACGTCGGCCGCCAGCAGCGGGTCCCAGTCACGGCCCCAGACGACCTTGATCACGTTCCAGCCGGCGCCGCGGAAGTACGACTCCAGCTCCTGGATGATCTTGCCGTTGCCGCGTACCGGGCCGTCGAGCCGCTGCAGGTTGCAGTTGATGACGAAGGTGAGGTTGTCGAGCTCCTCGCGGGCCGCGACGCCGATCGCGCCGAGCGACTCGGGCTCGTCCATCTCGCCGTCGCCCAGGAAGCACCAGACGTGGCTGCGGCTGGTGTCCTTGATCTTGCGGCTGAGCAGGTAGCGGTTGAACCGCGCCTGGTAGATCGCGCCGATCGGGCCCAGGCCCATGGAGACCGTGGGGAACTCCCAGAAGTCCGACATCAGCCGGGGGTGCGGGTAGGAGGGCAGGCCCTTGATCCCGTGGGACAGCTCCTGACGGAACGCGTCGAGCTGGGGCGCGTCGAGGCGGCCCTCCAGGAAGGCGCGGGCGTAGATACCGGGGGCCGCGTGGCCCTGGATGAAGATCTGGTCGCCCGACTCCCCGTGGTCCTTACCGCGGAAGAAGTGGTTGAAGCCCACCTCGTAGAGCGAGGCCGCGGACGCGTAGGTGGCGATGTGACCGCCGACGTTGGTCCGCGCGTTGGCACGGGTGACCATCACCGCCGCGTTCCAGCGGATGTAGGCCCGGATGCGGCGCTCGACGTACTCGTCCCCCGGGAACCAGGGCTCGCGCTCCGGGGGAATGGTGTTGATGTAGTCCGTGCTCCGCAGGCCGGGCACGCCGACCTGGTGTTCACGGGCGCGCTCCAGCAGCCGGAGCATCAGGTAGCGGGCCCGGGTGCGGCCCTCGGTCTTGATGACGTTGTCGAGCGATTCGAGCCATTCGTTGGTCTCGCTCGGATCGACATCAGGCAACTGGCTGGGTAGGCCGTCACTGATGATCGAAAAACGCTGGCGTCCGGAAGCCACTGGGTCTCGCCTTCCGAGAATGGACTTTGTCTCGTCGGATCTGTTACGTCTGGGTTGCCTGCTGCGATGCGGTCAGCGCATGATCGCGGCGTTGCGGTCTTCTTCCATCCTGTCTCGTCCCACCGGAAAGTGCATCTCTACTTCCCGGTAACCGGGCCGTCCGCGCTGGCTGCGGGGCAGGTCTTGGCCTAGACCACCGATGGTAGGACGATTTTTACCCACCATCCATTCCCGCTCGCCGCCGGGGCCCTCGCAAGGTCGCCGGCGTCGCATCGTGCCTGGTCGGGAACGTCCGTACCCGGCCTGGCCGCGCCCTACCTCGAAGGCCGCGCGAAGTCGCCGCGCCGACGCGGTCGTAGCCGCCCCGATCATTGTCCAGGCAGCCTCCACCTGGCCTGTCTCCACGTCTCCGGCATGTTTCCGGGGCCGCGCGGGCGGGGCCGGAGAGGGCATGCCGGAAGCGTAACGTTTTGGTATGAGTTGTCCCTCCCTCTGTGGAGAGGGGGGTTTCTCCTCTTTCCAGGTGGCGATAGCCGTACCAGGCTCTGGAGAGAGGGGGATCGAGATGCACGCAACGGTAGGGGACCGGCTGGTGGTGCACGGTGCCGTCGTGGGCGACCACGAGAAGCACGGTGTGATCGTCGAGGTCCGCGGTCCAGAGGGCGGCCCGCCGTTCCTGGTGAGGTACGAGGACGGGCACGAAGCGCTCGTCTTCCCCGGTCCGGACGCCGTCGTCCTCCCAGCTCAGCGCGAATCGTAATATCGCGGATGTGAAATCGACGGTGATCGAGGTGCGGACCGGCGCGCGCGAGCGCGTGCACGACATAACGAAGGAGTGCGCCGATTTCGCGCGCGAGTGCGGGGGAGACGGGCTGCTGCACGTCTTCGTCCCGCACGCGACGGCGGGCGTGGCGCTGCTGGAGCTCGGCTCGGGCAGCGACGAGGACCTGCTGGCCGCGCTGGGTGACCTGCTGCCGGCGGACGACCGGTGGCGGCATGCGCACGGTTCCCGTGGGCACGGGAGGTCGCATGTCATGCCCGCCTTCATCCCGCCGTACGCGACCGTTCCCGTCCTCGGGGGCAGGCTGGCGCTGGGGACCTGGCAGTCGGTCGCCCTGATCGACCTCAACGTCGACAACCCTGACAGGCGTGTTCGTTTGTCGTTTTTGACCGATTAAGAGATAACGGTGCGGGTCACCCGCCGTGGCGACCGTTGACGACGACGGGTCGCAGCGTGTGGACTGTGCCGAAGCATGGCTCTCAACGAGCCGGGACAACCGCAGACATGGGCGGGGTCACCCGAAGCAGGAGGGATAAACGTGAGCGCGACCGCGGGTCAGGCGCAGGACGAGCGCGGCCTGGCCGAACGACTCGGCCTCAAAGCGGGTCAGGTGGTGCAGGAGGTCGGCTGGGACGAGGACTGCGACGAGGCGCTGCGCCAGTCCATCGAGGAGCTGACCGGCAACGAGCTGGTGGACGAGGACTACGAGGACGTCGTCGACGTGGTGCTGCTCTGGTGGCGTGACGGCGACGGCGATCTCTTCGACGCGCTGAGCGACGCGATGACCGCACTCGCCGACGGAGGCCAGATCTGGCTGCTGACCCCCAAGGCGGGTCGCGAGGGCCACGTGGAGCCCAGCGACATCGGTGAGGACGCGGCGACCGCCGGACTGTCGCAGACGAGCAGCGTGAGCGCCGCCAGGGACTGGTCGGGCACGAGGCTCGTCGCCCCGAAGGCCCGCCGCTGAGTATTGCCCTGCCGTACGGCCCGGGGATGCCGTACGGCAGGATGATGAGCGGACACCTGGGGAGGGACTGCTCATGGCGGTAGAGGTCGGGCAGCGGGCTCCGGATTTCACGCTCAAGGACCAGCACGGCGTTCCCGTGCGCCTCTCCGACCTGCGGGGCAAGACGGTCATGCTCGTCTTCTATCCCCTGTCCTTCAGCCCCGTCTGCCACGGCGAGCTCGCGGCCATCCGCGACGAGCTCGCCGGCTCGCTGCCTCCGCATGTCCAGGTGCTGGCGGTGTCGGTCGACTCGATGTTCAGCCAGCGTGCCTGGGCCGACCAGGAGGGCTTCTCGTTTCCCCTGTTGTCGGATTTCTGGCCCCATGGTGAGGTCGCCCGGGCGTACGGTGTTCTCGATGAGGACAGGGGACTCGCGCTCCGGGGCACCTTCATCATCGACGGCGAAGGCGTCGTGCGCTGGAAGGTCGTCAACCCGGTCGGTTCCGCACGCGATCTCGACGAGTACCGGAAGGCGCTCGCGGAAATCTGATCGTTTCATTGCCCGCCCCCGGGCACTGACATATCCGACTCCGACTCCGACTCGCCCCATTGGAGGCCACGATGCCCTGCTACAGGTGCGGGGCCCGGCAGACCGACCCCGTCCGCGGCGCCAGCCCCTGGAAGCGCGCGGTGCGCCACGAGGCGCAGGTCCTCGTCTGCCCGGACTGCCAGCGTGTGCACGATCTCGATCTCGACACGTGCGCCTCGTGCGGCTCGATCGCGCTGATCTGCCGCCTGGGGGAGATCGAGTGCCGCTCCTGCGGCGAGGTGCGGCTCGCCCGCGCCGGTGAGCCGCTCGTCACGGCCGGCTCGCCGGGTTCCGTCCGCATGCCCGGCCTCGCCGCGGAGGTGGAGGCGGCCCTCGACCGCGTCCTGGGCCGCTCGTGACGCAGCCCGTGCCGTACGTGGTCGCGCTCGACGTGGGCGGCACCTCGATGAAGGGCGGCCTCGTCACCCGCCGGGGCGAGGTCACCGTCCTCGCCGGGCGTCCCACCGGGCGTGAGAACGGCCCCGACGCGGTGGTGGAGGCCGTGCGCGCCTACGCCGACGAGATCGCCGACCTCGGCCGGTCCCGGTTCGGCGCCCCGCCCGCCGGGGTGGGCCTGGCCGTCCCGGGCATCGTCACCGCGTCCACCGCCCTCTACTCGGCCAACATCGGCTGGCGCGACGTGCCTGCCGAGGCGTTCACGCCTCCGGGCATCCCGGCGCGGCTCGGCCACGACGTCCGCACGGGCGGCCTGGCCGAGAGCGTCTTCGGCGCGGGCCGCGACGTCGCCGATTTCCTCTTCCTGCCCATCGGCACCGGCATCGCGGGAGCGGTGGTGCTCCGCGGCGAGCCGTACGGCGGCGCGCACGGCTGGGGCGGTGAGATCGGGCACGCGTCCGTCTGGCCCGCGGGGGAGAAGTGCGCCTGCGGGCAGATCGGCTGCCTGGAGACCTACGCCTCCGCCTCGGCCGTGGCCCGCCGCTTCACGGCGCGCTCCGGCCGTACGGCGACCGCGAAGGAGGTCGTCGAGCTCGCGGTCGCGGGAGATCCGACGGCCGCCGAGGTGTTCGGCGAGGCGATCGAGGCCCTTGCCATCGCCCTCGCGTCGTACGTGCTCGTGCTCGACCCGGCTCTGATCGTCATCGGAGGCGGCCTGGCGGAGGCCGGTGCGACACTGTTCGAGCCGCTGCGGGAACGGCTGGCCGGCCGACTGGCCTTCCAGGAGCCCCCGCCCGTACGCCCGGCCGCCCTGGGCCCACGGGCGGGCATGCTGGGGGCGGCCCTCCTCGGCTGGCAGGCGGCGGGAGACGGCGACGCGGGCGCCGACTGGTCGCTCGATGTGCTGAGAGGCGGGTCGGTGTCGTAAGGTGTAGTCCGGTCCGGGCGGTTAGCTCAGCGGTAGAGCACTCGCCTTACAAGCGAGGGGTCACTGGTTCGAACCCAGTACCGCCCACAATACCCTCCCCACCTGCGAAAACAGGTGGGGACTTTTTTGTATCCCCATCGCTACAGCGCTCAGTAACCACTCGCCTTCACCAAGATCCACGCCTATGGTGCCTCCCATGGCACCCCTCACCGACAACGCAGCACGCCTTTTCGGACGCGACATCGCCTCATTTCGGCGATCCCTCCGCGCGAGAAACCTCAGCGACAACACCATCCGGATCTACACCGACGCCACCGAGCGATTCGCCAACTGGCTCGCCGACTGGGACGGCAACGACGACGCCGACCCCGCCACCTCGTGGGAGGACGTCACCCGCCATCACATCCAGGCGTGGATCACATCTCTCCTGGATGCCAAATCAGCCGGATACGCCAACAACCAGTACCGATCCATCCAGCAGTTCTGGGCCTGGTGGAGTGAAATCGAGGAATTACCCAACCCGATGCAGGGCCTGAAACCCCCCACCGTGCCCGAACAGCCGATCGACGTCCTACGCAAGGACCAACTCCGCGCCCTGCTGCAAAGCTGCCAAGGCCGCGAGTTCATCCAACGAAGAGACCTCGCGATCATCTACATCTTCATGGACGCAGGCGTACGCCGCGCCGAGCTCGCCTCCCTCACCGTAGATGACGTGGACCTGGACCTGCGAGAGATCCGCGTCCTCGGAAAGGGCCGCCGCAACCGCGTGGTCACCATCAGCCGGCGCGCCGCCGTAGTCATCGACCGCTACCTGCGCGAGCGGGCCCGGCAGAAGTGGGCGGACAAGCCCGACCTGTGGCTGGCCGAGAAGAACAAGGGCGTCCTGACCAAGTGGGGCATCCGGGAGATGCTCGAGCGCCGCGGCCGGGCCGTCGGCATCGACGGCCTGCACCCGCACATGCTGCGGCACACCTGGGCGCACTACAACAAGCAGAACCTCAGCGAGGAAGAGCTGATGCGCCTGGCCGGCTGGAGAAGCCGCCAGATGGTCGACCGCTACGCCGCTTCCCTCGCCGACGAGAGGGCCCGTGAGGCGGGGAAACGGCGCCCCCTGGGCGACGAGCTGTAGCCGCTGCTGGGGCCTTTCTACGCCGTTTGAGCACCTGTCGGCACACCTGTATGCCGATGAGGGGGCACCTGTAGGTGCCCGTACGGTCAGTCAGGTGATCAACGACTCGGATCTGCCGGTCTACAGGAGACTGGCCAATGCGCTGCGCGAGCGCATTGAGTCCGGGCGGATACAACCGCGGCGGCCGCTCCCGTCGGAGAATCAGCTCCAGCAGGAGTTCGGAGTCAGCCGCGACACTGTGCGGCGCGCCGTCGCCCTGCTCTCCGAACTCGGGCTCGTCCGTACGGTGGCCGGGCGTGGGACGTACGTTCGAGCGGTGGATGTGACCGTGGTCAAGACAGAGCCCGGGATGAGGATCTTCTCCCGGCGAGCGACGGAGTCGGAGCGCTCGACGCTGGGGCTTGACGAGGGCGCCTGGGTTCTGGTGATCGAGCGGGCGGGCGGCGAGCTCGACGTCCTCCCGGCGGAGTCGGCTGAGATTCGCGTGGGGGAGTCAGGGCCCGGCGGGGAGTGACAACGATCATCCCGCCGATGGGACGGCGACCCCGGGCATCTCCCTTGCTCGGGGCCGCCTCTCCCTTCCGGGACCACACGATCACATCGCCCGGGGGGTGGACAGGTGACCGTGTGGCCGATCTAGGCCTCGCCCTGGCGATCAGCCATGTTCCCGGATCGTAGTCATGTAACCGCCCCCTGTCATCAACAAAATGGGACACTATGAGACAGGTCTCTCAGTCGGCTCGCTCTCGCCCACGGGTCCCATCCCGCCGGAAGTGACCCCAATCAGTCCCTAACCACAAAGGCAGCATTCCGTCACCTGGAACGTTCTGGCATATCGGACCAATTCGAACATTCCGCCGCCTTGAGCTGCACCGACCGTAACCGGCCATTCGCGGCACGCCATAATTTCCAGCCGCCACCTCGAAGATCCAGAAAACTTCGACATCACACGGCTTTTGACGCCAACAGTTGAGACGTAAAGTATCCCTACTTATCGCCCGGGGGGTACGGGCCGCATCAACAAAGGACCACGTCACCCGTGGTCCGGGAGGTATCAGCAATGGGGCGATACGCGAACATGAACATGATCCTCTTCGCCACGGGGGTCATCGCCGGCGCCATCTTGGGCGTCGACGCCTTCACCACCTACGACCCCATCGCCGAGGACGGGACGGCGTTCCTGTGCGTCCTCATGGCCGCGCCCCCGGTCATCGCGGCGATCCGCGTCCATACCCAGCGCACCCAGGCCGCGCTCGCCACCTCTTTCGAGGCGTACGCCAGCCGCATGGAACACGCGGTGAAAGAGCACGCCGACCGCACCTGCAAGCACACCGCGGAACGGGTCCTGGAGGCGCTCGCGCGGGCGCAGGTAACCGCGCAGCTGGATCGCGCCGAAATGCGGTCGACCTGGACGGATACCGGGCCGTTCCCGGCCGTGCGGAACTGAACAGCAACCTCACGTGGAAGCCGCGAGGGTCACCCTCGCGGCTTCTTCGTTTCCCGGACTGACAGGATCGATCGCCGCATCAGCTGGTACGCCCTGAGGAAGTTGTCCTTGGCCTCCTCGGACAACTCATCCATCTCCATGATCGCCGAGATTTCCGGGTCGACCACCTCATCGGAGAGGGTCACCTCGTCAGGGGTGACGATGCCACGCTCGACCAGCAGCTGGGCGAGGCTCTTGCGGGCCTCGGGCAGTGGCGTGATGGCGCCGCCGGCGAGCAGTGCGTCGATGGATCCCGGCTGCAGCTTGAGGGCTTCTTCCAGCCCGGCAGCCATCTGTGAGGTGATCGGGGTCTCGCCTTTGCGGATGCGGCGCAGGTGGGCGACGGACATGCCCGCTCGGTCAGCGACGGCGTCCCACGTCAGGCGTAGTTGCTCGGCCCGGCTTTCGAGTGCTCGCCTGCCTTCCTCTGGCAGCAGGCGTTTGGTGCTGCTGGCGGCGGTCATCAGCATGTCCCTCGCTCCGGATCAATAAGCGCACATTAGCGCACATTCGCAGGTCGGCATACCTGCATGGTTGGCGGACAGGAAAAATCATGAGCGGTTACTAGCGCTTATGAGCGCTCAGAGCGTAGGCTGCGCTCATGGCTCGAACACCATTACTCGACCTCCCGTTCGATGGGAGAAGACTCCGGGCCGTCCGTCGACGGAAGCGGCTCACCCAGGAAGAGCTCGCGCAGCTCTGCAGCAAGACCGGCACCCCTGTCTCTCGATTCCAGGTGGTACGGGCGGAGAGTGGCAAGTACATGCCGCACCCCGACGTGCTCGACGCGATCGTGGAGGCACTCGACGTCCCGGTTGAGGATCTCTTGACGCCCAGTGAGGAAGTCAGGCAGGAGTCTGCCCGATGAGCGCTCACGGGATCAATCGGAACTCCCGGCAGGTGACACCTAAGTACCCCGCAGTAACGGGGCAGACGGCATGAGCGCTCACGCCACCAACGGCCGCATCGGCGCCCTGGAGTCCTGGGCCAACACCGTCGACCGCACCGCCCGCACCCAGAAGGCCCGCACCAAGTCCAAGGGCTCCCTCGAGTACTGGCTGGAGCAGGTCGACCCCAACGGCCAGATGGACGCCGGCACTCGCCTGAAGGCGGCCAAGGCCAAGCACCGCGCCTACATGCTGCGCCTCGCCCAGGCGTCCGCCGCCGCGCGCCGCCGCAAGGCCACCGGGAACGCGGCATGAGCGACCCGAAGCCTTCCCTGCCGTACCTGCCGCCTATGACCCCCAGCACCTACGTGTGCGAACAGGGACGACCGCACCTGATCGGCCAGATCTGCACCTGCACGCCCCGCTGACACGCAGCGGGCCCAGCCGTCGCACCCGGCCGAGCCCGCACCCCCGCTCAGAGCCACAAGACCAGGAGCGAAGGCATGACCATCATCCACCAGGACGCGCCGAAGATGCGCCCCAACCTCGACGCCCTCCACGACCAGGGCTACCAGGTCGACATCACCCACACGCCGGACGGCTTCACGATCGCCGCGCACGGCCCCCGCGACCTCGCCGTCTCGGCACCGACACTCGCGCAGGCCCTCGCGACGACCGCCACGCAGGCGATCGCTCCGGCTCCCGCGCTGCGCCGCCTGGCCGACGCCCTCGACGAGCTGCCCCAGGCGGAGCTCAGCCCGCCCGACATCGTCCGCGCTCTGCACAGCATTCCCGCCGGCCCCGAGCGGCAGAGCGCCTTCAACGTCCTGGCCCGTACGCTCCGGCACGCGCCCGGTTACCGGGGATGGCTGTGGCACTGGACCGTCGCCCGCCCGCGGGTGGACGTGGTGGCGCTTATCCGCGCCGCCGCCGACCAGGCCGAGACGGTGACCCGCTAATGGGACGCGAGATCAAGCGGGTGCCGCTCGACTTTGACTGGCCACTCAAGACGGTCTGGTCCGGCTTCCTGATGCCGGAAGAGTTGCACCTTCCAACCTGTCAGAGCTGCGGCGGCGAGGGGACCACAATCGCCGCGCGTTACCTGAACTGCATCGCCCACCTGATCAACCTGGTCGGGGAGGCGGGAGTCGATGACCGCCCGCTTCACCCCTGGCTTGCCGAAATCCCACTGGGCCCCGGCGTCAAGCCTGGCCCGGACGCGGCGGAACTGTCCGCCGGTCTCGCCGGGCGGTCGCCTCGCGACCCCTTCGGTCACGACGCGATCGACCGATGGAGGACCACCCAGAAGATCGTAGAAGCTGCCGGGTTGCCGGAGACTTGGGGTCAGTGTCCCGCCTGCAACGGCAGGGGCGAGGTCGGCACCGACGAGCAGCGCGCCGCCTACGAGGCGTGGCAGCCCAGCGAGCCTCCGACCGGTGAGGGCTGGCAGCTGTGGGAGACCACCTCGGAAGGGTCGCCCATCTCGCCCGTCTTCGCCACGGCGGACGAACTCGCGGTGTGGATGTCCCGCAACCCGAGTGGTTTCGCCGGGTCGATCCCGAGCCTTGAGGCCGCCCGAGCGTTCGTCACCGCTGGATGGGCTCCGTCCATGGTTGGCGCCAACGGGAAGATCGCGGACGGCATAACCGCCTTGTCACCCCGTGACGACGAGCAGTCAGGCGATGAGGCGTGATGAGCGACCGCGACAAGCAGGCCACCGCCGCCCGCGCCCTCCTCGACCTCCTCACCCACGAGCTGCCCCAGGCGTCCTGGACCGTCAACGACAGCCTGAGCGCCGGCGAACTGGACGGCCAGATCCCCACCTACACCGGCACCCCTGGCGAGCGGATCGAGATGCTCCGCCAGTGGGCGACGGCCTTGAACTCGGCGGTGATCCCCGAGTTCGAGACGGACCGCGAGTTCCTCAAGGTCACCAGTGAGCACATGGGCGTGCAGGTCACCGTCTGGACCCACGTCAGCCTCGAACGGGGTGAGCGGCGATGACCGAGGCCTTGACCTTGCCCGCCTGCCGCATCCTGTTCGGCGCCCGCGAAGCGTACGAGGTGGAGTACCTCGGCCACCGGCCCGGTGGCGACGTCGACGCCGTCATCTCCGTCACGCCGTACGACCACACCGCCCGCCGCACCTACCTCCCATTCCGCCGCAGCCAGGGGCAGTGGCGGCCGCTCGCCGGCCTCACACACGAGCTGGGCGACGCGATCCGCATGGCGGCCAGCCTGGCCCGGTTCGCGGGGTGGGACAGCGACGAGCTGGCCGCGGTCCTGGCCACCGCCGACCTGACGGGGAGGCCGGAGTGAGCACCCGGAAGAAGGCATCCCGCCGCCCGCTGATCGTCGCCCTGGTCCTGTCCCTGCTCGCCAACGCGGCCGCATGGGGACTGCTCCTCGCGACCTGGCCCGGCAGGGCGATCCTCCGCCAGATGACCGAGCTGGCCCGCCTCGCCTGGTTCATCGCCTTCGGCACTCCACCCCGCGATCCCTTCCGCGACACGGAAAGCGACCACTGATGCCCCGCATCTGCTACATCCCCAAGGACTTCTCCCCGGCGCACCGCGACATCATCGAGCGCGCCAACCAGATCTGCGCCGAGTACGCCCGCCAGGGCTTCGACCTCACCCTGCGCCAGCTCTACTACCAGTTCGTTGCCCGCGGCTGGATCCCGAACAAGCAGACCGAGTACAAGCGCCTCGGCTCCGTCGTCAACGACGCCCGCCTGGCCGGCCTCATCGACTGGAACTACATCGTCGACCGGACCCGCAACCTCCGCGGTCTGTCCCACTGGGACAACCCCGCGGAGATCATCGAGGGGTCCGCGTACAGCTACCGCACCGAGCGGTGGGCCAACCAACCGCATCGCGTCGAGGTGTGGATCGAGAAGGACGCCCTGGTCGGCGTGATCGCCGGGATCTGCGAGCAGTACGACGTCGACTACTTCTCCTGCCGCGGCTACACCTCCCAGTCCGAACTGTGGGGCGCTGCCCGGCGCATGCTCAGGTACGAGAAGACGGGCCAGGACACCGTCATCATCCACCTGGGCGACCACGACCCCTCCGGCGTCGACATGACCCGGGACATCGAAGAGCGACTGCAGCTGTTCGGCGCCAGCACCAACGTGGTGCGCATCGCCCTGAACATGCACCAGGTCGAGCAGTACAACCCACCGCCCAACCCGGCGAAGCTCACCGACTCCCGCGCCAGCGGCTACATCGCCGAGCACGGCACATCCTCCTGGGAACTGGACGCACTCGACCCCACCACGCTGGCCCGCCTCATCGAGGAGGAGATCTGGGCCTGGCGCGACGCCGACCAGTGGGAGCGAGACACGGTCGCGATGGAGCGAGAGCGGACTCTGCTCACCACCGTCTCGAACCGGTGGGACGAGGTCGCCGAATTCGTCGGTGGTGACCGATGACCACGACCGCCACCGAGGCCGACTGGGAGCGGATCACCCGCGCCCGCCAAGATCTCGCCGCCCGCGTCGAAGACGAGCGGTTCCGCGAGGAGTGCTTCCGCGACCGCGCCGACTACGACCCCGGCGACCCCGTGGCCGACGAGTGATCGACCCCGATCAGCAGCAAGCCCCCGCCGTGCGCGCGGCGGGGGCCGCCCTCAACCTCCCGAAGGAGATCAACAAGATGGCACATCCCTACCTTACCGACGCCGCTGCCGGGCCCATCGCGCTCGCGCCGGTCACCGAGAAGTCCATCGCCTACACCAAGGAGCGGCGGCAGCGCGAGCTCGCGGAGGCCGAGAAGCTCGAAGGCGTCATCGCCTACCACGAGCGGGAGGCGGCGGCCGCCCGGGCGCTGCTGGCCGACGTGCGCGACTCCATCGCCCGCGCCGAGCAGAAGATCGCCCTCGTCGAGCCGCTCACCGAATTCCCGCCCCAGCTCACCGGCGACGTCCGCAGCCCCAGCGACACGGACGACTGCCCCGTCTGCGGGGACCTGATGGTGTGGGACCGGCAGCAGAACGGCTTCGTGCACGTGCTGGAGACCGGCGGGTTCGAGGTCGCGGGGCAGTCCTGCCGCCGCCCTCGCAAGCCCGACACCAAGGTCATGGACCCCGTCGGCGACGACAGCGAGCGGGGGCTGTCATGAGCCCGCTCTTCAACCTGGCCCAGACCGCGTTCTGGTTGACCGTGCTGGCCGCCGAGTACCTCGCGCTGCGCCCCGCGGCGCGCCGGAAGGCAGCGAAGCACGTAGCACGGGCGTGGCGACCGATCGCGTACCGCGGCCGGTGCGTCGCCTCGTCGGCTCGCGCGGTGGCGCGGGCGGTCACCTTCCACCCGTACAAGCCTTCTCACGCCCCGGAGCGCCACGCATGAGCCGTCCGCGTAACACCCGCGACCAGATCATCCCCATCCCCGCCATCCACGGCGTGCACGTCCCCGGCGCCATCGAGGAGCAGGAGGCCGAAGGCGCCGCAGCCATGCAGCGCGGCGACTGCGAGATCATCCCCGCGAAGGGCGCATCCGACGAGGAGCTGACCGCGCTCGGCTTCACCCTGGGCCCGGTCGACGCGAACGACCCGCTGTTCCGCCAGGCGACCCTCCCGCCCGGGTGGAAGCGCGCCGGCACCGGCCACTCGATGCACACCGACATCGTGGACGAGCACGGCCGCAAGCGCATCGGGATCTTCTACAAGGCCGCCTGGTACGACCGCCGGGCCGACCTGTCCATCACCACCGTGTACGGCTACGTCGCCGACTGCCTCTACCGCGACACGGTCCCGATCCTGGACGACTCCTGGGCGACCCGGGAGGCCGTCCTCGCCGCACTGGACTCCATCAGCAAGTACGAGCAGGAGCGTGCCGACGAGTGGTCCGGCCACACAGGGGACCGCGCTCGCGAGTACGAGCAGGAGGCGCGGGAGAAACTCGCCAAGATCGAGGCCATCCGGGCCGAGCTGGCCGGAGGGGCGTCGTGAGCGTTCCGACCCCTGAGGCGCTCGACCCGGCCGAGGTCGAGGACGCCTACAAGGTGGTGTTCCCGAAGGTGGCCGCCCTCGGTAAGAGCGGCCAGCGCCTCGCCGACGCGATCCCCCTGATGCTCGCCGAGCTGCGGGAGGCCCGCGCCGGCCTGGCCGTCACCACGAACGTCGAGACCATCGGCACCTCCCGGGACGAGGACACCGGCCGCACCGTCGTCACCTTCTACGGCCCCGGCCGTACACGCCTCGACGTCGACCTCGGCACCGACCTGGCCGAGCCACTGGCGCTCATGCTCATCCCCGACCCCCGAGGCGAGTTCACCGACCACCCCGAGGACGGCTTCAACGAGCAGGACGAGCCCGCCTGCCGCCTGTGCGGCTGCACCGAGGACGCGGCGTGCGTGGGCGGCTGCCACTGGGTGCCGGACCCGCTGATGCTCGGCGAGCTGTGCAGCGCCTGCCTCGACGCAGCGCTCGCCCTTGCAGTGGCCGTCTGGGGCACCGGCCACGCTGAGCCCCTGTCCGACGAGCAGATCGCCCAGATACGCGCCAGCATCCCGGCCTCTTACCCGCCGCCTTGGCGAGTCGAGACCGCCGACGACGGCTTCGGCTACTCCTGCTGGAACGTCCTGTACGCCACGGACAACCCGATCGCCGGGCTGATCGCCACCGTGCCCGACTACGGCTCCGAACTGGCCCTGTTCATCGCCCGCGCCCGCCAGGATGTCCCGGCGCTGCTGGCGGAGATCGAGCGCCTCCACCAGGCCGAGACCGAGACTGCCGCGATCCGTTCGCTGGCGTTCGACATCCTCAACGACATCGAACAGGGCCGCATCCACGACGCTGAGCGGCTACTGCGCGAGGCCCTGTCCATCCCGGTGGCGAACGAGCCCACACCTGAACAGGCCCGCCTGCGGCAGGCGTTCCGAGAGGCGGGGGAGCGCGCGTCCATCTGCGCCTGTTCGGAGTTCGGGCCGTGCCCAGCGTGCGCACCGGAGGCTGCCGCCCTGACGGCGGCACTCGCCGAGGAGGCGGGTGACCTCGATGGCTGACCTCACCGTCTACCGCAGCACGCACCCCGGCATTCTCGCCGCCTGGGACAAGGCACACGAGCAGGCCGAGCAGATCGGCCGCCAGCGCCGCCAGCTGCTCGACGAACTCGGCTTCGAAGGCCGTCCCGCCCTCATCGACGGCAGGCGGATGGTCGGCGTGCAGCACACAGCCGAGCACGGGCCCATCCCCGAGGGGTGGCGGCGCGACCAGCACACCGACGGCGCGATCGTCCCCGACCGCCGCCGCGCCACCGGCAAGGCCATCGCCCGCCGCCTGGACGCCCTGACGATGCCCGACTTCCGCCGCATGCTGCCCGGCGGCATGCCGCAGATGGCGTGGGACCTGGAGTCCGGCAAGATCCACTGGCCCAGCTTCGCCCTCATGGAGGGCGCCGTGTACGTCCGCTGGGGCTGCGACCCGGAGAAGGCCGAGAAGGGCGACCGGATCGACCCCGAGATCTGGGAGCGGGTGAAGCTCAGCGAGTACTACACGGTCGTCGAGCGCACCGAGCAAGCGCAGGCCGGTGGCGCGTGAACCCCACCCTGGTCCTCGTCGTCGTCATCTGGCTGGCCATCCTCGCCGCCTTCGTCTTCTCGACCTGGCGCGCGCTCCGCCATCCCGCCCGCGACCGCACCCGGCCGCGTCGGAAGTTCCGTCGGCGGATCCGTCTCGCGGACATGCCCGTGCACCCCGACCGGGGGCACCGTCTCACCACCCGCGAGGCCGAGGCTCTCAACGAGATCGCCACTCACCTCGCGACCGAGCGGCCCCTCATCCAGCTCGCACGGAAGGTCCGCTGATGAGCACCACGACCCTTCTGGCCGTCGCCCTCACCTGCCTGGCCGCTGGCTACCTCCTCCGCGATCGGTACCCGCTGCTGCACCGGCATGACTGGTACGCCGCGGCCACGCACAGCCCGTCCGGGCTGCTCGGGACCGCGCAGGCCGTGACCCACGTCCTCTACCGCTGCCGCACCTGCCCCAAGCTCCGCGAGGCGACGATCGGCGGCGTCTTCGTCCTGTCCGACGTGACCGCTCCCATCCGCGACGCCGTCAACTGCGGCCGGAAGGCGGGCCACTAATGAACACCTCACCGAAGACGCCCGCGGTGCGCCCTGGTCCAGCGCCCGCGGCCACGCCCGTCCCGGCCACCACGGCCGGGACGGGCACCCCCCGCCGGCGCAACCGGCCCAAGGAGATCGGCACCAAGGCCGAAACCGCCGTCGTCCGCTTCCTCCGCGACCACGGCTTCCCCGGCGCCGAGCGCCGCACCCTCAAGGGCGGCAAGGACCAGGGCGACATCACCGGCACCCCCGGCGTCGCCTGGGAGATCAAGACCCGCAACCGCAACGTGTCCGACGCCCAGATCGCCGACTGGTGGGACGAGGCCGAGCTCGAACGCGAGCACGCCGAGGCCGACGTCGCCGTGCTGGTCGTGAAACGTCCCGGTCACGGCCTGGAAAACGCGGGCGACTGGTGGGCCTACATGGACCTCGCCAGCGTCACCGCCCTCGCCACCGCCGGCAACGGGTTCCTGCCCACGGCAGCCCCGAACTTCTGGGTCAAGACGCGCCTGCGCGACATCGTGCTCGCGCTGCGCTGGGCCGGGTACGGCGAGCCCCTCCCACCCCGGGAGGTGGGGGAGTGAGGTACGGCCGGATCGTCACCTGCGCCTGCGGCTGCAAGGAGACCGGCGTCAACGCCGGATTCGGCTACGTCGCCGCCTGCTACGACCGATGGAAACGCGCAGGGCGCCCCAAGGAAGGACCGCCTCCGCGACGCGACTATCAGCCACGGCCGCCCTGGAATCCGGTGCAGGACAGGTCCAAGGCGCTGCTGGAGGACTACCAGTTCCTCACCCGACAAGGCGTCACCGACATCGACATGCTCGCCGATCGGCTCGGCTGCTCCACTCGCCACGTCTGGCGGCTGGTTCAGGCCGCTCGCGCCCTCGACCAGTCCCGTGAGAAAGCGGGTGCCCGATGACGACTGCCCGCCGCATCGTGGCGACCCTCGTCCAGCGGACCCGGCAGCGCAAGGTCAGGCGGTCTCAGTTGGCCGCGATTCTCGGCGTCAACATCAGCACCATCAGTCAATGGCGCTACCACCGCCTGCCCACGGTCGCCCGCGCCGCAGCCTGGGCCGAATACGTCGGCCTGCGACTGGTCGTCTTCGACCAGGACGGGCAGGTCCTCGTCGAAGGCGCCGACATTCCGTGCCATCTCAAGCTGCTCAGGAACCGTGCGGGGCTGTCTCTGCGGCAGGTCGCCGAGCGCGCCCACACTCGCCGGAGCACGATCTTCCAGCGCGAGACCAGAACGGTCGAGATGGGGCTCGGCACGGCCGCCGAGCACCTGACCCTTCTCGGCTACCGGCTCGGTCTCGCCGAGCGCCCCCTGCGGGAGGCTGCGTGATGTCCACGACTCTGCGCCGTGCCACGCCGGTGCCCTATCCGCCGGTCGACAAGGTCCGCCCGGCCTGCCGCGACGTCGACCCCGAGCTGTTCTTCCCCGAGCAGATCGGCCCTGTGAACCGGATGGCCCGGACTGTCTGCCGCCTGTGCCCGATTCAGGCGGAGTGCGTGGAGTACGCCCTCGCCTACGACCTGCACGGCATCTGGGGTGGCACCAGCCGCCAGGAGCGGGCCGCGATGCGGAACGCGCAGGGCATCGCTCCGCTGCCGGTCCTCATGCACGCGCCCCGCCTCGACGGCGCCCCGCAGACCGGCCAGGCCGTTCCCCGGCAGGCCCGCCGCGACGAGATCGCCTTCCCGCCGCCGGCCTTCACCCCGCCCCCGCCGGAGATCCGCCGGATCACGCCGACGATGCCCGAGACGACGGCACCGAGGTTCGCCTACGATCCGCGGCGGCCGCAGATCACACGCCGCCGACCAGCGGCCTCCGAAACCGTCCGGTCCCGTCCGGAACCATCCGCGCCCGTCCGACCTCGTCCGGAATCGGTCGCCGAGGTGCCGGTCGTACCGGCTGAACCGGTGATCGAGGTGGCCGAGGTGGTCGAGGCCGCCCCGGTCGTGCACAAGGAGCCGACGAAGACCTGCCCGCGCTGCCGGGAACCGCGTACGCACGCGGAGTTCTTCACCAGCCCCGGCACCGCCGACGGGCTGTCGCCGTGGTGCAAGCCGTGCTTCGCGGAGGTCCGATCATGAGACGCGCCGAGCACGCCCCGCACCCCCTCACCCTGGGGGTCACCCCGGCCTGCGCCGGCCGCCCGCTGTCCACGTTCTTCCGCCACGGCGCCAGCCCCGCCGACCTCAGGGCCCTGTGCGGCGCGTGCCCCCTGTACGAGGCCTGCGACGCCTACGCCATGGCGTACGACGTCCGCGGCATCTGGGCGGGCACCACCTACTCCGAAGGAGCCCAGCGCCGCCACAGGCTCGGGATCCTCCCGCTGTCGGTCTTCACCGACACGCCCAGGGACCTCGACGTCCTGCGGGAACGGCGGCCGTACGGCGGGGACCTCCGCGCCCGCCGAAGGGCGCTCGCCGCCCAGGGGGTGAGCACCAGATGATTCGCCGCTTCCTCACCGCGTGGGCCGCCTGGCAGGCCCTCAAGGACCTCGGCGACCCCTTCGACATCCCCGAATGGCCCGACGCCCCCGACCAGCTCGCCACCCCGTACATCCCTCAGGAGCCCCGATGACCCTCCGAGACCTGCTCGCGGCCCTCCGCCGCGACGACGACACTCTGCAGCTGCTCCGCGAGCGCGACGAGGCCCAGGCCCACGCCGCCGACCTGCAAGCCGAGAACACCCGCCTCCGGGAGGACCTGGCCGAACGCACCAAGGAACGCGACCAGCTCGCCACCGACCTCGCTGGGGCCCGCGCGCAGCTGGCGGCCGCTCGTCTCACCCGCCAGGCCGAGACAACCGCCTCGCCGCAGGCGCGCAGATACACCGAGCGCGCCGTCGAAGCCCCGCCCCCGCCGCGCAGCATCCACGGCGAGGAGCTCCGCGAACGTGAGCGCGCTGACACCCTCGCCCGCCTCCTGGCCGCGGCCGAGAGGGAGCTGCACGCGATCAAGTACCCCCGCGTGAACTGGACTGCCGGTGTCTAAGCCGGCCCCGCGCACGAAACCGGCCGCACCCACCAGCCGGGCCTGCGGAATGTGGCGCGACACCGACGGCGGCCACTGCGGCAACACCGAAGGCGTCCGCCTCTACATCGTCGGCCCCCGCTGCCCCACCTGCACCCCCGCGGCCGTCGCCGGCCGCCCCGAATCGACCAAGAACTGATCGGAGAACCACCGTGTCCCTGACCTTCCCCGCCACCCCGGGCGAGCCCGGGAGGAGCACCTGATG
Source organism: Microbispora sp. CA-102843 (assembly GCF_050936215.1). Lineage (NCBI taxonomy): Bacteria > Bacillati > Actinomycetota > Actinomycetes > Streptosporangiales > Streptosporangiaceae > Microbispora > Microbispora sp. CA-102843. The sequence continues at coordinate 2,399,514 of NZ_JBNJNF010000001.1, forward strand.
TTCACCCAGCCCGCACCCGCCGGCGACCAGCCGCCTGCCTTCGCGCAGCCCGGCCCGGTCACGTTCATCGCCCCGGCCTTCGCGCAGCCCGCGACGTTCGCCGCGCCGGCCTTCATCCCGGAACCCGCCCTGGACCCGACCCTGGAGCAGGCGAACATCATCGACGCCGCCCGCACCCGCACCGACCTCGTCATCGAAGCGGGAGCCGGAACCGGGAAGACCACCACCCTGAAGATGGTCGCCGGCGCCGCGCCGGGCCGCGCCCTGTACCTGGCCTACAACAAGGCGATCGCCGAAGACGCCCGCGCGACCTTCCCCACGCACACCCACTGCGCGACCGCCCACTCCATCGCGTTCCGCGCGGTCGGCTACCGCTACGAGGCCCGGCTGAACAGCCCCCGCATGCCCGCCAAGATGGTCGCCCGCATCCTCGGCATCCCGCCCGTGCTCGACCTCGGCAAGCACGCCCTCACCGCCCCGAAGGTCGCCCGGGTCGTGCAGGACACCGTCGCCCGGTTCTGCCACTCCGACGCCCCCGACATCGGCCCCGAGCACGTCCCCCTCGTCCCCGGCCTGGACGACCCCGTCTCCCTCACGGCCCTGCGCGCCGCGGTCGTCCCCCTCGCCCAGCGGGCCTGGGCCGACATCACCAACCCCGAGGGGAAGCTGCGCTTTACCCACGACCACTACCTCAAGATCTGGGCCCTGTCCGCACCCGCCCTGCCGTACGACCTGGTGATGCTCGACGAAGCCCAAGACGCCAACCCCGTCATCGCCGACGTCATCGCCCGCCAGACCGCCCAGCGCATCCTCGTGGGCGACCGCTCACAGGCTATCTACGGCTGGCGCGGAGCCATCGACGCCATGTCCACCTTCCACGGCCACCGCCTCGCCCTCACCCAGTCCTGGCGGTTCGGGCAGGCCATCGCCGACGAAGCCAACACCTGGCTCGACCTCCTGGGCGCCCCGCTCCGGCTCCTGGGCAACCCGGCGATCAACTCCAGGCTGGACCGCCTGGAGGCCCCGTCCGCGATCCTGTGCCGCACCAACGCCGGCGCCATCGCCCAAGCCATGGCCGCCCTCGCCACCGGCCAGAAGGTCGCCCTGGTCGGCGACGGCGTCGAGATCCGCGCGCTCGCCGAGGCCTGCCGCGACCTGCGAGCCGGGAAGCCCACCTACCACCCCGAGCTGATGGCCTTCAAAACGTGGGCCGAGGTCCAGGACTACGTGGAGAACGACTCCGGCGGCACCGACCTCAAGGTCCTCGTGAAGCTCATCGACTCCCACGGGCCCGAGACCATCATCAACACCGTCGACCAGCTCTCCTCCGAACTGGTGGCCGATGTCGTCATCAGCACGGCGCACAAGGCCAAGGGCCGCGAATGGCTGACGGTACGGCTCGCCCCGGACTTCCCCGACATGCTGGAGGAGGACGGCAGCTTGAAGACGGCCGAGGCGATGCTCGCCTACGTCGCCGTCACCCGCGCCCGGGAGGTCCTCGACCGCTCCGCCCTGTGGGGTGGCACTGGCGACGAGACCTGGGCCCAGACCCCACTTCCGCAGGAAATCCACAGCGATATCCCCAGAACCGAATTCGGCGCGGAGATCTGTCGCTCGCCAGAGCAAGACTCAGGACCTGTGAAGACCACCACCGAGGAGCAAACCGCCCCCACCGAGGCGAAGGAGACCGACCCCGCCAAGGTCGAGCTGCCCGCCGATGCCGCCAACTGGCTCGCCCTCTACAAGGAGGCCGCGCACAACGAGGCCCAGTGGAAGGCCGTCAAGGAGCGCGCCCAGGAGCAGCTCCAGGAACTCATCGGCGACGCCCAGGAGGCCACCATCGGCGGCCGGCCCGCCATCACCTGGAAGTGGTCCAAGCCCGGCGGCGGCATCGACACCAAGGCGCTCCAGGCCGACCACCCCGACATCTACGCCAAGTACTACAAGGCCAAGAAGCCGGGCCGCCCCTTCAACCTCGTGGGGGAGTGGAAGTGACCGACGACCTGAAGACCAGCATCGAACGCCTGACCGCCTACGCCGAGACCCACAAGAACGCCCAGGCGGACCGCGTCACCGACAAAGGCGGCGTCCAGTACGGCGCCCCTGCTCCCGACCGAATCTCCGGCCACGCCAACGGCACCGAGCTCCTGTTCTCCGACCTCCTGAAGGTCCTGGAGGCCGCCCGCACAGTGCGCACGGCCCCTGAACTGGTTGAAGTAAGCCCGTACGAAGTGATTGACCGTATGACGCCGCACGAGGCGTGCGAGGAAGCCGCCTTCGCCCTGCGTTACGCGGCACCGAAACCTACTGGCATCGGCAGCGACGACAAGGGTCTTGCCGACCTGCTCCAGCACATCGGCAGGACGATGCACGACGAAGGCGCGCCCTTCATCGAGCAAGCCGCCGTCGTCGCTCGGCACGTCCTACGGGACTTCACGCAGGCCTTCGCGCAGGCACAGGGAGGCCCGCTGCTGGACGGGCTGCTCGCCGAGGTACGTGCGGAGCGGACACGGCAGGACGCGCGGTGGGGTGAGCAGAACCACCCGGATGGCACCGGCCGCGTCGGCGACCAGCAGAACGCGGACGTGGCCCGCATGGTCACCGACACGCAGGCCCGACATGGCGACCTCACCTGGCGGCACATTCTCTCCGAGGAGGTCGCCGAGGCGTTCGCGGAGGCGGACCCCGCCAAGCTGCGGGTCGAACTCCTTCAGGTGGCCGCCGTCGCCCTGGGATGGGCCGAAGCGATCGACCGCCGGGCCGCGAGGGGCGATCAGTGACGACCGCCCGGCGATTCCGCGTACTCATCACCGGCTCCCGGACGTGGACCGACGAGCAGGCGATCCGCGACGCCCTCGCCGTCATCGCGCACCTGAGCGGGCCCGAGAACGTCGTCATCGTCCACGGCGCCTGCCCCACCGGAGCGGACGCCCTCGCCGACCGCATCGCGTCCGCCTGGACCGGCATGACCATCGAGCGGCACCCCGCGAAGTGGAAGGAGTACGGGAAGTCGGCCGGGCACCGCCGCAACGCCGAGATGGTCGAACTGGGGGCTGACATCTGCCTGGCGTTCATCATGGACGGCTCGCGCGGCGCCAGCCACACGGCCGCCCTGGCCGAGCAGGCGGGCATCCCCACGCGCCGATTCGAGGCCACGTCATGACCGCGCCGACCTTCTCGCAGCCGACCGCCGGATGGGCGTCCCCGACGCTCACCGGCCTCGCCGCCGAGATCGCCGCCCACGTCACCCACGTCATCAAATCCGCCAACAACAACGCCCCCCGATCCCGGCAACGCTCCATCGGCCCGTCCGAGATCGGCACCCCATGCGTGCGCCGCCTCGCCTACAAACTGCTCGACTGGGACCCCAAGCCCAACAGCGACACCGACCCGTGGGCCGCGATCGTCGGCACCGCCGTCCACGCCTGGCTGGAGCACACGTTCGGCGCGGCGAACTACGCCCTGCCGGACGGCCGGCCCCGGTACGTACTCGAGCGCCGGGTCGCCGCCGACGCCAAGCTCGTCGGCTCCTCCGACCTGCTCGACCGGTACTTCCGGTGCGTCATCGACTGGAAGGTGCCCGGCGCCACCGCGATGACCGAGTACCGCAAGAAGCAGGACCCCGGCCTCACCTACCGCGTCCAGGCCCACACCTACGGCCTTGGCTACGCCAACGCCGGAGAGGACATCGAACACGTCGCCATCGTGTTCCTGCCCCGCTCCGGCCGCCTCGACGGCATCTGGGTGTGGACCGAGCCCTTCCAGCCGATCCTCGCCCAGGCCGCCCTCCAACGGCGCGACAACGTCCTTCAGACCGTCGCCGCCCTCGACCCCGAGGCCAACCCCGCCAACTGGGCGCTCTTCCCGACCGCGGACGCCTATTGCACTTATTGCCCGTGGTTTCTCCCGAAGTCCACCGACCTCTCCCGGGGCTGCCCGGGAGCGAACCAGTAACCCTCCGAAAGGAACATCCCATGCAGTTCAGCCAGCCCAGCGCCGGATCCGACTGGCGCGCCGCCGACTACGTCGGACACCTGATCCTCTTCTACCCGCGCGAGTACCGGGAGGGCATCGTCACCTCCAACGGCACCAGCGACGCGATCCAGGTGGACCTCGTGGTCCTCACCCACCCCGAGGGCCCGAAGCCCGAGGAGAACGTCCTCCTGTTCCAGAAGGTCCTCCGCAGCTCGCTGCGGGCCAACATCGGCAAGGACCCCGTCCTGGCCCGCCTCGGCCAGGGCACTCCCAAGCCGGGCCAGAGCGCGGCCTACATCCTCAACCCCTTCAACGAGCAGGACGCCGCGTACGCCACGCAGTACCTGCAGAGCGTCGGGGGCAACCCGTTCGGGTCCACGAACTTCGGCGGGGCCGCGCAGCAGCAGACCCAGAACGTGCCGCTCCCACAGGCCGCGCATGCCCCGGCCCCGGTGGCAGCCGCGCCGGTCGCACCCGCACCTGTGGCCCCCGCACCCGTGGCCCCGGCCGCCGCCTACCCGCAGCCCGCCGCCGCACCCCACGCGGTCCCGGCCATGCCCGCGCCGGTCCCGCAGGCGGCCCTCGCCGTCCCGGCGGTTCCGTCGGGCGGGATGGTCACCCTCCCCAACGGCCAGACCGTCACCCCCGAGGTCGCCGCCGCCATGCAGCAGCTCGGCATGACCGTCCCGCCGGCCGCGCCCCCTGCCGCCTGACCACCCCGGGCGGAACCCACCGCGGGGCGGATCAGGGGAACGTCCCCTGATCCGCCCCCGCCCCATTCTCACGACCGGAAAAGCGACCGACCGGGGGTAACCGTACCTTGAACGACAACGCCGTCCTCCAGGCCGCACACGCCCTCGCAGACGCCGGGCTGTGCGTCCTCCCCGCCGCAGGCGACGGCACCAAACGCCCCGCGGTCCCCTGGAAGGAATGGCAGCACACCCGGCCCACACCCGAGCAGCTCAACACCTGGTTCGCCGGAGGAGGACACCAGGGCCTCGGCGTCGTTTGCGGCGCCGTGTCCGGCAACCTGGAGATGCTGGAGCTGGAGGGCCGCGCCCTCGCCGCAGGCCTCGCCGCCCACCTCACCGAACTCGCCGACGCCTCCGGCCTCGGCGACCTGTGGCGGCGCGTCACCACCGGCTACCTGGAGATGACCCCCTCCGGCGGCATCCACCTGCTCTACCGCGTCGACGGCCCCGTAGCCGGGAACACCAAGCTGGCACGCCGCCCCGCCACCCCGGACGAGCTCGCCGACAACCCCAAAGACAAGATCAAAGTCCTGATCGAGACCCGCGGCGAAGGCGGCTGGGTCGTCCTCGCCCCGTCCAACGGCACCACCCACGAAACCGGCAGGCCCTGGACGCTCATGGCCGGCGGGCCCGCCACGATCCCCACCCTCACCGCGGCCGAACGCGACGCCCTGCACCACCTCGCCGGCGCCTTCGACGCCATGCCCATCAACCCCCAGGACACACCCGAGCAGCCACAGGGGGAGCGGCTGTTCACCCAGCCCGCCCCCGGCTACGAAGACGGCGGAGTACCACCCGGCGACGACTACAACGAACGCGCCACCTGGGACGAGATCCTCATCCCGCTCGGCTGGACCCGCGTCTGGCAGCGCGGCAACGAAGTGTTCTGGCGCCGCCCCGGCAAGTCCACCGGCATCTCCGCCACCACCGGCCGCAACGACGCCGACAACCTCTACGTCTTCTCCACCAGCACCGAATTCGAGCCTGAGCGGCCCTACGACAAGTTCGGCGCCTACACCGTCCTCCACCACGGCGGCAACCACTCCGAGGCCGCCCGCGCGCTCCTGGCCGCCGGCTACGGCCGAAAGCCGGAACCTACCCGGCCCGCCACCGCGCCCCAGCCGCCCCCCTTGGTAGACGGCAACCTCGCCACCGTCCACCACCTCCAGCCCGGCACCGCACACCTCACCCTCGTCGAAGAACGCACCTACGCCAACTCCGACGACGGCAACGCCCTCGCCCTCATCGACCGGTTCGGCGAAGTCGTCCGGTTCTGCCCCGACCGCGGCCGGTGGCTCGCCTGGGACGGCACCCGCTGGGAATGGCAACCGGTCTCCGGCGGCATCGTCCGCGAGTACGCCAAGCGCGTCGCCCGCGCCCTCCCCGAAGACGACAAGCAGCAGGTCACGCACAAGAAGTACGCCCTGTCCGCCTCCGGCGTCACCGCCATGCTCACCCAGGCAGCGACGGACACCCGCGCCGTCGTCGCCTTCGACGACCTCGACGCCCACCCCTTCGAGCTCAACACCCCAGCCGGGATCGTCGACCTCACCACCGGGCAGCTCCTGCCGTCCGACGCCTCCCGCCTCCACACCCGCATCACCAGCTGCGCCCCCGACCCCACCGCCGACACCACCTTCTGGCATCAATTCCTGAACGACACCTTCGGCGGCGACGACGAACTCATCTCCTACCTCCGGAGATTGGTCGGGTATTCCTCAACCGGGGCCGTCACCCGCCACGTCTTGCCATTCTGCGTTGGCTCCGGAGGCAACGGTAAGGGCGTTTTCCTGGAAGCGTTGACGGCTGTTCTCGGTGATTATGCGACCACCGCGCCGAGCGGTTTCCTAATGGCCAAGGCTCACCCGCAGCATGAAACGGAAATTGCGCGTCTCGCGGGTGTGAGAATGGTTATCTGCTCCGAAGTCGGGGATGACGACCGATTTGACGAAGTGAAAGTCAAGCTGCTCACCGGTGGCGATTCCCTCACCGCCCGGTTCATGCGCCAGGACCACTTCACGTTCACCGCCACCCACACCCTGTGGCTCATGGGCAACCACAAGCCCCACGTCCGTGCGGGCGGCCGGGCCTTCTGGCGGCGCCTGCGCCTCATCCCCTTCGAGCACGAAGTCCCCGAAGACAAGATGATCGATGACCTGCAGGGAATCCTCTCCCGCGACCACGGGCCCGCCCTGCTCGCCTGGATCGTCGCAGGCGCCACCGAGTACGCCGCCGGCGGCCTGGCCGAGCCCGAGAGTGTCAAGGCCGCCACCGCCGAGTACGCCGCCGACCAGGACACCGTCAGCCGCTTCGTAGAGGAGCGCTGCCACCTCGCCCCCCTGACACCCGACCACGTGCAGACCCAGACCACGAAGCTGCGCCAGGCCTACGAGGCGTGGTGCTTTTCCGAGGGCGAGACCCCGGTCTCCGCCAAGAAGCTCACGCAAGAGCTCGCCCGCAAGTTCGGCGTCGGCCAAGACCGCACCTCCAAAGCACGGTCCTACACCGGCATCGCGCTCCTCGCCGACGGGGATCCGTCATCGGGTCCAGAGGCCGACAACGGCAAGATCGGCGGCCCAGGTTGGTGACCAACCGCCTCTCCAGGCACTCTCACCCGTCACGCGATGACAGATGTGTCATGCCGTCTATTGCTGCTCTGACCTGCTCAAACACCGTCCCGAAACAAGATCGCATGACAGATGACAGATTCGCTCCCATTGATCTCCCTACACACGCGTATACGCGCACGCGCGCGCGTAACGCGCCCGTGTGTAGGCCGTCAAGCGGAACCACCCGTCACAACTGTCACGTGTCACGCCGGGGCGGTGAACGATCATGACCGAGCACTTCATCTCCACCCCCGCCCTCCTCGACACCTGCCACCACTGCGGCCGGCCCATCCTCACCGCCCACAGCGAAGGACTCCTCGCTCGCGCCGACCCCACCCCCATCACCCCCGCCGACGAACTCGCCGCCCTCATCGCCGGCCGCAGAACCTACGACATCCACCCCATGGGACTTCCCCGAAAGCCCTACCTCGTCCACCGCAGCCAATTCCGCATCCGAGCTCCCCGCAAATGGGCCGTCGTCGCCGAACATCAATGCCCACCCGGACCACATTTCCCGCCACCACGAAAACCCGCCGTACACCTCGAAATACCCACCGGCCCACCTACCCCCGAAACCCCGCCGTACTGACAAACGAAACACCACACCTGACTTTGTAAACCCCCCGGCACCCACCACCCACCCACCCCCCGAAAGGAGGCGACACGCCATGACAACAGCCCCCACCCCCCCAGATCATGACTGCTGCGAACTCAACAAATGCCACGGCAAGAAACGCGACGGCTCCGGCACCTACTGCCACCGCCCCGCAGGCTGGGGAACCGACCACGTCGGCATCGGCCGATGCAAACTCCACGGCGGCTCGACCCCGAACCACGGCACCGCGGCCCGTCAGGAGATAGCCCGCCAGGCCGTCGTCACCTACGGCCTCCCGAGGGAGATCGACCCCGCGGCCGCGCTCCTCGAGGAGGTCTACCGAACCGCCGGCCACGTCGCCTGGCTCGGCGCGAAGGTCGCCGAGATGGACGAGGACGACCTGGTGTGGGGCAGGACCGAGGCCGTAGAGAAGGCGTCGGGGGAGTTCCCGGGGACGGACACGACGCGGGCGGCGAAGCCGAATGTGTGGCTGGAGCTGTACCGGCAGGAGCGCAAGCACCTGGTGGAGGTGTCGGCGGCGGCGATCCGCTCGGGCGTCGATGCCGCGCTGGTGCGGCTGACCGAGCAGCAGGCCGCGATCCTCGCCGGGGTGGTGTCGCGTACGGCGGGCGCGCTTCTTGCCGCGGTGGTGGATTTGCTGGATGCGGCGGCGGCTGAGGTGGTGCGTCGGGCGTGGCCGGGGCTGTTCGAGGAGATCGCGCCTCGGGAGCTGCGCGCGGCCGCGGCGGCCGGAGGCGGCAATGGCTGACACCTCCGTGCGCCTGTCCGAAGCTGCGGTTGATCAGCTCGTCCGCGATCTCGACCTCGTGGATTCGGTGGCCCGCATCGGCCCTGTGAACCGCCCCGACGGCGAGAACCGCAAGCTGATGGTGTTCCTGAGCGAGCGGGCAGACGAGGTGGCCGTCCAGGCGCTGAGCGGCGCGTTGCAAGACCACGGCTGGGGCGCCGCCGTGAATGTCCCACGAACCAAGATCTACGTCTTTGAGCAGATCAGGGGCGGCAATGGCTGAGGCGACCGTCCATGTGGCCGGCGCGCCGGAGCTGGGCGGCTACTACCAGACCTGCTTGCGCTGCGGGTCGGTGCTGATCGACCTGACCGGTAGCACGCCCATGGTGGTCGAGGGCCAGGACCCGGTGATCCCCGTGTGGCCGGCGGGCGAGCGCATCGCGGTCGCCGGAAACCTGACCTACGTCCTGGCCGCGGGCCGGTCGCTCGGCGCGGACGAAATCGAATGCGTGATCGATTGTGGGGGTGTCTCGTGACCGAATCACGTTCCGTGAGGGGCTTCCGGATAGCCCACGAGAACGACACTTCCCGCAAGCTACCCGCCAGTATTGATCGAGGAGGACTCATGCCCGAGGAGACGCCGCAGACTCCCGCTGGCGAACTCCGCGCTGCCGCCACCCGGCTGCGCGAGATGGCGAACGGCACCACGCCCGGCCCGTGGGGCGTTGCCGACTGCGACCTGTACCCCCGCTGGATGCTCTCCGCCGGGGCCGCCGACGGCGACTCGCTCTACGCGGCCGAGGTGGCCAAGAGCTACACCGAGAACGGCGAGGACGGCCTGACCGTCTCCGACCCCGACTGGGCCTGGATGGCCTTCGCCAACCCAGCGTGGGCCGAGCGTCTTGCCGCCTTGCTGGAGCGCATGGCGGACGTCGCCGACCGTGCTCACCCGGGCTACACGCTCCGCTCCGTCGACGCCGCTCTCGCAATGGCCCGGGTCATCAACGGGGGCGGCCGTGACTGACCCATCCCTGGCCGATCTGATCCGCGCCTCCGGTCTGCCCCAGAACATGCTCGTCGCCGACCTGCCCGACCTGACCTGGCACGTCAACCGACCGCTCGTCAGCTACTGGGAGATCTCGACCCTCGGGCAGCTCGCGCAGCTGACCGACGACGAGGTCCGGGATCTCCCGGGCATCGGGGAGCGGCGCCTGGCCGCGCTGAAGGCCGCCGTCCGGCGGGCCACGCCGCAGGCCGTACCCGACCTCCGCCAGCGGTGTGCTGATCGGCTGCTCGCCAAGGACGCCGAGTCGTGGGGCTACGGCACGTTCGAGGGCGATCGTGATGCGGCGTTCGCCGTGGTCGATGAGGTGCTCGCCCTCTGCGACGACGAGCTGGCCACCGCCGTACGGCGCGCCGAGCAGGCCGAGGCCGAACGCGATGAGCTCCGGGCCGTCGTCGAGCGCGACATCACCATCGACTCCTGGCTCTACCGTCGCGTCGAGCGGGCCGAAGCCGATGCCCTGACCGCCCGGGAGGCGCTCATGGCACGCGAGAAGGAACCGCACGCCGAAGCCAAGGAGCTCCTTGGCGAGCAGGGCGGGAGCGGTAATGGCTGACACTCAGAAGTGGCCCTGCTGCCGGGAGGGCTGCGAAAACCCCGCCGCATACGCGATCACCTTCCGGGGGCAGTCAGGCCACGTCCATGACTGCATCGCGTGCACCGCCGTCTTGCGCGAATGGACGGACGTGGAGAGCGTCGTGCCCCTGCCCTGCCCGCACCCCCACGGCGACGGGACCACGTGGGTGGACACCCCGCGACCTCTGGAGACCGGAGGTGGAGATGGCTGACCCGCTCCCGAACTGGCGCACCATCGACGGCCGCGCCCGCATCACCCAGGCGCTGCAGGCCGCCGGCCACGACACGAGCCTCGTCTGGCACGTCGAGCTCGACGGCCGGGTCGCGATGATCTGGCGGGTTGGCCAGCCTTCCGTCGTCGTTCCCCTGCCCGCCTTCGACGAGAGGACCGTCGATGCCTGAGCGAATTCAGCGCCGCCGAACGGCTGGCTGGAAGATGCCCGAAGGGGCCGTGTACGTCGGCCGCCCGACCAAGTGGGGGAACCCCTGGCGCATCGTCCCCGTGCGCGACAACGGGTTCCCCTGGGGCGACGCCGCCGACGTCATCCACGAGAAGACCGGTAACAGCATCGGCCGCTTCGAGCGGATCACGCGGACACGAAGCACCGGCGCACCCTACTGGGCGTGTCAGGCGTACCGGCGCGACCTCACCCAGGAGCTCATCACCGCCGCCCGCCGCGAGCTTGCCGGTCACGACCTCGCATGCTGGTGCCGACTTGATCAACCCTGCCATGCCGATGTGCTACTGGAGATCGCGAACGGGGGCGGCGATGCCTGAGACCTCGGTGGACCAGCGGCCCTGCGCGCGTGGCGAACGCTGCGCCGCGCGCACCATCACCACCCTCAACGGCCAACGCGTCGCCGTCCCCGCACTCACCTACCGGACGTACTGCGACCCGTGCCGGGACCACGTCGGCGCCATCCTCGCCGGCCTGCCCGCGCTGTACGTCCGCGTGCACGGCGAGCTCGGCCACCACAGCGGCGGCGGGGAGCGCGTCACGGTGTCCAGGACCCCGCCCGTCCCGCTGTCCCTCGGCGTGGACGCGCTGCTGCGCGAGGTCGTCACCGTGCTGGCCTCGTGGGAGGAGCGCGTCCGCACCGTCGCCCGCCTCGCCGTGCTCGACACCCAGGCCTCCCGCCGGCGACCCGACGGGCAGGCCCTGGACGCGGCGTGCCGGCTGCTCGCCGCGCACCTGGACGCGCTGCTCGCCCTTCGGCCGGAGCCGATGCTCCGCGTGCGCACGATCCCGGAGGCGGCGAAGCTGCCGCCCGGCACGCCCGGCGTGGTCCGGGAAGTCGCCGGCTACGCCGAAGTCATCCTCGACCTGTCCGGCGCCGACGCCGGGGCCGAGATCCTCCGGCTGCACGCCCGCTGCGCCGCCCTGCTGACCGAGACCCGCGCCCCGGCCAAGCATCTTCCGGTGCCGTGCGACTGGTGCTCGTACGCCGAGCTGTACGAGGTCCTCACGTGGGACGGCCGCCCGGACGGGGCCCGCTGCCGGGAGTGCGGCTACGAGTACTCCGACAACGAGTACACGTTGCTGCGGGGCCGGGTGTACGCGGAGGAGCTGGCCCGGGCGGAGGCGCAGCCTCGTCGCCGGCGGCTGGCGGCGGCGGAGTACGGGGCGCTGAGCGGCCGGACGCCGGCGTGTTCGGCGGTCGTGCCCGACGACGAGAGGATGTCGGCATGAGCGAGATCGATCCCATGAGCGACTTCGGCGAGTTCGCCCAGCTCGCCCCGCTAATGGTCCTCCTTGACCGCCTGGGGAAGGCTGGCATCCACGACGACGGCCTCACGTGGGTTCTCCCGAGAAACGTCCTGGCGGGCGTGACCATGGCGTACGGCCTTCCCGTGACCCGCGCCGACGTGCCGGAACCCCTGCTCGCCTTCGTGACCTCGCGGCTCGTGTAAACCATCGAGAGGAGTGGCGGCTATGACCAGACTTGAGCGCGTCACGACGTTGGAACTGGACGCCGCGAGGCTCTACGACCCCAAGAACCCGATCTCTGACGCCGAGCGGGACATCATCTGCACCTGGATGCGAGACAACGGCCTGGACCCGGACTTCGCCTACCGAGTCGTGGTCAGCTCGAACGGGTCGCAGGCGTGGGCGGACGTCCACGAGTACGAGCGCACTCCTGACGGCGAGGTCGTCGCGGACGGGTTCGGCTTGGCGAAGCGACAGCCGTACCGGGTCGAGGTCTCCGGCATGCCGCCGCTGGACCAGCCGTGAGCGGCGCGTGGGTTGAGGGGCACCACGAACTGCCCGAGCGGTTCATCCCGCCGTCGGCCTCGCTGGACCAGCCCGCCCAGCCTGAGGTGCCGATGACGTTGAAGCGGCTCCGCACCGCCTGGGAGCGCCTCAAGCCTCGGTCCGTACACGTCGTCTGCCACCCGGACGACCTGGACTGGATCAAGGCCGCCTGCGACCCGATGTCCGGTCTGGTCGTGGTCGCGAACGTGATTGTGCCCGTCGGTCAGGTCTACGTATTCCAGGATCCTGCGGGCTCGGCGGCCGTGACCGAGCGCGTGCCCGTGGACCAGTGGACCGACGACGAGTGGCTGCGCGCCATGACCGAGATTCCGCCGGACGCCCCGGCGGCCGAGGGGGAGGCGGCGGTCCGCCGCTGGCGGGAGGAGCAGCGGCCATGATCAAGCGCAGACGACCCGGGCCTCGCCTGGCGGTGGCAATGGGACGATGCTCTTCATGAGACTCAAGGCGGGGCGCACACTCGAAGCTGCCGAGAAGGATCTCGAGTACGCCATCACCGAGATCACGAACTCACGGTCGGGGAATCCGTACGAGGAGGCATGGCGCGCCTACCTGAGGGCGGTCGACAATGCTTCGCCGCTGCTGGCCCAGTCGTTCGCTGAGCCTGATCTCGCAGGAGGGCTGCTCACGCCTACGTACTGGCAGATCTTCGGGGGCAACGGCAGCCCATCAGACTTGATGCGGGCGGTGTCTCGCGAGATCGACACGCAGCTGAAGACACTTGAGCTTGCCAAGCAGGAGTTGGGCAAGCTGAAGGCACTCGCATCCAGGCCTGGCCTGCCGGTGGTCTTGGACACCAACATCCTCGTGTGGTGGGCTCAGCCCGGTGACGTGGACTGGAGCGGCGTACTGGCCGGGCAGGGCATCGAGGCCACTGCGGTGCGCCTCGTGGTGCCGATCGTTGTCATTGATGAGCTGGACCGGCAGAAGTACGGCGACGGTGTCCTCGCGCAGCGCGCGGCCAAGGCCATTCGCTACCTGGACCGAAAGCTCACCGGCTCGGGTCCCGGTGCAGCGGTGCCGCTCACGAAGAACGCGACGCTGGAGGTTGCCATCGACTCCGTCCGCGACCGCGCGGGGATGGATGCCGACTGGCGCATCCTCATGTGTGCTGCCGACCTCGACCAACTCCGCCCGGAGGCGGGTACGAGAGTGCTGACGAACGACACCAACATGCGGCTGCGTGCACTTCACCTCGGATTGAGGACGCTGACGTTGCCCGAGAAGTACCGTAAGCCGCATGCGGTCCTGAGCGCGCCCGGGGATGGCCAGTAGCTGCCAGAAGATCGCCGCGCAGCGACCGGGAGTGTCGTGATCACCTGCGATGATGGGTAGCATCGTGATCGCATCCCCACCCCGCGCAACCGACGTCGCCACCGTCATGCCCTGCACCGACGGCGACGTCCTCGTCATCCCGCACGTCCTGCCGCTCCGCATCACGAAGGACGCCCTCACCCTGACCGTCGCCGAGTGGCTCGGCATTCCGGACCGGTCATAACTTGACGTACCGGGTGACCTGCATGTATCAAATGGACTCAATGTGGCATTGCACGCCCTCGAACACCTCAAGGTGATCGAGGGCCTTCGCGTTTCCAGGGGGTGATCGCCCTGTGACGCGGGAGCCCATCACCATCGCCGCCGCAGCGGCCCGCCTCAGCTTCGCCGGCATCCAGCGGTCTGAGCGCACCGTCCGCACCTGGGCCAGTCGCTACCATGCGCGCAAGCTCGCCCGTTCCGGCAAGACCGCCTGGTACGACTGGCACGACCTCAAGACGATCGAGCGGTGCATCCGCCGAGGTGAGCCGGTGCCGGCCACACCGGAGGAGCGGGACCAGCTCCGCGCCTCCATCGCCGCCTGAAGTTCGGCTGCCTCGTTCGCGCCCGGCCGGAGGCTTGTCGGTCGCGCCCTTCTCGCCGGGTGGCTCCCGGTGTTGGTCGGGGCACTCGCCAGCCCGCAGCGGCGGGGCGGCCGACCCCTCGCAACCCTACGGAGGTGGTTTGATGTCCGTCCCCGGTTGGGAGGGCGCTGTAGGTCCGTTTCCCAGCGAGTACGGGCAGCCGCACGTCTACGCCCGCGACATCCATTCCGGCGCGGGGAATTGCGTGTGTGGTCGCACCCTCGGTGATTCCAGGCATGTGCAGGCCGCGCCCGGTGTGGACGTCCCGGACGATCTGAGGCGATAGCGCATGACCAGCGGACTCCTCATCGCCGCGCTCATCCTCGCCATCATCGTCGGCGCCTGGGCCGCAGTCGAACGCGCGTGGCAACTGCTCCTGCTCGCCCTCGCCGTGCTGCTGGTCATCGCCACCAGCCTGTACTTCTGATCGCCCCCGCTAGGAGGTGCCCCGTGCCCACCACCGTCTGGCTCGGCAACCGTCGCGCTGTTCACGGCGAAGACCGGCAGCCCCTGAAGGGCAAGCTGGTCACGACCGTGGTCATCCCCGACGGCCGCACCCTGCTGGAGGCCGCGCAGGAGATCACGCACTCGCAGGGGGTGTGGGCCGCGCACAGCGACGCTCCCGCCCCGGCTTGGGTCGCGTCCACGGACCCGGCGCTCGCCGCCCTGCTGGGCCAGCACTACGGGTGCGAGGTCCGCGACCCCCAGCCCGCCGAGGAGGCGTGAGCATCGTGACGACGCTCGTCGCAATCAAGACGGTGACTGACACCGTGACCGTGCCGCTCAGCACCTCAGGGCCAACCGACATCGGCATGCCGGTCTCGGTCCCCAGCAATTGCCGCGTCATCTCGTCCAGCTTCAAGGCCACAGTCTCCGGCGTGGCTCTGACTGGCAGCTACCTCGATTCGGTCAGCGGCAACTGGCTGATGAGTTTCCGCGCGCCAGCCACGACAGACCCGAACGTCACCGTGACGGTCGTTCTCACGGTCGTATCGGTCGAGTAGGGGGTGCTTCGATGCTGGTTAACTCTGGCCGTGACGTGATCGCCGACTCTATCGGCAAGGCATCCGGCCGCCCGGCGGTCGCTGACCAGATGGCGGTCACTGCCAACTCGACGGCCCCGGCCGCAGGTGACACCACCCTCACGGGGGAGATCACCACCGCCGGGGGCGGGCTGGTACGCGGGCAGGCGACGTACGCCCACACCACGGGCGCGAGTACGTACACGCTCACGAAGGTGTTCACTGCGAACGGCTCCGACACTTTGCCGGTGACCATCGCCAAAATCGGGATCTTCAATGCCAGTTCGGGCGGCAGCCTCGTGTTCGAGACGCTCCTGAGCCCCACGGCCACCCTGGCGGCCTCTGGCGATTCCGTGACGATCACGGAGACCATCACGATCTCCTGACGGGAGGCCGGGGGTGGCCACACGCCGCAACTCGTGCATCAACCCCGCCTGCGCGAACGACGTCGCCGGCTGGAGCGGAACGCCGACCCGAACGGCGGTCAGCGGCTTCCTCCGCCCATGGGCGGCCCGGTACACGGCGGACGGGGCCATCACCACCGCCAGGGGCGCCGCCGTCGCGGGTCAGGTGTACACGCTGAGCATGTACGTGCGTGACGTCATCGGCTGGTCGGGAACGTGCTGGATCGAGTGGCTGAACGCGTCGTTCGGGTCCATCAGTTTCACCAGCGGGTCGTTCGCGCTGACCGCGGGCACCCCAACCCGCGTTTCGATGACGGCCACCGCGCCGGCGAACACGGCGTGGGCGCGGCTGGTCCTGGAGAACATGCGCCAGGCGGGGCTCTCCAACACCACCGACTGCACCGCGCTGCTCATTGAGCAGTCCGCGACGCTCGGCGCCTATTTCGATGGCTCTTCACCTGGCGCCACCTGGGACGGAACCCCTGGCAGCTCGGCGTCCACGCTGTCCGACAGCGTGAGCTTGAGCTCTTCGGCGGCCGACACGCTCACGACGGCCGACACCCTGGCCCGCACCGTGGCCCGTCCCCGGGCCAGCACCGATGGCCTGACAGCGGGGGACAGCCTGTCTCGTGCCGTCGCACGGGCCAGGGCCGCCGCAGACGCATTGACGGCGGCCGACGCTGCGGCACGAGCGGTAATCCGGCCAAGAGCCGCTACGGACACGCTCACGACCGCTGACACCGTGTCCCGGGCGGTGGCACGACCCCGGGCGGGCGCCGACACCCTGACCGCGGCCGACACGCCCAGCCGTGCCGCGGCGCTGACGAGAGCCAGCACCGACTCACTGACCGCCGTAGACACCCCGGCGCGCACCCTGGCACAGCTCCGAGCCGCTGCTGACGCCCTCACCACGGCCGACACCACCACACGCGCCCTGGCCCAGCTGCGGACCGTCGCCGACACCCTGACCCTGGCGGACAGCGCCGCGCCCTCGGTGACCCTCCCCGGCACCGTGGCAGACACCCTCACGATCGGCGACAGCCCGGCCCGCGCCCTGGCCCTTCCTCGGGGCGCCGCGGACACGGCGACGGTCTCCGACACGACGTTGCGCGCCGCATCCGTGTCCACCACGGCGACGGACACGGTCACCACCACGGACACAGCAGCGGCCAGCGTGACCGCAGCCCGCGCGTCGGCGGCCGCCGACACACTCACCACAGTCGACGCCGCGACCTACACGCTGGCCATCTTCCGCGGCCTGGTGGACACGCTGACCGTGACCGACACGCTCACCCGGGGCGCCGCGTACACGAGGACGGTCGCGGATCTGCTGCGGACCGTCGACCTCGCCGGTGCCGAGGGCGGGGGAGAGCCGCTGCTGGAGCTGGATCTCGTCGCCGCGCCACCGCTGCGCGCCTGGTCGGCCGGCCCGGCGTCGCGACAGTGGGCGGCAGGGGTGCCGAACCGATGACAAGGGGGTCCACGTGTTGCGCATCCCGCGCTCGTCGGTCGAGTACGTCCAGGCGCCCGTACGGGGCCCGATCGCGCTGGCCGGGCTGCCCGTGAAGATGGCGATCCTCCCGCTGGATCAGGACCCCACCGACGACGACTGGAAACCCGCGGGGTGGACCGACGCGGGGGACACCGCCCAGGTCCTGATCGGCCCGTCCACCGCCCTGGACCTGGACAAGGGCACGTACATGATCTGGGTGCGCGTCACCTCCAGCCCGGAGATCCCGGTCATGCAGTCCGGGAAGCTGCAGATCATCTGAGATGGCCGTCCTGTTGTCGCCGTGGGAGGCAGCGGCACGGCAGCTCGAACCCCAGCGGCGCCGCTGGGCCAGCCCCGGCGAGCTCGCCCGCGACCTGGACCCGACCACCGTCCAGACCCCGGCGCTGGACCTGATCGACGCCGCGCTCGTCGACGTCGCCGAGGGCCGCTGCGACCGGCTGATGATCAGCCTCCCCCCGCAGGAGGGCAAGAGCGTACGCATCTCGCGGCGCTTCCCCGAGTGGCTGCTCAACAGCCGCCCCGACCTGCGGCTCGCGATTGTCTCCTACGCCCACGCCGTTGCCCGCCGCCACGGCCGCGCGATCCGGGACGACATCACCAACCACGGCCACCTGCTCAACCTGGCCATCAACCCCAGCACTTCAGCCCAGCACGAATGGGAAATCCTGGGCCGCCAGGGCGGCGTGTACTGCGTCGGCATCCGCGGCTCCCTGACCTCCCGCCCCGTGGATGGGCTGATCTTCGATGACCCGTACAAGGATGGCGAGCAGGCTGACTCCGACGCCTGGCGGGAGACCGTACGGGATTTCTGGACCGAGGTCGCCATCCCGCGACTCGGGCCTGGGGCGTTCGTCGTCATCGTCCAAACGAGGTGGCGGGTCGACGACCTGTCGGGGTGGCTGCAGGAGGAGGACGTCACCGGCCGGTGGCGGGTCATCAACATCCCCGCTCAGGCCGATCATGACCCGAACAAGGGCGAGGTGGATCTGCTCGGCCGTGAGCCGGGCGAGTACCTCATCTCGGCGCGCGGCCGCACCGTCGAGGAGTGGGAGACCAAGAAGCTCGAAGTCGGCTCCCGCACCTGGAACGCCCTCTACCAGGGCCGTCCCTCCCCGGCCGAGGGCGGCATCTTCAAGCGGGAGTGGTGGCGCGAGTACACCGAGCCCCGCTGGGTGACCCGGGCGGACGGCTCGCACCTGGTGATCGGCGCGGATGAGGTCGTCTGCTCCTGGGACATGGCCTTCAAGAACACCGACGCCTCCGACTTCGTCGTCGGCCAGGTCTGGGCGCGCTTCGGACTGCAGGCGTACCTGCTGGACCAGGTGCGCGGGCGCATGTCGTTCGTGGAGACCCGCAAGGCGGTCAAGGAGCTCGCGGCGAAGTGGCCGCAGGCGACCGCCAAGTACGTGGAGGACAAGGCGAACGGCACCGCCGTCATCAACAGCTTGGCGAAGTCGGTGTCCGGGCTGATCCCGGTCGAGCCGGAGGGCGGGAAGGTGGCGCGGGCCTCGGCCGTGGCCCCGTTCGTGGAGGCCGGCCAAGTCTGGCTGCCCGCCCCGTCGCTGGCGCCGTGGGTCGGCGCCTACCGCGAGGAACACGCGAGCTTCCCCCGGGGCGGCCACGACGACCAGGTCGACGCCACCTCCCAGGCGTTGAACCGGCTGCTGCTCGCGCCGCTGCTCGCCGGGGACGTGCTCGTCGGTTCCGAGGACCTCGACGACGACTGGGACGACGACGGCATCTCGCCGTACTGAGGGGGTGGAGCGGGTGCGGATGATGGAGCGGCTGCAGGAGACGTGGTACCGGGCGACCGGCCGCGCCGAACTCGCCGAGCAACTTCATGCTGAGCGCGAGATCCGCAGCTTCCTCGAAGAGTCGATCGCCGACCTCGAGGCCCGGATGCAGGAGCCGGGCTACGTCCGGGCCACCGCTCGCGGCGAGCAGGAGTTCTCTCGCGAGGGCTTGAGGCAGATCACGGCCGTGTGCCGGCTGTACGCCCTGAAGAACCCGCTGATCAAACGTGGGCTCGGCCTGCGGCAGGCGTACGTGTGGGGCGCCGGGGTGGAGGTCACCGCCCGCGACCCGAAGGTCAACGACGTGATCGCCGCGTTCAACGACGCCAACGAGGCCACCCTCACCGGCGAGCAGGCGTGCGAGGAGCTGGAGCGCGCACTCGGCACCGACGGTAACGTGCTCATCGCCCTGTTCACATCCCCGCGGACGGGGCGGGTGCGGGTGCGGACGCTGCCGTGGGACGAGATCACCGAGGTCATCCGCAACCCCGACGACAACACCGAGGCGTGGTTCTACCGCCGCGACTGGTGGGAAGAGCGGATCGACCCCGTCTCCGGCGGCGTTATCCAGCGGCGGCGTACCGCGTACTACCCGGCGCTCGGCTACCGCCCCGCTCAGCGCCCCGCACGACTGATGCACCCGCGGTTCGGCGACACCGAGCCCGCGCCGGTGATGTGGGACGCACCGGTCTACCACGTCCGCGTCGGCGGGCACCTCCACTGGAAGTGGGGCGTCCCCGACTGCTACGCCGCGATCGACTGGTCCCGCGCCTACAAGAGCTTCTTGGAGGACTGGGCCCAATTAGTCAGGGCGTTGAGCCGGTTCGCGTGGCGGCTGACCGCCCCCGGCTCCCGGCAGGCGCAGGCCCGCGCGAAGCTCACCGCCGCGCCGTCGGTGGACCCGGTCACGGGGGAGGCCCGGCACGCCGGCGCCACCGCGATGATGCCCGCCGACGTCACGCTCGAAGCTGTTCCCAAGACTGGCGCCACGATCGACAGCGAATCGGGCCGCCCGGTCGCGGCGATGGTCGCCAGCGCGCTAGACCTGCCGGTGACGATGCTCCTCGGAGACCCCGGCGTCACCGGCGCGAGAGCCACCGCGGAAACCCTGGACACGCCAACCGAGCGCTCCATGGAGATGCGCCGCGCTGTCTGGACCCGCACCCGCAAGGCCATCTACCGGCACGTCATCACCGAGGCCGTGCGCGCCGTCGACGGTCCTCTCAAGGGCGACATCGAGGTGGACGAGGACGGCTGGGAGACCGTAACCCTGGCCGGCGGGATGGACGACACGATCGACATCTCTTGGCCGGACCTCGATGAGATCGACACCGAGACCCGGGTCAAGGCCATCACCATGGCCGACCAGACCACGTACCTGCCGGAACTCGTCGTCGCCCGGCTGCTGCTGGAGGCCCTCGGCGTCAAGGACGTCGACCAGATCCTCGACAAGCTGACCGGCCCCGACGGCGAGTACATGCCGCCCAGCACGGGCCAGCGGCAGGCCGCAGTGGGGCAGGCACTCGCGGACCGCGTACGCCGAGGTGAGGACCCTGCCCCGGTGCTCGCAGGGGAGCGTAGCGGCCCTGATCAGCAGACCCCGGCGAAGGAGCCGCAACCGTCATGAGCGAGATCCACGTCCGCCCCCTAGCAGTCATGGCGGAAGCCCAGTGGTCGTTCGAGTCGGTCAACCCGCAATGGCGGGCCCACTCCTACAGCATGACCTCCACCTTCGACCCGTTCCCCGCCTACGCACACGACGTCGGTCTCGTCGCGGCCGAGGCGGCGCGCGTGTCCGCGCTCTGCCCGCCGCTGTGGGACATCAACCTCTATGTCGCCGACCGTGAAGAGACTGGCCGGTCAAACGGGCACTCGAACGTCCACGAGGACGGGCACTACGAGGGCGACGACTGGGTGAAGGACCCGCCCATCGGGCTGATCGTCCTGTCCGGGAAGCGCATCCCGCCGCACCCCGCCATGACCCGGCACCTGGTGGCCCACGAGTACGGCCACCACGTGCAGTGGATGCTCAACCAGGTCGGCGGTGCTCGGCACCTGCACGACGACCACGGCCACATGACCGAGTACGCCGAACTGCGCGGCCTCCCCGAGGATGCCGTGCACCACGGCACCGGCGGCCGGTGGCACGACAGCGTGCGGGAAGTGTTTGCCTGCGACTTCCGCATCCTTGTCTGTGAGACCGAGCGGGAGTTCTGGCCGCACCCCGGCATCCCCCGCCCCGAGGACGTCCCGGGCCTGGTCGACTGGTGGGCCGACGCTGTGAAGCGGATCGAGGCGGCGGCTTCCGCCCAGAGCTGACCGTGGCGATTACCCAGGAGACTCTCCAGCTCGTCGCCGCCGCCCGCCAGGCGGTCGACGACATTGCCGACAACGCCACCCGCACGCTGGCCGGCGCCTGGGTAACTGCGTGGGATCAGCTCGCCTTGGACCTGGTGCTTGCCCTCGACGAACTCGTTGCCACCACCGAGGGCGGGCAGTGGCCGACCCGGGCCCGGATCGAGCGCGCGGCGCGGCTCCAGCACGCCCTGGACGCCGTAGCCAAGGCGTTGGATGAGCTAACCCAGGCGGTGCGGTCTCAGGCCACCACAGCCGCCCACAGCGCCGCGCAGAGCGGCGCGAGCACCCAGGCGGGCATCATCGCCTCGCAGCTGCCCCCGACCGGGAGTCGCGCGGTCGTCCTGTCGCAGCTGACCCGGTGGTCGGAGCGGGACCTGGCGGCGATCGTGGCCCGCACCACGCAGCAGATCACCGCCCTGACCCGCCCTCTCACCGCCGAGGCCACCGCCGCGATGCGGCGCGAGCTCGTTCGTGGTGTCGCTGTCGGCTCGCACCCGCACGAGGCCGCCCGGCGCATGCTCCAGCGCCTGGAGGGCGAGTTCAACGGCGGCCTGGTGAGGGCCATCAACATCGCCCGTACCGAGATGCTCGACGCGCACCGGCAGGCCGCGCAGATGGCGCAGGCCGCCAACGCTGAGGTCCTCAACGGGTGGGTGTGGTCAGCCAGCCTGACGCGGAACTCGTGCGCGGCGTGTTGGGCGATGCACGGCACCGAGCACCCAGCGTCAGAGCCGGGCCCGCAGGGTCACCAGCAGTGCCGGTGCAGCCGTACGCCGCTGGTGAAGCCGTGGCGGGAACTCGGCATCAACATCCCGGAGCCGCCCAGTGCCATCCCGGACGCCGAGCAGACGTTCCGCGCGATGCCGCGGGAGGACCAGCTACGGGTGATGGGGCCCGGCCGCCTGGCCGCCTACGAGCGGGGCGACGTCGCCTGGGCCGATCTGGCGACGCGGCGGGAGAACCCGGGCTGGCGTCCTTCGTTCGTGCCGACCCCGGTCGGCCAGCTCACCTGAAATTAGAGAGGGGTACGGCTATGCCGCCCAGCAGAAGGTCCGACGAGGACAAGGCCGCCACGAAGAGCGCCCGCGCCAACGAGCGCAACGACGAGCAGAAGGCGGCCGAGCGGCCCGCGATGGCGCCCGAGGCGGCCCTCGGCATCGAGCCCGGCCCGGCCGACGGGGCGTACACCGACGCCGCCGCCGGCCTCGCCGCGGCCGCGCGCGAGACCGCCGACAACATCGGCAAGCAGCTGCGCGACCTGCAGGAGAAGTACGACGGCGTGCAGCAGACCGCACCCAGCATCTCGGAGGCCACCGTGTCGGCCGGGGTGCAGCGGATCCCGATGGCGATCGGCGAGGTCGAGCGAGCGCTGGAGGGCCTGCGGATGGCCGGTGCGGAGCTGGCGTCCCGCGCCGTCCGCTGAGACCCCAGGAGGCCACCATGGCGACCGCCGTGGACGAGACGAACCCGCCCGGTGGCGGCCGGGTCACGATCGAGGAGACCGCCACCCTCGCCGAGGCCGGGAAACTCACCGGGCGCAGGCGCAGGATCCAGCTCATCGACGCCGGATGGTCGGCGAACGGCCGGTACTACTCGCCGCAGGTCCTGGCCGAGGCCGCCGCCGCGAAGGTGTTCCCGGCGGGTACGCCGATGTACATCGACCACCCGTCGGCGAGCGAGCGGGTCGACCGGCCGGAGCGGTCAGTGAAGGACCTCGCCGCGCGCCTGGCCACCGACGCCCGGTTCGAGAACGGCGCGCTGGTCGCCGAGACCACGCTCTTCGGCCCCTGGCTGCCGGTCATCAACGAGATGGCCGACCACATCGGCCTGTCGATCCGTGCCGCCGGCCGCATGGAAGCGGGCGAAGCGGAGGGACGTCAGGGCCTGCTCGTCACCGAGATCAGCGAAGGCATCAGCGTCGACTTCGTCACGACCCCCGCGGCCGGCGGGAAGGTCTTGCAGTTGATCGAGTCCGTGCAGGCGGAGATGGCCGAGGCCAGGAACGTCGGCGCGTGGATCGAGTCCCGGCTGCACCTCGCGCTGACCCGTGAGGCCGACGACATGTACGGCAACGGCCGCGTCACCCGCGACGAGCGCAAGGCCCTGTCCAGCGCCGTGGGGGACGCGTTGGACGCCTTCGTGACCGCCCTGCAGAACACCGCCCCGGCCCTGTACGAGCGGGACCTGTGGGACGACCCCCCGATCGCCGCCGACATGGCGGAGAGCACGACCCCGCCGGCCCCGCCGGCACAGCCCATCCAGGAAGGAGCCCCCATGTCTGGGAGCACCGGCACGGGCGCGCCGAACGGCGGCCCCACCGAAATCAGCGAGGCCGACCGGCTGCGCGCCGAGAACACCAGGCTCAAGGAGGAGCTCGCCGAGGCGAAGCTCACCGCCGCCCAGCTCGGCGACAACGCCCGCGAGCTGGAGGAGACGAAGAAGTCGCTGGAGGAGTCCCGGCGCGAGGTGCTGCGACTCAAGGCCAACGACGCCGCCCGCGACAAGGCCCTGCAGACGCTGGCGTCGTCCACGCTGCCGCAGGTCGCGCACGCCGAGGTCGTCGAGGCCGTCACCGGCGACAACGTCCCCCTGAACGACGAGGGCGCGCTGGACGAGGCCAAGCTGACCGAGCGGATCCGCGCGGCGATCGAGAAGGAGCGCCGCTACCTGGCGAAGTTCGCCGAGTCGCAGGGCCTGGGTAGCGTTCGCGGGCTCGGCTCGTCCGGCGACCCGAACGAGATGACCGAGTCCGACCTCAACGCGGGCCTCAAGGACGTGTTCACCCGCCTCGGCATGTCCGAGGGCGTGGCGGACCTGGCAGCGAAGGGACGCTGACATGGCCAAGAACGAAGTGTTCGAGCACGCCGACCGGCTGCAGGTCGCCTGCAGCGACCCGGCCGTCCCGGTCTCCGGCGACCCGGTGCTGTACGGGCAGCGTCCGGGCGTGTGCGAGGTGTCCGAGGGCTCCGATGGCCTGTCCTCGGTGAAGTTCTCCGGCGCGTTCACCCTGCCCGTGAAGGGCGTGGACGGCGGCGGCAACTCGGCCGTGGCGGAGGGCGACATCCTCTACTACGTCGCCGCGGACACGCCGAAGCTGTCGAAGAAGAACACCGGCGTCCGGTTCGGCTACGCCATGGGCACCGTCGGCTCCGGCGCCACCGCCAACATCACCGTCATCCTCGGCTACTGAGGGAGCAACCACCTATGACCACGACCACCGCTCCCAGCCCGCTGGAAGCCCTCGGTGACCTGGGGAAGTGGGACGCCTCCGAGGCGTCCGAAGCGAAGATCTACGCGGGGGACGGTGTCAACCTGTCCGGCCGGTGGCGCTCCCACCGGGCCCGCCGCGCGAACGACCCCGGCTACCGCAAGGCCCTGCTGGAGGCCGCGCACCTGTACGAGCGAGTCCTGCGAGGCGATCGCCTCGCCGGCCTGACCTTCCAGGAGGCCATGTCCACCAGCGACTTCTCCGCCCTGTTCGGGGACATCCTGGACCGGCAGATCCTGGCGCGCTACCAGTCGATGCCCGTGCAGTGGCCGACGTTCGCCAAGCGCGGCCGCGTCCGGGACTTCCGCCAGGTGAAGAGGTTCACCCTGGACGGGGCCGAGGCCACGCTCGCGCCGGTGCGGCAGCTCACCGAGTACCCCGCCGCGTCGCTGGCGGACGGCATGTACGCCTACCAGGTCGGTAAGTACGGCCGCCGGGTCGCGCTGTCCTGGGAAGACCTCATCAACGACGACCTCGACGCCTTCGCGTCGATCCCGGACCGGCTGGGCAACGCGGCCCGTCGCACGGAGGAGCGGTTCGCCACCGCCCTGTACGCCTCCACCTCCGGCCCGAACTCGACGTTCTTCAGCACGGGCAACAAGAACCTCCTCGCCGCGGGCGGTAGCTCGGCGCTGTCGATCACGTCGCTGCAGCAGGCGTACACCCTGCTCGCCTCCCAGGTGGACTCCGACGGCGCGCCGATCTACATCGAGTCCGCCGTGCTCGTGGTGCCGCCCGCCCTCAAGGTGACGGCGCAGAACATCCTCAACGCCACCGAGATCCGCGCCGCCAGCGGCGGCGGGTCGGGCACCGGCAACGACCAGCTGACGGTCGCGAACTGGATGCGCAACGACGTGCAGCTCGTCGTCAACCCGTGGCTGCCGATTGTCACTACCACCGGCACCGTGGGAAGCACCGCGTGGTACCTGTTCGCCAACCCCGCGGTGGGCCGCCCCGCCATGGAGATCGGCTTCCTCGTGGGTCATGAGATGCCCGAGCTGTGGATGAAGTCTCCGAACGCGGTCCGCGTCGGCGGCGGCACCGCGGCGCCCGAGGACGGCGACTTCGACTCCGACAGCGTCGAGTGGAAGATCCGTCACGTCCTCGGCGGCACGCTCATGGACCCCAAGTCGGCCGTGGCATCGCCGGGCCAGTGAGCCAGGAACTGCCCCCGCCGGGCACGGCCAGCGAGATGTTCCTCGCGGCGATCCTGGGCGAACTCAGGGCGATCCGGGACCGGCTCCCCGAGACCTCCACCGTGTCCGACACCCCGTCGCCGGGCGCGGTGGAGCTGACCGAACCCGCCGCACCGGTGGCCAGGAAGCCGGCGCCGCGGCGGCAGCAGGCGCGGTCCCGATCGAAGACGTAAGGGGGCGTGATGGTGACCGACTTCTACACCACCGACGTCGGCCAGGTCCGCCTCCTCATCCCCGACACCGACGAGGCCAACCAGCTGCTCGACGACGAGCAGATCCGCGGCTTCCTCGCGATGGAGGGCAGCGTCAAACGCGCGGCCGCGCAGGCGCTGGATGTCATTGCCTCCTCGGAGGCGCTGATCTCAAAGAAGATCCGCACGCAGGAGGGGCTGACCACCGACGGCCCGGCCGTGTCCAAGGAGCTGCGGGCCAGGGCGGCGGACCTGCGGGCGCAGGCCGACGCGGAGGGTGACGACGGCGGGCGCTTCGACGTCGTCGACTTCGCTGACCCGCACACGCGCCGACTCGGGGCGGAGCTCGCCGAAGGGTGGTGGTGACCATGCCGCTGCCGGGGACGAGGGTCATCCACCCGAAGTTCTCCGAGCATCACCGGCCGGTGGCCACCGGCTCGCAGAACGCGACGTGCCACATCACCCGGGCCGGCGGCGGGGGGACGACCGGCCCTGACGGCACGTGGACGCCCGACACGCCGCTCACGGTCTACACGGGGCCCGCCCGGGTGAGTCCCCGCCCAACCGACCAGCGGCGGGTCGTCTCCGGGGACCGGAGGGTCGTGCTGCGGGAGTACGTCGTCGCGATCCGCTGGGACGCCGAGCAGATCCAGGTGGACGACGTGGTGGTGATGGACACCGCCGACGACCCGCGCCTGCCTGGGATCGGTCTGCGCGTGGTTGACGTGCAGATGGGCGATCAGGAGTGGGAGCGGATCCTGGTGTGCGAGGAGAACATCAGCGAGGCGGGCAGTGATGGCTGAGCTGGACTTCGAGGGCATCGAGGTGATCAACCGTCTCGCGTTCGACCTCGGCCGGCTGGGTCTCACCTCCATCACGAAGGTGGCGAGGGTGGTGCGGTCGACGGGGGAGCGCACCGTCGCGGGGGCGCAGGCGATCGTCCCGGTCCGCACGGGCAACCTGAAGAACAGCATCGGCGTCGACTTCGACCCCGACGGGCTCGGGTTCGAGGCCGGGCCCACGGCGTCGTACGCCCCCTACGTCGAATGGGGGACCTCGCGGATGGCGCCCCGCGCCTTCCTGGGGCCGGCGTTCGACCGTGCCATCGCGGACGGCGTGGAGGCCCTCGAAGAAGTTCTCGGCAGGGACCTGCTATGACGGCCCCCGCTCCGGCACGCCCGCACACCGACGCCGCCGTTACCGCCATCCAGGCCGCCGCGACCGCCCAGTCTTCGCAGGTGCTCGTCGGCCGTGGGCAGCAGCCCGCAGGGTCGGGGTGGCAGGGCGAGCCTGGCAACTCCGACTTCATCCCATACGTCGTCGTCTACCCTTCGCCAGGCACCCCGGACGGGTCTGTGGCCGACCCCATGGAGTACCTGGACTATCGGGCGCAGGCGACCTGCGTGGCCGCCACACAGGAGGGCGCTGAGGCGGTCGCCGACCTCGTGAAAGCCGCCTGGGTCAACGCCCTGCTCGATGTAGCAGGCCGCTCCTCGTACCCCGGGGTGTCGCTGGTGGACCGCCAGGCGACCCGTGACGACACCACGTCCCCGCCGGTGCATTACGCCGTGCTCGAGGTGGGCTGGCGCACCCAGAGGGCCTGACCCTTCCCGTTCCCTTCCCGCGCCCAGCGCGGTTCATCACCCATGCCCGATCAGGGAGGTAACCCCATGGCCGACTACGCGCCGGACGCGGTCATCCATTCAGGGACCGCGCCCACCGTGCGCAACGCTGCCGCCGGCGACAAGCTCCTCGACCCCGGCGACGGCCGGATCCTGCGCGTCCTCAACGGCGGCGGCGCACCGGTCACGCTGACGATTCCCGTGGCCGGAACCATGAACTACGGCGTCGCCAAGCCCGCCAAGACGATCACGATCCCGAACGGGGTCACCCCGCGGTACGTGCCGGTCCTGGCCGATTATGGCGACCCCAACGACGGGTTCAAGGTCCCTCTGTCCTGGTCTGCCACCGCGTCCGTGACGTTCGAGTACATCCGGAGCTGAGCATGGCTGACGAGTTCGTGGACGCGCGTCGTAAGGACGACCACAGCGTGACGCAGCGCGTGGCGGTCAGCGCGCTGCCGTACTTCCCCGATTGGGAGCCCATCCCCACCGGGGACGAGAAGGACCCCGCCCAGACCTCCGAGGGCGACGACGCCAAGCGCGAGGCCGACGAGACCGGCGACTCGAAGCCCAAGACCACTAAGTCCACCAGCAAGGCGACCGACAGCAAGGGGCGTGAGTAATGGGCGACATCGTCGCAACCGGCAAGCTGAAGTTCACCGTCCTCCTGAGCCTCAGCTCCATGACCGCGCCGCCTGCGTCTGAGCTGAACGCCGGGGTGGACCTCCAGACGAAGATCATGCGTGGTGGGCTCGACGAGTCCCACACCCAGTCCCCGGTGGACAACACGCACATCTCCAGCCTGAAGGAGACTGAGAAGGGCGGCACATCCAAGGACGAGATCACCGTCACCTTCAAGCGGGATGACGTCACTGGGCAGGACATCGCATACAACACCCTGGTTCCCGGCCAGCAGGTCTATGTGGTGATCCGCCGCGACAAGCTTCACACCCAGGCGTACGCCGCCGGTGACGTCGTGTCGATCTACCCGATGGAATGCGGCGTCCGGCTGCCCCAGCCGAACACGATGAACGAGCCGCTGCAGTTCCAGATGAAGTTCTTCAACCACACCGAAGGCAAGGACGCGGTCACCGTCGTATGACGGGCTGGCAGGACCTCAAGGAGGGGACGGCCCGGCCCCTGGATAGTGTCCCGGTGTGCCTGCGCGGGGACCTGGCCGCCGCGTACGCCGAGCTGGACAGGCGCCTCGCCGAGGCCGTCCAGGCGCCGGACGACTCCATGGCGGCCGGCACGGAGGCCCTTCAGATCGCCGAGCAGATGACCGCGCTGCGGGAGCGGATGGAGGAGCACACCTACCGGTTCACCTTCCAGGCGCTCCCACGGCGGGCCTACCGGGACCTGGTGGACGAGCATCCGCCGAGGGAGAGCCACCCGGAGGACGCGGCATACGGGGTGAACATGGCCGTCTTCCCCGTGGAGCTGATCGCCGCCTCGTGCGTGGCCATCACCCCCGTCACCGAGCCCGAGCCGGACATCCGCCCGGACGCCGCGCCGGTGATGACGGCGGCCGACGTGGAGGACATGACCGACCAGCTCAGCGACGGCCAGGTGCACGCCATGTTCTCCTGCGCGTTCCGGCTGAACCGGTCGGGGGTGGACCTCCCAAAATCCGCGACCGCATCCGAGCTGGTGGCGACGCACGCGCCGAGATCGAAGCAGCCCGAGCCTGGGGCGTAAGCCGCCGCCGTTTCCTCGGCTGGGAACCACAGCAGGTCACCAGCTACGAGTACGACGAGGCGGGGCGGCTGATCCGGTCGGTCACCATGACCGAGCCCGAGTGGGACGACGAGCAGCGCGCGTGGGCCGTCGCGCTCCAGGACGTAGAGGAAGACACCTGCGACGGATGCGGGCAACCCCTGTCGGAGACCACTCGCGCGGAGGCGTTCGAGGGCTACGACGTGCCCGACCCCATGGCGTGCCAGGGCTGCAAGGCCCTGATCAACAAGCAGTCCGACGAAGAGTACGCCGAGTCGAAGTACTTGCCGGCGTTCCGGTTCGCCGTGGTACGCACCTGGCGAGATGAGGAGACCTGATGGACATCGCTGAGATCCTCGGGCAGATCCGGCGGCCCACCTCCACGGTGCCGCTGTGCCTGCGCGGCGACCTGATGGCCGTGTGGGAGCAGCTGGATCGCGAGTTCCGTGAGGCCAACACCAGCGTGGACGACGAGGTGACCGCCTCGGGCCGGTCCGCGAAGGCCGCGAAACTCGCTCGGGAGATGGAAGACCTCCGGCGGGAGATGCAGGCCGCCACGCGCGTGTTCGTGCTGCAGGCCGCACGGCGCCCCGACTGGCTCCGCATGGTCAAGGAGCACTCCC
Organism: Microbispora sp. CA-102843; assembly: GCF_050936215.1. NCBI lineage: Bacteria > Bacillati > Actinomycetota > Actinomycetes > Streptosporangiales > Streptosporangiaceae > Microbispora > Microbispora sp. CA-102843. The sequence goes on from NZ_JBNJNF010000001.1 coordinate 2,429,709, forward strand.
GCAACGAGGATGGCGACGACCTCAACCAGGAAAGTTTCAGCGTCGCGATCGTCGCCGCCTGCTGCACCGACCCCGTCATGACCCCGGCGCAGGCGGAGCAGCTCAAGGACGAGCTCACCGACGGGCAGTGGGAGGAGCTGGCCAAGGCCGTGATGCGGCTCAACCGCACCAGCCCTGGCGTCCCGTTCTCCACGGCCGCCGCCGTCGAGGCCGCCCTCGGAGCCTGACCCCCGTCTCTGCGCACGCCCGAGGGGAGGTGAGCTGTGCCTGACAGGTCGATAACCGTACGCGCCCGGTTCGTCGTCTCCGGCATCATCGCCGGGACCCGCGCTGGTGCCCTCGCCGTCCGCGGCTTAGCCTCCGAAGTGGAGAGGGCCTCCGGCAGGCAGCGGCAGGCGTTCGACGCCGTCGGGGCCAGCGCGGTCGGCGTCGGCGGTGCCATGCTGGCGGGCTTCGGCATGGCGGTGAAGGCGACCGTCCAGTTCGACAAGGAGATGTCGAAGGTCGGCGCGGTCTCCAACGCCACGGGCAAGCAGCTCGCCGCACTGCGGGAGTCGGCGATCGACGCCGGGCAGGCCACCGCCTTCAGCGCGACCCAGGCGGCCGAGGCGCAGGGCGAACTGGCCAAGGCAGGCATCTCCACAGCGGACATCCTCGGCGGCGCCCTGCGGGGGTCTCTGGACCTCGCGGCGGCCGGTGGGCTGGACCTCGCCGAGGCGGCGACCATCGCCGCGCAGGCGATGAACATCTTCAGCCTCAAGGGCAAGGACGTCACGCATATTGCGGACGTCCTCGCTGCAGGCGCCAACAAGAGCGCGGCCGACGTGCATCAGCTCGGCGAGGCGATGCGCGCGGGCGGCAACACCTCGGCGCAGTTCGGCCTGTCGATGGAGGAAACCGTCGGCGTCCTCAGCGCATTTGCTGACAATGCGCTGATCGGCTCCGACGCTGGCACCAGCTTGAAGACGATGCTGTTGCACTTGGCGAACCCCACGGTCAAGACGCAGGGCCTGATGGAGGACCTGGGGATCGCCGCGTACGACGTCAACGGCAACTTCGTCGGCATGGCCAGCTTGGCTCAGCAGCTGCAGGAGCGGCTTTCCGGGCTGACGCAGGCCGAGCGGGACCAGGCCATCGCGCAGATTTTCGGCAGCGACGCGATGCGCGGCGCTGCCGTGCTGTACAAGATCGGCGCGCGTGGGGTGCAGGAGTACACCCGCGCCGTCAACGACCAGGGCGCCGCCGGGCGCATGGCCGGGCAGATGATGGACAACCTCGCCGGCGACATCGAGAAGCTCAAGGGCTCGATGGAGACGGCGCTGATCCAGGGCGGGTCCAGCGCGACGGGGGTCCTGCGCGGCATGACGCAGGCCGCCACAGTGGTTGTGGACACCTTCAGCGCCCTGCCCGGGCCGGTGCAGGGTGGGATCACGGTGCTGACCGGGCTGACCGGCGCGGTGACCCTGCTCGGCGGGGCGATGGTCGTGGCCGTCCCCAAGATCCAGGCGTACAAGGCGGCGCTGGCGGAGGCTGGGCCACGAACTCAGGCCGTCGGCAAGGGCCTGTCCGCCGTAGGGAGCCTCCTCACCGGCCCATGGGGCATCGCCCTGGCCGCCGGCACCCTGGCCCTGGGCTACTTCGCCCAGAAGCACGCCGAGGCCGAGCAGCACGCCAAGGAGCTGAAGGACACCCTCGACGCTGAGACCGGCGCCGTCACCGAGAACTCCCGCGCCCTGGTCGCCAACCGCCTGGAGCAGGACGGCCTACTGAAGGTGTCCCAGCAGCTCGGGCTGAACATGGGCGACGTCGTCTCCGCGGCCCTCGGCCAGCAGGACGCGCTCGCCCGGGTCAACTCCGTGCTGGACGCCTACCAGCGGCAGTGGGACGAAGCTGGCACCGCCCAGTCGTTCGCGGTGTCCGGCGCCGATGACGTGTCGCTGGGGGTGATGAATCTTCGTAATGCGCTGGCCGGGCAGAACTCCGAGCTGCGGAGCACGGCGGAGGCGTGGAAGCGGGAGCATGAGGCGACGAAGGGGGCTGGGGACGGGGCGCGGGATGCGACCGGTCCCATCGCCCAGGCGGGGCGCGCGGTCGGTGACCTCGGTGGGGAAGCCGACAACGCCGCGAGAAAAGTCCGGGAGCTGAAGGGCCAGCTCGACGCGGTGTTCAACCCGTCCATCGCCGCGTTCAAGGCCGCCACCGAGCTCAAGTCTGGGTACCGCGACCTGATCAAGCAGATGGTCGAGGCCAAGGGCCGGATGGACGGCAACACCGAGGCGTCGATCCGGCTCCGGCAGTCGTTCGCCTCCCAGTTGGAGACCGTCGCAGACCTGTACAAGGCGAAGCTGGACCAGACGCAAAGCGAGGAGAAAGCCACCAAGGCGGTCCGCGACCAGTTGCCGATCCTGTACGCCCTGGCCGGTCACAACAAGAAAGCCCGCGAGCAGGTGAACAAGTTGGCGGAGGCCACCGACAACGTCGGCAGCCGCCTGAACATCGGTAAGAAGGCGTTCCTGAACGCGGCCGATGCGATGGGCATCTCCCGGCAGCGGGCCCGGGAGTTGTGGAAGGAATACGTCCTTCTGAAGGACAAGATCAACAAGGCGACGGACGGCATCCACGACAAGAAGGTCAAGGTCACCCTGTCCTTCGGCAGCAAGATGGAGGTCACCAAGGGCCAGTTGAGCGAGATCCTCCGCAGGCAGGGCTTCGCCTCCGGCGGCATCCTCAGCTTCGCCGACGGCGGCGTACTGCCCGGCCACACCCCCGGCCGGGACGTCCATCGGTTCTTCTCGCCGACGGGTGGTCTGCTGGACCTATCCGGCGGCGAGGCGGTTATGCGACCGGAGTGGACGAAGGCCGTCGGCCCCGAGCGGGTGCGGCGGTGGAACCAGGCTGCCCGCCGCGGCGGGGCCAAAGCGGTGGCCCGGGAGATGGACGTCGACCGCAAGTGGCTGACCGGACCCCACGCCCTCGGGTTGGAAGGGGCGGCGTTCGCCGGCGGCGGCATCATCGCGCAGAACGCGGTCACAGGCGGACCGGAGACCCTGGGGAAGATCCGCGCAGCGAACAGGGCGTACGGCCAGTACGCCTCCCAGCTGGACCGCGACCTCACCATGGCGCTCAGCGCCCTGCTCGGCGGCGGCCCCGGCGCCCAGCGCGCCCTCGCCTGGGCTAAGACCCAGGCGGGCAAGCCGTATGTGTGGGGCGCCGTCGGCCCGTACGGCTACGACTGCTCGGGCCTGGCCAGCGCCCTGGTGAACGTCGCCAAGGGCCGCAACCCGTACTCCCGCCTGTTCACCACCTTCTCGTTCACGGGCGCCACCCAGGGCCCGGTCGGGTTCGTCAAGAACCTGCCTGCGGGGATCCGGGTCGGCGTCACCAACGCGGGTAAGGGCCACATGGCCTCGACCGTCGCCGGGGTGAACGTCGAGTCCAGGGGAAGCGCGGGCGTGCTCGTCGGCTCCGCAGCCCGCGGCGCCGACAACGGCCTGTTCGGCATGCGGTACGGCCTCAAGGGCTACGACAAGGGCGGGATCCTGCCGCCCGGCGTCACGACGGCGTACAACGGCACCGGCCAGAACGAGTACGTCTTCACCCAGCAGCAGATCCAGGCCGGGTACGCGGGCGTTGCCGGGGGCGGGTCCATCTCGATGGCGTTCCGCCCAGGTTCGTCCAACGGAGATCTGGCGAGCTCAGCGAAGGACCTGAAAGACGCCGCGATGGCGCTGCGGGACATCGTGAGCCTGAAGGACGGCCTCGACAAGCTCACCAGCAGCGTCTTCGCCCAGGAGCGCGCCGTGACCGGCTACGAAGCCGCCTGGGACTCCGCTCTCGCCAGCCTGAAGGAGAACGGGAAGACCCTGAGCGTCACCACGGCGAAGGGCCGGGAGAACCGATCGGCTCTGCTGGGCCTCGCCGAGGCGGCGCAGGATGTCGTCACCGCGATGCGGGACATGAACAAGCCGTCCAGCCAGATCGTGAAGAAGATGGCCGAGCAGCGCGCGGAGTTCATCCGGATGGCCCGCGCGATGGGCCTCACGCTCGCGCAGGCGAAGAAGCTCGCCGACCGGTACGGCCTGGTCCCCTCCAAGGTCAAGGGCATCCTCGCCAAGGAAACGAAGGACATCTCCTACAACAAGAAGGCCGAGGCGTACAACAAGAGCATCGAGGCCAAGGCATCCGGCGGCCCGGCCGGCGGGTGGACCCTGCTCGGCGAAGAGGGGCCCGAGCTGACCTGGCTCCCCGGCGGGTCGTACGTGGTCCCGGCCGCGCGCACGAGGGCGATGCTCGCCGCCGGCACCCGGCGGGCCATCCCCACCGCCGGCGGTGGGGCGTCGAGCACGCCGATCCATGTCACCGTGATGGTCGGCGACCGCACCATCGGCGAACTGGTGATCGACCCGCTGCGTAAGGCCGTCCGCACCCGCGGCGGCGACGTCCAGGCCGTCCTCGGCACGAGGCGGAGGTGACATGCCCGCAGCATCGCTGATCCCCTGCGTGACCGGCACCGTTGCCCTGTTCATTCAGGCCGACGGGTCGCAGCTGGCTGTGCTCGTCGAGGCGTGGGACGACTCCGGGGCGCCGTACATCGCCGGGCAGGCGGGTCTGGTGGTGGCCACCGCACAACCCGGTTTCACCCGGCTGGAGCGGGCCTCGTCGATCCTCCCCGCCCCGGCACTGCCGCCCACGGTCGTCCCGGTCAGCCCCGGGCCCGACAACCGCGGTCCACGCGGGCCGCGCGGGCCCAAGGAACGCGAGCGCGGAAAGTGACGTACATCGTCCCCCTGGTGGTCGAGCTCTACCTCGGCGGGACCTGGGTCGACGTCACCCTGCCCAAGCACGTCCAACGCAGGAACCTCATCACCATCGGCCGGGGACAGTCCAGCGAGGCATCGCAGGTGGAGCACTCCACCGCCACACTGTCGCTGGACAACACCACCGGGTGGTACTCCCCGCGGAACCCGTTGTCGCCGTACTACGGGAAGCTCGGCCGCAACATCCCCCTCCGCATCGCGGTCCTGCAGGGCAGCACCTACCTGGCCCTGCCCGGCACCATCGGCGCCAAGGCCACCTGCCCCGACACCGCCACCCTCGACATCACCGGCGACCTCGACATCCGCATCGAAGCCACGCTCTCGAACTGGCGGGACGACGCCGACCTCGCCGCCAAGTACGTCGCCACCGGCAACCAGAGAAGCTGGGCGCTGTACGTGAACGACGACGGCACCATCAGCCTGGTGTGGTCGACCAACGGGTCGGCGACGCTGTCCCGCACCTCCACCGTCCCCGCCCCGGCCCCCGGCTCCGGCAGGCAGGGCGTACGCGCCGTCCTGGACGTCAACAACGGCGCGGGCGGGCACACCGTCTTCTTCTACACCGCCCCCACCCTGTCGGGCCCGTGGACGCAGCTCGGCGACCCCGTCGTCACCGCCGGCACCACGAGCGTGTTCGCGTCCACCGCCCCCATCGAGGTGGGCGGCGTGGACGCATTCACCAGCCCCATCACCGGCCGTATCCACCGGTTCGAGCTCCGCAACGGCATCAACGGCACGATCGTCGCTGCGGCGGACTTCACCAACCGCACGCCCGGCGCCACTTCGTTCACCGACACGGCGAGCCCGGCGAACACCTGGACCATCACCGGCGGCGCCACCCTGACTAACCGCCGCTACCGCTTCCACGGCGAGGTGTCCGCCTGGCCGCCCCGCTCCGACCGGTCCGGGAAGGACGTGTACGTCCCCCTGGAGGCGGCCGGCGTGCTGCGCCGCCTCTCTCAAGGGGCGCCGACCCTCCGCTCCGCCCTGTACCGCGGGAACATCTTCAACGCGGCGGGCCTGGTCGCGTACTGGCCGCTGGAGGACGATCCCGGCTCCACCTCTCTGGCGGCCGCGCTGTCGACGCATGGCCCGATGACCGTCATCGGCTCCCCGAACCTCGCCGCCTACGAGGGGTTTGCTGCGTCGGCGCCGATCCCCGTCCTCAACGGCGCGGAGATGAGAGGCGCCGTCCCCTCCTACGTCGACACCGGCTCCACGCAGGTCAGGTTCCTCCTGGCCGTCCCCTCCACGGGGGCGGAGGCCGGGCAGTCCCTCGTCCTGTGGTACGGCACCGGCTCCGTACGCCGATGGGAGGTCATCTACAACACCGGCGGCACCCTGAGGGTGGACGCCTGGAACGCCGACAACGCGATCATCGACACCACCGGCGACGTCGCCTTCGCCGTCAACGGCAAGAACCTGCTCGTATCGGTGGAGCTGGTGCAGTCCGGCGCGAACGTCAACGTTACGATCTCCACGCTCGCCCCCGGCGCCACCACCGGGTCGACGTACACGAAGACCATCACGGGGCAGAGCGTCGGCCGGGTCGGCGGGATCGCTATCTCCAACGCCGGCGGCATCGCGAACGTCGCGATCGGGCACCTCACCGTCCAGACGCAGATCACGTCGCTTTTCTCCCTCGGCCCCCAGCTGGAGGGGTGGGCGGGGGAGCGCGCTGGCCGCCGCATCCAGCGGTTGTGCAAGGAGGCGGGCATCGTGTTCGCCGGCCGGGGCGACTTGGATGCCACGGTGCGGATGGCTCCGCAGCAGCGGACCGACCTGGCCAGCGCCATCCGGGAGGCGGCCGAAGCCGACGCGGGGATGCTGTTCGAACCCCGCGACCTGCTGGGGCTGGGGTACCGCACCCGGGAGTCGCTGTACAACCAGTCCCCGGCCCTGGCGATCCCGTACACCGCCCTGGGTGACTCCCTGGATCCGGTGGATGATGACCAGTTGATCCGCAACGACGTGACGGTGAGCCGTCCCAACGGGTCTTCCGCCCGCGCCGTGCAGCAGACCGGGCCCCTGTCGATCCAGCCGCCCCCCAACGGGGTGGGCATCGGGTACGACGCATCGACTGAGGTCAACGTCCAGTACGACCTGATGCTGTTCGACATGGCCGCGTGGAGACTGCACCTGGGCACCGTCGATGAGGCCCGATACCCCCAGATCCCCCTCAACCTGATCGTGAATGCGTTCTTCAACAACCCGGCGCTGACCGAGGCCGCGCTGGAGCTGGACCCCGGCGACCGGGTCACCATCAGCGGCCTCCCGTCGTGGTTGCCCCCGGAGGACGTCTCGCAGCTCGTCCTCGGCTCCTCGGAGACCGTGGGCGGGACCACGCACGCGATGAGCCTGAACTGCGCCCCGGAGTCGCCGTACCGGGTCGCCGCGTACGAGTCCGCGCGGTACGGCCCCCAGGCCGCCGTCCTCAACGCCCCCGTCACGGCGACGGCGACCACCATGGCCGTGGCCACGCAGGGCCCCCGGTGGACCACCGACCCCACGGAGTTCCCTCTGGACATCATGGTCGGCGGAGAGCGGATGACCGTCACCGCGATCAGCGGTTCGAGCTCGCCACAGACGTTCACCGTGATCCGCGCCGTCAACGGCATCGTGAAAGCCCACACCGTGGGGGAGCAGGTGCAGCTGTTCACCCCCGCCATCTACGCCCTCTGAGGAGGTGACATGCCGGACACCCTCGTCGGCGCCACCGTCAAAGTGGCCGACTTCCCGTCCGCGGCCGGCGCCGCCGACCTGAGCCCGCTCGACAACATCACCTCCACCACCTACATCCAGGGCTCCCCGATCGTGGCCGCCACGTTCGTCGCCCCCACCAGTGGTGCTGTGCTGCTCAGCGTCGGCCTCGCCGCCCGGGACAACAACACCGGCTCCGCCTCCCGCGTCCACCTCGCCCCCGAGGTCCGCCTCAACAACGCCTCCGGGGCCGTAGTCCTGGCGGCGGACGTCAACACCCGCGGCGTCGGCACCCCCGGCGAGTCCATCGACTTCGCCTACCGGTCCCGCACCACCCTGCTGACCGGCCTCACCCCCGGGCAGACCTACTACGCCCAGACCCTCCACAAGGTGTCCGGGGGCACCACCGCCGACATCGGCGTCCGCGACATCACCATCACCCCCACCCCCTTGGGTGGGGCTTTCGCCGGGCAGCCGATCCTCGCCGCCGACTACCCGCCGCCGGTGTGGGCGCAGGACACCACCGCCATCACCAACCCGGCCGTCACCTCCTACATCGCCGGAACCCCCCAGGTCAGCGTGACGTTCGCCGCGCCGACCTCCGGCCGTGTGCTGCTAGTCGTCGGCGGCGGAGCCGGAAACTCGGCCGCCTCTGACCGGATCGCCCTGGCCCCCGAGGTGCGACTCACCAACGTCAGCGGGCAGATCGTCTTGTCCGCGTCGGTCACGTCCCGCGGCTGGTCCACCGACAACTGCAGCAGCGGGTACGTGTACGGCTCACGCGAGTCCGTCCTCGAAGGGCTCACCCCCGGCCAGACCTACTTCGCCCGGGTGATGTACGCCGTGTTCAATGACGGCAAACCGCAGACCGCGGACATCTCCTGCCGCGAGATCATCGTGGTGCCGCTGCCATGACCCGGGCCGGTGACTACGTGCGCCCGCCGGGGGTGACCGCGTTCTACCACGACGACGCCAGCCTCGTTCAGCTCACCCCGACCACGTACGAGGCGGGGTCGCCGGAGGTGGGGGTGTTCTTTATCGCCCCACCGAGTGGGCGGGTGCGGCTGACCATCGGCGGCGGCGGCCGGGACAACGGCGCCGCACCGTTCGACCGCGTGTTCCTCGCCCCGCAGTTGTTCCTGGAAAACAGCAGCGGCCAGGAGATCATCGCCCCGGCCGTGGGGCAGCGCGGGTTTGCCACGCCTGCCCAGGACAGCGAATTCCAGTACGGCTGCCGCGTCAGCCTGATCGAGGGCCTGATCCCCGGCCGGCAGTACTACATCCGGGTCATGCACCAGACGCTGCCCGGCACCGACCCGGACACGGCCGACATCGCCAGCCGTGACGTCATCGTCATCCCCGTCCCCTGATCGTGCCGCCCGCGCCTGGAGGGCTTGAGGCGCTTCACCCCGGGGCGCGGGCGGCACCACCAACCGAGCGTGAGGAGCCCGCATGACGCTGGGCCGACGTCACCTGATGCCGGGCTGTGCGCCATGACCCTGCACAGGACCACCCCCTGGGGTGACCACCCGTTCGAGCTGCTGGTCGGCCTCATGGCCATCGTCGGAGGCGCCGCCTCCGCCCTCGGGGTCATCAGCTCGACCAGCATCTACGCCAGCCTCCCGCTGCCCGTCGTCCGAGCATGGGGAGCGCTGCAATTCGTCGCCGGCACGCTGATGGTCACCGGCATCCTGCTCAGGTACACCCGCCGGGAACGGCTGCTGACGGGGTGGCGCATCGAACGTGCCGGGCTGCTGCCACTGGCCGCCACGGCAATCGTGTACGCCACCGTGGTCCTCGCGTACGCCGGGACCCGGGCGATCTACCCGGCGGGCATCTACATCGCCGCCGCGATCGCGTGCGCCTCCCGAGCTCGCACTGTCGCCCGGCTCGAACGCGTCGTGCGGGGCCACGCCGAAGGCTCCGATGGCTGCTGACTGGCTCACCCCGACCGTCATCGGCCTCCTGGCCGGCAGCGCCGGATCGGCTCTGACGACCCTGGTGCGTGCGGTGCTGGACTGGCGCCGGGACCGGCGGGAGGAAGAGCGGGCGCCGATCGAGCTGGAAGGGCTCGTGCTCGGCGGGGCCGAGCGCCTGGTCGCCTCGCTCACGACCACGCTGGATCAGAACGACAAGCGCATCAAGGCCCTGGAGCGGGACCTGGCCGAGCGGGACGCGCGGATCGAGCACCTGGAGCAGGACCTGACCCGCGCCCATATGCGGATCGGCCGCCTGCAGGCCGAACTGGACCGGCGGATGCCGCCAACGCCTGAGGGGACACCATCATGACGACGATCGAACCGCGCTCCGTCTGGGGCGCACGGCCCACGAGGGGGACCAGCCACCTGGGCTCCACCAGGGGCGTGAAGGCCCACTACACGGGCGGCCGCGTGGACCCGGCCACGCTGACCGACCACGCCAAGTGCAGGGCCGCGGTCCGCGCCATCCAGAACCAGCACATGGACGCCAACGGCTGGAACGACATCGGCTACAGCATGGTCGCGTGTGACCACGCGGTCATGATCGGACGTGGCCCCCACGTCCTCCCGGCGGCCAACGGCCCCGGCCTCAACTCCGGCCACTACGCCATCCTCGTCCTGGTCGGAACCTCCGGCGTCACCACCATGACCGACAACATGAAGCGGAACTTCCACGCCGCCCGGGACTACCTCCGCCAGCACGGGGCCGCCGGCACGGAGATCAAGCGGCACCGGGACGGCTACTCCACCGACTGCCCAGGCGCGAACGTATCCGCCTGGGTCACGAGCGGGGCCAAGCTCCCCAACGGAACCTCCCCCACACCCGAACCCGCCGATGAACCCACCAAGGAGAAGGACATGGACTACGGATCGTTCGGCCTGTCGCAGGCCAGCGCGCGGAACATCCCCGGCAACGCCTGGGTGTCCGTCCCGATGGACACCGAGTACGCCGACCCGTACGGCAACCACTCCGGGACCGGGGAGTCCATCTTGATCGGCGAGCCCTCCCAGTACGTCCTCGAGGCCGCCGTGGAGCTGGCCGGCGTCCCGGCAGGGACCCCCGTGAGCCTCCGGACCGCGGAGTTCCGCTACGACAACAGCGCGACCCCGCCCGTGGACCGCATGGAGGAGGCGGGCTGGGAGCACACGGTCCCGCTCCCGGAGTCGGGCAGGGTCCAGTTCTCCGCTGTGGGTCACGTGCAGGACGGGCGGAAGCTCCGCGTCCAGGTGTACGTCCACGGGGACGGCACCAACTACAAGATCAACGGTGCGCGGCTGAAGTACCTGGCCCAGCGCTGACAACCAATCCGAGGGACGACGACCCGCTCCCGGAGGAGCACCTCGCCCTGGCCGGCGCTACTGGGCAGCCACGCCCAATGCGGCGGCCACCTGCGGGTGAATCTCGAAGAGGCTGTCCAACCCGGTCAGCTCCAGCACCTGGATCAGCTGCGTCCCGGCGCCGGCCAGCATCAACCGGATGCCCCTCGCGCGGCTGTCCCGCCAAGCATCCACCAGACCGCCCAGCCCGGCCGAATCGCAAAAGACGACCTCAGCCAGGTCCATGACGACCACGGAGACGTCCGGTAGCTGCCAGACACTGCCCAGCCGGGTACGCAGCAACGCAACCGACACGGCCGTCAGTTGACCGGCGACGCGTACCACGATGACGCCGGCGTCCCGGCCGGTGGCGACGGTGAGGACCGGCTTGGGATCGACTGGCATGCGAAACTCCCTCATGCCTGCAGGGACAGGGCAGGCAAGTGGTCCTTGACCTACCCGTCAGCCTCGGGTCCGAACACGCCGCCGCCGTCCGGCACCGTGCCCCCGTCCCGTACGCCGACCTGCCCCCACAGGAGCGGGCTAAGGACGACCTGTTCAAGGCCATCGTGACCGCCCTGCTCCGAGTTTGAAGCGCGTCCCGCCGAGGTGCGGCGGGCTGCCCCCAAGGAGGGGAAATGAAGATCTTCGGTAGGGAGCCGGCCGTCTGGTTGCACGCCATCCAGGCCGTCCTCGCCTTCCTCATCACCATCCCCGGCGTGCAGGCCTGGGGCCTCACCCCGACCATCGCCGACGCCGCCGTGACCATCCTGTCCGGCGCCGTGGCCGTCTGGGTCGCCGTCGCCACCCGCCCGTTCGTCGTCAGCGCCCTCACCGGCGCCGTGCAGACGATCCTGACCGGCATCGTGGCGTTCGGGTTCGACATCTCCAGCGTCACCCAGGGCGCGCTCCTGGTGGCGCTCAACGCCGCGCTGATGGTGCTGCTGCCGCTCGGCGTGACGCCGGCCGTGGACCCGGCGCCGGGGTTCGTGCGCGCCCAGCGGACGTCCTGATCGGGGCCCGGGTCGCCGGGGGCTTCGTTCTCCCAGTGCTCTCGTCGTTCAACTGGCAGGACCACTGCGTGTACCCCCGAGCGCGGTGAGACGCGGGGTTCGAGTCCTCGCCGAGAGCGCCCACACAACCCTGAGCACCCGCCCCCTTCCCCGGGGGTGGGTGCTCTTTGCGTTAGGTTGCGCCCTGCAGCTAAGCGTCTGTTTCCCACGACGGCAGGACGGTGTGGGCTTGGAAGTCAGCTACACGCAGAGCTGCGGAGATCAGAAAGTTGAAGCAGTAGTCGTATTCATCACGGTTCGGGGCGTAGTTCGGTGGAAAACTGCGGTCTCTGCCTCCACCGAACGTGCGCTGTACATGAGGAGTTAATTTCCTGAACCGCTGGTAGCGGTGGTAGTCGATACCGATCACCATGATGCGCAGAGCTGCCTGCATCTCCATGACCGCGCTGGTCACGTTGCTGATCTGGCTAGCAAGGTCGCCCACCCCTCTGGCAGGGAGTCGGGGCGCCGGATGTTGATGGGTATCCTCACGCCACAGCACGCTGTAGATATCACGCTCATTCATTGGCCACATGATGTCCGGGCCAAAGGTGAAGGGCGAGCGATACCAACGGTCCGGCTTCTCCAGCTCATGAAGAAGATCCCGAAGTGCCTCGCGCAGGACGGCCATGGCCTCCCCCCGATCACCCTCCGCCTCCTTGGCGGCAGCCTCCTTGACCCGCTTCCGGATCTCCTCCTGGGGAACGATGTCGGCCATATCGATCCCGTCGAAGGGGATGCCGAACACCTTCGGCGTATTTTCCTGGAAGAAGGAGCGAACGTCGGCGCGGGCCTGCTCGACGGCCTGCCGACTGGGGATCACTCCCGCATGCTTGAGGCTGTTTCGATGGCGATTGAGCGTGCTCATGCTCACCTTGCCGGCCAACTCAACGCCATTGGCGAGCTTGCTCGGGTGAAGCTCGGGCCAGTAGTCCTCGAACTTGATCTGCCTGGCCTTCTGCTGGGAGAAAGCGCTGAGGTGCTCGGCAGTGAGGACAAGAAACAGCTCGACTGCGTCGTGGAACGACAGGATGCTGCTGAATATCAGCGGCTCGGGTAGGTGCGACTGTTCGACACCTTGCTGATGAAGCAGCCGGATGAAGGCCAGTCGTTTCATGGTCTGTGGGTCAGGGCCGGGGACGGTCATCGCTTCCTCGCGAGGGGTGATCGGAACGTCCCAGTATGCCCCTGGCCTACCTTCCCGGTCTGGTAATCGCCGAGCGCCTCCCGCCGTACGACGGCGGGAGGCGCCTTCCTGATGTTGGCGAGTTCTCAGCCGGCGGCAGCGGACCGAAGACGCTGCGCAATCTCCAGCCAGTCGGCCCCGCGCGTGAGGTGCGGGTTCGGCCAGGGTGCATCGTGGTACGCGCAGTGGTACCACTCAGTGTCGCGCCGCCACCCGACGGCAAGACCGCCGACGCTGGGGTCCGAGACGAGGATGTGGCGCCCAGGTTCGGTGCCCAGGTACGTCACGTATTCCTGGTCCCGGACCAGGTTGCAGAACAGTGGGTGTGGCCCGGTCAAGACGTCCTCCTGAAGGTCGACTTCGCCTGTCCGCCGCATAGTGGAGGGGACGAAGGCTTAACGTCCACTTCAGGATGCTCTCCATGATCAATCTGGCGCCGCTGGACGAGGGCCTGGTTTTCCCGGGTGGTCACGGCGCTCGTCGAGGTCGCCGCGGCGGAAGTGCGGCACCCCGCACACCTCCACGGCCGCCAGGCGTTCCTCGTGCTGGTAGCGCCGCAACGTGCCGTAATCGATCCCGAGGTACTCGGCGGCCTCCGGCCCGTCGAGCAGGTCGTCAGGATGCTGGCGGGTGCCTACCGGCCAGACCGGGAGCTCGCGGCCGGCCCGGGCCGCCTCGACCTGCGCCCGGTCGAACAGCAGCTTGCGCCGGCCCGGGTTGAACGGCCGCAACCCGAAGCGCTCGGCGCCGCCGGTGTTGCGCCACGTCTTGTAGCTGATGCCCAGCAGCTGCGCGGCGGCCTGGCCGTCGACGGCCTGGCGGTCGTGCGGGATCACGCCTCGTCTCCCTCGTCGAGGATGGCCGAGTGGTACGGCATGGTCGTGTCCGGCGTCATGCTGAAGGTCGCGGCCACCTCGCCGGTGCCGGCGTCCACGATGGTCCAGGCGAGCGTCATGCCGGCGGTGCCCTCGGCGTTCGCCGCGGCCTGCTCGGTGGCCTGACGGGCGATCTCGTCCAGGCGCTGTTCGGCCTCTTCGAAGGTAGGCCGGCGGTCGATGAGGTTCTGGCGGTCGTCTCTGATCTCGTACATGAGTGTGGTCCCCTCGGCGGGTGTTCGGTCTCGGGAGAGGGTGCGCGGGTGGCGGCCCGGCCGGTGGGGCCGAGCCGGGTTCTGTGGACGAGCTGGAGGGGCGGGCCGGGGGCCCGCCCGGTCACCGCGTGTCGGGCCAGACCTGGGGGACCAGGGCGGCGGCCTGCTCCCAGGTGGCGGCCTGCCGGTCGAACGCCGCCCGGTCGTCGCAGACGATCCGGAGCGCACCCACCTGGACCTTCAGCTCGCCGCAGCCGCTGGGGGAGTGCTTGGGGGTGCGGCCGTAGATCTGGACCCCGCTCAGCATCCCGGTCAGGGACACCGCGCTGTGGACCAGCATGCTGCCGTCCTTCCAGCCGGGGACCTCGTAGGGGGCGGCGGTCTGGCCGTTGAAGACGGCGTCCGCCTGCTGCGCGGCGCGCCGCCAGACCCGGAGCATCTGCCAGGCGGCGACCCGGTCGCGCAGGACGACCAGCAGTCCGGGGATCAGGACGTGAATGGCGTCCGCCTCAGGCAGCACGCGGGTCTCGTGCGCGCCCATGAGGCGGATCGAGACGATGGGGAGGTGGTGGCGGGTCCGCATGTCCCGGCTCCTCTCGTGAGGGTTGATCGGCCTGTCGGTCGGGGCTCTCACCCCCCTCCCGACACCCCAAATATACAACAGTTCTGCCCCGAATGGAAGAACTCCCAGGTAAAGAACTACGCTGGGAACCTCGGCTGATCGGCCGACCGGGACCGGCGGACTCTCACCGGCGCAAGCCGAACCCCGCCGGTCCCCTCACCCGCCACCGCCGCCCATCCGTACGATCACCCCGGACAATGATCACCCGTCCTCCCGGCGCGGGGAGGACGGGTGACGGCTCTACGTTCCGGCTCAGACGCGCTCGACCTCGATCGCCAGCACGCCGAGCGCCTCCTTCTCCGGACCGTAGATACGGCGGATGTTGGCGAGCTGCTGCGCGCGCGGCGAGTCAGGGTTGACCCGCTCCGGGCCCTCGGTGTCCAGCAGCTCCTCGAAGCTGTCGTAGACGGCCACACGCTTGATCCGGGTCAGGCACTCATCCCGCCCGCACAGGAAGCGGATGTGCTGCCCAGCGGCCAGATTCCGCAGGTTCGGGTAACGCACCCGCACCTCGATCGTCTTACGCCCCGCGGCGAGGAGATCGAAGTAGCGGCGGTAGAGGTTCATCTCCCGCGCCCTCGGCGCGGCGGCGGTCGTGGGGCGGGCGGACATGAGACGTGCCACCTCCTGAGTGGTGTACGAGCGGTAGAAATGCTTCGGATCCGACAGCATCAGGCCGACCAGCCACACCAGGCAGTCCACGTAGTCGTCAACCGTGCCTTCCCACGCGGTGACGTCGAGCATCCAGGGGGCGGCACCGGTCGGGAGGGCGACCTTGCCCGCCCGGATCAGCGACTTGGACAGCTTCGCGCCCGTGTCGGTGAGGACCATCGGCGTGAAGATACGCGGCGGAGGCGGCGGCCCGGGAAGCTGGGCGAAGGCCTCGTCGACGAGCTGACAGCCGAACGCCCAGTCCCCGCCCTTGACCATCACCGACAACGTGACGGAGTCCCTCGCCGCGACCCGCTCCTTGACCAGGTTCCGATACAAGGTGGCCAGGTCGATGTAGGCCGGCGAGTCCGGCGTGACGCTGACGGTGTACTCGCCGTGGTCGGTGCAGACCGCGGCGAACTCAGCACCCCCGGAACCAACGGCGATCAGACGCGTGCGCTCGGCGCGCTTCTCCGCCCATCCGCACTGCGGGCAGGGGAACCGGACGTGGACGACGCCGTGCGAGGGGGCCAGCGGCCAGCGGATCATCTCCAGGCGCCCGAGCGTGGCAAGGAACTCGTGCCGGAAAGTGGGGTCGGCCTGCTGGGTGGTGTAGGTCTCGATCTCGTAGTCCACGCCCGTGGCGTCAGCCAGGGAGTCGAAGAACGCCCGGTAGTACTTCTCCACCAGGTCGTCGATCTCCTCCCGTCCGAGCGCATGGAAGTAGGTCTGCTGGTAGGCGTGATGCGTCTCGGGGTCCAGCATGACGTCGTAGGGCGCGTTGTCCAGGGCGCCGAACCTGACGACGGTGTCCACGTTGAACGTCCGCTTGACGGCCTTGGCGAGCAGGAACGCCGCCGTCTGCACGAGAGAGGTCCCCAGGTGCGGGGTGCCGTTGATCTGCGTGCCGACGCACAGGGCGACCCGCTCGGGGTGGGTGGCCTGCAACCGCGGGCGGATCATGTCCACCGCGCGGAGCATCGCGTTGGCCGTGACGTTGTTCGGGGAGACGAGAAGATCCGTGCTCACGGAAGACGCTCCTTCTACGCTGTGGGAGGTGCGGGGACGTTGGCGACGATGAAGTCGACCCGGGCGGCCGCCTCGTCGGCTGGGACGAAAACCGGCCGGTACCCGGCGTCGTAGTACCCCTGGATGATCAGCTCGTGGACGCGCCGCATCTCCCGCTCCTTCGCCCACACCAGGTCGTCCTCGGAGTCGAGGTCGTCGAGCGGGTCCAGCACGAACACCCCGTCGTACCGGTAGACCCGCGTGGCTTCCTCAAGCTCGGCGTAGGGGCCCAGCCCGAAGAAGCGGTCCCAGCCGTACCCGTCGGGGATGCCGCGGTTGTAGAACCGCAGGCCCGTCTTGTGGTCGCAGAACTCGGCGACGAACGCGGCGAGGACCTCCCGGGAGTAGTCGCGGCGGTCGCCGACCTGGAGGTGGCGGCCGAGCCGTTCGCGGTGCTTGCGGTAGATCTCACGGGCAGGCTCACCCTCGGAGGCGGGCAGGCCGCGCGCGTGCAGCTCGGCGAACACGGCTTCCTTCCCGGCGGACGGGCCGCCGGTGATGACGTATCGCCGCGGCTCGGTGCTGGTCAGCAGCGCGGCGGGATCGGTGGTGCTCAACAGGGTCTCCTTCGCACGTGGTAGGGCAGGGGGCGGGTCAGCCGTCCTTGGCGTCGGTCAGGGTGGCGCGCCAGACGGCGATCAGGTCGGGGTCCCGGGCGAGGGCAGCGGCCACCCCGGCGGGGTGGCCGGCGGCCGCCGTCAGCGTCTCGATCTGGTTGTCGGTCAGCGGGGGGACCCATCCGGCGAGACGGGCCAGATGCTCGGGCGGCATCGGCCCGTCGGCGTGCAGCAGGGCATCCCCGTAGGCGGCCCGATAAGTCGAGGCGGCCGCCATCAGCTCCGCGTACCGTCGCAGGGCCGCGTCTGCGGCCGCGTGCACCTGGTCCTGGCCGGCGTCCATGCTGGCGAGCCGGGCAACGGCCAGCAGGTCCGCGCGGAGCGCGTAGACGCCGCTCCACAGCCGCGACAGCGCCTCCTCGTGCTCGGCCACCTCCCAGGCGAACACGTCCGCGGGCAGCCGCAGCGGCCCGGTCAGGGCGGGGGCGAGCGCCGGGGCCGTGGCCCGGGTCGCGGCGAAGTTCTCCGAGTCTGCCAGGAGCTGCCAGGCGAGCAACCCCGTGATCTTCGGTTCGATCCGCTTCCGGAAGTGATGCACCTCGTAGTCGGCGGCGGTGGCCGCGACCGTCCGGCGCTCGGTGAGCGTCATCCCGGCGGATTCCCGCGTCGCGCCGAACAGCAGCCGCGCGGCATCCGCCAGCTCGGTGTGCTGGAAGTGGGCGAGCTGCCAGCGGAGCAGCCCATCCAAGGCCCTCGCGCGGCTGGCCCGCTCGCCCGGGTCGGCGGCGCGGGACCGTACGCCGGGCAGGTCCAGGAGCGCGTCTCCGCAGGCGTTCCCGCTCACGGGCAGGCCGGTTCGGAGTAGCTGTCGCAGCTCGGCCGTGATGATGCTCGCGTCGGGGGGCGTGGCGTTGGCGGGCATCGGCTCTCGCTTCCGTGTGAGGGCATCTACCAGCATTGAAGCAGGATGCCCACTAAATGCCCAGCACCTATACCCAGAAAATGCCCACTGATTGGGGGTGTCTCCAAAAGGTCAGGCGGCGAAGCCCAGCTCACGCCGGGCCCGCGACCTGCGCATGGCCTTGCGTTCGTCCTGCGAGGTGCCGCCCCACACCCCGGTCAGGCCGTGCTCGAGCGCGTACGCCAGGCACTCGGAGACGACCGGGCAGCCGGCGCACACGGCCTTCGCCAGACCGGTGGACACCGGGTCGGCCTGCTCGGCGAAGAATAGATCCGGGTCCGTCTCCGGGCACACCGCCCAGTCCATCCACGCCGTGCCCGGGTCCCCTGCGAGGGCGAACAGCTCGGCGAGCGCGTCGGGGGTCATGGTGCCTTCTCGTCTGCGGCCAGGATCACCTCTCCGGTGAGCCAGCGGCCGTTGTACGGCAGCACCCGCCCGGCCGCGACCAGTCGGTACACCTCGGCGTACGTCTCTCCCAGAGCGGCCGGAGTGGCGGCGACGCGTCCCGCGGCAGCCCGGAGTCGGCGGGGGACTCCGGCGAGGACCTCCAGCGCCGTGGTGCAGTCGACCACCTCGGCCTGCCACGCTTCGACCGGGTCGCCCCTGATGGCGGAGGCGATCCACGCCAGCAGCTCCGCCCGCCGCAGGACGATCATCCTCACCAGCGTGACCACGCGGTCGTAGCGGCCGAGGATGGCGATGCCGAAGTCGAGCAGCTGGTCGACGAGGTCGCGGTCGGAGCCGAACGGCACGTACCCGTCGCCACTACCGGTCAGCGGCCAGGTGCCGAGCGCGACTGTCGCGCCCGTCAGCGGGGCGTACGCGCTGGGGTGCAGCCCCGTCGCCCGGCAACGACCGCACATCCCCCGTCCCGCGATGCCCAGCTCGCTGGTGTCGGCAGCCACCTCGGCCTGACTCGTCCAGCTCACGCGCACCCCCACGCGGGATCACGGAACGTGACAGGCGGCGGCGTCGCATCGTTTCGTTCCAGCAGGGGCCGTCTGGCTTCATATAC
This sequence comes from Microbispora sp. CA-102843, assembly GCF_050936215.1. Lineage (NCBI taxonomy): Bacteria > Bacillati > Actinomycetota > Actinomycetes > Streptosporangiales > Streptosporangiaceae > Microbispora > Microbispora sp. CA-102843. Next base: position 2,448,724 of record NZ_JBNJNF010000001.1, read on the forward strand.
GGAGGGCGGGGGAGGGGCCGTGAAACGAATCCCGAGAGGGGCTGTGAAACGAAAACCCGTCACTGTCAGTCACCATCCTCGGGGGGCTCCGGAGCGGTCGATGAGGTCCTCGGCCGCGCGCTCCGCCGCCTCCTCCGCGAGGCGATCAACGTCATCCGCGGGATCGTCTATGTCCTCGGCGCCGAGCTCGGCCTCCAGCTCATCCGCCGACGGCACCGCCAGATACCAGCGCGCCGCCCGGCCCGCACCGCGCAACTCGGCGACGTTCTCGAACCGCAGCCGGTCCAGGCACCTCCAGGCCCCCGTCTTCGACACGCCCCGCTCGTAGCCGGCCGCCTGCATCGCCGCCTCCACCTCCCGCACAGTCGTGCCGTACGGGCGGCCCAGCATGTCGACGAGCAGCTCACGCAGCTCCGGCTCGATCTCGGTCTGCTCGGCCGCCTGCTGCCTGCGCGCGATCGCCAGCGCGCGCCGCTCCCCGGCCGTGAGGGTCGTATCCAGCGTGCTTCCCGCCGCGGCGAGTGTCGCCCGGGCCTTCTCGCGCGCCGCGGCACCCGGGTCCGCGTCGTCGTAATCGGAGGGCGTCGGGGAGACCTCCGTCATCGTGGGAGCGGCCGAGGCCGGCCGCGCAGTGGGCGTCGAGCTCGTACGACGTGGCTGCCAGGGCTCGGTGGACAGCAGGGCGTCCACAAGATCGGAGCCCATGCGCTCGCGCAGGTAGGCCATCAGGCCGGGCTCGAGCTCGCCCGCCTGGCGGCCCTCGACGAGGCGGTCGATGTCGGTCAGCTTGTCCAGCCGCCAGGTGCGGCCGCTCGACCAGTGGCCGCTCATGTCGGTCGCGAGGATGACACCGGCGTGGCCTTCGCCGTAGCGGCCCATGTCGGGCAGGGTCAGGCCGTACTCGCCGACCGCGTGCTGCATCTCGCTCCTGCGGTTGACCTTGCCGACGAGGACCTGGTCGATGTTGGCCCGGATGTCACCGGACCCCAGGTTGCTCACGGTGCCGCGCAGTCCCACCGCGAGCACGCCGACGGCCTCCGACCGGCCGGTGCCGGTGAGGTACTCGAACTCGGCGCGGGTGGCCATGCCGATGCGGTCGTTCGGGCCGAGCAATTTGTCGATCTCGTCGACCGCGACGATGACCGCCTTCTGGTCCGGCTGGGGCTCGATGGTGGCCTCGTCGCCGTCCTCGGCCGCGCCCCGGTAGTCGATGATGTGCCGGGCCATCTCCAGCAACCTGAGGGCCTTGACCCGCTCGGCCGGGCCGCACGCCGACGCCCCGCACGCCCGGCGCCAGCGCCGCGCCTCCTTGCCCTTGGAGACGTTGATGAGGATGACCCAGGCGTTGTCGGCCGCGGTCAGCCGCTCCAGGGAATTGGACAGCAGCACGGTCTTCCCACCACCGGTCGTGGCCACGACGAAGACCCGCTTGGCGCCCTCCTCGTCCCACATGGTGACCTCGAGGGGCCGCCCGGTCTCCGGGTCCATGCCGATGATGAGCGGCTCGCGCACGTCGGCCACCCGGGGCAGGGGGATCTCCGGCGTCGGATCCAGCAGCGGGTGCGGGAGGTCTTGGCCCCAGGGGTCCTTGTAGCGGATGCTGATCGTGATGCGGCCCGCCCGGTCGGGGCGGCGGACCTTCACCCGGGACGTCTTCAACCCCTCGATCTCGGCGATGCGCTCCTCGATGTCACCGCCAACGATCTGCGAGGCGCGGCGGCGGGTCCCGACGGTGTCGATCTCCATCTGTTCGCCGAGCCGTGTCTCCCGCCAGTCGACCATGTGACTGCCGGCCAAGCCGTACAGCGGGGCCTTGCGGTGCCAATCGACCTTGGCCTGCTCCCACGCGATCGCCGTCCGGATCGCAGGGTCCTGGCGGTAGGCGTAGTACGTCAAAGCGCCCGTGGCGGCCCCCAGCCAGGAAGTGAGGCCGTACGGACCGGAGGTGACGCCCCACTGCGTCGCCGCCGACAGCCATAGGCCACCGGCCGCGGTGGCGAAGGCGGTGAGCAGCGGGTTCTGCTCGCCGGGAAGATTCATGCTCCGGGTGTACATGCCGAGCGTGGCGAACACGGTGAAGGGCAGCCCAGGCCAAGCGGGAAGGTCGAGGGCGTGCGCACCGGCCGCGGCGCCGTAGGTGCCGGCGATGAGGGCGAGCGGGCCGCGGCGCAGGTGGTCGGCCTGAATCCAGCCGACGGCGCGGCCGAGCAGCGCACGGCGGGGACGTGGCTGCTCGGCCGCCTCGGCGGTGGTGATGTCGGGCTCGTGCGCCTGGGGACGCGTCGAGGTACGCACCCGGGTTCCTTTCAACTCAGGAGGCGTTACCGGTGAAGAACCGGCCGCGGTACGGCATCTGAACGCCGGACGCCGCGAGGTTCAGCACTTCGCCGTAGACGGCCATGAACTGAGCCTGGGCCTCGGCCAGGCGCTGGGCCGCGTCCGACATGTGCTCGCTGTAGGACGTCATGCCCGACACCGCGGTCGGGTCCAGGCCGACCTCGTTGACGCAGTTCTCGCGGCACTGCACGAGCGCCTCGGCGTAGGCGAGCACGGCGGTGGTCTCCCCGGACATGAACGCGACCAAGGCGGCGTCGTCCTCGGGCACGAAGTTGGCGACACGGCTGACGACGACGGCCCAGTCGAGCGGAGGCGCAGCGACGCCTCCGGACTCGGCGGCCGCGGCTGCCTCTGCGGTGGAGGTCTCGGACATCGTGGGGGTGCCTTTCGGTGCGGGTGCTGTAGCGCGCGGGGCCGGCGCGGAGCTGGGCGCCGGTTTCGGGGAGGGTGCCGGTGCGGGGCGCGAGGCCGGCTTCGGCGTCTCGGGGGCGGCCGCCGGCGCAGTCTTGTCACGGCGGAGGCGGGCCTTCCACCGGGTGCCTGCATGCTCACCGCGAGCCTTCGCCCACGTGCGGGCCTGGCCGCCGACGGTGCGCCACTTGTCGCGGGCCGACTGCTCCGGACGGCGGGAGGCCCGTTCGGTCCACCGCCGCCCGCTCCACTCGTGCAGCGCCCGGGCGGCCCGGCCGGTCTGGCGGCCGGCGAGCTCGGCCGCGGCCTCGCTCGCAGTGGCGGCCTTGACCGGGGGCGCGCCGGTGGAGTTGTAGAACTTCACCAGCAGCGAGCCGCGAGCCGGTCGCCGACCACCGCCAGGGCCGCGGCCCCGCCCGGCGCGCCCGCGACTTGCTCGCAGGGGATCGCGCTGTTTGACGTGCGCGACCGCAGCGTAGACCAGCCCGCTCGCGGTCGCGATCACAACGAGCTCACCGCCGGTCATGACTCGTCGCCGCCCGAGGTCAGGTCAACGCGGCGGACCGGGTCAGCCTGCTCGTCGACCGCGTACACGGTCGAGCCGCCCGCAGTCGGCTGCTCGGCGGGCGAGGGCTCGTCGCCCTGCCCGGCGATGCTCTGGTTGGCGCGTTCGTTGGACAACTCGACCACGGCGAGCACGGCCGCTAGTCCGGCCCCCGCCAGGATGGGCAGGGCGATTGCCGCGGCGAGGGGGAGGCCCAGCAGCCGGCAGCCCACCACCAGGCCGCCGAGGATGAGCACACCAGTGCCGGTCGGGCGGAACGACCACCACCGCTCCAGGAACTCACGACGGCCCGGGGAGACACTCATCCGAAGAACACCCCCCACAGGCGGCTGATGCTGACGGAGTTCCAGGAGTGCGCTCCCGCGAGCAGGGCGCCGGTCATCAGACCCCACCCGCCCAGGAGCACCAGTTCGTACCACTTGGTGATCCGGGCCCACACCAGGGCGACGATCGCGCCGAACAGGGCGAGCCAGAGGCCAGGAAGCCAGTTCACGATTCACATCCGTTCGTTCAGAGGGGTCAGTTGTCGGCAGAGGCCGGGCCCTGCGAGTACGGCGCCGGATCGTCGATGGGTAGCCCGAGGTCCTCAAGGAGCTGCGTCTTGGCCGTCTCCTCGGCGGGTGCTTCGCGCTCACCCGAATCCGGCTCCGGCGTGATGGACTTGCTCGGCGCGAGGACGGTGCCGTCGTCGGTGAAGGTGTAGCCCTGTGCGGTCATGCGGTCCTGCACGGCCCGCACACGACGGCCACCCCAGCCGGAGCTGAAGCCGTAGCGGTCGCCGACCTCGCTCCAGGTGGGGCGTCGGCCGACGCCGTTTTGACCGCGGCACTGGCGGCGAATCCAGTCCTCGGCGCGGCGATTGTCCTGCTCATTGGGCCTGCCGCGCTCGTCGCGCTCCTCATCGTCGTCCTCACGCGGTTGCTCACTTCCGGAGCCGTCGCCCGTGTGCGTGATCGTGAGGACGTCGCCTTCGTTCAGCGGCCAGCTCTCCGGCTCGCCGACGCTCACCGGCTCACTCACGGGGTTTGTGGGCAGGAGAACGGTCGACGGGTCGGGCGCGGTGCGCGACGGCGTCGTCGCGTGGCCGTTCACCGGCCGGCCGTTGACGCTCGCGCTGACGCTCACCGGGACAGCCACGTTCTGGGCGACGAGAGTGCGCGCCGGCGTGAGGGGGAACGGCATCAGCTTGGGCCGCCGCCACTCCTCGTACGCGGCGATCGCCGCCTGCGCCTCCTTGGCCATCTCCACCGGCTCCTCGGGAGGCTGTTCGGGGGTGGTCCAGGCGCTCGCCGGGGCGACGTCCAGCAGCTGCTCGGCGCTCAACAGCGCCGCGATCTCCTCCCGCAGCGCCTCCTGCCGGGCCTGGTCGCGGCCCAGCGCGGCGTACTCCACCGCGGCGTCCATCGCCTTGTCGAGCCTGGCCATCGCGGCCCGCAGCTTGCGGTCGGAGGCGCCGGCTTCGCGCAGCGCCCGGGCCCGCTTGGCCGCCAGCGCGACTCGCGTGAGGCGCCGCTGCACGTCAACTTCGCCCGCGGTGCGGCTGGTCGCCTCGGCCAGGCCGAGCCGGACGAGGACCCGCTCGGGGGTGAGCCGCCAGTGGATGCGGCCCCGGCCGGTGATGCGGTGCCGTTCGATGGCCATGCCGCGTTCCCACAGCCAGGCGGCCACGAGCGGCGCGGCGAGACGGAAGACGGCCTCGGCGACGCTGCCTGCGTCCATGCTCGACAGCACCGCCGACAGGGACGTCAGCACCCACACGGCCAGGCCGTCGATGCCGGCCGAGTAGTTCTCCCGCATGTTGCGGCGCGCCCGTACGGCGCTGGTGACGACGGCCACCTCGATGAACGCGAACAGCCCCACGCGGATGGGCCCGCTGAAGCCGAGCACGTCTCCGAAGAACCGCCACATGCCCTGGGCGGAGACGCCCGTGGCGATGCTGGCGGCGACGATCGTCAGGATGTCCTCGCTCGGCCGGTCGGCGGCCCAGGCGCGGATCAGGGCGATCAGCGTCCGGAGCCCCCGGACCACCGCCCGGACGGCGGCGCGCAGGGCAACGAATGCCAGGGCGAGGAGCAGCAGGCCGAGCACGCCGAGGACGACGGTGCCGACGGGGTGGGCGTCGGTGAAGGCCGCGACTGCGTCGGCGGCTTGCTTGATCTTGCCGGGGACGGAGGTCGCGTCCATGCAAGTCCTCCAGTAGACCAGGGGTATGTCTACACCCTAGATTCGGTATGTCTACACCTGCAACCGTGAGGAGCCGAACATTGCTCCCCTCCTCTACCCCCGACTACCGTGATCCCGTGCCGAATCAGCCCAAGTACCCAGGCCGCCACCTGCGGATGGACCCGCAGCGATGGGAGGCATTCGGCATCCACAGCGCCGCACGAGCCGGCGACCGGACCAAGGAGCTCATCCAGATCCTCGACTGGCTGCTCTACGCCCCTGACGCCCAACCGCCAGAGCGTGTCCCGCCCGCGGTGCTGATCGCACACATGCGGGAGGCGGCGGCCGCGGCCGAGGAAGAAGCCCCCACCGCCCCTGACGAGCGCAGGCGGGCGGCGCTCGTGGAGAAGGCGGCGGCTCTACGGGAGATGGCTGAGGTGGTGCGCGAGCGGGCCGCGGCCGCCGGGCTGCTCGACGACTGATCACACGCGAAAGCGCCCCGCTCCTCCAGGCGATCGATGAGGGAGCGGGGCGCTCTCGCGTGTACGGCTGTGGTACCGGCCTCGCAGCGCGCCACGCCGGTCACGCCGCGAGGCCGGGGCTCATGTGTGTCAGACGGCGGCCGTGACGGACGCGGCTGGCTTGCGGTCGAACTCGCCTTCGCGGACGCCATCGAGAAAGGCGTCCCACTCGGCCGGGGTGAACACCAGGGCCGGGCCGTCCGGGTCCTTGCTGTCGCGCACGCTCACGTTGCCGTCGTCCAGCATGGCGACTTCGACGCAAGCGCAGTTGTTGGCGCTGCGGCTGCTTTTGAACCAGTTGGCGGCGGGAAGACTTGTCGCGCTCATGCTCTTCTCCTGTTCATGGATGGGGCGGGACCTCAAGCGGTGGTGTGACGGTGCTGGGCTGCCAGCCCTCGGCGAGGATCGCTGCGCACCGCTCGGCGTACCACACCGACAGGAACGCGAGCGACCGGCCGCCGAGGGGCGTGGTGGTCTCCTCGGTGACCTTGCCGTCCGTGCTGACGGTCTCGACCGCGCGGTGAATGTCGGCGCCCAGGACCAGCATCATGTGTTCGCCGTCCGGGCCGGTCTTGGTGAAGCAATGGTGACCGGTCTGGTTGGGGATCGCCGGCGCGGTGGTGAGGGGGCCGTACGCGATGGCGCGCAGACGGGGGAAGTGGCTGATGACGGTCGCGAGGTTCACCATCAGCCTGCCCTCCGGGCAGGGGCAGGCTGGTAGCCGTGCACCTCGCGCCAGCGGGCGGCGATGAGGTCGGCCGCTGTGTGTAGCGGCTCGACGGGCGCCTTGCCGAGCTTCACCTGCTGGTGCTCATCACGCCCGTCGTCCCAGGTGAACCGTTGGCCGCTGTGGCAGAAGATTGAGAGTCCGGGGAGTCTCAGGACGGCGGTGCCTGCGTTTGCGGAGATCGGGCCGCCCGGGATGTGGTGCCGGGCAGCCAGCTCGTTTCGCAGGTCTCCGAGTTTCTCCGCGGCGACGGTCGTCAGGTCAGGACGGGGGACAGAAGTAGTCGGGTCATTACGCACAGTTCGTAGGCTGCGCCTGACTCGGACAGTCGTGGGGGAGGGTGCCTCCCCCCATGCGGAGGGGGAAGAATCCTCCCCCTATTACGGCTGGTCCGAGACCCGCCTCACGCCGCTTCCGGAAGTCGCAGCTTCCGCGCCAGCGCGCGGGCGTCGTCCCGCACGGCAGGAGTGGGACCGGTCATCATCTGCAGCACGGCCGACCTCGTGAAGAGGTTGTACTGGCTGGTGTCGGGCGACATCTCGTACGCCTGCCGAAGCAAGGACATCGCGGCGATCGGCTCCTTGCGCAGGTGGTAGGCACGAGCCGCCTCGATGAGGTGGTAACTCGACCGGGTGAGGGACGGGACGGCGCGACGCAGGTCCAACCGGTTGACCTGCCGGGTGGCCTCGTAGGCGTGCGTCAGATCGTTGTAAATCGTCACCGCGTAGGCGTCCACCATGCCGCGGCCGAACAACAACCAGGGATGGTGGCCGCTCAGGGAGTCCGCAGCTCTGCCGGCCTCGTCCCAGTGCCGTTCGGCGTCGCCGCGGCGGCCGGTCTTGGCGTACGACAGCGCGACGGCGAGCTGTAGCAGCCCGTACAGGCTGCGGTCGGTCTCGTCGCGGTCGGGCGACAGCAGGCGGGACGCCTGATGCGCCAGCTCGATGCGGCCCTCGGCCTGTTCTCCTGCGTCCCGGTAGACGTGGTTGAGGTACCACGCGGCGGCAGCGACGGCCTGCGGGGAGTCGGCGTCCTGCGCGGCCTGCATCGCCCGGTCACCGGTCAGGTAGATCATCTCCGGCATCGGCTGGAAGGACAGGTAGAGCTGGGCCAGGTGGTAGACCTGCGCGAGCGCGGTCAGGGACAGGCGCCGGTCGCGGCCCTCGTGCAACTTGGCCGCGCGACGGGCGTCGTCCAGGAGCCGAGGAAGGACCACGGCGATGGCATCCCGCTGGCAGGTGGAGCCGTGCCACACCTGCCAGGCCTGGGCGACCTGCGCGGTCAGCTCGGCGGCCGGCACGGGCTCCCTGTCGCGGTCGATGATGGGATAGGTCGCGAGCAAGCGCGCGATCTCGGCGGCTTTCTCGTGACGCACTTTGGTGTATGTGGTCTCGGACAGCTGCTGCATGCCGGTCAACTGGCCGAGGCTGACGTCGAGAAGTTCGGCCATGCGGATGAGCAGCTTCAAGCCGGGCATGCCGATGTCTCCGTTCTCAATGGCCTTGGCCCAGTCCTTGGAGCGGCCGCATAACTCCCCGAACACGGGGCGGGACATGCCGGCGGCCTCGCGGTAGAAGCGCACCCTCTCGCCGAAGTCCGCTGTCGTGCTAGGTTCGTGCATAGGCCCTGCAACCTCCTTGAGCGACTGGACATCTCTCAGGCTGGCGTGCAGGGCTTACGTATGTCCAGAGCTCGCGGGTGATCGTGTGCGGCCGAGAAGAGCCGAAGGGCCGCCCCGCCGGAGCGAAGCGGCCCAACCCTGGGCACGGGTTCACCTGTGAGACGCCGGCAGGCGGCCTCCGGTTTACGGCACCGTCCCCTCACAGCTCGCGATCGCGAACGCCCCCGACGACTCGTTCGAGGAGATCACCCGCCCGCCCACAGTGATCGAGCAGGAGACCGTGCCCGACTCACCGGCGTTCTGCGCCGACACGTACACGAAGTCACCCGAGCTCATCGGGATCGACAGGTGAACCGGCAGGGACGCCCCGGACGCCTGCTCGGTCCCGGTGGCGGTCCGGACCGTCAGGCTCACTGCGGCCGCGGTCCCGGTGACGTCGTAGAACACCGGGATGTTGCTGCCGATGGTCGACACGTCGATGGGCGGGCCCTGCTCGTCGTGGCTCCCGGAGCTGGCGATGGCGCCGATGACGGCGAAGAACACCAGCACGCCGACGACGCCGAAGGCGATCAGCGCGCCGTGCTTGGCGGGCGACGGCTGTTGCGGGGCGGGGGGTTGCTCGGACATCGAGGTCTCCGGCGCTCGCGGGCATGACTGTCTGTAGACGGATCGTCTACCGTGCGGGGTTACGCTGCGAGCGAAGGAGACCGGATCGTTACCCCGGTTTTCGGTCTAAGTGCCCAGGAAATTCGGTCACCCCCTGACGGCCGGAACGCGCCATCGGCGACCTCACACAGAGATCGCTTAGTGACCACTCGCCTTTACCGTTTTCGCTGTTCTCCCAGGTGGGAATACGCAAGTGGCTACAGCGCTCAGGCCAAAACGCCTTACAAGCGAGGGGTCACTGGTTCGAACCCAGTACCGCCCACCTGGTGAAACGGCGTATTGCCGATCTTGTTTTCGCGGACCGAGTGACTATCTGAGTGACTATGCCTCGAAAAGGCTGTCCATCTTCTCCGCACCCTGCATGAGGACCGGGCGGATCTGCTTGCGGTAGACGGTCTCGGTGACCACGGTGTTCCGGTGGCCGACGAGGCGGGAGATGTCCTCGATCGGAACGCCGGAGTCGGACAGCAGCGAGACGAAGCTGTGCCGCATCTCGCGCGGTGACCAGTCCTTGCCGGTGAGGTCGGCGTTGTCGAGGATCTTCCGGAAGTCGCTTCGTACGTTGTGCGCGGTGAGCGCCGTTCCGGTCTTGGTGCAGAAGACGAGATCGGACTCAGTGGAGGTCTGCTTGTCGGCCAGGGCGTGAAGGGCGTCGACGCAGAGGCGGGGCAGCTTGAGGGATCGGCGGGACTTGACGGTCTTGGTGTCGCCCTTCTGCCGGACCGAGCGCCAGACGTGGATGGCGAACTCCTCGTGGTCCCAGCCGGCCTCGGCGACGGGCGACCATGCCTGCCGCTCCTCGTCGTACGCGACGACGTGCGACCAGGTGAGCGCGCGAAGCTCCTCGGTCCGAGCGCCGATCAGCAGCGAGAGCACGATGTACGCCCGTATGCGTGGGCTGGCCTTGGCCGCCTCGTCGAGGATGGCCTGAGCTTGTGCCAGCGTGAGCGCCTTGGAAGGACGACCGGCGCGCCCTTCCGGGATCTCGCAGAGGTCGACGACGTTCCGTTTCACCTTGTCGCGGCGCATCGCGCTCTTGACCGTACGGTTCAGGATGCCGTGGATCAGCTTGAGCGACCGTGTGCTGAGCTCTCCTTTCTTGCTGGCCAGCCAGGAGTCCACGTCCTCCACGGACAGGTCGCGCAGCTTGCGCGCGCCGAGCGCCGGGAGAACGTGGGTCTCCGCGAACGTGGTGTACATCCGGACCGTGCTGGGGGACCGGCCGCCCAGGCCGTGAGCGAGCCAGTAGGTCACGGCGTCGCTCACGGTGTAGTTGGTTGGGGCGATGGCCAGCCCGTCCTCGTGGTCGCGGGTGATCTCTTTGAGTTTGGCCTTGGCTTCGGTCTTGGTCTTGCCGCTGGCCTTCTTCACGATGCGTTTCCCCGCAGGAGTAGCCCAGGGTCACCGAGGCGATCCAGCGTTGCCGCTGTTCGTCCCAGTGCAGGCCGCCGTCTCCTTTGCTGCGTCGGGCGGTCATGATGCCTTCTTTGCCTCCTTCTCCAGTAGTCGGATGTAGTCGTCGATGGCCGAGGCCGGGATGAGCCGGGTGCGGCCCTGCCGGACGGAGCGGAGTCGCCCCGAGCGGATGAGTTCGTAGATGACGCTGCGGCTGAGGCTGAGCAGGCGCATGGCGTCGGGGATGCGGTAGAGCCGCCGATCGGCGGATGGGGGTGGGGTCATCCGCCCTCGCGCTCTGCCCTGATGGCGCGGGCGGCCTGGACGCGCTGGCGGATGTGCTCGGCCATGATCGCCTCACCAGCCGTGTGGCCGATCCCGGCCAGGCGCCAGTGGCCGAGGACGAGCGTGGTCGCGTCGCCGAGGGCGGGCAGCCCGTGGCGTTCGCGTGCTTCGGCGGCGCGGTGCTGGGCGCGAGCGCCGCGCAGGTCGCCGAGCTTGAGGGAGTAGGCGCGGCTCTTGCTGGAGAAGTGGCCCCGGAAGCCGAGCATGTGCGCCCACGGCCGCAGGCGTAGCGCGGCGAATTCCGGGCGTCCGCCGAGGTCCCAGCAGGTGCGGATCATGCGCCGGGCATGGTCGGTGACCGGCAGCGCGTCCAGATGGAGCCCGGGTTTGAATCCGGTGCCGTGGCAGCGCCCGCAGGTAGCGGTCAGGGTGAGCCGCCCACGACCGCCGCAGGCCGAGCACGACACGCGATGATCGACAGTGCCGGAAGCTTCCGCACCTTTGGTGGCGTACTTGGCGATGTAGCCGGCCACCGCCCGTTCGCTGACTCCTTCCGCTTTCTCGTCGAGGAGGATGGGCCGGATGTCGAGCTGGTCGCCCCAGGTCAGCTCCCACTGTCCGAGGTCGCTTTCGGGTGAGGAGATGCGGACACGGGCGACCGCTGGCGGGACCGCCCGTGCAAGTAGGTCGTGGTCGGCCCATGGGGGAGGGGCTTCGTGGGCTCCTGCCGGGCCGTCGAGACGGATGACGGCGTGGAAGTGGACGAGGCCGCGCCGCTGATACTCGGCGACCTTGGCGAAGGAGACGCGTACCTCCTTGCCGAAGGCGCGGCGGCTCATTCCCATCTGTGCGGCCAGTTCTTGGCGCATGGCCAGAGCGAAGCGGTGCCACAGAGCGCCCGCGTGTGCCTGCCAGAGAACGGCCCCGATGTAGTCGTAGCAGTCCGGGCATATGGGTTGTCCGAGCTGGTCATCTCGTGGTTCGTGCCGGGCATGGCAGCCGACCGGCCGCCCGTGCTCGCACACCTTGTCACGCTTCCGGGGACGGCAGGCACGCCCGTCCCGGTGGGAGTGGACCGGGCCGAAGGACGGAGCGGTCAGCGTGACGAAGGCCCGCGGATGGGAGCTGACTGTCTCCGGGACGCCCTTCCCACCCGATAGGCCAGCGCGGATCAGGTGGAAGGTGTCGGCCCGGTAGACCTCCGAGCAGGCCGGGCACACCGAGGCGCGCCGGTTGCCGCAGGCGATGAGCAGGCGACCGCCCGGCTCGTCGGCTGTGGTGTAGCTGTGCAGGACCTCGCCGGTGCCCGCGTCCACGATGGCTGACTCGCCGGCCAGGTGGATCGGGTGAGAACAGCCGCCTGTCGCGGCCACCATCGAGCGCCACCGGTCATAGCCAGGTGCGTTGATGACCCGAACGAGGTCGGTCATCCAATCGTGTTCGTCATTCGCGCTCATGATCGGTACCTCCCTCCTGTCGTAGGACTACCTGTAGTACATGTTGACGTGCGTTGCTGGTGCTCGTCAACCTGTAGTACAAGTTGTGTTGGGAGAAGTGGGAGGGATCGTATGGAGACTGAGGAGAAGGACCCGCGCTGGCGCGTCATCGCCACCGATCTACGCGCCGCCATCCTCGATGGCCGTTACCCGCCTGGTGGTGCACTGCCGAGCGAACCGGATCTGGTCAGGAAGTACGAGGTCTCCCGCCCTACGGTCCGCAAGGCGATCGACACCCTGGTCTCCGAGGGTCTGGCCTACGTAATGCGCGGACGAGGCTCGTTCGTGCGTCCTATGCCCGAGCGGCGCGTCATCATCATCACGGACCGGAACCGGCCGGACCTGGCCGCTCCCGGCAACCATCCCGACGTTCAGGAGTTCGGCTGGGACCTGGCCATGAAGGACGTCGAGCCCGAGGCCCCGCTGTTCACCGACGAGAAAATCAGCGCGAACCGAGACGTCGCCATCATGCTCGGCGTCCGGCCCGGACACCCGGTGATCCATCGCCGCAGCATGTGGCACCGCGGCCACACAGCCCGCATTCATGGCGCGTCAGCCCGGCTGGAAATCAACTCCTACACGAACGCCGACATGGTCACCGACTGGGACGACCCCAAGCGGTACCACCAGTTCCGCGAGCGTCCTGGCTTCTTCTACCAGTCGCTCATTAGCGAGCACGGCCCGGTCAGGTGGATGACCCTGACGACGGCCCGCATTGCGTACGAGGACGAGCGAGCCCTGCTGGGGCTGGACTATGCCGAGGCGTTGCTGATTATCCGGCGCACGATGTCCCACGCCAACGGCCGTCCGATCGAGGTCACCGAGGTCAAGGCCCCCGCCAACCGCTACGAGATCGGCTATCACACGGAGCTTGCCGACGACCCCGACGCCGACCTCACGCCACAGGAGCTCAGCGACAACGGCATCGACCTCGTGATCTAGACCCTGCCTTTTGGTGGTTCAGAGTTTCTTTACTGGTTCAAGGCGGCCCGCCTGCGGCGGCCCGCTCGCGCGCCGGGCGGCCAGCCGGCCGGGCATGCGGCTCTCCGGCCGGTCCCGGCCGGCGCCGCCCACGCGCTCCCGGTCACTCGCCAAGCCGCTCCCAAAGGAAGAGCCGCAGAGGGCTCCGCCCCCTGCACCCTTGGCCCTCCTCCGAGATGGACTGGGCGGTGCAGGTGAGGGCGGTCATCTCCTCGCCGGTCACTCCGAAGGGATGCCAGACCGGCCGCCCAAGGTCAAGCCGTTGAGTGCGGGCAGGACAACCAGCAGGCACAGAAGGTCACCGGGAGTTATATGCACGCGAACGACGGCTTGCCCCCAGGCGTCCGGCCCGGCATCGCTGCGCCCGCCCGACGAGGAGATGACCAGTGACCACCGCTGATCCTGCGATGCCATTTGGTTCTAGATCACGCGCCTGCATACCCGCCCTATGCAGGGGAAATATCGGAAGCCCTACAGCTGTGACCTGGGACTACTTTGTTCGCACTGAATTAAGTACCTGTACAGTTTGATGTATCCGTGCTTACAATGAAAAGTTTGGCGAGGCGAGAGTCTTCGCTACAGTCTTCCATAGTTGCTGCCACCGGACCTCAGGATTCCAGCAAAGTCTCACAGGGGCCGGGGCAGCGTTCGAATCAACCCGCAGGGAGACTCCCTATGACTGTACACCCTCACAGCAGTGCTCTTATCGCTACAGCAATTCTTGCACTCCTAGCATTCGCTCTCGCTTGCCTTAAGATGGCGGCTACTGAAATCCTGATGATCCTGACGCCAGTCTCCGGCCCCGCCGCATTCCATGTGGCCAAGAAGGGTGGCTGGAAGGTTCCGGGCCACTCCAAGAATCGGAGGAGGAAGACTCAGTAGCTTCGGGATGTAAAGGAAATCGCCAAGGATTTGGGCTGCGTAACATCCATGCAGCTCAAACCCTTGCATGAAACTTTGCTCGCCTCGGTGTCATTTATGATTTAGGGAGCTGACTTCGCCCATGCCAGGTGGGCTCGTTGAGCCCCTGAGTGTAGGACGGTCCATGCGCCCTCGTGTGGTCGCCGGTCGGCCTCGCCGCGAGGTCTAGGGCTCACCCTTCCACCTCCTTTGAAATCGCCCGTTCCGACACGGGGCGGAATCCTCATTTGAGAAGTAACTATTCTCCGACGTCTTCCCCTCTCCCGAGGTTAGAGACAGGCCGGATAGGCTGTTGAAGCTCTTCGCGGAGCTGTCCACCGTATTCTTTCAAGAACGTTAGCGCACCCTTTCCTAGTCGACCTCCACGCGCTCGCAGGGCTTCCAAAAGGAGATGGTCGGCCTCGTCCAGACGGCGAATGCCTGACGCGAAAAGTAGTGCTGAAGCGCCCAGCATCACCAATCCGGCGAGCAAATTCACAGTCCAGCCGGTACCGATCGCCAGACCAAGAAGGGGTGCGGTGACACCAATGCGAAATTCCGCCTCAGCCTTAGCTCGATCATAGGCGTTGTAGACCTCAGTTTCTGTGCCCAGGAGTCGTGCAGGCGTGAGAGCCATCTCTCGGTGGATGACTCCGATCATTAAGTCCAGCCTGTCTAAAACCTCCTTAGTCACCGGAATGGCGTCCTGCCGATTGGCCAACCTGGGATGTGTCAGGTACGTCCATCTTTCGAGGGGCAGTATGCCTTTCATTGCGAGAAGCATAATGATCCGGTGCCAGGCACTTACAGCCAAGTATGGTTTTGCATCGGTGATGTGCCTAGTCGAAAGTTTTGACCAAATCTGCACCCCACGTCGGCGATACTTGAAGCGGCTTGGGCTCCCGATACTCAGATCGAAAAGCAGGTCGCGCAGCGAGCTCGATGACCGCGGCCGTGCATAGCGTGGGGGAAGCGGCATGATGAAGGCGAACCACATGGAGCGCGACACTGAAAGGACACCGATCAGGTAGGCAGCGAAACTAACGGCTACGCTTACAGCTGGTAGCCCCACGGCGCCTGCAAGCGTGTAAAGATCGGCTAGCAAACCTGTGGCATCCGCTTTTAGAGGCAAGTTCCTAGCCCAAGTAAGCCAAATCAGTGATAGCCACAAGTACCCCGCAGCTAACGGGGCTCTTATCTCCCGGATCCCGGGGAGCAGGTTGGCTAGCATGTCTTGATCCTGCAGGCAGGTGTTCCTGCGTGCAACCGCCCCATCTCAACATCGGGCGTTGGGGCGGCGGTGTATCTGCGGACCGGTGTCCTTGAGCTGGGAAGCCTCTCTTGACCTCCAGGTACCGGGACGAGTTGTCTGACGCAAGGGCGGTAGACAAGGTAAGCCGTCCCTACCCCGACAAACCTTGCCAATCTTCGAACTATGCTGCGAAACCCCTGGATCCTGACGCTAGAATCCGCGACAGGCAGCCGTCGCCTGCCCGCTCCAGCTGGATCGACTCCCACGCAGTCTCAGCACTAATGGCCAAGGATCGCCGATCCGCGCCATCCACTAGTGCCTATTCGGCGCAGTGCGTGGGGCTCGCCGTGGGGAGCACATATATGACTGAGAACAGTGCCCGCAAGAGGGCGATCCGCGCCCGTATGGAAGTGACAGACAACGTGGCTAAGCACCACTTGGAGGCGGGTCGGGCGCCAAGATCGCGTACCGGGGCTGTCATATCCGCCGACTGGGCGCAAGAGCCAGAGTCGCTGGATCCAGGGCAGGGGACGCAGGCAGATCGACTGCGGATGCTTCAGGATATGCGTAGCTTCTGGAATGGGATCAGCCGTGCACGGCGCACACAGGTCATGGCGGAACTGAAGGCGGCACGCGCCCGTCAGGTAGAAGTGAATGCTTTCTGGGACCTGCACAAAGCCACGGTCAAGGAACGATGGACGAAGAGGACGGGAGGTCGCGGCGAGACCACTGTGGCGGACATACCAGAGGTCGCCGCGCAGTGGCACCCCGGCAACCCGGGCCGTCCTGACACTGTTTTGGCAAGTACCCAGAAGCGAGGAACCAGCCCATATCTGTGGCGCTGCCCCCTCAGGTTGGGACACCCAGCGTGGCCTGCATGGCCTAAGGACCGGGTCCAAGCCGGCACGCGCTGCCCGGCCTGCCAGCAGTTAATAAAAGTCGCAGACATCCCAACACTGGCAGAACAGTACTGCGGGTCGGTTCCTGCACAAGAAATCACATACGCCTCCCATGACAAGGTGCCGTGGGTGTGTCGTACTTGGGCCGTCGAACCCCTGACGGGACGGTGGTACAAAATCGAGCACCATTACGAAGCAGTGATCAAAGAACGAGCACTGCAAGGAGATGGCTGTCGAGTTTGTGCGGGGTATGTGATCGATGACACGAACTCGCTTGCGGCATGGTTCGAAGAGATCGCCGATCAACTCGACGATTCCAACCTGGATCCGAATAAGCTGCCGACCAGCAAGCACAGTGCCTCTCGCAGCGACCTGGCCAAAAGGGAAGGCGACGATGTTTACGCCACCCTGCCTTGGCGGTGTCGGCATGGTCATCAATGGAGCGCAACCATCCTAAATCGGGTCCAGGGCGGAAACTGTCCGAAATGTTCAAGATCGGGGATATCCAAAGAGCAGGTGCGCCTCGTCGCCGAACTCTCGGGCCTCATAGAGCTTGTGCCGCCTGTGCCGCCGGATCCGCGCCTGCCCGAGGGTCTGCCTGACTTCGCCTCTCACCAGATCCAGATTCCCCTGCGGTTCAAGCCAGCACACTGGCGCTACAAGGCGGTAGAGATCGACGCCGTTTTCCATCTCAAGCATAGCGGCATGAGGATCGGGGTTGAATACGACGGCTCCTATCACCACTCCTTAAAACTCCGCGACCGCCAAGCACGCGAGATCGAGAAGAGCCAGGCCTTGGTCCAGGCTGGAATCTTGGACCTAGTTGTCCATGTCCGCGTAGGTGAGCTACAACCGCTAGAGGCACCTCACGCCTTGAGCGTCTCGGTACCTGAGCAGTCCACTCCCTATGAGCAGGCATGCACTGCGGCTTCCGCTCTCGAAGCCCGGTTTCCTGGAACTATCCCGGGTCTCGGCGATTACCTTGCCGGTGGACGAGCACAGCGGCAGGATAAGGCGGATGCCTACATCATTGCGACGTGGGGAGAACTCCGCCCGGCAAGGCCTATGCGGGAGAAGGCCACACCTCGGCCTCGTAGGCTCAAGTCCACTGAACCGCATCGGGACAGCTTGCTGGTCCCCACGAGCGATCCCTATCGTAACCCCTCACGGCCTGATCGAATTATTCGTGACTACCGCTGCCAATGCGGCCGGACAACCACTGCCGTCCAATCGCAGGTAACGTCGGGAAACACCCGCAGCTGCGGCTGCCTGCAGGATAAGATTAAGCGGCAGCCGCGAGCCGTCATTTCTCGAGCCGACACCTCCGCCGCTCGTGAATGGGCTCGCAGCCGGGAAATAGAAATCGGGAGTAGTGGGCGAGTGCCGGACCAGATAACTGCCTCCTACTGGCTTCACCGAGCAGGTCACCTGCAACTGCTTGGGCGAGATCTCCTCCTACAGGAAAAATTTGTCAGAGAATGGGCGCAGGAAACCGGCCGATCGCTGGGAGCTCGTGGCCGAGTGTCAGGGCAGTTGTGGATTGACTACGTGCACGACTACTTGAGACGGCAACAGTTGAGCGAGTAATACCTCCGGCTGGAAGGGCCATCGGTGTGCCTGGGATCCCGCGCATTATCGACGAGTCCGGGCCCATGGTGTCCCCAGAACCGTGAGGCCGACCCCGCGCTCTCGGTTCGGGTGATTTGCATACCCACTGCACGCCTTGGTGCACATCGCCGGCATCCGCTGGACGTGGAGGAGTCCTTCTCCTGGCCGCCAAGGGCCAGGTCGGGCTGGACTACTACCAGGTCCGCAGCTGGGACGGCTGCTATCGCCACGTCACCCTGGCGATGCTCGCGCTGGCCTTCCTCGCGGCCCTGGCCGCATCCCAGCTCGACAGCGACGAAGAGCATCTCCCCTTGACCATGCCCGAGATCCGCCGCTTGGTGGCCGCCCTCACCCGACACCACCGGATTGAGGAGATCTTGCACTGGTCACACTGGCGAAGCCGCCATCAAATCACCGCCCGTCGATGCCACTACCAGCGCAGATCCCGACCGCGATCTCAATGTGTCACTGCGGAGTACTAGCCCGCTTGCTACCAAGTGGCGAGGGCGGCGGCGCGCGATGACAGCAGTGGTGACAGCAACGTCGGCCACCAAGGGCATCCGGCGGCAGCCATCCACCACCCTCTGGCACGGTCTCCAGAGAGGGAGCAGGGTGATTGTTCCGCCCTGAAAAGCGGACAGTCAGGCTGCCGCGCCGCTTCCGGTGCTCGGGCCTTGGCGGCCCTGCGCTCCGGTTCGGCTTGCCACCGGATGCCGTGGTGGCCGGCCTCATCAGCTGCGGGACATGTACAAGGATCTTGCAAGCGGTGGGGGCAGCGCGGGGGGTCGCTGCTGAGTGGATGCGCCGGAAGCCAGGTACGGCCTAGCGTTGGAGAGTGATCAGCCGGTTCTATCCTCGAGCATTCGAACACCTTCAAGCTGCACATCGCGCGAAGTCGTGCATGGCTTCGTTGTGGCGGGCGCTGCTCGATGCTGAACGTATCGACAACATCGTCACCACCGACGGTGATGGTTCTGGACGCATCCTTGCCCAGATCGATTGGGATCCAGTAACGCGGCGAGAGCTAACAGAGCAGTTCAGGAAGTGTGTAGAGGAACTCTGGGCCTGCCTCGACTCCCTCGTCATCGAGACGGTCGAGATGTTCAGTGTCCGTAAGCAGCCTAGACGCCCTGATCGTCCCCGGTTCTTCCCTCTCGCAGACTCTCTGCATGGTTTCGAGGCCCTTCTGGAGGAATCCTGCCTAGACGGTGTCTTGCAGCTGCATTTCGATATGGTCCGTGACTGCCAGCCTTTTCAGGGGAATTCGGAGAATCAGCAAGTCGATGACCTTCGGAGTGGGCTTCGCGATCTCCTCGTCTGGGATCACGCTCTAGAGGCAGAAGCGGAGATCGGCGCTTGGGCGACTCCAGTGGAGCCACGCGTCTGTATCGAGCCGCCTCTGGAGTTGGAGCGCCTCGAAGTCGCCGAGGCCGGCGAACTCAGCGACGAGCGAGTGGTGGCTGAGTTCCAGCTTCGGAACTACAGCGTGGGTCTTCCCGTGGCGGCGAGAGCAGGAACCTATGTGGATCTGGCCTTCGTCACTGGATTCATCCCCGCAGGGGTCGATGACACGTTCGATCGCCGCTTGGGCGCCGTGATCGAAGTCGTCCTCCGAATCGCCGCTTCTTTTGCCTGGCTCTCCGCTCAGGTGCCCGGCTCAAGGCGTGTCCTGATAGGTCACGACACGCAGGGAGTGACATGGAGAGACGCTACCCGCTCGGTGCACCGCTGGTCCGAGAACGAACTTGCGGGTATCGCAGGCTCGGATGTAGGGCTTGGGGTGGTGCCAGCGGCCGACGAGCTCACGCTTATCGTCTCAACGCCCGGCGGAGTCTTCGAACGGGTGGTTCCTCACGCCACGCCGCTACGTAATCATGATCGCCCCGGCCTTGCAGCAGAAGCTGCCGTGCAAGACGCGGCCGCCACATGGGGACTTCCGGATTTCGTGATGCTCCCGAGTGTTGAACGAAAGGGATCAGGAGTACGGGAGATCAGCGATGGGTTGATCGTGGTTGGCGATGCAGGACTCATCGTCCAGGTCAAAACCCGAGAGGCTAAACCAGCCACTGCCGACCGTGAGGCGTCATGGATTGCGAAACAAATCGGTGCCGCCGTCAAGCAAGTGAACGGCACCGCGCGTCGGTTGGCAGCTGAGTCGACGAAGATGTTGAACGGGCGAGGGCGGCACGTTCGTATTGATGGCCGTTCGACGTTGGTGTGGCGTGGTCATCATCGAGCACCCGGACCCGCCAGCCAACTTCGAGATACCGGCAACCAGTAGTTGCATCCCGACGGTGGTCTTGGTGCGGCGAGACTGGGAGTTTCTGTTCGACCAACTCCGCTCTACGTACGCAGTGGTCAATTATCTGCACCGCGTCGGTACCCCGACCGCGTACCTTGGCGAGGAGCCGCAGCGTTACTACGGAATGGCTGCAGCCGACGCCGCGGCAAGCCCAGGTCCCATCGATCCAACGATCGAAGGCCGGGGGGAGCCTCGGTCTGTGCCTCTGCTCCCAGCGGCACCAGCGGGTAGCGATGACGACGAGGCTCACGGCATGGTGCGACTCATGCTCGAAGACATTGCGACTTCGTACATGGAGCCTGAGTGTCTGGAGGATCGCCAGAGATTCCTTGCTTCCCTCGACAGTTTGCCTATCGGCCACCGCAGCGAACTTGGACGCTTGCTCCTCGACGGTCTACAGCAGGTGCGCCAATCGGAACCCGGCTCCGTCTTATGGCGGTTCCGTACCTTCCTATCGGGCCAAAATCGTGATCAGCTCGGTTTCGGCGTCTGCTCCACTCTCACCGAGACGACACGAGAGGCTTTTAGATCGTGGCTTCTGTTACGCCACCATGAACGAGGGCTGCGAGAAAATCTGCCCGAACTGACATCGATCGGCGTACTGCTCACACCTAGGAGTGACGGTTATCGAGACTGGGACACCACGATGGTCGCTGTGCAGGGCGACCCTGAAGTGACGGAGGAAGAACTACAGCAGTATCATGAAGTTTGGAACAAGTCCCACTAATTTTGGGCTTTCACGTGGTATGCCAGCGACTTAAATTTTCAATTCGTAGCACCAGTCGGGCGGCGGGATCGGGTCGGCCGCCAGCGTGGCCCGGCCGCTGGTGCGCAGCCGTGTGAGGTCGGGTCGCCCGGTGCCGGGCCGGTCACAGAGCAGGTAGGCGGAGCCGGCTGGCTGGCAACCGTCCGCGGATGCGGCAGCGGAGCGGGCCGCCGGTGCCTGCTGCGGCGTCGGGTCGGGCAGCGGGACGGTCCCGTCGAACCGCGGCGCGGCCCGATCCTGGACCCGTTGGCGCAGTTGTTCGAGGACGGTCGGTGCGGGGTCGGCTGTCGTGGCTGATGGCGCCACCGCGACCAGCGGCGCCATCAGGACGACAGCTAGAAGTAAACGCCTCAACATCGAAGTCTCCTGGTGAGTCGGTTGGGCGTACCGGCCCGACAGTAAGGAATTCGGCGATGTACGTCTATGGCCTGACCGGCTTGCTGAAGCGCTCCGGGTCTGATGGAGGCTCGATTCTCTGAGAGGATCGAGTCATGGCACGTCCGTCCCCCTACCCGGTAGAGCTTCGCGAGCGTGCAGTGCGCATGGTCGCCGAGATCCGCCCGAACTACCCCACCGAATGGGCGGCGATGTGTTAGAGGCTATGGAGATCCTTCACGAGCACGGGTAGCGGAGCGCGGTATATACGCGAAATGGTCAAGGGGCGACCGACAGCTCGCGACCCTGGACCCCGAGGTGACGGCTATGGAGGCCCTGAAGGGTCACCGCTCTCCTAAAGCGGGTGCTCGAATATCTGCCGCGCGGCTTCCGGTCCTCGAGCCTGACGGCCCTGCGGTCCGGGTCCACTTGGCACCGGATTATGAGGGCGGGCCATCAGACGTTGCTGCTGTACAGCACAGCGGGCTCACGCGGTCACACCTCACCAGTCTGGATCTACCGTGCGAGCGACTTCACTCGTCGCGAACGAGGCTCTCGGCCTCCCCTCGCAAACAGAAGGTCCGGGTTCGCTTCCCCAGGGCATTTACGCACGTCCAAACTGGCCCTACCGCGCCTCGCCAGAAAGCAGGGCAGCCCACACGTCGCGCGCTTCGCGGAGCCGCCAGCGGTAGGTCTCCTTGATCTCATGATCAGGCTCGGACTGGAGAGTGCTGCGGATGAAGGCTTGGCCACCGGCCTGGCACAACTCGTAGATGGTCGCCCGGCAGTCACAGGTCCAGGCCAGGACACGGACGTGGCTAACACCGCAGAACGGGGCGTGCCAAATCAACTCCATGTGCCCACGTTGACGCATGGCTACGTGCGGACTCAGGCACTCGTTGGAGATGCTCATGATGAAGCGCCTGTTAGAAGGGCGGACAGCGGATGGTGCTGGCGGAGATCCCTGTATCGGACGGCGATTCGGCGAGCGGTGGTGACCGGGTCCTCGACTGGACCGAACGCATAGACCCACCGCTGGGTGCGGGCGGACTTACGTCCCGACCACCAGCGGTAGCACCGGCCATCCGTCCAGACAACTAGTTCGACCCACACAGAAACCAGGGCGAGCCCATATCCCTCGTGGACATCAGTCCGTATGCCGAGAGCCGCCAATTCATCACTCAATCGCTCAGCGGCTAGCGATGGCGTTGTGAGCGTTTTTCTTCTTGTGTCTATGGGATGTAATCCCGTCATGGCCGGATGCATGCTGCAACGCTATGAGCGGCAACAATGGCCTGGAAGTGCGACTTCGTGTCACTTCCCGATGCCCACAAACGTAAGTGACACGAGCGGTGTTACAACTCAGTAATCAAGCCGCACAAAGTCCGCTAGGTCGCGCATTTCGCTGGTGAGCGTACGCCGCTTGCCGATAATTCCCTTGAGGATGTCTCGGGCGTATCGCTGGTTAGTCATCCACTCCGGGGCGTCACGCCGGACGCCTTGCAAGATGTCGAAGGCCTCGCTGTGCCGGTGCATCCGGCGGTGCGCCTCGGCCACGTCGAGCAGATGACGATTGCGGTTGTTGGAGGTGGGCCGCAGGTCCGTAACCGGGATCGTCTGCGAGAGCTGGAGGACCTTGTCCGGCCGATCCTCGATCATGGCGTTCTCCACGCGCTTCATCGCCACGGTGATCGGGCCAAAGGTGCGTAGAAAGTCCTCGTCCGGCGTCAGGTCCCGTCCCATCGCTACGGCCGCGGTTCGCGCAAGGCGGATTGTGTCGTCCGCCTCACCTGGCCGGTTGTCCCGGATGGCGGCGGCGGAGGAGCGAAGCAGCAGCCAGCCCCAGGCGGACAACTGGTGTGATGTGGCACGGGAAATGCGCGGCTCCACGTCGTCGGCCCAGCGCATCGCCATCTGACGGGCTTCGTCGAGCCGTCCCTGACGCAGGAGAAGCCAGCAATGGGTGCTAACCGTCGCCGCCGCATCGAGGGGATCGTTCATGTCGTCCATGGCTCGCGACAGCGCGAACTCGGCCTCGTCGAACTGACGCGTCTGGGTCATCAGCCAGCCGACAAGGTGCAGCAGCCTGCCTCGTACGTGGCGTGCCGACAGGTCCGTCTCTAGGAGCGCATCGGCATCCCGAAGCATCGACGGCAGCATGGTCGCGATCTGCGAATAGCGATCCTGCTTCCACAGCGGCATCGACGCTTCCAGAGCGGATCCCACTCCTTCTCGGGTCGGCGCCTCTAAGGACGGACCTTCGAGGCCGTAAAGCGCCCGCCGTACCGGCCCCCACAGGTCGAAAGTCTGCTCGTCGGCTGGTTCCGCGTCGTGCCGGACCATCAGCGAGGTTGTCGGCACCTTGAGGGCCACCGCTATTTTGCGCAGCGTCTCCAGCCGCACGTCTCTCCTGGCGTCCTGCTCAAGCTTCCGGATGAGCGAGGCGGACACGCCGGCGAGGTCGGCCAGGCCCTGCTGAGTCAGGCCCCGCCGCTTCCGGACGCTGCGGATGCGTTCGCCTATCGTGGCCATGAATCCATGCTAAAGACGGTTGCCTCGCGCCGCTGTTATCCGACCTCGCTATGTGGAGGTACGGGCGCGAGGTTGCCTGCGGTGGATCTGTACCGGAAGGAGCGTCTCCGACAGGATCGTCAGCATGGTCTCCTCCTCGTCCGAGAACACAACGATGGTTGCTGATGGCAGAGTGAAAGTTTGGTATCGCTTCGTCCCGCGTGAGGGATGGCCGCAGTTCGACCAGGAAGGCGTATGGGCGACCCCGCTCGGCGGGGATCTCGCACGGGTGGACAACGTTCCGTTCTTCGTCGATGGCGCTGCCGAGGGCGACATCGTGCGGTTCACCATGGACGCCGAGGGCGTCCGATGGGTTAAGGAGCGCGTCGAGTGGTCGGGTAGGTGCACGATCCTCGTCTTGCCGGTCCGCGGAGGGCCAAAGGCGACGGCCAAGGAGGTGCACGAGGTATTCGCCCCGTTGGGCATCGGAGCGGAGGCGTACAGCGCCGAATTCCCACTCGTTGCTCTCAGCGTGCCTCTTGATGCCGACGTCCGCGCCGCTAAGGCAGTGTTGAACCGAGGCGTGGAGGCAGGATGGTGGGATTATCAGGAGGCATGCATCGGGGATGCGTGGCGTGCTGCATAGCCGCCGGGCAAGCTCTCTCATCCAGGCGGTAACTGAGTGACTATCTGAGTGACAATCGCCGTGGACGAGCCTGGACGGCGGTGGACAACAGTGGACTGTAGGCCCAGGTCAGGGCAGGTACTGGTGCTGGTCCCGCCCTTTCCTGGGTTGACTTACAAGCGAGGGGTCACTGGTTCGAACCCAGTACCGCCCACCAGCGAAAAGAGCCCCGTCTCCCTCAGGGAAAACGGGGCTCGTGCCGTTAACGTGCCATCAGGGCACTCGCCGGTTTCAGCGGTCGTCGTCGGCGAAGCCTGTGCGGTAGGCGAAGACCACGGCTTGGACGCGGTCGCGTAGGTCCAGTTTGGTGAGGATCCGGGAGACGTAGGTTCGGACGGTCTCGAAGCTGATTACCAGTTCCGCGGCTATCTCGGCGTTGGAGAGGCCATGGGCGATCAGCCGCAGTACCTCGCGTTCGCGGGGAGCCAGGACGGCCAGCGGATCCTCGTCGGGGGTGGGGACGGCCGGGCGGAGGCGGTCGGCGAAGCGACCTATCAGGGTACGGGTCACGGTGGGGGACAGCAGGGACTCTCCGCGGGCGACGGTGCGGACGCCGTTCACCAGATCCAGTAGAGGGGCGTCCTTCAGAAGGAAGCCGCTGGCTCCAGCACGCAGGGCTTCGTAGACGTACTTGTCCACGTTGAACGTGGTCACCACCAGTACCTTCGGCGGCGCCACGACACCGGGGCCGGCGATGCGCCTCGTCACCTCGATGCCGTCCATCAGCGGCATGTGGATGTCCATGACCACCACGTCGGGCTTCAGGCTGGTGACCGCCTCGACCGCGGCCGGGCCGTCGGCGGCCACGCCGACCACCGCCATGTCCGGCTGCGCGTCGAACGCCGTCACGTAGCCGGTACGGACGATCTCCTGGTCCTCGCAGATCATGACACGGATGGTCATTTGGTACCGCCTACGGGGATCGACGCGGAGACTCGGAAACCGCCGTCCGGTTGCTCGCCTGCGGTCAACTCGCCGCCCAGCGCGCCCATCCGGTCGCGCAGTCCGGCCAGGCCGCGGCCGCCGGAGAGGCTGCTTCTCGCGCCGACGGGGACCGCGGCGGCGGCGTTCGTCACCTCGACCTCCACGCGGTCGTTCCGGTAGCCGATGCGAACGGTGGTGGGGCGGCCTTCGGCGTACTTGACGGCGTTCGTCAGGCTCTCCTGCACCACCCGGTACACGGCAAGCCCCACGCCGACCGGGAGCGAGGGCTGGTCGCCGTCCTCCACCAGTTCGATCGGCTGGCCGCCGCTTCGGGTCTGTTCGACCAGGTCTCGCACGCTGCCCACGACGGGCGTGGCCGACTCTCCGGTCGCCTCAAGCACGTCCAGCAGATACCGCAGTTCGGCCAGGGCTCGGCGGCCGGCGCCGCCGATCGTGGACAGTGCCGTGACCACGCGCTCCGGCGACGTGGCCACGAACTGCGTGGCGTCGGCCTGCACGACGATGGCGGTGACGTGGTGGGTCACCACGTCGTGCAACTCCCGCGCGATGCGCGCCCGCTCTGCGGCGGCCGCGGCCTCGGTGGCGAGCCGCCGTCGCTCGGCCTCCTGGAGCCGCTGTCCGCGTACGAAGGCGCCGCCCAGCCAGCACGCGGCGAAAAGCAGGTAGAACACCAGGAAATCGCTCTGCAGAACCGGTGAGCCGAGCAGGACGATGGCCACGCACAGCACGACGTACGCGGCCGATGCCACGACGGCGATGCCGCACCGGAACCGCTCCTGGTGCGCGCCCACCGAGTACAGCGCGATGTACACCGTCACGGTGCCGAACTGCAGCGGGTAGCCGAGCGTCTCGTAGATCACGAAAGCCGTGCCGTTGATCGCCAGACACGCGGCGGGCCATCGGGTACGCATGGCCAGAGGCACCGTCTGGGCCAGGATCAGGACGATCTGGAACGCGTCGGCCGGGCGTCCTGACAGGTTGCCGAACTGGACGCTCATGATCGACAGCGCCGGCACGAACGCCAGCCCGGTGGACACGACGGCCAGCCACCGGTCCCACACCGTGGCGTCGTAGACGCGCCACACCTCCCGCAACCTCCGCAAGCGGTCGCTGGCCCAGGTCCCCGACATGGCTCAGAGCCTAGCGATCTCCGATCCCCGATGTTGCCGCGCTTGTCCCTCATGTGAGCTACACGGAATGTCCGCAACGCAGTGATTCGGGACAGGGCCCTCCACTCCTACCTTTCTCATCAGCGGCCGACAACCACGGTCAACCGCGAAGCCAGATCGCGGCACATCGGTAATTCGGAGGACAGCACCATGGGAAACACCATCCGCGCACGCGTCGTCGTCGCCGGCGCCCTGACCGCGGTCGCGGCAGCGGGGGCAGTGATCGGCGGGCAGCCGGCCGGCGCCAGGGCCGTGGCGACCGCCGGTCACGTCCAGACTTCGATCAAGTGGGGTGAGTGCCCGGAACTCGCGCCGGGCGCCAAACGGGACCCCAGGCAAACCTGCGGCACGGTCAAGGTGCCTCTGGACTACCGCCGCCCCGACGGAGAGACCATCACCGTCGCGGTCTCCAGGATCGCCACCGCCAAGAACGGCAAGAAGCGCGGCGACCTGCTGTTCAACCCGGGTGGTCCGGGACTGCAGGGCCTGGACATGCCCGGCCAGATGGCACTCACGCTCCCGAAGGGGGTGCTGGACTCCTACGACCTGATCGGGTTCGACGCGCGCGGCGTCGGCCACAGCACCCCGATGAGCTGCGGTTTGTCCGGCAGCAGCCTTCTCACCATCTTCCCCTACCCCGGCGCCGGCGGCTCGATCGAGGGCAACGTCACCACCGCGCGCGCCGTCGCCCGGCAGTGCGCCACGATCGGTGACAAGCTCCGCTTCTTCAACAGCGCGAACACAGCGCGCGACATGGATCGCATCCGCCAGGCGCTCGGGGCACGGAAGATCTCCTACTGGGGCCAGTCCTTCGGCACCTACCTCGGCGCGGTCTACGCCTCGCTGTTCCCCCGCAACACCGACCGGATGGTGCTGGAGGGCAACGTCGACCCGGGCAAGGTGTGGGCGAAGATGCTGAACACCTGGAACCAGGGCATGAACGACCGGTTCCCGGACGCCGCCCGCGTGGCCGCGGCGGACGACGCCGACCTCGGGCTGGGCGGCACCGCCGGCGAGGTCACCGACACCTTCCTCGCGCTGGCCGACCGCCTCGACCGGAAGCCGGCCATGATGCCGGGCACACCGGTGGCCATCAGCGGTGCGTTGCTGCGCGGCGTCACGTACCAGATGTTGCAGCGCAACGAGATGCTCGCCCCGCTCACCCAATTCTGGAAGGCGGCGGCCGACCTGTCCGCCGGCAAGGCCCCGGCGGACGCGGACGTCGCCGTGCTCCGGCAGATTCTCGCCGACACCCCGGCTGAGAAGGGCGTGCCGGCGGACAACCAGGCCACCATGGTCCTGGCCATGCTCTGCGGGGACACCACCTGGTCGCGAGAGGTGGACTCCTACGCCGACGCCACCGCGGCCGCCCGCGCGAAATACCCGCTGAGCGCGGGCATGCCCAACAACATCCTGCCGTGCGCCTTCTGGTCACAGAAGCCGATCGAGCCGGTGGTCAAGATCACCTCGCACGGTCCGCGTACCATCCTGATCCTGCAGAACCGCCGCGACAACGCCACACCGTGGGCCGCGGGCCGGGGAATGCGCAGGGCCCTGGGTGACCGCGCCGGCTTCCTCGGTGTCGAGCACGGCGGCCACTACGTCTACGGCACCGGCTCGACCTGCGCCGACAAGGCCACCATCGCGTTCCTGATCAAGGGAACCCTGCCGGCCAAGGACGTCTCCTGCGACGGCCCCCGGCCCTGACCGTCATGCCATCAGCTTTGCCTCAACCATCTAGGACCTGTCTTCCAAGGTGATCTAGATAGGGGATCATCGTGGGGCGGTTCGGCGTCATGAGCTGGGTGATGAAGAGTGGGGAGCGGTTGCGGCCGTTTCACCCGGCGGCGCGGTTAGGGCGTCCGCGGGAGGATGACCGGCGGGTGCTGAACGGGATCGTGTGGAAGATCCGTACCGGGGTGGCCTGGTGGGATGCGCCGCCGCGGTACGGGTCCTGGCAGAGCCTGTACACCCGGTTCCGGCGCTGGGCGCTGGACGGCACCTTCACCGCGATGCTGCAGGCGGTGCAGGCCCAGGCCGATGCACGCGGCGACATCGACTGGCTGGTGGTGGTGGACTCCACCATCGTGCGGGCGCACCAGCACGCGGCCGGCGCCCGAAAGGGGGCACCCGCGCGGGCAGGAGACGGATCACGCCCTCGGCCGATCCCGCGGCGGGCTGACCAGCGAGATCCATCTGGCCTGTGACGGCGCTGGACGACCGCTGGCGTTCTGCCTGGAGTGCCTGCACTACTGCCGATTTTTCTTTTAGGTGTCAAGGGCGGCGCTGCGCACCGCCTCGGGACCCTACGCCCGCTTGGCGGCCGGGCATGCGGCCCTGGGGGTCGGTCCCGGCCGCCAGCGGCTCGGGCCGAACGCCCAGCAGTTACCTCCAAAGCTCGCCGCTGATGGTTGCCTCAGTCGTCGGCGATGCCCTTGTCCGCCTCCGCCGTGCGGTGCTGGTAGATCATCGCGGCGCGCACGCTGTCATGGCCCATGCGTGCCATCAGGTCGCGGAGGGAAGCGCCGGCACTGGCCGCGATCGTGTTCCCGGTGTGGCGAAGATCGTGGAAGTGGAGCCCGGGGACGCCCACTTCTTGGTCGTCTCGCTCCACTTGGCGGCCCGCCGGAAGTTGCTGCGCCGCAGGATGCCCCCGTTGGCCCCGGTGAAGACGAGGGAGGTCGGTTCGGACTCGGTGAACTGGTCAGGGGCGGCGCTCCGCGCCGCCTCGCGGCCCTGCTCCCGCTCGGCGGCCGGGCATGCGGCCTGGGGGCCGGTCCCGGCCGCCAGCAGCTCGCGCCGCTGTCATATCGCGGCCCCGCCTTGCCTGACGAGACCACCCGTCTACAGCTCGTTGGGCGCTTCCACATTCCGTCGAGCCTCGCGCTCCGCCCATTCACGACGCTGGGCCTCGCGCTCCGCCGTCACACGCTCGTGCAGGCTCGGCACCCGCCGCCCCTCGTGCCTGATCGCCAGCCGGACCGCCCAGTAGATGAGAAAGAAGAGCATCACTGCCGGAACGACCCACAGCACCAACAGAAGCAGGGCCTCAGCTGTCCCAATCACCGCCACTTGATCCTCCATATGGGGGGAGGATCAAGTGTGCCCGACCTGGCGATTCACGTACACCAACCGCTCTGGTCCGGCATGACACACATCGTCGCGATGGGCGCGGGGCTGAGGACTTTGATGCCTCCGGCGGGGGCCTCAGCTCCGGGATGATCGTGACGAGCACGAGCCGGATCCGTAGTGGCTGAGGTGGGCCTGATCTTCCCGCCTGCCGCGACCCAGGCAGAGCCCAGCAGCCCGACTCCTCCAGCTCAAGCCCGTCCCTGACCGTTGGCATCTGCCATCAGCTGTTTGAGCTGTGCGACTCCAGCATCAAGATCGGCTCTGGGGGAGACGAAGCTGCGGTCGATGTTGGTCTGGTTGGTGATTGATCCAAAGTTGTTGACCTGCATGTCATCCCTCGCTCAGCCCGTGGTCACCGTTGGTGACGTCTGTGGTAAGGGGAGTTGGCTCCCCTCGGTCAATCGCTCCCGAGGGACGGAACGTTGCAAGATACTTCTGGTTCGGGCTTTCAAGCTGCCTCCGACTCCTGCCACTGCGGGAACCGTGCATCATGGACGGAGGGTGATCCCTGTTCCGCCCACCAGAGAAACAAGCCCCGTAGCGATCACACCACGGGGCTTTGTGCCGTTAACGTGCCATTAGCTTGGAATCTTGGCTGTTTTGATCTTGCGATTCATCGCGTCGGCGATGCCCTTGTCCGCCTCCGCCGTGCGGTGCTGGTAGATCGTCGCGGCGCGCACGCTGTCATGGCCCATGCGTGCCATCAGGTCGCGGAGGGAAGCGCCGGCACTGGCCGCGATCGTGTTCCCGGTGTTCCTCTGCTCGGGAGCACGTTGGCGATGACGGCTTGGCGTGCCCGCCAGATCTGTCTTCGACGTGCTTCTCCTTCGCTCCCCGGCGGATGGTGGAGCGCGGGTATCGATCGCGCCGGGGACGGCCGTACCTGACAAAAGATCGGAGCCGGGATGGACATGTGCGCGGAGGTGGAGTGGGTGGACTCACGGCAGAGGCTGCCGGGGGACGGAATGCCCGTGGCCGCCGCGATCACGGGCCGTTTCGCGTCCGACGATGTGGACGGGCGTGATCCGAACGCCGGGCAGGAATTCTGGCTGGTGAGGCCGATGTACTTCACCACCCGTCACTTCGCTGAGGACGGGCGTGAGTACCACGACTGCTTCGTCGACTCTGACGGTGTCGTCCGCCTGCCCTACGGCCGGCACCGTGACGACCCCCAGGCCTGTGACGACCCGATCACCCACTGGGCCGAGCTGCCCACCCTGCCGGGCATGACCGTGCATTACCTGGTGGGCGAGGAGGCGAAGACCGCTCGCGCGAACGCCTTGGGCGAGGGGACATAACGGCGTTAATGGCGCGCTCGCGATCCCATGAGCCACGCCAGCATGGCACCGGCACCACCATCCCCGAACGCGCCAACCAGGTCCGCAACCGGCTGCGCAAAGGCCGCCGAGGCGGGCGGCCACTCGCCTTCGACCGAGGC
This sequence comes from Microbispora sp. CA-102843, assembly GCF_050936215.1. NCBI lineage: Bacteria > Bacillati > Actinomycetota > Actinomycetes > Streptosporangiales > Streptosporangiaceae > Microbispora > Microbispora sp. CA-102843. The sequence goes on from NZ_JBNJNF010000001.1 coordinate 2,479,874, forward strand.
GTCCACAGCTACGGAAGGTGGTCGAACACTGATTCAACACGCTCAAGCAGTGGTGTGGCATCGCCACCCGCCTGGCGGCAACTGCACCGTGAAGGGATCGAGGTGGCGGCTGCACGGTCGCCCGGCTGATGCGCGAACTCGGCCTGCACGGCGCATTCGCCTGAAGCTACTTGGCCATCCGGGGGCTCGGCTCGGGCCGTCCCTGCTGGTGCCGAGGCGCCGAGGACGGTAGAGCTGGGTCCGGAGGGCGAACCACGCTTGGGAGTCATTGCGATTGGCTGGGCCGCGCTGGGCACCCGTACGTACACTGGCGGCATGAGCGCGCAACCACAGGAGTTCACTCCCGAAGGTCCTCTTCCGGAGAAGAATCTGCGCGCAATCCGTAGAGCGTTGGTCGTGCCACAGGACCGAGATGGGTTCGACGCAGGTCTTGACGTCGTCCTGGCTGAGGTCCGCGCGAGTCTGGACCTCGGTCGGTTGAGCGAGTTCATCCACACCTGGTGGTTGATCGCGTGCGATTCGGTCAAAGATCCGCAGGGCCGCAGAGACATCTACGAGCGGGCTGCCCACGTACAGGAACTGGCCGACGGCGGCAAACCGATTCCTCGAGGTGGCAAGACGTGGCGCCAGCTGCTGGCGGAGCGCGAGGTCGAGCGGTAGGTGTACTCGATCGTCGAGCCCGATCCTGTCGCTCAAGAACAGATCGCGGCCCTGCCGGACGATGCCCTGCGGTATCTGGCCGGGGTACTGGACCTGATTGAGTTTGAGCCCTGGGCCGGTGGACCGCAGTCGCCAAGCAAGCCCGACGGCAACATGCGGGTTATGCCGTTCGGAGAGCGTGGGCTGGTGACCTATCTAGTCATAGAGCCCCAACGCGAGGTGTACATCGTTCGCGTGCAGTGGATCTAATTTCTGGCGTGAGGCAGGCGCGGCGCGCTGGACGTGACCCTATCTGGGTGACAACCGCAGTGGACGAGCCCGGACAGCGGTGGACAACGATGGACCGTACGCCAAGGTCGGGGCGCCGGTGCTGGTCCCGCCCCTTCTGGGTTGGCTTACAAGCGAGGGGTCACTGGTTCGAACCCAGTACCGCCCACCTCTGAAAAGAGCCCCGTCTCCCATCAGGGAAAACGGGGCTCGTGCCATTAACGTGCCATTAGCTTTGGATCTTGGCCTTTTCCACGAGGTCGCGTACCGACACCAGTAACCGCGGCGTTGCGGGCGTCGGCTCTGTGGGCCTTGCCCACCTTTAACGATGTTGGCGGAGTGGCTGACGGTGAGCAGTTCGGGGCGGGTGAGGTCGTTGGCGAATGCGCGCCGCTTGGCCTGGCTCCACCGTTTGGTGCCCGAGCGCAGGCGTAGGCGAGCGGCACCACATGATCGACGTCCACCTGCTTCTCGCTCTTGAGCCGTTTGCCGTCGTACGGGCCGTACCAGAGCCCCTTGACCGGGCGGCAGGCCGCGTTACGGCGTACGCGCCGCCCGTCGCAGGCCAGAACCATTTCCCGCGTGTTGCACTTGCCCTTGCGGTGCTCCCATTGAGGCTGTAGCCGTGGATGGTTAAGGGCCTGGCGACCCTGAGCTGGGCCAGAATGCGCCGGGCGAGGGCCGCGCTCGCGGCCTGTGATCGCTTGCGCGGTTCTGGCGCCGTCTGCGGGGTGGTGAAGGCGGTGGATGGGATGACCACGAGAGTTAGTACGGCGACGAGGGCTGCCCGCCTCGGGACAATCATGGTTTCCCCATGCCGAACGAGATCCCGCTGCGACGGCCGATAAGGACTCACGCCAACGGTCAATTCTCCGTGGCGCTCCCCGACCACCGGCAACGGGTTTCAGTGGCCCGAGTCGGAGGACGAGGACCTTCCTCGCGTGGCCGAACTCGTCGTGCCGGGTCCGAACCGGAGGCTCGGGGCTGCAGGTCACCGAGGACGGTAGCCCTTCCTTTTACGGCTGGCCGGCACGGCCCGGCGGCCGGAGCCATTCTGTACGGGTTTTTGTGCCTGCCGCCGTGCCGGTTTCTCCGCAGGGGAGGCGGGGGTACGGCCCCGCGAGCTGTTTACTGTCCGGCCGCGGACGATGCCGATGAAATCTTCCACCAGGTCAGTGGTCGCGTCCGTGGGCCAGGCCAGCGCGACCTGAGACTGCGGCGCGTCCGGCACCGGCCGGTAAGTGAGATCCCTGCGGTGGTGGAGGCGTGCCAGCGACTGCGGAACCAGGAGAAGCCCAGTGCCGGCCGCTACCAACTCGACCGCCTCCGCCGTTGTGGCCGGGCGGGTGAACGCGGGCAGCCCGGGCCGGACCGTCCACTCGATGGTGTCGTCCAGAGGATGGAGCATCTCGTCGTCGGTCAGGTCGGCGATGGCCACCTCGTCGACGGCGGCCACCGCGTGGTCCTTGGGCACCACGACCACCGTGGTCTCCACGTAGAGAGGAATCACGCTGAGCCCGTCCCGGTCGACCGGCAGCCTGACGAATCCGGCGTCGGCGCCGCCATCCCGCAGGAGTTCCACCACCTCGGCGGCGGGAACCGCGACCAGGGTAACCGGCACATCGGGAATCCTCTCGGTCCAGATGTTGACCCATTTCGCGGGTGTCACCCCGGGCACGTACGCCAGCCGGAACATCCTGCCGGTTTCCCCATCATTCACTTCCTCAGGGTATCGATGTCAGGGGAACCCGTTCCGACTGACTACTCTTGGCGTCATGACCTCGCCCAAACCGAAGACCATCCAGACGATGAAGCCCGCGACCGCGGCCAAGAAGCTGGGTGTCCTCCTCTCGGCCACTCCCGCCGAGTTCCAGGCGGGTGTCGTCTCCAGGGACGAGCTGAACGAGTTGCAGTCGACGCCACCCGCCTGGCTCGCTGACCTGCGCCGCAACGGCCCGCACCCCAAGCAGGTCATCGCCGCGAAGCTCAGGGTCTCCATTTCCGGCCTGATCAGAGGCGGGATCACCGGACCGCTCACCACCGCCGAGATCGATGCGCTGAAAGCGGAGAACCCAGCGTGGCTGGAGCGCGAGCGGTCCATCCAGGCCGAGGCCCGCAAAGAAGCACTCCGCCTCAAGCAACGCTAGACAGCTGAGATTCTGCGCGTCTCCGACCGGGGCGAGCCCGTCGAATGAGCCGCCGAGAGGTCCTCGTTGCGCCGAGGAACCAAGGAACTTACGCACTGGGACTGGGGCGATGCGGTTCGCGGCGGGCCAATACCAGTGAGCTTCGTCTGAGCGAACCCTGTGAAAGCCGCCCAGGCGGCCCTGGTGTCCGTTATGGCGTCGGGTGCCTGCCCGCACTGGCGCAGGACAGGATCTCGGCGAGGAGATCGGGGGCACTCCGCCAGTCGATGAGAGCCATGGCGGGACCATACCGTTGAACTACTCCTTCCGAATTGCCCCTGTATGGATCAAGCGCGGCGGCGCGGCCCGCGCCGCCGCCACGGCTTAGCGCCGATCCCCGCGCTGCGCGTGCGGCCTGGGGGCCGTTCTCGCGCGAGGCCGACGCCGCACCACATCCGCCAGAACCCAATGAGCGCGGGGCAGGTGGCCGCGCCGCCGCTGCTCGACCGCTATGAGCGCACTACTGCTCGCGCCGCTTCCGATCGTGGCGAAGCGCCAGCCTCACGGCGAGGTAGACCACCGCGAACTGCACAGCAAGGCCGATGATAACCGTAAAGATCTCGATGACGCCCATACCGAACACTGCCACGCTCCAGAACCGTCGAGGAATTCGAGTGTTTCGGTCTCGCGCCGGGTCTGTCTATAGAGCCCCTGGCGATGGCTGATGCTGTAGGCCGTGGCCTACTCAATCGTTATGGAGCCGAATCGACGGGGACCTCTCGCGGACCACGAAGGGGAATGGGAGGGAAGAACGGGGTGAGGGGCATGCCTCTCCCAAATAGCGGGCCACCGTAATTGCTCCCTTCATGGTCCGCCCCCGCCGATCCGGCACCGCCATAACATTGTTCCGGCCCCTCTTACCGTCCCGCCCGCCACGGTCCAGAAGGCGGACGGGAAGATCGAGGTGCCATTACGCCATGTCGAGGACGGGCGGCAGGGGAGCGCCGCACCAGGTCGGCCCGCAGGTCAGTCACTGGTTCGAACCCAGTACCGCCCACCAGCGAAAATGAGCCGGTAGCGATCGCGCTACGCGGCTTCGTGTCATCAGCTTTGAATCTTGATCCTTTTGATCGTGCAATTGGCCAAACCGTAGGCCGCATCGCCGGCTAGGTCACAAGAGCACCGACCCCCCAGCCGCTGCGATCAAAGCTGTCCGCCGACGTAGGCTCCGACCTATGACGGATTCTGCCCTTTCCTGCCCCGTCTGCACGAACGCGATGGAACCGGGGGTGATTGTGGGAAGATCGCCCGGGGTCAAGTTCAAGAAGCAGGCGGACGTGCTCGGCGACCTTGGCGGCGTGCTGCTGACCAGTGGTTTCTTCAACCACAGCGCTGCGGCCCTGCGATGCGGCGACTGCGGCACCGTGGTCATTCCGGGCCACTGAGCTCGATCGCACTTACCGTTCGGGCGCCCGACGAATTGTCGCTTGAGCCATGCCCATCTGGAGGAGAACATGGCGGCCGCGGATCTGATCCTTTCAGACGACGACCTCGCCGCCTTGGGCAAACTCGCCTGATCAGGCCCCTCTGCCGGAGGAAGCGGGCCGCAGTCGGTACCGGGTTCGATCAGTGCGGCGTACAGTCCGACACGGTCCACGATTTCCGGGAACGCCCGCCTTCGGCCTCGTCGCGGACAACCGGAAAGCCGGCGAAAAGAACGCCGGCGGGACTGGGACGCCCGACAGCGACGATGCTCACCGGAGGCGTGTGATGACGCCCGCTCGCCCGGCCGTTCGCCGCGGTGCTCGTTATGCCGCCGCGCGCCCACCTACGGCCAGAACGCAGAACCCTTCCCTGCAATGGCAGATTCTGTTCCTGATCGTCGCGGGAGCCTTCGCCGTGCACGCCAACGGCCTCGGCAACGGCTTCATCTATTTCGACGATCCCGAGGGCGTGGTGGACAACGTCTCCATCCGGGAGTTCAGCGGGACCAACGTCGGCCACTGGTTCACCACGCCGCTGCAGTTCATGTATACGCCGCTGGTGTACGTGTCGTACGCGATCGACTATCTGTTCGGCCACGGCGCGATCGGCATGTACCACTTCACGAACCTGATACTGCACCTGGCCAATGTGGTGTTGGTGTTCCTGTTGTTCCGCTGGCTGACCGAGCGCGCTTTCCTGGCCTACTTCGTCGCGGTGGCGTTCGCGATCCATCCCGTGAACGTCGACACGGTCGCCTGGATCTCCGCCCGCAGCAACCTGCTGGCCACGCTCTTCTCACTGGCAGCGCTCCTGGTCTACCTGCGTTACATCAGGTCGCAGCGCTGGCAGCCGTTGGCCTGGTCCGTGGTCCTGTTCGGGCTGGCCGCGCTTTCCAAGTCCACCGCCGTCGCGGTTCCCCTGGTGCTGTTCCTCGTGGACCATTTGCAGGGCCGCAGGCCGAGCCGGCGTCTGTTCCTGGAGAAGATCCCGTTTCTCGTCGTCGCCGCGATCACGGTTCTCGTCGCGCTGAACGTACGGCAGGATGTGGTCCCGCAGCACGGGTACACCGTTGTCGACCGGATCCTCCTGACCTGCTCGGCGTTGGTCAGCCATCTGGTGCAGTCGGTCTACCCGTTCCACCTGTCTCTCGCCTATGAGTACCCCCACAAGCCCTTCCCCTGGTACCTCTACCTTTTCCCATTCGTGCTCGCAGCCGGGACCGCCGCTTTGTGGCTGGTGAGGCCGGCTCGCAGAATCGTCGTCTTCGGACTCGGATTCTTCGCGGTCACTATCGCGCCGACCCAGGCCGTGCTCCTCATTGACGGCTACCACGCGAACAGATATGTGTACCTGCCGTATCTCGGCCTCTTCCTCATCGCCGGACATTTCGCGGAGACAGCGCTCCGGCGCCGCGATCGCAGGCTGCGTGTCGGCGCGATCGGGGCGACGGCGGTGTTCGTGATCCTCTTCGCCACGCTGACCATCATCCGGAACACGGCCTGGCAGAATACGGAAACCATCATGAGCGACGCCATCGCCAAAGAGCCCGGCGTTGCGTTGACGTACAACAGCCGGGGCATCGCCAGGTTTCGCGGCGGAAACTACACCGACGCCACATCGGATTTCGAGCGCACCGTCGAACTCGACCCGGACTTCGTCCTGGCGCATCACTACCTCGGTCTGATCAAGTACCAAGACCGCGACTACACCGGGGCACTCAGCGAGCTCGACTATGAGGTGTCGCGGCTTCCGACTTTCCCAGCCGCCTACAGCGAGCGCGGTAAGATCAAAATCGCTCTGCGTGATTACTCGGGCGCGTACGCGGACCTTTCCACGGCCATCACCTATGACCCGCAGTTGGCAGAGGCCTACTACTCCCGGGGAGTGGCCGGGATCGAGCTGGGTAACCCGCACGGGGCGATATCCGATCTGAACGCAGCGATCGGACTGATCCCCCAATACGCCGACGCCTATTACCGGCGTGGAGTGGCCGAATCCCGGCTGGGCGACACCGGCGCCGCCTGTGCCGACTGGAACACGGCGGTGTCCCTCGGCAACCAGGATGCGAACAAATCCCTCGCGGTCAACCGCTGCACCGGTTGACCGGATGGCCTCGGCGCGGCGTCGACTGGACCGAACGCGTAGACCCATCGTTTAGATCTAGTGGTTCTGACCTTTGAGTGACTATCTGGGTGACGACGGCCATGGACAGGCTCGGACGGTGGTGGACGGTCCTGGCCGCGAAACCCACGCCAACGAGTTTCACGAGCGCTGTGCAACCCCCCGGCGCGCATCAATCACTCGGCTTGCTGAAGTCCCCAATAACGCGACGAAATCAGCCCCGAGGAAACAGAGGGAAGCAACGCCAAGGCGCCGATGGCCCATAGTCCGCTGTTGTCCGATGTGGCGGCATCGACTGCCCAAGACAACCACCTCACACCTGCGATGTTGAGCGTGCCCATCTTTGGGTGACCGCGCCAACCGGCAAGGGCAGCGAGGATTTGCTTTAGACGGATCCGGTCGTCCGCAATGTCGTTCAGTTCCAGAAGATTGATGTGCAGCGGAACTGTTCTCATGGGGACCAAGCGGTGGCGCGCCGCGCCGCCGTAACCGCCAACTCGTCGACGACGGCGCGTCGCTCATCGAGCGCCGGGTGCGTCTTGACGCTCGCGTCGCTTCCGATCGTGTCGAAGTGAGAAGCGCCGGACTCGGTGGGCAGAGGGTGCCTGGCCATCTCACGTCGTGGCCCCGCTTGACCTTGACACAGTGACAAGGCCTTCACTGTGTCGAGGAGGTGATCCGGATGACCACGCCGAAAGAGGACACGAACACGATGCGAGCTCTCCAGGGGCTGGAGAGCAGCAGCTCGTCGGTGCGGCTGCAGGCAGTGCTGGCGGTCGGCACGACTCCAGACCCGCGGTTCATCGACAAGCTCATAGAACGATGCGCGATCGAGCCCGATTTCTACGTGCGAGACATGCTTACGTGGGCACTCACCCGCCACTCGTCATCATTGACGGTCCCGAAGCTCATCGATGAACTTCGCTCGGAGCGTGCGCAGGCACGAAGCCAGGCGTTGCACACGCTGTCCAAGATCGGGGATCGGCAGGCGTGGCCCGCGATCACACGGGCGCTTCTGTCCGACGCCGACGACGAGGTGGCGCGGAGCGCCTGGCGAGCAGCGGTCGTACTTGTGCCCGAAGGTGAAGAACCCGAATTGGCCGGAGTGCTGGCGACACAGCTGGGGCGCGGCGAGCGTGAGACCCAGTTGAGCCTCAGCCGGGCACTGATCGCGCTCGGTGAGGTGATCATGCCGATCCTGCGCGCCGCGATGACGGATCTCGACCCTCGCGTGCGTCAGCACGCGATCGCCACGGAACGGCTGTTGCGCAATCCTGATGCGGGATTCGAGTTCGCGATCGAGGAGGCGAAGCGCATCGCAGCCCTCGGCACGACCAGCCAGGAGGGATGATGGGCAGTGTTGATCGGTGATGTGGCACGACGGTCCGGGGTCAGCGCCCGCATGCTCAGGCATTACGAGTCGCTCGGCCTGGTGCGGCCAACGGGTCGTACCGAGGCCGGCTATCGAGAGTACTCCAGCGAGGACATCCGGCGAATCTTCCATATCGAGATCCTGCGGTCATTGGGGCTGTCGCTGCGTGAAGTCGGGCGCGCGCTGGATGATCCCGGCTTCACACCCGCGGAGCTCGTCGATGACCTCATCCGCCAGACGCGAGAACGCATCGCCGGTGAGACGGAGCTGCTCACGCGACTTCGTCGGATCGGTGCCGCGGAACCCGCCGACTGGGAGGACGTCCTCCGGATCGTGGCACTCCTCCAGGCATTGGGGTCGGAGAGCGCTGGGAAGCGCCAGCGCGCGGCCTTGTCCTCGGTCGAAGAGGCTCCGGTGCCAGTGGAGGCTCTGGTCGAGGCAGCGTTGAGCGAGACGGACCCGAACGTCGCCGGAGCCCTTCGATGGGCTCTGGCGCGATCGGGCGCCGGCGGAGTGGCACTGCTGGCGGAGGGCCTCGGCTCACCAGTAGCCGAGGTGCGGAAACGTGCCGTCCAGTCCATCGCCGAGATCCCGAACGGTGAGGCGACCGCACTGCTGCGGGACGCCCTCAAGAACTCCGACATCGTGGTCCGCAGGTGTGCAGCTCTGGCTCTCGGGGCACGTGGAGTAGCCGACGCGGTCCCGACGCTCATCGACATGATCGTCGAGGGGGCGAACGACGCCGATGCAGCCGATGCGCTGAGCGCGCTGGCGAGCGATCCCGCCTTGGCGGATCAGATCGCTACCAGGCTCGTTGACTGCCTCGCCCACGGCACCGTTGAATCGTCTGCACGTCGACGGCTGACACAGGCGCTCGCGGACATCCCGGGGATCACGACGTCACGTGCCCTCGCAGATCTGTCAAATGACGAAGACCGTGCCGTTGCGCTTACTGCGACATACATTCTCAAGCTACGCAACGCACGATAACGGATCTTTCCTAGGGTGCTGTGTGCGTGGTGAGTCGCCCCTGGCATAGGAGAAGCCGGCAACCGGCGATCGTTCATGTCGTCCATGGCCTGAGACAGCGCGAACTCGGCTTCGTCGAATTGGCGCGTCTGGGTCATCAGCCGGCCGACAAGGTGCATCAGTCTGCCTGGTATGTGGCGCGTTGACAGGTCCGCTGCCCTGCCGACTCAGGCCACTGGTTCGAATCCGGTACCGGCCACCTGCGAGAAGAAGCCCCGTAGCGATCTCGCTACGGGGCTTCGTGCCATCCATGTGCCATCAGCCGACGTGGGCGATCTTGTTCAGTCCAGCCGGCAGCCCGGCGGAAGTTGTTTTTGTTGGAGAACAAATGCAACGGATCGTTGACTTGAACTCCCATTCAGCATTCGCAGGCGGCGGCACTGGGGCATGATGCCTTGGATCCTCGCCGCCTGAGCCGGCACGTCGCGGTACGGCTGTCCCGGCTGAACCAGGGTTGCTTCCTCAGTCGTAGTTGGAGATCTCGATGAGGTTGTGGTCAGGGTCCCGGATGTACAGGCTGGTGATCGGGCCGAGCGCGCCGGTCCTGGGGACCGGACCCTCTTCGATGGGTACGCCCGCGGCGGTCAGATGAGCGGCCACCTGATCCAGGGGCGAGTGGGTGATCAGGCAGAGGTCGGCGCTGCCCGGCACGGGGCGGAGGGCGTGCGGCTGGATCTCGTGCCCGGCCTGGTGCAGGTTGATCTTGCTGGAGCCGAAGGCGAGCGCGTGGCGGCCACCGCCGAAGGTCACCGGTTCCATTCCGAGGGCGTCCCGATAGAAGTCGATCGTCCGGGGGATGTCGGCCACGGTCAGGACCAGGTGATCGAGGCTCGCAATGCGGACGGCGAAGGTCTCCTTGACGGCCTCCCAGGCGACCGGTGGCAGGAGGTCCCGGTTACGGGCGAAGAACGCGTGAAGCGCGGCCCCGTGTTTCGCGCGGATGTCCGCGTTGTGCCGGGCGACGTCGATCTCGTTCGCGGCCGTGATCAGGATGAACGCCCGGAGTTCGGCGTCGGAGGGGGCAATCGGCCGGCCCGTGAAGCGGTCTACGAAGCGCAGAGCGGGATAGGTGGCCGCGCGGTCGCAGGAGGCGTAGAGATACACCAGCGCCTCGGCCGGGGCCCCGATCACCTCGGCCAGCGCGGCCCGATCGGCGAGGCCGAGGAGCCGGTGGTCGAAGCCGTCCGTGCCGTAGGCCGCGTGACACAGACCGGCGAGCTGCACCTCTTCGGGCGCGTCCCAGTCCTTGAGCTGGGCCGCGACGCGGTGCAGGTGCTCCAGGAGCGTGCCGCCGGGGTGAGGGACCTCGGCGGTGCCCTTTGAGGCGAGGAATGCTGTCGAATCCGTAAAGGTATCCGCTGTCATGTTCGCTTTGTATACACCAGCGGGTGAGACCGATGCGGACAGGGCACCGATGCGGAAAGTCCCAAACATCTGCTGTGGCACCGGCGTCGCGTGGCAGTACGGCGCCCGCCGTACGGGATGCCGATGTGGGCGACCTTTATGGTGGCGCTTGCCTCCGGCGAACATCGAGGGCGCCGTGGCCGAGGATCATGGACTCCACGCTCGGTGCCTCTCCGGCTGTTCGCTTGTTGTTGTCCACACGTCCGCGACCTCGGAGATCGCTTGCCGGTCGTATGTCCGTGCGTCTGCCGACGCCTCCGCGATCTGTACGAGAGACCTATCCAGCAATGAGCCCAGGGCGCCCAGCGCCGCCCCACTTCTGATCATCTCGGCGAGATGCCACGTTCGATGTTCACCATGCAGTTGTACCGACGAAGGCCTGGCGCAGCATGGTCTATGGCAAGGAGAGGAATTGGCCGACGTCGGCGAGGCCATCCCTCGGGGAGACAAGACGTGGCGCGAGCTTCCGGCTGAGCGCTGAGTCGAGTGCCCTACCCGAGGATGTCTTGCAGTCGCGTCGGGGTGGGGGCGGGGAAGTCGCGTAGGGGGCGGAATGGGCTGAGCAGCAGGATGGCGACCGAGAAGAGCTGGATGACGGCCATCAGCCCCATGGTCTCGCGTACGCCGATCGCATCGCCCAGCATGCCGCCGAGCAGCCCGCCGAGGGGGATCGCACCGTAGTTCAGTGCCGAAGTGGTCGCGGTGATCCTCCCGAAGAGTTCAGCCGGGCAGTAGCGCTGGCGGAAGGTGCTCGTCAGGATGTTCGATGCCACGATGCCCAGGCCGGTGCCGAAGCCTGCGGCGGCGAAGAGCGCCAGTCCCATGCCGCCGCTGCCGATCGGCCCGAGCAGCCTCATCGGTGCGGCGAGCGCCTCGCACAGCAGGAATCCCCGTGCCGTTCCGAATCGTGTGGCCGTCCGGCCGGACAGCGCAGCGCCGAACAGGCCGCCCGAGCTTGCCAGCGCCAGCACGACGCCCACCTGTCCTGTCCCGGCGCCGAGATCTCGGGTGAGGAAAACGACCTGGATCGACGAGTAGCCCATCAAGGCGATGTTGGACATCGCGCTGAAGGCGGTGAGTGTGCGCAGGTATGGGTCGTGGACGACGAACCGCAGTCCGTCGCGGATCTCCGCGAGCAGCCGCCGTTTCGCCGCGCTCTCCTGGCGGGTCTCGCGCGTGGCCACGGAACGCAGGCACAGCACGGCGATCGCGAAGCTGACCGCGTCGGCCAGTACGCCGCTGACCGCGCCGAACCATTGCGCGAGCAGCCCCGCCAGCCCGGGACCGGCGATCTGTGCGGCCGATTCGCTGCCCTGGAGCTTGGCGTTGGCGTCCAGCAGCCGCTCACTCTCAACCAGGATGGGCAGATACGCCCGATAGGCGAGGGTGAAGAACACCCTCGCCGCCCCGCCCGTCGTGGCCACCACGAGCAGGTGCGTCGTCGTCAGCGCACCGGACCATGCCGCGATCGGCACGCTCGCGAACACCACCATGGACACGATGTTGCACACCAGCATCACCGGCCGTTTCGGCATGCGGTCCACCCAAGCGCCTGCGGGCAGTCCGACCAGCAGCCACGGCAGCCAGGCGGCCGCGGTCAGCAGCCCGGCGATGAAGGGACTCGCGTGCAGCGTCACCACGGCGACCAGCGGAAGCGCCACGCCGGCGACGGAACTGCCGAGCATGCTCGTCGTCTCGCCGATCCACAACAACCGGAAGTCGCGTGTCCCCAGCAGCCCGCCCCGCACAACCGGCGTCGTGGTCACGGCCGGCCCGGTGCGGCGCGGACGGTGAGGAAGACGAGCTCGCGCTCCTGCCCGTCGTCGGGAACCTCCCGGTCGGCCAGAGAGGCGAACAGGGCGAAGATCTTCTCTTCCAGCTCGGCGAGTTCGGCGACCGACAGCCTCGCCCAATGGTCGGTGGTGAACGCCGCTCGCCGCCACGGCTCCGGGTAGCCGTCGCGCTCGGCGAACCACTGCCGTACGAGGGCGGTCTGCCGTTCCAGGACGAGCGATTCCGCCGCCGCGGCCACGGGATCGTCGGGGAAGTCCGACGCTGACCAGCTGAGGACGTCCGGCGACCTGCGCCACCAGCGTTCCCGGCGGTCACGCGCGAGCTCGGGCACCTCCTCGACGAGTTCGCTCGCGGCGAGGACCTTCAGGTGATGGCTGATGTTGCCGACGGCCTGCCCGGTCTTGCTCGCGAGTACTGACACTGTCGAGGGGCCGTCCACTCGAAGTATGTCGAGCAGCCGCCGGCGCAGCGGGTGGGACATCGCGGCGAGCACCTTCGAGTCGCGAACTTCGCGCTTTGGACGATCAGGCATGCGCCCACTCTAGACAAACAAGAGATGTTGTACAACTGCTCTTGTTTGACCTGCGCCCGGCCGATGCGCGTGCGTGCGGCGACCGGTGGGAGCGTCAGGTGATCGTGCAGCGGTGATCGCGACCGGTTCGCCCTCTCGCGCCGGGACGCTGCCCCTCCCAGGCGGGGCGACGGCAGACGAGAGATCGGCGCCGGGGCTCGAAATCGCTCCACTCGGAAAGTCGGGCGGGCCATGGTGGGCAGAGGCTCACGATCGTTCCGAATCGCAGCTCCGAGTTTCCTCCGGCTCGATCTCCGTGCTGGCACGTATTCACTTCGGCCGCCTCGGAGCCTACGGTTTGGGCGTGCGCTTTCCCGTTCTCTCGCGTACGCCGCCGTGTCTGTGACGAGTGCGCTGACGGGCGCCGGACCCGCGTGAAACACCTTTGCCGCGCTGAGAGGAAAAGAGGGACATGAGCGGTCGCATGCTGATTGTGAAGATCGCACGGGTGGTGACCGTCACCATGGTTCTGGCAGCAGGACTCGTCGTCCCGGTGGCGACGCCTGCCAATGCCTTGCCCGCCGGATATTTTCACCTCCAAGGGATCACGAGGGACGCGAAGGGCAGCCTCCGCACCATCGACGTGCAGATGAACGACGGGAGCATCCCCGGTTTCATTCGATTGAACTGCTGCTCATATCACAAGGATTCGCAGTATTGGAAGGAGGTGTTCCCCAAATCGGGAAGGATGGACATCATAAGGCTGCGGAACAAGCTGACGGGGCAATGCCTCGCGGATTCCGCTTCGAAAGCGCCCGGCGGCCTGGCCGTCGCGACTCTCCGGCCATGCGGTGACGAGATCACCCTGTGGCAGAAAATCACGGTATTCGGTAAGGGGACGGTATTCCGGCGGACGCAGCACATGCCCTCTCCGTATGCCGACATCCAGGTATGCCTGGGCAAAGACGGCAGGCACCCGGAGGTCCTCCTCACCTTGGTCTGCGACGGTGGTTACACCTTCGAGATGATCTGGCAGGCGAACTTTCTCTGGCGCTGATGTCGTGGCTGCGCGGGTAGCGCGCCGATGAGACCGGCGGCCCCGCCGCCCGGCGGGCGGCGGGGCCCGCGGGGGTCAGAGCGCGGCGACGATCTCCTCGACGCGTTGCCTGGCGTCGCCGAAGAGCATCCTGCTGTTGTTCCGGAAGAACAGGGGGTTCTGCACTCCGGCGTACCCCGTGGCCATCGACCGTTTGAAGACGACGACGTTCTCCGCCTCCCACACGCGCAGGACGGGCATCCCGGCGATGGGGCTGTCCGGGTCCTCGACGGCCCCCGGATTGACGGTGTCGTTGGCGCCGATGACGAGGACGACCGACGTGGTGGCGAAATCGTCGTTGATCTCGTCCATTTCGAGGACGATGTCGTACGGCACCTTGGCCTCGGCGAGCAGGACGTTCATGTGGCCGGGCAGACGGCCGGCGACCGGGTGGATGCCGAAGCGCACCTCGACGCCGCGTTCCCGCAGTTTGCGGGTGAGGTCGGCGACCGGATACTGCGCCTGCGCGACCGCCATGCCGTACCCGGGGGTGATGACGACGGACTTGGCGTCCTTGAGCAGGTCGGCGGTCTCGTTGGCGGTGATCTCCCTGTGCTCGCCGTAGTCGTGGTCGCCGGCGGGGCCCGCCTCGATGCCGAAACCCCCGGCGATCACGGAAATGAACGAGCGGTTCATCGCCTGGCACATCACGTACGACAGGTAGGCGCCGGACGAGCCGACGAGGGCGCCGGTGACGATCAGCAGGTTGTTGTCGAGCAGGAACCCGGACGCCGCGGCCGCCCACCCGGAGTAGCTGTTCAGCATCGAGACGACGACGGGCATGTCCCCGCCGCCGATGGAGGCGACCAGGTGCCAGCCGAGCAGCAGCGCCACGGCGGTCAGCGCGACGAGCAGCCCGAGGTTCGGGAAGATCACGAAGAACACGGTCAGGACCGCGAACGCCGCGAGCGCGCCCAGGTTCAGGTGGTTCTTGCCCGGCAGCATCATCGGGCGGGAGTCGATCCGGGCCGACAGCTTGAGGAACGCGACGACCGACCCGGTGAAGGTGAGCGCTCCGATGAACACGCCGATGGACACCTCGGCGTGATGGATGCCCAGCAGCGAGCCGGGGACCTCCGCCTGTGCCCCGCCGCCGTTCTCGACCTCCAGGAAGCCGTTCCACCCGACCAGTACGGCGGCGAGTCCGACGAAGCTGTGCAGGACGGCGATCAGTTCGGGCATGGCGGTCATCTCGACGATCCGGGCGCGCCAGAGCCCGATGGCGGCGCCGATCGCCATCGCGGCAGCGAGCAAGACCACCGCGAGGACGTCGCCGCCGTCCGCGGCGAGGACGACCGTCGCGGCGAGCGCGATGACCATGCCGGAGATGCCCAGTGCGACGCCGGAGCGTGCGGTCTCGTGCTTGGACAGGCCGGCGAGGCTGAGGATGAACAGAAGAGCGGCGACGATGTAGGCGGCCTGTGCGGCCGTGGCGAGGGTCACGGTCAGCTCCTCGTGAACATGCCGAGCATGCGCCGGGTCACGGCGAAGCCGCCGACGATGTTGATGCTCGCCAGCAGGATCGCGGCGAACGACAGGACGGCGACGGCCGTGTCACCCTGCCCGATCTGGAGCAGCGCGCCGACCACGATGATCCCGGAGATGGCGTTCGTGATCGACATCAGCGGCGTGTGCAGCGCGTGGTGGACGTTGCCGATGACGTAGTAGCCGATCACGATCGACAGGACGAAGACGGTGACGTGCTCGATCAGCGCGTTCGGCGAGAAGGCGGTCAGCAGGAACAGCGCGGCGGCGACGGCGGCGGTGACCAGGTGGCGTCGCCGTCCGGGCGGGGACGGCGGTCTCCCTGCGGGAGCCGCGGCCGTCCCCCGCACCGGAGCGGAGGGAGCGGCGGGGGCGGCGGGGACCGCGCTCACCGGCACGGGCGGCGGCGGCCAGGTCTTCTCGCCGTCGCGGACGACGGTCATCGCGCGCTGCACGATGTCGTCGAAGTCCAGCACGAGCCGGCCGTCCTTGCCGGGGGTGAGCAGCTTCATCAGGTTGACGACGTTGGTGCCGTAGAGCTGCGAGGCCTGCGCCGGCAGCCGCCCCGCGAGGTCGGTGTAGCCGATGATCGTCACGCCGTTCTCGGTGACGACCGCCTCCCCGGGACGGGTGCCTTCGACGTTCCCGCCCTGCGCGGCGGCCATGTCGACGATGACGCTGCCCGGGCGCATGCGTGCCACGTGCTCGGCCGTGAGCAGCCGGGGGGCGGGACGCCCGGGGATCAGGGCGGTGGTGACGACGATGTCCACGTCGGCGGCCTGCTCGGCGTACAGCTCGGCGGCGCGGCGGTCGTAGTCCCTGGAGGTCTCCCGGGCGTACCCGTCCGTGCTCGACTCCTGGGCGACCCCGACGTCGAGGAACTCCCCGCCCAGCGAGCGCACCTGCTCGGCGACCTCGGGACGGGGGTCGGTCGCCCGTACGACCGCGCCCAGGCTGGTCGCCGTGGCTATGGCCGCCAGCCCGGCCACGCCCGCGCCCGCCACCAGGACCTTGGCCGGGGGGACCTTCCCCGCCGCCGTCACCTGGCCGGTGAAGAGCCGCCCGAACGCGTGCGCAGCCTCGATGACGGCGCGGTAGCCGGCGATGTTCGCCATCGAGCTCAGCACGTCGAGCGCCTGCGCACGGGAGACGCGCGGTACGGCGTCCATCGCGAGCACGGTGATCGGTCGTCGCGCGAGCGCGTCCACCAGGTCGGCGTTCGCCGCCGGGCCGATCAGGGAGACGAGCGTGGCGCCGTCGCGGAGCGCCGCGATCTCGTCCGCCGCCGGCGCGTTCACCTTCAGTACGACGCCTGCGTCCCACGTCTCCTCTCGGCCGGCGATCCGCGCCCCGGCCCTGGCGTACGCGTCGTCCGTGAAGCCCGACCGTCTGCCGGCGCCCGATTCGACGACCACCTCGTAGCCGAGCGAGACCAACTGCGGGACGGTGGCCGGCGTGGCCGCCACGCGTGTCTCGCCCGGCGCCGATTCGGCGACCACGCCCAGGCGCTGCGCTGAGTGACTCATCACGATCCTTTCTGTCGGGCGGGTCGTCGGGTTGGCCGACCCTGGGGTCGCCGCCGTCCTCCGCTCACTTGTGGGTCGCGGTGGTAGGGAACGGCGGCACGCCACGCGCCGCCGTACGGCGGCGGTGAAAGGGATGGATGCGATTTGAGGTGAATAACGGGGAAATTGTCCCGACTTCCCCGTACAGGGATCAAGGCATACCCGCCGGCGGTTGCCCACACGGCATGACTCTTCGAATCTTCCGATTCCCCCGGCGCTGCAATTTTCATCCGCGACGCCGGCCTATCAGGAGAAAACCCGAGTTCGTCGGCGGCTCATGCGGGCGGCGCCGGAATCGCCCTGGCGCGGAACCTCGGGCGCTTGACATCATTGCCGATCATGAGCACGGCCGCCGCTCGCTTCGTACGGCCCGGGGGAACAGACGGCAGGAGAGCAGGCGGCGGTCCGGGGATGGCCTCGCTTCGAGGCGGAACGACACCCGCGGCGAGGGCCGGCAGGTGCGAGAGGAGACGGCACGTGACGGCTTTCGTCCAGGAAGCTGAGCACGACCCCGAGCACGGGGAACGAACGGGGCCGGACACGGAGGCTCCCGGGCACGCGAGTCCCCCCGAAGGCGGGGGCGCCGCAGAACCGCTGCGGCGCAGCGCCACCGTCCGGGACGCGCTGCTGCTGTGGGTGGGCACCAGGGCCGGCATGCTCCTCGTGGCGGTCTACGGGATCCTGATCGTCTCCGGTCAGAACCACGCCCCGCTGCTGGAGCGGTGGAAGTTCTGGGACGTCGACCTGTTCCGGAAGATCGCGGAGTTCGGCTACGACGGCGATCCGAAGCTGGAGCCCGATCCCGGGCTGCCGGCGTTCTTCCCCGGCCTGCCGCTGGCGCTGCGGCTGGTCCACCTGGTGGCCGACGACTGGACGCTGGCCGGGCTGATCACCTCGTTCGTGGCGGGCGCGGTGGCCGTGGTGGCGCTGGCCCGGCTCGCCGATTTCGAGGGGCCCGCCGGCGCGGGACGCTGGGCCGTCCTGGCGCTGCTGCTGTGTCCCCCCGCCGTCTTCCTGTTCGCCGGCTACTCCGAGGCGCTCTTCCTCGCCTTCGCGCTGCCCGCCTGGCTGGCGGCCCGCCGCCGCGCCTGGCCGCTGG
Source organism: Microbispora sp. CA-102843 (assembly GCF_050936215.1). Lineage (NCBI taxonomy): Bacteria > Bacillati > Actinomycetota > Actinomycetes > Streptosporangiales > Streptosporangiaceae > Microbispora > Microbispora sp. CA-102843. The sequence goes on from NZ_JBNJNF010000001.1 coordinate 2,497,888, forward strand.
CCTGCGCCCTGGCCGCCGGAGCGTCCTGCGTACGGATCACCGGCCTGTTCCTGGCCGTCGCGCTGATCGTCGAGTTCGTCGTGAGCCGCATCCGGAGGGACGGCTGGGCGGGCTGGTGGCGGGGAGCCTGGCTGGCGCTGCCGTTCGCGCCGATCCTCACGTACGCCGCCTACCAGCACTCCCGTACGGGTGACTGGCTGGCCTGGAACAACGCGCAGCAGACCGGATGGGGGCGGCAACTGGTCTGGCCCTGGGAGGCGTTCCGCACCACGTGGGACTCGACCGGCGGCGACGGTGGGTTCGCGCCGATGTTCCGTCTCGAGATCGCGGCGGCGATCGTGGGGGTGCTGCTGCTCGTCTGGCTGCTCGTCACCCGCCGCTGGGCCGAGTTCGTCTACGTCGGGCTGCAGCTGGGCGCGCTGATCACCTCCACGTTCTACATGTCGATCCCCCGGTCGGCGCTGCTGTGGTGGCCGCTGTGGGTGCTCATCGGCCGGGCGGGCGCCCGCCACCGGTGGGCGATCGTCCTCTACGCCACGGTGATCGGGCCGCTCATGGTGCCGATGATGATGTCCTTCCTCAACAGCTCCTGGACCGGCTGACCCGTCGCTCGCCGCGTCCATGCGCCTCGGGCCGTCCCGTCGGAGCGGGACGGCCCTCCTCACGCCTGCCGCTCGGGGCGGCGCTGACACCTGCGGCGGACCGGTCGGCTCACTCGCCGAGGGAATCCACCTGAACGCGGCACACTCCGTACGGGCCGGTCGACTTCGCCTCCCGCACCGTCTCCCCGTCCACCTTGATCCTGCACGTCACCGTGCCCTCGGCCGCGGCGTTCTGCACCCACAGGCTGACTATCGGGGTTCCCTCCGCCAACTGCTGTGACTTGGTGAAGGGCAAGGAAACGCCGGCCTCCTGCTTGAGGTTGAAGCCCGAGGTGTAGGTGATGTTGCTCGCCGAGTCGGCCCCGCCGTTCCCCTCGGCCTCGAACACGACGTCGTGCTTGGGCCCGTCCGCGTCCACCGGGAAGCTCGGAAATGGAGTGAGCTGGGAGATGGCCTTGTTGACCTCCTCCGCCCCCTTGTTCGCCACGACCACCACCACCGCGAAGCACCCGCCGAGGAGCAGCAGGAGAAGCCCGCCGATGATGGCCAGGATCAGACCCACCTTGGACTTCTTCGGTGGCGGCTGCGGCGGGTAGCCCGGCTGGGGCGGGTACCCGTACCCGGGGGGCGGGCCGTACGGGGGCTGACCGGGAGGACCTTGCTGGTACGCCATCGTCGAGAACTCCGGGGGGTGGTCTGGAACCTTGACGCAGTGGGGACGGACGGCGTCTCCGGCCGGATTACCCCTGGCCAGAGGGAGAGATCAGATTGTTAGGAAGATCCTTGTTACGCGCTGCGGGCGGCGCGACGTCGGTTCGTCCCGGCGTCGACACCGTCGCCGCCGCCATTGGGCCCTGGTCGGTTCCGTACTCGACTTCGCCGTGCTCGGAGCTCTCGACCGCCTCCGGCCAGGTCATCTCAGCGGGACCGGCACCCGCGATAAGCGGATGCGGGCGCTTCGCCTGTGTTGGAAGGATGGCGAGGTGGATAGACAAGTGCTCAGTGCCATCGCCCATCGTGATCACCCCATCGCCGCGCCCGTCTCGGCCGCCAACGTCGATCGGCTGCTGCGCCGCGCCGCGCTGCCGGAGGGAGCCCGCATCCTCGACCTGGGATGCGGAGAGGGCGAGTGGTCGCTCCGGGCGCTCGAACTCGTCCCGTCCGCTCACGCCGACGGCGTGGACATCTCGCCGCACGCCGTGGCGTCCGCGAACGAGGCGGCCGCCGGGCGGGGGCTGGCCGACCGGCTGACGCTGCACACGATGCCGGCCGACGCCTTCACGGCCGCCCAGCCGTACGACCTGGCGCTGTGCGTGGGCTCGACGCACGCCTTCGGCGGGCTGACGGAGACGATGGAGGCTCTCGCCCGGTTCGTACGGCCCGGCGGCCTCGCACTCGTGGGGGAGGGGTACTGGGAACGCCCGCCCGCTCCCGAGGTCGCCGAGGCCATCGGCGAATATCCGGATCTCGCGGGCACGGTGGAGGCGGCCGAGTCCAAGGGGTGGCTGACCGTCTACGCCCACGTGAGCGACCTGGCGGAGTGGGACGAGTACGAGTGGTCGTGGACCGGCACGCTGGCGCGCTGGGCCGCGGACAACCCCGGCCCCGACGGTGATCAGGCCCTCGCCGTGATGCGGGAGCACCGCGACATGTGGCTCAACGGCTACCGGGGTGCCCTCGGTTTCGTCACCCTGCTCCTCCGGCGCGTATGACCCCCGGTCGTCAGCGGCGCAGCAGCCGTACGAGGCGGAACCCCGCGAGGACGCCGACTCCGAGGTGGGCCGTGACGAGGGCGATCTGGAAGACGCGCTGGACCGCCGTGAGGTCGGCGGCGTAGCCGCCGTCGTAGAAGCCGGACATGAAGGCGAGCACTCCAGCGACGAGGAGGAGGGCCGAGGCGGGGACGGCGACGCCGCGACGACGCCGGGTCGCGCCGATGACCAGGAGAATCTGCGCGACCATCATCGGAATCGGCGCGGACAGCCGCGCCTGCGGCCCGAGGGCGTCGAGCAGCGTCGGGCTGAGGCCGGCGGACACGGAGATGATCGCGCCGGCGACGTCCATGGCGAGCAGCAGGCCGACGCCTGCGACGAGCGCGGACGAGAGCGGGCGAGCGGCAAGCACTGCAGCGGGTGCGGTGGCGGGTGCGGACATGTCTTCTCCTCGAAGAACGCAGTGGGTGGTTGCGGCTTCCAGGGTCCGGTGGGGGACGTCCGGCCGGCATGAGTCGCCGGTCCCCGGCGGGACGGGACATCTCGTCCCGTGACGACGGGACACGCGGGTGGCAACATCCCCCTCATGACGGACAGATCGGCCCGGCGCGCCGTCGTGGCGGCGGGCGCGTTGCTCGCACTGGTCCTCGGGACGCTGGTCGTCGAGCCCAGGCTGCGGCAGCTGGGCGTGACGGGGATCGTCGAACGGTTCGACGCCTTCCGCGCGGTCGCCGCGCTGTCGTTCGGCGTGCCCGGCCTGTTCGTGGTGGCGCAGCGGCCGGGAAGCCGGGTCGGCTGGGTGATGGTGGTCGTCGGGATGGCCCAGGGTCTTGGGCTCGCCCTCGGCGCGTACGGCCTGCTCGGCATCAACGACGGCATCACCGACGGCGTCAACGACGGTGCGCTCGGCGGCGGCACCGGCCTGCCGGGGGACGACTGGGCGATGTGGGTGTCCAACTCGCTGTGGATCCCCGCCTACCTCCTGGTCCCGACGATCTTCTTGCTGATCTTCCCGGACGGCCGCCTCCCCTCGCGCCGATGGTGGCCCGCGCTTGCCGCGGCGTACGCCGGCATCGGGGTGAACACGATCGACTGGATGCTTCGCCCGGTGACCTACGAGCAGGTCCCCGGGCTCTTCCCCAAGGGGTACGCCGGCGTGCTGGCCGGGCTCACCGGGGTTCCCGACGCCCTCAGGACCGCGGGTACGGTGTGCACGGTCGGCGCGGTGCTCGCCGCGGTCGGCTCGCTCGTCGGCCGTTATCGATCGGCGGGCGAGGAGGTGCGGCGGCGGCTCCAATGGGTGCTGGCCGCCGCGCTGCTGACGGTGGGTCTCCTCGGCGTCGCCCTGTTCGTGCCGTGGGGGCCGGTCGTCGTGGCGCTCGCCGCCGTCCCGCTGCCGGTGGCGGTGTCGGTGGCCGTCGTCGCGCACCGTCTGTGGGACCTCGATCTCCTGCTGTCCCGCGCGCTCGCGTTCGGCGCCGTCAGCGTCGCGCTGCTGGCGGCGTACGCCCTGGTGGTGGCCACGCTCGGGAACGCGATCGGCTCAGGGGCGTACGCGCTGATCGTGGCGCTCGCGGTGCACCCCCTCTATCTGAGGGCGTCCGCCGCCGCGAACCGTCTCGTCTACGGCGACCGCGACGACCCGGCGCGTGCGCTGCGCCGGCTCGGCGTGCGGCTCTCGGACGCGGGTGCGCCCGGCGACCTCCTGGAGCGGATGGCCGCGGAGGTCGGGCGGGTCCTGCGCATCCACTACGTGGCCGTGGAGGAACCGGGCGCGGTCGTGGCCTCCTGGGGCCGCGCGAGCGGCTCCGACAGTCCGAGCGGCTCCGACAGTCCGAGCGGCTCCGCCGGTCCGCGCGGGGAGGACGAGGCGGGCGAGCGCGTTCCGCTCCTCTACCAGGGCGAGCCGGTCGGCACGCTCGTGCTGGGGGAGCGGCTGCGTCCCAAGGATCGTGTGCTGCTGGCACAGCTCGCGCCGCACGTCGCGGTGGCCGTACGGGCGCACCGCCTCGGGGCGGACCTCGAGCGTTCGCACGGGCGGCTGCTGGCGGCCCGGCAGGAGGAGCGTGACCGGCTGCTCTACGAACTCCACGACGGGCTCGGCCCCACGCTGGCGGCCCTCGCGCTGCAGGTGGACCGTGGCCGGCGCCTGGTCGACGCCGACCCCGAGGGGGCGAAACAGGTGATGGAGGAGCTGTCCGGCCGCATCCGCGGCACGGTCGAGAACGTCCGCGCGATCGTCAACGACCTGCGCCCGCCGCCCCTCGACACTCTGGGGCTCACCGGCGCGCTGACCGAGCTCGGCAGGGGCTTCGCGGGTGATCTCGCGGTCGAGGTGGAGGCCCCGCCCGACCTTCCCGCCCTTCCGCCGCCGGTCGAGCTGGCCGCCTACCGGATCGCGGCCGAGGCCATGACGAACGCCGTACGGCACGCCATGGCGTCCCGGTGCACGGTCCACCTGCGGGCGAGCGACGCGCCCGGCGTTCTGGAGCTGCGGGTCGACGACGACGGCGTAGGGGTGGGGTCCCCCGCCCGCCACGGGTTCGGCCTCGCCTCCATGCGGCGCCGGTCCGAGGAGCTCAACGGCACCTTCGAACTGCTCGACGAGGCCGGGGCGGGCACGCACCTGGTCGTACGGCTCCCGCTGGCGGTCCGGTGATCCGCGTCGTGGTGGTGGAGGACCACCCGGTGTTCGCCGAAGGGCTGGTCGCGCTCTTCCGCGACCTGCCGGAGGTGGAGGTCGCGGGGGTGGCGAGCACCGGCGAGGCGGCCGTCGAGCTGGTGGACCAGGTCGCTCCCGACGTCGTCCTGATGGATCTGCACCTGCCGGGCATCAGCGGGATCGAGGCGACGTCCCGCATCACGGCCCGGCATCCCGGCGTGGCCGTGCTGGCCCTGACCATGCTGTCCGACGACGCGTCGATCCTCGCCGCCGTACGGGCCGGCGCCCGCGGCTACCTCCTCAAGGAGGCGACGCCTGCCGACATCGTGCGCTCGCTGGAGGCGGTGGCCTCGGGCCAGGTCGTGTTCGGCGCGGCGACCGGAAGCCGGGTGCTGGCCGCTCTCACCGCGTCGGCCGTACGGCCCCGGCCGGTGCCCGAGCTGACGGAACGCGAGCTGGAGGTGCTCGACCTCGTCGCCGCCGGTCTCACCAACCACGCCATCGCGCGGCGCCTGTATCTGAGCGAGAAGACCGTACGCAACCACGTGTCGAACATCTTCGCCAAGCTCGGCGTCTCCGATCGTGCGGCGGCGGTGGCCCGCGCCAGGGACGCCGGCCTCGGCGGGCGGTAGGAGCACGACCTCGTCGGATTTGCCGCAATGTGCTGTGCGTACAGTGAGGGTGTGCTGATCCATCCCTGGGACGCCGCCGAGGACGAGGAGGCGCTGGCCTTCGTCCGTGCGAACGAGTTCGGCCACCTCATCGCGTCCGGACGCGACCGCGACGTGCCGGTGGTCGTGCCGACGCAGTTCCTCCTCGCCGACGCGTCCACGATCCTGCTGCACCTCGCGCGGCCGAACCCGGTCTGGTCGGCGATCGAGGAGAACCCGGCCGTGGTCCTGGCCGTGGCCGGCGACTGGGCGTATGTCGAGGGGGCGTGGAAGGCGCTGCCCGGCACCGGCGAGGATCCCCGGCTCGGCATCCCCACGACGTACTACGCGGCCGTCCAGCTGGTCTGTCACGCGGAGATCGTCGACGACCCCGACGGGAAGCTCGCCATCCTGCGCGCCCAGCTCGCCCACCTGGACCACGATCTCGCCGACCCCGCCGAGCACCACCGGCGCCTGCCGGGCATCCGCGGCCTCCGGCTGGCCGTCCAGAAGGTCGACGGCAAGTTCAAGTACGGCGGGAACGTGGACGAGGCCCACCGCCGATACGTCGCGGAACGCCTCGCGGAGCGGGGCGGGCCCGGCGACCGCGCCGCGCGCGACCACCTCCTGCGCCGGCTCGGCTGACATCCGCAGGAGCCGCCTGCGAGGGTTCAGGCCCGTGGTTCGTCTGCCGCGGGCCGCACGACCGCGCGCATCGGGGGTGCGCGACTTGTCGTACCCGAGGTGTAGAAGGGTGGCGTGGTTGCTGAGACGACCTGGGCGCAGGTGCTCGCCTGGAGGCTGAGACGGCAGTTCGTCGCGCCCGCGAGCGGCGGCGACGCGGTGGCGATCGCCCGGCGGCTGTGCGGGGTGCAGGCGCAGGTCGCCTCGTCGGCGGCGCTGGCCGTGGCCGTACGGCACGCGAGCCCGCGTCCGGGAGAGATCGAGGACGCCCTGTGGCGTGACCGCACGCTGGTCAAGACCTGGACGATGCGCGGCACGCTCCACCTCCTCCCGGCCGACGAGTTCCCCGCCTACCTCGCCGCCCTCGGGTCACACCGGTTCTGGGAGAAAGCCTCCTGGCAGCGCGGCCACGGGGTGTCCACCCGGGAGATCGAGGCCGTCGTGGACGCCGTCCCGCGCGCGTTGTCCGGCCGGGTGCTGACCCGCGAGGAACTGGTCGAGGCGGTCATCGAGGTGACCGGGGACGCCCACTTGAGAGAGGCACTCACGTCCGGCTGGGGCGCGCTGCTCAAGCCGCTCAGCTTCCTGGGCGAGCTGTGCTACGGCCCGCCTCGTGACGGCAGGGTCACCTTCGCCACGCCGGCCGGCTGGCTGCCGGGCGGCCGGGGAGAGGCGCTCTCGCCGGAGGAAGGGGGAGTGCGGGTGCTCCGCGCGTTTCTTGGCACCCATGGCCCGGCCACCCCCGGGATGTTCGACACCTGGCTGTTCCGCGGCGCCACGCCGAAGGCCGTGCTGCGCGGCTGGTTCCGGGAGCTGGAGGGTGAGCTCGCGCAGGTCGAGGTGGAGGGCATGCCCGCCGTGCTGCCGGCGGAGCTTCTCGACGACCTGCTGGCCTGCCCGCCGTCGGAGGAGGTGCATCTGCTCCCCGGCTTCGACCAGTTCATCCTGGGCGCGCCGCGCGACCTCGAACCGCTCCTGCCGAAGGCCGTGCGGCCCAAGGTGAGCCGGACGGCCGGGTGGATCTCGCCCGTGGTCGTCCATCAGGGCCGGGTGACGGGCGTCTGGGAGGCCAAGGAGGGGCGTCCGGTCGTCGAGCTCTTCGAACCGGTGCCGGAGCACCGCCTGGCCGAGGAGGCCGACCGCATCGCCATGCTCCTTGATCGGCTGTAGCCCACCCTCGCGGCGGGGCCGGTCAGGTCACCTCCTTGCGGAGCACGCGGACCAGGCCGGCGGCCATGGGAAGGACGATCCAGAAGGCGACCGACGCCGCGAGCCGGGCGCCCTCGCTCCAGGTCATGTCGCCGTTCATCAGGGGAGTGCCGGTGGTGTTGAGGTCGAACCACTCGGCGAGGGTCGCGCCGGCAGAGCCGAGTCTGCCGACGACGGCCCACAGGACCGGAGTCGACAGGTTGATCACGATCGCGGCTGGTGCGTTGAGGAGCAGCGCGCCGAGGGCGAGGCCCGCCGCGGCCACGAGGACGTTTCCCCCGGTCCAGCCGAGCAGTCCGAGCGGCTGGACCTCCCAGGTGGCGGGCATGTTCCTGACCGCGGCCACGACGGCCGTGACCGGCACCGCGACCAGCATGGCGAACAGCGAGAGCGCCACCGCCGCGAGCAGGGGCGGCAGGCATTTGGCGGCGAGGACGCGATGGCGGCGCGGTTCGAGCACGAAGGTGGTCAGCGCCGTGCGATGCGCCCACTCGCCGGTCACCGTCAGGGTGCCGAGCACCGGGAGCAGGGTGCCGAGGGCGATGCCGGCCGTGCCCACCAGGGTCTGCAGCTTCGGCCCGACGACGGCCCCGCGCGCCACGACGGACGCGACCACCAGGGCGACCATTACCAATGCGATGATCTTGCCGCTGCGGGTGTCGACGAGTTTGCGGGCTTCGACGATGAGCAGTCTGTGGAACGGGATCGGCGTGTCGGCGGTCATGTCGTCGTCCTTCGTGACGGGGCTCGGTCCGGCCCCCGCGATGTCGTTCAGGTGGTGCGCGGCGCGGGTCATGCGGCGCCCCGGCCCGCGTCGATGCCGGGCAACGCGTCGGCGCCCGGGCTCCGGTCCGCGTGCGCGGTCAGTTCGAGGAAGGTCTCTTCGAGGCCACGGCCCTGGCTGAGTTCGGCGACCGTGCCCTGGGCGAGCACGCGTCCACGGCCGATCATCACGATGCGGTCCGCCGCCTGTTCCACCTCGTGCAGCAGGTGCGAACTGAGCAGCACGGCGCATCCGGCCTCGGCGAGGTCGCGCAGCAGGCCGCGCATCCAGTGGATGCCCTGGGGGTCCAGCCCGTTGGCGGGCTCGTCGAGGACGAGAACCTCGGGAGCGCCGAGCAGGGAGTGCGCGATGCCGAGCCGCTGCCGCATCCCGAGTGAGTAGCCGCCGATCGTCCGCCGGCTCTCCCGCTCGGTCAGCCCCACCAGGTCGAGCACCTCGCCGACCCGCGTCCGGGGCAGTCCGAGGGTCATCGCGCCGAGCGTGAGCACCTCCCTGCCGGTGCGGCCCGGATGCTGCGCCCCGGCGTCGAGCAGGGTGCCGACCCGCAGGCCCGGGCAGGCCATCTCGGCGTACGGCAGGCCGAGCACGGTCGCCGAGCCGGAGGAGGGGCGGGCGAGCCCCACCAGGATGCGCAGGGCCGTCGACTTCCCGGCGCCGTTGGGTCCCAGGAAGCCGGTGACGCTCCCGGCCCCGACGGTGAAGGTCACGTCGTCGAGCGCCTTCACCTTCCCGTAGATCTTGCTGACGTGTTTGAACTCGATCACGCTGCCCAGTCCACCGCGAGGGCGGAGCCCGCCGCATCGCACCGGGGTCCGGGGCGTCTCGACGCGGGGCCCGGCCTTTCGCCCGTGGGCGATACCCGCGGCTGTCCACAGGTCGACCCAGGTCGCTAAAACCTGTTCGCGGTGGTCCCTAAGCTGTGGGGCTGTGCACGGCCGACCGGACTACCAGCCACCCTTGGACAGGCAGGGCGTCGCGCTGCGCTACCTGTGCGCCGCGGTGCCGATGCTCTTCCACGGCACGGTGCTGGCCTGGCTCGTCCTGCACGACGGCGACCGTCTCCCGCAGGCGCTGATCGACACGACGCTCGGCCTGATCGGGCTGGTCCTGATGCGGTGGCGGCGCCGGTGGCCGTGGCAGATCGCGCTGGCGACCGCCCTGCTGACGACCTTCTCGGCCACGGCGACCGGTCCCGCGCAGGTCGCGTACGTGTCCCTGGTGACCCATCGCCGATGGGGCCGGACGATCCCGGTCGCGGTGGTGTCCGTGGTGTGCCTGCTGGTCAGCGGGGCTTGGGGCGGCATCGACCAGGCCACGGTCGTCTCCTCGGTCTCGGGGCTGACGGTCCTCGGCGGGCTGACCGTGTTCGGCCTCTACCTGCGGGGACGGCGCGACCTGGAGCTGTCCCTGCGAGAGCGGGCGCGGGCCGCCGAGCGTGAGCAGCGTCAGCGGATCGACCAGGCGCGGCTGGCGGAACGGGTGAAGATCGCTCAGGAGATGCACGACGTGCTCGCGCACCGGATCTCCCTGCTGGCGATGCTGGCCGGCGGCCTGGCCTACCGGACGGACCTCGGCCCCGAGCAGACGCGCGAGGCCGCGCTGGCCATCCAGGAGAACGCGCACCAGTCGCTCAACGAGTTGCGCACGGTGCTGCGCACGCTCCGCGACGACGGCGCCGTGGAGGCGCCGCAGCCCGATCTGGCCCATCTGGACGCGTTGTTCGGCGAGGTCCGCGCCGCCGGCCAGCGGGTCGAGGTGGACGACAGCATCGACGGCAGGGAGTCGCTGCCCGCGCAGACGGGCCGGCACGCCTACCGGATCGTGCAGGAGGCGCTGACCAACGCGCGCAAGCACGCACCGGGCGCCCGGGTCACCGCCGAACTCGGCGGACGGCCGGGGGAGGGCCTGCGGATCCGGGTGACGAACCCCGCGCGCCCCGGCTCGGCCCCCGGCCCAGGGGGCAGGCTGGGCCTGGTGGGCCTGGCGGAGCGGACGAGGATGGCCGGCGGCACTCTCAGCCATACGATCCAGAACGGGCAATTCATCCTTGATGTCCGATTGCCGTGGGAGGCTGTGGATCGTGACCCGGCTGGTGATAGTGGATGACGACGCGATGGTGCGGACCGGGCTGCGTCTCATCCTCGGCGGCGAACCCGATTTCGACCTCGTCGGCGAGGCCGAGGACGGGCTGCGCGCCATGGACGTGATCCGGGACCTGCGCCCCGACGTGGTGCTGCTGGACATCCGGATGCCCAACCAGGACGGGCTGACCACCACCGAGCTGCTGCGGGCCCAGCCGAATCCGCCGCGGATCCTCGTGCTCACCACGTTCGACGCCGACGACATGGTGTTGCGGGCCCTGCGGCTCGGCGCGGACGGCTTCCTGCTCAAGGACACCCCGCCACCTCGGATGATCGAGGCGGTCCGTGCCGTGGCGAAGGGCGAGCCCGTGCTGTCGCCGAGCGTCGCCCGGCAGGTGATCGCCGCGGCGACCGGCGGGTCCGGGCCCGGCCTTTCCCGGGCGCGGGAGGAGCTGGGCAGGCTCACCGAGCGCGAGCTCGAGGTCGCGGTCGAGGTGGCGCACGGCAGGTCGAACGCCGAGATCGCCGAACGTCTCTACATGAGCGTCGCCACCGTGAAGGCGAACATCACCAGGATCTTCGCCAAGCTCGGCACCGACAACCGCGTCCAGGTGGCGATGAAGGTGCGCGACGCGGGTCTCCTGTGAGCACCACGCGCCCGGACACGCTACGCACCCGGCGTCCGGAGGCTTCGAGCGCTCAAGAGAGCTACAGCGGAGCCGCAGAGGAGCCCCCGGTGGTTCCCGCGTGTGTCTTCCCGACCGGCTGGCTGCCGGCGAATCGGCGGGCGTCCTGCCGGTGGCGGCGACGGAACAGGAGCTCAGGCGGGCAGGAGTTCAGGCGGCCAGGAGTTCAGGCGGCGAGGAGTTCGCGGATGCGCGTGGCGTACGCGCGGGGGTGGGTCGTGTTGCCGTTGTGCCCGCCGGGAAACTCCCGCGCCTCGACACCGAGGAATACGGCGAGCTCCTGTGCGCAGCGGTAGTCGAAGACGTGCCGGGGCGTGGTGCGGCCGAAGGCCGGGATGACGCGGACCGGGGTGTCCCTCAGCGCGGCGACGTCCAGCGTGTCGCGGGCGATCGCGGTGAAGTCGTTGCGGATGAAGAAGTCGAAGCCGGCCCGCCGCCGGTCGTTCAACGGATGTGGGGTCAGTCCGGGCTCGGTGTCCTGGGCGACGGGGTCGATGCCCAGCGTTTCAGCGATCTTGACGAACGCCTCGGCGAGGCCGCGCTCACGGTAGAGGTGCTGCAGCTCCTCCAGCTCCCGCACGTGACGGACGCGTTCGGAGGCGGGCAGGAGACCGGGGACGACCGGCTCATGCGCGATCAGGGTGCCGAGCTGTTCCGGATGCTCGACGGACAGGTGCAGCCCGATGGCCGCGCCGAAGCTGCATCCGAGCATGTGCGCCGGCCGGTCCGTCACGGCGGCGAGCAGGCGGTGGACGTCGTCGACATGGTCGGCCATGGTCGCGCCGCCGGCGGGGTCGTCAAGGCTGCTGCGGGACAGGCCGCGCCGGTCGTAGGTGATCACGGTGTGGTCGCCGGCGAGCTGACGGACCAGGTCGGTGGTGCGGTCCGCGTCTCCCTCCCCGCTTTGCGAGATGAGGAGCACGGGCCCGGCGCCGTGCACCTCGTAGTAGACGGTGGCGCCGTTCGTGCGGAGCATGCCGTTCATGCGTCGTCCTCTCGGATCGGGTGACCCGGACGATAGTCCATCAAATCTGATGCATCAACTTTGATGTATTCTGGGGCGGTGAACGGAGTCGACCTCTTCCTGCTCGGCAGGACTCTCATGAAGATCGGCGAAGAGGCCATGCCGATCGAGGACATCACCCCGTCGAGAACGACGCAGGCCGCCAGTGTCCGGACGGTGCTGGTTGTCGTCGCCGACCTGCGCGCCCATCCGGAGACCTCGGTCGGGGAGATCGCGTCTCGCACGGGGTTGCCGCAGAGCGCGGTGTCGGGGGCCGTCGCCCGCTTGAAGGAGGCCGGGGCGGTCGTGACGGCCCCCGATCCGGACGACCGCCGCCGGATAGTGATCAGGCAGGCGCCCGGGCGATCCGCGCGCGTGGAGGCCGTGCGGGCGGCCGGTGTCGAGGGACCCCTCGCGGCGGCTCTGGGCACCGACGACCCGGCGCGGGTCGCCGAGGTCGTCGCGGCGCTCGAGTTCCTCGTACGCCGCCTCGCGCCGGGATCGGCTCCCCGCCGTCCCTGACGACGGGGGACCAACCGGCCGGACCGCCGTGGGCCGGCCGCCACCGGGTGCTCTAATCCGGGGAGGTCACCAGCCGGACGGCCAGTGCGGCGAAGACGGAGCCGCTGACGACGTTCAGGCCGCGGGCGAACCGGCGGCTGCGCCGGAGCAGCGCCGCGAGCCGTCCCGCGAGGGCGCCCACCGTGGCGTCGACGCCGAGGCCGAGCAGCACCAGGGTCAGCCCGAGGATCAGGAACTGGACGGTGACATGGCCCAGGGCCGGGTTCACGAACTGCGGCAGGAACGCGATGTTGAACAGGATCACCTTGGGATTGAGCAGGTTCGTGACCATGCCCTGCCAGAAGGCGCGCGGGCGGCGCGGATCGGGGCCGGTCAGGGGCACCTCGTCATCGCCGACGGTGCCGCGGTCACGGAACGCCTTGACCGCGAGGTACACGAGATAGGCGGCGCCCGCCCACCGCAGCACGTGGTAGAGCACCGGCAGGTGCGCGAACAGCGCCGACAGTCCGGACATCGCGGCCAGGGCGTGCACCAGGGCGCCGCAGGCCACACCTACGGCGGCCAGCACGCCGGTGGCCGGACCGCCGCGCCCGCCCATGGCCACGATGAACATCATGTCGGGGCCAGGCGCGACGCACAGGGCCGCCGCCGCGACGACGAAGGCCAGGTAAAGGGAAAGGTCGACCATGACACTCATCCTCACGGTTCCGGACGCCGGTCCGCCGCCGCAATCCACGTGCTGAGATTGCGGCGCAGCCTGCCGACGGAGGAGGACAGCGCCGTCACGTCCGTGTAGAACGGCCCCGGCGGACGTGGGACCAGGCTGCGGACCCGGCATTTCGTGACAGGTCCCGTTGAGACGTTGGTGAGGAACCGGGTGGTCACGGCGGCGCGGAGCGGTGGCGGCGCCTCACGTCCCGTCGGCCCGGTGTCCGGGCCCCGGAGAGGCGCCGAGACGGGCGGCGCGGGCGGTCAGGTAGCCGCGCTCGGGCAGGCTGGCCGTAAGGCTCGCCGCCGCGCGGTAGTCCTCGACGGCCGCGGTGAGGTCGCCGGCCATCTCCAACAGGTGCGCGCGCGCCGCGTGCAGGCGGTGGTGCCCCGCCAGCGGGCCGTCGGCCAGCGGTCCGAGCAGGGCCAGCCCGGCGGCGGGGCCGTGCACCATGGCGGCGGCGACGGCGCGGTTGAGGGAGACCATCGGGTTGGGCGACATGCGCTCCAGCAGGCCGTACAACGCGAGGATCTGCGGCCAGTCGGTCTCCTCGGCCGTCGCCGCCTCGTCGTGCACCGCGGCGATCGCCGCCTGGATCTGGTAGGGCCCGGCGGCGCCCCGGTGCAGGGCGGCGGTGAGCAGCGCGGTGCCCTCGGCGATCGCCTCGCGGTCCCACAGGCCGCGGTCCTGCTCCGCGAGCGGGACGGGGACGCCGCCCGGGCCGGTCCTGGCGGCCCGCCGGGCGTCGGTCAGCAGCATCAGCGCGAGCAGCCCGGCCGCCTCGCAGTCACCGTGCGGGAGACCTTGCAGCAGGCGGTGCAGCGTCCTGGCCAGCCGGATCGCCTCGTGGGACAGCTCGACGCGGTGCAGGCCGAGGCCGCCGCTGGCGGCGTAGCCCTCGTTGAAGATGAGGTAGAGCACGTGCAGCACGGAGGCGAGCCGTGCGGAGCGCTCCTCCGGCTCGGGTATGCGGAACGGCACCCCCGACGCCCTGATGCGCTGCTTGGCCCGGCTGATCCGCTGCGCCATCGTCGCCTCGGGCACCATGAAGGCTTTGCCGATCTCGGCCGTGGTCAGCCCGCCGACGGCGCGCAGGGTCAGGGCGATGGCGGACGCCGGCGTCAGCGCGGGATGACAGCTCAGGAACAGCATGACGAGCGTGTCGTCCCCGTCCGCCTCGCGCGCCCGGTCGGCCGCCGGGGAGGTCCAGCGGTCGGCGGGAGCCCGCGCGGCCACCAGCTCCTCGCGGCGGCGGCGCGCCTGCTCGCCCCGCACCTGCTCGATCATCCGCCGGTACGCGACCTGGACGAGCCAGCCCTTCGGGTTGTCCGGCACGCCCTCGGCGGGCCACTGGGCGAGGGCGTCGAGCAGCGCCTCCTGCACCGCGTCCTCGGCGGCGTCGAAGTCGCCGAACCTGCGGGTGAGCACGCCGACGACCTGCGGCGCCAGCGGGCGCAGCAGGTCGTCGACGTGCGGGTGCGAAGCGTTCACAGCTCCTGCGGCGGGGCCGCCATCACCTGCCGCACCTCGATGGGCATGTTGAGCGGCTCGCCGTTCAGGCCGGGCGCGGCCGAGATGTGGCCCGCCAGCTCGTACGCACGCTCCGGCCCCTCGCAGTCGATGATCCAGTAGCCGACCAGGAACTCCTTGGTCTCGGGGAACGGGCCGTCGGTGACGACGGGGACGCCGCCCTCGCCGGCCCGCACGACCCGCGCCTGGTCGGGCATCGCCAGCCCCTGCGCGTCCACGAACTCACCGGCCTCGACGAGCCCGCGGTTCACGTCGTGCATGAACTCGATGTGCGCCTTGATGTCCTCCGGCGACCAGGTGTCCATCGAGGGGAGGCCGCTCTGCGGGCCGAACTGCATCAGCAGCATGTACTTCATGTCTCGCTCCTCCTGTCGCCCGCCCTCGTGGGCGCGCTCACCCCTGGGTAGAAGCCGGCTCCCCGATTCTCGACATCCTTCCGCGGAAATCTCAAAAATTTCTCGCAGCCGATTTCACAGGGACACGGCCACCTTGGCGTCTCCGGGCTCGTCCAGCGTGAACGTGACCGTCCGGCCGCCGGCCGTGATCTCGTACTCGCCGAGGAAGCCGTCGAAACGGACGCGGCCGTCCGCGTCGGTGACCATCGTCGTCGGGGGCAGCCACCACTCGCCCTTGACGAGCGAGCGCAGCGCGTCGTACGACGGCTTGGGGGTGCCGTCGGCGCGGACGAAGCCGCCCGGCGCGCCGAGCCATCCGCCGTCCGACAGGCCCCAGTACGTCATGGCCTCCACGGCCGGGTGGGACAGCAGGGTCTTGTAGTGGCGCACGACCTCGTCGGCCTGGCGGGCCTCGCCCTCGGGCGTGGTCGGCCACTCGGGGATCTGGTAGTCGTTCAGGTCGACGATCTCCTCCGGCATGATGTGGCCGGAGACGATCGTCGTCTCGGTGAAGTGGATGGGCAGGCCGTACCGCGCGAAGCGGTCGATCGTGGCGAGCGTCTTCTCCTCGCCCCAGTAGCCCTGGTGCATGTGGCTCTGCAGGCCGAGCACGTCGATCTTGATACCCGCCTCCAGCACGCCCTCGATCAGGCACTCGTACGCCGCGGACATGTCGAAGTCGTTGAGCAGCAGCGTGGCGCGGGGATTGGCCTCGCGGGCCGCGTCGAAGACCATCCGGACCATCGGGATCCGGCCCATCTCCCGGCAGATCCGGGTGATGCCGTTGCCGTACTTGTCGAAGATCGGCATGATCACGACCTCGTTGACGACGTCCCACATGTCGATGACGCCGGCGAAGTCGGTCGTGTCGCGCCGGATCCGCTCCACCTGGGCCTTGGCGATCTCGGCGTTCGACAGGTCCGTGAGCCAGCCGGCGGTCTCGGTGTGCCAGGCGAGCGGGTGCCCCTTGACCACGCAGCCCCGGTCGGCGAACCACCGGGCCGTGGTGAGCATCCGCTCGGTGTCCGGACGGCCCCGGACCGGCTCGAACTGCCCCCAATAGAAGGGCAGCGTGGCGAAGTTGAACAGGTCGAACCACAGGTCGGCGACCTGCCGCGACCCGGCCGCCGGGGCCTCGCCCACGTCCGTCGCGGTCTCGCCGTTGGCCAGCGGGATGAAGTCGAACCCGATGCAGCCGAACAGGAACTTGTGCCGGCGCTGCGCGACGACCACCTCCTGATCGGCGAGGGGCGTGCCGTTCGCGGTCACGGTGAGCGTGGCGCCGGCGGTGCGGTGCTTCCTGATCAGCGGGTCGGGGTCCGGGACGGGACGCGGCATGGGACGGCCTCCAGGGGGATGTCAGGGTGGAGGAGGCCTCTCCGGGAGCCTCGTCGCTCCGACCGGAGAGGTCTGTGATTCCGAGCACGTTAACGCTCTTGACGCTCGAAAGCGCACAGACCTCCTGATCGGTGCGATCAGCGGCCGAAGTAGCGCGTTCAGCGGGTGACGTGGGTGAAGCGGGCGGCGGGCTCGCCGCGCAGCCGTCCCTCGGGCAGCCGGCGGCCGCACAGGACCAGCACCAGGTCCTGCGCCGCGCCGGACAACGGGGTGCCCGTCCCGAGCGACCAGTCGACGTCGTCGGCGCGCAGTTCGACGCCGTCCAGGTCGACGCCGAAATACTTGCGGCTCCGTGGGGACAGCGCGTTGTCGAGCAGGACGCGCACCCGGTCGCCGGGAACCCGCCGGTCGATCCCGAGCGCCACGGTGATGTCCATGCCGTGGATCACGTCGTGAGACAGCGCGCCCGCGTAGCCGCCGCCCGGAGGCCGCCAGGGGTGCTCGGCGTTGTCCCGCAGGCACGCGGTCAGCTCTCGCGGGCCGAGCGCCGCCGCGTCCCGGCGGGCGAGCCGGTCGGCCAGCCGGTCGAAGTTCCCCCGGGCCCTGACGAGGCCGGCCAGCACGCTCGCCCCGGAGTGCCGGTAGGGCGTCGTCATGTGGGCCACCACCTCCCGCACCCGCCACCCCGCGCACAGCGAGGGCGCGTCCCACGACTGCGGCGGCAACTCACTCAGCAGGCGTGCCAGTTCACGGCGTTCCGCCGCGATCTGCTGCCGAATATCGGCGTCCATTCGTCGTCGCCCTTCCGGTCGTGTCCGTCGGTACGCCCTCCCGACGAACGGGCACGGCTCGCATAGGACACCCAAGGCTGATTGCGTGGCACGCATGTTGTGCGCGTCACGCAACATCGTCTAGAGTCGCGCTGTGGACCCTGTAAATCCTGTGAACCCTGTGAACGACGGCGCGATGGACCTGCGGGCCCGCAACAAGCAGGCCACCCGGGAGGCGATCAGCCAGGCCGCGCTGCGCCTGGCCATCGAGCAGGGTCCCCACGGGCTGGCCCTCGTCCGCGTGCAGGACATCGCCACGGCCGCGGGAGTCTCGCCCCGCACCTACAACAACTACTTCTCCAGCAGGGAGGAGGCGATCTGCTCCTTCCAGGCGGACCAGTCCAGACGTGCCGGGCAGGCGCTGCGCTCCCGGCCCGCCGGGGAGCCGCTGGACCAGGCCGTCACCGCGGCCGTGATCGAGCTCTACACCGACCCCGAGCCCGACAAGGCCGGCCTGCGCATGATCATGATGACGCCCGAACTGGAGGGTGAGGCGCTCAAGGCGTTCCGCATGGCGGAGGGGCCGCTCGCCGAGGCGATCGCGGCGCGCACCGGCACCGACCCCGCACGCGACGTCTACCCGGCCGTCATGGCCGCCGCGGTCACCGGCGCCGTCCGCGTGGCGGGACGGCACTGGCTCGAACCCGGCAACACCGAGTCCTTCGCCGCCGTCCTGCGCCGTGCCCTGTCCTGTGTCTTGTCGGCCGCGCTGCCCGAGGGCCCGCGGAATCCCTGAATCGTTCGGAAAGGAACAGCCGGAATGAACGGCAAGGGCATCAACTACGACACCGGCTTCGCGGACGCGGCCGCCCGCGCCGCCGGGCGGAGCACCCGGGAGCCTTTCGACCTCGACGTGGTCGAACGGGAGATGCGTGTCATCCGTGAGGATCTGCACTGCACGGCCGTACGGATCACGGGCGGCGACCCCGGACGGCTCAAGGCCGCCGCCACCCGCGCCGCCGCGGCCGGGCTGGAGGTGTGGCTGTGCCCGTTCACCTGCGACATCACCGCCGCCGAGTTGCTCGCCATGATCGCCGACTGCGCCGAGCACGGCGAGCGGCTGCGGCGCGAGGGCGCGGAGGTCGTGCTGGTCACCGGTTCGGAGCTGAGCCTGTTCACCGACGGGTTCCTGCCCGGCGCGACGTTCCGGGACCGGATCCCCCTGCTGACCCGGCCGGAGAGCCTGCGGGAGGTGCTCCCCCTGGTGCCCGGCCGCGTCAACACCTTCCTCCGCGAGGCGGTCGCGGTCGCCCGCGAGCGGTTCGGCGGCCGGATCGGCTACTGCTCGATCCCGTTCGAACAGGTGGACTGGACGCCCTTCGACATCATCGCCACCGACGCCGGCTACCGGTCGGCCGCCACGGCGGCCCACTACCGGGACAACATCCGCGCCTTCGTCGCGCAGGGGAGGGCACAGGGCAAGCCGGTGGCGGTCACCGAGTTCGGGTGCGTCACCCACCGCGGCGCCGCCGACCTGGGTGAGCGCGGCGACTCGATCGTCGAGTGGGGTGATGACGGCGGGCCGGTCGGCCTGACCGGCGACCATGTCCGCGACGAGCACGAGCAGGCGGCCTACCTGCGCGAGGTGCTGGGGATCCTCGATGCCGAGGGGGTGGACACGGCCTTCTGGTACACCTTCGCCCGCTACGACCTGCCGCATCGGGACGATCCCCGCGAGGACCTCGACATGGCCAGTTGCGGCGTGGTGAAGGTCCTGGAGGGGCGCTCGGGCACGGCCTACCCCGGCATGCCCTGGGAGCCGAAGGCCGCCTTCACCGCCCTGGCGGACTGCTACCGGGGCTGACACCGGGCGCGGTCAAGCCGGGCGCCGTCAAGCCGGGCGCCGTCAAGCCGGGCGCTGACGGGAGCGTCGGCTTCAGCCGAGGGCGGCGAGGCGGCGGGCGAGGTAGCGGCGCTCCGCGTCGGTGGCGGCCAGGCCGGCCGCCTCCCGGTAGGCGTCGGCGGCCTCGGCCGTACGGCCCAGGCGGCGCAGCAGGTCGGCGCGGGCGGCGGGCAGCAGGTGATAACCGGCCAGGGCGCCCGTCTCCCGCAGGGCGTCGACCAGCGCCAGGCCCGCGGCCGGGCCGTCCGCCATGCCGACCGCCACCGCGCGGTTCAGCTCCACGACGGGCGACGGGACCAGCCGCACGAGCCGCGCGTACAGCACGGCGATCTGTACCCAGTCGGTGTCCTGCGGGCGGGCGGCGGTGGCGTGGCAGGCGGCGATGGCGGCCTGCACCTGATAGGGGCCGGGCCGCCCCCGCCGCAGCGTGCCGTCCAGCAGGGCGACACCCTCGGAGATCTGGCCGGCGTCCCACCGGCCGCGATCCTGGTCCTCCAGCACGACCAGGTCGCCGGCCTCGTCGAGGCGGGCGGCGCGGCGCGCGTGGTGCAGCAACATCAGCGCGAGCAGGCCCGCCGCCTCCGGCTCGTCCGGCATCAGCCGCACCAGCACCCGGGCCAGCCGGAGCGCCTCGGACGCGAGGTCGTGCCGTACGAGGTCGGCGCCGGCCGTCGCCGAGTAGCCCTCGTTGAACAGCAGGTACAGCACCGCGAGCACCGCCGGGAGGCGCTCGGGCAGCAGGTGAGCGGGTGGCACGCGGTAGGGGATGCCCGCGTGCCTGATCTTCTGCTTGGCGCGGGTCAGCCGCTTGGCCATCGTCTGCTCGCCGACCAGGAACGCGTGCGCGATCTCGGTCGTGGTGAGCCCGGCGAGGGTGCGCAGGGTCAGCGCCACCCTGGCCTCCAGCGCGAGCGCCGGATGGCAGCAGGTGAAGATCAGCCGCAACCGGTCGTCCGGCACGCCCGGCTCGTCGCCGGCGTCGCCGTCAAGGGTCCTGAGCACGCCCGCAACCTCCCGTAGTTTGGCGGCGCCGGTGGCCTCGCGGCGCAGCCGGTCCACGGCCCGGTTGCGCGCGGCGGTGGTCAGCCATGCCCCGGGCCGGCGCGGCACGCCGTCGCGCCGCCAGGTCCGCAGGGCCAGGGCGAAGGCGTCCTGCGCGCACTCCTCGGCCAGGTCCCAGTCGCCGGTCCAGCGGATGAGGGTGGCCACGACCTGCCCCCACTCCTCCCGGAAGGCCAGGTCGACGGCGGTTTCGACCGAGGGCGTCATAGTTCTATAAGCGGCCGGATCTCGATCGTCCCGTACGCCGCGGCGGGATGGGCGGCGGCGATCTCGATGGCCTCGTCCAGGTCGGCGCACTCGATCAGGCAGAACCCGCCGAGTTGCTCCTTGGTCTCGGCGAACGGCCCGTCCGACAGCAGCACCTCGCCCTCGCGCACCCGCAGCGTGGTGGCGTCGCTCGGCGGGCGCAGCCCGGCGCCTCCCCGGAGCACGCCGCGTTCCGCCATCTCCTCCGACCATCCGCCGCACCCGTCGTCGGCGTGCTCCGCCGCCGACTCGTCGCCGCAGATCAGCAGCACGTACTTCATCCGTCCTCCTCGGGCCGGTATCCCATCATGTCGGTCCGACGAACGGGACGGGCCGGAAAGGACACCCCGAGGCATTCGCACGATGCCGCGGGCGTCCCCCACCATGCATGATCTGTCCCTGCCGATCGTTGATGGGGGAACGGCGGCAGCTTTCGGCGACGCCGGTTTTCTCGACGTGGTGTCCGTCTGGCTGGACGGGCGATGCCTTCGGCATCGACCGGACCCGACCGTTCCACCTGCTGCGCTGGCTCGCCTTCGCCCTGTTCGTCGTCGGCTTCCTCCTCGACCTGCTCGCCTCGTGACGGCGTACGAGCACCGGGCGGCGGGGAACACCACGCGACCTGCAGCTTCCTGCGGGCGCTGGTGACGTCCCGGGCCGGGCCACTAGGATGATCACCTCTTCGGGTCCGGAGGTGAAAACAGGTGGTCTCCCGCTCGGCCGCGGCGGTCCTTCCCCTCGTCTGCTGCCTGCTGGCGGTCCCCGCGCCTGCGCGGGCCGAGTCCGGCACAGCCGTCACGGTGTCCACCTGCTCGCCGTACGGGCCGCTGACCCTGGGCGAGGCCGGCGTCTGCGGCGGCGACGTGCTCGACGCCCTGTTCACCGGGCTCGTCGAGTACGACCCCCGCACTTCGCGGGCGACGTACGCGATGGCACGGTCGATCAGCACCCAGGACAACCGCCGGTTCACGGTCAGGCTGCGGGCGGGCTGGAAATTCCACGACGGCACCGAGGTGAAGGCGCACAACTTCGTGGACGCCTGGAACCAGACCGCCGCCGCGGGCAGGTCCGGCAACGCGTTCCTTTTCGAGGACATCAAGGGGTACGGCTCCCGCGTCATGTCCGGGATCAGGGTCGTGGACGACCACACGTTCACGATCGAGCTGAAGCGGCCGTTCGGGCCGTTCACGCAGAAGCTGGGCCACGTCGCCTTCTCGCCGCTGCCCGACTCCGCGCTGAAGCGCCCCATGTCGTTAGAGCGCAAGCCCGTCGGCAACGGGCCGTTCCGGGTGGTCCGGTGGGCGCCCGGCACCGAGACGGTGCTGGAGCGGTACGACGGCTACGCGGGCCGGGCGAAGGCGCGGGTGGGCAAGATCACCTACCGGGCCTACTCGAGCGACGAGGCCGCCTACGCAGAGATCCTCGGCGGCCGTCTCGACTTCATCTTCCAGGTGCCGGCCGTGGCGGCGCTGCGTGTCGCCGAGGACCTCGACGGGCGGGTGATCAATCCCGTGATCGGCACCGTCCAGGAGATCGGCGTTCCGCTCCGGCTGGGCACGAACGCGGACCTCCGCAAGGCGGTCTCGATGGCCATCGACCGCAAGACGATCATCCGGAAGGTCTTCCGCGGCGGTCGGGCCCCGGCCGATTCGTTCGTCCCGCCGACCGCCGAGGGCGCGAAGCCCGGCGCCTGCGGCACGTTCTGCCGCTACGACCCGGCTCTCGCGCGCAAGTACCTCGCCCGGGCGAAGGCGAAGGGCTTCCGCACGCCGGCGAGCATCCCGCTCTACTACAACGCCGACGGCGTCGGGTACGGGGAGTGGGTGAAGGCGGTCTCCGCGAGTGTCGACAAGGTCTTCAAGGGCGAGGTGAAGATCGTCCCCAAGACGGTGAAGACGTTCGACGAGTTCCAGCGGGCGACCTCGAAGGGCACCCTCAAGGGGATGTTCCGGATGGGCTGGCAGCTCGACTTCCCCCACACCCAGAACGTGCTCGGCCCGCAGTTCGCCTCCGGCGGCGTGTACAACTACGGGCTGTACCGCAATCCGCGGTTCGACGCGCTGCTGCGCGCGGCCGACCGGAAGGTGTCGCGGAGCAAGGCGATCGGGCTCTACCGCAGGGCCGAGGCGATGCTGGTCCGGGACATGCCGGCGATCCCGCTGTGGTTCTACCGGTACGAGGCCGGCTATTCGCGCAGGATCGCGGCGCCCAGGCTGACGCCGTTCGGCTGGCTCGACCCGGTCTCGGTGCGGCCCGCCTGACACCTTCACCGTTCACCGAGCAGGCGCGGTGATCTAGCCTGGCGGGCATGGACGAGATCTGGCGGCTCATCGAGTGCTGCCACGCACCGGTGTACTTCGCGCCGGAGGCGAAGGAGGTCTACGCCGCTGCGGGGCTCAAGGGCTTCTGGATGGGGTACTTCGCGTCCAGGTCCGCCGCGCTCGGCCCGGTCTCCCCGCAGGTCGTGACCGCCGCGTTCTACAACTTCGCCCCGTCGATGGTCGCCCGTGCGATCCCCGACGCCTGGCGGTTCTGCCCGCCGGAGGAGGTGCTGGCGGCGCGCCTGGAGGTGGCCGGCCGGTGCCTGCGCCGCCTGCTCGGCGACCTCGCCGATCACCCGGACGTGCGGGAGGCCGCCGACCTCGCCGGTCGCGCGGTGGAGGCCTGCCCCGCCGCCGGGCGGGTGCTGTTCGCGGCGCACGCCGCCCTGCCGCCGCCCGGCGAGCCGCTCGCGGCGCTGTGGCACGCGCTCACCGCGCTGCGCGAGTTCCGCGGCGACGGGCACGTTGCGGCCCTGGTCACCGCGGGGGTGGACGGCTGCGAGGCCAACGTCGTCGCCTCGGCGCTCGGGCTCGTGCCGCCCGAGCAGCGGGCCTACCGGGGGTGGACCGAGGAGGAGTGGCGGGCCGCGGCCGACCGGCTGCGTGAGCGCGGCGTCCTCGACCGCGAGGGAGCCGTGACCGAGAAGGGCCGGCAGGAGCGCGACGCCGTCGAGGCCGCCACCGAACGGCTCGCGGGGGCGCCGACGGACGCCCTGGGCGAGGCAGGCGCGGCCCGGCTCGCGCACCTCCTGCGCCCGCTCGCCACCCGGATCATCGACGGGGGAGGGGTGCCCTTCCCCAACGCCATGGCGATGCCCCGCCCCTGAACGGCCGCCACCCGACGGCCGCCTGGTCCGTACGGGTCAGCCGGGGCGGTGCCCGACGAGGCCGGCCGGAGGATGGTCGTGCCGGTGGCCGTCGAGGACGGCGTGGTGGTCCACGCCGTCGCGGGGCAGCGGATCGGCGTGCACGATGGCGGCCGTCAGCCGGGGAATGGCATGGATCAGGTTGTGCTCGGCCTCGGCCGCGACCCGGTGGGCCTCCACCACCGTGGCGGCCGGGTCGACGATGACCTCGCACTCGGCCCTCAGCCGGTGACCGATCCAGCGCAGCCGCACCTCGCCCAGGTCGAGCACGCCGGAGGTGCCCCGCAGGGTCGCCTCGGCGCGGTCCACGAGAGTGGGGTCGACGGCGTCCATCAGTCGCCGGTACACCTCCCGAGCCGCCTGCCGCAGCACCATCAGGATCGCGACCGTGATGAGCAGGCCGACGGCGGGGTCGGCCCAGGTCCAGCCCAGGGCCGCCCCTCCGGCGCCGGCCAGCACGGCCAGCGAGGTGAAACCGTCGGCGCGGGCGTGCAGCCCGTCGGCGACGAGGGCCGCCGAGCCGATCTCACGCCCGACGCGGATGCGGTGGCGGGCGACCAGCTCGTTCCCGGCGAAGCCCACCAGCGCCGCCGCCGCGACGGCCCCCAGGTGGGAGACCTCTCGCGGCTCCAGGAGCCGCCCGATCGCGGCGTACGCCGCGGCGATCGAGGAGGCGGCGATCGTCACGACGATGACCACGCCGGCCAGGTCCTCGGCCCGTCCGTACCCGTAGGTGTAGCGGCGGGTGGCCGGACGGCGGCCGAGCAGGAACGCGATCCCGAGCGGCACGGCGGTCAGGGCGTCGGCCGCGTTGTGCAGGGTGTCGCCCAGCAGCGCCACCGACCCCGACAGGGCCACCACCACCGCCTGGACCAGCGTGGTCGCGCCGAGACCGGCCAGCGACACCCACAGCGCGCGCATCCCCCGGGCCGACGACTCCATCGCCGGGTCGATCTTGTCGGCGGGCTCGTGCGAGTGCGGGCGCAGCAGATGCGCCACCCGCGCGCGGAGTGTCGCCGCACCACGCTCATGCCCGTGCCCGTGCCCGTGTCCATGGCCGTGTCCATGCCCGGGGCCGGCCTGTCGCTGGCTCATGGCACCCACGATGCCTCGGAAAACCCGCCGCAGCATCTCGACAAGAGCAGGCGCGGGGCAGTTGCGAACGCCCCGCACCTGCCCCGCCTCCGGAACCCCGAGAAGGCGCCCGGCGTCAGACCGGCGCGTCGCCGGTGCGGTCGGCCTCGCCCTCACGGATCTCGCGCAGGAGGGCCTCGCTGCGGCTCACGAGATGGGGCAGGCCGAGCCGCCGGTGGGCGTCCCGCGCGGCCTCCGCGTGTGCCAGGGCGGCCGGAACGTCGCCAACCCGGTGCAGGAGCCGGGCGACCACGTCGTGGAGTGTTCCCCACGACAGGCAGCCCGTGCCCATGGTTATGAGCTCGCCGGCGATCGGCCGCAGCTCGCCGAGCAGCTCGTGCGGGTCGGGCCGGCCGAGTTCGGCGGCGACCAGCGCCCACTGCCAGGCGACGAACTGCCACGTCCAGTCGCGTTGCCGCACGGCGCCCCAGCGGTCGATCAGGCGATGGGCCAGCTCGTGGTCGCCCGCCCCCAGCACGGCGAGGACGGCCGTGGGCCGCGCGATCAGCTTGGACTCGTCGGCCGCGGCCTCGACCAGCTCCGCCGGCAGCGGGCTGGGCCGTCCCTGGCACCAGTCGGCGAAGAACGCGTAGATCAGTTTGAGGACGTCCGGTCCCCACAGACTGGTGCGGCGGAAGCTGCCGGTGCCGACGACCGCCTGCCGGTCCATCTCCGCCCAGTCGCCCGCCAGCATCGCCCGTCCGGCCGCGGCGTACGCGACCTGCGTCTCGATCTCCGGCATCCGCACTTCGGCGGTGAGCCGCAGGCAGCGGGCCAGCTCCGCGTCGTATTCGGCGAGCAGGCCCGCCTTCATGAACTTGGGCATGCGGTGCAGGCGGGCGACGATCTCGGTGGCCCGGGGCAGGCCGGGGAGGCCCAGCATCTCCTCGGCCGCCCGGTAGCGCTCCTCCTCGTGCTCGGGCGTCCAGGCCGCGATGACGAAGTTGTTCAGCGTGCGGGCCAGCAGCAGGGGGTCGCCGGTGCGCCGGGCCAGCTCCACCGCCTCCAGGGCGTGGCGGCGCCCCTCCTCGCGCCGGTCGCCGTAGTACAGCTCGACGCCGAGCGTGCCGAGCAGCTCCGCGCGGGTGCGCACGGCGTCCGGGTCGAGCCGGGAGAGCTGGTCCTCCAGCACGGTCACCATGCGCTGGTCCACCACGCCGTACGAGCGCCAGTTCCACAGCGCGACGCCGCCGAAGACGGTGGCCGCCTCGATGACGGCGTCGTCGTCGCCGATGCCCGTCGCGAGCGTCACGGCCTCGTCCAGCGCGCCGTGCGCCCCCTCCACGTCGCCGGTCACCCGCCGGGCCTTGCCGAGGCCGATCAGCAGGGCGCAGCGGGTGGCCGCGGGCCCGGCGGCGCAGGCGTCGAGGGCCTGCTCCCAGTAGAGGACGGCCTCGTCGTAGGCGAGCCGGGCCGTCGCCTGCCCGGCCGCCTCCACGGCGTACGAGACGGCCTTGTCCGCGTAGCCGACCCGGGCGGCCAGCCCGAAGTGGTGGGCCAGCGCGGGCAGCCGCGACCCGGCCTCACCCCACCGCAGGGTCTCGATGGCCTCGCCCACCCGGCCGTGGAGCTGGGCCCGCTGCCTTCGGCTGAGCCCGGAGTACAGCGCCTCCTGCACCAGCGCGTGCGAGAAGCGGTAGTCCCAGCCGCCGTCCACCTCGATCAGCAGCCCGATGGCGACGGCCGGTTCGAGCAGCATCATCACCCGGGCGCCGCCGACTCCGGTCGCGGTCTCCAGGACGTCGGCGTCCACGTCCCTGCCGATCACGGCGGCCGCCCGCAGCAGCGTCTGGGAGTCCTCCGGCAGCCGCGACACCCGCTGGTTGATGACGTCGCGCACGCCGTCGGGCACCGCCAGGGCGAGCACGTCCGCCACACCCACCCGGCCGTCGGGATGGGTGCTGGTCAGCAGGCGCAGCAGCTCGCCCAGGAAGAACGGGTTGCCGCCGGTCCTGTCGTGCAGCGCGGAGGCGAGCTCCGGCCCGGGGCCGGCCCATCCCGCCTCGCGCAGGTAGTCGGCGATCTGCTCCGGAGCGAGCGGAGTGACGGCCAGCCGTTCTGTGCCGCGCTGGCGGGTCAGCTCGCCGAGCGCCTCGGTCAGCGCCTGCCTGTCCACCGCCGGCTCGGGCCGCACGGTGGCGAGCACCAGCAGCGGGACGCGGTGCAGGTCGGCGCCGAGGAAGGTGAGCAGCTTCAGCGAGGCGGCGTCGGCCCAGTGCAGGTCCTCCACCACGACCAGGACCGGGGCGGCGGAGGCCCGCCGGGTCAGCGCCCGTGCCACGCTGTCGTGCAGCAGGAACCGGGCGGTGTCGGGGTCGGCCGTGTCCGTACGGTCGCCGTCCGAGAGGCGGTGGGCGAGCTGGGCGAGGTCGCCGCCCGCCTCCCCGGTCTGCGCGGCCTCGCCGGTTCCCAGCGCGCTGTCCGTTGCCAGAGCTCGATCCGCACCCAGGGCGTTGAGCGCCTGGATCCAGGGCCAGAACGCGGGAGCGCCGCTGCCCTCGACGCACCTGCTCCAGGCCACCGCGGCCCCGCGTTCGGCGGCCATGCTCGCGGCGGCCTCGGCGAGGCGGGTCTTGCCGATGCCGGACTCCCCGCTCACCAGGAACACCCCGCCTACGCCCCGGCGCAGGTCGTCGAGCCGCTCGGCGATCCGGCGCAGGTGCGGCTCACGCCCCACCAGTCCCGGCGCGGCCGCGTCCCCGGCGATCTCCTCACCGGCGTTCCCGTCCCCGGTGTTTTCGTCCGCTGGGCCGCCCCACACGCCTTGGCCCGTGCCCTCCCACGCGCCTTCACCCGGGGCCGGCTCCAGCGGTACGGCGACCACGGGGGCCCACACCCTCGCCATGGAGTCGTCCTGGACGAGGATGGCCTGTTCCAGCCGCCGCAGTTCTGGACTCGGGTCGAGGCCCAGTTCGTCGCCGAGCAGCGTGCGGCAACGCTGGTAGGCGGCCAGCGCCTCGGCCTGCCTGCGCTCCTGATAGAGGGCCCGCATGAGCAGCGCCCACAGGCCCTCGCGGTAGGGGTCCTGTTCGAGCAGGCGCTCGACCTCGACCGTCACCTCGGCCGCCCGTCCCAGCGCGAGCAACGCCTCGGCGCGTACGGTCAGCGCGGACAGGCGGGTCTCGCTCAGGCGGGTGACGGTGGACCGGGCGAACGGCTCGTCGGCCAGGTCGGCCAGCGGCTCGCCCCGCCACAGCGCCAGCGCCGGGCCCAGGATCCGTTCGGCCTCCTCCGGGCGGCCCGCGGTCAGGGCGGCGTGCGCGGCCTCGGCCGCCCGGCCGAACCGCTCGGCGTCGACCTGGTCCGGCTCGATGTCCAGCAGATAGCCCGGCTCCCGCGTACGCAGGACCCGGGCGGGGGAGCGCGGGCTGCGCCGGGGTTCGAGCGTCCTGCGCAGGTGCGAGATGTACGCCTGGAGCGTTCCCGTGGCGCTGGAGGGCGGTTCGTCCCGCCACAGCCGGTCGATGAGCTGGTCGAGCGGCACGACGTGGGGCGCGTTCAGCAACAGCAGCGCCAGCACGGCCCGCTGCTTGCGGGGCCCGAGGTCGAGGATCGTCCCCGTGTCGTCGGCGACCTCCAGCGTGCCGAGGAGGCGGAAGTCCAGAGCGGGGCCCTGACGGCCGTCCAGGCCCGGGCGCGGCGCCGGTAATCGCGCGCCGTCGATGCTCGTGCGCATCACAACTCCCGAAAGAGCCAGACGGCCCACGGTCGGATTTCTGGCTCATCATACCCGTATGTCCGCTCGTTCTCACGAGAGAAACCGCGGTTCGTCTCGTCCCTGAAACCGGCGCTCTCCAGCAGGGCGCGCAGCCCGTCGTCCCCGGGCCCGGGGAGGAACCACACGGCCCGTACGCCGTCCGCGCGCAACTCCATCAGCAGGTCGTCGAGCAGGCGGCGGCCCAGCCCCCGGCCGCGGTGCGGCACGGCCACGGCGAGCGCGTGCAGCAGGGCCCACCGCGGGACGTGCCGGGGCGCCCCGGTCTCCAGCAGCGCGGCGGCGAGCGGGGCGGCGGCGGCCGGCCGGGCGAGGTCGGTCAGCACGTAGAGACGGCACCGGGCGGCCGGCGTCTCGCGCAGGGCGTGTTGCAGCGCCGGGCCGATGATCCCGGCTCCCGGTGCGCCCGTGTGCGCCGGCACCTCGCGCAGCAGCAGCGTGCCGGGCGGCGCGGCGTCCCGCGTGGGGCAGGGCCGCGGGTCCTGCGCGGGGCCGCCGGGTTGCTCGTGAAACCGGGCGTCCGGTTGGGTGACGTGCGCCGCCGGGTCGCACGGGGGATCGGCCGGTCCCGGCTCCCCGGCGTACCGCGGCTGGCGCTTCTTCGACGGCGACGACATCGCCCCAGCGTGCGCGGGCCGTCTTGGACACTCCTAGTACGTCTCTAGGAGCCCTTTTAAACGCCCAGCCAAACCCCGGTCCTGGAGGCGCAAGAGAACACCAAGACCAGGCTGCGACAACTGTCCCCGTCACAGACAACGACATCCGAAGGACGGACATGCACAGCACCATCGAAGACGCGCTGCGGGGACAGGTCGCCGGCCGGGTTCTGGTTCCGGGACAGGACGGGTTCGAGGAGGAGGCCGCCGGGTTCAACCTCACCGTGCGCCACCGGCCCGCCGTGATCGTCGCGGCGCGGGACGCCGGCGACGTGGCCGCGGCCGTACGGCTCGCCGCCGCGCACGGGCTGCCCGTGGCCGTGCAGTCGACCGGCCACGGCGCCGTGCAGGCGGCCGACGGCGCGGTCCTGATCAGCACCCGCGCGATGCGGGAGGTCGTGGTGGACCCCTCCGCCCGCACCGCCACGATCGCGGCCGGCTGCACGTGGGGCGAGGTCGTCGCCGCCGCGGCGCCGTACGGCCTGGCCCCGCTGTGCGGGTCGGCGACCGGCGTCGGCGTGGTCGGCTTCACGCTCGGCGGCGGCATCGGCCCGATCGCGCGGACCTTCGGGTTCGCGGCCGACCACGTGCGGGAGCTCACCGTCGTCACCGGGGACGGCGTGGTCCGCACCGCCGACGCGGCCCGCGAGCCCGACCTGTTCTGGGCGCTGCGCGGCGGCAAGGCCGGGTTCGGCGTCGTCACCTCGATCACCGTGGACCTGCTGCCGCTCACCGGCCTGTACGGCGGCGGCCTGTTCTACGCCGCCGAGGACGCCGGGCGGGTCCTGCACGCCTACCGGACCTGGACCGGCACGCTGCCGGAGACCACCACCACCTCGGTCGCGCTGCTGCGCCTGCCCCCGCTGCCCGAGCTGCCGCCGCAGCTCAGCGGCAGGTTCGTCGTCCACCTGCGGGTCGCCCACGTGGGGGACGGGCAGGAGGCCGAGGCGCTGCTGGCCCCCATGCGGGCCGTCGCCGAGCCGGTGCTCGACGCCGTCGGGCCCCTGCCGTACGCGGCGATCGACTCCATCCACCAGGACCCGACCCACCCCATGCCGGTCGCGGAACGGGGCGCGCTGCTTCGTGAGCTGACGGCGGAGACCGTGGAGGCGCTGCTCGCGGTCGCCGGCCCGGCCGCGCAGGTTCCGCTGGCCGTGGTCGAGCTGCGCCAGCTCGGCGGCGCGCTCGCCCGTCAGCCCAAGGAGCCGAACGCCGTGGGCGGGCGCGACGGCGCCTTCACGCTGCTGGCCATCGGCGCGCCGGTGCCCGAGCTGATGGACACGGCCGTCCCCGCCGCCGTACGGGCCGTGATCGAGGCCGCCGCGCCCTGGTCGACCGGCGGCGCGCTGATCAACTTCCAGGGCGGCGCCCTGGCTCCCGAGCAGATCTCCCGGGCCTGGCCGGAGGAGACGCTGCGACGGCTGGTGAAGCTGCGCGAGGTCTACGACCCGTCGAACCTGTTCCGCTTCGGCCACGTGGTCCCTCGCCAGGGCTGAGCATGGCTTCATGAACGATGCTCGTGTGCTCGGCGTCGACGGGTGCAGGGCGGGCTGGATCGGGGTGGTCCCGCCCGCCGGCCCCCGGCACGGGGGCGTGGCGCGCGCCTACTTCGCGCCTCGCGTCGCGGACCTGGTCGCCCTGGCGGACGCGGACGGCGAGGTCGCCGTCGTGGCCGTGGACATGCCGATCGGATTGCCCGACGGCCACCCCGGCGGTCACCCCGGCGGACCGCCGGGCCGGGGCCGCCGCCGGGCCGACGTGCTGGCGCGCGCGGAACTCGGCCCCCGGTGGCGGTCGGTGTTCATGACCCCGGTGCGCGCCGCGCTGGAGGCGGACGACTACGCCTCGGCCGTGGCCGTCAACCGAAGCCTGACCGGTGAGGGCGTTTCTCGCCAGGCGTTCGGGCTCAAGGAGAAGCTCCTGGAGGTCGAGCGCTGGGTGCGGGAGGCGGGCAGGCGGGTCGTGGAGATCCACCCCGAGCTGAGCTTCGCCCGGCTTGCCGGGGCGCCCCTGCCGCACCCGAAGACGACGTGGGCGGGCGCCGAGCGGCGGCGTGAACTGCTGGCGGCGGCGGGCGTCGTGCTCGCGGGCGACCTCGGCCGGGCCGGGGCGGCGGCGGGGGTGGACGACGTGCTCGACGCGGGCGCCGCCGCCTGGACGGCCCTGCGGGTGGCGTCCGGACAGGCCCGGCCCCTCCCCGATCCTCCCGAGGTCTTCTCCGACGGCATCCCCTGTGCCATCTGGGCCTGACGGCTGTGCCATCCGGGCCTGACGGCTGTGCCATCCGGGGGCCCGGCATGGCAAAGGCCGTACGCCGCGTTCCCCGGGGGATGCGGCGTACGGCCGTGGAGGAGATGTCAGGCGAGATGCTCGGCGAGCCGGTCGAAGAACTGGACCCAGCCCGCCTTCGCGGCCTCGGCGTGCGCCGCGTCGGTGTTGTAGCCCTCCTGCGTGAAATTCATCTCCGTGCGGTCCCCGAGGTCGGTGAGCGTGACGGTCGCGACCGAGGCCACGGCGCCCTCCTGGTTGTCCGGGACACCGGTGGTGAACACCAGCCGCTCGGGCCCCGCGATCTCCCGGTAGACGCCGCCGAGGGGGGCCTTCGCGCCCTCCGGCGACACGAGGCACGCGCTCCACTCGCCTCCGGGCCGCAGGTCCATGGTGATCAGCGAGACGGGGGTGGTGAAGCCGCGCGGGCCGAACCACTGGCTGAAGCGCTCCGGCTCGGTCCACGCCTTGAAGACGGTCTCGCGGGGAGCGTCCAGGACGCGGGTGACGGTGTATTCAAGGTCGGGGGTGTTCGTCATCGTCATGCCCTTCGTGGTCAGGAGTTCGGACGTGCGTGACCTTCGGACGGATGGTCAGGGGAAGAGCCGGGAGAGCCATGACCGCCAGGCGGCCTCGACGTGCTCCTGGTCGGCGTCCTCGGCGAAGACGTGGTGCCCGAGGACGACCACGTTCCCCCGCTCGGGACCGGAGTGGATGAACCGGTAGAGCCCGTCGGCGGTCCGCAGGCCGAGGAAGGTCGGGAAGCCGGTGTAGTCGACCACCCCGTCCTCCGGCGCCAGCCCGTCCACCGCGAGCCGTACGGGGTCGCCGACGCGGACCGTGCCCGCCAGGCCCAGCGCGTCCTTGATCGCCGCCCAGGCCGGCTCGTTCTCGGCCGCCTGGGGGCGTACGGCGGACACGACGGTGGCCGGGCGCCCCCGGAAGTAGGTGAGGTACTGGGCGAGCTTGTGCAGGTACATGTCCCAGCCGACGCCCATCGCCTCGAACTCGGTCTCCCAGTCGTCGCCGAGGAAGCCGTGCTGGACCAGGCGCAGGACCGTGCTGCCGTGGTCGCGTCCCTCGATGAGGTACTCGAACGCCATGAACGTGCCGTCGGGGTTCTCGTCGCCGCGGTACGCGAACCGCTTGCCGGGCTCGTACGCGGTCACGGTGGAGCCCTCGCTGTTGCCGAACATGGTGAACCGGCCGCGGCCGTCTTCGACGGGCTCGATCTCCGTGCGTCCCATGAACCAGGAGTCCACCCCCGGGCCGGTGGCGATCGCCTCCCAGACCTGCTCGGGGGTCGCGTCCAGCTGGACTTCCTTGTGCAGCTCGAACTCGTGGGGCACGTTCAGCGCTCCTCTGTGTCGGCCGTCCGGGGGACGGCGGGATGGACGGCGACGACCAGCCGGTGCTCGCGCCCGCCTTCGGCCGAATCGTCGTGGTACTTGCTCACGAGCGTGGCCACGGCGGCCGACAACTCCTCGGCGAACGCGGCCCGGTCGGCGGCCGAGGCGAAGCG
Organism: Microbispora sp. CA-102843; assembly: GCF_050936215.1. Lineage (NCBI taxonomy): Bacteria > Bacillati > Actinomycetota > Actinomycetes > Streptosporangiales > Streptosporangiaceae > Microbispora > Microbispora sp. CA-102843. The sequence continues at coordinate 2,530,918 of NZ_JBNJNF010000001.1, forward strand.
CACCCGGCCGTCGACGGCGAACGTCGCGAGCTTCTTGCGTGCCTGGGACGCCCCGACTATCAGTGTGCCCACGTCGCGCACGAGCTGCGCGGCGAGCGCCAGCAGCCATCGCGCCGACAGCCGGTCGGGTGCGCGTGACGGATCGGGCGCGACCGACGCCAGCGCGGCGGGGGAGATCACGAACGACGCCGCCGTCGCCCGCATGACCCGCTCGTTGACGTTGCCCTTGCGGCGCTCCTCGACCAGCTCCACGAGGCCGTGCCGCTCCAGGGTCTTGAGGTGGTAGTTCACCTTCTGCCTCGGCAGCCCGACCTTGGCCGCCAGCATGGTCGCCGAGTTGGGCTCCGTCAGCTCGGCGAGCAACCGCGCCCGCATCGGATCCAGGGAGGCCTCCGCCGCCGCCGGATCCTCGATCACCGCCACGTCTTTCATGCCCTCGAGCATGGCAGCCGACAAACAAATTTGTCAAGGCAAAGAGAGATGTCGGTTGGCGTCGAAGCTCGAGTGCCAAGTCGGCCTTATCCACTCATTACGCCTATAACGTTGTGCGACCGATCTGTAACGCGATGTAATCACATCGGCGATGGGCCGGACCTACTGGCTCCGAAGGAGTGAATATGACGTTCACAGCTATGAACCCCACGTCTATGGCGACCACGCTGGGGTACGGCGCTCAGCACCAGATCTCGCCCCTGCAGCTCGGTCAGCATCTCGCGGCGGCCCAGCACCAGCTGTCGCCGCTCGCGATGATCCAGCAGGAGGAGCAGATCCTCCCGCAGGAGCACCTGGTGAGCCCGGTGACCTTCTGGACCAAGGTCGCGCGGTACAGCGTGCGTTACGGCGCTCACGCGGCCCGCCAGATGCTGGAGGGTGTGCTCTACCAGCACCAGGTCCAGCAGCAGCTTCAGCAGCAGGTCCAGCAGCAGCTGCTTCCGCCGCAGGTTCTGCAGGCCCTGCAGGCCATCCAGGCCCAGGCCCAGCAGATCCCGCAGGTTTACGGCCAGCCGTACGCCACCCAGGCGTACGCGCAGCACCCTGCCCAGCAGGCCATGCAGTTCGGCTCCCCGTCCATCCACGGGGTGTACGGGCAGCAGGTCCCGCTGACCGCGCAGGGCTACGGCCAGGCGTACGGCCAGGGCTACGGCCAGGCGTACGGCCAGCCGTATGGCCAGCCGTATGGCCAGGCGTATGGCCAGGCGTACGGCCAGCTGCACCAGCAGGTCGCGCAGCAGGTCCCGGTGCCGGCCGGTGCCGCAATCTGATCGGAGGAACACCGTGGAGTCGATGGGTCCCGGGATGGGTCCGGTGACGCCCCCGGCCGTGGGAGTCTCGGCGGGGCATCCGGCGCCGGTCGCGCCGCTGCAGGCGCACTGCGCCGTGACGCTCCAGCGGCTGTACGGCTGGCTAGAGGCGTCACTCCCGCAGGCGCCCCAGGTCGCGGGGATCATCCCGCTGCTGGTGCAGGCGGTACAGCTGTACCGGGCTGGGCGGTACGACGCGTGCCTGGCGCAGATCCAGTTCGCGCTCGGCGCCGTCGCCCCCGGACGGCCCACGGTTCCACTGTTGTGACGTGATCACCGTGGTGGCCCGGACCGGTCGGCGGCCGGTCCGGGCCCCCGCCGTCCCGAGACCGGCGAAATGTGATGACAGAGCCTGAACTGCCCGCCGCGCCGTACGGGGCGCGGCCGGCCACACCAGCCTGAGCTGGGGAGAGTCGAGACGTGGTGACCAATAACGACAAGCCCAAGGACGGAAGCGAGGAGCCGCGCCCGGCGTCCCCGCGGGGGCGGCAGGCGTCCCGCCAGGCGCCGCAGCCGGTGGAGCCCCGGCCACGGCGCTACATGGTGGCTGCGCTGCCCCAGCCGCATCCGGCGGCGCCGGGGGCAGCCGCGCCGGCTCTCGACGGGGACACGGTGCGCAGGCTGCTGGAGGACGACCCCGAGGTGCGCGTGCTGCGCCGCCTGCGGGGGACGGCGGGGAACCCGGGGGCTCAGGCACCCGGGTTCCCCGCTGTGGTCGTGGCGGAGATGACCGCCGAGCACGTGGAGGCGTTGCGGCGGCAGTATCCGCAGCTCTACTTCGAGCGCGACCGGCTGCTCACCTACAGCGACGTGCCCCAGCCGCCGCGCAGGCGGCGGCCCGCCCCGGCGGTGGTGCCGCCGGGCGTGGAGAGCACGTTCGCCTTCCTGGTCAGGGACGCGGACGGCACGCCGCTGCCCGGCGCGAGCGTCCTGGTGACCGGGCATGGCTGGCCCGCCCAGACGTCCACCGGGGTCGACGGCCGCGCGGTGGTCACGATGGTGGGGGAGACCCCGGAGTCGATCAGCGGGGTGACGGTCCGGCCGCGCTCCGGCTACTGGAGCGTCCACATCGACCGCCCGGCCCTGTCCACGAGCCGGGACAACCTGATCGAGCCGATACGCCTGTCGGAGACCTTCAACGGTTTCCCCGGCAGGCAGGTCTTCGGCTGGGGCCAGCAGGCGATGAACCTCGACCGCCTGCCTCCCACGCTGCGCGGCGCAGGGGTCAGGATCGCCATCATCGACTCCGGGGCCGACGTACGGCACCCCGACCTGCGTGACCGCGTCCGCGCGGGCGTCGATCTCGTCGGCGGCGAGCCGGACGGCTGGTCCGTCGACGCCGCCTACCACGGCTCCCACTGCGCGGCCGTCGTCTCCGGGGCCGACGACGGCGGCGGCGTCGTCGGGTTCGCCGTCGAGGCCGAGGTGCACGCCTGCAAGATCTTCCCGGGCGGGCGGTTCAGCGACCTCATCGAGGCGCTCGACTACTGCGTCGAGCAGCGGATCGACGTCGTCAACCTGAGCCTCGCGAGCAGACACCACTCCCCGCTCGTCGCCGCGAAGATCGAGCAGGCGCGCGAGGCGGGGGTGGCGTGCGTGGTGGCCGCCGGCAACGACGGGGGAGCGGTCGGCTTCCCGGGCATCCTGCCCGGCGTCCTGACCGTCGCGGCCGTCGGCAAGGCCGGCGCGTTCCCGCCCGGCACCGCCCACGAGGCCGAGATCCGCGGGCCGATGACCGGCGACGGCTACTTCTCGCCGCGCTTCACCTGCCACGGCCCCGAGATCGACGTGTGCGCCCCGGGCGTGGCCGTGCTGTCGGCGGTGCCCCCGGACGGGTACGCCGCACTGGACGGCACCTCCATGGCCACGCCGCACGTCGCCGGCCTCGCCGCCCTGGTGCTCGCCCACCACGGCGACTTCCGGGGCCCCTACAGCGGGCGGGACGCGCGGCGGGTCGATCACCTCTTCCACGTCATCAAGTCGAGTTGCGTCCCGCTGAACCTCGGCGATCTCCACCGCACCGGCGCGGGGATGCCGAACGCGCTGCGCGCTCTCGCACCGGCCCTCGCGCAGATCACGCCCGAGCCGGTCGAGGCGGACACGCTGCTCGGGCAGCTCACCGCCGAGATGACCGGCGCGGGACTGCTCGTGCCGGCGGCCTGGGGGCCGGGCGGCGACTCCGGGCAGACGGGCACGGGGGCGCAGCCTGGCATGGCCACGCAGGCGGCGTACGGCGCGGGCACGACGCCCAACGGGCCGGTGCCCGGCGGTCTCGTCACCAGAGCCCCACGCGGGCGCGCCACGGCGACCGGTGGCGGCGTCCCGCCGGCCGAACAGGGCGGGGCACCCGGCGGCGGGGGGACCCGGGGCAAGCGAGGGGGAGCGGCCGCCGCCCGGCCGTACGCCACCGGTCCCGGCGGGGGCCGGGCGCCCGGCGGTGCGGCCGGCGACGTCCCGGCAGGTCCTCGTACGGCGAACGGCACGCCGGCGGGGACGGGCGCGGCCAGAGGCGAGCAGGCGGCCATGGCATGGCTGACGGAGGAGATGCGGGCCGCGGGGCTCCTCGGCGAGGACCCGGCCGACCCGGTGGAATGAGGACGCGGAGCGCGGGCTCCGGGGGCTCGTCGCGGAGCCCCCGGATGCCGGCTCCGTCTACGGTCTCAGCATTCAGTACTCAGTACGACTCGTAGGCGGGACCGGCGAGCTGTGCCACGTCATCCGCGCCATCCCCGATGAGCTTCGCCCCCAGGTCGGCGAGGGCCCGTCCGGCCGCCAGTTCGTCGCCGATGTCGGGCACGGGCCGGTCGGCCGGGTTGCGGCGGGCTCGGCCGACGCTCTCGTGGCGTCGTCCCGCGGGCGTGTACAGCACGGCGGTCGCGGTGGTGACGTCGTCGTTGTCGTCCTCGTTCACGAAGATCTCGACGGTCCAGCGCTTCGATTCCATGTCGGACCACCTCCAGGACTCCAGCATCCCTCCCGGCCGCGCGGCCCCGGCACCGGCCCCGGGCTGAGGACCTACGGCCCTGGAGGGCCGCGACCGGCGGTGGTCACATGGAGGAAGCCCGGTGAAAAGGCCCGGTGAGAAGGCACGGGAAGGCCCGGGTGAGACGACGCAGCCCAGGAAGGAGCGTCCATGTCCGGCCCGATCATCGTCGGCACCGACGGCTCGCCCGCCGCGACGGCCGCCGTGCGGTGGGCCGCGGACGACGCCGCCCGCCGCGGTTACCCGCTGCGCTTCGTCTCCGTCGTGGACCACTGGGCGTACGGCATCCCGAAGTTCCCCACCTCTGGCGGCGACCCGCTCACCGCGCACGCCGAGCGCGCGCTGTCCGCCGCGGAGGCGGTGGCCCGCGAGCGGCGGCCGGACGTGAAGATCAGTACGGAGATCATCGAGGGCATCCCCTCCCGCGTCCTGCGGGACAAGGCCAAGGAGGCCGTCGAGATCGTGCTCGGCAGCAGGGGACTCGGCGGCTTCGCCGGCATCGTCGTCGGGTCGGTCAGCACCCACGTCGCCGGTCACGCCCCCTGCCCGGTCATCGTCGTACGGCCGGGCTGGAGCGGTGAGAGGGGGGAGATCGCGGTGGGCGTGGACGACTCGCCCGAATGCGAGCCCGCCCTGGCGTACGCCTTCGAGCAGGCGAGGGCGCACGGCGACACGCTGCGGGCCGTGCACGCCTGGCAGTTGCCCGCCCATCCGCTCGCGCCCGAGATCACCTACGACGTGGAGGAGGTGCGCGAGGCCTGTCAGCGCGTGACCTGGGAGAAGCTGGCGGACCCGCGGAGGCGGTATCCCGAGGTGCCGGTGCGCGAGGAGATCGTCTACGGGCATCCGGTCGACGCGCTCGTCCAGGCGTCACGCGGGGCCGGCCTGCTCGTGGTCGGCTCCCACGGCCGGGGCGCGCTGGGCTCGGCGATGCTCGGCTCGGTCAGCCGGGGAGCGCTGCACCACGCCGAGTGCCCGGTCGCCGTCGTACGGTCCCCGTCGGCACCCTGATGCGTCGCTGCGGGATGAGGGACGGATGCCGAGCAAGTGGTCAACGTGACCCGGGCCCGCCCGCGCGGTGCGGACGGGCCCGGCGTGGGCCGCTTCAGCGCTGCTGCTGTTCGGCCCCCGGCTTCTCGATCGGGATTCGCCTGCGCTCCTCCCGCTCCTCGGCGAGCCGCACGCTCACCTCGAGGATTCCCTTGTCATAGGTGGCCTTCACGTCGTTCTCGTCCGCGTTCGGCGGCAGCACGATCGACCGGGTGAAGGCTCCGTAGCGGAACTCGGTGCGGTGCGCCTGCCGCTCCTCGTGGCGCCGTTCGGCGTGGATGGTCAGCACGCCGTTCGACACGCTGATCTCCACGTCCTTGTCCGGGTCGATTCCGGGCAGTTCGGCGCGCAGCACGTAGCGGCCGTCCTTGACGTAATCCTCAAGCCGCATCTGCTGCCCGGCCATCGGCCGGAGTGCGGCCATCGGCGCCTCCAGCAGGTCGAACAGGTCGGGAACGAGACCTCTGGACTCCCGTCGCATCGGAACGCTCATGCCTGTCACCTCCGTCCGGCAGAACTCATCATGGAAGAAATACCCGGCAGAAATCGGACAAATCGCCACGACTGGGCCGCTACGGGGCCCCGTGATGCAGGATGGTGATCATGCTGCCAGAACGGCTCTATCACGGCACCGGCCCCGGCCCGATCACTCCGGACGGGTGCGCGGTCGACTACTACGCGACGCTCACTCCCAACGGTGAACCCGAGATCGTCCACGCCGCGATACCGGAGGGTGCGGCGATACTCGAACTCGGCGCGGGGGTGGGCCGGATCACCCACGCCCTCCTCGCGCTCGGCCACGAGGTGGTCGCCGTGGACGAGTCGCCCGAGATGCTCGCGCACATCCACGGAGCTGAGACGGTCCTGTCCCGCATCCAGGACCTGTCCCTGCCCAGGACGTTCGACGTGGTCCTGCTGATGTCGTACGTGATCGACACCGCCGACGACGACCTGTGCCGGGCGTTCCTGCGGACCTGCCGCCGCCACGTCGCCCCGGACGGGTGCGTGATCTTCCAGCGCCAGCCGCCCGAGTGGTACGACACGGTGGGGCCGTCGGAGACGCGCGGCGACGAACGGGTGATCCGGATGACGGACGTGACCCGGCCCGAGCCGGATCTGCTCTCCGCGACGATGGAGTATGTCATGGGAGACCGGCGATGGACCCACACGTTCGTCAGCAGGTGCCGCACCGACGACCGGTTCGGGGAGCTGCTGCGCGAGGCCGGGCTCACGATGGAGGGCTTCCTCGGCGGCGATCGTAGATGGGTGCGGGCGGTGCCGGCCTGACGCGGCCGGCCCACGGCGAAGGGAGCGCGCGATGAGGTTCGTACGCGAAGGCGAGATCAAGGCCACCCGGCCGGGACCGGACAGGTTCACCGACGGCGTGTGGGAGGCGAAGGCGCTGGAGGAGGTGGAGCCGGACGGCCTGCGCGCCCAGCGCTTCTCCTACGACCCGCAGGCCCGCTCGGGCTGGCACACCCACGACGGGGAGCAGGCGCTGTACGTGCTGTCGGGGCGCGGGGTGGTGACGCGCTGGGGCGAGACCGAGGGCACGCTGATCGGGCCGGGCGACTGGGTCCACGTGCAGCCGGGTGAGAAGCACTGGCACGGCGCCGTCGCCGACGACACGCTGGTGCACATCGCCGTCACGGCGAGCGGCACGACCCACTGGCACGGGCCGGTTACCGACGAGGAGTATCGCGCAGGCCTGGGCTGACCAGCGGCCGGACGGCTTCGGCGTGCGGGTCCGTTTTCTGCGCGGCTCAGCCGGTGACGATGACGAGGCCGGCCCGGGAGCGCACGTCGTGGCGGGCGTAGTAGCGCTCCTCCTGCTCGGCCCAGCGCCGCCAGTGGGGCGCGTACACCTCGCCGTCGCGGGCGAGCGCCCGCGCCCTGCGGACCTCCTCAGCGGCCTCCAGCCACACCAGCCCGCTGAGGTACGGCCCCGCCTCGCGGGCGCCGCAGCCCACGCCCTCGATCACGACGGTGTCCGCCGCGGGGACCTCGTGCCATTCGGCGTACCGGCCCCGGGTCCAGTCGTAGCGCCGCCAGCGTGCCCGGCCTCCGCGGCCCAGGGGGCGCAGCACCCACTCGAGCAGGGCGTCCACCCCGGCCTGCAGGCCGTCCCAGCCGTCGTACAGGTCGTCCATGCGGACGACCTGCGCGGTGAGCGCCGCGGCCACGGCGGCGGCCAGCGTCGTCTTGCCCGCACCGGAGCGTCCCTCGACGGCCAGGACGCGGGTGCCGGCCGCGCGGGCGGGCCGCGTGCGCAGCCAGCGCGCTACGGCGGTGGGATCGGGGGTCACGCGCGCCGAGCCTAACGGAGCGCCGGCGTGCCGAATCCCGTCACCCCTGACGGGGGCCGACTCCCGCCATGGCCAGGCCGAGCAGCCGCTGCGCGTCGGCGGCGGGGTCCGGGTGGTGTTCCATGGCCAGGGCGATGCCGGTGATCAGGGCGAGCAGGTCGCCGATGGTCACGTCCGGTGCCAGCGCGCCGTCGTGCGCGGCGTGGCGCACCAGTGGGTCGCCCGCCTCGGTGAGCTGCGCCGAGCAGCAGTGCTCGTGCGCCACGCCGGGGTCGGCCGCCCGGTCGCGGGACAGCGCGGTGGCCAGCCCCCGGATGGTCGTCGCGTCCGCGAGGACGGCGCTCAGCCATTCCAGCAGCGCGGCCCGGGTGTCGGCCCTGCCGGTCAGGTCGCGGGCGTGCGCGCACAGGGTCTCGACCCGATCGCGGAAGACCGCCTCCAGCAGCGCGTGGCGATTGGGAAAGTGCCGGCGCACGGTGGCGGATCCGACTCCCGCGGTGCGGGCGATCTGCTCCAGGGACGCGTCGGGCCCCTCCACGGCGATCGCCTCCTTGGCCACGGCGAGCAGGCGCGCGTAGTTGCGCCGGGCGTCCGCACGCTGGACGGGCATGGTGTCACCTCATCGGTTGCTAAATGGCGGGGTCCGCCGTATCTTACCGAAGCATAAACGGCGGGGTCCGCCGTTTTGTCGACACACACCACAGGAGGGGCCTCATGCCCACCGATCCCGCACCCGTCCTGGTCACCGGCGCCACCGGACGGCAGGGCGGCGCCACGACCCGCGCCCTGCTCGCGAACGGCGTTCCCGTCCGGGCACTGGTCCGCGACCCCGCGACCGACCGGGCGAGGGCGGTCGAAGCGCTCGGCGCCGAACTGGTCGCCGGCGACCTCGACGACCGCGACTCGGTGATCAGGGCCGCGCGAGGGGCCCGGGCCGTCTTCTCGGTGCAGATGCCCCAGCTGAAGGGAGACGCCCTCGACTTCGAAGGCGAGCTGACCCAGGCCGTCAACCTGATCGAAGGCGCGCTGGCCGCGGGCGTGCCGCAGTTCGTGCACACGTCCGTCTCCGGTGCGGGTCAGCACACCGAGGTCCCCGGCTGGGCCGAAGGCCGCTGGGCGTCGCTGGAGCCCTACTACGCCGCCAAGGCCGGCATCCAGGACCGGGTGCGTGAGGCGGGCTTCACGCACTGGACGATCATCAAGCCGGGCTTCTTCATGGACAACTTCCTTCCGTCCCTGGCGTACCTGTTGCCCCGTGGCGTCGAGGGGGGCATCGTGACCGTGCTGAAGCCCGGCACCCGGCTCTCCCTCGTCGCGGTCGACGACATCGGCGCGGCGGCCGCCGCGGCCGTCGCCGCGCCGGAGCGGTTCCACGGGGTCGAGCTGGAACTGGCCAGTGACTACCTGACGCTGAGGGAAATCGCGGGGGTCCTCTCCCGGGCTCTGGGCACCGAGCTGACCGCGCCCGACATGACCATGGAGGAGGCGGTCGCCGCGGGGATGCCGGGAGCCGGCGTCACTTCACACGAGTTCATCGACACGGTCGGTCAGCCCGCCCGTCCCGAGTACGCGCGGGCCCTCGGCATCCCGCTCACGACCTTCGAGGAATGGGCGCACGAACACCTCCGGGCCGCGGCCTGACACTCCCTGGGGTGCGGTCGCGGAGCGGCCCGGAGAGGCCGTCCGGTCCCTCCGGGCCGCTCGTGGAAGCCCTTGCCCGGCCCCGCTACACGCCGGCGCGGGTGGGACGGCGGATGTCGCTGCTCTGCTCCTGCCACTCGGGGGTCTCCCGCCCCTTCTCCTCGGCGATCTCCTCCATGCGCAGGGCGATCCCCATCCCGAAGAAGGTCGGCGCCCACTCGCCGACGAACAACGCCCACCTGTCGGCCCGCTCGATGCCGGCCGCCTCGTACTTGTTCGAGATGATCCACGAGGCGATCGACATGCCGATCGACCCGAAAGCGGCGCCGTACAGGATGCTGGAGCGCAGACCCATTCTGTGGAGTGTGCTGATCATACGTGTCCCCCTTGTGGTGATTTGCCCCGATTTCGGGCGTACCCGGCCTGTCCTCCCGTAACCCGGCCGGACCCACGACGCCGTGCGATACTCGCGACCGCGCATGAGGCGAGGGCGGCTGGGCAGCCGTCCAGCCGGACCAGGAGGAAAGTCATGGAAGTTCTGGGCATCGACATCGGCGGCTCGGGGATCAAGGGCGCCACGGTGGACACGGCCGCCGGCGTGCTCACCCGGGAGCGCCTGCGCATCCCGACGCCGCGGCCCGCCGCGCCGGGGGTCGTCGCCCAGGCCGTACGCGAGATCGCGGCGCACTTCTCCTGGACCGGTCCGATGGGCGTCACCTTCCCCGGAGTGGTCCTCGACGGGGTCATCAGGACGGCGGCCAACGTGGACAAGTCGTGGATCGGAGTGAAGGGCGCCGACCTGTTCGGTGAGCAGACCGTCGTGCTCAACGACGCGGACGCGGCCGGCGTCGCCGAGATGACCTTCGGCGCGGGCCGGGACCGGCACGGGGTCGTGCTCATGCTGACCTTCGGCACCGGCATCGGCAGCGCGCTCTTCGTGGACGGCACGCTGGTGCCCAACACCGAGTTCGGCCACATCGAGATCCGCGGCAAGGAGGCCGAGCACCGCGCCTCCGACCGGGTGCGCGAGGAGGAGGACCTGAGCTGGGAAAAGTGGGCCGGGCGCGTGGAGGAGTACCTCGGGCACATGCGCGACCTGCTGTCGCCCACGCTGATCGTCGTCGGCGGGGGCGTGAGCAAGAAGGCCGGCAAGTTCCTGCCGTACGTCGAGCTCGGGGATACCCCGGTGGTGCCCGCCGTGCTGCGGAACGAGGCCGGGATCATCGGCGCGGCGATGGCGGCCGCGGTGGCCGCGCGCATGCCCTGAGCGATAGATCTCCCTTATTCCTACCTGGACAGCGGGTAATATCGCTGCCATGATGATCCCATGAGTTCCTCGGGGAGGTTGACCCAGCGCCGGCACATCGACCTGCTGCGCGTCTGCGCCGCCGCCTGTTGACGACCGCGGTCACCACCGTCCGGTACGCCACGAGGCAAGGAGAGGGGCATGTCCCACCAGAACGTCATCGACTTTGTGGAGCGCAGGCGCGAGCAGGGCCATGAGCCCCCCGACCTCGGGCAGGGGTCCGTGCTCGGCGTGCTGCCGGTGCCGGAGACCGGCGCCGTGCTGATGATCGTCGGCTACCTGGTGCCCGCCGGGACCGCGGCGGAAGCGCCGGAGCCGCCGATCGCGCGGGAGCGTACGGCCTCGCCGCGGCGGGACGCTCCGGGCGAGGAGGAGGAGCTGGTCCTGGACCGGGCCGCGCGGGTGGCCCGGGCCGGAGGCGAGGAGATCGAGCTGACCTTCCGGGAGTTCGAGCTGCTCGACTATCTCACCTCGGCCCCCGGCCGGGTCTACAACCGCCGCCAGCTCATGGCGGCCGTCTGGGACCGGTACGACGACGAGGGCGGACGTACGGTCGACGTGCACGTCCTGCGGCTGCGCCGCAAGCTGGGCCGGCACGCCGGCCGGATCGTGACCGTCCGCAACGTGGGGTACAAGTACCAGCCGCAGCGCCGCCGCTGACACCGCCCTGAAGGGGCCGCCGGAAAACGGCTGGCAGATCGGCGGGGGGTGTTGCCTATCCTTGAGCATGGAATGAACACGCTCGCCGATCTCCAGGCCCGCCTCCCCGACCTGATGCTGCGCGACCAGCGCAGGCTGCGCCGCCGTCTCGACGGCATGCGCCGGGTCCGCGACCGCGCCGCTCGCCAGTCCGTCGTCCAGGAGATCGCGGGGGACGTGGAGGCCGCGGAACGCCGCGTGGCCGCGCGCCGCGCGGCCGTCCCCGCCCTCAGCTACCCTCCCGAGCTGCCGGTCAGCCGGCACAAGGACGACCTGCTTGAGGCCATCAGGGACCACCAGGTCGTCATCGTGGCCGGTGAGACCGGCTCGGGAAAGACCACCCAGATCCCCAAGATCTGCCTGGAGCTCGGCCGGGGGGTCCACGGGGTCGTCGGCCACACCCAGCCGCGCCGCATCGCCGCCCGCACGGTCGCCGAGCGCATCGCCGAGGAGCTGTCGATCGAGCTGGGGGAGGCGGTCGGCTACAAGGTCCGCTTCACCGACCACTCCAGCGACGGGACGCTGGTCAAGCTGATGACCGACGGCATCCTGCTCGCCGAGATGCAGACCGACCCGCTCCTGCTGCGGTACGACACGCTGATCATCGACGAGGCGCACGAGCGCAGCCTCAACATCGACTTCATCCTCGGCTATCTCAAGCAGCTCCTCCCCAAACGGCCCGACCTCAAGGTGGTCATCACCTCCGCGACCATCGACCCCGAGCGGTTCGCCCGGCACTTCGCCCAACCGGGCGGGGAACCGGCGCCCGTGATCGAGGTGTCCGGGCGCACCTACCCCGTGGAGGTGCGCTACCGCCCGGTCGACGAGGACGACGACCAGACCCAGGCCATCGTCGACGCCGTGGACGAGCTGTGCGCCGAGGGGCCGGGCGACATCCTGGTCTTCCTCAGCGGCGAGCGGGAGATCCGCGACACCGCCGACGCGCTCAAGGGCCGTCCGGAGGAGGTCCTCCCGCTGTACGCGCGGCTGTCGGCCGCCGAGCAGCACCGGGTCTTCCAGCAGCACAGGGGACGCCGGATCGTGCTGGCCACCAACGTCGCCGAGACCTCGCTGACCGTTCCCGGCATCAAGTACGTGGTCGATCCGGGCACGGCGCGGATCTCCCGCTACAGCCACCGGCTGAAGGTCCAGCGGCTGCCGATCGAGCCGGTCTCCCAGGCGTCGGCCAATCAGCGCAAGGGCCGCTGCGGCCGTACCTCGGACGGCGTGTGCATCCGGCTCTACTCGGAGGAGGACTTCCTCTCCCGGCCGGAGTTCACCGACCCCGAGATCCTCCGTACGAACCTGGCGAGCGTCATCCTGCAGATGACGTCGCTGGGCCTGGGGGACATCGCGGCGTTCCCGTTCGTGGAGCCGCCGGACAGCCGTCAGATCAGGGACGGCGTCAACCTGCTGCTTGAGCTCGGCGCCCTCGCCGACAAGGGCGCGGGCCGGGAGGCCGGGAAGGGGACGCAGCTCACGCCGCTCGGGCGCAAGCTGGCGCAGCTCCCGGTCGACCCCCGTCTCGCCCGGATGGTGCTGGAGGCCGAGAAGAACGGCTGCGCCCGCGAGGTGATGATCATCGCGGCCGCGCTGTCCATCCAGGACCCGCGCGAGCGGCCGGCCGACAAGCAGCAGGCGGCCGACGAGAAGCACCGCCGCTTCGCCGACAAGGAATCGGACTTCCTGACCTACCTCAACCTCTGGAACCACCTCCGCGACAGGCAGAAGGAGCTGTCGTCGAGCGCGTTCCGGCGGCTGTGCAAGGCCGACTACCTCAACTACCTGCGCGTGCGGGAGTGGCAGGACATCGACAGCCAGCTCCGCCAGGTGGCCAAGACGCTGGGCATCGTGCCCAACAGCGTGCCCGCCGACCCCCAGCGGATCCACCAGTCGCTGCTGGCCGGCCTGCTGTCGCACATCGGGGTCAAGGACGTCGTCGAGAAGCGCAGGCAGGACGGCCGCAGGCCGATCACGGAGTACATCGGCGCCCGCAACGCCCGCTTCGCGATCTTCCCCGGCTCGGCACTGGCCAAGGCGCAGCCGCAGTGGGTGATGTCGGCCGAGCTGGTGGAGACCTCCCGGCTGTGGGCCCGGGTCAACGCCAAGATCGAGCCCGGCTGGATCGAGCCCCTCGCGCAGCACCTCGTCAAGCGCACCTACAGCGAGCCGCATTGGGAGAAGGACCAGGCCGCCGTCGTCGCGCTGGAGAAGGTGACGCTGTACGGCGTGCCGATCGTGACCGAGCGGAAGGTCAACTACGGCCGCATCGACCCCGAGCTGAGCCGGGAGCTGTTCATCCGGCACGCGCTGGTCGACGGCGACTGGCGCACCCACCACAAGTTCTTCCACGAGAACCGCAAGCTGCTCGAGGAGGTCGAGCAGCTGGAGGAGAAGGCCCGCCGCCGCGACATCCTCGTGGACGACGAGACGCTGTTCGACTTCTACGACCAGCGGATCCCGGCCGACGTGGTCTCGGGCAGGCACTTCGACAGCTGGTGGAAGAAGACGTCGCGGGAGACGCCCGACCTGCTGACGTTCTCGCCGGAGATGCTGGTCAACGACAGCGCCGGGGTCAGCGCCGGGGACTACCCCGACGCCTGGCGGCAGAACGGCCAGCGGATGCGGCTGACCTACCGCTTCGAGCCCGGCGCGGCGGAGACGGGTGAGGCGGACGGCGTGACCGTCCACATCCCGCTCGCCGTGCTCAACCAGGTCGACCCGACCGGTTTCGACTGGCAGATCCCCGGCCTGCGCGAGGACCTCGTCACCGCGCTCATCCGGTCGCTGCCGAAGAACCTGCGCCGCAACTTCGTGCCCGCCCCCAACTACGCCAAGGCCGTGCTGGAACGCGTACGGCCCGGCGGCGAGCCGATCCTCGAGGCGCTGGAGCGCGAGCTGCGGGCGCTGACCGGGGTGGAGGTGCCGCGCGACGCGTGGGCCCTCGACCAGCTCCCCGCCCACCTGCGGATCACCTACCGGGTGGTCGACGACCGCAAGCGCACGGTGGGCGAGGACAAGGACCTGGAGGCGCTCAAGCGGCGGCTCGCGCCGAAGCTGCGCGCCACGCTGTCGAAGGCCGCCGACGACCTCGAACGCGACGGCCTGCACGGCTGGACGATCGGCACCCTGCCGAAGGTGTTCGAGCAGGGCAGGCTGCGGGCCTACCCGGCCCTGGTGGACGAGGGCACGAGCGTCGCGGTCCGGATGTTCGAGACCGAGCGCGAGCGCGACAGGGCCATGTGGGCGGGCACCAGGAGGCTGCTGCTGCTCAACGTGGTCAACCCGGCCAAGGCCATCCTGCGGACCCTGACCACCGCGCAGAAGCTCGCCCTCAGTCGCAGCCCGCATGGCGGGGCCGCCGCCCTGTTCGACGACTGCACCGCGTGCGCCGCCGACAGGCTGATGGCGGAGGCGGGCGGGCCGGTCTGGGACGAGGCCGGGTTCGAGCGGCTGCGCGACCACGTGCGCGCCTCGCTGTTCGAGACGACCGAGGAGGTCGTCTCCCGGGTGGAGCGGGTCCTGGCGGCCTGGCACGCCGCGCAGAACCGGCTCGGCGCGCTGGGCGGCGGCGTGGCCGATCTCAGGGCCGACATCGCGGACCAGCTCGACGGGCTGGTGCACGACGGCTTCGTCACCGAGACGGGCTACGACCGGCTGCCGGACGTGCACCGCTACCTGCGGGCGGTCGAGCGCCGGCTCGACAAGCTCCCGGACGATCCCCGCCGCGACCGCGAGTGGATGCACCGCGTGCACGACGTCGAGGACGAGTACCGCGACCTGCTCGACCGGCTGAAGCCCGCCGAGCGGGACGCCAAGGCCGTACGGGACATCCGGTGGATGATCGAGGAGCTGCGGGTGAGCTTCTTCGCCCAGCAGCTCGGCACTCCCACCCCGGTCTCCGAGAAGCGCATCCGCAAGGCCATGCAGCAGGTCGAGGAGGCGGCCCGGACGTCGTAGCCAGCGGCAGAGCCTTCAGCGACAGGGTTTCAGCGACAGGGTTTCAGCGACACAGCTCAGCGGCCCAGGGAGACACGGCTCAGCGGCCCAGGGCGGCGCCGATCAGCGCGCGGGGGTCGGCCGCCCCGGCGAGCACGCCCGACGGGAGCAGGTCGATCAGGTGGGCGTGGCCGAAGTTGGAGCCCCACTCCACCGTCTCGACGGTGTGCCCGCGCTCGCGCAGGCCGTTCGCCCAGGGCGCGCCCTCCTCGACCTCGACCACCGGGGCGGACCGCCAGGTGTCGAAGCCGGTGCCGCTGCCGAGCGCCCAGCGCGGGGCGCCGATCGCCTCGCCGGGCGTCTGGCCGTGTGCGAGCAGGCGGGTGACCAGCTGCAGCAGGATCTGCGGCTGCGCGTCGCCGCCCATCGTGCCGAGAACGGTACGCAGCGTGCCGTCCGGCCGGGTGACCAGCGCCGGGCACAGCGTGTGGGGTGGCCTGCGGTGCGGGCCGTACTCCGCGGGATGGCCGGGCGTGAGCGAGAAGCCGATGCCGCGGTTGTGCAGGTTGATCCCGGTGCTGGGCTCGAAGAGCAGGCTGCCGAAGCCCGACGCGTTCGACTGGATGAGCGAGACGCCCATGCCGTCCCCGTCGACCACGCACAGATACGTCGTGTCGCCCGGCGCGGCGGGAGCGTCGGGCAGGGGGGAGCGCAGGTCGGGATCGACCAGCGCGCGGCGGGCGGCGGCCGTGCCGAGCGGCGCCACGGCGGCCTCGTGCAGGACGTCGAGCCGGTCGTGCCCGGCCGCCCTGGCCGACTCCACCAGCAGGTGGGCCCAGCGCGGGTCGGCGGGGTCGGCGGGCGGGCCGAACTCGGCGAGGATCTCCAGGGCCAGCAGGAGCAGGTAACCCTGGGAGTTCGGCGGAATGGTCCAGATCCGGTGCCCGAACACCTCGGTGCTCAGCGGCTCCACCCAGTCGGCGTTCGGCCGGGCCAGGTCCTCCTCGGTGTACTCGCCGCCGCCCAGCTCCAGCAGCCCCTTGCCGAACTCGCCCTGGTAGAACGCGGCCCGGCCGCCCTCGCCGAGCGCGGCGAGGGCCCTGGCGACGCCGGGCCGGCGGATCACGTCCCCGGCGCGGCGGGCGGCCGCGAGGTCTCCCGCTCCGGGCAGCGAGCCGATGAACTCCCCGCCAGGGGCGAGCAGCGGCGAGGCGGGGAAGCCTTCGGCCGCGAGGCGGATCGCGGGGGCCAGCAGGTCGGCGAGCGGCAGGCGGGCGTACCGCTCGTGCAGCGCCAGCCACCCGTCGGCGCAGCCGGGCACCGGGACCGAGCGGATGTCGTACAGGTGGGGCATCCGGTCGAGGCCCTCCGCCCGCAGCCGGCCGGGATCGGCGCCCGAGCCCGCCCGCCCCGAGGCGTTGAGCGCGGCGACGCCCCCGCCCTGGCTCGCGCTGTGGTTCCCGTCGGGGCTTCCGTCGTGGACGAGGGCGAACAGGTCGCCGCCGAGACCGCACATGTGCGGGGCGGTGACCGCCAGCACGGCGTTGGCGGCGATCGCCGCGTCCACCGCGTTGCCGCCTCTGTCGAGCATGGCGACGCCCGCAGCCGAGGCCAGATGATCGACGGTGCACACCATGCCGTTCAGGGCGTACCGAGTCTCGCTCACGTTCGGCGATGTTACGGCACACCATAGAGTGGCTGCCGTAACAGGACGAAGGGGAGAGGCGGTTATGGTCCGGGCGCTCGTGTTCGACGTGGGGGAGACGCTCATCGACGAGACCCGGATCTGGTCCAGGTGGGCCGACCGGCTGGGCGTGCCGCGCCTGACCTTCATGGGCGTGCTCGGCGGCATGGCCGCGCTCGACCGGAGCCACCGGGAGGCGTTCGAGCTGGTCAGGCCGGGAATCGACCTCGACGCCGAGATGGAGGCGTGGCGGCGCGAGGACCCGGACGGGCTGCGCGAGAACTTCGACGCCGACGACCTCTACCCGGACGTGCGACCCGGCCTCGCGGCCCTGCGGGAGGCCGGCTACGACCTGGTCGTCGCGGGCAACCAGCCGCCCCAGGCGTACGACGCGCTGGTCGCGATGGACCTGCCGGTCGACGGGATCCACACCTCGGCCGGATGGGGGGTGGAGAAGCCCGATCCCGCGTTCTTCGCCAAGGTCGCGGCCGTCTGCGGTCATGAGCCCGGGCAGATCCTGTACGTCGGCGACCGCCTCGACAACGACGTCCTGCCCGCCGCGCGCGCCGGGATGCGAACGGCCCTGCTGCGCCGGGGGCCCTGGGGCTACCTGCACTCCGAGCGCCCGGACGCCGCCCGTGCCGACCTCGTCGCCGACGGCCTCGCCGACCTCGTCCGCCTGGTCCCCACGCTCGGCTGATCAGGGGCGCAGCGGTTCGGGCGGGGCGCTCGCCTTCGCCGACCCGGACCCGGGCGTCGTCCTGGCCCACACCCCGAGCCGCCTCGTCGTCAGCGCGGCCGGCCCGGCCCCCAGGGTGGAACCCCATGGTCGCGGCGCTGTACTCCTGCCTGTGACGGTTCGCCGTCCGACGGGGGAAGGACAGCGCCGCGACGTGGCGCGCTCAGCCCTTTTCCTGCTTCTTCTGCCTGACGGCGGCGATGAGCTCATCCTTGTTCATCCCCGACGCGCCCTCGACGCCCAGCTCCTTGGCCTGGTGCAACAGCTCGTCCTTCGTCCGCGAGCGCGGCTTGATCGGAGTGGCCAGCGCCTCGGCCTTCCGCTTGCTGAAGGCCTTGCCGAGCCGCACCCGCTCCTCGAAGGGGACGGCCTTCTCCAGGACCGGGAGGATGTCGTTCTCCTCCTCCTCGACGTGGTGCGTCACCGCCTCGATCAGCTCGTGCAGCAGCGTGTCGAACTCGGGGCTGTCCGGGGCGGTCTCCAGAAGCCGGGAGATCATCTCCTCGGCCTCGTGGTGCTCCTCCGCGCCGTGGTGGACCTCCTCCTTCTCCTCGGGCCGCCGCTTGGCGAGCGCGGGGTAGACCTCGTCCTCCTCGCCCTCGCTGTGGGCGATGAACTTCGCCGCCAGCTCCGCGAGCAGGGCCGGCCGGTTCTCCGGCATCTTCTGGAGCCGCTCGAACAGCGACTCCACGTCGCGGTGATCGTCCTTGATCAGGCTGATGACGTCGGTTGCCATGGGTTTCCTCCTGTGCGTGGACGCTCGCACTACCCGGCGCCGTGATGATCACACCGGTCCCGCCCCGGGAGCACCGGATCTCGTCCATGTGCCCTTCAACCGGCTCACAAGTGCGGGACGCCACCCTCGCTGCCATGAACCGCGAATTGGAGAGGGGCCGTGCGCGTGTCGGCCCATGGGAGTTCGCCTGGCATCCGGCGTGGTGGCTCGCCCTGATGTGCCTGGCGGTGGCGGTGCTGCTGTTCGTGTTCGTCGAACCCGTCGCCTGCTATCACTGCATGCTCGATAGCGACAACCACGATCGGGCCGCCAAGGTCTTCACCGCCGTGGCGCTCGCCGCCTACTTCTGGGCATACGGTCAGTGGCGCCGCGTGGAGCATCCCGAGAGCGTGACGTCCGACACCGAGCGTGCGCTGGTCGCGCTCTTCGGTTTGATCCTGGCGCTGGCGCTGTGGCCGTTGTCGCCGCCAGAGTGGCGGTGTGGCCCGCCCGCCGCCGTGTTCACCCCTTGGTACGGCGACCTGCCCATTCCGTGCCAGAACTCTCTCGACCAGCGCCAGACCCAGCTCGTCCTGCTCGGACTGCTGGCGATCCCCCTCGCGGTCGGGGCCGCGAGACACGCACCCGGGAGGCGATGAGCCCGGGACGATTTCAGGAGTCCCTGGTGAGGGTTCCCTCGTAGGCGAACAGACCGAGGTCGTCGGTGTGGCGGTAGGCGAGGGCGTCGCCCTTGCGCGTGAGCACGACGTCGCCGGGGACGCACTGCGGGACGTCCTCCAGCCGGAACGTGAGCGCGGAGGCAGACGCCGCGGTCAGCCGCAGCGTGCCCTCGCACGAGTTCGCCGGCTCCTTCCACTTGCCGGACGGCTTGCCGCGCTTCAACTCGATCTCGATGTCGTACTCGCTCGTGAGGAGACCGGCGGTGGGCGCGATGTGGCCCCCCCACTTCCCCGCGAACGTCTGCGGAATGCCCGCCGGCGCGGAGGCGGTCGCGGGGGCCGTCCCGCTCGTGCCGCCGGGCCCGGGGGTGGTCGGCGTCGGGCCCGGCGGGTACGTGCTCCGGGCGGGAGCGGTCGTCTGGGGCGGGGGGGACGGACCGTCGGACACCGCGGTCAGGCGCGGGACCAGCAGCGCCGCGGTGATCCCGAGAGCCGCCACGGCCGCACCGGCCCCGGCCAGGACCCGGGTGCGCGAACCGCCCCGGCCGCCACCGGGAACCGTGTCGGTCCCGGCGGCGCCGTGCTTCCCGGCCGGACCCGCCGACGGCGACGTATGCGGCCACGGAGACGGGTCGTACGGCTGCGCGGGCGCGGCAGGAGTGACGCCGTTCACCGCCGCACCCGTACGCACCGGGCCGGGCGCGGTGCCGACCAGTTCGAGCAGCAGGTCGCGGGCGGCGGGGCGGGCGGCGGGGTCCTTGGCGAGGCAGCGTTCGACCAGCGCCCGCAGGGGCGGGGGCACCGCCGTCAGGTCGGGGAAGGTCGTCATGATCCGGTGCAGCACGGCGGCGACGTTGCCGGCGCCGAACGCCGCCCGGCCGGTGGCGGCGAAGACGATCGTCGCTCCCCACGCGAACACGTCGGAGGCGGGGGTGGCCGCATGTCCCGCGATCTGCTCGGGCGCCAGGTAGGCCGGGGTGCCCACGGGGCCCGCGGTCATCGTCTCGCTCTCGCCCTGCCGGGCGATGCCGAAATCGACCACGCGGGGTCCGTCCGGCCCCAGCAGCACGTTGCCCGGCTTGAAGTCGCGGTGCACGATGCCCGCGGCGTGGATCGCCGCCAGCGCGGTCGCCGTTCCCACCGCGAGCCGTTCCAGCTCGCCTCCGCGCAGCGGCCCCGACGCGGTCACCCGCTGCTGGAGCGAGGGGCCGTCGACGAACTCGCTCACGACGTACGGCTCGCGCCCGTCCACCACGGCCGTGATCACCCTGGCCGTGCAGAAGGGGGCGACGCCGCGCAGGACGTCGAGTTCGCGCGCCAGCCGTGCCCGGACGGCGGGGTCGAGCCCGGTCTTGAGCACCTTCACCGCGACCGGTCCGCCGTCGGGCGCGTGACCCAGGTAGACGACGCCTTGGCCGCCCTCGCCGAGCCGTCCGCTGATGCGGAACCCGCCGAGCGTACGCGGGTCGTCTGGATCAAGGGGGGCGGCCATGGTCACACCGTAGCGATCCCGCGGCCGGTCCGGGATCAGAGCAGGCGCGGGTTCAGGGCGTAGGCGAGCGCGCGCCGCCCGGCGTCGCTCAGGTGCAGGTGATCGCCCGAGTCGTACGAGACGGCCAGCTGCTCGGGGAACTGCGGGTCGCGTACGGCCCGGTCGAAGTCGAGGACGCCGTCGAACGCCTTGCTCGTGCGGATCCAGGCGTTCAGCCGCTGCCTGATCTCCTCGCGCTCCGGCGTCCAGGTGCCCCAGCCGTAGAAGGGGGTGAGTGTGGCGCCCAGCACCTTGATCTTGCGGGCGTGCGCCTCGCGGATCAACCTCTTGTATCCGTAGGCGAGCGACTTGATCGAGGTGTAGTCGCCCCGGGCGATGTCGTTGATCCCCTCGTAGACCACCACCGTGCGCGCCCCCGGCTGGGTCAGAGCGTCGCGGTAGAACCGGCTGAGACCGCTCGGGCCGACGTTGGAGCGCAGCAGCCGGTTCCCGGCGATGCCGGCGTTGAGCACCCCCATCCGCCGCGACGGCGACCGGTGGGCCAGCCGCTGCCGCAGGTAGTCGGTCCAGCGGCGGTTGGCGTCGACGGCCTGGCCCGCGCCGTCGGTGATCGAGTCGCCGAACGCGACCACCGAGCCCGTCGTGGCCGCGCCCGCCTCGACCGCGATCCGGTCGAGGAAGTACCACTGCGTGCTGGTGTAGGTGAAGCCCTCGCCGCTCTCCTCCGCCGCGTGGTCCCCCGGGTCCGACAGATAGGTGGTGCTATAGGCGCGTTCGTGCCCGGTCACGCCCGTGACCGTGCCGGGCAGGTGGAGGCTGACGACCAGGGCGGAGCCGCCCGCGATCCGGCCCGGGATCGGGTCGCTCCAGACGGCCTGGCCCGGCGGCACCCTCACCGTGGTGCGCTTGCGGAAGGTCACCGGCCGGTTGGTGCCCGCGAGGATCTCGGCGCCGTACGCCTGGACGCCCACGTGCACGGTGGCGAACGTCACCGGCGCCTCCCCGAAGACGTTGGACAGGCGCAGGCGCATGCCGGCGCCGCCGACGCTGGCGCGCACGACCATCCGCACGGTCTGCCCGCCGAGGGCCGCCGTGACGCGGTCGGTCGAGGTGGTCCACGTGCCGACCAGGGGACGCCGTACGGGCGAGTCGCCACGGGGCTTCGGCGCGGCCGTGAGGGACTCCGCGTGGACCGGCGCCGTGGGAAGCACGGCGGTCGCGCCGCTGACGGCGAGGGCGAGAGCGGCCATGGTCAACCGGTGAGCCGGCCGTGCCATCCGGGTCCTCCATTTGGGTGTGGCTGCCTGGGGCGGGTCCGTGGCGGCCCCGCTTCCGATCGCTCCGCCGAGAACGTTGATCGAAAAGCGTCCGCGACGCCATACCTTACGGCTGTTTGGCGAACACTGGGTGAGAAGTTGACCATCAGGCGTAATGGGCTGACCGCATTCTGGTTGAATCCCGACTGTAGCCTTGCCCGTTCTCCGAGCCGTCCGACGTCCTGGAGGACCTGACGGATGCTCCCGTCCACGCGTGACGACGACGTCCCGGGCGTACGGCCGCCCGCTCGCCGGCGTGGTTCGCTGGCCGCGCCCGCCCTCGCGGGCGTGGCGGCGGCCGTGGCGAGCGCGCTCGGCACCTCCCTCGACATATGGACGCTGCCGGTGCCCGCCCGCGTGGCGATCACCGCGGTGGCGGCGGCGCTCGTCGGCGCCCTGACCTGGGCCACGCTCGCGCCCCCGTCGGCGGTGTCCGGCCCGCGGGCGGCGAGGGGGACGCCGCCGCCCGCCGAGCTGCCGCCGGTCATCGCGCACTTCACCGGGCGGCGTGAGGTGCTCGCGGAGCTGCACGAGCAGTTCGCCGCGCGGGACCGTCCTGCCGCGGGCGACCAGGACGCCCCGCTGGTCGTTTCGCTCTACGGGCGGGCCGGCGTCGGCAAGTCGGCGCTGGCCGCGCGGTTCGCCCACGAGGTCATCGGCGAGTTCCCCGACGGCCAGCTCTACTTCGATCTGCGGGGCGCGGACGGCGCGGTGCGGCCGGAGGAGGTGCTCGCGGCGTTCCTGCGGGCCCTCGGCGTCCGGCTGACCACCGACCCCGGCGGCCTCACCGAGCTGCAGAAGCTCTGGTGGACGTGGACCAAGGACCTGCGCGTCCTGATATTCCTCGACAACGCGCAGAGCGGTGAGCAGGTCAGGGTCCTGATCCCGCCGGAGCCGGGCTGCGCCGTGATCGTCACCTCGCGGCAGCCGCTGTTCCTGCGCAACCGCTACGACCGGCAGCTCGCCGCCTTCACCGAGGCGCAGGGGGTCGAGCTGCTCGCCCGGCTCGCCGGAGACGAGCGCGTCGCCGCCGACCTCGACTCCGCCCTCGCGATCGTGCGGCTGTGCGATCGGCTGCCGCTCGCCATCAGCATCTGCGGCGGACGCCTGGCGACCAGGGAGCGGTGGTCCCTGCGGGAACTGGCCGACCGGCTCGCCGACGAGCGGCGCAGGCTCGGCCAGCTGGAGATCGGCACGCAGATCGACCGCAGCGTGCGGGCCTCGCTGCAGCTCAGCTACGACGACTGCACCGACATCCAGCGCAGGTTGCTGCGCCTGCTCGGCCTGCTGCCCGCGCCCGACATGCAGGCGTGGGTGGCCGGCGACCTGCTGGGCGCCTCGGAGCTCGACGGCGCCGACCAGCTGGAGGCACTGGTGGACGCGCAGCTCGCCGAGTGCTCGGGCCGCGACGTCACCGGCCGGATGCGCTACCGCCTGCACGACCTGGTCCGGCTGTTCGCCCGCGAGGTCGCCGTACGGGAGGAGCCCGAGGAGCGCCGCCGCGCCGCCATCGAGCGGGTCCTGTACGGCTACCGCCGCCGGGCCGAGAGCGCCGCCACCGAGCGCTGGCCGCAGGACTGGCGGCGCCGCGGCGTGCGCGTCGTCGGTGAAAGCGGCGAGAGCGGCGACAGCGGCGAGGTCTCCTCGGCCGCCTGGTTCACGGCCGAGCGGCTCGCCCTGCTGTCCGCCGTCCACATGGCCAGGTCGCAGGAGCTGTGGGACCTGGCCTGGGCGACCGGCCGCGCCTTCTGCTCGCTGTGCCACTCGCTGCGCGCGTACTGGTCCGACTGGCGGGAGGTCGCCGACCTGGTCTGCGATGCCGCCGAGCGCACCGGCGACCCCAGGGCCGTGGGGATCGCACTGATGGAACGGGCGGCGGTCGTGGGCGGCAGCGGGCGATCCGCTGCGGCGAGGACGGACGCCGAGCGGGCGCTGGAGCTCTTCACCGGCCTGGGGGAGTCATGGTGGGCGGCGCGGGCCATGCGTACGGTCGGGATGACCCTGTTCGGCGAGGGCAACCTCGACCGCGGGCAGGGGTATCTCACCGGCGCGGTCAGCGCGTTCAAGGCCGAGGACGACCGCTGGTGGCAGGCGCGCACCCAGCGCAACCTGGCCGAGCTGCGCATGGCCCAGGGCAGGCTCGCCGAGGCGAGGCGGCTCCTTGAGGACTCTCTCGCGGTCTTCGAGAGCGGGGGCAACCGCTATTCGGAGGCGCAGACCCAGCGGGTGCTCGGAGAGGTGCTGGCCGCCGAGGCGCGCGAGCTGCTCCGCGCCGGGGGCGACTCGGGGGCGGAGCGCAGGTTCGTCCTGGCGGGCAACGCCCTTCGCTTCGCCATCCGGGCGTTCGACGAGCGCGGGGAGGAGTGGGAGGAGGCCCGCTGCCTGCGCGCCGCCGGCGAGATCGGCGACCCGCACAACGGCCTGCGCGAGTACGCCGGGGTGCGCCTGGCGAAGGAGACGCTCGAGAAGCTCGGGGACTCCTGGGGTGTCGCCAGGACCCGGTCGTCGGAGGGCGCGGCGCTGGCCAGGCTGGGGCGCGCGGACGAGGCGGTCGCCGCGCTGCGTGAGACCGTGCGGGAGTTCGCGGAGCTGGGCGACCGCTGGTGGCAGGCCCGCGGGCTGCGCACCCTCGGCGAGGTGCTGCTGGATGCGGGCCGCAGGGACGAGGCGCACGAGCCCGTCGCCGAGGCCCTGGAGATCTACCAGAGCCTCGGCAACGAGGCCGGTGTCTCACGCGCCCAGGCCCTGCTCGACCGCGTCACCGGGCCCTGACCCGGTGATCGCGGGCGACGTGCGGCGCCTGGTCCGGCGAGGAAGGGACGCTGAGGCAGGTAGCGGGATCGATGTGACAGCGGGTGCAGATCTTCACTCTGCACTCATTCTTCCGTCATAGAGGGACGGATAGGCTCGGCTTGATGAATGCATACGAGCGTTGGATCGTTCTGGAAGGCGCGGCGAACGTACGGGACCTCGGCGGCCTGCCCACCGCGGACGGCGGGACCACGGTGCCCGGCCGGATCCTGCGGGCCGACAACCTGCAGGGCCTGACCGAGGGTGACGTGGCACTGCTCGTGGGCGACCTCAAGCTGCGGCACGTGGTCGACCTGCGGTCGGAGACCGAGGTACGCCTGGAGGGGCCCGGCCCGCTGACCCTCCTGCCGGAGGTCGGCATCCACCACCTCAGCCTGTTCGCTGAGGGCGGGCGCCTCACCGACGTCGAGGCCGACACCATCGACGACAGGGCCCTGCCGTGGCAGGGCGAGCGGGACGAGGAGGACCTCGCCGAACTCCGCGTGACCGGCTACTACTACGGATACCTGCGCGACCGGCCCGACTCGGTGGTGGCCGCCCTGCGGGTGCTCGCACGTGACGACGGCACGGCCGTGGTCCACTGCGCGGCGGGCAAGGACCGCACCGGAGTGGTCTGCGCCCTGGCACTCGCCGTCGCGGGCGCCACCCGGGAGGCGATCATCGAGGACTACGTCGCCACCGGCGAGCGGCTGGAGGGCATCCTCGCCCGGCTGCGCGCCAGCCGCACCTACCGCGAGGATCTCGACTCGAAGCCGGCCGACAGCCACCTGCCGCGGCCCGAGTACATGGGCCAGTTCCTGTCGACGCTGGACGACCGGTTCGGCGGCCCCCTCGGCTGGCTGCGCACCCACGGGTGGACCGACGCCGACACCGAGGCCCTGCGCGGCAGGCTGCGCGACTGACGGCCGCCGCTCCGCGGAGGCGGAAGCGGGGGTCAGGTGAGGGTTTCGCCGCCGTCGACGGTGACGACCTGGCCGGTGACGTAGTTGTTGGCCATGAGGAAGACAGCCGTGGCGGCGGCCTCCTCGGCGGTGCCGAAACGGCCGAGGGGGGCGGTCGATCCGGCGGCGGCGATCGCGTCGTCGGAGTCCAGCCCCGGCAGCGAGCGCAGGAGCGGGGTGTCGATCCGGCCGTAGCGGACGGTGTTCACGCGCACCCGTGCGGGGGCGAGTTCCACGGCGAGGGCTTTGGTGAGGGTCTCCACGGCGCCGGCGAGTGACAGTGGGACGGTCATTCCGGGAGCGGGGCGGACCACGAGGATGCCCGAGCTGAACGTGAGCGAGCCTCCCGCGGGAAGCCGGGTCGCCGCCGCGCGGGCGGTGGCGAAGGCCGTCTGGAGGGGGCCCGAGCCGAGGGTCGCGCGGATGTCGTCGGCCGACAGCCCGGTCAGCGGGCCGGCGCCGCTGATGCCGCCGGCGGTGACGTACACGTGGTCGACGTGACCCGCCCTGTCGAAGGCCTCGGCGAGGGTCTGCTCGTCTCCGCCGTCCCCGGAAACGCCCAGCACGGCGTCGGCGGGGTCCTCGGCCGGGCTCGCGCCGCGCACCCGGGAGACGGCGGCCTTCAGCCGGTCGGGGTCGCGGCCGACCAGCACGACGCGGGCGCCGACCGAACGCAGCAGGACGCCCGCGGCCAGCCCGATGCCGGAGCTTCCGCCGATGAGGACGGCGGTCGTGCCGGACAGGGCGCTCGTCAGCGGCGACCGGACGGGGATGGGTGTCGCAGTGCTCGGTGTCTCGGTGCTCGGTGTCTCGGTGCTCATGGGAGAGCCTTTCGGTGAAATAAACCATCTGGTTGTTTTAGTACGACCTCGATACTGCCGCCTGGACGGAGAGGAGTCAACCGGATGGTTTAATTCGTGCATGGTCTACGACGCGGAGGACACCAGACGGCGGATCTTCGACGCCGCCGCCGCCGAGTTCGCCGAGCACGGCCTGGCGGGGGCCAGGGTCGACCGGATCGCGACGGCCGCCAGGGCCAACAAGCAGGCCATCTACCTCTATTACGGCAGCAAGGAGAAGCTGTTCGCCGCCGTCCTGCGGGCGAAGCTGGAGGAGGTCCGCGTCTCCGTCTCCCTCGATCCCGACGCGGTGGCCGAGTCGGTCGGGCAGATGTTCGACTGGTACCGGGAGCACCCGGAGCTGATCAGGCTGCTGCTGTGGGAGGCGCTGGAGGCGGGCGACGAACCCGGCGAGGGCGAGCGGGAGCGGCGTGACGCTTTCCGCGAGAAGGTCCACCATCTCGTGGACGGAGGCGTGGCCTGCCACCTTCCCGAGGACGCACGGGTCCGCGCCGCCCAGGACCTGTTGTTCACCGTCATGGGACTGATCTCGTGGAACTTCGCGGTGCCCGGGATGTGCCGCCTCGTTCTGGATGAGGAGACCGACCAGGCCGCCTTGGCCCGCCGCCGCGAGACGGTGGTCGAAGCCGCTCGCAGACTCGCCACGGCGAACCCGGCGGCTACTCCTCCCGCTCGGGGAGGGTGACCACCTGGCCGCGGGCGGCCGAGAGGGCGGCGGCCTCCAGGACGGCGATGGTCTCGGCCGCGTCGTCCGGCTCGACCGGGGGCGGCGCACCGTCCCGCAGGCAGGCCACGACGCCCTCGTAGAACCGCTGGTACGCCCCGGGCTCCGTGGGCACCGGGCGGGCGTCGCCCTCGGCCCCGAGCGTGCCCCAGCGCTCCGCGGGCTCGGTGCCCCAGCCGGAACCCTCTCCGAGGCCCTCTCCGGAGGCGTAGTCTCCGGCGTCCGGGCGCTCGCCCGCCCGCAGGCGCTCCTCCTGGGGGTCCAGCCCCCACTTGACGTACGACGCGCGGGAGCCGAGCACCCGGAACCTCGGGCCGAGGTTCGCGGCCACCGCGCTCATCCACAGGTGCGAGCGGGTCCCGTTCCGGTGGGTCAGCGCGACGAACGCGTCGTCGTCGTTGCGCACCCCGGCCCGCCTGACGTCGGTCTCCGCGTACACGTGGGAGATCGGGCCGAACAGGCGCAGGGCCTGGTCCGCCAGGTGGCTGCCGAGGTCCCAGAGGGTGCCGCCGATCTCCTCCGGGCCGCCCGACTCGCGCCAGCCGCCCTTGGGCACCGGCCGCCACCGCTCGAACCGCGACTCGAACCGGTGGACCTCGCCCAGCTCGGGCAGCAGCCGGCGCAGCGTCAGGAAGTCGCCGTCCCAGCGCCTGTTCTGGAATACCGTCAGCATGAGCCCGCGGTCGCGCGCGAGCCGTACGAGGTCGCGGGCCTCCGCGGCGGCGCCGGCCAGCGGCTTGTCGACGACCACGGGAAGCCCGGCCTTGAGCGCCTCGGTCGCCAGGGGCACGTG
The DNA here is from genome assembly GCF_050936215.1 of Microbispora sp. CA-102843. Classification (NCBI taxonomy): domain Bacteria; kingdom Bacillati; phylum Actinomycetota; class Actinomycetes; order Streptosporangiales; family Streptosporangiaceae; genus Microbispora; species Microbispora sp. CA-102843. The sequence continues at coordinate 2,558,898 of NZ_JBNJNF010000001.1, forward strand.
GGTGCGGTTCGGCGTCGCGATCACCACGAGATCGCAGCGATCCCACAGGTCGTCAGCGGCGGGGACGACATCCGCGCCGGGGTGCTCGGCGCGGACGCGCTCGGCCCTGGCGGGGTCGCGGGCGACGACGGCGGCGAGGCGCATCCCCGGCGTGGCGGCGATCAGCGGCGCGTGGAAGAAGGATCCGGCCGGACCGAAACCAGCCAATCCGACGCGGATTCCGGGGAGATCTGAGGGCGGCATGAGGGGCGGGGCATCCTTCGATTGGGTCGGGGGCGGCGGTTCCGCGGCGGCTCAGGTGTCGCGGTCGTCCCGTTCGGCGAGGAACGCCTCGAACTGGGCGGCGAGCTCGTCACCCGTGGGCATCTGCGCGTCCTCGGCCAGCAGGCTCTCCCGTTCGGCGCCCGACTGGAACGCGTCGTACTGCTGCTCCAGGCCGCGGATGGCGCCGGCGAGCTCATCGGACGCCGCGATCTGCTCCTCGATCTCGGTGTTGGTCTTGTCGGCCGCGTCCCTGAGCGCGTCCATGGGGAAGACCAGCCCGGTGCCTCGGGTGACGGCCTCCAGCGCCGTCACCGCGGCCTGCGGGTATTCCGCCTGGGCGAGGTAGTGGGGCACGTGGATCGCGTAGCCGAGCGCGTCGTGGCCCTTCGCCCCGAGCCGGAACTCGATGAGCGCGGCGAGGCTTCCGGGCACGCGGACCTTGCCGAAGGGGCTGGTCTGCCCGTGGACGAGGTCGGGGCGCGTGGCGTGGGCCGTCATGCCCAGCGGCCTGGTGTGCGGGACGCCCATCGGGATGCCGTGGACGGTCACCAGCCTGCCGATGTTGAGCCGCGTCACCAGCATGCCGACGGCCTCGGTGAACAGCTCCCACTCCCGGTCCGGCTCCGGGCCGCTCATGATGAGGAACGGCGTGCCCGTGACGTCCTTGGTCAGGTAGACGGCCAGCTCCGGAGTGTCGTAGTCGCTCCAGTGATCGGCGTCGAAGGTCATCGCCGGGCGGCGGGACCGGTAGTCGAGCAGCCGGTCCACGTCGAAGGTCGCGATGACCCGGTGCTCCAGTTCGGCGAGGAGGTGCCCCAGGGCCAGCCGCCCGGCGGCACCGGCGTCGACGAACCCCTCGAAGTGGTAGAGCAGCACCGGATCGGTCAGCTCGGGCAGGTCCCCGTCGAGCCGATAGAGATCCGTGGGGTCGGACACGTGTCCCAGCCTTTCTCACGAAGTCTTTACCTACTGAACCTATGGGACCCCCGGTCGATTCCGTGCTTGTTCGGTGCTCGATTCCGGGGCGGTCGCGGCGACCCTACCGTTGGACAATGGGGAGCATGGAGCCGGACCCTGAGCTGGAGGAGTTCGCCACCAGGCTGTTCGACCTCGCGAGGTCGGGGCGGACCGAGGCGCTGTGCGCGTACGTCGACGCGGGCGTGCCCGTCGACCTGCGCAACCAGAAGGGCGACACCCTGCTCATGCTGGCGGCCTACCACGGGCACGCCGCCACGGTGCGCGCACTGGGCGAACGGGGCGCGGACCCCGACCTCGCCAACGACCGCGGGCAGACCCCGCTCGCCGGCGCGGTGTTCAAGAAGGAGCCCGAGGTCGTGCGGGCGTTGCTGGAGCTGGGAGCCGATCGCTACGCCGGGACGCCGTCGGCCGTCGACACCGCCCGCATGTTCGGTGACGCCGAGATCGTCGCGCTCATCGAGGGCTGATCCGGCTGAGCTGATCTTATTGACCGGTGTGTCCGTAATTACGGGGAGTCTGGCGCCGATCATGCGGCAGGACCATGCTTGTCGGATGGCTACTGCGAAAGCGGATTCCCTCAATGGGCGCCCCCTCCGCCTTCCCTCGCTCACCTGCCCCTTCCCGAGTGCGGTGAACCCGCACGTCGACGAGGTGAATCGGGACACGCTGGCCTGGCTGGCCGCCTCCGGCATGATCGCCGACGACGACCAGCTCGAGCGTTTCCGGCTCGCCCGCTACGGATGGCTCGGCGCCCGGACCTACCCGTACGCCTCCCGGGAGCTGTGCCAGCTCGTCACGGACTGGTGCGTGTGGCTGTTCGCGTTCGACGACGCCTACTGCGAGTCGGACCGGCGGGCCGCCGAGATCGCCCGGGCCCTGCCCCAGCTCTACAGCGTGGTCGAGGACAACGAGGGGGACGAACCGGTCGAGAACGTCTTCGCCCGCGCGCTCCTCGACGTCAAGACGCGGATCAGGGAACACGGCACCGCCGACCAGCTCGACCGGTGGCGCACGATGACCAAGGACTATCTGTTCGCCCAGGTCTGGGAGGCCGCCAACCGGGAGGACGACGTCGTCCCCACGATCGACGACTACATCTTCATGCGCCGCAGGACCGGCGCGATGCTGACCGTCTTCGCGCTGATCGACGTGGCTGCCGAGGTCCGTCTCACCATGGACGAGTGGCGCCATCCGGTGGTGCACGAGATGACCGAGCACGCCAACGACGTGGTCGTCTGGGACAACGACCTCATCTCGTACGCCAAGGAGCGGGGTGAGGCGAACATCCGCAACAACCTCGTCAGCGTGCTGGTCGGGCACACCGGCTGCACGGTCCAGGAGGCGATGGACCGGATCGGCGCGATGCGCGACGAGGCGGTCGCCGCGATGGCGGCGCTCACCCCCGCCACCGAGGCGCTCGGCTCGTCCGCCGTCGACGCGTACGTGAACGGCCTGAAGTACTGGATCAGCGGCAGCGTGGACTACTCGCTGACCAGCTCCCGGTACTTCGGCGCCTGGCAGTGACCACCGGCCGTCGGCGGCCCGGTCAGTCCAGGTGGAAGTCGTCGAGATCGTCCAGCGCGTACTCGACGAGGTCGCTCAGGCTGAACCGGGCCCCGACGGCGTACGCCTCGTCGTAGGCGGCGTCGCCGATCAGCTTCTTGCACTCCTTGACGCACTGCTCGTACTCGGTCGTGAAGAACGGCGACCCGAACTGGGGCAGCCCGAAGGTCCGCCAGTTGGCCTGGGCCGCCCCGAGGAGGGTCGCCGTCCGTTCCGGCTCACCGGCTTCGAGGTTCAGCGTCGCGAGGTTGTCCACGCACAGGACGATGCCGAGCACGTCGTGGAAGTGCCGCTTGATGCGCAGCGCCTCCTTGCACGCCACCAGCGCCTCGTCGCGCCTGCCGATCGCCCGGTGGACGAGGGAGGAGACGTACCAGGCGTAGGAGCGCAGCCACAGCTCGCCGCGCTCCTGGCAGACCTGCAGGCAGTCGACCAGCAGCGTCTCCGCCTCCTCGAACTCGCTCTGCGCGAGCAGCACCATGGACAGCTCGACGATCGCCGGCAGCAGGCCCGGGTTCAGCTCCCGGCCGCCGCGGTGGAACTCGATCGCGACGCCGAGCAGCGCGGTCGCCTTCTTCGCGTCGCCCTGCAGCATGGCCGCGGTGCCCTGCATCTTGGTCGCGAGCAGCACCGCACCCGAGTCGCCCACACGCACCGCGTCGGTGCTGCACTGCTCGGCCGCGTCGAGCGCGCCGGCCATGTCGCCCTGGGCACTGCGGATGTAGGCCAGCACCCACAGGGCCTTACAGCGTTCCTTGCTGGGCGAGGGGCTGGCCTTGAGCGCGCGCTCCAGGTAGATCACGCCCTCACGGGCGAAGCCGCAGGCGACCCACAGGAACCACAGGGCCGACAGCAGCTCCAGGCCCACGCGCTCCTCGCCCGGGGTGGACAGGCAGTAGACGAGCGCGACGCGGATGTTGTCGTGCTCCTGACGCATCCGGGTGTACCAGTGGACCTGGCGCGGTCCCGACCACGAGTGTTCGCTGCGCTCGGCGAGCTGAAGGTAGTAGTCGCGGTGGCTGCGACGCAGCTCCTGCGTCTCGCCGAGCTTGTCCAGCCACTCGCCGCCGTACTGCCGCAGCGTGTCGATCAGCCGGTATCGCTGGCCGGCCGGGGTGGGGAAGCTCAACAGGACCGACTTGTCGACCAGGCCGCCGATCACGTCGAGGATCCGGTCGGAGGGCAGGGCGTCGCCGGCGCAGACGTGCCGGGCCGCCTCCAGCTCGAAGTCGCCGGCGAACACCGACAGCCGTGCCCACAGCAGCCGCTCGGCCGGTTCGCACAGCTCGTGGCTCCACCCGATCGCCGCGCGCAGCGTCTGGTGCCGCGGCAGCGCCGTACGGCTGGCCCCGGCGAGCAGGCTGAACCGGTCGGCGAGCAGCGCGAGGATCTGCTCGACCGACAGCGTGCGCAGGCGTACGGCGGCCAGTTCGATGGCCAGCGGGATCCCGTCGAGGCGGCGGCACAGCTCGGCGACGGCCGTGATGTTGTCCTCGTCCACCACGAAGTCGGGCACGACGGAGGAGGCCCGCGCGCCGAACAGCTCGACGGCCTCGTTGGTGAACGGGTTCTCGGCGGGGTTGTCGCCGGGCACCGACAGCGGCGGCACGGCGGCCGTGTACTCGCCCGGCGCGTTCAGCGACCGCCGGCTCGTCGCCAGGATGCGCAGGTTCGGCGCCGTGTTGAGCAGTTCCTGTGTGAGCCGGGCGCACGCGTCGACCAGGTGCTCGCAGGTGTCCAGGATGAGCAGGAGCTCCCGTTCGGCCAGCCATTCGGCGAGGGTGTCCGATCCTTCGCGCGGCGACTGGTCGGCGATGCCGAGCGCGGCCGTGATCGTGTGGTAGACCATCGCGGGGTCCTGCAGCCGGGCCAGGTCGACGTACCAGACGCCGTCCCTGAACTGCCGTCGCACCTGGTGCGCGAGACGCAGCGCGGTGCGCGACTTGCCGACCCCGCCGATGCCCGTCACGGTGATCAGCCGGTACTCCTGCAGCCTCTGTCTCAGCGACGCGAGCAACCGCGTCCGCCCGACGAAGCTGGTCAGCTCCACGGGCAGGTTGCCTTCTTGCCGCCATCCTGCTGGCGTTGCCATGCCGCCTCACGGGGGGGGGGGGGGGTTCGTCCGGCGTGCTCCCTGCTCCCGCATCGTACCTTTGCGTGTGGTTGGCTGTCCGGTGGTACGGGCGTGACGTTTGCCCGGCCGGGAGGCGGGGTGATCTCCCCTCGGGGGAAGGAGTCCCAGCGGCCGTCGCGCTGAGGGTCCCAGGCTCCGGCTCTCGCGGCTTCGCGGCTCCGGGCGGAGCCAGTAACATTGGCCGCGTGAGTGCGCAGCATCCGGATGACATGCGTCCGGTGGACCTCTTCGAGGAGGGGCTGCCGGTGCTGCCTGACCAGACGAGCGACGACACCGACCTCGGGTGGGGCGATTGGCGCTCCGACTCCGACGTCTCTCACCTGCTGGAGGAACGCCCGCCTCACTGGGACTAGGGTCGCACCGCCAGCTCGAACCAGACGGCCTTCCCCCTGCTCGTCGGGCGCACGCCCCAGGAGCTGGACAGGGATTCGACGATCAGCAGCCCCCGGCCGCCCTCGTCGTCCGGTGACCTGTCGCGGGCCCGCACCGGAACGCGGGCCTCGTCCTCGACCTCGCACCGCAGGACACCGTCCCGCAGCAGGAGCGTGAGGACCGGTTCCCCCCTCCCGTGCCGCAGGACGTTGGCGACCAGCTCGCTGACGAGCAGTTCGGCCACCTCGGGCACCTCGCCGTACGCGATGCCCGCCCAGTCCCGCAGCGCGGCGCGGACGAGCCGGCGCGCCCGGCTCGTGGAGGACGCCTCGGCGGGGAGGGTCCAGGACGCCCGGCGCGCGTCCGGCATGCCGTCGTCCGTCGCGTCGTCCACGGCCGGGAGCCGCTCCCACGGGAAGGCGCCGTCCGGCCGACGAGGCATGGAGATCAGCGTGGCCATGCCCGTGGACTCACGCGGCCTGTGCATAGCAGGCCCGGTGCGGGAGGAGGCTCCGGCCGTCGGGCAGCAGTTCGCCGGTGTCCTCGAACACCACGACACCGTTGCAGAGCAGCCCCCATCCCTGCTCGGGGTGGAAGGCCACGAGACGGGCGGCGTCGTGATCGGGGGCGTACGCGGGCGGACACGGCGGGGTGTGCGGGCACATGGGTTTCACCTCGATCCTTCAGCAGACGGCGGACAGTTCACGAAGAGCCGGTCGCGGCCAAGCGGGCCGAACAGCTCCGGGTGGGCCTGTGCCGGCGGCCCGCTGCGGGACCGCTCCGGACCCGCCCGGCATCGGCGCGGCCGGGCCCCGGCCGGTGGCCTCGCCGGCCCACGCCTCGTGGCGGTCGGTCAGCATCGCCGCCTCCTTCCGGGCCTCGGGTGATCCCACCCGCCGCACGGTCGCTCGCTGATACCTCCCACGATGGTCTCTGGAGGCCCCGCCGTCTGCGCTGGCAGCCCCCATCCGACGGGCGTGCCCACGGCACCTCGGGATGCCCGCTAGCTGCAATGACGCGGACGCGCTCCGATGTCACTCTGGAGATGTGCCCCTCCGGTGTCTCATAGTGGACGACAGCGATCACTTCAAGGAGGCCGCCCGCCTGTTGCTGGAGGCGGACGGCGTCGCTGTCGTCGGCGTCGCGTCCACGATCGCCGAAGCGCTCGGCCGGTTCGGCGAGCTCCGGCCGGACGTCGTGCTGGTCGACATCGACCTGGGCGAGGAGAACGGATTCGACCTGGCCCGGCGTCTGCACGACGCGGGCGACGGGGAACCGCCGCCGGTCATCCTGATCTCGACGTACGACGAGCAGGACTTCGCCGAGCTGATCGCGACCAGCACGGCCGTCGCCTTCCTGTCGAAGCCGCGCCTGTCGGGACGGGCCATCGACGAGATCCTGCGGGGCGTGGACGCCTGAACCGGCCGGGCCGACGACACCGGTACGGCCTCAGCGGGCGTCGAGGAACGCGAGCACCGCGAGCACGCGGCGGTGGTCGTCCTCCGCCTCCGGCAGACGCAGCCTCGACATGATGCTGCGCACGTGCTTTTCGACCGTGCCCTCGGTGATCCAGAGTTTGTGCGCGATCCCCGCGTTCGAGCGGCCCTCCGCCATGAGGGAGAGCACCTCGCGCTCACGCTGGGTCAGCAGCTCCAGCGGATCCTGCCGGCGGCGGGCGTTGAACAGCTCGGCCACGAGGCTGGGATCGACGACCGAGCCGCCGTGGACGATGCGTCCGAGCGTCTCGACGAAGTCGGACACCGCGGTCACCCGGCTCTTGAGCAGGTAGCCGATCCGGTGCCCGGTGGCGAGCAACTCCATCGCCTGGTCGACCTCGACGTGCGCCGACAGCAGCAGGATGCCCACCTCGGGGAACTCCGCGCGGATGACCTTGGCCGCCTCGACGCCCTCCGTCTCATGCCTCGGAGGCATCCGGATGTCGACGACGGCAAGGTCCGGACGGCGTTCCCGTACGAGGGCGAGCAGCTCGGCCGCGTTCCCCGCCTGGCCGGCGACCTCGAATCCCGAGCGCTCCAGCAGGCTGGCCAGCCCCTCGCGCAACAGGACGTCGTCGTCCGCCAGCACCACCCGCGTCGGAGTCTCGTCCACCGCTCTGCCGCCTTCTCCGGGCGCCGATCACCCGTTCCTGTCGGGCATGGCGGGCAACGGCGTTGACCTGGGCTTTCGCCCGTACCTCTACCCGCCCTGTGAGGGTAGTGTGGCCTTGTGCGCGCGCGGTTGCTGTCGTTGCTGCTACGCGCGAGCCGCCCGCCCCTCCTGTGGGGCATCCTGACGGGCGCCGCATGCGTGGCAGCCGAGACCTTCATAGCCTTTGCGCTGGCGCAGGTGGCGCCCAGCAACGCCCTGGACGTAGTTTACCTGGTCGGCGTTCTCGTGGTCGCCTACCTCTGGGGTATGTGGCTCGGCGTGATCGTCGCCCTGGCCAGCGCAGGGATCTACGACTTCTTCCAGGTCCCGCCCCTCCACCAGGTCAGCCTCTTCAGCAGCTGGACATGGGTGCCGCTGCTGATCTTCCTGACCGTCGGGTTGCTGGTGAGCGCCGCCGCCTCGCTGATGCGGTCCCTGGTCATCGAGGCGGAGGAACGCCGCAGCGAAGCGGATCTCGACGCCAGGACGGCCCGTCTCCTCCTGCGCGCCGAACATCTGCGCGCGGCGCTGCCGGTCGTGGCCCGGCGCCTGGCGCAGGGACTCGGCCTGCCGTTCCTGGCCATCGAACTCGGGCCGGTCGGCGACGACCCACGTCACACCGCGCTGCCGCTGACCGACGACGGCGCCGGGATCGGCACGCTCGTCGTGCCCGCAGACCTGCCGGCGGGCACGATGCGCCGCGTGCGGGAGCGCGTGGTGCCCTCGCTGGAGGCGGTTTTGGTGGCCGCGCGCGACCGCGAGGCCATCAGCACCGCCCTGGCGGCGAGCCGGGACGAGCTCGCCAGGATCGCCGAGGAGCAGGCCGCCCTGCGGCGGGTCGCCACCCTGGTCGCTCGCGGGGTCTCGCCGACGGAGATCTTCGGCGCGGTCGCCCGTGAGATGGGCCTGATCGTGAACGCGGACCACACCGCGATCGAGCGCTACGAGCCCGACCGGACGGTCGTCCTGGCGGGCTCGTGGAGCGGGTCGGTCCGCGGGGCCCCGCCGCCGGTCGGCTCGCGCCGCCCGCTCAGGGAGAGCAGCCTGTCCGCCCTCGTCCTGCGGACGGGACGACCGGGCAGGATGACGATGGAGGAGGGCACGGCCGGCGAGCTGGACGGGTGGGCCGGGGACGAGGAGATCGTCTCCGCGGTCGGCAGTCCCATCGTCGTCGAGGCGCGCCTGTGGGGCGTGACGATCGCCTTCTTCCGGGGCCGGGAGCCGCAGCCGGACGATGTCGAGGAACGCATGCGGGACTTCACCGAACTCGTCGCCACCGCGATCTCCAACGCCGAGGCCCGCGACGAGCTCGCCGCCTCCCGCGCCCGCGTGGTCGCCGCCTCGGACGAGACCCGGCACCGGATCGAACGCGACCTGCACGACGGGGCCCAGCAGCGCCTCGTCTCCCTGGGGCTGCAGTTGCGCATGGCGGAGACCGCCGTGCCGGCCGAGCTGCCGAAGCTCAGGGAACAGCTGTCCCACACGGCCGAGGGCCTGACGCTGGTGCTGGAGGACCTGCGCGAGCTGTCCCGCGGCATCCACCCGGCGATCCTGTCCAAGGGCGGGCTCGGGCCCGCGCTGAAGATGCTCGCGCGCCGCTCTGCGGTCCCCGTCGACCTGAACGTACGGGTTGACGGGCGCCTGCCGGAGCGGGTCGAGGTGGCGGTCTACTACATCGTCTCCGAGTGCCTGACGAACGTGGCCAAGCACGCGCAGGCCTCGCTGGTGTGCGTCGAGGTCGAGGCGGCGGGCGACGCGGCGAGGGTCGGGATCCGCGACGACGGGAAAGGAGGCGCGGACCCCGGCAGGGGTTCCGGGCTGATCGGACTCATCGACCGCGTCCAGGCGCTCGGCGGCACGATCGAAGTCACCAGCCCGGTCGGCCATGGCACCACACTGACGGCCGTGATCCCGGTCGGCGACGGCTGACGGAGCGGTCACGCCCCCCGGCCTTACAAGGGGTCGGCGAGCGGCAGGCGGACGACGAATCGGGCGCCGCCCTCCGCCGCGTCCTCCACGCCGATGGTCCCGCCGTGCGCCCGCACGATCTCCCGCGCGATGGCCAGGCCCAGGCCCGAGCCGCGGTTGCGGGACTCCTCCAGCTGGGTGAACGGCTCGAACACCTTCTCGCGATCGGCTTCGGCGATGCCGCCGCCGTCGTCGGAGACGGCGATCTCCGCGTGGGCGCCCTCCTGCCGCATCTCTACCAGCACACTGCTCCTGGCATGCCGCTGCGCGTTGTCCAAAAGGTTGCCCAGCAGGCGGTGGATCTCGTGCTCGACGGCGTGGACCGCCACGCCGGGGATGAGCCGGAGCAGCACCGGCGACCGGTGCGGCCGGCTGGAGATCTCCGTCCGGACCAGCTCCGCCAGATCGGCCGCTCTTCTCCCGGGGGGCGGCTTCGTCCCCGCCTTCAGGAGCAACAGCAGGCCGGAGACGACCGCCTGCAGACGGTCCACGTCCCTCAGCGAGCAGTCGACGAGCTCGGAGACGTCTGTCTCGGCGGGGTGCAGCCGGGCCTCCTCCAACTGCGCCCGCAGCCCGGTGAGCGGGGTGAGCAGCTCATGGGAGGCGCCGGACAGGAACAGGCGCTGCCGCTCGGCCTTCCGGTCCAAGCGCCTTCCGGCGTCGGCGAGCCGCTCCAGCGTTCTCTCGGCGTGCGGCGGCAGGGTGGTCTCGTCCTCGCCGATGGGGGCGGGGAGGCGGGGACTCGGATCGCCGGTGGGGGCGGAATCGTGGTGGCACATGACGCTCATCGCGCCGCTGCCGTCGGTGTGGCGGCCCTCACAGGCCCACCTGGACCGGGAGGCGGCGTGCGGCGGCGCCGGCGGGGTGGCGCGATGAGCGCACCCGGCGAAGGCGCCCGGCACGGCCCGGGAGCGGTCGGTTCCGGGAGTGTCTTCGGCACCTGGTCACCTCCGGCTGCTGTCGCTTGCTGTTGCGGCGGTCTCGCACGTCCGGCGGGCCGGACGGCTGTGACCGATGGGAGATCGGTCAGCCGGGCGTGAGGGGCGCCGACCCGGATGTCCTGATCGGTTCCGATACCACCTTGTCTCTACTGGCGCCCACCCGTCTGCGCTGGCAGCCTCCATTCCGGTCTCACCGCCAGCCGTCCCCCGGCATTCCGGCTAGCTGGAATGCCGGGGGACGGAGTGTGTCCCGTCAGGACACGACGTCCCGGCGCCGGAAGCGGCGGAAGGCCAGGGCGACGAGGACCACCGAGTAGGTCACGGAGACCGCCACGCCCTTCACCATGCCGCTGTAGTCGGGCTCCGGCGCGAGCGCGTCGAGCCACGCGGCGTTCCAGAACGTGGGCAGGAACTCGCGCAGCGAGCCCAGCGCCTCGACCGCCTGCAGGATGCTACTGACGATCACCAGGCCGACCGCGCCGCCGACCGCGCCGAGCGGGGAGTCGGTGCCGACCGACAGCAGGAAGGCGACCGCGGCGACCACCAGCTGGCTGACCAGGGCGTATCCGATGACGACGGCGAACTTGGGCAGCACGTCGGCGGCGGGGATCACCTCGCCGGTCCCCGGCACGGTGATGTCGTTCCACCCGAAGGCCAGCGTGCCGGCGAGCAGGGCCATCAGCGGGAGCACGGTCACCGCGGCGGCCGAGTACGCCAGCGCCACCACCAGCTTCTGGCGCAGCAGCCGGTCGCGGGGAACCGGCGCGGCCAGCAGGTAGCGCAGCGACGACCAGCTCGCCTCGCTCGCCACCGTGTCGCCGCAGAACAGCGCCACGGCGACGACCAGCAGGAAGTTGGCCGACACCGACAGGGCGAACGCCGCGAAGTTGAGCCCGCCCGCCGTGGCCAGGTCGGACAGCCGCAGGCTGCCCTGGCCGCCCCGCCCGGCCGGCCCGAACTGGAACGCGACCACGAGCACCCACGGCAGGGCGAGCAGCACGCCGAACATCGCCATGGTCCGGCGTCGCCGCAACTGCCGCACGAACTCCACCCGCAGCGGCAGCGTGCGCCCCGGAGCGTAGCCGGGCGCCCGGCCCCCCGCGTCGTCCCCACGCCTGTCCGGTCCGTCCTGGGAGACCGCAGCGGCCCGCCCGCCGCCGGGGGCTTGTCCGGTCAGGTCCGGGGCCGGTCGCTTCGCCGGGCTCATCGGCTCTCTCCGATCAGGTCGAGGAACACGTCCTCCAGGCGGGGGCCGGCGCCGTTGGCGGCGGGCGCGCCGAGCAGGTCGCCGACCGGCCCGGCCGACACCAGCCGCCCGCGGTGCATGACGACCACGTGGGTGCAGGTCTGCTCGACCTCGGCGAGCATGTGGCTGGAGACGATGACGGTGCGTCCCCGCTCGGCGTACGCCTTGAGTACCCGGCGCATCTCGGCGATCTGCGGCGGGTCGAGGCCGTTGGTCGGCTCGTCCAGCACGAGCAGGTCGGGGAGGCCGAGCATGGCCTGCGCGATGGCCAGGCGCTGGCGCATGCCCTGGGAGTAGGTGCGCACCGCGCGCTCCAGGGCGGCGCCGAGCCCCGCGATCTCCAGCGCCTCCTCCATGTGGGCGTCCTGCGGCGGCCGTCCCGTGGCCTGCCAGTACAGCTCCAGGTTGGCCCGGCCGGACAGGTGCGGCAGGAAGCCCGGCCCCTCGACGAACGACCCCAGCCGCGACAACACCGGAGCCCCCGGCCGCACGCGGGTGCCGAAGATCCGGATCTCGCCCTCGTCCGGGTGGATGAGACCCATGAGCATGCGCATCGTGGTGGTCTTGCCCGCGCCGTTCGGCCCGAGCAGGCCGAGCACCTGGCCCTTCTCGACCCGGAACGACAGGCCGTCGACCGCCTTCTCGCCGTTGCGGTAGCGCTTGCCCAGCCCGCTGATCACCAAGGGCACCTCGGCCGACTCGGCGTCCACCGCCGGGCCGTCGCCCCCCTCCGCGCCGCGCCTGGCCCTGCCGGTCAGCAGGAGCACGGCCGCGACCGCGATCGCGGCGAGCGGCATGGCCCACGTCCACCACGCCGGGCCGGTGGCGGGCGTCAGCAGCGCCGCGTCCCCGGGCAGTTCCAGCGTGGGGGAGTCCAGCGCGACCCGATAGACGGCGGGGGCGGCGGGCGTCGAGTAGCCCAGGTCGGTGGTCGACACGACCACCCGCATCCTGTGCCCGGCGTCGAAGCGCCTGTCGATGGCCGGAAGCGTCACCGTGACCGGCGTGCCCGCCTCGCTCGCGGTGACCCGCAGCGGCGAGACGAGGCTCGACGGGAGCACCGGAAGCGACCCTCCGGAGACGTCGTAGAGCTTGGCGAACAGCGTGGCCTCACCCGTGCCGTACACCCTGATCTTGACGGTCGGGCTGCCGGTGACCTGTGCGGGCCTGGCCAGCGGGGCGGACTCGAAGGCAGCCGCCTGGCCGGGCATGTCCAGCGCGATCGACGCGCCGCCGCCGCTTCCGCCGAGCAGCCCGCCGAGGCCGGGGACCGCCGAGATCGACGACGGCGACCCGCCCGCCGGGTTGGCGATCGGCTGCTGTGGGCCCTGGAGTGCGACGGTGGTCCGCTGCCCGCCCGGCAGGCCCGGATAGCGGTCCGCGGTGGCGTGCAGGAGCACCGGGCGGCGCGTGCCAGGGTCCCGGCCGCCGTCCCTGGTCACGGTGAACGCGGCCGAGTCGCCGTCGCCGGCGGAGGAGCCGGTTCCCTTGAGATAGCGGTCGAACCAGCCGGTCGTGCGGTCGGACAGCCAGTCCGCCTCGCCGTCGCCGCCGTCGTGGCCGCCGTTGAACCAGGCGACCTCGACCGGAGCGCCTGTGGCGGCGATGTCCCGGGCGTTGGCGTCGGCGTGCGAGAGCGGGAACAGCGAGTCGCGCTGGCCCTGGATCAGCAGCGTCGGAACCTTGATCCGGCCGGGCACCGAGATCGGGCTCGACCGCCGCAGGAGATCGACCGCCTCCTGGGTGGCCCGGCCGGTCTCGGCCACCTTCTGGTACATCTCGCAGATCTGCGGCAGGAACCGCCCGCACTGGACCTGCTCGTTCCCGGGCGTCCGCCCGGACCCCTGCCCGGACGCCTGCCCAGAACCCTGGGCGGATGCCTGGCCGGTCTCCCGGCCCCCGGACGTGTCCCCGCCGCGCGGTGCGGCCGCGCCGGTGAGGCCGGCCAGGCCGCCCGCGCCGAGGCCGCCGTCAGGGGCCAGCCGGTCGGCGGCGGCGCTGAAGAAGATGCCGGCCCACATCTTCTTGAAGACGCCGTTGAGCGGACCCTTGCCCGAGGCGTCGGGGAAGAGCGCGTCGGCGAGGTCGTACCAGGTGATCTGGGGGACGATCGCGTCGACCCGGCTGTCGTAGGCCGCGGCCATCAGCGCGATCGCCCCGCCGTACGACCCGCCGGCGATCCCGACGCGTGGGTCGCCCGGGGCGTCGAGACGCACTTCGGGCCGTTTGGCCAGCCAGTCGATCAGCCCCCGCACGTCCTTGACCTCGTAGTCGGGGGAGTTGAGCGCGATCTGCCCGGTCGAGCGGCCGAACCCGCGGGCCGACCAGGTCAGCACGGCGTAGCCCTGCCCCGCGAGCCGCCCCGCCTGCTCGCGCATGCTCTCCTTGCTGCCGCCGAAGCCGTGGGCGAGCAGCACGGCCGGAGCCCTGCCCCCGGAGGCCGGGGGGTAGAAGGTGGCGTCGAGATCGACGCGCTGGTCGTCCGCCGGTCCGTCCACGACGGGGATGACCAGGTCACGTCCCTTCACCACGGGGCCGGAGGGCCACAGGGCCCACGTCACGCCGGCGGCCATCAGGATGACCAGCGTGACCACGATCGCGAGGGCACGCCGCCCACCCGGAAACGCCATGTCGCGATGCTACTTGTCTCTGCTGAGAGACCGCTGAGGAGCCGCCGCGCCTGTGGATAACCGCCGCGATGGCGGGTCAGACCCGATCCACGCACGAATCGTGATGATGCATCGGGGTAAACCCTGATTGCGCCCCACCATGGGGAACGGCATCATTTCGCGCGTGAATGGAACGCCGCTCAAGCAGATCCCCGCTCGCGCGATCGAGTGGGCTCTTCCGTACTGGACGCGGGGGGAGGCTGGCAGGGAGACGCCGCAGGACCTTTTCCGGGTGCTCTACCTGGGCTGGCTCGCGGCGTTCGTCCTCAAGGTGCTCGGGTCGAGCTGGGACGTGTCGTGGCACTTCAAGTGGCTGCGCGACGACCTGGCCCCGCCGCACCTGCTCAACACGGTCGGCACGGTGCTCGCCGTGGCGCTGACCATCGTGCACTGGTACACCGGCTACGGCGTGGACCGGACGTCCTCCCGCCTGATCGTGTGGGGCACCGGGGTCTTCCTCATCGCGATCCCGCTCGACCTGATCAACCACCGGGTCAACGGGCTCGACATCACCGCGTGGAGCCCCTCCCACGCGCTGCTGTACATCGGCACCGCGCTGATGCTCGCCGGCGCGATCCGCGGCTGGTATGTCGGCTCGGGCCGGTACGCCGAGATCTCCCGCAACCGGCGGGCGCTGGTGCTGGGCGGCCTGTTCGCGTTCTTCCTGGAGAACGCGCACTTCCCCGAGCTGCAGCAGGAATACGGCGTGCTGGAGCTGGCCTCCTGGGACCGGGGGCAGCCGTACGCCGAGCCGACGCTGCTCGAATTCGCGGCCAACCAGATGGGCCGGGCCGTTGACCGTGCCATGGTGCTCAAGTTCTCGCTGCCGATCCCCGACGTCGTCTACGCCGTGTACGCGGGGGTGGTGGGCGTCGCGATCCTGGTCTTCGCCCGCGTCATGGTCGGCCGCCGTTACACGGCCACCGCGATCGCCGGGGCGTACGTGGCCTACCGGTGCCTGATCTGGCCGCTGCTCGTCGGTGGCGGGTTCCCGCCGTCGGCCATCCCGTTCTTCCTCCTGCTCGCGGGGCTCGCGGTCGACCTGGCCTTCCTGGTGCCGATCACTTACCTGCGGCCGCTCGCCGGTGCGGTGCTCGCCACCGCCGCGGTGTACGGAGGACTGCTGGCGCAGGACCGGGTGCTCGAAGCCCCGCCGTACGCGCCGGAGGCCTGGCCGGTGGCGCTCGCCGCGCTGGCCGTCGTGTGGTACGCGGTGGAGTGGTTCACCGGTCGCCAGGGGCTGACGGCCGCAGCCGCGGAGGCCAGGATCGCCCGGGAGTCGCGGCCCGCGGAGGGGGAGATCACTGCCGAGCCCGGCCCGTCGAGCGAGGCGGCGTCCGAGGCGGTGCCCGCGCCCGCCGCCGTGTCCGAGCCGACGGCCTGAGGGCCGCCGCCCACGCTCACCCGCCTTTCCCGAGCCGCTCCCTTGCCGGGGGCGGCTCTCGGCGTCTCAGGGGCGATTCGGGGGCGATTCGGGGGCGATTCGGGGGCGATTCGGGGGCAGGGCCGTGGGTCAGGCGACCGGGGTCTTGGTCAGTGCGACCGCGACGCCGTACGCGAGGCCCATCACGGTGAGCTCCAGGGCCGCCCAGGCGGCGAACGCGGTCGGGGCCTGACGGGTGACGGCCGGCAGCAGCCGCCAGCGGATGTTGCCCCCCAGCAGTGCGATCACCGCGGTGAACACCGCCTTGGCGACCACGAGCCGGCCGTAGCCCGTGGTGACCAGCGACGCGGGGAAGCTCTCGCTGGGCGCGAGCAGAAGCTCCACCAGGCCGTTGAAGAGCCCGGACAGCCCCACGACGATCAGCGCGTACGTCGCCAGCCGGGAGAACCGGGGCAGCGTGCGGGCGAGCAGGTCGCGATGGCGCGGCAGCAGGACGGCGAGCGCGACCAGGCCGCCCACCCAGGCGCAGGCCCCGATGACGTGCAGCTCCATCGAGACCATGCTGAGGTCGTGCCAGTACCAGTTCGAGGCGTGGCCGGTCACCGGGAGCGGCAGCAGCCCGAACCCGGCGACGAGCACCCGCAACTCGGCCGGAACCTTCTCGCCGAACCGCACGGCGAGCATCCCCACGGCGGCGCTGGCCAGGGCGCACGACGCGCTCACGATCATGCCCTGCCCCGCGCCGATGCCGTCGACGTACGCCGCCACGTCGGGGAACGCGCCCGGGGTGACCTCGGCGGCGCTGAGGACGGCCGACACCAGCGCCGCCGCGCACCAGACCAGTGAGAACAGCACGGCCCAGTGCCGGGCCCTGGCGGCGACCGGCTCGGTCCGGTCCGGGTCGTCGAAGCCGAGGAGCTTGGGGAGCAGGCTGAGACCGATGGTCGCGGTGGCGGCCAGGTCGAGCACGAGCCGGACGACCGGCAGCCCGTACTCCACGATCGTGCCCGGCATGGGCAGCCCCGGCACCGCTCCGGGCAGCGTGAGCCAGGTGGCGATCACGACCGCGAGCAGGGCGCCGGCGGTCAGCCCCGCCGCCGGGACCCGGGCGCGGGCGTGCTCGGGTGCGGGGCCGGACCGGCCCGTCGAGACGTCGGGTTCCGAGGTCGTGGTCATGCGGCGCCGCCCGCCGCCGGGACCCGGGCGCGGGCGTGCTCGGGTGCGGGGCCGGACCGGCCCGTCGAGACGTCGGGTTCCGAGGTCGTGGTCATGCGGCGCCGCCCGCCGCCGGGGGAGCCGGGATCGTCCCGTCGCGCAGGCGCCGGTCGTGCCGCACGAGCACGCGGGTGCACAGCGCCAGCAGAGCGGCGGTGACGGCCAGCAGCCCCCATACCCAGCTTCCGCCGCCCTGACCGGTCGTCCCCGCACCGGTCGCCGCCGTGCCGGTCGTCCCCACGCCGGGGTTCGCCGTGCCGGGCGCGGGGGTGGCCGGCGGCGCGGAGACCGCCCCGGGGGCCGCGCCCGCGCCGGCCACGCTGAACTTCACGGCGCCGGTGACCGGGTGGCCGTCGTTCGACACGATGCGGTAGCCGATCGCGTACGCCCCGGCGGGGGTGCCGGTCCGTACGCCGATCGAGACCTTCCTGCCGTCCACCTTGATCTCGCCCTGCTCGTAGTGGGCGCCGTCCGGTCCGGTGATCGCCATCCGCGCGAAGTCGCGGCGTACGGCCTGGTCGAAGGTGAGCGTCACGGAGGCGGGCATGGCCTCGAGGACCGCGCCGTCCTTGGGATCGCTGGCGACGAGCACGTCGTGGGCCCGCGCGGGCGTCGCGATCAGCATCACCGAGAGCAGGGCCAGCAGCGGCACGGCAAGGACTCGCAGACGGCCACGCGGTGAATCGGCCCGCGGACGGTTGCGCGGCGGGACGGCGCGCGCGGCCGCCGGGGGTGGCGCGGTCCGTCCGGTCGTTCGCCGACCGCCGCGCGTGGCCGGGGCGTCGTTGCACATCCGGGCGACCTGGTCCACCTGCCTTGCCTTCCTTTCGCCGGGCGCAGACCCAGCCATGGTCCCACTGATCGCGGCCTCCGCATGCCGCGTGGCGGGCCGGTGACGGCTGCGGACCGTGCCGTGATGATCGGTTCCGGTGATGTGCCGGGCGGCGTACGCATTCTCCTGATTGAGTGGACGACGGGCCGAATCCGGCGTTCGGCACCGTGCGTCCGTCGTGACGACCGCGCGAAGGAGAGCTCATGACCCCCCAGCCGACCGTAGGCGGATCCGAGCGGAGTGAGGCGCCGGTGCGGCGCTCGCCGTGGCTGACGATCATCGTCATCTACCTCGCCGGCGTCGTGGCGGCGATGAGCTACGGCAAGTTCTCCGCCGTCGGGCCGTCGATGGCCGACCAGCTCGGGCTGTCGCTGTCGCAACTGGGCTGGACGATCTCGGCGGTGGTCGGGGTGGGCGCCGTCGCCGGGCTGCCCGCCGGATATCTGGTCCGCCGGTTCGGCGCGACCAGGTCGCTGGTCGCCGCCCTGGCGCTGATGGTGGCGGCGAGCGCGCTGAGCGCGGCCGCGGGGAGCTTCGCCTGGTTGCTGGCCGCCCGCGTCGCCGAAGGCGCCGGCTATCTCGTGGTCACCATCGCCTGTCCTGCCCTGGTCCTCCATCTCGCCGAGGAACGGGACCGGGGGGTCGCCCTGTCCGTCTGGGCGACGTTCGTCCCGGTGGGCATCGGCGTGAGCACCCTCGTGGGCGGCGCGGCCGGCGAGGCCCTCGGCTGGCGCGGCTGGGTGCTGTTGATCGCGGGGCTGACGCTGCTGATGACGGTGGCCGTCCGGGTGCGGCTGCCGCGGACGTCCGCCTCCGGCGCGGCCGCCGGGCCCGTGCCCGGTGCACGGGCGCTGGCGTGGCCCGCGCTGCTCACCGCGAGTTTCTGCCTGATGGTGCTGGTGACGATGCCGGTGGTCGTGCTGCTGCCCACGCTCCTGATCGACGAGCACGCGAGCTCCGCCGGCGCCGCCGGGGCGCTGACCTCGGCGATCTCGTTCGTCGGCGTCCTCGGCGGGCTGTCCGTGGGCGTCCTGCTCCGGCGGGGTGTGCCGCTCGCCGTGCTCGCGGTGTCCGGGCTGCTGGTCGTGCCGGCCGCCTGGCTCGTCTACGGCGCCGACGGCCCGCTGGCCGCCGCGGCGACCGGCGCGGGGATCGTCTCCCTGGAGAACGGGTTGCTGGGCGCCTTCGTCTTCGCCGCCCTTCCCTTCGTGCTTGAGCGCCTCGACCACGCCGACGTGGGCACCGGGATGGTGGCCCAGATGGGCAGCATGGGCGCGTTCCTCGGGCCCCCGCTGTTCGGCCTCGTCGCCGGCGCCTCCGGGTTCGGGGCCGTCGTGCCGGTCATCGTCGTCGGCATACTGGCCTCGGTCGGCGGGATGCTGCTGGTGACCAGGAACGTCGCCCGCCGTTCCCGGGGCCAGAGTGCGGACGGATGAAAGGTCTCCGGACGGCGCGATGCCCGGCGGTCTCTCGACTTGTGATCGGCTGAGACCGCCGGGCATCGGCTCCGGGCCGTACCGGTGTCACCGGTCCGGCACGACCCGGAGGCTATGCCGTACGTCCGGGCGACTCGCCGCGGACGTACGGGCACGGGCGTGGGTCAGAGCTTGGTCCAGAGGGCGGGGACGTTCGGCGGTTCCCAGCCCGCCAGGCCGGTGTGCGGCTGGCGGCACTGGTAGACCGCGCCGCCGTAGGTCACCCGGTCACCCGTGGCGTACGCCGTGCCGGCCGCCCAGGCGGGGTAGCCGCCGGGGCTCGCCGACGGCGAGGCCGAAGGCGAGGCGGACGGCGAGGCGCTGGGAGACGGGCTGGGAGACCGGCTGGGGGAAGCGCTGGGGGACGCGGACGGCGAGGCCGAGGGCGAGGCGCTGGGGGAGGCGGACGAGCAGGGGCCCTGGTCGAGCCACACCTGCGCGTTGCCGGGCGTCTCGCCCTGGGTCCACCACTGCGCCTTCCAGGTGTGACCGGCGTACGAGACGAGGTTGCCGCCCGTGTAGACGGTCGTGGACGACCACGCGGGGGCCGTGCACGTCCCGGCCGACGGCGACGCGCTGGGAGACGCCGACGGGGAGCCGGACGGGGAAGCGGAGGGAGACGCGGTCACGCCGCCCCTGGCGAAGTCCTGCGTGATTCCGTACGTCGCGCCGCCGAAGGAGACCGTCCAGTTGGAGGGGGTCGAGGTGGGCAGGTAGTAGACGAAGGCGACGTCCACCGAGGCGCCGGGCGCGAGGGTCTGCCAGCTCGGCAGCTTCAGCGACACCCGGTTGTAGTCGCCCTTCAGGCCGCCGACGTTGTTGGACGCGGTGTGGTCCCTGCGGATGATCGTGCTTCCGAAGCCCGACTGGTCGGCGGCGTTGCCCGGGGCCGAGGTCGCGTAGTCGAACTGGAACTCCGTCCCGCCCGGCAGCGTCACGCCCGAGTTGTTGGTGATGTGGATCTTCGGGTTGATCGGGTAGTTGTTGTCGCCCAGGGCGAAGTCGCGGAACTCCACCGAGATGTCCAGCTTCTGCGCCGGGATCTGGGTGGTCGCCCGCACGTTCCCGTACGGCGCGGCGGCCTTGAACTTGTCGTACATCAGCGTGGTCAGCGTGGTGCCGGGCTCGTACTGGCCCTTGGCGGAGTTCCAGCCGTAGTCGCCGGCCAGCTCCCAGATCATCGTGCCGCCGATGCCCCTGGAGACCACATAGTCGGCCTTGGCCGCCACCGACTGGTCGTCCTCCGTGGACAGGAACACCTTCTTCGTGGAGTTCCAGAGCCAGGGGGCGGTCAGCGTCGAGTCGTAGTAGCGGGCGTAGGTGCCGGTCAGCGACGTGTCCGTGACGCCGTAGGAGGCCAGGTAGTCGCCGAGGATGCCCTTCTCGAGGTTCTTGGCGTGCCACATCGGGTTGGAGCCCGCAGGGGACTCCTTGCCGTTGTCGTCGAGGTCGTGCCACAGGTTGTCGATGCCGACCGCGCCGTCGCCGCAGCTGGTCAGGCCGGAGCCGGCCGGACAGGTGGTGGCGGGGGCGGTGCCCCAGAGGCCGTTCGTGCCGCCCTGCACGTTCTTGAACCCGCGCGTGTAGTACGGCAGGCCGATGTTGATCCGGCCCGGCGGCAGGGCCCCGCGGAAGTAGTGGTAGGCCCAGTCGGTGTTGAGGTAGCCGATGCCGCCGTACTGCCCGGCCCCGTAGACGTTGGCGGCGGCGAGCTCGCCGTCCTTGCCGTCGTCGAAGAGGTAGGCGTTGGGGCCGACGTACTTGTTCCACGCGCCGTGCAGGTCGTACGACATGATGTTGACGTAGTCGAGGTACTGCGTGACCTGGTAGGTCTCCATGCCGCGCAGCAGCCACCCGGACGCGGGTGCGGCGACGGTCAGCATGTAGTACTTCCCGTCGGCGGCGGAGGCGCGGTCCAGCTTCTCGCGCAGCGTCTTCATCAGCGCGGCGTAGCTCTTCATCAGGGTGCCGCGCTTGCCGTTGGCGATCGGCCAGTCGAGCGGGTTGCCCGCGTCCTTGTTCGACGTCGCGTACTCGTAGTCGATGTCGACGCCGTTGAAGCCGTACGTGCGCAGGAACGACACGACCGAGTCGGCGAAGGTGTCGATGCCCGCCTGGGTCGACGTCATCGTGTAGAAGCCGCCGCTGGCCTGCCGGTTGCCGGCGTCGTCGAAGTATCCGCCGGTCTCGGCCCAGCCGCCGACGCTGACGAGCGTCTTGGTGTTCGGGTACTGCTTCTTGAACTTGTTGAGCAGGTTGAAGTGGCCCTTGTAGGAGTAGGCCGGGTCCATGTCGGCACCGGCGACGCCCGGCCAGGTCATGCCGATGGCCGGGTTCCTGTCCGTGTTCGACCCGACGGAGATCTTGTTGTCCGCCCCCACGTGGGCGAAGGCGTAGTTGATGTGGGTGACCTTGCCCCAGGGGATGTCACTGGCGAGGTAGCGGGTCTGGCCGTTGGCGCCGTCCCGCCAGCTGCTGAAGTAGCCGATGATGCGGCGCGGATGGTCGGCGCCCATCTTCTCCCGGCCGTCCGTGTCGTAGGTCAGGCAGTAGGGCACGTCCACGCCGGGCGTCCGGTAGAGCCCGTCGGGCCGGCACGCCTCGTCGCCGGCGGCCGCTCCGGCGGTGCCGCCGGTCGCGGCAAGTGCCACGGCCCCGGCGGCGAGCGCGATGCAGACCGCAGAAGCGGTCCGCGCTAACGATGATCTCAACAGGCGCACAGCCATACCTCCGACAGGCGAAGTGCCGATCCTCCACACCCCGCCCCCCAGGGGTTGATCGGAACGTAAGCCGCCCGAGCAGCCGCGTCAATGCTTTCTATTAAGAAACTTTCCTTTTAATGAGCGCTTAAGGCGAGCTTGATCAGGCCAGCAGCCAGCCGTACAGCCAGGCGAGGAACACGAGGCCGGTCAGGGCGGGGACGATCCGGGCGGCGGCGGCGTTCAGCCGGAACGCCTCGACGAGCGACAGCCCGGTGGAGACGAGGGCCAGCAGGCCGTACCAGGCCAGGGCGTGCGGCACCCCGAACGCCAGCGCGGTCCGGTCCTGGATCGCCGCCAGGCTGAGCGCCGACAGCCCGCCCAGCGCGACGCCCGCCAGGCCCGCGAGCACGCTCAGCCCGCCGCCGCGCCTGCGCACCAGGGAGACCAGCCCCGCGATGAGCTGGACGGCCGACACGAGCAGGAAGGCGGCGGGGACCGCCAGCGGGATCGGCGACTGGGACAGCCGGTAGACCGAGGACGTGAGGAGCAGGTCGCCCGGCCGCACGACGGGGTACGGCGCGGCGCCGGGGTCGCAGGCGCGGGCCGTCGCGGCCGGGTCGTCGAGGAACGCGGCGATCATCTGGCGGCCGCAGCCGCTCGACAGGAAGACGGCGTGCCCGATCCCGGCGAACTCGGCGAACCGCGCGCCCGGCACGGCCGACACCGCCTGACGCGCGGCCTCCGGCGGGGTGGTGGGGTCGTACTGGCCGCCCAGGACCAGGATCGGCGGCGTGGCCCCCTCCGACGAGGCCGCGCCGTCCGTGGAGGCGGCGCCGTTCGACGAGGCCGAGGTGACCGACGTGTGCGGGGTCAGGAGGTCGGCGTCGGCCCGCGCTGCCGGCAGATCCCAGGCGTCGCAGACCGCGTCGTCGACGACCCCGGTGAACAGCCGGGGGCCCCGCGACTCCGGGAAGGAGTTGTACGGCACCTCGTCCTGGCACTGGACGGCGTAGTACAGGCCCCACTCGTGCGAGGTCAGCCCGTCGCCGGCCGCGTCGACCAGGGGTTGCAGCAGTTCGGTGCGCCCGGAGGCCAGCCCGTCCACGAGGGCCGGCACGATCGGGATCACGTCGGTCTCGTGCAGCGCCTCGCCGAGGATCGTCGCCACGTCGTCCCCGTTGAGCTGCACCGTCAGCCGCTTGCGGGTGAGCGGGTCCCGGGTCCCGTACGCCGCGGGGTGGGCGTTGAGCGCTTTCACCATGGCGTCGAACCGGGCGGCGATCCCCAGCTTGGTCATCGTCGCCGAGAGCGCGGCGGACGACTCGTCGTACCAGCGGGAGCCCGCGCGGAGCAGTGAGTCCAGCACGACCCCTCGGGTGCCCTGCGGGTCGCGCGCCGCCGCCAGCAGCATCGGGCGGGTGGAGTAGCTGACGCCGAACAGGTACCACTGCGGGTAGCCGAGCGCGGCCCGCAGGTCCACGACGTCGGCCGCGATCTCGGCGGTCCGGTAGCCGCGCAGGTCGACGTGCTCGTCCTCCAGACGCGACTGGCAGGCCAGCGCCTGCCGGGCGAGCGGGGCGGTCTCGGCCGACGCGGGCCCGGGCGTGTGCAGGATGTCCACGACGCCGCGGACGATCTCGGGGCAGCTCAGCCTGGGCTCGGAGTAGCGCCCGCCGCGCTGTTCGAGGACGACCACGTCGCGGCCGGGGAACATCTGGGAGAGGAACCCGGTGAGCTGGAGCGAGGCCGATCCCGGCCCGCCGCTCATGTAGACGACCGGATCGGCAGCCTGCCCGCCGGCCTGTGCGGGGGCCTGTGCGGGGGCGTGGTGCACCGCGTATCCGACCTTGATGGTCCTGCTGTTGGGGACGTCACGCCGCTCGGGGGCGAGGAGGTAGCCGCAGGTCGTGCCGGACGGCACGGCGACCGGGCAGGGGTGCTCCTCGACGGACGGCCCCTCCGCCGCCCCGGCCGCCCCCTTGCGGGGAACCGCCGACGCCGGGGCGGCCACCGCGGGCTCCGCGCCCCGCACCGCCCCGGCCCACACCGTCCCGGCCCCTTCGCGGACCGGCGCCGCGAGGGCCGCAGACCCGGAACCTCCCAGAAGCATGAGCGCCGCGGCGAATGCCGTGACGGCCGCTCCACGCGAACTCCGCAACCGTCAGCCCCGTCCCGCGAACCCGGCGATATCCGCAGAAACCTTAGCGTGTCCGTCGGTCATCCCGCCCCCATTCGTCCGAGCACTCCCATTTTGGACGATCATGGGGTGGGCCCCGGTCTCACCTGGGCCTTGCGGTGCTCTCCCTGACCACCAGGTCGGTGGACAGCTCGACACGGCGGGCCTCGGTGTTCTCGCCCCGGCCCATGGCCAGCACCATCCGCGCGGCCAGCGCCGCCATCTCCTCCAGGGGCTGGCGCACGGTGGTCAGCGGCGGCCACGCGGACCGGGACAGCGGCAGGTCGTCGAAGCCGACCACGCTGAGGTCCTCGGGCACCCGCAGGCCCCGCTGCCGGGCCGCCTCGAACACGCCGAACGCCTGCATGTCGCTGCCGGCGAAGATGGCGGTCGGCGGCTTGTCCAGCGAGAGCAGCGCGTGACCGGCGTCGTGGCCCGAGTTGACCAGGAAGTCGCCGTACCGG
This sequence comes from Microbispora sp. CA-102843, assembly GCF_050936215.1. NCBI lineage: Bacteria > Bacillati > Actinomycetota > Actinomycetes > Streptosporangiales > Streptosporangiaceae > Microbispora > Microbispora sp. CA-102843. The sequence goes on from NZ_JBNJNF010000001.1 coordinate 2,583,429, forward strand.
ATGAGCTCGGGGTCGATCGACACTCCGGCGGTCTCCAGAGCGGCGCGGTAGCCGTCGATCCTGGCCCGGCTGCACAGCATGTCCGGCGGACCGCCGATCATGCCGATCCGGGTGTGGCCGAGGTCGATGAGGTGGCGCGTGGCCGCGAGGCCGCCGTGCCAGTTGGTCGCGCCGACCGACGCCACGCCGGGCGGCGGCTCGCCCTCAGGGTCGACGACGACGAACGGGATCGAGCGGGCGCTGAGCTGGCCCTGCTGCCGCACCGAGAGCCGGGAGCTGACGATGATCACACCGTCCGTGCGCCGCGCCGCGATGCGCTCCAGCCAGTCACGGCCGGGGCCCGCATGTGTGTGCAGCACGGAGATCACCACGCTCGCGGCGGCCTCGTGCGCCGCCTGCTCGGCCCCGCGCACCAGCTCCATGGCCCACGGGCTCTCGATCTCGGCGAACACCAGGTCCAGTAAACCGACCGGACCGTCCCCCTGCCCCGTCCTGCGCTGGTACCCGTGCTTCTGCAGGAGGCGCTCCACCCGCTGCCGGGTCTCCGGCGCCACCTCGGGGCGGCCGTTGATCACCTTGGACACGGTCGGAACGGAGACCCCGGCCTCCTCCGCTATCTGGGCGATGGTCACCCGCCTTTTCACTGGCATGAGGCAGATCGTAGCCGAAAGTTTCGGGAGACCTGAACCGGTTCCTCCTGATGGGACGCTTGACCGTCGTGATCAAGCCGCGAGCGCCCTTGACGCTCAACCTCAGCTTTACTTATCCTCCGGACCACGAAACATTCGGATGCTAGCCGAAACTTTCAGCACGACGGTCAACAGCGGGTAGCGGAGGAGGAGGCGGGGGCCGTCGCCCTCCGGCCACGCCGCCTAGTTTCGAGGATTCGCCGGTTTCGAGGATTGAGGAGAATCGATGACGCTGCTGCGCGTGTCCGGATCCCGGCTGGTAGACGAAGCGGGCGACCCGGTCAGGCTGCGGGGGGTCGGCCTGGGCGGCTGGCTCAACATGGAGAACTTCATCACCGGCTACCCGGCCAACGAGTCCTCGATGCGCGCGGCGGTGCGGGAGGTGCTCGGCGAGGAACGCTACGAGATGTTCTTCGACCGCTTCCTGACCTCGTTCTTCACCGAGGCCGACGCCGACCTCCTGCGGGACATGGGCGTCAACTGCGTGCGGATCCCGGTGAACTACCACCACTTCGAGGCGGACGACCGGCCGATGGAGATCGTCGAGCGCGGCTTCCGCCACCTCGACCGGGTCGTCGACATGCTGGGGGAGCGCGGCATCTACAGCGTCATCGACCTGCACGCCCTGCCCGGCGGCCAGCACCAGCACTGGCACAGCGACAACCCCACCCACGTCGCCTTCCTCTGGCAGCACCGGCACTTCCAGGACCGCGTCGTCAACCTGTGGGAGGCCCTCGCCGACCACTACAGGGACAACCCCTGGGTCGCGGGCTACAACCCGATCAACGAGCCGGGCGACCCCACCGGGCAGGTGGTCGGCCCCTTCTACGACCGGCTGGTGAAGTCGCTGCGCGCGGTCGATCCGGCGCACGTGCTCTTCCTCGACGGCAACACCTACGCCACCGACTTCTCGATCTTCCGAGAGGTCTACGAGAACACGGTGTTCGTCTGCCACGACTACGCGCTGGCCGGGTTCGCCCACGGCGGCCCCTACCCGGGCTTCACCCGCGGCGAGTGGTGCGACCGCGACGAGCTGGAGCGCGCCTTCGCCCGCCGCACCGCCTTCCAGCGGGAGACCGGCACGCCCATCTGGGTCGGCGAGTTCGGGCCCGTCTACACCGGCGACCCCTCGCTGGACGAGCAGCGCTACCAGATCCTGCGCGACCAGCTGGAGATCTTCGACGGGTACGAGGCCGGCTGGTCCATCTGGACCTACAAGGACGTCGGCCTGCAGGGCCTGGTCTGCGCGGGCGGGTCCTACATGGAGCGGTTCGGGCCGTTCATGGCGAAGAAGAAGCGGCTCGGCGCCGACCGATGGGGCTCGACCATGGAGGAGACGGCGGGCGAGCTCGCGCCGCTGCACCGGCTGATCGACACGGAGTTTCCCTCCTGGGACCCCTACCCGTGGGGTGCCCGCTACCAGACCGACGACCTCATCCGGCACATCCTGATCGCCCAGGCGTTGCTGCCCGAGTACGCCGAGTTGTTCCGCGGGCTGGACGACGACGAGCTGTTCGCGCTCGCCGACTCCTTCGCCCTGTCCAGCTGCACCCGGCGCGAGCCGTTGATCCGCCTGCTGACCGACAACCTGGCCGCGCGGTAGCGCGGCACGAGGAGACCCCCCGATGCGCAGCCTCCGTTCCCGGGCGGCCGCGGCAGTCCTGCGTTTGCTTTCAGTACGGCCCGCTGCCGCGGCCGTCCTGTGCGCACTCATGGGGCTGCCGGCGGTCGCGGCGAGTGCGACCCCCGCCGCCGCGGCGGCCGTCCAGGTCGCGAAGTACGACTTCGAAGACGGCACCACCCAGGGATGGGGGCCCAGAGGCGGCGGGGTCGAGGTCACATCGACCTCCGACGCCGCGCACTCGGGGTCGCGCTCCCTGCTCACCTCCGGCCGCACCGCCACCTGGCACGGGGCGTCCATCAGCCCGCCCTTCCAGAAGGGCGTCACGTATCAGGTCACGGCGTACGCCCGGATGGTGAGCGGGGAGCCGTCGAGCACGATCGCGCTGACCATGCAGCGCACGCCCGACGGCGGCGACACCACCTACGAACGGGTGGCCGCCGCCACCGTGACCGACGGCGGCTGGGCCGAGCTGTCGGGCGCCTACTCCTTCGGCGCCGACTCCACCGGCCTGCAGCTCTACGCCGAGAGCTCCGACGCCACCGCGAAGTACTACATCGACGACATCGTCATCACCTCCGACACCGACCCCGCGCGCTCGGGCCTGAGCACCGACTTCGAGACCGGCACGGCCCAGGGCTGGTCGCCGCGCGCCTCGGCGTCCCTGGCGGCCACGACCGACACCGCGCACGGCGGCGCCCGCAGCCTCGCGGTGACCGGCCGTTCGGCCTCGTGGGACGGCCCGGCGATCAGCGTCCTCGGCAAGATGGCCAAGGGGTCGAAGTACACCCTGTCGGCCTGGGTGCGGCTCGGCCCGGGCACGAGCTCGGGCAACCTCGGCCTGTCGATAGAGCGCCGGACGAACGGCACTCCCAGCTACGAGCGGGTGGCCGCGCCGAAGGCCGTCCCCGAGGGACAGTGGGTGCAGCTCACCGGCACCTACACGCTCGCCTACGACGTGGACTTCCTGAGCGTCTACGTGGAGTCCGACACCGGCACGTTCCCCTTCTACCTGGACGACTTCACGCTGACGTACGTCGAGCCGAAGCCGATCCAGACGGACATCCCCTCGCTCAGGGACGAGGTGCCGTTCACGCTGGGGGCGGCCGTCGCCCGCGCGCAGACGCTCGGCGAGCACGGCGACCTGCTGCTCAAGCACTTCAGCGGGGTCACCCCCGGCAACGACCTGAAGTGGGACGCGACCGAGCCGCGCGAGGGCGAGTTCAACTTCGCCGAGGGCGACTACCTCGTGAACTACGCCGTCCAGCACGGTCTCACCTTCCGCGGGCACACGCTCGCCTGGCACAGCCAGACGCCCGACTGGGTGTTCAAGGACGGCGACCGCGACCTCACCTCCTCCGCCGGGGACAAGGCGCTGCTGCTGAAGCGGCTGGAGAACCACGTGAAGACGCTGGTCGGCCGCTACAAGGGGAAGATCGCGGTCTGGGACGTGGTCAACGAGGTCGTGGACGAGAACCAGCCCGACGGCCTGCGCCGGTCGAAGTGGTTCCAGATCACCGGCCTCGACTTCATCCGCACGGCCTTCCGTGTCGCGCACGAGACCGACCCGGCCGCCAAGCTGTTCATCAACGACTACAACACCGAGTTCCCGCGCAAGCGGCAGGCGCTGTACGACCTGGTGAAGAAGCTGAAGGCCGAGGGCGTGCCGATCGACGGCGTCGGCCACCAGCTCCACCTCAACATCGAGCAGCCGCCCGCTTCGGAGGTCGAGGCCACCATCGAGAAGTTCGCGGGTCTCGGGGTGGACCAGCAGATCACCGAGCTGGACGTGAGCGTCTACCCCGACTTCGTCTCCACCTACGACGAGGTGCCGGCCGAGGTGCTCGCCGAGCAGGGCCACCGCTACAAGGAGCTGTTCGACGTCTTCCGCAGGCACAAGGCGCAGATCAGCTCGGTCACCGTGTGGGGCCTCGCCGACGACGCCACCTGGCTGTCGACCTTCCCGATCACCCGGCTCAACGCCCCGCTGCTCTTCGACGACGAGCTCCAGGCCAAGCCGGCGTACTGGGGCATCGTGGACCCGGCGAAGCTGCCGCCGCTGGTGCGCAGGCTGGAGGCCCCGGCGGGCGCGCCGAAGGTGGACGGCAAACGCGACCTCGAATGGGACCTGCTGCCCGACGCCCCGATCGCCCGCGTCGGTGACGTGTCGGCCGGGTTCCAGGCCCGCTCGTCGGCCAAGTGGCTGTACGTGCTCGCCGAGGTACGCGACCCGAGCAACGACCGGAGCGACCGGGTCACGTTCACCGTGGGCGGCACGCCGTACGCCATCCGGCGCGACGGCGGCCACCCCCGCGGCGTCGACGCGGACGTGAAGAAGACCGCCGGAGGCTACCGGGTCGAGGCGCGGCTGCCGATCGGGACCGACGTCACCGTGGCGGTCGCGGACGCCTCCGGCGGGTCGGAGACCACCTGGACCGGAAAACTCACGGCCACGCCCGCGGTGAAGCTGACCACCGCGCCGCGCCGGCAGCCGGTGGTCGACGGCACCGTCGACCGGGCCTGGGCGGCGGCGCCGGAGATCCGCACCGCCACCTGGATCCAGGGCACGTCGGGGGCGACCGCGCGGGCCCGGGCCCTGTGGAGCGGCGACACGCTGTACCTGCTGGCGCAGGTCTCCGATCCCACGCTCAGCGAGCAGTCGGCCAACCCGTGGGAGCAGGACTCCGTCGAGTTCTTCGTGGACTCCGGCAACGGCAAGACCAGGGGCTACGGCGACGACGACGGCCAGTATCGGATCAGTTTCTCCGGGAGGACGTCGGTCGGAGGTCCGCTCGACCCCGCCGCCATCGCGGGCAACCTGACGGCCGCCGCCAAGGTCGTCCCCGGCGGCTACGTGGTCGAGGCCGCCGTGAGGCTGCCCACGGTCACGCTGCGGGACGGCACGCTGCTCGGCTTCGACGTCCAGGTCAACGACGCCACGGGGTCCGCCAGGACCGGCGCGGTGACCTGGAACGACGCCACCGGGCAGGGGTACCGGGACACGAGCCACTGGGGCGTGCTCCAACTGCGGCACTGAGCTCCGGCACCGGTCCTGACGCAAGGGCCTGCAGAAGGGGCCTGGCGCAGGGAGGCCCTGTGCTGGAAGGCTCTGGCGCACCGTGTCCGTGCCGGACGGCCCGGTTCCCCCGCGTGGGGAACCGGGCCCGCCACATTCGAGGAAGGGACGAATGATCGACGGAGTCGACGGGTGGGAGTACCGGAACCCGGTTATCCCCGGATTCCACCCCGATCCATCGGTATGCCGGGTGGGCGAGGACTACTACCTGGTGACCTCCAGCTTCGAGTGGTTTCCCGGGGTGCCGATCTTCCACAGCCGCGACCTGGTCAACTGGCGGCAGCTCGGGCACGTGCTCGACCGCCCGTCCCAGCTCGACCTGGACGGCATGCGGCCCTCGGGCGGCGTCTACGCCGCCACCATCCGCCACCACGACGGCGTCTTCCACGTCGTCACCACGCTGGTGGACGGGCGGGGCGACTTCGTCGTCACCGCCGCCGACCCCGCGGGCCCCTGGAGCGAACCCCGGTGGCTGCCGGGAACCCGCGGCGTCGACCCCTCGCTGCTGTTCGACGACGACGGCCGGGTCTGGCTCACCGGCACCAGGGAGAAGGACGCGGCCCGCTACCCCGGCGAGACCGAGGTCTACCTCGTGGAGCTCGACCCGGCCACGCTGGAGCCGCGCGGTGAGGAGCGGGTCGTCTGGGAGGCCGCCCAGCGGGGCGCCGTGTGGTCCGAGGGCCCGCACCTGTACAAGATCGGCGGCAGGTACTACCTGCTCACCTCGGAGGGCGGCACGTCGTACGACCACGCGATCGTGGTCGCCAGGGCCGACGACGTCACCGGGCCGTACGAGCCGAACCCGCGCAACCCCATCCTCACCCACCGGCATCTCGGTCGCGGCCATCCCATCGCCTGCACGGGCCACGCCGACCTGGTGGAGACCCAGGACGGCGAGTGGTGGATGGTGCTGCTGGCCACCCGCCCCTACGGCGGCACCGGCAACGTCAGAGGCGACAACCTGGGCAGGGAGACGTTCCTCACCCGGATCTCCTGGGAGGACGGCTGGCCGGTCGCCGCGCAGGTCGAGCCCGTGGCCGCGGGACCGGCGCTGCCCGAGCACCGCTGGCCGGCCGTCCCCGCCTGCGACCATTTCGACGCCGACCGCCTCTCGCCCGTCTGGAACCACCTGCGCACTCCGCGCACGCCCTACTGGAGCCTGGGCGACAGCCGGCTGCGGCTGCGGCTGCGGCCGGAGACGCTGGCCCAGCGGGTCAACCCGAGCCTGGTCGCCCGGAGACAGCAGCACATGGACTTCGCCGTCCACGCCGCGCTCGACTTCACGCCCGCGGCCGGGGAGTGCGCCGGGCTCGCGCTGGTGCAGAACGACGATCACCACGTGCTGCTCGTGCGGACCGCGCGCGGCCTCGAACTCGTCCGCAGGAGGGCGGGCGGGGACGACCTGCTCGCCTCCGTACGGGTGCCAGGCCAGCGGCGGCTGTATCTCGGAGTGGAGGCGCGCGGGCAGGCCTACCAGGCCAGGTACGCCGTGGCGGCGGGGGAGTGGACCGACCTCGGCGACCCGGTGGACGGCAGGATCCTCAGCACCGCCGTGGCCGGCGGCTTCACCGGCGCCTACATCGGCATGTACGCCAGCTCCAACGGCCGTCCGAGCTCCAACGTCGCCGCGTTCGACTGGTTCGAGTACCTACCGCTCAGCCCATGATCCGGCTGTGACTCATTGAATGATGCGGCGGAAGGCGGAGCCGGCCGCCCGCACCGCCAGGGCGGGCGAGAGCCGTACGGCCCGCCAGGTGGCGCGGGCGGACGCGGGCGCGACGATGAGCGCCTGGTTCCTGGACACGCCGCGCAGCACGTCGCGGGCGAGCGACTCCACGGGATACAGGCGGCCCTGTGCCCGCGCGGCCGTCGTGCGGGCGCGCAGACCGATCTCGGTCTGCGGCAGCCCGGGGTTGGCGTTGTCCAGCAGCGGGGTGTCGGTGAATCCGGGGCAGACCACGCTGACCCGCACGCCGTGCGCGGCCGCCTCGGCCCGCAGCGCGAGCGACAGCCCGACGACGGCGTGCTTGGTCGCCGTGTACGGCAGCATCATGGGCGCGGGGGTCAGCCCGGCCAGCGACGCGGTGTTCACGATGTGCCCGTAGCCCTGCTCGATCATGAGCGGATACGCCGCGTGCACGCCGTGGACCACCCCGCGCAGGTTCACGTCGATCGTCCGGTTCCAGTGGTCGAGCGTGAACTCCTCGGCACGGCCGCCCACCGCGATGCCGGCGTTGTTGAACAGGAAGTCGAGCCGCCCGTGCTCGCCGGCCACCCCGGTGACCAGTTCCCGCACGGCCTCCGCGTCGGAGACGTCGCACACGACGCCCGCGCAGCCGAGATCCTTGGCGGTGTCCTCGGCGCCCCGGACGTCGGCGATGGTGACGTGGACGCCGCGCCGTACGAGCTCGGCGGCGACGGCCCGCCCGATTCCCGACGCCCCGCCCGTGACGACGGCGGTCTTCCTCACGCCCTGCTCCTCGACTTCACCGCTCCGCTCCCTGCCTGAGCCTTCGGCTCGTCCCAGATGCCCATCGCCCGCCACAGACGGCGGCTGATCGGGTTCATCATGCCCAGATCGGCGCAGAGCTCTCTCGTCCTGGCCACGGAGTCGCGGGTCTGCGCGGCCGTCTCGGGGTTGTCGAGGTAGACCTCGCGCACGACGTCGTCCGGGATCCGGAACGCCCTGATCATGGAGCCGGGCGGGGACAGCATGATCCGCGCCATCAGGCCGATGACCAGCGGCGTGAGCAGGCTCAGCGCGAAGCGGCGGTAGCGCGGCATGCGCGGCACCCGCCGGCGCAGGTAGTGACGGGCGAAGGAGATGTGCCGCGCCTCCTCCGCCACGTGGATGCGCATGATGGTCTCCTCGAGCGGATGCCGGATCCGCCCGCTCCTGAGCGTCGTGCGCTGCACGTGGTCGATCGGGTCCTCGCCGCCCAGCACGAAGACGAAGAACAGCTCGGTGGAGATCAGCGGAATCCACGGCACCACCTGGGCGAGCAGGCTGAGCGGCCCGGGCATGCCGCGAATGGGGAGCTTCGTGCGGTTCACGAACTCCTGGAACATCATCCCGTGATGACCTTCTTCGATCATCTCGTGGTAGACGTACCGGAACTCTGGAGAGCCGTTCGGCAGGCGGTAGGCGTAGTTGAGCAGCCCGCGCTTGAGCAGGTTCTCGAACTGCAGCCCGATCTTCATGGCGGTCGCGACCCGCCAGAGCCCGATGCGCGCCCTGACCTCCGGAGACCGGCCTCGGTACCAGGGATGGCCGCCCAGCCTGTCGGCCGGCGGCAGCTCCCACCGCGGGTCGGTCTGGTCCACGTGGAATTCCGGGTCGTCCCAGGGGATGTCGACGTACGGCTCCCAGTGCTTGTCGACCGAGGCCTTCGACAGGCGTTCGATGACGGCCTCGTACGCGCTCCGGTCGGCGACGTGCTCGTCCTTCTCCCTGGTCGCGGTGGTCTTCGGCGCGGCGGACATGCGGCCCTCCCTTCCGGCGCCGCAATTGTACGACTCATCCAATAACTCGGGAAGGGGTCACGCGGCGCGACTCGGCGGAATTCCGGGCTGGCAAGATTCCCGCGCGGTACAGTTCGGCGAGGTCACCCGTGTGTGGCCTTCTTGAACGGCCCTCTCTCGCCTACTGTCGAAGCGAGGGGACGGCGAATTGGGAGTCCGCGTGCCTGAGACCTGCGACGTCGTGATCATCGGTGGTGGCGTGATCGGCTGCGCGATCGCGCACCGGCTCGCCGCGCGGGGCACGAGCGTGGTGCTCGTGGATGCCGGGCAACGTCTCGGGCTCGGCGCATCCGACGGCGCGATGGGCGGCATCCTGACCCAGACGGAGCCCTCCTGCCTCGGCCCGCTCAGCACCGTCATCAAGCACAGCCGCGACATCTACCCGGAATGGCTGGAGGAGATCCGCGCCGCCTCCGGCGTCGAGGTTCCGGTGCTGGACGGCGGCGACATCCAGGTCGCGCTGGACGAGGCCGAGATGGAGCGCCTGGAGTCCAAGGTGCTGCCGCAGTGGAAGAACTCGCCGTTCGCCGTCGAGCGGCTGACGGCGGCCGACGCCAGGAGTCTCGAACCGCTGCTGAGCGAGCGCGTCGTCGGCGGGTTCCTGCTGCCGGAGGAGCTCGCGCTCGACCCGCGGGTGCTCATGGCCGCCCTGACGGGAGCCGTGCTGTCGGGCCGTACGCCGATCCGGGTGCTGAGCGCGGCGCGCGCCACCGACCTGCGGACCGGGCCCCACGGCGTCGAGGTGGACCTCCACGACGGCCGGCGGGTGTCGGCGGAGCAGGCCGTCGTCGCGGCCGGACACCTGAGCGAGGTCTTCCTGCCTCGCCACCGCGCCCACCTGTTCCCCATCAAGGGCGTGGCCTTCGACGTCCGCCCGCCCGGAGCCGCCACCTACCCGCTGCGCCACCACATCTTCGCGGAGATCAAACAGGACGGCCGGGAGTACTTCCCCTATCTCGTCCCCCGACACGACGGCAGGGTGGCCGTCGGCGTCACCTATGAGGAGAACGTGGGGGACGTGACGGTGACCGCCGCGGCGATCGAGGAGATCCGCCGGGGCGTCGCCGCCCTCATGCCCACGGCGGCCACCTGGCCCATCGGCCGGCGCTGGGCCGGACTGCGCCCGGGCAGCGCCGACCACATGCCCATCCTCGGCCACGTGGACGACCACGACCGGGTCGTGGCGGCCACCGGCCACAGCGGCCTCGGCGTCACACTCGCCCCCATCACAGCGGAACTGGTGACGGCCCTGGTCGCCGGGACCGCCGGCGCCCGGGAGAAGGATCTGCTCGCCGTCTGCAGGCCGGACCGTCCCTTCCCGCCCGCGCCGTTCACGCCTACGCCGCCGGTGTCGCCGCCTCCCACAGTTCGCTGAACCGCTCGGCCCGCTCCCGCACCCTCTCCTGGTCCTGCACGAGGATCGTGCTGTGGATCACCGGGGCGATGCCGTCGCCGACCTGCGGGGCGGGGTTGGACTCGTAGTAGACGACCCCGTCGAACAGGATGAAGTCCGACAGTGAGCCGCGCAGCAGGGGCGGCGCGTCGGCGAGGAGAAGCGTGCGCACCTCGATCCCGCCTGTGGTCTGCCACTTCCACACCCGGCGGAACGCCTCGGAGTCGAGCCGCTCAGAACGATCCACCACGAACACCCGGCGCACCCGCGCCCCGCGCTGGACGAGGTCGCGCTGGAGCTTGACGTAGCGCTGCCCGAGGTCGGTGTGCCAGAAGCCGCCCTCGAACTCGGTGTCGCGGGCGTCCACGCTGCTCAGGCTGATCGCGTCGAGGCTGACTCGGGTGTTGCGCGCGAGCGCGAGCAGCCAGTCGCGGTCCTCGCCCTCGTACAGCGCGTACCTTCCGTCGGCCAGCTCGCCGAGGAACTTGGCCATCCGGGTGACCTCGTGGTGCACCAGGCTCTTGACGAGGTCGGGCATGTCGTCGCGGATCTTGGCGGCGTTCTGCACCAGCTCGGCCACGCCCCTGGTCTGCAGCGCCGACATCTCCATGAGGCCGAACAGCTTGCTCGCCTCGTTGATCCTGGAGAAGCTGTCGGCCACCAGCTCGTGGGTCTTCGTGTGCTGCTTGCGCTGCTCCTGCAGCACGGTCTCGAGCTGGTCGTCCACGTCCGTGAGGAACTGCACGACGAAGGCGACGCCGCTGATGAACGTCGCGAGCAGCAAGCTCCACAGGTCCTCGTTCGGCCCGTGGATGAGGGCGTTGCTCACGAGGTAGCTCACGCCGCCCACGAGCATCGTCACGAGGACCTTGCGCACGATCCTCGGGACGAGCGCCGGGGACGGCTCGGGTGCTGCTCCGGTCACGGGTCACCTCCGTCCGGCTTCGGCGGTCGCGCTGAGCAGGGCCAGGGTGTTCATCGCGACCTGGTCGCGGACCCGGTCGACCAGGGAATGCCACTGCCGGGTGAACCCCGGCCGCCGCTCCAGGCTCTCCCAGAACGGCGTCAGCCACTCCTCGACCCGGGCGGCGGGCATCCACAGGTGCAGGAGGTGGTCGATGGCCGGTGCCAGGCGGGCCACCGCCTGGGCTCCCGGCGTCGCGCCGATGCGCGCCCGCTCGACGACGACCAGCAGCGACGTCAGCAGCCAGTCGTGCGTCGCCAGGTCCTCGCACAGATCGACCACGGCGGGGGTGAACGGGCCGGGATGCGTCAGGCGCAGCGTCCGCTCCTGCTCGGTGTGCAGGGTGAACCGGATCGACGGCTCGCCGGTCTCGGCCACCCACCGCAGGCTCGTACGCGGGATCTTGAAGGGGGCCCGCCGGTCCAGCAGCGGGGACGCCTGGACGAGGTCGAGGAAGCGCCCGCTGACGGCCCCAAGGTTGAGGCAGGCAGAGTCGAGGCGGCCGGGCGCGGCGTCGCCGGTGAACCCTTCGGCGAGGTCGGCCTCCTTCGCCTTCCCCAGGACCTCCACGACGCCCGGCCGGGCCAGGTAGTGCGACCAGGGCAGCCTTCGGTCGGCCTCCGAGCGCACCACCCGGACGTACGACGAGCCCTGGGCCACCCGGCCCCCGGTCACCGCGCAGCGGGACACGACCGTGCCGACGCCCCTGATCCGGGAGCGGGAGGCGGTGGGCAGCGCGCAGTCCACACCGGTCAGCCGCTCCGGCGACAGCGCGTGGACGATGGGACGGCGGGAGACCCGCACGGTCTCCCCGGCCGTGATCCCGAGCACCTGACGGCACGTCGACTCGGAGATCTCCCCGGAGTTCTGCAGCAGCCCGGTGTGGACTTCCCCCATCACCAGCATCGGGCCGCCCTCATAATCGAAACCCCTCAGACGAAGACGTAGGAGATGCGGTCGACGAGCTCCTCTTCGAGCCGGACTCCCTCGCTCTCGCTCCGGGTGGCGACCTGCCGCAGGACCTCGTCGTCCACCGCGACCTGGCTCAGGATCGTCCGTACGGCCAGCTCGACGGGCAGGAACCGGGGGGAGAGGACGGACAGCGTGGTGTACGCGCTGAACGGCGCGGCCTGGGGGTTGAGCCGGACGACCGCGGGCAGTCCGTCCCAGTCGCGGGGCCAGCCGCCGTCCAGGGCCACCGGAGGGAGCGGCACCCGGCCGTCACTGCGCAGCAGCCCCAGCCGCAGGAGCTGCCAGACGGCCGCGAGGAAGGGGCACGACCAGGTGCGCCGCGGCCCCTTCTCGTCCCACAGCTCGACGTCCACGAAGATCGAGTGGCCGCGTTTGGCGTTCTGGGCGGGAGGCTCCCACGGCCGGGCCTTCCCCATCGCCTGCATCGGCGCGGTGCGGGGCGAGCGGGAGCCGTTGCACAGCCAGCCCGTCTCCTTCACGGGCGGGCGCGACCCGTCGGTCTCCGGCGGCGGGTCGTCGACGAGCCGGTCCTCCACCAGCCGGGCCAGTTCGACACCGCCCGATTGGGCGCAGGCCGACTCGCGGGCCAGGTAGTCGATGGACAGGTCGTGCTCTGCCGCCGCCTCCAGGACCATCGGGACCAGCTCGGCGGGGGTGCTGAAGCGGCTGAAGTAGTCGTCCACGAGGAAGCAGGTGCTCACCCGGGCCCTGCCCCCGGGCACCCGCTCCCGCCATAACGAGCGGACCGTGGCGAGCCACGGCGCGACCCTGCGGAACTGCTCGCGCAGCCGGTCGGGGCCCGCCTCGAAGTCCTCCATGTAGAGGTGCCCGAGTTCGACGGACACATGGGAGAGCGGGACGGAGGCGATCCTGCGCTCGGCCGCCACCTCGCCGAACGTCGCGTGCACCGGCGTCACAAACCCTCCCACGCGCTGTCGTCGACGATCTTCTTGGCGAGTTCGTCGAAGGCGGCGGCGGTCTCCGCATTCGCGATCTTGCTGGCGAGCACGTCCTCGTCGGTGATGAGCTGCTCGCGCCACTGCAGGACCGGGTCCAGGGGGACCTTGCCGAGCATGGCCGTACGGCCGACGCCGTGCCGGCCGGCCAGCTCGCGCAGCTCGCTGTCGCACGCGCTCAGCCAGGCCCGCTGCTCGTCGCGCAGCCCGACGAGCTCCGCCGCGTCCGGCTCGAGGACGGCCGTGCGCACGAAGCGGATACGGTCGCGCAGGTCCTCCGGGTCGTGGCCGAACCTGGTGCCGACGTCGAGCAGCCCGTCGGCTCCGGTGACGAGCCCGTCGGCCGCGATGATGTGCTGGCGCGTCCAGCGGTGGAAGACCAGCCAGCGGAACGGGATCGCGGGCATCCGCACGGTCGCCGCCAGGACCAGCTCCGCGGTGAACGACCGGCCGGCGCTGACGTCGACCACGCACAGGTCGAACTCCTCCTCCAGCCGCCCGAACAGCTGGACGCAGCCGCCGACGATCTCGTCGGTGAGGGCCGACAGCTCGCCGCCGCCCTCGCTGCCCGGCAGCAGCACGAGCCGTCCCGCGCCGGGCGGGCGGGCGCGCAGCCCCTCGCGGTCGGACTCGGCCCACACGTCCACCCGCCGCGGCTGCGGGCACTCGCCCCGCAGGTACTCGTGCAGGCCGTTCTCCCGTGTGCCGCGGGCCACCGCGCTGACGCTGAAGATGGCCCCGGCGGTCGGCGAGCCGAAGTCGAAGTCCAGGTAGCAGACGTCGTTGCCCTGCAGGGCGTGCCGGTACGCGATGTTGGTGCCGGTGACCGAGCGCCCGGTCCCGCCCTTGTCCGAGATCGCGAACACGAGCATCTAGATCGCCTCCGACGCGCTGTCGCGGGCGGTGGCCAGCCGTTCGAGGCCGAGCAGGGCGTCGTTGATCAGCGCCTGGGCGGTGGCAGGCCGGTCGCTGACGATCGTCCTGGCCCGCTGCAGCGACGCCTGGATCGAGCGCAGCTTGGGCTGCACCGTCTGCCCGCCCACCAGGGGCCGGGTGACCAGCTCCTGGTCCAGCAGGTGTTCGGCCTCCCCGAGCATCTGGAGGGCCAGCTCGACGAGCTGGGGGCTGCGCAGCGGCGGCTCCCCGCTGGACGTCGCGGCGGAGACGAGGAACTCGACGACCCGCTCGCTGAAGTACCAGGACGGCTCCTCGTGGTGCACCTGGATGTCGGCGAAGACGCTGCCCGGCTGGTCCCACAGGCCGGTGGCCGGGCCGTCCGCGTGACGGCGCAGCATGATGTGCCGCCAGATCTGGTCGGCGAGGGCGAGCAGCCGCTCGCGCATCCGCGTGTTCTGTGCGATGGAGGCGGCCCAGATGGTCCGTTTGAGCAGCGTGATGGCGAAGTCGGAGACGACCCACACCAGGTGGGGGCCGAGCGTGTCGCTGCCGTACAGGTTGATCGGGACGCCGGGGGAGTGCATGAGCACGGGAGGGTCGCCCGGCACCGCCCTGCGGGTGATCCTGGCGCGAACGGCCAGCTCCTCCAGCACGGCGGCGACGCGGCCGAGGTCCACGTCGGCCGCCCGGTTGCTGACCAGGCTCTGCACCACCATGGCGGTGACGCCGAGGCTGTAGTAGTCCGACTCCTTCTCGTCGACCGTCCGCCAGGGGATGTCCTCCAGCGGCCAGGTGCCCCGTCCGTACGTCGCGATGGTGCGCCAGTAGGACTGGGTGAGGTCCCAGCGGCGCTGGATGGCCTGGGCGAGGGTGATCTGGTCGTCGTTGAGCAGGCTCAGAACGCGGGTGCGGGCGGAGAACAGGTCGGCGATGCCGACGAGGGCGTTGACGGTGAAATACAGGAACGGCGTGTCGGCGGCCACGCCCTTGGGCTGGGGGCCGATGTCGAGCGGCGTGACGATGTCGGGGGCGTCCTTCACGATGCCCCAGGTCCAGCCGCACTCGAACAGCAGGTTCTCGTTGTCCAGGTCGACCTGGCTGCCCGAGCCGATCGTCAGGTCGCGCAGGCCGGCCCGCACCGGCCGCAGCTCGCGCCGCAGGTCCTCGAGCACGCGGCGGGTGGGCGCGCCGGTCTGGTTCACCGTGCGCAGCAGTGCGCGGCCCGCGGTGGAGCCGGGGTCGAACGCGTTGACCGTGAAGCTGCGCAGCAGGCCCGCCATCGCGGCCGACAGCCGTTTGCTGGCCAGGTCCTCCAGCTCGCGGATCTCGCGGCGGATGGACTCGCGCCGCACGCTCTGGCGGAAGACCTTCAGGAAGCCGAGTGTGCCGAGCGCGAGCGTGACCGACATGGAGAAGGAGTCGACCACGTCGAGCTGGAGTTGCTCGGGAGCGACCTTCGTCTCGTCGTCCGCCGAGCGGAAGTAGCTGCCTCCGGAGAACAGCGGGCGGCCGTCGTCGGCGGTGTACGTGCGCAGATACTGCCCGATGACCTTGAGCAGCAGCTTGGGGATCTCCACCGAGTCGCCGAGGACGGACAGCGCGGTCAGCACGTCGTCGGCCGTCTCGTCCGGCGTGTCAAGGCGGAAGCCCGGCAGTTCGGAGGCCGGATACATGAAGCACAGAAGCTGCTCCGCGTCGGAGATGGAGTTCGACCCGTCCCGGCCGCCCCATGCCCAGACGCCGTCCCGGTAGGAGGCGCGCGCGGCCGCCTCCCACAGCTCCAGAAGCTGCTGTCGCGGCTGGAGTTTCATTCGTGGCCCTCTCTGCGCTGCGCCGTCCTTGCCGCGCCCTTTCCGTATCGCCGTGGGCGCGGAAATGGGCGCTCGTGTGGCCGGGCGGGACCGAGGCCGGGGTCCCCCAGACCCTCCCTAGGGGTTTCCTTTTCCGATTCAGGTGGAGACGGAACTACCACAACCCTTATACCATTGGATTCCTGCTCCGTCGCCTGGACCATCCGTGGTATTTCGTACGCCGCCTGATTGTCGTGATTGAAGAGATACCGCAGAGAAAACCAGGCATATATGTCCTAAGTCTGAGAGATATCTGAAATGTCCCAAACCGTGGCTCCTGGGGATATAACGGACTGTCCTCCCGTGAAGCCGCGGCCGGCGGCCGGGGCCGCGCGACGAGGCGAGACGATCCTGGTGACCGGGACGGGCATCGACCTGACACTCCTGGAGCCGCTCGAGCGGCAGGGGTACACGGTGCGGCGGCTCCCGTCGATGCCGGACGAGGACAAGCTGATCCGCGAGATGCAGGGCGCGGTCGCCTACCTGCACGGCGGAGAGGAGCGGGCGACGGCGTCGGCGCTGGAGGAGGCGCAGGAGACGCTACGAGTGGTGGCCTTCCTCGGCGTGGGCTACGAGAACTTCGTCGACGTGGCGGCCGCCGACCGCTTGGACATCGCCGTCACCAGCACGCCGGGGGCGGCCACGGACGCGGTCGCGGCGTTCACCGTCGCGCAGATCATCAACGCCAACTGGCGCATACCGCAGTACCTCGGCAACCACTTCCCGGGCTGGCAGGGCCCCAAGGAGCTGCCCCGCGAGCTGGCCGCCCGCACGATCGGCATCGTCGGCCTCGGCGCCATCGGCACGCGGATCGCGGAGATTCTCAGGCGGGGTTTCGATGTGCCGGTCGCGTACTACAACCGCACGCGGAAGGAAGCGCTGGAACGGGAGCTGAAGATCTCCTTCCTGCCCCTGCACGAGCTGGCCGAGCACAGTGACATCCTCGTCGTCATGGTGCCCGAGACCGAGAAGACGCGGTCGATGATCGACGCTGGGGTGATCACGCGGATGCGCCCGGGGACCGTCCTGGTCAACACGGCCCGGCCAGCGGTCGTCGACCCCATGGCGCTGTACGACGGAATGGTGGAGGGCAGGGTCGGACTGGCCGTATTCGACGGGTTCTACGGGCCCGACTCGCGCGCCGCGGCCCGGTTGCTGGCCGAATTCGGCCAGCAGTTGCTCGTCACCGGCCATATCGCCTCCCACACCAGGGAGACCATGGACCGGATGGTGCGCCAGGCCGTGCGGTCCATTGAGAATGTGCTGACGTACGGATCGGACGAACACGAGGTGGGATCGCGTCCCCGGCCCCGTTTTCGATACCCGGAGGAAAAAATCCGGCACGCGGAGCGGTAGGGCGATGCGTGGAAGGGGAAACCATTTGGGAAACCCAAGGGAAACCCCTCCGCTCTCCCGGGAAGTGATACGTGGACGGCCATGACCCGATCCCCCCGGCGGGGACGATCACGACGCCCACGGGGGCGCGCGCCCTGGTCGAGGCGCTGCGACTGCACGGCGTCGACACGATCTTCGGCATTCCCGGCACCCACAACCTCGCGATCTACGAGGAGCTCGACCGGGCGGGCGTGCGATGCGTGACGCCCCGGCACGAGCAGGGCGCGGGATACGCCGCCGACGGGTACGCCAGGGTGACCGGCAGGCCCGGCGTCGTCGTCACCACCACCGGCCCCGGTGTGGTCAACGCGGCCACGGCTCTCGGGCAGGCGTACTCCGACTCCTCCCCGATCCTGCTCGTCTCACCGGGCGTCCCCACCGCCCATCCCCGCGACGGCCGCGGCTACCTGCACGAGAGCAGGGACCAGTCGCGGGCGATCGACGCGCTGTGCGCCTGGAGCCACCGCGTGACGACCGTGCGGGAGATCCCCGCCGCGGTCGCCCGCGCCTTCGGGCGGTTCGCCGAGGGACGCCCCCGGCCGGTCCACGTCGAGATCCCCTTCGACCTGCTCGATCTGAAGGGCCAGGTCAAGATCGTCCCGCCGTACCGGATCACTCGCCGCAGGCCCGATCCGCCGGCCCTCGACGCGGCGGCCCGGCTGCTGCGGGCGGCGCGCCGCCCGGGTTTCGTGCTCGGCGGCGGCGCCCAATGCCCAGGTGAGCGGCGCCCGGACGACGAGCCGCCGGTGGGGCGTCTGGCGATGCGCCTGGCGGAACGGCTCGGCGCGCGGGTCGTGACCACGGTCAACGGCAAGGGCGCGGTGCCGGAGAGCCATCCGCTGGCGCTCGGCACCACGCTGCACCTGGCGGCCGTACGCCGATGGCTCGCCGCATGCGACGTCGTGCTGGCCGTCGGCACCGAACTCGGCCCGGCCGATCTGTGGGACGACGCCTTCGCCCTGTCCGGCCACCTCGTCCGGATCGACATCGACCCGGGGCAGATGCACGGCGATCACGTGGCCGACGTGTCGATCGTCGCGGACGCGGAGCTCGCCATGCGCGGGCTGGCGGAACGGCTCGACCGGCAGGACGCCGTGCCGTCGCCGCGCCGGGAGCCGGATTCCGGCGCGGGCCACGAGGCGGAGCTCGAAGAGCTCACCCGCAGGTGGTCCGGCCAGCTCGCGGCCCTGCGCCGGGCCCTGCCGCCGGAGACCGTCGTGGTGGGGGACAACTCGATGTTCGTCTACCACGGGGCGCTCGTCGGCATGCCGATGGACCCGCCCGGGCGGTTCCTGTTCCCCACCGGGTTCGGCACGCTGGGCTTCGCGCTGCCGGCCGCCATCGGCGCCAAGCTCGGGCGGCCCGACCTTCCCGTGGTGGCGCTGGCCGGCGACGGGGCCTTCCAGTTCAGCCTGCAGGAGCTGGCCACGGCGGTGGAGCTGGAGCTGAGCCTGCCGATCGTCGTGTCCGTCAACGGCGGCTTCGGGGAGATCCGCGAGGAGATGCGGGAGCGGGGCATGCGGCCGGTCGCCGTGGACCTGCACGCGCCCGACTTCCCCGCCCTCGCCGCCGCGTACGGCGCGCGGGGCCGCGCCGTCAAGACGCCGGGGGAGCTGGAGGAGGCGGTCGCCGAGGCCCTGCGCGTCCCGGTGCCCACCGTGATCGTCGTGCCGGAGGAGGAGTAGGGCGGCGGTCAGCGGGCGGGCGCGAGCGGGAGCCGCAGCACGAAGCGGGCGCCCCGGTCGCTGTCCTCGATCATGAGCGTCCCATCGTGCGCCTGGGCGATCTGGCGGGCGATGGACAGACCGAGCCCGGTGCCGCCGGCGTCCTTCGACCGGGCGGCGTCGAGCCGGGTGAAGCGCTGGAAGACCAGCTCCCGCTTGTCGGGCGGGATTCCCGTGCCGTCGTCGAGCACCTCCAGCACGCCCCTGCCGTCCTCCCGCCGCACGGTCACCGTGAGCATGGACACGGCATGCCGCTCGCCGTTGTCGAGGAGGTTGTTGAGGAGGCGCGCCAGGGCCAGCCGGTCGCCGACGACGACCACGCCGGGCGTCAGGTGCCGCACCACCTCCACCTTGCGCGACCTGCGGTCGAGCTCACGGGCGGCGAGGCCGCCGAGGTCGGCGGGCTCACGCCGGGGCGGCGCGCCGGCGTCGAGCCGGGCGAGCTGGAGCAGGTCGGTCACGAGCGCCTGCAGGCGGTCGCAACTGCTCAGCAGGGCGCGCCCGGTGGCCGGCCAGTCGGCGTCCTCGCTGTGCAGCAACGCCTCCTCGATCTCCGTCCGCATCGCGGTCAGCGGGCTGCGCAGGTCGTGGGAGGCGTCGGAGGCGAAGCGCCGCTGCCGTTCGACGGCCACCTCCGCCCGGTCCAGGGTCTGGTTGGCGGTCTCGGCGAGCCGCCGTATCTCGTCGTGATACTTCGGCACCGGCACGCGCTGGCTCAGGTCGGTCGCGGTGATCCGGGCCAGCTTGCTCGTGATCGCCTCCACCGGGCCGAGCGCCTTGCGCACGGTCTGGTACGTGCCGAGCACGGTGAGCCCGACCAGCAGGAGCGAGCCGCCGAGGAGCGCCGCCAGCAGCGGGCCGCTGACGTACCACGGCACAGTGTCGTCGGCCACGTAGATCGTCCACAGGCCGCCGGCGTTGTGGAAGCGGAACGCGACGACGACCATGCACCGGTCCGGGAACGCCGGGGAGGCGCACAGCACCTTGCTCGACTCGGGGGTCGTCAGCTCCGGCCGGAACGCGGCCATGCGCGGGCGGCCGCTCAGGGTGTCGCTGACGGAGACGATCCGGCCGTTGTGGTCGATCACCTGCACGCCGGCCAGGCTCTGGTCCAGCAGCACCGGCGGCAGCCGGTCGCGCTTGGCCTGGTAGGCGAGGCGCACGGCGGTGGTGGTGATCTCGCTGGTCTTGTACCGCTGGGCGGTGCCGTGCAGGACGCCGAGGACCAGCAGCACGGCGATGGCGCACAGGAGCGCCATCACCGCGCTGGCCAGCGCCGTCAAGCGGATCCGCACCGAGGATCCCCGCCACCCGCTCATCTGATTCCCCCCGGTAATCAGATGATCAATAAGGCCTCGTGGCCGCCGCCGCGTCCCCACCCGGCTCACCTGGCACGTTATCTCTACCGATGATCGCCGCCGTGGCCGGGGACGCCGCTGTCCGGTCCCTTACCCATTCCGGCCC
This sequence comes from Microbispora sp. CA-102843, assembly GCF_050936215.1. Lineage (NCBI taxonomy): Bacteria > Bacillati > Actinomycetota > Actinomycetes > Streptosporangiales > Streptosporangiaceae > Microbispora > Microbispora sp. CA-102843. The sequence continues at coordinate 2,603,952 of NZ_JBNJNF010000001.1, forward strand.
CGTACACAGCGGCGGCTCGCGCGCCGATGGCGCCCGGCTCACCCCGCCGCGGGGGAGCGCCCCTCGACGACGTAGCAGCCGCCGGCGAAGCCCGTCACCGCACGGCCCTGCGCCATCAGCCCGCCCAGCACGTCGCGTACGGCGTGCCGCCAGGCCTTGGCCGTCCCGGGGTCGGCGCGGCGCAGGGTCTCCACGTCCGCGGGCACGGCGACGAGCACGGCCGGTGCGTCCGCGGGCAGGGTCACCGGCCGCCCGCCCCGCTCGGCGAGCGCGGCCACCGCGCCGTCCGCCCCGGCGGGCCGGTGCGGCAGGCCGTCGCACGCCCGCGCCACCCGCGGGTCGTCCAGCCGCCACACCGCGAGGACGCGGTCGGACTCGTCGCCGGCGTTGACCGCGTCGCCCATCGGGCCGTAGAAGTCGGGCAGGTACTCCTCCGGCAGGGCGGCGAGCTTGGCCAGGTTGAAGTGGGCGTTGCGGCGCACGAGGGGATCGAAGGTCCAGGTGATCCGGCTCAGCCCGCGCTCCAGGGCCCAGGCCCGCTGGTGCAGCTTGAGCGCGAATCCGGCGCCGGGCCGCACGGCTCCGGTCACGTGCGAGTGCAGCGCCTGCCCCGCGGGCGCCGCGAGGAAGCCGACGGCGGCCCCGACGAGGTTCGGGCCGTCGAACGCCCCGGCGACGTACCCGCCCGCGTGGGTCAGCGCCCGCATCAGCTCCGCCGTGACCGGCGGGTTCCAGGGCTCCGGACGCCAGATGCCGTCGAACAGCCGGACCACGCTCTCCAACTCGGCGACCGTGCGCAGCTCGGCGATCCGCAGGCCGCGCCGCGCGGCGGCCCCCGCCGCCTGGTCCCAGGCGGCGACGCGGTCATACCGGTTCACACGGTCTCCCCTTCACGCGGTCTCTTCGGCGGCCTGCCTCGTGCCCTGTGTCATCGCGCCCTGCGCCGTACCGTCCGCGCCGAAGGGGCCGGTGATCGGCCCGCCCGACAGCACGTACGCGGCCAGCGCCGCGACCAGACGGGCGCGGACCGGCATCTCGGCGACCAGGACGTGCTCCTCGGCGGCGTGCGCGCCGCCCCCCACCGCGCCGAGGCCGTCGAGCGTCGGGCAGCCGACGCCCGCGGTGAAGTTGCCGTCCGAGCCGCCGCCGACCGACACCCCGCGCAGCGGCGCCATGCCCAGCTCGGCGGCGAGCCGTACGGCGACCTCGAAGAGCCCGGCGGAGGCGGCGGGGTCGAGAGGCGGGCGGTTCGGCCCGCCGCGCAGCTCCAGCCGGACGCCCGGGGTGCGCGGGGCCAGCGCGCGCATCAGCTCGTCCACCCGCCGCTGCGCCGCCCGGTCCGGCACGCGTACGTCGACGGCCACCCGGCCGCGGGCCGGCACCGTGTTGGTGCTCGTCCCCGCGGTCAGCATGGTGGGCGTCACCGACGTCGCCCCCGCCCTGGACGACGACTCGACCTGGGCCGCGATGCCCGCGATGGCCAGCACCTGGTGGGCCAGCTCGACGCCGGCGTTGGCCCCCAGCTCGGGTTCGAGGCCGGCGTGCGCGGCCCGGCCGTGCACGGTCAGCTCATACCGCGAGATGCCCTTGCGCGCCGTCTTCAGCGCGCCGCCGTCCGCGCTGGCCTCCAGCACGAACGCGGCGGCGCACCGCGACGCGATCGACTCGATCAGGGGGCGGGAGGTCGGCGAGCCGAGCTCCTCGTCCCCGACGACGAGCACGGTCAGGCCTTCGGGGGACGGCAGCGAGGCGACCGCGTGGAAGAGCTGCACGAGACCGGCCTTCATGTCGAACACGCCCGGCCCCCGCGCCACCCCGTCCCGCACCGACCAGGGGTGCTCGCGCAGCGTGCCGACGGGCCAGACCGTGTCGTGGTGGCCCAGCAGCAGGACCCGCGGCGGGCCGAACGACCAGCGCAGGTGGGTGACCCCGTCGATCACCAGGGTCTCCGGCTCGGCCCCCAGCAGCCTGCGGCCCAGTGCCCCCACGACGCGCGCGCTGCGCGCCACCGCCTCGTGGTCGGTGGAGTACGACTCGCAGAGCACCAGCTCCTCGAGGTCGGCCAGCATGGCCTCCAGGTTCACCGCCGCGGCCGTTCCCGAGCCGTACGGCCCAGCTCCGCGCGGAACAGGCGCATCACGTTGGCGCCCAGGATCTTCTGGATCTCCTCGTCGGAGAAACCCCGCTTGACCAGCGCGTCGGTCAGCAGCGGCAGCCCGCGCGGGCCCTCCAGGCCGGGGATGGCGGCCTTGGAGTCGATCCCGGAGTAGCTGAAGCCCTCGCAGCACGGCGGGGTGAGGTCCTCGTACACCTCGCGCACGAAGTCGGGGCCGAGGCCCACGTGGTCGATGCCGGCGACACCCGCGATGTGCTCGATGTGGTCCACGAGGTGGTCGACCGTGGCCGAGCGCGCGTCCTCGGTGAGGAAGGCGGCGAGGAAGTTCACGCAGACCACCCCGCCGCCCGCGGCGACGCCCCTGAGCTGCTCGTCGGTGAGATTCCTGTGGTGGTCGCGCAGGGCGCGCGCGGAGGAGTGGGTCGCGATGACCGGCCGGGTCGCGATCTCCAGCACGTGCGCGACGCCCGTGGCGCCCAGGTGCGAGATGTCGAAGAGCATGCCGAGCCGCTCCATCTCGCGCAGCGCCTCGACTCCGTGGCTGGTGAGCCTGGAGCCGGTGCCGTCCTGGCCGCTGCCGTCGGCGAGAGGCGTACGGCCCCAGTGGGCGATCGAGGCGACGCGGACCCCGAGGCGATGCAGGGTCGGGATCAGCTCGACGCTCTCGTCGATCCCCGGCATGCTCTCCAGGGCCAGCACCAGGGCGATCCTGCCGAGGGCGAGGGCCTCGTCGATCTGCTGCCCGTCGTGGCACAGCGCCACCGCGTCGGGGTTGCCCTCGGCCAGCGTGTGGGCGCACTCGATCATCCGCAGCGTCTGGCGCAGCGCGCCCTCCGGGCGGAACTGGCTCTCCACGAACACGGGCAGCACCTGCACGTCGACCCCGCCCTCGACGAGCTGGGGGAGCCACCGCTCGCGGAAGAACGAGGCCCATGTCGCGGGCGGCCGGGCGGAGACGGCCATGAGCAGGTCGTTGTGGGTGTCGGCGACCACGGACCTGACGTGCAGGCTCTGCTGATCAACGGGCACGCTGGCATCCTTCCTGGCGGCGAGGCGTCAATGGGGACGTTACTCTTCCCGGATGGTTCCGCCAGCAGGCTGTAGTGTGCGCGGGTGGAATCGATCTCCTGCACCCTCGCCGAGGTGGTCGAGTGCCTGGAGGCGCTGTACGACCCCTCGTGGGCCGAGTCCTGGGACGCGGTGGGCCTCGTCTGCGGCGACCCGGAGCAGGCCGTACGGAAGGTCCTGTTCGCGGTCGACCCGGTCGCCGCGGTCGTGGACGAGGCCCTCGGCTGGGGGGCCGACCTCGTCGTGACCCACCATCCGCTCTACCTGCGCGGCACCACGAGCGTGGCCGCCACCACCTTCAAGGGCCGGGTCGTGCACCGGCTCATCCGCGGCGGTGCCGCGCTCTACGCCGCGCACACCAACGCCGACGTCGCCGACCCCGGGGTCTCCGACGCGCTCGCGCGGGCCGTCGGCCTGACGGGGGATCTGCGGCCCCTCCAGCCCTCCTCCGAAGACCCACGCCGCGGGCTCGGCCGGATCGGGGAGCTGCCCGCCCTGATGCCGCTGCGGGAGTTCGCGGCGCTGGCCGCCTCGGGCCTGCCCCGTACGGCCGGGCCGCCGCGGGTCGCGGGCGACCTCGACCGGCCGGTGCGGACCGTCGCCGTCTGCGGCGGCGCGGGCGACTCCCTGCTGGGTACGGCCAGGGCCGCGGGCGTGGACGTCTTTCTCACGGCCGATCTGCGGCACCACCCGGCCAGCGAGCACATGGAGGCGGACGGGCCGGCGCTGGTCGACGCCTCCCACTGGGCCACCGAGTGGCCGTGGCTCACGGACGCCGCCCGGCGTCTGACGTCAGCGTTGGCGGCCAGGGGCATTACTGTTGAGGCGCGCGTCTCAGACGCCGTCACGGACGCCTGGACGGCGACGACCACCGACTTGGACCCCCGAGCATCTTGAGGGATTTGGGATGAAGGCCGCACCGGAAGCACAGAAGCGTCTGCTCGATCTCGCTGAGCTCGACACCAGTCTCGACCGGCTGCGGCACCGCCGCCGCACCCTGCCTGAGCTCGCCGAGATCGACGAGCTGTCCAAGAGGCTGGCCCAGGTCTCGACGCAGATCATCGCCGCCGAGACCGAGGCCGGCGACCTCGCCCGCGACCAGGCCAAGGCCGAGTCGGACGTGGACGCCGTACGCGTCCGGGTCGACCGCGACCAGAAGCGCCTCGACTCCGGGCAGGTCTCCTCGCCCAAGGACCTGGCGAGCCTCCAGTCCGAGCTCGTCTCGCTGCGGCGCAGGCAGTCGGACCTGGAGGAGGTCGTGCTGGAGATCATGGAGCGCCGGGAGGCGGCCGACGCCCGGGTCACCACCCTCAGGTCCGACCGCGAAGAGGTGACCGGCACGCTGCGCGCCGCCGAGGACCGCCGGGACGCGGCGTTCGCCGAGATCGACAAGGAGGCCGGCGAGCAGACCACCGGCCGGTCCGCCATCACCGCCGACGTTCCCGCCGACCTGCTCGGGCTGTACGAGAAGATGCGCGAGCAGTCCGGCGTCGGCGCCGCCATGCTGCACGGCGGCCGGTGCCTCGGCTGCCGTACGACCCTGTCGATCGCCGACCTCAACCGGATCCGGGCCGCCGCCCACGACGAGGTGGTCCGCTGCGAGGAGTGCCGCCGCATCCTGGTCCGTACGGCCGAGTCGGGTCTGTGACGGTCGCCGTGGGGTTCATCGTCGAGGCCGACGGCGGGTCGCGGGGCAACCCCGGCCCGGCCGGGTACGGCGCGGTGGTCAAGGACGACGCCGGGCGGGTGCTCGCCGAGGCCGCCGAGTCGATCGGCACCGCGACCAACAACGTGGCCGAATACCGCGGCCTGATCGCCGGGCTCCGGGCGCTGCTCGCGCTCGGCGCTGAAGGCGGGCAGGTCGAGGTGCGGATGGACTCCAAGCTGGCCATCGAGCAGATGGCCGGCCGATGGAAGGTCAAGCACGAGGGCCTGCGGCCGCTCGCCCTGGAGGCGGCGGCCCTGGCCCGGCGGTTCCGGGTCACCTGGACGTGGATTCCGCGCGAGCGCAACAGCCACGCCGACCGGCTCGCCAACGAGGCGATGGACGCCGCGGCCCGGGGGGAGACCTGGCAGGCGAGCGAGATCACCTCCGCGCCGGAGTCCGCTCCGGCCGTCGAGCCCGGCGCCGAGCCGCCCAACACCGACGCGCCCTCGCTGTTCGATCACGCTCCCGGCGCCCAGGCTCCCGCCGCCGCCGCCGGGGAAACCGCCGGCGGGCGCACGAGGACCTCTGGTGCGGCCGGTGTGGGGACCGCGGATGGACGCGCGGGCGCGGCGGCCGGAACCGCGACGTCTCACGACAGGCGCGGGCACGGATGGATGCCCCGGGCCACGCGCGTCGCCACGTCCCTGCTCCTGCTCAGGCACGGGCAGACACCGCTGTCGGTGGAGAAGCGGTTCTCCGGGCTGGGCGACCCGTCGCTCACCCCCACCGGGCTCGCGCAGGCCGAAGCCGCCGCAGGGCGCCTGTCGCGGCAGCCGTACGAGGTCGAGGTGATCGTCTCCTCTCCGCTCGCGCGCGCCCGGCAGACGGCGGAGGCGGTGGCCGCCCGGACGGGCCTGACGGTGCTGGTCGACGACGACCTCCGCGAGACCGACTTCGGCGAGTGGGAGGGGCACACGTTCGCGGAGATCCAGCAGCGCTGGCCCGGCGAACTGGCGGCCTGGCTGGCCGATCCGGACGTCGCGCCGCCCGGCGGGGAGAGCTTCGCGTCGACGGCCCGGCGGGTCGAGCAGGCGAGGGACCGCATCGTGAAGGCCCACGAAGGCCGCAGCGTCGTCGTGGTCTCCCATGTGACCCCGATCAAGATGCTCGTACGCTTCGCGCTCGGGGCTCCGCCCGAGGCCCTCTATCGGATGCACCTCGACCTGGCCTGCCTGTCGGCGATCGACTACTACGCCGACGGGCCCGCCGTCGTACGGGCGCTCAACGACACCGCCCACCTTTCCTGACGCCGCCTACATAGGGGGCGATCCGCCGCGGCGACCCGGCCGCGTCCTCAGTCATGCCCTTTTTCGTGGGGCTCCTGTACGCGCTCCCGGAGGACCGTTACGTCGTCGACGCCCGGCGGCTGGCCGACGCCCTTGGCGATCCGCGGCCCGCCGCCCGAGTGTCCCCCTGGTTCGGCTACGCCCCGCTGGACCCGGACCATCTGGCCGGGTACGACGGGATCGTGTTCGTCCAGGACGTTCCGCGAAGCTAGAGCAGGCCCGGCGCCCCTCGCCCGGCCGAGGAGAACCTTCACATGATCCTCGGCCGGGGCGGGGAATGAACCGGGAGCCGCTAGGCTTACCTTCACGGTGGACGAGCCGGCCGGGCGGCCGCGTCAGGGCCTCTGGGCCCTGCCGAGGAAGGTCCGGGCTCCACAGGGCAGGGTGGTCGGTAACGCCGACCCGGGGTGACCCGCGGGACAGTGCCACAGAAAACAGACCGCCCCCTTCGCGGGGGTAAGGGTGAAACGGTGGTGTAAGAGACCACCAGCGCCCACGGTGACGTGGGCGGCTCGGTAAACCCCACCCGGAGCAAGGTCAAGAAGGGGCGTTCTCCGGAACGTCCCGCGCGCGACGTTCGAGGGCTGCCCGCCCGAGCCGCGCGGGTAGACCGCTTGAGGCCGCCGGCAACGGCGGTCCTAGATGGATGGCCGCCGGTCAGCCGTCATGGCTGACCACAGAACCCGGCCTACAGGCCGGCTCGTCCACCTGCCGTCTCTCTGAGCTGGACCTGCTCCCGACTCACTCCTCCTCGGGGCACATCGGGGGCACATCGAGGGCGGAGCGGAACGCAGCATCCAGGGCCGTGCGAGCCCGCTCCGAGGCTTCCGGCACGAGATGCCCGTAGAGATCAACCGTGGTGGTGGATGGTCCCGCGATCGGTCTGTATCGAGGTGGAACATCAAGACATAGGCGGGAACACCGATATCACGATGTTCGACGGCCCGATTGCCCGCCTGGTGAACCATGAGCCGACGAAGTCGGGGCAGATGGGTTCACGGTTGATCGTCGCCGGTGACCGGCGCGACCCGGCGCATCCCGTCCTTACTCACGACCTCGCACCAAGGCAAGGGCGCCGCTACGGCGACCATGGATCATGACGAGCCCCTGCGCCACCACGATTGCCGCCACCAATAACACCGAGCTGAGCATCGGCACGCTGTCGACCGGTAGCTCGTACGCCATGATCACCCGGCCGATCGCGTCGAGCATGAACGCCCCGCCCCAGGCCATGCTGGCCAGCACCAGCCACCGGTGGAACACCGGGCTGGACCGCCACAGGTCCTCCAGCCGCCGGGCGGCCCCAGGAGGCGTCACCTTGATCGTCAGATCGAGCAGGAACGGCCGGTCCAGCAACAGGGACGCCAGGATCCATGTCCCGATCGCGGCAGTCAGCCAGCTCTCCCGCGCCAGCAGAGCCCGTGGATCACCGGACAGCAGCGCCACCAAAGACGACAGCACCATCGCGGCGATCACGAACACCGCCGTCGCATCGAGGCGGCGCTGCCGTACCCAGGTCAGCATGATCCCCACGGCCGGTGCGATCCCCGACGCCACCAGCGCAGCCCACTGTGACAACCCGGCTGCCCGTCCGCCGTAGAACACCACCAGCGGGATCACCACGTCCAACGCCAGCGCCACCGCTGCGCTCCCACCCGCTCCTGAACGCCAACGGCCACCCGGGTGGGCCCCGGAGGACCCCGTTGGGGGTTCGTCGCCTGTGTGCCGGTTCCCCGCCTGGTCGCCTTGCCAGGCGTCCCCTGAAGCCGATGTCACGTGTGATCCTTTCTGGTCGCCCGGTCGAACAGCTCGACCAGGTCGCGGGCATAGGCATCGAGGTCCAGGTCGGGTATCGCGGTCAGCTGTGGGCCGATGGCGTCGATCGCGGCGCGGATGGTCATGGCCATGGTTCGCGTCTCGAAGTCGGTGAAACAGCCCTCCGCCTGTCCCCGGCGCAAGAGGTCCTGCAGGGGCGTGAGGCTGGCCCCGTAGACGGAGGCGTCGTGCCGCAGCTTCGTGCGGCCGTCGTCCTCGGCGAAGCTCATCACGATCGCGAGCAGCGCCTTGACCTGTTTGCGATGGGTAGCGATATACCGCACGTTCGCCTCGATGTACGCCCGTAGTTCGGCCGCTGCGCCGGACTCGGGAGGCACTCGGGCCGCCATGAACTCCGCCCCCTCGGCCAGCACCGACTCGAACACGTGGTGGATCAGCTCGTCCCGATTGGCGAAGTGGTAGAAGATCGCCGCCTTGGTGATCCCGGCGCGGCGGGCGATCTCCGCCAGGGACGCCTTGGGCAACCCCACGTCCACGATCGCGTCGATTGCGCACTCCACGAGCTGCGCCCGTCTTGCCTGGTCGACGAAGGTTCGCGCTTGCTTACCGGCTGGTTGATAATCTGACCGCACGGTAAGGAGGCTACCAGCACCCGGCAAATCCAGGTAGGCCTATCGGGGCTCGGCTCACTTGGAGAGTCGGCGATAGCAAATGAGGCTGCGGCGATGGCAACGTCGAGGCAGGGCCGACGTCGTCCGGGAGCACTTGTGGGGGCACGTGGCTCGGAAAACGACGACCAGCATGACAACGAACGGAAGCGTTATCGCAGGTCGCTTGTGGTGTAGGACGATTTCACGCAGGTAGCAAGCCTGCGGAATCAGAACCCGGCCCACAGGCGACTCGTCCACCTTCGGCCTCCCTGACCTCGTGCTCCGGAGTTCCAGCGCGTGCGAACCCGTTTGGGGGCGGCCGCCGTAGCCCTGGCGCGGCTCAGCGGTCCGTCATGTCGATGCCGTTGCACCGGCCTGCCGCCTCCCAAGCTCACAGCCATGCCGAAATTGGTTCGCGTGGCGGACCCCCGAGCGCCTAGCGTGGATCTCCCTGTGGGCGCGGAGGACGTGCCCTGTCTGTGGCTTTGAATCAGCAAACGGAGGTGCGGAGCGGAATGACTTGTCGCCTTGTCGCGCTCTGCTTCGACGCGCACGACCCGCTTCGTCTCGCGCGCTTCTGGGCCGGCGTCCTGAATTGGGAGATGGCCGACGACCCCCAAGACGGCATGGCGCTCCTGCCGAGCGATGACACCGGGTTCCGGATCCGGTTTCTTCCGACTCAGGAGCAGAAGGTCGGCCAGAACCAGATGCACTTCGATCTGACGAGCACATCCCTCAAGGACCAGCAGCAGACTGTGGCGAGGGCGATCGAACTCGGCGCCCGGCACATCGACATCGGTCAACGCCCGGATGAGGATCATGTCGTGCTCGCGGACCCCGAAGGCAACGAGTTCTGCGTCATCGGGCCGGACAACGCCTTCCTCGCCGACTGCGGATTCATCGGAGCGCTTGCGTGCGACGGTTCGCAGGAGGTCGGATACTTCTGGAGCGAAGCGCTGGGCTGGCCGTTGGTCTGGGATCAGGACCAGGAGACCGCGATCCGCTCGCCGCACGGCGGTCCGAAGATCACTTGGGGCGGTCCGCCGCTGATGCCGAAGACCGGGAAGGAGCGGCTGCATTTCGACCTCGCTCCACCCGCCGACGGTGATCAGCAAGCGGAGGTAGAGCGTCTCATCTCCCTCGGGGCAACGCGCATCGACATCGGTCAGGGCGACGTCAGCTGGGTGGTCATGGCCGATCCCGATGGCCATGAGTTCTGTGTTCTGACCCCGCGATAGCGAGAACAGGTCTCGGGTAGCCGGCGGGGAGGCGGCCCGGCCGTCGGACGAGATGTCCGCAGGGATCGACCGTCGTCGTGATCGACTCGTGGCCGAGCCACCGGGAAGACCTCGGCGATCGGAACGCGCTCCGCAAGGGCGTGTCGCGAAGGTGCGCCGCACGTCGTGAAAGGCGGTGTCGGGACCGGCCCCTTCGATCGCGGATTTCGCGTTCCACCGAGGGCACGGATCAGCTCAGGTCGAGAATCCTTTCCCCGTCGCGTTCCCGTTCGCGAGCAGGATGTCAGGGAGTTTGAACGTGATCCCCGGTGAGACGATCTGACTGTCTACGGCTGGCCCGGAAAGAACATGGGCCCCTCGCCCCAGAACGCATCCCACAGCAGCGCCAGCGCCAAGAAAACGCCTGCTCCGATCGCGGCACCCAACAAGAGAGTTACCACGATCAGCTTCACCAGCGCGTGCGGAGAGCGCCGAGTTTGGCGCTGGGGAAGCGTCATACCAATAATCCTCCGTCACCAGTCCCGACTGGTCAATCCTGTTCCAGGAGAGGTCCGGGACACTTGGGCACATGGCTTCGCCAGACACCGGCAGGCGACGGCGGGCCTCAGAAGGCACTCACTGGATGGTTGGGCTCAAGCGGTCGCCCGGTCTCGGGGTCCAGGACCACCACCTGCCCGCCCCAGAACGCCCGGTCGTCGTCCGGCCGGTCGTCCAGACGCACGTGCGAGGGATCGACCCGGATATCCGAGGGCAGGCGTCATCGTGTTCGGAGCTGAAGCGCTCCACCAAGGGCCACTCACGAGTCAGAAGGCCGTCGTTCTTACCGACCACGAGCGCCAAGTCGGGAGTGATCCAGTCGTCGTACAGAACAGGCGCCTCCAGCCCGCTGCCGGCACATCCTGCGTGACGACACCGGCGGCGACTCGCGATCTCGTTCGACAGTGCGATGTTCTCCGGCGGCGCGCGCCGGGGACGTTCGTTCTTCCACGGGATCTGGCCTGACCACGGACCGGTTTGTATGGTCCACTCCGGCAGGCTGGCCTCGTACCGGAGCAGATTCCGCCTTTCTAATCAGCCTCACCCCGGAACTCGACTATTCGCCCGTCCTGAATGCGGTAGGACGTGAGGCCCGTCATCGTGAGTCAGGTGCGCGGAGCCTTTTCGGCCAGTTGCACCAGTTTGAGTGCCAAGAACAAGTGCTTGTACTTGGTGCCGGAAACAAAGGCGTATGTGCTGATTTTAGCTGTCCATGGGAATTGATGCGGATGGGGTAGGGAACCTCACAGACGTGACATCGCTCCGCCACCTCCGTGAATGCCTTGGCGAACTCGATGAGCTGGAGCGCAGCATCAAGCACGGCATCGACAACATGTCCGGCAAGCTGTATCGGGCCATCGACTGGCAGCGACGGTTCGAGGCCGACGTGTCGCACGAACTGCGCACCCCGATCGCGGGACTGCGGGCACAGTTGGAGGAGGCCCGGCTGCATCCCAGCGAGATCGACGTGGAGGACCTGCTCGAACGCGCGCTCAACGACGTGGAACGTCTGCAGGCGCTGGTCGACGACCTCTACCTGCTCGCCCAGCTCCAGGCCGCCGCGCAGCCGGCCAAACCGTCCCTGCTGGACCTCGGGGAACTCGTGCAGAGCGAACTGGCTCGGCGCACCGACAGGCTCGACGTGAAGGTGCAGGTCGTTCCCGGGGTTCTGGTGCGCGGTCTGGACGCGCGGCTCCGGCGAATGCTCTCCGAACTGCTCGACAACGCGCAGCGACACGCCAAGACAGCCGTGTTCGTCCAGGTCCGGCGTACGGCCGACACCGCGGAGCTCGTCGTGGCCGACGACGGCGACGGAATCGGGGAGGAGGATCGGGAGCGGATCTTCGATCGCTTCACCCGCCTCGACGCCGCCCGCTCCCGCGACCGCGGTGGGACCGGCCTCGGTTTGGCCATCGTACGGAACATCGCCTACGGCCACGGGGGCAAGGTGCGCGTGGAGCGGTCAACGTCCGGCGGTGCCGCCTTCGTCGTCCAGCTCCCATTGGCCTGACCAATCCCTCGTCGGAATCACGCACATCCGCGATGCGAATGGCCGCCCGGAAGAGTTGCGCGCGATGTAGCAGGTCGATGAGGTGCGGCACCGGGAAGCTGCAGCCGTTGACGTCCTAGTGCACGCGGGAGTCGTCGGGGATGGTCTCGGTCCAATGCGCTTCGAGCCTGTCCAGTTCGGCCACGAGGTCGACGCCGGAGCCGTTCGGGCTCAGGAGAAGCGCTCGACGGTCACGGGGACCGGTCCCGCGTGGCGCATCGCCGTCGTCAACCGCCGCAGCAGCGGCCCGAGAGACTGGCCGGACGCGGTCCCCAGATGGGCCGTGAGGTCGAGGCAGCAGGCGACGCCGGGCCCGATCCGGCGTACCTCCCAGGTGAAGATGTCCGAGTCCGTTCGCAGGTCACCGGTGCCGATGACCCGGGTCCGCGGGTCATCGGTCTCCCCGGCGAACGTCACCACGTCCGCGAGGCGGGGAAGGTGCGGCTCGCCGGCGAACAGGACGCGGTAGACCCGCGTGTCGTGGAACCCGTCGGGGACCCGCGGCGGGCTGAGGCGCAGGGGAGGCGAGTCCGGCAGAGGCTGGTGGTCCTGGAAAAGGGCCCGCAACCGCGTCTCGCCGGGCAGTTCGCCCCCGCCGAGATCGCGGTACGCGGCCTCGGCTTCGGGGCGGCTCACCGCACGGGCCCGGGCGCGCAGGTCGGGATCCTCGCGCATTGCGCGCCCGAAGGCCGCGGAACTCCACCAGACGCCGTCGGCCGCGGTCCATCCGGCGGTGTCCAGGCCGATGGTCCTGAAGTCGCCGGTGAGTGCGAACTCCTCGACGACGACTCCCTCGGCCGGGGCTCCGTCCGTGCCCGTCGACATGATCAGGTAGTAGTCGAGCGATTCGGGCGCGGCCGTGACGGCTGCCCGCTCGCGCCCGCGTATGTCGCTGGTCATGGGGGCACCCTACTGACCCTCGGTCGTCCATACGCGGGGGCGGACGGCCCGTCCGGCGCCCCGGGGAGTGGGGCGACGCTCACCATCTCGGCGACCGACGCCGAGTCGGGCGTGGCCACGGTGGAGTACTCCCTGGACGGGCAGCCGTTCGCGCTGTACTCCAAGCCGGTGGCGGTGGGCCGGCCGGGGGCGCACACCGTGGGCTACCGGGCCACCGACAAGGTGGGCAACACCTCCAACGTGGGCACGGTGAAGTTCACCGTCGTCGGCGCCGGGCCCGGCTCGGACTGCACGAAGCCGGGCAAGGGCAACGGCTGCGAGACCGGCTGACCTCGTCAAGCCGGCAGGCGACCTCGGCCCGTCACCGGGCCGAGGTCGCCTCCTCTCGTCGAGCGGGGCTCACCCTCAATCGGCCCGGAAGGGGTCGTGCTCGGCGAGGAGCTTGTCGATCCGGGCCTGGTCCACCCGGCTGACGACGCTCGACTCCTCCTGCCGGTCTCGTACGCACTTGGCCAGCGTGAACGTCGAGGTCACCATGTACATCAGCCCGATGGCGAGAAACGAGCGCACCCAGGCCGTGACCGGGAGGTAGAGGATGCCGGCCGCCAGGGCCGCGAGGGAGATCGCGAACGAGATAACGGCCTGGATGTAGAAGGCCGTCGTCGTCGAGGGTTTCACCGGTTGCGCCATGCTGCCATCGTCCGCGACGTACGCCCGCCGGGACATGAGCGCCGATACTCAGTTACCGGTGAGTACGATCGCCCGCTCAGTGGTCCGGATGCAGGGCGTTGCCGATGTACATGGCCGCCAGCATGGTGAACAGGAACGCCTGCAGGAACTGGATGAAGATCTCCAGTCCGGTCATCACGACGGCCATGGTCACGCTGACCAGGCCCACCGGGAACGCGGGCACCGTGGGGTGCTCGACGAGGAACCAGAACCCCACCGCGCTGAAGAACGCCAGCAGCAGATGCCCCGCGAACATGTTCGCGAACAGCCGTACGGCATGCGTGAACGGCGCGAAGACGAACGTGTGGAGCAGTTCGATGGGCGCGTACAAGACGAGGGCGAGCGGCTTCGGCAGGCCGGGCGGGAACATCTGGCTCTTGAGATATCCGCCCACCCCGTGGTGCCGGAAGCCGAGATAGAGCTTGATCACATACACGACCAGCGCGAAGACGGCAGGGAAGGCGATGTGGGAGTTCACCGGGAACTGCACTCCCGGGATCACGCCGAACAGGTTCCACAGCAGGATCACCGAGAAGAGGCTGAGCAGGAACGGCATCCACCTCTCGGCGTCCGCGCCGAGGAACGGCCGGGCCGCCTGGTCGCGGACGAACAGGTAGCCGTACTCGCCGAGATGCTGCAGGCCGCGTGGGACCAGCGACGGCCGCGCGAACGCCCCCCAGGCGAGCGCGCACAGCAGGACCACTCCGACCGCGGCCAGCACAACGGGCTTGTTCAGCCAATGGGGCGCGCCGGACCACAGGGGCGGGAAGTCGAACAGTTCGAGACCAGGAGCCGTGAAGTCGTCCCTGGCGAGGGTTGCGGGCATGGGGAATCCCCTCGTCCGGCAGTCCAAAAAACTGAGTACGGCGTACTCACTTTGTCGATGTGAGCCTACATACCAGGTACGGTGTACGCAATAGCGTGACGACCTGGGACGATCAACGATGACGGGCCACGAGAACCTGTGGATGCGACCCGAGCGCCCCGCCCGGGGGCCGCGGCCGAGCTTCAGCCGCGCTGCCCTCGCGCAGGCCGCGATCAGGATCGCCGACGCCGAGGGGCTGGAGGCGATCTCCATGCGCCGCCTCGCCGCAGATCTCGGGGCGGGCACGATGTCCCTGTACCGCTACGTGACGGGCAAGGACGAGGTGTTCGACCTCATGATCGACACCGCGGTGAGGGATTACCTGCCGGAGGACCGGCGGCCACCGGACGACTGGGTCGAAGGGCTTCGCCTGCTCGCCTGGCAGGTCCGGCGCACCATGCTCAGTCACCCGTGGCTCGCACCGCTGGCGGCCGGTCGCCCGCAGACCGGCCCGAACAGCGCGCGGCTGATGGAGACCGCCCTCGGCATGCTCGACGGCCTCAGCCTGAGCATCGACGAGATGCTGACCCTCGTCGGCGCGGTCTTCGCGTACGTGAACGGCTACATCCAGAGCGAGCTGGCCGAGGCCGATGGGATTCGGCGGACGGGGCTCACGCTGGCCCAGCGGCTGGCCCGGCACCTGTCCTACATCCAGTCGCTCATCGCAACGGGCAACTATCCGATGCTGGAGCGGATGACGAAGGAGGCCGGGCGGGAGTACACGGCCAGTGACGATCGCTTCGCGTACGGCCTGGACCGGCTGCTCGACGGCCTCGCCGCGGGTCTGCCGCAGCGCGGCGGCCCGGAAGGGCCCGCGTCGTCACGGTGACGCCGACGTCCTGTCTCGGAGGCGGGCCCGGCCTTGGAGGGGCCCGGCCTTGGAGGAGCTGGCTCAGTTCGGCGTGATCTCGTGGAGGCGGCAGACCTGCCGCCAGACGCGCGTGTCGAGCGTGCCCGCCCTGTCCTGGAAGTCGGCGACCGGCACGCGGACCGGGCCGGTGAGGTCGAGGAAGCTGTTGTGGTCGGCGTCCGGGTCCCAGGTGCGGGTGGGGATCTCCACGTGGTCGGAGCGGTCCCTGCGGTCCTGGCTCGTGATCTTCAGGACCTCGGCGCCGCCCCGGTATGTCCTGAGCACCACGCAGGGGCGCACCTTGTGGCCTGGCCCGTCCTCGTAGGGCACGTCGGCCCACCAGATCTCACCCGGACGCGGACCGGCCTGCGTGGCCGCGCCGCCGCGCACGCCCGCTTCGCCGCCCGTCGCCGGGCGGCCCCCACCCCGGACCCCGGAGGTGTGTCCGGCGGTGCCGCGCCTCGTGCCGGGAGCGGTGCCGCTACCGGGCCTGGTGCCCGGCCGCGCGGTCCCGGCTGGGGCGCGTCCACCGGGCCGTGCGGTCCGGCCGGCGCGGCCTGACGGGCGGCCGCCCGACGAGGGACGCGGCGCGGACCGCCGGCGCGAGGTTCCCGGCAGGCGCCCGGCCACGCCGAGCACCGCGAAAACGACCAGCACGGCCACGATCACAACCACCCAGATCATGGCCGACAGCCTACGGCCCGGCGCGGACGGCTTGGGCAGCCGAGTCCGCCCCGCCCGCCCCGCTCGGCTCAGGCAGAGCGCCCCCGCTCTGCGCCCGCACACACCGGCGCGCGGGCGGGCAGGGGGCCGCGGTCAGGAGCGGGCGTCCCAGGCGGTGAGGATGCGCGCCTCCTTCTCCGGGTCGATGCCGTGAAGCATCCGGCCGCCGAAGCTGCGCCGCTCCTCGGAGATGTCCTTCAGCCACTCCCAGGTGTCGCGTACGGTCTCCCGTACCGGCCGGCAGGTGAGACCCGCGGCGATGGCCTTCGCGGAGGAGTGCGTCCACACGCCCTGGCGGTCCGCCTCCGGGTACCACAGCGGAAGCTCGGTCCACATCTCCACGCCCTGGTCGACCAGGAACTTGTCGTCGGCCCACACCAGCTCCGCGTCGGAGCCGGTGACCTCCACGCAGTCGTTCAGCCAGCTGCCGTACGTGGCGTTGCCCTGCACCCCGCCCGTCATGTAGCGGCCGGTCGTGCCCTTGGCCGCCTGGTCGAGGGTGAACGCCGCGATGTCGCGGGCGTCGATGAGCTGGATCGGCAGCGACGGGTCACCGGGGGCGAGCACACGCCCACCCTTGGAGATGCGGGTGAGCCACCAGGGCAGCCGGCCCACGTTCTCGTGCGGGCCGAGGATCAGGCCGGGCTGGATGACCAGGGCGCCGCCGTCGAAGTGCTGCTCGACCGCCCGCTCGCAGCCAGCCTTCAGCACGCCGTAGTCGCCGAACTCGGCGGCCGCGTCCGGGGGGCACTCGTGCACCGGGAAGGTCTCGTCGACGCCGGACTTGTCGGGCCAGTCCGGGTAGGCGGAGATGCTGGAGATGAACGTGTAGTGCGGAGCGTGCCCCGACAGCGTCCGCACCGACTCAAGGACGACGCGGGGGATGAACCCGCACACGTCGATCACCGCGTCCCACTGCCTGCCGTCGGCGAGCCGCCGCAGGTCGTCGGTGCTCTCGCGGTCGCCGCGCACCGCCTCCACACCGGGCAGGTCCGTCCCGCTCCTGCCCCGGTTGAACGTCGTGACCTCATGACCGCGCCGCAGCGCCTCCTCGACGATGGCGCGTCCGAGAAACACCGAACCGCCGATGACCAGAATTTTCATACGGTCATCCTTGGCCCGCCCGTGCCGCGCGTCTGCCCCGTTTCACGGTCAGCGGACGTGATCCGCTCACAGCGAAGCCGGCCGTTCCTTCCGGCTCTATCGGAGCGGAGCTCAGCCGGTGCGCAGCTCGGGGACCGGCGTGAACCGCTCCTGCTCCAGCAGGTGTACCCGTGCCGCGCCGATGTCGAAGTACAGGCCCGTGAGCTCCAGCTTCCCTGCCCGTACGAGGGTGTCCACGAACGGGTGGGTCCGCAGGTTGTCGAGCTGCTGGATCACGTTGGTCCGGCAGAGCCGGTCGAGCGGCCCGGCCTCGTCGTCACACGGCTCGGCGGCCACGAACCTGGCCAGGCTCTGCCGCCCGTGCCGCAGCCAGTTGCGCAGCGCGGGCAGGTCGGGCACCTCGCCCAGCAGGGCGGCCATCGCGCCGCATCCCGAGTGCCCGCAGACCGTGATCGTGCGCACATCGAGCACCTTCACGGCGTACTCGATCGTGGCCGCGACCGAGTCGTCGGCGGGGGCGGCGCCGGCGCGCGGCACGAGATTGCCGATGTTGCGCAGTGTGAACAGGTCGCCGGGACCGCTCGCGGTGATGATGTTCGGCACGATGCGGGAGTCCGCACAGGTGATGAACAGGTGCGACGGCGACTGCTTGCGGGCCATGCGGTGGAGCAGGGGGCGGACCATCGGCGCGGTCCGGCGCTGGAACTCCCGCGTCCCCTCCAGCAGGTCGGGCACGCCCTGAGGCTCGCAGACCACGGGGACGTCCTCGTGGCTCCCGCCGTCCGCGCCGATCAGCGCGTAGGAACCGGCGCCGGCGTCCATGGGACCGGGGCGGCGCCGGTAGGCCCAGGGCAGCCACCAGCGGTCGTGCCGGGGCGGGATCCTGGCCGGGAACAGGCGGACGCCGTTGATCGCGGCGGAGTACCACTCGCCGTGCGGCTCGTCCACGTCGATGACACCGCCGGTGCGTTCGTGCTCCAGCCGCCAGGCGTGCAGCGCCTCGAAGGCGGCGTTGTCCATGAAGTCCAGGTGCAGGTCCAGCTCGACCGCGGCTCCCGCGGGGATGCCGCGCAGCGCCTCGGTCAGCCGGGGCACGCCGAGGAACGTCAGCGACCCGGTGACGACGACCCGCCAGCACCGCTCGCCCGCCTGCCGTACGTCCACCGAGACCCAGGCCAGGCGGCGCAGGGCGAGGAGGGCGGCCAGTCCGAGGCCGATCGCCACGCCCTCGGCCAGGCCGATCAGCACGACTCCGGCCATCGTCACGAAGTAGACCGGCATCTCGCGGTGGTTGCGCAGGTTGCGGACGTGCGCGAGGTTGACCATCTGCACGCCGATGAACAGCAGCAGCGCCGCGAGCGCCTCCAAGGGGATCAGCGCGATCATCCAGGCGAAGACCGCGGTGAACAGCAGCACCCACACCCCGTGGAGCACCGAGGACCAGCGACTGCGGGCGCCCGCCCGCACGTTGGTGGTCGTGCGCACGACGACGCCCGCCACCGGGAGGCCGCCGAGCGCGCCGGACACCACGTTCGCCACGCCCTGCGCGGTGAGCTCGCGGTCGAGGTCGGCGCGGGGACCGTCGTGCAGGCGGTTGGACGCCACGCAGGTCAGCAGTGACTCCACTCCGGCGAGGAGGGCGACGAGCAGGACGGCTCCGGCGATCGCGTGCCAGTCGCCCTGCGGCATCAGAGGTCCCTGGACGGAGGAGAACCCGCCCTTCAGGTCCACCTTCGTCAGGTCCCAGCCCGCCACCGCGGCCGTCAGCGTGGCGACCATCAGCGCGGCGAGCGGGGCGGGCACGGCGCGCAGCCGGGGGATGCGGCCCCACACGAGCAGGACCCCGATCGTCAGCACGCCGATCATGACGGCGTGCGTGTGGTTGTCGAGGATCTGGGCGGGGAGTTCGATGACGTTCCCCAGCGCGGAGCGCTGCGGCGAACCGCCGAGCACGATGTGCAGCTGGGACAGCGCGATCACCACGCCGACCCCGGCGAGCATGCCGTGGACGACCGCGGGGGAGACCCCGAGCGCCGCCCGCGCCACCTTCAGCCCGCCGAGGACCAACTGGAGGAGGCCGGCCATGACGGTGATGGCGCACGTGGCGCGCCAGCCGTACGTGTGGACGAGCTCGGCGACCACCAGGGACAGCCCCGCGGCCGGGCCGCTCACCTGGACGACGGACCCGCCGAGGGCGCCGGCGACCACGCCGCCGACCACGGCGGCGACGAGCCCGGCCGCCACCGGCGCCCCGGACGCGACCGCGATGCCGAGCGACAACGGCACCGCCACCAGGAAGACCACCAGCGATGCGGGTGCATCATGCTGGAGTACGGACTTCCAGTTACGTGGCGAGATCGTGTCGTCACTGATTGTCATGGGCTGACAATATGTCAGCCGCGGAGGCCGTCACCAGGCAGGGAACGGGAAAATCACCGGTAGTAGTCGGGATAGTCGCTCTCCGGGTTGCGGTGGTTGCCCCGCCGCCGCCCGCTCGCCGAGGTGGGGGTGTCGTCGTGGGCCTCGTCGTAGGAGGGCCAGCTTCCGCCGGCGTTCTGCTCCGGATACGACGACTGGGCGCCGCCGTAGCCCTGCTGCTGCCGGTCGTAGCCGTACTGGCTCTGCCCCGACGGCGCGTCGTAGCCCGCCGACTCGTACGGCGAGGCGGTTCCGGGGGCTGAGCCGGTCACCGTGTCCGAGGCGTCGATCGTCGCCCAGCCCGCGCTCACCTCGTACGACGGGGTGGTGGGCGACGGCGCCGAGGCGGCCGGGTAGCCGCCCTCCGCCGAGTAGCCGGACGAGTAGCCGTCGTAGGCCGGGGTCTGGTAGGTCTCCGCGTTCGGCCAGGAGGACGCGCCGTGCGACGGTTCCGGGTCGTCGAGCACGTCGCGGGCGCCCGCCCAGGAGGAGGAGTCCGTCGTGGGAGCGGAGGCGGCGGGGACCGGCGGGTAGCTGCCCGCGACCGGCCAGCCGGGGTCGGTGGCGCCGGCTCCGTCGCCGGCACCCGCCGGGTTGGGCGGGTACGACGACGAGGCGTCGGCCGCGCGGAACGGGCCCGTCGCGGCGCGGGACGGATCGTAGGCGTCGGATCGGGGCGCTTCGAAGGCCGCCCACGCGTCGAAGGAGCCGCCGGTCGAGCGGGACGCGGGGTCGGCGAGGGCGTCGGCCGGCGAGGCGGTGGGCGCCGCGGCCTCGAACGCGCCGCTCGTGCGGGCCGGATCGTACGAGCCGGCGGCGAAGGACCCGGAGGCCGGGATGGGGGAGGACGGCGCGGTGTCATAGCGGCCGTCGTGGGAGCCCGCGCCGCCCTGCGAGGCGAACGGCCCGGTGCCCGCGGGCGTGTCGTACGCGGGGGCACCGAACGGGCCGGTGCTCGCGCCGATCCCCAGAGGGTCGGCGCCCGGCTGCGTGCCGTACGAGCCGGTGCCCGCGGACGAGGGGAATGGGCCCGTGGCGCGCTGGCTGTCGTAGGAGCCGCCGGCCTGTCCGGCCTGTCCGGCCTCGCCGGCGGCGGCAGCGGCGGCGGCGCGGCGGGCCGCGGCCCGCGACGACCGGCCGGACCTGCTCGACCTGGCCGGCCTGCCGGACGTGCCCGGCGTGCCCGGCGTGCCCGGCTGCGGACCTGCGGCGGCCGCGAAGGGGTCGCTGGCCGGAGACGCGGAGGCGCCGCTCACCGCGGGGGAGTCGAACGGGCCGGTCGCGCGGCTCGCGTCGAAGGGACCGGTCGAGGGGGAGCCGGCCGGAGCGGCGGGGGCGTCGAGCAGGTCGGGCGTCGGCGCGGAGAAGGTGACGGTCTTCTGGTCGGCGAGAGCCGAGGTGGAGACGGGGGCGGCGGGAGGCACGGGCTCGTTGGCGTCGGCGCGCCGGGCGCGGGCGGGGCGGGCGGGCAGGGGGGCCTGCATGGTCGCGGCGTCGGGGTCGGCCGTCTGGGCCGGGATGCCGGCCGCGCCCTCGGTCTCGTCCACCGGCCGGGGGGTGGCCATCCTCGCGGCGATCGTCCCCCCGAAGCCGCCGTCGTCGGCGCGTACGCGCGACCAGTAGTCGTCGTCGTAGTCGTCGGCCCCGCCCCACTCGTCGACGCCGCGCTTGCCGCGGGCGGCGGCGGGCTGTTTGCCGCCGCGCTGCGCTGCCTGCCGCCCGCCGGGGCGGGGGGCAGGGCGGGGTGCCGGACGCTGCTTCTCCGGCTCCTCGAAGGCGTCGAACCCCTTGGGGAAGCTCTCGAAGAACGTCTCCTCGGCGGGCCGCCGGGGCTTGGGGCCCTTGTTCTCGGCCATCGCCTTGATGCGCTCGGCGGAGAGAGCGCTCTCCCTGCGGTTCATCGACCGCATGCCCAGCGCCACGACCAGCAGCACGAGAAGCACGACGGCGACGAGACCCGAAATGACCGCAGTCATAGCACCACCCTCAAGGCCATGGCCTTTCTGCGGCGCCGGTGAGGTCGCGCGGCCATCGACGCGACCTTCCCCCTTTGATCACCTGCGCTCAGCAATTGGATCCGATTCTGCTCGACCACAATGACCGTTGTCACACCCTAGGTGAAGATTGGTGTAGCACGACTACCTCCGGTGCTCAGCATGTCACTCGATCGTGTTCGCCGTGAGGCGCCCACGGGCGATGGTGTGACTCGCGATGCCCTCCAGGGTCTGCGCGAGGTCGGCGCCCTGCTTCAGGTCGAGCTTCGTGTTCAGCGCGTAGACAGTGAAACGGTAGCTGCCGTCGGCCTGGCATGGGGGCGCATAGCCCACCTTCCCGCTCGACGTCGTGCCCTGCCGGGCGCCCCGGGGGACGTCGTTCATGCCCAGCTCGGTAGTCGCGGGGTCGATGTCGAACACCACCCAGTGCACCTCCGGGCCGCTGTGGGGATTGTTGTCGTCGACCACGAGGGCAACGGACTTGGCGCCCGACGTGCCCGACCAGCGGAGAGGCGGGTTGCCCTGCCCCCCCTTGCAGGAGTAGTCGTCCGGCAGGGGCGCGCCGTCGCGGAACTGCGGGCTCGACACGCTGATGACGTCGAGGTTCCTCGGCGATCCCCCGCCAAGGATTCCGCAGCCCGACGCGGCCAGCGTAAGCGCCGTCACCGTGACGGCGGCTCGCGTGACCGCTGATTTTCTCGGCGACCCCATGCCCGATGATGCTACGCGGATTGGACAGGTGCCCCGACCGGATCGCGGTGATCCGTACCGATGACCGGGCCCGAGCGGGCCGTTGACCTCCGTGTTCTCCGGAATCGATCCGTACGTGCGGAGGACTGGTATGTGGGGGTGTGAGGCTCCGGGCGCCCTTATCCGCCACAATCGAGGCATGCAGGGGGACACGCCGCGAGCGGGCATGAGCTTCGCCGTTCTGGGCCCCCTCGATGTACGGCGCGACGGACGGCCGGTCGAGGTCGGCGGGCAGCGGCTGCGGGCCCTGCTGACGCTCCTGCTGCTGGACGCCGGCCGCACCGTCTCCACAGAGGCGCTCGTGGCGGGGGTGTGGGACGACCGCCCGCCCGGCGGTGTGGGGAACGCCCTGCAGGCGCTGGTGTCCCGGCTGCGGGCCACGGTCGACCGGGGCCTGGTGATCGGCGGGCCGTCCGGCTACCGCCTGGCCGTCTCCCCCGACCAGGTGGACCTCCACCTGTTCGCCCGCCTCGCGAGGGAGGGCGCCGCGGCGCTGGCCACGGGCGACCCGGGCCGCGCCGCCGGCCTGCTGCGTGAGGCGCTCGGCCTGTGGCGCGGCGCTCCGCTGACCGACCTGCCGAACGCCGAGGCCGAGGTGGCCAGGCTGGAGGAGCTCAGGACCGCGGCCACCGAGGACAGGATCGAGGCGGAGCTGGCCCTGGGCCGGCACGCCGACCTGATTTCGGAGCTGCGGCTGCTCGTCACCGTTCATCCGCTGCGGGAACGGCCGCACGGACAGCTCATGCGCGCTCTCTACGGGTCGGGCCGCCGGGTCGAGGCGCTGGCCGCCTACGAGGAGGCCCGGTCCGTGTTCGCCGACCGGCTCGGGGCCGACCCCTCGCCCGCGCTGGCCGAGCTCCACCTCGCGATGCTGAGGGGCGAGCTCGCCGGGGAGGGAACCCGGCCGTCGCCCGCGATGACGCCCACAGGGCTTGCTCGGGTGGAGCAGGCGCTCGCCCGGGTGGACCAGGCGCCGCCGCGCGCTCCGCGCCGGGGCAACCTCAGGGCCCGGCTGACCAGCTTCGTCGGCCGGGACGACGATGTCGGCCGGATCGGCGAGCTCCTCGCCGCCGACCGCCTGGTCACGCTGCTCGGCCCGGGCGGTGCGGGCAAGACGAGGCTCGCGGTGGAGTCGGCCGAGGCGATCGCCGCGCGCGTGCCCGACGGCGTCTGGCTGGTCGAGCTCGCGCCGGTCGCGGACGCGGCGGAGGTGCAGCAGGCCGTCCTGACCGCGCTCGGCCTGCGTGACACCGGCCTGGTGCCCGTGCGCACGGTGCCCGCCATGCCGTCCGCGCCGGGCGGGGAGTCCGACCCGGTGACCCGGCTCGTCTCCGCTCTGGCGGCGCGCGACACGCTGATCGTGCTGGACAACTGCGAACACGTGGTCGAGCAGGCCGCCGCGCTCGCCGACCGGCTCCTCGCCGAGTGCCCCGGCCTGCGCATCCTCGCCACCAGCAGGGAGCCGCTCGGCATCACCGGTGAGAGGCTGTGGCCGGTCGGGCCGCTCGGCCCCGGTCACGCCGTGCGGCTGTTCGCCGAGCGGGCGGCCGCCGCACGCCCCGGCTATCCCGTGGACGGCGAGCGCGACGCCGTCGAGCGCATCTGCCGCGAGCTCGACGGCATGCCGCTCGCCATCGAACTGGCCGCCGCCCGGCTCCGCACGCTGTCGGCCGGGCAGATCGCCGAGCGGCTCGGCGACCGGTTCCGGCTGCTCACCGGCGGAAGCCGTACGGCGATGCCCCGCCACCAGACGCTCCGCGCCGTCGTGGAGTGGAGCTGGGACCTGCTCGACGCCGACGAGCGCGCGCTCGCCGCGCGGCTGGCGGTGTTCGCGGGCGGGGCCACGCTGGAGGCCGCCGAGCGGGTCTGCGAGGGCGACATCGACGTGCTCGGCAGGCTGGTGGACAAGTCGCTGGTCGTGTTCGACGGCTGCCGCTACCGCATGCTGGAGACGATCAAGGCGTACGCCGCGGAACGCCTCGCCGAGTCGGGCGACGAGCGGCCGGTGCGGATCGCCCACGCCGAGTTCTTCGCCCGCCTCGCCGAGGCCGCCGAGCCGCACCTGCGCGGGGCGGAGCAGATGGAGGGGCTGACCCGGCTGTCGACGGAACACGACAACCTGTCGTCGGCCCTCAGATGGGCCTGCGAGGAGGCCGAGGCGGACCTCGCGCTGCGCCTGGTCGGCGGACTCGGGTGGTACTGGTGGCTGTCCGGCCACCGGCTGGAGGGCGCCCAGCGGTCGGCGGAGGCGCTGGCCCTGGCGGGCGACGACGGCGACCCCGCGCGGCTGGCGCTGGCCCACGCGGTGCACGGCATCATGAGCGCGGGCGGGGAGGGGAACCTGCCGCAGGCCGGGCGGAGCCTGTCGGCCACGATCCGGTACGCGAGCGAGGACCAGAGCCCCGCCTTGCACCCGCTCGTGGCGATCGCGGTGCCGATCATGGCGATGTTCTCCGGCCTGCACGGGGAGGCGGAGTCCCGGCTGGAGCCGCTGCTCGGGCATCCGGACGACTGGGTGGCCGCCTCCGCCCGCATCTTCCGCGCCAACCTGTACTTCAACGCGGGCCGTTCCGAGGAGGGCGAGGCCGACCTGGTGCTCGCGCTCGACAAGTTCAGGGCGGTCGGAGACCGGTGGGGGGTGGGGAACTGCCTGAGCGTCCTCGCGGAGACGAACGCGATGCGCGGCGACTTCCGGGAGGCCGTGCCCCTGATGAGGGAGGCGATCGCGCTCCTGGAGGAGGTCGGGGCCGTCGAGGAGACGCCGTTCCTGCGGACCCGCCTGGCCGTCACACTGAACGCGGCGGGCGACCGGGAGGCCGCCGAGGCGGCTCTCCGCGAGACCGAGCGGGTGTGCGACGCCACCGGCGACCCCCTCGGGCTGGCCGGGGTGCGGCACGTGCGGGGCGACTTCGCCAGGGCGGACGGCGACCTCGAGACGGCGCGGCACCTCTACGACGAGGCGGTCCGGCTGCTGAGTTCCACGTGGACGATCCCGCAGTTCCAGGCGACGCTGACGACCTCGCTCGGCATGCTGGCCGAGCAGGAGGGAGACGCGGCGGCGGCACGCGCCCTGCACGACAAGGCGCTGGCCCTCGCCGTGGAGTCCAACGACGCTCCGGTCATCGGGCACGTGCTCGTCGGGCACGCCGCGCTCGCCGCCCGCGACGGCGACCACGCGCGGGCCGCCGTCATCCTCGGCGGGGCGGAGGCCGTCCGCGGGTTCGTCCACGACCTGAGCATCGACCACCGGAGGGTGGCCGGCGCCGCCCGGTCCGCGCTGGGGCCGGGGGAGTTCTCCCGGTGCCGCGAGCGCGGGCGCGCCATGAGCCGGGACGAGGTGCTGGCCTTCGCGTCCGCCGGGCCGTGACCCGCCCGGACGCCGTGCTTTCAGGTGCGGTTGCGCAAGGCGCGGACGGCGAGCGGGGCGAAGACGACCGCGATGCCCGCGGCCCACAGCAGCGAGATCGTCGTGTCCGACGCGACCGGCCCGCCGCTCAGCAGTCCGCGGACGGCGTCCGCCAGGTGGCTGACCGGGTTGACCTCCACCCACTTCTGCAGCCACGACGGCATGGTGTCGGTGGCGACGAAGGCGTTGCTGGTGAAGGTGATCGGCATCATCAGCGAGAACATCATGATCTGCACCTTCTCCTGGCTGGTCGCGGTGACGCCCACCAGCACCGCCATCCACGACATCGCGAGCGCGAACGCCAGCAGCAGCGCGAGCGCGCCGAGCACCCCGGCGATCCCCGTGTGCACCCGGAAGCCGAGCACCATGCCCAGCCCGAGGAACAGGGCGAACGCCCAGACCTGCTTCAGCGTGTCGGCGACGATGCGCCCGGCCAGCGGTGCGAAGCGGGCGATCGGCAGGCTGCGCAGCCGGTCGAAGACGCCCTTGCCGATGTCGGTGCTCAGTCCCACGGCCGTGGTCATGCTCGCGAACAGCATGTTCTGTGCGACCAGGCCGGGCAGCGCGAACTGCAGGTAGTCGCCGGTGGAGCCCGAGATGGCCCCGCCGAACACGTAGGTGAACAGCAGCAGGAACATGATCGGCTGCACGCTGAGGTCGAGCAGCTCCATCGGGTTGTGCTTGATCTGCACCAGGCTGCGCCAGGCGAGCGTCATCGTGTGGCTCAGGGCCGCCCCCGGGCCCGGCCGGGGGGACGCCGCGACCGTGGGCGCGGTCCGGGCCATCGTGGTCATCGTGTCTCCTCGTCGCTTCGTGCGTCCTGTGACTCCCGTCGCGGCCTCACGCCGCGGCCTCGGCGTTCTTCTGCTCCTCGTCCACGGCGCGGTGCCCGGTCATCGCGAGGAACACCTCGTCGAGGCTCGCGCGGCGCAGCGACAGCTCCGCCGCGACCACGTCGAGGTCGTCGAGGCGCCGTACGATCGCGGGGACGGCCGCGGGGTCGCGCACCGGGGCCGTGACCTGGCCCTGGGAGACCTCCGGCGTGACGTCGAGCACGTCGGCCACCACGCGGCGGACGAGATCGAGGTGGGCGGCCTCGATGGGCCGCACCTCCAGGACCTGGCCCCCGGTCGCCGCCTTCAGGCCGTCAGGCGTGCCGCTCGCGATCACCTTCCCGTGGTCGAACACCACGATGTCGTCCGCGAGCTGGTCGGCCTCCTCCAAGTACTGCGTGGTGAGCAGGACGGTCACGCCCTCGTCCTGGAGGCCGCGGACGACGGCCCACAGCTCGGTGCGGCTGCGCGGGTCGAGGCCGGTCGTCGGCTCGTCCAGGAACAGCACCTGGGGGCGGCCCACGAGGCTCGCGGCGAGGTCGAGCCGGCGGCGCATGCCGCCCGAGTAGGTCTTGGCCGCCCGGCCGCCGGCGTCGGTGAGCGCGAAGAGGTCGAGCAGGCCGTCGGCCCTGCGCCGGGCGTCCGCCCTCGTCAGGCCCAGCAGGCGGCCGATCATCACGAGGTTCTCGACCCCGGTCAGGGTCTCGTCGACGGCCGCGTACTGCCCGGTCAGCCCGATCAGCGAACGCACCTGGTGCGCCTGACGGACCACGTCGAACCCCGCCACGCGCGCCCCGCCCCCGTCCGGCCGCACGAGCGTCGCCAGGATCCGCACCGCCGTGGTCTTCCCCGCCCCGTTGGGGCCCAGGACGCCCAGGAGACGGCCCTGCGGCACCTCCAGGTCCACCCCGTCCAGCGCCCTCGTCTCTCCGTACCGTTTCGCCAGGCCCTCCGCCTGGATCGCGTATCCCATCGCGTCTCCTCCGCTCGTTTGCGCATCCACTCTGCGGAGCGGCGCTGACAGGGCCCTGAGGGCGGCCGTCAGCCGCTGACATATCGCTGACGGCGTCCCTGGGGTGTAAGGCGTGACAGGTCAGCTCCGCGACCCGGCGGAGGTCGTGGGGCCGGCGGAGCTCCCGGCCGGAGAGAACGCGGCTCGGTGGGACGCGCGCGCGGGCCGGGCGCGTGCGGTCAGCGTGGTGTCTTCGTCCAGGTCGGGGCGGGCGCCAGGCGGAAGAGGAACACCTGATCGGGACCCCCGGTGCAGGACTTCTGGGCGAGCTCCGCGCCGGGGACCACGTCGGCCTCGCCGTACAGCGCTCCGAGGCACAGCCCGCTGTGCAGGGGGCTCAGGGCGAACCCCGCCCCCGCGGGCTTCAGCAGGAACAGCTGGTGCGGCGCCCCCGAGCAGTTCGCGGGAGCGATCAGCACGCCCGGACCGGTCAGCGCCTCGTCGACGGTGAGGCAGCCGGTGCCCTCTTTGGGATGGTGCCACTGGATCTCGTGGGCGCCGTCGCCGATCCGGTGCAGGTAGGTGTCGGGAACGACGTCGCGGCAGGGCCGCTGCACGGCCAACGGCCGGTCGGTCCGCCCGTTGCGCTCGCGTCCCTCTCCGATGCACAGGTCGCGTCCGGCGACGTGTGAGGGGACGATGTGGTACCACCCGTCGCGCGGCGTGCGGGTGCTTCCGGCCGTCACGGCGGCGGGGGAGGCCGAGGGCCGCGCGCCGCCGCCGGTCAAGGAGGCACGCAGCTCCGGCAGGACCGTGCTCGTGGCGAGGAGCAGGACCACGACGCCCGCCCCCGCCACGGCGAACCGCCGCAGCGCCCGAGTCTCCGGTCGTACGGCGTCTCGGCGCGGTCCGGAAGGGTCGCCCGGCACGGCGGGGTTCGCGGGACCGGCCTGTTCGCGCCGGTCGAGACCGTCGGGCTCCAAGCGATCGGCCTGATCGGGCCGGCCATCCGGTCCGGGCTGTTCTCGCGGACCGGGCGGGTGGTCCGGGCCGGCGGCCGCGTCGTGCGCATCGGCCGGCGGCGTCATGCCGGCGGCCAGCCGTTTCCTGTGCGCCACCCAGCGCGCCGTCTCGGCCTCGCCGAGCCCGCAGGCTCGTACGAAGGCCGCCACGAACTCCTCCCTCGGGAGGGTCGTGCGCCCGAGAGCCCCCGCGATCGTGCTGGTGGGCAGCACGTCTCCCGACGCCTTCGCGGCGGCCGTGAGCTGCCGGTAGGTCAGGCCGGACCACTGGCGGAGACGGCCCAGCGCGGCGACGAATTCGGCCGGGGTGGTCAGGCCGTCGGGCGGGGGAGGCGCGTTTAACGGCCCTGACACGACGATCCTCCCAAGCCACGCTTCGGCGTCGATCCGGGCGAAACACTAACAAAGATCGATGACGCGAGGCAGCCCCTCCGGGTCAGCGGATTCCGCCGCCCGGAGGGGCCTGGAGGTGTCGCTCGGTTCTTATCCCTGGTCGCGCTTGGTCACGTAGACGAAGTCGCCCAGGTTGAATCCCGCGTCGAGGCCGCGGTCGGCGTCCCAGCGGTAGTGGACGCCGAGCCAGAGCCTGCTGAGGGCGTCCTCCTCGGCGGCCTGCTCGAAACTCGTGAAGGTCCTGGTCTTCGGGTTGGCGTTCGGATCGTCGGTGGACGCGGTGAAGGTCAGGTTGTGCCCGAACCACCTCTGCATCACGCCCGCCCAGGCCCCCGCGAACGTGGCGTGCCCCGATATGTACGCGGGGAAGGGCGGCGAGAAGTGCTGTCCGGCGGCGTTCACCGACAGCGGCTCCCAGGATGGGTCGGGCGTGACGGCGGGGTTGAGACTCGGGTCGGCCAGCCTGATCGCGCTCTCCGGCCGCCACAGGTCGATCGGCGTGTCGAACTTCGCTCCCCAGGCGACGATCGACGCGTCGGCCAGCGCCATGGACAGCAGGTTGAACAGCTCGGCCGTCTCGTTCTGCCTCAGCCCCTTCTGCTTGGCGACCGTCTGGGTGATGGCGAACAGCTGCCCCACCGGCCGGTAGGTCCCTTTGCCGTCGTTGGCCCAGAAGAACGCCGCCTGCGTCTGGTCGGCGGACCGCGAGGTGGGGTTCTTCGCCCCGCCGTACGCCTTGACCTCGTTGACCTGCTGCGCGTACTGGGAGCTGCGTACGAGCTGGTCGTAGGAGGTGAAGCCGCCGGTCGGCGGCGGCCGGAACTGCGTGGAGGACGTCATGGCGAACGGCTTGAGCTTCCACCAGTTCGGCGCCACCGCCGGTCCTGAGCCCGTCTGCCGCCACGCGCCGGGGACCGTGCCCTCCGTGTAGGAGAGGTCGAACGCCGGCCCGTCCCCCGACCTTCCGGCGATCATCAGGTCGCCGATCCTCTCGCCGTCGGCCCGGCCGCCCTGGATGTAGCGGGACGGGACCGACGAGGGGATCTGCGCGAGCGCGTAGGCCAGGTTCGCGTCGAAGTCGATGTACGGATAGAGGTGTTCGAGCACGCGGTGCGCCGCCGCGTCCATCGTGGCCTCTATCGAGTCGCTCGCGTTCTGCTACGTGATCTTCGGCAGGTACGTGACCGGCGCGGCCGGCCAGTTCGCGTCGTGGATTGCGATGTGCAGCATGGCGCCGGCCCGCGCGAGCCGGGTCGGGTCCCCGTCGTGGCTGGACTGCGGGTCGACGCCGTCCCGGGGAAGGGTGCGGATGGTGTCGAGGAAGACGCTGTTCCAGTAGAGCACGTGGTCGAAGGCGGACGCCTGCGGCGGTGGCCCCGTGACCGCCGCGTGCGCTGCCTGGGGGAGCGCGACCAGCGTGCCGGCGGTGACCACAGCGGCCGCCGCGATCACGCGTACGCGTTTCCACCGTGAACGTCGATGCAAGGAGAACCTCCGTGGGGAAGGCCCCCTCTCCCCGGCCCGGCGCCGGGGAGAGGGGTGCACCACGGAAGATCCTTGATCGGCGAGACGCAGGACAAGGTTCATGATCGTGCGGAACTGTTCCGGACGCTCCCGTACGGCCCCGCCCGCGTGAAAACGCCTGGAAGAGCTGCCCGCGACGTCCGGTCACGCCGTGACGGGGCGTCTCGGGGCGCGTCCTGGGGCAACGGGGATTCGGGACGGCGGCATGCCCGCACAGACCGCGAAAGGCCGGCCGGCGAGTTCGCCGGCCGGCCTTTTCACGCCGGTTCGTCAAGGCGCCGACCCCGTGGACGGCTCTGCGGGCGGTGCCGGAAGGCGCCGCGTCCTGTACGTCAGTCCTGCTTGCGCGCGCCGAACATGATCTCGTCCCAGGTCGGCACCGACGCCCGGCGTCCGCGCGACTTGCGGGGCCGCGGGGGAGCCGGCTTCGGCACGGGCGGGGCGGGCGTGTCGGGCTTGGCGTCCTTCGAAGCCTCCTTCTGCGCCTCCTTCGCCCCGTCCTTGGACCCGTCGCCCGCACGCTGCGTCTTCCCGGCGTCCCTCGTTCGGGGCACCGGGGCGGCAGGGGGCGCCTGGGCCGCGGGTGGCTGAGCCGCAGGTGCCTGCCGCGCGGGTGCGGCCTCGGCCGCGGGCTGCGCGGGAGCCTGTGCGGCCGGCGTGGCCTGTGTCGCCGGGGCCTCTGGCGTGGCCTCGGCCTGTGCCGCCGGGGCCTCTGGCGTAGCCTGTGCCGCCGCGGCAGCCGGGGCCGCGGGCGTGGTGGCCTCTGCCGCCGGAGCAGCCGGAGCGGCCGGAGGCGCCGGTGTGGCCGGAGCGGAAGGAGTCACGGTGGGCTCCGAGGCAGGCCCCGGGATCGCCTCGGGGGGCGCGCTCGGCGCGGGCACGCTCGCCGCTGTGGCGTCGGCCGCGGGCCCTGTCACGGGCTCCTTCGCGGACTCCATGGGCTGCGCGGGTGCGGGGACGGTGACGGGAGCGGCGGCCGCCGGCGACGCCTCGTCCGTCGTGCCCCCCGCCGTGTCCGTGTCCCTCTCCGTGGCTGTGTCCCTGCCCGTGGCTGTGTCCCTGCCCGTGGCGGTGTCCATGACGGTGTCCGTGCCCGTGTCGGGGCCCGGCTGCGTCGCGGACGCGGCGGCCGATCGCTCGGCCGGTGCCGCGGCCTCCACAGCCGCCTCGGAGACCGCCGCGGCGGCCTCTACAGCGGCAGCTGCGCTCTCGCGGCCGGAGGCGCCGCCCTGGGTGTCCGGGGAGGACGCGACAGCGGCCACGACGTCCGTCGCGCCGGAGCCCGTCGTCCCGGAGTCCTGGGTGGAGTCCGGGGTCGCCGTGGTGCTCGTGGTGCCGGTGGTGCTCGTGGTCCCAGTGGTGCTCGTGGTCGTGGTGGAGTCCTCGGCGGCCACCCGGTCGGCGGTCGTCGCCGGGCGCGTGGCCTCCTGCGTGTCCGCGCTGTATGACGTCGTGCTGGGTGACGTCGCGCTGGTGGAGGCGTCGGGTGCGGTGTTCGGGGCGGCGGGCTCCTGCGGGCGGGACACCGGTCCTGCGACGGTGGCCTCGCCGACGGCCGCCGCGGCGGCCGTCGGGAGCGCGCCGGACTCGACGGTCACAGCGCCTGGCGCGGCGGCCTCCGCCGTGGGCGCGGGTGTGGTGTCCGCGAAAGGCTGGGACGCGGCCTGTAGTCCCACCGCGTCCTGACCGTCCTCGCGGCCCGCGCCGTCCGCGACCGCGTCCGAGCCCGGAGCGTCCGGAACGACCCGGGCGGTCTCGGCGGGCGGCGCGGCCTGCGCGGCGGACGCTCCGGCGCTGTGCGCCGTGTCCGCCACTCCGGCTTGGACATCGGCCGGCGGGAGCACGGCATCGTGGGTGGCGATGAGCGACTGCGGCAGCCGGAAGGGCACCGGGGTCAGCTCGGGCCGGTACGCCGCCGGCTCGTCCGCGTACGGCTCGGGCCGCTCGGGCCGACCGGATTCCGCGCGCAGCGGCGGGCTCAGCCGCGGCGGCGGCACGGGCTCGGCGAACGCGGCGGGCTCGGAGCGTACGGCAGGCAGGCCGAAACCGGGCTCGCCGCGGCCCGGAGGGGCCTCGGGCAGCGGCGGCACCGGGGCGAGCTTGGGGGACGCGAGGCGGGGCACGAAGGGCCGCACGGTCCCGTCGTTCCGTTCCGGCTCGACGTACTCCGCGGCCGACAGGCGCATGGCCTCGTCGTCGTTGGGGGTGATGTGGCGGCGGCGCGGGTCGAAGAGCCACTCGGCGTGCCGGGTGTGGCCGTTCCAGACGAAGCCGAGCTTCACCCGCCACAGGTTGTCGTCGCGCTTGGCGGAGTCCCAGTCGATCTCGTCGGCGGGCACGCCGCGCCGGGTCAGGCGTTCGGCGACCAGCTCGCCGAGCGTGGGCCCGGGGGTCGTCTCGCCCGGCATCCGGACCGAGACCCGCTGGGCCTGCTGGGCCATGTACTCGCGCTCCTGGAGAACCGGTCCCTCGAACCAGCGGACTCTCTCCACCGGAATGCCGGCGGTGGCCGCGATCTCCTCCGCCGTCTCGCCGGCACGGATGCGAGTCTGGATCTCCTTGGGACGCAACGGGCTCTCCACTTCGATCTCGTACTGGCCGAGACGGGAGAAGTTGCCGCGAACCGCAGCGCGGAGCCGGTCGTCGACGGGCAGCGTGAAGCGCGTGCCCCGCCCGGCCGTCGCCAGAACGAGGTACGTTCCGTCCTCACTTACCGCGACGAGACGGAGCTCCTGCATGCGAGTCCCTTCGTCGTCGTGCTCTGTCTTCCCCCGGACCCTTGAGTCTCTCGCGTGAGCCGGTTGCCTTCCAGCACCGTACCCGGCATGTCCGAACATCGCCTCGCCAGGGGGCGAGGCAGATGTTGTGACCCCGGTCACATTTTTCGCGTTCACCTTTCCGCAACCTGTCGGTCGTGTGGGAGCGGCAGCCCACAGACGGCGGCCGCGCCGCCGATCCGGCCCAGAAGGCGAGAGCGAGGGTCGTGTCTCCTCAGGTGGTGCGCGCCCACCGCCCGTCCGTACGGCGCGAGCGCGGCGCACGGCGACGTGACCGTGCCGTACGCCGTGCGGCCGGACCTGCGGGAGGGTCTCATTCCTGCTTGCTCCCTCGGGTTCGAGTGGCGCGCCGGGCTCTGGTGTGCCCGTGCTCCGCAATGTGCCTGCCCGAGGGCCGGCGCGGGCAACGCGACACGCGGAAGACGCCGGACCGTGGAGAGGGACTTTACGCGGCCATGGGGTCAGCCTTCCCGCGACGCGCCGAGCACCCGGTCGAGGTAATCGTTGCCGAACAGCCCGTCCGGGTCCATTTCGCGGCGCAGTGCGAGGAAGTCGCCGAACCTCGGATACACGCCACGCAGGTAGTCCGCGTTACGGGTGTGGAGCTTGCCCCAGTGGGGCCGGCCCCCCAGCCTGACCATGATCTCCTCCACGCCCTCGAAGTACGCGGGGTTGGGCGCCTGGCGGTAGACGTGGCAGGCGACGTACGCCGAGGGCCTGCCGTACGCGGTGGACAGCCAGGCGTCCGAGGGCGGCGTGACCCGCACCTCGACCGGGAACGTGATCTTCCAGCCCGAGCGCTCGATCAGGTCCCGGGTCTCCCGCAGCGCCTGGGCGAGGTGGGGGCGCGGGATCGCGTACTCCATCTCCAGGAACCGGACCTCGCGCACCGACGTGAAGATCTTGTAGGAGGTGTCGACGCACTCCGACGCGCCGAGCATGCGCGCGGAGATCCCGTTGATCGCGGGCACCGCGCCGGGGAAGCGGGCGCCGAGGGCGCAGGCCGCGCCGAACAGCGTGTTCTCCAGGAAGACGTTGTCGAGCCACCGCTTGAACGCCGCGGGCGGCCGGGCCGGTCCTGTGTCGCGGTTGTTGCGTTTGACCAGGCAGGTGTCGGTGTGGGGGAGCCAGAAGAAGTCGAGGTGGTCGTCGGCCTCCGTCAGGTCGTCCAGCGTGTCGAGGATCCGGCTGAACGCCATCGGCTCGCGGCGGTTGCGCAGCAGGAACGCGGGCTCCACCCGGAACGTGACGGCGGTCAGGATGCCCAGCGCGCCGAGGCCCACCCGGGCCGCGTCGAACAGGTCGCCCTCGCGCACGGTCGTCACGGAGCCGTCGGCGAGCACCATCTCCAGTTCGACGACCTGGTCGGCGAGGCCGCCGACGTGCCTGCCGGTGCCGTGGGTCCCGGTCTGGATCGCCCCGGCGGCGGTCTGGGCCGTGATGTCGCCCATGTTGGCCAGCGCCAGGCCGCGCCGGTGGAGTTCCTCGTTGAGCGCGTGGAGCGGGGTGCCCGCGGCGACCTTGACCCACCCGTCGCCCGCGTCGAGGACGCCGGTCAGCGCGCCGGGCCGCAGCAGGATGCCGTCGGTGAGCGCGACTCCGGTGAACGAGTGCCCGGTGCCGGTCATGCGGACTCGCCGGCCCGTCTTCGCGGCGTCCCGTACGGCGTCGGCGACCTCGTCCGCCGACGCGGGGGCGCGGACCTCCGCGGGGGTGACCGACTGGTTGCGCGCCCAGTTGACGAAGGCGTCCATGCTCCTCCTCGCCCCGGCGCCTGCCCCGGGGTGAACATGAACACTACTCATGAATCGGCCCGCTGCCTACGGGGCCGGCCTCGGTCTCAGTTCGTGTGCTGATGACGCACCCGGACCAGCGCCGAGCCGGTGAGGCCCACAACGGCCGCGAGCAGCGCGCAGGCATAGGAGAAGCCGTACGCGTTGGACGCGCCGAACACGTCGGTCAGCCGTCCGCCCGCCCAGGAGCCCACGGCCACGCCGAGGTTGATCGAGGTGGTGATCCACGCCATGCCCTCGTTGAGCTGGGTCGCCGGCACCATGCGCTCCACCAGCGAGAACCCGGTGATGAGGGTGGGCGAGATGGACAGGCCGGCGACGAAGAGCGCCAGCGCCATGACCCGCACGTCGCGCATGAGCAGCACCGGCGTGAGCCCGGCGGCGAACAGCGCGAGCCCGCGGACGAACCGGGCGCGCAGGCTGATCTTCCACTGCCGCGAGCCATACCACAGGCCGGAGACCGCGCTGCCGCACGCGATCGACGCGAGCAGCAGTCCGGCCGCGCCCTTGCTGCCATGCTCCTCGGCGAAGGCCACGGTGATGATGTCGACGGAACCGAACACCGCGCCCATGGCCAGGAAGACCGCCGACAGCAGCGCCACGCCCGGGATCGCGATCGGGGACCCGGCCGCCCCACGGTGCCGTACGGCAGGCGGTTCGGTGCCGCGGAGCGAGGCGAACGCCAGCGTGCCCGACACGGTCAGCACGATCGCGGCGATCAGGCCCGCGTAGGGATTGATCGCGATCGTGAGGGCGGTAACGAAGGCGGGGCCGCCGACGAAGATCAACTCGTCGGCCACCGACTCGAACGAGAACGCGGTGTGCAGCTTGGCGGGGTCGTCGAGCACGTGCGACCAGCGGGCCCTGACCATCGAGCCGAGCGAGATCCCGGTGGCCCCGGACGCCGCGCCGGCGGCGTACAGCGTCCACTCGGGAGCCCCGGCGTGTGCGCACAGCATCAGGGTGGTGAGCGAGCAGCCGTGCAGCAGCACCAGCGGGACCAGCACCCGCGCCTGGCCGAACCGGTCCACCAGCCGCCCCGAGAGGGGCCCGGCCACGGCGACCGCGATCGAGAGGGTCGCCGCCACGGCCCCCGCCTTCGCGTACGAGCCGGTGATGGCGGTGATCAGCAGGATGACGCCGATGCCGAGCATCGACATGGGCGCCCGCCCGACGAACCCCGCGATGACGAAGCCCTTGACTCCGGGCGCGCCGAACAGCCCGCGGTACGGCCCGACCATGTTGTGTTCCCCTTCGGCACGGTAGTGCGTGTGCGTCCGGGCCGGCCGTTCGACAGCGGCGGCGGTCCCGGGAGAGGCCCCGGGACACGCGGACGGCGTTTGTCTCCGATTTGACCATCGCCTACCCGCATATCATGAGGCAAGTGATTTTTCCGCGCCGGGGGTGGAGGGGCTGAGGTGAGTTCGTCCACTCATTCCGCCTCCATGCGGCTCCGCCCGATCGTGACCGGCCTCGCGGTCGTGATCCTGAGCGTCATCACCGCCGGCACCGCCTTCCTGGTCACCTGGCCGGAAAACGGCGCGCTGGCGGCCGGCGGCGGCCGGGCGGAGACGGACCGGACGCGGGCCGACAATCCCCTTCCGGCCGCGCGGGCGACGGCGGGCAGCCTCGTACCCGACCGCTCGCTGCCGTCGAGCGCGCCCGTCGTCGGCGGGCCCGGCGTGCAGGTCACGCTGCCGCATCTCCTGGCGATCTCCCCGAAGCGGGTGCCGCAGAGCACCCTGCTGAAGATCGCCAAGCAACGGCACGTGCAGAAGGTGGCGGTCGCCGACGGCGGCGCGGTGCGCGTGTCCGGCACGGCCCTGCGGCTGCTCGCGGTCGACCCGGCCACGTTCCGGTCGTGGACGCCGAAGAACGTGGCCGATCACCCGGAGGTGTGGAGCGCGCTCGCGCGGGGCGAGATGGTCGCCGACGCGGCCACGGTCAAACGTCTCGGCATGCAGCTCGGCGCGGAGTACCAGATCGACCGGGGCCCCCGGCTGCGCGTCGCGGCCTCGGCCTCGCTCGGGCTGCCCGGCGTGGACGGCCTGGTCAGCCAGGACCTGGGCCGCAAGCTCGGATTCCCCGAAGGCGTCGTGGTGCTGGTCCACGGCGACCCGGGCAAGGTGAGCGACAAGGGGGTCGCCCGCCTGCTCGGCAAGGGCGCGCAGGTCGTCCGGGTCGGCCAGGCCGCCGTCCGGCCGCAGGCCACGGCCACGCCGGGGCAGGCCCTGGTGGGACGGCCCACGAGCTACCTGGACCTCTACCAGCGGTCCGCCACCGTCTGCCCCGGCCTCTCGTGGACCGTCCTCGCCGCCATCGGCCAGGTCGAGAGCAGCCACGGCCGCAACAACGGCCCCTCGTCCGCGGGGGCGCTCGGGCCGATGCAGTTCATGCCCGCCACCTGGAAGGCGTACGGCGTGGACGGCGACGGCGACGGCGAGGCGGACATCTGGAGTCCCTACGACGCGGTGCCGTCGGCCGCCAAATATCTGTGCGCCAACGGGGCCGGCGCAGGCGGCGAGAAGCTCAGGAAGGCCGTGTGGTTCTACAACCACTCCTGGGACTACGTGAACAAGGTCCTGTCGCTCGCGGAGGCCTACGCCCGCGCGTACGCCTCCTGACGCGGAAGGCCCGGCCGCGCGGGTCCTGCCGGACCGCTACCGGGCCGGTCGTCCGGCGGGCCGTACGGGCGCCGGGCAGCAGGTCGCCGAGCACGGAGCGGGCTCGGGCTCGGCGAGCAGTTCGGCCACCATCGACACGAACCGCGGGTGGGTGCCCGCGGTCGAGGCCCTGGTGAGGGCCATGCCGAGCTTCTCGGCCGTGGCCGCGGCCTCCACGTCGAGGTCGTAGACGACCTCCATGTGGTCGGAGACGAACCCGATGGGCACCAGGACGGCCGACCGCACGCCCTCGGCGTGCAGCGTCTCCAGGTGGTCGCAGACGTCGGGCTCCAGCCAGGGCACCTGGGGCGGGCCGCTGCGGCTCTGCCAGACCAGGTCCCAGGCCCGGCCCTCGTCCAGCCGTTCCTGACCGATTTGAGCGGTCACCAGTTCGGCGGCCCGCCTGAGCTGGGCCTCGTACGCGCCTCCCGTGGGCCCCGCCGTGCGGGCCATGGAGACGGGGATGCTGTGCGCGGTGAACACGAGGCGGGCCTGCTCGCGGGCGTCCGCGGGCAGCCGGCCGAGGGCCTCACGGGTGTGGTCGGCCATCGCCGCGACGAACCCGGGGTGGTCGTAGAAGTGGCGGAGCTTGACGATCTCGGGGGCGCCGGGGACGGCGGCGCGGGCGCGGGCGATGTCGTCGAGGTACTGCCGGCAGCTGGAGTAGGAGCTGTAGGCCGCGGTGGCGAAGGCCGCCGCCTTGCGGACGCCGTCCTCCTTCATCCGCCGGACCGTGTCCTCGAGGAACGGGTGCCAGTTGCGGTTGCCCCAGTAGACCGGCAGGTCCACGTCGAGCGCGGCGATCAGGTCGCGGCACTGCTGGTTGATCGGGCTGACCCCGCCGAACCTCTGGTAGTGCGCCTCGACCTCCAGCAGTCGCTCGCGCGGCACGCCCCGGCCGCGCACCACGTTCTCCAGGAACGGCATGACGTCCTCGGGCTTCTCCGGCCCGCCGAAGGAGACGACGAGCAGGGCGTCATATCCGTTGGTGCTCCCCATGCGCCACACCCTACGCGGACGGTACGACGGTTCCGTCCGCGCCTATATGGCTTGGGCGGCGGTGTGTCAGCGAGTAGGTTCGAGCGGTGAGCCAATTTCCGGACATCCGCGAATACATGGCCCTGCCGCGCGTGAACGCCCTGCGGCTGTCGCCCGACGGGACCCGGCTCGTGTCCGTGGTCCAGTCGCTCAACCCCGACGGCAAGTCGTACGGCACCGCGCTGTGGGAGATCCCCCAGGACCCCGGAGGCGAGCCCCGCCGGCTGACCCGGTCGGCGAAGGGGGAGGCGGGGGCCGAGTTCGCCCCCGACGGAACCCTGTTCTTCGTCTCCCGGCGGCCCGACGAGACGGCCAAGGAGAGCGGCGGCGACACGGCCGCCCTGTGGCTGCTGCCCGAGCGTGGCGAGCCGTCGCGCGTCGCCACCCGCCCCGGCGGGATCGGCGGCGTGCGGGCGGCGGGCGGCGTGGTCGTCTACACCTCCGAGGTGCTGCCCGGCGACGCCGGCACCGAGGAGGAGCGGCGCAAGACCCGCGAGGAGGCCGGCGTCAGCGCGATCCTGCACGAGGGCTACCCGGTGCGCTACTGGGACCACGACCTCGGCCCGGCCGGGACCCGGTTCTTCACCGGCCGCGCCGTACGCGACGGCCTGGAGGACGTGCGCGACCTCACGCCCGAGTCGGGCAGCGGGCTGCGCGACGCCTCGTTCGACCTGACGCCCGACGGCTCGTCCGTGATCAGCACCTGGCAGGTGTTCCTGCCGAACGGGGAGGTCCGTACGGACCTGGTCGCGATCGACGTCGCGGACGGGTCGCGGCGCACGCTCGCGACGTCCGAGGGGTACGACTTCGCCGGGCCGGTCAAGGTGTCGCCCGACGGGCGGCAGGTCGCCTGCGTGCGGGAGCGGCACGGCGCCGAGGAGACGCCGGTCGCGCTCGACCTGTGGGTGATCGACCTGGCCACCGGTGAAGGGCGCCCGGTCGCCCGGGAGATCTTCCCCGTGTCGGTCGCGTGGGCGCCCTCCTCGCGG
Source organism: Microbispora sp. CA-102843 (assembly GCF_050936215.1). Classification (NCBI taxonomy): domain Bacteria; kingdom Bacillati; phylum Actinomycetota; class Actinomycetes; order Streptosporangiales; family Streptosporangiaceae; genus Microbispora; species Microbispora sp. CA-102843. The sequence continues at coordinate 2,643,603 of NZ_JBNJNF010000001.1, forward strand.
GAGCTCTTCTTCGCCGCCGACCACCGGGGCCGCAGGCCGGTCTTCCGGGTCGCCGTCGAGGGCGAGCCCACGCGGCTGACCTCGGACGACGGCGCCTACGCCGAGCTGTGCCCGGCGCCCGACGGCTCGGTCTACGCCCTGCGCGGCGCGATCGACTCGCCGCCGCGGCCGGTGCGGATCGCGGCGGACGGCTCAGTGACGACGCTGCCCTCGCCCACGCCGCCGCTGGACCTGCCCGGCACGCTGACCGAGGTGACCGCGACGGCCGAGGACGGGACCGAGATCCGCGGCTGGCTGGTCGTCCCCGCGGAGGCGACCGCCGAGGACCCGGCGCCGTTCCTGCTGTGGATCCACGGCGGCCCGCTGTCGAGCTGGAACGACTGGAACTGGCGCTGGAGCCCCTGGATCATGGCCAGGCACGGCTACGCCGTGCTGATGCCCGACCCCTGCCTGTCCACCGGGTACGGCCAGGACATGATCAAGCGGGGCTGGGGCGACTGGGGGCCGGTGACCCACGCCGACCTCATGGCGATCACGGACGAGTGCCTCAAGCGCCCGGAGATCGACGAGCAGCGGACGGCGGCGATGGGCGGCTCGTTCGGCGGCTACATGGCCAACTGGGTCGCCGGGCACACCGACCGGTTCCGGGCCATCGTGACGCACGCCTCGCTGTGGAACCTGGACCAGTTCGCGGGCACCACCGACGGCGCGAACTACTGGCAGCGGGAGTTTGGCGCCCTCGGGTCCGCCAGCTACGCCCGGCTGTCGCCCCACCGGTGGCTCGGGGACATCAGGACGCCGATGCTGGTGATCCACGGCGACAAGGACTACCGCGTGCCGATCGGCGAGGGCCTGCGGCTGTGGTGGGACCTCCAGCGCTCGGGGGTCGAGTCGAAGTTCCTCTACTTCCCCGACGAGAACCACTGGGTGCTCAAGCCCGGCAACGGGATCGCCTGGTACGAGACCGTTCTGGCCTTCCTCGCGCAGCACGTCCTGGACGAGGAGTGGACCCGGCCGCCGTCCCTGAGCTGACCGTTGAATGGCGGTACATCCTGATTTGGGAGGATGTCATCCGTGCGGCCGACGCCCGAGCCGGGCGCCGGCCGCACGTCGTTTTGAGCACGTACGAGGAGGGGGCAGGCCAGGATGGACGAGCGGGAGTACCGGCATGACCGCGCGCGGGTGGAGGAACTGCTGGAGCTGGCGACCGGCATAGCGGAGGAGGCCGGCCAGATGCTCCTCGCCAAGCGGCCCGCGCGGCCCGAGGTGCTCGCCACCAAGTCGAGCCCCACCGACGTCGTCACCGCGCTCGACCGGGCCGCGGAGGAACTGATCCGCAGCAGGATCGCCGAGGCCAGGCCGCACGACGCGATCCTCGGCGAGGAGGGCGGCGACACCCCCGGCGAGGGAGGCGTCCGGTGGGTCGTCGACCCCATCGACGGCACGGTCAACTTCCTGTACGGCCTGCCGGACTGGGCGGTCAGCATCGGCGTCGAGGTGGACGGCGAGATCGTCGCGGGAGTGGTGCACAACGTGCCGCGCGGCGAGCTGTTCACCGCCTCGAAGGGCGGGGGCGCCTGGCTGAGGGGCGAGCGGCTCCGCTGCAACACCGGCGTCCCGCTGGCCAAGGCCCTCGTCGCCACCGGGTTCGGCTACGCGGCGGGGCGGCGCCGGGTGCAGGCCGAGGTGCTGGCACAGGTGGTGCCGCAGGTCAGGGACATCCGGCGCGGCGGCTCGTGCGCGGTCGATCTCTGCTCGGTCGCCGCGGGCCGGGTCGACGCCTACTACGAGCGCGGCACCAACTACTGGGACCACGCGGCGGCGGGCCTGATCGCCGTGGAGGCCGGGGCCCGCATCGGCGGCCTGAACGGCAGGCCGGTCAGTCCCGACATGGCGCTGTGCGCGGCCCCGGGACTCTTCGAGGAACTGCACGACCTGCTCGTCCCCCTCGACCCGGAGCGCGACTGACGACGTCCGGGCGCGAGAGCCCGGGCACAGGCGAGGGGGCCCGCCGTACGGCGGGCCCCCTCGTCAGTGTCGGTTGCGGTCAGCGCTGGATGGAAATGCCGTGATCCTCGGCGAGGCGGTGCAGGTCCTCGATCTCGGCGGTGAGGGTGTCGGCGAGGAAGTCGTCCCCGCTCGTGGTGGCCTCTTCAAGACCCTTGTAGGCCTGGTCGAGCCTGGTTTCGATCGTGGTCGTGAACTCGCCCATCTCACCTTCTTTCTCAGGGGGCGAAACGTGTCACGTGGGGCTGCGGCACAGGTCCTACAGAGAGGCGCGCCCTTCCCCGGAACACGACAATGGAGGGTGTCCGAGGCCTTACCCATGTCCGGACCGACCGCAAACCTGTGAATTTCTGTGCTCTACGTCACGTAGAGCGCCGGAACCGCTTACCAGCGGCTTACGTCGAATATGGCCACAATGAGGGGCGTCATACCAGCTAGGAGGACTTGATGCGCGTGCTAGTGGTGGAGGACGAGCGGGTGCTCGCGGACGCGATCGCCACCGGCCTCCGCCGGGAGGCGATGGCCGTGGACGTCGCCTACGACGGCGCGGCCGCCTTGGAGAAGACCGGTTACATCGACTACGACGTGATCGTGCTCGACCGCGACCTGCCCAAGGTGCACGGCGACGAGGTGGCCCGCCGCCTGGTCGCCCAGCGGTCCGCCTCGCGGATCATCATGCTGACGGCCGCGGGCGACGTGGACGACAAGGTCGAGGGGCTGGAGCTGGGCGCCGACGACTACCTGGCCAAGCCGTTCGTGTTCATGGAGCTCGTCGCCCGGGTGCGCGCGCTCGGCCGCAGGTCCGCGCCGCCGCTGCCGCCCGTGCTCGAGCGCGCCGGCGTCCGGCTCGACCCCGGCAGGCGCCAGGTGACGAGGGACGGGGTCGAGGTCCACCTCACCAAGAAGGAGTTCGCGGTGCTGGAGGAGCTGATGCGGGCCGAGGGCGCCGTCGTCAGCCAGGAGGACCTGCTCGACAAGGCGTGGGACGAGAACATCGACCCGTTCACCAACGTGGTCAGGGTGACCATGATGACGCTGCGCAAGAAGCTGGGCGATCCGCCGGTCATCGAGACCGTGCCCGGTGTCGGGTACCGGCTGTGACGACCCGCGCCACCGCTGTGTCCCGGGGGAGGGGGCCCTGTGAGCGAACCGCGTGACGCCTCTGAGAAGAGGACGCCCCAGACACTCCCGTCGCCCGGCGGATCGGACCCCGCCTCGACCACGCAGGGCGAGGTGGCTCCGGCCGGTGACCGGGCCAAGGCGGGTCCCACCCGCCGGATGTCGAGCCCTATGGGCACCGGTCCCTACCGCAGCCAGGTGCCGCCGCCGCCCAGCGGCCCGCCCGCCTGGGACGGCCCGCCGCCCCTGGTCGCCCATCCGGTGCATCGGGGCAACCTGCTCAACGAGATCAAGTCGCTGCAGAACCGCGTCAGCATCCGCTGGCGCCTGACCCTCACGTACGCCGCGCTGGTCTTCGTCGCCGGCGCGCTGCTGGTGATGGTCATGTACGTGCTGATCGGCCAGGCGATCGACATCGGCTGGCAGAGTGTGCCGCAGATCATATTCCCGCGCGGAAGCGTGCCGCAGGAGTGGATCGACGAGGCCAACCACCAGTTCGCCCAGTCGCAGGCCGAGGTCACCGCGGTGGCGCGGGCCGAGCTGCTGAAGCGGGCGCTGCTGGCGCTGCTCGGCGTGGGGATCCTGGCGCTGATGCTGGGATACGTCGTGGCCGACCGGGCGCTGCGGCCCGTCATCAAGATGACGGCGACCGCGCGGAAGCTGTCGGAGACCTCGCTCGCCCACGAGCGCATCGACCTCCAGGGCCCCGACGACGAGCTGAAGGAGCTGGCCGACACCTTCGACGCGATGCTCACCCGGCTCAACACCGCCTTCGACGCGCAGCGGAGGTTCGTGGACAACGCCTCGCACGAGCTGCGGACGCCGCTGGCGATCAACCGCACGGTGCTGGAGGTGGCCCTGTCCGACCCCGAGGCGTCGGACGACCTCAAGGTGCTCGGGCGCACGCTCCTGGGCACCACCGCACGCAACGAGCGGCTGATCGAGGGCCTGCTGCTGCTCGCCCGCAGCGAGCGCGAGCTGTCGGTGCGCAAGCCCGTGGACGTCCAGGAGGTCGCCAGGACGGCGGTGGAGCAACTGGCCCCCTTCGCGGAGGAAGAGGGCGTCACGGTCGAGCACGACCTCCACCCGGCGGCCACGACGGGCGACCCCGTTCTCGTAGAACGCTGTGTCTCCAACCTCGTCGAGAACGGCATCAAGCACAATCTCGGCGAGTCCGGAAAAGTATGGGTCCGGACGGGAATTGTCGACGGGGGTGCGGTTGTTCAGGTCGCGAACACGGGACCGCACGTTCCCGCGTACGAGGTGGAGAGCCTGTTCGAGCCGTTCCGGCGCCTGAATGCCGACCGGGTTCAGTCCGCCAAGGGCGCGGGTCTCGGCCTGTCCATCGTGCGCGCGATCGTCCGCGCACACGGCGGAACGGTCGCCGCCGTCCCCCGCGACGGGGGCGGTCTCGTGGTGACGGTGCGTCTGACCGGAGCCGGGGCATCTCCGGGGACGCCGCAGTCGGCGCGCTGATGGAGCGTGCGCGCCGCACATGTGGTTGGATGTGCCGTCGAACGCGGTGGGGATACCGCCGATACTGTGGTTTTCGCCATATTTGGCTAACCGCAGCGTCCGGTGGGACACCCCTCGCGTGTCGGAAGGTTCAGTGTTCGTTCAAGCGGGTACCGAATGCACAATTTACCGGCCTCCGCGGGCACAACACCGGCCTTCCGAGCGTTATCCACGCGCGACACAGGCGCAGGCAGATAGATGAGGGGGATGGAGTAGCAGATGGCTACCGACTACGACAGCCCGCGTAAGACCGACGACGATCTCAACGAGGACAGCCTCCAGGAACTCCAGGCGCGTAGGAGCGACAAGTCGTCGGGCAGCATCGACATCGACGAGACCGATCTGGCCGAGTCGCTGGAGCTGCCGGGGGCGGATCTGTCGAACGAGGAGCTCTCGCTGCGGGTGATTCCTCGGCAGGCCGACGAATTCACCTGCTCGCGGTGCTTCCTGGTGCATCACCGCAGCCAGCTGGCCTCAGAGAAGAACGGCCAGCAGGTCTGTCGCGAGTGCGCCGCCTAGGAGACCCTTGGGAGGGTCCGTGACTTCAGCAGCGGATGAATCAAACAACGAGGTCGCCGACCTGGTCGGCAAACTCGTCGCCCCTGAGGAGACGGACGGGGCCGAGCGGCGTCGGCTGCTCGGCCGCCTCAGCGGGGCCCTGGCAAGGTCCGCTCGGAAGGCACGCGAACGGGGAGTCGGCCGGGGCCGATGGCTGGCCGACGTCTTCATGAACATCGCACCGCGGTTACCGGTCAGGGACTACGAGACACTGCGGGAACACCACTACGGGCTCACCGGCGAGCAGCTCGCCGACGACCTCGTCCGCACCGCCGCGAAGGCGACGACGGCGGTCGGCGCGGTCGGCGGAGCGCTCGCCGCGGCCGAGTTCGCCGCGCCGCCGCTCCTGCTGTCCGCACCCGCCCAGATCGTGGCCGAGACGCTGGTCGTCGCGGCCATAGAAGTGAAGCTCCTCGCCGAACTGCACGAGGTGTACGGCGTGGAGGTCCCCGGCACCGGCACCCAGAGGGCGACCGCGTTCGCGCTCGCCTGGTCGAAGCAGCGGGGCGTCAACCCCCTCGCCCCCGGTTCGGCCACGATCGCACTCGGGACCGCCGCCAAGACCGCGCTGCGCAACCGCCTGATGCGCACGCTCGGCCGTCACCTCACCACGCTCGGCCCCTTCCTCACCGGCGCCGTGGCCGGCGGCGCGCTGAACCGGGCCGCCACCAAGAAACTCGCCGCCGCCGTGCGCGCGGATCTGCGCCACCAGCACGCGCTGCCGCCCGGCTGATCTCCCCTCCCGCGCCGGTCCCCGTCCCCCGGGTGACGCGCCGCGGCGCGGGTGCCCGTCCCAATCGGCACTCTCCGGCCGTCCTGATCTTCCAGATAGGGAAGTGTCACCGATTGGTCTAAACCTCTTGCCGACCCCGTATGAGCTGCGTGAGATCATTCTCACAGCGACGGGCGTGGATTGTGCATGTTCTTACGGGTATGGGGGTCACTGGTGACTTTCCGTATGGTGGTCACAGGCGACCACCTGGAGGGGATTCATGCGTGGCACCAGCTCATTTCTGATCGTCGCGAACCGGCTGCCGGTCGATCGCGTGGGCGAGAACGAGTGGCGGCGGAGCCCAGGCGGGCTCGTGACCGCCATCGCGCCCGTCATGCAGCGCCGTGACGGAGCCTGGCTCGGCTGGACCGGGGCGGGGGGAGAGGAGCTGAAGCCCTTCGACCACGACGGGATGCACCTGATCCCCATCCCGCTGTCCCAGCTCGAGGTCGAGCTGTACTACGAAGGCTTCTCCAATGCCACCCTGTGGCCGCTCTACCACGACGTGGTCGCCACGCCCGTCTACTCGCGCGTGCTCTGGGACGCGTACCGGGCGGTCAACGACCGGTTCGCCCGCGCGGCCGCGGACGCCGCCGCGCCCGGCGCGGTCGTCTGGGTGCAGGACTACCAGCTGCAGCTCGTGCCCGCGATGCTGCGCAGGCTGCGGCCCGACCTGAAGATCGGATTCTTCCTGCACATCCCGTTCCCGCCGGGCGAGCTGTTCTACCAGCTGCCCTGGCGCAACGAGATCCTCGAAGGCCTGCTCGGGGCCGATCTCGTGGGCTTCCAGCGGCCGGGCGGCGCCGCCAACTTCCTGCGCCTGTGCCGCCGCCTGCTCGGCGTGCAGTACCTCCGCAACGAGATCCAGCTCGAAGACCGGACGGTCCGCGCCGAGTCGTTCCCGATCTCGGTCGACTTCGGCGAGCTGGACCAGCTCGTCCGCGAGCCGCGCGTCCAGCAGCGGGCCAGGGAGATCCGCGCCGAGCTGGGCGATCCCGAGCACGTGCTGCTCGGCGTCGACCGGCTCGACTACACCAAGGGCATCGGCCAGCGGCTCAAGGCGTTCAGCGAGCTTCTCGACGACGGCGTGATCAAGCCGGACGAGGCGGTCTTCGTGCAGGTCGCCACGCCCACCCGCGAGCGGGTCGCCGAGTACATCCGGCTGCGCAACGACATCGAGCTGAGAGTGGGCCGGATCAACGGCGAGCACGGCGTGCTCGGCCGCATGCCGATCTCCTACCTCCACCAGTCGTACAAAAAGGAGGAGCTGGCGGCGCTCTACTGCGCGGCCGACGTCATGGTCGTCACGCCGCTGCGCGACGGCATGAACCTGGTCGCCAAGGAGTACGTCGCCTGCCGCCACGACCTGCGCGGGGCGCTCGTGCTGAGCGAGTTCGCCGGGGCGGCCGACGAGATGCGCCAGGCCTACATGGTCAACCCGTACGACATCGACGGCATGAAGCGGACGATGCTGGCGGCGATGCGGGCGACCCCGCACGAGCTGGGGCGCCGGATGCGCTCGCTCAGGCGCAGGGTCGCCACCTACGACGTGGACAGGTGGGCCAGCGACTTCCTCACGGCCCTGGAGTCAGGGGAGCCGGTTCCTACGGAGTGAGCTCCCGGGCGGCGTCCTTCCAGGAGCGCCACTTCTTCGCCGCCGACCGCGTGACGATGATCCGCGTGATCTCCATGCCCAGGCCCATCACCACGGCGTACGCGATCGCCTCGCCGAGTCCGATGTCGGGGGAGTCGGCGCTCGCCGGCGGCTTCTTGCCGGTCGCCCTCTCCCACGCGAACGACAGCACCTTGCGCGAGCAGAATCCGACCGTAAGGCCGAGCAGGCCGCCGACGATCCGCCACTGCATGTCGGGCTTGTCCGTCGCGCCGAGTTCGCGCTTGGCCTCCCGAGCCATGTCCGCCATGATTCCTCCTCGATAACGACCTTAGTGTCTCCCCGCGGGGCGACGGTCCACGCCATACCATGTGGTGGCATGACCGAACAGCGACTCCCCGCAGCCATGCCCGAGAAACCAACACTCGACGGCTTGGAGGCGGTATGGGTAGAGCGCTGGGAGGCCGAGGGCACCTACCGGTTCGACCGGTCCCGGGGCAGGGACGAGGTCTACTCCATCGACACCCCGCCGCCCACCGTGTCCGGATCGCTTCACGTGGGGCACGTCTTCTCCTACACACACACGGACACGATCGCCCGCTACCAGCGGATGCGGGGGCGCGAGGTTTTCTACCCGATGGGGTGGGACGATAACGGCCTGCCCACCGAGCGCCGCGTGCAGAACCACTTCGGCGTGCGCTGCGATCCCTCCATACCGTACGACCCGGACTTCACGCCGCCGGAGAAGCCGGACGCCAAGCGGCAGGTGCCGATCTCGCGCCGCAACTTCATCGAGCTGTGCGAGCGGCTGACCGCCGAGGACGAGAAGGCGTTCGAGGAGCTGTGGCGGCGCCTCGGCCTGTCGGTGGACTGGTCGATGACCTACGCCACCATCGACGCCAATGCCCGGGCCGCATCCCAGCGCGCGTTCCTGCGCAACCTCGCCCGCGGCGAGGCGTACGTCGCCGAGGCCCCGACCCTGTGGGACGTGACGTTCCGCACGGCCGTGGCCCAGGCCGAGCTGGAGGACCGGGAGTGGCCCGGCGCCTTCCACCGCATCGGGTTCGAGCGGACGTCCGGCGAGGGCGACCAGGGCGGTGGGGGCGGCGGTGGGGGCATGGTGTGGATCGAGACGACCCGGCCCGAGCTGATCCCGGCGTGCGTGGCGCTGGTCGCCCATCCCGACGACGAGCGCTACCGGCCGTTGTTCGGCACCACCGTCCGCACCCCGGTCTTCGGGGTCGAGGTGCCGGTCGTGGCCCACCACCTCGCCGAGCCCGACAAGGGTTCGGGCATCGCGATGATCTGCACGTTCGGCGACGTCACCGACGTCACCTGGTGGCGCGAGCTCGACCTGCCCACCCGGCCGGTGATCGGCTGGGACGGCCGCCTGCTCCCCGAGCCGCCCCACGGCGTGCCCGCCGAGCCGTACGCCGAGCTGGCCGGCAAGACGGTGCACAGCGCGCGCGAGCGCATCGTGGAGATGCTGCGCGAGTCCGGCCACATGGACGGCGATCCGCGCAAGGTCCAGCGGCCGGTGAAGTTCTACGAGAAGGGCGACCGGCCCCTCGAGATCGTCACCACCCGGCAGTGGTACATCCGCAACGGCGGCAGGGACGCGAAGCTGCGCGCCGAGCTGCTGGAGCGCGGCCGGGAGCTGGAGTGGCATCCGCCGCACATGCGGGTCAGGTACGACAACTGGGTGGAGGGCCTGGCGGGCGACTGGCTGATCTCGCGCCAGCGGTTCTTCGGCGTGCCGATCCCGGTCTGGTATCCGCTCGACGCCGACGGCGAGCCGATCTACGAGGCGCCGATCGTCCCGCCCGAGTCGGCGCTGCCGGTCGACCCGTCCAGCGACGTGCCGCCCGGCTTCTCCGAGGGCCAGCGGGGCAAGCCGCTCGGCTTCACCGCCGACCCCGACGTCATGGACACCTGGGCGACCTCCTCGCTGAGCCCGCAGATCGCCGCCGGGTGGGAGCGCGACGACGACCTGTTCCGCCGCGTGTTCCCGATGGACCTGCGGCCCCAGGCCCACGAGATCATCCGCACCTGGCTGTTCTCCACGGTCGTGCGGTCGCATCTGGAGCACGGCGGGCTGCCCTGGCGGCACGCGGCGATCTCCGGATGGATCCTTGACCCCGACCGCAAGAAGATGTCGAAGTCCAAGGGCAACGTGGTCACGCCCATGGGCCTGCTGGAGGAGTACGGCTCCGACGCGGTCCGCTACTGGGCGGCGAACGGGCGTCCCGGCACCGACACCGCGTTCGACACCGGACAGATCAAGATCGGCCGCCGGCTGGCCATCAAGATCCTCAACGCGTCGAAGTTCGTGCTCGGCTTCCGGTCCGAGGGCCGCGGCGAGGTCACCGAGCCGGTCGACCTGTCCATGCTGGCCGCACTGCGGGCGGTCGTCGGCGAGGCCACGGAGGCGTTCGAGTCGTACGACTACACCCGGGCGCTGGAACGGACGGAGCGGTTCTTCTGGTCGTTCTGCGACGACTACGTGGAGCTGGTCAAGGCCCGCGCGTACGACGGGGACGCCTCGGCCGTGGCCGCCCTGCGGCGGGCGCTCGGCGTGCTGCTGCGGCTGTTCGCGCCGTTCCTGCCGTTCGTGACCGAGGAGGTCTGGTCGTGGTGGCGGGAGGGCTCGGTGCACCGGGCGGGCTGGCCGTCCCCGGACGAGCTGCCCGAGGCGGGGCAGGGCGACCCCGCGGTGCTGGACGCCGTGGCGGAGGTGCTCCGCCGGGTGCGGCGGGCCAAGTCCGAGGCGCGGCTGTCGATGCGGGCCGAGGTCGCCCGGCTGACCGTGTCGGGAGACCAGGCGGACCTCGTCCGGCAGGCCCAGGACGACCTGTGCGCGGCCGGCAACGTCGAGGAGTTCGTCCTCGAACCCGGTGACGGCCCGCTCGACGCGGTCGCCGAGCTGAACGCGTAAAGCCGACGGCCGCCGCCGTTGCTTTCGTGGCGACGGCGGTGGTCGGCGACGTTTTGGGACGCTCCAGGGCGTTCCCGGGCGTTTCGGCACGGCGACGGCCCGCGGACGGGGGCCGGCGGGGGTGTCGCGGCGAAACGACCACCATACGCGGGTAAAACGACTGCGCGTCCCGCCCGCCGACATGCCAGGCTGGATCCGTGATCCCGTCTAACCGCAGTACCACGGAGAGGGTTCCCCCGACGCTGGCCACGCTGGCCGCGTGGAGCTGGCGGCTGCTGCTGCTCGGCGCGATGGTCTACTTCCTGTGGCAGGTCATCGGCAGGATCAGCTTCGTCGTCATGCCGGTGGTGGTCGCGCTGCTGCTCGCGGCCCTCCTTCACCCGCTGACCCGGCGGCTGCGCGCCGCGGGGCTGCGGCCGATCTACGCCACGTGGATCACGATGCTGCTGGGCCTCGCGCTGATCGTCGGCATCGGATTCCTGATCGGCGTCCGGGCGAACGAGGAGTTCCCCCGGCTGGTCCTGCAGATCCAGGTCACCGTGCGCAACGTCCAGGACTGGCTGCTGCACGGCCCCCTCCACCTGAAGGAGGCGCAGATCGCCGACTTCGTGGACCAGCTCAGCAGCCAGGTGACCCAATACCGCAGCCAGATCACCAGCACGCTGCTGAGCGGCGCCACCGCGGTCGTCGAGGTGCTCACCTCCATCGTGCTGATCCTCTTCGTGACCTTCTTCCTCCTGAAGGACGGCGAACGGATCTGGTCCTGGTTCCTGCGCGCCTTCGGCGGCGGCACCGCGCCGCGCGTGGACCGGGCGGGCCGCGCCGCCTGGGCGACGATCTCCCACTACGTGCACGGCACGGTCGCGGTCGCGGCCATCCACGGGCTCGTGATCGGAGTGGTGCTCGCCGGAATGCGGGTGCCGCTGTGGGCGCCCCTCGCGGTGCTGGTCTTCCTGGCCAGTTTCATCCCGATCGTCGGCATCCTGTTCGCGGGCGGCATCGCGACGCTGGTCACCTTCGGCTCCCAGGGCTGGGTGTACGCGCTGATCTTCGTGGGCATCCTCGTGGTCGAGCAGCAGCTGGAGAACCACGTGCTGCAGCCGCTCATCGTGGGCCGGGCCCTGGAGTTCCACCCTCTGGCGATCATCCTCGTCCTCGCGGTGGGCGGCGTGCTCGGCGGCATCGCGGGCGCCGTGGTGGCCGTGCCGCTCACGGCGGTCATCTACCGCGCGCTGCCCGAGCTGCGCCGCGGCCAGCCCGCCATCGAGCCACCGGCCGAAGGCGGTGCGCCCGGCGCAGCGGAGGCCGGATCCCAGGGCGTGCCCCCGCACCCGGAGCCCGGCGCCGTGGAGCCCGCGCCCTCTCACGCGTCCCAGCCCGCCCCCTCCGGACAGGGCGGGCAGGAGCCGGAGACGGCACGCCCGTCCTCCGGACCGGGAGAGGCGGTGTCCCCCCAGCGCAACGGGTAGGGTCTTGCCCCATGAGCGAGCGAATCAGGGAACACATCGAGGCCGCCCGATGAGCGTCGAGATCCTGATCCACCGGCTCGACCCGGACCTTCCGCTCCCGTCGTACGCGCATCCTGGCGACGCCGGGGCCGACCTGTACGCGGCGGAGGACGTCGAGCTGCTGCCCGGCGAGCGGGCGGTCGTGCGGACCGGCGTCGCCATCGCGCTGCCGGACGGGTACGCCGCCTTCGTCCATCCGCGTTCGGGCCTGGCGGCCCGGCACGGCGTCACGCTGGTCAACGCGCCGGGCACGATCGACGCCGGCTACCGGGGCGAGATCAGGGTGACGGTGATCAACACCGACGCCAAGGACGCGGTACGGTTCCGGCGCGGCGACCGCATCGCCCAGCTCGTCGTGCAGCGGGTGGAACGGGCGGCGTTCTACGAGGTCGACCGGTTGCCCGGCTCCGTACGGGGCACGAACGGGTTCGGCTCGACGGGGAGCTGACACCGCGAAGCCCGGGAACGGGCCACGAAGCGAGGAGAGTGAGAGAAGTGATGCGACGCCGGCGACGCGCGGAGGAGGAGACCGCACCAGCCGTCGTGCGGGAGGGGAGCCCCGCCCCGGCGCGGACGACGGGCCCCTGGGACGCCGATGACGACTACCCGGAGGCCGAGCGGGTGGACCTGGGGGGCCTGCGCCTGCCCGTCGGTCCCGGATTCGAGATCCAGCTCAGCATGGCGGGCGACCAGGTCGACGGTGTGATCGTCCTGGTCGAGGAGAGCGCCCTGCAGGTGAACGCCTTCGCCGCGCCCAAGCGGAGCGGGATCTGGGACGAGGTGCGGGCCGAACTCGCCCGTGAGGTGGTGGCCGCCGGAGGCTCGGCCGAGGACAGGGACGGCCCGTTCGGCCCCGAGATCGCGGCCGAGGTGCCCGTGCAGGGCCAGGCGCAAGGACGGCAGCCGGTGCGCTACGTCGGCGTCGACGGGCCGCGCTGGTTCCTCCGTGCCGTGATCAGCGGCAGGGCGGCGGTCGACCCGGAGGCGGCGCGGATCCTGGAGGACGTCGTGCGCGGCATCGTCGTCGTGCGCGGTGACGAGCCGATGCCGCCCAAGGAGGCGATCCAGCTCCGCCTGCCCGCCGAGGCCAGGCAGGCCATGGAGGAGCAGCAGGGGCCCCGGCGGGAGGAGCTCCGGCCCTTCGAGCGCGGTCCGGAGATCAGCGAGATCCGCTGACGCCCGGCCGGGACGCGCCGGTTGACCGAACGGGGGGCAAGCCCTGCCCCGACCGTCCTTCTGGCCTGTGGGCGGCTCACGTATGCTGCGGGGGGAAACGACCGGCCTAGGCTGGAGCCAGGACGACGAATCCCCCGGAGGGGATCGCGAACGAGGAAGCTGGGTGAGTGACCGATGGGCACGCCGGAGCCTGCCAGACGCGGCGGACTGCGGGGCTTCTTCCAAAGGCTGACCACCAGCCAGGCCGAGTTGGAGGCCGCCGAGCTCCAGGAGGACCTGGAGCAGCAGGGGGCCACTCCCATCGCGCGGTGCGGTGAGCGTCAGCGGACGTGCGTGGCGGGCACGCTGCGGACCGTGACCCTCCGCCCGCGCGGCGGCGCGCCCGCCCTCGAGGCGGAGCTGTACGACGGGTCGGACGTGATCGACCTGGTCTGGCTCGGCCGCCGGAAGATCGCCGGCATCGAGCCGGGCCGGGTGGTGCGGGCCGAAGGGCTGGTCAGCGTCCAGGACGGCCGCAAGGTCATGTTCAACCCCCGTTACGAGCTACGCCCGGCCGGTGGCCCTTGATCTCTCAGGAGACCGTATGAGCACAGCGGACATGACGGCCCCCGCGGCGCACGCCACCGTCGAGGCGGCGGTCCGCGCCCAGATGAGCAAGGCGCTGGGCGGCAGGCGCGGGATCGTCGAGGCGGCGGTGCCCACGATCGCCTTCACCGGCACGTGGATGGGCACCAATGAGCTGAAGCCCTCGCTGATCGTCGGCATCGCCTCGGCGGTGGTGCTCCTGCTGGTGCGGCTCGCGCAGCGCACGACGCCGCAGTTCGTGCTCAACAGCCTCGTCGGCATCGGGATCGGCGCGTTCTTCGCGGCCCGCACCGGCGACGCCAAGGACGTGTTCCTGCCGGGGATCCTCTACAACGCGGCCTACGCCGCTGGCATGCTGCTGTCGATCGTGGTCCGCTGGCCGATCGTGGGCTTCCTGATCGGCTCTGTGACCGGCGATCCGACGGCCTGGCACAACGACTCCGCGCTGGTCCGGCTGTGCTCGCGGCTCACGTGGCTGCTCATGCTGCCCTGCCTGCTGCGGGTGGTGGTCCAGCTGCCGCTCTACTGGGCCGACCAGGTGACCGCCCTCGGCGTGGCCAAGATCGCCCTGGGCTGGCCGCTGCAGGTCGCGGGGCTCGCCGCGATGGTGTGGGTGCTCGCCCGGGGCCGCACCCCGATCGAGCCGCCGGCGCAGCCGTCCGTCTGACGAACAGACGCGAGAACGACTCAGGCCCCGGGCGCGTGCCCGGGGCCTGAGTCGTGAGCGGATCAGGGACGTTCGTGGGCCGACAGCAGCTCGGTGAGCTCCTGCTCGACCTCCTGGCTGGCCACGAACATCAGCTCGTCGCCGGCCTCAAGGGGGTCGTCGGCCGAGGGGACCAGCACCCGGCCCTCACGGAGGATCGCCACGAGGGCGGCGTCCACCGGCCAGGGCACCGAGCCCGCCCGCTGGCCCACCACAGGGGCGTCCTCCGCCAGCGTGAGCTCCACGAGGTTGGCCTGGCCCTGCCGGAAGGTCATCAGGCGCACCAGGTCGCCGACGCTGACCGCCTCCTCGACCAGGGCCGACAGCAGGCGCGGGGTGGAGACGGCGACGTCCACGCCCCACGACTCGTTGAACAGCCACTCGTTCTTGGGGTGGTTGACCCGGGCGACCACCCGCGGCACGCCGTACTCGGTCTTGGCGAGCAGCGAGACCACGAGGTTGACCTTGTCGTCGCCGGAGGCGGCGATCACGACCTGGCAGCTGTTCAGCCCGGCCTCGTCCAGGGAGGAGATCTCGCAGGCGTCGGCCAGCAGCCACTCGGCCCGCGGCACGCTGTCGATCTTGATGGCGCGGGGGTCGATGTCGATGAGCAGGACCTCGTGGCCGTTCTCCAGGAGCTCCGCCGCGATGGAGCGGCCGACGGCTCCGGCGCCGGCGATGGTGACGCGCATCAGTGCTCCTCGTCGGACGGCGGGGCGGACAGCACCTTGTTGATGCGGTCCATGTCGTTCTCGGCGGCGACCAGGTGCAGGAGGTCGCCCTCCTGGACGACGGTCGCGTCCTTCGGCACGAGCGCCTCGCCCATGCGGTTGACGAATGCCACGCGCGCGCCGGTGACGTCCTCGATCACCCTGGCCCGGGTGCCGATCCAGCCCTGGTGAAAGGCCATCTCGGCGAGGACGACCGTGCCGGTCGGGTCCCGCCAGAGGGGCTCGGCGCCCTCGGGCAGCACCCGGCGCAGGATCTGGTCGGCGGTCCAGCGGACCGTCGCCACGGTGGGGATGCCGAGCCGCTGGTAGACCTCGGCCCGGCGGGGGTCGTAGATGCGGGCGACGACGTTGTCCACGCCGAACATCTCGCGTGCGACCCGGGCGGAGATGATGTTGGAGTTGTCTCCGCTGCTCACGGCGACGAAGGCGGCGGCCGATGCGATGCCGGCCTCTTCGAGCACGTCGCGGTCGAAGCCGATGCCGGTGACCCTGCGGCCCCGGAAGCCGGCCCGCAGCCGCCGGAAGGCCTGCGGATCGCGGTCGATCACGGCGACCGAGTGCCCGTTGTCCTCAAGGATGTGCGCCAGGGTCGAGCCGACCCGTCCGCATCCCATGATCACAATATGCATGCTCCCCCGCCGTGGGTTGTGGCGGTCTCCTAATGCAGACAGTATGTCGCCAGCGCCGCACACCGCATGACCCGGGCACGGCACCGGGGGACTAGGCTCAACAGACGTGTCGAAGGTGCCAGATCTTGTCAAGCGGCTCCTCGTGGGGCGGGCTCTGCGGAGCACCCAGCTCCACCACCAGTTGCTGCCCAAGCGCGTGGCACTGCCGGTCTTCGCCAGTGACGCGCTGTCCTCGGTTGCGTACGCGCCGCAGGAGATCCTGGTCATCCTGTCGATCGGCGGGGTCGGCCTCTACAGCGTCAGCCCGTGGGTCGCGGCGGGCGTCGTCCTGGTCATGCTCACGGTGGTCGCCTCCTACCGTCAGAACGTGCACGCCTATCCCAGCGGCGGCGGCGACTACGAGGTGGCGACGACGAACCTGGGACCGACCGCGGGACTGACCGTCGCGAGCGCCCTGCTCGTCGACTACGTGCTGACCGTGGCGGTGTCGGTCGCCAACGGCGCCGACTACGTGGGCGCGACGATTCCCTTCGTCGCCGAACACCGCCCATTGGTGGCGATAGCCATCGTCACACTTTTGACGATCATGAACCTGCGTGGCATCCGGGAATCGGGTGTCGCGTTCGCCGTTCCCACCTACGCCTTCATGATCGCGGTCATCGGCATGGTCGGGTGGGGCCTGTTCCGGCTGGTCGTGCTCGGCGACGACCTGCGCGCCCCAACCGCCGACTACCGCATCATCGGGGAGCAGGCCAACCTCGCCGGATTCGCGATGGCGTTCCTGGTGCTGCGCGCCTTCTCGTCGGGATGCGCCGCGCTGACCGGCGTCGAGGCGATCAGCAACGGCGTGCCGGCCTTCCGCAAGCCCAAGAGCAAGAACGCCGCGACGACGCTGCTGATGATGGGCCTCATCGCGGTCACGATGTTCAGCGGGATCATCTTCCTCGGCCTCAAGGCAGGCGTGAAGCTGACCGACCCGGCGACCGTGGCCAGGGACGTCATCATCGACGGGCACCCGGCCGGGCCCGGCTACTACCAGCAGCCGATCATCGCGCAGGTCGCCTCGGCCGTCTTCGGCGACGGCTCGTTCCTGTTCGTCGTGATCGCCGCGGTGACCGCCCTCATCCTGTTCCTGGCCGCCAACACCGCGTTCAACGGTTTCCCGGTGCTCGGCTCGATCCTCGCCCAGGACCGTTATCTGCCGCGTCAGCTCCACACCCGGGGCGACCGCCTCGCGTTCAGCAACGGCATCGTCATCCTCGCGGCCGGTGCCTGTCTGCTGATCTGGGCGTTCGACGCGGACGTGAGCAAGCTGCTCAACCTCTACATCGTCGGCGTGTTCGTCTCGTTCACCCTCAGCCAGATCGGCATGGTCCGGCACTGGACCCGTCACCTGAGGACCGAGACCGACGCGAGGGCGCGCTTCCACATGATGCGCTCGCGGGTGATCAACGGCTTCGGCGCGGTCATGACCGGGCTCGTGCTCGTCGTCGTGCTCGCCACCAAGTTCACGCACGGCGCGTACATCGTCTGCATCGCGATGCCGGTGCTCTTCCTCATGATGAAGGGCATCAGGCGGCACTACGACCGGGTCGCCGCGGAGCTCGCCGCCCCGGAGGGGCACGAGGTCGACGAGTCGCTGCTGCCCGCCCGCAACCACGCGATCGTGCTCGTCTCGAAGATCCACAAGCCGACGCTCCGCGCGCTCGCGTACGCCAGGGCGACCCGGCCGTCGAGCCTGGAGGCCGTGACCGTCAGCGTGGACGCCGACGAGGCGAACAGGCTCAGGGAGGAGTGGGACCGGCGCGGCATCGAGGTGCCGCTGAAGATCCTCGACTCGCCCTACCGAGAGATCACCGGCCCGGTGCTCGACTACGTGAAGTCGCTGCGGCGGCGCTCGCCGCGCGACGTCGTGACGGTCTACATCCCCGAGTACGTGGTCGGCCGCTGGTGGGAGCACCTTCTGCACAACCAGAGCGCGCTGCGGCTCAAGGGGCGGCTGCTGTTCAAGCCCGGGGTCATGGTCACGAGCGTGCCGTTCCAGCTCGCCTCCTCCGACCGCCTCAAGGGCCGCAGGGAGCCGTCCGCTCCCGGCGCCTCCCGCCGCTCCTACCAGCCACCGCCGAAAGACACGCAGGTCAAGGCATGACCGATATGAAAGAGGCCGACATGGACGGCGCACGGCTCGAACTGACGGTGGACGCCGTCGCCAACGGCGGCTGGTGTGTGGCCAGGCACGAGGGCCGGGTGGTCTTCGTCCGGCACGCCCTGCCCGGCGAGCGGGTCGTCGCCGAGGTCACCGAGGAGACCGCGCGGTTCCTGCGAGCCGACGCGGTCGAGATCCTGGAGCCCTCGCCCGACCGGGTCACGCCGCCCTGCCCGTTCGCCGGCCCCGGCCGCTGCGGCGGCTGCGACTGGCAGCACGCGTCGCTGGAGGCGCAGCGCCGGCTCAAGGCCGACGTGGTCGCCGAGCAGTTCCAGCGCCTGGCGGGCCTCGACCTCAAGGTCGTGGTCGAGGAGGTGCCGGGAGCGGAGGACGGCCTCGGGTGGCGCACCCGCGTGCGGTTCGCCGTGGACCGGGACGGCACGGCCGGGCTGCGCCGGCACCGGTCGCACGAGATCGAGCACGTCACCGAGTGCCTCATCGCGCACCCCGCCGTCGAGGAGGTCGGCGCGGAACGCCTCGCCTGGCCGGGGGCCGCCTCGGTCGAGGTGGTGGCCGCCTCCGGCGGCGACCGCGCCGTGATCGTCGAACCCGTCCCGCACCGCCGCGCGGCCATCCCGGACGTGGACGCCGCCGCGGTGCTGCTCGACGAGGGCAGGCGGGGCACTCGCGCGCTGCGCGGCCGGGCCTCGCTGACCGAGCGGGTGGGCGAGCGGGACTTCCGGGTCACCGCGAGCGGCTTCTGGCAGGTCCACCCGGGCGCGGCGGAGGCGCTGCTCGGCGCGGTGCTCGACTTCGGCCGGCCCGAGCCGGGGGAGTGGGCGCTCGACCTGTACTGCGGCGCCGGCCTGTTCGCCGCCGGGCTCGCCGAGGCCGTCGGCCCCGAGGGCGCCGTGCTCGGCATCGAGTCCGAGTCCCAGGCGGCGCAGGACGCCCGGTTCAACCTGCGTGACCTGCCGCAGGCGCAGGTCGAGCGGGGCAGGGTCGAGGAGGCGCTCGACCGGCTGCGGATCGAACGGGCCGACCTGGTGGTGGCCGACCCCCCGCGCGCGGGTCTCGGCCGTCCGGTGGTCGAGCGCGTCGCCGGCCTGGAGGCCTCGCGCGTGGTGTACGTCTCGTGCGACCCGGCCACGCTGGCCAGGGACGTCGCCTGGTTCGGGCAGAAGGGCTACCGGCTGGAGGACCTGCGGGCCTTCGACCAGTACCCCATGACCCACCACGTGGAGTGCGTCGCGTTGCTCGTCAGGGACTGAGCCCGGAGCCGCCTCACGGGTGGGGGCGGGACATTCCGGCGACCAGGAGGTCCGCCAGCCTCCGGACCGCCACGGCCGCGCTCCCGGGCGAACCGGCGCGGAATGACGCGATGGCCCTCAGGCCGATCCGCACGTCCTCGACCGACAGTTCGGGACGGACGCCGCCCGCGCTCCTGGCGCGCTCGACGAGCTGCTCGAGCCCTCGGGCCTGTGCCCGGCGCTGCCCGGCGAACGCGGCGCCCGCCGGATGGGAACCGAGCAGCGCTTCGTTCAGCCCGCGGTGCCGCACCTGGTGTTCGGCGAACCGGAGGACGGTTCCGCGTAGCCCGCGCCAGGGGTCGGGGTCGTCCAGGGCGGCGCGCATCTACGCGCGGCACACGGTCACCTGCTCGGCGAGCACGGCGCTGACGAGGTCCTGTCGCGACGGGAAGTGCCGGTAGACGGTCGCGACGCCCAGGCCGGCACGCCGGGCGATCTCGTGCACGGGCAGGTCGAGCCCGTCCGCGGCGAACGCGGCACGGGCGACCGCCACGATGCGCCGCCGGTTGTGCTCCGCGTCCGTCCGGGGTTTCCGAGTCAATGTCGTCCGCGCCCCTCTCACTTCCGGCGATCGGAGACAGCCGCTCCGGTTCGTCCGCCTACCGTGGTCGACGGCCAGTCGAAACCAGCCGGATGGGTGATTATGTTCCCGGATGCGGAAATGTTGGCAGTGCGGTTCGACCGGTTCGGTCCCCCCGAGGTCCTCACCGTCGGGGGGTTCCCCGAACCTCACGCGGGTCCCGGCGAGGTACGCGTCAGAGTCAGGGCCGCCGGGGTCGCACCGGTCGACCTCGCGCTGCGCGCCGGCACGTCGCCGTCGGCCGGACGACTCCCTCTGCCGCACATCCCCGGCGTCGACGCCGCCGGGGTGATCGACGAGGTCGGCGCGGACGTCACCGGGTTCGCCGTCGGCGACGAGGTCTTCGGCGCCGTCGACGTCTCGGTGCTGGGCGGCGCCGCCGCCGAGTTCGCCGTGCTGGCGTTCTGGGCCGCGAAGCCGCCCTCGATGTCGTGGGAGGAGGCCGGCGCCGCCGGCACGAGCGTCGAGACCGCGACCCGGGCGCTCGACAGGCTCGGCGTACGCACGGGGACGACGCTCCTGGTCGACGGCGCGTCCGGCGGAGTCGGCAGCGTCGCCGTCCAGCTGGCGGTCGCCCGAGGCGCCCGTGTGATCGGCACGGGCCGCCCGGAGAACCACACCTTCATCGCCCGGCTCGGCGCGGTCCCGGTCGCCTACGGGCCCGGCCTCGCCGAGCGCGTCCGCGCTCTCGCGGCCGGAGGGATCGATCTGGCGCTGGACGTCGCCGGCGCAGGCTCCCTGCGCGAACTCGTCGCGATCACCGGTACACCGGCGTCGGTCCTCACCATCGCGGACTTCGGCGGCCCGGAGGTCGGGGTCGGTCTCTCCCTCGGTGAGCTCGGCGGCGAGCCGGACGGACGGCACGGTCTCGACCTCGCCGCCGCACTCGCGGAGGAAGGGCGCTTCCGCGTTCCCGTGCGGGCGGTGTTCTCCATGAACCGGGCGGCCGAGGCGCACGCGACCGCCGCGCGAGGGCCACGGCAGGGCAAGGTCGTCCTTGCGGCTCCCCCCGCTCACGGCGAGCACGACTGAAGGGTCCCGGCGCCGCGTGCGCGACGGGCGAGGCCGGGACGCGACGGGGGCCGGTCAGGGGGTGGGGTAGCCGTCCGGCACGGGATGCGATCTCGTGACGCGTGAGGCCGGTGACGCCGTCCCCGTGAGGATCCGCAGCACCTGCTCGGAGGGGCGGGCACCCCGCACGGACAGCCAGCCGAGGCCGTTGCGGGCCCGGAACGCCGCCAGCCGCCCGGCCTCACCGACGCCGAGGTCGCCGGCGTCGGCGAGGACCGGCGCGAGGCCCATGCGCCGCCATGCGCGGTCGGGCGGCACGTCCAGCGCTGCGGCGATCTGGAGGCGCGCCGCCCGCGCCGCGACGGCCAGGTCGTGGAGGTTGGAGACGCCGGAGGCGATCGGCACGAGCAGGCCGACGCACTCGATCTCCGCGCCCTCCTCTCGCGCCGCCCGCAGCATCTCCTGATCGGCGGGCTCCAGGCCGCGCCGGGAGGCGGGAAGCGTGAACGTGACCCGCAGCGGGCGTCCGCGCGTTCGCGCCTCGCGCTGCAACCGGGCGATGGCGGCGGCGCGGCGGCGGACGGCGGCGAGCCCGCCCGACCCGCCGGCCTCGAAGTCGACGCCGGGCGGGTCGAGCACCGTCACGACGTGGCGGTAGGCCGCGAGCAGCCGGGCCGGGTTCTCGCAGGCGACCGACAGCTCCTGCCCGTACGGCCCGCCGAACGCCGGCCACACCTCGCCTCCGTAGGCCCGCAGCCGTGCGATCCGCGCGGAGACCGAGTCCCCGCCCCGCGGGCGCACCCCCGCCCAGTGGGGAGCGCAGCCGTCCGGGCCGGCGACGACGTGGCCCATCGCGAACGAACGCACGCCCGCGTCCAGCAGTTCGGGGTGCGGCTCCCCGGCGGCGTCGAGAAAGCCCCGGTAACGCGCCGCGGGCTCGTCGGCGGGGGGAGCGGCGCCGGGCGGGGCGGGCGAGGTGACCGTCTGACGCGCGGCGACCAGCGTCTCCGGCGTCGCGGAGGCCGGGGACCGCTCACCGGTGGGCGTGGCCGTGGCGCCGGGCTTGACCCCGGGCGTCGCGCCCCAGCCGCCGGCCGGGGCGGCGGGCAGCGCCCACAGCGCCGCGCCGGTGCCCGCGACGAGCGCGGCCGACGCCAGGAGGACGAGGGAGCGCGGGGGGCGGCCCGCTTCGCGGGAATGACGTGCGGAGTCCACGCTCACCACCCTGAGTTGCGATGCGAACACGTTGCGCACAGGCGGCTCGCACTCTAGCAAGCCGCGGACACGGGGGCGGGGATAATGGACGGATGAAATTGAGGATCTTCACCGAACCCCAGCAGGGGGCGAGCTACGACGATCTGCTCAGGGTGGCGCAGGCGGCCGAGCGGCTCGGGTTCGACGCGTTCTTCCGGTCCGACCACTACCTGCGGATGGGCGACGGCGACCCCGCCCCGGGCCCGACCGACGCGTGGATCAGCCTGGCCGGTCTCGCCCGGGAGACCTCGCGCATCCGGCTGGGCACGCTGGTGAGCGCCGCGACGTTCCGGTTGCCCGGCCCGCTCGCGATCAGCGTCGCCCAGGTGGACCAGATGAGCGGCGGCCGTGTGGAGCTGGGTCTCGGCACCGGCTGGTTCGAGGAGGAGCACACGGCGTACGGGATCCCGTTCCCCTCCCTGGGCGAGCGGTTCGAGCGCCTGGAGGAGCAGCTCGAAATCGTGACCGGGTTGTGGGCGGCGGCCAAGCCGTTCTCCTTCGAGGGCGCGCACTACCGGCTGGCCGACTCCCCGGCGCTGCCCAAGCCGGTGCAGCGGCCCCGGCCGCCCGTCATCATCGGCGGCGGGGGCGCCAAGCGGACGCCGCGTCTTGTCGCGCGGTTCGCAGACGAGTACAACGTGCCGTTCCACCTCCCCGAGAACACCGCCGCGGCCTTCGACCGGGTCAGGCAGGCGTGCGACGCCGTGGGGCGGGAGACCGTCCTGCTGTCGGCGGCGCAGGTCGTCTGCGCGGGACGGGACGAGGCGGAGATCGCCCGGCGGGCCGCCAACATCGGCCGCGAGGTCGGCGAGCTGCGGGTCAACGGGCTGGCGGGCACGCCGCAGGAGATCGTGGACAAGATCGGCCGGTTCGCCGAGATGGGCGCCGAGCGTCTCTACCTGCAGGTGCTCGACCTGGACGACCTGGAGCACCTGGAGCTGATCGCGGCCGAGGTGCTGCCGCACATCTGAGCCGCAGGTCTGAAAAGCCATAGCCGGTCGAAGGGGGCATCCGGCACACTTTGCCGGGTGCTCCTCACGATCTCGACGACCCTGCGGCCCGCCACGGACCTCGGCTTCCTCCTGCACAAGCACCCCGACCGGGTGCAGGAGTTCGAGCAGTCGTTCGGCACCGCGCGGGTCTTCTACCCCGAGGCGGGCGAGGACCGGTGCACCGCGGCGCTGCTGCTGGAGGTCGACCCCGTGCGGCTGGCCCGTTCGCGGGGCTCGTCCTCGCCCGACTTCTCCCTCGGTCAGTACGTCAACGACCGGCCGTACGCCGCGTCCTCGCTGCTGGCGTCGGCGCTCGCCGACGTGTTCCGCACGGCGCGGACCGGGCGGTGCGCCTCCCGCCAGGACCTCGCGGACGGGCCGATCCCGCTGGAGATCGGCCTGCCCGCGCTGCCGTGCCGGGGAGGGGCCGATCTCGCGCACCGGCTGTTCGGGCCGCTGGGCTGGGAGGTCGGGGCCGAGGCCGTGCCGCTGGACCCCGGCTTCCCCGAGTGGGGCGAGTCCCGGTACGTACGGCTCGCGCTGCGCGGCGACGTGCGCCTGGCCGACGCGCTCAACCACCTGTACGTCCTGCTCCCGGTGCTGGACGACGCCAAGCACTACTGGCTGGCGGGCGACGAGGTCGACAAGCTCGTCCGCGCGGGAGAGGGCTGGCTGGCCGGCCATCCGGACAAGGGGCTGATCACCCGCCGCTACCTCGGCCGGCGGTGGGCGCTCACCCGCACCGCCTTCGCCCGTCTCGCCGAGCTCGGCGACGACGTGGAGGAGAGCCTGGACCCGCCGGTGGAGGAGGAGCCGGGCGCCGAGGCCCCCGCCTCCGCCGCGCCGGTCGACGGAACTGCGCCGGTCGACGGAGCCGGGCCGTTCAACGGAGCCGCGCCCGTCGACGGAGCCGGGCAGGCCGAGTCCGGCGTTGCCGAGCCCGGCCACACGAGCGACGCCACTCCGCGCCCGGACGGTGATCGCGCGGAAGGGGCCGGTGAGGAGCGGGTGCCGCTGAACACGCTGCGTCGGGAGGCCGTCGTGGCGGTGCTGGAGGAGGCCGGCGCCCGCACCGTGCTCGACCTCGGCTGCGGCTCGGGACAGCTGCTGTCGGCGCTGCTGGCCAAGCCGGTCTTCGCCAGGGTGGCCGGCATGGACGTGTCGGCCCGCGCGCTCGCGCTGGCCAACCGCCGCCTGCGCACCGACCGGATGCCGGACGCCAAGCGGGCCAGGCTGGAGCTGTTCCAGGGCTCGCTGACGTACACCGACGCGCGCCTGGCCGAGTACGACGCCGCGGTGCTGATGGAGGTCGTCGAGCACGTGGACCCGCCGCGGCTGCCCGCACTCGAACGCGTGGTCTTCGGCACGGCGCGGCCCGCACACGTGATCGTCACCACGCCCAACGTGGAGCACAACGTCAGGTACGAGCTGCTCGCGGGGGCGCGGCGCCACCCCGACCACCGGTTCGAGTGGAGCCGGGCGGAGTTCGCCCGGTGGGTGGCCGGCGTGTGTGAGACGTACGGATACACGGCCGATCTGCGGCCGGTCGGCGAGGACGACCCCGAGGTGGGCCCGCCCACCCAGATGGCGGTCTTCAGCAGGAAGGAGGAGCGGCCGTGACCGAGATCAGCGTGCCGGAGCTGTCGCTGGTGGTGCTCGTCGGCATCTCCGGGAGCGGCAAGTCGACGTTCGCGGCCCGGCACTTCGCGCCCACCCAGGTCGTCTCGTCCGACTTCTGCCGGGGCCTGGTCTCCGACGACGAGAACGACCAGACGGCCACACCCGAGGCGTTCGAGCTGCTCCACCACATCGTGGGCATCCGCCTGCGGCGGGGCCTGCTGACGGTGGTGGACGCGACCAACGTGCAGTGGGAGGCCCGCAAGAAGCTCATCGAGCTGGCGAGGTCTCACGACGTGCTGGCCGACGCGATCGTGCTCGACGTGCCGGAGGAGGTGGCGCGTGACCGCAACGCGTCCCGCCCCGACCGGGCCTTCGGTTCCCACGTGATCGCCCGGCAGCGCAAGGAACTGCGCCGGTCGCTCGGCAAGATCGGCAGGGACGGCTTCCGCCGGGTCCACGTCCTGCGCGGCGACGAGATCGACGACGTGGCCGTCACGTACGAGAAGGCGTGGACCGACAAGACCCACCTGACCGGGCCGTTCGACATCATCGGCGACGTGCACGGCTGCCGGGCCGAGCTGGAGTCCCTGCTGGTGAAGCTCGGCTGGGAGGTGGGGCCGGACGGCGCCGTCCACCCCGAGGGGCGTACGGCGGTCTTCGTCGGCGACCTGGTCGACCGGGGCCCGGACACGCCGGGCGTGCTGCGGCTGGTCATGAGCATGGTCGAGGCCGGGACCGCCCTGTCCGTGTGCGGCAACCACGAGCAGAAGCTCGTCCGGGCCCTCGACGGCCGCAAGGTGCGGGTCGCGCACGGCCTGGAGCGGTCGCTGGAGCAGCTGGCGGCCGAGCCCGCGGAGTTCCGCGAGGCGGCCAGGGCGTTCATGGACGGTCTCATCAGCCACTACCGCCTCGACGGCGGCAGGCTGGTGGTCGCGCACGCCGGGCTCAAGGAGGCCTACCACGGGCGGGCCTCCGGGCGGGTGCGGTCGTTCGCCCTGTACGGCGACACGACCGGGGAGACCGACGAGTACGGCCTGCCGGTGCGCTACCCCTGGGCGAACGACTACCGGGGGCTGGCCATGGTCGTCTACGGCCACACCCCGGTGCCCGAGCCGGAGTGGGTCAACAACACGATCTGCCTCGACACCGGCGTGGTCTTCGGTGGGCGGCTGACCGCCCTGCGCTACCCCGAGCGCGAGCTCGTCTCGATCCCGGCCGAGAAGGTCTGGTACGAGCCGGTGCGGCCGCTGGCCGCGGCCACCCCCGCCCGCGACCCCGGAGTGCTGGACATCGGCGACGTGGACGGCACCCGCTTCGTGGAGACGCGGTTCGGCGGCCGGATCAGGATCGCGGAGGAGAACTCCCGCGCCGCGCTGGAGATCATGAGCCGGTTCGCCGTGGACCCGCGCTGGCTGGTCTACCTCCCGCCGACCATGGCCCCGCCGGAGACCTCCGCGCTGGAGGGCTACCTGGAGCACCCGGCCGAGGCGTTCGACGAGTTCGCCCGGGCGGGGGTGACCCGGGTGGTGTGCGAGGAGAAGCACATGGGCTCGCGGGCGATCGCCGTGCTGGCGCGGACGCCGGAGGCCGCGGCCCGCCGCTTCGGCATCGCCGACGGCACGACGGGCAGCGTCTACACCCGCACCGGGCGGCCCTTCTTCGACGAGCGCCTGCCGGAACTGGTGGACCGGCTGCGCGAGGCGGCCGCGCCGCTGTGGGACGCGCTGGAGACCGACTGGGTGGTGCTCGACTGCGAGCTGTTGCCGTGGTCGGCCAAGGCGGAGGGACTGATCCGCGACCAGTACGCCTCGGTGGGGGCGGCCGCCCGGGTGGCGCTGCCCGAGGCGGTCGCGGCGCTGGAGTCGGCGGCGGGACGTGGCCTGGATGTAGGCGCTCTGCTCGACCGCACCCGCCGCCGTGCCCACAACGCTGCCCGGTTCCGCGACGCCTATGCCCGTTACTGCTGGCCGGTGTCGGGCCTCGACGGCGTACGGCTCGCGCCGTTCCAGGTCCTCGCCTGCGAGGGCAGGGCGACGGCGGTGAAGGAGCCGCACGAGTGGCACCTGAAGACGCTCGGCCTGATGGACTCCCCGCTCGTCACGCCGACCCGTCACGTTTTCGTCTCCCTCGACTCGCCGGAGGAGCGGGAGGCGGCGGTCGCGTGGTGGACGGCGCTGACCGAGGCCGGGGGCGAGGGCATGGTGGTCAAACCGGCCGCCCACCCCGACGGCAGGGTGGGCGGACGCGTGCAGCCGGGCGTGAAGGTGCGCGGCCGTGAGTATCTGCGGATCATCTACGGCCCCGACTACACCGAGTCGCTCGACGTGCTGCGGCGCAGGTTCACCGGGAGGAAGCGGTCGCTGGCGCTGCGGGAGCACGCGCTCGGCCTGGAGGCGCTGACGCGCCTGGCCGAGGGCGAGCCGCTGTGGCGGATCCACGAGGCGGTCTTCGCCGTCCTCGCGCTGGAGTCCGAGCCGGTCGATCCCCGTCTGTGAGACCGGACGGCCCCCGGGTGCGGCCTCCCGCTCACGCAACGGGAGCCGTACCCGGGGGCCGGGTTCAGGGGGCCCAGTTCAGCTGACAGGGTTCAGCTGACAGGGCTCATTGGGCAGGGTTCATCGGGCAGGGGCTCAGCGGGACTCGGCCGCGGCGGGCGCGTCCGCTCCCGTGGCCGGCTCGGCCAGGTCCACGCTGTCGCGCAGCCGCACCTGCGGGAGGAACAGCACGGCGAGGATGCCGACGACCGCGATGCAGGCCGAGATCAGGAAGATGTGGCCCGTGGCGTCGCCGTAGGCGGCGCGCACGATGGTGCGGATCGGCTCGGGCAGCGCCCCCATGTTGAGGCTGCCGCTACCGCTCTGGGACGCGGGCACCCGGATGCCGGACTTGGTCAGGC
This sequence comes from Microbispora sp. CA-102843, assembly GCF_050936215.1. Taxonomy (NCBI): domain Bacteria; kingdom Bacillati; phylum Actinomycetota; class Actinomycetes; order Streptosporangiales; family Streptosporangiaceae; genus Microbispora; species Microbispora sp. CA-102843. The sequence continues at coordinate 2,671,265 of NZ_JBNJNF010000001.1, forward strand.
CGGTGGCGATGTTCTCGGTGACCTGGTTGGCCAGCACCGCGCCCAGAACCGAGACGCCGATCGTGCCGCCCAGCGAGCGGAAGAACGTGATGGCGCCGCTGGCCGCGCCCAGCTCGCGCAGCGGGACGGTGTTCTGCACGGCCAGGACCAGGTTCTGCATGGACATGCCGACGCCGGCGCCGACCACCAGCATCCCGGCGCCGACGAAGACCAGCGAGGTCTCGTGGTCGATCATGGACAGGGCGACGAAACCGAGCGTGAGCACGATCGAGCCGACGAGGATGTAGGGCTTGACCCGCCCGCTGCGGGACACCATCCGTCCCGAGACCGTGGACGACACGAGGACGCCGAGCATCATCGGGATCGTGAGCAGGCCCGCCTCGGTGGGGGAGTAGCCGCGGCCGATCTGGAAGTACTGGCCGAGGAAGACCGCGCCGCCGAACATGGCCATGCCGACAGCCAGGCTGGCGAGGATCGCGAGGGCCGGGGTGCGCCGCCGGATGACGTGCAGCGGGACGACCGGCTCGCGGACCGTGGACTCCACCCAGACGGCGATGCCCAGCAGCACGACCGAGGCGCCGACCATGGCGAAGGTCTGCCAGGAGATCCAGTCGAAGGAGTTGCGGACGAAGGTGATCCAGACGAGCAGGATGCTCACGCCGGCGGCGATGAGGAGCGCGCCGGGGTAGTCCACGGACGTACCGGGACGGCGGACCGAGACGATGTCGAGCGTACGGTGCAGGACGATCAGCGCGATCGCGGTGAACGGGATCGGCAGGAAGAAGCACCACCGCCAGCCCAGCCAGGACGTGTCGGTGATAAGGCCGCCCAGCAGCGGGCCGCCGACCGTGGCCACGGCCATGACCGCGCCGAGGTAGCCGTTGTACTTGCCCCGCTCCTTCGGGCTGATCATGGCGGCGATGATCACCTGCACCAGGATCTGCAGCGCGCCCATGCCCAGGCCCTGGAGCGCGCGGAAGGCGATCAGCATCGGCGTGTTCTGGGCGAAGCCGCAGGCCAGCGAGGCGACCAGGAAGATGCCGATGGCGACCTCGAGCAGCAGCTTCTTGCTGAACAGGTCGGCCAGCTTGCCCCAGATGGGGGTCGAGGCGGTCGTGGTGAGCAGGGCCGCGGTGACCACCCAGGTGTACTGCGACTGGGTGCCGTTCAGCGCGCCGATGATCTGCGGCAGCGCCACCGACACGATCGTGCTGCTGATCATCGCGAGGAACAGGACGAGGAGCAGGCCGCTCAGCGCTTCGAGTATCTGCCGGTGGCTCTTGGCCCCCGTCTCCGGCAGCGTGGGTGCGCTCACGCGCAGCCTCCAATGCGAGTGTCGAAGGGGATTACCACTCAACGATACATGCCCAGTGAGCAACTTTGCCCGGTGGGCAATGTTTCAGCGGCTAAGCTGAGCGCACCATGGAGACGACGGCGGGATTGCGCGAGCGTAAGAAGGCCGAGACGCGGCAGGCCATCCACAAGGCCTCGCTGCGGCTCGCCGTGGAACGCGGGCTGGACCACGTCACCGTCGACGACATCGTGGAGGCCGCCAACATCTCGCGCCGGACCTTCTCCAACTACTTCGGCAGCAAGGAGGACGCCCTCCTGTACGGCGAGGAGGAGCGCGTCCGGTCCCTGGTGCGGGCGGTCCGCGAACGGCCGGCGGTGGAGTCGGGCTGGCAGGCGCTGCGCGGCGCCGTGCGCGAAGAGCTGGAGGACGTGGGCGAGCCCGACCGGGAGTGGGCGGTGCGCACCTCGCTCACCAAGCGGCATCCGTCCCTGCTCGCCCGGCAGCTCGCCAACCACGCCGCACTGGAACGGGAACTGGTCCAGGCGATCTCCGACCGCGACGGGGCGGGAGAGCCGGCCGCCGACCTGAAGTGCCGGATCATGGCCGCGGCCTTCCTCGTCGCGTTGCGCATCGCGACGCACGTCTGGATCGAGGAGCAGGAGGCCCGCCCGCTCTCCCAGATCATGGAGCAGGCCCTCGACGAGGTGGCGCGGCCTTTCGGCTGAGCCCCCGGCCTTTCGGCTGCGCCCCCCGGTTTTTCCGCTGGGCCCCGGTCTTTTCGCTGGGCCCCGGCGACCGCCTCGGGCCTACTCGTCGGGCCCGGCCCGCCCCGTGAAGCGGGCCAGGAGCAGCGCGAGCCTGAGGTCGTGGTGCTCGCGCGGGAGCCGCCCGTCCCGCGTGAGGGTCACCAGGCCGTGCAGGGCGGCCCAGAAGGTCTCGGTCAGCGTGGGCAGGTCGTCGCCGCCCGCATGAGGGCGGACGGCCTCGGCCAGCTCGCCGAAGGCCGCGTGCAGGGCGGGCGGGGCCTCGGGGGTGGCGAACGGCAGTGCGACGATCTGGCTGAACATCGCGTCGTAGAGCGCCGGGCGCCGGTCGGCGAAGGCCGCGTATGCCGCGCTCACGTCGGCGATGGCGCGGCGGGCGTCCGGCGCCGCGGTCCGGGCCGCGCGCAACTCCGCGGCCAGGTCGGCGCAGCCCTCCACGGCGACGGCCGCCATGATCGCGTCCTTGCCCTTGAAGTGGCTGTAGAGCACCGGCTGGCTGTACTCGACCCGCTCGGCCAGCCGCCGCGTCGTCACGGCGTCCCAGCCCTCGGCCTCGGCCAGCTCGCGGGCCGCCGTGATGATCAGCTTTTCCCGCTCGGCGCGCTCGCGCTCCCTGCGCGACTGGATAGACATGCTTGGAATTCTAGCAGCGCTAGTGTTTATCGCAATGCTCTGCTAGCGTCGTTCTTGTTCCTAGCGCTGCTAGTTCTCGGAGAGAGACATGCTCACCCCCATCGCGTACGGCCTCGCCGTCGCTCTCAACCTGCTCGTCCTGCTCATCGGAGCCCGCTTCCTGCTCGTGCCCCACGCCGCGGCCGCCGGCTACGGCGTCCCGGCCAAGAAGGACGGCGATGTCGCCTACCTGACGATCAAGGGCCTGCGCGACGGGAGCTACGGGCTGCTGGGCCTGGCCCTGCTGGCCTTCGCCGGCGCCCGCGCCGAGGCCTGGTTCATGCTGATCGTCGCCCTGATACCCCTGGGCGACACCCTGATCGTGCTGCGCAACGGCGGCACCCGGGCGGTCGCGTTCGGCATCCACTTCGCGACCGCCGTGGTCATTCTCATCAGCGCCGCCCTGCTCTTCGCCGTCTAGCATCACGGCATGGCCCCCACCAAGGCCGACCTCGAGGCGGCCAGGAACGCGACGATCGAGGACGTGCTCGGCCCCGGGCTCGACGTGCTGTTCTGCGGGATCAACCCCAGCCTCTACTCGGCCGCGACCGGTCACCACTTCGCCCGGCCGGGCAACCGGTTCTGGCCCGCGCTGCACCTGTCCGGTCTCGTCCCGCGCAGGCTCGCGCCGTCCGAGCAGCACCTGCTCCCGTCGTACGGGCTGGGCATCACCAACATCGTGGCCCGGGCGACCGCCAGGGCCGACGAACTGGCCCCCGATGAGCTCCGCGAGGGCGGCGCGCGGCTCGCGCGGCTGGTGGCGGAGGTCCGCCCCCGCGTCCTGGCGATAGCGGGGGTGTCGGCCTACCGCGTCGCCTTCGCGCGCCCCGCCGCCCGGATCGGCCCGCAGGAGGAGACGGTCGGCGGGACGGCGCTGTGGGTGCTGCCCAACCCCAGCGGGCTGAACGCCCACTGGAGGCTGGACGCCATCGCGGCCGAGATGGCCCGTCTACGCCCTTGAGGCGGCGGAGCGTACGCGGCGGGTCAGGGGTGGCCGGGGCGGGACAGGATCCGCCGGGCGATCGGCGGAGGCAGGTGCGCCACCTCGCGGTCGTGGAAGGCCACCATGTCCTCGGCGTCGGCGTACAGCTCGGCGACGGCTCGGGCGCAGCCCTCGATGACCCGGGTGTCGGTGACCCGCCGTCCGCCCACATGGGCGCCGATCTCGTCGTAGAGGACCTCGTACATCAGGTCCCGGTTCAGGATCAGCAGCTCGGGCAGCGGCGCGCGGCTCTCCAGGTGGCGTACGGACCGGGCGTGCAGCGCCCGTGCCCGCTCGCCCGCCCGCGTGCGCGCCGCGAGCAGGACGATCTCCCACTGCAGGTATGGCGTCGGCGGCATCTCGACGATCCGCAGCCGGCGCAGCTCCGCCCGGGGCGGCAGGTCGTCGGCGAAGCGCATCTCGTCCATCAGCGCGAGCGACCGGTCCCAGTCTCCGCTCATCATGGCGACCCAGCTCGGGGTGTCGGGCTCGTGGAAGTGCTGGGCGCGTTCCAGCTTCCATACCACGCCCTCGATCCGGCGTAGGTGGTCGTAGAGCTCGGTCCGGTACTCCGCCGCGGGAAGTACCTCTCCCGCGGCCTGTCTGACGTGCTCGAACGCTTCTCCGGGCATGAAGTCTCCTTCGGCCGAAGCCGAATCGCTGGTCGGAGCGCGCCAGGCTCCGGCCCGGATCTGGAATCGTGGCGCGCGTGGGTCTTCCGCGGACGTCTGGTGAGTCAGTTCCCCGTCGAGTTGCTGCACACGGCCGTCTCGGCCGCGTCAAGCAATCTGATCCTGATCTGCCTTGTCCCCGCCGTTCCTTCGGTCTCCTGCACCACCTCGGGTTCTGGCTCGGCCGGCTTCATCTCACCCTCCGTTCGTCGGCGTGGCCGCAAACTCTCCCCCGAGGGCGACATGTCGATCGTTGGCCGCTCCCGACCCCGGGTCAAGACCCAAATCCCCGGCCGCCCAGAGCGTTACGTACGGCGGCCGGGGGAGCGCGGAGACCCGCCGCTCAGCGGTGTCCCGGCCCGTAGCGCCGCATGCGCTGACGGTGCCGGATCAGCCCCACGACGGCCGAGACCAGCCAGGCGACGAACAGCAGCCTGAGGACCACGAACAACGGCCAGGCGACCCCCGAGACCAGCGCGACGGTCAGGAACACCACGCCGGCGATCGCGACCAGCGGCAGCCCGCCCCTCATCGGACGCATCGCGGCCCTGTGACCAGCCATGCGAGCGGCAGGGTGGGGGCCCCAGGCCGGACCGTGGGGGTGCCAGTGCCCCCGGGCCCAGGGCGGCCCCGGGGGGCGGCCCCACATGCCGGCCCCCGCCCACGGCCCGCCGTACGGCCCGGGGCGCGTGCCTGTCGGGGAGCCCGGGAAACCGGGCACGCCGGGGGACGGGAAGCCCGGGCCCCACAGGCCCCCGGCTCGCGCGTCACCGGCCCGGCGGCCGCCGTCCGAGGCGTCGCCCTGCCACGCGCCGGGCAGGTCGGCGGTCACCCGCCGCAGGTCCTCGGCCGTGCGCGCCGAGAGCGTCGCGTCGAGGCGCTCGTCGAGTTCCTCGCGGGTGATGCGGCCCTGTGCGAACGCGTCGTGCAGGAGTCGCGTCACCTCGTCGCGCTCCCGGTCGCCGATCCGCAGCCCGCCGGGCGCGGACGCGCCGTGTGCCGAACCGCTCGACTGGGCGTGGTCGCCGCCGCGGGAGGGGCGTGCGCCGCCGGCGGCGGGCTCGTCGGGGGAGACCATCGTCATTCCTCCACTGGGTCGCCGTCGGCGAGGATCTGGTAGAGCCGCCGCCTGGTCTCGGTCAGGACCTGCCTCGCCTGCCCGACCTGCCCCTCGGAGCCCGAGTGGGCGATCTGGAACAGCGCGGACGCGGCCTGCCTGGACAGGTCGAACAGCTCGTGGACGTTGTCCCCGATGTCCGGCGTCATCTCCTCCCAGGGCGCCCGGACCTCGTCCCCGTGCTCCTCGACGTAGGCGCGCCCGGCCTCGGTGAGCTGGAACGTCTTGCGCCCGTCGGTCTCCTCCGCGCGCACCAGGCCCTCGTCGGTGAGCTGCTGCAGCGCCGGGTAGACCGCGCCGGGGCTGGGCTTCCATCCGCCCTGGCTGCGCTCGGCGATCTCCTGGATGATCTGGTAGCCGTTGCGCGGCTCCTCGGCGAGCAGGGCGAGGATCGCCGCCCGCACGTCACCGCGCTTGGCCTTCCTGGGCCGTCCGAAGCCCCGGGGGCCGAACGGGAAGTTGCCGCCCGCCCACGGCGGCCCGAACGGGCCGCCGGGCCCGAATCCGCCCCACGGGCCGCGCCCCCGCATGCCGCCCCTGTGCCGGTGCTCGTGAGGGCCCCCGCCCTCGTGATGTTCCTGGTGCCACATGACTGCCCCCTTCATGAACGCCTCGCGCAGCGCGCGCCGCATGTGACGGCGCATCTCGTGCCTGAACTCGTGTCTGAACCGATGTCCGAACTCCGTGTGGGCGCAGGGCCCGCCGACCGCGTGTGCCGAACTCATCGCAGTGCCCCCTTATGGTTCACGATTCGTTCTCGATGGCTCAACGATATATCGCGAGCGTTCTTGCGACAATCCCCAGGTAAGAGTGACATAGCTCACGCGGAAGTTTTTCGAGTAGGGGGAACAGGCCCCGAGACCGTAGCGTTATCTCTCACGAAGACGGGATCGTTCTGCTCTGAGAGGGCTGGGGGGTGCTCTTGGAGCGGGACGATCCCGTCTTTGTCTTTTCCGGTCGCCGTCGCGTGGCACCTTCCCGCCGCTGGTCGTGCCGGTGGGGTGCGACACGCACCTGGGCGGGTGGGCGCTTCGCGGAATTTGTCGGTGCTTTGCCGTAGAGTCTCAAAGCGTGATCTTGACATGATGGGGCACTCGCACGCCCTCAGCGGGGCGGCGGTGTGGTTGGCGGTCGCGCCGGCCCTGGTGGCGCTGCCGGACGCGCTGGGACATCCGGAGCTGGCGACGATGACGGGGCCGATCCTGACCCCGCCCGAGCTCGTCGCGGGCGCCGTGGTGTGCGCGGGCGCGGCCATGCTGCCCGATCTCGATCACCCCAACGCCACGATCGCCCAGACGTTCGGACCGGTGACCTGGCTGCTCAGCAAGGGCGTGAACTTCGTCAGCGGCGGGCACCGGCACGCCACCCACTCGCTGCTGTTCAGTGTCCTGACCGGAGTGGGCGCGCATCTGCTCGGCGACCGTTACGCCATCGGCCGCGACATCCTGGTCGTGCTGATGATCGGCCTGGCGATCCGCGCCGTGGGCATCGGCGTGCCCGGCAAGACGCTCACCTCCGCGGTCGTGAACGTGGGGCTCACCGCGGGGCTGTTCCTCACCTTCATGACGCTGGGGGTCACCTACTCCTGGCTGGGGCTGGCCATCGGGGTCGGCTGCCTGGCGCACCTGATCGGCGACTGCCTGACCGAGCGCGGCTGCCCCGTCTTATGGCCGATCAAGGGGCGCTGGCTCCTGCCGTGGGACATCGGCATCAAGACCGGCAAGGCGTTCGAGAAGCAGTTCGTCGGCCCCGCCCTGTCGATCGTGGTGATCGCGCTGTTCTGCCTGCGGCTCATGCCCGCCTGAGCGGGGACGCGCCCGCGGTCGGCGCGTCCGCAGGAACTTCCCGAAAGCCGAAAAATCCGGCTGTTTGCCGACGTCAGCTCTATGGCCGCCGGCCTACCCATTAGTAACTTGATGTCGAGATATCTTGAGCGATATCTTGACGTCGAGACATCCGCCGACCCGCACAGGTTAGGGCAACCTAATTGTCAGGAGTGTCCCATGCGTGCGGGAGGATGCACACGAAACCTGTGACAAGCCCGGACCCTGGGGAGGCGAACTTCGTGTCCGCGAACAGCTTCGGCAGCCGTGACACGCTGCGCGTCGGTGACGCGTCATACGAGATCTACCGGCTGGACGCCGTCGAGGGGTCGGCGCGCCTCCCGTACAGCCTCAAGATCCTGCTGGAGAACCTGCTCCGCACCGAGGACGGCGCGAACATCACCGCCGACCACATCCGCGCCATCGCGGGCTGGGACCCGAACGCCCAGCCGAGTGTGGAGATCCAGTTCACTCCCGCACGCGTGATCATGCAGGACTTCACCGGCGTGCCCTGCGTCGTCGACCTCGCCACCATGCGCGAGGCCGTACGCGACCTGGGCGGCGACCCGGCGAAGATCAACCCGCTCGCGCCGGCCGAGATGGTCATCGACCACTCGGTCATCGTCGACTTCTTCGGCCACCCCGACTCCTTCGTGCGCAACGTGGAGCGGGAGTACGAGCGCAACCGTGAGCGCTACCAGTTCCTGCGCTGGGGCCAGACGGCGTTCGACGAGTTCAAGGTCGTCCCGCCCGGCACCGGCATCGTCCACCAGGTCAACATCGAGCACCTGGCCCGCGTGGTCATGACCCGCGACGGCAAGGCGTACCCGGACACCTGCGTGGGCACCGACTCCCACACCACCATGGAGAACGGCATCGGCGTCCTCGGCTGGGGCGTCGGCGGCATCGAGGCCGAGGCCGCGATGCTCGGCCAGCCGATCTCGATGCTGATCCCGCGGGTGGTCGGCTTCAGGCTGACCGGCAAGCTGCCGGCCGGCGCCACCGCGACCGACCTCGTGCTCACGATCACCGAGATGCTGCGCAAGCACGGCGTGGTCGGCAAGTTCGTGGAGTTCTACGGCGAGGGCGTCTCCAGCGTGCCGCTGGCCAACCGCGCCACGATCGGCAACATGAGCCCCGAGTTCGGCTCCACCTGCGCCATCTTCCCGATCGACGGCCAGACCATCGACTACCTGAAGCTCACCGGCCGCTCGCCGGAGCAGGTCGCGCTGGTCGAGGCGTACGCCAAGGAGCAGGGCCTGTGGCTCGACCCCTCGGCACCCGAGCCCGCCTTCAGCGAGTACATCGAACTCGACCTGTCGACCGTCGTCCCGTCGATCGCCGGGCCCAAGCGCCCGCAGGACCGCATCCCGCTGGCGGACGCCAAGTCCGCCTGGCGCGCGGCGGTCCGCACGTACGTCACGGACGAATGCATCGAGGGTCCGGCCGACGAGGCGTCCGCCGAGTCGTTCCCGGCGTCGGACTCGCCGGCGATCTCCCACAGCGGAGCGGGCGACGTGCCCCACGCCGTGCGGCGTAACGGCGAGCGTCCGCACCGGCCCACGCCCGTGACGATGTCGGACGGCACGTCGTTCGAGATCGACCACGGTGTCGTCACGATCGCCGCGATCACGTCCTGCACGAACACGTCCAACCCGTACGTCATGCTCGGCGCGGCCCTGCTGGCGAAGAACGCGGTGGACAAGGGCCTGTCGCGCAAGCCGTGGGTGAAGACCTCGCTCGCCCCGGGCAGCCAGGTCGTCACCGGCTACTTCGAGCGGTCCGGCCTCCAGCCCTACCTGGACAAGCTGGGCTTCAACCTCGTCGGCTACGGCTGCACCACCTGCATCGGCAACTCCGGCCCGCTGGAGCCGGAGATCTCCGCCGCGGTCCAGGAGAACGACCTCGCGGTCACCGCCGTGCTGTCGGGCAACCGCAACTTCGAGGGCCGGATCAACCCCGACGTCAAGATGAACTACCTGGCCTCGCCGCCGCTCGTGGTGGCGTACGCGCTGGCCGGGAGCATGGACGTCGACCTGAACAACGAGCCGCTCGGCGTCGGCTCCGACGGACAGCCGGTCTTCCTCAAGGACATCTGGCCCGCGCCCGAGGAGGTCGCGGCGGTGGTGTCGGAGTCGATCAGCCAGGACATGTTCCAGCGCGACTACGCGGACGTGTTCAAGGGTGACGAGCACTGGCAGTCGCTGCCGATCCCGACCGGCAACACCTTCGAGTGGGACCCCGAGTCGACGTACGTCCGCAAGGCGCCGTACTTCGACGGCATGCCCGCCAAGCCCGAGCCGGTGACGGACATCCGGGGCGCCCGGGTCCTGGCCAAGCTGGGCGACTCGGTCACCACCGACCACATCTCGCCCGCGGGCTCGATCAAGGCCGACACCCCGGCGGGTCGCTACCTGCGCGAGCACGGCGTCGAGGTCAGGGACTTCAACTCGTACGGCTCCCGCCGGGGCAACCACGAGGTGATGATCCGCGGCACGTTCGCCAACATCCGGCTGCGCAACCTGCTGCTCGACGGCGTCGAGGGCGGCTACACCCGCGACTTCACCACGGGCGGGGAGCAGGCGTTCATCTACGACGCGTCGCAGAACTACCAGGCCGCCGGCATCCCGCTGGTCGTCCTGGCCGGCAAGGAGTACGGCTCGGGGTCGTCGCGTGACTGGGCGGCCAAGGGCACCGCGCTGCTCGGCGTGCGCGCCGTCATCGCCGAGTCGTACGAGCGCATCCACCGGTCGAACCTGATCGGCATGGGCGTGCTGCCGCTGCAGTTCCCGGAGGGCGAGAGCGCCGACTCGCTGGGCCTGACCGGCGAGGAGACCTTCGACATCGCCGGCGTCGAGGAGCTGAACACCGGCTCGACCCCCGCCACCGTCACCGTGCGGGCCGGGGACGTCGAGTTCCAGGCCGTGGTGCGGATCGACACGCCCGGCGAGGCGGACTACTACCGCCACGGCGGCATCATGCAGTACGTCCTGCGCTCCCTGCTCGCCAAGAGCTGACGAGGCTCGCGACGAGCTGACAGCGCGTCCGCCGCGAACCGGCGGCCCGGTCGACCACCGGGCCGCCGGCCCGGCTCTGTGCCGGAAGCGTCGCCCGTAGAGGGCCGGAGTCCTCGCCGCGCGGTACGAGGACCTCCCGGTCCCGTCCTCGGAGCACGGGGGAGGGGCTGCAATCGGTTCGCGGCTCGCCTACGCCCTGATGAGTCGGCTCAGGACGGCGCGCATCTTCGCGAGCGCGGCCTCCTCCACCCAGCCGATTCTCCTGGTCAGCCGCTGCACGGAGATGGTACGGAACTGCTCTACCATCGCCCAGCTCTGCTTCGCCAAACCCGTGCCCGGGTCGATTTCGACATGGCTGGGCCAGCCACGCTGCGTGGTCGTCAGTGGGACCGTGAGCACCAGGCCCACCGGCACATCGTTGATCACGCGGCCGCTCATGACCACCGTAGGCCTCGGCCCGCCCTGCTCACGGCCCAGCGGCTGACCGTAGTCGGCCAGCCACAGGTCACCGCGGGTTATCCGCATCGAACTCCTTTCGGCGGTGATTGTCCGAGTTCTGGGGGCCGGATAACCGGTTGCCGGGGCGGTGGGGGACGTCGCTAGGGTCCGGCCATGGATCACGACGTGGCGCTGCTGCTCATCGGGGGAACGGCGGTCTTCATCGGGGCGGTGGTGCAGGGCGGGGTGGGGTTCGGGCTGGGCCTGGTGGCCTCCCCGCTGATCACGCTGCTCGACCCGACGGTGATGCCCGGCGCGGTCCAGGTCGTCAACATGGCGATGCCGCTGTTCACCCTGGCCAGGGAGTGGCGCAGGGCCGAGTGGCGGGGAGCGGGGTGGGCCCTGCTGGGCCGGCTGCCGGGCAGTGCGATCGGCGCCCTCGTGGTCGTCTACGTGAGCACGGCGACGCTCGGCGTGCTGGTCGGCGTGATGGTGCTGGTCGCGGTCGTGCTGACGGCCCGCGCCGTCGCCGTGCCGCGCAACGGCGCGACGCTGACGGCCGCCGGGTTCCTCTCGGGGATCACCGGCACGGCCACCGGGATCGGCGGCCCGCCGATCGCCCTGGTCTACCAGAGCGCCCGCGGCCCGCAGATCCGGGCGACGCTCGCGATGTTCTTCTGCCTGAGCGCCGCACAGTCGCTCGTCATCCTCGCCGTCCTCGACAGGCTCCCGGGGCGGGCCCTGGCCGCCGGGGCGGCGCTGGTGCCCTTCGTCCTGCTCGGCTTCGCGGCATCGGGGCCGCTGCGCCGCTACCTCGACGGCGGGCGGGTCCGTACGGCCGTTCTGGCGGTGGCCGCCGTCTCCGCCTGCGCGCTGCTCGGGCAGAGCCTCGCCCACTGAGCGTGGCGAAGCCGTCAGGCGGATCGACTCCCGCACTCGACCCGGCCGCCACGCCCGCGAGCACGCCGGTGAGACCGGCACGTCGTCCCTGCCCACGGCAGGGGTCCCGGGACCACGAACACGTCACGACCCCCCGCCGGGACGGCGGGGAGGGACCGCCGGCCGATGTCGATCGTGCGTTTCTTCATTGTTACCGCGAACAACAAACGTTACCGTCCTGTGTCTTTCACCACCTGGGCTTTGGGCTTACGTTGTCTCAAACAACATTCCCTGGAGCGGTGAACGCCGTGACCCGGCTCTGCCGTACCGGGTGGCCACGAGCTCGGCCGCACCCCCTCATAGACCCCCAGCCAAAGAAAGGACCCACGCATCATGCGCAAGGGGATCCTCAGCATCGGCGCCGCCGCCGCGGCGCTCACCCTCGGTCTCACCGCCTGCGGGGGCGAGAGCGGTGACACCTCCGCGGAGTCCAGCGGCGCCCCCTCGGCCGCCGCCGGCGACGCCAAGCCCGGCAAGATCGGCGTCATCCTGCCGGACAGCAAGTCCTCCGCCCGGTGGGAGACCGCCGACCGCAAGTACCTGGAGGAGGCGTTCAAGACGGCGGGCGTCCAGTACGACATCCAGAACGCCCAGGGCGACAAGACCGCGTTCCAGACGATCGCGGACCAGATGATCACCAACGGCGCGACCGTCCTGATGATCGTCAACCTGGACAGCGGCACCGGCAAGGCCGTGCTGGACAAGGCCAAGTCGCAGGGCGTGGCGACGATCGACTACGACCGCCTCACGCTCGGCGGCAGCGCCTCCTACTACGTGTCCTTCGACAACACCGCGGTCGGCAAGCTGCAGGGCGAGGGCCTGGTCAAGTGCCTGACCGACAAGAAGGCCGACAAGCCGATCGTCGCCGAGCTGAACGGCTCGCCGACCGACAACAACGCCACGCTGTTCAAGCAGGGCTACGACGGCGTGCTGCAGCCGAAGTACGACTCCGGCGACTACAAGAAGGGCCCGGACCAGTCGGTTCCGGACTGGGACAACACCCAGGCCGGCACGATCTTCGAGCAGATGCTGACCCAGGAGCCGAAGATCGCCGGTGTCCTCGCCGCCAACGACGGCCTCGGCAACGCCGCCATCTCCGTGCTGAAGAAGCAGAAGCTGAACGGCAAGGTCCCGGTCACCGGCCAGGACGCCACCGTGCAGGGCCTGCAGAACATCCTCGCCGGCGACCAGTGCATGACGGTCTACAAGGCCATCAAGAAGGAGGCCGACGCCGCCGCGCAGCTCGCCGTCTCGCTGGCCAAGGGCGAGCAGCCGCAGGCGAGCGGCTCGGTCAAGGACACCGAGGGCAACCGTGACGTCCCCTCCGTGCTGCTGGAGCCCCAGGCCATCTTCTTCGACAACGTCAAGGACGTCGTGGCCGACGGCTTCGTGAGCAAGGACGAGCTGTGCACCGGCGAGTTCGCCGACAAGTGCACCGAGGCCGGCGTCAGCTAAGCCCATCCACCCACCGGGTGCGTACGGCGACGCGGACCCCCTGAGCGGGTGACGTGCTGAGCCGCGACGAGCACCGTGCGGGGCGCCCTGTCCCGGAAGGGCACAGGGCGCCCCGCACCGCCCGGAGCGACGAGAGGCGGCCCGGAGAACGGCGCCGTACCGGCCCCATCGATCTACGGAGTAGCCCATCGTGTCCCAGGGACCGATCCTGGAACTGCGCGGCATCAACAAGAGCTTCGGCCCCGTGCAGGTCCTTCACGACGTCGCCTTCTCGGCCCACCCGGGTGAGGTGACAGCACTCGTCGGCGACAACGGCGCCGGCAAGTCGACGCTGGTCAAGTGCATCGGCGGCATCCACCCGATCGACTCGGGCGAGTACTTCTTCGAGGGCGAGCGGGTCCACGTGAGCGGGCCCAGGGACGCGGCGGCGCTGGGCGTCGAGATCGTCTACCAGGACCTCGCCCTCTGCGACAACCTCGACATCGTGCAGAACATGTTCCTCGGCCGCGAGCGCCGCAGCGGTCTGGTCCTGGACGAGGACATGATGGAGGAGATGGCGGCCAAGACCCTGGCCGGCCTGTCGGTCCGCACCGTCAAGTCGCTGCGCCAGCACGTCTCCAGCCTGTCCGGCGGTCAGCGGCAGACCGTGGCGATCGCCAAGGCCGTGCTGTGGAACAGCAAGGTCGTCATCCTCGACGAGCCGACCGCCGCCCTCGGCGTCGCGCAGACCGCCCAGGTGCTCGAGCTGGTCCGCCGCCTGGCCGACAAGGGTCTCGCGGTGGTGCTCATCTCCCACAACATGAACGACGTCTTCGCCGTGTCCGACCGGATCGCGGCGCTGTACCTCGGCCGGATGGCGGCGCAGGTCAAGGCATCCGAAGTGACCCACGCGCAGGTCGTGGAACTGATCACCTCCGGGCGCAGCGGGGAGCTCGGGCTCAAGAACGGCAACGGAGCGGCATCATGACAACCGAAACGCTCCCCAAGCAGGAGAACGCCGACTCCGCGCTCGGCGTGCACGTCAAGGGCTACATCGAGCGGGTCAAGGGCGGTGAGCTGGGGGCGCTGCCCGCGGTCTTCGGCCTCGTCATCCTCTGCGTGGTCTTCTCGGTCCTGCGCCCGGCCTTCCTGTCGGCGGTCAACTTCGCCAACCTGTTCACCCAGGGCGCGGCGGTCGCCGTCATCGCCATGGGCCTGATCTTCGTGCTCCTCCTCGGCGAGATCGACCTGTCCGCCGGTTTCGCGAGCGGTGTCTGCGCGGCGGTGCTCGCCGTGCTGCTGACCCTGCAGGGCTGGCCCTGGTATCTCGCGGTCCTGGCCGCGATGGTCACCGGCGCGCTCATCGGCCTGGTGCTCGGGTCCCTGGTGGCCAAGCTCGGCATTCCGTCCTTCGTGGTCACGCTGGCGGCGTTCCTGGCCTTCCAGGGCGTCGTGCTGCTGCTGGTGAAGGACGGCACCAACATCTCGATCCGCGACGAGACGATCCTCGCGATCGCGAACAAGAACGTCCCGCCGGTCGCCGGCTGGGTGGCGCTGGTCGTGGGCGTCGCCGCGTACGCCGCCATCCAGTTCCTGCAGGCGCGCCGCCGCGTGGCCCGCGGCCTGGTCGCTACACCGATCACGGTCATCGCCGCCCGGGTCGTGACGCTCGCCGTGGTCGCCGGGGTCGCGGTGTACGTGCTCAACCTGGAGCGCAGCCGCAACGCGGCGCTCGTGTCGCTCAAGGGCGTGCCGATCGTCGTCCCGCTGATCGTGATCCTGCTGATCGTCTGGACCTTCGTGCTGCGGCGCACGGCGTACGGCCGGCACATCTACGCGGTCGGCGGCAACGCCGAGGCCGCCCGCCGGGCCGGCATCAACGTGGACCGCATCCGCATCTCCGCCTTCGTCATCTGCTCCTTCATGGCCTCGATCGGCGGCATCATCGCGGCGTCCCGGGCCAACTCGGTCGACCCCAACACCGGCGGCAGCAACGTGCTGCTGTTCGCGGTGGGCGCGGCCGTCATCGGCGGCACCAGCCTCTTCGGCGGCAAGGGCCGGGCGCTCGACGCGCTGCTCGGCGGCGCGGTGGTCGCGGTCATCGAGAACGGCATGGGCCTCATGGGCTACAGCGCCGGCGTCAAGTTCGTCGTGACCGGCTCGGTGCTCCTGCTCGCCGCGGGCGTGGACGCGCTGTCGAGGAAGCGCGCGGCGGCGACCGGCAGAAGATGACGTGATCGGGACCGATAAGGTGATCTCCGACCCCTGACCTGCTCAGGTTCCCCCGACCCCACGGAATCCGAGGCTGCCCCGATGATGCGCGCCGGTCCCTCACAGGAGGAGATCCGCAAGCACAACCTCGGGACGCTGCTGCGGCACGTCCATCTCGGAGGGCCGACCTCGCGGGCCGAGCTGACCTCGCTGATGGGGCTGAACCGGAGCACCATCATGGCGCTCACGGCGGACCTGACGGCGGCGGGCCTCGTCAGGGAGGAGCTGCCCAAGGACACCGGCCGGGCGGGACGGCCGTCGCTGGTCGTCCGCCCGGAGACGGCCCGCGTCTACGTGCTCGCCTTCGAGGTCGGCGTCGACCGGCTGGCCGCCGCGCGCATCGGCCTCGGCGGCGTGATCCTCGACCGCCGCGAGACCGTGCGGGTGCGCGGGCCGTTCGACATGGCGCAGGTCGTGGGGGCGCTGGCGGGCTTCGCCCGGCAGATGCGGCGCAAGACGCGCGACGACACGATCTGCGTCGGCGCGGCGGCGGCGGTCTCCGGAGTGGTCCGCGCCTCCGACGGCGTGGTCAGAATCGGGCCGAACATCGGCGCGTTCGAGGTGCCGCTGGGGGAGGAGCTGACGAAGCGGCTCGCGCTCGGACTGCCGGTGGCGGTGGGCAACGAGGCCAACCTCGGCGCGCTCGCCGAGCACACCCGCGGGATCGGCGCCGGCTGCCGCGACCTGGTCTACCTCCACGGCGACGTGGGCATCGGCGGCGGCATCATCGTGAACGGCCAGCTCCTCGGGGGGTACGGCGGGTACGGCGGCGAGGTGGGCCACATGGTGGTCAACCCGGACGGCCGCCCGTGCGCCTGCGGCTCGCGCGGCTGCCTGGAGGCCGAGGTGGGGGAGCCGGCCCTGATGGAGCACGCCGGCCGGTACGGCGAGATGATCGGCAGGGACGCGGTCCGCGCCGTCGTGGACGCCGCCGACCGGGGCGACGTGATGGCCCAGGAGGCCCTCGCCCACGTGGGGAACTGGCTCGGGCTCGGCGTCGCCAGCCTGGTGAACATCTTCAACCCCGAGATGGTCGTCTTCGGCGGGATCCTGCGGGAGATCTACCTGGGCTCGGCCGCCCAGGTGCGCAGCCGGATCGCCACCGGCACCCTGCGCGCGACGCGGGAGCAGGCGCGGCTGCGCACCTCGGCCCTGGGTGACGACGCGACGCTGATGGGGGCCGCGGAACTGGCCTTCGGCCAGGTGCTCGCCGACCCCCTCGAAGCGCTGTCGCGGGTCGCCCCCTGAGGGTGGCTAGGCGGTCCTGGAGGCGGGGGCGGAGAACGTGTCGCACACCTTCGGGCCCTTGCCGTGCCAGCCGCGCTCGAGCCAGTAGCGGATGTTGCGGGTCTTGCCGTGCCACCTGTCGCCGGCGACCCGTTTGAGCTGCTCGTCCCAGTCGTGCCGGTCGCGGCCGAGTGAACGCCAGACGCTCGCGACGAAGGCGCCGGAGAAGCACTCGGCCTGCAGTTCGATGCGGCGGTTGAGGTCGTCCGCCCGCTTCCTGCCCACCTTGGGGGACTGCCGGGCGAACTCGGCCAGGATGCCGGCGCGGTCCTGCGCGTAGTGGCCGTACTCGTGGGTGACGACGGTGAAGAGATCGAATCCGGTGGGGTCCGACAGCTCCTCCTTGGACAGCATGATCCACATCGTCTTGTTCCTGGGGCAGTACAGGCCCGCCGCATAACTCGCCACGTACTGGCCGCAGCCCGTGTTCACGCTCGCTGTGATGTAACGCACTCTGGGCGGGGAGAACCTCAGTCCGGCCTGCCGGAACTCCTCGCTCCAGGTCCGGTTGAGGCAGCCGAACAGGGTGTCCAGGTAGGTCCGGTAGGTGTCCGGGTCGCCGGCCTGGCGGCCCGGCTCGGTGCACTCGGAGGATGCGAACTCGCCCGCGGTGTAGAGGGGGTTCCTCGTCAGCGCACCCGGGCCCGTGGGCACGGCTCCCGCCTTCGACCTGGCCGGTGTCGCCGTTGTGCCGGAGGCGCCCGCCGTACCGGTGAGGGACAGGACTCCCGCCACCGCCGTGACCGCGACGGCCACCGCGCGGAGGCTTATGCGAATCATCAGTGGGCATCCCAAGCGGACAGAGAGACAGTCAGGAATCTGGCGAACAGCCCGAAGACCCGGTAATGAGGACTTTCCTTTCGGTGGATCACGAGGGTAGGGCAGGAGGCGGCGACGGGTAAAGCGGGATCGAGGCCGGGACGGGGAAGGTCTTGTGCGGGTTCGGTGCAACCCCTGATACCGCCAGGCCTCCCTGGAACTAGACTCGATCCGTTCGATGGCGAGCGGGAAGGATGAGCGGTGGGGATTCTGGAGACGATCAAGGACCCGCTCGATGTGAAGCGCCTTGAGGCCGGGGAACTGCCCGCGCTCGCGGAGGAGATCCGCGACCTGCTGGTCTCCTCCGTCGCGAAGACCGGCGGCCACCTCGGGCCCAACCTCGGCGTCGTCGAGCTGACCATCGCCCTCCACCGGGTCTTCGACTCGCCGCGCGACCCGATCCTGTTCGACACCGGCCACCAGTCGTACGTTCACAAGATGCTGACCGGGCGGGCCGGGCAGTTCGGCACGCTGCGCCAGGAGGGCGGCCTGTCGGGGTATCCCAGCCAGGCCGAGTCCGAGCACGACGTGATCGAGAACTCGCACGCCTCCACCGCCCTGTCGTACGCCGACGGGCTGGCCAAGGCGATCACGCTGCGCGGGGAGACCGGCCGCACGGTGGTGGCGGTGATCGGCGACGGCGCGCTGACCGGTGGAATGGCCTGGGAGGCGCTGAACAACATCGCCGGGCGCAAGGACCTGCCGCTGATCATCGTGGTCAACGACAACGGCCGCTCCTACTCGCCGACGATCGGCGGTCTCGCCTCCCACCTGTCGTCCCTGCGGATGACCCAGGGCTACGAGCACGTGCTCGAACTGGTGAAGAACAACCTCGGCCGGGTGCCCGTGGTCGGCGCGCCGCTCTACGACACGCTGCACGGCATGAAGAAGGGCCTGAAGGACATCCTGACCCCGCAGGTCATGTTCGAGGACCTCGGGCTGAAGTACGTCGGCCCGATCGACGGCCACGACGAGGGGGCGGTGGAGGCCGCGCTGCGCCGCGCCAGGGCCTTCCGCGGGCCCGTCATCGTCCACGTGCTCACCCGCAAGGGCAACGGCTATGCGCACGCCGAGAACCACGACGAGGACTGCTTCCACGGTCCCGGCCCGTTCGACGTCGAGACCGGCGAGGAGCGGCCCAAGCCGCACAGCTGGACCAACGTGTTCAGCGAGGAGATCGTGAAGATCGGCGGCGAGCGGGACGACGTCGTCGCGATCACCGCGGCGATGCTCCACCCGGTCGGCCTGGCGGCGTTCGCCGAGGCGTACCCGGACCGCATCTACGACGTGGGCATCGCCGAGCAGCACGCCCTGACCAGCGCCGCCGGGCTCGCCATCGGCGGCCTCCACCCGGTCGTGGCGCTCTACGCGACGTTCCTCAACCGGGCCTTCGACCAGCTTCTGATGGACGTGGCGCTGCACCGCCTGCCGGTCACCGTCGTGCTCGACCGCTCGGGTGTGACGGGGGACGACGGCCCCAGCCACAACGGCATGTGGGACCTGTCGATCCTGCAGGTGATCCCCGGGCTGTCGATCGCCGTCCCGCGCGACGGCGCGCGGCTGCGCGAGCTGCTCGCCGAGGCGGTCGGCATCGACGACGGCCCGTCGGTGGTCCGCTACCCCAAGGGCGGCCTGCCCAAGGACGTGGAGGCCGTCGGCAAGCTCGGCGAGATGGACGTGCTGCGCACCGGCGACGCCGACGTGCTGCTGGTCGCGGTCGGCCCGATGGCCGAGATCTGCATGGACGCCGCGAACCTCCTCGACGCGCAGGGCATCTCGGCCACCGTGGTGGACCCTCGCTGGGTGAAGCCGCTGGACCAGGCTCTGGTGCTGGCCGCCGCCGCGCACAAGCTGGTCGTCGTCGTGGAGGACAACGGCCGGGTCGGCGGCGTGGGCGACGCCGTGGCGCGCCTGCTGCGCGACGCCGACGTGGACGTGCCGGTGCGGACCTACGGCATCCCCCAGCGCTTCCTCGACCACGCGAAGCGACCCAAGATCCTCTCCGAGATCGGCCTGACCGGGCAGGACCTCGCCCGGCAGATCACCGAGGCCGTGGCGCGCCGGTCGCAGGTGATGGAGAGCCATCCGGCACGGCTGGCGCAGCCCACCGACTGATAACTATGAGTAATCCCGGCATGACCGGGAAGTCTGCAGGTCATCGACGTGATGAGGAGCCTGCGGATGAGCCTTTTCCGGACGAAGCCGGTAGAACAGTCGATTGAGGATGCCGAAGGCGGCGAGCATCGGCTCAGGCGCACCCTGAGCGCTCTCGACCTCACCGTCTTCGGCATCGGCGTCATCGTGGGCACCGGCATCTTCGTGCTGACCGGCGTGGCGGCGCGCAACACGGCCGGCCCGGCCGTCGCGATCTCCTTCGTGGTCGCCGGGGTCGTGTGCGCGCTCGCGGCCCTGTGCTACGCCGAGTTCGCCGCCACGGTCCCGGTCGCCGGCTCGGCCTACACCTACGCGTACTCCACGATCGGCGAGTTCCCGGCCTGGATCATCGGCTGGGACCTGATGCTGGAGCTGGCACTGGGCGCGGCGGTGGTCGCCTCGGGCTGGTCGGGCTACTTCGCCTCGCTGCTGAAGAACTTCGGGATCTACCTGCCGCCGTCCATCGCCGGCGACGAGGCGGTCTTCAACGTCCCGGCGGCGCTGATCGTGATCCTGCTGACCGGGGTGCTGGTGGCCGGGATCAAGATGTCGGCGCGGTTCAACGGCGCCATGGTGGCGGTCAAGCTGGCCGTGGTGTTGCTCGTGATCATCGCCGGGGCGTTCTTCGTCAAGGGGGCCAACTATCAGCCGTTCATCCCGCCGTCCCACCAGATGGCCGCCGGGGAGGGTATGAAGGCCCCGCTCATCCAGGTGTTGTTCGGCGTGCAGCCGGTCGCGTACGGCGTCTTCGGCGTCTTCACGGCCGCCGCCCTGGTTTTCTTCGCCTACATCGGCTTCGACGTCGTGGCGACCGCGGCCGAGGAGACCCGCCGCCCGCAGCGCGACCTGCCGATCGGGATCATCGCCTCGCTGATCGTCTGCACGATCCTCTACGTGGCGGTCTCGCTCGTGGTCGTCGGCATGCAGCACTACTCGGAGCTCAGCGTGTCGGCCCCGCTCGCCGACGCGTTCCGGTCGGTGGGCCAGCCCTGGATGGCGACGCTGATCAGCGTCGGAGCCATCGCCGGGCTCACCACCGTCGTGATGATCCTCATGCTGGGCCAGAGCCGGGTGCTGTTCGCGATGTGCCGCGACAGCCTGCTGCCCCGGTCACTCGCCCGGGTCCACCCGACGTTCCGCACGCCGTATCGGATCACGATCGTCATCGGCGCGGTCACCGCGGTGCTCGCGGCGCTGATCCCGCTGAGCGCCATCGCGGAGCTGGTGAACATCGGCACGCTGTTCGCGTTCGTGATCGTCGCGGTGGCGGTGGTGATCCTGCGCAGGACCCGCCCCGACCTGCCCCGCTCCTTCCGCACGCCGTTCGTGCCGGTGGTGCCGATCCTGTCGGTGCTGGCCTCGGCCTACCTGATGCTCAACCTGCCGGTGGAGACCTGGATCCGGTTCTTCGCCTGGATGGTCGTGGGCACCGCGGTCTACTTCCTGTACGGCCGCCGCCGCAGCAGGGTGGCGGCTACCGGTTCGTCCGCAGTGCTCCGGCCTTCAGTTCAGGCCGGGGGCGAAGCGGACTCTCCCGCCTAGCGGGGCAGAGGGAACGCGGTCCGCATCCGCCGGGAGGACCCCTTCGTCAAAACCCCTGGGGAAGCAGTCCTCGAACGGTGAGCACGGCGCCGACGGCGGCCAGCAGGACGCCGCTCGCGCCCAGCAGCAGGCGGTAGCCGCGGGGGGTCAGCCGATGCCGGCCGGCCCCCACGGCTCCCGCCAGCGCCACCTTGGAACCCACCAGGATCAGGTAGAACCCGCCCACGAAGGCCAGCGCGTACGCCGGTGCCCGGTCCCAGGCCGAGACGAAGATCGGTGAGCCCACCGCGATCCAGAACAGCCAGGGGTGGGGGTTGAGCAGGTTCACCACCACGCCGCGCAGGACCTCCCTGGCCGAGGAGGGCGCGTCCTCGCCGGGGTGGGGCGGCAGGGCCGTACGGGCCTCGCGCAGCGTCTCGACGCCCAGATACACGACGTAGAGCCCGCCTCCGACCGACAGCACGCGCAGGAGCACCTGCGGCAGCGCCCCGACGGCCGTCACGGTGAGCAACACCACGGGCAGGTCGGACAGCAGCGGCACGCAGGCCAGGCGCACCCCCGAACGGAAGCCGCCGCGCAGGCTGGCCGTGATGACGAGCGTCAGCAACGCGCCGGGCGTGACGCCCGCGCCCAGGCCGAGGCTGAGCCCCATCAGCAGTTCCGTCACGCCGGCAACCTCCCGTTTCGTCCGCACGAGAGGCTATCGCCGGTCGATCAGCGGGATTATGCGCCGGGCGCGGTGAGGCGGTTGCTGAACCGGGCGAGCATGGCGGTCTGGGCCGTTTCGGGGACCAGTCGGGCGAGCACCGGCGGCATGCGCCAGTTGGCGGGATTGCGCTTGGCCAGCCGGGAGACCAGGGAGACGTGGGGATAGCGGGCCTGCTCATAGGCGCGCAGCCGTGCCGCCGGATCACCGCCCTTGGCCAGTTCGCGCGCCAGCACCCAGGCGTCCTCGAGGGTCTGGTTGGCGCCCTGCCCCAGGGTGGGCGGCATGGTGTGGGCGGCGTCGCCGACGAGCGTGACGCGGCCCTCTCCCCACACCCGGGGGACCCTGTTCCAGTGGTGCCCGAAGAACTCGAGGTCGTCCTCCGTGGCGGCGGCCAGCACCTCGGGAACGGGCGACGCCCACCGCCCGAACCGGCGTCGCAGCTCGGCCAGCGGCGCGGCGGGGCGCGGGTCGGCGGGCGACCAGCGCACGTCGAACCACCACTGCAGCAGGCCGTCCCCGGCGGGCATGAGCCCGCACGCGCCCTCCTTCCCGCTGATCACGAGATGGCGGTGGGTGCCGGTGAGGTCGATGCCGATCGGGCTGAGGCCCTGCCAGGTGCCGAAGGTCGCCGGCCGCACGGCGCCGTCCCCCCACAGGCGGCGCCGTACGACCGAGTGGTGGCCGTCGGCTCCGACGAGCAGGTCTCCCGTGACCGTGGACCCGTCGTCGAAGGTCACCGAGACCCGGTCGCCGTCCTGGCTGACGCTCCGGCAGGTCATGCCGTAGCGGATGAGGTCGCCCGGTAATCCCTCGGCCAGCCGTTCCAGCAGGAGGCGGCGGGGGACCGCCTTGGTGTCGAAGCCGAAACGACCCGCCGCGTGGGCGATGTCCATGCTGGTGCGCAACCGGCCGCCCGCGGTCAGCGCGTCGATCCTGTCGATGCGCTTTCCGGCGCCGTCCAGGCTGACGCCGAGGTCGTGCAGGACGGCGTTGCCGTTGCTCCAGACGAGCAACGCCTTGCCGCCCGTACGCCGGGCCGGAGCCTGCTCGTAGACCCGCACCCGGTGACCGGCGGCCAGCAGCGCGCGTGCGACGGCGAGGCCGCCCACCCCGGCGCCGATGACGAGGATGTCCACAATCCCTCCACTCTGAAGTTTCTTCGATTCGAAGATATCTTCAGGGGGAGTAGGTTGGAGAAGTGGCCCACCAACATCCGGAAGAGGGTGTTTTCCGCGAGTTCCTGATCGCGGTCCTGCTGCACAACGAGGCGGTCGCCGACCGGCTCGGCCTGCAGTCGGGCGACGTCGCCGCCCTCATCCTGCTGGAGACGCGCGGACCGCTCTCCGTCGGCGTGATCTCCGAGGAACTCGGGCTGCCGTCCGCCTCGACGACCCGGCTGATCGACAGGCTGGAGAAGGCGGGCTATGCGCGGCGCGTTCGCGGCGAACGCGATCGGCGCACGGTCACCGTCGAACTGGTCGAGGGCGGCCTGGACGACTACGACGCCGCCTGCGCGGCGTCCAGGCGGCACCTGGACGAGGTCGGCGCGCACTACGGACCGGAACAGGCGCCGCTGCTGCTGGACATGTTCGCCCGCGTCGCCGGAGCCTATCGATCGGCCACCGGTGAGCTGCGCGAAACCGCGACCTGAACCCCGGCGCCACCCTCCGGTCAGCGAGCCGTCAGCTGAGCGCGGTGCGCGCGGTTGGCGTCGATGAGTCCGTCTAGGGCGTCGCGGGCCTGCAAGAGCTCTTCGATGTGCCGGCTGATCCGGTCTCGCTCCTGGATCAGCCGCTCGAACGCCTCGTCGGAGTTCTGCTCGCTCGGCGAGTCGACGCACGGCAAGACCTCGGCGATCGTCCGGCTCGAGAGCCCGGCGGTGTACAGGCGCTGGATGAAGCGCACCCGCTCGACTTCGTCGTCGGTGTAGTGGCGCTGGCCGCTGGGACTACGCGTGCTGGTGAGCAGGCCCTGCTCCTCGTAGTAGCGCAGGGAACGGACGCTCACCCCTGCCTGCGACGCCAGCTCGCCGATCCGCATCACGCCTCCTTGCCGGAAAATCTTGGCCCTAATGCTTGCATCTGACGTCAATGTCAGGTCTTAGCGTAGTCGACGTGTCCAGCCGGCGGACGCGTTCTTCCGCAGGAACCCCTGAAAGGCACTCAGGAATGACGACCCTTTTCGACCGCTACCAGCTCGGCGCGCTGACCCTGCCCAACCGTGTGGTGATGGCCCCGATGACCCGGGTCCGCGCGGCCGCGGGCGGCCTGGCGACACCGTCGATGGCGACCTACTACGCCCAGCGGGCCACCGCCGGGCTCATCGTGACCGAAGGAGTGCAGCCGAGCCTCGTCGGACAGTCCAACCCGGGCACCCCCGGCTTGTACACCGACGAGCAGGTCGCGTCCTGGCGGCCGGTCACGGACGCCGTCCACGTCAACGGCGGCCGTATCTTCGCCCAGATCATGCACGGGGGCCGCGTCTCCCACCCCGACACCACGGGGATGCGGCCGGTGGGCCCCTCGGCCGTCCAAGCCCCCGGGGAGGTGTTCACCCCGGCAGGGCCCAAGCCCGCACCCGTGCCGAGGGCACTGGACACCGCCGAAGTGCCCGAGCACGCCCTGTCCTACGCGCAGGCCGCGCTCCGGGCCGTCGACGCCGGCTTCGACGGTGTGGAACTGCACGGCGCTAACGGCTACCTCATCGCGCAGTTCCTGTCCAGCACCGCCAACCTGCGCACCGACGCCTACGGCGGATCGATCGCCAACCGGATCCGCTTCGCCGTGGAGGCGGTGTCGGCGACCGTCGAGGCGGTGGGAGGCCGGCGGACGGGCATCCGGCTCTCGCCCGGCGCGGGCATCTGGGGCGCGGAGGACACCGACGTCCCCGCCCTGTACGGCGCGCTGCTCGCCGAGCTGGCCCCCCTGGGCCTGGCGTACGTCCACCTCGAGGCCACCACCGACGAGGATGTGCTCGTCGAGCTGCGCAAGGCCTGGCCCGGCACGCTCATCGTCAACCCGGTCTTCCCGATGGGCCCTCGGCAGACGGACAAGGCGGCAGCCGATCATTGGCTGGGGCTCGGCGCCGACCTGATCAGCTTCGGCCGCGCCTTCATCGCCAATCCCGACCTCGTGGAGCGGCTGCGCCAGGGGCTCCCCATCGCACCGCACGACCAGTCCACCTGGTATCAGGGCGGCGATGACGGCTACGTCACCTACCCCGCCTACCGGCACGCGGCCTGAACCTATCCCGGGGGCCGCGGCGCGTCTTGGGATTCGGCGGTTCCGCCTCCCGGCGTGAGGAGCTCAAGCCATGTCGACATGTCGCCCATGACGGCGGCGATCTCGTCGCGGGCATAGTGGTCGGCGTCCCAGGCGGCGTACAACGTGATGGTGAGCAGTGCACCGCCGGCCGTGACCGTACGCGCCCGCAGGCCGAACTGCGGATTGTCGAGGACGACGCAGACGCCGCGTCCGGCCGCGGCGAGCGCCTGGGCCATCGCCTCTGAGCGGGTTTCGGCCGCGAGGCGGATGTGCAGGGCGTGCTCGTGCAGCGCGGCGTCGACGGCCCGGCGGACGGCGCTGCGCCGACCGCTGAGGATCAGCGGGTGGGCGGCCAGTTCGCGCAGTTCGAGGTCGCCGGTCTCGCCGGTCTCGCGGCCGAGCGGGTGCGCGGCCGGCGCCTGGGCGGTGATGCGGCGACGGCCCAGTCGCAGCGCCGCCAGTCCGGCCGGGGGAGGGTTGGTGCCGATGGCGATGTCGGCGGCGCCCGCCTCAAGACGGGCGTAGACCTCGTCGGGCTCGGCCACGTAGGCGTCGGCGAACGGGGCCGAGCTTTCGGCCAGGTAGGGCGCGACCAGGTGTGTGATGGTCGAGGCGGGGCAGACCACCCGCAGGTTCAGGGGGGAACCGGTCCCGTGGGCCTGGAGCAGTTCGGCGCCCCGGGCCGCGCGGAGCACCAGATCGCGGGCCACGGGAAGGAAACGGCGCCCGGCGGCGGTGAGGTGGACGCCCGTGCGGGTGCGGTGCAGCAGTTCCACGCCGAGCTCGCGCTCCAGCATGCGTAACTGCCGGGAGACGGACGGCTGGGCTACGCGCACCTCCGCCGCGGCGGCCGTCATCGATCCGCTGTCCACGACCGCGAGGAAGTAGCGCAGGACGCGCAGTTCCACCATGCCTCCCGAGCATGACCATCAGGCTTAACAAGTGTTGGACTGTATCGCGCCAGCTCACGGAGACTTAACCATCCCCCACGGTCATCTCCCGAAAGATTCGCTCATGCACGACGCCACCTCCGTCTCGCGTCAGAGCAGACGGGCCACCATCGCCTCGTTCATCGGCACGGCGGTGGAGTGGTACGACTTCTACATCTACGGCACGGCCTCCGCGTTGATCTTCGGCACCCTGTTCTTCCCCGAATCCGACGGCGGCGCCGGCACGCTGGCGGCGTTCGCCACGTTCTGGGTCGGCTTCCTGGCACGCCCGCTGGGCGGCATCGTCTTCGGGCACATCGGCGACCGCCTCGGGCGCAAGAACGTGCTGGTCATCACGTTGGTCCTGATGGGCTCGGCCACCACCCTCATCGGGGTCCTGCCGACGTACGCGTCCATCGGATACGCGGCGCCGCTGCTGCTCGTCCTGCTCCGCGCGGTGCAGGGCATCGCGGTGGGCGGCGAGTGGGGCGGCGCGGTGTTGATGGCCACCGAGAACGCCGCCCAGGGGCGCCGCGGGCTGGCGGGCATGTGGGTCCAGCAGGGCTCACCGGCCGGGTCCATCCTGGCCACCCTGGTGTTCCTGGCCGTCGGGCGGCTGCCCGACCACGCGTTCGTGGCGTGGGGGTGGCGCGTGCCGTTCCTGCTGTCTGCGGTCCTGGTCGTGGCCGGCCTGGTGATCAGGCTCAAGGTGAACGAGTCCGCCGAGTTCCGCGAGGCGCGGGAAGCGGCGCCGGCCGTCAAGGTTCCCCTCGTGGAGTTGTTCCGTACGGCCTGGCCGCTGGTGGGGCTGGGCGTCGGAGCGAGCGCGATGGGGATCTCCGCGGCCTATTTCACCAACACCTTCGTCCTGTCCTGGGCGACCACGGATCTGAACGTCCCGCGGCAGACGATGCTCGACGTCCTGCTGGTCCTAGCCGTCCTGCAGTTCCTGTGGCAACCCCTGGCCGCGCTGCTCGCGCGCAGAACGGGCACCGTGCGCCTCATGGCCGCCGCCCTCGGAGCGAACATCGTGGTCGCGGTGCCGATGTTCCTGCTCATCACCACGAGGAACAGCGGACTGATCGGGCTCGGCCTCGCGCTCGGCGTGCTCACCGGCGCCTCGTACTACGCGCTGCTGGCCGGTTTCCTGGCCCAGGCCTTCCCGGTGCGCGTCCGCTACACCGGCATCTCCGTCGCCTACCAGCTCTGCAGCACGATCATCGGCGGCTCGACACCGCTGGTGGCCCAGTGGCTGCTGATCCGCGGCGGCGGCAGCCACTGGCCGGTGGTGGCCTACTACATCGTGCTGCTGCTCCTCACGCTGACCTGCGTCCTGGCGCTCGCTCGCCGTACGGCGCGTGGTCGCGAGGACGTCCCGGCGCAATCCGCTCCCGTACGCAACCGATAGGCCTTCCGTGCAACTCGACGCCATCTTCACCAACGGCCGCTTCACCACCCTCGACCCTCACCGTCCCACGGCGCACACAATCGGCGTCTTCGCCGGTCGTGTCGTCGGCCTGGACGAGGAGGTCGCGCACTGCACGGCGCGGCAGCGCCACGACCTGCGCGGAGCGCCCGCCGTCCCCGGGTTCAACGACGCGCATCAACACCTCAGCATGCGCGGGCGGCGGCTCCTGGAGCTGGACCTGCGCGCCGAAGCCGTCCCGACCCTCGACGCCCTCTACGCGGCCGTGGCCGAACGCGCCGCCGGGCTCGAGCCCGGCGCCTGGATCCACGGCGCCGGCTACGACCAGAACAAGCTGGGCGCTCACCCGTCCGCCGAGGCCCTGGACGCCGTCGCGGGCGGCCGGCCTGTCTGGCTCGAGCACGTCTCCTGCCACATGGGTGTGGCCAACACCGCGGCCTTCGCCCTGGCCGGCTACTCCGGCCGGATGGGCGTGCCGGACCAGGACGGCGGTCACGTCGAACGCGATCCCGACGGACGGGCCACCGGGCTGCTCCAGGAACGTGCCCAGCACCTGGTCACCCGGATCTTCCGTCCCTCGCCCGTCGAAAGGATCGTCGCCGGGATCGCCGCCGCCAACACCGTGGCCCTGTCGGAGGGACTCACCAGTTTCACCGAGCCGGGCATCGCCGCGGTGGGCGACATCGGTCACGGTCCGGTCGACCTGCACGCCTTCCACGTGGCGGTGGAGCGCGGCCTGCTGACCGTCAGGGCCACGGTCATGCCGTACCTCACGGTCCTGCGCGACCTCGGCCTGTTCGAACCGGGCAACAGATGGTTCGGCCTCGACCTGGGGCTGCGGAGCGGGTTCGGCGACGACCGGCTGAAGATCGGCGCCACCAAGGTCGCCACCGACGGCTCGCTGATCGGGCGCTCGGCCCACATGTGCACCGGTTATCACGACGAGCCGGACAATTCCGGCTTCCCGCTGTTCGACCCAGACGAACTGCGGCACATGATCGTCGAAGCTCATCGCTGCGGGTGGCAGGTCGCCGCGCACGCCATCGGCGATGCCGCCATCGACCTCGCCCTCGACGCCTTCGCGACCGCCCAGGCCAGGCATCCGCGGCCGGACGCACGCCACCGCATCGAGCACTTCGCGGTCGCCACCGACGCCCAGGTGGAACGGCTCGCCGCACTCGGCGCGGTCGCCGTCCCGCAGGGACGCTTCCTGTCGGAGATCGGTGACGGCATGATCGCCGCGCTGGGCCCCGAGCGGAGCGAGCGCTGTTACCGCATGGGCAGCCTCCTCGACGCCGGGGCCGTCCTGCCGGGCAGCAGCGACGCGCCCGTGGCCCACGGCAGTCCGTTGCTGAACATCCATGACATGGTCAACCGGCGCACCGCCTCCGGCGCGCCGCTCGCACCCGCCGAGGCGCTCACCCCGGAGCAGGCGTTGCGCGCCTACACGATCGGCTCGGCCTACGCGGAGCGCGCCGAGGACCGCAAGGGGAGGCTGGCCCGCGGCATGCTGGCCGACTTCGCCGTCCTGTCCGACGACCTGCTGTCCGTCGCACCCGACCGCATCGCCAGCTTGTCCGTCGGCGCCACGGTCATCGGCGGTGACGTCGTCTACGACGACGGCGCGCTCGCCTGATCACCACCGGGCCGGCCGCGCTGTCATGGCGGCTCTCTTCCCTGCTCGTGGGCGACTACGGAGAGGGCATCCTCGCGTGCCGGGATTCCGGACTCACGGATTTCCGGCACGCGGGTCCGGTCATCCCGAGCCACCGCGCCGGTTCGAGGGCGTCGCTTATTCCGCTTGACCGCATAACGATCACTGGGCATATTCGCCGACATGTCTGATGGGGCCGAGCAGAGATCCTCCCGGTCACGACTTCCGTGGATCGCGGGTCCGCTCGTCGTCGCCGTACTGATCGCCGCCGCCTGGGGGCTCCCCCGACTGCTGGCCGGCTCGGCAGGGCCGCCGCAGGGACCTCTCCCGCCGCCACCGGGCCCCTGGCCCACGACCGGCACGTTCCAGGTGGGCTTCGGCTCGGCGACCGAGGCCGAGAAGAAGGCCGTCCTCGCCGCGCTTGCGGCCCGCCCCGACGTACGCGAGGTCAGATACCGCTCGGCCGAGCAGGATTGGGAGGAGTACCAGGAGACCAGGAAGCTCACCTGGATCACGGACGGCGGATACGAGTTCGGCCGCGAAGACATGAGCGACTCCATCATCGGCGTCCTGCTCGACCGGTCGAAGTCCGACGAATTCTCCCGTGAGATCGAAGCGCTGCCAGGCGTGGACGGCGTCTATTCCCAGGGCGACGGATTCTGGTACGGCAAGGCACACGTGACGCTGCGCCTGTGCCTGCGTAAGCCAATCGAGGGAGCCGGCTGCCGTAAGCCCCTGACCACGGAACAGCAGGAGGCGGTCGTCAAGGCCGTCCGCGGCACGCCGGAGGTCGAGGCGTTCTACTTCGAGGATCCCGAGCACGCCACCAAGGACCTGCGGTCTCGCACCGACATCGACTTCACGGCCGGGGTGTCCTACTACCACCTGAAGCTCAGAGACCTCGACGACGTCCCCACTGTCATCGACCGCTTCCGCGGCATGGAAGGCCTCTGGCAGGCCCGGCCGGTCGAGCGCTGCCTGCTGTGCTGACGGCAGGGCCGGGGTAATCAGTACCGCGGCCGAGGCCCGCTCATGGTTTCCATACCGTCGTCCCGGCTCATCCGGAGGATGCGCTACACGCTGGTGAACGACCACGAGCGGCGAGAGTCTCTTCCGGCCCGGCAGGGCTCTCGACGCCCAGGGATGCCGCCACCACCCGGTTGCGGCTCCCGTAAGGGCGAGCCGCCGCGCCGGGATGGCGCGGCGGCTCGGGTCGGGGCCCTGTGGTGCGGGGCCCCGGTGTTCCGCGCGGCCCTTTGGATGAAGGGCTTGCGGGTCCGCGGTCTCGTGGTTCGCGGGTCCGTGGCGGAAGGCTCAGGCGGGCCGCCCGGCGCCGGCCGTTCGGCAACGGGCCGGGCAAGTCCATGCGTCAGGCCGGTACGGAGGCCACGCCGGGCTCCAGGAAGCGGGAGCCGGTGACCTCCTCGGAGATCCCCGTACGGTCCAGGTACGGCGTGATGCCGCCGGTGTGGAACGGCCAGCCCGCGCCGAGGATCATGCACAGGTCGATGTCCTGGGGTGCCGAGACCACGCCTTCGTCGAGCATGAGCCGGATCTCCTGGGCGAGGGCCCGCAGCGCGCGCAGCCGTACCTCCTCGTCGGTGGACGGGGACGAGCCGCCCTCGAACAGCGCCCGCACCTCCGGGTCGATCTGGAAGTCCGGGCCGTAGAGGCCCGGCTTGCCCGCGGCGACCAGCTTGGCGAGGTTCTCCGAGACGCCGAAGCGGTCCGGGAACGCCGCGTGCATGGTCTCGGCGACGTGCAGCGCGACGGCCGGGCCGACGAGCTGGAGCAGCGCGAACGGCGTCATCGGCAGGCCGAGCGAGTCGAGCGCGTGGTCGGCGACCTCCAGCGGGGTGCCCTCGTCGGCCGCCGAGGTGACCTCGCCCATGAACCGCGTCAGCAGCCGGTTGACGACGAACGCGGGCGCGTCCTTGACCAGCACGCACGACTTCTTCAGCGTCTTGCCCACCGCGAACGCCGTGGCCAGCGTCGCGTCGTCGGTGGCGGTCCCCCGGACGATCTCCAGCAGCGGCAGCACCGCGACCGGGTTGAAGAAGTGGAAGCCCACGACCCGCTCCGGGTGCCGCAGGCCGGCCGCCATGTCGGTGACCGACAGTGACGAGGTGTTGGTGGCGAGCACGCAGGTCTCGGAGACGACCTCCTCCACCTCGGCGAAGACCTTCTGCTTCACGCCGAGGTCCTCGAACACCGCCTCGATCACGAAGTCGGCGTCGGCGAAGGCGTCCTTGGTCAGCGACCCCGTCACCAGGCCCTTCAGCCGGTTGGCCTGGTCGGCCGAGATTCGGCCCTTGCCCAGCAGCTTGTCGACCTCGGCGTGGACGTAGCCGACGCCCTTGTCGAGCCGGGCCTGGTCGAGATCGGTCAGCACGACCGGGACCTCCAGGCGGCGGGCGAACAGCAGCGCGAGCTGCGAGGCCATCAGCCCGGCGCCCACCACGCCGACCTTGGTGACCGGGCGGGCGAGCGACCTGTCCGGCGCGCCGGCCGGCCGCTTGGCCCGGCGCTGCACCAGGTCGAAGGCGTACAGCCCGGCCCGCAGCTCGTCGCTCATGAGCAGGTCGGCCAGCGCCTCGTCCTCCGCGGCGAAGCCCTCGTCGCGCGACGCCGTACGGGCCAGGGCCACGAGGTCGAGCGCCCGGTACGGCGCGGGGGAGGCCCCCCGCAGCTTGAGATCGACGAGGGTCCTGGCCTGGTCGATCACCGGGGCCCAGTCCTCCGCGGTGTGGTCGGCCCGCTCGACGGTCACCTCGCCGCGAAGCACCTGGGCGGCCCACCGCAGCGACTCCTCGATGAAGTCGGCGGGCTCGAACATCGCGTCGGCGATCCCCAGGGCGTACGCGTCGCGGCCCTTGATCATGCGGTTCTGCGACAGCGGGTTCTCGATGATGAGCTTCAGCGCCCTTTCGGGGCCGACCAGGCGGGGGAGCAGCTGGGTGCCGCCCCATCCGGGCACCAGGCCGAGGAAGCACTCCGGCGTCGCGACGGCCGGGACGCCCGACGACACGGTGCGGTAGGTGCAGTGCAGGGCGATCTCCAGCCCGCCGCCCATCGCCGCGCCGTTGACGAACGCGAACGACGGCACGTCCAGCTCGCCGAGGCGGCGGAACACGTGGTGTCCGAGCGCGCCGATGGCCAGCGCCTCCTCGCGGGAGGACACCGCCGCGGCGCCCTTGAGGTCGGCCCCGACGGCGAAGATGAACGGCTTGCCGACGACGCCGACGGCCGCGAGGTCGGAGCGCGCCGCGATCGCGTCGAGCGCGTCGTTCAGCGCGAGCAGGCCGTGCGGGCCGAAGGTGTTGGGCTTGGTGTGGTCGAGGCCGTTGTCGAGCGTGATCAGGGCCATCGTGCCCGCGCCGTACGGAAGCTCGACGTCGCGCACGAGCGCCTTGGTGACCACCTCGTCGGCGTTCTTGCCCTCCAGGAGGGCCTTCCAGGTCTCGATCGTGCTCATGCCAGGTTCTCCCAGATGACGGTGCCGCCCATGCCCATGCCGACGCACATCGTGGTGATTCCGTACCGGACGTCGGGACGCTCGGCGAACTCGCGCGCAAGCTGGATCATCAGCCGCACGCCCGACGACGCGAGCGGGTGGCCGAACGCGATCGCGCCGCCGTACGGGTTGACGCGCGGGTCGTCGTCGGCGATGCCGAAGTGCTCAAGGAAGGCCAGCACCTGTACGGCGAACGCCTCGTTGATCTCGAACAGGCCGATGTCGTCGATGGACAGCCCGGCCAGGCGCAGCGCGCGCTCGGTGGAGGGGATCGGGCCGATGCCCATCACCTCGGGGTCCACGCCGGCGAAGGCGTAGGACACCAGCCGCATGCGCGGGGCCAGGCCGAGCTCCCGGGCCACGTCCTCGGCGGCCACGATGCAGCCGGTCGCGCCGTCGTTGATGCCGGAGGAGTTGCCCGCCGTGACCCGCCCGTGCGCGCGGAACGGCGTCTTGAGGCTGCGCAGGCCCTCCAGCGTCGTGCCGGGGCGCGGCGCCTCGTCGACGGTGGCCAGGCCCCAGCCCTCGGCGGCCTTGCGGGCGGCCACCGGCACCAGGTCGCGCTGGATCTTGCCGTCGGCGTACGCCTTGGCGACCTTCTCCTGGGAGGCGACGGCGAAGGCGTCGGCGCGCTCCTTGCCGATGGACGGGTAGCGGTCGTGCAGGTTCTCCGCGGTCATGCCCATGACCAGCGCCGAGCCGTCCACGAGCCGCTCGGACAGGAACCGGGGGTTGGGGTCCACCCCCTCGCCCATGGGGTGGCGGCCCATGTGCTCGACGCCGCCGGCGATGGCCACGTCGTACGCGCCGAAGGAGATGCCGCCCGCCACCGTGGTGACGGCGGTCATCGCGCCGGCGCACATGCGGTCGATGGCGTAGCCGGGGACCGACTTCGGCAGGCCGGCGAGCACCGCCGCTGACCTGCCGATGGTCAGGCCCTGGTCGCCGATCTGGGTGGTGGCCGCGATGGCCACCTCGTCCACCCGCTCCGGGGGGAGGCCGGGATTGCGCCGCATCAGCTCGCGGATGACGCGGACTACCAGGTCGTCGGCACGCGTCTCGGCGTACAGGCCCTTCGGGCCCGACCTGCCGAAAGGCGTCCGAACGCCGTCGACGAAGACGACTTCACGGGACGCAGGCACGGGTTCGCTCCTACTTGTCGGTAGCTTCCGGCTCCCTATGCTACTGGCCAGTAACCGGTCCCGGGATCGGTGGGTCCTCGGTGCCTGTGAGTGATCGTTAACCGGCCAGGAATCGGACGGAATCAGTACATGTTGCCGGTGACGATCTCATTCGGGATGCAACCCCTCAAACCTCAAGAATCACCCCTCTAACCCTTGCAGGCGTCTTTCTTGGGGCATTGCACTCGAAAAGGAACCAATGCGCTCTCCTGTGCGCGCCTGGATCAAGGCGCTCGCCGCGGCCGTCACGGCCGCGACCCTGTCCACCCCCCTCCTCGCGGGACCCGCGCACGCCGCGCCGCCCGGCTCGACCGGCGGGGACGGCACCTGGACCGTCGAACCCGTCGGCGGCGGCCACCGGGTCACGCTCCACCTGAACAAGCCGCTGCCGGTCCGCGACGCCGTCCCCGAACTCGCGGCGGACGGCCGGTCGCTCGGTCCGGCCGAGGAGTCGCCCGACGGCATGACGCTGACCGTCGTCACCCCCGACCCCGTCGTCGCCACGGCGTCGTCCGTCGACGTGTCCTGGAACGGCGAGGTGCCCGAGGCCGCCGCGACGGCCGTCGGCAAGGCCGCGCCCACGCCCGCCGCGCCGCCCGCCAAGTCGCACGGCAAGCCGGCTCCAGCGCCCGTCGATCCCGCCGCGCCCGGTCCGTACGCCGTGACCCACGACGACTACGACCTGGGCGACACCGCCATCACGCTGGAGGGGCTCGGCGGCCGCCAGGCCGAGATCCGGGCGAAGGTCTATCTGCCGGAAGGCGCCCGCGGCAAGCGCCCGCTGGTGGTCTTCCTGCACGGCCGCCACTCGGCCTGCTACAACCCGACGGCCTGGACGACGTCCAACACCCAGTGGCCCTGTCCGGCGGGACAGCGGCCCATCGCCAGCTACCAGGGCTACGACGGCCCGGCCGACGTGCTCGCCAGTCAGGGGTACGTTGTCGTGTCGGTCAGCGCCAACGGCGTCAACGCCGCTGACAACCCCTACAGCGAGGACCGGGGCGCGCTGGCCCGGGGCGAGGTCGTCATGCGGCACCTCGACCTGCTCGCCGACGCCGCCAAGGGCGTGGGCGACGCGAAGCTGGTGAGCCTGTTCAAGGGCCGCCTCGACATGTCCGACGTCGGCCTGATGGGCCACTCGCGCGGCGGCGAGGGCGTCGTCAAGGCCGCGCTGATGAACGCGGGCCGGGCCAGGCCGTACGGGATCAGGGCGGTGCTGCCGCTCGCGCCGACGGACTTCGCGCGGGCGACCCTGCCCGGCACGCCGATGGCCGTCATCCTGCCGTACTGCGACGGGGACGTCTCCAACCAGCAGGGCCAGCACTTCTACGACGACTCCCGGTACGCCGCGGACGGTGACCCGGCCTTCCGCTCCTCGCTGATGGTCATGGGCGCCGACCACAACTTCTTCAACACCGAGTGGACCCCGGGCGTGGCGCACGCGCCCGCGTCCGACGACTGGTCGAACCGCAACGACCCGGTCTGCGGCGGCACCGCGCCGTCGCGGCTGACCGCCGCCGAGCAGTACGCCGTCGGCACCGCGTACATCGCCGGGTTCTTCCGCCTGGTCCAGGGCGGCGAGCAGGGCCTGCTGCCGCTGTTCGACGGCAGCGGCGGCACCACCGCCTCCGCCGGGCGGGCCGTCGTGCACGCCGTCGCCCAGGCGCCCGCGGGCAAGCGCCTCGACGTGGCCTCCTTCACGTCGCTCGCGCCGTCCACGCGGGTCTCCGGCGCGGCCACCGCGGTCGTCTGCGCGGGGATGCTCGACCGCTCGCCGCAGAGCGGCCTGCCTCCCTGCGCCTCCACGCTGACCACCTCGCAGGCGCCGTCCTGGACGCCCGCGACGTACGCGAACAACGTCGCCTCGACCCCGGTGCTGCGGTTCTCCTGGAGCGACCCCACGGGCATGGTGACGGTGCCGCTGGACAAGCAGGTCCAGAACGTCTCCCGCTACGACGCGCTCACCTTCCGCGCGGCGAGGGACGAGACGGCGACCGGCGACCTGGACCTCGCGGTCGAGATCGTCGACAAGCGGGGCGCGTCCCAGACGGTCAGGGTGTCCGAGGTGAGCGACGCGCTCACGGCGTTCCCCGGCACGGCCTCGCCGCTGCCCAAGACCTGGCTGCGCACGGTCCGTGTCCCGCTGAGCGCGCTCACCGGCATCAAGCCGCAGCAGATCAGCGAGATCCGGATCTCGGGCGCGAGCCGGAAGGGCGCGGTCTACCTCGCCGATCTCGCGTTCACCACGATGGCCGCGGGTGCGGCCCGCACCGACAGGCTGCCGCAGGTGTCGGTGGAGGGCGCCACGGTGGACGAGGGCGACGGGCCGGGCACGGCCACGATGACCGTGCGGCTGTCGGACAAGAGCGCCACTCCGGTGACGGTCCAGATCCAGACGATCGCGACCGGGGCCGCGCCGGTGATCGCCTCGGCGGCGCAGGAGGTCGTCATCCCGGCCAGGTCCCTGGAGGCGTCCTTCCAGGTGCCGGTGAACGGCGACCCCGCGGTGGCGTCCGCGCCGCAGTCCTACCAGGTGGTCGCCTCTGTGCCGGTCAACGCGACGATCGGCGGCGGCTTCACCCGGCTCGTCGTGACCGACGACGACGCGAGCTGACCACGAGCGGCCCCTCTGGCCGCGCGGTCAGAGGGGCCGCTGCCGGGAGAGGAAGCTCCTGGACGTACGCCGGCCGCTGCCGATCGCGTACCTCCAGGAGCTTCTGCCTGCTCCATCCGTCCCGTCACCGGCAGGACGCGGAAGGGCTCAGCCGGCGTCGGCCACGGGCGTGCAGGGCTTCACGGGCGAGCCGGCCTTGGCCAGCCAGGCGCCGAGCCTCCAGGGCCGCTGCGCGTCCTGGTTGTCGCGGAACTCCAGGACGAGCGTCTCGCCCGGCCGGATGAACTCCGGACGGATTCTGATCTCACGGACGTCGACCACCCGGGTCGCCTCGAACGAGCGCCACCGTTCCACGCCCTTCCGCAACTGCGCCTCCGTGTGGCCCCGCGACCCGTACGAGGGGTCCACGCCCTCGAACCGGGAGTCCGCGCACCGCGTGTGCGGCGCCAGGAACGACACGTCGGCCGTGACGCCGGCCGCCAGCAGATCGGCCCGCAGTCCCTCGGGGTCGCGCATCTCGTTGAGAGCCACCGTGATCGTGCCGTCGGGGTTCTCGGTCACCGCGTACGCCGGGGTCCCGCCGCTGGCGACCAGCGGTGCGGTGACGGCCGCCGCCGCGACGCCGGCCGCGACCAGCAGCCGAGGGGCGGTGACGAACCGCCGCCGGGAGGTGGTGAGGGCGGGCCGCCGGGCCTGCATCCCGTCCAGCAGCCGCCGCCTGGCCCCGGCGAGGTCGTCCCGCGAGGCCGCCGGAACGTTCTGCCACATGCCGGTGAGCGCGTTCATTGCCAATCTCCCTCTGGTAAATCCTGGCGAATCTGGTTGCGGGCCCGGTTGAGCCGCGAGGCGACGGTGCCCGGGGGGATCGCGAGCGCGTCGGCGACCTCCTGGTAGCTCAGCCCGGCCCAGGCGACGAGCAGCAGCACGTCGCGGTCGGCCCGTTTGAGCCGCAGCAGGGCCCGCGCCAGCGGCCGGTTGACGGCCAGGGTGTTGACTCCGTCCTCCACCTGCGCGCCCGGTATCTCCCCCGGGTGCACGCCGCTGCGGAGGTACGCGCGGTAGAGGCTGGTCTCGGCGCGCCGCCGTTTCCCGATCATGTTCGAGGCGATGCCGTACAGCCATGGGCGGGCGTCGGGGCGGCCCCGGTCGTAGTCGCCCCGGCTCTGGAAGGCGGCCAGAAAGGTGTCGGCTACGACGTCCTCCGCGTCGCTGGGTCCCAGCCGCCTGGTCACATAGCGGTGGAGGAGCGGTGCGTGCCGGTCGAACAGGACGGCGAAGACCTCCGGCTCGTGCAGCGATCTCTCGATGAGGGTCGCATCATCCGCCGCGACGACTTCGCGGGTGGTAGTCATGCATCTCGGCCTTTCCTGGCGAATGCGGTCACCTGTACTTACCGAGCCAGGCCGAAATGCTTCATTCTTTTCAATCGCTGGTCGTACGCGCCGGTCAGGTCTCCGGGGAGAGGAATTCGAGCCGGTTGCCGACGTTGTCGTGGGCGTAGAAGCGGCGGTGACCGGGGAAGTGCGGATCCCAGGCGACCTCGACGCCGGCGGC
Source organism: Microbispora sp. CA-102843 (assembly GCF_050936215.1). NCBI lineage: Bacteria > Bacillati > Actinomycetota > Actinomycetes > Streptosporangiales > Streptosporangiaceae > Microbispora > Microbispora sp. CA-102843. The sequence goes on from NZ_JBNJNF010000001.1 coordinate 2,709,333, forward strand.
CTCCAGACGCGTGGCGAGGTCGTCGAGGCCGGTCACCAGGATGCCCGGGTGTGCCTTGCGCGCGGGGCGGAAGTCCTCCTCCACGCCGAGGTGGATCTCCAGGGCCCCGGCCCGCACCCACAGGCCCCCGCGCGCGGCGAGCACGGGGGGCTTGCCGATCTCGGTCATCCCGAGCGCGTCCACGTAGAAGGCGCGGCAGTCGTCCTCCGCCCCGGGCGGAATGGCGAGCTGGACGTGGTGCAGGCGGTAGCCGAAGGGGGAGTCCACGTCCGGGCCGTAGCCGCGCATGTCAGACCTCTCCCTTGATCTCCAGCCGTTCGAGGGCCTTGGCCAGCGGGTGGACGGTCAGGCCGATCTGCCACTCCCGCGCGCCCAGCGCGCGCAGCCGCGCCGCCACGGTCTCCTCGCTGATCGGCGCGGGCGGCTCCCAGGTCAGCCTGCGTACGGCGTCGGGCTGGAGCAGGTTCTCCGTCGGCATGCGGTGCTCGTCGGCGAGCGCGGCGACGACGGCCCGTGCCGCCGCGAGCCGCTTGGCGGCGGCCGGGTCCCTGTCGGCCCACCGGTTGGCCGGGGGAGGGCCGTCACCGGGCCCCACGGGCTGCGGCAGCGCCGGCTCCGGCATCGTGCGGGCCCGGTTCACCGCCGCCAGCCAGTCGTTGAGGTGGCGGCGGGCGCTGCGGCCGACGAATGGCGTGATCTCGGTGAGGGCCTTGGTCGTGCGCGGCTGGTCGAGGGCGGCCTGCACGATCGCCGAGTCGGGCAGCACGCGGCCCGGCGCGAGGTCGGCCTCCCGTGCGATCTCGTCGCGCAGCGTCCACAGCTCCCGCACCACGGCGAGCCCGCGCAGCGTGCGCACCCGATGGATGCCCGAGGTGCGCCGCCACGGGTCGGTACGCGGGGGATGAGCGGGAGCGGCCAGGATCGACGCGAACTCCTCCAGCGCCCACTCCAGCTTGCCGGTGGCGGCCAGCTCGGCGTGAAGGACGTCGCGCAGTTCGACGAGCACCTCCACGTCGAGCGCCGCGTAGCGCAGCCAGTCCTCAGGCAGCGGGCGGGACGACCAGTCGGCCGCGGAGTGCCCCTTCTCCAGCCGCAGGCCGAGAACGAGCTCGACCATGGTCCCCAGGCCCACCCGCTCGTAGCCGAGCAGCCGACCGGCCAGCTCGGTGTCGAACAGCCGTCCCGGGCGGAAGCCCAGCTCGGCCAGGCACGGCAGGTCCTGGTTCGCGGCGTGCAGGACGATCTCGGCGTCGCGTACGGCCTCGTCGAGCGCGGACAGGTCGGGACACTTGATCGGGTCGATCAGCGCGCTGCCCGCGCCTGCCCGGCGCAGCTGCACCAGGTAGGCGCGGCCGCTGTAGCGGTATCCGGAGGCGCGCTCCGCGTCGACGGCCACCGGTCCCGTCCCACGGGCGAAGGCGTCCACGGCGGCCGCGAGCGCGGCGGAGTCCTCGATGACGGGCGGGATTCCCTCGCGCGGCTCCAACAGAGGCTGGACTACGGGTTCTGTCACGGGCTAAGGAACTTTCGGATCATCTCGGCGGGCGGGGCGCGGATGGAGCGTGGCGACGTCGGGTGGCAGCGGGGGGATGCCCGCGGCCAGGCACATGAGGTCGCACCAGGCGGCCGCGTGCGGCGACAGGTCCTCGTCGAGCGGCGACCACGAGGCCCGCAGCTCGATCTCCGTGGTGACGGGGTCGTCCGCCTTGCCGCCGAATCCCTCAGAGACGGCGCGGGTGACCGTGCCGCCCACCGCGGCGTACCTCGCGCCGTGGGCGTCGAGCGCCTCGGTCAGCCAGCTCCAGGCCACCGGCCCCAGCAGCGGGTCTGTGGTCATCTCGGGCTCCATGTCGGCGCGTACGTAGGCGACGAGGCGGAACGGGCCCTCCCAGCCGCGCTGGCCCTCGGGGTCGAACAGCATGATCAGGCGGCCGACGGCGAGCTCGTCGTCGTCACGGTACACGGACGCCCCGACGGCACCGGAGTACGGCGCGAGCCGCTGGGGCGCGGGGATGTCCTCCAGCTCGATCTCCGGCCGTACCTCGGCGGGGCGCAACGTCTCCAGCGCGCGCCGGAAGGCGGCGGGAGGCGCAGGCGGTTCACCGAGGGTCATGACGGAAGAGTAGGTCGGATTCGGGAGAGCGCGAAGCAGGGGGGTGGCTGTGGGGGGCATCGGAAGTCGTCAAACCGTCGCCGCCAGTCGAGCCGCCACCCGGTCGGCCCTCCGTGCCGGGGCGCGTCCGCGCGTGCGGGCGGGGCGCGCGGCGTCGCTGCCGGCACAGTGCTCAGTGCGGCGTTCGGGGGAACTCCACATCGAAGTCATCGCTCCGGGGCCTCTCGTCGGATCCACGGTCGTGGCGGTCGCTCGGGACTGATCCGACGTTGGCACGTCCCGGCGACATTTCCCCGCATCGCACTCGGCGTGTCTCGAAAGTGGTATTGGAATCGATGCCGGATGGCCGATTGGCGAACACATTGCCGAGCTGTGAGATGACTCACAGGAGGGGATGGGGTTCACCTTACGCGATCAACGGCCTTCCTCGCGTCGTTCTGGAGCCCCAGGTCGTGGGTCCAGGCGCCGGGCGGCACCCGGACATGGCAGGCTGGTGCCGTGAAACCCCAGCTCGCCGATTCCGTTTTCATTCGCGCCTGCCGGCGCGAGCCCGTTCCGCACACGCCGGTCTGGTACATGCGCCAGGCCGGGCGGTCGCTGCCCGAGTACCGCAGGGTGCGCGCGGGCGTCGAGATGCTCACCGCCTGCGCCACGCCCGAACTCGTGGTCGAGATCACCATGCAGCCGGTCCGCAGGTACGGCACGGATGCGGCGATCTTCTTCAGCGACATCGTGGTCCCGCTCAAGGCCGTCGGCGTCGACCTGGACATCAAGCCGGGCGTCGGCCCGGTCGTCGGGACCCCCATCCGCGACAAGGCGGGCATGGAGGTCCTGCGCCCTCTGGAGCCGGACGACGTCCCCTACGTGACGGAGGCGATCGGCGCGCTCACCGGAGAGCTGGGCGGGACCCCGCTGATCGGCTTCGCCGGAGGGCCGTTCACGCTCGCGTCGTACCTGATCGAGGGCGGTCCCTCCAAGAACCACGACCGCACCAAGGCCATGATGTACGGCGAGCCCGAGCTGTGGCACGAGCTGATGGAGCGGCTCGGCGCGATCACGCTCGCCTTCCTGCGCGTGCAGGTGGCGGCCGGGGCCTCGGCCGTCCAGCTCTTCGACTCGTGGGTGGGCGCGGTCGCGCCGCAGGACTACCGCACCTACGTGCTGCCGCACACCAGCCGGATCTTCGCCGGCCTGGCGGACCTCGGCGTGCCGCGCATCCACTTCGGCGTCGGCACCGGCGAGCTGCTCGGCCTCATGGGCGAGGCCGGCGCCGACGTGGTGGGCGTCGACTGGCGGGTGCCGCTCGACGAGGCCGCGCTGCGCGTGGGCGCGGGCAAGGCCCTGCAGGGCAACCTCGACCCGGCGATCCTGCTCGCGCCCTGGGAGGTCGTCGAGAGGCGGGCCAGGGACGTGCTCGAACGCGGCCGGGTGGCCGAGGGGCACGTGTTCAACCTCGGCCACGGCGTGCTTCCCTCGACCGACCCCGACCAGCTCGCCCGGCTCACCGACTTCGTCCACGAGTCGTCGGCCCGCTGAGGCGTTACCCCGGCGTGCGCTCGGACTCCCGGCCCTGATCCTGGTTTTCGTCCAGGTCCTCGCGGGGGGCCGGCTCAGGCGACGTGAAGCGCGGCGGCCCGTCAGGGCCGCCCGTGGGGGCGGGACCCGCGGGGGAGCCGGGCCCGTGCCCGGAAGGAACGGGGGGAGCGGGAGGGACGGACCCGGGAGGAACCGCACCGGGGGGCACGGGACCGGCCGGCGGGGCGGCACGGCGGCGCATCCGGCGCATGACGATCCGGACGGCCAGCCACACCACCACGGCCACGACGATCCAGGGCAGCAGCGCGCCCAGCACGGTCAGCGCCATCACGGTCGAGGCGGTCAGGGTGTCCCACCCGGCCCGCAGCCCGGCGAGGAAGCCGGACGCGTCCTCCTTCTTCTCATGCCGGGCCGAGGATCGAGGCGGGGGCATCAGGGTGAGCGTCACGGTGGCCATGCCGGTCTGCGTCTCCAGGGCCTTCTGCCTGGCCTGCAGCGACTCCAGATCGGCCTCGCGGTTGGAGATCTCCCGCTCGATCTCCAGAATCTCGCCGATCTTGTTCGCCTTCGACAGCAGCGTGCGGAACTGCCCGAGCGCGGCCTCGGCCGACTTCACCCGGCTGGCGACGTCGGCGACCTCCTCGGTGACGTCCTGCGCGTTCTGCCGCACCGATGTGCGTTTCCCGAGGTCGCGTCCGAGCTGGGCCAGCACGTCGGCGTAGCGCGCCGGGGGCACCTTGAACATGATCGTCGACTGGTCGCCGCCGGAGACGGACTCGCTGCGCTCCTCGGCGACGTACCCGCCCGCGCCCGTCACGATCGCTTTGGCGCGGTCGGCCGCCGCCGTGACGTCCTTGGCCTCGACGGTGAGCTCGGCCTGGTAGATGATCGCCCGGTCGGCCGGGTCGATCCTGACCTTCTCCTGCCCGCCGCTCCCGCCGCCTGCGGCGGGCGCCCGCTGCTCGCTCTGAACCGTGCCCCTGGCCGTGGGGGCGTCCGCGGCCGGCGCCGCGGGGGCGGCGGCGCTGCCGGCCGTGTCCATGCCGGACACATCCGAGCCGCCGCCGCAACCCGTCAACAGAAAGGCGACGGCCACCAGGGCCGCCGCGCCGTACCGGATTCGCCTCATGTCCTTTACATCGGATTACCGATACGGACAGTTCGGCGCCGGCGATCACGATGGCATCACGATGCCGCCGTGGTCGCCGGCGCCTCTGTTTCGAAGGGGTGTGGGGCCCCGTGGGTCCGGCCGGGCCGGGCCGGACCCACGGGACGTCTTGCTAGCCGCGCAGGCGCTCGATCAGCGCCTTCGCGTCGCGGATGAGCGCGTCGCCCGCGGCCTTGTCGGTCACCCGCTTGGCGTCGCCGGCGAAGCCGACGAACCGCTCCAGGGCCTTGATCGCGTTGTCCTTCTTGCCCATGCCGGCCTGCTTGGCCGCCTGGTCGAGCTGCGCGAACAGGACGTTTCTGGGCCCGGCGGTCACCGTGCCGGCGCTCTGGAAGGCGGTGAGGAGGGCCTTCACGTCCTCGAAGGAGGTCGTGTCGGTGAAGGCCGCCGTCTTCTTCGTGGCGTGCCCGGCCTTGTCCTTGGCGGTCACGACCAGCTCGTTCTCGCCGAGCGGCAGCTTCCACAGGGGGAGCGCCTCGCCCGACTCGACCTGCAGGTCGCCGATCGCCGCGGTCACGCTCGCCACCCCGGACGTGTCGTCCGTGGCGGAGAAGACCGGCGTGATCGAGGTCGATTCGGGAACGAGTGAAGGACGGCGAGGAGGGCGAGGGCGCCCCGCGGACTGCTCCTGGTCAACAGGGTGTCTCCCGTCTCATCGTGAAAGAACGTCCGGGACGTGTGCCGGACTCGCACACGTCCCGGACACCTGCACCGGGCGGTGGCATCCTGCCTGCGGCTCAGGACTGGTTGAACAGTGAAAGCGTCAGGGTCGAGTGGTACTCGCCGGCGGCGACGTCGACCGGGGTGCGCAGGGCGAGGTCGGCGTTGACCTGGGAGGTGCCGATCTCGTCGGCGGAGTTCGCGATCGACGCGAGCAGCTCCTGGCCCTCCAGACCCACGGTGGGGGCTCCGGTGCCGTCGGAGATGACGCTGGAGACCGGCTCACCGGCCGACACCGCCCCGGTGGAGGAGTCGCTCAGCAGGCGCGGCTTCCATCCCAGGTACTGCGGGCCGATGGTCTTGGCGGAGTCTCCGGTCGCGGTGAACTGGCTGGACTGGCCGACCACCGCCCAGAACTCGCCCGCGGGGATCTCCTCGGGCAGGCGGGTGTCGGTCACCGTGACCGTCGGCAGGGTGCCGGTGAACTGGCGGGCGGCGGCATCCGAGCCGTCCTCCGTGAGGGACACCCCGTTGTTGTCGGCCACGGTCATCGACAGCTGACCGGGAGTGGTGGTGGGCTCGATGTTCACCGACACGTCGATGCCGTCGCCGTTGCCGGTGCCGGGGTCGTCGGCCGCCAGCGCGGGACCGGCCACACCGGCCAGCGACAGACCGAGCACCGACGCGGCGAGTATCTGGGTAGTCCTGTTGATCTTCATGTGATGGCTCCAGTTATGGGGGCGGGGCCGGCCGGCTGGTCGGCCGGCCGGCCCCGGTTGTGCTGTGGCGGTGTCCTCGTCGTGTGGACCGTGGTCACCGCCGGGCGGTCAGCGAAGCTGACCGCGGTGTGAGCAGCTCAGCCGCAGGCGATCGCGTTGTAGGAGGCGTCGTAGGACGTGGTGACCTGCTTGCCGCCGATCGTCGCGGTGCCCTTGACGGTCACCTTGCCCGCGTCGATCTGCCCGGCCCGGGTGTTGAAGGACTGGTAGGCCTGCTTGCCCGGAGCCACGTCGGCCACGGTCTTGGAACCGTACGGAGTGGTCAGCTCCACGGTCGCCGGCACGTCACCGTTGTTGACGGCCGTGACCGCCAGGTACGCCGAGGTGCCGATGCAGCGGGACGTGGCGGTGACGGTCAGCTTGACCTGCGGCGAGGACGGCGTGGAGATCGTCAGCGTGAGCGTCTTGACCACCTCGACGTTCCCGGCCTTGTCGGTCGAGCGATAGGCCAGCGTGTGCGAGCCGTCGCCCGTGACCTTCACCGGCTCGGTGTAGGCGGTCCAGTCACCGCCGTCGAGGCGGTACTCGGTCTTGCCGACCCCGCTGCCCTGGTCCTTGTCGACGGCCTTCAGCGTGACCGTGACCGGACCGGTGAACGAGCCGCCCTCCGGCTGCGCCGGGTCGGTCGTCGCGGTCGTCACCGGCGCGGTCTTGTCGATCTTCACCGTGACGGTGCCGATCTGCGAGACGTTGCCGGCGCTGTCGGTCGCGCGGTAGCGGACCTCCGTAGAGCCTTCGGTGCTCAGCGTCACCGGGTTGTTGGCGTTCGACCAGGTGGTGCCGCCGTTGACCGAGTACTGCCGGCTCGCCACCGTGCCGTTGTCGGTCGCGGCGACCGTCAGCGTCACGTTGCCGGTGTACCAGCCGTTCTCGCCGTTCGGCTGGGCCGGGTTGAGGGTGGCCGTCACGGTCGGCGGGGTCTTGTCGGCGACGCCGTCGCCCACGAAGGTGAACGCGTCCAGGTCCACGCCGCCGGTCGAGGTGACGTACAGCTTGCCGCTGCCCTTGGGGGCGTTCGGCAGCGCCGTGGTCACCGTCTGCCAGCCGGAGCCGGCCGGGATCGCGATCGTCGCGAACGGGGTCGCGGTCGGCGAGTTCCAGCGCAGCGACAGGGTGCCGGCGCCGGTGGCCACGGTCTTCACCGAGGTGATGCCGGAGAAGTTCACCGGGTCGTAGGCGATGTAGTCGCCGGCGTCGAACGAGGTGATCTTCGACAGAGCGGAGGCCGTCGGGTCCTGGGTCTTGGTGACGCCCTGGAGCTCGTCCGCGTGCTCGGCCTGCATCAGCTTGGGGTTGAGGATGAGCGCCGCGTCGCCCGTCGCGGGCGGGATCTCGCCGTGGCCGTTGTCCTTGTAGCTCACCACGACCACGCCGAAGATGTTCTCGGTCACGCCGTGCTCGGGCGCGTCGACGGGGGTCGCCCAGGTGACGGTGCAGCCCGTGCCGGTGGTCAGCGGGTGGGCGTGGGTGTCGTGGCCGAGGCCGAACGTCCACTGCACCCGGCTGCAGGTCGGGTTGTCGCCGTCCTCCTTGTCGGTGACCTTGACGGTGAACGGCACGCCGTTGCCCCAGTCGATGAAGCCGCCGTCGCCGGGGGTCTCGATGCTCACCTGGGGCGCGGTGTTGCCCACGGTGATCTCGATGCTCGTCAGCGCGAACTTGCCCTGCTCGTCGGTCACCCGGAGCCGGGCGGTGTACTGCCCGAGCTTGTCGTAGGTGTGGGTCGCGGTCACGCCCTTGGCGTCGAAGGTGCCGTCGCCGTCGAAGTCCCACTCGTAGGTGAGGTCGCCCGGCTCGGTGTCGCTGGACTTGGCGCCGCTGAACTGCACGGTGAGCGGAGCCTCGCTGCTCGACGTCTTGTCAACGGTGATCTTCGCCTGCGGGGCCTTGTTGCCGGGGGAGTAGTCGATGCGGTACAGGCCCGCCTCGGGGTTCTCCCGGAAGAAGCTGCTGCCGTACTCGAGCACGTACAGCGACCCGTCGGGGCCGAACTCCAGGTCCATCGGGCCGTCGGTGACGGGCAGCGCCGCGGTCTTGAGCGCGCTGTTCGGCAGGAAGTGCTCGATGTTGGTGACCGGGCCATCCGGTCCCGCGGCGGTGAAGGCCGCGAGGTAGTCCTGGGAGAACTCCCCGAAGAAGTACTTCTTGTCCCAGTAGGCCGGCAGCTTGGTCGGCGAAGGGTTGTCCGGGTCGTAGTGGTAGACCGGTCCGCCCATCGGGCCCTGGCCGTTCTGCACCGGGTCGAACTCGGTCAGCCCGGACCACTCCGCGGGCTGGTCGCCGGCGCGGTCACCGTAGTACAGGGTCGCCGGGAATCCGGGCGGAAGCTGCTCCAGGCCGGTGTTCCAGCGAGAGGTGTTCTTCGGCCCCGCCGCGCAGTCGAACCACTCACGCGGCTTGGAGTTCGCGTAGTCCCAGTTGTTGTAGTTGAAGTTGTGGCCCGTGCAGTACGGCCAGCCCGCGTTGACCGGCTTGTTGAGCGGGACCATGTTCCACTCGACGTAGCCCATCGGCCCGCGGTTGGGGTCGGCGGCGCCGGCGTCCGGTCCGTAGTCGCCCCACGACACCGTGCCGTTGATGGAGTCGACGTCCATGCGGAACGGGTTCCGCACGCCCATCACGAAGATCTCGGGCCTGGTCTTGGCCGTGCCCTTCGGGAACAGGTTGCCGTCGGGAACGGTGTAGGAGCCGTCCTCCTGCACCTTGATCCGCACGATCTTGCCGCGCAGGTCGTTGGTGTTGCCGGCGCCGCGGCGGGAGTCGAAGCCGGGGTTCATGCCCGGGGCGTCGTTGTTGGGCGCGAAGCCGTTGGCGCCGGGGGCACTGGCCGGGGTGTTGTCGCCGGTGGCCAGGTAGAGGTTGCCCTCGTCGTCCCAGTCGAAGTCACCCGCGACGTGGCAGCACTGCCCGCGGTTGGTCCCGATCTTGATGATGACCTGCTCGGTGGACAGGTCGAGCTTGTCGCCGGTCCACTTGAACCGGGAGAGCTGGTTGTAGCCCTTCCACTGGTTCCAGTAGGACTCGTCCGCGCCGGCGGGCAGGGAGTTGGGCGACGACCCGGCCGGGGTCTCCGCCGGGTACCCCGACCCGGTCAGCTTCCTGGGCGCGTAGTAGACGTAGACCCACTTGTTCTGCTCGAAGTCGGGGTCGATGCCGATCGTCTGCAGTCCGTCTTCGGAGTTGTTGTAGACGTCGATCGTGTTGATGATCTTGGTGACGCCGGTGGCGGGGTCGGTCAGCCGGACGGCGCCGTTGCGGGCGGTGTGCAGGACCCGCTTGTCAGGCAGGACCGCCATGTCGATCGGCTCGCCGACGTTCTTGGTGAGGGTGACCTTCTCGTAGTTCTCCCAGTGCAGCGCGTCGTCGTGCGCCTGGGCCGGAGCGGCGGTGAGCGCCGCCGTAAACGGGAGCGTCAACGCGGCGGCAAGAGCGCCGACCAGAATGCGAGTACGCTTCAAATCTACTGCGCCTCTTCTTTCAGGGGGGTGGCAGGGAAAGGCGGGCCGCCGCGTGCCGGTGGAACTGGTCGAACGCGTGGCGGTCCGCCGTACTCGTCGAAGTCGTCAGCCGCGCAGAGCGGACATGTTCGTGTAGCTCAGGTCCGCGTGCTGCAGGGACTGGCCCGGGTGCGACGCGTCGCCGGGGGCGTTGTCCTGCTCGTGCATCGGGTTGTGGGAGCCCTTGGCGCCCACGCCGCGGAAGAACTTCGCGTTGCCGGCCGTCTCCATCTCTTCTTCGTACGCACTCATCGTCTTGCTGACTCCATCTGCATGAAGAACCTCGATCCCCCCGATGGCGCGGCGAGCCGCTGGTGACTCCTCAGGAGCGGACGGGACGGTCAGGGGTGACGGCCGTCGCCGTGGCGGAGAACCACTGGATGTCCTGCCATGGGTACCGCCGTTCGTCTCACTCCGACCCCTCATGACTGTGCGGAGCACTTGGCGAGCAAGTTACGCCACTTTTACCTAGCAGGGAAGAAGTTTTTCCATGATCGTTTGAACTTTCTCTTCTCAGAGGACAAAGTCAGACTTCCTGAGAGAGCTTGGAGGGGCGGCGTCGGCCGCGTCTGCCGACGCTATCGGACCCGAGTGGGCCGACGGCTGGGAGTCGGATGCGCTGTTCCCGTGCAGGTGGGTGAACTTTCTGTAGCCCGCAAGAAACTTTTGCTTGTCAGTGACGAAACATCCCTCTTACTATCCGAATGTTCCGGGTCATCCTTCATACCCGAGTTGACGGGAGAGTTACAGTGCCCATCGGTGTCTGGCTGGTCGGCGCCCGGGGGTCCGTCGCGACCACGGCGGTGGTTGGGGCGGCAGCGGTTCGTGCGGGAGCGGCCCCGCCCACCGGCTGCGTCATCGAGGCCTCGGGCTTCCCGGGGGACTTCACCCCCCTGGGCGAGCTGGTGTTCGGCGGTCACGACGTGGTCGCGACCCCGCTGCGCAAGAGGGCCGAGCTGCTCGCCCAGGCGGGCGTGCTCCCTCCCGTCCTGACGACCCTGCTCGCCGCGGATCTCGACGCGGCCGAGGCCGAGATCCGGCACGGTTACGTCCCCGGCGAGGAGAGCCAGGCGGAGGCCGCCCGGCGGCTGGCCGGCGACATCGCGGACTTCCGGGAGCGGCACGGCCTGTCCCGCGTCGTCGTGGTGGACGTGTCGTCGACCGAGCCCCCCGCCGAGGTGCCGCACGCCACGCTCGCCGACCTGGAGGAGGCGCTGGCGTCCGGTCAGGACGTGCTGCCCGCCAGCTCCCTGTACGCCTACGCGGCCTTCACGGCCGGCTGCGGCTACGTCGCGTTCACCCCCTCCGCGGGCCCGACGCCGCCCGCGCTGGACGAGCTGGCGCGGCGGAGCGGCCTGCCGTACGCGGGACGCGACGGCAAGACCGGGGAGACGCTGGTCAAGAGCGCGCTCGCGCCGATGTTCGCCGGCCGCGCGCTGCGGGTCCGCTCGTGGTCGGGGCTCAACCTCCTCGGCGGCGGCGACGGCGTCACGCTGGCCGACCCGGCGGCCCGGGAGAGCAAGTCGGCGAGCAAGGCGCGGGCCGTCCCCGCGATCGTGGGCGAGGACGTCGAGGGCCTGACGCACATCGACTACGTGGCCGACCTCGGCGAGTGGAAGACCGCCTGGGACCACATCACGTTCGAGGGCTTCCTCGGCGTCCGGATGACCATGCAGTTCACCTGGCAGGGCTGCGACTCGGCGCTGGCCGCCCCGCTCGTCCTCGACCTCGTCCGGCTCGTCGCGCGGGCCCACGAGACCGGGCACGGCGGGGTGCTCCCCGAGCTCGGCTACTTCTTCAAGGACCCGCTGGGCGGCGCAGGTCACGACCTGCCCACCCAGTACGCCCGGCTGGTGGCGTTCGCGCAGGCTCTGTCCGAGGGACAGCCGTGAGGGCCTGGCTGGAGCTGGTCCGCGCGCCCGCCGCGCTGTCGGTTCCCGGGGACACGCTCGCCGGCGCGGCGGCGGCCGGACGATCGGCCCGGCCCGGCCTCGCCGCCGCGTCGGTGCTGCTCTACTGGGCCGGAATGGCGCTCAACGACTGGTCCGACCGGAAGATCGACGCGAAGGAGCGCCCGGAACGGCCCATCCCCTCCGGCCGGATCAGCCCCGGCGGGGCGCTCGGCCTCGCCGCCGCGCTGACCGGCGCCGGGGTGGCCACCGCCGCGGTCTTCGGCGGACGGCGCGGGCTCGCGATCGCGAGCCTGCTCGCCGGCGCCGCCTGGGCCTACGACCTGCGTCTCAAGCACACCGTGGCGGGCCCGGCCGCGATGGCGGCCTGCCGCGCGCTCGATGTCCTGCTCGGGGCGGGCCCGCGCACGCGGGCCGCCGCCCCCATGGCGCTGGCCGTCGGCGCCCACACCTACGGGATCACCCTGCTCGGCCGCGCCGAGGTGGACGGCGCCACCCCCGCGACCGTCACCCAGGCGCTGGCCGCGACCGGCGCGTCCGCGGCGCTGGCGGCCGTCGCCTGCCGGAGCGGCGAGACTTCCGGGCGGCTGGGCGCCGCCGCCATGATCGCCGGCTACCTCGCCACGGCCGGCCGGGCCCAGGCGGCGCTGCGCGCCGACCCCGACCCCGAGCAGGTACGGCAGGCGGTGCGGATGAGCATCCTCGGCCTGATCCCGCTGCAGGCGGCCGCGGTGGCCGGGCGGGGCAGGCTCGCCCAGGCGGCGGCGCTGCTGGCCGCGCTGCCGGCCGGCCGGTGGCTGTCGGCGAAGGTGGCCACGTCGTGATCTGGGCCTACTGCACCAACGGCTTCCGCGACCATCCGCTCGACCAGACGCTGGAGGTGCTCGCCGACCTCGGCTACACCGGCGCGGCGGTCACGCTCGACCACGGGCACCTCATGCCCGGCGCCTCCCCGGCGGAGGTCGGGCGGATCGCGGCGCTGGCGCGGCGGCTCGGCCTGGCCCTCGCGGTCGAGACGGGCGGCCGTTACACGCTGGACCCCCGGCGCAAGCACTTCCCGACCCTGCTGCACGACGAGGCCGAGGTGCGCGTGCACCTCCTGTGCCGGGCGATGCGGATCGCGGCCGACCTCGGCGCCCCCGTGGTGCACCTGTGGAGCGGCATCCGGCCGCCCGAGGTGCCCGAGCAGCAGGCGTGGGACCGGCTCGTACGGCAGTGCGAGCGCCTGCTCTCCGAGGCCGACAAGGTGGGCGTCACGCTCGGGTTCGAGCCCGAGCCGGGCATGCTCGTGGCGGACCTCGCCGGATACGAACGGCTGCGCGACCTGCTCGGCGGGCACCCGAGGTTCGGCCTCACCCTCGACATCGGGCACTGCCGCTGCCTGGAGCCGTACGACGTGCCCGAGTGCGTCGAGCGGGCGCTGCCGCACCTGGTGCACGTGCAGATCGAGGACATGCGGCGGGGCGTACACGAGCATCTCGAGTTCGGCGAGGGCGAGATCGACTTCCCACCCGCGCTCGCCGCCCTCGACGGTTTCGGCGGCCTGGTCGCCGTCGAGCTGGCCAGGCACAGCCACGCGGCGCCCGAGGTGGCGCGAAGGTCGATCGACTTCCTGAGGAGGGCACATGACATGGCTGTCGCAGGCCGTAGCCGACGTTGAGCGCGACCCGGAGACCGTCTACGCGCTGTTCCCGCGGGCCGCGCGGGAGGGTGGCCCCGGCGCCCGCACCGAGCTGCTGAGGGCGCTGGCGAAGGCCCTGCCGGACCCGTCGGCGGCCGTCATGAAGCTCTACTGGCAGGGCGACGCGGGGGAGCGGCTGGAGATCCTGGAGGCGCTTCCGCAGCTCGACTTCGGTCCGGCCGCTCTCCCGCTCGTCCACGACGCCCTGCGGACCAACGACACCCGGCTGGTCGCCGCCGCGCTCGGCCCGTACGGCTCGGCCTGGCTGGACGACCACGCCTTCCGGCAGGGCGTGCTCAAGTGCGTCTTCATGTCCGTCCCGCTCGCGTCGGTCGAGGGCCTCGGCCGGCGCTCCGACGAGGAGCTGCGCCGCATGCTCGCCGACTTCGCCGCCGAGCGCCGCGCGGCCGGGCGTCCCGTTCCCCCCGACGTTCTCGAGAGGCTCTGATTCCGATGAGGATCTTCGACCCCCACGTCCACATGACGTCCCGCACGACGGACGACTACGAGCGCATGTACGCCGCCGGGGTCCGCGCCGTCGTGGAGCCCGCCTTCTGGCTCGGTCAGCCGCGCACGAACGTCGGCAGCTTCCTCGACTACTTCGACGCGCTGCTGGGCTGGGAGCCCTATCGCGCCGCGCAGTACGGCATCCGCCACCACTGCACGCTCGCGCTCAACCCCAAGGAGGCCAACGACCCGCGCTGCGCGGGCGTGCTGGACGAGCTGCCCCGCTACCTGCTGAAGGACTCGGTGGTCGCGGTCGGCGAGGTGGGCTACGACTCGATGACGCCGGAGGAGGACCGCGTCCTCGAGGCCCAGCTCGCGCTCGCCGAGGAGCACGGCCTGCCGGTGCTCGTGCACACGCCGCACCGCGACAAGGCGGCGGGCACCCGGCGCACGCTCGACGCGGTCAAGGGCATGGACCCCGGCAAGGTCCTCGTCGACCACCTCAACGAGCTGACCGTCGGCATGGTCCACGAGGCCGGGTGCTGGATGGGCTTCTCGATCTACCCCGACACCAAGATGGACCCCCAGCGGATGGTGGCGATCCTCAAGGAGCACGGCACCGAGCGGATGATCGTGAACTCCGCCGCGGACTGGGGCCGCAGCGACGTGCTGAAGACCCGCGAGGTCGGCGAGGCCATGCTGGCCGCCGGGTTCACCGACGAGGACGTGGACCGGGTGCTGTGGCGCAACCCTGTGGCGTTCTACGGGCAGAGCGGGCGCCTGTCGCTGGACGACGTCGAGTCGGGCGGCGACTACGAGGGCAACACGATCCTGCGCGGGACGCGCTGACCATGCGCCTGCTCCATCCCTCCGGTTCCGTCGTCCACCTGGCCTACTGCACCAACGTCCACCCCGCCGAGGACCTCGCCGGGATCCACGAGCAGCTCTCCGGTGTCGCCGCCCGGGTGCGGGCGCTGACCGGCGCGCCGGTGCTCGGCCTCGGGCTGTGGCTGTCGTCGGGTGCGGCGAGGGCGCTGCGGGCCGACCCCGCGGAACTGGCGCGGCTGCGCGCCCGGCTGGACGAGCTGGGGCTGGAGGTCGTCACCCTCAACGGCTTCCCCTACCGGGGCTTCCACGACCAGGTCGTGAAACTCCGGGTGTACCGGCCCGACTGGGCGGAGCCGCAGCGGCTCGCCTACACGCTCGACCTGGCCGAGATCCTCACCGTGCTGCTGCCCGACGACGTGACCGAGGGCTCGATCTCGACGCTGCCCCTCGCCTGGCGCACCGGATGGACGCCGGACAAGGCCGCGGCCGTGAACGCCAACCTGGACGCGCTCACCCGGGGCCTGCGGGAGCTGGCGGAGCGCACCGGCAAGACGATCCGCGTCGGTTTCGAGCCCGAGCCGGGCTGCATCGTGGAGACCACCCCGCAGGCGGTCGAGCTGCTGGCCGGGGTGGATCCCGCGCACCTCGGCGTCTGCCTGGACGCCTGCCACCTGGCCGTCGGCTTCGAGGAGGCCGCCGACGCGGCCGGCCTGGGGCTGCCGATCGTCAAGCTCCAGGTCTCGTCGGCCGTCGAGGCGCCGCCGGGCGGCCAGCGGGCGCTGGCGGCGTACGAGGAGGAGCGCTATCTCCACCAGACGCGCTGCGCGGCCGGCTACGCCGACGACCTGCCGGAGGCGCTGGCAGGCGGGCTCCCGGCGGACCTGCCGTGGCGCACGCACTTCCACATGCCGCTGCACGCCGCGCCCCCGCCGCCGCTCACCACGACGGCACCGTACCTGGAGGACCTGCTCGGGCGGCTCATGACCCCGGACGGGGGCCTCACCGCGCCCCTCACCCGGCACCTCGAGGTCGAGACCTACACCTGGAGCGTGCTGCCCGGCCCGGTGGACGTCGCCGAGGGCATCGCGGCCGAGCTCGACTGGACCAGAGGGCGGCTCGCCGCCCTCGGACTTAAGGAGATCTGATGGCGCCCGTCGTCGTCGTGAACGTCGTCGGCCTGACCCCGCGCCTGCTGGCGCACATGCCGAACGTGGCCAAGGTCGGCGCCGCCGCGTCGCTGAAGCCCGTGCTGCCCGCCGTGACCTGCTCGATGCAGGCGACCCTGCTGACCGGTTCGATGCCGCGTGACCACGGCATCGTCGGCAACGGCTGGTACTTCCGCGACCTGGGCGAGGTCTTCCTGTGGCGGCAGCACAACCGGCTGATCCAGGGCGAGCAGCTGTGGGACGCGGTGCCCGGGATCCGCACGGCCAACGTCTGCTGGTGGTACGCCATGGGCGGCTCCAGCGACTTCATCGTCACCCCGCGCCCGATCTACTACGCCGACGGGCGCAAGGAGCCCGACTGCTACACCAGGCCGCCGTCGCTGCACGACGACCTGGTCGCCGAGCTGGGCGAGTTCCCGCTGTTCACCTACTGGGGGCCGACGGCGAGCATCACCTCGTCCAAGTGGATCATCGCGGCCGCCCGCCGGATCCTCGCCAAGGAACGGCCCGACCTGCTCATGGTCTACATCCCGCACCTCGACTACGACCTGCAGCGCTTCGGGCCCGACGCGCCCCAGGCCGTCGCGGCGGCCCGGGAGGTCGACGCCGCGCTCGCGCCGCTGCTGCGGGAGGACGCCACCGTGGTCGTGCTGTCCGAGTACGGCATCACCAACGCGTCCCGCCCGGTCGACGTCAACCGCGCGCTGCGCCGGGCCGGGTTGCTGGAGGTCCACACGCAGGACGGCATGGAGTATCTCGACCCCTGGGCCTCACGGGCCTTCGCGGTCGCCGACCACCAGGTCGCCCACGTCTACGTGAACGACCCCGCCGACCTGCCCCGCGTACGCGACATCGTGGCCGAGCTGCCGGGCGTGGACGAGGTCCTGGGCCAGGAGGGCAAAGTGAAGTACGGCCTCGACCACGAGCGCGCCGGGGACCTCGTCGCCGTGGCGGAGCCGGACGCGTGGTTCACCTACTACTACTGGCTGTCCGACGACCGGGCGCCCGACTTCGCGAAGCTCGTGGAGATCCACCGCAAGCCCGGATACGACCCGGCGGAGCTGTTCATGGATCCCGACGACCCGCTCGTGAAGCTGCGCGCCGGCACGGCGCTGGCCCGCAAGAAGCTGGGCATGCGCTACAAGATGTCGGTCGTGCCGCTCGACCCGGAGCCGGTGCGCGGCAGCCACGGCCGCCTGCCCGACTCGGCGGCGGACGGGCCGGTGCTGCTCGGTCCCTTCGACAAGGACGCCTACGCCGCGACCGAGGTCAAGGGCCTGCTCACACAGCTTCTGAAGGGCTGAGCCTGTGCGGACGGCCGCCGCCCCCCGCGGGGGGCGGCGGCCGTCCGGCGTCTCAGGAGGGGCGCGGCGCCGCGCGGCTCACTCGACGGAGAAGACGTGGTCGGTGATCAGGCGGGTCGCCCCGACGATCCCGGCCGTCTCGCCCAGCTCGGACAAGACGATGGGCAGGTTGCCGGTCGCCAGCGGCAGTGAGCGCTGGTAGACGACGCTGCGGATCTCCGCGAGCAGCGCGTGGCCCAGGCCGGCCACCCCGCCTCCGATGATCACCAGGCCGGGGTTGAAGAAGCTCACGAGCGACGCGAGCACGATGCCCACGTGCCGGCCGCCCTCGCGGGTCATCCGTACGGCGGCGGCGTCGCCCGAGGCCGCCGCCGCGGCGACGTCCTCCGCGGTCAGCGTGCCCTCCTGAGCGAGCCGTTCCGCGAGGAAGGCGGAGTCGCCCGACTCCGCGGCGGCCCGGGCGTCTCGGGCCAGCGCCGAGCCGCCGAAGTACGCCTCCAGGCAGCCGGTGTTGCCGCACGTGCACAGGGGGCCGTCGTCGGACACCCGGATGTGGCCGATGTCGCCGGCGCTGCCGGTCACCCCGCGGTAGATCTCACCGTCGACCACGATGCCGCAGCCGACGCCGGTGCCGATCTTCACGAGCAGGAAGTCGCCGACGGACCTGGCGAGGCCCGCGTGCAGCTCGCCGAGTGCCATGATGTTCACGTCGTTGTCCACGAGCACCGGGCAGCCGAACTCCCGGCTCAGCGTCTCCCGCACGGGGAAGCGGTCCCAGCCCGGCATGATCGGGGGCGAGACCGGTGTCCTGTCGAGGAAGCTCACCGGGCCGGGGACTCCGATACCGACGCCGTGGATCTCCGTCGTCTCGCCGGTCCGCAGCTTGCCGACGAGTTCGAGGGCCTGCTCCAGCACCGCCTCGGGGCCGTCCCGCACGTCCGCCGGCTTCGACAGGTGGCCGAGCACCCCCAGCTCGCCGTTGGTCACCCCCACGTCTATGGACGTGGCGCCGATGTCGATGCCGACGAAACGCAGGTGTGAGGCGATCCGCACGATGCCCGACCGCCGGCCGCCCCGCGAGGCCGCGAGCCCCCCGGATTCGAGGAGGTTCAGCTTGGTCAGCCGGTCGAGCTCGAGGGCGAGCTTCGACGGTGACAGACGGGCCACCTCGCCGAGTTCGGCGCGCGAGCGCGCGCCGTCCTGACGCAGGAGGCGCAGGATCCGCGCCTGGTGCGGGTTCTCGGGGCGAGCCGTCATTCGCTTCACGCCACTCTTCGGGTCGGGGAATCGGGTGCGTGCCAGAAGTGGCCGTACTTCTGCTCTGACTACAACAACTTTATTACAGCGAACCCTTACTTTTTGCCCAGCAGGTGAAAAGTTTCTGAGAATCTTGCATTCCTGGCGGCTTTGTCGGCCGGTGTTTCGATATGTGACTATCCGTACTCTCTCCGTGGCGGCGGGGTTCCCCGTTCCGCGGCGGACACGCCCCGCGCCGGTGCGGAACCCGCGCCTACGGGCCGGTAGCTTTGCCCCATGGACGGGATTGCGGGTCGTCATGTGGTCGTCGTCGGCGGGGGCATCGCGGGTCTGGCCGCGGCGCTGCACCTGAACCGGGCCGACGCCGGCCTGCGGATCACAGTGCTTGAGGCGGCGCCGAGGGTCGGCGGCAAGCTGTACGCCTCGCAGGTGGCGGGGGTCGAGGTCGACGCGGGCGCCGAGTCGATGCTGGCGCGGCGGCCCGAGGGCAAGGAGCTGGCCCGGCTGGCCGGCCTCGGAGACGACCTGGTGGACCCCGGCACGACCCGGGCCTCCGTCCTGTCGCGCGGGTCGCTGCGCCCGCTGCCCCGGCAGCAGGTGATGGGCGTCCCCGCGGACGTGGTCGCCCTCGCGCGCTCGGGCATCCTGTCGCCGGGCGGGCTCGCCCGGGTGCCCTTCGACCAGTTCCTGCCGCCCACGCTCGTGACCGGCGACGTCTCCGTGGCGGCGTACATCCGGGCCCGGATGGGGAGCGAGGTCGTCGATCGGCTGGTCGAGCCGCTGCTCGGCGGCGTGTACGCGGGCCGGGCCGACATGCTGTCGCTGGACGCGACCATGCCGCGGATCGCCGCCGTCGCCCGCACCGAGCGGTCGCTGCTGCAGGCGGCCAGGAGCATCTTCGCGGAGGCTCCCGCGGACGCCGGGCCGGTCTTCACCACGCTCAGGAACGGCATGGGCGCGCTGCCCGCCGCGGTGGCCAAGGAGTCGGGCGCGCAGATCCGCACCGGCGTCACCGTGCGCGACCTGATCCGGACGCCGGACGGCTGGCGGCTGGTCACCGGTCCCACCAGGGACGAGGAGGTGATCGACGCCGACGCCGTCGTCCTGGCGGTCCCCGCGCGGCCCGCCTCCCGCCTGCTCGGGCGCGAGGTGCCGAAGGCGGCGGCCGAGCTGTCCGGCATCGAGTACGCCAGCATGGCGATCGTCACCCTCGCCTATCCCAGGACGGCATTCCCCGAGCAGCCGGAGGGCAGCGGCTATCTCGTGCCGCCGGTCGAGGGCAGGCCGGTCAAGGCCGCGACGTTCAGCAGCGTCAAATGGCCCCACCTGGCCGAGGCCGACCGCAACGTCATGATCGTGCGGTGCTCGCTCGGCCGCCTGGGCGAGGAACTCGTGCTCCAGCGCGACGACGCCGAGCTGACGGCCCTGGCGTTGAACGAGATGGCCGAGATCATGGGCGTGCGGGGCCTGCCGCTGGACACCCGGGTGACCCGCTGGGGCGGCGGGCTCCCGCAGTACGACGTGGGCCACCTCGACCGGATCGCCCGCGTGCGCGCCGCGATCGCCGGACAGCCGGGCCTCGCCGTCTGCGGCGCCGCGTACGAGGGGGTCGGCGTCCCGGCCTGCGTCGCGACCGCCCGGACCGCCGCCAAGCTCGTCCTGGAGCACCTGCGGGACACCCGGGCCGCATCACCGGCCTCCGGGGCCTGACCGGCCGCGTGGGAGCCGGCCGCCGGTGCGCCTGATCGGCGGCACCCGGCGGCCGGACCACCGCCTCCTACCGGCAGAATGGAGGCATGACGGAGCCAGCCCAGCGGCCCAAGGCACGCGATCTCAACCTGGTCATTCGATACACGATGTGGTCGGTCTTCCGGCTGCGCGACCAGCTTCCCGCCGCCCGCGAGGGCGTGGCCGACGAGGTCGAGGAACTGCTCGCGCAGGCGGCGGGCAAGGACGTGACGACCCGAGGCTGCTACGACGTGGCCGGGTTCCGCGCGGACGCCGACTTCATGTTCTGGTGGCACGCCCCCTCACCCGAGGACCTGCAGGAGACCTACACCCGCTTCCGCCGCACCGCCCTCGGGCGCGCGAGCGAGCCGGTCTGGTCGGCCATGGCCCTGCACCGCCCGGCCGAGTTCAACAAGTCCCACGTCCCGGCCTTCCTCGCCGAGGAGGAGCCCAGGGGCTTCGTCTGCGTCTACCCCTTCGTACGGTCCCTGGAGTGGTACCTGCTGGAGGACTCCGAGCGCCGCAGGATGCTCGCCGAGCACGGCATGATGGCGCGCGAGTACCCCGACGTGCGGTCGAACACGGTCGCCTGCTTCGCGCTCAACGACTACGAGTGGATGCTGGCCTTCGAAGCCGACGAGCTGCACCGCATCGTGGACCTGATGCGCCACCTGCGCGGAGCCGAGGCGAGGCGGCACACCAGGATCGAGATCCCCTTCTACACCGGCACCCGCAAGCCGGTCAGCGAACTCGTCGCCGCGCTGCCCTAGCGATCGAGAACCCCAACGCGGTCCAGGTCAGGGCCTCGACCAGGGGACCCGCCGTGCCCAGAACCATCGTCAGCGGCAGCGTCGCAGGAAGGGCGACGGCGACGGCGCGGGGAATCAGCGCGGAGCGGAAGGCCGCGATCGCGAGTGGGACCAGACCGGCCAGCCACAGCACGATCCCCGGCGCGTACAGCGCGCCGAGCGGGTCCGGCGGGTTCGTGGCGAGGACGAAGGTGGCGATCACCGGGATCGCGACGACGGCGTGGCCGAGGGCGTACAGCAGGGTTCCCGCCGCCCAGGCGCGCCGCGATCGCCTGGTTGCCGAGGCCCGATGCGACGAGTTCGAGGATCTCGTACTCCCGCTCGGTGAGCGCGGGGAACGGCCGCGGGGACACGCGGGGCGGCGCGTGCAGCAGCTTGATCACGGCCTCGGCCGCCCCGGTCCCGAAGACGGCCTGCCCCCGGGCCGCCGCGCGCACCGCGGCGACCACGTCGTCCTGGGCGGCGTTCTTGAGCAGGTAGCCCCTGGCCCCCGCGCGGACGGCCGCCAGCAGCGACAGGTCGTCGTCCGACATCGTGAGCATGACCACGCTCGGCGGCCGAGGCCCCGCCGACAGCCGTCGTGTCGCCTCGATGCCGTCCATGTTCGGCATCGCGATGTCCATCAGCACGACGTCGGGGGAGTGCTCGCGGACGGCCGCGAGGGCACGCAGGCCGTCCTCGGCCACCGCGACGACCTCGATGCCCTCCACGGTCGACATCAGCGCCCCGAGGCCGTCGCGGACCACCGGGTGGTCGTCGACGACGAGCAGCCTGATCACAGGGGAATCCACGCGGTCACCACCGTTCCGCCGCCGTGGGCGGTGTCGATCGTCAGCTTTCCGTCCAGTTCCTCCACCCGCTCCCGCATCGAGGTCAGCCCGACTCCCGGGACGGTCTCCGGCCCGAGTCCCCGCCCGTCGTCGCTCACGCTCAGCTCGAACCCGTCCGCGGTTCGG
Organism: Microbispora sp. CA-102843; assembly: GCF_050936215.1. Classification (NCBI taxonomy): domain Bacteria; kingdom Bacillati; phylum Actinomycetota; class Actinomycetes; order Streptosporangiales; family Streptosporangiaceae; genus Microbispora; species Microbispora sp. CA-102843. Next base: position 2,731,172 of record NZ_JBNJNF010000001.1, read on the forward strand.
CCCAGCCGTACGGCGCAGCGGCGGGGCTCGCCGTGGCGCACCGCGTTCGTCAGCGCCTCGCGGGCCACCAGGTAGGCCGTGACCTCCACGGCGGCCGGCAGACCGCTCATGTCTCCGGCCGCGATCTCGATCTCCACCCCGCCGGCGCCCAGCGTCGGTGTGCTCGACGGCGCCGGCCAGGCCGAGCTGGGCCAGCTCGGGCGGCCGCAGCCCCCGCACCAGGCGGCGTACGCCCGCACCCGCCTCGGCCACCTGGGTCCTGATCTGGGTCAGCAGGCCGCGCGTCCGCTCCGGGTCGGCCTTCAGCGCGTTGCCCGCGGCGTCCACCGTGAAGCCGATGCCCGCGAGGAAGGCGCCGAGCCCGTCGTGCAGGTCCCTGCTGATCCGCCGCCGCTCCTCCTCCCGCGCCGTGACCAGCAGCGTCCGCGAGCGCTGCAGCGCCGCGGCGCGGTGGGCGGCGGCGAGCGCGGCCCCGGCGTGCGACGCGAGCGGGGCGAGCACCCGCGCGTCGCCTCCCGACGACCCGAGGGTGCCGAGGACCTCGTCCTGGAAGCGCAGCGGCACCGACACACCGAGCGGAGCGGGCGTTCCCCGCTCGACGACCTTCAGCGGCTCGCCGGGCGCGCCCAGCTCGGCCCGTACGTAGGAGGCCCGGGCCGCCTCGGCCGCGGCGTCGGCGACGGCGGCGAGGATCGCCCCGGGCTCCGAGGTCGCGGCCAGGCGGGCGCCCAGCCGGGCGTGGACGGCCTCAGGGTCGGCCCCGCCGCCGTACAGGATGCGGCCGGAGGCCCGGCGCAGCCAGCGGTGCAGCGGCTCGACCGCGACCGCCACGGCCGCCGCGGCGGCGACGTGCGCCCCGGTGAGCCCGGTCACCGTGAAATACAGCAGGGCCAGCGTGCCGGTCAGCAGCCCCAGGGTCAGCACGCGGCGCAGCCACGGCCCGGTCCCGTACAGGTCGTGGCGGAGCATCGCCACGCCGACACAGGCCGGCAGGGCAGGATGAACGGCACACCGGCGGCGGGAAGCCGGGCGACGGCCGGCAGGAAGACCCCTGCCACGAACGCGGCGGCGCCGAGGCAGATCCACAGCAGCTGGGTGCGCTGCTCGCCCTGCGCCCTGGCCGTACGGACGACGAGCCCGGCCGCGCAGGCGAGCGAGGTCGCGGCCAGGATCACGACGACCACCGGCAGCGCGTCCCGCACCGGTGCCAGGGCCTCCACCGGGAACGGCCGGTCCCGCCCTCCGGCACCAGTGCGGCCACGACCGTGAACGCCGCCGTGGCGGCTGTCCATCGGGTCGGCGCCGCCCAGCGCCCCGCCGGCCGCGACCAGGACGCAGGCCAGCCCGAACACGAGCCAGGACATCACGGCCGGCACGCAACCCTCCCGGTGAACGGTGGAGGACAGGACCCGTTTAGAAGGGACATTCTGGCGGATCTTGCGCGAAGCGTCGGAAACGGTCTTGGCGGCTCGAAGTCTTTGCCATACTGTGACGAAGGATCGACGTCAATGTGAGGCAGAGTGGCAAGCGGGCTGGCACGTTCCAGGGGGCGCCGCCGCAAGAGGCGGGCCCGTTCGCACGTCGTCGAGGTGTCACTGGGGGTGGCCGCCTTCGCCGTCGGAGCCGTCGCGATCGCCTGGCCGCTGTCGCGTTCCGACGCGGCGGCCCCGGCGCACGTGGTCGCCGCGCCCACGCCGAAGGCCTCCCCGGCCGGCGAGCTGACCGTCGCCAGCGTCGACACCGGTAAGAAGGCGACCGGCAAGCGGGACAAGAAGGCGGCCGAGGAGAAGGCGTCGGGACCGTCGAAGTACACCGACACCAAGGCGGAGGCCTACTTCCGCAGCAGGTGGAACGACAAGACCGCCAAGCGGGTCAAGGACATCCGCACCACCGGCCGCTACCTGCGCATCTACACGAACCTCCCCGAGAACGCCGACAACTCCAAGGCCGCGATCACCCTGTGCAAGCGCGGCCTGGAGTATCTGGCCGAGCGGGGGGAGGCCAACCCCGTGGTGTTCGTCCAGTCCAGGTTCGGCGAGAACGGCAACCCCGTCCTCGCCAACATCCTCGGCCCGGACGACGACGACTGCCGGGTCACCTACCCCAAGCCCAAGTAGACGTCAGCCGACCGGCTGCAGGGTCAGGCAGACGGAGTTGATGCAGTACCGGTCGTCTGTCGGCGTGGGGTAGCCCTCGCCGTGGAACACGTGCCCGAGGTGCGAGTCGCAGCGGGCACAGCGGACCTCCACCCGGCGCATGCCGAGCGAGTCGTCCTCGTGCAGGGTCACAGTGTCCGACTCGGACGGCTCGTAGAACGACGGCCAGCCGCAGTGCGACTCGAACTTGGCCTCCGACCGGAACAGCTCCGCCCCGCAGGCGCGGCAGGAGTAGACGCCGACGGTCTTGGTGTCGACGTACTCGCCGCTGAACGGGCGCTCGGTCCCCGCGTTCCTGAGGACCCGGTACTCCTCGGGGGAAAGCTGCGCGCGCCACTCGGCGTCGCTCTTGACGACCTTCTCCATGCTCACCACCCTGCCTTCGGCGGCCCCTCGCGGGGATTACCAACTGAGGAACCCCACGGACGCCCGGGATCTTCCCGGCACGTGTTCCCGGTGCGAGGCATCCTTTCCCGGGTCTTCCGGCGTCTTCACTGACGAGGGGTTGATCGCCGTCACCCGCGCGGGGGCGGTCACCCGCACCGCCGTCAGGGCGGCGAAGCACCCGACCCGTGCTGGACGCCGCCGGACGGTGAGAGGAGGCCGCCCGCGGGCGGCCGTCGTGGTCCGTCCCGTCGCGTCCGGCGCAGTCCGAACGCGAGCGCGCCGTACGCGACCACGAGCCTGCGCCGCGATGGCGCGGCCCGTGGGAGCGCCCGGTCCGGCCGCCGTCGGCAGCCCGGGACGGACCCCCTCCTCGGGGTAGGGTCGCCTCCATGGCTTCGCCGTACATCGAGATAGAGGTGGGTGGCCGCACAGTCAAGGTCACCAATCCGGACAAGGTCTACTTCCCGGAGATCGGCGCCACCAAGCGCGACCTGGTGGAGTACTACGTGAGCGTGGGGGACGGCGTGCTGCGCGCCCTGCGGGAGCGGCCGACCTACCTCAAGCGGCACCCCGACGGCGTCGGCACCGAGGCGATCTACCAGAAGCGGATGCCCCGGCATCCCGACTGGATCGAGACCGTCACCGTGCGCTTCCCCAGTGGGCGCACGGCCGACGCGTTCTGCCCGACGGAGGTGGCGGCCATCGCGTGGTGCGCCAACCTCGGCACGATCGACTTCCACCCGTGGCATGCCCGCCGCGCCGACCTCGACCACCCCGACGAACTGCGCATCGACATCGACCCGCAGCCCGGCACCTCGTTCGAGCAGGCCCGTACGGTGGCCTTCACGGCCAAGGAGATCCTCGACGAGCTGGGCATGACGGGCTTCCCCAAGACCTCGGGCAGCCGCGGCATCCACGTGAACGTGCGCATCGAGCCCCGCTGGACCTTCACCGAGGTGCGGTACGCCGCGATCGCCCTCGCCCGCGAGGTCGAACGGCGCTCCGACCTCGCGACGAGCGCCTGGTGGAAGGAGGAGCGGGGGGAGAAGGTCTTCATCGACTACAACCAGAACGCCCGCGACCGCACGGTGGTGGCCGCCTACTCGGTCCGCGCGCGGCCCGACGCCCGGGTCTCCGCCCCGGTGACGTGGGAGGAGCTGGCCGGCTGCGACCCGCGCGACTTCGACATCAGGACGATGCCGGAGCGCTTCGCCAAGCTGGGCGACGTGCAGCGGGCGATCGACGACCGGGCCTACGACATCGGCACGCTGCTGGAGTGGTACGACGCCGACGACCGGGGCGACATGCCGTACCCGCCGAACTACCCGAAGATGCCCGGCGAGCCGAGGCGCGTGCAGCCCAGCAAGGCGAGGCCGTCCAGCTGATCGTGACGTGCCGGGTGACGTTTTTGTCCGCCTGTCTCTCCTCTTGATCGGCTCTTGCATTCCCGCCCGGTGTCCCTGGAGACGGGGGCGGGGATGGTCCTGGCGAGCGCTCGCCGACGGGGGAGCGGGCGCTCGTCCCCGGGCAAGACCGCGTACGGACGAACCTGGAACACCCGAAGAGCCTCGCCCTCGCACCGCTGCCGAGGGCGGGGCCGTTTTGCACAAGACCGAGCGGGGGGAGACATCCGGATGTGCCTGAGCTGCGGCTGCGGCGAACCTGACGACGACCACGGGAATCCCGACCACATCACCTGGACGGACCTGCAGAAGGCCTCCAGGGCTGCGGACATCAGCCCGGCGCAGGCTGCCGACAACATCAGGTCCGGGATGGAAGCCCTCAGCACGCCGCCTTCCTGACGCCCGGCCGTTTTCCCCTGACTACAACAGTAACAGGTGGAAGCCGCCGCCAGACCGATATGTATGGAGAGTGACCAAGTGACAACACCGGTCAAGAGGATCACGATGTCCAAGCCGTTCTGCGCCCTCGCGGGCGTCGGCCCGTACGCCCTGGCCAAGGCCAACGAGGTGTACGAGGACATGGCCGTCCGCGGCCGCAGGATCGTGAGCAGGATGAGCCGGGAGGCCGCGCAGGAGTTCGAGGAGACCGCGCACGAGCTGGAGGACATCTCCAGGACCGCTCGCCAGCAGGAAAGGCAGGAGCGGGAGAGGGAGACCGTCGGCCAGACGACCGGCCGGGCCCGCGCCACGACGTCCAGGGCCTGACGCGCGGTCGCGTCCGTCGCGCCATGAGCGGGTCCGCCGGGCCACGAGCGAGCGGAAACCGGCCGGAACGGGTCGCGAAGCGGCCCCGCCTCTCTCGGTCCCGGGAGAGGCGGGGCCGCCCCTGGCGCGGGCGGTGTGTCAGTGGTGGAAGCTCGTCGCGTCGTCCGGGCCGAATATGGGCGCGGACTGCTTGCGCAGCCAGGGCAGCAGGTCGCGAAGGTCGTCCACCAGGCGGTCGGCCAGATCGAGCGAGAAGCCGTTGCGGCACACCACCCTCAGCACATGCAGGTCCTCCCGGTTGGGCGGGAAGGCGTAGGCCGGCACCAGCCAGCCCCACTCCCGCAGCCGCCGCGAAACGTCGTAGACGTTGAACCGGGTGACGTCGCCGGTGGTGGTGAAGGCGAACACCGGTAGCTGGTCGCCACGCGTGAGGAGCCGGAAGCAGCCGAGATCCTCGATCTGCCCGGCGAGGTGGGTCGCCACCTGCCGGAGGGCTCCCTGCACCTCGCGGAAGCCCTCGCGACCGAGCCGGAGGAAGTTGTAGTACTGCGTGACGACCTGCGACCCGGACCGGGAGAAGTTGAGCGTGAACGTCGCCACGTCTCCGCCGAGATAGTCCACGTGCTCCACCAGGTCCCCGGGGAGCGCGTCCCGGTCCCGCCACAGGACCCACCCGAGGCCCGGGTAGACCATTCCGTACTTGTGACCGGAGACGTTGATGGAGGCAACCCGCGGAAGGCGGAAGTCCCACACCAGGTCCGGTTCGAGGAAGGGGGCGATCATCCCGCCCGACGCGGCGTCCACGTGCACGGGCACGGACCACCCCGTGCGTTCCTCGAGCGCGTCCAGTGCCGCGCAGATGTCGGCGACCGGCTCGTAGCTTCCGTCCATCGTGGAGCCCAGGACGGCGACGACGCCGATCGTGTTCTCGTCGCACCGCTCGGCGGCCTCTTCGGCGCCCAGGTGGAACCGGTCGCCCTCCATGGGGACGAGGCGGGGCTCCACTTCCCAGTAGTTGCAGAACTTCTTCCAGCACACCTGGATGTTGACGCCCATGACCAGGTTGGGCCGCGCCCCGGCGGCGTAGCGGCCGGCGTTGCGACGCGTCCAGCGGCGTTTGAGAGCCATCCCGCCGAGCATGCAGGCCTCGCTGGACCCGACGGTGGAGGTCCCGAGCGAGATGTCGGGGTCGGGGGCGTTCCACAGGTGGCGGAGCATCGGGATGCACCGCTGCTCCAGCTCCGCCGTCGCGGGATACTCGTCCCTGTCGACGAGGTTCCTGTCGGCGGTGTCGCCCATGAGCGCGTGCGCCTCCGGCTCCATCCAGGTGCTCACGAACGTGGCGAGGTTCAGCCGCGGGTTCCCGTCCAGCATCAACTCGTCGCGAATGAGCCGGGACACGGTGGCGGGCGCCGTGGGCCCCTCCGGCAGCCGGCGCCGGGGAGGAACCGTCGTGATTCCGGAGGCGGGGTTGGCCGCCCCGAAAAGCGGATTGACCCATACCGGCCGATGCCTGGCCTGCCTGCCTTCCTGTGAAGCCACTGTTCGCTCCTCTCCGTCGCCCCTGTCACTCGGGTTTCGCCGGGCTGAAGGGGTGCATCTCGAAAACGCCCGGCCTGACGACCGTGTACGTCGACTCCGGAACCTTCAGCCACAGGCCGGGCAGGTCGCGCAGGGGTTCCGACACGACGACCCGCGCATCGTCGGAGAGCTCCACGGTCTCGAAGACCTCCGGATGCAGGTGCCGGAGAGTCTGGGTGTTCGCGCTGTGGAAGAGCGACCGCGAACGACGGTCGCTGGAGTAGCGGAAGGACCACAGCCGCTCGCCGTTCGATGCGGCCAGCGACATCTGGAGCGGGTGCTCCACGTCGTGTCTCCGCCCCGTCCGCTCCACGAAACCGACCATCCGCTCCACCGCCCCCGGCGGGTCCTCCGACAGCCCGAACGTGAGTGCCAGGAAGAACATGACCTCCGAGTCCGTGGACCCCTCGATCGCCGGGAACAGATCCGGTGCGATGGTCATGACGAGGTCCCGTTTGACGCGGCCGAACTCGGAGATCGCCCCGTTGTGCATCCACAGCCATGAGCCGTATCTGAACGGATGGCAGTTCGTCTGCTGTATCGCCGTTCCAGAAGACGCGCGCACGTGCGCCATGAACAGCGGCGACCGGACATGGCGGGCGAGTTCGCGAAGGTTCCGGTCGCCCCACGCGGGCTTGGTGTCCTTGAACACCGCGGGCGGCACGTCGCCGTCACCGTAGTAGCCGACGCCGAACCCGTCGCCGTTCACCGTCTCCTTGCCGTACCTGGCATGGAGGCTCTGGTCGATCAGTGAGTGCTCCGGCTCGTAGAGCATCTTCTCCAGAGTGATCGGCGTGCCACAGTAGGCCAGCCAGCGGCACATGTGTCCTGTCCCCCGTCACATCGGCTCGTCCGGCATCCCCTGCGGGTGGGCTGCGACGGCCTCGACGGATGTATACGACCCGCTTCTGCTCGATCGGCTCTCGGCGCGGTCGAACGCCCGCTGATCCGGCTTCGCCGCCATGGCGCCCCCTGGTCTGCCGTTCCCGCACGGGCAGGTCCGTACGCACGGTGAGGCGTATTCCGGGGTCGGATCCGGCGTCAGCGCGACCGCGGCCACACGTCGTCGTAGCGGTAGCCCAGCTTCTCGACGTCCAGGACGCCCGCGACCGTGTCGCCGTACCGGGGCAGGCGGCTCTCCTCGGTGACGTTCCCGTACGCCGACCGGACCGGGGCCTCGGGATGGCGGGAGCGCCACGAGTGCCACAGCAGGTCGCCGAAGCAGGCGACGACCCAGTACAGGGGGTCGTTGGGGGCGGCGGGCTGGGCCAGGTCGCCCCCGATGCCCATCTGGACCGCGCCGATGTGGATTTCCAGCTGCATGTTGAATACCTGGAAATCCGGATTTTTCAGCATGTTCGCGATGAGATCCCGCGAGGCCCACGGGGGAATCTTCCCGCCGGCGGCGTAGGAACGCCGGAGCGGATGAATCCGCGGGACTTGGGCGGTCCACCCGGCGAACGCGCCGTCGAGCACGGCCTGATCGTGCTTCGCGCTTCCGTTTCCCCCGAAATACGCCTTCGACAGCACCGTCGAGCGCTCCGGCGTGCGGCCGTCGAGGGGCCAGTCCCAGTACGGCACGGACACGGCCGGATCGATGCGCTGGAGCTCCCGCTCGAAGTTCAGGAGGTATCTGCGCTGCCACGGCAGGAAGAAGCCGTTGGCGTGGGTGGCCGCGAAGTCGTCCGCGTAGGTCTTGACCAGCGCGTCGTAGGTCCCCCGGGCCTTCAGCGCGCGCACCGCCCGGACGAACGCCTCCCACTGCTCCTTGGTCATGTCGCCGACCCGCCGGCGAGCCGGTGGCGGGGCCGGGTCCGCGTGCGCCGCCGTCCCGCGCACCCCGAACGCGATCGCCGCCGTGCCCCACACAGCCGATGCCAGCATCTCCCGCCTGCTCGGCCCGCGCATATCCGCCCCCCGAATATCACCGGATTCCGTGGCCTGTTCCGATCGGCGGCAAGACTAGAACGGCGAAGCCGCCAGGACGTGAATTTCGCGCCGTGTCGGCCCGCCGGGCGGGGAGACGTGATCATTCGGCGGAGAGCGCGCGGACGAGCCGGGCGAACGGCGGGGTTGCCGGAGGAGCGGGAGGGAGACCGATTCGCCGAGCGCCACCCATCGGTGGTAGTGGGCCGTGGCGGCGGGACCGCGGGCACGGGGCGTCGCGGGCGGTGTTGTCGGTGCGATGTGCCACTGTAGGAAGCGTGCGCCGCATCCACCCCTCCACCGAGGACGAGCCGGACATCCCCGCCGCCTACGCCTACCCGCGCGACCACTGGCTGCGCCTCAACATGGTGGCCAGCGCCGACGGCGCGGCCTGGGTCGAGGGCCACTCGGAGGGCCTGTCCGGCCGGGCCGACAAGCGGATCTTCGGACTGCTGCGCGGCCTGGCCGACGTGGTGCTGGCCGGGGCCGCCACCGTCCGCACGGAGGGATACCGCCCGGCCCGCCCGCGCGAGTCGTGGCGGGCGCTGCGGGAGGGCAGGACCCCGGCGCCGCCCATCGCCGTCGTCACCCGCCGCCTCGACCTCGACCTCGACAGCCCGCTGTTCACCGAGGCGGAGCCGTTCGCCCGGACGATCGTGATCACGACGGAGTCGGCGCCGAAGGACCGCCGCGAGGAGGCGGCAGGGAGGGCCGACGTGATCGTCGCGGGCGACGAGCGGGTCGATCTCGCGACGGCCGTGAGCGAGCTGCGCGACCGGGGGCTCGGCCGCGTCCTGTGCGAGGGCGGCCCCCGGGTGAACGCGCAGCTGGCCGCCGCCGGCCTGGTCGACGAGCTGGCGCTGACCGTGAGCCCGCTGCTGACCGGCGGCGACGCGGCGCGCATACTGGACGGCGTCGCATCGCACACGCCGCTGACCCTCGCCCAGGTGCTCGAAGAGGACGGCTTCCTCTTCTGCCGTTACATCAGGGAGGCGCAGGATGAAGCTTCCGGTTGAGCCGCAGATCCCCGACCTGGATCTGCCGGTCGTCCCGCCGGTCGCGCCGATGCTCGCCAAGGCCGTCAAGGGGCTGCCGAAGCAGGACGGCACGCTCTACTACGAGCCGAAGTGGGACGGCTTCCGCTGCATCGTCTTCCGCGACGGCGACGAGGTCTTCCTGGGCAGCAGGAACGAGCGGCCCTTCACGCGCTACTTCCCCGAGCTGGTCGAGGCCGTCAGGCGGGAGCTGCCGCCCAAGTGCGTCGTCGACGGCGAGATCGTGCTGATCAGGGGACAGTCGCTCGACTTCGACGCGCTGCAGCAGCGCATCCATCCCGCGCAGTCCCGGGTGCGGCTGCTGGCCGAGAACACCCCCGCGTCCTTCGTCGCCTTCGACCTGCTCGCCACCGGGACGGAGGACCTCATGGAGGCGCCGTTCTCGGAGCGGAGGGCCCGGCTGGAGGAGGTGCTGGCGGGCGCGGGCCGGTCCCTACGGCTCACGCCGGTCACCCAGGACGAGGGCCGGGCCGCCGAGTGGTTCGACGCGTTCGAGGGCGCCGGGCTGGACGGCATCGTCGTCAAGCCGGGCGACCAGCCGTACACGCCGGACAAGCGCGTGATGTTCAAGGTCAAGCACGAGCGGACGGCCGACTGCGTGGTGGCGGGCTATCGCGAGCACAAGTCGGGGCCGGTCGTCGGTTCGCTGCTGCTCGGGCTCTACTCGCCGGACGGCCGCCTGCACCACGTGGGCGTCGCGGCGTCGTTCCCGATGAAGCGGCGTGAGGAACTCGTCGAGGAACTCGCGCCCTACCGGGTGGAGGACCTGAGCGAGCATCCGTGGGGGCGCTGGGCCGAGGTCGCGGCGGGCGGCGCCGAGGGCCAGCGCCTGCCGGGCGCCGTGTCGCGGTGGAACGCCAAGAAGGACCTGTCGTTCATCCCGCTGCGGCCGGAACGGGTGGTCGAGGTGGCCTACGACCACATGGAGGGCGACCGGTTCCGCCACACCGCCCAGTTCCGCCGCTGGCGCCCGGACCGCACCCCCGCGTCCTGCACCTACGAGCAGCTCGAACGCCCGGTGAGCTACGACCTCGACAAGATCCTCGCCCGCTGACCGGCCGGGCCGTCAGCCGGCCTGACAGTCAGCCGGCCTGACAGTCAGCCGGTCAGTGCGCGGACGGCGGCGGTGACGACGACGGCGACCGCGACGATCACGAGGAACGGCGCGCGCAGCAGCAGCGCGACCGCCGCCGCGGCGAGCCCGGCGGCCCGGGCGTCGACGACGAGCGTGCGGCCGTCGGCGAAGGTCTGCAGGGCGATCAGCGCGGCCAGCGCCGCGATCGGCACCAGCGCGGCCAGCCTGCGGACGATCGGCCGCTCCAGCACCGCCGCCGGCACCGACAGGCCGAGCAGCTTCACGGCGTAGCACCCGGCCGCCGTCACGACGATCGCGACCCAGACCATCAGCGTCCTCCTCGGGGCGAGCGGCGGGCGAGGAGCCGTGACGCGGCCAGCACGGCGGGCGCGGCGAGCACGGCCACCAGCACCGGCACGCCCGCGGGCACGAACGGCACGCAGGCGAGGGCGAGCAGGACGGCCAGCACCGCCACCACCGCCTCCTCGCGCCGGAAAAGCGCGGCCCGGGCCTGCGGTGTGCCGGGCGGCGCGGCGTGCGGGCGGGCCGCGTCATCGGCCGGTTCGGAAGGAGCACCTGGAAGAGCGGCGGCGGGCGCGGCGGAGGAGCGGGCCCGGAGCATGGGCAGGAGCAGGGCGAGGAAGACGGCCGGGCCGGCGGCGTCGAGCCCCCAGGCCGCCGGATCGCCGAGCGCGGAGGCGCCCAGCGCGCCGAGGAACGTGGTGATGTTCCATCCGGCGTACAGGCTGACTCCGGTGACCGTGAACCCGAGCCGGGCGAGGCGCCGGTCGGGCTGGGCCAGGGCCACGGCGGAGGTCTCGTCGATCACCCACTGCGCGGCGAGCGGGCGGACCGCCGCGGGGAGCCCGAGCAACTGCGACAGCCGCAGCCCGTAGAACGCGTTCCGTACGCCGAGCAGCAGCGCCCCGGCCGCGGCGGCGAGCGGGTTCCCGCCGGTGCCGAGCGCGCCCACCAGAGCGAACTGAGACGCCCCGGTGAACACGAACAGCGACAGCACGCAGGTCTGGACGACGGACATCCCCGCACCCGCCGAGGTGACGCCGAACGCGAAGCCGGACAGGCCGACGGCCGTGCCGACTCCGAGGGCGTCCCGCACGACCGCCGCCCGGGGCTTCGGCGGCAGGCCGGCCTGCACTGGTGTCGTGGTCACCCGCCCGAGGGTAACGAAGTGTGCAGGAATGTCCCCTATGGGGGTAAGCGCCCGGCCTCCGTCAGCCGCCGGCGCAGACCAGGACCCACATGGACCGGTCGGCGAGGCAGACCTTGGCCCCGGCGGGCAGGGTCTCCTCGGCGTACGGGTCGTCGCGGACGTCCTCGTCGGCGGTGTCGAGGACGGGACGCCAGGCGGCGCCCAGCTCCGGGCCCGGAAGGGCGAACGTCAGGTTCTCGTGGTGCGCGTTGATCAGCAGCAGGAACGTCTCGTCCGTGATCCGCTCGCCGCGCGGGCCGGGCTCGCTGATCGCGTCGCCGTTGACGTACACCCCCAGCGACTTCGCGTAGCCCGTGTGCCAGTCGCCGTCGGTCATCTCCGTGCCGGACGGCGTGAGCCAGACGATGTCCCTGCTGCCGGCCCCGACCGTGCGGCCATGGAAGAACCGGCGCCGCCGGAAGACGGGATGCGCCCGCCGTAACGCGGCCAGGCGGCGGACGAAATCGAGCAGGTCGCCCTCCTGCCGGAGCAGCGACCAGTCGATCCAGGAGATGTCGGTGTCCTGGCAGTAGGCGTTGTTGTTGCCGTGCTGGGTGCGGCCGAACTCGTCGCCCGCCAGCAGCATCGGCACGCCCTGGGACACGAACAGCGTGGTGAGGAAGTTGCGCCGTTGCCGGTGGCGCAGCCGTACGATGCCGGGATCCTCCACCGGGCCCTCGGCGCCGCAGTTCCAGGAGCGGTTGTCGTCCGTGCCGTCGCGGTTGCCCTCGCCGTTGGCCTCGTTGTGCTTGTGGTCGTACGACACGAGATCGGTGAGGCTGAACCCGTCGTGGGCGGTCACGAAGTTGATCGAGGCGACAGGGCGGCGGCCGCTGCTGGCGTACAGGTCGCTCGACCCGGCCAGGCGCGAGGCGAACTCGGGCAGCGTCTGGGAGGCCCCGCGCCAGAAGTCCCGCACGGAGTCGCGGTATTTGCCGTTCCACTCGGTCCACAACGGCGGGAAGTTGCCGACCTGGTAGCCGCCCGGGCCGACGTCCCACGGCTCGGCGATCAGCTTGACCTGCGAGATCACCGGGTCCTGCTGGATGAGGTCGAAGAACGCGCTCAGCCGGTCGACGTCGTGCAGCTCCCGGGCCAGCGCGGCGGCGAGGTCGAAGCGGAAGCCGTCCACGTGCATGTCGAGCACCCAGTAGCGCAGCGAGTCCATGATCAGCTGAAGCGCGTGGGGCGAGCGGACGTTCAGCGAGTTGCCGCACCCGGTGTAGTCGAGGTAGTAGCGGCGGTCCTCCTCGCGCAGGCGGTAGTAGGCGACGTTGTCGATGCCCCGGAAGCCGAGCGTGGGGCCCATGTGGTCGCCCTCGGCGGTGTGGTTGTAGACGACGTCGAGGATCACCTCGATCCCCGCCTCGTGCAGGGCGCGCACCATCGCCTTGAACTCCTGGACCTGCTGGCCGTGCTGCCCGGAGCTGGCGTACGCGTTGTGCGGCGCCATGTAGGCGATCGTGTTGTAGCCCCAGTAGTTGGTCAGCCCCCGGGCCACCAGGAAGTGCTCGGGCACGAACTGGTGGACGGGCATGAGCTCGACCGCCGTCACGCCGATCGACTGGAGGTGGTCGAGCACGGCCGGGTGCGCGAGCCCGGCGTAGGTGCCCCGCTGCTCCTCCGGCACAGCGGGATGGCGCATGGTGAGGCCGCGCACGTGCGCCTCGTAGATCACCGTCTCGTGGTAGGGCGTGCGGGGCGGCCGGTCGTTGCCCCACTCGAAGAACGGGTTCACGACCACGTTCTTCGGCATGTACGGCGCGGAGTCCTCGGTGTTGAGCCGGGTGGGGTCGGCGAAGTGGTAGGAGAACAGCGACTCGTTCCACCGCACCGAGCCCTCGATCGCCTTGGCGTACGGGTCGAGGAGCATCTTGGACGGATTGCACCGGTGCCCGTGGTCGGGCCGGTAGGGCCCGTGCACGCGAAAGCCGTACCGCTGGCCGGGCATGATCCCCGGCATGTAGCCGTGCCAGACGAACCCGTCGACCTCGGGCAGGTCGACGCGGGTCTCTCCGCCCCTGTCGTCGTACAGGCACAGCTCGACCCGCTCGGCCACCTCTGAGAACACCGAGAAGTTGGTGCCCACACCATCCCAGGTGGCGCCGAGCGGGTAGGGCTCTCCAGGCCAAACCTCGCGCATGTAACCTCATTCTCCACTGCCTGGGCGAATCGTGCACCCGTGACGACCCCTGCTCTCGCGCGGGAACGCGGGAGCCCCCGCCGGACCGGGTCCGGCGGGGGCTCCCGCTGATGCTCAGCCGACGAGTTCGGCGTTGAGGGTGATCGTCGTGCCGGCGAGCGCCTGGCTCACCGGGCAGTTCGCCTTGGCCGTCTCGGCGGCCTGCTGGAAGTCCTCGGCCGAGATGCCGGGCACCTGTCCGCGGACGGAGATCACGATGCCGGTGATGCCCTCACCCGGCTGGAAGGTCACGTCCGCCCGGGTCTCCAGCGACTGCGGCGGCGTGCCGGCCTTGGCCAGACCGTTGGACAGGGCCATCGAGAAGCACGAGGAGTGGGCGGCGGCGATCAGCTCCTCCGGGCTCGTCTTGCCGTTGGCCTCCTCCGCCCGGGAGGGCCAGGAGACGTCGAAGGTGCCGACCCCGGAGGAGTCGAGCGAAACGGTGCCCGAACCGTCGAGCAGCGCGCCCTTCCACTGCGTCGTCGCGGTACGAGTGGTCGCCATGGCGACTTCCCTTCACTAGCGAGTCTTAATCCGTCAGCAGCGACCTTAACGCCGCCGCCGGCGCGATGGGCTCACCGGCATGGCCGGTGGGGCTCACGCCGGCGCCGCGCGGTCCAGGATCGCCTCCAGGTCGAGGCCGGAGGGCAGCGTGCCGAAGGCGCGCCCCCAGTCGCCGGACAGGCGCGACGCGCAGAACGCGTCGGCCACCGCGGCGGGGGCGTGCCGTACGAGCAGGGACGCCTGCAGGACCAGCGTCATCTCCTCGGCCACCCGGCGCGCGTCGGCCTCTCCCGCCGAGGCGAGCCTCTTCAGCACCCGCTCGGCCGCGTCGGTGACCCGCCTGTCCTGGGCCGACGCCACCTCGGAGAAGAACGCCTCGACCGCCTCCGGCTCCCTGGACAGCACCCGCATCAGGTCGAGGGCGGCCACGTTGCCCGAGCCCTCCCAGATGCCGTTCAGCGGCGACTCCCGGAACAGCCGGGGCATCTGCGACTCCTCGACGTACCCGTTGCCGCCGAGGCACTCCAGCGCCTCGGCCGCGTGGACCGGCGCCCGCTTGCACACCCAGTATTTGCCGGCGGCGAGGGCGGCCCGGCGGAACAGCCCCTCGGCCGCGTCGCCTCCGATGGCCCGGTCGGTCGCCCCGGCCAGGCGCATCATGAGCGTGGTCGCGGCCTCCGACTCCAGCGCCAGATCGGCGAGCACCGAGCGCATCAGCGGCTGCTCGGCCAGCGTCCGGCCGAACACCGTTCGGTGGCGGGCGTGGTGGAGCGCCTGCGTCAGTCCGGACCGCATGCCGGCGGCCGAGCCGATCACGCAGTCGAGCCTGGTCATGTTCACCATCTCGATGATCGTCCGGACGCCCCGGCCCTCCTCGCCGACGAGGTAGGCGACGGCGCCCTCGTACTCGACCTCCGCCGAGGCGTTCGACCGGTTGCCGAGCTTGTCCTTCAGCCGCATCAGGCGCATCGCGTTGCGGGTGCCGTCGGGCAGCACGCGGGGGAGCAGGAAGCACGACAGCCCGCCCGGGGCCTGGGCCAGCACCAGGAACACGTCGCACATCGGGGCGGAGTTGAACCACTTGTGGCCGGTCAGGGCGAAGCTCCCGTCGCCCAGCGGCTCGGCCCTGGTGGTGTTGGCCCGGACGTCGGAGCCGCCCTGCTTCTCGGTCATGGCCATCCCGGCCAGCACGCCGCGCTTTTCCTGCGGCGGACGCAGCCCGAAGTCGTACGTGCGGGAGGCCAGCAGCGGCTCCCACTCCGCCCGCAGCGACGGCGAGTGCCGCAGCGCGGCCACGGCGGCGTACGTCATGGAGATCGGGCAGCCGTGCCCGGCCTCGACCTGCGACCAGGTGAAGAACTTGGCGGCCCTGGCGACGTGCGCCCCCGGCCGGGCCGACGTCCAGGGCGCGGCGTGCGCGCCGCTCTCGACCGCGACCGTCATGAGCTCGTGCCAGGCCGGGTGGAACTCGACCTCGTCGATCCTGTTGCCGTACCGGTCGTGGGTGCGCAGCACGGGCGGGTGCTCGTTTGCCAGCCGCCCCCACTCCTGCGCCTTCGCCGAACCGGCCAGCAGGCCGAGCTGGCGCAGCTCCCCGGTCGCCCAGTCCGCCCCCTCCCTGGCGAGCCCCTCCAGCAGCGCCGGATCGGCCGAGACGTCGTGGCCGGTCAGCGGGGGCACCTGGTTGGTCACGTCGTGGGTCACTGGGTCCTCCTGTGGTCGATGCCCCGGGACTCGCCATACCGGGACGTCCACGATGCCGGGACTCCATCTCAACATCTCGGGCGGCCGGGACAAACACCGGGCGGCGAACGGTCAGGCGCCCGAGATCTCCAGTCCGAGCTCCTGGGCCGCCTCCAGGGCGAGGTCGCGCGCGTAGTCCTGGTCGGCGCCCGCCTCGCACAGCACCCGGTGGACGCCCTCGATCGCACGCGGGTCTCCGCGCCCGGCCAGGCCCCGCGCGGCCTCGGCCACCGTCGTCAGATCGCGGTCCTTCAGCCGGGTGACCAGAGCGTCCCTGATGGGGGCCGTGTCGGCGGGCAGCCCCGCGATGCCCATCGTGGCCCAGTCGCGTACCTCGTCGTCGGCGCACTCGCTCAGCCGGATCAGCGTGGTCAGGCCGTCCTCGTCGTCCGGGGGCAGGACCGCGGCGAGCGCGATGGGGTCATGGACCGTGGGCTCCCGGCCCGGGCTGTTGACGATCCTCAGCACCTCGGGGAGCGCCCGCTCGTCGGCCTGGTGGCCGAAGGCGTGCAGCAGTGCCTCGACGACCGCGGGCTCGGTCTCGTGCCGGGCCATGTCACGCAGGATCTCCAGGACGCGGTCCCGGTAGGGGGCGTGCGCCGTGGACAGGGAAACGGAGCCCTGGCCGGACCCCGCCTCCTTGCCGAGCCCTGTCTGCTTGCCGAGCCCTGTCTGCTTGCCGAACCATGTCTGCTTACCGAACCCTGTCTCCTGGCCGAATTCCGCCAGCACGTCGACGCCGAACTCCCGCTCCACCGGGTCGTCGCTCTCGCACAGCCGGGCCAGCGACAGGAACGTGCCCTCGTCGTGGCGGGACTGGAGCGCGTGGACGGCCGCCCACCACGTCTCGTCGTCCTCGTCCAGGTCGCGGTAGGGCAGCACGCGCCTGAGCAGCGCGTCCGCGGACGGCCGCAGGCCGAGAGCCGCCTCCAGGACCGTCGCGACGGCGGCGTGCCCGTGCTGGCGGGTGATCGAGTAGCCGCCGTCGGCGCCGCGCGCCTCGACCGTGACCCGCCGGGTGCCGTCCGGAGCGGAGCCGTGGGCCACCAGCACCGTCTGCTCGCCCTCGACCCTCGCGGAGACCTCGTCTCGCAACGCGGCTTCGAGATCCACCGCGGCCAGTCGCGCGGCGATCTCCAGCGGGGTCGCGCCGTCCCAGCCGGGCGCGGACGGGTCGGCGCCGTGCTCGAGCAGAGACCAGACGATCCCGTACGCCCCGAAGATCGCGGCCAGCGTCAGCGGGGTGTCGCCGTCGTCGTCGGCCCGGCCGGGATCGGCCCCGGCGTCGAGCAGGATGTCGGCCGACTCCAGGTTGCCGTTGGCCGCGGCCCACAGCAGGGCCGTCCAGCCGCCCTCCTCCACCGCGTCGGGGTCGGCGCCGCCGTCGAGCAGCGCCTGCACGGTCTCGGCGTGGTCCCAGCACGCCGCGGCGCAGAGCGGAAGGCCCTCCTCGTGCCCTCCGCTCGGCTGGTCCGGGTCGGCGCCGTACTCCAGGAGCAGCCTGACGATGTCGTGGTGACCGCCGACGGCCGCCCGATAGAGCGGCGTCGTCCCCTGAGCGGGGTTCACGGCGGTGTCCGGGTGCAGCATCGCCGCCACCCGCGCGACGTCCCCTCCCGCTATCGCCTCCAGCAACCTGCTGCGGGTCACGATTCCATGCTCACACAACCCCTTTCCGGCCTCGTCCGCAGGGATCGTCTCCCAGGATCGTTCTCAGGATCGTTCCCAGGGAGGAGGGGGAGCGGGGCCGGCCGGGATACGGTGAAGGGCGTGAACGATCCGGGTGGTATGCGGGCATCCGATGCCGAACGCGAGTCCGTGGTGGAACGGCTGCGCGTGGCGTCCGCGGAGGGGCGGCTGACCCTGGCGGAACTGACCGAGCGGACCGAGGCCGCCTATCTGGCGCAGACCCACGGCGAGCTCGCCCAGATCACCGCCGACCTGCCAGGCGCCGCCCCCGCTCCCGGGCCCGCCCCCGCTCCTGCCCCTGCTCCCGCCTCCGCGGTGCCGGCCGCCGCGCAGGGCGGGATGCGCAAGTGGATCGTGGCGGTGATGGGCGACGCCAAGAGGACCGGCACGTGGCGGATCGACGACGGCATCGGCGCGGTCTGCGTGATGGGCGACGTCGTCCTCGACCTGCGCCAGGCCGAGGTGCGCGGGCGTGAGGTGGACATCGTCGCCACGTGCGTGATGGGCGACGTGAAGATCATCGTGCCCGACGGCGTCGACGTCGAGCTCGGCGGCATCACGATCATGGGGGACAAGAAGGTCCAGGTGGTCGAGGCGCCCCGCGGCCAGTCCGCCCCCGTCGTCAAGGTCACGGCGTACGTGCTGATGGGCGACGTGAAGATCATCGGCGACTCCCGGGCCGAGCCGATCAAGCGCGGCTGGTTCGCCTGGAGCGAGTGGTGGCAGGAGCGCCGCCAGCGCCCGGGCTACGACGGTCACGGGATCCCCGACCGCCGCCACCGCGGCCTCCACTGATCCGGCCCGAACCGGCCGGCCGTACCAGGCAACGGCGGGACGCTCTCAGGGCGTAGTCATCGGTGACCGTTCACCAAGGGATCACCGAGAACCTGGGGGCCGCACATGCGCGACCGCGCCGACTTCGAGCGCTACGTCGAGCAGCGCTCGGACCGTCTGCTGCGGACGGCCTACCTGCTCTGCCGCGACTGGGCCACCGCAGAGGACCTGCTCCAGACGGCGCTGGCGAAGGCGTGGCTGGCCTGGCGGAGGGTCGGCGAGAACCCCGACCCGTACGTCTACCGCATCCTGGCCAACACCCACGCCTCCTGGTGGCGCAGGCGCTGGCGGGGCGAGCAGCCGACAGACGTGCTGCCGGAACCGGCCGTCGGCGACTCCGCCGACCTGCTCGGCTCCCGCGACGCCGTACGGCAGGCTCTCACCCGCCTGCCGCCGAAACAGCGTGCCGTGATCGTGCTGCGTTACTTCGCCGACCTGGGTGACGCCCAGATCGCGGAGATCCTCGGCTGCTCGGTCGTCACCGTGCGGAGCCAGGCGAGCAGAGCCCTGGCCAGGCTGCGCGTCGATTCCGCCGCCCGATCCGCGATGAGCCTGGAGGGCTGACATGACGATGACCGACAACGACCTGCGTGACCTGCTCGCCCGGGACGCCTCCGAGGTGAGGGGCGCGGGCGTCACCCTGGCCGACGTCGACCGGCGCGTGCGGCGCATCCGGCGCCGTCGCGGCGCCGCGGGGGCGGTGCTGGCCGCCGGCGTGGCCGCCGCGGTGCTGGTGGCGACCGCGCCGCGTACGGTCACGATCGCTCCCGACGACGGCGCGGACGCCGCAGCCATGGCCGGCCCTTCGCTGACTCCGGGGGTGTCGTACCTCGCGGGGCAGCGGGTGTTCCTCGAAAAGGAGATCGAGACGGGTGGCCGCGTCCTGCGGTTTCCCTACACGGGCATCAGCGCGTCGGTGAACGTGCAGGTCGACTGCCGCGAGCCGTCGTACGCGTTCGTCTGGCTGAACGGCCGGTTGGAGACGCAGGGCGTCTGCGGCGTCCAGAGCGAACCGGTCGATCACCTGATCTCGTGGATCGACGAGTCCGGGAGGGATCTGACGGGACCCAACGAGGTGGACGTCGCGCTGGTGCCGGTCCAGCGGGTTGCGGCGGACCGCGACCCGGGCGCGCCGATTCCCGCGCTGGGCGAGCAGGAGGCCGAGCGGGTCGTCGGCGAGACCGGCGAGTATCGCACCAGCGCCAAGGTGACGATCCGGGAAGCGTGGCTGCTGGCCGTGGCGCCGACGCCCGTCAACTGTGACAGGGACATCGTCATCCGTAAGCCGAACGGGCAGAAGATCCTGTCGTCGGCGTGCGACCGGCCTACCGGCTTCCCGTTGCCCGTGGACTAGGCGGCGTCGGAGGCGGCGCGTACGGCCTGGGTGTGGCGTTCGAGCAGGAGCGTGACCAGTTCGGGGGCGGGGCCGAGGACGCCGGCCACGGCGTGCGCCCCGGCCTCCAGGGTGTCGCGCTCCACCGTGTCGGCGAAGTAGCCGGGGGCCAGGAGATACGGCGCAACCACGACCTTCGGGGCGCCCGCGCGCGTCAGCCGTACGACCTCGTCCCTGGGCGTGGGCGCGGCGGCCGAGGCGTAGGCGGCGGTGACCGACCACCAGGGGCGGGCGCGAGCCCACTCGCGGGCGACGGCGGCGATCGTCGCGTTCGCCCGGCGGTCGCTGGAGCCGGCCGAGACGAGCACCACGGCGGTGTCCGGGTCCCCGATCTCCACACCGGCTTCGGTGAGACGGCGTTCGAGTGCCCGGACGAGCAGCGGGTGCGGGCCGAGCGTGGGGCCGCAGACGGCCCGCAGCAGCGGCGTGCGGCCGGCCGCCTCCCGCAGCGCCGCCGGGATGTCCACCCGGCTGTGGTAGGCGGCGGTGAGCAGCAGGGGGAGCACGACGGCCTCGTCCAGCCCCGACAGCGCCTGTGGCAGCGACGGCGTGGCGTGGTCGAGATAGGCGGCGCGGACGTCCAGGCCGGGCCGCGCCCGCCGTACTCCGTCGAGCAGCGCCTCCACGGTCGCGGCGGCGCGCGGGTCGCGGGACCCGTGCGCCACCGCGATCAGCGGCGCGCCTGCGTGCGGGACTGTCGTCACAGGTGGATGCCGCACTCGATCTTGCCGAGGCCGGACCAGCGGCCGCTGCGCGGGTCCTCGCCCGGCGCCACCCTGCGGGTGCAGGGGGCGCAGCCGATCGAGGGGTAGTCGTCGTAGTGCAGCGGGTTGATCAGGACGCCGTTGTCGGCGATGTAGTTGTCGACGTCCTCCTGGGTCCATCGGGCGATGGGGTTGATCTTCACCATCTGCCGCTTGGCGTCCCACTCCACGACCTTGGTGCTCGCCCTGGTGGGCGACTCGTCGCGGCGGATGCCCGACACCCAGGCGAGGTACGGCTCGAGCGCCCGGTTCAGCGGCTCGACCTTGCGCAGGTAGCAGCACAGGTCGGGGTTGCGCCCGTACAGGCGCGGCCCCAGGTCGCGGTCCTGCTCCTCGACGGTCCTGGACGGCGTCACGTTGATCACGTTGACCTGGTAGACCGCCTCGACCGCGTCCCGCGTGCCGATGGTCTCGGCGAAGTGGTAGCCGGTGTCGATGAACAGCACGTCGACGCCGGGCTTTACCCTGCTGACCAGGTCGATCAGCAGGGCGTCGCTCATCGACGAGGTGAGACAGAGGCGGTCGCCGAAGGTGGCCGCGGCCCACCGGATGATCTCCCGGGCGGGCGCGTCCTCAAGGAAGCGCGCCGCGGACTCCACGATGCCCTGGAGGTCCAGCGTCACCCGCTGCCGCTCCAGTCCTGCCTCTATCTCCGCCACCGACATCGTTACTCCTCAACCGTCGTCATTGGTTCATCGGATGATTGGATGAAAGCCTTCGGGGTCACGAACGCACGCCGAGGCCGAGGAATTTCACCCGGAAGGCACGGGCGCAGGATCTGCAGTACCATCCGTGGCTCTCCTCCTCGGTCACGTAGGGCTCCAGGTCCTCATCGCCGCAGTACGGGCAGTAGAACGGCGCGGCCCGCTCGGTGCTCATTCGCTCGCTCCGCTCGCTGGTCTGCTCATTTCAGGTCGGCGTCGTCGGCGCGCTGGACCCATTCGGCGAAGGTCTCGCCGTCGTTCTTCTGCTTCTCGTAGTTGCGTACGACCCGCTCGACGTAGTCGGGCAGCTCCTCGGTGGTGGCCTTGAGCCCGCGCACCTTGCGGCCGAAGGTCGGGTTGAGGCCGACGGATCCGCCCAGGTGCACCTGGAAGCCCTCGACCTGCTCACCCTTGTCGTTGGCCACGAGCTGGCCCTTGAGGCCGATGTCGGCCACCTGGATGCGGGCGCAGGAGTTCGGGCAGCCGTTGACGTTGATCGTGAGCGGCTCGGCGAAGTCCGGCAGGCGCCGCTCCAGCTCGTCGATCAGGGCCGACGCGGTGGCCTTGGTCTCGACGATCGCGATCTTGCAGTACTCGATGCCGGTGCAGG
The DNA here is from genome assembly GCF_050936215.1 of Microbispora sp. CA-102843. NCBI lineage: Bacteria > Bacillati > Actinomycetota > Actinomycetes > Streptosporangiales > Streptosporangiaceae > Microbispora > Microbispora sp. CA-102843. The sequence goes on from NZ_JBNJNF010000001.1 coordinate 2,753,153, forward strand.
CCATCGTCTGGCGGCGGAACGTGGACGGGTTGACCTGGAGGTCGGCGGCCTCCAGTTCGCGGACGATCGACTCCACCTGGTCGGGGGCGACGTCGAGGATGACCATCTTCTGCTCGACCGTCGTACGGATCCGGGTGGACCCGTGCCGTTCGGCGATGTCGGCGATGCGGTGCAGCGTGTCGCCGTCCAGCCGGCCCACGCGCGGGGCGAAGCCGACGTAGAAGTTGCCGTCCCGCTGGGGGTGGACCCCGACGTGGTCGCACCGGCCGCTCTGCGGCGCCTCCGGAGCCGGGCCGTCGGGCAGGGCGTACTTCAGGTACTCGGTCTCCAGGACCTGGCGGAACTTCTCCGCGCCCCAGTCGTTGACGAGGAACTTGATCCGCGCCCGGTGGCGCAGGCGGCGGTAGCCGTAGTCGCGGAAGATGCCGATGACCCCGGCCCATACCTCGTGGACCTGCTCGGGCCGGACGAACGCGCCGAGCCGCTTGGCGAACATCGGGTTGGTCGACAGGCCGCCGCCCACCCAGACGTCGAAGCCGCGCTCGCCCTGCTCGTTCACCACGCCGACGAACGCGACGTCGTTGATCTCGTGGACGGTGCAGTGGGCCGTGCACCCGCTGATCGCCGTCTTGAACTTGCGCGGCAGGTTGGAGAACGCCTTGTCCCCGACGTACCGGTCGTAGATCTCGTGGATCTGCGGCGTGCCGTCGATCACCTCGCCGGCGTCGATCCCGGCCAGCGGGCAGCCGAGGATGACGCGGGGGGTGTCGCCGCACGCCTCCGTGGTGGACAGGCCGACCGCCTCGAGCCGCCGCCAGATGTCCGGCACCGACTCGATCTCGATCCAGTGGAGCTGGATGTTCTGCCGGTCGGTGACGTCGGCGGTGCCCCTGCCGTACTCGTTGGAGATGCCGGCGATCACCCGGAGCTGCTCCAGGCTGAGCTGCCCGCCGTCGATGCGCACGCGCAGCATGAAGTAGCGGTCGTCCAGCTCCTCGTCCGGCAGGATCGCGGTCTTGCCGCCGTCGATTCCGGGCTTGCGCTGCGTGTACAGGCCGAACCAGCGGAACCGGCCGCGCAGGTCGGCGGGGTCGATCGAGTCGAAGCCCGCCTTCGAGTAGATGTCGATGATGCGCTGACGGACGTTGAGCCCGTCGTCGTTCTTCTTGTTCTCCTCGTTCTTGTTCAGTGGCTCACGGTAACCGAGAGCCCACTGACCTTCGCCGCGCGGGCGCTTGTGGTGGCGGTTCGCCGGGCGGGCCGGGGTGCTCATGGGCACACGTCCTTCTCCGAGGCTCGGTCTAAGATCGGGATTCGGCGGACGCCGGCGCAGGCGGCCTCTCACCTCGCCGACGGAATGTGCGGCCGTCGAGTGTGAGGGCATACGAAAACGACGCCTGGCCGAGCGCCCGGATGGATCAGCGGAGGGCGACGGTCAGCCGGCGTCGATACAGATCGCGCTACGGACACGCAGGAGATCGACGTGGCGTCGCACGACGAGCAACGGGTCCGCTGGCATGTCCCAAACGATACCTCTGAGATCCTGGATGTCCAAGTTCATGTCCAGGATGCGGGATCGTCACGGCAATATGACGGACGGTCGTCAGCCCTTGCGGATCCAGTTCTCCGGGGGCTCGGCCTCGTTCTCCCTCTCGGACGGGTCCTGGTGCTGGCAGTCGCACCAGGACCCGCCGCGGCACTCCTCGTGCCGGTGCTCCCTGCACGCTGGGCAGATCATGTCTCCATTGTTCACCGTCTGTCACGGGCGGATGACAGGGGTACGCGCGATCGGTTCGCGAGGGGTCCTCGCGGGCAGGGGGCGGGGGCCCCTATTCTTGGCGGCGACAATCCGCCCGCAGGTCACGCACTAATCGCCGCGGCAGCGGGTAGAGCCCAGTTCTCATGACCGGTTGGGTGCCATGACCTCCACGGACGCGCCGTCGCGCAGGCCGCGGCGCAACACGCGCAAGGGCATGGCGCTGGCCAGGGCGCGCCTCACCTGGCTGCGCGACACGAACCTCTGGGCCCTGGTCAAGGCGACCACGATGGCGGGCGTCAACTACCGGGTGACCGGCCTCGCGGGCGAGGCGGCGTTCTTCGCGCTGCTGTCGCTGCCGCCGTTCGTGCTCGGGCTGCTCGGCGTCATGGGTCACCTGAGCGGGATGCTCGGCCCGGCCGCCATCGGCGAGATCAGGCGCTGGGTCGTGGACCAGTCCGAGCTGCTGTTCACCGACAACACCGTGCAGCGGGTCGTCAAGCCGCTGCTCGCCGACGTGCTGGCCGGCGGGCAGGTCTCGCTGATCTCCGTCGGCTTCCTGCTGTCGCTGTGGTCGGGCTCGCGGGCCCTGTTCGTCTACGTGGACCTGATATCCATCGCGTACGGCCTGGGGGAGACCCGGGGGATCATCCGCACCCGGGTCCTGTCGTTCGTCCTGTACCTCGCCGCGCTGCTGATCGGGCTGGTCGTCATGCCGATCCTGGTCATCGGGCCCACCCTGATGTCCAACGCCCTGCCCAGGTACGCCGTGCTCGTGAACGTCCTCTACTGGCCCGTGGTCGTGATCGGCTCGGTGCTGATGCTCACGCTGCTCTACCACATGAGCGTGCCGCACCGGACGCGCTGGTGGCGCGAGACCCCGGGGGCCGTGCTGGCGCTGGTGATCTGGATCGTGTGCGCCGCGTTCCTGCGCGAGGTGCTGGCGGCCTGGTTCACCCCGCTGTCGATCTACGGCTCGCTCGCGGCGCCGATCGCCGTGCTGCTGTGGCTGTACATCACCGCGCTGGCCGTGCTCATCGGGGCGACGCTGAACGCGGAGGTGGACCGGCTGTGGCCGCTCGGCGGCGCCACCCGGCACGAGCACCACCACCGCAAGTCCGATAAGGACTGATCCATCCCTATAGCAGCGGAAGGATGGCGTCGATCGACGCACAGCCTTCCGCCGGCGACCCCACCACGGCCGACCGGCGCACGATCGGCCCCTACGTCCCCGTACGCCGCCTGGGGGAGGGGGGCATGGGCATCGTCTATCTCGCCCGCGATCCGGCCGGCCGCCAGGTGGCACACCGGCACTACCTCGTCACCGAGTACGTCGACGGTCCCGACCTGTCGTCGGTGATCGACGCGCAGGGCTGCTTCCTCTCTACGCCACGTACACGGGTGTGCCGGACGGCCTGGAGGAGATCGGCTTCGACGCGCCGGGGTTCGGGCTCTTCTCCGACCTGCCCGTCTCGTCGGAGTGAGGGGGTCGTCCCGCTCCGATAAAGTGGGGAGGTCGTGACTGGCGCTGACGTGCCCCTGTGGCGCGTCGCTAGTGCCGCGCCCGCCAAGCTTCGCCCGGCGAGGACTGGCGGGAGGGGCACAAGGTGGGGCACCACCGGGGAGCGAATTCGCGGAGGCCGTGCGCCTGGGTCGCCGCCGCCGTCGACGTGGAGAAGGAAAGCGCCATGGCTGAGAACTCGTTGAACGTCGTCGATCCCGAGATCGCCGAACTGATCAGGGCGGAGGAGCGGCGGCAGGCCGACACCGTCAAGCTGATCGCGTCAGAGAACTACGTGTCCAGGGCCGTCCTGGAGGCGACCGGGACCGTCCTCACCAACAAGTACTCCGAGGGTTACCCGGGCAAGCGCTACTACGAGGGCCAGCAGGTCATCGACAAGATCGAGACGCTGGCGATCGAGCGGGCCAGGTCGGTCTTCGGCGTGAGCCACGCCAACGTCCAGCCCTACTCGGGCTCGCCCGCCAACCTCGCGATCTACCTGGCGTTCCTGAACCCGGGCGACACCGTGCTCGGGATGGGCCTGCCGTTCGGCGGGCACCTCACCCACGGCTGGTCGGTGTCCGCCACCGGCAAGTGGTTCAACTCGGTCCGATACGGCGTGCGCCGCGACACCGGCCGCATCGACATGGACGAGGTGCGCGCGCTGGCGCTCGAGCACCGGCCCAAGCTGATCTTCTGCGGCGGCACCGCTATCCCGCGCACGATCGACTTCCCGGCCTTCGCCGAGATCGCCAGGGAGGTCGGCGCGGTGCTGGCGGCCGACATCGCCCACATCGCGGGCCTCGTCGCCGGCGGCGCCCACCCCTCGCCGGTCGGGCACGCGGACGTGATCTCCACGACCACGCACAAGACCCTGCGCGGCCCGCGCGGCGCGATGCTCATGGCGAACTCCGACGAGGTCGCCAAGGCGCTCGACAAGGCCGTGTTCCCCGGCCTGCAGGGCGGCCCGCACAACCACACCACCGCCGCCATCGCCGTCGCCCTGCACGAGGCCGCCCAGCCGGAGTTCAAGGCGTACGCCGCGCAGATCGTGAAGAACGCCCAGGCGCTCGCCGACGAGCTGCTCGCCCACGGGTTCGACCTGGTCTCCGGCGGCACCGACAACCACCTGATCCTGATGGACCTCACGTCCAAGGGCGTCGGGGGCAAGCCGGCCGCGCAGGCCCTCGATCGCGCGGGCCTGGAGACCAACTACAACGCGGTCCCCTTCGACCCGCGCAAGCCGTTCGACCCGTCGGGCATCCGCATCGGCACGCCGTCGGTCACCTCGCGGGGGATGGGCGAGGCCGAGATGCGGCAGATCGCCGCGTGGATGGACGAGGTCGTCACCGCCGTGGCCAAGGGCGACGCGGAGGACGTGATCGCACGGGTGCACGGCGAGGTCACCGAGCTGACGAGCCGGTTCCCCGCGCCCGGCCTGTCCTGATCGCCGTAGATCGACGAGCGACGGCTCCCCGCGACCTCACGAGGTCGCGGGGAGCCGTTTTCATGCCGCCCGTGGGCAGGCATTCCGTACGGCCGGTCGCGCGGATCAGGGTGGATTTATTCGGTTGCGCGGGGCCGCGGGAGTGCTGCTAGTGTTCCCCCATCGCCGCCACGGGGCGGCCAGGACCAGGGAGGTGAGGACTATGCGGGTCTTTCTGACGACCATGCCGTCCGTCAACTCCCGGGTGTCCGCCTGATCTGTCGCTGCGACACCCGGTTTCCGAAGGGTGTCCACCAGCAGTGTTCAACGATCTTTCTCTTCTCGGCTGGCACGACGGGCTCGCGGAGCAGCTGCCCGACCTGCCCGGCGGCGCCGTTCCCGCGCGTGTGGCGCGGGTCGACCGTGGCGCCGCAGAGGTCATCGCCGCCGACGGAACCCACCAGGCGCGGTTCGGCGCCCGCGTACGCAGGGCCGCGGCGGCCGACCCGCTCGCGCTTCCGTGCGTGGGCGACTGGGTCGCGCTCACCCGGCTCAGTGAGGGCCGCTACGAGCTGGCCGAGGTGCTGCCCCGCAGCACGGCCTTCGTCCGCGGCGGCGTGAGCCGCGACTCGCGCGGAGGGCTGTCGGGCGACGGCCAGGGCCAGGTCCTGGCCGCCAACGTCGACGTGGTCTTCGTGGCCGAGCCGTCCATGCACGCCACGGACTTCGCTGATCTCGGCAGGATCGAGCGCCTCGTGGCGCTCGCCTGGGAGAGCGGCGCCCGGCCGGTCGTGCTCGTCACCAAGGCCGATCTCTTCGACCAGGGACTCGGCGATCTCCTCGCCGACGTCGCGGCCGCGGTGCCGGGCGTCGACGTCCACCCGGTCTGCTCGCTCACCGGCGACGGCGTGGACCTGGTGCGCGCCCACCTCGGCCCCTCCGGGACCGCGGTGGTGCTCGGACCGTCGGGCGCGGGCAAGTCGACGCTCGTCAACGCCCTCGCGGGCGGGGAAGTCATGGAGACCCAGCAGGTCAGGGCCGCCGACGGGCGGGGCAGGCACACCACCGTCCACCGGCAGCTCATCCCGCTGCCCGGCGGTGGGCTCGTCATCGACACCCCCGGCATCCGCCGGGTCGGGCTGTACGAGATGAGCGAGGGCGTCGACCTGGTCTTCTCCGACATCGAGGAGCTGGCCGAGGGCTGCCGGTTCTCCGACTGCCGGCACCGGGAGGAGCCGGGCTGCGCGGTGCTGGCGGCGGTCGAGTCGGGCGAGCTGCCCGAGCGGCGGCTGGAGAGCTGGAACAGGCTCCAGCGCGAGGCCGCCTGGATGGCCCGCCGCACCGACGCCCGGCTGCGCGCCGAGGAGACCCGCAAGTGGAAGACCATCCACAAGCAGATGCGGGGCATGAGCCGCCCGTAGGCTCGGGTGCCTCCCGCCCGGTCGATGGGTATGACCGGGGGCGTGAAGACGATGCGGGTGCGGCTGCCGTACGCCGACCGCGCCGAGGCGGGGGCGCTGCTCGCCGAGGTCGTGTGGGACATGAGCCCGCGGGATCCGGTGGTGCTCGCCCTGCCGCGCGGCGGCGTGGCGGTGGCCGCGCCGATCGCGGAGCGGCTGTGCGCCCCGCTCGACGTGCTGGTGACCCGGAAGATCGGGCATCCGGCCCGGCCCGAGCTCGGGGTCGGCGCGATCGCGGAGGGCGGGCGGCCCGTGTTCGACACCGAGATGCTCGACCGGCTCGGCCTGGAGCCGGAGGACGTGGCGGAGGTGACCGGCCGGGAGCGGCGTGAGCTGGCCAGGCGCGTGCGGGTCTACCGGGGAGATCGGCCGCTGCCGGAACTGCGCGGCCGTGACGTGATCGTGGTGGACGACGGCCTGGCGACCGGAGGCACGGCGCGCGCGGCGCTGCGGGCCGTGCGGACGATTCAGGCGGGGCTGGGCCGGGTGACGCTGGCGGTGCCGGTCGCCGCTCCGGAGACGGTGGAGGCGATGCGGGGCGAGGCGGACGAGGTCGTCGTGCCGGCCACGCCACAGAACTTCCGCGCGGTGGGCCAGTGGTACCGGCGGTTCGACCAGCTCACCGATGACGACGTGCTGGGACTGCTGGCCGCGGCGGGGTGTGGAGGGACGGATGAGACCTGAAGGGCGCCTCGCGTGCGCCGTCGCCCACAGCGGGGGACGGGACGCGAAGCGCCCAGCGGTGACGCGTGTCGGGGAAGGGGGAAACGCTCAGGCGACGGCGCTGATACCGGCGCTGGCGGCGCGGCGCATACGACGGCGACGCTCGGACGCGCGCTCGTCCTCGTTGAGGCCGCCCCACGTGCCGTACTTCTCCGGACGGGAGAGCGCGTAGTCGAGGCACTCCGCTCGCACAGGACACTGAGCGCAGATGGCCTTGGCCTTGCGCTCCCGGATGTCGCGCTCGGGCTGACGCTCGCCGTCAGGACCGAAGAACAGCACCAGGTCCTCTCCCCGGCACGCGGCATCATCCTGCCAACCCCAGCTGGGGCGCGGGCGGGCGAGCTGCCGACGTACCTGAGACATGAGAAACCACCTTTGGTGAGAGGTATTTCAGTGTTTGTGCCGCATTGGACGCTTGTGGCATCCCTTGTGCCAACGCCGGGATAGGCCGTGGTGTTCCCGGCTCCGGGGCGGAGCCCTCAGGTCAATACCGGCGTGAGCTCGCTCAGCTCGGCCAACCTGTAGGTCGGGATTCCGTCGGCGCAGGTCATCCCGCACGGTGCCGTGAACACCGTGGGTTCGACCACGACCCGGAATCGTGACGTCCCACGCTCCGTCGTGCACCGCACGAAGCAGATCGTGGTGTCGTCCACCGACCGGGAGGATTCCACGGCCACCCCGCCGACCGAGAGCTCGCCGGTATGCGCCCGGACGAAGTGCTCGGCGGCCTGCAGTGACTCAGGGATACCCGCGCGTCCCCGGAAACGGTCGAGGACGACCTCGCCGTGCCGGTACGCGTTTGCCGCCGCGATCGCAGCAGCCTGAGACATGCTGCCGTAGTAAAGCCCGTGTGGCAAGCATACGAGGTTGGCGGCGTATCGATCGCCGCCGACATGTGTGGTTTCCCACACTTCGCCGGACAGGTTCTCGTCGAGGAACCGCGCCAGCGGGAGTCCCAGACGCGCACAGCACATGTTGTGCCTGCCGTGCGTGCAGACCAGGTACATCGGCTCGCTCACCAGTATGCAGGACTCCGGAACCACTCCGTGCACGAGAGCGCCCAGGTCAAGATCGTCGGGGCGTTCCACGAAGCCCTCGGCGAGCCACGGATCGTCAACCGCGGACGCGGCGACGTAGACGTGCAGGGGGCCCGTGAGGGCCTCGCGGCGGCCGGGCCGGCGGATCAGTTGCGGCCGGATGTCAAGAGCCCTGGCGCGAGAAATCAGCCGGTGGACGTCGTCAGGCAGCCGGCACTCCTCCAGCTCCGCGGCCCAGGGCCCCGCGTGCTCGATGAGCAGCCAGAACCGGCCCTTCTTGGTCGCGCTCGCCAGGATCGGCGCCTCCCCCGTGTGGCAGGCGGCGGGGTGCTCGCACCCGTTGGCCATCCGGTCCCGTCCTTCACTCGCGTTTCTTAGGTAAGACTAACCTTATCGGATTGAGTCAGAGGTCGCGGGAGTGGGGCCCTAAATCCACGTTAAATCCGTTAATGTCCGAATACTGTCGGTGCATGTACTGCCGCACGGATCGGCCGCCGCGACGAGGGTGGGCGCCGATCAGGGATAGGCCAGGGCGGCCTCGGCCGCGGCGAGGGCCGCCGCCCGGTCCTCGGGCACCAGGCCGATCCTCGTCCGCCGGTCCAGCAGGTCGCCGGCGTCCAGGGCGCCCTCGTGGCGCACGGCCCACACCAGTTCGGCCCGGGTGATCCCCAGCGCCACCGGCTCGGCCAGGGCCGGGTCCCCGCGCATCAGCTCGCGCACCGCCCAGGCCTCCGAGCCGTACCTGCGGGCCAGCCGCCCGGGCGTGCCCGGCCGCACCGGCCCGGCCCCGACGAGGGGCAGCCGCGCCGTACGGCTCCCGCAGGCGCGGGGGCAGGCGGCGTCGACCGCGTCCTCGGCCATCCGCCGGTAGGTGGTGAGCTTCCCGCCCACGACCGTCACGACGCCCTCCGGCGAGCGCAGCACGGCGTGGCGGCGGGACAGGTCGGCCGTCCGCCCGCCGGCGGAGTCCGGTGCGTCGACCGTGTCTGCCGTGTCGACCAGGGGCCGCAGCCCGGCGAAGGCGCCGGCGACGTCCGCGCGGGACAGCGGCCGGTCCAGCGCCGTCCCGATGACCTCGAGCAGGAACGCGACGTCGCTCTCGGGAGCCTCGGGGACGTCGGGAATCGGGCCGTCGAGCGGCTCGTCGGTCAGCCCGGCGTAGACCCGCCCGTCGGCCTGGGGGAGCACCAGCGCGAAGCGGGCGCGCTCGCCGGGGATCGGCACGTGCAGCCCCGCGCGCAGCGCGCCGAGGGCTCCGGGGCGCAGGACGAGGTGCGTGCCCCGGGAGGGACGCAGCGCCACGGACGGCGTCAGCTCTCCGGCCCACACGCCGGTCGCGTTGATCACCGCACGGGCCCGGATGTCGAACTCGTCGCCGGTCAGCTCGTCGCGCACCCGGGCCCCGTCCCCGGCGAGCGCCAGCGCCCGGCACCGGGTGAGGATCCGCGCGCCGTGGGCGGCGGCCGTACGCGCCAGCGCCACGACCAGGCGGGCGTCGTCCACCACCCGGCCGTCCCACGACAGCAGCGCCCCGCGCAGGCCGTCCGCGCGCAGCGACGGAGCGAGCGCGAGCGCCCGCTCGGCCGCGAGCCGGGAGGGGCCGGGCAGCAGGCGCCGTGGCGTGCCCGCGGCGGCCCGCAGCGCGTCGCCCAGGCGGTAGCCGGCCATGAGGGTCGTGGCCTGAGCCCGGGGGACGGCCCGCGTCAGCGGCAGCAGGTACGGGTGGGCGGCGACCAGATGGGGCGCCGTGAAGCGCAGCAGGGCGTCGCGCTCCACGGCGCTTTCCCACGCCACGCCGACCTGTCCGCTCGCGAGGTAGCGCAGCCCGCCGTGGATCAGCTTGGAGCTCCACCGGGAGGTGCCGAACGCCAGGTCGTGGGCGTCCACGGCGGCCACCGACAGCCCGCGTGAGGCGGCGTCGAGCGCGGCTCCGGCCCCCGTCGCCCCCAGACCGACCACGAGGACGTCCACGACGTCCGCACGCGCCTCGTCGAGCTCCCAGCGGCGTCTGGCCGCATTCAGTGAGGAGTTCATGTCCCCTCCACTACTTCCGCATTACCCTTGAGTAACCTACCTGGAGGCGCGACGGCTATGGAAACCCCTCTCACTCCGGCGGAACCCATGCTCTGGTCGGGCTGGGGCGATCCCGCCAAGGCCGCCGAGCTGCCCGCGCCGGTGCGCGATCTGCTGGCGGGACTCCTCGGCGTCCGGGCGCCCGCCACACCGGGGGCGACGTTCGGCGAGGTGAGGCTGCCGCAGGTGGCGCTGCCGGCGCCCGTCCTGGCCGCGCTGGCCGAGATCGTGGGGGACGAGCACGTGCGGGCCGACGACGACGCCCGCATCCGCCACACCCGGGGCAAGTCCACCCCCGACCTGCTGCTCATGCGCGCGGGGGACGGCTCGGACGCGCCCGACGCCGTCGTGCTCCCCGGCTCGCACGACGAGGTGGCCGCCGTGCTGCGCCTGTGCGCGGAGCAGCGGGTGGCCGTGGTGCCGTTCGGCGGGGGCACCTCGGTGGTCGGCGGGCTCGCGGCGGCCCGGCGAGGCTTCGCGGGCGTGGTCGCGCTCGACCTGGCCCGGCTCAACCGGCTCGTCTCGGTGGACCCCGTCTCCATGGTCGCCGAGCTGGAGCCGGGCCTGCGCGCGCCGCAGGCCGAGCAGCTCCTCACCGCGCACGGGCTGACGCTCGGGCACTTCCCCCAGTCGTACGAGTACGCGACGCTGGGCGGGTTCGCGGCGGCCCGGTCGAGCGGGCAGGCCTCGGCCGGGTACGGCAGGTTCGACGACATGGTCGTCGGCATGACCGTGGCGACGCCCCGGGGCACGCTGGAGATCGGCCGCGCGCCCAGGTCGGCCGCCGGGCCCGACCTGCGTCAGGTGTTCCTGGGCTCGGAAGGCGCCTTCGGAGTGATCACCTCGCTGCGGCTGCGCGTCCGCAGGGCCCCGGACGTCACGGCGTACGAGGGCTGGCGGTTCGCCACCTTCGCCGAGGGCACGGCCGCACTGCGGCGGCTCGCGCAGCAGGAGGGCCCGCCGCCCACGGTGCTGAGGCTGTCGGACGAGACCGAGACCATGGTCGGGCTGGCGAAGCCCACCGACCTCGGCGAGGCGGGGCGCGACTCCGGCTGCCTGCTGGTGGCGGGCTTCGAGGGTTCTCCGGGCGACGTGGCTTACCGGCGGGACCGGGCCGCCGCCGTGCTGGTCGAGGCGGGCGGCGTGCACCTCGGGCCGGAGCCGGGGGAGAAGTGGGCGCAGGGCCGGTTCTCGGCCCCCTACCTGCGCGACTCCCTGCTGGCGGCCGGGGCGACGGTGGAGACGCTGGAGACCGCCTGCTTCTGGTCGAACCTGCCGCGCCTGTACGACGCCGTGCGGCTGGCCCTGCTCGGCGCGCTCGGTTCGCCGCTGGTCATGTGCCACGTCTCCCACGTGTACGCCACGGGCGCCTCGCTGTACTTCACCGTGGTGACCGCGCAGACCGGCGATCCGCTCGGGCAGTGGGCGACGGCCAAGCGCGCGGCGAACGAGGCGATCGTGCAGGCGGGCGGCACGATCTCGCACCACCACGGCGTCGGCCGCGACCACCGCGAGGCGTACGCCGCGGAGATCGGCGACCTGGGCGGCGAGATCCTGCGCGGGATCAAGGAACGGCTCGATCCCGCCGGGATCCTCAACCCGGGTGTGCTGATCCCGTAGAAACGCCAAGATTGTTCCCATGGTCGATGTGGGCGCGGCCGCCGCGCGGGGGAAGCAGGTCTCGTCACGGGTCTCGCAGGCCGGAGCGGGCTGGGACTGCACGCAGATCGGCACGTTCGACGCGCTGCGGCCCAACCGGAACTCCTTCACCTGGCTGAACCCCGCGACGCTGTGGCGGTCCCGCAACGAGGTCCTCGCCCAGCTGTTCGGCGACCCCTCGCCACAGGTGCGCAGCCGCTGGGTGGCGGCCCAGCGCGACCGCGGCGCCGACCCAGACTTCCGCATCAGGCTCGACCTGGGGGAGGAGTTCTCGTTCCTGGTGCTCGGCGACACCGGCGAGGGCGACGCCTCGCAGTACGCGGTGGTGCCGGGGCTGCTCAAGCTCGGCGCGGACACCTCGTTCGCCGTCATCGCGAGCGACGTGATCTACCCGACCGGGTCGGGCAACGAGTACGGCGACAAGTTCTTCCGGCCGTACAAGGACTACCCGGCCCCGATCTTCGCCGTGCCCGGCAACCACGACTGGTACGACGGGCTCGGCGGCTTCATGCGGGTGTTCTGCGACGCGCACCCCCTTTCGGCCGAACGGAGAGGGTTCCGGCTGTCGCCGGACGGGCTGCGCGGGCTGCTGTGGAAGAAGCCCGAGACGATCGACGACGACGCCCTCGCCGAGGCCAGGAAGATGCGTCCCAACCCGGGCCCGGCGCTGCCGGGGCCCTACTGGGTGATCGACGCCGGCCGCCTCCTGCTCGTCGGCATCGACACCGGGATCAAGGGCACGCTCGACCGCGAGCAGGGCGAGTGGCTGCGCCGGGTCTCCGCGGACCCCCGGCCCAAGATCCTGATCACCGGCAAGCCGATCTACGTCAACAACGCCTACCACCCGTGCGAGATCGAGGGCGGCGGCACCGTGGACGACGTGGTCCGCGACCCGGCGCACAACTACGTCGCGGCCATCGGCGGCGACGTGCACAACTACCAGCGCTACCCGGTCCGGGCGGAGGGACGGCTCATCCAGTACGTCGTGTCCGGGGGCGGCGGGGCGTTCATGCACGCCACGCACACGATTCCCCGGGTGGACGCCGGTGGCGTCCACGAGGACGACTTCAAGTGCTATCCGCTGCGCGGCGACTCGCTGTCCTTCTACAGCCTGCTCTACAGCAGGAGGCTGCGGCTGCGCGGGCTCTACATCACCCCGGAGGAGGGGCTGGCCCTGATGTCGCGGCGGATCGGCAACACCCCGCCCCGGCCCACGCCCGGGGCGCCGATCGGCGCAAGGGTGAAGTGGGCGGCCCGGCTGCTCGGCGGCTGGCCGATGCCGTTCCGCCTGCCCGTGGGGCGGGTCTTCCACCGGTACATCTCCGAACTGTCCGACTGGGACACCCCGCCCTTCTTCAAGAGCTTCCTCCACCTGTCGGTCACCGGGGACACGCTCCGGGTGCGCTGCTTCGCCGCCACGGGCTGCCTGCCCCAGGAGGAGGAGCCCCCGCTGGAGGACGAGGTCGAGATCCCGCTTTGACCCCGGCGCCCCGGCGGTCCGGCGGGGGAACTGTCGGTGGCGTCTGGCACGCTGGTGGGGTGCACGTTGTGGTGGCGGCCGACGCCGAGGGGGGCGGCATCCTGAAGCCCCTCGACGGACCGGCGAGCCGGGTCTCCGATCTCGCGGCGGCCGTGCGCTCGCTGGAGGCCGCCGAGCGGCCCCGCTGGGTGTGGGCGGACGCGCGCCGCGTCTACCCGGCGCTCCTGTCCGCCGGCGTACGGCTGTCGCGCTGCCACGACGTCGCGCTGACCGAGAACCTGCTGCTGGCGGCCGACGGGCGCTACGGGGAGCCCAGACAGGTCCAGGCGGCCTACGCGCGCCTGCACGGCCTCCCGGTGCCCGACGACCCCCACGACGCGTCTGAGGCGCATCTGGCGGGCGGCACGCAGGCGAGCCTGTTCGACCCGGCGCCGCCCAGGCATGGCGTGCCCGAGGCCGACATGGTCGCCGAGGTGTTCGAGGACCAGCGCCGCCGCGTCGCGCGTACGCCCGATCCCGGGCGGTTCCGCCTGCTCGTCGCCGCCGAGGCGGCCGGTGCGCTGATCGCCGCGGAGATGGGCCACGACGGCATGCCCTGGCGCGAGAACGTCCACGACGAACTGCTGACCGATCTGCTCGGGCCCCGCCCCGCCCACGGCATGCGGCCCGCGAAGCTGCAGGCACTGGCCGACGAGGTGTCGGCCGCCATCGGCCACCTCATCAACCCCGACTCCCCGCAGCAGATCGTCCGGGCGTTCAAGACCGCGGGGATCGAGATCCCGTCCACCCGCTCCCGCGTGCTGAAGACGGTCGATCACCCGGCCGTCGCGCCGCTGCTGGCGTACAAGGAACTGGCCCGTCTGTACAGCTCCCACGGCTGGATCTGGGCCGATCAGTGGGTCAGCGGCGACCGCTTCCGGCCCGAGTACGTCGTGGGCGGGGTGGTGAGCGGCCGGTGGGCCACCAGTGGCGGCGGCGCGCTGCAGATCCCCAAGGTGATGCGCAGGGTCGTGGTGGCCGACGACGGCTGGACGCTCGTGGCCGCCGACGCCGCGCAGCTCGAACCCCGGGTGCTGGCCGCGCTGTCCGGCGACCGGGGGCTCGCGCGGGCGGCCGGGGAGATCGACCTGTACGCCGCGCTGGCCCAGGCGTTCGGCGGGGTGCGCGAGTCGGCCAAGATCGCCATGCTGTCCGCGATGTACGGCGGGACCAGCGGCGACGCCTCCAAGCTGCTGGCCGTCATGCGGCAGCGGTTCCCCAAGGCGTACGCGTTCGTGGAGGACGCGGCCCGTGCGGGGGAGGAGGGGCGGCTGGTCCGCTCGTGGCTGGGCCGCACCTGCCCGCCCCCGTCGGAGCGGTGGCGGCGCCTGGTGGCCGGTCCGGAGGGCGCCCGAGCCGCCAGGGACCGGGGAAGGTTCACCCGCAACTTCGTCGTGCAGGCCACGGCGGCCGAGTGGGCGCTGACGCTCCTCGCGGTGCTGCGCGGGATCCTGCCGGACCCGGCGCGGCTGGTGTTCTTCCAGCACGACGAGGTGATGGTGCACTGCCCGCTCGACCTGGCGGGCGAGGTCCGCGAGGCCGTGGGCCACGCGGCGGACGAGGCGACCCGGCTGCTGTTCGGCGACACCGCGGTCCGCTTCCCGATGGAGGCGGTGGCCGTCACCTGCTACGCCGACGCCAAGTGACCGAGGGCACGCTTACGGCTCAGGGAGCCGGACGTCATTTCCGGGTGATGAAAGCGGCCACCAGCAGGGCCGGCGCTCCGAAGACGGCGAGGAACACCAGGAGTGCCACGGCGGCGACGGTGCCGTTCCGGAGGTTGGCCGAGGGCGCCGCTCCGACACCGAACACGGTGTCGTCGCCGGAGCACGTCACCTTGTAGGTGTCCGTCTTCGGCGCGCGGATCTCGTAGAGCAGTCGCCACTTCACGGCGCCCGTGGCGAACGGCCGGTAGCTCGTCGCCGGCCGGGCGAGCCTGGCGTTCCGCCCACGGCCGTTCTCGACCTCGCAGCGCGGATCGGGTGACGCGTCGGAGATGTAGATCGCCGGCTTCAGCGCGGGATTCAGCGCGACGGTCAGCGGAGAACCGTCGCCGGAAATCCGTCTCGGCGTGGCGGAGATGCCCATGCCGACCTCGCACACGGCGGCGACGGCCATGAGGAGCCCGCAGAGGACCGCCCAGGCGCGCGTGGTCCGCCGCAGCCAGGCGGGGTACCGCCTGGGCTTTGGCCCGGGTGCGGGACGCGCCGGCGGCCCGTACGGCCTCGCCGGGCGGCGCGCGGGCCCCGCCGGGTGGGGAGCGGGGTGGAAGTACGGGGGGTTCGGCGCGGGAAAGGCCGGCCGGGGTCCGGGCGTGACCACCTGAGGGCCCGGTCCTCCGCCCGCCAGGGGACCCCCGGGCGCGCCGGCCATGTACGGATGCGGCGCCCCCGGCGCTCCCGGCATCCGTGGGCCCGGCGGGCCGGACACCCCAGGGCCGGGCCCGTCGAACAGCAGCGAGCGCGGCGGCTCCGGTGACGCGGTGAAGGCGCGTGTCGGAGCGACGCGCGTACGCACCGCCTGCGCCACGGTCGGGGGAAGCCACCTGCTCTGCTGGACGGGCGAGGCGAAGTCATGGCCGTCGCCGGCCAGCTCGTTCAGCACGGCCGACACGGTCGGCCGCCCCTCGGGTTCCTTGGCCAGGCACCGCGCGACCAGCGTGCGCACCGTGGGCGGCAGCGCGTCAAGGGCGGGCTCCTCGTGCACGATGCGATACCAGAGCCCCTGCCAGGACCCCTGTCCGAACGGCCCGGTGCCCGTCGCGGCGAACGCCAGCACCAGCCCCAGGCAGAACACGTCGCTCGCCGGTCCGACCCGGGTGCCCTTGAGCTGCTCCGGGGACATGAACCCGGGGCTTCCCATGGTGATGCCGGTCTTCGTCAGCGAGCCGCCATCGGTGGCCAGGGAGATGCCGAAGTCGATGACGCGGGGGCCGTCCCCGGCCAGCAGCACGTTCGACGGCTTGAGGTCCCGGTGGACGACCCCGGCCGCGTGGATCGACTCCAGCGCCTCGGCCAGCCCCGCGGCCAGGGCCAGGACGGACTCCTCCGGCCACGGCCCGTGCTCGTCCACGGCGTCTTCCAACGACATGCCCGGCACGTACGCCGTCGCGAGCCACGGTGGTGACCCGTGTGGGTCGGCGTCGACCACTCCGGCCGTGAAGAAGCCGTTGACCTTGCGGGCCGTGGCGACCTCGCGGTCGAACCTGCGGCGGAAGTCGGGGTCGCCGGCCAACTCGGGCCGCACCACCTTCACCGCGACGGCCCGTCCGCTCCGCGAACGCCCGAGATACACGCAGCCCATCCCGCCCTCGCCCAGGCGTGCCTCGATCCGGAAGGGGCCCACCTGCCGCGGATCGCCCTCCCGCAGCGACTCGAAGGTCCGCACCGGCACTCCTTGGAACCCGGGATTCACGCGTGGTCGATCAGGACATTCTCTCCAAAGGTGCGGCGAACAGGTCGCCAGGCGCCGGTGCCGGTGCCGGTGCCGGGGTGAGGCACGCGCTGCCGCGCGACCGGCACGCCCGCGAGGCCGGCGTCCCGGTCACCTCGGCGCGGATCCGCGCCTCCGGCCCGCACCCGGATCCCCGGCGAGGTCCGGGCGTCAGGCGGGGCGGAAGGTGTTCCAGAGGGCCTGCCGCACCGGTGCGGCGGACTCGTTCCAGTCGAAGTCGGGCGAGGCGAACATGATCGCGTAGGCGCGTCCGCCCGTCTCCAGGTAGCGGATGACCGCGTGGACGGTGACCTCGCTGGTGTTGGTGTAGGTGTACTCCCAGTCGGCCGCGGGGTAGCGGTAGTTCACCTGACGCAGCTGGACCTGGGTGTAGTCGGTGAAGTCCTTGATGTCCAGGTTCTGCTCGGCGGACCGCAGCGCCGCCAGGCTGCCGTCCGGGATCCTCTTGATCGTGATGCTCTGCCCGCTGTCCTTCGGGCCCGTGAGCCTGACGGCCCCGTCGTCGGTCGCGGCGGTCCAGTCCTTCGGCACCGCCACCGACACCCCGCCCTGCGTCGCCATGCGGTAGCCCTCGGGCACGCGTACGGCCGACAGCGGGCGAGCGGTCGGCCTGGCGGTGCCGGTGGGCGCCGCGGAGGCGGCCGACCTGCCGTCCTGCTGGGAGACCACGGCCTCGTCGTCAGGGCCGCTCGGCAGCAGCACGAACACGATCGCGACGATCACCGCGACCACGGCCGCGGCGGCGACGGCGAGCAGGAGCTTCGACCGGCCCTCGCCGTCGGGGACCGCGTCGGCCCGCTCCTTGCGCCTGCGCCCCACCCCGGGCCGGTGCGGGCCCGTGGCGTCCGCGCCCGGCCCGGAGTCGCCGGGCTGCGGCGAGACGGCTTGCGGTGAAACGGCGGCCGGCTGCTGCTGGGGCGCCGCGTGCTGCCCGGGCCGGTGCGGCGGCTGCGGCGTCCCGCCCAGGTCCCCGGGCATGTCGCCGGGCGTGGGCGTCGGCCACATGGCCTCCTTCGGCCGCTCCGGCGCGTGCGTCGACCCCGAGGGGGACGACAGCGGGTCGAAGCCCGTGTCGAAGGAAGGAGTCTGCCCGAAGGCGGTCACGGGCCCGAACGCGCCCGGAGGCTCGTACGCGAGGTCGGCGGGCCGCGGCTCCCCGGCACGGGGCTCCACGGGACCGTGCTCTCCGGGACGGGGCGCGGCGACGCCGGACGGGGTCGCCCCGCCCGCGGGCAGGTTCTCGGCCGTGAGCGGCACGCGGACCGGCCCCGAGGGCGTCTCGATGATGCGCGAGGGCAGCGGCCCCGAGGGGATGTCGAGCGGCGGCAGCAACCCCGCGGGCGTGGAGTCCTGCGGGGTCGGCACCAACGTCGGCGTGCCCGCGCGGCCGGGCAGCCCGGCGCCGTGGCTGTGCAGCACCCGCTCCAGCATCTCCGCGACCTGCGCGGCCGGAAGACGGTCGGCCGGGTTCTTGCGGAGCAGGCCCTCGATGACCGGCAGCAGCGCGCCCGCCCGGCGCGGCCGGCTGGGCTCCTGCGTCAGCACCGCGCCGAGCACGGCGACCGCGTCCGGCCCCTCGTACGGCGGGCGGCCCTCCACGGCGGCGTACAGCGTCGCGCCGAAGGACCACAGGTCGGCGGCGTGGGTGATCGGGCGGCCCTGCAGGCGCTCCGGCGGGATGTAGGCGGGCGAGCCCATGAGCAGCCCGGTCTGGGTGATCGTGACGTCGCCCTCGATGGCGGCGATGCCGAAGTCGGTGAGCACCACGCGGTCGGCGGTGAGCAGCACGTTGCCGGGCTTCACGTCCCGGTGAAGGATGCCCGCGGCGTGGGCGTGACGCAGCGCGTCGAGCACCCGGATGCCGATCTCGGCGGCCTGCACGACCGGCAGCGGCCCGCTCTGCCGTACGGCCTGTTCAAGGGACCAGGCGCGGACGAGCTCCATGACGATCCACGGCCGCCCGTCCTCCTCGACGACGTCGTGGACGGTGACGATGCCGGGGTGGCTGAGCCGGGCGGCCGAGCGCGCCTCACGCAGCATGCGCCGGTGGGCGGTCTGCGCGCCGGCGTTGTCGAGCCCGAACGGCAGGAGCAGTTCCTTGACCGCGACGTCCCGGTCCAGCAGCACGTCGTGGGCGTGCCACACCATCCCCATGCCGCCGCGGCCCACCGGGGACAGCAGCCGGTAGCGCCGGCCGACGAGACGTCCCTGCCCTTCGGGGGCGCCCCCCGCGGAGACGCGGCCCACAGGTCCCTGGCCCTCTGGCATAGGGGGGACCATACCGAGCAGGCGATCGGTCGTCATAGATAAGGTCCCCAATTCACGCTCGCTCCGCAAGATCCCCCGAACGGACCGTGCGAATTGCATCGGATATCTGAGGTTGACGACGATATTACGGTCTGATGACGGTCAAAGGGAATTCACGCGTCGCCCAGGGCGTCGAGGGCGGCCGTGAAGGCCCCGGCCGGAGGGCTGACCAGACCCGCTCCCACCTGCCCGGTTCCGGCGATCCTCCCCGCGATTCCGGTGTTCACGACGGGCAGCAGACCGGTCCTGGCCACGAGGGCGACGTCGATGCCGGCCGGCGTGCCGCGGAAGCCCAGCCCCGGGATCTGGTACACCGGGTGCTCGGCCATCGTGATCTCGTACATCGAGGTCGTGGCCGCCACGGCGTCGGACACCTCGCCGCCGACGAACCGGACGATCGCGGGGGCCGCCGCCATGGCGAAGCCGCCCAGTCCCGCCGTCTCGGTGATGGTGGAGTCGCCGATGTCGGGGTTGGCGTCGTCCGGGCCGTACCCGCCGAGGTACAGGCCGTCGGGCACCCCCGCGGGGCCGGTGAACCACCGGTCGCCGAGGCCCGACACCTGTATTCCGAAATCGGTTCCATTGCGCGCCATCGCCACGACCAGGCTGGATCCAGGCACGCCGCGCGCCGCGTCGGCGCTGACTTTCGCCGCCGCCATTCCCGCGTTCAGGAAGAAATGATCATTTCCATTGATGAATCGCAGCACCTCGGCAGCGCGGTCCGGGGCCGCCTCCACGACCGCCGGCGCGATCTCGCGCACCAGCAGGGACGTCGCGGCGCGGTTGCGGTTGTGCAGTTCGTCGCCCATCTGCAGCGCCTGGGCGATGAGGGTGCGCAGGTCGAGGGGGCCGCACCGCTCCAACGCCGCCGCCAGCGCAGGCCCGAGCACCTCGCCCATCCAGCGCAGCCGCTCGATCACCTCGGGCCCGTAAGCGCCGTAGCGCAGGACCTTGCCCAGCCCCTCGTTCAGCGAGCAGTAGGCCGTGCCGCCGTGTTCGGCGTCGGCGACCTCCAGCATCCACATGGACGGGCTGACCACCCCCGCCATGGGGCCGACCGTGCGGTGGTGGTGGCAGGAGTCGAGGGTGATCCCCGCACCGGAGGCCAGGCGGTCCTCCGCCTCCTCGGGGGTGGCCGCCAGGCCCTCGAACAGCATCGCCCCGACGAGCGCCCCCCGCATGGGGCCGGAGGCGCGCTCCCAGGTGATCGGCGGACCGGCGTGGAAGAACTCCCCGGCCTCCAGGCCGAGGACCGCACGCGCCGGACGTACGCCGGTCAGCATGGGCCGGGCCGACAGCATCCTCCCGACGGCGGTGGCGTTGGCGCTCTCGCGCCGGGGGTCGGCGAGCACCCGCGCGAGGGCCGTGGAGGTGCCCGGCAGCGGCGGCCGCCAGTCGACCTCCCGCCGCGGCACGGCCTGCCGGTCCAGCGCCTCGCCCAGCACCTGCGCGCCCACGGTGATGACGCGCGGCTCGCCGTACAGCATGGAGAGGGTCATCGGGCTCCGATCCGGGTCGGCGCGGTCACGCCCGTCACCCGCCCACCAGGAGGCGGGCGTGCCGGGCGGCCGCGGCGTTGGAGGTGAAGACCGCCGCCCCGGCCTCGTTCAGCCGGGCGGCCTGGGCGCGCAGTCCCTGCGGGTCGCCGTCGGTGCCGACGACGGCCACGACCACGTCCACGCCCCTGGCCACCGCGTCGCGGATCGCGGGCGCGAGCCAGGAGGACGGGTCGGGGTCGGCGCCGTGCCCGAGCACGACGTCCATCAGCACGACGCCGGAGGCGACGCCGCGCAGCGCCTCCAGGCGCAGCGCCGGGTCGATCATGGGATGGGCCCGGCCCCGGGTGTAGGAGTCGTCGCCGAAGTCGGTGAACTCGCCGGCGCCTGCGACGAGGGCCGCCTCCGCGCACAGTGTGCCGCCGGCGTAGAGCCCCCGCAGGGCCGCCGCTTCCGGCCGGTTCGCGGGGGCGGGCCAGGAGGGCCACTCGGGCACGTCGCGGCCGAGGGCGCGCAGCACCTTCTCCGCGGCGGTGGTCAGGTCGTCCTGCCCCGGCCCGAGCAGCGCGGCGACGACCGGCGTCGCCAGGTCGAGGTCCCGCACGGCACGGGCCACCTCGGGCGCGGGGGGCTTGGAGACCAGCACGATCAGCTCGGTCGCGGGGTCCTCGTCGAGCGCGCGCAGCGCCTGCACGGCCGAGCGCCCGCCCACCTCGGCGGACAGGTCCCTGCCGCCCACGCCGAGCACGTGGGACACGCCGACGCCGGCGAGGTCGAGCAGGCTGGTCACCTGCTGGGCGCCGGTCCCCGAGGCGGCCACGACGCCGACGGGCCCGGGGCGCAGGACGTTGGCGAAGCCCAGGCCGGCCCCGCCCACGACCGCTGTGCCGCAGTCGGGCCCCATCACGAGCACGCCCTCGGCCCGTGCCCGGTCCTTGAGCAGGATCTCCTGCTCCACCGTCATGTTGTCGCTGAAGATCATCACGGAGAGCCCGGCCTCCACGGCGTCGAGCGCCTCGGCGAAGGCGTGCTCGCCCGGCACGCTCACCAGCGCCAGGCTCGCCTCGAAGGCCCGCGCCGCCGACCGGGTGGTGCGCGGCGGCGCCTCGCCCCGCGTCCCGCTCGCCGGCGCCCGTGCGGCGAGCTGTCGCTCCAGTTCGGCGGCGGCGTCCTCCAGCTCCGCCGGCGAGGCGGCCCGGACCGCCACCAGCAGGTCTCCCGGCGTCGCGGGCGGCACCGCGAAGCCGAGATCGCGGGCGAGGCCCAGGTTGAGCTCGGTGGCCATCGCGACGACGGCGACGGTCACTCCGGGCCTTTCGGTGAGCGCGCGGCTCACCCGCATCAGGGTCACAGAGTCGCGGTAGACCCCGGGGCGCACCTCGACCAGGTCGTTCACAGGGTCGGTCACTGGCCCTCCCGATGGGCGAGGACGGCGGACAGGCCGATCTGCACGCCCCACGCCAGATCGGCGCCCGAGGTGTGGCCGAGGCGGAGCAGGCGGTGCACGGCGGGCTCCAGCGGCTGGTGCCCGGCCACGCCGCGCAGCACCCCGGTGACCTCCGGGCTCACCTCGCCCCTCGCGGCGCAGTGCAGCAGGGTGGCCGAGATGGGCGTGGTCCGGGTGCGTGCGTCGTAGGTGACCGCCGCGGCGAGCCAGTCGGCCAGCCAGACGGCGCGCGGCACCCCTGCCGCCGCGCCGAGGTGCCGCAGCGCGACCAGCAGGCCGGCGAGCATGTCGTCGCCGCTCGGCGTCAGCCCCGGGCCGAGGCCGATCAGCCGCTCTGCCGCGGTGATGCTCTCCACCAGCGAACCGGCCCGGCAGCCGCGCTCGAGCAGCGCAGGGGCGCCGTCCGGGTCCAGGCCCGGCCGCCGGGGCGAGGCCGCGCGGGCACGGCCGAGCAGGCCGAGGGCGGGCGCGAGCCGTGCGGCGTCGGCGGGGCCGAGCGGGGGAGCGGGGTCCCACCAGCGGCGCACGCAGATCGACACGCCGCCGACCTCGACGGAGCCCTCGCCGACCCAGGCGTCGTCGCCCGCCGACACCCCGTCGAGGCGTTCCGGGAGCACCACGGCGTTGGGCAGGCGGGTGGCCTCGCCCGTGACCACGGCGATGACGTGCGGCTCGGTCTCGCTCCTGATCTCCAGGTAGAGCGCGAGGGGAAAGGCCGCGAGCACCCTGGCCGGGCGGCGGGGCGCCTCAAGCGCGGGCCGTAGGGCCACGCTCGCGGCGCCGCTCACGTAGGCGGGGGCCGCCGGGGGGCGGGACGGGGGCGTCGCCGCCCGCCGCCCTCTCGGGCGCGTGCCAACACTCACCGGACCTCCCGAAGCCAGTCGCTGCCGACGCTAAGGCCCGGTTTCCCCCCTCCGTACGGAGAAAGATGCCAACAGTCGGCCGAATGCTTGGCTCTTCCTGACAGGACCGGTGTCGGGCACAATCGGCCTGAGACGTCCCCGGAGCGAGCCCGACGCAGTGAGCGGAGTGGTCCGCGAGGTACGAGCGGCCCGCGTAGCGAACGAGGAGGGTGAGCGACCATGACCGGGAGCGAGCCCGACGCAGTGAGCGGAGTGGTCCGCGAGGTACGAGCGGCCCGCGTAGCGAACGAGGAGGGTGAGCGACCAATGACCCGAGGGCGTCGCGACCCCCGGTGACGGCATTCTCGGAGACGGCATTGCAGAACGACCCGGCCCCGCCCGCCATGCGCCTGGCGAGCACTGGAACGATCCTCCACGGCGTGTCGGTGGGCGAGGTGCTCGGGGTCTCGACGCTGGCGGACGCCCGCCTGATCGCCGGGCGGGGCGGCCTCGACCGCATCGTGCAGCGCCTCAACGTGATGGAGGTGCCCGACATCCTCGCCTGGGTGAAGCCGCACGAGCTGCTGCTCACCACGGGCTACCCGCTGCGCAACACGCCGCAGTCGCTCGACCGGCTCGTGGCCGACCTGGACGAGCGCGGCCTCGCCGCTTTGGCGATCAAGCTGGGCCGCTACCTGGACGAGCTCCCGGGGGAGATGGTCGAGCAGGCCGACCGGCTGGGCTTCCCGCTGATCCTGCTGCCCAACGACGTGGGCTTCGACGACATCCTCAACCAGGTGCTCACCGACATCCTCAACCGGCAGGCCGCGATCCTCGCCCGCACGGAGGAGGCGCACCGGGCGCTCGTGCAGATCGTGCTGGCCGGAGGCGGGATGCGGGAGGTCACGGCGGAGGTGGCCGGGCTGCTGCAGGTGGCCGTGGGGGCGACCGACGCCACCGGCCATCTCCTCGCGGCCGCCGGGGAGTCCGCGCAGGTGGCGCGGTTGCGGGAGATCAACGGGGCCCTCGCGCGGACGTCTGCGGCCACGCCCGCGGGCGGGGACGGGCACTACACGGCGGTGCCGATCGTCGCGGGCGGGCACCACCACGGGAGGATCGCGGCCTACAGCGCCCACGGCACGCTGACCTCCAGCGACATCGGCATCCTGGAGCGCGCCGCGACCGTCGCCGCGCTGGTGATCACCAAGCAGGAGGCGGTCACCGCCGTCGAGAGCAAGTACCGCGCCGACTTCCTGCGCGACGTGCTCACCGGCAGGGGCGGGCTGCGGGTGGCCGAGCGCGCCCAGGCGTTCGGCTGGGACCTGGAGCGACCGGTGAGCGTGCTGGTCGCCGAGATCGACCCGGACGCCGAGGAACGGCCGGTCCAGGACCGCATGCTGGCGGCGTGGCAGGCGTCGGTGCGCAAGCACGACCCGCGCGGCGCGGTCGCCGGCTTCTCCCACGAGGTCGTGGCGATCGTCGGGGCGGCGGCCGACCCGGCCAAGGTGGCCAGGGACGCGCTCGCCGCCGTCTCCGACGGCACGTTCTCCACCGGCCTCAGCCGGGTCGCCTCCGGCGTGGACGCCCTGCCCGGCGCGTACGGCCAGGCGCTGAAGGCCGCCCGGGTGGGCCGCCAGCTCCACGGGGCGGGCGCGGTCGCCCACTTCGACGAGCTGGGGGTCTACCGGTTGCTGTCACTGGTGAACGACACCGACGAGCTGCACGCCTTCGTCCGCGAGACCCTGGGCCCGCTGGCGGGCGACGACGACGCGGAGAACGCCGACCTGCGCCGCACCCTGCAGGCGCTGCTGGAGACCAACCTCAACGTCGCCGAGACCGCGCGCCGGCTGCACTTCCACTACAACACCCTGCGCTACCGCATCGGGAAGCTGGAGCGCCTGCTGGGCAACTTCACCGAGGACGCGCACCTGCGGCTCAATCTCACCCTCGCCCTGCACGTGCTGCGCATGAGGGGCATCTAGGTCGTGTCCCTTAGATCTTTCGCCTACTGCGGTCGCCCGAGGCGGCGCCTCGCCGCGTTGTCGTCGTCGCCCATAGCTCCGCTATGGGCTCCTCCGCCTTGCGACGCACCCCCTGGCCGATCCTCGCTACGGCGAGATCTGCGGGACACTCCCTGACTCCCTAAGCTGGCGGCGTGAACGACGCGAAGGCCCCAGCGATCACCTTCGAGCTGGACGGCGACTACATCCCGCTCTGCGATCTCCTCAAGTTCTGCCAGATCACCGACAGCGGCGGCGCGGCCAAGCACCTCGTCGCGGAGGGCGGGGTGCGCGTCGACGGACGCGTGGAGCTGCGCAAGGCATGCAAAATCCGGGCGGGCCAGGTCGTCACCGGCGAGGGGTACACGATCCGCGTGGTATGACGCCCCGGAGCTCGCCGCTTTGGCAGATCATGCCCATGTCTGTCGCGCACGCCAGTCCTAAAGTGCCCCAAACGGTCTAGAAGCGCCGCGGAGGGACGCCTGCGGGGTGGCCGACCGGCCCACGGCCCAGTACCAAGAGGGGCGCATATGGCTTTCAGATGGACGATGCACGGCGACGGGCGAGGGCTGGCCCCCGGGGAGGTCGTCAAACCCGACGAGAGGCTGAGCTGGCCGCGCATGGTCGGCATCGGCGCCCAGCACGTGATCGCCATGTTCGGCGCGACCTTCGTGTTCCCCCTCGTCATGGGACTGGACCCGAACACGGCCGTGATGATGTCGGGCGTCGCGACGATCCTGTTCCTGCTCTTCACCCAGGGGCGGATCCCCAGCTACCTGGGCACGTCGGCGTCGTTCGTCGGCGGCGTGGTGGCGGTGCGGGCGGCGTTCGGCGGCGACACCCCGGCGGCCGACCAGGTCGTGACCGGCGCGATCCTCGTCGCCGGCCTGGTGCTCGCCCTGTGCGGCGTGGCGATCCACGTGCTCGGCGTGCAGATCATCCACCGCGTCTTCCCGCCGGTCGTGACCGGCGCGGTGGTCATGCTGATCGGCTTCGGCCTGGCGTACGTCGTGGCCGACGTCTACTGGCCGCAGGACCCGTGGATCGCGCTGATCACGATGACCGCGACGTTCGTGTTCATCGTGCTGTTCCGCGGCTTCCTCGGCCGGATCGGCGTGCTGCTCGGGCTGGTCTTCGGGTTCGTGGTGTCCTGGCTCGCGGACAAGGTCCTCGGGAACATCACCGCTTACAACGCCGGCACCGGGAAGATCGACACGCATCCCCGGGTGAGCTTCCAGGCCGTCGCCGACGCCGACTGGATCGGGCTGCCGCACTTCCACGCGCCGTCGTTCCAGGCGTCGGCCGTGCTAGTCGTGCTGCCCGCCGTGATCGCCCTGATCGCGGAGAACGTCGGCCACGTCAAGGCCGTGGGCCAGATGACCGGCGCCGACGTCGATCCCCAGATGGGCAAGGCGATCATCGCCGACGGCGTCGGCACCGCGGTCGCGACCGCCGTCGGCGGCTCGCCCACCACGACGTACGCCGAGAACATCGGCGTCATGGCCGCCACGCGCGTCTACTCGACGGCCGCCTACTACATCGCCGCGGTCATCGCGATCCTGTTCGGCCTGTGCCCCAAGTTCGGCGCGCTGGTCGCCGCCACGCCCGGCGGCGTGCTCGGCGGCGTCACGGTCATCCTGTACGGCATGATCGGGTTGCTCGGCGCGAAGATCTGGGTGGAGAACCGGGTGGACTTCGCCGACCCGGTCAACATGGTGCCGATCGGCGCGGGGATCATCCTCGCGATCGGGCCGGTCACCCACCAGATCACCGGCGACTTCTCGCTCGCCGGGATCGCGCTCGGCACGATCGTGGTGCTCGCCGGCTATCACCTGCTCCGCGCCATCGCGGGCAGACCAGCGAAGGAGGTCACGGGTGGGGAGATCGGGCTCGAACGCGACACGGCCGTCTGAACGGCCCGCGCCGCGGATGCGTACGCGGTGAAGCCGCCCCCGTTCGGCTACCACGGCCCGGCCACCCTCGGCGAGGCGCTCGACGTCCTCGCCGAGGCCGGGCCCGACGGGAAGGTGCTGGCGGGCGGCCAGAGCCTGATCCCGCTGCTCAACATGCGGCTGGCCGCGCCCGCCCACATCGTCGACGTGAACCGCGTGCCCGGCCTGGGCGGGATCGAGGCCGGGCCGTCGGGCGTACGCGTCGGGGCCCTGGCCCGCCACGCCGCCGTGGAGCGCTCGCCGGAGGCCGCCGCCGCGCAGCCGCTGCTGCGGCAGGCGCTGCGGCTGGTCGCCCATCCCGTGATCCGCAACCGTGGCACGGTGGTGGGCAGCCTCGTGCACGCCGACCCCGCCGCCGAGATGCCCGCCGTGCTCGCCCTGCTCGGCGGGTCCGTACGGCTGGCGAGCCGGGGCGGGGAGCGGGAGGTGCCGGCCGCGGAGTTCTTCACCGGTCCGATGGAGTCGGCGTTGCGGCCCGGCGAACTGGCCGTGTCGGCGTTCTTCCCTGCGCTGCCCCGGCGGTCGGGCACGGCCTTCCACGAGGTGGCGCGGCGGCACGGCGACTACGCGGTGGCCGGGGTGGCCGCCGCCGTCACGCTGGACGAGGACTTCCGGATCGCCGCCGCCCGCCTCGCCTGCGTGAGCGTGGGACCGGTCCCGGTGGTCGTGGACGTGACCGCGGCGTGCGGCCCGCGCCCGGCCGCCTCCGTCGACTGGGAGGCCGTGGCGGAAGCCGTACGGGACCGGATCGAGCCGGAGGGCGACATCCACGCGACGGCGGACTACCGGCGGCACCTCACCGGGGTGCTCGCCGTACGGGCGCTACAGGAGGCCGCTCGCGCGGCCCGGGGGGAGGAGCCGTGACCGAGCCGGAGACGCGCCACCGGGTGACGCTGACGGTCAACGGGGTCGTGCGGGAGGCGACGGTGCCCGGGCGGCGGCTGCTGTCCGACTGCCTGCGCCACGACCTCGGACTCACCGGCACCCACGTGGGCTGCGAACACGGTGTCTGCGGCGCCTGCACGGTGCTGCTGGACGGCGAGCCGGTGCGGTCGTGCCTGACGTTCGCCGTCACGGTGGACGGCCATGAGATCACGACGGTGGAGGGGCTGGCGCGCGGCGGCGAACTGTCGCCGGTCCAGCGTGCCTTCACCGAGTGCCACGCCCTGCAGTGCGGGTTCTGCACGCCGGGGTTCCTGTGCACGGTCACCGCGTTCCTGCGGGACAACCCCGCCCCGTCCGAGGAGGAGGCGCTGGAGGCCGTGGCGGGCAACCTGTGCCGGTGCACCGGCTACCAGAACATCCTCAAGGCGGTCCATCGCGCTGCGGAGATCCAGGCGGAGGAGGGCGGGGCATGACCACCAGGCTGTTCGGCGAGCCGGTCCGGCGGCGCGAGGACGCCCGGCTCATCACGGGTCAGGGGCGCTACCTCGACGACCTGGGGGCGAACGCGCTGGCGGCCGCCTTCGTCAGGTCGCCGCACGCCCACGCGCGGATCCTCGACATCGACGTGTCGGCCGCCCTCGACGTCGAAGGCCTGGTCGCGATCTATACCTGGGAGGACCTGCCGGGCGCGCTGGCCGAGCCGCTGCCGCTGCTGATCCCGCACCCCGCGCTCACCCACGGCCGTACGGCGTACCCGCTGGCCCGGGAGATCGTCCGGCACGTCGGCGAGCCCGTCGTGATGGTCGTCGCCCGCGACCGCTACCTCGCCGAGGACGCCTGCGCCCTGATCCGGGTGGACTACGAGATCCTCAAGCCGGTCGTGGGCATCGAGGAGGCCGTGCGCGGCGTTCATCTCGTGCACGAGGACGTGCCGGGCAACGTCGGCGCCCACCTCGTCCAGGAGGTGCCGGGACCGGGCGGCGTGGCCGCGCGGGAGGCCGTGGACGCGGCGCCGCACCGGCTGGAGTTCCGGCTGGACGTCGAGCGCAGCGCGTGCACGCCCCTGGAGGGGAAGGGCGTGTACGCCCGCTGGGACGCCGACGACGAGTCGTTGCGCGTCTACTCCTCCACGCAGACGTCCACGAGCGTGCGGATGGCCCTCGCGGCCAAGCTCGGGCTGCCGCTGCCCAAGGTCGAGGTGATCGCGCCCGACGTCGGCGGCGGGTTCGGCGTGAAGATCGTGCATCCGTGGCCGGAGGAGGTCCTCGTGCCGTGGGCGGCCCGGCTGCTGAACCGCGAGATGAAGTGGACCGAGGACCGGCGCGAGCACTTCGTCTCGTCGTCACACGAGCGCGGCCAGGTCCAGCACGTGCGGGTCGGGTTCGACGACGAGGGCCGTGTCCTCGGCCTGGAGGTCGAGATCCTGCACGACCACGGCGCCTACACGCCGTACGGGATCATCGTGCCGATCATCACCTCGACGCAGCTGCTCGGGCCGTACAAGGTGGGGGCGTACCGGGTCGAGTTCTCCTCGATCTACACCAACACCGTGCAGGTCACGCCCTACCGGGGCGCGGGCCGCCCGCAAGGCGTGTTCTGCATGGAGCGGACGATGGACCGCATCGCCGCCCACCTCGGGAGGGACCGTACGGAGGTCCGCGCGGCCAACTTCATCCAGCCGGACGAGTTCCCGTACGACCAGGGCATGACGTTCCAGGACGGGCGCCCGCTGATCTACGACAGCGGCGACTACCCCGAGGCGCTGCGCATGCTCAAGGAGCTGATCGGCTGGGACTCCTTCCCGGAGACGAAGGCCCGCGCGGCGGCCGAGGGACGCAGGATCGGCATCGGCGTCGGCTGCTACGTCGAGGGCACCGGCGTCGGCCCCTACGAGGGCGGGCACGTGCAGGTCACCTCCGACGGCCGGGTGCACGTCTCGACCGGCCTGACCTCCCAGGGGCAGGGGCACGAGACCGTGTTCGCGCAGATCGCGGCCACCGAGCTCGGCGTGCCCATCGAGAAGGTGTCGGTCGTCACCGGCGACACCCGGCGCTTCGGGTACGCCGTGGGCACCTTCGCCTCACGGGCGGCCGTGATGAGCGGCAACGCGATCGCGCTCGCCTGCCGCAAGGTCAGGGAGAAGGCGCTGCGGATCGCGGCGGAGGCGCTGGAGGCCGACCCGCGCGACCTGGAGATCACCGACGGGATGGTCCACGTCGCCGGCGTGCCGTCGGCGTCGATCCCGCTGGCGACCGTCGCCGTGCTGTCCAACCCGCTGCGGTACGCCTTCGACGAGGAGGCCAAACGGGCCACCCAGTTCGCCGGGCCCGCCTCAGACGACCGGCCGCCCGTGGCGGAGGGGGAGGAGCCCGGACTGGAGGGCCGGGACTACTACTCGCCGATCAGGTCCACGTTCGCGGCCGGCATGCACGCGGCGATCGTGGAGACCGACCCGGACACCGCGGAGATCAGGATCCTGCGTTACGCCGTCGTCCACGACTGCGGCAAGCTGATCAATCCGATGATCGTCGAGGGCCAGATCCACGGCGGGGTCGCCCAGGGCGTCGGCGGGGCGCTGTACGAGAAGATGGTCTACGACGAGCACGGCCAGTTGCTGAACGCCTCGTTCATGGACTTCCTGATGCCGTACGCCACGGAGGTGCCGCGCATCGAGACGGCCCACCTGGAGACGCCCTCGCCGCTGAACCCGCTCGGGATCAAGGGCGCGGGGGAGGCCGGGGTCATCCCCGTCTCGGCCGTCATCGCCTCCGCGGTCGAGGACGCCGAGGGCATCACGATCGCCCGGATGCCCGTCTCCCCCTCCGACCTCCACCACCTGCGCCTGGAACGGTGACCACTGTCATGGCCCGATCATCTGACCGACCCGGAAGACGAGCTCCTCATGGGAGCCCGGATCGATCTTCGTGTGGGGCTTGGTCAGGCTCGCTGCGTTGAGGGTCTCTATCACTCCGAGGTCCGCGACCCCGGTCCCCGGGACGGTGAACAGGCGGCGCGGGTGGATGACTTTTGCCATCGTGTCGTCCCGCCGGTAGACCGGGAGGGTCAGCACGTTCCCGGACCCGTCACGAAGGTGGCGCCTGCTCGAGATGACCAGGCGCGGCTCCGGCCCGAGTACGGCGTTCACATGCCAGATGTCGCCGAAGGCCGGCTCAGTCGGCATTGAGGGCTTCCTGATCCGCGCGGCGTTCCCCGGCGAGCCAGGCCGAGTTCTCCCGGATGCGCTCGGCGCGCCGTGCCAGCGCCTCCTGGGCTGCGGGGTCGTTGGCGAGGTTCGCGTAGTGCCGGTCCTCGTCCATGTCGATCCACTCGGCCAGTGCCTGGCTCACCAGAGCCGACACCGACATGTTCCGGGCGGCGGCGATGCTGCGGATGTCGTAAAGAACGCCTTGGTCGAGGCTGAGAGCGGTCTTCTCCGTGGCCATGCCCCTGAGTCTATCCGACCGATCCTCTCTGACCATTGAGGTATTACCACATGGGCAGGTATGTCTGCCTGCTCCTACCTTGCCATCAGAGGACCTCGGCGGTGAGGCGCTTGCGGAAGACCCAGTAGGTCCAGGCCTGGTAGGCGATGACGCCCGGCAGGGCGATCAGGCCGATCCAGGTGAGGACGGTCAGCGTGTACGGCGCCGAGGCCGCCTCGGCCAGCGTGAGCCCGGGCAGGGGAGCGGTCCACAGCACGCCGAAGACGGTGGCGGTCGTCGCGGCGATCGCCGTCGCGGTGGCGGTGAAGGCCCAGCCCTCCCGGCGGCCCCACACCAGCGTCACCCCGGCCGCCAGCGCCGCGGCGGCGAGCAGGGCCGTGCCCAGCGTCCACAGCGGCCCCTTGCCGGGCACGGACGGCAGCGTGGCGAGCGCGACCGGCACCGCGCCGACCGCCGCGAGCAGCGCGGCGCGCCGGGCGCGGGCGCGGACCCCGCCGGTCGTCTTGAGCGCCACGAACACCGCGCCGTGCAGCACGGCCACCGACAGCGACAGGGCGCCGCCGAGCACGGTCGCCAGCGCCGTGCCGAACAGCAGGTTGCCGAAGATCGCGCCCCACAGGAACGCCGGCAGCACGCTGCCGGTGACGATCCCGACGTCGCACAGCGCGACCTCGCGCCTGGAGTGGACCTTGCCCCGCCACTCCAGGCCCACGCCGCGTACGATCAGACCGGCGATGACGAGGAAGACGGCCAGGTAGAAGCCGCTCAGCAGGCCGGAGTACCAGGCCGGGAAGGCGGCGAACATCGCCCCGATCGCAGTGATCAGCCACACCTCGTTGCCGTCCCAGACCGGCCCGATGGTGGCCAGCACCTGCCTGCGGTCGGCCTCCGACCGCGACAGCAGCGGCAGCAGCGCGCCCACGCCGAAGTCGAACCCCTCCAGGACGAAGTAACCCGTCCAGAGGAACGCGATCACGATGAACCAGAAGGTCGTCATCTCGTGGCTCCTCAGTACATGAGCGTCGGCGTGAGCCGCGCCTCGTCGGGGCGGGCGGGAGCGGCGCCGGCGGGCGCGCTCTCGACCGGCGGCAGCTCCGGGCCCGCCTTGACGTGCCGCACCAGCAGCACGCCCTCGGCCAGCGCAAGCACGCCGTACAGGACCGTGAAGATCGCCAGGGTGATCGCGACCTCGCCGAGCGAGACGCCGGGCGACACGCTGGCGGCCGTCATGAGCTCGCCCTGGACGGTCCACGGCTGACGGCCGATCTCGCTGAGCAGCCAGCCCGAGATGATCGCGATTGCGGGCAGCGGGAGCGCCAGCACGCACACGCGGGCGAACCAGTCGGGCACCGGCTTCGCCGTGCCGCCGCGCCCTCGCCGGGGCCGCCGGGTCAGCCACAGGCCGAGCGCGGACAGGCCCACCGTGGCCATGCCGAAGCCGATCATCACGCGGAACGACCAGAAGACGACCGGCAGGTTCGGGGTGTAGTCGGCCGGCCCGAAGGTCTTCTCGTACCGCGCCTGGATGTCGTCGACGCCCTGGATCTTCGCGCCGGGGTCGTGCGCGGCGAGCAGGCTGAGCAGGCCGGGCACCTCGACGCCGGGCGCGATCGAGAACGGCGCTCCGGCGGTGTCGTGGCGCAGGCCCTCCGCCGCGGCGAGCTTCATCGGCTGCTGCTCGCGCAGCAGCTGGCCGGACAGGTCGCCGCTGCCGGCGACGACGGCCCCCGCGATCGCCGTCATGACCAGCGCGGCGCGCAGGCTGGTCCGCCACATGTCGGGGAGGCGACGCATCGGCGTGGTGGCGTCCCCGGCGGCCGTACGGGCCCGGCGGCCGGGACGCAGGCCGAGGCCGCGCTCGCGCAGGATGCGGTAGCCCGCGACGGCGATGACGAACCCGCCCGCCACGACGAACGAGGCGGCGACGACGTGCGGCACCTGGGCGAGGGCCGTCGAGTTGGTCAGCACCGCCCACAGGTCGGTCATCCTGGCCCTGCCGTCCACGACCTCGTAGCCGACCGGGTGCTTCATCCACGCGTTGGCCGCGAGGATGAAGTACGCCGACAGGTTGGAGCCGATGACGGCCGCCCACAGGCAGGCGAGATGGATCCGCTTGGGCAGCCGGTCCCAGCCGAAGATCCACAGGCCGAGGAACGTCGACTCCAGGAAGAACGCGAGCAGCGCCTCCAGCGCCAGCGGCGCACCGAACACGTCCCCGACGAAGGTCGAGTACTCACTCCAGTTCATCCCGAACTGGAACTCCTGGACGATGCCGGTGACCACGCCCATGGCGAAGTTGATCAGGAAGAGCTTGCCGAAGAACTTCGTGAGCCTGAGGTAGTGCTCCTTGCCCGTCAGGTGCCAGGCGGTCTGGAGCCCGGCGACGTAGACGCCCAGCCCGATCGTCAGGGGTACGAAGAGAAAGTGGTACACGGTGGTCACCCCGAACTGCCACCGTGCCAGGTCAAGCGCGTCCATGTCTCCCTCACGCCAGAGCTCTACGGCCTGTAGTTCTATGTCCAGTAGTACTACAAGCTGTAGAGCATTAGGTCCCGGCGAAGTGCGATCTTCGTCACAGCCGGGCGGTGTGCCGCCCGGACCCCGTTTCGCGGTGCCCGGATTCCCATTGCTTGCAGTACCGACGATCACGGTCGGACCGTCCCGGTCGCCAGGGACGAGGGTCCCGTCCCGCCGGGAGCGCCTCCTGGGGAGGCACGGGATCAAGGATGGACGAACGATGACAAGTGCCGCGTCCGCCGCGCGGCTGATTCGCTCGTACGCCGCGCGGTTGACGGCGCGAAGGCCGGACCGGTGGATGGGTGTACGGTCCGGCGGCTCGCCGAAGGAGGGGTGGGCCGAGACGTGGGGCTGGGGTGAGGACTGATCGTGTTCCTGCGCGAGGTGGACGGCGTCCGGACCGCCGGGCACGGCGGCTCGGCGAACGGGCAGTTCGCCGAGCCGCTCCGCTTCGGGGAGGCGCGGGCGCCCGCCTGGCTCGCCCCTATGCGGCGGTGGGATGGAGGGCGAGCAGGGGGTAGTCGGTGTAGCCGCGGTGGTCGCCGCCGAAGGCGGTGCTCAGGTCGGCCTCGTTCAGCGGCGCGCCGACGCGCAGGCGCAGCGGCAGGTCGGGGTTGGACAGGAAGGCCCTGCCCAGCGCGACCAGGTCGGCGCCCCAGTCCAGCAGTCTCTCCGTGGCGGCCGTGGGGTCGGCCGCCGCGGGGTCGTTGACGACCAGGGCGTTCGGCCACAGGTCGCGGATCCGCGCGTCGAGCTCGCCGTCCCCGCTCGCCACAAGATGCAGGTAGACCAGGTCGAGGTCGGCGAGCGCGGACACCAGCGCGGGGTAGACCTCGTGCGCGTCCTCCTCGACCAGTCCCTGGGCGCCGTTCACAGGGGACAGCCGGATGCCCACCCGCTCGGGGCCGATCTCCTCCGCGACGGCCCTGGCGGTCTCCACCGCGAACCGGATCCGGCCGGCCACCGACCCGCCGTACCGGTCGTCGCGCAGGTTGGCGTTCTGGGACAGGAACTGGTGGATGAGGTAGCCGTTGGCCCCGTGCAACTCGACCCCGTCGAACCCGGCCTCAACGGCGCGGCGCGCGGCGGTGACGAAGTCGTGGACCGTCGCCTCCACCTCGGCGGTGGACAGCTCCACGGCGACCGGCGTGTCCTTGAGGCCCGCCGGCGTGAAGATCTGCTCGCCGACCCGTACGGCCGAGGGGGCGACCGGCAGCCTGCCGGTGTTGTCGGGGTGGCCGACCCCTCCCGCGTGCATGATCTGGGCCACGATCCTGCCGCCCGCCGCGTGGACGGCGCCGGTCACCTCACGCCACCCCGCCACCTGATCGTCGGTGTGCAGCCCCGGCGTGTTCATGTAGCCCTGTCCCGCGGAGCTGGGCTGGACGCCCTCGGTGACGATCAGGCCCGCCGAGGCGCGCTGGGCGTAATAGAGCGCGGTCAGCGGAGAGGGGACCCCGGCAACGTACGCGCGGGAGCGTGTCATGGGCGCCATGACGAGGCGATTCGGCAGCCGGAGGGAACCCAGCTCGAAGGGTGTGAACGGCATGATCGTGTCCTTTCCTCAATAGATGGCCCGCCAACTTGGTCAGCAAACTTGGTCGGCCAATCCATACTCATACAACTTGGCCGACCAATGTGCAAGCGCGAGATGATCGGGTGTGAGGCCTGCGAGGGCCGGTACGCCGTCCTCGCTCTCCGAGACGGCCTCGGCCTTCCGGTAGCCGGCCGCACCGCCGGGGCATGTGAACTCTGCACGACCGCGGCGCCGTGCCGGGGCAGATCTTGCCGTTCTCGACGTACGGGTGATTCTCTAGGGTGCTCGGCATCGGAGGTGGCCCATGAAGGTCTCAGGCAGCGCGCTGGTCGCGGCGGAGCGCAAGCGGGTCTGGGACGCCCTCCAGGACCCCGGCGTCCTGGTGCGGACGATCCCCGGCTGTGAGCGCCTGGAGACGATCGGCGAGAACGTGTACGCGATGACGGTGACCGCCGGAGTCGCCTCGATCAAGGGCGTCTACCAGGGCGAGGTGGCGCTGAGCGGCCAGGAGGAGCCGGACCGGTTCACGCTCGGCGCGCGCGGGCAGGGCGCCCCCGGCACGGTCGAGGCGACCGTGGCCGTACGGCTCAGCGACGCCGGGGGCGGCACCCGGATCGACTACGACGCCGAGGCCGTCGTCGGCGGCATGATCGGCGGCGTGGGGCAGCGGATGCTCGCCTCGGTCGCCAAGAAGACCGCGGGGGAGTTCTTCGCCGCCGTCGAGCGGCACCTGCTGTCCGTCACCGCCGGATCCGCGGAGACCGCCGTCACCGAGGCCGGGCCGGTCGCGGCGCCCGGCGAGGAGCGTGCGGTGCCGGCGGCCGTGACCGGGGAGGTCGCGCCGCGGGTGTTCACGCGAGAGGTCCCGGCCGCGCCCCGCCAGGGCGTGCCGGCCTGGACGATGCTCGCGGCGTTCGGCGCGGGCGCCGGGGTGGCGCTCGGCAGCGCCGTCATCGGCTGGCTTCTCGGCCGCCAAGGCCGCCGCAGGTAGAAGCCGCAGGTAGAAGCCGCGGGTAGAAGCCGCAGGGAGAAGCCGCGGGTAGAAAACGCGCCGCCGCGGATAGGACACCGTGCCGGCGGCGCGGGGGGCTCCGCAGACAGGCCGGTGCCGCCTCAGCGGGACCGGCCTGTGTAGTTCGGCTCCTAGGAGTGGGCGCCGACGGGCGTGTCCCAGTCGATGCGGTAGCGCTGCTCCGGGCCCACGGTCTTGTCCGGATTCATGAACGTCTTCAGCATCAGCGGCATGAGAAGCGGCATCAGCTTCTGTATGACAGGGCCCGGCGTCTTGGCGTGGTTGATCTTGTGGGTGCGTGCCGCCACCTTCTCCACCCGGGTGCGGCGGAGCCGCTCGTACGTGGCGAACGCCCGCGGTACGTCCTCGATGTCCCGCAGGCAGCGGGCGAGCTGGACGGCGCTCTCGATGGAGAGCGACGCGCCCTGTCCGGAGCTGTTCGACGGCGCGTGGGCGGCGTCGCCGACCAGGACCATCCGGTCCCGATGCCAGTGCGGGACGCTGGGCATGATGTAGAGCGCACCCGTCACCTGCATCGACGTCAGCGGGGTGTGACGGAGCAGATCACCGCCGGGCACGTCCTCGCCGTACGTCTCACGCAGGATGCGCATCCACTCCTCGCGCGGCACCTCGCGGGCCTGGGCGAGGGACAGGCGGCGGTGGTAGGGCAGGTTGACGCCCCAGGTGCTGCCGCCTGCGGCGTTGCGCCAGTAGAGGTAGTAGCCGCGCCTGCCGAAGGCGAAGACCATCGTCTCCGGATCTTCGGGTACCTCGTACGAGGACACGCCTTCCAGGCCGAGCATCCCGGTCCACTTCGGGCCGGGCGCGTCCGGATCGATGAGCCGGCGAACGGTCGAGTGGACGCCGTCGGCGCCGACCAGGATGTCGAACCGGGCCCGGCTGCCGTCGTCGAAGACCGCTGTGGTGCCCTCGACCCCGGTGAGCCGTCTGCCGTACTCGACGTTGACGCCCTGCTTCACGGCCTCGTCGTGAAGCGCCCCGTAGAGGTCGGCGCGCCGGACCATGTGCAGCGGCCCGACCTGGGACAGGCTGGGCAACTCCAGGCGCGTGCGATTGGCGAGTGTCATCACCGAGCGCGTGCCGGGCTGCGCGGCCGCCCGCACCGCTTCGGCCACACCGACGATTTCCAGCGCCGCCATGCCGTTGGGGGCGAGGACGAGCGATCCGCCGACACCGTCGGCGCTGGTGGGGTACGCCTCGTAGATGGTGGCGTCGATGCCCGCCTTGCGCAGCGCCAGCGCGGTGACCGGGCCGGCGATACCGCCGCCGATGATCGCGACGTTCTTCATTTCTCCTCCTGTCGATTGACGTGCCGAACCGTCATGGGAGGAGACCCGTTATCCTCGATTCGTTGCCATCTTCGGGCCATCCGCATGTCGGTTCGAAGGTTCTCCTGGTGGCGGTGTTGCAGCACCGCCACCAGGACTAAATGTCGGTGATGTTGTTCTCCGCGAGTTCCTTCATCTCGGCCGACAGTCCGCCGGCCTCGTGGAAGGCCCGCCACTCCGGCAGGCCGGGGAAGGTGCCCGCGGTCAGCTCTTCGAGCAGGGCGCCGATCCAGCCCTCCTCCGCCTTGAGCATCGCCAGGTCGTACTCCGTTTCGATGAGGAACAGCCGCGGCACTTGCGCGCTGTCACGCTCGTAGAGCTCCTCCAGCCCGGTGATCCCCTTCCTGATCGCCGCGAGCCGGTCGGTGAGCAGCCCGGCCACGTCGTCCGGGGGGAGCACCGCCATGACCGACAGGCCGGCTCGAAACCACGGGAACTCCGTGTGGGGGACGCTGAGCAGCTCCCTGGTCCAGTCGACCAACTCCTCCCGGCCCGCCTCGGTGATCTGGTAGATGGTCCGCTCCGGGCGGCGCCCCTGTCGGCTGCTCTCCAGTTCCTCGATCAGCCCGTGCTTGGCGAGGTTGCCGACGACCGTGTAGAGAGACCCCCACTTGATCCCCATGTCGTGCTCTTTGTTCCAGCCGCGCAGGGCCGCCGCCATCTCGTAGGGATGCATGGGCCGATGCGCGAGCGTGGAGAGCACCGCCAACGCCAGCAGATTGGCCACCTTGCGCCGCTTCGCCATGGACGATCACCCTCTTGCCATGTTTACTCGCCTACGAATATACGGTTGCGAGTTGACGCTCGCAAGACCCCGGATCCCGGCGTACGCCGCCGGCGGGGAATCGGCCGCCGACGGCGCCGGTTGGGACATGTCGTGAAAGTCGAGATCTTCTCCGATGTCGTTTGTCCCTGGTGCTACATCGGTCACCACCGTCTACGGCAGGCCGTACGCCTCTACGAGGGGGACGTCGAGGTCACCCATCGTCCGTTCCAGCTCGACCCGGACTCGGTCTCCGGCGGCGAGCCGCTGCTGGGCGCGCTGGAGCGCAAGTTCGGCGGCGCCGCCCGCGTGACGCAGATGACCGGGCAGGTCACGGGCGTCGCGGCGCAGGACGGGCTGGAGCTCCGCTTCGACCGGGCGGTGGCCGCCAACACGTTCGAGGCCCACCGGCTGATCTGGCTGGCCGGGCGCGCGGGGCGCGACGCGGACATGGCCGACCGGCTCTTCCGTGCGCACTTCACCGACGGTCTCGACGTCGGCGACCCCGGGACGCTCGCGGCGCTCGCCGCCGAGACCGGCGTCGAGGACACCGGGCAGGGCGCCGAGCAGGTGCGCGCGGAACTGGCCCGCGCCCGTGCGCTCGGCGTCCGCGCCGTCCCGCTGTTCCTGTTCGAGGAGAAGTTCGCCGTCTCGGGCGCGCAGCCCGTCGAGACGCTCGTGGCCGCCCTGCGGGAGGTCGAGGCGCGCACGGCCGAGGAGAGGGCCGTAGGCGAAACGGCGGGCGAGGGCTGCGACGACGGGGCCTGCGCGGTCTGAGCCATCCGTCCGGGCAGGGTCTGACGACAGGACGGCGATTCTTCGGCAGAGTGCGCCGGTTCTTCCGATCGGCGGTGATCGGTAAACACGGAGCATGTCCAGCGTCCGCATCGGGGTCGACACAGGCGGCACCTTCACCGACGTCGTGCTCGTCGACGAGGAGTCCGGCCAGATCGTCACGACCAAGACTCCCTCGACTCCTGCCAATCCCGCCGACGGGTTCATGGCAGGCGTTCACAAGGTGCTCGAGGCCCACGCGGGGTCCCGCGCCCTCGATGCCGTGTCCGCCCTCGTCCACGGCACCACCGTCGCCACCAACCAGTTGCTGGAGGACCGCCCGGACGGCACGTCTCACCTGGGCTTCGTCACCACGGAGGGCTTCGAGTCCGTCCTGGAGATCGCCCGGCAGAGCGTGCCGGACGGGTACGGCAACTCCTACTTCTGGGTCAAGCCGCCGCGGATCGTGCCCGTCCACCGGGTGCGGACCGTCGGGGGACGGCTCGACCACCTCGGCCGGGAGGTCCGGCCGTTCGACGAGGAGCAGGCCGCGGACGTCGCGCGATGGTTCAGGGAGCGGGGCGTCACCGCGATCGGGGTGTGCTTCCTGCACTCCTACGCCAACCCCGAGCACGAACGGCGGATGCGCGAGGTGCTGCGGCGCGAGCACCCCGAGGCGGTCGTGTCGCTGTCGAGCGACGTGCTGCGGGAGTACCGGGAGTACGAGCGGTCGGTGACCACGCTGGTGGACGCGGCGGTCAAGCCGATCATGCGGCGCTACATCGAGAACCTGTCAGAGCGGCTCGGCCGGCCGTTCTCCGTCATGAAGAGCAACGGCGGCGTGCTGTCGGCGGCCGAGGTGGTGCACCAGCCGATCACGACCGTGCTGTCCGGCCCGGCAGCGGGGGCGCTCGGCGCGGCGCTGATCGCGGGGGCCGCCGGAGACCCGAGTGTCATCACTCTCGACGGCGGCGGCACCTCGACCGACGTGGCCGTCGTGGTGGACGGAGAGCCGTCGCTGACGACCGAGGGCACCATCGGCCGCTACCCGTGCAAGATCCCGATGATCGACATCGTCACGGTCGGGGCCGGCGGCGGGTCCATCGCCTGGATCTCCCCCGAGGGGACGCTGAAGGTCGGCCCGAGGTCGGCGGGCGCGGACCCCGGCCCGATCTGCTACGGCAGAGGCGGCGCCGAGGTGACGGTGACCGACGCGCACGTCTTCCTCGGGCGGGTGCCCCCGCATCTGCTCGGCGGCGAGATCCCTCTCGACGTCGCCGCCGCGCGGGCGGGCGTCGAGGCGCTCGCGGGCCGTCTGGGGCTGACCCCGGAACGCTGCGCCACCGGGATCCTGGAGATCAGCGCGTTCAACCAGTCGAACGCGATCAGGCAGATCACCGTCCAGCGCGGCCTCGACGTGCGGGACTTCCCGATGGTCGCCTTCGGCGGCTCCGGGCCGCTGCTGGCCTGCCGCCTCATCGACATCCTCGGGCTGCGGGCCGCGATCGTCCCGCCCGACCCCGGGAACGTGTCCGCGTTCGGCCTGCTCACGGTCGACGTGAAGAACGACTACGTGCGCACGTACGTCGCCCGCGACCCCTCTCCGGCAACGGTCGGCGAGATCCTCGCCGACCTGGAGGCCGAGGCGGCGGTCGCGCTCGACCGCGAGGGATTCGCCGAGCACGTGTACGCGCGCAGCGCCGACCTGCGTTACTACGGCCAGGCGTACGAGGTGCGGGTGCCCGCCCCCGACGGTCCGGTGGACGAGGCGTGGCTCGCCGTGGTCGCCGAGCGGTTCCACGCCGAGCACGAGAGGCTCTACGGGTACGGTTACCGCGACGACTCCCGCCACGCCGTCGAGTGGGTCAACCTCCGGGTGTCCGGCATCGGCCCGATCACCCGGCCGAAGATCGCGCGCAGGCCCCGCCAGGAGGACGAGCCGAGCCCGGTCGCGACCCGCGACGTGTACTACGAGCAGTGGGGCAGGACCGTGATCTACCGCCGGGGCGACCTCGGGGCGGGGGCGGTGGTGCGAGGGCCCGCCGTGGTCGAGGAGTACGGCTCGACCCTCCCGGTGCATCCCGGCTTCACGGCGACCATGGACGACTACGGCAACCTCGTGGTGGTGAGCGATGACCGATAGGACCGTCGACCCCGTGCTCGTGGAGATCGTGGAGGGCACGCTCGCCTCCGTGGAGATGGAGGTGGAGACCGCGATCGCCCGCACCGCCAGGTCGCCCATGATCCGCGACGCGCACGACTTCCGCGCGGGCATCCACGACGCGCGGTTGCGCAAGCTGACCGGGCGCTCCTATTCGGCGCTGGTGCAGCCGGTCGTCCGCGACTTCCCGATCGACACCATGCGGCCCGGCGACGTCTTCTTCCACAACGACGTCTACCTGTCCGAGGGAGGCATCGGCCACCTGCCCGACCTGTGCGTGACGGTGCCGGTCTTCCACGAGGGCGATGTCGTCGCGTTCGTCCAGGCGTTCGGCCACCACGACGACATCGGCGGCGCGGTGCCGGGATCGATGCCGTCGCACGCGCGCAGCGCGTTCGAGGAAGGCCTGATGGTCCCGCCGATCAGGCTGTGGGACCAGGGCGTGCCCAACCGCGCCGCGCTCACCATCATGACGCGCAACTCCCGGATGCCCGACTCGCTGGGGGGGGACCTCGACGCGGAGTGCTCGGCCTGCCTCATGGGCGCCCGGCGGCTCGGCGAGCTGTTCGACCGGTACGGCCGGGAGGCGGTCGAGGCGTGCTTCGACGCGATCGTCGGCAAGACGACGGAGACGTTCCGCCGCGAGCTGCTCGCGAAGATCCCCGAGGGTGTCCACGTCTGGGAGGACTACGCCGAGCACGACGGCGTGGACGAGCCGCGCCTGCACACCCAGCGGATCACGCTCACCGTCGACCACTCGGCGGACACCCCGCTGACCATCGACTTCACCGGCACCTCGCCCCAGGCCAAGGGGCCGATCAACCACGCCGGCGACTACGCCGACGGGGTCTTCCTGAAGAAGTGGCTGGCGCCGATCCTGCGCAACCTCGCCGACACGCCCGAGCGGATGGCCGAGCTCGACGTCAACGAGGGCGTCGTGCCGCTGATCAGGATGGTCTTCCCGGAGAAGGGCACGCTGCTGACGCCGATCTTCCCCGCGCCCACGAACGCCCGTACGTTCGTGATCCTGCGCCTGCTCGGCGTGCTGGCGGGCGTGCTGGCCAAGGCGACCGGCGGCCGCATGCCCGCCGACCAGGAGACCATCCGCTACACCGGCGTGTACGGCGAGTCGGACGACGGGCCCTACCTCATGCGCGAGGTGCTCGGCGGCGGCTCCGGCGGGCGCTGGTACGCCGACGGGGAGGACACCATCCACGTGGTGCCCGACAGCCGCAACATCCCGGTGGAGTTCGCCGAGGCGCGGTGGCCGTTCCGGGTCGAGCGGCTGGGCCTGGCCGTGGACAGCGGCGGGCCGGGGGAGTTCCGCGGCGGCCTCGGCTACGACAAGCACATCCGCATGCTGCGGGACGCCTCCTTCATGTCGATCGCCGACCGCTCGATCCTGTCGTGCTGGGGCGTCAACGGCGGCCGGGCGGGCCGTCCCTTCCAGGTCACGGTGGACGGCGTGGAGATGGAGGGCC
Organism: Microbispora sp. CA-102843; assembly: GCF_050936215.1. NCBI lineage: Bacteria > Bacillati > Actinomycetota > Actinomycetes > Streptosporangiales > Streptosporangiaceae > Microbispora > Microbispora sp. CA-102843. Next base: position 2,795,726 of record NZ_JBNJNF010000001.1, read on the forward strand.
TGGTCGACGACTTCCCCGTACGCGCCGGGCAGGTCATCCGCATCCGCACGACCGGCGGAGGCGGCTGGGGCTCGCCGTACGACCGGCCGGCGGAGAGGGTGGCCGCCGACGTGCGCGACGGGAAGGTCTCGTTCGAGGGCGCGCGCGAGGACTACGGCGTCGTGCTGTCCGGAACCGCCGGCGAGATCGTCGTGGACGCGGAGGCGACCGAGCGCCTGCGGGCGCGGCTGCGCGAGACGCGTCCCGCCGCCTTCTTCGACCGCGGCCCCGGCTACCCCAAACTCTCCGGCGGCCTCCCGCACGCGGAGGTGGACACTCTCTGACGCGCTGCCGGAGCGGCGCCGAGGATCGTCCTCTGCGCCCGGCGGTACGCCCGTTCGCCGGGAAGCCGAGGGCCTGGCGCGGGGACTCCGTACCGCCTCGGCCTCAGCCGCTCATCGCGGCGGAACGGGAGACCTTGGCGGGTGTGGCGCGCAGCTCCGCCTCGAGTTCGGCGATCACGTGCTGAACGGTGCTCCTCATCCGCGCCCGGCGGCCGTTGAGCTCTTCGGCGAAGGCGCGAGCCGCCGGGCCCACCCATACCGGTTCACCGCCGAACTGGGCGCAGGCCCGGTCCAGGGCCGTCTCCAGGACGTGAACGTGCTCCCGAACCGTCTCGAGCGCGGCCCGCAGGTCGTCGTACTTCGGGTTCGGCACCAGGTCGTCGTCCGTGGGCACGTTTCGGGCTCCCATTTCAATGACCGAAAAAGACAGGTGGTCGTGCCGTGCTACTCCCTGAGATTATGTGGCCGGATATGGTTCCGGCGAGACACGGAGGCGAACTCGATGCCCGGCGCGCCCCTTTCCGTACGGCTACGCCCCATCGCCGCCGCGCTCCTGCTGGCGCTTCTCACCTCAACCGCCTGCACAACAGAAAACTCCCCCACAGCAGCACAAGCAGGCCAAACCCTAAAAAAGCACATCCTTCAACTACTGGAGGAGCGCAACGCCCAGAACGTGACCATCACCGACCCCGGCGGCAAGAACATCCCCTGCGGCGACGGCAAAGCCAAACAAACCTTCGCCGCCACTGGACAGGATCTCCCCCAGAGGGGACCGGCTGCTCTTGTGGACTCTTTGGTAGGAGCACTGAAGCGTGTGGCGCCGTACGACATCACCGCTGTTGGTGATCCGGGCGAGCCTGTACGCGTGCGGAACAACGCTGCACACACGCTCCTGACACTTGCATCACCGCGGAATGGCCAGTATTTGGTGAGCGGTGAGACGGAATGCCTGGGCATGAGCTTGCACGGCTAATAAACGGCTGCGCGGCGCTGTGCCGCATCTTTCCGCCCGTCGAACCGATCCGCGAGAAAGCGGGTGACCTCGCCGAAGGAATTCTTGTCACCGCCGAGGCCGTTGGCGATGAACCATTGGTCGAGGGCTCGCAGGCCCTGGTTGCCTGACTGAGCTATGGCGGGGAAGGGGCGGAGGTTGCCCTCCCCGTCCGCGATGGCGACACCGGGCGGGCATGTGGCCTGGTAGTCCTTGGGCGATACGGCCGCGGGGAACCCGGCGCCGAGGAGAAGCCCGGCCACGGTGTGCTGCCGGCCCAGGGTTTCGGCGTCGTCGCTGTCACGCAGTCGCTCGACGTTCGTCTCCTCGCCAGGGCTGATGTTGTTCACCAGACCACGGCCCTGGTCGAGCATCAGCCACAACAGTTCCCCCTGCGGCAGGGCCTTGCCGAGGACCAGCTGGCTGACGTCCCAGGCCATGTCGTCCGCGATGTCGTTCCGCTCCGCGACGTCGTCGAGAGCCTTGAGGTGTTTTTCCGCGGCGGCGAGTTCGAAGCCGCGGACGTTGCCCAGTGCGGCGAAGAGGTCGTCCAGGCGAGAGGGGTCCGCGGCCTTGAGCATCGGTGGCACGTTCACGCCGACGAGGCGCTTGGCGAGGTCGCCCATGCCCTGGTCGAACGGCCTGCGGTCGGACTCGTCGCCCGCGAAGGCGAGCAGGAACCGGTAGGTGTCCTCGGGGCTCAGCCGGAACGCCGGTGACAGTCCCGGCACGCGCGACTCGACCGGGCCGAACGCGCTGGGCAGCAGCTGGTTGGAGTCGCCGAGGTTCGCGCCCTCGGTCATCTCGGTGGCGTACGCGCCCGCGATCTCGGCGAGGTGGACGCGCGTGGGCGGGGCGAAGCGGAGACCTGAGGTCCCGGTGACGACGGCGAAGGCGAACCGCGCCGCGACGTCGCTGTGGGCTCCGTCCCTCTCGTCGTACGCGCCGGACGCGGCGGCGAGCATCCGCCCGAACGCGTCGGCGGACGTGCCGTCCACGGCCGCACGGTCGTTCAGGTCCCGCAGGAACGTCACAAGGTCCGGCCGCCGGTCACGCGAAGCGAGACCCGGACGCGTGAGCAGGCGGGCGGCGGCGTCCCTCGGCAGCGGGCTGTTCCTGGTCGCCAGCGCGATCGCGAGCCGCGCCGCCGCGGGATCGGCGGCCAGCGCATCGAGGTACGGCGTCAGCGTCTCGCCGCGTGTCTTCTCCCCGGGGAGGAACACCTGTGTGGCCACCGCCTCGGCCAGCCATTCGGTGGGCAGGCGCCCCGCCGACAGCAGGTCGCCGACGTCCCTGCGGTCCTCCTCGTCGTCCGCCCTGGTGTGCACGGCGGCGGCGACGGCCGCGAAGCCGGGGACCGCGGACCCTCCGCTCACCGCCGAGCCGAACGCCCGGCTCGCGGTCCGTACGGCCTCGTCCACGTTCTCCTGCAGCACCTGGCGCAGCCGCCGGGGCAGTTCGACGGTCCGGCGTACGCCGATGCCAGCGAAGAAGGCGGCGGTGAACTCGGAGTCGTCGGCGTGCGCGGCCAGGTCCTCGACGAGCGTGCGGTACTTGTCCACGAGGTGGAAGTCGAACGGGGCGTCCGGATCGACGTCCTTGTACGCCGCGGCGAGTGCGCCGCCCAGCCGCCGGGCCTCGGCCGCCCCGAGGAGGTTCTTCTCGTCGTACGGCACCAGCGAGCCGGGCGACCAGCTGGGCGCGTGGGAGAGGCCCACGGCCATCCGGTGGCGGCGGCGCAGGTCGGGCAGCCGTTCGTCGATCCACCGTTCGACCTCACCGATGGGGCTCAGGGGCGAGGCGGGCAGTCCCCTCGCGGCGAACACCCGCCGGACGGCCTCGGCGCGTTCCCCGATGACCCCGCGGGCGTGCTCCAGTTCCTTGACGAAACGATCCATGGGCCCGGGGGATATGCCGCTGAAGTCCGGCGACAACGGCCCCGTGCCCGGTGCATCCGATCTCACGTCTCGCCCCCAGGTCGCGTACCGCCACCGCACGTCGTCCCCGGCTTTCACGGTACCGCCACGAGTGCCACGGCAGCCGGGGATTGGCGGCGGTGTCCGTGGGTAACCGTTCAGTAACGGCACAAATGGGATGGTGAGTTACAAATGGCGTCTATAGTCCAGCGCATCAGGGACTACCTGCAGAGCTCCAAGGGCCACGAGAACGTCGAGAAGGCCAAGACCATGGCGCGTGATCCGGAGAACCGGCAGCGGCTGCGCCGGCTGATGGACCAGTGGCGCGGCCATCGGACGCACCACTGACGTCCCGGGGCCGGACGCCGCGGCCGCCGCCACGCGGCGGCCGGCCCCGGCGGCGACGTCCCGGCAGTGCGAGCCGTACGGCGCGGACCGGGCTGTCGTGCCGGCGGGGTGACCTGGCAGGCTTGCCGGTGGAGACCGAAGGACGTTCTCCTTGACGACCCCCGTGGAGGCTGGCCGTGCAGGGACCTCTCAGCGGCATCGTCGTCCTCGATCTGTCCCGGGCACTCGCCGGGCCGCACTGCGCGCAGATGCTCGGCGACCTGGGCGCCGACGTGATCAAGGTGGAGCACCCGTCGGGGGACGAGTCGCGCGGATGGGGCCCGCCCTTCGTCGGCCCGGACCACGACATATCCACGTACTTCCTCGCGGCCAACCGCAACAAGCGGTCGGTCACGGTGGACATGAAGTCCGACGAGGGCCGCGACCTGGTCGAGCGGCTCGTGCGGCAGAGCGACGTGCTGGTGGAGAACTTCCGCACCGGCGTGCTCGACCGCCTCGGGTTCTCCGTCGAGCGCCTGCACGCGCTCAACCCCCGGTTGGTGATCCTGTCCATCACCGGGTTCGGCCACGACGGTCCCGAGGGGGGCCGGCCGGGCTACGACCAGATCGCCCAGGGGGAGGCCGGGCTGATGTCGCTGACCGGGCCGTCGCCCGACGAGCCGTACCGGGTCGGGGCCTCGATCGCCGACCTGCTCGCGGGCATCCACGGCGCGTACGGCGTGGTCGCGGCGCTGTACGAGCGCGAGCGCACCGGTCGCGGGACGGTCGTCAGGACGTCCCTTCTGGCGTCGGTCGTGGGCGTGCACTCCTACCACGGCACCGCCTGGACCGTCGGCGGCACGGTGCCGAAGGCGGGCGGCAACCACCACGCCTCCATCGCCCCGTACGGCGCCTTCCGCTGCGCCGACGGCATGATCCAGATCGCGGTGGCCAACGACGGGCAGTGGCGTAAGGTCGCCCAGCTGCTGGACATCGATCCCGAAATGCCGAAATATGCGACAAACAGGGATAGGTTCGCCCATCGGGAAGAGCTGATCGCCGACATGGAGAAGGCACTGGCGGCGCACGACCGCGAGCACTGGCTCGCGGCGCTGGGGGAGATCGGCGTGCCCGCGGGCGCGATCCGGTCGATCGACGAGGTGTACGCCTGGGACCAGGTCCGGTCGCAGGGCCTGCTCGTCACCGTCGACCATCCCGTGCTCGGCCCGATCGAACTGCCCGGCCCGCCGCTGCGGTTCGAGCGCGACGACCAGGCGAGGACGATCGGCGAGGGGCATGTCTCGCCTCCCGGCCTGGGCCAGGACAACGACACCGTGCTCGGCTGGCTGGCCGAACGGGAGCGGCGCTCGCCATGAACAAAGGCGACGCGGGCAGGCCCGACGCGCGGACGCTGATCGCGCGGGTGCTCGACCCGGACTCGTGGAAGTCGTGGGACGAGCCTCCGCGGGACCGGGCCGCGCCCGGGTCGGAGTACGCCGCCGAACTCGCCCGCGTCCGGGCCAGGACGGGGTACGACGAGTCGGTCGTCACCGGCGAGGGCACGCTCGACGGCCGCCGGGTGGCCGTCGTCGCCTGCGAGTTCTCCTTCCTGGCCGGATCGATCGGGGTGACGGCGGCCGAGCGGCTCGTGCGGGCCGTCGAGCGGGCCGGCGCCGAGCGCCTGCCGCTGCTCGCCGCCCCGGCCAGTGGCGGCACCCGCATGCAGGAGGGCACGCTGGCCTTCACCCAGATGGTGAAGATCACCGCGGCGGTCGCCGCCCACCGTGCCGCCGGCCTGCCGTACGTCGTCTACCTGCGCCATCCCACGACGGGCGGGGTGTTCGCGTCGTGGGGCTCACTCGGCCACGTGACGGCCGCCGAGCCGGGGGCGCTCATCGGCTTCCTCGGGCCGCGGGTGTTCGAGTCGCTGCACGGCTACCCGTTCCCCCAGGGGGTCCAGGTCGCCGAGAACCTCTACGCCCACGGGCTGGTCGACGCCGTGGTCTCGGCCGAGGACGCGCGGGAGATCGCCATCAGGACGCTGGCCGTGCTCTGCGCCCCGCGCGCGGGCCTGGAACCCGGCCCGGAACCCGAGGAGGCGGCCGAGCCGGCACCGGCGTGGGAGGCCGTCACCCGCTCGCGCCGCGACGACCGCCCCGGCGTGCGCGACCTGCTCAAATACGGCGCACGGGACGTGACCCCACTGCACGGCACCGGCACCGGGGAACGCGACCCCGGCCTCCTGCTGGCGCTGGCCAGGTTCGGCGCCGCGCCCGCCGTCGTCCTCGGCCAGGACCGGCGGCGGCAGCGGGCGGGCAGCACGCTCGGCCCGGCCGGGCTGCGGGTGGCCCGGCGCGGCATGCGCCTGGCCGGCGAACTGCGCCTGCCGCTGGTCACGGTCGTCGACACCGCCGGGGCCGAGCTGTCGAAGGCGGCCGAGGAGGGCGGCCTGGCCGCCGAGATCGCCCGTTGCCTGGCCGACCTCGTCATGCTCGACGCGCCCACTGTGTGCCTGCTGCTGGGGGAGGGCGCGGGCGGTGCCGCGCTGGCCCTGCTCCCGGCCGACCGGGTCGTCTGCGCGCAGCACGCCTGGCTGTCGCCGCTCCCGCCGGAGGGCGCGTCGGCGTTGCTGTACCGGACCGTCGACTTCGCCCCGGAGATCGCCGCCGCCCAGGGCGTACGCGCCGCCGACCTGCGGCGGGACGGCATCGTGGACCGGATCGTGCCGGAACGGCCGGACGCGGCGTACGAGCCGGAGGAGTTCTGCCGCAGGGCCGGGCGCACGCTCGAACACGAGATCGCGGGCCTGCTGGACCGCCCGGCGGGGGAGCGGATGGCGACCCGCTTCGCCCGCTACCGGTCGCTGGGCTCCTGACCAACCCACCGGCCTCTTCTACCGGTCTCTGGGCTCCTGATCCGCTCCGGCTCGAGTCCTCAAGAGTTCTCGTGACCGTCCGCCCGGTCAGGAGTGAGCGGCACCGGCACACGCTCCACCCGGATCGCGTGGACCTCGTCGCGGGGCACGACCACCTCGTACGCGCCGTGGTCCACCAGCCAGTAGCCGAGCGCCTCGGCCTTCAGGCCGTTGTGGCCGGTGTAGGCGATGTGCAGGCCGCCCTCCCCGCCGTCCTCGCCGTCGTCCTCGTCCAGCACGAGGCACGGCTCGCCGCCGAACGCCCCGACCGTGCGCAGCAGGGTCAGCCGCTCCAGCTCGGCCCGGCTCACGGGCAGCCTCCAGTAGCCGCCCGCGGCGGTGAACCCCTCCTGCGGGGTCTCGCTGAACAGCACCACGTCGTCGCCGCCGGGCCCGACCGCGGCGGCGTAGTCCCGGTCGCGGTAGCGGGCGACGAATCCCAGGCCGACCGGCTCGATCTCGCTCATCGCGCCGGCCGCCAGGTCAGGCCGTCGAAGCCGGCGAAGGGACGCTCCCCGGCCGCGGTGACGTGGACGATCTCCGCACCCGCGGGGATCGGCATGGGCATCGTGTGGAACTGCGGCACCACCTGCTCGCGCGAGGCGGTGAACCCGTTCCCGGTGAAGGGCGGTGCATCGCTCCAATCACCGCCCATGTGCGGGCCGTACGGGACGACGTAGGTGTCGATGTCCCGCGCGTCCCAGCGCATGATGTACAGCTCGGGCACGTCCGGCGTCAGCTCCGATCCGTCGAAGCACAGGTCGAGGGCCTCGACGAGCGCGGCGGGGGTGGTGAGGCGGTCGCAGTCCTGCTCGCGGTACACGTAGCCGGAGATGATCGTGCGACGGCCCGACAGGTACGGCACGAGCAGCCGCGGCGGAACCACCTTCTGCATCCGTGTCCTGCGTCCCGGCTCGCTCATGGGGCCAAGTTTACGATCTGACGACTCCGAGCCGGCGATGTTCGAGCGAGGGGAGGGTGGCGCGCGCGGTCTCGGTCCACGCCGCGTCGATCTCCGCGATGAGTACGCCGGGGCCCGTGCCCAGGTCATGCCGGGCGACGCCCATCGGGTCGACGAGCATGCTGCGGCCTACACCGAACCCGTCCGGTATGGCGGGATTAGGCGCCTGGCCGACCGCGACGGTCCAGGTGGTGTTCTCGATGGCCCTGGCCCTGACGAGGGTCGTCCAGTGGTCCTCCTTCAGCGGCCCCGAACCCCAGGCGGCGATCACCGCGAACGTGTCCGCGCCCTGGTCGACCAGCGCGCGGGCCAGTTCGGGGAAGCGGACGTCGTAACAGGTGATCAGGCCGATCCTGAGCCCGGCCAGCTCCACGACCGCCGGCGCGTCCCCCGGCGCGACCAGTTTCGATTCCTTCGCGCCGAAGGAGTCGAACAGGTGGATCTTCCGGTACGCCGCGGCGAGCGAGCCGTCCTCCCGCAGGCAGACGGCGGTGTTCCAGACCCTGCCGTCCGCGGCGGGCTCGAAGACGCCGGCGATGACGGCCGTGCCGTGCTCGCGCGCGGCCTCGGCCAGGCCGGTGACGAACGGGCCGTCCAGCGGCTGGGCCGTCTCGACGATCCCCGGGCCGAACCGGGCGAGCGTCGCTTCGGGGAACACGGCGAGGTCCGCCCCCCGCGCCCGCGCGAGGGCGTCACGCACGGTCGATAGGTTGGTCTCCGGGTCGTGGTCGACGGGGATCTGGCACAGCGCTACGCGGGTCACGGATCACAGTCTGCCCGGTCGCCGGCTCGCCCCACCAGGTGCCCCGTGAGGTGCCCCACCAGGTAAGCGTGCGCCACACCCACTCCAGCGGGCCGTGCCGGTGCCGGGCGAGCCACCACCTGCAGAAGACCGCCTGCGCGGCGACGGTGACGACGGCGAGCGCCACGACGGCGGCCCCCGTGCCGTCGGCCTCCAGCAGCGGCATCGCCACCACGATCACCGTCGTGCCCGTCACGTAGTTGGTCAGGGTCATCCGTCCCAGCGCCTCGAACACCGCCGCGTGACGGGCGAGCAGCAGGAACGCCGTCGCGTACGCCACCGCGGCGCACAGCGCCGCCGCCTGGTAGACCCCGCCGCCGGGCGGCGCGTGGTTCCACCACCAGGTCAGTCCGGCCGCGAGCACGGCCGCCGCCCCGCACACGACGCCGAGGAACGGCCCGCTGCCCAGGCCGTCCGCCCCGCCGAGGCGCCTGGCACCCCTCCTCGCCTCCGCATCCGCCTCCGCATCCGGGGCGGCGGCCAGACCGAGCAGGAACAGCGCGGTGATCAGCACGTACGGATGGGGGTCGAGCACGGCGGCGACCAGGACGCCGCAGCCCACCAGCAGCACGGCCGCCCGGGGCAGGAGGCTCGCCGGAAGCAGGACGACCGCCCCCAGCAGCGCGTACGGCAGCAGCACCTCGCCGGGGTCGATCAGGATGTGCGCCGCCCCCAGCGCGGCGAGCACGGCCAGGCGGCGGAGCATGACGACGCGCGGGCGCCTCGTCCGCAGCCGGGCCGAGCGCAGGAACAGCGCGAAGGACACCCCGAACAGGAACGCGAACATCGGGTAGAAGCGGCTCTGGAACAGGTTCACCATCACCCAGTCCAGCGAGGTCGGCCCGTGCCGCACCCTCTGCTGCCAGGCGTTGACCAGCATGATCCCGCACACGGCGAACCCGCGCAGCGCGTCGACCCGCCGGATCCTGCCTGCCGCCACGTTCACCCGCCAGTCCTTTCGTGTCAGTCCCTTCGCGAGCCGGGCGGCCAGAGCACCAGCACCCGCATCTCCCGCTCGCGGGCGTGCGCGACGACGTCGGCCGTGCCGCCGAACCCGCGCGCCGGCAGCCCGTCCCAGACCGCGAGCAGCTCGTCCGCCCGCTCCAGCATGAAGACCGAGGCGGCCATGAACGCCACCGGCTCCGGCCGTTCGAACGGCATGTCGTGCACGTGCCGCGCGAGCGGGAGCAGGTCGTCGTATCCCGCCCGGGCCGCGTGGGGCAGGCTCTCCCGGTATCCGGCGGCGGGCACGACCACGTCCAGGTCGCCGCCGGCGCGCAGCACCTCCCGGGCGAAGAGCTGGTCGGCCCCTTCGGCCAGGCAGGACAGGCCCACCAGCGGCCGACCCCGGCCGGCGAGCACGGCCCGCAGGGCGCGGCGGACCCGGTCGGCCGTGTCCCTGGGCAGGCCCCGGTGGCCGGTGAACGCGATCGTGCTCATCCCCCTCACTCGTTCAACCGACGCGTACGATCTGGAAACCCGCGGTGGCCAGGATGCGCGGCAGGTTCCGCACGGTGTCGCGGTCCTTCTCCTTCGCCGCATCCGAGATGTTGTCCCAGCTGTCCAGGTCGGGGTGTCTCCTGTTCTCTTCGTCGCGGACCGGGCCGCGGGTCCATCCGTCGGCGACCAGGTCCCGCAGCCACCGTTCGTGCTCCATCATCGCAAGTTGCTCGATCTCGTAGTCCTTCAAGGAGAAATGCAACTCGGGCTCCACGCGGGGAGCGAGGGCGCAGCCGATGCTCGTCAGCTTGCGGCCGATGTCCTCGGCCTGCCGTCGGGAACCGCCGCAGCTCGGCGGCGAAGAGCAGGCGGGCTCCGTCGACCAGGGTGTAGATCGTCACGCCGGGCGCGGTGAAACGGGCGAACTCCAGCAGGGCCGGCAGCGGTTTCGGCTCGTCGAGCGGCGCGGAGTCGAACACGAACAGGTGCAGGTCCCAGTAGAGGAGGTCGAGGGGAGACGACGGCAGACCCAGGGTTTTCGCATATGTGTGGAGACCGATATATCTGGTCACCAATGCGACTATCGCCAGGCCCGCGAATACCGCACGCACCACGTAGCTCGCGGGAAAGGCCATAAATCCTCTTCCTTTGCTGGATGGCACGTGCCTTTATGAAAATAACCCGCCAAAAGGGGAGCGCTCCAGGCCCGCACTATGAAAGGTGTTGCCGTTCCGAGGCCGCCGGGCTCTTTCGCGTTACACCGGTTCGGAGGATGCTCTGCCTGAGATCCTTCGACGATCGACACGGAGGGCCCGGCGTTGACGGACGGGGTGTGGTCGGCGGATCGCGAGCGGCGCCTCGCGGTCGCGCAGAGGGGAAAGGTCCACGGAGGCAGACCGGTGTTCCTGCTGCACGGGACGCCTGGCAGCCGGATCGGCCCCCTTCCACGGGAAGGTCTGCTCTATCGGCTCGGCGTGCGGCTCATCACCTACGACCGCCCAGGGTACGGCGACTCCGACCGGCACGAGGGCCGCAGTGTGGGGGACGTCGCCGCGGACGTGGCCGCCATCGCGGACCACCTCGGCCTGGACCGTTTCGCGGTGGTGGGCCGCTCCGGCGGCGGGCCGCACGCGCTCGCCTGCGCCGCCCTGATCCCCCACCGGGTGACCCGGGCCGCGGTGCTCGTCGGGCTCGCCCCCCGGGAGGCGGAGGGCCTCGACTGGTTCGACGGCATGACCGAGGGCAACGTCGCGGAGTACATGACCGCCATGCAGGGGCGGGAGCGGCTCGCGGCGCGGCTCGGCCCGACCGCCGACGAGATCCGCGAGGACCCCGTACGGCTCGTGAACGCCCTCTACGACGAGCTGCCGGAGTCGGACAGGAGCGTCATCGCGGACGCCGGCATCCGGACGATGCTGGTGCAGAACTACGCGGAGGCCGTGCGGAACTCCGCGTACGGCTGGATCGACGACGCCATGGCCTTCTGCTCGCCGTGGGGGTTCGACCCCGCCGACATCAGGGTCCCCATTCTCCTGTGGCACGGCGAGGACGACGTGTTCTCACCGGTCAGCCACTCGCGCTGGCTGGCCAGGCGAATACCGACCGCCACGGTGCGGATCCAGCGGGGCGCGGCGCACTTCCACGCCCTGCATGTGCTGCCCGACCTGCTGGGCTGGCTCGCCAGGGACGGACGGGCGGCCTGATCACACGGGCAGCCTGGTCACCAGGGGAGGGGTTCCAGCTCGCGGTCGACGCGGCGCCAGTCCAGCACCGTGGCGAGGCTGTCGGCCGTCTGCAGGATGCGGGAGTGCGGGTCGGGCAGGAGCTCCTCCAGGCGGCGGCCGAGATTCAGCGCCCGGTCGAACTCACCCCGCCGCCACAGGTACCGCACGCGGTCGATCACGGGCGGAGGGCACGCAGCAGCGCGGCCGCCGCGTGCTGCTCGTCCAGCCGGAACAGGTCCAGCGCGGGCGGGTCGGCGTACGACTGCGGGAGCCGTAGGTCCGACACTCGGACGGGGACGAGATCGACCGACAGCGCGGCGGGGCCTCGGTGGCGCGCCACGTCTCCCGCGCCCGCCGCGCGCGCATGCGGGCCTGGTCAGTACGGCGGCGATTCACTTCTCCCACAACCGGTCCTCGGGGATGTAGCTCACGGTGACGTCGTTCGACAGCGCCGGGCGAACAGCTCCCGGTAGCTCAGCCGTAGGTCCTCGTTCAGCGGGGGAAGGGACGAGACCCGGCCTCCGGTGATGACGCTCGTGAGCCGCTCGTAGGCGGCCAGCAGCGAGCCGGGGGAACCGGGCGCGTCACCGAAGGTCGCGAGGGTCTCCTCGTACGCGTAGAACGGCTTGTAGGGGATCTCGACGGCCCGCCAGTAGCGGTTCGCCTGTTCCGGATCCATACCGGCGAGGAACCTATCGAACTGACTACGGGCGAACGCCCGGCCGAGGTCAAGCTTCTCCCTCGCCGCGTCGTCCACCCGCATCGGGATGGGCACAATCCTGATGTTGCGATCGGCGTAACGCCCGGCGATGTCCGCCCCTACCTGCACGGCACCCTCAATGCTCTGGTCGCTGAGCGTGAAGGCGAGGACCACGGTATCGGGGAACTGGACCGTGCAGATGTCGGCGATGTCGTTCAGGCCGTTGCGGCTGTCGATGAGTACGTAGTCGTAGCCGCGCAGCATGTCCTCCCGCAGGGCGTCGAGGAACTGCCCCCCGCCGAGTCGCTCGTAGAAGTCGTCCCAGTCGAAGGTGGACGCCAGCGAGGAGTAGTCGCGGTTCTGCCGCCCGGCCGGCAGGAAGTCGAGGGAGCCGCCGTCGGGGAAGTGGGGCCACTCGATCGGCACGACGTGTCGCCCCACGTCCGCGTACCGGGTGTGCCAGTCGGCGGGACGCGGGTCGGGACGGGTCGCGGCCCAGGCGAAGTCCTTGACCAGATCGATCACGCCGGCCGTGCCGCTGATCGCCTTCCCGTCCAGGAAGGGGCGGAAGAACCTGTGCAGGCCGGGAGACTCCAGGTCCCAGTCCACGACCAGCACGCGGTGGCCGTTGGAGGCGAGGATCCAGGCCGTGTTGGCCAGCGCCATCGTCCTCCCCGCCCCTCCCTTGTAGGAGTAGAAGGTAATGATGTGGCCGTTCTGGAACTGGCTCACTGCCTCCCCTGCCTCACTCCCGCCGCGTCGCGGGGCTCGGGGCCACGCGAGCGGGCGGCCGTGTCGGCCAGTTGCGTGGCGAACCGCCGCTCCATCGCCGGGAGCGCCCAGTCGGTGATCTGGCCGATTGTCTCTACCAGCCGTTCGAGTTCCTTCTTACCGAGGAGATCGCTGACAGAGAGCCACCCGTACGCGTCACACAGCAGCCGCTCGCGGCTCATGTCGCCGCCGGTGAGGTCGAGCAGATCGAGCAGCGCATCGAGCTGGGCGTGTGGATGCGCAGGTCGAGATCGCAGACACCCTCGACCGCCCGGCGGAGCGTACGCGAGAATCGCCGGAGCCGCTCGATTCCGGCGAGGAGGGGCTCGCCTCCGTGGAAGACGACGTGCGTCGTCTGAATCCGGTGCTCGGCGGCATGCTCCGCGATCCGATCCGCCACCCGGACGGCGGTGCCATCGGACATCACCATCGGTCGTCCCCGCCAGCTGGTGTCGGCGTGTTCGTACACATAGCAGTGATCGCAGGCCAGATCACACCTGCTCGCCACCTTGAGTACGAATTGCCGGAACGGCACGATGGATAGAGGTGACCGATTGAGACCCATTGGATTCATAGCCTCGGTTCTGTGAGCCCGACGGGTTGGGAAAGCGTTTATTTCGCCCTTGCGACGCCCTCCGGGCTGCGCGGGTATGTAGGTCCCCAGCGGATCGGCACCACTTCACGGCCGACCCTATGAGGAGTCATTCCCGCCGTCTAGTCGGTGACGGTCTGCCAGGCACTCCCGCACCCCTTTCTCGGCTGCGGTAAAGGATGGGTGGCCTTCCCCCACGCCCTGACGAGTCAGTCTCAGGGACTCTTCGTACAGTTGGAGGGCAGCAGTCGTGTCGCCGAGCAGGCGCATGACCCGCGCGAGGTTGTTCATGGATACGATGCTCGCGGGATGCGTCTCGCCCAGTACCTTGCGTCGCAGTGTGAGGACCTTCTGATGGAGCGTATGCGCCTCTTCCAGGTCTCCTCGCGCACGCGACACCTCCGCGAGGTTGTTCATCCAGACGAGATTGTCGGGATGCTCCTCTCCTAACAGCTCGCTTCCGACCCTTACTACCTTTGTGGCAAGAGTACGGGCAGTGGAGAGGTCGTGAAGACGCCGGCACACCTTGCCGAGGTTGTTCATTGCCATAAGAGTGTGGACGTTACGTTCACCGAGTGTGCGTAACCGTGTGGAAACGACCTGCTCGTATATGCGCCTTGCATGGGGAAGACGCTCATCCAGTTCCATGAGGACACCGCCCAGATCATTCATCGTCTGGATTGTGTCCGAGTGGTCCTCTCCGTAGTCGCGGCGGTAAACAGAGAGGATCTGCTCATAGAGGTCTTTTGCTTCGTTCAGATTTCCGAGTCCGTGAGTGACCTGGGCAAGACAGTTCGTCAGGCGCAGCAGGCGTGGGTCGGTGTCGGAGAGCGTCTCTTGGCCGATCCGCAGAGCTCGGCGGCACAGCTCTTCGGCCACCGCGTAGTCGCCGCTTCGGAACAGCCGAATGCCAAGCTCGCCGAAGAGTTGTGCGGCAAGAATCATCTCCTTTTTGCGAAATGTCACCCCTCCGTTCGCCAGGTAGGTCCAGACCTTCTCCGCATGGGGAAGCAGGGTGGCGGCGCGACTCCAACCGTCCGGGTCCCGCTCGTCTACCTGCACGCCCGCCCACAGGAGAGCCAAAGTGGCGTTCACCCAGCGTGAGACGCTCCAGGACGAGGACGAGTCTCTTCCCGGCAGAAATGTCGTCCGCAGGCCGCGTAACCACCGCAACCTGCGGTTCCCATCGGCTGTGATCCTGTCGCGGAGCACGTCTGAGATCAACTGGTGAACCCGGATGTGCTCTGCGGTGGCCGAGGTGAGAAGGGACGCCTGGAGGAGCGTCGCGATGGTCTCATCGAGGCCCACGACATCGGCACAGGCGTGCGCGAGCGCACGAGGAAGCACGGACGGGTTTATCGCAGGCAGGTTTCGAGGAACCTCCGCCGGCGCCATGAACGCGAGGACGCGAAGGAGTTGCATGGCTGCGAGATTGCGTCGCGCGACCCAGTCGAAGGAAAGCTCGAGAGTCGCCTCCACGCTGACGCGATTGAGGCCTGAACCCTGCCGAAGCAGGCGCGCCCGGCTGGAGTCGTAGCGCTGCAGGTAGTCGCGGAGACCGATGCCGGAGTCACGGCAGTAGGCGCCCGCCTGCTCCAGCGCGAGAGGCAGGCCCCCAAGCCTCGTCGCCAGTTCTTCAGAGGAGTCCTGGTCGGTGTCGCCGACGCGGTTGCGCAAGAACCGGGCGGCCTCTTCCTGTGGGAACACCTGTAGGAGCAGAGTCTCTGCAAGACGATCGAATTGTGGGTTCCTGGACGTTATGAGGACCTGACCGCCTGACGTGACGGGTACTAGATCCAGCAGGTCCTCGCAGGTCCTGGCGTCGTCGAATATGAGTAGCCATCCCTCCCGCTCGCTCAGTGACTCCACGACTTTCTTAGCTGTGGACTCGGCGGTGGGGGAGGACAGGTTCAGTTGGCGGCCGAGCTCTGCCAGGGAAGAGATCGCCGACGCTCGGCTACCCGCCGAAATCCGCCATCCCAGAGTGACCGACGAGCGTCGGCGCTGTGCGTAAGCGAGAGCGAGTTGCGTTTTTCCGACACCCCCCATGCCGCACAATAGAAGCGCTCGACCGCTTCCTCGCATCAATATCGTGCCGATTCTGCGAAACTCTGCTCTGCGATTGCTGAATTTCTTAACGGGCGCCGGGATATTCCATATCTGAGCGTCGGTGTCCGGGGCGGCCGTAGCTGGGGGAGGTGTATATTCGGCAGGCGCGTCGTGCCGTGTGCGCAGCTCCATCACCAGTACGGGAATCGCGAGCAGTATGCAGATGGGCCACGCTAGCCAAAGGTTCGATCGCCAGGAATCGGGAAGAGCATTCGAGGCGACGTTGGTCGTCGTCGGCAGCAAGACGACAGCGATGACCGATGTAGTCAAAACCCATGAGGTCCGACGACGTGGCAAGACCGGCTCCTTCGAACGCTCTTCCCAAGGGCGGCCTGCGCTGCCATCCCGCTCGTAGGCTACCCGTAGGAGGGCGCCCGTGACGAGGTTTTCGGACAAGCGCGAGAATTCCGGACCTAGTGAATCGAAGACCCCAATCGAAGGACAAGTAAATTATTTGGTTCGGTGGCCGTCCGGCAACTCCTCCCGAGGTATGTTGGTGTAAATGGCGATCGGCGTGTGCGGAACGGGGAAGTCGTTCATGGAATTCCTGCCAGTTGTGAGCCGGGGATCCTTTGGCGTCTGCGGTGGGGAAATGAGGCAAATGTTGTGCGCGGCCGATGTCCTGGGGCGAGTTGCGGTGCAGGCAGGGGGGCGGTTCTCCCCGTCGTCTGCATTGTGCTGTCGAGGCTTGCACCTGACGTATTGAAGGTTCCAGATAGGCTGACGGCGTGAGTGAGCCGCTGGTGCGGCGGATGCGGGAGTTCGGCACGACCGTGTTCGCCACGATGACGAAGCTGGCCGTGGAGACGGGCTCGATCAACCTGGGCCAGGGCTTCCCGGACACCGACGGGCCGGAGCGCATGCTGGAGCGCGCGGTCGAGGCCGTGCGGAGCGGCCTCAACCAATACCCGCCCGGGCCGGGCCTCCCCGAGCTGCGGCAGGCGGTCGCCGAGCACCGCAAGCAGTGGTACGGCCTGGCCTACGACCCCGACGGTGAGGTCCTCGTCACCGTCGGCGCCACCGAGGCCATCGCCGCGACGATCCTCGCGCTCTGCGAACCGGGTGACGAGGTGGTCGTCTTCGAGCCCTACTACGACTCCTACGCCGCGGCCGTCGCGCTCGCGGGGGCCGTGCGCAGGGCGGTCACGCTGCGCGTCGACGCGGGGCGGTTCACCTTCGACCCGGCCGAGCTGGAGGCCGCGATCACGCCTCGCACCCGGGCGATCCTGGTGAACTCGCCGCACAACCCGACCGGGACCGTGTTCACCCGCGAGGAGCTGGAGTGCGTCGCCCGCGTGTGCCGGGAGCACGACCTGATCGCGGTGACCGACGAGGTCTACGAGCACCTCACCTTCGACGGCGTCCAACATGTGCCGCTCGCCACGCTGCCCGGCATGCGCGAGCGCACGGTCATGATCTCCTCCGCGGGCAAGACCTTCAGCGTCACCGGCTGGAAGACCGGCTGGGTGTGCGCTCCGGCGCCGCTCGCGGGCGCCGTGCAGGCGGTCAAGCAGTTCCTCACCTTCACCGCGAACGCCCCCTGGCAGGCCGCGGTCGCGTACGCCCTGCGGGAGGAGATGGAGTGGGTCTCGGCCCAGCGGGCGGACCTGCAGGCCAAGCGGGACCGCCTCGTGGCGGGCCTGACGACGGCCGGTTTCGACGTGCTCCGGCCGGCCGGCACCTATTTCGTGCAGACCGACATACGGCCGCTCGGCTTCGAGGACGGGCTGGAGCTGGCCCGGCGGCTGCCCGAGCTGGCGGGGGTCGTGGCCATCCCGACCCAGGTCTTCTACGACCACCCCGCGCGGGGCCGTCACTTCCTGCGGTTCGCCTTCTGCAAGCGCGACGAGGTCATCGACGAGGCGGTGACCCGCCTGCGCCGCCTCGGCGACGATCGGGTTTGATGGCGGAGCGTCACCACTCCCATGCTCTCGGTTGATGGTATCAGTGTGATACCGCGCCGTAGGATGGAGGCATGGCCATGACGCTTCGCCTGACCGATGAGCAGACCGAGGCCCTCCGGCGGCGCGCCGAGAAGGAAGGCCGGAGCATGCAGCAGATCGTCGTCGCCGCGGTGGAGGAGTACCTCGCACGGCACACCGCCGATGAGGAAGTGCACCGCCTCGGTGTCGAGGCGGTGCGCCGCTGGAAGCCGGTGCTCGACCGCCTCGCCCAGTGACCCGCTATCTGACGGTCGAGCAGGATCTGGATCTGGCCGAACTGGCCGTTGAGGCCACACCCCAGCTCCGAGACCTCGGCCTGCTCGACTCGGCTGTGCACCGGCCGCAGGCGAGGATGTTCGACCAGGAGGCATACCCCGACCTTCTGGCGAAGGCCGCCGCGTTACTGCACTCACTGGCGATCAACCACCCCTTCATCGACGGGAACAAGCGGGTCGCCTGGGTCTCCACTGTGGTCTTCCTTGCCTACAACGGCGTGGAGGTGGACACGGATGACGACTCGGCCTACGACCTGGTGATCGCGGTCGCGTCGGGGAAGCTCACCGAGGTCGACGAGATCGCGGACGTGTTGCGGGGCTTCACCGCCTCCTGAGCAACCGGACCGTGCCGGTGGCGACGAGCGGGGTCGCCAGAGCCCTGCCGCCCGCCGCGGCCTGCAGACGGTCTGCGCCGGCCTCGCCGAAGATCGATGTCGTGCACGGACGCCACGAAGAACAGCAGCGGGATGCGCGGCACGAGCATCGGCCGGGACACCCGCTCGATCTGGTCGAACAGCGTGTGATGGGCCCGCCAGGCGAACCAGAGCATCAAGAAGGCCGTGAACGAAGGAGCCGAGGAACGCGCTCAGCCGCTGGAAGTCCTCACCTTCCGGGCGGGGGAACGCCCGGACTCCGGCGCGAACGGCCCCGGTGCTCGGTGCCGAGCTTGGTGAAATCTGCCCATGGATGCGGCAGGGGTGGGCGAGACTCGCCAATGAAGGCCCGGATGGGGCTGGATAGTTTCCGGGTGTGGGCGGACGCGTACTGATCGCACTCGGCGGCAACGCCATGACGGCTCCCGACGGGAGCGCGTCCCCGGCCGACCAGCAGCGGGCGATCGGCGAGGCGATGGCCCATGTGGCGGCGTTCAGCAGGGCCGGGCACGAGGTGGTGCTCACCCACGGCAACGGCCCCCAGGTCGGCAACCTCCTGCTGAAGAACCAGCTCGCCGCCCACGTCGTGCCGCCCGTCCCGCTCGACTGGTGCGTGGCCCAGACGCAGGGCACGATCGGCACGCTCATCATGAACGCCCTGCAGCGCGAGCTGGGGCACGCCCGGGTGGCGGCGATCGTCACCCGCACGCTCGTGGACCCGGCCGACCCGGCGTTCCAGGACCCCGTCAAGCCGATCGGGCGGTACTTCGGAGAGGACGAGGCGCGCCGCTTCGAGGGGCACGGCCAGGTTTGGCGGCGGTTCGACCGCGGGTGGCGGCGGGTGGTCGCCTCGCCGCGGCCCGTGGAGATCCCCGACGCCCCCGCCGCCGTCGCGCTCATCGACGCCGGATTCACCGTCGTCGCCGCGGGAGGCGGGGGAGTGCCGGTCGTACGCGGGGAGGACGGCACGCTGACCGGAATCGAGGCCGTGATCGACAAGGACCTCGCCGCCGCCGCGCTGGCGGTGGCCGTCGGCGCCACCGATCTCGTGATCGCGACGGACGTGCCGAACGCCGCCGTGGACTTCGGCACGGCCCGCGCCCGCCCGATCGGGGAGATCGACGTCGCCGCCCTGCGCGAGTTGCAGGCGGCCGGTCACTTCGCCGGCGGCAGCATGGGGCCCAAGGTCGAGGCCGCCCTGCGTTTCGCCGAGGAGACCGGGGGACGGTCCGTGATCACCTCGCTGCACCACATCGGTGCCGCGCTGTCAGGAAATATCGGTACGAGGGTGTACAGAGGGGTGGAGAGATAGTGCCGGATCCGATCGAGGTACGGAAGGTCCCCATCGAGAGCGTCACCGACGCCTCCGGGCTGGCGAGGCTGATCGACGACGGCGTGATCGAGGCCGACCGCGTGCTGGCCGTGATCGGCAAGACCGAGGGCAACGGCGGCGTGAACGACTACACGCGGATCCTGGCCGACCGTGCCTTCCGCGAGGTGCTCGTGGCCAAGGGCACGCGCACCGCCGAGGAAGCCGCGCAGGTGCCCCTGGTGTGGTCCGGCGGCACCGACGGCGTGCTCAGCCCGCACGCGACGATCTTCGCGACCGTCGATCCCGCCACGGCCGTGCGGACCGACGAGCCGCGGGTGAGCGTCGGCGTGGCGATGAGCGAGGTGATCCTCCCCGAGGACATCGGCAGGCCCGCCATGGTCGAGAAGGTGGCCGCCGGGGTGCGTGAGGCGATGAAGATCGCCGGCATCGACGACCCGGCCGACGTCCACTACGTGCAGACCAAGACGCCGCTGCTCACGCTGTCCACGATCACCGACGCCAAGGAGCGCGGCCAGACGGTCGTCACCGAGGACACGTTGAAGTCGATGGACATCTCCAACTCCACCACGGCCCTCGGCATCGCGGTCGCGCTCGGTGAGATCGAGATGCCTTCGGCCGAGCAGATCCACAAGGACCTGTCGCTCTACTCGTCGGTCGCCTCGTGCTCCAGCGGTGTCGAGCTCGACCGGGCCCAGATCGTCGTGGTGGGCAACGTACGCGGGATCGGCGGGCGCTACCGCGCCGGACACTCGGTCATGAAGGACGCCCTGGACACCGAGGGGATCTGGGAGGCCATCCGCGGCGCGGGCGTCGACCTGCCGGAGCGCCCGCACCCGGACGACCTCGGCGACCGGCTGGTCAACCTGTTCATCAAGTGCGAGGCCGACCCGTCGGGCCGCGTACGCGGGCGGCGCAACATCATGCTCGACGACTCCGACGTCCACTGGCACCGCCAGATCAAGGCGACCGTCGGCGGGGTGGCGGCGAGCGTGACCGGCGACCCGGCCGTGTTCGTCTCCGTGGCGGCGGTCCACCAGGGCCCGTCCGGCGGAGGCCCGGTGATCGCCATCGCGGACCTGGGCTGACACCCCCAGCGGCCCCCGGGGGTAGGGTCGGGAGACGTGCCATCGATTCCGCAGCCCCTGCGCCCCGACGACGACGGCGGCACCGACGCGTCCGTCGCGTCGGCGCTGGCGGCGTTCCAGACCGGCACGGCGACCGCGGCCGACGTCCTGGCGGCGCTCGCCGGGACCAGGCTGCTCGTGCCCGTGGTCGCGCTGCTCACCGAGTCGGAGGTGGGGGAGCACGGCCTGCGCCAGGAGAAGGAGAGCGAGATGGCCCTCCCGAAACTGGTCGGCAAGGACGGCCGTGAGGCCGTGCTCGCCTTCACCGGGACCGAGCCGATGCGCAGGTGGCGCGCGGACGCCCGGCCGGTGCAGGCCACCGCCCCGCAGGTCTGCCAGGCGGCGCGGCACGAGAGCGCCGCCGCCGTGGTGGTGGACGTGGCCGGGCCGGTCCCGTTCGTGATCGAGGGCGGCATGCTGCAGGCCCTCGCCACGGTGGAGGAGGCCAAGAGGGACGCCTCCGCGGTGGACCGCCTCGCCCGCGAGGTGCCGGGCGCCATGGTGGCCCGTCTGGGGACCGCGGAGGAGAAGCGCCGCGGCCGCTGGTGGAGCCGCCGCCGCGCGTGACCCCTCCTGTGGCGTTACCGGAAGGGATTGCGCCCGGTGACCGTCAGGTAGAGCGGGAAGAAGACGACCCACAGGATGAGGCATCCCAGAAACCACGCCTGGGGCGTCGCGATCCGGACGGACCCGAGGGTGAAGACCGCGGGGTCGCCCCGCTTGAGATGCTCTTTGGCGTCCGTGTAAACCCAGGCGTCGGCCGTCAACGCCACGACCAGGACGAGAAGCGGCACCAGTGCGGTCAGGGACGGGTCTGTCATCCCGCCCTCCTTCCGGCCTCATCGGAGAGGGGCTCGCGATCAGCGTACTGGCCGCGGCCTTTCGCCGTCTCGTCACCGGGTCGGCCTTCCCGGAGCCGAACTCGGCGAGGGGAGCCGCATACGTTGTCCACAGGCGGGCCCGTGCCCGGAACGAGGCCGGGCGAGGGGCATTAGTGTCGGCCGGGTGTCCCTTGTCGTCCTCGTCGCCGTCCTCGGATTGATCGCCGGCGCGTACGCGCGGGCCGCCGCCGCCGGATTCGACGCGGAGCCGGGCGATCAGCGCGAGAGCCGCCGCGGGGAGGCGAGGGGGGCCTTCGCCGCCGCGGCCCGTGCCGTGCCGCTGCCCCGCCCGCCGTACGCGGTCGAGGCCGCGACCGCGCTGGCCGCGGCGCTGGTGGCCTGGCGCGTCCACGACGGCTGGGTGCTCGCCGCCTGGCTGTACGCGGTGGCCGCGGGGGCCGCGCTCGCGGAGATCGACAGGAGAACCTGGCGGCTGCCCGACGCGATCACGCTGCCGTCGTACCCGATCCTGCTGGCCCTGCTCGCGCCGTCGGGCCGCCTGCTGCCCGCGGTGGCGTCGGGCTGCGCGCTCGGCGCGGTCTACGCCGTGCTGTGGTTCGCCCGCCCCACGGGCCTCGGGCTCGGCGACGTGAAGCTGGCCGGGCTGATCGGCCTGCTCACCGGCGCGCTCGGCGTGCAGGCCACGGTGGTCGCCGGGATGGCGGGCCAGGTCCTCGGCGCGCTGTACGCCGTGGGGCTGCTCCTGGCTCGTAGAGCCACCCGCACGACCGAGTTCCCGTTCGGCCCGTTCATGCTCGCGGGGGCGCTCGTGGCGGTGGCTTTCCCCGGGGCTTCCCCCGGTGGGTAGCACGTGTGGTTTTCCGGTCTGGGGGATCCGCGTACAGTCATGGGGGTGTCAGGGGGACGCCGCAGTCGGGCGCACATGGAAGACTTGTCACCATGCTGCGCTGGTTGACTGCCGGGGAGTCGCACGGCCCCGAGCTTCTCGCGATCCTGGAAGGCCTGCCCGCCGGGGTGGAGGTGACCACCGCCGACCTCGCAGAGGCGCTGCGCCGCCGCCGCCTCGGATACGGCCGCGGGGCGCGGATGAAGTTCGAGCAGGACGAGGTGACGATCTCCGGAGGCGTACGGCACGGCCGCACGCTCGGCTCGCCCGTCGCGATCCGCATCGGCAACACCGAGTGGCCGAAGTGGGAGACCGTGATGGCCGCCGATCCGGTGGCCCCCGAGTTGCTGGAGGGCCAGGCGCGCAACGCGCCGCGGTCGCGGCCCCGCCCCGGCCACGCGGACCTCGCCGGCATGCAGAAGTACGGCTTCGACGACGCGCGGCCGGTGCTCGACCGGGCCAGCGCCCGGGAGACCGCCGCCCGGGTGGCGCTCGGCCAGGTCGCCCGCTCCTTCCTCAAGCAGGCCCTCGGCGTCGACATCGTCAGCCACGTGGTCTCGATCGGCGAGGCCGTCGCGCCCCACGACGTGCTCCCCGGCCCCGGCGACATGGAGTCCGTGGACGCCGACCCGGTGCGCTGCGTCGACCCGGCCGCGAGCGCGGCGATGATCGCCGAGATCGACAAGGCGCACAAGGACGGCGACACCCTCGGCGGCGTGGTCGAGGTCGTCGTCTACGGCCTGCCGCCGGGCCTCGGCAGCTACACCCACTGGGACCGGCGCCTCGACGCCCGCCTCGCCGGGGCGCTCATGGGCATCCAGGCGATCAAGGGGGTCGCGGTCGGCGACGGCTTCGAGACCGCCCGCCGTCCCGGCTCGCGGGCCCACGACGAGATCGAGAACACCCCCGAGGGTGTGCGCCGGATGACCAACCGGGCCGGCGGCGTCGAGGGCGGCATGACCAACGGCGAGCCGCTGCGGGTCAGCGCCGCGATGAAGCCGATCTCCACCGTGCCCCGCGCGCTCGCCACGGTCGACGTGCTGACCGGCGAGCCGGCCAAGGCGCACCACGAGCGCTCGGACGTCTGCGCGGTTCCGGCCGCCGCGATCGTCGCCGAGGCGATGGTGGCGCTGGTGCTCGCGGACGCGGCCGTCGAGAAGTTCGGCGGCGACTCCGTCGAAGAGGTCGCGCGCAACCTGGCGGGCTACCTGTCGTCCCTGGTCATCAAGTAATAGGGTTTGTGATCATGCAATCGGCGTCCCAAGGCCCCGCCGCGGTCCTCATCGGCCCGCCCGGCTCGGGCAAGTCCACGGTCGGGCGGCTCCTCGCGGACCGCCTCGGCCTCCCGTTCCGCGACACCGACGCCGACGTCGAGGCCCTCGCCGGCAAGACCGTCAGCGACGTGTTCGTGGAGGACGGCGAGGAGCGGTTCCGCGAGCTGGAGGCGCAGGCCGTGCGCGACGCGCTGGAGACGCACCCCGGCGTGCTCGCGCTCGGCGGCGGCGCGATCCTGCACGAGCACACCCAGAAGCTGCTGTCCGGCCACCGGGTCGTGTACCTCCAGGTCGGGCTCGACCAGGCGGTCAAGCGGGTCGGCCTCGCCTCGGCCCGGCCGCTGCTGGTGCTGAACCCGCGCAGCCGGCTCAGGCAGCTGATGGAGCAGCGCCGGCCGATCTACGAGGGCCTCGCCGCGATCACCGTCGCCACCGACGGCCGCGAGCCCGAGGACGTGGTGACCGAGATCGAGGCGGCGCTGTGACCGCGACACGCATCACCGTGCGGGGCGAAAGCCCGTACGACGTCGTCGTCGGCACCGATGTGCTGCCGGAGCTGCCGGGCCTGCTGGACACCAAGGTGCGCACGGTCGCCGTGATCCACCCCGCCGGGCTGCCCGAGATCGCCAGGCCGGTGCGCGAGACCCTGGAGGGCGCCGGGTTCGAGGTCGTCGCCCTGCCCGTGCCGGACGGCGAGGAGGCCAAGTCCGTCCACGTGGCGGCCGAGCTGTGGTCGGCGTTCGGGCGGTACGGCATCACGCGTTCCGACGCGGTCGTCGGCGTCGGCGGCGGGGCGACCACCGACCTCGCCGGGTTCGTGGCCGCGACGTGGCTGCGCGGCGTCCAGGTCGTGCAGGTGCCGACCACGCTGCTGGCCATGGTGGACGCGGCGGTCGGCGGCAAGACCGGCATCAACACGCCCGAGGGCAAGAACCTGGTCGGGTCCTTCCACCCGCCGAAGGGCGTGCTGTGCGACCTGGCCACGCTGGCGAGCGTGCCGCGCGAGGACTACGTCGCCGGCCTCGCCGAGATCATCAAGGGCGGCTTCATCGCCGACCCCACGATCCTCATGCTCATTGAGGACGATCCCGCCGCCGCCCGCACCCCCGAAGGCGAGCACACCCGCGAGCTGGTCGAGCGCAAGATCCGGGTGAAGGCCGACGTCGTCGGGGCGGACCTGCGCGAAAGCGGCCTCCGGGAGATCCTCAACTACGGCCACACCCTCGCCCACGCCATCGAGCGGGTCGAGGACTACCACATCAGGCATGGTGAGGCCGTGGCCATCGGGCTGGTCTACGCCGCCGAGCTGTCCCGGCTCGACGGCCGCGTCGGCCGCGACGTCGTGGACCGCACGCGCTCGATCCTCGAGTCGGTCGGGCTGCCCACCTCCTACCGCGCCGACGCCTGGCCGCGGCTGCGCGAGCACATGCGGGTGGACAAGAAGGCCAGGGGAGCGGTGCTGCGGTTCGTCGTGCTCGACGACATCGGCAGGCCCGCCCGCCTGGAGAACCCCGCCGAGGAACTGCTCGAAGCCGCGTACCGGGAGGTCGCCCGATGAGGCAGGTGCTTGTCCTGAACGGGCCCAACCTGGGCCGTCTCGGCAGCCGGGAGCCCGACGTCTACGGCGCGCAGACCTTCGACGACCTGGCGGCCCTGTGCCGCGAGACCGGCCGCGAGATGGGCCTGTCGGTGGAGGTCAGGCAGACCGACGACGAGGCCGAGCTGGTGAGCTGGATCCACGAGGCGGCCGACAGCAGGACCCCCGTGGTCCTCAACCCCGCCGCCTTCACCCACTATTCGTACGCGTTGCGCGACGCGATCGCGCAGCGTACGGCTCCGCTGGTCGAGGTGCACATCTCCAACCCGAACGCGCGGGAGGAGTTCCGCCACACCTCGGTCGTGGCGGCGGTGGCCACCGGGACGATCGCGGGGTTCGGCATGCGGTCGTACGAGCTCGCGCTGCGTGCGATCGCCGGCATGGGCGAGTGACGAAAGAAGGGATCATGGGCTACCGGTCGTATGTGGCGGTCGGAGACAGCTTCACCGAGGGGCTCAACGACCCCCTCCCGGGCGCGCCCCCTGCGGCGCCGGGGGAGGTGCTCCGCTACCGGGGCTGGGCGGACCGGGTCGCCGAGCGGCTCGCCTTACTCGAGCCGGACTTCCGCTACGCCAACCTCGCGGTGCGGGGGAAGCTGATCGACCAGATCGTCGCCGACCAGGTGCCCGTGGCCGTCGGGCTGAAGCCCGACCTGATCAGCTTCTGCGCGGGCGGCAACGACCTCATCCGCCCCGGCGCCGACCCCGACCAAATGGCCAAGAAGCTGGCCGCCGCCGTACGCGACCTGAGGGCCACGGGCGCGGACGTCGTGCTGTTCACCGGCACCGACCCCCGGGACACCCCGATCATGCGCCGGGTGCGCGGCAAGTTCGCGATCTTCTTCATGCACGTCCGCTCGATCGCCGACCTGTACGGCTGCCACCTGGTGGACATGTGGTCGATGCAGGGATTGCGGGACTGGCGGGCCTGGAGCGACGACCGGCTGCACATGAACGCCGAGGGCCACCGCCTGGTCGCGGCCCGGGTCCTGCACGTGCTGGGCGTGCCCGGCGAGGACGACTGGCGCAAGACATGGCCGCCCCGGGAGCAGGTGGACCCGAGGGCCAAGCGCCGCGAGGACGTGCAGTGGCTCACGGAGCACTTCGGCCCGTGGATCGGGCGGCGCCTTCGCGGCACGTCCTCCGGCGACGGTCTCGCCCCCAAGCGGCCCGATCTCAGCCCGCTGCCCCCGATCCCCTCTCCCTGATCCGGGCCCGCGCCGCGCCGGCAGCGGGTAGCCACCAGCGTGCTCGCATCGGCGTCTACCGCGCCGTGCCGATCTGCGCCGTCGCGCGGCGCAGGCTTCGTGATGTCCAGAGCGGGCAGTCCGGATCGCCTTCGGCCTCCTCGGCGGTGACCCAGAGGAATCCCTCCACCTCCTCCGCAGAGGCGACCACGGGCTGGGCGTGAGGCGGCATCGTTCCGCGGAAGACCACGTTGACAACGGGGTCGCCGTCGTCGGTCACGAAGAACCCGCTCTCCACGTAGGAGAGTCCGGCTCCCGTGAGATCGACTCCGATCTCCTCGGCGACCTCGCGTCGTGCCGTCTCCTCGAGCACGTCGAGTCCCGCGCCGTCGACCTCGACCTTGCCGCCTACGCCGGCGAGCATGCCGGGCGCGTGCGCCTCCTGCGCGCCCCTCCGGATGAGCAGCCATCGGCCGTCGCGCTCCAAGAAGACCTCGACGTTCACGACGAAGGCCGGTCTGCCGCCTCGGGTGAGGCACACCGGCGTGGCAGGGGCGTCAGCGCTCATGCCCCCGCACTCTACGCGCGGTTCCGGGCCGCACGCCCTGCCCCAGGCACAGACATACCTCGGTCCGTTGTGCGACGAGCGGACATCGCGCCAGGCTCCTGCCGCACGACCACCGGAAGTCGAGAAGGGGAGTGACGATGGCGTGGAAGCGATGGCGCGCGCCCCGGCGCGGACGCGCGCATCTACGCGAAGGCGGCGTGCCGGGTAAGCCGGTGGGTCACGGCGAACGGCGGGCCGCAGGCCGTGCTCGACCTCATCCGGCGCCTGAACGCGGGGGAGACGTTCGGCACGGTCACGAAAATGTGACCAGACCCGGCCGGGCCCCTCGTGGCCGGAGGCGGGACGCCGAGGTGACTGCCGGGGTTCGGCCCGGCCGAGGTGCGTGTGGTGCCGGAGCCCGAGCCGCTGCGGTGGTGGGGCCGACCCTCGCCCTCTCGTGAAAGCGGTTTCAGACACGTACGCTCTGATTATGCGGGTATGCGATCTGCGGATATATCCCCTCAAGTCTGCTGCCGGTCTGTCCCAAGAGAGCGGTTTCGTCGAGCAGTGGGGGTTGGCGGGCGACCGCCGCTGGGCGGTGATCGGCGAGGACGGGGACAACCTCTGGCTCGGCGAGTTCCCCCGCATGATCACCGTGACCGCCCGCAATCTCGACGGGGGCGGGCTGGCGCTGTCGGCGCCCGGCATGCCCGATCTGACCGTCCCTCCGGCCGCCGGGCCGAGCGTGCCGGTCGGGTTCACCGGGCTGGACCGTGCGGTGACCGCCGATCCGCGGGCCGACGAGTGGTTCACCCGGCTGCTCGGCCGGACGGCGCGGCTGGTGTGGCTGGACGATCCGCGCCGCCGGTCGATCGACCCGGCGCACGGCGGGCTGCCGGGGGAGGTCGTGAGCTTCGCCTGGGACGCGCCGCTGCTGCTGGCCTCCCTGTCGTCGCTGCGCCTGCTGGACGAGTGGATCGCGAAGGAGGCCGCCGAGCGGGGAGAGGAGCCCCCGGGGCCGCTCGAAATGGCCCGCTTCCGGCCGAGCGCCGTCGTCGACGGCGCGGAGCCGTACGCGGAGGACGGCTGGCGGGAGGTCCGCATCGGAGAGGTGGAGTTCCGGGTGTCGGAGCTGTGCGACAGGTGCGCGGTCACCACCATCGACCCCGCCAGCGCCCTCAAGGGCAAGGAGCCGCTCCGCACGCTCGCCCGGCACCGCAAGTGGGACGGCAGGACCTGGTTCGGCATCCGCGTCGTCCCCCGCAACACCGGCACGATCCGCGTCGGGGACCCCGTCGTCCCCCTGGCCTGACCTCCGCGGCGCGCGGTGACGGGGCCGGCCCGGCTCAGGAGCCGGCGGTGAGGCGGCGCAGCGCGTCGCGGACCTTCGCGGGGTCGGTGGTGCGCCAGAAGGGCGGCAGCGAGTTGAGCAGGAACCCGCTGTAACGGGCGGTGGCGAGCCTCGGATCGAGCACGGCGACGACGCCCCGGTCGTCCATCGACCGCAGCAGCCGGCCCGCGCCCTGCGCCAGCAGCAGCGCGGCGTGGGTGGCCGCCACCGCCATGAAGCCGTTGCCCCCCGTGGCCGCCACATGCCGCTGCCGGGCGGAAGCGAGCGGGTCGTCGGGACGCGGGAACGGGATCCTGTCGATGATCACCAGGGTCAGTGAGGGGCCCGGCACGTCGACGCCCTGCCACAGGGACAGCGTGCCGAACAGGCAGGTGGCGGGGTCGCCCGCGAACTGCTTGACGAGCTGCGAGGTCGAGTCGTCGCCCTGGCACAGCAGCGGCACGTCGAGCCGCTCGCGCAGCGCCTCCGTGGCGGCCTTCGCGGCCCGCATGGAGGAGAACAGGCCGAGCGTCCGGCCGCCGGCCGCCTCGATGAGCTCGGCGATCTCGTCGACGTACGCCTCGGGCAGGCCGTCGCGGCCGGGCTGGGGGAGATGCGTGGCGACGTAGAGGATGCCGCGGCGCGGGTGGTCGAACGGCGAGCCGACGTCGAGGCCGGTCCAGTCCCCGGCCGGCAGGCCCCACTGACGGGCCAGGCTGTCGAACGAGCCGCCGAGCGCGAGCGTGGCGCTGGTGAGGACGACGGTCCGGTCGCCGAACAGCTTGTCGCGCAGCATGCCGCCGACCGACAGCGGCGCCACCCGCAGGGCGGGGGGAACGCGCCCGCGCCCCTCCTCCAGCCAGACGACCTCCGCCCGGTGGACCTCCTCGGACCGGGCGTCTCCCGTGCCGCCGCCGTTCGCGCCGCGCTCCGAATCCCGTGAGTCCCCGGTGTCCTCCGCGTCGTCTTCGGCCTCGTCGCCGCCGGCCGCCGGTCCGAAGGCGTCGAGCATCCGCTGGGCGGTGTCGTGCACCTCGTCCAGCGCGGTGAAGGCGGCCTTGCGCAGCCCGGCGTTCTCCGGGTCGTCCTTGTCCTTGTTGCGTGGCCCGAGGGCCGTGATGCAGGCGAAGGCGGCGTCGCGCACCAGCGCGAGCGTCATCCCGAGCGACCCCGGCAGCGTGTCGACGCGGCCGGGCGGGGCGACGGTCAGCAGGGCGCGCAGGTCCTCGCCCGCCTCCTGGAGCCGGTCGGCCACCCCCTGCTCGATGAGCCGCCCGGCCCGGCGCGCGGCGAGGCTCACGGTGCTCTCCGACAGCTCCCCGGTGACCACCGACGTCACCCGGTCGACCAGCTCGTGCGCCTCGTCCACCACGACCACGTCGTGCTCGGGCAGGACGGCGAAATCCTCCATGGCGTCGATCGCCAGCAGCGCGTGGTTGGTCACCACGATGTCGGCCTCGCCCGCGCGCTCCCGCGCGAGCTCGGCGAAGCAGTCGGCGCCGCTGGGGCACCGCTGGACCCCCAGGCACTCGCGGGCGGTCACGGAGAACTGCCGCCAGGCCTGGTCGCTCACGCCGGGCACGATCTCGTCGCGGTCGCCGGTCTCGGTCTCGTTGGCCCACTCCTGGATACGCTGCACCATCCGGCCGGTGGCGCTGACCTCACGCGGGTCGAAGAGCTGGTCGTCCTCGTCCTCGGGCATCCCGTCGGCCATCTTGTGGCGGCACAGGTAGTTGCGGCGGCCCTTCAGGATCGCGAACTCGGGGCGGTGCGGCAGCAGGCTCTCGAGCGCGTCGGCCAGCCGGGGCAGGTCGCGATCGACCAGCTGGCGTTGCAGCGCGATCGTGGCGGTGGACACCACCACGGCCTCGCCGCTCTCGGCCGCGTGCCTGATCGCGGGCACGAGGTAGGCCAGCGACTTGCCGGTGCCGGTGCCGGCCTGCACCGCGAGGTGCTCCTCGCTCTCGACGGCGTCGCGCACCGCCTGTGCCATCTTGACCTGGCCCGGGCGCTCCACGCCGCCCACTGCGGTCACCGCGGCGGTGAGGAGTTCTTCGACGGGCGGAAGCTCAGGACGGTCCTTGGGCACGGAAGAACGCTACCCGGTGCGACCGACATCCTGTGCGTGTCCGCCTCACCACATCCTGGCGTTCCAGGAACTCCCTCCCGGCGCGCATGGCACACTGAGATGTCAGTGCTCTCAAGGTCAACGGCGATCTACCCAGTGAGGTCGAAAAGGGACGAAACGGAAGTTTCGCGAGGGTTCCCGAGATCGAGTGGACGGAAAAGGGCAGGTAAAGGCACTATGTCTGCCATGTCGGAAGTTGTCCCACTGCCATCGTTCGGCGAGGTGTTCTTCGACGCACGAGGTCAGGACCGCGTGCTCCGGGTCACGTGGCACGACGGCACGCTGGTGCTGAGCCTGTGGCGGGGCGAGATGTGCACGGCCAGTTTCCGCATGCCCATGGACGATGTGGGGCGGCTGATCGACACCCTGGACGAGGGTTTCGCCGAGGCGGGCGGCGAGGAGCAGGACGCCGGGACGGGACCGTTCCCCCAGCAGGGGATGGCGGGCCAGGACGGCTACGCCCCCCAGGAGGCGTATCCCGCGCACCCGCAGGACCAGGGGCAGGACGCCTACGCGACCCAGGTCCACGACCCGTACGCCACGCAGGTCCACGACCCGTACGCGGCCGAATCCCAGGACGCGTACGCGAGGGCCCAGGACGCCTACGCCGTGCCCGACGCGTACGCGGGGCAGCCCGGTGACGGATACGCGGTGCAGGACCCCTACGGCGCACCCCAAAACGCACCTCATAACGCGCCCCAGATCCCGTACGGCCAGGCCAGGGACGGGTACGCCGCCGATGAGGGCCACGCCGCCGCGCCCGACGGCTACGGCCAGGTCCCGGACGGGTACGGCATGGCCCGCGACGGCTACGCGCAGGGCGAGAACGGGTACGTCGCCCGGGACCGCCGCGGGACGCACGACGCCGGGTTCCCCGAGCAGCCCGCCCAGCCCGACTACGAGTACCGGGACTATCCCGGCCCCGATTATCCGGGTACAGGGCAGTACGCCCGTCCGCCGGTGCCGCCGCCCGCCCCGGCCCCCGAGGCCTACCCCGCGCCGGCCGCGCTCGGCCCCAACGACGTGCTCGTCGCCCGGGGCACGCCGACCCAGGACCGCCTCGTCGCCTCCTCGGCCCAGACCGGTCCGCAGCCGGTCTACCCCTCGGCCCCGCAGCCCCCGGGCGCGCAGCCGGTGGGGCAACACCCCGGGGCGGTCGACCCGAGCGATCCCCTCGGCCTCGGCGCGGTCCGGCCGTACGTGAACGAGCAGTACGCGAACGAGCAGTACGTGAGCGAGCCGCCGCTCTACACCACGGGAGAGCGCCTGCGGCCGGACCAGTGGCCGGCCGGCCAGGCCCCGGACCAGCACGCCGAGCACGAGCGCCGCGGGAGGCGGCGCGGCGGGCAGCCCTCCACGGACTCCCCGATCCCGTGGTCGGACGAGGACGAGGAAGGCTGGGAGAATTCGCGAGGGTGGTGAGGGCCCCGGTCATCGGGAGTTCCAGCTGTAAGTAACCTCGTCGTCTGATGGACACATCAACGGCACTGCAGTTCCTCCTGCTCCCGGCCGGCGCTCTCGGCGTCGCCGCCCTGGCCAGATGGCGCGACTGGTCGGCCCCCCTGATCCTGGTGGTGGCCGGGCTGGCCGCCTCCTACGTGCCGGGGGTTCCCGACTACAGCCTCGACCCCCACATCGTTCTGGTGGTCTTCCTGCCGCCGATGCTCTACTCGGCGGCGCTGGACAGCTCATACCTGCGGCTGCGCGACGCCGCCAGGCCCGTCGGCCTCCTGGCCGTCGGGCTCGTCCTGGTGACGACCCTGGTGGTCGGCTTCGTCGCGCACGCCATGGTCCCCCAGCTTCCGCTCGCCGCGGCCTTCGCGCTCGGCGCGATCGTCGCCCCTCCCGACGCGGTGTCGGCGGTCGCCATCGGACGCAGGCTCGGCCTGCCGAGACGGGCGCTGACCATCCTCGTGGGCGAGAGCCTGTTCAACGACGCCACGGCGCTGACCGCCTACAGGGTCGCGGTCGGCGCGGTGACCGGCGCCGCCGCCGGACTGCTCGACATCGGCGGGCAGTTCCTCCTGTCCGCCGGCCTCGGCGTGGCGATCGGCCTCGCCATCGCGTACCTCGCGGGGTTCGCGCTGCGGCGGCTCGGCGACGCGCTGATCGCCAACGGGGTCTCGCTGCTCGTGCCGTACGCCGCCTACCTCGCGGCCGAGGCCGTGCACGCCTCCGGCGTGATCGCCGTCGTGATCGTCGGCATCTACCTGGGCCACGAGCTCAGCCGGACGACGTACGGCACGCGGCTGCTGTCGAACGCGGTGTGGAAGGTCGTCGACCTGGTTCTGGAGTCGATCGTGTTCGCCCTGATCGGGCTGCAGCTGCGCCCGATCATCGCCGGGCTGGGCGGCGAGCGGCCCGGGGCGCTGGCGACGTACGCGATCGTGCTGTTCCTGGTGGTCGTCCTCGTGCGGATCGCGTGGGTGCCGCCCAGCACCTACCTGCCGCGGATGCTGTCGAAGCGGGTGCGCGCCCGGGAGCCCAAGACGCCGTCCTGGCAGAACGTGATGCTGACGAGCTGGGCGGGCATGCGCGGGGTGGTGTCGCTGGCCGCGGCCTTCGCCCTGCCCGAGAACTTCCCCCAGCGCAACCTGCTGCTGTTCCTGACGTTCGCGATCGTCGTGGGCACGCTGATCGTCCACGGGCTTTCGTTCCCCTGGCTGATCAGGCGGCTGGGCGTCTCCACCGCCCCGGAGCGGTACGCCGACGACCTCGCGGAGGCGGGCGCCCAGCAGGCCGCCGCGGCCGCGGCTCTGGCGCGGCTGGAGGAGCTCACCTCCGACGGCGTGCTGGACGTCCACGAAGAGGTCGTCGACCAGTTGCGCACCCGCTCCGAGCGCCGGGCCCTGCACGCCTGGGAACGGCTCGGCGGCGGCACCGGCGCCGAGGGCGAGGAGACGCCCGCCTCGCTCTACCGGCGGCTGCGCCGCGAGATGCTCGCCGCCGAACGCGAGGTGTTCGTGCGGCTGCGCGACGAGCGGCGCATCGACGACGAGGTCCTCCACCGGGTCATGCAGGAGCTCGACTTCGAGGAGGCGACGCTCGAACGCGGCTGAGCGGGCTCAGGGCTCGGCGCTCAGGGCTCGGCGCTCATGACACGGCGCTCAGGGCACGGCCTGGCCCAGGCGCTGGTCCACGAAGCACCACCGCCAGTCCTCGCCCGGCTCGAACGAGCGGATCACCGGGTGGCCGGTCTCCTTGTAGTGGGCGGTGGCGTGCTTGCCGGGAGAGGAGTCGCAGCAGCCGATATGGCCGCACTCCAGGCACTTGCGCAGGTGGACCCATCGCATGCCGTGCTCCAGGCACTCCTGGCAGCCTTCGGGCGTGAGCGGCGCGGGGTCGGCCGTCACGAGCAGGTGTTCGCAGTTCCCCATGCCGCAGATGCTACGGCGCGCGACTGGGTGCCCGGCGCCCTCCCACGGCCGTGGGCCGGGTACGCCGAACCTCTACAAACTCCCCCTCGGGATCTGCACATCGCTTCCGTAGGTTCGTGGGCCATGACGACGACGGTCGACACCGGCGACTTCATCGCCTGGTTACGCGACTTCGAGGGCGCGGCGCTGCTGCGGCGCACGTGGGGCGACCCCGACTGGAGTGCGGGCGCACGGCTGGAGCCCGCCCTCGTACGGAGCCTCCAGCGGTTCCAGGTGGGGGAGGACGGCGACGGCGCCCGCCTCATGGACAAGGCACGCCGGGCGGGCGACCCCGTGTACGCGGAGGCGGTCCGCCTGTTCGTGGCGGAGGAGCGCGAGCACGCCCGCCTGCTGGGCAGGCTACTGGAGGCGGCGGGCGCGGCGACGATCTCCGGCCACTGGACCGACGCCGCCTTCGTCCGGCTGCGGCGGCTCCTCGGACTGCGCACGGAGCTGATGGTCCTGATGCTCGCCGAGGTGGTCGCGCTCGGCTACTACCGCGCGGTGCGCGACGGCGTCCGGGACCTCCTCGCCGCGGAGGTCGCGGGCCGGATCCTCGCCGACGAGCTGCGCCACGTGCCCTTCCACCGCGACCGGCTGCGGCTTGCCTTCCGGAGGTCCTCCCGGCTTTCGCGGACGATCGCCTCGGCCCTGTGGTGGTCGCTGCTGGCGGGCGTGCTGACCGTTGTCGCCCTCGATCACGGCGACGCCCTGCGCCGCGCCGGAGTGTCCAGGACCGCCTTCGCCCGCGAGGTCGCGGGGTATTTCCGCGGGGTCGTCACGGAGGTGATGACGCGGTGAGGGCGAAGGGCGCCCGGCTTCGTCTCCGCGGCGGGCGGGCCGCGGTTGGGTAGGGTGATCGGCATGCGACTCCTCCCGTTCGCCGCCGCCTGCGCGGCCGCCGTCCTGCTCGCCTCCGGCTGCGCGAGCGCGGACAAGGCGCAGACGTGCGCCGAGGCGACGCGGCTGATCAGCCAGACCATCAGCGGGATCGGCAAGGTCGTGGACGACCCCGCCGCCATGCGCAAGAAGATCGAGGACGGCGCCGCCGACCTGGAGGACATGGCGAACAAGGCCGCCGACACCACGCTCAGGGAGGCCCTCCAGGGGCTCGCCGGCAGCCTCCAGAAGCTCAACGTCGACGACGCCAAGGCGGCGGTGGACGCGGCGCAGAAGGTCGCCACCGACGGCGCGACCTACCTGCGTGAGGTCGGCAAGGCCTGCATGTGACCCGGCCGCCGGCGCCGGCCCGGCGCGCCGGACTCGCGGGGAACGGCAAAAGCGGCAACCCGGCAAATCTAGGGGAAAAGGGGCAGAAATAGCGTTCTCGCATGGAAGAGAACGAACCAGACCCCCGCTTCGTCCTCGCCAACGAGCGCACGTTCCTCACCTGGATCAGCACCTCGCTCGCGCTGAGCGCGGGCGGCATCGCCATCGCGGTCGTCCCCGGGGACGTCTTCGTGCCGTGGGTGCGCACGCTGCTCGCCGTCGTGCTCGTGCTGCTGTCCGCGGTGGCGGCCGGATCGGCCTATCCCCGCTGGCGGCACATCGACCGGGCGCTCCGGCAGGACCGCGCGCTCCCGCCGCCCGCCCTGGCCCCCATGTTCGGGTACGGCGTGGCCGCGGTGGCCGTCCTGGCCCTGCTCCTCATCCTCCTGGCGCGGTGAGCGGCCCGTGAGCGGCCAGCCGAGGCCGGGCCTGCACAGCGAGCGGACCCGGCTGGCCTGGGTCCGCACGGCCGTGACGATGTCGGGCTCGGCCGTCGTGGCGGCGGGGATCACGGTCCGTCACGACCTGCCCGGCCTCGCCGTCCCGTTCGCGGCGGCCGCCCTGGCCGGGGCGGTGCTGCTCCTGCGCACCGGGAGGCGGCACCGCGCCCTGGAGCGGACGCTCCTGCACGGGCGCCCGCTCGACCATCGGCTGGACGCCCGCATCGCCTGGGCCGGCGCGCTGGCCGTCGCCGCCGCGGCGCTGGTCGCGGTCGTCGCGATCACGATGTGATCCGCGGTCAGTCGCCCGCGGCGGCGATGGTCTCGGCGACCTCCTCCGCCCGTTCCTCCTCCTCGCGGGCGAAGCGCTCCGCGTCGAGCCGCTCGGCGATCTCCTCGTCCTGCCGCATCAGCGCGTCGAGGCTCTGCCCGGCCATGTCGAGCACGCCCATGTCGGCGTACGCCTGCTGGAGGCGAGGGCTCCACAGGCCGATGTCCTTCACGCACGGGACGATCCGGCTGAACAGCAGCGAACGGAACAGCCGCAGGTACTCCGACCGGTCCACGCACTCCATGGCCTCGGCGGACTCCTGCCGCGACAGGCCGACGGTCTCCCAGATCTCCTCGCCGCGCAGTCGGTCGCGCATGAGGTAGCACCCCTCGATCACGAAGTCCTCGCGCTCGCGCAGCTCGGCGTCGGACAGGTTCCGGTAGTAGTCGCGCAGCGCCATCCGGCCGAACGCCACGTGCCTGGCCTCATCCTGCATCACGTACGCGAGGATCTGCTTGGGCAGCGGTTTGGTGGTGATGTCGCGCATCACCCCGAACGCGGCCAGGGCCAGTCCCTCGATCAGCACCTGCATGCCGAGGTAGGGCATGTCCCACCGCGAGTCGCTCAGCGTGCTGTCCAGCAGCGCCTTGAGGTGCTCGTTGATGGGGTAGGCGAGCCCGACCTTCTCCTGGAGGAATCGCGCGTACGTCTCGGCGTGCCGCGCCTCGTCCATCGTCTGGGTGGCGGCGTAGAACTTGGAGTCGAGGTCGGGCACCGACTCCACGATGCGGGCCGAGCAGATCATCGCCCCCTGCTCGCCGTGCAGGAACTGGGAGAACTGCCAGGAGGCGTTGTGCCTGCGCACCTCGTCGCGCTGCCGCCGGTCCATGCGCTCCCACAGCGGGGAGCCGTGGATCGCGAGGGTGGTGTCGGGGACGCCGAGCACGTTGTACGGGTCGACCTCGAGGTCCCAGTCGATCCGCTTGACGGAGTCCCACTGCTTGTCCTTGCCCTTCTGGTAGAGGGCGAGCATGCGGTCCCGGCCGTCGTCGTACTCCCAGGTGAACCGGGCCGCTCCGGTCATCTCCACGTCCCACGTGGACAGCTCGGCGGGGATGGTGTAGAGCTTGTGGGTCGACACGAAGACCTCCCTTGACGTACACCGTACGTATCCTCCGTGAGCGTGTCACGTACGCTGTACGTACGTCAATGAACGGAGAACGCGCGCGGCGAGAGAGGATTCGGTCATGCTCAACCGGAACCGCATCGTCACCGCCGCCGTGGAGCTCATCGAGAGGGAGGGCGCCGACGCCGTCTCGATGCGCAGGATCGCCGCGGAACTGGGCGTCGGCGTCATGTCGCTGTACAACCACGTGCCCAGCAAGGCCGCACTGCTCGACGCCGTCGCCGAGGACGTGCTGTCGCGGATCGGCTTCACCGATGACCCGTCCGCCCACTGGACCGAGCGGGTGCGCATCCAGGCGCGGGCCTTCCGGCGCATCGCCCACCACTATCCCCGTTCCACGATGGTCGTGGTGAGCAGGCAACTGGGCTCGACCGCGGGCCTCCTCCCGGTGGAGCGCGCCCTGGCGACCCTGCGCGAGGCGGGCTTCGACGGCCGGGAGGCCGTCCGGATGCTGCGCATGTTCATCGCGTACGTCGTCGGCTCGCTGCTGCGGGAGGTGGGGGTGACCCCCACGTTCGCCCCCGTACGGGCCGACGCCGTGATCGCCGAGGTGGACCCGGCGCTGTTCCCCGTGGTGAGCGAGCTGCGGCCGCATCTGGACGCCTGCGACCACGACGAGGAGTTCGAGTTCGGCCTGGAACTGCTCGTCCAGGCGATGGCCGTACGGGCCGCCGCGCGGGCGGACGCGCAGGCCGACCGCGAGACCGGCGAGCGGGCCGGTCGTGGAGGCGCCCGGCGGTAGGCCGCCGGGCGCCTCCGCCCGGTCAGTACCAGTTGTGGGACCGGAAGTGGCCCCAGGCGCCGCACGGCGAACCGTAGCGGCCCTTGATGTACCGCAGCCCCCACCTGATCTGGGTCTGCGGGTTGAACCGCCAGTCGCCGGCGACGTAGCCCATCTTCCGCCCGGGCAGCGCCTGCGGGATGCCGTAGGCGCCCGAGCCCTGGTTGTAGGCCCGGTGGTCCCAGTTGCTCTCCCTGGTCCACAGGCTGTCCAGGCACTGGAACTGCTCGCCCGACCATGTGCGGCGGGTGACGAGCCTGAAGGCGTACGCCTTGCTGCGGATCCTCGCCGGAGCGCGGAACCGGGGCGGCTGCGCCGCCGCCCGCGTGGTCCACACTCCCACGTGGGTGACGGGCCGCATGCTCTCTCCGGTCCGCTCCGCGGCGGTCCACTCGTCGGCCCGCGCCACTCCGCTTCCGCCACCGGCCACGGTGGCCGCGATGACGGCGGCGACTGTGTTGCGTAGAACGCTTCTGCTGTCCAAATCGGTCCTTGTCGTCGGGTCGCGTGCGGAAGGCGGGCGCACGTGGCGCCCTCCGCGCGGCCGCGCGCCCATGGCGTGGGCGCCGCCGTCCGCTCGGCCCGCACCGGATCACCAAGAGCTTCCGGCGGGCACCGCGACGGGTCCTCACGCGGATTGAAATACGGCCGCCCGCCTCGCCGGCGGCATTCGCGGCACGCCGCGGACGGTTCTTTGCCGATCCGCCCCCCAACGCCGACCGTTCCCGGGGGAGCGGGTTACCGTGCACGGCGCGCCCTGCGGCGAGAGGGGACGGGACGCTCGTTTAGGGTGCGAACATGAGCGTTCTCGAGATTCCGGTGGCCACGATCGACGGTGAGAGCACGACCCTCGGCGACCTGCTCGGCGGCGGGGCCGCCCTGGTGGTCAACGTGGCGTCCAGGTGCGGGCTGACCCCCCAGTACGAGGGCCTGGTCGCCCTCCAGAAGGCGTACGCCGGCCGGGGGTTCACCGTCGTCGGTGTGCCCTGCAACCAGTTCATGGGCCAGGAGCCCGGCTCGGCCGAGGAGATCAAGGAGTTCTGCTCCACGACGTACGGCGTGGACTTCCCCCTGCTGGAGAAGACCGAGGTCAACGGCCCGGGGCGGCATCCCCTCTACGCCGAGCTGACCGAGGCCCCCGACGCGGAGGGCGAGGCGGGCGACATCCAGTGGAACTTCGAGAAGTTCCTGGTCGCCGCCGACGGCCAGGTGGTGGCCCGGTTCCGCCCCCGCGTGGTCCCCGAGGCCCCGGAGGTCACCGAGGCCATCGAGAAGGTCATCGCCTAGGGATTGAGACCCTGGGCCCGCAGCTCGCCCTCACGACGAGCTCGGTGGGCAGCGTGACGGTCGGAGGACGCCTGCCGTGCCGC
The DNA here is from genome assembly GCF_050936215.1 of Microbispora sp. CA-102843. NCBI lineage: Bacteria > Bacillati > Actinomycetota > Actinomycetes > Streptosporangiales > Streptosporangiaceae > Microbispora > Microbispora sp. CA-102843. The sequence continues at coordinate 2,834,868 of NZ_JBNJNF010000001.1, forward strand.
AGCACCAGCTCGGCGGCGCGGTAGCCGATGTCCTGGGCGGGCTGGGCGATCACCGTCAGCGGCGGGGAGCACAGCTCGGCCCAGGGCACGTCGTCGAACATGATGAGCGACACGTCCTTGGGGATGCGCACGTCCAGCTCGCGGGCGGCCAGCACGGCCGCCTCGCCGAGCACGTTGCCGCCCGCGATCACCGCGGTGACGTCCGGCCGGTGCTGCAGCAGGCCCGCGGCCGCGGCGTAGGCGGAGTCGCGGCTCGACCGGGCGTGCACGACCAGGTCCCGGTCGGCGGGCAGCCCCAGCGAGGCGACCGCGGCGGTGAACGCGGCCACCCGCTGCGACTGCCCGTGCCTGCCGAGGTAGGCGATCTTCCGGTGGCCCAGCCCGGCCAGGTACTCCACGGCCGTCAGCACCCCCGCCCGGTCGTCGGGCACCACGCTGGGCACGTCCGCGCGCACCCGCCGGTCGGCGAACACCACGTTCAGCCCCGCGCGCAGCGCGGGCGCCCACATCTCCCCGTCCCCGGACGGCACCGCGATCAGCCGGTCCATGCTCTGCTCGATGAGCGTGCCGATCAGCTCGGCCTCCCGCTCGGGGTCGTCGCCGGTGACCCCCACCGTGACCGGCTCGCCGTACGAGCGGGCGCACGACAGCACGCCGTCGGTCAGCCGCGCGTAGAAGCTGTCGGTGATGTCGGGGACCAGCAGGCCGATGCCGCCCGTCCGCTGGCGCCTCAGGTTGCGTCCCAGCGCGCTCGGCCGGTAGTCGAGCCGCGCCGCCGCGGCGAGCACCTTCTCACGGGTCTCGGCGCTCGCCGAGCCGCCCGACAGAACCCGGGACACGGTGGCCACCCCGACCCCGGCCGCCTCCGCCACTTCCTTGATGGTTATCCGCCGCTGCGCTGGACCACTCATGGAAACGATTCCATCATCATTCCATGGGCTGTGTCACCGAAATCTTGACAATATGCGGTATTTCACGGGACAGTCTTGAAAACGTATCCACTCCCTCTTGTCTCGGAAGCGCGAAGGACTGGCATGGCTTCTATCGTTCTGAACAACGTCGACAAGATCTACGCGGGCGGGGTGAAGGCCGTGAACGGCCTCAACCTGGAGATCAAGGACGGCGAGTTCATGGTGCTGGTCGGCCCGTCGGGCTGTGGCAAGTCCACCGCCCTGCGGATGATCGCCGGCCTGGAGGACATCAGCGGCGGCGAGATCGTCATCGGCGACCGTGTCGTGAACCACCTTCCCCCGAAGGACCGCGACATCGCGATGGTCTTCCAGAACTACGCGCTCTACCCGCACATGACGGTCGAGGAGAACCTCGCCTTCGGCCTCAAGCTGCGCAAGATGTCGAAGCCCGAGATCCAGAAGCGGGTCAACGACGCCGCCCGCATGCTCGGCCTGGAGCAGTACCTCAAGCGCAAGCCGGCCGCCCTGTCCGGTGGTCAGCGTCAGCGTGTCGCGATGGGCCGCGCCATCGTCCGCGAGCCCCAGGCCTTCCTCATGGACGAGCCGCTGTCCAACCTGGACGCCAAGCTCCGCGTGTCCATGCGCGCCTCGCTCAACCAGCTCCACGAGAACCTCGGCGTCACCACGGTCTACGTCACCCACGACCAGGTCGAGGCCATGACCCTCGGCGACCGCGTCTGCGTCCTGCGCGACGGCGTGCTCCAGCAGGTGGACACCCCGCAGAACCTGTTCGACGACCCGGTCAACCTGTTCGTCGCCGGCTTCATGGGCTCCCCGTCCATGAACTTCGCCTACGCCGAGCTGGTCCGCGACAACGGCGGCGCGTCGGTGGCCTTCGCCGGCTACCGCCTCCCCGTCCCCGACTCGACCTTCGCCGAGAAGCCGGGCCTCGACCGCTACATCGGCCGCAAGATCATCCTCGGCATCCGGCCCTCCGACTTCGAGGACGCCGGCTCGGCCAGCGGCAACGGCGCCGGGTGGGTGCGCATCCCGGTCCGCGCCAACGTCACCGAGGAGCTGGGCTCGGAGATCAACGTCCTGTTCACGATCGACGCCCCGCCGGTCGAGCACAAGGACACCGTGGCCGCCGCCCACGACGGCGACGACGAGGAGACGACGCTGCCGCTGACCGGCGACAAGTCGCTGTGGACCGCGCGCGTCAACGCCCGCAGCCACGTCCGTCCCGGCCAGGAGATCGAGCTGGTCGTCGACACGCACAACCTGCACTTCTTCGACGTCGACTCGGGCCTGTCCATCGGCCACGAGGCCAACATCGGCCGCTGACCCCGGTCACCCCCGCCGTACGACGGGCGGCGGGGGATTCCCGGCGGAGCGCGGGTGCGGCACGCGCCCGCGCGGCCGATCGCCGGCCGGCATCCGCAAGGACGTCCACGCCTGCCTCCGGAACGCGGGGGAGTCGTGCCGGAAGCGCGCATAGAAGAAGCCGTGCGTGAGGCGCGCGTAACAGAGCAGCACGGCGGCGGTCGCGGCGGTGACCGCGGCCGCGGCCCCCGCGGGCACCCAGCCGAGCGCGACCGCGAGCCCGGTCGTCCCGGTGCCGGCCGAGACGCCGCACAGGGCGGGTGCCACCGTCCGCGCCGGTCCCGCCGTCCGGCCCGCGCGCCGCGGCCGGCGGACGGCGTACGCCCCGGCCCCCACGATGGCGGCCAGCGCAGGCAACAGCAGCCCGGCCGCGACCGTGGCCGGGCCGCGTCCGGCCGTCAGCCCGGCGGCCGTACAGGTCAGAACGAACCCGGCGAACAGCGAGCCGGACGGCCCGAGCCGCACCCTGCCCGGCGCCCTGCCGTACGGGAGGGCGCCGAGGCATACCCCGGCCAGGGCGGTCGCGAGCACCGCGAGGGACGGGTCGCCCAGCACGAGCGCCGTCCCGGCGAGGAACGCGCCGGTGACGGCGGCGACCGCGGCCAGCGCGCCGCCGAGCCGGTCGAGCAGCCCGTACGCGTTGGTCATCGCGACGATCCACATCACGCTGACCGGGCCGTCCAGCCAGTCGCCCGTCAGCGTCACCTGCACGCCGCACAGCACGACGCCGCCCGTCGCCACCGACTCCACGATGAGCCGCGTGACGAGCGGCAGCGCGCCCACCTCCGCGATGAGCCCGAGCAGCGCCACCGCCGCGGCGGCCAGCAGGACCGCGCTCACCCGCCGGTCCGGCGGGCCCAGGGCCGTCATCGCGCCCGCCGCCGTGCCCGCCGCCAGCATCACCCCGCTCAGGTAGGGGACCGTCCGGCGCACCGGGCGCAGACCCGCGGCCGCGACCAGGCAGGCGGCCGCTCCCGCGAGCACGGGCGCCAGCGCGGAAAGGGGCGTCATCGGCTGCCCACCTCCGACCGCGTCGCGCCGCGCAGCGCACGGTAGAGGGCCTCGGTGTCGGCCACCAGCCGGTCCACGCAGAACGCCCGCCCGGTCCACGCGCGGGCCGACTCGCCCATCCGCCGCGCCAGGCCGGGATCGACCAGCAGCCGTACGACGTGGTCGGCCATCTCGTCCGCGTCCGGTTCGGTCAGGAAGCCCGTGCGGCGGTCCATGACGACCTCGGGAACGCTGCCGACGCGCGTGGCCACCACCGGCAGGCCCGCCATGCCGGCCTCCACGAGCGCCAGCGGCGTGCCCTCGCTGTCGGAGGTGAGCAGCACCACGTCGGCGGCGGCGTACACGGTCTCGACGTCGCGCCGCCAGCCGAGCAGCCGGAAGGAGTCCCACATCGGCATGACGGCCCGCTCCACCTCCTCCTTCAGCTCGCCGCTGCCGCAGACGAGGAACCGGGCGCCGGGCAGCCGGGCCAGGACCGCCCTGGCGACCTCCGCGAGCCGGTCGGGCCGCTTGGCCTTCTTCAACCGGCCGACGTAGGCCACGATCGGCGCGTCCAGCGGGACGCCCAGCGCGGCGCGGGCCCGGGCGCGCTCGGGGAGCGGGCCGAGCCCGGTGCCGGGAGGGATGACGACGTACTGCTCGGCCCCGCCGATCCCGGCCGCGAGGAGGTCGTCGCGCACCCGGGCGCCGACCGTGACGAGGCGGTCGGTCATCCTCGCCAGCCGGCGCTCGATGCGGATGTAGACGGCCCGCCGTGAGCGGGAGAGCTGTCCGTCGAGGAGGTGGCCGTGGTAGCTGTGCACCCGCGCCGCCCCGACGCCCGACAGCCGCACCGCGAGGCGGCCGAGCGCGCCCGCCTTGGTGGTCCTGGTGTGCACGATGTGGGGCCTGAACTCGCGCATCGCGTTCGTCAGCCGAAACAGGGCCCGATAGTCGTCGGCCGGCTTGATCGCGCGGCCGAGGCCCGGCACCCGGTGGACCGGAATCGTCGCGTCGCGAAGCTGCAGGTGGTCGCCTTCGCCGCCGTCGACGTATCCGGTGTACAGGCGATGGTCGAACTCCGCCGGGCTGAGCCGCTCGCACAACCCGGTGACCTGGGTGGCGGGACCGCTCACGTTCATCCGGGCGATTATCTCCATGACACGAATCCGGTCGTCCGGTTTCATGCTGGCTCCTCCCTGATCATGTCGGAGAAGCTAGTCCGCGGTCCCACCGCCGACGGGTCGCCCGGACGCCGCCGGAAGAGACTTTTCCCTATCCGTACCCAAGCCTTACAGCGGTCCCGACCGCCAATCCCGGGGGTGGCGGCGGGGTCGCTCCTACAGTTCGTAGCGTGGCGGAGAAGCTGGTGGTCGTGGGCCAGGGCAGTGCCGGGCTGCCCCTGGCGATGCGCGCCGTGGAGGCCGGGTTCCGCGTCGTCGGCCTCGACGAGGACGAGTGGCGGGTCAAGCGGCTGAACGCGGGGGAGCCGTGCGCCGAGGGCGTCGGCGCCGCCGCGCTGGCCGCCGCGCACGCCTCCGGCCGTTACGCGGCCAGCGCCGACGCGGCCGACGCCTCCGGGTTCGACGTCTGCGTGCTCACCTCGCCCGTGCGGATGCGGAACGGCGCGCCCGACCTCGGCCCGCTCGGCTCGGCCGCCGGCCGGATCGCCCCGTTCCTGCGGCCGGGGGCGACCGTGGTGCTGGAGGGCACCGCCTACCCCGGCACCACCGAGGAGTTCGTACGGCCGCTGCTCGAACTGGGGTCGGGACTGCGCGCGGGAGACGACTTCCACCTCGGCCACAGCCCGCACCGGGCCGAGCCGGGCAACCCGCGCTGGCGGCTCGGCAACACGCCCAAGGTCGTCTCGGGCGTCGACGCGGCCTCGCTGCGGGCGGTGACGGACTTCTACGGCAGGCTGGTGCGGGAGACCGTCCCGGTCTCCTCACCTCGGGTGTCGGAGTTGTGCGCGCTGCTGGAGAGCGCCAGCGCGCACGTCGGCGCGGCCCTGGCGAACGAGCTGTCGATCTTCGCCGCGCACCTCGGCGTCGACGCGTGGGAGGCGGTCGAGGCCGCCGCCACCACGCCGTTCGGGTACGCCGCCGTGGCACCCTGCCCCGGGCTCGAGGACTCCTGCCTGCCGCTCGACGTGGCGTACCTGCCGTGGGGGATCCGGCGCGGCGTCGGGCGGGGATTCCGGCTGGTCGAGGCGGCCAACGACGTCAACGTGCACATGCCCGCCCACGTGGTCGACCGGCTCTGCCTCGCGCTCAACCGGAGGTGCCGCTCCATCAGGGGCAGCAGGATCCTGCTGCTCGGGCTGTCGCCGGTCGAGGTCGCCAAGACGCTGTGCCGGCTCGGCGCCCGGGTGCGGGCCGCGGATCCCCGCGCCGACGACCTCGTCGTACCGGCCGGGGTCGAGATGGTCGAGCCGGACGCCGCCGAGCTGGCCAGGGCCGACGCGGTCGTCGTGCTCGGCGGGCAGGACTGCTACGACTACGACCTGGTCCAGCGGGCCAGCCGGTTCGTCTTCGACACCCGGGGCCGCTGCCGCGGCCCGAACGTCGAACGGCTGTGACTCAGCGGTAACGCAGCCTCGCCATGCGGCCGACCAGGTTGAGCGGCAGGAGCCTGGCCAGCGCCGCGACCGCCTTGTAGCGGACCGAAGGGACGCTCACCCAGGCCCCGCGGGCGAGGTCGCGCATCGCGTCGGCGGCGACGCGGTCGGCCGACAGCCACGCGAAGCGCGGCAGGCCGGACATGTCGAGCTTGGCCCGGTCGTGGAACTCGGTCCGCACGAACCCGGGGCACAGCGCCATCACCCGCACGCCGTGCCGGTTGACCATGTTGGCCGCCGAGGCGCTGTAGTTCACCACCCACGACTTCGTGGCGCTGTAGGTGCCGCCAGGAAGGAACGCGGCGACCGAGGCCACGTTCACGACCCCGCCCCGCCTCTTGGAGATCATGTACGGCAGGGCCGCCCGGGTCAGCCGCAGCACGGCCTCGCAGTGCAGCCGCAGCATCCGGACCTCCTCCTCGACGGGGGTGTCCAGGAAGCCGCCGTGGTGCCCGAACCCGGCGTTGTTGACCAGCAGGTCGATGCCGGAACGCAGTCGTTCCTCGACCGCCGCCGTCCCCTCCTCGGTGGTCAGGTCGGCGCGCAGCGGCTCGACCGGCACGCCGTACCGCTTGTGCAGGGCCTCGGCGGAGGCGGCGAGCCGCTCCTCGTCGCGGGCCACCAGGACCAGGGAGAATCCGTCGGCGGCCAGGCGGCGCGCGAAGGCGGCGCCGATCCCGGCGGTCGCGCCGGTGATGAGTGCGGTGGGCATGACGGCAGCGTACCCACCGGACGGGCCGGTCCCGTCCGGCCCGCCGCGCGCCCCGTCCCTGAGGCGGTGGTCACACCGCGCCGGTGCGGCTGATCAGCTCCTCCACCTTCGCGCTGAGCCGGGCGGCGCGGGGCCAGCCGGCGTACAGGGTGAGGAACACGACCGTCTCGCGCAGTTCCGCCGGGGTCAGCTCGCCCGAGCGCAGGGCGGTGTCGAGGTGCAGTTCGAGCATGTCGTCCATGTCCTGGCCGACGAGCAGGCCGAGCAGCAGCAACCGCCGTTCCCTGACCGTGAGGACCTGCCGGGACCAGACCTCGGAGAACATGCGCTCCGCCGTCACCCCGAAGAAGCCGTCCGTCCCCTCGCCGGTGCCGTCTTCTTCGTAGACCTGCTTCATGTTCGCCAGCCTTCCCACGGTGATTCCTGACGGCATGCATCAAGTTGTCGTGTTCGAGGCAGTCAGGCGTTACATGATCTGCTCATCCGACACCTGGCGATCTCAATGGGCGGGTCTTCCGTGCGTCATGCCTGCTTTCGGCGGTCGTCCATTGGGTATCGCCATCAGAGGGCCACCGGGGGCGGACGCCGGTGCCGGCGCGGCGATGTGAGCAGCCTCCGTGTAACAGGAAGAGCCAAGATTCGAGAAAGATTCGGTCTAGTTTTCCGGCCCATCGCAGATTTACCGTTGGAAGGACAGTCGGAAAACGGGCACTACTACCTCGTAGACCCGCAAAGCGGAGGTTAGGCCCTGGTGGAAAGACCGCGGGTAAAGACCGGGGTGGTGGAAACGGTCGTGGGGGCGGCGGTGGCCGCCTCCTTGCTGTCCGGCTGTGCCGGCCCCCAATACACCTACGTACGGGACGACTCGGGCGGCACCTACTTCAAGGTCCCCGCCTCATGGCGGCAGATCGACCAGAAGAGCCTCGACAAGGAGGTCTTCGGCGACACGGAGTCGGCCACCACGCAGGTGGTGAAACAGCTGGTGTGGACGACGGCCTTCGACGCCCATGCCGATCCGTCCGCGGGGCACCTGCTGCAGGGCTCGCCCGGAGCCGAAGACCAGCCGTTCGTCTTCGCCAAGGTGGAGAAGCTCACGGAGGACGCGCAGAACGCGGTGTCGCTCAATGAGCTGCGCAACTCCAGCGGGCTCTACGTGGTCGTGCCCGAGGAGACGCGCCAGAAGATGGAGGAGGCCACGGCCTACAAGGGCTTCGAGCTGCTGGCCGACGAGGTGCTGCCCGTGGCGGACGGCCTGCGCGGAGTGCACAGCGTGTTCAACTACCGTCTGCTGGGCGGCCCGGTGCAGACCTTCGACGAGACCGCTTACCTGTCCGCCGACGGGACGACGGTCTCCACCCTGTTGATCCGCTGCTCGCCCGCGTGCTACCGCCAGCGGGCCGCGGAGATCGACACCGTCGTCAAGTCCTTCAAGGTCAAGCACCTCATCAACCCGTGAAGGAGCCCCTCATATGAGCACGGCCCTCCCACCGAAGCACCACGAGGGGCTTCGCGAGCCGGGGTCGGGTCCGGTGGACCGCGACCCCCTCACCAGGAAACGTCTGCCGCTGTGGGACCGGACCAAATTCCTCCTCCTGCTCGCCGTCGCGTTCGGAGTGCTGGTCTGGAACACCACCGCCACCTATGAGGGCATCATCTCCATCTACGACGCCTTCGTGCTGACCGTCAGGGACGCGTCCTGGATCCTGTGGCTCGTCGGCGTCGAGGTGGTCCGGCAGATCCACTTCCTGATCAGTGAGCGCTCGGCCGGCTACCACCGGTTCTGGACGCGGAAGGTCTTCGGCGGCTGGAACGGCTGGACCCACCGCAGGTTCAACGACTGGAACCGCTACCGCATCGCGCGGGCCGTCAAGTGGGCCGTCTGGATCGCGGTCATCGCGCTGGTGCTCGGCAAGGTGCAGCAGGTCTCGCCGCTGCAGGCGCTGTTCAGCGTGCCGGCCACCGTGTGGGGCTTCCTCCCCATGGTCCTGCAGCTCATGCTGATCATGGTGGTCGCCGTGGGGCAGTTCGTGGCGATCTTCTGGTTCCTGTCGCGGGGCGGCGTCGACGTCTATTTTCCCGACGACATCAAGACGCGCTTCTCCGACGTCTGGGGCCAGGACCACGTCGTCGAGCGGGTCAAGGAGAACATCGTCTTCCTGGAGAAGCCGGACGAGATCGAGGCCAGGGGCGGCTACGTGCCCAGCGGCATCCTGCTGTGGGGCCCGCCCGGCACCGGCAAGACGCTGATGGCCGAGGCGGTCGCCGGCTCGACCGGCAAGCCGTACGTGTTCGTCGACCCGGGCGCGTTCATCAACATGTTCTTCGGCGTCGGCGTCCTGAAGGTCAAGTCGCTGTTCCGCAAGCTCCGCAAGCTGGCCCTGCGGTACGGCGGCGTCATCGTCTTCTTCGACGAGGCCGACTCGCTCGGCAACCGCGGCGCGCTCGCGCAGGGCGGACCCGGCGGCTGGGGCAGGTCGGCGCCGGCGCCGTTCGAGGACTCCGGCTGCAACGGCTTCGCCTACCTCGACCCGCACACCCGCACCACGCTCGGCCGTCACGCCGCCGGCCCGCCCGCCGAGGCCGCGCGGATGCCGCGCACCGGCGCCCTCGTCAACCGCATCATGTACGGCGGGGGCATGGGCGGCGGCGGTGGCGGCATGGGCACGCTGGAGGCGCTGCTCACCGAGATCTCCGGCCTGAAGAAGCCGCGCGGCTTCGTCAACCGCTACGTGCGCAGGCTGCTCGGCATGCGGCCCAAGCCGCCGCCGAAGTACCGCATCCTCATCATGATGGCCACCAACCTGCCCGAGGCCCTGGACGAGGCGCTGCTGCGGCCCGGCCGTATCGACCGCATCTACAAGGTCGGCTATCCCTCGAAGGCGGGGCGGATCCGCACGTACAAGGGCTACTTCGACAAGGTCAGCCACCAGCTCACCGACGAGCAGATCGACAAGCTCGCCACGATCACGCCGTACGCCACCGGCGCCACGATCAAGGACCTGGTCAACGAGTCGCTGATCACCGCGATCCGGGACGGCCGGGAGACCATCACCTGGTCGGACGTCATGCGGGCCAAGCGGCTCAAGCAGCTCGGGCCGCCCGAGGACGTGGAGTACATCGAGCGGGAGCGGCACGCGGTCGCGGTGCACGAGGCGTGCCACGCGGTCGTCGCCTACCGCACCCGCCACCACCTGGAGATCGACCTGGCGACGATCGAGAAGGGCGCCGACTACCTCGGCATGGTGGCCAGCATCAAGCCGGAGGACCAGTTCACCCGGTGGAAGTCGGAGTACGAGGCCGACATCATGGTGTCCCTCGCCTCGCTGGCGGGGGAGCGGATGTTCTTCGGCGAGGACAACTCCTCCGGCGTCTCCAGCGACCTGCAGAGCGCGACCGCGATCACCGGGCTGATGGAGGCCCACTGGGGCATGGGCATCGGGGTGGCCTCGCTGCCCGCGCTGCAGGAGCTCGGCCTGCGCGAGGGCAAGGCGGCCCAGCCGCAGCCCGGAGGCGGCGGCATCGGCTTCACCGGCACTCCGGCGGGCCGGCGCGACGAGATGGTGCCCGACATGCTCCCCGAGCGGATCGAGTTCAACCTCAGCCGGCTGCTGGAGAAGACGGCCGAGCTGCTGCGGGACAACCGCCGCGAGGTGCTGTCGGTCGCGCACGCGCTGGAACAGCACAAGACGCTCAACGGTGACGACGTGGTCGCCGTCATCGAGTGCAGGATGGGCCCGCTCATCGACGGTGGCGTGTACAACTCCGACGAGTTCTACGAGGACATCGAGACCTACCACACGGCCGCGGTGGAGGCTCACCGCACCCACAGCGAGGTCCCGGTCGAGCTCCCGCTGCCCCGGACCCGGGTGATCGAGGCGTCGGTCGTGGCGGCGTCCGCAGGCGGCGCCGCGCCGGTGCTGGTCGCCCCGCCGCCGAACGGCCTGGCCGGCGGCAACGGGCACGCCCCGGCGGTGCAGCCGGTGGCGCCGGCGCAGCCGGACTTCGTGCCGTGGCACGGCACGACGCCGCCGGTCTCCCCGGCCCCGCCGCTCGGGCTGTCATACGGCGCACAGTCCCGCAGGTCGTCCGGCGCGCTGTGGGTGGTCGTCGGCGTCGTCGTGGCGGTGGTGCTGCTCACGCTGCTGGGGGTGCTGCTCTTCGCCTCGCCGCGGGGCGTGGCCGGCGCCGGGGCGGCGGTCGGGGGCGTGCCCGCCGGCACGGCCGTCCTGCTGGCCGTCGCGCTGGTCGCGGTGATCGGCGGCATCGCGGTCGCGGTCCTGCTGGTCCGCTCCCACCAGGCGGGGCGGCGGCAGGCCGAGGAGGCCAGAGACCGGGCGGCCGAACGGGCGCAGTTGCTCGCGGCGGCCATGGACCCCGAGGTCGCGATGCGGCTGCTCGGCTACGACGGCAGGCGAGGCCCGGAGGCCTGAGGCGCCTTCGCGATCCGATCCCCGGCAGGCCGTGCCCGCCGGGGATCGGCGTTTTCCCGGCCACATTCGCTTCAGTAACTTAATTAAGTTACTGATACAGTTTGGCGCATGCCCGAGTTCGCCGAGCTGAGCATCGCCGGCCTGACCCGCGTGCTCGAAGACTTCACCCGCATGCACATCCGGCTGCCCGCCGAGCGGAGACTGAGCTTCACCACCCTGTCCGTGCTGCACACGCTGGCGGGCGGCGGCCCCAAGCGGCTCACCGATCTGGCCGGCAGCGAACAGGTCACGCAGTCGGCGATCACCCAGATGGTGACCAAACTGGAGCGCGAGGGCCTGGTGGAGCGTCACCCCGATCCGTCGGACGGCAGGGCGGTCCTCGTCCACGTCACGGCCGCGGGCGCCGCGATCGTGGACGGACGGCGGGCCGAGCGCATGGCCCGGCTCTCCGAGCTCGCCGACGGGCTCACCCGGGCGGAGCGGGCGGCCATCGCGGCGGCGCTGCCCGCGCTGGCCCGCATGGTCGAACTGCACAGTGTCCACGGCACGGCCCCCGGCACGAACCCTGGCACGAACCCTGGCACGGACACGCCACGCGACAGTGCGAGGAGATGACGATGAGCCCCACGACCACCCCGTCCGCCGCGACCCGGCCGTTCCCGCTGGAGCCCGCGCCGATCCACGTTCCCGACGAGGTGCTCGACGACCTGCGGCGGCGCCTGGAGCTGACCCGCCTGCCGGACGACGCGGGCAACGACGACTGGCGCTACGGCGTGAACGCCGCCTACCTGCGGGAACTCGTCGACTACTGGCGCGACGGGTACGACTGGAGGGCGGCCGAGGCCGCCATCAACGCTTACGAGCACTACCGCGTCGAGGTCGAGGGCGTGCCGGTCCACTTCATGCGCAGGCCCGGCGCCGGTCCCGACCCCACGCCGCTGATCCTCACCCACGGCTGGCCCTGGACGTTCTGGCACTGGTCCAAGGTCGTCGATCCGCTGGCCGACCCCGGCGCGTACGGCGGCGACCCGGCCGAGGCGTTCGACGTGATCGTGCCCTCGTTCCCCGGCTTCGGGTTCTCCACCCCGCTGCCGAACCACCCGGACATGAACTTCTGGAAGGTCGCCGACCTCTGGCACACGCTGATGACCCGGACCCTCGGCTACGAGAGGTACGGCGCGGCGGGCTGCGACGTGGGAGCCCTGGTGACCGGACAGCTCGGGCACAAGTACGCCGCCGAGCTGCACGCCGTCCACATCGGGTCGGGCCAGAAGCTCACGTTGTTCAACGGCGACAGGGCCTGGGACCTCAGCGGCGGCAGGCCCATCCCGGAGGGCCTGCCCGCCGACATACACGCCCAGGTCGTCGCGGTGGAGAGGCGGTTCGCCGTCCACCTCGCCGCGCACGTGCTCGCCCCGAGCACGCTCGCCCACGGGCTGTCCGACTCACCCGCCGGGATGCTCGCCTGGATGCTGGAGCGCTGGGCGAACTGGAGCGACAACGGCGGCGACATCGAGACCGTCTTCACCAAGGACGACCTGCTCACCCACGCCATGATCTTCTGGGTGACCAACTCGATCGGCACCTCGATGCGGACCTACGCCAACAACAACCGCTACCCCTGGACCCCGTCCCACGACCGGCAGCCGGTCGTCGAGGCCCCCACCGGCATCACCTTCGTCGGCTACGAGAACCCGCCCGGCGTGAGCACGGACCAGCGTGTGCGGCACTTTCTCGACGGCGACCGCGCCGGCTGGTACAACCTCGTCAACCTCAACGCCCACGACCACGGCGGCCACTTCATCCCCTGGGAGATCCCCGGCGAATGGGTGGACGACCTGCGGCGCACCTTCAGGGGCCGGCGCTGACACCCCCGGGTGGGCCAGGCTGCCGCGTCGGGGTGCGCGTCATCGCCTCCCTCCGGGTCAGAGCCGGAAGGCCAGATCGGGCGTGATCTCCGCCACGTCCATCTGGGCCTTCTGCAGGCGGCCCGAATAGTCCCAGTTCATCGCCTGCCAGCGGGTGAACTGGTCGAGCACCCACATGCCGCTCTGCCTGCTGCCGTTGCCCGACTTGCCGTTCCCGCCGAACGGCAGGTGGGCCTCCGCGCCGGAGGTGGAGTTGTTGACGCTGACCATGCCGGCCGAGACGCCCTCGCGGAACCGGAACACCGCCTTCGGGTCGGTGGTGTAGATGGACGACGACAGGCCGTATCCCGGCCGGTTGGCCAGGTCGATCGCCTCATCCAGGGTGGAGAACGTCGTCACGCCCACGATCGGGCCGAACGTCTCCTCCAGGAACAGCCGGTCGTCCGCGCGGACGCCGTCCACCACCACGGGGTGGTAGTACAGTCCCTCGCCGTCCATCCGGCCGACCGGGCCGGGCAGCACGGTGTGGTGCGGCTGGATCCAGCCCAGGTACTCCTCGTAGCGCTGGGCGAACTTGTGGTCGAGCAGCGGGCCGTACAGCACGTCGCCGTTCGGGTCGCCGATCTTCGCGTCGCGCACGGCGGCGGTGAACCGGCGCAGAAACTCGTCGTGGACGTCCTCGTGGACGATGACCGTGCCGAGGGACGTGCACCGCTGACCGGCGGTGCCGAAGCCCGAGAACAGGGCGCCCTCGGCGGCGAGGTCGAGATCGGCGTCCGGCATGACGACCATCGGGTTCTTGCCGCCGAGCTCCAGGCAGGGCGACTGCAGGTGCCGCCCGCACAGCTCGCCGACGGCCCGGCCGACCGCGCTCGACCCGGTGAAGCCGACCTTCTGCACGGTGCCCTCGCCGAGCGCGCGGTCGAGACCCTCGTACGTCTGACCACCGTCGGCGAAGACGATGTTGAGCACGCCGTCGGGCAGCCCGGCCGCCGAGAACAGCCGGTAGAGCGCGTGCGCGGAGGCCGCGGCGTACTCCGCGGGCTTCCACACCACCGCGTTGCCGCACAGCAGCGCCGGAACCAGATACCACGAGGGGACGGCCACCGGGAAGTTGCCCGCCGTCACGATCGCCGCCACGCCGACCGGGACGCGGAAGGTGAACAGGCTCTTGTCGGGCATCTCCGACGGCACGGTCTGTCCGTAGAGGCGGCGGCCCTCGCCCAGGAAGAAGTCGCAGGTGTCCACGATCTCGCGGACCTCGCCCAGCGCCTCGGCGTACGGCTTGCCGATCTCCTCGGTCACCAGCCGGGCCAGCGCCTCGGTGTTGGCCTCGACCAGTCGGCCGATCGAGGCGATCACCCGTCCGCGCACCGGCGCGGGGACGCGCGCCCACTCCCGCTGGGCAGCCGCCGCGGCGCGGCAGGCGCCGGCGAAGTCGTCCGCGCCCGCGAGCAGGACGGTCGCCACCGTCTCCGCGGGCCGCGCCGGGTTGACGGACTCGTAGGGCGTGCCCGAAGAGAGCTCCTCACCCGCGACGACGGAAACGATCTGCCGAGCCACCGCTGACCTCCGGAAGTGTTGCTGGTGCCGAGCCTCGATTACACAGTATTTCCGCCCGCGGCGTCGGGCGACAGCCCCTCCTGGAGGGCGACCGCGGCGGCCTGGGTGCGGCTGGTCACGCTGAGCTTGGCCAGGATGTTCGAGACGTGGACGCTGACCGTCTTCTGTGAGATGAACAGCCGCTCGCCGATCTCGCGGTTGGCCAGGCCGCCCGCGACGTGGGCCAGCACCTCCCGCTCGCGCGCGGTGAGCGCGGACAGCCGCCCCGGCTCCCGTGCCGCCCCCGGTGGCTCACCGGCGGTGATCTCCTGCGCGTCGCCGTCGTGGGCGGCGGAGGAGGCCGTGGGGGTGGTCGCCGTCGGGTCGGGGAACCCGGCCCGCGCCCCGACCACCCTGAGCGTCTCCAGGAAGGGCCGGGCTCCCAGCGCGGCGGCGACGCGCGCCGCGCGCTCCCACTCGGCGCGGGCCGCCGCGCGGTCGCCCGCCCGCAGCAGGCTCTCGGCCAGGCGCCACCGCGACCGCGCCTCCTCGTAGACGAAGCCGAAACCGAAGGCCTCGGTGGTGCGCCGCCAGACCTCCGGATCCTCCGTGCCGTGCGCGCGGTGCCACTCGGCCTCCGCCCGGGCCAGCCAGGCGAGCCCTTCCGGCCCCAGCCGGACGCGCGGGCCGTTCGGCCCGTTCTCCGCCGCCCACCGCGCACGGCTCAGCAGGTCGTCGCAGGGCTCGCCGGTCCGGCCGAGGTCCGCCAGCGCCCACAGGCCGGTGGCCGCGATGCGGATCACACCGGAATCGAACGGCTCGAGCGTCGCGAGGATCGCGTCGACGTGGTCGAGCGCGGTACGCGGGTCGCCGCGCCACAGCGCCTGCTCGGCCGCCATGCCGCGGGCCATGTAGCCGACCAGCGTGTCCGGCCAGAACCTGGTCAGCCACCGCAGTCTTTCGTCGGCGCCCGGGCGCCCCCGGCCCACCTCGACGAAGAGGGCGAACGACGACAGCTGGGCCTCGGCCCGGGTGCCGACCCGGACGCCGAACCCTCCCGCCAGCCGTTCCGCGGTGTCCCAGTCGCCGTCCGCGTACTGAACCAGGTAGTGCAGGAAGCGCAGGTCGGTGCCGAACGTGCTCCAGGCGAGCCCGGTCTCCCCGGCCAGCCGTACGCCGTCCTCGGTGATGCGGGCGGCCACCGCGAGGGCGCCGTTCTCGTAATGGACGCGGGCGAGGTTGAAGCGCGCCCGCAGGTCGATGGACAGGTCGCCCGAGGGGCGGCGGGTGGCGCGCGTGAGCAGGTCGACGGCGTGCTCGACGCTGCTTCCGAACTCCTCCTCGATCAGGGCGAGCGAGACGAGGGCGCTGGACTCCGCGTCGCGGGCGCCGGTCGCCTCCGCCACCTCCAGCGCCCTGGACGCCGTCGCGGCCCCCTCCTCGAAGCGGTACTGCCGGGACAGGGCGCGGGCGTAGGTGGCCAGGGCCCTGGCCAGCAGCGGGCTGTGCGGCGCGAGGTCCACCGCCTCCCGGGCCATCTCGATCGCCTCGGCCTCGTCGCCGCCCGCGTCCGCCAGATAGTAGGAGAGCCGCTCGCCGGTCTCGGCGATCAGGACCGGGTCGCTCGCCTCGCGGCGCAGCCGCCGCAACTGCTCCACTGCCCGGTGGTAGTCGCCGCCCGCGGCCGCCGCCGCGGCGCTGGCCAGCGCGATCCTCGCCCGGCTCTCCCCGGCCAGCCGTTCGGCTCCGGGCACCTGGTCCCAGACCTCCAGCACCCGCTCGAAGTGCCGGTGCGCCTCCGCCGGCGCGCCGAGCCCGGCGGCCAGCCGTCCGGCCTCCACCGACGCCCGCAGCGCGCCCGGCAGGTCGTGCCCGGCGAGGTGGTGATGGGCCAGCTCGGCGGGGGAGCCGCCGCGTTCGGCGAGCAGCGCGGCGAACATGGTGTGCAGGC
The DNA here is from genome assembly GCF_050936215.1 of Microbispora sp. CA-102843. Taxonomy (NCBI): domain Bacteria; kingdom Bacillati; phylum Actinomycetota; class Actinomycetes; order Streptosporangiales; family Streptosporangiaceae; genus Microbispora; species Microbispora sp. CA-102843. The sequence goes on from NZ_JBNJNF010000001.1 coordinate 2,851,272, forward strand.
GGGTCCGCTCGCCCGGCAGCAGGTCGTCGTAGACGGCCTCCTGGAGCAGCGCGTGCCGGAAGGCGTAGCCGTCGCTGCCCGGCGTGAGCAGCCGCCGCGAGACGATCTCGCGCAGCGCGTCCTCCAGCGGCAGGTCGCCGAGCCCGGTCGCGTCGCGCAGCAGGTCGTGGCCGACCCGGCGGCCGGCCACCGCGGCGACCCGCAGCACCTGGCGGGCGGTGTCCGACAGAGTCTCCACCCGGGCGAGCAGCAGGTCGGCGAGCGTTTCCGGCAGCGGCGCCCGTTCGGCGCCGGCCGCCAGCAGTTCCTCGGCGAAGAACGGGTTGCCCCCGGCGCGCTCGATCACGGTCGTCAGGCCGCGTCCGGCCACCGGTCCCGCGGGGCCCTCGCCGTATCGGTCGAGGATGGCGAGATACTCCGCCATGTCGTCGTCGCCGAGCGGCGGCAGTTCTACGGAGGTGACCAGCGGCAGCCGCCGCAGCTCGGCCAGGACCGGGCGCAGCGGGTGGCGGCGGTGGAGGTCGTCCGTACGGTAGGTGCCGACGAGGCAGACCCGCTCGCGCTGCAGCATGCGGGTGAGGAAGACCAGCAGGTCGCGGGTCGAGCGGTCGGCCCAGTGCAGGTCCTCGAACACGACCAGGACCGGCTGCCGCTCGGCCACCTCGGACAGCATGTCGAGCACCGACCCGAACAGGCGCTGCTGGGCGAGACCGCCGGTGGTCGCCTCCGCCGGGCCCGCCTCGTCGCCGGGCAGCAGCCGCCGCAGCGCTGGACGGGCCGCGACGGCGGGAGCGACCGGCCCGTCGGGATCGGCGGCGGCGCCGCGCAGGGCGTCCGCGAGTGGCAGGTAGGGCAGGGCGTCGCCGAGCTCGGCGCACTGGCCGATGAGCGTCACGAACCCTCGCCGCTGCGCGAGGTCGCACAGCTCGGTGACGATCCGCGTCTTGCCGATCCCCGCGTCGCCGCCCACCAGGGCGACCCCCGCGAGCCCGGCCGCGGCGGCGTCGAGCACGCCCACAAGCTGACCGAGCTCGGCGGAACGCCCGATCAGCTCCCTTTGCGGCGTACGTGCAACCACGCAGGTGAGTATGACACGCGGTCCCGACAGAACCGTGATGACGGCATGGCGCTCACCCGGTCCTGCGGCCGTCCACGAGGCGGGGACCGCGCGCGTCGTCGCGCAGCTCGGCGGGCAGCGCGGCGTCGGGGACGTTCTGGAAGGCCACGGGCCGCAGGAAGCGCGCGACGGCGGCGGTGCCCACCGACGTCGTGGCCGGTGCGGTGGAGGCCGGGTAGGGGCCGCCGTGCTGCTGGGCGTCGCTCACCGTCACGCCGGTCGGCCAGTCGTTCCACAGCACGCGCCCCGCGTGCTCGGCGAGCAGCGGCACCAGCGCGAGCGCGAACTCGTCGCCGTCCGATCCGGCCTGGACGGTGGCCGTGAGGTGTCCGCCCAGCGCGGCGACGACGTCGTACACCTCGGACTCGTCCGTGTACTCCACCAGCAGGGCCGCGGGCCCGAAGCACTCCGTGCCGAGGACCGCAGGCCTGGCCAGCGCGGCGGCGGCGGTCGTACGCAGCACCACAGGGGCCGCCCCGGTGTCCTCCGCCTCGTCGCCGCACAGGGAGATCTCGACCCCCGGCTCGGCCGCCAGCTCCGCGATGGACGTGTGGAAGCGCCCGGTCGTCTCCGGCGTCAGCATCCGTCCCGCGGTCAGGGGCGGCAGGGCGGCGGTGAGCGCCGCGGCGTCGGGCACGAGCACGACCCCGGGTTTGGTGCAGAACTGCCCGGAGCCGAGGGTGAAGGAGGCGGCCAGCCCGCGCGCGATCTCGCCGGCCCGCTCCCGCCAGGCGGCGGGCGTGACCACGACGGGATTGGTGCTGCCCAGCTCGCCGTAGAACGGGATCGGCGTCTCGCGCGCGCAGGCCAGGTCGAACAGGTGCCGGCCGGCCCGCTGCGAGCCGGTGAACGCCACCGCGCGGACCCGCTCGTCCCTAACGGCGGCGACCCCCGCTTCCACCCCCTCGACGAGGGCGAACGCCCCCTCCGGGGCCCCGGCGGCCGTCAGGGCGGCGGCCACCACCTCGGCCGTACGCCTCGACAGGCCGGGGTATCCGGGGTGTGCCTTGAGCACGACCGGGCAGCCGGCGGCCAGGGCGCTGACCGTGTCGCCCCCGGCCACGCCGAAGGCGAAGGGGAAGTTGCCTGCGGCGAACACCAGCACGGGTCCGAGCGGGACCGTCGTGCGGCGGAGGTCCGGGCGGGGGCCCATCGGCCAGTCCGGATCGGCGTGATCGACGCGTACGTCGGCCAGCAGTCCCTCCCGCAGCCGCGTCGCCAGCAGGCGGGCCTGGAAGGAGGTCCGCCGCAGCTCGCCGCTCAGCCGCGAGTCCGGCAGGTGCGTCTCCGCGCGCGCGAGCGGGACGAGTTCGCCGGCGGCGGCGTCGAGCGCGGCGGCGAGAGCGTCCAGCATCGCGGCCCGCCGGTCGGGCGTCGTCCGGGCGAGGACCCGCGCGCTCGCCGCGCTCGCGGCGAGGACGGCGTCCAGGGTTTCGGGTGTCGTCTCGCGGCCGATGCCGGGGCCGGCCGCGGGCCTGGGCTCGGGCGTGATCTCGGGCGTGATCTCAGTGGTGTTTTCGGGGGTGTTCTCGGGGGACACGCGGCTCCGTTCCGATGGGGAAGTGTTCGGGTGGCCGTTCAGGCGGCGTTCGCGAAGCGATCGAGGAACCCGGCGAACTCGGCCACGAGGTGGTCGAGCAGGCGGCGCCCCGCTGCGGGGGTCGCCGGGGTGACGGGGTCCGTGGTGCCGTTCATCCGGGCGATCCAGTCGTGCTCGGCGACGAAGACGCCGTCCGCCGTCATCGGAATCGGGCCGCCGGTTCGCTCCGGCGCCGTGCCGTCCTCGGCGATCGGCACGCCCAGGCCGAGGAGCAGGGCCGCCTCGAAGGCCCCGGCGTGGCCGGGCACGTGGGAGATGCCCGCCTCGCCCGCGACGGCCGCGAGCCTGTCGCCGCCGAGCGACCAGTACGAGGCGGCGGCCACCGTGATCTCGTGGTCGAGCACGGCGTCCCTGGCGGCCTGGCGGACGAGGTCGTCGTTGCCGCCGTGGCCGTTGAAGACGACGATCCTGCGGAAGCCCGTGCGCGCCGCGCTGTCGAGCAGGTCGCCCAGCACGGCGAGCAGCGTCCGGCCCCGCAGCGAGAGCGTGCCGGCGAACGGCAGATGGTGATGCGAGGAGCCGTACGCGATGACGGGCGCGACCAGCACGGCCGAGCGCGCCATCGCCGCCGCCATGCCCGCGATCCGCTCGCTCACGACGGCGTCGGTGGCGACCGGGAGGCGGGATCCGTGCTGCTCGGTCGCTCCGACGGGAATGACCAGGGTCGCCTCCGGCGACAGCGAGGCGAGTTCGGCGCTGGTGAGTTCGCCCAGGACGTGGGACCGCATGCTGGCTCCAATGCGCGTGAACGGCTTTCCTCCCGGCCGGGCGTCGCCGCGGCGGGCTCGGGCACCCACATTACGAGCTATTTACGCACACCGTCGAGAGGGGGAAGGCTCTCGTTCCCGCCGAAGTTCCGGACGTCCGAAGCCTCCGCAGGACCCGGGAGCCCCGGGAACGGGCCGCGACGCGGGCTGTTACGAACTATTTTGTTAACGTGTCCGAAATGCAGCCCATCCCTCTGGAGACCCGGGCGCCGGTGCGTACCCGGCTCGGCCTCGTGGTGCCCACGTCCAGCGAGAGCGTTTTCGAATCGGCCCTGGTCAGCCTGCAGGGCGTGGAAGCCCGGTGGGTGCGCTACGAGGACGAGGGGGAGATAGGGCTCGCGGTCCGCGAGGCCCTCCAGGACGTCGACGCGGTGTTCTTCGCCGGGCCGATGCCCCTGGATCGGTGCCGGTCGCTCCTGCCCGACGAGATGCCGGTCGCCGCGGCCCGCCAGGGCCCGATCGACCTGGCGCTGGCCCTGCTGCGCGCCCGCGAGCGGGGGCTGGCCCTCGCCCCGGCGAGCGTGGACACCTTCGACGAGCACGTGGTGGAGGAACTCGCCCGCGAGCTCGGCCTGCCGGTGAAGGCGATGCGCGTGCTGCCGTACGCGCCGGGGCAGGACGTCGAGGACATCGTGCGGTTCCACCTGGAGATGCGGCGGCGCCACCAGACCCACTACGCGGTGACGGGGCGCAGCGGTGTCTACGCGCGACTGCTGGAGAGCATGGATGTGCCGGTGCTCCGCTCGGTGCCGACGGTGGCCTCGATCCGGTCCGCGATGAACGAGGTGGTGCTGCGCGCGGTGTCCGCGCGGCACTCCAACCTCCGCTTCGCCGCCGCGGTGTACCGGCTGCTGGAGGACTCCGGCCTGTACGAGGCGGGCGTCGAGCGGGTCAACACCCTGCGCATGTTCTTCGACGCGCCGGAGTTCGGCGAGGCGTGGATCGAGCCGCGGGGGGACCAGTCCGTGCTGGTCTTCGCACACAAGGGCCTGCTGGAGCAGATCACGGCCTCCTGGACCGCGGTGCCGCTGCTCGAGGACGCGCGGTCCCGGCTCGGCGTGCGCATGGCGGTCGGCTTCGGGGTGGGCGAGTCGGTCAGGGACTCGGTGCGGCACGCGGAGATGGCGGTGCGCAGGGCGATGGCCGAGGGCGGCGACGCCGGTTATCTCATGACCGAGGACGGCCTGGTCATCGGCCCGATCGGGGTCGCGACCGACCCGCTGCGCTACACCTACAAGGCCGACGACCGCACCGACGACCGCGGGCTGCGCGAGCTGGCCGGGCGGGTCGGCCTCGGCGTGGCCACGCTGTCGCGCCTCGCCGACCTGGAACGGCGGCTGGACGGCGCCGGCGCCAGCGCGGAGGAGATCGGGCAGGCGCTGCGGGTCAGCGTGCCGAGCGGCCGGCGGATCATCCGCGTCCTGCGGGAGAACGGCCTCGCCCTTCCTGTCGGGCTCTCCCAGCCCGCGAAGCGGGGCCGGCCCAAGAGCCTGTACCGGCTGGACATCAACAGCCAGATGAAGGGCGCCCACCGGTCGGCCTGACCGAAGCCGGTATTTCGGACCCTTGACGCGCCCCACCGGGGCCTGCACACTAGGGCAACTAAACGAACTATTTCCGAACATAGTCGTAATTCCTTGCCCCTCCCCGGCCCCCCAGGGGAGAAAGGAGCAGACCGTGGAGCCGATGCAGCGTCGCAACCTCCTCAGGGCAGGTGCTCTCCTACTCAGCGCGGGCGTGCTCAGTGCCTGCGGTGTCTTCGGAGGCACGACCGGCGGGACGGCGTCATCCGGTTCGTCCTCGGGTTCCGGTCCCGTCTCCCTGGAGTTCTGGACCATCAACCTCAAAGAGGGCTACACGCCGTACATCGAGGGCGCGATCCACACGTACGAGCAGCAGCACAGCGGCGTGAAGATCAAGTGGGTGGACATCCCCGACTTCGAGCAGACCCAGAGCAAGCTGCTGGCCGCCATCAGCGGCGGCGCCACTCCGGACGTGGTCAACATGACCCCGTTCATCCTGCCGAAGTTCGCCTCGACCAACACGATCTACTCGATCGACGAGCTGGCCCCCGACGTCCAGTCGATCGGGGCCGAGTACACCCCCGGCCTGTGGGACGCCGGCGTGATCGGCGGCAAGGCGTACGCCATCCCCTTCTACGGCAGCGTCTCCGCGCTCATCTACAACGCGGAGCTGTTCCGCAAGGCCGGGCTCGACCCGGACAAACCCCCGGCGAACTGGGACGAGGTCTTCGCCGCCGCCCGGAAGATCCACGAGAAGACCGGCGCCTCCGGGTTCGTGCAGACGCTGGACGACTTCGACGACGCGGGCAACCCGTCCGACATCCTGGCCGGTCAGGCCGGCGTGCCGCTGCTGTCCCCGGACGGGAAGAAGGCGGCCTTCGCCACCCCCGAGGCGGTCGCCCACCTGGAGCAGTACGCCACGGGAGTCAAGGAGGGCTGGATCGACCGCACCTCCGTGAACGGCGCGGTCATGGACGGGGCCAAGGTCCTCGCCCAGGGCAAGACGGGCATGGTCTTCCTCGGGCCGTGGATCCTGCGCTGGCTGAAGGACAACACCGACGAGGAGACCTTCAAGCAGTTCAAGGTCGCCGAGCACCCGAAGGGCGCGGGAGGCGCGGCCAACGGCTTCCTCCAGCAGTTCGCGATCCCCAAAGCCAGCAAGAATCCCAAGCAGGCGCTCGACTTCGCCCGCTACTTCAGCTCCACCGTGCTCGAACTGGCCAAGCAGGCCCCGGTGATCCCCGGGCTCGCCTCCGTCGGCAAGGACCCCTACTTCCAGTCGTCGCCCGAGACCAAGGTGCTGGTCGACCAGGAGGTGAAGTTCTACTGGCCCAAGCATCCCGCCGTCGCCGAGCTGTTCGCCTCCCTCCGTACGCGCTTCCAGGCCGCGCTCCTCGGCCAGAAGACGCCGAAGGCGGCGCTCGACGAGGCGGCCGGGGACTGGGACCGCATCCTCTCGGGGACGCAGTGAGCGAATCGGCACTCCCGACCGGCCGGATCGGCACGGCCCGCGCCCGCCGGGCACCGCGCTCCTGGCGCCGGGTCAGGGACTCACGCTGGGGATGGCTCCTCGCCGTCCCCGCCGTGGGGCTGATCGGCGGCTTCGTCCTCTATCCCGCGCTCAACACGCTCGTCTTCAGCTTCACCGACTTCAACGGGCTGACCCCGGCCTCCTGGGTCGGCGTGGGGAACTACACCGCGCTCGTCTCGGACGCCGTCTTCCGGCAGACCCTGCTCAACTCGCTCGTCATCACCGTGGTGGTGACCGTTCTGCTCGTCTGCCTGCCGCTCCCCGTGGCGTACTGGATCCACCGGGGCATCCCGTTCCGGCGGTTCTTCCGCACCGTGCTCTACCTGCCGGTGGTGGTGCCGATCATCGTCTCGTCCGTGGCGTGGAAGTGGCTGCTGGACGACAACGGACTGGTCAACTACGTCCTGGTGACCCTGGGCGTCGTGGACCGGCCCGTCTCCTGGCTCTCCGACCCGGCCTGGGCCATCTGGTCGGTGGTGGGGGTCATCGTGTGGCGGGCGTTCGGGATCTACCTGCTGATCTACCTTGCCGGGCTGTCGACCATGTCCGGCGACCTGTTCGAGGCGGCCGCCCTCGACGGGGCCGGGCACGCGCGGACCTTCGCGAGCATCGTGGTGCCGCAGCTGCGCGGCTCGATCGTGCTGAGCTCCGTCATCGCGTTCGTGGCCGCGATGCGCACCTTCGACGAGATCTACGTCATGACCGAGGGCGGTCCCGTGAACGCCAGCAAGAACACCGCCTACCACATCTGGGAGTCGGCCTTCTCGTTCTTCAAGTTCGGGTACGGCAGCGCGATGGCGGTCGTGCTGCTGGTGCTCGTCCTCGGGCTGGTGCTCCTCGGGCTGCGGCTGGCGAGGAGGGTGTCGTGAGCGCGGGGACCAAGGGGGCGTTCGGCCCGGCCGGCCGCGTCATGATCGTCGCCCTGCTGGGCGCCGCCTCGCTCGTCGCGGCGGGCCCGCTGCTGTGGCTCGTGTCCACCTCGTTCAAGAGCCGGGGCGACGTCTTCACGGTGCCGCCGGAGATCATCCCGGCCCATCCGACGCTGGACAACTACGCGTACGTGTGGGGCCAGGCCGACGTGCAGCGCTACTTCGCCAACAGCCTCCTCGTGTCGCTGGGGACCGTCCTGCTGAACGTGTCGGCCGCGGCGCTGCTCGGGTTCGCCCTCGGCAGGTTCGACTTCAAAGGGCGGGGCCTGCTGTTCCTGCTCGGGCTCAGCACGATGGTCATCCCCTTCCCTGCCATCATGCTGCCGCTGTTCATCGCCGTGAAGGAGATGGGACTCACCGACAACCTGCTCGGGATCATCATCCCGACCAGCGCGATGACCCTCTGGCTGTCGGTCTACATCCTCCGGGAGGCGTTCCGGGGGCTGCCGGACGAGCTGGAGGAGGCCGCCGTGATCGACGGCTGCTCGCCGCCGCGGCTGCTCCTGCGGGTGATGCTGCCGCTGGTGAAGGCGCCGCTGGCCACGTCGGCGATCCTCGTCTTCACCCTCACGTGGAGCGAGTTCCTGTGGCCCCTGGTGATCATGCGGGACCACGCGAAGTTCACCATCTCGGTCGGCCTGCAGTACTTCATGTCGACCCTGACCTCGAACTGGCACCACATCGCGGCCATCGCGGTCATCGCGTCGCTGCCGGTGGTGGTCATCTTCCTCGCGCTCCAGCGCTACTTCTTCTCCGACGTCCTGGCCGGATCGACCAAGGGATGAACCGCATGAAAGTGACACGGCTGGAGGCCGTGCCCGTCTCGGTGCCGCTGCGCGAGCCGTTCACCTCAGCGCTGGGCGTCCAGGCGACCTCCGACTACGGGATCGTCATCGCCGAGGCCGACGACGGCACGATCGGTCTCGGCGAGATCTCCCTCATCTGGCACGGCAACGGCGCCGCGCTCTGCGACCTCGTCGAACGGCTGCTGGCCCCGGCGGTCGTCGGCGCCGATCCGTTCGAGCTGACCCGGTTCGAGGCCGCGGCGGCGGGACTGCTCGCCTTCGGCAGGCACACGCTGGCCGCCGTCGCCGCGGTCGAGACCGCGCTGCTCGACCTGGCCGGGAAGGCCGCAGGCCAGCCGGTCTACAACCTGCTGGGCGGCCGGGCGCGCGACCGCGTGCCGCTGTCCATGTCGCTGCCCATCGCGCCGGCGGAGGAGGTACTGGACCGGGCCCGCCGGCTGGTGGGGGAGGGGTTCGGCACGCTGAAGGCCAAGGGCGGCGGCGACCACGACCGGCTCGTCGAGGTCGTCGCGGCCCTGCGGGCCGAGTTCGGGCCCCGGCTCGGCATCCGGGTGGACCTCAACATGGCCTGCCCTCTGGCCAAGGAGGCGCTGCGGCTCATCCGCAGGCTGGAGCCGTACGACGTGATGTCGGTCGAGCAGCCGCTGCCCGCCGACGACGTGGACGGCATGGCGGAGCTGTGCGCCCTTTCACCCGTGCCCGTGATGGCCGACGAGAGCGTGTGGTCGCCCGGGGACGCCTGGCGGGTGCTGCGCGCGCGTGCCGCCGACATCGTGAACGTGTACGTGCCCGAGTCCGGCGGACCGGTCCGGGCCCGGCGGATCGCGGACCTGTGCGCGACCGCCGGGGCCGGAGTGGCCATCGGGAGCATGCCGGAACTGGGCATCGGCACGGCCGCCGCGGCGCACGTGGCCTTCAGCTCGCCCCGGCTCGACCAGCCGAGCGACGTGGCCGGGCACCTCTACCACGCCGACGACGTGGTCCGCACCGATCTGGTGATCGAGGACGGGTTCCTGCTGCCGCCCGCCGGTCCCGGGCTGGGGGTCGAACTCGACCGCGACAAGCTCGAGGCCTACCGGATCGACCCCGGCGCGGCGGTCCGTCCCTCACTCCGTGCGTCCTGACAAGCGAGGATCTTTTGCGTTATCTCGACTGCAACGCCTTCATCGGCCGCCCGGCGGGGCACCGGCCGCACCTCACCCGCGCGGTGAGCGCGGCCGACCTGGTCGCCGAGATGGACCGGGTCGGCGTCCACGAAGCGGCGATCTATCACGTGCTCGCCCACGAGTACGCCCCGGAGACCGGCAACGACCTGCTGCTGCGCGAGCTGGAGCAGGCGCCGCAGGGGGTGCGGGAGCGGCTGCGCCCGGTCGGCGTGGTGCTGCCGCCGCACACCGGGGAGATGCCGGAGCCGGAGCGGCTGGTGGCCGATCTGCTGGCGGCCGGCGTGCGCATGGCGCGGGTGTTCCCGTCGTCGGTGATGGCCGGGCATCGGTTCTCACTCGCCTCCTGGTGCTCCGGAGAGTTGCTGGCCGAGCTCGAGCGGGTGCGCATGCCGCTCGCGGTCGACTTCACCCTCTTCCGGCGCGGCGAGCCGCCGTGGCGGGAGATCCACGACCTGGCGGACGAGCACCCCGGGCTGCCGGTGATCCTGATGGACGTCCAGGGCCGCAACAACCGCACGCTGTATCCCCTGCTCAAGCGGTTCGGCAACCTGCTCGTGCAGTCGGCCGGGTTCAACGTGCACTGCGGCCTCGAGGACCTGGTCGCCCGCTTCGGCCCGCACCGGGTGGTCTTCGGCTCCGGCTTCCCCCTCCGCTCCCTGGGCGGGGCCCGGCTGCACCTGGACCGCGCCGACCTGCCCGAGGCGGACAAGGAGCTCATCGCGTCGGGAACGCTGACCCGGCTGCTGTCCGAGGTCGAGATCAAGGAGGCGGTCGCGGATGCCCGCTGACACCATGGAACCGGACAAGACCCCTGAATTGGACAAGACGCCGCCGACCGACTGGCCGCTGGTCGTGGACGCCCACTGCCATCTGGGCGCGTTCCGCAACTTCCACATCCCCGGCAACGACATCGACGCCATGGTCGGCGTCATGGACCTGCTCGGCGTGGACGTGGCCGTGGTGGCGGCGCACGCCGGCATCTACGCCGACTACCGGTTCGGCAACGACCAGGTGATGGAGGCGGCCCGGCGGCATCCCGGCCGGGTGCTCGGCTACTGCTGCATCAACCCCAACTACGCGGGGGAGGTCCGCGACGAGCTGGAGCGCTGCTTCGCCGACCCGGCCTTCCGCGGCGTCAAACTGCACCCCGAACTGCACGGCGACTATCCGCTCGACGGGCCCGCGTACCGGCCGGTCTGGGAGTTCGCCGCGGAACGGGGCGTGCCGGTGCTGTCCCACAGCTACTTCGCGGGCGATCCGCTCGGGGTGTTCGCGGCCCTGGCCGACGAGTATCCCTCGGTGCCGCTCCTGCTCGGTCACGCCGGTCTCGACTACGGCCTCGACCGGGTCGTGGACGTGGTCGCCGGCCGCCCGAACATCCACCTCGACCTCACCGGCCCGCTCTCCTGGGACGGCGTCGTCGAGTTCCTGGTGCGCGAACTCGGGTCCGGGCGCCTGGTCTACGGCAGCGACATGCCGTTCATGAACGCCGCGCTCCAGCTGGGCGGGTGCGTGTACGCCCGGGTGGACCGCCAGGACAAGGAGCGCATCCTCGGGGCCAACGCCGCCGCGCTGTTCCGGGTGGACACCATGACGGAGGTGGCGGCATGACCCGGCTCGCCGGACGCACCGCCCTGGTGACGGGGGCGGCCCGCGGCATCGGCCGCGCCGTCGCCGCCAGGCTCGCCGCCGAGGGCGCCCGCGTCACCGCCTGCGACGTCCAGGCCGACCGGCTCGCGGCCACGGTGGCGGAACTCGACGGCGCGGTGGAGCCCCTGGTCGCCGACGTCGCCGACCACGCCGCGATGGCTCGCCTGATCGGCGAGCGGCCCGTGCCGTACGACGTGGTGGTGAACAACGCGGCCGTCGCGCCGCGCATCCCCCTGGCCGACCTGAGCCCCGAGGACCTGCGGGAGACGCTGCGGGTCAACGTGGAGGCGGCCGTCTTCATCAGCAGGGAGGCCGGGCGGGCGATGTGCGCGGCCGGCCGGGGTTCCATCGTCAACGTGGCCTCGGTCAACGCGATGCGCGGCCAGCCCGACATGCTGCACTACAACGCGTCCAAGGCGGCGCTGGTGTCGGTCACCCAGACGCTCGCGGTCGAGTACGCCCGGTTCGGCGTGCGGGTGAACGCGGTCTGCCCGGGCTCGACGTGGACCGAGATCTGGGAGGAGAGCGGCTGGGACGAGGAGACCAAGGCCCATTTCACCGGCCGGATCCCGCTTCACCGGTTCGCCGCCCCAGACGAGATCGCCGCGGCGGTCGCGTTCCTCGCCGGGGACGACGCGTCGTACGTGACGGGTCACGCGCTCGTCGTCGACGGCGGCCTCACGGTCGGCATGTAGTGACCCAGTTCTCGATCTTCTGTAGTCCGCTGGACCTGGCGGGGGAGGGCGTGGGCACGGTCCTGCGCAACGTCCGCGAGCGCGCGGGCGTCGAGCGGATCGCGCCGGCCGTGGCCTACCACGCGGCCCGCGACCTGCTGCCGCACAACCCCCTGCGGGCGGTGGCGGACGGCGGCGCCGGCGTCTGCTTCACGCCCGAGTGGGACCGCTATCCGAGCCCGGCTCTGCGGCCCGCGGAGAGCGAGTTCGCCATGGGCCGCGACCTGCTCGGCGAGCTGTGCGGCGCCGCCGGGTCGTACGGCGTGGAGGTGGACGCCTGGATCGTGTACCTCCACGACGACGGTCCCGGGGCGCGCCCCGGTGTGGTGCGCAACCTGTACGGCGACGCGTATCCGCACGTGCTGTGTCCCGCCTCCCCGGAGGTGCGGGCGTACGCGGTGGCGCTCACGGAGGACGTGTGCCGCTATCCGATCGGCACGGTGCTCGCGGAGGCGCCGCACTGGCTGCCGTTCGAGCACGGCTACGGGCACGAACGCCGGTCGGTCCCGCTCGACGAGGCCGCCGCGCTCCTGCTCGGGCTGTGCTTCTGCCGGCACTGCCGGCAGGCGGGCGGCGAACGCGGGGTGGCCGTGCCCGACCTGCTCGCCGCGGCCCGGGCGCACGTCGAGGCCTGTTTCACCGGCGACCCGCCCGTGCCCGGCTCGGCCGGCCGGGTGTGGCGGGCCGGGCTGCGGGAGTACCTCGCCGCGCGGTGCGAGCGGGTGACCACGCTGGTCGCCGACCTGGCCGCGGCGGCCGCCCGCGCCGGGGCCGGATTCCGGCTCATCGACCTGTCCGCCGGGCTGCTCGGCTGGGCGGACGGCCGTCCCGAGGGCCCGCCCGGCGTCGCCACGACCGGGGAGCTGGGGGTCGACCCGGCCGGGGTCGGCCGGATCTGCCCGATCACCGTCACCGCCTACGCCCGTGACCCGATGCGGGTGCGCGAGGAGACGGCCGCCTACCGGGGCGCGGCCGGGTCCGCGGCGCGTCTCGGCGTCGCCCTGCGCCCGATGAGCCCCGACTGCGACAGCGCCGAGAACCTCGCCCGCAAACTCGGCGTCGCCCGCGATCTCTGCCTGGATCGCGTGGATCTCTATCACTACGGTCTGAGCCCGCTCGCGGCTCTGGACCGCATCCGCGAAGCACGCGCCATCGCCGCACGTCGAACCCACACCGAGGAGGAACCCGGATGCACCGACGTCGAAGCATCCTCTTAGCCGGGATCGTCGCGGCGACGATCTGCACGGGCCCGTTACCGGTCCCCGCGCAGGCGGAGCCGGTGCCCCCGCCCCTGGGCGGCCAGCAGGTCTGGCCGACCCTGAGCCAGCCGTACGTCGAGGGCGTGCGGGAGGCGCTGCGGTCCGGGACGGACCTGTGGGGTGAGCACCTGATCTCCACGCCGGAGGGCCCCACCTTCGAGAACATCAAGGACTACCTGGTGCCCATCGCGACGGGCGGCGTCGCGACCGGCGAGCCGGACAACGGCGCCCTCGGCGTCTCCGACACCGGCTACCACTACCTGCCGCTCACGCTGCCGCAGGGCGACACGGCGAAGACGCAGTCCCCGCCCGAGCCGACCTCCAACCACTACGCGCTGCACACCGCGGACGGCAGCGGCATCACCGCCGACTGGCACACTCCGTGCGAGGCCGCGCCCTGGACGAAGGACTACTCGGAGGCGTTCACCGCCCGCTGCGCGAACTTCTGGCAGGCCCAGTTCTTCGTGGGCGCCGACGGCGCCGAGCGCTACGGCTCCGACCTCGGCAGGCTGACCGGGCAGACCCTGCTCGACGGCTACCTGCCGGTCCTGCGCACGGGCTACCGCGACGCCGCCGGGGTGGACTACGTCCAGGAGTCCTTCGCCGCCCGCGTGCCCGAGACCTCCTCCCTCGTGAGCTTCGTGAAGATCACCGCTACCGGCAGGGGGACCGCCCGTGCCGCGAAGGTCCGCGTCCACGTACGGGACCCGAAGAACCCCGGCCTGACGCTGGACGGGCACAAGGTGAAGGCCGGCCGGAACGTCTACCTGCTCGCCGACGGGCGGCCCGCGCTCGCCGGCGGCGACCTGACCTACGACCTGGACCTGTCCAAGGGGGCGCGCACCGTCACCCTCGTCGTGGTCAACAACCCGGGCGAGGTGCGCGGCGACGGCGTCCCCGCGCTGCGCCGGTACCAGTCGGCGCGCGAGGAGGTGGCGCGCTACTGGCGCGGCAAGCTCAACGGCGGGGCGAAGATCTCCATCCCCGAGGAGTACGCGACCGACGCGCTGCGCAATCTGCTGATCCAGAACCTCACCATGGGCTGGCGCTACAGCATCGGCAACTTCTACGAGCAGCAGTACGTGCCGGAGATGGTCGACACGGTGTCCGCGCTGGGCGAGTTCGGCTTCACCGAGGACTACCGGAACAACCTGCAGACGCTGCTCGACCTGACGAAGGAGGGCGGCCCCGCCTACCCCGTCATGTACCGGAACTGGGAGCAGGGCGCCAAGCTGCTGGGCGCCGCCCGCTACTACCGGCTCACCGGCGACCGGGGATTCATCGAGCGCAACCTGGACAAGCTGCGCGGCTACCTGGACGACTACGTCCGGCAGGCCGCGGCCGACCCGCACGGCATCCTGGAGAAGCAGCGCTGCTGCGAGGACAACTGGAACGACGGATACTGGACGCACTCCCAGCTCGTCTCGTGGTGGGGCTGGCGTGACATGGTCGAGGTGTTCCGCCGGACGGGCCGTCAGGACCTGGTGGACGCCTACGCGGGGCCGTTCGAGACCTTCAGCGACAAGCTGCGGGCCGTGATCGACGCGTCGAAGGTGGAACTGCCCGACGGATCCATGTTCGTGCCCAGGGAACTGCTGTCCGGCGACCAGCCGTACGAGACGATCACGCAGACCCGCGACTCCAGCTACTGGAACCTGCTGGCCTACTACGGCTACTCCTCGGGCTTCTTCACCGAGGAGGAGAGCGCGAAGCTGCTGAAGTACGTCCACACGCACGGCGGCACCTTCCTCGGCATGGTGCGGTTCAACTACACCGGACAGGCGATCGGCGACTGCAATCCCGACGGGCTCGCGGGCTACGAGGGCACCGGCGTGGACCAGGTCTACGGCTACCAGTACAACCGGTTCCTCGCCGCCAACGACCAGGCCGACCGGCAGGTGCTCTCCTTCTACGGGCAGCTCGCCCACGGGTTCTCCCGCGACACGTTCACGGTCGGGGAGGGGGCGAACCTCGACCCGTGTCCCGGCAAGTTCTACCGCGGCACCTGGCTGTCGCCGCTGAGCGCCAACAACGCCTCGTTCCTCAAGGACCTGCGCGAGATGCTGGTGCACGAGGAGGGCGACGAGCTGGGCAGGCCCACCGGCCTGCGGCTGGCCTCGGCCACACCACGCGGCTGGCTCGCGGACGGCAAGACCGTGGGAGTCGGCGATCTGCCCACCGTGTACGGCCAGGTCGGCTACACGCTCACCTCCCAGCTGTCGAAGGGAGTGGTCCGCGCCGACGTGCGGCTGCCCTCCGGCCTGCGGGGCGCCGGCGTGAAGCTGCGGCTGCGGGTGCCCGCCGGTCACACCCTGACCGGGGCGAAGGCGGGCGGCCGTACGCTGCCGGTGAGCGGCGACACGATCGACCTCACCGGCCTGAGCGGACACGTCACCGTGACGGCGCGGTTCTCGCGCTGACCGGCCTGATCTCC
The DNA here is from genome assembly GCF_050936215.1 of Microbispora sp. CA-102843. Lineage (NCBI taxonomy): Bacteria > Bacillati > Actinomycetota > Actinomycetes > Streptosporangiales > Streptosporangiaceae > Microbispora > Microbispora sp. CA-102843. Next base: position 2,866,788 of record NZ_JBNJNF010000001.1, read on the forward strand.
CTGGCCTGACCTGGCATCTCGGCGTGACGGCACTGCTTTCACGCTGACCGGCCTGCCGCGGCGGCGAACTGGCGATGGCGCGCCGCCCCGGCAGCAGGCGGGCGGGGCCCGGTTGGGCTCCGCGGTCCCGTCCGCCACCTGCCCTGCCGCCGCCGCCCGCGGTGAGCCGGACGGCCCGGGTGCGTTCTTCCCCTGCCGGGCCCGGCTCGTACAGGCTGGGCGCACAACCTCTCATCGACTCGTGAAGGCACGCTTATGCGACTTGTTCGTGGCCACCTCCCCGATGACACCTCGGGCCCCGCACGCTGGGCCGTCCGTGACGAGGAGGGCGACCGCCTGCTCCCCGAGGACTTCTCGCTCGGGGAGGCGCTCTCGTCCGGCCTCGGCCACTTCCGCCGGTCCCTGGCGGCGGCGACCGGTGAGGCCGTGACGCTGGCCTCGCTCGCGGCCCCCGTGGACCGCTGGACGGAGGTCTGGGCCGCCGGGGTCACCTACCGCAGATCGCGGGAGGCGCGCAGGGAGGAGAGCCGCGCCCCCGACGTCTACGAGATGGTGTACGACGCTCCCCGCCCCGAGCTGTTCTTCAAGTCACTCGGCTGGCGGGTGCGCGGGCACGGGCAGGCGATCGCCGTACGGCCCGACTCGTCCTGGAACGTCCCGGAGCCTGAGCTGGCCGTTGTCGTCTGCGCCAACGGGGAGATCGCCGGTTACACCATCTGCGACGACGTGAGCTCCCGTTCCATCGAGGGCGAGAACCCGTTGTACCTCCCGCAGGCGAAGGTCTACCTCGGCGGAACCGCGCTGGGGCCGGGCATCCGCCCCGCCTGGGAGGTCCCCGACCCGTACGACCTCGGCATCCGCATGGGCATCTCGCGCGACTCGCGGGAGATCTGGACGGGCTCGGCGAGCACCGGCATGCTGCACCGGCGGATCGACGACCTGGTGGAGCACCTCCTGCGCGCCGACCGCCATCCGTACGGCGTGGTCCTGGCCACCGGCACCTGCCTCGTGCCCGAGTCGGACTTCACGCTGACGCCGGGCGACGAGGTGCGCATCGAGATCGACGGCCTGGGCCGTCTGGTCACCCCCGTGGGCACGGTCGCGGACATCGACCCCTGACCGGGAGAGCCGCCCGGTGACCGGGCGTCCCGGAGGTGCCGGCGGCCTCGCAGGGCGCGGGGAACGGGGCCGCCGTCGCCCGGCGAGGAAGCGTCAGGGCGAGGCGCTCGCCTGCTCGCCGGGCGAGGCGGCCGGCGTGCCGTGCGCCGCCCGGGCGGCGACGATGGCGTCCGCATGGTCGCGGATCCAGGCCGTCAGACCTCGCAGCGGTTCGCTGATGCCGGCGCCGAGCGGTGTCAGCCGGTAACTCACCTGGGGCGGCGCGGACGGCACGACGGTGCGGTGCACCAGGCCGTCCTGGGCGAGCGTGCGCAACGTCTGGGAGAGCATCTTCTCGCTGATCCCCTCGATCTTCTCGCGCAGCTCGAAGAACCTGAGCGGTCCGCCGGACAGCGCGGTCAGCACCAGCACGCCCCAGCGGCTCGTGACATGCTCCAGCACCATGCGTGCGGCGCAGCCGCTGTGAAACTCGTCACTCAACGGCTCCGCCTCCGCCGTCCGGCCTGGACCCCGACTCCGACCTCATGAACTTACCTCAAGGTACGTCCTTACCAATAGAAAGCCGGTTTCCTATCGTGACCCGTCGAGTCGAAGGGAGCTGGAAATGGAGAAGGTCGCGCTCGTGACAGGTGCCGGCCGGGGGATCGGCGCCGCGGCCGCCCGGGAGCTGGCGGCACGGGGATATCACGTGATCGTGAACTACCGTCGCGACGAGGCGGCGGCCAAAGCCGTGGTCGACGCGATCGAGGAGGCCGGGGGGACCGCCGAGCCCGTCCGCGCCGATGTGCGCGAGCCGCGGCAGGTGGAGGACCTGATCGCCGCCTGCCGTCGTCTCGACGTCCTGGTGTGCAACGCGAACATCCAGCCGCCGTTCGCCCCGTTGGCCACGATGACCTGGGAGGACTTCGCCGGGAAGGTCATGGGTGAACTCGCCGCCGTCTTCCACGTCAGCAAGCTCGCTCTCGCACTGATGCGAGAGCGGCGACAGGGCCGGATCGTGTACGTCTCCAGCGTCAGCGCCGAAGCGGTCCGTCCGGGAGCCGTCGCGCACGGCACCGCCAAGGCGGCCCTGGAGGCGTTCGCCCGCCAGGTGGCCGGAGAAGCCGGGGCGTACGGGATCACCGTCAACATCGTGGCCCCCGGCGGCGTCCGCACCGACGCCTCGGCCGGGCTTCGCACCCCCGAAGCGGAGGCCGCCCTGGGCAGGCGTTCGGTCCTGGGGCGCATGCTGGAGCCCGAGGACGTGGCCGCGGTGATCGCCGCCGTGGCGGCCGGGGGCTTCCACGCCGTCACCGGGACCCGTGTCGCCGTGGACGCCGGACACGGCGTCATCATCGGCCGGTGAGGCCGTCAGCCGGGCGATCACCGGGACCGCCCGGCACGTGTCCTCATTGGCCGGTGGCACCGTCGATCCGCTCGCGGAGCAGGTCGGCGTGTCCGTTGTGGCGCGCGTACTCGGCGATCATGTTGACCAGGACGCGGCGCAGCGAGATCGGCTGTCCGGTGGCGCGGTGGACACCGGTCTCGTCCAGTGAGCGGGCGGCGGCCACGATCTCGCGGGAGCGCTCGCACTCCGCCCGCCACACGGCGAACGCCTCGTCGACGTCCCCGTCCAGATCCTCGAAGTCCTGGTCGGGGTCGTCGTCCGAGTAATAAAGGAGCGGGACGTCCTCGCCGGCGAACTGGATGCGGAACCACCACCGCTCCACGCCCCCGAGGTGCCGGAGGATCCCGTGGAGACTGAGCCCGGACGGCGGCACCGCCTTGTCCGACAGCCGATCCTTCGGGACGCCCGAGCACTTCAGCGCGAACGTCTCGCGGTGCCAGTCGAGGAAGGCCGTGAGGATCTCCCGCTCGTCGCCCACGAGGGGAGGGGCGGACCGGGAATCCTCGTCCCATTTCTTCGAGTAGTTCGCCTCGGGAATCTCGCTCATGGGCCCGACCCTGCCAGACACCCCCGACAGTTCCGCCCACCGCCCTCCCGGCCGGTGCGGCGGCCGTTCGCGTCCGGGCCCGGTTTTGTCGGAGCGCGTGGCTACTGTGCGGCGCGTGAAGGAACGGTGGGGCATGGCCGCGACCCGAGACACGGGCGACGCCGAGGCAGGCCGCGCCCGAGCCGGCGCCGAGGCCGGTGGCCGGGCGGCGGCCAGGCGCACCCAGGCCGAGCAGCGGGAAAGCAGGGTCGCCGCGGGACTGTCCGAGCTGGAGCGGTGGCTGGCCGACCAGATCGGGCATGGGCTGGCGCAGGCACGCCAGACGGGGCCGGCCGACTGGGACGACCTCGCCAGGCGGCTGGTCGACGCGCAGGCGCCGGGTGCGGCGGGGACGGTCACCCGGCTCCCGCGGGTGCTCGGCGCCGAGGACTGGCCGGGCCTCCTGCTCGGGGAGTACGCGCTGCTTCATCTGCTCGCGGTCGCCCATCGCCGCGCCGCCGCGCTGCCCGAGCCGTTGCGGCAGACCGTGCGGGCGCGGGTCGGCTTCCCCGTCACCAGGGAGTCCGTCCTGGCCACCCCCGCGGTGCGGGACCACTGGGACGTCGTCGGCAGCCGGGACGAGGAGCAGGACCGGCTGGTCGCCCGGCGCGTGTGGCTGGCGGGGCGTATGACGGGCCGCCTGGCGATGGTGCTGTCGTTCTCGCCGGTCGGGCAGCCGCTCGAGTCGTTCCCGCCGCCGGGCACGACGGTCGACGCCGACCTGACCTTCTACCCGGGGGCGTCGCCGCTGCGCGCCCTGGTGGCCGAGCGGCGGAACCTCGTCGACGCGGGGCCGCCCCCGGGGACGAAGGTCTCCCAGGTGCCCGCGCTGATCGCGGAGGTGCTCGCGGCCGATCCATGGACCGACTCCTGGCCGCTGGTGCTCGACGGAGCCGTCCCCTGCCCGGACGGCCTCGCGGACGACGAGGGGAACGCGCTGCCGCTGCACCCGTCCGCGGGCGTCCCGTGGCGGCTGCTGGCCGTCTCCGGCGGGCGGCCGGTGACGGTCGCCGCCGAATGGACGCCGCGCGGGCTGCTCCCGCTGACGGCCTGGGACGAGGAGGGCGGGGTGGTGCGGTTATGACGCGGGCCGTTCCCAGCGGGTGGGAGGCCGGGCGGGATTCGTGGGAGGAGCTGGTGTCCACCGCGCTGGTGGGCGCCGACCGCCGCGCCGTCCCGCCGGAGAGCCTGCTGGAGCGGGCCGCCGAGCAGGTGGTCCGGATGCGCGCGGGGCGGCGGCCGGGCAGGGCCAGGTCGCCGGCCCCCGCGGCGGCGGAGACTCTGCCGCCCGTGCCCGGCGCCGCCGCGGACCGGCTGGCCCGGATGCTCGCCGGTGAGCAGGGCAGGCTGCTGACCGAGTGGCTGGAGACGGCCGCCGCTCGGCGGGTGCGGGTCCCGGCCGAGATGATCCCCGGGCTGCTCGACCTCGGGGCGCGGGACCGGTCGATCCGCGCGTGCGTGGGGGCGGTCACCGGAGCCCGGGGCCGCTGGCTCGCCGGTCTCAACTCCGCCTGGGCGTACCTGCTGGCCGAGCCGGCACACGTGCCGCCCGGCGAGGTGTGGGAGCTCGGCACGAGCGGCGACAGGCGCGCCTTCCTGACCGCGTTGCGGCGCCGCGACCCCGCTGGCGCGCGGGAACTGCTGGAACGCGGCTGGAGCGAGGAGACGCCGGAGGACCGGGCCGTCTTCGTGACGATCCTCGCCGACGGCCTCGGCATGGCCGACGAGCCGTTCCTGGAGGCGGTGCTCGACGACCGGCGCCGCGAGGTGCGGCAGGCCGCCGCCGACCTCCTCACCCGCCTGCCGCGGTCGCGGCTGGCCCTTCGCATGACCGCACGGGCGCGCCGGTTCGTGACCAGGAACGGCTCCGGGCTCCGGGCGGAGCCGCCGCCGGCCTGCGACGGCGCGATGGAACGCGACGGCGTCAGGGCGCGGCCACCCGCAGGGATGGAGACGCGGGGCTGGTGGCTGCAGCAGGTGGTGGCGCACACGCCGCTGTCGTTCTGGCCGGCTCACCTCGGCATGCCGCCGGCCGAGATCGCAGGGGCCCGGGTCGGCGACTGGGAGCGGGAGGTCCGCATGGGCTGGACCCGTGCCGCCATCCTGCAGCGGGACGCGACGTGGGCGCGCGCCCTGTTCGAGGCCGAGCCGCTGACCGACCTGCTGGCCGTGCTCCCGCCGGAGGAGCGGTCCCACCGGGCGGCCGAGCTGGTGGCGGGCCACCCGGTGGACGGCCAGATGGTCATGATGCTGGGCGGCGTGCCGCGGCCGTGGGGACACCGTCTGGCGAGGGCCGTGCTCAAGAAGATCGTCGAGACCACGCGGACGCAGCCGTGGAACGCCGGCGAGCTGATCCGGCTGGCGGGGGAGCGGTTCGACCCCGTGATGCACGAGCACGCCGGGGAGGTCCCCGAACTCGCCGCGACCCTGCGGTTCCGCTTCGACATGCTCAAGGAGCTCGCATGACCAGCGTTCTGCGCCCGCACGCGGAGGACCAGTTCGCCGACGAGCTGGCGATCCTCGTGAAGACCGACGACCGGCCGCGCCCGCCCGGCTGGCGGCTGTCGCCCTGGGCGGTGACGACCTACGTGCTGGGGGACGGCGGCCAGATCACGCCGAAGTACATCGGCCCGCGCAGGATCGTCGAGGTCGCGGTGGCGACGCTCGCCACCGACAGGGCGCTGCTGCTGCTCGGCGTGCCCGGCACGGCCAAGACCTGGCTGTCCGAGCACATCGCCGCGGCGATCAGCGGCGACTCGACCCTGCTCGTGCAGGGCACGGCCGGCACGGCGGAGGAGGCCGTCCGCTACGGGTGGAACTACGCGCGGCTGCTGTCGGAGGGCCCTTCCCGGGCGGCGCTGACGCCGAGCCCGGTCATGCGCGCGATGGCGGAGGGACGGCTGGCCCGGGTCGAGGAGCTCACCCGCATGCCGTCCGACGTCCAGGACGCCCTGATCACCGTGCTGTCGGAGAAGACGCTGCCGATCCCGGAGCTGGGGGAGGAGGTGCAGGCGGCCAAGGGATTCAACGTCATCGCCACCGCCAACGACCGCGACCGCGGGGTCAACGACCTGTCGAGCGCGCTGCGCAGGCGGTTCAACACCGTCGTGCTGCCGGTCCCCGCCACCACGGAGGAGGAGGTCGGCATCGTGGCCCGGCGCGTGGCGCAGCTCGGCCGCTCCCTGGAGCTGCCGGAGACCGTGACCGGGATGGAGGAGATCCGCCGCGTGGTGACGGTCTTCCGGGAGTTGCGCGCGGGCGTGACCTCCGACGGGCGGACCAAGGTCAAGTCGCCCAGCGGCACGCTCAGCACGGCGGAGGCCATCTCGGTCGTCACCAACGGGATCGTGCTCGCCACCCACTTCGGGGACGGCGTGCTGCGCCCGGCCGACGTCGCGGGCGGCATCGTGGGGGCGGTGGTCCAGGATTCGGTGTCCGACCGCGTGGTCTGGCAGGAGTACCTGGAGACGGTCGTCCGCGACCGCGACGACTGGCGCGACTTCTACCGGGCCTGCCGCGATGCCGGCTGAGATCGCCGCCGGCGCCTCGTCCGGCCGGGTCCCGGGCGGCGAGGGCGGGCCGGAGGTGCCGGAGGTGCCGGTGCCGGGTCTGTCGGTGCTGGGTTTGTCGGTGCTCGGGGTGCGGCACCACGGGCCGGGATCGGCCAGGGCCGTGCGTGACGAACTGGACAGGATCCGGCCCGACCTGGTGCTCGTCGAGGGCCCGCCCGAGGCCGACGGCCTGGTGGCGCTCGCCGCCGACCCCGGCATGCGCCCGCCCGTCGCGCTGCTGGCCTACGTGCCGGGGGAGCCGCCGCGGGCCGCCTTCTGGCCGTTCGCGGAGTTCTCGCCCGAGTGGCAGGCGATCTCCTACGCCGCCCGGGCGGGCGTCGAGGCGCGGTTCTGCGACCTGCCCGCCGCGCACGGTCTCGCGCTCGACGCCGACCCCGTACGCCGCGATCCCATCGGCGAGCTGGCGCGCGCGGCGGGGTACGACGACCCGGAGCGGTGGTGGGAGGACATGGTCGAGCACCGGGGCGAGGCCGGGACGCTCGACGTGGTCGCCGAGGCGATGCGGGCCGTGCGCGAGGGGCACGTCGCCGAGGGCGTCGAGGCCCGGCGCGAGGCGTACATGCGCAGGACGCTGCGGAAGGCGGCGCGGGAGGGCTTCGCCCGGATCGCGGTGGTCTGCGGGGCCTGGCACCTGCCCGCGCTGGCCCCGCTCGCGCTGTCCCTGTCCGGAGGCCGCGCCCGCGGGCCCGGCCCGGACGCGCCGGACGGGCCCGGCCGCCTGCCCTCCGCGGCCGAGGACGAGCGGCTGCTGCGCGGCCTGCCCAAGGTCAGGGTCGAGATGACGTGGGTGCCGTGGACCCACGGGCGGCTCGCCGCGGGCGCGGGCTACGGCGCGGGCGTCGCCGCGCCCGGGTGGTACGAGCACCTGTTCACGGCGCCCGACCGCCCGGTGGAGCGCTGGCTCGCCCGCGCCGCCGCGATCCTGCGCGAGGAGGACCTGCCCGTCTCCTCCGCCCACGTCATCGAGGCCGTACGGCTGGCCGAGGGACTGGCGGCGCTGCGCGGCAGGCCGCTCGCCGGGCTGTCGGAGGTCACCGAGGCGGTCAGGGCGGTGCTGTGCGGCGGCGACGAGCTGCCGGTCGAGCTGGTCCAGCGGCGGATGGTCGTGGGGGAGCGGCTCGGGCGGGTGCCGGACGCCACGCCGATGGTGCCGCTGCGGCGGGACCTGCGCGAGGAGCAGCGGCGGCTCCGCATGAAGCCGGAGGCCCTGGCCGGGGAGCACGACCTCGACCTGCGCAGGCCGCTCGACCTCGGCCGCAGCCGGCTGCTGCACCGGCTCGCCCTGCTGGACGTGCCCTGGGGGACGCCCCGGCGGGCCCGGAGCAAGGGGACGTTCAAGGAGTCCTGGTCGCTGGAGTGGCGCCCAGAGCTCGACGTGGCCCTCATCGAGGCCGCCGTGTGGGGGATCACGGTCGAGGCGGCGGCGACGGCCCGCGTCCGCGACCTCGCGGGCGGCGCGGGCCTGCCCGAGCTGGCCGCGCTGGTCGAGCGCTGCCTGCTCGCCCACCTGCCGGACGCGCTGCCGCACGTCCTGGGGCGGATCGAGGACCGGGCGGCGCTCGACGGCGAGGTGCGCCACCTCATGGGGGCGCTGCCCGCGCTCGTGCGGGCCCGCCGGTACGGGGACGTGCGCGGCACCGAGGGCCTCGCGGGTGTCACCGAGTCGATGCTCGCGCGGATCTGCGCCGGGTTGTCCCCCGCCCTGACGGGGCTGGACGAGGACGCGGCCCGCGAGATGGCGGCGCTGATGGACGGCGTCCACACCGCGGCCGGGTTGATGGGCAGCGGCCGGTGGCTCACGACGCTGGCCGGGATCGCCCGGCGCGACGACCTGCCGGGGCTGCTCGACGGCCGGATCGTGCGGATCCTGTTCGACGCCGAGGCCCTGGAGGACGATGTGGCCGCCCGCATGGCGCGGTCGATGTCGCCCGGCAGCCCCCCGGCCCGGTCGGCGGCCTGGATGGAGGGCTTCCTGTCCGGGGGCGGCCTGCTGCTCGTTCACGATCCGCGCCTGCTCGCCACCGTGGACGTCTGGCTGACCGGCCTGTCACCCGAGGCGTTCGTGGACGTGCTGCCGTTGCTGCGGCGCACGTTCGGGGCGTTCCCTGCGCCGGAGCGGCGGATGATCGGCCGGCGGGTCCGCTCCGGCGCCGCGCTGGGCTCTTCCGAGCCGGGCGGCGACGTGGGGGCGGACTGGGACGACGGGCTGGCGGCCGGGGCCGTGCGGACCGTGCGCGAGATCCTGGGACGCGAGACGGGCGGGAGGCCCTGATGGACGGCGAGGACGAGCGGCTGCGGCGCTGGCGGCTGGTGCTGGGCGGCGCGGCGGAGGGGACGCTGGAAGGAGCGGACGCCCGGATGGACGCCGCTCTCACGGCCCTCTACGACGGGCAGGAGCGGCGCGGCGCCGGCCTCGGCGCGTCCGCGCCGCGGGTGGCCCGCTGGCTGGGGGACATCAGGGAATACTTCCCCGCCGGCGTCGTGCAGGTCATGCAGAAGGACGCCATCGAGCGGCTCGACCTGACCCGGCTGCTGCTGGAGCCCGAGATGCTGGAGGCCGTCGAGCCCGACGTGCACCTGGTGGGCACGCTGCTGTCGCTGGGCCGGCTGATGCCGGAGCGGGCCCGAGAGTCGGCCAGGGCCGTCGTCCGCACGGTCGTGCGGGAGCTGGAGGCGCGGCTGACGCGGCGCACGCTGACGGCCGTCGGCGGCGCGCTCGACCGCTCGGCCAGGACCCACCGGCCCAGGAGGGCGGCCGAGGTCGACTGGAACCGCACGATCCGGGCGAACCTGCGCAACTACCTCCCGGAGCGGAAGACCGTCGTGCCGTCCCGGCTGGTCGGGTACGCCCGCGGGCAGCGGGCCGTGCAGCGGGAGGTCGTGCTGGCCGTCGACCAGAGCGGCTCGATGGCCGCCTCGGTGGTGTACGCGGGCGTCTTCGCCGCGGTGCTCGCCACGATGCGTTCGCTCAAGACCTCGTTCGTGGCCTTCGACACGGCCGTGGCCGACCTGACCGACCGGCTGCGCGACCCCGTCGAGGTGCTGTTCGGCACCCAGCTCGGCGGCGGCACCGACATCAACCGGGCGGTGGCCTACTGCCAGGACCTCGTCACTCGGCCGGCCGACACGATCTTCCTGCTGGTCAGCGACCTGTACGAGGGCGGGCCGCGGGAGGAGATGCTGCGCCGGATCGCCGCCATGACCGCCGCCGGGGTCCAGGTGATCGTGCTGCTCGCGCTGTCGGACGAGGGGGCGCCGCAGTACGACCGCGACAACGCGGCGGCGCTGGCCGCGATGGGCGTCCCGGCCTTCGCCTGCACACCGGACGCCTTCCCCGGTCTCATGGCGGCCGCCATCGAGCGCCGGTCCTACGACCAAGGTCGCATTTCCGTGCAAGGACGGTGATTTGTAATGTCCGTATCATGTCTTCGGTAATGACCGCCGCCCCGGCCGTCTTCAGCCAGCGATATCGCGCCCTGAGCGTCGGAATCGTGGCCCTGGTGATGCTCGTGGCGTTCGAATATCTCGCGGTGGCCACCGCGATGCCCCTGATCGGCCGGGAGCTGAACGGCTACCACCTGTACGGCCTGGCGTTCAGCGGCGGCATGGCGGCCAACGTCATCGCCACGGTGGTCGGCGGGCGCTGGAGCGACGCGCGCGGGCCGTTCCCCGCGCTGTGGACGGGAGTGGCGGGGTTCGTCGCCGGGCTGGCCGTGTCCGGGTTCGCGCCCGCCATGGAGGTCTTCCTCGTCGGGCGCTTCCTCCAGGGACTCGGCGGCGGCCTGTTCAACGTGGCGCTGTACGTCCTCGTCGCCCAGGCGTACCCCTCCGCCATGCACCCGCGGGTGTTCTCCGCGCTGGCCGCGGCGTGGGTGCTGCCGTCCGTGGTCGGCCCGGCCGTCACCGGCTTCGTGGCGGAGACCTGGAACTGGCGCTGGATCTTCCTGGGCGTGGCGGTGCTGTCGGTCCCCGCCGCGCTGATCATGTGGCGCGGCCTGCCCCCGGCGGCCGGGCAGCCGAGGGAGCCGATGGGCCGGGCCTTCCTGCCCAGGTTCGCCTGGGGGGTGTGCGCCGCGATCGGCGCGGCCCTGCTGCAGTACGGCAGCGGCGCGGCGGGCGCGGGCATCCCCCTGGTCGTGGCCGGGCTGGCGGTGCTCGCGCTGACGCTGCCGAGGCTGCTGCCCAAGGGGACGCTGCGCGCCGCCCGGGGCCTGCCCACCGTGGTCGCGCTGCGCGGCCTGGCCGCCGGGTCGTTCTTCGCCGCCGAGGTGTTCGTCCCGCTGATGCTGGTGCAGGAGCGGGGGCTGAACGCCGCCGAGGCCGGTCTCGCGCTCACCGGGGGGTCGCTCGCCTGGTCGCTCGGCTCGTGGATCCAGGGCCGCACGCCGCACGCGCGGGCGCTGGCCATCCGCCTCGGCGCGACGCTCGTCGCCACCGGGATCTGCGTCACCGCGTTCGCCGTCATCCCCGCCGTGCCCGTCCTCGTCGTGTTCGCGGGCTGGGTGGTGGCCGGGCTCGGCATCGGCATGGTCTTCCCGACGTTGTCCGTGCTGGTCCTGGAGCTGTCGGCACCGGGGGAGGAGGGCCGCAACAGCGCGTCGCTGAGCGTCGGCGAGTCGGTCTTCTCGGTCCTCGCCGTCTCGCTCACCGGCGCGCTGCTCGCCGCGAACGGGGGCCTGCCGTGGGTCTATCTGACGTGCCTTGGCCTGCTCGTCGTCATGGCGGGCACGGCCACGCTCGTCGGCGGCCGTTTCGAGCACCGCCGCGAAGCGGGCACCATGGAGGTCTAGGGAATCCCGGAGATCCCCGCCGTGGAGCGGGCCGGCCGGACGCAGCGCCCCCGAGGCGCCGCCGGGGCGGCCTCCAGGCGGGACTCAGGGGAAGAAGCGAGGGGATCCGAGTGCCGCGAGTCCGGGAGCTGGAGGTCTTCAGGATGACCCTGCCGTACGGCAGGCGTCCGGAGACCGTCCTGATAAAGATCACGGACTACGGCGGCATGGTCGGCTGGGGCGAGGCGGTCGATCCCGCCGAGGCAGGCCCGCTGGAGCGGGCCCTGCCCGCGCTCATCGGCCTCGACTGGGAGCACCCGTCGGATCTGGGGGAGATCCCCGGCGGCGCGGCCGGCGACATGGCCTGCTGGGACCTGTGGGGCCGCATGAACGGCGTCCCGCTCGCCCACGCCCTCGGCGGCACCCGCACGTCGCTGATCGCGACCGTCAGGCTGGCGGCGGACCGCTCCCTGGAGAGCATGGTCGCCCGGGTGAACCGGCACGTCTGCGCGGGCTACGGGCACGTGACGCTGGACGTCCACCCCGGCTGGGACGTCGAGCCGCTGCGCGCCGTGCGCGCCGCCTACCCCGCCCTGGCCATCGCGGTGGACGGGCGCGGCGCCTACACCGAGATCGAGCAGCTGGAGGCGCTGGACGCCTACGGGGTGGTGGCCATCGAACGCCCCTTCAAGGACCTGCTGACCAGTGCCGACCTGCAGGACCGGGTGTCGGCCGCGGTCGCGGTCGAGGTGACCTCCGTGCCCGAGCTCGACGAGGCGGTGAACCTCAACGCGGGGCGGGCACTGCTGCTGCGCCCCGCGAAGTTCGGCTCGCTCGGCGCCGTACGGCGGGCGCACGACCGCGCGGTGGAGGCCGGGTGGGACATCGTCTGCGCGGGCGGCCTCGGCGCGGGGCTGGCCCGGGCCGCGACCGTCGCCGTCGCCAGCCTGCCGGGCTGCTCCCTGCCCAGCGACGTGGCCGAGCCGCCGCGCAGCGCCCAGGTGGTGCTCCCTCCGGTCGGCGCGTCCGGCGGGGTCGTCGCCGTGCCGCTCACCCAGCCCGGTCTCGGGCACACGGTGGACGAGGACCGGGTGCGCCGCATGGCCCGCGAGTCGTTCCGCGTCTGACGGTGATGCCGGAGGCGAGCCTCGGAGGTCCCCACCGGCCGCCGGGTCACGCCGCCGGCTTCTTCATCAGATCCACGAGGCTGGAGAAGCTGCCGGTCGCGTGTCCGGCGTTCATCCCACGCCGGAACAGGTCGGCGACGGCGGCCGGAAGGGTCGTGTCGACGCCCGCGTCGGCGTTGGTGTGCAGAACGTGTTCGACGCTGGCGGCGCCCATGGCCAGGCGGTCCACGTCGCCGTCGTGCCTGCCGGCGTCGATGCGTGCCGCGTAGAAGGCCAGGAAGCCCGGCATCGACGCCATGGTCTCGATGGCGTGCGGCAGGATGTCCGCGGCGGTGAGGCCGTTGGCGTCGGCGAGCGCGATGGCCTGCCAGTAGCTGAGCATCGACGTCCAGAACATCACCATGCCGATCTGGTAGAACAGCGCGGCCAGCCCGGGGTCCTCACCCCGGAAGTCCGTACGGGTCAGGACTTCGAGGGTGGGGCGGGCGGCCTCGAAAGGCGCCCGCGGGCCGCTGTAGAAGGTGGACGATTCGGGCTCGCCGATGCCCGACGGCGGCACGGTGACCCCGCCGGTGATGTGGACCCCGCCGTGCCCGGCCACCCAGCGGGCCCCCGCCCGGGTCTTCTCCGGGGTGTCGGAGCTGAGGTTGACCAGCACACGGCCGCTCAGCGCGTGCGCGGCCGGTTCGAGCACGGCGTACATCGCGTCGTAGTCGGTGAGGCTCAGGATCACCAGGTCGCCGGCGGTCAGCGCCTCCTCGACGGTCCCGGCGAGTACGGCACCCTGCTCGACCAGGGCCTCGGCGCGGGACGCCGTACGGTTCCAGACGGTGACCGGGTGGCCCTCGCGAGGCTGGGAGCGGCTGGTGTACGACAAGCTGCTGCACGCGGGCTTCGGCGATGATGACGCGCGGGACCTGGCGACCACGGTCATCAGCACGCTGGAAGGCGCAGAAGTGACAGCCCAGGTCCACCGCAGCGAAGAGCCCCTGCGCGCGGCGGGCCGTCAGCTGGCCCGCCTGGTCGGGTCGTACGAGGCGGGCGTCGCGGAACGCCGGGACGAGGCGCGGAGCTGAGCCTCGCGCCCGGTGTGCGGAGTGTCCTCACCCGCCGCCCTCGTACGGTCACCGCCGGGGACGAGAGGAGACGGGCTCAGCGCGCCATCGCCGTGGGCGGCGCCCCGCAGCCGTCGTCGATCGGGCTCGGCGTCCCCGGCGGCGAGAGCACCGGCGTGGGGGAGGGCGTCGGGGAGTGCCGGTGCCGGTGCGGCCCCAGAGCGGGTGAGGGCGCGGGCGAGGAGCCGGACGGCGTGGCGGAAGGGCCGGCCTGGGTGTGGACCGAGGCGCGGATCGCCCTGGCCGTGAGCAGCCGGATCCGGTCCCAGTCGGGATAGGCGGTGTTGATCAGGGGCGGCACGAACTGCAGGCTGGTGATCGCGGCGTGCTTGACCTTCCAGGCCAGCGGCACCAGGTGTTCCAGCATGGGCCGGGGCACGTCGGTGCGGACGATCCTGCGGGTGGCCGCCGCGATCTCGGTGAACCGCGTCAGCACCGTGGCCGGGTCGGCCTGGGAGAGCAGGGCCCCGAGGACGCATCGCTGCCGGTGCATCCGGTCGAAGTCGTCACTGAAGGTGCGGGAGCGGGCGTACCACAGCGCATCGGCGCCGTTCAGCCGCCGGGTGCCCGCCTTGACGACGCCCTCGTTGTGCAGGCCGTACACGATGTCGCGGTCCACCGACACCACGAGCCCGCCGAGGGCGTCGATCATCTTCGCGAAACCCCAGATGTTGACCAGCGCGTACCAGTCGATCCGCAGGCCCAGGATGTGGCCGACCGTCTCCTTGAGTACCTCGGCGCCCATGTGCCGCCGCCCGCCGAACAGCTCGGGGTGGTCCTCGGCGTACTGCCACACCGAGAACAGCAGGTCCTCGCGCCAGCCGGGGCGATACTCCGGAAGCTGGAAACCGAAGGGGAACCGGGCGGCCATGGGGCTGCCCGGGGGGAATCGGACATGCTCCAGGTTGCGGGGCACGCCGAGCAGCACGGTGTTGCCGGTCCGCACGTCCACGCTGGCGACGTTGATGCTGTCGGTGCGCATCCCGATCCGGTTGTCGCCCCAGTCGCCGCCGAGCAGGAGCACGTTGACCCGGTCGCGGCCCGCCCACGGGTCGTCCGGGCGTACACCGCTGCCCGCCTGGCCGGCCGCGCCCGGCGCGGCGAACAGCGAGTCGAGGGTCTGCTCGGACAGGCGGACATACCGGGCGGCGATCGCGAACGGCACCGCGACGACGACCGCGAGCACGCCCGCGACCAGCCCGGTGAGGATCTGCCCCTTGCGGGGCAGCCGCCCGGGACGCAGGACGACGTACGAGCGGATGACCAGCGAGAACCAGGCGACGGCACAGGCCGCGAACACCAATGAGATCTGGCCCAGCCAGCCCAGTGCGCGTCCGGCGAGGCCCGCGTCGGCGCCGACGGCCACGCCCGCGACGCAGGCGACCACGGTCAGGTAGCCGCCGAGCAGGAGCAGCCCGGTGCGCCACCGGCCCACTCGCAGGTGCGCCGCGCCGGGCAGCACCGCCGACAGTGCCACCCAGCCGATGAGCGCGGCGGCTCTGAACGCCGGCCCGCTGCGACGCGTCGCCGGCGGGGCGCCGTTCCTGGGTGCCAGATCAGGGGTGACCACGCGTCAATTGAAGCGACACCGGCCGCCGAAAGCCCGTGACCGGCCCGA
Source organism: Microbispora sp. CA-102843 (assembly GCF_050936215.1). Lineage (NCBI taxonomy): Bacteria > Bacillati > Actinomycetota > Actinomycetes > Streptosporangiales > Streptosporangiaceae > Microbispora > Microbispora sp. CA-102843. The sequence continues at coordinate 2,882,081 of NZ_JBNJNF010000001.1, forward strand.
GCCGGAGCAGTCCATACCGGCATTTGACCGAGACTCGACCTGGGGCTCGACCTACCAGGGGAACGCGAACAGGCCGTAGTAGGCGGCGGTCAGGAGCAGCAGCGCGGTCCCGCCCAGCACGCCGGCGAGCACGCTCTTCTGCCAGGGCGTCGGCTCCCAGCCGTCCCGCAGGCCGCCGATCACCGCCGCGAACGTCGTGACCGTCTGCACGAGCATCACGATGGCGAGCAGGCGTACGACCAGCCATCCGGCCTGTACGGCGGGCCAGGCGCCGGCCTGGTTGACCGAGAACAGCACGATGAGCGTGATGAACGCCAGGACGGCGGCGAGCTCCCCGAGGCCGGTCCAGGCCATCCTGCGCAACCGCCGCCGGATGGCCGGCCACAGCTGCACCGTGGCCTCCATCCTGGCCTGCAGCCGCAGGTCGCGCCCGCGCAGCCGGACGACCATCTCGGTGACCGGCGCCGCGACGTAGCCGACCGCGGCCAGGCAGAGCGCGAGCCACAGGATCGTGCTGCCCCCCCACCACGGCGCGGCCGGCACGTCGGCAGCCTCGAAGCGCTGCACCGGCGTCGCCCCCGCGATCGCCACCGAGGGCCTGGCCGTACGCGGCAGGTCCTTGATCCAGTTCGCCAGCGTGGGCAGGTAGTCCGCCGCGTACGGGCCGCCGCGGATCCGCATGGCGTGGTCGGCCCCCGCGAGGAAGCGGATCGTGTAGTCGGTGTTGCGGCCCCGGGCCAGCGCGCCGGTGAGCGTCTCGGTGCTCTCCACGAACGGGATCGACGGGTCGTCGGTGCCGTACAGCGCCAGGACGGGCTGGGTGATCCCGCGCAGGGCGGGCACCCCGTCGTAACGCAGGAAGTCGAAGCCGACCCCGCCCATCGCCCGGGTGAGCAGGTCGCGTACGCCGCTCGGGGCGTGCAGGCGCAGCAGCTGCTCGTTCAGCGCCCAGGCGACCTGGCGCAGCGGCGAGACGTTCGGAGAGGAGACCAGCACCACGAACGCGGCCTGCGGATCGCGCGCGGCGGCGATCGGGACGACCCAGCCGCCCTCGCTGACGCCCCACAGGCCGGCCCGCGCCGGGTCGACGTCGGGCCGTCCGCGCAGCACCCGCAGCATGCGCAGGGCGTCGTCGGCGAGCAGGCCGAAGTCGCGGCTGCGGAAGGAGTAGCCCACCGTCCGCTTGTCGTACGCGAGCGTGACGATGCCCGCCTGGGCCAGCCACTCGGCCTGCTGGGCGAACTCCCCGCCGTCGCCCGACCCCGAGCCCTGCACGAACACCATCGCGGGATGGCGTCCCGGGGACAGGGGCGCCCTGATCGTCGCCTTCAGCGTCTCGTTCTTCGCCGGCACGAGCAGCGTCTCGGTACGGAACCGGTCGGTGCGGGCCACTGCCCGCACTTCGGCGGCGGACTGGGAAGGTAGGTCGCGAAACTGGGGCGAAGTGGACAGAGGTGGGGGGTCGAAGGCCGGCGGGGAGAGCAGATGGCCGACGGCGGCGAGCACCACCATCAGCACACCGGCGATCACCCCGAGAGTGCCCCGGCCGACGTTCATGAGGCCGCTCCCCCATGCGTACTCGCGATACCGAATCCAGGCTAAGTCATTACTCCTCCTTTGCGTCGTGCACCAGAGGGGCGGTTGGGGCCGTGTTTGTCGGCGGGACCTGTTAGCTTGCTGCGACATGCGTGTCCTGCACAGCTCCGACTGGCACCTCGGCCGGTCGTTCCACCGCGAGAGCCTGCTCGGCGCCCAGGCCGCGTTCGTCGACCACCTGGTCGAGACCGTGCGGACCGAGCGCGTGGACGTCGTGGTGGTCTCCGGCGACGTCTACGACCGGGCCCTGCCTCCCGTCGACGCGGTCGCGCTGTGCAACGAGGCGCTGGCCAGGCTCAAGTCTCTCGGCGTGCACACCGTGCTGATCAGCGGCAACCACGACTCCGCCGTACGGCTCGGCTTCGGCGCCGACCTCATGGAGCGGGTGCACCTGCGCACCGACCCCGCCAGGGCCTGGGAGCCGGTCGTGATCGGCGACGTGGCGTTCTTCGGCATCCCCTACCTCGAGCCCGAGCTGGTCAGGGGGCCGTGGGAGCTGGCCGAGCGCAGCCACACCGCCGCCGTCACGTACGCGATGGACCGCGTGCGGGCGCACCCTGCGGCGCGCAAGGTCGTGCTCGCCCACGCGTTCGTCACCGGGGGAGAGGCCAGCGACAGCGAGCGGGACATCAGCGTCGGCGGGGTCTCGCACGTGCCGTTGGGCGCGTTCTCCGGGGTCGACTACGTGGCGCTGGGTCACCTGCACGGCCGTCAGGTGATGAGCGAGACGGTCCGCTACAGCGGGTCGCCGATCGCCTACTCCTTCTCCGAGGCCGGCCACACCAAGGGCTCCTGGCTGGCCGATCTCGACACGGGCCGGACGGAGTTCGTCCCCGCCCCCGTGCCCCGGCCGGTGAGCACGGTGCGGGGCCGTATCGACGACCTGCTGACCGACGGCCGCTTCGATCGGTACGAGGACCACTGGCTGCAGGTGACGCTGACCGATCCGGTGCGGCCGCGCGAGGCGATGGAGCGCCTGAGGCGGCGCTTCCCGCACACGCTGGCGCTCGCCTTCCAGCCGGATGGCGTGGCGGAGGGACCGGCGGGCCGGGCCAGGATCGCCGGCCGGGCCGAGATCGAGGTGGCGCTCGACTTCGTCCGGGAGGTCCGCGGTGAGCCCGCGGACGACGACGAGCGGCGGTTGCTGCAGGAGGCGGTCGAGGCATGCCGTATCAAGGAGAGCGCGTGAGTGGCCTGCCCGCCGCGCTCCGGGGCGAGGCGGCCGGGCGGGAGTGCGGGCCCGGCCCGCGGACGTGTGAGGAGGTCCGGTGAGGCTGCATCGGCTGCGCCTGGTCGCGTTCGGCTCGTTCCCCGGGACGGAGGAGGTCGACTTCGACGCGCTCGGCGAGGCGGGCCTGTTCCTGATCCACGGGCCGACCGGCGCCGGCAAGACGACCGTGCTCGACGCCGTCTGCTACGCCCTGTACGGCAGGGTGCCCGGCCAGCGGGAGAGCGCCCGGAGCCTGCGCTGCGACCACGCGCCGCCCGACCGGGGACCGTCGGTCACGCTGGAGCTGACGATCCGGGGCAGGCGCCTGCGCATCACCCGTTCGCCCGCCTGGATGCGGCCGAAGCTGAGGGGTTCGGGCCTGATCGAGGAGAAGGCGAAGGCCAGGATCGAGGAGCTGACCGAGCCCGGCGGGCAGTGGATCGTGCGGAGCACCCGCAGCGACGAGGCCGGCGACTTCGTGAACACGCTGACGGGCATGACCGCGGCCCAGTTCTGCCAGGTCGCGATGCTGCCGCAGGGCGAGTTCGCGAAGTTCCTGCGGGCCGGCGGCGAGGAGCGGCGGGAGCTGCTGGAGCGGCTCTTCTCGGTGCGCGTGTTCAGCGACGTGGAGCGGTGGCTGGCCGACCACCGCACGCGTACGTGGCGGGAGGAGCAGGAGCTGGGCCAGCGGGTCGAGTCGGTGCTCGACCGCATGCGCGGCGCGGCGGGCGACGACCTGCCGCTGCCCGAGAACGCCGAGGAGCCCGCGGCCTGGGCGGGGGAGGTGCTCGGCCTCGCCCGCGGCGCGCTCGCGGACGCGGTCGCGGCCGGCGCGGCGAGCCAGAAGGCGCTGCTGTCGGCCCGCGCCCGCCTGGAGGAAGGCCGGGCCCTTGCCGACCGGCAGCGCAGGCACGCCGCCGCTCTCGCCCGGCGGCAGGAGCTCGACGCGGCGGCGGACGAGCGGTCGGACCTGGAGGCGATGCTCGACGAGGCCGCGCGGGCCGACCGGGTGGCGCCGCTGATCCGGCAGGCCGGCCAGCGGTCGGAGGCCGCCGCCAAGGCGCGGCGGGTGGCCGCCGACGCCGCGCTCCGCGCGCTTCCCGGCCACGCGGCATCGCGCACCGGTGCGCAAACGCCTGCGGACTCGGGCGCGCGGTGGCCGGGCGCCGCGTGGGAGGACGCCGGCGACGCCGTGTGGCAGGTGCGGGGACCGGACCCGGAGCGGTTGGACCCGGAGCGGATGGACCCGGAGCGGATGGACCCGGAGCGGCCGGACCTGGATCGGCTGGACACAGAGCGGCCGGACCCGGAGCGGCTGGCCGTGCTGGAGCGGGAGCGGCGCGACGAGGTCGCCCGGGTGCGCCAGATCCTCCCGGAGGAGGCGCGCCTGCGGCAGGTGCGGAGCGAGCGCGCGGACGCGGAACGCGGGCTGGCGGAGCTGACCGAGGAGGAGGCGGAGCTGACGCGGCGGCAGGCGGACCTGCCCGCCGAGCGGCTCGACGTCGAGGAACGGCTCGCCCGGGCACGTACGGCGATGGCGAGCCTGCCGGGCCTGACGGCCGTCAGGGACGCCGCGCTGCGGCTGCGGGAGGTCACCGGACAGGCCGCGCTGCTGGACGGCGAACTGACGCGGCTCGCCGAGGACGAGGCGCGGGCACGGGCCGCGCAGGCCGAGCTGCCGGGGCTGCTGGCCGGCGCCGAGGAACGGCTCAGGGGCTTACGCGACATGGCCGCGCGCGTGCCCGCGCTGGAGGCCGCCGCCCATCTGGCGGGGGAGCGGCTGGAGGCCGCGCGGCTGCGCGACGCCTTGACCGCCGAGCTGGGGGAGGCCGAGCACGACCGGCGCGCGGCCGTCGACCTGGCCCAGGAGCGCCGCGACCGGCTGCAGGAGGTCCGCCAGGCCAGGATCGAGGGCATGGCCGCCGAGCTGGCGGCGGGGCTCGTGGCCGGGGAGCCCTGCGCCGTCTGCGGTGCCACCGAACACCCCCGTCCCGCCGCGCCCGCCGGACGGGCCGCGACCGCGGACGACGAGCAGGCGGCGCAGGAGGCGTTCGAGGCCGCGCAGCGGGCCCGCGAGGAGGCGGAGACGACCGTCGCCGCGCTCTCGTCGCGGCTCGGGGACGCGGCGGCGCGCGCCGCGGACCTGTCCCAGGAGGACGCGTCCGCCGCCCTCGCGGAGGCCCGCGAGGAGCTGTCGCGGTTGCGCGCGGCCGAGACGGCGGTCGCGGCGGCCGAGGCGGAGGCCGGGCGGCTCGCGGCGGAGCTGGAGTCGGCCCGCGACCGGGCCGTGGAGCTGACCGGCCTGCTGACCGAGACCAGGACCAGGCGGGACGCCCTGCTGGCCGAGGGCGAGCGGCTCGCCGCAGGTCTGGAGGGCGACCTCGAGACGGCGAAGGCGGACCTGGAACGGGCCCGGTCCCTGGCCGCGGCCGAGGAGGAGCTGGCCGCCCGCGCCACCCGGCTCGCGGCCGAGCTTGAAGAGCTGGGCGCGCGGGCCGCGCGCACCGGCGCGGCGCTCGCCGAGGCGCGCGCGCACCGCGACAGGCTGGAGGCCGACGAGCGCAGGCTGGCCGAGGTGATCGACGCCGCCCGCGGCGAGGACACCTCGCTCGCCGCCCGCCTCGACCGGCTGAACGAGGAGGCGGACCTGCTCAGGGAGGCCGCCGAGGCGGCGTCCGCGGCGTCCGCGGCCGACCGCGAGAGCGAGACGGCGCGGGCCGAGGCGGCCAGGGCCGCCACCGGCGAGGGGTTCGCGAGCGCGGAGCACGCGGCGGCCGCCGTGCGCACGCCCGAGGACCGGGAGGCGATGTCCGAGCGGCTGGGACACCTGGACGCCGAGCGGGCCACGGTCGAGGGGCTGCTCGCCGATCCCGAACTGGTCGCGGCGGCGGCCGAGCCCGCCGCGGACCTGCCGGAGCTGGAGGCCGGCCACGAGCGGGCCGAGCGGGACCACGCCGCCCGCACCTCGGCGCGCGACCGGGCGAAGGGCAGGCTCGACCAGCTCACGGGGCTCGCCGGTGAACTGGACGCCGCGCTGCGCGCCTACCGGCCCGCCGAGGAGCGGCACCGCCTGGCGCGCCGGCTCGCCGAGCTGGCGACCGGCACGTCCGGCGACAACCGGTGGCACATGAGGCTGTCGGCGTACGTGCTGGGCGAGCGCCTCCGCCAGGTCGTCGACGCGGCGAACGAGCGCCTCGACCGCATGTCGAGCGGGCGCTACCTGCTGCGGCACGACCTGAACCGGTCCGCGGGCGACCGGGGCCGGTCGGGCGGCGGGCTGGGCCTGCGCGTGCTCGACGCCTGGACCGGCGTGGAACGCGACCCGGCCACGCTCTCCGGAGGCGAGAGCTTCATCACCTCGCTCGCCCTGGCGCTGGGCCTGGCCGACGTGGTGACCGCCGAGGCGGGCGGCGCGGAGATCGGCAGCCTCTTCGTGGACGAGGGCTTCGGCACCCTCGACGACGAGACGCTCGACGACGTGCTCGACATCCTCGACGGCCTGCGCGAGGGCGGCCGGGCCGTCGGCGTGGTCAGCCACGTCGCCGAGCTTCGGGTGCGCATCCCCGCGCAGCTCCGCGTGATCAAGGGGCGTTCCGGCTCCATCCTGTCGCACCGCTGACCCGCGCTTCTCCTCACGGCTCCGGCGGTTCCGCCTGTCGTGGGTCCCGAGGCGCCCCGCCGGCACGACGCCCACATCCCGGCGGGCGGTGACCTCCCCGCCTGCGGCGCTCTTGCCCGGTCACGGGCAAGAGCGGTCACGGGCAAGAGAAGGTCAAGCACTCTGCAACCGTGCGGCCCTATCAACGGCTTGTGAGGCCCGCGGAATCCATCACGGGGCTCCGCCTGACCGGCCGAGCGGCACAGCCGCCGATGAGAGGTGAGCGCGTCATGAAGAGCATCCGCAGGAGCACGGTCATGGTCGTCACCGTGGGCGCCCTCGCCCTCGGCCTGGCGCTCCCCACCGGGACGGCCAATGCGTCCGCCGCCTCCAAGACGTTCACCTGGAAGAACGGCTCGACCGCGGGCGACTGCACGATGTACAGCGGCGGCGCCGGCTGGACGGCCCCGACATGGACTCTCTATCCGGACGGCACGGCCCGGTTCGACGCCACGCTCACCAGTCTGTCGGGTGACGACGCCTGGCTGATGTGGGCGCATCTCAAGGACGAGAACGGCGCACTGCTCGCCGACATACGCATACCCGGCAGCACCAGCACCAAGTTCGTCAAGAACCTGCCCCTCGCCTGGCCGCGGAAGTATCGATGGCTGGCCGAGGGCCGGTTCGACCCCAGCCTGTACCCCCTGATCAAGGGCATGTCGCTGAGCAAGCACTGCTGAGGACGTCCACATTCCTCGGCCGCTTCCACCTCGCAGGGAGCGCGGGGAGGGGTTCGGCGCGTGGCGCCTCGCGGCCGGACGCGCCGGGCTCACCAGAGAGCGAGCGACCGGGTCAGGATGCCGGCGAGGTCCTCCTCCCGCACGGGCCTTGGAGAGGTGGTGAGCAGCCGCTGCTGCTTCATCGCCCCCTCCACCAGCGCCGGCACGTCGGCCTCCGCGTATCCCACGCCGCCGGTGCCGTTCGGGATGCCGACGTCGCGCATGAGCGCGGTCAGCACGCCGGGCAGGAATTCCGCCGGCTCGTCCGGCTTCACCGCCGAGGGATCGAGCAACTCGGCCGCGCGCAGGTGCCGCGCCGGGTCCGCCTCGAAGGTGAACCGGAACGCCTCCGGCGCGGTCAGCGCCACGGCCATGCCGTGCGGGACCATCGGCTCGCCGCCGGGATAGCCGCGCGGGTGGAAGTCCTTAACCCGGCCGGCGATCGGATAGGCGTTGGCGTGCGGGATGTGCACGCCGGCGTTGCCGAACCCGAGCCCCGCGAACGTCGCCGCCAGCGCCATCGCGCCCCTCGCCTCCGCGTCGTCGCCGTGCCGTACGGCGGCGCGGAACGAGCCGGCGAGCAGCCGGATCGCCTGCTCCGACCACATGTCCGCCACCGGGTTCGACCCGCAGTACGGCACGCGCTCCTCCGGCCGCCTCCGCTCGTATGAGGTGTACGGCCGGGCGGTGTAGCTCTCCAGGGCGTGACAGAGGATGTCCATCCCCGCCGCGGCGGTCACCTCGGGCGGCTGCGTCATCGTGAGGTCCGGGTCCACGACGGCCAGCACCGGGCGGAGGCGGGCGTGACTGATCCCCGTCTTGACCTTCAGCCCGAGCACGTCGAGCACGCAGATCGTGGTGCTCTCCGAGCCGGTGCCCGTGGTCGTGGGCACCGCGACCAGCGGTTTGAGCGGCCGGGAGGGGGCGCGGCCGGCGCCGATCGGCGCGTTGACGTAGTCCATCAGCTCGCCCGGATTCGTCGTCAGCAGGTTGACGGCCTTGGCCGTGTCGATGCTCGACCCGCCGCCGACCGCCACGAAGGCGTCCCACGGGCCGCTCGCGCGGGCGTGCCCGATCGCCGCGATCAGGCTCTCGTCGGTGGGCTCGACGCGCACGCCGTCGTACACCTCCGCGTGCATGCCGAACCCGGCGATCTGTTCGGCGATCCGCGCCGGAGCGCCCGTCGCCGCGACGCCGGCGTCGGTCAGCACCAGCACGCGGCGCACGCCGTACTGCCCGAGGTCGAAGCCGATCTCGGCGGACGCGCCGGGGCCGAACTTCAGCGCGGGCGCGCCGTACGTGAAGACGGACTCGGGGTTGCTCGGGACGATCACGATCGCTGGCCTTTCACTCGCGGCGGTCATGAGGGCACAGACCCGGGGGCCTACGCGGCGCGCTGCATACCCGATGGGCAACCTGGCATGTAGCATGCTGCATGTCAATGCGCCGCCGTACGCGGGCGGGCCCACGACCCTCCGGAGGGTGGTCAGACGGTGCGAGCGGTCGCCGGCACGTCCAGTCTCACCGAGCAGGTCATCGAGGCGGTCAGGGAAGCCATCCACTCGGGAGAGCTGCGGCCCGGAGAGCTGTATTCGGTGTATCGGCTGGCGGAGCAGCTCAACGTCTCCCGCACCCCCGTACGCGAGGCGATGCTCCGGCTGGCGGAGGCAGGCCTGGTGCGCTTCGAGCGGAGCCGGGGTTTCCGCGTGCTGCGCCGCGACCCCCGGGAGATCGCCGAGGTGTTCCACCTGCGGCTGCTGCTCGAGATGCCGGCGACCAGGCGGGCGGCCCGCCACGCCGGTCCCGGCCTCGCCCGCGTGCTGCGCGAGGAGCTGGAGGCGATGCGCGCCGCGGCGGCCGACCACGACGAGCCGCGGTTCATGCGGCACGACCGGGCGTTCCACGACGCGATCCTCGCCGCGGGGGCCAACCGGCGGCTCGCCGAGGTCGTCGCCGGGCTCAGGGACGCCACGGTGACGCTGGGCGCCTCCACTGTCGACCGCTCCCGCTCGCTGGCGGACGTCGCCGCGGAGCACGAGCCGATCCTCGTCGCCGTCCTCGGGGGCGACCCGGACGCCGCCGCCGCGGCGATGCGCGGCCATGTGGCCCACACCGGCGAGCTCCTCGTGGCCCAGGCCGCCGCCGAGAACGGCCAGCCCGCCGACCCGGCCGACATCGCCCTCATCCACGACGCAGCGGACGAATCTACGGCGTAAAGGACCAAACGGTCGAGCGGACCGCGCACATGATCAGAGCATGGGCAAGATCCGAGCCTGCAGCCCACCGGGTCATGCAAGGTTCGCGGCGCGCTCAACGCCGTGGCCGCCGCCCCCGAACCACGTGTGGTGACGGCGTCGGCCGGCAACCATGGGCTCGGCGTCGCCTTCGCCGCGAAGACGCTCGGCCGCGATGCGACGGTGGTGGTCCCGAGCACCGCCTCGGCCGCGAAGGCAGACCGGCTGCGCCGCCTGAACGTGGACTTGGTGAGTGCAGGGGAGAGCTTCGACGAGGCCGAAGAACACGCGCTCGCGCTCGCCGAGGCGTCGGGGCGGTACTACATATCCGCCTACAACGATCCGTACGTCATCGCGGGTCAGGGCACGATCGGACACGAGCTGGACGAGCAGCTCGACGGGCCGCTGACCGTGGTGTGCCCGGTCGCCGGTGGAGGGCTCGCCTCCGGACTGGGGCTGTGGGCGGCGGGCCGCGCGGACGTACGCGTCGTCGGCGTGGAGACCGCGGCCTCCACCGCCGTGTCCGCGGCGGTCGCCGCGGGCCGTCGCGTGCCCGTCGAGGTCGGCCCGACCCTCGCCGACGGCCTGGCCGGGAACATCGAGCCCGGATCGGTCACCGTCGGCCTCGTCGCGCGATATGTGCATCACCTGGTCACGGTGACCGAGGACGAGATCCGCGCCGCGCTGCGTTACCTGGCCGCCGAGCGTGGATACGTGGCCGAGGGCGCGGGAGCGGTACCGGTCGCCGCTCTGCTCGCGGGAAAGGTCGCCGCGTACGGACGGGTCGTCGCGGTGCTCTCGGGCCGCAACATCACCGCCGCCGCGCTCGCGTCCGTCCTCGCGGCCGGCGAGACGGAACCGGCCTCGCCGTCGTGAGCCGCAGGCCGGGCCTGGACCAGGACGACAGGTCAGGGAGCGCGCTTATCCGTGACCGTGGTGAGCGCGGCGACGGCTCGCAGCGCCGCCGCCGGGTCGTCGGCGAAGAACCGCACCCGCGGGACGGCCGTCGGGCGTACGGCAGCCGCCAGCAGGCGGCGCGGGCGGGCTACCTCGATCGGTTCGCGCAGGTCGACCACGATGTTCGTCTGCGCCGAGACCGCGAGGGCGAGCTCACCGTCCGACAGGCGCAGGAGTCTCTTCTCGTCGTAGCGGCGGTCGATCCGCGCCGACGCGATGAGCTCCGCCGGAACGTCCAGGCTGAACAGGCGGCCGTACCGCAGGCGCAGCCCGTCCGGTGACACGGTGTGCGGCCGGCGGGCGCAGCTCACCATGACGCCGAGGACGCCGAGGGCCGACGACGCGTCGAGCGCCAGGATCACCAGGCGCGGCACGTCCGGCAGCCCGAACCGGCGCAGCAGCAGGTCCATGGCCACGGTCTCCAGGACCAGCACGAACAGCAGCGCCGCCATCGTGGGCGTCTGCTCCCGGCTGTAGCTCACCGCGTGCCTCACGACGGCGCTTCGTCCGAGAGCAGCGCCATGACCTGCCGTACGACCTCGGCCTGCGCGGGGGACAGATCGGCGAGGAACGCCCCCGCGAACGGGTCGTCGGCGCCGGGCATCGCACCGCCCAGCGCGGCGGCGAGTTCGCGGGGCAGGTGGGCGGCGAAGTCGGCGGCGAGGGCGCCGACGCGGGGATCGGCGGGGTCGGCGCCGTCCAGCTCCGCCAGCCTCCGATACAACGCCTCGGCCCGCGCCAGCGACTCCGGCGTTGTCATGGGCCGCATCAGCTCCAGCAGCCGGTCCCGATCCTCGGGCTCGGCCACCGTGTCGAGGAGGGCGAGCAGTTCGGCGTCGGCCGCCGCGAACGGGGAGTCGCGCACGGGTTCGAGGCCCCGCAGGAACTCGGCCATCCGCGGCGAGACGGCGCCGTCCGGCGACGGCGACTCCTCGCTCAGCAGCGCGGCGAGCCGCTCGCGCCTGGCCCGGATCGCCGCCTCCTGCCGGGCGAGGTCGGCGTCCAGCTCCAGCAGGATCTCCCGCAGCTCCCTGGCGGAGTCACCGGCCAGCACATCGCGCACCTCGTCCAGCGACAGGCCCAGCTCGGTCAGCCTGCGGGCCCGGGCGAGGCGGAGCGCGTCGCGCAGGCCGTACTCGCGGTAGCCGTTGACCCGCCTCGGCGGTTCGGGCAGCACGCCCAGATGGTGATAGTGCCGCACAGTACGGGTGGACACCCCGGCCAGCGCGGCGAGTTCTCCGATCCGCATGCCCTCATTAGAGACGTTGACGTCGCGGCAAGGTCAACAGCTCAAAGAGATAGCCAGGGCGCGGCGAGGAGAAAGCCGCCGTAGACGAGCGCGGCGGCGGAGACGAGCAGGAACAGCAGCACCCACAGCGTGCCGGGCACGCGGGTCAGCCGGGCGAGCTGGTCGGCGTCGGAGTCAGGGGCGCGGCCGAGGCGCCGCTTGCTCTGCAGCTCCAGGATCGGCCGCACACCGCCGAGCAGCAGGAACCACGCGGCGGCGTACGCGCAGGTCGACTGGACGTGGGGCGGGGCGAACCACGACAGCGCGAAGACCGCGCCGCCCACGGCGAGCAGCGACACGGCGCCGAAGAAGTTTCTGATCATCAGCAGCATGCACGTCAGCAGCGCGAGCACGGCCCACAGCAGCATCGTGATCCGCCCGCCGGAGACCAGCCAGGCCGACCCGAGCCCGATCAGGGAGGGTGCGACATATCCCGCCGCGGCTGTGGCGATCATGCCGGGCCCCGTGGGCCTGCCCCTGGTGAGCGTCACGCCCGAGGTGTCCGAGTGGAGGCGGATGCCCCGCAGTTTGCGCCGGGTCAGCACCGCGACCAGCGCGTGGCCCCCCTCGTGCGCGATCGTGATCAGGCCGCGGGAGATGTGCCACGACGCCGGGTAAGCGACGACGGCGAGTGCGGCGAACCCGGACAGGACGACCAGCCAGAGCGGGGGCGCGATCTGCGTGGCGGTCAGGTGGTTCCACAGGGCGTTCAGGGGGTTCACCCCCGAGATCGTACGGCCCGCCGCCCCGGCCCGTGGTCCCCGTGCCTGAGCATTGGGTCCGTATGGCTGGGGTAAGCGCGACGCTGGCGGTTACCTTCTACGTGTGGCTGAGCGGCGTATGCGTGGACTGCGCGGATTGAGTGGGTTGATGAGGACGAAACCGGAGCAGGCTCCCGAGCACTCCATGGATCCCCGTGCGGATGAGGCGGAGACGTTCAGGCAGAGTGTGATCGACAACGCCGTGTACGTGGACGGCGAGCGCGTGGACTCGCCGTTGTCGCTGGGCGACGCGATCGCCTCGCTGCGCTCGCGGCCGAGCGCGATGGCGTGGATCGGCCTCTACCGGCCCGAGGAGGACGAGCTGATCAAGGCGGCCGAGGAGTTCGGCCTGCACGAGCTCGCCATCGAGGACGCCATCGTCGCCCACCAGCGGCCCAAGGCCGATCGGTACGGCGACACGCTGTTCGTCGTGCTGCGGGCGGCGCAGTACCTCGACAAGCCCGAGAAGGTCGCCTTCGGCGAGCTGCACGTCTTCGTCGGTCCCGACTTCGTGCTGACCGTGCGGCACAGCGAGGCCCCCGACCTGTCCAAGGTGCGCCGGCGCATGGAGTCGGACCCCGACCTGCTCCGCCAGGGGCCGCAGGCCGTGCTGTACGCGATCCTGGACGCGGTGGTGGACGGCTACGCGCCGGTGGTCGCCGGGCTGCAGAACGACATCGACGAGATCGAGGTGCAGGTCTTCGGTGGCGACCCGGCCGCGCCCCGGCGCATCTACAGCCTGTCGCGGGAGGTCATCGAGTTCCAGCGGGCGACCAGCCCGCTGGTCCCGATGCTCGACGGCTTCATCGCGGGCTCGCCCAAATATGGCGTGAACGAGGAGCTGCAGCGCTACCTGCGCGACGTGTCCGACCACGCCATCACGGTCACCGAGCGCGTGGCGGGCTTCCGGCAGATGCTCCAGGACATCCTCGTCGTCAACTCCACACTCGTCAGCCAGCAGCAGAACGAGGAGATGACCAAGCTCACGGCCGCGAGCATCGCCCAGGGCGACGAGGTCAAGAAGATCTCGTCGTGGGCGGCCATCCTGTTCGCCCCGACGCTGGTCGGCACGATCTACGGGATGAACTTCGACCACATGCCCGAGCTGGACTGGCTGCTCGGATACCCCATGGCGATCGTGCTCATGGGTGTCGTCTGCCTCACGCTCTACCTGGTCTTCAAACGCCGCGACTGGCTCTGAGCCGCACAGGGCCGGGCACGGCCTTGTCGGGCCAACTATCTAGATATATCGTTTATGTATCTCGATAGTTGGAGGATCAGATGCACGACGAGATGTGGCCCCCGCCGGCCCCGTTCGCGCCGCCTCCGCCCCTGTCTCCGCCGCCCCACCTCGATCTCCCGCTCCCGCCGGTTCCACCCGAACCCCCGCTCGGTGTGCCGCCCGCGCTGGGCCCGCGCGTGCGGCGGGGCGACGTCCGCACGGCCCTGCTGCGCCTGCTGACGGAGGAGCCGCGCAACGGCTACCAGATGATTGAGGAGATCGCGCGGCGCAGCGGGGGAGTGTGGCGGCCCAGCCCCGGCTCCGTCTACCCCGCCCTCCAGCAGATGGAGGACGAGGGGCTGGTCAGCGGGGTGGAGACCGGCGGCAGCCGTACGTACCGGCTGACCGAGGAGGGGCGGCGGCAGGCCGACGAACGGGCCGAACCGTGGGCCGACGTGTGCCGCAGCCTGCCGGAGGACCGGCACGAGCTGCGGACGCTGTGGGGACAGCTGAGTGAGGCGTTCGTCCATCTCACTCACGTCGCCGACGACCGCCAGGTCGCCGAGACCAAGAAGCTGCTCAAGAGCACCAGGCAGGCGATGTTCCGGATCCTCGCGGAGGACGCATGAGCGTCGCGGTGGAGGTGCGCGGGCTGCGCAAGAACTACGGCGAGGTCGAGGCCGTCAAGGGCGTCGGCTTCGACGTGGCGCCGGGTGAGGTGTTCGGCTTCCTCGGGCCGAACGGCGCGGGGAAGACCACCACGATCAGCATGCTGTGCACGCTGGTCACCCCCACGGGCGGCACGGCCCGTGTCGCGGGGTACGACGTGGTGAAGCAGCGCGACGAGGTGCGCCGCAACATCGGCCTGGTCTTCCAGGACCCGACCCTGGACGGCTACCTCACCGCCGAGCAGAACCTGCGCTTCCACGCCGAGCTGTACGGCGTGCCGAAGGAGGTGCTCGGCGACCGGCTGCGCCAGGTGCTGGAGATGGTCGGGCTGTGGGACCGCAAGGACAGCAAGGTCATGACGTTCTCCGGCGGCATGAAGCGCCGCCTGGAGATCGCCCGCGGTCTGCTGCACTCGCCCCGCGTGCTGTTCCTTGACGAGCCCACGGTGGGCCTGGACCCGCAGACGCGCTCGGCCATCTGGGGGTACATCAACAGGCTGCGTCACAGCGAGGACATCACGATCTTCATGACGACGCACTACATGGACGAGGCCGAGTACTGCGACCGCATCGCGATCATCGACCACGGCGAGATCGTCGTGATCGACTCGCCGGAGGCGCTGAAGGCGAGCGTGGGCAAGGACCGCGTGCAGATCCAGACCGGCGACGACGAGCGGGCCATCGGGCTGCTCAAGGAGAGGTTCGGCCTCGACGCCGCCGTACGCGAGGGCCAGGTGACGTTCGCGGTGGCGTCGGGGGAGGAGTTCGTGCCCCGGCTGTTCGCCGACCTCGGCGTGCCGATCCGGTCGGTGAGCGTGTCGCGCCCGTCGCTCGACGACGTCTTCATGTCCTACACCGGCTCCACGATCCGCGACGCCGAGTCGTCGGGGGCGGGCAACCAGTGGATGCGGGCGAGAGCAATGCGGGGAAGGTGAGCCCATGACGACCGACGTGGTCCGGGTGAGCGTGCCGCGCGCGAGCGGCGGCCACGACCTGCGCGCGATCAAGGTGGTCCTGCACCGGGAGATGCTGCGGTTCGTGAACGACCGCACCAGGATCGTCTCCTCGCTGGTCCAGCCAGTGCTGTGGCTGTTCGTGATGGGCACCGGGCTCGGCACGCTCGTGCGCGGGTCGATCCCCGGCGTCGACTTCCGCACGTTCATGTACCCCGGCATGATCTCGATGACCGTGATCATGACGGCGATGTTCTCGGCCGGCTCCATCGTCTGGGACCGCGAGTTCGGCTTCCTGCGCGAGATGCTGGTCGCGCCGGTGAGCCGGGGCGCGATCGTGATCGGCAAGTGCCTCGGGGGCGCCGTCGTGGCCTGCCTGCAGGGCGTGATCATCGTCGCTCTCGCGGGGCTGGTCGGCGTGCCGTACTCGCCGGTGCTGATCCTCACGCTGCTCGGCGAGATGTTCCTGGCCGCCTTCACGATCACGGCGTTCGGCGTGACGCTGGCCGCCAGGATGCGCAACATGCAGAGCTTCTTCGGCGTGATGCAGATGGCGATCATGCCGATGATGTTCCTGTCCGGCGCGATGTTCCCGCTGGCGAACCTGCCGTCGTGGCTGCACGTGCTGACCACGGTCAACCCGCTGACGTACGCGGTGGACCCGATGCGCCGGGCGGTCTTCGGCCACCTCGACGTGCCGCCGCAGGTGGACGCGATGCTCAACCCCGGAGTGAGCTGGTTCGGCCACAGGCTGCCGGTGCCGCTCGAACTCGGCCTGGTCGCCGCCATCGGCGCCGCCCTGCTCGGCGTGGCCGTCCTCCAGTTCCGCCGGACGGACTGAGTAGCCCTGCGTCAAGCCGCCGCGGCCGGCGGACGATCGCGGGCGCGAACCGGCCCGGGGCGTGCGGGACGCCCCGGGCCGGCTCAGTGATCCTCTAGCGCTTCACGCGCACCCAGTCGCTCCGGCTGGTGGAGCGATCGGCCTCGCCGTTCCCGGCGAAGACGACCTTCCAGTAGCCGGACGCCGACGCCTTGGTCTTGCCCCAGAACTTGCCGGTGCTGTTCGTCCACAGCGTCTTGACGTAGTGCCAGGAGCCGCCGGCCTTCTTGAACCACACGCTCACCCTCTGGTGGCCGTAGCCCTCCCAGCCGTCGTCCCAGGCCTGGAGCTCGCCGCGGAAGGTGAGGTACCTGTGATACCTGACCGGCTCCGGTGCCGCGTTGAACTGGACGACCCGGGTGTGGGCCTTGGGCGTGGGCGGAGGCGTCGGCCGGGGCACGCGGACCGTCACGTAGTCGGTCGCGCTCGCCGAGTAGCCCGCTCCGCCGGCGCCCTCGAACTCAGCACGCCACCAGCCGGAGGTCCTGGCCGTGACGTCCGCCCAGAAGCGGCCGTCGGAGTCGGTCCAGTCGGAGGTGACGTACTGCCAGCGGTAACCGCCGGCCGGCTTGAACAGGATCTTCACCTGCCGGCCCGGGTAGCCGCTCCAGCCGGCGAAGCCGGAGATCTCCAGCCGGCCGCGCAGGCGCAGCGCGTCACCGGCGTCGACGGGCTCGGGGGAGGCGTCGAATCCGGTGATCCGGGTGCGGCTGGCCTGGGCTCTGACGTCGACCCGGTCGCTGTCGCTCGTCGCGGGCTCGGCGTCGGAGGCGCCCTCGAACTCGGCGCGCCACCAGCCGCTCCCGACCGCGCTCTCGTCGACGGAGAACCGGCCGCGCCGGTCGGTCGTCACCGAGCCGACCCGGCTGTAGGAGCCGCCGACCGGCTTGAAGGCGATGTAGACCCGCTGCCCGTCGTACGCCTGCCGGCCGTCGCCGTCCCGGTAGGTCAGCGCGCCGGTCAGCCTGATCCGGTCGCCCCGGTCGACGACGTCCGGTGCGGCGTCGAAGTCGAGGTCGGTGGTCCAGTGGACCTGGAACTCCTTGCTCGCGGTGCCGCCGCCGGCCCGCACCTCCAGCTTCCAGACGCCCGGCTCGTCCCTGAAGGTGAAGCCGTACCTGGCCGTGTAGGCGCCGGAGCCCGAGGGGCCGGGATCCAGCGTGACGGTCCGGCCGTCGCGGTCGACCAGCCTCGCCGCGCCCTTCTCGGACGCCTTGTAGGTGAAGGTCGCCGTCGTGCCCGCGCCGGTTGCGACGACGACGGGACTGGGGGAGACGGTCAGGTCGCCGGGACCCGCCGCCGTCGCCGCACCGGCGGTGGCCGGGAGCGCGACGAGGGCCGCCCCTCCCAGAGCCACTGCCGCGATCACGGCATGAATGCGTTTCAACATTCCGGTGAACCATCCTTCCCGGTGGTTGAACGCGGCCTGAGGGTGCCACGTCATTCATTACGAGTAGACGGGCGAATACCGGCGACGGTTGAGCTCACTTACTTATCGTCATCGATTTGTGTCAAAAGACATGATCCATAATCTCGTGTGAGCGTGCCGCTCGGATCCGTATCCCCAGGCGAAAAGTGCTGTGTGTGACGATTGTGATTGCGGGTGGCTCGACGACCTCGGCGCGCTGCGCTCCTGGCGGAGATATCTCTCGACGCCGCGCGAGACAACGCCTATGTGGCCGCGATCCCTCATCACATGGCGGCTGCTCGACGGCTGAGGACGACCCACCTCGCCATCGGTTTTTCCCCTGGTGACACGGCCCCGAGGGGAGAGCCGTAACGGAGTTGTCGCTGTGCGGGACGGAGCGTGCATCGTGCGACATAATCGGCCGTGTGGTGCGGGACGCTGTGGAGACGCATTTCGCCGAGGCCGTCGGGGCCCTGACCCCCGGACCCTCTCGGGATCCGGACCTGCCGGTACGGCCGGGCACGGGCCTGACGGGCACGCGGTGCCGTGAGCTGTTCGCCGTGCAGCTCGGCAGCCGGCTCCTCGACGTCGCCGCCCGCGTCATGCGTGAGCGCGACGAGGGCTTCTACACGATCGGGTCGTCCGGGCACGAGGGCAACGCCGCCGTGGCCGCCGCGCTCCGCGTGGACGACCCCGCGCTCCTGCACTACAGGTCGGGCGCCTTCTACCTGACCCGTTCGGCTCAGGCCGGGCGGCTGGCCGAGGAGGGGCTGCGCGACGTGCTGCTGGGGATCACCGCGTCGGTCGAGGAGCCGATCGCGGGCGGCCGGCACAAGGTGTTCGGCCACCCCGGCCTCGCCGTCATCCCGCAGACCTCCACGATCGCCAGCCACCTGCCGCGCGCCGTCGGCGTCGGCTTCGCGATCGAGCGGGCGCGCATGCTCGGCCTGCCCTCACCCTGGCCCGGGGACGCCGTCGCCGTCTGCAGCTTCGGCGACGCGTCGATGAACCACGCGTCCGCGCTGACCGGGCTGAACACCGCCGCGTACGGCCGCTTCCGCGGGCTGCAGATCCCGGTGCTGTTCGTGTGCGAGGACAACGGCCTCGGCATCAGCGTGAAGACCCCCCCGGAGTGGATCGCGCAGGCCAGGCACCCCCTGCTGGAGTATTTCCAGGCCGACGGCTGCGACCTGGCCGAGGCCTGCGACGTGGCGCTGCGCGCCGTCGAGCACGTGCGCGTCAACCGCGCCCCGGCGTTCCTGCACCTGCGCACCGTGCGCCTGATGGGCCATGCCGGGTCCGACGTGGAGATCGGCTACCGCACCCGCAGGGAGATCGCCGCCGATCTGGATCGCGACCCCCTCGTCCGTACGGCGCGGTTGCTCGTGGAGGCGGGCCTGGCCGCGCCCGACGAGCTGCTCGCGCGCTACGAGGCCGAGCGCGACCACGTGCTGAAGCTGGCGTCGGAGTGCGCGCGGCGGCCCCGGCTCACGACGGCGGCGGAGGTGATGGCCCCGCTCGCGCCGCGCCGTCCCGAGGCGGTGGCCGCCGTGGCCGTGCGGTCCGCGCCCGCCGAGGCGCGCGAGCGCGCCTTCGCCACCCTGCCGGAGCAGGAGGGCAGGCTGACGGTGGCCCAGGCGGTCAACCGCGCGCTGGCCGACGCGATGGCGCTGGACCCCGGGGTCCTGGTGTTCGGCGAGGACGTGGCCCGCAAGGGCGGGGTGTACGGCGTGACGCGCGGGCTGCTGCGCCGGTTCGGCGCCGAGCGGGTCTTCGACATGCTCCTGGACGAGCAGGCGATCCTCGGCCTCGCCCTCGGGAGCGGGGTGTCGGGGCTGCTGCCGGTGCCGGAGGTCCAATATCTCGCCTACCTGCACAACGCTCTTGATCAGATTCGCGGCGAGGCGTCGACCATGCAATTCTTCTCGCAGGGCGCGTATCGCAATCCGCTGGTCGTACGAGTCGCCTCATATGCCTACCAAAAGGGCTTTGGTGGACATTTCCATAATGACAACTCAATCGCCGCATTGCGCGATATTCCCGGCGTGATCGTCGCGTCTCCGGCGCGGCCCGACGACGCGGCCGCGATGCTGCGCACCTGCCTGGCCACCGCCCGCGAGGACGGCAGCGTCTGCGCGTTCCTCGAACCCATCGCGCTGTACCACACGCGCGACCTCTTCGAGGAGGGCGACGGAGGCTGGCTCGCGCCGTACGCGCCGCCGGCGCGCTGGGCCGAGACGCACGTCCCGGTCGGCCGCGCCCGCTCCTACGGCGACGGCCGCGACCTGACCATCGTCACCTTCGGCAACGGCGTGCGCATGAGCCTGCGGGCGGCGGTCAAGCTCACGGCGGAGGACATGGGCTGCCGGGTGCTCGACCTGCGGTGGCTGTCGCCGCTGCCGGTCGAGGACCTCATGCGCGCGGCCGAACTGACCGGCCGCGTGCTGATCGCCGACGAGACCCGCCAGAGCGGCGGCGTCTCCGAGAGCGTGATCGCGGCGCTCGTCGACAACGGCTTCCGCGGCCCGATCGCCCGGGTGACCTCACAGGACAGCTTCGTCCCGCTCGGCCCGGCCGCTGACACCGTCCTGCTGTCGGAGTCCGACATCGAACGCGCGGCCCGCAAACTGCTCGCCTGACCGGTCAGGCGGTCAAAGCCGCGATGCGGCGTACGGCCCGGACCTACGCCGGAAGCAGGGTGAATGCGGGAGTGTGGATGGGACGGACCACCGAGAAGTCCCGTACGTCGACGGTCATCACCTCGGCGATCCGCGTCCGCTCCGCCACGGCCACCACCGAGGCGTCGGCGGCGCCCAGGGGAAGATCGTGGTATCGCTCGACGAGGACCGCGATTCTCGCGAGGTCGGACTCGGTCAGGTCGACGAGGCGGAACCAGCCGGACTCGAGGAGCCGGACGAACGCCGCCTCGGCCTTCGGCCCGCCCAGCCTGCCGAGCATGTAGCAGCTCTCGGCGGCGACGAAGCTGGGAACCAGCAGCGGACGGTTCGCCTTTTTAAGCCGCACGAACTCCTGTACGCAACGCTCGTGGTTCTTGTCGTTCAGGAAGGTGGCGGCCACGATCGGACCGGTGTCGACAACGATCACGCTTCGTGACCGTAGCCCTCCGCAAGGATTTCTTCCACCTGTTCGGAAGCGTCGCTCCGATTGGCGTGGAACGCGCCGAAAAGCGCAGGAAGACCGTCAGGGCCGAGCTCCGGCTCCTCACGGGAATAGACCAACTGGAGGAGCCGCGCACGCTCCTCACGCACCTGGTCTGGCCGGAGCTGGTCGACCAGCCGATGAAGATCCTCATACTCTTCCCGCGGCGCCGTCATGCCCTCGAGTCTATGACGCGAGCCCGGCGGTGAGGGGATTCAGAGCCGCGACAGGGCGGCGCGGGCCATGGTGCGGAGCAGGTCGGCCATGGCCTCGGGGGCGAGCTCTCCCGCGCTGCGCGGGGTGGAGTTGAGCAGGCCGAAGACCGCGTGCGTGGCGGCGCGCAGCCGCGCGGGCGGGCACGCGGGGTGCAGTTCGGACAGCACGGTGACCCACTCCTCGACGTACAGCCGCTGCAGCCGCCGGATGGCCCGGCGGGCCTGCTCCGGCACGTTGTCCAGCTCGCGCTCGTGGACGCGGATGAGTGCGGGGTGACTCAGCGCGAACTGGATGTGCCCGGACAGCAGCGCGTCGAGCGCGGCCTCCGCGGTGTCGGGATCGGCGGTGGTGGCCAGCCGTGCCCCCTGCTCGCGCAGCCGCTCGCTGATGTCCAGCAGCATCTCGGTGAGCAGGGCCTCCTTGCCGCTGAAGTGCCGATACAGCGCCGGCCCCGACACGCCCACGGCCGTGCCGATGTCCTCGATGGACACGCCGTGGAAGCCGCGCGCCGCGAAGAGGTCCGCGGCCGCTTCGAGGATCTCGGCCCGCCGATTGCGGGTAGGGGTCTTCACGGCACCATGGTAGACGGAGTCTGTTAATGATGACTAACATCCGAGCATGAGCACGAGTGACTGGCCGGTGCTGGAGAGCCGGTGCGACCCGGGCGGTGAGCCGTACAAGCGCAACGCGGAGGCGAACGAACGCCTGGTGGCGGACCTGCGGGAACGGCTCGCGGCGGCGGCGCGCGGCGGCCCCGAGCGGGCCAGGGCCAGGCACGTCCAGCGCGGCAAGCTGCTGCCCAGGGACCGTGTCGACACGCTCCTCGACCCCGGCGGGCGCTTCCTGGAGCTGTCCCCGCTCGCGGCCACCGGCATGTACGACGACCAGGCCCCGGCGGCCGGGATCATCACCGGCGTGGGACGGGTCGCCGGACGCGAGGTCGTGATCGTGGCCAACGACGCCACCGTCAAGGGCGGCACGTACTACCCGATCACGGTCAAGAAGCACCTGCGCGCCCAGGAGGTCGCCCTCCACAACAACCTGCCGTGCGTGTACCTGGTCGACTCGGGCGGCGCCTTCCTGCCGAAGCAGGACGAGGTCTTCCCCGACCGCGAGCACTTCGGCCGCATCTTCTACAACCAGGCCACCATGTCGGCGCGCGGCATCCCGCAGATCGCGGCCGTGCTCGGCTCCTGCACCGCGGGCGGCGCGTACGTCCCGGCGATGAGCGACGAGGCCGTGATCGTCCGTAACCAGGGGACCATCTTCCTGGGCGGGCCGCCGCTGGTGAAGGCCGCCACCGGCGAGACCGTCACCGCCGAGGAACTGGGCGGCGGCGACCTCCACGCCCGCGTCAGCGGCGTCACCGACCACCTCGCCGAGGACGACGCGCACGCCCTGAAGATCGTCAGGGACATCGTGTCGACGCTCGCTCCGAAGGGCTCCCGCCCCTGGGAGGTCGCGCCGGCCGAGCCGCCGCTGTGGGACCCGCGCGA
Source organism: Microbispora sp. CA-102843 (assembly GCF_050936215.1). Taxonomy (NCBI): domain Bacteria; kingdom Bacillati; phylum Actinomycetota; class Actinomycetes; order Streptosporangiales; family Streptosporangiaceae; genus Microbispora; species Microbispora sp. CA-102843. The sequence continues at coordinate 2,904,506 of NZ_JBNJNF010000001.1, forward strand.
CCTGTACGGCATCGTCCCCCAGGACACCCGCCAGCCGTACGACGTGCGCGAGGTGATCGCCCGCGTGGTCGACGGCAGCCGGTTCCTCGAATTCAAGGCCGAGTACGGCCCGACTCTGGTCACCGGCTTCGCCAGGATCCACGGGCACCCCGTGGGCATCGTCGCCAACAACGGCATCCTCTTCAGCGAGTCGGCGCTCAAGGGCGCGCACTTCATCGAACTGTGCGACCGGCGGTCGATCCCCCTGGTGTTCCTGCAGAACATCAGCGGCTTCATGGTCGGCAAGGCGTACGAGGCCGGGGGCATCGCCAAGCACGGCGCGAAGATGGTGACGGCGGTCGCCTGCGCCCGGGTGCCGAAGTTCACCATGATCATCGGTGGCTCGTTCGGCGCGGGCAACTACGCGATGGCCGGGCGCGCCTACTCGCCCCGCTTCCTCTGGATGTGGCCGAACGCCCGCATCTCGGTCATGGGCGGCGAACAGGCCGCGACCGTGCTCACCATGGTCGGCGACGCCGACGCCGACGAGATCCGGGCCCAGTACGAGCACCAGGGCAACCCCTACTACTCGACCGCGCGCCTGTGGGACGACGGGGTGATCGACCCGGCGGACACCAGGACCGTCCTCGGCCTGGCGCTCGGCGCCGCCGCGAACGCCCCCCTCGAACCCGTCGGCTACGGCATCTTCCGGATGTGAGGTGTTTGATGACTCGTTCGCCGGCTCCTCGTTCGCTTCGCGAGCGGTTCGTTCCTCACCGCTCACTCCGCTCACTGCGTCGGGTTCTCGCTGTGTTGATGACTCGTTCGCCGGCTCCTCGTTCGCTTCGCGAGCGGTTCGTTCCTCACCGCTCACTCCGCTCACTGCGTCGGGTTCTCTCGTGATGTTCTCCAGTGTCCTGATCGCCAACCGGGGCGAGATCGCCGTCCGGATCATCCGTACGCTGCGCGCCCTGGGCGTGCGGGCCGTCGCCGTCCACAGCGACGCCGACCGCGACGCCCGTCACGTGCGCGAGGCCGACCTCGCCGTACGGCTTCCGCGCGGTTACCTCGACATCGACGCGATCGTCGAGGCCGCCCGGGCGAGTGGCGCCGAGGCCGTCCACCCCGGGTACGGCTTCCTCGCCGAGAACGCCGAGTTCGCCCAGCGCTGCGCGCAGGAGGGCCTGGTGTTCGTCGGCCCGTCCGCCGGGGCCATCGAGGCCATGGGCGACAAGATCCGGGCCAAGGAGACGGTCGCCCGCGCGGGCGTGCCGGTCGTGCCCGGCGGCGCGGAACCGCACGACGACCTGGCCGAGGTCGCCGAGCGCATCGGCTTCCCCGTGCTGATCAAGCCGTCCGCGGGCGGGGGCGGCAAGGGCATGCTGCGGGTCGAGTCCGCCGACGGCCTGGCCGCGGCAGTCGAGTCGGCCCGCCGTACGGCGACGGCGGCCTTCGGGGACGGCACCCTGCTGATCGAGCGGTTCGTGGACCGGCCCCGGCACATCGAGATCCAGGTCATGGCCGACGGCCACGGCAACGTCGTCCACCTCGGCGAGCGTGAGTGCAGCCTGCAGCGGCGCCACCAGAAGATCGTGGAGGAGGCGCCCTCGCCGCTGCTCGACGACGAGACGCGGGCCCGGATGGGGGCGGCGGCGGTGCAGGCCGCCCGGTCGGTCGGCTACGTCGGCGCCGGCACCGTCGAGTTCATCGTGCCCGGCTCCCATCCCGGCGACTTCTTCTTCATGGAGATGAACACCCGGCTGCAGGTCGAGCATCCGGTCACCGAGATGGTCACGGGTCTCGACCTGGTCGAACTGCAACTGCGGATCGCGGCGGGGGAGCTGCTGCCGCTCGGGCAGGACGAGGTGCGCCTGCGCGGCCACGCCGTCGAGGCCCGCGTCTACGCCGAGGACCCGGCCCGCGACTTCCTGCCGACCGGCGGCCGGATCCTGGCCCTGCGCGAGCCCGCGGGCGAGGGTGTGCGGTTCGGCGTGCGGTTCGACTCTGGGCTGACCGGCGGGATGGTCGTGGGCAGCGACTACGACCCCATGCTGGCCAAGGCGGTGGCCTGGGCCCCTGACCGGGCGGGCGCGCTCGCGGCCCTCGACCGGGCGCTGGCCTCGACCGTGATCCTCGGGGTCACCACGAACATCGGGTTCCTGCGCGCGCTGCTGGCCGACCCTGAGGTCGCCGCCGGGCGGCTCGACACCGGGCTGGTCGAGCGGCGGCTCGGCGACCTGGTGAGCGGCGAGGTTCCGGACGAGGTGCTGGCGGCGGCCGCGCTCGTCTTCCACGCCGGGTTCGACTCCTTGGGGCGTACGACGGACGACCCGTGGGACGTGGCGGACGGCTGGCGTGTCGGGGAGCCCGCCTGGACCGTGCACCGGCTCGGCGTGCCCGTACGGGTGCGGGGCGCCGCCGGCGACGCGGAGATCGAAGTTAACGAACGTTCACTCGGCCGTGCTCGGCTGGAGCGGACCGGCTCAGGTGAGGCGGCGGTCACTCTCGGCGGGATCACCCGGAGGTACGCGGTGGCCCGGAACCGCGAAACGGTGTGGCTCGCCGAGGGTGGCCGCGCCTGGCCCCTCACCCGGCACGAGCCCGGCGACCCGAAGGACCGGGCGGGTGGGGCGCTCTCCGGCGACGGGGTCGTACGCAGCCCGATGCCGGGAACGGTGCTGCTCGTGAAGGCGGCGGAGGGCGACCGGGTCACGGCGGGGCAGCCGCTGGTCGTCGTGGAGGCGATGAAGATGGAACACACCCTGACGGCGCCGGCCGACGGCGTGCTCGCCGAGTTGCGGGCCCGGCCGGGACAGACGGTGGAGCTGGACGCGGTCCTGGCGAGGGTGACGCCGTGCGAGTGACGATCTACGAGGTCGGCCCGCGCGACGGCCTGCAGAACGAGTCCGCCGTCGTGCCCGTCGAGGTCAAGCGCGAGTTCATCGGGCGGCTGGCCGAGGCCGGGCTGACGACCATCGAGGCGACGAGCTTCGTCCACCCCAAGTGGGTGCCTCAACTCGCCGACGCGGGCGAACTGCTGGAGAGCCTGCCCCGGGTGCCCGGAGTGCGCTACCCGGTGCTCGTCCCCAACGAGCGGGGCCTCGACCGGGCCCTGGAGCAGGGCGTCACCGACATCGCGATCTTCGGCAGCGCCACCGAGTCGTTCGCCCAGCGCAACCTGAACCGGACCGTCGAGTCGCAGTTCGAGATGTTCGCCCCCGTCGTCGAACGGGCCCTCGCCCACGGCATGCGGGTCAGGGCGTACGTGTCGATGTGCTTCGCCGACCCCTGGGAGGGGGCGGTCGCGCCCGAGCAGGTCGCCCGGGTCGGGCGCAGGCTGCTCGACCTCGGCTGCTACGAGCTGTCGCTCGGCGACACGATCGGCGTCGGCACACCCAGGCACGTCGAGGCGCTGCTCGACGCCTTCGCCGAGGCAGGCGTCGGGCCCGACCGGCTGGCCGTCCACTTCCACGACACCTACGGACAGGCCCTCGCCAACACGCTCACCGCGCTGAAGCGGGGGATCACGGTCGTAGACTCCTCCACCGGCGGCATCGGCGGCTGCCCGTACGCCAAGAGCGCCACCGGCAACCTCGCGACCGAGGACCTGGTGTGGATGCTCGACGGTCTCGGCGTCGAGACCGGGGTGGACGTCAGGTCTCTGACCGCCACCAGCCTCTGGCTCGCCGAAATCCTGGGCCGGCCGAGCCCCTCCCGCGTCGTCCAGGCTCTCGGCAAGGAGATCTAGATGCTCAACGACGAGCACGTCGAACTGCGCAAGTCGGTCGAGGAGTTCGCTCGCGAGGTGGTGGCTCCCGTCATCGGGGACTACTACGAGCGGTGCGCGTTCCCGTACGACATCGTCCGCAAGATGGGCGCGATGGGCCTGTTCGGCCTGCCCGTCCCGGAGGAGTACGGCGGCATGGGCGGCGACTACTTCGCGCTGTGCCTGGCCTTGGAGGAGCTGGCCAGGGTCGACTCCTCGGTGGCGATCACCCTTGAGGCGGCGGTCTCGCTGGGCGAGATGCCGATCCTGAGGTTCGGCACGGACGCCCAGAAGCAGCGGTGGCTGCCGAAGATGGCGACGGGGGAGATCCTCGGGGCGTTCGGGCTGACCGAGCCCGGCGGCGGGTCCGACGTGCCGGGCGGCATGGGCACCACGGCCGTCCTCGACGGCGGCGATTGGGTGATCAACGGCTCGAAGGCGTTCATCACCAACTCGGGCACCGACATCACCGGAGTCGTCGGGGTGGCGGCGATCACCGGCCGCCGGGAGGATGGCAGGCCGGAGATCTCCACGATCCTCGTGCCGTCGGGCACGCCCGGGTTCACGGTGTCGAAGAAGTACTCCAAGGTCGGCTGGTCGGCCTCGGACACCCGGGAGCTGTCGTTCGCCGACTGCCGGGTGCCGGAGGAGAACCTGCTAGGTGAGCGAGGCCGGGGCTACGCGCAGTTCCTCCAGACGCTGGACGAGGGCCGGGTGGCCATCGCCGCGCTGTCGGTGGGCCTCGCCCAGGGCTGCGTGGACGAGTCGCTGCGGTACGTCCGGGAGCGCCGGGCCTTCGGTCAGGAGATCGGCCGCTACCAGGCCATCCAGTTCAAGATCGCCGACATGGAGGCCAGGGCGCACACGGCCCGCCTGGCCTACTACCACGCCGCCGAGCGCATGCTGGCCGGTCTGCCGTTCAAGAAGGAGGCGGCGATCGCCAAGCTCGTGTCATCCAACGCCGCGATGGACAACGCCCGCGACGCCACCCAGATCTTCGGCGGCTACGGCTTCATGAACGAGTTCCCCGTGGGCCGCTTCTACCGGGACGCGAAGATCCTGGAGATCGGCGAGGGCACCAGCGAGGTGCAGCGCATGCTCATCGCCCGCGAGCTCGGCCTGCCCGCCTAAGTAGGGAGGGTGTCGCGCTCGGTCCAGCAGGGCTACGGGAGAGGCCGAGCCGGTCGGGGGGAACGCCCTGCTGAGCTGGCTGACCACGCTCGTGCTTGAGTGGGTGGTGATCAGCTCATCCCGATTTCCGCAATGAGATTTACCGACCCGTTCGACCCGCTCACTCGGCCACCGCTGAATCGACGCCTCGCCCGGGGCTTTGACCGGCGCACTACCAGCAACGTCAGATCAGAGATGTTCAGGACCTGTTGCACACCAGAGATGGTCATTCGCTCAGGTTGTCTGTATAAGCGGCTCTTCATGGGTGAGCGGGGTTGTGCCCTCGTTTGATCGCTGAGTGTGATCTCCGTTTGGTTGCTCTCCGTGGTGGGCGCCGGCTCGTGCGGGTGGTGGCGTAGCGGGAGCGACGACGCTGGCCGGCCCGGGTCGCGGAAGCCGAACGCGATCTGGGCGGCGAGCTTGATGACCCGGTTGGTGCCCTCGCTGGCGGCGTTGGAGACCTTCAGGGTGATCGCGGCGGCGATCTGCTCGCGCCACCGTCTCGGCCAGGGTGACCAGTTCGGGGATGTGGTCGTGGGCACTGCACCAGGAGAAGAACGCGTGCAGCCGGTCGCGGACGCCGGCGGCGCACCGACGCGACCATCCTGGTTGCGGCCTGGACCACGTGGAACGGGTCGACCACCAGGTGGGGCAGATCCGCCCGCCCGCCCCGCCCCCGTAGGCAGCACATGCACCCGCCGCCTGCCGTTGTGGCCGGCTTCCACCTCCGAGACCTCCAGGCAGATCAGGCCCAGCAGGTCCGATCCTGCATGTTGATCCACGCGCCCGCGCCGTAATCACTTTCCCTGAACAAGATCGTGATCTTAGAGGCCGCGGGCGCTTCCCATGTCCGACCCTCGAGTTCGATCACCACCTTGATGGCTGCCCGGTCACAAAGAGAGCTCAGGTGACAGCGCCGCCCCGACTAAACGCGAAGACCGTATAAGCCAGATTCCTCCGCAATTGCCCAATAAGCATCCGAAATATGTCGTATGGTGGCAAAATGCGACAGATGTGCGTGGTATGAGTCGGGCGTACTCGTGGGGCGAACCTAGCGGTCGCTTTGTGGGACTCCTGTGATCATTTATTGGCATGGTTTCGGCCCAAATACCGGCGCCTGTCCCTGCTCGGTCAATTGGGTATGATGTCGAGCGGCGGGATGTAAAGAGCGTCCCGTCGCGCGGTATAGTGGCCACGGGTGATCACACAATGATCACATAGGGTGGGGTACCGCAGGAAACTTGCGGGATTGACGTCCAAGTAGCGCGTTCCGACCCTTGCGGGCGTGGCCCGAATGGTCGGTTTTGGGGGGATGCTGATTTTCCTGTCCCTGGTCTCTGTCGTAACGGGCCGGGTCGGGAATGTAATGCTACCTACAGTTCGTATCCGAACGTGACTCGGTCATCACGTTTCGGGGATGGCATCTCCAGTGGTAGAGACCTGGAGGGCCGTGCTTCCATGCGAGTTCGATTCCTAGGTCCAGCCCGCACTCTGGCACGGCCCTCCTTCGTACAACCTTCAATGAGGAAGGCAGCACGAACAGGTGCAAAATCGCATAACACCCTCTATGAGGGTAGCCGACATCGGCACGTCTTGTCTGCGTGACCGCAAGTATAGAGAGTGCTACGTTCCGCTAGGGGCGCTGTCTGTGCTTGTTCCCGTCGGCCAGTGGAAGGCGTGCGTCCGATGAGTCGGGAAGTGCAGCCACAGCCCCAGGCCATCTCGGCTACCGGCGCCCCACAGCCCAAGAAGTCGAGGTTGAGGCGAATTGGTGCGTTCTGTAAGCGTCAGGCAGTCAGAGTCGGGAGCCTGGCTCTTCTCGGCATCGCGTGGCCCGTCATCGCGAGCCAGATCTCTCTGACGATCATCCAGGCACTGATCGGCTACATCGTGGTCGTTGTCGTCGGAGTTGGCGCGACACTCGTCCTCGCGCCGCTCTTTACCTTGCGCGATGCGGAGTCGCACGAGCGAACGAGTAAGCATCTCGTCCGAGCGGCGCGTTGCCTCGTCTTTGTTTGGGTGAGCATTGCCGATGCCTTCCGCCCTCGCGGTGAGCGGGCGACGATCGATCCAGACGCCATCCTCTCCTGGGAAGAGGGCAGGAAGAGCGACGACAGAGTGACGAGTTCTATAAGTGTCATCACCACTGCCCAGGTCATCGCGTCCCCCTCCGGGGCCAGAGCTGACGATGACGCGTTAGCCCGGTTGCCGGAGCCGACGAGCATTCGCGCCATCCCCGCCTCGGCGGGGCAGCAAGAAGGGGGCGCGGCCACGGAACCGCTGGACATCGCTGCCCTGTTCCTCGCCGATCCTGACGATTCCAACGGGTCGAACGAGAAGGTTCGGCAATAATGGTTGAACGCCCCCTACAGAAGGCTTCACGTGTGACTTCCCCGCGTCACATACGGCAGGATACGCGACGGAAACGCGGAATGCTCCCCCCAGTCGCGCCTACTGTCGCAATCCTGGTAATCTGTGCGGTCGGGCTATCCATTGACCGTGGCATCATCCATTTCGATGGCCTTCTGGTGACGCTTCTCGGGGCCGTGGCCGTGGCGGTGACGGTGGCTGCGATGCTGTTCTTGGCGCCGCTTTTCGCGCGCTCGGAAGAGGAGTTCGTTAGATCCGCCAACCATTTGGTCAGAGTAACCAGAATAGTCGGCACGACTTTGTCCCTGATGGTAGGTGGCCTGAAATTATCGAAGGTCGACCGGTTGGGCGATTGGTCGGGGCCCGGGCTACATGTAAATCGTGCAGGATCGAACGATCGCATCGGCGATTCCTCGGGTTGCAGGTCTGAGGCTCTAGACCCGAAGAACGTCGACACGGAGGCGCGTAAGCCGCTGACTGCCACGGATTACAGAAACGCCTTCAGGCTTGTCTGGGCACAGAGTTTGCGCCGGGAAAGGGAACCGCAACTTTCGATTGCACAGATAAACCAGTTCCTGGCGCGGCGGATACGCGACACCTGCCCGGATCCCTGGGATTCCGATTGCGCCAGGCAGGAAAACGGCGGCCACCCGAGTGGGAAGCATCAGGAATGACGAGGGTGCCTCGGCCTCGTCGTCGCTCACTCGGCCAACAGGTGGGCGCTGGACCGCCCGCTGACCGGCGCGAGGGCTGGCACTACCCACCGGCCGGCGCGGGTACCCGTGACCGCTCTCGGTTCAGCGCCGGAACACCGCGTCAGGGCATGGTCCGGGGTGGGAGGACGGTGAGGTACAGGGGGGCGTGGCCGTCGTAGCCGAGCCCGTGCTGGTTCCAGGGGACGTCCGCGGGCCGGGGCTGCACGTTGCCCGCCCTGTCGCGGGCGCGTGACATCACGCGGTAGCGCCCAGGCCGAGCCCCTCGCCACGGCACCTCGAACCGGACCCAGATCAGCGGCTCGGGCGGGGTGAGGAGCGTCGCCCCGCGCCAGGGCATCTCCGACACCCAGCGCCCGGGGGCGATCAGCCGCTCGATCGTGACGTCGACGTGGTCGATCGTCCCGGCGCCGGACCAGGCCCGGCCGTGCAGCGTGTGGTCGCCCGGCGGGAGCGTGACGCCGTCGTCGAGTTCGAGGGCGCTGCGGACCCGGCCGACGGTCGGCCGGACGGGCGTGGGGTAGGAGGGGCCCACGAGCACCTGGTTGCGCTGGAGCCCCTGGGCGGGCAGGCGTCGTACGGACGCCTCGATCGTGCCGAGCCACTTCACCGCCGTGTTGGCGCCCCACCCGGACATGAGGGCGCGCAGCGGATAGCCGTGGTCGACGGGCAGGTCGGCCCCGTTCATGTGGTGCGCCAGCAGGCTGTCGTCCCGCAGGGCCTTGCCGGCGGGGACGACCTCCGAGTAGTGCACGGTCCCCTCCGGGGTGGCGATCTCGTCCAAGCCGGTGAACCGCACGTCCACGGCGTGGCCGAGCCCGGCCGCCGCGAGCACGTCCCTGACCCGTACGCCGGTCCACTCGGCGGCGCCGACCGCGCCGAAGTGCCACTGGGTGTAGCCGGTGGGAAGCCACCGGCCGTCGCCGGACGGCGGGAGTTCGGGGAAGAAGGCCGAGCAGTTCGCGCCGCAGTCGAGGGTGCGGCGCACGGTGACCTGGGGCAGCGCGAGCAGGTCCGCGTACGAGAACGACCTGGGGCGGGGGACCGCGTCACCGGTGATCTCCAGACGCCACGACGAACGGTCGATGTGCGGCGGGCGGGCCCGGTTGTGGATGTAGAACCGGTCGTTGGGGATCAGGTCCCCATATCCGCCGACCGGACCCCACTTCATCTCCTCCGAGCCGTTCCCCCGATGGGAGAAGTAACGGGACGGCGTCTCCTGCACGACGAAGTCCTGTCGGGCGGGCGCGGAGACGGCCTGCCGCGGTGGCGCCGCGGGCGCCTGCCGTACGGCGGCGAGGGCCAGCGGTCCCGCCGCCGAGTAGACGAGGAACCGGCGGCGGGAGCATCCCGCCTCCGCGCTCTCGGTCCGGTCTTGCCGACGACGATCTTCCATGGCCCTCACCCCGCCGTATATCTGCCCATTTCTGGACAAATGCCTCAGTCGGTCCGCGGGCCCTGTGGATTCGGTCAGGCGATGGTGTAGCGGAGTTCCGGGCGGCCGGGGCCGCCGTACTGCGGGACGCGGCGGGCGACGCCGGTCTCGACGAGGTGTTCCAGGTAGCGCCGGGCCGTCACCCGGGACACGCCCACGGCCGCGCCCACGGCCTGGGCCGACATGCCGCCGACGGCGTCCCGCAGCGCGCCCGCCACGGCCTCCAGGGTGTCGGTGGTCATCCCCTTGGGCAGATGGGGGCGGGCGGTTCCTCGCAGGGTGGACAGCGCCCGGTCCACCTCGCCCTGGCCGCTGACCTCGCCCGGCCCGCTGATCGACGACCGGAACGCCGCGTACCGTTCGAGCTTCTCCTGCAGCAGGGCGAAGGTGAAGGGCTTGAGCAGATACTGCACGACCCCGGCGGAGACGGCCGACCTGACCACCGACAGGTCCCGCGCGGAGGTGACGGCGATGACGTCGGAGGGGAGGCCCGCTGCCCGCATGGCCCGGCAGACGTCCAGCCCGTGCATGTCCGGCAGATAGAGGTCGAGGAGCACGAGATCCACCGGTTCGCGGCGCAGCGCGCGGACGGCCTCGCCGCCGGACCTGGCCACGCCGGCGACCCGGAAGCCCGGCACCCGCTCGACGTACAGGCGGTTCGCCTCGGCCGTGAGCTCCTCGTCCTCCACGATCAGGACCGAGATCACGGCCGCACCTCCTCGGGCGAGCAGCCGCCGCCGGGAGCGCCCGCCCGCTCCGCGCCGTACCCCGGGCGTGCCTCGCGAGGGTCGCGCTCCACGCCGGTGTGGGCCGGCCGGGGCGGCAGCGGGAGCCGTACGGTGAAGACCGCACCCCGATCACCGGCGCCCGCCTCGATGGAACCGCCCAGGCGCCGGGCCGCCTGCCCCGCCATCGCGAGGCCGAGCCCCCGGCCATCCCCCTTCGTGGACCAGCCGCGCCGGAACACGTCCCGTACGACGCCGGGGTCGAGCCCGGGACCGCTGTCGGCGACCCGGATCAGGAACGTGCCGTCCTCGGCGCGCAGGTGGACGCGGACCCGGCCGGGCGGCGCGCCCTGCACTGCGCCCTCCACCGTGCCCTCCACCGTGCCCTGCACCGTGTCCTGCACCGTGTCCTGCACTGCGCCCTGCACCGCGGCGTCGATCGCGTTGTCGATCAGGTTGCCGACGATGGTCACGAGGTCGCGGGCGTCGAGGGCGATGTCGTCGAGCTCGCTGCCGGGGCTGATCACGAGGTCGACCCCGCGCTCGGCGGCCGCCGCGCTCTTGCCGAGCAGCAGCGCCGCGAGGACGGGTTCGCGGATCGCGCCCACCACGCGGTCGGTGAGCCGCTGGGCCATCCGCAGCTCCGCGGTGGCGAACTCCACCGCCTGGTCGGCGCGGCCCAGCTCCACGAGCGCGACGACCGTGTGCAGCCGGTTGGCCGCCTCGTGGGCGGCCGAGCGGAGCGACTCGGCGAAGCCGCGCTCGGCGTCGAGCTGCCCCGTGAGGGCCTGCAGCTCGGTGTGGTCGCGCAGTGTGACCACCGTGCCGAGCGAGCGCGCGCCCGAGCGGACCACGGCGGCGCTCGCCACCAGCACGCGCTCCCCGGTCAGGTGGATCTCGTCGGACCGGCTCTCCCCCGAGCCGAGCATCGCGGCCAGCGAGGGCGACAGGCCCAGGTCGCCCACGTGCCGTCCCTCCGCGTCCCCGGGCAGGCCGAGCAGCTCGCGGGCGCCGTCGTTGGCGAGCGTCAGCCGGCCGTCCCGGTCGACGAGCAGCAGCCCCTCGCGCACCGCGTGCAGGATCGCGTTGTGGTACTCGTACATGCGGCTCAGCTCCGCCGGGCCCAGCCCGTGCGTCTGGCGGCGCAGGCGGGCGCCCACCAGGTAGGCGCCCGCGATGCCCGCCGCCAGGCCGATCAGGCCGGTGAGGACGGCCGAGCCGATCTGCCCGCGCACCTCGGCACTGATCTTCGCCACCGTGATGCCGGCGCTGACCAGTGCCCGCACCCTGCCGGTGGCGTCCCGTACGGGGGTGACGGCCCGTACGGACGGCCCCAGCGTGCCGGTGTAGGTCTCGGTGAACGTGCGCCCGGCCAGCGCGGGAGCCGTGCTGCCGAGGAAGCGCCCGCCGATCTGCCCGGGGTTGGGATGCGTGTACCTGCGGCCCTCCCTGCTCATGATCGTGATGAAGTCGAGCCCGGCCTCCGTGCGCACCCGCTCCGCGTACGGCTGGAGCACGGCCGAGGGGTCGGGGTCGTCCAGCGCGTCGAGCACGGTGGGCGCGTCGGCCACGCTGATCGCCACCGCCCTGGTCGTCCTCGCGGCCTCGTCGCCGAGAAGCTCACGCGTACGCAGGAAGCCGAGAAGGGTGGCGCCGGCCACGGTGACCCCGACGACCAGGATCTGCAGCACGAGCACCTGCCGGGCCAGGCTCCAGCGTCCGAGCCTGGCGGTCATCGTCGTCACGGCCTCAGCGTCCTCGCTCCACATGCGGGTCTGCGCGGATTCACGGCCGAGGGGCGCGCCGGTGAAAACCGCCGTGAACGAAATGTACGCAATAGTGACCCAGGTCACTACCGCGGCGCATAGTCACCGACCAGATCGCATCTCCGCCCGCGTCGTCGCGGGCCGTATGAGGACGAGGAGGGTCGCGTGACGACCACACTGACCCGCGCCGGTGACCGGGCGCCCCGGGACCGGACCCATTATCTGTACCTGGCGGTGATCGCCGCGGTCCTCCTCGGGATCGCCGTCGGGCTGGCGGCGCCGGACGCCGGGGTCGCGCTGAAGCCGCTGGGCACGGCCTTCGTCGCCCTGATCAAAATGATGATCAGTCCGATCATCTTCTGCACGATCGTGCTCGGCGTCGGATCGGTGGCCCAGGCCGCGAAGGTCGGCAAGGTGGGCGGGCTGGCCATCGGCTACTTCCTGGTCATGTCCACGGTGGCGCTGGCCGTCGGCCTGCTCGTGGGCAACCTGCTGCACCCCGGCGAGGGGCTCCAGCTGACCGACGAGCTGCGCAAGGCCGCCGAGGAGCAGGCGGCCAAGGGCGGCGAGAGCGACACGACGTCGTTCCTGCTCGGCATCATCCCGGCCACCTTCGTCTCGGCGTTCACCGAGGGCCAGGTGCTGCAGGCCCTGCTGGTCGCGCTGCTGACCGGCTTCGCGCTGCAGGCGATGGGGGAGCGCGCGGCGCCCATCCTGCGAGGGCTCGAACACCTGCAGCGGCTCGTCTTCCGCGTCCTGGCGATGATCATGTGGGCGGCCCCGGTCGGCGCGTTCGGCGCGATGGCCGCCGTGGTCGGCGCGGGCGGTTTCGACGCGCTGCGCAGCCTGGCCGTGCTGATGGGCGGGTTCTACCTGACGTGCCTGCTGTTCGTGGGGCTCGTGCTCAACGCGGTCCTGTGGCTGGGCGCGCGGATCAGCCTGCTGTCGCTGCTGCGCTATCTCGGCCGGGAGTTCCTGCTCATCCTGTCGACGTCCTCCTCGGAGTCGGCGCTGCCGCGCCTGATCGCCAAGATGGAGCACCTGGGGGTGAGCCGCACCGTCGCCGGCATCACGGTCCCGACCGGCTACTCCTTCAACCTCGACGGCACCGCCATCTACCTGACCATGGCGACGCTGTTCGTGGCCCGCGCGACCGGTTTCCCGCTCTCCACGGGGGAGCAGATCGCCCTGCTGGTCTTCATGATCATCGCGTCCAAGGGGGCGGCGGGGGTCACCGGCGCAGGCCTCGCGACTCTGGCGGCGGGCCTGCAGTCGCACCGGCCGGCCCTCGTGGACGGCGTCGGCCTGATCGTGGGCATCGACCGGTTCATGTCGGAGGCCCGGGCGCTGACCAACTTCGCGGGAAACGCGGTCGCCACCGTCCTGATCGGCACGTGGGTGGGCGACTTCGACCGCTCGCGGGCGGAGGAGGTGCTGGCCGGCCGGGTCCCCTTCGACGAGGCGACGTTCCTGGGCGACGAGGACGCCGCCCCGGCCCCCGAGGCCGGCCGCGCCCCCGCCGCCCCGGCGGCTCACCCGTAATCGGATCAGCGGGCGGGCGGCCGGAACTCCGGCTGGTCGAGCACCCGCAGCCAGCTTCCGTCGGGCTGGCGCCGTACGACCTGGGCCCGGGCGCCGGCGCCGTCCTTCGGCGGGGTCGAGGTGAGCGCGATGTCTCCGCTGACCAGGGTCGGCAGTGGTTCCTCGGGCTCGAAGCGGGGGCGGTTGGCCAGCACCTTCTCCCACAGGGCGCGGATCGCCTCCCGGCCGGCCGTCACGCCGCCCGGCGGGTAGGCCAGCACCGCGTTCTCCTCGTACAGGGCCGCCACCCCCGCGGCGTCCCCGGCATTGGACCGCTCGACGAACAGGCGGGTGATGTCCTCCGGCCGCATGGCCTTCTCGTACTCCGGCATTTGATTCCTCCCGAACTCTCGTACGGGCTCCAGCCTGCCGAGGCGCCTACCAGAAGTCCAACAGATGGATCGGATGGGAACTAGAATTACTGGTTATGGAACTGCGCCAGCTGGAGTATTTCGTCGCGGTCGCCGAGGAGCGCAACTTCACCCGCGCCGCCGAGCGGGTGCACATCAGCCAGTCCGGCGTCAGCGCCCAGATCAGGCAGCTCGAACGCGAACTCGGCGCCGAGCTGTTCGACCGGTCCGCGCGGAGCGTCACGCTGACCGTCGCGGGGAAGGCCGCGCTCGACCACGCCCGCGCCGCGCTCGCCGCGGCCGGGGCGCTGGGACAGGCGGTGGGCGAGGTGACCGGCCTCATCCGGGGCCGGCTCACCGTCGGGATGGTCGTCGGCTGCACCGTCACGCCGCTGTTCGACGCCCTCGCCGCGTTCCACCGGGCCCACCCGGGGGTCGAGATCGCCCTGCTGGAGGACAACTCCGACCGGCTCGTCGAGCGCGTGCGCTCCGGGGCCCTCGACCTGGCCCTCGCCGGGCTCGCCGCCGCCCCGGACGGCCTGGAGACGCTGACGATCATCAGCGAGCGGCTCGTCGCCGCCGTCCCGCCCGGCCACCCCCTCGCGGGCCGGGACGGCGTCACCCTGCGCGACCTCGGCTCGCACCCGATCGTCTGCATGCCGTACGGCACCGGCCTGCGCACGGTGTTCGACCGGGCCTGCGCGGCCCGGGGCCTCCAGCCGGTGATCGCGCTGCAGGCCGGGGCGGCCGACGCCGTCGCCGACCTCGCGACCCGCGGACTCGGCGTCGCCGTCCTCAGCGAGTCGATGGCCGCGGCCCACCGCGACCGGCTCACCGTGTTCACCATCGAGGACGCCGAGACGCCCGCCCTGCTCGCGCTGGTGTGGCGCGGTGGGCAGGGCCCCGCCGTACGCGAGTTCGTACGGCACGTCCGGCGGGCCTTCGGCGTCACCTCCGCCTGAGGGGCCGTCTCGCCTGCCGCCGATCTCGTGGCGGATTGGACGTATGTGCTTAGGTACTCCTAGAGTCCATTTCATGACGTCTGGTGATCTCCAGCTCCGGAGGGCCGAGAAGACCGACGCGGACGAGATCTTCGCGCTCGCCCGCGAGTTCGCGCTGACGTTCCGGCCCGAGCGCGCGCCGTTCGACGCGGCGCTGCCGCAACTCCTGGAGAACGAGGACGCCTTCCTCATCGTCGCCACCATCGAAGGGACCGTACGCGGCTACCTGCTGGGCTTCACCCACCTCACGCTGTTCGCCAACGGCAGGGTCGCGTGGGTGGAGGAGGCGATGATCGACAGCGGCTACCGCCGCCACGGCATCGGGCGCAGGCTCCTGGAGGAGTTCGAGACGTGGGCGCGCTCACGGCAGGCCGGATACGTCGCGCTGGCGACCCGGCGGGCCGCCGAGTTCTACGGCGCCCTCGGCTACGAGGTGTCGGCCACCTACTACCGCAAGATGCTCAGACCGAAGATGTGAGCTGGGCGTCCAGGCGATAGCCGTCCACGGTCACGTAGACCGAGTCGCCGGGCCGCGCGTTCAGCCGCATCAGGACCGGCTGGAGCGAGTCGAACACCGGCTGCCGGTCGCGCCACACCAGGACGACCGCGTTGTCCCCCGGGCCGGTGACCGACAGCAGCGTCCCCGGGCGCATGCCGAGCTGGGCGGCGTACCCCTCGGGGACCGCCACCGGCTCGCCGCGCAGATGGCCGCTGGTGACGTCGATCCGCTGCCAGCGGCGCGGGTCTGAGGCCGGGCTGGAGGTCGGGCGGGGGTTCGGCACCAGATGCGGCCGGGGCACGCCGCCCGCCAGGTTGCCGCCCGCCGGGTTTCCGTTCAGGTTGCCGTTCGTGAGCGCGGCGAGCGCGGCGAGCGCGGTGCCGGCGTCGGGCCCGTTGTTGGCCTGCGAGGGAATCGGGACCCCGCCGCGGCCGTGGTGGTGGCCGTTCGCGCCCGGCGTACGGCGGGGCAGCGGCGCGGGCTTGGCCGTCAGGTCGGGCCCGTGCCGGGTGGGCAGGGGGCCGGGTTCGGACGGGGAGCTCGCCTGCGGCATGGAGTCCAGCCACGCCTTGGCGGAGTGGGCGCGGATGCCGAGCTGGCCGAGCAACTCCACGACGTCGGCGTCCACGGGCTTGCTCGCCAGCAGCTGGCGCGTCTTCTCACGCAGCCCCGCCAGGTCGCCGGCCACGAGCCAGCCGTCCTGCAGGCGGCGGTCGGGCATCAGCGTCACCAGCACCCGCCAGAGCGGCGTGCCGAGGGCCGGGACCTCGATGGGGTGCGACGGGTCCGCCGCGATGAGCTGCTCCTGGGTGGCCGCGGCGCCCAGCCACTCGGTGAGCCCGAACAGATGGCCCGTGAGCGGCGCGGAGTCGGGGGAGCGCAGCCACAGCAGCACCCGCTCCTCGGCCGTGCGCTGGGCCTGGGAGAGCAGTTCGCGGTCCACGTTGAGGTTGTGCGCCAGCGTGCGCAGGCTGATCGGCTCCGCGGCGAACAGCCGCTCGGCCGCGACGGCCCTGGCGAGCGGGTCCCAGCCGCGGAACAGGCCCTCGATGATCGCGACCATCGGGTGCGCGCTGAGGTCGGCCGGCTGCCGCTCCCGCGCCGCCTCGGCCGCGGGCTGCTGGGCAGAGGCGGCCTCGGGCTGCGGGAGCGAGGCTCCGGACTGCCGGGCGAAGGGCTGGGTGGCGGGCTTGACCGGCTCCGCGACAGGTGCCTGCAAGGCGGGCGACGGGGCCGGCGACGGCGCGCCCTGCCCCGGCCGGCCGGGTGCCTGCCCCTGCTGCCCGTGTCCCTGCTGCCCGGGTGCCTGGGCGGGTGTCTGGGCGGCCTGCCCGGGCGCCGGAGCGGTCGGCCGGGTGAACGGCTGCGAGGTGGTTCCCGGGGCGGCGACCTGCGGGAAGGGCTGAGAGGAGGGCCCCGCCTGGGGGAAGGGCTGAGAGGAGGGCCCGGCCTGGGGGAACGGCTGCGACGTCGTTCCGGGCGCGGCCTGCGGGAGGGGCTCGGAGACGGGAACGGCGGGCGCCTGGACCTGTGCCTGGGGCGCGGCCTCGCCCCCCGCGGGCGCCTGCGCGGACTGTCCGGACGCCAGCTCGCTCTCCAGGCGCCCGAACACCTCCCGGAACACCGTGGTCAGGAGGACCTCGGGCGAGGCGGGAGCGGCCGGGGCCTGGAGATCGCACGGCGTCAAACGGCGCAACCGGTACCACCCGCCGAGGTGGTTGACCACCGTGCGTACGGGATCGGGCCAGCCGGGCATGGCCGGGTCCACGGTGTGCACCTGGAGCGCCGGGAGCAGGTCGGTGAGGGGCAGGTGGTCCCAGCGACCGACGGCCAGGCGGGCGAGCCGCTCGCAGAGCCAGTCAACGCCGGTCGCCCGCATCGCGCGGCCGATCCCGACGGATGCCCACCAGCCGCCGGGCAGGCGCGGGTCGGCCAGCATCTCGGCCACCTGCTGAGGACGGCTCCAGCGCAGGGCCGGGACCAGGTCGCTCAGGCAGATCGTTGACTCGGCGTCCATCGGTATGACCGCACCCTCCCGAGAGTGACGCATGTTGCTAATGGTGCAGCTTACGCCGCAAACCAGCAATTGGTGTCAATAGGGTAAAGTTCCCAGGATCCGGCCGGGCGCCGACCTGCGCGACCGCCGCAGCACCCGCCTCACACCCCTTGCGCAGGGCCTCCTCGGGAGGGCTCCCGGCCATCGATGCGACCAGGAACCCCGCGGCGAACGCGTCTCCCGCGCCCGTCGAGTCGACCACCTCCGCCGGGGGCGCGGCCGCTCTGGCGACTATACGGCCATCGCGGGCCAGCAGGGCACCGCCGGCCCCCAGCTTGACCACCGCCGTGCCGTAGTGGGCGCTGAGCGTGCGGGCCGCCACCTCGGGATCCGCGGTGTCCGCGAGCAGCAGCGCCTCCTCCAGGTTGGGGATCACGACGCCCGCCGGGGCCGTCTCGCGGAGGAACCGCTCGGGGCCGAACGCGCGCAGGGGCCCGCAGGAGGCCGGATCGACGCTGACGGGGATCCCGCGCCCGGCGGCCTCGCGCATCGCCAGCCGCACGAGCTCCAGGCCCGGCTCGGCGAACATCGTGTACGCCGACAGGTGCAGATGCCCGACCCCGTCCAGCAGATCGGACGTCCAGTCGCCGGCCCCGATGTGGCCGCTCGCCCCGCGATTGGTGAGCATGGACCGCTCCCCGGTGGAGTCGACCATCGCGATCACGACGGCCGAGGGCCGCTCCGGGTCGATCCGCAGGTGCGGCCGGACCCCGGCCTTGACCAGCTGGGCCGCGTGCCATTCGCCGGTGTCGTACCCGGCCCGCGCCAGCAGGCGGGTGTCGGCGCCGAGCCGGGCGGCCCAGGAGGCGGTGTTCGCCCCCGAGCCGCCCGGATGCAACGCGATGTCGGCGGGCGTGTCGGTGCCGGTGGCCGCGGGGCCGTCGTGCAGCGCGACGACGTCGGTGACCACGTCGCCGATCACCAGCAGACCGCTCACCCGGCCGCCCAGGCGGCTGCGATCTCCCCGGCCAGGCGGGTGTTGCCGCGTACGGCCGCGAGGTTGGCCTCCAGCGACGCGCCACCGGTGCCCTCGACCAGGTACTCCAGCAGGAACGGGGTGATGGCCTGCCCGGTGACCCCGCGCTCCTCGGCGGCGCGCAGGCCCTCGGCGAGCACCCGGTCGTGCAGGGCGGGGTCGAGCTGCAGGTCGGCGGGGACCGGGTTGGCCACGATCAGCGCCGTGTCCAGCCCGGCGAGCGCGTCCTGGGCCCGCATGACGCCGGCGGCCTCCTGCGGCGTCTCGATGCGCCAGTCCACCGGCTCCCCGGAGCTGTGCAGGTAGAAGCCGGGGAACTCGTCGGTCCGGTAGCCGACGACGGTGACCTGCTTGGTCTCCAGCCGCTGGAGCGTCGCGGGCACGTCGAGGATCGACTTCACCCCCGCGCACACGACCGTGATCCTGGTGCGGCTGAGAGTGTCGATGTCGGCCGACTCGTCCTGCACCGTGGTCCAGCCGCGGTGGACGCCGCCGAGACCCCCGGTGGCGAACACCCGCACGCCCGCCCTGGCGGCCAGGAACGAGGTGCCCGAGACGGTCGTGGCGCCGCTCAGCCCGAGCGCGGCGGCCGGGGCGAGGTCGCGGAAGCCGAGCTTGCGTAGGTCCGGCTCGGTCGCGATCCGCTCCAGCCCGTCCTTGTCCAGGCCCACCCGGGGAACGCCGTCAAGCACCGCCACTGTGGCCGGCACGGCCCCCGCCTGCCGGACGAGGTCCTCCAGTTCGAGGGCGACCTGGAGGTTACGGGGCTGGGGAAGCCCGTGGGAGATGATGGTGGACTCCAGGGCGACGACCGGACGGCCGGTGGCCAGCGCCTCGGCGACCTCATCGGAAACGCGCATGTCTCTCCTGCTTCCCGCTCACCATCGGGGCGCTCATACCCGCCTGGCCGTACCGAAGGCGCGCTTGGTCGCTTCGCTCCCGCGCGCACCTCAGTCCAGACCGGCGGCGCGCCCCTCCGGATCGCTCGTTTACTTCTCGTACCAGCGGAAGATTGTCCGCTTCGGCATATTCTGCCCGAGTCTTGTGGGGGATCTTGCGATAAGTTGCGGGCGTCCGCCCAGGCCCACCCGCTGCCATCTCCTGCCGTCACCCCCTACGAGACCCTCCCATGCCCGCCGCCACAATCCGCATCCGGCCCGCATGCAACCGCGACACCGAGCCACGTACGACCCGGGAGAACGCTCCATGCCACGTTCGCACTACGACGTCGTCATCGCCGGCGCCGGGCACAACGGCCTCGTCGCGGCGGCCTACCTCGCGCGGGCCGGGCGTAGCGTGCTGGTCCTCGAACGCCTCGGCCACGTGGGCGGCCTCGCCGTGTCGGCCCGCGCGTTCCCCGGCGTGGACGCGCGGCTGTCGCGCTACTCCTACCTGGTCAGCCTGCTGCCCACGAAGATCGTAAAAGATCTCGGGCTGCGTCTCGACCTGCGCCGCCGCCGCTTCGCCTCCTACACCCCGGCCGGAGACACCGGCCTGCTCGTGGACAACGAGGACGCCGCGCGCACCGCCGCCTCCTTCGAGGCCGTGACCGGGGGACGGCACGACCTGGCGGCCTGGGAGCGGTTCTACGGGATGACCGCCCACGTGGCGCGCCGGGTCGCGCCGACGCTGCTCGAACCCCTGCGCGGCCGTACGGCCCTGCGGGAGGTCGTGGGGGACGACGAGGCGTGGCGCGACCTGTTCGAACGGCCCATCGGCGAGGTGGCGGACGAGCGGTTCGCCGACGACACGGTGCGTGGAGTCGTCCTCACCGACGCCCTGATCGGCACCTTCGCCGATCCGGCCACCGACCTGCTGGCCAACCGGTGCTTCCTCTACCACGTCATCGGCGACGGCACGGGCGACTGGAACGTGCCGGTCGGCGGCATGGGCGCGGTGACGGCCGAGCTCGCCGAGGTCGCCCGGCGGCACGGCGCCGAGATCCGCACCGGGGCCGAGGTGCTGGCGATCGACCCCGGCACCGGGGAGGTCACGTTCGACGACGGTGCGGAGCACGCGGTGACCGCGGGGAAGGTGCTGGCCAACCTGCCGCCCGCCGTGCTCGCCCGGCTGCTCGGGGAGACGCCCGAGCAGCCCGAGGGCGCCCAGCTCAAAATCAACATGGTGCTGTCGCGGCTGCCCCGGCTGCGGGACCCCGCCGTGGACCCCGCCGAGGCGTTCAGCGGCACCTTCCACATCAACGAGACCCGTGACCAGCTCGCCGCGGCGTACGCGCAGGCGGCCGCGGGGAAGGTCCCGGACCTGCCGCCCGCCGAGGTCTACTGCCACTCGCTCACCGACCCCTCGATCCTCGGCCCGGAGCTGCGGGAGGCGGGGGCGCACACGATGACGCTGTTCGGCCTGCACATGCCGGCGCGGCTGTTCGCCGACCCGGCGGCCAAGCGGGAGGCGCTGGCCCGCACGCTCGCCTCGATCGACTCCGTGCTCGCCGAGCCCATCGAGGACTGCCTGCTGCGCGCGCCCTCGGGCGAGCCCTGCCTGGAGGTCAAGACCCCGCTCGATCTGGAACGGGACGCGGGCCTGCCCGGCGGCCACATCTTCCACCACGACCTGTCCTGGCCGTACGGCGAGGAGGGCGACCACGGGGCTCTGCCTGCTCAGTGGGGCGTCGAGACGGCGCACGAGCGGGTGTTGCTGTGCGGCGCGGGCGCCCGGCGCGGCGGCGGCGTCAGCGGTATCCCCGGTCACAATGCCGCGATGGCCGTGCTTGGTCGTGCCTGACAAAACATGCTCTGCTACGCGTGGCCCACTCCCTTAACGGAACCTTCATGACCCTCGGGTAGCTTGTGCCGGTGCGTGAGGAATCGGCGAAACTGCTGGTAGTGGACGACGAGCCCGCCCTCAGGGAGGCGTTGCGCAGCAGCCTGGAGTTCGAGGGCTACGCGGTCGAGACCGCCGCCGACGGGCTGACCGCGCTCGACCTCCTCGACCGGGGAACCTACGACGCCGTGCTCCTCGACGTCATGATGCCCCGGCTCGACGGGCTGACGGCCTGCCGCCGGCTGCGCGCGGCCGGCAACCGGCTCCCCGTCCTCATGCTGACCGCGCGCGACGCCGTCGGCGACCGTGTCTCCGGCCTGGACGCCGGAGCGGACGACTACCTGGTCAAGCCGTTCGAACTCGACGAGCTGCTCGCCCGGGTGCGGGCGCTGCTGCGGCGCGGCGGGCAGTACGCGCAGAACGAGAGCGGCGGCGACGTCATCGCCTTCGGCGACCTGCGCATGGACACCGTGAGCTGGGAGGTCACCCGGGCCGGCCGCAGGCTCGACCTCACCCGCACCGAGCACCTGCTGCTCGAACTGTTCCTCACCCACCCCCGGCAGGTGCTCACCCGCGAGCAGATCCTGCGAGAGGTGTGGGGCTTCGACTTCGAGCCGTCGTCGAACTCGCTCGACGTGTACGTGATGTACCTGCGGCGCAAGACCGAGGCGGGCGGGCAGCCCCGCCTGATCCACACCGTTCGCGGCGTGGGCTACGTGCTCCGGTCGTCGCCGTGAGGCGGCGTTCGCTCCGGTCCCGGCTCACGCTGCTGATCGCGGCCGCGGTCGCCCTGGCCGTCGCGGTGGCGGCGGCGGTGTGCTGGCTGCTCGTCCGCGGCGAGATGCGCGGCCAGATCGTCGACTCGATCACGCACCTGCGGCCGCCGGCGCAGCAGGTCGGGTTCGCGCTGCGGGACTGCGCGGGTCAGGGACGCAGGGAGGGCCCGCGGCCCGACTGGGACCCCTCCGGGCGCAGCTGGCAGGTCGTCATGGCGGACGGCTCGGTGTGCGTCGCGTCCGGGTCGGCCCTGGTGGCGCCGACCGCGCGGGAGCGGGCGATGGCCGTCTCCGGGGGCAAGCCCGTGCTGCGCGACGCGGTCACCACCGACGGCACCTCCGTGCTCGTCTACACCTTCAGGTATGAGCCGCGTCTCGGCGGGCCGCCGGGCGACGCCGCGCAGTTCGCGGAGCCGCCCCTGCCGCAGGGCCCGGTGACGGTCAGCGTGTTCCGCTCCACCGCCGAGATGGACCAGACGCTCCGCATCCTCGCCCTCGTCTTCGGCTCGGTCTGCGTGCTCGGCGTGCTCGGCGCCGCCGTGGCCGGCCTCTGGCTGGCCCGTACGGCGCTGCGCCCGGTGGAGCGGCTGACCCGCGCCGTCGAGCACGTGGCCAGGACGGAGGACCTGAGCGTGACGATCCCGGTGGAGGGGGAGGACGAGATCGCCCGCCTCAGCCGGTCGTTCAACACGATGACCACCGCCCTGTCCAGCTCCCAGGAACGCCAGCGGCGGCTCGTGGCCGACGCCGGGCACGAGCTGCGCACCCCGCTGACCAGCCTGCGCACCAACATCGACCTGCTGCTGCGCAGCGAGAACACCGGCCGCGCCATCGAGCCCTCGGCCAAGCGGCGGCTGCTGGCGAACGTCAAGGAGCAGTTCGAGGAGATGTCGAGCCTCATCGGCGACCTGCTTGAGCTGTCGAGGAAGGCGGAGAGCGGCGAGCTGTCGTCCGACATCGACCTGCACGAGGTGGTGGCGTCGGCGGTCGAGCGGGCCAGGCGGCGCGGCCCCGGGCTGCGCTTCGACGTCGACCTGGAGCCGTGGCAGGTCCACGGGGACGCCCGCGGCCTGCAGCGGGCCGCGGTGAACGTGCTCGACAACGCCGTGAAGTTCAGCCCGCCCGGGGGCCTGGTGACCGTGCGGCTCAAGGCCGGCGTGCTGACCGTGCGCGACGAGGGCCCCGGCATCCCCGAGGACGAGCTGCCGCACGTCTTCGAGCGGTTCTGGCGCTCGCCGTCGGCGCGCAGCCTGCCCGGCTCGGGCCTCGGCCTGTCGATCGTGGCGCAGGCCGTGCGGGACGCCGGGGGACGGGTCGCCATCGAGGACGCGCCGGGAGGCGGGACACTCGCCACGGTCGAACTCCCCGGCGCCCCGCCGCCCGCCTGACTCACCCTCCCGGACGGCCCGCTCACCTGTCCGCGAACAAACGGTCTGCCGGAGATCCGGGCGTGCCAGACTGCCAGGTATGGCAGCATCGGGCCGATCAGTGGTCATCGACATACGGACGCGCCGGGCCGGCAAGGAGCGCGGCCCGGACATCCCCGACGGCCCGGCGGACCCGTTGCTGCGGAAGGTGTACGGGGAGATCCTCCGTGACGAGCGGCTGGATCAGGACCGCACGCTGGATGACGTGGCGCGTGCGGTAGGCATGTCCAAGCAGTATCTGTCGGAGGTCGAGCGCGGCCGCAAGGAGCCGTCGTCGGAGATGCTGCATTCGGTGTGCGACGCGCTCGGGTTGCCGATCGAGCACCTGCTGACCCGCGCCGTCCGGCGGATCACGGCGTCGCGCCGGATCGCCACACGCGCGTCGTCCGGTACGCCACGGGTGGAGCTGCTGGCGGCGTGAGCGCTACGACGACCCGCGGGTGTCGATCAGCTCGTCGGCCAGGCCGTACTCGATGGCCTCACGAGCGCTGAAGATCCGATCCCGGTCGGTGTCCTTGCGCAGTCGGGCGACGTCCACGCCGGTGTGGGAGCTGAGGATCTCCTCGGTCTGGGCGCGCAGGCGCATCACCTCGGCCGCCTGCAGGGTCAGGTCGGAGATGGTGCCCTGCCCTTGCGTGAACGGCTGGTGCAGCAGCACGCGGGAGTGGGCGAGCACGAACCGCCGTCCGGGGGCGCCGGCGGCGAACAGCACCGCGGCGGCGGAGGCCGCCTGGCCCATGCAGTACGTCGCGACCTTCGCGCGGATGAACTGCATCGTGTCGTAGATCGCGAGCATCGCGGTCGCCGAGCCGCCGGGGGAGTTGATGTACAGGTTGATCTCCTGGTCCGGGCTCTCCGCCTCCAGGTGGAGCAACTGTGCCATCACGACGTTCGCGACGCCGTCGTCGATCTCGGTGCCGAGGAAGATGATCCGCTCGTTGAGGAGCCGGCTGAAGATGTCGAACGATCGCTCACCCACCGGGGTCCGTTCGATCACGTACGGAATCGTGTACTGCGTCATGACGAGAACCCCATCCGGTTGGGAACGGCGTACGGTGCGAGGCTGTGGAAGGAGTCGATGATCCCGTAGTCGCGGGCCTGCTCAGGGGTGAACCAGCGGTCCCGGTCGCTGTCGGCGGAGATCTCCTCGACCGTGCGTCCCGTCTCCGCCGCGAGGATCTCCTCGGACTGCCGCTTCATGTACTCGAGGTTCTCGGACTGGATCGCGATGTCGATCGCCGTGCCGCCGATGCCGGCCGACGGCTGGTGCATCATGATCCGGCTGTGCGCGAGGCTTATCCGCTTGCCGTGCGTGCCGGACGCCAGCAGCACCTGCCCCATGCTCGCCGCCGACCCCAGTGCGACGGTGACCACGTCGTTCGGGACCAGCTTCATCGTGTCGTAGATCGCCAGCCCGGCCAGCACCGACCCTCCGGGCGAATTGATGTACAGGATGATGTCGCGCTCGGAATCCTCCGAGGCCAGCAACACCATCTCGGCACACACCCGCTCGGCCATCTCGTCGTCGACCTCTCCGGTCAACAGCAGGGTCCGTTGCTGGAACAGCTTCTCGTTCAGCCGATCCCGGTAACTCATGCTCGGTGAAACTCGCATGGCGCCTTTGTATCCGCCGCAGCCCCGCGAACTGTCGATATGTCTGCTGAGGGCGGACCAGGCGGGCCGATGGGACCGTACGGTTGACCGCGCCAGGACGTGGGACGCCCGCGCCCGGACCGGGTGCCGGCCGTCGGAGGAAGGGCGCTGCGGGCGGGCGGCCACCGGCGTTCGATCCGCGGATCTACACTCAGCGGCCACGCCGTCGAGTGCGGCGTCAACCGGCTCGAACGCCACCGCGCTGTGGCCACCCGCTTCGACAAGCCGGTGGTGCGCTACCAGGCCACCATCCACATCGCCGCCATCGACGAGTGGCCCTGCCCAGACCTGCGAAACAGGCTCTAGTCGGGAAGGGTGGGCTCGGCATCGCTCCAGCCCGAGTCCACGACCAGCCAGTAGTTCAGCATCCTGCCGGGAACCTGCCACTTCTCGCTGTCGGGGCCGGGTTCGAGCTGGATGTCACAGCTCCCCAGAAGCTTGCCGGTCCGCTGGTCGAAGAGCACCTGCCGCTGGATCCTGCCGCGGCCGTCCGCGCTCTCGAACGGGGCCGCGAGGGCGACGGCGGTGCGCCCGAGCGGATCCGTGACGGTGCCCAGCCGCTGCACGCCGGGATAATCGGTGACCAGGCGCATGAGACCGGCTCGCACCTTGGGCGGCACGGGCGTGTTCGCGAGGATGTCGAAGACCTTGTCGAGCACGCTTGTGGCGTCCCCGCAGTGTTTCGGCGCTCCAGACCGGCCGTCGGCGAGTTTGATCGAGCCCTCGCACAGGAGCGTGCGCAGATCTCCGGGATCGGTGGGCAGTTCCTGGAGCTCCTGATAGGTGAGCTGGCCGACGCCGCCCATGTTGAACGTGCCGCCGCTCGTGTCGGCCGGATCGTCCGCCTGCCAGGAACCCGACGTCGTCCCGACGGTCCTGCTCACCCCCGACGAGCGCACCGTCCAGCTCCGAGGGGAACCCGCCGCGCGCCAGGCGTCGGCGTCGGCGTCGGTCTGGGGCCTGCCCGCGAAGTCACGGCCGTAGAAGGACTTGCCGTCGCCGGGGGTGCGTCCCGTCCATTCGAAGGTCTCGTCCCGCTCCTCCACGACGTACCCGCCGGTCCGGCCGAGCGCGAGCGCCGCGAAGGCGGTGCGCTGATGCGTGTACCAGTAACGGCCCTGGTGCTGCAGCTCGGCCCGGGAGGCGGCGGCCAGCATCATTCCGCGAGGGGACAGGGCGTCAGGGGTGGCCTGCACGCCCGTCCGCGGTCGCGCGGGGTCGTCGGTGGCGAGCGTCATGCCCGCCACCACGGCTGCGGCGGTTGCGGCGGCCACCAGGCCGAGCGGTACGCGCCACGCACGGCGACGGCGCTGCCGGGCGGTGTCGTCCTGGCTCAGCATGCGGCCACGGGCGGCCGCCGCGGCCTGCTCGGAGGGCGGGGGCGGGTCGTCGTACACCGCACGTACGAGATGCAGCTCGTTCATCGATGTGTCTCTTCCTCATCAAGCAGCGGATTCGTTCCGTTGAGCGCTCTGCGCAGCTTCTTCCGAGCCCGGTTGAGCCGCGAGGAGACCGTGCCGAAGGGGACGTCCAGGGCCTGCGCCACCTCGTCGTAGCTCAGCCCCGCGAGCGCCACCAGCAGCAACACGTCACGCTGGCTCGCCGGTAGGGCGGCGATGGCCCTGGCCAGCGTGCCTTTGACGCCTTGCGCGCTCACCTTCGCCGTCACCTCGTCCTCGTGGCCCGGGGCCGGCTCCGCCTCGGGGTGCAGCCGGCCCACGGCGGGGAGGCGTACCGATGGATCTCCGCGTGGTGCGCGTCGAAGACGGCGCCGAAACGCTCAGGCTCGTCCCAGGACCGCTCGATCACGACAGCGTCGTCCTGCGACGGTGAGGCGACGCCGGGGGAAGCGGCCAGGTGTGGCTCATTCATTCAAAGGCCTTGTAGTCGGCGGGACATCGGTCACCTGTTGTTGTCCGGAGACCGTCATCGCCTTCCCCCGAGTCCGCCTTCCCCCGAGTCCCGGCCGTGCCCCGGCCGTGGAGCAGTCCCAGCGTGGCCGGACGAACGGCTCCCCGCCACATGCACGGCGGTGTGCCATTAGGAGTTTCGAGCGCCGGTGCTCCACTAGTGTGGGCGGGTTAACGCGACGGGAACGACGCATGACGAGACCACGACCTAGGTGACATGGCCGGCGCCACGCCCGCCGGGGAGACGCGACACGATATGACCAGCCCGAAGGCCACCGTCGACGTGGTGGTGCTCACCATGAACGACCGGCCCGAGCCGTTCGAACGGGCGATGGAATCCCTCCTGGCCCAGCGGGACGTCGACCTGCGTGTGGTCATCGTCGGCAACGGCGTCGAACCCGACCACGTGCCGGACGGGGTCCGCGCGGTGGTCCTGCCCGTCAACGAGGGCATCCCCGCCGGGCGGAACGCCGGAGCCGACGCCCTGGCCGGACCGGACGCCGGCGAGTTCGTCTTCTTCCTCGACAACGACGCCGTCCTGCCCACCACCGGCACTCTCGCCCAGCTCGTCGCCGTCGCCCGCCGCCACCCCGGAGCGGCCTACATCCAGCCGCGCATCGCCGACCCCGACACCGGGGTGACGCTGCGCCGATGGGTGCCGCGCCTGCGCGCCGGCACGGCCACGCGGCCGGGCACCATCACCGTCATGGCCGAAGGCGTCGTCCTCCTCCGCCGCACCGACTACGAGCGCGCGGGCGGCTGGCCCGGCCACTTCTTCCTCTTCCACGAGGGCATCGACCTGAGCTGGAGGCTGTGGGACCTCGGACGCACCGGCCACTACGCGCCGGACATCGTCATCCACCACCCCGCCACCGATCCCGCGAGGCACGCTCCCTTCTACCGCCTCGTCGCCCGCAACCGCGTCTGGCTCGCCTACCGCCGGCTCCCGGCCCCGCTCATTCCCGTCTATCTGGCCGTCTGGACCGTGGTCAGCATCGTCCGGATTCGTTCCCGTGCGAACCTCGCCATCTGGTTTCGTGGGCTGCGCGAGGGCCTGAAGGGCGGGCACGGGCAGCGCCGTCCCATGTCATGGGCCACCGTGGCACGGCTCACCCTCGCGGGCCGCCCCCCGATCGTCTGACCGGAGCCTCTCGGGGGCGTTCTCATCCGGGGTTAATGAACGCCTCAGAGCGGTCCCATTCCGGCCCGCGAGCGTGGGCCCATGAGCGTAACGATGGTTTCCGGGCCGGCGGCGGGGGCGTCCCGCAGGACCCGCCTGGTGGAGGTTGTCGTCCCCGTTTACAACGAGGAGCGCGTCCTGGCCGCGAGCGTGGGGCGGCTGCACGCCTATCTGAGCGGCGACTTCCCGTACGGCTTCCGCGTGACGATCGCCGACAACGCGAGCACGGACGGCACGTGGACGGTCGCCCAGCGGCTGGCGCGGGAGCTGCCGGGGGTGCGGGCCGTCCACCTCGACCAGAAGGGCCGGGGCCGGGCGCTGCGGCGGGTGTGGGAGTCCAGCGACGCCGACGTGGTCGGCTACATGGACGTGGACCTGTCGACCGACCTGGACGCGTTCCTCCCGCTGATCGCGCCGCTGATGACCGGCCACAGCGACCTGGCGATCGGGACCCGCCTGTCCCCGTGGTCCAACGTGGTGCGCGGCCCGAAGCGCGAGATCATCTCCAGGTCGTACAACCTGCTGCTGCGCTCGCTCATGGGTGCGCGCTTCTCCGACGCGCAGTGCGGGTTCAAGGCGGCCCGCACCGAGGTCGTGCAGGCCCTGCTGCCCGCCGTGAAGGACGAGGCGTGGTTCTTCGACACCGAGCTGCTGCTGCTGGCCGAGCAGCACGGGCTGCGCATCCACGAGGTGCCGGTCGACTGGGTGGACGACCCCGACAGCCGGGTGGACATCGTCAAGACCGCTGTGGACGACCTCAAGGGCATGTGGCGGGTCGCCCGGGGGAGTCTCGCGGCCCCCGCCGCGCCGCCGTCCCGGACGTCGGTGCGCACGCAGATCCCCGTCTTCGCGGTGATCGGGGCGATCAGCACCGTGGCGCACCTGGCGCTGTTCTGGATGCTGCGCTCGGTGCTGCCGCCCGTGGCGGCCAACGCGATCGCGCTGTTCGTCACCGCCGTCGCCAACACCGCGGCCAACCGCCGCTTCACCTTCGGCGTACGGGGACGGGCGGGGGCTCTGCGGCACCACCTCGGCGGGCTCGTCGCGTTCGTCGCCGGGCTCGCGCTGACCAGCGGAGGCCTGGCCGCGCTGCCCGACGGCGCGCCACGGGCGGCCGAGCTCGCCGCCGTCATCGTGGCGAACGGCCTCGCCACCCTGCTGCGCTTCCTGCTCCTGCGATCCTGGGTCTTCGCGCCCCGGAAGGACTCCCGTTGACGCTCCTCGCCTCTGTGACCCCGATAAGCCACCGGGCCGGGGCGGACCGCGTGACCCCCCTCCTACGCTGGGGGAAGTGGGCCGTCCTCGCCCTCGCCGCCGTGTTCTACACCTGGGCGCTCGGCCGCAACGGGTACGCCAACGACTACTACGCCGCCGCGATCTACTCCGGAACGAAGAGCTGGAAGGCGTTGTTCTTCGGCGCGCTGGACGCCGGGTCGTACATCACCGTCGACAAGCCGCCCTTCGCGCTGTGGGTGATGGGCCTGTCGGCCCGGATCTTCGGGTTCGGCACGTGGAGCATGCTGCTCCCGCAGGCGGCGGCCGGAGTCGCGTCGGTCGCCCTGGTCCACTCCGCCGTACGGCGGGCGTTGCGCGGGCTCGACGCCCGCGCGGCCGGGGCCGCCGCCCTGCTGGCGGCGCTCGTCATGACGCTGACCCCCATCACCGTGGCCATCAACAGGGACAACAACCCGGACACCGTCCTGGTGCTGCTGCTGGTCGCGGCCGGATGGTTCTGCCTGGAGGCGGTCCGCACCGGGCGCCTGCGCACGCTGCTGATCACCGCCGTGCTGGTGGGCCTCGCCTTCAACACCAAGATGCTCCAGGCGTACCTCGTGCTGCCGGCGTTCGCGCTGACCTATCTCTACGCCGCGCCGGGGACGTTCGTACGCCGGATCGGGCGCCTGCTGGCCGCCGGCGCGGTCCTCGTGGTCACCAGCGGCTGGTGGATGGCCGTGGTCGACCGGTGGCCCGCGTCCTCGCGGCCGTACATCGGCGGCAGCACGGACGACACCGTCTGGGACCTCGTGATCGGATACAACGGCCTGGGCCGGATCTTCGGCGGCGCGGGCAACGGCGGCGGCCCGGGAAGACTTCCCGCCGACGCCCCGGAAGGCGTGACACGTGCCCTCGGCGGCGGCATGGGCGGTGGCCCAGGTGGTGGCGCCGGTGGCGGCTTCGGTGGCGCGTCCGGCGCGGGCAGGCTGTTCAACGACGTCATGGCGGGCCAGATCTCCTGGCTGCTCCCGTTCGCCGCCGTGGCCCTCGTCTGCGGCCTCGTCCTGGTCGCCAGGCCGGGCCCCGGGCCGTCGAAGGGGACGGCCAGGGACGCGGTGCGCGCCTCGCTGCTGGTGTGGGGCGGCTGGCTCGTCGTGCACTACGCCGTCTTCAGCTTCTCCAGCGGCACCTTCCACCCGTACTACACGACCGCGATGGCGCCCGCGATCGCCGCGCTGACCGGCATCGGCGGCGTGCTGATGTGGCGGGCGGCACGCGCCTCGGCCGCCTGGCGGCTGGTCCTGGCCGCCGCGGTCGCCGTGACCGGAGCCTGGTCGTTCGTCGTGCTTCGCCGTACGCCGGAGTTCGTGCCGTGGCTCTCCTGGGCCGTCGCGGGCGGCACGGCGGTCGCGGTGCTCGCCCTGGTGGTCACGGCGCGCGCCTCCGCTGCACGCGCCTCCACAGCACAGCGCGCGGAGAGCGGCGACCCGGCCGGGCGTGGGGGCCGGACGGCCGCGCGGATCACGGCGGTGGCGCTGGCCGCGGCGGTCGCGGCCGGGCTGGCCGGTCCCGCGGCGTACGCGGTGACGCCGCTGGGCACGGCGGTGAACGGCACCAACCCCACGGCGGGGCCCTCACAGGGCATGGGAGGACCGTTCGGCCGAGGCGGCTTCGGCGGCCCCGGCGGCATGACCCCGCCCGGAGGCACGCGACCGGGAGGCGCGACGGCTCCCGAGGGCGAGGCACCCGGAGGGAACGCGCAGGGCGGCGGCGCACAGGGTGGCAGCGCACAGGGGGGAACGGGTCCGGGCGGACGCGGCATGCGCGGGCCCGGCGGCCGGATGGACACCGCGATGGCGGCGTACCTGAAGCGGAACAAGGGGAGCGCCACCTGGCTGGTGGCGGTGGACAGCGCGCAGAGCGCGTCGTCGCTCATCCTGTCCACCGGCGAGCCGGTCATCGCGATGGGCGGATTCACCGGCTCCGACCCGGCGATGACGGTCGAGAAGCTGCAGCGGTACGTGGCCGAGGGGAAGCTCAAGTACATCCTGATCGGCGACGGAGGCTTCGGGCCCTCCCGCGGCGCGAGCGCGGACGTCACCGAATGGGTGAAGGCGCACGGCACGCAGGTCGAGGCCGCGGAGTACGGCGGAACGGACAGCGGCACGGGCGGCGGCTCCTCGCTCTACAAGCTGGGCTGACGGCGTTCGGCCGCCTCCTCAGCGGGTACGTGATGGGCCTTCCGACCGACGAAAGGACGATCTCAGATGGACACGGAGGGCTTCATCGCCCTGCTCAACGAGGACCTGGAGAGCGAATACCGCTCGATCGTG
Source organism: Microbispora sp. CA-102843 (assembly GCF_050936215.1). Classification (NCBI taxonomy): domain Bacteria; kingdom Bacillati; phylum Actinomycetota; class Actinomycetes; order Streptosporangiales; family Streptosporangiaceae; genus Microbispora; species Microbispora sp. CA-102843. The sequence continues at coordinate 2,936,168 of NZ_JBNJNF010000001.1, forward strand.
CAGTACGTGCAGCACACGGCCACCATCAAGGGCGCGGAGTACCTGTCGATCATCGAGGAGCTCAAGCAGCACCTCGGCCAGGAACTCAACCACGCGAGCACGCTGGCCGAGCAGATCGACTTCCTCGGCGGCGTGCCGACCGTCCACGTTCCCGAGGTGCCGGTGGCGACCGATGGAGCCGACGCCCTCCGGCTCGACCTGGAGCTGGAGCAGGAGCAGCTGCGCCGCTACCGCGAGCGCGTGGAGCAGGCCCAGGAACTCGGCCTGAGCGACGTGGCCGAGGCGCTGCGCCCGCTGCTGCAGCAGACGCAGGACCACGTCATGGACCTGCAGACCGCCCTGGGGAAGTGACGGACGGCCACAGGCGCGTGAGATGCGCGGGCGCGCGGCCCTGGACGGGCCGCGCGCCCGCCGCGCGCCGAGGGCGGCGATCTCCACGGCACGCCCGCGGACGTGCGCGTGTTCACGAGGAGCGGCGCTACGAGGTGTGCTCGTCCGCAAGGCCGGTGCCGCCGCCGAACATCGTCGCCGCGGTCTCCCGGCCCAACGCCTGGTTCTCGGCGACGTAGGGCCGCAGCTCCGCCTCGTACGCGGCGAAGGCGGCCGCGTGATCGCCGCCGGCCGAGGCCAGGGCGCGCGCCAGCGTCCAGGCGCCGATCAGCGCTTGTGAGGTGCCCATGCCGCTGGTCGGCGCGGCGCAGTACCCCGCGTCGCCGAGCAGCGCGATCCGGCCCGACGACCAGCGGTCCAGGTGGACCTGGCAGGTCGAGGCGAAGTAGAAGTCGCCGGCTTCGCTCATCGCCTCCAGCAGCCGGGGCGCCTGCCAGCCGCGCCCGGCGAAGGCGGCGCGCACCGCCTGCTCCTGCTCGTGCCGGGGCCGCCTGTCGAGTGCGGGCGAGGCGGTGGAGAAGGAGAGACTGACCGTGAGGCGCTCGGGGTCGCCCGCGCTGAACAGGTAGATCGCCGTGTCCTTGCCGTGCTGCAGCATTCCGCTGCGGCGCAGGCCGAGGTGGTTGGCGGTGCTGAAGCCGGCACCGGAAAGGCCGAGGTGCCGCAGCGCCTCGGCGTGCGGGCCGAAGGCCAGCCGCCTGACCTTCGAGTACACGCCGTCGGCGCCGAACACCAGGTCGAACTCGCGGGTGGCGCCGCGTTCGAACTCGACCGTGACCCCGGACTCGTGCTGGGTCAGTGCGCTGATCGAGTCGTCGAACACGTACGCGACGTCGTCGGCGGTGATGCGGTGCAGGATGCGGGTCACCTCCCGCTTGGGCACCTCCAGCTCGCCGGCGAACGCCTCGGCGGGCAAGCGCCCGATATCGGCGCCCTCCTCGTCGACCAAGGTGGTGCCGCCCATTCTGGTGTCGTGTCCGCGGACCTCGGACAGGATGCCCATCTCCTCAAGCACCTCGAACGCCGCGCCGCGGAAGTCCACGGCGTAGCCGCTGTCGCGGAGATCCGGCGCGCGCTCCACCACGGTCACCTCGTAGCCGTCGCGGTGCAGGAAGTAGGCAAGGGCGGGTCCGGCCACGCTCGCACCCGAGATCAGAACCTTCGTCGTGGTCATGGCACGACCGTAGCGTGGATTTGTCCATATGGTCAAACCGGTTGGATAAACCATTTGGGCAAGCCGTCCGGTATGCTGCGCGGCATGGGAAACCGAGAGGATCTGCTGGCCGGCGCGAAGCGGTGTCTGATCGAACGCGGCTGGGCGCACACGACCGTCCGCGACATCGCCGCAGCCGCCGGGGTCAGCCACGCCGCGATCGGCTACCACTTCGGCTCCAAGGACGCCCTGCTCACCCAGGCCCTGGTGGAAGCGGTCGACGAACTCTCGCAGGAACTCGCCTCCCGTGCCCCGTCCGGTAAACCCGAGGAGGGCTGGCAGGCGCTGATCGACAGCTTCACCAGCCACCGGGCGTTGTGGGTGGCCCAACTCGAGGCCGTGGTGCAGGCCGAGCGGTCACCGGAGGTACGCGAACACCTCGCGAAGGGGCAGCGCGAGGGACGGGAGGGACTCGGCGGCTCGGTGCCGCTCGCCCTGCTGACCGGTCTGATGCTGCAATGGCTGGTGGATCCGGACCGCGCGCCCGGCGGCGCTGAGGTGATCGCCGGGCTGCGCTCGCTCGCCGCCGACCTCTGACCGGCTCAAGGCTCGCCAGCCGCTGGCGGCGCCTCGCGGTGCGCGTACGGCGGGCGGGTCAGCGCGGCCGGGCGTAGTCGTCGAGGGCGCGCACGATCAGCGCCCTCGCGTCGTCGCGGAAGGCCGCCACCTCGCAGAACTCCTCGAACGCCTGGGCGTAGAAGGCGACGTCCTCGGCGTCGCGAAGCAGCAGATCCCTGGTCCTGGTCGCCACCCCGACCATGCAGTCGTCGTAGATCCAGAACGAGTTCATCAGCGCGGACGGCAACTGCGCCTCGAACGGCAGCAGCCCGAACTCCACGTTCGGCAGCGTGGTCACCGCGATCAGCCGGTCGAGCTGGCCGCGCATCACGTCCGGGGGCGCGAGCCGGTAACGCAGCACCGCCTCGGGCATGACGAACCGGAACCGCCGCGTCGGGTCGTACAGGATCTCCTGGCGGCGCATGCGGACGCGGATGGCGTCGTCCACGTCGTCGGTGGACTCGTACACCCGCCTGACCTTGCCGAAGATGTGCCTGGCGTACTCGGTGGTCTGCAGCAGGCCGATCACCACGCCCGGCTCGAACGCCCGGAACAGCAGGGTGCGCGTCTCCAGGTCGCGGACGTCCTCCTGCAGCGCGGCCAGGCCGTTCCTGTGCCGCTGCCGCCAGGAGTCCTGCCGCTCCAGCAGGCCGGCCGCCTGCCGGATCAGGCCGTCGATCGTCTGCGGGTCGGCCTCCACCGCCTTCCCCCACAGGGCCACGTCGTCCTCGGTGGCGGTCTGGCGGGCGTTCTCGATCCGCGAGACCTTCGACGGCTGCCAGCGCAGCCGCTCGGCGAGGTCCTTCCCGGACAGGCGGGCGTTCTCCCGCAACTGGCGTAGCTGGGCTCCCAGGTCCATGCGGGCCTGATGGAAACCGCTCACTCACACCTCCGGCCACGGTGCGGTCCAAGGTAGACCCGGCACGCCGGATCACGCCAGAGGGCGGCTCTCAATCGCGATCGGACAGGACCCGCCGGGCGATCTCGACGAGGAGTTCCCTCGGCACCTCGACCGCGGTCTCCCCGTCGAGCACATGGCGCAGGTCGGCGCGGGCCTCGCGGTCCACGATCTCCAGGCCCTGGACGACTATCGTGCCGCGGTCGGTCTCGTAGAGGGAGGGGCAGGCCCCCGCCTCCGACGTGGAGCCGAGAAAGCGCAATCGCATGTCCTTCCCCCCATTTCGCAGCGATCGCGCGCAATCCTAGTCACGAGGGAACGGGCACGCACACGGCGCGAAGACGCTCCCCGAGCGCCTTCGCCTGGGCGTCGAGGAGCGGGCTGGCCGCGACGCCCCTGCCCAGCAGCCCGTGGACGACGAAGTTGAGCGCGTGCAGGTTCGGCAGCGCGAACCGCTCGATCGGCAGGTCGCCGACCTCCGGCAGCAGTTCCCTGAGCCGGTCCACGGTCAGGAACGCCGCGAGCCACGGATACCGTGCGGGGTCGCGCACCCAGACGCCGAGGTTGGCGTCGCCGCCCTTGTCGCCCGAGCGGGCGCCGACGACCGTGCCGAGCGGCGCGACCGGGCCGGCCGCGAGATCCCCGGCGTACGGCGGAACCGCGGCGCCTGCCGCGTCGCCGGGCGGCCCGCCCGCCTGCTCGCCCAGAACCGGACCGGGCGGCGGAGCGTGCGGCACCTCGACGCGGACTCCGTCCACGGTCACCACCGGGAGCACGGCCCGCGCGTCGGCCGAGGAGGGCCAGTAGACGCCGTAGGGGGAGGCGTCGCCCGGCGGGGTCAGGCCGTAGAAGCCGGGGTAGCTCGCCAGGCCGGTCTCCACCACGGCGGAGGAGAACGCCCGCCCGGCCCTGCGCGGATCGGGGTCCATGACCGTGATCCGCAGCAACGAGGTCCCGGCGTCGTCCCCGCGATCCACCTCCGCATGGCCGATGGGGGTCAGTTCCACGTGGACCTGCTCGAACGACTCGCGGGGGACGCGCGCCCAGATCGCCTCCTGCGCGATCCGGGCCTTGGCCGCGATGTCGAGGCCGGTCAGCACGAGCGTCATCGTGTTGCGGTAGCCGCCGAGATAGGTGACGGCGACCTTCAGCGTGTCAGGAGGGGGCTCGCCGCGCACGCCCGTGATCCTGACCCGGTCGGGCCCCTCCTGCTCCAGCCGGATGGTGTCGAACCGGGCGGTCACGTCCGGTCCGAGGTAGCGGGGCGAGGCGATCTCGTACAGCAGTTGCGCGGTCACGGTCCCGGTCGAGACCAGCCCGCCGGTGCCGGGGTGCTTGGTGATCACGCTCGACCCGTCGGCGTGCAGCTCGGCGATGGGGAAGCCGCAGCGGGCGAGGTCGGGCACCTCCTCGAAGAAGGCGTAGTTGCCGCCGGTCGCCTGGCAGCCGCACTCGATCACATGCCCGGCGACGACGGAACCGGCCAGCGGGTCGAGGTCGCCCGGGTCCCAGCCGAACCACCACATGCCGGGCCCGGTGACCAGCGCGGCGTCGGTGACCCGCCCGGTGACGACGACGTCCGCGCCGTGCTCCAGCGCCACGGCGATCGGCCGGCCGCCGAGGTAGGCGTTGGCGGTGAGCGGGGTCGCCCGCAGGGTCTCGCCGGTGTCCGCGTTGACCGGCGGCTCGGCCGGCGGCATGAGGTCGTCGCCGGTGACGTGGGCGACGGCCGCGCGCAGCCCGAGCCGGTCGGCCAGGGCCGAGACCGCCTCCGCGCAACCGGCCGGATCGAGGCCGCCCGCGTTGGCGACGACTCTGATGCCCCGATCGAGGCAGGTGCCGAGGACCTGCTCCATCTGGGTGAGGAACGTACGCGCGTAGCCGGGGCGGCCCTTGAGCCGGTTGCCGGCGAGGATCGACATGGTGAGCTCGGCCAGCCAGTCGCCCGTCAGCACGTCGATCGGCCCGCCCTCGACCATCTCCCGGGCGGCCGACAGCCGGTCGCCATAGAAGCCGCCGCAGTTCGCGACCCGCATCGGTCCCGGCCGCCCGGCCTCCGCCGTCATCGCCGGGCGTCTCCGGCCGGGGCCTCGGAAGGAACCCAGGCGGCGGGCCGTTTCTCGGCGAACGCCCGGATGCCCTCCTGCCCCTCCTCCGAGGTGAAGCGCTCGGCCGACAGCGCGGCCATCGCGCGGAACCCCTCCTCGACCGGCAGCAGTGGCACCTCCCGCACGAGCCGCTTGGTGATCGCCAGCGCCTCGGGGCCGCCACGCAGCAGCATGCCGGTGTAGTGCGCCACGGTCGCGTCGAGGTCCTCCTCAGGGACGGCCCGGGTCAGCAGGCCGATCTCGACCGCGCGTTCGGCGGTGAAGACCTCGCCGGTGAGGAAATACTCGGCCGCGGCCCGGGGCTCGAGACGGCGCAGACAGGTGACCGCGATCATGGCGGGGGCCACCCCGAGCCGCACCTCGGTGAAGGCGAACGACGCGGTCGCCGGGGCCACGGCGAAGTCGCAGGCCGCCACCAGGCCGAGGCCGCCCGCTCGCGCCGTGCCGTTCAGGCGGCACACGACCGGCTTCGGGCTCTCCCAGATCCGCAGCATGATGTCGGGGAAGGACGCGGTGACCGGCGCCCCTCCGCCGCGCTGCTCCTTCAGGTCGGCGCCCGCGCAGAACACCGGTCCCGTGCCGGTCAGCACGACGACCCGTACGGCGGGCTCGTCCAGCGCCCACGACAGGGCGTCGTCGAGCTGCCGCAGCAGCCGGGACGACAGGGCGTTGCGGTTGTGCGGCGAGTCGAGCGTGATCGTGGCCACGCCGCCCGCCTGCTCCCGGCGTACCAGGGTCTCCTGGGGTTCGCTCATGGCTGCGTCGCCTCCTCGCCCGGATTCGCGCCGGTCTCCGGGCCGCCTGCCACGCCCGGATCCTGGTCGGCCACAGTGTCCGCCGCAGTGCTGCCCACAGTGTCGCCCGCAGTGTCGGCCACGGCAGCGGGCTCCGTTCCGGTGCCTTCCGCGTGTGGGCCGCCGTCCGGCTCCGGGGGCGGCGACGGCTCGATCACGGCGAGCGGCACGCCCGCCTCGACCTGCGCGCCCGGCGTCACGTGCAGCGCGGCCACCGTGCCCGAGGCGGGGGACACGATCAGGTGCTCCATCTTCATCGCCTCCAGCACGACCACCGGCTGCCCGGCCTCGACCACGTCACCGGGCTTGACCTCGACACGCAGGACCGTACCCGGCATCGGGGCGGGCAGCGCACCCGGCGTCACGCGCGCGGCGGGCTCGGGCAGCCGCCCGGCCGGGGTGAGCCGCACCGGACCGAGCGGGGAGTCGACATGCACTATGCCCGGGTTCATGTCGGGGTAGGCGGCCACCTCGAAGGTGTGCCGCAGGCCCGCCGTCTCCAGCACCACCCGGCCGGGTTCCGCCGCCACGAGCGTGACGTCCTCGAAGCCCTCGGCCCGCAGCCCGTCCCTGGTCAGCCGGTAGGCGACCTCCAGGCGTCCGCCGTCCTCGACGGCGAACACCGTGCGTTGGGCCTGGGAGGGGACGTTGCGCCAGCCGCTCGGCAGCCCGCCCAGCACGCCGCCGGCCCGGGCGGCCGCGCGGTTGGCCGCCGCCCCGGCGAGCGCCGCCGCGAGCGCGGACAGCCGTGCGGCCTCGGGACCGGCGAGCGGGGCCGGTGCGGGATGCCGGTCGAGGAAGCCGGTGTCGAGCGCCCCGGACAGGAAGTCCGGGTGCCGCAGCACGCCCACGAGCAGGTCGCGGTTGGTCGTCAGCCCGTGGATCCGCGCCCGCGCGAGCGCGCCCGCCAGCCGCCGGGCCGCCTCCGCCCGGTCCCGGCCGTACGAGACGACCTTGGCGAGCATCGGGTCGTAGTGGACGCCGATCTCGGTGCCGGAGGCCACTCCCGAGTCGAGCCGCAGCCGGGCCCCAAGACCGAACTCACTGTCCACGCCGGGGATCTCGAAACGGTGCAGCACGCCGCTCTGCGGGCGGCCCCCGGCGTCCTCCGCGTACAGGCGGGCCTCGATCGCGTGACCGACCGGGCTCGGCGGCAACGCGGCGAGCTGGGCGCCCTCGGCCACCTCGATCTGCAGCCGGACCAGGTCGACCCCGTAGACGCACTCGGTGACCGGGTGCTCCACCTGGAGGCGGGTGTTCATCTCCAGGAAGAAGAAGCCTTCGTCCGACAGCAGGAACTCGACGGTGCCCGCGCCCTGGTAGCCGATCGCGCGGGCGGCCCGGATCGCCGTCTCGCTCAGCTCGCGGCGCAGCTCGGGGGTGACCGCGGGGGAGGGGGCCTCCTCGATCACCTTCTGGTGGCGGCGCTGGATCGAGCACTCGCGCTCGCCGAGCGCCCAGACCGTGCCGTGGGCGTCGGCGAGGATCTGCACCTCGATGTGACGGGCGCCCTCAAGCAGCGGCTCCGCGAACAGCGTGCCGTCGCCGAAGGCCGACAGCGCCTCCCGCCGGGCCGACTCGACGGCCCCGGCGAGATCGGCCGGATCGCGCACCACCCGCATGCCGCGCCCGCCGCCGCCCGCCGACGCCTTGACCAGCACGGGAGCCGTCATCTCCAGCGGGCCGTCCGCGGACAGCGGGATGGTCGGCAGGACCGGCACGCCGGCCTCCGCCATCAGCGCCTTGGCCTCGATCTTCTTGCCCATCGCGGCGACGGCCTCGGGGGAGGGGCCGATCCAGGTCAGCCCGGTGTCCAGCACGGCGCGGGCGAAGCCGGGGTTCTCCGACAGGAAGCCGTACCCGGGATGGACCGCGTCGGCTCCCGACCTGCGGGCCGCCTCGACGATCCGCTCCGGATCGAGGTACGCCAGGGGGGCGCCCAGCCGTACGGCCTGGTCCGCCTCGGCGGTGTGCGGGGCGGACGCGTCGGCGTCGGTGAAGACGGCGACGGTCTCGATCCCCAGCTCGCGGCAGGTGCGGAAGACCCGGCGGGCGATCTCCCCGCGGTTCGCGACCAGCAGGCGCCCGATCATGACCCCTCACCCCCGTCGATCTGCATGAGCACGGTGTCGATGAGCACGGTGTCGATGAGCACGGTGTCGATGACCACGGTGTCGATCAGCATGGTGTCGATGAGCATGCCGGTCACATCCGGAAGACGCCGTAGCCGGCCCGGCCGGCGTCCGGCGATCCCGCCACCGCCGACAGACACAGTCCGAGCACCGTACGGGTGTCGCGGGGGTCGACGACCCCGTCGTCGTACAGCCGGCCGGACAGGAAGAACGCCGCCGACTCCGACTCGATCTGCGCCTCGACCGCCGCGCGCATCGCCGCGTCGGCCTCCTTGTCGTAGACCTGCCCCCGCGCCTGCGCGGCGGCCCTGCCCACGATCGACATGACGCCCGCGAGCTGGGCCGGCCCCATGACGGCCGACTTCGCGCTCGGCCAGCTGAACAGGAAGCGGGGGTCGTAGGCCCGCCCGCACATGCCGTAGTTGCCCGCGCCGTAGGAGGCGCCCATGACGATCGTGATGTGCGGCACGGTCGAGTTGGCCACCGCGTTGATCATCAGCGCGCCGTGCTTGATGATGCCGCTCTGCTCGTACTCCCTGCCGACCATGTACCCCGTGGTGTTCTGCAGGAAGACCAGCGGCGTACGCGACTGGTTCGCGAGCTGGATGAACTGGGCGGCCTTCTGGGACTCCGCGCCGAACAGCACGCCGCTGGCGTTGGCGAGGACCCCGACCGGGTGGCCGTGGACGCTCGCCCACCCGGTGACCAGGCTCGGCCCGTAGAGCGGCTTGAACTCGTCGAAGTCGCTGCCGTCCACCACCCGGGCCAGGACCTCGCGGGGGTCGAAGGGGACCTTCAGGTCCTCCGGCACGATTCCCAGCAGTTCGTCCTCGTCGTACAGCGGAGCCGCGTAGGCGGAGGCGGGAACGTTCCCGGCCTTGCGCCAGTTGAGCCGCCGCACGATGCGGCGGCCGATCCGCAGCGCGTCGTACTCGTCGGCGGCGAGGTGGTCGGCCAGCCCGGAGGCCCGGGCGTGCATCTCGGCGCCACCCAGCGACTCGTCGTCGGACTCCTCACCGGTGGCCATCTTCACCAGGGGCGGGCCGCCGAGGAACACCTTGGCCCGCTCCCGCACCATGACGACGTGGTCGCTCAGGCCCGGCACGTACGCGCCGCCCGCGGTGGCGTTGCCGAAGACCAGCGCGATCGTCGGGACGCCCTCGGCCGACAGCCGGGTCAGGTCGCGGAAGACCTGGCCGCCGGGGATGAAGATGTCCTTCTGCGACGGCAGGTCCGCGCCGCCCGACTCCACGAGGTTCACGTACGGCATGCGGTTGCGCAGCGCGATCTCCGCGGCGCGCAGCGTCTTGCGCAGCGTCCAGGGGTTCGACGCGCCGCCGCGCACGGTCGGGTCGTTGGCGGTGACGACGCATTCGACGCCCTCGATCACCCCGATGCCGGTCACGACGCTCGCGCCGACGGGGTACTCGGTGCCCCAGGCCGCCAGCGGGGACAGCTCCAGGAACGGCGAGTCGGGGTCGACGAGCAGTTCGATCCGCTCGCGGGGGAGCAGCTTGCCGCGCTCCCGGTGCCGTTCGACGTACTTCGGCCCGCCTCCGGCGACGGCCTTTGCGTGCTCGGCCTCCAGCTCGCCGAGTTTCGCCAGCATGGCCTCGCGCCGTGTGCCGTACTCGCCGCTGGAGGTGTCCAGCCGGCTCACGAGCAGCGTCATGGCACCACCGAACCGAGTTCTGTCACGGGATGATCCTCGGTGGTGAGCCGCCGTCGCGTCAACGAGCCGGGTCCGGCCTCCGGATCGGCCCCGGCCCCGTCTGGATCAACCACAGTGTGACCACGCGCTGCTCCAGGCGGCGGTGGCGTAGCCGCCACCCCAGATGACGCACGTGCCCTTGGCCGGCAGCCGGAGCGGCCCGGCGTAGGCCGTGTAGGAGCCGGAGTCGTTGGCCGACGAGCCGTTCTTGACCTTGAGCACGGCGCTCATCTTGATCTTCCCGGGCACGACGTACTTCGACATGGTGATCACGCAGTTGTAGCCGTTGGACGCGTTGTAGAGCAGGTAGGTCGTCGCCTGCCCGTAGGAGTGCGAGTCGACGACGGAGTAGCCGCTGCCGCACACGCCCTTGGCCGTGTAGGGGTTGGGCTTGGGCGCCGCGGTCTTCGTCGGGGTGGGCTTCGCCGTCGCGCTGGGCTTGGGCGCCGCGGTGGTCTTCGTCGGCGCCGGGGTGGGCTTGGGCGGCGCCGTTGTGGTCTCCGCGGACGGAGTGGTCTTGGGGGCGGGACTGGGCTCGGCCGGGGGCGGGACCGCGTGGGAGGGCGACGGCTGCGCCTGGCGGGTGCGCGACGGGGAGGCGGCCGGCTTCGCGCTCGCGCTGGGCCGCCATGCCGCCGGACTCGGCGAGGAGGACTTCCTGGTTTTGGGCCGCGCGGGGGTGGTGACCAGATCGGACGGCTGCGGGATGGGCACCTCGTCGTCCCGGGACTCCGTCACCGAGGGCGACGCGGCGGGGCCGAGGGCGTCCTCTGAGGAGATCTGCCGGGCGGACACCCACGTCGGCACGAGGAAGGCCGCCGCCGCGAGGGCCGACACCCCGATCCCGGCCGCCGTCCACGTCAGCACCGGCCGCCGCGGCCTCGACCCGTCGGGGCCGGGCCCGCGCCGTACGGGCGGTGGAGGCGCTCCGGCACCCTGAGGGCCCGGTGCGGGCGCGTGTGGCCCGGGCGCGGGTGCGGGACCGTGCGGTCCTGCCGGGGGCGCCTGCGACCCGGGCTGGTGTGGTCCCGGCGCCTGCGGGTGGGGTGCCGGAGGCGGCGGCGCTGCGGCGGGCAGTACGGGCACGGTGGGCTGCCCGGTGAGCCGCGCGACCACGTGCTCGGCCGAGGGGCGCAGCGCGGGGTCCTTCGACAGGCAGGCGGCGACGATGTCCCGCAGCGGCGCCGCGAGGTCGCCCAGGTCGGGCGGCGCGTGCAGGATCCGGGTGATCACCGAGGGGATCGAGTCCGCTCCGAAGGCGGGCCTGCCGGTGGCGGCGAACACCATCGTGACGCCCCAGGCGAACATGTCGGCGGACGCGGCCGCCGTGCCACCCGAGAGCACCTCGGGGGCCAGGTAGGCGGGCGTGCCGATGGACGCGCCGGTCGCGGTGGACTGGGGCGAGTCGGGCGCCCTGGCCACCCCGAAGTCGATGACGACTGGGCCCTCGGGACCCATCAGGACGTTGGCCGGCTTGAAGTCGCGGTGGGTGATCCCCGCCCGGTGGATGGCGGCCAGCGCCGTCGCCGTGCTGATGGCGAGCCGTTCGAGCGCGGCGCCCCGGCGCGGTCCCTCCCGGTCCACGAGCTGCCGCAGCGACGGCCCGGACACGAACTCGCTGACGATGAACGGCTGGTTACCGGCGAGGTCGGCGTACAGGACGGGGGCCGTGCAGAAGGGCGCGACCCGCTGCGCCAGCGCCACCTCGCGCAGGAACCGCTCCCGGGCCTCGGGATCGGCCGTCAGCCGGGTGTGCAGCAACTTGACCGCGACCTGCTCGCCCGCCGGGCCGCGCCCGAGGAAGACGACCCCCTGGCCGCCCTCCCCGAGCCGGTCGACGAGCGTGAACGGGCCCAGGCGGTCGGGATCCCCAGCCTCTAACGCCACCATCGCCCCCGATTACCCCTGCAACCTGATAATGGGACCAAACGCTACCAGCGCGGTCAGATAGCTTTACCGGGGTTGAGTATGTTCAGCGGGTCGAACACCTGCTTGATGCCCTGGTGCAGGTCGGCGGCCACCGGGCCGGTCTCCAGGCCGAGCCAGCGCTTCTTCAGCAGGCCGACGCCGTGCTCGCCGGTCAGCGTCCCGCCGAGGTCGAGCGCGGCGCGGAAGACCTCGTCGGCCGCGGTCCAGACCTCCTCCGGCGGCTCGGCGAGACCGCGGTCGAACACGAACACCGGATGGACGTTGCCGTCCCCCGCGTGGGCGACCGTCGCGATCAGCACGCCGTGCCGGGCCGCGACCTCCTCGATCGTGGTGATCATCTCGGGGAGCGCCGAGCGGGGCACGCACACGTCCTCCACCAGGCACTGGCCCAGCCGCTCCTTGGCGTGGTAGGCCAGGCGCCTGATGCCGATCAGCTCGGTGGCCTCCTCCGGCGTGGACGACACCGCGACGAACGACGCGGCGCCGCACAGCGCGGCCATCTCGTCCGCCGAGCCCTCCGCCTGGGCGATGAGCATCGCCCGGGTGGACGGCTCCAGCCCGATGTTCTTCCAGTCGTCGATGGCCTGCAGGGTCGTGCGGTCCATCAGTTCGAGCATCGACGGCTGGCAGCCCGCGGCGACGATCGCCGACACGGCCGCCGCGGCGTCGCGCAGCGAGGTGAACTCGGCGGCGACCGTGGCCATCTCGCGCGGCGCCCGCCGCAGCCGCAGCGTCGCGGCGGTGATCACGCCGAGCGTCCCCTCCGACCCCACGAACAGGCCGGTCAGGTCGTAGCCGGTCACGCCCTTCATCGTGCGGCGGCCGGTGGTGAGCACGCGGCCGTCGGCCAGCACGACCTCGAGACCGAGCGTGGAGTCGCGGGTCACGCCGTACTTCACGCACCGCAGGCCGCCCGCGTTGGTCGCCAGGTTGCCGCCGATGGTCGAGATCTCGTACGACGAGGGGTCGGGGGCGTACATCAGGCCGTGCTCGCGGGCCGCCCGGTCGAGGTCGGCGTTGATGACGCCGGGCTCCACGACCGCGATCTCGTCCTGCGGCGACAGCTCGCGGATCGCGGTCATCCGCGCGAGGGACAGGACGACGCAGCCGTCCACGGCCGTCGCCCCGCCGGCGAGCCCGGTGCCCGCGCCGCGCGGGACCACCGGCACGCGGTGCTCGCTCGCCCAGCGCATCGTGGCCACGACGTCGTCGCGGGACTGCGCGAGCACCACGCCGAGCGGCCTGCCCGGCGGCACGAACGTGCGGTCCCTGGCGTACGAGTCGACGACGTCGGGATCGGTGAGGACTCGCCCGTCCGGCAGCGCCGCGGCGAGCGCGGAGGTCAGCTCGTTCACAACTGGACTTTACGGCACGGTTCGGTATCGGGTGCCATCCGGAATTATTAACGGTTTTCGGTACAGATCACATTTTGACAACCATACCGTTTGCCTCTTTACCCTCCCTTTACCCCCTCGTTTAAGGTCCCGCATGCGCGCTCATCCCGGCGCGCTGTGCATGGGTGTCCGGGGAACCCGGACGGGAAGGGATCTCGTTGTCCAGAAGAATCCGGCGTCTCGCCGCGATCGTGCCCGCGCTCGGGCTGGCGGCAGGAGGTCTGGCGGCGGCTGGTGCGGCTGCGGCGCCCACGGCGGGCTACCAGCCTTCCGCCAAGGACCACTACATCAACTACGCGCCGCCGCGTGTGCAGGGCGACTTCACCACGACCGAGGAGAAGGTCCCGGCCAAGGGGGCCAAGCGCACCGCGGCCCTGGCGCAGGCCGTCGACCACAAGTTCGCGAGCGGCAACCCTGTCGCGGCGCGTGTGCTGGCCAAGCACGAGAAGCAGGCGATCAGGACCGGAAAGAACCCCTTCGACTTCATCTACAAGAAGGCGAAGACGACCCGGACCGCCAAGCTCCTCACGCTGCTTGTCGAGTTCAACGACCAGGCCAACGACGACTTCTCCGGCTGGTCGCACCCGAAGACGATCGACGACGTCGACGACTGCGTGACCGAGCCGCCGGGCACCAAGCTGAACGGCCCGCTGCACAACAGGATCCCCAACCCCGCGACCGCAGGCGGCGGGGGCAAGGACAACAATTCCATGTGGGTGGCCGACTTCAACACCGCCCATTACAACAACATGCTCTACACCTCCAAGGGGATCACGACCCGGGTCCGCCCGGACCTGACCGACCCCCGGGACGGCAAGAAGGGCATCGACATCTCCGGCTCCACCATGAAGAACATGTATGAGGAGATGTCGAAGGGCGCCTACACCGTCACCGGCCAGGCCGTCGGCTGGATCAAGGTCCCGCACTCCGAGGCGTGGTACGGCGCGGGCAAGTGCCACACCTACCCGCAGGACATGACCGGCCACCCGGACAACCCGCGCGGCGCCGCCCAGCTGGCGGTCGACGCGGTCGACGCGCTCGTGAAGTCGAACCCGAACTTCCCGTGGGCGGACTACGACGTGGAGGACACCTCCGACGCGGACGGCGACGGCAACTACGACGAGCCCGACGGCGTCATCGACCACCTCGTGCTGATCCACGCCGGCGAGGACAAGTCGGGCGGCGGCGGCGCCGAGGGCACGCTCTCGCTGTGGGCCCACTCCAGCGACGTGGCCGGCGGCTACACGATCCCGGGCACGAACGTGAAGATCTCCAACTACATCCTGCAGCCGGAGGACGCCGGGGTGGGCGTGTTCGCCCACGAGTACGGCCACGACCTCGGCCTGCCGGACCTGTACGACACCACCGGCGCCGGCGACTCCGACATCGACTTCTGGGACCTGATGTCGAGCGGCTCGCACTCCGGGCCGATCTTCCAGTCCCTGCCCACCCACATGGGCCTGTGGGACAAGTGGGTGCTCGGCTGGGCCAACCCCAAGATCATCGAGCCGGGCGGCAAGAACCAGCTCGTCGCGGTCGGCCAGACCTCGCGTACGCCGAAGGGCACCGAGGACGGCGTCCGGATCAACCTGCCGGACAAGCAGAACATCATGACCACCCCGCACAGCGGGTCGAACGTGTGGTGGTCCAACAGCGACCAGGACTGGGCCGACAACAAGCTGAGCAGGACCGTCGACGTCCCGGCCGGACCGGACGCGAAGTTCCGGTGGTGGAGCGACTGGGGCATCGAGGCCGACTGGGACTTCGGTTTCTTCGAGGTCTCCGCCGACGGCGGCGCCACCTGGACCGAGCAGAAGATCTACAACGAGGACGGCAGCCTCGCCAGCACCGGCGACGACTACACCGACCCCAACGGCCGCCTGAAGGACTACGGCAACAAGAAGTACGGCCTCACCGGTGAGAGCGGCGGCTGGCACCACCTGTACGTCGACCTCGCGCCGTTCGCGGGCAAGTCCGTCCAGATCCGCCTGCGTTACGCCACGGACGCGGCGTCCGTGCAGCGCGGCTGGTTCAACGACGACTTCTCGCTGAACAACGGCGCCACCGCGGTCTGGACCGACGACGTCGAGGGCGGCGCCAACGGCTGGACGGCCACCAAGGGCACGTTCACCGACAGCAGCGGCGCCGGCTGGATCATCCACTCCGGTCAGGAGCAGGCGGCGCAGTACTACCTGGCCGAGTGGCGCAACTTCGACGGGTTCGACAAGGGCCTGCAGTACGCCTACGACACGACCTGGCTGCGCGACGGCGCCTGGAAGGTCGAGAAGGTCAAGTACAACGCCCCCGGCCTGCTCGTCTGGTACCGCGACACCTCCGTGTCCAACAACGACGTCTCGGGCCGCACGTTCGACCTGCCGTCGGTGGGCCCGAAGGGCGAGCTCCTCATCGTGGACTCGCACTTCGACCCGCTGCGCCGTACGGGCGAGGCGGCGGCACACGACCCCACCACGCTGAAGAACCTTCCGTCCCGTCCGCAGTCGTCCAACGCGGCGTTCAACTTCGTCGGCACCTACCCGTTCAAGGAGTGCGTCGAGGGCGAGCCGTTCAAGGAGTACTGCACCTCGTTCGGCAAGCAGGCCGCGGTGACGGCGTTCACGGACGCCAAGGGCTGGTACCCCGGCCTGGAGGTCCGCGACGACAGCCTCTACTACCGTCAGCGTGACTCCTCGGCCGTCGTCCCGTCCAAGGACAACCAGCAGTACTCGACCCGGATCGTCCACGCGGACGGCACCCCGGCGAAGGAGCTGTACGGCACCGACATCGGCGGCGCGATCCTCGGCACCGGCAACCCCGGCGACGAGGGCAAGCAGCTCGGCGTGCAGATCAAGCTGATCAGCCCGCTGCCGGCCAACCTGGGCGCGATCGTCCAGGTCACCCCGGCGAAGAAGTAACCACCTCCAGGTGGTCTCCGTGCCCGGCCGCCGTCCGCTCCGGACGGCAGCCGGGCACACTCATGTCCGGGTTCTGCGGAATGCGCGCCCGTGCCCGGCGGCCCCTAGCATGTGAGCGTGCGGAGCAAGGCGGATCACACGGCGGCCATCCACCGGGAGCGGAGAGCCGCCGTCGTCGTGAACACCAAGTCCCGGCGAGGCCGCCGCCGCTACGCCGAGGTGGTGCGGCTGCTGAAGGAGCGGGACTTCCGGCTCACCGGCGTCCACCCGGTGACCGACCCGGCCCGGCTGCGCGACGTCATCACCCGGGCGCTCGAACCACAGCCCGACCTGCTCGTGGTCGGCGGCGGCGACGGCACGCTGAGCAGCTCGATCAAGCACGTGGCCGGCCGCGACGTCGCCCTCGGCGTGCTGCCGCTCGGCACCACCAACAACTTCGCCCGCAGCCTCGGGCTGCCGCTCGACCTGGCCGGGGCGATCGGCGTGTTCACCGCGGGCAAGGTGGCCGACATCGACCTCGGCGTCTGCGGCGACCGGCCCTTCGCCAACCTCGCGAGCTTCGGCGTCTCGGTCGAGGTGGCGGGCACCGTCAAGCCGTGGGTCAAGCGGATGCTCGGCCGGGCGGCCTACCCGCTGACCGCGCTCACGATCCTGCCGAGGCACCGGCCGTTCCGCGCCTACATCACGGTGGACGGCAAACGCCACGAGCTGCTGACCCATCAGCTCAACATCGCCAACGGCCGCTTCCACGGCGGCTGGCAGATCGCCAGGGACGTCAGCATCGACAACCGCAAGCTGGTGGCCTACCAGCTCGGCTCGGGCAAGCGGCTGCGACTGCTCGGGGAGACCCTCGTGCGGGCGACGACCGGCAGATGGACCAGCCTCGCGGGCGGGCCGTTCGTGACCGGCCAGGAGATGCTGCTGGAGACCGACCCGCCGATGGCGGCCGACATCGACGGCGAGGTGCGGCTGCGCACCCCGCTCGTGCTCAGGACCATCCCGAACGGTGTCCGGGTGATGGTCCCGCAGAGCTTCGAGGACACCTGATCTCTAGCCGGCCTCCTCGTTCTCCTCGGCCGCGAGAGTCCGGTAAGCGGGCCGCAGCAGGTCGAGGAGCGGGATGTGCCTGGCCTTGACCTGCGGCGGGTCCAGTGCGCGCAGCAGCAGGTCGGGAGGCGACCCGGGATCGGCCGGCGGGCCGAGGCGGGCCGGTGAGGCGCCGGACTCGTAGAAGTCGCCGACCCGCTCGGCGAACGGGACGTCGGCCACGTCGAGAAGCCGGGGTATCCCACCGCCCGGCTCACCCGGAACCTGTCCGCCGCCGGTGGCGCGGAGGGCGTCGAGCAGCGCCTCCCTGGCCATGCCCCGCCAGGCCAGCACCAGGAACGGATCGTCGTCGAACGTCTCGGCCAGCAGGTACAGCACGGCCGACAGGTGCTTGCACGGAAATCCCCAGTCGGGGCAGGAGCAGGCCATGTCCAGCCCGCGCTCGCCGGGGAACAGCGGCAGCCCGCACCCGGAGAAGACGTCCTCGATCTCCGGCGGCATCTCCCCGGCGAGCAGCTTGGCCCGGTGGAGGGCCTGCGCGGCCAGCGCCTCGACCAGCCCCGCCCACTCCCGCTCGCCGTACGCCGTGATCCGCACACTCACGTCGTACGGCTTCGGGCGCGAGCCCTGCACCCGGGCCTTCACCAGGCCGGAACCGAGGTCGAGGTCGAGCACCTGGCCCCGTCGCGCGTACGCGCGCCCCCGGCTCAGCCTGCCCGCGTCGCAGACGCGCTCCAGGATGTCGATGAACCGCCGCGACCACCACTGCTCGCCGATGGACCCGCGCTTCGAGCGCGCCTTGATGCCGCCCTCGACCCTGATGGGCCGCGCGGCCTCGAACCAGCCGTCCCGCCCGACCGGCATTCAGCTCACCGCCTCGGGGGACAGGCGGAACAGCTCGCGCAGCTCCGCTGTGGACAGCCCGGCGATCCAGTCCTCGCCCGTCCCGACGACGCTTTCGGCCAGGGCCTTCTTGCGCTCGATCATCTCGTCGATCCGCTCCTCCAGGGTCCCCGCGCAGATGAACTTCCTGACCTGCACGTTGCGGGTCTGCCCGATGCGGAACGCCCGGTCGGTGGCCTGATTCTCCACGGCCGGGTTCCACCACCGGTCCACGTGCACGACGTGGTTGGCGGCGGTGAGGTTGAGCCCGGTGCCGGCGGCCTTGAGCGACAGCAGGAAGATCATCGGCTCGTCGTCGGTCTGGAACCGCTCCACCAGCGCGTCGCGCGTCTTCTTCGGCAGCCCGCCGTGCAGCCAGAGCACCGGGCGGTCGAGACGCGCCGCCAGGTAGGGCTGCAGCATCGAGCCGAACTCGGCGTACTGCGTGAAGACCAGCGCCTTGTCGCCCTCGCTGACGATCTCCTCGGCCAGCTCTTCCAGCCGGGCCAGCTTCCCCGACCGGCCGGTCAGCCGGGAGCCGTCCTTGAGCAGGTGGGCGGGGTGGTTGCAGACCTGTTTGAGCCTGGTCATCGCCGCCAGGACGTTCCCACGCCGCTCGATGCCCTCGCTGCCGGCGATCCTGTCCATCATGTCCTCGACCACCGCCTGGTAGAGGCTCGCCTGCTCAGGGGTGAGCGTGCACCAGACCTTCATCTCCATCTTGTCCGGTAGGTCGGAAATGATCGTCTTGTCGGTCTTGAGGCGCCGCAGCACGAACGGGCCCGTGGCCCGCTTGAGCGCGGAGGTCGCCGTCTCGTCGCCCCGCCGTTCGATCGGCTCCTGGTAGCGGTCGCGGAAGGCCCTCGCCGATCCGAGCAGGCCGGGGTTGCAGAACTCCATGATCGACCACAGCTCGGCCAGATGGTTCTCGACCGGGGTGCCGGTCAGCGCCAGCCTCGTCCGCGCCGGAAGCGAGCGCACCGCCTGGGCCTGCCGTGCGGCGGCGTTCTTGATGGCCTGGGCCTCGTCGCAGACCAGCCGGGCCCAGGCGAACCGGGCCAGAGCGTCCCGGTCACGCAACGCCGTGCCGTACGTCGTGAGGACGAGGTCGGCCACGCCGACCCGCTCGGCCAGTTCCTCGCCGCGCAGGCGGCCAGTGCCGTGATGGAGGTAGACGTCCAGCGAGGGCGCGAAGCGGGCGGCCTCCTTCTGCCAGTTGCTGAGCAGCGACATCGGGCACACCAGCAGCGTCGCCCCGGTTCGCTCGCCCGATTCACGCTCTTTCATCATGAGTGACAGTGTCTGGGCGGTTTTACCTAAGCCCATATCGTCCGCGAGGATGCCGCCGAGTCCGATTTGGGACATGAAGGCGAGCCAGGCCAGGCCGCGCTCCTGGTAGGGCCGCAGCGTGCCGTGGAAGGCGGCCGGGGTCGCGACGGGTTCGAGACGGCGGTCGGCCTCGCCCGACAGCAGGTCGCCGAGCAGGCCGTCGGCGTCCACCTCCACGAGCGGGAGTTCGTCGTCCCCGCCGTGGACCACCTCCTGGATGACCTCCCCGATCGTCATCTGACCCGAACCGCGGCGCTCCACGGCCCTCAGCGCGGCGTTCAGCTGCCGGGCGTCCAGCTCGACCCACTGCCCGCGCAGCCGGACCAGCGGCACCTTGAGCCGGGCCAGCTCGGCCAGCTCCGCCTCGCTGATCGTCTCGTCGCCGACGGCCAGCTCGGCCCGGAAGTCCACGAGCTGCGCCAGCCCGAACCCCTGGTCGGCGGCGGCGCCGGGTCCGGAGCGGGACCGTGCGGTGAGCTTCAGGCCGAGCCGGGTGCGGCCCGCCCACGCGGGCAACTGCACCCCGAACCCGGCCGATTGAAGGAGCGGCGCGGCGTGCCGGAGGAAGTGGAAGGCCCCCTCCACGTCGAGGCCGACGTGCGCCGGCCGGGCCTCCCGGAGGGCGTCGTCGATCCTCGGGTAGAGGCGGGCCGCCCGGCCCAGCCCGGCGAGCAGGGTCTCGTCCGGCCGCCCGGGCAAGCCGGGCAGGGTCTCGCCCGTCCAGACGAGGGGAGCGGGCACGTAGAGGCTCGGGTCCTCGGCCGACTGGAGGGCGAACTCGACCCGCCACGCCGCCGCGCCCGCTTCGGCTGGTGCGCCCGTTTCGGGCACTGCGTCCCTGCGCGGGGTGGGGTCCCCTTGGGCCTCGCTCGCCCCGTCGGCCGCGATGTCCTCATGCGCCGCCGCGCCCGCTCGTGCTGCGGCTTGCGCCGGGGCCTGCTCGGCCGCCACCCGCGGGCTCGTGGTCGCCTCGTGGCCCGGCTGCTCCTCGGGCAGGAGGGGCTCGACGAGGCGGAAGCACACCTTGACCGGGCCGTCGAGCTGGTGGGCCGCCCTGAACCAGTCCTCCAGCGGCCGGGCCAGCGCCTCCGCCTCCTCCCGGCGTGCGCCGGGAAGGGCCGCCGTGTCCCCGGTGAGCGCCACCGTCCACCGGTCGGCCAGGGGACTGCGCGGCCCGGGACGGTGCCCGCGCAGCAGGCGCTCCGGCAACGCCTGCCGTACGGCGGCGTCGGCCAGGCCCGCCAGCGCCTCGATGAGCACATGGGCGGACGGCCGCTCCTCTCCGACGGCCCGGCAGACCGGCGGCATGGCGGTGGCGAGCTCACGGAAGCGGTCGGCGTGTGCGCCGGTCAACACCGGCCGCCAGCGCGCCGCGTAGCCGCCGTCCTCGGCGACGAGCTGGGGCAGCACCCGGCCGCGCCGCACCAGGTCACGGGCGTGGGCGGCGACGACCGTGAGATAGCGCAGGGACGGCCCGGCGGCGGGTGGCGGTTCGAACGCCCCCGTCAGCAGCCGCAGCGCGGGCCCCGGTTCGACCAGCAGCACGGGCACCCGCCACGGACTGATCCTCGCGCGGCGCGCGGTGATCCGCAGTCCGGTCTCCGGGGAGGGGAGGGGACTGGTGGCCGAACTCGGCAGCAGCAGCACCGCCTCGCCGGACACGGCCTTGCCCGCGGCCTCGGCGGCGGCGTCCCCCCAACGCGGCAACTCCGCGGCGAGGGTGCTCGCCGGGGCGGCGAAGGGGTGGGCGCGCACCTCCGCGCGGGAGGCCACCGGCTCCGCGCCGGCCGTCTCCTCCGCCCAGAGCACGAGTTTCCCGCCGTCCCAGGCGGCGTGGATCACGAGCACGCCGTCTCCTTCGCCTGGGGCGCGAGCCGCCCGCCGTTCCCGGCCGCGTCAATCACGAGCACGCCGTCTCCTCCCGCCAATTCGGAACGCTAGCAGCGGAAACAGGGCTCCCGAGCCGCTCCCGCCGACGCCTGTGGACAACGCCCCGCGCCGTCCGCTGCCCGCCCAGCCGGAACCGTCGCGGGCGGTCCGGTCCAGTCTCCGGCAGGCGGCGCGGCGCAAGCCGCGGGCCGGCAGCGCCCACCACGCGGCCCCGGCCGGCCGGGCACGTCATCGCCCGGGTGTCACTCGGTGGGCGGGAGCCGCACGGCGGTGTACTGCCGCAGGTCGTCGCCGTCGAGCGGAGTTCCGGGAAGAGACGATCCCCGGTCGGCGCGCAGGCCGTCCAGCATGATCTCCACCACGCGCGTCATGGCCTGCTCGCCGGGCAGGTCCGGTGGCGTGTAGACGTGCAGGGTCATCAGGAGAGCGATGTCGCCGGGGCCGATGTCGGCGCGTAGCGCGCCGTCCGCCTGCGCCTGCTCGCTCATCCCCAGGACGGCGGCGATCACCCGCTGCCGCATCACGTGCAGGTCGGCGCCGACGCGCATCCGCTGGTGCAGGTGTGGTTCGAGCTTCGCCGGCAGCACGCCCAGCCGCAGCGCGACCGAGCCGCGCAGGAAGCGGCACAGCGCGTGCCAGGCGTCCGGCTCCTCGCGCCGGGCCGTCTCCGCCAGGTCCACAAGGCGGCGCAGGCTCTCCTCGCCGACCGCCCTGAGCAGCGCGTCCCGGTCGGGGAAGCGGCGGTAGAGCGTGCCGACGCCCACGCCGGCCCGGCGGGCGACCTCCTCCAACGGCACGTCGACGCCCTGCTCCAGGAACAATTCCTGGGCCGCGGCGACGATCAGGTCCCGGTTGCGGCGCGCGTCGGCGCGCAGCCCCTTCTCCACTGCCACCTCATCACGGGATCTGGACGATTTTCCTCCGGTTAGGATACCGTCGTATATGCGGAGGAAAATCTTCCGGTTAGGGGATATGCCATGAGCACAGTGCTCATCTCGGGGGCCGGGATCGCGGGGCCGACGCTGGCCTACTGGCTGGCGAGGCACGGATTCCGGGTCACGGTCGTGGAACGCGGGGGAAAGCCCCGGTCCAGCGGCAACCCGGTGGACGTCAGAGGGCCGGCCGTCACGGTCGCGGAACGGATGGGCGTCATGCCCCGGCTGCGCCGGGCCGCCACCGGCACGACCGGGGTCAGCTTCGTCGACGCGGCGGGCAGGCGGGTCGGCCGGATGGACATGCGCGCCGTGCAGCGGCCCGACGAGGTCGAGGTGCCGCGCGGCGACCTCGCGTCGATCCTGTACGAGGCGAGCCGCGACGACGCCGAGTTCCTCTTCGACGACTCCATCAGTGCGCTCGGCCAGGACGAGCACGGGGTGGACGTCACCTTCGAGCGCGCCGCCCCCCGCCGCTTCGACCTGGTGATCGGGGCCGACGGCCTCCACTCGGTGACGCGGCGCCTGACGTTCGGCCAGGAGGGGACACCGCAGAGCGGACTCGTGCGCCACATGGGCCTGTACGTCGCGACGATGCCGCTCGGCGACGGGGCGGCCGGGGCGGGCCGGGACATCCTCATGCACAACACGCCCGGCAAGGCGATCGCCGTCAATCCCAGGCCCGCAGGCGCGTTCTTCCTCTACCGCAGCCCGGCGGCGCCGGGGTTCGACCACCGCGACACCGAACAGCACAAGCGGATGCTGGCCGACGCCTTCGCGGACGTGTCCTGGCGGGCGCCGGAACTGCTCGAACGCGTGCGTGCCGCCGACGACCTCTACTTCGACTCCGTCAGCCAGGTGCGCCTGCCGCGCTGGTGGAAGGGCCGCGTCGCGCTTCTCGGCGACGCCGCGTCCTGCGTGTCGCTGTTCGGGGACGGTTCCACCCTGGCCATGGCCGGGGCGTTCACCCTCGCCGAGGCACTGGCCGCCCACTCCGGCGACCCCGGCGCGGCCTTCCGCCGATATGAGGCCGCGCACCGGCGCCTGGTGGACCCCAAGCAGCGGAACGTCGGGCAGGCGTCGGCGCTCCTGGCCCCCGCGACCCGAGGCGGCATCGTCGCCAGGAACCTGGCCACCCGCCTGTGGCCCGCCGTGGCCGCCGCCACCCGCCTCAAGCACGCGCTCGCGTGGTGAGGGCGGCGGGCCCGGCCGCCTATCTCAGAGGCCGGACGTCCGCCAGGTGGCGCCGGCGGCGGTGACGGCGAAGGCCTCGTAGCCGTCCAGTCCCTCCACCCACTCCCGGGCCGCGCCGCCCATGGCGAAGGCGGCGGTGGCGTACGCGTCCGCCAGGGTGAGGTCCGGCCCGATGACCGTCACCGAGGCCAGCTCGGTCGCGGGCCGGCCGGTGTGGGGGTCGATGACGTGCGCCCCGCGCTCCGCCGTGCCCGAGGTCGCCACGGCCAGGTCGTTGCCCGACACCACGGCGGCGAGGTCTCCCGGGCGGAGTGGGTGGGCGACGCCGACCCGCCAGGAACGGCCGGGGGCAGCGGCGCCGGACAGCCGCACGTCCCCGCCGCCGTTCACGCAGTGGTCGGCGGCCCCCGCCTCGCGCAGGACGGCCGAGGCCCGGTCGACCGCCCAGCCCTTGACGATGGCGGAGGGGTCGAGGCGGCCTCCCGGGTAGGCCGTGAAGTATCCGCGGGACTGGTCGCTCACCGATTCGCACATGCCCAGGACGTCGGCCACCTCCGGCGGGCAGTCGGCCAGGGTGATCTCGCCCCGGCCCAGCCGGCTGACCGGGCTGTCCGGCTTGTAGGTCGAGAAGACCTCGTCGACGTGGTGCAGCAAGGCCACCGCGTCCGCGAGGGCCGCCGCGACACGCTGCGCGGCGGCGTCATGGTGGCGTCCGTCGAAGTGGCGTCCGCCGAAGTGGCGTACGTCGAAGGAGAACACCGTGCCCATCACGTGCTCGACGTGGCGTGTCACAGGGCGGCCTTGTCGAGCGCGCTCTGCAGGGAGCGGATGTACCCGTCGCTGGTGTAGGTGGCGCCGGAGACCGTGTCGATCTGGGCGGACTGCGCCGACAGCGCCTCCTCGTTGAGGATCGGCAACGCCTCGTTGTTGATCTCGATGTCGCGGCGGTTGTTCGCGGGAGCCACCGGCACCTTGATGCCGGTCAGCTTCCCGCCGGAGACCACGATCTGCACCTGGACGGGCCCCCAGCGGGTGTCGGCGGAGTCGCCGGTGACGGTCTTCTCGCCGCTGGTGACGCCCGCGGTGGCGCCCTGCCCGGTCCACGCCGACCCGGAACCGGAGGAGTACTGGGAGCCCTCGCCTCCGGGCGGGGACCCCTCGTCGTCGTGGTGGCGGCCGAAGAAGCCGTCGCCCGGGCCCTGCTCGCTCTGGACGCGGCCGCCGTCGCCGGCGTCCCCGCCCTGGGTCACGGCGGCCGGACGCTCGGCCAGCGAGGTCACCTCGTGCGGTTTGAAGGACAGCAGCAGCACGAGACCGACGGCGGTCGCGAGCACGGCCAGAATGGCTCTGCGCATGGAACTCCCATCCAGGATGATCAGAATTCAAAAGATTCGCGGTGTATGCGGCGGTTCGGCACCCCGGCGGCCCGCAGGGCGGCGGTGACGGCGCTCGTCATCTCGGCCGGCCCGCAGACGTACACCTCGTGGCCGGGCAGGTCCGGCACCAGCTCGGCGAGCGTCGCGGGCGCGAACGGGTCGCCGATCACGGCACGGGGGCCGACACAGTAGTGCAGGGTCGCGCCGCGCGCCGTGGCGATCTCCTCGAGCTCGGCGCGGAACACCAGGTCCCGTTCGTCGCGCGCGCGGTAGAGGAGGGTCAGGTCGCCGGGGGCGGCCGGCACCGACTCGAACAGCGCGCGCAGCGGCGTGATGCCGACGCCTCCCGCGACGAGCAGCACCTTGCGCGCCCGGCGCCCGGTCGCGGTGAACGCGCCGTACGGCCCTTCGGCGAGCACCCGGGTGCCGGGCCGCAGGCCGGCGAGGGAGCGGCTCTGGTCGCCCAGGTCCTTGACCGTGATCCGCATCTCGCCCGCGCCGGGCGGGGCGGACAGCGAGTACGGGTTGGGGGACCACCACAGGTCCCTGGTCAGGAACCGCCAGCGGAAGAACTGGCCGGGCTCGGCCCGCAGCCGGTCCAGGCGCCGCCCGCTGACATACACCGAGACGACCCCCGGAGCCTCAGGCACCACCCGGGAGACCCTCAGGCGGTGCCGTACGGCCAGCCGTACGGGCGTGAGGAAGCGGTACCACGCGATCAGCGCCGCGACGCCCCAGTAGAGGACGTACCAGGAGGTGCGGGCCACCGGGGCCACGGCGAACTCCGCGCCCGTGGCGAGCTGGTGCCCGAAGGCCAGCCACGCGGCCAGATAGGTGTAGAAGTGCAGGTGGAACCACGTCTCGTAGCGCAGCTTCGGGCGGATCCTACGGGCGGAGACGACACCGACGCCCACGAGGAGCAGCAGCGCGACCGTGGCCTTCAGCACGTCGGGATAGGTGAGGTTCAGCGTCACCGTCTCGCTCACCACGTCGGTGCGGTCGGTCAGCGCGTAGCCCCAGATGATCAGCAGCATGTGCGCCACCGCCAGACCGACGACGTAGCGGCCGCCCATCGAGTGCCATCGGGCGAGCCGGTCGGAGCCGACGCCGCGCTCCAGCGCGGGGACCCGGGCCATCAGCGCCAGCAGCACGGCGATCGCGTATCCGGCGAGCAGTCCGGTGATGCGTCCCGCGTTCGTCAGCCAGTCGTCGAGGCCCGCGACGCTGGGCGTGTTCGCCCACCACATGCCGATGACCGCGACCACGCCCGCGGCGATGAGCGCCAGGACGGCCTCGGGGCGGGCGCGCACACTCCGTCGGGGCGGACGCGTGTGCCCGGTTGTCACCGCTGTCCCCGGGAATGTGGTGGTCACGGATGCCTCCTCGTCGTCATCACGTGACCCACCGTGCCAACCGAACCTCTTGTTTTCCTATGAACCGGGGCACCTGCGGACCATTCATAGGATTCTCTGAGGCGGCTCACAGGGTAGGCCCGGTGAGCGGGGAGGACCCTGTAACCATCATGCATAAGACTTCGAAAGGCCGGCCCGGCCTGGTCCGCCCCGACGGAAACCCCGTACGCGTCCTCGTGGTCGACGACGAGCCGGACCTCGTCGAGGTCCTCGGCGCGGTGCTGAAGTACGAGGGGTGGGAGGTGCGCACGGCGGGCGACGGGACGTCGGCCGTGCGGGAGGCACGGGAGTTCCAGCCCGACGCGGTGCTGCTTGACGTGATGCTGCCCGACTTCGACGGGCTGGAGGTGCTGCGCCGCCTGCGTGCCGAGGCCCCGGACGTGTGCGTGCTGTTCCTGACCGCGCGCGACGCGGTGGAGGACCGCATCGCGGGCATCACCGCGGGCGGGGACGACTACGTGACCAAGCCGTTCAGCCTGGAGGAGGTGCTCGCCCGGCTGCGCGGGCTGCTGCGCCGCGCCGGCATGGCGCGCAGCGCCGAGGGCGACCGGCTGGTGGTGGGCGACCTGATGATGGACGAGGACGCCCGCGAGGTGACCCGCGACGGGGAGCTGATCGAGCTCACGCCGACCGAGTTCGAGTTGCTGCGCTTCCTCATGCGCAACCCCCGGCGCGTGCTGAGCAAGGCGCAGATCCTCGACCGCGTCTGGTCGTACGACTTCGGCGGGCAGGCGCACGTGGTCGAGCTGTACATCAGCTACCTGCGCAAGAAGATCGACGCCGGCCGCAGGCCGCTGATCCACACGGTGCGGGGCGTGGGATACGTCCTGCGGCCGTGATCGGGCCGCCGTGACCGGCCCGCCGCGCCGGGCGGCGCCGCGTACGCGCCTCCGCCTTCGCCTGGCGCCGACCACGCTGCGGGCCCGCCTGGTCGTGGGCACGCTGGTGCTGCTCGTGCTCGCCTGCGCGGCGGCCGGGGCGGCCTCGTCCCTCCTGCTCGAACGGTTCATGGTCGAACGGCTGGACCAGCAGCTGTCCATGACGGCCGGGCGCTTCGCGGCGAGCCTGGCCCACGAGGAGCGCGAGCACGGATACCCGCGCGATCCGTACGGCGGGCGCGGGGACTCGCGCGGCCAGGCGTCCGGCACCCTGGGCGTGCTCGTGCGGGACGGCCAGGTGGGTGTGCCCGCGGTGGTGGGCCGGGCCGACCCGGTGCTGTCGGCGGCGGACCAGAAGGCGCTGGCCGCCGTCCCGTCCGACGGGCTCGGGCACACGGTGGAGCTGTCCTCCGGCGGTCTCGATGACTACCGGGTGATGGCCGTCCCCAACCCCGACGGGGAACTGCTCGTCACCGGCCTGCCGCTGGACGACGTGCGGGCCACCGTGCAGCGCCTGCAGATGGCCGAGATCGGGGTGTTCGCCGTCGTCGTGCTCGTGACCGGGATCGCCGGGGCCGTCTGGGTGAGGCTGTCGCTGCGCCCGCTCGACCGGGTCGCGGCCACGGCCCGGCGCGTGGCCCGCCTGCCGCTCGCCGACGGAGAGGTGGCGCTGCCCGAGGGGGTGCCCGACGAGGACCCCCGCACCGAGATCGGCCAGGTGGGGGAGGCGTTCAACCGCATGCTCGGCCACATGGGGCGGGCCCTCGCCCGCCGCCACGCCAGCGAGCAGCGGATGCGCACCTTCGCCGCCGACGCCAGCCACGAGCTGCGCACCCCGCTCGCCACCGTCCGCGCCCACGTCCAGCTCGCCCGGCGCGACGAGGAGGCCGTCCCCGGCGGCGTACGGCACGCGCTGGAACGCATCGACGCCGAGTCGGCCCGCATGGGCACGCTCGTGGACGACCTGCTGCTGCTGACCCGGCTCGACGCCGGCCGCCCGCTGGCGCGCGAGGAGGTCGACCTGACCCGCCTGGCCATCGACGCCACCGGCGACGCCCGCGCCTACGGGCCCGACCACCGCTGGAGACTCGACCTGCCCGAGGAGCCGGTCAGCGTGCCCGGGGACCCCGACCGGCTCCACCAGGTGGTGGCCAACCTGCTGGGCAACGCACGCGCGCACACCCCGCCCGGCACGACCGTCACCGTCGCCTTGCACCTGCCCGGCCCGGACAAGGTGGAGCTGACCGTGACCGACGACGGTCCCGGCATCCCCGAGGACCTGCAGGGCGAGATCTTCGAACGGTTCGTCCGCGCCGACAAGGCCCGCAGTCGCGCCTCGGGCGGCAGCGGCCTGGGACTCGCGATCGTCAAGGCGGTGGTGGCGGCCCACGGCGGCACCGTCGACGTCGAGAGCCGTCCCGGCCGTACGGCGTTCCGCGTCATGCTGCCCGCCGAGTGACGTTGTGCTGCCCTCGGCCGATGTGTTCCAGGGGGTGCCGCGAAACAAATGTTGCATATGAGGAATACTTAGGCGTTGGGGGGGCAGGGGGGTCCTTTCTCAGCGGAG
This sequence comes from Microbispora sp. CA-102843, assembly GCF_050936215.1. Classification (NCBI taxonomy): domain Bacteria; kingdom Bacillati; phylum Actinomycetota; class Actinomycetes; order Streptosporangiales; family Streptosporangiaceae; genus Microbispora; species Microbispora sp. CA-102843. The sequence continues at coordinate 2,964,714 of NZ_JBNJNF010000001.1, forward strand.
GTCCCTCCGCGACAAGAGAGGTGTTGCAATGACCGCGACCGCTACCGAGCGCCGCAGCGCTGACGGGCTTCCTCATCCGTGGCCTGACGACCTCTACGAGGTCAGGTGTGACAGGGAGAGCCCGTACACCGGTAGCCGTGACCGCTACCACTACGCCAAGAACGCCGTGGAGTCGGCGAAGGCGCTGGAGAGAGCGGGGCTCGCCCGCCGCGTCGTGGTCGTCAGGCTGGCGGACGAGACCGTCATCTACGACCGTGTCGGCGATGTGAACCTGCCTCCTGAGTCGTGGTGATCCTGCATGGCGTGGCCTGACATGTCCGGTCGCGTTCAGTTCGTATAACGGAAGACGACGATCCCCCGGGAGTTTGTCCCGGGGGATCGCCTGTGTCTGTCGGCCGCCACCCGGCGGTCAGACGGGCGTGCAGGTCATGTCGGGGGCCTTTCCACCGCCCAGGCGGGCGGCGAGTCCGAAGACGGTCGAGCCGCCGATCGGCAGGTTCCCGTTGTAGCTCTCGTTGCCGAACGCGTACGTGCCGACGACGCCGATCACCGGGAGGGGCACGGCTCCCCACACCTGGGTGACGACGCTGCCGTCGGTGTAGCGCCACGACACACGCCAGCCGTTGATCGCAGACGAACCGGTGTTGGCCACGGTGACCTGCCCGAGCGCGGTGGCGTCCCGGGTCCCTGGCCATGTGCTGGTGATCGTGTAGCTCGCCGCGCAGCCGATCGAGTCCGCGGCCGCCGGAACGGCCGTGATCCCCGCGGACGCCAGGACCAGGGCTGCCGTGGTGATCGTCTTCCTGATCATCGATCTCCCCTTCTCGGCACTGACTTGGATGCCCGCCTTCCCCAGAGAGGGGTCCGTCTGGGGAAGGCGGGTGACTGGGGCGAGCCCGGGAGCGCGGGCTACGCGGGGGTGCAGGTGACGGACGAAGGGGCGGTGCCCGACCCGGTGCCGGTGAAGCCGAAGCTCGTGGTGGCGCCGGCGCTCAGGTCGCCGTTCCAGGACAGGTTCTTCACCGTGACGTTCGACCCGCTCTGGCTGACGGTGCCGCTCCAGAGCTGGGAGACGGTCTGGCCGTCCGGGAACGACCAGCCCACCGTCCAGCCGGAGACGGCCGCGGTGCCGGAGTTGCGCACGGTGACGTCCGCCTGGAAACCGCCCTGCCACGAGTTGGTCACCTTGTACGTGGCGGTGCACGCCTTGCCGGTCACCGGCGACGGGCTGGGCGACGGCGACGGGGACGGGGAGGCCGAGGGGCTGGGCGAGGCGGACGGTGACGGTGACGGGGACGGGGACGGGGACGGCGAGACCGAGGGGCTGGGCGACGGGGACGGCGAGACCGAGGGGCTGGGCGACGGGGACGGCTCGGTCCCGGGCGCGTTGCCCCAGATCTTGGTCGATCCCGAGTACAGCGTCATGTTCTGCACCGTCACCGGGGTGGAACCGGGGGTCGTCGGCACGCCGGTGTACGACCAGTCGTTCGACGGGTCCCACGAACCGGAGCTGGCGATGCGGAACTGCACCTCACGCCGCGACTCCGACTGCCCCTGCGGGGCGATGACCTGGCCGGAGCAGTCGACCGTGACGTAGTAGACCTTGCCGGAGAACTGCGTGGGCCCGGTCGGCGGCTTGCACTGGTTGTAGTTGGCCGTCAGCGTGATCTGGCTCGGCGTGGTGTCGCCGTCGAGGGTGAAGTAGTAGCGGAACGACCCGTCGGACAGCGCGCGGGCGGGCCAGGCCGAGTGGTTGTAGACCATCGTCTTGATCTCGGTGAAGTTCTGGCCGGTGGCGTTGAGCGACGCCTGGAGGTAGATCTCCGGGCCGTCGGGGGTCTCCGCGACCGGGAAGTTCGCCAGCGGCGTGCCGCCGTACTCCTTGTAAAGCCGCACCAGCGCGCTGGTGAAGCCGGCGTTGTAGTCGGTGGCGACCTCGTTCATCGTGTAGTCGGCCCGGCTGTCGGTGTAGGCGTCGTCGGCCGACTTGGGACCGCCGACCAGCGCGCCGTACAGGATGTGCCGGCTCTGCTCCGGCTCGCCGTTCAGGTTGTTGGTCCAGGTGCCGTGCGCGGTCCGGTGGTGCGGGTTGCGCGGCGGGTTGGTCCCGAAGCCGATTTCGTACGACGACTTGCGCGGGTTGTCGCCGAGCGCGTAGTTGATCTGCCGTACGGCGAAGTCGTGGTAGCGGGCCTTGCGGGTGGCGTCGGTCAGCCAGTCGCTGTAGTCGAGCGCGACGAACGCGGTGTTGGCGGCGTAACGCAGCGAACCCCACGAGTCGAGCACGGCCTGGCCGCCGGGGGAGTAGTTCACCTTCTGCCCGTTGACGCCGACCGTCCACCAGTCGAGCCACCGGTTCGCGTCGTCGGCGTACTGCTGCTTGCCGGTCAGCTTGGCCAGCAGCGCGTAGCAGCCGTACGACTTGTCGTCCCAGGCGATCGTCCACTTGTACGACCTGGTGGTCGACTGCGGCTCGGTGCCGAGGTTGGCGTAGTACGACTCCGCCTTGGCGAGGTAGGAGGAGTCGCCGGTGGCGCGGTAGAGCCAGATGGCGCCCCACACCAGCTCGTCGTTGTACCCGCTCCAGGACTTGTAGAAGTTGGCCGCGTCGGTGATGCAGTCGCTGTACTTGCCCCGCACGGTGTCGGCGAACGTGTACAGCTGCTTGGCGTGGGTGAGGAGCTTGTCGGCGTACGCCGCGTCGGTGGGCCGGAAGACCATCGAGGAGGCCGCCATCGCGGCCGCCGTCTCACCGGCCAGGTCGGACCCGGCGCACGAGGAGTCGATCTTGTAGGCGGGCCTGCTCATCGGCAGCACCTCGGCCGCCCCCCACCAGGCGTGGTCGGGGTTGCCGCTGCCGACCTGGCCGTACAGGACGTTGGGGGAGGGGTGCGCCTTGACGAAGTAGTCGTTGACGAAGCGCAGGCTGTTGAGCAGGTAGGTGAGCTGCCCCGACGAGGCGTAGGCGTCGCGGTAGTCCACCGCGCCCCACGCGAGCATCGTCGTGCTGAACGCCATCGGCAGGCCGAACTTGACGTGGTCGCCGGCGTCGTACCAGCCGCCGGTCAGGTCCAGGCCGGCGTCCTTGCCGTCGTTCAGCGCAGAGTCGCCGCGCCAGGTGACGCGGTTGGTGGACGGCAGCTTGCCGGACTGCTGGGCCTCGTAGAAGAAGAGCGACTTCTGCAACGCCTCGCCGTAGTTGAACGCCGGGGCCGCGGAAGCCGACATGGGGACCGCGGCCGGGACGACCGCGGTGGAGATGATCAGCGCCGCCAGTGCCGGGAACGTACGCCGCATGAAGATGTGCCTCGCATAGGTGGGGGGTCGGGGGCGCGGCGGCGGGTCAGGCGCCGCCGCGCCCCGGCTACTTGGGGTGCGGTGAAGGGTCAGGCGACACCGCACCCCGGCTTACGGGGACCCGCTCAGCCGTTGGGGAAGAGCAGGCCGTACTGTCCGAGCGCGGTGGCCACGTCGGCCTGCGCCCAGAAGCGGTGGTAACGGAAGACCGGCGCCGATCCGCCGTTCAGGTACGACTGGACCTTCGACCAGTCCGGGTCGTTCTTGTACCAGGACCGGATGGAGATGAAGGTCGAGTTGCTGTTGATCGGGTCGCCGTTCGGCATCTTGCCGGTCCAGCCGGACGGCACGTAGATCGGGTCGTCGAGACGGTTGTAGTCGGTGCGGGTCTCGGGGATCGAGACGCCCTTGGCGTCCTGGTTGTTCTTCCAGATGCCGTCGAGCAGCGCCTTGGCCGTGCTCTTGGCCTGGGCGTGGTTCGCCTTGGCCGCGTAGAACATCAGCGCCTTGGCGTACGAGCCGGCGACGCCGATGTCGTTGGTGTAGTCGGCGATGGTCACGTGCAGGCCGGTGTTGGCCGGCGGCATGCCCGGGCCGCTGAAGCTGGCGTCCGGCTGGCCGGTCCAGTGCAGCGTCGACGGGATCTGGAAGGTGCCGTCGGAGTTCACCGTGGTGCCGGAAAGCGCCCAGGTGACCCACTTGTCGAGCACCGCCTTGGCGTCGGCGTTGCCCGTGGCGTAGTAGTACTCGGCCACGCGCTCCATCGACCACGCCTGGAAGCCGAACCACTGGTTGGACGGCGGGTCGTGGTAGACCGGCTCCCAGTCATAGGCCATGCCGAAGAACTTCGGCAGCCCCGACGGCGGGGCGGCGTAGTGGCCCTCCCAGCTGTTGGTCGCGCCACCGGCGATGGCGCCCTCGGCCGACTGCAGCCACTTGTAGAACTGGATCTGCCGGGTGAGGCTGGTCGACCAGTCGGTGACGGCGGTCGTGCCCTTGGGCTTCAGCGCGTTCACGTTCGACAGCGCCCAGGCCGCCATCGGGTTCTGGTAGCCGCCGTGGTTGTGGCTCGAGCCGATGCGCCAGGCCCAGCCGGCCGACGTGTCGGTCGCGCCGCCCCAGGCGTAGTACCAGGACAGCAGGTAGTTCGACGCGTTCTTGCCGGTGCCCGCGGGGCAGGAGGTGCTGGTGCAGCCCGACTGCTTGAAGTACTTGTCGTACATGGCGTAGCGCAGGTAGTCGCCCATCTTCGCGGCGTTGGCCACGGAGGTGGAGATCTGCGACTGCTTGCCCTGCTCGGTCGCCCAGGTCAGCGCCCAGTAGGCGGCCTGGACGGCGCGGGCGTCGGCGTCCGGCGCGTTGGTGTACTTCCACTGCTTGGCGTAGCTGCTGTCGCCGGTGAACAGGTCGAGGTACCCGTTCGGGCCGCCGAACTTGAAGGTGTCGCACGACGGCTGCGGAATGGTCTCGAAGACCGACTCCTCGGGCCCGCGCTGGTAGGTGTTGATGTACGCCGGCTTGGTGGTGCCGTCGCCGCAGCGGCCGTAGCCGTAGGTGTTGTCGACGTCCAGCAGCCAGTGCATGCCGTAGATGTCGGAGGTGCCGTAGGCGGACTTCAGCTCGCCCGCGATCGGGTCGCTGCCGACGCTGACGCTGTTGTCGAGCCTCGACGGGTACTGGCTGATGTCGTTCCACTCACCCGCGTACGTCGCCGGCTTGCTGGCGTCGTACTTGTCGTTGGTGGGCTGGTCGGCGTGCGACGGGATGATGTACTTCTCCATCGTCGTCCACGCGGTGTTGAACTTCGTCCAGTCACCGGTGATCTTGCCGTACATCGCCTCCAGCCACAGGTAGTAGCTGAACGCCTCGGACGTCGTCTCGTGGCCCTGGTCGGGAGCCTCCACGAGCAGCGTCTCGACCGAGTGGTACGGCACGCCCTGGGGCGAGAAGTACCCGTTGGCCGGGTCGTGGATCTTGTTGTACATCGTCATGAAGTTCTTGACGTACTGGTTGTCCGTGCCCGGCGAGGGACTCGTCGACGGCGACGCGGACGGCGACGGCGACGGGCTGGCGGACGGGCTGGCGGACGGGCTCGGCGAGGGCGAGCGGGACGGGCTGGCGGAGGGGCTCGGGGAGGGCGACGGGGACGGGCTCTGGCTCGGAGCCGCCCCGCAGTTCACCCCGTTCACGGAGAACGAGGTGGGCGCGTTGTTGCTGCCGTTCCACGATCCGTTGAATCCGATGTTGGTCGACGCGCCGGTCGCGAGGCTGCCGTTCCACGACATGCTCGTGGCCGTGACGTTCGCGCCGCTCTGGCTCCAGTTGGCCGACCAGCCCTGCTGGATGGTCTGGCCGTTCGGGAAGCTGAACTTGAGGGTCCAGCTGCTGATCGGGTCGCCCAGGTTCTTGACGTCGATGCTGGCCGTGAAACCGCCGGGCCAGGAGTTCGCCGCGTACTTCACGTCGCAGGCCACGGCCGCGGACGCGGGGGCCTGCGCCAGTCCGACGAGGACGCCACCGGACACGGCGGCGGCCGCCAACAGGGCGATGCGTCTCCGCGATTGTGGGAGCGCTCCCGTACTCAGAGCTCTCGTTCGCATTTGTGGAGGGTCTCCAAAGCAGGTTGGGGTGGGAGCATCGGGTGAAGAAATGCCAGGTAGCGGATTTCGTGGCCGATGCGGGCAAGGGTAGATCTGAACCGATACGATGGGAGCGCTCCCACCTCAGGATTGTGGATTGGGCCCCCGGTATGTCAATGACGGGTTGCCGACGCCTCACCCGGCGGCCCCGCCGGGCGGTGAGCCGGGGCCCCTTGCTGGCCTTTTGCCCGCCTCTGACAGATGTGGCGCTATTTCATAACTGAAACTTTCACGTGTAACAGCCGGGCCGTTCACCCCGCCGAGGCCCGTGGTTAGGGCTCTCGGCTGCGGGTAGGCGCTTCCCAACCCTGGAAGGGAGGCAGGCCATGACCATCCAGAAGGAGTCGCTGTCCACGGGCGAACTCGTCCGCAGGCTGTCCGAGGACGTCTCCCGGCTGATCCGCGATGAACTGCGGCTGGCGCGGCTGGAAATGACTCGCAAGGGCAAACGCGCGGGCATGGGCGCGGGCCTGCTCGGCGCCGCCGGTCTCATCGCGTTCTACGGCGGAGGAGCCCTCGTGGCCACGGCGATCCTGGCGCTCGCGCTCGTGCTGCCCGCCTGGGCCAGTGCCCTGATCATAGGCGCCGCGCTGTTGGCGCTCGCCGGGCTGATCGCCCTGGTGGGCAAGGAGCAGGTGTCCCGCGCGGCGCCGCCCACTCCCGACGAGGCGATGCGCAGCCTCAAAGCAGACATCGACGTCATGAAGGAGAGTGCGCGCAGATGACCGAGACCGATCCCGGAGCGGCCCGGCCGAACGCCGGGTCCGTGGGTGTGCACAGACAGGACGTGTCCGAGCCGGTCACCGAGCCGGAGTCGCTGAACGCCGTACGGCAGTCGCGGCCCGGCCCCGAGCCCGTCGCCGCGGCCCGGGACACCGAGACCAGACGGGAACACGAGGGGAAGGGGCACGACGAGATCGCCGAGGTCCGCCAGGAGATCGAGCGGACCCGCGACCATCTCGGCGACACGATCGAGGCCCTGGCCGCCAAGGCCGACGTGAAGGCGCGGGCGCAGGAACGCGTGCACGCGACCACCGCGGCCGCGCGGGCCAGAGTGGCCGGCGTCACCGGGCGCGTACGCGAGGCCACGCCGGAGCCGTTGCGCGGAGCCGCCGGCAGGGTCGGCGAGCAGGCGAAGCGTCGTCCCGGCCTGATCGTCGCCGCCGGAGCCGCGGGCACCGCGCTGCTGCTGCTCCGCCAGATCACCCGGAACCGGGGCCGTACGACGAGGCCCGCCGTGTCCGGCATGTTCCAGAAGCCGGGCATCTCCGGCAAGACAGGCATCTCCGGCAAGACAGGCATCTCCGGCAAGACGGGCATGCCGCAGATCCGCAGCTTCGGCAGAGCCCGCATGGGCCGGGGGATGTTCGGCGCCTCCGGCAAGATCGGCATGCCGCGCGGCGGGCCCCGGATGTTCGGCGCCAAGACCAGATTCGGCGGCATCGGCCCGTTCGGCGGCAAGGGCGCGTTCGGCGGGAAGAGAACGCTCGGCGGGATGAGCATGTTCGGCCGCAAGAGCATGTTCGGCGGGACGAGCATGCGCGGCGTGTTCGGCCGGCCCCGCATGTTCGGCGGTCGCCGGATGTTCCCGCAGGCACGTCGCACGCTCATGCGGAGGTTCGCTCACCGATGACCGACCCCGAGGACGAGCAGGGGCCGCTGGAGAGGCTGTCGCGCCGCGACTGGATCGGAGTCGTCAAGCGCACGGCCAAGGAGTTCAAGGAGGACAACGTCCCCGACTGGGCGGCCTCGCTGACGTACTACGCCGTCCTCTCGATCTTCCCCGGGCTCATCGTGCTGGTGTCGATACTCGGCCTGCTGGGGCAGAGTGCCACCGACCCGCTGCTCGGGAACATCAAGTCGCTGACGCCGGGGCCGGTCCAGCAGATGCTGCAGACCGGCCTCGCCAACGTCCAGCAGCACCAGGGCACCGCCGGGGTATTCGCGATCACGGGTCTGCTGCTCGCGCTGTGGGCGGCCTCCGGCTACATGGGGGCGTTCATCCGGGCGACCAACGCGATCTTCGACATCCGGGAGGGCCGTCCGTTCTGGAAGGTGACCCCGCTCCGGGTGGGGCTGACACTCCTGCTGGTGATCCTGATGGCGGCCTCCGTGCTCGCCGTCGCCTTCACCGGCCGCCTCGCCGAGATCGCGGGGAACCTGCTCGGCCTCGGGCCCGCCGCGGTCACCGTGTGGGGCATCGTGAAGTGGCCGGTCCTCGTGCTGCTCGCGGCGGGAATGATCACCCTGCTCTATTACGCCGCGCCCAACGTCCGCCAGCCGGGCGTGCGGTGGCTCAGCCCCGGCAGCCTGTTCGCCGTCGTGGCCTGGGTCGTGGTGTCCGCCGGCTTCGGGCTGTACGTCGCGCGGTTCGGCTCCTACAACAAGACGTACGGCACGCTCGCGGCCGTGGTCGTCTTCCTCGTCTGGCTGTGGCTGTCGAACGTCGTCATCCTCAGCGGCGCGGAACTCGACGCCGAACTCCAGCGCGGTCGCAGGATCGCCGAAGGCGAGTCCCCCGCGGAGCCGTACGTCGACCCCCGTGTTCCCCCGAAGAACCCCGAGCCCGAGGAGGGCCTGGGCGAGGCCCCCGTGACACGGCGTGAAGCGCGCCAGGAAGCCGATGCGCCGTGAGGCGGTGCCCCGGAGCTGATCCAGAATAGTATTCTGGTGTGACGGTCCATGAAGCCCGTATCGGGCGCTACTACGAGGACTTCGTGGTCGGCGACGTCTACCAGCACCCGCTCGGCCGGACGATCAGCGAGGCCGACAACACCTGGTTCACGCTGCTGACGATGAACACCAACCAGAACCACTTCAACGCGCACTTCGCCGCTCGGGCTCCGGTCGGAAAGATCATCGTGAACTCGGGTCTCTCGGTGGCGATCGTGCTCGGGCTGTCGGTCATCGACGTCAGCCAGACGGCCATGATGAACCTCGGCTGGGACGAGATCCGGCTGACCCACCCGGTCTTCGTGGGCGACACGCTGTACGCCGAGTCGATCGTGGTGGACAAGCGCGAGTCGAAGTCCCGGCCGTACGCCGGCATCGTCACCTGCCGCACCCGGGGCCTGAACCAGGACGGGGACGAGGTGATGTCGTGGCGGCGCGCGGTGATGGTCTACAAACGCGACGCGCCACACGACAAGGGGTACTTCCCGCGTGCCAAGACCGGCCCGATGGAGGCGTGATGGACTTCGACCTGAACGAGGAGCAGCGGCTGTTCCGGCAGACGCTGCGGGAGTTCGTGGACAAGGAGATCGTCCCCGTCGCGTCCGAGTGGGAGCGCACCGGCCGCTATCCGGAGGAGATCGTCCGGCGGTTCGCGCAACTGGGACTGTTCGGCCTCACCATCCCTGAGGAGTACGGCGGGCTCGACCTCGACCGGGTGTCGTTCGCCCTCGTCTTCGAGGAGATCGCCCGGGGCTGGATGGGCGTGGCGGGGGTGCTCGGCTCCCACTCCCTGTCCACGTGGATGATCGCCAAATACGGCACCGAGGAGCAGCGCCGCCACTACCTGCCCGACCTGGCCACCGGCGCCCGCCGTACCGGGATCGCGCTGACCGAGCCGGGCGCGGGCACCGACCTGCAGGGCATCGCCACCCGGGCGGTTCTTGACGGCGACCACTACGTCGTCACCGGGACCAAGACCTGGATCACCAACGCGCGGCACGCCGACCCGCTGCCCGTCCTGGTGAAGACCTCGATCGAGACGCCCGCCCACCGCGGGATGTCGGTGCTGCTGGTCGATGCCGGCAGCGAGGGCCTGACCGTCAGCCGCGACCTGCCCAAGCTGGGCTACAAGGGCACCGAGACGTGCGAGGTCGTCCTCGACGGCGTGCGCGTGCCGGCGTCGCGGCTGCTCGGCGGCGTGGAGGGGCGCGGCATGCAGCAGGTGCTGTCGGCGCTCGAACTCGGCCGCCTCAACATCGCCGCCCGGGCCGTCGGCGTCGCGCAGTGCGCCTACGACGCGGCTCTGAGCTACGCCCGCGAACGGCACGCGTTCGGGCAGCCGATCTCCGACTTCCAGGCGATCCAGCTCAAGCTGGCCGACATGGCGACCGAGATCCAGGCGGCCAGGCTCATGACGTACTGGGCGGCTGTGCGGTCGGAGGCGGGGCCGGTGCGCAGCGAGGCCGCGATGGCGAAGTACTTCGCCTCGGAGGTGGCGCTCAGGGCGACGATGGAGGCGATGCGGGTCCACGGCGGGTACGGCTACTCGCAGGAGTTCGTGGTCGAGCGCCTTTACCGGGACGCGCCGCTCATGGCGATCGGCGAGGGCACCAACGACGTGCAGCGGCTGATCATCGCCAAGGCCCTCGTCGAGGGCGACGCCACGCTCGGCTGGTGACCGTGGACGGCTGCCTGTTCTGCGAGATCGCGGCGGGGGAGCGGCCCGCCCACGTGGTGCTGGACGACGAGGTCGCGGCGGCCTTCCTCGACACCCGGCCGGTGTTCAAGGGACACGTGCTCGTCGTGCCGCGCGCCCACGTCGAGACCCTGCCGGACCTTCCGGCGGACGAGGTCGGGCCGTTCTTCGCCCGGGTCCAGGCCGTCGCGCGGGCGGTCGAGGCGGGCACCGGCGCGGCCGGCACGTTCGTCGCGATGAACAACCGGATCAGTCAGAGCGTGCCCCACCTGCACGTCCACGTCGTGCCACGCAACCGCAAGGACGGCCTGCGCGGCTTCTTCTGGCCTCGGGTCAAGTACGACGGCGACGCCGAGATCGAGGACTACACCGCTCGCATCCGCGCCGCGCTTTGAATCTACAACGTAAAGGGCAACGCATGGACTTCCTCCGCACCCCCGACGAACGCTTCGCCGACCTGCCCGGCTTCCCCTACGAACCCCGCTACGCCGAGGTGACCGGCGGCGCCCGGATGGCGTACGTCGAGGCGGGCCCCGCGGACGGCCCGCCGGTGCTGCTGCTGCACGGGGAGCCGAGCTGGTCGTTCCTCTACCGGCACGTGATGGCCGTGCTGGCCGAGGCGGGCTGCCGGGCCGTCGCCCCCGACCTGGTGGGCTTCGGCCGGTCGGACAAGCCGTCCCGCCCCGAGGACCACACGTACGCCCGGCACGTGGAGTGGGTGCGGTCGCTCGCCTTCGACGCGCTCGACCTGCGCGGCGTGACGCTGGTCGGCCAGGACTGGGGCGGCCTCATCGGACTGCGGCTCGTGGCCGAGCACCCGGACCGCTTCGCCCGAGTCGTCGCCGCCAACACCGGCCTGCCGACCGGCGACATCCCGATGCCCGAGGTGTGGCACCGCTTCCGGGAGGCCGTCGAGAAGGCGCCCGTGCTCGACATCGCCCGGTTCATCCAGTCGGGCTGCGTCACCAGGCTGCCCGAGCCCGTACGGCGGGCCTACGACGCGCCGTTCCCCTCGGAGGAGTTCAAGGCGGGGCCGCGGGCGATGCCGGGCCTGGTGCCGATCACCCCCGACGACCCGGCCGCTCCCGCCAACCGCGCCGCCTGGCAGACCCTCGTCACCCTCGGCCTGCCGTTCCTCGTCGCGTTCTCCGACCGCGACCCCATCACCGGCGGGATGGCGCCGATCCTGAAGAAGTCCATGCGCGGCGCGGCCGGGCTCGACCACCCCGTCTTCGCCGGCGCCGGCCACTTCCTGCAGGAGGACGCGGGCCGTGAGCTGGGCGAGGCCGTCGCCGCCTTCGTCCACGAGACGGCCGCCCGGTAGGTCCGGGTCTCCTGCCGCCCCACCGTTCACCTCGCTCGCCTCGCGGGCACCGGTTACCTCGGATACCGCATCAACAATGTGGCCGCGGTCAGCTCCCTCGACTGGGGCTGGATGAAGATGTACGTCCGCGGCTCGACCGACGGCTGGTTCGAGGATCTCCGCGGCGACGGCGAGTGGTACTACTACCCGGCCAACCACGACATCACCCAGATCTGCGTTCACTGCTGAATCCACTCACTCAACGGCGGAACACCGCGCTTCGGCCCGTCCGGGTTCGCCCCCGGGGGCCGGGCGCATCGCCCTCGCTCGGCTCGGGAGTAGGCTGCGGCGGCGTGGAACCGGTCGTCACCGCGCTCGTCGTCGCCGTCCTCGTCGCCGTGCCGGCGGTCGTGCTGTGGCGGGTGCTGCGCGGCCGGCGGGACCTCGGCAGCAGCCCCGCCGAGCGGGCGACGTTCGAGACGCTGCACACCGCGTCGCTGGCCGCGCCGCCGCTGCGCGCCGGGCTCACCCAGGCCGGGGCGCTGAAGGCGTCGCGGCACCTGCGCGAGCTGCTCGGCTCCCCGGCCATCGCCATCACCAACGGCGAGGAGCTGCTCGTCTACGACGGCGTGGGCGACCACCACGCGGCCGGGGCGTTCGAGCACGCCGCGGAGACGCTGAAGGACGGCCGCACCCAGGTGCTCGCGCTCGACTGCGGGCGGCCCGAGTGCCCCGTCAGGCACGCCGTCGTCGTCCCGCTCACCACCGACGACCGTGTCGTCGGCTCGCTCGCGGCGTACGGCGACCACGCCTCGGCGGGGCTCGTGCGGGCGGCGCAGGAGGTCGCGCGGTGGGTCGACTCCCAGCTGGAGCTGGCCGAGCTCGACCGCTCCCGGACGATGCTGATGGAGGCGGAGGTCCGGGCGCTGCGGGCGCAGATCTCGCCCCACTTCATCTACAACTCGCTGACCACCATCGCGTCGTTCGTCCGCACCGACCCCGAGCGGGCCAGGGAGCTGCTGCTGGAGTTCGCCGACTTCACCCGCTACTCCTTCCGGCGGCACGGCGACTTCACCACGCTGGCCGAGGAACTGCGCTCGATCGACCGCTACCTCACGCTCGAGCGGGCCAGGTTCGGCGATCAGCTCCAGGTCACGCTGCGCATCGCGCCGGAGGTGCTGCCCGTGGCCGTGCCGTTCCTGTGCCTGCAGCCGCTGGTGGAGAACGCCGTACGGCACGGCCTGGAGGCCAAGCCGGGCGTGGGCCGCATCACGATCGTCGCCGAGGACGCGGGCGCGGAGTGCGGCATCACCGTCGAGGACGACGGCGTCGGCATGGACCCAGAACGGCTGCGGCGGGTGCTCGCCGGGGAGGACCGCTCGGGCGCGGGCGGCATCGGCGTGGCCAACGTGGACGAGCGGCTGCGCCAGGTCTACGGCGACGAGTACGGTCTCGTGGTGGAGACTGGCGAGGGAGCCGGCACCAAGGTCACCGTGCGGGTCCCCAAGTATCACCCCGGGGTCTCCCTCCACTGACACCGTCTCGTGACAACGGGAGGCGTTGACTTACTGACGTTGTGGTCATCACTCTCTAGGGGATCGGTCGGTGAAAGGGGTGATCGTGAGCGGTCTGCGGGTTCTGGCGGTGGACGACGAGCAGCCCGCGCTGGAGGACGTCGCCTACCTGCTGCGCGCGGATCCCCGCATCGGCGACGTGCTCACCGCCCGCGACGGGGCCGCCGCGCTCCGGCTGCTCGACCGCGCCATCGCGGACGGCAGGCCGGTGGACGCGGTCTTCCTCGACATCCGCATGCGCGGGCTCGACGGGGTGGTGCTGGGCCGGCTGCTGACCCAGTTCACCCGCCCACCGAAGATCGTTTTCGTCACCGCGTACGAGGACCACGCCGTGGACGCCTTCGAGCTGAAGGCCGAGGACTACCTGCTCAAGCCCGTACGGCCGGAGCGGCTGGCCGAGGCGATCCGCCGGGTGTGCGGCAGCCGGGGCGAGCCGGGGGAGGGGCCGCAGGCGGACACGATCCCGGTCGAGCTGGGCGGCGTCACCCGGTTCGTGGCGAGCACGGAGGTGCGCTACGTCGAGGCGCAGGGCGACTACGCGCGGCTGCACACGGCGACCGGCAGCCACCTGGTCCGCATCCCGCTGGCCACGCTGGAGGAACGGTGGGCGTCGGCCGGGTTCCTGCGCGTCCACCGCAGTCACCTCGTCGCGGTCAAGCACATCGACGAGCTGCACATCGACTCGGGCAAGTGCGTGGTGCGGGTGGGGGACACCGAGATCCCGGTGAGCCGCCGCCACACCAGGGAGCTGCGCGACCTGCTCGTCCGCCGGGCCCGCAGGGGCCAGGCCCGGTGAGCGGACGGTGAGGGCGCGATGACCGGCAAGCCCCGCAGGGCGGCGGCGACCGGCACGCGCGGACAGGGCGAGGGGGCGGCGACGGGCGGCAAGCCCCGCAGGGTGGTGGTGACCAGCCCGCGCACGGCGGCGGCCCGCAGGCCACGGCACCCGCTCACCCGGGAGATCGACGAGCAGACCCGCCTGGGTGAGGTCTACATGGGCTCCCTGGTGCGGACCCAGTTCCGCCTGGCGTTGTTCGTGTGCAGCCTGCTGGCCTGCCTCGTGGGCGGATTGCCGCTGCTGTTCCTGCTGGCCCCCGAGCTGCGCGCGGCCGAGGTGTTCGGGCTGCCGCTGCCGTGGGTCGTGCTCGCGGGGCTGATCTACCCCGCGTTCGTCGTCGGGGCCTGGCTGTACGTGCGGCAGGCCGAGCGCAACGAGCGCGACTTCGCCGACCTCGTGGAACGCCGATGAGGACGGTACGCCGGTGAGGACGGTATGCCGTTGAGGGCGGTGCGCGGATGAGGACGGTGCGCGGGTGAGCCAGATCGCCGCGGTCGTCCTGGTGATGCTGGCGACCGTCCTCATCGGCGCGTTCGGCATCCGGGTGTCCCGCACCACGTCGGACTTCTACGTCGCCTCCCGCACGGTCTCGCCCCTGTGGAACGCCTCGGCCATCGGCGGGGAGTACCTGTCGGCGGCCTCCTTCCTCGGCATCGCGGGGCTGATCCTCACCTTCGGCGCGGACATGCTGTGGCTGCCGGTCGGCTGGACCGGCGGCTACCTCGTGCTGCTGGTGCTGGTGTCGGCGCCGCTGCGGCGGTCGGGGGCGTACACGCTGCCCGACTTCGCCGAGGCGCGGCTGGAGTCGATGGCGGTGCGGCGGCTGTCGAGCGTGCTCGTTGTGCTGATCGGCTGGCTCTACCTCATGCCGCAGTTCCAGAGCGCCGGGCTGGTCTTCCGTACGATCACCGGGGCGCCGCCGTGGACGGGCAGCCTGCTGGTGGCGGTGGTGGTCGCGACCAACGTGCTGTCGGGCGGCATGCGGTCGATCACGTTCGTCCAGGCGTTCCAGTACTGGCTGAAGCTGACGGCGCTGGCGGTGCCGCTGGCGTTCATGCTGGTGGCCTGGTGGTCCGACGGAACGCCCGGCCTCGCCCCGGGGGACGAGTGGGTGCTGCCGCTCCACGGCCGCGACCATCCGGTCTACGAGACGTACTCGCTGATCCTGGCGACGTTCCTCGGGACGATGGGGCTGCCGCACGTGCTCGTCCGCTTCTACACCAACCCGGACGGCCGGGCCGCCCGCCGAACCACGCTCGTCGTGCTGACGCTGCTCGGCGCCTTCTACCTGATGCCCGCCGTGTACGGCTACCTCGGCCACGTCTACGGCATGCCGGAGAGCGACACCGTGGTCATCGCGCTGCCGGGACGGCTGGTCGGCGGGCCGGTGGGCGAGTTCCTGACCGCGCTGGTGATCGCGGGGGCGTTCGCGGCGTTCCTGTCGACCTCGTCGGGGCTGACGGTGTCGGTCGCCGGGGTGATCGCGCAGGACATCCTGCGTGGCGGGGTGCGCGCGTTCCGGGTCGCGACCGTGCTCGCGGTGCTCGTGCCGTTCGCGCTGGCGGGCGTGGCCCGGTCGCTGCCGGTGGCGACCGTGGTGGGACTGGCGTTCGCCGTGGCCGCCTCGTCGTTCTGCCCGCTGCTCGTGCTCGGCATCTGGTGGCGCAGGCTGACGACGGCGGGGGCGATGGCCGGGCTGCTGGCCGGGGGAGGGCTGGCCTGCGCGGCGGTCGTGGTCACGATCATCGGCGGCCCGCACACCGGCTGGGCGGGGTCGCTGCTGGCGGAGCCGGCGGCCTGGACGGTGCCCGTGTCGTTCACGGTCATGGTCGTGGTGTCGCTGCTGACGCCGTCGCGGGTGCCGCGCGGCGTGGCGCGCACGATGGTCCGCCTGCACACGCCGGAGACGCTGAACGTCGACCGCGGCGACTGGCACCCGCGTTTCATGTAACGGGATGGCATGACCGCTCGGCGCGTGCAATCGACCACTCGTCGCACGGATGCGCCATGTGAACGAGCGGGCGGTACGGCTGGGCGACTCGGCGGCCCCCGGGGCTCGTCGGCGCACACGGCGCACTCCTACGTTGAAGTGATCCAGATCACTTGCCGAAGGAGATCTTGTGACCGTCCAGCACGATCCATCGGTTTACGAGCGTATACAGGCGGGTGAGCAGTTCCAGGAGCTGCGTCGCCGCTACCGTTCCTGGGTCTTCCCCATGACCGTCGCCTTCCTGGTGTGGTACCTGCTCTATGTGGTGCTGTCCGGCTTCGCCCGCGACTTCATGGGCACCAAGTTGTTCGGCAACATCAATGTCGCCCTCGTCTTCGGCGTGCTGCAGTTCGTGTCGACGTTCCTGATCGCCTGGGCGTACTCGCGGCACGCGGCGGCCAAGCTCGACCCGATCGCCGACGAGCTGCGCGACGGGGCCGAGACCCGCGACGAGATCGGGGAGGGCGCCAAGTGAGCCACGAGACGCTGTCCACGATCCTCTTCCTGGTCTTCGTCGCCCTCACGCTGGCGATCACGTTCTGGGCCAGCCGCAACACCAAGAGCGCGGCGGACTTCTACGCCGGCGGCCGGTCGTTCAGCGGCCTGCAGAACGGCCTGGCCATCGGCGGCGACTACATGTCGGCCGCGTCGTTCCTCGGCATCGCCGGCATCATCGCGCTGTCGGGCTACGACGGCTTCCTCTACTCGATCGGCTTCCTCGTCGCCTGGCTGGTCGCGCTGCTGCTGGTCGCCGAGCTCATGCGCAACTCGGGCAAGTACACGATGGCCGACGTGCTGGCGTTCCGGATGTCGCCGCGCCCGGTCCGTACGGCGGCCGGCGTGTCCACGATCGTCGTCAGCATCTTCTACCTGCTCGCGCAGATGGTCGGCGCGGGCGCGCTCGTCGGTCTGCTGCTCGGCGTCCACTCCGAGGCGGGCAAGATCTGGACGATCATCGCGGTCGGCCTGCTGATGATCGTCTATGTCGTGTTCGGCGGCATGAAGGGCACCACCTGGGTGCAGATCGTCAAGGCCGTCATGCTGATGGTCGGCGCCGCGCTGATCACCCTGCTCGTGCTCGGCAAGTTCGGCTTCAACCTGTCCGGGCTGCTCGGCGACGCCGCCACCCAGAGCGGCAAGGGCGACAGCTTCCTCAACCCGGGCCTCAAGTACGGCACCGCCGCCCAGGGGACCTGGGGCAAGATCGACCTGATCAGCCTCGGCCTGGCCCTGGTTCTCGGCACCGCCGGTCTGCCGCACGTCCTGATCCGCTTCTACACGGTGCCGACCGCCAGGGACGCCCGCAAGTCGGTCATGTGGGGCATCGGCATCATCGGCGTGTTCTACCTGCTGACGCTGGTGCTCGGCTTCGGCGCCGCGGCCCTGGTGGGCTCGAAGACGATCGCCGCGGCGGACAAGGCCGGCAACACGGCGGCCCCGCTGCTCGCCCAGAAGGTGGGCCAGGACATCTTCGGCGACGTCGGCGGCACGGTCCTGCTGGCGGTCATCGCGGCGGTCGCGTTCGCCACGATCCTCGCGGTGGTCGCGGGCCTGACCCTCGCGTCCTCCTCCAGCTTCGCCCACGACCTGTACGCGCACGTGTTCAAGCGGGGCGCCGCCACCGAGCGCCAGGAGGTCGTGGTCGCCCGCGTCGCCGCGTTCGTGATCGGCGCGGTCGCGATCGCGCTGAGCATCTTCGCCCAGTCGCTCAACGTGGCCTTCCTCGTGTCGCTGGCCTTCGCGGTGGCCGCGTCGGGCAACCTGCCCGCGATCCTCTACAGCCTGTTCTGGAAGAGGTTCAACACGGCGGGCGCGGTCTCGGCCATCTACGGTGGCCTGATCTCCGCCGTGGTGCTGGTGATCTTCTCGCCGGTCGTCTCCGGCGCGCCGACGGCGATGTTCCCCGACGCCGACTTCCACCTGATCCCGCTGTCGAACCCGGGCATCTTCTCGATCCCGATCGGCTTCCTGTGCGGCTACCTCGGCACGATCCTGAGCAAGGAGTACAACGCGTCGAAGTACGCCGAGATCGAGGTCCGCTCGCTCACCGGCCTCGGCGCCGAGAAGGCCACGAGCCACTGACGCCGGCTCCCGGCCGCACGTCGCCGGTTTCCCGGCGGTGCCACCCACCGCCGCCGGGGAGCCGGCACCTCCATACGCCCGGCCGCGGGCACGGTGCCACCCACCGCGGAGGCTCACGGCCGGGCGTATGCCTGCCCTGTCCCTCGCGTCATGGTGTTGGGGCACCCACTCTGGTTATGGTTCGGTCCGTGGACAGCCCTCTCCAGACCGCCAAGGCGTGGTCGCGCTCGCGGAGAAGGAAGCAGCCCTCCGACGGCGACGCCCGCACCCGCATCCTCGACGCCGCCGAGGAACTGTTCGCGGGCGGCGGCTACGAGGCCACGCCGACCGCGCGCATCGCCGAACTCGCCGGCGTGCCCAAGGGCCTGGTCTTCCACTACTTCCCCCGCAAGATCGACGTGCTGATCTCGCTGGTGGACGAGCGGACCGTGGTGGTCGAGGAGGAGGTCGAGGCGGTCCCCGGCGACGCGGCCGGCGCGCTGTCGCGGCTCGCCCGCCGGCTGCCGCTGCGCGCGTCCCCCGCGATGCGGCGCATCCTGTTCCGGGAGGCCGACACCCACCTGTCCGTACGGGAGCGCCTGGGCCGCCTGAACGCCGAGATCATCCGCCGGGCCAGGTTCGCCCTGGAGCTCGCCCTGCCGGGCGGGCGCGGCGACGCCGCCCGGCTGGAGGCCGCCGCCGCGACCTTCGCCGCGGTCCTGCTGTACCAGGAGAGCATCTGCCTGCTCACCGGCCATCACATCGACCCCGACGCGGTCGCCGAACTGATCGCCAACGCCCTGCACTGACGAGGGCTGCGCTCCTCCCTGGCGCCTCCCGCGCGACTTCTTGAGCGCGCCTCCCGCACGACTTCCTGGCGCGCCTGGTCAGGCGGGCACCATCTCCTCCCGCTCCTCCCGCTCCTGCCGTTCCTCCCCGGGCCGTACGGGAGCCGGGTCGTGCGAGGAGTCGTCGAGCAGGGCCAGGAGTTCGTCCATCGCCTCGCGCAGGTGGTCGATCATGCTCCAGACGTCCGGCAGCCGGGTCGGGCAGGCGACGACGCCGAAGTCCAGCCGCCCGTCGTACGAAGCGCAGGTGATGCTGATCCCCCCGGTGGCGTCGGTGACCACCGACAGCGGGTGGTAGGCGAGCATCCTGGCGCCGCACAGGTACAACGGCAGGCGGGGACCCGGCACGTTCGACACGATGAGGTTGACGCCCGCCCCCGCGACCCCCGCGAGGCGGAAGACCACCGGTGTGGCCAGCGCCGCGAAGGCGTTCGGCACCATCGCGCACACGTCGTCCAGCCAGGTGCGGTGGGAGACGGCGAAGCGCCGCTTGGCGGCGGCCAGCGTCGAGCGGACGGCGGTCAGGCGATCCCTGGGGGAGGCGACGTCCGTGGCCAGCGGCGTGATCATCGCCGAGATCCGGTTGCCGACCCGCCCGTCCGCGGCGTCCCGGGACGACCCGCCCGAGCCTGCCGGTTGCGGGCGCAGCGCGACCGGCACGGCGGCCACCAGCGGCCGGTCGGGCAGCGCGTCGTGGGCGAGCAGCCAGCGCCGCAGCGCCGAGGCGCACAGCGTCATCACCACGTCGTTCGGGCCCATGCCGAAGGCCCTGGCCACCCTCCTGACCTCCGCCAGCGGCACGGAGCCGAAGGCGACCTCCCGCGTGCCGGAGATCGGGCCGTTGAACGGCGTGCGCGGCGCGACCAGCGGCGGCGTCTCGGGCAGCGGGCGCGAGTCTCCCGCGAGCGCGCGGGCGGCCTGGGCCACGAGCCGGGCGTCGGGCAGCGCCGCCACCACCGGGATCGCGTCCAGGTCCGCGGCGGCGCGGGCGAGCGAGCACAGCGTCTCCACCGGCTGGACGATCGACCGGGTGATCGCCCCGGCGAGCATCGTGAGCAGCCCGGGCGGCTGCGGCGGCGCCGGAGCCGGGGGCGCCTCGATCCGGCGCGGCTGCGGCGAAGGGTCGAGCAGCGCGGTCAGGATCTCCGAGCCCGACACGCCGTCGATCGCACAGTGGTGCACCTTGGTGTAGAGGGCGCAGCGGCCGCCCTCCAGGCCGTGGATGAGGTGCGCCTCCCACAGCGGTCGCCCGCGGTCGAGCCGCCGCGCGTGGACGCCGGCCACGTACGCCGCCAGTTCCCGCTCGCCGCCGGGCGCCGGGAGGGTGGTCTCGTGCACGTGCGCGTCGAGGTCCACGTCGGGGTCGTCCAGCCAGTACGGCCGGTCGAGCCCGAAGGGCACGTCGGCCAGCCGCATCCGCAGCGGCGGGGCGAGGTGCAGCCGCTCGCGCAGCAGGGCGAGCAGCGCCTCCCTGGTCAGGGCGCCGGAGGGCGAGGTCGACGGGTCGAGTACGGCGACGCTCGCCACATGGGTCGCGGTCGTCGCCGACTCCACGCTCAGGAACTGCGCGTCGAGTGCCGTCAACTGGCGCATCTCGTCATCCTCCCGCTCACGCCGCCCGATCCGCCGCAGGTCCGCGGCCGGCCCCGCCGCCCGGGACCACGTTCCCGGTGCCGGGCTCGTATGCCGGTCGCATGCCGGGGGCCGCACACCCGCGGCGATCCCCTGGCACACGATAACCACCCGCCTGCGCACCGTGACCATCATCGCCGCATCGCGTTACCGCCGCATTTCTCCCACGTGCCGCCGGGGGATGTTCAGGCGCGCCCGTGACCCGCGCGAGACGAACACGGTGGGGAATCGGCGTCGCCCGAGAGGCGTGTTCGGGTTAGGGCTTGCGTGCGACGCCGCCGAAGCAGGCCACCTCGCGGGGCTCGCCCCACGGGTTGTCCTCCGACCGCCACCGCGACACCGAGACGATGCCGGGGTCGAGCAGGTCCAGACCGGTGAAGTAGCCCTCGATCTGCTCGGGGCTGCGCGGCGTGTAGGGGATGGCGCCGCTGCCCGCGTTGTAGCGGCCAAGCGCCTCGACGTACGCCGGGTCGGTGTCCGAGCCGTCGTAGAGCGCGAGATAACTGCCCGAGGGCAGGGCCGCCAGTAGCCGGCGCACGATGTCCCGCGCCTCGTCGTAGTCCGCCACCAGGCCGAGGATGCCCATCAGCATGAGCGCGGTCGGCCGCTCGAAGTCGAGCGTTGCGGCCGCCTCCCGCAGGATGCGGCCGGGGTCGCGTACATCGGCCTCGATGTAGTCGGTGGCCCCCTCGGGGGTGCTGGTCAGCAGTGCCTGGGCGTGCACCAGCACCAAAGGGTCGTTGTCGACGTAGACGATGCGGGACGCCGGGGCCAGCCGCTGGGCGACCTCGTGGGTGTTGTCGACGGTGGGCAGGCCCGTGCCGATGTCGAGGAACTGGCGGATTCCCGCCTCGCCGGCGAGGTATCCGACGGTGCGCACGAGCATCTGCCGGGACTGCCGGGTGATGTCCACCATCCCGGGGAAGACGGCGCGGATCCGTTCTCCCGCCTCTCTGTCGACGGGATAGTGGTCCTTGCCGCCCAGGAAGTAGTTCCAGACGCGAGCCGAGTGCGGCACGCTGCTGTCGATCCTGCGGACGCCGGAGTCGTCGGCGGGAAGGTCGGCGGGAAGAGTGTCACTCATGGGGCCTCGGAGTGGTCGGAACGGAGGGACGACCGCAGCCGCGTCAGTGATCTCCGCTCGTTGCCGGCGGATCGCGCGTCGCGCCCATCCTTTCCGATCAAGCTCCGGCACGCAACCACATGGCCGGGCTTGAAGGGCGACTACGGCCGCGTTCGCCCGCGCTACCATCCCGTCACCGGAGGCGCCGGCGTACGGCCGGCACCAGCGAGACCCGTATCGGGGAGGACAGGGATGATGTCGGCTCGACCGGAGGCTGCGACTTCTCCGGACGGACGGCCGGTTCAGCCGCGGGGCGGGCCGACGGTGGTGCGCATGATGCTCGGCGCCCAGTTGCGCAGGCTCCGCGAGGCCAGGAACATCAGCCGCGAGCAGGCCGGGCACGCCATCCGCGCCTCCACGTCGAAGATCTGCCGGCTGGAGCTGGGCCGCACCCCCTTCAAACGGCGCGACGTGGCCGACCTGCTCACCCTGTACGGCGTCGTCGACAGCGGGGAACGGGAGACGATGCTGGCGCTCGCCGAGCAGGCCGGCACCCCCGGCTGGTGGCACCAGTACAACGACCTGCTGCCCGGCTGGTTCGAGGTCTACGTCGGGCTGGAGGAGGCGGCGGCCACGATCCGCACGTACGAGGTCCAGTTCGTGCACAGCCTGTTGCAGACCGAGGACTACGCACGAGCGGCCATTCGGCTGCGGCACCGCGGGGCGCCCGAGGCCGACGTCGCCCGCCGCGTCGGCCTGCGCATGCGGCGTCAGCGGCTCCTGGACCAGGCCGACGGGCCCCGGCTGTGGTCGGTGGTGGACGAGTCGGCGCTGCGCCGTCCCCTGGGCGGACGGGCCGTGCAGCGCCGCCAGATCGAGCACCTGATCGAGGCCGCCGCGCGTCCGGACGTCACCCTGCAGATCCTGCCCTTCCGGGCCGGCGGTCATCCCGCCGTGGGCGGCCCCTTCACCATCCTGCGGTTCGCCGAGCCCGACCTGCCCGACGTCGTCTACCTCGAACAGCTCAGCAGCGCGCTGTATCTCGACAAGCAGGAGGACGTGGACGACTACACCTCCGTGATGAACGACCTCAGCGTGCAGGCCGAGTCGGCCCGCGACACCGTGACCATGCTGCGTGCGATCCTCCGGGAGCTGTGAGGTCAGTCCCTGCCCAGGTGGGCCAGCAGGCGGTCGAGGGGCCAGGTGTTCACCACGTCGTCGGGGGTGAGCCAGGCCCGCTGCGCGATGCCCACGCCGAACCTCTGGTGGGCCAGATGCGGGACGGCGTGGGAGTCGCTGTCGATGGAGAACTTCACGCCGTGGTGGCGCGCGAGCCGTACCAGGTCGGAGGGCAGGTCGGCCCGGTCGGGGTAGGAGTCGATCTCCATGATCGTGCCGGTCCTGGCGGCGGCGCGGAACACCGCGTCCCAGTCCGCGTCCACCGGCGGCCGCTTGCCGATCTTGCGCGTCGTGGGGTGGCCGATGACGTGGACGTGCGGGTTCTCGCACGCCGCGATGAAGCGGCGGGTCATCTCCTCGCGCGACTGGGTGAAGTGCGAGTGCACCGACGCGACGCAGACGTCGAACCCGGCCAGCACCTCGGCCGGCCAGTCCACCGAGCCGTCCGGGGCGATGTTCAGCTCGCTGCCGTGCAGCAGCCGCATGTCCGGATAGCTCACCTGCAGCTCGGCGATGCGGGCGCGCTGGGCGAGGGCCTTGTCGAGGGTCATCCGCTGCATGACCAGGTCGGGCGCGTGGTCGGTCACCGCGTAGTAGGAGTAGCCGCGCATCGCGGCGGCGGCCACCATGTCCTCCAGTGAGGCGATCCCGTCGGTGAGGTCGGTGTGCGTGTGCAGGTCGCCCCGCAGGTCGTGCAGCTCGACCAGGCGCGGCAGCTCGCCCCGCAGCGCCGCCTCGACCTCGCCGCCGTCCTCGCGCAGCGCCGGGTGCACCCACGCCATGCCGAGCGCCTGGTAGATCTCCTCCTCGGTCTCCGACGCGATGAGGCGGTCGCCGTCGAACAGGCCGTACTCCGACAGCTTCCAGCCCTTCTTGACCGCCATCTCCCGGATGCGGACGTTGTGCTCCTTGCTGCCGGTGAAGTAGATCATGGCCGCGCCCCACGACTCCGCGGGGATCAGCCGCAGGTCGACCTGCAGGCCGCGGTCGGTCCTGACCGAGGTCTTCCGCTCGCCCTTCGCGACGATCTCGGTGACGTACGGCTGCCGCGCGAACAGCTCCATCAGACCGGGGTCGCCGACGGCGAGGATGTCGATGTCGCCGATCGTCTCGCTCATCCGGCGCAGCGACCCGGCGAAGGCGATCCGGCCGGCGGGCAGCGAGGCGATGACCCGCTCCGCCAGGTCCGCCGCGATGCCGAGGTGCACCCGGTCACCCGACCGCTCCATGTGCTCGATGCCCTTGAGCAGGTTCTCCTCGGTCTTGGCGCCGAAGCCGCGCAGGCCCTTCAGACGGCCGGTCCGGATCGCGTCGGCCAGCGCGGCGGGGGAGTCGATGCCGAGCTCCTGGAACAGGAAAAGCGCCTTCTTCGGGCCGAGCGAGGGGATCCGGGTCAGCCTGCGCACCCCGTCGGGCACCTTGCCCCGCAGGTCGTCGAGCTGGCGGAAGCTGCCGCGCTCGAGGAACTCCTCGACCTTCTTGGCGATCGCCTCGCCCACGCCCGGAATCGACCGCACGTCGGTCTCCCCGAGGTCCCCGGGGAACCCCGCGATCGACTTGGCCGCCTTCTGGTAGCTGCGCACCCGGAAGGCGTCTCCGCCGTTCAGCGCGAAAAGCTCGGCGTACTCCTGCAGCGCCGCGGCTGCCTCGTCATTGGCCCGTCCCATGCGTCTCAGGGTAGGAGAAGCGGCAGCGCACGTTCGAACGAACGGAGCCAGTACGGCCAGGTGTGGGTGCCGTTTCCGTAGAAATCCGTCGTCACCTTCACCCCGGCCTTCCTCGCTGCCCTGGCGAAGTCCAGGTTCTGCCGCATGATCGCGGCCTCGGTGCGATCAACCGGGCCGTCCCCGTGGTCCAGGGGACCTGGGTCGCCGTCGCCGGAGGAGGCGTAGAGGCGCACGCCCTTCAGCCGCCCGACCAGGTCGGCGGGATTGTGCTCCGGCCAGGCGCTCGGGTCGCCCCACAGGTCCTCGGTGTCCACGCCGTTGTCCGCCATGAACGACCGGTATCCGGGGACGTCCTCGCGGGTGTCGAGCACCCCCGAGAACGACGCCGCGGCCTCGAACACGCCCGGATGCCGGGCCGCGTAGACGAACGCGCCGAGCCCGCCCATGGAGAAACCGGCGACCGCGCGGCGCGTGCCGACGCCGTACCGCGGCTCGACGAGGCGGGGCACCTCGGTCATGTGGAACGTCTCCCAGGCGGGGCCGTCGCGCCAGTCGGCGTACCAGCCCATCGAACCGCCCTCGGGGACGATGACGACGGCGTCGAGGCTTGCGGTCAGCCGAGCCACCTCGCCCGTCCTGAGCCAGTCCCAGCCGCCGCCGGCGCAGCAGCCGTGCAGCAGGTAGAGCGCGCGCCAGCCGGTGGAACCCGGCTTCCAGGCCGCCGGCTTCACCACCCACACCGAGCGCGGGCCGTCCGTGGCCGGGGAGTCGATCACGAGCTTGTCCGTCCGCTCGTCCACGGCCTCCTGCGAGACGACCCTGGCCGGGGAACCGGCGGGCGGCGGCGTCGCGGACTCGGCGGTGCTCTGGCAGCCGGTCACCATGACGACGAGGACGAGCCACGCCAGCATCTTCTTCACGAGAGCTGAATGTCATACCGATCACCCGCCGTCAACCCCGGAAAAGGGCTTCGCGTAGGTGAAAGGCCCGCGAGGTGGCGGGACCGGTCGCTCGAACACCCGGACCTGGAAGAACTCGCCCCACTTCGGGTCGGGGGCCGTCACACCGTGCGTCTCCGAGTGCTCGAAGCCGAAGCGCGAGTAGTACGCCGGGTCGCCGAGCAGCGCGACCAGCGGTTCGCCGAGCGCCTCGGCCGCCCCGAGCGCGGCGTGCACGACCGCCGAGCCCACGCCTCGTCGCTGGTGGGCGGGGTGCACGGCCAGGGGGCCGAGCCCGAGCACCGGCACGGCCTCCACGTGGGCCCTCGTGCAGACGACGTGACCCGCGATCCCGCCCGCGTAGTGCGCTCCCACGCGCGGCGGCCGCGTCGGCGAGTGGCGACGGCCTCCGGTGCGGCGGATCGCGCGCACCGGAGGCCTCGCTTACAGGCAGGGGGAAAGGGTCAGCAGGGACTGGCCGGACCCCCCGGGCTCACCGCGTGAAGGTCCACTTCTGGTTGTTCCCGCCCCAGCAGGAGTACAGCTGGATCTGGGTGCCGTTGCCGGTGCCCTGTCCGACGGCGTCCAGGCACAGCCCGGACTGGACACCGACGATGGAGCCGTCGGAGTTGAGGCGCCACTTCTGGTTGTCGCCGCCCCAGCAGGAGTAGATCTGCACCTTGACGCCGTTGCCGGTGCCGGCGGCGTCCAGGCACTTGTTGCCGTACACCCGCAACTCCTGCGCGGAGGTGTAGGTCCAGGTCTGGTTGGTCTGGCCGTTGCAGTCCCAGATCTGCAGTTGGGTGCCGTCGGTGGTGCTGGCGTTGGGTACGTCGAGGCAGCGGCCGGAGCCGACACTCCTGATCGGCCCGCTACCGTTCCCGCCACCGGGGCTGGGCGAGGTGCCGGGGCTGGGCGAGGTGCCAGGGCTGGGCGAGGTGCCAGGGCTGGGCGAGGTGCTCGGCGTGGCGGCGTTGAGGGCGTTCAGGACCGAGGTGTAGGCGGCCTTCTTGTTGCCGTTGCCGTCGAACAGCAGCGGGCTGGTGTTCGCACCGAGCCAGGAGTCGCTGTCGCGCACGCCCCACACGGTGACGCCGACGCACCGCGAGACCGCCAGGCAGTCGTTGACCACGCTGGCGTAGGTCGAGGCCGAGCCGCCCTGGATGTCCAGCTCGGTGATGGCCACGTCGACGCCGAGGGCGGCGAAGTTCTGCAGGGTGGTGCGGTAGTTGCTGGGGTAGGGGCTGTTGCTGTTGAAGTGGGACTGGAAGCCGACGCAGTCGATCGGGACGCCGCGGGACTTGAAGTCCTTGACCATGTTGTAGACGCCCTGGGTCTTGGCCCAGGTCCAGTTGTCGGTGTTGTAGTCGTTGTAGCAGAGCTTGGCGGCCGGGTCGGCGGCGCGGGCGGTGCGGAAGGCGACCTCGATCCAGTCGTTGCCCGTGGCCTGCAGGTTCGAGTTGCGCCGCCCGCCGTTGCTGTCGTCGTAGGCCTCGTTGACCACGTCCCAGTAGGGGATCTTGCCCTTGTAGTGGGCCATCACGCCGTTGATGTGGTTGATCATGGCTTGGCGCAGCGCGGTGCCGCTGAGGGACTGCATCCAGCCGGGCTGCTGGGAGTGCCAGGCCAGCGTGTGCCCGCGCACCTGCTTGCCGTTCTGCACCGCCCAGTTGTAGACGCGGTCGGCGTTGGTGAAGTTGAACTGGTTCTGGTTGGGCTCGGTGGCGTCGATCTTCATCTCGTTCTCGGCCGTCACCATGTTGAACTCGCGGTTCGCGATGCCGGTGTACGTCGAGTCTCCGAGTTTGCCGGCGGCGATGGCGGTGCCGAAGTAGCGGCCGGTTTGGGCGGCGGCTGCGCCGAGCGTGCTTGCCGCGGCGTCGGCGGGGACTGTCACCGCCACCACCGCCGTGGCCGCGGTAAGCACGCCGAGAGCGCCGGCGACCAGAGCCCGGCGCAGCCGGGTTCCGGGCGGGGGCATGATGTTTTCGCCCATGTCTGAGCCTCCATAACTGAATCACCAAAGGGGAACGGGGGAGTTCCCGTGGGATCGACGCCGCGCCTCGTCGATCAAGGGCGCACACCACCGGGGCGTCGTGATCGGCGGTCCCCTCCCGTGCACCACCACTTGGGAGCGGGGACCGCCTCGGAGGTTCAGTGTGGGAACCGCTCCCGAAACTTGTCAAGACTCTCCTAGAAACTTTCGGCCTAGCTGGCCGCGAAGTGAGTAGTAAATCGGTTCAGTAGGCGGCATCTGCGCTCCGAAAGTTTCGGCCCTTCGTGTTCTGGGCGGGGAAAAGGAGGGTTGAAAGTTTCACCACATGGCCCTCGCCGAACTCATGCGCCATCGCGATAACGCCCAGTTGGGCCACGATCGGACCCCAAGCGGCGACGCGAATACGTTCCGGGCCGTTGACAGCGGCTCTCTGTCTCGTATTGGCTCCGCCCCACACCACTCCAACCGCCCCGATGGAGAGGAGGGTCGATCAGAGAAGGATTGTGAACGCTAACAGCCATGGTGTTCCGGGTGTCGTTACCGGATCCGAGCTGCCGGCTCGGGTGACTCACCACGGTGGTGGCGCGGGTGTGGCTGAACTTGTCGCGCTCCCGCGGTATCCGCCGCGAGGGCCCTTGGGACAGCCGCGATGGCGCCGACCCCGAGCGCCATGCGGAGCCGGTCGGCTCGGTCGGCTCGGTCGGCCTGGTGCTGCCGGTCACGCCTGCTCGGGCTGCACCGGCCCCCCGTCCGCGGGCGCAGGCCTGGCACGGCACCGACGGCGACGGCGGCTTGCCGCCGTCGTCCCGGGCGCCCGCCTGCCGCGGCGAACGGCGGTGCCGGGGAGACCGGTGGTGGCACTACCCTGCCAGGGTGAGCGTGGAAGTGTCCGTGGTTGTCCGCTATCGCAGGGCCGTGACATACGGTGTGAACGCCCTGCTCGGCGCGCTGGAGACCGCGAAGGCCGAGTGCGATCTGCGGCTCGGGACCACCCCCGAGGAGACGGCGGCGCACATCGCGGCGAGCACCGCGGACCGCGTCCTGGTCCTCTGGTCGTTCTACTCGCCGGACGCCGAGGCGATGGCCGCCGAGCTGGCCACCGTACGGGCCCTCGCCGACGACCCCCGCGTCCTGCACATCGCCGGCGGAGTGCACGCCACCGCCGAGCCGCAGCAGGTCATCGACGCCGGCTGGGACCTCGCCGCGATCGGCGAGGGCGAGCCGACGATCGTCGCCCTGGTCGAGGCGCTGCGTGAGGACCGGCCGCTCACCACCGTGCCCGGGCTGGCGGTGCGCGACGGCGACGGCGCGGCGCTGCGCACGCCACCGGCCCCGCAGCTGCCGCTCGACGCCTTCCCGTCCTTCCCCGACCGGCGCCGCCACTTCGGGCCCATCGAGATCACGAGGGGCTGCGCCTACACGTGCCGCTTCTGCCAGACGCCCTTCATGTTCGGCGGCAGGTTCCGGCATCGCAGCGTGGACAGCGTGCGCGAGCACGTCCGCCGGATGGCCGCCCACGGCCTGCGCGACGTCCGCTTCATCACCCCCACCTCCCTCTCGTACGGCACGCAGGGGCCGGAGCCGGCGCTGGACGCCGTGGAGGAACTGCTGGCGGGTGTGAAAGAGGAGCTGCCCGCGAACGGGCGGGTGTTCTTCGGCAGCTTCCCCTCCGAGATCCGTCCCGAGCACGTCACGCCGGAGGCGATGCGGCTGATCAAGCGATACGTGGCGAACGACAACATCATCATCGGCGCCCAGTCGGGCTCCGATCGCGTGCTGGCCGCGGCCGGTCGCGGGCACGGCAGCGGGCCGGTCCGCGACGCCGTGCGGATCGCCGTGGAACACGGCTTCCGCCCGAACGTCGACTTCATCTTCGGGCTGCCCGGCGAGTCGCCGGAGGACCAGGACGCGTCCCTGCGGCTCGCCGCCGACCTCGCCGATCTCGGGGCGCGCATCCACACCCACACGTTCATGCCGCTGCCCGGCACGCCGTGGCGGGACGCCGAGCCCGCGTTCATCCCGCTGGCCACGATGCGTGAGCTCGACCGGCTCGCGCAGCGCGGCGACGCCTACGGGCACTGGCGCAAGCAGGCCGAGCACGCGGCGCGGCTGGCCGAGACGGCCAAGGCCTACCCGCGCCGCGCCCGGCGCCGCCGTACCACCGATGGCTGACGTCCCCGCCCGCCCCGGCTGGATCGTCGCGCTCTAGAACTGCTGCGGCCGGGCCTGGTACGGCTCCGCCAGGAAGGCGATCTCCTCCTCGGTGAGCTTGAGGTCGGCCGCGGCGAGCGCGTCGTCCACGTGGTGCTCCTTGGTCGCGCCGACGATCGGAGCGGTCACGCCCGGGCGGCTGAGCAGCCAGGCGAGGGAGAGGGTCGCGGGGGAGACGCCTCGCTCGGCCGCCGTCCGCGCGACCCGCTCCAGGATCGCCGCGTCGGCGGGCCCGCCGTACAGCTGCTCCTGCCTGGCGCCGTCGCCGACCTGCCGTACGGTGTCGGCCGGCTTGGCCGCGCGGGCGAGCAGGCCGCGCGCGAGCGGGCTCCACGGGATGAGCCCCACTCCCTGGTCGAGGCACTGCGGGATCATCTCCCGCTCCTCCTCCCGGTGGAGCAGGTTGTAGTGGTTCTGCATCGAGACGAACCGGGTCCAGCCGTGCTTGTCCGCGGCGTGCTGCGCCTTGGCGAACTGCCACGCCCACATGCTGGAGGCGCCGATGTAGCGGGCCTTGCCGGCCCGGACGATGTCGTGGAGGGCCTCCATCGTCTCCTCGATCGGCGTCTCGTCGTCCCAGCGGTGGATCTGGTACAGGTCGACGTAGTCGGTGCCGAGGCGGGCGAGGGAGGCGTCGATGGCCGACATGACGTGCTTGCGGGACAGGCCGTAGTCGTTCCTGCCCTCGCCCATCGGGAAGTAGACCTTGGTGGCCAGCACGTAGTCGTCGCGCCGGGGGAAGATCTTGCGCAGCAGCCGTCCGGTGACCTCCTCGCTGACGCCTCCCGAGTACACGTCGGCGGTGTCGAAGAAGGTCACGCCGCCCTCGGCCGCCTTGCGCACGATGGGCTCGGCCTGCTCCTCGTCCAGGACCCAGCCGCCCCACTTGGCCGGTTCGCCGTAGCTCATCATGCCCAGGCAGATCCTGCTGACCTTCATACCGGTGGTGCCAAGTCGTCGATACTCCATGCGAGCACCCTATTTCCGCCAACCCGGCGGTTGCGTACGGGTGCGCTCATGGCGGCTCTTCGCGGCGCCGATCCGGGAGCGCCGGTTCAAGGCTCAGCGGGAGGCCGAACGCGGCGAAGAGGTGAGGTGCCTCGAACACGTCGATCGCGGACAGAAGGCTCGCCTCCACGGCCGGCACGATCAGCGCGAAGGGGCGGAACGCGGTGTCGCCGGCGCCCTGGACGTAGGCGGCCACCGCCGGTCCGCGGTTCGCGGCGGCCGGCAGCATCCGCCATCGGCCGGGGGTGTTCATGTCTCGGCGCAGTGCCCGGGCGACCGCAGCCTTGCCGGTCCACTCGCCGACGCCGCGACGACCAGGACAGCACGTCGCGCAGGATGAGCACGGCCCGCTGGCGGGGCGGCAGCAGCTGGATCGCGGCGAGGAACGCCAGACCGATCGTCTCGCGACCGACGGCCACGACGTCGGGGCCGGGAGTCTCGTCGAGCAGGTGGTCCGGGTACGGCTGCGGCGGCGGGGTCGTGCGCCGCAGGGTGTCCAGGCAGAGATTGGTGGCGATGCGGTACAGCCAGGTCCGGGCGCTCGCCCGCTCCTCGAACGCGTCCCTGGAGCGCCACGCCCGCAGGAAGACCTCCTGCACGTGCTCCTCGGCCGCGTCGAACGACCCGAGCATCCGGTAACAGTGGACCTGCAACTCCCGGTGGTATCGGCGGGTCAGGTCCGCGAACCTCGCGGCGTCGTCCACGGCAACGTTCATACACCTACCGACGGAAAAAGACGGCCGGATCACCGGTGAGATTTCGGCCGTACCACGTCTACCCGGGTATGGCGATTGTGGAAGTGGACATCTCGATGTCGGTGGACGGGTTCATCACCGGGCCCGACCTGGACGAATGGCCCGGGCTTGGCAGGGGCGGCGAGCGACTGCACGCGTGGCTCGGGCACGACGAGGGGCGGCGGCTCAACGAGGCGACGTTCGCGGCCTCCGGCGCCGTCGTGACGAGCCGGTCGGTGTACGAGGCGACCGGCGGCTGGGGCGACGACGGCTTGTACCGGATGCCGGTCTTCGTCGTGACCCATCGGCCCCATCAGGTGGTGTGCAAGGGCGACACGACGTTCACTTTCGTGACCGGCGGGGTCGCCGCCGCGATCGAAGCGGCCGTGGCCGCCGCGGGCGACAGGCGGGTCCACGTGATGGGCGGCGCGTCGGTCGTCCAGCAGGCGCTGCGGACCGGCCTGGTCGACCGTCTGCGGCTGCACGTCGTCCCGCTGCTTCTGGGGTCCGGCACCGTCCTGTTCGACGGCGCCGGACCGGAGCTGGAACACCTGGACACCGTGGACACGCCGGACGCCACCCACGTGACGTACCGGGTCGGGCGCGCCACCCCCTGACCGGGCTCGGCCGAGGTTCGGGGCCGCCTCTAGAATCTTGTTCCATGGCGATGTACGTCCCCCTCGGCCAGGGCCGGTATCAGGCGGCGGAGCACACCCAGGGGCCGTGGGATCCGCGGCATCAGCACATGGGACCCGTCACCGCGCTGCTGGTGCACGAGCTCGCCCGCGTTCCCGGCCGTTTCCCCGATCTGCCTCTGGCCCGGCTGGCGGTGGACGTGTTCGCCCCCGTCCCGGTGGCGGAGGTGGAGGTGCGCACCGAGATGATCAGGGACGGCAGGCGCGTGCAGTGCCTCGGTGCCTCCGTCACCTCCGGCGGGCGTGAGCTGGTCAGGGCGACCGCGTGGCGCATCAGGGAGACCGGCAGCCCGGCGAGCGAGGCCGCGCCGCCGCCCGCGCCGGTCCCGCCGCCGCTACCGGGCGACGCCGAGTCGTGGATCGCCCGGGGCTTCGGGTATGGCAGGGCCACGGACTGGCGGTTCGTCAAGGGCTCCCTTGACGAGGCCGGGCCCGCCGTCGCGTGGGGCAGGGCGCGGGTGCCGCTCGTGAAAGGCGAGGAGATCACGCCGCTGGAACGGCTCGCGATGTTCGCCGACAGCGGCAACGGCATCAGCGGCGTCCTGGAATTCGACGCCTACCTGTTCGCCAACGTTGACCTCACGATCTCTTTGTTCCGCGCTCCCGAAGGAGAGTGGATCTGCCTGGACGCGGCCACGACGATCGGCCCGAGGGGACGCGGGCTCACCCGCACCACGCTGTTCGACCAGTCCGGCGAGGTCGGCACGGCCACGCAGACCCTCTTCGTCGAGCCCCGGTCAGCCTGACCCCCCCTCAGGTCGCCGTGCAGGTGACGGGCGACGGCGTTCCGTTGGCACCGCCGGACCAACTGGCGATGAAGCCGGCCGTCGTCGACGCGTTCGGCGCCAGCGCACCGTTCCAGGACTCGTTGGCGACGGTCACCGTGGATCCCGACTGGGTGTAGCGACCGCCCCACATCTGGCTGATGCTCTGGCCGTTGGGGAAGGTGAGGGTGACGGTCCACGAGGAGATGGGCAGGGAGCCCGTGTTGCGCACCGCCAGCTCGCCCTGGAAGCCGCCCTGCCACTGGCTGGTGACCCGGTACGCCGCGGAGCACGCGCGCGGACCGGCGGACGGAGACGGGCTGGGGGAGGGCGAGGGGCTGGAGGAGGGCGAGGCGCTCGGCGACGCCGAGGGGCTGGGCGACGAGCCGCCCGCGGGCGGCACGCGGATGACGCGGTCGTCGTCGGCGACAGGGGTCCCCCTGCCGTCGCGGTTGTTCGTCGTCACCCAGAGCCAGCCGTCCGGGCCGACGGTCGCGGCCCGCAGCCGTCCGTACGTCCCCTGGAACTCGGCCACCGGGGCGCCCGTCCTGCTGCCGGCGCTGACCGGCACCGTCCACAGTCGCTTCCCGGCCAGGGCCGCGGCGAAGAGCGTGCTGTTGGCGTACGCGAGACCGCTCGGAGAGGCCTCGGAGGTGCTCCAGGTCTGGATGGGATTGGTGAAGCGCGAGTCGCTGCACACGCCCTCGCAGGTCGGCCAGCCGTAGTTGCGGCCCGGCTGGATGTAGTTGAGCTCGTCCCAGGTGTTCTGGCCGAACTCCGTGGCGTACAGCCGGCCGCCCTCGTCCCAGGCCAGCCCCTGCACGTTGCGGTGACCGTAGCTGTAGACCCGCGAGCCGGAGAACGGGTTGTCCGTGGGGACCGTGCCGTCGGGCCGCATTCGCAGGATCTTGCCGGCCGGGCTGTTCAGATCCTGGGCGTTGGCGGAGGTCCCGGCGTCTCCCGTGGTCACGTACAGCATCCCGTCGGGGCCGAAGGCGATGCGCCCGCCGTTGTGGAACTGTGCGCGGGGAACGCCGGAGAGGATCACCTGCTGGGTCTGCGGAGCGCTGAGCCGGAACCGGACCAGCCGGTTGTCGGAGGCGCTCGAGTAATACGCGTAGACCCACTGGTCCTGGGCGTAGGTGGGGGAGACGGCGATGCCGAGCAGGCCGCCCTCGCCCGCGGGCGACACGTTGGGGACCGTGGCCACCCGTACGGGCGCGGATCCGGGGCGTACCTGCACGATGTTCGCCGTGTCGCGTTCGGAGACGATGGCGCTGCCGTCGGGGAGAAAGGCGATCCCCCACGGTGCCTGCAGCCCGGTGGTGGCGACCTGCGCCCGGGTGAAGTCGAATCCACCGGTGGCCGCGCTCGCGGGGGGTGGCTGGGTCACGACGAACATGGCGGCGGCGGTCACGGCGCTGAGTGCGGTCGCGAGTGCCGCGGCGAGGCGCTTGGGCATCACAGGCTCCCGGGGCGGTATGTCGGGTTCCGGCTCGTGACCATCGAACGCGTCCGCCGCGCCGGGAGCAATCACCCGGACGCCGCGCCATCGCCGCCCGCGGGCTGACCAGTGCTTTGGCCGGACCCGTGGACCCGGACAGGCCGCCGGGCGAGAAACTTTCATGGCCGGACGGAAATCCTCCCGCCGGGCACCGGGCCGCGACGGGGGGGCGTCAGGTCGCCGTGCAGGTGATGGGCGTGGGCACTTCGACGGTGCCGCCGGGCAGCCCGGCATCGAACCCCACCGTCACCGACTGGCCCGGCGCCAGCGCGCCGTTCCAGGACTCGTTGGTGACGGTCACCGTGGCCCCCGACTGGGTGTAGCGGCCGTTCCACAACTGGACCACGTGCTCTCCCTTGGGGAAACCGAAGGTGACGGTCCACGAGGAGATGGGCAGGGTGCCCGTGTTCCGCACCGTCAGTTCGCTCCGGAAGCCTCCCGGCCACAGGGAGACGATCCGGATCGTGGCCTCGCACGAGCGCGTACCCGCCGGCGGGGACGGGCTGGCAGACGGTGACGGGCTGGGCGAGGGGCTCGTCGAGGGAGACGGGCTCACCGACGGAGACGGGGACGGGTTGCCCGTCGGGGCGGCGGGCGGGATCCGGATGATCCGGTCGTCGCCGAGGACCGGCGTCCCCCTGCCGTCGCGGTTGCTCGTCGCCACCCAGAGCCAGCCGTCGGGCCCGACCGCCACGGTGCGCAGCCGCCCGTACGTCCCCTGGAGCTCGGCCACCGGGGTGCCCGCTCCGCCGCCCGCGGCCGGCACCGTCCACAGCCGCGTCCCGCGCAGGGCCGCGGCGAAGAGCGTCCCGTTGGCGTACGCCAGGCCGCTGGGCGACGCGTCGGCCGGGCGCCAGGTCACGACGGGGCCGCGGAAGCGTGTGTCGCCGCACACGCCCTGGCAGGCCGGCCAGCCGTAGTTGCCGCCCGGGACGATGTAGTTGATCTCGTCCCAGGCGTCCTCGCCGAACTCCGTGGCGTACAGCCGGCCGCCCGCGTCCCAGGCGAGTCCCTGCACGTTGCGGTGGCCGTAGCTGTAGACCGGCAAGCCGGTGAACGGGTTGTCCGGAGGGAGCGAGCCGTCGGGCCTGATCCGCAGGATCTTGCCACCCAGGCTGTTCAGGTTCTGCGCGTTGACGGCGTTCCCGGCGTCGCCCGTCGCGACGTACAGCATGCCGTCCGGGCCGAACGCGATCCGCCCGCCGTTGTCGGCCTGGCCGCGGGGAATGCCGGCGAGGACGACCTGCAGCACGTCGGGGGAGCCCCACCGGAACCGGGCCACGCGATTGTCGTAGGCGGTGGTGAAGTACACGTAGACGAACAGGTCCTGGAGGAAGGTGGGGGACAGGGCGATGCCCAGCAGACCGCCCTCGCCCATCGCGAGCACGCCCGGAACGGTGGTCACCCGCACGGACGTGCCTCCGGGGTACACCCGCAGGATCTCCGCCGTGGCGCGCTGGGTCACGAGGACGCTGGCGTCCGGGAGGAAGGCCATCCCCCAGGGCGTCAGCAGCCCTGTGGCGGCGACCTGCGGGTGGGTGAAGTCGAACCCGCCGGTGGCCGCGCCCGCGGCGGTCGGCCGGGTCACGACGAGCGCCGCGGCGGCGGTCACGGCGCAGAGGATGGTCGCGAGTGCCGCGGACAGACGCTTGCGCATCGCACGCTCCCGGGAGGGGATGGGGGCTACCGGCTCTCAACCATCGAAGGCGTCCGCCGCGCCCGAGGCAATCAGCCGGCGGAGGCCCCGTCCGCCGGCCTGCGCGTACGTCCGCCGCCGGGGCCCGGGTGAGGAAACTTTCACGACCCCGGCGCGACGCGCGGTGAACGACGGTCAGTGGGCCGCGGGCGGGATGCGGATGATCCGGTCGTCGTCGGCGGCCGGGGTCCCCCTGCCGTCGCGGTTGCTCGTCGCCACCCAGAGCGAGCGGTCGGGCCCGACGGCCACGGTGCGCAGCCGCCCGTACGTCCCCTGGAGCTCGGCCACCGGGGCGCCCGCCTTGCCGCCGCTGATCGGCACCGTCCACAGCCGTGTCCCGCGCAGAGCGGCGGCGAAGAGCGTGCCGTGGGCGTACGCGAGGCCGCTGGGCGACGCCTCGGCGGGGCTCCAGGTCAGGAGGGGATTGGTGAAGCGTGTGTCGGCGCACACGCCCTCGCAGGTCGGCCAGCCGTAGTTGCGCCCGGGAAGGATGTAGTTGAGCTCGTCCCAGGTGCTCTGGCCGAACTCCGTGGCGTACAGCCGGCCGCCCTCGTCCCAGGCGAGCCCCTCCACGTTGCGATGGCCGTAGCTGTAGACCGGCGAGCCGGCGAACGGGTTGTCCGCGGGCACCGTGCCGTCGGGCCCGATGCGCAGGATCTTGCCGCCCAGGCTGTTCAGGTTCTGGGCGTTGGCCGAGTTCCCGGCGTCGCCCGTGCCCACGTACAGCCTGCCGTCCGGGCCGAACGCGATCCGCCCGCCGTTGTGGATCTGGCCACGGGGGATGCCCGTGAGGATCGGCTGCTGCGTCTGGGGCGAGCTCAGCCGGAACCGGACCACGCGGTTGTCGGAGGCGCTCGTGTAGTACGCGTAGACCCACTGGTCCTGGGCGTAAGTGGGGGAGACGGCGATGCCGAGCAGGCCGCCCTCGCCCCCGGGCGACACGTTCGGGACCGTGGCCACCCGTACGGGCGCGGATCCGGGACTCACCCGCATGATGTCCGCCGTGTCGCGCTGGGAGACGAGCGCGCTGCCGTCGGGGAGGAAGGCCATCCCCCAGGGCGCCCGCAGCCCTGTGGCGGCGACCTGCGGGTGGGTGAAGTCGAACCCGCCGGTGGCCGCGTCCGCGGCGGGCGGCTGGGTCGCGACGAGAGTGGCGGAGGCGATCACCGTGCTGAGGGCGGTCGCGAGTGTCACGGCGAGGTGCTTGCCGAACCTTGGTGACCTGCGCGTTCGCACGTGCGCGGCCGGCACGGCGGCCGTGGCGCGGAGACTTTCACGCACTCGGCCGGGCTCCGCGTCAGCCGATCACGTGGGTCGTCCAGCCGCGTTCGTCGGCGCCGAGCAGGGTGATCCGGTCGAGCAGTCCTTGCGGACCGCCGATCGCGCGCAGCGACACGGGCACCGGACCGTCGACCTGCACGCACAGGTCGAGGCCGGTGGCGCTCGTGCACGTGCTCTTCGGAGGCTTCGGGGAGCCTCCTTCCGGGCTGACGCTCACCGTGACGGGCAGATTGTTCGCCCAGAGGAACAACTGGAGTTCCCACGCGCCGGTGCCGCGTAGCGGGGGCCGCCAGAAATGCACTTCCGTGAGGCGGGCGCCGGCGGGCAGGCCGTCGATGCGCAGCGGCAGCGGCACGGCCCGGTCGCCGACGGTCACGCCGGCCGCGACGCGCAGCAGGACCTCCTGCGGATCGGCGACGTTCAGGTAGTAGGCCTGCAGCTCGGCCCACTGGCCGCTCGCGGTCCGCCAGCGCAGGTAGGTGTCGCCTCCGTTGAGAGGGTCGGATGCGTCGTGGGTGACCCAGTAGGCGGGGCGGCCGCCGACCCGGGCGGACACGGCGACCTGTTCCATGCCATCGGCGAACTCCTCCAGCTCCGGTTCGGCGGCGTACAGGCTGAGAATGATCCGGGCGCCGAAGTCGCCTTTCCCTCGCGCCAGTATCTGGTCTCCGTGCGGCCCCGCCTGGTAGCCGACCCCGGCGATCGGCTCTGGCAACCAGCCGAACGAGGCGTGCGCGATCAGCGGGGCGGATCCGGTGGACAGCGTCACCGCCGAGATCGCCTCCGGCGCCGGCCTGACGAGCGGCATGGCCGCCAGCCCGACGGTCAGGGCGGCGGCGCCCATGCTGCCGATCGTCCAGGCCCGACGACGGCGCAACCTCCTTCGTCCTGTTTCGCGTGCACGGGCGAGGTCCAGGTTCATCGGTGGCGCGGGCGCCTGCGCCAGCATCTTGAGCTCCGCGGCCAGGTCCGCGATGTCGCCGGTCATGGTCATCACCCTCTAAGCGACGGGACGGGGCTGGAGGAGACGGCGCAGGGTGTCGATGCCGCGCGCCGTCTGGCTCTTCACGTTGCCGGTCGAGCAGCCCAGTGTCCGTGCCGCCTCCTCGACGCTGAGGTCGCAGAAATACCGGAGGACGACGGTGGCCCGCTGGCGCGGGGGCAGAGCGGCCAGGGCCGCCCGCAGGTCGAGCGCCGCGTCGACGTCGTCCTCGCGTTCCGCGACGTCGTCGTGGGAGCCGAGCAGCACGGTCAGACGCGCCAATGGCGCTCGCCGTTCGGCCAGGAACGTGTTGACGAGCGTCCTACGGGCGTAGCCGTCGACGTTGTCCGCCCGGCCGGCCCGGTGCCAGTTGGTGTAGAGCTTCGTCACGGTGGCCTGCACGAGGTCGTCGGCCGCGTGCCAGTCGCCGCACAACAGGTAGGCGACCTTGCGCAGCCACAGCGCCCTCGCCGTCACGTACTCGGTGAACTCGGCGTCCCGCGCCGGACTTTCCCCCATGTGCATCCGCCCCCCTTCCGTGGCCGCGGGCGTGCTCGCCTCTCTGATGCGCGCGACGCCTCGGAGGTTGCACGGCAGGCCGAGATCGCTCTCGTGGGCGCCTTCGGCTACGGCTCGGGCAGCGGGGCGGTCCTCAGCGGGGGCGGCGGGTGACGGCGTAGACGATCAGGGCGAGGCCCGCGAGGATCTGGCCGCCCAGGATGAGACGGTTGAGATCGAAGGCCGGCTGCCAGCGCACGTCGCCGTCCTTGAGGACGAACATCCCGACCGGCCTGTTGACGACGCCACCGCCTCCTCCGGCGGTCTCGCCACCCTTCTTCTCCGGGCTGCGGCCGAAGCCGCCCCCCGCGCGCACCGCCGCGACGGGAATGAAGGTCACCCCGTCCTTCTCGTACGGCTCGCCGAAGACGCGCTGGCCGGTCAGCTTCCTGAGCAGTGGTTCCATGTCGCCAATTCTCCGGCAAGCCGCCCACAAGTCGCTATCCGTACAAACAGGGGTGTGAACGACTACGACATCCGGCGGCCGACGACCGCCGACGCGGCGGCCATCCACGAACTGGTCGCCGAGCACGACATCGAAGTGACCGGCAAGCCCGACTGGACGCTCGACGACATCGCCGACACCCTCGGCGAGCTGGACCTGGAGCACGACAGCTGGGTGGTCCGCTCCGGCGGGCGGCTCCTCGGCTGGGGCTACGCCATGCGCAAGGGCGCGAGCGACAACGTGGACATCGACGTGCAGGCGCGGGAGCCCGGCGCGGCCGGCCTGCTGTGGGACCTGGTGCTCGGCCGGGCCGGGGACCTCGCCCGCGAGGCGGGGCACGACCACGCGGTCGTCGACGTCAGCCTCTACGAGCGGGACACGGTCATGCGCGAGGCCGCCAAGGAGCGCGGCTTCGCGCCCGCGACCAGCTTCCACCGCATGCGGACCGACCACGCCGGCGTACGGCCCCTCTTCCTGCCCGGGGTCACGGTCGAGACCGGCTCGTCCGACGGCGAGGAGGTGCTGCGCACGGCGCACGCCGTCCAGCAGGAGGGGTTCGCCGAGCACTTCGGGTTCGTGCCGAAGACGTTCGGCGAGTGGGCAGACGAGATGGAGTCGTCCAGCGCGAACGACTGGACGCAGCTGCTGCTTGCCCGCGTCCACGGCGAGCCCGCGGCCATGCTGCTCGGCACCAACCACTTCGTGCCCGACGAGAACTGCGGCTACGTCCGCACACTGGCGGTGCGGCCCGCCTTCCGCGGGCGTGGTCTCGGGCGGCTGCTGCTCACGCGGGCCTTCGAGGCCGACGAGCGGCGCGGACGGGTGGGCACGATCCTGCACGTGGACAGCAACAACACCACTCCCGCACTCGGCCTGTACCGCTCGGTCGGAATGCGGCCGGTGCTCGTCATCGATGTATGGCGGGCCCTCGTGCGTCCCACACGCTGAGATGTGCTTGCTCACGACCCGGATACCTCTACTGTGAAACAGGGAGAAACCAGACAACTAGGGAGTGGTTGATGCTGCACGAAAGGCTCGAGTCGGTATACGACAACGTCCTGCGCCGCAATTCCGGTGAGATCGAGTTTCACCAGGCCGTGCGCGAGGTGCTGGAGAGCATCGGCCCGGTGCTCGGCAAGCACCCGGAGTACGCGGAGCAGAAGATCATCGAGCGGATCTTCGAGCCGGAACGGCAGATCATCTTCCGGGTGCCCTGGGAGGACGACCGGGGCGAGGTGCACATCAACCGTGGATTCCGGGTCGAGTTCAACAGCGCGCTCGGGCCGTACAAGGGCGGACTGCGCTTCCACCCCTCCGTCTACCTCGGCATAATCAAGTTCCTGGCGGTCGAGCAGATCTTCAAGAACAGCCTGACCGGCCTGCCGATAGGCGCAGGCAAGGGCGGCGCGGACTTCGACCCGAAGGGCCGCTCCGACCGGGAGATCATGCGCTTCTGCCAGAGCTTCATGACCGAGCTGTACCGGCACCTGGGTGAGTACACCGACGTGCCCGCGGGGGACATCGGCGTCGGGGGACGGGAGATCGGCTACCTGTTCGGCCAGTACAAGCGCATCACCAACCGGTACGAGTCCGGCGTCATCACCGGCAAGGGGCTGACCTACGGTGGCGCCCAGGTGCGCACCGAGGCCACCGGCTACGGCTGCGCGTTCTTCGTCGAGGAGATGCTCAAGGCCCGGGGCACGTCGTTCGACGGCAAGCGCGTGGTCGTCTCGGGCTCGGGCAACGTCGCCGTCTACGCCATAGAGAAGGTGCGCGAGCTGGGCGGCGTCGTCGTGGCCTGCTCCGACTCCTCCGGCTATGTGGTGGACGAGAAGGGCATCGACCTCGACCTCCTCAAGCAGGTCAAGGAGGTCGAGCGGCGCCGCCTCAGCGATTACGCCGAGCGCCGGGGCGTGGAGGCGACGTACGTCGCCGGGCACAGCGTGTGGGAGGTGCCCTGCGAGGTGGCGCTGCCGTCGGCCACGCAGAACGAGATCACCGGCAAGGACGCCGAGGCGCTGGTGCGGGGCGGGTGCGTCGCGGTCGGCGAGGGCGCCAACATGCCCACCACGCCCGAGGGTATCCGGGTGTTCCAGGAGGCCGGGGTGGCCTTCGGTCCCGGCAAGGCCGCCAACGCGGGCGGCGTGGCCACCAGCGCCCTGGAGATGCAGCAGAACGCCAGCCGCGACTCGTGGACGTTCGAGTACTCGGAGCGGAAGCTCCAGGAGATCATGAGCGACATCCACGCCCGCTGCCTGGAGACGGCCGATACGTACGGCATGCCGGGCGACTACGTGGCGGGCGCCAACATCGACGGCTTCAGGAGGGTGGCGGACGCGATGCTCGCCCTCGGCCTCATCTGAGCGCTCGTCCGAGTGCTCATCCGGGGTTTCGACGGGTGCGCAGGAGAGGAAGCGCGCACCCGCCCGCGGCCAGTGAGACCGCGGCCAGTGACAGCGACGTCACCGTGGCGGCGTGCGCGGACGGGGTGAGGCTGAGGAACAGCGTGCCGAAGACGGCCACGCCGACGACCTGGCCGAGCTGGAGCGTCATCGCCAGCAGGCCGCTGGCGTCGGGCGCGTCTGCGGGCGCGACCCGGGCCAGCGCCACCGCCATGAGCGGGCTGAACGTGCCCGCCATGCCGGCCCCGATGGCCACGAAGCTGATCTCCAGCAGCGGCTCGCCGTGGCCGCCGCCGGCCAGCGCCCACGTCAGGGCCAGCTCACCGGCGGCGGTCACGACTGCGGACACGACGATCATCGGCCGGTGCAGGCGGGCCGGTAGCCGCTTCCAGTTGAGGCTGGTGAGCCCGAAGGCGGCGGCCGCGGGGATGAACAGGCAGCCCGCCCGCAGGGCGCTGTCGCCGAGGCCGCCCTGCAGGTGGAGGGCCATGGCGAACAGCCAGCCGCCGTACGCCGCCATGACGAGGAAGACGCCCGACGCGGCGGCGGCCACCCCGGGGGCGCGCAACAGGCGGCCGGGGACGAGCGGATGCGCGGCCCGCCGCTCCACGAGCAGGAACGCGCAGAACGCGAGAACCGACAGGCCCATCGCGACCCACCCCCACAGTGGCCAGTCCTCCTCGTGTCCGAGCACGAGCGGCACGACCAGCAGGCAGACGGCGAGCGACAGGGTGACCAGGCCGGGCACGTCGAGCCCCTGCTCACGCCGTACGTGCGCGGCGGGCAGAGTCCGGGCGCCGACGGCCAGCAGCGCGAGCCCGATCGGCACGTTGACCAGGAAGACCGGCCGCCAGGCCGTGCCGAACAGGTCGGCGGTCACCAGCAGTCCGCCGAACACCTGGCCGACGACCGCGCCCGCCGAGATGACCGTGGCGTAGACGCCGAGCGCCCGCCCCCGCGCGGCGCCGTCGAAGGTGACCTGGATCAGGCTGAGCACCTGGGGCACCATCAGGGCGGCTCCCGCGCCCTGCACCAGCCGGAAGGCGATCAGCACGCCGGTCGACGGGGCGAGCCCGCACATCAGCGACGCGGCCGTGAACACCACGAGCCCGGTGAGGAACAGCCGCCGGTAGCCGAGCAGCCCCCCGAGGCGTGCCCCGCTGATCAGCAGCATCGCGTACGCCACGGTGTAGCCGGAGATGACGAGTTGCAGCCCGGAGCCGGTGGCCCCGAGGTCGGCGCGCATCGTGGGCGCGGCGACGTTGACGATGGTGGCGTCGAGGATGGCCATGAACTGCCCCGCCAGGATGACGGTGAGCAGCAGTGCCGACGAGGTTCGCCGCGCGGCCGGCGCACGGGTGGTGACAGTGGTCATGGCGGCAACGATGCGACCGCCGCGATACCGGTAACGAGAGCCTGCCGATACTGGTACTGCCACCACCTGGCAACGCGGTCGCGCACTCGCCAGGATGGAGAGGTGACGACGGGGACCCGCACAAGGCAGACCAGGCGCGAGGAGCTCGCGGCCTTCCTGCGCAGCAGGCGCGAGCGGATCCGGCCCGAGGACGTCGGGCTGCCGCCCGGCCTGCGCCGCCGTACGCCGGGCCTGCGGCGGGAGGAGGTCGCCCAGCTCGCGGGCGTGGGCGTGACCTGGTACACGTGGCTGGAGCAGGGCCGCCCCATCAACGCGTCGGTGCAGGTGCTCGACGCCGTCGCCCGCACGCTGCGGCTGGACGCGGCCGAGCGGGAGCACCTCTACCGGCTGGCGGACATGCCGGAGATCGCCGATCCGGCCGGTGACGGGGACTGTCTGGACGCCGAGGTGCACACCATCCTGCGCCAGCTCGACCCCTTGCCGGCCTGCGTCTACAACGGCCGCTACGACCTGCTGGCCTGGAACGCCGCGTACGGCACGATCTTCGCGTCGGTGGTCGCCCGGCCGCGGCTCGAGCGCAACGTCCTGTGGCGGGTGTTCACGATGCCGGAGTGCTGCTGCCCGCTCGTCAACAAGGAGGAGGAGCTTCCCCAGATGGTCGCCACCCTGCGGGCGGCCTTCGGCAGGCACGTGGGCGAGCCGGCGTGGACGGGCTTCGTCACCCGGCTGTCGGCGGCCAGCCCGGACTTCGCCCGGATGTGGGCGATGCACGACGTGGCCAGGCCGGGCGTCAGGATGAAGCTGTTCAAGCACTCGTCGGTGGGCCTGATCCGCCTGACGTCCACCAGCATGGCGCTGGCGGCGCCGCCGGAGACCCGCATCGTGGTCTACACGCCGATGGACGACGAGAGCCGCCGGCACGTCGAATGGCTGACGGTCCATCCGGAGGTCGCCCACTGCCCGCGGCATGGGGAGCCGCTCCCGGGGTAAAGCCGGGGCCATGGCCTGTCGTATCAGCGAACTCGTCGTCGACTCCCATGACCCCGAGCTGCTCGCCGCGTTCTGGTGCGAGGTGCTCGGCTTCGAGGTGATCACCCGTCAGGACGGCTACGTGGAGATCGGCCCGCCGGGCACCGGCTTCGGCGGCCTCCAGCCGACGCTCGTCTTCGTGCCGGTGTCCGAGCCCACACGGGGCAAGCTGCGCCTGCACATCGACGTCAACCCGACCGACCGCGACCAGGAGGCCGAGTTGGAGCGCCTGCTCAAGATCGGCGCCGTACGGGCGGACGTGGGCCAGACCGGCGAGGAGGGCTGGCACGTGCTGGCCGACCCGGAGGGCAACGAGTTCTGCCTGCTGCGCCGCCGCCTGTGAGCCTCGCGCGGGCCGATGCTGTAGCGTCCGGAGAGTGGCGAGGATCTTCACGGTCGACGAGGCCAGGTCGCTGATGCCGGTGG
This sequence comes from Microbispora sp. CA-102843, assembly GCF_050936215.1. Classification (NCBI taxonomy): domain Bacteria; kingdom Bacillati; phylum Actinomycetota; class Actinomycetes; order Streptosporangiales; family Streptosporangiaceae; genus Microbispora; species Microbispora sp. CA-102843. The sequence continues at coordinate 3,009,218 of NZ_JBNJNF010000001.1, forward strand.
TGCTTGAGCACGCCCGCGCGTTCGTCGCCGTCCGCGCCGACCTGGCCGAGCTCACCCACGACCTGCGGCACGCGGGCGCCTCACCCCTCGGCGGCGTGCCGGAGGCCAAGGGCCTGGAAGCGCGGATGGACGAGCTCCTGAGCTGGTTCGACGCCGAGGACATCGAGATCAAGGGCGTCGCCCCGCTGCTCGTCGACTTCCCCGCCGTGCTCGGCGACGTGTCCGTACGGCTGTGCTGGCTGGAGGGGGAGACCGCCCTGGGCTGGTATCACCGCAGCGACCTCGGCTTCCCCGGCCGCCGTCCCCTGCCCTGATCCCCGTTCCGTCGGGGATCAGGGGGCTCGACCGAGTATGTGCGCAGGTCGCAGACCCTGCGCTTGGTCCCGCCGAGGGCGGTGGCCGGCCGTTCATGAAGCGGCTGGTTCGGTGGTGCCGCCCGTGCTCCCGGTACGGGCACGGTGGCGGCGCAGCAGCCGCCGTGCTCCCAGTACGGCACCGGCGGTCGGGCCGATCACCACGAGCGCGCCGGCGCCGAGCCAGGGCCAGCCGATGACGGCGGCGATGACGAGGGGGGCCGTCAGGGTTGGTGCCCTCGTACTGCAGCGGGGTCCTTGGCGGGACCTTCCGTTCCGATGTTCGTCAGGCGATGCTGAGCGGGTGTCGCGGAACTCCCTGGAGCGGGCCCGTCTGCTGTGGGCGGGACTGGCCCGCGTCCCTGTCACGTTTCCCGGGCCCGGCGGCGTGACCGTGGTGGTCTCGCCCCAGTCGTGGATGTGCCCGCCGGGATGGACGGGCGTCGTGACGTTGGACGGCGCCGCCCTGGTCACCGTGCCCGAGGCCGATCTGGCCGAGCCGTTGCGCCACGCCCTGCCGGCCGATCGTATGAACCTTTCCCGGCTCCCCGCCCGGCTTTCCGCCCCGCTTTCCGCCCCGCTTTCCGTTCGCGACGTGCTGGGCCCGGCGACGCTCGCGTACCTCGACGCCGGCGACTTCGCCGCCGCCCACACCGGCACCCGGGTCGAACGCCTGCCGGCGGGCCATCCGGACATCGGCGGCCTGGTGGCCTCGGTGGGCAGGCAGGACGCCGAGGAGAGCGGCGTGGAGGAGATCGCCTCGGGGGTCTGGGTGGTCCGCGACGGCCGGGACGTGGTCGCCGCCGCCGGGTATCGCCCATGGTTGGACACGGCGGCGCAACTGTCCGTCCTGACGGCGGCGCGGTGTCGCGGTCGCGGCCTGGCTCGCGCGGTGGCCTCGGCGGCGGTGGCCGACGCGCTGGCCGACGGGCTGCTGCCGCAGTGGAGAGCGCGCGCGGAGCCGTCGCGACGGGTCGCCAGGGCCCTCGGGTTCCAGGAGGCCGGCGCCCAGATCAACCTGCTCGTGAAGCGCTGACCGGCGGCGCCGTTCAGTCCGACAGGTCGTCGAAGCCGTCGAAACCGCCGAAGGCGGCGCCGTATCGCACGCACACCATGCGGGCCACGGACTCGTGCGCGCCGAGGGGCTCGGCGCACCCGGCGCCGATCGACTCGGCGGCCGTCGTGATCCGCTCGCTGTCGGTCTCGGGGCCGATGACGTACGGCACCATGGCCAGCCGGTTGGCCCCGATGTTGCGCAGGCGCTCGGCGGCGTCGCGCACGCTCGGCTGGCCGTCCAGCGCGGCGGGGACGACGGGGAGCGTCAGACGGGCGGCCAGCAGGACGGCCGTCGCGTCGGCGCCGCGGGCGGCCTCGTCGCCCCCGGCGGTCGCGACGATGATCCCGTCGACCGGGGACGAGACGTTGAACAGGCGCATCCGGTCGGCGCGGGCCAGGCCCGCCTCGGCCAGGCGCACGTGCAGGGCCTCGGCCAGCAGCGGATGCGGGCCGAGCGGCTCGGTGACCCGCACCGCGGCCTCGCTCTGCGTCACGGCGTCCCGTACGGCGCGCAGCACGCGCGGATGGGGCCCGGTGACGAGCGGGACGACCACCGCCGCAGGTCCGTCCGCGGGCCGCTGGGCGGCGATGGACGCGAACTCCTTGGTGAGGTCGGCGCCGCCGTCGGCCAGCGAGACGATGCGAAGGTCGATCCGCGGGTTGTCGAGCCTGACGATGGAGGCGACCTCCATGGCCACGTCCCCGCTCGGGCCCACCGGATCTCCGGCCTTGCCCGGCACCGCCAGGACCAGGGCGGGGGCATCGGCGGGCAGGTCGGCGGGGAGCGGCCGTCGGTGGCGGCCGGTCCCGGGCCGAGGAGAGCGCTCTCTGGTGGGGAGCTTCGGCGGGTCCTCGTGACCTTCGTTCACATCGGCGGATTCTAGGGCGAATCTGCTCGAAGAGCAGAACCAACGCGCGGCTTGTTGCGGCTTGGTGATCTAGGCGGTTTACATGTTCGTTACTTGACGCTCTCCAAGGGACCCGGTTTGATATGGACTCATCCGGCCGTAAACGTTTACAGACCGCTGTGCGCTACCAGCCGGTAAACGATTACAGGACACTCTCTTCCAAGTGAGGTGCCGTTGACCGAGGGTCCCACGATCACCACGATCGCGCAACGCGCCGGTGTGTCGATCGCCTCGGTGTCACGGGTGCTCAACGGGCTGCCGACGCGCGAGGACACCGTGCGGCGCGTCATGCGCGCGGCCGACGAACTCGGCTACGTCCCCAACTCGGTCGCCCGTTCGCTCCGCAACCGCCGCACCGACCAGATCGCCTTCGCGATGGCCGATATCGGCAACCCGGTCTACGTGGCGATGGTGCGCGAGATCCAGCCGGTGCTGAAGGAGGCCGGCTACCGGCTCCTGATCCACTCCACGGACGGCGACGCCGAGGACGAGCTCGGCGTGCTGCGCGGGCTGCGCGAGCGCTACGTGGACGGACTCATCATCAGCCCGCTGCGGGGCGTGACCGAGGAGCACGTCGAGGCCATCGTCGCCGCGCGCGCCCCCGTCGTCGTCATCGGCTCGCTGCCGGAGGACATGCCGGAGGGCGCGCTGGTGGACAACGTGCGGACCGACTCCAGGACCGGCGTCCGGCTCGCGCTGGACCACCTGTACGCCATCGGCAGGCGGAGCATCGGCTTCCTCAACGGCCCGCTCGACACCGTTCCGGGCGCCGCCCGCGCCGCGGCCTACCGGGAGGCCCTGGAGGCGCTGGACCTGCCGTACGACGAGGACCTGGTCGAGGTGGGCGACTTCTACCGCGACAGCGGCGCGCGCGCCGCGCGGGCGCTGCTGTCGCGCGTGCCCGGCGTCGACGCGCTGATGTGCGCCAACGACCTCATCGCGCTCGGCGCGCTCGACGTGCTGCGCGAGCAGGGCAGGGACGTCCCCGGCGATGTGGCGGTGGTCGGCATGGACGACACCGACCTCGCCTCGGTGACCTGGCCGACGCTGACCAGCGTCTCGCTCGGCTCTGCCGAGCGCGGCCGGGCGGCGGCCGGGCTGCTGCTCGACCGGCTGCAGAGCGGCCCGCGCGAGCCGCGGGTGGCGGTCGTGCGGCCGAGCCTCACCATCCGCGGCTCGACCACCCTTCCCGGGACGTCGCCGGGAGGTGCCCGGTGACCGCGGTCGCAGGGCGGCCGTACGGCCGCGCAGGAGGCGGGTCGCGGCGCGGGCCGCGGTCCGGGGGCGGGCTCGTGCTGCTGCTCCCCGCGCTCGTGCCGGTGCTGGTCTTCAGCGTGGGCCCGCTGGTCTACGGCATCCTGCTGGCCTTCACCGACGCGCGGTCCGGCCGCAACACCGAGACCTCGTTCGTGGGCCTGGAGAACTTCGCCGAGCTGCTGTCGGACGGCGACTTCTGGGAGTCGTTCCGGATCGGCCTCATCTGGGGCCTGTCGGTGACCGTGCTGCAGTTCCTCGCCTCGCTGGGGCTCGCGCTGCTGCTGAACCAGGACCTGCGCCTGCGCGGCGTCGCCCGGGTGCTGGCGGTCGTGCCGTGGGCCATGCCGCCGGTGGTGGTCGGCCTGATGTGGCGGCTGGTGTACCACCCGGACGCGGGCCTGCTCAACAGCCTGTTCGGCACGAACGTCGACTGGCTGCACGACTTCTCCCTCGCGCTGCCCGCGGTCATCGTCGTGGGGGTCTGGACCGGCATGCCGCAGACCACGGTCGTGCTGCTCGCCGGCCTGCAGAGCGTGCCCAGGGAGCTGTACGAGGCGGTCAGCGTGGACGGCGCGGGCACCTGGCGGCGGTTCTGGAACGTCACGCTGCCACAGCTGCGGCCCGTCATCGTGGCCATCACCTCGCTCGACTTCGTGTGGAACATCAACCAGTTCAGCCTGGTCTACGTGCTCACCCAGGGCGGGCCGGGCGGGCGGACGAGGCTGCCCATGCTGTTCGCCTACGAGGAGGCGTTCCGGTACGGCTTCTTCGGGTACGCCGCGACGCTCGGCGTGGCGATCACGATCGTCGTGCTGGCCGTGCTGGGCCTGTACCTGTGGCGGCAGGCGCGGGAGGGAGACTGACATGACCCGCGCGCTGAAGTACCTCGCCCTGCTGGGATACGTCGTGTTCCTGGCGTTCCCGCTGCTGTGGCTGCTGTCCACGGCGCTGAAGACGCCGCAGGAGATGGCCGCCCTCGACCCCACGTGGATCCCGCGCCGGCCCACGCTGGCCAACTTCGCCGACGCCTTCGCGGAGCAGGACCTGGTCGGCGCCGGGCTGCGCAGCCTCGTCGTCGCGGTCGCCACCGCCCTGATCACGGTGGCGCTCGCGCTGCCCGCGGCGTACGCGCTGGCCCGGTTCCGCGGCACGGCCGGAAAGATCGCGATCGGCTGGGTGCTGGTCAGCCAGGTCTTCCCGGTCGTCCTGATCATCATTCCGCTGTTCATGGTGCTGCGCCGGCTGGAGCTGGTGAACACCCTCGCCGGGCTCACGGTCGTGCACGTCACGTTCGTCATGCCGTTCGCGCTGTGGATGCTGCGCGGATACGTGCGGGCGGTGCCGCGCGAGCTGGAGGAGGCGGCGGCCGTGGACGGCGCGGGGCGGTTGCGCGCGCTGGTCGCCGTCGTCGCCCCGCTGCTCGCGCCCGGCGTGGTCGCGACGCTGCTGTTCAGCTTCATCTCGTCCTGGAACGAGTTCCTGTTCGCCCTCGTGATCCTCAAGGATCCCGAGGTGGAGACCCTTCCGCTGACGCTGGTGCGCTTCGTCGGCCCGGAGGGGGTCGCCCGGCTCGGCCCGCTGGCGGCGGCGTCGCTGCTCGCGACGGTGCCGAGCCTCGTCTTCTTCGCGATCATCCAGCGGCGCCTGCGGTCCGGCCTGATGGCCGGGGCCGTCAAGGGCTGACCCGCATGGCGACCTTTGATAGGAGGTCTCAATGAAGAGATTGGGTGCCGCGCTGGCTGTGGCGGCGGTCGCGCTCGCCGCGGGATGCGGGAGCGGCGGTGACGGCGGTGGCGGCGACGCCGCGTCCGGGGAGCCGGTGAAGCTGCGCTTCCTCAGCCTGGCCTGGCAGAAGGAGTCGATCGAGGCCAACAAGCAGATCGTCGCCGACTGGAACAAGGCGAATCCGGAGATCCAGGTCGAGTACGTCCAGGGGAGCTGGGACAACGTCAACGACCAGCTCGTGACGTCGTTCGAGGCCGGCGACCCGCCGGACGTCATCCACGACGACTCCCCGGCGCTGTCGAGCTTCGCCTCGCGGGGCTTCCTGCTCGACCTCACCGGCAAGGTCCCCGCCGAGCTGAAGAGCGACATCCCGCAGGCCGCGTGGGACACGGTCACCTTCTCCGACGGCAAGAGCGGCCAGGGCGTGTACGGCGTGCCGTTCCTGCAGGAGTCGCAGGTGCTCATCGCCAACAAGAAGCTGCTCGACGGCGCCGGCGTGCGGGTGCCCTCCCCGGACTCCCCGTGGACGTGGGACGAGTTCGCCGACGTGGCGAAGAAGCTCACCAAGAAGGGCGCGTACGGCGTGGCCTGGCCGATGAAGTCGCCGGTCAACAAGGTGCTGAACCTGGCGCTCAACTTCGGCGGCACCTTCTTCGACACGCAGAACGGCAAGACCACGGTGAAGGTCGGGCCGCAGGAGCGCGAGGTGCTCCAGCGCATCCACGACCAGCTCTACACCGACAAGTCGGCCGACCCGTCCGCGCTCGGCATGGGCACCGCCGACCCGCTGCCGGGCTTCTTCGCCGGCAAGTACGCGATCGTCCCGGCCGGGGTGTACCTGCGCCAGCAGGTCGCCGAGCAGGCGCCGAGCGGGTTCGAGTGGGTCACGCTGCCGCCGCTGAAGGGGCAGAGCTCCCAGCAGGGAGCGGTCTCCCAGACGCTGTCGGTCGCGGCCGACAGCAAGCAGCCCGACGAGGCGCTGAAGTTCATCGCCTACTTCCTGAACGGCCCCAACCAGGCGAAGCTGGCCAAGGGTGACTGGCTGCTGCCCACCAGCACGACCGCCGCGCAGGACCCCGCGCTCACCACGAAGGAGAACGGCTGGGACGTCGCCACCGCCTCCGCGAAGGACCTCGTCGTCGCGCCGTTCCTCAAGGTGAACGGGTTCGACGAGTGGAAGAGCAAGGTGGCCACGCCGGCGATGCAGGAGTACTTCGCCGACAAGATCAGCCTGGACGAGCTGGCCAAGCGGCTCGTCGAGGAGGGGAACAAGGTGCTGGAGCGGTACACCCGGTGATCTCCGTCCGCGACCGCGCCCGGGGCTGTCTGCTCGGCCTCGCCGCCGGCGACGCCCTGGGCGCTCCTGCGGAGAACCTCGCTCCGGAGGAGATCGCCAACCGGTGGGGCGTGCTCACCGAGATCGAGCGCGGCGGCACCGACGACACCGAGTACACGATCTTCGCCGCCACCGTGCTCCTGCGCCACGGCCACGCGCTCACTTCCGAGGACGTGGCGCGGGCCTGGCGCGAGGAGATCGTGGCGCGGCTCGACGGGCCGATGCGCGGTGCGGGATTCTCCGAGCTCGGCACCGTCGAGGCCCTGCGCCGCGGCCTGGAGCCGCCGCTCACCGGCCGGTGGCACGCCCACGGCTGGTCCGACGGCCTGGCCATGCGGGCCGCGCCGTACGGGATCTTCGCGGCGGGCGACCCGGACGAGGCGGCGCGGCTGGCGGAGACCGACGGGCGGGTGAGCCACACCGGCGAGGGGATACTCGGCGGCCGGGCGGTGGCCGCGGCGGTCGCGGTCGCGATGACCGGCGCCCCGCCCGGCGAGGTGACCGAGGCGGCCCTGCGGGCGGTCCCGGAGGACTCCTGGACGGCCCGCAACCTCCGCGCCGCGCTCGACGTCGCCGCCCGCACGCCCCGCGCCCTCCTGGGACGTGCCCTGCACGACACGGTCGTGGTGGCGCACTACCCGTGGACGGACCTGGCGCCCGAGGCGGTCGCCCTCGCGTTCGCCGCCTACGCGGCGGGCGGCGGGGAGGTCGAGGCGTCGGTCGTCACGGCGGCCAACCTCGGCAGGGACGCCGACACCACCGCCGCCGTCGCCGGGGCCCTCGCGGGGGCGGGCCGCGGCGAGGCGGCGGTGCCCGCGCGCTGGGCCGAGCGCATCGGCCCGGTGGCGGGCCGGTGCCTGCCCGTGGTCGCCGGACGGGACGTCCGCGACGTCGCCGACGAGATCGTGAAAGGAATGTAGGACCACATGTCATCGGGGGAGAGGTTTGACCGTGTGAAGGGGACATTCGCCGGTCTCGCCGCCGGCGACGCGGCCGGGTGGCCGGCGGCCCGGCACCGGTCCACCCTGCTGGCGGGCTGGAGCAGGCGGCTGCACCGGGAACTCGACGCGTTCGCCGAGGAGCACCAGGTCACCACGCTGCCGGTGCCGTTCGCGCTGAACCAGCCGGTGGCGCCGCTGGCGGTCGGCCCGTCGGACGACGCCGAGTGGCTGGCCTGGACGGCCCTGACGATCCGGGAGGACCGGGCGGAGGCGTTCGGCCGCCTCGCGGGCCGCGACGACGTCCGGGCGCGCGTCTCGGTGTGGGCGGCGCTCGACAACCTGGCGGCAGGCAAGCGCCCGCCCGCCAGCGGGCACGACAACCCCCACCACTTCGACGACGCGGCGGCCGTGCGGGCCGTCGCCTTCGGCGCGGCCGGGCTGGACCCGCTGGAGGACGCGTGCGTCACCAACGCGGAGGACGGCGTGCTCGCCGCAGTCGCGATGGCCCGTGCGGTGGCGGCGCTGGTGGACGGCGCGCGGATGGCCGACGCGGTGGAGGCGGCGCTCGGCGCGCTGCCGGCCGGCACGGCCATCGGGCACGCGGCGCGCGAGGCGCTCGCGGCGGCGCGGGCGGCCGGATCGCCCTTCGCCGCCGTCCCGGCCCTGGACGCCGCCGTGCTCGACCACGTCTACAGCTACGGCGTCGCCGCCGCGCAGACGGTGCCGATCGCGCTGGCCCTCGCGGACGCCGCCGTCTCCTCCGCCGGAGGGACGCCCGGTGTGGAGGAGTTCAGCGCGGAGGCGTTCGGCGCGGGCGTCTCGGCGGCGGCCTGCCTCGCGCCGGTCGCCGACTCCGCGCCCGCGCTCACGGGCGCGCTGCTCGGCTGCGCCGCGGGGCACGACGCGCTGCCCGCCGCCTGGCGCGAGCGGGTCCGCACCCTGGCGGGTTGCTGCCTGCCGGAGCTCGCGGGAACCGACCTGCTGGACATCGCCGGGCGACTCGTATGAGGCCCGTCGCATCAGGCGTAGAGACCGACGTCACGCGTATGGACAAGGGGGAGGACTTGATGACGCCGCTGGAGGACCCGCCGGCCGATGTGCTGGCCGACAAGGCGGTCGGGTGTGTGGCGGGCGCCGCGGTGGGCGACGCGCTCGGCGGGGCCACCGAGGGATGGACGCCCGAGCAGATCCAGGAGCGCTACGGGGGCCGTGTCCGCGGCGTCGTCCCTCCCTTCAACGAGGACTGGCGCAACGCCCGCCCGATCGCGCCGTACCACAAGGGGGACGGCCACGTCACCGACGACACGTTGATGACGCACGCCCTCATCCGGGTGTACGAGCGGGTCGGCGGCCACCTCGACGCCTACGCCGCCGCCGAGCACCTGGTGCCCGAGATGATGGGGGAGAAGCGCTGGATCCCCGAGCTGGAGGCCGAGGCGCTGCCGCTCCACCGGGTGTTCCTCGCCGAGAAGTGGCTCGTGCTGCGGCTGCACTACGGCCACGCCGACCCCCGCGAGGCCGGCGTCGGCAACATCGTCAACTGCGGCGCCGCGATGTACATGGCTCCGGTCGGCGTCGTCAACGCGGGTGACCCCGACGGCGCGTACGCCGAGGCGATCGACCTGGCCGGGGCGCACCAGTCGAGCTACGGCCGCGAGGCGGCGGGGGTGCTCGCGGCGGCGGTCGCCGAGGCGATGCGGCCGGGGGCGACGCCCGACTCGGTCGTCGCCACCTGCCTGCGGCTCGCCCGCGACGGCACCCGGGCCGCGATCGACGCGGTCTGCTCCGTCGCCCGGGGGCTCGGACACTGGGAGGGCTCGTTCGAGGCCCTGCGGGCGGCGGTCCGGCCGTACGACACGGTGGCCGAGACCTACCGCGACCAGGGCCTGGGGGCGCGGCGGCCGAGTCGGCTGCACAGCATCGAGGAGCTGCCGCTCGCGCTCGCGTTCCTGGTGATGGCCAAGGGCGACTACCGCGAGACCGTGCTCGGCGGCGTCAACTACGGGCGCGACGCCGACTCGATCGCCTCGATGGGCGGGGCCGTCGCCGGGGCGCTCGGCGGGCGGGCCGCCGTCCCGGCCGGCTGGCTGGAGCAGGTGGCGACGGCCAGCCGTACGGACCTGGTCGGGCCGGGGCTGGCGCTCGCGGAGGTGGCGCGGCGGGTGCACCGGGCCGACCGGGAGCGCCGCCGCGCCCACGAGGCCGCCTTCGACGTCCTGCTCGCGCCGCACGGGGAGGGAGAGGTGCGATGATCCGGCTGACGTGGGTGCAGCCGGAGGACCTGGTCGGCCACGAGCTGCGGCAGGCGGCCGAGGACGGCCGTGGGGTGCTCCCGGAGGTGGCGGCGATCGGCGACCGCTGGCACGCCGCCGGGGGACACGACGCGCCGCCCCGGGCGGGCGCCTCCGCCGGGCCCGCCACTGAAGAGCTGCGCACGCTGGCCGGGGAGCTGCTCGACGAACTCGCGGCGATCCCCTCGCCGCTGCCCGAGCCCTCGGGGTTCGAGGAGATCGTCGCGAGCTGCCCGGACTGGCCCGCCTCCCGCCCGCAGATCCGTCCGGCGCCCGACCGCGTACGCGGAGCCTGGCGGGGCAGGGCGGCCGGATGCCTCCTGGGCAAGCCCGTGGAGAAGATCCCCCGCGAGGGGATCAGGGCCATCGCCGAGGCGACCGGCAACTGGCCGATCCGCGGCTGGTTCACCGCGAAGGCGCTGCCGCCGGAGATCGCGGAGCGGTGGCCGTGGAACCGCCGCAGCGCGGCCACCAGCCTCGCCGAGAACATCGACGGGGTGCCCGAGGACGACGACCTCAACTACGCGCTGCTCGCGCTCACCGTGCTCGAACGGCACGGACGGGACTTCACGACCGAGGACGTGGCGCAGACCTGGCTCGACGCGCTGCCCGCCGGGCGGGTCTTCACCGCGGAGCGGGCGGCGTACCGCAACCTGCTCATGGGTCTCGAACCCCCCGCGACCGCCGTCCATCGGAACCCGTTCCGCGAGTGGATCGGCGCGCTGATCAGGGCCGACGTGTACGGCTGGGCCAATCCGGGCGACCCGGCGGCGGCCGCGTCCCGGGCGTGGCGGGACGCCCGGCTCAGTCACACGGCCAACGGGATCTACGGCGCGATGTTCGCCGCCGCCATGTGCGCGCAGGCGCTCGTGGCCGGGGGCGTGGGCGAGGTGATCGAGGCGGGGCTGTCGGTCGTGCCGCCCGGCTCGCGCCTGGCCGAAGCCGTACGGCAGGCCGTCGCGGACGCCGCGGCGGAGCCGGACTTCGAGCGGGTCGTGGACCGGCTGTACGCGCGGCACGGGCACCTCCACTGGGTGCACACGGTCAACAACGCGGCGCTGCTGGCGGCGGCCCTCGTCCACGGCGCCGGGGACTTCGCCGCGACGGTCGGCGCTGCGGTGGCGGGAGGCTGGGACACCGACTCGGCCGCCGCCACGGCTGGGTCGATCGCCGGGGCGCTGGCGGGCGGCGTCCCGGAGCGGTGGACGACCCGGGACCGGCTGGCCAGCAGCCTGCCCGGCTTCGACGGCGTCTCCACCGCGTCGCTCGCCGCCCGCACGCTCGCGCTCATCGAAGGGGACCGACTGTGATCTCGGTGTTCGGCAGCGCCAACATGGACCTGGTGGCGTATGTCGCCCAGGCTCCCAAGCCGGGGGAGACCATCACGGGCCGGGAGTTCCGCACGATTCCCGGCGGCAAGGGGGCCAACCAGGCGATCGCCGCGGCCCGCGCGGGGGCCGACGTGGCCTTCCTCGGTGCCGTGGGCGACGACGCGTTCGGGCCGGGGCTGCGCGCCGCGCTCGCCGAGGCGGGCGTGGACACGGCCGGGCTGCGGGTCGTGCCCGGCCCCTCGGGCGTCGCCCACATCGTCGTGCAGGACGGCGGCGACAACTCGATCATCGTGGTGCCCGGCGCGAACGGCGCGGTCACGGGGCCCGCCGGGCGGGACGCGGAGGTCATCGGCCGGTCCGGCGCGCTGCTGCTGCAACTGGAGCTGCCGATGGACGCCGTTGTGGCGGCGGCTCACGTTCCCCGTGCTGTTTCGTCCCGGGCCGAGGTGATCCTGACCCCGGCCCCGGCGGTGCCGCTGCCCGCCGAACTGCTCGAGGCCGTCGACCTCATCGTGCCCAACGAGCATGAGGCGGCGGCCCTCACCGGCCGCGACGATCCCCGGGACGCGCTGGAGGCGCTGCTCGGCCTGGTCCCCGAGGCCGTCGTCACCCTGGGCGCCCGGGGCGCGCTGTACGGCTCGCGCGACGGCACTCGCCTGCGCGAGGCCGCCGTACCGGTGCGGGCGGTTGACACCACGGCGGCGGGGGACACCTTCGCGGGGGCGCTGGCCGTGGCCAGGACCGAGGGGGCCGACCCCGCGCGGGCGCTGCGCTTCGCCTCGGCCGCGGCGGCGCTGTCGGTGCAGCGGGAGGGCGCCAGCACCTCCATGCCGCACCGCCACGAGATCGACCGTCTTCTGGAGGGGCTGTGACCATGGAGGGCGGACGGAACGGGCCGCTCGACGGCGTACGGGTGATCGACGCCGCGACGTTGTTCGCCGGGCCGACCGCGGCGATGCTGCTCGGCGACTACGGCGCGGACGTCGTCAAGGTGGAGCACCCGCGCAGGCCGGACCCGTCGCGAGGGCACGGGCCCGAGGGGTTGTGGTGGAAGATGCTCGGCCGCAACAAGCGGACGATGACGCTCGACCTGTCCACCGAGGAGGGCCAGGACCTGATGGTCCGGCTCGTCGAGGACGCCGACGTGCTCATCGAGAACTTCCGCCCCGGCACGCTGGAGCGCTGGAACCTGTCCTGGGACCGGCTCAGCGAGGTCAACCCCGACCTGGTGCTCGCCCGGGTCACCGGGTTCGGCCAGTTCGGCCCGTACGCCAGGCGGCCCGGCTTCGGCACCCTCGCCGAGGCGATGAGCGGGTTCGCCGCGATGACGGGGGAGCCCGGTGGGCCGCCCACGCTGCCGCCGTTCGGGCTCGCGGACGGCATCTGCGCGCTGGCCACCGCGTTCGCCGTGATGACGGCCCTGCGGTCGGGGCACGGGCAGGTCGTCGACCTGTCGATCATCGAGCCGATCCTGACCGTGCTCGGCGCCCAGCCGACCATCTACGACCGGCTCGGCGTCGTGCCCCCGCGCACCGGCAACCGCTCGGTCAACAACGCGCCGCGCAACACCTACCGGTGCCGCGACGGCTCCTGGGTCGCGGTCTCCACCTCGGCGCAGAGCATCGCCGAACGGGTGATGCGCCTGGTCGGGCGGCCCGACCTGGTGGACGAGCCGTGGTTCGCCACCGGCTCGGGCCGGGTGGCGCACGCGGACGAGCTCGACGCGGCCGTGGCGGCGTGGGTCGGGGAGCGGACCCGGGAGGAGGTGCTGCGGGCGTTCGAGGAGGCGGAGGCCGCCGTGGCGCCGATCTACGACGTGCGCGACGTGCTGGCCGACCCGCAGCTGCGCGCGCTCGACGCGGTGACCACGGTGGAGGACCCCGAGCTGGGCCCGCTGCGGATGCAGAACGTGATGTTCCGGCTGTCGGAGACTCCGGGACGGATCCGGTGGACCGGCCGCCCGCACGGCGCCGACACCGACGAGATCCTGCACGGCCTCGGCCTGACCGGCGTGGAGATCGAGGCGCTGCGCGCCAAGGGAGTGGTGTGACATGTCACACCGTGATCGGGCATGAGCGCTGATCTTCAGGAAAGGGGTGCGGGGGATTCGCGAGGAGTTGACGCCGTGCCTGCTTCCGGGCCTTCTTCTGGTCCTTCTGCCACCCCCCTGACGTGGTTGTACGTGCCCGCCGACCGCCCGGACCGGATCGCCAAGGCGCTCGGCGGCGAGGCGGACGTGGTCGTCGTCGACCTGGAGGACGCGGTCGCCCCGGAGCACAAGGGCGTCGCCCGGGCCGGAGTCGTCGCCCTGCTGGCCACGCCGCATCCGCGCGTGGAGGTCCGCGTCAACGACGTGCGCACGCCGTACGGCCAGGCCGACCTGCACGCGCTCGGAACGCTGCTGCACGGCAGCGGCGGCCTGCGCGTCCCCAAGGTGGAGTCGGCCGACGAGGTCCGCTGGATCGCCGACGCGGTGCCGGGCGTGCCGCTGCGCCCGATCGTCGAGTCGGCCCTCGGGCTGGAGCGCGCCTTCGAGATCGCCACCGCCTCACCGGCCGTCGCCGGGATCGGCCTGGGCGAGGCCGACCTGCGCGCCGACCTCGGCGTGACCGACGAGGCGGGCCTGGCCTGGGCGCGTTCCCGCATCGTGGTCGCGGCCCGGGCGGCGGGGCTGCCGGCCCCGGCCCAGTCGGTGTATCCGCACGTCCGCGACCTCGACGGCCTGGCCGCGTCCTGCGCCGCGGGCCGGGCCATGGGCTTTCGCGGCCGGGCGGCCATCCACCCCATCCAGCTCCCGGTGATCGCGGCGGCCTACCGCCCGACCAGGGAGGAGATCGTGGCCGCCCTGGAGGTCGTCTCCGCCGCCGACCAGGGCGCGGTCGCCCTCGCCGACGGCCGCTTCGTCGACGAGGCCGTCGTCCGCCAGGCCCGCCGCATCCTCACCGACGCCGGCGACCACTGACGTGCTTCACGTCGCACGCTGCGCGACGAACACGAACTCGCGGCCCGGGCGATCGGGGGCGTCCCGCACGTCCAGCACCCGGTAGCCGTTCGCGGCCAGGCTCGCTTCCACCTCGTCCCGCTCGCGGAACCGGAGAGTCGAGTCCGACGTGACGACCGCGCCGTCCGCCAGGAAGGTGTAGGTGTAGCGGAAGGACACCGACGGCAGGCTCACGTCGGTGACCTCGAGGCGCCGCTCCACGACCCCGGCCTCCGGGAGGTCGAGGACGACCGGACCGGTGTCCGAGGCCCACTCTTCCCACGCCCGGCGTTCGGGGCGCCTGGTCTCGAACACAAGGTGGCCTCGGGGGCGAAGCGCGCCGTGGACGCCCCGGAGAGTCCGCGTCCAGTCGTCGTCGGTGAGAAAGACCTGCGCCACGTTCCCCGTCATCACGGCGAGATCGGCGTCGAACGCCGAAACCTTGGTGGCATCGCCGCGGACCCAGGTGATCCTTCCGGTCCGATCCTTCGATCTGGCGACTCGAAGCGACGCTTCGGCGGGGTCGACGCCCATGACCGTGCGTCCGCTGCCGGCGAGCAGAATCGCCAGGCACCCCGTTCCGCACCCGACGTCGAGCACGCGGTCCGCGCCCAGTTCGTCGGCGATGCCGAGATAGGCGCTCAGGTCGTCGCGGTCGCCGTCGAAGGCGTCGTAGACGGCGGCCAGGCGAGGGTGGGCGAAGATCGGGTCAGGCATTGCACGACCATAACCCGCATTACGCCGGCGTCGCGGCCGTGGGACGGGCGTGCGGAGCCCGGGCAAGTGCATGACCATCGGGAACTCCAGCACGGCGAACGGGGCAGCCGTGATCCAATGGGACTGCCTCACCAGCAGCCCCGGTCAGTTATGGCATCTGCGGGTGGGCAGGATCCACTCCTACCTCAATGAGCGCCATCCTGGCCGACACCGCCTACCGTCTGCTGCTGGCCTGACGGCCCGGCCTCACTTCAGGTGCCGGGCCGAGAACCGGGCCGCGTCGTCCCTCCAGGTCCTAACCGGCGAGTCGCCGGAGGAGGCCCTCCAGATCGCGTTCGCCGTCGGGGGTCTGGGCGCCGTGGGCGAGTCCGTCGCGGATCAGCTCTGTGGCCGCAGGGCGAATGATCTGTCCCGTCCAGGCGTCGTTCTCCCGCAGGAGCCCCTCGGCCAGGTCCTCCGGCAGGATGGCGCGCTTGGCCGCCGCGATCACGCCCTCGGGCAATGCGGCGATGTTGCGGGCGAGTCGGTCGACGACGTCGTCGAGTTCATCGGCGGGGACGGCCCGGTTGACCCAGCCGTAGCGCTCCGCGGTCTCGGCGTCGTACAGGTCGGCACTCAGCACCGCCTCCAGTGCGCGGTTGCGGCCGACCCTGGTGACGAGATACTGCGTGCCCCCTCCGCCGGGGACGATGCCCATGAGAGCTTCGATCTGGCCGATCCCGGCACGGCCGATCGCCGCGAACGTCATGTCCGCGGAGGCGACGAACTCCGCCCCGCCGCCGCGCGCCATCCCGGCGAGCTCGATGATGGTCACCTGGGGCTGGTGCCGCAGCAGTTCCCCCAAAGCCTGGAAAACGTTGACACCATCCGGGAGGTCTTGCGCGATCTTGTCGAGCGCGTCCGGCGTGTCACCAAGCGACATGTCGACGTGGGCGATGAAGAACTCAGGATTGGCACTGTCGAACACGATGACCCGAACCGAGTCGTCGTCCCGCAGCGCGGTCAGCAGGCGCCGGATGTCGCCCATCAGGGCGACATCCAAGACATTGACGGGTGGATTGTCGAGGGTGACGCGGGCGATGCCGGCTTCGCGGCTCACCCGCAGGGTCGTGTAGGCGTCGTTCATGGAGATCCCCGATCCGTATCTGGTGTGCACCTAGGTTCCCGATGCATACTTACGATGCGGCGGCGGGCAACCAACCGTCAATAACGCACTTTCGGCATCTCAAGGATCGCGAAGGATACCGATATGGCCATTCCCGAAGCCGGCACCTCAGCAGACATCGTCTACCGCGCCGACTGCCCCAGCCGCCCCATCCTCGACCAGATCGCCGACAAGTGGTCGATGATGGTGATGGCGGTCCTCAACGAGCCCAGGCGGTTCAACGAGCTCAAGCGCCGCCTTGAGGGCGTCACCCAGCGGGTCCTGACCCAGACCCTGCGCCGCCTGGAGCGCAACGGGATGATCGCGCGCCGCGTGCTACCCACCTCGCCGGTCGGGGTCGAGTACTCGCTCACGCCGCTCGGCGAGTCGCTGCGCGAGCCGTTCGGCCGGTTGTACGACTGGACGGTTGACAACGCGGACGAAATCCAAAGGCATCAAATGGAGTACGACCGACGCGTTCAGAGCTGAGAACCTGATGTGCATGCCCTGCACGCGCGAGTTTCCGGCGCTGAGCGGAGGGGGCAAGGGCAGGACTCCGAAATTGGCCGTACCTGACAAAAGATCGGAGCCGGGATGGACATGCGCGCGGAGGTGGAGTGGGTGGACCCACGGCAGAGGCTGCCGGGGGACGGAATGCCCGTGGCCGCCGCGATCGCGGGCCGTTACGCGTCCGACGATGCGGACGACCGCGATCCGGACGCCGGACAGGAATTCTGGCTGGTGAGACCGATGTACTTCACCACCCGTCACTTCGCTGAGGACGGGCGTGAGTACCGCGACTGCTTCGTCGACTCTGACGGGGTCGTCCGCCTGCCCTACGGCCGGGACCGTGACGACCCGCCTGGCTGTGACGAGCCGATCACCCACTGGGCCGAGCTGCCCACTTTGCCGGGGGCGACAGTGCATTACCTGGTGGGCGAGGGGGCGAAGACCGCTCGCGCGAACGCCTTGGGGGAGGGGACATAACGGCGGTCATGGCGCGCTCGTGATCCCATAGCTCCGCCTTCTCCCGCACTATCCCCGACAGCGTGTCCACCAGGACGGCGGCGGCGTCCGCAGCGGACAGGGCCGCGTCGAGCAGGTCGAGTTCCTCGGCCGCGTCGCCGAGCGTGGCCTCGACGACCGACAGATAGGCCGACTCGAACGAGGCCATCACGTCCTCGACGATCACTTCGGCCTCGGCGAACAGTTCCGCCCGGTACTCCGCCTCGACCGCGCCGGCGAAAAATTCGATCTTGATGGCCAGGACGTCGTAGAGGGGTCGGCGACGGGCCGACCGGAGCGCCGTGCGGCCTCGGCCGCGGCGCACGGCTGGGGAGGGGCGCCAACGGCAACGCTCTCCGCCCGATGTTCGATTGCCATCACCCTACAAATTTGGTAGGAAATACCTGTGTCTACGGCATCGTGGTTGGTCCGGCGTCTGCACGTCGACCTGTGCCGTCTGAACGGCTCGGTCTGTCGCTCCTGAACTCGACCTCCCGTCCGGCGCGGTCATCTTCGCCGGACGTCCTCCTTCCGTTGCCGTGCCGTGCCCGCGATCGAGCGGCGCGGCCCGGAGCCCTCCTCCCGGAGCGACCACTGTGACGTCATCCCCCTCCAGATCCGTCTCCGCCGCCCCCAGCCTCCTGACGCCGGACGAGGCGCCCGAGTCCGCCGGTCCGCCGCCCGCAGAAGGAACGCCTGCCGCCCCGGCGCCGGCCGGGCGGGGGCGCAGGGCCCGCCGGATCGGCGTGCGGGTGCTGTCGCTGCTCGCACTGCTCGCGCTGTGGCAGCT
This sequence comes from Microbispora sp. CA-102843, assembly GCF_050936215.1. Taxonomy (NCBI): domain Bacteria; kingdom Bacillati; phylum Actinomycetota; class Actinomycetes; order Streptosporangiales; family Streptosporangiaceae; genus Microbispora; species Microbispora sp. CA-102843. The sequence continues at coordinate 3,027,052 of NZ_JBNJNF010000001.1, forward strand.
GGCGGCGGCAGCGGCGGGCAACCCGTCGTTCGTGCCCGCGCCCCGGGCCGTGTGGGACCAGCTCGTCCTGCTGTCCACCACCCACGACGGCGTCCGCGGCTACAGCGGTCACCTGCTCGTCGAGCACCTGGGCATCAGCCTGCGCCGCATCCTCATCGGCTCGGCGCTCGGCGTGGCGGCGGGGCTCGTCCTCGGCGTCGTCCTGGGCGCCGTGCCGTGGATCCGCCTCGTGGCCGAGCCGGTCGTGACCTTCGTACGGGCCCTGCCTCCGCTGGCGTACTTCAGCCTGCTCATCATCTGGTTCGGCATCGACGAGACGCCCAAGCTGTGGCTGCTCGCCATCGCCGCGCTCCCGCCGGTCGCCGTGGCAACCGCCGCGGCCGTCCACGGCGCGCCGACCGGCCTGGTGGAGGCGGCCAGGGCACTGGGCGCCTCGCGATGGGACGTGATCAAGGACGTGGTGCTGCCCGCCGCGCTGCCGGAGATCTTCACCGGTGTCCGGCTGGCCGTCGGGATCGCGTACTCCTCGGTCGTCGCGGCGGAGACCGTCAACGGCGTGCCCGGCATCGGCGGGATGGTCCGCGACGCCCAGCGCTACCTGCAGACCGACGTCGTGGTGCTCGGACTGCTCGCCATCGGCCTGTCCGGACTGCTGATCGACGGCCTGCTGCGCGCCGCGGAGACCCGGCTCATCCCCTGGCGCGGCCGCGCCTGACCACCCTCTCGCCCCCGTCAGCCTCATCGACCCCTCGCCCCCATGCAAGACCAGTGCACAACCAGCGCAAAAGGAACTCTCCGCCATGTCACGACCACGTCTCACGCGCCTGCTCTCCGTCGCCCTGGCCGCCGCGACGGCCGCCGTCCTGGCCGCGTGCGGCAACGGCACCGCCTCCGGCGGAGGCGGTGGCGGAGGCGGCGATGGTACGGCGGACCGCACCATCCGCGTCGCCTACCAGGCGTTCCCCAGCGGGGACCTCATCGTGAAGAACAAGGGGTGGCTGGAGCAGGCGCTGCCCGGCTACACGATCAAGTGGATCAAGTTCGACTCCGGCGCCAGCATCAACACCGCCTTCGTGGCCAAGAGCGTGGACATCGCGGCCATCGGGTCGAGCCCGGTCGCGCGCGGGCTGTCCGCGCCGCTGAACATCCCCTATCAGGTGGCGTTCGTGCTCGACGTGGCCGGTGACAATGAGGCCCTGGTCGCCCGCGACGGCACCGGCATCTCCTCCGTGGCGGACCTGCGCGGCAAGAAGGTGGCGACGCCGTTCGCCTCGACGTCCCACTACAGCCTGCTCGCCGCGCTCGAGAAGGCGGGGGTGCCGGAGTCCGCGGTGAACCTGATCGACCTGGAGCCGCAGGACATCCTGGCGTCCTGGACCCGCGGCGACATCGACGCCGCGTACGTCTGGCTGCCGACGCTGGACGAGATCAAGAAGACCGGCAAGACGCTCATCAGCAGCCGTGAGCTGGCGACCGCGGGCAAGCCGACCCTCGACCTGGGCGTGGTGTCCACCGCGTTCATCCAGGCGCACCCCGACGCGGTCGACGCCTGGCGCAAGGTCGAGGCCAGGGCGCTCGACCTGATCGTGGACGATCCCGACGCCGCGGCCCAGGCGGTGGGCGCGGAGCTCAACCTCGGCAAGGACGAGGCCAAGGCGCAGCTCAGCCAGGGCGTCTTCCTCAAGCCGGCCGATCTGGCCTCGCCCGAGTGGCTCGGCACGCCGGACAAGGCCGGCGGCCTGGCGCAGAACCTGGTGAGCGCGGCGCAGTTCCTCAAGGACCAGCAGAAGATCGACGCGGTGCCCGACCTCGCCACGGTGGAGCGGGCGATCTACACCAAGGGGCTTCCCGGTGCCCTCGCGTCCTGACCCGGCCGCCGCCCCGGCCACGGCGGACAAGGACGTCGCCGCCGTCCACCTGCACGAGGTCGAACACGTCTACGGCGGCGCGGGAGGTCCGGTCGCCGCCCTCGGGCCGATCTCCCTGACCGTCCCTCCCGGCGCCTTCCTCGTGCTCGTCGGTGCGTCCGGATGCGGCAAGAGCACGCTGCTGCGCCTCGTCGCGGGCTTCGAGAGGCCCACCTCCGGCACCGTACGGACCGGCGGGGCCGAGCCCGTCCCCGGCAGGGGCGCCGGCATGGTCTTCCAGCAGCCGCGCCTGTTCCCGTGGAAGACCGTGGGCGGCAACGTCGAGCTGGCCCTGCGCTACGCGGGCGTGCCCCGTGCCGAGCGCGCCCGCCGGGTGCCGGAGCTGCTGGAACGGGTGGGCCTGCACGACGTGGCGGACCGCCGGATCTGGCAGATCTCGGGAGGGCAGCAGCAGCGCGTGGCGATCGCCAGGGCGCTCGCGGGCGACGATCCGCTGCTGCTGCTCGACGAGCCGTTCGCGGCCCTGGACGCGCTCACCCGCGAGCGTCTCCAGGAGGACCTGCGCCGGGTGAGCGCGCAGACCGGCCGCACGTCGGTGTTCGTCACCCACAGCGTCGAGGAGGCCGTGTTCCTCGGCAGCCGCGTCGTCGTGCTCACCCGCCGGCCGGGCCGGATCGCGCTCGACCTGGACGTCGACCTCCCGCGCACCGGGGTGGAACCGGACGAACTGCGCGCCCTTCCCGAGTACGCCGCGCTCCGCGCCGAGGTCGGCCATGCCGTACGGGCCGCCGCGGCGTGAAGCACCGCACCAACCAACCACGAGGAGAGTGAGATGACCACACCGACCGCCGTGAAGCTGGACCTGCGGCCCCTCGGGCCCCACTTCGGCGCCGAGGTCGAGGGGCTGGATCTGGCGACCGCCACCGACGAGGAACTGGCCGCGGTGCGTGCCGCCCTGGTCGATCGGAAGGTGCTGTTCTTCCGCGAGCAGAGCCTGGACGACGACGGGCAGGTGGCGCTCGGGCGCCGTCTCGGCGAGCTGACCGCCTCCCACCCGGTCGTCGGCGGCGTCGACGAGGCGCATCCCGAGATCTACGCCCTCGACAGCGCCGACAACGGCTTCGCCGACGTCTGGCACACCGACGTCACGTTCATGCCCCGCCCGCCGCTCGGCTCCATCCTGCGCGCCGTGATCCTCCCGCCCACCGGCGGCGACACGAGCTGGGCCGACAGCCAGCTGGCCTACGACTCCCTGTCCGCCCCGGTGAAGGAGTTGGCCGACCAGCTCACCGCGGTCCACGACGGCAACCGCGAGTTCGGTTACTACCTGGCCCAGCGCCGCGGCGGCGAGGGCAACGTCTGGGACGGCGAGATCGTCACCCGGCTGGAGCCGGTGGAGCATCCCGTGGTCCGCGTCCACCCGGAGACCGGCCGCAAGGGGATCTTCGTCAACCCCGGGTTCACCTCCCACATCGTCGGCGTGTCCGAGGCCGAGAGCCGGGCCATCCTGGACCTGCTCTACGCCCACCTCACCAAGCCCGAGCACATCGTGCGTCACCGCTGGAGGGTCGGGGACGTCGCGATGTGGGACAACCGGAGCACCGCCCACTACGCCAACCGCGACTACGGTGACGCGCACCGGGTGATGCACCGCATCACCCTCCGCGGCGATCGCCCCTTCGGCCCGGGCCGTACGGACGGGTGACCGGGCGGCGGGACGCGATCGGCTCCGGCCCCGCAGGGTCGCGGTTCCGGCTGTCGCGGCGATTCAAGCTTTCGTCCCGATCGGATCGGAGGCCCGTACGCACGCGCGCGTCGGCTGCGCGACGGTGACCCCGGCTTCTTAGCGTGATGCCCTGCAGGTGATCAGTGTTACTGCCGCCCCTGCCGGGGCGTTCACATAGGCGGGGATGAAGTATGCGACTCAGGCCGCTCGCGTTGATGTCGGGGGCCGCGCTTGCGCTGGCCATGCTCACCGGCCAGGCCGACGCCGCGGACACGACGGTGACCTTCACGGTCACCTCGGGCGCGTTGACGATCACGGCGCCCGCTGGTCCGGTGAGCCTGGGCAGCACGACGCCGGGCGGCAGCGTCAGCGGGCCGATCGGCACCGTCACGGTGACCGACGCCCGCGGCGGCGTCCCGACCTCCGACTGGACGGCCCGTGTCTCGTCCACGGGCTTCGTGAGCCCGACCGACACGGTTCCGGCGTCCGCGACGACCTACACGCCCGGACCGGGCACGCTGATCGTCGGCAACGGCACGCTGACGCCGGGGCCGGGCGGGACCCTCGACGTGCAGCGGGTCGCCATGACCTACACCGGCGGCACCGGGAACAGCCAGGCGTCCTGGCACCCGACCATCAGCGTGGTCGTCCCGCTGTCGGCGGACCTCGGCGCCTACAGCGGGACGGTGACCCATTCCGTCGCCTGACCGATACGCGCGTCGCGCCGCGGCCGTCATGCTCTCCGTGCTGTGCTCCGGCGCGGTCGCGGTACAGGCGGCCGCGGCGACCGCTTCCGTCACGCGCGGCGTCGTGGTCTCCACGGACGGCCCCGGTGAAGGGCTCGGCATCCGGCTGGTCGACGCGCCCGTCGCCCGCCGCGACGATCCCCGGGCCCGCAAAGGAGTGGTCGACCACCTCAGCCCCGGCACCACCATCAAGCGCCGGCTCGAGGTCTCCAACAGCAGCGGCCACCCCATGCACGTCTCGCTGTACGCGGCGGCGGCCGACATCCGCAACCGGGCGTTCGTCTTCGCGCCGGACCGCACCCCCAACGAGCTGTCGACCTGGACCACGGTCACCCCATCCGAGATCGACCTGGCGCCGGGCCGCACCCGCATAGCCTGGTTCACCATCCGCGTGCCCCGGGACGCCTGGCGTGGTGAGCGCTATGCGGTGATCTGGGCGCAGACGACCGCGGAGCCGGACGCGACGCACAACCTCGGACTCGCCAGCCGCACCGGGATCCGGGTCTACCTGGACATCGGCCCCGGCGGCGAGCCCCCGTCCGACATGAGCATCGACCGCCTCACTCCCGAGCGGGACGCCGGCGGGCGGCCGGCCCTCGTCGCCCAGGTACGCAACACCGGCGGCCGCGCCCTGGACCTGTCCGGATCGCTGTCCCTGTCGGAGGGGCCGGGCGGGCTGCGCGCCGGGCCCTACCCCGCGGAGCTTGGCGTCACGCTGCGGCCGGGGGACACCGGACGGCTGGCGGTCGTGATGGACCCCCGGCTGCCCGACGGCCCCTGGAAGGCCGATCTCGTCATCCAGAGCGGTCTCATCAAGCGCACGGTGTCGGCCACCGTCGTCTTCCCCCGGTCGGGGGCGGGCCGGCCGGTCGCCATGTCCGCCACCCCGTTGCCGCTCGTCGCCCTGGTCGCCGGCGTGATCGGGCTCGCCGCCACCGGCCTCGTCGTCCGGCGCCGCAGAGCCGTCTCCCCCCACGATTCCCGAAGGGCATGAATGCTCCTACGACCCACACCCCTCACCACCGCGACCGTGCTCGCGATCTCGGCTCTCCAGGGCGCCCTGCCCGGTCCGCCGGCCGCCGCGGCTCCGTCGCTCGCCACCTACACCCTGGCCAGGGCGGGATCGTTGACGATCTCCGCCCCCGTCGCGGTGTCCCTCGGCAGCGCGGCGCCCGGGGGCCGGCGCAGCGCGCCTCTGGGTACGGTGACGGTGACCGATCACCGCGACCCCGGCGCCGGTGTGTGGACCGCCACGGTCTCCTCGACCGACTACACCCGCACCACCGCCCCCGTCGTGACCATCGGCCGGGCGAACATGAGCTATTGGTCCGGCCCGGCTACCGACACCCAGGGCGGCGGCACCTTCATTCCCGGCCAGCCCACGGCCGCGAGCAGCGTGACCCTCGCCGTCCCCAGGACGGCGTTCTCCCACACCGCGCAGGCAGGGGTCAACAACGCCTCCTGGAATCCCACCCTCGTCCTGTCGGTCCCCTTCGCGGGCGTCTCCTCCGGCGCGTACACCGGCGTCGTCACCCACTCCGTCGCCTGACCACGGGCCTCCCGGCCGGTAGGCGTCAGGGGAGGACGGCGGGCTTGAGGGTCTGGACGCACCACTGCTCGAAGGTGGTGGGGGAGGCGGTGTCCGGCGTACGGGTGACGCCGGAGTCGAGGCCGTCGTCCTCCCCAGCCACCTGGCCGCGATGAGCCTCGCCGGCCGCAGCGACGTCGTCTGCCTCATCCCCACCGCATTCCCCGGCGCCGACCCCCCGCCCCTCACCGACGCCGCCACCACCCTCGGCCTGCACCTGCTCGACATCCCCCTCCCGCTGCCGCCCCTGACCATCGGCATGGCCTGGCATCCCCGCCACGCCGCCGACGGAGCCCACCACTGGCTCCGCGACGCCGTCCGCCGGACTCTCCGCGCACCCGGGGGCCACAAGGCTTAGCCTCGTCGCTCTGGCCGCGCACGCCTTCAGCGGTGGCCGGCGGAGCCGTTCTTCTCGCAGTGCCCCGCCGCGCTGGCGAGCAGCATCTCCAGCGCGGCGGGATAGGCGCTGTCGTTCATGTCGGCCACCAGCAGGGGCGCGACCGCCGCGATGTTGGGGTGGGTGGCGGGGGACATGCGGGCGTAGGTCGCCTGCCACATCGCCTCGTCCGCCCTGCGCGCCTGCTCCGGCAGCGCGAGGGACGCCGCGTCCAGCGCGGCGAAGGCCAGCGTCATGTCGATGAAGGCGTGGTAGACGCGGACCGCCTCACGATCGGGGAACCCGGCGCCGCGCAGCAGCCCGAGGATCGCCTCGTCTGCCGCGATCTCTTGGGACTTGCCGCTGATGCGGCTGGCGGTCAGCACCGCGGCCTGGGGGTGTTCGAGGTAGGCGGCGTGGATGCGCAGGCCCAGTTCGCGAAGGTCGGCGCGCCAGTCACCGGTGACGTGCCAGCCGGCCAAGGCCCGGCCGATGAGCATGTCGCCGATGGCCAGGGTCAGATCGTCGATGCCGGCGAAGTAGCGGTAGAGCGTGCTGGGGTCGGCGCCCAGGGCGATGCCGAGCCGCCGTACGCTCAGTCCGGCGGAACCGTGCTCGCGCAGCATGCGCAGCGCGGTCCGCACGATCAGGTCCTCTGATAGAACCACCCCGTTCTTCGTCGGGCGGCGCCGTCGGCGCGCCGACTCCGAGACCACCGGCTTGGGCATCGCGCTCTCCTCTCCGCCTGCTCCACCACCGGCCACCTTATGCCAACACCATTGACGTTTCGTATGGCGGTGACGTTGGATTTAGTGCATCAAAGGAGCCTTTGTCCTGAAAAGGGAGTTTTGTCATGCGTGTTCTGCTCGTCGGCGCCGGTGGCGTGGGCACGGCGATCACCCGGATCGCGGCCCGCCGGTCCTTCTTCGAGCACATGGTCGTCGCCGACTACGACCTGTCTCGCGCGGAGGCGGCCGTCGCCGCGCTGGGAGAGGCGGGCGCCCGGTTCGGCGCCCGGCAGGTGGACGCGAGCGACGAGGCCGCGGTTGAGGCACTGCTGGCCGAGCACCGCTGCGACGTCCTGCTCAACGCCACCGACCCGCGGTTCGTGATGCCGCTGTTCCGGGCGGCGCTGTCTGTCGGCGCGAACTATCTGGACATGGCGATGTCGCTGTCGCGGCCGCATCCGGAGCGCCCGCACGAGGCGTGCGGGGTCAAGCTGGGAGACACCCAGTTCGAGATGGCCGCCGAGTGGGAGAAGGCGGGCAGGCTCGCGCTGGTCGGCATCGGGGTGGAGCCGGGGCTGTCGGACGTCTTCGCCCGGTACGCCGCCGACGAACTGTTCGACCACATCGAGGAGATCGGCATCCGCGACGGCGCCGACCTCACCGTCGAGGGGTACGACTTCGCGCCGTCGTTCAGCATCTGGACCACCATCGAGGAGTGCCTCAACCCGCCGGTCGTCTACGAGGCAGGCCGGGGCTGGTTCACCACCCCGCCGTTCAGCGAGCCGGAGGTGTTCGACTTCCCCGAGGGCATCGGCCCGGTCGAGTGCGTCAACGTCGAGCACGAGGAGGTCCTGCTCGTGCCCCGCTGGATCGACGCCGAGCGGGTGACCTTCAAGTACGGGCTGGGCGCGGAGTTCATCGACACGCTGCGGACGCTGCATCTGCTGGGGCTGGACCGCACCGAGCCCGTCCAGGTCGCCGCAGAGGGCGGCACCGCCGTCAAGGTGACCCCGCGCGACGTGGTCGCGGCGTGCCTGCCCGACCCGGCGACCCTCGGGGACCGCATGCGCGGCAAGACGTGCGCGGGCACCTGGGTCAAGGGCACCAAGGACGGCGCCCCGCGCGAGGTCTACCTCTACCACGTGGTCGACAACCAGTGGTCCATGCGCGAGTACGGCTCCCAGGCGGTGGTGTGGCAGACCGCCGTCAACCCGGTCGTGGCCCTCGAACTGATGGCTTCCGGCGTCTGGTCCGGCGCCGGCGTCCTGGGCCCGGAGGCCCTGCCGCCCCGGCCGTTCCTCGACCTGCTCACCGCGTACGGCACCCCGTGGGGCCTGCGCGAACAGTGACCGCAGCCGGGGCGTTGCGGGGCGGTGCGGAGGGCTGGCGCCGGTACGGCGTCGAGTCGTTCACCTGCCTGCAGTTGACGGCCGCCGCCCGGCACTCGATCGCGACGGGCGCGGCCATCGTCTTCTGCTGACGTTCAGCGGCCGAGGTGCCGGTCGAGGAAGTCGCGGACGGTCTCGGCGAGTTCGAGGCGGTGGTCGGAAAGGGCGTGATCGGTGACGAACACGCGGTGCTCCAGGCGCGGCACCGGATGGGCGGTGTAGGCGGCCACCACGGGGTCGTGGTGTTCGGCGGCGGGGGTGACGGGGTCGCGCCCGGCCGTGCCGACGAGCAGCACCGGCCGGTCCGCGAGCTTCGGCGCGAGCGCGGACAGGCTCCACGCCTCGCCCGCCGCGATCATCTCGTCCACGAGGGCCGCGCCGCTGGTCCCCTTCAGCGGAAGCAGGTCTTCACCGAATCCCTCGACGTACGCCGCCCGCAGCGCCGCGTCCTCCCGGCAGGCGGCCGCCACGGAGCCGAAGTCGAACGCCGACACCGACGCGACGGCGCCGACGCCCGGGTCGGCCGCCGCGGTCGTCAGCGCGGCGAAGCCGCCGAAGCTGTGTCCCGTCAGCGCCAGCCGGTCCGGGTCGAGGCGGTGCGCGGCGGCGAAACCCGGCTCACGTACGGCCGCCGCGACGCGGGCGGCGTCCTCCACGGCGCCGGCCCAGGACCAGGAGCCGCCGACGCCCCAGGAGCCGCGGTAGTGGAAGACGAGGGCGGCGTACCCCGCCCGGCGCAGATGCTGGGCCAGGTCGAAGTTGCGCTCGTGCCCAGGGAAGCCGTGCAGCAGCACGACGACCGGATGCGGTCCCGGCCCGGCCGGCAGGTGGAGGACGCCCAGCAGGGTCTCGCCGTCGCTGTCGAACGTCACGGCGGCGTTGGCCGCGGGTATCTCGGGGGTCATCCGTCCTCGCAGAGATCGAACCGATCGGTACGATCTAAGGCTACTAGGACCGCGCAGCCTCTCTCAACGCGCCCCGGCCTCACCTGCCCGCTCCCGCCCCGCCGACCGGCGAGACGCCGTCGAGCGGTCTGCTGACAGCTTCCGGCCGGTCGCATGGCTGCCGGGGCGGATGGGAACGATCCCGCCCGCGCCGAGGCGCGGGCGGGATCGGGACGAGGTGCCTACCGCGTCAGGCCCGGCGCCGTACCCGTCACCTGGGCGTAGCCGGCGGGCCGACTGGTGAAGGCGCCCCTGCCCTGGGTCCGGCCGCGCAGCCGGGTCGCGTACCCGAACAGCTCGGCCAGCGGCACGGTCGCGGTGACCACGACGGCGCCCGCCCGTGCCGCCGAACCGGTGACCCGGCCGCGCCTGGCCGCGAGGTCGCCGAGCACCCCGCCGACGGCGTCGTCGGGCACGGTGACCGTGACCTCGGCCAGCGGTTCCAGCAGGGCCATCTCACCGGCACGCAGCGCCTCCCGCAGCGCGAGCCGCCCGGCCGTGCGGAACGCCATCTCCGAGGAGTCCTTCGGGTGGGTCGCGCCGTCGGTCAGCGTGACCCGCAGGCCGGTCACCGGATGACCTCCGAGCGGGCCCTCGGCGAGGGCGTCCCGGCAGCCGGCCTCCACCGCCCCGACGTATTCGCGGGGCACCCGGCCGCCGGTGACCGTGGACCGGAACACGAAACCGGCGCCGTGCTCCAGCGGCTCCACGTCGAGCACGACGTGGGCGAACTGCCCGGCGCCGCCGTCCTGCTTGACGTGCCGGTACAGCAGCCCGGACACCTCGCGGACGACCGTCTCCCTGTAGGCGACCCGGGGCCGTCCGACGGCGACGTCGAGCCCGTGGGCGCGGCGGAGCTTCTCCACCGCGACCTCCAGGTGCAACTCGCCCATCCCCGACAGCACCATCTGGGCGGTCTCGGGGTCGGTGCGGACCGACAGCGAGGGGTCCTCGTCGGCCATGCGGGCCAGCGCGGTCGCGAGCCGGTCGGCGTCGCCGCTCCCGCGCGGCTCGACGGCCACGGAGACCACCGGCGAGGCCGTGACCGGCGGCTCGAGGACCAGCGGCGCCCCGGGAGCGCAGAGGGTGGCTCCGGCGCGGGCCGCCTTGACCCCGGCCACCGCGACGATGTCCCCGGCCGTGGCGCGGTCCGTCTCGGTGTGCCGGTCGGCCTGCACCCGGAGGATGCGTCCGATGCGCTCGGTGCGCCGGGCGCCGGCGTCCAGCACGACGTCTCCCCTCCTGATCGTCCCCGAGTACACGCGCAGGTAGGTCAGCCGCCCGGTGGCGGCGGCGTGCACCTTGAAGACCAGCGCGGCGAACGGCGCCGCCGGGTCGGCGGGCCGCTCCTGCCCGGCCCCGTCCCACGCGGCGCGCACGGGCGGCACGTCGGGCGGTGCGGGCAGGTAGGCCACGACGGCGTCCAGCAGCGGCTCGACGCCCCGATTGCGGTACGCCGACCCGCACAGCACCACGACGGCCTCACCACGCAGGGTCAGGTCGCGCAGGGCGGCGGCCAGAGTCGGCGTCGAGATCTCCGGCAGGGCGCAGAACTCCTCAAGCGCCGCCGGATGGAGCTCGGCCACCGCCTCCTCGAGCAGGCGGCGGCGCCGGCGGGCCTCGTCCCCGAGGGCTTCCGGCACCGGCCCCTCCGCGACCGCGTCACGGCCGGCGTCCCAGACCAGCGACCGCATCCGCAGCAGGTCCACAACGCCGGTGAACCCGTCCTCCCGCCCGATGGGCAGCTGGACGACCAGCGGGGTTACCCGCAGCCGCTCGCGGATGGACTCGGCCGCCGTGTCGAGGTCGGCGCCCGCGCGGTCCATCTTGTTGACGAACGCGATGCGCGGCACGCCATACCGGTCGGCCTGCCGCCACACCGACTCGCTCTGCGGCTCCACGCCGGCGACGGCGTCGAACACCGCGACCGCACCGTCGAGCACCCGCAGCGACCGCTCCACTTCGTCGGAGAAGTCCACGTGGCCCGGGGTGTCGATCAGGTTGATCCGGTGGCCGTCCCACAGGCAGCTCACGGCTGCGGCGAAGATGGTGATCCCGCGGTCGCGCTCCAGGGGGTCGAAATCGGTGACGGTGGTCCCCTCGTGCACCTCGCCGCGCCGATGGACGGCGCCGGTCAGGTAGAGGATCCGTTCGGTGACGGTGGTCTTGCCCGCGTCGACGTGGGCGAGGATGCCCAGGTTGCGGATGCCGGTCGGCGGGACGAGGTGGTTGCGGTGCAGGTCGGCGCGCATGGCCATGCCCTTCGGGAAGGTTCCTACGGTGGCGGGCGCGATTGGCCTGACGAGACGAACCGGCCGGATTCAGGCCGGAACCCCTGGGGCGGACCCCACGGCAGGACCGCCGGGGAGACCGAGGGACGACGTTGTGGAGCGGGGCACGCGCGCGTGCGGGCCTACGTGCGCCACAGAGCCACAGCGCGGCCCCAGACCGGACACAGCGCCGCCCCGGACCGGACACAGTGCCCGATCCGCCCTGACCAGGGGTGCGGAGTTCGTCAGGAACGTCCGGTGCCGGCCGCGCGGCGGGCACCGGGAAGCGACGTAGACACCAGGATCACCTCGTGCCGTGACCGGAGGACGACGACCGCGATGCGCTGGCGCACGGTCAACTCCCCTCTCTCGGTCAAGGCGCGCGCCGCGGGGTGGCGGCGCGCGTGATCAGTGGCGAGTGTACGGAAGCCGCCCCGGGCCGGAAAACGGTTTTCCTCCCCGCCCGTGCGGGGCGGTCGCGCACGCGGCCCTACTCCTGCGGGTACGCGCCGGTGGCCAGGCCGTAGGCGACGGCGTAGCGGTGGCCGAGGACGCCCGCGACGTTTCCCCGGCCGACGACGGTGCCGGGGGGCAGCTCCCGGGCCAGCACGCCGAGCACCTCGTCGTCTCCGGCCGGACCGCCCACGACCACGACGCTTCCTCCGCCCGGCCCACGCCCGCACAGGCTGTCCGGGGCGTCCAGGGCGTCCAGGGCGCGACGGACGGTCGCGCCCAGGACCTCGCGCTTGACCGCGAGACGGAGGTTGCGCCATTCGGCCGGGCTCATCGCGGCGGAGAACGGCAGCGGCCCGGCCGGCCCGGGGACGGCGAGCCAGCCGACCGCGCCGGGCGGGGCGGGCGAGTCGAGGAACACCCGCGAGCCGTCCTCTCCCAGCGCGACGTGGGGCGTCTCGATCCGCACGCAGGGCCCGCGCTTCACCCAGTCGGCCGCGCCCCTGGGGATGCCGAGCACCGCGGCCACGGCCGCCGTGAGCAGATCGCCGGCGCCCGCGGCCACGACCTCGCCCGGCGGGCCGACGACGTCGACCGTGCCGCCGCCCAGGTCCACCACCAGGGAGTTCCCGTCCGCGCCGGGGGTGGTGAGGGCTCCCGCCCGGGCCGCCGACGCCTCGCTCGGGGCCCGCCGCACGGGAACGGCCCCGCTGCCGGCCTCGCCTGCCCCCGCCCGCCCGGACGGAACGGTCTCGCCCAGGTCGAGGCGTACGGGCGGCGCGGCGGGGGCGGAGGCCGACATCTCGGCCACCAGCAGGGACCTGGACCGGCTCGTCCCGGCGCGGGCACCGGCCGTCGCGGCCACCCTGCTCAGGTCGGCCACCGCACGTTCGACCGACGCCTCCGGAGCTTTTGGTCCAACCGAACCGGCCTGACGATGCGCGAACCGGGCGACGACGGCGCAGGACACGTCGTACAGCTCGGCGCAGATCGCGGGCGCGTCGTCCCGCTCGCCGAGGCGCGCGGCGAGGAACAGCGCGTCGGACAGGTGGCGCAGCGGACGCCCGGGCGGGCGCACCTCCACGGCGACCCGTTCTGCGGCGGCGACCGCCGCGACGTCGACCTGGTCGGCGACGGGCAGCGGCGCCCCGATCCGGTTCGCGATCAGGCGGCCCTCGTCACCCTCGGCCAGCACACCGGGCAGCGGGACCCCGGCGTCCAGCGCGGCTCGGATGAGCCGGGCGGCCTCCGCGTATCCCAGATCGCGCGGCACGAGCGCGATCACGTCCTCACCGTGGGGCAGGTCGCCCGGCGTCAGGCGCAGGGGGCGGCCGACCGCGACGCCCTCCCCTCCGGGGGTGGGGCTGCCGGCGGCGACGATGCGGAGGCGTCCGGATCCGGCCGCGACGGCGGGCATCTCCACGGTCGTCGTGCGCACCGGGCGCATGGGGGCCATGACGACCTCCGCCACGGCCTCGCCCAGCCCGCGTTCGAGACGGCGCAGCAGAGCCGCCGCCCCGGCCAGCGACGACGGCGAGCCCTTCTGGCCGCGCGTGACGACCCGGTCCCAGGCCACCGGGACGCCGTCGCGGACGATCACGATCTCCGTGGTCGCGTTGCCGACGTCCACGCCCGCGACGAGCCCGCTCACCGGGTCAGGCCCCGCCGTACGTACACGTCGCGGGCCTGCCGGACGAGCGCGGCGTTGCGCGGGCAGCCGCGCTCCTCCAGCCAGCCGGCCAGCGCGGACAACTCCCCTTCGGTGGAGCGGCGGGGGCGCAGCGCCTCGTAGACGCGCATCACGTCCTCGTCGCAGATGCGGGCCAGTTCGGCGGCGCGGCGCAGGTTGGCGGCGAGCTGGGGGTTGCCGTGCCGCTCGGCGGCCACGGCCTGCGCCTCCAGCGTCTCGGGGTGGATGCGCAGGTCGTCGGCCGACACCTCGCCCCGCCGCACGGCCTCCAGCGTCACCGCCTCCACCGGCCGCCCGGAGTAGGAGCGGGTGAGCGGGTTCTCGCCGGTCATCGGCCGCCCCTTCCGCCGTGCCCGGCGACCGGCCGGCCCGTGCGGGCGCGGGCGACCGCGTGAGCGTACGTCAAAGAACCAGCTCCTCGGGCAGGGCGCCCGGGCGGCAGTGGGCGCGTTCGATGGCGACGAGCGAGACGACCTTCGTGTGATAGCGGGCCTCGATCGCCTCGTCCGTATAAGGGTTGCGGGCGGGCTCGGGGGCGCCGCCCTTGGCGTGGCGGCCCGCGTTCACACCCATCTGCCGGTAGTCGGCGGCCGACAGCACCGGGGCGATGCTGTACAGCTCCAGGTTGGCCAGCGGCGCGAGGTCGCGGCGGTGGATCAGCGCGGTGCCCTTGGCCTGCAGGCCGATGCCGATGCCCGAGCCCGCGAGCCGGGCCGCCGACAGGCCGATCATGCCGAGGTCGATGGTGTCGCGGAACCGGACGATCCGGGCCGTGCAACCCTCCTCCTCCAGCCCGGCGAGCAGTTCGCGCAGCACGTCCACGACGGGCAGCCCCGAGAGCGTGACCCAGATGTCGCGGCCGGTCGCGGGGGAGACGCCGATGACCACCTCGCGCGGGTCCCCGCCCTGCGCCGCCGGGCCCGCCGGGCGCAGCGCGTCGCGAGCGTGGGCGGCCTGCTCGCGGCGCAGGTCCTCGACCGAGCGTTGCTGCCGGATCGCGTCGATCTCCGCCTGCCGCTCGGGTGAGGGCTCGTATCCGGTGCCCGGGCCGGAGTAGTCGTTGGGGTCGGTGACCAGCGACAGCACGCGCATGTCCGGGGTGAGGATGGCCGCCGTCTGCAGGCAGTCGCCCGCCACGCGGACCTTGAGCATGTCGAGCAGCCGCCCGGCCTCCGGCTCGAACCCCGTCTCGTACAACGCCGTCACCACGTCGGCCATGGTCAGGCCGGTCTCCCGGATGGTGCGGGCGGCGTGGGTGACGGCCACCGGATCGCCGGGGGCGAGGTCCTTCGAGCCGGCCGCGTCCACGGCGGCGGCCACCTGCTCGTCGGTGAAGTCGGCCAGGCCGAACCACTCGTACACCGCGCGCACGGCCAGCGCGGCGCGCTCGCGCAGCGCGGCGATGTCGGCCGGGTCGGCGGTGCGCAGCCCGCCGTCCACCCCCCAGTCGCGCTGCATGGCCAGGTAGTCGTCGACGTCCTCGGCGTTCCAGTTGGACGGGCCGAACATGTTGTCGTAGCGCTGGATCGAGCCGAAGCCGCTGCAGATGAAGTCGGAGCCCGCCAGGAAGATGGGCAGCGTGCGGGAGGTCCTGCGCACGTCCGACTCCGACATCAGCGCGTCGTTGCCGGAGCAGGACTCCAGGTTCCTGGCCATCACCATGACGTTCTCGGCCATCAGCTCGCGCACGCCGCGCGGCACGGCGCCCGCGACGCTCGCGCCGTCGATGCCGCCGTTCTGCACGCCCTGCGCGCCCATCGCGCGGGCGAGCGACACGCAGCGCGACTCCAGGTAGAGCATCGACCGGCGCTCGGCCCCGCCCATCAGCACCTCGGCCCCGGCGCCGGACGAGACCCGCATCTTGATGCCCCGGGAGGCGTATGCGCTGGTCAGGAACGCCTTCGACCACGGCGTGTCGTCGCCGTCGGTGAAGACCTGCTCGGTGCCGTAGAGCGAGACCGTCTCGGCGTACGACACGAAGCCGCGCAGGCCGAGCTCCAGTTCGAGCGCCTCCTCGACCGAGCACTGCACGAGCACGCCCGGCGAGCCGACCGCCGCACCGATCGAGACGGCGACCGCGTTGGACGGCGCGTCGGCCAGCACGGGCACGGTCGTCTCCAGCTCGCGGAAGCCGAAGGCGGCGGCGGTCGCCGCGTCGGCCGCGAGCAGCAGCGGGTCGTCCAGCCGGTTGGTGACGTGGGCCTGGTTCGACGGGGTGCGCCGGGCCCGCAGCTTGGTCATGGCCATCACCAGCTCGGCGGGCCGCAGCAGCGCGAGCACCCGGGCCAGCTTGGCGGGGGTCGTCCCGGCGCACAGCCGTACGACCTCGGCGCGGGGCACGCCGGGATCGACCATCATGCGGGCCAGGGCGACGTCGGGTAGCGCCATCGCCTCGGGGGCCACCGCGAGGTCGAGGCCGTGCGCGGCGATGAACGCGTCGACGGAGTCGAAGTCCTCGGCCCGCACGCCGTCCATCTCCACGACCACACCGTCCTCGACCACCAGGCCGGGCTCGGGGTCGTACGGCGAGGCCAGCGCGACCAGGCCCAGGGACGGGTCCTCGACGGCGAACCCGTCGAGGTTCACCCGCTGGGCGTCCATGAACCGGACCCGCCCGACGGGCCGCTCCTCAAAGGGACCGGTCACAGCGCCGCCGCCATGGCCCGGAGCCGGGCGTGCGCCCCGCCCATGGGGGCGACGCCCTTCAGCACGGCCTTGGGCAGCTTGGCGGTCATCGTGTAGACCGTGTCGACGACGTTGGCGACCGGGGTGAGCGTCGCCTGCGAGACGAGCTGGTAGGCGTCGAGCGTGGAAAGGCCGGTCTCTGCGGCCAGCCACCTGGTCAGCTCCGCGTGGGCGATGCGGAACGCGTCCTCCAGCGGCCTGGCCGAGCCGGTGGTGATGATGAAGCCGTCGTTCTCCAGCCGGGGCCAGGGACAGGGCGTCCCCTTGATCAGGTCGACGATCACGACCGTGTCCATGGCCGCCTCGACCGCGACCCCGCAGGTCTCGCCCTCGCCCTGGCGCGCGTGGCCGTCGCCGAAGGAGAACAGCGCGCCCTCGACGTTGACGCCGAGATAGCAGGTGGTCCCGGCGCGCATCTCCGGGGTGTCCATGTTGCCGCCCCAGTCGCCCGGTGTGAGCGAGCTGCGCACCTCGCCCAGGGCGGGCGCCACGCCGACCGTGCCGTGCATCGGGTCGAGCGGCAGGTCCACCTCGTACGGCGAGTCCAGGGCGCTGTAGCGGACGAGGCGGGCCTGCCTGTCGATCTCGTAGATCCAGGTGCGCTCCGGCAGCGCCTCGTGCAGCAGCGCGGTGGTGCCGGTGCCGGTGAGCGCGCCGAAGAAGGGCACGGTCGTGCTGACGCCGCGCGCCTCCCTCGGCTCGATCGACACGAAATGGACGGCGAGCGTGTCCCCGGGCTCGGCCCCTTCGATGTAGAAGGGGCCCGTCTGGGGGTTGATGAACCGTGGGTCGCAGACCTCCGAGACCCGGTCGCTCGCCGACTTGACCCGGTCGGCGAAGCAGTCGCGGGTCCAGGTGGACAGGACCGTGCCCGGTTTGATCGACATCACGGGCGCGGCGCCGCCGAAGGTATAGGTCAGCCCCGCCGGGTCCGCGTCGGGATCGAGGTCGTACGACACCGTCATCATGTGCTCCTTACTCGCGCTTCAGTCGCGCTCGACCGTGTCCTCGAGGACGATCCGGCCGATGATCTCGTACTTCACCGGATTGCGGGTCTTGAGGTAGAGGGCGAAGCCGCCACCGATCACCGCGACGGCGAGCACGATGTAGGGGATCAGCTTGAAGAACAGGGTCTTGGACGCGTCGCCCGCCGCCGCCTCCTGGTTCTGGAACAGCAGGAAGACGACGTACAGCATGGCCAGGCCGCCGACCAGCGGGGCGAGCAGTGTGCGCCAGAAGCTCTTCGTCTCCGGGTGCTTCTTCCTGAAGTGGAAGTAGCCGATGACGGAGAACGAGCACATCGACTGCACGATGAGGATCGCCAGTGTGCCGAGCACGGCGAGCAGCGTGTAGATGTGGATGTAGGGGTCCATCCCGGCGAAGAAGAACGCCAGCACGATCACGACCGAGACGCCGGTCTGCACGAAGCCGGCGATGTGCGGCGAGCCGTGTTTGGGGTGGGTGGCGCCGATGGTCTTCGCGGTGCCGGGGAACAGGTTCTCCCGGCCGAGGGCGTAGAGGTAGCGCGAGGCGCAGTTGTGGAACGCCATCGAGCAGGCGAACGACCCGGTCAGGATCAGGATCTTGAACAGGTCGACGGCCCAGGTGCCGACCATCTCCCGGGTGGGGTTGAAGAAGATGCCGGCGAACTCCTTGGCGGCGATCTCCGGCGCCTTCACGCCGTTGGCCGCCACCACCATCCAGGACACGAACGTGTAGAACAGGCCGATGCCGACGACGGAGACGAGTGTGGCCCGGGGGACGATGCGCTTGGGGTCGCGCGACTCCTCGCCGTACATGGCGGTGGACTCGAATCCGACCCACGACCAGAAGCACATGAACAGGCCGAGGCCGACCGCGCCGGCCGTCAGGCCGTTGGTCGCGAACGCGTTGATCGGGTTGATGGAGGAGGCCATGAGCCCGTCGGGGCCGCCGCCGTGGAACAGCGTGACGAGCGCGGTCATGCCGAGCATGAAGATCTCGGTGATCAGGAAGACGCCGAGGACCTTGGCGGTCAGGTTGATGTCGAAGTACGTGAGGATCGCGTTGAGGGCCAGGCCGAGGAAGGCGAACCACAGCCAGTGGATGTCGACGCCCGCCATGGTCTTGAAGGTGTCGTTGGCCGAGTAGGCGAAGAACCCGATGATCGAGGCCTCGAACACGACGTACGCCATCGTCGCGAGCATCCCCGCGACCATTCCGGCGACCTGGCCGAGGCCGTGGGAGATGTAGCCGTAGAAGGCCCCGGCCGCGGTGATGTGCTTGGCCATCGCGGTATAGCCCACCGAGAAGATGGTCAGCACGATCGTCGCGAACAGGTAGCCCGCCGGCGCGCCGAGGCCGTTGCCGAAGCCGAGCGCGATGGGCACGTTGCCCGTCATGGCGGTGATGGGGGCGGCGGTGGCGACCGCCATGAAGATGACGCCGACCAATCCGACGGCGTTCTTGCGCAACCGGCTGACGCCCGGGGTCTCGGCGGATGTCGTCACCGCCTGTGTCTCAAAGGTGCTCAAAGCAGTGCCTCCGGGAGACCATGGTGGGGGTGGGGGAGATGTGTGACATGTCACACAAGGTGCGCAAATCGTGCCACCCGATGGTTTGTCCAGGCAAGACCTTTGGTGTTTCGTAGTCCTCACAACGAGAACCGTTGACGTATACGGCATGACCGGTGAACTATTTGGTCCTACCGATTCACGGACCGATGGGACCGGGATGCTGGACTACGGGCTGTTCACCTATGCGGACAAGGACGAGGTTCTCGAGAAGTCCTCGGCGTACTGGAACCCGGGGAAGACCCAGTTCTGGATCGACTCCGGTGTTCCGCTGGTCATCGACCGCAGAGAGGGCTACTTCCTCTACGACGTCTCCGGTAAGCGCCTGATCGACGTCCACCTCAACGGGGGCACCTACAACCTGGGGCACCGGAATCCGGAGGTCGTGGCCGCGCTGAAGCAGGCGATGGACCACTTCGACATCGGCAACCACCACTTCCCCTCGCTCGCCCGCACCGCGCTGGCCGAGGCGCTGATCACGACCGGGCCGGAGGGGCTGAGCAAGGTCATCTACGCGAGCGGCGGCGGCGAGGCCATCGACATCGCGCTCAAGACGGCCAGGCACGCCACGGGCAAGCGCAAGATCGTCTCCATCGTGAAGGCGTACCACGGCCACACCGGCCTCGCGGTCGGCACCGGCGACGAGCGCTTCTCCCGGCTGTTCCTCTCGGAGCGGCCGGAGGAGTTCGTCCACGTGCCGTTCAACGACCTGGCCGGTATGGAGGAGGCCCTGCGGGGCCGGGACGTGGCCGCCGTCATCATGGAGACGATCCCCGCGACGTACGGCTTCCCGCTGCCCGACCCCGGCTACCTGGAGAGCGTCAAGCGGCTCTGCGAGACGTACGACGCGCTCTACATCGCCGACGAGGTGCAGACGGGCCTGATGCGGACCGGCGAGCTGTGGGCCGTCACCAAGCACGGCATCAGGCCCGACATCCTCGTCACCGGCAAGGGCATCTCCGGCGGCCTCTACCCGATCGCGGCGGTGCTGGTCAGCGAGCGCTGCGCCGGCTGGCTGACCGAGGACGGCTTCGCCCACATGGCGACGTTCGGCGGCGGCGAGCTCGGCTGCTTCGCCGCCATGAAGACGCTGGAGATCTGCAACCGGCCCGAGACGCGCTCGATCGTCCACCACGCGTCCGACGTCATCGGCAGGGGATTGGCGCAGATCAGGGACGACAACCCGGGCTGGTTCACCGGCATCCGGCAGAACGGCCTGGTCTTCGGCCTGGAGTTCGACCACCCCGAGGGTGCCAAGTTCGTCATGCGGCAGCTCTACGCCAACGGCGTGTGGGCCATCTTCTCCACCCTCGACCCCCGGGTCCTGCAGTACAAGCCGGGCATCCTCATCGATCCCGTGCTCACCGAGGAGTTGCTCGACCGTACGGCCGTCGCGATCGCACGGGCCGCGAAGGAGGCTGGAAAGTGACGTCCGGGATGCTGGAGCGGGCACGCTGGGCCGCCCGGGCCTTCGCGCGGTACGACAAGGCGAGCGTGGACCGCGTCGTGGCGGCGGTGGCCAGGGCCGGCGCCGAGAACGCGACGCGGTACGCCGAGTGGGCCGTGCGCGAGACGGGCTTCGGCGTCGCCGAGCACAAGGCGCTGAAGAACGTGGCCTGCTCCACGGGCCTGGTCGAGGAGTACGCCGCCCACGACTACGTGTCCCCGCGCGCCGACGCGACCCAGAAGATCGTCTCGATCCCCCGGCCCGCCGGGGTGGTGTTCGCGCTCACCCCGTCGACCAACCCCGTCGCCACCGTCTACTTCAAGATCCTGCTGGCGCTGATGACCAGGAACGCCATCGTCATCAGCCCCCACCCGATGGCCAGGGAGTGCTGCGCCGACGCCGCGCGGACGCTCGCGGCGGCCGCGGTGGAGGCGGGCGCGCCGGACGGCGTGATCCAGGTCATCGAGGAGCCCAAGCTGCCGCTGATCGAGTCGATGCTGGCCGACCCCAGGGTCGACGTGATCGTCGCCACCGGCGGCACGCCGGTCGTCCGGGCCGCCTACCGCTCGGGCAACCCCGCGCTCGGCGTCGGCCCGGGCAACGTCCCGGTGTTCGTGGACCGCACCGCCGACCTGGAGCCGGCCGCGCGGCTGATCGTGGACAGCAAGGCGTTCGACAACTCGATCCTGTGCACCAACGAGTCGGTGCTCATCGTGGAGGACGCGGTCGCCGACCGGCTCGTCTCGCTGATGCGCGGCGCCCACCTGCTGTCGCCCGCCGACCGCGACCGGGTGCGCGAGGCCGTCTTCCCCGGCGGCCGGTTCGACACCCGGTTCGTCGGCAAGGACGCGACCTGGATCGCCCAGCAGGCCGGCGTGCCGGTGCCGCCCGGCACCCGCGTGCTGCTCGCGCCGATCGACCAGCCCATGCCGGAGGAGCCGCTGGCGCACGAGAAGCTGTGCCCGGTGCTCGCCCTGCTGCGCGTGCCGTCCGCGCGGGCCGGGATCGACGCGGCCAGGGCCGTGCTGCGCATCAGCGGCGCCGGCCACTCGGCCGCGATCCACAGCACCGACTCCCGCACGATCATGGAGTACGGCGCGGCCGTGCCGGTGCTGCGCGTCTCGGTCAACTCCGGCAACAGCCTGGGCGGCTCCGGCGTCCACACGAACCTGCCGATCTCCATGACGATCGGCACCGGCTACGTCGGCGGCTCGTCGGCGGGGGAGAACCTCCAGCCGGGCAACCTGGTGAACTGGACGAAGCTCGCCTACCACGTGGACGCGCCGTTCGGCGACTTCGCCGGGCTCGATCCGTGGTCGCCGCCCGACGGTCCGGTGCCGCGCTACCCCGAGCCGTCCAACGCGCGTACGGCTCCCGCCTCTCCGGCGGCCCCGGCTCCTCAGGCCGACGTGCTGCGCGAGGAGATCAGGCGGCTCATCCTCGAAGAGCTCGCGTCGCTGGTGAGGTCGTGACATGGCCGAGTTGCGCTCCTTCATCTTCATCGACCAGCTGCAGCCGCAGACCATGTGCTACCTCGGCACCTGGATGCGCGGCGCGCTGCCCCGGCTGAACCAGGCCGCGCAGATCATCGAGATCGCCCCCGGGCTCGACATCGAGCCGCTGACCGACGTGGCGCTCAAGCACGCCGACGTGAAGGCCGGCGTGCTGGTGGTCGAGCGGCAGTTCGGCTATCTGGAGTTCCACGGGCAGATCGGGGAGGTGCGGGCGGCCGCGGACGCCGTGCTCGACGCGCTCGGCGCGAGCGCCGCCGACGCGGTGCCGCCCCGCATCCTGGCCTCCGAGATTGTCTCCAGCCTGGACGGGCAGCACGCCTTCCTCATCAACCGCAACCGCGTCGGCTCGCTGGCCCTGCCGGGCGAGTCGCTGTTCGTCCTGGAATGCCAGCCCGCGTCGTACGCGATCCTCGCGGTGAACGAAGCCGAGAAGGCCGCCGAGGTCAAGGTCGTGGACTACCGCATGATGGGCGCGACGGGCCGGGTGTACCTGTCCGGCCGCGAGTCCGACGTGCGCCAGGCGGCCGACGCCGCACGCCAGGTGCTGGGCGACAGGGCGGGAGCCGAGCGATGACCGCTCTCCCGGCCGACGAGCTGCGGCTGCTGGTCCGCGAGGTGCTGCGCGACCTCCTTCCCACGATCTCCGCCGCGACCGGGCCGCCCGCGCCCCCGCCGATTGGGGCCGGGCCAGCCATGCCGGGGACACCCGGAAACGGCTCCGCGAGCGGCGGGCGGACCGGGCACGTGTCCATGGCCACCGCGCCGGCCGGACACGTGCCCGGTGTAACCGCCGAGACCCGCGCAACCCCCGAGACCCGTGTAACCGCCGAGACCCCCGGCGGAGCGCCCGCGGCCGAACCTGTTGTGATCGCGAGCGACGACGACCTCAACGCGTTCGCGCTGCGGGTCCTCGACCTCGCGGCGGATCCGGCCCGCGCCGCCGCCCTGCGGTCGGGACGGCTGCGGTTCCGCCTGGCCGCCCCCGCACCCGCACCCGCACCCGCACCCCAGCCCGTCCAGGAGGCCGTAGGGCAGGAGGTCGTGCGGCACGAGAAGGGGGCCGTCACCGAGCGGCACGTGGCGGCGGCCGCCGCCGCGGGCGCCCGGCTGGTCCTCGGCCGCCGCGCGGTGCTCACGCCGCTCGCCAGGGAGCGGGCCCGCGCCTGCGGGCTCGCCGTGGAGAGGGAGGACTGATGCTGCGCGGCACCGTCACGTCGAGCGTGTGGTCCAGCAAGCGGGTCGAGGGCATCCCGGCCGGCGCGTTCCTGGAGGTCGAACTCGACGGGGGAGCCCGGCTGATCGCCTTCGACGTGCTCGGCAGCGGCATCGGCGAGCGGGTCCTGATCGTGCAGGGCTCGGTGGCCGCCTCCTGGTTCCCCGCCCAGAAGTCCCCGCCGATCGACGCACTGATCATCGGCTCCATCGACGAAACCGTCTAACCGAAGGAGAGTCACATGGCCAACAACGCGATCGGCCTGATCGAGACCAAGGGCTACGTGGCGGCGCTCGCCGCCGCCGACGCCATGGTCAAGGCGGCCAACGTCACGATCGTCGGACGCGAGCAGGTCGGGTCAGGACTGGTGGCCGTCACGGTCATCGGCGACGTCGGCGCGGTCAAGGCCGCCACCGAGGCCGGGGCGGAGACCGCCTCGAACGTCGGCGAACTGGTCTCCGTGCACGTCATCCCGCGCCCGCACGCCGACCTCGCCCGCGCGTTCAACCTCTCGACCGGTGAGTAGCGCCGCCCCTGCCCCCCGTTCCCGCGCGCGTGCCGCCGCCAAGGCGGCTCCCGCGGAGCGGCGTACGGCGGAGCTGCGGGTCTACCTGCTGGTGGAGAACCTGCGGCGGCAGTTCACCGCGGCCATGGCCGCGCCCACCCGGGCCCGGGGCTACCCGCCGTACGAGGGGCAGCACGCCCTGATCGTGGAGGTCGCCCCCGGCCTCGCGATCGAGCGGGTCATCGACCTCGCCCTGCGCGCCGTGCCGTCCGTCGAGCCCGGCATCCTGTTCGTCGAGCGGCAGTTCGGCGTGCTGGAGGTGCACGGCTCCTCCCTTGAGGACGTACGGCGGGCCGGGCAGGCGATCCTCGACGGCATCGGCGCCTCGGCGGGCGACCAGCTGCGGCCCCGGATCCTCTACACGGACGTGATCGAGCAGATCACGGACCAGCACGCGGTGCTCATCAACCGCAACCGGCAGGCCTCGATGGTCCTGCCGGGGGAGACGCTGCTGGTCTGCGAGATGACCCCGGCGCTGTTCGCGACCGTGGCGGCCAACGAGGCCGAGACGGCGGCGCCGGACATCACGCTGGTGGACGTGCAGATGATCGGGTCGGCCGGCCGGCTCTACATCAGCGGCCGCTCCTCCTCGGTGCGTACGGCCAGGGACGCCATCGTCCGCGTCCTCGAGTCCGTCGAGGGCCGCGACCACTGACGGCAGCCGGGCTGTGTTCCCGGCGCGCCTCCGGCACGACCGGCGGGTGTGAGCGCCCCGAGGAGCGACGCGGGAAATGCAGCGGGGGAAGATCTGACGGACACTTCCACAGGACCCAATAGGAGAACGCATGCAGGTCCACGACCTGTCCGGCGGCGACGACGTCCTCGCCCGCATCGAGGGGGTCGCCCGCCGCGCCCTTCGACACTACGACGTTTCCCCTGACACCTCGGTAACGCTGCTCAACGTCTCGGAGAACGCGACCTTCACGGTCGGCGACGGCGGGCGCCGGGCGATCCTGCGGGTCCACCGGCTCGGCTACCACTCGCTGGAGGCCATCGCCAGCGAGCTCGCCTGGCTGGACGCGCTGCGCGACGAGGCCGAGATCGTCACGCCGCGCGTGCTGCCCGCCCGCGACGGATCGCGCGTCGTCACCATGCGGGAACCGGGCTCCGAGCCCCGCCACTGCGTGATGTTCGAGTTCCTTCCCGGCACCGAGCCCGCCGAGGAGCGGCTGGTGGAGGAGTTCGAACGGCTGGGCGCGCTGACCGCCCGCATGCACCGCCACGCCCGCGCCTGGGCGAGGCCGGCGTCCTTCACCCGCTTCCACTGGGACCTGGACGCCGCCTTCGGCCCGGAGGCGCGCTGGGGCAGGTGGCAGGACGGCGTCGGCGTGGACCGGGAGGCGCACGCCGTGCTCGCCCGGCTCGAGACCGAGCTGCGCCGCAGGCTGGAGCGGTTCGGCAAGGGCTCCGACCGGTACGGGCTCATCCACGCCGACCTGCGCCTGGCCAACCTCCTGGTGGACGGCCAGGCGGGGACCAGCGTCATCGACTTCGACGACTGCGGCCTCGGCTGGTACCTCTACGACCTCGGCGCCGCCGTCAGCTTCATCGAGCACCGGCCCGAGGTGCCGCACATGGCGGAGTCGTGGGTGCGCGGCTACCGGTCCGTGCTCGACCTCCCGAAGGAGGACGAGGCCGAGATCTGGACGTTCATCATGTTCCGCCGCCTGCTCCTCGTCGCGTGGATCGGCTCCCATTCGGCCGCCGACGTCGCCAGGGAACTCGGCGCCGGCTACACCCAGGGCAGCTGCGAGCTGGCCGAGCGCTATCTCAGCGGATCACTCTAAGGAGTCCATGTGTTCACCCCAGTGGCCGGGCGGTCGGTCGTCGTGACCGGCGGCAGCAAGGGCATCGGCAAGGGCATCGCGCGGGTCTTCGCCCGCGCCGGTGCGAACGTCCTCATCGCGGGCCGCGACGAGGAGGCGCTGAAGGCCGCCGCCGCCGAGATCGGCGCGTCGTACGTGGTCGCCGACGTGTCCAGGGCCGCGGACTGCGAGCGCATCGCCCAGACGGCGGCCGAACGGCACGGCGGCGTCGACGTGCTGTGCGCCAACGCCGGCATCTTCCCCGACAAGAAGCTCTCCGAGATGACCGAGGCCGACATCGACGAGGTCTTCGGCGTCAATCTCAAGGGCAACATGCTCTGCGTCCGCGCGTGCCTGCCGGCGCTGGAGGCGTCCGGCCACGGGCGGGTCATCCTCACCTCCTCCATCACCGGTCCCTTCACCGGCCTGCCGGGCTGGTCGCACTACGGCGCCAGCAAGGCGGGGCAGCTCGGGTTCATGCGCACCGCCGCGGTCGAGCTGGCGCCGAAGGGCATCACGGTCAACGCCGTCCTGCCCGGCAACATCCTGACGGAGGGACTGGCCGACCTGGGGGACGACTACCTGCGCGGGATGGAGGCCGCGATCCCGATGCGCCGCCTCGGCTCGGTCGAGGACATCGGCAACGCCTGCCTGTTCCTCGCCACCGACGAGGCGGCGTTCATCACCGGGCACTCGCTCGTCGTGGACGGCGGCCAGGTCCTGCCCGAATCGCAGGATGCGATGACCGGGTTGTGATTCAATGCCGATCCATGCTCTGTCATGGTTCGTCCATGTGAAACGGAAAAGGTGAGCAGGTGTCCCGCGACCTGGATGGCGAGAGCGCGGTCGAGGCGGTGCGGCGGGAGGTCCTCCGGCTCATCACGAGCGGCGAGCTCCGGCCGGGCCAGCGGCTCGGCTCGGAGCGCGAGCTGTCCACGCGGATGGGAGTCAGCCGTACGACGCTGCGCCAGGCGCTCGGGCTGCTGGAGCAGGCGGGCGCGGTGCGCCGGGTCCCCGGCAGGGGCGGCGGGACGTTCGTCAGCGGCGGCAAGGTGGAGCGCGACCTGTCGAGCGTGGTCGGCGTGCCGGCGCTGCTGCGCGAACAGGGCTTCACCGCGGGGTCGCGGGTGGTCAGGGCCACGATCGCGGGCGCCGACGAGGCGACCGCCGCGGCCCTGGGCATGCAGCCGGGCGACCTGGTGACCGAGATCGTCCGCATCAGGTTCGCCGACGGGGTGCCGCTCTCGCTGGAGCAGGCCCGGTTCCCCGCGCTGCGCTTCCCGGGACTGCTGGAGCAGCCTCTCGGCGGGTCGGTCTACGAGCTGCTCGCCGAACGGTACGGCGTGCGCCCGGCCGACGCGCTCGAACGCATCGAGGCGGTGGCCGCGGGGGAGGAGGAGGCGGCGGTGCTCGGCGTGGAGCCCGGCGTGCCGGTCCTGGCCATCACCCGCACGACCTCCGACGAGCAGGGCCGGGCCTTCGAGTTCTCCCAGGACGTCTTCCGGGGCGACCGCACCCGTGTCCTCGTCCACGTGAGCGGCGCCACCGGCGCCACGCACTCCGCCCGCGAGCAGGGCAGGCTCGTGCGCTTCCCGGAGGTGACGGGGTGACGGCGCACACGGCTCCCTGGGCGGTGCGGGTGGCGAGCGCTCCCGTCAACTTCGGCGTCTACCGCGCCGACAGCGCGCCGCTGGGGCCCGACGAGATGCTCGCGACGATGCGCGAGGCCGGGTACGACGGCACCGACTCCGGGCCGATCGGTTACCTGGGCGCGGCACAAACCCTTCCCGAGTGGCTCGCGGCGCACGGTCTCGGGCTCGCCGGCGGCTGGGTGGACCTGCGCTACGACGACCCGGACGGCTTCCGCGAGGACCTGGCCGCCCTCGACGCCGCCCTCGACGTGTTCACCGCCGTCCGCGACGCCGACCCTCGGTTCGCGCCGCGGCCGACGCTCGCCTGCCCGGACCGGCCCGAGCGGTTCGCCCGTCCCGGCATGCCGGCCGACCCCCGGCTCTCCCTGCCCGACGGCGACTGGCCCGCGTACGCCGGGCGGATCGGGCAGGCGGCGGCCCGCTGCCGCGAGCGGGGCCTGGAACCCGTCTTCCACCACCACCTGGGCACCGACGTGGAGACACCGGAGGAGATCGAGCGGCTGCTCGACCTGACCGACGTCTCGCTGTGCCTGGACACCGGGCACCTGTGGCTGGCCGGGGGCAACCCGGTGGCGGCGATCCGCGACTGGTCCTCGCGCATCCGCCAGGTGCACGTCAAGGACGCCTCCCGGGACGTCCTCGCCCGGATCCGCGCGGGCGGCGGCGACCTGTGGGACCTGGTCGCGGCGGGTGGCTTCCCGCCGCTCGGGCACGGCGACCTGGACCTGCCCGCCGTGCTGGCCGAGCTGCGGCGGTCGGGTTACGAGGGCTGGATCGTGATCGAGCAGGACGTCCCGGCCTTCCGCGCCTCGGACACCGAGGCCCTCGCGCGGGCCGTCGCCGACCAGCGAGCCAACCGCGCCGCCTTCGGCGAGGCGCTCCGCGCCGCCGGCCTCGCCTGATCCCACCTCGGCAGCCGCCCGCCACGGGGCCGCCTATTTGTCGTCCGCTTATTTGTCGTCCGTCACTGCTATGAATTACGCCATCTTCTGATCTTCACGGAAACGAGTCGTCCGATGGCGTCAGTGATGTTTCGCGATGAGACCGCGACAGGCCGCGCTCTGGCCGAGTTCTCCCTTCCGGACCTGCCCGACCGGATCACGGCCCGTGAGCTGGTGCGTCTGCGCGTCCGCGAGGAGGTGGCCCGCCACAACGCCTCTCCCGCGCCGTACTTCCGCGGTCTGGTCACGCCGACGGACGCCGAGGCGGAGCCCGCGACGAGCCGGCGTTCCTGCTCCCCGCCGACACCGAGATCACCGACCCGGCGATCACCAGGCAGGTCCGGCCATGAACCTCCACGGCACACCCCTGTCCTCGCGGGCGCGGTTCCTGCACGACCTGATGACGGGAGCCGCGAGGTATGACCAGCGGGCGCGGCACCCGCGCGATCTGTTTGCGGGCGTCGCCACCGCGCATGCCGCGTACACGCTCGACGCCTCGCAGCTCAGCGCGTACGAGCTGGGAGCGCTGCTCCCCGCGGTGTATCGCGTCGACGTGGAGAACGGTGATGCCGTTTCGGCACGGTGGGAGGTCGAAAAAGAGGTGAGGGAGCGTCAGCCGCTGTTCACGCCGGAGGCGTGCGCCGACCTGTTCGACGCCATGGCAGGGCGATGGGAGAACATTCGGCTCGGGGCAGGCGCGCTGGTCCGGTGTCCCGCGGGCGCGCCGCTCGACCGGCTGACCGATCCGGCCCGTGTCGTGGTGGAGCGCCTGCTCCAGGAGGATCGGCTCGACGAGCCCTTCTCGCTGCTGGCCGTCGCCGGGCTCGCCGGGCTGGACACCGAGGTGGCCGAGCGGCTCACCGCCGGGCGCGGGCCGCTGGCCGTGGCCGAGGTGGAGCTGCTGCTCGGCTGGGACGTGGCACGGCGGGCGCTGTTCGCCGAGTTCGTGCAGGAGATCTCGGAGACCCCGTCTTACCGGAACGTCCCGCCGCCGCTGCCCGACGCCAGGGAGCGGCTGAGCACTCTTCCGGGCTATGTCGCCTTCGTCCGCACCACCGTGGAGGCGGCCGCGGCCCGCGTCGCCGCGATCCATGCCGGGGAGCTGCCCTATCGGGCGGAGAAGGCGTTCGGCGTGGGAGAGAAGCAGACGATCGGCCGTGCCGTACGGATCGCGCTCCTCCGGGACGAGCCCTGGCTCCCCGAGCCGCTGGAACGGCTGGTGCGCGGCGTCGCGGTGGCGCCCACCAAGGCCAAGACCCTGCCCTCACAGGGGGTGCTGTTCGAGATCGCCCGCGCGGCCGAGGATCACCCGACCCCCGAGGCCGTCTCCGCTCTACGCGCCGCCAGGGACGCGACCCGGCACGCGGGGGTGCCCAAGCAGCTCGACCGCATGCTCAAACGCATCGAACCCGCGCTGGCCGACCGGGTGGAGGTCGCCTTCCAGCTGCCGGACGGGCGCGTACGGCGGACGCTGGGCGAGCACACCGCGGTCATCTCCATCGACGGCGAGGTCGAGCTGTCGTGGTGGCACGGCGACAGGAAGCTCAAGACGGTCCCGGCCGCGGTCAAACGGGAGCATCCCGACGAGGTCAAGCGGCTGCGCGAGCTGGCCAAGCAGGTCCGCGGGCAGCAGGCGACCCTGGTCAGGGCGCTGGAGGCCGGGTACGCCCACCAGGTCGCGCCGCCCTACCGGCGACTCGAGGGACATCCGGTCGCCGACCGGTTGATCTGGGACTTCGAGGTGTCGCCCGGGGTGTGGCGCAGCGAGCTCGGGCTGACCGTTCCGGACGTCCCCGTGCGGCTGTGGCATCCGGCCCGTGCCACGCCGGAGGAGGTGCGGGCCTGGCGCGAGATCGTGCAGGACAAGGAGCTGCGCCAGCCGTTCAAGCAGGCCTTCCGTGAGGTGTACCTGCTGACGCCCGCCGAGGAGGCGACCGGGGTCTACTCCAACCGGTTCGCCGGGCATGTGGTCGGCTACCACAAGCTCTACGCGCTGTTCAAGCAGCGTGGGTGGCAGGCCGGCTATCTCGGGCCGTGGGACGGCGGCTCCGGGGGTGAGGCCCGGCGGGTGCTGGCCGGGGGAGGCTGGCGGGCGACGTTCTTCCACGACTACCTCTGGCACGAGGACGGATACGCCACCACCGGCCAGGTCCGCTTCCAGCGGGCGGCCGAGGACGGCTGGCGCGAGGCGCCGCTGGGCGAGGTGCCACCGCTGGTGTTCAGCGAGGCGATGCGGGACGTGGACCTGTTCGTCGCGGTCGCGTCGATCGGGGCGGACCCCGAGTGGCTCGACCGGGGAGTGGACGGGCTGCGGGACTACTGGCAGTCCTATGGCTTCGGGGACCTGTCCGAGAACGCCCGGGTGCGTCGTGACGCGCTGGCCCGGTTGTTGCCGCGGCTGGCGATCGCCGATCGGTGTTCGCTGGCCGATCGTTTCCTGGTGGTGCGGGGTGAGCTGCGCACGTACAAGATCCATCTGGGGTCGGGCAACATCTTGATGGAGCCCAACGACGCCTATCTGTGCATCGTCCCGCGCGGGTCCGGCGACCGGGTCTTCCTGCCGTTCGAGGAGGACGGCGGCCTGTTGTCGGTCATCGTGTCCAAGGCGTTCCTGCTCGCCGCCGACACCGAGATCACCGACCCGACGATCACCAGGCAGATCCGGCCGTGACTCACTGCGCGCGGCGCAGCTTGCGCAGGAACGCGACGAGACCGGACCTCGGACGCCCGTCGCCGCCGTCCTCCACGGCCGGCGCCGACGGCTCGCCGTCGGACTCGGGCCGGGGCGTGGGGGCGAAGCTCGCGCTGACCTCGTAGTGCACGGGCAGGGCTCGCAGCGCGCGTACGAAGGGGGAGGGACGCCAGGGAAGCCGGTCGGCCGGAAGCGCCGGCTTCAGCGTCGAGAACCGGTCGAGCAGGCGGCGCACCGCGATCGTGGACATCTGGATGGCCAGCCGCTGGCTCGGGCACCGGTGCGGGCCCGCGCCCCACGCCAGGTGGGCGCGGGTGCTGCGGACGGTGTCGCGGGTGAGCGCGTCGGCGAACCGCGGGTCGGCGTGCGCGCCCGCGATGGACAGCATCACCGGGTCGCCGGCCGCGATCGTGAAACGGCCGAGCTTCACGTCCGTCCTGGCGTAGCGGAAGGTCAGGTTGGCCAGCGCCGGGTTGGTCAGGGCGACGCGGTTGACCGCCTCCTCGATCGCGCCGACCGACACGGTCTCCCTGAGCCGGGGATTGGTGAGCACCTCGACGATGACGTTGCAGATCAGGCTGCCGGTGAAGTCCAGGAAGCCGGACAGCATGAACAACTCGCGGGCCAGTTCCTCGTCGGTGAGGTCCGGCTTTTCCTCGATCATGTACGACGGCAGGTCGTCGCCGCGCCGCTGCCGTTTGACCGTCGCCAGTTCCAGGAGGGTGGCGTACAAGCGCTGGTACGCACCCGCGGAGTCGGGGCCGTCCAGCAGTCGCCACTGGTCCATCACCATCTCCTCGCCCCGCTCGATGGTGACGCCGAGCAGGTGGTTGGCGACGAGCAACGGGAACGGCCGCCCATACTGGGCGGCGAGGTCGGCCTGCCCGGTGGGCCCGCTTTCCGCCATCACGCCGATGAGGTCGTCGCAGTACCTCACCATGGCGCGTTCCAGCCGCTGCGCCTGCTCGCTCCCGGGATCCTGGAACGGCCGGAGCCCCGCGATCCAGGCGCCGCGCAGAACCCGGTGCCTCTCCCCGTCGTGGAAGCCCGAGTTGTCGGCCTGCAGGAGGGCGAGCAGCGGCCAGTCGGCGGGAACGCGCCCTTCCGCGTACGCCCGCCAGTGGTCCACGCGCTTGCTCCAGATGCCGCGCCCGTTCTGCATGACGTGCAGCACCTCGTCGTAACCGCACACGAACCAGACCGGCACACCGAGGAGTTCGACCGGGGCCACCGGGCCATACCTGGCACGCAGGCGCTCGTGGACGAGCGCGGGATCGGCTTCGTAGTCAGCGGTGAGCAGAGACTCCAGTGGTAACGAGATGAGCCCTTCCACGGCCGACGCGGACCATCTGTCGGAGATCAAGGGCCTGCGCCTGCCTTCCCTGCCGTATGTCGGCTATGGGCGGCGATCTTAGAGCGTCCGTCCGCGAATGTCAGCGCTTGACTCCGGAAGGGCATCGCACGATCTCGTCGTGGATCTCGGCCATGCGGGCGGCGTGCTCGACGGCGTACCTGTTCAGTCCGGAGAATCCGGCGATGTCGTCCGTGATCGTGCCGGCGAACAGGTGCGGCTGCTGGGTGAGCACTCCCACCGTTCGTACCGGGCCGCGATCTACGGCCCACACGAATCGTGGCAATCGGGACTTGCGAACCACGGGCGGTTCCTTGCGGCGCCTTGAGAGATCGCGCATCCGCCGCGCCCTGCCGGGGTGCCGTCGGGGGAGCGACGTAGTGTGGCGGCATGACGCTGGAGCTCGACGGCAGGATCGTGAAGATCACGAATCCGGACCGCGTTGTCTTCCCGCGGACCGGGCACACGAAGCTCGACCTGATCTCCTACTACCAGGTGGTCGCCGAGGGGGCGGTGCGCGGCGTGGCCGACCGGCCGGTGATACTCAAGCGCTTCGTGCACGGCGTCGACCGGGAGGCGTTCTTCCAGAAGCGCGCGCCCGCCAAGCGCCCCGAGTGGGTGGAGGTCGTCGAGCTGAGCTACCCCTCAGGCCGCACGGCGGAGGAGGTGGTGATCCGCGACCTCGCCTGCCTGCTGTGGACGGTGAACCTGGGGTGCGTCGACCTCAACCCCCATCCCGTACGGGCTCATGACCTCGACCATCCGGACGAGCTGCGGATCGACCTCGACCCCGTGCCCGGCGTCGGCTGGGAGCAGATCGTCCGGGTCGCCCTGGTCGCCAGGGACGTGCTGGAGGAGCACGGCCTGACCGCCTGGCCCAAGACGTCGGGCTCACGCGGGTTCCACGTCTACGCCGGCATCGAGCCGCGCTGGACCTTCCGCGAGGTGCGGCGGGCCGCCGAGGCCGTGGCCAGGGAGGTCGAGCGCAGGGAGCCGGACGTCGCCACCAGCCGGTGGTGGAAGGAGGAGCGGCAGGGCGTCTTCGTGGACTACAACCAGAACGCCCGCGACCACACCGTCGCCTCCGCCTACTCCGTGCGGCCGACCGGCCTCGTCTCGGCCCCGCTGGCGTGGGACGAGGTGCCGGGGTGCAGGCCGGAGGACTTCACGCTCGCGTCGATGCCCGACCGGTACGCCGAGGCGGGCGACCCGTGGGCCGGGATGGACGAGCGGGCGGGTTCCCTCGACGCCCTGCTGGAGCTGGCCGAGGCCCAGGGGCCGCGGCCGGACCGGCCCGCGGCGCCGCCGCGTGAGGGCCGGCGCGGGTCCGTCATGCCGCTCGTCGAGATCGCCAGGGCCGCCACGCGGGACGAGGCGATGGCCGGGCTCGAACGATGGAAGGTTCGCCACCCCGAGGTGACCCGCCTCCTGCGGCCGGCCGACGTCCTGGTCGACTCGATGCGCGGGCGCAGTTCGACCTGGACCAGGATCAGGGTCAACCTCCGGCACGTCCCCGAGCCCGACCGGCCCGCCCAGGAACCGCTGGAGGTCGACTACGACCCCTGGGCCGGACCGTAGACCTCCCACAGCTCGCCGAGGAAGAACCGGCAGAAGCGGGTCACGGCCGCCGCGCCGTCCGGCCCGGCCGTGCGGAACGTCGTGAGCATCCGCACGAGGTCGGACGGCAGGATGCGCAGCGTCCCCGTGGCGACCACGGCGGCGTCCTCGTCCCCGTCCTCCTCGACGTGCCCTTCAAGCAGGCGGGCGTGCAGGGTGGAGGTGTCCAGCCACAGGCGGGTCGGCGCGCCCGGCAGGATCTCCTTGCGCCCGGCCAGCGTAAGGGGGCGGTCGTCGGCGTCCCAGAAGTGCAGGCGGTAGCACATGCGCCGCTGCCCGGCCGTCTCCCCGGGGACGAACAGGTTGAACGAACCCCGGGCGATCGGCCGCCTGCCCCCGCACGGGTCGGCCTCGATCCAGCCCTCCGCCCTGGCCTCGTGCTCGGGCTCGGTGAGGAAACGGTCGATGTCGTCGATCGTGATCGTGAGGCGGAAGGAGAACGGGAACCCTCCGGCCGCACCCCCGCGACCCGCACGGCCGGGCGGACCCGGCATCAGGAGTCCCCGCATCTCCTCCACGAACCACAGCGAGGTCCGGCCCTCGAACACGCTCGCCTCGTCGGCAGGCCGGGCCGCGAAGGGACGGCCGCCGGGGACGGCCGGCACCTGCGAGCCGGCCTGCGGTTGCGGCGTTCCCATCGTCTCGGGGGCCACCGGTGCGGCGGTCGGCGCCGCGCCGACCCGCGCCGTCGTCCCCACCGGCACGGCCTCCACTCCCACGGCCTCCACTCCCACGGCCTCCACTCCCACGGCCTCCACTCCCACGGCCTGCACCCCCACGGCCTCGACCTCCATGGCCCTTACCGCGGGCGCGGCGACGGACGCGCGGGTCTCCAGGATCCGGGTGCTCATGCGGTCGGCGAGCGCGGCGATCGTCAGCGACGGATTGGCGCCGACCGGCCCAGGCAGGGCCGCGCCGTCCGCGACGTACAGCCCGGGGAAGCCGAAGACCTCTCCGTACGCGTCGCAGACCCCCTCGCCCGGATGGCGGCCCATCGGCGCGCCGCCCAGCGGATGCACGGTCATGACCCGCCTGCGCCACCACGGCGGGCTGTCGGCGTACTCCGCGCCGAGCACGTCGCCGATCCTGCGCATGATCGCGCGCAGCCGCTCGTAGTAGTCCTCGCTGGTCTCGGCCGTCCAGTCCACGTCGAGGCGGCCGTCGCGCAGGCGCAGCCTCCCGTCGGGGACGTCGCGGCCCATGCCGAGCAGCGGCAGCGAGGTGCCCGACAGCTCGCCCCGGCCGATCAGGTCGGCGAACTCCGCCGACAGGTTGGTGTCGTGGGTCAGGATGTTGCGCAGCCGCCGCAGCAGGAACCGGGCGATCCGGCCCGGCCGCATGTCCGCGCCCTCGACAAGGTAGTCGACGAACTCGGGATAGCCGCCGTCCTCGATGTAGGCGCCGCGCCCGTCCGCGCCGTCGTCGAGCCGGATCGCGCTGGTGATGACCGGTCCGCGGCTCGCCCGGATGGGCCGGGTCCTGCTCCGGTCGGTGGCCCGCAGCAGGAACGCCAGCATGTCCCCGTTGCCGCAGAAGCGGGTGCCGAGCGTCCCGCTCAGGCCGGGGAAGGCCGCCCGGTTCTTCAGCAGCAGGAATGACGTGCCGTAGGTGCCTGCGGCCAGGACGAGCCGGTCGCAGCTGATCGTGTGTGGCCCGGTCGATCGGGGCATCCCGTCGCCGTCCTCGCCCGCCTCGTCGCTGCGCGGCATGTGCTCGACGTACTGCACGTCGTAGCCGCCGCCCACGCGCGGCCTGATGCGCCGCACCTCGTGCAGCGTGCGCAGGTCGGCGCCGTGGTGCCGGGCGGCCGACAGGTAGGTGTGGTCGAGGCTGTTCTTCGCGCCGTCGTTGCAGCCGAGGTCGCACTCGCCGCACAACCGGCACGTACGGCGCGGCACGCCGTGCAGGTTGCCGTACGCAGGGCCGGCGACCGGCGTGCCCTGGCAGGGCTCCGCCCCGGGCGACGGCGCGAAGCTGACGGCCAGCGGCGGAAGCCGCCAGTCGAGTCCCAGCTCGGCCGCCGCGTCCCGCATCGCGAGCGTCTTCAGCGTGTCGTCGAAGCCGGGATGGCTCAGCGGGTAGGGCGAGATGCCGATCATGCGCTCGACCGCGTCGTAGTGCGGCTCGAGGTCGGCCCTGGTCACCGGCCACGACTCGTAGCCGCCGCCGGGCAGCTTCTGCTCGTGGACGAACCAGTCCTCGTCCTTGCGCAGCATGACGTTGGCGTAGATGAGCGAGCCGCCGCCGAGGCCGCTGGCGACCACAGAGTCGCAGTCGGAGAAGCTCCAGATGTCGAACATCCCGTACAGGCCCTCGGCCGGGTCCCAGAAGGCGCGGCCGAGCTGGGCCGGGCCGCGCGGGAATTCCCCCGGCGCGTACGCCCTGCCCCGCTCCAGCACCACCACCGACAGCCCCGCTTCGGCGAGGCGGTAGGCGGCGACCGCGCCGCCGAAACCCGAACCGACCACGACCGCGTCGACGTGTTCCATGAATGATCTCTCAGTTCGCTTCAGCGATCGCTGTGCCGCTTCAGGAAGTCGAGGATGTGCGGGAAGACGTCCCGATGCGCGTTTGCCCCGATCAGGGGGTCGATGTGCCCATATCCGGGCAGGATCCGCAGCTCGTGCCGCCCCGGCGCCGCCTTCGACAGGACACGGTGGCAGACGATGTTGGAGTCGGTGAAGACGTCGTTGTGGTCGCCCGTCATGAACAGGATCGGCGTTTCGACGTCGGCCGCGTCGGCCAGGTAGTCGTCCGGCAGCGCGGCGTGCCGCGGGTCGCCGGTGTCGTACTTCACCGCACGCCCGGCGGCCACCATCTTCCGCACGTGCCGGTAGTAGTGCAGGTCGCAGGCGCCGTTGAGGTCGGCGAGCCGCTCGTGGAGGTGCGTGCCCGGCGCCAGGTTCCGGTGGCGGTACATCGCGGGCCTGCCGCTGCCCCACATGAAGCTCTGCATGTGGCAGGCCGCCTCCCGGCACTCCGGATGGAGGAAGGAGAGGGCGCGGGCCAGCAGCCACCGCCGCGTCAGCGGGGGCGCGTCCCTGAACCGCGGGTCCAGGTAGGACAGGCCCGTGCCGTACTCCAGCAATGCGGGACCGAGGGCGAGCTTGAGGCGGGCCCAGGGGTGCACCCGGGGCGTCAGCGCGACGCTGTTGGCGACCAGGCTGGCGATCCCGCTCACGGCCCCGGAGAACAGGCTCATGTGGAAGGTCACCGACCCCAGGCAGTGGGCCACCACGTGGATCCGCCGCGCCCCCACGTGGCGGCGGATCTCGCGCAGTGCTGCCGGGTGGTCGTACTGGGCGATGTCGTCCAGCGTGTGCCTGCGGGTCTCCATGGTGTACGGAAACCTGTTGCTCATCCGGAAATCCAGCGTCCACACGTCGCCGAACCCGCTGT
Organism: Microbispora sp. CA-102843; assembly: GCF_050936215.1. Taxonomy (NCBI): domain Bacteria; kingdom Bacillati; phylum Actinomycetota; class Actinomycetes; order Streptosporangiales; family Streptosporangiaceae; genus Microbispora; species Microbispora sp. CA-102843. Next base: position 3,064,262 of record NZ_JBNJNF010000001.1, read on the forward strand.
CGTGCAGGAACCGGACCAGGTTCGTGTGCTCCGGCATGATGAACATGTCGCTCGACGAGGTCAGTCCGTGCACGAGCAGCACGACGTCGTCCGGCGCCCCCTGCGCCGGCGTGTCGTCGCGGCGGAACCGGGTGAGCTGTAACCCCAGCTCGTCCTCGGTGGCGAACGGATGAACCGTGACCTCGGCGTCCCGCACGCCGTCAAGCGTGAACCGGGGTATGCGGTGTTCCATTCGATCGCCTTTCTGCCGGGGCTACCATCCCAGGACCACCCGTATCGGCGGCATCGTGGAAAACCCGTACTTGTCGGCGCTCACCGCTTGAGGGCGGTCGCCACGCCGACCCGGGAGGTGACCTCCAGCTTGGCGAAGATCCGCGACAGGTGCGTCTCCACCGTACGGACGCTGAGGAAGAGCCGCTCGGCGACCTGCTGGTTGGTCAGCCCCTCGGCGACCAGCAGCGCCACCTCCAGCTCGCGGGGCGACAGCCCGAACCTGGCCGCCTCCCCGCCCGTGGCCGTGCTCGCGCCGCCGCCCACCCGTACGCCGAGGCGGCGCAGCTCGCGCTCGGTGCGCGCCTTGAGCGCGCGGGCGCCGCACGCGTCGAAGACCTCGGCCGCGGCGCGCAGGTGCTCCCTGGCGCGGCTCCGGCCGCCCGGCGTGCCGAGACGCGCGAGCCCGGCGGTGAACAGCGCACGGCCCGCGTCGAGCCGCCGCTCGCCCGCGGCCAGCAGCCGGGCCGCCTCCTCCGCGGCCTCGGCCGCGGCGTGCGGGTCCCGGCGGCACAGCGCGTGCGCGCGGGCGAGCGCGGCGAAGCCGCAGTAGGCCGGCAGGCGCGGCTCCTCCAGCCGCAGGGCGAGCTCCGCCCACTGCGCCGCCCGCGCGGCCGCCTCCGCCTCGGTCTTCGTGTCGGTCTTCGCGTCGGCTGCCTGGGCGGCCTCCGCGTAGGCGAGCGTCTCGCACGCCTGGAGCAGCGTCCCCGGGTCCAGGCGCGGCGACTCGAACCGGTTGCACGCGTCCAGCACCGCCTCGATGCCGTCGGCGAACCGGCCCGCGTTGACCAGGGCCTGTCCCCGCGCGTAGCGGGCATTGGCCTCCCAGGTCTCGCCCGCCCCGACGCCGCACCGCACGGCCTCGTCGCCGGCGCGCAGGGCCGCCTCGTCGTCGCCGCTCCACGACTCGGCCAGGCAGACCTGGGTGAGCGCGAAGACGAGCTGCTGGCCGGAGTCGAGCAGCCGGGCGCCCTCGACGGACTCCTCCGTGGTGGCCCTGGCCTCCGCCAGGCGGCCCGTCGCCACCAGCGTCTTGGCCCGGCCCGCGAGCAGATTGGTCAGGATGTAGGTCTGCCCGGTCGACCGCGCGACGGCCGCCGCCCGGTCGAAGTGCCGCAGCGCCTCGCCGTACCGGCCGAGGTAGGACTCGGCCCAGCACAGCCAGGCGATGGCGTCCAGCCACTCGGACAGGTGATCGTCCGGCGCGTCGGCGAGCAGCTTGCCGGCGATCTCGGCGTAGCGCAGCGCGTCGTCCGTACGGCGGGCGGCCAGGGCGGGCATCGGGCGCAGGGCCGCCACCGCGACCGCCAGCCCGGGCTCCCAGTCGTCGGCGTTGTCGGGCATCAGGTCGAGCACGGCCTGGGCGGCCCGGAAGTCCACCCGCATCATGCTCTCGGCGACCAGGCGCATCCGCATCGGCACGGCGGCGGCCGCCCGCGGATTGGGCATGCGGCTCAGCTCGTCGAGCAACAGCGCCCTGGCCTCCTGCGGGCGGTCGAGCTGGCGCTCCATCAGCGCGCAGACGCGGGCCGCGCGGCCCCGGCGGGGGTGGTCGTCCTCGGGCAGCGTGCGCAGCAGCTCGCGGGCGGTGTCGCGGCCCTCGGCCAGCCTGCCGCTGATCCCCTGGGCCCAGCTCAGCTCCATCATCAGGGCGAGCCGGTCCTCCCGGGTCGCGGCGTCGTCCGGCATGAGCCGCAGCGCCGCCTGCAGCCAGTGCGCCGAGGTGGCCGGCGCGTGCGCGGTGACCGCGCGGGCCGCGGCCACCAGCACCTCCACGGCCCGCTGGTCGCCGAACGACCCGGAATGCTCGACGTGGTGGGCCTGCACGGTCGCCGGGGCGCCCAGCTCGGCCAGGTGGGCCGCGATCCTGGCGTGCGCGCCCAGGCGCCAGCCCGCCGCCGCAGACTCGTAGACGGCGCGCCGCACAAGGGGGTGGCGGAAGCGGAACCGCCCGCCCGCGCTGCGGACGATGTCGCGCTCGACCAGCTCGTCCAGCGCGGCCAGCGTGGCGGCCGGCGGAACCTCGCCGGCCACGGCGGCGATGGCCGGCTCGAACTCGTCGGCGGTGACCGCGGCGGCCTGGGCCACCAGCAGCGCGCCGGGGGACAGGTCGCCCAGCTCGACCTGGAGCGCGGCGAGCACGGTCGGCGGCAGCTCGGCCACGTCGGTGCCGCCCATCCGGGCCAGCGCCTCCAGGTAGAACGGGTTTCCGCCGCTGGCCTCGTACAGCGCCATGCCGCGTCCCCGGCTGACGTCGGGGCCGAGGAACTGCCGGACCTCGGCCGCGCTGAGGGGACCGACCACGACCTCGTGCCCGCGCGGACCGGCCGCCGCGGCCAGCCGCGCCACGCGCGGAGCGGCCTGGGCCGGGCGGAAGGACACGGCCATCAGCACCGGGCCGGCGGGCGGATGCCGCACGACGTGGTCGAGGAACTCGAGTGTGCCGTCGTCGGCCCAGTGGACGTCGTCGAGGACCAGCAGCAGGCCGGTGGGCCCGGCCAGCGCGCCCACCAGGTGCCGTACGGCCCGGTAGAGCCGGTATCGGGCGAGGCCGCTGCGGTCGTCGGCCAGCGCGGGCTCGTCACCGGCCGGGGCCGCGTCGGCGGCGAGCCCGGGGAAGACGCCGGACAGCAGGGCGGCCTGCCCGGACCCCACGGACCTGACGACATCCTCCCGGCGTGTGTCGAGATGGTCGTCGAGCGCGTCCACCAGCGCGCTGTAGGGGAGCATCTGCTCGTACTCGGCGGCGCGTCCCCACAGCGGGGTGAACCCGTCACCGCCGGCCATCGCCGCGAGCTCGCCGAGCAGCCGCGTCTTGCCCGCGCCCGGCTCGCCGGCCAGCGCGAGGAACTGGAACCCGTCGCGGCGGCTGGCCGCCATCGCGCCCCGCAGCGCGGTCAGCGCGTCCCGCCGTCCGACGAGTGGCACGGACGTGCCCGTGACGACCGAACCGGCCGTGCGTCCGTCCATTCGCACCCCACACGCGAACGCGCGGGCCGCCCCCGCCGGCCGCGCCGACAACACCCAGTAAATGCACTTTACAGATCACGAGACCCCTACAGGGGCGCGGCCCGGCATTAACACCGTATGGAAAGTATTCGAAAAGGAACCGGTCAGTTCGGGCGATTCTGGGATCAGGGGTGCATGGCACCGGGTACGGGACGCCTCGTTCACACGTCGTCACCGCGGAGGTGCCAGGTGCTGGACCGGATCGCCGATCCCAGGGGGCGGCGCACGCCGTTTGGACCTCCGGACGCGGTGGAACGGCTGGCCGCGGCCCTGCCGAGCCACATGCGCGACGCGCTTCCCCCGGTCATCCGCCTCGGCAGCCCCTGGCCGGTGCGTGTCGACGTGTTCCCGGAGGACGGCGTCGCCGAGCCGGACGTCGAACGCTGGGTTCCCGCCGTCTCCGCGGCGGGTTCCAACGGCGACGCCCTCGACCTGGCGGTGCGCGGCGGCCGGGTCGCGGGCGTGCGCGGCAGGGCGGGCGACCGCGTCAACCACGGCAGGCTCGACCCCCGGGAGTGGCACGCCTGGCAGCCGCGCGCGGGCCGGCTGACCCGCCCCCTGGTACGTGAGGCCGGGCGGCTGGTGGAGACGACGTGGGACGTCGCGATGGACCGCATCGTCGCGAGGTCGAGGGAACTGCTCGCCCGGCCCGGCGGCTGGGGCCGCCTCGCCTTCCACACGGGCACGCGGCTGTTCCTCGAGGAGCACTACACCCTCGCCGTCATCGGCAAGGCGGGGATCGGCACGCCACACATGGACGGCGACACCCGCTGGGGCGCGGCGGCGGCCGCGGCCGCGCTCGCGGCGAGCTTCGGCACCGACGGCCAGCCCGGCTCGTACACCGACGTGGACCACTGCGACGCGCTCGCGCTGTGGGGACACGACTGCGCCGCCACCCATCCCGTGCTGTGGGAGCGCATGCTCGACCGCAGGCTCGGTTCCAGGCCGCCCGCCATGATCGCGGTGGGCCCGGGGGAGACGGCGGCGGCCAGGGAGGCCGACGTCCACCTCGCCGTGCGTCCCGGCACCAACGTGGCCCTGCTGAACGGGCTGCTGCACGAGTTGATCGCGGGCGGCTGGTACGACGCGGCCTACGTCGCCGCGCACACCGTGGGGTTCGAACGGCTGTGGCGGGTCGTCGAGGCGTACCCCGCCAAGCGGGCGGCGGAGATCTGCGCGGTGCCGGTCGGGCAGATCGAGCAGGCCGCCGAGATCCTGGGCGCGGCCGAACGGCTGATGTCGACCGTGGGCCCGGCCTTCCTCGGCTCCAACCAGGCGACCGCCGCCGCCTGCCAGGTCAACAACGTCCACCTGCTGCGCGGCATGCTCGGCCGGCCGGGGGCCGGGCTGTTCCAGCTCGGCGGGCCCGGGAGCGACGCGCTGGAGGCGGGCTCGGCCGGAGACCTGCCCGGGCTGCGCAACTGGGCCGACACGGGGCACGTGCGCGAGCTGGCGGACCTGTGGAACGTCGACCCCGCCGTCATCCCGCACTGGGGGCCCGCCACACACGCGACCCAGATCCTCAGGTACGCCGAGGAGGGCTCGGTCGGGCTGCTGTGGATCACGGCGTCCGACCCGGCGGCCACGGTGCCCGGCCTCGACCGGATCCTCGCCAGGGAGGACCTGTTCGTCGTCGTCCAGGATCCCTACCTGACCGAGACCGCGCGGCTGGCCGACGTGGTGCTCCCGGCGGCGACCTGGGGCGAGAAGGCCGGCACCGTCACCGGCGCCGACCGCACGGTGCACTTGTGCGAGAAGGCGGTCGAGCCGCCGGGGGAGGCCAGGGCGGACCTCGACATCCTGCTCGACTACGCGCGGCGGATGGACCTGCGCGACCGGGCCGGCCGGCCGCTCGTGCACTGGACCGACGCGGAGTCGGCGTTCGAGGCCTGGAAGGCGTGTTCCAGAGGCCGTCCGTGCGACCACACCGGGATCACCTACGAGCGCCTGCGGACCGGCGGCGTCCAGTGGCCCTGCATGCCGTCCAGCTCCCACGGGGTCGAGAGGCTGTACGCGGGGGGGCGCTTCGCCACCCGGCCGGGGCACTGCCAGACGTTCGGGGCCGACCTCGCCACGGGAGCCGAGTACGGCGAGGAGCGCTACCACGCGGAAAACCCCGGGGGACGGGCCTTCCTCCACGCCGCCGACTTCGAGCCGTCTCCCGAGGTCGCCGACGACGAGCACCCCCTGGTCCTCACCACCCGCCCGGCGCCGTGCCGCTTTCCGGCCCGGCCGGCCCGTCTCGGCGGCGCCGCGCCCGAGCCGTTCCCGGCCGAGCCGCGCCTGGAGATCCATCCCGGCGACGCCGCGGCGCTCGGCCTCGAGGACGGCGACCTCGTCCGGGTCGAGTCGCCCCTCGGCGTGCTGGAGGCCGTCGCGCGCCTGTCGGGCGTACGCCCGGGAGCCGTGGTCCTGCTGCTCGACGGGCAGGGCGAGGCCGTGACGCGGGCGGCGGCGGAGCTGACGCTCACCGCGTGGGACCCGGTGTCCCGCCGGCCGCTGCGGACGGTGGCGGCGGTCCGGCTGGTGAAGGCCGGGCGGTGCGAGGACGCCGCCGTGGGAGAGGGCCTCTACTCGGCCGCCGCCACGCGCCTCGACCGTGGTGTGACCGCGCGGCCCGAGGTGACGGCCGCGGCCGGAGGAGGGGAGGCGCCGGAACGGTACGAGGAGGTCTGACGTCCGCGATCGCCGGAGACGAGGTGGGTCGGCCTACCGGAAGGAAGCGACGAAACATGGTCTCTGCACGCACACGCACCGCTTGGGGGGACGCCGCCCGCGGGTGGGACGATCGGTGAGCGAGCATCTGGCGCGCTATCTGGAGACGCTGTCCCGCACGCAGCACGAGCTGTCGTCCGGGTTCCGCGCGCTGCGGCACGGCCATCCCCGCGAGGCCGACCTGTGCGGCGTCTGCGAGCGCCTGGCCGCGCAGTGCCGCGACCACGCCGACCGACTGGAGTCCTTCCTGTGGCGGTACCGCTCCGGAGGCCCTCGCGATCCCCGTCCCGCGCAGTCGAGAGCGCCCGGGGCGGGGCCGCAGGGGCTGGAGGTGCCGCGCCTGGAGACCGGGGGGTTCGACGCCGCGAGTATCGACGGCGGGGGTTTCGACGCGGCGGGCCTGGAGACGGCGGACCTCCAGCGGGTGGTTCGCGGGGCCGTGGAACGGGAGCGGGCGGCCGCCGAGGGCGCGGACCCCGGGGCGGCGCGGCGTCCTCGCGTGACGCCGGGGCGTGGCGGAGGGGACGGCGGCGGCCTTGCGCTGCTGCGGGAGCTGCACGGGCTGTACCTCCTCGCCACCGAGTGCGACCTGTCGTGGAGCGTGGTCGCCCAGGCCGCCCGTGGGCTCAGGGACGACGACCTGCTCGGCCTCACCCGCCACTGCGCCCCAGAGACGGCCGTCCAGTTGCTCTGGCTGCGCACCCGGATGCGCCAGGCCGCGCCGCAGGTTCTCGTCGTCCCGTCCTGGTAGTTCGGGAAAATGGCGACAAAGTCCGCCATTAAGAGGAAATCTAGACAAGCGTCGTATGATTTCCGGTGAAATGGATTGTGGCCATGTGGAGATAATTGATAGAAGATTATCTCGGCGCTGGGAATCGGCAGGGATCGGCCGTGCCCATCGCGATACCGGTGCTCATGGCGGGGGCGTACCGGTGGTGGCGGGAATGCTTCGCCGGAAAAGGCGAGCGCCGTGCCGCGGTTTCTCGACGGCGCCGGCCGCATTCGGCGGCCGGCGCCGTCGCGGATCGACGCGACGCCGTGAGGACGGAGGCCGGCACAGGTCCGAGACCATCCGTCTCGCCGAGGCGCTCGCGCGGGTGCCGGCCGTGGACGTCAGGCGGGCGGGCTGAGGGATTCGAGAACGGCGCTCATGGTGGGGGCGAAGGTCGACCAATACTCCTTGCGCGCCTTCCAGGTGAAGTGGCAGAACGTCGCATCGGCTTCGACGGCGCGCTCCGGTTCGCGGTACGCGCGGGCCACATGTCCCTTGTTGACGAAGGCGTTGCAGCCCAGGAACGGCTGCCCGAGGCCTCCTTCATTTCGGCCTCCGGATAAAGGAACTGGGCCCTGTCCGGCGATGCCGGCCGCGTGGGCGGAATGAGGGCCGAGAGCGTTTCCCGGGTGGTGGCCGCGGCCCGTGAGGCGGGGAGCGGGCCGTCCTGGGCGGTGATGTGGTCGAGCGATCGCGAGGCGACCGGCTCCAAGACGATCCAGGGGGCGGACGCGCGGGCCCTGCGATCGGATGGGGAAAACGACGAAACCCCGGCCGTGGCCGGGGTTTCTCTGTGACTGGTGGACGATACTGGGATTGAACCAGTGACCTCTTCCGTGTCAGGGAAGCGCTCTCCCGCTGAGCTAATCGTCCATGCCCGGATGTCGTCCGGGCTCCGAGCGGAAGACGGGATTCGAACCCGCGACCCTCACCTTGGCAAGGTGATGCTCTACCACTGAGCCACTTCCGCAGCCATCGCTCGGGTTTTTCCCGGCGACGCGTGAACAACTCTAGCGGATCCCGGAGGGTGCCGGTGCCAACTGCCGCCGATCCCCAGCGCACGCGGGACCTGACCGAAGCGGGGTGAGACGTTGACCTGCGGGAGAGGCCGTGCGCAGGATGAGGCGGCAACCGTACGCACGAGGGGGTTACGCCATGGCGAAGGTGCTCATCATCACCGGTGACGCGGCCGAGGACCTGGAAGTGATGTACCCGTACCAGCGGCTTCTGGAGGAGGGCTACGAGGCGCGCATCGCGGCGCCGTCCGCCAAGAAGCTGCAGTTCGTGGTGCACGACTTCGTCGAGGGCTTCGACACCTACACCGAGAAGCCGGGCCACACCTGGGCGGCCGACGTCGCCTTCTCCGACGTGAATCCGGACGAGTACGTCGCGCTGGTGATCCCCGGCGGACGCGCCCCCGAGTACATCCGCGGCGACCGGGACGTCCAGGAGATCGTCCGCCACTTCGCGGACGCCGGAAAGCCGATCGCCGCGCTTTGCCACGGGCCGCTGGTGCTCGCGGCGGCCGGGGTGCTGAAGGGCCGGGAGAGCAGCGCGTATCCCGCCTGCGCCCCTGACGTCGAGAACGGCGGCGGCACGTGGGTCGACAGTGAGGCGCACGTCGATCAGAACCTCGTGACCGGGCGGGCCTGGCCGGACCATCCGGCCTGGATGCGCGAGTTCATGAAGGTGCTGCGCGCCGCCGCCCCGGCGACCTGACGCCGCGCCGACCCGCGGGGGCGGCGGTCCGCGAGGGGTGGGTCGAAGCACTGGAGTCGCCCGCCATGACCGAATCCGCCCCCTGTCTCACCGCGACGCCGGAGGCGTACGACGCCGTCGCCGTCCGCTACGCCGCGCTCGGCAGAAACGCGCTCGACCGCCTGCCGCTGGACCGCGCGGTGCTCGCCGCGTTCGCCGGGTTCCACCGCGTGTTCCGCCGCGTGCTCGCTCCGGGCGGCCACCTCCTGCGTGCGCGACAGACCGTACGGATGCCGTGCGGGGCGATCTGCGGACTGATCCTGCCCGAAAACGGGCAGGAAACTTGTTAGTCGGCATCCGCACTGCGTTAGGGTCCTGCTCTGTGTCCACGGCACGGCATCCCTTCGAGGATCTGATCGGCCATCTCACCCGGACCACCTCACTGGGGCCGGGTGAGGCGGCCCGCGTGGTGGCCGACGTTCTGACGTACTTCGGCGAGCCCGCGGAAGAGTACGTGCGGCGCCGCCACGGCGAACTCAAGTCGAGGGGGCTGACGAACGACCAGATCTTTCCCAGAATCTCCGCCGAGCTCGCGGGAAGACGTGTCGCGGCACCGGAGCTGACCCTGCGCCAGCTCCGGCGGATCGTTTACGGATAGGAGCGGTTATGTGCGGAATCGTCGCTTATGTCGGGCCTAAGGATGCGGCACCCATCCTGCTCGAAGGTCTCCAGCGACTGGAGTACCGGGGCTACGACTCGGCCGGCCTCGCCGTCGTGAACGCCAAGAGCCTCAAGACGCGCAAGGTCAAGGGCCGGGTCGCCGACCTGGCGGCGGAGGTACCCGCGAAGTTCAAGGGCACGAGCGGCATCGGCCACACCCGGTGGGCCACCCACGGCGCGCCCAGTGACGTGAACGCGCACCCGCACCTCGACCAGGAGCAGCGGATCGCCGTCGTGCACAACGGCATCATCGAGAACGCCGACGAGCTGCGCCGCCGCCTGGAGGGCGAGGGCGTGAAGTTCGAGAGCGAGACCGACAGCGAGGTGCTCTCGCACCTCATCGGGCGCATGGTCAAGGAGACCGACTCGCTGCGGGAGGCCGTCCTGCGGGCGCTGAAGAGCGTGGTCGGCACGTACGGCATCGCCGTCATCGACGCGCAGCGCCCCGGCGAGATCGTGGTGGCCCGCAACGGCAGCCCGATCGTGCTCGGCCTCGGCGAGAAGGAGATGTTCGCCGCCTCCGACGTCGCCGCGCTCATCCGCTACACGCGCCAGGTCGTCCACCTGGAGGACGGCGAGCTCGCGGTCATCAAGGCCGACGGGTTCAACACGTTCACCAGCGACGCCAGGGAGACGGCCAAGGAGCCGTTCACGGTCGACTGGGACGCCGGGCACTACGACAACGGCGGCTACGAGCACTACCTGCTCAAGGAGATCTCCGAGCAGCCCGACACCGTCGCCCGCACGCTGCGCGGCCGCATCGACGACCGGTTCCACATCGCCCACCTCGGCGGCCTCAACATGGACGCCCGCGAGACCCGCTCCTTCCGCCGCGTGAAGATCATCGGCTGTGGGTCCGCGTACTACTCGGGCCAGATGGGCGCGCAGCTCATCGAGGAGCTGGCCCGCATCCCCGCCGACGCCGAGCCCGCGTCGGAGTTCCGCTACCGCAGCCCCGTCGTCGAGCCCGACACGCTGTACGTGGCGATCAGCCAGTCGGGCGAGACGTACGACACGCTCGCCGCCGTGCAGGAGCTCAAGCGCAAGGGCGGCCGGGTGCTCGGCATCGTCAACACCGTCGGCAGCGCCATCGCGCGGGAGACCGACGGCGGCATCTACCTGCACGCCGGTCCCGAGGTCTCGGTGGCCTCCACCAAGGCGTTCACCTCCACGGCCGTGGCGTTCGCGCTGCTCGCCCTGCACCTCGGCCGCGTACGCGACCTGTCGCCGGCCGACGGCCGCAGGATCTGCGAGGGCCTGCGCCGGCTGCCCGAGCAGATCAAGGAGATCCTCACGCTGGAGGACCGGATCAGGGAGCTGGCGAAGAAGTACGCCGACTCGCCGGGCATGATGTTCGTCGGCCGGGTGCGCGGCTACCCGGTGGCCCGCGAGGGCGCCCAGAAGCTCAAGGAGATCTCCTACGTCCACGCCGAGGCGTACCCGGCGAGCGAGCTCAAGCACGGCCCGCTCGCGCTGATCAGCCCCGAGCTGCCGACGGTCGCGATCGTCCCCGACGACGAGCTGCTGGACAAGAACCTCACCACGCTGGGCGAGATCCGCGCCCGGCACGGGCGCATCCTCATGGTCGGCCACCGCACCTCCGAGGCGGCCGACGACTGCATCGTGGTGCCCAAGAACGAGGTCGAGCTCGACCCCATCCTGCTCTCGATCCCGCTGCAGCTGTTCGCCTACCACGCCGCCGTCGCCCTGGAGCGCGACGTCGACCGCCCGCGCAACCTCGCCAAGAGCGTGACGGTCGAGTAGGACCGGTTTCTCCCGTACGGCCCGCGCCCACCCGGCGCGGGCCGTACCGGCATGCGGGGGTGGGCCCCATCGATCACCGCAGCCGTAACGTCCGTTATGTGGTGACATGGTGTAGTTACTCATAGTCTGTGCGTGTAAGGGACTCTTCGGGTAGGAGGGTGCCGACATGCGACGCCGTACGGTCCTCGCGCTGGGGGTCCTGGCCCTCGCGGGCGCGTGCGGCGTCCAAACGCCGCCGCACCGTAGAGAGCTCTCCCTGGCCGTCCCGGGCCCGCCCGGCGGATGCGGGGACGGCGTCGCCGCCGGGTTCAAGGCGCTCGTCGAGGGGCGTGGCTGGGCCCGGGCCGTACGGATCAGGCGGGAGGCCGGCGACGGCGGGACGGCTCTGGACCGGCCGGGCGGGCCGCGGACCGACCTGGTGATCGCCGATCCCGCGCTGCTCGCCGCCTGCGCGCTGGCCCGCGACCCGCTCCTGGTCACCAGGGCCGTTCCGCTCGCGCGGCTGGCGGGGGAGTGGGAGGTGCTGGTGACCTCGCCCGACTCGGGTTACCGCACGTTCGACCAGTTCGCCGCCGCGCTGCTGCGCGACCCCAGGGGGCCCAGGGTGGCGGGCGGGGCCGACCGCGGTCCGGAGCACCTGCTGCTCGGCATGACCGCGCGGGGCCTGGGAGCCGACCCCCGCCTGCTCGACTACGTGGCGTTCGACAGCAGGGTGCAGGCCGTCGCCGCGGTCCTCGACGGGCGGCTCGCACTCGGATTCGGCAGCAGGCGCGAGATCGCCCCCCATGTGCGTGCCGGACGGCTGCGGCCGCTCGCCGTCTCCTCCGCCGAGCGGCTGCCCGGGGTGGACGCGCCGACGCTGTCGGAGTCGGGCGTACGGGTCGTGTACGCCGACTGGACGGGGCTGATCGCCCCGCGCGGCACACCCGAGCGGGACGCCCTGCTCGACCTCTGCCGGGCCGTCGCCGGCACTCCGGGGTGGCAGAGCCTGTGCGACCGCAACGACTGGACGCCGATGTGGCTCGACGGTGACGACTTCCGCCAATGGCTCGTCGGCGAGGCGCGCCGTACGGCCCTGCTGCTCAACGATCTCGGGCTCCGCTGAGAAACACAAAGCACTGTGTCTGCAGGCACAGGCGTCGGCTTCGAGGAAGCCTTCTGATTCATCCGGTTTTCGGCGCTCCTGTAAAGGGCAAAGGGAACGCCATGACGACGACAGGGGGCGCCGTCACAGCGGCAGCGTGGAACTGGGCGACTTTGGCGATCGCCGTGGCCGCCGCGATCGTCGCGGTGGAACTGGTCCGGCGGGTGCTGAAATCGCGCCTGATAGGGGAGCGGTGGGCGCTCGCCGGGCCGTTCGTGCGCCGATGCACCTGGCCGGGCTTCGCCTCGGCCGTGGTGGGCACCGTCAAGGCGGCCTACGACCCCGACATGCCCGGATCGGGCTCCCACGGCTTCCAGCGCGTGCTCGCGTTGCTGCTGATCGCCTGCGTGACCTGGCTGATGATCCAGGCGGCGTACGCGGTGACCGACGTCGTCCTCGACCGGCTCACCCGGGTCGAGGGCGAGCGCAACCGCCGAGCCCGGCGCATCCGCACCCAGATCGCGCTGGTGCGCCGGGTGTCGGCGGCGGTCGTCGTGGTGCTCGCGCTGGGGGCGATGCTGTTCACCTTCCCGCAGGTGCGGGCGCTGGGAGCGGGACTGCTCGCCTCCGCCGGGATCGCCGGCGTGGTGGGCGGCATCGCGGCCCAGTCCACGCTCGGCAACATGCTGGCAGGGCTGCAGCTCGCCTTCAGCGACGCGCTGCGGCTCGACGACGTGGTCGTGGTGGAGGACGAGTGGGGCCGCATCGAGGAGCTGACCCTCACCTACGTGGCGCTGCGGCTGTGGGACGAGCGGCGGCTCATCCTGCCGGTGTCCTACTTCACCACCAACCCGTTCGAGAACTGGACGCGCCACGAGAGCCGCATCCTCGGCAGCATGTACCTCCGGGTGGACTGGTCGATCCCGGTCGAGGAGGTGCGCACCGAGCTCTACGGGGCGCTGCGCGAGAACCCGCTGTGGGACCAGAAGGACTGGACGCTGCAGGTCACCGACATCACCCCGGAGGGGCTGGTCGAGCTGCGCGCCCTGATGAGCGCGGCCGACTCCGCGAGCGCCTTCGACCTGCGCTGCGACATCCGCGAGCACCTGGTCGGGTTCATCCGCGAGAAGTACCCCGAGAGCCTCCCGCGCCTGCGCGTCGACACCCCCGCGCGCTGAGCTTCTCATCCACCCTCTCGGACCGGGCCGTGAGCGACGGGTGTCAGGGGGCGTTGGACGGCCGCAGGAGCCTGCTCGCGCCGGCGATGAGCGCGGTGGCGAGGATCCAGCCCGCGGCGACCAGGCCGTTCGCCAGCCACTGGGTCCATCCGGCCGGCTCCCAGGCGCCCCGCTGCTCGAACACGCTCACCGGCACGAGCAGGTCGAGCGTGTAGACGAAGGCGTTGAAGTGGCGCGACTCGTCCAGCCCGATCTGATGTGGCGGCCACTGCGTGAAGATCGCCGTGCCCGTCGCGAGGAGCAGCGCGGCCCACAGGCCGGCGAGCCAGGGCCGGTAGCCGTAGCCGACGAGCCCGTCGAGCAGCCGGCCCCACAGCCGCCCGGGCAGCCGCAGCGTCCGCCGCCGCGCCCGCTGCCGGGCCAGCAGCACCCGGCGCGCGTCCGGCTCGTGCCCGATGCGCCGGCAGTAGGCGGCCAGCTGCTCGTACGGCTGGGGCCGGTAGCCTCCGGGGTCGCGCCGCAGCCAGGAGAGCCGGTCCGCCAGGGTCGCGGGCCCGCGGAGCGACTCGTACGTCAGCCCGTTGAGCCGCACCTCGCCCGGGTAGCTCTCCGGACGGTCGAACAGCACGCCGAAGCGGGAGTAGCCGAGGTTGACCTCGCCCTCGATCGACTCGGGCAGCAGGATGAGCTCGTCCGCCTGCATGTGGCTCAGGTGCAGCACCCGGCCCCGCGCCCGCAGCACCGCGCCGTGGAACGACAGGACCCCGCCGATCCGCGCACCGCGCAGCCGCACGGTCCCGTGGGCGGTGAAACCCGCACCGAGTTCGGCCGTGGCGGCCTGCAGGTGGTCGGCGTGCACGGCGGGGGTGCCGTCCGCGGTGACGACGGCGCCCTGGAGGTAGAGCCCGCTGGAGAAGCGGGCGCCGATCAGCCGCAGGCCGCCCGTGGCCCGCATGTCGCGTAAGAAGGCGCTGCCGTCCACGACGAGCCCGCCGGCCCACAGCGCGACCGACTCCCAGGTCCGCGGCTCCTCCGAGCCCTCCGGTCCGTTCCACCGGGGCGGCTCCAGGGACGACGCCCCGGGCGGCATGCCCCGGTTCGGCACCCCGCCGGGGGTGCCCACCCGCGTGCCGGAGAGCCGGAGCTGGCCGGTCACGTGGGCGTTGTCCAGGCGCACCCCCGCGTGGATGGCCGATCCGTCGAGGTCGAGGAGCCCGTCGACCGTGGCCCGGCTGGCCCGGAAGCGGAAGATGTCGCAGCGCCGCAGCCGTACGCCCCTGGTCCTGGCGTCGTTGAGCGAGACCGTTCCGGCGATGCGGCAGTCGAGCAGGTGGACCTTCGCCTCGATCGTGGCGTCGGACAGATTGAGGTCGCCGGCGATCCGGGCTCCGGCGAGCCGGACGCCCGGCACCCGGCCCGAACCGCCGGTGCTCCGGTCGAGCACCAGGGCGGCGATCACCTCGGCGCGGACCACCCGGGAGCGGCCCCACAAGCCTTTTGAGCCCCACGCGCCGCCGGAGGAGGAGTCCGTCTCGCGGCCATGGCGAAGGTCGACCCAGGCGCCGGTGGGATAGGCGTCCCACAGCCGTCGCTCGGCGGGGGTGAGCAGGCGGAAGGGGGGCCGCGATCTTCCCATGGGCCGACGATATCGTCGATCTTCGCAGGGGCCGGCGCTCCGGCGGACCGGCCCGCGGGTGCCCCCGCGAAGCGTGAGAGCGACAAGAGGAACGTCATGGACAACCATCTGAGCGGGCGCGTGCGGGCGCGCTCGCTGGGCGTCGTCGTCGGCGCGCTGCCGACCGGGCCGTTGAACGCGATCACCGATGTCGAGGGGGTCCTGGTCGGTCACACCACGATCGACGACGGCGCCGATCTCCACACCGGGGTCACCGCCGTCGTCCCCCGTCACCTGATCGCCGGGCGGCGGGGGCTGCCGGCGGCCGTCTACGCCGGAAACGGGTACGGCAAGCTGGTCGGCTCGACCCAGGTCGACGAACTCGGCGTGCTGGAGTCACCCGTCGTCCTGACCGCCACGTTGTCGGTGTTCCGAGCCGCCGACGCGCTGCTCACCCACCTGATGGACCGCCGCCCGGACGGCATTTCCTTCAACCCCCTGGTGGGCGAGACCAACGACGGCTTCCTGTCCGACATCCGGCGCCGCCCCATCACCGAACGGCACGTCCTCGACGCGCTGGAGGGAGCCTCCGGCGGGCTGCCCGGGGAGGGATGTGTGGGGGCGGGGACCGGGACGACGGCCCTGGGATACAAGGCCGGTATCGGCACCTCCTCCCGGCGGCAGGTGGTGGACGGGGCTCCGGTCACGGTCGGCGTGCTCGTCCAGGCCAACTTCGGCGGCGTGCTGACCGTCCGCGGTGTCCCGATGCCGGTCGGCGAACTCATCCCGGGCGCCGCTCATCACGAGCAGGCCGGTGGCTCCTGCATGATCGTGGTGGCCACCGACGCGCCGCTCGACGCACGTCAACTCGGCCGCCTCGCCCGCCGGGCGGTCTTCGCGATGGGCCGGGTGGGCGCGTCGTACTCCCACGGCAGCGGCGACTACGCCGTCGCCTTCACCACGGCGCCACCGCGGGTCCCGCCCATGCCCGACGAGGCGCTGAACCCGGTTTTCGCCGCGGTCATGGACTCGGTCGAGGAGGCGCTGCTCAACTCCCTGTTCACCGCGACGACCACCACCGGCTTCCGCGGCCGCACGAGCCATGCGGTCCCCTACGACCGGCTCCTGGGCACGGACGGCCGGACCACGCTTACGTGAACGCGGCCGGGCGTCAGGAACCGCAGTCGCAGCAGCAGCCGTCCCCGCAGCAGCAGCCGTCTCCCGAGCAGCAGTCGGAGCAGTCGGAGCACGCCGAGCAGCAGTCGCAGCAGCCCGAGCAGTCGGGGCAGTCGCAGCCGTCACAGAAGCAGCGGTCCATGCACCGCTCCTGCCGATACTCGCTCCACGGCGGACGGTAGAGACCGCAGGTCAGGAAGGTCGTCACCCCGGCCACCGCCGTCAGCGCTATCCCCCGGCGGCTGCCCGGCGGCTCCTCCGCCGGCGGCCCGCCGGGCGGTGCGTCGGACGGCGCCGGGGAGGTGTCCCCGGCCGACGTGCGGTGCGCCGCGCAGGCGGCGCCGTGGGCACGCGGCCCGAACGCCCGGTCGACGGCGCGGCGGGTCTCGCCGCACAGCAGCGCCTCGACCAGGTGCCGCTCCTCCAGGTCGAGGTCGCGTACGGCCAGGCGCAGCCCGTGCAGCGCCTCCTCGCACACGCGCCGGGCCTCGGCGGGCGAGGTGCCGGTCGCGTCCAGCGGGTTGTACGCCCCGCGGGCCCGGTCCTCGGCGAGGTCCTCGACCGCGTCGATCAGGTGCGCGATCCGGCCGAAGAAGCGGCCGGCCTCGCGCAGGTTCTCGGCGTTGCCCGGCCGGCCCGCGAGCGTGGCGGTGTGCGCGAAGGCCGCGGCGACGGCGGTCTCGGTGGGCTCGGTGACGTCGAGCAGCCCGCACCCGGGGGACGCCTCCAGCAGCGCCTGGCGGGCGGAGACCTCGGTCAGGACGGCGGTGTCGAAGCCGATCGACTCCGCGCCGCGCCGGGCGGCCGAGGCCCAGGCGGCTGCCGTGACGCGCATCGGGACGCCGGCGACGCGCCGGGCCGCGATCCCGTCGCCGTCGGACGCGTGGTCGCGGATCTTGCCCGCGGCGAGGGCCAGCGAGACCACGGCGGACAGGCGGGCGCCCCGGTCGTCCGACGGCACCACCTCCGCCGACCGGAAGCCGCGCAGCGCGCAGGGCCCGGCGGTCCGCCGGTTCGGCCCTGCCCCGGCCCGTGATTGGGCCGGTGATTGGGCCGGTGATTGGGCCTCGGTCAGGACGGACAGGATGAGGCCGTCGTAGTTGGTCGCCATGCGGGCCAGATGCCCGTGCCGGTCCCGCAGCGTGAGGCAGAGCCCGCACAGGTGCGCGCGCCAGGCCTCGTGGACGGACGGGCAGGAGTGGCGGGCACACGGCCGGAGGATCCCGAACACCCAGAGACTCCTTGGGGGGTCATGCGTACGGGATCATCCCGTTGCGCGGCGATTATGCCATCACGGGCCGGAGCCCTGCTGGAGCAGCCGGGCGGGCGACCTGGACAATCGAGGGATGGAAGTTACCGACGGGTTCGAACTGGCCCTCGATGAGCACGTCGCCACCCTCACCCTCAACCGCCCGGCCAAGCGCAACGCCGTGACGGCCGCCATGTGGCGGGCGCTGCCGGGCATCCTCGCGGATCTCGCCGCGGACCCGAAGGTACGTGTCCTCGTCCTTACCGGAGCCGGGGGAACTTTCTGTTCCGGTGCTGATATTTCGGAAATTCATGAGCTTGGCGATAACGAGGATGACACCGGTCTTACCGTTGTCGCGGAGCGCGCGCTCGTGACCTTTCCCAAACCCGTGATCGCGATGATCGAGGGATACTGCGTCGGCGGCGGATGCCAGCTCGCGCTCGCCTGCGATCTGCGCGTCGCGGCGGCCGGGGCCCGCTTCGGCGTCACCCCCGCCAAGCTCGGGATCGTCTACCCGCTCAGCTCCACGCGGCGGCTCGCCGAGATCGCCGGGCCCGCCACCGCGAAGCTCCTGCTCTTCTCGGCCGAGCTCATCACCGCAGATCACGCGTTGCGCACCGGTCTCATCGACGAGGTGTTCCCGCCGGAGGACCTGCGCGAGCGCGTGTACGGCCTGGCGGCCACGATGGCCGGCAGGTCCCGGCTGACGCTGGCGGCGGCCAAGCAGATCATCGACGGCCGCGCCGGGGAGGCCGAGGTGCGCGCCTGGCAGCGGGAGGCCAGGGAGAGCGGCGAAATGGCCGAAGGTGTCCGGGCATATCGGGAGGGGCGTTCCCCTGGATTCTCTTGGGATGCAAAATAGGCATAAACGGGACTCGCAGTGGTAATGACCCTGTGAGGTGTGAGATGTCGCAGAATCTATTCGCCAGGTTCGCCCGCTGGCTGGGACTCGATAGGAATCCGCTTCGGCGCCGGTGCGACCGGGTCGAAGCGGTGGTACGGCTTGCCGCAGTGCTGGGAGTCGTGGCCGCGGTCGTGTTCGGCGTGATGCTCGGCGTGCGCGAGTACGGCAACGGCCTGAAGACCGAGGCCCAGCAGGTGCACAGCCGGCATCAGGTCGTCGCCACGCTGTCGGGCGACGTGACGACGCCCCGGCTGTCGGTGGCCGGAGCGGCGGTCGGGCATGCCCAGGCCACCTGGGTGGCCCCCGACGGCACGGCGAGGGCCGGTGTCATCGAGGTCTCGCCCAGCAGGCACGCGGGGGAGACCGTGCGCATCTGGACCGACGACCAAGGCGTGATCACGCCCCGGCCGCAGGACAGGGAGACCACGGTGGTCGCCGCGCTGACCGTCGGCACGGGCGTCCCGCTGGCCGCCGCCGCGATCCTCGCGCTGCTGGTGACCTGCACCCGCCTGGTCAACCAGCGCAGGGCCCGCCGGGTGTGGGAGGCCCAGTGGACGGTGGTCGAGCCCATGTGGCGGATCAACGGCCGCTGAGCCGCGCACAAGCGGGCTCAGCGGTCGACGATCTCGTTCTTGCCGATCACGACCACGCCGCTGCGGGTCACCGCGAAACGCTGGCGGTCGTACTCCAGGTCGAAGCCGATCCGGGCGCCGTCGGGGATGATCACGTTCTTGTCGATGATGGCCTTACGGACGATCGCGCCTCTGCCGATCTTGACCGAGCCCATCAGCACCGAGTCCTCGACGTGCGAGTGGGAGTGCAGCACCACACCGGGGGACAGGATCGAGCGCAGCGCGGTGCCGCCCGACACGATGACCCCGGGCGACACGAGCGACTCCAGCGCATGCCCCACCCGGTCGCCCTCGTTGTGCACGAACTTGGCCGGCGGCAGCGGATCGTTGCCGGTGTAGATCGGCCACCGGTCGTTGTAGAGATTGAAGACCGGCTGCACCGAGATGAGGTCCATGTTGGCCTCGTAGTAGGCGTCGAGCGTCCCCACGTCGCGCCAGTAGCCGCGGTCGCGCTCGGTGGAGCCGGGCACCACGTTGTTCGCGAAGTCGTACACCTCGGCGCCGCCGCTCTTGACGAACATCGGGATGATGTTGCCGCCGAGGTCGTGCTTGCTGCTGGGGTCGAGGGCGTCCTCGCGCAGGGCCTCGATGAGGGCCTGGGTCTTGAAGACGTAGTTGCCCATCGAGGCGAAGATCTGGTCGGGCGCGTCGGGCAGGCCCACCGCGTCCTTCGGCTTCTCGCGGAACGCGACGATCCTGCGGCCCGAGGGGTCCGCCTCGATGACCCCGAACTGGTCGGCCAGTTCGAGGGGCTGGCGGATCGCGGCGACGGTCACGTCCGAGCCCGAGTCGATGTGCTGGTCGACCATCTGGCGGGGATCCATGCGGTAGATGTGGTCCGCGCCGAAGACGATCACGTGATCGGGCATCTCGTCGTAGATCAGGTTGAGGTTCTGGAACAGCGCGTCGGCCGACCCGGAGAACCAGCGCGGCCCGAGCCGCTGTTGCGCGGGCACCGGGGTCACGTAGTTGCCGAGCATCGACGACAGCCGCCATGTCCGGGAGATGTGCCGGTCCAGGCTGTGGTTCTTGTACTGCGTCAGCACCACGATCTGCCAGTAGTGCGCGTTCGCCAGATTCGACAGAACGAAGTCGATGAGCCGGTAGATACCGCCGAAGGGCACGGCGGGCTTGGCCCGGTCCGCGGTCAGCGGCATCAGCCGCTTGCCCTCTCCACCCGCTAGCACGATCGCCAGGACCTTCATAGGCAGGACCTTAACCCGCGAAATGGCTAACAAACACCAGGGACACCGGCAAACAGTGCGGATCAGGACTCTAAGCTCACTCGTATGCGTGTCGATCTGCTGAGCCGTGAGTATCCGCCCGAGGTGTACGGCGGGGCCGGAGTCCATGTCGAGTACCTCGCGCGGGAGCTTCGCCGGCTGGCCGACGTGCGGGTCCGCTGCTTCGGCGGCCCCCGGGAAGAGCCCGGCGTGCGGGCCTACCAGGCCCCTGGAGGACTGTCCGGCGCGAACGCCGCCCTGCAGGTGCTCGGCGTCGACCTCGAGATGGCGGCCGGCTGCGAGGGCGCCGACGTCGTGCACAGCCACACCTGGTATGCGAACTTCGCCGGCCACGTCGCCAAGATGCTGTACGGCGTGCCGCACGTGATGACCACGCACAGCCTGGAGCCGCTGCGCCCGTGGAAGGCCGAGCAGCTCGGCGGCGGCTACACGCTCTCGTCGTGGGCGGAGCGGACCGCGCTCCACGCGGCCGACGCGATCATCGCGGTGTCCGAGGGCATGCGGCGCGACGTGCTCACGGCCTACCCGGAGGTCCCCGCCGAGCGCGTACGGGTGATCCACAAC
Source organism: Microbispora sp. CA-102843 (assembly GCF_050936215.1). Classification (NCBI taxonomy): domain Bacteria; kingdom Bacillati; phylum Actinomycetota; class Actinomycetes; order Streptosporangiales; family Streptosporangiaceae; genus Microbispora; species Microbispora sp. CA-102843. Next base: position 3,084,856 of record NZ_JBNJNF010000001.1, read on the forward strand.
GGCATCGACACCGAGGAGTACGCGCCCTCCCGGGGCACCGAGGCCCTGGTCAAGCACGGCATCGACCCGGCCGTGCCGTACGTCGTCTTCGTGGGGCGGATCACCCGGCAGAAGGGCCTGGTGCACCTGCTCCACGCGGCCCGGTCGTTCGACCCGGCGGCGCAGCTCGTGCTGTGCGCGGGCGCGCCCGACACGCCGGAGATCGCCGAGGAGGTCACGGCGCTCGTGCGGGAGCTGTCTGCCTCCCGCAAGGGCGTGGTGTGGATCTCCGAGATGCTGCCCAGGCCCGAGGTGATCCAGATCCTCACGCACGCCACCGTGTTCGTCTGCCCCTCGGTGTACGAGCCGATGGGCATCGTGAACCTGGAGGCGATGGCGTGCGAGACCGCCGTCGTGGCGACCGCGACCGGAGGCATCCCCGAGGTCGTGGCCGACGGCGAGACGGGCCTGCTCGTCCCGATCGACCAGGGCCGGGACGGCGAGCCGCACGACCCGGAGGCGTTCGCCGCGGCGCTGGCCGAGCGGGTGAACACGGTGCTCGGAGACCCGCGCCTCGCGGCCGCGATGGGTGAGGCCGGGCGCGTGCGCGCGATCGACCACTTCTCCTGGCGGCGGATCGCCGAGCGCACCCACGAGCTCTACGCGTCGCTCACCTGACCAGGTCATTGATCGGGGATGATCATCGTGACGCCCGGGTGCGCGCCCGGCCGGGTCAGCGCGTCCGGCGCGTCGTCCAGGCCGATGGTGCGGGTGACCAGCAGGTCGGGGCGGAGCACGCCCGCCGCGATCAGCTCCAGCATCGGGGGATAGGCGTGGGCGGCCATGCCGTGGCTGCCCGCGATCTCCAGCTCGTGCGCGATCACCCGGCCCATCGGCAGCGCGGTCTGCCCGGGCAGCAGGCCCACCTGCACGTGGCGGCCCCGCCTGCGCAGGCCGCCGATCGACGCGGCGCAGGTCGCGGCGCCGCCCAGCGCGTCGAGGGACACGTCGGCGCCGCCGCCCCCGGCCGCCGCCCTGACCCGTGCGGCCGACTCCTCGGGGGAGTCGCCCTCGCCGAGCAGGACGCACTCGGCCGCGCCGAACCGCCGGGCCAGGTCGAGCGCGCCGGGCGACACGTCCACCGCGACGACCCGCGCCCCCACGGCGGCGCCGATCATCACGGCCGACAGCCCGACCCCGCCGCAGCCGTGCACGGCGAGCCACTGGCCCGCCCGGACCCGCCCCTGCTCGACGACGGCACGGAACGCGGTGGCGAAGCGGCAGCCCAGGCTCGCCGCCGTGGCGAACGCCATGCCGTCCGGCAGCCGTACGAGGTTCACGTCGGCGTGGTCGATCGCCACCAGCCCGGCGAACGACCCCCAGTGGGTGAAGCCGGGCTGCGTCTGGCGCTCGCACACCTGCTGGTTGCCGCCCGCGCACTCGCGGCAGCTCCCGCAGGCGCAGATGAACGGCACCATCACCCGGTCGCCCGGCCGCCAGCGGGTCACCCCCGGGCCGGCCGAGTCCACCACACCCGCCAGCTCGTGGCCGGGCACGTGGGGCAGCGCCGTGATGTCCGCGTCGTGGCCCATCCATCCGTGCCAGTCGCTGCGGCACATCCCGGTCGCCTCGACCCTGATCACGACGCCGTCCTGCGGCGCCACCGGGTCCGCCACCTCGCGCACCTCGGCCCGCCCGCCGAACTCCTCGTACACAACCGCGCGCATGTCACGCTCCTTTCCCAGGCCGTACGCTAATCGGGTGATTGCGATCGACCGGGTACGGATGGCCTTCACCGACCGGCACGGCGGCGTGAGCGCCGAGCCGTACGGCACGCGCAACCTCGGCGGGGCGGTGGGGGACGACCCGGCTGCCGTCGCCGAGAACCGGGCGAAGACGGCCGCGGAGTTCGGGCTCGGCCAGGCGGTGTTCATGCGCCAGGTCCACGGGACCGACGTCGCCTACGCGGAGGGGCCGTTCGGGGACGAGCCGCCCGCGCTGGACGGGGTGTTCACCGACCGTCCGGGGCTCGGCCTCGCGGTCCTGGTCGCCGACTGCGCGCCCGTGCTGGTGGCCGACCCTGTGGCCGGCCTGGTCGGCGGCGCGCACTCGGGGCGGCCGGGCACGGAGGCGGGCGTGGTTCCCGCCCTGGTCGAGGCGATGGCCGCGCGGGGCGCACGGCCGGAGCGGATGGTGGCCGTGATCGGGCCGTCAGCCTGCGGGCTGTGCTACGAGGTGCCGGAAGACCTGCGCGAGCGCGTCGCCGCCCGGGTGCCCGAGACCTGGTCGCGCACCCGGCGGGGCACGCCCGCGCTCGACATCCGGGCCGGCATCGCGGCCCAGCTCGCCCGGGCAGGCGTGGCCGACGTCAGGCACGACGACCGCTGCACGATCGAGACGGCCGACCTCTACTCCTACCGTCGCGAGCAGCGCACCGGGCGCTTCGCCGGTTACGTCTGGCTCACCGGCGCCTGACACGCACCGCCTGAGACCGCTCCGCGATGGCCGCCGGAGGCGTCTCAGGCGCGGGCCCGCGGCTCCAGCCCGGCGTACGCCTTCCGGAGCAGCGCGTGCAGGGTCGCCCGCTCGTCCTCGTCCAGCGCGGCCAGCAGGTCGTCGCGCACCTCGCCAGCCTCGCGCAGGGCCGCCTCCAGCGTGGCCCGGCCCGCGGGGCTGACGGCGACCCGGTATCGCCGCCGGTCCGCGGGATCGCGGTCGCGCTCCACGAGGCCGAGCGGCACGAGCGTGTCCATCACCGCCACGAGGTCGCTGGGGTCGATGCCCAGCCGGTCGCCGAGCTCGCGCTGGGACGCCGGGCCGAAGTCGCGCAGCGCGGCCAGCACGGCCATGTCCCACAGGCCGATGCCGTGCCCGCGCAGCCGGTCGCCCATGCGGCGTCGCCCGGCGATGCCCACCTTCGACAGCAGGAACGCCGTGATATCGAGCAGAGAGGGGGGAAGTTGCGGCACCTCGCTCACGAGAGCAGGATAGGGCACAACCAATAGTTGGTACATACCAAGGGATTGTCATGGACGCTCTCTATCCCCGCGTGCTCGCCTCCCGGTTCGCCGAGTGCTTCCGCTTCTACGACGGCCTGCTCACCGCGGTGGCCGGCGCGCACCTCGTCAAGGGCGCCGAGACGGGGCCGTACGCCAACTGGGACCGCGATACGGAGGCGGTGCTGGCCCTGCTCGACCGCCGGATGCTGGCACGGGTGGTCGGCGTCGATCTCGACGGCGGCGGCGACGGGACGATGCTGGTCCTGACCGTGGACGACGTCAACCGGGCCGCGGCCGTGGGGGCCGCACACGGAGGGCGGGTCGTGGCGCCGCCGAGCGCCCGGCCCGAATGGGGGCCGACCTGCCGCACCGCCCACCTGCGCGACCCCGACGGCAACCTGCTGGAGCTCCAGTCCTACTGAGCGCCGTCGCGCCGCCCGCGCAGGTCGGCCAGGAGGCCGAGGGTCCGCGCCCGCTCGCGCTCGTCTCCGAAGGGGCTCACCACGAGTTCGGTCGCGCCCGCCTCGGCATAGGCCCGGACGGCGCGCTCGACCGCCGACTCGTCCCCGGCCACGACCGTCTCCTCCACCCCCGACCTGCCCTGGCGGTCCAGGATCGCCCGGTAGCTGGGCAGGTCGCCGACGGGTCCGAGGGACTCCGCGACCCGCCGCCGTACGCCCTCGGGGTCCGCGGTCACGCTCACGATCACACCGGCGACGACCCGTGGCCGCGGCCGTCCGGCGGCCGTGGCGGCGCGGGTGACCGACGGCGTCACGTGGTCGGCGATCGTCTCCGGGCCGGTCCAGACGGTCACCACGCCGTCGGCGAGTTCGCCGGCCATCCGCAGCATGACCGGCCCGAGGGCGGCCAGCAGGACCGGCGGCGGCTCGGCGCCGGGCACCTCGACCCGCCCCGCCGCCGTCAGCGTCTCCCCGTGGTAGTCGACCTGCTCGCCCCGCAGCAGCGGGACCAGCGCGGACAGGTATTCGCGGACGTGCCGGGCCGGTCGGTCGTACGACAGGCCGAAGTGCGTCTCGATGAGCGGCCCGTGGCTCGGCCCGATGCCGAGCGTGAAGCGGTTGCCGCTGGCCGCCTGGGTGGTGAGCGCCTGCCCGGCGAGCGCCAGCGGATGTCTCGGGTGAGTCTGGGTCACGGCCGTGCCGACGGCGATCCCGGGCACCTCGCGGGCGGCGAGCGCCGCGAGCTGGACGGCGTCCCACGACAGGAACTGGTTGAAGTAGGCGCTGTCGAGGCCGGCCTCGGCCGCCTCGCGTACCTGCCCGATCAGCTCGTCCAGGCTCAGGCCGATTCCTCCGGCGGCCACTCCGAGCCGCGGGAGCCCAGCGGGAGGGCGCCGTCCGCGACGACATCACACCACGCGAGGTCGTCGGGCTGCTCAGCGTCGCGGTGTGCCGCCCCGGCGCCCGGCCCGACGATGCGCTGACCACCGTCATCCTCGACGGACTCGGCACGCGGGCGGCCTCGCGCGGGGTCCGGACCTGACCGGCGGCGCGACCGGCGGCTGGGGCGGCGCCGGGCTTGCGGGCCGCTTACAGCGCTTGCGGAAAGCGCCCGTCAAGGGACGTGCAGGCGGGCGGGCCTATCACTGAGGTGCACGGACCCGGCGGCGACGGCCGGACGGGACCGCCGATCAGCACCCTCGTCCCGCAGCAGCACAGGAGATCGTCATGAAGCGCACCCTGCTCGGTCTGGCCACCGCCACGATCGCCGGTCTGGCCGTCACCGCCCCCGTCACGCTCATGGCCGGCCCGGCCTCCGCCGGCGGCGACTACGGCCCGAACACCTGCCAGGAGGGCTACGTCTGGCGCGAGGCCCGCACGGGCGACGTCGTCTGCGTGACATCCGCGACCCGCACGCAGACCCTCGCCGACAACGCCGCCAGGGCCTCCCGCTGGACCTCCGGCCCGTACGGCCCGCACACCTGCGTCACCGGATACGTCTGGCGCGAGGCGTTCACCGGCGACGACGTGTGCGTCACCCCCGCCGTCCGCGCGCAGGCCAAGCTCGACAACGGCAAGGCGGCCGACCGCAAGGTCTCGGCCAAGCTGTGGATCAGCCGCTACACCGTCCCGCCCGTGGACAACGGCGACGGCACCTCCACCAGCACCTCCGTCGACGACATTCCGCGCCTCAAGATCAACGGCGACCACTTCAACATCGGCCAGGTCAGGCTCTACATCCGGTACAACACCGGCAGGCTCTACTGGAGCGGCACGGTGAGTGCGAGCGCGCACAGCGGCTACGCGGGCGGCAGCTTCGGCAAGAAGACAGGCGTTTTCGACTGCGCCTCGCCCGGCAAGGCGGCCAACGCCTACGCGCAGGTCCAGGACGTCGTCTCCGGCCGCTGGTCGCCCCGCCTTCCCGTACGTGTCGGCTGCGCCGTCCTTTGACGGCCGCCGCCCAGGTCAAGGGATCTTCTGACAGGCCTGGCGTTCCAAGCATCGTGATCGGGGTAGTCGGTGGGCCTGCGGGGACCGCCGGAGGCCGGCCCGCGACCCGGCCCCCGGCGGATCCCACCCCCTGACGATGTGAGGACTGACATGGGAACCGCGACCCCGGTACCGGAGACCAGGAGCATGAGCGGCGACGAACTGTCGGCCGACGACGCCTACGCCGCCATACGACGGTACGGCGGCTGGCACCTCATCCGTGACGCGTACGTCCGGTTCAGGTACGGCGACGGCACGAGCAACGCCCGTGCCTTCGCATTCCAGACCTGTCTCGCGATCATCCCGGGAGCGATCGCCGTCGTGGGTCTGAGCGAGGTGCTGCACCAGGAACGATTCGGCCGCCTCCTTGAGCTCACCCTGCGGCAGCTGACTCCCGGCGCGGGCTCGCAGGTCATCCAGGAGACGCTCAGCCAGAGCCACCACGCCTCGGGTGCGGGGGAGAAGCTGGCCCTGTTGTTCGGTCTGCTGACCGCGCTGGTGTCGCTGACCACCGCCATGGGCCAGTTCGAACGCGCGGCCAACCGCATCTACGGCATCGAGCGCGACCGCCCCTTCGTCGCCAAGTACGGCAGGGCGCTGCTGATGGCCGTGACGGCCGGCCTCTTCATGAGCGTCGGCTTCGTCATCCTGGTCGGCGGCGCCGCGGTCGGCGAGGCCGCGGCTCACGTCTACGGCTGGAGCGACACGATCCAGCGGCTGTGGGGCTGGCTGCGCTGGCCGATCGGCTTCCTGCTCGCCGTCCTGTCGATCTCGGTGCTGTTCCGCTCCTCGCCCCGGCGCAAGCAGCCCGGCCACACCTGGCTCGCGGTCGGGGCCACGGTCGCCGTGCTGCTGTGGACGCTGTTCACCTGGCTGCTCGCGATCTACACCGCGAGCAGCAACACCTTCGGCGCGACGTACGGCCCGCTCACGGCGGTCATGGCGCTGCTGCTGTGGTCGTTCCTCAGCTCGATGGCGCTGTTCCTCGGCCTTTCCTTCTCGGCGCAGCTGGAGGCCTGCCGCGCGGGCCGCGGCGAGCCGGCCGAACCCGACCCCGGCCGGGCCCCGGTCCCGCCGCGGGGGCGGCAGCCGGTCGGGAGCGGCCGATGAGCTGGTGGCGCAGGCGGCTCGACCCCGAGCACGGACTGGGCCTGCGGCTGACGGTGGCGACGGCGGCGCTGGCGCTGATCGGGGTGCCGTTCACGGTGCTGCTGGTCTTCGTCAAGACCTCCTTCGGCCCGCTCACCGAGGTCGACGAGGGCGCGGCGTGGGACCTGCACGCCTACGCGATCGGCAACCCGGGATTCGCCCGGCTGATGCAACTGATCAGCGACGTCTTCGCGCCGCTGACCTGGCGGATCGCGGTCGGCGCCGCGGTCGCCTGGCTGGTCTGGCGCCGCGCCTATCACCTGGCCCTGTGGGCGGCCACCACGCTCACGGTCGGCGGCCTGCTCGGCCTCGCCCTGAAGGTCATCGTCGCGCGGGCCCGGCCCAGCCTGCCGGACCCCGTCGCCATCGCCCCCGGCGCGTCGTTCCCCTCGGGACACACGGTCAACGCCACGCTCGGGGCCGGGATCCTGCTGCTGCTCGTCCTGCCCCTCGTACGGGGGCGCGGGCGGGCGCTCGCCTGGACGCTCGCCGTGCTGATCCCGCTGGCGGTCGGCTTCAGCCGGATCGCGCTCGGCGTGCACTGGTTCAGCGACGTGGTGGGCGGACTGGTGTTCGGCGTGGCCGTGGTGGCCGCCACGGCCGCCGCCTTCGAGACCTGGCGCCGTCATGACGTGGGCCGCCGGCCCGCCCAGCCGTTACGCGAGGGCGTCGGGCCCGAGACGAAGAGGGAGATATCCCCCCAAGGAGGACGAATTGGCCACCGATCGTAAACGTGGTACGGCCCGGAGCAACCGGTCGTCATCCGTGGCCGCGGAGACGGCGCGGCGGGTCCTGCTCCCGCTCGCGCTCATGGCCCTGGTGACCCTCGGGCTCGGCCTGCTGCTCACGAAGGTCCTGGAGCACTCGACGCTCGTCGCGCAGGACGAGGCGGTCAGCCGCGAGATCGCCCAGGAGCGCACGCCGTTCTGGAACGAGGTGACCCACTACGCCTCGATGCTGTCCGACACCCCCGTGATCATCGTGGTCACGACGATCATGGCGGTTCTCTTCCGGGTCGTCTACCGGCGCTGGCGGGAGTCGGTCTTCCTGGTGGCCGTCGTCTGCGCCCAGTCGGCGATCTTCCTGCTGGCGACCGTGTTCGCGCAGCGGCCCCGCCCGCACGTGCCGCACCTCGACCCCGCGCCGCCGACGTCCAGCTATCCGTCGGGGCACACCAGCGCCGCCGTGGCGTTCTACTGCGGCACCGCGCTCGTGCTGACCCTGCACACGCACCGCCACACGATCCTGAACGCGCTGTGGTGGCTGCTCGGCGCCGGCGCGGCCCTGGCGGTCGGCCTGGCCAGGCTCTACCGGGGCATGCACCACCTGACGGACGTGAGCTGGGGCTACGTGCTCGGGATCTTCTGCGTGGTCGTGCTCGCCCAGGCCCTGCTGTTGCGGCCGATCGCGGCGTCGCGGCGCGCCGAGTCGAGGCGGGCGGTACGCGGGGCCGCGCTGACCTGACCGGCTCACACGGCCAGACGGCCACCGGCTCACGGCCACCGGCTCACGGCCACCGGCTCAGAGGCGAGCCGGTGGCCGGGGTGGTCAGGCCGACTTGCCGGTGAGGCGGCAGGCGTCCACCCAGCGTGCCGGATCGACCGCGACAGGGGCGGGCTCGGCGGCGGGCCGCAGCAGGCCCCAGCAGTCGTCGATCGTGTCGGCCAGCAGATCGCGCAGCAGCGGATCAGGGTCGGGCACGCACGCCTGGGCGATGCCCCGGACCGCGAGCTGCACCGTGTTCGGCGCGGCGTACCTGCGGAAGCCCTTGGGCGAGACCCGCACGCCGCGGCCGAAGGTGTAGGCCCAGCGGGTGGCGTCCGGCACCTGGGCCAGCGCCTGCCTGCTGCGCTCGTCCAGGTCACCGGCGGGGCGGCCCTCCAGCTCGGCGAGCACGTGCTCGGCCGACAGGATCGAGACCGCCATCGCGAGCTGGCGCTCGTGCGCGACGACCGGCAGCGCGGCCCTGGCCGAGCACAGGGCGATCCGCGCGTCGAGGCGCGGATCGTCGCCGGTCAGGCCGATCACCGACGGGATCAGCTCGGCCAGGTGAGGCCGGGCGGCGTCGGAGGTGTGGTCGTTGACGAGGCGGGCGAGCCCGGCGAGCAGTGGGTGCGTGCACGACGGGTGGTCGCTCCACCGCTCACCTGCGAGGTAGGACGCGAACTCCATGAAGCAGGCGCCCTTGCTGGGATTGCGATGCTTGCCACGAGAGAGCATGGGCATCGCTGGAGGCATCTGACCGTGCACGACATACTCCACGCTGAATCGCCTGTTGTGTCCCTTTCAGTGTGCGCCCGCTATGGGACGTTGAGAAGAACTCTTACCCCGACTTGTCCCTCGTATGGCCGAACGCACCAGTGGCGTCCCCGGGGCCGTCACCGGGTGTGCGGCGCGGGCGTGGCGCGGATCAGGAGCAGAGCGCGGTGTCGACGGCCTTCTCGACGTGGCCGAGGGTTTCGAGGCTCTCGGGCAGCCGGGTGACCGCGACGGCGGCGGCCCGCCCGTCCTCGGTGACGGCGTTTCCGGTGTGGTAACCGAAGATGTCGCCGCCGTGGCCCCAGGCCAGGCCGCCGCAGCTCAGCGGGGTGCTGACGAGGCCGAGGCCGTATCGCGCGCCCTTACCGAGGCCGTCCGCCTTCACGGTGGTCCGCATCTGCTTCAACTGCTCGGGTTCGAGCAGCTCGCCGTCGACGACCGCTCTGAAGAAGCGGTTGAGGTCGCTCGGCGTGGAGATCATCCCTCCGGCGGACCACGCCTGCGACGGGTCCCAGACGGTGACGTCGGTGAACGGCTTGCTCGGGTCGTCGCGGTGGTAGCCCTTGGGGTGCGGCGTGCGGACGCCCTGGTCGCCGGCGTTGGGGAAGTAGGTGTGGCGCAGGCCGATCCGCCTGACGATCCGGTTGGTGATCTCCTCGATCAGCGGCCGGCGGGTGACCCTCTCGATCAGCAGCCCGGCGACCAGGTAGTTGGTGTTGCTGTACTCCCACTTGGCGCCGGGCGTGAAGTGCGCCTTGTCCTTCAGGGCCAGGTCCAGCAGCTCCCGGGGCTGCATGTACATGTGCCGGTAGGAGAGCGGGCCCTCGGCGAGGAAGGAGGTGTAGTCGGGCAGGCCGGTGGTGTGCTGGAGCAACCGGCGCACGGTGATGCGGCGGCCGTCGCCGCCCCTGCCGCGGACGAGCTTCGGCAGGTAGGTCTCGATCGGCTCGTCGAGCTTCACCTTTCCTTCGCCGACGAGCTGCAGCACGACGACGGCGGTGAAGGTCTTGGTGTTGCTGCCGATGCGGACGTAGCCGTCCACCGGCACCTTCGCCCTGGTGCGCAGGTCCGCGACCCCGGCGGTGTAATCGCGCACGCGCCCGTCGCGGCCGCGTACGGAGGCCAGGGCTGCGGGGAACTTGTCCGCTCGGACAAGGGTGTCCAGCGACTTCTGCACGGCATCGGCCCTGCCTGCGGCATGCACGGGTTGCGCGCCTTTCTGGGCGAGCACGGTCTCGGCGTGCGCCGCGCCCTGGGTGGCGGCGAGGCCGCCCGCCAGGGCGAGCACGGCCGGCAGGTGGATCCACCGGCGGGAACGGGTGCGGTCGCTCGTGTGATCGGTCATGGCGACGATCCTGCTGGGGGACGCCGTGCCGCATCGAGAGTGCAGGCATGCCTGTCCGTGGTGGTGCCAGGCCCACCATGAACCGGCACCCGAGCACCCTCGATCAGGAGCCCGCCGGTTCCCGGCGTCGGACGCGTCGACTCGACGCGCGCGCCGGTATCCGGAACCGGATCGGGAAAACAGAGGTGGAGACGGGATTTGAACCCGTGTACGCGGCTTTGCAGGCCGCTGCCTCGCCTCTCGGCCACTCCACCAGAGCGAGGCCCATATTCGCGACCTCTCGGAGCGGAAGACGGGATTCGAACCCGCGACCCTCACCTTGGCAAGGTGATGCTCTACCACTGAGCCACTTCCGCGTCCGCCTTGCGGCGACGTGGCTACTGTACCGGGTTTTCGGCTGCGGTGTGTACTCAGAACGGCCGGGCGCTCGGCCTGCGGAACGCGCGGTCGGCTCCCCGCTCGATCGTGGGGAGGGTCAGGAAGATCTCCAGGATCCGCGTGAGCCGGTGCACCTCGTTGCGGTGGAAGCCCGGCCCCTCCGACCTGGCCAGCATCAGCGACAGCGCCAGCGGCGGCAGCGGCGCGACGATCACGTGCAGGCCGGACGGCAGCGTGGCGGCCGTCGGCCGGGGCGGTGTGTCATCGGGGAACGGAATGTCCTCGGGCGCCCGCCAGCTCGCGTACACGGTGACGCGCGGGTCCTTCTCGGTCGCCGCCGCGGCCCAGTCGGCGCTGAACAGCACCGGCATGGAGTCGATCAGCGTGCCGAGCGCGCGGTCGCCCGCCGTGGTGAGGAACTTCAGGATCTCCAGCTCCGGATAGGTGCCGGGGGCCTCCCTGGTGCCCCAGATGCCCTCGATCCTGACCCCGTCCATTTCTTTCAGAGCCCGTACGAGGTCCTCCCGGGGGGCGGCGTCGGGCCAGTAGACGGTGAAGTCGTCGAGGGCGCGGCCGTCGCCCCGGTCGAGCACCGTCACCTGCGTGATGTCGGCGCCCGCGGATCCGAGGACCCCGGTCACCTGGCTCAGCGAGCCCGGACGATCCGGCAAGGCGATTCTCAGCCGCAGCAGCATGACGACCTCCCCCACCGTCGGTCCAGGTCAGATTAACCGGGGCAAAAGCCTCACGTCCATGATCTTGTACGGCTCACAGCCGGCAGCGGGGGAGAATGAACGGGTGAAAGTCGGCGCGCTCGAGGTCTGGCCCCCGGTGGTGCTCGCCCCCATGGCGGGCATCACGAACATCGGTTTCCGCACGCTGTGCCGGGAGCAGGGCGGCGGCCTGTTCGTGTCCGAGATGATCACCTCGCGGGCGCTGGTCGAGCGGGTGCCGCTGACGTTCCAGATGATCCGGTTCGGCGCGGACGAGTCCCCTCGCAGCATCCAGTTGTACGGGGTCGATCCGGCCGTGATCGGCAAGGCCGCACGGATGATCGCCGAGGAGGACCTGGCCGACCACATCGACCTGAACTTCGGCTGCCCGGTGCCCAAGGTCACCCGCAGGGGCGGCGGGTCGGCCCTGCCGTACAAGCGCAACCTGCTGCGTGCCATCCTGCGCGAGGCGGTGGCCGGAGCCGGGCCGCTGCCGGTCACGATGAAGATGCGCATGGGCATCGACGAGGACCATCTGACCTACGTCGAGGCGGGCCGCATCGCCGTGGAGGAGGGCCTCGCCGCCGTCGCCCTGCACGCCCGTACGGCCCGCCAGCACTACGGCGGCACCGCGCACTGGGACGCGATCAAGCGACTGAAGGACGCGGTGCCGGAGATCCCGGTGCTCGGCAACGGCGACATCTGGAGCGCCGACGACGCGCTGCGCATGGTCGCGGAGACCGGCTGCGACGGGGTGGTGATCGGGCGGGGCTGCCTGGGGCGGCCGTGGCTGTTCCGCGACCTCGACCTGGCCTTCCGGGGCTCGGCCGAGCGCGTCCGGCCCCGCCTGGGGGAGGTCGGCGCGATGATGCTGCGCCACGCCGAGCTGCTGTGCGAGGTCATCGGCAGCGAGGCGCACGGGCTGGCCGACTTCCGCAAGCACGTCGGCTGGTATCTCAAGGGCTTCGTCGTCGGAGCCGAGACCCGCCGCGCCCTCACCTCGGTCACCCGGCTGCCGGAGATGGCCGAGCGGGTGGCCGAGCTCGACGCGGACCAGCCGTGGCCGGAAGAGGCCGACGGCCCGCGCGGCAAGAGCGGCGAGAGGTCCAAGGTGTCGCTGCCGCACGGCTGGCTCGACGACCCCGACGACATGACGATCCCCGGCGCCGGGGCCGAGGACCCCACCTCCGGCGGCTGAGCGTGTTCACGGCGCTCGCTGCGCCGGCCTGGCGGCGGCTGCGTAGGCTCGGGGCATGGCGAACGCGATCATCACGGCCCGCGGGGTCGGGCTGGACCTGGGCGGCGTGCCCGTGCTGCGCGGCGTCGATCTCACCGCTGCTCCGGGCGAGATCGTCGCCGTCATGGGGGAGAACGGCGTCGGGAAGTCGACGCTGCTGCGATGCCTGGCCGGCCTGCACCCCTCGCCGCGCGGCGAGATCGACGTCCTCGGCGGGCCGCCGGCGGACCTGCCGGACTTCTGGCGGCAGGTCGTGCAGGCCGGCGACGAGCCCGCCTGGTATCCGGGCCTGAGCGTCCGCGAACACCTGGAGTTGATGCGGGCCGTCCAGCAGGACGCCCGCCTGACGGTCGACGAGGCGCTGGAGACGTTCGAGCTGAGCGCCCGGGCCGATCTCGCTCCGTTGTCGCTGTCCACCGGCCAGCGGCAGCGGCTGTCGCTGGCCATGGCGCTGCTCCGGCCGAGCCGCCTGCTCCTGCTCGACGAGCCGGAGCGCGGCCTGGACGCCGGGTTCAGGCAGCGCCTCGCGGGAATCCTGCGCGGCTACGCCGCCGAGGGCGGCACGGTCGTGATGGCCACCCACGACGCGCGGCTGGCGCAGGATACGGGAGCCCGTGTGATCACGCTGCGGGCGGCGTCGTGATCCCGGCGGCCACGCGGACGCACCCCGCCCTCGCCTACCTCCGTGCCCGCCGTGGGCGGCCGGCGACCTGGTCGGACCGTTACACCAGCGTTTTCGGCCTGCTCGTCGTCGCCGCGGTGCTCGGCCGCCCGGTGGCCGAGGCGCTCGCCGGGCTGGCCCATCACGCCGATCCCGCGCGGCTCGGCCCTGGGCTCGCACTGGTCGGGGCGGCCTACGCGGGCTTCCTCGCCCTGGCGCGGGCGCTCGGACCCGTCGTGCTGCCCGCCGCCGACGCCTCGTGGCTGGTGACGTCGCCGCTGCCCCGCCGGGCCGTGCTCGGCCGTACGGCGCTGCTCCTGCTGTCGGCGGCGGTGCTCGCCGGGGCGGCGCTCGGGCTGATCGCGCTCTCGGTGTTCGGAGCCCCCGATCAGTTCGGGGTGCGTCTCGCGGCGGCGCTGGCGCTGGGCGTCGCGGCGGGCGTGGGCGGCATGGCCACGGCGGTGCTCGGCCAGCAGTCCCCGGCGTCGGACGCCCGGCTGCAGTTGGTGATCGCCGGGGCTCTTTCCGTGGCGGTGCTCGCGGCCGTGCTCGGCGCGGGCCCCGGCCGCCGGATCCTCGCCGCCGTCGCCGAGGCGCCCGCGTCCCTGGGCGCGGCGGTCGCGGGCGTCGCCTCCGTCGTGGCCGCCTTCCTCGTACGGCAGGCCTGGACGGCGCTCGCCCACATCCCCGCCCGCCGGATCCTGGCCTCCTCGACCCGGACGGCACGGGTGACCTCGGCGGCGACCACGCTGGATCCTGGGATGCTCACCTGGGTCGCGGAGGACGCCCACTGGCGCGGCCGTGCGCTGCGTTCCCGCCCCTGGCCCCGCCTCGTGTCGCGGCTCGGCCCGGCGCCCGCGCTGGCCTGGCAGGAGTGGCTGCGGGTGGGCAGGCGACCGGGTCGCCTGGCGGCGCTGCTCGGCGCGGCGGCCCTGCCCGCCGTCTGCGTGAACGCCACCGGAGGCGGGTCCGCGCCGGCCGCCGGGATGCTGCTGTGCGGGGCGCTCACCGCCGCCGCGACGTGCACGGGAGGGGTACGGCGCGATGGCGGCGATCCGGCCCTGGCCCGGATGCTGGCCGTGGACGGCAGGGCCGTGATGGCCGCCCGGGCGGTGCTGCCCGCGCTGCTGGCCGCCTCCTGGTCGGCGCTCGCCCTGGCGGTGCTCCAGGTCGCGGGCATGCTGCCGTCGGGGGCCTGGTGGGCGCTCGGGCCGGCCGCGGCGCCCGCGCTCGCCGCGGGCGCGCTGCGGATGGCCCGGCGGCGGCCCGTCGACCACTCCATGCCGGTCATCGACACCCCGGGCGGCGCGGTGCCGACCGGGCCGCTCATCTGGGCGGCGACCGGCGTGGACCTCGCGCTGCTCGGGTCCCTGCCCGCGATCGCCGCGCTGGCCTCGCGGCCCGCCTCGGTGGCGCCGTACGTCGCGGCGCAGGCCGTCGCCGGGGCCGCGGTGCTCGCCGCCTACGTCCTCCGGTCCGCCCGGAGGGTCCGCGACTGACCGGCGAGACGAGGCCGGGTGAGAACGGGACTACGCTCCGTGACCGGACTGTGATCCGGATCGTGACTACAAAAAGTCAAGTTCGGCGTACCTTGCGGTCAAGGGCTTGCCGCACCGCAGGGGAGACGCGTGACCGAGACCCGGCACGAGACGTCGGCGCCGCCGTGATCATCGGTCCCGCGTTGCTGAACCTCGGCGTCACCCCGGCCGAGGCGTACATGTTCATCTTCTATTACGCCGTGTTGTCCGAGGTGAGCCCGCCGACGGCGCTGTCGGCCTTCGCCGCCTCGGCGATCACGGGCGGCAACGCGCACCGCACGATGTGGGCCACCTGGAAGTACACGCTCCCGGCGTTCCTCGTGCCGTTCGCGTTCGTGCTCACGCCGTCCGGCGCGGCCCTGCTGGCCCAGGGACCGATCGGCGAGGTCCTGCTCGCCGCGGCGGTGTCCGCGCTGGCCGTGGCCGTCCTCGCAGCGGCCACCGGCGGCTGGATCGCCGGCCCCGCCGGCCCGGTCGAGCGGGGCCTGTGCGCGGTGGCCGCGGTCCTGCTGCTCGTCCTGTCGCCCTGGCCCGTGCTGGCCGGGCTGGGCGTAGCGGCCCTGGCGCTGGCCGTCCATCTTGTACGCAGACAGAGGGAGGCGCGTCCGTGAGGTTCAGGCTCGTGACGGCGCTGGCCGTCACCACGGCGCTGCTGGCCGCCGGTTGCGGGGGCGATCGGTCGACCGCGGGGGGAGGCGGTGGGACCCGCCTGTCGATCGCCACCGGTAACACCACCGGCGTCTACTACATGCTGGGCGGCGGGCTCGCCGAGCTGATCGACAAGCACCTGCCGGGCCACCGGGCCACCGCCGAGGCCACCGGCGCCTCGGTGGAGAACATCCAGCGGGTGGTCAGGGGACAGTCGGACATCGCCTTCACGCTCGCGGACACGGCCGCAGACGCGGTCAAGGGCGCCGGCGCCTTCATCGCCCCGCAGCCGATCCGCGCGCTCGCCCGGCTGTACGACAACTACACCCACGTGATCGCGCGGACCGACGCCGGGATCACGTCCGTCGCCGGCCTGCGCGGCAAGCGGGTGTCCACGGGCTCGCCGAACTCGGGAACGGAGGTGATCGCGCTGCGGCTGCTCGCCGCCGCCGGGCTCGACCCGGACAAGGACGTCAGGCGTCAGGCGCTGTCGCTGCCCGAGACCGTGCAGGGGCTCAAGGACGGCACCCTCGACGCGCTGGTGTGGTCGGGCGGGTTGCCCACCTCGGGCATCACCGACCTGGTGACGAGCATGCGCGACGAGGTGACCTTCGTGCCGCTGAGTGACGTGCTGCCCGCCGTGCGCGCCGCCCACGGCCCCGTCTACACCGAGGGCGTGATCCCCAAGGCGGCGTACGGCACGCCGTCCGACGTGCCGACCATCGTCGTGCCGAACCTCCTCGTGGTGAACGCGGCGATGGACGCCGCGC
The DNA here is from genome assembly GCF_050936215.1 of Microbispora sp. CA-102843. Taxonomy (NCBI): domain Bacteria; kingdom Bacillati; phylum Actinomycetota; class Actinomycetes; order Streptosporangiales; family Streptosporangiaceae; genus Microbispora; species Microbispora sp. CA-102843. The sequence continues at coordinate 3,100,982 of NZ_JBNJNF010000001.1, forward strand.
TGGCGGAGAGCCTGACCCGGCTGCTGTTCGAGCACAGGGCCGACCTGGAGAAGGTGCACGCGTCGGCCAAGGAGATCACCCTGGCCGACGCGCCGAAGACCGACCCCGTGCCGCTCCACGAGGGCGCGAAGAAGTTCTACGGCTGACCCGGTCCCCGCCTGCGGCGGGCAGGTCTGGGACGTTAGCGGTGTCCGGGCTCGCGCGCCCCGCGATTGTGCGCCGGCCGCCGTCTGGGGACGTCCCACGCGACATACATTCCGGGGCGTCAGAGGCGGGTGAGGCCGGTGACGTGGAGGATGGCGTGGCCCTCCTCGTCGGAGGCGGCCAGGTCCACCTCGGCACTGACGCCCCAGTCGTGGTTGCCCGCCGGGTCGTCGATGATCTGACGCACCCGCCACAGCTCCTTCTCCTCCTCGATGAGCAGGAGGGCCGGGCCGCGGGCGGCCGGGCCGGTGAGGATCTCGTCGTGCTCCTCGTAGTAGGCGTCCAGGCCCGCGCCCCAGTCGACGTCCGGGTAGAGCTCGACCAGCTCCTCCTCCCGGTCCAGCGCGGCGAGCTCCACCATGCGGAACATCGCGTTGCGGACCAGCACCCGGAAGGCGCGGGCGTTGGCGGTGACCGGGCGGGTCCTGGTCTCCAGCTCCTGCCCGGCGGCCAGCGCCTCGGCGGGGTTGGCCAGCTTCTCCCACTCGTCGATCAGGCTGGAGTCGACCTGGCGCACCAGCTCGCCGAGCCATTCGATGAGGTCCACCAGGTCGTCGGTCTTCAGGTGCTCGGGCACCGTCTTCGACAGCGTCCGATAGGCGTCGGCCAGGTAGCGCAGCACCGTGCCCTCCGAGCGGGCCAGCTCGTAGAACTGGATGTACTCGGTGAAGGTCATGGCCCGCTCGTACATGTCGCGCACGATCGACTTGGGGCTGACGACGTGGTCGCCGACCCACGGGTGCCCGCGCCGGTAGGTCTCGTACGCGCCGAAGAGCAGGTCGGCCAGCGGCATCGGGTGGGTGATCTCGGCGAGGCGCTCCATGCGCTCCTCGTACTCGATGCCGTCGGCCTTCATCTGGGCGACCGCCTCGGCCCTGGCCTTGTTGAGCTGGGCGTGCAGGATCTGGCGGGGGTCGTCCAGCGTCGACTCGACGATCGAGACCATGTCCAGCGCGTACGTCGGGGAGCCGCGGTCGAGCAGCTCGAAGGACGCCAGCGCGAAGGTCGACAGCGCCTGGTTGAGCGCGAAGTCCTCCTGCAGGTCCACCGTGAGCCGGGCCATCCGGCCGTGCTCGTCGGGCTCGGCGAGCTTCTCCACGATGCCGCCGGCCAGCAGCGAGCGGTAGATCGCGATGGCGTGGCTGATGTGGCGGCGCTGCGCCTTGCGATCCTCGTGGTTGTCGGTGAGCAGCCGCTTCATCGCCTGGAAGCAGTCGCCGGGCCGGTTGATGATCGACAGCAGCATGGCGTTGCTGACCTTGAACCGGGAGGTCAGCGGCTCGGGCTCGGCCGTCTGAAGCTTCTCGAACGTCTCCTCGCTCCAGCCGACGAACCCCTCCGGAGGCTTCTTGCGCGCGTAGCCGCGGCGCCGCTTGGGGTCGTCGCCGATCTTCGCCAGCGCCCGCTCGTTCTCGATCACGTGGTCGGGCGCCTGGCAGACGACGTACCCGACCGTGTCGAAGCCGGCCCGGCCGGCCCGCCCGGCGATCTGGTGGAACTCCCGTGCCCGCAGGCGCCGCACCTTGGTGCCGTCGAACTTCGACAGCGCGGTGAACAGCACGGTGCGGATGGGGACGTTGACCCCCACGCCGAGCGTGTCGGTGCCGCAGATGACCTTCAGCAGGCCCGCCTGGGCCAGCCGCTCCACCAGGCGGCGGTACTTCGGCAGCATGCCGGCGTGGTGCACGCCGATGCCGTGCCGTACGAGCCGGGACAGGGCCCGGCCGAAGCGGGTGGTGAAGCGGAAGTTGCCGATGAGGGTGGCGATCGCCTCCTTCTCGGCTTTGGTGCACATGTTGATGCTCATGAGCGCCTGGGCGCGCTCCATCGCCGCGGCCTGCGTGAAGTGCACGACGTACACCGGGGCCTGCTGGGTGGACAGCAGCTCCTCCAGCGTCTCGTGCAGGGGAGTGGTCCGGTAGGAGTAGATCAGCGGCACCGGGCGCTCGGCGTGCTTGACCACGCTGGTGGTGCGGCCGGTGCGGCGGGTGAGGTCGGTCTGGAAGCGCTCGACGTCGCCGAGCGTGGCCGACATCAGCACGAACTGCGCCTGCGGCAGCTCCAGCAGCGGCACCTGCCAGGCCCAGCCGCGGTCGGGCTCGGCGTAGAAGTGGAACTCGTCCATGATCACGGTGCCGACGTCGGCGTCCGCGCCGTCGCGCAGCGCGATCTGGGCGAGGATCTCGGCCGTGCAGCAGATGACGGGCGCGTCGGCGTTCACGGTGGCGTCGCCGGTCATCATGCCGACGTTCTCGGTGCCGAACAGCGCGCACAGATCGAAGAACTTCTCCGACACCAGCGCCTTGATCGGCGCGGTGTAGAAGCTGATCTCGTCCCGGGCCAGCGCCGCGAAGTGCGCCCCGGCGGCGATCAAGCTCTTGCCCGAGCCCGTGGGCGTGGCCACGATCACGTTGTTGCCGGAGACGACCTCGATCAGCGCCTCCTCCTGCGCGGGATAAAGCGTGAGCCCGCGATCGGCGTTCCACGACACGAACGTGTCGAACAGCGCGTCGGGTTCGGAGCCGGACGGAAGACGGCGGAGGAGGCTCATGCTTTCGCTCACGCTCTTATCCTGCCCAAGACGCATGACTGTTTCGACCGGCCCGACGTACGGCAAGGTGTGGCACAGCTACGTCAAAGGGGTGTGGCGCTGCACGAAGCCGCAGGTCAAACCCACAAACTAGCGGTATGGGGGAGAAGTGGGCCGGGCTCACGGCGCGCCGGGAGGCGGCGGCCGACGTGGTGCTCGCCGTCGCCGTCCTGGCCTTCACGGTCCCGGCGGTGCTGTTCGGCCGCTCCTTCCCGGCCCTGCCGTTCCTCGCCGTGCCGTGGTGGGCGCAGATAGCCGCGGCGGGCGCGGCGGCCGCGTCCATGCTGGCGCGGCGCAGTACGGCCTGGCCGATGATCCCGGCCACCGTCGCCTGCGCCGTGCTCACCGGCCAGACCATGCCGCTGATGCTGGGGGCGTACTCGATGACGGCGCAGAACACGGTGCGCCGGTGGCCGTGGGTGTCCGTCGTCCTGACGGGGGTCTACGCGCTGGCCGACTGGGCGAGCCCCTACACCGACCGGCTGCCCGTCGCCGTGGCGGTGCGGGCGATCACACTGATCTTCCTGCCCGCGCTGGTGGGCACCTGGGTGTGGCGTTACCGCTCGATGATCCGGGAGCTGCGGGCGGGCGTGCGGGCGAGGGAGGAGCGCGCCGCCGCCCAGGAACGCCGCCGCATCGCGGGCGAGCTGCACGACACGGTGACGCACGCGGTCACCGTGATGGTCCTCAACGCCGGTCTCATCCAGGACGCCGACGAGCTCGACGAGATCCGCAAGCTGGCCAGGAACATCGAGGACAAGGGCGTGCGGGCGCTGACTGAGCTGCGCGAGCTGCTCACGGCGCTGCGGCGCAAGGACCTGCCGCCCTCGGCGGAGAGCGTCGAGGGGATACCGCGCCTGGTCGAGGAGAGCAGGGCCACCGGCCTGCGTGTCGCCCTGCACTACGACGTGCCGGAGGAGACGCTGTCGCGGCAGACCGGCCACGCCTGCTACCGGGTCGTCCAGGAGGGCCTCAACAACGTGCGCAAGCACGCGCCGGGAGCCGACGTGCAGGTGGTCTGCGAGGCCCACGGCGACGTGCTGAACGTGTCGGTGGTCAACAGCGGCAAGAGCCGGGCCGTGCCGGTCCGGGTGCCAGCCGACGCGGGGGGCGGCTATGGGCTGCCCGGCCTGCGCGAGCGCGTCGGCCTGGTGGGCGGGCGGCTCACGTACGGCCCGACCGCCGAGGGCGGGTTCGCGCTCACCGCCAGCATCCCCTTCCACCCGCCCGACCAGCCCGAGACCTGACCCGTACGCGTCAGAGGCCGAGGTCTTCGATCTCCTTGAGCAGGGCGGACCGGGAGTCGCCGGGCGCCGTTCCGCCGGAGGCGTTCCCCCCGGCGTCCTTCTCGACGATCTTGACCCGGCGGTCGCGGAACAGGTAGCCGCCGAGGATGCCGCCCGCGAAGCCGAAGACGTGGGCCTGCCAGCCGATGCCCTCGGCCGGCAGCAGCCCGGCGAACTGGTAGGCGAAGCACAGGCCCATGACCAGGCCGATGACGATGTCGATCAGGTGCCGGTCGAAGGCTCCGCGTACGAGCACGTACCCGAAGTAGCCGAACACCAGCCCGCTCGCGCCCGCGCCGACCGTGGAGGAGTCGGCGGTGAACCACGAGCCGAGCCCGCTGGCGACGGCGATCAGCCCGGTCACGCCGAGGAAGCGCCGTACGCCCCGGTAGGCCGCGAGGAACCCGAAGATGAACAGCGGCCCGGAGTTGCCCTCGATGTGCGCCCAGCTCCAATGGAGGAGCGGCGCGGAGACGATCCCGGGCAGCCGCTCGACGTTCCAGGGCCTGATTCCATAGCTGTAGCTGAGCGAGTAGTCCGAGGCCCAGTTGGCCACCTGAACGACCCAGATCAACGCCAGGAAGCCGACCATGACCCAGAAGGCCTTCCTGGCCTCGGCGATCATGATCTCGGCGGTACGGCCGTCGCTCACGGAACCTCCCCCGTCACTGAGGATCACGCGGGAAAGATACCGCCGACGGCCGCATGAGTCACTGGCCGGCGGTGTCAGGAGACCGGCACTTCCCGAGCCGGGGGGATCACCGCGCGGTCCGCGCCTTGACGGCGGCGGCGGCGTCCTCGGCCACGAGATCCGCGTTGACGGAGGCGGCGGCCATGACCCCGGCCCCCGTCGCCGCCGCGACCATCGCCGCGAGGTCGCTGGAGTTCCCCGCGGCCCACACCCCGGGGATCTCGGTGCGTCCCATCGGGTCGGTGGCGATGAACGCTCCGGCCGGGTGCTCGGTGAGGGCGCCGCCGAGCTGCTCGTACAGGTCCGATCGCGCGACGAACCGGGGCGCCACCGTCACCGCGTCGACACCGAACTCGCGCCCGTCGTCGAGGACGACGGCCCGCAGGACACCGTCGTCCACGCGCAGCCCGGCGACGCCGCCGCTCACGACCGGGACGTCCAGGGCGGCCAGCTGGGCCTCCGCGTCGCCGCCCGGGTCGGGCATGCGGTGGGTGAAGAGCGTGACGTGCTCGCTGAGCTGGCGGAACAGCAGGGCCTGGTGGACGCCGAGGGGGCTCGTGCCGAGCACCCCGATGCGCTGCCCGCGGACCTCCCACCCGTGGCAGTAGGGGCAGTGCAGCACGCTCTTGCCCCACAGCTCCCGCACTCCGGGGATGTCGGGGAGCTCGTCGACCAGCCCCGTCGCGAGCAGCAGCCGCCGGGCCCGCACCGTCTCGCCGCCGGCGAGATCCACCTCGAACCCGCCGTCATGACGACGGGCGGCGACGGCGCGGTCGTGGCGGATGCGCGCCCCGTAGTGCTCCGCCTCCCGCCGCCCGGCGGCGAGGAGTTCGAGCGGTGGGATCCCGTCTCGCGCGAGGACGTTGTGCGCGCCGTCGGCGGGCGCGTTGCGCGGCTCGCCGGCGTCCACGACGAGCACCGATCGCAGGGAGCGCGCCAGCGCGACGGCCGCGCTCAGGCCCGCCGCACCGCCGCCGACGATCGCGACGTCGTACGTCATATTCGTGGTCACTGGGCTGACTCCTTCGTCGTGTTCCGGTGGGATCGGGTTCAGGGGCGGCGGGCCGCCCAGACGGTCCGGCTGCCGCGCACCGTCAGATCGCGGCGGTTGAGGACGGCACCGGGGTGGTCGCCGGCCAGCAGGTGATCGAGAGCGTCGAGGTCGTCGTCGGCGAGGTGGCCGTCGAGGGCGGAGCGGAACCGGCTGAGCACGGTGTGCGCGTAGCGCGCGGCGTCCGGCGGCGCCGGGCTCATCTCGACGGTGAGGGTGCGCTGCTCCGCCATCTCGAAACCGGCCCGCTCCAGGTGGGGCCGCCAGTCGGGGTACGCGTTCCAGCCCGTCCGCGCCGCCGCCGCGTGGCAGCGCGCCTCCAGGCCGGGACGGCCCACGCCGATGTCGTCCGGCAGGAAACGCGGCAGCCCGTCCATCTCGACGACCGCCAGCAGGCCGCCGGGGGTCAGCGCCGCGTGGATGTCGCGCAGCACCCGGTCCGGGGCGGCGACGTGGTGGAGTGAGGAGGCCGCCCACACCACGTCGACGGCGCCGATCGGGGGCCAGCCGGCGTCCAGGTCGGCCTGTACGGCACGCAACCGGTCGTCCAGCCCCTGCGCGTGCGCCGCGGCGCGGAGGCGGTCGAGCATCACCGGCGACTGGTCGATCGCGACGATCTCGGCCGTAGTGAAGCGCCGTGCCAGTGCCAGGGCGCCGGTGCCGGTGCCCGCGCCCATGTCGGCGATCCTCCGGGTCGTCTCGGGAGCATGCCGCCGGACACAGCCGGTCAGCTCGTCCAGGTGCGGGCCGAGCACCCGCGCGTCCAGGTCCAGCATGTCCGCGAGCCCCTGCTCGTCGTGGTGACTGTGCTCGTCCTGGTGACTGTGCTCGTCCTGGTGCGTGTGCTCGTCCTGGTGCGGGTGATGGTGGGGAGCGTGGGTCATGACCTCACGCTAGGCGCTCCATGCGCCTACGGCATACACTCTTGCCTATGGAGCAAGAACTCGACCTGGACCGGGTGGTCCGGCAGCGGATCCGCGGCCTGCGGCTCGCGCGCGGCTGGTCCCTGGACGCCCTCGCGGCCCGCTGCCACCTCAGCCCGTCGAATCTGAGCCGCATCGAGACCGGGCACCGCAGGATCGCCCTCGACCAGCTGGTGCCGATCGCCCGGGCGCTCGACACGACGCTCGACCAGCTCGTGGAGTCCGCCGACGACGAGGACGTGGTGATCAGGCCGGAGCCCTCGCACGCGCGCGGCATGACCACCTGGCTCCTGTCGCGCGAGCGCTCCCTCCACGGCGTGACCGTGGCGAAGCTGCGCATCACCCCCGACCGGCCGGCCGCCGCCGAGCGCCTGAAGGTGCACCCCGGCCGCGAGTGGTTCACCGTGCTGTCCGGCACCGCCCGCCTCCAGCTGGGCGAGCGCACCATCCTGGTGCGAGCGGGGGACGCCGCCGAGTTCTCGACCATGACCCCGCACAGCATCGACGCCCACGAGGGACCGGTGGAGATCCTGAGCATCTTCGACCACGACGGGGAGCGCGTTCACCTGCACGTGGAGGACGACGCGCCGCCGTCCGCGGCGGACGGCGGCGCGGGCCGGGCAGCGGGCGGTTCCTGACCGCCGGTGCCCGGCATGCCTTCGTGCGGCGCGCGTTGTTTTACGCGCGCTCGATGACGACGATCGGGATCTCCCGGTCGGTCTTCGTGGCGTACTCGTCGTACGCGGGCCAGGTGGCGGCCATCGTCCGCCACATGTCCGGTCGTTCCCCGGCGGCCGCCGTACGGGCGCGCGCCTTGAATCTGTCCCCCCTGATCTGGAACTCCACCTCGGGGTCGGCCTGGAGGTTGCGGTACCACAGCGGGTGCTCGTCGGCCCCGCCCTTGGAGGCGACCACCAGGTAGGCGTCCCCGTACGGCTGGTAGATCAGCGGGGTGCTGCGGGGCTGTCCCGACTTGCGGCCCTTGGTGGTGAGGATGGCCACCGTGGTGCCCTGCCAGTCGTGGCCTTCCTCGCCGTCGGTCTCGATGTAGCGCCTGACGTGTTCCTGTCCAAACAGCATGGTCGATCACCTTCCCATCAGAGGAGGATCAACCGCCTGAGCCGTCGGCCAATTCCAGGGCGACCTGCAGTCCCGCCGCGGTCCGCTCCTCCTCTGTCGCCGACTCGTCCCGGATGAAGAACCAGGCGGCGTGCATCGCGAACAGCGCCATCGAGCGCCTGAGCCTGATCGGCAGCGGGTCGTCCGGCTCGCACAGCGCCTGCATCAGCTCGCCCATGCGCTCGCGCATCAGGTCGACCTTGGCGTGCCCCTGCAGCGCCGTCTTGTTGCGGTCCATGAACTGCATGATCTCGTGGTGGCGTCCGTGGGTCATCTGGGCGGAGTAGCGGCGTATCAGCTCCCGGCGGGTCTCCGTGCTGCGGGGGTGCCCGTTGGCCCACGCGATCAGCTCGTCCAGCGCCTTGACGCGGTCCTCGATCAGGCTGGCGACGATGTCTTCTTTGGTGCGGAAGTGGTAGTAGAGTGCCGCCTTGGTCACGCCGAGGGCCTCGGCTATCTCCCGGAGCGATGTCGCCTCGTACCCCTGCTCGGTGAAGAGCCTGATCGCGACCTCCTGGATGCGGCTGCGCGTGTCGGTATGAGCACCCATTCCTGACTGTTCCTAATTAACTTGACGGCCGGCAAGTAAGGACAATACCGTGCCTCCGGCACTAGCCTGTCGGCAAGTAAGTAAATTCCTTCAAAGGGGGCACCCATGACGACGGAGACCGCGGCCGCGCCCGGCCGGTCCCGGGAAGTGATGATCGTCTTACCCGGTCTGATGCTGGCGATGATGCTGGCGATGCTGGACAACATGATCGTCGGCACCGCGATGCCGAGGATCGTCGGGGAGCTTCAGGGCCTGGACTACTTCACCTGGGTCACCACCGCGTACGTGCTGGGCACCACGGTCTCGACGCCGATCTGGGGCAAGCTCGGCGACCTCTACGGCCGCAAGAACGTCTTCCTGAGCTCGATCGGCATCTTCCTGGTCGGCTCCGCGCTGTGCGGCATGGCCGGCTCGTCGCTGTTCGGCGGTACCGGCGACGGCATGATCGAGCTGATCGCCTTCCGCGCGCTGCAGGGCCTCGGCGCCGGCGGGCTCATCGTCGGCGTGATGTCGATCATCGGCGACCTGGTCCCGCCCCGTGAGCGTGGTCAGTACCAGGGCATCATGGCGGCGATCATGTCGCTCGCCATGATCGCGGGACCTCTGGTCGGCGGTTTCATCACCGACAACCTGAACTGGCGCTGGGCCTTCTACGTGAACCTCCCGCTCGGCGGCGTGGCGCTGATCTGGCTGATCCTCAAGCTGCACCTGCCCAGGCACCGCACCGAGCACCGCATCGACTGGCTCGGTGCGGCCGTCCTCACCGTGGCGATCACCGCGGTCGTGCTGATCACCTCGTGGGGCGGTCAGGCGCACGGATACCCGTGGGGCTCCTGGCAGATCCTGGGGCTGGCCGCCCTGGCGGTCGTCGCGCTGGCCGTGTTCGTCCCCATCGAGCGGCGGGCGGCCGAGCCGATCCTGCCGCTGCACGTGTTCGCCAACCGGAACTTCACGCTGATCAACGTGCTCGGCTTCCTGCTCGGCTTCGCGATGTTCGGCGCGATCACCTTCCTGCCGATGTTCCAGCAGATCGTGCAGGGGGCCACGGCCACCAACTCCGGGCTGCTCCTGCTCCCGATGATGGCCTCGTCCATGGTCGTGTCGCTGTTCGTCGGCAGGGCGATCACCAAGACCGGCAGGTACAAGAGCTTCCCGGTGATCGGCGGCGTGATCATGGCCATCGGCGTGTGGCTGCTGTCGACGCAGGACGTCCACACCCCGTCCTGGCGGACCGGCGTCTACATCGCCGTCCTCGGCCTCGGCATGGGCTTCCTGATGCAGACGACGATGCTGATCGCGCAGAACAGCGTCGAGCAGAAGGACATCGGCGTGGCCAGCAGCGCCTCGACGTTCTTCCGCTCCATCGGCGGTTCGTTCGGCATCTCGCTGTTCGGCGCCATCTTCAACAACCGGCTCGCCGACGAGATCGCGGCCAAGTTCGGCGCGCAGGCTTCCGCCCTGGCAGGCGCCGGGGGCGGCCAGATCGACCCGAAGATGCTCGAGCAGATGCCGCCGCCGGTCAAGGCGGGGTTCCTGGAGGCGCTCGCCAACGCGATCGGCTCGGTCTTCCTGTGGTCGGTCGTGTTCGCCGCGATCGTTCCGGTGATCGCCGCCTTCATCAAGCACGTCCCGCTGCGCAGCGGCGCTCCCGGCGCCGCCGACGGCGAGAAGGCGGAGCCGATGGCCGCCGCCGCCTTCGAATGACCTGATTCAGAGCTGATACGGCTGACCTGATTCAGAGCCGGTACGGCGCACGCCCCCGCGCGGGCGTGCGCCGTACCGGCGTTTCCGGGGTGGTTAGGCGGGCCGCTCGGCCCGGTCACCCGACCAGTCCGTGTGGAAGGAGCCCTCCCGGTCGACCCGTCGGTAGGTGTGGGCGCCGAAGAAGTCGCGCAGCCCCTGCAGCAGCGCCGCCGGCAGTCGGTCGCGGCGCAGCCCGTCGTAGTAGGCGAGCGCCGAGGAGAAGCCCGGCGTGGGCACCCCGATCGTCGCCGCCGTCGCCACGACCCGCCGCCACGACTCCTGGGCCTCCTCCAGGACCTGGGCGAACGTCGGGTCCACCAGCAGCGTCGGCAGGTTCGGGTCCGCGTCGTACGCCGCCCGGATCCGGTCGAGGAAGCGCGCCCTGATGATGCAGCCGCCGCGCCAGATCGTGGCCATCTCGCCCAGGTTCAGGTTCCAGCCGTACTCCGCGCTCGCGGCGGCCATCTGGTCGAACCCCTGGGCGTACGCGACCACCTTGGAGGCGTACAGCGCCCGCCGCACGTCCTCGACGAGGCCGGAGTCACCGGCCGTGCCGGAGGGACCGGCGAGCGAGCGGGCGGCGGCCCGCTGCTCCGGGTGGCCCGACAGCGCCCGGGCGAACACCGCCTCGGCGATGCCGGTGACCGGAACGCCGAGGTCGAGGGCGCTCTGCACGGTCCAGCGGCCGGTGCCCTTCTGCTCGGCCTGGTCCTGCACGACGTCCACGAACGGCTTGCCCGTGGCGGGGTCGACGTGGCCAAGCACCTCGGCGGTGATCTCGATGAGGTACGACTCCAGGTCGCCCCGGTTCCACTCGCGGAAGACGTCGGACAGTTCCTTCGGGTTCAGTCCGAGGGCCTGCCGGAGCAGGTCGTACGACTCCGCGATGAGCTGCATGTCGGCGTACTCGATGCCGTTGTGCACCATCTTGACGAAGTGGCCGGCGCCGTCGGGGCCCACGTGCACGCAGCACGGCACCCCGTCGACCTTCGCCGCGATGTCCTCGAGCAGGGGGCCGAGCGTCTCGTACGCCTCGGGGTCGCCGCCGGGCATGATGCTCGGGCCGTTGAGCGCTCCCTCCTCGCCGCCCGAGATGCCGGTGCCGACGAAGTGGATGCCCCGCTCGCGCAGCGCGGCCTCCCGGCGGCGGGTGTCCATGTAGTGGGCGTTGCCGCCGTCGATGATCATGTCGCCCGGCTCCATGACGGCGGCGAGCTCCTCGATCACGGCGTCGGTTGGCGCCCCGGCCTTGACCATGATGATCGCCCTGCGCGGCCGTTCGAGGGAGGCCACGAACTCCTCGATCGTGCCCGCGGGCAGGAACGCGCCCTCGTCGCGGTGCTCCTCCATGAACCGGGTTGTACGGCTCTCCGTGCGGTTGTGCACCGCGACCACGTGACCGTGGTGGGCGAAGTTCCGGGCGAGGTTGCGACCCATGGTCGCCAGGCCCGTCACTCCGATGTCTGCCTTGTCCATGTCTAAAGTCATACCGCCTTCAGGGATGGGCGACCGGCCTCGGGTGGTCATGTCCCGCGGCCGGTCGCGATGAGCTGCGCCGATCAGTAACCGTAGCGGCCGGACGGGTGGGAGGCGGGGTGAGAGTGCGACGGCGCCGGCCTGACCGAGGTCGTGGGTGACGGCGTGGATGTGGGGGTCGGAGTGGTCGTAGTGGGCGTGGCGGCGCCCGCGGCCGTGGCCGGGCGGATCAGGCCGAGCAGGCCGTGCCGCGCGCCGGAGATGCCGGCCGAGAACCACACCGCGTCGGTGCCGCCGTTGCCGGCCGTGCCGGGTTCGAGGTCCCACAGCCCCTCGACGGCGATCGCCCTGCCGTCCGCCCCGCGCAGCGGGCCGAGGTAGCGGCCGGTCCTCGGGTTGTATGCGTTGATCCATCCGTCGCCGAAGTTGCCGACCAGCAGCGCACCCGCGTACGCGCCGAACCCGCCGGGGGCGAGTGTCATCGCCCAGGGCGCGTTCAGCGGGCCGCGGGAGGCGAGGCGCCGCACGAAGCGGCCGCTCGCGGTGAACTGGCTGACGAACCCGTTGCCCCGGCCCGCCACCGGCCTGCCGGTCTCGGGATCCCGCTTGGCGTACGCGACGAGGACCGAGGTTCCGGCGATCTCGACGTTGAAGGGGGAGTAGTGCGCGGGCAGGAACGGGTCGCGGAACTGGCGGCGCGACAGCCGCACCCGCCGGAAGTCGTCGTCGAAGACGTGGACGGCGCCGTGGGAGAAGGACGGCGCGAGCAGGAACGTGCCCCGGTCGGTGTTCATCAGCGCCAGGCCCTTGTAGTCGGCGCCGCGGGTGAACGCGGCGATGACCCCGTTGCCCGGATCGGCCTTGGCGCTCCAGGCGGTGATGGCGCCGCTCGGGCTGGAGAAGATGAACGAGGCGGGCGCGGCGCCGGCCTTTCCCTTGATCGTGAAGGCGTCGCCCGTGTACGCCACCTGGCCGGTCGGGGTGCCGCCGGGGATCGCCACCGTGGTGGGGGCCTTCCTGGCGGTTCCCGCGCCTCCGGTGTAGACGGTCGCCGTTCCGGTCCCCGCGTTGGACACCCAGAGGGTGGCGCCCATCGCGAGGCCCCAGGGGTTGACCAGTTCGGGGTCGGTGAGGGCCGCCCTGCCCGCCACGTCGGAGACCAGGTCGACCTCGGCGAACCGGGCGGGTGTGCGCGCCGTGTTCGCGGACCGGTTCGCGGCCGGGTGGACCTGGTGGCCGGTGCCCAGCCAGCGGGAAGCGTGGGGGGACGAAGCGGGGTGGGCCGGTGCCGCGCCGGCCAGCGCCAGCGCGAGCGGCGCGGCGCAGAGCGTGACGATACGTGCCCGCATGGGGCCTCCTGAGAGTGGTCGGACGTGTGTCGGCATGCCCTTACGCCCGGAGATACGCCATCGTGCCGTTCCGGGTTCACCCGACTTTTCCGCAGGTAGGGGGCGCGAGCAGTAGCACGTCTGCCCTATCCTGACAAAACCCGCAAAGCAAGCGGGTTTTGTATAGACATGGCCGTCCTATGGCGAGGACACTTGGCCTCCCGCCGGGCCGCTGGTAAGTCACTACAGCCAAGAGGGGTCGGCGTGAGCCGGGTCCCGCCCACCGTCGTCGCTCACTACGGAGAAGAGACGTGTTCGCACCGAAGCCGGAACGGTCAGTCGTCGCGGTTCCTCCGCCCGGAGACGGGCCCGGATTCTGGGCGGGCGCGCCCAGTGCCGTGAGCCGGGACGGATGGATCTACCTGGCCTACCGGCTGCGCCGGCCGCTCGGTGATGGGCGCGGGTACGCCGTGGAGATCGCCCGCTCGGCCGACGGCGAGCGGTTCGAGAGGATCCTCACGATCACCAAGGAGGACATGAAGACCGAGTCGCTGGAGCGCCCGACGCTCGTGGTGACGCCGGAGGGCGGATGGCGCCTGTATCTGAGCTGCGCCACCTACGGCACCAAGCACTGGCGGGTCGAGATGATCGAGGCCGCCGGGCCGGCGGAGTTCGACCCCGCCGACGCGCGGGTGGTGCTGCCCGGCGACCTCAAGACCGGCGTCAAGGACCCGGTGATCCTCCATCACGGCGGCGTGTGGCACCTGTGGGCGTCCTGCCACCCCCTGGAGGACCCCGACGAGGCCGACCAGATGGTGACCGACTACGCCACCAGCGCCGACGGCGTCGAGTGGACCTGGCAGGGGACCGCGCTCGACCGGCGGCCGGGCGAGTGGGACTCGCGCGGCGTGCGGGTGAGCGCGGTCACGTTCAGCGGCGGGACCGTCATCGCGTACTACGACGGCCGCGCGTCGGCGGAGGAGAACTACGAGGAGCGCACGGGCGTGGCCATCGGCCCCGACCCGTCCACGCTCACCGCCACCGGAACCGCCCCCGTCGCCCAGTCGGAGCACGGCGGGGGCGGGCTGCGGTACCTGTCGATCGTGCCCGTGGCGGGGGGTCATCGCCTGTACTACGAGCTGACCCGCGCCGACGGGGGCCACGAGCTGCGCACCGAGCTGCGCTGACCGCCTCCCGGGCGGTTTCGGCGGCCAGGGTGGACATGCGCGGTGGACACGCGCGGCGGCAGAGCCGAGCGGGGGGTCACGCCCCGATGGGATCGCCTCCCTGCGGGCCGTCCACGTCCGGCGGCCCGGCGGCCGGGTCGGAGGCGCTCCTAGCGCGGCCGTTGCGGGCCTGCCGCTGGCCGGACGGCCGGGCTCCGACCAGGCCGCCCGACCGCTCCCGGGGGCGCAGCCAGTCGCCGAAGTCCTCGCCGAAGGAGTCGCGGCCGAGCAGGTCGCGCAGCAGCGCGATGTCGGCGGCGAAGTAGGCGAGCAGCTCCTGGCGCTGCTCCCAGGTGAGCGGCCGCCGGGGCTGCCCGTCGCGCTGCAGCACCCGCTCCAGCGGCGCGGTGAGCCGCTGGCCCAGCACCGGATCGCCGAGCCGGGCGAGCCGGGCCAGGAGGCGGTGCCTGCGGCTGTGCCGCGGATGGGCCGTGACGTTCTCCCTGGGCACCTCGCCGATCAGTCCCTGCTCCACCCCGAGGAACGCGCAGATGCGGTCGAGCGTGGTGGCGGGGCGGTCGACCAGGTCCCGGTAGCGGAAGACCAGCACCTGCTCGCGGGGGAACAGCGTGAACAGGTGCGCGAGCTGCTCGCCGTAGCGGCCGAGGCCGACGTAGTGCCAGAACGGCGACCAGCCGTCGGCGATCCGCCGCTTCTCGGCCGCGCACGCCTCGATGACGTCGCCGATCGGCTCCAGGCCGGCCGACCACAGGTGGGTCCAGTTCGAGTGCGCGCGCTCCACGGGGTCGCGCAGCGAGACGATGAGTCTCGCGTACGGGATCGCCTCCCGGATCCGCCGCTGGGCCGCGCGGTCGTACAGGTAGAAGGGGGTGGACTCGCCGCGTAACGCCCCCGGCGGCGCCTCCGCGAACAGCGCCTCGTAGTCGGCGCGCCGCCACACGTGCTCGCGGTAGGTCTGCGCGTCCCCGGGCCCGCCCTTCGCCGGGGGCGGGCCGTCGGTGAGGAAGAACTTCGGCTCCTTGACGGGAGACATGAACAGCCGGGGATGGCGGGCCAGCGCCGCGTGCAGGGCCGTGGTGCCGGCCTTCGGCACCCCGATGACCAGGAAGTCGGGCAGGGCCATGGGAGTCCTCCTACTTTCCCGATTGATTAAGTTGGTTTTGCCCCTTCCTTGCCTAAAAAATCACCCGACGTCGGTGTAGTACCACCGAAACGCACGCCGATGCCGTATCTCGGCCCGTATCTGGGCGCCACGGCTCCTCGCGGGCGGCGCCCGGCAGGGCCGCCCGCGACCGGGAGGACCGGGTCAGCCGGAGGTCGCGCCGGCCGCGCCGCGTGCCGCGGCCGCCGGCCGCACCCACGCGGCCGGGCGGGGGAGCGCGGCGGGGTGCCGGTCGCCGTCGGACCAGACCTCGAACCACACCTCGTTGCGGCCGCCCTCGCGGACCAGCCCCCACCGGTCGGCCAGCATGTCCAGCAGCGGCAGGCCGCGTCCGCCCTGGCTCGACCCGTTGGGGAGCGGATGACCGGCGCACGGCGGTCCGGCCGAGCCGTCGTCCTCCACGCAGACCCGTACGCGGTCGGGCAGGCACGAGACGGTGACGGTGAAGGTGCCGCCGTCTCCGGAGCGGGAGTGGACGACCGCGTTCGTCGCGATCTCGCTGGTCAGCAGCACGCAGTCGTCGTGCCGGGGATGGCCGCGCCCGAGCGCGGCCGACACGAGCCTGCGCGCCCGCCCCACCTGGTCCCGCCCGCCCGCAAGCCGGGCCACGCGGTTCCCCGCGCCGTCCCCCGAGATCTCCATGAGCCCCTCCCAACGCGTGACGGTGTGGCCGCCACAGGAGAGGACGTCCGCCCCCGCGCCCGCGATGTCACGGGAAAGTAGGAGTCTCCTTGCCCCGCTATGTCGGGAAAGCGACCCGGGAAACCCCCGCTGGGTGCGTGGGCACGTGCGGGGTGGCGTGGAAGGGGAGAGGGGGGCGTGGGATGCGGAGGCGGAAAGGCGCCCCTGGAGCAACGCGACGGGGCGGTGGGACCGGTCCGTCCGGTCCCACCGCCCCGTTTCCGTCGGGAGCCGGGCAGGGCTCCCCGTCAGGAGCCGTGCGCGGCCGCTCCCGAGGCGGAGCCGTTCACGACGAGCACGCGCTCGCGCTCGGGCACCTCGATGGCAGGGAACGTGCCGGTGTCGACGATCCCGTGCTCCCGGTACGCCGCCTCGATCAGCGCGTACGCCTGGGGTTCGAGCTTCCACAGCGCCCGCCACTCCTTCGCCACGAGGAGCGGGATGCCCACCTCCTGGGCGATGTCGGCGGCCCGGGGGACGTACTTGCGTGCGATCTGCTGGTCCCAGTACTGCCGGGCGGTGCGGAGCTGGGCCGCGCGCTGGGCGGTGTCGACGACGGGCGGCGCAGGCTCGGCCGGGACGTCATCCTCCTCGTCGTCGATCAGCTCGGCGATGGCCGCGGCGGGCAGCGCCGGGGGAGCGGGCTGCTCGGGCTCGGGCGCCCAGGGGATCGGCGGGGTGAGGTCGATCAGCGCGGAGGTGTTGTAGAGCGCGCCGATCTGGGACAGCAGGGCCTCCTGCCGCTTCTCGTCCACGGCCAGGCCGGTGTACTCCACCGCCTGGTCCATCGCCTTGTCGAGTCTGGCCATCGCGGCGCGCAGCTTGCGGCCGGACGCCCCGGCCTCGCGCAGCGCGCGGACCCGCTTGGCGGCCAGCGCCACCCTGGTCAGCCTGCGGTGGGCGTCCACCTCGCTCGCCGTACGGTCGCTCGCCTCGGCCAGGCCGATCCGGACCAGCACGCGCTCGGGGGTGAGCCGCCAGTTGATGCGGCCCCGGCCGGTGATGCGGACCCGTTCGATGGCCATGCCGCGCTCCCACAGCCAGGCGGCCACGAGCGGGGCGGCGAGACGGAAGACGGCCTCGGCGACGCTGCGGGCGTCCATGCTCGACAGGACGGCCGACAGGGACGTGAGGATCCACACGGCGATGCCGTCGATGCCGGCCGAGTAGTTCTCCCGCATGTTGCGGCGCGCCCGCACGGCGCTGGTGATGACGGCGACCTCGATGAAGGCGAACAGCAGGAGCCGCAGCGGCCCGTCGAACCCGAGGACGTCGCCGGAGAAGCGCCACATGCCCTGGGCGGAGACACCCGTGGCGATGCTGGCGGCGACGATGGTGAGGATGTCCTCGGTGGGCCGGCCCGCCGCCCAGCGGCGGAACAGGCGGATCAGGGCGCGCAGGGCGAAGAAGGCCAGGACCAGCAAGACCAGGGCGATGACGCTGATGGTGATCGTTCCGGCCGTATGGGCCGACGCGAAGGCGGTTATTTGGTCAATGGGGGGCATCAGTCACGGTCTCTCGACGTCCGATGGTTTTCCTCGAGATCATCCCAGAACCGCGTCGTCCTGGGGTGCCAAACAGGCGTCCCCGTGAGCAGTCCGTGTCACCGCCGTCACAAAGCTCGTCGGCTCATGGGAGTCCGCCGGGGCGGAAGGCGTCAGATGTCCAGATTGAGGCGGGCGATGGGCTCCACGAGCTCCTCCTCCTCGTAGCGCAGGTGTGACAGCAGCACGTCCGACAGCAGGTCCACCTGGTCGCGCACGCCGTCGAGCCGGTCCGGGTCCTCGATCATCGCGACGAGGGCGGCGTCCAGCTCCGTCAGCACCCCGGCGATGACCTCGTGCTCCTGCTCCAGCCGGGCCACGACCGGCGCCAGCGACTCCTGCGCCGCCGCCAGCATCGGGAACATGTGCTCGTCCTCGATCGTGTGGTGGGTGGTCAGCAGGCGGCAGTACGACGCGCAGAACGTGCCGAGCGTCCAGTAGTTCTGCCGCATGGTGAGCTCGTTGATCATCGAGCGGAGCGCGGCGGCGTCGGAGCGGCCCGCGGCGACCTGCTCCAGGGCGTCCCTGATCTGGGTCAGCTCCCCGCGCAGGTGGTCGTGGATGAGCACGAGCCGCCGGCCGTTCGCCTGCTGCCGCGGGTGGAGCGCGGCGATGTCCCGCTTGGGCAGCCGCGGCCGGGTGGCCTCGTCGAGCACCGCCCCCGCCGGTGTCGCCCTCGCGATCTCGATCGGGCCCTCGGCGTCCGGCCGCGGCCCCCGGGCGCGCTCCCGCGCCACGGCCTCGCGCACGGCGGGGGCGACCTCCTCGGCGAAGACCTTGAGGTCCCTGTCGTCGTCCACCGCGAGGACGAACACGCTCGTGCCGTGGCGGAGCGCGAGTTCGGAGAGTTGCTCGGCCCACACGGCCGGCGGCCCGTCCAGGAACCCCTCCCCGGCGACGCCGGAGAACCGGCCCTCGATGTTGTAGACGCGGCGGATCTCGGCGGGGTCGCGCCCGGCCCGCTCGGCCGCGGCGTCCAGGATCTCGCTCATCGCGCCCAGCTCGCCGGGCGCGGCGTAGCCGGACGAGGGCACCCACCCGTCGCCGAGCCGCCCGGTCAGCTCCAGCATGCGCCGCTTGTACGCGCCGAGCCACAGCCCGATCGGATGCGGGGGGAACGGCCCCGGCCGCGCGCCCTCCAGCCGGTAGTGCCTGCCGTCGAGCCGCACGTCCTCGTCACTGGGAGTCCACAGCGCGCGGAGGACCGCGACGGCCTCCTCCAGGGCGTCCACGGCCTCGCGCGGGCTGTGGCGCGGGCCTCCCATGGCCGCGATGCCGTCCCAGAACGCCCCGGAGCCGAGGCCCAGCTCGACCCGGCCCCCGCTCAGGATGTCGAGGGACGCGGCGGCCCTGGCGAGCACCGCCGGCGGCCGCAGCGGCAGGTTCACCACGTCGGGGAACAGCCGCACCCGCTCGGTGCGCCCCGCGAGCGTGGACAGCAGCGTCCAGGTGTCCAGGAACGCCGGCAGGTACGGATGGTCCTGGATGCCGATGATGTCGAGCCCGATCTCGTCGGCGAGCACGGCCTGCCGGACGATCCGGTGGTGTCCCGCCGCGTCGGGCGTGAGAAACGCCCCGAACCACAGCTCATGTCCGAAGTCGGCCATTAAATCGCTACCTTTCCGCGTCCCGGACCGGGAGCCTACCTGTGTGACAAGATCCGGCGAGATGACCCTGACGGCCCCCGGCGGCACCGTCCTGTCGGTCGTCATCGGCTCGCGCGCGTACGGGCTGGAGACCGAGGAGTCGGACGTCGACAGGCGGGGCGTGTTCGTGACGCCCACCCCGATGTTCTGGCGGCTCGACAAGCCGCCGGATCACGTGGAGGGGCCGCTGCCCGAGCAGTTCTCGTGGGAGGTCGAGCGGTTCTGCGTGCTCGCGCTGGAGGGCAATCCGGCCGCGCTGGAGTGCCTGTGGTCGCCGCTGGTGGAGCTGGTCACCCCGGTGGGCGAGCGGTTGCTGGCGCTGCGCCGCGTGTTCCTGTCCGGGAAGGCGGAGCGGGCGTTCGCGGGATCGGCCGCCCGGCAGTTCCGCCGTCTCGGACCGGAGGACCCGCCCCGCCCGGGAGGCGACGCGAAGCGATGGAAGATGGCGATGCACATGATCCGGCTGCTGCTGGGCGCCGCCCATCTGGCCCGGCACGGGGAGCCGCTGGTCGAGGTGGGCGCCCACCGCGACCGGCTGCTCGCCGTACGGCGGGGGGAGACGCCCTGGCCCGAGGTGCTGGAGTGGCGCGGGCGGCTGCTCGCCGAGCTGGACGATCGGGCCGGGAGCGCGCTGCCGGAACGACCGGACCGGGCGGCCGCCGAGGAGTTCCTGATCGACGTGCGGAGGTCGGCTCTATGACCGTGATGGGAGGGGAGGCGCCGTGACCGTCGTCCTGCCGCCCTGGCTGCCCGAGGTGGCCGCGGGTGAGCGGCACCCGCTCGCGTTCGCCACCGTGAGCGGCGCGCACCTGTACGGGTTTCCCTCGGTGGACTCCGACGTGGACCTGCGGGGCGTGCACGTGCTGCCGGCCGAGGAGGTCGTCGGCCTGCGCACGGGCGAGGAGACCGTGACCCGCTCGTGGACGCGCGAGGGCGTGGAGGTCGACCTCGTGACCCACGACCTCGCCAAGTTCTGCCGGCTGCTGCTCGGCCGCAACGGCTACGTGCTGGAGCAGCTCCTGTCGCCGCTGGTCGTGACCACCTCACCGCTGCACGAGGAGATGCGCGCCCTCGCGCGGGGCTGCCTGACCCGGCACCACGCCCACCACTACCTCGGTTTCGCGCGCACCCAGCGGCGGCTGTTCGACCGTACGGGGGAGCTGAAGCCTCTGCTCTACGCGTTCCGGGTGCTGCTGACGGGCATCCACCTCATGCGCACGGGTGAGCTCGTCGCCGACCTCACCCTGCTCCTCGGCGGCGGGCCGCCGTACCTGCCCGGCCTGGTGGAGGCCAAGCGGGCGGCCGAGCACGGCGGACTGCCGGACGGCGGGCCCGGCGGAGAACTGCTCGTGGCCGACCTCGACGCGCTCACCGCCCGCCTGGAGGACGCCCGGGACGCCTCCGCGCTGCCGGACGCCCCGTCGGCCCACGACGCCCTGCACGACCTTGTCGTACGGGCCCGTCTCGCCGGGCGCTCATAGGGGGAATGAACGGTGAAACAGGACGGGGACACGCGAACAACGCGGGGTGCCGCACCGCACGCGGGGGCCATCGCGGATAATGGGCCAAGCCGCCATCATCCCAGGAGAACGCTTTGACCACTAAGTTCGGCAAAGACAACCTCGACCTGGCCGCGAGCGCGGAGGCACTGGCCGACAGCGCGCCCACCGGATCGCTGCGCCACGCGGCCGCCAAGTCGGTCGCGATCACCTTCGCCACGACCCGTGACGCCGCTCAGGCACGCAGCACCCTGAGCGGAATCTCGCCCGCAGACGTACGGCAGGCCGCGCTGGAGCTCTTCGACGAGCTCTCCGCCCGCGCCGACTGACCGCGCGCCTTTCAGGAACCGGCCGTCCGGCGTGCCCCGGGCGGCCGTCCGTCGCCGTGCCTTCCGGCGTGGCCCCTGCGAACGGCCCCGCTCGCGGCACGGTCCTCATGGGGGAGCGTGAAATGAGCGGGCCGGCGCCGGCGGGTGAGGCTCCCGATGCCCGCGTCACGCTGCTGACGTTCGGGCATGGCACCGCGCCGCGCGGGCACCTGATCCCGCTGCTGCACGGTGCCGGCGTGCGGGAGGTGGTCGACGTCCGGACCGCTCCCGGCAGCAGGCGCAACCCCGACGCCGGCCGCGCGGCGCTGGAGAGCTGGCTGCCCGAGGCGGGAATCGGCTATCGATGGGACAGGTGCCTGGGCGGGTTCCGCAGGGCGGCTCCCGACTCGCCCGACGTCTTCTGGGAGAACGCCTCGTTCCGGGGATACGCCGGCTACTCCCGGCATCCCGACTTCCTGGCGGCCATGGACGGGCTGCTCGCGCAGGCGCGCGCCGCCCGGACCGCCGTGATGTGCGCGGAGGCCGTGTGGTGGCGCTGCCACCGGCGGATCATCGCCGATTTCGCCGTCCTCGTGCGGGGCGCGCGCGTGCTGCACCTGTCGCAGGAAGGACGGCTCACCGAACACGCGCCGACCTCCGGCGCCCGCCTGCGCGACGACGGGCTCCTCGTGTACGACCGGGTGTGAACTCGTCTACGAGCGGCCGTGAAGCAGGCTCCACGGGATTGGACGCCCTCGGCGGCCGGACAGGCGAAAGGCCAGACCCGTGATCTCGGGTCCGGCCTTCGGGTGGTGCTGTGTGGTGGGCGATACTGGGATTGAACCAGTGACCTCTTCCGTGTCAGGGAAGCGCTCTCCCGCTGAGCTAATCGCCCTTGGAAAACCAAGAGGTGGAGACGGGATTTGAACCCGTGTACGCGGCTTTGCAGGCCGCTGCCTCGCCTCTCGGCCACTCCACCGTGTCAAGCTGCACAGTGTCAAGCTCCGAGCGGAAGACGGGATTCGAACCCGCGACCCTCACCTTGGCAAGGTGATGCTCTACCACTGAGCCACTTCCGCGTCCCCGGCTCTGTCCGGCCGGGCTCACGGGAAGACTTTATCCAATCTCTCGCCGACTCCCCAAATCAACGGCGTTCTCCCTGCTCACACCGCGAGTTCCGGCCGATGCTTCCAGCTCCGTCGAACTGTCGGCGCGCTAGCGTCGAAGCATGTCCGTGACATATGACCGCACACACGCCGCCGTCCCCGGCGCCGCCGGGGACGCTCAGGAGCCCGGGACGGCCGAGGTCGCGGGGGACGCCGACATCGCCCCCGTCGCGGCCCTGATCGCGGACGGCGCCCGCGCCGCCATGCTCACCGCGCTGCTCGACGGCAGGGCCCTGGCGGCGGGGGAGCTGGCCAGGATCGCGGGCGTGAGCGCCCCCACCGCGAGCTCCCATCTGGCCCGGCTCCTCGACGGGGGCCTGGTGACCGTGGTCAAACAGGGGCGGCATCGCTACTACCGCCTCGCCGGCCCCGACGTCGCCCGCACCCTGGAGGTGCTGGCCCGGATCAGCGGGCGCGTCGCCGTACGGTCCCTGCGGCAGTCGCGGCAGGCCCGGCTGCTGCGGGACGCTCGCAGCTGCTACGACCACCTGGCCGGCCGGGTGGGGGTCGAACTGTACGACGCGCTGGTGCGCGAGGGACGTCTGGTCGAGGCCGACGGCGGTTGCCTGCTGACCGCGGACGGCGCGGACGCGCTCGCGGAGCTCGACGTGGACGTGGAGCAGGTGCGCCGCGCCCGCCGCAGGTTCGCCCCCGACTGCCTCGACTGGCTGGAGCGCCGCCCGCACCTGGGCGGGGCGCTCGGCGCCGCGGTCCTGGACCGGCTCCTGGCGCGGGAGTGGCTGGTGCGCGGCACGGTGCCCCGCGCCCTGCGGCTGACCGGCCCGGGACGGGAGGGACTGGAGAGGACCTTTGGATGTAAGGACCTAACCTGAGATACGCTGGTTACTCGCCGCGCGCGCACGCGCGAGCAGCACGACGTGAAAGAGTGGGACGATGCACGACAACGAGGTCGTGGCCGTCGGCCCGGGACCGCTCGCCTTCGGCGATGTGGTCCGGGTCGCCAGGTACGGCGCACAGGTCCGCCTGACGGACGACGCGATCGCCGAGATGGCCGCCTCCCGAGGGAGGGTCGAGGAGCTCGCGGAGGCCGACACCCCGGCCTACGGCGTCTCCACCGGGTTCGGCGCCCTCGCCACCCGGCACATCGACCCCTCGCTGCGCGCCCAGCTCCAGCGCAGCCTCATCCGCTCGCACGCGGCCGGCTCCGGCCCCGAGGTGGAGACCGAGGTCGTGCGGGCCATGATGCTGCTGCGCCTGCGCACGCTCGCCACCGGGCACACCGGTGTGCGCCCGGCCACGGCCCGGGTGCTGGAGTCTCTGCTGAACGCCCGGCTCACCCCGGTCGTCCACGAGTACGGCAGCCTCGGCTGCTCGGGAGACCTCGCCCCGCTCTCCCACGTCGCCCTGACGATCATGGGTGAGGGCGTCGTACGGGACGCCGAGGGAAGCCTGCGGCCCGCCGCGGAGGCGCTCAAGGAACACGGCGTCGAGCCCGTCGAGCTGGCCGCCAAGGAGGGGCTCGCGCTCGTCAACGGCACCGACGGCATGCTCGGCATGCTGGTGCTCGCGCTGCACGACCTGTCCCGGCTCCTCACCACCGCCGACATCGGCGCCGCGATGAGCGTCGAGGCGCTGCTCGGCACCGACTACGTGTTCGCGGCCGACCTGCAGGCGCTGCGTCCCCATCCCGGCCAGGCCCTGGCGGCGACCAACATGCGGACGCTGCTCGCCGGCTCGGGCGTGATGGCCTCCCACCGCGACGGCTCCTGCACCCGCGTCCAGGACGCCTACTCCCTGCGCTGCGCCCCCCAGGTCGCCGGCGCCGCCAGGGACACCCTCGCCCACGCGTCCGCCGTCGCCGCCCGCGAGATCGCCAGCGCCATCGACAACCCCGTCGTGCTCACCGACGGGCGGGTGGAGTCCAACGGCAACTTCCACGGCGCCCCGGTGGCGTACGTCCTGGACTTCCTGGCCATCGCGGTGGCCGACCTCGCCTCGATCGCCGAACGGCGCACCGACCGCATGCTGGACGTGGCGCGCAGCCACGGCCTCCCGGCGTTCCTCGCCGACGACCCCGGGGTGGACTCCGGGCACATGATCGCGCAGTACACCCAGGCGGCGATCGTGTCCGAGCTCAAGCGGCTGGCGGTGCCGGCGAGCGTGGACTCGATCCCGAGCTCCGCGATGCAGGAGGACCACGTCTCGATGGGCTGGTCGGCGGGCCGCAAGCTGCGCCGCGCCGTCGACGGGCTCACCCGCGTGCTCGCGATCGAGCTGCTGACCGCCGCCCGGGCGCTCGACCTGCGCAGGCCGCACGCGCCCGCGCCGGGGACGGGCGCGGTCGTCGCGGCGCTGCGCGAGCCGGTGCCGGGCCCGGGACCGGACCGCTTCCTCGCGCCGGAGATCGAGGCGGTCGTCCGGCTCGTCGAGAGCGGCGCCGTGGTCGCCGCCGCCGAGTCCGCCGTCGGCCCGCTTTCCTGAGACCCCGGCCCGAGACCCCGGCCTGAGATCTCAGAGAGCGGCGACCACCTCGACCTCGATCACCAGGCCGGGCCGGAACAGCCGTTCGACCTCCACGGTCGTGCTGGCGGGCGGCTCGCCGGTGAGGAAACGGCTGCGGACTGCGGCGTACTCGTGCAGCCGGTCCATGTCGGTCAGGAACGTCCTGATGTGCAGGACCCGGTCGAGCGAGGAGCCCTGGTCGGCCAGGATCCGCTCCAGGTTCTCCATAACGATCTCGGACTGCAGGGTCATGTCGCCCTCGCCGGCGACCTTCCCGTCCTCGTCCAGCGCCACCTGCCCGGACAGGAACAGCAGGTCGCCGAAGCGTACGGCGTGGGAGTAGTACCCGTTTGTCGCCGGGACGGAGGGCGGGTTGACCGCCCGCACCTCCTTCGGCGCGGGGGTCTGCGCCGCGTGGGACGCCGCGAACGGGACGACGGCGGTGAGGTCGTGCCCCGCCAGCCCCGCCGCGACCGCCCCCGCGAGCAGGTCGCGGGCGGCGGCGGTCACCGTCTGGTGCCTCCCCGGCCCCTCCGTGGCGAGCCGCAGGTCCTTGGCGGCCAGGCCGAGGGCGTACCGCGTCTCGAACGGCCCCGACTCGACCACCGGCCGCAGCCGCTCCGCGAGACCGGCCAGGGGTGTCTCCCCGAGGGCGTCCAGGAGGGCGGTGCGGCCGACCCCGAGATCGTCCGCGTAGGCCAGCGTCTCGGCCAGCCCCACCTGGGCGGTCACCAGCGCGCTCATCACGGCGAGCTTGGCCGCGGCGCCCGATCCCGGCCCGCCCGCCTCGTGGACCGTCCCGAAGACCCGCAGAACGTCCGACACCCGGTCGAGGTCCTCTCGGCGGCCCCCGGCGAGCACGACCAGCGTGCCCTCGGCGGCCGGGCCCACGCTGCCGAGCACGGGCGCGTCGACCAGGCCCACGCTCTCGGGGAGCAGGCCGCGCAGCCGCCGCAGCGCGTCGGGGCCGATCGTGGACATCTCCACCAGCACCGACCCCGGCCGCAGCCCCGGCAGCGCCGCCCGCGCCACCTCGGACACCGCCTCCGGATCGCTCAGCATGGTGATCACGACGTCTGCTCCGGCGACGGCCGCGGCGGGGGAGGGGGCCGCCTCCGCGCCCGGCACGCCCCGTGTCGTACGGTTCCACACGGTCACCTTGTGACCGGCGGCGACGAGGCGGCCGGCCATCGGGACGCCCATGCGCCCCAAACCAAGAAAAGCAATCATGTCCTGGACGTTAGGGGAGGAAGAAGTCATTCCACCAGCGACTAGATCGCATGGCACCCATTCCCCTCCCTCATGGATTCCTCTCTCTCACCGGATCTCCCTCACGGATGGAGCATGTTCGACACCGACGCGCTTGTGCTGCTCGACGTCGTGGCCCGTACGGGGTCGTTCACGGCCGCCGCGGTGCAGCTCAACTACACCCAGTCAGCCGTGTCCCGGCGCATCGCGTCCCTGGAGGCCCAGGCGGGCGGGCCGCTGTTCGCGCGGCTGCCCCGGGGGGTACGGCTGACGCCCGCGGGCCGGACGCTGCACCGCTACGCCCGCGAGGTGCTGGAGCGGCTCGGCCGGGCGGGTGAGGAGCTCTCCGCCATCCACCAGGGCACCGGTGGGCGGCTGCGGGTCGGCGCGTTCGCCACGGCCAACGCCGTGCTGGTCCCCGCCGCCCTGCGCGAGCTGCGGGCGTCCCGCCCGGAGGTGGCGGTGAGCATGGTAGAGGGCCTGAGCACCGGGCTCATGGACGGGCTCGGCCGCGCGGAGATCGACATCGCGGTGGTGAGCGACTACCCCTCCGGGCTGGGGGCGGGTCCCGAGGTCGAGGTCACCCGTCTGCTGGAGGACGAGCTGCTCGTCGCCCTCCCCGCCGACCACCCGCTGGCCGGGGGCGAGAAGGTGGACCTGCGCGACCTGCGCGACGAGAGCTGGATCGAGGGAGCCCCTCCCGGCACCGTGACCATGCTCGGCGCCGCCTGCGCCCGGGCCGGCTTCGCGCCCAGGGTCGACCTGCGGATCGGGGAGTGGACCGGCAAACTCGGCTACGTGGCCGCCGGGCTCGGGGTGACGCTGGTGCCCGCCATGGCCGCGCCCGCCGTACGCGGGGACGTGGCGCTGCGGTCGCTCGGCGAGTTCGCGCCGCGCCGCACCGTGTACGCCGCCCTGCCGCGCACGGCCCCGCTCCCGGCCGCCCGCGCGCTGCTCGGCCTGCTGGCTCGCCGGGTCGTCTGATTCACGGCTTCGGCAGGGGGAACCACGGGACGGCCCAGGGGCGGGAGAATGGACACGTGTACGACGCCTTCGCCCACATCGGGGGGCACCTGGCCACCGGCCTGCGGGAGGTGACCACCGACCTGGCCGCCCTCGACGGCTCAGGCTGGTGGGCGGTGGTCGTGTCGTACGAGGGGAAGGTCGTCTGCGCGCGCTTCGACAAGGTGCGGCCCGCTCCGCTGCCCCCGCCGCGCGGCCCCTGGCGGGGACCCGCCCGCGACGCCTGGGCCACGTCCCTCGACCGGGAGCGGTACGAGCGGGGCGTCCAGCGGATCAGGGACTACATCGAGCGGGGGGAGGTCTACCAGGCCAACCTCTGCCGGGTCCTGTCCGCGCCGCTGCGCTCGCCGGACGCGGACCCCCTCGCCCTCGCAGTACGGCTGGCCGAGGGCAACCCCGCGCCGTACGCGGCCGTCGTGGGCGTGCCGGGGCTGACGGTCGTGTCGGCCTCGCCGGAGCTGTACCTGTCCAGGAGCGGCGAGGTGATCGAGTCCCGGCCGATCAAGGGCACCGGCGTGACGGCGGACGACCTCCTCGACAAGGACTACGCCGAGAACCTGATGATCGTCGACCTGGTTCGCAACGACCTCGGTCGCGTGGCGGCGGTAGGCTCTGTGACCGTGCCCTCGCTGTTCGCGGTCGAGGAGCACCCCGGGCTCGTGCACCTGGTGTCCACGGTGCGGGCGCGGCTCGCCGACGGCGTCGGCTGGCCGGAGCTGTTCGCCGCCACCTTCCCTCCGGGTTCGGTGACCGGGGCGCCGAAGTCGTCGGCGCTGCGGATCATCAACGAGCTCGAACCGGAGCCCCGCGGGCCGTACTGTGGGGCCGTGGGCTGGGTCGACGCCGACCGGCGCGAGGGGGCGCTGGCGGTCGGCATCCGCACCTTCTGGATCGAGCACGACACGATCCGGTTCGGTACGGGAGCGGGCATCACCTGGGGGTCCGACCCCCGGCGGGAATGGCACGAGACCGAGCTCAAGGCCGCCCGGCTCATCGGCCTCGCTTCCGGAGGACGGGCCGGGGACGGGCAGCGACATCGGTAACGAACGGAGCAGGAGATGTCTGTACCCATCTGGGTGAACGGGGAGCTGTACGAGCCCGACAAGGCCGTGGTCTCGGTGTACGACCACGGGCTGATGGTCGGCGACGGCGTGTTCGAGACGGTCAAGGCGGTGAACGGGGAGTCCTTCGCACTGACCCGCCACCTCGACCGGCTGGCGCTGTCGGCCAAGCGGATGGACCTGCCCGAGCCCGACCTCGCCGCCGTCGCCGACGGCGTGCGCCGCTGCCTGGCGGCCGCGCCGAAGTGGCCGCTGGCGCGCATCAGGATCACCTACACCAGCGGCCCCGGGCCGCTCGGCTCCGACCGGGGGGCGGCCGGCACGAACGCGATCGTCATCGTGGGCGAGCAGGCGCCGTTCCCCGCCACCGCCGACGTCGTCGTGGTGCCCTGGCCCCGCAACGAGCGCGGCGCGCTGGCGGGCGTCAAGAGCACCTCCTACGGCGACAACGCCAAGGCCCTGGCGTACGCCAAGGAGCGCGGCGGCGCCGAGGCGATCTTCGAGAACCTCGCCGGGAGCCTGTGCGAGGGCACCGGGAGCAACATCTTCATCGTCACCGGCGGGCGCCTGGTCACCCCGACGCTCGCCTCCGGCTGCCTGGCCGGGGTCACCCGCGCGCTCACCCTCGATTGGTGCGGCGGCGAGGAGGCCGATGTGCCGATCTCGGCGCTGTACGAGGCCGAGGAGGCCTTCCTCACCTCCACGACCCGCGACATCCAGCCGATCAGGGCCGTGGACGGGAAGGTGCTGCCGCAGGCGCCCGGGCCGGTCACGCTGGAGGCCATGAAGGTCTTCGCCGAGCGTTCGGCGGCCGACCTCGACCCGTGATCGCCCTGGTCTTGTGATCGTCAGTAGGAGCGCTGGCTCTGGGCGTTGAGCTCCTCCAGGCGTACGGCCTTGGCGGGATCGGTCCGGGGGTCGTCGACGCGCAGCACGTCGAGCCCCTTGGTGATGTCGCTGGAGTAGATGTAGCCGTTGTAGTAGTAGGCCGACCAGGAGCCGCCGAGATGGAGATCCGGCGGCAGCGGCCCGCGCTCGAAGTAGGCGATCTCCTGGGGGTGGGCGGAGTCGGTGAAGTCCCAGACCGAGACTCCGCCCATGTACCACCCCTGCACCATCACGTCGCGGCCGGGGACGGGCACCAGCGCGCCGTTGTGGGCCACGCAGTTCTCCTCGGCGTCCTGGGTCCGGGGGATCTTGAAGTAGCCCTGCTTGACGAGCCTGCGCTCCGGCGTGAGCGCGTAGATCGCGTCCGCGCCCTTGGTCGCACTGACCGAGGGCAGGCAGGTGGCGGCCATCCCGCCGCCCAACTCGTCGCTGAAGACGACCTTGGTGCCCTCGTTGTTGAACGTGGCCGAGTGCCAGATGGAGAAGTTCTTCTCGTCGCGCACGGTCTGCAGCAGTTCGGGGCGTACCGGGTCGGAGATGTCCAGCAGGACGCCGTCGCCGAAGCAGGCGCCCGCGGCCAGGTGCTTCTCCGGGTAGACGGTGATGTCGTGGCAGCCGCCCGTCTCCTCCTCGCCCGCCGGCCTGCCCGCGAACAGTTCGGGCTTGGCCACGACCCGCGCCTTCCCGGGGTCGCCGACGGGGACCTCCACGATCGAGATGTTCTGGTGGGGCGGCCGGCAGTTCGTCGTGTCCGGCTCCGGGCCGGGGGAGGAGACGTACAGGTAGATCGTGCCGGCGTCCTTGCCCGGCACGATCGCGTGCGTGTGGGAGCCGCACTCCGTGCGTACGGACTTCAGGTAGCGCGGGTGGGTCTTGTCGGAGATGTCGAAGACGCGGATGCCCTCCCACGCTCCCGCGGCCGCCGGGTCCCCGGCGTCGCTCGCGCAGGTGTCGTCCGTGCGGGGTTCGTCCACCGACAGGAACAGCAGGTCGCCGGAGACCGAGATGTCGTTCTGCCCGCCGGGGCACTCGACCCGGGCGACGGCCTTGGGATGCTCGGGGTCGCCGATGTCGTGCACCGTGAAGCCCCGGTAGTTGCCCACGAACGCGTAGCGGCCCTGGAAGGCCATGTCGGTGCCCCAGTCGTCCGCGCCGTCGAACGGCGCCGCCAGGGGGACGTTGGCGACCAGCTTCATGTTGGGGCTGTGCCTGATCTCGTCCTGGGCGGGGATGCCGGTCGGGGCGGCCGTCGCGGAGGGCGCGGGCTCGCCGGAGGCGCAGGCCGGGGCCAGGAGGAGAGCGGACGCCACCAGCGCGGCCTTCAGCCTCGGTCTGCTCACGTCGCCCCCATGTCCGCGGATCATCGCCCACTATGGAAGCTATGTCGAGCCCGCGGCCGGTGCGGACCGGATTGGTAACGGTTGTGCTGGCAGTTGCGCCGTCGCTGGCCGCCTGCTCGCCCGAAGTCGCTCCTCCGGCGCGCGCCGACGCCCCGGTGATCGTCCCCGGCGCCCCCGGGCAGTCCGCTTCCGCGCCCGCCCGCCCACGGGCGGCGGAGGGGCCGGTGGCGGCGGACGTGCGGTTCGCCGAGGCGATGATCCCGCATCACCGGCAGGCGCTGGAGATGGCCGGGATGGCCGCGGCGCGTACCGGCGACCCGCTGGTGACGGCGGTGGCGGACCGCGTGGTGGACGGGCAGCGCCCGGAGATCGCCGTGATGGAGTCGTGGCTGCGGGGGCTGGGCCGCACCCCGCCGCCCGCGCACGACCACGGCACGAGTGATCAAGGGGCAGGCGGCTACGGCATGGCGAGCGAGGAGGAGCTCACCCGCCTGCGTACGGCGCGGGGGCGCGCCTTCGACACGCTGTTCCTCACGCTGATGATCCGGCACCACGAGGGCGCGGTGAGCATGGCGGCGCAGGAACTGCGCCGGGGACGGGACCGGGCCATGCGGACGATGGCCCAGGACGTCGTCTCCGGCCAGCAGATCGAGATCGCGCGCATGCGCGGGATCCAGCGGAGGCTGAGCTAGTCCCTAGGAGCTCCAGAGCATGTTGGTGAGCTCCTCGTCCAGGTCCATGAAGTCGGTCTCACGGCCGGCTGAGACGAGCTCGTAGGTCCGATGCAGGAACTCGGTGAGGGGAGCCAGGGGCACCTCGAACAGGGCCTGGCCGAAGGGCGAGGTGAGACTGATGTTGAGCGTCCGCTCGCCGTCAGACCGGGCCGGCCACACCTGGACGTCCCCGTCTCCGACGCGCCGCACGATGCCCACGGTCAACAGCTCGCGGGCGAAGATCCACTCGACCGGCTCGTCATTCCCCACGTGGAAGGCCATCCGGATCGCGTACGGATCCTCGGCCGTGTAGCTCAGACCGGCGAGCAGGGGGACGGTTGTACGGTCGGGGACCACAAGCCGAAGGCCTAGCTCGGCAGAGACGGTGGTGCTGTTCATCGTCAGCCAAACCTTTTCGTCGTCGGGTCCCCTGTCAGGGGCTTTCACTGCGTCTTCACTGTGCGGTCGGGCCTCGCCGGGCGCTCGTGCTACGAGACGAACGAAGAGACCCGTAGGAAAGATTCCGCCTCCAGGCCATTCTGTAACGCACATCACAGCTTGACATTCGGTCATCTACCAGCTCAAACATCACCAACAGGCTTGTCCTTACCTCTGCTTTGCGTGTCGGCGGGGCCGCGCCGGCGATGCCATTGCGGGCGAATGATCTCAGGTCGTGCGTATAGGTCGAGCATGGAGCATCACGATGCTATGACACCACACCCCCACGCCGGGGACGGTCTGGCGAACCTTTCGAAGGTGTTGACGAAGGCGGGACGATCGAGCCGACCGGGCCGTGCTTTCGCCATCACCCCCTCGGGTGCGGTATGGTTTTCCCCGTCGGCGCCGCAAGGCGCAGACGATCCCGGGCGATTAGCTCAGCGGGAGAGCGCTTCGTTCACACCGAAGAGGTCACTGGTTCGATCCCAGTATCGCCCACACGATCAAGGCCCGTCGGAGGCACGTCTCCGACGGGTCTTTTCGCTGTTCAAAGCTTTGGCACTAGCTCGGGTCCTCCTCTCGGCCGAGATCAGCGGCGCTGACTGCGTCGGGCCCCTGGGGCCGATCGGGAGCGGGAGTCAGCGAAGACCGCTCGAGCCCTGCCGTAGCGGTCGCGTGAGGAGTGCGTGTAACGGTTGAGCGTCGTGGACATCTGCTCATGCCCGAGGAGTCGCGCCACGTCGTTCACGGGGACGCCGTCGGAGACGAGCCACGTGGCGTAGCAGTGCCGCAGGTCGTGGAATCGCAGCCCTTCGGCGGCGTGCTTGGCGACGTGCGCCACGGCCTCCCGGTGGGTCGGGAACTCCTGGCGGTGCTCCAGGCCCTCCTTGTCCTGCCAGACGCCGAGAAAGGCACCCGGCCCGGCCTCCACCACCTTGCCCAGCAGCCCGGCCCGGACGAGGGACGGACGCCAGTCCCGAGACCGGAAGAGCGTCCGGCGGAGAGGACCGCCCGCCGCGTTGGTGAACACCTCTCCGACCGGTCCGGCCGGGTAACGCTCGCGGTGCGCGGCGAGCAGCTCAACCACGAAAGGCGGAAGGGGCACCTCCCGCCGTCCGGCCTTGGACTTGGGATAGGGCTTGTGCGTCACCGTGCCCGCCACCTCGACGGCCACCCGCTCCACCCGTACGGTTCCGGCGTCGAGGTCGACGGCGTCCCAGCGCAGGCCCACGCATTCACCCCAGCGGAGGCCGGTGCCGGCGGCGAGGCCGACGAGCGCCCGGTAGCGACCGGGGACGTGGGGGAGCAGCACGGCCAGGTCCTCGCGGCTGATGATCCGGTCGTCGCCCGCCTTGCGCCGCCGCTTGGGCAGCCGTACGCCCTCGCACGGGTTGGCACCGACGATCCGGTCACGTACGGCCGACTTGAGCACGGTCGACAGCAGCCGGTGGCACTCGGCCACGGTCGCGGGGGCGAGGCGCTTGCTCAAGTCGCTGACCCACGTCTGCACTGCGCTGTGGTCGATGCGCCCGAGGGGGACGTCCCGCCAACGCGGCAGCACGTGCGTCCGCATGATCGAGTCGTCACGGGCCACGGTGGTGATCTCATGGTTGCGCGACAGCATCCACTTGGTCGCGTACGGCCCGAACTTGGTCTTCCCCGCATGGGGGTCGACGTAGGTGCCAGGTGGGTCGACGGCGTACGAGGTGATCAGTCAGCGCTACGGAACTTAAATGGGTCTTGTCGGTGAGCTGACGAGGGCTGATCTGGTCTGTATGACCAGGGTGTGCGGTATGCCCAAGGCGGCGGCTTCACCCCCCAGGAGCAGCAACGCCGCGAGGAGATACGGCTGCAAGCAGCCGAGATGTTCGCACAGGGGGTCACGAACTCGGCAGTAGCCCAGACATTGCGGGTCACCCAGCGGTCGGTGGAGCGGTGGCGGCGCGCCTGGCGCGAGGGCGGCACGGCGGCGCTGGCCTCAGCAGGCCCGCACGCGCTGCCCCGCCCCGGCTCAGCCCGGCGCAGTTCGCCCGGCTGGAGGCCGAACTGGAACGCGGTCCGCTGGCACACGGGTTCGCCGACCAGCACTGGACGCTGATGCGAATCAAAACGCTGATCGGCCGCATGTTCCACATCGGCTACACCGTCCAGGGGGTGTGGTACCTGCTGCGGCGTAACGGCTGGTCGTGCCAGCGCCCCGCCCGGCGGGCGATCGAGCGGGACAAGGCCGCGATCGAGGTGTGGAAGAAGGAGGTCTGGCCACAGCTGGAAGATCCGCGGCGGCCGACGGCGCCTGGATCTGCTTCGAAGACGAAGCCGGTCAAGGGCTGAGGCCGCCTCGCGCACGAACGTGGGGCCGGCGCGGGCACACCCCGGTGGTACATGTCCCCGGGCGCGGAAGCGGACGGGTGAACATCGCCGCCCTGGTCTGCTACAAACCCGGCGAACGCTCCCGGCTGATCTACCGCCTGCACGTCTATCGCGGCCGCAAGGGCGAGCCCAAGACCTTCGGCTGGATGGACTACCGGGATCTGATCCTGTCCGCTCACGCCCAGCTCGGCGCCCCGATCGTGCTGATCTGGGACAACCTGAACCTGCACCTGGTGCCCGGGATGAAGACCTTCGCCGCCGAGCACGCCGACTGGCTCACCATCGTCCAGTTCCCCGCCTACGCCCCCGACCTCAACCCCACCGAGGGCATCTGGTCCCTGCTCAAACGCGGCGCCTTGGCCAACCTCGCCGCCGCCGACCTACCCCAGCTCGTCCGCGTCATCAAGCGCGCCCTGAAGAAGATCCAGTACCGGCCCCACCTCATCGACGGCTGCCTTCCACCGACCGGCCTGGCGATAACGACAGGAGCCGACATCACGAATTAAAGATCAGTACGTACTGGCATGCACCACAAATACCTAGATCCCCGTGCCCACACGAATGACCTTCGTCGCGCTATCTAGTAAATCCAGGTTTCGAACTGACTGGGTCTGGCCAAGCGTGATTTGGAGCGCCGCTCCGGCAAGAGGAGAAAGATCGATGTTGGGCGCCAAGTCGCGCATCTCGAGATACTTAAGATTTGGACAGCCTCTGAGAGGTGAGATGTCAGTGATTTGTTGAGATGATGCGAGAGAAAGGCTCTCAAGATTCGGTAGTTCCGTCAATGGTGATAAGTCGTCTACTGACACATCCGTCAGTCTGAGTTGCGTGATATTTGAGTTGTATCCTAGGCCATTAAAGCTGCTGCATTCGTCTATGTGTAGCTCCTCTATCGGCAATCTTGACAAGATCTGAAGATCTTTACGTGAAGGGTTGCATACACCCAGGAGAGTAAGTGGGGCGGATATCTCTGCGAGGGTTTTGAAGATTTCACCAGCGTTGCATGGGCCAAAGAGTACAAGATGTTGCAGTTGGCGCATTCGAGAAAATGTAAGCGGGTTTATTTCCTGCTCGTAGATGCCCAGTGACAGGCGTGTTAGCTTGTCCTGTCGAGATAGCGGCTCGTGCCATAGGTCATCATGCTCGTGTGGGACTTCGAGGCCAAGCCCTCTCAATCGAGGGAGCCGGTCGAGGAATGTTATGTCGCCATGCTCAACGTTCCATAGCCAGAGATTCTGCAAACGCCGTAGATTCTCAAGTGGGCTCAGGTCCATGTGTCGCGGTTCGCTCAGATTAATCCAAATCCGACGAAGGGTGGGAAGATGTCCGATTGGACTCAAATCATCTATATCTAGATTCGATACGTCGATAGATTGTAGGCGGGAGAGATGCTCTGCAAAACTTATGTCCCGGATATTCTCGTCGGTGTGTATAAGTAGGTGTGTCAAGCTGGTCAGATATCGAACACCGGGTAATAGTCGATCCTTGTCGATCGATACATACGTATTCAATGATGCTCTTCCTAGCACTTCACGTGCGTACGTCTCCACATCGAAGTACGGCCATCCGGCGACAAGATGATCCTGCACCTCTGGGCGAGGATCGCGAGCGTAAGCTGTTAGCTTCTCTAGAGCGGCGGCCCCATTTATTAGCCAAGTCGTCCGTACGGTCATGCTGGCTTGGCGGGGGGTAAGGTTGGATAGGCTATCGGGTAGGCGGTGTAGAATCTCTTCTCCTACCACTGCCAACATTCTCGCCTCATCCTCATTTTTAGGTGGTAAGACTGCCGCTAGACATGTCTCGATTCGTTCCCTTAATTCCATTGGAATTTCATGAATCGTTTCGAGGCAGGCGGCGACTAACAATTGGAGCTTTCGCGAATGCCGCTCGCCCGAGTCTGCTCGATCTAGCAACCCTTTGAGTAACTCTCGTCGCAGTCGGCCGGTAGCGTGGCCGGCCGCCATCACAATTACCTCCCTCCACTGGTCCAGGTGGGCTCGATCGACCGCTGCCTCCATGTCCTCATCTTGCACGAGCTGCTCAGCCGCCAGATATTCCTGAACAGTTCGATGTGCGAAATCGATTCGACCCGGTACCGGTTCCCGCAATGCGCCGCTCCGCCGTACCAGGTATTCCAGGACCGTCTCTGCCGAGTATGGCATGCGGACCATGGAGGACAGTCTCTGCTCGATACGTCTCAATGCAGTGACGCGAGATAGCTCCGAGCGACCCATCGAAACTAGGCGCCATGCTAGATCACGTAATATCCAGATTTTCTGTTCTGGATCTAGCGTCACATCGTCTTGAATTCCCCGCTCAGCATCGCGCCTCTCCAGTAGCAACGCAAGTACCGCTTCGTACAGACCCATACGGTTACGGGGCAACTGAGTTCGACGGTCAAGATTGAGCGCGCATAGCATCGCTGCAAGTAAGGGTGTCGATGCCAGTGCCCTCAAGTGCCCACTACTCTCGAGACGCGCCAGCAGGGCTCCCTCGTATTTGGGTAGTTCTTCCGGCGTACAAGGCAAGCTGGGGCAGTCACGCATCGCTATATGCCACTGCCGAACCAACTCGCGGAGATCCTGGGCGGTCATGGGCTCAAGCATGGCCGCAGTAAAGCCTTCGTCGGCTAGCCACTTTGAGTCGGCCGCCGCTGGCCTTGAGGTCACAATGACCTTCATTTCAGGGTATGCCGCGAGAAGCCGAGTTAGCCATTGGCGTACTGTCTGTCGATGCCGTACCACCAACTCGTCTACCCCATCAACGAGCAGTAGCCCGCGGCCTGACTCAAGCACCCGCTCTACCCAACCGAGCGGCATGCGCCCTGTTACCTCCTGGGCCATATCCTTCAAAAAATCGGAAGGTGAAGGGAGCCGGCCATCGGAGTGACTGCGGAGTTTGATTATGATCGGCACGGACCCATTCCACTCTGCCAGGTCGCCCACGAAGCCTTTACGTGCGGCGGTCACCGCCAGCCAGCGAAGCAAAGTACTTTTCCCCGACCCGGCATCACCGCGCAGGAGCATGAGACGTGATCGGCTGAGTGCCGAATCGATGCGCAGGATTCCCGGTTCGAGCGCTATCGTGTTTGTAAGAGAGGCAATCGCTAGGCGCTCCGCCACCGTCCGCGTCTTTTTCTCCTCGGAGCTAACGCTAAGACTGATGTAGGCGACACTCAGAGAAGTGCGGGGCCTGAAATTCTCTACCCGCACGCCGAATAACTCCACCTCGTCCATCGTCCGGCTTACGAAGCTGAGATATTGGCGCTCGAAAGCATCATCGTTGTGGCTGCCCTCGGGGGCGTCCAGAGTGCGCATTGGCAACCTTGCCAGTAGCCGCTCCATACCCTCGGCTAGTCCAGAGAGCCTGGCCAAGGTCTCGGTAGCTGCCCGAGGTAGGTACTGCGGAAGTTCCCGCATCATTCCAACTAAACAGTCCACACATTCTGCCAGTAACACCTTATATAGATGGTGTTCGGCGTCGCTGAGTTTAGCTGCGGGTAGGGCGGCCATGATTTGCTCGGTTACTCGGGCCGCGTCAGCGTCCGCCCTGAATAGTGCGGGATCAGATAAGTCTGCTGCCTCCAGGGTGGCTACAACTTCATGTAGGACAGCGGCGCGGTCATTGTCGGTAAGCCCTCGGTACTCCTGTTCCAGCAGGACGCTCAAGCGTGCCTCCACAGCGAGTGCCACGCCTTCAATTTGGTTTTCGAACTTGCGAACAGCAAGGCGATCGCGATAGCTGCTTTTGATCAGGTCCTTAAGATCCGCCTGGCGATCCCTTGCAGACGATCGGGCGAGGAACCACTCACGTACCGCCTTCGTTGCCACGGCCCTGCCTGCTGCACTTGCTGCAGCTTCCACGATCGCCACCAGTTGCCCTCCGTCTGCTCTACCGAAGCATCATCATCTCCCCACAGAGGGGGCAATGCTGGCTCTCCGCTCACATCTGTTCCTCGGCTTCCTCACGAGAACGAGGAGTCGATGGGATACCTGATTGCGAGGGGCGAGCTGAACTAGCGAAAACGGCGTATGCCGTCACAGCTCACCAGCCTGTATCTACCGGCCGGGCAGGATGAGGAGCCGTCGACGAGGGGGCCTGCCCTCCCCTTGCAATCAGATGGTCGCGGTGAACCAGGCGGTCCCTTCCGGTAGCTCCTCTTCCTTCAGGCTGAGGCGGAACGCTGGTCCGGGTTGCAGTGGTGTCCATCCGCTGTCCAGGGCGGTACGGATTGCGGAGGCCACAAGTGCCGGCCGCACTGTCGTCGACCGGCCGAGGAGCCAGCTGCGCGGGTGGACGCACGGCAGAGAGACCACGAGAACGCTGCCCTGCTGCTCATAATGCTCCACGGCGAACGTTAAGGGCGTCCAGCCGTTCCCCTGGCAGTAAGTCGGCCTCTTGCGTACGGTCCAGCGATACAAGGTCTCGCCGACTGCGATGCGCCGTGACCCCTTCTTCACCAGTGACATCTCTCTCCGTCTCAATCGCCTGATCCACAGTGTCTGAGGTCAGCGAAAAGTCAGCAAGGTCGATGACACGAGGCGATCCTCAAGGTGAGCGAGCGATACAGCAGGCCCACGTAACGGAACTCATCGGCACCCGTTGATCTGGCTCTGCACGCTCTACCCGCGTTCACACCGAAGAGGTCACTGGTTCGATCCCAGTATCGCCCACCACGTTCGTGCAGATCAGGAGGCCGGGCCGCTACTCAGCGGACCGGCCTTTTGCTTCGCCTGAGTGACTACCGTTCCGGTGGCCCGCCGTTCCATGGATCGGTTGCGCCGTCAGTCCAGCCAGTGGAACCAGACGTCGAAGATCGAGTAGTGCGGTCCGTCGCCGAGGTTGGTATCGATCTTCAGGTGGGGCAAGGCCGGCCGGCTCAGGAGACGAGGGCCGACGAGCGTGATGCGGTGTCGATCCAGGACCTGGGAGATCTGTTCACAGCCCCTCTCCGATCCGGGGATCGGTGTTTCGGTGACGGTATCCAGCGATGGCATGGAGTGGTGCCCGTGACCGTCGGGGTGATGGGAGCGCTCGGCGGGAGACAGGATGCATGCGATCGGAGCGAGGCGGCACAACGCCACTGACAATCCTTCGACCGTCGTGCAGCCGTCCGGCCGGACGCGGCGGGCGGATCCGTCTCGCCGGGTCAGGAGGACGTCGACGAATGACGCGTAGCCGGAGCCGTAGTGTCCGAACTCCGCGTGCTCGACGACCAGCTCGGGGACTCGATTGAGATCGGCGACCACCCGGCGCAGGTAGCCCTCCACGGCCTCGGCCCCACCCGTCCAGGCGCTCTCGCGGCTTACCGGCTCGTCCCGGGCGGCGCGGATCTGCGCGTCGCGATCGAGGAGGAGGGCCTCGATGTCCGCATCCACGTGATCGTCCTTGCCCATGCCGACAGTCTGCCCGACGACGTGAGCCGACCCATGCGGCGGACATTCGGAATGCCCAGGCAACGGCGGTGGGTTTCTTTCGTGTCGCTGGAGCACCTGGGAGATCGCGATGGGTGGCTTGTTTCTACCGGCGGGTCCGGCGAAGCACGCTGGCGTACGCTAACGGCATGAGCCGGACCGTCTCCTTGACCGCGACCGTCACCCCCGACGAAGAGGGTTGGTACGTCGCGCGCTGTGTCCAGGTTGAGGTGGCCAGTCAGGGCCGGACGGTTGACGAGGCCCTGGCCAGCCTCCGCGACGCCCTGGAGCTCTACTTCGAGGACGAGCCCCTTCCCCAGACCCCGCAGCAGCCGATCGTGGCGCCGATCGAGATCCGTCGCTCGGCCTGAGCCCGCGCCAGTTTCCGGTCTGCTCCGGCACTGACGTCGTGCGCGCGCTGGAGAAGTGCGGCTTGGAGGTCGTGGCCACCAGGGGCAGCCATTGCAAGCTGCGCCAGCTCGCAGAAGACGAGACTCGTACAGCGATCGTGCCAGCTCAGAGGCCATCCGCCACCACGCGGGTGGCCTCTCCTGATCTTCCGGACGACTGCGGCTTCGCCGAGCAAACGTGCCGATCTTGAGGGCGGCCAGCGGGCTGCCCATGTCGGCACATCGCTGATCTACGCTCGGGTCTGTGTGTCTCTGGTTCGACGCGTACGTGTGGGTTGCGGACCATCGGCCACCGATCCTCGATCGGTTCATCTCCACGTACGTTGATGTCGATGACCCCGGTGATGAGCGGCTCGCCGCGTTCCGGCGGGTCTACCTTTCGGGCGTGGCGAGCGATGCCGATCTGTGCGCGATCGATGAGTTGAGGCCCGGGAGCGGCGGCGGGTTCTCGCTGTATCAGCCTCCACCGAAGCCGGGGCGGTTCACAGGCCAGTCAGGCCGCCCGCACGTCTCTCGACCAGCTTCGGGTTGCGATTCGAGGGAAGACAGACGTCGGCGTCGACAAGTGCGAGGCCTTCGCGCCGCCGGCGCTCCAGCGGTTTCGAGTCCGTGCTGCTCTCACTCCAGCGCTGCCACGACCTCGGCGGTGGTGCTGACAGTAGCGATGCGCGGGAAGATGTAGTCGAACGCGAACTCATGGGCGTGTGCGTCGAGTGCGGTGGCCGCGTCCTCGGGCAGAATCACCGCGAAGCCGAACTCGTCGGCGAAACGCGCGGTCTGCTCGACGCCGAAGTTCGTGGCGATCCCAGTGATGATCAGGGTGTCGATGGCCTGCCTACGCAATGCCTCCTCCAGCCCGGTGTTGTGAAACGCGCCCCAGGTGTGCTTCACGATCTCCAGGTCGCCGGCTATCCCTTCCACCAGCTCGCTGCCCGGTGGCTGCTCCGCAACGCCTGGCCGCTCGGCCCGCACGGCGACAACGAGACCTCCCGCCTTTCGCACTGCGTCGGCCAGAGCGAGGGAGCGGGCGACCACGGCGGATCCGGCGTGTGGTGCCGTGGGCTGCTCGACGATGCGCGTCATCAGATCGATAAGAAGCAATGCGGTGCGGCGAGGATCCAGTTTCTCCATGATCGGCAGGGTAGCTATCCAAACTCGTGTGGCGGGTACGCAGGGCCTCGACGTGTCCAACGCCGCGGTCACCGCGGAGGTCGGCCTGTCGCCCAACGGCAAAGGCGGCTGGACACCGTCCTGCGCGTGGAACTGCCCGGCAATCTCTTGCACGAGCCTCTCGAACGTCCCGCCGTAGAGGACCACGTCGTCGGGCAGCGCCGGGAACGTCTCCTGGGCCTCTTCCACCTCGTAGCGGTCCGGCGCCCTGCCGCCAGCGCGGTGAAGGCCCGTTCTTGCAAGGCAGCTCAGCCCCTCAGCGGCCGACACCAGGGTTGCCGTCGCTCTGCGGTTCGGCCGTTGCCAGGCGAGACGCTTGCCGGAGCGTAAGCGCGGCGACGACGGTGACGCCCATCGCCGCGGCGCCCAGCCAGGACGCCGCCGTGTATCCGCTCTCGTTGGGGAACGCCGAGCCGGCCGGAGTGCCGGTGGCCAGGGTCACGCCGCCCAGGGCGCTGCCGATCGAGAAGCCGACGCTGCGGACGACCTGGTTGAAGCTCATAGCGCTGGAGGTCTCCTGCGCCGGGGTGACGGCGAGGATCGCGGCCGGCATCGCCGCCGAGAAGACACCGACACCCAGGCCCAGCACGCCCATCACCGCGAACGCCAGCCACAACTGGCCGCGGGCCAGGGCGAACAGCACCAGCGCCGTCAGCACTGCCGCGCCACCGGCGGCCAGGACAGCCGCCGGTGCGAGCCGCGCGCGCAGCGGCCGCACCAGCTTGCCGCCGATGAACCCCAGAGCAGAGAACGGCACCAGCACCAGGCCCGCGACGAAGACGCCGACGCCGAACCCGTAACCGGCCGACACAGGCGTCTGCACGTAGCGGGTCACCAGGGTCAGCAGCAGGTACATGCCGATGCCGCCGAGCAGCATGACCACGTCGGCCCCCGCCACCGCGGGATTCCGCAGCAGAGCGAGATCCACCAGCGGGGCGGCGCACCGGCGTTCACGGCGCACCCAGGCACCGAGCAGCACGGCCGCGGCGGCCACGAGCGCCACGGCACGCTCTGGACGATGGATCCACACTGCCGTCTGGCTGATCGCCAGGAGCAGGGCCAGGAGACCGGTGCCCAGCAGCACCGCGCCCGGAATGTCGACCGTAGACGAGCGACGGGCCGGCGGCGGGGGGACCGACCACCAGGCGGCGGCCAGCGCGACCGTGGTGATCAGCAGGCCGAGCCCGTACGCCGCACGCAGCCCCGCCACGTCGGTCAGCAGCCCCGCCAGCGGGTAGCCGATGCCGATGCCGATGGTGGAGGCCACCGACAGCAACGCGATCGCCGGGCCGGAGCGTGCCGCCGGCAGGTGGTCGCGGGCGACGCCCATCATGAGCGCCGTCAGCCCCAGCCCCGCACCCTGAGCCACCCGCCCGGCCAGCAGCCAGCCGAACGGCAGCGGCACCACCGTCAGCAGACTGCCCGTCACCACGACCGCAAGCGTGGCCAGGATGACCTGGCGGCGGCGGGGGCCTGTGCCCAGGCGGCCCAGGACCGGCGTGGCGATCGCGCCGACCAGCAGCGGGGCGGTGAGCGTCCACTGCGCGGCGGCCAGCGACACGCCGAACTCGCCCGCCACCGGGGTGATCAGTGGTGCCCCGAGGCTGCCGACGACCGCGACGACGAGCGCGATGAAGACCAGCGCCGGCACCAGCATGCGCCCGGTGGTGGCGACCGTCGAAGTGCCGGCGGCGGTCATCGGTTCGCCTCGGTGGACTTGGTGCCGAACAGCCGAAAGACGTAGGCGTGCGCAATGCCCGCCTTGCGGGCGATCACCTCGGCGCACACCCCATGCAG
This sequence comes from Microbispora sp. CA-102843, assembly GCF_050936215.1. Lineage (NCBI taxonomy): Bacteria > Bacillati > Actinomycetota > Actinomycetes > Streptosporangiales > Streptosporangiaceae > Microbispora > Microbispora sp. CA-102843. The sequence continues at coordinate 3,143,471 of NZ_JBNJNF010000001.1, forward strand.
ACCGTGCTCGGCGAAGTCCGCCACGGCGATATCCAGCACCTGCTCCCGGCGGTCCGCACCCGCCGGCCGCTTGCCCTGCGCCACGCTCACCTCCTGGGTATTGGCAAGTAAGTCACCTGTACCTTGATGCAAGACCGGGAGGCGATCAACGGGGCTCAAGGCAGGTCAGTGGCGATTGCCGGCTGCGCCTCTCAGGATCTTCACCAGCACCTGTTTCCGGCCCACACCGTCACGCAGCAGGTCGCCGGGCTCTCCGGTGTCCTTGAAGCCGTGGCGTTCGTACAGGGCGATGGCCCGGCCGTTGTCCGGCATCACGGACAATCGCAACGCCCCGGCCGCCCGATCCGACACGGCCCACCGCTCGACCTCTGTGATCAACCGGCCCCCCACCCCCTTGCCTCGAACCGAGGGACTCACCCAGAAGGAGATCAACTCCGCCTCGTCGGCCGTCTCGGCCGGAACGCCGCTGACCATTCCGACCGGGCGGTCGTCGATCACGGCGATGACGTTGTGGGAGCCCGGAATCGCCAGGCGTGCCCGCCAGCGTTCTTCGCGGTCGCCTTCTCCCTGCCACTCCGACAACGTCGAGCCGAACGCATGGGGCGCTTCGGCAAGCGCGGCGAGCCGCAGCCCGCGCCAGATCGGCCAGTCGTCTTCGCTCAGGACACGTAGTTCGATCATCACCAGACAGTGCCCTCCAGGCGACCACGGCGCCAACCGGATTACCACGCTGCGGCTACATGAGGGGATGAGGTTGCCCGTGTCAGCCGGCGCGGTCGAGGCGGGCGGCGTTGTCGTACGACTCGCGGGCGTCGAGCAGTTCGTCCCAATGCTCCGTCGCCCAGGCGCAGGCGACCGCCAACGGTTCGAGCAGGCTGCGGCCGAGTGGGGTCAGTTCGTACTCGACATGCGGGGTGGCCACGGCATAGACGGTGCGCTTGACCAGACCGTCCCGTTCGAGGGACCGCAGCGACTGGGTGAGGACCTTGGGAGTGACGCGGTTCAGCGGCACGCGTAGCTCGGAGAACCGGCGCGGCCCGTGCTCGAGGCAGCGGATGATGAGCGGCGCCCATTTGTCACCGAACCGGATCGGATTGAGCGAGGACGGACACAGCTCGTCGAACAGGTCGGCGGGCAGGGGTTCCCTCATGGCCTCACGATAGCCGGTATCCCGGCGGTAACCGCGGCCTCGGATAGCGTCCGGGCATCGGCCGGGCACACGGGCTCCGGCCCAGGTGAGAGGTGGTTCGCCATGAACATCGTGGTCTTCGGAGCGGGTGGCCGGGCTGGGCGGCAGGCGGTCGCGGAGGCCCGTCGGCGCGGCCACCAGGTCACCGCCGTGGTGCGCGACCCCGCGGGCCACGGCGACCTGGGCGACGTGCGGGTGGTGGAGGGCGACGTCACGGACCCGGTGAGCATCGAGCACGCGGCCGCCGGGCATGACGCCGCCATCAGTGCCGCCGCGGATTTGTCCGTGTCTCCGCACGACTTCTTCACCGCGTCGGCCCGCGCCCTGTCCACCGGCCTGGCGAAGGCGGGCGTACCCCGCCTGGTGGTGGTCGGTCTCGCATCGATCATGCCCGGGGCGTCCGGTGTGCCCCTGATGGACGAGCCCGGCTACCCCAACGAGTACCGCGCCTTCTACCTCGGCCACGCCGCAGGCCTTGACGAGCTTCGAACCTGCGACCTGGACTGGGCGTACGTGGCCCCCGCAGGCGACTTCGACCACGGCGGCACGCGCACCGGCCGGTACCTGCTCGCCGATCACGGCGACATGGCCAGCCGCATCACGTACGCGGACTTCGCGATCGCGTTGCTCGACGAGGTCGAGGCGCCCCGCCACCACCGCGCCGCCATCAGCATCCGCGAGGCGTGATCCCCGAGGTCCACGACAATCCGAACCCCTGCGCCGCCGAACGGCTGCGCCGTCAGTCCAGCCAGTGGAACCAGACGTCGAAGGTCGAGTAGTGCGGTCCGTCGCCGAGACTGGTATCGATCTTCAGGTGGGGCACGGCCGGCCGGCTCAGGAGACGAGGGCCGACTCGGCCCCACCCGTCCGGGCGCTCTCACGGCTTACCAGCTCGTCCCGGGCGGCGCGGATCTGCGCGTCGCGATCGAGGAGGAGGGCCTCGATGTCCGCATCCACGTGATCGTCCTTGCCCATGCCGACAGTCAGCCCGGCGACGTGAGCCGACCGAGCGGCGGAACGTCCGGGCGGTGACATTGCCCCTTCTTGGTTGTGGGGGAGGAGAAGGAGGAGATATTGTCAACAATATCGTAGCTAATCAGGTTGGCGAACTCGTCGATACTCCCTTGCCGGTGACGTTGCGCCGCCGTTGGAACGTAAGGAGGAAGGGATGCCGACCAAGGGCCCGTTGCTTGTGGTGACCGCGCACCCGGGGGACTTCGTCTGGCGCGCCGGCGGGGCGATCGCACTGGCCACCAAGAGCGGCCGGCGGGCGGTGATCGCCTGCCTGAGCTTCGGCGAGAGGGGCGAGTCGGCGAGCTTGTGGCGTCGGGGGGCCGGCCTGGATGAGGTCAAGGCGGTCCGCCGTGAGGAGGGCGAGAAGGCGGCGGGCGCTCTGGGGGCGGAGGCGGTGTTCTTCGACGCCGGCGACTATCCGCTGACCGAGACGCCGGAGCTCGTCCAGTCGCTGATCGACCTGTACCGCACGCTGCAGCCGTCGGTGGTGCTGACGCACCCGCCGAAGGATCCGTACAACGTGGATCATCCGGTGGCGGGGGAGATCGCCAGGAAGGCGCGCATCCTCGCCCAGGCGGCGGGGGTTCCCGGTGAGGGCGAGGTGATCGGCGCCCCTCCGGTGTTCTGCTTCGAGCCCCACCAGCCCGAGGTGTGCGACTTCCGGCCCGACGTGCTGCTGGACGTCACGCCCGTCTGGGAGCAGAAGCTGGCGGCGATGCGGAGCCTGGGCGCGCAGGGCCATCTGGTGGAGTACTACACCGACCTGGGGCGCCGCCGCGGGGTGCAGGCCAAGCGCAACAGCGGGCCGAACCTCGGCCTGCCCGTGGACGCGTACGCCGAGGCCTACCAGCGGGTCTATCCGCAGGTGACCACCGAGCTGGACTGAGTCCGTACAAGCCCCAGGAGGCGCCATGCATTATGTCGTACGGAACGTGCCGCGCCCCGACCCCGGCGTCGTACAGGGACTGCGCGAGGCCGGGGTGGCCACGGTGCACGAGGCCGCGGGTCGGACGGGGCTGATCGACCCGGCGGTGTGCGCGCGGCAGGACGGCGCGGTGATCGCCGGGAGCGCTGTGACGGTCTCCAGCCATCCAGGTGACAACCTGATGATCCACGCGGCGGTGGAGATGTGCGAGGAGGGCGACGTCCTGGTGGTGACGACCACCTCCCCTTCCACCGACGGGATGTTCGGCGAGTTGCTGGCGACCTCTCTGATGGCGCGCGGGGTCGCCGGCCTGGTGATCGACGCGGGCGTGCGCGACATCGCCGAACTGCGGGCGATGGGGTTCCCGGTCTGGTCGAGGGCCGTCTCGGCGCAGGGCACGGTGAAGGCGAGCCCGGGTTCGGTCAACGTCCCGGTCGTCTGCGGCGGCCAGGTCGTACGGCCCGGCGACGTGGTGGTCGCCGACGACGACGGGGTGGTGTGCGTTCCTCGCGGGACGGCGCCGCGGGTGCTGGACAGGGCGCGGGCCAGGATCGCCGCGGAGGAGGACAAGCGCGAGGCCCTGCGGTCGGGCGAGCTCGGGGTCGACATGTACGGGCTGCGCGAGCTGCTGTCCCGCCTGGGCGTGCGGTACGTCGACGATCTCCCGGAGGAGGTGCAGGAATGAGGCCGCATGTGGCCTTCCTCGGGCTGGGTGAGGCGGGATACGCCATCGCCTCGCAGTTGTGCGAGAACGCACACGTCACCGGCTTCGACCCCGCGTGGCCGACGGTGCCGCCGGGCCGCCCGGTGAGGTTCACGGTGACGGGCGGCGCGGCCGAGGCGGTGGCCGGCGCTCAGCTCGTGATCGGGCTGACCGCCGCGGCCGACGCGCCCGCCGCGCTGAGGTCCGCACTCGGGCACACCGCACCCGGCGCCGTCTACCTCGACCTGGCCACCGGCAGCCCCGAGCTGAAGCGTGAGATGGCGGCCGCCGCCACCGCACACCGGGTGACGTTCGCCGACGGCGTGTTGATGGCCCCGGTGCTCCGGCTCGGGATGCGGACCCCGATCCTGGTGTCCGGTCCCGGGGCGGCGCGAGCGGCCGGGCTGCTCGCGGGGTGCGGGATGGACGTCACCTGTCTCGGCGGCACGGTCGGGGAGGCGGCGGCGCGCAAGCTGCTGCGCAGCGTCGTCGTCAAGGGCCTGACGGCGCTCATGGTCGAGTCGCTGCGCACGGCGCGGGCCCACGGCCTGGAGCAGTGGTGTTACGACCACCTCGTGGAGACGCTGACCGAACTCGACGGCGACGTGATCCGCAGGCTGCTCGACGGCACCGTACGGCACAGCGTGCGCAGGGTGGCCGAGATGGAGGCCGCCGCCGAGATGGTCGAGGCGTCGGGAGAGACGGCGGCGATGACCCTGGCGACCGCGCAGGTCCTGAAGTCGGTCCCCGGCCGGGGCGTGCCTCTCCCCGAGGAGACGCCGTGAACGACGAGGACGGGATCAGGTGCATGCTGATGCGCGGCGGCACCTCCAAGGGGGCCTTTTTCCTCGCCGAGGACCTGCCCGCCGACCCGGCCCGGCGCGACGACCTCCTGCTGCGGCTCATGGGCTCCCCGGACGTCCGCCAAATCGACGGGCTCGGCGGCGGCCACCCGCTCACCAGCAAGGTGGCCGTCGTGTCACGCTCGGCCGATCCCCGTGCCGACGTCGACTACCTGTTCCTGCAGGTGCAGGTGACCGAGGCCCTGGTCTCCGCGCGGCAGACCTGCGGCAACATCCTGGCCGGCGTCGCGCCGTTCGCCGTCGAGCGCGGGCTGGTCCCCGCCCGGGGCGACACCACGCGGGTGCGCGTCCGCATCGTCAACGGCGGCGGGGTGGCCACCGCCCATGTCGACACCCCTGACGGCCGGGTGAACTACGCGGGCGGCACGTTCATCTCCGGCGCGCCGTTCCCGGCCGCGCCGGTGAACCTCTACTTCGAAGACACCCAGGGCTCCACGTGCGGGAGCCTGCTGCCCACCGGCTCGGTGCGTGACGAGATCGCCGGTGTGGAGGTCACCTGCGTCGACAACGGGATGCCCGTGGTGCTGGTCGCGGCCGAGGCTCTCGGGGTCACCGGGTATGAGTCCCCCGCCGGCCTGGAGGGCGACGACGCGCTCAGGACCACGCTCGAACGGATCCGCCTGGACGCGGGGGAGCTGATGGGCCTGGGCGACGTCCGCACCGCCACGGTGCCGAAGATGACGCTGGTGGCCGCGCCCCGGGACGGCGGCACGATCTGCACGCGCACCTTCATCCCGCACCGCGTCCACACCTCCATCGGCGTGCTCGGCGCGGTCTCGGTGGCCACCGCGGTGCTTCTCGAAGGCTCCGTGGCCGCCGAGGTCGCCGCGCCCGCCGTGCCGGGGGACGGTCTGCGCATCGAGCACCCCACCGGCTACTTCGACGCCTCCGTCGAGGTCGACCGCACCGGCCCGGACCTGCGGGTGCGCCGCTCGGGCGTGGTGCGCACCGCACGCAAGCTCTTCGACGGCCTGGCCTGGCCGCGCCGGGCATGACCCCCCACTTGTGAGGAGAACCAGATGCAGCCCGAGCCCTTCCGCGACATCGCCCATGTGGGATCCGTGGAGCTCTTCACGCCCGTGCCGGAGCGGACCCGCGACTTCTTCGTGGATCTGATGGCGATGAAGGAGGTCCACCGGCAGGGCGACTCCATCTACGTGCACGCCTGGGACGACTACGAGTCGTACACCGTGAAGATCACCGGCCGTGACCGGGCCGGGGTCGGCCGCACGTTCCTGCGGGCCGCGAGCCCGCAGGCGCTGCGTCGCCGCGTCGAGGCGATCGAGGCCGCCGGCCTCGGCTCCGGATGGAGCGAGGACGAGTTCGGGCTCGGGCCCGTCTTCCTGTTCGCCGACCCCGACGGGCACGACATGGGGGTGTACTACGAGACGGAGCGGTACGTCGCCCCCGACGAGCACCGGCCGTCGCTGAAGAACCAGGCGTCGCGGTTCCCCGGGAGGGGGGCGAACATCCGGCGCCTCGACCACGTGAACTACCTCGCCGCGGACGTGGCGGCGGCCGGCGAGTTCATGACCGGGGTCCTGGGAGCCCGGCCGACCGAGCGGATCGTCAACGACGACGGCTCGCCCGCCGCCGTCTGGTTCTCGGTCTGCAACAAGTCCTACGACCTCGTCTACACCTCCGACTGGCTGGGGGCACGGGGGCGGCTGCACCACGCGGCGTTCGCGACCGACACCAGAGAGGACATCCTCCGGGCGGCCGACGTGTTCCTGGAGGCCGGGATCCACATCGAGACCGGCCCGCACAAGCACGCGATCCAGCAGACGTTCTTCCTCTACGTGTGGGAGCCCGGCGGCAACCGCATCGAGTTGTGCAACGCCGGCGCACGGCTGATCCTGGCCCCCGATTGGGAGGTCGTCACCTGGACCCAGGCGGAGCGCGCCAAGGGGCAGGCGTGGGGCCTGAAGACGATCGAGACGTTCCACACGCACGGGACTCCCGTGATCGAGTGAGGCACCGGCGGTCACGGTTTGGTCACCTAGAATGTCGACAAGTCGCCGCGCCTGCGGCATCGAGGCGGAAGGAAGATCATGGGAGAGGCCGACGCCCAGGATCTGGTGGCGAGAATCCGTCGCTCGGTGCTGGACGGGCACTTCGCTCCGGGGCAGCGGCTCATCGAGTCCGAGCTGTGCGAGATGTACCAGGCCAGCCGCTCGGCCGTACGGCAGGCGTTGCGCGAACTCGTCGGCGACGGACTGATCGAGGTGCAGCGCAACAAGGGGGCGCGGGTCCGCGCGATCTCCACAGAGGAGGCGGTGGAGATCACGGAGGCGCGGATGGTGCTGGAGGGCCTGCTGGCGGCGAAGGCGGCCGAGCACGTGACGCCCGAACAGGCCGACAGGCTCCTCCAGATCAGGCGGGCGATGCGCGAGAAGGTCGAGGCACACGATCCGCTGGCCTACTCGGAGCTGAACGCGGCCCTGCACGCGCTCATCCAGGAGATCGCCGGGCAGGAGACGGTCCGCGCCATCCTCGTGCGGCTGCAGGGCCAGCTGGTCCGCCACCAGTTCCGTCTCGCCCTCCAGCCCGGCCGCTCCAGCGTCTCCCTGGTGCAACACGAGAAGATCGTCGACGCCATCGTCGCGCGCGACCCCGCGGCCGCGGAGGCCGCCATGCGCGATCACCTGCGCGATGTCATCGTGCAGATCTCGCGGACGAGGGCGCCCGGCGCCGGCGTGCCGGCGCTCACGAGAGTCTGACTCCGCACACCTGTCAGGCGCACACCTGTCAGGCGCACACCTGTCAGGACTGTCCGGCCGTGAGTCCCGCGGCGACGATGTCGATCAGCAGGTCGAGGATCCTGGGAAGCAGGGCCGGGTCGCCGAGCCGGTCGGCGAACATCGGCACCAGCAGCACGCACTGCAGGACGCCCACGATGACCGCGGGCTCGGCCGCGACAAGGTCTCCCTGCTCGGCGCGTGCCGTGATGTAGGCGCTCAAGGCGGTGGCGGGGTTGTCCTCCGACGAGATGGCGGCGAGCCGGTCCGGGCTCAGCTTCCGGGCCACGGCCTGCATCTCCTCCGGGTGGGTCATCAGCCGCCGCCACAGCGGGTTGGCCGACAGCTCGTCCAAGGTGGCGTGCAGAAAGCGGCGCAGTCCTTCACGCGTGTCGCCGGTGCTCAGCAGGGCCTCATCGACGACCCGCCGTTTGACCTCGCCCGATTGGCGCAGCATCAGCTCCAGATACAGCGCCTCCTTGGAGTCGAAGAACACGTAGAAGCTGCTCTTGGCCACCCCGGCCGGGGCCATCAACTCCTCCAGCGAGGTCTTGCGCAGTCCCTGGCTGGTGAACAACTTCTCCCCGGTCTCCAGCAACAGCCGGGTGATGCGGGCCTTCTCCTCAGCGGTGAACGCGGGAGGCATCGGCGACGACCTTTCTTCTGCCGAACGTTTCGTTCATATGGTTTCAGACCTCGCCCATGGCAGCGGCACGGCGCAGGCCCTCTTCGTAGATGGCGACGAAGCGGTCGATCTGCCACAGCTGGGAGATGAAGATCAGTGCCCAGCCGAAGACGGACGGCCAGGCTTCGACGCGCACCAGTCCGTACACCATGACCGCCGCACCGACGGCAGCCATGGCGATCAGCCACCGGAGCGCCGGCCGGTGCGCCTCGGCCGCCAGCGAGCGGTCGGCGGCGTACATCTTCTCGCCGTAGATGCCCTTCTCCGCCCAGCTGCGCGGCTCGTAGACCGGCCTGAACGCGTGCGGGTTGATCCACATCCAGAGCGCGCCCGCCGCGATCGGGACCAGCGCCCACCAGCCGAGCGTCTCGCGGAAGTAGATCGGCAGCAGGATCGGCGCCAGACCGGCCATCCGGGTCCACACGCTCCAGGCATTGGCGTGCCGCTTCCAGGAGTCGTCGGTGAGACCGAACGTCGCCGCCGCGGCCTGGGTGAGCTTCATGGGTGCTCCTTCGAGGGGAGGTGGCCGAGCACTTCTCGGCTCTGTGTCTATAAAACCAAATCAGCAGAATGTTTTCAAGCGCGGACTCTGTGACGGGGCGACTCTGCAGACATCATTGGCGTAGCACTTGGCGAAGAAATCGTTGACAATCCCGTACATGATTTATAGCGTCACAGGCACAGAGCAGGCCCTGTGATCGGGGAGGACGGCCGGACCGGGCCGTCCGCTCACAACGGCCTTTCGCAGGCAGGACCAGCAGCGCTTCACGCGCCCGTCGATGGTGGAGGACGCGCCGACCCGACGGGCCCCGTCCGGCCAGGGCGGGCGCCGACCTCTTCCCCCTATCCCCGCGTACCGGGAGCAGCTTCATGATCAAATTACGTGCAGCTCTGGCTGTCGCCTCAGTCCTCGTTCTGGCGGCGTGCGGGGGAGGGCAGGCCGGCTCTCCGGGCTCGTCCGGCGGCTCGGCCACCGGCGGCCTCACCGACCTGAAGGTGAGCGTCATCCCGATCGTCGACGTGGCGCCGGTCTATCTGGGGCAGCAGCGGGGCTTCTTCGCCGAGCAGGGACTCAAGCTGGAGCTGGTGCAGGCCCAGGGCGGCGCCGCGATCGTCCCGGCCGTGGTGAGCGGCCAGGTGGAGTTCGGGTTCAGCAACCTCACCTCGCTGATCATCGCCAGGTCCAAGGGACTGCCCCTCAAGGTCGTCGCGGCGGGCGCGGGATCGACCGGCGAGCAGGGCGAGGACTTCGGCGGCGTCGTCGTCAAGGGGGACAGCCCGATGAAGTCGGCCGCCGACCTGCCGGGCAGGCGCGTCGCGGTCAACACGCTGAACAACATCAACGACACCACGGTCAGGGCCTCGATCAGGGCCGTCGGCGGTGATCCCAAGGGCGTGGACTTCGTCGAGTTGGCGTTCCCCGACATGCTCGCCGCCCTCGACAAGGGAAACGTCGACGCGGCGCAGGTCGTGGAGCCGTTCCTGTCCACCGCGCTGAAGAACGGCGACCGCCTGATCGCGTCGAACTACGTCGACACCGCCCCCGGCCTGACCATCGCCGGCTACTTCACCTCCCAGCAGACCGCGGCCGCCAAGCCCGACCTCGTCAAGCGCTTCGCCGCGGCCATGCAGAAGTCCCTGCAGTACGCCACGGACAACCCGGACGCGGTGCGCGAGGTCCTGCCGACGTACACGAAGATCGACCAGGCGCTGATCGGCTCGCTCAGGCTTCCCAAGTACCCCACGGCGATCGACCCCGCGTCGGTGGAGACGCTGACGAAGCTCGCTCTCCAGGACGGGCTCATCCAGACGGCTCCCGACATCAAGGAACTGCTGCCGTGACGGCGGCGGTGACGGCGGGAACGCCGCGGAGAGGCGGGCGCCGTCACCGCCTGCTGCCCGCCTGGCTCCTCGGTCTGATCGGACTGGCCGGCCTCGTGGGGGTGGTGGAGCTCGTGCCCAGGGCCGGGCTGGTCGACGAGCGCTACCTCCCGCCGTTCAGCGCGATGATCTCCGCGCTGGCGGAGCAGGCGGGGACAGGGGAGTTCTGGCAGGCGCTGCTGGAGACGCTGCGCGGCTGGGCGATCGGCCTGTCGATCGCCCTGGCCGCCGGAGTGGTGGCGGGCATCGGCATCGGCATGGTCCCGCTGGTGCGGGCGGCGACCAACTCGACGGTCGAGTTCCTGCGCCCGATCCCCTCGGTGGCGTTGATCCCTCTGGCCGTGCTCCTGTTCGGCACCGACATGCGCTCGACGCTCCTCCTGGTCGTCTACGCCGCGTTCTGGCAGGTGCTGGTGCAGGTCCTGTACGGCGTGCGGGACGTGGACCCCGTCGCCCGGCAGACCGCCCGCTCCTACCGGTTCCGCCCGGCGACCCAGGTGCTGAGGGTGGTCTGGCCGACCGCGCTGCCGTACGTCATGACGGGGTTCCGGCTGGGCGCGGCGGTCGCGCTGATCCTGGAGATCACCGGTGAGCTGATCATCGGCTCGCCGGGGCTGGGCAGGCAGATCGCGGTGGCGCAGAGCTCGGGTGCCGTGGCGGCGATGTACGCCCTCGTCATCGTGGTCGGCCTGATCGGCGTGGCGGTGAACGCGATCGCGCGCGCCGCCGAACGCCGGACGCTGCGCTGGCATCCCTCGGTCCGCACGGAGGTGACCGGATGAGGGGTGGCCTGACGAAGGCGCTGCGGAAGGCCGCCCTGGTCCTCGCCCTGCCGGCGCTGCTGGTGACCGCCTGGTGGGCGGCGACCGCGGGCAGCACGAACTTCTTCTGGCCACCTCTGGCCGACATCGCGGGCGTCTTCGGCGAGACCTGGTTCACCGGCAGGTTCACCGGCGACGTGCTGCCCAGCCTGGCGCGGCTGCTCGCGGGCTACCTCGCCGCGCTGACGCTGGGAGTGACGCTGGGCGTCGCGATCGGGTCGTCCCGGACGCTGCGTGCCCTGGTCGAGCCGGTGCTGGAGTTCTTCCGGGCGATCCCCGCGCCGGTGCTGGTGCCGATCCTGATGCTGTTCGCCGGCATCGGCAACGGGATGAAGGTGCTGGTCATCGTCTCCGGATGCGTCTGGCCCGTGCTGCTGAACACCGTGGAGGGCGTGCGGGGGCTCGACGAGGTGCTGCGCGACACGGCGCGCTGCTACCGGCTGGGCTCCCGGTCGCGGCTCGTCCACCTCGTCCTGCGGGGTGCGAGCCCCCAGATCGCCGCCGGAGCGCGGCAGGCGCTGTCCATCGGGATCATCCTGATGGTCATCAGCGAGATGTTCGCCGCCGGCAACGGCGTCGGCTTCACCATCATCCAGTTCCAGCGCAGCTTCGCCATCCCGCAGATGTGGACCGGGATCATCCTGCTCGGGCTGATCGGCATCGCCCTCTCCCTGGTCTTCCGGGTCGTGGAGCGCCGGGCGCTGGGCTGGTACACCGGCCTTCGCGAGTCGCACCGGACAGAGAGTTGACATGACCACCACATCCGTAGGGGCGGCCCGCCCGGCCATGCTGGACGTACGCGGCCTGAAGAAGGTGTACGAAGGCCGCGGCCGCAGCGTGGAGGCGGTCCGCGACCTGACCTTCGGCGTCGCGTCGGGCGAGCTCGTCTGCATCGTCGGCCCGTCGGGCGCAGGCAAGACCACCCTGCTGAGGTGCGTCGCCGGTCTGCTGGAGGCGTCCGGAGGCGAGGTGGTGCTCGACGGCGAGACGGTGACCGGCCCTCCCCGGGGGATGGCCGTGGTGTTCCAGGAGTACGGCCGCAGCCTGTTCCCCTGGATGACCGTGTGGCAGAACGTCGAGCTCCCGCTGAAGGAGAAGAAGGTCCCGAGGGCCGAACGGCGGCGGCTCGCCGAGGAGTCGCTGGAGGCCGTCGGCCTCGCCGACGTCGCCAAGGCCCATCCGTGGCAGCTGTCGGGCGGCATGCAGCAGCGCGTGGCCATCGCCCGCGCGATCGCCTACGAACCCCAGATCCTGCTCATGGACGAGCCCTTCGCCGCCGTCGACGCGCAGACCCGCGCCGACCTGGAGGACCTTGTCCGCTCCCTGTGGCGGCGCCTCGGGATCACCGTGCTGTTCGTCACACACGACATCGACGAGTCCGTCTACCTCGGGCAGCGGGTGATCGTGCTGTCCGGTTCGCCGACGGTCGTGCTGGAGGAGGTCGCCGTCGACCTGCCCGGCGAGCGCGACCAGCTCACCACCCGGTCCCTGCCCCGCTTCGCCGAGCTCCGGTCTCACGTCTACGAGCTCGTCCAGCGGGCCAAACGCGGCCACCGTCCGGGCTCCTGAATCGGCGGCATTCGGCGGCGCGGGGCGATGTTTCGGCCTTCTACCTGCGGGTACTCCGGGCGCGGACCTGTCAGAACGCTCCACGGAGGAACTCGCCGAATGGATGCCAGCAAGCCTGCCAAGGCCGTCAAGGACGTCGTGGAGAACGCCGCCGAGAAGGTGACCGACCTCCTGACGCCGGACGTTCCCGGCTCGCCGGGCAGTGCCCCGGCGACCGTCGAGGAGCCGACGACGCCGCGCGACCCGCTGCCGCCGAAGAAGGAACAGGGCGCTCCCGCGACCGTCACGCCGACCGGGGCGGAGACCGGCGCGCCCGCCGCGTCGAGGGGTCAGCAGGGCGCCTACCTCACCACCGCGCAGGGGGCGCGGCTGCGCGACACCGACCACTCGCTGAAGGCGGGCGAGCGCGGTCCGACCCTGCTGCAGGATCACCACCTGCGCGAGAAGATCACGCACTTCGACCACGAGCGCATTCCCGAGCGCGTCGTCCACGCCCGGGGCGCCGGCGCCCACGGCGTGTTCGAGGCGTACGGCACCGCCTCGGCGGTGACCAGGGCCGGTTTCCTCAAGAAGGGGAAGAAGACCGACGTCTTCGTGCGGTTCTCCACCGTCCTCGGTTCGCGCGGGTCGGCCGACACGGTCCGCGACACCCGCGGCTTCGCGACGAAGTTCTACACCGACGAGGGCACCTTCGACCTCGTCGCCAACAACATCCCGGTGTTCTTCATCCAGGACGGCATCAAGTTCCCCGACGTCATCCACGCGGGCAAGCCGCACCCGGACAGGGAGATCCCCCAGGCGCAGAGCGCCCACGACACGTTCTGGGACTTCGTCTCCCTGCACACCGAGGCGCAGCACCACACCATGTGGAACATGTCCGACCGGGGGATCCCGCGCTCCTTCCGGATGATGGAGGGCTTCGGCATCCACACCTTCCGGCTGGTCGACGACGCCGGGGAGACGGTGCTGGTCAAGTTCCACTGGAAGCCCAAGCTCGGCGTGCACTCCCTGACCTGGGAGGAGGCGCAGATGCTCAGCGGGATGGACCCGGACTTCCACCGCCGCGACCTGTACGACGCGATCGAGGCCGGCGCCTATCCGGAGTGGGAACTCGGCATCCAGGTGTTTCCCGACACCCCGGACCAGGCCTTCGAGGGCATCGACCTGCTCGACCCGACCAAGATCGTGCCCGAGGAGCTCGCGCCGGTGCAGCCCGTCGGGAAGATGACGCTCGACCGGACGCCCACGAACTTCTTCGCCGAGGTCGAGCAGGTCGCCTTCCACCCCGGTCATCTGCCGCCGGGCATCGACGTCACCAACGACCCGCTGCTGCAGACGCGGCTGTTCTCCTACATCGACACGCAGATCACGCGGCTGGGCGGCCCGAACTTCGCGCAGATCCCGGTCAACCGGCCGCACTGCCCGGTCAACGACATGTTCCGGGACGGCTTCCACCAGCACGCCGACCACGCCGGGGTCGCGCCGTACCGGCCGAACTCGCTGGACGGCGGCAACCCGTTCGTCGCCGGTGATGCCGAGAACGCGTTCGTCGACACACCGGTCGAGGTCGCCGAGGCGAGGAAGGTCCGCGCCAGCCCCGTGTCCTTCGACGACCACTTCAGCCAGGTCCGCCTGTTCTGGCGGAGCATGTCGCCGGTGGAGAAGGAGCACATCATCCGCGCCTACACCTTCGAGCTGGGCAAGTGCTACGAGCAGGCGATCAAGGAGCGTCAGCTGCAGTGCCTGGCGAACATCGACCCGGTCCTCTGCCGGGAGGTCGCCACCGGGCTGGGCCTTCCCGCGCCGGAGCCGACCCTGCCGCTCGCCGACCCGACGCCCAGCCCCGCGCTCTCGCAGGTGGGCAAGGAGTGGCCGGCCGAGGGCCGCATGGTCGGCATCGTCGTGGACGACGGCGCCGACCTCGACGGCGTAAGCGACCTGCGCAAGGTCGTGTTCGCCGCCGGCATGGTGCCGCTGCTGATCGCTCCGCACGGCGGCATGCTGGGCGACATGCCCGTGCAGCGGACCTTCGCCACCGCCCGGTCGATCGAGTTCGACGCGCTGCTGCTGGCGGCCGCGCCCGCACCGGCGCCCGACGCCGTGCCCGCGCGCGACGCCAAGGCGGGCGCCGGAGGATCCGCCGCGGTCGATCCGCGGGTGACGCTGATGATCGAGGAGTGCTGGCGGCACGCCAAGGTGATCGGCGCCTGGGGCGAGGGCGCGAAGCTGCTCGCACAGGCCGGAGTCTCCGGCACACCGGGTGTGGTCTCCGGTGACTCCGCCACGGAGGTCTTCACCGCTGTGCAGCGGCTGATGGCGGCCCATCGCGTCTGGGAACGCTTCCCCGCCTCGGTCGGCTGACGCTCCGCACCTGAGCTCCGCCACTCCGCGGCGAGGCTCTTTCCGGCCCCGGCCCCGGCCCCGGTCCCGCCTGGCCGTGCGCCACCAGGGCCTCCTCCCTCGATCAGGGTCGAGGGAGGAGGCGGGTGTGCGGTGCCGGGACCGGGGCCGAGACCTTCACCTGTGAGGCCGGGCACGTGCCTCGTGCTCGTCGTTACACAAGTGACTCTTGCAGTCAAACGATTGATCGACAATCATGCTGCGCATGACGCTAACTAGTCAAACGTTTGACTGTAAGGAGGGTGCCCAATGGGCAAGGCGTTGACCACGATGGCGGTCGCGGTCGCCGTGACGACGGCCGTGGCGGTCACCCCTCCTGCCTGGGGTGCCGCATCGGCGGCTTCGACCACGGCGCAGGCGGCGACGGCGGCCCAGCCGGCCGCTTCAGCGTGGCGAGACGGCGCGTTCCAGGTGGACACCGCCGCCGTGGTGTCGCGCTCCGACCTGGTGCTCGAGGGCCCGGCCTGGCGCGACTACCAGAGCATGCCCCTGGGCAACGGCCACCTCGGTGCGGCGGTGTGGTCGCAGGACGGCTTCACCGCGCAGCTCAACCGCAACGACACGTTCCCGGACCTGAAGTCGGCCGGCCGGCTCGTCGTACCCGGGCTCTTCGAACTCGCCGGCGCGCCCAACTACCGGGGGCGGCTGAACCTGGCCGACGCCGTGCTGGAGCAGAGCGGGAGGGGCATGACGGCGCGCACCTTCGTCCGCGCCGACCGCGACCAGCTCGTGCTGGAGGTCACCGGCGCCAAGCCCGGGAAGGAGCAGACCGCCGACCTCAACCTCTGGGACGGCCGCAACCCCACCACCTACGCCGAGGGCGGGATCGGCGCGCTGGCGGAGACCTTCACCGATTCCGCGTCCGGCAAGACGACCGGAGCCGTGGCCGCCGTCACCGCGGACGCTCGCGACGTGAGGGCGGCGGTGGTCGACGCGAACACGGTCCGGCTGACCTTCAAGCCCCGCGCAAACGGCAGTTATCGCATCGTCGTGGGGGCCCCGCGTACACCGGCGGTGACGTCGGCAAGGCCGGCCGCCAGGCGGTGGAGGGCGCGACCCAGGACCGGGTCGACGCGGCACACCTGAGCTGGTGGCACGGCTTCTGGAAGCAGGCCGCGCCGATGAAGATCACATCCCCGGACGGCACCGGCGAATACTTCGAGGCTCTCCGCGCCCAGCAGCTCTACACGACGGCTGCCACACAGCGGGGCGACCTGCCGACGGGCCAGGCGGGCGCCGCCAACATGCTCTACCCCTGGCAGGACACCCCGGTCTCGCCCTCGACCTGGTTCCATTTCAACCTGCGTCAGCAGGTCAACGCCAACTACGGGGCCGGGACCGCCGGCTTCAACGCGCCGTACCTCAACCTCTACACCTCGCATCTGACGCAGATGAAGGCGTGGACCGAGAGCCACTGGCCGGGCGCCGACGGCGTGTGCGTGCCCGAGCTGCTGCGTTTCGACGGCACACCGGACGGGTGCGTCAGCGGCGTCGCGCCCACGTGGACGAACAAGATCCTCACCGGCGGCCTCGAAGTGGCGCACGACCTGTGGCGCCAGTATCGGTTCACGGGCGACGCCTCCGTCCTGGACCAGGGTTACCCGCTGATGAGCGAGGTCGCGAAGTTCTACCTCTCCCTGCTCAAGGAAGGTGGCGACGGGCTCCTGCACCTCGAACACGCCAACTCCTTCGAGACCCAGTGGGACGCCACGGACCCCATGCCCGACCTCGTGGGCATGAAGGTCATGTTCCCGGTCATCGCCGGCCTCGCCGACGCCCGGGGTGACGGCGGCCTGGCCGGCCGGCTGCGCGCGGCGGTGAAGAAGCTGCCCGAGCTGCCCACCACCACGCGCGACGGCAAGAAGGTCTACGCCTGGTCCGCCACGAACGAGCCGGCGAAGAACACCCAGAACACGGACATGGAGCCGCTCAGCCCCTGGGGGCTGGTGGGCCAGGACTCCACGATCATGCAGGACACCTTCGCCGAACGCGTCTTCCCGCTCACGCGGGAGTGGGACGAGTCGCCGGTCTGGGCCGCCGACCTCGGCCGCGCCGCCGACATGAAACGGCTGCTCGTCCAGGGCACCGCGGACCTGCAGAAGTTCCCGAACGGCTTCTCCGGGCACGGCCGCAACGACGACCCCGCGTCGATCCACAACATGTACAGCTCGTGGAACGCCGTGGTGGCCAACGCCCTGCAGGACGCGCTCGTCCAGGCCGGTGACGGGACGGTGCGGATCGCGACCGCGCTGCCGGACGACTGGACCGTCGACGGTACGGTCGTGATCGCCGGCGGCCACCGGGTCAGCACCCAGGTGAGCCGGGGCACCCCGACCCTGGTCGGCATCCAGGCCGGCTCGGCGGACACGCTCACGATCGCGAACCCCTGGCCCGGCACGCCGGTGCGGTTCGTCGAGGACGGCAGGTCCGGGGGCAGGCTCGTTGTAGCTCCCACTCGCGACGCCGTCATCTCGGCGCGCGTCGAGGCCGGGAAGTCGTACGTGCTGGAGCGGGTCGACCGCCCGCACGGGTCCTTCCACTTCCAGCAGGTCGAGGGCCGGCAGTCGAGCGCGGTCAAGCACCTCGGCACCCAGACGCTCGGCGTCCCGCGGACCACGCCGCAGATCCAGAGCGGCAACGTGTCCGTCGTCGCGCCCGAGAAGCTCCACCCCCTCGTGGCCGCGCGGGAGGGCGTCTCGGCGTACGTCGACCGCAGCGACCAGATCACGTCGCTCCCGCCCGCGCTCGCCGGATCGACCCTGGTCAGGGGAGCCAACGGCGACGCGTCCCGGAACGCCCCGGCCGACTATCTGACGCTCGACCTGGCCAAGCCCGCGCCGGTGTACGTAGCCTTCGACGGGCGGGGCGAGGGCACGTGGTGGCCGTCATGGCTCCAGGAGCAGGGCTTCACGCGAACCGGCATGACCGTCGGCAAGCGCGAGTTCCTGCGCAGGACCGAGATCGTCGACGGCGGCCGGCTGCGGGTCTCCGGCGGCGGAGCGACCCTCTCGCGTGACGGGGCGGACTGGGGCGACCAGGTCATCGAGGTGAAGGTCCGCCAGATCCAGGTAGGCGCCAGCGTGATGTTCAGGGCCCCGGACCGCAGCAACGGCTACGTGTGGAACATCGGGGGTCCGCTCGGGAGCGCGGGCGGCCTCGGGCAGCTGCGCATGAGCACGGTGGTCAACGGCCGCTCCACGCTGATCGGCTCGGTCATCCCGATCGAGCCCGCGGCCGGGAACGAGTACACGCTGCGGATCGAGGCGATCGGCGACCACCTGCGCACCTTCATCGACGGCAAGCTGGTCGACGACCGGACCGACGGCACCTTCGCGCGCGGACGGGTCGGCTTCAACCTCGGCGGCAGCGACGTCGGCGAGTACGACAGCGTCAAGGTCAGCTCGCCTCAGGGCGCCGTGCTCTTCGACGACGACTTCTCGGGCGACCTGTCGAAGTGGGAGATCCCCGCTGACCGCCAGGACGTGCCGCTCGTCGTCTTCGAGAAGCGGATGGCGGCGGGTCGCGTGGTCCTGGGGCCCAATTCGGGCATCTCGGGCCGGGGTGACTCCAGTTACCTGACCTTCGTCGGCGAACCCGGCAAGTAGCCCGGTAAGCAGCCGGCACTCGCGGCCGGCCGGTCCCACGACCGGCCGGCCGCGTCCACGTTCGGACGCACGCGGTGCCGGGGCCGGTCCGGCCCTGCTCGGTCCGCGAGGACGGGATGTCACGCGTGGATCAGGCGGTGCAGGGCCTGCTCGCGGGCGAGCACGGCGGCGCCCTCGACGGTGGCCGTCGCTCCCAGACCGCTCCGGCGGATCTCGACGGGGATGGACAGGGTGCTGAGGGTCTCCTGGACGCCCTGCACGAGGAGCGGGTTGGAGCCCACCCCGCCGCCGAGGACCACCAGGCCGGGATCCAGCAGGGCGACGACCGCCACGACCAGCCGCCCGACCTGCGTGGCGTGCTCGGTCACGGCGCGCTGCGCCGGCGGGCAGCCCTCGCCGGCCCGCTGGAACAGCTCCTCGGCGCTCGTGGGCGGGGCTCCCTCCGACGCCGGCCACGCGGCCGCCGTACGCAGCAACAGATGCTCGGCTCCGAGGAAGCGTTCCAGGCCCTCGGGGACGGGCTCCTGTCCGGCGTCCCAGGGGAAGGGCAGATGGGCGACCTCACCGGCCCAGCCGGACGCCCCGCGCAGCAGCCGTCCGCCGATCACCAGCGCCGCTCCTATCCGGACACCCGCCTGCACGTACGCGAACTGCGCGGCGTCCTGCGCCACGCCGAGGTTCCCCTCGGCGACGGCCGCGCAGTTGACGTTGTTCTCCAGGAGCAGCGGGGCCGGGGGGAGGGACAGCGCCTTGAGCATGTCGTGCACCTCGGGCGACTGCGAGGCGGCGGCGGGGTCCCTGTCGGTCACGACGGTCGGGAGCGCGATCACGATCTGCCGCAGCGGCCCGCTGTCGCCGAGCCGCGGCAGCGTCTCGCGCAGGAGCGCGCCCGCGGCGTCGGCGCTGGCCGTCAGGTCCGCCGTGCCGGACCGGGACGCCGGGGACGTGACGTCGCGGCTGACGCCCAGCAGCCGCTCGCCGCTCAGCGCGTGCGCGTGGATGCGCGTGCGGGTGACGCCGACGTCGACGCCCAGCACGTGACCGGCCCCCTCGCCGATGCGCCACAGCAGCGCCGACCGGCCGGTGTGTCCCTGGACGGAGCCGTCCTCCCGCACGAGGCCGAGCTCCTCGAGCTCGGACATCGCCGTGGAGACCGTGGGCTTGGACAGGCCCAGTGCCTGGCTGATCTGGGGCCGGGTGGCCCGGCCGCGCCGGGTGAGCTCCGCCAGCACCGCCCGTGCACTCGCGCTCAGTGATGTCATCCGGATCCCCGCAGCTCCCGCTTCCACTTGATCCTTTCGTACCTGCCCTTGACATATCCTAGCCCACTTCGTTAGGTAAATGACCTAACTAACTGGAGGCTGGTTATGCACTCGATCTCACGCCGGAGGCTCCTGAGCCTGCCGCTGGTCCTCGGCGCGGCCGCGGTCCTGCCCGGTTGCGCCGTGTCCGGACCTTCCCGCGGCAGTGGTGGCTCCTCGGGCCCCGTCACGCTGAACGCCCTGTTCATGAAGCAGGCCAGCTACAGCGAAGAGGACACCCGCGGGATGCTCGCGGCGTTCCAGAAGGCCCATCCGGACATCACGGTCCAGCCGACCTTCGTCGCGTACGAGGCCCTGCACGACAAGATCGTCATCTCGGCGCCGGCAGGCACGTACGACGTCGTGCTGATCGACTGCATCTGGCCGGCTGAGCTGGCCAGCAAGAACATGCTGCTCGACGTCACCGACCGCTACGAGCAGGCCTGGCTGGACGACATCCTGCCCGGCACGCTCGGCTCCATCACATACAAGGACCGCAAGTACGGGATGCCGTGGATCCCCGGCGGGAAGCTCTTCTTCTACAACACCCGGATGCTGAAGGACGCCGGCGTCGACGAGTCGGCCATGTCCACCTGGGACGGCGTGCTCGAAGCCGCCAGGACGTTGAAGGCCAAGAAGGTCGTCGAGCACCCGCTGGTGTGGAGCTGGGCGCACGCCGAGGCGATGATCTGCGACTACGCGCAGCTCCTCGGCGCGTTCGGCGGCCGTTTCCTCGACGACGCGGGCAAGGCGGCCTTCCACCA
This sequence comes from Microbispora sp. CA-102843, assembly GCF_050936215.1. Lineage (NCBI taxonomy): Bacteria > Bacillati > Actinomycetota > Actinomycetes > Streptosporangiales > Streptosporangiaceae > Microbispora > Microbispora sp. CA-102843. The sequence continues at coordinate 3,163,929 of NZ_JBNJNF010000001.1, forward strand.
GGGCGGCGGGCTGCAGGCGCTGGAGTGGATGAAGCGCACGCTCGACGAAGGGCTCAGCGCGCCCTCGTCGACGAAGCTCCTGGAGGACGACGTCAAGAAGGTCGTCGTCCAGGGCGACGCGGCGATCGCGCTCAACTGGGACTACATGTACAGCGAGTCCAACGACCCGAAGCAGTCGAAGATCGTCGGAGAGCTGAAGCCCGCGGTCAGCCCCAAGGGGCCGGGCGGTCAGTGGCCGTCGGTCGACGGGTCGATGGGCCTGTCGGTCACCGCGACCTCCAAGCACCCCGACGCCGCGTGGCAGCTCGTCGCCTTCCTGTGCGGGAAGGAGAACCAGCTCCAGTACGTCGAGAGGTCGCTGCCGGTGTGGGACAGCGCCTACGAGGACCCGAAGCTCACGGGTGGGGCGCAGGCGCCGCTGGTGGCGGCCGACAAGGCCCAGTACGGCTCGCTGATCGAGCGCCCCCAGGTCGTGCAGTACAACGCGGTGAGCCAGGAGATCCAGGCCGGGCTGCAGTCCTGCCTGGTCGGCGGCACACCCGCGGCCCAGGCGCTCTCCGACGCCGCGGCCAAGGTCGACCGCATCATCGGAGGCTGACCGTGTCCCTGACAGCGCGACGCCCCACAGGTGCGCCGCCGACGGCGGCCGGGGCGCGGCCGCGCAGGGGGAAGGTCGAACGGCAGTGGCCGCTCGCCCTGGCGCTGCTGGCCCCGGCGATGATCGTCGTGTTCGGCGTCGTCCTGTATCCCATGGGCCGCACGCTGGTGCTCAGCCTCGTCGACGCCACCTCGGCACTGCAGACCGAGTTCTCGTTCTCGGGGCTGTCGAACTACACGGCGCTGCTGTCCAACTCGGAGTTCTGGGCCACAGTGTGGCGCACCGCGGTGTTCACCGTCTTCTCCACGGCGGTGGAACTCGTGGTCGGCCTGCTGCTCGCGCAGTTCCTCAACCAGCGCATCCGCGGGCAGTGGTTCTTCCGCAGCCTCGTGGTCCTGGCCTGGGCGCTGCCCACCATCGTCAGCGCCAACATGTGGCGGTGGATCCTCCACCCCGAGTACGGCGCGCTCAACGGCCTCCTCATGCACCTCGGCCTGCTCGACTCCTACAAGGACTGGATCGGCGGCCCGACGCAGGCGCTCTTCGTGGTCGCACTGGTCGACGCCTGGAAGACCACGCCCCTGGTGGCGATCCTGCTGCTCGCCTCGATGCAGACCATCGGCGACGACGTCTACGAGGCGGCGGCCATGGACGGCGCCGGGGCGGTGCGCCGGTTCCTGTCCATCACGATCCCGATGCTCAAACCGGCGATCGCGGTGGTCCTGGTGCTGCGCACCATCGAGGCGTTCAAGGTCTTCGACATCATCTACATCATGACCAGGGGCGGCCCCGACTCCGGGACCACCACGATCGCCTTCTACACCTATCTGCAGGCGTTCTCCAACCAGGAGTTCAGCCTCGGCTCCGCGGCCGCCTACCTCACCGTGGTGTTCATCTTCGTGCTGTCGCTCGTGTACCTGCGCGTGCTCCGTACCGATTCGGGGGGAACGGCGTGAGACCCTCTCGCTTCTACCGCCCCGCGATGTACCTGTGCGGCGCGCTGCTGGCCGTCGTCGTCCTCGGGCCGTTCGCCCTGCTGCTGCTCGCCAGCGTGTCCCCGCAGGCCGGCCTGCTCGGCAAGCCGCCCGACCTGTGGCCGGACTCGCCCACACTGGACCGCTACGCGGCGATCTTCACGCAGGCGGCGGGCGGGGTCGCGGGCGACTTCCGCGTGGCCCTGGTCAACTCGCTGGTCGTCGCCGGATGCAGCGTCGCGGTGAGCCTGGTGACCGGCGTGCTCGGCGCCTACGCGTTCGCGCGGCTGCGGTTTCCCGGGCGCAGGCTGGTGCTGTTCGTCTTCATGCTGACGTACATGATGCCGCCGCTGGCCCTCGTGGTGCCCATGTACATGACCGGCGCCACGCTCGGCCTGCTCGACACGCGGACCTCGCTCGTCGTGGTCTACTGCTCCTTCACCACGCCCTTCGTCCTGTGGCTGCTGTCCGGCTACTTCCGCGCCCTGCCGGCCGAACTCGAGGAGGCCGCCCGCATCGACGGGTGCGGCCGGGTCGGCGCGCTGGTGCGGGTGGTGCTCCCGGTGGCGCGTCCGGGCCTCATCTCCGCGGGGCTCCTGGCGTTCCTCATGGCGTGGGACGAGTTCTTCTACGCGCTCATCTTCACCTCGTCCCCGGCGTCGAAGACGGTTCCCGTGGCGCTGGCCGAGTTCACCGGCCGCTACAGCCTCGACTTCGGCCTGATGGCCGCGGGCGGCCTGCTCGCCGCCGTGCCGCCGGTGCTCATCGCGCTGATCTTCCAGAAGCACATCACCCGCGGGCTGGCCGCGGGTGCTGTCAAGTAACCCTCGGTTTTGAGAGAAGGTTCGATGTCCCACGACATCTCCATGTCCGAAGCGCTCGACCGGCAGCCCGAGGCGCTGGCCTCCGCGGTGCGCACCCTGCGCGAGCAGCTCACGGGCTCCTGGCCCGCGCCGCGCCGCCCGCTGTTCGTGGCCATGGGCGCCAGCCACGCCGCGCTCGCGGCCTGCGTGCACCAGCTGCGCGCGTACGGCATCTGGGCGAGCAGGGCCGGATACGGGGAGATCCCGGCGTCCATCCCGGCCGCCGACGTCGACCTGGTGGCGGGGGTGTCCCAGTCGGGACGCAGCGCGGAGACGATCGACGGCCTGCGGGAGGTGGAGGCGGAGCGGCGGCTGGCCGTGGTCAACATTGCGCAATCCCCGCTGGCCGAACTGGCGGGCACCGTGCTGAGCTGCGGGTCGGTGCCCGATTCCAAGGTGTCCACCTCCGGTTTCACCGTCACGCTCGCCGCCCTCGGGATGCTGGCCGACACGTGGGCGCTCGGCGCGCCGGCCGACTCCTGGGAGTCGCTGGCGGACCACCTGGACGAGACCGCCAGGCGGGCCGAGGACACCGTCGACGTCCTCGTGGAGGGTGTCGCGGACAGCGTCGCGGTCGACGTCGTCGGAGCCGGGGCGTCACTGACCGCCGCCGAGGAGGGCGCGCTGATGCTGCGGGAGGCCTGCCGGCTTCCCGCCACCGCGTACGAGACCCGGCAGTATCTCCACGGGCCGATGGAGTCGGCCGGCCGGACCGCGCACCTCGTCATCGGGGACGAGCGCGAGGCGGCGCTGGCCCTGCAACTGGCCGAGGCCGGCCACCGGGTTCTCTACGTCGGCCCGTGCGCCGCGTCGGTCCCGCAGGTGGAGGTCCCGCGGCTCGCTCCGATGGCCCGCGCGATCCTCGAGAACGGCGTCCTCCAGCGGCTCGTCGCCAAGGTGGCCGCCGCGCGGAACGTTCCGGTGGGCGAGTTCGTGTTCTCGATGGACGACACGAAGGTGGACGCCCTCACCGCGGAGACCGCATGAGTCGCGTCGCCGTCGGCGTCGACGTGGGCGGGACGAAGACCCACTGGCGTGCGGCCGGGGAGGAGGGCCTCGTCGCGGACCGCGTCGTGCCCAGCGACCTGGGGTCGGACATGGGCGACCTGGCCGAATGGCTGGTGTCGGACCTGCGCGAGTGGGGGGTGCCGTACGACGCCCTGGGCGTGGGCGCGCACGGATGCGACAGCGCGTCCCTGTGCCGGAGGCTGCGGGATCTGCTGAGCGCGAGGCTCGCGGTCCCGGTGCGGGTGGTCAACGACGCCCACCTCCTGCCGCACGCGGCCGGCGTCCCGGGGGCGATCGGCGTGATCGCCGGCACGGGGTCGGTCGCCGCGGGGACGGGCCCCGGCGGCGAGCCCCTCCTCGCCGGGGGCTGGGGATGGGCCCTCGGTGACGAGGGATCGGCCGCCGGGCTCGTACGCGAGGCCGTGCGCGCCACCTGCCTGCGGTACGACGCCGGCCTCCCACCGGACGAGCTGGCGCGGGGCCTGCTCGCGGCCTTCCACGTGGACGAGGTGCCGGGGCTGTCGCACGCGCTGACCCGATCGCCCAGTGCGGAGGAGTGGGGCCGTCACGCTCCCGTCGTGTTCCGGGCGGCGTGGCAGGGATCGGGCGTCGCGCTGCAGGTCGTCGAGGAGGGGGGACGGGCGCTGGCGAAGCTGGTCGAGACGCTGATCTCCCGTGGGGCGTCGGCCACGGCGGTGGTCGCGGCGGGTGGGGTGCTCACGACGCAACCCCGGCTGTTCACCGCCCTGGCCGACGCGCTGGGGAAGAGCCACCCGGACCTCCCCGTCATGCTGCTCGACGCCGACCCGGTGGACGGCGCGGTGCGGCTGGCTCGGGAGCTCCTCGCCACTCCGCCGGCCTGACGGCCCGCGGGCGGGAGCGGCGTGTCCGGCCGCTCCCGCCCCGAACCTCGGCTCATGGACGGCGTCAGTAGCCGTACCGGCTCTTGAGGTGGCGCCACCAGTCGCGCAGCATCCACTTGTCGAACTCGGTGATCTGGGTCGCGGAGCCGGCGTTCATGATGAAGCAGCACACGCCGGTCGGCGTCCAGTCGTAGAAGTCGTCGAGCCCGAATCCGTGGCCTATCTCGTGCAGGAGGATGTGGATGTTCTCACTGTCGAGCGCCCCCACGTAATACTCGCTGCCGATCCGCTGGCCCCAGTCGCCGCCTGCGCCGCCGGTCATGCCCGCGGTGAGCCACAGGGACATGTCGTAGTGGTGCGCCGCGCCGCCCGGGCAGCCGGAGTAGTCGCCGTTCTGGTGGAAGAACCGGCCGCAGGGCGGGCTGCACTGCGGCGCGCCCTCGTTGATGTTCCCCACGTAGACGTCGACCGAGTTGTCGGTCCACTGCAGCTGGTTCCGGTCCCGTACGGCCCAGCCGACGACCTTGACGTTCACGTCCGGGTACGGCCAGCCGTTCCAGCCTTCGAGCTGGTCGATCCACTTGTTGAACGAGCGGGCCAGGCTGGCCTGGATGCGGTCGCGCAGGGAGGCCGACACGGTGGCGGAGGAGTCCCACCGGACGCAGTAGTTGATGCTCCCGCGGCCCGCCATGATCTGGTCCCAGATGTAGTTCTTGAACCCGTACAGGTCGGTGTACGTCGTCTCCTCGTGCCGCCACACCTCGTTGAGCGGGGTGACGAGGTTGGCCGGCGGGTTCCAGGTGGTGCCGCCCGGGCTCGGCGTGGGCGACGGGCTGGGAGAGCGGGTCGGCGTGCGGGACGGGGACGGCGAGGGGGTGCGGCTCGGCGTCGGGGACGGGCTGGGCGTGCTGCTGGGGGTGGGGGACTGCGCGACGCCGGTGCAGGCCGCGCCGTTGAGGGTGAACGCCGACGGCTTCGGGTTCGTCCCCGACCACGTGCCGTTGAAGCCGAGGCTCACGGACGAGCCCTTGGCCAGGGCGGCGTTCCAGTCCATGCTCTTGGCCGTCACGTTCTGCCCGCTCTGCGACCAGGTCGCCGACCAGCCGTCGGTCACCTTCTGCCCGGTGCTCGGGAAGGTGAAGCCGAGCGTCCACCCGTTGACCGGGTCGCCCAGGTTCTGGATGGTGACGGAGGCGGTGAAGCCGCCCGCCCAGTCGTTGGTGCTGTACGTCACCGTGCAGGCGACGGCGGCCCCGGCGGGGGTCGCCGTTCCGAACGCCAGCGTGGCGCCCATGACGAGGACGGACACCATCCCCAGGAAGAGCCGAGTCGGTCGCATCACCATGTCCTTTTTGGCCGAGGAGAAAGGGGCACGCAACAATAGGCATCGCACGGGTTTCCTGGAAAGGACGCGACCACAGAAGCCGGGGAAACGCGAAACCCGTGATGTATATTTCATTTTCCACAGGGACCGGATTTTGTTTCGGCCTCCCGAAAGGAAACGGGGCGGGTGCCGATATCCGGACGGCGACGGGGCGGCGCGCCGCCGGCCGCGCCGCCCGCGCCGGTCGTCAGGAGAGGAAACCTCCGTACGGACCGTTGAGAATGGCGTTCTTCTGCGCCTGGCTGAAGTGACAGTTCGGGTAGTCGTAAAGGGACGCCGACATGCACGTTCCGTCGGTGGACGTGGCGTCGGGAAGGCCGAACGCGTGACCCAGCTCGTGCACCATGCCGCCGTACCACCGGTTCATCGCGCCGTTGAGGCCGGCCGCGCCGTCGGCGTCGTGACCGCTGAGGATCACCCAGCCGTTGCCGCCGCCGCCACCCGCGCCGTCGCCTTCGGCGCTGACCTCGCCGACGTTGATCCATCGGCTGTCGGGCGCGCCGAGGCCGAACTTGCGGCGCAGTTCCTCCTGCATGTTGCACACCGCCCACCAGTACTTGTCACCGCACTTCGGGGTGTTCTCGTACCAGCTGCGCTGCTGGTCGCCGTTGACGACCTCGACGACCGTGCTGTTCAGCGTGAACGTCTTGCCCAGCTCCTGCTTGAAGAAGCGCTGCGCCTCCTGCACGACCTTGGCCATGCCGTCCGGGTAGCGCTGGTCGTACGCCACGTCGGAGGGCTTGAGCCAGAAGACCCGCACCGTCCGAGCCGGGGGAGTGGCCGGCGAGGGCGACGCCGAGGGCGACGGCGACCGGGACGGTGACGCGGACGGCGACGGCGACGGCGACCTGGACGGCGACGCGGACGGTGACGCGGACGGTGACGGTGACTTGGACGGGCTCACACTGGGGGAGGCGGTCGTCCCGCCGGTGCAGGCGACGCCGTTGAGCGTGAACCCGGCCGGCACCGGGTTGGCGGCGTTGTTCCAGGTGCCGTTGAACCCGAACGAGGTGCTCGCGCCCGTCGCCAGGGAGCCGTTGTAGCTCACGTTGGCGGCGGTCACGGCGCTGCCGCTCTGCGTCACGTTCGCGTTCCACGCCTGCGCGACGGTCTGCCCCGCGCCGAAGGTCCAGCGCAGGGTCCAGCCCGAGACCGGATCACCGAGGTTCGTGATCGCGACGTTGGCGCTGAAGCCGCCGCCCCACTGCGAACCGACGGTGTAGGTGACCTGGCAGGCGGCCGAGGCGGCGTGTGCCGCGACCGTGGTCCCTACGGCGGCGCCGGCCAGGCAGGCGGCCGTGGCCAGGGAAGTCAGGACTGCGCGTAATCGCCGTTGATGCATCTGATGCCTCCATCGCGGACGCCGTGGTTCACGAATTCGCGGTTCGGCCACGCCCGCCCGCCGTCGGCGCTTCGCAGGCCGGAGGGGAGTCCGGCCGCCTTCAGGCGATACGCACTCGCGCGACGGCGAGGAGATCACGATGAATGCGTTCTCACGCGCCGGGCCACAAAGTTGTGAACGTTAACAACCGCGTACGGTGACGAAAGCGATCCCGCCCTGTCAATAGGCCGCCCTGGAATTCTCTGAGCACGTGGGAAAACGCGCCCCGTGGTGGAAAGTTTCAGAGCGAGGCGTCGAGAACCGATTGCTCGAGCGGTTTGGCGCATTCACGCGCGAGGCGGGCGCTTGACCGCCGTCTCAAGGCATGGTGAGCAGCCGCCCGCCGTTCAGCGGGAGAAGTGCCGGACGGCGGACGGGTGCTTGGCGGTGAGCGGGACCCCTACCAGGTGATCGGCATCGTGGTCAGGCCGTGTACGACGGTGAGGGTGCGGAACAGGGGTTCGCCCGCCGGTCGCAGATTGGGGAACCGGCGCAGCAGGGCGGGGAACGCGATTCGCATCTCCATGCGGGCCAGGGGAGCACCGAGACAGTGATGGACGCCGTGCCCGAACGCGACGTGGCCGATGGCATCCCGGCGGATGTCCAGGTCGTCCGGGTTCGGGAAGAGCCCCGGGTCGCGGTTGGCGGCGGGAAGGGAGCAGATGACGGTCTCGCCGGGGCCGAGGGTCCGATCGCCCAGCCGGACCTCGGTCGTAGTGATCTTGACTGTTCCGGAATGGACGATGCTCAGCCACCGCAGCAGTTCCTCGACGGCGGCGTCCACACGGTGCGGCTCGTCGCGCAGCAGCGTGAGCTGGCCGGGGTGCCGCAGCAGGGCGAGTGTGCCCAAAGACAGCATGTTGGCCGTGGTCTCGTGCCCGGCGAGCAGCAGCAGGCTGCCGATGCCGGCGAGTTCGGTGTCGCTCAACTCGTCGCCGTGCTCGCGTACGAGCATCCCGAGCAGGTCCTCACCGGGATCGTTCCGGACCGTCTTGATCAGGCCCGCGATGTACGCCCGGGCCTCCGACGCCGCGGCCGCGCGTTCGTCCGGAGCCAGGGACACGTCCAGGATCCGCTTGGACGTCCCCTGGAAGCCGGCCCGGTCGGCGTACGGCACGCCCAGCAGTTCGCAGATCACCAGGGAGGGAACCGGGAGGGCGAAGTCCGTCACCAGATCGGCGGGCGGTCCGCCGCGCTCCATGGCGTCCAGATGGTCGTCGACGATCTGCTGGACTCTGGGCTCCAGGCGGCGCATCCTGCGGACGGTGAACTGGGCCGTGAGCATCCGGCGCAGCCGGGTGTGCTCGGGCGGGTCGGAGCCGAGCAGGTTGCCGGCGCGCATCTCGGCGGCCTCCTCCGCGCTGGGCGGCGGCGCGCCGGGCGGCCGGAGCGGAGGCACGAGGGCGTTGCTGTACAGCTCGGGATGGCTCAGCACCGTACGGACATCCTCGAACCTGGTGACCAGCCAGGCGTCGGTGCCGAACACGGTGCGGATCCGGGCGACCCCCTCGTCGTTCCGCAGTGCGGAGAGCTCTGGGGCGGGATGGAATCCGTCCCGTCGCAGGTGCAGGGGCGGGGACATGTCGCGCACGCGACCTCCTCGGGTCACCGGCAGTTTGATGATCGCCTTGCCACATTCCGACGATAACTGCCCGGTGTCCGCCGTGGACGGTCGTGACGCGACTGTGTCGCCTGGGGCCTGTCACATGATCAGGCGAATCGCCCGAGGGCGGCGGTGTAGATCTCGACGGCCTCCTCGATCCGATGGACCAGGCAGTACTCGTCGGTGACGTGCGCCTGCTCGGGCTCACCCGGGCCGCAGATGACCGTCGGCACCCCGCCACAGGCGGCGGCGAGGATCGACGCGTCGGTGAAGTAGCTGGCCGCCGGGCGGTCGCCGGGGGCGCCCGCCCCCGCCTCGACCAGTGCCCGTACGAAGGGCTCGTCCGGGTCGGTCCAGATCGCGGGCAGGTCCACGAGCACGCCGAGGGCCGCCTCGTCACCGAGCGCGGCCTGCAGCCGCTCGCGGAGCCGTCCGTGGTCCTGGCCGGCGACGGTGCGCAGGTCGATGGTCGCGGCGGCCAGGTCGGGCACCGAGTTCACGTTGATCCCGCCGTGCACCGTCCCCACGTTCACCGTGGGCGGGCCGAGCCAGGGGTGGTCCGGCACCCCGGTGTCGAACCTCTCGACGGCGCCGATCACGCGGGCGAGCTTGTAGATCGCGTTGTCGCCCAGGTGCGGCATCGAGCCGTGCGCGGTCGTGCCCCGCGTGGTGGCCTCCAGCCAGAGCGCGCCCTTGTGCCCGAGCAGCACCCGGTTGGCGGTCGGCTCGGCCACCAGCAGGGCGCGCGACCTGCCCACCAGGTCCGCGGCGACCATGCCGGCCGCGCCCTCGCAGCCGGTCTCCTCGCCCACGGTGAAGACCATCTCCAGTGCGGCCTTCGGCCCGGTGCGGCGCACATGCCGCTCGGCGGCGACCACCAGCGCGGCGACGCCGGCCTTCATGTCGCTCGAACCGCGCCCGTACAGGCGGTCGCCGTCGATCTCCGCGCCGTGCGGCGCGTGCCGCCACGGCTGCCCGCCCAGCGGCACCGTGTCGAGGTGCCCGGTCAGCGTCACCGGTTCGCCCGTACCCCAGCGGGCGACCAGCCCGGTGCGGCCGGGCGCGTGCTCGTGCGTCCGCACCGCGAAACCGGCGTCCGACAACCGTCTCGCGAGCGGGCCGGCCACCGCGGCCTCGCCCCCGCCCACCGAGTCGATCCTGATCAGCTCGCGTGTCAGCTCGACCGCCTCGTTCACGCGGACTCCCTTCCCTCTCTTACTCCGCTGTGCCGGCCGCCGTCGCCACCGGCCGGCTGGTCTGCCGTACGACGAGCCTCGGAGCGATGGCGATGCGCTGCGCGGGCCGGGGGTCGCCTGCCTTGACCTGGCCGAGCAGGCGCACGGCCTCCGCCGCCATCTCCTCCACCGGCTGGCGCACGGTGCTGAGCGGCGGATCGCACATCGTCGCGTGCCCCACGTCGTCGAACCCCACCACGACGACGTCCTCGGGGACGCGCGCCCCGCCGAACCGCAGCGAGCGCACCAGGCCCACGGCGATCTCGTCGTTGGCGCAGACGACCGCGTCCGGCAGCGGGCCGGCGTCGAGCAGCACGCGCCCGGCCTCGACGCCCCATTCGAGGGTGAACTCGCCCAGCAGCGGCGGCAGGACCTCCACGCCGGCCCGCGCGGCGGTGCGTTCGAACCCGCTGAGCCGCGACCGGGCGGAGGAGCTCACCAGCCGGCTGCCCGCGAAGACCACGGAACGGGCCCCGCCCGCGATCACGTGCTCGACCGCCAGGGTGACCCCGGCCTCGTCGTCCACGCCCACCCAGTCGGCCCCGCCGCCCTCGATGTAGCGGTCGACCTGCACCAGCGGCACCCGGCGGGCCGCGTCCAGCACCGCCGGGACGCTGGCCTCGATGTCGCACGGGCTGATGATCAGCCCGTCCACGCGCCGGGCCAGCAGGGTCTCCAGCCTCAGGGCCTCGACCTGCGGGCTGTACTGGGACGCGCACAGCAGCAGGTCGGTGCCGGAGTTCTGCAGCTCGCGCTCCACGGCCTCGACGATCGTGGTGAAGAACGGGTTGCCGATGCCGGGGACGACCATGCCGATGGTGCCGGTGGTCTGGTCGCGCAGCGCCTTGGCCACCGCGTTCGGCTGGTAACCGAGTTCGGCGGCGGCGCGCGCCACCCGCTCGGCGACCTCGGGCGTGACCTTGCGCCGCCCCGAGAGGGCACGGGAGGCCGAGGCCACGGAGACGCCGGCCGCTCGTGCCACGTCGTGAATCGTCACGCCCATCGTGTAATCGATTTCCCTTGATCTTTACCAACGATCGACCTTGCCGACCGTTGCGATGCCAGGATCACACGGAACGATAGAGGTTCTGTGAGGAAACTGCACCTTGACGGTGCTTTTTTGGTCCCACTAGCATGCCCGAAACTCGGGTAATCGATTACCCGAACGATCTCACTCCTTCCCGACGGCCCCCCGAAAGGCTCACTCTCATGGCGCGATCCACGAGACTCATCCGCCTGACAGCGGCGACGACGATCCTGGCCACCGGCCTGCTGGCGGCGGCCTGTGGAAGCTCGGACGACTCCGGCTCCTCCGGAGGCTCCGGCGGAGACCGGCCGCGGGTCGGGCTCGTCCAGATCAACCAGCAGGCGATCTTCTTCAACGAGATGAACGCCGGCGCCCAGCAGGCGGCGAAGGAGGCGAACGTCGACCTCACGGTCTTCAACGCCAACGACGACCCGGCCAAGCAGAACGAGGCCATCGACAACTTCGTCCAGCAGCAGTTCGACGCGGTCATCGTGGTCGCCATCGACGTCGAGGGCATCAAGCCCGCCGTGAAGATCGCTAAGGACGCCGGGCTGAAGGTCGTCGCCGTGGACGCGATCGTCGACTCGCCCGCCGTGGACACCCAGGTGGGCGTGGACAACGCGGCGGCGGCCCAGCAGGCGGGCGACTTCGTCAACAAGTGGGCCCAGGCGCAGGGCCTGACCGCGCCGAAGATCGGCGTGGTGGGCGCACTCAACTCCTTCATCCAGAACATCCGCAAGGACGACTTCAACAAGACCGTCGAAGGCGCGGGCGCCAAGATCGTGCAGACGGTCGACGGGCAGAACAAGCAGGAGGCCGCGATGACGGCCGCGGAGAACCTGCTCACCTCCCGCTCCGACATGAACATCGTGTACGCCACCGGAGAGCCGGCCCTGCTCGGCACGGTCGCCGCGGTGAAGTCGCAGAACGCGGGCGACCGGGTCAAGGTCTTCGGCTGGGACCTGACCAAGGAGGCCATCGGCGGCATCGACGCCGGCTTCGTCGCCGGTGTGGTCCAGCAGGACCCGAAGACCGAGGGCTACGAGGCCGTCAAGGAGGCCAAGGCCCTGGTCGGCGGCGCCCAGGCCAAGAAGAAGATCGACGTGCCCGTGACGATCGTGACCAAGGACAACGTCGACCCGTACCGCGCCACGTTCAAGTGAGCGGCGAAGGGACTCGCATGACGGACCAAGAGACGGGTCGCGTTGACCGGGTGGTCATGCGCGACATCCGCAAGCGCTACGGAATGGTCGACGCGCTGCGCGGCCCGACGCTGCGCGTCGGCCCTGGAGAGGTGGTGGGGCTCGTCGGCGACAACGCGGCCGGCAAGTCCACCCTCATGAAGGTGCTGGCCGGCGCCGTCGTGCCGGACTCCGGCGAGATCGTCTTCGACGGCCGGCCGGTCTCCTTCGCCAGCCCGAAGGACGCCCGCGAGCTGGGCATCGAGATGGTCTACCAGGACCTCGCGCTCTGCGACGACATCGACGTGGCGGGGAACCTGTTCCTCGGCAGAGAGCCGCGCAAGGCCGGCGGGATGATGCTCGACCTGCGCAAGATGCACGCGGACGCCCGGCGCCACCTGGACGCGCTGAACATCCGGATCCCGCTGACGGACATCCCCGTCGGAGGGCTGTCCGGCGGCCAGCGGCAGGCGGTCGCCATCGCCCGGGCGGTGACCTTCGGGCCCAAGCTGCTCATCCTCGACGAGCCGACGGCGGCGCTCGCCGTCGCCGAGGTCGAGACCGTCCTCGAACTGATCAAGACGGTCTCGGCCAAGGGCGTCTCGGTGATCCTCATCACGCACCGCCTGCAGGACCTCTTCCGGGTCTGCGACCGGCTGTGCGTCATGTACGAAGGCACGCTCAGGGCCGACCTGGACGCCAAGAACACGAGCCTCGAACGGCTCGTGTCCGAGATCGTCGCCCACGACGAGGGAGACAAGGAGGGGAGGCGACGGTGACCCCCACCAAGACCGGAACCAGCCACGGGACCAGCCAGCGGGTCGTCACCACCAGGTCGGCACGGGCCAACGCCCACATCGGCCGGCACGCGCAGACGATCGCGATCGCGGTCGTGCTGGTGGTCCTACTGATCTTCTTCGCGTTCTCCGCCGACCGGTTCGCCACGACGGGCAACATACTCAACCTGTTGCGGCAGATCGCCCCCACGCTGGTCGTCGCGACCGCGATGACCTTCGTGATCAGCACGTCCGGCATCGACCTGTCGGTCGGCTCCACGGTCGCGTTGTCCGGGTCGCTGCTCGCGATCGTGCTGCAGCACGGGTGGAACCCCACCCTCGCCCTGGTCGCGATCCTCGCGCTCGGCGCGCTGCTCGGGTTCGTGAACGGATGGTTCTCCTCCTACCAGAACATCCCGCCGTTCATCGTCACGCTCGCGATGTTGTCGATCATGCGGGGTACGGCGCTGCGCGCCACCGAGGGCTACTCGACCCCCATCGACGGAGACCTCTGGATCGTCCAGATCGGCCAGGGCCGCATCGCCGGGGTGCCCGTCCCGGCCATCCTCGCCGTGGTCGTCGCGCTCGTCGGCTGGTTCGTCCTCACCCGGACGCCGTTCGGCCGCTATGTCATCGGCCTCGGCTCCAACGGCGAGTCGCTGCGCCGCACCGGTGTGAACACGCGGAAGATCGGGCTGACCGTCTACGTGCTCACCGGCCTGGCGGCGGCGATCGCGGGCGTGCTGATCGCCACCCGCCTCAGCTCCGGCTCGTCCAACGCCGGCACCGGCTTCGAGCTGGAGGTCATCACCGCCGTCGTGCTCGGCGGCACCAGCCTCTTCGGCGGCCGGGCGAGCATGCTCGGCACGATCCTCGGCGCGCTCACGCTCGGCGTGATCGCCAACGGCCTGGTGCTGCTGCACGTCTCGCCGTTCTACGTGCAGATCGTCCAGGGCGCCATCCTGCTGCTGGCCATCTTCGCCAACAGCAAGGTGTGGGCGAAGTTCGGGGCGATACGGAAATGACCTCCGCAGCCCGGCCTCCGGCCGTGACGACGGTGCTCGGCCCGGTGTCCCCCGACGACCTCGGGATCACCCTCTGCCACGAGCACCTGCGCAACGACGGCGCCCGCGCCTGGCACCCCGCGCCCGAGGGCGACGCCGAGGGCGAGCTGGTCGCCCGCGACCCCGTGCGGATCGAGTTCCTCGGCAGGCTCAGGCACGACCCCTACCTCTCCCGCGACAACGTGTCGCTGGACGACACGCAGACCGCGATCGAGGAGGTGCGCAGGTTCGCCGAGCGCGGCGGGCGCACGCTGCTGGAGGTGACCCCCGAGGGGATCGGGCGGGCGCCCGCCGAGCTGGTCGCGATCGCCCGCGCCACCGGGCTGAACGTGGTCATGGGCTGCGGGTTCTACCTGGAGAAGACCCACCCCGCCCGGGTCCGCTCGATGACCTCGGCGGACGTCGCCGACGAGATCGAGCGCGACCTGACCGAAGGCGTCGACGGGGGCGTGGACGGCGTTCGCGCAGGCGTGATCGGCGAGATCGGCGTCTCGCCGGACTTCACCGCCGAGGAGGAGAAGGTGCTGCGCGGCGCGGCCCGGGCGCAGGCCCGCACCGGCGTGCCGCTCTCGGTCCACCTCCCCGGCTGGGTGCGGCACGGCCACCGCGTGCTCGACGTCGTGGCCGAGGAGGGCGGCCTGCTCGGCGCCACCGTGCTGTCGCACCTGAACCCCAGCGGGGCGGACCGCGACTACCAGGTGTCCCTGGCCCTGCGCGGCGCCTACCTCGGCTACGACATGTGCGGCATGGACTACCTCTATCCGGGCGAGGGTCAGTCGCCGTGCGACGAGGAGAACGCCGCCGCCGTGGCGTGGCTGGTCCGCGCCGGGCTCGGGCACCGGGTCCTGCTCTCCCAGGACGTGTTCCTGAAGACCATGCTCGTCCGCTATGGCGGGACCGGCTACGCCCACATCCTCACCCACTTCGTCCCGCGCCTGCACCGGCACGGGCTTACCGCCGACGACACCAGTCGGCTGCTCGCGGACAACCCGCGCGAGCTCTTCCTCGCCGCCGCGCGCGGCCACTGATCATCACACCCCTGAAGAGAAGGAGACGATTTCCATGACCCGCGTGCTGGTCGCCGGCGAATCGTGGGTGAGCGTGTCGACCCACTACAAGGGCTTCGACGCGTTCACCTCGACCACCTACCACACCGGAATCGATCCGCTGCGGGACGTCCTGGTCGCCGACGGCATCGAGGTCGACCACCTGCCCGCGCACGACGTGCCCGCGTTGTTCCCCGGCACGCCCGAGGCGCTGGCCGCCTACGACGTGATCGTGCTCTCCGACATCGGGGCCAACAGCATCCTGCTGCACCCGGCCACCTGGCTGGCCAGCGAGAAGACCGTCAACCGGATCGACCTGCTGGCCGACTGGGTGGAGCAGGGCGGCGGCCTCGCCATGGCCGGCGGCTACCTGAGCTTCCAGGGCTTCGAGGCGAAGGCGGCCTTCGCCGGCACGGCGGTCGAACGGGTGCTCCCCGCCCGGATCTCCCGCTACGACGACCGCGTCGAGACCCCGCAGGGCGTGCCCGGTGTGCTCGCCGACGACGCGCACCCCATCGTGGCCGGACTTCCCGCCCAGTGGCCCGACCTGCTCGGTTACAACCGGTTCGCGCTGCCCGAGGACGCGACGCTGCTCGCGACCGTCGCCGGCGACCCCCTGCTCGCCGTACGGCAGGCCGGGGCCGGGCGCACGCTCGCCTGGGCCTCCGACATCGCGCCGCACTGGTGCCCCGACGAGTTCGTCTCCTGGGACGGCTACCGCACCCTGTTCACGCGGGCGGTCCGCTGGCTCGCGAAGGAGATCTGACATGCCGATCCCGGTGATCCTCGACTGCGACCCCGGGCACGACGACGCCATGGCCATCCTGCTCGCGGTGGCCAGCCCGGCGATCGACCTGCGCGCGGTCACGACGGTCGCGGGGAACCAGACGGTGGAGAAGACCGCGCTCAACGCGCGGCGGATGCTGAGCCTCGCCGGCGTCACCGGCGTGCCGGTCGCCGCCGGCTGCGACCGCCCGCTGACGGCGCCGCTGGAGATCGGCGACTACGTGCACGGGGAGAGCGGCCTGGACGGCCCGGCGTTCGGGGAGCCGAGCGTCCCGCTCGACCCCCGGCACGGTGTGGACCTCATCCACGACACGCTGGCGGCCGCCGCCGAGCCGGTGACCGTGGTGGCCATCGGCCCGCTGACGAACATCGCCACGCTGCTGCGCCGTCATCCGAAGGACCGGGAGCGGATCAGGGAAGTCGTGATCATGGGCGGCTCGACCGATCGCGGCAACCACACGCCGTACGCGGAGTTCAACGTGTACGCCGATCCGGAGGCGGCGGCGGAGGTGCTCGGCAGCGGCGTGCCGACGACGTGGGTCGGGCTCAACGTCAGCCACCAGGCGCTGGTGACCGCCGACGTGCTCGCCAGGATCGAGGCGCTCGGCACCCCGCTCGCCCGCGTCTGCGTGGAACTGCTCACGTTCTTCGGGTCCACCTACCACGAGACCTGGGGGTTCCCCGCTCCGCCGCTGCACGACCCCATCACGGTGGCGTACCTGATCGATCCCTCGGTCCTGACGTACGAGCGGGTGGGCCTGCGGATCGAGCTGGACGGCCCGCACACTCGGGGGGCGACCGTGGCCGACCTGCACCGTCGCATGGACTGGGAGCCCAACGCGAACGTCGGGATCGGGCTGGACCGCGACCGGTTCTGGGATCTCATGATCGGCGCGATCGAGACGCTCGGCCGGGCCTCCTGAGCGTCGCCGTAGCACTGACAGCCTGAAACAGGAGGAACGTCATGGAACCGCAAGGTGTCGTCGTCGTCGGGAGCATCTCCGCGGATGTCACCGCCTTCACCCGCCGCCTCCCGCGCCGGGGAGAGACCGTTCTCGGCGACGACGTCACCTTGGTCCTCGGCGGGAAGGGCGCGAACCAGGCGGTCGCCGCCGCCCGTGCGGGAGCGCCCACCTGGCTGGTCGGCTGCGTCGGCACGGATCCGTTCGGCGAGATCGTCTCGTCGGCGCTGCGCTCCCACGGCGTGGCGTTGACGGAGGTCCGCACCGTCGGCGACCGTACGGGCGTCGCGCACATCAGGGTGGACGCGTCGGGCGAGAACGACATCGTGATGACTCCTCTCGCCAACGCGGACCTCAGCGCCGCGATGGTGGACGAGAGCATCCGGGCCGTGCGCGACAAGGCGAGCGTGCTTCTCCTCCAGCTCGAGATCCCCGCCGAGGTCGCCTGTCACGCGGCCGAGGCGGGTGCGCGGGCCGGCCTGACCGTGGTGCTCGATCCCGCGCCCGCGCAGCCGCTGCCCGACCGGGTCTGGCCGCACGTCGCCGTCGTCACCCCCAACGAGAGCGAGGCCGGCGCGCTGACCGGGGTGGAGGTCGTCGACGTCGCGTCCGCGGAGCGGGCCGCGGCCTGGTTCCTCGACCGCGGCGTGCGGCACGCGCTCATCACGCTCGGCTCGGCCGGCGCCCTGTCGGTGACCCCCGAGCGGACACGGCACTTCCCTGCCTACCCCGTCACCCCCGTGGACACCACCGCCGCGGGCGACGCCTTCACCGGCTCCCTGGGCGCGGCCCTCGCGGCCGGGCTCGACACCGCCACGGCCATCCGCCGGGGGATGGCCGCCGGAGCCCTGGCGACCACGCTGCCCGGCGCCAGCCCCTCGCTGCCCGACCGGAAGGCGGTGGACGAACTGGTCGCCCTGCACGCCGTCACAGAACCGGACGATCGAGGCAGGTGAACGTCCCGGTCGCTCCGCCGACGTCATCTCCACCGGCGTCATCTCCAACACTGAGCCGCCGTTCTGCGGGGGTAAGCCCGGGGCGGCTGGCGTCGGCGGCGGAGAAGGGGGTCGTGCGAGAGCGCGCAGAGCAGTCGTGCAAGAGCGCGCAAAGCAGCCGTGCAAGAGCAGGCAAAGCCGCCTTCGGGCCGCCCCCGGCGGGCGTTAGCGTCTCGCCGACCCGTCGCGCCGCGCCGCTCCCCGCACGCGTGCGCGGCCGGTCGTCGTGACCGTACGGGGGCCGGCCGGGAACAGCCCGCCGCGACGAAGGGGCAGTCGTGAGACGAGCGCGTGGAACCGGTGCCGTGACCATGGTGCTGGCGATCATCGGAGGGTGCGCCCTCGCCGGTTGTGCGGCGCGGCTGCCCGCACCGCGCGCCGAGCCACCGGAGGCCGTGCCGTCGCGGGTCGCGAGCGCCCAGGCGTCCGTCCCGCCGTCGCCGCCCGCGTCTCTGGAGGCGAGGGGCAGGGATCAGGTCGACATCTACGCGGCCGACCGGCCGGGGATGCTCAGCCCCGTCGTCAGGGGTTTCCGCTCCCTCGTCTACGTGCCCAACAGCGAGAGCGGCACCGTCGACGTCATCGACCCGGAGACCTACCGGATCGTGCGGCACTTCACGGTCGGGGCGCTGCCCCAGCACGTGGTGCCGTCCTGGGACCTCAAGACGCTGTGGGTGAACAACAACCGGGGCAACTCCCTGACCCCCATCGACCCCCGCACCGGCAAGCCCGGCCGCCCGGTGCCCGTGGAGGACCCGTACAACCTGTACTTCTCGCCGGACGGCAAGTACGCGCTGGTCATGGCGGAGCGGAACAACCAGCTCGACCTGCGCGACCCGCACAGCATGAAGCTGCTGCGCTCGCTGTCGCTGCCCTGCCGGGGCATCAACCACGGCGACTTCACCGCCGACGGCTCGGTGTTCCTCGCGAGCTGCGAGTTCAGCGGCGACCTGGTCGTGCTCGACTGGAGTACGCCGAGCGTGATCCGGCACATCCACCTGGGCCACATGAGCATGCCGCAGGACGTGAAGCTGTCGCCCGACGGCACCGTCTTCTACGTCGCCGACATGGAACGGCACGGGGTGTGGCTGGTGGACGCGGCGACGTACAAGGTCATGCGGTTCCTGCCGACCGGCCGGGGCGCGCACGGCCTCTACGTCAGCCGCGACTCGCGCCGTCTGTACGTGTCCAACCGGGGCGAGGGATCGGTGTCGGTCGTGTCGTTCAGGAAGCGGAAGGTGGTGGACGTCTGGCGGATCCCCGGCGGCGGCTCGCCCGACATGGGCGGCGTGTCGGCCGACGGCACGAAGCTGTGGCTCAGCGGCCGCTACAACGGGGTCGTCTACGTCTTCGACACCCGGGACGGCAGAGTCCTCCGCACCATCCGCGTCGGCGAGGGCCCGCACGGGCTGTGCGTGTATCCGCAACCGGGCCGCTACTCACTCGGCCACACCGGCATCTTCCGCTGATCCGCACGTCCGGGGTGACGCCTCACCGGCCTCGCGGACGGAGTGAAACATTCAGCGGCCATGGCGGGATTTCGACCGGTTCGCCGTCGTCTCTGTCCTGGTCGTGGCGGAGCGGCGTTCCCAAGGTCCCCGGGGCGCGGTGTTTAACGCCCGGCCGGATCGAGGCTCGCGATCGCGGCGCTGGATCGGCTCGTGAATGCGGCAATACCCTCCGGGCACTCGGCACTCCTGCAACGGATGAGGTGTGAATTGACCGCACGCTCGCGAGGACGTCGCCTGACGACGTCGATCGCCATCGCCATCGCCTCGATGGCCGCCGCGCTCCTGCCGCTCAGCCCCGCGCACGCGGCGTACGGCTCGGACCAGCCGGTCTACCTGCAGTTGTTGAGCAACGACGGCAACGGGACCCAGCTGGCCCTCCTGGAGGGCACGGTGGCGTTCGACGACGGGAACACGAAGTACCGCTACTCGCTGCGCCTGTGCTGGCAGCACGCCTACCCCGCGCCCTCCTTCCTGATCAACGTCAACGGTACGAGCACGGCCTCGCCGACCTGGACCGGCTCGACGTCGGTTTCCGGGTGCCAGCAGGCACACCTGTACAGCGCCGAGGTGAACTTCGGCAGCACGGTCCGCAACGTTCGCTTCGACGTGACCGGTGGGTGGTTCGGCACCAACGGCCAGTACATGACGCGCACCAAGAGCACCGCCACCTACGACAACCCCTACAACTGAGCGCGGCACTCCGCCCCGGCAGCGGGCGGCGCGAGCGGCTGAACGGCGAGGTCTCCGGCAGGCGGTTCCACGAAGGACCGCCGATGCCGGAGACCCCGTCCGATCCGCGGCCTGTCCGTTACCCCAGCCGCCACACGCGGAAGGCGGGGCCGTCGGCGGGCAGGACGACCGTGCCGTCCGGGCCGGGGGCGATCCCGGCCCCTCCGTACAACGGCGTTCCTGCCACCCCGAGCGGCAGCCGTACGGGCTCGTGGGCCGCGCGGGCGGCGAGCACGAGCAGCCGTTCCCCCGCCCGTTCCCGGACGAAGGCCAGCACGTCGGCAGAGGCGTGCAGCCAGCGCAGCCCGCCGTGCCGTAGGGCGGGTTCGTCCCGGCGCAGCGCCGCGAGCCCGCGGTAGGCGTCCAGGGTCGCGGTCCGCCACCGATCCGGCCGGTCCCAGGGCATGGGACGGCGGCCGTCCTCGCCCCAGGCGCCCTCCAGCCCGAGCTCGTCCCCGGCGAGCACCATCGGGGCGCCCGGCAGGGTGAACATCAGGCCGGCGGCGATCTCCACGAGCGCCTCGTCGCCTCCGCACACCGTGCGGATGCGGGCCGTGTCGTGCGAGCTGAGGATCGACCACGAGTGGACGAGGGAGCGCCAGGACGTCCGGGCGGCGAAGGCGCGCATCGTCCGCACGATCAGGTCCGCCCCGAGCCGCGGGATGGGCGCGGGCACGCCGAGGAACGGCAGGCGGACGTCCGGCCCGCGCAGCCAGGACCACACCGGCCGGGTGAAACCGGCGTAGTTCATCGTGCCGTGCCAGCCGTCGCCGTCCAGGTCGCCCGACGCGTCGTGAGCGTGCTCGGCGACGAGCAGCGCCTCCGGGTTCTCCTCCGCCGCGGCCTGCCTGATCAGGGCCGCGACCTCCCGGGTGAGGTCGGTCTCCCGCAGGCGCCCGGTCATGTTGGCGACGTCGATCCGCCACCCGTCCAGCCCGAAGCGCAGCCACCTGCGGACGACGGAGTCGGCGTCGCCGGCCATCACGCGGCGCAGGCGCTCGCCGGTCCAGTTCAGCTTCGGCAGGGAGGCCACGCCCATCCACGCCTCGTAGCCGAGGGCGTCGTCGCCGAAGTGGAACATCTCCCGCTCCGCGGCGTCCTTGTCCCGCGCCGCCGCGACGAACCACGGGTGGGTGGAGCCGCAGTGGTTGGTCGTGAGGTCGCCGAGGATCCGGATGCCGCGCCGGTGCGCCTCGTCGACGAGCGTCCGATAGGCGGCGTCGCCGCCCAGCAGCGGATCGACCTCGGTGAACGAGGACGCGTTGTAGCGGTGGTTGGACGGCGCGGGGAAGACCGGCGTCAGATAGAGGGTGTTCATCCCGAGGCCGGTGACGTGGTCGAGCCGCGCCGTCACGCCGTCCAGGTCGCCGCCGAAGAGCTGGACGCTCGTGGACGGGCCCGTGCCGGTGACCGGGTCCTCCCACCCCGCGGGCACCGCCCACGCCGGGTAGGTCCGGTCCGTCCCGGAACGGGCGAAGCGGTCGGGGAAGATCTCGTACACCATCGAGTCGGCCGCCCAGACCGGCGGAGGCGCGTACGAGAGCAGGCGGAAGTCGGCGGAGTCGGGAACGTCGTGGTGGCGCAGACCGGCGGCGTTGAGCCAGCGGTAGCCGCCGTCGCCGGTCAGCAGGAAGCGGTAGCGGGTCACCGGGTTGTGGACAGTCACGTCGGCCCGCCACCAGATCTCGTCCGGTGTCTCCCGGTCGACCACCGCCTCGGTGTAGTGCGCCTCGCCGTCCGGCGTCGACCGGACGTGCACCCCCGTCCGGTTGTCCTTCGGGGTGCGGAGGAACACGGTCACGGTCTCGCCGGGCTCCGGCGTGAGCGTGCTGACGTGGTCGGCTGAGCCGTCGTGGTGGAATCCCCGATCGAGCAACTGTCATCCCTTCACTGCGCCCGCGGTGAGCCCGTGGACGATGTAACGCTGGAGGAACTGGAAGACGGCGACCGTCGGTATCGCGGTGAGCAGGGTGCCGACGGCGAACATGCCGAAGTTGGCGTTGCGCTGGTCGGCGAGCAGTCCGAACAGCCCGACGGCCAGGGTGCGCGCGTCGTCCCCGGTCAGGAAGACGCTCGCGATGAGGAACTCGTTGATGGTGGCGATGAAGACCAGCAGGCCGCTGATCGCCAGCACCGGGGCCGCCAGGGGCAGCACCACCCGGCGGAACGCCTGGGTGTGGCTGCACCCGTCGATGAGCATGGCGTCGTCAAGCTCCTTCGGGATCGAGTCGAAGAAGCCCTTGATGAGCCACGTGTTCACCCCGACCTGCCCGCCGATGTAGAGCAGGACGACGCCCCAGACGCTGTCGAGCCCGAACTCCGGCCAGTTGTCGCTGATCGCGCTGAAGATCACATACAGCGGCACGATGGCCAGGAACTGCGGGAACGCCTGGATGACGAGGAGGCTCACCAGCCCCACCCGCCGGCCCGCGAAGCGGAACCTGCTGAAGGCGTACGCCGCCAGCGCGGAGACCGCGACGGACAGGGCGGCGGTCAGTCCGGAGACGACCACCGAGTTGCGGTACCACGTCCAGAAGGGCGTGGTGGTGAACAGCTTCACGGCGTTGCCGAACCCCGCCCCGCGCGGGACGAGAGTGGCCGAGTTCAGCGTCCCGATCGGGTCGAGCGCCGCCGAGACCACGAACACGATGGGCAGCACGGCGAACGCCGTGACGGCGATCGCGGTGGCGTGCCGCGCGGCCAGACCGCGCATCAGCTCACCTCCTTGAAGGCTCGGGTGCGCCGGAACCCGGCGATCGAGATCACGGCGACGATCAGGTAGACGTAGATGGAGATCGCGGAGGCCAGGCCGTACTGCGCGCCCTGCTGGCCGAAGGCGAGCCGGAACGTGTAGGTGATGAGCAGGTCGGTAGCCCCGACCGTCGGGTTGTCCGACGGGAACGGGCCCCCGGCGGTCACCAGGAACACGCCGTTGAAGTTGTTGAAGTTGAACGCGAAGGACGACACCAGCAGCGGCGCGAGGGCGAGGAGCAGCAGCGGCAGGGTGATCTTGCGGAACCGCTGCCAGGCGCTCGCCCCGTCCACCTGCGCCGCCTCCAGGTATTCGGCCGGGATCGTCTGCAGCGCGCCGGTGGCCACCAGGAACATGTACGGGAAGCCCAGCCACAGCTGCACGAGCAGCACCGACGCCCGCGCGGTGAGCGGCGTGCCGAGCCAGTCCACGTCGAGGCCGAGCAGCCGGTTGACCAGGCCGAAGTCGGTGTTGAACATGTCCCGCCAGACCAGCAGCATCGCGAAGGCCGGCATGGCGTAGGGCAGCACGATCAGGGTCCGGTAGATCCTGACCCCGCGCATCCGGGGATGGTGCAGCACGAGGGCCGCGGCCACGCCGAGCGCGGCGGTCAGCCCGACCACCGCGACCGCGTAGAAGAGGTTCCAGGCGAACACGCCGAGGAAGTGCGTGTTGATCTTCGGGTTGGTCAGCGCGGCGGTGAGGTTGGACCAGCCGACGCCGATCTTCCAGCCCTGCGGCAGCGCGGTGCCGTCCGGGGCGGTGAACCTGCCGTGCTCGTCGTCGGCCCGCCAGATCCGATTCCCGCCCTTCACGCAGTCGCAGCCCGCGTCGTAGGCGAGCGTCGCCCTGCCCTCGTAGGCCCGGGTCAGGCCCTGGGCGCGGACCGCCCCGCCGTCCACCGGCACGGCGAGGGAGGCGACCTCCTCGCCCCGGGCGGCGGCCTGGGCCGGGGTCAGCACCGTGTAGCCATCCGCCGCCGTGACGCGCCCTCCGGGCCCGAAGGTCGCGCCGCCGATCTCGCGCAGCCCGTCCCCGGTCCCGGCGTACGCCCTGTGCCTGGCCGGGTCGGCCAGCAGGAAGACGAGCGCGCCGTCCTTCTCCGCCACCGTCAGCCGATACTCGGCCGATCCGGCCTCCCGGCGTACGGACGACGCCTCGATGGCGGCGATCGCCTCCTGCTTGGTGCCGAGGTGTCCGTCGCCGATGTTGGTCAGCGCCAGCGACATCGTGTACAGGACCGGGAACACCTGGAACGCGAGCAGCAGCAGCGTCGTGGGCAGCAGATACTTGGCGGGAAGCCGGCGCGGCGACAGGTAGACGTACAGGGCCGCCGCGGTGACCACCGCGACGATCCCGACGCCGAACCAGTTCCCGGCGGAGACCAGCGGCGCGGCGGCCCACAGCGCCACGCCGAGGATCAGGCCGAGGGCCAGCACCCGGCCCAGCGTCGCGGCCGTGGAGGCGGGCCCGGCTCCGCGCCCGGAGGCCGGGTGTCGTCCGGCTCCGGGCCTGGCGCCTCCGCCCCCGGAGGCGGCGCCGCCGGAGCCGGGGGTGGAGCCGCGCCGGCCGGGCCGGAGCCCCGAGCCGTGCGTCACGGTCATCCCGCCTGCCCGAGCTGCTCGGCGATGGCCTTGCCCGCCGCCTTGACCGCCGGCTCGACCGGCTCGCCCTTGACGACGGAGTGGATCAGCGCGTTGAACGGCTGCCACACCGCCACCATCTGCGGAATCGCGGGCAGCGGGACGCCGTCCTTGGCCGCGGCCTCGAACTTGGCGACGTCGGGGTCCTTCGCGGAGGCGTACTCCAGCGCGGTCTTGAGCGCGGGCATGCGCGGCTCGGTGTCGAACAGCGCCTTGGCGACGTCGTCGGAGGCGAGCGTGTTGGTGACGAACTCCTGCGCCAGCGCCTTGTTCCTGCCCTTGCTGGCCACGAAGAAGGCCTGCACGCCCACGAAGCTGCGGGCGGGTTCGCCGCCCTTGAACGGCGGCACCGGAGTGACGTCGTACTTCACCCCGGCCGTACGGACGTCGGCGAGCCGCCAGGGCCCGGACACCATGAACGCGGTCTTGCCCTCGGCGAACATGGCGGCCGAGTTGTCGGAGGTGAACGAGCGCTTCAGCGCGCCCGCGCCCTTCTCGCCGAGCGCGGCGATCTTCTCGAACGCGGCGACCGAGGCCGGCGTGCCGACGCCGAGGTCGGCGGGGTCGGGGTCGCCGTTGGACTTGGTCCCGAACAGGTAGCCGCCGCCGGAGGTGTAGAGCGGATACATGTGGTAGGTGTCGCCCGACTGCCCGTTCTGCTGGCTGACCGGGTAGCCCACGATCTCCTTGACCTTGCCCGCCTCCTTCAGCTTGCGCCCGGTGGCGACGAGCTCGTCGAACGTCTTGGGGGCCTCGGGGGCGAGGTCGGTGTTCCGGTAGAGCGCCAGGTTCTCCACGGCGTACGGCACGCCGTAGACCTGGCCGTCGTAGGTCACGGCCCTGCGGGCGACGTCCACGTAGCCGGACAGCTGGTCCTCGGTCATCTGGATCGGCTCGATGAGCCCGTTCTGGACCAGGTTGCCGATCCAGTCGTGCGCGCCGACGAGGACGTCGGGGCCCTTGCCCGCCTGCGAGGCGGTGACGAAGGTCTGCTGCTGGTTCTGTGCGACCACGACCACCTCGGCCTTGATCCCGTTCTCCTTGGCGAACGCCTCGGCGAACGGCTTGAGGGTTTCCGACCGCTTCTGGTCGGCCCAGATGGTCAGCGTGGCCGACGACGACGCGGCCTGCCCGGCCGGCGCCGCGTCCGCCTTGCCAGGTGTCTTTTCGGACGCGGTTCCGCCACCGCAGGCCGTCAGCGTGAGGCAGGCGGCCAGCGCGACAAATGATCTGCGCACAGGATCGCTCCAGGTGAGAGGGGCCGTAGGCCCGGAAGAAAGGGGGTAACCGCGCGGGTGGCCCGAAGTTAACAGCGGGTTTCCGCACCTGGAAGACGTTGCAGAAAATTGCTGTTTTGTTTCAAGATGCCTTGCGGCGTTCCAGCGACTGATCGGAAACAGCGACGATGGCAGCACGGCTCGACGAGATCGCCAGGCAGGCGGGAGTGAGCAAGGCGACGGTCTCGCGGGTGCTCAACGAGCGCCCGGGGGTCAGTGTGCGAGCCCGCACGGCCGTCCTGGCCGCGATCGAGGCGCTCGGCTACGAGCGGCCGAGCACCATGCGCCCGCGCAGCTTCGGGCTCGTCGGGCTCATCGTTCCCGAGCTGCAAAACCCGATCTTCCCCCTATACGCCGAGGTCATCGAGACCAACCTCGCCAGGCACGGGTTCACGGCCATGCTCGGCACCATGACGCCGGAGGGCTCGGGGGAGGACGAGTACGTCGGCATGCTGCTCGACCGCAAGGTCTCCGGCATCGTCTTCGTCTCGGGCCTACACGCCGACACCCGCGTCGACCGGTCCCGTTACGACGACCTGGCCCGGCAGCGGGTGCCGTTCGTGCTGGTCAACGGGCAGGTGCCCGGTATCGGCGCGCCGTCCCTGTCGTCCGACGACGCCATGGCCGCGCGGCTCGCCGTACAGCACCTGGTGGGGCTGGGGCACCGCCGCATCGGGTTCCTGAGCGGGCCCGAGCGCTACTCCACGGTGCAGTGGCGGCTGGCGGGCTTCCGCCTCGCCGTGCGGCGGCTCGCCGGGCCCGGCGCCGGCGACCTGGTCGAGCTGGCCTCCTTCGACGTCGCGGGCGGCCAGTCCGCCGCGGACCGCCTGTTAGGAAGGGGCGCGACGGCGTTGGTGTGCGGCAGCGACCTGATGGCCCTCGGCGCGATCCGGGCGGCCCGCCGCCGAGGCCTGCGCGTCCCGGAGGACGTCTCGGTCGTGGGAGCCGACGACTCGCTGCTGATGTCGTTCACCGACCCCGCCCTCACGACGGTGCGCCAGCCGGTGCTCGCCATCGGCGCGGCCGCCGCGCGGGCGCTGGCCGACCAGGTGAAGGGGCGCGGCAACGGCGGTGGCGAGCAGATCTTCGACCCCGAGCTGGTCATCCGCGATTCGACCGGCCCGTGTCCCCCGGGCCTGCGGTAGGGAGGATGGGGCCCTTGCGACGACGGTGCCGACGTCCGTGCGGATCGCCCGGTTCCGGCCCCTCGCCGCTTGCAGCGTGCTGAAAGAGCTGTAAGCGCTTCGCTACGCTAGGGGCGACCTACGGCGTGCCCCGGCCGCCCCCGCGTGCCCGGTGTGCCGGCATGAGACCGGGTGCAGGGGCGAGGAAAGGTAAGTTGACCATCATGACCATGCGCCTCGCCGACATAGCCGTCCAAGCGGGCGTGAGTGAGGCGACCGTGAGCCGGGTGCTGAACGGGAAGCCGGGAGTGGCGCCGGGGACGCGGCAGGCCGTGCTCACCGCCCTCGACGTCCTGGGCTACGAGCGTCCGCCCAAGCTGCGGCAGCAGCACACCGGGCTCATCGGTCTGATCCTTCCCGAGCTGAACAATCCGATCTTCCCTGCGTTCGCCCAGGTGATCGAGAACGCGTTGGTCCTGTCCGGCTACACCGCCGTGCTGTGCACGCAGACGCCCGGAGGCATCGCCGAGGACGACTACACCGATCTGCTGCTCGAACGCGGGGTCTCGGGCATCATCTTCGTCAGCGGCCTGCACGCCGACTCGCGCTCCGACCGCTCCCGCTATCTGCGGCTGATCGAGCTCGGCCTCCCCATGGTGCTGATCAACGGCTACCGGCCCGACATCGACGCCCACTTCATCTCCAACGACGACGCCGCCGCGCTCGACATGGCCGTCAGCCACCTGGCGTCCCTGGGGCACCGGCGCATCGGTCTCGCCGTCGGGCAGGAGCGGTTCGTGCCCACCATCCGCAAAACGAACGGCTTCCGCCGCGCGATGGCCGAGTACACGGGCGTCGCCGACACGACCGAGCTGGTCCTCAACACGCTCTACACGGTGGAGGGCGGCCAGTCGGCCGCGCAGCAGCTCCTCGACCGGGGTTGCACGGCGATCTGCTGTGGCAGCGACATCATGGCCATCGGGGCGATCCGGGGCATCCGCCAGGCCGGGCTGCGCGTGCCGGAGGACGTGTCCGTCGTCGGGTTCGACGACTCCCCGATGACGGCCTACCTCGACCCGCCGCTGACCACGATCCGTCAGCCGGTCCGCGAGATGGGGCTGGCCGCCGTAGCGAGCCTGCTGGATGAGATCCGCGGGCTGCCGGCGCCGCGCACCGAGCTGCTCCACCGGCCGGAACTCGTCGTCCGCCGCTCCACCGCGCCGGTGCCAGCGAACCTGCCCGCCGCCGGTTAGCCGCGAAGGCCGGCGGTGCAGACCCGCCGGCCCCGCGACGACGATCGGGGCGGAGAGCGCGCTCCCCGCCCCGACCTCGGGGAGCGCTACTTCAGGTACGGACCGTCAGAGCCGATCTTGCCCGGAGCCGGGTTGCCCGACTGGTCGAACACGTAGGCGCGCAGGTCGCCCTTGCTGTTCAGGCTGATCGACAGGGTTCCGTTGGTGACGGTCTTGGTGTCCCCGGTGACGGCGTCCACGTACGTCCCGTTGGGGACGCCGGTGAAGGTGGCGCCCGAGGAGACGGTCACCAGGACGAAGCTGTCCACCGAACCGCTGGTGTAGCGGCGCTTGTAGGCGATCTGCCCGCTCACGCCCTCGGTGGAGTACTGCCCCATCTGCAGCGCCGGGATCGCCCGGCGGATCTGGTTGAGCCGCTGCAGGTGCTTGACCAGCGGCTGGCTCAGTGTGGTCGCCACGGCGCCGGACGCACCGGATACCACCCCGTAGTCACCGGCGGTGACGCTGCCCTCGATCTTGTCGCCGTAGTAGGCGCGGCCGGTGGTGGCGAGCGGGCAGGTGGGGCCGCAGTCGATCTGCTTGCCCTTCTGGAACTCGATCTCCGATCCGTAGTAGAGGGTGGGGATGCCGCGGAAGGTCCACATCAGGCTCATGTTCTCCGCCCACGCGTCGGTGCCGCCGCTGTAGCGGTAGCCCGACTTGTTGGGTCCGTAGTCATGGGAGTCGACGTAGACGGCGTTGTAGGTGGCGTCGTTGACGCTGTCGTCGGAGTCCTTGCCGTTGTAGAAGGCGTTCTGCGCGTCGGAGAAGTTCATGTGCATGCGCATGTCGATGATGTTCATGCCGGAGAACTTCGTGTGGTCGGGCGCGTGGTAAGCGTTCCCGTTGAGGAGGGCGTTCGTGCTGGTCGGCTGGTTGCCGGTGCCGAGCTGCTCCTCGTAGGTGTACTGCTCGATCGCGGCCTTCTCGTCGTCGGCGTTGTAGTCCTTGCGTTCCTTCCAGGTGTAGAACTGCGCGGAGTGGTTGACCGAGCCGCGGTTCCACTTGTCGTTCACGAACGCGGCGACCTCGCCGAAGACGTAGAAGTCCTTGGCCTTGTCCTCGCCGAACCGCTCCCTGACGCGGTCGTAGATCGCCGGCAGGAAGCGGCGGTTCCAGGTGACCCGGGGGATGTGGATGGCGGTGTCGATGCGGAAGCCGTCCACGCCCATGTCGATGAACCGGTTGTAGGCGTCGATGAGGTACTTCTGCACCTCGGCGTTCTCGGTGTTGAAGTCGGCCAGGTCCTCGTGCAGCCAGCAGCTGCGCGAGTCCTCGCCCTCCCAGTTGCCGATCCAGCACTGGTGGTAGTACTTCGCCGGGAACATCCCGGAGGTGGGGCTCGGCCACTGGCAGTTGTAGATGGTGTATCCCTCGGGGCTGCGGGAGCCGGTCGGCTGCCCCCAGTTGCGGCAGGTGTTGCCCGCCGGCTCCTCGGTGGACCACAGGTCGCCGTTGTAGGGCCGCCCCTTGGCCATCTGGTTCTGCGCGGCGGTCATGCCGGGGTCGTCGCCCTGGTGCTCATCCATCGGGTCGTACTCCCGGCCCGCCTCCTTGGCGCTGTACATCCACTTCCACTGCTCGTCGCGCACGCCGTACACCGGGGGGACGAACAGTCCCTTGGCGCCCCAGCGCGAGCTGTGGTTGTAGACGACGTCCTGGTAGATCTTCAGGCCCTTGGCGTGCGCCTTGTTGATCAGGTCCTGATAGGTGTAGCCGGGCGTCTCCAGCCGGGTGTCCACCCGGTAGAAGTCCCAGCCGTGGTAGCCGTGGTAGTCGTAGTCGGACCGGTTGAGAACGACCGGGGTGATCCAGATCGCGGAGAAGCCGAGGGCCTTGATGTAGTCCAGCTTCTCGATGAGGCCCTTGAAGTCGCCGCGGAACATCGGGTCGTTGCCGGCCGCGTTGCCGGAGCGGATGTTCTGGCTTCCGCCCCTGTCGTTGGAGGCGTCGCCGTCGTAGAACCGCGCCGTCATCACGAAGTAGATGGAGTCCTTGCGCGGGTCGCCGCCGAGCGGGGTGCCCTGGGTGACCGGTGGCGGTCCGTCGCCCGTCTTGACCGAGACGGTATCGGTGTAGGCCGATTTGTTGCCCGCGGCGTCCAGCGCCCGCACCTTATAGGTGTAGGTCGTCTTCGCGTCCAGCCCGGACTCCTTGTAGGACGTGCCGGAGGCGGAGCGGACGACGGGGGTCTCCTCGCCCTTGGCTCGGCTGATCTCGTAACCGGTGACACCGACGTTGTCGGTCGACGCCGTCCAGGTGAGCGTGACGGTCGTGCCGGTCGCGGTCGCGGCCAGGCCCGTGGGCACGCTGGGCGCGGTCGTGTCCGGCGGCTCGGCCGTGCACGGCTCCGGCGCGTTCGCGCGTACGACGCCGTCCTTGACCGTGGTGGTCCCGGTGCCGACGGTGTAGTTGTTGCCGCCGTTGTTGTCCCAGGTGCCGGAGCCGTTGTTGAAGGTGACCTGGAAGCTGGTCGCGTTGCCGAGGTCGACGGTCTTCTTCTTCCAGCCGGTGCAGGCGGTGTCCATGGCGACGCCGGGGACCGAGGTCCAGGTGCCGTTGATGCCGTAGTGGATGTCGGCCGGGTTCCAGCCCGTGTAGTAGTAGACGGTCGCACTATTGGTGGTGGTGCCCTCGCAGGGGTTGGCCGCGTTGGCGGTGACCACGCCGTCCTTGACGGTGGTGGTGCCGGTGCCGGCGGTGTAGTTGTTGCCGCCGTTGTTGTCCCAGGTGCCGGAGCCGTTGTTGAAGGTGACCTGGAAGCTGGTCGCGTTGCCGAGGTCGACGGTCTTCTTCTTCCAGCCGGTGCAGGCGGTGTCCATGGCGACGCCGGGGACCGAGGTCCAGGTGCCGTTGATGCCGTAGTGGATGTTGGCCGGGTTCCAGCCTGTCTTGTAGAACACGGTGGCGCTGTTGGCCGCACGGGCCGCGGTCACCGTCATCAGGCTCGACAACGCGACGATCGCCGTCGCCGCGGCAAGGTGAACGCGTCTTCGGTTCATTGCGGTCCTTCTGGTGGGGGGTGGGACCGCGTCCCGGCTCGGGCGGGGCCGGGACGCGCCGACGTCGTCTAGCTGCCGCAGGGGTTGGCCGCGTTGGCGGTGACCACGCCGTTCTTCACGGTGCTGGTGCCGGTGCCGACGGTGTAGTTGTTGCCGCCGTTGTTGTCCCAGGTGCCGGAGCCGTTGTTGAAGGTGACCTGGAAGCTGGTCGCGTTGCCGAGGTCGACGGTCTTCTTCTTCCAGCCGGTGCAGGCGGTGTCCATGGCGACGCCGGGGACCGAGGTCCAGGTGCCGTTGATGCCGTAGTGGATGTCGGCCGGGTTCCAGCCCGTGTAGTAGTAGACGGTCGCACTATTGGTGGTGGTGCCCTCGCAGGGGTTGGCCGCGTTGGCGGTGACCACGCCGTCCTTGACGGTGGTGGTGCCGGTGCCGGCGGTGTAGTTGTTGCCGCCGTTGTTGTCCCAGGTGCCGGAGCCGTTGTTGAAGGTGACCTGGAAGCTGGTCGCGTTGCCGAGGTCGACGGTCTTCTTCTTCCAGCCGGTGCAGGCGGTGTCCATGGCGACGCCGGGGACCGAGGTCCAGGTGCCGTTGATGCCGTAGTGGATGTTGGCCGGGTTCCAGCCTGTCTTGTAGAACACGGTGGCGCTGTTGGCCGCACGGGCCGCGGTCACCGTCATCAGGCTCGACAACGCGACGATCGCCGTCGCCGCGGCAAGGTGAACGCGTCTTCGGTTCATTGCGGTCCTTCTGGTGGGGGGTGGGACCGCGTCCCGGCTCGGGCGGGGCCGGGACGCGCCGACGTCGTCTAGCTGCCGCAGGGGTTGGCCGCGTTGGCGGTGACCACGCCGTTCTTCACGGTGCTGGTGCCGGTGCCGACGGTGTAGTTGTTGCCGCCGTTGTTGTCCCAGGTGCCGGAGCCGTTGTTGAAGGTGACCTGGAAGCTGGTCGCGTTGCCGAGGTCGACGGTCTTCTTCTTCCAGCCGGTGCAGGCGGTGTCCATGGCGACGCCGGGGACCGAGGTCCAGGTGCCGTTGATGCCGTAGTGGATGTCGGCCGGGTTCCAGCCCGTGTAGTAGTAGACGGTCGCACTATTGGTGGTGGTGCCCTCGCAGGGGTTGGCCGCGTTGGCGGTGACCACGCCGTCCTTGACGGTGGTGGTGCCGGTGCCGGCGGTGTAGTTGTTGCCGCCGTTGTTGTCCCAGGTGCCGGAGCCGTTGTTGAAGGTGACCTGGAAGCTGGTCGCGTTGCCGAGGTCGACGGTCTTCTTCTTCCAGCCGGTGCAGGCGGTGTCCATGGCGACGCCGGGGACGGTGGTCCAGGTGCCGTTGATCCCGTAGTGGATGTCGGCGGTGCTCCAGCTCGTCTTGTAGAAGACGGTGGCGGTGTTGTCGCCGGTCGGGGTCACCGTGGGCGAGGCCGTGGGCTGGGAACCGACGCGGATGGCGACGGCGCTCTTGGCCGGGACGGTGACCGTCGCCGTTCCGCCCGAGTTCACCGTCACCGAGCCGCTGCCCGCGACGTTCGGGTACGTCCCGGCGGGCAGGCCGGTGGTGAAGGTGCGGGTGACGCTGCTGTTCTCGTTGTTGATCGCCACCCAGCCCTTGTCGCCGCGGCTGAAGGCGATCAGGTTGCCGCCGTTGTCGGTCCAGTTGCCGACGGAGGTGCCGGCGACGGTGTTGTAGAAGCCGACCATGCCGGTCATCTCGCGGTCGAAGCAGGTCCACTGGCCGTTGGAGCAGTTGGTGTCGGTGACGAACCCGCCGTTGGCCGACGGCGGGCCGCCGTCCTTGTCGCTCCAGGTGAAGGAGGAGTAGACGTTGGGCTTGCCGTACGGCCAGGCCAGCATGAAGACGTTGGCGAGCTTGTAGGTGGCGCCGTACTTGTAGTTGAGCGTCGCGTCGCCGGCGGAGGCGTCCTTACGTTCGGTGTCGTGGTTGTCGACGAACACCATGGCCTTGTCGCTGCCCACCGACAGGCCCCAGCTCTGGCCGAAGCTCTGCAGATACTTGATCTGGCCGGTGAACTGCTCCTTGAGCTTTCGGCCGTAGACGAACTCGTCCACGTCGCCGACGCCGGTGTACTGGCTCGGCTGAACCGCCTCGCCCTGGCCGTAGATGACCTCCTGGTGGATGTACGGCGAGCCCTTGAGCTTGGACTTGATCGCGGCGAGGTCGTCGGGGCTGATGTGCTTGGCGGCGTCGATGCGGAAGCCGTCGACGCCCAGGTCGGTCAGCTTGTTCATGTACGCGGCGATCTGGCCCCGCACGTAGTCGGAGCCGGTGTTGAGGTCGGACAGGCCGACGAGCTCGCAGTTCTGCACCCGCCAGGCGTTGTTGCCGTAGTCGGCGTCGTTGATCCCGCAGGTGGGGGAGTGGAAGTCCCAGGAGGAGTAGAGCCCGGGGTAGTTGTACTTGCTGAAGCTGTAGCCGCCGTAGCTGGTGGCCCCCTGCCCGGTCATGTGGTTGATGACCGTGTCCGCCTGCACCTTCACGCCCGCGGCGTGGCAGGTGTCGACCATGTTCTTGAACGCGGCCTCGTCACCGAATTTGCTGGTCAGGACGTAGCGGGCGGGCTGGTAGACGTCCCACCAGACCGAGCCGCCCTTGGACATGGAGTCGTTGGGCGGGGACACCTGCACCGAGCCGTACCCGGCCGGGCCCAGGACGTCGGTGCACTCCTTGGCCACCGACTTCCAGTTCCAGTGCCACAGGTTGACGGTCACTCCGGGGCCGGACGCGGCGTTGGCGGCGGTCTCGGTGAGCACGGGCAGCGCCACGGCGGTGCCGGCCGCGGCGGTCGCGGTTAACGCGCCCGCAACGATTGCTTTGTACAGTCTCATAGAGGGGGTCTCCAGAACTCAGGACGGGATCCCGTTGAGTGCGGGCCGGGTGGGGCAAACACCCGGCCCGCTTCCATGCGTGCGGCCTGCGACAGGCGAACGGGTTCTTGAGGATGACGGCACGAGCTGCCGTGACGCTGCGGCGGCGTCCTCATTCCGCGCCACTGCGGCGGATTCCATGAAGAACGGCACACGCGAAGGCGAACCGACGACTCGGCCCGGACATCGCGGGGCGCGGGGGCGGCGGGCGCGGGCGGCGGGGCGGCGCCCTCGGGCCGGTGGG
This sequence comes from Microbispora sp. CA-102843, assembly GCF_050936215.1. Taxonomy (NCBI): domain Bacteria; kingdom Bacillati; phylum Actinomycetota; class Actinomycetes; order Streptosporangiales; family Streptosporangiaceae; genus Microbispora; species Microbispora sp. CA-102843. The sequence goes on from NZ_JBNJNF010000001.1 coordinate 3,198,127, forward strand.
GGATGGACACACCGTAGGGGCCTCCGTGTTCAGGTTTCCTAGGTGTTGCCTGGAAGTTACTCAGCGGCCATACGGATTGCAATACCTTGCAGCAAATTACAGAACATGCGTCGGTGTTGGTGTGAGCCGCACTCACTAGTGTCCGGTTTGTCGGAATCTTTCCTCGCGTATATTGCGGTGCGTGAGTGATATATCACTACCCGTCTATTCATAACGAAACAGCAGTCGATCATTGCAAGCTCTTTCAAAACTTCTTGCAGCCGCGTAACGTCACGCTCACCCCCCAAACGACGCCGGCGAGCGTGTCTCGCCGACGCGTTCCAATCCCCTGAGCGTCCCCATGAGGAGATAGACATGCGGCGAGCCATTTCGGCCGTGACAGTCGTCGCGGCCCTCGCGCTGGCGGCCTCCGCCTGCGGCAGCGGCAGTGACAGCGGCACGTCGGCGGCGAACGAGAAGTCCGCCGCCCCCGCGGACCCGACCCAGATAAGCGGCGAGATCACCTGGTGGGACACCACACGGCCGGACAGCGAGGGGCCGACCTTCCAGAAGCTCATCAAGGAGTTCGAGGCCAAGTACCCCAAGATCAAGGTCAAGTACGTCAACGTGCCGTCCGACCAGGCGCAGGGCCAGTTCCAGACGGCCGCGCAGGCGGGGACCGGCGCCCCGGACATCATCCGCTCGGAGGTCGCCTGGACCTCGCAGTTCGCCTCCCTCGGCTACCTGCAGCCGCTCGACGGCACCCGCGCCGTCGACAACGAGAGCGACTACCTGGCCGGGCCGCTGAGCAGCACCAAGTACGAGGGCAAGACGTACGCGGTGCCCCAGGTGACCGACACCCTCGCGCTGCTCTACAACAAGAAGCTGCTGAAGAAGGCGGGCTACGAGGAGGCGCCCAAGACCTTCGACGAGCTCAAGAAGGTCGCCCTCGACGTCAAGGCGAAGACCGGGGTGAACGGCCTGACCCTGAACGTGGACTCCTACTTCCTGCTTCCGTTCATCTACGGCGAGGGCGGCGACCTCCTCGACGTACAGACCAAGAAGATCGTCGTCAACTCGCCGGCGAACGCGAAGGCGCTGGGCGAGGTGGCCGACCTGATCACCTCGGGGGCCGCGCCCAAGCCCGCCCTCCAGGACAGCTACGCCAACGCGATGACCGCCCTGAAGGACGGCAAGACCGCGATGATCTACAACGGTCCCTGGGCGCTGTCCGAGGTCTACCAGGGCAAGGAGTTCCAGGACAAGAGCAACCTCGGCATCGCGCCCGTCCCCGCGGGCTCGGTCAAGGCCGGGGCGCCCACCGGCGGGTGGAACTACGCCGTCTATGCGGGATCCAAGAACCTCGACGCCTCCTACGAGTTCCTGCGCTTCATGAGCTCGGCGAGCTCCCTTGCCACCGTCTCCAGTGAGCTGGGCCTCCTCCCGGCCCGCGCGTCCAGCTTCGACGACCCGAAGGTCAAGGAGAACCAGGACGTGGCGATCTTCAAGCCGATCCTGGACACCGCGGTCGCCCGTCCGTGGATCCCCGAAGGCGGCCAGCTCTTCCAGCCGCTGCTCGAGGGCTACCAGGCGCTGCTGGACGGCACCAAGCCGGAGGACGCGCTCAAGCAGGTCGACGAGAAGTACCACGGCATCATGAAGGACTGGAGCTGAGCGTGGCGACCACGACTGGACGTGCCTCCCGCACGGCCAGGGACGGGGCCGCGGGAGCCGAGGGCTCCCGCGGCCACCGCGGACGCCGGCCCGGACCGGTGCGGCGTCTGCTGTCCCAGCACTGGTACGCGTGGGCGATGACCGCTCCGGTGGTGATCGTCGTCGGCGTGCTGGTCGGCTGGCCGCTGGTCCGCGGCGTCTACCTGTCCCTGACCGACGCCACCGAGGCCACCGTGGGCCGCACCATCGGTGTCAACGTCATCCCCGCGAGATACGAGTTCGTCGGACTCGAGAACTACGTCGACATCCTCACGAGCAGCCTGTTCTGGGGGAGGCTGGCGTGGACCGTGCTGTGGACGGTCGCCTGCGTCGGCCTCCACTACGGGATCGGCCTCGGCCTGGCGATGATGCTGCACCGCCGGCTGCGGTTCCGCTCGGTCTACCGGGTGCTGCTGATCCTGCCCTGGGCCATTCCCGGGTTCGTGGCCGCCTTCATCTGGCGCTATCTGTTCAACAGCGACTACGGCGTGATCAACGCGATGCTGAAGGCCGCCGGGCTCGGCGCGGTCGGCTGGCTGGACGACCCGACGACGGCGAAGATCGCGGTCATCGCGGTGAACGTCTGGGTCGGCGTGCCCTTCATGATGGTGGCCCTGCTCGGCGGTCTCCAGTCCATCCCGGCCGAGCTGTACGAGGCGGCCGAGGTGGACGGGGCCACCCCCTGGCAGCGGTTCCGTCACGTCACGCTGCCGGGCCTGCGCTCGGTCTCGAGCACGGTCGTGCTGCTCGGCACGATCTGGACGTTCAACATGTTCCCGGTGATCTTCCTGATCACCCGGGGCGGACCCGGCACCTCCACGGAGATCCTGGTCACCTACGCCTTCAGGGAGGCGTTCACCGGAGTCCGCAACTACTCCGGCTCGGCGGCCTGGGGCGTGATCATCCTGCTCCTGCTCGTCGTCATGGCCGTCGTCTACCGCAGAGCGCTGCGAAAGCAGGGGGAGGTCTGGTGAGCACCGTCACCTCAAGCACCGTCACCTCAAGCACCGGCACCTCGAGCACCGGGTCGTACGGCCGGCACAAGCGGAGCCCGGCCGCGTCGATCCTCCTGCACGGGACGCTCCTGCTGGCCACCGCCATCTCGCTGTTCCCCGTGGTCTGGCTGGTGCTCACGTCGCTCAAGCCGCGGGACGGGTGGTTGTCGTCCGAGCTGGAGATCTTCAATCAGCCGTCGCTGACGAACTACGCGCGGGTGCTCGGCGACACCGAGTTTCCCGTCTGGCTGCTCAACTCCGTCCTCGCGGCGGGGCTGACCATGCTCCTGGGCGTGTTCGTCGCCGCGACCACCGGTTACGCGATCAGCAGGTTCCGCTTCCCGGGCCACAGGGGCGTCATGTGGCTGCTGCTGGTCACCCAGATGTTCCCCGTGGCGATCCTGATCGTGCCGCTGTACAACCTCATGGCCGGCCTCGGGCTGTTGAATCAGATTCCCGGGCTCGTCGCGGCCTACCTGACCGTGGCCGTGCCGTTCTGCGCGTGGATGATGAAGAGCTACTTCGACACCATCCCCAGGGAGATCGACCAGGCGGGCCTGGTGGACGGGCTGACGCCGTTCGGCACGTTCTGGCGAGTGGTGCTGCCGCTGGCCAGGCCCAGCCTCGCGGTGACCGCCTTCTACTGCTTCATGACCGCGTGGGGCGAGGTGGCGTACGCCACCGTCTTCATGTCGCAGGAGGAGAAGCGCACCCTCGGCGTCGGGCTCCAGCAGTTCGTCGGCCAGCACTGGTCGGACTGGGGGCTGCTCACCGCCTCGGCCGTGCTCATCGCGATTCCCGCCGCGGTCGTCTTCCTGCTCGTCCAGCGTCATCTGGTGGCCGGGCTCACCAGCGGCGCCACAAAGATGTGACACCCGCCATCAGCGACATGACCATTTCCTACAAGGATCGGGGAAGCACAGTGACCGAACTCGCCGTCCGCCCGCCGGCGGTCGCCACTCGGTGGTGGCGGGACGCGGTGATCTATCAGGTGTACGTCCGCAGCTTCGCCGACGGCAACGGCGACGGGATCGGCGACCTGCCCGGCATCCGCGGCCGCCTGCCCTACCTGGCCGATCTCGGCGTGGACGCCCTCTGGCTGACGCCGTTCTATCCCTCGCCGATGGCCGACTTCGGGTACGACGTGGCCGACTATCGCGACGTCGATCCGATCTTCGGTTCGCTGGCGGACGCCCAGGCGTTGATCGCGGACGCCCACCGGGTGGGCCTGCGGGTGATCGTGGACGTGGTGCCCAACCACACCTCCGACCGGCACCCCTGGTTCGAGGCGGCGCTGCGGGCCGGGCCGGGCAGCCCGGAGCGGGAGCGTTACATCTTCCGCGAGGGTAAGGGCGCGGCCGGTGAGCTGCCGCCCAACGACTGGGAGTCGATCTTCGGCGGGCCGGCCTGGACCCGGGTCGAGGACGGCCAGTGGTACCTGCACCTGTTCGCGCCCGAGCAGCCGGACCTCAACTGGGAGCACCCGGAGGTGCACGAGGAGTTCGCCGACGTGCTGCGGTTCTGGCTCGACCTCGGCGTGGACGGCTTCCGGATCGACGTGGCGCACGGCATGGTCAAGGCTCCCGGTCTTCCGGACGTCGGCCGGCCCGGTCAGGCACGGATGATCGGGATGGAGGTGGTCCCGTTCTTCGACCAGGACGGGGTGCACGAGATCCACCGGGCCTGGCGCCGCATCCTCGACTCCTACGAGGGCGAGCGGATCGGCGTGGCCGAGGCGTGGGCGCCCTCGCCCGAGCGGCTGGCCAACTACGTCCGCCCCGACGAGCTGCACCAGGCGTTCAACTTCCACTTCCTGACCGCCCCCTGGGACGCCGAGGCGTTCCGGGAGGTCATCGACGAGTCGGTGCGCACGTCGGCGCTGGTGGGCGCGCCCCCGACCTGGGTGCTGTCCAATCACGACGTCAAGCGGCACGTCACCCGCTACGGCGGCGGCGATCTCGGGGGCCGCCGCGCCCGCGCGGCGGCGTTGCTCACCTTGGCGCTGCCCGGCTCGGCGTACGTCTACCAGGGCGAGGAGCTGGGGCTGCCGGAGGTGCTGGACCTGCCCGAGCAGTACCTGCAGGACCCGCAGCGGCTGCGCGACCCCGACAGCGGGCGGGACGGCTGCCGGGTGCCGCTGCCCTGGACGCAGGCCAAGCCGTTCGGCTTCGCGTCGCCGGGTGCCGAGAGCGCCTGGCTGCCGATACCGGAATCCTGGGGGCGGCTCAGCGTGGCGGCGCAGCGCGACGACCCGGAGTCGATGCTCAACCTCTACCGCCGGGCGCTGCGCCTGCGCCGCGAGCTTCCCGGCCTCGGCGACGGCCCCCTCGTGTGGCTCGACTCGCCGGAGGGGAGCCTCGCCTTCTCCCGCGGCGAGGGCTTCGTCTGCGCGGTCAACCTCCGCGACCGGCCGGTGGAGCTGACGGCGGAGGGCGAACTCCTGCTGGCGAGCGCCCCCGTCCTGGTGAGCGACGGAAGGGTCGTCCTGGCTCCGGACTCCGCCGCGTGGTGGCGGGAAAGCTGATGTCGTCGAGCCCCCTTGCGATCGGAATCCCCCGGCTGACGGACATCGCCGCGCAGGCAGGCGTCAGCGAGGCGACCGTCAGCCGGGTGCTGAACGGCAGGCCGGGTGTGTCGAAGGCCACCCGGCAGGCCGTGCTGGCCGCTCTCGACCTCATGGGGTACGAGCGGCCGCAGCGGCTGCGGCAGCGCAGCAACGGCCTGATCGGGCTGATCACCCCGGAGCTGGACAACCCGATCTTCCCGGCCTTCGCGCAGGCCATCGAGAAGGCGCTCACCCAGTACGGCTACACGCCCGTCCTGTGCACGCAGATGCCGGGCGGGGCTCCGGAGGACGAGTTCACCGAACTGCTGCTCGACCGCGGGGTGAGCGGGATGGTCTTCGTCTCCGGGTTGCACGCGGACACGACGGCACGCTCGGACCGGTACTCCCAGCTCATCTCCCAGGAAGTGCCGATCGTGCTGATGAACGGGCACGCGGCCGACGTGGAGGCGCCCTTCGTCTCCACCGACGACCGGCTGGCGGCGAGGCTGGCCGTACAGCATCTGGTCGATCTCGGGCATGAACGCATCGGGCTGGCGGTCGGCCCGGCGCGGTTCGTCCCGGTGATCCGGAAGATCGAGGGATACCGGCAGGCGCTGGCCGAACTGCTCGGCCTGACGGACACCGGCGATCTGATCTCCCACTCCCTGTTCTCCGTGGAGGGCGGGCAGGCGGCCGCGGCCCATCTGCTGGATCGGGGCTGCACCGGCATCGTCTGCGCCAGCGACCTGATGGCGATCGGCGCCATCCGGGCCTGCCGGGAACGCGGTCTGTCCGTCCCGGGGGACGTCTCGGTCGTCGGATACGACGACTCCCCGTTGATCGCGTACACGGACCCGCCGCTCACCACGGTGCGCCAGCCCGTCCAGGCGATGGCCGCCGCCGCCGTCGACACCCTGCTCGAAGTGATCGGGGGCGCCCCCTCACGGCACCACGAGCTGGTCTTCCGGCCGGAGCTGATCGTGCGCGGTTCGACGGGCTCGGGTCCCAAGGTCCGCCGCTAGCGGCGGACCTGTCACGACGTACTAGGAGAAGCCGAGAGTGCACCACGCGGGTCCGCTGACCGTTCCGCGCCTGCTGGCGGAGCGCGCGGAGATCGAGCCCGACAGGACCGCGGTCGTCGTGGACGGCCAGGGCGCGCTCGCCTTCGGCGAGTGTCATCCACGCCTTCCCGATAGGTACGAATGCCGCGCAGATGATGCTGATGGACGCGCTCACCGCGCACCCGGCCGCTCTGGCGCTCGGCCGTCGAGTGGCCGGTGGCCGGGAGCGATAGCCTCGCGGGGTGAGCCGTACCTCCCGTTCCCGCCGCACGTCACGTGCGGGCGAGCCCTGTCCCTGCGGTCTGCCGGCCGTCTACGGCGAGTGCTGCGGCCGGTTCCACGCGGGACAGGCCGCGCCGACGGCCGAGGCGCTGATGCGCTCGCGCTTCTCCGCGTTCGCCGTGGAGGACGAGGCGTACCTGCTGCGGACCTGGCATCCCTCCACCCGTCCGGCGCGGGTCGAGTTCGAGCAGGGCATGCGGTGGACCGGGCTGGAGATCGAGGCGGTCACCGGCGGGAGCCCGATCCACGCCGACGGCACCGTCACCTTCCGTGCCCGGTACGCCTATCGGGGGCAGCCCGGCGAGATGCGTGAGCAGAGCCGCTTCGTCCGCCACGAAGGCGCCTGGGTCTATCTCGACGCCGTCGGCGAATGAGCCCCGCGAAGACCGGCCCAGGCCCAGGATGCGCCATAAATGTTTGTCATTCCAGATTTATGCCGATAGTGGCATTTGAGGGCATGAACGTGTGATGCCCGGTCGGAAGGCATAGTGACAAAAAATGCGTCATCATCCATGCCGCGCTTGGCATGGGTGAGGCTGAGGCCATGGCGCGGGGTATGAGGTCAACGTTGCTTATGTCCGCGACGAAAGCCCATTGCCGCATGGCCTTGGTAGGTAGGTGCGTTCCACGATGTCTCGCCGCTGCACGTCCAGCTCCCGACCGTTTCGGGCTCTGACGGCCCGTCGCCTGACGCTGGCCGCTCTCGTGGCCGCGATCGCGTGGAGCGCCGGGGTCCAGGAGGCGAGCGCGAGCGTGCGGTCCCTGGGGCGTGCTCCGATGAGGGCCACCGGGCACGGCGGCGGCGGGGGCCAGGTGGCGGCGGGCGGCATGGCCACGGCCAAGCAGTTCAAGTCGGGCAACGGCAAGTTCAACCAGAATCTCAACGGCGTGTTCGCTCCGACCTTCATGATGGGCCAGCAGCAGACCGGCATCACGAACGGCGGGCGCATCAGCACCCAGGGCGCCTTCTGCGGTCCAGGCCCGAGGAAGTGCAGGATCTGGCAGAACATGCCCATCAACGCCAACGGCTGGTGATCGCGGTCGAATACACATGGGCCGTGGATTCCACGAATTTGGGGGTCGCGCTGACTGATATGGCAATGATGCCGTAAGGCTCCGCGCGCGCCGGGCGCGGGAAATCAGCGGGTTACTAGCCTGAAAAGGCCTGGGCGAAAAGGGCCGCCCGGAGCATTGCGGCGACTGGCGGGAGCGCGCGATGAAGTGTCGGTGGTACGACGGGGCGGCCATGAGGAAGATCGGTCTTGGTCTTCTCGCCTGTGCGTCGGTCGCGGCGGCGCTGGCCGTCGCGGGCCCTGCCGCCGGGGCCACGCGCACCCACGGGCGGGAGACGCCACGGCACCAGGAGGAGCCCGGGCTCCGGCCCGCGCGGCCCGCGAGGGACGCCGCCCAGCCTGGGCTCACCGCATCGAGTCCCACGACCAACCGCGGTACGCAGCAGATCACCATCAACGTCGCGAACGGCGGGACCGGCATCCAGAACGCGATGTGCAGGGGCAACCGGGCGTGTGACATCGCGCAGGCGCTCGGCACGCCCTACGGGGGCCCTTCGCCCGTGCCGGCCCCGGCCCCGCAGGCGCCGCCCAAGGCGAGAGCGGCGGCTCGTGCGGAGGCGGCGCCCCGGCACCCGGCCGCCTCTCCCGGCTGGCGGGGGACCGGCCTTCAGGCGGCGCGGAACCGCGGGCGTGCGGTTCCGCGGCCGGCGCCCGCGCCTCGCCCGGTGCCGCCCGTCTCCGGACCGCGCCACCGGTAGCGGTCCGTCCGCCCGCCTTTGGACCGCGCCACCGATAGCGGTCCCTCCGCCCGGCGAGCGGGCGCGCCCCTGAACGCGGGGCTCGCCGCGGGCGGCTCCGTTGGTAATCTCAAGATGAGGAGGGGGCCACGGCCCTGTCCTCTCGTCCACGGCCCGCCAACGAGGAATTCCTCCGAGTCGTCAGGATTTGCGCACCATGTCGAAAGCCGGTCGGTCCCAAGAGGAGATGCGCCGGCGCAACCTCGGCGATCTGCTGCGGCACGTGCACCTGGCCGGCGCGCTCTCCCGTTCCGAGCTGGCCGACCTGATGGGCCTGAATCGCAGCACCATCATGGGGCTGACCGCCGAGCTGTCCGCGGCGGGCCTGGTCAGCGAGGAGTTGCCCGGGGACACCGGAAGGGCGGGCCGGCCGTCCCTGGTGGTCCGCCCGGAGCGCGACCGCGCGCACGTGCTGGCCTTCGACGTCCGCGTCGACCGCCTGGTCGCGGCCCGGGTGGGACTGGGCGGTGAGATCCTCGACCGCCGCGAGGCGGTCAGGCCCCGGGCGGGCGCGGACCTGGAGGACGTCGTCGGCGTGCTCGCGGGCTTCGGCCGCGAGCTGCGGCGCGGCGCCCGGCCGGGCTCCGTGTGCGTGGGGATCGGCGCGGCCTACTGCGGCATGATCCGGCCCGACGACGGCACGGTGCGGTACGGGCCCTACGTGGGGTGGGTGGACCAGGCGTTCGGCGTCGAGCTCGGCTCCCGCCTGGGGCTGCCGGTGCTCGTCGGCAACGAGGCGCACCTGGGCGCGCTGGCCGAACGCGACCGCGGCGTGGGCCGCGGCTTCGACAACCTGATCTACCTGCACGGCGACGTCGGTGTGGGCGGCGGGATCATCGTCGGCGGCAAGCTGCTCGGCGGCGACGGCGGCTACGGGTGCGAGCTGGGGCACATGATGGTGAACCCGTACGACGGGCGGCCCTGCATGTGCGGCTCGCGCGGCTGCCTGGAGGCCGAGGTCGGCGAGCACGCCCTGATCGACGCCGCGGGCCGTTCGGGCGAGCTGAGCGGCCGCGAGGGCGTACGCGCCGTGGTGGAGGCCGCCGGGCGCGGGGACGCGGCGGCAGAGGAGGCGCTGCATCGGATCGGCGACTGGCTGGGCATCGGCGTGGCGAACCTGATCAACCTCTTCAATCCCGGCATGGTGATCTTCGGAGGGATGCTGCGGGACGTGTACCCGGGCTCGGCGGCTCAGGTCGGCCGCAGGGTGGAGGCGAACGCCATGGTGATCTCCCGCGAGCAGGTGCGGCTGCGGGTGTCGGCGCTCGGCGACGACGTCACGCTGGTCGGCGCCGCGGAGCTGGCCTTCTCCAGGCTCCTGGCCAGCCCTCTGGAGGTGCTCGCGGAGATGCGGCGCCGCACGGCACACCGGGCGGCGCCCCGGAGGCGCGCACTGGCGCTCTGAGGGGCGCCGCGCCGAACGGCTCAGCGGCGGGCGAACGTCTCGGCCTGGCGGCGGAAGCCGTCCGCCTTGGCCCGGTGGGAGTCACCGTCGCAGGACAGGCCGGAACACGGCCGCTCAGCGAGCGCGGTGTGGAGGGCCGCGAGACGCTCCTGGGCGTCCGCCAGGCCGGTGCAGATCGACTCCGTCCTCTCGCGCATGGTCGCCATGCGCGTCCTGGCCTGCTCACGCAGCAGCCGCGAGTGCTCCAGCAGCGCCTCACGGCCGCCCGGGCCGGGCGCGCGGCGTGCCGTCTCCCCGGAGCGTACCGACGCCGCCGTGCGCCGGACCGGCCCTTCGCGCCGGCCGGGCAGGAGCACGAGCCGCCGCTCCAGGGGCGCCATGGGGGCGGCGCGTACGACGGTCGGGCGTCCCGGCCGTCCCTCGGGCCACAGGAAAGCGAGCAGGCGGCCCAGGGGCCGGCTCGCCCAGACGATGAGACCTCCCGAGGCCGAGGCGGCGGCGGTGTGCACGCGCTCGAGCGTGCGCACCCCGGCGAGGTCGCAGAACCTCAGGCGGACCGCGTCGAGCACCAGGTGCACACAGCCGTCCGCGAGCAGCGGCGCGACGGCCTCTTCGAGCTTCCCGCAGCTGAAGAGATCCATCTCTCCGCCGACGCTCACCACGGCGGAGTCCGATTCACGCTGTGTCACCTTCACCCACAGTTCCATGGGTGACCTCCTTACCCCGCCTGAGACGGGGAGACGGGCGACGGGCGATCGAATTTCTTTTCCGCGCGATCCGCATGACTCCCGTACTTCAAGGATATGGGGCGTTTGTGGGCGTGCTCGTCCAGCGCGATGTCGTGGTCATCGCCGCGTCCGCGGGAGGCATCGAGGCCCTGCGGACGCTGCTCGGCAACCTCCCGGCGGGTCTGCGGGCCTCCGTGCTCGTCGTCCTCCACATCTCGCCGCGGGCGGGCAGCGCCCTGCCGGGCATCCTCGACCGCGCGGGGCCGCTGAAGTCGGCCGGGGCACAGGACGGCGAGCCGTTGCTGCACGGGCGCGTCTACGTGGCTCCTCCCGATCTCCATCTGCTGGTGGACGGCGAGACCGTCCGGCTGTCCCGGGGGCCCAGGCACAACGGCCACCGCCCGGCCGCCGATCCACTGTTCCTCAGCGCGGCGGCCTTCGCGGGGCCGCGGACCCTCGCCGTCATCCTGAGCGGCACCCTCGACGACGGGGCGCGGGGATGCGCGGAGGTGGAGCGCCGCGGCGGGCTGGTGGCCGTGCAGGACCCCGAGGAGAGCTCGTTCGACGGCATGCCGCGCGCGGCCATCGCCGCGACGAGCCATCCGATGGTGTCCTCCGTACGGGACATCGCGCAATGGATCGTGCGGGAGTGCGACGCGACCGCGTCTCCTCCACTGGGAACAACCGGCGTGGATCGAAAGCTCCGGCACGAGCTGGATGCCTTCTTCTCGGTAGGTGTGCCGGATCCGCCCCCCGGCCGGTTCAGCGCTCTAACCTGCCCCGACTGCAACGGGCCGCTGTATGAGGTGGCCTCGCCCCCGAACGGGCACTACCAGTGCATGGTGGGTCACGCCTGGTCGATGGAGAGCATGGTCGACGGGCAGTCGGAGGTCGTCGAGCGGGCCTTCTGGGTGGCGATCCTGCGGATCGAGGAGCGGCTGCGGCTCCTGACGCGGATGCTGGCCGACGCCGAGGGGCGCGGGCAGGCCCTGGTGGCACGCCGCCTGCGGCAGCAGACGGAGCGTGACCGGGACGCCCTGGAGACCCTGCGCCACCTGCAGAGTCAGATCGGCCGCGAGGCACCGGCCCCGCTCACCCACGGCGACGAGCGGCGATAGCGTGGACCCATGGTCACCAGCGAGGAACGGGAGTTCGACGACCTCCTGCTGATGCTCAAGGAGACCCGGGGGTTCGACTTCACCGGGTACAAGCGCAGCACGCTGCAGCGCAGGGTCGCGCGGCGGCTGGAGGCGCTCAAGCTCGAGACGACGGGGGAGTACCGCGACTACCTGGAGCTGGAGCCCGGCGAGTTCGCGATCCTCTTCGACAGCCTGCTCATCAACGTCACCGGGTTCTTCAGGGACCCGCAGGCCTGGCAGGTCTTCCGCGCGAGGGCCGTCCCCGCGGTCCTCGCGGCCAAGGCCGGCGGCCGGGCGATCCGGGCCTGGAGCGCGGGGTGCGCCACCGGTGAGGAGGCCTGCAGCCTCGCCATCACCCTGGCGGAGGAGCTGGGGCTGGACGAGTTCCGGGAGCGGGTCAAGATCTACGGCACCGACCTGGACGAGAAGGCCCTGCACGTGGCCCGTACGGCGGTCTACGACGAGCGCAAGCTCGCCGACATGCCGCCCGAGCTGCGGGACAAGTACTTCGAGCAGGTGGACACGGGGTTCGCGTTCCGCCGCGACCTGCGCCGCCAGCTCATCTTCGGCCGCAACGACCTCACCAGGGACGCCCCGATCTCCGGGGTCGACCTGCTGCTCGCACGCAACACGCTGATGTACTTCAACGCCGAGACGCAGCTCAACATCGTCCGCAAGTTCCACTTCGCCCTCGCCGACCCCGGCTACCTCTTCCTGGGCAAGGCGGAGATGCTGCTCGACCACGGCGACAAGTTCGAGCCGGTGGACCTGCGCGTGCGCCTGTTCAGGAAGATCCCCCAGCCCGCGAGCGGGGCGCGCATCGGCTGGAACTCGCCGCCGGCGCACGCGGAGAAGAGCACGCGCCTTCCGCGTCTGCAGAGCGCGGCGCTCGCCTCCGGCCCGGTCGCCCAGATCACGCTCGACGCGTCGGGCAGGCTCGCCCTGCTCAACACCCGCGCCGAGGTCCTGTTCGGCCTGCGGCCCCGCGACGTGGGCAGCCCGTTCCAGGATCTCGAGGTGTCCTACCGGCCCGTCGAGCTGAGGTCGCTGATCGAGCAGGCCGAGCTGGACCTGCGCACGGTCGAGCTGCACGACGTCGCCTGGCGGCGCCCCGGCACGCAGGAGCCGAGCATCTTCGACGTCGCCGTCGTCCCGCTCATGGACAGGACCGGCGGGCTCGTCGGTGTCACGGTCAACTTCCACGACGTCACCCGTTATCGGCGGCTCCGCGACGAGCTCGAACACGCCAACAAGGAGCTCGAGCACGCGTACGAGGAACTGCAGTCGCTGAACGAGGAGCTGGAGACCACCAACGAGGAGCTCCAGTCCACGAACGAGGAGCTGGAGACCACCAACGAGGAGCTCCAGTCGACCAACGAGGAACTGGAGACGATGAACGAGGAGCTCCAGTCGAGCAACGACGAGCTCCAGCAGATCAACGAGACGCTCAACGCCCGGACGCTGGAGCTCGACCGGGCCAACCAGTTCGTCGCCTCCGTGGTGCGCTCGCTCGGCGACGTGGTCGTCGTCGTCGACCGGGACCTGCGGGTGCTGCTGTGGAGCCCGGCGGCGGAGGAGCTGTGGGGGCTGCGCGCCGACGAGGCACACGGCTGTGCCCTGCCCTCGCTCGACATCGGCCTGCCCCTCGACCCGCTGCTCCCCGTGATGCGGCTCGTGCTGGACGGCGAGCCGGCCGCGGCCGGTCAGGGAGACCCCGCGAGCGTCGAGGCCGTCAACCGCCGGGGCCGTCCCGTCCGGCTCGCGGTCACGCTGGCGCCGCTCCACGAGGACGACGCGTCCGTCCAGGGCCTGATCCTGGTCATGAGCGGGGAGTGAGGTCTCCCGGCACCCGCGGAGGCCTCAGGTGACGCGCCCGACTCCACCCAGGATGTCGCCTCCCGGCATGCCGTTCCATTCGACCTCCACGGTCTTGGGGCGCCACCGGTGCAGCGGCACGACACCCGGCTCCAGCACGTCGAGGCCGTCGAGGAGGCTCCGGACCTGGGCCGCGGTGCGGGGCACGATGCCGCCCGCGGTGGTCGCGGTGTAGACGTCCCGGCCCCGCCTGACCGCGTCCTCGTCCAGCTCGCCCTGGGTGATGTGGGAGACCACCAGATGGCTGCCCGGGACGAGCGGCTCGCGGAACGCGCCGACGAGCTGCGCCGCCTCCGCGTCGTCGGTCACGAAGTGGAGGACGGCCAGCATGATCAACGCGACCGGCCGGGTGAAGTCGAGGTGGGCGAGGACGCCGGGGTGGCCGAGGATCGACTCCGGTTCGCGCATGTCGCCGTCAATCACGATGGACCGGGGGTTGTCGGGGTCGGCCGCGAAGTTGTCCTTGCCACCCAGGTAGTAGTCGTACATCCGGGCCACGCTCGGCGTGCCGGGGTCCACCACCCACGCGGGAGCCTGCTCCTCGTGCACGCTCTGCCCTCCACTGCTCGGGTCCGGTCCGCAGCATGGACGACGACCATCCTAGGGACACATGTGCCGGTTTTGACCGTCTGATCCGACAATCGGCAATGCCGGATGTCCCCGCGGTGTCCGGTCACGGCCTTCGGGCCGGATCAGACCTTCTCCCTGGTCCGCCTGGCCACGACGAACGACGAGATCACGAGCACGGTGAGCAGGCCCCAGTACGCGAGGCCCTTCCTGCCGTGCGTGGAGAGGTTCTCGCCCAGGTAGGTCAGGCCGGGGATCAGGTAGACCGCGGCCGCGAGCGCCCATCTGGCGTCCCTGACCGAGACGGTGGCCCAGAGCACGGCCGCGAGCGCCAGCACCTCGACGCCCGCCCGGGCGAGCATCCAGGGCAGCGTCTCCGGGTAGGACAGGCCGAGCAGGAACTGCAGCCCCCAGCAGAACGCGGGAACGAGCAGCCACGACCACGATCGGGCGGGAAGGCCCTTCCCCGGTCGCACCGCGAGTACGGCCAGGCCGGCGACGATCACCCAGAAGGGCGCCATGCTCGACACCTCGACGTACGCGGGGCCGAAGCCGGCCATTTTGAACGCGTCGCCGTGGAAGACCAGGAAGCGGCTGGACTCGAGCGCCGCGATCAGCGACAGGGCGAGTGCCGCCCGCGCCCATCCGCGGATGATCGCCACCATCAGCGCGAGCGCGCCGAGGGTCCAGACCGGCCGGACGAGATGCGGCAGCATCTCGATCTTCATGGCGAACGTGGTCGTCGCGACGGCGAGCACGCCCAACTGCAGCCCGTCCGCCCACCAGGGCACGCCCCTGGCCCTGGCGTTCCGTGCATGGGCGGCGAAACCGCAGGCGATGAGAGCGAGCACCTCCCGGAGCGGCGGACGGCGCGTATGAGGGCCGGACGCCGCCATCAGGGTGCCGATGAGTTCCTCGCCGTGCCACTCTCGATAGACCTTCGGGTAGACCCGGAGCAGACGGCGGTAGCGCCGTTCGAGCGCGTGCTCGGCGCTCATGCGCTCACCACCCCGATCTGCGCCGTGACGACCCTGGCGGCCTGCTGGAGCCGCACGGCCTCCTCGCGGACCGCGGCGACGCCGTCGTCGGTGATCCGGTAATACCGTCTCGACCGGCCGTCGACGACCTCTTCCCCGTCGACCGCCACCAGGCCCGCCTCCACGAGCCGGTCGAGCGCCCCGTACAGGGTGCCGACGGCGATCTTCACCCGTCCGGCCGACTGCTCACCTGCGCGTTTGATGATTCCGTAGCCGTGAAGAGGGGCCTGTAAGAGCGCGGCGAGGATGAAGTACGTCGCTTCCGTCATCTTGGTCACGGGAGGACCATATATCGAGCGCCGATATATGGTCCAGCGCTTCCGGTGGGACCGCTCAAGGACCTGACGATGTCCGGCGCGAGCCCGAGTGGGTAGGGCTCGATGGTGGAGGGAGGCGATTGGAATGGGGAAGCGACGCGCCGGGCGGACCGCCTCTCCGCCCCGATCCCCGTCGCCGCGCGACCGGTTCTGGTCGGTGTTCTCCCCGACGTCCGAACCGCCGCGCAGCGCCCTCGGCCTGCGGATGGTGCTGGCCGCCTTCGGGCTGGTCGTCTGCGGCTTCATCGCCATCACGGGGTATGCGGCGGGGCTGGTCGTGCCGGCCGTCGTCGCGACCGTGCTCGCGATCGTCGCCGCGGCCGACTTCGTCGTGCTGGTCCGCCGCCGCGCCGGGCGGTGAGGAAAGGCCGTGCGGGGCATTCAAAAATAGAACGCGTTCTCGTACGCTCCGGGGTATGCGTTTCACCTACGCCGAGGCGATGACCGACCCGTCGTACTACCTGCCGCTCGCCCGGGCCGCGGAGGCGGCGGGATACACGAGCATGAGCGTGGCCGACTCCCTGGTCTACCCCCAGGAGTCCGACGCGAGGTATCCGTACACGGCGGACGGGGGCCGGGAGTTCCTGGAGGACAAGAGCTTCATCGAGACGTTCGTGCTGATCGCCGCCATGGGGGCGGTGACCTCGACGATCAGGTTCACGCCGTTCGTCCTCAAGCTCACGGTGCGTCCTCCGGTGCTGGTGGCCAAGCAGGCCGCCTCGGTCGCCTGGCTCACCGGCGGCCGTCTCGGCCTCGGCGTCGGGCTCAGCCCCTGGCCGGAGGACTACGCCGTGACGGGCGTGCCGTGGGCGCGGCGAGGCAGGCGGATGGACGAGGCGGTCGAGATCGTCCGAGGCCTGACGCGCGGCGGCTACTTCGAATACCACGGCGAGTTCTACGACCTGCCGCCGGCCAAGATGTCCCCGGTGCCGGCCGAGCCGATCCCGATCCTGGTCGGCGGGCACAGCGAGGGGGCGCTGCGCCGTGCCGCCAGGCTCGGGGACGGCTGGATGCACGGCGGGGGAGACCCCGCCGAACTGGACGCGCTGCTCGCCAGGCTCGCCGCGCTGCGCGTCGAGGAGGGCACCGCCGACCGGCCCTTCGAGATCCACGTGATCTCCCCAGACGCCTACAGCGTGGACGGCGTGAAGCGGCTGGCCGACAAGGGCGTCACCGACGTGATCGTCGGCTTCCGCAGGCCGTACGTGAAGGGGCCGGACACCGAGCCGCTGAGCCGGAAGATCGAGCATCTGGAGCGCTTCGCCGAGGCGGTGATCGCCAAGGTCGATTAGCGGTCGGGCCGCCGCCGTGGGGGCGGCCTCCGTGTGGGGAGACGGCCAGGCGTGGGTAGAACGTGTTATTGCAAGCTGCCGCGTGCTCGCGCATGCTGGGGCGCATGGATCTGATCGCGCTGGAGGAGATCCGCCAGACCAAGTACCGCTACCTGCGCTGCCTCGACCTCAAGCGCTGGGACGACTTCGCCGACACCCTCACCGGCGACGCCGTGGCGGCCTACGACAATCCGGTGGCCGGCGACCCGCTGCGGTTCGACGGGCGCGAGGCCATCGTCGGCTACATGCGCGCCAGCCTGGGGCCGGGGGTGATCACGACGCACCTCGCCGGCCACCCCGAGATCGAGATCGACGGCGACGACGCCAGGGGCACCTGGTGCCTCGACGACACCGTGCTCATTCCGCGCCACCGCCTGATGATCCGCGGATCCGCCTACTACGAGGACACCTACCGGCGCTGCTCCGACGGGCGCTGGCGGATCAGCGGCACCGGCTACCGCCGCACGTACGAGTACACGGTGTCCCTCGACGACCTGCCCAGTCTGCGGTTCACCGCGAACCGCTGGGCCGCGTCCTGACCCTCCCGGAGCCGGGCCGCGCCGCCGTTCTGTCCGGGACCGTGCCGCCGAGGTCCCCGGTGACGGCGTCGGCCGCGGCCACCAGCGCGGCGCCGCGCCGGGCGATCTCGGCGCCGGTGACGGCGGCGCCGACGTGCAGGGTGAGAACGAGTTCCTGCTCGCCGCCGGGGCCGTAGGCGGGCGCGGCGACGAGGTTGACGGGATGCTTCTTGCGCGGGGCGAGGCCCGCGCCGAGGTAGACACGCTCGCCCAGGCTCGACACCATCTCGCCGACCAGGGCGCGCACCTCCCGCGGCAGCTCGTAGGCCGCCACCCCGGCCATCAGGGAGTGCAGCCGCATGCCTGCCGGGGTGAGGCTCTCCACGAGATATCCCGCCGTCCGGCACTGCTCGACGACCGTGCGCAGGTGCTCGCGGTCCATGCGCACCGGCAGTGTCGGCTCCCTGGCCAGCCAGCGCTCCAGCTCCCGGTCGGGTCCCCACAGCACGTACATCAGCCCGACGGGCGGCGCGAACGGGTAGCGTTCGCCCACCCTGACCGGCGGAGCGCCGGGCGGGACGACCGCGTCGAGCACCATGATCTCGTCGCCGACGACGGCCGACGCGGTGCACGCGGCGTGATACCGCTCGGCCAGCGGCTCCAGGTGCCGCCGCGCCACGTCGCCGGCCAGGAAACCGCGCCGCGCCGCCCGCCCCGCCGCGACCAGCGCGGGACCGAGGCCGTACGTCAGGGTCGCGGGGTCGCGCACGAGATAGCCGGCGGCGACCAGCTCGGTGAGGATGCCCAGGCACGTGGGCTTGCTGATGCCCAGCTCGCGGGCGAGCGCGGACAGGCCGAGCCCGCGACCGCCCGCCGCGACCAGATGGTCGAGCACGGCGACCACCCGCCGGGCGGGCGGAGAGCGCCGCGCCACAGCCATTGACCACTCCTAGAACGAGTTCTACTCTCGCGATGGGAAAAGGCTACCGCTTCGGTACATATTTGTACCGCCTATCCGAGGGAGTCCGATGGCCACGGAACCGTTCGCCCGGGCGATCGCCGAGGCCGAGGAGATCATCCGCTCGGCGCCGCATCTGCGGTCCGAGCAGGACCTGGCCGAGGGCCTCGACTACCTGGCGGGCGGCATCAAGGCGGCGTTGCACATGACGTGGGCCTACGACCGCGACTTCCCCTTCTTCGCCGCCTCCACCGGCCCGTACGCCAAGCTCGGCCTGGACAACCCCGACACGCTCTACTTCCACGCCTACATCCGGGACGACGCCGAATACGTGGTCACGGGCCGCCGCGGCACCACGGCGGACCTGAGCTTCCAGGTGCTCAACGGCGACTACTCGCCCGCGCGGTCGCCCGACAGCCTCACCGCCTTCGACGACCGCGACATCGAGATCGCCCCGGACGGGTCGTACGAGCTGCGCTTCGGCCCGCCCGGAACGGGGGCCCGCTTCGCGCTGGGAACCGGCGCGGCGATGCTGATCGTGCGCGAGGTCTTCTCCGACTGGGACGCCGAGCGGCCCGGGGAGATCCGCATCCACCGCGCCGACACGCTCGGGTCGGCGCCCCCGCCCCCGGACGTGGACAAGATCTCCAGGCGCTACGAGGTGGCCGCGAAGATGCTGCTGGGGCGGCTGCGGACGTTCCTCGCGTTCCCGGAGTGGCACTACCTCACGCTGCCGGTCAACACGATGACCGAGCCGCGGCCCACGCCGGGCGGCCTCGCGACGCAGTATTCGTCCGTCGGCCACTACGACCTCGACGACGACCAGGTCATGGTCGTCACCGTGCCCGCGGCGGGCCGTGACGTCGCGCCCTACCAGGGATTCCAGCTCGGCAGCATGTGGTACGTCTCGCTGGACTACGTCAACCACCAGACCAGCCTCACCGCCGACCAAGCCCGCCACGACCCCGACGGGAAGATCCGCTACGTGATCGGCGAGCGCGACCCCGGGCTGGCCAACTGGCTCGAACGCACCGGGCACCGCCGCGGCTACCTGCAGATCCGCTGGCAGCGGCTCACCCGCCCCCTCGGACCCGATGACGGTCCCGAGGTGGAGGTGATGCGGTTCGAGGACCTGCCGTCCAAGCTGCCCTATCACGACCGGCAGCGGGTGAGCGCCGGGGAGTGGGCGGCCCGGATCGCCGCCCGGCAGACCGCCGTCGCCCGAAGGATGCTGGGCTGATGCCGCTGAAGGACCGGGTCGTCGTGATCTCGGGGGTCGGGCCCGGGTTGGGGCGCGCCCTGGCGCTGCGGTGCGCGGCGGCCGGGGCCGACGTGGTGCTGGCCGCCCGCGGCGAGGAGCGGCTGGCCGCGGTGGCGGAGGAGGTCGCGCGGCTCGGCCGGCGCGCGGTGCCGGTGCCGGCCGACGTCACCGACGAGGCGTCGCGGCGGCGGCTGGTCGCGTCGGCGCTGGAGACCTGCGGCCGGGTCGACGGCCTGATCAACAACGCCTTCGCGATGCCGCCGATGACGGACCTCGTCGACGTGGACCTCGATGCGGTGCGCGCCGCCTTCGAGACCAACGTGCTCGCCGCGTTGCGGCTCACCCAGCTCTTCGCGCCGGCGCTCGCCGATCACGCGGGCTCGGTCGTGATGGTCAACTCGGCGGTGCTGCGGCACTCGCGGCGCACCTTCGGGGTGTACAAGATGGCCAAGGCGAGCCTGCTCGCCCTCGCCCAGAGCCTGGCGACCGAGCTCGGGCCGCGCGGCGTGCGGGTCAACAGCGTGGCGCCCGGCTACATCTGGGCGGACAACCTGAAGCGCTACTTCGAGGCCCTGGCCCGGCGGCGGGGCGTCCCCGTGCGGCAGGTGTACGACGAGACCGCCGCCGGGCTCGACCTGCGCAGGCTGCCCGAGCCCGACGAGATCGCCGACGCCGCGGTGTTCCTGCTGTCCCCGCTCGCGCGGGCGATCACCGGCCAGTGTCTCGACGTCAACTGCGGCGAATGGCACCACTGAGCAGTTTCTATCAGCCCGCGGAGGCGACCGGATGAGCACGGGAAACGACGGCGTCGGCACGATCGAGGACCTGCACGCCTGGGCGAGCGGTGTTACCGGGCTGACCGGCTTCGGGGACGACCCCTACCTCGACGGGCTCGGCGTGCTGCTCGAGTCGTACGCCAGGGACGCGGCGCTCACTCCGCAGGGTGCCCGGGCGGCCCGCGCGATGCTGCGCGGCGCGCTGACCGCCCGGCTGCGGTGCGAGGAGGCGCGGCGGCGGCACCCGGAGCACGCGGCCGTGCCGGTCGAGCGGCCGATCTTCGTCACCGGCCTGCCGCGCACCGGCACCACCGCCCTGCACCGGCTGCTGACCGCCGACCCCGCAAACCAGGGGCTGGAACTGTGGCTGACCGACTCGCCCCGGCCGAGGCCGCCGCGCGAGACCTGGGCGGGCGACCCGGAGTATCGGGCCGCCCAGGCCGCGTACGAGCGGCACCACGTGCGCCATCCGGAGTTCATGGGCGTGCACTACATGTCGGCGGACATGGTCGAGGAGTGCTGGCGGCTGCTCCAGCAGTCGATGCGGTCGGTCTCCTTCGAGTGCCTGGCCCACCTGCCGGCGTACTCGGCCTGGCTGGCGGCGCAGGACTGGACGCCCGCCTACCGGCGGCATCGGCGGATCCTCCAGCTCATCGGGCTGGGCGACCCCGGCCGGCGGTGGGTGCTGAAGAACCCCAGCCACCTGTTCGCCCTGGACGCGATCATGGAGGTCCACCCCGGCGCGCTGGTCGTCCAGACCCACCGCGACCCGGTCACCGCCATGGCGTCGATGTGCAGCCTCGCCGCGCAGGCGACCGCCGGATGGTCGGAGGCGTTCACCGGCGCGGTGATCGGGCGGGACCAGCTCGAGCTGTGGAGCCGGGGCCTCGACCGCTTCCGCGCCGCCCGCGCCAGGCACGACCCGGCGCGGTTCTTCGACGTGCACTACGACGAGTTCGTCCGCGACCCGCTCGGCACGGTCGAGGCCGTCTACGCCCACTTCGGGCTGCCGTTCGGCGACGCCGCCCGTACGGCCATGGCCCGCCTGCACGAGGAGAGCCGCTCGGGGGAGGCCCGGCCGGAGCATCGCTACGAGCTGTCCGGCTTCGGGCTGACCCCCGAGGAGGTCGAGGCGCGCTTCTCCGGCGTCGGGTCGTCCAGGTGACGCCGGGCACGGTGTGCAGGACGTACTGACCCTGGTCGGCCTCGGCTCGACCGGCCGGGGCGGGCAGGTCAGGGCCGGCGGCGCCCTGCCCGCGAACGGATGGCGGCGGTGGCGGAACGAGCTGCCCTGGACACCGCTCAGGTAGACACCGCCGCCGTCGGCCAGCACCTGCATGGTGTTCGAGGTGCGATTGCGCAGGATCCTGACGCCCTGCCCCGGCCCGACGACGATCCCGCAGTGCGGCACGTCCGTGACCTCGTTGTGAGCGATCACGCAGCCACGCGCGCCGGAGACGGCGATCCCCGGCGAGCCGCTGTGGTCAAGCCCGACGCGACGCACCAGGTTGTCCTCGATCGCGATGTCGCGCCCGCCGGACACCACGACTCCTCCTGGGCACCGCGCTCACCCCGTCCGAGGTGATCGCGGTCGTCGGGCTGGTCGGCCGCTTCGTGGACGCCGAGGCCCTGCTGCTGGCCGAGACGCGGCGCGAGGAGCGCCGCAGCGGCGTGTCCGAGGAGGAGTGGTGGGGAATGCGCGACTCCCTGTACGCGCACCTCGGCCGCTACCCCGCACTCGCCCACCTGTGGACGGAAGGCGGCTGGGACCACCCGGAAGACTCCTTCGAGTTCGGGCTGCGCCGCCTCCTCGACGGCATCGAAGCATTGATCCGCGAGCGTGACGAAACTCGTGACGAAAAGCCAGCTGACGAGAACTGCCCGGAGTGCGGCGCCGCGCTCGACCCCGCGCCCTCGGGCCGTCCACGCGTCTACTGCTCACGGGCCTGCCGGCAGCGCGCCTACAGAAGGCGCAGGCATCCCTGAGCGAACACTCCAGAAGCGGGGGTCAGCTCGCGGCGAGCGCTCCCATGATGCGGTCCTCGCTGACCTCGGGCCCCGCCAGCTCGCCGACGACAGCGCCGTCGCGCAGGACCACCACGCTGTCGCAGTTCTCCACCAGCTCCGACACGTCGGAGGAGATCAGCAGGATCGCCAGCCCGTCCACCGCCAGGTCGTCGAGGAGCGACCGCATGGCCAGCTTGGTCGCGATGTCGACGCCCCGGCTGGGCTCGTCGAGCAGGAGCACCTTCGGATGCATCGCCAGCCAGCGGGCCAGCAGCACCTTCTGCTGGTTGCCGCCGGACAGCTCCCCGGCCGCCTGCCGGGGCGAGACGGCCTGGATGCCCAGCCGCCGCATGAACGTGGCGACGATCCGGTCCAGGTGCGCGTCGGAGACGATCCCCGCGCGGGACAGGCGGGGGAGCGCGGCCAGCGCGATGTTGTCGCGGACCGACAGGGTCGGCACGATGCCCTCCACCCGGCGGTTCTCCGGCACGAGCCCGACACCGGCGCGGATCGCGCTCCTGATCGACCACTTGCCCGCAGGCGCGCCCGCGATCGTCACCTGGCCGGCGTCCACGCGCAGCGCGCCCGCGATCGCCTTCGCGGTCTCGCTGCGCCCCGCGCCCCGCAGGCCGCCGAGGCCGACCACCTCTCCCGTACGCAGGGCGAGGGAGACGTCGCGGAGCACGTGGCGGCGGGTCAGCCCCCGGGCTTCGAGCAGGGGCTCGTCGGCGGGCGGGCCGGCCGGCTCGCCGGTGACGGCGGCGTCCGCCCCGTCGGCGTGGAAGGGCCGGCCGAGCAGGAGCGAGACCAGCCTGCGGCGGTCGAGGCCGGCGAGCGGTCCCGTGTGCACCACGCGGCCTTCGCGCAGCACGGTCACCCGGTCGCAGATCTCGTAGAGCTCGTCGAGCCGGTGGGTGACGTAGAGCACCGCCCGGCCCTCGTCGCGGAGCCGGGAGATCGCGCCGAACAGGACGTCCAGCTCGTCGCGCTCCAGCGCGGAGGCGGGCTCGTCCATGACGACCAGCCGCGCGTCCGCGGACGCGGCCCTGGCCAGGGCGACCAGCTGACGCGCGCCGTCGCCGAGCGAGTCGAGCGGACGGCGCGGGTCGGCGCGCAGGCCGTAGGAGGACAGCAGCTCGGCGGCCCGCGCGTGCATGGCCGCGAAGTCGATCAGGCCGAAGCGCCCGCGCGGCTCCCGGCCGAGGAACAGGTTGGCGGCGATGCTCATCGTGGGGACGAGCCCGGCCTCCTGGTGGATCGTGGCGATCCCGAGCCGGGCGGCCTCGGCGGGGGAGGAGAGGGAGATCTCTTCACCGAGGTGGCGCAACCGGCCGGCGTCCGGCCTGCACACCCCTGAGAGGACCTTGACCAGGGTGGATTTGCCCGCGCCGTTGCCGCCGACGAGCGCGTGGACCTCCCCGGCCCGCAGGGCCAGGGTGACGTGGTCGAGCGCGGGCGCGCCTTGAAAGCTCTTGCAAATACCTGCGGCCTGCAGCACAGTTGCCTCCGCCTCGAATGGTGAGCCCGACAGGAAACAAACCCGTAACGAGGCCGTCACATTCGATCAAATCTGAGCAACGTGCAGGCGGACGCCCTTGCCGCTCAGCTCGTCGAGCACGTCGCGCGGGGCGGCGTCGTCGGTGACCAGATGGTCGATCTGCTCGGCGGACACGGTCTGCACCATGGCGTCGATGCCGATCTTGGTGTGGTCGGCCAGCACGACGACCTCCTCCGCGGCGGTGGCCAGGGCCTGGTCGACGCAGGCGACCTGCATGTTCGGGGTCGACAGGCCGCGGTCGGCGGTGAGCCCGTTGCCGGAGATGAAGGCCCGGCGCACGCGCAGCCCGGCGAGGGACCGCTCGGCCGCGCTGCCGACGAGGGCGAGGATCGGCCCGCGCAGCGTGCCGCCCGTCAGCATCACCTCGATGCGCGGGGAGTTGGCGAGCGCCTGGGCGACGAGTAGCGAGTTGGTGACCACGGCGAGCTCGGTGTGCCTGCTCAGCCTGCGGGCGAACTCCTGGGTGGTGGTCCCGGGGCCGATGACGATCGCGTCCCCGTCCTCGACCAGCGACGCGGCCAGATCCGCGATGGCGCACTTCTCCGCGGAGGAGAGCGTCACCTTCTGGACGTAGCTGGCCTCCCTGTTCAGGTCGCCGGGGAGGGTGGCGCCGCCGTGGTGCCGGTTGAGCAGGCCCTCCGACTCCAGCGCGCGCAGGTCGCGGCGCACGGTGACCTCCGACGACTGCACCGCATGGGCGAGCTCGCGCAGCGAGACGGCGCCGTTGGCCCGCACCAACTCCAGGATCCGCTGGCGGCGCTCGGCCGCGAACACGGGCCGGCGCCCGTCGCTGTCCGTGTCGACCACGCCCCCACCCTCCGCTGTGACCGGTTCCGATCATAGTCGACCAGCCAAAGCGCGGCATCGCTGACCGGAAATGAACGAATCTGATCCGATCTCTTGACCGGATGCCGCTCCCGATGCTTATTTGAGGGCAATAACCGACTCGATCCTGTCCGAATCTGATCGGTCCCGTTCGGAAGGTGCGTTCCCCGCGTGCCCCGACGTCCGCGGCTCCGATCTCGACCCTCCCCCCACGTCATGGCAGGTGGTCGCCGGCGTGCCGTGCGGAGCGCACCGCCGCGCCGGGCCGGACGCGGCCACGCCGTACGGCGTCCGCCCGACCCTGCCCGCAGGAAAGGATCCCTGTGAGAAAGCCCATCCTCTTACTGCTGGCCGTCGTTCTCGGCGCCGTCTGGCAGGTCGCGGGGCAGATCCCCGCGACCGCCGCCGGCGCCGAGCGGCACGGCCTGCGCGGCGACTACTACCTGTCCTCGGCAGCAGGGAAGTTCGACTTCGCCCAGCTCAAGGCCACCGTGATCGACCCTGATCTCGAGCTGCCCGACCTCAACCCGGTCTTCACCTCGCTGACCGGGCGGGAGGACGACGTCACCGTGCGGTGGACGGGCCGCATCCAGCCCGCGTACTCCGAGGCGTACACCTTCTCGATCATCGGGGACAACGGCTTCCGGCTCTGGGTGAACAACACGCTCGTCATCGACCACTGGGTGGACGACTGGGACAAGGAGCAGACCGGCGCCCCGATCACCCTGCAGGCCGGCCAGAAGTACGACATCAAGGTCGAGTATTTCGAGCACTTCGGCGGCGCCAACCTCCACCTGCGCTGGCAGAGCGCCAGCCAGCCCAAGCAGGCCGTGCCGGCGGAGGCGTTCTACCTGCCCGAGGGCTTCGACCCGCCGGGGCCGGACAGCGCCGCCGTCGACGCGGCGGGCGACACCGCCACCCTCGACTTCGGCGACACCGCGCTCGCGGCGCTTCCCGCCGGCGCCGCCGAGCACTTCGGCGTGACGGTGGCCGGCACGAAGTGGGCGGTCGAGTCGGCCGCCCTCGACGGGACCTCGAAGATCAAGCTGAAGCTCGGCTCCCCCATCCCCCGTCTCGCCGCCGACATCCGGGCCTCCTACGACGGCAAGGGCGGCCTCGCCAAGACGGACGGCACCGCGATCGAGGCGTTCACGTGGGTCCCGGTGTCCAACGGTTCCACGTACGTGCTGAAGACCCGCTGGTCCGGCGACGTGGACGCGAACAACCCGCTGCCCGAGTACCCCCGCCCGCAGCTCGTCCGCGACCGCTGGCAGAACCTCAACGGCACCTGGCAGTTCGCCGCCGCGAAGGAGGGTGAGGCGCCGCCCTTCGGCCGCGACCTCGGCGAGCGGATCGTCGTGCCCTACCCGGTGGAGTCGAGCCTGTCCGGCATCGGCCGCCACGAGGACCGCATGTGGTACCGCCGCACCTTCGAGGTGCCGGCCTCCTGGAAGAAGGACCGCCTCCTGCTCCACCTCGACGCCGTCGACTACGAGTCCGTCGTCTACGTCAACGGCAAGCAGGTCGGCACGCACAAGGGCGGCTACGACAGGATCACCGTGGACGTCACCGACGCCCTCACCCGCAAGGGTCCGCAGGAGCTGGTCGTCGGCGTGACCGACCCCACCGACAAGGGCCGCCAGCCCATCGGCAAGCAGCGCCTGAACCCCGGCAGCATCTGGTACACGCCGGCCTCCGGGATCTGGCAGACGGTCTGGCTGGAGCCCGTCGACAAGACCCACATCGAGGCCGTGGACACGATCCCCGAGGTGCTCGGCCAGTCCCTGCGGGTGAAGGTCAGGGCGAACGGCGACGCCACCGCCGTCGTCACCGCCCGCGCCGGCAAGCGCGTCATCGGCAAGGTCTCCGGCCCGGCCGGCACCGAGCTGGCCGTGCCGATCCCCAGCCCCCACCTCTGGTCGCCCGACGACCCGTACCTGTACGACCTGACCGTCGAGCTCAAGGGCGGCGACAAGGTGGAGAGCTACTTCGGCATGCGCTCCATCTCGCTCGGCCGGGTGAACGGCACGACCCGGGTCCTGCTCAACGGCAAGCCGGTCTTCCAGTTCGGCCCGCTCGACCAGGGCTACTGGCCGGACGGCATCTACACCGCACCGACCGACGAGGCGCTGCGGTACGACCTGGAGCAGACCAAGGCGCTCGGCTTCAACATGGTGCGCAAGCACATGAAGGTGGAGCCGGACCGCTGGTACGCCTACGCCGACAAGCTCGGCCTGCTCGTCTGGCAGGACATGCCGTCGATGTTCGGCGCGGCGAGCGCGGCCGACAAGACGCAGTTCGAAAACGAGCTGAAGGAGATCGTCGACGAGCACCGCAGCAGCCCGTCGATCGTGATGTGGGTGCCGTTCAACGAGAGCTGGGGCCAGTACGACATCTCCAGGATCGCCGACTACGTGGAGAGCCTGGACCCCTCCCGGCTCGTGGACAACATGAGCGGCATCAACTGCTGCGGCGCCCAGGACGGCGGCAACGGCGACGTGATGGACTACCACATCTACCCCGGACCCGGCAGCCCCGGTAAGCCCGGCTTCTTCCGGGCGTCGGTGCTCGGCGAGTACGGCGGGCTCGCCCTGCCGGTGATCGGCCACACCTGGACCGGCGGCGGCTGGGGCTACGCGGTCGAGTCCGACTCCGAGTCGCTGACCAAGCGCTTCCTGGAGATGGACGACGCCCTGCGCAAGCTGCACGCCTGCAACGGGCTGAGCGCGGCCGTCTACACCCAGACGACCGACGTGGAGACCGAGATCAACGGCCTGATGACCTATGACAGGGCCGTGACGAAGCCGGACGTCAAGCGGCTCCACGACGCCAACACGGCGCTCACCGGAGAGATCCTCCCGGCCTGTGCCTGATTGAGGCCTCCCACGGCCATGCCTGACCGCCGGCCGCACGCGGCCCGGACGTGACGTCCGGGCCGCCACCCCCGGCACACCCCCGGCACCACCCACGGCGGCGCCGCCCTCAGGCGGGCCGGCCCGCCGTCACCCCCCGACCGGAAGGACAATCATGAAGCCTTACCCCCGCACGGCCGCGCTCGCCCTCGCCGTGCTGCTCGGCGCGGCCGGCTGCGCCAAGTCGGAGACCCAGGCCACGGCGGGCCCCAGCGAGGCGGCGTCCGCGCAGCAGCAGGTGGTGCAGACCCCGGCGGGCTCGGCCGGCCCGACCTGCACGCTTGACCAGTTCGGCGGCACGAAGTTCGACCTGAAGACCGCCACGGTCGGCTTCTCCCAGTCGGAGAAGGAGGCCAACCCGTTCCGCATCGCGGAGACCAAGTCCATCAAGGACGAGGCGGCCAAGCTCGGCATCGCCGACCTCAAGGTCACCAACGCGCAGTCGCAGTTCTCCAAGCAGATCACCGACGTGCAGCAGCTCATCGCCCAGGGCGTGAAGCTGCTCGTCATCGCGCCGCTGAACTCCGACGGCTGGGAGCCGGTGCTCCAGCAGGCCGCCGCCAAGAAGATCCCCATCATCACGGTCGACCGCAAGATCAACTCCAACCCCTGCAGCGACTACCTGACGTTCATCGGCTCGGACTTCTACGAGCAGGGCAAGCGGGCCGCGGACCAGATGGTCGACGCGCTCGGCGGCAAGGGCAAGGTGGCGATCCTGCTCGGCGCGCCGGGCAACAACGTCACCACCGAGCGCACCAACGGCTTCAAGGACCGGATCAAGGAGAAGGCGCCCGACATCCAGATCTCCTTCGAGCAGACCGGCGAGTTCGCCAGGGAGAAGGGCCAGCAGGTCACCGAGCAGCTCATCCAGTCCAACCCCGACATCAACGGCATCTACGCCGAGAACGACGAGATGGCGCTGGGCGCGGTGACCGCGCTGAAGGGCGCGGGCAAGGAGCCGGGCGCCATAAAGATCGTTTCGGTCGACGGCACCCGCAGCGCCGTCCAGGCCATCGCCGACGGCTGGCTGCACGCGGTCGTCGAGTCCAACCCCAGGTTCGGGCCGCTCGCCTTCGAGACCGCGCAGAAGTTCCTGGACGGCCAGCCGATCCCGGACAAGGTCATCATCTCCGACCGCGAATACGACGGCTCCAACGCCGAGGCGTCCCTCGGCGAGGCCTACTGACCCGCCGAAGCCCGTCACGGACGCCCGCGCAGGTCCGCGTGCGTCCCGGGCCTCCGCGCGCACGCGCGCGGAGGCCCGCGTGAGGAAGGGAACTCATTGAGCCAGTCCGCTGCACCGGTGCTCGAGGCCAGGCAGATCAGCAAGCGCTTTCCCGGCGTGGTGGCCCTCGACGGCGTGTCCCTCGCCCTCCTCCCCGGCGAGGTGCACGCCCTCGTGGGCGAGAACGGCGCGGGCAAGTCCACGCTGATCAAGGTCTTCACCGGCGTTCACCGCCCCGACGGCGGTGAGCTGATCTACAACGGTTCGCCGGTGGCCTTCGGGACGCCGCTCGACGCGCAGCGCGCCGGGATCTCGACCATCTACCAGGAGGTCAACCTCGTCCCGATGATGAGCGTGGCCCGCAACCTGATGCTGGGGCGCGAGCCGCGCGGCCGTCTGGGCGTCATCGACACCGCCAGGATGTACGGCGAGGCGGAGCGGATCCTCGCCGGATACGGCGTCGTCACCGATGTGCGCCGCCCGCTGCGCACCCTCGGAATGGGCGCCCAGCAGATGGTCGCCCTGGCCAGGGCCGTGGCGATCGACGCCCGCGTGGTCATCATGGACGAGCCCACCTCGTCCCTGGAGCCGCGCGAGGTCGAGACGCTGTTCTCGGTGATCAGGCAGCTCAGGGACGACGGCATCGCCGTCGTCTACGTCAGCCATCGCCTCGACGAGCTGTACGAGGTGTGCGACCGGGTGACCGTGCTGCGTGACGGGCGGGTCGCGCACACGGGCCCGCTCGCCGAGCTCGAACGGCTGAAGCTCATCGCTCTGATGCTGGGCCGCGACCTCGACGAGGTCAGGACCGGCGGCCTGACCAGGTTCTCCCGCGACCGCCGCCATTCCCGGGAGCGGGAGGGCGCCCAGCCCGCCGTACGGGCCGAGGGGCTGACCCGGCGGCAGGTGCTGCGCGGGGTGGACGTCTCGGTGTGGCCGGGGGAGGTCGTCGGCCTCGGCGGGCTGCTGGGAGCGGGCCGCAGCGAGACGGCCAAGGGCATCGTCGGCGCGCTCCCGCTGGACGCCGGCCGGGTGCTCGTGGCAGGCCTGTCCCTGCGCACCGGCTCGACCACGGCGGCGATCAGGGCCGGGGTCAGCCTGCTGCCCGAGGACCGCAAGGCCGAGGGCATCATCCCGGCGCTGTCGGTCAGGGAGAACATCGCGCTCGCCGCCCTGCCGTCGCTGTCGCGGGCCGGAGTCGTCTCCGACGCCAGGATCGACAAGGTCGTCGAGGTCTTCATGCGCCGGCTCAGGATCAAGGCGGCCTCGCCGCACCAGCCGGTGCAGGAGCTGTCCGGCGGCAACCAGCAGAAGGTGCTGCTCGCGCGGTGGCTCGCCATCCGGCCGAAGATCCTGCTGCTGGACGAGCCCACCCGCGGCATCGACGTGGGCGCCAAGGCCGAGGTGCAGGCCCTCGTGGACGAGCTGGCCGAGGAGGGCCTGGGCGTGTTACTGATCTCGTCTGACCTGGAGGAGCTGGTGGAGGGCGCCGACCGGATCCTGGTGCTGCGCGAGGGCGCCGTCGTCGGCGAGCTGTCCGGCGACGACGTCACGGAGGACAAGATCATGGCGTCCATCGCCGAACGAGGAGCGGAGTCCGATGGCTGAAGCGGTCGCACCGCCCGGGCGGCGGGTGCTCGCCTGGGCCCAGGAGTACGGCGTCTACGCCGCGGTCGGCGTCCTCCTGCTGTTCAATGTGCTGTTCACCCCTCACTTCCTCGACGTGGCGAACTTCCGCACCCAGCTCGTGCAGGTCGCCCCGATCGTGATCGTGTCGCTCGGCATGGCGCTGGTCATCGGCACCCAGGGCATCGACCTGTCGGTCGGCTCGGTCATGTCGCTGGCCGCCGCGCTCGTCGCGCTCTACCTCGGGTACGGCGCCTGGCCCGCGCTGCTGGTCGCCCTCGTCGGCGGGGCCGTGGCCGGCACGGCGGGCGGCGCGCTGGTCGCCTACGTGGGCGTGCAGCCGATCGTGGCCACGCTCGCGCTGCTGGTCGGCGTCCGGGGCCTGGCCAACGTGCTCGTGCCGCAGCTCGTCGAGTTCCGCAACCCCGACCTGATCGCGCTCGGCAGCAGCTCGCTGTCCGGCGTGCCGGTCATCGTCGTCATCGCGGCCGTGCTGACGCTGCTGATGACGTTCCTGGTCCGCAGGACGACGTTCGGCAGGCAGGTGGTCGCGATCGGCGGCAACCGCGCCGCGAGCGAGCTGTCCGGGCTGCCCGTCCGCCGGGTGCTGCTGCTGGTCTACGTGATCTCCGGGGTGCTGGCCGCGCTGGCCGGGGTGCTCGCGACGGCGCGGCTGCAGGCGAGCGATCCGACCTCGCTCGGCCTGTTCATCGAGCTGTCGGCCATCACGGCGGTGGTGGTGGGCGGCACGCCGCTGAGCGGCGGGCGGATCCGGGTGCTCAGCACGGTCATGGGCGCGCTGCTCATGCAGCTGCTGTCGGCCACCCTCATCAAGCACAACCTGCCGCAGTCGTGGACGCAGATCGTGCAGGCGGTCATCATCCTGGCCGCCGTTTACGCCACCAGGGAGCGAGGAACCCGATGACCGGATCGCCCGGACGCGAGCAGGTGAGCCGCGTCCTCCAGCAGCACGGGGCGCTGATGGTGCTGGCGGCGCTGGTGATCGTCGGCAGCGTCGCCTTCGACTCCTTCGCCACCGCGGGCAACGCCGCCAGCGTCCTCGTCTCCTCCTCGTTCACCGCGATCATCGCCGTCGGCATGACCTTCGTGATCATCAGTGGCGGCATCGACCTGTCGGTGGGGTCGCTGTTCGTGTTCGGCGGGGTCCTCGCGGCGTACGGCTCGCAGTATGGGCTGTTCGTCGCGCTGGCGCTGCCGCTCGCCGCGTGCGGGCTGGTGGGGCTGCTCCAGGGGCTGCTCATCGCCAGGACGGGGATGGCGCCGTTCATCGTCACCCTGGCCGGGATGCTGGGCGTGCGCGGGCTGATGCTGGCGATCTCCAACGAGGGCGCCACCACCTACCTGGTGAAGGACTCCGCGTTCGCGCGGCTCGGGCAGGGCGGCGTGCTCGGCCTGACCTGGCCGGTCTACATCACGGCGCTCCTGGCCGTGGCCGCCATGGTCCTGCTCCAGCGGACGGCCTTCGGCCAGAACGTCTACGCGGTCGGCGGCAACGAGCAGGGGGCCGCGCTGATGGGCGTGCCGGTGGCGCGGACGAAGGTCTACGTCTACCTGATGTCGGGCCTGCTCGCGGGTCTCGCCGGGGTGCTGAACGCGGCCCGGCTCTCCTCCGGCGTCACGATCCTCGGCATCGGCCTGGAACTCGACGTGATCGCCGCGGTGGTGATCGGCGGCACGCTGCTGACCGGGGGAGCGGGCGGCATCACCGGCACCATCGCCGGCGTGCTGCTGCTCGGGGTGATCCAGAGCCTCATCAACCAGGTGGGCAACCTGACGTCGGCCTTCCAGCAGGTGGTCAGCGGCCTGTTCCTCGCCTTGGTCGTGGTGGCCCAGCGGCTGCTCGGCAGAGCCCAACGGCTCGGCTGACCGGCATCCCTCGATTTGAGTCACTTGACTGAGTTAAGCCGGGTGACTTGGATGAGGGTGCCGCCGGGCCACAGGAGGTCAGCCTTGAGCGAGGTCGTCCACGACTATCCCTTCCGTAACCCCAGCGGGCTGGAACCGCCTCCGCAGTGGGCCGAGCTGCGTGACGGCTGTCCCGTCGCGCCGATCCGCCTGGCCAGCGGCGATCAGGCCCTGCTGCTGACCCGCTACGAGGACGTCAGGCAGGTGCTGTCGGACCCGCGCTTCACCCGCGAGCTCAGCGCCGGCGACGCCGCCCGGGTGACGGCCAACGAGTCCGGCGGCGTGTTCGGCGCCGGGATGGCGTCGGCCTCGGTCGGCGCGGGCGAGGCGCACCAGCAGTGGCGGAGGCTGGTGGGCAGGTCGTTCACCGCGAAGCGGGTCGCGGCCATGCGCCCGCGCATCGAGGAGATGGCCGAGGGGCTGGTCGACGCGATGGTGGCCGGGGGCGCACCGGCCGATCTGGTGAGCGCGCTCGGCTTCCCGCTGCCCGTCTGGGTGATCTGCGACCTGCTGGGCGTGCCGGACGCCGACCGCGACCGGTTCGCCTACTGGTCCGACACCATGCTCAGCATGACCCGCTACGAGCAGGCGGAGATCGACGCCGCACAGGCCGAGTTCGCCGCCTACTTCGCGAGTCACATCCGCGCCAAGCGCGAGCAGCCGGGCGACGACCTGCTCAGCGAACTGATCGCGGTGGTGGACGCCGCCGACGGGCGGCTGACCGAGATGCTGCTGACGGCCACGGGACAGGGCCTGCTGGTCGCGGGACACGAGACCACCGCGAACATGATCGGCAAGATGGTCGCGATGCTGCTGGCCGACCGCTCGCGCTGGCAGGCCCTGCTCGGCGACGCCTCCCTGGTGCGCGGCGCGGTGGAGGAGGCCCTGCGCTTCGACGCCAATCCCGGATTCGGCATGCCCCGCTATCTGTCGGAGGAGGTCGAGGTGGCCGGGCGGCGGCTCCCGGCGGGGACCACCGTCGTGTGCAGCCTTGCCGCCGCCAACCGGGACGAGCGGGCCTTCGAGCACGCGGAGGCGATGGACCTGAGCCGCTCGCCCAACGCGCATCTCGCCTTCGGCGTCGGCCCGCACTCGTGCCTGGGCCAGGCGCTGGCGCGCACCGAGTTGCAGGCCGTGCTGACCGTGCTGCTGCGCCGCCTGCCGGGGCTGGAGCTGGCCGTACCCGCCGCGGACCTCGCGCCGCGCGAAGGCCTCATCGTCGGCGGCCTCCAGCGAGTCCCCGTCCGATGGTGAGCCGTCCGGCAGTGAGCTGGAGGACGGTCTGATGCCCGGCAGGACCTCCGCCCGGCCGGAGCGCGGCCGGGAAACCCGGGAGCTCATCCTGGCGGCGGCCGAGCGGCTGTTCGCCGAGCACGGCATCGCCGCCGTCTCCAACCGGCAGATCAGCGAGGCCGCCGGGCAGGGCAACAACTTCGCCGTCGGCTACCACTTCGGCACGAAGACCGACCTGGTGCGCGAGATCGTGCGGCGTCACACCGCCGCGATGGAACGGCGCCGCCTGGAGATGCTCGCCGCCATCGACGGCTCCGCCGACGTGCGGGCATGGGCGGCCTGCCTGGTGCGGCCGGTCACCGGCCACCTCGCCGGACTGCCGGTTCCCACGTGGTACGCCCGTTTCATCGCCCAGGCCGACGCCGATCCCGTCCTGCGCCGGATGGTCGTCGAGGAGGCCGGCGCCACCGCCTCGATGCGCGCCAATCTCGACGGCCTGACCCGGCTCGTGCCGCAACTGCCCGAGCCCGTACGCCGTGAGCGCGCGGACATGAGCCGCCTGCTCATCGTGCACATGCTGGCCGAACGCGAACGCGCGGTGCACGAAGGTGGCGACCCCGTCCGCGCCACCTGGCACGACGCGGCGACCGGCCTGACCGACGCGATCGTCGGCATCTGGCTGGCCCCCGCCACCTCACCCCTGTGACGGCTCGTTCCACGACTGAGGGCCGGTCCACGGCCGCAGCTTCTCCGGATTGCGTACCGCCCAGATCCGGGTGACGCGGCCGTCGGCGACATCGAACGAGGCTACGGTCATGACGACGCCGGCATGCCGGGCCACCAGGCCCGGCACCCCGCTGACCGACCGCTCCAGGAGTTCGAGCCCCGGAGCCTTGTCGGCGATCGCGACCATGTACTGGGCGATGCGCGCGCTGCCTTCGATCGGGTGCAGGACGGTGCCGACCATGCCGCCGCCGTCGGCGGTCATCACGGCGGCCGGGTCGAGGAGGTCGACGAGGGCCGCGATGTCCTTCGTCTCCCATGCCTGTTTGACCTGCCGCACCACGTCGGCCTGCCCGGCCGCCGTCACCGGAGCGCGCGCGACGCCCACCCGCCGCCGGGCGGAGGCCGCCAGCTGCTTGCAGGCCGCAGGGGTCCGGCCGAGGACTCCGGCGATCTCGGCGAAGGGGTAACGGAAGACGTCGTGCAGGACGAACGCCACCCGCTCGGCGGGCGTCATCGACTCCAGGACGACGAGGAAGGCCATGCTCACCGATTCGTCCAGGACCATCTGGTCGGCGGGGTCGGTGCCATGGCCGTGGTCCCGCTCGGCGCGGTCGGGCAGCGGCTCGGGCAGCCACGCGCCGACATAGCGTTCACGCCGGGCCCGCGCCGAGCCGAGCACGTCCAGGCAGATGCGGCCGGTCACCGTCGTCAGCCAGGCGCCAGGGGACACGATCTCCTTCTGCCGGCTTCGTGGCAGCGCGTACCAGCGCGCGTAGGCCTCCTGTACGGCGTCCTCGGCCTCGGCCAGTGAGCCGAGCAACCGGTAGGCGACGTTGATCAGTTGGCGCCGCTCACCGGCTATCTCATCGGTGCTCGTCCCAGCCGCCCCCATGCTCCCGGCCGCCTCCTGACCTTACCTTTCGCAGGCCCGCGTCGTCGGGCTGGTGAGACCTTATCGATCTACTGCCCCCGGGGGGCGGAACAGGGGGACCCTGACATGGCCACCCAGGCGACGGCACAGCGCGGTTTCTCGTTTCTGCGGATCGCGATCGCCCTGCAGACCCTGACCATCTTCATTCAAGCGGTCTCCGCCGGACTGCTGCTGACCTCGTCCTACGGAGAGACGCTGCACAGTGCCGGAGCCCGCGTGATGTACGGGGCGTCGATGCTGTACGTGCTCGCGGCGGTGCTGGCGTGGAAGCCGGGCGGAGGCTCGCCCCGGCCCGTCTGGCACGCGTCCGGCTTCCTTGTCCTCGCCTCCGTCCAGGTCGTGCTCGGCATCGCGCACGTACCGTCGGTCCATCTCCCCCTGGGCGTGCTGATGTTCGGGCTGAGCGTGCTGGCGCTGGCGCGGCGCTGAATGCCCGCGACCACGGCAAGATCCGCCGGATAGGCCCTAAGCCGCCGCGCCGTCCGACCCGCCCAGCTCCACCAGTTCCCGCAGGGTCGCGTGGGGGATGTCGATGCCGGCGAAGGTCAGGAACCGTCCCATCGGCATCGACGAGGCCATCCGCAGCCCGTTCGCGTCGTCCTCCTCGGGCCGCTCGCTCTTCCCGCCGGTGAGGACCCGCAGGAGAGCGGGCCCGGCGAGCGGGTGGGAGAGCCACTCGCCGAGCGTCGAGTCGAGCGACACCACGGGGACGGCGGCGTCGCCGCCGAGGCGGATCGTCGTCTCGGCCACGACGGACGAGGCGTTCTCGCCGATCTGGATCGTGTAGTCGCCCGGTGCGACGACCCACCGGCCGAGCGGGACGTCGTAGTACGCGAACGCCCGCCGGTCGAGACGAAGGGTGACCGTGCGCGACTCGCCGGGGGCGAGGGAGACCTTGGTGAAGGCCCGCAGCTCCCGGGCGGGCCGCCGCACGGGACCCGCGGACGTGGCCACGTAGACCTGCACCACGTGCTTGCCCGCCCGCTCGCCGGTGTTGGTCACCGTCACGGTGACGGTCGCCGTGTCGTCGCCCGTACGGACGACCTTGAGGCGGCCGATCGCGAACGTCGTGTAGCTCAGGCCGTGGCCGAACGGGTAGCGCACCGGCAGCTCGACCGTCTCGTAGTAGCGGTAGCCGACCATGACGCCCTCGCCGTAGCGCACGTGCCCGGCCTCGCCCGGGAAGTTGAGGTAGCTCGGTGTGTCCTTCAGCCGGACCGGGATGCTCTCGGCGAGACGCCCGGAGGGGTTCACGACGCCGAAGAGGAGGTCGGCGACGGCGGAGCCGCCCGCCTGGCCGAGCAGCCAGCCCTCCAGGACGGCGTCCACGTCGTCGTGCCAGCCCTCCATCGAGACGACGCCGCCGTTGGACAGGACGACCACCGTACGGCGGGCCGCGGCGGCGACGGCGCGGATCAGCGCGACCTGGGCGGCGGGCAGGTCGATCGTCTCCCGGTCGAACCCCTCGGACTCCTCCAGCTCGCCCAGACCGGCGAAGACGACCGCGACGTCGGCGGACGCCGCGGCCTCGGTCGCCGCCTCGCGAAGCTCTCGCGCGTCGCCCGACCCGTCCAGCGAGAACCCCTGGGCGTAGGCGACGTCCGGGGTGAAGGCGCGGATCGCGTCGAGCGCCGCGTCGACCCGGGTGGCGTTGACGTGCGAGCTGCCGCCGCCCTGGAACCTGGGCCTGGCCGCGAACTCGCCGATCACGGCGATGCGGGCTCCCGCCGAGAGGGGGAGCGTGCCGTCCTCGTTCTTGAGCAGCACGGCGCATTCGGCGGCGAGCTCGCGGGCGAGCGCGTGGTGGGCGTCGGCGTCGAACGCGCCGGACACGCCGCTGTGGCGTTCGGTGAGGGCGGCGACGCGGCGCACGCTCGCGTTCACCACGGCCTCGTCGAGGTCGCCCGCGCGGACGGCGTCCACGATGCGCCGGTCGCTCGCGCCGCCGGTCCCCGGCATCTCCAGGTCCAGCCCGGCGGCCAGCGCGGCGACGCGGTCCTGCACCGCGCCCCAGTCGGAGACGACGACGCCGTTGAAGCCCCACTCGCGGCGCAGGACGTCGGTGAGCAGCCACCGGTTCTGCGAGGCGTGGACGCCGTTGACGCGGTTGTAGGAGCACATCACGGTGGCGGGCCTGGCCTGGGTGACCACCCGCTCGAACGCGGGGAAGTAGATCTCGCGCAGCGTGCGCTCGTCCACGTCGGCGCTGACCCGCATGCGCTCGGTCTCCTGGTTGTTGGCGGCGAAGTGCTTGACCGACGCGCCGGGTCCCTCGGCCTGCAGCGCGGAGACGTGCGCCGCCGCCAGGACGCCCGAGAGCAGGGGGTCTTCCGAGTAGTACTCGAAGTTGCGCCCGCACAGCGGCGAGCGCTTGATGTTCACGCCGGGGCCGAGCACGACCGCCACGCCGAGGGCCCGGCCCTCCCGGCCGACGGCGGCGCCGATCCGGGCGGCCACTTCGGGGTCCCAGCTCGACCCGACCGCGACCGCGGGCGGGAAGCAGGTGGCGGGCATGCTCTCGTTCAGCCCGAGGTGGTCGGTGCCCCCGGCCTCGCGCCGCACGCCGTGCGGCCCGTCGCACAGCGTGATGGAGGGAATCCCGGCCTCCTCCAGCGGTTTGGTCGTCCAGAAGTCCCGGCCCGACAGCAGTGCGGCCTTCTGCTCCAGGGTGAGCGCGTTCAGTGCGAGCGCGTCGAGGTCGGTCCGGGCCATCGGGGAGGCTCCTTTCACGGGGGAGGGTTCACAACGTTTTCTGCCCCGGAAGGGAGCAGCGGCAGACAGGATCGGCGGGGCAGGGGATCGGCGGGGCGGAGTCGTCCCCCGGCCGGGGGACGCGGCGGTCAGCCGAGCACGTCGCCGAGCACGGCGGGCGGCCGGGCCGCCCGCCGTACGCGTGCTCACGGTCAGGAGGCCGGTTCCGGCACCCGCGCGTGTGTGGTGAGCCGCCTGGCCCGGCCGAGCACGACGGTGTCGCCGGTCAGCAGGATCTCGGTGCGCAGCGGGCGGTCGGCGGCGGACGGGCCGGCGGTGAGCACGATGACACCCGGTTCGACGATCCTGCGCAGATCGGGATCGGTGTAGGAGAAGGCGTCGGCCGGCACGTCGAAGACCACCTCGCGGGTCTGTCCTGGCGCGAGCGGCACCCGGGCGAAGCCGACGAGTTGCGCGACGGGCCGGGCCACCTGCGCCACCGGGTCGGAGGCGTACAGCTGCACGACCTCCTCCACCGGCCGGTCGCCGGTGTTGGTGAGGGTCACCCGCGCCTCGACCGTGCCGTCGGTGGGGCACCGCTCAGCCGAGGTCGTCATCGCGTCGTAGGTGACGGTCGTGTACGACAGGCCGTGGCCGAGGGGGAACGCCGGGGTGGGGTCGGACACGGAGATGCCGTCGCTCCGCAGCCCCAGGGGCGGTTGCAGGTAGGTGGAGGGGGTGACGAAGGGGGAGCCGGGGATCTGGACGGGCAGGCGGCCGGAGGGCTCGACCCGGCCGCTGAGGACCCCCGCGATCGCCGTGCCTCCCTCCACGCCGGGCAGGAACGCCTGGAGCGCGGCGGCGGCCCGGCCGGCGTGGCCGCCGATCGCGTACGGGCGGCCGGACACGACGACCAGGACGGCCGGTGTGCCGGTGGCCAGGACCGCCTCGACCAGGTCTCCCTGGACTCCGGGCAGGGCGAGGTGGGCGGCGTCGCAGCCCTCGCCGGAGGTGCCGTTGCCGAACAGCCCGGCCCGGTCGCCGACGAACAGCAGCACGAGGTCGGACCGCTCGGCCAGGTCGGCGGCCTCGGCGATGCCCGAGGTGTCGTCGCCGGAAACGTCGGCGCCCCGGGCGTACCGCAGGTCGGCGGCGGGGAACTCGGCCCGCAGGCAGTCGAGGACGGGGGCGACGGGCAGGCCCATGCCGTGGTCGGGGAAGCGGTCGAGCACGTGGTTGGGGAAGGCGTAGCAGCCGAGCAGGGTTCGCGGGTCGTCGGCGCACGGGCCGATGACGGCGATGCGGGCGGTCGTCCCGGAGGCCAGCGGCAGCACGCCGGCGGGGTTGCTCAGCAGCACCACCGAGCGTTCGGCCACGGTGCGGGCCAGGTCACGGTTGCGGGGGCTGTCCAGGTCGACCTCGCCGGCGCCCTCGGGCACGAGGGGGCCGCCGTCGAGCAGGCCGAGTTCGATCTTCTGCCGGAGCACCCGGCGGACCGCCTCGTCGACCAGGGCCTCCTCCACGTGGCCGGCTCGCACCTGCTCGGCCAGGCGGGTGCCGTAGCCGACCGTCTCGGGCAGTTCCACGTCGATGCCCGCGCGCAGCGCGACCGCGCCGGCGTGCGCCTCGTCGGCGGCGACGTGGTGCATCATGGCCAGGAACGGCACCGCCCAGTAGTCGGCCACGACCGTGCCGTCGAATCCCCACTGGTCGCGCAGCGCCCCGCGCAGCAGGCCGGCGTTGGCCGCGACAGGAACGCCGTCGATGTCGGTGTAGGAGTTCATGACCGAGCGGGCGCCGCCCTCGCGGATGGCCGTCTCGAACGGCGGGAGGATGACGTCGGCCATCTCGCGGGGGCCGATGCTGACCGGGGCGTGGTTGCGGCCCGCGCGGGAGGCGGCGTATCCGGCGAAGTGCTTGAGCGTCGCGATGACCCCGGCGTTCTCCAGGCCGCGTACGTAGGCCGCGCCGATCTGGCCGACGAGGTAGGGATCCTCGCCGAGCGTCTCCTCGACCCGGCCCCAGCGGTAGTCGCGCACCACGTCGAGGACCGGCGACAGGCCCTGGTGGACGCCGACCGCCCGCAGGTCGTCGCCGATGGCGCGGGCCATGTGCTCCACCAGGGCGGGGTCGAAGGTCGCGGCCCAGGCCAGCGGGGTGGGGTAGGCGGTCGCGCCGTAGGTGGCGAACCCCGTCAGGCACTCCTCGTGCGCGATGGCGGGGATGCCTAACCGGTTGGCCGCGATCACCTGCTCCTGCAGCTTCCGCAGCCCGGCCGCCCCCTCCGCCGGGCTCACCGGTGCCGTGCCGTACACCCGGGTGAGGTGGCCGACCCCGTCGCGCATCCGGTCGGCGAGGTCCGCGCCATCCTTCATGAACAGGTCCTGCAACGGCGCCACGTTGCCGCCCGCCGCCTCCGAGCCGGCGGGCGAGATGTCGACCCAGACCGATCCGAGCTGGGCGGCCTTCTCCTCCAGCGTCATCTCGGCCAGCAGCGCCTCCACGCGCTCGTCGAGAGGCCGGT
The DNA here is from genome assembly GCF_050936215.1 of Microbispora sp. CA-102843. NCBI lineage: Bacteria > Bacillati > Actinomycetota > Actinomycetes > Streptosporangiales > Streptosporangiaceae > Microbispora > Microbispora sp. CA-102843. The sequence continues at coordinate 3,238,608 of NZ_JBNJNF010000001.1, forward strand.
CGCCGTCCCGCCAGGGCGCGAGCCCCGGCGCGTCTACGAATGTCATGACATCCCTTGCTTGTCGATCCATCGCGTGGGGCTCGGCCCCGGAAGACGCCGTACGGGGTTCAGGTGGCGATCGGCCCGGCCGTACCCGCGCTGCGGCGGCGGTAGACGGCGGTACGCGAGCAACCGCATCGAGCGCCCCCTGCTCATCCGAACTGTCCTTTGGACTGTGGTCCGAAAGTTTCCAAATCAGGACCGATAGTTTATGTGGACTCTAGGTCGCTGCGCTGGAGCTAGTCAAGGAAGCGGCGGTGAGATATCCGAAACATTCGGGTGAGTGTCCGAAAGTTGGGCGCTAAACTGCGGCCATGACGACGACCAGGGAGCCGACACCCCCGGAGCGCACGCCATCCCGGCCGCTGACCATCGCCCAGATCGCCGAGCTGGCGGGGGTGTCCCCCGCGACCGTCTCCAAGGTCGTCAACGGCAGGTCCGAGGTGGCTCCGGAGACCCGCGCCCTGGTCGAGGACCTGATCCGCGAGCACGGGTACCGCCGGCAGAAGAAGCGCCCCACCGCGGCCCCTCTCATCGAACTGCTCTTCCACGAGCTGGAGGGCGGGTACGCGATGGAGGTCATCAAGGGGGTCGAGCAGGTGGCGCGCGAGCACGACCTGGCGGTGGTCGTCTCCGAGCTGCAGGGCCGCCACCCTCCCGCCAGGGGCTGGGTCGAGGGGGTGATCGGCCGCCGTCCCCACGGCGTGATCGTGGTCTTCTCCGGCCTCACCCACGCGCAGCACGAGCAGCTCAGGACCCGGGACATTCCCGTGGTGCTGGTCGATCCCACCGGCGATCCCGGGCACGAGCTGCCCTCGGTGGGCGCGGGCAACTGGAGCGGCGGTCTGTCGGCCGCGCGCCACCTGCTGGAGCTGGGGCACCGGCGCATCGCCCTCATCACCGGTCCCGCCCACGCCCTGTCCAGCCGCGCGCGACTCGACGGGTTCCGCGCCGCGATGGACACCGCGGGCGTGCCGACGGACCCGGCGCTCGTCCGGCAGGGCGACTTCGGCGCGAAGGACGGCCTGGCGCACGCCCGCTCCCTGCTCGCGCTGCCCCGGCCCCCGACCGCCGTGTTCGCCTTCAACGACGCGCAGGCCATGGGCGTGTACCAGGCCGCCCACGAGATGGGGCTGCGCATCCCCGACGAGCTGAGCGTGGTCGGCTTCGACGACCTGCCGATGGCGCAGTGGCTCATCCCCGCGCTGACCACGGTCCGCCAGCCGCTGACCGAGATGGCCGCCGCCGCCACGACCATGGTGGTCGCCCTCGCCCGCGGGGAGAGCCCGCCGCAGAACCGCCTCGAACTCACCACCAGCCTCGTCGTGCGCGGCAGCACCGCCCCGCTCGTGGCCTGACGTCCTCGTGGCCTGAAGTTTCGGAACGCCGATAGAAATTTCGGCGCAGGCCCTCTTCGCGGCACCGCGTCGCCCAGGGCCGGTGCGGCGGCCGCGTCCGCCGTCCGGCGAGGGCGGGGCGGGATGCGCCTCGAGTGCGCCGCGGGTGTGTGTCGTTCCCGCTGAAAGTTTCACCCGCGGTGTCCCGCGAAGCCCCGTGCCGTCACGACTCGCGAGACAACCGGGTGTCCTGGGCGTGACATGCGGGACTTGCGGTGGTCGCGTGATCGGCGGGATCCGCGTGAACACCCCGCCAGTAGGAGCCCGTTGACCGGTCTCCCTCCCGGGCGGGCGTTCCGGCAGAAATATTCGGTGGTTCTCCGAAATATTTCTGCTGCGGTTCATGCCCATCAGGGCGGTCCCGAAGGGGAGACCTGTGAGCGTATGAATCATGTCGCGCTTGTCCGGGCCGGGTACGCCGTCCGGCGCCGCACCGGGAGCAGGGGACGGCCGGCCGTCCTTGACCGGAGCGGCGGCCGGGGGAGGGACGGCGGCGGGTCACCACGGCGTGGGAGGGCCGTCGCCATGGCGGCCGTCGCGGTCGCGGCCGCCACGGCGATGAGCACGGCGCTGGTCTCCGCCTCGCCGGCGCTCGGTGCCATGCGTGCGACGGACGACCCCGCCGCCGCGTCGATCGCGTCCGGCCAATCGGCATCACCTCGCACCCGGGCTCGCGGACCACCTCCTACCTGCTGTCCGGCGACCACGCCGACGCCGCGGACCTGTCCGGCGCGACCTCCGTCGACCACTGGTACTTCCTCAGCGGCCTTGAGGTGTGGGCCAAACCCTCGGTCGCCGCGGTCGCGGTGGTGGGCGACTCGCTCACCGACGGCCGGGGCTCGACCACCAACGGCAACAACCGCTGGCCCGACCGGTTGCTCGACCGCCTGCAGGCCCAGCACGCCACCTCCGGCGTGGCGGTGGTCAACCAGGCGGCCGGCGGCAACCGGGTGCTCAACGACGGCCTGGGCCCCAACGTTCTGGCCCGGCTGGACCGCGACGTGCTCGCCCACAGCGGCGTGACCTGGCAGATCCTGTTCGAAGGCGTCAACGACATCGGCACCGCCGAGGCGAGCCAGGCCGCCCAAAAGCAGGTGACCGACGACCTCGTCGACGCCTACGACCAGATCATCACCCTGGGCGCACGCACGCGGCATCCGCGTCTACGGCGCCACGCTGACGCCGTTCGGCGGCAACGCCTCCTACGACGACCCGCAGGGCTACCGGGAGGCGGCCCGGCAGGCGGTCAACCAGTGGATCCGCACCAGCCGCCGCTTCGACGCCGTGATCGACTTCGACCGCGCCGCCCGCGACCCGGCCAACCCCCGCCAACTCCTCGCGGCCTACGACGTGGGCGACCACCTGCACCTGAACCCGGCCGGCTACCAGGCCCTCGCCGACGCCGTACCCGCCCACCTGTTCCGCCAGGAACCGCTGCCCCCCGGCTTCGGCTTCAACTGACGCGACGCGCGCACCGCGGCCGGGCCCCGGCAAGCAGCTGATCCTTTCCGGGGCTCCGGTCACGGCCGCCGCACGCGATCAGGGTAAAGTACCCCAAATGTTATATATGCCCAGATCAGCGAGGTAGAGGGTGGCGGGGGTACAGGCAGTTCTGAAGCGTGTCGCCCTCGACACCCGGCCCCTGAGCATTCCCGCGTACCGGCGGCTGCTGGTGGGGCAGGGCGTCTCGTTCATCGGCTTCCAGCTCACGTCGGTGGCCGTGAGCGGGCAGGTGTACAGCATCACGGGGTCGTCCCTGTGGGTGGGCCTGCTCGGGCCGGTGAGCCTCGTCCCGCTGGTCGTCTTCGGCCTGTGGGGCGGCGCGGTCGCCGACGCGATGGACCGCCGCCGGCTCCTGCTGGCCGGCTCGGTGGTGGCCTGGCTGTCCACCGTCGCCCTGCTGCTGCACGCCTGGTCGGGGCTCGGCAGCGTCTATCTCATCCTCGCCGTCATCGCCCTGCAGTCGATCGGCTTCGCCGTCACCTCGGCGACGCGCGGCGCGATCATCCCCCGCATCGTGCCCACCGAGCGGGTCCCCGCGGCCAACACCCTCAACTTCCTCGTCAGCAGCATCGGCACGGTGATCGGGCCGCTGCTGGCCGGGGTGGTGCTCGCCAAGGGCGGGTACGCCACCGCGTACCTCATCGACGCCGTCCTGTTCGGCGCCGGCTTCTACGCGGCCGTACGACTGCCGGCGCTGGCGCCCGTCGGCGAGATCTCCCGGCCGGGCCTGCGCTCGGTGGTCGACGGGCTCACGTACGTGGTGAGCAGGCCCGTCGTGCTCATGTCGTTCGTGGTGGACATCATCGCGATGGCGTTCGCGATGCCGAGGGCGCTGTTCCCGGAGCTGGCGGCCGAGCGCTTCGGCGGGTCGGCCGTGGCGTTCGGCTGGCTGTCGGCGAGCATCGCCATCGGCGCGGTCGTGGCCGGCGTCTTCTCCGGCTGGGTCGGCCGCGTACGCCGCCAGGGGGTGGCGCTCACGCTCGTGATCGCCCTGTGGGGCGTCACGGTGGCCGCCGCGGCGCTGGCGCAGCCGTTGTGGCTGGTCGTGGCGCTGCTGGCGATCGGCGGCGCGACCGACCTCGCCTCCGCCGTGTGGCGGCAGACGATCCTGCAGACCTACGCGCCCGACGAGATGCGCGGACGCCTGCAGGGGGTGTTCATGGTCGTCGTCGCGGGCGGGCCCCGCCTGGGCGACCTGCGGGCGGGCGCCACCGCGGACGCCTTCGGGCTCGTGCCCTCCTGGGCGGGCGGCGGCCTGGTATGCGCCCTGCTGGTCCTGGTGACCGGTTTCGGCGTGTCCGCCTTCCGCCGGTACGACGCCCTGGCGAGCCGCCCGGACAGCCGCTGAATCCGGATCTCAGGGCCGGGCCTCGCCGCGTACGCAGAAGGAGATGGGGCTGCGGACGCGGTCGGGGAAGACGAAGCGCTCCAGCGACTCGACGGTGAAGCCGGCCGCCTCGACGGCCGCCACGCTGTCGCGGCCCGTGTGGCAGCCGCCGGTCAGGCAGGGCCACACGGTCGCGTCCAGCAGGTCCTGCGCCCTGGACCAGCCCGGGAGGCCGGCGCGGACGTGTTCGAGGAAGCGCAGCCGTCCGCCTGGGGCCAGCACACGGCGTATCTCCCGCAGCCCGGCGGCGGGATCGGGCAGCGAGCACAGCACGAACGACACCACCGCCGCGTCGAACTCGCCGTCGGCGGCCGGGAGCCGGTCGGCCAGGCCGCCGACGACCTCGATCCGCGCCCGCGTCCCACGGGCCGCGTGGCGGGCGACCGCCCGCAGCCGCGGTTCGGGCTCGACGGCCAGCACACCGGTGACGGACGGCGGATAGTGGGCGAAGTTCAGCCCGTTGCCTGCGCCGACCTCGATCACCCGGCCCGACAGCCCCGCCACCAGCGCCTCGCGCTGCCCGGTCATCCCGTGCCGGTCGAGGACCTGGCTGAACCACGTGTAGAAGCGGGCGAACAGCGGATGGCTGACCCCGGTCGTCGGCATGGCGTCCCCCTTCCCGTCCCTCGTTCATTCCCCGCGCGGTGAGCGGAGCGGCATTACCGAATCGGGGCGAAACGGTCGTGGTCGCCACCGGCCTTCGCGGGTACGGGCCCGGTGGACGACGCGCTGGACGACGCGGTGAGCGGTGGCGCCTCGGCATCCGCGACGGCACTCGCGGGCCGGCCCCACTCCGGGCGGCGTGACGCGGAAAGGAAGCGACCATGACCTCTGCCGTGAACTCTGCCGTGAACTCTGCCGTGAACCCCGCGGCGACCTCCGTGGTGGAGCCCGCCACCCGGCTGCCGCTCATCGGCGACAGGGCACCGGACTTCGAGGCCGAGAGCACCCACGGGCCGGTCCGGCTCGCCGACTACGCCGGGCGGTGGCTGGTGCTGTTCAGCCACCCGGCCGACTTCACCCCGGTGTGCACCACCGAGTTCGTCGCGTTCGCCGAGCTGGCGGAGGAGTTCGCCGCCCGGAACGTCGCCCTGCTCGGCAACTCGGTCGACTCCGTGCACAGCCACCTGGCCTGGACGCGGGCGATCGAGGACAGGCTCGGCGTGAAGATCCCCTTCCCGATCATCGCCGACCTCGACACGCGGGTGTCCCGTGCGTACGGCATGCTCCACCCGAACGCGTCGGCGACGGCGGCGGTCCGCGCGGTGTTCGTGATCGACCCGGAGTCGGCCGTCCGCGCGATCCTCTACTACCCGATGAACGCGGGGCGGATGGTCCCCGAGATCCTCAGGCTCGTGGACGCGCTGCAGACGGCCGACCGCGACGGCGTCTCCTGCCCGGCCAACTGGCGGCCGGGCGACGACGTGCTGCTGGGCGCGCCGAAGACCCAGGCCGAGGTGGAGGCCAGACTGGCCGACGAGCGGCTCAAGCTCGTCGACTGGTATCTCGCCAGCCTCCCGGGCCGCGGCGCCTGACCGCAGGCGTCCTACGGCCGGGTTTCCGGTCAGCGGGAGCGGGGCGCCGCGCGTGCCGCAGGTCCGGTTAGCGTGCGGGCCGTGGCAGGAACAGTGGCATGACCACCCGCGAGGAGGCGCTGGCCCGGCTCACCGCCCCGGGCGCTCCCTTCGAGGTGCGCGTCGAGGACGTGCTCGGCGAGCCGACGGAGGTCTTCGCGCACCGGCAGCGCTCGCTCGGCGAGATCCTCCGCGCGTCGCTCCGCTTCGGCGACCGCGAGTATCTGGTGACCGGGGAGGGCCGGCTGACCTTCGCCGAGCACCACGAGGCGGTGTGCGCGCTGGCCGCGGCCCTGCGCGACGAGTACGGCGTGCGCAAGGGCGACCGCGTCGCCGTCTGCGCCGCGAACCGGCCGGAGTGGATCATCGCCTTCTGGGCGGCGGTCTCACTCGGCGCCGTCGCCGTCGGGATGAACTCCATGTGGGCCGCCCCGGAGGTGGCCCACGGCCTCGGGCTCACCGAGCCCGCCGTCCTCGTCGCCGACGGACCGCGCCGGGCGCTCGCCGGCGAGCCCGGCATCCCGGTGCTGTCGATCGAGGACGACCTGCCGGTGCTCGTCCGGCGGCACCGGGGCGCGGCGCAGCCCGAAGAGGCCGTCGACGAGGACGATCCGGCGGTCATCCTCTTCACCAGCGGGACCACGGGACGGCCGAAGGGCGCCACCCACTCCCACCGCAACGTGATCGCCGCCGTCTGGTTCCACCTGCTGAACGACGCGGTCGCCGCGGAGACGGGGCGGCCTCAGACGGACCGGCGCTTCCTGCTGGTGACCCCGCTCTTCCACATCGCGGCCCTGCACAACCTCGCCGTCGTCCGCCTGGCCGCCGGCGACACCGCGGTGCTACACCTGGGCCGCTTCGACATCGCCCGTGTGCTGCGGCTCATCGAGAAGGAGCGGGTGACGAACTGGGGCGCCGTGCCGACGATGCTCTCCCGTCTGGTCGAGCACGACCTCTCGCCGTACGACCTGTCCTCGCTGCGCACGGTCTCGGTGAACAGCGCGCCCTCGTCCCCGGCGCTCAGACGGCGGCTGCGGGAGGTGCTGCCGCAGGCCGGCGCCGCGCTGGGCACGACCTACGGCCTCACCGAGTCGTCCACCGCGGCGACGCTCGCGTCCCCCGCCGAATTGCTGGCCGACCCCGGCACGGTGGGCGGGCCGGTGCCCACGATGCGGGTGGAGGTGCGCGGGCCCGGCGGCGAGCGGGTGCCCGACGGCGTCGAGGGGGAGATCTGCCTGCGCGGCGCGCAGATGATGCTGGGCTACTGGCGCGACCCGGAGGCGACGCGGGCGGCGAGTGCCCCCCACGGGTGGTTCCGCACGGGCGACCTCGGCCGGATCGTGGACGGCAGACTGCGGATGTCGAGCCGCCGGTCCGACCTGATCCTGCGGGGCGGGGAGAACGTCTACCCGGCCGAGGTCGAGGACCGGATCGGCGCGCATCCGGCCGTGCGCGAGTGCGTCGTGCTGGGGGTGCCGCACCACGACCTCGGCCAGGAGGTCGCCGCCGTGGTCGTGGTGAAGCCGGGCGCGGAGGTGACCGAGCGCGAGCTGCGGGAGCACGCGGCCGCCGGTCTCGCCCGATACAAGGTGCCGTCGCGCTGGACCATCAGGACCGAGCCGCTGCCCCGCAACGCCACCGGGAAGGTGAGCCGCACGCAGGTGACGATCTGACCGGCACGTGAGCGCCCTGTTCCGGTAGAAAGCCTCTGTGACTCATTTGGTGACAAACTGGGCGGGCAACATCACCTTCCGGGCCGCGGCGGTCGAGCGGCCCTCCTCCGTGGAGGAGGTGCGCGCCCTGGTGGCGCGGAGCGAGAAGGCCCGCGTGCTGGGCAGCGGCCACTCCTTCAACCACGTCGCCGACTCCCCGGGCGCGCTGATCTCGCTCGACGCGCTGCCGCCGGAGATCGAGATCGACGGCGGGTCGTCCACGGTGCGGGTCGCCGCGAGCGTCCGGTACGGCGAGCTGGGCCGCCGCCTGCACGACAAGGGCTACGCCCTGCCCAACCTCGCCTCCCTGCCGCACATCTCGGTCGCGGGCTCCTGCGCGACCGGCACCCACGGCTCGGGCGACGCCAACGGAGGTCTCGCCACGTCCGTACGCGCGATCGAGATGGTGAGCGCGGACGGCGACCTCGTCACGCTGAGCCGCGACGCGGACGGCGACCGGTTCGCCGGCGCCGTCGTCGCGCTGGGAGCCCTCGGCGCCGTCGTCGCCATGACGCTCGACGTCGTGCCGTCGTTCGACGTCCGTCAGCGCGTGTACGAGGGCCTGCCGGCCGAGGTGCTGGACGACCAGTTCGACGCCGTCATGTCCGCCGCGTACAGCGTCAGCCTGTTCACCGACTGGCGGACCTCCAGGATCAACCAGGTCTGGGTGAAGGAGCGGCTCGGCGCGGCCTCCGCGGACCCCGCCGAGGCGGCGGCCGTGAGCGGGCTCGCGGGGGACGCGGCCGCGGGCGGCCTGGAGGGCGCCACGGCCGCCGGAGGGCTCTACGGCGCCGAGGCGGGCGGCGGCTTCTTCGGGGCGGCGCAGGCGGACGGCCCGAGGCATCCCGTGCCGGGCATGTCCGCGGTGCACTGCACGGCCCAGATGGGCGTCCCCGGCCCCTGGTTCGAGCGCCTGCCGCACTTCCGGCCCGACTTCACCCCCAGCAGCGGCGAGGAGCTCCAGGCGGAGTACATGGTGCCCCGGCGTCACGCCGCCGCGGCGTTCCACGCCCTCGACGGGATCCGCGACCGCATCGCCCCGGTCCTGCAGATCTCCGAGATCCGCACGATCGCCGCGGACGACCTGTGGCTGAGCCCGAGCCAGGGCCGTGACACCGTGGCGTTCCACTTCACCTGGATCAAGGACACCGCCGCCGTGACGCCCGTGCTCACCGCGATCGAGGAGTGCCTGGCGCCGTTCGGCGCGCGGCCCCACTGGGGGAAGCTCTTCACCCTTCCCGCGGACGTCCTGCGCTCCCGCTACGAGCGCCTGGACGACTTCGCGGCGCTGGCGCGGCACCACGACCCGCGCGGCGTCTTCGCCAACGAGTTCGTGGAGCGGTACGTTCTCGGCCGCGTTTAGTCGCCGGGTTTGTCCCCTGATGACCGGGTAAGTCCCCGGGGATCACGGGGGAGGACGATGCGCATCGAGGACTACGCGCTCATCGGCGACATGCACACCGCCGCCCTGGTCGGCCGCGACGGCTCGGTGGATTGGCTGTGCCTGCCGCGGTTCGACTCCGGAGCCTGCTTCGCGGCGCTCCTGGGCGACCGCGCGGCGGGGCGCTGGCTGCTGGCCCCGGCGGGCGGGGGGCCGTGCACCGGGCGCCGCTACCGCGACGGCACGCTGGTCCTCGAGACGACCTGGGACACGCCCGGCGGGTGCGTGCGGGTCCTCGACTTCATGCCGCCGCGCGGAGAGGCGCCCGACCTCGTGCGGATCGTGGAGGGCGTGCGGGGCCGGGTGGAGATGCGCACAGAACTGCTGCTGCGCTTCGAATACGGCGCCGTGATCCCCTGGGTGCGGCACCGTGAGGGAGAGGTGGCCGTCGTCGCCGGTCCCAACGCCGCCTGGCTCCAGTCGCCCGTCGAGCTCGCCCACGACTCCCGCCTCCGCGGGACGACCGCGTCCTTCGCCGTCGCGGCGGGAGACCGGGTGCCGTTCGTGCTCACCTGGCAGCAGTCGTGGCAGGGCCGGCCGCGGCGGCTGGAGGCGGCCGAAGAGTTGGCCGCCACCGACCGGCTGTGGAAACAGTGGCTCGGCCGGTGCCGCTACCAGGGAAGGTACGGCGAGGCCGTGCGCAGCAGCCTCCTCGCGCTCAAGGCCCTCACGTACGCCCCCACCGGCGGCATCGTCGCGGCGCCCACGACCTCGCTGCCCGAGCAGATCGGCGGCTCGCGCAACTGGGACTACCGCTACAGCTGGCTGCGGGACGCGTCGTTCACTCTCCAGGCGCTGATGGGCGCGGGGTACGCGGACGAGGCGACGGCCTGGCGCGACTGGCTGCTGCGGGCCGTCGCCGGGGATCCCGCCGACCTGCAGATCATGTACACGGTCGACGGCAGCAGGCACATGCCCGAGTGGACGGTCGACTGGCTGCGGGGATACGAGGGGTCGCGGCCGGTGCGGATCGGCAACGCCGCCTCGCGGCAGTTCCAGCTCGACGTGTACGGCGAGGTGATCGACTGCCTCTACCAGGCGAAGGAGGCGGGCCTGAGGCCGGACGAGGAGGCGTGGGATCTGCAGCGCGCGCTCATGGAGTATCTGGAGGGGGCGTGGCGGGAGCCCGACAACGGGCTGTGGGAGGTGCGCGGCCCGCGCCGCGACTTCGTCCACTCCAAGATCTTCGCCTGGGTGGCGGCGGACCGCATGGTCCGCTCGGTCGAGAAGCAGGGCCAGGACGGCCCCGCCCGCCGCTGGCGCGCCCTGCGCGAGGAGATCCACCGGGACGTGTGCGCGCGCGGCTACGACGCCGACCGCAACACCTTCACCCAGTTCTACGGGTCGAAGGGCCTCGACGCCGCGCTGCTGCTCATTCCCCGGCTCGGTTTCCTGCCCCTGGACGACCCTCGCGTGGCGGGCACCGTCGACGCCGTGTGCCGCGAACTGACGGAGGACGGCCTCGTCCTGCGCTACCGGCCCGAGGCCGACGACGTGGACGAACTGCCGGGCGGGGAGGGCGTCTTCATCGCCTGCTCCTTCTGGCTCGCCCACGCGCTCGCCCTGCTCGGCCGCCGCGACCGGTCGCGGCGGCTGTTTGAGCGCCTCCTGTCCCTGCGCAACGACGTCGGCCTGCTGTCGGAGGAGTACGACGTCCGCAAGGGACGTCAGTCCGGCAACTTCCCCCAGGCATACAGCCACGTCTCCATCGTGAACGCGGCCCAGGCCCTGGCCGCGCCGGGAACATCTGGCTGACAGATGTCGTCCATCTGTTTCCCGCGCATCTCGCGACCTCCCCTCCGCCACCTGCAGCGTTAGATGATGCAACCGAGGGGCCCGGGTCTTCGGCCCGGCCCGCCTGGGAGAAGAGGTGACGCGACATGGTGCGACCAGGTCTGGCACGCCGCCCGGACGCGACGGAGCTGCGCCAGACGTACGACCGCGCGGGATCGACCGCTCCCGCCCAGGTCATGGACGGAGTGACGTTCCTCGCCGGGCTCTACCTCGCCATCTCGTCGTGGATCGTGGGCTTCACCGGTTTCGGCGGTCTGACGATCAACAATCTGATCGTCGGGCTGACGGTCGTGGCGCTCGCGACGAGCTGCGCGTCCGCCTTCGGCCGCACGTACGGCCTGAGCTGGGTGACGCCGGTGCTCGGCGTCTGGACGATCATCGCGCCGTGGGTGATCAGCGGCCAGCCGGCGACCGCCGCGACCATCTGGGACAACGTGGTCACCGGGGCGATCATCTTCGTGTTCGGCCTCGGCGCGCTGGCGTTCGCCGCGAACTACCGGCACCACGAGCACGGCGGCAGGCGGCGGGGGGTCGGCGCGCCGGGCGGCGAGTGGTAGCCCGCGGTCCGGGTCAGGCGGCGTACACCTGTCGTCCCGCGACGTACGTGAGCGCCGCGCGGGCCGCCGCGATCTCCTCGACGGGCGCCGCGAACGGGTCGCGGTCCAGGACGACCAGATCGGCGAGCATGCCCGGGGCGATGGTCCCGGTCTCGTCGAGGTGGTTCACCCGGGCCGAGCCCGCGGTGTAGGCGGTCAGCGCGGTCGCCAGGTCGAGCGCCTGACCCGGGAGGAAGGCCGCGGTGCCGCTCTCCCTGGCCCGGTTGACCGCGACGTGGATGCCCCAGATCGGGTCTGGGCTGCTCACCGGCCAGTCGCTGCCCATGGCGAGCGGTGCGCCGGCCCGGTGCAGGGCCCCGAACGGGTACTGCCACGCCGCCCGTTCCTCGCCCAGGTAGGGAATGGTCAGCTCGTCCATCTGCGGCTCGTGGCAGGCCCAGAACGGCTGCATGTTGGCGGTGACGCCCTCTTCGGCGAATCGGGGGACGTCCTGCGGCCGGACGACCTGGATGTGGGCGACGTGATGGCGGTTGCCCGAGGGGCCGTTGCCGGTGCGCGCGGCGGCGACCGCGTCGAGCGCGGCGGTGACCGCCCGGTCGCCGATGGCGTGGAAGTGGACCTGGAAGCCCTCGGCGTCCAGCATCGTCACGTATCGGGGGAGCTCGGCGTAGTCCACGAAGCCGAGCCCGCGGTTGCCCGTGACGCAGCCGCACCCGTCGAGGTACGGCTCGTGCATGGCGGCCGTGAAGTTCTCCGCCACGCCGTCCAGCATGATCTTGACGCTCGCGGCGGCGAACCCGCCCTCGGCGGTCCGGCGGCCGATCAGGTCGGGGATCTGCTCGGCGCCGCGGTCACGGTCCCACCACAGCGCGCCCCGGACCCGGGCCGTGAGCCGCCCGGACCTGGCCACGTCGAGGTAGACGGAGGTGGCGTCGCGGTGCCCGGCGTACTCGCCGAGGATCGCGTCCTGCCACGCCGTGATGCCCAGCGAGTGCAGGTGCGCCTGGGCGACCAGCAGGGCCTCGACGTAGTCGTCGTGCCCGGTCTCCGGAAGGTAAGGCTCGACCAGCGCCATCGCGCCCTCGTGCAGGGTGCCGGTCGGCTCGCCGGCCGCGTCGCGCTCGATGCGCCCGCTGGCCGGGTCGGGGGTGTCGCGGGTGATCCCGGCCGCGCGCAGCGCCGCCGAGTTCACCCACGCGCTGTGGTGGTCGCGGTTCGGCAGGAACACCGGGCGGCCGGGCACGATCGCGTCGAGGTCCTCCTTCACCGGGGTCCCGCCGGGGAAGGCGTCCATCGACCAGCCGCCGCCGGTGATCCACTCGTCGTCCGGGCGGGCGGCGGCGTAGGCGGCGACGGCGTCCAGGTAGCCCCGGCGGTCGTCGATCCCGGACAGGTCGCAGCGCAGCCGTTCCAGGCCGCCCATCACCGGGTGCGCGTGCGCGTCCTGGAAGCCGGGCGCGAGCAGCCGGCCCGCCAGGTCCACCACCTCGGTCCCGGGCCCGCGCAGGTCGCGTACGTCGTGGTCGTCGCCGACGGCGACGACACGGCCGTCCCGCACGGCCACCGCCCGCGCCCTCGGCGCGGCGGGATCGGCGGTGAAGACGTGGCCGTTCACGAACAGAAGGTCCGCGTGCATCGTCTGTCGTCCTTTCAGCTCTTGAAGTCCGTCCAGACCTTGTCGTAAAGGTCCAGGGCCGTCTGGGAGCAGGGCGGCACGGGCTGGGCGAGCGCGGCCTTGTCGGCGGGCGGATTGATCGCGGGATCCTTCGCGAGATCCTTGTCCATGTACGCGTCCGAGCCGGTGACGGCGTTGGCGTAGCCGACGAAGTTGGTCGCCTCCGCGGCGTTCTTCGGGTCGAGCATCCAGTTGATGAAGATCTTGGCGTTGTCGACGTTGCGCGCCCCCGTGGGGACGGCGAAGTTGTCCTGCCAGAGCGGCAGGCCCTCGGACGGGTAGACGTAGGTGACGCCCTTGTTCTTCATCGAGGCCCGGTGGAAGGCGCCGTTCCACATCATGGACAGCGTGGTCTCGCCCGAGGTCATCCGGTCGATCTGGCCGTCGGAGCTGATGACCTTCAGCTTGGGCTTGAGCCCGGCCAGCAGGGTCTGCACCTTCTGGTAGTCGGCGGTCTGCTCGCTGCACGGCTTCGAGCCGACGGCGCGCAGCGCGGCTGCGATCACCTCGTTGGAGTCGTTGAGGATCGAGATGTTCCCGTTCGCGCCCGCGGGCGGGTTGAAGAACTCCGCCCAGCTCGTGACCTTTCCGCCGACCTTGCCCTCGTCGATCGCGATGCCGGTGGTGCCGTGCATGTAGGGAGCGGTGAATTTGCGCCCCTGGTCGAAGTACACGTCGTTGAACTCGGGCTGGATGTTCTTGCCGTTGGGGAAGGTGTCGGTGTCGATCTCCTGCAGCAGGCCGAGCTGGACCATCTGCTGCACCATGTAGTCGCTCGGCACGATCACGTCGTATCCGGTGCCGCCGGCCTGCAGCTTGGCCAGCAGCCCCTCGTTGGACTCGAAGGTGTCCAGGTGCACCTTGATCCCGGTCTCGGACTCGAAGCGCTTGAGCAGGTCGGGGGAGATGTAGTCGGTCCAGTTGTAGAGGTTCAGCTCGCCGCTCCCCTTGGCGGGGAACGCCGCCGAGCCCCCGGCCGAGGAGCCGGAGCCCGAGCCGGAGCCGGAGCCGGAGGCGCCGGTCGAGCCGCCGCCGCAGGCGGCGAGCGCGAGCACACCCGCCCCGAGAAGGGCGGTGAGGGGGAGGAGCCGGTGCTTGGAAACCATGGGCGGTCAGCCTCTCTTGCGGCCGATGAGATACGAGGCCGCGAGAACGAGCAGGGAGACGAGGAGGATCAGGGTGGACAGCGCGTTGACGGCCGGGGTGATGCCGACGCGGAGCATGCCGTAGATGTAGATCGGGAGCGTGGTGGTGCCCGGTCCGGCGACGAAGAAGGTGATCAGGAAGTCGTCGAGGGAGACGATGAAGGCCATCAGCGCCCCGGCGACGATGCCGGGGGCCAGCAGCGGGAGGGTGACCCGGCGGAACACCCGCCAGGGCGAGGCCCCGAGGTCGGCGGCCGCCTCGAACACCCGCTGGTCCATGTCGGCCAGCCGGGCCCGGATCGGCAGCAGCGCGAACGGCACGCAGAACGCGATGTGGGCGAGGGTCACGGTCGTCATGCCCAGCGGCACGTCGAGGAAGGCGAACATCGCCAGCGTCGCGACCGCGAGCACGATCTCCGGTAGCACCAGCGGCGCGCCGGCGACCAGCATCACCGCCCCCCGCGCCGTACGGCGCAGCGCGGCCAGGCCGAGGGCGATGCCGATGGCCAGCACGACCGAGCACACCGTGGCGACGGCCGCGACCTGGAGCGAGGTCAGCGTGGCGTTCCTGATGTCGGCGTTGGCCACCACGTCGCCGAACCAGTGGAGGCTGAAGCCCTCCCAGATCGTGGCGATCCTGCCGGTGTTGAACGCGTACGCCACGACGACGAGCAGGGGGAGGTAGAGGAAGGCGAGCAGCAGGATCGAGACGGTGGCGAAGGCGGGGAAGCGCCGCAGGTCGACGCGCCGGGTGCGGTTCACATCAGACTCACCTTCTGGTCGCCGCGGCGACCCGCCAGCGCGAACCCCATGAGGGTCAGCAGGGTGAGGACCAGCAGGGCGACCGCCACGGCCGAGCCGAGCGGCCAGTTGCGGGAGGCGCCGAACTGCTGCTCGATGAGGTTGCCGATCATCAGCGACTTGCCGCCGCCGAGCAACTGCGGCTGGAGGAACGCGCCGAGCGACGGGATGAAGACCAGCACCACCCCCGCGACGAGCCCGGGCCGCACGGCCGGGTAGACGACGCGCCGCAGGACGGTCAGCCGCCGGGCGCCGAGGTCGTAGGCCGCCTCGGCCAGGCGGAAGTCGAACTTCTCCGCGCTGGAGTAGACCGGCAGGATCATGAACGGCAGCGACACGTAGACCAGCCCGACGGCGGTCGCGAACGGCGTGTAGAGCAGCCCGATCGGCGTGCCGAGCAGGTCGCTGACCGGCCCGTTGTCGTTGAGGATCAGCACCCAGGCGTACGTCCGCACGAGCGTGTTGGTCCAGAACGGGATCGTCACGGCGAAGACGAGCAGCGCCCGGGTGCGCGGCGACCTGGTGGCCATCCACACCGCCATCGGGAAGGCGAGGACGGCGCAGCAGACGGTCGTGAGCGCGGCGAGCCAGATCGACTGCCAGAACACGCCGATGTAGCGGGGGTCGAAGCTCTTCGAGCCGTCGAGCTGCGTGTCGAACAGCAGCCGGACGTAGGAGTCGACGGAGAACGGCCCGGCGACGCCGACGCCGAACATGCCGCGCGACATGAACGAGTAGGCGACCACGACGACCAGCGGGGCGCCGACCAGGGCCAGCAGGAAGAGCGTGCCCGGCAGCACCGAGGACCGGGCGCCCTGACCGGCGGGCCGGTGCCGCCTGACGGTGCCGGGAGCGAGCGGTGTCACGGGGCCACCGCCCAGCCGCGGCCCGGCAGCACGTCGAGGCCGACCCGTTCGCCGGGTTCGGGGAACGCGGCGCCCACCGGCAGCCGCACCACCACCTGCTCGCCGCCGGCGAGTTCCGCGCCGACGCGGACGTCGCTGCCGACGTAGACAGACTCGCGTACGACGCCGTGCAGCGGGGCGTCCTCGCCTCCGATCACCAGGTGTTCGGGGCGCAGGGCGATCGTCACCTCGCCTCCACCGCCCGCGCCGCTCGTCCCACCCGCGCCGCTCACCCGGTCGGCGGGGAGCACGTCCCCGCCCTTGAGCCGGAAGCCGGCGCCGGTGCGTTCGGCGGTCAGGAAGCTGGTCTCGCCGATGAAGTCGGCGACGAACCTGTTGGCCGGCCGCTCGTAGACCTCCTGCGGCGTGCCGATCTGCGCGACGGTGCCCTCCTGGAACACCGCGAGCCGGTCGCCGAGCGAGATGGCCTCCTCCTGGTCGTGGGTGACGAAGACGAAGGTCACCCCCGTCGTCTGCTGGATCCGTTTCAGCTCCGTCTGCATGCCGCGGCGCAGCTTGAGGTCGAGCGCGGCGAGCGGCTCGTCGAGCAGCAGCACCTCGGGCCGCTTGGCGAGCGCCCGGGCGAGGGCGACGCGCTGCTGCTGGCCGCCGGACAGCTGGGCGGGCCTGCGCCTGCCGTGCTCCGGCAGGCGTACCAGTTCCAGCGCCTCGGCCACGAGCGGGGCCGCCTGCTTGCGGCTCATCCCCTCCATCTCCAGGCCGAAGGAGACGTTCTCGGCCACGGTGAGGTGGGGGAACAGCGCGTAGCTCTGGAAGACGGTGTTGACCCGGCGCTTGTACGGCGGAAGCACGTCCAGCCGATCGGAGCCGAGCCACACCTCGCCCTCGTCCGGGTATTCAAGACCGGCGATCGTACGCAGGAGCGTGGTCTTGCCGCATCCCGAGGGGCCCAGCAGGACGAAGAACTCCGCGGGCTCGATCTCCAGGGAGACGTCGTCGAGCGCCGTGACGATCCCGCCCTCCGGCGCCGGGAAGCGGCGCGTGACTCCCTTGATCCGAAGCCCGTCATGAGACGCCGCTGAAGTCATGGGCGACCTCCGAAAGAGCAGCTGAGCGGCCTCGGCAGAGAGCGGGCCGCGAATGGGGTGGGGAAAGAGAAGCATGACGTAAACAGCGTTGTCAACGGTGATGACAACGCTTCTTGTGTTGTGAAGAATGTGTCGCGACGATCACGTCTCACTGAGGAGAATGTGCTCATGCCCCCACGCCGTACGACCTCCGTCGCGCTCTCCCAGGAGCGGATCGTCACCGCCTGTCTCGAACTCGTCGAAAGCGGCGGCCCGGGCGCCCTGACCTTCCGCAACATCGGCCGGCACCTCGGCGTGGACGCGACGGCGGTCTACCGGCACTTCCGGGACAAGGACGACCTCGTGCGGGCGCTGGCCGACCGGCTGTACGAGGAGGCGCTGGCCGGGTTCGCCCCCGGGGAGAACTGGCTGGACACGCTGCGGGACGCGGCCATGCGCGTCTACCGGGCCTTCGCCGGCCACCCCCAGGCCGCGGTGCTGGCGGCCAGCCGGTCGACCCGGCGCCAGGCCGAGATAAACGCCATCGAGGTGCTGCTCGACGCGCTGCGCCAGGGGGGCTTCGAACCGCCGGAGGCCGCGCGGTACGAGCGCGCTCTCGGCGACCACGTCCTGGCCTGGGCGGCCTTCGAGGCGTCGTTCGTGATGCTCCCGTCGGAGGTGCGCGAGGGCGACGCCGGGGCGCCGCTGGTCTACGCGGCGCAGAGCCGGGACCGCTATCCGCGGCTCGCCGAGTGCGCCCCCTACCTGCCGCCCGTCACGGTCCCCCAGTTCGAGACCGCGCTGGAGATCTTCCTCGTCGGCCTGCGCACGCTCGCGCCGGCCGAGCCCGCCTCCGCCGGCCGGCCCTGAGCCGGCGCGTCACGGCGGCCCGGTGGGGGCGGCCTCGCGGCGAGTGGCCGGGCGTACGGCGAAGACGGCGACGACGAGTGCCGCCGCGACGAGCAGGTGCCAGCGGATCAGCATGCTCGCCTTCAGCTGGAACTCCCGCCACAGCGTGACGGCGTCCGCCGAGATCGCGACCGGGACGTAGGCCTCTAACGCCGCGAGGACGAGGAGCGCCCCGGTCGCCAGGGCGACACGGCGCCGTGGCCGGTCCACCATGACATGGCCGGCCGTCGCGGCCAGGACGACGAGCACGACCAGCAGGCCGTCCGCGTCGGCCTTGCAGCCCCAGAGCCCGGGGAACTCCCAGACAGAACGCGGTTCGGGGAGCGCGAACCAGCCGGAGAAGCCACCGGCGTCCCTGTGCAGGAGAAGGGAGAGCCGGAGCGGCTCCCAGGCCGCCGCGCCGACGGCCGCCCCCCAGAGGACGAGCTCCTTTCCCGCCGCGTGGCGGGGTGCCCGTGGCGCGGCGAGCAGCAGGAGAAACGCCGCCCCGTAACAGGCGAACGACGGCCAGGGTGACTCCGCGAGGGACAGCCGGACGGCGAACGGACCGGCGCCGGGCGCGCGGACGGCGACCAGCAGCCGGAACGCGAGGACGGCGGACACCGCGCACGCGGCCAGGGGCGCGGTCCAGCGGGAGGAGCACAGGAGGAGCCCGGCCATGATCACCGGGAGCAGCAGCTCGGCCCATATCAGGAGTGTCGAGGCCGTGCCCCGGGACAGGAGGAACGGAACGTGAGCGGATCGCCCCCAGCAGATCATGCCGTCCATGTCCACCGGGCCGAGCGTGAAGGACCTCAGCACGACGGGCCCGGAGGCGGCCAGGACGATCCCGACACGCAGCAGTCCCGCTCGGCGGGCCGCCGGGGCCTGCGTTCCTCCCCGCACCGTTGCTCCCTCCATCGATCGGCCGTAGATCGACTCGCCGACCGTAGCGCGGCCGCCGTCGCAGTGCCGTTGTCGCAGTCCCGTGGCTGCAGCCGTACCCGTACGGCATGACAGCGGCGACGCGGCAGGCCCGGGGAAAAGGGGACGACACAAGATCGGGTGGCGGGCTAGGGTGGCTCGGCAAGGGGCGGCTCCTTGACGTGCTTCCTTCTCGATCTTCTAAATCGCTTTAGTGCGTCCACTCTCCGCCCCCTCTCACTTTCTCGGTGCCTGTCCGATCGCTCGCACACAGGGAGGACGCCCGTGGACCGGCTGGCGGAGCTGCTGCTGCGGCAGCGGCTGGTCGCCCCCGACCTTCTCGTCCCCGCCGTCGAGCGGGAAGCCGCCGTCCCGGGCCCCGAGGACTCCGGGCGTTCGTCACGCTCGTCCCGCCGGGGCGAGCCCCTCGCCACCGTCGCCGACGGGGTGGTCGCGCTGGAGGCGGACCTGCTCCAGCTCGGGCACGTGCTGAGCGCGCCGCTGCGTGCCCGGCTGGCCGAGCTGGACACCGGGGAGCTGGGGCAGGCGGGCCGCGCGCTCGTCTCCGCCCTGTCGGCCCAGCTGGGCGGGCACGTCGTGCACACGCCGCTGTTCCGTCGCTTCCCGGAGTCGGTCCCCGCCGACACCGTGGAGTTGTTCGTCCGCAGGGTGTTCACGGTGCTGCTCCAGCGGCCGGAACAGCCGTGCGTGTTGTGCGGGAAGGTCGCCGCCGTCCACCCGGTGTCCCCGTGCGCGCACCTCGTCTGCCGCGCGTGCTGGGACGGCGCGGACTACAGCGCCTGCCCGATCTGCCATCGCCGGATCGACCCCGGCGATCCCTTCCTGCGCCCGGCCGACGACGTCCACGCCCCGGCCGTCGGATGGAACGGCCGGGTGCCGGAGACGCTGACACTGCTCGGGCTGTGTGACGACCCCGCCGCCCGGGCCCGCGACCTGCTGGGCTCGCTGCTGTCCCGGCAGGCGGCGCCGCGCGCGGAGGACAGGGCGGTCGTCGCCGACATCGTCGATCGCTTCTGGCCCGAGTCGGCCGGCTGGCTCCCCGAGCGGATCCCGGCCCGCGAGACCCGCGCCGTCGTCCTGGCCACGGCCGTACGGCACGGCGACCTGGGCCTGCTCGCGCGGCACGCCGACACGGCGACCGACGTGCTGCGGCTGCTCCACGCCCTCATGGGCGGCGACCCCGGATTGCGCGCCCGCCTCCCGCGCCGCACGAGCCTGCCCCGGCGGGTGCGCCGCGCGCTCCTCGCAGTGCTGGAGCGGCAGGCGCTGCCGTACGTGATCGAGGACCTGCACCGCTATCCGGCGCAGTGGCGGCACATGGCGGAGGTGCTGCACCCGCACGAGTTCCACCGGCGTCACACGGACGCGGCCCTGGCGTTCGCGGTGCTTCGCGGCACCCCGCTGCCGAAAGGCACGCCGATGGCGGACGTCCTGCTGGAGCGCGCGGCGGCCCACGGGGACCTGCTGTCGTTCGACGGCGTACGGCTGCGCGCCCGCACCTTCGCGGGGCGGTTCGAGGCCGCGCTGCGAACCGATCCCCGGGAGGCCCTCGCCCTGCTCGCGCGCCGGCCGGGAGAGCTGCTGCGGCGCACCGCCGATCTCGCCCGCCGCCTGCCCGCCGCCGTTCTCGCCGACGCCCTGCGCGCCGCCGCGCCGCACGTCTCCCCGGCCGTGCTGATCGCCACCCTGGGCCAGTTGCGCACGCCGCCGGGCGGGACCCGCATGTTCCTCCCGCGCGGGGGAGCGGCGCGGATCTGGGCCGAGCCCGACGACCGGCGGGAGCTTCCCCCGGACACCGTGAAGGCCCTGACCGGCGTGCTGACCGGCGAGATGCTGCGCCGGGCCGCCGCGCTGCCGCCCGTCGAGACCGCGCTGCTGGACGAGGAGCTGACCGACCTGCTCGCACCGGAGGCCGAGCGCTCCGCCTCTGCCTCGCTGGTACGGCTGCCGCGCGGCAGCGTCCGGCCGCTCCCGGGTGGTGCGCGGATCCGGCTGTTCCTGCACTGGGCGGAGCCGGCGGATCGCGTGGTCGACCTGGACCTGTCGGTGGCGGTGTTCGACGCGCGGTGGGAGTTCGTCGGGCTGTGCGACTACACGAACCTGCGGCTGGGCGGGACCGCCGTCCACTCCGGGGATCTGACCTCCGCGCCCGAGCCGCTGGGCGCCTCGGAGTTCGTGGACCTGGACGTGGCCGCGCTGCGCGCGACCGGCGGCCGATACGTGCTGCCCATCGTGTTCAGCTACAACGACGTGCCGTTCGACGAACTGGTCCGCGGTTTCGCCGGATTCATGGACGATCCGGACGGCCTGTTCGACCCGCTCGCCGTACGGCAGCGCTTCGACCTGACCGGCCCGGCCAAGATCCTCGTTCCGCTCGTCGCCGATCTGTGGTCGCGCACGATGCGCTGGGTGGACCTCAACGTGTCCGCGTTCGGCGGGATTCACGACGTGTACGAATACGAGGAGCAACTCGCCCGTCTGGGAGCGGCCGCCGAGGACGCCTACGGTCTCGGCGAGCGCGTCACCCTGTGGGAGGTCGCCTGCTGGCACGCGGCCGCCCGCGCCCGCGAGGTCGTCGTACGGCACCGCGACGGCGCCGTGAGCAGGCACACGCGTCGGCCCGATGAGGACGTCGCCGTCTTCGCGTCCCGCCTCGGCGTACGCCGGGCGGCTGGCCCCGCGCCGGAGACCGGCACGGCCCCCGGCCTCGCCGTCGTCGTCGAGGACGACGTCACGGTGGGCGAGGGAGCCCAGGTCTACGCGTTGCATCCCGGTCGTCTCGACCCGTCGGCGGTCCGGCTGCTCGACGCCTGCGACCTCGTCGGCATGCTCGCCCCCGCGACGCGCTGACCCCGCCGGAGATAACGGCTTGCGCGCTCAGGAACCCGCGTGGGAAAGTGAGCGCGCTTCACACACGTATGCGGCAAAGGAACGAAGCCTATGTTCTCGGCGTCCCACAGCGGCCGCCGTCGGCGCTGACCGGTGCGCCTTCCGCGTCATCGGTTCACTGCCTTCACCGTCTCACGGCGGCCCCACGTGACGGTGCCCTGCGCACCTTCTCCATCCCCGTCCGGGATGGCTTTCCCGCGCGTTCACCCCTCCGCTTCGAGCGGCGGGCGAACCGCTTCACCTTGTCATTCGTGAGGTCGATATCACCGTGGGCATCGATGTCCAGAATTTCGCCGTGGCCAACCTTCGCCGCCGTCCCGAAGTCGTCGAGATCGGGGGCTTCGTCCTAGGCGTGGATCCCGGCACCACCAGCCCGTACGTCAACTACGCGACACCCCTGCCCGGCGCCCGGCCGGACGCGCGGGACGTCGCGGCGCTGATCGGGGCGTTCCGCGAGCGCGGGCTCAAGCCTCGTCTCGAGTTCGCGCCGGACGCCGCGCCCGTCGTGGAGCCCGCTCTTCGCGAGGCGGGGTTCACCGTCGAGGCGGTGCACGACTACCTCGTCTGCACCCCGGCCACGCTGACGAGGCCGCGGGCCACGCTGCCGGTGGAGACGCCGTCGACGGACGAGGACTACGCGGCGATCGACGCCGCCCTTTCCGAGGCGTTCGGCGGCGAGTTCCCCTCGTCGCCGGAGGGCGCGGCCCGGCTGCGCCGTACGGAGGAGAGCGGCGGCGCGGTCCGGTTCGTCCGGGCGCCCGGCGGCGGCTGCGCCGGAGCGGCCATGTGCTCCGCTCCGGCCGTGGAGACGTCGGAGCTCGCCGGGGTGGGCACCCGCCCCGGCTTCCGCGGGCGGGGCATCGCCGCCGCGGTCACCGCCACGCTCGCCGAGGCGATGTTCGCCAGGGGAGCACGGTCGGTGTGGCTGGAGTACGGGGGCGAGGGATCGCGCCGGGTCTACGAACGCGTGGGCTTCCGGCCGGGGGGCACCCGCCTGTACATGTCGCTCGAAGTCTGACCCGCGCCGACCGCCGGCCGTCCACGGCCCCTGCCCGCTCCCCCCCGGCGGGCGCCGCGCGGCCGGCGGACGGGGCAGGATCAGACGGGGCAGGATCAGACGGGGCAGGATCAGGCAGGGCAGGATCAGGCGGGGGCGGATCGGCGGGCGGCCGACGCGAGCCCGGGCGGCGCCGCGGCCAGGGCCTTGTGGATGGCCTCCACCAGGGCGAGCGCCGCCTCCTCGGTGAGCTCGATCGCGACCCGGGCCGACGGGCCCTCGGCCGGATTGGTGAGGTCGATGTTCACCGTGTGCTCCTGGCACGCGTGGTAGGGGTGGTCGACGTAGACCATGCCGTCGGTGACCGTGAACCAGCCCGACGCCCCCTTGGCGGCGCCGTCGATCCGGATCTTCTCGGTGAGATAGGTGCACATCCCTGTTCTCCTCAGGCGGCGAGGTGGCGGCCGAAGAAACCGAAGACCTTCTTCCAGCCCTCCACCGCGGCGGCGGGCCGGTACGCGGGGCGGTCCACGGAGAAGAACCCGTGGCCGGCGTCGGGGAAGACGTGGAACTCGTGTTCCTTGCCGAGTTTGTCCAGCTTCGCGGAGAGCACTTCCACCTCGTCAGGCGAGGGGAACCTGTCGTCCGCGCCGAAGAGCCCGAGCAGCGGGCAGGACAGATCGGCGGCCCGGGAGATCAGCGGTTCGGCCTTGAGCTGGGATCCGGCGGGCGGCGCGGTGACCACGAAGGCCCCGTAGCAGTCGACGGCCGCGTCGATCTGGAGCGAGCAGGCGGCCAGGAACGTCTGCCGGCCACCGGAGCAGTAGCCGATGACGCCGATCTTGCCGTTGGCGTGCTCCAGGCCCTTGAGGTAGGCCGCGGCGCCGGCGACGTCGCCGACGAGCTGCTCGTCCGGGACGCCCCCCTTGGCCCGGACCGCGGCGGCCTGGTCGTCCGGGCTGACGCCGGCGCCCTCCCGGGAGTACAGGTTGGGGCAGATCGCCGCGTAGCCGTGCGCGGCGAACCTGCGGACGATCTCCTTGGTGGCCTCGTCGTAGCCGGGCAGGTGGTGGATCACCACGACCCCGCCGTGGGGGCGGGAGTCGAGCGGCCGGGCCGCGTACGCTTCGAGGCCGGCGCCTTCGTGCCCGGTCACGGCGACCGTGCCGGCCCACATCGCGTCCGTCATTGACAGTCCTTTCCCCTCTGGTCACAGCGCTGCCCGTGAGATGGCGGCGCCCGGGAACCAACCCTAGTAGTTAGCTTGGCTAACTAAGCCAACTGCCTAACAATGATCCGATGAATGCGGCGTTGATGCCCGTCGTCGCCACGCCAGAACGGTCCGGTCTTTACGTGGACCGGACGATTGTGGCAGGCTCGGCAGGCCGATACATCGGGTGTATTTCGGAAGAGGCGATCGTGAAACTGCTGAGAGTGGGACCGGCGGGCGAGGAGCGGCCCTGCGTGCTCGCGCCCGACGGCCGGGTGCTCGACCTGTCGTCGCTGACGACCGACATCGACGGCGCGTTCCTCTCGGGAGGAGGCGTCGAGCGGGTGCGGTCGGCCCTCGCCGAGGGCCGGCTGCCCGAGGCCGGGCCGTACGAGCGGGTGGGCGCGCCGGTCGCCAGGCCCGGAAAGATCATTTGTATCGGGCTCAACTATTCCGACCACGCGGAGGAGACCGGAGCGGCGATCCCCGCCGAGCCGGTGGTGTTCATGAAGGCGTCCAACACGCTCGTCGGCCCCGACGACGAGGTGCTGGTGCCTCGGCGCAGCGTCAAGACCGACTACGAGGTCGAGCTGGCGGTGATCCTCGGCCGTACGGCCCGATACCTGGAATCCCCTGAGGCGGCGGCCGAGGTGATCGCCGGGTATGCGATCGCCAACGACGTGTCGGAGCGGGAGTTCCAGAACGAGCGCGGCGGCCAGTGGGACAAGGGCAAGTCGTGCGAGACGTTCAACCCGCTCGGTCCCTGGCTGGTGACGGCGGACGAGGCCGGCGACCCGCAGGCGCTCGGCCTGCGGCTGTGGGTCAACGGCGAGCTCCGCCAGAACGGGAACACCAAGAACCAGATCTTCGGCGTGCACCACGTGATCTGGTACCTCAGCCAGTTCATGGTGCTGGAGCCGGGCGACGTGGTGAACACCGGCACTCCGGCGGGCGTGGCGCTCGGCCGTGGCCCGGAGGCGTACCTGCGGGAGGGCGACGTGGTGGAGCTGGAGATCGACGGCCTCGGCCGCCAGCGCCAGCGGATGGGACAGGCATGAGCGAGCGAATCGGTAGGCACAGTGTCTTTCGCTCATGCGACCCCGAGCCGCAAGGCGAGGGGGTGGCATGAGCGAGCGGAGCGAGCGAATCGGTGGGCACAGTGTCTTTCGCTCATGCGACCCCGAGCCGCAAGGCGAGGGGGTGGCATGAGCCGGGGAGAGTTCGACGGCCTGGTGGCGATCGTCACCGGCGGTGCTTCGGGCATCGGTGAGGCGGTCGCCGAGGAACTGACCGCGCGGGGCGCGCGGGTCGCCGTCCTGGACCTGAAGGACACCGAGTTCGTCTGCGACGTCACCGACGACGCCTCCGTACGGCGGGCGGTGTCGGCCGTGGCGGAGCGGTACGGCCGGATCGACGTGCTGGTGAACAACGCCGGCATCGGCGCGCAGGGCACGGTGGCCGACAACGACGACGCGGAATGGCTGCGCGTGTTCGACCTCAACGTGGTGGGGATCGCCCGGGTGACCCGGGCGGCGCTGCCCCACCTGCGCGAGTCCCCGCACGCCGCGATCGTCAACACCTGCTCGGTCGCCGCGACGGCCGGGTTGCCGCAGCGGGCGCTGTATTCGGCGTCCAAGGGGGCGGTGCTGGCGCTGACCCGGGCGATGGCGGCCGACCACATCCGCGAGGGGATCCGGGTCAACTGCGTCAACCCCGGCACCGTGGACACCCCCTGGGTAGGCCGGCTGCTGGACGCCGCTCCCGACCCCGAAGCCGAGCGCGCCGCGCTGTGCGCCCGCCAGCCGCACGGCCGCCTGGTGACGGCGCAGGAGGTCGCCCATGCCGTCGCGTACCTGGCCAGCCCGAGGGCGGGGTCCACGGCCGGGGTCGAGCTGGCCGTGGACGGCGGAATGGCCGGCCTGCGGCTGAGGCCGGTGTCGCCGTGAGGATCCCACTCGGGCCGTACGGGCTGGGCACCGCGCCGCTGGCCGGGCTGTTCGCGCCGGTCAGCGAGGAAGAGGCCGAGCGGGCGCTGGCCGCCGCGTGGGAGGCGGGGATCCGCTACTTCGACACCGCGCCGCACTACGGGACCGGGCTGGCGGAAGAACGCCTCGGACGCTTCCTGCGCGGCCTGCCGGGGGACGCCGCCGGGGAGGCGGTCGTCTCCACGAAGGTGGGCCGCGTGCTGGTGCCCGGCCAGGGCGAGGAGGAGGGGTTCCCCGGCCGCACCGGCTACGTGCGGGTGCGGGACTACAGCCGCGACGGCGTGCTGCGTTCGCTGGACGACAGCCTGACGCGGACCGGGCTCGACCGGTTCGACCTGGTGTTCATCCACGACCCGGACGACCACTGGGAGCAGGCCGCCGGGGAGGCGTACCCGGCGCTGGCCGAGCTGCGCGACCAGGGGGTGGTCGGCGCGATCGGCGCCGGGATGAACCAGGCCGAGATGCTGACTCGCTTCGTCCGCGAGACCGACCTCGACGCCGTCCTGGTCGCGGGACGCTACACGCTGCTCGACCGCTCCGCCGCGCGGGAGTTGCTGCCCGAATGCGAACGGCGCGGCGTCGCCGTCGTCGCAGGCGGGGTGTTCAACAGCGGAGTCCTCACCGGCGGCACCACCTACGACTACGACGCCGCCCCGCCCGCCGTGCTGGAGCGGGCGCGTGAGCTGGGCCGGATCTGCGCGTCCTACGGCGTGCCGCTGCCCTCCGCGGCCCTGCGGTTCCCGCACCGGCATCCGGCCGTCACCACGGTCCTGATCGGCGCGCGCAGCGCGGAGGAGGTCCGGGAGGACCTCGACCTCGCCGCCACGCCCGTGCCCGGAGAGCTGTGGAAGGAACTGGACCCTGCTGATTGACCCCGCCGCCTGATCGCGCCTGGCGGGCGAACTGCCGCCCGCCAGGCGCTGTCGGCGTGTTCGGGGGGACGGCCGCCCGGGTGTGTGGCCTCCGACCCCGCCCGCCGGGCGGACGGGGCGGGCGCGAGTGCCGTACGGCTGTGTGGCGCATGTCACCGCGGGCGGCCCGCGACCGTGAGGACCTGCGGAAGCACGGAACGGTGGCGGCCAGAATCATGCCGTTTGCCGGTTTTGGCCGTGTCTTACTTGTTATCTATTAAGCTTCCCGTGTATCTCGCCGGTGAGCGGTCCTCAACCCGAGGACGACCGGCGACCGCCGAATCCCGGAAGTCATCGATCCCGGGAACCGGGGACCCACGTCTCTTGGGGTGAATCCGGACCATCCGGTAGGGCTACTCCTGGCCCGAACCCGTCAGCTAACCCGGTAGGCGGCCAAGGAGAGGAGAGCGCGTGGAGTGTCGGCTCCACCTGCCCACCCGGTCCGCGTCGCATCGCCGGACCACATGCCAGCCCTGGAACGTCTCCAGGCTTCCGGGGTGATGGCGCGCCCGTGACGGGCTGCCACATCTCCCGTTTCTGATTCCGCCCCGCCGCGGCAGTGTCCTCGGACGGCCATGCCGTCATGCCGTCACGCCCCGCGGGCCGGTTCGTCATGTCTCGAAGCGCGCCATGAGGAGCCTCCGATTTCCACCGATCCGATAGCTCGACAGCTGCTCGACGCCGTCCGCCCGGAACTGGGCTACCGCGAACGAGCCGGGAAACACACGAAGTTCGGCGCGTGGTACGCCGACAACGTCGCCAAGGACCCCGACTTCAAGACCGCCCCCTGGTGCGACATGTTCGTCTCCTGGGCGGCGGACCGTGCCGGGGTGCAGGACCACGTCGGCGAGTTCGCGCTGACCACGCGGCACGCCAAGTGGTTCAAGAAGCACCAGGCCTGGAGCGACAGGCCCGAGCCGGGCGCCGTGGTCTTCTTCGCCTGGTCGGGGTCCAAGAAAATCCGCGACATCGACCACGTCGGCGTGGTCGAGAAGGTCGTCGGCGGGAAGGTCCACACGATCGAGGGCAACGTCGACGGCGTGTGGCTGAAGCGGAAGGTACGCGACAAGAGCAAGATCGTCGGGTACGGCCTGCCGCGCAAGGTCAAGGTGACGCCGAAGGCGCCGGTGACGATCCAGCCCGTGGCGGCCGTGCACGCGAGCGTCCAGGGCGCGGCGGGGCCGGCCACCAGGAACATGGCGGCCACGCAGGGGCAGTCCCTCGACGTCGTGTGGTCGCCCGGCGACGCCGTCCTGCCGGCCGGTCTGCTGTTCGCGGTGGTCTCCACCGCCGTGACCGGGCTCCGGGTCAAGACCACGGCGGCGACGTCCCGCGGACGCCATCGCAGGCGCGGGTGACCTCCCTTATCGGTGCGGCGACGGCCCGCCGTACGGGGTCGCGGCGGCCTGACCCAGCAGGCCCTTCATCTCCCTGATCTCGGCCGACTGGCTGGAGACGATGGACGCCGCCATCCGCCGCGCCGGCTCGTAGACTCCGGCGCGCAGCTCGTCGCGCGCCATGGCGACGGCGCCCTCGTGGTGCCGGATCATCATCGTGAGGAAGGCCCGGTCGAAGGCCCGGCCGGACAGCCCTTCGAGTCGCCGCATGTCCTCGGCGGACATCATGCCGGGCATGGCGTGGTGCGCCGGTGCGGGGCTCTCGCCGGGCACCCGCTCACCCCAGGCCGTGAGCCAGCCGCTCATCGTCTGGATCTCGGGAGCCTGGGCGGCCTCGATCCGCCGGGCGAGCCGCGCGACCCGGGGGTCCGCCGCGCGGTTCTCGGCCAACCTCCCCATCTCCACCGCCTGACGATGATGCGGGATCATCATCCGGGCGAACATGACGTCCTGGTCGTTGTGGTCGGCCGCCGGCGCGGTGATGGCGGACACGGCGAGCGCGGCGGGCGGGGCCGGCGTCCCGGCCCGGGCGGCGGAGCCGTACGCGCCGGTCACGCCGACCAGCAGACCGGCCGCCAGCAGGGCCGCCGGCAGAACACGTCTCTTCATCGGACACCTCCGAGGAGACCCCTGCTGTCGGGACGTTCCCGGCCGGATGCCGGTCATTCCTCCGGCGGTTCTCGCCTGCTCCGCGCCCGGTGAGGCGGCCAGCGGGAGACGTTGACATGCAGCCAAAGGGCTGCATATATTTCGTGCAGCCAAATGGCTGCGTGTTCGGGATGGGGAAGATGGACGAGGTGTTCAAGGCGCTGGCCGACGCCAGTCGCCGCCGGTTGCTGGACAGCCTGAACGCCCGCAACGGCCAGACGCTGCGTGAGCTGTGCGCGGGGCTGGACATGGCGCGGCAGTCGGTCAGCAAGCACCTGGCGGTGCTCGAGGCGGCGAACCTCGTGACCACGGTGTGGCGTGGCCGGGAGAAGCTGCACTACCTCAACGCCGTGCCCGTCAACGCCATCGCGGACCGCTGGATGAGCAGGTTCGACCGCGAGCGGGCCCGTGCTCTTGCCGATCTCAAGAACGCATTGGAGCAGGAACCGATGGGCAACCCCGAGTTCGTCTACACCACCTACATCAGGACCACGCCCGAGCGGTTGTGGCAGGCCCTGACCGACCCCGCCTTCACCCGGCGCTACTGGGGCTTGTCCTTCGACACCGACTGGCGAGCGGGGGCGCCGATGACGTGGCATCAGGGCGGCGTAGCGATCGCCGATCCCGAGCAGGTCGTCATCGAATCCGAGCCCGGCCGCCGTCTCTCGTACACCTGGCACTCCTTCACGCCCGAGTGGGCCGAGGCGGTCGGTCTGGGGGAGGACGTGCTCGCCAGGCTGAAGACGGAGCGCAGGTCACGGGTGACGTTCGAGATCGAGCCGGTGGGGGAGACGGTCAAGCTGACCGTCGTCCACGACGGCTTCGATCCCGGCAGCACCGTGCGGGAGATGGTCGGCGAGGGCTGGCCTCAGGTGCTGTCCGCACTCAAGACCCTGCTGGAGACGGGCGAGCCCCTCCCAGCCGGGAGCGCATGACGCGTGGGCCGCGCCCCGCGCGGCCGGGCAGGGCGCGGGGCGCGGCCGGCAGGAATGCGGTGGATCAGCACTGGCCGTCGGCGAGCACCCAGTAGTCCGGGCCGGTCTGGCGCAGCGCGTGCGTGGTGAAGGTGTTCCACAGGCCCATCGCGTCGTTCGACCCCTTCGCGTAGGTGTAGCCGCCGGACTGGTACGCCCGACCGGCGGTGGTGTGGGCGTAGTTGCTGGCCCGTACGCACACGCCCGGCGGCGTGGCACTGGGTGTGACGCTGGGCGAGGGGCTGGGCGTGATGGTGGGCGTGGGGCTGGGGCTGGGCTGGGCCCCGCCGTCGAGGCCGAAGAAGCGGGCGTCGTGGTAGGCCGAGCAGATCGTGTCGAGGAAGTACGCTGCGGTGGCGCCGCACTGGTCGGCGGCGTTGCCCGGATCGACCGGCAGGCCGTGGCCCATGCCGCTGATCTCGTAGAGGCGTACGTCGTCGTCGCCGTACACCTTGAGCGTGGTGCCGCCGGTGAGCGACCGGGTGGAGGCGGGAGTCTGGGAGACGCCCCGCACGTTCGTCCACTGGTCGCGCAACTGGGCGCCGTTGGCGGGGACGACCGTGTAGTCGGACTGGCCCTGCCAGACGGCCACCCGCGGGTACCGCCCCGTGTAGCCGGGGTAGGCGTTCCGCACCAGGTCACCCCACTGCTGCGGGGTTCTGCTCGTCGGGCCGTACTGGCAGCCGGACGCCTCGGTCAGGCTGCTCGCGCAGCGGTAGGCCAGGCCGGCCGCGATCGATCCGGCGGCGAAGACGTCCGGGTATGTCGCCAGCATGACGGCGGACATCGCCCCGCCCGCCGACAATCCCGACACGTAGACCCGTGAGGGGTCGGTCCCGTACTCGGCGACCGCGTACGCCACCATGGCGCGGATGGACGCGGCCTCGCCCTGCCCCCTCGTGGTGTCGCCGGTCTGGAACCAGTTGAAGCAGCTCGACGAGTTGTTGGCGCTGGAGGTCTGCGGCAGCACCAGGGCGAAGCCCCACTGGTCGGCGTACGTGCGCCACCCGGAATTGGCGAAGTAGCCGCTCGCGTTCTGCGTGCAGCCGTGCAGGAGCACCACGAGCGGCCGGCCGCCGGGCAGGCCGTCCGGGCGGTAGGCGTACATCGCCAGGTTGCCGGGGTTGGACCCGAACGAGCCGACCTGCACCAGCGAGGCGGCCCGCGCGGGCGGGGCGGTCAGGGCCGTGCCGAGCAGGCCGGCCAGGACGAGCAGGAGGGTCGTGAGGGAGAGGGCCGCTCGCGGCGGCCGGGCGGGAAAGGACGTGACCATGGGGGGGCTCCTCGGGTGACCTGGCGCATCGATCCTTTCCGCGCACGCTAGAACTCCGGCGATCCTCCGGACATGTCCGCCGGACACATTTTTCGCGGCTCTGTCATGGCGCCGCCGCATGAGCGGACACAGGTCCGTTCAGCGGTCATGTCAGGGACGTGGCGCCGCCGACCGCCGCGTTACGACGATGTGAAGTTGGCATCTCGGACCACGCAGACCGCCGTCAGGCGGACAGCGAACCGTAAGCTGGGTCTAAAGTTGACTCGGCGAGTTCGAGCGGAAGAGGCGTTCATGGCACGAGGCGACACCGGACCTGACTTCATCGAGGCGCTCGCGCGCGGCCTCGATGTCATCAGGGCGTTCCAGCCGGCGCGCCCGGTGATGTCCCTGACCGAGGTGGCGGCGGCGACCGGCCTGGCCCGGCCCACCGCGCGGCGCATTCTGCTCACGCTGCAGGAGCTGGGGTACGCCCGCTCGGCGCAGGGCGGCTTCGCCCTTACCCCGCGGGTGCTCGAACTCGGCGTCTCCTACGTCCGTTCTATGGGCCTGTGGGAGGTGGCCCGGCCGCACCTGGAACAGCTGGTCGCCCAGACGCACGAGTCGTCGTCGATCGCGCAGCTCGACGGGTCCGACATCGTGTACGTCGCCCGGGTGGCCGTGCCGAAGATCGTCGCCCTGTCGGTGCAGATCGGGACGAGATTCCCCGCGATGCAGACGTCCCTGGGCAAGGTGCTGCTGGCCGCGCTGCCGCCGGACGAGCTGGAGCGGGTGCTGGCCGAGCCGAGCCGGTCGGGCATCGAGCCGCGATGGCGGCCCGGAGCGCAGGAGCGCGACGCCCTGCTGCGCGAGGTGCGGGCGAAGGGCTGGGCGCTGACCGACGAGCAGCTCGCCCTCGGGATCCGGTCGGTGGCCGCGCCGCTGCGCGACGGCTCCGGCAACGTCATCGCGGCCGTGAACGTCAACAGCCACGCCGCAGAGACCTCGCTGGAGAAGCTGACCGAGGAGCACCTGCCGCTGCTGCTGAAGACCGCCGGCGCGATCAGCGCCGACTGGGCGCTCTACGAGTCGGTCCCGCAGGTCACCGCCTCCTAGATAGCGGTCCCTGGGATCAGGACGATCCTGCCGGAGGCGGTGCCGGCCGCCTGACGTCGCCAGGCGTCCCCGGCCTCCTCCAGAGGGACCGCCTCGTGGGCGACGGCCAGCCGCCCGAGCGCCGCCTGCTCGGCGACGAAGACGATCGACGCGGCCCGCTGCTCGGGGGTCAGCTCGTTGTTGGTGTATCCCAGCAGCCGCAGCGACCTGCTGCGCAGCGTGGAGGAGTCGATCGGGCAGTTCTCGTCCGCCGAGGAGCCGAGGTTGACCCAGCGGCCTCCCTGACCCAGGGCACGGGCCGCGGCGGCCGCCGCCGGGCCGAAGAGCGGGTCGAGCACCAGATCGGCGGGCCCGTCGCAGGCCTCGGCGAAGCGCGCGGCCAGCGTGGCGACGTCGCCGGTGTCGAGCGTCACCACGGCGTCCGCGCCCGCCTGCCGGGCGCGTTCCCCGGCGGCGGGGGAGCGGGCCCCCGCGACGACCCTGCGGGCGCCTGCGATGCGCGCGAGCCGTACGGCGGCCTGCCCGACGACGCCGCCCGCGCCGAGCACCACCACCTGCTCGCCGGGGGCGAGCTCGCCGCGCCAGGTCAGCGCCATGTGCGCGGCGACGGCCGAGAGCCCGAGCGCGGCCACCGCGACCGGGTCGGCCTCCGCGGGCAGTTCGACGAGGTCGCGCGCGGGCACCGCCGCCACCTGCGCCATGCTGCCGTCGCCCGGGGCCATTCCGGCCGAGGTCGCGAACCACACCGGCCGCCCGTCCGCGACGCCGGCCCCCTGCACCCCCGGCACGTACGGCGTGCGCGGCCTGCCGAAGTAGGACGTGCCGGTCGCGCAGAGCAGGTCGAGCGGCGTGACGGGCGCGGCGACGACCTCGACCAGCGTCTCGTCTGGCCCGGCGACGGGCACGGGCAGGTCGGCCACCAGCGGCGGCCTGCCGGGTTCCACGATCTGTGCCGCCCGCATGTTCCACCTTTCGCCGAAGTACATCTCGCTGAAGCACATCGTCATCGGCGAGAGCCGCCGGGGTACGCCCCGCACGGCGTGCCCGGCGCCTCGCCGCCCGGCCCGCCTTCGGCGGCGGGCAGGTCCTGTCACGTCGCGATGTCGGGGTACGGCATCGTCATGTGGGCCAGCCGCCGGGCGTACTCGGTCTGGAAGCCCATCGGCTCGTGGTCGCGCTCGAACATCGCGATGAACAGCGTGAGCGTGAGGAACGGGTGCGCGCCCAGCTCGAACAACTTGGGGTAGTCGTGGCCCGTCAGGGCCTCGCGCTCGGCGTCCTCGAAGCGCAGCCAGGTCGACGCCTCCCCGCCGTGACAGTTCAGCAGCCGGTTGGCGTACTCGGCCTCCCACCACTCCACGGTGGCGCGGGGGTCCTCACGGTAGCGCTCGACCAGTTCCGGATCGCGGTCGACGGTGAACAGGAACTTGTTCAGCAGGTACTTGCTCACGCCACGCCTCCGTTGGGGTACCAGGTGAAGTAGGCCTCCATGGTGTGGAACAGGTCGTAGGTGTCGACGTAGTCGGCCTTGGCGCCCTCGCCGGCCACGCCCATCATCAGCATGAAGTCCATGAAGCCGTGGGTGGCGTTGCCGGGCAGGTGGAGGCTGTCGAGGGTGACCTCCGACAGACAGCCCTCGATGTCGCCGGAGGAGATCCACTCGACCGCCTTGCGGTCGAACTCGGGATCGGGCCCGTGCGGGCCGAACTGGCGCGGTCCGCCGAGCTCCAGCGACAGGTGCCCGGTGCCGATCACCGCCACCCGCTTGTCCGCCGGCCACGACTCCACCAGCTCGCGGATCGTACGGCCGAGCTGCACGAACCGATTCGGCCGCGGCAGCGGCGGGGCGAAGATGTTGGTGTAGATCGGCACGATCGGCAGGTCGTTCTGCGGCCGGAGCGTGATGATCGGGCAGGTGATCGAGTGGTCGATCCGCAGCTCGTTGGAGAAGGCCAGGTCGAAGCCCGCGTCCAGGCCCTCCCGCAGGATGTACGCCGACAGGTCCTCCTGGCCGGTGAAGAACATCCGGGGCAGGCCGAACTCGCGTTCCTCGTTGTACCAGTTCGCGTCGTAGAAGGGCGCCTTGCCGACGAGGAACTGCGGCATGTTGTCGAGCCAGAGCTGGTGGAAGTGGTCGGAACCGACCATGACCAGCACGTCGGGCCGCGCCTTCGTCAGGGTCTCGCGGAACGCCTCGACCTTGCGCACCCACTCGTCGGCGAACGGCGGGCGGTCCTCGCCGGTGGCCGTGCTGGCGCGGTAGTAGAACGGATGATGGGTGGACGCGATCACCGCGACCAGTTCAGCCATGCGAACCTCCAGTGGCGTCAGGGGCGTAGGGCTCGGGGTCGACGGACCGGTTGTTGAGGTCCACCGACAGGAAGATCTCGTTGGCCACCGGGCGGCGCAGCTCCTCGGCGAGCTGTCCGATCAGGCCGGCCGTACGGGCGAGCAGGGCGAAGCCGCGCAGCAGTTCGAGCGGCAGGCCGAGGTCGGCGAGCGCCGCGCCGCAGACGCCCGCGCCGTTGAGCGGCAGCTTCCTGCCCAGCACCTCGGGATGCACGCGGCCGATCGCGGCGAACAGCGACAGGTGCGGTCCGAACAGGTTCTCCTCGGCGGCGATCTCCAGCAGCCGGGGCGTGCGGGGGTCGCCCTCCTTGTGCACGTGGTGGCCGAGGCCGGGGATGAACCGCCTCGCCTGCCGCCGCGCCCGTACGGTCTCCAGGGCCAGCGCGTCCCAGCCGGCGTCGTCGGACGGCAGCGGCCCGTCGTGCGCCGCCAGCACCTCGTGCAGGAACCGGCCGCAGTCCTCGGTCACGCCGAGGAACCGCGACCCGCCGCCGAGCAGCCCGGCCGCGAGCGCGCCCTGGATCGAGTCGGGCGCGGACAGGTATGTCAGCCGGGTGACGATCGCGGTCGGGGTGAACCCGTGGTCGGCCAGCGCGGCGAGCACGGCCTCGAACACCCGGGTCTCGCCCGGCGTGGGCCGCCGCTGGGTGGCGAGCCAGAACGCGAGCTCACCGAACCCGACCTTCCCCATCACGTCCTCGGCGAGGTCGCAGCCGAGCAGGGTGATCGACTTCAGCGAGGACGCCCCCAAGGCTGTCGGATACTGCGCCGTGGGGTACGACGGCCGCTCGATCATCTCCGGACCGTCAGACATCGTCGTCCTCCTCCTGAGTCAGCCATTTGCGCAGATCGTCCCCGTGCTCGTCCAGCTCCGGCGGCGGCAGCCGGTAGGCGGCGGGGGTCGCGGAGAACCGGATCGGGTGGCGGGTGGTCGGGACCGCGCGGTCGCCCTCGCCCACCTCCACGATCGGGTCGAGCCCGAAGCGCTCGGCCATGGCGAACCCGCCGTCGATGGTGTTGATCGGCCCGCACGGCACCCCCGCCGCGACCAGCAGCTCGAACCACTCCAGTGCGCCGCGCATGGCGAGCCGTCCGACCAGGATGGGCCGCAGCTCCTCGCGGCGCGCGGTCCTGTCGGCCATCCGCGCGAAGCGCGGGTCGTCGGCGATCTCCGGGATGCCGAGCACCTCGCACAGCTTGCGGAACTGGCCGTCGTTGCCGGCCGCGACGATGATGTCGTTGTCGGCCGTGGGCAGCGGCTCGTAGGGGAACACGCTCGGGTGGGCGTTGCCCATGCGGTAGGGGACGACGCCGCCGGCGACGTACGCGGAGCTGTGGTTGACCAGGCCGGTCAGCGCCGAGGACAGCAGATTGACCTCGACGTGCTGGCCCTGCCCGGTCGCGTCGCGGTGGCGCAGGGCGGCGATGACGCCGATGGCGGCGTGGTTGCCCGCCATCACGTCGAAGACCGAGATCCCCGCGCGGTAGGGCGGCCCGTCGGGATCGCCGGTGAGGCTCATCAGGCCCGACATGGCCTGCACCATGAGGTCGTAGCCGGGCACGTCGCGGCCCGCGCCGGAGCCGAACCCGCTGATCGAGGCGTACACCACGCCGGGGTTGGCCGCGCTCACCGACGCGTAGTCAAGGCCGTACTTGGCGAGCCCGCCCGGCTTGAAGTTCTCCACCAGCACGTCGGCGCGGCGGGCCAGCTCCCGGGCCACCCGGGCGTCCTCCGCGTCCCGCAGGTCGAGTGCTATCGACCGCTTGCCCCGGTTGACTCCCAGGTAGTACGTCGACACGTCGCCGCGCACGGGCGGCATCCAGGTGCGGGTGTCGTCTCCCTTGGGCCCTTCGACCTTGACGACCTCGGCGCCCATGTCGGCCAGCAGCATCGTGGCGTACGGCCCGGCCAGGACCCGCGAGAAGTCGGCCACCAGCACGCCGGACAGCGGCCCGCCTCCCCGCTCGGGCGCGGTGTCGTCTGTCATCCGGCTCCCCTTCCTCGCTGTAACAGCAGTGTCCGCTGAA
Source organism: Microbispora sp. CA-102843 (assembly GCF_050936215.1). Classification (NCBI taxonomy): domain Bacteria; kingdom Bacillati; phylum Actinomycetota; class Actinomycetes; order Streptosporangiales; family Streptosporangiaceae; genus Microbispora; species Microbispora sp. CA-102843. The sequence continues at coordinate 3,275,152 of NZ_JBNJNF010000001.1, forward strand.
CGGACATGAGTCCGTGACGCCGATTCTGGCACAGGCGGTCCGCTCGTCAAATGCACGACCGGCACTTCGTCGCAGGACGATGCGGGAAATCCATGGTTGACAGCAGGGGCGGTGCTCGGGAAAGTAACAGCGGAAGCAGCGCTGACCGTATAGCGGACAACTGTTCGCAGATCGCTGAGGCGCTCAGCCAGTGGGAGGGAGAGGAGTTCGACGATGAGCGAGCCGACCGATTTCGGGCCGGACCGGCCCGTGCTGCTGCGCGGCGGCACGGTGCTGCCGATGGACGACGGACACAGCGTGCTGCCCCGCACCGACGTCCTCGTCGTCGGCGACCGGATCGCGGAGGTGGGGCCTGACCTGCCCGTGCCGGACGGCGCCGTCGTCGTCGACGCCACCGACGGCATCGTCATGCCCGGCATGATCGACACTCACCGGCACATGTGGCAGACGGCGATGCGCGGCTACGGCGCCGACTGGACGCTGACGCAGTACTTCGTCTGGTACTACCTGGAGTACGGCAAGCTGTTCCGGCCGGAGGACGTGCACGCGGGCAACCTGCTGGCCGCGATCGAGGCGATCGACGCCGGCGTCACCACGGTCGTGGACTGGTCGCACGGGCTGCGGACCGTGGACCACGCCGACGCGGCGGTGGACGCGCTGCAGGCGGTGCCCGGCCGGTTCGTGCTGGCCTACGGCAACATCCAGGCGCCGCCGGCCGAGTGGACCGGCGCGCCGGAGTTCCGCGACTTCGTCCGGCGCCGCATCACGGGCGACGACCTGCTGGGCTTCCAGATCGCCTTCGACGTCACCGGCGATCCGGCCTTCCCCGAGAAGCCGGCCTTCGAGGTGGCCCGCGATCTCGGCGTCCCGGTCACGACCCACGCGGGTGTGTGGGGCGCGACCAGCGACGACGGCATCCGGCTCATGTACGAGCACGGCTTCATGACGCCCGAGACGGTCTACGTCCACGCCGCCTCGCTGTCGGCGGACTCCTACCACCGCATCGCCGCCACCGGCGGCTCGATCTCGGTCTCCACCGAGAGCGAGCAGAGCGCGGGCCAGGGCTACCCGCCCACCTGGGCCATCCGCGCGCACGACATCCCGGTCTCGCTGTCGATGGACACCAGCGTCTGGTGGAGCGGCGACCTGTTCTCGGCGATGCGCACGACGCTCGGCGCCGACCGCTCCCGGGAGCACATGGAGGCGCACGCCAAGGGGGAGACGGTCACCCACTGCAGCCTGCGCGCCGACCAGGTGGTGGACTGGGCGACGCGCGGCGGGGCCCGGGCCATCGGCCGCGAGCACGATCTCGGCGGCATCGAGGCCGGCAGGAAGGCCGACCTGGTCCTCATCAAGAACGACGCGTCGCCCGTGTCGTTCCCGCTGCTCAACCCGTACGGGCACGTCGCGTTCCAGGCGCAGCGCGGCGACGTGCACACGGTCCTCGTCAACGGCCGCGTGGTGAAGCACGAGCACCGCCTGGTCGGCGTGGACCTCGCCGCGGCCCGCCGCGAGGTGGAGCGGACCGTCGAGTACCTGCGCTCGACGCTGGGCGAGGAGGCATGGCAGAAGGGGATGAACCCCGACATCCCCGAGACGAAGATCCTCGACAACCCCTACACGTACACCGACTACCACAGCGCCGCGACGCACAGCCGCTGACGTGGCGCGACCGACGGAAACCCTGGGAGATTCATGATTGTTTGCAGGTATTTGTGAGATTTGGTCACCAGTGGGGTTAGTGTGGGCAACCACCCGCGGAAGCCGTGGAGCTTTCCCCTGAAACGACCGCTGGGAGTTGTCTCACATGCAAGGGCGCGTCCCGTCACAGGCGAGCCAGGATGATCGGTTCCGGCAGGAGATCCTCTCCAGCCAGGAGGAGCCGAGCACCACGACCAAGAACAGGAAGCCCGTCGTCATCGCCGCCGTGGCCCTGGTCGCCGTGCTGGCCGCCGGGGGAGCGGGCTTCGCGCTCCGCGGCGGCTCAGGCCCCGCGGACTCGCCCGCCGCGGGCGGCGCGGGGCAGTCGGCGGCTCCCGCCCAGGACGGCGGTTCCGCCGGTGACGACGCCGGTGCCGCCGCGGAGGGCGGACAGGACTCGGCGGGCTCGGCCGATCAGGGCGCGATCGGGTCCGGCGGGGACGGCTCCGGCGGAGCGCAGGCACCCGGCGGGAGCGGGGCGGACACCGCCTCTGGCTCCTCGGGCGGCGGCTCCTCCTCCGGCCGGAAGAGCGCCGGCGCGGACCGGGCCGGGACCGGCTCGTCGGGCAAGACGGGCGGCGCCTCGAAGGGCGGTAGTAAGGGCGGCGGCAGCCAGAACCAGGGTGAGGTGCCCTCGGGCGCCGACGGAGCCCCCGGGCTCATCCCCGGGGCCTGCGCCGCCTCCGGCTGCTGAATCCGCTGAGAGGGAGCCGCGTGACGCGGTAGGTCAGGAGGACGGGCCGGGCCAGCCGAGCGGGAAGGCGATGCGGGCGGGCGGTTCGCCCGCCGCGTCGTTGAACTCCCGCATGGCGACGATGAGGGCCTGCCGCTGGGACGCCGGCATCCGCGTGAGTATCGAGGCGATCTCCTCCTTGCGCCGCGCCGTGACCTCGTCCACGATCCGCCGTCCGTTGTCGGTCAGCCGCAGCAGCGTCTCGCGCCGGTTCTGCGGATTCACCTCGCGCTTCAGCAGGCCGGCGACGGCGAGGCGGCCCGCCATGCGCATGGCGGTCGACGGATTCACGCCCAGCTTCTCCGCCAGGGTCACCAGCTTGGTCTCGCCCTGTCCGACCACCATCAACATGCGGAACTGCGGCAGGGTGACCCTGTCCTCCGCGGCGGCGAGGGACCGCGCCGATATCGCGACGAGCACGCGCGAGGCGGTGAGCACGGCGGCGGTGACGGCGTCCAGGTCGTCGCCGGTCGGCTCCTCGTCCGCTTCCTTTGCCATAGGCACCGTTTTTACACGGTTCCTCTCGCGGCCATGTCATCGCACCGGCAAACGGCGTGCGGCGGGGCGGGCGTAGCCGTGCCGTGGGGGCGCCGCGGGGGCGGCCGCGCTCAGCCGAGTGCGGCCAGCAACTCGTTGCAGGCCTGGGCGCAGCGCCGGCACGCCTCGGCGCAGACCCGGCAGTGCTCGTGCACGTGGGCGTGCAGACCGCACTCGTCGCCGCAACTGCGGCACGCCTGCGCGCACGACTCAAGCTGGGCGCGGGTCAGGTTCGCGTCGTAGCCCGTGTGCCGCGACAGCACCCGGCCCGTCGTCGCGCAGATGTCGGCGCAGTCGAGGTTGGTGCGGATGCAGCGGACGAGTTCCGCCACCGCGTGCTCGCTCAGGCAGGCGTCCGCGCAGGCCGTACAGGTCTGCGCGCAGTCAAAGCAGGCCTCGATGCAGTTCGCGAGCACCTGTCTGTCCACACCGCCGAGGTCGGCGGGATAGGTCTCCAGCATCACTCCGGCGTGTCCCATGGGATCGCTCCTTCCGGTCTCGGGCGGGCGTCTCGGGCCATACCCCACGGCACGCTCGTAAACGGAGGTGATCCGGCCGGCCGGTGTGCTGATCGTCTTCCCGGGTAGTCGCAAGGGCACGGAAAATCATGGAGGGACCATGGGCTGGAGCTACCGAAAATCGATCAAGATGGGACCGTTCAGGCTCAACCTCTCGCGCGGCGGTGTCGGGCACAGCTTCGGCGGGCGCGCCTTCCGCGTCACGAGGACGGCGGACGGGCGCCGTACCCTCACCGTGAACCTGCCCGGCGGCTTCCACTGGAAGAAGACGCTCAACTAGGGCCGGTACGGCGGGCGCGACCCCCGGCGCGCGCCCGCCCGTGAGCGGCAACCAATCGGCCAGTGGCGATAGCGAGCGGTCGTGATGCGGCAGCAAGGCCGGTGAACTCAAGCGACAGGGACCACCTCCGCCGGAAAACCGTTTGAGCCTTCCTTTCGGTTCTCGTAGGGTGCCTGCGGCCCGTCGTAGTGAGGACAGAGGACACAAGCGCGTGACCCCGCCTGCTCTTTAGACCTGACACCTTCTTCCGCTCACCTTCAAGCCGACCCTCCCGTCGGCTCTGCCGGGCTGCCCTTGTGCGGCGCCCGGTCATACAGCGTTTGAGGCCGCGCGCAATCGGCCTTGTGTCAGGTCTAGAGAGATCATGTCTTCACAACCTCATACTGTGCTGCCCTGGGTCGTTCGTCGAACCAGGCTGCCTCTGCTGTCGTTGCGGTGCGTGGACTGTCGGTCGGAGTCGGCCACCACCGGCGAGGGCAGGTTCCGCGTCAACGCCAACGGCAGGCTGCTGGACGTGTGGCTGCTGGTCCGCTGCGTGTCCTGCGGTCGGACGAGCAAGCTCACCGTGTACGAGCGAGCGCCGGTCAGATCCTTCGATCTGGCCGAGCTCGACGGCTACCACGCCAACGATCCGGAGCTGGTGGCGTCCACGCTGTTGGATCCGCTGCTCGCCCGGCGTAACCGCTTCACTCTGGACTGGAGGGGGGCCTGGCGGCTGGACACCCCGTCGGCATGGCTCGACGAGGCGTGGCCGGTCCAGGTGGAGGTCGTCTTCGAGGATCCGGTGCCGGTGCGCCCGGAGCGGCTCATCGCGCAGGGGCTCGGTCTCAGCAGGAACGAGGTGCTGCGCCGGATCAAGTGCGACATTCCGCTGCGCCGTCCGACGAGTGCCGGGTTCACCTTCACCGTGATGGCCGGGGACTAGGGCCTGTCTCAAAGCCTGGTGAGCCAGTCGTCTATCGCGGTTATGAGAATGGCGGCTTGGTAGCGGACGGCGAGTTTGTCGTACCTGGTCGCGATGGCGCGGTGGCGTTTGAGCCGGTTGATGCCACATTCCACAGCATGACGGGCGCGGTAGTCGCGGGCGTCGAAGGTGAAGGGACGACCGCCGCGGCTGCCGCGCCGCAGGCGAGCGGCGATGCGATCGGCTGGTTCGGGGATGGTGCATCTGATCCCGCGCTGGCGCAGGTAGGCGCGGATCGCCCGGGAGGAGTAGGCCTTGTCGGCGCGGACGACCTCAGGCCGGGTACGGGGCCGGCCGGGCCCGAGCCGGGGGACGCGGATGCCGGCCATGACCGCCTGGAACTGTGGTGCATCGCCCCGCTGGCCGGCGGTCAGCACCAGCGACAGCAGCCGTTGGCCCTGCTCACAGGCCAGGTGCAGCTTGGTCGACAAGCCGCCGCGTGAGCGTCCCAGCGCGTGGTCGACCGGCTCGGTGCTCACCCCACCCGGCGGTTCGGCCTGCAGACGCGGATCGCGCCGCGCGCCTGCCGCGTGCTGATGGGCCCGCACGATGGTGGAGTCCACCCCGACCTGCCAGCCGATCAGTTCGGCGGCATCAGCCAGGGCCTGCAGCCGGGTGAGGATCTTCTGCCAGACACCGGCCCGCTGCCAGCGTCGAAACAGGGCGTACACCGCCTGCCAGGAGCCGTAGCACTCCGGCACGTCCCGCCAGGGAGCCCCGACCCGTACCCGCCACCGGATCCCGTCGATGAGCTGCCGCTTGGTCCACTTCGACGGCCGCCCTGGTCTGCTCGGCGCAGGCAGCAGCGGCTCCAGCCGGGCCCACTGCGCATCGGTCAGGTCGAACCGCCTCGTCACCGCTAAGGTGGCCAACGAGGTCTCCGGTGTTCAGGTTCTTCTTGGTCGATGAACCCTCTACCGGAGACCTCACTGCTTGTCCGGGCACGACACGCCGTCAGTCAGCGGACTTCGAAACAGGTCCTAATGGCGGGGGACTAGCGGGGATGTAGCCGCGGCGCGCGATCCCCTCAAGCATCCGTGCGAAACGCGCCTCGTCCAGGGGCGGCTCCAGCGGTCTGGAGTCGCCCACTGCGGCCACGGTGTGCAATGTCCGGCATGGTCACCAAGGTGCGCTCACCCTCTGCGATCCGGGCATAATGCAACGAATCTTCACATGGGAGACGCCAACGCATGAATATGCCATCGTCGCCACATGGAGCGGAGCGGACTGACGGATCAGCCGTCCAGATCGGCGCTCTCGTTCCGCTGACTCGGCCTGGCTGGGTCGAGGCAGGCCGGCACTTGCTCGCTGGACTCGAGCTGGCCGTTCGCGAAGTCAATGACGCCGGCGGGATCGTCGGAAGACCACTCGAGCTGGTGGTCCGAGACACCGCGGCTGATGCACAGAGGGCCGCGGCGGCCGTCGATGAATTGGCTCGCCTGGGCGTGGCCGCCTTGGCGGGGGAGTATCACAGCGTCGTCGCTCGTGCCGCCGCCGCCAGGGCCGACGCCCTCGGCCTGCCGTTCCTCTGCTCGTCAGCGGTTCTCGACGCGCTCACCGAACAGCCGACGGAATGGGTCGCGCGCCTCGCCCCGGCGCAGTCCCACGGCTGGCGGATCTACGCGGACTTCCTCCTCGGCGCGGGCCACAGGCGCATCGCCGTAGCAGCCGAGCCGAGTGTCTACTGGGCGTCTGGGGCCCGCATTCTGCGGGACTACCTCGCTCCGCGCGGCGGCACCGTCATCGAACTCGACATGCCCGCGCTCGCCCCCGCCGCCGTGTGCGACGAACTCGTCGGCAATCGCGCGACAGCCCTCCTTCTTCTGGTCGGCCACCCGGAGCCGGCAGTGTCGATCGTCAAGGCTGTCCGCCGCGACCGGCGCCTCTCCGAGATCATGCTTGGTGCTCCGGCCGGGCAACCGGAGTTCGCCGAATGGGCGACGTCGCTGGGCGACGACAGCGCCGCGATCCCGTTCTTGCGCTACCTGCCCGAGCGTCTCAGCCCCCTCGGTGCCCGAGTCGAGACGGCCCTGCGCGAGCGGCTGGCCGAAGCGCCCTCCTTCGTCGCCTTTGAGGGCTACGACACGGTCGCTGTCCTCGCCGATGTGCTGCGTTCTCACGGCGCGGACCGGGCGCGCACTGCCGAATCCTGGGCGCGCGTCGCAGTCGAAGGCACCCGCGGGCAGATCCGGTTCTCTCGCACGCCAGGCATCAGCGTTTGGCAATGGGCTTGGCCGCCAATCCACGTCGTTGATCGAGATCCGGTGGAACCCGATCGCCTACGGATCCTTCACGCCGGCTGAGAGAGCACGGAGGTCCGACTGAGCGGGGCCGAGGTCGGGCCGGGTGAAGGAACAGGTGCCGATCACGTCGATGTGCTGACGGACGAACGGCGACAGGCACGCCACATCCGCCTCGGCCGGCGGGTACCCCTCGGACTTCAGCTGATCGAGGGCCTTGTCCGCGTAGAGGGTGTTCCACGAGGTGACGCAGGTGAGCACCGGCCCAAGCGCGTCGAGCCGGTCCTGAGTAGGGGGGCGGCCGGAATCTGTCTCCTGCCGGCGGCCGCGTCACTCCTTCGGGTGCAGGGCCGACGGCTTGTGCACCGCCGTCCCGCCGCTCTTCTCGCTGCGCACGAGGAACTGCGGGTCCTCGGGTGAGGCGGCCACGGTGCGGCCCGCCTCCTCCGTGCGCTCGGTGATCTTCTTCTCGACCTTGCCGGTCGCGGTGCCGCCGTGGCTCTTCCAGGTGACCTCGTCGCCCACCGACGGCTCTTGCTTCTTGTCCTTCTCGCCCATGCGCCCGGCCCTACCCGAGGGAACACGACGTCCTCGCGGCAGGGCGCAGGCGTGCTTCCCTATCAGGCAAAATTCCGGTACGAACCGCGCGCGAGCCGGAGCCTGCGGGGGAATCTCCGTACTGTTGCCCGCGCGCCGGGATTACCCCGGTCCGCTCCCGCGCACGGTGGGGGCATGGGACGGATCGTGCGGCTGACGGCGGCCGTCACTCCCGAGGACGGTGGCCTGTACTGCGCACGGTGCGTCCAGGTCGAGGTGGCCTGCGAAGGGCACACGGTCGACGAGGCGCTCGACCGGCTCCGGGGCGCCCTGGAGCACTACTTCGAGCGCCGGCCCGTGCCGCACCCGTCCTCGCACCCGCCGATCGTGGTGCCGATCGAGGTCAGGCTGCCGGACTGAGCCCGTTCCGCTCCTCACCTGAGGGCCCTCCAGCCCGTGCGGCACGGCGTCATCCACCGGTGATCACGACCGCGGTGGCGTCCTCCGACGGCCTCCTCCGACGGCGTACCGAGGCCGCTTGCGGGCGCGACGGGATCTTTGCGGGTGAAGCGCCCGATCAACATGCTTGACCGGACATTGGTCGTCGGATGCGTGATCACTCCCCGGTGCGGCGCTTACCGTCGTGCTCGTACCATCCATGACCTCGGGGGAGTCTCATGCCTCTCTGCACAGCCGTACTGGCCGCCGCCCTGCTCTCCGGGCCGGCCGCCGTGCCGCCGGACCCGGCCCCGCCCGGGACGAGGGCCACCACGGACGACAACAACGCCGCGCGGCCGTCCACGGGCCGGCCGCAATTCGCGTCGCCGCCCGGCATGGCGACGCAGGCCGGGGAGTTTCCGTTCACCCTCCCCCAGGCGCCGCCATGGATGGCTCCCAGCGGGACGGACGGCAGGCGCAACGACACCACCGCCGCTCCCCGGTCGCCGGCCGGGGCGAGTGAGCCCGGAGCCGGCGGCGCGGACACCGGACGGCCCGCCGCGACGGCGGATGGCACGGCGAGCGACAGAGCGGACGGCAGGGCGGCCGGAGCGGAGACCGAGACCAGGTTCGTTCCGGTGATCGATCCCAAGACACGCGACGTCTTCATCCAGCCCGTCTTCGCTTCCGGCAAGCCCGAAGAGACGCCGCAGCCGTTCACCTTCCGCCCGGTGCAGGGGGTCCAGACGACCAGGTCCTATCCGCTGCCCAGGAACGAGCAGAAGACGGCGCACCAGAAGACGATCAACCGGCCCCGCCAGCATCAGCGGCCGCGCGACCGGTGAGCCCGCCCCAGACGGCCTGACGGAAGAGGCCCGTGTGACCGGCCCGTCTGATCGGCCCGCCACACCGGTCCTGAGCCGGTGTGGCGGGCTCTTCCGGTGTGCCGTCCGCAGGGGTCGCAAGGCGCGGGCGGTCGTGCGGGTGGCACGCCGGGCACCGCGTCCGGTCCCAGGACCGATCGGTGCGTCCGTTCCTTGTCTCATCACGCACCCGACCCGCCACCCAGCAACGACCTTTCCACGACTAAGGAAGCACGATCATGAATACCCGTCTGCTCGCCCTTGCCGCCCTGACCGCGGCGCTTTCGATGTCCGCGGCGTGCGGTAGCCAGGGCGGCGGCAATCCCGCGGCTCCGGTCGCGGCCAACGAGACCGCCACGGACATGGCCAGCGAGACCCCCAGCGCCGAGGCGAGCGAAAGCCCCTCCGCGTCGCCGTCGGTCACCGGGTCGCCCGTCGGAGCGGGCTGCTCTTCGCTCCCGGCCTCGGGCAAGGGCAGCCCCGCCGAACTGGCCAAGGTGCCGGTCGGCACCGCGCTCTCCGACATCCCGTCGCTGTCCACGCTTGCGCGCGTGGTGAAGAAGGCCGGGCTGGCCGAGACGCTCAACTCCGCCCAGGACATCACGGTGTTCGCGCCCACGAACGACGCGTTCAGCAAGATTCCGAAGAGCCAGCTCGAACAGCTGATGTCGAACCGCAAGTCGCTCAGGGGACTGCTGGCCTACCACGTGGTCAAGGGACGCAAGGCACCGGCGGACATGCACGGCGAGCTGACCTCCCTTGAGGGCCGCAAGCTCACCGTCTCGGGCTCCGACTCCAGCCTCAAGGTCAACGACGCCGCTGTGACCTGCGGGAACATCGCGACGAGCAATGCCACCGTCTACGAGGTCGACAAGGTCCTCATGCCGAAGTAACCGGCCGTCGTCCTGCGACAGCCTGAACGGGGGTGAGCCGCTCGCGGCTCGCCCCCGTGCCGTTTCCCCGAAGGTGCGCCCCGTGGTTCCCGGTCGTCCGAATCGTTGGGCTTCAACGCCGGACGGTGACCAGCCACCAGGCGCCCGTGAAGTGGACGCTGCCGTCCTTGGGTCCGCCGGCCTGGGCCATCGACCACGACTTTCCCCACACCCCACCTGGCCGGCCCACGCCCACCAAACTCTGGCCCTGCCCGGCCTGCTCGCCGCCCTCGGCGGGCCACCCGCGGGCGGCCCGCGCTCTCGCGAGAACACTTCTCAAACGCGCTCCGAGAAGTGCGTACGCCCTATGTGGGCCTATTTCGCCTTTTGTAGTCAATAACCCTTTTAATCAGACTGCGGAGTTTCTGTGAGCAGGGTGGCCTGTGGCCTATGTCCTGAAGCGGCTGATCCTCTTATTTGACCGGACACTGAGCATCGGGTCCGTGATCGCCCGGCATCGTGCGTTTACCTTCGTCCTTGTACCGTCCATCGGATTTCGGGGGAAATTCTCATGCCTCTCTGTACTGCCGTGCTCGCCGCGGCTCTCCTGTCCGGTCCCGCACCGGCGGACCCGGCTCCGCTGTCGGCCAAGGAGCCGATGTCGCCCGGCAAGCAGATCGCCGCAATGGCGATGAACCACCCGGAGGAGCCGGACTTCGTCGCGTCCAAGACCCTGGACATCCTGGACAAGGGCGCGAAGGTCGGCCCGTTCATGGCGGACGACGAGCCCGCCAGCCGGGCGAACGGCCCAATGGGGAACGGCCCGCAGAACTCGACGACCGGCAGGCAGGCGCCCGGCGGCGACACGGCCGACAGCCGGCAGGCCGGCGCGCAGCCGGCCGGCGGTCCCGCCGGGGGCAACCCGCTGGCCGGCGTCCCTGTGGTGGGCGGCAGGCCCGCCGGCGGCCCGATGAACGGGCAGCAGGCGAACGGCTCGCCGGGCTCCATGTTCACGATGCCCGCCACCGGCAAGAACAACGGCCAGCGCCAGCCGCAGGACATCTTCCTTCACCCCACGTCCAACCAGCCGACGTACACCAAGCTGTCCGGCAACGACTTCGCGGGCAAGCCGCCGAGCAAGCAGGCCGACGACGAGGACGCCGGCGCCTGGGCGCGGCCGCTCCAGGGCTGGGGCATGCCGAAGGCCGGCAAGGCGAAGCCCGCCGTCGCCAAGGCCAAGTCCAAGGCCCAGCCCAAGGCGCAGCCCAAGGCCGCCGCCGACGACTTCTGGAACATGCCGGGCTGGGACTGAGCGTCCGCGCCGTGGTTAGGTGACGCGGTGACGCGACGGAGGGGTGAGCCGGACCGGCTCACCCCTCATCCTTGTCCGCGGGCCCCTTGTCCGCGGGCCCCTTGTCCGCGGGCCCCTGGTCCACGGGCCCCGGCGGCGTGACGCAGGTCGACGACCTCCACCAGGTCGGCGAGATCGACGTGGGCCGCCACCTCCGCGACGGAGGCGCAGTAGCCGATGTGGTAGCCCAGGTGCCGTACGCGCAGCAGCCGGCGGCCCTCGATGACGACCGGGTCCACCTCGTGCCCCTCCGAGCTCACCCACCTGCGCATGCGGGAAGGGTAGGGAACGCGAGGTCATGGGCGAGTAAACGCGCCAGGGTCGACTCCGTGGACCAGTCAATGCGGACGTAAGACTGCAAACACGGCGAAAACCGGCGCTATCTCCGGGTATGAGGGCAACCGTCGGGACCGAGGGACCGGGCCGGGGTGATCGGCATGACGAGCGGGTGGACGTTCGAGGGACAGCCCAGCGCCATCGGCGGGGGTGCCATGACGCTCGTGGCCGGAGGATCGTTCTGCGTGTCGGCCCGCAACGGCGACATCCTGCCGGGGGCGGCGCAGGGGATCTACTACGCCGACACCCGGCTGCTGTCGCAGTGGGAACTGCGCGTCGACGACGGCCCGATCGAAGAGCTCCAGGTCCTCGCCGGCGAGCCGTACCACGCGACCTTCGTTGGCCGGGCGGCGCCGCGGCCGGGGCAGGCGGAGAGCACGCTGCTGGTCGTGCGCGACCGGTACGTCGGCGGCGGGCTGTCGGAGGACGTCACCATCCGCAACATGTCCCATGAGCCGGCCGGCTGCATGGTGACCCTCCACGTCGGCTCCGACGTGTGCGACCTGTTCGAGGTGAAGACCCATCGGGTGCACTGGGTGGCCGACGTGACGACCGCGGCGGAGGAGCGGTCGCTGCGGATGTTCTCGGTCAGCAAGGGCAGGGGGGTGCGGGTGGCCGCCAGGGCCGACGCCACCCCGGTGCTGCCGGTGCTCAACCCGCGCCTGATCGTCTTCCGCGTGGTGGTGCCGCCGCGCGGCGAGTGGACGGCCTGCGTGCAGGCCAACCCGATCATCGACGGGGTCGAGACCGAGCCGTGGTACTCCGAGAAGCGGCTGTCGCCCGCCCTGGCCCGGCGGGCGGGACAGTTGTTCGAGTGGGGCAAGCGCCTGCCCAAGGTGACGACGACCAACACCGCCCTGGCGGGAATCCTGCGCCAGTCCCACAACGACCTCGGCGCGCTGCGGCTGTTCGACCCCGAGCATCCCGAGCTGCCGCCCACCGTCGCGGCCGGGGCGCCCTGGTTCATGACGCTGTTCGGCCGCGACTCGCTGCTCACCTCGTGGATGGCGCTGCCGCTCGACCCCGAGCTGGCGCACGGCACGCTGAGCCGGCTGGCCGCCCTGCAGGGCACCAAGATCGACCCGCTGACCGAGGAGGAGCCCGGGAAGATCATGCACGAGCTGCGCTACGGCGCCCGGCAGGACGACACGTCGGCCGGCGGGCACGCCTACTACGGCTCGGTCGACGCCAGCCCGCTGTTCGTCATCCTCCTCGGCGAGCTGCGCCGCTGGGGCCTGCACCGGGCGGCGGTGGAGCGGCTGCTCCCGCACGCGGACGCCGCGCTGGAGTGGATCGAGCGGTACGGCATGCGTGACGGGTTCCTGTGGTATCAGCGGAAGACCGACCAGGGACTGCTCAACCAGGGCTGGAAGGACTCCTTCGACGGCATCAACTTCGCCGACGGCACGATCGCCAGGCCGCCCATCGCCCTGGCCGAGGTGCAGGGATACGTCTACGCCGCCTACATCGCCCGCCACTACTTCGCCCAGGAGGCGGGCGACACCGAGACCGAGCGGCGCTACCGGGAACGGGCCGCCGAGCTGCGCGCCCGGTTCAACGAACGGTTCTGGCTGCCCGACCGCGGCTACTTCGCCGTCGGGCTCGACCACGACGGCCGCCCGATCGACGCGCTCGCCTCCAACATGGGTCACTGCATGTGGTCGGGGATCGTCGACCGCGACAAGGCCGCGGCCGTGGCCGAGCACCTGCTGTCACCCCGGATGTTCACCGGCTTCGGGATCCGCACCCTCGCCTCCGACATGGGCGCCTACAACCCGATGAGCTACCACAACGGGTCCGTCTGGCCGCACGACAGCGCGCTCGTGGCGGCCGGGCTCATGCGCTACGGATTCGTGGAGGAGGCCAAGCGCGTCGCCACCGGCCTGCTCGACGCCGCGCAGGCCTTCGGCGACCGGCTGCCCGAGCTCTTCTGCGGGTTCGACCGCGGGGAGTTCAACGTGCCCGTGCCGTACCCGACCTCGTGCTCCCCGCAGGCCTGGGCCTCGGCCACCCCGATCCAGCTCGTACGGCTCCTGCTCCGCGTCGACCCGTGGGTGCCGTACCGCAAGGTGTGGATCGCGCCGGTGCTGCCCAAGGGGTTCGGGGAGCTGCGCATCTCCGGCTTTCCGATCGCGGGCGCGCGGGTCGATCTGGAGGCCCGGGAGGACAGCGGCGAGGTGTACGTGAGCGGCCTGCCCGAGGAGGTTCGCCTCATCACCGAGCCGCGCCCGCCGGCGAGCGCCGGCGTCGGCACCCGGCCGATCGACTCAGGCATAGTGGAGCCATGGCGGACGATCTGAACTACTACTCGACGCTCATCGCGGTCGCCGACGACTGCCCGGTGACCGCCGCGGAGGTGCCCAGGGCCCGGAGCGGCAAGCCCACCGTCGCCGTCCTCCAGTACGAGCTGATCTCCGGCGCGCCGTACGGCCTGACGCAGGAGGACGTGCTGTTCGAGAGCTGGCTGCGCCGCCAGGACCTGCCGGAGGAGCTGCCCGGCGAGCGGCGCGCGGAGCTCAGGAAAAAGTTCTTCTCCCGTTCGCAGGCGTGCCTGAGGTCGTCGCCGCTGGCGAAGAGGTACGGCTGGGGGCTGCTGTTCGACCGGGACGGCCGGATCGCGCTGTGCCCGATGGAGTCGGAGGAGTACCGGCGCCTGGTGGAGGGCGCGTCCCGCGGCGCGCAGGCCGGGGAGAACGGCGGCGTGCGGGTGCTCAAGGCAATGCGCTCCCGTCGCTCCTGACGTCGCGATGCTCGCGCCGCTCCTGACGCCGCCCGTTGCCACGCGGACGCCACGCCGTCCCCGGTTTGCCGCGATTGGCCGGGGGTAGGCCCCCAGCGGAGTTCAGCCGGGCGCGGCCGGGGAGGGCGGGCGTCATGAGCGAGGTCGAACTCAGCGTGCGGATCCCGATCGGCGAGGTCGTGCTCGACGCCGACGTCGCGGTCCCCCGGGAGGCCCGGGGAGCGGTGCTGTTCGCCCACGGCAGCGGCAGCGGCCGGCACAGCCCGCGCAACCGGTACGTCGCCAGGGAGCTGCAGCGGGCCGGGCTGGCCACCGTCCTGGCCGATCTGCTCACGGTGGAGGAGGAGCGCGTCGACGCGGTCACCGGCCACCTGCGCTTCGACATCGGCCTGCTCGCCGACCGGGTGGGCGCGCTGGCCGACCGGCTGCCCGAGGACGAGGTCGTCGGCGGCCTGCCCGTCGGCCTGTTCGGCGCGAGCACGGGCGCCGCCGCCGCGCTCGTCGCCGCGGCCACGCGGCCCGGCGGTGTCAGGACGGTGGTGTCCAGGGGCGGCAGACCCGACCTCGCCGCGGGCGCGCTCCGCTCGGTGCGCCAGCCGACGCTGCTGATCGTGGGGGAGCGCGACTCCGTCGTCCTCGACCTCAACAGGGAGGCGATGCGGGCGATCAGCGCGCCGGTCCGGCTGGAGATCGTCCCCCGCGCCACGCACCTGTTCGAGGAGCCGGGAGCGCTGGAGACGGTCGCGCGGCTCGCCCGCGACTGGTTCCTGCACCACCTGGCGGGTGGAGCGGCTCCCACCTGAGCTGCCCCGCTACGATCTGACCTCATGGAACAGCGCGCGTTGGGCAGGACGGGCAGGCAGGTCGGCGTCGTCGGGCTGGGAGCGTGGCAGCTCGGGGCCGACTGGGGCGAGGTGAGCGAGGCCGACGCGCTGGCCACGCTCAACGCCGCGGTCGACGCCGGGACCACCTTCATCGACACGGCCGACGTGTACGGCGACGGCCGCAGCGAGAAGATCATCGGGAAGCTGCTCAAGGAGCGGTCCGGCCTCACCGTGGCCACGAAGATGGGCCGCAGGGTGCAGCAGACGCCCGACGTCTACACGCTGGACAACTTCCGCGCCTGGACCGACCGCTCCCGCGCCAACCTGGGCGTCGACACGCTCGACCTGGTGCAGCTCCACTGCCCGCCGAGCGCCGTCTTCGAGACCGACGAGGTCTTCGACGCGCTCGACACGCTGGTCGCCGAGGGCCGCACCGCCGCGTACGGCGTGAGCGTGGAGACGGTGGCCGAGGCCCTGACCGCGATCGCGCGCCCCGGCGTGGCCACCGTGCAGATCATCCTCAACGCCTTCCGGCTGAAGCCGCTGGACGAGGTCCTGCCCGCCGCGGAGAAGGCCGGAGTCGGCATCATCGCCCGGGTCCCGCTGGCGAGCGGCCTGCTGTCGGGCAAGTACGGCCCGCAGACGGTCTTCGCCGAGGACGACCACCGCAACTTCAACCGCCAGGGTGAGGCGTTCGACGTCGGCGAGACCTTCTCCGGCGTCGAGTACGGCGTGGGCCTCCAGGCGGTCGAGCGGCTGCGCGCCCTCGTGCCGGAGGGCATGACGATGGCGCAGTTCGCGCTGCGCTGGATCGTCGACCAGCCCGGGGTCAGCGTCGTGATCCCCGGCGCCCGCAACCGCGGGCAGGCCGAGGCCAACGCGGCGGCGGCGCAGTTCCCGCCGCTGCCGGCCGAGACCAACGACGCGGTCCGCGAGGTCTACGACGACCTGATCCGCCCGCAGGTGCACCACCGCTGGTGACGGCCCGGCCGGTGCGGTGCCGGCGAGCCGCCCCCGGCCACCCGGCGCACCCTCAGCCGCGCCCGCCCGGGGTGGAGCGCATCCAATCAGGGGGATTCGGCCGAATCACCCTACGTGGAGACGTGGGAGACCACAGAGAAGAGGGCGGCGAAGAGGGCGGCGAAGAGGGCGGCCGAGGCTGACGGCCCGCTTCCCCGGCGGCGCGGCTCGCGCCCGGAGGGGCCGCGACCCGGCCGGTCGTGCCCGACCAGCGTCCACCTGCCCGGGGCGTGGCCGGCTGGGCCGCCGGGCGGCGCGTGGCCGAACGCGATCGGCGTGGTCGCGCTGGCCGCGATGGTGTCCGCCCAGATCGCGACGGGACTGCGGCCCCATGACCTGCGCCTCACCACCGCGGTCGTGGTCCTGCTCGCGGTGAGCGCACTCGCCTTCGCGGCGGCGGCGTACACCCCGCGCACGGCGGCGGGCGCGTTCGCTGCGGCGGTGGCGGTGGGTTACGCCGCAGAGTGGATCGGCACGAGGACGGGCCTGCCCTTCGGCGACTACCGCTACACCGACGCCCTGTGGCCGCGGCCCGGCGGCGTCCCGCTGATCGTCGCCCTCGCCTGGGGCGGCATGGGCTTGGCCGCCCACGCCGTCGCCCGCCGCGTGGCGCCGCGCGGCCGGTGGGCGCCGATCCTCGCCGGAGCCCTGGCGCTCACCGCGTGGGACCTGTTCCTCGACCCGCAGATGCTCAGGCTCGGACTGTGGGTCTGGGCGGAACCGGGGCCTTACCGCGGTGTGCCGCTCGCCAACTTCGCCGGCTGGCTGCTGGTCGCTCTCCTGGTCATGGTGCTTCTCGACCGCCTCACAGGTCGTGCCGCGGCGGGACACAGCCGGTCCGGAGGGGCGGCGGGGACGACCGGGCTCGTCGTCCTCTACACGGTCATGGCGGTGATGGAGACCGTCGGCTTCGCCGTGGTCTTCCGGCCGCCCGATCCGTTCGTGGCCGCCGCCGGAGGGCTCGCGATGGGCGCCTTCGCCCTGCTCGCCTGGAGGCGCGCATGGCGGAGGTGATCGTGGTCGGGGGCGGCGTCGGCGGCATGGTGGCCGCCCTGCTGCTCGCGCGGGACGGGCACGACGTGCGGATCTACGAGCGGCTGCCCCGGCTCGGCGGCAAGCTGGCCGAGCACAGGCGGGACGGCTTCACGTTCTCCATCGGCCCCTCGCTGCTCACCCTGCCCGCCCTCTTCCTGGACCTCGGCGTCCCGCTCGACCTGCTCGAACTCGACGAGCTGTGCCGGTATCGCTTCGCGGACGGCTCGACGCTGTCCACCTGCCGCGATCCGGAGCGTACGGCCGAGGCGGTGGACCGGCTCGCGCCGGGCGAGGGCCGCAACTGGCGGGCCTTCCATCGCTGGGCCGAGCGCTGCCTGGACGCCTCCGCGCGCACCTTCTTCGCGGGACCGATGTCCGGGCCCGTCGTCGAGCCGCCGTTCCGGCGGGCGGGCCGACGGCCCGGCGATCGGCCGGGCGCACCGGCGGGCGGCCCTCTCCCGCGCCCCCGGCTGGGCGGTCTGCTCGCGGTGGCGCCGGGACGCACCCTGGACGCGCTGGCGGGCCGGTTCTTCCGGGACGCCCGCCTGCGTCAGTACGTCGACCGCTACGCCACCTATGCCGGTTCGAACCCCTACCGGGCGCCCGCAGCCCTGGGCTGCGTCCCCGCTATCGAGCACGGTGACGGCGGGTGGTACGTGCGGGGCGGGCTGCCCCGCCTCGCCGACGCGCTGGCCGTGTCGCTCGGCAAGGCGGGCGTCGAGATCCATCTGGAGACCGAGATCACCGAGGTCATCGCCGACGCGGAGCGGGTCGGCGGCGTCCGCACGGCCCTCGGCGAGGCGGTCGGGGCCGACATCGTGATCGTCAACGCCGACGCGGCCTCCTTGTACGGGCGGCTCCTGCCCGACCGCGTCCGGCTGCGCCGGATCGCCCGGCTGGGCCTGTCGTCGTCCGCCTTCCTGATGCTCGCCGCCGTGGAGGGACGGACCGAGGGCCTGCCGCACCACACGGTCGTGTTCTCCGCCGACTACCGGCGCGAGTTCGGCGACATCTTCGACCGGCGGCGGCCGCCTGAGGACCCGACGGTCTACATCGGCTGCCCGGCGGTGGTCGACGCCACCCAGGCTCCCGCGGGCGCGGAGAGCTGGAGCATGCTGGTGAACGTCCCCGCCGGCGACCCCGCGCGCTGGCCGACGCCGCCCGAGGCGTACGCGGAGCTCGTCCTCGACCGGCTGGCGAGCCGGGGGCACGACCTGTCCGGACGGCTGCGCTTCCTCGACCTGCTGACCCCGGCCGACCTGCGCGACCGGTACGGCGCGTGGGGCGGGGCGATCTACGGCGGCGCGTACGGCGGCCCGTTCGCCCCCTTCCGCCGTCCCGGCAACCGGGGGCCGCGACGCGGCCTCTATCTCGTCGGCGGGTCCGCGCATCCGGGAGGCGGGCTGCCGCTGGTGGCGATGGGCGGGCGGATCGTGGCCGCGTTGGTGCGCCGGGACCTCCCCCGTTCCGCGCGGCGCCCGGGGGAGGCGAGACGGTGAGGGCCAGGACGACCAAGAACGGGAGGGCCGGGCGCCCGCGGGCCGGGACGGCCGCACGGGTGCTCGCGGCAGCCCAGGCCGTCGCGGCCGTCGTCGTGCTGGTGCGGCTCGCCCGCGGTCGCCGGCGCCTCCCTCCGCTCACCGCGCCCCTGCCCGGCGGCGGTGAAGGCGGCGGCCCGGCGGCGTGGATCGGCTGGGGCGGGAGCCCGGGAGGCGGAAGTCCGGATATCTCGGTGGTCATCCCGGCCAGGGACGAGGAGCGGCGACTCGGCCCCTGCCTGCGGGGGGTGCTGGCCGACCCCGCCGTCACCGAGGTGATCGTGGTGGACGACGAGTCCTCCGACGGCACCGCGCGGCTCGCCGCCGCGCACGGGACGACGGTGGTGCGCGGACGCCCGCTGCCGGACGGCTGGGTGGGCAAGCAGTGGGCGCTGCACCAGGGGCTGCGGGAGGCCCGCGGCGAGATCGTGGTCACCCTGGACGCCGACACCCGGCCACGGCCCGGCCTGTTCGGCGCGCTGGCCGGCGCCCTCGGGGACCACGACCTGGTCAGCGCGGGCCCGCGTTTCGTCTGCGGCGGCCTCGCCGAGCAGGCGCTGCACGCGTCGTTCCTCGCCACGCTGGTGTACCGCTTCGGCCCGATCGGGCTCCCGGCGCCGCCGCCGCCCCACCGGGTGGTGGCCAACGGCCAGTGCCTGGCCTTCCGGCGGGAGGCGATGCGGCGGGCCGACGGCTTCGCCCGGGTGCGCGGCCACATGACCGACGACGTCGCCCTCGCCAGGGCCCTGGCCGCCGACGGGTGGAGGGTCGGCTTCCTCGACGCGGGGGCCCTGCTGGAGGTCGACATGCACGAGTCGGCGGCCGAGGTGTGGCGGGAGTGGGGGCGTTCGCTGCCGCTGCGCGACGTCACCCGCCCCGCCTGGCAGGCGGCGGATCTCGCCGTCGTCTGGCTCGCCGCCGCGTTGCCGGCGCTCCGCCTGGCCGCCGGGCGGCCGACCCGGCTCGACCTGACGCTGCTCGCCGCACGGGTGCTGCTCACCACCGCGCTGCGGCGCAGCTACGCCCGGCCGGGCCTGGGCGTGGCGCTGTCGTTCCTGCTCGACCCCGCCACGGCCGTACGCCTGACGCAGGCGACGCTGCGGCCCGTCAGGACCTGGCGGAGCCGCACCTACCGCACCGACCCCGTAACCGACCCCGCAGCCGCCCCCGCGGCCTTCGCCGATGCCGTCACGTGCGGCGCGCGGCCAGCGCCGCCTGACCGAAACGCAGCCCGATGAGGCACATCAGCGCGCCGGTCGCGGCGACATGGCCGATCGGCGCGAACGGCAGTTGCAGCAGCGGGATCGCGAAGACCCCGGCCCTGGCCCCGATCGCGAACGACCGCGTGAGCAGGAACGTCACCGCCAGAAGGACGAGCGCGAACGCGAACGCGGGCGGGCAGATCACCGCGATGCCGCCGGCGAAGGTCAGCACCGACCGCCCGCCGCGGAACCCGGCGAAGATCGGCCAGGCATGCCCGATCATCGCGGCCCCCACCGCCAGGTACGCGGCCGGGGCGCTCGGGCCGGTGACCACGCCGAGCCCGGTCGTGTGCGCGCCGCCGGCCAGCAGCCCGAGCAGCCCGGCGAGCACGCCCTTCGCCATGTCCCCGGCGAAGACCGGCGCGGCCGCCCGGCGGCCGAGCCGTCCGCGCACGTTCCAGAAGCCGGGGTTGCGGTCGCCGACCTCCCGGGGATCGACGCCCCGCTGCCCCGCGACCAGCACCGCGACCGGGATCGAGCCGAGAAGGTAGCCGCCGATGAGCGCCACCGGCACGCAGACGAGCGGCGGGAGCGTCGTCACGTTCCACCTCCAGAGATACGCCGACCGGGGGGCGATGCGTCATATGGCCTTCGACCGCCCGGTGCTGCGCCGCACCGGGGGGCTGCTGTTCTGGCGGCTGCTCGGCACGGGCCGGGGGCCGTCGACGACCCTCGGCGCCGACCTGCGCCGCTGGGCGCTGCTCGCCGTCTGGCGGGACGAGCGGGCGCTGGAGGAGTTCCTGGCCCGCTCGCCGATCCCCGCCAGGTGGCGGCGCGAGGCGATCGAGACCTGGCACGTGCGGCTCGCGCCGATCGCCTCGCGCGGACGCTGGAACGGCGTCGAGCCGTTCACCCCCATCATCCGCGGCCTGCACAGCGGGCCGGTGGCGGTGCTGACCCGGGCGTCGATCCGGCCGTCGCGGCTCCCGGCGTTCTACCGGTCCGTGCCCGCCGTCGACCGGTCGCTGCGCGCCCAGGAGGGCTGCCTCGCCTCCGTCGGGCTGGGGGAGTGGCCGCTGGCCAGGCAGGCCACCTTCTCCCTGTGGCGCGACGCCGCCGCCGTACGCGCGTTCGCCTACGCCGGACTGGCACACCGCGAGGTCGTCGAGCGGGTCCGCGCCCACGACTGGTACTCCGAGGAGCTGTTCGCCCGGTTCATCCCCTATGCGAGCGCAGGCACCTGGGACGGCGCCGACCCCCTGACCCGTCCCCGAGCCGCCCCGTGAGCCACTCTGTGAGCCGGGCCCGGTCGTAGGGGAGATCACCGCCCGGGGTGGATGGCGAGTCGGTCGCCGAGGCGGGCCACGACCTCGCCCTCGGCCAGGTCGCGGGCCACCACGCAGGCCCTGGCGATGGTCCCGGCCCGGGAGGAGCCGTGCGCCACGACGACGGTGCGGGTGAGCCCGAGCAGGGCCGCGCCGCCGTGCGTCTCGGGGTCGTAGCGTCGCGCCACCCGGCCGAGGTCGATGGGCCCGGCCACCCCCTCCGCCGCCGCGAGGGCGAGCGTGGCGCGCACGGTCCCCTCCACGTTCTTCAGCACGACGTTGCCGGTGAAGCCGTCGGTGACGATCACGTCGACGGCCCCGGTGAGCACGTCGCAGCCCTCCACGTTGCCGTGGAAACGCAGCGGCATGCCGCGCAGCAGGGTCTCGGCCCGGCGGGTCAGCCGGTTCCCCTTGCCGGGCTCCGCGCCGATCGAGAGCAGCCCGACGCGGGGGTCGGCCACGCCCAGCACGAGCTGCGCGTACGACGCCCCGAGCAGCGCGAACTGGGCGATCATCTCGGGCGTCGGGTCCACGGTCGCGCCGGCGTCGATCAGCACGGTGGCCCCGCCCGCCGTCGTCGGCAGCGCCACGGCCAGCGCGGGGCGCAGCACGGCGGGCGCGGTGCCCAGCCGGTCGACCGCACAGGCGACCACGGCCCCGGTGGACCCCGCCGACACGAAGGCCGCACCCGCTCCCTCTCGCATGAGATCGAAGCCGACGGCCACGCTGGAGCAGACCATGCGGACCGCACCCGCGCCCCGCTCGGTCATCGGCACGACGTCGGCGGCGTGCGCGACGTCGATCTCGCCCGCCGCCCCGAGCCGTGCCAGTTCCCCGCGTACGACCCCGGCCTGGCCGACGAGGACGACCGGCACGCTGTGCTCCCGCCACGCCTCGACCGCGCCCCGCACGATCTCCGCGGGCCCGTGGTCCCCGCCCATGGCGTCCACCACGACCGGCAGGGACATCACGTCCCGCTCGCGGGCGGGAATCCTCGGCCCGGGAACCGGACCGGCGCCCGGCGCGGTGTCCTGTCCGGGATCCATGTCAGGCCACTTCCACGCGGCGCTCGGCCCGCGCGGCGGCACGCGCGGCGAGCAGGTGCCGGGCGAAGATCGCGACCCTGCGCCACCGGGAGACCCTGACCCGCCTGGCCAGCACGTCGTGCCCGGCCGCCTCGATCTCGTCCAGGATGCCGCCGTACAGCTCGTACGCCGCCCTGATGCACGGCCGGGACGACGGCGCGAGCAGCGCGATCCCGTCGCGGGCCCGCCGATAGTGATCGCGGGCGCGGTCGCACTCGTAGGCCACCAGCTCCCGCACGGCCGGCGTGGCGCACGGCGCGGCGAGGTCCTCCTCGGTCACGCCGAACTTGTCGAGGTCGGACAGCGGCAGGTAGACGCGGCCCCGCGTCAGGTCCTCGCGTACGTCGCGGATGAAGTTCGTGAGCTGGAAGGCCAACCCGAGCTGGCGGGCGGGCTCGCGGGCCCGTCCCTCCTCGCCCGGCAGGGCCTCCAGCACGGGCAGCATCATCGTCCCGATGGCCGCCGCCGAGCCCTCCATGTATCCCAGCAGGTCGTCGTAGGTCGCGTACCGGTCCACGGTGAGGTCGGTGCGCATGGACGCGAAGAACGCCCGCACGTCGGCCTGGTCGATCCCGAACGCCCGTACCGTGTGCGTGAACGCGGGGAGCACCGGATCGCTGACGCGGTCGCCGTCCAGCGCGGCGGCGAGCCGGGAGGACAGGCGCTCCAGCGCCGCGGCCCGGTCGCCGGTCGGCACGAGCGAGTCGACGATCTCGTCGGCGTAGCGGGCGAAACCGTACAACGCGTGGACGTGCGGCCGTTTCCAGGCGGGCAGCAGGCGGGTGGCCAGGTAGTACGAGCGGCCGTAGCTCGCGTGCAGCCTGCGGCACCGCTCGTAGCATGCCGTCAGCGTCGCGACCGGCGCCCGGGATGGCGTGCTCATGGGGTGCTCTCCAGGATGCGTTCGGCGGCCAGACGGCCGGAGATCAGTACGGGCGGCACCCCGACCCCGGGAGCCGTGTACATGCCGGCGAAGTGGAGGCCGGGGACCCGCCGGGCCGCGCCGGACGGGCGGAACCACGCGGTCTGGGTGAATCGGGCGTCGAGCGCGAAGGGCGTGCCGGCCGAGTGGCCGCGCCGCCGCCAGGCAGGAGGATCGAACACCAGCCGGGGCGTGCCGGACAGATCGCCGTACCCGAGGCCGGCGAGCCGCCCCACCATGCGGTCCACGAGACGGGGGGTGAGGGTGGCCCAGTCGGCGCCGCCCCGCATGTTCGCGGTGGGCTCCAGCACGCTGAGCACGGCGGGCCCGCCGTCCGCCGGCCCGTGGTTGTGTGGCCCGTGGTTGTGTGGCCCGTGGTTGTATGGACAGGTCACCAGCAGGCTCGGGTCCGGCTGCGGCCTGCCCGCCTCCAGTTCCGCGAACGTCGCCTCCCACTCCCGCCCGAAGTGCAGGGTGTGATGGGACTGCCCCTCCGGGCGCCGGTCGAGCGCGAAGTGCGCCACCAGGCAGGAGGGGGAGAAACGGGGGCGCCGCAGCCGCCAGTCGGCCGCCTCCTCCGGCAGCAGGCCGTCGCCGCCCCGCCTGCCGTGCGCCCGGACCAGGTCGCAGGCCACCACGGCGTGCCGCGCGGCGAGCCGTTCGCCGGTGTCGAGGCGGACGGCGACGACCCCCGCCCCGTCGGTCTCGATCCGTGTGGCCCGCACGCCGTATCGGAAGACCGCCCCGGCCTTCTCCGCGGCGGCCGCCATGGCCCGGGGGACGGCGTGCATGCCGCCCGCCCGCGGGAAGTAGACCCCGCCGACCGTGTCCATGTGGGCGATCACCGCGTACACGCCGAGGGCGCGGTGCGGCGACAGGCCGACGTACAGCGCCTGGAAGGTGTGCGCCCTGATCAGCCGCTCGTCGGTGAGGTGACGCCGCACGAGCCCGTCCAGCCGGCGGAAGCCGCCGAGCGCGGCCAGCCGCGCCAGCGCGTACGGCCGGGCCAGCGACCGCAGCCGGGTCATGTCCCTGTCGATGAACGTGCTCCACTCGGCCTCGAACATCTCTCCCAGCAACCGCCGGAACCGCCGGTAGCGCCCGGCCTCTGCGGGCCCGCACAGCGCCCGCACCTGCTCGGCCATCGCGTCGGCCCCCGCCACCACGTCGAGCCGTGATCCGTCGTGGAAGGTCAGCCGGTAGTACGGATCGAGCCGGCGCAGCGGCAGCCAGCGCTCCAGGTCCTGCCCGGCGGCGGCGAAGGTGTCGGCCAGCACCCCCGCCATGGTCAGCACCGAGGGCCCCGTGTCGAAGCGGTGGGAGCCCAGGGTCGCCGTGCCGCAGCAGCCGCCCGGCACGTCGGCGGCCTCGACGACCGTCACCTCACGGCCCGCCCCGGCCAGGCGCATCGCGGCGGACAGGCCGCCCAGCCCGGCGCCGATCACCACGACCGGCCCACCCGCGGTCATCGGCCGGCCCCGCCGGCGGACCCGTCCTCTGCGCCGCCGCTCGGCCGGCGACGCGGGAAGCCCGCCGCTTCAACGGTGAGTGGAGTCACGGGCACTGCTCCTTCGATCGTTACGGTGATCGGCGGCGCCGTCAGTAGAGTTTTCGCGCCCGCCCGCTCCGGCGGTTGCATCCGCGCCGGGTTCCCGGGCCGAAGCAAGGTCAGGGGCGGCCACGAGTGCCGTGCCCAGCGCTCGCCAGGTCCGCTGTGCGGCGCGCGGGCCGGCGGCTGGGAGGCTGGCCATATGGAGGCGTACGGGTTGCGGGAGGACGGCGAGCGGCCGCGATGACCGGCCGGACGGACACGGGGTGAGCAGGTGACGCGCGAGGGCGGATCGGCCGCCGAGGAGGAGCCGGGCTACGGCATCGGGGCCGTCTCCCGGCGGCTCGGCGTGCCCGCGTCCACGCTGCGCACGTGGAACCTCAGGTACGGGATCGGCCCGAGCAGGCGCAGCCCCGGCGGGCATCGCCGTTACGACGATGCGGACCTGCGCCGCCTCGAGGAGATGAACCGGCTGATCCGGGCCGGGATGCCGCCGGCCGACGCGGCCAGGCAGGCGCTGCGGCGCGGGCGCGCAGCTGGAGAGCGGGCGGCGTTCCCGGGCGGGGAGGGGGCCGCCGCGCCGCCGGAGCCGTCCGGGCGGCTGGAGTCCGCCGTGCCGTTCGAGTCTCCCCGGCCGTTCGAGTCCCCCAGGCTGTCGGAATCCGCGGTGCCGCCCACCGCCGCCGTACGGCCGGCCGCGGAACCCGGATCGCTGTCGGCGGTCATGCTGGCCCGCGCGGTGGCGGCGCTGGACGCCACGACCGTGAACGCGGGACTGGACGCGGCGCTGGCCGCGCACGGCGTGGTGTGGACGTGGGAGCGGCTCGTGCTGCCGGTGTTCGCGGCCGTCAGCCGCAGGCAGCAGGACACCGGTGCCGGGATCGACGTCGAGCACCTGTTCTCCGACCGGCTCCAGGCCGCACTGGCGCGGTTCTCCGCGCGTGCGCCCTCGCCCGTGCATCCCCGTCCGGTCCTGCTGGCCGGTGCGGAGGAGGAGCAGCACGCGCTGCCGATCCACGCGCTGGCCGCCGCGCTCGGCATGCTCGGGGTGGAGACCCGCGTGCTCGGGGCCCGCACGCCGTACCCCGCGCTGGCGGGCGCCATGCGCCGCCTCGGCCCCGCGGTGGTGTTCGTGTGGTCGCAGATCCGGGAGACGGGCGATCCGGCCCCGCTGGCCGGCCTGCCGAGGCTCCGCCCCGCCTGCCGCGTCGTGGTCGGCGGCCTCGGCTGGTGGGACGGCCTGCCCACGCATGTCGTCCGGGTGAACACGTTTCGTGACGCCATCTCGGCGGTAATGACAACTCTGCGGTGATTCGCGCTATTTGATGCTTTTCTGCCTCATTGGTTCGACTGGTTCGTTTGTCGTGTCCTCGCGCGGGGAGCTACGAAGAAGTTTTGAATAAGTTTCCTGTCCAAGGGGGGCCGATGGAGGAGACTCTGGAGTTCCGCCTGGCCACGGGGGACACGGGAGCGCTGGGGGAGTGCTACCGGGTGCATTCCCCGGCCGTGCGCTCCTACCTGCGCAGGCTCGTACCGCCCGAGGACGTGGAGGACGTCCTGCAGGTCGTCTTCACCGAGGTGTGGCGCTTCCGGCGCCGCTTCGACCCGGCCCGCAGCCTGTCGGCCTGGCTGTTCGGCATCGCCCGCAACCGCGCGGTGGACCACTTGCGGGCGCGTACACCGGCGACGGTGCCGCTGGAGGCGGTCCCCGACCCGGCTGGACACGACGGCCGGCTGGACGGCGACGAGTTCGCCGACCGCGACCGGATCCGCCGCGCGCTGGCCTCGCTGCCGCAGGTGCAGCGCCAGGCGATCGAGCTGGCCTACTACGGGGACCTGACCCAGCGGGAGATCGCCGAGCACCTGCGGGTCCCGCTCGGCACGGTCAAGGCGCGTACGGCGCGCGGCCTGCACCGCCTGTCCACCCTGCTGCGCCCGGCGGCCTGACCCCGTATCCCGGCGCGCTGCGCCTGCGCCATCACGTCCCCGCATGAGCGCGGACCATGGGGAAGAAAAAGGACGCATGAGGCGCACATCGAGGAAGACGCTGCTGCGCACGGCCCTCGCCGTGACCGCCACCGCCGCGGTCGGCGGCCTGTCCACCTACGCCCGCTCCGGCTGGTACGGCCGGCTGCGCAAGCCCTCCTGGCAGCCGCCGCCGCAGGCGTTCGGCCTGGTCTGGACGCCGTTGTACGCGACGATCGCCTACGCCTCCGCCCGGGCGCTGTCGCACGCGGACGACGGCTCACGGCCTGCCCTGCGGCGGGCGCTCGCGGCGAACCTGGCGCTCAACGCGGCCTGGCCACCGCTGTTCTTCAAAGCCCGCAACCCCCGCCTCGCGCTCGCGGAGATCCTCGCGCTCAACGTGTCGAACGCGCTGCTGACCCGCCGCCTCCTCCGCCAGGACCGTACGGCCGGGCTCCTGCTGCTGCCGTACGCCGGGTGGACGGTCTTCGCCACCGCCCTCAACGCCGCCATCGCCCGACACAACCCGAAAGCCCGACACAACCCGAAAGCCCGACACAACCCGGAAGCCCAGCGCAATCCGAAGGCCTGAGGGTCAGCCGACCGCGCGGCGGAAGCGCTCGCCGAGCCCGGCCAGCCGTTCGACCGGCTCGTTGGCGAACACGAGCCGCAGGTAGTGCGTCCCCGAAGGGCCCCACCCGTCCATGGGCGTGGCGGCGACCCTGCCGCGCTCGAACAGCAGCCGGGACAGCTCGGCGGGCGTCAGCCCGAGCGGGCGGGTGTCGACCAGGGCGGACCAGCCGCCGTGCGGCGGGACGACCGGATAGCCGGCCAGTTCGCGCAGGACGGTGTCCCGGCGGCGCCCCCACACCGCGGTGGCCGCCGCCACGTCCGCCTCGGCGTCCGGCGCGTCCAGGGCGGCCGCCACCGCCTCCTGGGCGATCCCCACCTGGCAGACGACGTTGGTGAGGCCGACCAGGCGGATGTCGGCGAGGACGGCGGCCGGGCCCACCACCCAGCCGACCCGCCAGCCGATGAGCCGCAGCTCCTTGGACGCCGAGCCGACCGTGATCGTGCGGCCGGCCAGGTCGTCGCGGGCGGCGGGATGGCTCGGGGGCCGGCCGTCGAAGCGGATGCGCTCCATCGCGGCGTCGTAGATCAGCCAGGCGTCGTGCCGCTCGCAGGCGGCGGCGAGCGCCGCCCAGTGCCGGTCGTCGAGCACAAGACCGGTCGGCATGAGCGGGCTCATCATCAGCACCGCGGCGGTCCGCCCGGTGACCGCCGCGGCCAGTTCCTCCGGGTCGAGCGTCCAGCCTTCGGCCGTGGCCCTGGCGGGCACGAAGCGGGGGACGCCGCCCGCCAGCCGCACCCGGTTGACCAGCCCCGCGTAGACGGGGTCGCACAGCACGACCTCCCGTCCCGGCTCGACCGTGGCGAGCAGCGTGTTCAGCACGCCGTTGAGCCCGCCCGCGACGCTGACGCACTCGGTGCCGGGGTCGTACGACCGCCCGGCCACGCGGCTCACATGCGCGGCGGCGGCCGCACGCAGGGAGCGGCGGCCCTGGAACGGCAGATAGCTGTTGGCCGCGTCGTCGTCGAGGGCGGCCCGGGTCGCCTCGATCGCGACGGCGGGCGGCCGGAGGTCGGTGTCCAGGTTCTCCAGCCGCAGCAGCTCCGGATCGTCCGCCGCGTCGGCGGCGTCGCCGACGACGTCGACCCCGATGCCGGGGATGTCGCGGAGCCGGGACACGGTCATGGGAACTCCGTTCGTTATGTTGATACCTTCATACCACTATGCTGATACGCGTGAACATGGCGCAAGTGGTCGGCGACAACGTCCACCGGCTGCGGAACGCGGCCGGCATCTCCCTGGCGGACCTGGCGGCGGCGGGCGGGATCAGCAAGACGACCCTGCACGGCATCGAGCAGGGCGCGGGCAACCCCACCCTCGGCACGCTGTGGGCCCTCGCGACCGCGCTCAAGGTCTCACTGGGCGAGCTGATAGAACCGCCGGCTCCCGTCGTGGAGGTCGTGCGTGCGGGCGACGAGCGGCCCGCGGTGACCGGCGACGCCGTGGGCGCCCGCCTGCTGCACCGCATCC
Organism: Microbispora sp. CA-102843; assembly: GCF_050936215.1. Classification (NCBI taxonomy): domain Bacteria; kingdom Bacillati; phylum Actinomycetota; class Actinomycetes; order Streptosporangiales; family Streptosporangiaceae; genus Microbispora; species Microbispora sp. CA-102843. Next base: position 3,303,828 of record NZ_JBNJNF010000001.1, read on the forward strand.
GGCTGCGCGGCACCGTGGAGGTCTACGCGATCGAGGTGGCCGCGAACGGGCAGGAGTCGCGGGCTCACCTGCCCGGAGTCGAGGAGTGCCTGGTCCTCACGGGCGGCCGGATCACGGCGGGGCCCGCCGACGCGCCGGTGGACCTGTCGGAGGGCGACTCGCTGCGGTTCGAGGCCTCCCGGCCCCACGTCTACCGGGGCCACGACGAGCGCAACCACGCCGTGCTGCTCATGCTCCACCCCCACCCGCCCGGAACCTGACCTGTCCCCGCTCTCCCGTTCCACTACCGTCTGCTCCTGGAGGCGGCGAGAGGAGAACCAGGTGAACGGCGAGCACCTGCCGGAGGATGTCGTTCTGGAGATGGTGGCCAGGCACGTGTCCGGAGCGATGGGCAGGCCCTGGCAGGTCGAGGGCCGCCTGGCCAAGGGGCCCGGAACCGTGGCCGTCGCGCTCGGGAGGGACCACACGGGCCATCCCGGTCACCTCGACCTGGACTTCGTGCTCAACGTCGACCGGCGCGCCGACACCACGATCTCCGACTGCGTCGCGGGATACGGCGCAACGACGGAGGAGGCCGTGGACCGCGCGATCCAGATCTGGCTCGGCACGACGGGCAGCGCCGTGCTCGAACTGCTCACGCAGAGCGGCGGCTTCGCCGCTCACTTTCCCCCCAGCGACCCCGAGGGGTTCCCCGGCTGGCACGTCATCCACGGCGGCATCACCGGCTGGGGTACCGGGGCCGGTCACGAGGCCGTGCAAACCTGGGCCACGGGCAACGTGCTTCTGCCACACCTGGCGCCGGTGCTGGGTGGCGGGTTCGCACGCGATGAGCCTGATCGGCGTCAAGGCGTTCTTCGGCGGCGGCCACGGCTCGGACGGCCCGTCCGAGACCGCCGAGGTCCGCGTCGACGGCCTCCTCCATGAGGCGGCCTCACGGGTGCTGGCCGGTCTCGGCTGGCCCCGGCCTGCCGACGGGCTGTCCTACGCCCGGACGTTCATGCTGTTCGTGCATCGCGAGGACGCCTGACGTCGATCTCCGTCCGGCAGCGGTCGCTCTACCGCACACCGGCCGCGCTGCCGGGCTGACCTCGTCAGAGGCCGTTCACTGGGCGGCGGCGTCGAGTTCGCGGGAACGTCCGGCCTCGGCGGCCCTCTGGTACTCGAAGGCCGAGAGGATCGTGTCGAGGATCTCGCCGAACTGCCGCACCTGGCCGGGGGTGAGGGGGTCGAACAGCACCCGGCGGACCTCCTCGACGTGGCCCGGCGCCGCCTCCACGAGAGCGGCGAAGCCCTCGTCGGTGAGCTCGGTGACGGTCGTGCGCCGGTCCTCCGCCCGCTTGAGCCGCCGCACCCAGCCCTTCTCCTCCAGCCGGGAGACGGCGTGGGACAGGCGGCTGACCGAATACTGGAGGATTGCGGACAGCTCCGTCATCGTCATGGTCCGGCCGGGCGACTCGGAGAGGACCACCAGGATCATGTAGTAGGCGTGCGGCATGCCCGAGTCGCGCTGCAACTGCCGTTCGAGAGCCTCCTGCAGCAGCTGGCTCGTCCGCAGGTAGGCACGCCAGGTGCGCTGCTCCTCCTCGTCGAGCCATCGGGTGCCGGACATGGCGCCAAGACTACCGGTCGGTGGGCACGCTGATTTGTGGGCGAAAGACCCTGGTTCGGCCGCCGCTGCTGGGAAAGTGTCAGGGGCATGGACGCATACGGGAACATCGACGCCTACTGGCGGGCCGCGAACTATCTGTCCGTCGGCCAGATCTACCTGATGGACAACCCGCTGCTGACCGAGCCGCTCAGCCCCGAGCACGTCAAGCCGCGGCTGCTCGGCCACTGGGGCACGACGCCCGGGCTCAACTTCTGCTTCGCGCACCTCAACCGGATCATCCGGGAGCGCGCCCAGGACATGATCTACATCGCCGGCCCCGGCCACGGCGGCCCGGCGGCGGTCGCCCACGCGTGGCTCGAAGGCACCTACACCGAGCGCTACCCCCACGTCACCCAGGACGCCGAGGGCATGCGCAGGCTCTTCCGCCAGTTCTCCTTCCCCGGCGGCATCCCCAGCCACGTCGCCCCCGAGACTCCTGGCTCCATCCACGAGGGCGGCGAGCTCGGCTACGCCCTGTCCCACGCGTACGGCGCGGCCTTCGACAACCCCGGCCTGGTGGTGGCCTGCATCGTCGGCGACGGCGAGGCCGAGACCGGCCCGCTCGCCACCGGCTGGCATTCCAACAAGTTCCTCAACCGGGACACCGACGGGGTGGTCCTGCCGATCCTGCACCTGAACGGCTACAAGATCGCCAATCCCACCGTGCTGGCCAGGATCCCGGAGGACGAGCTAATCAAGCTCTTCGAGGGGTACGGCTACCGCCCGCACCTCGTCTCCGGCCACGAGCCGGCGGAGATGCACGAGCTCATGGCCGCGACCCTCGACACCGTCTTCGACCAGATGGCCGACGGCGGCCCGCTGCCGATGATCATCCTGCGCTCGCCGAAGGGCTGGACCGGGCCGCGCGAGGTCGACGGGCTCCCGGTCGAGGGCACCTGGCGTGCCCACCAGGTGCCGCTGACCGACGTGCGGGACCGGCCCGACCGGCTGGAGGCCCTGGAGGAGTGGATGCGCTCCTACCGGCCTGAAGAGCTGTTCGACGCCGACGGACGGCCGGTCGAGACGATCACGCGGACCGTCCCGGACGGGCCGCTGCGGATGAGCGCCAGCCCGCACGCCAACGGCGGGGAACTGCTGCGCCCGCTCGTGCTGCCCGACTTCCGCGACTACGCGGTCGAGGTCAAGACCCCGGCGACGGCCTCCAGCGAGCCGACCCGCGTGCTGGGGACGTTCCTGCGGGACGTGATCGCGGCCAACCCGACGAACTTCCGGCTGCTCGGCCCGGACGAGACCGCCTCCAACCGGCTGCAGGCCGTGTACGAGGCGACCGGCAAGGAGTGGGAGGCCGCCCTGCTGCCGACCGACGAGAACCTCGGCCCCGGGGGCAGGGTCATGGAGGTGCTCAGCGAGCACCAGTGCCAGGGCTGGCTGGAGGGCTACCTGCTGACCGGCCGCCACGGGCTGTTCAACTGCTACGAGGCGTTCATCCACATCGTGGACGCGATGTTCAACCAGCACGCCAAATGGCTGGAGTCCTCCCGCAAGATCCCCTGGCGGCGGCCGGTCGCCTCGCTGAACTACCTGCTGTCGTCCCACGTCTGGCGCCAGGACCACAACGGCTTCAGCCACCAGGACCCCGGCTTCCTCGACGTCGTCGTCAACAAGAAGGCCGAGGTCGTCCGCGTCTACCTGCCGCCGGACGCCAACACCCTGCTGTCGGTCGCCGACCACTGCCTGCGCTCGCGCGACTACGTAAACGTCGTCGTGGCGGGCAAGCAGCCCGTGCTCGACCTGATGAGCATGGACGAGGCGATCGTCCACTGCACCCGGGGGCTGGGCATCCTCGACTGGGCCTCCACCGACCAGGGCACCGACCCCGACGTCGTGCTCGCCTGCGCCGGTGACGTGCCCACGCTGGAGACCCTGGCCGCCGCCGCGCTGCTCCGCGAGCACCTGCCCGAGCTGCGGATCCGGCTGATCAACGTGGTCGACCTCATGCGGCTGCAGCCGGCCTCCGAACACCCACACGGCCTGCGCGACGCCGAGTTCGACGCGCTGTTCACGACGGACCGGCCGATCATCTTCAACTTCCACGGCTACCCGTGGCTGATCCATCGCCTGACCTACCGGCGCACCGGGCACGAGAACCTGCACGTGCGCGGCTACAAGGAGGAGGGCACCACGACCACGCCGTTCGACATGGCGATGCTCAACGACATCGACCGCTTCCACCTGGTGATGGACGTGATCGACCGGGTGCCCGGGCTGGGCAGCAGGGCGGCCCACCTGCGCCAGCGCATGGCCGACGCCCGGCTGCGCGCCCGCGCCCACACCCGCGAGTACGGCGAGGACCCCGCCGAGATCCGCGACTGGACGTGGCCTTACTGATTCCGGGGGGCGAGTCGGGCGGAGGGCGCGGCGCATCCCCGCCATTCGGGGGCGACGGCACCGGTAGCATCGGATGGAATCGGAGCCGCCGCCTCGCGCGTACGCGGTCACCGAGATCCACGCATCGACCTGTCCTAAGGAGCCACCGTGTCCGCCGCCCTTGAGATACGCATCACCCTCGCCGGAGCCGAGCGCGTGGTGGCGGCGGGTACGACGGCCGGGGAGGCGCTCGGCGCCGACGGCAGGTCGGTGATCGCCGCCCGGATCAACGGCGACCTGCGCGACCTGGCCGCCGAGGTCGCCGAGGGCGACGTGGTCGAGCCGGTCGCGATCGACAGCCCCGACGGCCGGGCCATCCTGCGCCACTCCACCGCGCACGTCATGGCCCAGGCCGTCCAAGAGATCTTCCCCGAGGCCAAGCTCGGCATCGGCCCTCCGGTCGAGAACGGCTTCTACTACGACTTCGACGTCCGCGAGCCGTTCACCCCCGACGACCTCAAGCGCATCGAGAAGCGCATGCGCGAGATCGTCAAGCAGGGGCAGACCTTCCGGCGCCGCCCGGTCGACGACGACGACGCCCGCGAGGAGCTGGCCGCCGAGCCGTACAAGCTGGAGCTCATCGGGCTCAAGGGCGGCGCGGAGTCCACCGAGGGCGCGAGCGTCGAGGTCGGCGGCGGCCAGCTCACCATCTACGACAACCTCGACCCGAAGACGGGCGAGCTGTGCTGGAAGGACCTGTGCCGGGGGCCCCACCTGCCGAGCACCCGGGTCATCCCGGCCTTCAAGCTCATGCGGTCAGGCGGCGCCTACTGGCGGGGCAGCGAGAAGAACCCGCAGCTCCAGCGCATTTACGGCACCGCGTGGGAGTCCCGCGAGAAGCAGGACGAGTACCTCCACTTCCTGGAGGAGGCCGAGAAGCGCGACCACCGCAAGCTGGGCGCCGAGCTCGACCTGTTCTCGTTCCCCGACGAGCTCGGCTCGGGCCTGCCGGTGTTCCACCCGAAGGGCGGCGTGATCCGCCGGGTCATGGAGGACTACTCGCGCCGCAGGCACGAGGAGGCGGGCTACTCCTTCGTCAACACCCCGCACATCACGAAGGACAACCTGTACAAGATCTCCGGCCACCTCGACTGGTACGCCGACGGCATGTTCCCTCCCATGGAGCTGGAGGGCGCGCGCTACTACCTCAAGCCGATGAACTGCCCGATGCACAACCTGATCTTCGGGGCGCGCGGGCGGTCCTACCGCGAACTGCCGCTGCGGCTGTTCGAGTTCGGCACGGTCTACCGCTACGAGAAGTCCGGCGTGGTGCACGGCCTCACCCGCGTACGCGGTCTGACCCAGGACGACGCGCACATCTACTGCACCCGTGAGCAGATGCGCGACGAGCTCACCTCGCTGCTGCGGTTCGTGCTCGACCTGCTGCGCGACTACGGCCTGGAGGACTTCTACCTGGAGCTGTCCACCAAGGACCCGGAGAAGTACGTCGGCACCGACGAGACGTGGGAGGAGGCCACCCAGACCCTGCGGGAGGTGGCCGAGTCCGAGAAGCTGGAGCTGGTCCTCGACCCGGGCGGTGCCGCCTTCTACGGCCCCAAGATCTCCGTGCAGGCCCGGGACGCCATCGGCCGGTCCTGGCAGATGTCGACCATCCAGCTCGACTTCAACCTGCCCGAGCGCTTCGGGCTGGAGTATCAGGCTCCCGACGGCACCCGGCAGCGGCCGGTCATGATCCACCGGGCGCTGTTCGGGTCGATCGAGCGGTTCTTCGGCGTGCTGGTCGAGCACTACGCGGGCGCTTTCCCGGCGTGGCTCGCCCCGGTGCAGGTCGTCGGCATCCCGATCGCCGACGCCCATGTGCCCTACCTGCAGGACGTCGCCAAGCGGCTGCGCGCGGAGGGCATCCGGGTCGAGGTCGACGAGAGCGACGACCGCATGCAGAAGAAGATCCGCAACGCCCAGAAGGCGAAGGTGCCGTACATGCTGCTGGCGGGTGACGACGACATCGCCGCCGGCGCTGTCTCCTTCCGCTACCGCAACGGCGAGCAGAAGAACGGCGTGCCGATCGACCAGGCGATCGACGAGATCGTCGACGCCGTCCGCCGCCGCGTCCAGGTCTGACCGCCCACCACGTCGAACGCGGGCGCCCCTCGGGGCTCCCGCGTTCTCGCGTCTCCGGGCCACCGAGCGCGACGAACCCCCAAGGAATCCTTGACGCGCTGGGGCGGACCGGGCCCGCTCAGAATGCCTGAGTGGCCTCGGCGGGGGAGTCCTGACCGGGGAGGCGGACGTCGTCGACGGTCACGTTGACCTCGACCACGCGCATGCCGAGCATCCGGCTCACCGACCGGGCGACGTTGACCTTGACCTCGGTGGCGACGTCCATCACCACGTGGCCGTACACGATGACGAGGGTCACGTCGACCGATACCTGCTGATCCTGGATCCTGGCCTGCACGCCCTGGGTCGCCCGCTTGGTCCCCACGCCGATGCGGTCGCGTACGGATTCGAAGGCGCGCTCCAAGTCGCCGCCGAGGTCGGCGACGCCGGGGATCTCCAGGGCGGCCAGCGCGGCGACCTTCTCCACCACCTCGTCGGCCACCTTGATACGGCCCTTGAGGACGTTCGCGGTCGGCGCGTCGTGCCTCGGCGTCGCCGCCAGGGGTTCCGGCTCCGCCGGGTCGTCGAGGCTCCCCTCGGCGTACGCGTCGGTCTGCTCTTCCACTCGCTCCTCGACGGCGGCGGCCTCGCTCATGTGACGGCTCCTCGGGGGGTGGGGGCGTCCGGCAGGTGCATTCTGCCCGATGACCGGGCAGGCCGTCCGGCGTCCGCGCATATCGGTGGGTCGTCGGTCGTCCCCTGGCGCAACCCGCCCGGTGAGAGGAGATCCGCGAGGTCATATGCTGCTGCACAGTGCTGTCCCGCGCATCGGGCGGCGCCTCGGGACAACGGGAGCGGAGGAGATCGCGGACGTGGATTCAGAGCCGATCGAGCAGGCGGGCGCCGGGATTCCCGACAGCTTCCAGCGCCTGTGGACCCCGCACCGGATGGCCTACATCAAGGGCGAGAACAAGCCCAGCGGGGCCGGCGAGGATGACGGCTGCCCGTTCTGCGAGATTCCCAAGCTCACCGACGAGGACGGGCTGATCGTGGCCCGGGGATCGGCCGTGTTCGCCGTGCTCAACCTCTACCCGTACAACTCCGGGCACCTGATGGTCTGCCCCTACCGGCACGTGTCCGACTACGCCGACCTGGACGGGCCCGAGACGGCCGAGCTGGCCGAGTTCACCAAGCGCGCGACGCAGGCGCTGCGCAAGGCGAGCGGGGCGCAGGGCTTCAACGTCGGCATGAACCTGGGCGGAGTGGCTGGCGCGGGCATCGCCGCCCATCTCCACCAGCACGTCGTGCCCCGGTGGGGCGGCGACACCAACTTCATGCCGGTGGTCGGGCGCACCAAGGTGCTGCCGCAGTTGCTGCGCGACACGCGCGACCTGCTCGCCGACGCCTGGCCCGCCGCCTCCTGACCGCTCCTCGGCCAGGAGCCCGGTTTCCGCACGCCGGAGCCTCGGCTGTCAGGCCGCCGCCGGGCCCGGCGATCCGGCCGCCGGGACCGGCTCGCCGTGCTGCAGCGCGCGGATGCCCGCGCTGAGGACGAGCGGCACGGCCAGGGCCAGGGCCATCGACAGCACCGCGGCCCCCGAGTCGTTGACGAGCATGCCGATCAGGCCGCTCACGAGCGCGCCGAGCAGGCCCGCCCTGAGCATGGGCGCCCGTTCGAACGCGATCGGCAGGACGCCGGCGCTCGCCGCCCCCGGCCGCAGCAGCGCGAAGACGAGGAACGCGAAGGCGGCGAGCACCACCGGCATCAGGTTGGGACTGAGCAGCGTGGAGAGCATCGCCCCGAGCTTGCGGGAGATCACCGGCAGGAACGTGCCGTCGGCCACCTGACCCACGAAGCGGCCGAGGTGTGTCTGGCCGGCCGGCGGACGCAGGTAGTCGAGGTAGGCGATCGCCATCACCAGCACGCCGCCCGCGGCGCAGAAGGCGCCCAGCTTGACGATCGACACCCGCTTGCCGGCCACGATCAGCGCGGTGACCGCGATGCCCGGCACGAAGGCGATGACGCCGCCGAAGTCGCTGCCCACGCCCGGCCAGCCGTCGAGCAGCATGGCGAAGGCCCCGAGCACGGCGACCAGGGCCACCGCGACGGTCTTGCGGCCCGCTCTGACCAGCCGGTCTGCGGCGGCCGTGGTGACGAGCAGCACGGCCGTGGCGAGCAACGCGAAGGGGATGTTCCCCAGGCCGTAGTAGCGGGCGCCGACCACGCCCGTGTAACCCATCAGGCTGTTGAGCTGCAGGGGCGTGCCGGTCAGCAGGTCGCCGAGCAGCACGGCGGCGGTCACCGCCGCGATCACGGTCAGCGGCCCGAGCACGCCGCGCCGCCATGGTCCCGCGAGGGCCGCCACGGTCACCGCCGCGGCGATCGCCGCGATCGAGGCGAAGAGCGTGACCGCGGGCTGTGCCGTACGGGCCCAGGGGGTGAGGTTGACGAGGTAGGTCGAGACGGGGATCGAGGCGAGCGCCACGGCGGCGGCCCGTATGGCGGGCAGCCCGTCGCGGCGGCGCAGCAGCAGGAACGCGGTGACGTAGAAGACCACCTGGAGCACGGCGAGCGTGGTGAAGAAGACGCCTGTCGTGTCACGGATCGTCTGCCCGGCGACGTCGGCCGTCCGCAGGGCCGTGGCGCGCTCGTCCAGGGTTCCGCCCGTCGCGTGCGTCTCGACCGGCACGCCGACGACGGCCGGGGGAGCGGCCACCCCGGTCCTGGCCAGGATCGTGGCGGTGAGATCCGGAAGGATGATCATGTCGTCCCGGTGCGTGGACCGGGCGCCGAGCGTCCGCGCCGGTCCGCTGCCGGGGCCGTGCAGCATGGCGGTCCTGAGGTGGGGGACGGAACCGTGGTCGGAGAGCCCGGCGACCAGCACCGTCGCCGGTCCGAGCCGCGGCAGGAACGACCCGAGCTTCGCGTCGGCCGCCCGCGCCGCGGACCGCCGCGCGTCGGCGGACAGGCGCTCGGGCACGTCGCTCAGACGGTCGCCAGAGACGTAGGGCGCGACGAGGTCGGGGATCTCCACGGCGATCACGTCGCCGCGCGACCACTGCGTGACCTCGGCGGGGGAGGGGGCGTAGACGTCCACCCGGCCCTCGCGGTCGGCCAGCGCGAGCGCGGCTCCGGGGCCGACGGCCATCGTCGTCCGCCCGGCCCCGTGCAGGGCCTGCCCGAGCGCGCCCGCGTCGCGCTGCTCCCGCACCTCCCACAGCCAGGAGAACCCGGGGACCACCGCCCCCTCGCCGTGGGCCTCGGGCGTGGGGGCCATGCCGCACGCTCCCCCCACCGCCGACCGCACCCCGGCCGAAACGGTGAGCCAGGCGTCGTACGGGCAGGTGTCCTTGCGCACGGCCCGCACCGACAGGGAGCCGAGGGCGGAGTCGCCGGCGAGCCGCCAGAGGTTCGGGGTGTCGGCCGGGGTGACGTCGCTCCACATCAGGCCGGGGATTCCGACGAGCACGATCCGTTCCCCGGCCGCCGTCCCGCTCTCACCCGGCCCGGCCTCGAACGCCGCGGCCGCCGCGGGAGCGGAGGCCACGACCGACACGCCGAACACGACGGCGACGACCGCGCGCTTCACCCACGTGCCTCTCACCGGCGACCCCCAAGCCCCCGTACGTGATCTTGAGAAAACTCGCGACCACGCTATCGGACCCGTCGACGGCCGCGCAGCAGATCGGCAGGGAGTCGCCGGCGGGCGCGACGAGGGATGACGCCGCCCCGGGCCGGGGTCAGGCCGCCCGGGTGGCCGGGCTCTCGTTGCCGAGGCGGTCGACGGCGGTGACGTAGTAGGCGCCGGGGCCGCCGGCGGCGTACGACAGGGCGCCGGAGGCGGGCACGACGGCCACCAGGTTGCGCGCGTCCGCCGTGGCGCAGGAGGCGTCCTTGCCCGTCACCCGGTAGATCCCGTACGACTGGGCGCCCGGCTGGGCCTGCCACGTCAGGGTCCCGCCGGCGGCCTTCACCCCGCGCGGGGCGGCGGGCGCGGACCCCTGCCTGAGCACCGGCGGCAGCGCCGGGCGGGCGTAGTGAGTCTTCACGATCCGGTCGAGCACGCCCAGCGGGTTCTTCACCAGTTGCGCGGCGCTGAAGTAGACGTCGCCGGAGATCTCCGGATACCTGCGGTTCAACGTCAGGTGGGCCGGCAGCTCGCCCGCCTTGGTCCAGGCCGGGGTGTCGGCGGCGCCCACCCGGTAGAGCGCCTGCCCGATGTAGAGGTCGACGTCGGTGCCCTTCACCGCGTCGGCCCACCACTTGGCGAGCACGGAGTAGTCGGCCGCGGCGAACCCGCGGGGCCAGTAGAGCTGGGGCATCACGTAGTCGACCGAGCCCGCCTTGATCCACGCCCTGGCGTCCGCGTAGATCGAGTCGTAGGCCGACATGCCCTTGGTGGCCGAGCCCGCCGGGTCCTCGGTCTTGTTGCGCCAGATACCGAACGGGCTGATCCCGAAGGCGGCGTACGGCTTGGCCGTGTGGACCGCCTGCGAGACCTGGGCGACCAGCTGGTTCACGTTGCGCCGCCGCCAGTCGGCCAGCGTCAGGCCCTTGCCGTACTTCTTGTACGCGTCCTGGTCGGCGAACCGCGTGCCCTGGCCGGGGTAGGGGTAGAAGTAGTCGTCGAAGTGGACGCCGTCGACGTCGTAGCGCTTGACGACGTCCGTCACGACCTTGGTCACCCAGTCGCGGACCTGCGGCAGGCCGGGGTTGTAGTACAGCTTGCCCTCGTGCTTGACGGTCCAGTCGGGGTGCAGGCGCGCCGGGTGCCCGTCGGGCAGCTTCGCGGAGGCCGAGTCGGCCGCCCGGTAGGGGTTGAACCACGCGTGGAACTGCAGGCCGCGCTTGTGGGCCTCGTCCACCAGGAACGGCAGCGGGTCCCAGCCCGGGTCCTTGCCCGCCGCGCCGGTGAGCCACTGGGACCACGGCTCCAGCGACGAGCGGTAGATCGCGTCCGAGGCGGGCCGCACCTGGAAGAACACCGCGTTCAGACGCCGCTTGACCGCGTTGTCGAGAATTTTCACATATTCGGCCTTCTGCCGGTCGGGCGACAGCCCCGGCTTCGACGGCCAGTCGAGGTTGTGCACGGTGGCGATCCAGACGCCGCGAAGCTGGCGCTTGGGGTATTGCACGCTGGTGGCGCAGGTGTCCGCCGCCGTGAGCGTCTCCGCCTCGACCTGCTGCCGCGCCGCCTTCGTCACCGTCGTACGGCCGGCCTTCTCGGCGCCGACCTGCTCGGCCTGGGCGCCGGGGCCGAACGTGTAGGCGGCTCCGACGGCGACGGCGGCGATGACGGTGGTGGCGATCAACGGGCGGATGACCTGTCCCCGCTCGGTCACGTGGCTACCCCTCCGATTTGCCAGTAAGTCCGGCCATAAGTCTTACATCGGCAAAAGAGCGGTTTAGCCAGAAAAACGAAATGAATTTGTGATGCGGATGTGACGCGGGGCATCCTCTGGGGCTCCCCTTACCCCAGTCACGCGAAACCCGGCACTGGCTATGGTGCCGGTGAACTGCGAAAACCCCGGCGGTCGGGAGGCGGGCCGCCGGGGTCTCCGATCGGACTAGTGCTCGTCCGCCGCGGCCACCTTGCCGGCGAGGTGGGCGGGCAGGGGCTCGTACCGCAGGAAGGAACGGCTGAACGTGCCCGCCCCGTGGGACAGCGAGCGCAGGTCGATCGCGTACCGCGTGACCTCGAGCTGCGGCACCTCGGCGCGCACCAGAGTGCGGCCGGTGCCGACCGGCTCGGTGCCGAGCACCCTGCCCCGACGGGAGGACAGGTCGGACATCACGGCTCCGACGTACTCGTCCGACACGAGCACCGACACCTCGTCCACCGGTTCGAGCAGGTGCGTCGACACCTTGGACGCGGCGTCCTTGAGCGCGAGCTGACCGGCGATCTGGAAGGCCATGTCGGAGGAGTCGACCGAGTGGGCCTTGCCGTCGTAGAGCGTGACGCGCACGTCGACCATCGGATAGCCGGCGACGACCCCCCGTTCCATCTGCGCCCGCACGCCCTTCTCCACGGACGGGATGAACTGCCTCGGCACCACGCCGCCCACGATCTTGTCGACGAACTCGAACCCGCCGCCCGACGGCAGCGGCTCGACCTCGATGTGGCAGATCGCGTACTGCCCGTGGCCGCCGGTCTGCTTGACGTTGCGCCCCATGCCCTGCGCCTTGCCGGCGAACGTCTCCCGCAGCGGCACGCGCAGGTCGATCTTCTCGACCTCGACCCCGTGCCGCTTGGCCAGGCGGTCGAGCAGGACGTCGGAGTGCGCCTCTCCCATGCACCACAGCACGAGCTGGCGGGTCTCGGCGTTGTTCTCCAGCCGCAGGGTCGGGTCCTCCGCGACCAAGCGGCCCAGGGCCTGGCTGAGCTTGTCCTCGTCGGCCTTCGACTTCGCCGTGATCGCGACCGGCAGCAGCGGCTCCGGCATGGTCCACGCCTCGACCAGCAGCGGGTCATCCTTGTCCGAGAGCGTGTCGCCCGTCTCGGTCCGCGACAGCTTGGCGACCGCGCAGATGTCCCCGGCGACGCACTTGCCCACGGTCCGCTGCGATTTGCCGAGCGGCGACGACAGCGTGCCCACCCGTTCGTCGACGTCGTGGTCCTCGTGCCCCCGTTCCGCCAGGCCGTGGCCGGAGACGTGCACCGTCATGTCCGGCCGCAGCGTGCCCGAGAAGACCCGCACCAGGCTGATCCGCCCGACGTACGGGTCGCTCGTGGTCTTCACGACCTCGGCCACGAGCGGGCCGTCCGGGTCGGCGGTGATTTCTCTGCACGGCTTGCCGTCGATCGAGGTGATCTTCGGCAGCGGGTGCTCCAGGGGCGATGGGAAGCCCTGCGTGACGATCTCCAGCAGCTCCAGCATGCCGACGCCGGGCGCCGTGGCGAGGACCGGGTAGAAGCCGGCCCGCGCGACCGCCTTCTCCAGGTCGTCGATGAGCACCTTGGTGTCGATCGTCTCCCCGGAGAGGTAGCGGTCCATCAGGGACTCGTCCTCGCTCTCCTGGATGATCCCCTCGATGAGGTCGCCGCGGTACTGCTCGATGAGCGCGAGCTGGTCGGCGTCCGGCTCCCGCTCGGTCCTGCGCCCGCCGCCGTAGTCGAACAACCGCTGCGACAGCAGGCCGAGCAGCCCGGTGCCGTCCACCGGCAGGTAGAGCGGCGCCACGCCGTCGCCGAACGCGTCCTGGCAGGTGGCGAGGACCTCGTCGAAGTTGGCGCGCTGGTGGTCGATCTTGGTGATGACCACGGCGCGGGGCATCCCGACGAGCGCGCACTCCTCCCAGAGCATGCGGGTGAGCCCGTCCACGCCCTCGGCCGCCGAGACGACGAACAGCGCCGCGTCGGCCGCGCGCAGCCCGGCCCGCAGGTCGCCGACGAAGTCCGCGTACCCCGGGGTGTCCAGAAAATTGATCTTGATGCCGTTGTGGACGACGGGGGCGACCGACAGGTTGACAGAACGCTGCTGGCGCACCTCCACCTCGTCGAAGTCGCTGACCGTGGTGCCGTCCTCGACCCGGCCGGGACGCTGGACGGTGCCCGTCTCCACGAGCAGTGCCTCCACCAGCGTGGTCTTCCCGGCCCCGGAATGGCCGACCAGCACGACATTGCGCACCATGTCCGGCCGATCGGCCGCGGGTGCCCTGCCCGCGGCCCCTGTTGTCGCGCCGGTTGATCTTTCGGCCACGTCGCCTCCCGAATCTCTGAGCGGTCGGGATGGGCACGTGGCACGCACCCCGCGCCGGCCGCTCGTGCCGTCGCTGTTCCCGCGCCCGGGGGCCGCCCTCAAGGTCGTGGCTGACGAATCAAGCCCTGCTGCGCGTGGGGCGGCGTTCGTCGGACACTCCCTGGCCAGGCCGCACGAACAAGAAGGGTTCACCTCCGCGTCATCTCGGCGCGGCCCTGCGGGCGCGTGCTCTTCACCCTTTACCCATGTGGCGCATATCACAAGACTTTTCGGCCGAATGTGCTTGCGAGGTGCGGCGGCGCTGGATGGCCTACGATCGGACCGCGATGTTGAACATCCTGCGCCCCGCCGTCACCCGAGTCATGACCCCGCTGGGGCGAGCCCTCGCCCGCTGGGGGATCTCGCCCGATGTGATCACCACGATCGGCACGCTCGGGGTGGTGGCCTCGGCCCTCGCCTTCTACCCGCTCGGGCATCTGTTCGCGGGAACGCTCGTCATCACGTTCTTCGTGCTCGCCGACCTCCTGGACGGCGTGCTGGCCCGGATGACGGGCAAGGGGAGCACGTGGGGCGCCTTCCTGGACTCCACGCTCGACCGTCTCGGCGACGCCTCGATCTTCTCGGGGCTGATCCTCTACTTCGTCCTCAAGGACGACCCCGAGATCGTCCTCGCGACCGTCGCGCTCTTCTGTCTCGTCGCGGGAGCATTGGTCTCCTACGCCAAGGCCAGGGCCGAGGGCCTCGGCATGACCGCGAACGTCGGCATCGCCGAACGGGGGGAGCGTCTCGTGGTCGTGCTCGTCGCTGCCGGCCTGTCCGGACTCGGCGTGCCGTACGTCCTGGCGGCCGGGCTCTGGCTGCTCGCCGCCGCCAGCGCCGTCACAGTGGTCCAGCGGATGGTGCACGTCTACAGACAGGCGGTGGTCAGATGAAGGGCACGGCCGGCCCACCCCCCGGGCGGCCCTCGCGACCCGGCCAGGCGCCCCTCGCCGACCGGCTGGTCGCGGCGGCGTACACCGTCGGCTGGGCCGTGGTCCGATACGTGCCGGAACGGCTGGCCGCCTGGTTCTTCCGGGTCCTCGCCGACCGGCTCTGGCGCAGGCGGGGCAAGTCCGTACGCCGCCTGGAGGCGAACCTGGCCCGCGTCGTCGGCGGCGACCCCGGCGACCACGCCGTACGCGACCTGAGCCGGGCCGGCATGCGGTCCTACTTCCGGTACTGGATGGAGTCGTTCCGCTTCACCGCCTACACCCGCGAGCGCATCCTCGACGGCACCCGGAGCACCGGGGGCGAGCACATCTTCGACAACCTCGCCCGGGGCAGGGGAGTGGTGGTCGCGCTGCCCCACATGGGCAACTACGACCTCGCCGGGGCCTGGCTGGTCCACATGGGCCACCGCTTCACCACCGTCGCCGAGCGGCTGAAGCCGGAGTCGCTGTTCGAACGCTTCGTGGCCTACCGCGAGCAGCTCGGCATGGAGGTGCTGCCGCTGACCGCCAAAGACGGCGGCAGCGCGATGGCGTTCGGCACGCTCGCCAGGCGGCTGCGCGAGGGCAGGCCGGTCTGCCTGCCCGCCGAGCGCGATCTGACCGCGTCCGGCGTCGAGGTCGAGTTCTTCGGCGCCAGGACGCGCATGGTCGCGGGACCCGCCGTGCTGGCGATCCAGACGGGCGCCGCGCTGCTGCCCGCCGTGCTGTGGTTCGACGGGGACGGCTGGGGCATCCGCATCTACGAGGAGATCCCGATCCCGACCGAGGGGACGCGGGAGGAGAAGGTCCGGGTGATGACCCAGGCCGTGGCGGCGGTGTTCGAGAAGGGCATCGCCGAGCATCCGGAGGACTGGCACATGCTCCAGCGCCTGTGGCTCGACGACCTGGAGCCACGCGCCGGGGCCGGGTCGTGAACGTCGGCATCGTCTGCCCGTACACCTGGGAGGTCCCAGGGGGCGTGCAGGCGCACATCAGGGACCTCGCCGAGGCGCTCATCGACGACGGGCACAAGGTGTCCGTCATCGCCCCCGCGGCCGACGACGCCGAGCTGCCGGCGTACGTGACCCCGGCGGGCCGCGCCGTGCCCGTGCCGTACAACGGGTCGGTCGCCCGCCTGGCGTTCGGGTTCCTGTCGGCGAACCGGGTGCGCAAGTGGATCAGGGAGGGCGGGTTCGACGTGCTGCACGTGCACGAGCCCGCCGTGCCGTCCCTCGGCGTGCTCGCCTGCTGGGTCGCCCGCGGGCCCATCGTGGCGACGTTCCACGCGTCGTACGAGCGGTCGCGGGCGATGTCGGTGGCCGCGCCGATGCTGCAGAGCGCGCTTGAGAAGATCACGGGCAGGATCGCGGTCTCCGACGCCGCACGCAAGACGCTCGTGGAGCACCTCGGCGGCGACGCGGTGCTGATCCCCAACGGCGTCACGGTGCGCAGGTACGCCGAGGGCGAGCCGCTGCCGGGCTGGGGCCCCGACGGCAACGTGATCGGCTTCCTCGGGCGGATGGACGAGCCGCGCAAGGGCCTGGCCGTGCTGCTGGAGGCGTTCGCCCTGCTGGCCCCCGAGCGGCCCGCCCTGCGGCTGCTGATCGCCGGCCCGGGCGACCCCGACGACGTGCTCGGGCGGGTGCCCAAGCCCTACCGGGACAGGGTCGGGCTGCTCGGCATGGTCAGCGAGGCCGACAAGGTGCGCGCCTACCACTCCGTGGACGTCTTCTGCGCGCCCAACCTCGGCGGGGAGAGCTTCGGCATCGTGCTCACCGAGGCCATGTCGGCCGGGGCGCCGATCCTCGCCAGCGACATCCCCGCCTTCCGGCGCGTGCTGGGCGACGGGCAGGCGGGGGCGCTGTTCACCACCGGGGACCCCGCCGCCCTGGCCAGGGAGGCCGCCCGGCTGCTCGACGACGCCGAGCGTCGCGCGAAGCTCTCCGACGAGGCCCGCCAGGCGGTGTGGAAGTACGACTGGTCGACGGTCGCGCGGGAGGTCGTGCGCGTCTACGAGACGGTCACCAACGCCAGCGCGGGCGTGGTGGAGGACGTGCTGCCGTGACCACGACCCTGATCCTCGTGGCGGCCGTGGTCGTCGTGCTGTTCGCCGTCTACGTCTCCTGGCGGGCCGGTCGGCTCGACCGTCTCCACATCCGCCTGGAGACCGCGCAGGCCGCGCTCGACGCCGCGCTGCTGCGCCGCGCCGCGGTCTGCCTGGAACTCGCCGGCTCGCGCATCCTCGACCCCGCCACCTCGCTGGTGCTCGCCGCGGCCGCCCACGAGGCCCGTACGGCGGGGCCGGACGAGCGCGAGCACGCCGAGAGCGACCTGTCGAGGACGCTGCGGGCGGTGGTCGACCAGGAGCGGTTCCGCGAGAAGCTGGCCGAGCACCCCGCAGGGGCGGCGCTGCTGGAGGAACTGGCCACGGCGGTCGCCAAGGTCGTCTACTCGCGCCGGTTCTACAACAACGCCGCCGGCGTCACCCGTACGGCGCAGCGGCGCTGGCTGGCCCGCACGCTGCGCCTGGCCGGGCACACCGATCCGCCCCGGTTCTTCGACATCGACGACGAGCCGCCCGAATCCCTCGCTACTGCGTAGTCACTTTTTGTCGGGTATTTCGGGCTAATCCCGGTAAGCTCATGCCGGTTCATTGCCATGCTGGTCAACGGGTCCGCGTGTGCCAGGTCCGTCGTGCCTGGTGGCGGGGGCTCTCCACCGGGAGGAGCGGATACGGTGCGGGCAGGGATCGGCTTCACGCTGGCCATGGCGGTCATCCTGACCGGAACCGCGTGTTCGGGCGACGACAAGCCCGCCGCCCAATCCCAGGATGCGAGCCCGCTGGAGTCCCCGTCGCCGACACCGCCTCCCGAGCACCCGTTCACCGGCCGTCCCGTCGCCGCCCGCAAGCCGGTCCTCGCCGTGAAGATCGAGAACACCCACGCGGGCAAGCCGCAGATGGGTCTGCGCAGCGCCGACGTCGTCTTCGTCGAGCAGGTCGAGGGCGGGCTCACCCGGCTCATGGCGATCTTCTCCTCGAAGCTGCCCGCCCAGGTGGGTCCGGTCCGCAGCGCCCGCATCTCCGACCTGCACATCCTCCCGATGTTCGGCAAGCCGGCCCTGGCCTACTCCGGGGTGCAGACGAAGATGATCCCCTACGTCCAGAAGGCCTCGCTGTTCGACGTGTCCGACAGCCGGGTCCCCGGCGCGTACACCCGGGCGCAGGGCCGCGTCGCGCCGTACAACCTGGTCGGCAGCCCCCGGCAGCTGCTCGCCAAGGCGTCGCAGGCGAGCAAGGCCGACGACATCGGCTTCGTCTTCTCCGACGAACCGCCGGCCGGGGGCACGCCGCAGAAGAGCGTCAGCGTCCGCTATCCGGCGGCCCGCTTCACGTTCGCCTGGTCGGCGGCCCAGAAGCGCTGGCTGGTGACGCAGGACGGCGAGAAGGACATGGCCGCCGAGGGCGGCCAGCAGGGCGCCCCGACGATCGTCATCCAGTGGGTGAAGACCGACCGCTCGGAGTTCCACGACTTCACCGGCAGCTACACCCCGCTCGTGCACACGGTGGGCAAGGGCACCGGCGTCGTGCTCAGGGACGGCCAGGCCTACCGGGTGAAGTGGTCGCGCGCCTCGGAGAAGGAGGGCACCACCTACACCATGGCCGACGGCACGCCCATGCCGTTCGCCCGCGGTCAGGTCTGGGTCGTGCTCGCCTCGCGCAAGCCCGTCGCGCCATGATGGACAAAAGCCCTGCTCGACCCTGACATATGGGTGCGTCGGGGGCGGGATCGGCCAGCACCTACCATGGAGGGGATTCCGTAGGCCCGCCGTCGTGAGGTAGCACCGTGTCCAGCAGCACCCCCGAAGTCAACGAGACCACCGCAGTCGGCACCGCCCGCGTGAAGCGCGGCATGGCCGAGATGCTCAAGGGCGGTGTCATCATGGACGTCGTCACCCCGGAGCAGGCCAAGATCGCCGAGGACGCCGGAGCCGTCGCCGTCATGGCGCTGGAGCGCGTCCCCGCCGACATCCGCGCCCAGGGCGGCGTGTCCCGGATGAGCGACCCCGACATGATCGAGGGCATCATCGGCGCCGTCTCCATCCCGGTGATGGCCAAGGCCAGGATCGGCCACTTCGTCGAGGCCCAGGTGCTCCAGGCGCTCGGCGTCGACTACATCGACGAGTCCGAGGTCCTCACTCCGGCCGACTACGCCAACCACATCGACAAGTGGCAGTTCACCGTCCCCTTCGTGTGCGGGGCCACCAACCTCGGCGAGGCGCTGCGCCGCATCACCGAGGGCGCCGCGATGATCCGCTCCAAGGGTGAGGCCGGGACCGGCGACGTCTCCAACGCCACCACCCACATGCGCAAGATCCGGGGCGAGCTCAAGCGCCTCACCTCGCTGCCCGAGGACGAGCTGTACGTCGCCGCCAAGGAACTGCAGGCGCCGTACGAGCTGGTGGCCGAGGTCGCCAAGACCGGCAAGCTGCCGGTGGTGCTGTTCACCGCGGGTGGCATCGCCACCCCGGCCGACGCCGCGATGATGATGCAGCTCGGCGCCGAGGGCGTGTTCGTCGGCTCGGGCATCTTCAAGTCCGGCGACCCCGCCAAGCGCGCCGCCGCCATCGTCAAGGCCACCACGTTCTACGACGACCCCGACGTGATCGCCAAGGTCTCGCGCGGCCTGGGTGAGGCGATGGTCGGCATCAACGTGGACGACATCCCCGTGCCGCACCGCCTCGCCGAGCGCGGCTGGTAGACCCCTCCGGCGTGCCGGAAGTGAGACGAGACGCTCGGCTGGGACATCCCAGCCGAGCGTTCTTGCTGTCCGCGGCCTGACGCCGGCTCCGGGGCGCCGCCCGCTTCGTCTGTTCCAGGCCGCTCACCGTTATGGTGACCTGCTATGACGACCGACGACACCGGACGGCTCGCCGAGAACCTGTCACGTGAGCTGCGCCACATCGTGATGCTGCTGCGCCGTACGACGGCGGGGCAGCCGGTCACCGCCCAGCAGTACTCCGTGCTCGGCTCCCTGGAGGACGGCGCGCGCCGGATGACCGACCTGGCCGAGGAGCACGGCGTGCAGCTCCCGACGATGAGCGTGCAGGTCAACCGCCTGGAGGAGGGCGGTCTCGTCGCGCGGGGCACCGACGCCTCCGACGCGCGGGTGCGCACCGTCGAGCTGACCGGCGACGGCCGCGACCGCCTCCGGGCCGTACGGCGGGCCAGGATCGCCTACCTGTCCGGCCGTCTGAGCGCGCTGACCCCCGAGGAGCGCTCGGCCATCGCCCGCGCCCTTCCCGCCCTGGCCAAGCTAGGTCGTGTCTGACCTACCGTTTTGGGCGCGCAAGACCGCGGCCATACCCTGATTAGGGTCACCACAGGAAGGGAAATCGTGACGTCCGCACCCAAGATCGGCGTGCTCGCCCTGCAGGGCGACGTGCGCGAGCACATCCGCGCTCTGGAGGAGTCGGGCGCGACCGCCACGCCGGTGCGCAGGCAGGAAGAGCTCGCCGCGGTGGACGCGCTGGTCGTCCCGGGCGGGGAGTCGACCACGATGTGGAAGCTCGCCACCATCTTCGAGCTGCTCGAACCGCTTCGGCTGCGGATCAAGGAGGGCATGCCGGCCTACGGCTCGTGCGCCGGGATGATCATGCTGGCCGACCGGATCGAGGGCGGCATCGAGGGCCAGGAGACGCTGGGCGGCATCGACATGGTGGTCCGCCGCAACGCCTTCGGCCGCCAGGTCGACTCGTTCGAGGCCGATCTCGACTTCGCCGGGCGCGGGACGATCAGGGCCGTCTTCATCCGCGCGCCCTGGGTCGAGTCCGTGGGGCCCGACGTGGAGGTGCTGGGCCGCACCGAAGCTGGGGATAGGATCGTCGCGGTCCGACAGGGACCGCTGCTCGCGACGTCCTTCCACCCGGAGCTGACCGGCGACGCGCGGGTGCACTCGTATTTTGTCGAAATGGTGAGGGAGCTCTAGGCGATGTCCGGCCACTCCAAATGGGCGACGACGAAGCACAAGAAGGCGGCGCTGGACTCCAAGCGCGGCAAGCTTTTCGCCAAGCTCATCAAGAACATCGAGGTCGCGGCCAGGACCGGCGGGCCCGACCCGGACGGCAACCCCACGCTGTTCGACGCCATCACCAAGGCCAGGAAGAACTCGGTCCCGATCGACAACATCGAGCGGGCGCGCAAGCGCGGCGGCGGCCTCGAGGCCGGCGGCGCCGACTGGCAGACGATCATGTACGAGGGCTACGCCCCGGGCGGCGTCGCGGTCCTCATCGAGTGCCTCACCGACAACCGCAACCGCGCGGCGTCCGAGGTGCGTGTGGCGCTGACCCGCAACGGCGGCTCGCTCGCCGACCCCGGCTCGGTGTCGTACATGTTCAACCGCAAGGGCGTCGTGATCGTCCCCAAGGGGGCGCTGACCGAGGACGACGTGCTCATGGCCGTCCTCGACGCGGGGGCCGAGGAGGTCAACGACCTCGGCGAGAACTTCGAGGTGGTCTGCGAGGCCTCCGACCTCATCCCGGTGCGCAAGGCGCTTCAGGACGCGGGCATCGACTACGAGTCGGCCGAGATGAGCTTCGTCCCGACGCTCAACGTCCCGCTGGACGAGGACGGCGCCCGCAAAATCTTCAAGCTCATCGACGCGCTCGAGGACAGCGACGACGTGCAGAACGTCTGGGCGAACTTCGACGTGAGCGACGAGGTCATGGAGAAGATCGAGGCCTGACGCGGGAGCCGGGCAGGGAGGCGGAAAACCGGTGGCAGAGGCCGCCGGGGCCCGCATAGCTTGGCCCGTTGTGGAAATCCGTCATCTCACGAGCGACGACCTGGACGCCGTCCTCGACAACCGCAGGCGCGCCTTCGGCCCGCTGTCGGGCGGCGGCGCCGAGACCTGGCGCAAGCTCGTCTCCCCGATGCTGCCCGAGGGCCGTTACCTGGGCGCCTTCGACGGCCCCCGCCTCGTCGGCGCGGCCAGGATCAACCCGTATGTCCAGTGGTGGCACGGTCGCCCGCTGTCCATGGGCGGCGTGGCGGGTGTTACGGTGTCGCCGGAGGACCGCGGCAGGGGTGTGGGCCGGATGCTCACGCACGCGGCCATCGAGCGCTGCGCGGAACTCGGCCACGCGGTCTCCGCACTCTATCCGGCCACCACGCCGGTGTACCGGAGCGCGGGCTACGAGCACGCCGGCGTGCTCCAGCGGATCACCGTGCCCGCCGAGGCGCTGCGCACGCTGGGCGGCCCGGGCGGCGCGGCCGGCGCGGTCAAGCTGCGCCGGATGGGCCCCGCCGACGCGGCCGAGCTCGTGGCCCTGATCGGCAGGGTGCACGCCGCCACGCGCGCGAGCGGGCCGCTGTGCCTCGACGAGCGGACCTGGCGCCTGTGGCTGGAGGACGACGACGACTTCTGCTACCTGGCCGAGGACGGGTTCGTCGTCTACCGGTGGAGCGACGGGAACATCGAGGTCGACAACCTGCTGGCGGGGTCGGAGGCGACGGCCCGGGCCCTGTGGTCGGTGGTCGGCAGCGCCTCGACCGTCGCGAAGTCGGTGACCGCCTGCGTCGACCCGGCCGACCCGGTGCTCTGGATGCTGCGGGAGCGGTCGAAGGACGAGGTCACCCAGACCCGGTGGATGTTCCGGCTGATCGACCTGCCCGCCGCGGTCGAGGGGCGCGGCTTCCCCGCCGGGGTCCACGTCGAGACCCCCGTCGAGGTGACCGACTCCCGGCGCCCGGGCAACGCGGGCGCGTGGCTGCTGCGGGTGGACGGCGGCTCAGGCTCCGTGACGCGGCGGGACACGCCTCCCGGGGAGGCGGCGCGGCTCACGATCGGGGGGATGTCCGCGCTGTTCGCCGGCGTGCCCACGGCCACGCTCCGCCGCGCCGGTCTGCTGACCGGCGGCTCTCCCGACGCCGACGACGCACTGGACGCGGCGTTCGGCTGCGGGGCGTACATGATCGACTACTTCTGACGCGCCCGCGCGGCCGCTGATCGCGATAGAGTGACCGACCGAACAGGTGTTCGGCGCAGTGGCGGCCGCGCGGTGGCCGCGCCGCCCGGATCAGGGAGGCGTGCCGGTGCGGTTGCCCCAACTGCGGGTGATGGGCGTGGACCCGGGGCTGACGCGGTGCGGTCTCGGCGCCGTGGAGGGTCGTCCGGGCGCGCCGCTGAGCCTGCTGTCGGTCGGGGTGGTCCGCACCCCGGCCGACGACGACATCGGGTCCCGGCTGGTCGTCATCGAGGCGGAGATCGAGCGCTGGCTCGACGAGATCAGGCCGGACGCGGTCGCCGTCGAGCGGGTCTTCGCCCAGCACAACGTCCGTACGGTCATGGGGACGGCCCAGGCGTCGGCCGTCGCGATCGTCTGCGCGGCCCGGCGGGGGCTGCCGGTCGCGCTGCACACGCCGAGCGAGGTCAAGGCCGCCATCACGGGCAACGGCAACGCCGACAAGAAGCAGGTCGGCACGATGGTCACCCGGCTACTGCGGCTCGACGCCATGCCCAAGCCCGCTGACGCGGCCGACGCGCTCGCCCTCGCCATCTGCCACGTCTGGCGCGGCGGTGTGCAGCACCGCCTGGCCGACGCCCTGGCCAGGGCCCGTTCCGGCGGTGCGGGCACCGCGGGCTCTGGTAGGACTGGGACGCCCGGCGATGTCGCGGCCGGGCGTCCGGACCGGGGAGGGAGCACGCGGTGATCGCATCCGTTGCGGGGCAGGTGGCGGCGATCGGGGCCGACAGCGCCGTGGTCGAGGTCGGCGGCGTCGGGATGCTCGTCCACTGCGCCCCGGGCACCCTGGCCGGGCTGCGCGTGGGGGAACCCGCCCGGCTGTCCACCTCGCTCGTCGTCCGCGAGGACTCGCTCACGCTGTACGGCTTCGCCTCCGACGACGAGCGAACGGTCTTCGAACTGCTCCAGACGGCCAGCGGGGTCGGGCCGCGCCTGGCCCTGGCCATGCTCGCGGTCCACGCGCCCAACGCGCTGCGGGTCGCGGTGGCGAGCGCCGACATCAAGGCCCTGACGATGGTGCCCGGCATCGGCCAGAAGGGCGCGCAGCGCATCGTGCTCGAACTCAAGGACAAGCTCGGCACCCCGGCGGCGGCCGTCGACGCCGCGCTGAACGGCGCGGCCGCGCCGCCCGCATGGCGCGACCAGGTCCACTCGGGGCTGGTCGGGCTCGGCTACTCGTCGCGGGACGCCGACGAGGCGGTCGCGGCGGTGACCGCGGAGGCCGAGGCGGAGGTCGCGGCCGGTCGCGCCCCGCAGGTGGCCGCGCTGCTCAAGTCCGCCCTGCGCGCGCTGAGCGTGCGGTGACCTCGTGACGGGCCGCGCCTCGCCCGCCGTGCGGGGTGCGTGGTGGGTAATGGTTCGATGAAATTTTCACCGGGAAACAGACGGGTCCCGGCAGGCCGAGCGGATGGTGTCGAGTGAGCTTCGAGCGGGATCTCGTGTCGCCTGAACCCGAGGGCGACGAGCGGGTGATCGAGGCCGCGCTGCGTCCCCGGCGGCTGGACGAGTTCATCGGGCAGGGCCGGGTGCGCGAGCAGTTGTCGCTGGTGCTGGAGAGCGCCCTGCGCCGCAACCGCCCGCCCGACCACGTTCTGATGAGCGGCGGCCCCGGGCTCGGCAAGACGACGCTCGCCATGATCATCGCCTCTGAGCTGGGCGCGCCGCTGCGGATGACCTCAGGGCCGGCGCTGGAGCGCGCGGGCGACCTCGCCGCGATCCTGTCCACGCTGACCGAGGGCGAGGTCCTGTTCATCGACGAGATCCACCGCATGGCACGTCCGGCGGAGGAGATGCTCTACCTCGCCATGGAGGACTTCCGGGTCGACATCGTCGTCGGCAAGGGCCCAGGCGCCACCTCGATCCCCCTCGACATCGCCCCGTTCACGCTGGTCGGGGCCACCACCAGGGCGGGGCTGCTGCCCGCGCCGCTGCGCGACAGGTTCGGCTTCACCGCGCACATGGACTTCTACGAGGTGGCCGAGCTGGAGCTGGTGCTGCGGCGGTCGGCCCGGCTGCTGTCGGTGGAGCTGCCGGACGAGGGCGCCCACGAGATCGCCCGCCGCTCGCGCGGCACGCCCCGCATCGCCAACCGCCTGCTCCGGCGGGTGCGCGACTTCGCCGAGGTCCGCGCGGAGGGCGTGATCACCCGGGAGACCGCGGCGGCGGCGCTCAACCTGTACGAGGTCGACGCCGAGGGGCTGGACCGGCTCGACCGGGCCGTGCTCGGCGCGCTGCTGCGCAAGTTCGGCGGCGGCCCGGTGGGCCTGTCGACGCTCGCGGTGGCCGTGGGGGAGGAGCCGGAGACCGTCGAGGTCGTGGCCGAGCCCTTCCTGGTGCGGCAGGGGCTGCTGGCCCGCACCCCGAGGGGCCGCGTCGCCACCGCCGCCGCCTGGGCGCACCTGGGCCTGACTCCGCCTCCTGACGCGGTCGGCTCGGTGCCGGTGCCCGCGCTCTTCGACGAGTCATGACCGTCGCGGCGGCTGAAGCGGAAACTGGGGCAAAGAGGTAACAGACCGATTGCGAAGCCCATGAAACGGGAACTTTCCTGCCCGCCGGGCCGTGGGCTCGTTGCCGGGCTTCTGCGGGCTCGCATACACTGCGTGGCTTGACTGGCTGCTCACGCTGACATGAGAAAGCGTCGAGGTGGCCCGCGTGTGAAGCGCACAAGACCTCCGGCGTCAGGCCGGTTCATCACGTTACGGAAGGGTGGCCCCCGTGGGTAACAGCCCGCTTGGGACGTTCCTACCACTGATCTTGCTGGTAGTGGTGTTTTACTTCCTCCTGATCCGCCCGCAGCGCAAGCGGCAGCAGGAGCAGGTCCAGATGCAGAACTCTCTCACCCCGGGCGTCCGGGTCATGACTACGACAGGCCTGTTCGCGACGGTCGTCGCCCTCCAGGACGACGACGTCGTGCTGGAGGTGGCCCCCGGCGTCGAGACCCGCTGGGCCAAGGCGGCGATCGGCCGGGTGCTCACTCCCGTGGACGAGGTGACGGACGGGGAGGCCGAGGAGACCGTGACGGAGGGTTCCGACACGGGGAACGGTGACGATACGAGCACCAAGCACTCCTGAGTAGGCTGATCACAACCTTTCGACGAAAGAACTGACCTCCAGTGGCCCCACCGACCAGTAGCCAGAGCAAGCCTGGACGCACACTCCTGCTGCTCCTTGCGCTCATCCTCGTCATGGGCGCGACAGTCGCCCTCCAGAAGGCGTTCGTCCCCAAGTTCGGCCTCGACCTCGCGGGCGGCACCACCGTGACGCTCTCGCCGGTCACGGCGAACGGGAAGGCGCCGTCGCAGGAGAGCCTCGACCGAGCCGTGACGATCATCCGGCAGCGCGTCAACGGCACCGGCATCTCCGACGCCCAGGTCGCGAAGTCGAACGACAACATCGTGATCCAGATTCCGGGCGCGGGCCGGGACGAGGCGCTCCGGCTGGTGTCGACCACCGCCGAGCTGCGCATGCGGCAGGTGCTCGCGGTGGCCGCCGCCACGAACCAGCCGGCTCAGGTGCCCACCGCGGCTCCCACCCCCGACGGGTCGGCGACGGCGACGCCCGCGGCCACGTCGAAGGAGTCCACGCCGGCCAGGGAGAGCGCGCCTCCGAACGGCAACGCGTCTCCCGCAGGCCGTGCCCTGTCGAAGGCGCTGACCGCGCCGTCGCCGGAGCCGAGCACCTCGACGAGGGCCACGACCCACCACAGGGCGGGCGCGGGAACCGCCCGGGGCAACCGGGCCAAGGCGTCACCCTCGGCCACTCCCAGCCCCACGCCGACGGAGAGCCCGGAGGACACGGGCGACCCACTGGCAGGTCAGGACACCAGCGGCATCGACCCGGCGCTGATCGCCGAGTTCCGCAAGATCAACTGCACCGCGAAGAACCGCGGCCAGGGCGCCATCGACGACCCGAACAAGCAGATCGTCGCCTGCAGCGACGACGGCTCCGCCCGGTACATCCTGGACAAGGCCGCGGTGCAGGGCACCGAGATCAGCGGCGCGCAGGCGGGCACCGACCCCACCACCGGTGAGTGGATCGTCCAGGTCGACTTCAAGTCGAAGGGCGCCACCCTGTTCGCCGACATCACCCGGCGCATCACGAGCCTGCCGGCCCCGCGCAACCAGCTCGCCAACGTGCTGGACGGCGTGGTCATCGTCGCTCCGACGATCGAGGAGGCCATCCCCGGCGGCAGCGCCCGCATCTCCGGCAGCTTCACCCAGAAGACCGCCACCGAGCTGGCCGACCAGCTCAAGTACGGCGCGCTGCCGCTGAAGTTCCAGCAGAGCTCGGTCGTCTCGGTCTCCTCGACCCTCGGCCAGGACCAGCTCAACGGCGGCCTCATCTCCGGCGCGCTCGGCCTGATCGTCGTCATGATCTACCTGCTGCTCTACTACCGCGGCCTGGGGCTCATCGGCATGGCCAGCCTGGGTGTGGCCACCGTCTTCACGTACCTGACGGTGGACGTGCTGAGCCACAACGCCGGCTTCCGGCTCTCGCTGCCGCACATCATCGGTCTGGTCGTCTCGATCGGCATCACCGCGGACTCGTTCATCGTCTACTTCGAACGGATCCGCGACGAGATCAAGGAGGGCCACCGGACGCTGCGGTCGGCGGTGGAGGTGGCCTGGCGGCGCGCCCGGCGCACCATCCTGGTCGCCGACGCCGTCATGTTCATCGCCGCGGTGGTGCTCTTCTTCCTCGCGGTCGGCGACGTGGCCGGCTTCGCGTTCGCGATGGGCCTGACGACGCTCATCGACATCGTGGTGGTGTTCCTGTTCACCAAGCCGCTGATGTCCCTCGTGGCGCGGTTGCGGTTCTTCTCGAAGGGCCACAAGCTGTCCGGACTCGACGCGGAGCGCATGGGCCGCACCAGCCCCGCCGAGCAGACCCTGCAGGAGGCGTGATGCCGGGAGTGATCAGCCGCCTCTACCGCGGCGACATCAATATCGACTTCGTCGGCAAGCGTAAGACCTGGTACGGCCTGTCGATGTTCCTGCTGGCCGTCTCCATCCTGGGCCTGGCGCTGCACGGGCTGAACCTGGGCGTGGAGTTCCGCGGCGGCTCGGTCTTCGACTTCAAGCGCACGCCGGGATCCAGCCTCGAACAGGTCCGCGAGACCGTCGCGGACGCCGGAGTCCACCAGGTCATCGTGCAGCAGGCCGGTCCGAACTGGCGGGTCACCACCGAGAGCCTCAAGGGCGACGAGGTGACCAAGGTCCAGCAGACGGTCGCCCAGAAGTACGGCATCCAGGAGGAGCAGGTCAGCTCCCAGGTCATCGGCGCGACCTGGGGTGGCGAGGTCTCGCAGAAGGCCTGGATCGGCCTCGTGGTCTTCATGATCGCGATCATGCTGTACCTGTCGGTGGCCTTCGAGTGGCGGATGGCCCTCGCGGCGATCGTCGCCCTCGTCCACGACCTCGTGATCACCGCGGGCGTCTACGCCTGGTCGGGCTTCGAGGTCACCCCGGCGACCATGCTCGGCTTCCTCACGATCCTCGGTTACTCGTTGTACGACGCGGTCGTCGTCTTCGACATGATCAAGGAGGTCACGGGCAAGCTCGGCACGAGCGCGAAGATGACCTACACGCAGGCCGCCAACAACGCGCTCAGCCACACGCTGATCCGGTCGCTGAACACCTCGCTGGTGGCGATCCTGCCGGTGGCGGCGATCCTGTTCATCGGCACCACGCTGCTCGGCGCCGGCACGCTGAAGGACCTGTCGCTGGCCCTGTTCGTCGGCATGATCGTCGGCACCTACTCGTCCCTGTGCGTGGCGACGCCGATCCTGGTCACGCTCAAGGAGCGGGAGCCCAAGTGGCAGGCGCTGGCCCAGCGGGTGCACGCCAAGGAGGCCTCGGCCGCCAAGGCCGCCCGTGCGGCCAAGGAGCCCGTCTCCGCCGGCTCGCAGAACGTCACCACGACGACCACGGAGAAGCGCAAGAAGCGCTGATCCCGGCCCGTCGCAGGCGCCCCCGGAACCCGCCCGGTTCCGGGGGCGCCTTCGTGTTCCCCGATCGCATTAGGCTTGGGCGTCGTGACTGACTGGACGGCTCTCATCAGGGATGTCCCGGACTACCCCAAGCCGGGCATCCTCTTCAAGGACATCACCCCGCTGCTGGCGGACCACGCGGCCTTCACGCAGGTCGTGGACGAGCTCGGGGGCGGCCTGACGTTCGACAAGGTGGTCGGCATCGAGGCGCGGGGCTTCATCCTCGCCGCGCCGGTGGCCTACCGCAGCGGTGCGGGGTTCGTACCAGTACGCAAAAAGGGCAAATTGCCCGCCGACACGTACGAGGCGTCCTATGATCTGGAGTACGGCTCCGCGACGATCGAGGTGCACGCCGACGCCTTCGACCCCGGCGACCGGGTTTTGATCGTGGACGACGTCCTCGCCACGGGCGGCACGGCCCGGGCGGCCGTGGAGCTGGTCAGAAGGACGGGCGCGGAGGTCGTGGCCGTGTCCTTCCTGATGGAGCTGTCCTTCCTCTCCGGCCGCGACCGGCTGCCGGGCCTGGACGTCCGCACCCTGCTCACCGTCTGAGCCGCGCGGGCCGGTCAGGGGGCACGCGGCCGAGAGCGCTGTGGCAGCACGGATACACTGTGGAATCTGGACTCGACGTGAGGAGTCTGTGTGCCCCGTGATGTGGTCGTGCCCGACAGCGCGCGGGTCGATCGCGGAGTGACCTCCCGCGACGCCCCCGAGCCCGTCGCAGACGTGCCCCCCGACGCGGCGCGCGACCCTGCGGCGGTCCCGGAGGACAGGCCGGCGTCGCCGGCCACGCGACGGAGGCTCGCCCGTTTCGGGGGGCAGTGGGGTGCTATGAATCCGGTGTTGGAACCGCTCTTCAAGACGGTCCGTGCCACCCATCCCAAGGCGGACCTGCGGCTGATCGAGCGCGCGTACGACGTCGCCGCTTACCACCACCGCGATCAGAAGCGCAAGAGCGGCGACCCGTACATCACCCACCCGCTCGCGGTGGCGACGATCCTGGCGGAGCTGGGCACGGACGACGAGACGCTGTGCGCCGCCCTGTTGCACGACACCGTCGAGGACACCGCCTACAGCCTCGACGAATTACGAGCCGACTTCGGCGACAACATCGCGTTGCTCGTCGACGGCGTGACCAAGCTCGACAAGGTGAAGTTCGGCGACGCGGCGCAGGCGGAGACCGTGCGCAAGATGGTCGTCGCGATGTCGCGCGACATCCGCGTGCTGGTGATCAAGCTGGCCGACCGGCTGCACAACATGCGGACCATGCGCTACATGCCCGAGCACAAGCGCCAGCAGAAGTCCCGCGAAACGCTGGAGATCTTCGCGCCGCTGGCCCACCGGCTCGGCATGAACACCATCAAGTGGGAGCTGGAGGACCTCGCGTTCGCCATGCTCTACCCGAAGCGGTACGACGAGATCGCCCGGATGGTGTCGGAGCGCGCGCCGCGGCGCGACCTGTTCCTGCACGAGGTCATCGAGAAGGTCTCCGCCGACCTGCGCGAGGCGAAGATCAAGGCGACGGTGCGCGGCCGGCCCAAGCACTACTACTCGATCTACCAGAAGATGATCGCCAAGGGCGTGGCCTTCGACGACATCTACGACCTGGTGGGCATCCGCGTCCTGGTCGACACGGTCCGCGACTGCTACGCCGCGCTCGGAACGATCCACGCCCAGTGGAAGCCGGTGCCGGGGCGGTTCAAGGACTACATCGCGATGCCCAAGTTCAACATGTACCAGTCGCTCCACACGACGGTCATGGGACCCGAGGGCAAGGCCATCGAGCTCCAGATCCGCACGCGGGCCATGCACAACCGCGCCGAGTACGGCGTGGCCGCGCACTGGAAGTACAAGGAGGAGATGACCGGGTCAGGTCCCGGCAAGGTCAAGCAGGTCAACGACATGGCCTGGCTGCGCCAGCTCCTCGACTGGCAGAAGGAGACCTCCGATCCCGGGGAGTTCCTGGAGTCGCTGCGCTTCGACCTGTCGGTGTCGGAGGTGTTCGTCTTCACCCCGCGCGGCCAGGTGATCGCCCTGCCCGAGGGCGCCACCCCGGTCGACTTCGCGTACGCCGTGCACACCGAGGTCGGCCACCGATGTATCGGTGCGCGGGTGAACGGCAGGCTGGTCCCGCTGGAGTCCCGCCTCGGCAACGGCGACACCGTCGAGATCTTCACGTCGAAGTCGCCGGACGCGGGGCCGTCGAGGGACTGGCTCAAGTTCGTCAAGAGCGGCCGGGCCCGCAACAAGATCCGCCAGTGGTTCACCAAGGAGCGCCGCGAGACCGCCATCGAGGCGGGCAAGGAGGCGATCGGGCGGGCCATGCGCAAGCAGGGCCTGCCGCTGCAGCGGCTCATGTCCGGAGAGGCGCTGCTGGCCCTGGCCAGGGACCTGCGCTACGCCGACGTCTCGGCCCTGTACGCGGCCGTCGGCGAGGGGCACCTCACCGCACAGTCGGTCGTGGACAAGCTCGTACAGGCCCTGGGCGGCGTCGAGGGGGCCGAGGAGGACATCGCCGAGGCCCAGGTCCCCACGCGGCTCAAGGGCCGTCTGAGGGCCAACTCGAACGCCGGTGTGATGGTCGCGGGCGACCCGGACGTGTGGGTCCGCCTGTCGCGCTGCTGCACCCCGGTGCCGGGGGACGAGATCGTCGGGTTCGTCACGCGGGGGCACGGCGTCTCCGTGCACCGCACCAACTGCCCGAACGTCGGGCAGCTCAGCGCCCACGCCGACCGGCTGGTGGAGGTCTCCTGGTCGCCGGGGGACGACTCGGTCTTCCTCGTCGCCATCCAGGTGGAGGCCCTCGACCGGCCCCGCCTGCTGTCGGACGTCACGCGGACCCTGTCCGACCAGCACGTGAACATCCTGTCGGCCTCGGTGACGACCAGCCGCGACCGGGTGGCGATCAGCAAGTTCACCTTCGAGATGGGCGACCCCAAGCACCTCGGCCACGTGCTCAAGGCGGTGCGCAACGTCGGGGGCGTCTACGACGTCTACCGCGTCACCAGCTAGCGGAATCCCCGGAGACGGCGATCCCGGCGTGACTCGCGGTCACGCCGGGATCGAAGCGTCGTACTCCGGGCCGGTCAGGAGAACTCGGCGAGCGTCCGCTCCGCCTCCTGGAGCCAGGAACGGCGGGCGGCCAGCGCCTCCTCCGCCTCCTTGACGTCCTTGTCCCGGCCGGCCGTCTGGGCCTTGGTCAGCCGGGTCTCCAACTGGTCGATGGACCTGCGGAGCTGGTTGACCGTGTCCTGGGCGCGGGCCCTGGCCTCGGGGTTGGAGCGCTTCCACTCGGAGTCCTCGGCCCTGCGGACCGCGTCGTCGACCTTGCGCAGCCCGCCCTCCAGGCGGTCGCGCTGGTCGCGCGGCACCGGGCCGGCGGCCTCCCAGCGCTCCAGGAGGTGCCGCAGCGCCGTGCGCGCGGCACGCGCGTCGGTGACCGGCAGCAGCTTCTCGGCCTCGGCCAGCAGAGCCTCCTTCACCTCCGCGTTGGCCGCGAAGGAGGCGTCCCGCTCCGCGAACACCGCCGAGCGGGCCTGGAAGAACTGGTCCTGGGCGCCCTTGAAGCGCGTCCACAGCTCGTCCTCGACCTCACGGGAGGCGCGCCCCGCGGCCTTCCACTGGTGCATCAGCTCCCGGTAGGCCGCCGCGGTGGCGTTCCAGTCCGTCGAGTCCGCCAGCGCCTCCGCCTCGCTCACGATGCGCTCCTTGGTGCCGCGCACCGCGTCGCGCTGCTGGTCGAGCGAGGAGAAGTACGCCTTGCGCCGCTTGGCGAAGGCCGTACGCGCCGTGGACAGCCTCTTCCACAGCGTCGCCTCGGTGGCCCGGTCGACCCGCTCGGCGGCCTTCCACTCCTCGACGAGCTGCCGCAGCCGCTCGCCGCCGGACTTCCAGTGCGTCGTCTCCTCGGCGATGCGCTCGGCCTCGGCGACGATGCGCTCCTTCACCTCGCGCGCGTGCGCCCGGGCCTGGTCGCGCACCGCCCGCAGCTCCTCGCGCCGCTTGCCGACCAGCTCGGTCAGCGCCGTCAGCCGGTCCTGCAGCGAGCCGAGGTCGCCGACCGCGTGCGCCTCGGCCACCGACTCCCGCAGCTTGCCGATGCTCGCCTCGGCCTGGGCCGGCGCGAGGTCGGTGCCGCGCATCCGCTGCTCCAGGAGCTGCACCTGGCCCGCCAGCTCGTCGAACTTCCGGCGGTAGTAGGCCAGCGCTTCCTCCGGCTCGCCGGCCTGCCAGGACCCGACGGCCCGTTCTCCCTCAGCCGTACGCACGTAGACGGTGCCGTCCTCGTCTACCCGGCCCCACGGGTCGGTGCTCACCGTGTCCTCCCGCACTTGAATCAGCCTCCAGGGCTCGATGTGCCCTTGGTTGTATTACGTCAGCTCTTGCTGGTGATTGTCACGTCTTTGATGACCACAGGCTGCTTCGGGGCACCAGTGCCGTCCCCGCCGGCACTGGGGATGACGCCCTTCTTGGCGACCTTGTCCACGATTTCGAGTCCTTTGGTCACCGTACCGAAAGGCGTGTAGTCGGGGCTCAGCCCGGTGTCCCCGAACACGATGAAGAACTGGCTTCCGTTGGTGTTCGGGCCGCTGTTCGCCATCGCGATCACGCCCCGCGTGTACTTCGCGCCCGCCAGGTTCTCGTTGGCGAAGCGGTAGCCGGGGCCGCCCTGACCGTCGGTGGGGTTCTCGCCGTCGGCCTTGGCCAGCGGGTCGCCGCACTGCAGGATCGGGAAGTCCGTGCCCATCCGGTGGCACTTCGAGTTGTCGAAGTAGTCCTTGGAGGCCAGGAACTTGAACGAGTTGACCGTGCAGGGGGCCTTCTCGCTGTCCAGCCTCGCCACGATGTCGCCGAGGTTGGTCCTGATGGTCATGGTCGCCGGGGCGGTGCTCACCTTCTCCGGCGGCATGCCGACGTTCTTGACCTGGCCGCTGCCCTCGTCGGCGACGTAGCCGCAGGTGCCCTTGGCCGGGTCGTACGGCTTGGGGTCGTTCACGGCGGGCTTGCTGCTCGCCGACGCCGACGCGGCCGCCGTCGCGTCGCTGTCGTCGCGGCCGAGAAGGGTCGTCGCCGCCACCACGCCGCCGATCACCACCACCACGGCCGCGGTGGTGCCTATGATCGCGTTGCGCCGCGACTTCTGCTCGCGTTCCACGCGTGTCCGCAGCTGCCGTTCGTAGTGCTCACGGGCCAGCTGCTTCTGCCGGTCCTTGCCGGTGACCACTTCGACCTCCCGACTCGTCCTGTTTCCCATGGTCGTAACGCCCGGACGCGATCTCGCCGGCGCGTGTCCGCCACTCCCGGAAGGTGCTCCGGGAACGGCGGCCCGTTCTATAGCATCCGGCTCGACTGCTCCAAGAATGACTATTGAGGTGGGCGAATCGTATCGGCTGACGGGTATTGGTTCGCAGCCTGCCGACCCGCACCGGTACCCTTCGGTTACATTCGCTCGCGCAATCCTTGATTGATCCGTAGAGACGCAGAGGCCGCTTCCGTGCTCGTCGCCGGGTTTCCCGCAGGGTCGTTCCAGACCAACTGTTACGTCGTCGCTCCCGCAGCAGGCGAGGAGTGTGTGGTCATCGACCCAGGTCAGGACGCCGTGGAGGATCTCGACGCGCTGCTGCGCGAGCACAGGCTGAAGCCGGTCGCGGTGCTGCTCACCCACGGCCACATCGACCACGTGTGGTCGGTGGCCCCGGTGTGCGGCGCCCGCGACGTGCCCGCGTGGATCCACCCGGAGGACCGCGATCTGCTGTCGGACCCGGCGAAGGGATTCCCGCCGCAGGCGGGCCAGGCGTTCGGCGGGCTGAAACTTTCCGAGCCCGACGACGTGCGGGAGCTGGCCGACGGCGCCGTGCTGTCGCTGGCAGGGCTGGAGCTCACGGTCGAGCACAGGCCGGGCCATACCGGGGGGTCGGTGACGTTCCGGACGCCCGTCGAGGACTCCCAGGTCCTGTTCGCGGGCGACCTGCTGTTCGCCGGCTCCATCGGCCGTACCGACCTGCCCGGCGGCGACTACGCCGCCATCCTGCGCAGCCTCGCCAAGACGCTGACGCTGCCGGACGAGACCACGGTCCTGCCCGGCCACGGACCTCAGACGACTATCGGCCGCGAGCGCGCGACCAACCCCTTCCTCAGGGACGTCGCGCCGCACGCAGGCCCGACCAGGGGATTGTGATGACCTTTCAGGCGCCCAAGGGCACCTTCGACTGGATGCCCCCGCGTTCGGAGTGGGCTCTCGCCGTACGGGACGCCCTGGCCGCGCCGGCCCGCCGCGCCGGCTACGGCTACGTCGAGACGCCGGCCTTCGAGGACACGGCGCTGTTCTCCCGGGGCGTCGGCGAGTCGACCGACATCGTGACCAAGGAGATGTACACGTTCACGAGCCGGGGCGGCCAGTCGCTGACGCTGCGCCCCGAGGGCACCGCGAGCGTGATGCGTGCCGTGCTCGAACACGGCCTGTACGGCGGGCCGCTGCCGATCAAGCTCTGGTACTCGGGCAGCTACTTCCGCTACGAGCGGGCGCAGGCGGGGCGCTACCGCCACTTCTCCCAGGTGGGGGCGGAGGCCCTGGGGGCCGAGGACCCGGCGCTCGACGCCGAGCTGATCGTGCTGGCGATGGACGGCTACGCCTCGCTGGGCCTGCGCGGCGTCCGGCTGCTGCTGAACTCGCTGGGCTGCAAGGAGTGCCGCCCGGCCTACCGCGCCGCGCTGCAGGACTTCCTGCGCGGTCTGGACCTCGACGAGCCCACCCGCGACCGGATCGAGATCAACCCGTTGCGCGTGCTCGACGACAAGCGCCCCGAGGTGCGCGCGCAGCTGGAGAACGCGCCGCTGGTCACCGATCACCTGTGCGGGGCCTGCAAGGCCTACCACGAGGAGGTCAGGGGCCTGCTGACGGCCGCCGGCGTGGCGTACGAGGACGACCCCCGGCTCGTGCGCGGCCTGGACTACTACACGCGAACGACCTTCGAGTTCCTGCACGACGGCCTGGGCGCCCAGTCGGCGGTCGGCGGGGGAGGGCGCTACGACGGGCTGAGCGAGCAGATCGGCGGCCCGGCGCTGCCCAGCGTGGGCTGGGCCCTCGGGGTCGACCGCACGGTGCTGGCGATGGAGGCCGAGGGCCTGCTGGCCGAGCGGCCCGGCGGTGTCGAGGTGTTCGCCGTTCCGCTCGGCGAGGAGGCCAGGCGGCGCGTGTTCCCGCTCGTGAGCGAGCTGCGCCGGGCCGGTCTCGCGGTCGACATGGCCTTCGGCGGCCGTGGCGTCAAGGGCGCGATGAAGGCCGCCGACCGCAGCGGCGCGCGGTACGCGCTCATCCTCGGCGACCGAGATATCGAGGCGGGAGCCGTGCAAGTGAAGGACCTGACCACAGCCGACCAGACCGCGGTTCCGCTCGCGGAGGTCGTCGCGTTCTTGAAGGGGAAACTCTCGTGATCCGCACCCACGAGGCAGGCACGCTCCGCAAGGAGCACGCGGGCCAGAAGGTGACGCTGGCCGGATGGGTGGCGCGCCGGCGCGACCACGGCGGCGTGGTCTTCATCGACCTGCGCGACGCCTCCGGCTCGGCCCAGGTGGTCTTCCGCGAGGAGGACCACGCCCACGACCTGCGCGCGGAGTACTGCGTGAAGGTCACAGGCGAGGTACGCCAGCGCCCGGCCGGCAACGAGAACCCCGATCTGCCCACGGGCGAGATCGAGGTCGTCGCCTCCGAGGTGGAGGTGCTGAGCGAGTCGGCGCCGCTGCCGTTCCCGATCGAGGGCAGCTCGGGCGTGTCGGAGGAGGCCCGGCTGAAGTACCGCTACCTCGACATCCGCCGCCAGCGGATCGCCGACGCGCTGCGGATCCGCTCGCAGGCGACCTACCTCGCCAACGAGGTCATGCGCGAGCGCGGGTTCGTCTACGTCGAGACCCCGAACCTGACCCGCTCGACGCCCGAGGGCGCACGCGACTTCCTGGTGCCCGTACGGCTCCAGCCGGGCAACTGGTACGCCCTGCCGCAGTCGCCGCAGCTGTTCAAGCAGCTCCTCATGGTCTCCGGCCTGGAGCGTTACTACCAGCTCGCCCGCTGCTTCCGGGACGAGGACCTGCGGGCCGACCGGCAGCCCGAGTTCACCCAGATCGACATCGAGATGTCGTTCGTGGACCAGGACGACGTGATCGAGCTGGGCGAGGCGCTCATCGCGCGGATCTGGAAGGAGACGCTCGGCTACGAGCTGCCCACGCCGCTGCCCCGGATGACGTACGCCGAGGCGATGGCGCGGTATGGCTCGGACAAGCCCGACCTGCGCTTCGGCGTCGAGCTGACCGACCTCACCGACTACTTCTCCGGCACCTCGTTCCGCGTCTTCCAGGCGCCGTACGTGGGCGCGGTCGTGATGCCGGGCGGCGCCTCGCAGACCCGCAAGGAGCTCGACGCCTGGCAGGAGTGGGCCAAGTCGCGCGGGGCGCGCGGCCTGGCGTACGTGCTGGTGCAGGAGGACGGCACGCTGGGCGGCCCGGTGGCCAAGAACCTCTCGGAGACCGAGCTGGCCGGCCTCGCCGGGGCGACCGGCGCCAAGCCCGGCGACGCCATCTTCTTCGCGGCCGGCGCGCCCGCGGCCTCCCGCGACCTGCTCGGCGCGGCCCGCCTGGAGATCGGCCGCCGCTGCGAGCTGATCGACGAGTCGCAGTGGTCGTTCCTGTGGATCGTCGACGCCCCCATGTTCGAGCCTGTGTTTGACGAGAAGGGCGGCGAGGTCGGCTGGACCCCGGTCCACCACCCGTTCACCTCTCCGAAGCCGGAGTGGGCCGACACCTTCCAGGACAACCCCGGCGAGGCCCTGGCGTACGCGTACGACATGGTCTGCAACGGCATGGAGATCGGCGGCGGCTCGATCCGTATCCACCGCGCCGAGATGCAGCAGCGCGTGTTCGACGTGCTCGGCATCTCCAAGGAGGAGGCCGAGAGCAAGTTCGGCTGGCTGCTCGAGGCGTTCAAGTACGGCCCGCCGCCGCACGGAGGCATCGCCTACGGCTGGGACCGCGTCTGCATGCTGCTGGCGGGCGGCGAGTCGATCCGGGACGTGATCGCGTTCCCGAAGACGGCGTCCGGCTACGACCCGCTGAGCGGGGCGCCCACCCCGATCAGCGTGGAGCAGCGCAAGGAGGCCGGCGTGGACGCCACGCCGAAGGGCGACAAGCCCGAGCCCGCCGCACAGCAGAGCTGATCCAGACACAGGACGGCCCCCGCGACACCGGTCGCGGGGGCCGTCGCGCGTCGGGACGCTCAGACGATGGCCACGTCCTTGATCACGACCTTCCTCTTGGGGGCGTTGGAGCCCTCGCCCCGCACGTCGGCCGTGGGGTCGTCGTTGAACGGGATGATGCCGCCCTTGGCGATCTTGTCGATGACGTCCATGCCCTTGGTCACGACACCGATCATCGTGAAGGCGGCGCCCATGGCGGTCAGCTGCGTGTTCTCGTCCGTGAAGGAGATGAAGAACTGGCTGCCGTTGGAGTTGGCGTCCTCCGTGGCCTGCGCCAGCCCGACCGTGCCGCGGCTGAGCGGCAGGCCGCCGAGGTTCTCGTCGTTGAACAGGTATCCCGGGCCGCCCGAGCCGTCATCCTTGCTCTTGCCGTCGCCCTTGGCCAGAGGGTCGCCGCACTGCAGCATGCCGAGGCCGACGGTCTCCACCGTCGCGAGGCGGTGGCAGACGGTGTTGTCGAAGAAGTTCTTCTTGGCCAGGAACGCGAAGGAGTTCACCGCGCACGGCACGTCCTTGGTGGCCAGGTCGATGACGATCCGACCCTGGTTCGTGGTGATGACCATCTGCTTGGCCGCGATGACCGGCCTGCTCAGCTTGCTGGGCGGGAAGCCCACGAACTTCGACGGGGCGCCCGAGTCGTCCTTGCGGTACTCGCAGGTGACCTGGCGCAGGTTGGTGGGCTTGGCCTCCGGTGTGGGATCGGCCAGCTCGGTGTGCGTCACGGTGGGACCGTCCGACGCGGTGGGCGAGGCGGAGGCCGACGGAGTGGCCTCGGCTGTGTTCTCGGCCGAGCCGTCACTGCAGGCCACCAGGCTGCCCGCCAGCGCGAGGAGCCCCAGCCCGGCGCCGAGGGTGCCACGCAGGCGGCGACGAGGGGTGGTCGCGCGCCCGGCCGTGCTCACGCGCGAAGCCGGTTGCTTCTGCCGATCAGTGTCGGTCACCGCTATGCCTTCCCTTTCCCCTTTTGTTATGACTGATGCGCCACTCTATCCGTGATCCCGTCGGCTTCGTGTAAAGCAGACGTCCCAGGGGTATCAGGACAGTTTGCGCTCATCTTGCTCTCAGATCTGCCTGGGAACCTCCTGCCGAGCGAATCCGTACACCGGATACGGCCCGCAATCCGCGTCCCCGGTTGCCGTCTCAGGAGCGATGCACGATGTTCGATCAGGTCTTCGGACTCCCAGCCCATGCTCTCATCGTCCACGCGGCGGTGATCTTCGCGCCGCTCCTCGCGGCGCTGTCGATCGCGTACGCCGCGCTGCCCCGCCTGCGGCACAAGCTCGACTGGGCCCTGGTCGTGACCGCCGTGGTGGCCCTCGGCGCGGTGTTCGCGGCCAAGGAGAGCGGGGAGGCGCTGGAGCACCGGATGTTCCAGGGCCGGCCCTCCCCGGCGATCGGGGTCCACAGCGGGTTCGCGGAGACCCTCGTGCCGATGACCGCGCTCCTGACCGTCGCGTCCCTGCTGATGGTGTGGCTCACCCGGGCCCGCCGCGCCCCCCAGGGCGCCGGCTCGCGGGTGGGCGTCCTGCTCGTGTCGGCCGCCGCCGTGATCCTCGCCGTGGCCGTCGGCTACTACGTCGTACGGACCGGGCACACCGGGGCGACGGCCGTGTGGGGCGGCTGACGGTAGTGTCGGCGATGTGGAGAGCCTGTTCGATTCGGCCGCCGAGGAGGCGCACCGGGGCCAGGAGCCGCTGGCCGTGCGGATGCGGCCGCGCTCGCTGGAGGAGGTGATCGGCCAGCGGCACCTGCTGGGATCCGGCACGCCGCTGCGCCGGCTGGTGGAGAGCGACGCCCCGATGTCGCTGTTCCTGTGGGGACCCCCGGGCACCGGCAAGACCACGCTGGCGTACGTCGTGGCGGGCGCGACCAAGCGGAGGTTCGTGGAGATCTCCGCCGTCTCCGTCGGGGTCAAGGACGTGCGCGCCGCCATCGACCAGGCCCGTCGCGAGCTCGGCATGACCGGCAGGCAGACCGTGCTGTTCGTGGACGAGGTCCACCGGTTCAACAAGGCGCAGCAGGACGCGCTGCTGCCGGCGGTGGAGAACCGCTGGGTCACGTTCATCGGCGCGACCACGGAGAACCCGTTCTTCTCCGTCATCTCCCCGCTGCTGTCCCGCTCGCTGCTGCTCACCCTGGAGCCGCTGGCCGAAGACGACGTCCGCGCCGTCCTGGAGCGCGCGGTAGTCGACCCGCGCGGCCTCGGCGGGCGCGTCACGCTGCACCCCGACGCCCTCGACCAGCTCGTACGGCTGGCCGGCGGCGACGCCCGGCGCTCGCTGACCTACCTGGAAGCCGCGGCGATGCTGGCCGACGACGTCACGGTCGAGGTCGTGGAGAAGGCCGTCGACAAGGCGGCCGTGCGCTACGACCGGCAGGGCGACCAGCACTACGACGTGGTCAGCGCGTTCATCAAGAGCATGCGGGGCTCGGACGCCGACGCGGCGCTGCACTACCTCGCGCGGATGGTGGAGGCGGGGGAGGACCCGCGGTTCATCGCCCGCCGGATCGTGATCTTCGCCAGTGAGGACGTGGGGATGGCCGACCCCACGTGCCTGCAGGTCGCGGTGGCCGCCGCCCAGGCCGTGGAGTTCATCGGCCTGCCCGAGGGCAGGATCAACCTCGCCCAGGCCGTCATCCACTGCGCGCTGGCGCCCAAGTCGAACGCGGTCGTGAAGGCGATCGGCGCGGCCTCCGACGACGTGCGGCGCGGCATGGTGGGCCGCGTCCCCGACCACCTGCGCGACGCCCACTACCCGGGCGCGAAGAAGCTCGGCCACGGCAGGGGCTACCAGTACCCGCACGACTTCGAGCACGGCCTCGTCCGCCAGGACTACGCCCCCGAGGAACTGCGGGAGCGCCGCTACTACGAGCCGACCACGCACGGAGCGGAGTCGCGGTTCGCCGAGCGCTGGGCGAAGATCCGGAGCTTCCTGCGGGGAGGCTGAGCGCCGCCGGTGTGCGGTCCGGTGTGTGTGGTGCGGAACGGCGGGCAGGGCGTTCGCGGTAAGGTCTTGCCATTCCAGCTCCGTTGATCTAGGGAGATCGGCACATGCTTACCGCGGGAGAGCTGGCGGGCCTCGTGGT
Source organism: Microbispora sp. CA-102843 (assembly GCF_050936215.1). Lineage (NCBI taxonomy): Bacteria > Bacillati > Actinomycetota > Actinomycetes > Streptosporangiales > Streptosporangiaceae > Microbispora > Microbispora sp. CA-102843. The sequence goes on from NZ_JBNJNF010000001.1 coordinate 3,344,937, forward strand.
CGCCATTTTCTGGGTGATCCTGGTCTGCTTCATGGTCGTCGTACTGGTCAGACTGGCCAGACTGCTGACCGAGACCCGCAAGTCGGTGGCCGAGCTGAGCGACCGCATCGCCCCCCTCCTCGACGACATGAGCCAGACCGTCTCCGAGGCCAACCGGCGGCTGGTGGCGGCCGAGGAGATCACGGACAACATGCGTGACGTCAGCGGCAACATGGTCAAGATCACCGGGGTGGCGTCCACGCTGTTCGCCGGTCCGGTGCTCAAGATCTCCGCATTCCGGGACGGCTTCCGCCTGGCGCTGGCCCGGCGCGCCGCCCGCAGGGCCCCGGCCCGGAGGGTCGCCCGCGGCGGCCCGCGCACCGGGGACAGGATCAGCGAAAGGCACGCGGCCGAGCGCGCCGTGGAGCGCCGGGCGATCGGGAGGGGACGCGGATGATCCGACGGCTCTTCTACATGTCCCTGGGCGCGTTCCTCACGGTCTGGACCATGCGTAAGCTTCAGACGTTGCGGCCCGACCACGTCGCCAGGCGCACCGCCGACCGCGCGGTGACCCTCGCGGACCAGCTCAGGGACTTCGCCGGCGAGGTGCGCCACCTGTCGGCGAGCAGGGAAACCGAGTTGCGTGCCGAGTTCGGACTCGACACGGTTGATGGAACCACCACAGGCAAGACCACCACAGGCAAGACCACCACAGGCAAGAACAGAATCTACGACGTAAAGGACGGCCGCTGAAATGGAGTCGGCAGAGATCGCGCGCCGCTTCCTGCGCTTCTTCGAGGAGCGCGGGCACACAGTCGTGCCCTCGGCCAGCCTGGTCGCCGAGGACCCGACACTGCTTCTCGTGAACGCGGGGATGGTCCCGTTCAAGCCCTTCTTCCTGGCGCAGCAGACGCCGCCGTACCGGCGGGCGACCAGCGCGCAGAAGGTCATGCGCACCCTCGACATCGACGAGGTCGGCAAGACCACCCGGCACGCCAGCTTCTTCCAGATGCTCGGCAACTTCTCCTTCGGCGACTACTTCAAGGAGCAGGCGATCCCGTTCGCCTGGGAGCTGCTGACCCGGCCCGAGTCCGACGGCGGCTTCGGCTTCCCCGAGGACCGCCTGTGGGCGACCGTCTACCTGGACGACGACGAGGCCCAGGACATCTGGCACCGCAAGGTGGGGCTGCCGCTCGACCGCATCCAGCGCCGCGACCTCGCCGACAACTACTGGCACATGGGCGTCGCCGGGCCCGGCGGGCCGTGCTCGGAGATCTACTACGACCGCGGCCCCGAGTACGGCCGCGAGGGCGGGCCGATCGCCGACGAGAACCGCTACCTCGAGGTGTGGAACCTCGTCTTCATGCAGTTCCAGCTCAGCAAGGTCCGCAGCAAGATCGACTTTGACGTCGCGGGCGAGCTGCCGGCGAAGAACATCGACACCGGCATGGGCCTGGAGCGCATGGCGGCCATCCTGCAGGGCGTCGACAACATCTACGAGATCGACACGACGTACAAGATCCTCGACACGGCGGCCGAGCTCACCCGGTCGCGCTACGGGCGCGACAAGCGCGCCGACGTGTCGCTGCGGGTGATCGCCGACCACATGCGGGCGGGCGTCATGCTCGTCGGCGACGGCGTGCTGCCGTCCAACGAGGGCCGCGGCTACGTGCTGCGCCGCATGCTGCGCCGCGCGATCCGCAACCTCCGCCTGCTCGGCGCGGGCGAGGAGCGGCACCTGCACGCGCTCACCGCCGTCACCATCGACGTGATGGGCGAGCAGTACCCCGAGCTCAAGGCCGACGCCGCCAACATCCACACGGTCGTCGACGCCGAGGAGGCGTCGTTCCTCGGCACGCTCCGCACCGGCACGGCGATCTTCGACGTCGCCGTGGAGGAGACCAAGCGCAAGGGCGTCGCGACGCTCAGCGGCGACCAGGCGTTCCAGCTCCACGACACCTACGGCTTCCCGATCGACCTCACCCTGGAGATGGCGGCCGAGCAGGGCCTCCAGGTGGACGAGGAGGGCTTCCGCCGGCTCATGAAGGAGCAGCGGGACCGGGCCAAGGCCGACGCCGCGGCGAAGAAGACCGGCAACGCCGACATCTCGGTGTTCACCGGCATCCTGGAGAAGGCCGGGAAGGTCGACTTCCTCGGCTACGACCACACCACCGCCGAGGCGAACGTCATCGGCCTGCTCGTCGACGGCGCGTCCGTCCCGGCGGCCGGCGCGGGGACCACGCTGGAGGTCGTGCTCGACCGCACCCCGTTCTACGCGGAGGGCGGCGGTCAGCTCTCCGACCAGGGCCTGATCCGCACCGGCGGCGCGGAGATCGAGGTCGTGGACGTCCAGTCGCCGGTGCCCGGCCTGGTCGTGCACCGCGGCAAGGTGCGCACCGGCGAGGTGCGGGTCGGCGACCAGGCGCAGGCCGACATCGACCTGGAGCGGCGCCGCGCGATCTCCCGCAGCCACACCGCGACCCACCTGGTCCACCGCGGGTTCCGCAACGCCCTCGGCGAGTCGGCGGCCCAGGCGGGCTCGGAGAACTCCCCGGGCCGCTTCCGCTTCGACTTCACCGCGGCCGGGGCGGTCTCCCCGTCGATGCTGCGCGACGTCGAGGACGAGGTGAACGCCATCCTGATCAACGACCTCAAGGTCAACGCGTTCTACACCAGCCAGGCGCAGGCCCGCGCGATGGGCGCGCTCGCGCTGTTCGGTGAGAAGTACGGCGACGAGGTCCGGGTGGTCGAGGTCGGCGACTACTCCCGCGAGCTGTGCGGCGGCACGCACGTGGCCAGCTCCGGCCAGCTCGGCCTGGTGAAGGTGCTGGGCGAGTCGTCCATCGGCGCCGGCGTGCGCCGCGTGGAGGCGCTCGTCGGCATCGATGCGTTCCGGTTCCTGGCCCGCGAGAGCGTGCTGGTCGCCCAGCTGAGCGAGCAGCTCAAGACCCGCCGCGAGGAGCTGCCCGAGCGCATCGAGGGCATCGTCACCCGGCTGCGCGCCGCAGAGAAGGAGCTGGAGAAGCTCCGCTCCGCCCAGGTGCTCGCGGTGGCAGGCGAACTGGCCGCGCAGGCCCGCGACGTGCAGGGCGTCTCCGTGGTGACGCACCGCGCGCCTGATGGCACCTCCGCCGACGACCTGCGTAAACTCGCCCTCGATGTGCGCGGCAGGTTCCCTGGCGACCGCGCCGCGGTCGTCGTCGTCTCCGGCGCCCCCTCCGACCGGCCGGTCGTCGTCGCCGCGGTCAACGAGGCGGGACGCGAGCGGGGCCTGAAGGCGGGCCGGCTCGTCGGCGTGGCCGCCAAGGCACTCGGGGGTGGCGGTGGCGGCAAGGACGACGTGGCCCAGGGCGGCGGCACGCGGCCCGAGGCGATCGGCGACGCGCTTCGCGCGGTCGAGGAGGCCATCTCCTCCGCGGTGGCGTGAGCGGCCGATGAGGCACGGCGTCAGGATCGGGGTCGACGTCGGCTCCGTCCGCATCGGCGTGGCCCGTAGCGACCCGTCGGGTCTGCTGGCCACGCCGGTGGAGACCGTACGGCGTGGCCGGGGCGACCTGGCGAGGATCGCGGAGATCGCGGCCGAGCACGAGGCGATCGAGGTCGTGGTCGGGCTGCCCACGTCGCTGTCGGGCAAGGAGAGCCACGCCGCCGGGGCTGCGCGCGAGTTCGCCGCGCGGCTGGCGCCCAGGGTGGCTCCCGTTCCGATCCGGCTCGTGGACGAACGGCTCACCACGGTCAGCGCCCAGCAGGGCCTGCGTTCCAGTGGTGTGAAGGCCCGCAACCAGCGTGACGTGATCGACCAGGCGGCGGCCGTCGTGCTGCTGCAGGCCGCGCTCGACGGCGAGCGGGCCACCGGCAATCCCCCCGGCAGACCTCTCGAACCACCGCGGCCCGGCACCGGGCCCGGTGAGGAAGCGAGCGGCGGGACCGCACGGTGAGGCGGACCGCGGCCGCCGTGGCCGGGGGGCTCGCCCTGGTCGCGGTGGCGGTGGCGTACGGCGTGCACCAGGTGATCGGGCAGTCCGGCGAGGCTCCCGACTACTCGGGCGGCGGCGCGGGGTCGGTCACGATCGAGATCACGCCGGGCGCGAGCGCCGCCGAGATCGGCCAGACGCTGGAGAAGGCCGGCGTGGTGGCCAGCGCCCAGTCGTTCGTCGAGCAGGTGATCACGCGCTCCAAGGAGAGCGGCCTGCACCCGGGCCGTTACACCCTGCGGCGCCGCATGGCCGCCGCCAGCGCCCTCGATCTGCTGCTCGCGCCCTCGAGCAGGGTCGTGCAAACGGTCACCGTGCCCGAGGGGCTGCGCACGAGCGAGGTGCTGCACACGCTCGCGAGCGGGACCGGCATCCCCCTGAAGGACTTCACCGAGGCGGTCGCCCAGCCCCGGCGCCTGCGCCTGCCCGCGTACGCCGAGGGGGCGGCCGAGGGGTTCCTGTTCCCTGCGACGTACGAGATCGAGCCGGGGATGACCGCCATCGATCTGCTCAGGAAGATGGTGGCCCGGTTCCGCGTCGCCGCCGTGAAGGTGAAGCTGGAGGAACTGGCGCCGCGCGTGCGGCTCACGCCCAAGCAGGCGGTGACGGTCGCCAGCATCGTGCAGGCCGAGGGCGGCGTTCCGGCCGACTACCCCAAGATCGCCAGAGTGGTGTACAACCGTCTCGCGCGCGGCGCGAAGCTGGAGATGGACAGCACGGTCAACTACGCGCTGAACCGCCACACCCTCAAGGTCAGTATGGAGGACACGCGGGTCGACTCGCCGTACAACACCTACGCGCGCCCCGGGCTGCCGCCCGGGCCCATCGGCAACCCGGGGGAGAGCGCGCTGACGGCCGCCCTCCACCCCGCCGAGGGCGCGTGGTACTGGTTCGTCACCACGGATCCCCGGCGTAAAATCACCAAATTCACTGACAAAGAGGATGAGTTCAGGAAATATCGGGAGGAGCTGAACAGGTATCTCGGGACGAACTGATCGCCTCCCGGGGCATCCGCGCGGCGCCGTGCCGCGGGTGATTCCGGAGCGCGATCAGGTGCGTCGCACGGCCCCGCCGCCCCCGGGCGGGGCTCGACATATCGGGGACGCCCCCCGCAGGACCCCCTTTGCCCCGATTCCCCCTTGCCCCGATTTCCCCCCTGCCCCGAATCCCCTCGGTCTGGCACACTCGCTTGACGGGAGGCCTCTCGTACCGAGAGATTGGCCAGCGCACTATGAATGATCTGGACATGGACTTCCTGCTCGGCGCCGAGGACGACGACGGTTCTCCCCGGCGCCGGCCCTCTGGTAGCCGGACCCAGCAGCGACGCAGCCGCAGACGCCGCAAGAAACAGCGGCGCAAGGGCAGGGTCGCCACGCTGTTCGCCGTCGCCATCATCATCGGAGTCCTCGGCGGCCTCGGCTACTTCGGATTCACCTGGGCGCGCAGCGTGATGATCCCCAAGGACTACACCGGGGAGGGGCGCGGGGAGGTCGTCGTCGAGATCGAGGAGGGCGAGAGCGCCACCGACGTCGCCCAGATGCTGGAGGACGAGGGCGTCGTGGCCAGCGCGCGGGCGTTCATCAACGCCATCGGCGCGGCCGGTAAGAGTTCCTCGCTCCAGCCGGGCCAGTACGAGATGCGCAAGGGCATGTCCGCCGCGTCGGCCCTGACCCTGCTCGACCCCAAGAACCGGATGCTCAACCGGCTGACCATCCGCGAGGGGCTGCGGCTCAGCAAGATCTACGAGGAGCTGTCCACCGCCACGGGCAAGCCGGTCGACGACTTCAAGAAGGCCGCCCGCACCGACATCGGGCTTCCCTCATATGCCAAGGGCCGTCTTGAGGGCTTCGCGTTCCCGGCGACGTACGAGATCAGCAGCAAGCTCACCCCGCAGCAGATCCTCACCAAGATGGTCGACCGGTTCAACCAGACCGCGGATCGGGTCGACCTGGAGGGCCAGGCGAAGCAGCTCGGCTTCACCGCCAAGCAGATCATGACTATCGCCAGCATCATCCAGGCGGAGTCCGGCAGCGCCGAGGACATGCCGAAGGTCGCCCGGGTCATCTACAACCGGCTGACCTCCAACCCCCAGATGAAGCTGGGCATGGACAGCACGGTTATGTACGGCCTGAACAAGTACGGCATCGCGGCCTCGCACGCCGATCTGGAGAGCACCTCGCGGTACAACACGTACAAGTACTTCGGCCTGCCGCCCGGCCCGATCAGCAACCCGGGCGACCACGCGATCGAGGCCGCGCTGCATCCGGCGGACGGCAACTGGCTGTACTTCGTGACGGTCGACCCCAAGCGGGGCATCACCAAGTTCACCGACAAGGAGTCGGAGTTCTGGAAGCTCCGCGAAGAGTTCAACAGGAACAACAAGTGACCACGACCCGGGCCGCCGTCCTCGGCTCCCCGATCGCCCACTCGCTGTCCCCGGTGCTGCACCGGGCGGCGTACGCGGCGATGGACCTGCGCGACTGGCGCTACGACGCGATCGAGTGCGCAGAGAACGAGCTGGCCGACCTGGTCGGCGGGCTCGGCCCGGAGTGGGCGGGGCTGTCGCTCACGATGCCGCTCAAGCGCGCCGTGCTGCCGCTGCTCGACACAGTGTCCGACCTCGCCGTGGCGGTCGGCGGGGCCAACACGGTGGTTTTCCGCGACGGCGCGCGGCACGGCGAGAACACCGACGTGCACGGCATCGTCCAGGCGATCGCGGAGGCGGGCGTGCCCGCGCCGTCATCCGCGGTCGTCCTCGGCGGCGGCGCCACCGCGGCCTCGGCCGTCGCCGCCCTGCGGGAGACGGGCCTCGCGGAGGTCACGCTGGTCGTGCGCGACCCGGGCCGCGCGGGAGAGACCCTGCGGGTCGCCGACCGCCTCGGCACGACGGTGACCGTGCGCTCCTTCGACGACTTCGACCCCGCGGCCGACCTGGTCGTCTCCACACTGCCGTCCGGCGCGGCCGACGCGCTGGCCGAGCGGGTCGCGGCCCGCCTGCCCGAGAAGGCGGCGCTGTTCGACGTCGTCTACGCGCCCTGGCCGACGGCGCTGGCCGCGGCCGTAGGGGCGCGGGGGCGCACCGTGATCGGCGGCTTCCCGATGTTGCTGCACCAGGCGGTGCGGCAGGTCGAGCTGATGACCGGCCGCGCGGACGTGCCGGTGGAGGCGATGCGCGCCGCCGGCGAGGCCGAGATCGCGCGGCGCGCGGCCTCGTGAGCGGCGCCGGGGCGGCCCCGGAATACACCGGGAGACCTTCGTGTTTGTGGTAGCGTAGGAACTCGATCGGTCCGGCATGAGCTGGACGCGCAAGCGGAGGTCCTCCTCCCACCTGCTCCGCCGAAAGGCGGACGGGTTTCAGGATCACACCGGAGTTTTCGGCAGGAGAGCTCAGTGACCCCGCATGCGTGCCGTGCGGGGTTTTTGTTTTGTCCCGCGCGGTCGAGACAAGCGGAAGTCTTTTGGAGGTCCCATCAGCACCGAGCCCCGCATCAACGACCGTATTCGCGTGCCCGAGGTGCGCCTCGTCGGCCCGAACGGCGAACAGGTCGGCATCGTCTCCATTGGCGACGCGCTCAAGCTGGCGCAGGAGAGCGATCTCGACCTGGTGGAGGTCGCGGCCACGGCCCGCCCGCCCGTCTGCAAGCTCATGGACTACGGCAAGTTCAAGTACGAGTCGGCCATGAAGGCGCGCGAGGCCCGCCGTAACCAGGCGCATACGATCATCAAGGAGATCAAGCTCCGGCCGAAGATCGACCCGCACGACTACGAGACCAAGAAGGGTCACGTCGTGCGCTTCCTGAAGGCGGGAGACAAGGTCAAGGTCACGATCATGTTCCGGGGTCGCGAGCAGTCCCGGCCAGAGCTGGGCTTCCGGCTCCTGCAGCGCCTCGCTGAGGACGTCACCGACCTGGGGTTCGTCGAGTCGCAGCCGAAGCAGGACGGTCGCAACATGATCATGGTGATCGGGCCGCACAAGAAGAAGGCCGAGGCGAAGGCCGAGAAGGCCGCCGCCAAGGCCCGCGGCACCGACGAGCTGGAGGCGGAGCCCGCCGAGGAGCAGGCCGCCCAGCCGCAGTGACGCCCGCCTGAACCACCAGGCGGGGCGCCGCAGACGTACACGGAAACCGAGACCGGGACGGTCTCGCGGAGTAAGACAGGCCGCTGGCCCGGGTTACCGGCCCGGGCCGTCGGCACGGACGAAAGAGGAGAGACGGCTGAGATGCCGAAGATGAAGACGCACAGCGGTGCGAAGAAGCGGTTCCGGCTCACCGGATCCGGCAAGGTTGTCCGCCGCCGCGCCAACCGGCAGCACTTGTTCGAGCACAAGCCGTCCACTCGCACGCGCCGTCTCGAGGGTGTCGTCGTCATGTCCGACGCCGACACCAAGAAGATCAAGAAGCTGCTCGCGAAGTAACGACCCGGGGAGATAGAACAACATGGCACGCGTGAAGCGGGCGCTCAACGCCAAGAAGAAGCGCCGGGTCGTTCTCGAGCGGGCGAGCGGTTACCGCGGGCAGCGGTCGCGGCTCTACCGCAAGGCCAAGGAGCAGATGCTCCACTCGATGACCTATGCGTACCGGGACCGCAAGGACAAGAAGGGCACGTTCCGCCGGCTGTGGATCCAGCGGATCAACGCCGCCGCCCGCGCGAACGGCATGACCTACAACCGGTTCATCCAGGGCCTGCGCCTGGCCGGCATCGAGGTGGACCGCAAGATCCTCGCGGACCTCGCGGTGAACGACAACCAGACCTTCGCCACGCTGGTCGAGTCCGCCAAGAAGGCGCTCCCGTCCGACGTGAACGCGCCGGTCGCCTGACACCTGCTCAAAGACGAGGGCCCGCCGCCTGCGGCGGGCCCTCATCCACGTCGAGGGGACAAGCGGGCATGGCGGAGCTCACCAACATCAAATCGCCGCGCGTCAAGGCGGCCCGCAGGCTGACCAAGCGCGCCTTCAGGGACCGCGACCGGGCGTTCCTGGCCGAAGGGCCGCAGGCGGTCCGCGAGGCCCTCGCGCTCAAGGACGTCACGGTCGAACTGTTCGCGACGGTCGAGTCGGAGACGCGGCACGCCGACATCGTGGCCGCCGCCGTCGCGGCGGGCGTCCCGGTGCACCGCGCGAGCGGCGAGGTCATGTCGGAGCTGACCCAGACGGTCACCCCGCAGGGCCTGCTGGCCGTGTGCCGGTTCGTGCACGTCCCGCTGGCCGAGGCGGTGCCGCAGGGAGCACGGCTGGTGGCGATCCTCGCCCACGTGCGCGATCCCGGCAACGCGGGCACGGTCCTGCGTACGGCCGACGCCGCGGGCGCCGACTCGGTGGTGTTCACCGACGCCTCGGTGGACCCGTACAACGGCAAGTGCGTGCGGGCCAGCGCGGGCAGCCTGTTCCATCTGCCGGTCGTGACCGGCACTCCCGTGGCGGACGCCGTACGGCACGCGCGGGAGGCGGGGCTGCGCGTGCTCGCGGCCGACGGCGCGGGCACCCGGACGCTCGACGAGGTCGCCCTGGACGTGCCCACCGCATGGCTGTTCGGCAATGAGGCGTGGGGGCTGCCGCCCGAGCTCCTCGCGCTGGCCGACGAGGTGGTGCGCGTCCCGATCTACGGACGGGCGGAGAGCCTCAATCTCGCCACCGCGGCCGCGGTCTGCCTGTACGCTTCCGCGCGCGCTCAGAGGCAGACCTTACAATCCGTGGAAGATCCCACTACCCCCGCGCTCTGAGGCTGCTGCCGAGCCCGGGAAACCCGCTATTGTCGGCGAAGGAGTCGCGCAGGACGCGGCGGCGCGCGCAGTTCCGGAGCTCGAGGAGGCGGTCTCGTGCGAGGTGACGACACCCCCGGCGGCACCCCTGAGGGGGACGCCGGAGGGCGGGCGCGCATCGACGTCGACGACCTTCCCGACGGCCTCGTCGCCACCGACGCCGACGGTGTGATCCTGATGGTCAACCGGGCCGCCGAGCGGCTGACCGGGGTGACTCATGAGGCGGCGGTGGGCAGGCTCATCGGCGACGTGCTGCCGATGCGCGACCAGGACGCCCGCGACTGGTGGAAGTGGCTCGACCCGCAGGGCGGGCTGTCCACCCGCAGCCGTCAGCCGGAACGGCCGCTGCACCTGCCCGGCCGACAGGAGATGCTCGTCGCCGCGCGCTTCGTCCGCACGCCGCCGCGCGGCGGGCGCGTGGAGCGCGTGGTGATCACGCTGCGCGACGCCTCGGCGCGCGCCCGTATCGAGCGCAGCCGCGCCGACCTGGTCTCGACCGTGGCCCACGAACTGCGCTCGCCGCTGACCAGCGTCAAGGGGTTCACCGCGACACTGCTGGCCAAATGGGAGCGCTTCACCGACGCCCAGAAGCGCGTCATGCTGGAGACGGTCAACGCGGACGCCGACCGGGTGACCCGGCTGATCACCGAACTGCTCGACGTCTCGCGCATCGAATCGGGCAGGGTGGAGATCCACCGCCAGATCGTGGACGTGCCGGCCCGGGCCCGCAAGGTCATCGCGGGCCGGGTGGCGGCGGGGGAGCCGGAGGACCGCTTCCGGCTCGAGGTCCTCGGCGAACTGCCCGAGATGTGGCTCGACCAGGACAAGATTGACCAGGTTCTCGCGAACCTGGTGGAAAACGCGGTGCGCCACGGACGCGGTACGGTGACCATAGTGGTGGAGCCGGTCGAATGGGGAGTGGCGGTGTCGGTGCGGGACCAGGGTGAGGGCGTGTCGCCCGAGCTGGTCGGCCGCGTCTTCCGCCAGTTCTGGCGAGGCAACGGCCGCCGCCGCGGGGGGACCGGCCTCGGCCTGTTCATCGTGAAGGGCCTCGTCGAGGCCCACGGCGGCACCATCAGCGTGCAGCGCGCGCCCGGCGGCGGCGCGGAGTTCCGATTTACCTTGCCCACCGGCACCCCTGACTTCGCCTGAGCCTTTTCCACAGGCCGATCGCGCGGAGGACGGCCCGGTGGGCTGATCGGACTAAACTGACCACGCTGAGCGCAGGGCGCTCGCAGGCCCCTGGATACGGAGCTCTCTCTTGTCGAACACCTATGACCCGGTCGAGGTGACGCCGCTGCACGCCGACGAGGTCGCGCGGGCGCAGGCCGACGCCCTCGCCGCCATCGCCGCGGCGCGCGACCTCGACGATCTGAAGCAGGCCAGGCTCGCGCACGTGGGCGACCGCTCGCCCATCGCACTGGCGAACCGTGAGATCGGCGCACTGCCGCCCGCCGCGCGCGCCGAGGCGGGCAAGCGGATCGGCACCGCGCGCAAGGCGATCGGCGAGGCGCTCGCCGCCCGCCAGGCCGAGCTGGAGGCCGAGCGGGACGCGCGGGTCCTCATCGAGGAGACCGTCGACGTCACGCTGCCCTGGGACCGGGCGCCGCGCGGCGCCCGGCACCCGCTGACCACCCTGCAGGAGCGCATCGCCGACGCGTTCGTGGCGATGGGTTACGAGGTGGCCGAGGGGCCCGAGCTCGAAGGCGAGTGGTTCAACTTCGACGCGCTGAACATCGCCCCGGACCACCCGGCCAGGTCCGACCACGACACGTTCTTCGTGGAGAGCGTCGACTCCGGGAAGGTGCTGCGCACCCAGACCTCGCCGGTGCAGATCAGGGCCCTGCTGTCGCGCCCGCTGCCCGTCTACGTGGTGTCGCCGGGCAAGACCTTCCGCACCGACGAGCTGGACGCCACGCACACGCCGGTCTTCCACCAGGTCGAGGGCCTGGCGGTCGACAAGGGGCTGACGATGGCCCACCTGAAGGGCACGCTCGACCGGTTCGCCGAGGTGATGTTCGGCGCGGGGATCACCACCCGCTTCCGGCCGCACTACTTCCCGTTCACCGAGCCGTCGGCCGAGCTCGACCTGCGCTGCTTCGTCTGCCGCGGATCGTCGGCGGTGCCGGGCAACCCGCCCTGCCGCACCTGCAAGTCGGAGGGCTGGATCGAATGGGGCGGCTGCGGCATGGTCAACCCGCGCGTGCTGCTCGCCTGCGGCGTCGACCCCGCCGTCTACTCGGGATTCGCCTTCGGCATGGGCGTGGAGCGGACGCTGATGTTCCGCCACAACGCCGAGGACATGCGTGACATGGTCGAGGGCGACATCCGGTTCACCCTGCCGTTCGGGATGGAGGTCTGATGAAGGTCCCGCTTTCATGGCTGCGGGAGTACGTCGATCTCCCCGCGGTCACCGCCCAGGAGGTGGCCGACCGGCTCACCGCCGCCGGCCTCAAGCTGGAGGCCATCCACTCGCACGGCCACGAGATCAAGAACGTCGTGGTCGGCCGGGTCCTCGAGATCGAGGAGCTGACCGGGTTCAAGAAGCCCATCCGGCACTGCAAGGTCGAGGTGGGGGAGGCGACGCCGCGCGAGATCGTCTGCGGCGCCACGAACTTCTCCGAGGGCGCCGTGGTCCCGGTCGCGCTGCCCGGCGCGGTGCTCCCCGGTGGTTTCGAGATCGGCTCCCGCAAGACCTACGGGCGCCTCTCCGACGGCATGATCTGCTCGGAGGCCGAGCTCGGCATCGCCGAGTCCTCCCCGGGCATCCTGCTGCTGCCGCAGGACACCCCGATCGGCGCCGACGTGGTCGAGCTGCTCGGCCTGCGTGACGATGTGCTCGAACTGGAGGTCGCCACCGACCGCGGATACGCCCTGTCGATCCGCGGCGTCGCCCGTGAGGCGGCCACCGCGTTCGGCGTGCCGTTCCGCGACCCGGCCACGACCGAGGCGGAGTACGGCGGCGGCGAGTCCTGGCCCGCGTCGATCGCCGATCCCACCGCCTGCGACCGGTTCGTGCTGCGCACGGTCACCGGCTTCGACCCGGCCGTCGAGTCCCCGCTGTGGATGCGGGTGCGGCTGACCCGCGCCGGCATGCGCTCGGTCTCGCTGGCCGTCGACATCACCAACTACGTGATGCTGGAGCTCGGCCAGCCCCTGCACGCCTTCGACCGGTCGCGCCTGTCCGGTCCGATCGTCGTACGGCGGGCCCGGCCGGGGGAGACGCTGGAGACGCTCGACCACGTGGTGCGCAAGCTCCACGATGAGGACATCCTCATCACCGACGACTCGGGTCCGATCTCGATGGCCGGCACCATGGGCGGCCTGCACACGGAGATCTCCGAGGTCTCGACCGACATCGTCATCGAGGCGGCGCACTTCTCCGCGACCGGCATCGCCCGCGAGTCCCGGCGGCACAACCTCGTGAGCGAGGCGTCCAAGCGGTTCGAGCGCGGCGTCGACCGCGAGCTGCCCCTGGCCGCGTCGTGGCGTGCCGTCCAGCTCCTGGTCGAGCTGGGCGGGGCCGTCGCCGATCCCGGAGTGACCCACGCCCAGGTGGAGGTCTCGCCGGTGCGGATCACCATCCCGGCCGACCACCCCAGCCGTGTGGCGGGCGTGACGTACGAGCGGGAGAGCGTGATCCGCAGGCTCGAGCAGATCGGCTGCGTGGTGACGGAGGGCGCCGCCCCCGCGGCCACGGCCGGACACGGCGTCGCGGCCACCGGCGTGCTCGCCTCCGGCGACCTCGCCGACCGGCTGGCCGTGCACGGCGACGACCTGATCACGGTCACCCCGCCGACGTGGCGCCCCGACCTGACCGACCCGAACGACCTCGCGGAGGAGGTCATCCGGCTGGAGGGGTACGACCGCATCCCGTCGGTCCTGCCGCCCGCTCCGGCCGGTGGCGGGCTGACCGAGGCGCAGCGGCTGCGCCGCCGGGTGGGCCGTGCCCTGGCCCAGGCGGGGTACGTGGAGGTGCTCGCCTACCCGTTCATGGGGCCGCGCGACCTCGACAACCTGCTGCTGCCCGAGCAGGACCCCCGCAGACGGGCGACCAGGCTGGTCAACCCGCTCAGCGAGGACGAGCCGTACATGCGGACCACGCTGCTGCCGGGCCTGCTGAAGACCCTGGTGCGCAACGTGGGCCGCGGGTTCGCCGACGTGGCGCTGTTCGAGTCCGGGCTGGTCTACCGGCCCGAGCCGCAGGCCCCCGCGACGGCTCCGGTCCTCCCGGTCGACCGCAGGCCCACCGAGGAGGAGCTGGCGGCGATCGAGACGGCGCTGCCGAGGCAGCCGCTCCGGGTGGCCGTGGTGCTGGCGGGAGAGTTCGAGCGCTCCGGCTGGTGGGGTGAGGGCCGGCAGGCGTCCTGGGCGGACGCCGTCGAGGCGGCCCGCGCGGTCGCGCGGGCGGCGGGCGTGGAGCTCGGCGTCCGGGCCGACCAGCACGAGCCGTGGCATCCCGGGCGGTGCGCCGCGCTGACCGTCGCCGACGCGGAGACCGGCGAGCCGGTGCTGGCCGGTCATGCCGGTGAGCTGCACCCGCGGGTCGTCGAGGCCTACGGGCTGCCGCCGCGCACCTGCGCGATGGAGCTGGAGCTGTCGCTGCTGAGTCCCGCCGGGCCGGTGCAGACGCCCGGTGTGTCCGCCTACCCTGTGGCCACGCAGGACGTGGCGCTGACCGTCGCAGACTCCATCCCGGTCGCCGAGGTCGAGGCCGCCCTCAGGGCGGGGGCGGGCGAGCTGCTGGAGTCGATCAGGCTGTTCGACGTCTACACGGGCCCGCAGGTGGGCGAGGGCAACAAGTCCCTGGCGTACACGCTGCGGTTCCGGGCGTCCGACCGGACGCTCACGGTCGAGGAGACCACGGCGGCGCGTGACGCCGCCGTCGCCCTCGCCACAGAGCGCACCGGAGCTCAGCTCCGCGGCGCCTGAGCGTGATCGCCTGAGCGGGTGCCGGCACGGTGTGTATGAACGCCGGTGTGAATGAACACCGGATTGAATGAACACCGGATTGAATTAACACAGTGCCGGCACCCGCGGTCGTCTCTCCCGGAGGAGCGGTGCGTCACCTGCTGGTTTTCCCCGAGCGGGACAGCGCGGAGGAGTCAGCCGAGACCGTGGCCGAGCTGTTCCCGGCACTCGGCGTCCCCACCGTCGTCCGTGAGCTGCTCGCGGGCGAGGACGACGCCGAGGACGCCCAGTGGGTGGTCGTCGTGGACGATCTGGACGGCGCCCTCGGCCCGGGCGACCTCTCCCGGCTCGACGCCCTCGCCGAGGAGGGCGAGGGCTGGCGCGAGCCGGGCTGACCGTCCTCCTATCTGCCGTACACCTCCAGGGAGTACAGCGAGTAGCCGTAGCCGGTGGCGCGCTTGACGCCCTGCATCCGCACGTAGCGCGTGCTGACCGGTGCGAACGTGACGTTGTCCACGCCGCCGTCGCCCGTGGTCGTCTGCGCGACGGTGGTCCACGTGGAGCCGTCGGGCGAGGTCTGGATCCGGTACGACGAGCCGTAGGCCGCCTCCCAGCGCAGGATCACCCGTCCCACGGTCTTCGCCGAGCCGAGATCGACCTGGACGTACTGGTTGTCGCTCCACCCGCTGGCCCACCGGCTGGCCGGATCCCCGTCCACGGCCTTCGCCGCGCTGTTGGAGCCCTGGGTGCTGGACGCGCTCGCCGTACGGCCCAGCGCGAGGTCGGCCACGTCGTCGCCGCGGTGCGCAGGGAACGAGACGACCTGCTGGTAGGTCGGCCGGTTCTGCCAGGAGATCAGCGAGTGCTTGACGCCGCCGAGCGGCGACTGCCGGACGGCGTCGGCGCACCACTGGTCGCCCGCCGAGCAGGAGTCGTCACCCGGATAGGTCGTCGCCGCCGGCTCCGCCAGCGCCGCCGACAGGCTGTCCAGCAGGACCGTACGGCAGGCCGCCACGGTCGCCCCGCAGTACTTCGCCGGCAGGGGAGCGGCCACAGGGTCGCCCAGCACGGCCCGGATGTCCTTGTCCACGTAGCCCCACCAGCCGTACTGGAACGACGACCCCTTGTGGGCCTGCGCCTCGTTGGCCGAGCCGGGCAGTGAGGAGACGTCGCCCTGCTGGTGCCCGGACGGCGACTCGTTGATCTGCAGTGCGTTGACCAGCGACTGGTAGAGGCCGTCGCCCAGCCCGGACCGGAACTGCGCCCGGACCAGCTTCGGCCACCACGCGTCGAAGATCCGGATGGCGTCGGCGTGCGTGTAGGTCTTGCTGCCCTTGGCGGTCTCCTCCCGCTTGGCGCCCGCGCTGGCCCAGGCGGACAGCTTGGAGACGGCCGAGGCCAGGGCGGGGTCGGAGACGGACACGCTGTTGATCACGCGCAGCAGCTTCGGCAGCACCTTCCACCCGCGCAGGTCGGTCGTCGCGGCCGACGCCATGATCTTCACGACCCCGGCGCGATCGAGGGTGCCCGAGGACAGGGCCGCCTTGACCGGGGCGTCGAGCAGGTCGGCCCGGTGGACCGGCCCGAAGCTGAAGTTGCCGTCGGCCGCGCCGAAGTCCTTGGCCTGCTTGTTGTTCCAGCTCACGAAGTAGTCCTGGTTGGTCGCCTGCGGGTGGGCCGAGGGCGGGATGTAGGACGCCGTGTTTGCCGCCGGGTCGAAGCCGCTCCACTCGTGCGCGGCGTCGCCCGCCATGGGCAGGTTCGGGTCGGACACCGCCGACCGCACGGGGACGTTGCCGGACATGAAGTACGCCGCGTCGGAGGAGTTCACGTAGAACCAGTTGAACGCGAAGCCGATGGTGGAGGCCGAGTTGCGGAAGGCCGCCGCCGAGGCCATCTCGGCCGGGTCGTTGAACATCTGGAAGCCGATGGCGGAGTCCGCCTCGTGCTGGTAGGTCGAGCGCAGCGCGGTGAACGCCGTCGGCACGCCGCCGACCGTGCCCCGCCAGGTGACCAGGCCATACTTGGTCCGCTTGATGACCAGGTCGTACGATCCGGCGGCGGTGGAGTCGGCCGTGTTGGGCTTCCAGGAGTTGGTCTTCTTCAGCGTCTCCATGGCCGTGCAGGTGCCGTGGTAGAGGTAGTGGTCGCTGGAGACGGTGGGCGTGCCGCCGTTCGGGTCGCACAGCGTCACGGCGTACGTGTCGGTGATGTCCTCGGCGGCGGAGGTGGCGCTCCAGGCGTAGTCGGTGCCGCGTCCGAGCAGCACGTAGAGGTTGAGCCCGGCGAAGGCCGCGCCGCGCGCCCGGATGCCGGGCCCGGACAGCTCCTCCAGCATGAGCAGTTGCGGCGCGAAGTAGCCGGTCTGCGGGCCGAACACGGCGATCGGGTGGCCGCCGGTCGCCTTGGCGGCCGAGACCACGATGGCGTTGGACATGTCCGGCTTGGAGTTGTCCACGGTGAGGCCGGTCAGCGCGCTTTTGACCTGCGTGGTCGCGGACGTCGCGGTGCCGGTCTCGTTGGCCGTGATGTCGACCGGCACGGTCGCGCCGGCGTCGGGCAGCACCACCCCGGTCGCGCCGGCCGGGGCCGCCCCGAAGGGGAAGCTCTGCCCGCTGTGCAGGGTCAGCACGGTCTCCGGGTCGTTCTGCGAGCGGAAGGCCGCCCAGACCCGGTCGCCCTCGGCGGTGCCGTACTTCGCCCGCGCGGCCACGCGTACGAGGGCGGACTGCATCTCGGCGCCGCCGCCACCGCCGAACAGGCCGCCGATCACGCCGGAGATCGCGATCAGGTCGGTCATCCGGAAGTCCTCCGGGCCGCCCTTGTTCGTGATCGCGTCGAGGTGGCCGGTGAGCACGTACTCACCCGGGCAGTCGCGGCTGGCCATGCAGTGGTCGATGTACGCGTTGATCCCGGAGACGTAGTTCTGCACGTCCGCGTAGAGCTGGGCGCCCCGGGAGCCCGCGCTCTTCAGCCGGTCGATCTGGGCCTGCAGGTCGGCCTCGGTGTAGGGGGAGTTGCGCCAGACGCTCTGCTCCAGCTCCCTGTTGCCCGCCGCGCCACCGGCGAACGGCGTCAGCTCGCCACGGCCGACGTGGCGCATGAGGTCCATCAGCCACAGGCGGTCCTGCGCGCCGGCGTATCCGGCGCCGAACATGGTGCCCTCGCGGGTGGTGCCGGTGACGTGCGGGACGCCGGTCGCCTTGTCGCGGACGATGGTGACGTCCGAGCGCGGGCTCACCGTGCTGTCGACCTGGTTCGCCGGCACGCCGAACGAGCTGTCGTTGAAGAACGCGGAGATCTGCTCGTCGGTCAGGCCGCTGTAGCCCGAGATCAGGTCGGCGTACTTGCCGAGCTGGTCCTTGCTGTGGGCCGGGTACGTGCCGAGGGCCTGGTTGCCCAGGATGTCCACGAGTGTGGCGTTGCCGTTCTGGCCGGGCGGCAGGATGTCCGCGCACTGGCCCAGGCAGTAGTCGTCGGGTGGGTAGTAGGGGGCCGCGGCGGCCGGCGTCGCCGGCAGGCCGACGGCGACGAGGGCCAGCGCGGCGGCAGCGGTGATCGCCCGTCGAAGGCGCGCGTGCATGGGGAAACTTCCCTTCGCGGTGTCGGGGGGTGAAGGGACCGAGGTTGGTGCTGTTCACGCGCGTGAATGTGAGCGGTGCTCAACTCTCTGGACGATACGCGCGGGTAACCTGAGGATCAATGGGTGATTCCTCGCGGGTGGCGGCAGCCCCGTATCCGCTCTGCCGCCTGCTCGTTAAGGCGAAGCTCAGAGAGCGTCGAGCTCGGTGAGGTCGATGTCGATCTCGAAGGGCACCGGCAGCTTGAGCCGGTCGTGGTAGATCCCGGTCAGCGCGTACGACGCGGTCGCCGGGTCGAGTTCGTAGACGTAGACCGTGGGCCGCCCGGCCTGGTTCTCGATTCGCCAGAAGTGGGCGAGCCCCGCCTCCGCGTAGAGTTGCGGCTTGCGCTTGCGGTCCCGCTCCTCCGAGTCCGGCGAGACGACCTCGACGACCAAGAGCACGTCACTCGCCTCGTACGAGGTCTCACTCGTCCCCTGCGCTGCCTCGGCGCGAAGGATCACCAGATCGGGCTCGGGCCTTTGGCGAAGCCCGAGGACAACACTCATCTCACGGCGCACGCGCAGGTGGGCGGGGCAGAACCGGCGCAGTTCCCGCTCCAGCAGGAACAGCATGAGGCTGTGAAAGGAGGCTTGGGGGCTCACGAAGACCAAGCTTCCATCAATCAACTCTGTGTGCGCAGGAAGTTGCGGCATGTGATCGAGGTCGGTCGCCTTGAAGCCTTCCACCGGAGGGAAGATCCAGTTCGGGAGACCGTGCGTGTCACTCAATGGCGCTTCGCTCCATGCCTCTGCCGTCATGCGCTCACCGTAGCAACGCATGAGCGCCTCGCGATGTCTTTCCCCGCTGGCGCGGCGCCGGAACACTCCTACGTTCGCAGAGCGACGTGCAGACGACAGGAGGTGCGGCGCTCCCCCGGAAGAGCGCCGCACCTCGGTGTGGGGTCAGCCGACCCGGCAGGAGACGGACGGCCAGGTCCAGTTGCCGTTGTGCTGGATGGTCACGCCCCAGTTGTTGCCGCTGCCGTTGGGCTTCGCGGTCAGCACCTGGGCGCTGGGATAGCTGGCGCTGATGTTCCAGGTGGCGATGATCTTCGCTGGGGACGGCACGTTCATCGTCACGGTCCAGTTGCTCGAGCCGCTGACCGAGACGTTGAGGTTGTACCGGTCGCTCCACTGCTGACCCGCGGACAGCGTCGCGGTGCAGCTGCCCCCGCCGGGGTTTGTGGGCGTGACGGTCGGCTGGCCGGTCGGGCCGCCGCTGCCGCCGTCGGGGGCCACGGCCCGCCCGGTGGACGGCGAGATCATGCCCGCGCACAGGTTGCGGCTGCGGAGGTTCGCCGCGATCTGCGAGATGGCGGCGACGGTGGTGGCGTACTGGTCGTGCATGAGGATGATCTGGCCGTTCTGGAGCTGGCCGGCGGCCTGCACGATCTGGGCGGTGCTGGCGCCGTTCCAGTCCTGGGAGTCGACGTCCCAGATGATCTCCTTGAGGCCGAGCTGCTGCTCGATCGACTTGAGGGTGGAGTTGGTCTCCCCGTAGGGGGGCCGGAACAGTTTGGGCGCGGAGCCGGTGGCCTGCTGGATGGCCTGCTGGGTCTGCTGCAGCTCCGACTGGATCTGTGAGCTGCTCATCTGGGTCAGGTGCGGGTGGGTCCAGCTGTGGTTGCCGACCCACATGCCCGCGTCCACCTGGGCCCTGACCAGGGACGGGTTGTTCTGCGCGTTCTGCCCGATGTTGAACATGGTGGCCCGCAGGCCGTTCGACCTGAGGGTGTTCAGCAAGGTGGTGGTGTTGCTCGGGTTGGGTCCGTCGTCGTAGGTCAGGCCGACGTATCCGGCGCTGCAGTCGGCCGCGCTCGCGGGCGCGGCGGACAGGGCCACGGCGGCGAGCGCCGCGGTGAGCACGCTCGCGATCGCGGTGGCGAGAGTCTTGCGTAAGCGGGGACGTCTTCCGATGGGCACGGCGCTGTCGACCATGTCTGCTCCTCCAGTCGGGGACCCTGATCGGGCATCGGGGACAGGCCCGGCGGTGTATCGCCATGCGGGGAAGGCGCCGCCCGGCCCGGGGTTCGCCGGGACATCATTCTGTGAAGCGCCGTTGAAACATGTCAAAGGATCAGTAGAAATATTTCAGTTTGATGAACCGATCAAGTATGCGTCGCCCTGCCGAAACGCCGATGAACATTTCACGCCGTCGTGGACTCCGGCCGGCGGAGGGCGAGCGCGTGCTCGTCGGTCCGCGCGTCGTACCGGCGGAATCTGGGCAACGCGGCCGCCATCACACCGACCGCGCCCACGCAGAGCAGGCCGCCCACCCCCAGGGAGAAGCGGGCACCGCCCAGCTGGGCCATGAACCCGGCCCGCGCGTCGCCCAGCATCGGCCCGGTCGAGTAGGACAGCAGTTCGATGCCGGTCAGCCGTCCGCGATAGGAGTCCGGAATCGTCTGGTTCCAGATGGTGCCGCGGAACAGGCCGCTCACCATGTCGGCGCCGCCGGCGACGGCGAGGAACAGGAAGACCAGCCAGATGTCCGGCATCAGGGCCGCGAGCGCCACGGCGACGCCCCACAGGGTGGCCGAGACGATGACGGCGAGCCCGTGCCGACGGACGTGGGCCGTCCAGCCCGAGGTGAGTGAGGCGATCACCGCGCCCACGCCGCCGGCCGCGTACAGCACTCCGACAGCCTCGGACGCGCCGAGGTTCTCGGCCAGGAAGGGGAACAGCGCGGTGGAACTGGCGAAGGCCATCGCGGCGATGTCCACGAGGTAGGTGCCCATCAGGTCCGGCCGTCGCAGCGCGTACCGCACGCCTTCCAGCAAGGAGCGCAGCGACGCGGGGGTGGGCTCCTCGGCGCGGGAGACGGCGCCGACCCTGACCAGCAGCGCGAGGGACAGCAGGAACGTGGCGACGTCGACGCCGTAGGAGGCGGCCGGACCGAGCGTGGCCACGATGAGACCGCCCGCGGCCGGTCCCGCGATCATGGCGCCGTTGCGGACCAGGCCCTGCAGGGCGAACGCCGCGGGCATCCGGTCCAGCGGCAGCACCCGATTGATCATCGCCTGCTCGCTGGGCGAGCGTATGCTGCCGAGCCCGGCGGCCAGCGCCCCGGCGGCGTACAGCACCCACACCTGCGGCCGGGGGAGTAGCGCGTTGACGAGCAGGAGCACCGAGGACAGGCACAACCCCAGCTCGCTGAGGATCACGATCCTGCGCCGGTCGCGCGCGTCGGCGATCGCACCGCCCCACAGGCCGCACACCACCATCGGTACGAACTCGGCCATGCCCACCAGGCCCACCGCGACGTAGGACTCGGTGAGCTGCTTCATCTGGTACGGCACGGCCACGGTCGTGATGACCGTGCCGAGCATCGTGATCAGCCCCGAGCCGAGCAGGAGGCGGAAGTCGCGGAACTCGCGCAATGGGCTGAGATCCAGCCTCAGCCGCCGGGCGAGGGATTTCAGGGAGCGATCAGCGCTTTCGGCCACGACGAGCCATCTCAACGATCCACCCCTGCGAGGGCAACTGCTTTTCCCTCCTCACCGGGGGGCCGGTGCCGAGGCCTGCCGGCGGGCAACGCGCGCGTGATGCTCTCGCGCCGATTCGGTTCGAGCCGCGGCCGGGAACGCGACGGCCGTACGGCGAGGAGGTCGTCCCCTCCCGCCGTACGGCCGTTCGGTCTCTCCGGTATCAGGGGCGTGCCGTCGAGGTGTCCGTCAGGACGCGCTGCAGGTCAGCGTCGGCGTGGCGGCGGTGCCGTTGGCGACGAAGCCGAAGGTGGTGGAGGCGATTGCGCCCAGGCTGCCGTTCCATGACTCGTTGCGCACGCTGACGGAGGAGCCGGAGCCGGACTGGAGGCCTCCCCACAGCTGGCTGATGGACTGGGAACCGGGCCAGCTCCAGGTCACCGTCCAACCTCTGATCGCCGAACTGCCCGCGCGCACCGTCACATCGGACTGGAACCCGCCGGTCCAGGAGTTCACGGTCTGCATCGTCGCGGTGCACCCGCCCGATCCCGGCGGAGGCGTGAGCGTGGGAGTGGGGCTTGGGGACTGCGGGTTCGACGGGGACGGAGAGACGGGGCCGCCGCCGTCGGGGGCCACGGCCCGCCCGGTGGACGGCGAGATCATGCCCGCGCACAGGTTGCGGCTGCGGAGGTTCGCCGCGATCTGGGAGATGGCGGCGACGGTGGTGGCGTACTGGTCGTGCATGAGGATGATCTGGCCGTTCTGGAGCTGGCCGGCGGCCTGCACGATCTGGGCGGTGCTGGCGCCGTTCCAGTCCTGGGAGTCGACGTCCCAGATGATCTCCTTGAGGCCGAGCTGCTGCTCGATCGACTTGAGGGTGGAGTTGGTCTCCCCGTAGGGGGGCCGGAACAGCTTGGGCGCGGAGCCGGTGGCCTGCTGGATGGCCTGCTGGGTCTGCTGCAGCTCCGACTGGATCTGCGAGCTGCTCATCTGGGTCAGATGCGGGTGGGTCCAGCTGTGGTTGCCGACCCACATGCCCGCGTCCACCTGGGCCCTGACCAGGGACGGGTTGTTCTGCGCGTTCTGCCCGATGTTGAACATGGTGGCCCGCAGGCCGTTGGCCTTCAACGTGTTCAGCAGGTTCGTCGTGTTGCTCGGGTTGGGGCCGTCGTCGTAGGTCAGGCCGACGTAACCGGCGCTGCAGTCCGCCGCCTGCGCGGCCGTGGCGGACAGGGTCACGGTCGCGAGCGCCGCGGTCAGGACGCCCGCGAGCGCCGTGGCGAGCGTTCTGCGTAAGCCTGCACGTCTGGCGGTGGGCACGGCGCTGTCGGCCATGTCTGCTCCTCCGATCGGGGGGAGGGCCGGGCGGCGCGAATCGCCGGTAGGGGAGCGCCGCCCGGCCCCGGGGTTCGCCGGAGGATCATCTTTGAAAACGGCTCTGAAACATGTCAAAGATAAGCTGAAAAGTTTCGGCCTCATTAACCGATAAAGGACGGTTTGTAATGCTGAAACACCAATGAACTTTTCATGCCTTTGCGGATTGCATCCGGCGAAATCCGCACGACCGGCAGCGCGAGGAACGCGGCGACGTGGTCGGCCTTCCGGAGCCGCCCGGGAGCGGAAGTCCCGGCCGGACTCCGGAGCCCGGGAGCACGATCAGGCGGGAACCTTGTCGAGGAAGCCGTACACGTTCCGGATCCGGCCGTCCTCGGCGAGCGCCACGACGTCGAAACCGATCACGACGGGCTCGGCCGCGCCTTCCGGACCCAAGTGCCAGGTGAAGCGCGCGGTGTCGTGGTGGCCGTCCGCGGGCCCGCCCAGGGTGAAGACGAACCCGGGGAACATCTCCTGCGCCCCGGCGATCACCGCGGCGATCTCGTCGTGCCCGGCGACGGCGGCCAGCGGGTCGGTGTAGCCGCCGTCCTCGGTCCACAGCTCCGCCACCGCCTTCGCCCTGGCCTCGGCGTCGCGCTCGTTCCAGGCGGCGATGTAACGCTCGGCCAGGGCGGTGTAGTCGGTCATTGTCCACTCCTTCAGGGATGTCTTCCGTGACGACACGTGAACGGTGTCACGGAGCCCCGAAGAGAGGCGATTACGCGGGAGGTAACCCTAAAGGCCCAGGGTCTCCTTGCGCAGGTGGGTCTTGAGGACCTTGCCGCCGGGGTTGCGCGGCAGTTCGGCCTCCCTGAACCAGAACCGCACCGGCACCTTGAACGCCGCGATGCGGCCGCGCAGGAACTCCTGAAGCTCCTCGCCGGTGGCGCCGGCGCCCTGCTTGAGCCGTACGACCGCGCCGACCTGCTCGCCCAGCTCGTCGTCCGGGATGCCGATCACGGCCGCGTCGTCCACCGCGGGGTGCTCGAACAGGGCGGCCTCGACCTCGGCGCAGTAGACGTTCTCGCCGCCTCTGATGACCATGTCCTTGGCGCGGTCGACGATGTAGACGTAGCCGTCCTCGTCGATGCGGGCCAGGTCGCCCGTGTGCAGCCAGCCGTCCACGAACGTCTCCGCCGTGGCCTCCGGGCGGTTCCAGTAGCCCATGATCACGATCGGCCCGCGCATGCACAGCTCGCCGACCTCGCCGGGCGGCAGCTCCGCGCCGAGCGGATCGCAGACCTTGACGTCCACGACGGCGAGCGGCAGCCCGATGCTGTCGGGCTTGGCCAGGTAGTCCCTGCCGCTGTTGTAGATCGCGAGCGCGGTCGTCTCGGTCATCCCGTACCCGTTGGCGGGCGTGCGGTTGGGGAGCGTCTCGGTGATCCGCTCCAGCAGCTTCGGGGGGGCAGGGGCGCCGCCGTACGAGATGGAGCCGAGCGAGGAGATGTCGTGCTTGTCCAGGTCGGGGTGCGACAGCAGCTGCCAGGCGTTGGTCGGCACGCCGCTCATCACGGTGACCTGCTCGCGCTCGATGAGCTCCAGGGCCCGCTTGGGGTCCCACCTGTACATCAGCACGAGCCCGCCGCCGCTGAACATCGTGGTCATCAGTACGGCGAAGCACCCGGTGACGTGGAAGAGGGGCACGGTCAGCAGGGTGATCCTGCGCTTTTCCGCCGCCGCGGCCACGTCCTTGCCGGCCATCGCCACCGAGCGCATCATCGCGTACGCGACGGTCATCGGCGCCTGGCCGAGGTTGCGATGGCTGCCCTGGGCGCCCTTGGACCTGCCGGTGGTGCCGGAGGTGTAGAAGATGGTGGCAGGGTCGTCGGGGCCGAGCTCGACCTGCGGCAGCGTCACGTCGGGCCGGACCTCGCCGAGGACCTCGGCCCAGTTGGCCCCCTCGCCGCGGGTGACGATCATCGGCAGGCCGCTGCCGGCCATCCGGGCGGCGCGCTCGCCGTCGGCGATCACGACCTTGGCGCCCGAGTCGCTCAGGCCGTATTCCAGCTCCTGCTCGGTCCACCAGGCGTTGAGCGGCACGGCCACCGCCCCGGCGGCGAGCACGGCGGAGAAGGAGACGATCCACTCGGGGTAGTTGCGCATCGCCACGGCGACGCGGTCGCCCTTGCGCACGCCGTAGTCGTCCACCAGGCGGTTGGCGAGCGTCGCGGCCAGCCGGAAGTGCTCCTCGTAGGTGATGCGCTCGTCCTCGTAGACGATGAACACCTTGTCGCCGTGGAACCGGGTGATCTCCAGGAGGGCCCGGAAGGTCGCCGGAGCGTGCTTCCACGCCCGGATCTTGTGACCGCCGACCTCGACCTCTTCCATCTCGAAGAGCTGCCCGGGCGCCGTGAGCTGGGCCTGGACCTGTTCGTTCGTGATCGTCATGCTGGCGCACTCCCGGATTCGTTCGTTAACCGGAGGTTTCACGATACCGACCGGTAGGTACGTCGGCTAGATGTCCATACCTCGGAACGCTGCTTGCATGCTCATGCTTTGCGATGCATACTCTCTACACCAGCAAGAACATGAGGTCTGTTGCATGATCATGCAGGGATCGCGAAGAATCGGGGGGCGCGGATGAGGGCGGCGATCGCCGGAGCCAGCGGCTACGCGGGAGGAGAGCTGCTCCGCCTGCTGCTCGGACACCCCGCCGTCGAGATCGGCGCGCTGACCGCCGCGTCGAGCGCGGGCACCAGGCTCGGCGCCCACCAACCCCACCTGCCGTCGCTGGCCGACCGGGTGATCGAGCAGACCACCCCCGACGTGCTCGCCGGTCACGACGTCGTCTTCCTCGCCCTCCCGCACGGCCAGTCGGCCGCGGTCGCCGCCGAACTCGGCGACGGCACGCTCGTCGTCGACTGCGGCGCCGACTTCCGGCTGACCAGCGCGCAGGAGTGGACAGCATTCTACGGCGGCGTCCACGCCGGCACGTGGCCCTACGGCCTGCCCGAGCTGCCCGGTCAGCGCGAGGTCCTGCGCGGCGCCCGGCGCATCGCCGTCCCGGGCTGCTACCCGACGGCGGCGACGCTGGCGTTGTTCCCCGCCTTCGCGGCCGGGCTGGCCGAGCCCGACGTCGTGGTCGTCGCCGCCAGCGGCACCTCCGGAGCGGGCCGGGCGCCCAAGGCCCACCTGCTCGGCAGCGAGGTCATGGGCTCGGTCAGCGCGTACGGCGTGGGCGGGGTGCACCGGCACACCCCGGAGATGGAGCAGAACCTGTCGGCGGTCGCCGGACGGCCGGTCCGGGTGTCGTTCACGCCGACCCTCGCGCCGATGAGCCGCGGCATCCTCGCCACCTGCACGGCTCCCGCCGTCTCCGGCGTCACGCCCGCCGCGGTCCGGGAGGCGTACGAGACGGCGGTGAAGGACGAGCCGTTCCTCCACCTGCTGCCCGAGGGGGTCTGGCCGGCGACCGCGATGACGGTCGGGGCCAATACCGCGGTCCTGCAGGTCACCCTCGACGAGCGAGCCGGGCGGATCGTCGCCGTCGTCGCCATCGACAACCTCACCAAGGGCACCGCCGGCGGCGCGATCCAGAGCGTCAACCTCGCTCTCGGCCTTCCGGAAGAAGTCGGCCTTCCCACCAATGGAGTCGCCCCGTGATCAAGATCGTCCCCTGTGAGGAGCGCGCATGAGCGTGACCGCACCGCTGGGCTTCCGCGCCGCAGGAGTCGCCGCCGGGATCAAGAGCGGCGGCGCCCGCGACCTGGCCCTGGTCGTCAACGACGGCCCCTCGCGTGCCGCGGCCGGCGTCTTCACCCGCAACCGCTTCAAGGCCGCGCCCGTCCTGTGGTCGGCTGAGGTCCTCAACGGCGGCCGGGTCAGGGCCGTCGTCCTCAACTCCGGCGGCGCCAACGCCTGCACAGGCCCGCTGGGCTTCCAGGACACCCATGCCACCGCCGAGAAGGTGGCGGAGGTCCTGGACGACTCCGCGGCCGAGATCGCGGTCTGCTCCACCGGCCTGATCGGCGAGCGGCTGCCGATGGACGCGCTGCTCGGCGGCGTGGGGACCGCGGCCGCCCAGCTCAGCCGCGATGGCGGCCTCGCGGCGGCCGACGCCATCCGGACCACCGACACCGTCAGCAAGATCTCTTTCCGCCGCGGCGATAACGGCTACATGGTGGGCGGCATGGCCAAGGGCGCCGGGATGCTCGCACCCGCGCTCGCCACGATGCTGTGCGTGCTGACCACCGACGCCGACCTCACATCCGAGGAACTCGACACGGTGCTGCGCAGGGCGACCTCCGCGACGTTCGACCGGCTCGACACCGACGGCTGCATGTCGACCAACGACACCGTGCTGCTGCTCGCGAGCGGCGCGTCGGGCGTGCGCCCCGACCTCGCCGAGTTCGAGAAGGTCGTCACCGCCGTCTGTGCGGACCTGGCCCGGCAGCTTCTGGTCGACGCCGAGGGCGCCTCGAAGGCGATCGCCATCGAGGTCGTCGGCGCGGCGTCGGAGGAGGACGCGGTGACGGTGGGCCGGGCGGTCGCCCGCTCGAACCTGCTCAAGTGCGCGATCCACGGCGAGGACCCCAACTGGGGCCGGGTGGTCAGCGCGGTCGGCACCACCGACGCCGTGTTCGACGCCGAACGGGTCAACGTGGCGGTCAACGGCATCTGGATCTGCCGCGGCGGCGCGGCGGGGGACGACCGCGCCAAGGTCGACCTGCGGCCCCGCGACGTGACCATCACCATCGACCTGTCCGCCGGCCCGCACACCGCGACCGTGCACACCACCGACCTCACGGCGGCGTACGTGCACGAGAACTCGGCGTACGCGTCATGAACGTCAGGCGGAACGGCGCCCTGGACAAGGCGCACACCCTGATCGAGGCGCTGCCCTGGCTGGCGCGCTTCCACGGCGCGACCGTCGTCATCAAGTACGGCGGCAACGCGATGACGGAGGAGCACCTGCGGGCCAAGTTCGCGGCCGACGTGGTGTTCCTGCGCTACGCGGGGCTGCGGCCGGTGATCGTGCACGGCGGCGGCCCGCAGATCCAGTCGCACCTCGACCTGCTCGGGATCGACAGTCACTTCGTGTCCGGGCTGCGGGTGACCACGCCCGAGGCGATGCAGGTCGTCCGGATGGTCCTGGTCGGTCAGGTCAACCGCGACGTGGTCGGACTGATCAACGGGCACGGGCCGTTCGCGGTCGGGATGTCCGGCGAGGACGCTCACCTGTTCACCGCCGAGCGCAAGCACGTGGTCGTGGACGGCGTCAAGGTGGACATCGGCCAGGTCGGGGAGATCGTCCGGGTCGAGGCCGGAGCCGTGCGGGCCCTGCTGGACGACGGCCGCATCCCGGTGGTGTCGTCCGTGGCCCGCGGCGAGGACGGCGGGATCTACAACGTCAACGCCGACACCGCCGCGGCCGCTCTCGCCGTGGCGCTCCAGGCGTCGAAGCTGATCGTCCTCACCGACGTCGAGGGGCTGTACGCCGACTGGCAACCTCCTGTCGAAGGCGGGGAATCAGGCTCGGGTGAGGAAGTCGTCAGCCGGATCAGTGCGTCCGAACTCGCCGCGTTGCTGCCGTCGCTGTCCAGTGGCATGGTGCCGAAGATGGGGGCATGCCTGGCCGCCGTGCGTGGTGGCGTCCCACAGGCCCACGTGCTCGATGGGCGGGTGCCGCACGCGCTGCTGCTGGAGGTCTTCACCGACGAGGGCATCGGGACGATGGTCGAGCCCGACGACGCCGTCCCGGCGGTGCGGGACGGGATCGGGGCGACGGCGGACGGTGCCGCGAACGGGGAGGTTGCCAGGTGACCATCAACGACGCACTGCGCGGACGCTTCGAGGCGGCGTTCATGCACAACTACGGGGTGCCGCCCGTCGCCCTCGCTCGCGGTGAGGGCTGCGCCGTCTGGGACGTGGACGGGCGCCGCTACCTCGACCTCATCGGCGGCATCGCGGTGACCTCGCTCGGGCACAACCACCCGGCCCTGGTCGAGGCGGTGTCCCGGCAGGTGGCCACCCTCGCCCACAGCTCGAACCTGTACCTGCACGAGCCCGAGGTGCTGCTCGCCGAGAAGCTGCTCGCCCTGCTCGGGGAGCCCGCGCGGATCTTCCTCGCCAACTCCGGCACGGAGGCCAACGAGGCGGCAGTCAAGATCGCCATCAAATACGGCAGGACCCACGGCCGCGGCTACATGGTGGCAATGGAGAACGGCTTCCACGGCCGCACGCTCGGCGCGCTGTCACTGACGGGCAAGCCCTCGATCCGCGACCAGTTCGGGCCGTTCCCGCTCGACGTCAGGTTCGTCCCGTACGGCGACGCGGACGCGCTCAAGAACGCGGTGACCGAGGACTGCGCCGCGGTCTTCCTGGAGCCCACCCAGGGCGAGGCGGGTGTCATACCGCCGCCCGGCGGCTATTTCCGCACCGCCAGGGAGATCTGCTCCTCGGCGGGGGCGCTGCTCGTGGCAGACGAGATCCAGTCGGCCATCGGCCGCACCGGGCACTGGTTCGCCCACCAGGCGGAGGGGGTCGTCCCCGACGTCCTGACGCTGGCCAAGGGCCTCGGCGGAGGACTGCCGATCGGCGCCTGCATCGGCTTCGGCGAGGCCGGCGAGGTGTTCGCCAAGGGCGACCACGGCTCGACCTTCGGCGGCAACCCGGTCTCGTGCGCGGCGGCGCTCGCCGTGCTGGACACGATCGAGCGCGACGGACTGCTCGGCAACGTCGTGAAGGTGGGGGCGCTGCTGTCCGAGGGCATCGCCGCCGTGCGGCATCCGTTGCTCAAGGGGGTCAGGGGTCGCGGGCTCTGGCTGGCCGCCGTGCTCACGGCGCCGAAGTCGGCGCAGGTGCAGGCGGCGGCTCAGGAGGCCGGGTTCCTCGTCAACGCCCTTCAACCCGATGCGGTACGGCTCGCGCCGCCGCTTGTGATCACCGAGTCCGACGTGCAGACCTTCCTCGACGCGCTGCCCGGCATCCTGGAGGCCGCAGATGCCTGAGAACGACCACGTGAACCCCGCCGCCGACCCGCGCCGGGGCGGTCATATGGGGCGGGTGAGGCAGGGCGCGGACCCGGCGCGGGTGAGGCAGGGCGCGGACCCGGCGCGGGTGAGACACTTCCTGCGCGACGACGACCTGTCGCCGGAGGAGCAGGCGCAGGTGCTCGACCTCGCCGAGGCGATGAAGAAGGACCGGTTCGGCTACCGGCCTTTCGAGGGCCCCCGCACGGTCGCCGTGCTCTTCGACAAGCCCTCCACCCGCACCCGGGTCTCCTTCACCGTCGGTGTCGCGGAGCTGGGCGGCCAGCCGCTG
This sequence comes from Microbispora sp. CA-102843, assembly GCF_050936215.1. Taxonomy (NCBI): domain Bacteria; kingdom Bacillati; phylum Actinomycetota; class Actinomycetes; order Streptosporangiales; family Streptosporangiaceae; genus Microbispora; species Microbispora sp. CA-102843. The sequence goes on from NZ_JBNJNF010000001.1 coordinate 3,375,246, forward strand.
CTCATGGACCGCGGCACGTCGCAGATGGGACGCGGCGAGCCGATCGAGGACACCGCGCGGGTGCTGTCCCGGCAGGTCGCGGCGATCGTGTGGCGGACGGCGGGCCAGGAGCGCATCGAGGCGATGGCGGCCCACTCGTCGGTGCCGGTGGTGAACGCGCTGACCGACGAGTTCCACCCCTGCCAGATCCTCGCCGACCTGCAGACGATCCGGGAGCACAAGGGCTCGCCTCGGGGCCTCACGCTCGCCTACCTCGGCGACGGCGCCAACAACATGGCCCACTCCTACCTGCTGGGCGGGGCCACGGCCGGCATGCACGTCCGGATCGGGGCGCCGGTGGGCTACCTGCCCGACGCCCTGGTCATGGAGCGGGCGGCCGAGATCGCGGCGGCCACGGGCGGATCGGTCACGGCGGTGAGCGATCCGGAGGCCGCGGTGGCCGGGGCGCATGTCGTCGCGACCGACACCTGGGTGTCCATGGGCCAGGACGGCAAGGACGAGCGGGTCGCGGCCTTCGCCTCCTACCAGGTGACCACGGCTCTGCTCGGCCTGGCGGACTCGGACGCGATCGTGCTCCACTGCCTCCCGGCGTACCGGGGGCTGGAGATCGCCGCGGACGTCATCGACGGGCCGCACAGCGTGGTGTGGGACCAGGCGGAGAACCGGCTGCACGCCCAGAAGGCGCTGCTGCACTGGCTGGCGACGCGGGGTGCGGAGGGGTCGTGACCATCCCGCTGACCAAGGCGGCCCGGCACGCACGCATCGTGGAGCTGCTGACCAGGCACAAGGTCCGCTCGCAGCCCGAGCTGGCCAAGCTCCTGGCGGAGCAGGGAGTGGAGGTCACCCAGGCCACGCTCTCCCGCGATCTCGACGAGCTGGGCGCGCTGAAGCTGCGGGCCGACGACGGCACGCTGGTCTACGCGCTGCCCGGCGAGGGCGGGGGACGGATACCGCTCTACCGGACCGGTGCCGCGAACGGCTTGCAGGAGAACCCCGACGCGCGGCTGCGGAGAATCGCGGAGGAGCTCCTGGTGTCGGCCGAGGCGTCGGCCAACCTGGTGATCCTGCGGACGCCGCCGGGAGCGGCACAGTTCCTCGCCTCGGCGATCGACCACGCGGGCTGGGAGTCCATCCTCGGCACGGTGGCCGGCGACGACACGATCCTTGTCATCAGCCGTGACCCGACCGGGGGGCAGGCGCTGGCGGAGACCCTGCTCAACCTGGCCACCCGCCGCCCGCCCGACGTGACCAGGCACAAGCTCGCCGTGGAGGTCCGTGACCACGGCAGCGAGAAGCAGGAACCATGACGGACAGGGTCCGCTCGCGGGCGGACTCGGCATGGCGGCGGCCATCCCCTTCCTCGCCGGGACGGCCGGCGCGGAGGGCGTCGGAGAAGGGCCTGCCGATCGACGTCGGCAGGAGATCGCCGTACTCGACGGACCACCACGAAATCCCGGCCGCGCGGGACGCCGGCCAGGCCTGATTCACTCGGTGTACGCCCCGGTTCCGGTGCAGGGACCGGGGCGTACGTCGGCTAAGGTCGCGGATTAGTCCCGCGAAAGGATCCGCGTGAAGGATCCGCGTCAGGTTCATCCGAGAAAACCGGAGAAGGCGCAAGGATCCACGTACGACGGCCCCGGGCGGGAACGGCGCGCGGTCATTTTTTGGCAGGGACTCGAACATCGGAGGGAGAAGACGGTGGCGGACAACAAGCCGATGCGGCTCTGGGGTGGCAGGTTCGAGGGGGGACCCGCGGACGCCCTCACGCGCCTGTCGGTGAGCGTGCAGTTCGACTGGCGGCTCGCGCCGTACGATCTGCTGGCCTCGCGCGCGCACGCGCGCGTGCTGCACCGCGCCGGGCTGCTGACGCAGGAGGAGCTCGACCGCATGCTGAGCGCCCTCGACGACCTCGACCGGGCCTGCCGGGCGGGGGAGTTCCGCCCCACCGTGGCAGACGAGGACGTGCACACGGCGCTGGAGCGCGGCCTGCTCGAACGGCTCGGCTCGCTGGGCGGCAAGCTCCGCGCCGGCCGCAGCCGCAATGACCAGATCGCCACCGACCTGCGACTCTACCTGCGCGACCACGTCCGCATGATCGTCTCCCGGCTCGTCGAGCTGGAGACGGCGCTGATCAGCCAGGCCGAGGAGAACGCCGAGGTCGCCGCGCCCGGCATGACACACCTGCAGCACGCCCAGCCCGTGTCGTTCGGCCACCAGCTTCTCGCCCACGTCCACGCGATCACCAGGGACGTGGACCGCCTCCGGGACTGGGACAGGCGCGCGGCTGTCTCGCCGCTCGGCTCGGGCGCGCTGGCCGGCTCCTCCCTGCCGCTCGACCCCGCCGCCGTCGCCGCCGAACTCGGGTTCGACGCACCCGCGCCGAACTCGATGGACGCCGTCGCCGACCGCGACTTCGCGGCCGAGTTCCTGTTCTGCGCGGCGCTGATCGGTGTGCACATCTCCCGGCTCGGCGAGGAGATCGTGCTGTGGGCCTCGCAGGAGTTCCGGTGGATCGAGGTGGACGACGCCTACTCCACCGGCTCGTCGATCATGCCGCAGAAGAAGAACCCCGACGTCGCAGAGCTGGCCAGGGGCAAGAGCGGTCGCCTGATCGGTTCGCTCATGTCGCTGCTGACGACCCTCAAGGGCCTGCCGCTCACCTACAACCGCGACCTGCAGGAGGACAAGGAGCCGGTGTTCGACGCGGTCGACACCCTGCTCCTGGTGCTCCCCGCCGTGTCGGGCATGGTCTCCACGATGCGCGTGAACAAGGCCAAGCTGGAGGCCAGTGCGCCCGACGGCTTCGCCCTGGCCACCGACCTCGCCGAACTGCTGGTCCGCCGCGGGGTGCCGTTCCGTGAGGCGCACGAGGCCGTCGGCCACCTGGTGGTGTGGTGCCAGGTGAACGACAAGGACCTCGGCGAGCTCACCGACGACGAGCTGGCCAAGGTCTCGCCGCACTTCGCCGTCGACGCCACCGGTGCGAGCGTCCGTGACGTGCTGAACGTGCATGGCGCGCTGGCCGCCCGCAGCGCCTTCGGCGGCACCGCCCCCGACCGGGTCCGCGACCAGATCGCGAACCTCCGGGAGGTCGTCGACGGTCAGGCGGCATGGGCGAACGAGAACTGATCGAGGAGGTCGCGGGCGCCTCGCTCGGCCGCGACTTCTTCGACCGCCCTTCTGACGTGGTCGCCCCCGACCTGCTCGGCCGCGTGGTCGTGCACGGGTCGGTGGCGGTGCGTCTGAGCGAGGTCGAGGCGTACGGCGGGCCGGGGCAGGACCCGGCCTCCCACACCTACCGGGGGCGCACTCCGCGCAACTCGGTCATGTTCGGGCCGCCGGGGCACCTCTACGTCTACTTCACGTATGGCATGCACTACTGCGCCAATCTCGTGTGCATGCCCGCGGGCACCGGCTCGGCCGTCCTGTTACGCGCCGGCGAGGTGATCGCGGGTGTGCACACCGCGCGCGTCCGGCGCATGCCGCACGCCAACGGCCCGGACCTGGAGGGACTGGTGCGGCGCGTCCCGGATCGCGACCTCGCGCGTGGACCGGCCCGGCTCACGGTGGCACTCGGCCTGGTCCGGGAGCACAACGGGACGGACTGCTGCTCCGGCGGCCCGATCCAGGTGCACGAGGGCCGGCCCGTGCCACCGGGCCAGGTCAGGACAGGTCCTCGCACCGGCGTGTCGGCGGGAGCCGAGACGCCCTGGAGGTTCTGGATCGACGGCGACCCCACCGTCTCGCCGTACCGCGCTCACGTTCCCCGGCACCGGGGCCGCGCCACGAGCTGACGCGCAGGTATGAAGTGGCGATAAGGTTTCGTGATCAGGCAGGCTTGTACGGAAGCCCGTACATCCACCATCAATAAGCGAAAGCCACGACCGTGACCGCAACTTCAGGCAACCTCGTGCCGACGTCGGAGATGGCTGACATCCTCGACGAGCTCGAGTGGCGCGACGTGATCGCGCAGACGACCGACATCGACGCGCTGCGCAAGGCGCTGGCCGACGGTCCGATCACCGTGTATGCGGGCTTCGACCCGACCGCGCCCTCGCTGCACATGGGCAACCTGGCCACGCTGCTGATCCTGACCCGCTTCCAGCGGGCGGGTCACCGGCCCATCGGTCTGGTCGGAGGCGCCACCGGTTTGATCGGTGACCCGAGTGGCCGCAGCACCGAGCGGGCGCTGAACTCCAGCGACATCGTCGCCGAATGGGTGTCACGAATTCGGGTGCAGGTCGAGAAGTTCCTGTCCTTCGACGAGGGACCGACAGCGGCCACGCTGGTCAGCAACCTCGACTGGACCGCGAACCTGTCGACGATCGACTTCCTCCGGGATGTTGGCAAGCACTTCCCCGTCAACCGCATGCTGGCAAGGGAGTCGGTCTCCGCCCGGCTGGCCGGTGAAGGACTCAGCTACACCGAGTTCAGCTACCAGATCCTTCAGGCCAACGACTACCTGGAGCTGTACCGGCGGCACGGATGCACGCTGCAGCTCGGTGGCAGCGACCAGTGGGGCAACATCACCGCGGGTGTCGATCTGATCCGCCGGGTTGAGGGCGGCCACGTCCACGCGCTCACCGGCAAGCTGATCACCAAGGCCGACGGGACGAAGTTCGGCAAGACGGCAGGCGGGGCGGTCTGGCTCGATCCCGCGCTGACCTCGCCGTACGCGTTCTACCAGTTCTGGCTGAACGCCGACGACCGCGATGTTGTGCGGTTCCTGAAGGTCTTCACCTTCCGGACACGGGAGGAGATCGAGGAGCTGGAGAAGGCCGTGGCTGAGCGGCCGGCGGCCCGCGAGGCACAGCGCGCCCTGGCCGAGGACCTGACCACTCTGGTCCACGGCTCCGACGAGCTGGCCCGGGTGATCGCCGCTTCGCGCGCGCTGTTCGGCCAGGGATCGCTCACGGACCTTGATGCCCGGACCCTCGAATCCGCGCTGGCCGAGGTGCCCAAGGCGACCGTGCCGTCCCTCGGCGCTTCGTACATCGACCTACTCGCCGAGAGCGGTCTGGTCGAGTCGAAGTCGGCGGCGCGCCGCGCCGTCAAGGAGGGCGGGGCCTACCTCAACAACGTGAAGATCACGGATGAGAACTACGTGCCCTCGGCGGACGACCTGCTGCACGGCCGATTCCTCGTACTGCGCAGGGGCAAGAAGACGGTCGGCGGCATCGAGGTCGCCTGACCTTTCCCGCAGAGCAGCCGCCTCGGTCTCGGACCGGGGCGGCTGTTTCATGGTCAAGAGTTGTTGTGACGTAGGTAACAATCGTATGGCGTCGAGGGCGGCCGGCGCCGGAAGTTCCCGTCTGACCTAGGGTTTCGGCCATCTCGGCGTGATTTGACGGTCGGGTCCCGGTTGCCTAATGTTTTCTTCGCCCCCGGGAGAGCGGGACGCCGACAGGCGGCCGGACCCGACGGGCAAGCCACTCTGACAACCACCCAGACGAGGCGTCCGCGTCGAGTCCGGGTCGTTCGTGGCGCGGCCAGACCGAAAGGTTTGACGCGAGGCGGGCGAGGGTTTAGTATGGAGTGGTTGCCCCGAAAGGGGTGGTCACTCTAACAAGAGCATCGGCCGAGATCGCATGGCCCTCCAGGTCTGCGGTACGGCGATCGTCGTAGAGTCGGCCGAACGGAAGTCATCGCCCTGGATCTCGGGACTCCCTGGTGGGTTTCGGGTGATGGTGGTCGCGTCCGTTTCTTGAGAACTCAACAGTGTGCTAAAAGCCAGTGCATGAATCATGCATGACCCCGTCGACCGGTGGTTTCATCGGTGACGGATTCCTTTGACGGCATCCTTTCCTTAGCCGGGGGGTGCCGGCCAGAGAGATTTCTTCTTCAAGCATTGTTTGGAGAGTTTGATCCTGGCTCAGGACGAACGCTGGCGGCGTGCTTAACACATGCAAGTCGAGCGGAAAGGCCCTTCGGGGTACTCGAGCGGCGAACGGGTGAGTAACACGTGAGTAACCTGCCCCTGACTCTGGGATAAGCCTGGGAAACTGGGTCTAATACCGGATATGACACACGGTCGCATGGTCTGTGTGTGGAAAGTTTTTTCGGTTGGGGATGGGCTCGCGGCCTATCAGCTTGTTGGTGGGGTGATGGCCTACCAAGGCGACGACGGGTAGCCGGCCTGAGAGGGCGACCGGCCACACTGGGACTGAGACACGGCCCAGACTCCTACGGGAGGCAGCAGTGGGGAATATTGCGCAATGGGCGGAAGCCTGACGCAGCGACGCCGCGTGGGGGATGACGGCCTTCGGGTTGTAAACCTCTTTCAGCAGGGACGAAGTTGACGTGTACCTGTAGAAGAAGCGCCGGCTAACTACGTGCCAGCAGCCGCGGTAATACGTAGGGCGCGAGCGTTGTCCGGAATTATTGGGCGTAAAGAGCTCGTAGGTGGCTTGTCGCGTCTGCCGTGAAAGCCCGTGGCTTAACTACGGGTCTGCGGTGGATACGGGCAGGCTAGAGGCTGGTAGGGGCAAGCGGAATTCCTGGTGTAGCGGTGAAATGCGCAGATATCAGGAGGAACACCGGTGGCGAAGGCGGCTTGCTGGGCCAGTTCTGACGCTGAGGAGCGAAAGCGTGGGGAGCGAACAGGATTAGATACCCTGGTAGTCCACGCTGTAAACGTTGGGCGCTAGGTGTGGGGGTCTTCCACGATTCCTGTGCCGTAGCTAACGCATTAAGCGCCCCGCCTGGGGAGTACGGCCGCAAGGCTAAAACTCAAAGGAATTGACGGGGGCCCGCACAAGCGGCGGAGCATGTTGCTTAATTCGACGCAACGCGAAGAACCTTACCAAGGTTTGACATACACCGGAAACACTCAGAGATGGGTGCCTCCTTTGGACTGGTGTACAGGTGGTGCATGGCTGTCGTCAGCTCGTGTCGTGAGATGTTGGGTTAAGTCCCGCAACGAGCGCAACCCTTGTTCCATGTTGCCAGCACGCCCTTTGGGGTGGTGGGGACTCATGGGAGACTGCCGGGGTCAACTCGGAGGAAGGTGGGGATGACGTCAAGTCATCATGCCCCTTATGTCTTGGGCTGCAAACATGCTACAATGGCCGGTACAGAGGGTTGCGATACCGTGAGGTGGAGCGAATCCCTAAAAGCCGGTCTCAGTTCGGATTGGGGTCTGCAACTCGACCCCATGAAGTCGGAGTCGCTAGTAATCGCAGATCAGCAACGCTGCGGTGAATACGTTCCCGGGCCTTGTACACACCGCCCGTCACGTCACGAAAGTCGGCAACACCCGAAGCCCGTGGCCCAACCACTTGTGGGGGGAGCGGTCGAAGGTGGGGCTGGCGATTGGGACGAAGTCGTAACAAGGTAGCCGTACCGGAAGGTGCGGCTGGATCACCTCCTTTCTAAGGAGCATCTGGCCGGCTCGTTGGTGCTGTCACGCGGATGTCCGTGTGGTGGTGTCGAGTCCGGTCCATGCCGGGTTCAGGGGCGAACGTTCCCTGCCTGGTGCGCTCATTAGTGGAGCACTGGTTATTCAGCCGGTCGTGGTTGCCGGGTCTGCTAGTACCGCCGCACGTGTGCGGAGTGGGAACGTGGGTTCCGGGGGTTGTCGACTGGTTGGGCACACTGTTGGGTCCTGAGGGAACGGACCGTTGCCCGTCGCTGTGCGGCGGGCGGTTTGTTTCTTCCAGGGCTGGTCTCCTGCCATACCGGCCGGGGCTGCTGCTCTCCTTTGTGGGGGTGGGGTTCGGGTGTTTGGTGGTGGGGTGGGCTGGTTGTCTGGTTGTTGTTTGTGAATTGCATAGTGGACGCGAGCATCTTTGTGGCCAAGTTATTTAGGGCACACGGTGGATGCCTTGGCATCAGGAGCCGATGAAGGACGTGGGAGGCTGCGTTAAGCCTCGGGGAGTCGCCAACCAGACGTTGATCCGGGGATGTCCGAATGGGGAAACCTAGCACCAGTCATGTGGTGTTGCCTCCGCCTGAATGTATAGGGCGGTTGGTGGTAACGCGGGGAAGTGAAACATCTCAGTACCCGTAGGAGAAGAAAACAATTTAGTGATTCCGTGAGTAGTGGTGAGCGAAAGCGGAGGAGGCTAAACCGTGCGCGTGTGATAGCCGGCGGGCGTTGCGTGTGCGGGGTTGTGGGACCTTCCGGGGGAGACCGCCGTCTCTTCAGGCAGTGAGAAATCGGTGGGGTAGTCGAACGCTCTGGGAAGGGCGGCCGTAGACCGTGATAGCCGGGTAGGCGAAACTTTGCCGACTGTTGGGAGTGTTCCCGAGTAGCACGGGGCTCGAGAAATCCTGTGTGAATCTGCCAGGACCACCTGGTAAGCCTAAATACTTCCTGATGACCGATAGTGAACGAGTACCGTGAGGGAAAGGTGAAAAGCGCCCCGGTGAGGGGTCGTGAAATAGTACCTGAAACCGTGTGCCTACAAGCCGTAGGAGCGTAGTCGTCTTCGGGCGGCTGTGATGTGACTGCGTGCCTTTTGAAGAATGAGCCTGCGAGTTATGGTGTGTGGCGAGGTTAACCCGTGTGGGGGAGCCGTAGCGAAAGCGAGTCTGAATAGGGCGTTTGAGTCGCATGCTGTAGACCCGAAGCGGAGTGATCTACGCATGGGCAGGTTGAAGCGTGGGTAAGACTGCGTGGAGGACCGAACCCACCAGGGTTGAAAACCTGGGGGATGACCTGTGTGTAGGGGTGAAAGGCCAATCAAACTCCGTGATAGCTGGTTCTCCCCGAAATGCATTTAGGTGCAGCGTTGCGTGTTGCTTGCCGGAGGTAGGGCTCTGGATGGCTGATGGGCCCGACAAGGTTACTGACGTCAGCCAAACTTCGAATGCCGGTAAGTTGAGCGTGGCAGTGAGACTGCGGGGGATAAGCTCCGTGGTCGAGAGGGAAACAGCCCAGATCACCGACTAAGGCCCCTAAGCGTGTGCTAAGTGGGAAAGGATGTGGAGTCGCAGTGACAACCAGGAGGTTGGCTTAGAAGCAGCCACCCTTGAAAGAGTGCGTAATAGCTCACTGGTCAAGTGATTCTGCGCCGACAATGTAGCGGGGCTCAAGTACACCGCCGAAGTCGTGGCACCGCCGGCATTTGCTGGTGGTGGGTAGGGGAGCGTCGTGCGAGCCGGTGAAGCCGCCGAGTGATCGTGTGGTGGAGGTCGTGCGAGTGAGAATGCAGGCATGAGTAGCGAGTCAGAAGTGAGAATCTTCTGCGCCGAATGACCAAGGGTTCCTGGGGCAGGTTCGTCCGCCCAGGGTAAGTCGGGACCTAAGGCGAGGCCGACAGGCGTAGTCGATGGACAACGGGTTGATATTCCCGTACCCGCTGTGATGCGCCCATATCGAATCCAGTGATACTAAGGGTCCTTAAGTCCTTCGAGCCTTCGGGTTTGGGGTGAGGCTGAACGCCTGGCCTGATCTGGTAGTAGGTAAACGATGGGGTGACGCAGGAAGGTAGCCCAGCCCGGGCGGTGGTTGTCCCGGGGTAAGCATGTAGGGCGAGAGATAGGCAAATCCGTCTCTCATGTGCCTGAGGTGTGATGCCGAGCCGATTGTGGCGAAGTGGGTGATCCTATGCTGCCGAGAAAAGCCTCTAGTGAGTGTCGCGGCGGCCCGTACCCGAAACCGACTCAGGTGGTCAGGTAGAGAATACCAAGGCGGTCGGGTGAACTGTGGTTAAGGAACTCGGCAAATTGCCCCCGTAACTTCGGGAGAAGGGGGACCTTTACTGGTGATCGGACTTGCTCCGTGAGCTGGTGGGGGTCGCAGTGGCCAGGGGGAAGCGACTGTTTACTAAAAACACAGGTCCGTGCGAAGTCGTAAGACGATGTATACGGACTGACGCCTGCCCGGTGCCGGAACGTTAAGGGGACCGCTTAGCACTCTTCGGGGTGCGAAGGTGAGAACTTAAGCGCCGGTAAACGGCGGTGGTAACTATAACCATCCTAAGGTAGCGAAATTCCTTGTCGGGTAAGTTCCGACCTGCACGAATGGCGTAACGACTTCCCCGCTGTCTCAACCACAGGCCCGGTGAAATTGCAGTACGAGTAAAGATGCTCGTTTCGCGCAGCAGGACGGAAAGACCCCGGGACCTTCACTACAGCTTGACATTGGCGTTTGGAGCGTCTTGTGTAGGATAGGTGGGAGACTGGGAAGCTCTGACGCTAGTCAGGGTGGAGTCATTGGTGAAATACCACTCTGGTCGTTTTGGACGTCTAACCCGCGCCCGTGAATCCGGGTGGGGGACAGTGTCTGGTGGGTAGTTTAACTGGGGCGGTTGCCTCCTAAAAGGTAACGGAGGCGCCCAAAGGTTCCCTCAGCCTGGTTGGCAATCAGGTGTCGAGTGTAAGTGCACAAGGGAGCTTGACTGTGAGACTGACGGGTCGAGCAGGAGCGAAAGCTGGGACTAGTGATCCGGCATCGGCGTGTGGAAGCGGTGTCGCTCAACGGCTAAAAGGTACCCCGGGGATAACAGGCTGATCTTCCCCAAGAGTCCATATCGACGGGATGGTTTGGCACCTCGATGTCGGCTCGTCGCATCCTGGGGCTGGAGTAGGTCCCAAGGGTTGGGCTGTTCGCCCATTAAAGCGGTACGCGAGCTGGGTTTAGAACGTCGCGAGACAGTTCGGTCCCTATCCGCTGCGCGCGCAGGAGACTTGCGAGGGGCTGTCCCTAGTACGAGAGGACCGGGACGGACGAACCTCTGGTGTGCCAGTTGTTCCGCCAGGAGCACGGCTGGTTGGCTACGTTCGGTAGGGATAACCGCTGAAAGCATCTAAGCGGGAAGCTCGCCTCAAGATGAGGTCTCCCACCACGAGAGTGGGTAAGGCCCCCTAGAGATGATGGGGTTGATAGGCCGGAAGTGGAAGCGTAGTAATGCGTGGAGCTGACCGGTACTAATAGGCCGAGGACTTGACCATAATATGCTCGCGTCCACTATGTGATCTCAGAGACAGCAACCATTGCTTGGTGGTTGTGTGTTTCATGGGGTTACGGCGGTCATAGCGGCAGGGAAACACCCGGTTACATTCCGAACCCGGAAGTTAAGCCTGTCAGCGCCGATGGTACTGCACCGGGGACGGTGTGGGAGAGTAGGACACCGCCGGACAATCTTTTATGTGGGAGGGCCATCCCGTTTGGGATGGCCCTTTTGCATTTATGAGGCCATGTCTTCGCCACGCCGAAGTCCGCGCCGGCGGGAACGAAAGCTCCTGCCGAGGCCCGGGCGGTGGTGACGGCGCGCTAGGCTGGCAGAGCCGGGCCACCCACCACAGGTGGCCTTCGTCGCATCGGACGAGAAGCGAAGGCTGCGGCGGACGCGATCTCAGCGGACCTGCGGCGAAAACAACATGTCTTCCCTGGAACTCATCGGGCATGGGGCGGATCCCCAATAGTCAGGACAGCGGGAAGACAGAGCCCTGCGGCCGGCGAACCGGACGCGGTGAGCAAGCAACAGAGGACAGAAGTGAACAGAGAAGACGGGCGCGACGGCGCGGGCCGTGGCGGAGACAACCGCGAAGAGAGCAGAAACCGGCCTGAGCGCGCCGGAGGATTCCGCGGTAACGGAGGAAGCGGCGGCTTCGGCGGCCGCTATGGAGAGCGGCGAGAAGGCTCCCGGAACGACCGCGGCGACCGCGGCGAGCGCCCGTTCCAGTCCGACAGGCGCGGCTACGGCGACCAGGGCGGACCGTCCGGGGGACGGTTCGGTTCGCGTGATCGTGACGACAGGACGACCGGCTCCTACGGGGATCGCGACAGGCGCGGTGGCTACCGTGACCGGGATGACCGCGGTCGCCGTCCCTTCGGCAGCGGAGATCGCGCGGGTGGCCGTACCGACGATCGCGGCGGATACCGCGACCGCGACGGGGGGCGGAGCTTCGAGCGCGACGGGGGGCGGAGCTTCGAGCGCGGTGGTGACCGGCCGCGTGGGGCCGGCGGCGGCTTCGAGGGACGCAGGGAAGCCGGAGGCTCTGAAGGACGCAAGGAGCGCGTCTATCAGGACCGGGACGCCTTCCGTACCGACCGGCCGCGCCGCTCGTACGGGGACCGCGACGACTTCCGAGGCGGCCAGGGCTCCCGGGATCGCGACGAACGGGGCGGACGCCCGTCCCGCTCGGACGACCGCGGGAGCCGGCCGTACGGGGAGCGCCGCACGGATCGGCGGGAAGGCGGCGGGTACGGAGACCGCCCGCAGCGCCAGGGTGGTGGTTTCGGCGGGCGCTACGGCTTCCGCGAGCGTGACGGCCGTGAGGGCCGTGACGGCCGTGAGGGCCGTGACGGCCGTGAGGGCCGGGAGAGCAGGGAAGGCCGCTCTTTCACGCCTCGGTATGAGCGCGGCGATCGTGACGGGTTCGGCAGCCGCCCGCCGCGACGTACGGACCAGGAGCGCGGTTACGGCCGCGACGACAGGGGCGGAAGCGGAAACGAGCGCCCGGACCGTCCCCGGCGTCCGTACGGCGATCGAGGTGGCGACCGGGGCACCGATCGAGCCTTCAGGGGCGAGGAGCGGCCGCGGCGTTCGTTCGGCGACCGCGACGGCAGGGGTGGCGAGGACAGGCCCAGGCGCCCCTACGGGGACCGGCAGGACACGGGGGGCGACCGCTACCGCGACCGGGACTCGTTCCGCGACAGGCCGCGCCGTACATCGGGAGACAGGCCCGGAGGGTCCTTCCGTGATCGCGACGACCGACGTCCGGGCCGCGACCGCGAGGAGGGGGCTCGGACGTTCCGTGGGCGTGAGCCGGGCTCCGGCGACCGGCCACCGCGCCAGTTCGGCGGCGATCGCGATGCCCGGCCGTTCGGCAGGGACCGTGAGGGGTCCAGGCCGTTCAGCGGAGACCGCGGCGCGGCGCGTCCCTTCAGCCGCGACGAGCGGGGCGGCAGCCGGTCCCGCTACGGCAGGCCGGACGAGCCGAGCAGGCCGAGGACGCGGGAGGAGATTCCTCCGCTGGACCCGGACATCACGCCGGACGAGCTGGACCGGGAGGCGCGTGCGGAGCTTCGCTCGTTGCCGAACGACCTGGCGGACCTCGTGGCCGGTCATCTCGTGGCGGCCGCCCGTGCGTTGAGTGCGGAGGAGCCGGAGAAGGCCTACGAGCACGCCAAGGTGGCCCGCCGCTTCGCGGGCAGGATCGGCGTGGTCCGCGAGGCGACCGGAATCGCCGCCTACCACGCGGGCCAGTACGCCGAGGCGCTGGGCGACCTTCGCGCGGCGCGACGGATCACCGGCTCGGACGAGTATCTGCCGATCATGGCGGACTGCGAGCGGGGGCTCGGGCGGCCCGAGCGGGCGCTCGACCTGGTCCGGTCGCGTGAGGCCGAACGGCTGGACCGCGCGGGCAAGATCGAATTGGCCATCGTGGAGTCCGGGGCCCGTCGCGACCTCGGCCAGCACGACGCGGCCGTGATCACGCTGCAGCGTGTTCCGGAGCTGCGCGACCCTCAGCCGAAGCCGTGGTCGGCACGCCTCGCCTTCGCGTACGCGGACGCTCTGGCCGACGCGGGCCACGAGGAGGCGGCGACCGACTGGTTCGCCCGTGCCATGGCGTTCGACGAGGACGGCGAGACCGATGCGGCCGAACGCTACGCCGAGCTGACCGGCGGACTCATCGAGGACCTGGAGGAGGACTACGACGAGTCCGGTGACCTCCTGGACGACCTCGCCGACGACGAAGAGGAGATCGGCGACGAGGGCAACCGGGAGGCGGCCAAGGACGAGGAGGCCGAGGCGGACCTCCCCGGCAGCCCCGGGGACGACGACCTCTCCGACGAGGACGATCCGGCCGCGGATCCGGCGGACGGCGACTCCGCGGGCGACGATGTGGCCGCGGCGTCCTCGGCCGGCGAGGTGTCCGCACCGGGCGTACCCACGGCACCGGAGGCGACGCCGGCACCGGCCGGAGAGGAGACGCGCGACGCCGATGAGGTGGCCGGGCGGCCCTCCGACAAGGAGAGCGCGCCGTCCTTCGGCCCCGCGTTCATCGAGCCGGACTTCGGCGACGTGCTCGACGACCCCGAGGGCGCCGAGGATCAGGTGAAGCGCCAGCCCTGATGTTGCGTACGGGCGCCGCCTCGGCGGCGCCCGTTTGCTTTTGCCCGGGGAGAAGGCCGCGCCCCCTGAGATCGCACCTCCACGTGTGGTTCAGGGGTCCGGAGTCAGCGCGGGGTGCGGTCCAGCCAGTGCATGATCCCCGCGACGTTCGAGGGTGCGCCGCTCAGCAGCTCGAACTGCTCGGCGGTGGCCTCGTCGGCGCGCAGCGCGGCGTACCGCTCCCGCGTCCGATCGCGCACCATGGCGACGGCGTGATCGAGGTCGAGTCCCTCGGCCCTGGCCCGTCTGGTGAGGTCTACCCAGATGCGGAGCTCCTCGGCCGACCGTTCGAGGGTCGAGGGCACGTCCCCCACCGGTCCGTAGTGGCTGAACAGCAGCCGCTGCGGCTTCAGTGCCGTGAACAGCGCGATCGAGCCGAGGGCGACGTCGAGGTCGAAGTCCGGCGGCGGAGTGGCGGGCCGCAGGTCTCCGGTCTCGGGCAGATACACGCCGGCGGCGTCGCCCACGTACAGGTCACCGGTGAGCGAGTCCAGCAGGCCCACGTGGTGTTTGGCGTGGCCGGGAGAGTAGTGGCTCGCCAGGGTGCGGCCGTTGCCCAGGTCGATCGTCCCGGTGTCGCCCAGTGCCCTGATACGGGCCGCGTCGGTGGGCGCCAGAGTGCCGAACAGTACGTCGAGCTTGTCGCCCCAGACCATCTTGGCGCTCGCCATGAGCCGGGAGGGATCGGCGAGATGGCGGGCGCCCTTCTCGTGGACGACGATCTCCGCGGACGGATAGTAGTTCGCGATGTCCCCCACGCCGCCGGCGTGATCCAGGTGGATGTGGGTGACCACGACGGTCGCGAGATCGTCCGGTCCCACCCCGAGGGAGGACAGGGCATCCCTGACCACGGGAGCCGAGGTCGAGGTGCCCGTCTCGACGAGGCAGGGGCGGTCGCCGAGGATCAGATAGCCCGCGGTGATGCCGGAATAGCCCGCCATTCGCGTGTCGATCTCGTAGACGTCGCCGCCGAGTGGAGTCACGTTGTCCACAGCCCACTCCTGAAACTAGAACCGGTATTCACAGAATGGCATTCAGGGCCGCGCCGGCCCAACCTGGTCACGCATAGTGATCTCCACGGCAGAGAGGAGATCACATGCACCGCAACGAGGTGGTGCTGGCCGGGCGGCTGTCCATGGAGCCGGCACACCGGGAACTGCCGAGCGGAGCCTTGCTGACGCAGTGGCGTCTCGCGGTCCGCAGGCCGGGAGGCCGCTCGGGTCATCAGCGGTCGGACGCGATCGAGTGCGCGACGCTCGACGACGGCGTGCGCGGCATGCTGGCCGGCTGGCAACTCGATGATCTGGTCGAGGTGGAAGGCGCGCTGCGCCGCCGCTGGTGGCGCGGCGGCAGTCGCTACGAGATCGAGGTCCGTACGGCACGCCGCGTCGAACCGGCCGTGCCCCGCGGCAGGCCGCGCAGGAAAAAGCCCCACGCCGATGACGACGTCGCCTCTGACGCCGGTCAGGCCGTCGGTGATGCGACTGAGATCGCCGACGCACGTTCGACCGACGACGCGTCCTCCTGCGGTGAGGCGTTCCCTGGCGGCGAGGCGTCCTCCGGCGCCCTTGGCCGTGAGGTGAAGCCCGCCGGCCTTCCGGCGGGCACTTCTGGCGGTCGGGCCGTCGGCTCTCCGGCGCCGTCGTTCTGCGAGCAGCCGTCGTTCTGCGAGCACCAGAACGACGCCGTCTCGGCGGAGCCCGCCGACGAGGTGATCAGTCAGTGCCGAAGGTCCGCATGACCAGGCCCGTACGGGGCTTGGGGCCGAACGAGGTCGACTTGCGCGGCACCCGCTCGCCCTGCGCCGCGACCGTGAGGACGTCCTCCGTGGACAGCGGATTCAGCAGCACCGCCGTCCCGCCGAGCCGGCACGCCCTCTCCACGGCGGCGAGCGGGTCGTGGTGCACGACCATCACCGACTGCTCGCTGTCGGTGATCCCCCACACCTTGGGCAGGAGGAACGTCGTGAGGATCGAGGTGTCGAGCATCCGCCACCGTGAGGACTGCCCGGACGGCATGGCGTGCTCGACCTGCATCGGGTCCGGATCCGTCAGCAGATGGGCGGGTCCCTCGCCGGCGAGCACGAAGGCGGGACCGGTCGCTGTGGCGAGCCCCGCGAGGGCGTCCTCGACCAGGGGGAACTCGTGGACCTGCCAGGCGCCCTTGGAGCGGGCGGCGGCCTCCTCCAGGGGCAGCCCCGGGATGACGCGGTGGATGGCCCTGAGGTCGGGCGGGTAGACCGTGGAGTCGACCAGGTACGCCAGGCCGTAGTCCCAGGGGCCGGGCCCGATGTGGTCCTTCTGCAGCGCCTCATAGGTGGCGTAACGGTGGTGACCATCGGCGATCAGCGCCTGACGATCACGCAGGTCCTCCGCGACCGCTTCGATCTCGTGGGGGTCGGTCACCGCCCAGAGCCGGTGGTGCACGCCCTCACGGGTCCGGACGTCCATGAGGGGGAAACGCTGAGTCGCCACATCGTCGACGAGCCGGGAGGCGGTGCCGCCGCCTTCGTACAACAGGAAGATCGGCTCGAAGTTGGCCTGCGTGGCCCGCATCAGGGCGAGCCGGTCGGCGACGGGCTCCGGCAGGACGTTCTCGTGCGGAAGGATCGAGGTCGACCCGACCCCGACGCCTCCGATCAGGCCCCGCTGCAGGAAACCGACCCCGCTCTGCTCGTACACGTACAGGCCAGGCAGGGAGTCGACCGTCAGCACACCGCCGGCGAGCCACTCGCTCAACGTGGCGCTCGCCTCACCGTAGTGGCTGATCCCGGGAAGGATCAGGCGCACTGCGTTGTTCGGATGACGACTGAGCAGTTCCCGCAGTTCGTCAGGGGAGACGAGATCGTACGGCGGGGAGGTGACAGCGGCCAGATCGTCCACCGCGTAACGGACGCCGTGGAACGGACGTAGCACCAGTCCCGCCCGTTCAGAACTCTCCATACCGGGCATGTTGCCATAAGTGCCCGGACTCCCCGACGCTGCGGTGCCCGGTTGCTTGTGAAATCGGAGTGCAGGAGGGCTTACCCCATGATCGAAGGACGAAACGAGGCCTCTGCTTCTTCCAATGATCCGGGCGGTGTGCCTTCCGGCGGCGTCTATGAGTGGTTCAAGCGCGGCATGAAACTGCTCGAAGAGGGCAGTCCGGCCGCGGCGGCGGCGATCCTGGAGCACGCCGCACGGGCCGAGCCCGACTCGCGCAGCATCCGCGAGGCTCTCGCCCGGGCCCAGTTCAACTCGAAGCGCTACGACGAGGCCGCGGGCAGTTTCCGCTGGATCGTCGACGCCAACCCCGCCGAGGACTACGCCTACTTCGGGCTCGGCTTGTCGCTGTGGCGCAGCGGAGACATCGAGGGAGCGCAGGAGCCCCTCGCGGTGGCGGTCGCGATGCGCCCGGACCTGCGGCACTACGTGTCCGCACTGAAGCAGGTCAGGGCCACGCTGCGGGCGAGGCGGGCGTGACCGTAGGCCATACTTCCGACATGCCAGAAACCACCGGCGTGCTCGTGGACGCCTACGACACGCTGCTTCTCGACCTCGACGGCGTCGTCTACCTCGGCAAACACGCGGTCCCCTGCGCGCCGGAGGCGCTGGTGAAGGCCCGGGACCTGGGCGTGCGGCTCGCGTTCGTGACGAACAACGCGTCCCGCACGCCGGGGGCGATCGCCCAGCACCTCAGCCATCTGGGCATTCCGGCCGCCCCGGAGGACGTGGTGACGTCCGCGCAGGCGGCGGCCCGGCTGATCGCCGAGCACGTGCCGGCGGGCTCGGCCGTCCTGGTGGTGGGCGGCATGGGACTGCGGATGGCCCTGCGCGAGCACGGCCTGCGCCCCGTGACCACCGCCCTGGACGCGCCCGCCGCCGTGGTGCAGGGCATCGCCGACAATCTGTCCTACGGCCTGCTCTGCGAAGGGGCGCTCGCCGTACGTCAGGGCGCGTGGTTCGTCGCGGCCAACGGTGACACGACCATGCCGACGGGCCGGGGCGAGCAGCCGGGGAACGGGTCGATGAGCCGTGTGATCGCCACCGCGACCGGCGTCGAACCCGTGGTCGCGGGCAAGCCGGAGCCGCCGTTGCACCGCGAGTCGATGATCCGCACTCGCGCCGAGAGGCCGCTGATCGTCGGCGACCGGCTCGACACCGACATCGAGGGCGCGACCCGGGCCGGTGTCGACAGCCTGCTCGTGCTGACCGGCGTCGCCGGTCCTCTCGACGTGCTCACCGCCGCGCCCCATCACCGTCCCACCCACATCGCCGCCGACCTGTCCGGCCTGCACGCCCCCGTGGTCCCCGTACGGCGTGGCTCGGGCGGCTGGACCTGCGGCGGGTGGACGGCCGTGTGGCAGGACGGGAAGCTCGCGCTCACCGGGGAGGGCGACCCCGTCGAGGGACTGCGCGCGGGGTGCGCCGCCACCTGGGAGGCGGCGGGGGACGGCCCGGCGGACGAGGACGCGGTGAAGGCCGCCCTGGCAGGGCTCGGACGCTGACCGACGCGGTGGCGGCGTCGCCTCGCGCACACGCGCCGGACACGGCGCGCCGCGACGGCCGCCGCCCCGCGACCCCCGTCCGCTCGGACACGCCGCGTTTCGCGGTCAGGACCCGCGCTCTGCTCGGCGTGGTCGGCGCGGAGGCGGTCAGAGGGGCTTGCGTCAGAGCAGCTTGCGCAGCCGCAGCAAATCGCCGAGGCTCGCGTCGATCTTGACCCGGCCGCCCAGCAGCGCGCGGCCCATGTCGAGCTCGCCGTTGACCATCGAGACCAGGTCCTCGCTCTTGAGCGTCAGCTTGACCTCGGCGGGCCGGCCGTCCTCCGGGGGCACCTCCTTGAAGGGGTCGAGCCCGCCCCGGTGGATGCGACCGTAGAAGGTCACGCCGAGGTCGGAGATCCGGCAGGCCAGTCGGCGTTCGACCACGTGCTTGGCACGGTCCTCCTCGCTTATCTCGTCAAAATGCTCGACGAGTCTGTCCAGCGCCGCCCGGCATTCCTCGACGGTCGCCATGCGCCTGCCTTTCTCCTCACGGACCGTGTCTCTTCGCGGACCATGTCTCCTTGTGAACCGCGCACGGATCACAGGTCGACGATGTGATTCCCCTCTACCTACCGACAGTAGCTTTCCACGGGCGGCCTGCGCGAAATCCGCGGCGGGTCATGGAAAGGCAACGGCACGAGGCCGGCGGTCCGAGAGCCGTAGATTTCGCAATCAAAGGGACGGCGAGGTGAGCACGGCCTCCCTCAGGTCCCTGAGGAGAGATCACGCGGCGGAAGGCCCGCGGTCCTCTGCGGAACGGCCGGATGGCGCACGATCGTCGGTGGGGTCCGATAGCGTCGAGGCGACCAGCGCCGCAGGGGCTCGTACGGGTGGGACCACGCGGCATGATCGTGTGCGCCGTCCGGCGACCTCCGGGGCCGGTCCGGAGAGAGCCGGGCCGAAGCTCTGGCGCGGGCGTGAGGCCGCGCGCGGGGAAGCGTGGCAGGGAAGTATGACGGGGCAGCTGATCGGGAGCAGGAAGGGACCATGACGGACAGCGGGATCGCGGCCGGGGAACACCTCGCCTCGGGCGCCGACGGCGTGCAGGCCGCGTTGTCGCCTCTCGGACGGCTGGCTCACGCGCCGGTGTCCGAGCACGTGGGCGTCTTCGAACAGGTCCTCGCCGGCCTCGAAGCGGTGCTCGCGTCCGTGGAGGATGCCGACGGGCGGCAGCCCGAAGCCCACGGCGGCCGGGAGAGTGACCGGTGAGCGCCGTGGGAGCGGCCGCGGACGCCACGAGAGGGACGCGGACGCCGGTCCTGGCGGCACGGGACGGCGCGGCGGGGCGGGCCCGGTGAAGCGCGTCCGGCTCGACAGCGAGCTCGTACGCCGCGGCCTCGCCCGGTCCAGAGAGCAGGCGGCCCAGCTCATCGAGGCGGGCCGGGTCAGCGTCGGAGGCCGGGTGGCGGGCAAGGCGGCCACGCAGGTGGACACCGCCGCCCCTATCGTGGTCGCCGAGACGGCGGAGGGCCCCGACTACGTGTCCAGGGGCGCGCACAAGCTGCTCGGCGCGCTGCGCGCGTTCGAAGGGCTCCACGTCGAGGGGCGCCGGTGCCTCGACGCGGGAGCCTCGACCGGCGGCTTCACCGACGTGCTGCTCAGGCACGGCGCCGCCCACGTGCTCGCGGTCGACGTGGGCTACGGCCAGCTCGCCTGGTCGCTGCGCACGGACGAGCGGGTCACGGTGATGGAGCGGGTCAACGTCCGCGACCTGACCCCGGACATGGTGGGCGAGCCGCCGACGCTGATCGTCGGGGATCTGTCCTTCATCTCCCTCCGGCTCGTCCTCCCGGCCCTGGTGCGCTGCGCGGCCGAGGCGGCGGAGTTCGCGATGCTGGTCAAGCCGCAGTTCGAGGTCGGCAAGGAGCGCGTGGGCTCGGGAGGCGTCGTACGCGACCCGGACCTGCGGGCGCAGGCCGTGCGGGACGTCGCGGTGGCGGCGGACTCGATGGGCCTGACGGTGAAGGGCGTGACGGCGAGCCCGTTGCCGGGACCGTCGGGGAACGTGGAATACGTTTTGTGGCTCGGGAAGGGGCCGGGACACGACCCCGTGCCCGACGTGGACGCGGCCATCGACACGGCGGTCGCGGAGGGACCCCGGTGAGCGCGGGCGGCGAGGCGTGGAGACGATGAGCGCGATGAGCACGGGCGGCGCGGCGGACGACCGGGCGGACGCCAAGAGGACCGTCCTGGTCACGGCGCACACGGGCCGGGAGGCGGCCGTGCGAAGCGCCCGCCTGGTCATGGAACGGCTGATCGAGGCGGGCATCAACGTCCGGGTGCTCGACGAGGAGGCCGAGGAGCTCGGCTGCGCCCACGCCGAGGTGGTCCCGGAGAACGGGGCTGCCCTGGAGGAGGCCGAGCTGATCATCGTCCTGGGCGGTGACGGCACGCTGCTGCGCGCCGCCGAACTGGCCCGCCCGGCCGCGGTGCCGCTGCTCGGCGTGAACCTGGGGCATGTGGGCTTCCTCGCCGAGGCGGAGGTGGAGGATCTGGCGTCCGTGGTGGACCTGGTGGCCGAGGGCCGCTACGAGGTCGAGGAGCGCATGACGATCGAGGCCGTCGTGCGCCTCAACGGCTCGGTGCTCGCGCGGACCTGGGCGCTCAACGAGGCGTCGGTCGAGAAGAAGGACCGCATGCTGGAGGTCGTCGCGGAGATCGACGGCCGCCCGTTGTCGCGCTGGGGGTGCGACGGCGTGATCTGCGCGACCCCCACCGGATCGACGGCGTACGCATTCTCCGCCGGCGGTCCCGTCGTCTGGCCCGAGGTGGAGGCGCTGCTCCTGGTGCCCAACAGCGCCCACGCCCTGTTCGCCCGGCCGATGGTGGTGTCGCCGAAGTCCACGCTCGCGCTGGAGATCCTCCCCAACACCAGCGCCGGTGTGCTGTGGTGCGACGGCCGCCGCCGCTTCGACATCCCGCCCGGCGCCCGCGTGGAGGTCCGCAGGGGCGAGGTGCCCGTACGGCTGGCCCGCCTGCTCGGGGTGGAGACCACCGGGGCGCCCTTCACCGACCGTCTGGTCGCGAAGTTCGGACTGCCGGTGCAGGGCTGGCGGGGCCGCGTACGCTCCGGCTGACCGCGAGAGGCGCCGCGGTCCACAGCAGGTTGTGGCGGTTGGTGATGATATGCCCGATGAGCAGGGCTTTCGCGTCCACAGATTCTCGTTCGGGTCGCGGACCGGACACGCTGTCCTCGAAAATCTTGACGAGTTACGCGTAGGATCTCTGGCGAGTTCGGTCGGCAAAACGGGAGGGACCAGTGCGGCCACGGGTCGAGGAGGTCCGCATCCAGGGGCTCGGCGTGATCGACGAGGCCGTACTGGAGCTGTCGCCGGGATTCACCGTCGTCACGGGTGAGACGGGGGCCGGCAAGACGATGGTCGTCACCGGTCTCGGACTGCTGTTCGGGGGGCGGGCCGACCCGGCCAGGGTCCGGCCGGGCGCCGACAAGGCGCTGATCGAGGGCACGCTCGTGATCGAGCCCGGGGGCCGCGTGGCCCAGCAGGTCGCCGACGTCGGCGGCGAGGTCGAGGACGGGCAGCTCATCATCTCCCGCTCGGTCTCCGCGGAGGGCCGCTCCCGCGCGTGGCTGGGCGGTCGTGCCGTGCCGGTGGGCACGTTGACGTACATCGCCGACGACCTCGTGGCCGTGCACGGGCAGATGGACCAGCAGCGGCTGCTGCAGCCCGGCAGGCAGCGCGCGGCGCTCGACCGTTACGCCGGCGACGAGCTGGTCAAACCCCTGCGGGCCTACGAGCAGGCCTACAAGCGGCACAAGCAGGTGGGGGAGCTGCTCCACGAGCTGACCGTCAAGGCCAGGGAACGGGCGCAGGAGGCCGACGTGCTGCGGTTCGGCCTCGAGGAGATCGAGAAGGTCGAGCCCAGGCCGGGGGAGGACGCCGAGCTGAAGGAGGAGGCCGAGCGGCTCTCCCATGCCGACGCGTTGCGCACCGCCGCCACGACCGCGCACGCCGCGCTGCTCGGGGATCCGATGTCGGGCGCGCAGGACGTGCAGGACGCCGTGTCGCTGCTCGGTCACGCGAAGACGGCCGTGGAGTCCGTACGCGACTTCGATCCCGCGCTCGCCGGGCTCGCCGACCGCCTGGCCGAAGCCGGCTATCTGGTCTCCGACGTGGCGACCGAGCTGGCCGCGTACGCCGAGTCGGTCGAGGCCGACCCGGCGCGGCTCGCCGCGGTGCAGGAGCGCAGAGCGGCGCTGAACGGGCTCATGCGCAAGTACGGCGAGGACGTCACGGCCGTGCTCGCGTGGGCGCAGCGGGCCGCCGAGAGGCTGACGGAGCTCGAAGGCGACGACGAGCGCATCGATGAGCTGACGCGGGAGCACAGAGAGCTCACCGAGCGGCTGGGTGAGCTGGCCGCCGAGCTGACGGCCATCCGCACCGCCGCGGCCGAGCGGTTCGGCCAGGCGGTGACCGAGGAGCTGACCGCGCTCGCCATGCCGCACGCCCGGGTGAGCGTGGCGATCACCGCCACCGACGGCTTCGGCCCGCACGGCGTGGACGAGGTCGAGCTCCGGCTGGCATCCCATCCCGGCGCGCCGCCGCTGCCGCTGACCAAGGGCGCCTCCGGCGGCGAGCTGAGCCGGGTGATGCTCGCCATCGAGGTGGTCTTCGCCGGTGCCGACCCCGTTCCGACGTTCGTGTTCGACGAGGTCGACGCGGGTGTGGGCGGCAAGGCGGCCGTGGAGATCGGCAGGCGGCTGGCCAAGCTCGCCAGGACGGCGCAGGTCATCGTGGTCACCCACCTGCCACAGGTGGCGGCCTTCGCCGACCAGCACCTCGTGGTCGAGAAGGCGAGCGACGGCAGGGTGGTCCGCAGCGGCGTCGTGACGCTCGACCAGGAGGGCCGGGAGCGGGAGCTGTCGCGGATGCTCGCCGGCCTGGAGGACTCCGAGCTCGGCCGGGCGCACGCCGCCGAACTGCTGTCCATCGCCGCCGCCGACAAGGCCGCCTGGGAGAAGGCGTCCTCGGGCGCGGCCAAGCGCCCGGGCCGCCGCGCCGCCGGCTGAAGGCTCCGGCCACCGCCTGAGGCTCCGGCTATCGGCTAAGGCGTCGGCCACCGGCTGAGGCGTCGGTCCGCCGACCGGCTGAAGGCCGTGCGGGCCCGCCGACGCGCGTACACTCGGCGGGGCGCGCGGGGGTGACGTTTGGAACAGGGCGCGCCGGGAAGCAGTCAAGCCCCGGCAACGAGGGGGCGGAGGAACGGGGGGCGGACGGCGTCGCGGAAGGTGTGCGTTGACTCGGCCGCCCCCGGTCGGCGCACCTCGGCAACATCCCTGACTTGCAGTGACAATTCAGACGAGCCGTGGGGTGTGGAAGCATGGCGGTCGCCGCCTCTGGCAGGATGGTCATGATGAAGGTCCCGAGCTTGAATGTTCCGGGCCTCCGCCGCAGGAAGGCCGACGGCCTTCCCGGGGTGACGGCAGTGGCGAGAATCGACAGGCGGACGAAGAGGCTGACCAAGCGCCTCAAGGCCGGGGAAATCGCGATTATCGATCACGTCGACATCGACCGGGTCAGCGGGGAGGCTCTCGTCGCGTGCGGCGTGGCGGCCGTGGTCAACGTCGCCGCGAGCATCAGCGGCCGTTACCCCAACCTCGGGCCGCAGATCCTGATCGACGCGGGCATCCCTCTGATCGACAACGCGTCGCCGGAACTGTTCGAGCGGATCGCCGACGGCGACGTGATCCGCGTCCACGAGGGCATGGTCTACCTCGACGAGGAACTGGTCGGCAAGGGGCAGCCGCAGACCGCCGAGAGCGTCGAGGCGGCCATGACCGAGGCCCGCGCGGGCCTCGCCGTCCAGATCGAGGCCTTCGCCGCGAACACGATGGAGTACGTCCGGCGTGAGCGCGACCTCCTGATCGACGGGGTCGGCGTGCCCGACATCCGCACCTCCCTGGAGGCCCGCCACGCCCTCATCGTGGTGCGGGGTTACCACTACAAGGAGGACATCGCCACGCTGCGGCCGTACATCCGGGAGTACCGCCCGGTGCTCATCGGCGTGGACGGCGGGGCGGACGCGCTGCTCGATGCCGGGTACGTGCCCGACATCATCGTGGGCGACTTCGACTCCGTCTCGGAGAAGGCGGTGTGCTGCGGCGCGGAACTGGTCGTCCACGCCTACCGCGACGGGCGGGCGCCGGGGCTTGAGCGGGTGCACAAGCTGGGCCAGGAGGCGGTCGTGTTCCCCGCGACCGGGACGAGCGAGGACATCGCGATGCTCCTGGCAGACGACAAGGGCGCCACATTGATCGTCGCGGTCGGCACCCACTGGACGCTCGACGAGTTCCTGGACAAGGGCAGGTCGGGCGCGGCGAGCACGTTCCTCACCCGCCTGCGGGTGGGCAGCAAGCTCGTGGACGCCAAGGGCGTGAGCAGGCTCTACCGCAGCCGGATCTCCACGCCCTCCCTGTTGCTGCTCGTGGCCACCACGCTGGTCACGATCGGTGTGGTGCTTTCGGTATCGCCGATCGGCCAGGTGTGGCTGAACGGCCTGCGCGTGGCCTGGAACGGCTTCATCTTCTGGCTGGTCGGACTTTTCTCGTGATCGATTTCCGTTATCACCTCGTCTCGATCGTGGCGATCTTCCTCGCGCTCACGGTCGGCATCGTGCTGGGCAGCACCGTGCTCGAACCCACGTTCTTCAAGTCGGCCGAGGAGATGACCGCGTCACTGCGGCAGGCCAACGAGAAGTACCTGAGGCAGATCTCGGAGCTGCAGACGCGCGAGGAGGGCGGCGACTCGCTGGTCACCACCCACCTGCCCGACCTCGTGCGCGGCCAGCTCGCGGGGGAGCGCGTCGTGCTCGTCGAGGCTCCCGGTGCGTCGGCCGCCCTGCGCGACCCGATCGAGAAGCTCATCACGAGCGCGGGCGCCGCCTACACCGGCAGGGTCAGCCTGACGGAGAAGTTCGTCGAGGCCGAGCAGGCGAGCGTGGTGGACGGGCTGGCCACCAACCTCGCCCCGGCCGGCACCGCCTTCCCCGACGGGGCCACGCCGTACGACAAGGCCGCCGCGATGCTCGCCGGCGCGATCGTGACCAACGACCGCGCGCAGGCGGGCCGGGCCAACCCCGCGGCCACCGGCGTGCTGGAGGCGTTTCAGGCGGGCGACTTCCTGACCCTGAACGGCGACCCCGAGCAGCGGGCCACGATGGCCATCGTGCTCGCGCCCGCCCAGCCGTACGAGGGGGAGGACGCCGACCAGCAGACGAACGCGATCGTCGCGGTCGCGGCCGGCCTCGACGGCGGCGCTCTCGGCACCGTCCTGGCAGGCACCGTCACCACCTCCGCCAACGGCGGCGTCATCGCGGCGCTGCACGACACCGGCGGCGTGGCCTCGGCGGTCTCGACGGTCGACACCATCGATTTCGCCGCGGGCCGTGTCGTGGTGGTCTACGCTCTGCGGGAGCAACTGGCCGGCCGTTCGGGCTCGTACGGCATCGGCAGCGGCGCGACGGCGTTCGAGCCCACGGTGACCGCGCCCAGCCAGACCCCCACCCCGGCGGGGAGCCGGGGCTGAGCCGTCGGTCGGCACATCACGCCTGACGAACACGTAGAGAAGGGCAACAGCCGTGGCCAGACGTCCCCAGGCCGGCACCCGCGCCGCCGCGGTGCTCGGGGCCGCCGTCGGCGCCGCGCTCGGCGCGGCGGCCGCGCGCGCCGCCTTCGCCGCTTTCCGGCGCCGCCCGCCGATCGGCGACGAGAAGACCGCCGACGAGTACTGGACCCGGGTCAACCACCGGGGTGAGCCGGTCACGCTGCTGGAGGGCCCCGCGTTCGCCGCCGGCGCCGTGGCCGCCTCCGCCCTCGCCCCCGGCCTCCCCGTACGCGCCCGCGCGGCCGCCGTGCTCGCCGGCGCGGGCAGCGGCGTCCTCGGCGGGTACGACGACCTGTTCGGCACGACCTCGTCGAAGGGGTTCAAGGGTCACCTGGCCGCGCTCGCGCGCGGTGAGGTGACCAGCGGAGCGGTCAAGATCCTCGGCATCGGCGCGACCGGGCTCGCCGCGGCGGCGCTCGCCCCGCGCCACGCCCAAGGCGGGGGCCTGGCGGCGCGCTCCCTCGACACGCTCGTCGACGGCGCGCTGATCGCCGGCAGCGCCAATCTGGCCAACCTGTTCGACCTGCGGCCCGGCCGCGCGATCAAGGTGGGGCTGCTCGCCGGGGTCCCGCTGCTGGCCGCCTCGATCGCCGCGCCGTACGGCCCGCGCTCCCGTCAGGCCGCCGCGCTGACCGCCGTCCCGCTGGGCGCGGCGGCGGCGCTGCTGCCCGAGGACCTGGGCGAGCGGGCGATGCTCGGCGACGCCGGGGCGAACGCGCTCGGCGCGCTGCTCGGCCTGGCGGCCACGGCCCGGCTGGGCAGGCCTGGCCGGATCGCCGCCCTCGGTGTCGTCGCCGCTCTCACCGCCGCCTCGGAGAAGGTCAGCTTCACCAAGGTCATCGCCGGCAACCGGGTGCTCAACCGCCTGGACATGCTCGGCCGCCGCGCGCCGCAGACCACCCCCGGCACGTCGGGGTCGCGCGGGTGATCTGGACGACCAGGGCCGTCCGCGGAGGCGTACGGCACCGGCATGGATAAGCGGCATGGTTAGACGGCTCGGGGCGGGGATCGCCGGGGCGGCGGTCCTCATCGGGGTCATCACGGTCCTGGCGCGGGTGACCGGCTTCGCCAAGCAACTGGCGTTCGCGCGCACGGTCGGCACGAACTGCCTGGCCACCGCCTACTACACCGCCAACCAGGTGCCGAACATCGTCTTCGAGGTCGTGGCGGGCGGCGCGCTCGCCGGGATGGTCGTCCCGGTGCTCGCCGGCGCCGCCGCCAGATCGGACGGTGGGGCGCGTGCGGAGGTCGGCCGGATCACCTCCGCGCTGTTCACCTGGGTGCTCGTGCTGCTGGTGCCGCTCGCGGCGCTGACGGCGCTGGTCGCGGGGCCGGCGGCGCGGCTGCTCGTCGGCTCCTACGTGAAGGACTGCGATCCCGGCCAGGTCGCCGCCGTCGCCGCGCGCATGTTGCTCGTCTTCGCGCCGCAGATCCCGTTGTACGGCATGGCCGTGGTGCTGTACGGCGTGCTGCAGGCCCATCGCCGCTTTTCGGCGCCGGCGCTGGCCCCGCTGGTGTCGAGCGTGGTGGTCATCGTCGCCTACCTGGCCTTCGGGCCGCTCAGCGGCGGCGACAGCGACCCCGCCACGGTGCCCCGCCCGGCGGAGATCGCGCTGTCGGCCGGCACGACGCTCGGTGTGCTCGCCCTCGTCGTCACCGTGATCGGGCCCACATGGAGGCTCGGCCTGCGGTGGCGGCCCACCCTCCGCTTCCCCGAGGGCGTCGGCGCACAGGTGCGGCGGCTGGCCCTGGCCGGGCTGAGCGCGCTGGTCGCCCAGCAGGCCGCCACGGCGATCGTCATCCCCCTGGCCAACCACCAGGTCGGCGGGGGCGCGCTCGCGGCGTACAACTACGCCTGGGCGATCTACCAGGTGCCGTACGCCGTGCTCGCGGTGCCCATCGCGACCAGCGCGTTCCCCGCGCTCGCCGCGCGGGCGCAGGCGGAGGGCGAGGGCTTCGCGGCGCTGGCGGCGCGGACGACGCGCGCGGTCGTGCTGGTCTGCGGCCTGGCGGCCGGCGCGCTCGCCGCGGTGGCGATCCCGGTCGCGCACGTCTTCCTCGCTCAGGCCGACACCGAGGTCGCCGCGGCGGAGTTCGCCCGGGGGATCGCGCTGTTCGCGCCGGGGCTCATCGGGTATGGCCTGGTGGCCCACCTCAGCCGGGTGCTGTACGCCGCGGGACAGGGCAGGGCGGCGGCCCGGGGACAGATCGCCGGGTGGCTGGTCGTGGCCGTGGCCCAGGTGGCGTTCGTCCTCGTGCTGCCGGACGGCTGGGGCCTGGGCGGGCTCGCACTCGGCCAGGCGGCCGGCATGACGGTGGGAGCAGGGCTGCTGCTGGCCTCGGTCGTGCGGGCGCGAGGGACGCGAGCCGTCCACGGCGTTCCGCGGGCCGGTCTGGCCGCCCTGCTGGGCGGGGGCGCGGGCTTCCTCGCGGGCGCGGCGGCCGCCCGGCTCCCGCTGTCGGGCGAGGGCCCGTGGGGCGGCCTCCTGACGGCTGCTCTGGCCGGTCTGACGGCCGTGGTCGTGGGGGTCCTCGTCGCCGCGCTCGTGGACCGGGGGGACCTGACCGCCGCCCTGTCCGGGGTGAGACGCGGGAGAGGTGCGAGCCCGGCGGACCCGCCGGCCGAGGAGACGGTATGAGCGAGCGAATCGATAGGCACAGCGTCCGGCGAGGTGCTGAACTGCGCGCCTCCGGCACGACCGAGCTCCGAGCCAGAGGCGAGGAGAGGGCATGAGTCGCATCGTGCTCGTGCTGGGATCGAGTGTGGGAGGCGTGGCGCGGCACGTGCGGATGCTCGCCGGCGGGCTGGTCACGCGGGGGCACCGCGTGCTGGTCGCGGGTCCCGGCAGCACCGAGGACGCCTTCGGTTTCACCGGCACCGGCGCGGGTTTCGCCGAGGTCGGGATCGCCGACCGGCCGCATCCCGCGCAGGACCTGCGGACCGCCCTGCGCCTGCGCAGGCTCGCCCGCGGCGCAGACGTCGTCCACGCCCACGGCCTGCGGGCCGGCGCGCTGGCCGCGCTCGCTCTCATCGGGGCGCGAGGGTGGCCGCGTCTCGTGGTCACCCTGCACAACGCGGTCACGGCGGGCGGCGCGACCGGCGCGGTCTACCGGGTGCTGGAACGGATCGTCGCCCGGCGTGCGGACCGCGTTCTGGCGATCTCGCCCGACGTCGCGGAGCGCATGCGGGCCAGGGGCGCCCGGGGGGTGGACCTCGCGGTGGTGCCCGCGCCGCCGCTCGCCGAACCCACTCGCTCGGCCGGGGACGTGCGGGCCGAGATCGCCGCCCGGCTGTCCGGCGCCGCGCCGCAGGCCGCGCAGGATCGGCCGATCCTGCTCACGGTCGCCCGGCTGGCCCAGCAGAAGGGCCTGGAGACGCTGCTCGACGCGGCGGCCGGACCGTACAAGGGGGATCCGGTCTTCGTGATCGCGGGCGACGGACCGCTGCGCGAGGAGCTTCAGGCCCGCGTCGAGGCCGAGGAACTGCCCGTGGTCCTGTACGGCTGGGCCGAGCCTGCCGACCTGCTCCAGGTCGCGACGGCGGTGATCGTGCCCAGCAGATGGGAAGGGCAGCCGCTGAGCGTCCACGAGGCGCTACGGGCGGGCAGGCCGATCATCGCGACCCGGGTGGGCGGCGTGCCCGGGATGGTGGACGATGCGGCCCTGCTGGTGCCGCCGCAGGACCCCGGCGCGCTGAGCCGGGAGATCGGCCGCCTGCTCGGCGATCCCGCCCTGGCCGCCCGCCTGGCGCAGGCGTCCGTGCGCCGGGGCCGCGAGCTGCCCGACGAGGACGCGGCGCTGCGGGCGGTGCTCCGGGCCTACGGGCTCGCGTCGTAGCGGCGGCGGGATGGCGGGACAGTACGACCACCCTCTCGCGCCGGTGACACAGGACCCTCCACCTGGTGAGCCGTCGGGTGTTCTCGCCGACGAGCGCCGAGGTTCCGGCAAGGATTAGGAGAGGCTAAGTCTGATCCATATACTGGACGGGTTGGGGGGGAGTATCCCTTCGCGGCGGTCCCGTCATCACGGTGTAAGCACCCGGGGCCGTCGGTCCGTCGTGCGCCTACGGGCGGGAGAGACCTCCGGCAGTGTGTTCAGCGCGCGCCGGAGGTAGTCGTGGTACATGCGCCCCTGTGGTTGTGGGCCCTGGTCATCGTGGGTCTCGTCGTCGTGGTGGCCATCGACCTGTGGATCGTCGATCGTGGTGAACCACGCGAGTTCTCGATGCGGCAGGCCGGCATCTGGGTGGGTTTCTATGTCTGCCTGGCCGTGGTGTTCGGCATCGGGTTAACGGTTTGGGCCGGTGCCGGGACCGGTGGTGAGTTCTTCGCGGGCTATCTGACGGAATACAGCCTCAGCGTCGACAACCTGTTCGTCTTCTACATCATCATGACCCGCTTCGGGGTGCCCCGGATCTACCAGCACAAGGTCCTGCTGGTCGGCATCGTCCTCGCGCTCGTCATGCGCGGGATCTTCATCGCCGTCGGAGCCGCCGCGCTGAGCCGCTTCGGCTGGCTGCTTTACGCGTTCGGAGTCTTCCTCATCTACACGGCGTACACGCTGATCAGGGACCACAACAAGGAGGACGAGGAGTTCAACGAGAACATCCTCCTGCGCTGGGCCCGGCGGGTCTTCCCGACCACCCCCGACTACGTCGGCTCCCGGGTGACCGTGCGGGTGGACGGCAAGCGCATGGTGACGCCCATGCTGATCGTGATGATCGCCATCGGCACCACGGATCTGCTGTTCGCCCTCGATTCGATTCCGGCCATCTTCGGCCTCACGAAGGCGGCCTTCATCGTGTTCTCCGCGAACGCGTTCGCCCTGATGGGACTGCGTCAGCTCTACTTCCTGCTCGGCGGTCTGCTGCAGCGGCTGGTCTACATCAGCTACGGATTGGCGTTCATCCTCGGTTTCATCGGGGTTAAGCTGATTCTCGAAGCACTTCACGAGAACGAGGTCTCCTGGGCTCCTCAGATTCCCATCTGGGTGTCGCTGGCGGTCATCGGTGTGACCATGGCCGTGACCACCGTCGCCAGTCTCATCAAGGCTCGCCGCGACGACAGGACCATCACTCCGGCGGACGACTCTCAGACGGAGGCTTCTCAGGCGGAAGCCCCGCAGGGCTAGCGAAACGGGCACTCACCCTGTTTGCTTGTTCTCGTTGTGCCACGCATTGACTGCCGGATCGGTAATATCGATCGTTAGCTCGCATGCCGCTCCATAGTCGCCAGAAGAGTACAAAGGTCATCTGTGTCCAACGAATCGTTGCCCCGCGGCCCTGAATCCGGGTTCGCGGGAAGTGCCCAGGGCCGAGTCAGGCTCGCACGCGGGGTGTCCCCGTGGCTGGCTCCGACCGCCGCGGCGGCGGCAGTCACCGCCGTTCTCACCCGCAGGTCGCCCCGTTGGGCGCTGGCCGCGGCGCCGCTCGCCGCCCTCACCGGCGGGATGCTGTGGTTCTTCCGCGATCCCGAGCGCACGCCCGGCGAGGGCAGGCTCATCTCGCCCGCCGACGGCGTCGTGCAGAGCATCGACCCGTGGCCGGACGGCCGCACCCGGGTCGCGATCTTCATGAGCCCGCTGAACGTGCACGTCAACCGGGCGCCCGCGGCCGGCACGGTCACCGCGGTCGATCATGTGCCCGGCGGCTTCGTGCCCGCGTTCAACAAGGACAGCGACAAGAACGAGCGTGTCGTCTGGCATTTCGACACCGCGCTCGGGGACATCGAGATGGTGCAGATCGCCGGCGCCGTCGCGCGCCGCATCGTGCCGTACCTGTTCGCAGGTGCGAAGGTCGTCCAGGGCGAGCGGGTCGGGCTGATCCGTTTCGGCTCCCGGGTGGACGTCTACCTGCCCGAGGGCATCAGGCCGGCGGTCACCGTCGGCACCCGGACTGTCGCGGGGGTGACACGTCTTGACCACGTCTGACCTCGGGGCCGAAGCCCCCTGGCCGGTGGAGGAGGTGGCCGAGGAGCCGCGCGGGCCCGTCGGCAAGGCCTTCCGCCTGTCGGCCGCCGACTCCCTCTCGCTCGGCAACGCCCTCAGTGGTTTCCTCGCCGTCTGCGTGCTCGCCTGGTCGGCGATCAGCAACCTGCAGGCCGGCGTCAAGTTCGTCCCCGACCCGCGCTTCTTCGGCACGGCCGTGGTGCTGCTGCTCATCGGCGCGACCTGTGACCTGTTCGACGGTCTGGTGGCCAGGAAGTTCCGCGCGTCCGCGATGGGCGCCGAGCTGGACAACCTCGCCGACGTGATCAGCTTCGGCTTCGCGCCCGCGTTCATGGTGATGATCTGGGCCGGCTTCTCCGGCAAGCTCCCGCTGTGGCTGGTGCTGTGCGCGGCCGGGTCCGTCCTGCTCGCCGGTGTCGTACGGCTGGCCCGCTTCGCCTGTGTGAAGACCAACAGCGGCGACTTCATGGGCCTGCCGATCCCGATGGGCGCGATGACCGTGGTGTCGATCGTGCTGCTCTTCCAGCCGAACTACGTCACGCTCGCCGCCATCTTCGCCGTGGCCTGGCTCATGGTCAGCCGCATCGAATACCCCAAGCCGAAGGGCAATCTGGCCGCCGTCGTGCTGGCCTGGATGCTGATCAACGTGGCCTGCCTGACCATCTGGGCGGCCGGTCTCGCGGGCGGCGACCAGCTCATCAAGGTGGGCGCCACCATGCAGATCGCGATCGTGTCCGCCATTCCGCTTCGCGTTCTCATGTTCAAACAGCAGCAGCGCAGGGAACGACGCTCGGAGAACGCGGGCTGACGTCATCGCACGAACAGGGCCCCGGTCGGCTGGGGCCCGCCACCTTGGGCCCGGCCAATCACGTGGAGAAAACGCCTAGTCCAATGGAGCCCTGGTCGCCATGCCTCGTGAGCACACCCGGACGTACTTTCTCGGCAAACTGGCCCGGGAGCTTGAGCTCCGGGGGTTGGAGGCGTCCCTGCGCCCCGACCCGCCGTCGCTGAAGGTCCGTGACCCGGACGCGGCGCTGTTCACGGAGACCGTGGACTGCGTCGCGATGTCGGACGGCTGGTTCTACCGCTGGTCCTGGGGCGACGTGGTGGAGAGCGCGGAGGAGCCCGCTCTCGCGGCCGACCGCATCGTGAAGGTCTTCACCACCGGCGAGCCCCGGCCGCACCCCGCTCTCGGCGACGCCTGACCGGTTCAGGCCGTCACAGCCGGATCCACTCCGTCGCCGTGGTGACCTTGTCCAGGACGTCCGGGACGGGGTCCACGCCCAGTCCCGGGCCGTCCGGCACGTCGAGGTGCCCGCCGTCCAGCTCGAACGGCGGCGTCACGTCGGTGTGGAAGTAGCGCCGGGAGGCGGAGGTGTCGCCCGGGAGCGTGAAGCCGGGCAGCGCGGCCAGCGCGACGTTGGCCGCGCGTCCGATCCCGGTCTCCAGCATGCCGCCGCACCACACCGCGACGCCGTGGGCGCGGCACAGGTCGTGGATGCGCCGGGCCTCCAGGTAGCCGCCCACCCGCCCCGGCTTGATGTTGATCACCGAGCACGCGCCGAGGCTGATCGCCGCCGCCGCGTGGGCGGCCGACTCGATGGACTCGTCCAGGCAGATCGGCGTGCGGATCGAACGGGCGAGCCGGGCGTGCTGCACGAGGTCGTCGTCGGCCAGCGGCTGCTCGATCAGCAGGAGATCGAAGTCGTCCAGCCGGGCCAGATGACGGGCGTCCGCGAGCGTGTAGGCCGCGTTCGCGTCCACCTGGAGCAGCAGGTCCTCCCCGAACCGCTCGCGGACCGCGCGGACCGGCGTCACGTCCCACCCCGGCCCGATCTTCAGCTTGACCCGTACGTACCCCTCCTCGACGTACGCCCCGACGGTGTCGAGCAGTTCGGCCACCGAGCCCGTGATCCCGACGGAGACGCCGCAGGGGACGCGGTCGCGGGTGGCGCCGAGGTAGCGGGCGAAGGACTCGCCGGTGATCCGGAGCGACGCGTCGAGCACCGCGGCCTCCAGCGCCGCCTTGGCCATCCGGTGGCCCTTGAACGGCGCGAGGGCGGGACCGACGGCCTGGGGGTCCAACTCGCGGGGAAGGGCGGGGATCAGGAAACGGCGCAGCACGTCGGCCGCCGCGTCCACGTACTCGGAGGAGTACAGCGGCTCGGACATCGCCACGCACTCGCCCCAGCCCTCGGCCTCCGGCGTCACCACCCGCACCAGCAGGACGTCGCGGGTGGTCTCGGTGCCGAACGACGTCCGGAACGGCGCGACGAGCGGCATCGCGATCCGGCGCAGTTCGATTCCAGTGATCTCCATAAGGTGCCCGGGCTCCAGGGGAAGGACGGCTTGCGCCGACCACTATACGGACGCCGCCGGGAGGTCCTCAGAGCAGCAGCCCGAGCAGGAGCACGCAGCAGAACGAGACCACCGAGACGATCGCCTCCATGATCGACCAGCTCTTGACGGTCTCGCCGACGGACATGCCGAGGTACTCCTTGACCAGCCAGAACCCGGCGTCGTTCACGTGGGAGAAGAACAGCGATCCGGCGCCGATGGCGAGCACGAGCAGGGCGACGTGGGCGGGGGAGAGCCCGGCCGCCAGCGGCGCGGCGATCCCGGCGGCGGAGATCGTGGCGACCGTGGCGGAACCGGTCGCCAGCCGGATCCCGACGGCGATCAGCCAGCCGAGCACGAGCACGGGCACGTTCGCGCCCTGCGCGGCCTCGCCGATGACCTTCCCGACGCCCGAGTCGACCAGGGTCTGCTTGAATCCTCCGCCCGCGCCCACGATGAGCAGGATCCCGGCGATCGGCGGCAGCGAGTCGGCGATCGCCGAGGAGATCCGGGCCCGGCCGAAGCCCGCGGCGCGGCCCAGCGTGAACATCGCCACGATCACCCCGATGAGCAGGGCGATCAGGGGAGTGCCGAGGACCTCGAACACGGTGCGCACCGCGTGGCCCTCCGGCAGGACGATCTCCGCGACGGCCCGGCCCAGCATCAGCACGACCGGCAGCAGGATCGTGGCCACCGTGACGCCGAACCCCGGCCTGGGGTGCTCTCGTTCCTCCGGTTCGGGGGTTTGCTCGCGTTCGAGGCGCTCGGGCGGCGCCGGCCGCACCCAGCGGGCGGCGAACCTGGCGAACAGCGGGCCGGACACGATCACGGTCGGGATCGCCACCAGCAGGCCCAGCCCGAGCGTGAGCCCGAGGTCCGCCTTGAGCGTGTCGATCGCGACCAGCGGCCCGGGATGCGGCGGCACCAGGCCGTGCAGGACGGACAGGCCCGCCAGGGCGGGGACCGCGATCAGCAGCAGCGGGCGGCCACTGCGCCGGGCCACCAGCAGGATGACGGGGATCAGCAGGACCAGCCCGATCTCGAAGAACATCGGCAGTCCGATGAGCACCGCGATCAGCGTCATCGCCCACGGCAGGGCCCGGTCGCCGCTGCGGCGCAGGATGCCGTCCACGATCTCCTCGGCCCCGCCCGAGTCGGCCAGCAGCTTGCCCAGCATCGCCCCGAGGGCGATGAGCACGCCGACGCCGGCCACGGTGGAGCCGAGCCCGGCGGAGAAGCTGTCGATCAGCTTTTCCGGGGCCATGCCGGCCACCAGGCCGAGCACGCCAGAGCCGAGTGCGAGGGCGAGGAACGGGTGGGTCCGCAGCTTGGTGATCAGCAGCACGATCACCGCGATGCCGGCCAGGGCGGCCACGATGAGGCGGGTGTCGTGGCCGCTCCACGCGGCCGCGCTCGCGAGGGGGGTCACGAGGGGGGTCATCCGGGGGCTCCTCCGACGGTCCGTGCGGTAGCCGCTGCCCCGCAGGAGCCCCTCGAATCACGCGAACCGGCTCACACGGCCCCGGATCATGCCTGGATCACGCGGCCCGGCTCACGAGCCCAGGACCGACGGAACCGGGGCGCCGGCCGTCCGCGCGTGCGTCACCAGCCGCGGGCCTTCCACTCGGGCAGGTGCGGCCGCTCGGCGCCGAGGGTGGTGTCCTTGCCGTGGCCGGGGTAGACCCATGTCTCGTCCGGCAGACGGTCGAAGATCCGTTCCACCACGTCCGTGAACAGCTGCTCGAACCGCGCCGGGTCCTTCTGCGTGTTGCCGACGCCGCCGGGGAACAGGGAGTCGCCGGTGAACAGGTGGCGGTCCTGGTAGAGCAGCGCGATCGAGCCGGGGGTGTGGCCGCGCAGGTGGATGACGTCCAGCGTCACCACGCCGACCGTCACCCGGTCGCCGTGCTCGACCTCCCTGGTCACCTTCACCGGCAGTTCGGGGGCGTCGAGAGGGTGGGCGACGGTCTGCGCGCCGGTGGCCCGGGCGACCTCCTCCAGGGCCATCCAGTGGTCGGGGTGCCGGTGGGTGGTGACGATGGAACTGATCGGCATGTCGCCGACGAGGTCGAGCAGCCGGTCGGGCTCGGCCGCCGCGTCGATCAGCAGCCCGTCGCCGGTCTCGGCGCACCGGAGCAGGTAGGCGTTGTTGCCGAAGTCGCCGACCTCGATCTTCGAGATCGTCAGCCCGGGGACCTCGCGCACGTCGGCGGGTCCGCCCTTGGCGACGTTTCCGGTATAGGTCATGATCGTTCCTTTCTAGTTCCCGGCGGGCGGCCAGGACGACGGTGGCTCGGCGGGCAGTCCCGCCGGGGACGGCTTCGGCCAGGGCGGCGGGGACGGCAGCCTCCCGGCCGCGTCGTGCGGGTAGTGCGCATCAGGAGCGCCGTGCCGGAGGCGCGCATCGGAGGCGTCGTGCCGGAGACGAGCATCGGGAGCGTCGTGCCGGAGGCGCCCCTGCGGTGCAGCGAGTCGCAGGCCCGCGCCGTCGGTCCTGCCCGCGAGCCAGGCGAGCAGCTCGCGCGGCGTCCCCTCCACGGCCGGGCCGTCGCCGAGGCCGGTCCAGCTCCTCAGGACCTCGCCGGTGCCCGCGTCGCGGGCGACGACCTCGCCGGCCGGGCTCTCGTCGCCGAGCCAGAGCATCGTGTCGTACAGCTCTCGTCTCACGTACGTCTCGGGCCAGTCGGCCCATCCGTAGCCTGCCCCGAGGTCGGCGTGGTGCACCTCGACCTCCCTGAGCCGGCGGATCGGGACGTACCAGGCGGGGTGCTCGGGCGGGTTCATCCCCGAGACCGATGCGGTCCACGCCTCGGCGGGCATCTCCCTGACCGCCGCCGCGAACCGCTCCGCGCTGTCGCGCAGGTCGGCGAGCTGTTCACCTGCCGGGCGGCTGGCCCCCGCTTCGATGCCGGCCTCGCGGGCCCGCGCCGAGGCGTACTGCGGGGTGGGCACCCCCGTGCGCGCCCAGGCCAGCAGGTTGACGTAGCTGTCGGCGTTGCGGGCGACGTGCGTGAGCACGTGCCCCCTCGTCCACCCGGGCAGCAGGGACGGCGCGCGGAGGTCTTCGTCGGTGAGTCGGGCGGCGGTCGCCAGCAGGCGCTCGGTCGCCTCGGCCAACTCCCGCTCGATCTCGTCGATAACAGACATGGAAAGAATCATGGACCCTGGAGCCCCCAGCAGCCGTCCCCGTAACCGCGCGGGAAGAGGACGGCGTCCCGGGAGGTTGTATGAGCAGGGGTTTCGCGCGGATGCCGGGCGCGGGTTTGACGAAGCTCTTACCCTGGTTCACGGAGCGTGTCCCACGGAAGCACGCGGGGCCGCCCCCTCCGGCCGCCGGACGATGCCCCCCGAAATTGTCGGTGGCTCTGGATAGCCTGCCCGTGCACCTCCATTCACCTCATCGACCTATCGGGACCACCGTGGCTGACCGCCTGATCGTGCGTGGCGCACGCGAACACAACCTGAAGGACGTCTCGCTCGACCTTCCGCGAGACGCTCTGATCGTCTTCACCGGGCTCTCGGGCTCCGGCAAGTCCAGCCTGGCCTTCGACACGATCTTCGCCGAGGGACAGCGGCGGTACGTGGAGTCCCTGTCCGCGTACGCCCGGCAGTTCCTGGGTCAGATGGACAAGCCCGACGTGGACTTCATCGAGGGCCTTTCCCCGGCCGTCTCCATCGACCAGAAGTCCACCAGCCGCAACCCCCGTTCGACCGTCGGCACGATCACCGAGGTCTACGACTACCTGCGTCTGCTGTGGGCGCGCATCGGCAAGCCGCACTGCCCCCAGTGCGCACGCCCGATCGCCCGCCAGACGCCGCAGCAGATCGTGGACCGCGTGCTCGAACTGGAGGAGGGCACCCGGTTCCAGGTCCTCGCCCCGATCATCCGCGGCCGCAAGGGGGAGTACGCCGAGCTGTTCCGCGAGCTGCAGACCAAGGGCTACGCCCGCGCCCGCGTGGACGGCACGATCGTGCGGCTGGAGGAGCCGCCCACCCTCAAGAAGTACGAGAAGCACGACATCGAGGTGATCGTCGACCGGCTGTCGGTCAAGGAGAGCGCGCGGCGCAGGCTCACCGACTCGGTGGAGACCGCGCTGCAGCTGTCCGGCGGCACGATCACGCTCGACTTCGTCGACCTTCCCGACGACGACCCCAACCGTGAGCGCTTCTACTCCGAGCACCTCTACTGCCCCTACGACGACCTGTCGTTCGAGGAGCTGGAGCCGCGGTCGTTCTCGTTCAACTCGCCCTTCGGCGCCTGCCCCGAGTGCACCGGCCTCGGCACCCGCATGGAGGTCGACCCCGACCTCCTCGTACCCGACCCCGAGCGCACGCTCGGCGACGGCGCGATCAGCCCGTGGGCGAACGGCCACACCAGCGACTACTTCGTGCGGCTGCTGGAGGCGCTGGGCAACGCGCTGGGCTTCGACCTCGACACCCCGTGGGAGCGGCTGCCGAAGAAGGCGCAGAAGGCGATCCTGCACGGTCACGACGAGCAGGTCCACATCCGCTACAGCAACAGGTACGGCAGGCAGCGGTCCTACTACACCGAGTTCGAGGGCGTGATCCCCTGGGTCCAGCGCCGGCACGCCGAGTCGGAGAGCGACGCCAGCCGGGAGCGGTTCGAGGGCTTCATGCGCGAGGTGCCCTGCCCGGCCTGCAAGGGCCGCCGCCTCAAGCCGGTCTCGCTGGCCGTGACCGTCGGGGAGGCCTCGATCGCCGAGGTCTCGGCCATGTCGATCGCCGACTGCGCCAAGTTCCTGTCCGGCCTGCGGCTGTCCGAGCGGGACATGCACATCGCCGAGCGGGTGGTCAAGGAGATCAACGCCCGGCTGGGCTTCCTGCTCGACGTCGGTCTCGACTACCTCACGCTCGACCGCGCCGCCGGCACGCTGGCGGGCGGCGAGGCGCAGCGGATCCGGCTGGCCACCCAGATCGGCTCCGGCCTGGTCGGCGTGCTGTACGTGCTGGACGAGCCGTCCATCGGCCTGCACCAGCGGGACAACCAGCGCCTGCTGGAGACGCTGATCCGGCTGCGCGACATGGGCAACACGCTGATCGTGGTCGAGCACGACGAGGACACGATCGCCGCCGCCGACTGGGTGGTCGACATCGGCCCCGGCGCGGGCGAGCACGGCGGCCAGGTCGTCGTGTCCGGCACCGTGCAGGACCTGCTCGCCAGCGAGGAGTCGCTGACCGGGGCATACCTGTCGGGCCGCAAGGCGATCACCGCGCCGGAGATCCGGCGCCCGCGGGACAAGAAGCGGCAGCTCGTCGTGAAGGGCGCCCGTGAGCACAACCTGAAGGGGGTGGACGTCGAGTTCCCGCTCGGCGTCTTCACCGCGGTCACCGGCGTCTCGGGGTCCGGCAAGTCGACGCTGGTCAACGACATCCTGTACGCCGCGCTGGCCAAGGAGCTGAACGGCGCCAAGACCGTGCCGGGACGGCACTCCCGGGTTGTCGGCACCGATCTGGTGGACAAGGTCGTCCACGTCGACCAGTCGCCGATCGGCCGCACGCCGAGGTCCAACCCGGCGACGTACACGGGCGTCTTCGACCACGTGCGCAAGCTGTTCGCGGCCACGACCGAGGCGAAGGTCCGCGGTTACCTGCAGGGCCGGTTCAGCTTCAACGTCAAGGGCGGGCGCTGTGAGGCGTGCTCCGGCGACGGCACCATCAAGATCGAGATGAACTTCCTGCCGGACGTCTACGTCCCCTGCGAGGTCTGCCACGGCGCCCGGTACAACCGGGAGACGCTGGAGGTCCACTACAAGGGCAAGACGATCTCCGAGGTCCTCGACATGCCGATCGAGGAGGCGCTGGAGTTCTTCGAGGCGATCCCCGCCATCCGCCGTCACCTGAAGACCCTCAACGACGTCGGTCTCGGTTACGTACGGCTGGGCCAGCCCGCGACCACGCTGTCCGGCGGCGAGGCGCAGCGGGTGAAGCTCGCCTCCGAGCTGCAGCGGCGCTCGACCGGCCGCACGGTCTACGTGCTGGACGAGCCGACCACCGGCCTGCACTTCGAGGACATCCGCCGGCTCCTCGGCGTGCTCGACCGCCTCGTGGACGCCGGTAACACGGTCATCGTGATCGAGCACAACCTCGACGTCATCAAGACCGCCGACTGGATCGTCGACATGGGGCCCGAGGGCGGGTCCGGAGGCGGCAGGGTCATCGCCGCCGGCACGCCCGAGGTGGTCGCCCGGGTCGAGGAGAGCCACACGGGCGCCTTCCTCCGCAAGATCTTGGGCGTATGAGTATTCGTCTCATTATTTCTCCCTACTCTTCTTCTTCCGACCGCGTCACTCTGAACCGGCCACGGGGTGATGGCCGTACCTGAGGACACACAGGGTGACGCGTCGCGCAGGGGAAGGACCCGGGGCCGTGGACGTCCCGGGCCGCCGCATCAGGGAAGGATGAGCATGACGGATACGACACGCCGGGCTGTGATCTTCGGTGCCGGAGGCGCCGGGCTGGCCGTGGCGCTGAGCGCGTGCGGCGCCTCCGACGGGGACGACACGACGGCGTCGACGGGCCAGGGCGGGTCCCAGGACGGCCAGTCTCCGGCGGCCCAGTCTTCGGCGGCACAGGGTGGCGCAGGGGGTGGCGGCGAGCTCGCGAAGACCTCCGACATCCCCCAGGGCGGCGGCAAGGTCTTCAAGGACCAGGACGTCGTCGTCACGCAGCCGGAGGCCGGCCAGTTCAAGGCGTTCAGCGCGACCTGCACCCACCAGGGCTGCCCGGTCGCCAGCGTCTCGAACAACGAGATCGTCTGCCCGTGCCACGGCAGCAAGTTCAGCGCCAAGGACGGCTCGGTGACCAACGGCCCGGCGACCAAGCCGCTCGCCGAGAAGCAGATCACGGTGAGCGGCGAGAGCATCACCCTCGCCTGACGGGAGCTGCCGACGGTGGGTTCTCGTGGGCACGGGGACCCGTCGTCGTCCGGGCCGGGCCGGGCCGGGCCGGGGCCGGGCCGAGGCACGTTCACCGGGCCAGGCCCTCGACCTGGTCTTCGCCGCACTGGGCGTCCATATTTGATCTACATCGTAAAGGACCACCCTCGCGTTTCGTCGTGACCGGGTCCGCCGGGAACGGCGGGAATGTCGGCGGGGGCCAGTAGTCTTTGGGTGTGGCGGATCCGGCAACCTATCGACCGGCGCCCGGATCGATTCCTGAGTCGCCAGGCGTCTATCGCTTCCGCGACCCGGGCGGCCGGGTGATCTACGTGGGCAAGGCGAAGAGCCTGCGGCAGCGGCTCAACTCGTACTTCGCGGACTTCGCCGGCCTGCACCCGCGGACGCAGACCATGGTGACGACCGCGGCGTCCGTGGACTGGACGGTGGTCGGCACCGAGGTCGAGGCACTCCAGCTCGAATACTCCTGGATCAAGGAGTTCGACCCCCGGTTCAACGTCAAGTACCGCGACGACAAGTCGTACCCGTACCTGGCCGTGACGATGGGGGAGGACTTCCCCCGGGTGCAGGTGATGCGCGGGGCCAAGCGGAAGGGCACCCGCTACTTCGGTCCCTACTCGCACGCCTGGGCGATCCGGGAGACCGTCGACCTGCTGCTGCGCGTCTTCCCCGTGCGGACGTGCTCGGCGGGGGTCTTCAAGCGGGCGGGGCAGATCGGTCGGCCCTGCCTGCTGGGATACATC
Source organism: Microbispora sp. CA-102843 (assembly GCF_050936215.1). Lineage (NCBI taxonomy): Bacteria > Bacillati > Actinomycetota > Actinomycetes > Streptosporangiales > Streptosporangiaceae > Microbispora > Microbispora sp. CA-102843. Next base: position 3,417,402 of record NZ_JBNJNF010000001.1, read on the forward strand.
GACAAGTGCTCCGCGCCCTGCGTCGGCCGGGTCACCCCCGAGGAGCATCGCGCCCTCGCCGAGGACTTCTGCGACTTCATGGGCGGCAACACCGGCCGCTTCATCAAGCGGCTGGAGCGCGAGATGCGCGAGGCGGCGGCCGTGGAGGAGTACGAGCGGGCCGCGCGGCTGCGCGACGACGTCCAGGCGCTGCAGCGGGCCCTCGAGAAGCAGACGGTCGTGCTCGGCGACGACACCGACTGCGACGTGATCGCCCTCGCCGAGGACCCGCTTGAGGCCGCGGTCCAGGTCTTCTACGTACGCGGCGGCCGGATCCGCGGGCAGCGCGGCTGGGTGGTCGACAAGGTCGAGGAGGCCACCCCCGGCGAGCTGGTGGAGCAGTTCCTGCTCCAGATGTACGGCGAGGCCACGATCCCCCGCGAGATCCTCGTGCCGGCGCGGCCCCCGGACGAGGCCGCGCTGATCGAGCTGCTGAGCGAGCAGCGGGGTTCCCGCGTCGACCTGCGCGTTCCCCAGCGCGGCGACAAGAAGAGCCTCATGGAGACCGTGGAGCGCAACGCCAAGGAGTCGCTCGCCCAGCACAAGCTGCGCCGCGCGAGCGACCTGACCACGCGCAGCCGGGCCCTGCAGGAGATCGCCGACGCCCTCGACCTCGACCAGGCGCCGCTGCGGATCGAGTGCTACGACGTGTCGCACATCCAGGGCGAGAACGTCGTGGCCTCGATGGTGGTCTTCGAGGACGGCCTGGTCCGCAAGAGCGAATACCGCCGCTTCTCCATCAGGACCGGGGAAGGCGACGTCGCCTCGATCTACGAGGTCATCTGCCGGCGGTTCAAGCGCTACCTGGAGGAGCGGGCAGCGACGGGCGAGCTGGACGCGGAGACGGACGACGCGGCAGGGCACGACGGGGCAGGACACGACGGGGCAGGACACGACGGGGCCGAGTACGACGCGGCCGGGCAGGGTGAGGTGGAGCGCGGCGCGGCGACGCCGATCGATCCGGAGACCGGCCGTCCCCGCAAGTTCGCCTACCCGCCCAACCTCGTGGTGGTGGACGGCGGCCCGGCGCAGGCGGCGGCCGCCCAGCGCGCCCTGGACGAGCTCGGGATCGACGACATCGCGGTGTGCGGGCTGGCCAAGCGGCTGGAGGAGGTCTGGCTGCCCGGCGACGACCAGCCGGTGATCCTGCCGCGCAGCAGCGAGGGCCTCTACCTGTTACAGCGCGTCCGAGACGAAGCACACAGGTTCGCCATCACCTACCATCGGACGAAGAGGTCGAAATCGCTCAAGGAGAGCGCGCTCGACCACGTGCCGGGCCTGGGCCCGGCACGCCGTCAGGCCCTGCTGCGTCACTTCGGCTCGGTGAAGCGGCTGCGGGAGGCGAGCGCGGAGGAGATCCGCGAGGTCCCCGGCATCGGCCGCGCGACCGCCGAGGCCATCGTCGCGGCGCTGCGCGGTGAGAGCCCGTCGCCGGCGGGGCAGGGGTCGTGACGTGTTCGCGCGAGCACCGTGGCATGTCCCGTCCCGGGCAGGGCAGCAGGGAGGGCGCCGTCGGAGTCGCCCGGCGTGGCGGTGGCGCGATCAGGTGAAGAGGTGTCATGCTCCGGCACCAGAGGGTCCCTCCCGCGGGGAGCGGGCCCGGTCCTCGGCGGGTGGGCCGGTCATCCCGGCGCGGACGGCGGACGGGGCTGACGTTGGGCGAGCTGACATGGGCGGCAAGGCGGTGAGCGGGCGATGAGCACGACTGAGCCGGCATTCGTGGTGATCACCGGAATGTCGGGGGCGGGGCGCAGCACCGCCGCGAAGTCTCTGGAGGACCTCGGCTGGTTCGTGATCGACAACCTGCCGCCGGGGCTGCTGTCCTCGCTCGCCGAGGAGGCGGGCCGGGTGAACATGGCGACCGACCGCGTCGCGGCCGTGGTCGACGTGCGCAGCCTCGCCTTCACCACCGACCTCAACGCGGCGATCGAGGAACTCGACGGGCGCGGCGTCGGCGTCCGGGTGGTGTTCCTGGAGGCCAGCGACGAGGAACTGGTCCGCAGGTTTGAGAACGTCCGGCGTCCCCACCCCCTCCAGGGTGACGGGCGGCTCGTCGACGGGATCGACCGCGAGCGCGGGATCCTGCGCGAGGTCCGCGCCAACGCCGACCTCGTCATCGACACGTCCCTGCTGAACGTCCACGAGCTCCGCAAGAAGATCGTGTCGTTCTTCGGCGGCGAGGACCGGCCGGGGCTGAAGGTCAACGTCGTCTCCTTCGGCTACAAGTACGGCCTGCCGGTCGACGCCGACCTCGTCGTGGACTGCCGGTTCCTGCCCAACCCCCACTGGGTGCCGGAACTGCGGCCCATGAACGGGCTCGACGCGCCCGTGCGCGACTACGTGCTCAGCCAGCCCGGCGCCAAGGAGTTCCTCGACGGATACGAGGAGGTCTTCGGCGTCGTGGCCGCCGGATACACGCGCGAGGGCAAGGGTTACGCCACCCTCGCCGTGGGCTGCACCGGCGGCAAACACCGCAGCGTCGCGATGGCCGAGCAGCTCGGCGCCCGCCTGCGAGAGCGCGGCATGGACGTCCAGGTCAGCCACCGGGACACGGGCCGCGAGTGACGGCCCCCGCCCGGGCCTCCGGCGGGCCCGCGGTCGGAACCTCGTACGGCGAGCCCCGGCGGGCGCCGGGGCGGAGCCGATCAGCACGACATGAGCGCCACGGCTCCGCAGAGCGGTGCTCGTGGCGCGGCGAGGAGGACGATGAAGGACCCCGCCCCGGAAGAACCCTCGGACCCCTCCGTCCCCGATCATCCCCGGAAGTCCCCCACCCCCGGCACACCGATGCTTCCCCCGCAGCCCGCGAACGCCGCGAGCGGCCCCAGGGTCGTCGCGCTCGGCGGCGGTCACGGCCTGTACGCCTCCCTGTCGGCCCTCAGGACCGTGACGGACGACCTGACGGCCGTGGTGACGGTCGCCGACGACGGCGGCTCCAGCGGGCGTCTCAGGCGCGAACTGGGGGTTCTGCCGCCCGGTGACCTGCGGATGGCGCTCGCGGCGCTGTGCGGCGACGACGAGTGGGGGAAGACCTGGAGCGAGGTCGTCCAGCACCGTTTCAGAAGCGAGGGCGACCTGCACGGCCACGCCGTCGGCAACCTCCTCATCGTCGCGCTCTGGGAGCTGCTCGGGGACCCCGTCGTGGGCCTGGAATGGGTGGGGCGGCTGCTCGGCGCGCACGGCCGGGTGCTGCCCATGGCCTCCGTGCCGCTCGACATCCAGGCGGAGGTCGAGCTGGACGGGACGATCACGACGGTGCGCGGGCAGGTCGCCTGCGCGCTGACGCCCGGACGGGTGCGCTCGATCTCGCTGCTGCCGTCCGACCCGCCCGCCTGCCCCCAGGCGATCGAGGCGATCGAGACGGCCGACTGGGTGGTGTTCGGTCCGGGCTCCTGGTTCACCAGCGTGCTGCCGCACCTCAAGGTGCCCGAACTCGCCCGGGCGCTGCACGAGACGAGCGCCAGGCGGCTGGTGATCCTCAACCTCGCGCCGCAGGCGGGGGAGACCGACGGCTTCTCGCCCGAACGGCACCTGGAGGTGCTCAGGGAGCACGCCCCCTCGCTGGTCGTCGACGCGGTGGTCGCGGACGTCGGAGTGGTCGCCGACCCGAGGGCGCTGGAGAAGGCGGCCTGGTCGATGGGCGGCCGGGTCGTTTTGGCCGATGTGGTCGCCTCTGACGGATCCGCACGGCACGACGGACCACGTCTTGCCGCTGTCCTGGATGAGATTTTCCGTGAGAAGCGGTGATTGCGTGCTCCCCAGGTGCGAGAGACTGACGGGCAGAGTCTGTCTGGGGGAGGACACGAGCTGATGGCCATGACGGGTGTGGTGAAAGACGAGCTGAGCCGCCTTCCGGTGCTCAAGCCCTGCTGCCGCAAGGCGGAGGTCTCGACGCTGCTGCGGTTCGCCAGCGGGCTGCACCTGGTGGGCGGGCGCATCGTGATCGAGGCCGAGCTCGACACCAACGCCACCGCCCGCAGGCTGATCAAGGACATCGGCGAGGTCTTCGGCCACAAGGCCGAGGTGTTGGTCCTGGCCCCCGCAGGACTGCGCAAGGGCTCGCGCTACGTCGTGCGCGTCTACAAGGACGGCGAGGCGCTGGCCCGGCAGACCGGCCTGATCGACAACCACGGGCGTCCCGTGCGCGGGCTGCCCCGGCAGGTCGTCTCCGGGGCCACCTGCGACGCCGAGGCGGCCTGGCGGGGCGCGTTCCTCGCGCACGGCTCGCTGACCGAGCCCGGCCGGTCGATGTCGCTGGAGGTGACCTGCCCCGGGCCGGAGGCGGCGCTGGCCCTGGTCGGCTCGGCCCGGCGGCTTAAAATCCACGCCAAGGCCCGCGAGGTGCGCGGCGTCGACCGCGTGGTCGTGCGCGACGGCGACGCGATCAGCGCGCTGCTGACCCGGCTCGGCGCCCACGACAGCGTGCTGGCCTGGGAGGAGCGGCGGATGCGCCGCGAGGTGCGGGCCACCGCCAACCGCCTGGCCAACTTCGACGACGCCAACCTGCGCAGGTCGGCCAGGGCGGCGGTCGCCGCCGGTGCGAGGGTGCAGCGGGCGCTGGAGATCCTCGGCGACGAGGCCCCCGAGCACCTGGTGATCGCCGGCCGGCTGCGGGTGGAGCACAAGCAGGCGTCCCTGGAGGAGCTCGGCCAGATCGCCGACCCGCCGCTGACCAAGGACGCCATCGCCGGGCGCATCCGGCGGCTGCTGGCCATGGCCGACAAGCGCGCCCAGGACCTCGGCATCGCCAACACCGAGGCCAACCTCACGGTCGACATGCTGGCGCAGTAGCCACGCCTCCCCGGTTCCGTCCCCGTCCCGGCTCGGCCGACGGGACAGTGCGCCGTGCCGCTCTCCGACCGCCCGATCGGGCGTCCTGGCGAGGGGCGGCGGAAGGGGTACGGCGGGGTCGCCGCCATGCGAGAAGGGCCCGCTCACCGGCTCTTCCGGCCTGACACGCCGTCAAAGCGTGGCCCGGTGGTCTACACCAATTTGGGTCCGATAAGGTCTGTCATTGAGGTTTAACACAGCCCTGGCGCCGGTACGCCGGCGCACGACGTACGAGGAGATCGGATCCGTGAGCATCCGCGTAGGCGTCAACGGCTTCGGCCGTATCGGCCGCAACTTCTGGCGCGCTGTGGCGGCCAGCGGCAAGGACATCGAGGTCGTCGCCGTCAACGACCTCACCGACAACGCCACGCTGGCCCACCTGCTGAAGTACGACAGCATCCTGGGCCGCCTGCCGTACGAGGTGAAGGCCTCGGCGGACGAGATCACCGTTGACGGCAAGGCGATCAAGGCGTTCGCCGAGCGCGACCCCGCCAAGCTGCCCTGGGGCGACCTGGGCGTGGACGTCGTCGTCGAGTCGACCGGTCTGTTCACCGACGCCACCAAGGCCAAGGTGCACGCCGACAACGGCGCGAAGAAGGTCATCATCTCCGCCCCGGCGAAGAACGAAGACGTGACGATCGTCATGGGCGTGAACCACGAGAAGTACGACCCGGCCGCTCACACGATCATCTCGAACGCCTCCTGCACCACCAACTGCCTGGCCCCGATGGCCAAGGTCATCAACGACACCTTCGGTATCGAGAAGGGCCTGATGACCACCATCCACGCCTACACGCAGGACCAGAACCTGCAGGACGGCCCGCACAAGGACCTGCGCCGCGCCCGCGCCGCCGCGCTGAACATCGTCCCGACCTCCACCGGCGCCGCCAAGGCCATCGGCCTGGTCCTGCCGGAGCTGAAGGGCAAGCTCGACGGCTACGCGCTGCGCGTGCCGATCCCGACGGGCTCGGCCACCGACCTCACGGTCGAGGTCGGCCGCGAGACCACCGTCGAGGAGGTCAACGCCGCGCTGAAGGCCGCCGCCGAGGGCGCGCTCAAGGGCTACCTCAGCTACACCGAGGACGAGATCGTCTCCAGCGACATCGTCACCGACCCGTCGTCCTGCATCTTCGACGCCGGCCTCACCAAGGTCATCGGCAACCAGGTCAAGGTCGTCGGCTGGTACGACAACGAGTGGGGCTACTCCAACCGCCTCGTGGACCTCATCGAGTACGTGGGCGCCTCGCTCTGATGATCGGAATCGACGAGCTCGACGTGAAGGGCCGGCGCGTGTTCGTGCGCGCCGACCTCAACGTCCCCCTCGACGGGGAGACGATCACCGACGACGGCCGCATCCGGGCGTCGGTGCCGACGATCAAGAAGCTGATCGAGCGCGGCGCCAAGGTCGTCGTCGCCGCCCACCTCGGCCGCCCCAAGGGCTCCGTCACGCCGAAGTACTCGCTCGCCCCGGTCTCCCGGCGGCTGGCCGAGCTGCTCGGTGAGGACGTGGCGTTCGCCACCGACGTGGTCGGCGAGTCCGCGCAGAGCGTGGTGGCGGGCCTGCAGGACGGGCAGGTCGCCCTCCTGGAGAACCTGCGCTTCGAGCCGGGCGAGGAGTCCAAGGACGACGCGGTCAGGGGCGAGTTCGCCGGCAAGCTGGCCGCCCTCGCCGAGCTCTACGTCGGGGACGGCTTCGGCGCCGTGCACCGCAAGCACGCCAGCGTCTACGACCTGCCCAAGCGGCTGCCGCACGCGGCGGGCGACCTGGTTCTCGCCGAGGTCGAGGTGCTGCGCAAGCTCACCGAGGACCCGGCCAGGCCGTACGTCGTCGTGCTCGGCGGCGCGAAGGTCTCCGACAAGCTCGGCGTGATCGCGAACCTGCTGTCCAAGGTCGACCGCCTGCTCATCGGCGGCGGCATGGCCTACACCTTCCTGAAGTCCCAGGGCTACGAGGTGGGCAAGTCGCTGCTGCAGGAGGACCAGATCGACCAGGTCAAGGGCTTCCTCGACGAGGCGGCCTCCCGCGGGGTCGAGCTGGTGCTGCCGGTGGACGTGCTGGCCGCCACGGAGTTCGGCGCCGACGCGCCGTACGAGGTCGTGGACGCCACCGCGATCCCGGCCGACCGCGAGGGCCTGGACATCGGCCCCCGCACCCGGGAGCTGTTCGCCTCGAAGCTGGCCGACGCCCAGACCGTGTTCTGGAACGGCCCGATGGGCGTGTTCGAGTTCGACGCGTTCTCCGGCGGCACCCGCGCGGTGGCCGAGGCGCTGGTGAACTCCAAGGCGTTCACCGTGGTCGGCGGCGGCGACTCGGCGGCGGCCGTGCGCAAGCTCGGCCTGCCCGAGGACGGCTTCTCCCACATTTCCACCGGTGGCGGCGCTAGCCTCGAGTACCTCGAAGGCAAGACGCTGCCCGGACTCGCGGCGCTGGAGGAGTAGATGGCCCGCAAGCCGCTGTTCGCCGGCAACTGGAAGATGAACCTCAACCACCTCGAGGCCATCAACCTGGTGCAGAAGCTGGCGTTCACACTGACCGACCGCGACTACGACAAGGCGGACGCCGCGGTCATCCCGCCGTTCACCGACCTGCGAAGCGTGCAGACGCTCGTGGACGCCGACAAGCTCCGCATCGCCTACGGCGCCCAGGACCTGTCGGCGCAGGACTCCGGGGCGTACACCGGGGAGATCTCCGGGGCCATGCTGAGCAAGCTCGGCTGCACGTACGTGCTGGTGGGCCACTCGGAGCGGCGGCAGTACCACGCCGAGGACGAGGCCCTGTGCAACGCCAAGGTCAAGGCCGCCTACCGGCACTCGCTGACGCCTATCCTGTGTGTGGGCGAGGGGCTGCCGGTGCGTCAGGAGGGCCGCCACGTCGAGCACACGCTGGCGCAGCTCGACGGCGCTCTGGAGGGCGTGCCCGCCGAGCAGGTGAAGTCCATCGTGATCGCGTACGAGCCGGTTTGGGCGATCGGCACCGGCGAGGTCGCCACCCCGAAGGACGCCCAAGAGGTGTGCGGCGCCATCAGGACGCGACTCGCCGAGCTTTACGGTGACGATGTGGCCTCTGTTGTCCGTATCCTTTACGGTGGCTCGGTGAAGTCGGACAACGTCGCCGGCATCATGGCGGAGGCCGACATCGACGGCGCCCTCGTGGGAGGGGCCAGCCTCGACGCGGGAGAATTCGCCAAGATCTGCCGACTTGGCGAGACCTCCGGCTAGCTGAGCCGTTTGGGGGGTGCGACTTGACATCAGGTCGTACCCTCGAAGGACACAATTGAATCGTCACGCCGATGGCATCGTGCACACACGCGTCGTGCACGCCCGGACATAGGAACAGGTCTACGGTGACAATCGGAATCTCCATCGCCCTCATCCTGTCGAGCGCTCTGATGGTGCTGCTCGTCCTGCTCCACAAGGGCAAGGGCGGCGGCCTGTCCGACCTGTTCGGAGGCGGCTTCACGTCCTCCTTCGGCGGTTCGTCGGTGGTGGAGCGTAACCTGGACCGTCTCACCATCATCACCGGCATCGTCTGGTTCGTCTGCATCATCGCGCTGGGCCTGCTGCTCAAGCCGTAGCGGACGGCCTCCGGCCACGCGTGACAGAGATTCACCTCCCCCCGTCCGCGGGGCGATCGAGCAAGGAGTTCATCGGTGGGTAGTGGCAACGCGATCCGTGGCAGCCGAGTCGGCGCCGGCCCCATGGGAGAGGCCGAACGCGGCGAGGCCGCCCCCCGTGTGCGGGTCCCGTTCTGGTGCGCGAACATGCACGAGACGCGCCCGAGCTTCGCCAGTGACGCGCCCGTCCCCGAGTTCTGGGACTGCCCGCGGTGCGGACTGCCGGCCGGGCAGGACCAGTCGAGCCCGCCGGCTCCGCCGCGCAACGAGCCGTACAAGACGCACCTCGCGTACGTGAAGGAGCGCCGCAGCGACAAGGACGGCGCGCAGATCCTCGCCGAAGCGCTGGAGCGGCTTCGTTCCTCGTCCCGCCCGATCTACTAGAGGTGACGCGGCTCCGCCGCTGATTCCGGTACGGCACAGGCCCCCGATCCCGCCCGGATCGGGGGCTTTGTCATGCTCGGAGGGGGGTTCACCCCCGATAGCGGCCGCGCCGAACTACAGATCACGCACCCGGCCTCGTAAGGGGCCCAAGGGGCCTTCACGTATGCGCAGGCTCCCGGCCCGCGGAGCGGTACACGGCCGCGGCGATGTGGGTGAACGAGCGGATCAGCGGGTTGGCGTCGGCGGTGTTCCAGGCCAGGACGAGGCGGCTGGGCGGCATGTCGGCCAGCGGAACCGACGTGAGCCCCTCGGGCAGTGCGTGGGCCGTCGGCGCCAGCCCGACCGTGCCGTTCCACAGAACGGCCTGCAGGCACTCGTGAACCGTGCGCACCACCGGGCCGTCGCGGAGCTCGCCGCCGGGCGTGGTGCCGTTCCAGTAGGCGCTCCAGACGGGATCGGTGCCGTCGGGCAGCCGGAACCACGGGCGGTCGGCGAGATCGCTCAGCCGCAGGGTCTCACGGCGGGCGAGCGGATCGTCGGCCCGCAGGACCACCCCCATGGGATCGGAGCGCAGCAGGCGGGTGGTGATCCCCGCGTCGTCGAACGGCTCCCTGGTGAGGGAGACGTCGACGAGGCCGGCCCGAAGGCCCGTGGTCGGGTCGGTGAAGTCCGCTTCGCGGATGCGGACCTGGACTCCGGGGTGACGCCGGCGGAAGGCCGCGGAGAGCCGGGCTCCGGCCTGTTCGGCGCTGTCCGCGAGCGTGCCGATGGTGATGGTGGCGGCGCCGGCCGCGGCGGCGACCCGGGCGCGCACCCGCTCGGCCTGCTCCAGCAGCGCGCGTGCCTCGTCGTAGAGCGCGGCGCCGGCCGCGGTGAGCGTGACGCCGGTTGGCGACCGGTGCAGCAGGAGGGCGCCGAGGTCGGCCTCCAGTTGCCTGACGGCGCGGCTCAGCGGCGGCTGGGTCATGTGCAGGCGCGCGGCGGCCCGCCCGAAGTGGCGCTCCTGGGCGACCGCCACGAAATAGCGCAGCGAGCGTAGGTCCATCACCGGCGACGATACCGGCACGGTATCGGGCGTGCGCAACCGGTGTTGGACGCGGCAGAGCATCCGGTAATGGACTGGAGCGGCCCGGTTGTCAGGCTCTCCGAGGATTGGATGCGATGTCCGAATACATGCTGCCCGAGCCCGTCGTGCGGATCGAGGAGGCGCGGGAGCTCGCCCGCGACCTGGTGGTGATCCCCAATCGCCGGGTGCAGCTGGTGCCCAACATCGGCGTCATCGGCGGCACGCATTCCGTGCTGGTCGTCGAGACCGGAATGGGCCCGCGAAACGCCGAGACCGTGCTCAAGTTCGCGGCCGAATACGCGGCGGGCCGCACGCTGTACCTGACCACGACGCACTTCCACCCCGAGCACGCGTTCGGGGCGCAGGCGTTCGCCGGGGAGGCGACGTTCCTGGTCAACCGGGCGCAGGCCGATGACCTGGCGGCGAAGGGCGCCGCCTACCTCGACATGTTCAGGGGACTCGGCGAACCGGTCGCCCGGCAGCTGGAGGGCGTCGAGATCGCCACCCCCGACGTCGTCTACGACGACGCGTACGACCTGGACCTGGGCGGCCGGGTGGTGCGGCTGCGGGCGGCCGGGCGGGCGCACAGCAGGGGCGACCAGGTGATCACCGTCCCCGACGCCGGGGTGATGTTCACCGGCGATCTCGCGGAGGCCGGGCAGTTCGCCATCTTCCCGTGGTTCCCGCCGCACGACACCGACGTGTCCGGCACCCGCTGGATCGCCGTGATGCGGCGGCTGGCCGACGCGTCACCGCGGGTGGTGGTGCCCGGCCACGGCGACGTCGGCGGCCCGCAGCTGCTCGCCGACGTCCGCGACTACCTCGAACTGCTGCGCGACGAGACCTGGGCGCGCCGGGACTCGGCGGTGAGCGAGCAGACGATCGTCGAGGAGGTCGGTGCGCTCATGATCGAGCGGCACCCGGAGTGGGCCGGCCGGGAATGGATCGAGAAGGGCGTCGGCTGCCTGTGCGCCGAGCACCCCGCCTGACGCAGGCGGCGTCAAAGGCCGCATTCATAGGCCAGCACCACCACCTGGATCCGGTCGCGGGCCCCGAGCTTGGCCATGATCCGGGAGACATGCGTTTTCACGGTGGCCTCGCCGACGAACAGCTCGGCGGCGATCTCGGTGTTCGACAGGCCCCGGGCCACCAGCCGCCAGACCTCGACCTCACGCGGCGTCAGCCGGTCGGCGCCCGGCGGCAGGGCGATCCTGGCCGGAGGACGCCGCGTGTACGCCTCGATCAACCGGCGCGTGACCGACGGAGCGAGCAGGGTGTCCCCGCGGACCGCCGTGCGCACGCCCGCCACGAGTTGCTCGTCCGGAAGGTCTTTGACGAGGAAGCCGCTGGCTCCCGCGCGCAGTGCCTCGTAGACGTACTCGTCCAGGTCGAACGTGGTCAGCATGATCACGTGGACGTCGGGCATGGTGGCGAGGATCTGGCGTGCGGCGGCGAGCCCGTCGAGCCGGGGCATGCGGATGTCCATCAGCACGACGTCCGGCCGCAGGTCACGGGCGAGCGCGACGGCCTCGTGCCCGTCCCGCGCCTGGCCGGCGACGTCGATGTCGGGCTCGGCCGACAGAATGGTGCGCAGCCCGGCCAGCACCAGGGGCTGGTCGTCGGCGAGCAGGACGCGGATCATCAGGCGGCCTCCTCCAAGGGGAATACGGCATGTACGCCGAAGCCGCCGTCGGGCCGGGGGCCGGCCGCGAACGAGCCGCCGCAGGCGGCGCTCCGTTCGGCCATGCCGCCGAGGCCGTGGCCCGCGGCGGTGAACAGCGTCGACCGGTTGGCGGGTGCGGTGTTGCTCACATCGACGGCCAGGGTCTTCTTCGTGCGCGTGATTCGGACGCGGACGCACGCGCCGGGAGCGTGCTGGGCCGCGTTGGTCAGTGCTTCCTGGACGATCCGGTAGGCGGCCGTGTCGATCGCGCGCGGCAGCGGCGCCTCGTCGGTGTACGCCCCGGTCCCCGTGTCCGTGCGTGTGTCCGTGCCCACGTCCAGGATCACCCGCAGCCCACACCCGCGAGCCCTGTCGGCGAGCGTCGGCAGACCGCCGAGCCCGATCGTGGCGGGGACGTCGGCGAGTGCGAGTGAGAGCAGGAGCGGGCGCAGCTCGCCGAGCGCCTCCGCGAGGGTGCGGCGCAGCACGGCCACGTGCTCCCCGGCCAGGTCGGGGTCGGTGTCCCAGACCCGCCTGGCGGCGCTCGCCTGCAGGACGATGACGGTCATCATGTGGCCCGCGGCGTCATGGAGATCCCGGGCCAGGCGGACGCGCTGTTCGCCCAGTGCGCCGGCTGCCTTCCTCCGGTTCTCCTCCGCCACGGCGATGGCGGCCTGCGCCCGCGTGGCGAGCGCTTCGGCGGCGGTGCGCAGCGCGCGGCCCGCGGCCCAGCAGCCCGCGATCACCGCGGCCGCCCCTGCCGCCTCCGGCGCCGTGATCAACGCGGCGGGACTGGCCAGGCCGACGGCCGCACAGCCGAGCAGGCAGAACGCGAGACCGGCCAGCGCCCTGCGGATCGGGCAGGCCGCACCGACGAGGAACGGCGACACGACGAGGACGCCGCATGCCGGAAGGCCGTCAAACGGGTCGGGGATCGCGTTCGCCGCCGTGTAGGCCACGGTGAAGGCCAGACAGATCGCGGCCGAGGCGAGCGGACGCCGTTTGGCCCACGCCAGCGGGGCCGCGATGCCCGCGGCGAGGAGCGCGGCGCCCACGGTGTGCGCGGGCCGGCGAGCGAGATCGGCGTGCGCCCCCGCGAGATCGCCGATCAGGAGCGCCCCGGCCAGCACGGTGGCGAGGGCCGCCGACGCCGTGTCCCGCCAACCCGAGGTGACCAGCGCCCACTCGCCGGCCGGGCGGAGCCCGCTCCGGCTCGTGTCCGGCAGGTCCGCGGCGGCGAGCGCCGCCCGCACCTGCGCCCGCAGCTGTGCCACCTGCCGGACCGGCCGCCTGCCGTCGGGGCTCGGCGCCCGAAGCTGCCCGACCAGCGTGCGCATCCGGGTCAGCAGGTCCCGTGCGATCCGCTCCAGGGCGGTGACGTCGGCCAGCCCGGTGACCCCGGCGTGCCGCCCGGCCTCGTCCAGGCCGCCGAGGAGAAGCTCCAGAGCGGCGAAGATCCGTTGCCGTTCGCGCGCAAGCTCAGCGGATATCCGTTCGTCCCGCGCGGCCCGCAGCCGTTCGGTCCCCGCGTCCAGCCGCCGGCCGAGCCGGTCACGCGCTCCCACGACGCCGCCGACGACCGCCGGCGCCAACACCAGCAACGTCACCAGGAACGTATCGGCGGAGGCGCGCGAATACCCCTGCGAGGGTGCCAGGTACTGGGCGGTCACCACACCGGCCGTGGCCAGTGCCAGGCCCGCGACGAGCGGCCAGGTCGACGCGTACGCGCCGAGCGAGTATGTGGCGATCATGATTGCGAGAAACGCCGGAGCCGTGCTGCCCTGAGGGCAGGCGACGACCTCGACCACGGTGACGACGATCACCACGGCGACCGTCGTCGCGGGACGGCGACGGCGGTGGGCGAGGGCCAGCAGCCCTACCGCCGCGACCACCGCCCCCACTCGCCCGCTCGGGACCGCCGGCCCGTCCAGGGCCGTCACCACGGCCATGACCAGCGTGAGCGCGGCCGCGAGCAGCAGATCGCCGCGGACGGCCGCATCCCATCGGGGCAGGGGGAAGAGCTGGTCCATCGCCCGAAGGTTAGGCCCCGTCCGCTTTCGTGTCGTCCCACCACGGGCGGATTCCTGGCTCACACGGCGGGCGGACCGGATTTCCCCGTGTGGCCGGACGACCGGCGACGCCCCGGTTCCTAGTGTCGTCGCCGACCCCGTCGGAAACCGCCATGAGGGAGAAGAAAGATGACGACATCGACCCCGGCTCACACCGGCCCGGCCCGCCTGCCGTACCGGCTGGCCCAGACCGGCCTCCTGACGGGCGCGGCGTCGGCCGCCGCGCTCGCCCTGCTCGACCTGTTCACCTCCGTGCCGCAGCACGACCGGCTGATAGACGCCGCCGACTACGCCTTCACCGTGGACGGGTTCCCCCTCGCCTTGGGCATGCTGGTATCGGTCGCGGCGATCCACTCGCTGCACGGCGGCCAGGACGGCCGGCTCGGCTCGGTGGCGCTCGTGCTCACGACCGTCGGCATGCTCGGCTTCCTTCCTCCGCTCGCGGTGTCGCTCCTCAGCGGCGACGCCGAGTCGCTCGGCCCGGTCTACCTCCTGTCCATGCTCGTCTCCCTGATCGGGCTGGTGCTCTTCGCGGTCGCCCTGATTCTCGCCAGGGCCCTGCCCTGGTGGGCCGGTCCGTCGCTGGCGGTCGGCTGGGTGGTCGGCGGCCCCGTCGGGGAGGGCGGCCCGCTCGGCTTCCGCGGCTCGGCGCTGCTGCTCGCCGCGGCCTGCCTCGCCGTGGCGTTCGCCGTGTCCCGGCACCGCTCCGCCCCGGCCGTGAACCGCTGAAGCGCCGTCCCGGTCAGCCGTGCACCTGCTCGCCGTCGAGGAACGTCATGACGACCTTGGTGGTCCAGATGTCCTTCTGGTCGAGGGCGAAGGGGTCGCGGTCGAGGACGACGAGGTCGGCCGGGCGGCCCTCCTCGATCACCCCGGCGGGGGAGCGGTTGATCCAGGCCGACCCGGCCGTGTACGCGGTCATGACCGCCCGCAGGTCGAGGCTCTGCTCCGGCAGGAAGGGCGTCTGCGCCGTGGGGTACGTCGCGTGGACAGAACCGCCAGGCTCGGTGCGGTTGACCGCCACGTGCATGGCCTCCAGGGGGTCGGCCGAGGAGACCGGCCAGTCCGAGCCCCCGGCGAGGCGGGTGCCGTGCCGTACGAGGTCGGCGAAGGGGTACTGCCAGGAGGCGCGCTCCTCGCCGAGGTAGGGGATGCACAGCTCGTCCATCTGCAGGTGGTGGGTCGCCCACAGCGCCTGCAGGTTGGCCGTGACGCCGAGCTCGGCGAAGCGCGGCACGTCCTGCGGCGTGATGATCTGCACGTGCGCGATGTGGTGCCGGTTGGCGGGGTCGGTGCCGGTCAGCGCGTCGAGCGCCTCGCGCACGGCCCGCTCGCCGATGGCGTGGAAGTGCACCTGGAAGCCCAGGGCGTCGAGCTCCTTGACGTACCCGCCGAGCAGCGCCGGGTCGACGTACGACAGGCCGGTGCCCCCGCAGCGGCAGTAGGGCTCGATGACGGCGGCGGTGAAGTTCTCCGGGATGCCGTCCTGCATGATCTTGACCGAGGTCGCCCGGAACCGGTCCAGGCCCTCGGCCGTCGCGCGCCGCTCGACCAGGCTCGGGATCTGCTCCGCGCCCTGGGCGCGGTCCCACCACAGGGCGCCGACCACGCGCGCCTTCAGCCGCCCTGAGGAGGCCGCGGAGATGTAGGTGGGCAGCTGGTCGTCCGACCCGGCGTACGACCCGACGATGGCGTCCTGCCAGCCGGTGATGCCCAGAGAGAACAGGTGGGCCTGCGCGTCCATCAGCGCGGCGTCGACGTCGGCCGGGGTCGGGCGCGGGGTGAGCAGGCCGACGAGGTCCATGGCGCCCTCGTGCAGCACGCCGCTCGGCGTGCCGTCCGGGTCGCGCTCGATCCGGCCGTCCGCGGGGTCGGGAGTGTCCTTCGTGATGCCGGCGAGCTCAAGCGCCCGCGTGTTGACCCAGGCGGCGTGGTGGTCGCGCTGCACGAAGTACGCCGGCCGGTCGAGGAAGTCGATCTGCGACCGGTGGGGGAGGCCGCCGGGGAACGCGGCCATGTCCCAGCCGCCGCCGTCGATCCACTCCTTGTCCGGATTCCTCGCGGCATAGCCGGCGATCTCCGCCGTGTAGGCGTCGAGCCCGTACACCTCGGACAGGTCGCACTTGGCCCGCTCCAGCCCGGCCTGCACCGGGTGGACGTGGGCGTCGGTGAACCCCGGCGTCAGCAGGCCGCCGCCGAGGTCCACCGGCTCGGCGGCGGGCGCCAGCCGTACGAGGTCGAACTCGGCGCCGACGGCGGCGATGACGCCGTCGCGGACGAGGACCGCCTCGGCGAACCCGCCGGGGACGAAGACGCGGCCGCCACGGAACAGAAGGGAGGAACTCACGCGATGCCTTTCAGTGCCCAGTGATCTTGTCGGCGATCCTGGCCAGTACGGACGTCCTGGTCATGCCCCTGCTCTCGCGGGCGTCGGCCAGGCGGTAGAGACGGTACATCGAGTGGACGCCGAGCCAGCGCAGCGGCTCGGGCTCCCACGAGCGCACCCGCCGGTCCACCCACGGCATCCGGGTCAGGTCGGTCTCGCGGCGCAGCACCAGGTCGCACAGCGTGCGTCCGGCGAGGTTGGTGGTGGTCACGCCGTGGCCCGTGTAGCCGCCCGCCCAGCCGAGGCCGGTCGCGGGGTCCAGGTGGACGGCCGAGCACCAGTCGCGCGGCACCCCGAGCACGCCCGACCAGGCGTGCTCCACCCGCGACCCGGCGACCGCGGGGAAGAACGCGATCAGCAGGTCCCACAGGGCGTCCACGGTCCAGGCGTGCGTGTGCCCCCGCTCGTCGATCCTCGACCCGTACAGGTAGGGCCTGCCGCGCCCGCCGAAGGCGATGCGGTCGTCGGCCGTCCGCTGGGCGTACATGTAGTAGTGCGCCATGTCGCCGAGCAGCTCGCGGCCCTGCCAGCCGATCTCCGCCCAGACCTGCTCGGGCAGCGGCTCGGTGACGATCATGGAGCTGTTCATGGGCAGCCAGTCGCGGTGATGACCGGCGATGGTGGCGGTGAACCCCTCGGTGCAGCGCAGCACGTGGTCGGCCCGCACGGTTCCGTACGGCGTGACCGCCGCTGCCGGGTGTGTCGTTCGGCCCGGCGTGATCGCGGTGACCGGGGTCCGCTCGTAGATCTCGACGCCCAGGTCCCGTACGGCCCGTGCCAGGCCGCGGACGAGCTTGGCCGGCTGGATCCTGGCGCAGTGCGGGCTCCAGGTGGCCCCGGTGGCGCCCGCCACGCGCAGCCGGTCCTTCATCTCGTCGGTGGTCAGCAGCCGGACGTCGTCGGCGTCCCAGCCCCAGGCGCGCTGGCCCGTCAGCTCCTCGCGCAGCCGCAGGTCCTGCGCGGGGCCGCGGGCGACGGTGAGCAGGCCGCCCTTGACGATGTCCGCGTCGATGTCCTCCTCGCGGGCGACGCGGATGACCTCGTCGACGGCATCGAACATCGCGCGCTGCAGCCGCTCGGCCGCGTCCCGGCCGTGGGTCTTCGCGTACCGCTCGGGCGAGCCGGCCAGCGCGCCGGTCAGCCAGCCGCCGTTGCGTCCCGACGCGCCGAAGCCCGCGAACTCCTTCTCCAGCACGACGACCCGCAGCGACGGGTCGGCCTTCTTCAGGTAGTAGGCGGTCCACAGTCCGGTGTAGCCCGCGCCGACCACGGCCACGTCGGCCTGCAGGTCGCCGCCGAGCGGCTCCCCGGGCGCGGGCACCCCCAGCGACCGGTACCAGAAGGACACCTCACCGTTGACGAAACCGGGCGACAGGGGAGCGGTCATGGTGCACATCCTGCTATATCCGTGCTGATCTCGCCATTCGGCGACGGATGTCGTGGAGATCCGTGGAGACACACGCGGATAACCGTAGTCGTAACGCGCTACGTCGAAAGGAAACGATCGGCTCACCGCTGTGTAGCAAACATGTAACACCGCTCCGGCACCCTGAAGACCAGCGCAACGGAGGGAGCGGGTACCGATGGGGTTCTTCCGGATTCGTACGACGGTGGACGAGCGGCCCGGGCGGCTGGCGTCGCTGGCGACCGCCCTGGCCGACAAGGGCGGCAACATCCTGGGCCTGTCGGTGCAGCCCGACACGGACGGCACGGTCGACGAGTTCGTCACGGACATCCCCGCCTCTCCCGAGGCCGTACGCGAGGCGCTGGAGGCCGCGGGCGGGCGGCGGGTGCGGATCGTGCCCGCCACCGCGCACGAACTGACCGACGAGCCGACGCGTACGCTGCTGCTCGCCGCCCGGCTGCGCTCGGCTCCCTGGCGCCTGCCGGAGATCCTGGGCGAGCTGCTGCGCGCCGACGACGCCCGCTGGGTGTACGGCGCGGCCGCCGTACGCTCACGGAACGAGGACGGCGAGCGGGACGAGGGGGAGGCTCTGGAGCTGCCCGACCCGACCCTTCTGGTGGTGCCCGTGGCGCCGCGGCGGTCGATCCGGCTGCGCCGCTCCGGGCTCCCGTTCACCCTGACGGAGGCGGCCCGCGCCGCCGCGATGGTGAGGCTGGCGCAGCCGCCGGCGGAACCGTCCGCGGCCGAGGGGCCGGTGCGGCTCGCCGACGGCGCGGAGGTGCAGGTCAAGCCGCTGACCGCGCTCTACCGCGAGGCGCTGCGCGACCTGCACGAGCGCTGCTCGCCTGAGACGCGCAGGTTCCGCTACTTCACCGCCAACCCCAACCTGCCGCCGCGCGTGTTCGACCGGCTGTGCGACCGGGCCCGCGGCCAGTCGCTCGTCGCGGGGCACGACGGCCAGGTCGTCGCGCTCGCGTCGCTGATGTTCACCGCGGACCCGGGCATCGCGGAGATCGCCTTCCTCGTGGAGGACCGCTGGCAGGGCCGGGGACTCGGCGGCCGGCTGGCCAGGACGCTCCTCGCCCAGGCCAGGGACCTCGGCTTCGCCGAGGTGCGGGCGACGCTCCTGTACGACAACGCGCGCATGCGCAGACTGTTGAACTCCCTCGGCGCGACGCTCACCCACACCGAGGATCCCGGTGTGATGGAGGCGCGGATCGCCGTGGGCGTGATGGCGACGGCATCCCCGAGCTGACGTCCTCACGGGTGATCCTCCTGGTCCGGCGTAGCTCAGGGCGCCGGACCAGGACGGGTCGCCGCGGTTCGTTACCGCCGCCCGCCGAACTCCCAGTCGTGCACCTCGATGTCGGCGTACCGGTCCCGGGTCAGGACGGCGCGTGCCGTATCCGGGTCCTGCGCCCGGACCAGCAGCGCCGTACCCAGCCAGGTGGCGCCGTCGTCGGACAGCAGCGGCCCATACGCGATCAGCTCGTCCCGGTCGGGCGGCGGGACGAGGTCGGCGGCCTCCCCGGAGCCCAGGCCCAGCACCAGATATCGGTTGCCGCCGTCCCGGCCGCCGGGGAAATCCCACATGGTGCGCCCCAACACGTTGCGCCATCGGCGCACCATCACGTCCCGATACGCACCGGCCTGGTAGTTGGGCTCGTCGAAGGCGAAAGCACGAGCGGCGGCGAGATCCGGCAGGTCGACGATGTGCACGCTGCCGGTGGCGACATCGGTGACACGGTCGAAGGTCGGGCCACGGGCGATCATCTCCGCGGCGTACCGGTCCATGTAGGACCAGTGCTCTTCGAGCAGTTCGTCGCGCAGCGCCCCGGAGCCGGGCCGATCGCGGTGATAACAGAAGAACTCCATGCCGAGAGTACCTACCATTGTGGAACGCCACGGGGAACTCAGGTACACGTGGTCTGTGGACTTCGACGAGGCGGCCGACCGGCTCTACGGCATGATGCCCGAGGAGTTCACCTCGGCCCGCGACGCGCTGGCCAAGGAGGCGAAGGCGGCCGGCGACGCCGCGCCGGCCAAGCGGATCAAGGCGCTGCGCAAGCCCACGGTCGTCGCCTGGGCCGTCAACCGGACGGCCAGGGAGCGCGGTGAGGAACTCGGCCAGCTGCTCGACCTCGGCCGGCGGCTGCGGGAGGCCTGGCGGGCTCAGGACACCGACGCCCTGGCCGAGGCGGGCCGCGAACGCACTCCGCTCATCGCCCGCCTCGTGCGATCCGTACGCGAGGAGGCGGAGGCGGCCGGGCATCCGCTGGCCCCCACGGCCGACCTGGAGATCGAGCAGACCCTCGACGCCGCCGTGGTGGACGAGGACGCGGCCGAGCAGGTGCGCCGGGGCCGGCTGACCCGCCCCCTGAGCTACAGCGGCTTCACTCCCGCCCCGGTCGTACGGCCCGCACCCGAACCGGCGGCGCGCGCACAGCCCGCGCCGAAGGCCGGACGCGAAGCCGAGCACCGGGCCGCCGAGGAAAAACGCCGGAAGGCGGAGCGCGAGCGCCGTATCAGGGAACTGGAGAGTGCCCTCGCCGAGGCCGAGCAGGCCGCGCAGGAGGCGGAGCGGGGCCGCGCCGACTGGGAGGCCGAGCGGGCCGAGGCCGTAAGCGAGCACGAGCGGCGCTCGGCCAAGGTCGAGACGCTGACGGCCAGGCTGGCCAAGGCCAAGGACAAGCTGAACGCGGCCGAACACCGGCTGGAGGTCGCCCGCCGGGAGGAGACGAACGCAGAACGCGCCGCCCGGTCCGCCCGCCAGCGTGCCGACCAGGCCCGCGCCGCCCTGGACGAGGCGCGATCCGCCCAAGAATGAAGGCGAGGCAGGGAAGGAGCGGAGCGGGCGGGAGGGAGGACCGCAGCGAAGGCCCAGCGGAGCGGGCTTCGCGAGGACCGGAGCTTCCGCCCGGCGCAGTGACGTCTCAAACGGCCGGGCTGGGGCCGGTTCGTCGTGGCCTCCGACCTTGACGAACATCTGCGAGCGTGCGCAGTCGGTTGGAAACGGAACGGCCGGGCTGGGGCGTGTGCCCCGGCCCGGCCGTTCCGCTGTGATCTCCGTCAGGGGGAGGCGATCCGCCCCATGGACGGTGGGATCTTGTGCGCGGCGGCGCGGTCGAGCAGGAACAGCGTGCGCTGCCGCCCGCGCGCCCCGGCGGCCGGCACCTGGAACGGTCCGGCGTCGGACAGCGCCATCCTGACCGCCTGCGCCTTCTCCTCGCCCGCCGCGACGACCCAGACATCCCTGGCGGCCCGCAGCGCGGGGAACGTCAGCGACAGCCGGGTCGGCGGCGGCTTGGGGGAGCCGTGCACGGACACGACCGGCCGCTCCTCCTCGTAGATGGCCGGCTGGCCGGGGAACAGCGAGGCCACGTGGCCGTCGGGGCCCATGCCGAGCATCAGCACGTCGAACGAGGGCACCGGCCCGTGGTCCTCCGGCCTGGCCGCCTTGGCCAGCTCCACCGCGTACGCGTCGGCGGCCTCCTCGGCGGTCATCCCCGAGTCGGGGCCGGGCATCGGATGCACCCGCGCCGGGTCCACCTCGACGTGGTCGAGCAGGGCCTGGCGTGCCCCGGTCTCGTTGCGCTCGGGATGGCCGGTCGGCAGGAACCGCTCGTCACCCCACCAGATGTCGAGCGCCCGCCAGTCGATGGCGTCGTGCGCCGCCGTCCCCGCGAGGGCGGCGAGCGTCGCGATGCCCACGGTGCCGCCGGTCAGCACCAGGTGCGCGGAGCCGCGGGCCGCCTGCGTGTCCACCAGCCGCGTGATGAGGCGGGCGGCCACGGCCTGGGCCAGCAGTTCGGCGTCGCGGTGGACGATGACGGTGGGAACGCCGGTCACGCCCGTCCCCGCCCCTTCATCTCCGCCAGGCGGCGGATCGAGGCGGCGTAGATGTCGTCCGGGTCGAGCCTGCGCAGCTCCTCGGCCAGCAGCTCCGAGGTCGGCCTGCGGGCCAGGGCGACCCGCCGGTCGGGGTTGCCGGGCCGCGACAGCGTGGCGAGCCTGGCGTCGCCCCTGCTCACCGTCAGCTCGCCGCCACCCTCGATCGACAGCCGCACGCCCGTCAGGCCGGGGCCGCCGGAGGCGACGACCTCGATCGGCGCCTCCAGCCGGTCGCACAGCCAGGCGGCCAGCAGCGGCGCGCTCGGGTTGCCCGGCGCGGCCTCCACCACGCCCCCGGTGATCTTCCCCATGGGCTGGTCGAAGGCGGCGGCCAGCAGGCTGCGCCACGGCGTGAGCCGGGTCCAGGCCAGGTCGGTGTCGCCGGGGACGTAGCTGCCGGCCCGCGAGGAAATGGCGGTGACCGCGTCCGCGGCCGACCTGGCGTCCATGATCCGGCGGCTGCCCAGGTGCCCGATCGGGTGCTTGGCGGGGATCTCCGGGCACTCGCCCGGCCACCACACCACCACCGGCGTGTCGGTGAGCAGCAGCGGCGTGATCACCGAGTCGGCGTGCTCGGTCAGCTCGCCGTACAGACGCAGCAGCACGACCTCGCCCGGCGCCGACTCGCCCACGCGGATCTCCGCGTCCAGCCGGTTGGGCTCGGCCGGGTCGCGGATGATCACCATCAGGATGCGCGAAGGGTGCTCGCGCGCCGCATCGGTGGCCGCGCGCAGGGCGTCGTACTGCCCCGCCTCGTCCACCACCACGACGAGGGTCAGCACCATGCCGACGGCGGGCGCGCCCATCTGGTGCCGCAGGCGGGTAAGCGTCGAAGAGATCTTCGACGCGGTCGTCTCGGTCAGGTTGAAGGTCGTCACACCGCTCTCCGCTCGCTCCGCCTTGGATACGTCGCGCTCACAGCCGCCTCCAGGCGCGGCCGTCCCTGGCGAGCATCGCGTCGGCCGAGGCGGGGCCCCAGGAGCCGGACGCGTACCCCTCGGGCTGGCCCTGGGAGGCCCAGAACTCCTCGATCGGGTCGAGGATGTTCCACGACAGCTCCACCTCCCGCTGGTGCGGGAACAGCGGCGGGTCGCCGATGAGCACGTCGAGCAGCAGCCGCTCGTACGCCTCGGGGGAGGACTCCATGAACGACTCGCCGTAGGCGAAGTCCATGTTGACGTCCCTGACCTCCATGGCCGTGCCCGGCACCTTGGAGCCGAAGCGCACCGTGATGCCCTCGTCCGGCTGGACGCGGATGACCAGCGCGTTGTGCCCGAGGATCTCGGTGTCGTCCTTGCTGAACGGCAGGTGCGGCGCCCGCTGGAAGACGACGGCCACCTCGGTCATCCGGCGGCTGAGCCGCTTGCCCGTACGCAGGTAGAACGGCACCCCGGCCCACCGGCGGTTGGCCACCTCCAGCTTCACCGCGGCGTACGTCTCGGTGGCGGAGTCGGAGGAGATGCCCTGCTCCTCCAGGTAGCCGACGACGGGCTCGCCGCCCTGCCAGCCCCGGACGTACTGACCGCGGGCGGTGCCGGTGGCCAGGTCGGCGGGCAGCTTGACGGCCCGCAGCACCTTCTCCTTCTCCCGGCGCAGCGCGTCGGCGTCGAAGGAGGTGGGGTCCTCCATCGCGACCAGCGCGAGGAGCTGGAGCAGGTGGTTCTGGATCACGTCGCGAGCCGCGCCGATGCCGTCGTAGTAGCCGGCCCGGCCGCCGATGCCGATGTCCTCGGCCATCGTGATCTGAACGTGGTCGACGTAGCCGCGGTTCCAGATCGGCTCGTACAGGGTGTTGGCGAAGCGGAGCGCCAGGATGTTCTGGACGGTCTCCTTGCCGAGGTAGTGGTCGATCCTGAAGACCGAGCTCTCCGGGAACACCGCGCTGGTGATCGCGTTGAGCTCCTGGGCGCTCTTCAGGTCGTGCCCGAACGGCTTCTCGATGACGACCCGGCGCCAGGAGCCCTCGGGGCCCTTGGCCAGGTTCGTCCGCTTGAGCTGCTCGATCACGAGCGGGAAGAACTTCGGCGGCACCGACAGGTAGAACGCGTAGTTGCCGCCGGTGCCCCGGGTCTCGTCGATCTCCTTGAGCATCATGGCGAGCACGTCGAAGGCGCCGTCGTCGCCGAACTCGCCCGGGCAGAAGTGGATGCCCTCGCTGAGCTGCTTCCAGACCTCCTCGCGGAACGGCGTCCGCGCGTGCTCCTTGACCGCCTCGTACGTGACCTGGGCGAAGTCCTCGTGCGCCCAGTCGCGGCGGGCGAAGCCGACCAGGGAGAAGCCCGGGGGCAGCAGCCCCCGGTTCCCCAGGTCGTAGATCGCCGGCAGCAGCTTGCGCTTGGCGAGGTCGCCCGTGACGCCGAACAGCACGAGCACGCAGGGCCCGGCGACCCGGGGCAGGCGCCGGTCACGCGGGTCGCGCAGCGGGTTGGCGGCCACGGTCAGCTCGGTCGTCGCGGTCGTGGCGGCCTGAGCGGCGGCCAGGACCGCCTGCTCGACGCCCGTCAGCTCGTCCCCCGCCTGCTGCGCGGCACCGCGCGCCTCCGGCGCCTGCAAGGCGTCGTCGGCGGGGGCCTGCGGCTCCTGTTGCTCCGTCATGTGTCCTCCCTGCGGGCGGGCCCTTCGCCAGTAACGCATCGCATGGTCAGAGCTCCTCCGCCACGGAGAGCAGGTGCCTGACCCCGGCGACGCGATCGGTGAGGTGCAGGCGCACGGCCGGCCTGCCGCGGGAGGTCAGGGCTCCCAGGTCGCCCAGCGCCTGCGCGAGCTGCAGCCTGCCCAGGGTGTAGGGCTTGCCGGGGACCTCGACGTCGTCGGTCACCGCCCCGGTGATCTGCAGGAACACGCCCGACGCCGGCCCGCCCTTGTGATACTGGCCGGTGGAGTGCAGGAATCGCGGGCCCCAGCCGAACGTGATCGCGTGGTCGGTGCGGTAGTCGAGCAGCGCCCGCAGGGTGGCGACGTCGGCGCTCGCCCAGGTCTCGGTCATCTCCTCGAAGGACGCCTCGCCGACGACCGCCGCGTCGAACGCGGCCTCGCGGTCGAGGTACGCCATGATCGCCAGGTAGCCGCGCTCGGGAATCGCGCGCAGCAGCCAGGTGAGGACGTCGGCCAGGTTCTTCAGGTCGCCGGGCAGGTCGCCGTACACCTCGACCGGGCCGTCGGTGAGCATCGGGGTGCCGGTCGGCAGCGGGCCGTCCCCCGCCTCCTGCAGGATCCTGGTGGTGTTCTCCTTCGACTCGGCGACGTTCGGCTGGTCGAACGGGTTGATCCCGAGCACCCGGCCCGCGATCGCCGTGGCGTACTCCCAGACGAGGAACTGCGCACCGAGCGGGCCGTCGACGGCGGTGCCGCTTTCGGGCCCGATGGTGACGAGGAACTGGTCGTCCGCCTCGGCGGCCTCGGCGCCGACGACGGGCAGGATGCCCTTGCCCTCCTTGCCGGTCGACTCGGCGATGAGCTGCTCGATCCAGTCGGGCAGGCCCGTGATGTCGGACGGCGCGTCGCGCAGGATCAGCTTGTCGCGGCCGTGCAGCGCCCGCGCGCCGAGCAGCGCGCCGAGCTCCAGGCCCGGGTTGCCCTCGTCCTGCGCGAGCAGCGGCGCCACCGCGGCGGCGTCGTCGAGCAGCTTGGCCACGTCGGCGCCCGCCAGGGCGCTCGGGACCAGGCCGAACGCGGTGAGCGCGCTGTAGCGGCCGCCCACGTTCGGGTCGGCGAGCACGACCGGGTATCCGGCCTCGATGGCCGTCCGCTCCAGCGGGGAGCCGGGGTCGGTGACGACCACGATCCGCTCGGCCGGGTCGATGCCCGCGTCCCGGAACGCCTGCTCGTAGACGCGCCGGTGGCTGTCGGTCTCGATCGTGCCGCCGCTCTTGCTCGCCACCACCACGATCGTGCGGTCGAGCCGGTCGGCGAGCGCGCGCCGCACCTGGTGCGGGTCGGTCGTGTCGAGGACGGTCAGCGGCACGTCCTCGGTGGCGCAGATCACCTCGGGGGCGAGGGAGGAGCCGCCCATGCCGGCGAGCACCACGTGGTCAAGGCCCTCGGCGCGGGCCCGCTCCACCAGCTTGGCGATCTCCGGCAGCAGCTCCCGGCTCGCCTGCGGGAGGCCGAGCCAGCCCAGCCGGATCGCGGCCTCGGACTGCGCCTGCGGGCCCCACAGCGTGGAGTCGCCCGCGGCGAGGGCCGCGGGCACCCCCTCGGCCACGAGCTTGTCCTCGACCGCCTTGACGGCGTCCGCCTCGTCGCCGAGGGTCACCTCGATTGTCATATGCAGCTCAGGCCTTCCGCAGCTCGCCGTCGACGGTTTCGAGAAGCTCGCTCCAGGACGTCTCGAACTTCTCGACGCCCTCCTCCTCCAGCGCGCGGACGACGTCGTCGTAGTCGATGCCGGCCTGCTTCAGCGAGGCCATGACGTCCCACGCCTGCTGGTAGAAGGGGCGGATCGTGTCGCCCGAGATCCGGCCGTGGTCGGCCGAGGAGTCCAGCGTCTTCTCCGGCATGGTGTTGACGACCCCGGCCGTGACCAGCTGCTCCACGTACAGAGTGTCGGGGTAGTCCGGGTTCTTCACGCCCGTGGAGGCCCACAGCGGGCGCTGCGGGTGCGCGCCGGCCGCGCGCAGCGCCTGCCAGCGCGGCGAGTTCATGACCTCCTCGTACGCGGCGTACGCCAGGCGGGCGTTGGCCACGGCGGCCTTGCCCTTCAGCTCGGCGGCCTCCGGCGTGCCGATCTTGTCGAGGCGCTTGTCGATCTCGGTGTCGACGCGGCTGACGAAGAACGACGCGACCGATTCGATCGTGGCCAGGTTGAGGCCGTTGGCCTTCGCCTTCTCCAGCCCGCTCAGCCAGGCGTCCATCACCTGGCGGTACCGCTCCAGCGAGAAGATCAGCGTGACGTTGACGCTGATGCCCTCGGAGATGGCCTGGGTGATCGCCGGCAGGCCCTCGACGGTCGCCGGGATCTTGATGTGCACGTTGGGCCGGTCGACCAGCCACCACAGCGCGCGGGCCTCGGCGATCGTCGCCTCGGTCTTGCGGGCCAGGCGCGGGTCCACCTCGATCGACACGCGCCCGTCGACGCCGCGGGTGGCGTCGAAGACCGGCCGCAGCACGTCGGCCCCCCAGCGGATGTCGAACGTGGTGATCGCGCGCACGGCCTCCTCGACCGTGACGCCGCGGGTGGCGAGGTCGCGCAGCTGCGCGTCGTAGGCGTCGCCCTTGCTCAGCGCGGAGGCGAAGATCGTGGGATTGGAGGTGACCCCCGTCACGTTCTTGTCGCGGATCAGGGCGGCGAGGTTGCCGGAGCGCAGCCGCTCCCGGCTGATGTCGTCGAGCCAGATGGAGACTCCGGCGTCGGATAGCCGCTTCAGATTCTCATTCATCCTTCGTCCCTCAGTTTCCGGTCGTCTCGCCCTTGTCGGCGCCCGTCTTGGCCAGGCTGGCCTTGGCGGCGGCGACGACGCGGTCGGCGGTGAGGCCGAACTGCTCGTAGATCGTCTTGTACGGCGCGGAGGCGCCGAAGTGGTCGAGACCCAGGACCTCGCCCGCATCTCCCACGAACTCGCGCCAGCCGAGCGTGATTCCCGCCTCGACCGCGACCCGGGCCTTGACGGCGGGGGGCAGCACGGTCTGCTTGTAGGCGGCGTCCTGCTCCTGGAACCACTCCACGCACGGCATCGAGACCACGCGGGTCGGGATGCCCTGCGACTCCAGGATCGTGCGGGCCTCGACGGCGAGCTGGACCTCGCTGCCGGTGCCGATGATCACGACCGCGGGCTGGCCGTTGGACGCGTCCTGCAGGACGTAGCCGCCCCGCGCGACGGCGTCGGGGTCGCCCGCGCCGTCCAGGGTGGGGACGTTCTGCCGGGTCAGGGCGAGGCCCGCCGGGCGGTCGTTGTGCTCAAGGACGGCCTTCCACGCGGCCGCCGTCTCGTTGGCGTCGGCCGGGCGGACGACGTCCAGGCCCGGGATCGCGCGCAGCGCCCACAGGTGCTCGATCGGCTGGTGGGTCGGGCCGTCCTCGCCGAGGCCGATCGAGTCGTGCGTCCAGACGTAGGTCACCGGCAGCTTCATCAGCGCGGCGAGCCGCACCGACGGGCGCATGTAGTCGCTGAACACCAGGAACGTGCCGCCGTACGGGCGGGTGCCGTTGTGCAGCGCGATGCCGTTCAGGATCGCGCCCATGCCGTGCTCGCGGATGCCGAAGTGCAGCGTGCGGCCGTACCGGTTCCCGGGGAACTCCTTGGTCTGGTACTCGTCCGGGATGAAGGACGGCTCGCCCTTCATCGTGGTGTTGTTGGACTCCGCGAGGTCGGCCGAGCCGCCCCACAGCTCCGGCAGCACCGGCGCGAGCGCGCTCAGCACCTCGCCGGACGCCTTGCGGGTGGCGACCTGCGAGCCGATCTCGAACGACGGCAGCGCCTTGTCCCAGCCCTCCGGCAGCTTGCGCTTGGAGATGCGGTCGAACAGCTCCGCCCGCTCGGGGTTGGCCTCGCGCCAGCTCTGGTAGCCCTTGTCCCAGTCGCCATGCAGGGCCCGGCCGCGCTGGACGACCTCACGCGCGTGGTCCAGCACCTCGGCGGGGACCGCGAAGCTCTTGTCGGGGTCCATGCCGAGGACGCGCTTGGTCGCGGCGACCTCGTCGGCGCCCAGGGCCGAGCCGTGGATCTTGCCGGTGTTCTGCTTGTTCGGCGCCGGCCAGCCGATGATCGTGCGGAGCTTGATGAACGTCGGCCGCTCGGTTTCGGCGCGGGCCGCCTCCAGCGCGTCGTACAGCGCCTGGACGTCCTCCTCGTAGTCGCCGGTGGCGGTCCAGTCGACCTCAAGGACCTGCCAGCCGTACGCCTCGTAGCGCTTGGCGATGTCCTCGGACAGGGCGATCTGGGTGTCGTCCTCGATGGAGATGTGGTTGGAGTCGAAGACCACGGCCAGGTTGCCGAGCTTCTGGTGGCCGGCGAGGGCGCTGACCTCGTGGCTGATGCCCTCTTCGAGGTCACCCTCGGAGGCGAAGCACCAGATCATGTGGTCGAACGGCGAGGCGCCCTGCGCCGCGTCGGGGTCGAACAGGCCGCGCTCGCGGCGGGCCGCCATGGCCATGCCGACCGCGTTGCCGATGCCCTGGCCGAGGGGGCCGGTCGTGGTCTCCACGCCTGCCGTGTGGCCGTACTCGGGGTGGCCCGGGGTGAGGCTGCCCCACTGCCGGAGCGCCTTGAGATCGTCCAGGGTCAGGCCGTAGCCGGACAGGTAGAGCTGAATGTAAAGCGTCAGGCTCGAATGCCCGCAGGAAAGGACGAACCTGTCCCGTCCCGCCCACTTGGGATCCGAGGGGTCATGACGCAGGACCCGCTGGAACAGAAGGTAGGCGGCGGGCGCGAGGCTCATCGCGGTGCCGGGGTGACCCGATCCCGCCTTCTCCACGGCGTCCATCGCCAGGGCCCGCACGACGTCGACCGCCTGCCGGTCAAGGTCACTCCACTCAAGGCTTGCGCTGCTCAACTGCTCGATCCCCTCTTGTTTTCGCGCCGGTTCTGGCATTTCCCGCCCACAGGGGACCCTAACGGGTTCCTCGTAATACCGTTTGGTAGCCACCTCGGTAACAGAGCCTGTGGCTTCGGCCCCGGTTCGGGGACCACCTGCGGTGGCGACTACAGTGATTGACCAAGTGCCGGCTGCTGCCCGGAGACAGGCTGCCCGGAGATCCGCCCTAATCAGAGGTTACGCGTTGACCCCGCACGTGTTGGAAGCGCCTTGACGGTCCTGACGAACAAGCAGACGGTGGCCCCCCTCGGGTCCACCGCGACGGCCACGGCTCCCCGCTCCATCGGGGCGCTCGTGAAGGCCTACGTGGCGCTCACCAAGCCCCGGATCATCGAGCTGCTGCTGATCACGACCCTGCCGGTCATGTTCCTCGCGGCGCACGGTCTGCCCAACCTGTGGACGGCGACCGCCACCATGGTGTTCGGCACCCTGTCGGCGGGCAGCGCGAACGTCTTGAACTGCTACATCGACCGGGACATCGACCGGACGATGCGGCGCACCCGCAGGCGGCCGCTCGCCAAGCATGACGTGTCGCCGATGGGCGCGCTGATTTTCGGTGTGATCCTCGGCACTCTTTCCACGCTCGGGCTCGCGCTCACGGTCAACGGACTGGCCGCGGCGCTGTCGCTGGGCGCGATCCTGTTCTACGTCTTCGTGTACTCGCTGGTGCTCAAGCGGCGCACGTCGCAGAACATCGTGTGGGGCGGCATCGCCGGCTGCATGCCGGTGCTGATCGGCTGGGCCGGCATCACCGGCGGGCTTTCGTGGGCCCCGGTCGTGCTGTTCGGCGTCGTGTTCTTCTGGACGCCGCCGCACACCTGGACGCTCGCCATGCGCTACCGCGAGGACTACGCGGCTGCCGAGGTGCCCATGCTCCCGGTGGTCGCCACCGAGCGCCGGGTCGTCCAGCAGGTCGTCGCCTACACCTGGGCCACCGTGCTCTGCTCGCTGCTGCTGTGGCCGATCGCCGGCACGTCCCTGCTGTACCCGGCCGCCGCGCTCGTGCTCGGCGCGGTCTGCCTGGTGGAGGTCTACCGCCTGCTCGGCCGGGTGAACGCCGGCAAGACCGGCGTCGACCTGCGCCCGATGCGGTTCTTCCACTGGTCGAACATCTACCTGGCGCTGCTGTTCCTCGCCGTCGCGCTCGACTCCCTGCTCGTCTGATTCGACGCTCGCCTGACTCCGGCACCGCTGGGCGCACGACTCCCTGCGGCGCCGGCCGGCTTGACGATCGGGACGGAAGAGACGGCCGGCGCGTGCGGCGTCAGGCGCGGTAGGTGCGGCGGACGTTGTCGTCGGGCGTGGGAAGGCGCTCGGCGGCGGGTCCTTCGGCGAAGCCCTTCAGCAGGTTGGTCGTCGCGGTGGTGACGAAGGCCCGCGTACGCGCGCCGATCCCATGGGCCCGCGGCAGATCGCGGGTGCCCGCCATGAGCGTCTCGGCCCACCGCATGGTCCCCGAGGCGAACACCCCGGCCCCGCTCTGCACCGTGTAGTAGGCCGCGTCGGCGAAGCTGGGCCGCCCCACGCAGGTCACCGGAGAGTGGGCGAGGATCTGCAGCGGCCTCGGCGTCGGCACGTTCGTGTTCACCCGGTCGTACTCCACCCCCACGAGGTGCGGGAACGCGTCACCGCGGCGCACGCCGGTGCCCGCGAAAAGCCAGTGGCCGGGCTCGTGCACCACGAACGGCGCGTCCACGGGATACCCGTCGTAGTACACCCCGACGAGCGACGACTCGGGGTCGGCCTTCGGCGCCGCCCTGAAGTCGGTCGTCGCCAGCGACGGGCGCGTGCGGACCAGCGGGTCGCGGTCCACCGCGGTCTTGTAACAGACCACCAGCCTGCCGTCCTCCTCCATGCGGACGCGGCGGTAGCAGGTGTTGGCGCCCAGGAAGGCCAGGTTGGCGCCCGCGTCGCGGGCCTCGGTCACGGTGCGGCGCACCCCGGGCGTCCAGTACTCGTCGTGCCCCAGGAAGATCACCGCCGCGGCGCCGGTGAGCACGTCGTCGCCGGCCTCCAGGTCGCCGCCCGTCGTGTACGCCAGGGGCAGGCCGAGCCGTTCGGCCAGCGCCACCACCGGCCGCTCGTGGATGAGGAACTTCTCCATCCCCGTGCGGTCGTAGGGGCGTTCGAAGCTGACCGCGAGCGAGCGGCTCTCGTAGCGGCCGTCCTCGCCGTAGTAGAGGCTGTAGCCGCCCCACCGGTTGTACGCCTGCCAGGTGGGGGTGGCGTGGACCAGGACCGTGCGGCCGGCCCCGGAGGCCGAGCGCACGACGAGCGGCACGTACCGCTGGTGGCCGCGCTCGGTGTCCAGGCGCAGCAGGTAGGCCCCCTCCGGCCAGCCTTCGGTGGACACGTTCAGGGAGCGCCGCCACCCGGCCCGTACGGTGCGGGTGTCGCCGACGAGCCGTCCGCGGCCCTGGTCGCGCCCCCTCATCCACCCCGAACGCCACACCCGGCGGGCGAGTGTGCCGCCGTACCAGCCCATCCGGTAGGCCGTGATCCGGTAGCGGCCCTCGGTGGTGGAGACGTGCAGCCCGAACGTCTCCCCGGGCAGCACGCTCGCGCGGTCGCTGTAGCCCTCGATCGCCTCGTCGGGGCCGCGCCTGCGCGCCCGCCAGTCCGGGTCGCCGGGCAGCAGCCGTTCCTGCGCCGGCTTCCTGGCCGCCGTCGTGGAGGCGGGAGAGGACGTGGGGGAGGCGGGAGCGGATGCTTCCCGGGACCCAGGCGCGCATGCGGCGACCGAGCCGACGACGGCGGCGCACGCGACACGGAGGAAACCGCGTCGTCCGAGCCCGTCACGTGGTGCGACATCCATGATCGCCCATTGTGCCCGTAACCGGGACGTGCTCGGGACGGCCGACGCGCCCGGCCTGCGAGATACTTGTCCCGGCACGGAACGCATGGGGATCTTTTGGGGCCGGAGGAGGACCGCGGCGGGCGTGGTCGGTTACAGTCGCACAGTGGCAGGCCTCGACCCCCGCGCCGTTCTCAGGGAGCGTCCGTCCATCGGCCTCATCGTGGGTCTGGTCGTCGCCGGAATCTGCGCCCTGGTGTCGTTCTCCTTCGACATCATCAACGGCGAGCCGGTCCAGTTCTTCATCGCGCTCGGGCTCGCCGTGGCTCCGGTGCCGCTGCTGCTCGCGGGCGTGCTCGCCCTCGACCGCATGGAACCGGAACCGCGCAGCAACCTGATATTCGCGTTCGCCTGGGGCGCCGGCATCGCCGTCCTGCTCGCCGGCGTGCTCAATTCGCTCAACCTCGTCTACGTGGCCCATCAGCTCGGGGACACGACCAGCGCGCGCAACCTCGTCGCCACCTTCGGCGCCCCGCCCGTGGAGGAGACGGCCAAGGGGCTGGTCCTGCTCGGGCTGCTGTGGTTCCGGCGGCAGGAGCTGGACGGGCCCACCGACGGGATCATCTACGCCAGCATGGTCGGGCTCGGCTTCGCCATGTCGGAGAACGTCAGCTACTACCTGGCCGCCCTGGAGGAGAACGGCGCGCAGGGGCTGGCCGCCACGCTCGTGCTGCGGGCCGTGCTGTCGCCGTTCGCCCATCCGCTGTTCACCTCCCTGATCGGCATCGCGGTGGCGTACGCCGCTCAGCGCGGGGGCGCGGTGGGGGTCGTCGTCATCGTCATCGGGTGGATCGGCGCCATGCTGCTGCACGGCCTCTGGAACGGCTTCGCCTCCTTCGGCGGCCTCGGCGGGCTCGCCATCGCGTACCTGCTGCTGATGATCCTGCTCATCATCGAGCTCATCGTGATCTTCCGGGACAGACGCCGGATCGTCGGCCTGATCCAGCACTACCTGCCGCCGTACGAGCGCAACGGGCTGATCAACCAGGCCGACATCTTCATGCTGTCGTCCCTGCGCCGGAGGCGGCAGGCCAGGGCGTGGGCCAAGGCCCACGGCGGCAGGGCCGGGGCACGGGCGATGATCGACTACCAGGTCGCCTCCACCGAGCTCGGGCTGCTGCACGCCCGCGCGGCCCGGGGCGGGGTGGACGAGGAGACCTTCCGCGCCCAGCAGCGGTCGCTCGCGGACCTCATGGCCTACACCCGGCTGTCGTTCCCGCTGCCTGAACGCCACCAGGCGAACGCCGCGCGGGGGGTGCCCCCGCCGGGGTACGCGCCGGGCGCCCCGCCCCCGGGCCGGTGGCCCGGCAGCGGCCCTGCTGTGCCGCCCTGGTACGGGCAGCAACCGGGCGGGCAGGGATACGGTCCGCCGACGGGCGGGCAGGGATACGGTCCTCCGCCGGGCGGGCCGCCTCCCGGGTACGGGCAGCTCCCGGGCGGTCCCGGACAGCCTCCAGGTCCGCCACAGGGCCCGCCGCAGGGCGGTCCGGGCCCCGCCGGTGCCGGGCCGGGTCCCGGGCCCGGCGACCCGCGTCGCTGATCCCGCGGCGCTGATCCCGCGGCGCTGATCGCGCGCCGCGGCAAGATCGCGGCACCGCTTGGCCCGGACGGCCGGTGCGTGTTTCAATCACTGTGCGCGGTGGCCACTTGATGGGTGGGCTCCAGGAGGGCGTGCGGCGATGCCGCACGCGTTCTTCTCGTACGACAGCCCCGAGACGGCGCGCCCTTCCCCGAAGGCGTGCCCGCCCACCATGAGGAGAACCCCAATGCAATCCCCGCGTGTGAGATCGCTGTCCCTGAGATCCGGGCGCAAAATCGCCGTCCTCTCCGCGGTGGCGGCCGTGCTCGCCGGCCTCGTCGCGGTCCTGACGCAGACCGCGGCCGAGGCGCACGGCGCCCTGCAGGCCCCCGCGAGCCGAACGTACGCGTGCTACACCGACGGGCTCACCGGCGGCCAGATCATCCCGAACAACCCCGCCTGCAAGGACGCGGTGGCGGCCGGCGGCACCCAGCCCCTCTACGACTGGTATGGCGTGCTCCGCTCCGACGGGGGCGGCCGGACCCGGGGCTTCATCCCCGACGGCCAGCTGTGCAGCGGCGGTTTCAGCAAGTACGCCGCCTATGACGCGCCCAGGGCCGACTGGCCGACCACCACGCTGAAGGCCAACAGCACGTACGACTTCGTCTACGGCGCGTGGGTGCCGCACCCCGGCGGCTTCAAGCTCTACGTCACCAAGGACGGCTACAACCCGACCAAGCCGCTGACGTGGGCTGACATGGAGGAGCAGCCGTTCCTCACGGTCGACCCCGAGCCCGCGGTCAGCAACGGCGCCTACCGCTTCTCCGGCAGGCTGCCCGACAAGAGCGGCCGGCACATCATCTACGCGGTCTGGTACCGGTCGGACAGCCAGGAGACCTTCTACGGCTGCTCGGACGTGAACTTCATCAAGGACACCGCCACGCCCAGCCCCTCGCCGAGCGTCAGTCCCAGCGCCACCCCGAGCGCCACGCCCAGCAAGAGCCCCTCGCCCTCCCCGACCTCCGGGAACCCGGCGTGCACGGCCACGGTGAAGCTGACCAACACCTGGCAGGGCGGCTTCCAGGGCGAGGTCACGATCAAGAACACCGGCACGGGCCCGCTCAACGGCTGGTACGTCCAGTGGCAGATGTCGAACGGCGCGACGATCAACCAGGCGTGGAACGGGACGTCGATGCAGAGCGGGCCGTTCGCGATGATCCACGCGCCGGAGTGGAACTCCTCACTGGCCCCGGGGGCATCGGCCACGGCCGGGTTCCTCGGCACCGGGTCGGCCACGCCGTCGATCAGCGACATCAGCTGCGGCTGAGTGGGTCCCGGCGGTGCCGGGCGGCCGGGCGGGGCCTGTTCTCGCCGGGTGCGGCCCGGCACCGGAGTCCGCGGGAGACGCCCGGGGAGGCCGTCACGGCGGCTCCCCGGGCGTTGCGCGATGGGTGGGCGGAGGAGGATCCGCCTCGTACCCGCGGTGCGATAGCCACTGTGGGTGTGGCCTCACCTCCCTCTGGGGATGGTGGGAGCGCTCCCACATGGCCCGGACCCTAACGCGCCGCGCCGTCACCGGCCAGCGGGCCCGCCTCCGCCCGCCCTGTCCGCCCAGCTCACGGCGGGTCGTCCGATGAAAGTTTCGCCCCGCCGCCCCGCGCCGCCCCGCGCCGCTCACCGGGGCCGCCGGGGGGGGCGGGAGTCAGCCGGCCAGCGCCCGGTCGAGCGCGGTCTCGCGCCGGCCGAGGAACCGCGGCGAGGAGTGCAGGACCAGGCTGTCCAGCAGGGCCTTGGCCGAGGCGGGGAACTCCCTGACGGCGTAGGCCACCGTCTCCACCGGCCAGTCGCGGCTGGAGTCGTCGCCGACGCCGAACGCGTCCAGCCCGGCCGCGCGGCACAGCGCGACGGCCCTGGGGAGGTGGAACACCTGGGTCACGACGACGAGACGGGACGCACCGAAGATCGTCTTGGCCCGCACGCAGGAGTCCCACGTGTCGAACCCGGCGTAGTCGAGCACGATCTTTCCGGCCGGGACGCCGTGCGAGATCAGGTAGCCGCGCATGATCGAGGGCTCGTCGTAGTCCCTGCGGCTGTTGTCGCCGGACAGCAGCAGGGCCCGCACCCTGCCCGTGCGGTACAGCTCGGCCGCGATGTCGAGCCGGGCGCTCAGCATCGCGCTGGGCTTCCCGTTCCAGACGCCCGCGCCCAGCACGAGCGCGGCAGGCATCGCGGGCACCTCGGCGGTCCAGCGCGTGCCCGGCTCGGCCGTCACCCGGTGGGCGGCGCTCGTCAGCCAGGCCCAGGTCATCGGCGCCAGCGGCAGCACGCTCAGGGCGACCAGCGCCTGGAAGGCCCGGCGCAGGGCCGTACGGGACCAGGTCCAGGGGCGGCCGATCCGCGACAGGACGCCCTTGCGCGACGAGGAGCCCGGTAAGCCCTCCACCTCGGGTCACACCCCCGCGTGGTGGAGCTCCGGCTGCTCGGGAGCGGGGGCGGGCGCGGGGCCCCGGGTCCGCATCAGGAACACGACGCGCAGCGCGCAGACCCACACGAGCGTCGCTCCCAGCACGTGCAGGAGCACCAGCGCCGCGGGGACGGCGAGGAAGTACTGCACATACCCGATCACGCCCTGGGACAGTTCCACCCCGAGCAGCACGAGCGCGGCGCGCCGGGCCCGGCCGGGGGAGTCGCTGACGTGGAGGGCGAACAGCAGGGCGAACGTCAGCCCGACGACGACGTAGGCGATGTCGGTGTGCAGCCGCACCACGCTCTGGATGTCGAAGCCGAAGCGGGAGGCGGCCTCGTCTCCCGAGTGCGGCCCGGTGCCGGTCACCACCACCCCGGCCAGCAGCAGCGCGAAGGCGGCCGCGGCCAGCACGTATCCGAGCGTGCGGATGTCCTTGTGGACCAGCCGTTGCGCCGGGGCGTCGCCCTCGTCCGCCCGGGCGAACAGCACGACGGCGGCGGCGGTCATGCCGATGGACAGCAGGAAGTGGACGCTCACGGTCACCGGGTTGAGCATCGTGTGGACCACGAGCCCGCCCCACAGGGCCTGGACGACGACGCCGGCCGGCTGCAGCAGCGCGAGCCGCAGCAGGACCGGACGGCCGCGCTCGCCCCGCGACAGCTGCCACGCGGCGATCACACACGCGACCGCGACCGCGAGCACGAGGAACGACAGCAGCCGGTTTCCGAACTCGATCGCCATATTGACGGGCGCGTGGGTGTCGATCTTCGCCGGCACGAAGCTGTCCGGCGTGCAGCGCGGCCAGGTCGGGCAGCCGAGGCCGGAGTCGGTGACGCGGACGGCGGCGCCGGTGACCGTGATGCCGACGTTGACCACGATCGCCGCCAGGGCCCACCGCCGCATCGACTCGCCCGTCGGGAACATGAACGAGCGGTAGAAGGCGAGCAGCGTGCCGCGGATCCGGTCAGTCGTGGGCTTCACGGCATTCATCGTAGGCGGCCATGTGGGTGGTCCCTTCTCCGGGCCGCGCGCCGTCCGGCGAGGCCACGCCGCCCCCGGCCGCACGCGTGCTGATCATTTTCCCGGCGGGGGCCGGTACGATCGGCCGTACGGGACCGAGGAGGGCGGTGGCCGGTCGATGAGCGGGGCGTGGGACGGACCGGCGGGCCGCGAGCGCGACGACCGCCGCGCGCCGGCCGCCGGAGTGCGGCAGAACCTGCGCGAGCAGGTGGCGCAGGCGCTGCGCGACGCGCTGGTGGCCGGTGAGATGCGGCCGGGCGTCGTCTACTCGGCCCCCGCGCTGGCGGCCAGGTTCGGGGTCTCGGCCACACCGGTGCGGGAGGCGATGCTCGACCTCGCCAAGGAGGGCCTGTTCGAGGCCCTGCGCAACAAGGGCTTCCGGGTCGCGGAGGTGTCCGAGCGCGACCTCGACGAGATCATCGAGATCAGGCGGCTGATCGAGGTGCCCACGGTGGCCCGGCTCGCCGGAGAGTCCCGGGGCGCGCAGGCGGAGGCGCTGCGCCCGATCGCCGAGGAGATCGTCTCGGCCGCGGGAAGGGGCGACCTGCTCGCCTACGTGGCCGCCGATCAGCGGTTCCACCTCGCCCTGCTGGCCCTGTCGGGCAACGCGCGGCTGGTCGAGACGGTCAGGGACCTGCGCGCCCGGGCCCGGCTCTACGGACTGCGCGGGCTGCCCGACGCGCGGATGATGGCGGCCTCGGCGCGCGAGCACCTCGACCTTCTCGACGCCCTCGTACGCGGCGACGCCCAGGCGGCCGAGCGCCTGATGAACCACCATCTCCAGCACGTGCGCGCGATCTGGTCGGCCGACCCGCCCCCGGCCTGAGCGGTACGGCTCAGGCGTCGCCGACGCGGGTGGCGCCGATGGAGGCGACGACCACGCAGCCGATCGCCGCCCACTCGCGGACCTGGAGCACCTCGTGCAGGACGAACAGGCCGACGAGCGCGGCGGCGGCGGGCTCCAGGCTCATCAGGATGCCGAAGACCCGCTTGGGCATCCGGCGCAGGGCCTCGAGTTCCAGCGAGTAGGGGATGACCGAGGAGAGCAGGCCGACCCCCGCGCCGATCAGCAGGATCTCGGGCCGCAGCAAGTCGCCCCCGCCCGCGGTTACCCCGATGGGCGCGATGACGATCGTGGACACGATCATGGCGAACGACAGCCCGCTCGCGCCGGGGAAGCGGGCGCCGGTGGCCGCGGAGAACACGATGTAGGCGGCCCAGAACGCCCCCGCCAGCGCCGCGAAGCCGATGCCCACCCAGCTCGCGGTCCCCGCCCCTCCCCAGGGAGCGAGCAGGATCACGCCCGCGGCGGCCAGCGCCACCCACAGCAGGTCGAGCCGGCGGCGGGAGGACACCACGGCCAGGGTGAGCGGCCCGACGAACTCGATGGCCACCGCGACCCCGATCGGCAGCCGGGCGAGGGCTTCGTAGAACGACAGGTTCATCAGGCCGAGGCTGAGCCCGAACGCGACGCCGACGGCGAGGTCGCGCCGCGACAGCCCGCGCACCTTGGGCCGGGCGATGGCCAGCAGCATGACGGCGCCGGTGGCGATGCGCAGGAAGACCACGGCCGAAGGGGGCAGCTGCGTGAACAGGTTCTTGGCCAGTCCGGCGCCCACCTGGACCGACAGGATGCCCAGCAGCACCAGCCCCGGCGGCGGTATCGCGTCCGAAGCGGCCCGCAGTGCCCTGCCGGGCGACGGCCTCATGCGATACGGCTCGGCGGCCCCGGGCAGCGATTCAGCCGTCATGCCGCAACTCTCATTTCTCGCCCGTGATCACGCACAACGCCCGCAATCATATGCGCGGGCCGTCGGCGCGCCTCGCGGGACCTCCGGGGTTCCGGCGCGGACAAGGCGGGCGGATGCGGTGGGCCGGCCGGGATGAGGGCCGGGCGGGGTTACTCCCAGCGGCCGGGCGGGGTTACTCCCAGCGGAACGTGCGGGCGGCCAGGGCGAGCGCGGCCACCGTCCAGCACAGCAGCACGAGCAGCGCGCCGCCGGGGAAGCCGCCGCCGTCGCTCAGGACGGTCCGCAGGCCGGAGGTGAGGGCGCTGATCGGCAGCAGCCCGAGCACGTGCTGCACCCCGGCCGGGAACCGGTCCAGCGGGAACAGCACGCCGCCGAGCCCGAGCAGCACCAGGTAGACGAGGTTGGCCCCGGCCAGCGTGGCCTCCGCCCGCAGTGTGCCGGCCATGAGCAGGCCGAGGCCGCTGAAGGCCGCCGTGCCCAGCAGCAGGAGCGGCAGGGCCCAGAGCGGGTCGCCGTGCGGCGACCAGCCGAGCGCCAGCGCCACCGCGACGATCACCACGACCTGCAGCGCCTCCACGGCGACGACCGCGACGGTCTTGGCCAGCAGCAGCCCGGTCCGCGACAGCGGGGTCGCGCCCAGGCGCTTGAGCACGCCGTACCTGCGCTCGAAGCCGGTCGCGATCGCCTGCCCGGTGAACGCGGTCGACATGACCGCCAGCGCGAGGATGCCGGGGGCGACGAAGCCGACGCGCGGGCCGCCGCCGACGTCCACCAGCGGGGCCGTGGAGAAACCGACGAGCAGCAGGATCGGGATGATCATCGTGAGCAGGAGCTGCTCGCCGTTGCGCAGCATGGCGCGGATCTCCGCGCCCGCCTGGGCGAGGACCATCCGGTGCAGCGGCGCGGCCCCCGGCCGCGGCGTGAGGTCCAGCGTGGCGATCGTGCTCAACGCAGCTCCCTGCCGGTCAGTTCGAGGAAGACGTCCTCCAGCGTGCGCCGCTCGATGCGCAGGTCCTCGGCGGTGACGCCCTCGGTCGCGCACCATGCGGT
Organism: Microbispora sp. CA-102843; assembly: GCF_050936215.1. NCBI lineage: Bacteria > Bacillati > Actinomycetota > Actinomycetes > Streptosporangiales > Streptosporangiaceae > Microbispora > Microbispora sp. CA-102843. Next base: position 3,456,943 of record NZ_JBNJNF010000001.1, read on the forward strand.
GACGGTGGCGAGCAGCTGCGGGCCGACCTGCCCCTCGATGATGTAGTGCCCCGAGGGCGACTCCTTGGCGGCGCTGCCCGGCGGCAGCGCCGCCAGCAGTTCCTCCAGGTCGAGTCCCGGGCGCGCGCGGAACCTGAGCTGGCGCTCGGCGCCGGTCAGCGACTCGGGCGTGCCCTCGGCCACCACCCGGCCGTGGTCGATGACCACCACGTGGTCGGAGAGCTTCTCCGCCTCGTCCATCTGGTGGGTCGTCAGCACCACCGACACCCCGGCGGTGCGCAGCGCGGCGACCAGGTCCCAGCAGGCGTGCCGCGCCTGCGGGTCGAGCCCGGCGGTCGGCTCGTCCAGGAAGACCAGCTCGGGCCGCCCGATCACCGCCGCCGCGAGCGACAGGCGCTGCTGCTGGCCGCCCGACAACCGCCGGTACGGCGTGCGCGTGTGCCCGGCCAGGCCGAGCAGGCCGAGCAGGGCGTCCGGGTCGAGCGGGTGGGCGTAGAACCGGGAGACCACCCGCAGCCACTCGCCGGCGCGGGCGGCGGGAGGCACCCCTCCCGTCTGCGGCATGATCCCCAGGCGCGGCCTGAGGGCGGGGTCGGCCGGGTCCAGGCCGAGCACGCGCACGGTCCCGCCGTCCGGCCGGCGGAAGCCCTCGCAGATCTCGATCGTGGAGGTCTTGCCCGCGCCGTTCGGCCCGAGGATCGCCGTGACGGCGCCCCGCGCGCAGGTGAGGGACAGCCCGTCGACGGCCGTGGTGCTCCCGTAGCGCTTGACCAGCCCGTCGATCTCGACCGCCGGCGCGCCGTCGCCCGCGCTGCCGAGCGTGCTCTCGAACGTGCTGTCAACCCCCGGCACTCCCACCGGCCTCCCCTCGCAGGACCGACCGCCGGAGCCGGCCGGATGCGGGCGGCCCTGGTCAGTCGTCGACGGCATCGAGTCTAGGGAGCGGGAGGCGCGCTCTCGTCGGCGAGTACCGCCATTCCAGCCCTTGGAGGTAAAGGATGCGGAAAAGTCATGTCGTCGCAGGTTAGGTAAGGCTTGCCTACGTGAGAAATTACATCCCCATCGACCTCGCCTTGGGTTTGTCGGCGGGGAAGGAATTACGGCACACTGATGTTGTGAAATACGTGCAGGGGAAGCAGATCGCCGAGAAGGCCGTGGTGACGCGGCCCGTCTCGGCATCCCCTGTGCACATGGACATCAGTGCCGAGCGCGGGACCCGTGCCAGGGTGGCACGGCTCATCCTGGAGCACGGCCCGGTGACCGCGGCGGCGCTCGGTGAGCGGCTCGGGCTGACCCCGGCCGCGGTGCGCCGCCATCTCGACGCGCTGCTGGCCGAGGGCATGATAGAGCCCCGTACGGCCCGCCCGCGCGGCCAGCGGGGGCGCGGCAGGCCGGCGAAGATGTTCGCGATCACCGACGCGGGCCGCAGCGCATTCGTCCACGCCTATGACGACCTCGCCGGCAGCGCGCTGCGCTTCCTGGCCGAGCGCCTGGGCGGCGAGGCGGTGTCGGAGTTCGCGCAGGCGCAGGTGTCCGGGCTGGTCGGCCGGCTCGAGGCGCTGATGCGCGAGGTCCCCGCCGAGCAGCGGGTCCGCGTGCTGGCCGAGGCGCTGTCCGCCGAGGGCTACGCGGCGTCGGCGTCCGCGACGGGCAAGGGCGGCGAGCAGCTGTGCCAGCACCACTGCCCGGTCGCGCACGTCGCGGCGCAGTTCCCGCAGCTGTGCGAGGCGGAGACCGAGGCCTTCGCCCGGCTGCTTGGCACGCCGGTGCAGCGGCTCGCCACGATCGCCAACGGCGACGGGGTCTGCACCACCCACGTGAGTTCACACGCGCTCGCCGCACGGCACGCGCGTCCCGATCTATCGACCGCCGATCTATCGTCCGCCGATCTATCGGCCGCACATCTATCGAGCACAACGACGAGCAAGGAGTCCGGAAGGTGACTGTCACCGACCGCCCGGAGCTGGAAGGCCTCGGGAATTACAAGTTCGGCTGGGCCGACACGGACGTGGCCGGGGCCACCGCCCGGCGTGGGCTGTCCGAAGAGGTCGTCCGCAACATCTCCGCGCTCAAGAACGAGCCGGAGTGGATGCTCGACCTGCGCCTCAAGGGCCTTCGGCTGTTCGGGAAGAAGCCGCTGCCGACCTGGGGCTCCGACCTCACCGGCATCGACTTCGACAACATCAAGTACTTCGTCCGCTCGACCGAGAAGCAGGCGGCGTCCTGGGACGAGCTGCCCGCGGACATCAAGAACACCTACGACAAGCTCGGCATCCCCGAGGCGGAGAAGCAGCGCCTCATCGCCGGCGTCGCCGCCCAGTACGAGTCCGAGGTCGTCTACCACAAGATCCGTGAGGACCTCGAAGAGAAGGGCGTCATCTTCGTCGACACCGACACCGGCCTGCGCGAGCACGAGGAGCTCTTCAAGGAGTACTTCGGCACGGTGATCCCGGTGGGCGACAACAAGTTCGCCGCGCTCAACACCGCCGTGTGGTCGGGCGGCTCGTTCATCTACGTGCCGCCGAACGTGCACGTCGAGATCCCGCTGCAGGCCTACTTCCGGATCAACACGGAGAACATGGGCCAGTTCGAGCGGACGCTGATCATCGTGGACGAGAACTCCTACGTCCACTACGTAGAGGGCTGCACCGCGCCGATCTACTCGTCCGACTCGCTCCACTCGGCGGTCGTCGAGATCATCGTGAAGAAGGGCGCGCGCTGCCGCTACACGACGATCCAGAACTGGTCGAACAACGTCTACAACCTGGTCACCAAGCGCGCCGTGGCGTACGAGGGCGCGACCATGGAGTGGATCGACGGCAACATCGGCTCCAAGGTCACGATGAAGTACCCGGCCGTCTACCTCATGGGCGAGCACGCCAAGGGTGAGACGCTGTCGGTCGCCTTCGCCGGCGAGGGCCAGCACCAGGACGCGGGCGCCAAGATGGTGCACCTCGCGCCCAAGACGTCCTCGACGATCATCTCCAAGTCCGTGGCGCGCGGCGGCGGCCGCACGTCCTACCGGGGCCTGGTGCAGATCGAGGAGGGCGCGGCCGGCTCGGCCTCGACCGTCAAGTGCGACGCGCTGCTGGTCGACCAGATCAGCCGGTCCGACACCTACCCCTACGTGGACGTCCGCGAGGACGACGTGTCGATGGGCCACGAGGCCACGGTCTCCAAGGTGTCGGAGGACCAGCTCTTCTACCTGATGAGCCGCGGCCTCGGCGAGGACGAGGCGATGGCCATGATCGTGCGCGGCTTCGTCGAGCCGATCGCCCGCGAGCTGCCCATGGAGTACGCCCTGGAGCTCAACCGCCTGATCGAGCTGCAGATGGAAGGAGCGGTCGGCTGATGGGCCTGGAGACCAAGCCGCTGTCGACGCTGCACGAGAAGTCGTCCTACGACGTGGCCGACTTCCCGGTGCCGACGGGCCGCGAGGAGGAGTGGCGGTTCACGCCGCTGTCGCGGCTGAAGGGGCTGCACAACGGCACCGTCGCCGTCACCGGCGGCGTCGTGGTGGACGTCGAGGCGGCGCCCGAGGTGCGCGTCGAGACCGTCGGCCGCGACGACGCCCGGCTGGGCCGGGCGTACACGCCGGCCGACCGGGTCAGCGCGCAGGCGTACTCGGCGTTCGAGAAGGCCACCGTCGTCACGGTGCCGAAGATGACGGCCGCCTCCCGGCCCACCGTGATCACGCTGCGGGGGTCCGGGGCGGGCGCCGCCGCGTACGGGCACATCCTCGTGTCGGTGGAGCCGATGGCCGAGGCCGTGCTGGTCCTGGACCACGGCGGCAGCGCCGTCTACGCCGACAACGTCGAGTTCGACGTGGCCGAGGGCGCGACGCTCAAGGTCGTCAGCCTGCAGGACTGGGACGACGACGCCGTGCACGTCTCCCACCACCACGCGCGGCTCGGCAAGGACGCGACGTTCCGCTCGTTCGTGGTCACCCTCGGCGGCGACCTCGTACGGCTGTCGCCCTCGGTGTCGTACACCGCCCAGGGCGGCGACGCCGACCTGACCGGCCTGTACTTCGTGGACGCGGGCCAGCACCTGGAGCACCGCCTGCTGGTGGACCACAGCGTGCCGAACTGCCGCAGCAACGTGACCTACAAGGGCGCGCTGCAGGGCGACGGCGCCCACGCGGTCTGGATCGGCGACGTGATCATCCGGGCCGAGGCCGAGGGCACCGACACCTACGAGCTGAACCGCAACCTCATCCTCACCGACGGCGCCCGCGCCGACTCGGTGCCCAACCTGGAGATCCTCACCGGCGAGGTCGCGGGAGCGGGCCACGCGTCCGCCTCCGGCCGCCTCGACGACGAGCACATCTTCTACCTGCAGGCCCGCGGCATCCCGTTCGACGAGGCGCGCCGCCTGGTCATCCACGGCTTCTTCGCCCAGCTGCTGGAGAAGATCGAGGTGCCGGAGATCCGCGAGCGCGTCATGTCCGCGGTCGAGGCGGAGCTGGCCCGATGAGCGCCGAGACCGCCCACTGGGAGAAGGTCTGCCAGGTCGGCGACATCCCCGAGGGCGGCGTCATCGGCCTGGAGGTCGGGGAGACGCCGGTCGCGCTGGTGCGGACCGGCGACGAGGTCTTCGCCCTGCACGACGTGTGCTCCCACGCCGAGGTCCGCCTCAGCGAGGGCGAGGTCTACGACCACACGCTGGAGTGCTGGCTGCACGGCTCCTGCTTCGACCTGCGCAGCGGCAAGCCCACCGGGCCGCCCGCGACCAGGCCCGTCAACGTCTACCGAGTCAAGATCGAAGGCGACGACGTGTACGTCTCGCTCTCGAAGGAGTAAATACAAGTGTCCACCCTTGAGATTCGTGACCTGCACGTCGCCGTGGGCGACAAGGAGATCCTGCGCGGCGTCGACCTGACGGTCCGCAGCGGCGAGACCCACGCCATCATGGGCCCGAACGGCTCGGGCAAGTCCACGCTGGCGTACGCCGTCGCGGGGCACCCCAAGTACACCGTCACCTCCGGCTCCGTGCTGCTCGACGGCGAGGACCTGCTGGAGATGTCGGTGGACGAGCGCGCCCGCGCCGGCCTGTTCCTCGCCATGCAGTACCCCGTCGAGGTTCCCGGCGTCAGCGTGTCGAACTTCCTGCGCTCGGCGATCACCGCGGTCCGCGGCGAGGCGCCCAAGCTGCGCGAGTTCGCCAAGGAGTTGAAGGCGGGCATGGACGGGCTGTCCATCGACCCGGCCTTCGCCCAGCGCAACACCAACGAGGGCTTCTCCGGCGGTGAGAAGAAGCGCCACGAGATCCTCCAGCTCGAGCTGCTCAAGCCCAAGATCGCCGTGCTGGACGAGACCGACTCCGGCCTCGACGTCGACGCGCTGCGCGTGGTCTCCGAGGGCATCAACAGGTTCCGCGCCTCCGGTGACACCGGCGTGCTGCTGATCACCCACTACACCCGCATCTTGCGCTACGTGAAGCCGGACTTCGTCCACGTCTTCGCCGGCGGGCGCGTGGTCGAGGAGGGCGGCCCCGAGCTGGCCGACAAGCTGGAGAACGAGGGGTACGAGGCGTACACAACGAAGGCGGCGTCCGCCTGATGAGTGCGCCCGGCTTCGACGTGGAGAGGATCAGGAAGGACTTTCCGGTCCTCGCCCGCGAACTCCCCGGAGGCAGGTCGCTGGTCTACCTCGACTCCGGCAACTCCTCCCAGAAGCCGACCCAGGTGATCGAGACCATGCGCGATCACCTGACCTGGCACTACGGCAACGTCGGCCGGGCGCTGCACGTGCTGGGCAGCGAGTCGACCGAGGCGTACGAGGCCGCGCGCGACAAGGTCGCCGCGTTCGTCAAGGCCCCGTCGCGCGAGGAGATCGTCTTCACCAAGAACGCCTCCGAGGCCCTCAACCTCGTGGCGTACGCCTTCGGCAACCCTGTCGGCGAGGACGAGCGGTTCAGGATCGGCCCCGGCGACGAGATCGTCATCTCGGAGATGGAGCACCACTCCAACATCGTGCCGTGGCAGCTGCTCGCGCAGCGGACCGGCGCGACGCTGCGCTGGTTCCCGGTGACCGACGAGGGCCGCCTCGACATCGGGAACCTGGATGAGCTGGTCAACGAGCGCACGAAGATCGTCTCGATCGCGCACCAGTCGAACGTGCTCGGCACGGTCAACTCGGTCTCGCCGATCCTGGCCCGCGTGCGCGAGGTCGGCGCGCTGATGATGCTCGACGCGTCGCAGTCGGTGCCCCACCAGCCCGTGGACGTGACCGAGCTGGGCGTCGACTTCGTCGCGTTCACCGGCCACAAGATGGTCGGGCCGTCCGGCATCGGCGTGCTGTGGGGCCGCCGCGAGCTGCTCGACGCCATGCCGCCGTTCCTCGGCGGCGGCGAGATGATCGAGGCGGTCTGGATGGACCGCTCGACGTACGCGCCGGTGCCGCACAAGTTCGAGGCGGGGACGCCGCCCATCGTCGAGGCCATCGGCCTCGGCGCCGCGGTCGACTACCTGACCGCCGTGGGCATGGACCAGATCAAGGCGCACGAGAAGGAACTGGTCGCGTACGCGCTGGACGCGCTGCCGGAGGTCCCCGGGCTCAGGATCATCGGCCCGCACACGCCCATCGCCCGCGGCGGCACGATCTCGTTCACGCTGGAGGGGATCCACCCGCACGACGTGGGGCAGATCCTCGACGACGTGTACGGGATCGCGGTGCGGGTAGGTCATCACTGCGCCCGGCCACTGCACCTCAGGTTCGGAATTCCGGCGACCACGCGGGCGTCTTTCTACCTGTACAACACGACGGCCGAGATCGACGCGCTGGTCCGCGGCCTCCACCACGTGCAGAAGGTGTTCGGCTGAGCCATGATCGGTGAATCGATGTACCAGGAGCTGATCCTGGAGCACTACAAGCATCCCCAGGGGCGGGGCCTGCGTGAGCCGTACGACGCGGAGGTGCACCACGTCAACCCGACCTGCGGCGACGAGGTGACGCTGCGAGTGAAGGTGGCCGACGGCGGCAAGGTGCTCGACGTGTCCTACGACGGTCAGGGTTGCTCCATCAGCCAGGCCGCCGCCTCCGTGCTGCACGAGCTCGCCACCGGCTCCACGGTGGAGGAGTCGCTGTCGGTGGTGGACGAGTTCACCCGGCTCATGCAGGGCAGGGGCCAGGTGGAGCCCGACGAGGACGTGCTGGGCGACGCGGTGGCGTTCGCCGGTGTGGCGAAGTTCCCCGCCCGCGTCAAGTGCGCGCTGCTGGCCTGGATGGCCTACAAGGACGCGCTGATGAGGAGCCAGGGATGACCGGCGGCCGCCGGTGCGTTGGTGAGAACGGCGCCGCGCCGCGGGCGCCGCGAGGTGAGGAGACGACGTGAGCAAGCCGACCCAGACCCCCACGGGACCGGTCGCCGAGACGGACGGCGCCGCCCCCGGCACGTACGACGGGGAGACCGCCCTCGACGACGTGCTGGATGCGCTGAAGGACGTCGTGGACCCCGAGCTGGGGATCAACGTGGTGGACCTCGGCCTCGTGTACGGAGTGAACCTCGACCCGGCCGGCGAGGGCGAGCGCCCGATAGCCACCATCGACATGACGCTGACCAGCGCCGCCTGCCCGCTGACCGACGTGATCGAGGACCAGGCCAACTCGGCGCTCGCCGACCTGGTCTCCAACGTGGTCATCAACTGGGTGTGGCTGCCGCCGTGGGGCCCCGACAAGATCACCGACGAGGGTCGCGACCAGCTTCGCATGCTCGGTTTCAACGTCTGACCGGCCGGACCGGGTCCGGTCCTGCCACCCGTGTGTCCGGGGTCTCGCGCCCCGGACACGCGCGTTCCACCGGTCGTTCCCTCGGTGTTCGATCCTGCCGGGCTCGACGCGGCGCCTCCGCCGCCGTCCGGCCGCGGAATCGCCATCCCGGCGCGGGAATGCCGTACAGTTGTTCTTTGCTTTGCTTTGCGCGACGTGAGTGACGGGCGTCCGTGGGATGCCGCCACCCAGCGGTCTCCACTTCTGCGGGACGCACTCACGGCATCACCCGGGCGCAGGCCGCTTTCAGTCTCCGACCCGCGGCGCTCGATCGGTACGGCTCGCCTGCCGTACGTGTTCCGGCTCGTCCTTTCGCAGAAGTGACGCGCCCACGTGTTCCGGCACGTCATTGACGAAAGGCACGATTACGTGACCATGCTCGACCTCGGTGAGGGCACCGAGACCCGCGCCGAGTTCGCACTGCTGGGGCTGCCCAAGCCGCTCGTGGCGGGGCTGGCCCGGCAGGGCATCACCGCGCCGTTCCCGATCCAACGGGCGGCCATCCCCGACATCCTCGCCGGCTGCGACGTCCTCGGCCGGGGCCAGACCGGCTCCGGCAAGACGCTCGCCTTCGGCCTGCCCACGCTGACCAGGATCGCGGGGGAGAAGGCACGCCCCGGCCGGCCCCGGGCTCTCGTCCTGGTGCCCACCCGCGAACTGGCCCTGCAGGTGGCCGACGCCCTCGAACCGCTCGGCCGCGGGCTGTCGCTGCGCACCCGCACGGTCGTCGGCGGCATGTCCATGGGCCGCCAGATCGAGGACCTGCGCCGGGGGGTCGACATCGTCGTCGCCACGCCCGGCCGTCTCACGGACCTCATCGAGCAGGGCGAGTGCGCGCTGGACGACGTCCAGATCACCGTCCTCGACGAGGCCGACCACATGTGCGACCTCGGGTTCCTGCCCGTGGTCAGCGCGCTGCTGGCGCGCACGCCCGCCGACGGGCAGCGCCTGCTGTTCTCCGCGACGCTCGACGGCGACGTGGACAGGCTGGTCACGCGCTTCCTGACCGACCCGGTGATCCACTCCCTGGACCCGGCCACCTCCTCGGTGGAGACGATGGAGCACCACCTGCTCCAGGTGCACCGCGACGACAAGGCGGACGTGACGGCGGAGATCGCCAACCGGGCCGGCCGTACGATCCTGTTCGTCCGCACCCAGCACGGCGTGGACCGCGTCGTGAAGCAACTCGCCCGGTCGGGGGTCCGCGCGGGCGGCCTGCACGGCGGCAAGCGGCAAAACCAGCGCACCCGCATCCTCGACGGGTTCCGCGAGGGCACCATCGGGGTGCTCGTCTGCACCGACGTCGCCGCCCGCGGCATCCACGTGGACGACGTGAGCCTCGTGCTGCACGTGGACCCGCCGGCCGACCACAAGAGCTACCTGCACCGGGGCGGCCGCACGGCCCGCGCGGGCGAGCGCGGCGTGGTGCTGACGCTGGTCCTGCCGAGCGAGCGCCGCGCCACCGAGTCGATGACCCGCAAGGCGGGGGTCACCCCGTCCCGTCACCGGGTGGCGCCGGGCGACCCGATCCTGGCCGAGATCGCCGGGGCCCGACGGCTGAGCGGCGAGGCCGTGCCGGTGTGGGAGCCCGACGTGCGCAGGCCGCTGCGGCCCGCGCGGGACGACCGGGCCGGCCGTCGCAGGCACGGCGGGGAGCGTCATCGCGGCGCCGACCGCGCGGGCGACGGGGACGGCCGTCGCAGGCGGTCGGACCAGGGTGAGCGGCCTCGCGGTCCCTGGACCGGCGACGGCCGGGCCGACGGCCGCGCCGAGCCGCACGGCGGCCAGCGCCGTGGCCGCACGGGTGGGCACGGCGGCCAGGCCGGGCACGGGGGTCAGAGCGGGCACGGGGGTCAGGGCGGACGCGGAGGCTACGGCGGGGATGCCGGCCGTGGCGGGCGCCGCGGCGGCGGAAGCCGCTTCACCGGCCGCTGAGTCCTCCCCATCGCGCTGTCTTCCACACCAACGGGCCGTCCGAACGGGCGGCCCGTTGGCGTACGGGGGTCCTGTTGACACGAAATATGTAGACCGGTCTATTCTTCTCCGCATGGTCGGAACCAAGAGAGCCGAGCCTCGGGACGACGGGGCATCCCCTGACGACGGCACGGAGGTCTCGTCAGCCGGGGACCGGCACGCGCTGGTCCTGGGCGCGACCGGCTTCGTCGGACGCCACCTGGTTCTCGCGCTCGGTCACGCCGGCGTCCGGGTGAGCACGGCCGGCCGGAGCCACGAGTCCTACCGGCGGCTCGCCCGCTGGCTGGCCGAGCACGGGCATGACGAGGCCCCGGCCGACCTCCGGGTCGATTTCACGAAGCCGTCGCTGATCGAGGGGGGACTCGACGACGTCACGGAGGTCTACAACTGCGCCGGCGCCTACCGGTTCGGCATGCCGGCGGACGAGGCCCGCCGTGCCAACGTCGACAGCGTCCGCGCGGTCGTCGCCTTCGCGGCGCGACTGCCGCGGCTGCGCCGCCTCGTCCACGTCTCCGGGTATCGCGTGGGCCGGCAGGACCCCCGTCCCTGGAGCGAGGAGCAGCGGCGGAAGACCTACCGGGCCCTGGGCGCGTACGAGGCGTCCAAGGTGGAGGCGGACGCCGTCTTCCAGACCGAGGCGGAGCGGCTGGGCGTGCCCTGGTCGGTCGTCAATCCGGCGAGCGTGATCGGTGACAGCGTCACCGGCGAGTCAGGACAGTACCTCGGGCTCGCGTCGACCCTGCGCGACCTCTGGCAGGGCGGTCTCGCGGCGGTTCCGGGGAACGCGCGGACGTTCGTCCCCGTGGTCGCGGTCGACTACCTCGCCCGGTTCATGACCCTGCTGCCGGTGGACGAGACCGCCGAGCGCGCCTCCTACTGGTTGCTGGACGACGACACGCCCCCGCTGCCCGGCCTGCTCGCGCTCGTCGCGGAGCACTACCGGGTCGAGACGCCCCGCGTGCGGGTTCCGGTGGCCCTGGTGAAGCGCCTGCCCCGCCGGCTCACGAAGGCCGATCCGGAGACGCTGACGTTCCTGTCGAGCGACCGTTATCCCACCGGCTCGGCGCGTGCCTTCGCCGCCCGTCACGGGCTGGCCATGCCGGACACCGCCACGACGATCCGCCGCTGGGCCGACCACCTGGCGGCGACCCGCTTCGGGGACGCCCCCGCCGGCGGTGGACGGTTCACCGGCCCGGCTGGGGTGCGGACCTTCGAGCTCGGCGAGTCGGGCGCGTCCACGGTGGTGTTGCCGGGTCTGCCGGTCAACGCCGACACCTGGGCGCCGGTCGTCGCGGCGATGGGCCGCGCCCGCGCCGCCGACCTGCCGGGGCTGGGGATGAGCGCGGGAGGCCGCGACGACTGGCCGTCCTGGCTGACCGCCCTCATCACCGAGACCGGCGCACACCACCTGGTCGGTCACTCCATCGGCGCCGCCGCAGCCGTCGAGGCCGCGGCCGCCCATCCGGGCGCGGTGGACCGGCTCACGCTCGTGGCGCCGTTCTTCCTCCAGGCGCGCTCCGCTCCCGCCGTCCGGCTTATGGCCCGCTGGTACCTCAGCCGGGTCTCTCCCCGGGCGCTGTCCGAGCGGCTCACCGGAGATTCGGCGCACGCGCCCGCCCTCCACTCCAGCGTGGCGGATCTGCGCTGCGGCGCCGCCGCGGCGGCCGCCCGGCTCCTGGCCGCCGCGGCGTCGGACCGGTGGCGGGCGGACCTCCGGGCCGAGCTGGCGCGCTACCCGGGACGCGTGCACGTCGTCGTGGGCTCCCGCGACCCCCTCAGCCCGGAAGGGCGGGCCCTGCTGGACACGCTCCCGAGGGCCACCGTGACGGTGATCCCGGGCGCGGGTCATCACCCCCAGCTGACGCACCCGGAGGAGGTCGCCAGGGCCGCCGGCGCGTAGCGCGCCAGTGCGCCGTTCAGCCCTTCAGGCCGCTCAGCACGATCCCGCGGGTGAAGTAGCGCTGGAAGGCGAGGAAGAAGGCGATCGACGGCAGGGAGGCGAGCAGGCCGCCCGCCATGATCGCTCCCTGGTTCTGCGCGCCCGTGAAGTAGGAGTTGAGGCGGGCCAGCGCGACCGGGATGTTCGCCATCTCGTCGCTCTGCACGATGATCAGCGGCCAGAGGAAGTTGTTCCACTCCGCGAGCACGATGAAGATCGACATCGCGGCGAGGGCCGGGCGCAGCAGCGGCAGCACGATCTGCCACCAGATGCGCCACTCCCCGGCGCCGTCGACCCGGGCGGCCTGGATGAGCTCGTCCGGGATCGAGTGGAGGAACTGCACCAGGAAGAACAGCACGAACGCCTTGGCCAACGCCGGGATGATGTAGCCCTGATAGGTGTCCAGCCAGCCCAGGTTCCGCATGATGACGTAGTTCGGCACCAGGGTGGTCTGCCAGGGCACCATCATCGAGGCGACGACCAGCAGGAAGATCAGCCGCCGCCCCGGCACGCGGTGCTTGGTGATGACGTACGCCGCCAGCGAGGCGATCAGCAGCGACCCGACCGTGATCGCGACCGTGATGACGAAACTGTTGAACATGAAGCGGCCGAACCCGAAGTCCACCTGGAACCGCTGGAAGATGCCCTGGAGATGGCCGGGGTTGACCTGGGTGGGGGAGTAGCCGGGGTCGTAGAAGTTGTTCAGCGTGGGATGCTCGGGCACGAACGAGGGCGGCTGCCGGTTCAGCTCCGTCACCGGCTTGAACACCGTGATCAGCATCCAGTAGAACGGCGTGATCATGGTGAGCGACAGCAGGTAGAACGGCAGGCGCAGCAGGTGTCCCCGCCAGGTGGTGCCCGTCCCGGCGGCGGGCGCCTGCCGGGTCGCGGCGGCCGGGTCGGCGACGATCGGTGTGGTCGTGGGGGCGACGGCCATCACAGCTCCTTCAGGGCGCGGCCGATGCGGAGGTTGACCATGCTGAGGGCGAAGATGATCAGGAAGAGCACCCACGCGATCGCCGAGGCGTAGCCGAGCTTGAAGTGCGTGAAGCCCTGGTCGTACAGGTAGGGCACGATCATCAGGCCCGAGTCGAGCACGCCGCCGATGTTGTTGGTGCCCCGGAACACGATGTAGACGGCTTCGAAGACCTGGAAGGCCCCGATCAGGCCGGTCACGACCACGTACGTGGTGACCGGGCGCAGCAGCGGCAGCGTCACCCGGCGGAACTGCTGCCAGGCGGTGGCGCCGTCGATGCGGGCCGCCTCGTAGTACACCTGCGGGATCGTGTTGAGCCCGGCGACGTACAGGACCATGCCGTAGCCCATCCCGCCCCACACCGACATGAGCACGAGGATCGGGATCGTCAGCCCGGGGGTGGCCAGCCACTCGACGGCCCTGCCGCCGACCCAGGTGGCGACGGTGTTGGCCAGGCCGAAGTCCCCTGGGTTGAAGATCCACTTCCAGAGCAGCATGAGCGCGATCGACGAGGTCACCGAGGGCAGGAAGAAGATCGTCCGCATGATGCGGTGCGGCCAGCTCGACCCGCTGAAGGCCAGCGCGAGGCCGAGCGACAGCAGCGTGCCGATTCCGACGGACGCCACGACGTAGAGGAACGTGTTGCCGAGGGCGTGCCGGAACCGGTCGTCGTCGAACAGCAGACGGCGGAAGTTCTCCAGCCCCTGAAACTCGGGGGCGTTCACCCCGTCGAACTTCGTGAAGCTGAGGTAGAGCGAGTTGGCCAGCGGCCAGACGAGGAACCCGGCGAACAGGCCGAGGAACGGCAGCAGCATCAGATAGGAGGTGCCGTAGCGGCGCCATCGTTGCCGGGGCGCGGCGGCGTGGGTTGCCATGTCGTCTCCAGTCAGGTCGTTCCCTGGTCGGGTCGTTCCCTGGTCGGGTCGTTCCCCGGTCGCAGGGAAACCGTGGGCGGACCCGGGCAGGTGTGGAGGACGGAGGCCGCGGCCGGTGAGTGGTCAGGCGTCACCGGCGAGCCACGGCCGTCCCGGCTATCCGGCGTTGCGCTCCATGACCTCGGCGGCCTCGCCCAGGGCCGTCTTCACGTCGGCCTTGCCGAGGATCGCGGCCTGGAATTGCTTGGCCACGTCGGACGCGCTCTCGTCCCAGCCGGGACACCCGGGCGCCGCCGCGCCGGTCTTGATGATCTCCGCGAACACCGCCGAGTGCTCCGGCGTGAACGGGGAGTCGGCGACCTTGTCCGGGCGGGGCGGGATGTAGGCGACGTTGCGTGCCTTCGACTCCGCCGACACCGCGTCGACGGCCTCGTCGGTGTAGAGGAACTTGACGAAGTCCGCCGCCTGCTGGATGTGCTTGCTGTAGGACGTGACCCCGACGGCCCGGCCGCCGATGAAGGTCGTGGGCCCCGCCGGGCCGGCCGGCAGCGGGGCGATCGCCCACTTGCCCTTCATCTTGGGCTTGCTGGTGTCGATGCCGAGGGCGTTCCAGTTGCCGCCGTAGACCATCGCGGTGCCCGCGTCCAGCGCGTCGGAGGTCGTCACCGTGTCGGTCGGCGCGCCGTACTTGCGGTGCAGGTCGATCCAGTACGACAGCGCCTGCTCGGCCTGCGGGGTGTTCAGCGAGGGCTTGCAGTCCGGCGTGTAGAAGGTGCCGCCCGCCTGGTAGAGGAAGTTGAAGTAGCCGATCCAGTCGAGGTTGCCCCAGTCGATGCTGAACGGCGTCTTGACCCCCGACTTCTTGAGCTTCTCGATGTCGGCGGTCAGTTCCTCCCAGGTCTTGGGCGGCTCCTTGATCCCCGCCTTGTCGAACAGGTCGGTCCGGTAGTAGAGCGCCTCGGTGGACATGTCGAGGGGAACGCCGTAGATCGTGCCGTCGGGGGAGACGGCCGACTTCCACTGGGCGGGCTGCGCCTGGGCCTGGAGCTGCTCGATGCCGTACTTGCGCAGGTCGACCATCCCGCCGCGCAGGCCGAACTGGATGGTCCAGGTCATGCCGCCGGAGATGATGTCGGGCCCGCTACGGCTGGTCGAGGCCGCCAGCAGCTTCGCGTACGCGTCGTCCCAGCTCAGCGTCTGCACCTTGATCGTCACGTTGGGGTGCGTCTTCGTGTACAGGTCGGCCGCCTTCTGGAAGGACGCCGTCTCGTCGTCGCCCCCGGTGGACCACCACGTGATCGAGGCGGGGGCGTTCGCGTCCGCCTGCTTGGTCTCCGACGTACCGCTTGTCGCGCAGCCCGCGCCGAAGGCGGCGATCAGGGCGGCGCAGGTGGCCGCCGTCGTTCGTCGCATGGACGTCTCCGATCTCTACGGAAAGTGATCGACTGACATGTCGTGCCCCCCGAGAGGCGGCCCGCCGCGAGGCCGTGCCCGTGCGGTGCACCTCCCACGCTTCGAATTCGTGCAGAGTCCAGCACTAAACCGGATTAGTTTCAAGAGGGCGTTTCATGCCGTCAATCCGGACGTCACGCCGTTCAGGGCGCGATTTCGCAGGTCAGACGGGTTGTCGATGGCGAGGCGGTTTCCGGCGGAAGACTCTTAACCGGGTCAGAAGTCTGAAACAGGGCACTTGTGTAACCTTGCGGCGTACACGAGCCAGGCCCACCACCCACGGGAGCCCCCCATGTTCGTCGACATGCCCCTTGACCGGCTGCGCGCGTACCTGCCCGAGCGCCGGGAGCCCGCCGACTTCGACGCCTTCTGGGAGCGCACGCTGGCCGAGGCCCGCGCGCACGACCTGAACCCCGTCTTCGAGCCTTACGAGGCCGACCTCGCGCTGGTGGACGTGGCCGATGTGACGTTCGCGGGATTCGGCGGGCATCCGATCAAGGGGTGGTTCATCGCGCCCGCGGGCGCGTCAGGACCGTTGCCGTGCGTGGTGGAGTTCATCGGGTACGGCGGCGGCCGCGGCCGGCCGCACGACTGGCTGCTGTGGCCGGCCGCCGGATACGCGACCTTTGTGATGGACACCCGCGGGCAGGGCGGCACCTGGCGCTCCGGCGACACCCCCGACCCGGTGGGCGGCAACGGCGCGCAGATCCCCGGCAAGCTCACCCAGGGTGTGTTCGACCGGGACGACTACTACTACCGGCGGCTCTACACCGACGTCGTGCGCGCGGTCGAGGCTGCGAGGTCGCACCCCCTGGTGGACGCCGGGCGGGTCGTCGTGACCGGCGGCAGCCAGGGCGGCGGCATGGCGCTGGCGGCCGCCGCGCTCGTGCCGGACCTCGCCTACGCGTTCGTCAACGTGCCGTTCATGTGCGACATCCGGCGGGCCGTCGAGATCACCGAGGAGGACCCGTACGGCGAGCTGGGCCGGTTCTGCGGGATCCACAGGACCCGGGTCGAGGACGTCTTCGCGACCCTCGACTACTTCGACGGACTGCACTTCGCGGCCCGGGCCCGCACGCCCGCCCGGTTCTCCGTCGCCCTGCGCGACGGCGTCACCCCGGCCTCGACCGTGTTC
Source organism: Microbispora sp. CA-102843 (assembly GCF_050936215.1). NCBI lineage: Bacteria > Bacillati > Actinomycetota > Actinomycetes > Streptosporangiales > Streptosporangiaceae > Microbispora > Microbispora sp. CA-102843. The sequence goes on from NZ_JBNJNF010000001.1 coordinate 3,473,063, forward strand.
GGGACCTACAACCACTACGCCGGCCCCAAGGACATCACGGTCTGGCCGTTCAACGGCCACGAGGGCGGGGAGTCGCAGCAGGCGCTCGAGCAGCTGAGGCTGGCCAGGAAGATCCTCGGCTGAACTCGATCTCGCAGGATGGACGCGGGGGGCGGCGGTCCGCCCCCGCGACTACCCTGGGGCCGATACCCTGAACGCGCAGGCCCACGACCCGAGAGAGACCATGAAGACCTTCGAAGAGCTGTACGCCGAGCTGGCAGAGAAGGCGCGCACCCGGCCCGCGGGGTCCGGCACCGTGGCCGCCCTGGACGCCGGCGTCCATGCCATCGGCAAGAAGGTCGTGGAGGAGGCCGCGGAGAGCTGGATGGCGGCCGAGCACGAGTCGGCGGACCGGGCGGCCGAGGAGATCTCGCAGCTGCTCTACCACGTCCAGGTCCTGATGCTGGCGCGCGGGATCGGGCTGGACGAGGTCTACAAGCATCTGTAGCCGCCGCGGCGGCCCCGGATCGTCCATCGACCTCGTTCTGCCTGAAAGGATCTCCTGCTCATGCTGCGCATCGCCGTACCGAACAAGGGCGCGCTCTCCGAGGCCGCCCAGACCATGCTGAAGGAGGCGGGCTACCGCCAGCGCAGGGACAGCAAGGAGCTCGTGGTCGTCGACTCCGAGAACTCCTGCGAGCTGTTCTTCCTCCGCCCGCGCGACATCGCCGTCTACGTCGGCGAGGGCACCCTCGACGCCGGGATCACCGGCCGCGACATGCTGTTCGACTCCGGCGCCCCGGCCGAGGAGGTCATGCCGCTCGGGTTCGGCCGGTCGACGTTCCGCTTCGCCTCCACGGCGGGCGCCTACTCCGACGTCTCCGCCCTGTCCGGCCTGCGCATCGCCACCTCGTACGCCGGGCTGCTCGGCAAGTACCTCGCCGACCAGGGCGTGGACGCGCGGGTCATCAAGCTCGACGGCGCGGTCGAGACGGCGATCAGGCTCGGCGTCGCCGACGCGGTCGCCGACGTCGTGGAGACCGGCACGACGCTGCGCAACGTCGGCCTGGAGGTGTTCGGCGAGCCGATCGCGCACTCCGAGGCCATCTTGATCAAGAGGGCCGGCGCCCTGGAGGCCAACGGGTTCCAGCAGCTCATCCGCCGCCTCCAGGGCGTGATCGTGGCCCGCGACTTCGTCATGATCGACTACGACATTCGGGCCGAGCGCATAGACGAGGCCATCGCCCTCACCCCGGGCATGGAGGGGCCGACCGTCTCCCCGCTCCACCGCGAGGGCTGGGTGGCCGTGCGGGCGATGGTCCCGCGCAAGGGCCACCAGCAGGTGATGGACCAGCTCTGGGAGATCGGCGCCAAGGCGGTCCTCGCCACCGCCATATTCGCCTGCCGGCTCTGACCCGTCGGACGGCGTCGGCGCGCTCACCCGAGGACGGAACGCAACGCGCCTTCCAGCTCCGGGAGGCCGGCGTCGCCGGACGACCGCCAGGCGATGATCCCGTCCGGGCGTACGAGCACGGCTCCGGCAGCCGTGATCCCGTACGCGGCGGGGAACCGTCCGTCCGGGTCGCCGAGCACGGACGGGCCGCCGACGACGTGCGTCTCCACGGCGACGCGGAGATTCCGCGCGGCCTCGGTCGCCGCCTTCTCCCAGGCCGGTCCCTCGGCGCCCGCGAGCACCGTGAACGCGGGGCCGAACAGATCGCGGGTCGAGACCGGCACGCCGTCGCGGCTGAGCCGCACATGGGGTGCCCGGGTCCCCGGACGTCCCGAGGGCGAGGCCGGGTCCTCGAAGAGCGGGCGCTCCTCTCCCGGCTCCCGGACGAACGCGCCCGACGGGCAGACGTACCCGAACAACCCGACCGCGGGATCCAAGATCTCCGCGACGGTGTCGTCGCGTAGCTGCGGCGCCTGGCGCTGGACCATGTTCGCGTACTGCTGCTCGGCGAGGGCGTCGGCGAACGGGCGGCGCTCGGCGTCGTAGGAGGCGACCAGGCCGGGACCGGCCACTCCCGCCAGCGTGTACGCGAGCCTCCAAGCGAGGTGGTAGCCGTCCATGACGGCGGCGTTGCCGCCCTGCCCGCCGGCCGGCGGCATCAGGTGCGCGGCGTCGCCGGCGAGGAGGACCCGGCCGCTGTGGAACGTGTCGGCGACGCGCGTGAGGCGCCCGCCGGAGGACGACCACGCCACGTCCACGATCGCCACCTCCAGGTCCGGCACCCCGCAGGCGGTGCGGACGATGTCGGCGAGGTCGTCCCGGCCGGGCTCCTCGCCCGGGTCGAACACGCAGCTCACGACGTACCGGCCGGGGTGGTCGGTGGTCACCACGGTGGCCGACCCACTGGGCAGGGCGGGATCGCGGAGGTAGTACAGGCCGAACGCGGCGTTCTCGAACGCGACGTCGAGGTCGGCCTCGAACTGCAGGAAAAGCGTCCGGACGGGCCGGGACGAGGTCCGTCCGTGCGCCGGGATGCCGAGGGCGTCCCTGGTCGTGCCCTTGTGGCCGTCCGCGCCGACCAGATAGCGGGAGGTCACCGTCCGCCGCCGCCCGGTGGCGGTGTCGAGGAGCGTGGCGACGACCCCGTCGCCCTCCTGCCGGAAGGACTCCAGGGTGGTGGAGAACCTGATCTCGGCTCCCAGTTCCACCGCCCTCTCGGCGAGGATGCGTTCGGCGCGTTCCTGACTGGTCGCCGCCATAGGTGCGGGGGAGAAGTCGGACAGGTCCGGCGCTGTTTGCACGAAGTCGTGCAGGGCTCTGCCGGTGACGCTCTCCGCGATCACGATGATGCCCTCGGTCCGCCCGGGCGGCGCGGCCTCCAGGAACCGTTCGGCCACGCCGGCCGTGGCGAGTGCCTCCATGGTCGGGGGCGTCTGCCCCCGCGCCTTGGGCTGGGTGGACAGGCCCGCGTGGCGTTCCACGACGAGCGCGGGCACCCCGTGCAGGCCGAGGAACATGGCGGTGGACAGCCCGGCCAGGCCGGCTCCGGCGACGAGGACGGGTGCGGACTCCATAGGCATGATCGGCTCCCCGCGATAGACTTCTTCCGATGAAGAGGAAATCTCGATTCATCGAGATATCTACTTATGAACTATCTGGAGCCCCCGTGTCAACCCACAGATCCGCGGCACTTCGGTCCCTCTCGGAGGCGATGCGCGAGAACGCCGGCCGCGCGGTCGTGCTGCACCAGGCCATCGCGGACCGTTTCGGGCTTGGGCCGACCGATCTGAAGTGCCTCGACCTGGCCCGCCACGAGCCGGAGCTGACCGCGGGGCGGCTGGCCGAGTTCACCGGGCTGAGCACGTCGGCCGTCACGTCGGTGATCGACCGGCTCGAACGCGGCGGCTTCGTCGAGCGCCGCCGGGACGACCTCGACCGCCGCAAGGTGCTGATCCGCTCGACCGGACGGCACGAGGCGGCACTCGAGGAGATCTTCGCCCGGGTGGAGTCGGAGTTCCTGGCGATCGCCGCCGACTACGACGACGACCAGCTGGAGATGTTCACCGGATTCGTCCGCCGTCTCAACGCGGGGGCGCAGGAGGTGACGGCGGGGCTCGTCGCGCGTCCGTCCGAGTGACCGCGCCGCCGTGGTGCGGCTGACGGCCGTACGGCTCAGGGATCCGGCGTCGGCAGGCGCTCGATCGCGATCATGACGGTGTCGTCTTCAGGCCGGCCGGCCACGTGGTCGAACAGGCGCTCGCGGAGCCGCTCGACGAGGGTGCCGATGTCCTCGCCGGCCCGTTCGCCCAGGTGTGCGGGAAGATCGAAGAACATGCCGGCGCGGTCGCGGGCCTCGATGACGCCGTCGGTGTACAGCAGGAGGATGTCGCCGGGTTCGAAGGGGAATGTCGCCGGCCGAGGTTCGGATGCCGTCATCAGTTCGAGTCCCAAGGGGGGAGCGACCTGGTCCGGCTGCAGGGTCAGCACCCGGTTTCCGCGGAGGAGGAGCGGCGGCGGGTGGCCACAGGCGATCACGTTCACCGTCGGTTCGGTGTCGGAGATCTCGACGACGGCCGCGGTGACGAAGCATTCCTGGGCGTCCGTGTCGGTCTCGGAGTACTCGGCGAGGTTCTGGCAGATGCTGGAATCCATACGCGTCATCAGGTCGGAGAGGGTCGTACGGCCGTGTGACGCCTCGCGGAATGCGCAGAGGGACGCCGCGGCGTCGTTGATCGCGGCCAGCCCCTTTCCCCGTACGTCACCGATCAGCAGACGGGTGGCGCCGTCCGCCCGGGTGGCCGCGTACAGATCGCCGCCGATCCTCGCCTCCGCCGCCGCGGCCAGATAGATCGAGGCGATGCGCAAGGGGCCGACCTGCCGGGGCAGTGGCCGCAGCAGGACGCGTTGGGTGATCTCGGAGACCGCCCGGACCTGGTGGAGCACGGCCTGGTGCCGCTCGTGGATCGCGCGGAAGACGACCACGACGGCCGACACGGCGAACAGGGCGATCATCTCGACGTGGTGTTCGGAGCTTCCCAGGATGCCCTGTCCCAGACCGTCCACCACTTCGGCGACCAACGCCAGCGCTCCGATCGCCGCGGTGCACCACGGGCCGGCGAACGACGCGGTGAGCGCGGGAGCGACGACGAGCAGCGGCCCCAGGTGAACGCTCTTCGGAAGCGCGAGGTCGACGGCCGTGATGATCACGATGAGCCCAAGCGGGATCACCAGCAGGACGTGGCTCACCTGGAGAACCTGGCGGAGATTTCGGAAGGCCGCCATACGGCGCATTTCTCCTGGTTATCACGTTTTGGGTACGTCCGGCACCCAGGGCCGGACGGTGGGCGGAGGACCGGCCGGCCCGGCGGATGACAAATGTCATCGCGAAGGCCGGAGGCAGGGCACTGACGGCATAGGGGTCCCGATTTCTACCGTGAAGCCCATGAACGCCATCGCCTTCACCGACGTCACCAAGAGATACGGGGACGTGCTCGCGGTCGACGGCCTCGACCTGGAGGTCCCGGCCGGCGCCACGGTCGCCCTCCTCGGGCCGAACGGAGCCGGGAAGTCCACCTCGATCAACATGCTGCTCGGCCTGCTGCGGCCCAGCTCCGGCGAGATCCGGGTCTTCGGCGAGCAGCCGGAGACGGCGGTCGCCAACGGGGAGATCGGCGCGATGCTCCAGGAGGGCGCGCTGATCCCCGAGCTGACCGTGGCGGAGACCGTCGACTTCGTCCGGCGGCTCTACCCTCGTCCGCTGCCGCTGGAGGAGATCCTCCGACTGGCCGACCTCACCGAGCTCGCCCGGCGGCGGGCCGACCGGCTCTCCGGCGGGCAGACCCAGCGGGTCCGGTTCGCGCTGGCGATCGCGGGCGGGCCGAGGCTGCTGCTGCTCGACGAGCCGACCGCGGCCATGGACGTCGAGTCCCGCCGTACGTTCTGGGACAACATGCGGGCGTACGCCGCGCGGGGCCGGACGATCCTGTTCGCCACCCACTACCTGGAGGAGGCCGACGAGAACGCCGACCGGGTCATCGTGATCGCCCGCGGCCGGGTCGTCGCCGACGGCAGCGCCGCCGAGATCAAGGCCGGGGTCGCCGGTCAGTCGGTGAGCTTCCTGCTGGGCGAGCAGCCGGTCGCCGGGCTCGACGCCCTGCCCGGGACGACCGGGGTGGAACTCCAGGGCGACCGGGTCACGCTGCGCACCACCGACCTCGACGCCACCGTCGCCGCGCTCTATCGCAAGACCACCCTCGACATCCGCGACCTCCAGCTCCACGGGGCCGATCTGGAGGACGCCTTCCTCGCCCTCACCAAGGAGGCCTGACGATGCGGCACTACATCAAGGTCGAACTGCTGCGGATGCTGCGCAACAAGCGCTACGTCATCTTCGTGGTCGCCTTCCCCGTCGGGTTCTACCTCCTCTACTCCAACCTCTGGGGGTCGGAGTCCGACCAGGCGACCGGGCTGCGGGGCAGCGTCCTGCTGATGGTCTCGATGGCCGCGTACGGCGCGCTGGCCGCCGCCATGATGTCGACGGCCGTGCCCTGGTCGCAGGAGCGGCACAGCGGCTGGCTGCGGCAGCTCCAGATCACCCCGCTGCCGGGCCGGGCGATCATCCTGACGAAGCTGGTCTCCTCGCTGCTGCTGGTCCTGCCGTCGCTGCTGCTGGTCGGCCTGGCCGCGGTGCTGACCCAGCACGTGTCGCTGTCGCCGGTGCGGTGGGTGGAGCTGATCCTGGCGATGTGGGCCGGCACGATCCCCTTCGCGGCGCTGGGCCTGGCGATCGGGTCCCTGCTGCCGCCCGACACCGCGCAGCCCGTCGCGATGATCGGCATGTTCGGACTGGCCCTGCTCGGCGGGCTCTGGTTCCCCGAGAGCATGATGCCCGCGGCCATGAAGAACATCGCCCACGTGACGCCGTCGTACGATTACGCGCGCATCGGATGGCGGATCGCGGCGGGCGAGACCCCGCACCCGGCCGACGCCGTCGGCATCCTCGCCTGGGGGGTGGCCCTGGTGGCGCTGGCACTCTTCGCCTACCGTCGCGCCACGGTGCGCGCCTGATCCACCACGTTCACGGAGGGACAGCGGGATGAGCCGGCTGGCCAGAGTGTTCACCTTCGGCGGGATGGACGACCGTCCCTCCCGCCTGAGGCGCCTGATGGGCATGTCGCTGGGCCTGATCTACCTCTTCTACCCGGTGTCCGAGGTGGTCGACGGCACGGTGAGCGGCGCGCAGGCGGTCTGGCGGATGGCCGCGCTCGCGGTCTTCGTGGCCGTCTACCTGACGGTCGTGCTGGGGCCGCGCGCCCTTGACGACCATCCCCGGTGGATGTTCCCCCTGCTCGGCGTCGCGACGGCGATGGGGGCCGTCTTCCCGTTGATCTTCCGGAGTCCTTCCTGGCTGACCCTGCCGGTCTACCTGGTGGTCGTCTACGCCATGGGACTGCCGCCCCGCCGCGCCCTGCTGGGTGTCGCAGCCATGGCCGCGCTCGTCGTCGTCGAGGGCAAGGTCATGGGCGCCGACGACGGCACGCTGTGGGCGCTCGTGTTGCAGGTCGTCACGCTCGGCGTGCTGTTCATGAGCGTCCGCAACACCCGCGTCCTCGTCGTCCAGCTCAGGCAGGCGCAGAGCGAGGTGGCCCGGCTGGCCGCCACGGAGGAGCGGCTGCGGATCGCCCGCGACCTGCACGACCTGCTGGGACACAGCCTCTCGCTCATCGTGCTCAAGAGCGAGCTGGCCCGCCGCCTGGGCGAGCAGGGCTCGCCGAAGGCCACAGGGGAGGTGGCCGACATCGAGTCGGTGGCGCGACAGGCGCTGGCCCAGGTGCGCGAGGCCGTCAGCGGATACCGCCGGCGCCGCCTGTCGGAGGAGATCGACGGCGCCAGGTCGGCGCTGGGCGCCGCCGACGTCGCCCTCACCGTGCGCACCCGCGGCACTCCGCTGCCCGAGGACCTCGACGGCCTGTTCGGCTGGGCCGTACGCGAGGCCACCACCAACGTCGTACGGCACTCCGGGGCCACCCGCTGCGAGATCGACGTGTCGTACGGCGAGGAGGGCGCGGTGCTGGAGATCGCCGACAACGGCGGCGGCGGGGCGTACGAGCCGGGCAACGGCCTCACCGGGCTCGGCGAGCGGGTGCGCGCGGCGGGCGGGAACCTGGAGGTCGAGGCGGGCAAACAGGGGTTCCGGGTGCGGGTCGCGGTTCCGCCGCCCCTGGAGCGTACGGCGGAGATGATCGCGGATAGGTTGGGCGAGTGATCAGGGTGGTGCTGGCGGAGGACCAGAGCATGGTGCGGGGAGCGCTCGCCTCCCTGCTCGGCCTGGAGCCCGACATCGAGGTGGTCGGAGAGGCGGCGAACGGGGACGAGGCGATCACCGTCGCCGAGGCGACCCGGCCGGACATCGCGCTGCTCGACATCGAGATGCCCGGCAGGGACGGGATCGCCGCCGCCGAGGAGCTGAGCCGCCGGGTCCCGGAATGCCGGGTGGTGATCCTCACCACGTTCGGCCGGCCCGGCTACCTGCGCCGCGCGATGGAGGCGGGGGCGGTGGCCTTCCTGGTCAAGGACAGCCCCGCGAGCGAACTGGCCGCGGCGATCAGGAGGGTGCTGCGGGGCGAGCGCGTGATCGATCCGGGGCTGGCCGCCGCCGCGCTCAGCGCCGGGCCGAACCCGCTGTCGCCGCGCGAGCGCGACGTGCTGTCCGCCGCCGCGGACGGCTCGACGATCAACGACATCGCGCTGCGGCTGCACCTATCGGAGGGCACGGTGCGCAACTACCTGTCGGCGGCCATCCAGAAGACCGGGGCGCGCAACCGTATCGAGGCCGTCCAGAAGGCCCAGGCGCAGGGCTGGCTCTAGCTGTACGTGGCCGGCGGGTCGGTGACACGCGCCGGGCCGTACCCCAGTGCGATCACGAGCAGCCCGTGGGACCTGCGCGAGGCCGGACGTAGCCTCGTGGCGGCCCGCGTTCTACCGGGGCCTATACCTCACATATACCGGCCCGTCCGATCCTCAACCGGAGCCGATCCCGGCTTGGTCCCCGATCGTCGGCGGGTGCGCCGTGACGCACCGCCAGGGAGAGGAAGCAATGACGACATCGAAAAGACGTGTTGGCGCCGCCACCGCGGTGACCATGATGGCGGCGACAGCCTCGGTGTTCTTCGTGGCCCACCCGGCCGGCGCGGTCACCTGCTCTGTCACTCCGGCGCCGGGGGTCAGCGCCGTCTCCATCCGGTCCCAGAAGAGCACCACGTCCGGCTACGTCATCACGACGCTCTACGCGGGCCAGTACCTCCCGTCGCTGTGCCAGAGCGAGAGCGGTGGCTACTACAGCTCTTGCGGCGGGTCCAGCTACTGGATCTACATCCCGGGTGAGCTGACCTGGCCGAGATGGGTCGCGGCCGCATGTGTGCGGCTCGTGAAGGACCGGGTCGGCATGTGACCATCGCCCTGACCGGCCTCATCCGTGGGTCCGGCGTGAGCGCGCCGGCCGCCCTCCGTCGCAGACGAGGCACCTGACGGCGGCGCAGGATCCGCGAGACGGTCCAGTCCGGGCACCCCGGTCTGCTCGGCGGTGTGGGCAGGGCCGCGACGGCCGGTGCGGCGGCAGGCCGGCACGTGGGCCTCGACGGGGGCGGGGGTGCGGTCGGCGACGTGGTGCGGGCGTGAGGAACGCTCGCGCAGACCCGCCGGACGCACCCTCAGTCGCGATCCAGTGGCGGTCTCAGCGGGCCGGCTGCGGCTGGAGGTCGGCGGCGTGCCGCAGCAGGTCGCCGACCCGGACCACGCCCATGCACCTGCCGACCTCGTCGACCACCACGAGGTCGTCGTACACGCGGGCGTTGTCCCGTCCCGCCACCTGCATGGCCGCGACCACGGGGGTCGTCTTCGCCACGATCTTCGCGGTGTCCGCCAGGCGGCCGGCCCGCTTCTTCGCGTGCAGCGCGTGGCCGTACGCCCCGGCCATGAAGAGCAGGAACCGGCTGCGATCGATGCTGCCCTGCGGCCGCTGATACTCGTCCACCAGGATCACGCTCGTGATCGAGGGCTCGGCGCTCAGCACGGCGACCACCTCCTCGGCCGTCGACTCGGCCGGCAGCGTCACCGCCGGAAGCAGGAACTCCTGCACCCGGGGGCCCAGCGCGGCGTTGACGGCTGCCGCCTCCGGCACCGGCAGCGGCACGTGGACGCGGTTGTATCCGTGGGTGGGCCGCCAGTCGGACGGCGCGAGCAGGGGACCCTGCGCGAGCCTGATGCCCCAGCCGCGTACGGCCGCCAGTTGCGCCTCGTCCCGCACGCCCGGGGCGAGCACGTGCGCGCCGACGCCGCGCGCCAGGCGGACCAGCGACTCCGCGAGCGCGCCGCGCCGGGGATCGCGCGGCCCCCGCACCACCAGGTCGGCGGACAGCGCGATCACGTACGGCGAGGCGTCGGCGAGCAGGTCGAGCGGCAGCGCGGCGGTGCCGATCCCGCCGAACGCGATGAGGTAGCCCACCGCGCGCAGGCCGTCGATCCCGGACAGCAGGGCCGTACGCTCCACGGACGCGAAATCGCCCTCGATCACGAGGATGACCTCGCGCGGGCGCCGGTTGCACACGCGCATCGCCTCGTGCAGCGGCGCGAGGCCGGCCGAACCCCCGGCCACGGCGGCGGCGGAGATCGGCAGGACCAGCGGCAATAGGGCCTCCTCGCGGGCGGCGGCCAGCACGCTGTTCACCGTGCCCGTCACCCCCGGGCCGCCGGAGGAGGCGCCCTCCGAGATCACCTCGATGGCCACGGCGCCGCCGGTGTCGAGGTCGACCACCGGGAGGAAGAGCGGAGCGGCCGGGCCGGGGAAGCCGGGCGCGGGGGTGTACGCGCGCTGGTCGTACGGCTGGGCGGCAGCCGCCGGGGTGTACCTCCGCACCATGTTCGCCGGGGCGTGTTCCCATGCGGTGTTCGCCGGGCCGTGTTCCCATGCGGTGTCCGGGGGGAACGGGGTCGCCGGGGCCGGGCCGGGCGCCGGGACGTGCTGAGGGGTCGCGGCGTGCGGCGCCGCCGAGGGGGAGGGGAGCGACACGATTGAATTGTGGGACGCCGGGCCCCGGACGTTGACGTCCGCAGGAGGAAATTCACCTATATTTCCCCGTCAGTTGGACGGAATCCGACAGACGGGTGCACGAGTAGGCTGATCAGCCATGACGGCACGGCCCGCCGCGGGAGGCGGCAGATGGGTCTCGGTCGCCCCCGAGCGGCTCGCGGGGTGGATCGCGCGCTTCGCCGAGCGGCACGGCGCGATCGAGGCCGTCGTCCTGCCGGACCTGGTCCGTCTCGACGCCGCCGACGGCGCGGTCGCCGAGTGCCCTGTGCCGTTCCCGCCGCTGCGCCCCTCCCGCGATGGTGAGGATGGCGGCGGGCGCGAGGGCGAGTTCCGCCTTCCTCCGCCTGCGGCGGCGCTGGTGGCCCACGTGTGCCGTGAGCGGACCGTCGGCGTGCTGCTGGCCCGGCTCGGCGGTCACGCCGCCGGCGTCTTCACCGGCGCCCGCCTCGTCAGCGGCAAGGTCGGCTCGCGCCAGGTCCACGGGCGCAGCGCGGCGGGCGGGTGGTCGCAGCAGCGCTTCGCCCGGCGCAGGGACAAGCAGTCGGCAGAGGCGCTGCGGGCCGCCGCCGACGTGGCCGTCCGGGTGCTCCTGCCGGGGCTCGCGGACCTGGAGGCCGTCGTGCTCGGCGGAGACCGGCGCTCGATCGACGAGATCAGGCGGGACCGGCGCCTCGCGCCGCTGTTCGCGCTGGAGACCGGCCCCTTCCTCACCGTCCCCGACCCCCGGCTGACGGTCCTGGAGGGCGCCCCCGCACTGTTCCGCGCCGTACGGATCCACCTGCTCGACCCCTGACCGGCCGCGAGAGTTTCTCCGCAGGCGGTGGTGGATGCGGCGGCACTACACTTGAGCCCATGCGCGCTCCCGATTGATCGCTCCCGGTGCCGATCCTGACCTCATCACCTACGGGAGTGTCCCCTTCATCATGATCATCGCAACCGACATCGAACTTCGCGCCGGCTCGCGCCTGCTCATCGAGGGCGCCTCGTTCCGGGTGAACCCGAGCGACAAGATCGGTTTGGTCGGCCGCAACGGAGCCGGCAAGACCACCCTCACCAAGGTCCTGGCCGGAGAGGGCCTGCCCGCCACGGGCACGGTCACGATCTCCGGCAGCGTCGGCTACCTGCCGCAGGACCCCCGCACCGGCGACCTGAGCGTGCTGGCGCGCGACCGGATCCTGTCGGCGCGCGGCCTCGACGACGTGCTCCGCGAACTGCGCGAGGCCGAGGCCGGCATGGCGGCCGACGACCAGCGCGTACGCGACCGGGCGGTGCGCGCGTACGGCCGCCTGGAGGACCGCCTGCACGTCCTCGGCGGCTATGCGGCGGAGTCGGAGGCGGCCTCGATCGCCTCCAGCCTCGGGCTGCCCGACCGCGTCCTCGGCCAGCCGCTGGAGACCCTGTCCGGCGGCCAGCGACGCCGGGTGGAACTGGCCCGCATCCTGTTCTCCGGAGCGGAGACTCTCCTGCTTGACGAGCCGACAAACCACCTCGATGCGGACTCGATCGGCTGGCTTCGTGATTTTTTGCGCTCGCACCAGGGCGGCTTGGTGATCATCAGCCATGACGTAAACCTTCTTGAAGCGACGGTAAACCGGGTGCTCCACCTCGACGCCAACCGCTGCGTGATCGACACCTACAATGTCGGCTGGAAGGCCTACCTCGCCCAGCGGGAGACCGACGAGAAGCGGCGCAAGCGCGAGCGGGCCAACGCCGAGCGGCAGGCGTCCGCCCTGCTGTCCCAGGCCGACCGCATGCGGGCGAAGGCCACCAAGGCCAAGGCGGCCCAGGACATGGAGCGGCGCGCGCGGCGGCTGCTCTCCGGCGTCGAGGGCGAGCGGCGCTCCGACCGCGTCGCCAGGCTGCGCTTCCCCGACCCCGCGCCCTGCGGGAAGACCCCGCTGACGGCCCGCGGCCTGTCCAAGTCGTACGGCTCGCTGGAGGTGTTCACCGACGTCGACGCCGCCGTCGACCGGGGCTCGCGGGTTGTCATCCTGGGCCTGAACGGCGCGGGCAAGACCACACTGCTGCGCCTGTTCGCGGGCATCGAGAAGCCCGACACCGGCGAGGTCATGCCGGGCCACGGGCTCAAGCTCGGCTACTACGCGCAGGAGCACGAGACGCTCGACCCCGGGCGCACGGTCCTGGAGAACATGCGGTCGGCCGGGCCCGACATGGCCGACGTCGACCTGCGCAAGGTGCTGGGGTCGTTCCTGTTCACCGGCGACGACGTGGACAAGCCCGCCGGGGTCCTGTCCGGCGGCGAGAAGACCCGTCTCGCCCTCGCGACGCTGGTGCTGTCGAGCGCCAACGTGCTGCTGCTCGACGAGCCCACCAACAACCTCGATCCGGCATCCCGCGATCAGGTGCTGGCGGCCCTCGGCTCCTACACGGGCGCGATTGTGCTGGTCACGCACGACGAGGGCGCCGTGGAGGCGCTCAAGCCCGATAGGGTGATTCTGTTGCCAGACGGAGTAGAAGACGCATGGAGTGACGAATTTTCCGATCTTGTGGCGCTTGCCTGATCTTAATTTGAGCGGGTAGGGATCTTTTCCCGCGGAGTAGGTAGCCGATCCCGTCGAAATGACTGATCATGGGCTGAAGTAACGCTGCGGAAGTCTGGCACTACAGGAGGTACTCGTGGCCGAGACTCTGAAGAAGGGCACCCGGGTGACCGGGGCCGACCGGGAAAAGCTGGCCGCTGATCTCAAGAAGCGCTATTCCGCGGGTGAGAGCATCCGCGCTCTGGCTGCTTCCACCGGCCGCTCGTACGGGTTCATCCACCGCATCCTGAGCGAGTCCGGCGTGACTCTGCGCGGGCGCGGCGGCGCGACCCGGGGCAAGTCCAAGCGCTAGAGATCCACCTCAAAGACGCGCGACCGCAGCCGCTCGTTCCTGCAGGAGGAGCGGTCGCGTCCGACTCGCCAGAACGATATTCGGTAAGCTCGGGCGCGACCGCGGGATGAACAGGAGGGCGGACGCCCCGGCACGGACGGTGCGCCGCACCGGACCGGCCGTGCGAGGCGACGTCGCTCCGCACCGGACGCAGGAGCAGGGCATGGCGGAAGCGGCAATGGGGGGGAATCGGGAGCACGCCCGTGAGACGGGCGAGGGCTCCGATGTGTCGACGATCTCGGCGGCCGCGCCGGCCGAGGTCGGACTGCGCTTCGAGGTGGACGGCGAGATCGCGACCGTCACTTTGGACCGGCCGGACAAGCGCAACGCGCAGACGTTCGCGACCTGGTCGGCCCTGGCCCGGATCGGGGAGACCCTTCCGGAGCAGGTGAGAGTGGTCGTGGTCAGAGGCGAGGGGCCGTCCTTCTCAGCCGGGATCGACCTGCGCATGTTCACGCCCGAGGGGGTTCCCGGGCAGGGATCGTTCGCGAGCGCCGCGGCGCTCGGCGACACCGAGTTCGAGCAGCGGATCGCGGAGGCCCAGAAGGGCTTCCTGTGGCTGCGCAGGCCGGAGATCGTGTCGATAGCGGCCGTGCAGGGCCACGCGATCGGGGCGGGCTTCCAGCTCGCACTCGCGTGTGACCTGCGTGTCGTCGCGGACGACGTGAAGTTCTGCATGAAGGAGCCCGCGCTGGGGCTGGTTCCCGACCTGACCGGGACCAAGCCCCTGGCCGACATCGTGGGGGTTCCGCGGGCCATCGAGATGTGCCTGACCGCGCGTACCGTCGGGGCCGCCGAGGCCGTACGGCTCGGCCTGGCCGAGATCGCGGTGCCCGCGTCCGAGCTGACCCAGGCCGTACAGGACCTGGCCGCCGCGCTGCTGGCGACCGACCGCGCCGCCGCGGCCGCCACCAAGAGGCTGCTGCAGGCCGCGCCGGGACGCACGCTGGAGGAGCAGGCCGCCGCCGAGCGGGCCGAGCAGGCGACGCGCATCCGGGCACTGTTCGGATCGAACTGAAGGGCACTGCTCAGGTCGAACTGAAGGCACTGTTCGGACCGAACTGACCGACAGGTCTGTTCGCTTCGAGCTGACGGGGGAATCGGGGGAGTCCTCCCACCGCTGCACGGCTGGGAGGATGAACGGTATATGTCGATGATGAACGGGGGCTACGGCCTTCAGGTGATGCGGTCCTTACGGCGTGACAGCTCCGTGACGAAGGAGCGGATCGCGCCGGGGACCGTCCGGCGCATCGCCGGCTACGCCCGGCCGTTCCGCGCCCAGATCGCCGGGTTCCTCGCGCTGGTCGTGGTCGACGCGGTCATCGTGGTCGCCAACCCGCTGCTGATGAAGGCGATCATCGACTACGGCATCACCCCCGGGCGGGTCGACGTGGTGGTGTGGCTCGCCGTGGCGATCGGGGCGCTGGCGGTGCTGGACGCCGGGCTGGGCCTGCTGCAGCGGTGGTACTCCGCCCGCATCGGCGAGGGCCTGATCTACAACCTGCGCACCGAGGTCTTCGACCACGTGCAGCGGATGCCCGTCGCGTTCTTCATGCGCGCCCAGACCGGCGCGCTGGTCTCCCGGCTGAACACCGATGTCATCGGGGCGCAGCGGGCCCTCACCAGCACCCTGTCGTCGGTGGTGTCCAACGTCATCAGCCTGGTCATGGTGCTCGCCACCATGCTCGTGCTGTCGTGGCAGGTCACGCTGGTCGCGCTGGTCCTGTTGCCGATCTTCATCTTCCCGGCCAAGTGGGTCGGCCGCCGGATGTCCGCGCTGACCCGTGAGCAGATGCAGCTCGACGCCGAGATGAGCTCGGTGATGACCGAGCGGTTCAACGTGGCCGGGGCCATGGTCGCCAAGCTGTACGGCAGGCCGGGCGACGAGGCGGTCCACTTCGCGGAGCGCGCGGGCCGGGTCCGCGACGTCGGCGTGATCGTCGCCATGTACGGCGCGGTGTTCCGCATCGCGCTCGGCCTGGTCGCCGCGCTGGCGACCGCGCTGGTCTACGGTCTCGGCGGCGTGCTCGCGATCTCGGGGGCCTTCGCGCTCGGCACCCTGGTCGCCCAGTCGTCCCTGCTCATGCGCCTGTACGGCCCGCTGACCAGCCTGTCGAACGTCCACGTGGACGTGATGACCGCGCTGGTGAGCTTCGACCGGGTCTTCGAGGTGCTCGACCTCAAGCCGATGGTCGCCGAGAAGCCGGACGCGCGGCCGATCCCCGAGGGGCCGGTCACGATCGAGTTCGACGACGTGCGCTTCCGCTACCCGGCGGCCTCCGAGGTGTCGCTGGCGTCGCTCGAGTCGGTGGCCCGCCCGGACACCGGGCCCTCGCAGGAGGTGCTCAAGAGTGTGTCGTTCACCGCGCACCCGGGCGAGCTGGTGGCGCTCGTCGGCCACTCGGGCGCGGGCAAGACGACCATCACCTCACTGGTGTCCCGGCTGTACGACGTGGACGAGGGGGCCGTCCGCATCAACGGCGTGGACGTCCGCGACGCCACCCTCGACGACATCAGGGACACGGTGGGAGTGGTCATGCAGGACGCCCACCTGTTCCACGACACGATCGGCAACAACCTCCGCTACGCCCGTCCTGAGGCGGCCGACGAGGAGATCTGGGAGGCCCTGCGCGCCGCCCAGATCGCCGACCTGGTCAAGAACCTGCCGGAGGAGCTGGAGACGGTCGTCGGCGACCGCGGCTACCGGCTGTCGGGAGGGGAGAAGCAGCGCATCGCCCTGGCCCGGCTCCTGCTGAAGGCGCCGCGGGTGGTGGTGCTGGACGAGGCCACCGCCCACCTCGACTCGGAGTCCGAGGCCGCGGTGCAGCAGGCGCTGAAGACCGCCCTGCGGGGAAGGACCTCGCTGGTGATCGCTCATCGGCTGTCGACCATCCGCGAGGCCGACACGATCCTGGTGGTCGAGGACGGCCGGGTCGTCGAGCGCGGCCGGCACGGGGAGCTGCTGGAGCGGGGCGGCGCGTACGCCGAGCTGTACCGCACCCAGTTCACCGCCTCGGGCCAGGGCGGCTCCTGAGACGGCCTCTCAGCGGTAGCCGAGGCGGGTGAGCTCCTCCCTGGCCACCTTCTCCACCAGCTCGGCGTCCTCGGCCGACAGCCGCCTGCGCCAGCTTCCCGGCCGGGGGACCGTCGCGCCGTACAGCGCGATCATGGAGATCTTGGCCTCAAGGAAGGACGACACCGCGTCGATCGCCTCTCCCGGCGAGGCCACGATGTCCTCGTAGCGCAGGGTGAGCAGGTGCTCGCCGGGCAGCTCGCGGCGCAGGGCGGCGCTCAGCCGTACGGCGCCGCGCCAGCGCAGGGCGCACTTGCCCGCGGGCGGCATCCCGGCCCAGCGCTCGCGGTGCTCGGCCGAGCGCACGCCGAGGAACGGGTTGGGAAACTCGGCGTCCTCGCTCAGCATGTGGGGCTTGACCCAGGTCATGCACGCGGGGTCGGCGAGCATGTCGGCGACCACGTCACGGCCGTCGCGGATGACCTGGATGAACCGGGCGTCGGGGAACGCCTGCAGCAGCACCGGCGTGCTGTAGAGCAGATCGGGGCTGGCGTCGCCGAACCGGGACAGCGAGCCCGGCCCGACGCAGGGCCCCGCGCCGACGATGCCGCCCGCCTCCCGGCAGGTGGCCGTGCACTCCGCGCACGCCGCCGGGACCACCTGCCACGCCTCCGCCAGCACGTCGCGCAGCACCTGCGGGGCGCCGCCGCTGCGGGCGATCGACGGCCTCCTGGCGAAGGCGTAGACGACCCGGGCCACCGGGCCCCTGCCCATGGTCACGTGGAAGCCGGGCGAGCGCTTGAGGGCACGGCCCAGCAGGTCCGCGCCGGAGTGCGGCGCCGCGACAACGAACACCGGACGGCGGACCTTGACACCGTTGACCACGAGGATGTGCGTCGGAGGTCGCATAGATACCGCTAAGTCTGACACCCTTTGAAGGGTGAGCGAGCGTTTCCCCGGCGGGGCGGGCGGTGACGCCTCGGTAACGGTCCCGAGCCTGCCCCGGCGGCTGCGGCCCGGCGACACCGTCGCGCTGGTCGCCCCGGCCGGCCCCGTCGATCCCGTACGGCTCGAGCGCGGCACCGAGGTCCTGACCGGGCTCGGGCTGCGGGTCGTGCACGGGGCGTCGATCCTCGCACGGCAGGGCTACCTGGCCGGGCCGGACGCCGCGCGGGCGGCCGACCTCCAGGACGCGTGGTGCGATCCCGCGGTGGCGGCGGTCGTCTGCGCCAGGGGCGGCTACGGCACCACCCGGCTGCTCGGGCTGCTCGACTGGGAGGCCATGGCGGCGGCCGGTCCGAAGATCCTGCTCGGGTCGAGCGACATCACCGCGCTGCACCGGGCCTTCGCCGACCGGCTTGGCCTTGCGACGCTGTTCGGGCCGATGCCGGCCTGCGCGACGATCAGCGACCCGGAGGGGCCGGAGCCGGTCACCTTCGCCCACCTGCGGGAGGCCCTGTTCGAGGGCGGCACGCCCGCGCCGATCAAGGGCGACCGGGTGATCGTGCCGGGACGGGCCGAGGGCCGGCTCACCGGGGGCAACCTCGCCCTGCTCGCCGCCCTGTGCGGCACGCCGTACGCGCTGCGCTCCCAGGGCCGTATCGTGCTGCTGGAGGACGTGACCGAGGAGCCGTACCGGATCGACCGCATGGTGACGCAACTGCTCCAGTCGGGGTGTCTCGACGGCGCGGCGGGCATCGTGCTGGGATCGTGGGTGGACTGCGGCGACCCGCTGCCCGTGCTGGCCGAACTCCTGGCCCCGCTGGGCGTGCCGACCGTCGCGGGCCTGCCCGTCGGCCACGGCACACCACAGATGGCGATGTGGTTGGAGACGAATGTGGCTATTGTGACCGAATCGTGCTCTGTCGCGGGCACCTTCCGCGACTCTGACGCGGCAACCTGAGACGCGCCCGGATGCGCCCGGGCCGTGGCGAAGGGATGGTGCGTTGGGACTCTTGCGGCGACTGCTCAGCCGGACGCGGCCGGATCATCCCGCCCCGAGAGCCGTCGAGGACGTCGATCTCGACTCCCTGCTGGCCCTGGTCGCCGAGACCATGGGCTACACCTGCGCGTTCGCGGCCGACGGCACGGCGCTGACGCTGACCTCGCCCGAGCGTGAGCGGGTGGTGAACCTCGTCGGCCTGCGCAGGGAGGCCGGTCGCCGCACCCGCGAGGACTGGCCGATGCTGGTCTCCGAGCACCTGGCCCACGCCGTGTCGGGCGAGCCGTTCGACGCCTGCAACCTCACGCCGATCAAGCCGCTGCTGCGCACGCGGGTCCACGCCGCCGACGACCCGGCCTTCCCCGACCCCTCCCGGATCATCGGCCGCCACCTCAGCGCCGACCTGATCGAGGTGCTGACCATCGGCGCCCGCCCGGTACGCCCCGAGGAGGCGTTCTGCTGGCCGATCCCGCCGGCCGAGGCGCTCAACGTGGCCATCGGCAACGCCCTGACCGACGAGCGGCCCACCGTGTCGCGGCTCGACCTCGGCGGGACCGAGGTGTCGCTGCTGACCGCGCCCAGCGCGGCGGCCCACCTGCGCCGCCTGACGGCGTACATGGACGTGCCCGAGGACGGCATGCTCGCCGTGCTGCCGCACCGGGGCATGGTCGCGGTGCACCCGGTGGCCGGCATCGGCGTGGTCCGCGCGATCGAGCGCCTGCGCATCTTCGCCCACCGCGAGCACGCCGGCCGGCCCGACGGGCTCAGCCCCCACGTGTACTGGTGGCGGCGGGGCAAGCTGACCCGCATCCAGGCCGACCTCATCAGCCACGACGGGCAGACCCGGCTGGTCGTCGCGCCTCCGCCGGAGTTCGCCCGGCTCCTCGCCCGCATCGCCGGCCAGTTGTAAGCCCGCGCGCGAGGGGGCCGCGGTCAGGGTGAGACTGGCCGGCATGACGACCGCGCCTTTCGACCGCAGACCGTACGCCGGGGCGGAGGACCTGCACGCGATGCAGGATCTCGTCGGCCGGCTGTGGTCACCAGGGGTGACCTGGCACATCGGCGACCTGGCGTGGGAACGCTTCCAGCACACGGGCAGGGAGCACGAGTGGCCGACCATGCTCTGGGACGCCGGCGGCCGGACCGCCGCCTGGGGATGGGCCGATTCCGGTCACCTCGGTCTGGTGGCCGATCCGGGGCACCCCGCACTGGCCGACGAGGTTCTGGACTGGTTCGCCGCGACGGCACCGGGGCCGGCCCGTACGGTCGCGGTCTCCAGCGCCGAGACGCACCTGTTCCCGGCGCTCCACCGGCACGGCTATCGCCGTACGGACGAGGGGCCCTTCTTCCTGCACATGCTCATGGACCTGGACGACGCCCTGCCCGAGCCGAGCCCGCCCGCCGGATATCGCCTGCGCGCGGTCGGCGACGGCGAGGTCCCGGAACGCGTCGCCGCGCACCGGGCGGCGTTCCATCCGTCGAGGGTGACCGAGGAGAGCTACCGGGCGGTCCGGCGGGCCTGGCCGTACCGGCCGGACCTGGACTGGATCGCCGAGGCGGCGGGCGGGCGCACGGTGGGCGGTGGTGAGCCCGCGCGGCGACGTCGGCTACCCGGTGCCCGCCCGGCTCTACCGGTCGCTCGGGTTCCGCGAGTGCGCCAGGAGCCTGGGCTACCGCCGCTGAGGAGCGGCGTAGCGGGCCAGCGCCTGGGCCGTGCGGATCAGGTGGATGTGGGTGAACGCCTGGGGGAAGTTGCCGAGTTGGCGGCCTGTCATGGGGTCGTACTCCTCGGCGAGGAGGCCGACGTCGTTCGACAGTGCGACGAGGCGTTCGAACAGTTCGACGGCGTCGTCGTGGCGGCCGGTGATGGCTCTGGCTTCGGCGAGCCAGAAGCTGCAGGCGAGGAAGGCGCCTTCGCCGCCGGGGAGGCCGTCGACGGGGTTGTCTTCGGCTATGGGGTAGCGCAGGACGAAGCCGTCGGTCATGAGTTCGCGTTCGATTGCGTCGATGGTGCCGGTGACGCGGGGGTCGTCGGGTGGGAGGAAGCCGACGATGGGGATCTGCAGGAGGGCGGCGTCGAGTTCCCGTGATCCGTAGGACTGGGTGAAGGTGTTGCGTTCGGGGTCGTAGCCCTTGTCGCAGACCTCGGCGTGGA
This sequence comes from Microbispora sp. CA-102843, assembly GCF_050936215.1. Taxonomy (NCBI): domain Bacteria; kingdom Bacillati; phylum Actinomycetota; class Actinomycetes; order Streptosporangiales; family Streptosporangiaceae; genus Microbispora; species Microbispora sp. CA-102843. Next base: position 3,493,585 of record NZ_JBNJNF010000001.1, read on the forward strand.
TGCGGTCGCGCAGGGCGCTCCAGCGCTCCACGTCGCCGCGCCGGCCCAGCTCCTCGATGACACGGACCATGCGGTCGGCCGCGACCCAGGCCATGACCTTGGAGTGGACGAAGTGGCGGCGGGGGCCGCGCACCTCCCACAGTCCCTCGTCGGGCTGGTCCCAGTTGTGCTCGAAGAACTCCATGACCTTCGTGACCAGGGCCCACGCGTGGTTGTCCGGCGCCATGCCCTGCTTGCGCGCCTGATAGAGGGCGTCGACGAACTCCCCGTAGATGTCGAGCTGGAGCTGGGTCGCCGCGCCGTTGCCGATCCGCACGGGCGTCGAGTTCTCGTATCCCGACAGCCAGTCGAGGGTCATCTCCGGCAGGCGGCGTTCGCCGGCCACGCCGTAGAGGACCTGGACGTCCTCGGGGCGGCCGGCGATGGCGCGCAGCAGCCAGGAACGCCAGGCGGCGGCCTCCTCGACATACCCGGCGCCGGTCAGCGCGTCGAGCGTCATGGAGGCGTCGCGCAGCCAGCAGTAGCGGTAGTCCCAGTTGCGCACCCCGCCCAGGTGCTCGGGCAGCGAGGTGGTCGGCGCGGCCACGATGCCGCCGGTCGGGCTGTAGGTGAGGGCCTTGAGCGTGATCAGCGAGCGGACCACGGCGTCGCGCCAGCGGCCCTGGTAACCGCATCGGGAGACCCACTCCTCCCACAGGAGCCTGGTCTCGGCGAGCTGCTCCAGCGGGTCGATCCGCTCCGGCTCCGGCTGGTGGGAGGGGTGCCAGGTGAACACGAACGGCAGTTGCTGCCCGGCGGTGACCGTGAACGTCGCCTCGTGCCGGTAGTCGCCGCCGCGCAGCGGGACGGGCGAGTGGATCCAGACCGAGTCGGGGCCGCCGATGGCGTGCAGGTGCCCGTTCCTGCGGCGCACCCAGGGGACGATGCGGCCGTAGTCGAAGCGGATGCGGATCTCCGTCGTCATCTCCACGGTTCCGGACAGGCCCTCCACGATCCGTACGAGATCGGGGTTGGCGTGCCGGGGCGGCATGAAGTCGATCACCTTGACCGCGCCGGTGGGCGTCTCCCAGACGGTCTCCAGGATGAGCGTGTCCTCGACGTACGCGCGGCGCGTGGCCTGCTCGTGCCCCGTGGGGGCCAGGCGCCAGAAGCCGTTGGACTCGTCGCCGAGCAGCCGGGTGAAGCAGGAGGGGGAGTCGAACCGTGGCAGGCACAGCCAGTCGATCGAGCCGTCCCGGCCGACGAGGGCGGCCGACTGCATGTCGCCCACCAGGGCGTAGTCCTCGATCCGCATGCCCGTCACGCTACCGGGCCCGGGCCGCCCTCACATCCGCGGTCCATTGCCGTGCCGATTGAACGGCTTTGCCGGCGCGGGACGAGAACGCGGTTTTCCGGGCTTGCGCTTCAGACGCTCATCACCCGCGCCGTGCCGGCGCTGCGTACCTCTCCGCTCAGCGCCTGGGCGGTGTGGATCAGGTGGATGTGGCTGAAGGCCTGGGGGAAGTTGCCGAGTTGGCGGCCTGATCGGGGGTCGTATTCCTCGGCGAGGAGGCCGACGTCGTTGGTGAGGTTGATGAGGCGTTCGAAGAGTTCGACGGCGTCGTCGTGGCGGCCGGTGATGGCTCTGGCTTCGGCGAGCCAGAAGCTGCAGGCGAGGAAGGCGCCTTCGCCGCCGGGGAGGCCGTCGACGGGGTTGTCTTCGGCTATGGGGTAGCGCAGGACGAAGCCGTCGGTCATGAGTTCGCGTTCGATGGCGTCGATGGTGCCGGTGACGCGGGGGTCGTCGGGTGGGAGGAAGCCGACGATGGGGATCTGCAGGAGGGCGGCGTCGAGTTCGCGGGAGCCGTAGGACTGGGTGAAGGTGTTGCGTTCGGGGTCGTAGCCCTTGTCGCAGACCTCGGCGTGGATACGGTCGCGCAGGGCGCTCCACCGGTCGAACGGCCCGGTACGGCCGAGCTCCGCGGCCCCCCGGGTCATGCGGTCCATGGCGAGCCACGCCATGATCTTGGAGTGGACGAAGTGGCGGCGGGGGCCGCGCACCTCCCACAGTCCCTCGTCGGGCTGGTCCCAGTTCTGTTCGAGGAACTCGGCCCCTTTCACCAGCAGCGCCCAGATGTACTCGTCGGGCGGCATGCCCCGCTTGCGCGCCCGGTAGAGGGCGTTGACCACCTGGCCGTAGACGTCGAGCTGGAACTGGCCGGCGGCGCCGTTGCCGATGCGGACGGGGCGTGAGCCCTCATAGCCGGGCAGCCAGTCGAGGGTCATCTCCGGCAGGCGGCGTTCGCCGGCCACGCCGTACATGATCTGGTGGTCCTCGGGGCGGCCGGCGACGGCGCGCAGCAGCCACACCCGCCAGGCGTTCGCCTCCTCGACGTACCCGGCCCGCAGGAGCGCGTCGAGGGTCATGGAGGCGTCGCGCAGCCAGCAGTAGCGGTAGTCCCAGTTGCGCACCCCGCCCAGGTGCTCGGGCAGCGAGGTGGTCGGTGCCGCGACGATGCCGCCGGTCGGGCTGTAGGTGAGGGCCTTGAGCGTGATCAGCGAGCGGACCACGGCGTCGCGCCAGGGGCCCCGGTAACCGCAACGGGCGGTCCAGTCCTGCCACGTCTGGACGGTCAGGCCGAGCTCGGCGAGGGGGTCGATGGCCTGGGGCTGCGGCTGGTGGGAGGGGTGCCAGGTGAACACGAACGGCAGCCGCTGCCCGGCGGCGACCCTGAACGTCGCCTCGTGCCGGTAGTCGCTGCCGCGCAGCGGGACGGGCGAGTGGATCCAGACCGAGTCGGGGCCGCCGATGGCGTGCAGATGGCCGCCCACCCGGCGTGCCCACGGCACGATCCTGCCGTAGTCGAAACGGATGCGGATCTCCGTCGTCATCTTGACGACCCCGGACAGGCCCTCCACCACCCGGACCAGGTCCGGGTTGCCGGAGCGAACCGGCATGAAGTCGACCACTCTGGCCGTCCCGGTGGGGGTCTCCCAGTCGGTCGCGAGCACCAGCGAGTCCTCGACGTACGCCCGCCGGGCGGCCCTGGCCTGTCCCACGGCGGCCACCCGCCAGAAACCGTTGTGCTCGTCGCCGAGCAGCCGGGCGAAGCAGGAGGGGGAGTCGAACCGCGGCAGGCACAGCCAGTCGATCGAGCCGTCCAGGCCGATCAGGGCGGCCGACTGCGTGTCCCCGATCAGGGCGTAGTCCTCGATCCGCATGCGCTCACCTCCCCGCGCGTACGGTGTGTCCCCCCAGCGCCGGGCGTGGGCCTCCTCCCTAGCGCCTCGTCATGACGGCTTCGTACCCGATGGCCGGTCGCTGTCCCCGGCGGGAGCCCACAGCTTCATGAAGACCTGCGTCGCCGGGCCGATCGTCAGGGCGAACACGACCGTGCCGATCCCGACCGTGCCGCCGAGCAGCCAGCCCACCGCGAGCACGGCGATCTCGACGACCGTGCGGGCGAGCCGGATCGACAGGCCGAGCCGGTTGAGGCCCGTCATCAGGCCGTCGCGCGGCCCCGGGCCGAAGCCCGCGTGGATGTAGAGCCCGGAGGCGGCGGCGATGGCGACGATGCCGCCCAGGAGGAAGGCCCACTGGACCGGCCAGGCCGCGGGCGCGGGGACCAGCGCCATCACCCCGTCGGCGCAGGTGCCGACCACCAGGACGTTGCTGATCGTGCCCAGGCCGGGCCGTTGCCGCAGGGGGATCCACAACAGCAGCACCAGCGCGCCCACCAGGTTGATGCACAGGCCGATCGACCACCCGGTGCGCACCGACATCCCCTGGTGGAAGACCTCCCAGGGGTCGAGGCCCAGCCCGGACCTGACAAGCAGGGCGATCCCGGCGCCGTACAGTGCCAGGCCGACATAGAGGCGGACCAGCCGCAGCGGGAGCGAACGGGGGCGGGGGAGGGAGAGTTCGGTCATAGTCGGCCCATCGTGCAGGCAGGCGGGGTTGCGGGAAAAGGGCCAATCAGAGAAATTGGCCTCTATGGATCGGTATCTCAGCGCTCCCCAGCTCGCCAGGCTCGTCCGGGGCGGCGCAGGAAAAGCCGAGCGAAACGGCGCGGGAAACACGCCGGACGCCCGGCCCTACTACCGGGCGCTCGCAGAGGCCGTACGCGGCCTGGTCCTCGACGGCAGGCTCGCCGTGGGGGTGCGCCTGCCGGCCGAGCGGCACCTGGCCGAGGCCCTCGGCGTGAGCCGCACCACCGTGACCGCCGCGTACGACCGGCTGCGCGAGCAGGGCTACCTGGAGAGCAGGCAGGGATCCGGCAGCCGCGCGGCCCTGCCCGACGCCGGCGCGCTCGGGACCGACAACCCGTGGCTCGCGTCCGACGACGACGGGCTGCTGCCGCTGCACTCCGCCGCGCCCCCGGCGACCGCCCTGCTCGGCGAGGCCATCGAGGAGGCGGGCCGGGCCTACCACCGGTACGCGCTGGGCATGGGCTACCACCCGGCCGGGCTGGCGCCGCTGCGCGAGGCGATCGCCCGCAGGTACGGCGAGCGGGGACTGCCCACCCGGCCCGAGCAGATCCTCGTCACGGCCGGGGCACAGCAGGCCATCCACCTGCTGATGTCGGCGTTCGCCGGGCCGGGCGACCCGGTGCTGGTCGAGTCGCCGACCTACCCGCACGCGATCGACGCGGCCCGGATGCGGGGGGCCCGCGTGGTGCCGGTGGGCGTCCAGGAGGACGGCTGGCATCTCGACCTGGTGAGCTGCGCGATGCGCCAGTCGGCGGCCCGCCTGGCCTACGTCATCCCCGACTTCCAGAACCCGACCGGCCACCTGATGGCCGACGCCGACCGCGCCGAACTGGTGGAGGCGGCCCGCCGGTACGGCGTCACGCTGATCGCCGACGAGAGCTGGGCGGAGATCGCGCTGGACGAGACGGCGCGTGCGGCGCCGCTGGCCTCGTTCGGCACCGGCGGCCGGGTGATCAGCGTCGGCTCGGCCTCGAAGCTGTGGTGGGGCGGCCTGCGGGTCGGCTGGATCCGGGCGAGCGCCGCGACCGTCCGCCGCCTGGCCGGGCTGCGGGCCGCCGTGGACATCGCGGGCGCGGTCTTCGAGCAGCTCGTGGTGGCGCGCCTGTTCGAGCGGGTCGAGGAGGCGCGCGCCGAGCGCCGCCGTGCGCTCGGCGCGTCATGCGCCGCGCTCGCCGCGGTCCTGCGCGAGGAGCTGCCCGGCTGGGCGTTCACGGCGCCGCGCGGCGGCGGCTCGCTGTGGGTGCGACTCGACGGGCCGGTGGCGAGCTCGGTCGCCGAGGCCGCCGCCGCCCGTGGCGTACGGCTGGCCCCGGGCCCGTGGTTCGGCGTGGACGGCACGCTGGAGCGCTACCTGCGGCTGCCGTTCACCCAGCCGCCGGCCGTGATGGAGGAGGCGGTGCGCCGCATCGCCCGCGACCCCGCCGGTTATCGTCCGTGCGAGCCGCTCACGCCGACCCTGTGAGCCGCTGTGTTCAGCCCTGTCTCTGTTCAGCTGGGCGCGGGCACGGACGGCACGTGGTGCTCGGCCATCAGCGTGCGGAGCCTGCGGACGAACAGCAGCATGAGAAGCCCCGCCACGATCGCGGCGAGCGCGAGGGAGAGGTAGTACATGGGCATCGGCACGACCTTGGTCAGCCGGTAGGCCTGGCCGCCGATGGAGTCGCCGAGGGCCGTCGCGAGGAACCACAGGCCCATGAGCTGGTTCTCGAACGCCCGGGGGGCGAGCTTGTTGGTGACCGACAGCCCGGCCGGGCTGAGGAACAGTTCGGCGACGGTCTGGATGAGGTAGACCGACAGCAGCCACATGACCGAGACCTTCACCCCGCCGGAGGCGACGCCGGCCGCGACCGACATGACGACGAAGCTCAGGCCGACGATCACCAGGCCGACCGCGAACTTGAGCGGCGTGCTGATCCGGGTGCCGGCCTTGAGGAACATCTCCGCGAAGAGGGGGGCGACGAGGATGATCGCGAGTGAGTTGACGTTGCCCACCCAGCCCGGCGGGATGGCGAAGCCCAGCACGTTCAGGTCGGTGTCGTTCTTCGCGAACAGCAGCAGCGCGCTGCCGGCCTGGTCGTAGACGAGCCAGAAGATCGCGGCGGCCAGGAACAGCCACACGTACGCGAACAGCCCGGTCCGCTCCTCAGCGGTGACGTCGCGCGAGGAGAACAGGAAGGCGAAGTAGGCGACGGGCACGATGGCCGTCACGACCGTGAGCACGAGGGCGAAGCGGTCCACGGTGAGCGTGCCGCTGAGCGCCCACAGGGCCAGCGCGCCCGCGCCGACGGCGAGCCCGACGCCCGCGACGACCTTGAAGCGCCGCTCCTCCTCCGGTGTCAGGCGGTGGTCCGGCACCTCGCCGGCGCCGCACAGGGTGGCCCGGCCCCGCACGTACTGTGTCAGGCCGACGGCCATGCCGAGCGCCGCCGCGCCGAAGGCGAGGTGCCAGCGGCCGCCCGTCTGCAGCCAGGGCACGAGCATGATGCCGAGGAAGGCGCCCAGGTTGATGCCCATGTAGAAGATCGTGTAGCCGGAGTCGCGCCGGGCGTCGTCCTCGTGCCGGTACAGCTCGCCCACCAGCGCCGACATGTTCGGCTTGAGCAGTCCGCTGCCCAGCGCGATCAGCACGAGGCCGAGCCAGACGAAGCCGCCGCCCATGGGCATCGCCATGCTGACGTGGCCGCCCATGATGACCAGGGCGCCGCACAGCACGGTCCTGCGCGCTCCGAGCAGCCGGTCGGCGAGCCAGCCGCCCGCGAGGGCGAGCAGGTAGACCGAGGCGATGTAGACGCCGTAGATGCCGACCGCGGTCGTCTCGGGCAGGCCCATGCCGCCGCGCGTGACGGGCGCGGTCAGGAACAGCACGAGGATGGCGCGCATGCCGTAGTAGCTGAAGCGCTCCCACATCTCCGTGCTGAACAGCGTGGCCAGCCCCCGTGGATGGCCGAAGAACGTCCGCTCGCCCACCGGCGGACCGGATCTTCCAGATGCCATGCGATCCCCCCGATCACGCACCATCCCCGTACCTTACCTGCCTTTATGTCTTGTTTGTCCGATTATGGTGGCCGTCTATAGCACATCCCGCCGTGCTTCCCGCCGCCGGGGTCTTGTCCGCGGTGATCTCGTGTGGTGCGATGCATCCCACGCGTGCAAGATGCCCGTTGGGAGGCGCGATGACCGGCGTACTTGAGGAACGGGCCGCGATCGAGCGGGAGATCGCGGGCAGGACGGTGTGCGAGCAGCTCAGATGGGCCGCGCAGGAGCATCCGGACTCGCCGGCCTACTCCGATCCCGCCGGCGACGGCTGGGCGACGCTGACCTACGCCGAGGCGCGGAGGAGGGTGCTGCAGATCGCCGCGGGCTACGCCGCGCTGGGCCTGCGGCCCGGCGACGCCGTCGCGCTGATGCTGGTCAACCGCAGCGAGCACGTGCTGGCCGACCTCGGGGCCGTCCACGCGGGCGCCGTCCCCTGCTCCATCTACGCGACCTTCGCCCCCGAGCAGGTCGCGTACGTCGCCCGCGACGTCGGGGCGCGGATCGCGGTGCTCGGCGGCCCGGCCGACCTGGCCCGCTGGGAGCCGGTCCTCGGCGAGCTGCCCGCGCTGACGAGGATCGTCATGCTGGAGGGCGCCCCAGAAGGCGATGAGCGCTTCCTGAGCTGGGAGACGTTCCTGAAGCTCGGGGCCGACGCGCTGGCCGCCGACCCGGCCGCGGTGGACGCGCGCTGGCGCGCGGTGACCCCGGAGGACACGCTGGCCGTCCTCTACACCTCGGGGACGACGGGCAACCCCAAGGGCGTCCCGCTGACGCACGCGAACGTGCTGTTCGAGATCGTCACCACCCAGCGGATGATCGTCCTGCCCACGCACGGCACGCAGATCTCCTACCTTACCTACGCCCACATCGCCGAGCGGGTGCTCAGCCTGTACCTGCCGTTGGTGAAGGTCAACCACGTCTACTTCTGCACGGACATGGCGAACCTCGGCGCCACGCTCGGCCAGGTGCGCCCGGTGCTGTTCTTCGGCGTCCCCCGCGTCTGGGAGAAGATGACGGCCCGGCTGCAGGCGCTGCTGGCCACCCAGCCGCCCGAGCAGCAGGAGAACGTGCGCGCCGCGATGGCCGCCGGGCTCGCGTACGTCGAGGGGCTGCAGTACGGCCACACGGTCACGCCCGAGGTGCGGGAGGCCTACGAGCGGGCCGACGCCGCGCTGCTGTCGGTCGTCCGCGGCCTGATCGGGCTCGACCAGGCCCGCTGGTGCGCCACCGCCGCCGCGCCGATGCCGGACGAGGTGCAGCGGTTCTTCGCCGGGCTCGGCCTGAAGGTCATCGACGTGTACGGCATGACCGAGACGACCGGCGCCTTCACCGTCAACTCCCCGGACGTCTTCAAGCTCGGCACGGTGGGCCGGGCCGAGCCGGGCGTCGAGGTGCGGATCGCCGAGGACGGCGAGATCCTCACCCGCAGCCCGCTCAACACCCGCGGCTACCTCGGCCTGCCCGAGGCGACCGCCGAGCTCCTCGACGACGACGGCTGGCTGCACACCGGCGACGTCGGGTCGGTCGACGAGGACGGCTTCGTCCGCATCGTCGACCGCAAGAAGGAGCTGTTCATCACCTCGGGCGGGGAGAACGTCTCCCCGGCCGTCATCGAGGGCCACCTGAAGGAGCACCCGCTCATCGGGCAGGCCCTCGCGTACGGGGACCGCCGGCCGTACCCGGTGGCGATCCTCACCCTGGACGGCGAGGTGGCGCCCGAGTGGGCGCGGGCGCGCGGCATCGCCTTCGGCTCCCTGGCCGACCTGGCAGGGCACCCGGACGTGCTCAAGGAGGTCGAGGCGGCGGTCGAGTCCGCCAACCGCAAGCTCGCCCGGGTGCAGCAGGTCAAGCGGTGGCTGCTGCTGCCCGTCGAGTGGACGGCCGAGACCGAGGAGCTCACCCCCAGCCTCAAGCTCAAGCGCCGGGTCGTCCACGCCAGGTACGCCGAGGCGATCGAGGAGCTGTACGCGACCGGCTGATCGCGAGGCGGGTTCTCACCGGGCCGAGTTTTACCGGGCCGAGTTTTTACCCGGATGGGAGTGTGTCGGGGGCGGGACGGCCCGCGGGCGTGCGTACGGTCACGGGGCATGATGAGACCTCTGCTCGCGACGCTGGTCCTCGCGACCGCGACGACCGTGACGACGGCGGCGGCCGCGCCGGCCTCCGCCTCCGGCGACCTGGCCATCCGCTCGGTCGAGGTGCGCCCGTCCGACCCCGTGGTCGGCCCGAGCGGGTCGGTGCGGCTGGTCGTCGACGTGGTGGCGCGCGGCGCGGACCGCGTCTCCGTCGTCCTGGAGCCCGGCCGCGCCCCCTCCGGAGACGACGAGCCCGGAGGGGAGCCCGAGCCGGACGTGATTCCCTCGCCGCCGTCCGGCGACGCCGTGCCGGTGCCGTCGGTCACCCCGGATCCGGCGGTCTCTTCGGGCTCCGCCGTACCCGCGGGCGTGCCCCTGCCGGGCCTGGGCGGGCTGGCGTCCGCCGCGATGCCCGGCATGATGGGCGCGTCGCGGGCGGGGGGCCGGCCGGCGCGACGGATCTCGTCCGGGGAGTGGGAGACCTGGCGGTTCTTCCCGGACAAGCCGCTGTCGCGGTGGTATCCGAGCGGCCCGTGGACGGTCACCGCGACCGCGGTGAACGCGCGGGGTGAGCGGGCCGTCGCCCGGGTGGGCTTCAACCTGCGCCGGGCGACCGAGATCGAAGGGCTCAAGGTGGTGCGCGACGGGGACGGCGTGCGCGTCACCGGGACGCTGATACGGGTGGACCCGCTCGGGAAGGTCGACTACCGGCCCTTCGCCGGGCAGCGGGTCAGGATCTGCTTCCGCCCCGCCGGGTCGTCCCGCTGGAAGACCGTGGGAGAGGCGGTCACCCGCAGGGACGGCTGGTTCACCGCCCGGGTCCGCGTGGACGGCGAGGGCGCGTGGCGTGCCGAATATGCCGGTACTTCCAGGTATGCCGCCGATGCCAGCCCGCAACGAGGAGCGTAAACAAACCTTTGATGCCCCAAAAAGGTACAAAATAGACTTAAAGGACAGTTATCGTTTTGTAATCTCTTTTATGAACGAGTGAGGCAACTTTTCTCGCCCTTGTGACGTCTATGACGTAGGCGCGCCCCAAACCGGGGGCGCGTGCCTAAACGGGGAGAGGATTTACCCTCATGGTGAAACGAGCGGCTACCACCCTGGTAGCGGTCGCCATGGGCGCCACAGCGCTCGCGACTGCGCCCGCGTACGCGGACCCTGTCGCGCCTTCGTCGTCGCCCACGCCGAGCCCCACCGCTGGGGACACCGCCCGCAAGCCGTACACGCCCGACCCGCGCATCGTGTCGGTCGACGTCGACCCCGACGTGGTCGTGGTGAGCAAGGGCCGGTCCGCCCGGGTCACCGCCCGGGTCACGACCAAGGACGTCCAGAGCGTCGACATCGACCTGTGGGGTCCGAGGGGCCGCGGCGACCACGGCGGCGACCATGGCGGCGACCACTGGTTCGGCAAGCGGAAGGGCGGCCCGAACGACGGTCCGAAGTTCGACCGCGCCTCGCGGTCGTGGAGCTTCGACTGGAGCGACCGGGCGGGCACCTACCGCGTGCACGTCGAGGCGATCGGGCTCGACGGCAAGAAGTACACCGAGGACCGCTCCTTCACGGTGAAGCGCAAGGAGTGGCACTCGCCGCGGCCGACGGGCGCCAAGGCGACCCGCATCGCCGGCTTCGACGCCACGCCCAACCCGGTCCGCAAGGGCCGCGCGCTGACCCTGAAGGGCAAGCTGCAGGTCGCCCAGTGCTGGGGTGACTGGTACTACGACGACTGGAACGACTTCTCCGGCCGTCGCGGCGGCGACCGCTACTGCTCCGACAGCCGCAACTACTGGAACAACTGGCGCTGGCTGGGCTCCCAGGACGTGAAGATCTACTTCCAGTCCTCGGGCTCCCACAGGTGGCAGTACGTGGACACCATCGAGACCAACGGTGACGGCGGCTTCGCCGCCAAGGTCCGGGCCTTGCGGTCCGGCACCTGGGCGGTGCGGTTCGACGGCAACCGCGGGCTCAAGGGTTCCGAGGCGACCGACTACGTGAAGGTCTGGCGCCACTAGAAGACCCGACCGCGACGCCCGGCTCCCCTGAAGGGGCCGGGCGTCCGGTTTTTGGCTTACGCGGTTCCTGATTAAAGGTGACAGTTCGGGTAGAGAGGTCCCGGCATGCGCGCGGAACCTTCATAGTGAGTTGAAGCGCGGCGGTCACCAACGGCGAGCACCCGCTCGCACCGCGTGTAGGGGGCTGGCTTGATCCGACTGATGCTCGCCGAGGACATGCATCTCATCCGCAAGGCGCTGGTCGCTCTGCTGTCGAGCGAGGACGACCTCGAGGTGGTGGCCGAGGCGGACAAGGGAGAGGACATCGTCCGGCTCGGCTGCCTGCGGCGTCCCGACGTCGCGGTGCTCGACATCGGGATGCCCGGTGTCGACGGCCTCACCGCGGCGGCCGAGCTGCACCGCCGATTACCCTCCTGCAGGACCGTCGTCCTCACCGGCCTCGGGACGCCCACGGCGCTGCGCAAGGCGCTGGACGCCAACGTGCGCGGCTTCGTCGTGAAGGACGCCTCGCCGGGCCACCTCGTGGACTGCATCCGCCGGGTGGCGAAGGGCGAGCGGGTCATCGACCCCGAGCTCGCGGTGGCCGCGCTCGACGCCGACAGCAACCCGCTGACCGCCCGCGAGCTGGACGTCCTGGAGACCGCGGCCTGCGGCGCCACCGTCAGTGAGATCGCCGACCGCCTGTCGCTGTCGCGGGGCACGGTCCGCAACTACCTGTCCCGCATCCTCACCAAGGTCGGCGCCCGCTCACGCGTCGAGGCGATCCAGATCGCCTCCGAGTCCGGCTGGCTGTGGCCCGCGGCCGGCCGCGACCTCGGCATCCTGCGCTACCGCCCCCGCCGGTAGCCGCTCCGGGCCCTCCCAGTGGCCCACCAGGTCCGCGTACAGCGGTGAGGAGGCGACCATCTCCTCGTGCGTGCCGAGCAGGACGCGGGTGCCGTCCATCACGAGCACCCGCCGGGCCCGCAGGGCCGAGGAGATCCGGTGCGCCACGACGATCACCGTGCCCTCGCGCGCCGCGAACGCCGCCTCCGCCCGCGCCTCCGCCGCCGGATCGAGATGGCAGGTCGCCTCGTCGAGCACGACCAGCCGGGCGGGGGACAGGTAGGTCCTGGCCAGCGCGACGAGCTGCCGCTCGCCCGCCGACAGCTCGGCCGGGTCGAGCGGGCCGCCCGCGGTGCGCTGCGCGAGCTCCGCCAGCCCGAACGCCGCCACCGCCTCGTCCACCCGCTCGGGAGGCGTCCCCGGCGCGAGGTACGTCAGGTTCTCCGCCAGGGTGCCGGGGAAGACGTACGCCTCCTGGGGGATCAGCGCGCGGCCGGCCGGGTGGACCCGCGCGGCCGGGACGCCGCCGACGAGGACCTCGCCGTCGTCCGGGGGCAGCAGGCCGGCGACGAGCGCGGCCAGCGTGGACTTGCCGATCCCGCTCGGGCCGACGACGGCCAGGTGGTCGCCCTCGGGCACGTCGAGGTCCAGGCCGTCGATCACCGGCTCGGCGGCCTTCTGCCCTGGCCTGCCGTAGGCGAAGCGGACCCCGCGCAGCTCCAGCCGGACCCCGCCGGGCTCCCGGTCGCCGTGCGGCACGGGCGGGCCGGGCGCGTGGAGGATGCGCTCCAGCGTGACGGCCAGGCGGACGCCGCTGACGCCGAGGCCCTGGACGAGGCCGCCGAGCGCGGGGGAGAGCGACTGCATCACATAGGTCAGCGAGCCGAGGATCACCCCGCCGGTGACCCCCTGGCGCACCAGCCAGGGCGCGCCCGCGAGCAGGAGCACCACCGGCAGCCACGCGCCCACCGCCAGCGCCAGCGTCCGCGACGCCGTCACCCGGGCCAGCGCCCGCGCGGCCCTCTCCTGCCGGGAGACCTCGCGCCCGACGCTCGCCGCGACGCGCGCCTCGCCGCCGCAGGCGGTCACGTCCCGCAGGCCGCCCGCCATCGCGGCCACCGCGGTGGCCGTGCGCTCGTCGGCGACGATGAACTCGCGCTGACGCCGGGCCAGGGCGGGCAGGGAGACGAGGAACAGGCCGAGCCCCAGGGCCACCGGAGCCAGCACGAGCGGGACGACCTCCGAGGCCAGGGTCGTCAGCCCCACCGCCACACCGGCCAGCGTGAACACGAAGGTCCTGACCACCGTGATGATCGCGCCGAAGGCGTCCCTGGCCAGCTCGACCTGGTGGTTCATCCGGGCGACGGCCGCGCTGTCGCCGCCCCGCCCGGCCCGCAGCGCCCCGGTCACCACGCGCTCCAGCAGGTCGTCGCGGAACGGCTCGACGATCCCGGCGATGAGCAGCAGGACCTGCCGGGCGGCCACCGCGGCCACCGCCCACGCGGCGGCGAGCACGCCCAGCCACATCAGGCCGGTGCCCGGCCGCCCCGCGGCGAAGCCGTCGTCCACGGCCCGCGCGATCGCGTATCCGCCGGTCAGCGCGGGCAGGGCCTCCGCCACCGACCAGCAGGCCAGCCACAGCAGCCGGGCGGGTTCGCGCCGCAGCGCACCCACGACCACCCGCCTGGCGTCCGCTCCCGGCCGCCCTCCACCGGGCGCGCGGCGCCTCACGAGGCCTCCTCGGCGCGGAAGACCGCGCGGTAGCCGGGGTCGTCCCACAGCCGGTCGTGCGTGCCGGTCGCGCGGACCCGCCCGTTCTCCAGCCACACGACCTGGTCGGCCTGCGCCGCCGTCGTCACGCGATGGGCCACCACCAGCCGGGTGCGGTCGGACAGGCTTCCGGTGAGCGCCCGCCCGACCTGCCGCTCGGTCACCGTGTCCAGGCTCGACATGGCGTCGTCCAGGATCAGCAGCCGGCCGGCCTGGGCGAACGCGCGGGCCAGGCCGACCCGCTGGATCTCGCCCCCGGACATCGGCGCCTCGCCGACCGGGGTGGCGTACCCGAGCGGCAGCCGCCGGATGAAGGCGTCGGCGCGGGCGGCGCCCGCGGCCGCCCGCACCGCGTCCGCGCTCCGCTCGCCGGGGGCGTCCCGTGCGCCGAGGCCGAAGGCGACCGCCTCGCCCAGCGTCTCGCCGAACAGCGCGGGCCGCTCGAACGCGTACCCGACCGCGCGGCGAAGCGGCTCCCGGCCGATCTCGCGCAGGGGCACGCCGTCCAGCAGGACCGCGCCGCGTTCGGGATCCACGAGCCGCCCGGCGACGGCGGCCAGCGACGACTTGCCGGAGCCCGAGCGGCCCACCACCGCCGTGCACGTGCCGCCGGGCACGACCAGGCTGACACCGCTCAGCAGTCGCACGCCGTCGGCCCGTACGGTCACGTCGCGCAGCTCCAGGGTCCCCGGGCCCGGCGGCAGCGGCCGGTCCCCGTACGCCGGGGGCGGCACGGCGAACAGCTGCTCCAGGCGCTGGGCGGCCGACCGGGCGCGGGCGATGCGGGCCGCGTACCCGAGCGCCGACCCCAGGCCCGCCCCGAGCACGACGTAGCGCGCGGCGGCGAGCAGTTCCCCGACGGTGAGGCCGCCGGCCGACAGGCGCAGCCCGCCGACGGCGAGCACGGCGATCTCCAGGAGCGGGACGACGACGGCGGCCTGCACGCCGGCCCGCGCCTGCAGCCGCCACAGCGCCAGGCCGTGGGCGCGCAGGCGGGGGAGCGGGGCGAGCACGCGCGCGGCCTCCCGGTCCTCGGTGCCCGCCGCGGTGATGGTGCGGGCCCCGGCGAGGGCGCCCACCAGCATGGCCGCGATCTCCCCCTGGGCCTGCTGGTAGCCGCCGGAGGCCGCCGTGGTCCTGCGCATGAACGCGCGCAGCACGGCCACGATCAGGAGCAGACCGGCCACCAGCGTCACCGCGAGCCACGGGTCGATCAGCGCGAGGGCGACAACGCTGCCGGCCGCCGGAACGATCAGCGTGGCGGCGGTGACCACCGCCTCGGGGGTCCGCCCGGCCTCCTCCACGTTCACCCCGGCGCGGGTGACGATCTCACCCGGCGTGAAGTGGCGGGTCATGCTGGCGCCGGCGGACAGGGTGTGGGCCACCACCCGGGAGCGCAGCCACCGCGCGGCCCGCGCTCCGCTCACACCGGCCGCGAGCACGCCCAGCGCGTCGCACGCGACGACCAGCGCGACCAGCAGCGCGGCGGCCGTGAGCGGGCCGGTGAGCCCGAAACCGGCCTCGGCCCCCGCCTGGGTCCGCACCACGGCGTCGACGGCGCGGCCGAGCGCCGCCGGGAGCAGCAGGTCGGCCGCGGCGCCCAGCAGCGCCGTCGCCGTCAGCGCCGCGAGCCACGGGCCGCCGCGCCGTACGGCCCGTGCGATCAGCAGGTCCGCCGGACGAGAGCTCACCGGGTCCTCCAGAGGTGAAAGGCCGGACAGGACGGGGGGACGGGGACGGCTCCCGCGGCCGGCCGGGGCCGGAAACGCGGAAGCCTGGGCGGCCGCGACGACCGCCCAGGACTCCCTCAGCGTGCTATCAGCCGCAGATGATGCTGAGGCTGCTGTTCTCGTGCGGGGTGCACCCGAGCAGGCTCAGGTTGCTGCCGCCGCCACCGCCGCCACCGCCGCCGCCGTGGCCGCCGGGGATCTCGAGGGTCTGCAGGTCGAGAAGCGCCATGTGGATCATCTCCTTGTATGGGTTCCATCAGCCGGGATGAGGCTGAAGTTCGTGTTCACCGGAGGGTCCGTCAGCCGCAGATGATGCTGAGGCTGCTGTTCTCGTGCGGGGTGCACCCGAGCAGGCTCAGGTTGCTGCCGCCGCCACCGCCGCCGCCGTGGCCGCCGGGGGCCTCGAGGGTCTGAAGGTCGAGGAGCGTCATTGTGCGATTCACCTCCTCTCGGGGCTGGTCGGGACATGTGACCCGGCGGCGGTGCGCAGGGGCCCCTGCGCCTGGGACCGTCCGGGGGGCTCGAGGAACGGGAGGTGAACCGGCTCGTCGTGCAGCGCGGTGCCGAGTGCGAGCAGCACGCCGGCGCTCCCGGTGGCGAGATCCATCGACAGGCGGAGCAACTGGGCCCCGGGGAAGGCCAGCCCGCCCTGGTGGGGAAGCTCGTGCCAGGCCAGCCGGGCGATCTGCGCCGCGGCGGCCTCGGGGTCGGGACGGGAGCCGGACGACAGGCAGGCGATCATGCCGGCCCGGCCCGCGAACAGCCCCGACTGGACGTAATAGTGCAGTGTCGTGACCGGCCGGATGGCGGCCAGCGACTCGGCGAAGGTCTCGTCGTGCCGGTGGGCGAGGTAGCGGTCCAGCACCAGGCCGATGCCGGCCGACCCCTCGTCGAGGTAGGGGTTGGTCCGCCAGCCCTGCTGCACCTGGAGCTGACCGTCCTCGCGGCCGACGCACCGGCGCAGGTCCTGCCGCAGCGCGGTGGCCGCGAGGTCGAGCAGCCCGGGGTCGCCGGTGTGCTCGTAGGCGTGCAGGAACATCAGGGCGGGTCCGGCCGAGCCGTACATCAGCCCCGCGTGCGGATACTTCCCGCCGCTGATCTCGGGCACGTCGTCCGGGCCGCCGAGCCGGTCGGCCACCAGCGCCACGACACGCGCGGCCCGCTCGCGGAACTCCGGCTCGCCGGTCGCGTCGTGCAGGCGCATCAGGGCGAGGGCGACGCCGGACAGGCCGCGGTAGAGGCTCAGGTCCAGCCCTTCACGAAGCTCCCGCGCGCATCGCTGCGCCACGTCGAGCGCGTCCTCGCGGCGGCCGAGCGCCTCCAGCGCGTACGCCACGCCGTGCAGGCCGTTGTAGAAGCCGGGCCCGATGCCGGGCTTCGCGGCCTGCCTGAGCAGCCACTCCTCGTGCTCGGGGAAGCGCCCCGCCCCGGTCGTCGCCAGCGCGTACAGGACGCCGGCCGCGCCGTTGGCCAGGCTCACCCCGCCGCCGGGCTCGAACTGCACGATGTCGCCGGGGAACAGCCGGTCCTCGCGGTCCGGCGTGGCCGAGGCGAGGATCGCCATCGCCAGCGCCTCCCGTACGGCGGGCCAGCCCTCCCTGGGACGGTCCGGCCGAGGGAGCCGGCTCGGCTCAGGCGCGGGCGGATCCTGCCCGAGGATCGTCCGTACGGCTCCCTCGATCAGCGCGGGGGGCACGGGGAACATCTCGGTGATCAGCCGGCCGAGCCGGGCGGCCTTGGGCCGGTGGAGCTGCAGCAGCATGGTGGTCATCGGGGCGAACACGCCCAGGTGCAGGCAGGCCAGCGCGTACTCGTCGGCCTCGACGCCGGCCAGCTCGCGCGGCGGCACGAAGCCGGGGTTGGCGAGCGTGGGCCGCCTGCGCTCCTCGACCGCCGAGGAGACCTCGAAGTCGATCAGGACCACGCGGTCGCCGTCCACCAGGACGTTGAAGGGGTGCAGGTCGCCGAACACCACGCCGCGCCCGTGCAGCGCGGAGACCGCCGCCCGCACCTTGGCGAGCATCCCGACGGCCCACTCGGCGTAGTCCGCGTCCAGCTCGGAGGTGCGGTCGGCCCGCGTGAGGGGGTGCTTCTGGGCGATGAGCTGGCTGAGCGAGGTGCCGTCGACGTACTCCTGCACCAGGAAGTGGTGCTCGCCGACCGTGAAGTAGTCGCGCAGCGCCGGCACGACGTCGAGGCCGGCCAGGCGCTCCATGATCGCGGCCTCGTGCCGCAGGCGGGTGACGGCGTCGCGTCCCTCGACGTCGAGCCCGGCGTGCGGGCGGGCCTCCTTCAGCACCACCTGCTCGCCGGTGCGCCTGTCGCGCCCGAGGTAGACGCCGCCGCCGTTGGAGAAGTGCAGGACGCTGTCCACCTCGTACGGCACGCCTTCGAACGTCACCGCGTTGCGCGCCGCCAAGTGCGGTTCGAGGAACGCCGGCAGGGTCACCCAGGAGGGCAGGGCGAACGCGGGACCGCGCACATCGGGGACGAGGTGGCCGTCGGCGTCCTCGATCGCGAGCACCCGCTCGCCGTTGTCGTCGAGGCAGTGGCGCTCGGCGAACCCGCCATACCGGACGAACAGGGGCCCTTCGCCGTAACGCAGGTCGCTGAGGATGTACGGGCCCTCGACGCCGTCGAGGATCTCGGCGAGCTCCTTGAGCGTCAGCTCCAGCTGGGCCTCGTCCACGGGGTAGATGGTGACCAGCTTGCCGCTCGACCCGCGGAAGGCGTACTTGGAGTTCTGCATCGTCATCACGCGCCGGCCGCGCAGGAACTTGAAGGCCAGCCCGCGGGGCACGCAGTAATCCCACGCCGCGGCGATCACCCGCTCCGCCTCCGGTACGGAGGAGGAGATGTGGATCTTCCAGCCCTGTGTGGGCAGGGCCGCGCCGGCCGGCGCGTAGTGCAGCCAGGTCTCGCTCTCGGCGTGCGCCCACCCGTCGGGTGTGGGCCGGGCGGCGATGGCGAAGTCGGGATGCTCAGCGCGCTTGGTGTCGAGGGTGTCGTAGAACAAGGGATCTGCGAGGCAGTAAATCTCGTACTTACTAATCACCAGATGTCCCCTTAGGCCGGTCACGTCAAAGAATTCCGGAAATAGAAAGAACGGCCAAGTTACGTCCGTCAACTGCGTCATGTGAAATCTGCACATAACGAACCGTGACGCAGTCATGGGTCGACGGTGATGCTGTTC
Organism: Microbispora sp. CA-102843; assembly: GCF_050936215.1. Taxonomy (NCBI): domain Bacteria; kingdom Bacillati; phylum Actinomycetota; class Actinomycetes; order Streptosporangiales; family Streptosporangiaceae; genus Microbispora; species Microbispora sp. CA-102843. The sequence continues at coordinate 3,512,195 of NZ_JBNJNF010000001.1, forward strand.
ACGGCCGTCTCCGGGATGCCGGATGAAGCATTCGGTCAAGGGGCTGGTCAAACGCGCGACCCCGTCCGGGCCGGCCGGGGCCTGCGCGAGGGGTGAACGGGGCGTTGCCGGACGCTCGCGCCCAGCGGGCGCTCAGGGATCTGCGCAGGAACGCTCGGGGGCCAGCACACGCTGTCCAGGCGGCTCCGTCGCGGATCCGTGCCCCGCAGGCCGGGCGGCCCGGCGGGCGAGCGCGGCCGGCGTCAGCGGCGGTCCCCGCCCTTGCGGGGGATCTCGGCGATGAGGCGGAACCAGCCGTCCGGGTCGAGGACCGTTCCCACGACGCCGTCGAGCGCCGCCGCCCGGTTGCGGAGGTTGTCCAGCCCGGTGCCGTCGCCGGGCGGCACGGAGGGGTCGACGCCGTCGTTGGTGACGGTGAGCGTCGCCAGGCCGCCGCGCACGACGATCTCGATCGTGCACAGCGTCGCCCTGCTGTGGCGCAGGACGTTGGTCACCGCCTCCCGCACCATGATCGCGAGCACCGCGCTCACCTCGTCGCTCAGCTCCGCCTCGGTCGCCTCGATCTTGCAGTCGGTTCCGTACGCCCGGAGCACGGCCCGCGCGTTGGCCAGTTCCGAGGCGAGCGAGACGTCCCGGAAGGAGCGGGTCACGTTGCGGATGTCGGCGGACGCCTGGCGGATCGAATGCACCACGTCGGCCAGTGCCGGTCGCAGGGGGCTGTCGTCGTCCGAGAGCCGGTAGGCGAGCTCGCTGCGCAGGGTGGCCAGCCACAGGCGGCTGCTCACGAGGTCGTGCACGTCGCGGCCGAACTGCTCGCGCGCTTCGGCCGCCGCCTGCCGTACGGCCTCGGCCTGCATGTCGCGCAACCGGCGCAGGCGGACCACGAGGACGACCAGCGCGGCGATCAGGAGCGTACCGAGCAGGGCTAGCAGGGCGAGCAGGACGATGTGCGGCAGGTGGGGCAAAAGACGACCCTCCAGTCACCCTTGCCGTAACATCGGCCTCGCCATTCGGTACACACGCTAGATCTTTGCATACCGGTCACGAAATATGGCCACTTCGCCAATCTCGAAGTAGGTTCTATTACCACCGCGTATAGAAGTCTCCGGGGCGCCCTAAAAACGGGCGTTCATGAATTGTGAATCCGGCTGTAACAATTCAGGGGTGTCGTGCCCGTTTCGCGCAGAAGCGTGGGGATCGTGGAAGGCGGTGCGCTCAGGCGAGCGCCCGCACCGCCGCCCCGAACACCGCGGGCAGGCGCCGCGCGGCGGGCACGATCATCCGGGCCGCGGGGGGATGCCGCCGGGCCCGCACCAGCGCGGCCGTCAGCAGCCGGGAACGCCGCGACAGGCGCCGCCAGGCGGTCTCGTACTCCTCGGGGCGGCCCGCCCGCAGGCAGTCGACCAGGGCGCGGGCCGAAAGCAGCGCGAGCGAGATCCCCTCGCCGGTCAGCGCGTCCACGTAGCCCGCGGCGTCGCCGACGAGCAGCACCCGCCCCGCCACCCGCCGCCGCACCCGCTGGCGCAGCGGCCCGGCCCCGCGCACGGGGGTGGCGGGCGGGCCCCCCAGCCGGGCGAGCAGGTCGGGGAACTGCGCCAGGTGCTCGTCGTACGGCCGGCGCTCGCTGCTCAGCACGGCCACGCCGACCAGGTCGTCGCCCACCGGCGTGACGTACGCCTCGCCGCCGGGCGCCCAGTGCACCTCCACGAAGTCCGTCCACGGCGCGACCCGGTAGTGGCGGCGCAGGCCATACCTGCGCGGGCCGCCGGAGGGCAGGTCGAGCCCGAGCCGCGCCCTGATCGGCGAGTGCAGCCCGTCGGCCGCGACCAGCCACCGCGCGCCCAGTTCCGGCCCGTCCAGCTGCGGTCCGTCCAGTTCCGGCCCGTCCAGCTGCGGTCCGCCCAGTTCCGGGCCACACGGTTCCGGCCAGCCTGTCACGCGGGCGCGCACGCCCTCGTCGGCGGCGCGCACCGCCTCCACCCGGCCGGGCACCACGCGGACGCCGAGGTCCCGGGCGCGGCGGGCGAGCGCGGTGTGCAGGGCGGTGCGGCGCACGCCCAGCCCGTGGCCGTTCCGGAACTCCGCCTGCACCCGGTGCCGCCCGTCCACGTAGCGGATGCCGAGGAACGGCCTGCCGTCCTGCACCGCCACCCCGAGATCCGCCAGCGCGGCGGCGCCGGTGGGCATCAGGCCCTCCCCGCACGCCTTGTCGACCGGGCCCGGCCGCGGCTCGACCACGACCGCCTCCATGCCGGCCAGCGCCGCGTGGATGGCCGTGGCCAGCCCGGCGGGCCCGCCACCGGCGACCAGCACGTCGATCACGCGGCGGTCCCCGTCCCGGCGTCACGCGGGGCGAAGCCGGGGGCGGTGGCGAGGGCGGCGTTCTCGCAGCGCAGGCGCACGGCCATGAGCGGCACGTTGAGCAGGGTGAAGGCCAGCGCGGTCAGCCAGGCGGAGTGCACGAGCGGCAGCGCCGCGCCCTCCACCGCCACCGCGACGTAGTTGGGGTGGCGCAGCCACCCGAACCGGTAGGGCCCGCGCCGCACGAGCGGCAGGCCGGGCACGACGATGACCTGGGTGTTCCACTGGGGGCCGAGCGCGGTGACGCACCACCAGCGCAGCGCCTGCGCGGCCAGGACCAGCCCGAGCATCGGCCAGCCCAGGCCCGGGACGAACGGCCGGTCCGCCAGCCACACCTCCAGCAGGCATCCGGCCAGCAGGCCGGTGTGCAGGGCGACCATCCAGGGATAGTGGCCCCTGCCGTACATCACGCCGCCCCGGCCGAGGCTCCAGCGGGCGTTGCGGCGCGCGACGACCAGTTCGGCGAGGCGCTCCACCGCGACGAGCGCGACGAGCAGCACGTACCAAAGTGACACGGGCCAGGGCGACACGGGCCAGGTCCTCCCTACCAGCGCAGCAGGACGAGTTCGGAGCAGAACCCCGGGCCCATCGCCAGCAGCAGGCCCGGAGTGCCCGGCGGCGGGGGCCGCAGGGAGAGCGTGTCACGCAGCACGTGCAGCACCGAGGCCGACGACAGGTTTCCGTTGTCGGCCAGCGAGCGCCAGGTGAGGTCGAGCGCGCCGTCCGGAAGCGCGAGCGTCTCCGCGACGGCCTCCAGCACCTTGGGGCCGCCGGGATGGCAGACCCAGGCGGTGATGTCGCCGGCGGCCAGGCCGTGGTCGGCGAGGAACCCGTGCACGTCGCCGGCCAGGTGGGCGCGGACCACGTCGGGCACCCCGGCGTCCAGCACGACCCGGAAGCCGCTGTCGCGGACGTCCCAGCCCATCACGCGCTCGGAGTCGGGATACAGACGGCTGCGCGTCGCCACCACCACGGGCTCCGCCGCATCCGCGCGTGGCGGCTCCCGCTCGTCCCCGTACGCGACCACGGCGGCGGCGCCGTCCCCGAACAGGGCGCCCGCCACGAGGTTGGCCGTGGAGGTGTCGCCGCGCTGCAACGTGAGGGAGCACAGCTCGACCGAGAGCAGCACCGCCACGTGGCCGGGCCAGCCGCGCAGGTAGTCGTGCAGCCGGGCGATCCCCGCCGCGCCCGCCACGCACCCGAGGCCGAACACCGGCACCCGCTTCACGTCCGGGCGCAGCCCGATCCGGTTGGCCAGCCGCGCGTCCAGCGACGGCGCGGCGACGCCGGTGACCGACGTGCACATGATCATGTCGACGTCGGCCGGGGTGAGGCCGGCCGCGTCCAGCGCCCTCGTGACGGCCTGCGCGCCCAATTCGAGCGCGGCCTCGATGAACAGGTCGTTGGCGCTGCCGAAGCCGTCGAGCTTGCCGTACTGGTCGAGCGGCAGCACCAGATTGCGGTGCTCCACCCGGGCACTGGCGTGCAGCCGGTCGAGGAGCCGGCGATCGGCGCCCGGCGGAAGGCAGACCCTCGCCAACGCGTCCGCGATCTCCGCCTGTGAGTGGCGATGAGGGGGAACGACACCATGGACGGCCGCGATCCGCGTCATCTCACATCCCCGTGCAGGCGAAAACCGTGACAAGTCCCTCTTGCCCGTTGGTAGCCGCCGCATACCTTCCGGAGGCAGATCGTGATCTGTACCAGGGATGCCCGGTTACGCTCGGGATCGTGACCGGTTCAGGGGAACTGCCCGACGACCCGGCGGCCGCCGGCGGCGCGGGTGCCGCCGTGCCGGTTCGCGGCGCGCGTCGCGCGAATCCCGCCTCGGCGGACATCGCGGGCGAGGCGGGTGGGCGCCGCCGGGCGGCCGGAACGGCGCGGACGGCGGCCGGGCTGGCCCGCGCGTGCCATCCGGGTCCGACGGCGGCGGTGACGACCCTGGTCGCCGCGCTTGTGGCGGTCGCCGGGTGGGGCCCGGCGGGGACGGCGCTGACGGCTCTCGCCGTGCTGACCGGTCAGCTGTCCGTGGGCTGGTGCAACGACGCCGTCGACGCCGCCAGGGACGCCGCGGCCGGCCGGACCGCCAAGCCGATCATCGCCGGCCTGGTGTCCGCGCGTACGGTGCGCGTCGTGGCGTTCGCCGCGCTGGCGGCCTGCGTGCCGCTCTCGCTGGCCTGCGGCGTGGTGGCCGGGGCGACCCACCTGTCGGCCGTCGCCGCGGCCTGGGTCTACAACCTGTGGCTCAAGGGCACGGCGGCCTCGTGGGCGCCGTACGCGGCCGGGTTCGGCGCGGTGCCGGTGTTCGTGACGGCGGGGCCGCCGGGCCGTGCCCTGCCCGCCTCCCTGCCCGCCTCCCTGCCCGCGTGGTGGGCCGTGCTCGCCGCGGCGCTGCTCGGCTGCGCGGCGCACCTCGCCAACGTGCTGCCCGACATCGAGACGGACGTCGCGACGGGGGTGCGGGGCTGGCCGCAGCGTCTCGGCCCCGCCCGGGTGCGGGTTCTCCTCCCGCTGCCGCTGCTGGCCGCGTCCGCGCTGCTGGTGGTCGCGCCTCCGGGACCGGCAGGCCCGGCCGGGTGGCTCGCGCTCGCCGGGGTGGCCGCGTGCGCAGCGGCCGGTCTGCTGCTCGGCCGGCGCGTGCCCGTGGCGCCCTTCGCCGCCGCCATCGGCGCCGCCGGGATCGACGTCCTGCTGCTCGCGGCCACGCCGGGCGTCGTCACCGCCCGCTGAGGCTCGGCAGCACCTGCGGAGGTCACCTGCGGGGGAGGAACAGCCCCAGTCCCACGGCCGCGATCGGCACCAGGCAGAGGATCGTGAAGACGCCCTGCGGGCCGTACGCCTCCGCCGTGACGCCGAGCACCGGCGCGGCGAGCCCTCCGACGCTCACGGCGAGCCCGAGCGTGACGCCGGCGGCGGTGCCCGGCCGGTTCGGCAGGTAGTCCTGGCCCAGCTTCACCAGCACGGCGAACGGGATGTTGATCGCGATGCCCGCCAGCACGGCGAACAGCAGCGGCAGGTAGGGCCCAGGGAGCAGGCGCAGCCCGGCGAGCGTGGGTATGGCCAGCAGGCCGCCGATCTGCACGGTCCGCACGAGCCCGATCCGGTCGGCGAGGCGCCCCCCGATCAGCGTGCCCGCGACCCCGCCGACCAGGAAGCAGGCCAGCGCCGCGCCCGCGACGCCGCGCCCGGCGTCGAGGTGCCTGATCCAGAACAGCTCGATGAAGGTGAGCACGCCGAAGAACGTCACCGACCTGACGACCTCGATGCCGGTGAGGACCATGAACGGCGCCCACCTGTCGGCGCCGGCGCGCGCGCCCGCCGTGGCCGCCTGGCCCGAGGGCCGGTTCCTGAGCAGCGCGAACGCGACGAGCAGGGCCGGCGGGATGAACAGCGCCGTGGCGCCGACGCCCATCGCGATGAGGGCGGGCGTGGCCAGCACCGGCGCGAGGAAGAAGCCGACGCTCCCGCCCGCCGCGAACACGCTCATGGCCGTCGCGCTGTCTCCCGCCGTCTCCCGGGCCCCCTTGCCCGCCGCCGGGTGGAACATGGCCACCCCGAGCCCGGACAGCAGGACGAGGGTCCAGACCGCGGCGTACGGCTCCACCAGCCCGGACAGGCCGAGGCCGAGCCCGGCCAGCGCGACGCCGGCGGCGGCCAGCCAGCCGAGGCGGAAGCGGTCGACCGCCAGGCCGATGAACGGCTGCGGGATCGAACTGCCGAGAGCCGCGGCCAGCGTCAGCCCGGAGGCCGCCACGTAGCCGTAGTGCCTGTCGAGCACGAAGTAGGGCACGCAGGCCGGCACCAGGCCCTGGTAGAGGTCGTCGACGGCGTGCGCGGCCGCCCACAGCCACATGCGCCGCCACGCGGACGTCGCCCGCGCCGCAGGCGCCCGAACGGGTGTCTCTGTCACTGATCGTCTCCTTGAGAGGCTCCGTCGAGCATCCCGGAGGACCGATTCGGCGAACTAGCGATACTCTGCCGACTCATGTCGACAACCCGCCATCCCGCGAGCGGCGGCCCGTCCCGCGTGCCGCTGGCCCACCGCGAGCGCATCGACTGGCACGACCACGCATCGCACCAGCTCATCCATCCGCACAGTGGCGTGTTGCGGATCTCGACCCCGATCGGCGACTGGGTGGTGCCGCCGCATCGGGGCGTGTGGATACCGGCCGGGGTGGCGCACGCGCACGAGGCGTACGGGCCGACCGAGATGCGGGCGCTGGTCTTCGACCCCCCGGTCAACCCGCTGTGGCTCGACCGGCCCACGGTCCTGGCGATCACGCCGCTGCTGCGGGAGGTGGTGCTCGCCCTGACCGGCGACGACGAGCTGACCGCGAGGCAGCGGGCCAACCTGGAACGCGTGCTGCTCGACCGGCTCCGCGGGGTCGAGGCGCTCCCGCTGTGCCTGCCCGCGCCGTCCGATCCCCGGCTGCGCGACGTGGCCGCGATCCTGGAGGCGGATCCGGCGGACGGCCGGACGCTCGCCGAACTGGGCGCGGCGGTGGGCGCCTCCGAACGCACGCTCAGCAGGTTGTTCCGCGCGGAGACCGGCATGAGCTTCCCACAGTGGCGCACCCAGTTGCGGCTGCATCGCGCGCTCATCCTGCTGGCCGGCGGCCGATCGGTGACCTCCACGGCCGCCGCCTGCGGCTACAGCGGCCCCAGCGCGTTCATCCAGTCGTTCAAGCACGCCTTCGGCACGACCCCGCACGCGTACGTGCGCTCTTGAGGCGGCCTACGGCCGGGTGAGCACCACGTAGCCGGCCTCCCGGAACACCACCCGGTAGCCCTGCTCGAGCAGCGTCTCGACCCGGGCGATCTGCCGCCGGACCGAGTCGAAGGGGAAGTCCCTGGTCCCCACGTCGGCGGCGACCCACGGCGCTCCGCGCGGCGTGCGATCCAACAGCAGGGTCCGCGTACGCGGCGACAGGGCAGGGGCCAGGGAGGAGGCCGCCTCGACCAGCACGCCGTCGGGCACGGCCGCGACGGCGCGCCCGGCCGCGCGCGTCCGTGCCGTCTCCGCGTAGAAGGAGGGCGTGAACAGCGCGCCGAACGAGAAGAACGGCACGAGCGCGAGCGCGGTGGCGAGCACGAGCAGCGCCCATCCGCGCACGAGCCTTCCGGGGGACCGTCCGGGAAAGCGGGCGGCCGCCCGCAGCGCACCGTCGACCCCGGCGGCGAAGACCACCGCGACCACGAAGGCCGTGTAGTGGTATCTCGGCGTCCACCAGTTCGGATAGGTGCTGGCGAGCAAGCGTTCCAGCAGCGGCGGCAGGAGTGTGAGCGCCAATGGGGACAGCACGGCGGTGAACAGCACGGGCGCGAGCGTCAGCACGAGCGTGCGCAGCTTCAGCGGCGGGTCGGCGAGCAGCGCGACGACGTCGCCGGGCCGCGTGACGGCGTGCACCACGGCCCGGCGCAGGTCCGGGCCCAGGGTCCAGTACGCCCAGTAGTAGCCGGCTCTGCCGCCGAAGTGCGGGATGAGGAGCCGCGTCGCCACCAGGGTCGCGGCGAGGCCTCCGGCGACGAGCAGCGCGCCCGATATCCGGTCGCGGCGGCGGGTGAGGAGGAACAGCCCGAACCCGGCCACCAGCAGGCCCATGTCCTCCTTGACCAGCACAAGCGCCAGCCCCGCGAGGAGCGCCGCCCGCCCGCGCCCGGCCTGGTGACGCTCCAGTATGGCCGCCGTGAGCAGCGGCGCGAACGCCACCTCGTGGAAGTCGAAGGCCACGGCCTCGGCGATCGGCCACGACAGGGCGTAGGCGAGCGCGACGGGATAGGCGACGCGCCGTCCGGCCATCACCGCCGAGGAGGCGCGGAAGGCGTACGCCCACACGAACGGGATCGACAGCGCGAGCAGGACGGCCTGCGCGACGAGCAGCGTCGCGGGCCCGTCGTGGATCCAGTACAGCGGCGCCAGCAGCGCGAGCGCCGGAGACCAGTGGTCGCCGAGCACGCAGAACCCCGGCCCGAACCCGTTGTGCACTCCCTTCAGCATCGAGACCGGCGGCTGGAAGTGCGCGTACGAGCGGATCGCCTGGTCGAATATCACCAGGTCGTACGCGCCCGCCCGGAACCGCGCCAGCGTCACGCACGAGTAGAACGCGTAGAGCGCCGCCGCCGCGACCGTGAGGGCCGAGACGCAGGCGAGGTCCCTGCGGGCGATGTCACCGTCGATGAGGTTTCCGTGCCGCGCCCGCGACGGCCGTGTCCTGGACCGTGCGACCATCCATGCGACAAACCGCGCGATCCCGGGCATCCGTGTCGTCCGCTTCCGCCTGCTTCCCGCGCAGGCTATCGGCGGCGCCGCCGTGCGGACCGGGACCGCCGCCCCTGTTTCCCGTCATCGGCCGTCAAAGCTCCGGCCTGCCTCACCGGGGCCGGCTCAGGACGGAGAACCAACGGCCGGCCTCGGTCCACACCTCCGCCGGGCGGAAGCCGGTGCGCCCGGCGAGCGGCCCGATGTCGGACACGCTGACCCGCGCCCAGGCGAACCACCCGGTGACGCGGCCCTCCCGGCGCAGCCGGACCCGTTCCGTGCGGGTCGCCGCGCCGGGCGGGTCGAGCTCGGTGACGACCTCGCCGCCTGGCCGCAGCAGCTCGCGGACCCGCCGCAACAGGGCGTCGGGGTCGCCGCCGATGCCGATGTTGCCGTCGGCCAGCAGCACGGTGCCCCAGCGGCCGGCGCCGGGCACGTGGCCGAACACGTCACGGCACAGGGCCCGCCCGCCGGCCAGGCGGGTGAGCCGGACGGCCCGGGGGGTGACGTCGATGCCGAGCGCCCGCACCCCGCGCCTCGTCAGCGCCACGGTCAGCCGCCCCGGTCCCGAACCCACGTCGAGCGTCGGGTCGGCGCAGCGGGTGAGCATGGCCTCGTCCCCCTCGGCGCCGTCGATCCAGCGCCACGACTCCAGCGGCCACGTCCTGCCGTCGGCCGACTCGACCTTGACCCGCGCGCCGTCCAGCGACTCGGCGTAGAGGGGGCCGATCACGCGACGACGTCCGTGCCGAGGGCCGCCAGCGTCATCGCGAACCGTGAGGAGGGGATCCGCGCGGCCACGGCGCGCGCGTCGGCGGCGGTGTCCACGTCGGTCAGCTCGGGCAGCAGGGCGGCCCGCACGCCCGCGGCCCGGATCCGTTCCATCAGCAGCGCCCCGGTGTCGGGCCGTGACATCGGCAGCCCGGCCAGGAGGGCGGGGTCGGGCCTGCGCTGCCCGAGCAGCCAGAACCCGCCGTCGGCGGCCGGGCCGACCACGACCTCGTGCCCGCCCAGCAACCGCCCCGCCTCGGCCAGCAGAGCGGGCGTGACCTGCGGGGTGTCCATGCCGATCAGCACGACCGGGACGGGAAGGGTCGCCCAGGCGTCGGCGAAGGCGGCGGCCAGCCGTGCCGCCAGGCCGTCCCCCCGCTGCGCGACCACGTCGTACCCCGAGGGCAGCCAGGGCCCCGGCTCGCCGAGCAGGGCCAGCACCCGGCGCGCGGCGGGGGCGGCGGCGACGGCCGACAGCGTGTCGCGCAGCGCCGCCTCCGCGAGCGCGGCGGCCTCCCGCGCGGTGTAGGACGGCGTGAGCCGGGTCTTGACCGTCCCAGGCACGGGCGCCTTGGCGATGACGACGATCTGCGTCGCGTTCCGGCTCGTGGTCGGCGTCACGCTGCCCGCCACATGTCGCGGACCGTCCGCACGGTGCCGCGGACGGTCCCCGTCACCTTCGAGCGGCCCACCCGCGGCAGGTAGTCGACCTCGACCTCGCCGATGCGCCAGTCCGCCTCGCTCGCCCGCAGCACCATCTCCAGCGGGTAGCCGAACCGCCGGTCCCGCAGGCCCAGGGCGAGCAGCGCCTCACGGCGGGCCGCGCGCATCGGGCCGAGGTCGTGCAGCGGGGCGCCGGTGCGGCGGCGCAGCCGCCAGGCGAGCACCCGGTTGCCCAGCCGGGCGTGCGCGGGCCACGCCGATCCGGTGACGGGCCTGCGGCGGCCCAGCACCAGGTCGGCGGCGCCGCTCACCACCCCCTCCGCGACGTACGGGACCTGCCGCGGGTCGAGGGAGGCGTCGGCGTCCATGAAGCACACGACGGGGGCGGTCGCGGCCGCCAGACCCGCGTGGCAGGCGGCGCCGAAGCCCGGCGTGGGCTCGGTCACCACGAGCGCGCCGTGCCGGGCGGCGACCTCGGCCGACCCGTCGGTGGACCCGTTGTCCACGACGATGGCGCGGCAGCCGTCCGGCATCCGGCCGAGCACCCAGGGCAGCGCCGCCGCCTCGTCGAGGCAGGGAAGCACCACATCGATCTGCATGCCGCAGAAGCTAGGGCCGCCGGGGCCGCCCAGTTCTTACGAAGTGACTACGGGGCCGTCCGCGGGCGGGAACGGCGGCGCCGGCGCGCCTACGGTGTCGGTCGTGACGGCACGGTCGATCGCAGGGTGGCGGACACTGGTCGCCTGGGCCGCAACGGTGGCGGGCGCGTTCGCGGTGGGCGGTCTGCTGCACGCCCGCGGGGTGCTGCGCATCGACCATCTCCCGCCGCTGCACGCGCTGGCGCGGCTGCCCACGCTCGCGCTGCTTCCGGCGGCAGCCTTCGCCGCGGTCGCCGTCCCCGCGCTGCCCCGGCTGACCGCGCACCTGCCGATGCGCGCGGCGCTGGCGGCGGCCTTCGCCGCGTCGCTCGCGTGGACGGTCCTGCTGGCTGTGTCGGGGGAGGGGCTGGCATGGCCGTTCACCCACCCGCAGGAGTACCTGGCCGGGCTCGGGGCCGTGGGCGACGACCCCTTCGGCTGGCTCGCCGGGTTCACCCGCGACCTGCCGGCCTATCCCACGCACGTACGCGGCCATCCTCCGCTGCCGGTGCTCGTGCTGTGGGCGCTCGCCGCCGCCGGGCTGCCGGGGCCGTTCTGGGCCGCCGTCCTCGTGGTCGTGACCGGGTGCTCGGCCACGGTCGCGATCGGGCTGGCCGTGTGGCGCGTCGCGGGGGAGGAGGCGGCCAGGCGCGCGCTGCCATATCTCGCCCTGTGCCCCGCGGCGGTGTGGATCGCGACGACCATGGACGCGTTCTTCGCGGGCGTGGGGGCGTGGGGGACGGCGCTGCTGGTGCTCGGCTCGCGGAGCCGGGCGGGCCGGGTGGCGCTCGGCCTCGGCGCGGGGCTGGCCCTGGGCGCGCTGCCCTACCTCAGCTACGGCCTGGTGCCGTTCCTGCTCGTCCCCCTCGTGGCGGCGGTCGCGACGGGGGCGCCGCGTACGGCCGTGGCCGCCTGCCTGGTCGGGATGGCGGCGGTGAGCGCCCTGTTCGCCGCCGGGGGGTTCTGGTGGCCCGCCGGAGTGCTCGCCACCCGCGCCGAGTGGGCGGCCGACCCCGGCGCGGCCCGGCCGTACCTGTACTTCCTGTTCGCCGACCTGGCCGTGCTCGCCCTGGTGACCGGCCCCGCCGCCGCGGTCGGCCTGGTGGCGCCGGGGCGGGCCGGGGAGCGGATCCTGCCCGTGGCGGCGCTGGCCGCGGTGCTCGCCCTCGACGTCAGCGGTGTCACCCGGGGCGAGGTGGAACGGATCTGGCTGCCGTACGCCCTGTGGGTCGTCGCGGCGGCCGGGCGTACGGGAGCCGCGCGTGCGGGTGACCGCCGCCTGCTCGCCGCGCAGGCGGTGGCGGGCCTGCTGCTGCAGGGGTTCGTCCGGTCGCCCTGGTGAGCGAGCCGTATGTCAGCCGGCCAGCGGGGCGTGGGCCAATTCCCGCATGCCGTCCGCGAAGCGGATCCGGGCTCGGAAGCCGAGGTCGGCGGCGGCGCGGTCCGGGGAGGCCACGATGTGCCGCACGTCGCCGAGCCGGTAGCGGCCGGTGACCTCGGGGGCCGGTCCGCCCCGCGCCGCGCTGAGCGCGTCCGCCAGGTCGCCGATCGTGCGAGGCTCACCGCTGGCCACGTTGTAGGCGCGAAGCCGGCCTGCCGGGGCGGACTCCAGTGCGTCGAGCGCGGCGAGGTTGGCCGCCGCGACGTCCCCGACGTGGACGAAGTCCCTGCGCTGGCCGCCGTCCTCGAACACCAGCGGCGCCCGCCCGGCCTCCAACGCGGACCGGAAGATCGCGGCCACGCCCGAGTAGGGGGTGTCGCGCGGCATGGCCGGCCCGTACACGTTGTGGTAGCGCAGGGCGACCGCCGCGCCGCCGGTCTCGCGGGCCCAGTTGGCCGCCAGGTGCTCCTGGGCGAGCTTGCTCGTGGCGTACGCGTTGCGCGGATCGGCCGGGACGTCCTCGTCCACGGTCCCCGGCGCCGGCGGCCGCCCGCAGCGCGGGCACGCGGGCTCGAACCGCCCCTCGGCGAGGTCCTCCTCGGTCCGGGGGCCGGGGCGCAGGCGGCCGTGCTCCGCGCAGTCGTAGACGCCCTCGCCGTAGACCACCATCGACGAGGCCAGGACCAGCCGGGCGACCCCGTGCCGCGCCATCGCGGCGAGCAGCACAGCGGTCCCGAGCGCGTTGACCGACACGTACTCAGGGAGGTCCCGCACGTCGACGCCGAGGCCGACCTTGGCCGCCTGGTGCACGACGGCGTCGGCGCCGTCGAGGGCGCGGCCGAGGGCCTCCTCGTCCCGCACGTCACCGGCCGCGACGTCCTCGCCGCCGCGCAGGTCGAATCCCCGCACCTCGTGCCCAGCGTCGCGCAGCAGCCCGGCGACGCGGCTCCCGATGAAACCGGCCGCGCCGGTGACCAAGATCTTCATCTCGTGACGGTAGCAACGACCCGCCTCGCTGAAAGTTTCATGTTCCTTACGGAACGACCGGCGCGGACGCGAACGGAGTTGACTGGACCGCCCCGGCGATCGATGATCCGGGCGATGTCGTCGGCGGATCGTCGTCCCAAAGGGGTGGCTCGTGTCCAGACTGTCGTGGCCGGCCGCGTGGACCGCGGCGGGCACCGTCGCCGCCGCGCTGCTGGCGGCCAACATCGCCGCGCCGCCCGTCCTCGCGACGAGCGCGGCACCGGCGTACGCCGCTCCCGCCTTCGCGGACGACCCGAGCCCGCAGCCGAGCGGGTCCCCCGGGACGGGCACCACGCCGACGACCCCGGGCGAGGTGCGGGCCTGCCCGCCGCCCCTGCCCACGGGCGGCACGCCCCAGGGCGTGGTCGGCCTCTGCTGGACGGCGTCCACCGACGACGTCGGCGTCACCGGCTACGAGGTCTACCGCCTCACCACGGACGGCTTCGTCAAGGCGACCTCAACCACGTCCACGATCACCGTGATGACCGGCCTGACCCTCGGCCGCACCTACACGTTCTACATCGTGGCCAAGGACGCCGAGGGCAACACCAGCCGGCCCACCGCGCCGTTCAGCACCGCGGCGGTCACCGGCATGTCCGTCTCGCCGAGCCCCGGAACGGGCGACACGACCCCGCCGACCAAACCGATCGGGATGCAGGCGAACTGCCTGCCGGACTTCCGAGGCACGTCGTTCTGCTGGACCCCGTCCACCGACGACGTCGGCGTCGCGGGCTATGACGTCTACCGGCGCACCGACACCGGCTGGACGCGGGCGGGCACGGCCTCCGGCACCGCCCCGTACTTCACGGAGGGCAACCTCGTCACCGGCCAGTCGTACGTCTACTTCGTCGTGGCCAGGGACGCCGCGGGCAACCTCAGCCTGCCGTCCGACCTGGTGACGACCGTGGCGTCGGCGGGCTTCCCGACGTATTCGCCGCCCCCGGTCAGCTGCAAGATCAAGTACGACTGGTGGCCCTGGAGCGGCGGCTTCACGTCCACCGTGACGATCACCAACCTCGGCCAGACGGCGATGAACGGCTGGACGCTGCGCTTCGTCCTCCCCGACGCGGGACAGAAGATCGCCAGCGGCTGGTCGGCCACCTGGTCGCAGTCGGGCAAGGACGTCACCGCCGTGAACACGTCGTGGAACTCGGTGATCCAGGGCGGCGCGTCCCTGCAGATCGGCTTCAACGGCACTTCCACGGGCGCCAACCCCGAGCCCACCGGCTTCACGCTCAACGGCGGAGCCTGCATCCGGGGCTGACCGCCGTATCGGCCCCATCGGACCGTTTCCCGGGGGCTAATCGGGGCAGGCAGGACGGTATGCCGCTGCTCGACACCACGCTGCTCCTGCTGTTCGAGGGCTACGCCTGGCTGCCGGCCCGCTGGCGGGAGACCCAGGGAGAGATGGTCCACACCCGGCTGATGGGCCAGCGCGCCGTCGTGCTGCGCGGGCCGGACGCCGTCCGCTTCTTCTACGACGACAACCACGTCCAGCGGGCTCCCGCGCTGCCCGAGCCGATCAAGAGCACGCTGTTCGGCCACGGCGCCGTGCACACGCTCGACCAGGCCGCGCACCGGGCGCGCAAGGGCATGTTCATGTCGCTCATGACACCGCTGAGCGTCGCCGCCCTGGTAGGCGAGACCGTCGCGGCGTGGGACGCGGCGGTGGCGACGTGGCCGGGCAGGGGACAGGTCGTGCTCTTCGACGAGGCCGCCCGGTTCATCACCCGGGGGGCGTGCCGGTGGGCGGGCATCCCGCTCACCGAGGAGGAGACCGGGCCCCTCGCCGCCGACCTCGTCGCGATGGTCGACGGCTTCGGGTCGCCGGGCCCGCGGCACTGGCGGGCCCGCGGCGCCCGCAGGCGCCGCGAGGCGTGGCTGGCGGGACTGGTCGAAGACGTGCGGCGCGGGTCCCTGCGGGTGCCGGACACCTCGGCGCTCGCCGTGGCCGCCCGCCACCGGGAGCCCGACGGAGAGCCGCTCGCGCCCCGGATCGCGGCGGTCGAACTGCTCAACCTGGTGCGCCCCACCGTCGCCGTGAGCTGGTTCCTCATGTTCGCCGCGCACGCGCTGCACTGCTGGCCGGTCAACCGCGTCCGGCTGGCCGAGGACGCCGACGGCACGTACGCCGAGGCGTTCGCGCACGAGGTGCGGCGCTTCTACCCCTTCGCGCCGTTCGTCGCGGGAAAGGCCGTCAAGGACCTCACCTGGAAGGGCGAGCCGATCCTGGCCGACTGGCTCGTGCTGCTCGACGTCTGGGGCCAGAACCACGACCCCGCGCTCTGGCCGAACCCGTGCACGTTCGACCCGCAGCGCTTCGTCGGACGCGAGATCGGCCCGTACGACCTGATCCCGCAGGGCGGGGGCGACCCGGCGGACGGCCACCGGTGCCCGGGCGAGCCG
Source organism: Microbispora sp. CA-102843 (assembly GCF_050936215.1). NCBI lineage: Bacteria > Bacillati > Actinomycetota > Actinomycetes > Streptosporangiales > Streptosporangiaceae > Microbispora > Microbispora sp. CA-102843. The sequence continues at coordinate 3,527,700 of NZ_JBNJNF010000001.1, forward strand.
GTCGTCGTGGGCCTGCTCGAGGCCCTCGCGCCGCGGCTGGCCAGGCTGGACTACACCGTGCCGGAGCAGGACCTCACCATCTCGCCGTACCGGATTCCGGCCCGGGTGGCGAGCGGTTTCGTCCTGCGTCCGGCCGGCGCCGCCGTGCCCCGCGAGACCGTGGGGGCGGAACGGCGGCGCCCCTCCGTTCATCCCTTGTAGTTGAAGACCTGGCGCAGCGTGTGCCGGACCTCCACGAGGTCCTTCTGGTCGGCCATCACCTGGTCGATCGGCTTGTACGCCTCGGGGTGCTCGTCGACCAGGGCGGCGGCCCGGTCGGAGTTCCAGGTCCGGCCGCGCATCGCCTCCCTGAGCGAGGCCGGCGACAGCTCACGCTTGGCCCGGCTCCTGGACATCCTGCGCCCCGCGCCGTGCGAGCAGGAGTTGTACGACAGCGGGTTGCCCCGCCCGTGCACGATGTAGGACCGGGTGCCCATCGAGCCGGGGATCACACCCTCGTCCCCGGTGTCCGCCTTGATCGCCCCCTTGCGGGTGATCCACAGATCCTTGCCCTGATGGGTCTCCATCTGGGTGAAATTGTGGTGGCAGTTGATCGTCCTGACCCGCGTGCCCGCGCCGACGACCCGGAACAGCGCCTCGATCAGCACCCTGTCCATCCGCGCCCGAGACGCCATCGCGTAGCGCTGCGCCCACAGCATGTCCTCGATGTACGCGGTGAACTCCGGAGTGCCCTGGGTGAAGTAGGCGAGGTCGTAGTCCTCCAACCCGATCCCCAGGCTCCGCATGAGCCGCTTCGCGCCGGTGATGTGCGCGGTGGCGAGCTGGTTGCCGATCCCACGCGAGCCGGAGTGCAGCACGGTCCAGACCCGGTCGCGCTCGTCGAGGCAGACCTCCACGAAGTGGTTGCCCGAGCCGAGGGTCCCGAACTGGCAGGCCACGGTGTTCTCCTGCTTGGGCGTCAGGCCGGTGTGCGGCCGGCCCAGCTCGCCGAGCGCGCGGTCCACCGTGCGGTCGTCGTGCCCCTTGCCCACGCCCGCCGGGATGCGCCGCTCCACCAGCCGCATCAGCGGGTCGAGCGAGTCGGGCAGGTCGGCGGCCGTGAGCGTGGTCTCGGTCGCGACCATGCCGCAGCCGATGTCCACGCCGACGGCGGACGGGATGATCGCGCCCTCCGTGGGGATCACGGAGCCGACCGTCGCGCCGATGCCCACGTGCGCGTCCGGCATGAGCGCGACGTGACCTGGCACGAACGGCAGGCGCGCCGCCCGGGCGGCCTGGTCGATCGTCCCGTCGTCGATCTCGCTCGCCCAGGACAGCACCTTCGGGGCGATGTGCTTCGGCATCGTGGTTCTCCTCCTCGGTCGAGATCCACTGTGCCGGGGACCGGCGGGAATCCCAACCGAATATCCGCGCGGAAAGTCGTTTGCCGCCCTACCCGCCCGCCGCCCATCATGCCGGAATGAGCGACGATTCCCGGGACCCCGGCGGTCAGGACGAGGAGGAGCGGCAGCGCCGCCCCGGCGACGACGGCCCGCCTCCCGTCGCCGGCGGCGTACGACTGCCGTGGACCGCGGTGCCCGCGCACCTGCGGCTGGCCGTCGAGCTGCGTCTCGGGGACCGCGTGACCGAGGCCGTCACCCAGCCCGGCGGCTTCTCCCCGGGGGTTGCGGCCCGCCTGCGGCTCGCGGGTGGTGGCAGGGCCTTCGTCAAGGCGGTCGGGCCCGAGCCGAACCCGGTCAGCCCCGGCATCCACCGGTCGGAGGCCCGGGTGGCCGCCGCGCTGCCGGCCACGGCGCCCGCGCCCCGGCTGCTCGCGTCCTTCGACGAGGACGGCTGGGTGGTCCTGCTGTTCGAGGACGTCGAGGGACGGCCGCCGGCCCAGCCCTGGGACCCGGCGGAGCTGGGCCTCGTGCTCGGCGCGATGGCCGAGCTGGCCGAGTCGCTCACCCCCGCGCCCGTGGCCGTGCCGCCGGCCGCCGAGCGGCTCGCGGAGGAGTACCGGGGATGGCGGCGGCTGGCGGCCGGTGTGGACGGCCCCGGTGTGGACGGATCCGATGCCGCGTGGGCCCGGCGGCACCTGGACCGGCTGGCGGAGCTGGAGGCGGCCTGGGGCCGGGCGGTGGAGGGCGACACGCTGGCCCACGCCGACCTCCGGGCCGACAACCTGCTGCTCACCGCGGACGGACGCGTGTATGTGGTGGACTGGCCCTGGGCGTGCCTGGCGGCCCCGTGGTTCGACCTGCTCGGGATGCTCCCGAGCGTGGCCATGCAGGGCGGGCCGCCGCCGGCCGAGGTCTTCGACGGCCACCCGGTCGCGGCGAAGGCGGACGGCGACGCCGTCACCTCGGTCCTGGCCGCCGTGACCGGCTTCTTCCTGCAGCGGGGAAGCCTCCCCCCGCCGCCGGGCCTGCCCACGCTCCGCGCGTTCCAGCTCGCGCAGGGCCGGGCGGCGCTGGCCTGGCTGCGGCAGCGGACCGGCTGGAAATGACGAAGCGCTGCGGGGGTAGCGAGGACGGCGGCGAGCGGCGGTTTCCGGCCGGCACGTGACCCCTGGTTCGGGGACCGCGCCGCACGCGTGGAACCCTGGGCGACGGCGGAAGCCGTGATCGGCAGGACGGCTCGCCGGAGCCGGGCCCCGTCGGCCCGGCCGATTTCGCGTGCGCGAGAGGATAGCGACGATGAACCCCGCCTCGGCCGCAGTGGGCGGCGCGGCCACCTTCGTCTGGCTCGGAATGGTGCTGGCGATCTCCTTCCTGGAGGCGCCCCTGAAGTTCCGTGCGCCGGGGGTGACGATCCCGATCGGGCTCGGCATCGGCCGGCTCGTCTTCCGCGCGCTCAACGCCGCCGAGGCCGTGCTGGCGGTCGTCGTGATCGTGGCGATCGCGACCGGATCGCCCGCCACCGCCGCGGTGGCGCTCACGGCGGTCGCAGCGGCCGTCCTGGTGATCCAGATCGCCGTCGTACGCCCGCCGCTCAACCGCAGGTCCGACCGCGTCCTGTCCGGCGAGGACCCGGCGCTGCACAGGTCGAAGGCGCACCTGTACTACGTGGTGCTGGAGGCCGTGAAGGTCGTGTCGCTGCTCGCCCTGGGCTGCGTCCTCCTGGCCGCCTAGCTTCGCCCGGCGGGCGCGGTCAGGGGAGTTTGACGACCGTGAGCAGGACCGCGCTGTCCTCGAGCGCTTCGAGGCCGTGACGCGCCTCGGGGATGGGGATCAGATCCCCCTGCCTGCCCTCCCATGACGCGCCGCCGCTGGTGAGCCGTACGTGCCCGAGGAGCACGACCAGGGTCGCCTCGCCAGGGTTCTCGTGCTCGGCCAGGGCGGCCCCGGCCTTGAGGGTGAGCAGCGTCTGCCGCAGCGCGCGGCCGGGGCCCCCGTGGACCGTGTCCGCGGCGCGCCCGCTTGAGGCGGCCGTGGCCCGTTCGAGCAGTTCCCTGGCGTGTGTGCCGAGAGCGATGATCTCCACCCTCCCAGTATCCCCAGGAGCCCGCATCAGGACCCGTCCCCGTCACCGCTGGTCTCCGCTGTCCCGGGGCGGACGCCTGTATCCTGGTCGCGCACACGAAAACGCGGTCCCGGTCGGTAGCCCGGGCACCCGTCGGCCTCCGGTTCGGAACCGGTGCCGGCGGTCCTCGTATCCGCCTCTCGTGTCCCCTCGGGGAGCCTCGGAGGATGTCCGGTGTGCCGGAAAGCGGCTTCGCCAAGCCGCCTGTCGGCATACCTGTGGAGGCATCGTGGTTTCCCTGTCCGTCTACTTCGAGAGCCCGTTCTGGGTGGGCGTCCTGGAGATCGCCGAGGACGGCGAGCTTCGCGCGACCCGGTTCGTCCTCGGCTCTGAACCCACCGACCCCGAGCTGTACGAGTTCCTCATGCGGCACGGAGTCGCCCTGCTCGAACGCGCGGAGGCGGCCCCCGCCGTACGGGTGGAGGGGCGCGGGGGGCGGCGTGTCAATCCCAAGCGGGCGGCCAAGCTGGCCGCCCGCGCGGCGGCCCGGGTCACGCGGCGCGGCACCGCCGCGCAGGAGGCGCTGCGGCTCGAACTGGAGAGCGGCAAGAGCGAGGCGCGCGTGAACCGGCGCGAGCGCGAGCGCGCGCTGGCCGAGCACCGGCGCGAGGTCGCCCGTCGCAAGCGGATCGAGCGCCGCCGCGACCGCTGACTTCGCGCGGCGGTGGTCGCGCCGCCCGCGGTCCGCTGGGTGGCCGGCGGCGGCGCACCGTCGCGAACCTGCCCCGGGGACGGGCCCCTTTCCGTCCGTCCCGGGGCGGGGGAATCACTCCGAGGTGACCGAGGTTGTCGCCATTGTGACGGCAGGGCTTAGGCTTGAGGCTCTCTGGGGTTGGAGGTCCTCTCGTGCTGGTTGACTCGTTCGGACGGGTCGCGACCGATCTGAGGGTGTCGCTGACCGACCGGTGCAACCTGCGGTGCGCGTACTGCATGCCGCCCGAGGGCCTCGACTGGCTGCCCAAGCCCGAGCTGCTCACCGGCGAGGAGATCGTCCGCCTGGTGACGATCGGCGTGGAACGGCTCGGCGTCCGGGAGGTCCGCTTCACCGGTGGCGAGCCGCTGCTGCGGCGTGAACTCGCCGAGATCGTGGCCGCGACCGCCGCGCTGCGCCCGCGCCCCCAGGTGTCGCTGACGACCAACGGGATCGGCCTGGCCCGCCTGGCGGAGCCCCTCGCGCGGGCCGGTCTCGACCGCGTCAACGTCTCGCTGGACACGCTCGACCGCGACGTGTTCGTCCGGCTGGCGCACCGCGACCGGCTGCGCGATGTGCTGGACGGGCTTGAGGCGGCGACGGCGGCGGGCCTCACGCCGGTCAAGGTCAACGCGGTGCTGATGCGCGGCGTCAACGAGCACGAGGCCGCGCCGCTGCTGCGCTTCTGCCTCGACCGGGGATACGAGCTGCGCTTCATCGAGCAGATGCCGCTCGACGCCCAGCACGGCTGGAGCCGCGACGACATGATCACGGCCGACGAGATCCTCGGGCTGCTGAAGGACTCCTTCGACCTCAGCGAGGACGACCCGCGCGAGCGGGGCAGCGCCCCCGCCGAGCTGTTCCTGGTGGACGGCGGCCCGCACCGGGTGGGCGTGATCGGCTCGGTCACCCGGCCGTTCTGCGGCGCCTGCGACCGCGTCCGGATCACCGCCGACGGCCAGGTCCGCAACTGCCTGTTCGCCACGGAGGAGTCCGACCTGCGTACGGCGCTGCGTTCGGGCGCCCCGGACGAGGAACTGGCGGCGCGGTGGGTCGCGGCGGTGCGGGGGAAGAGGGCCGGGCACGGCATCGACGACCCCGCGTTCCTCCAGCCGGCCCGCCCGATGTCGGCCATCGGCGGCTGACGGAGTCCCGAGAGAGTCCCGAAAGAGATCAGGGAGCACCCGTGCGTCCCCGTCCCGCCAGCGGCGCCGGTGAGGCGCCCTGCCCGCCGCCGTACGACGCCGTGATCCTGGCGGGGGGCCGGGCCGAGCGGCTCGGCGGGGCGGACAAGCCGGGCGCGCTCGTCGGCGGGCTGCCCCTCGTCGAGCGGGTGGCGTCGGCGGTCCGCGACGCCCGCGCGGTGGTCGTGGTGGGCCCGCCCAGGGACATGCCGGGCGCGCTGTTCACCCGTGAGGAGCCGCCGGGCGGCGGACCGGTTCCGGCGCTGCGCGCCGGGCTCGCCGAGGTGACGTCACCGCTGGTCGTCCTGCTCGCCGCCGACCTGCCGTTCGTCCTCGCCGGTCATGTCAGGGCGCTCCTGGCGGCCGTGCCGGAGGACGGCGCGGGCGCGGTGCTCGTGGACGACGAGGGCCGCGAGCAGTGGCTCACCGGTGCGTGGCGGACGGCGGCCTTGCGGGCCGCGCTCGGCGCGTACGAGGGGCGGTCGCTGCGCGGGCTGCTCGGCCCGCTGGGGCCGGTGCCCGTGCGCCCGCCGGTGGCGCCCGGGGAGACCCCGCCGTGGTTCGATTGCGACACCGTCGACGATCTGCGCGCGGCCCGCGAGCGGGCCAGAGGTCGCGAGTGAAGGGAGTGCGTGTGAACGTGCTGGAGGAATGGACGGCACTGGTCTGCAGCGAGCTGGGCATCGACCCCGCCCGGGTGGACCGGGCCGCGCTGCTCGACCTGACCAGGGATGTGGCGCACGGCGTGGCGCGGCCTGCCGCCCCGCTGACCGCCTATCTGGTGGGGCTGGCGCAGGGGGCCGGCACCGCGCCGCCGGACGTCGTGGAGCGGGTGTCCCGGATGGCGAAGGACTGGGCGGAGACGACCGCGCAGACGCGCGCGACTCCTGACACCCCCGACTCCTGACACAGGATTCCACGGCCCCGGCGCCGCGTAGAGGGGAAGGGCGGGCGCCGGGGGCCGCTCGGCGGAAGGGCCGTCCCATGCGGGGGGACGACCGCGACGGCCGGTCCGTGAGGCCCGTGCGAAGTCGTCGGAAATAGGGCGACGCCGGGTGGTTACGGGGGCAAACCACCCGGCGTCGCTTCATCGGCGTTCCGACGGGGGCCCGGAACGCCGGCACCAGCGCTCCGACGGGGGACCAGAGCGCTTGGCTAAACTGTACACCTCCAACCCATGGGTTGCGTCAAGACTTTGTCACGACCCGATCTCGCGTCGATGGCGTGGTATCTCGTTTTGGTTAGGCGAGGTCAAGTCCGGGGGCGGAGGAGGCTCGTGACCTCTCTGATTGGCCCCGATAACGGCAAGGTAAGGCAAAATAACCGCCCCCGCCACGAACAGCGCCTTGACGGGCCAGGGAGCGGGCACCGCTACGGCCAAAATGAGGCAGGCGAGCCGGATGCCCATCTTGATGAGGTAGCTGATCTCACGCTTGCGCACGTCGTCGGACAGCGACGGCTGAGCGTCCGTCACCTGGTGAACGACCGGGCGGTCTTTTCGCAACCTGCGCCATGGATTCACGATTTCCACGGTAGACCCCGGGGGAGGCGGGGGTGACGCCCGCACGGCGATACGATCACGCGACAGGCACAGGCAGGAGGACGTGATGTCGGACCGCACCTACCGGGTGACCGAGATAGTGGGCACCTCGGCCGAGAGCGTCGACCAGGCCATCCGCAACGGCGTCAGGCGCGCCGCCCAGACGCTGCGGCACCTGGACTGGTTCGAGGTGACCGAGGTGCGCGGGCACATCGTGGACGGCGAGGTGGCCCACTTCCAGGTCGGCATGAAAGTGGGCTTCCGCCTCGAGGACGCCGAATAGGACTCAGCTGGCCTGGCTGACCGTCGACATGTTGAAGTCGGGCACCCGGACCGGCGGCATGACGGCGCGGGTGAACCAGTCGTTCCACTCGCGTGGCAGCGTCTGCTCGCTCGGGCCCACCTCGCTGAGGCGGCCGAGCAGGTCGACCGGAGACTCGTTGAACCGGAAGTTGTTGACCTCGCCCACGACCTCGCCGTTCTCGACGAGGTAGACGCCGTCCCTGGTCAGCCCGGTCAGGAGCAGCGACTGCGGGTCGACCTCCCGGATGTACCACAGGCAGGTCAGCAGCAGGCCACGCTCGGTCGAGGCGATCATCTCCTCCAGCGAGCGGCCGCCCTCGGGCCCCGTCATGACCAGGTTGTCGATCTGCGGGGTGGTGGCGAGACCGGTCAGCTCGGCGGAGTGCCGGGTCTGCACGAGGTTGGCCAGCGTGCCGTCGCCGATCCACTCGGTGCGGTCCAGGGGCAGGCCGTTGTCGAAGACCGACTGCTCCCGGCTGGAGGCGTGCGCGACGACGAACGGCGCGCACTCGACGCCGGCCCGCGCCGGGTCGCTGTGGAGCGAGATCGGCAGCGTCGAGAGCCGCTCGCCCACACGAGTGCCGCCGCCGGGCCGGGAGAACACCGTACGGCCGTCGGCGGCGTCGCGCGCGCCGGCCGCCCAGTACAGGTAGATCATCAGGTCGGAGACCGCCGTCGGCGGCAGGAGCGTCTCGTAGCGGCCGGGCTCCAGGCTGATCCGCCGCTTGGCCCAGTCCAGCCGCCGGACGAGCGTCTCGTCCAGGGCGGCCACGTCCACGTCGGAGAAGTCGCGGGTGGCCACGCCCGTCCACGCCGAGCGCGTCATGTCCGTGGACTTGGCGTTCAGTTCGAGCCGCCCGGTCGGCTGGTCGTGGCGCAGCCGCAGGCCCGTGGACGAGCCGACGAACGTCGAGGTCACGCTGTGCTCGGCGAAGCCGTACAGCCTGCGGCCGGAGGCGTCGGCAGCGGCGAACGCCTCGCCGAGGGCGGGGGCGAAATCCCCGAACACGTCGATGGAGGTCGGCTCCACCGGGCGCTCCCAGCCCTCCCCGGCCGTGCCCTCCACCAGAGGCCGGGCGTCCTCCGACGGCCGGGCCTCCCGCGCGGCGCGGTCCGCCGCGGCCACCACGTCGGCCAGCTGGTCGGCCCGTACGGCGGAGCGCGAGACGACTCCCACTCCGGCACCCACGACGGAGATCACGGTGAGCCGGGACGAGCGCGCGACCCCGTTGGTCGTCAGCGTGTTGCCGGCGAAGCGGAGGTTGGCGGTCGAGCCCTCGTCCGCGATGACGACGCAGCCGTCGGCCTCGCTCAGCGCGAGCGCCCGCTCCACCGTCTCCTGCGGTGTGGTCACCCCGTCGCTCACTTGCTGCCACCCTCCTGGACGGTGTTGAGGATCCGTACGCCGCGGAACAGGGCCGACGGAGCGCCGTGACTGACCGGCGCGACCTGGCCGGGCTGGCCCTTGCCGCAGTTGAAGGCGCCGCCGAGCACGTACGTCTCCGGGCCGCCGACGGCCTCCATGGAGCGCCAGAAGTCCGTCGTGGTCGCCTGGTAGGCCACGTCGCGCAGCTGCCCGGCCAGGCGGCCGTTCTCAATGCGGTAGAACCGCTGGCCCGTGAACTGGAAGTTGTACCGCTGCATGTCGATCGACCAGCTCTTGTCGCCGATGACGTAGATCCCGCGCTCGACCCGCGAGATCAGCTCGTCGGTGGAGGGGCCGTCCGCCGCCGGCTGGAGCGACACATTGGCCATCCGCTGGATCGGCACGTGCCCGGGGGAGTCGGCGAACGCGCAGCCGTTCGACCGCCCGAGGCCCTTCAGCAGCGCCATCCTCCGGTCGAGCTGGTAGCCCACCAGCGTGCCCTCGCGGACGATGTCGAACGACTGGCCCGCCACGCCCTCGTCGTCCCAGCCGACGGTGGCCAGGCCGTGCTCGACGGTGCGGTCGCCCGTCACCGTCATCACGGGCGAGCCGTAGTGCAGGGTGCCGAGCTGGTCGAAGGTGGCGAACGAGGTGCCGGCGTAGGCCGCCTCGTAGCCGAGCGCCCGGTCCAGCTCGGTCGCGTGGCCGATCGACTCGTGGATCGTCAGCCACAGGTTCGACGGATCGATCACCAGGTCGTACGGCCCGGCCTCGACCGAGGGCGCCTTGAGCTTCTCGTCCAGCAGGTCGGGGATCTCGGCCAGCTCGGCGGGGAAGTCCCAGCCGGTGCCGGTCAGGTACTCGTACCCGCGGCCGACCGGCGGGGCCAGCGTGCGCATGTCGTCGAACCGGTCGCCGTCGGCCCGCATCGCCGTCAGGACGGGGTGCAGCCGCACGCGCTGCTGGGTGGTCACCGTGCCCGCCGTGTCGGCGTAGAACTTCTGCTCCTTGACCTGCATGAGCGAGGCCGAGACGTGGTCGACCCGGCCGAGCAGGCCGGACGACCACTCCGCCAGCAGCGCCGCTTTGTCCGGCAGCGGCACGTCGAACGGGTCGACCTCGTAGGCCGACACCCAGGTCACGTCGTCGTACACCGGCTCGGGGGCGAGCTCCACCGGCTCGCGGTTGATGGGCGCGCTGACCGCCGCCACCCGCACGGCCTCCTCGGCGGCCCGGGCCGCCGCCTCCGGGGTCAGCTCGATCCCGGACGCGAAGCCCCAGGTGCCGTCCTTGATCACTCGTACGGCGAAGCCGAGGTCGTCGGCGTCCGAGGACCCCTCGAGCCGGGCGTCGAACAGGCGCAGCGTCTCGGCGCGCACGCGTTCGAGCCGGAACGAGGCGTGCTCGGCTCCCAGGTCACGGGCGCGCTGCAGGGCCGCGTCCGCCAGCCGCCGCAGTGGCAGGGCGAGGAAGTCGGGGTCGATCTGGCGCATGTCCACGATCCTAACCCTGTGATCTTGTGCCCTGCGGACAAGTGGACTACCCCCAAGTAGCCGATACGGTCGGTCACATGGTTCGCTCTGTTCTCGTCACCGGCGGAAATCGCGGCATCGGCCTCGCGATCGCCCGCGAGCTCGCCGCCGCGGGGGACGCCGTCGCCGTCACCTACCGTTCCGGCGAGCCCCCGGAGGGGCTGTTCGGGGTTCGCTGCGACGTGACGAGCTCCGCCGACGTCGACGCCGCCTTCGAGAAGGCCGAGGCCGAGCACGGCCCGGTCGAGGTGGTAATCGCCAACGCGGGGATCACCAAGGACACGCTGCTGCCGATGATGAAGGAGGAGACCTTCACCGACGTCATCGACACGAACCTGACCGGCGCCTACCGCGTCGCCAAGCGGGCCGTGCGCCCCATGCTGCGGATGCGGCGCGGACGCATCATCCTGATCTCCTCCGTCGTGGGCATGCTCGGCTCGGCCGGCCAGACGAACTACGCCGCCTCCAAGGCCGGCCTGGTCGGCTTCGGCCGGTCGCTGGCCCGCGAGCTCGGCTCGCGGGGCATCACGGTCAACGTGGTCGCGCCGGGATTCGTGGAGACCGACATGACCGCGGTGCTCGACGAGGCGCAGCAGGAGCAGATCCGCAAGAGCATCCCGCTCGGGCGGCAGGCGCACGCGGAGGAGATCGCGCGGGTCGTCAGATTCCTGGCGAGCGAGGACGCCTCCTATATCACCGGGGCGGTCATCCCCGTCGACGGCGGCCTCGGCATGGGCCACTGAGCGGACGACAGACTGGAGCTGGACATGGGTTTGCTGGACGGTAAGCGACTGCTGGTCACCGGCGTCCTGACCGACTCGTCGATCGCCTTCAACGTCGCGAAGCTGGCGCAGGAGGAGGGCGCCCAGGTCGTGCTGACCGGCTTCGGCCGCCTCAGCCTGGTCGAGCGCATCGCCAAGCGGCTGCCCGAGCCGCCGCCGGTGGTCGAACTCGACGTGCAGGACGACGAGCACCTCGACACGCTCGCCGACCGCGTCGGCGCGCACCTCGACGGGCTGGACGGGGTCGTCCACTCGATCGGGTTCGCCCCGCAGTCCTGCCTGGGCGGCAACTTCCTCAACACCTCGTGGGAGGACGTCGCCACGGCGGTCCACGTCTCGACGTTCTCGTTCAAGTCGCTCGCCGTCGCGTGCCTGCCGCTGATGAAGGAGGGCGGCGCGGTCGTCGGCCTGGACTTCGACGCGACCAAGGCGTGGCCGGTCTACGACTGGATGGGCGTGGCCAAGGCCGGGCTTGAGTCGTGCTCGCGCTACCTGGCGCGCGACCTCGCCAAGCACGGCATCCGGGTCAACCTCGTCGCCGCCGGCCCGCTCCGCACGATGGCCGCCAAGAGCATCCCCGGGTTCAAGGAGTTCGAGGACTCCTGGCCGGAGCGTGCCCCGCTGGGCTGGGACCTCGCCGACACCGCCCCCGCCGCCAAGGCCTGCGTCGCGCTGCTGTCCGACTGGTTCCCCGCCACCACCGGCGAGATCGTCCACGTCGACGGCGGCGTGCACGCGATGGGCGCCTGACGGCACTCGGCTCGCGACATCCCGCCTCCCGCATCGGCGGGCCACGGGCCGCGGCGGATCGCGAATTTTGCCGCGGCCCGTCCCCGCGCTTAGCGTCTGGGTGTGTCTGACGCCCGCCCCTCCTCCGGAGTGGGCACGGGCTGTCAGGCGCGAGCGTGGTGCCCGGGCCGCCCCGTCCCCGTACGCCCCCGTCCCCGTACGCCCCCGGACGGCGTCGCCCGCGGCGACGTGGCCGCCGGACTCGTGCGGGGACCATGGGACGACCAGAGCGCGACCTCAGCCCAGAGGGGCGGTCCCGCTGAACCTGCCCGACGGCACCCGCTTCGGCACGCTCCGGCTGCGGCGCAGCCCCGAGTGCGACACGGCCTGGGCGTCGGCGTACTTCGACGATCCCCGCCTCTACACCGTGTGGCTCGCCGCGCACCGTCCGGCGGACAACGCCCAGGTCCGCTCCCAGTGGTCGAACAACACGCCGCCGGGCAGCTATGGGGACCTGCTCTCCCTCGCACGCGGATGCGTCTGGGTGGAGGGATGGGTGGTCACCGAGCAGGGGGAAGGCCTTCACGCGAAAGCCCGCTGCGCGCGCTGACCCCGCATGCCTCCGTTCACTCCCTCGCCGCGTGCGCTCCGTCCTCGGCGGTGCTGCGGTGCGCAGGGCGCGCCTGGGAGCCCACCGTCACCGGGACGCGGTGCCGGCGAACGGGATGGCGGCGGGGAGCGGGTCGTCGGGCGCGTTCACCGGGTGCCGCCACAACCCCCTGCGGCGCAGCAGGGGCAGGACGCCCTCGCCGAACCAGTAGGCCTCCTCCAGGTGCGGGTGACCGGACAGCACGAACTCGTCGATGCCGAGAGCGTGGTACTCCTCGATCCGCTCGGCCACCTCGACGTGGCTGCCCACGAGGGCCGTGCCCGCGCCGCCGCGGACGAGCCCCACACCGGCCCACAGGTTCGGCGAGACCTCCAGCGTGTCCGTGCGGCCCCCGTGCAGGGCCCGCATCCGCCGCTGCCCCTCCGACCCGCTGCGCGCGAGACCGGCCTGCACCGACGCGATGACCGCCGGGTCCAGGGCGGACAGCAGGCGCTCGGCCTCCGCCCACGCCTGCGCCGAGGTGTCCCGGCTGATCACGTGGAGCCGGATGCCGAAGCGCACCTCACGGCCGGCCGCGGCGGCCTCCCGGCGGATCCAGGCGAGCTTCTCGGCGACCTGCGCGGGCGGCTCGCCCCAGGTCAGGTAGACGTCGCTGTGCCGCGCCGCCACCCTGCCCGCGGCCGGGGACGACCCGCCGAAGTACACGGCCGGCACCGGGGACGGCACCCGGCTCAGCGCGGCGTCCGCGACCCTGACGTGCCTGCCCTCCAGGGTGACCCGTTCCCCGCGCCACAGGGCGCGTACGACCGTGAGGAACTCGTCGGTGCGCTCGTAACGCTCGTCCTTGGCGAGGAAGTCGCCGTAGGCGCGTTGCTCGTGGTCCTCGCCGCCGGTGACGACGTTCACCAGCAGGCGCCCGGCCGAGTGCCGCTGGAACGTGGCGGCCATCTGCGCGGCGAGCGTGGGCGACAGCAGCCCCGGCCGGAAGGCGACCAGGAACTTCAGCCGCTCTGAGCCCGCGACCAGCATGGCGGTGGTCAGCCAGGCGTCCTCGCACCACGCGCCGGCCGGGGTGAGGGCCCCCTCGAAGCCGAGTTGCTCGGCGGCGCGCACGATCTGGCCCAGGTACGCCAGGGTGGCGGGCCGGTCCCCGCCGGCCGTGGTGATGTCCGTGCCGTGCCCGCCGCCTACGAGGTGACGGCTGTCGCCGTACGTGGGCAGGAACCAGTGGAACGTCAGTGTCATCGGGGCCCCCTCAGGACGCGGCCAGCAGCGGGCGGCGCGCGGCCACGGCCGACCCGAAGGCGTCGACCACGCGGTAGAGCGGGGCGGCGTGGTCCGGGTCGAGGCCGGTCTCGTCGCCGCGGACCGCGATGTGCCGGTCCAGGACGAACCATCCCGGCACGACGTGGTCGGCCCCGAGCGAGGTCAGGACCGGGCGCAGCGCGTAGTCGATGGCCAGCACGTGGGCGGGGCTGCCGCCGGTGACGATCGGCAGCACGACCTTGCCCGCGAACGCGAACTGGGGCAGCAGGTCGAGCAGCGTCTTCAGCAGTCCGCTGTAGGCGGCCTTGTACACGGGTGAGGCGACCAGGACGCCGTCCGCCTCGCCGATGAGGTCGACGACCTCGGCGATCCGCGGGTGCCCCGTGTCCGCCGACAGCAGCGCCTCCGCCGGCAGGTCGCGCACGTGCACGGTGCGGACCTCGTGACCGAGGAGGCGCAGCCGGTCGGCGAGGTGCGCGCACAGGGCCGCGGTACGCGAGACCGCCGAGGGGCTGCCGGACAGGACGACGATGGTGGACATGGCGGAACCTCCGTCAGATGGGACCGGATTCGGATGAGGCCGGATTCGCGGATCAGATCAGGCCGTGCCGTGGGGGCGGGGTCCGGTTCAGCGCGTACCGGCCGATGTGCTGGATCTTCCAGCGCACCGGATCATGCAGGGTGTGGGTGCGGGCGTTGCGCCAGTGCCGGTGCAGGTTGAGCGAGTCGAGCGCCGACCTGGTGCCGGACACCTCGAACAGGGCGTTGGTCACCTCGACGGCTGCCGGGTCGGCGAACGCCTTCGCCGTGGCGACCGCGATGGACGCCGCCGCCGCGGTCTCGTCGTCGAGTCGTTCCCGCGCCCGGTCGACCGCCCGCCCGGCCTCGCCCAGCAGCGCCTCCGCGGCCCGTACGGAGACCTCCAGCTCTCCGAAGCGCTGGATGGTCAGAGGGTCCTCGGCGGCGTGGTCGAGGCCGCTCTCGGACCACGGCCTGCTGCGGGTGCGGACGAACTCGGCGGCCTCGGTGAGCGCGGCGCGGGCGATGCCGACGTCGATCGCGGCGTGCAGCAGTTGCGCGTGGGCGCCGTGCAGTTGCGGCCCGGTGAAGGTCAGGTGGTGGGGGACCACACGGTCGGCGGGCACCCGCACGCCCTCCAGCCGGACGGTGCCGCTGGCCGTGGTGCGCTGGCCCATGCCGTCCCAGTCGTCCACGACCGTGAGACCGGGCGCGCCGGCCGGCACGTACGCGACGACGAGCCGGTCGGCGGGGTCCTTGGCCAGCACGGTGACCCAGTCGGCGAACAGGGCCCCGGTCGAGTAGTGCTTGACGCCGTCGAGGACGAAGCCGCCGTCCTCGTCGGGACGCAGCCGGGTGCGGTAGTCCTGCACGTGCCGGGTGCCCGCCTCCGACTGGGCGTTGCCGAACCGCCTGCCCGCGAGGACCTCGGCGAAGAAGAACTCCCGCTGCGCCGCGGACCCCTGCTGCCGCAGCACGTTGACGTACACGAAGTGGCTCTGCGGGATCTGGGCGATGTTGGGGTCGGCGGTGGCGAGCAGGCGGACGACCTCCGCCAGTGTGGCGGTCCGCACGTCGGCGCCGCCGTGCTCGCGGGGGACGGTGACGCCGAGCAGGCCGCTCGCCGACAGCTCGGCCAGCTCGGCGACCGGGAGCTCGCGGCGGGCGTCCCGTTCGGCGGCGCCGTTCGCGAACCGCCCGGCCAGCTCGGCGGCGACGGCGAGGGCCTCCTCGTCGCCGGTGACGACGTGCGCGGTCCCCGATGCGTGAACAGGTGCGCGAAGCGCCGCGTTGACGAGATCGGTCATGGGATCAGGCCCGGGCCGGTTCCACCGGGAACGCGCCCTGCGCCGCGAGTTCGCCCTCCAGCTCGCGGATGATGGGCAGCACGTGGCGGCCGAAGTACTCGACCTCCTCGTGGTAGTGCAGGAAGCCGAGCAGGAGCAGGTCGACGCCGCGCTTCTTGTACTCGATCGCCCGGTGCGCGATCTGCTCCGGCGTGCCGATGAGACGGGTGCGGAAGCCGTCGTTGTACTGCACCAGGTCCTCGAACGAGGAGTCGGCCCACATTCCCCGTCCGTCCTGGGCGGACCGGCCGGCCTGGCGGACCGCGTCGCGGAACCCGTGGACGGCCTCGACGTCGGCCTTGGCCACGATCTCGCGCAGCGTCTCGCGCGCTTCGGCCTCGGTGTCCCTGGCGATGAGGAATCCGTTCAGGCCGAACCGCACCCGGCGGCCGTGTGCCCGCGCCACCGCGCCGACCTCCTCGATCTGCTCGGTGACGCCGTCGAAGTCCTTGCCGTTGCTGAAGTACCAGTCGGAGACCCGGCCGGCCATGGCGCGTGCCGCGGTGGAGTTGCCGCCCTGGAAGATCTCGGGGTGCGGGCGGTCGGGCCCGGACAACGGCTTGGGCTGCAGGTCGTAGCCGTGCAGCCGGTAGAAGTCGCCCTGGAACTGCGCTTTGTCCTCGGTCCAGCTCGCCCGCAGGACGCGGATGAACTCCTCGGCCCGGCGGTAGCGCTCATCGTGCTCTAGCCACGGCTCGCCCAGGGCGGTGAATTCGCCCTTGAACCAGCCGCTCACCACGTTGACGGCGGCACGGCCACCCGAGAGGTGGTCGGCGGTGCTGAGCAGCTTGGCCAGCACCGCCGGGTGCCACAGGCCCGGGTGGACGGCGGCGATCACCTTCAGCCGCTGGGTGGCGAGCAGCAGCGCCAGGCTGAAGCTCGTCGACTCCTGCTGGAACGCGGCGCCGTAGCTGGCCATGTAGCGGACCTGGGACAGCGCGTACTCGAAGCCGTTGTTCTCCGCGAGCACCGCCAGCTTCCGGTTGTAGTCGTAGCTCCAGTCGGTGCGTTGCTCGATCGTGCTGGTGACGAGCCCGCCGCTGACGTTGGGCACCCAGTAGGCGAACCGCAGCGGCTCGGGACTGACGTTCGCGGACACGAAGGACCCCTTCCAGGCATTTCCTACTTGACTAATGGGGATCGTACGGTGGCCGTGCCCGGAGTTCCACACGTGATCGGCGGGGTGGTGATAGGGCCGCCCTGTCACCCCGCCCTGTCACCCCGCGCTGTCACCCCGCGCTCTCATCCGGCGGTGCGCGCTCGGGCGCCGGTGCGGCACTCGCGTGCCCGGTCCAGGAGGAACCGGTGCAGGTCGCGGGCCACCCGGGGCGCGGAGGCCGATCGCTGCGACTGGATCACGAGGAGCACCTCCGCCATGCGCTGCGCCAGTGGCCGGTAGGTGATCGCGCCGCTGCGCAGGAGGGGGTCGCCGGCCACGCTGAACTCGGGCAGCACGGTGGCGCCGAGCCCCTCGGCGACCATGAGCTTGCCCATCTCGGCGCCGTCGGTCGAATACGAGAACGACGGCGCCCGCCCGCCGAGCAGTCGGTGCACCAGGCGGTGCATGACATAGCCGGAGCGCATCACGATCAGGGGCTCGCGAAGCAGGTCGGCGACCTCGACCGCGGGCAGCGAGGCCAGCGGGCTGTCGGGCCGTACGCACACGACCGGACGGCCGCGCAGCAGTTCGGTCGTGGCGAGGTCGGGCGGCAGGTCGTCGCCGCTCAGGTAATTCACCAGCCCGAGGTCGAAGCTCCCCTCCCGGATGCGCCGGTGGATCTCGGCCTGCTGGGCGCCGACGACCTCGACCTGGGTCGCCGGATGGGCCTCCCGGAACGCCCGTACGGCGGGGATCAGCAGCGGGACCGTGGCCGCGTTGACCGTGCCCAGCCTGACGATGCGGGCCGTGTGGTGCTGCTCGTCGGCCGCGCCGCGCAGGCGGTCGACCGCCTCCAGCACGCCGTTGATGTACGGCAGCAGCTCGCGGCCCTTGTCGCTGACGGTGGCGCCGGAACGGCGCCGCTCCAGGAGGTCGACGCCGAGTTCCCGCTCCAGGTTGCGCACCGTCTCGCTGAGCGCCGGCTGGGACAGGTGCAGGTGGTCGGCCGCCCGGCGGAGCGAGCCGAGGCGGGTCACCGCGCGGATGTACTCGAGTTGTTCGATGCGCATCGTCGTCCACCTCGTCCAAGGGGTTCGCCGGCGGTGTTCAAGGGCGACCCTACCGGCCGTTCGGAGATTTTCCTACTTAACAAGTAGAGAATGTTGCCTAACCTGGTGAGCGACAGCCGGCGCGACGCGCCGCACACGAGAGGAGACGAGACGTGACCATCGCTCACGCCAGCCGTACGGACTGGACGGACGGCCCGGCGCCGCACACGTCCGACGAGTGGATCGCGCGCGCCGGCGAGGTGGCGGCCGTCCTCGCGGTGGACGCCGCCGAGCGCGACAGGGCCGCGAAGACCCCGTACGCGGAGATCGGGCTGCTGAAGGACTCCGGCCTGGTCACGCTGCTCGGACCGGCCGGGCACGGCGGCGCGGGACAGGACTGGCCCACCGCCTACCGCGTCGTCCGCGAGGTGGCCGCGGCCGACGGCTCCATCGGGCAGCTGCTCGGCTACCACTACCTCTGGAACTGGGCGGCGCGCCTGGTGGGCACCCGCGAGCAGTGGGAGCGCGTCGAGGCCGAGGCCGCCCGGCACCGATGGTTCTTCGGCGGGGCCGTCAACCCCCGCGACCGGGACATCGTCGTGCGCGACGAGGGCGACACCCTCGTCTTCGACGGGCGCAAGACCTTCTCCACCGGCAGCAAGGTCTCCGACGTCACCGTCCTGGAGGGCGTGCTGGAGGGCACGGACAAGCACGTCTTCGCCATCGTCCCCTCGAACTCCGAGGGGCTGACCTTCCACGACGACTGGGACAACATCGGCCAGCGGCTGACCGAGAGCGGCAGCGTCACCGTCTCCGGCGTGCGCGCGCCGTGGCGCGACGCCCTCGGCTACGTGGACAAGGAGTTCCAGCCGCGCGTCTACGCCACCCTCAACGTGCCGGCCATCCAGCTCGTGTTCGTGAACTTCTACCTCGGCATCGCCAAGGGGGCGCTGGAGACCGCGCTGGCGTACACGAGGGAGCACACCCGCCCGTGGCTGCACGGCGGGCACGAGCGCGCGGTCGACGAGCCCTACGTCATCGACATCTACGGCGACCTCACCGCCAAGCTGTGGGCGGCCGAGGCGCTGGCCGACGAGGTCGCCCGGGAGGGCCTCTGGTTCCACCTCAACCCGGACGAGGTCACCCCCCGGCTGCGTGGGGAGCACGAGGTGCGGGTGGCCGCGGTCAAGGCGCACGCCACCGACGTGGCCCTGGAGGTCACCTCGCGTGTCTTCGAGGCCACGGGTGCCCGCTCGACCGCGTCCCGATACGGGCTCGACCGGTTCTGGCGCAACGTGCGCACCCACACCCTGCACGATCCTGTGGCGTACAAGCGCCGCGAGGTGGGCGTCCACCGCCTGCGGGACGAGATCCCCGAGCCCACCTGGTACTCCTGACGGCCGCGTCCGGCCTCCTCACGAGTGCGTGAGGAGGCCGGACGACCGCGGGACCAGGTCGCAGCTCAGGCCCGCGCACACGTCAGGCGAGCCGGTGACGTCCCGCCTTGCCCGGCAGTCGCAGGCCGCCCTCGAAGGGGATCGACTCGTGCGGCTCCTGCTGCCCGGCGCGCGCCCGCCGGGCCGAGACCACACGAGTGGCGAGCAGCGCCGAGAGCAGCAGCGCCGCGGTGAGGGCCGTCCCCGCCGCGTCGTAGGACCGGTGGGCCCGAGCGCGCGCGCCCGCCGGGTCGCCGTGCAGTTCGGACAGTTCGGGGATCTTCTGCCCGGGCCACAGGAGGGGGATCACGCCGTCCACGTCGGGGTCCACCCTCGCCGCGCGGTCCGTCCTCGGCGTGTCGTCGAGCGCCGCGACGAGACGCGGCCGGTACGGCTCGGGCGAAAGGGCGCCTTCGGGCGTCATGGACGCCTTCGGCCGCGCCGGCTTCGTGCCGGCCGTTCGCGTCTTTCCGCCGCTCTGCGCGCCCTCGCCTGCCTCGCCGCTGTCACGCTGCCCGTGGGACGCGCAGCCCTCGCCGGCGACCAGGGGCAGGCAGGTGTCCTGGACGGTGCGGGTCAGCCCGTCGGTGAGCTTCTGGACGCTGGGGACGGGGCTGTGCGTGGCCGCGGATCCGCCTTCGGCGCCGCCGCCCGTCGCCGCTCCCGCCGCTCCGCTCGCCGCGCCGACCGCGCTGTCCGCCGCACCGCCCGCTGCTCCGACCGCGGTGTCCGTCGCACCGGTGAGCGTCCGGCCGGCCTTGTCGACCGCCTTGCCGACGTCGTTCACCGCCGTGCCCGCGGCTCCGGTGGTCGTCTTCAGCGTGTCGTCCACGGCCTTCGTGACCGGTTCCGTCGCTCCGCCGGTGGCCTTGTCCGCGACGTCGGTCACGCCGTCCGCCAGTCGGCCCACGCCGTCCACCAGGGAGCAGACGCCGCTGGTGATGCCCGAGACCAGGCCGCCGCCGCTCGTGCAGTCGAGCGCCTGTGCCGGGGATGCGGCGAGAGGGAGTCCTCCTGCCAGGGTGATCGCGAGAGCCCCGGCGGAGATCGCGGAGGCCTTGCCTACGATCCCCATGTGTCCCCTTCCGCAGTGCTCTGGTCCATCCCCCGACATACCCGCCACTCTTCGCCAGAGCGCGGGGTTATGCAGTAGAAAGTTGCAGTTCGGTATCGATGTGTGATACGTGAGGGCGATTCTCGTTCGCCTCACGCACCCGGCACGGCGATCAGGGGTCGGAGACGTCGTCCAGAGCCTCGCGGATCTCCCACGGCAGTGTCAGCTTCTCGGCCTGCAACACGCCGAGGAGCTGCGCGTGGGTGCGCGCGCCGACGATCGCCGACGACACGCCCGGGCGGTCGCGCACCCAGGCGAGCGCCACGGCGAGCGGCGACACGCCGAGCCCCTCGGCCGCCGTGGTCACCGACTCCACGATGCTGCGGCACCGTTCGTCCAGATATGGACGGACGAACTCGGCGAAGTGCGGGGTGGCGGCGCGGGAGTCCGCGGGGATGCCGGTGCGGTACTTGCCGGTCAGCACGCCGCGTCCCAGCGGCGACCAGGCGAGGACCCCGGCGCCCGCGTGCCCGGCGGCCGGCAGCAGCTCCTCCTCGGCGTCCCTGGCCAGCAGGGAGTACTCCACCTGCGCCGCGACGATCGGGGCCCGTGAGTCGCCGCACCGCTGCCATGTGGCGGCGGCCGCGAGCTGCCAGCCCGTGTAGTTGCACACGCCCGCGTAGGCCGTACGCCCGGTGGAGACGGCGAAGTCGACGGCGGCGAGCGTCTCCTCCAGCGGCACCCGGGGGTCGAACGCGTGGAGCTGCCACAGGTCGACCTCCTCCAGCCCGAGCCGGGCCAGGGAGGCGTCGAGCGCGCGGATGAGGTGACGGCGGGAGGCGTCGCGCTCGCCGTCGGGGGTGAGCACGGCCTTGGTGGCGATGACCAGCTCCGAGCGCGGCACCACGTCGCGGATGAGCCGGCCGATCAGGCGCTCGGCGTCGCCGCCGCCGTACACGTCGGCCGTGTCGATCAGCGTGCCGCCCGCCTCGGCGAAGGCGGTGAGCTGCGCCGTCGCCTCCTCGGCGGAGGTGTCGCGGGCCCAGGTCATCGTGCCGAGCCCGATCCTGGACACCGACAGACCGCTGCGCCCGACTAGTCGCTGGTCCATGGTGCGGACAGACTAGCCGATAGGCTGTCCGCACCATGGACGTACTACAGGCGATCGTGCTCGGGCTCGTGCAGGGCCTCACCGAGTTCCTGCCCATCTCCAGCTCGGCCCACCTGCTGATCGTGCCCAAGCTGGCCGGATGGGGCGACCCCGGCGCCGCGTTCACCGCGGTGATCCAGCTCGGCACCATGCTCGCGGTGCTCATCTACTTCTGGCGGGACATCGTCCGCATCACCTGGACCTGGCTGCGCAGCCTGTGGACCCCGGAGCTGCGCGGCGACCTCGACGCGCGCATGGGGTGGTACATCGGCCTGGGCACGATCCCGATCGGTGTCGCCGGCCTGCTGTTCAAGGACGCGATCGAGGGCCCCGCCCGCAACCTCTGGCTGAACGCGGCCATGCTCATCGTCTTCGGCCTGCTGCTGCTCGTGGCCGACCAGATGGGGCGCAAGAAGAAGGAGGTCGCCGACCTCACCATGCGCGACGGCCTGATCATCGGCGCCTGGCAGATGCTGCCGCTGATCCCCGGCGCCTCCCGCTCGGGCTCCACGATGACCGGCGCGTTGTTCCTCGGGTACACGCGCGAGGCGGCCGCCCGCTACTCCTTCCTGCTGTCGATCCCGGCGGTGATCCTCTCGGGACTGTTCGAGCTGCGGCACGTCGGCGACGGCGGCGGCCCGCCGGTCGCGCCGACCCTGATCGCGACCGTCGTGTCGTTCGTCGTCGGATACGCCTCGATCGCCTGGCTGCTGCGCTACGTGGCGCGCCACTCGACCATCGTCTTCGTCGTCTACCGCGTCTTCGCGGGAACGTTCCTCCTCACGCTGCTGGCTCTCGGGGTGGTGCAGTCATGACGACCGTCCTCCTCGTACGGCACGGCCTCACCGCGATGACCGGCCCGGTGCTGGCGGGCTGGACCCCGGGGGTCCACCTCGACGAGCGCGGCCGGGAGCAGGCGCGCGCGGTGGCGGAACGGCTCGCGCCCCTGGAACTGGACGCCATCGTGTCCAGCCCGCTTGAGCGGTGCAGGGAGACCGCCGCCGCCATCGCGCAGGGCCGTCCCGTCTCGGTGGAGACCGACGACAGGTTCGGCGAGTGCGGGTACGGCGATTGGACGGGCAGGCCGCTGAAGGAGCTCGCCGAGGAGCCGCTCTGGCGGGTGGTGCAGGCCCACCCCAGCGCCGCGGTGTTCCCCGGCGGGGAGGCCCTGGCGGAGGTGCAGAACCGGGCCGTGCGGGCCGTACGCGACTGGAACGAGCGGCTCGGCGAGAAGGCCACCTATCTGGTGTGCAGCCACGGGGACGTGATCAAGGCGATCGTGGCCGACGCGCTGGGCCTGCACCTGGACCAGTTCCAGCGGATCACGGCCGATCCCGCGTCCGTCACGGTGATCCGCTACACCCCCCTGCGTCCCTTCCTGCTCAGGGCGAACGACGTGGGCGGGGGAGTGGCCAACCTGGTGCCGCCGCCGGAGGTGTCGGGGGACCAAGACGGGGGAGAAACCATCACCGGAAGCGATGCCGCCGTCGGCGGTGGACCCGGGAACACATAAGGTCGGGCTATGCCGGTCTTCGACTACGATCCGCCTGACAGGTTCGTGGCCGGTGCCGTGGGGCAACCGGGCGCACGAGCCTTCTTCCTCCAGGCGCGCGGCCAGGGCAGGATCACCACGGTGGCGCTCGAGAAGTTCCAGGTCGCCGTGCTGGCCGACCGCCTCGACGAGCTGCTCGACGAGGTGCTGCGGCGCAGCGGCGGGCGCGCGCCCGTCCCGGCCATGGCCCCGACGGAGCTGGCCGACGAGGGTCCGCTCGACCTGCCCATCGACGAGGACTTCCGGGTGGGGACGATGGCGCTCGCCTGGGATCCCGAGACCGCCCAGGTGATCATCGAGGCGCAGGAGGCGACCGAGGACGAAGAGGAGGAGGACGAGCCGCCGCTGGACGACCGTCCCGAGCCCGCCGTCCTCAGGGTGCGGATCAGCGCCGCCGCCGCCCGCGCGTTCAGCCGCCGGGCGCTGGATGTGGTCGCCGCGGGCCGCCCGCCGTGCCCGCTGTGCGGCCGGCCCCTCGATCCCGATGGTCACATCTGCGTCCGCCTCAACGGTCACCACCCCGGGGGATTGTCGGCATGAGAGGCGCGGCGTGAACGGGTGGAAGGGCGGCCTCGCGCCGCGCGGGCGAGGAACCGGATGACAGCCGAGGGCGAGGCGAGCATCAGCGACGTGGACGGGCCGGGACTGGACGACGCGGCGGCCATGCGCCTGCTGCGGGAGGGCACCTTAGAAGTGGCCGGACGACTCGTCGAGGCCACGAACATGACGCTCTACTGCTCCATCAGGAACGGCGAGCACGCGGCGGCGTGCGTGTACAAGCCGGTGCGCGGGGAGCGCCCCCTGTGGGACTTCCCCGACGGCACGCTCGCGGCCCGGGAGGTGGCCGCCTATGAGGTGGCGGCCGCCACCGGATGGCGCATCGTGCCGCCGACCGTCTACCGGGACGGTCCCTTCGGCGCGGGGATGGTGCAGCTGTGGATCGACGCCGATCCCGAGACCGACCTGATGGCCCTGATGCGCAGTCGCAACCCCGCCCTGCGCCGCATGGCCGTGTTCGACGCTGTAGTGAACAACGCCGACCGCAAGGGCGGCCACCTGCTGCCGCTGCCCGACGGGCACGTGTACGGGGTCGACCACGGGGTCTGCTTCGCGGTGGAGGACAAGCTGCGCACCGTGCTGTGGCAGTGGCGCGGCAAGACGCTCCCGCGCGAGGCGGTCAACGTGCTGGTGCGGCTGGAGCGCGAGATCGAGCGGGGACGCCTCGGCCGGCGCCTGCGTGAGCTGCTGACCCAGGCCGAGGTGGAGGCCACGTGGGAGCGGGTCAAGAGGCTGCTGGCCACCGGGGTCCACCCGCACCCCTCCGAGGATTGGCCGGCGATTCCGTGGCCCCCGATTTGATCAACGTAGGCAGGCTTGCGCAAAACGTGCGAATTGTGCACTCTGCAGGGGTCTCTACCGATATTGGAGGGAACACGCATTGTGTACGGTCATCGTGAGCGTCGAGCCGGAGGCCGGCGCGCCGGTGCTCCTGGCGGGAGTGCGTGACGAGTTCGTCACGCGGCCGTGGATGTCGCCGGACCGGCACTGGCCCGCGTACCCCGGCCTGATCGGAGGCCGCGATCTGGAGGCGGGCGGCACCTGGCTGGCCGCCGACCCCGCCGGGCGGCGCGTGGCCGCGCTGCTCAACGGCGACGGCGTCGCGGCCCCGGCGGGCCGGCGCCACTCGCGCGGCGAGCTGCCGCTCCTCGCCGCCGCCGCGGGGGAGCTTCCGCCGCTCGATTTGTCCTGGTACGACCCTTTCCATCTCGTCCTCGGCGGGCTTGACGGCGTACGGCTGTGGAGCTGGGACGGCAAGACCCTGGCCGAGGAGAAGCTGCCCGAGGGCGTGCACGTGATCGTGAACACGGGCTGGGACCGCGGCGAGACCCAGCCGCGCACCGCCTGGTTCAGGCCCCGCATCGCCCGGGCCGCCCGGCCCGGGTGGACCACGGGCGGCTCGCCCGAGCGGTTCTGGGGGGAATGGCTCTATCCCGCGTCGGGCGCGGGGATGCCCTGGGACGATCCCCGGGCACTGGTCATGCGGCGGCGGCTGCCGGACGGGCGGGTCTTCGCCAGCCTCTCGGTCACGCTGATCGCCCTCGCGGAGCAGGGGCTGCGCTACGACTTCTGCCCCCAGCCGGACGACCCCGCCACCTGGCACGAGATCGACACCTCGTGGAGCGCACCGGCTGAACGGGTCCGCCGGTCTCGCGGATAGGCTTCACACCATGCGATCGTGGTCTGCTCCGAATGTCCCCAGGCTGCCAGGTTCGGGCCTTGTGCTCCGTCTGTACGACACCGCCGCCCGTGAGGTGCGGGAGACGGCCCCCTCCGGCGAGGCCCGGCTGTACGTCTGCGGCATCACGCCGTACGACGCCACCCATCTCGGGCACGCCAACACCTACCTCGCCTTCGACTTGGTCAACCGGGTGTGGCGGGACGCCGGCCACGACGTGCACTACACCCAGAACGCCACCGACGTGGACGACCCCCTGCTGGAGCGGGCCGAGGCGACCGGCACCGACTGGCGGTCCCTCGGCGAGCGCGAGATCGAGCTGTTCCGCTCCGACATGGAGGCGCTGCGCATCCTGCCGCCCCGCGAGTACGTCGGGGTCACCGAGACCATCGGGGAGATCGCCGATCTGATCAGCCGGCTGGCCGAGCGGGGCGCCACGTACGAGATCGACGGGGACGTCTACTTCTCGGTCGCGTCCGCGCCCAAGTTCGGCGCGGTCTCCGGCTACTCCGAGGAGACCATGCTGGAGCTGTTCGGCGAGCGCGGGGGCGACCCCGGCAGGGAGGGCAAGCGCCATCCGCTCGACTGGCTGCTGTGGCGGGCGGAACGGCCGGGAGAGCCGTCCTGGGAGTCGCCGTTCGGTCACGGCAGGCCCGGCTGGCACATCGAGTGCACGGCCATCGCCCTGCGCCACCTCGGCAGCGGCTTCGACGTCGCCGGCGGCGGCTCGGACCTGATCTTCCCCCACCACGAGATGGGCGCCTGCGAGGGCCACGTGGCCACCGGCGAGTGGCCGTTCGCCCGGGCGTACGTCCACGCGGGCATGGTCGGCCTGGACGGCGAGAAGATGTCGAAGTCCAAGGGCAACCTCGTGTTCGTCTCCAGGCTGCGGCAGACCGCCGACCCCATGGCCGTGCGCCTGGCCCTGCTGGCGCGCCATTACCGCGCGGACTGGGAGTGGACACAGGACCAGCTCGCCGCGGCCGAGGACAGGCTGGCACGGTGGCGGGCGGCGGTGGCGCGCCCGGCGGGCCCCGCGGGCGCCCCGGTGCTGACGGCGGTGCGCGAGCGCCTCGCCGACGACCTCGACGCCCCGGGCGCCCTCGCTGCGATCGACGCCTGGGCGGCGGAGGAGGGCGACGACGCCTCCTCCCCGGCGCTGGTGCGCGAGGTCGCCGACGCGCTCCTCGGTGTCGCTCTCTGAACAGCCCCTTCTGAACCGCGCCTTCTGAACAGCGCCTTCTGAACAGCGCCGTCCGAACCGTGCTCTCTGACGCCGGCTACGGCGCGGGGACCAGGTCGCCGGCCGCGTCCGCGCGGTCGACGAAGAGTCCGCCGGCGCGTTCGCCGGCGGACAGGGCGGAGCCGGCGAAGTTCGCCTCGACCTCGCTGCGCTCCGCCGCGCTGGGGTTGGCGTTGGTGCAGCTCACCGGCGCGCTGTGGCCGGACATGAGGTCGGTGCAGCGGCCGGTGCGCCGGTCGGGCAGACCGAGGATGTGGCCGATCTCATGGGTGGCGATGCGCAGGGGGTAGTAACCCTCGGCGGTCGCCTCCCTGCCCATCCAGATGGTGCCCCGGCCCAGCCTGGTGACGCTCGTGCGGGGCCAGCCGTTGTCGGCGAGCACCACGAAGTCGGCGGGCGTGCCCGCTACGAGCCGGACGTTGGTGACGGCGGCGTTCCAGACCTGCGCGGCCTGGTCCATCACGGTGCGGAACTCGGCGGCCCGGCTCGCGTCGTAGCGCAGCACGCGCACGGCGCTCGCCGCCGCGTCGCCGACCGGCGCGGCCGCCCGGGCCGGCGACACCGTGAACAGCACGGCCAGTCCCAGGAGCAGGGCCGAGACGGCCCGGAGGAACCTTGACGTCCGCATCGGGGACACGTGCGTCGGGGACATGTGCATCGGGGTCTCCTCGGTCGGGGGATGACCACCACGAGGCGCACCGGATGGATCGGCGGCGCGGGCACGCCGGTGATCGGTGGAGTCTCGGGGTGGGGCACCCGCCAACGTACGTCGGGCGGGCGCGGCAGGGGACAGGCCAGTTCTCCCCTACCTCCGTGTTATGGGGGACAGGGACAGCCTTCGCTATCCGAGCGGCACCCGCGGCGCCAGCCAGGGGAACACGACGTACCACAGCGCGGCCACGGTGACGCCGGTCAGCAGCAGCACGACGGCCAGCCGGAGCGCGGTGCCGCCGGGCAGCCGCCGCCAGAGGAATCTGTACACGCCGGATCTCCCTCGGTCAGTCCTGGGTCGTGCCTGACAAATGCTCCCTAGCGTTCCTCGCGGCGGACGAGCACGCTCTGGACGACCAGGCGCTGCGCCGCGGAGAACTTGGGGTGACAGGTGGTCATGGTCATGAACGCGGTCGTGGGCCGCCGCCCCGGATGGCCGGGGACGGGATCGACGACGTCGACGTCGCCGGGGTCCACGACCTCCTTGCGCGTCACCTGGTAGGTGTAGCGGGCGTCCCGCGCGTCCACCACGATGTCGTCGCCGGCCCTCAGCTGGTCGATCCGGTTGAACGGCGCGGCGTAGGTCGTGCGATGCCCGGAGAGAACGAAGTTGCCCACCTGGCCGGGCAGCGCGGTGCCGGGGAAGTGGCCGGGGCCCTTGCGCAGCTCCGCCGGGCCGACGCCCTCGACGACGGCGAACCGGTAGCCGGCGCCCAGCCGGGGGATGCGCAGCAGCGCCAGGGCATCGCCCAGCTTCACCCGGCCAGGGCCCGCTTGACCGCCGTGCCTGGTGAAGACCTCACCGAGCCGTTGCTGCAGGACGCGCTGCTCCCGCTCGGTCTCCGCGCCGGTGCCCCACAGCAGGTACGCGTAGAACAGCAGCAGGACCAGCCCCACGGGCAGGCACAGCTCGCCGATCACCCGCGTTACCGTTCTCACGGCTCCGTCGTCTTCTCCGCGCACGGACCGAGTATGGCCTTGGGCCATCTCCCGGCGGCGGCTTCGCGGGGGGCGTTGGCGAACTCTTTGGCACGCCTATTCGGCTGTGGTCAACGAAGCGAAAACCTGGCCGATCCTTCGGTAAGCACCGTGCGCCGTGATGGGGCGGCTCTTCGCCGGGCGCATATAACAGTCGAGCAGCGAGATATCGCTGGCAATCCGGGCAATTGCTCAATTAATTGAGCGGCCGTTATCGGGAGTCCAAAGTGGCGCGAAAAAATACTGTACCTATTCTTCTGGCGGTGACGGTCGCGGGTGGCCTGGCGCTCGGTGTCCCCGGGGCCGCGGCCGCGCGGACCGTCATGTCACCGGTGATCCCGGCGGGGGACGGCGTCTATCCGCCGAGGCCCATCAAGGTGGAGAACGTCGTGGAGCCGGTGGTGACACCGGTCCAGCAGAACGAGCAGGCGGAGCCGCAGACCGTCTGCGAGGGCAACAACTGCAACAACAACGGCTGGTTCTGGCCGCAGCAGCAGAACTGGCAGGGCTGGAACTGGCCGCAGGCCTACACGACCAACGACACCAAGACCGGCAACGCGCAGCCCATCGTCGCCCCCGCCGGCGCGGGCGCGGGCGGCCCCGGCGGGGTCATGCCGGTGCAGAACGCGGCGCAGAGCGCTCAGGGATCGCCTGAGGGGGCCGCCGAGGAGGCCGAGCCCACGGAGGAGGAGTCGGAGGAGGCCCCCGAGGAGGAGACCGCCGAGGAGGAGGCGCCGGAGGAGGAGAGCTTCGGGGAGGAGGCGCCGGCCGGCATGGGTCCCGAGGAGAACATGGGCGGGGGCGGTCCCGGACCGGTCGCGGCCGGCCCGTCGGGCGGCGGTCAGCTGCCGTTCACGGGCGCGCCGGCGGGCGTGGCCGCCGCGGGCGCGGGCCTGCTGGCCGTCGCCCTGGGCTGCACCCTGGTCTCCGCGCGACGCCGCCGGTCGAGCGGTGCCGAGTAGGAGGAATCGCCGGCTGGTCGTCGTCGGCCTGCCGTCGCTGGCCCTCGGCCTCGTGCTGGCCGGGGGCTGGGCGGCCCACCTCGGGCTGAGCGTGCGCGACCATCTGGAGGCGACGCGGGCCGCCCTGCTCCGGCTGCGGCCGGGCGACATCGGGTCGGCCCGCTCGGCCGCGGCTGCGCTCGCCGAAGCCCGTGGTCACGCGGCGGAGGCGCGGCGGCTGACCGGCGGCGCCTACTGGGCGTTGCTCACCCACCTGCCCGTGGTGGGCGACGGCGCGGCGACGACCCGGGGGCTGGCCGCGTCGGTCGCGGACATCACCGATGTGCTGTCCCGGGTGGAGCGCGCGACCGCGCCGTTCCTGTCCGCGAGCGCCAAGGCGCAGGGGGATCTGCGGGGCGCGCTGGCCGCCCTCGACGCGATGGCGCCGGTGCTGCGCGACGGCGCCGTCCGCGTGGAGGCCGCGAGGTCGCGCGTCGCGGGCACCCCGGCGTCGACCGGGCTGGCGGCCCTGGACGGTGCGCGCTACACCCTGCTCCGCGAGGCGGCCCGGCTGCGCGGCTTCCTGAGCCGGGGGGCGGACGCCGCCGCGCTGCTGCCGCCCATGCTCGGCCGCGACGGTCCCCGCCGCTACTTCCTGGCGTTCGAGACCAACGCCGAGGCCCGGGGCACCGGCGGTCTCGTGGGCGCGTTCGGCATCCTGAAAGCCGATCACGGCAGGCTGTCCGTCGCACGGCTGTCCGCCAACAGCGGCCTGGCGGCGAGCGCGGAGTCCGTCGCCGACCCAGGCTCGCGGTTCGTCTCCCGGTACGGGCGGGGCGCGACCACGACGCTGTCGGTCTCCAACCTGTCCCCGCACTTCCCCTATGCCGCGGCCACCTGGACCGGGCTGTGGCGCCACCAGACCGGCCAGGAGCTTGACGGGGCCATCGCCACCGACCCGGTCGGGCTCTCCTACATCCTGGGCGCGATCGGGCCGGTCAAGCTTCCCGGCGGGGAGACGGTGACGGCCGGCAACGTCGTCGACCTGACGGAACGGACGGCCTACGCCCGCTACCAGGACCCGGCGGAGCGCAAGAGATACCTGGTCAGGATCGCCGGCGCGGTCAGCGAGGCACTGTCCGGCGCGCTGGATCGGCCCGCGCGGCTGCTGCCCGCCTTCGCGCGCATGGTCAACGAGCGTCGGCTCACCGTCTGGAGCCGGGCCGAGGACGAGCAGCGGCGGATCGCGGCGACCCCGCTCGGCGGGGTGCTGCCCGAGCGGCGCGAGCCGTACGCCGGGCTCGTGGTCAACAACTCGGCCGGCACCAAGCTCGACTACTACCTGGACCGCTCGGTCACCTACGAACTCGGCCCGTGCCGCCCGGACGGGCTGCGCACCTCCCGGGTGCGGATCCGCCTGACCAACGACGTGCCGCACGGCCGGCTGCCCTCGTACGTCACCACCAGGCTCGACGCCCCGGGGCGACCGCCCGCCGCCGGCTCCAACCTGCTGTGGGTGTCGCTGTACGCCGCGGTCGGGGCGAAGGCGACGGCGGTCAGGCTCGACGGCCGGCCGATCTCGTATTACGCGGAGACCGAGCGGTCCCACCCCGTCTACTCCAAGGTGCTGGAGTTCGCGCCCGGCCAGTCGAGGACACTGGAGTTCGACCTGCTCGAACCGTACTCGGCGGCGGCCCCCGTGGTCCCGGTGCAGCCGCTCGTGCGGCCGCAGCGGACGCTGGTGACGGCCGACGGCAGAGGCTGCGGCCTCTGAGCGCGTCTTTCGAACCGGGGCTCCCGAGAGGAAGCGACAGGAAGCGTAAAGCCCGGCGTGCCGCGAGCGGCGGCACGCCGGGCGCGGCCTAGCGTCCCGCTCATGGAGCGTACGAGTGGGGGGAAGGCTACGGCCGGAGCGGTCCCCGAGACGGTGCACGACCCGGAGATCCCGGGGACCCGGACGGACGCGGAGACCTTCCGCGTCCTGTTCGTGTGCTCGGGGAACATCTGCAGGTCGGCCATGGCCGAGCGGCTCGCCCTGGCGGCGCTCGGGCCAGGCTCGCCGATCCAGGTGGGCAGTGCGGGCACCCGCGCCGTGTGGGGGCAGCCGATGGCCGAGCGGGCGCGCGCCGCGCTGCTGCGGCACGGCGGGGATCCGGAGGGTTTCGCCTCTCGCCCGCTGACCGCGGAGGCGGTCGTCTGCGCCGATCTCGTGCTGGCGGCCTCGTCCGAGCACCGCGCCGAGGCGGTGGCCCTGCATCCGCGCGCGGCCGCGCGCGCGTTCACGATCGCCGAGTTCGGTGTGCTGGTCCGCGCGGTCCCGTCCGGCGAGGTGCTGCGGCACGGGGATCCCGTCCGCCGGGCACGGGTGCTGCTGGAGGAGGCCGGAGCGCTGCGCGGGCTGGTCCGGGTGGACCAGCCCGACATCGCCGACCCGTACGGAGGTCCCCGCAGGGGCTACCGGGAGGCGGCCCGCCGCATCGCGGACGCGCTCGCCGTCCCGATCAGCCTGCTCACACGGGGATAGGCGTGCTCTGCTGCGCGATGTCCTGTTCCGCCGCCGGCTGGTATCCGTACGCGTAGCCGTAGTAGTCGCCCGTCTTGGCCGGCGCGAAGTTCATCACGGCGCCGACGAGACGGGCGTTGATCGACGACAGCAGCTCCGCGGCGCGCACCACCTGCTCGCGCCGGGTCTTGCCGTGCCGCACGACGAGCAGCGCGGCGTCGCAGATCGCGCCCAGCGCGGCGGCGTCGGTCACGGGCAGCAGCGGCGGCGCGTCGATGATCACCATGTCGTACTCGGCGGTCAGCTGGGCCAGCACCGCGCGCATCCCCTGCGAGCCGAGCAGTTCGCTGGGGTTCGGCGGGACGCGCCCGCTCGGCAGCGCGGAAAGGCCCGGGCGCCCCCATGTCTGGATGACCTCGGGCAGGCGGGCCCTGTCGATGAGGACGTCGGTGAGACCCGTGCCGCCCTCGATGCCGAGATAGCCGGCAACGCTGGGGCGGCGCAGGTCGCCGTCGACCAGGATCACGCGCCAGCCCGCCTGCGCCATCGCGATCGCCAGGTTCGCCGAGACGGACGACTTGCCCTCGTTGGGCAGGCAGCTGGTGACCACCAGTGACTTCGGCTGCCGGTCCACCCCGATGAACTGCAGGTTGGTCCGCAGCGAGCGGAACGCCTCCGACCGGGACGAGCGTCCGCTCCCGCCGGTGATCAGGGGGTTCCTGCGTGCGTCCCGCTCGTATCCGATCACGCCGAGTATCGAGGTCTTGGCGACCTGCTGCAGCGCCTCGGCCGTCTTGACGCTGGTGTCCAGGCGGTCGCGCAGCACCAGCCCGCCGACGGCCGTCAACAGCGCGATCAACAGGCCGAGCGCCACGTTGACCATTGGCCGGGGCGCGACCGGGTTCTCGGGGATCTCCGCGTCG
This sequence comes from Microbispora sp. CA-102843, assembly GCF_050936215.1. Taxonomy (NCBI): domain Bacteria; kingdom Bacillati; phylum Actinomycetota; class Actinomycetes; order Streptosporangiales; family Streptosporangiaceae; genus Microbispora; species Microbispora sp. CA-102843. Next base: position 3,559,947 of record NZ_JBNJNF010000001.1, read on the forward strand.
TCCACGACCGTGACCCGGACCGTGGGAGGGCTCTTGGGCGTGGGCCGCTCGATCTGGTCGATCACCGCGGTGAACGCGTCGCCCAGGGCGTCGGCCCGCGCGGCGGCGCGCCGGGGCTCGGAGTCGGCGACGGTGGCCCGCAGCAGGGAGGTGTTGGGGATGGCCTCGGCCGTCACGTCGGCCTGGAAGCCCTCGGCGTCCCCGTCACCGGCGATCTTCGCGAGCACTCGTCGGCTGGTCAGCAGGGTGGCGTAGGACTGCACCCGCTGCTGAGACAGCACCCCGGCCTGTACGGCGGTGGAGACGCTGCCCTCCCTGTCGTCCGCCGAGACGAGCATCGTGATGGTGGCGACGTATCTGGGCGGGGTCCGCACGGTCACCACCAGAGCGGCGGTCAGCCCGACGAGCAGCGCGAGCACCAGCAACAGCCAGTTCCCGCGTATGAGGCGCAGGTAGTAGAGGAGTTCCATGGACGTTTACCGCCTTACACGAAGAGAGTCTTGCGGCCGGACCGGCGACGGGTAGACCCGAACCCGCTGTGCCAGGACGACGATGGCGCAGGCGGCGGCCGTACCGCCGAGCGCCGCACCGAGCGGCGGCAGCCAGGCAAGCGTCATCGCGAGGTCGAGCACGCCGGCCGCGGCCGCGAGCGCGGCGAGCGTGAGGGCCGTGAGCCGCACGCCCAGGCCGAGCCGGTGGACGCGGTGGGACAGGTGATCGGTCCCGCCCTGCAGCACCGATCGGCCCGCCCGCCGCCTCGACAGCAGCACCACACCCGTGTCGGCGACCGCGACGAAGGCGGGCAGCAGCAGGCCCGCGACGGCGGTGCCCGTGCCGGTGCCCGTGACCAACGCCGCCGCCGAGGAGGTGAGGACGAACCCGATGAACAGCGAGCCCGCGTCGCCCATGAAGATCCTCGCCGGCGCCCAGTTGTACGGCAGGAAGCCCAGGGCGGCGGCGGACAGGGTCACCAGGACCAGCCCCGTGAGCGGCTGCGCGGACACGAAGGCCGCCGCGGCGAGGAACACGGCGCTGACCACGGTGACGCCGCCGAGGACGCCGTCCATGTTGTCGAGCAGGTTGAAGGAGTTGGTCACGACGACGATCCACAGCACTGTGATCGGGCCGTCCAGCGGACCGCCGGTTATCGGAGCCGCGACCCCGCTCACGACGACCACCCCGGCCGCGAGCGCCTCGACGGCCAGCCGGTTGAGCGGGGGGAGCGGCGAGATGTCGTCCATCAGGCCGAGCAGGGTCATGGCCAGGGCCCCGACGAGGAGGCCCGCCATGCGCTGGCCCGCCGCCCCCGCGACCATGGCCGCGGGGACGACGGTGCCCAGCATGATCGCGATGCCGCCCAGGCACGGGGTGGGACGCCGGTGAGTCTTGTGGCCGCCCGGTCTGTCGGTGACTCCCCACCGCAGGGCGAGACGGCGCAGTACGAAGGTCGCCGCGACGCTCAACAGGAAACCGGCGCAGGCCGCGGTGAGATAGGCCGAGGCGTTCACCGACGCGGGTTCACCAGCTCGGCGCGGGCGTCGGCGATGGTCTCCACCAGGATGTCGTCGAGCGTGCGCCGGGGCACCCAGCCGGTGAGCTCGCGCAGCCTGGTGGTGTCGGGAACCCGCCGGGTCATGTCCTCGAAGCCCGTCCCGTACGCCTCGGCGTAGGGGACGAGGTCGATCCCCGACGTGCTGCCGGTCAGCTCGGTGACGAGCTTGGCGAGCTCCAGGATGCTCACCTCGTCGCCGGACCCGATGTTGAAGGTCTGGCCCACGGCACGCTCGTCGTCGAGCAGTCTGAGCAGGGCGTCCACCACGTCCCGCACATGGGCGAAGCAGCGTGTCTGGGTGCCGTCGCCGTAGACGGTGAGCGGGACGCCGGTGATCGCCTGCCGGACGAGCCGCGGGATGACCATCCCGTAGGCGGGGCTCTGCCGCGGGCCGACGGTGTTGAACAGCCTCACGATGATCGCGGGCAGGCCGCGCTCGCTGTGGTAGGCGTTGGCCAGGATCTCGTCGACGGCCTTGGCCGTGCTGTAGGCCCACCGTACGACGCAGGGGCTGCCCAGGACGCGGTCGGAGTCCTCGGGCAGAGGCCCGCTGGAGTTCTTCCCGTAGATCTCGCTCGTACTGGTGACGAGTATCTTGCGCCGGTACCGGTGCGCGGCCTCGATCACGATCTCCGACCCTCGGATGTTCGTCGTGAAGGAGTGCAGCGGCTGCTCGACGATCAGCTTCACACCGACCGCCGCCGCGAGGTGGACCACGACGTCACACTGGTGGACGAGTTCGTCGACCATCAGCTCGTCGAGCACCGAGCCCTGGACGAAGCGCAGGCGGGGGTGCGGGCGGAGGTTGGACAGCCTGCCGGTGGACAGGTTGTCGAGGACGACGACGAAGTCACCGCGCGCGAGCAGCGCGTCGGCGAGGTGTGACCCGATGAAGCCGCTGCCACCTGTGAGCAGGTAGGTGCTTCGTGGCGAGTTAGTCACCGACTTCTCCCGTGGACATGGAACGACATGGTTGGCTGGAATCGACGGGTCGCCCGGGCGGGACCGTCTCGCGGTGGCCGGCGCCCACCGGTTCCGCGCTCCGCCGGAACCACTCCACGGTCGCGCGGAGTCCGTCGGCCAGCGGCACGGGACGCACTGCCGGGAACAGGCCGAGCAGCAGCCGGGCGGACGCCTGCGACTCGCGGATGTCGCCCGCCCTGGCGTGCAGGAACTCCGCTTCCACCGGGCGGCCGAGCACCTCGGCGAGCGCGTCCTTGAGAGACAGCAGGGAGATCCGGGCGCCGAACGCGAGGTTCACCGGCGTGCCGCTCGTCACCCGCCGGACCGCGGCGTCCGCGAGCACCTCGGTCACGGAGCCCACGTAGGTGAAGTCGCGTGCCTGCGCCCCGTCGCCGTGGATCGGCACCGGCAGGCCGCGCAGGGCGGCTGACACGAACGCCGGGATGACCGCCGCGTACGCGTGCCCGGCCGGCTGGAGCGGGCCGTACACGTTGAAGAACCGGAACGGCAGGACCGGCAGCGCGAAACTCGCGGCGTAGGCCAGCGCGTAGGCCTCGGTGGCGAGTTTGGTCGCGCCGTACGGGCTCAGGGGCCGCGTGGGCAGGTCCTCGTGCTTGTACGGCGCCGGGCTGTCGCCGTACACCGACGACGAGGACGCCAGGATCACGTGCGGACGGGTCGCACGGCACGCCTCGAGCACGTGCAGGGTGCCGGTGGCGTTCACCGCGTGCGAGGCCAGCGGGTCGGCCAGGGACCGCGGCACCGAGGGCCGCGCGGCGAGGTGGATCACCGTGGTGGCGCCGGTCACGAGCCGGGCGAGCAGGCCGGAGTCGAGGATGCTGCCCTCGGCCAGTTCCACGGGCAGGTCCGCGAGATTGCGGGCGTCCCCGGTGGACAGGTCGTCGAGCACGGTGATCCGTTCGACCTCGGCCAGGCCGGCCAGTCGGCGGCAGAGGTTCGCGCCGATGAACCCGGCACCCCCGGTCACCAGGACTTTCATCGGGACATCTCCCCTTGTGCGACGAGTGGCCGCCGGCGGCGGCCGAGGGACCGGTAGAGCGCCTCGGTGTCGGCGACCAGCCGCTCCACGCCGAACGACGACGTCGTCCAGCGGCGGGCCGCCTCGCCCATGCGGCACGCGAGTTCCGGGTCGGAGAGCAGTCGCAGGACGTGGGCGGCGAGTTCGCCGGCGTCGGGGGCGGCCAGCAGGCCGGTGCTCCCGTCCCTGACCACCTCCGCGACGCTGCCGACCCGGGTCGCCACCACCGGCGTGCCCGCCATTCCCGCCTCCACGAGCGACAGCGGCGTGCCCTCGTTGTCCGAGGTCAGCACCACCACGTCGGCCGCGGCGTAGACGGTCTCCACGTCCGCGCGCCAGCCGAGCAGCCGCACCGGGCCGTCCGCGTGCCTCGCCTCCCGCTCCACGTCCTCGCGCAGGTCGCCGTCGCCGCAGACCACGAAGCGGCAGGCGGGCACGCGGGCGAGAACCGCGTGCGCCACCGCGAGGAACCGGTCGGGCCGTTTCACCCGGGTGAGGCGGCCGACGAACGCGACGACGGGAGCCTCCGGAGAAAGCCCCAGCGCGGCGCGTGCCGCCTCCCGGCCGGGCACCTCGCCCAGCCGCACCCCCGGCGGGATCACCACGTACTGTCCTGGCCGTCCGATGCCTTCGGCCAGCAGATCGTCGCGGACCCTCTCTCCCACCGTGACCAGCCGGTCGGACATGGAGGCGAGGCGCCGCTCCGCCCAGACGTACGCGCGGCGCTTGGCCGGGGAGAAGTAGCCGTGGAGCAGGTGCCCGTGGAACACGTGCGCGGTGGCCGCGCCGACGCACGCAAGGCGGGCGGCCACGCGGCCGAGTGCTCCCGCCTTGGCCGTGTGGGTGTGCACGACGTGCGGCCGGAAGTCGCGCATGGCGGCGACGAGTCGCAGCAGCGCGAGGGCGTCGTCGCCTGGCCGGACCGAGCGGCCGAGGCCCGGGATCGGGTGCACCTCCATCGCGGCACGTCCCAGCGCGACATGGTCGCCCTCGGCGCTGTCGACCTGCCCGGCGTAGAGGCGGTGGTCGAACTCGTCGCGGTTCAGCTCTTGGCACAATCCCCCGACCTGGGTCGCGGGACCGCCGACGTTCAGCCGGGCGATGATCTCCATGACGCGGATCCGGCCGTCCGTTTCATCTGGCGCTCCTCGGCAGGTCTCGTTCACGCGGGAGAAAGTAACCCGGTTCAGCGGCCCGACCGGTCCCGTGTCGCGGCGCTTGGGGGAAGTTTCCCTATTCCCTACTTCGCAATGATCCGGTTCGGCCGGAAACGAAGCATGAAAAAATGGGGTGCGGTGTGTCGGCTCTTGCCCTTCGCCGGGAATCGGGTCATGGTTGCCCCGTGCGATTCAGCGAGGTGAAAATAGCGGATCTGTGGTCCGGTAGGGTCGCGGAAAGTCGGATATTCCATACCAACATCTGGTTCCGCAGCGTCAACAACGCGCGCTATGCGAGCCTGTTGCCCTGCCTTGATCGGGTGGACAATCTGATGCTGCGCTGCACGGACCGGAAAGTATTGAGGGGCCTGCATTTCCGTGCGCTGAACGCGACCGTCGGACTTCACGCCCGTTTCCTTTTTCGCATGGCCGCCAGATGCTACGACTATGGATTCGTTACCAATACCCGGCACCTCCCGCTGGTCGGGTTTCCCGTGGTGATGGACATGGACGACCCCTACTTCAGCGAGGAGGAGGTGCGCGTCCTGCGGTCCTCGCCGCACCTCGCCGCCATGGTCGTCACGAACCGCGCGGCCGCCGACCGCTACCGCGCCTTGGGCGTGACCTGTCCCATTCATGTCATCGGCCAGGGGGTTCCGGCGGCCGGGGCCGACCCGCGGACCGCCGGTGAACCGCACCGCCGGAAGCGGCCGGGCGAGCTGACCGTGGGATACGCCGCCGCCTGGCATCTGTGCGGAGCGGACCGCGGAGCCGAGCCGATGTACGACGTCGACCATCTCGTGGACGAACTGTGGCCGAAGGTCGTGGCCGCCTGCCCGCGGGCGCGGCTGTGGCTCGTGGGTCGCGTGGGCGGCGTGCTGGAACGCAGGCTCGCGCGCCGGCCGGACGTCGAACTGGTCGGGCACGTGCCGCCGGAACGGGTGCCGGACTTCCTGGCGGCGTTCGACGTGGGCCTCTACCCGCGCCGGATCCAGCACGAGCGGTCGTCGGTCAAGGTGGCGCAGTACCTCGGATGCGGGGTGCCCGTCGTCGGCTACCGGGGCGTCCCGACGGAGCTGATCAGCGACGTGGGGTCGGGGCTCATCGTCGACTCGCCCGCGCAGTTCGTGGCGGCGGTGGTGCGACTTCTCGGCGACGCGTCCCTGCGGTCACGGCTGTCCGCGCTTGCGCTGTCCGAGGCCCACCGCGTGCGCTGGGACGTGCTGGGGGAGAGGTACGCCCAATTGCTGGACGACGTGCTTCCCCTGAAGGGAGCGGCGAGCGGGCCCGCGCGGTGAGGCACCCGGCGCGTCACCCAGTCGTGGCGGCGCCGCCGTCGTCGTCGACGAGCCTCCTGCCGGCCCAGACCCAGTAGGCCGACCCCAGGACGGCGAGGGCAAGGGAGCCGCATCCGAAGACGACCGCCGCCGGCACCGCGCCCGATGTGGCCCGGCCGCCGGCCGCCAGCAGGCCGAGGAGCAGCAGGCCCTCGGCCGTGAGGAAGGCCAGGCGCAACCCGGGCCGGCCGAGGGCGAGCGGGAGCACCTTGGCCCAGGACACCCCGGCCTTGACGCAGGCCACGCCGAGGAGCAGCACGGCCGCCGGGGCCGCCTGCGCGTACGGCACGCCGTAGGCCAGGCCGAGCAACGGGCCGGTGACGGGCACCGCGGCCAGCAGCGCGGCTGCGCCGACCGCGCCGAGCACGAGGGTCGACCGCCTGATGTCCGTCCTGATGCGCCCGGTGTCGCCGGCCGCCGCGGCCTCGGCCAGCCGGGGGTACAGCATCGAGGCGACCGGACTGACCAGGCTCGTGTAGAGACGGCTCGGAGCCGACGCGACCTTGAGGACGGTCACCAGGGACGGGCCGCCGACCAGGCCCGCCAGCGCGAGGATCCCCGAATCGGAGGCGGCCGCCACCGACGCGCCCGCGGACGCCCTGAGCGAGAACCGGAGCAGGCCGGCGGGCAGGGGCGCGGGCGAGGTGGGGGGCCCGAACTCGGCGCGGACGGCCCGCAGCCCGACGCGGGCGAGCACCGCCGCCGTCACGAGGGCGCCCGCGGCCTGGCCCGCGAGGTAACCGGGAGCGCCGGCCGCGAACAGGCCGCCGAGGGACAGGACCGCCGACACGGCCGCGCAGCCCAGCCGGATCGGGCCGAGCGCGTGCAACCGCCCCGCCAGGGCGAAGGCCGCTCCCGCCGAACCGGTCGAGGACGCGGCCCCCGCGGCGACCACGGCGAGCGCCAGCATCAGTGCCAGGTCGGCTGGGGCGGCCCCGATCGACCACGCGGCGAGGACGCCCAGGAACGCCAGGCCGCACGCGGCCGCGCCGATCCCCACGTCCCAGCGCAGGAGCCGGCCGAACAACGCGGACGCGCTGCCGTCGCGCCGCCCCGCCAGGGGCACGTACCGCTGCGCCGCGTCCTCCAGTCGCGGATCACACAGGAGGAACCAGACGGCCGTCGCCGCCTGGGCGAACAGCGCCTTCCCCGACTCGGCGGACGGTGTGGACCGTACCAGGACGATCACGCTGAGCATGGACAGGACCGCCTCACCCTGGCTGCCGAGGGTGAGTCGGGTGAACGTCCGCAACTGCCGCCGCGAGGGCGGCCGGACGCTGCGGACGACGGTGCCGAGCAGGGGCGTTCTGGTCATCGGTGCGGTCATCGGCGGACCTCGTCGTACAGCCGCTCGAACCAGACCGCGGTGCGGCCGATGTCGACGAGCGACGCGCTGTCGTCGGCGCCCCCGCGAAGACGGGCGTGCACGTCGGGCCGCATGGCCTGCCGGATCGCGTCCGCCAGCGCCCCTGCGTCACCGGGCGGCGTGAGCAGGCCGTTATGGCCGTGCCGGACCAGGTCGGGAACGCCGCCGACCGCCGTGGAGACGACCGGCACGCCCGCGGCGAGAGCCTCCATCACGACGACGGGCAGGCCCTCGTGGTCGGAGCTCAGCACCAGGAGGTCGCAGGCGGCGACGAGCCGGCCCGCCGCGGGGACGTGCCCCGCGAGGCGGACCCGGTCCAGGCCCAGCGCGCCGACCCGCTCGGCGGTGCGCGCCCGCAGTGGCCCCGACCCGGCGAGCAGGAACAGGGCTCGCGGCTCCGCCGCGAGCACCCGGGCCGCCGCGTCCAGCAGCAGCCGGTGGTTCTTCTGCGGCCGGAAGTTCGCCACGTGCCCGATCAGAAAGGCGTCCTCGGCGACCCCCCACTCCCGCCGCGTCCGCGCCCTGTCCCGGGCGTGGCGTCGCTGCTCCTCGACCCGCACCCCGTGGACGCGGGTGACCAGGCCGCGGGCGCGCCAGATCGTCCGTGCCCGGGCCACCTGAGGAGAGACCGCCACGGTCCGCGCGTCGAGCCACCCCGTCGCACGGTCGAGCAGCAGAGTCGGCAGCCGGTAGCTCACGTTGTGGACGGTGCAGACGAGCGCGGGCCGGCGCCGCCACAGGCGCGAGACGGGGCGCAGCACCGACGCCGGCAGAGGGGAGTGGAGATTGAGCACGTCCGGCCTCAGCCGCCGCACCACCGCGACCATGCGGGCCAGGCGCCACCGGCGCGGGCACGCGGTCAGGTCGACCACCGCGATCCCGGCCGCCCGCAGCGGTCCGATCAGCTCCTGGGTGGAGGCGTGCAGGCAGACGACCGTGTAGCGCGTGTCCGTTCTGGGCGCCGCGAGCAGCCGCTCGGCGAGCAGCACCTCGGCGCCGCCGACGTCGAGCGTCTTGATCACTTCGCAGACATGTGTGCCCTTCCCCCCGCTCATCGGTCGGCCTCCGCGAGCCGCGCGACGCGGCGGCGCAGGAGCGGCTCGTACACGTCCTGCACCCGGGCGGCGACCAGGGGCCAGTCGAGCGCGGCCGCGGCCAGGCGGCCCCGCCGGGACAGGTCGCGGCGCAGGGACGCGTCCGCGAGGACCGCGTCCAGCCGCGCCGCGAGGGCGGCGGCGGAGCCGCTGGGAAAGGCCAGGTAGGCGCGCGGGTCGGTGACGGCAGGGCCGAGCGAGGCGTCCCCGGACACGACGACCGGGGTGCCCAGCGCGAGCGCCTCCAGCGCCGCCGTCGGCACGCCCTCGCCGACCGTGCCGAGCGTGCGGGAGGCGAGGACGAACGCCTCGGCCCGGCCCACCAGGGCGTACACGTCCTCGGCCGGCAGGTGGCCGGCGAGGTGCACGCCGCGGCCCGGCCCGGCCAGGCGTTCGAGGCGGGCGCGCTGGCTGCCCTCGCCGACGATGACGAGGCGGGCGTGCGGGTGGCGCGCCTGCACCGCGCCGAACGCCTCGATCAGCAGCGCGTGGTTCTTCACCGGCTCCAGCGACCCGACGCTGACGACCAGTCCCCGCTCGGTCCGGCCGCGATACTCGGAGAGATGGGCGAGGTCCAGGCCGCTGGACATCGTGTGGATGCGTCCCGCGGGCACTCCCGCCGTCAGGAGTCCGTCGCGCGGCCGGGTCCCGAGCGCGATGAAGCGGTCCACGTGCCGGAACGCCCGCCGCATGAGGGGCCGGTGGAGGCCGCCCGCGAGAGCGCCGTGCACGGTGACCACCAGCGGGACTCCCAGCCGCCGTACGGCCGGCCCGAGCACGAGCGTCTCACGGTGGTCGCCGTGGAGGTGGACGAGGTCCAGCCGGCCCACCCCGGACAGCGCCCCGGCGCACTCCAGCGCGAAGGCGACCACGTCGTTCCCGGCGGACACCAGGCGGCTCGCGGGGGTGGGCGTCAGCGGCAGGGCGCGCGTGCCCGGTGGCGGCTCGCCCCGCCGGTGGGCGACGACCACCTCGTGCCCGGCAGCGAGCTGCTGCCTGGTCAGGCGGTCGAGGTGGCGCTCCTTCCCGCCGCGCTCGGGCGGCAGCCGGTATCCCACCCGCAGAATACGCAGCGGTTTCACAGGATCTCCTCCAGCATCCGGGCGGCACACTGCGGGGAGAACCTCTCCCTCGCCCTGTGCCGCAGGCGGGCTCCGAGCGCCTCGCGCTCCGACGGCGGCAGGCACGCCACCGCGGCCGTCCCCGCCGCCAGGCCGTCCAGGTCGCCCGTGTCGCAGAGGTACGGGTAGCCGGGGCCCACGACGTCGGCCGAGCCGCCGGCCCGCGTCGTCACGATCGGCAGAGCCGTGCTCATCGCCTCCAGCAGCACGCGGGGGAACCCCTCCTCGTAGCTCGGCATGAGGAAGCAGTCCGCCGCGCCGTACAGGGGAGGCAGGTCCCGGTTGGGGACCGCGCCCAGGATCTCCAGGCCCGGTTCTCCGGCGGCCAGGCGTTCCAGCAGGGCCCGGTCGGGACCGTCGCCGGCCACGACCAGCCGTACGGGACGGTCCAGCCGGCCGCGCACCGCGCGGAGCAGAGGCGCCAGCAGCCGCGTGCCCCGGCGGAACGACAGGCGGTGCACGAAGAGGACGACGAACTCTTCCTCACGCCAGCCGAGGCGGCGGCGGGTCTCCGCACGGTCCGCGGGGGACGGCGGCGCGAAGCGGTCACCGTCGATGTCGTTGTAGAGCAGGCGCATCTTTCGGTGGGGGATACGCCAGCGCGCGCGCATGACGGGCACCATCGCCTCCGGTCCCGTGACGAACCCGTGGACGCAACGGGACAGCGCGTAGTTCACCGTGTCGTCCAGCCGGGCGCGCAGGCTCCTCGTCGCGCCGGGCTCCAGGAGGTCGGCGGTGCCGCTGCGCCACAGGAGGATGCGCGGCCGATAAAGGGGATAGGTCACGATCAGCGCGACCAGCAGGAAGCGGGAGTAGCGCAGGAAGTACGTGCGATAGCCGGAGCGGCTGAGCCGGTGGATCGCCCGGATGTATCCGAGGAACCTCGCCGCCCTGCGATGGCCCGCGACGGAGCAGACGGCATGCACGCCGGGGAGGGAGGACGGCGGGGCGCCCCGCTCGACCAGGGCCACCAGGTCCGTCCGCGCCCCCAGGGACTCCAGCAGGGCGGGCACGTGGGCGAAGTGCTCGGACTCGTCTCCGGAAAGATGGGGAACGACGTAGACGACTTTCTTGCGCCCGCCGGGAGTGGCGGCGTCTTTCCTGATCACCGGGCCATGGTGCCGCCCGGGAAACGGCGGCGAGGCCGGCGGCACCCCGGGCGGAACGGAATATTGGCCCGGCATTACAAAGGTATTGCTGGAATTCGTCATCCATTTTCTGAATCGCTCCGGAGTCTTGTTCTCGCGGCGGATTCTCCCACCCCTGTACGGCTCCTATCGGCGTCTCGACACGCGGCCTTGCCCGGTGCGGAAGGCGAGGTGGGGCGCCGTCGCTGGCGTAAAGTCGCTGGCGTGCTGTGGGACATCGACCGGAATTCGATTGACGTTTTCAGGCGAGGACACGGCCTCGTATTCACGAGGCGGGTGCCGCTGTGACGCCGGGGCGGTGGCATCGGCCCGGGCCGCCTGGTGACGCGGTGTTCGCGGTCGGCCTGGCCGTCGTGATCGCCATGCTCGCGGGCGCGGCCGTGATGGAGGGGAGCGCACCCGCGCTGACGCTGCTGGGGGTCGCCGCGGGCATCCCGGTTTTCCTGCTGGCGGCGCCGGACCGGCTGGTCGCGCTCACGCTGGCCGTGGCGGCCCTGTCGGTGCCGGAGGCGTGGCCGACGCTTGCCTCGCCCGGGGGCGTGGACATCTCGCTGGGGGACGCTCTCGCCGTGCTCGCCGCGACCACGGCGCTGCTGCGGAGAAAGGCCCCCCTATCGCATCGGCTCGTCGTCGCCGTCGTCCTGTTCCTGGTCGCCGGAGTCGTTAACAGCGACTGGGACGGCGCCCTCGCCTTCCTCCGCATGGCCGGGCCGCTGGCCTTCGGCGTCGTGCTGGGACTGTTCGCCCGTCCGGGCCTGGACCTGTGGCGGGATGTCCGCTGGCTCTGCGTCCTCCTGATCGCGACGGCCCCCCTGATCTCCGATCCCGCCGCGCGGTGGGCGGGCTTCCCCGGCGGCCCCAACGAGGTCGGCCTCGTGGCGGCCGTCCTGACCGTTCTTGGGGCGGCGGAGCGCCGCAGGCCGGTGAAACTCGTCCTCGTCGCGGTGGGACTGGCCGGCCTGGCGGGCAGCAAGGGCATCGTCTCGACGATCGCGATGATCGCGGGCCTGGCGATGCTGGGCAGGCTGTCACCGGCCGGCTGGATGGCCCGCACGCGGATGAGCCGCGTCCACCCCCTGCTGCTCGTCGTGTCCGCTCTGGTCGCGGTCGCCGTCATCCCGGTGGTGCGCCCCGACCTTCCGGTCACGCTGTCCGTCCACGCGGCGCAGGCCGGGGTGTTCGGCAGCGTCGTCGACCAGGGCGACCCGTTGTTCGGCGCGGGCTGGGCCAACGTCGACCCGGCCGCGTTCGCCGGCACGCCCCTGCGTGAGCTGCACAACGTCTATTTGGACGTCGCCGCGTATCTCGGCCTGCTGGGGCTCGTCCTCCTCGGGCTGATCCTGCTGCCGGTCGTGCGCCGGGCCGACCCGCTGACCCGGGCCGTCCTGTGCACCGTGGTCGTCTGGTTCAACACCACGGGCGCCTTTCCCGGCCCGGGGTGGGGGATGCTCGGTCTGGTGCTCGCGGCCACGATCGCGCACGAGCGCGCCGCCGACCCGGCCGTACGCGGGGTGCGGGCGCCCGCGCCGGCCGTGGCGGCGGGAGATCAGAGGCTGTCCGGGATCCGGTAGACGAGGAAGTCCCCGGAGCGATACTCCAGAGTCACCATCGGGGTGAACCTCTCGGCGGGCGCCGAGGTGCGGGCGTCGGCGATGAGCCAGCGCACGCCGTACCGGTCGCGCAGGAGCCGCAGGGCGGGCTTCGAGGGCGCGGCGAAGACGCCGTCGTTCAGCCGGAGCCGCTCGCCGTCCCAGAACGGAAGGTTCTCCGGCTGGCTGCCGCCCCGGCGCCAGCGGCTCATGGTCGCCGCCGTGTACGCCCATCCCTCGACCAGCATCCGCCGCTCCGACAGCGCGGCCATCCAGAAGTGCCTGCTGTCGCAGGGGACGGCGGCGGGGGAGACGCAGTGCGCGTCGGTGGCCACCACGTCGTCCGGATCGGAGTGGTCGCGAAGCCAGCGCCCCGCTTCCAGCGCTCCCCGCGGGACCGCGGCAGGCGCGGGTGCCTGCGCGGAGTCGGGGGAGACGTCGGCGGCGGGACCGCGGGACACCGCGGAGACGACCCGGGTGAGCCACGCGCCGGGCAGACCGGCCGCGGAGAGCAGGCACAGCGTCAGGGCCGCGGCCACGGCGGGGCGCCGCCTCCGGACGGCGAACAGCAGCGCGGCCACGGCCGAGACGGCGAGCGCCAGAACGAGGTACGGCCGGTAAAGCGCGGAGTCGTCCAGGCCCGGCCCCAGGGGCACGTGGACGGCGCACGCGGCCCGGACCAGGCAGGGGAGGGCCGCCCCCGCCGCCGCCGCGCAGGCCACGGCCCGGAGAGGCACCCGGGCGCGCCGTACGACGACAACGAGCCCGTACGCCGCCGTGATCGCCAGGAACGGGTAGGACGCGTCGAAGAAGTAGGTCTGCGCCATGTGCGGATGCCCGAACAGGGGCACCGCGCACAGACCGGCGGCGCCGACGGTCAGCGTGAGGACGACCGCGGGGCGCAGGAGCAGGCGCGGCCGAGTCAGCAGCCCGAGGACCCCGCACCACACGATGCCCCAGGTCAGGGCGTAGAGCAGGGTCACTCCCAGCGCTGCGGCGAACGGCGCGGCGGCTTCGCTCCCGCGGCCGGTCAGCCCTCCCCACATGCGTGCGAAGGTGGCGAGCGGGTCCACGTAGACGCCCTGCTGGGCACGGCCGAACAGCACGAACTGGGCGTACAGGCTGCAGGCGCCGGTGAGCGCGAGCGCGGCGAGCGCGCGCCGCGGCGGCCGGCGGCGCCTCAGCGTCTCGACGACCACGACGGCCGCGAGCCCGGCCGCGATCAAGGGCAGGTAGGTCGACTTGGCGCCCGTGAGCGCAGCGCCGAACACGACGGCGAGCAGCCACCGTCCGGCGTCGCGCCCCCTGCCCTCCAGGAGACCCCTGCCCTCCAGGAGATCGGCCAGGACGAGGATCACCGGAACGGACATCAGGGCGCCGAAGGTCTGCGTCGGGCTCACCCACGACAGGGCGCCCCTCCAGGTGAACACCCCGACGTTCAGGCCCGCATAGAGGTTCGGCGCCGCCATGAGGACCGCGCCGGTCACGGCGAGCGGGCCCGCCGCCCACGAGGTGGCCAGGCGCCGTGCGGCCAGCCCGACGAGCACGGTGAAGGCGGCCATCATGGGCAGCGGCGTCAGGCGGAACAGCAGCACGAGCGGTTCCGCGCCGGTGACCCAGCTCGCCGCGGCGATGTGGGCGTAGACGAACCAGTGGTAGTAGAGCGGCTCGCCGGCCACCAGCGGCACCGTCGGTGGCATGTGGTGCCTCAGCTCGCCGGCCAGGGCCAGGTGATAGGGCATGTCGACGTAGGAGGCGGCGAGGGCCGGCCAGGTCAGCGCGTTGCTCCTGAAGAAGTTGACCGCGCTCCACACCACCTGGTAAGCGACGACGAGCGCGAGGAACCACGCCCACCACAGCGGCGCCCGCGTGCGCGTACGGCCGGGGCGCCAGTGCCGGCGCAGGCCCGGCACCAGGAGGAAGGCCGCGTAGGTGCCGACCGGCCAGGCGAGCACCAGCAACGGCTGCCCCAGAGCCCTGGCGCCCGCGTAGGCGAACACCTCGAGCGCGTAGCCCAGCACGAGCCCGAGGGCGGCCTCCTCCGCCAATGTGCGGCTCCCGCCGTACAGAGCCCTGATCAGCAGCATGCCGGGTGCCGTGAGCCCCAGGAGGACGTACGCCCCGAAGACGGCGGTGTCCCGGGGGGAGACGCCGAAACGCGTCAGCACCAGCAGGGCGAGAACCGCGACGCAGACGGCGGGCGGCCACCCCGAACCACACGCACGCCGGAGCGCCCCGGTCCTCTCCGGCCGATCCGGCCGGTCCCGGTCCGGGCGGCGGCAGACGGGCTCGTTGAGAGGCGAGGTGCTGGTCATGCGGCGAGTGTTGCAGAGGGGTGTGTCCCGCCAGGCGCGGCCGATCGCGACCCGAGCAAGTCGTTGCCGCACTTTGGGCGAGCCGGCGAACGCGGGGGCGGCCCTCCGTGGCGAACGGCGGGCGCCGCCGGTGCGGAGAGGACAAGGCGCGGGAAAATACGGGCAAGGACATGAGCCGCCCGCGGGTCGCCGCGCGGGCGCCGTGCCCGCCGTTGATGAGACTCCCCGCATGGACAGGACCAGGCCAGTTCACGTGCCAGATCACGGGCCCGACCACGGTGGCGCGCCCGATCCCGCCGACGACCGCGGGGGCGCCGTGATGAGCCGCCCCGTCGATCGCATCCGTAGCGTGCTCGCCTGTCCGTCCTGTCGCGTCCCACTCGACGGCGCGTACGCGTGCCCCGCGTGCGGGCTGGGCGGACGCCGCGACGGCGACCGGCTGCTTTTCGGCGGCTTCGCCGACGCCGAGTTGCGGGAAGACCCGCTGAACCGGCTCAAGGACGCAGTGAAACGGCGGCTGCCCTGGGCGTACCCCCTCGCGGTGCAGGTGGTCTCCCCGGTCCTGCTGCGGCGTTTCGTCCGGCCTTTCCTCGCCGGTTTCGACCTGGATCGCGACCTCGTCGCGGATCTCGGCGCGGGCACCAACCGGTATGATCCGAGGGTGCTCTGCGTGGACGGCGCCGCATATCCCACCGTCGACCTGGTGGGGGACCTGCGCGCGCTGCCCCTCGCCGGCGAGTCGCTGGACGGCGTGATCAGCGTCGCGGTGCTGGAACACGTCCCCGACCCCCGGGCGCACGTCGAGGAGATGTGGCGTCTCCTCCGGCCCGGCGGGCGTCTCCTGTGCTACGTGCCTTTCATGCAGCCGTTCCACGCCTCGCCCTACGACTACCAGAGGTTCAGCCGGGCGGGCCTGGCCGAGCTGTTCCGCGGTTTCGAGGTGCTGGGCGTGCGGGTGGGGGCGGGCCCGACGTCGGCGCTGGTCTGGGTGCTGCAGGAGTGGCTCGCGCTCCTGCTGTCGTTCGGCAGCAGCCGGCTGTACCGGCTGCTGACCCCGCTGATGTGGCTGCTGTCGCCGCTGAAGCTCGTCGACCTCCTGCTGGCGCGGCACCCCGAGGCGGCCGTCTCGGCCAGCGGGTTCGTGGTGGAGGCCCGGAAACCGTTGCGGGCCTCCACTCAGCCTCAGCTCGGGGCGGCGGCGGTCGGCCCGAGGGCGGCCACCGAGAGGATCAGCTCCGCGTAGCGGTCCATCTGGGTCTCGAAGTCGTGGTGAGCGGTCACGAACTCCCGTCCGTGACGTCCCGCGGCCGCGGCGGCCGCAGGATCGGCGAGCAGCCGGCTGACCGCCTCCGCCCAGCCGCCGACGTCGCCGGGGGCCACCAGCCGCGCGGCGGGCGGGACCGCGATCTCCCGGTGGGCGGTGATGTCGCTGCAGATCACGGGGAGGCCGCACGCCATCGCCTCCAGTACGGCGCGGGGCTGACCCTCCGACCAGGACGGGTGCAGCAGGCATCCCGCGGTGCGGAGCAGGGCCGCGACCTGCCGATGCGGCACGGCGCCGCGCAGCTCCACATGGTCGCGCAGGCCGAGTTCGCCGATCGCCGTCTCCAGTTCCGGACGGCACGGACCTTCTCCCAGCAGGAGCAGCCGGGCGTCCGGGAAGGCGGCGGCGACCCGCTGCCAGGCCCGCACGACGGTGAGATGGTTCTTGACCGGGAGGAGGCCGCCGACCATGACGGCGGCGACGGACGCCCGCTCGCCCCCGGCCTGCGGGGTGAACAGCCGGGTGTCCACGCGGCTCCCGAGGTAGACGACGGGCCGCGACGTCAGGGACTCGACGATCGGGCGCATGCCCTCGCGCACCACGCGCACCGCCGTCGCGCGCCGGACCGCGGACCTCGTGGCCAGCGCGATGCCCAACCGTTTGAGCCGCCCGCCATACTCCGGCCCCGGGCTCAGGATCTCGCCCTGCACCTGGAAGATGTGCGGCAGCGCCCTCCGTGCGCGCGAGGACTCGACCGCCAGGGCCGCGAGGGGATCGCTCGACATGAGGACGTGTGTGCCGGACGCGGCGACGCCGTCCACCACCCGGCGGGCGGCCGGGACGAAGGCCGCCCGCCGGGCGGTGCGCACCCGGTGGACGCGCACCGCGCCCAGGTCGATCGTGCCGGGAGCGGCGTCCCCGCAGGGGCAGACGATGTCGTACCGGCCGCCGAGCCGATCGGCGAGCGCCTGTGCGGTACGGACGTTGGGGTCGTCGCGGGGCGGACCGGCGCGCCAGGCGCTCGCCCCCACGACGAGCACCGACAGCGGGCTCACCGCGGAACCACCGGCAGGGCCGCCGGTCCGCGCCCGCCCCCGGCCGGCGCCCGGTATTCGGCGTTCGATTGGGTGATGAATTGCTCGGTCAAGGAATTCCCCCGTTGCTGAGCCGATAGGCCGGGCGGAAAACCGCAGGCCACGGCCGGTGTGCGTGGATCACGATACCGGCGGAATCCGCTTCGATGGCGGCGGCCGTCCGGCGGGTTGACCGAAGCCGGAATGGCTGCGATCAGCGGATGACGAATCCCTTGGAAACGAATCGCCGATGCCTGCCCCAGTAATTCCCGTCCGGTGGAACAGGCAGGGATTTCGTCTCCGGCCGGAGGCCCGGGTGGGACCGCCCCGCCGGGAGACCGGCGTGGGGCCGCACGCGGCGCAGGGGCCGGCGGGCGGCGGGCTGCGGCGGGTCGGGGTCGAACAGCACGTCCACCCAGTAGTTGGTGGCCTGGAAGCTCTTGTTCGGGAAGGCGTTCGCCGCGCTGTAGACGTAGACCCCGTTGCCCCCGCTCCCGCCGCTCGCCGGAGCGGTGAGCGGCCCCCGGGTGTAGGCGTTGAGGAAGTAGAAACGGTCCGTCGCGTACCCCGTCGTGGTGGAGTACGACGCGACGTACGTGGTGCCCGCGCTGATGGAGATGGCCGGTGAGAAGGTCACCTGCTGCCAGCCGCTCGCGGTCTCGTCGGTGAAGGTCGCGCTCGCCAGGAGTTGGCCGTCGGCGGTCCAGAGGCTGCCGACGTGGGTGCCGGTGTTCTGGGCGCCCTTGTAGAACCTGACCCCCCTGATCTTGCCTGAGGCGGTGGCCTGGAACTTCACCCCGAGCACGACCGGATTCGGGTCGGCCTGGAACGGGGTCGTCGGCGTCGTGGTGTCGTCCCACAGCGTGGTGGCCGAGGTGAACACCACGTCGACCCAGTAGTTGGTGGCCTGGTAGGTCTTGGTCGGGAACGTGCTCGCCGGGCTGTAGGCGTACAGGCCGTTGCCTCCACCGTCGCCGTTCGCCGGGGCCGTCAGCAGCCCGTTCGAGTACTGGCTGGTGAAGTAGGGCCTGGTCACCGCATAGTTCCCGGGCGTGTGATAGGAGACGACGTAGTCGGCGCCCTCGATCACGGGCACGGGGGTCGGGAAGTTCACCTGCTGCCAGCCGCTCGCGGTCTCGTTGGTGAAGGTCGCCTGCGCCAGGAGCTGGCCGTCGGCGGTCCAGAGGCTGCCGACGTGGGTGCCGGTGTTCAGCGAGCCCTTGTAGAACCTGACCCCGGAGACGTAGCCCGGCGACGTGGCGCGGAACCTGACGCCGAGCTCCACCGGCGTGTTGTCGGCCAGGCTCGGCTGGGCGGGCGTGCTGTCGGACGGCCAGATGGAGCACGGGCACCCCGCGTTGACGGTCAGCGTCCTCGTGGTCGTGGGGTTCTGCATGTTGCCGATGTCGTCGACGGCCCGGGACTGGATCGTGACCGTCTGGGACGTGGGCGTCGCCCAGCGGTACTGCCAGCTAGTCCTGCCCGCCGCCCGGTGCCATGTCGTGCCGCCGTCGACCGAGACGTCGACCCCGGCCACCACCCCGCCTCCGGTGTCGGCCGCCGTGCCGCTGATCGTCACGACCGTCCCGCCGGGCACCGAGGCGCCGGTCGTCGGAATGGAGATCGCCGACGTCGGGGGAGCGGTGTCCGTCGACGGCGTCGCCGGGACGAGGCCCTGCTCCAGAGTGGCCGGCTGCACTCCCATGTCGGCGAAGAGGTTCACCGTGGCCTGCTTCATGTTGATGTCGGTGGGAGTGCCCGGGCGGTCGTGGACGGCGTCCAGCCCCCAGGCCCACTGGGTGGTTCCCGCGCCGAAGACGAGCGCGTTACCGGAGGTGCGATAGAGCGTCAGGTTGTGCGTGGCGGTCCCGTAGCCGTACGTGCTGCCGAAGTCGAGCAGGAACTTGTCGGGCGTGGTCAGGGTCGTGCCGGACAGCCGCACCAGGCCGGTCGGGACGCTGGCGTCGTCGGGCGCCCCGTCCCACTCGTAGCCGAGCGTGCCCGCGGGGAAGACCGCGACCTGGCCGGGCTGGAGGTTCGCGACCGACGTGTTGCGCCACAGCCGCATGGACGCGTCCTCGTACGGGACGGTGATCGAGTCGTTGGAGAGCCCGTTGACCCGGTAGAGCGTTCCGGTCACGGCGTTCTCCGGCCTGCCGCCGTCCGACGGCGGGGAGAACCTGGGATCCCGCCATGTCCCCGTCCACGTCGTGGTGGGGTCGATCTTGGCGTTGGCGAGCGTCTCCTTGTAGCAGACCATCGTCCGGAACGGCGTGCCCGAGCCGTCGATGCTGTTCTCCCACCTCGTCTTCCAGAACGACTCGTTGCCGGAGAAGAAGGTCACGTTCACGCCGTTGCTGATGGCGTTGGTCACGTTGGTTCGCATCTCGTTCGACCAGTACTCGTCGTGCCCGGACGACATGAAGATCTTGTGGTTGAGCAGCTGCGCCTGGCGTGTCGCCGTGTCGACGTTGCTGGTGTAGGCGACGTCGTAGCTGTTCGCCTCGAGCCACCGGATCATCGGGTACTCCGAGTCGAAGAAGTTGCTCTCCGGGTGCGTGCGCCGGGTGTTGAGGGGACGGTTGTAGCTCACCTTGAAGGCGCGTCCGGCTGGGCTGCCCTCGTACAGGCTGTTGCCGCCGAAGCTGTTGTACGCCTGCCAGGTGGCGTCGGAGGTCTGCACGAGGATGTCGGAGTTGCGGGCGTCGTTGCGCACGACGAAGATCGCCTGATTGACGCCGCTGGTGCCGTCGGTCCTGACGAAGTCGGCGAGGTAGACCCCGGAGACGGCGTCGGGCGGCACGGCCCAGGACGCCGAGACCGCCCAGTTGCCGCAGTCCACCAGCCCCGTCGTGGAGTCGGTGAGACAGGCGGGCTGCGGCTGCGGCAGGGGGGCGGACGGAGTGACGCTGGCGATCTGCCGCGCTCCCAGACCCTGGTAGTAGCCGACGCGGTAGATGTCGATCCGGTACGAGGTGACCGTGGGCGCCAGCACCTTGAACTGCTCGGTCTCCCCCGCGTTGACGCTCATCTGGGTGGGGAACCCGGCGATGGCGGCGCTCCCCGACCCCGGCACGTCCCATTGCGACGGCGGGCTGCCCGGCAGGCTGTTCTCGATGCAGATGATCGAGGTGGGCGGGCAGGTCTGGCGCAGCGCCCGGGCGCGGGCGCCCCTGCGGGTCCTCCGGTCGCGCGGCGCCGCTGACTGCGCGGCGGCTTCGGGGCCGGGCGAGGCGCTCGCGCCCGGCGGGGACGGCTGCGGCGTGCCGCTCGCCGAGGGGACCGGGACGGTGTCGCCCGTGTCGCCCGTGTCGCCCATGTCGCCGGAGTCGGCGGAAGCCACTTCGGGAGAGACCTCGGGAGAGGATCCGGGAGAGGGGCCGGGCGAGGCCGAGACCTCAGTGCCGGGCGTCGCGCCGGTCCCGTCGTGGGCGGGCGCATCCACGATCTCGACGCCGCTCCGGCCCGCGTCGTCCTCGGCGAAGGCCGGGGTGAAGGCCGCGGTCCAGGCGGCCATGAGGACGGCGGTCACAGTGCAGACGGCGCCGAGGATTCGCAGGGTCGTGGCCCTCCGGTTCCGGCCGTCGCCGGCCGCTGTGCCTACGCCTGGCATGTTGCACCCCTGGTCCTGCAGCGGAACGCCGTGTCAAGGGGAGATCAGCGCAGGATAGCCAGTGCCGGCCGGGCCCGGCGTCCACCCCGGAGCCGGCGTGTTTCCCCGCAACGCGGGAACTATTTCTCATTTCCCAGGCATTCGCGGCGGCGAGCGGCTCTGTCGGCATATATCGCCTCTTATATGGATTTGCCCGCGGAATCCGATGGCTATTGTGGAAAGTGCCCACAACAATATGGAAATCATGAATAGTGGAGAGTAGCATTCGACCGCGCGGGCATTCATGTAGATCGTTTCCTCCCGCGGATAGATCATCGGCACAGGCGCGGCAATCAGCGGCTCCCTCCGCCCTTTCTCGCGCCATCGTTCTCCGTGACGACTCTCGCCCCGGTGTCCCGCGTCCACCGGCCGGCGGCCCCTCCGATCGGCCGCCGCGGCACGAGCACCGAGAGCCGAATCGCCGTCGAGATCCACAACAGGTGCTTCCGCACCTGACACATCACGGTGCCACGCACCAGGACGCGAGGTAGGTCGCAGATGAAACGCTCAGCCCCGGAAGAGCGCGGGCGGGAGCCCGCAGCAGTCAGGTCCCGCGCGCGCGGTCGCCGCGCCAGGCGGGGCACCCGTCGCCACCGGCTCGCGGCGGTGCTCGCCGCGGCGCTCACCTTCACCGTCGGCGTCGTCGTCGCGGCGCAGGGGGAGGCCGTCGCCGCTTCCCCCACTCTCGGCAACGCCGCCTCCTACGGGGTCCTGGCCTCGGTATCGGTCACCAACACCGACAACACGACAGTCACCGGCGACCTCGGGGTGAGCCCGGGAAACTCGGTGAGCGGCTTCCCGCCCGGCACCGTCACCGGGTCCGTCCATGCGGGCGATTCCGCCGCGGCGAGCGCCATGGCCGACGCGGTCGCGGCCCGCAACGCCATCGTGGCGATGCCCGCCGACGGCACCCTGGGGCCCAACCTCGGCGGGACGACCGTGACGCCCGGCGTGTGGGACGCGGCCGGCGGCGCCTTCTCGATCAGCGGCACGCTCACGCTCGACGCGCAGGCCAACCCGGACGCGATCTTCGTGTTGCGGGCCGCCACCCTCACCGCCGCCAACGTGAGCAACATCGCCCTCACCAACGGGGCGCAGGAGAACAACCTGTACTGGCAGCTCAGCGGCACCGCCTCGCTGGGCACGTACCCCACCTTCCGGGGGAACGTCCTCGCCTCGGGCAACGTCTCCGTGGGCTCCGGCTCCGCGGTGTTCGGGCGGATGTTCTCCCTGGGCGGCACGGTCGCCATCACCGGGACCACGAGCATCCCCGCCACCCGGATCACGCTGCCGAACTACCCGCCCACCACCACGACCCTGACCTCGTCGCGCAACCCCTCCCGTACGGGGGACGCGGTGACGTTCACGGCGACGGTCCAGCCGCAGTCCGGCTCGCTCGTGCCGCAGGGCGACGTGGTCTTCAAGGAGAACGGCGTGGTCCTCGGCAGGGACCAGCAGACCACCTCTCATCCCGCGACGTTCACGACGTCGAGCCTCTCGCCCGGCCAGCACCGGATCATCGCCGTCTACCTGGGCGGCGACACGTTCGACCACGAGGCGCTCGTCCACTTCGCCCCCAGCACGTCGCAACCGGTCGTGCAGAGCGTGTCGAGCACCAGCCTGTGGAGCGACAGCACGACCCCCGCCGTCGCCTCGCAGAACGACCCGAACGCCGTCGTGGTCGGAGTGAAGTTCCGCGCCAGCCAGGACGGCCTGATCACCGGCATCCGGTTCTACAAGGGCGCGCAGAACACCGGGACGCACACCGGGAGCTTATGGACCGCCGCCGGCCAGCAGCTCGCGACCGTGGTCTTCAGCGGCGAGACCGCCTCCGGCTGGCAGCTGATGAACTTCCCGGAACCCGTCGCCATCTCCGCGAACACGACCTACGTCGCGTCCTACCACACCACGTCCGGGTACTACTCGGTCGACCGCAACTACTTCACCTCCCAGTACGTGAACGGCCCGCTCACCGCCCTCGCCAACGGGCCGTCGGGAGGTAACGGCGTGTACGCCTACAGCGCCACCAACACCTTCCCCACCAACTCCTTCCAGTCCTCGAACTACTGGGTCGACGTCATGTTCACACCGGCGGAGACCCTCTGGGACAACACGGCGACCCCCGCCGTCGCCTCGCAGAACGACACCAACCCCATCGTGGTCGGAGTGAAGTTCCAGTCGACGCAGGACGGCTCCGTCACCGGCGTCCGGTTCTACAAGGGCGTGCAGAACACCGGCACCCACACCGGCAGCATCTGGACGGCGGGCGGCGCCCACCTGGCGAGCGTGACCTTCACCGGCGAGACCGCGTCCGGATGGCAGCAGGCGCAGTTCGCCACGCCCGTTCCCATCACCGCCAACACGACCTACGTGGTGTCGTACCACACGACGTCGGGACGCTACGCGGTCGACCAGAACTACTTCGTCTCGCAGCGCAACAGGGGGACGCTCGTCGCGCTCAACGACGCCGTGTCGTTCGGCAACGGTGTCTACACCTACAGCGCCGGCGACGTCTTCCCCGTCAGTTCCTACCACGCCTCGAACTACTGGGTCGATCCGGTGGTCGAGTACAACTGAGGGCCGGTTCGCGGCCCTCGGTAAGGCTTGCGCAAGGACATCGCCACGGCGGGCCGGGGCGGAACCGCCCGCTCGCCGTGCCGATGTTCACTACCGGAAGTGAGCACAACCAGCCTGACGGCGGTCCCCTTCAACCGGACCCACGTCTGCGACAACGAGGTCGGCTATCTCACCGAAGCCGTGCGCGGGGGATTCACCTGCGGCGACGGGCCGTTCACCCGGAGGGCCACCGCGCTCCTGCGCGAACTCACCGGGGCCGGGCACGCCCTGCTGACCACCTCCTGCACGCACGCGCTGGAGATGTCGGCGATCCTGCTCGGCCTGCGGCCGGGCGACGAGGTCATCATGCCGTCGTTCACCTTCGTGTCCACGGCCAACGCGTACGCCCTGCGCGGGGCGGTGCCCGTCTTCGCCGACTGCAGGCCCGACACCCTCAACATCGACGAGCGCCTGATCGAGGCCGCCGTCACCGACCGCACCCGGGCGGTCGTGGTCGTCCACTACGCGGGCGTGGCCTGCGAGATGGAGGCCGTCGCCGCGGTCGCCGGCCGGTACGGCCTGGCCGTGATCGAGGACAACGCGCACGGCCTGGGCGGGTCCTACCGGGGCAGGCCGCTGGGGTCGTTCGGGGTGATGGCGGCGCAGAGCTTCCACGCGACCAAGAACGTGCAGTGCGGAGAGGGCGGCGCCCTGCTCCTGAACGACGCAGCCCTCGCCACCCGGGCGGAGATCGTCCGGGAGAAGGGCACCGACCGCAGCCGCTTCTACCGGGGTCAGGTCGCCAAGTACCAGTGGGTCGACATCGGCTCCAGCTATCTGCCGTCCGATGTCCTCGCCGCCATGCTGACGGCGCAACTGGAGTCGTTCGACCGGATCCAGGCGCGCCGGCACGTGGTCTGGCGGGCGTACCACGAGGGGTTGTCGGAGTGGGCCGCGGACAACGGCGTCGCCCAGCCGGTCGTGCCCGAGGACCGCCGGCATCCGGCGCACCTCTACCACCTTCTGCTGCCCGACCTGCGGAACCGGCAGGCGTTCATCGCCCACCTCGCCGAGGCGGGCGTGCAGGCGGTGTTCCATTACCAGCCGCTGCACAACGCCCCGGCCGGGCTGCGGTACGGCCGCCCGGCCCCGGGCGGCTGCCCCGTCACCGAGGACGTCGCGGACCGGCTCGTACGGCTGCCGCTGTACGCCGGCCTGGACGACGCGGACGTCACGCGGGTGATGGAGGCGGTGCGCTCCTACCGGGTGCTCCCATGAGCCGGCACGCCGTGGCGGAGTCCGGGGCCCTGCGGACCAGCCCCTCGCCGCTGGAGTCCGCACGGTTCGGCCGCCCGGTCGAGCGCCTCACCGTCCCCGCCGCGTCGCCGGCGCCCTTGCCGGCCGTGTGCGAGGCGGTCGCGCGGTCGCAGGCCGACGTGGTCATCCTGCGCTACCCGGCCGAGCACGTGGGCTGGTTCGCCGGGCTGACCGCGCTCGGCCGCACCGCGGTGCTCGCCGACACGCTCGTCTACTGGCGGCTGCGCGCGGGGGAGGGCAGGGCGCCGCGGCCCGAGCCCGGTCTCCGGGCGGACGGCCCACCCGGCGCCGCCGACGTGCGCGCCTTCGTCAGGCGGACCTTCGCCGCGTACGGCAACCACTACCTGGCCAACCCCCTGTTCGACCCGGCCGCGGCGGCCGAGGGGTACGAGGAGTGGGCGCTCGGATCGGCGGCACGGGGCGGATGCGTGACCCTGCGGGGCCCGGACGGCGTGCTCGCGCTCGCCACGGTCGAGGAGGACGGGCCGCGCACCGAGATCCTGCTCGCCGGCGTCACGCCGGCCGCGCAGGGGCGCGGCGTCTACGCGCACCTGCTCCGGGCGGTGGAGGACCGGGCGGTCTCACGCGGGGCGGGCGAGGTCGTCATCTCCACGCAGGCGCACAACACGCGGGTGCAGCGGGCCTGGGCGAGGTACGGGTTCGAGCCGGTGCACGCGCTCCTCACCGTTCACCTGATCCGGCCCTCTGCTTGGGGGCCGCCGCCGCGGTGAGGGCGACGCCGCCCGGCCGGGCCTCGCCCGCGCGCTCGCGCGCCGCGGAGTCCGCGCGCTCCCGCACGACGTAGGTCGGGCGGCCCATGCCGCCGCCGTGGATCCGTCCGATGTACTCCCCGAGCACCCCGATCGAGATCAACTGCGCCGACGAGAACAGCGCGACCATCGACGCGAGCGTGGTGAAGCCCGCGACCGTGATGCCTCCCGTGACGAACCGCCACAGCACCGCCCCGCCGAGCAGCAGGCCGACGATCCCTACCAGGAACCCCAGGTAGCTGGCCGCTCTCAGCGGCGCCGCGCTGTAGCCGGCCAGCATGTTCACGGCATGCCGGACCAGCATGCGGGCGGTGTAGTTGGACCGGCCGTGGCCGCGCCGGTGCATCCGCACCCGCACCGAGCCGACGCGGGTGGTGGTCCACGACAGCGCCACGTCGACGGAGGCGTGCGGCCCGCGCAGCCCGTCGAACCCGTCGCGCAGGCACGTGCGGAAGGCGCGGAACGCGCTGATCTCCCGGGCGGTCCCGATGCCGAGCGCCGCCGCCATCCCCGCCTTCACCGAACGGGACGCGAGACTGCGCAGGTAGCCGTGCTCCTCCTCGTACGGCACGCCGTACACCAGGTCGAGTCGCTCCCGCTCCAGCGCGTCCAGCAGCAGGGGGATCTGCTCCGGCGGATGCTGGAGATCGTCGTCCATCGTGACGACGACGTCGAACCTGGCCTCCCTGATGCCCGCGACGAGGGCGTTGTGCTGTCCGTAGTTGCGGGACAGATGGACCGCGCGCACGTTCTGCACGTCGCGGGCGAGGCCGGCTGCGGCGGCCCAGGTGTCGTCCGGGCTGCCGTCGACGACGAGGATCACCTCGTGCTCGGGGGAGACCTCGCGCAGCACCGGCAGGAGCCCGGCGACCAGCGGCCCGAGCGTCCGCGCGGAGCGATAACACGGAATTACCACCGACACCGACATGATTCCCCTGTTCGGTTCTCGCCGCCGATTACACTCCTGCTGACCGGCCTCGGCAGCACACCGAAAGCGACGGCAGCATGCTAGAACTGGAAAGCCGGAGGCCGGGGAAAACCCTGGTCGCGGCGCTCCCGGCTTTTCTCGGCCAGCGCATCACATATCTGATGGCCAGCGCCCTGACGGCAGTGGTGTATTACGCTCTTCTTGGCCTGGGTTTGCTGGTCGGCAGGAATGCGGTGCCCTATCTTTTCCTCGTGGCGGGCAGCCATCTCGCCACTGTGCTGATCGTCTATCCGGTGTACCGGCTTGCCGTCTTCGCCACCTGCACCATCGGGTGGGTGCACGGCTACCTGCGCTTCTACGCCGTGGGGCTGACGTTCCTCGGCGCGTCCCTCGCCGGCCTGCCGCTGCTGGTGGAAATCGCCGGGATGCCGCTCATGGGGGCGCAGGCGCTGATAATCCTGCTGAGCCCGCCGCTGAGTTACGCCGTCAACCGGGCGTGGGCCTTCCGGTAGACCGGCGTCGGTTCCGACGCCGGCAAGCCGTGCCACGCCGTTCCGTAAAACGGCGAGCGGCGGCGCGGCCCGTTTTTCCGGCGCCTGATACATTCGGGCGACCGGCCACGTGATTTTCCCTGGAGAAGTCCGCGACTTTCCCAATCGGCCGGCAAACATCGTGGAAGGAATCGAAAAGCGGTGAAGGCACTCGTCCTGGCGGGCGGCAAGGGCACGAGGCTGCGCCCGCTGACCCACACCTCGGCCAAGCAGCTCGTCCCCGTCGCCAACAAGCCGGTGCTCTTCTACGGGCTTGAGGCGATCAGGGACGCCGGTATCACCGACGTGGGGATCATCGTCGGCGACACGGGGCGGGAGGTCCGCGATGCCGTCGGCGACGGCTCGGCCTTTGGGCTCGACGTCACCTACATCCCGCAGGAGGCGCCGCTCGGGCTGGCGCACTGCGTCCTCGTCGCGCGGGAGTTCCTGGCCGGCGACCCGTTCGTCATGTACTTGGGCGACAACTTCCTGGTCGGCGGCATCCGCGGCCTGGTCGACGCCTTCCGCGCCGAGGAGTGCGACGCCCGCATCCTGCTCACCCGGGTGGCCGAGCCGCAGTTCTACGGCGTCGCCGAGCTCGGTCCCGACGGGGAGATCGTCGCGCTGGAGGAGAAGCCGCGGTTTCCCCGCAGCGACCTCGCGATCGTCGGGGTCTACACGTTCTCCCCCGCGATCCACGAGGCCGTACGCGCGATCGGGCCGTCCGCCCGGGGCGAGCTGGAGATCACCGACGCGATCAAGTGGCTCATCGAAACGGGCCACCGCGTGCGGTCGCACTTCGTCACCGGCTACTGGCGCGACACGGGCCGCCTGCAGGACATGCTGGAGTGCAACCGCATCGTGCTGGAGGCGATCGAGCCCGACGTCGCGGGCAGCGTGGACGGGCTGTCGGAGGTGAGTGGGCGCGTGGTGATCCCCCCGGGCGCCGTGGTGGAGGGCTCGGTCATCCGCGGCCCGGTGGTGATCGGCGCCGACACCAAGATCATCGGCTCGTACGTCGGGCCGTACACCTCGATCGGCGAGGGCTGTGTGATCGAGGACGCCGAGGTGGACTACAGCATCGTGCTCGCCGACTCGGCCATCCGGGGCGTCCGCGGCATGACCCACTCGCTGATCGGCCGCAACGCGGAGGTCACGAAGGCGACCGGCGTGCCCAACGCCTACCAGCTCATGATCGGAGACCACAGCAAGGTGCAGGTGCGGGCGTGAAACTTCTCGTCACCGGCGCGGCCGGCTTCATCGGCTCCCACTACGTCCGCTCGCTGCTGTCGGGCGCCTACCCCGGGTACGAGGACGCCCAGGTCACGGTGCTGGACAAGCTCACCTACGCCGGCAACCCGGCCAACCTCGCCCCGGTGGAGACCAACCCCGCCTTCACGTTCGCTTACGGGGACGTGTGCGACGCGGATCTGCTGCGCGAGCTGGTTCCCGGGCACGACGTGGTCGTGAACTTCGCCGCCGAGACCCACGTCGACCGGTCGATCACCGGGGCGGGCGACTTCGTGACGACCAACGTGCTGGGCACACAGCGGCTGCTGCAGGCGGCGCTGGAGGCGGGCGTGCGCACGTTCGTCCAGGTGTCCACCGACGAGGTGTACGGCTCGGTCGACGAGGGGACGTGGACGGAGGCGGAGCCGCTGCTGCCGAACTCGCCCTACTCGGCCGCCAAGGCCGGGGCCGACCTGCTCTGCCGCGCCTACCACCGCACGTACGGGCTGGACGTCCGGCTGACCCGGTGCTCCAACAACTACGGGCCGTACCAGTACCCGGAGAAGGTCGTCCCGCTGTTCGTCACCAACCTGATCGACGGGCGGCCGGTGCCGTTGTACGGCGACGGGCGCAACGTGCGGGAGTGGCTGCACGTGGACGACCACTGCCGGGGCGTCCAGCTCGTGCTGGACAAGGGGGAGCCCGGCGAGGTCTACAACATCGGCGGCGGGGTCGAGCTGAGCAACCTCGACCTCACCCGCCGGATCCTGGACGCCTTCGGCGCGGGATGGGAGATGGTCGAGCACGTACCCGACCGGCCCGGGCACGACCGGCGTTACGCGCTGGACTGCGGCAAGATCCGGGCGATCGGCTACGAGCCCCGGGTGGACTTCGACGAGGGCCTCGCGGACGTCGTGCGCTGGTATCGGGACCACCAGGACTGGTGGCGCCCGCTCCTGAACCGCCGCGGCTGAGGACGGCACATCGTGACAGACAAGGGACGGGGGTCCTTGATGGAGAAACTGGTGGTGGTCGGGCAGGGCTACGTCGGCCTGCCGCTGGCCGTACGCGCCGTGCACGCCGGGTTCGACGTTGTGGGCGTCGAGGCGGACGAGTGGAGGGTCAAGCGGCTCAACGCCTGCCAGTCGTACGTCGAGGACGTCGGCGACGACGCGCTCGCGGCGGCGCACGCGACGGGCCGCTACCGGGCCAGCGCGGACTACACCGACGCCGAGGGCTTCGACGTCTGCGTCATCACCGTGCCGACGCCGCTGACCGACGGCGTGCCCGACCTCAGCCACATCGCGTCGGCGGGCCGTTCGCTCGCCCCACGCCTGCGGCCGGGCGCGACCGTGGTGCTGGAGTCGACCACCTATCCGGGTACGACGGAGGAGTACCTGCGCCCGATCCTGGAGGAGGGATCGGGCCTGCGCGCTCCCGGCGACTTCCACCTCGGCTACAGCCCCGAGCGGATCGACCCCGGCAACGCGCGGTGGCGCCTGGAGAACACGCCGAAGGTCGTCTCCGGCCTCGGCGACGCCGCCCTCGCACGGGTCCGGGCCTTCTACGAGGCCGTCGTCGAATGCGTCGTCCCCGTGTCCTCGCCGCAGGTGGCCGAGTTGTGCAAGCTCCTGGAAAACACCTTCAGGCACGTCAACATCGCCCTGGTCAACGAGCTGTCGGTCTTCGCCAGGCAGCTCGGAATCGACGTATGGGAGGCCATCGACGCCGCCTCGACCAAGCCGTTCGGCTACATGCGTTTCACCCCCGGGCCCGGCGTCGGCGGCCACTGCCTGCCGATCGACCCGTCGTACCTGTCCTGGAAGGTCAAGCGCAGCCTGGGGCACAACTTCCGGTTCGTGGAGCTGGCCAACGACGTCAACGACCACATGCCCGCGCACGTCGTCGACCGGCTGGTGCTGGCGCTGAACGACCGGCGCAAGGCCCTGAACGGCAGCCGGGTGCTCCTGCTCGGCCTGTCGTACAAGAAGAACACCGGCGACTGCCGCGAGTCCCCGGCGCTGGAGGTGGCCAGGCACCTGCACAAGCTGGGCGCGGACGTGCGCGCGGCCGACCCGCACGTCGACCTCGGCCTCGTGCCCGAGGGGGTGGCGATCGCCGAGGCCTCGCCGCGGGAGATCGCGGCGGCCGACGCCGTCGTGGTCCTCACCGACCACGACTGCTTCGACTACGCCCTGGTCGAGCGCGAGAGCGCCTTCGTCTTCGACACCCGCAACCGCTGCCGGGGGCCGAACGTCGAGCGGCTCTGACGGCCGGCGGCGCCGTCCCGTTGACGGCGGGTGCTATCCGCCGGTGGTGTGCGGCGGCAGGTGCACGGTCATGAGCAGCTCGCAGGGCTCGGCGCCGCCACCCCGGTAGGTGTGGGGGACGCCACCGTCGAACGTGGCGGTGGCCCCGGCCGGGACCTGGTGTTCCACGCCGTCGAGGACAAGGGTCAGGCAGCCGCGGATGACGCTGACGGTCTCCACCACCCCGGCCGGGTGGGGATGGCTGGGATACGCCTCGCCGGGGTGCAGGCGCCAGCGCCACACCTCCACCGGCGCCGGACCGCTGGTGGTGAGCATGAGGCGGGCCTCGCCGCCCTGCTCTCCGGTCCACAGCGGTTCGGTGCCGGCGGCCTCGACGATCTGGATGCCGCGATGCCGGGGGCCCTCGGTGAGGGCCGACACCGACATGCCCAGGGCGTCGGCGAGGCGCACCAGCGTGGCCAGGTTAGGGTTGCCCTGGGCGTTCTCCAGGCTGACCAGCGCTCCCTTGCTCACCTGCGCCCGGGCGCTGAGCTGCTCCACGGACAGGCCCGCCCGCAGCCGGGCCGCCTTCACGTTGGACGCCACCGCGCGCAGAGCCGCCGCCGTCTGCCCCACTGTTTGCCATCCCTCCTGTCGGTCACTTTATTGTACCTTACGGTCGTTCCGCTGAAAGGTATGCCTTGTGACCGCTCTTCTGCTGGCCCTGGCCAGCTCTCTCGCGTACGGCTGCGCCGACTTCCTCGGCGGGCTCAGCGCCCGCGGCGCGCACGTCCTGCGCACCGTCGTCATCGCGGCCCCCGCCAGTCTCGTCGTCGAGCTCGCCTTGTGGCCCTTCCTCGGCGCGCACTGGAGTCCGGCCGCGCTGGCCTGGGGCGCCGCGTCCGGAGCCGCGTCGGCCGCGGCCTTCGCGCTGCTCTATCGCACCCTGGCGATCGGTCCCATGAGCGTGCTTTCTCCCATCACCGCGCTGGTCTCCGCCGTCCTGCCGGTCGGCCTCGGCCTGGCCCAGGGCGAACACCTCACCACCTACGCCCTGCTCGGCCTGCCGCTCGCGCTGACCGCCGTCGTCCTGGTCAGCGCGGGCCCCGGCGCGGGCGCCTCCCGTCCCAGCCGCACGGCCCTGCTGCTGGCCCTGGGCGCGGGCACCGCCATCGCCGCCCAGCTCATCTGCCTCCATCAGGCCCCCGCCGACAGCGGCCTCGCCCCGATCATCGCCGGCCGCGCCGTCTCCTCCGCCCTCGTCCTGACCGCGGCCGCCCTGCTGCGCAAGCGCCTCGGCGACCGGCGCCCCGCGCCCGCCCTGTGCGCTGCCGCGGGCATGCTGGACTCCCTGGCCAACCTCGCCTTCCTCCTGGCCGCCCGCAGCGGAGACCTCGCCGTCGTCGCCGTCATCACCGCGCTCTATCCGGCCGGCACCGTCCTGCTGGCTCGCGTCGTCCTGGCCGAGCGCATCCACCGCAGCCAGCTCACCGGGCTCGGCGCCGCCGCCGTCGCCGTCAGCCTTCTCGCACTCAACTGACCACCGGCCCCCGTCAGCGGGTCAGGTCGTGCGGGCCGACGGCGGGACCGTGCTCCAACGGCAGGTCGCCGATCAGAGCGGCCCCCTCGTACGGACCGTCGGGCAGCGCGAGCCGCGGCGGCCGCGGCTCGGCCCGCCCGGACCCGCGCCCGCCCAGGCGGCGCGCGACGTCGTCCCGCAGTTGCGGCAGGTACGCGTAGAGGCGGTCGCCCGGGCAGGCGGTCCTGTTGAGGTCGCGGTGGCCGACGATGGCCTCGTGCGGGTCGAGCGCGTACGCATCGCACAGCCAGGCCAGCAGGGCGGTCAGCGCGGACAGCTGGCGGGCCGGGGGCAGGCAGGAGGTGTACGTCCCCTCGGTCTCGATGCCCAGCGTGTGGTCGTTGTGGTCGGCCGCCTGCGCGCCCATCACGTGCTTGCCCGCCTCGACGGCGGGCAGCGAGCGATTGCGGCCCTCCATGACGTATCCGCCCCGGCTGACGGTGAACTGCTCGCCGATGTCCTCCCAGCCGTTGTGCTTCATGTGGTAGCGCTGGATCGTCCGCGACAGCCGGAAGGCCGCATCGAGATCGGTCGCGCCCGTGTTCGCCGTCGCCGTGTGGTGGACGACGAGGCGGTCGGGCGCACGGTCGAGCACCTCGGCCTTGCCTCTGGGCGGATCGGCCTTCCAGTCCGACCGGGTGTACACGCGCGGCCGCCGCGGGCGGTTCCCGGCCCAGACGGGCGTGGCGGTCGCGGTGAGCCCGCCCTGCGCGGTCAGGACCGCCGCGGGCAGGCACGCCGACCAGAGGAGCCCCGTCGAAAGAAACGCGCGGCGTGAGACCGCTGGCATCCGTCCTCCCCGAGTGCGCACGGGCCCTCGGGGGGCCCTCGTCAGGCGGGAGGCGGCATCGATATCCCCTTTCCCTGCCGCGGATATTCCTGCGAGCGGAAAACCGGTCACATGTCAACCGAAATGTCCGTGCCATCCCGCAGCGGAAAATGCCATAGTCCGGTCATAGAATGGCGCTACCGCGATCGCGGGAATTTCCCGAAATACCCGCGTACGGGATAGGGCGGACGTGCTGACCTTGCGTGACGACGGCCGGTCCGGCCGCCGTTCGCCCGGCGTCACGCGGACGAAACGCGGGCGGCGCGAGGGGCGAGCCCGTGTTAACCCGATGTTGCCTCCGTTATGCGTGTGGATTGCATGTTTCGCGGGTGCGGCACATGTAACGGCCGCACGGTCACGCTTGGTCAAAGTGCGTAACGCGCTCTTTCTAGCTTCTGTTACTGGCCCCAGCCGACAAGGACGCAGGAGGAGCGATGACGGCGACGCAGGCGGCGCGCACGGCCCCGGAAGAACCCCGGAAGGGCCGCTGGATCGGTGACTGGCGACCGGACGATCCCGTCTTCTGGGAGAGCACCGGCAAGAAGGTGGCCCGGCGGAACCTGGCGTTCTCGATCCTGGCCGAGCATCTGGGCTTCACGCTGTGGACCGTCTGGAGCATCGTCTCGGTCAAGCTCGGCGCCTACAAGTTCTCCACCGACCAGCTGTTCTGGATCGTCTCGCTGCCCAACCTCGTGGGCTCCGCGCTGCGCATCCCCTACACGTTCGCGCCCGCCCGGTTCGGCGGCCGGAACTGGACGGTGGTCAGCGCGATGCTGCTGCTGGTGCCCGCCGTCCTGCTCGCGGTGGCCGTGAACGACCCGGGCACGCCCTACTGGGCCTTCCTGGTCATCGCGGCGACGGCCGGGCTCGGCGGCGGCAACTTCGCCTCCAGCATGGCCAACATCACCTACTTCTACCCGCAGAACAGGCAGGGCGCCGCCCTCGGCCTGAACGCGGCCGGCGGCAACATCGGCGTCAGCTCCGTGCAGTTGCTGATGCCGCTGGTCATCGCCGGGTTCGGGCTGGCCGCGGCCGGACTGTTCTGGGTGCCCTTCGTCCTGGCCGCCGCCGCAGGGGCGTACTTCTGCATGGACAACCTCACCTTGGCCAGGGCCGAGCCGAGGGAGATGGCCAAGGCGGCCGGCCGGGCGCAGACCTGGATCATGTCGGTCCTCTACATCGGCACGTTCGGCTCGTTCATCGGCTACTCCACCGCGTTCCCGCTGCTCATCAAGTCGCAGTTCCCCGAGCACGCCTCGCTGACCTCGCTGGCGTTCCTCGGCCCGCTGGTCGGGTCGCTCATCCGGCCGGTCGGCGGCTGGCTGTCGGACCGCCTCGGCGGCGCCTCGGTGACGTTCTGGAACTTCGCCGCGATGATCGCCTCGGTCCTGCTCGTCTGGCAGGCCATGTCGGCCCGCGACTTCGTGCTGTTCTTCGCCGCGTTCATGCTGCTGATCGGCACCGCGGGTGTCGGCAACGGCTCCACGTACCGGATGATCCCGGCGATCTTCCGGGCGAAGGCGGTGGCCGGCGTCGAGCCCGGCACCCCCGCGTACGAGGAGGCGCTGGCGACCGGCAAGCGCGACGCCTCGGCCGCCATCGGGTTCATCTCCGCGGTGGGCGCCTTCGGCGGGTTCTTCATCAACCGCGGGTTCGGCAGCTCCATCTCCGCCACGGGCGGCGCGGGGGCGGCGCTCGCGGCCTTCGCCGCCTTCTACGCCGTCTGCTTCGCGCTCACCTGGTTCTGCTACATACGCACCTTCGGAGCGAAGTCGGCGCCGAGCCTGGCGGCGGCCCGGGTCTGAGACGCGGCCTCTCGCGGGCGCCCGCGCGGCGCCCGCCTTTTTCGGACTCATGCCTCACGAGCGGCGACAGCACAAGTGAGCTTTCGAGACGACGGGGTCTCTCACACGCCGCGCTCGCCGAAGTTAGCGCGGTTGGCGCCTTGTAGCACAGCGGTAACAGAAGGGACCCAGCGGTGAAACCGCCTGTCAGCACCATCGGATCCATGCCGATCTCACTGCACGTTCCCGGTCCTGTGATGTCACAGGCGGACACCCCGGTGCACACGGATGCAGTGTCCGGGGATACGACCGTGGGCTCGGCCACCCACTGCCCGTACTGCGCGCTCCAGTGTGGCATGTACGTCGCGAAGGGCGAGATCACCCCGCGTGAGGACATCCCGGCCAACGCCGGCGGCCTGTGCCAGAAGGGCTGGACGGCGGCCGAGCTGCTGACCTCGCCGGACCGGCTCACCACCCCGCTGCTGCACGGCGAACCGGTGAGCTGGGACGAGGCGCTCGACTACGTCGCGGCCCGGATCGAGGCCATCAGGGCGGAGCACGGGCCGGACGCCGTGGCGGTGTTCGGCGGCGGCGGGCTGACCAACGAGAAGGCCTACCAGCTCGGCAAGTTCGCCCGGGTCGCGCTGCGGACCAGCCAGATCGACTACAACGGCAGGTTCTGCATGTCCTCGGCGGCGGCCGCGGTCAACCGGGCCTTCGGCATGGACCGGGGGCTGCCGTTCCCCATCACCGACATCGCCCGCGCCGGCGCCGTCCTGTTCGCCGGGGGCAACGTCGCGGAGACCATGCCCCCCTTCGTGCGGCACCTGACCGCGATGCGCTCCGGGGGCGGCCGGCTCGTCGTCGTCGACCCGCGCCTCACCCAGACCGCCAAGATGGCCGACCTGCACCTGCAGGTCACCCCGGGCACCGACCTCGCGCTGGCGCTCGGCCTGCTGCACATCGCGATCGCCGAGGGGTACGCCGACCTGGACTACCTGGCCGCCCGCACGAGCGGCTTCGAGGAGGTGCGCACCTCCGTGTCGGCCTGGTGGCCCGAGCGGGTGGAGCGCGTCACCGGCGTCCCAGTCGCGCACATGCGCGAGGCCGTACGGATCCTCGGCGAGGCGGAGCGCGCGATGGTGCTGACCGGCAGGGGCGCCGAGCAGCACGCCAAGGGCACCGACACGGTCACGGCGTTCGTCAACCTGGCGCTCACCCTCGGGCTGCCCGGCCGTGAGGGCTCCGGCTACGGCTGCGTGACCGGCCAGGGCAACGGCCAGGGCGGCAGGGAGCACGGCCAGAAGGCCGACCAGCTCCCCGGCTACCGGAAGATCGACGACCCGGCGGCCCGGGCGCACGTCGCGGCCGTCTGGGGGATCGACCCCGCCGGCCTGCCCGGCCCCGGCCGGTCCGCGTACGAGCTGCTGGACGCGCTCGGCACGCCGGAGGGCCCGAGGGCGCTGCTGCTGTTCGGCTCCAACCCCGTCGTCTCCGCGCCGCGCGCCGGGCACGTCACCCGGCGGCTGGAGGCGCTCGACCTGCTCGTGGTCTCCGACTTCGTGCTGTCGGAGACCGCGGCCATGGCCGACGTCGTGCTCCCCACGACCCAGTGGGCCGAGGAGGCGGGCACGATGACGAACCTGGAGGGCCGGGTCCTGCTGCGCCGCCAGGCCGCCGCACCGCCGCCCGGCGCGCGCAGCGACCTGGAGATCCTCCAGGGGCTGGCCGAGCGGCTCGGCTGCGGCGAGAAGTTCCCCGCCGACCCGCGCACGGTCTTCGACGAGCTGCGCCGCGCCTCCGCCGGGGGCGTCGCCGACTACTCCGGCATCACCTACGAGCGCATCGCGGCCGAGACCGGCGTGTTCTGGCCGTGTCCAGAGACGGCGGAGGAGCCCCACCCGGGAACGCCGCGGCCGTTCCTGGACGGCTTCGCCACCCCGGACGGCCGGGCCCGCCTGGTGCCGGTGGACCACCGCCCGCCCGCCGAGGACGTGGACGAGGAGTTCCCGCTCTACCTGACGTCGGGGCGGGTGCTCGCCCACTACCAGTCGGGGGCGCAGACGCGCCGCATCCGCCCGCTCACGCAGGCGTCGCCCGAGGTGTTCGTGGAGCTGAACCCGGACCTCGCCGAGCGGCTCGGCGTCGTCCCCGGCGACCGCGTCCGGGTGCGCAGCCGCCGGGGCGCCGCCGTGGGCGTGGCCCGCGTGAGCGCCTCGATCCGGCCGGACACGCTGTTCATGCCGTTCCACTGGGAGGGCGTCAACCTGCTCACCAACCCGGCGCTCGACCCGACGTCGCGGATGCCGGAGTTCAAGGTCTGCGCCGCCGCGATCGAGCGGTGCGCCGAAGACGGGGAGCGTGTCGCGTGAGGCTCGTCGTGGTGGGCAACGGGATGGCGGGCTCGCGCCTGGTGAGCGAGGTCCGCGCCCGGGACAAGGACGTGAAGATCACGGTGTTCGGCGCCGAGGCGTGGCAGCCGTACAACCGGGTCCTGCTGTCGAACGTGGTGGCCGGCACGTCGAGCCCGGAACAGGTCCGGCTCCTCGACCCCCGCTGGTACGCCGACCACGGCGTGACCGCCCGCCTCGGCGTCGCGGTCACCGCGATCGACCGGGACTGCCAGACGGTGATCGCCGCCGACGGGACGCGCGAGCCGTACGACGTGCTCGTGCTCGCCACGGGCAGCGAGCCGGTCGTCCCGCCGATCCCCGGCGTGGAGCGGGCGACGGCGTTCCGCACGCTGGACGACTGCGAGCGGATCAGGGAGGCCGCCGCGAGCGCGCGCAGCGCGGTCGTGGTCGGCGGCGGGCTGCTCGGCATCGAGGCCGCGCGGGGCCTGGCCGGCCGGGGCGTCCCGGTGACGCTGCTGCACCTGGCCGGGCACCTGATGGAGCGCCAGCTCGACGAGGAGGCCGGGCTGATCCTCCGTGAGACGCTCGGCGCGCTCGGCGTCGCCATCCGCACCGGCGTCACCGTGAGCGCGATCCGGGAGCGGCACGTCGAACTTGCCAACGGGGAACTCGCCGACGGGGAACTCGCCACCGGCGAGCTGATCGACGCCGATCTGGTCGTGCTGGCCTGCGGCGTGCGCCCGGTCGTCGGCCTCGCTGACCAGGCAGGACTGGAGGTGGGGCGAGGTGTTGTAGTGGACGACGAGCTGCGTACCGACGACCCGTCCATCTTCGCGATCGGGGAGTGCGCCCAGCACGCCGGCCGGGTCTACGGACTGGTCGCCCCCGGCTGGGAGCAGGCGTCGGTCGTGGCCGACCTCGTCACAGGCGCCGACAAGGGCGCGCGCTACCGGGGCTCGCGGCTGGTCACCCGGCTGAAGGCCAGGAGCGTGGAGCTCGCGGCGATGGGGGAGACCCAGCTGACGGAGGACGAGGCGGAGATCGTCCGCTTCTCCCACCGGCACAAGGGCACCTACCGCAAACTCGTCATCCGGGACGGCCGGCTGGTCGGCGCGATCCTGCTGGGCGAGACCTCCGCGGTGGGCACGCTGACCCAGCTCTTCGACCGGGGAGGTCCCCTGCCCGGCGACCGCACCGGGCTGCTGTTCCCCGATCTCGCGGGCGTGGGCGGTGCGGCGGTGGCCGACAGCCCCACCCGGATGCCGGACTCGGCCCGGGTCTGCCAGTGCAACAACGTGACGAAGGGCCAGATCAGGGCGTGCTGGGAGTCCGGCGCGCGGGACGTGGAGGCAGTGGCCGCCGCGACGAGGGCCACCACCGGCTGCGGGAGCTGCCGCGACGCGGTCGAGGGCATCGTCGGCTGGCTGTGTGAGCAGGAGGGCGTAAGCGCATGAGGGACCGTAAGCGCATGAGGGACCGTAAGCGCATGAGACTCGTCGTTGTAGGACACGGCCCGGCGGCACACCGCCTGATCGAGACGCTCGCCGGCCGGGGCTTCGACGGGACGGTCACCGTTTTCGGGGAGGAGCCCCGCCCGGCCTACGACCGGGTGGCGCTCACCTCCTACCTCAGCGGCAAGAGCGTCGAGGACCTCACCTATCCGGTTCCGGACCGCGTCACGCTCAGGACCGGCGTCCGCGTCACCGCGATCGACCGCGCGAACCGCACCGTCACCACCGACGCCGGCGACAGCGAGCCGTACGACGTGCTGGTGCTGGCCACCGGGTCGGCGCCGTTCGTGCCGCCGGTGCCGGGCCGGGACCTGCCGGGCTGCTTCGTGTACCGGACGATCGACGACCTGGACGCCATCAGGGACGCCTCGCGGGACGCCCGGGCGGGTGTGGTCATCGGCGGCGGCCTGCTCGGCCTGGAGGCGGCCGACGCCCTGCGCGGGCTCGGCCTGGACACGCACATCATCGAGATGAGCGGCTGGCTCATGCCGCGCCAGGTGGACGAGGGCGGCGGCTCCGTGCTGCGCGGGCACATCGAGGGGCTCGGGCTGACGATCCACACGGGTGCGGGCGTGCGCTCGATCGAGGCCGGCCCCGGCGGCCGGGTCACGTCGCTCGTCAAGCCCGACGGCGAGGCGATCGACGCGCAGGTCGTCGTCTTCTCCGCCGGCATCCGGCCGCGCGACGAGCTCGCCCGCGCCTGCGGCCTGGAGGTCGGCGAGCGCGGCGGCGTCGTGGTCGACGAGGGCATGCGCACCTCCGACGAGCGCATCTACGCGATCGGCGAGTGCGCCCTGGCCGGGGGCATGGTCTACGGCCTCGTCGGGCCCTGCAACACGCAGGCGGAGGTGGCCGCCGAGCGCATCCTGGACGGGTCCGCGGCCTTCACCGGCGCCGACATGTCCACCAAGCTCAAGCTGCTGGGCGTGGAGGTCGCGCAGTTCGGAGCCATGTCGGGCGCGCTCGACGTCACCTACATGGACCCCGTGGGCGGCGTCTACAAGCGGCTGTTCATCAGCGACGACGCCACGACCCTGCTCGGCGGCATCTGCGTCGGCGACGCCTCGCCGTACAACGCGCTGCGGCCGTTCGTCGGCAAGCCGCTGCCCGGCGCGCCGAGCGACCTGCTGTTCGCCGGCGCGGGCAAGGCGTCGGTCGACCTGCCCGACGACGCGCAGGTCTGCTCCTGCAACAACGTCACCAAGGGCAGGATCTGCGCGGCCATCACCGACAAGGGCCTGACCGACGTGCAGGGCATCAAGGACTGCACCCGGGCCGGCACCACCTGCGGAAGCTGCGTGCCGATGCTCAAGCAGATCCTGGTGAAGTCGGGCGTCGACGTCGGCAAGGCGCTGTGCGAGCACTTTCCGCACAGCAGGGCCGAGCTGTTCGACATCGTCAACGTCCGGGGGATCACGACGTTCTCCCAGCTCATCGCCGAGCACGGGACCGGCCGCGGCTGCGACATCTGCAAGCCCGCGGTCGCCTCGATCCTCGCCTCCCTCGGTCGCGGCCACATCCTCGACGGCGAGCAGGCCGCGCTGCAGGACACCAACGACCAGTTCCTGGCCAACATCCAGAAGAACGGCACCTACTCGGTCGTCCCGCGCATCCCGGGCGGCGAGATCACCCCGGACAAGCTCATCGTGATCGGCGAGGTGGCCCGCGAATTCGGGCTCTACACGAAGATCACCGGAGCGCAGCGCATCGACCTGCTCGGGGCCCGGGTCGAGCAGCTGCCCGCCATCTGGCGCCGCCTCGTCGACGCCGGCTTCGAGTCCGGTCACGCGTACGGCAAGGCGCTGCGGACGGTGAAGTCCTGCGTCGGATCCACCTGGTGCCGCTACGGCGTGCAGGACTCGGTGGGCCTGGCCATCGCGCTGGAGCTGCGCTACCGGGGGCTGCGCTCGCCGCACAAGCTGAAGTCGGCCGTCTCCGGCTGTGCCCGGGAGTGCGCCGAGGCCCGGTCGAAGGACTTCGGCATCATCGCGACCGAGCAGGGCTGGAACCTCTACGTGGGCGGCAACGGCGGCTTCAAGCCCCGCCACGCCGACCTGCTCGCGTCCGACCTGTCCACCGACGACCTGGTCAGGACCATCGACAGGTTCCTGATGTTCTACATCCGCACCGCCGACCGGCTCCAGCGCACCGCCGCGTGGCTGGAGAACCTGGACGGCGGGCTCGACTACCTCCGTGAGGTGGTCATGGAGGACTCGCTCGGCATCTGCGCCGAACTCGACGCGCAGATGGAGCGGCACGCGTCCACGTATGTCGACGAGTGGCGGGCCACCATCGAGGACCCCGACAAGCTGCGCCGCTTCGTCAGCTTCGTCAACGCCCCCGGCGTTCCCGACCCCTCGATCTCCTTCGAGACCGAGCGCGACCAGATAAAGCCGGTGCTGATCCCACTGGAGGTGACCCGCACATGACCATCCTCGACGAGACCCCGGCCCTTGCCGGCCACTGGACCCCGGTCTGCTCCTACACCGACCTGCTGCCCGAGCGGGGCGCGGCGGTGCTCGTAGGCGACCGGCAGGTGGCCGTCTTCCGCACCTTCGACGGCGCCCTGTACGCCCTGGGCAACCTCGACCCGTTCAGCGGGGCGTACGTGATGTCCCGGGGCATCGTCGGCACCAGGAACGGCGAGCCGACCGTGGCCTCGCCCATGCACAAGCAGGTGTTCTCGCTGGTGACGGGCGTGTGCGCGGACGACTCCGGCGTCGCCGTACCGACCTACCCCATTCGAGTCACCGACGGAACCGTGGAGGTGAGCGTGGTATGACCGTGCTGGTGGACCCCGCACTCGTGGACGGGGCCCCGATGAGCCTGGAGACGGCGCCGGACGCGCTGGCCGGGTTCACGATCGGGGTGACGGCGACCCGCCGCAGCGAGGAACTGGCCGCGCTCCTCGAACGGCGGGGCGCCCGGGTGGTGCGGGCGCCCGCGATCCGCATCGTGCCGCTCGCGGAGGACGCCGGGCTGCTCGCCGCGACCCGGGCCTGCCTGGAGGCGCCCGTCGACGACGTGGTCATCACCACGGGCGTGGGGTTCCGCGGGTGGATGGCGGCGGCGGAGGGCTGGGGCCTGTCCGCCGACCTGAACGCGCACCTGGGCGGCGCGCGGCTGCTCGCCCGCGGCCCGAAGGCGCGCGGGGCCGTCCGCGCGGCCGGCCTGGTGGACTTCTGGACGCCGGCCACCGAGTCGTGCGAGGAGGTCAAGGAGTACCTGCTCGCGCAGGATCTGCACGGCCGCCGCATCGCCGTGCAACTGCACGGCGAGCCGCTCGACGGCTTCGTCGCGTCGCTGCGGGAGGCGGGCGCCGAGGTGATCGAGGTGCCGGTCTACCGGTGGCTGCCCTACCGCGACACCTCGCCGCTGCGCCGCCTGATCAGCCAGGCGATCACCGGCTCGGTGGACGCGGTGGCCTTCACCAGCGCGCCCGCCGTGCTGGCCATGCTCGGCGCCGCCCGCGCCGACGGGCTGGAGGACGCGCTGCTCGCGGCGTTCGACGCCCGCGTCGTGGCGGCCTGCGTGGGCCCGGTCACGGCCGGGCCGCTGACCCAGCGCGGCGTGCGGGTCGTCCAGCCCGACCGGGCCCGCCTCGGCGCGCTCGCCCGGACCCTCGCCCGCCACCTGCCGGAAAGCGGCGTCACGAGGCTCGTCGCGGGCGGGCACGAACTGGAGATCCGCGGCCACGCCGTGGTGGTCGACGGCGAGCTCAAGCCGCTGCCGCCCGCCCCGATGGCCGTGCTCAAGCGGCTCGCCGAGCGTCCCGGGCACGTGGTGAACCGGGCCGACCTGCGGGTCGTGCTGCCCGGCGGCCCCTCCCGCGACTCGGCCGAGCACGCGGTCGAGATGGCCATCACCCGCCTGCGCCGGGCGCTGGGCCCCTCGGGCATCGTCGAGACCGTCGTCAAGCGCGGCTACCGCCTCGCCTGCGGCCGGGACGAGCGGTGACCCCGACTCTGGTGATGGCGGCGCACGGGGCGCGCAGCGGCCACTGGGAGTCGGTCATGGACTCCCTGGCGGCCCGGGTGCGCCGCGCCCGGCCCGGCGCGCCGGTCGAACTCGGGTTCCTGGAGATCAGCGCGCCGCTGCTGTCCGACGTGCTGTCGCGGGTGGCAGGACCGGTCGTGGTGGTCCCCATGCTGCTCGCCGGGGGATACCACGCGCACATCGACCTGCCGGCCGTCGTCGCCCGCACCCGGCCCGACGCGGTCGTCGCCGGGCAGCTCGGACCACACCGGCTGCTGACCTCGGTGCTGGCGCGCCGCCTGGCCGCGGCCGGTCTGCGGCCCTGCGACGCCGTGATCCTGGGCGCGGCGGGCTCGTCCGACCCCGCCGCGCTCGACGACGTCCGCGCCGCCGCCCGGCTGCTGTCCGTACGGCTCTCGCGTCCCGTCACCGCCGCCTTCGCCTCGGCCGGGACGCCCACGCTCGCCGAGGCGCTGGAGCGCGTCAGGGCCGGCCTCGCCCCGCGCGTCGCCGTCGCCTCCTACCTGCTCGCGCCCGGCTTCTTCCACGACCGGCTGGTGAGGGGCGGCGCCGACCTGGTCAGCGCGCCCCTCGGCGTGGACGACGACCTGGCCGCCCTCGTCTGGGCCCGCTTCGACGAGGCCGGTCACGCGACCAGGCGCAGCCAGGCCGCCGAGAGTGCGGCGTGACCGGCCGGCGTCGGGTGCACGCCGTCCGCGGCCCAGTACTCCGGCCCGGTCGTCGCGGCGAGCTCGGCGAACATGCCGTCAGCGGCGAGCAGGTGCGCGCCGTGCTTGCGGGCGAGCTCGCGCACGACCTGGATCTTCGGGTCCAGGTCGGCTCGCCACTTCTTCCGCTCCTCTTCGCCGACGTGCGCGTCGCCGACCTCGACAAGGCCGCGAATCGGCAGGAGGAACGGCTCGATGAGGATCAGTTCCGTGCCCGCCTCGGCGAGGGGCGCGAGCAGGCGGTCGTAACCCGCCGCGTAGTCCTCCACGGGGATCACGTAGCCGTCCGGGTCGTACGTGTGCCAGGCCACGTCATTGCCGCCGGCGAGGATCGACACCACGTCCGGGCGCGCGTCGAGCACGTCCGCCTGCCAGCGGGCTTCGAGGTCCATCACCTTGTCGCCCGCGATCCCGGTGTTCAGCCAGGTCACGGGCCGGTCCGGGTGCCGGAGGCCCCACTCGC
The DNA here is from genome assembly GCF_050936215.1 of Microbispora sp. CA-102843. NCBI lineage: Bacteria > Bacillati > Actinomycetota > Actinomycetes > Streptosporangiales > Streptosporangiaceae > Microbispora > Microbispora sp. CA-102843. The sequence goes on from NZ_JBNJNF010000001.1 coordinate 3,603,420, forward strand.
CCGCGACATGCAGCGGGTAGCCGAACCCGAGACCCTGTTCGCTGTCCAACCGCCGGCAGTCGGTGATCGAATCGCCGGTGAACATCACGGTGCTTCCCGGCCGGAGGGTGATCGTCATGTGCGCTCCTTGAACTCGTTGAGGGGAGGAAGGGTTCCGCGCCCGTGCAGCGCCCACAGCGGCGACAAGGGAGCGGGGTGACTGCTTCAGATTTCCGGGCTGCCGAACCAATGGGCGGCGGCCCGCTCGAACGCTTCACGATCAGGGTCTCGATCACCTGCCCAGGCGACTATGCCGTCAGGCCGGACAAGCACGGCACCCGATCCGAGGTCGTTTCTCGCCGGGCCTGCCGCGTACCGCATCCGGCTTTTCCAGCCCATCGCCGAACCGTGCAGGCATCGGTCGGCGCTGAAATCGAGCGCGACGCCTCGTCCGTCCCGCATCAGGTCGCCGAGGCGGGTGCCGTCCTCAAGACGAAGGTCCGGGGCGTTGCGGCCGACCAGCGACTGCTCGCTGCCGAGGTCGTAGCGGATCGACGATCCCGATGTCCTGTCGAACACGTAGGTCGTTCCGTCACGCGTCCCGATCAGGTCGCGGATCACTCCCTGGATCGCCTGCGCATGCGGGTCCGGCCTCATGGCCGCCGCCTGGGCGCGCGTCCAGTCGAGCACCCACGCCACGATCGGATGGCGCTCGCGGGTGTAGGTATCGAGAAGCCCGTCCGGCGCGTACCCGTGCACGGTCGCCGCGAGCTTCCATCCCAGTCGACCTTGGCCGGATCGAGCATCATGCCGGCGAAGTGGCCCGCGCCGCGAGGGGGCGCGGGCTCGTCCGCGCCGGGATGGTCGTCGACGCCCGACGTCTTCAGCAGCGGGTGCAGCATGCCGCGGCGGTAGAACGCCTCGACCGACGTGGCGGACAGGCCCCGCATCCCGAGCGGGTCCGCCTTCCACGGCGAGCGGGGCTCCGGCTCCCGCTCGAGCACCAGGACAGAGCAGCCCGCGAGGCCGAGCTCGCAGGCAAGGAACAGACCAACCGGGCCGGCTCCCACGATCACTACGTCATGCACGAGACCTCCCCTTCCGAAGATCGCGGTCCTGTTCTCTTCAGGCACGCAAAGACTGAAGCGGGCCGCTCACACGGGGCTCACACGGGGCTCACACGGCGCTGACGGGGGCGCACGCGGCGCTGACACTCCCGTCCTGCGGGCCCTGCCGTGATTTGGGGACTCGAGGGTGCGTGCGCGAATATCGGGAGATGGACGGGGACGCGCGGCTTCGCGTCACGCTGCTCGGCGCCTTTCAGGCGGCTCGCGGTGACGCCGCCCTGCCCGTTCCGGGTGCGCGGTTGCAGGGTCTGGTCGTACGGCTGGCGCTCGCCGGCGGGCGCGCGGTCGAGCAGGGCGTCCTGGTCGACGCGATCTGGGCCGAGGACCCGCCGACCGGGCCCGCCCACGCCCTGCAGGCCCTCGTCTCGCGGTTGCGCCGGGCCCTCGGCTCGGCCGGCGACGTCGCGCAGGTCGCGGGCGGCTACCGGCTGGACGTGGACGCGGCCGACGTGGACGCGCTGCGGTTCGAGCGGCTCGCCGCCGCCGGTCGTGACCGCCTGCGCGCCGGCGACCCGATCGCCGCGGCGGCCGTGCTCGGCGAGGCCGTGGCGCTGTGGGGCGACCGTCCCGGTGCCGAGCCCGCGGTCGTCGCCGCGGTAGCGCCAGCCGCCGCGACCCGGCTGGCCCACGCCTCGGTCGAGGCCGTCGCCGACCTCGCCGTCGCCGAGCTGTCCCTGGGCCGTGCCGGCGAGGCCGCGGCCCGCCTGACCGCCCTGCTCGCCGAGCACCCCGTCGACGAGCGGGCGGCCGCGCTGCTCATGGACGCGCTCGCCGCTCAGGGTCGCCAGGCCGAGGCCCTGGCCCTGTACGAGCGGGTCCGCGAAACCCTGGCCGACGTCCTCGGCACCGACCCGGGCGCCGCGCTGCGCGAGCGCCACCTGCGCCTGCTGCTCGCGGAGCGGCCCGACCCGGCCGCCGACGCCGCGCAGACCAGGCCGAGCAACCTGCCCGCGCCGCTGACCAGCTTCATCGGGCGCGACGACGACCTCGCCCGGATCGACACGCTGCTCGCCGCCGGGCGCCTGGTCACCGTGCTCGGTCCCGGCGGCTCAGGCAAGACGCGCCTCGCCGTCGAGGCCGCCCGCCGCCACCGCCACGAGTACCGCGACGGCGCCTGGATGATCGACCTCGCCTCGGTCACCGAGCCGGCCAAGGTCGGCGCGGCCGTGCTCGCCGGGATCGGGCTCCGCGCGGGCGCGATGTTCGAGGCCCGGACGCGGGTCGAGGGCGACGAGCTGGACGTACTCGCCGACAAGCTCGGCGGCCGGGAGAGCCTGCTGCTGGTCGACAACTGCGAGCACCTGATCGACGCCGTGGCCCACCTGGTCGCGGCACTGCTGTCCCGCTGCTCCGGGCTGCGCGTGCTCGCCACCAGCCGCGAACCCCTCGCGGTCGACGGCGAGGCGCTGGTGCCGCTCGGCCCTCTCGCCCTGCCCGGGCCGGACGACGGCGTGGAGCAGGCCCGCCGGGCGGCGTCGGTACGCCTGTTCACCGAGCGGGCCGCGGCCGTGCGCCCGGGCTTCGACGTGGACGAGACGACGCTGCCCGAGGTCCGGCGGGTGGTCCGCGGCCTGGACGGGATGCCGCTGGCGCTGGAGCTGGCCGCGGCCCGGCTGCGGACGCTGTCGCTGCCCGAGCTGGCCGACGGGCTGTCCGACCGGTTCCGGCTGCTGACCACCGGCAGCCGCACCGCGCTGCCCCGGCACCGCACGCTGCGCGCGGTCATCGCCTGGAGCTGGGAGCTGCTGAGCGAGCACGAGCGTACGGTCGCCGAACGCGTCTCGATCCTGCCCGGCGGTGTCACGCCTGCCTCGGCCGCCGCGGTCTGCGCCGGCACCGCGGTGCCGGCTGCCGAGATCGCCGAGCTGCTCGCGGGCCTGGTCGACCGGTCGCTGCTGCAGCTCGCGCCCGACCCGGGCCGCTACCGCATGCTGGAGACGCTGCGCGAGTACGGCACCGACCGCCTGGCCGAGACGGGCGACCTCGGCACCGTCCGCGACCTGGCCGCCGCGTACTTCGCCGAGCTGATGGCCCGGTACGACCCGCAGCTGCGCGGACCCGGCCAGATGGCGGCCATACGAGTCATCAGCGCCGAGTACGACAACGCGCTGGCCGCCCTGCGCCGGCGGTGCGACACCGGCGACGCCCTCGGCGCGGTCGCTCTCGCCCTGAACCTGACCTGGTACTGGCAGATGTTCGACCGGCGCACCGACGCGGCCTACTGGCTGGGCGAGGCACTGGCGGTGCCCGGCGGCGAGCCGACGCCCGACCGCGACTGCGCCCACGCGATCCACCTGATCAACCGGGTCGGCACCCGGCCAGGGACGACCGCCGAGGAGGTCGCGGACGACCGGGCGCGGCTGCGCGAGCTGGCCGACCGGCTGCTTGTGTACCCGGAGCTGCCGGGCCCCTACGGCGCGCTCACCGCGCTCCCGCTCGCGTTCCTCAAGGAGGAGAAGAGCACGCCCGCGATCATCGAGCACCTGGCCGACGGTGGCGACGTGTGGCTGTCCGGGCTGGCGCGCATGTTCCGGGCCCAGTTCACCGAGAACGCGGGCGAGCTCGACAAGACGCGCACCGACGTGGAGGCGGCCCTGGCCTGTTTCCGGCAGGTCGGCGACCGCTGGGGCCAGGCCAGCGTGCTGCCGATGCGCGCCCAGCTGCGGCAGTACGACGACGACCTCGACGGCGCGCTGGCCGACCTGCGCGAGGCCCGGTCGCTGGCCGGTGAGTTCGGTTCGCTCAGCCTCGGCGACGAGGTGTTCGGCGACCTGCGCTGGATCGACCTGCACCTGCGGCGCGGCGACACCGACCTGGCGATCGCGATGATCGACTCGGCCCGGGAGCGGGCGCTGCGCGCGGCCTCGCCGGAGATGCTGTTCCTGGTCGACGGGTGGGAGGCCGTCTTCCGGGTGCGGCGCGGCGACCTGGACCGGGCGCGGGAACTGCTCGACGACGCCGAACGGGGCCTGCACGGCGACACCGGGTTCCCCGCCGACCACGTGCGAACGCTGGTCGGCGGCGTACGGGCCTCGCTCTGCCTGGAGACGGGTGACCTGACCGGCGCGGAGAAGGCGCTGGAGAAGGCGTACGCGGCGGCGCTGGAGACCCGGGATCTGCCGATCCTGTCGCGGGTGGCGGTGAACGCGGCCGCGCTCGCCGAGGCGCACGGGCGGCATCACGAGTCGGCCGTCCTGCTCGGCGCCGCCTCCCGGCTGCGCGGCGCGCGCGACCGCACCGATCGGCAGGTTCGCGAGCTCACCCGCCGGGGGCGGGCCGCGCTGGGCGAGGAAGCCTTCGCCGCGGCGTACGGGAAGGGCTGGGAGCTGGACCGGAAGACGGCCGTGACCGAAGTCGACCCGGCCCGGCTGCGCCGGGAATTCAGGACGGCTCACCCAGATTCCGACTGATCTGGCCGGCGGTTCAGTGCGTCGGGCGGGCGATGTGGGCGAGGACTTCCAACTGGTCGAGCTGAGCGGCGAGGGAGAGCGCCGCGATTCGGCAGACCAGGTGCTGCGCGCCCGCCGCCGTGTAGCGGGCCAGTGTGGCGGCCACATGCTCGGCCGGGCCCGCGACCATCGCCTGGATCGTCCGCGCCGTCTCGTACGGCAGGCCATAAGTGGCCTGGCAGTAGGCGTCGAGCTGCCGTTCTCCCCCTTGTGCGTCGTCGGTGACCAGCACGGTGACGAACAGCGCCGGGGTGACCGCGTCCACGGGACGCATTGCCGGCGCCGCGGCCCGCCGCACCTCCGCCAGGCCGGCCCGGTAGTCGGCGGGATCGGGCGGGTAGGGCAGCCACCCGTCGTAGAGCCGCCCGGCGCGCTCCAGCGCCGACGGGCTCGCCCCTCCCAGCCAGATCGGCGGCCCGCCGGGCCGGTGGGAGGGGGTGGACGCGGGCAGCTCATCGAAGCGCAGCACCTTGCCGTGGAAGGCCCGCTCGCCCGCCCACAGCGCCCGCCACAGGGCCACCGTGTCGTCCAACCGTGCGAAGCGGCGCTCCCACGGCACCTCCGACACCGCGTATTCGATCTCCGACCGGCCGGGGAAGCCCGCCCCCACGGTGACGACCAACCGCCCGGCGGACAGGTGGTCGAGAGAGGCGAGTTCCTGCGCGGCCATGACCGGACGGCGGAAGGCCGGCAGCAGCGTCGCCGTGCCGAGCGTGACGCGCTCGGTCGCCGTTGAGAGGGCGGCGAGCATCGCCAGCGGTTCGATCCGCGGGCCGAGGAGGGTGTCATTGGCCCACACCGAGTCGTAGCCGAGCCGTTCGGCGCGGACGCCGAAGTCGACCAGCCGGCGGGCGTCGTTCCACTGGTTCTGGCCGGTGGGGAGCAGGATTCCCAGTCGGGTGTTCATGGCACGGATCGTGTCCCGCGCCGGGAGTGAGAACAATTCCCTACAAGGAATGGACGGAAGCAGCACACTGGGACGAGTGGATTTCCCTCAGGCCCTGCGCGCGACCCGGCAGCGCTGCCGTCTCAGCCAGCTCGACCTCGCACTGCGCGCGGGCACGACGCAACGCCACCTCAGCTTCATCGAAAGCGGCCGCTCCCGGCCCGGCCGGTCCATGGTGGTGCGGCTCAGTGAGTCGATGGAGCTTCCGCTGCGGGAACGCAACGAGCTCCTGCTCGCGGCCGGCTACGCCCCTGTCTACCCGCAGACTCCGCTGGACGACCCCGCCCTGCACCATGTGCGCACCGCCCTGCGGCACATTCTGGCCGGGCACCTGCCCTATCCCGCGATCGTCGTGGACGCGCGGCACGAGCTGGTGCTCGCCAACGACGCGTTCGACCTGCTCGCCGAGGGCGTCGCGGAGCACCTGCTGCGCCCGCCGGTCAACGTGCCGCGCCTCGCCCTGCACCCGGACGGCCTGGCGCCGCGGATCGTCAACCTGGCGCAGTGGGCGCGGCACATCCTCGACCGCATCTCCCGAGACGACGACCTGTACGAAGAGCTGTCCGGTTACGTGCCGTACGCCGCGCCGGGCCCCGACCACGTGGGATTCGCCGTCCCCGTGCGGCTGCGCTCGGCGCGCGGTGAGCTCCGGCTGACGACCACGATCACGACGTTCGCGACAGCGCTGGACGTGACCGTGGCGGAGCTGAAGCTGGAGGCGTTCCTGCCCGCCGACGCGGCCACGGCAGCGCTGTTGACCGGCCGGGCCGCAGACACCCCTTGACGTGACCCGCCCGCCCGGCCTGGACCTCTTGCGGCAGGCCTCGATCGGGGCCGGTTCGACGCCGAATGCAGGGTGCGCGCCGTTGGCATCGTGTGAGTTGGGTCACTGCCGTTCATGGGAAGCCGGGGTCCCTCGTCTCTAGTGCTGAGCGCAACTTGCTGAGCGCAACGAACGGAGACGTCATGAGAATCTTCATCGCCGGGGCGTCCGGCGCGATCGGCGGCCGGCTCGTCACCCAGCTGGTGGTGCGCGGCCACGAGGTGGTCGGCACGACCCGCTCGCAGGCCAAGACCGGGCCGCTGCGCGCGCTGGGCGCCGAACCGGTCGTCGTCGACGCGCTCGATCCGGACTCGGTGGCCGACGCGGTGGCCAAGGCCGCGCCCGAGGTGATCGTCCACCAGCTCACCGCGCTGAGCGGACCGTCGAGCATGCGGCAGGTCAAGCGGATGGCGGCCGCCACCAACCGGCTGCGCACCGAGGGCACCGACCACCTGCTGGCCGCGGCGCGCGCGGTCGGCGTCGGCAGGTTCGTGGCGCAGAGCAACTCCCTGTGGATGGAGCGCACCGGCGGGCCGGTCGCCGACGAGAACGGCCGGATCGAGCCGAACCCGCCCGCCGACGCCGCGGCGGCGGTGGCCGCGTTGCGCCACCTGGAGGACGCGGTGACCGGCATCACCTGGGCCGACGGCATCGTGCTCCGCTACGGTTCCTTCTATGGCCCCGAAACCGGCCTCAGCGCCGCGCCGGACGCGGTCATGACCGAGCAGATCCGCAAGCGGAGGTTCCCCATCGTCGGCAGCGGCGATGGAGTGTGGTCGCTGGTGCACATCGCCGATGCCGCAGCGGCCACCGTCGCGGCCATCGAAGAAGGCAAGCCCGGGATCTACCACGTCGCCGATGACGACCCGGCACCGGTGCGCGTCTGGCTGCCCTACCTGGCCCGCACGCTCGGCGCCGAACCGCCGCGCCGCGTGCCCGCCTGGCTCGCCCGCCCGCTGGCAGGCGAGGGCGCGGTCGACATGATGACGCGGGCCCGCGGGATCTCATGCGAGAAGACCAAGCGCGAACTGGGCTGGACGCCGCAGCACCCAAGCTGGCGCACGGGGTTCACCGACGGATTGAGCTGACGCGACGTGTCCGCATCGGATCTGTATGGCGAGCTGCGGCCGCGGGCCTTCGCCATCGCCTACCAGATGCTCGGCAGCGTCAGCGAAGCCGAAGACGTGGTGCAGGAAGCGTTCCTGCGGCTGCACCAGACCCAGCGTGGAGGCGAGACGATCGCCTCGCCGCGGGCCTACATCGCCACCTTGGTCACTCGGTTGGCCATCGACCAGTTGCGCTCGGCACGGGTGCGGCGGGAGCGGTACGTCGGTGAGTGGCTACCGGAACCGCTGGCCGAAGACCCCTCACCGGGCGAGCACGCCGAGACCGCCGACTCGCTGTCGTTGGCCGTCCTGGTGCTGCTGGAAAGCCTGTCGCCGCAGCAGCGGGCCGCGTTCCTGCTGCGCGAGGTCTTCGACTATCCGTACCCGGAGGTCGCCGAGATCATCGGCACCGATGTGGACAGCACGCGGCACCTGGTCGCCCGGGCCCGCAAACACCTCCAGCAGCGCCGCCCGCGCTACCACGCGTCCCGGCAGCAGCGACAACAGCTCGCTCGGCGCTTCTTCGCCGCCGTCGAACACGGCGACCTGCGCGCGCTGGAAGAGCTGCTGGCGCAGGACGTGGCGATGCACGGCGACGGCGGCGGCAATGTGCCGGCGCTGGGACGGCCGGTCAACGGACGTCAACGCGTGGCGCGCGTCCTGGCGGCGATGGCGCCCATGCTGGCCCGTGCCGGCGGCGTGCGCTTCGACCTCACCCAGGTCAACGGCCAGCCGGGCGCCCTGGTCTTCGACGCCCGCGACGTACTGGTCGGGGTGATGGGACTGGACATCGCCGACGACCGGATCCAGACCATCCACTCCATCGTCAACCCCGACAAGCTCCGGCACTTCGACCGGGTCGGCGACCTCGGCGCCCTGGTACGCGCGGACCGGAAGGCCACCGGCAAGGACTGAACCCGCCGGTCACAAGGGTCACGATGGCCACCGGCGGCGAGCGGCCGCCCTGGACCTGACCGAGCAAGGCGCTCGCATCGCTGATGTGGGCCGAGCGGTGCCACACCTGAACCGTCATCGTCCCGCAGCCGCCGGCGACCACCGGCCCTCCTGCCGCCGGCCCAACGATCAGCGATCTCCCCACTCCTTCCGCACCCCTGGGCGCGTCCACGACGTTCGCACGCCTGATCACGATCGGAGAACTCGATGAACCTCGCACTGTGGCTCGGTGCCGTACTGCTGGCCGTAGTAGCCCTGGCCGGCGGCGCCATCAAGATATTCGTGCCCAAGGAGAAACTGTCCGCGACTCCTGGTGGAGCATGGACTCAAAGCGTCAGCGCCGGCAGGGTCAAGACGCTCGGCGTCCTCGAGGTCCTCGCCGCGGCCGGCCTGATACTGCCCGCCGCGGTCGGCATCGCACCGGTCCTGGTGCCGGTGACCGCCCTTTGCTGGATTCTGCTGATGGCCGGAGCGATGATCACTCACGGCCGCCGCCGCGAGTTCCGGTTCGCGGCGCTGAACCTGGCCTATCTCGCGCTCGCCGCATTCATCGCCTGGGGCCGCTTCGGCCCCGGCGCCTTCGCCGGCTGACCGGCCCTGCCGGGCCGTCGTGCGCGGGCGGCTCGGCGGAGTGCCCGATCGAGGCGGCTACGTGGTGAGCGGGTGGATCGCGGTGATGCCGGCGAGGATGAGAGCGATCCCGGCGAGGAACTGTTCGCGGTCGTCGTGCCCGCGCACCTGCTCCGCGACGGCCCGGGTGAACGGGTAGTCGTCCGGGTCGAGCTCTTCCCATGCCGCCGATACGGCGTCGAGGAACTCGGCGCGGTCCACGCCGGACCCGAGAGGGCCGGTACTCGCGGTGTTCGCGGCGTTCTGGCCGGCGGCGCCGAGGATGTAGTGCATCAGCGCCGAGGTCGCCGTGAACCAACTGCCCTCGGGCACGCCCAGCGCGCGGACCTGCCGGCCGATGCTTTCGAAGATCCGCGGCGCCACCGTCCCCCAGGGGCTGCGGGAGAGCTGGGTCGCGAGCTGCGTGGCGAGCCACGGGTGTTCTTCGATCGCGTCGAACAGGCCGAGCGCGACGGCGCGGATCCCGTCCTGCGGCGAGTCCGGAGACTCGGTGGGCTCGACGGACACAGCGGCGGCGACGACGGCGTCGGTGGCGGCGGCGAGGAGTTCGGTCTTGCCCTCAACGTGCCAGTAGATCGCCCCGGGGCCCGTCGCGAGGCGCTCGGCCAGTGCGCGGAACGTGAGACCGCCCTCGCCCACCGTGTCGAGGAGCTCGACGGCGGCGCTGACGATGCGCTCCCGCGAGAGCGGTCCCTGCCGTCGTTCCGGACGACGCGTCCTGGTTGCCATGCGTCGATTCTAGACACACTGGAACGCCATTCCAGCTTGACATCGCATGGAACGTCGTTCCACACTGCCACTTGCTGGAACAACATTCCAGGCGTGACTCCGGCGGGTGTCACCCAGCAGTGCGCGATCAGAAGGAAGCGCCATGACCACTCATGTCACGATCATCGGAGCCGGACTCGGCGGCCTCACGCTCGCCCGCGTCCTGCACGTCCATGGAATCCCGGCCACCGTCTACGAGGCGGAATCCTCCCTCGCGGCGCGAGCGCAGGGCGGGATGCTCGACATCCATGACCACAACGGCCAACCGGCTCTTCGGGCGGCGGGCCTGATCGAGGAGCTTCGCGGCCTCGTCCTGGAGGGCCGCCAGGCGGCACGGGCCCTCGCTCCGGACGGGACCGTTCTGTTCGAAGAACCCGACGACGGCACGGGTGGGCGCCCCGAGGTGATGCGCGGCGAGCTGCGGCGGATGCTGCTCGACTCACTCCCGGCCGGCGCCGTCCGGTGGGGCCACAAGGTCGGCGACGTTCGTGCCCTCGGCGACAGCCGCCACAAGGTGACCTTCGCCGACGGCACCTCCGTCGTCACGAGCCTGCTGGTCGGCGCGGACGGCGCGTGGTCACGGGTGCGGCCGCTGCTCTCCGACGCCACACCCGAGTACGTCGGCATGTCGTTCATCGAGACCTACCTGTTCGACGCCGACACCCGGCACCCGGCCGGCGCGAAAGCGGTCGGCGGCGGGGCGATGTACGCGCTCGCGCCGGGAAAGGCGATCCAAGCTCACCGGGAGAGCGGCGGGACCCTCCACGCGTACGTGGCGCTCCGGAGGCCGCAGGAGTGGTTCGCCGGCATCGATTTCACCGATTCGACCGCGGCCACCACGCGGATCGCGCAGGAGTTCGACGGCTGGGCGACGGAGCTCACCGCGCTGATCACCGACAGCGACACCGCGCCGGTCCTGCGTCCCCTCAACACCCTGCCCACCGGGCACCGGTGGGATCGCGTGCCGGGGGTGACCCTGCTCGGCGACGCCGCCCACCTCATGCCCCCGTCCGGCGAAGGCGCCAACCTGGCCATGTACGACGGCGCCGAACTCGGCAAGGCCATCGCCGCGCACCCCGACGACGTCGAGGCCGCGCTCACCGAATACGAGCAGGCTTTGTTCCCCCGCAGCGCCGCGGAAGCCGCCGACGCCGCCCACCTCCACGAGCTCATGTACGGCGACGACGCACCCCACAGCCTGATCGACATGTTCACCGGACACGAGTAGCCCTCCGATTCACGGACGGATGTCCGTCACTGCGGGGAACTATCGGACCGCCTTGAGTTGAGCCTTCGGGTGTGAGTGAAGCAGCACTTCGGATGGCTCCTCGTTTTACGGACATGTGTCCGCTGTATGGACAACAACCCGGCGAGGGGGACAGGATAGGCGGGCACGGGTGACGGGCAGGTCATGGATGTCCGGTTTTCGGTGATCTTGCGGACGCTTGTCCGCCGTATCCGCCTGTCGTTTCCCGTCTGATCAGAACGGCCAGCTACCACTGGAGGTCGTACGAGTGACCGGAATCGACCAGTATCCCGTCGTCGTCGTGGGCGGAGGCCCGGTCGGGCTCACCACCTCGATCCTGCTGAGCCGGCTCGGCGTACGGCACGCGGTGTTCGAGCGGCACCCCGGCACGTCGGTGCATCCCAAGGCGGTGGGGCTCAACCAGCGGACCATCGAGATCCTGCGATCCGCCGGGCTCGCGAAGGACATCGACGCCGCTGCCGCGCCGCCGCGCACGGTCGGCCGAACCGCCTGGTACACCTCCTTCGCCGGTTCCACTCCGCTGCACGGCCGGAGGATCGCCGTACGGGACGCCTGGGGCGGCGGCGTCTACGCCGACGAGTACGCCCAGGCCAGCCCTTCGCGCTACACGGTGCTCCCGCAGATCAGGCTGGAGCCGATCCTGCGCGCCCACGCCGAGTCGTCGCCGTCGGCCGACGTGGCGTTCGGCGCCTGCGTCACCGAGGTGACCGCGGGGCGGGACGACGTGACGGTGACGGTCGAGCATGCAGACGGGACCACCCGGCGGGTGCGGGCGGGCTACCTGGTGGCGGCCGACGGCGGACGCACGGTCGCCGACCTGCTCGGCATCGGGATGATCGGGCCGACCAACCTCGTCGACATGGTCAGCGCCCACTTCGGCGCCGACCTCGGTCCCTACCTGCCCGACGACGGCTGCCTGATCAACTGGTTCGTCAACCCCGACTTCGGCGGGTCCATCGGCAGCGGCTACCTCTACCACCTCGGCCCCTGGTCTCCCGAGGGCGCGTCCGAGGAGTGGGTGTTCGCCTGCGGGTTCCACGCCGACGACCCGGAGCGGTTCGACGAGGAGGGGATGCGCGGGCGCATCACCCGTTCGCTCGGCCTGCCCGACCTCGAGATCTCCATGCACTCCATCAGCCACTGGTATCTGCAGGCGGTGGTGGCGGAGCGGTTCCGCGAGGGCCGCTGCTTCCTGGTCGGCGACGCCGCGCACCGGATCCCGCCGTGGGGCGCGCTGGGCCTGAACACCGGCATCCAGGACGCGCACAACCTCGTATGGAAGATCGCCGCGGCGCTGCGCGACCCGAGCCTGAGCGGTCTGCTGGACAGCTACGAGACGGAGCGGCGCCCGGTCGCGCTCGCGGTCGCCGGGACCTCGCTGCACAACTTCCAGAGCCACGGCGGCGTCGTCGACGTCGCCCTCGGGCTGTCGCCGGACACCCCGCCGGCCGAGGGCTGGGCGGCGCTGGAGACGCTGTGGTCGGACGGCCCGGAGGGCGACGCGAAGCGGGCGGCGGTCGCCGGGGCGATGAGGCTGCTCGACAAGGAGTTCCACGCCCACGGCGCGGAGAACGGGTTCGCGTACCAGGCCGGGGCGCTCGTCCCGGAGGGCGAGGGCGCCCCCGTGCATGAGGACATGCTCGTCTACCGCCCGACGTCCACGCCCGGACACCACGTTCCGCACACCTGGCTGGCGACCCCCGCCGGGCGGGCGTCCACGCTCGACCTGGCGGCGCCCGGCAGGTTCGCCCTGGTGGTCGACGAGCACGCCGACGCCTGGCGTACGGCGCTCGCCGGGCTGGACCACCCCCTCGCCCGGCTGGTGGACGTGGCCGAGGTGGGCACCGGTCCGGGGAAGGCGTGTCACGACACCGAGGGCCGATGGGAACGGCTGCGCGAGGTCGGCGGCGACGGAGCCCTCCTGGTGCGGCCGGACACCATCGTCGCCTGGCGGCACGCCGGGCTTCCCCGCGATCCCGGAGCGGCCTTGCGTGAGGCGCTGGACGCGATCACCGAGCCCGCGGCGGTCCCCGTTCCCTCCGGAGAGTCGGCCACCGCCTGAGCCGTGCCAATTTCGGCGGCGTCTCCGAGGGCCGCCCGCCGAGTCGACGTTCGCCTTCATAATCTTTTTCACCGCGCCGGTCTGTTCGCAGGCCGGCGCGTCCGCATTCTGTGCCCCCGCCGGACCCGGGGAATTCCCCCACGGGCTCGGAGAATTCGGTACGACGCCTGTCCGATCGGGGTTGTCGGCCCGCCGATTACCGGTCGAAGGTCCGTCGGGTAGGGGTTGACCTGTGGTTCCTGGACCCTCACGCTTACCCAATAACCGAGGAAAAAGGGTCCGTAATTCACTTTCCCGGAAATGGCCGTGGAGGATCTCCAGGCCAGTGGCGGTCTGCCATTCCATAGATCCGGGCTTTCATTCATGGTTTGTTCGCCGAGGTGATTGTGAGGAGGCGAAGATGCCGCATGCCGATTTCAGGTGTTCTCCGTCACCCCAGAGAATCGAACGGCCGGAAAGACTGCTACGTCTTCTGGCCGAGGACCTGCGGACGATCGTCGAGCGGGACCCGTCCGTCCGTGACAGGAAGGAGGCGTTGCTGCACCCGGGGCTTCCGGCGCTGTGGCTGCACCGGGTCGCCCACCGGCTGCACCGGCGCGGCCGGCGACTGCCGGCCCGGCTGCTGATGCTCCTCGCGCGATGCGTCACCGGGGTGGAGATCCACCCGGGTGCGGTGCTCGGGCGCAGGGTCTTCGTCGACCACGGCGCGGCCGTGGTGATCGGGGAGACCGCGGTCGTGGGCGACGACGTGACCATCTACCACCAGGTGACCCTGGGGGCGGTCGGCTGGTGGCGCGACAACCTGCGCGCGGACGGGGAACGGCGGCACCCGGTGATCGGAGCCCGCGTGGTGCTGGGCGTCGGCGCGACCGTTCTCGGCCCGGTGTGCGTGGGAGACGACGCCGTCATCGGGGCGCGGGCGCTCGTCCTCCACGACGTGCCCGCCGGTGCGCGCGCCCTCGCCTCCGCCGTGACCGTGTCACCGCCCCGCGGCGGCACGTCGTCCCGTACGGCCCGAGCCGGCCTGCCCCGACCCTCCGACGAAAGGAATGGATCGATGAATCCTGACAGCACGGTCCTGATAGTCGGCGCCACCGACGAAACCGTGCGCAAGGCCAAGGAGCTGGGCCTGACCGTCCTGCTGCTCCAGCACCCCACCAAGGTCAGCCCCGAGCAGGAGGAACTCGCCGACGTCCTGCGCGTCCTGGACTACACCGACTGGGCGGCCGTCGAGCCCGTCGCCAGGGAACTGTGGCAGGAGCCCGGGTTCCGCGTCGCGCTGTCCATCACCGAGCCCGGGCTGGAGAACGCGGGACGGGTCAACGACCTGTTCGGCCTGGGCGGCACCGGCTACGAGGTCACCAGGAGGTTCCGCGACAAACTGGTCATGCGCCGCCACCTCGCGTCGGTTCCGGGCGCGGAGCTCGACCCGTCCGCGGTGGCCGCCGCGCCGCTCCTGCGGCGCGAGGACCTGGACGTCTTCGGCGCCGTCCACGGCTACCCGTTCATCGTCAAGCCGACCGACGCGACCGCGAGCATCGGCGTCTTCCGGATCGGGGGGCCGGAGGACGCCGAGCGGGTCTGGGCCACGGTGGAAGGGCTGCGCGGCACCCGGACCGACCGGGTCTCGACCATGTACCTCCTGCGGGACTTCCTCATGGAGGAGTACGTCGAGGGACCGGAGTTCAGCGTCGAGTCGTTCAGCTTCGCGGGCCGCCACGTCGTGGTGGCGATCACCGAGAAGTTCGTGCACGCCGACCGGTTCGCGGAGCTCGGCCACGCCGTGCCCGCCCGGCTGGACGAGCCGGTGGGGGAGCGGATCCGCGCGAGCGTGCGCCGATTCCTCGACCTGATCGGCCTCAGGGACGGCGTCACGCACACCGAGCTGCGGCTCGGCCCGCACGGCCCCGTGGTCATCGAGAGCCACAACCGGGTCGCCGGCGACATGATCCCGGAGCTCGTACGCGGGGCGTACGGCATCGACCTGGTCGAATACGCACTGGGCTGGCCGTTCGGGCTGGTCCCCGAACTGCCGGACCGGCCGGAGGCGCACGCCGGGGCCAGCGTGCGCTCCCTGGTGAGCGAGCCGGGGCGGGTCGAGTCGGTGGAGGGCGTCGCCGACGCCGCGGCGCGGGACGGCGTCCTGGACGTGCGCGTCACCGCCAAGCCCGGCGACCCCGTGCACGCCTTACGCGACAACTGGGACCGGCTCGGCCTGGTGGCGGTGACCGGCCCTGACACGGACGCGGCCATCCGCCGCGGCGCGGAGGTCATCGACGACGCCATCCGGATCCGGGTCGTGGGCGAGGACGGGCGGACCTGGCTCGCGCGGGTGGCCGAGGCGCACTCCCCGGCGCAGGCGCGGACGCTCGCGGAGGTGCCGGCATGAGTGTCGTCATCGTGCACCGCAGCCCGCTGGAGCCGTTCCCGTACGACCGCTGGCTGCGCGACTACGAGGGCCCGGTGGTGATCCTCGCCGCCCGCGACAGGTTCGAGCCGTTCGGCGAGCGGATCCCCGAGGGGAACCTCGGCTACACGCACCTGGAGCTCTTCGACCACGACGACCAGGTGGCCGGGCGGGCCGCGCACCTCGCCGCAGAGTACGGCGCCACCCACCTGATCGGGGAGCACGAGGCCGACGTGCTGCGCGTGGCCGCCCTGCGCGAGGAGCTCGGTCTGCCCGGCGCACGGGCCGCCGACGTGCTGCCGTTCCGGGACAAGGCACTGATGAAGGAGCACGCGGTGCGGGCCGGTGTGGAGGTCGCGCCGCACACCGTGCCGCGGACCGCGGCGGACGTGCTGGCCTTCGCCGGCGTCCACGGCTTCCCCCTGGTGTTCAAGAACAGGGCCGGTTTCAACTCCATCGGCCTGCGCATCCTGCGCGACCGGGACGCGCTGACGGCCTTCCTCGCCGAGGCGTACGGCTCGCAGCGGGACGAGCAGCGGTACGACCTGCTGCTGGAGGCGTACGTGCCCGGCCGCATGTGCCACGTCGACGGGCTGGTGGTGGACGGCGAGGTCGTGCTGGCCTGGCCCTCGCAGTACCAGTACGAGCTCGCGTCGTTCGGCAGCGACCCCGGCTCCCGGGTCGACCTGGCGCTCGACCCCGGCGACCCGCTCACCGGCCGCCTGCTGGAGCTGACCGGGCGGACGCTGGCGGCGCTGCGGCGGCCCGGCGGCCGGCTGCGCGACCACGCCTTCCACGCGGAGATCTTCCACACGCCCGACGACCGGCTGGTGCTGTGCGAGATCGCCTGCCGGTCGGGCGGCGGGAAGATCCGCGAGGTCTTCCACACCCTGTTCGGGGTCAACCTCGCCGAGTGCTCCATCCGGGCCCAGCTCGGCCTGCCGCTGCCCGACGTGGAGCGGGCCGTACGTCCCGGGCGGCGGCCGGAACCCGCGCGGATGGCCGGTCAGGTGCTGATGATGAAGCGGCCGGGACTCATCCACGCGCTGCCCGACGCCCCGCGGGATCCCTGGGTGGAGCACTTCTGGCTCTACGCGCGGCCGGGCCAGGTGGTCCCGCCTGCCGCGGGCTCGGCCGACTTCCTGACCGTGGCCATCGCGTCGGCCCCCACCCGCGCGGAGTGCGAGCGCAGGCTGCGCTCGCTCGGCGCGCGGCTGGAGGAGCAGGTGCGGATCGAGGCGGTGCCGTCGTGACCCGCCCGTCGACGCAGGTGCGCTACATGGCCGGAATGGTGGTCGACGCCACCGGCAGCGGCATGTACCTGCCCCTGTCCCTGCTGTTCTTCCACCACGTCACCGGGCTGCCGATCGAGCGGGTCGGCGTCATCATGACCGCGGCGGCGCTGTTCAGCCTGATCGCCAATCCGATCGCGGGCGTGCTCGTCGACCGCTTCGGCGCGCGGGCCGTCGTCGTGGGTGGCTATCTGGTGCGCGCCGCGGGGTTCGCCGCCTACCCGCTGGTGGACTCGCCGCTGACGATGTTCCTCGCGGTGGCGCTGGTGGCGCTCGGCGACGGCTCCTACCCGCCGTCGATCCAGTCGTTCGTCGCCGCGATCGCGCGGGGCGCGGACCGCGACAAACTCCTCGCCGCGCAGCGCAGCCTGCGCAACGCCGGCCTCGGCGCGGGCGGCCTCATCGCGGGCGTCGCGCTCGGCCTGGGCAGCGACGCCGCCTATCGGGTGATCGTCCTGGTCAGCGCGGCCGCGTTCGCCGGCGCCTCGCTGATCCTCCGCACGATCCCTGTTCCCGGTGGCCCTGTTCCGGGCGGCCCTGTTCCGGGCGGCTCTGTTCCGGGCGGCTCTGTTCCCGATGGGGCGGTGCCCGGCGCGCAGGGCCGTACGGCACCGCGGGCGGCGGCGACGGCCCGGCGGAGCGGGGGATACCGGCTCGTCCTGCGCGACCGGACGTTCCTCGCGCTGACCCTGCAGAACGTGCCGACCGCCTTCGGCTACATGGTGCTGTCGGTGGCGCTGCCCGTCTACGTCACCCAGGAACTGGACGTCCCCGCGTCGCTGGTCGGCGTGCTGTACGCGGTCAACACCGTCGGCATCGCGCTGCTGCAGATCCCGGTGACGCGGCGGCTCATCCGGTATCGGCGCACCCGCACCGTCGCGGCGGGCGCCGCCACGTTCGCGGCGTCGTTCGCGGCGTTCGCCCTGCTGGCCGGGGTCCCCGTGCGGTCGGTCGCCCTGGCCGGGGTCTTCGCCGCGACGGCGCTGTTCACCCTGGGGGAGATGCTGCACGGCGCGCCGCTGTCCGCGCTCGTGTCGAGCGCGGCCCCAGAGGAGACCCGCGGCAGGTACATGGCGGTCTACCAGTTCTCCTGGGCCATCCCGATCACGCTGGCCCCGGCCGTGCTGACCGCGCTGCTGAGCCTGTCGCCGATCTCCATGTGGCTGCTGCTCGCGGCAGGCGTCGCCGGCTCGGCCCTCACCATGCTCCGCCTGGAATCCCGGCTGCCCGCCCGGGCCGTCCACGCGCGGACTCAGGAAGACCACGAAGAGACAGATACGGAAGACCGTCGCGTCGCGACGACGACACAGAAGGCTGGTGTGGACTGATGGGAAGATCGAGTTGGCATGTGCTGCAGGGAGAGGACCCCGCGTACGCGCTGCCGGAGGCCGCCGGTCAGTGCGGCTGGGTCAGCCAGTTGCGGCCCTTGATCCTCGAGATGAGCCGGCCGGGCGACGTCGTGCTCGACCCGTTCGCCGGCTGGGGGACCACGCTGGTGGCGTGCGCGGTCGAGTCCCGGAAGGGTATCGGCCTGGAGGTCTCGCCCGAGCGCGCGGAGCAGGCGCGAAAGCGCCTGGAGGAGTATCCCGGCCAGACGATGCTGTGCGCCGACGCCCGCACCCCGCCGCTGCCGGAGGAGTCGGTGGACTTCGTCCTGGCGGACCTGCCCTATTTCGGCACCAACCTCGACACCGACTCCTCGGTGGAGGGTCAGTTCTACGCGCTGCGGGACTACGACGAGTACCTGAGCGCGCTCGACGAGGCCTTCGCCGCGGTGGCGAGGGTCATGCGGCCCGGCGCGCGGGCGGTGCTGGCCGTGCAGAACCGCCGCCTGGCCGGCAGGTTCGTGCCGCTGGCCTGGGACGTCGCCCGGGTGCTCGGCCGGCATCTGACCCTCGGCGACGAGCGGATCCACTGCTACGACCGGCCGGTGAGCGACGACGACCCGATGACGACCAACCGCTCGCACGAGTACCTGCTGGTGGCCGCGAAGGAGCAGACATGATCCCTCTGATCGACCGGGAGATAGCGACCAGGATCGACGATCTCATCGGCAACACGCCCCTGCTCCGCCTCGCCCTCGACGGCCTGCCCCCGGCCGCGACCCTGCTCGCCAAGCTGGAGGCGGCCAACCCGCTGTCGAGCATCAAGGACCGGGTGGCGCTGCGCATGATCGAGGAGGCCGAGGCGTCTGGGGCCCTGACCCCCGGCGCGACCGTGATCGAGTCCACCTCGGGCAACACCGGCATCGCCCTGGCGGCGCTCGCGGTCAGCCGGGGATACCCGTGCATCGTCGTGATGCCGGACAACGCGTCGCGGGAGCGCACGCTGACCCTGCGCATGCTGGGCGCCCGGGTCGAGTTCACCGACCACGTCCTCGGCTTCCAGGGGTGCGTCGACCGGGCGACGGAACTGCACGCCGCCGTCCCCGGGTCGTGGTACGCCCGCCAGCACGAGAACCCCGCCAACGTCATGGCCCACTACACGACCACAGGACCGGAGATCTGGGCCGCCACCGGCGGCGAGGTCGACGTGCTGGTGTGCGGGGTCGGGACCGGCGGCACCCTCACCGGAACGGCTCGCTACCTCCGCGAGCGCAACCCCCGGCTGCGCGTCGTCGCGGTGGAGCCTGAGGGCTCCCCCCTGCTGTCGGGAGGCGCCCCCGGGCCGCATCGGATTCCGGGCCTCAACGGCGGCTTCACCAGTCCCGTCACCGACGTCACCCTCATCGACGACGTGATCACCGTGCCGGACGACGAGGCGGCCGCCATGACCCGGTTCGTCGCGGCCACCACCGGGCTGCTGGTCGGGGTCTCCTCGGGCGCGGCGGCGTACGGATGCGCCGAGCTCGCCCGCCGCGGGGACCTGTCGGGGCAGACGATCGTGACGATCTTCCCGGACACCGGAGAACGCTACCTCAGCTGGTGGCCGGCCTGACTGACGAACGGCATGAGCAGCGCTTTCAACGCGAGGTTGACCGAGGGGTGATCTCCGGCCTACGGTCCTTCCAATCATTGGCAGGCGACGCCCGAGCGACTGTTCCTCGCCCACACCGATCCCGCGTCGCGGCTGCGGACGCGATCGCTGGTGTTCGAGCCGACCATCGCCGAGCAGTTCACCGGTTCGGACCGCCAGGCGCTGCTGCGGGCCGATCGGCCGGGCCTACGTGGTGGAGGAGGCGTTCCGCTGGCAGGCCTACGCTTCCGGTCTGGCGATCGTCGACGTGGCCGCGGCCGGTCCCGGCCGCGGCGGCGTCACCGTGCGGGTCTCCACACGGCTGCAGTTGGTGTGGCGGGCCGGCGACTGGCGGGTGGTGGCGCCGCCCTCCGGTGACTGGACGCGGTCCTCGGCCCCGGTGACCGACCTGACCGGCTACACCCTGTCCGGATCGGGGGTGACAGCGTGGATATCTTCACGGCCGACTGGCGGGCGGGGACGGCGTACGCGATGACGCTCAGGTCATCCGGACGGTGCTGCGCAAGGCGGGGCGTCGGGAGTTCAGCGAGCGCCAGGGCGGGTTCGTCGTCGAGGGTGGTGGCGACGGAAGGCCATTCCAGGTCGCTTGCACCGACGCCGCCGAGGTGTCCGCGCAGGAGTTCGCCCAGTACTCCGACGACCTGCGCAAGGCCGGTTACCGAGTCGAACCCGATGCTGACGATGATCAGGTGCTGCTGGTGCGGAAGTCCTCCTGACCGTGCTCCAGCGCGTGGGGTGGAGTTCAGCGGGGACGGCGGCGCTGGGCGGGGTTCGGCTTCGTCCTTTTCGGTCGTGACGCGGGCGGAAGGCTTTTCACCGAGCGCGCGGCCGCTCGGCCGGTATCGCCTCGGTCGTCTCCAGATGCTCCGCATCACGCGAGCGCGATCCGGTCACCACCGGGTACTCGCGTGCACCGGGCACCGTCGCCGGCGTCACCTGCCGCAGTTCCTCGAACCCGGTCAGCAGGCCCAGCCCGGCCTACGCCGGTGACTGATCGTCCGGGAAGACGAACAGGTCCCGCGGAGTCCGGGTCGATCTCCTCGCCACGTCCTCCAGCTTCCCATTGCATGGCAGCCGCGCCTGACGCAGTGGCGAGTTCGCGACTCCAGCGCGTCGAGCGGCGCGGCGTACCAGCCTCCTTGCGGCAAGGGGGCCAGGGCGCCGTTACCGGTAGCCAGGGTGGACGCCGGGTGTGAGCTTCTGCTGGGCGGCGATGGCTTCCAGTAGCTCGGTCAGCTGGGCGCGCTGGGCGTGGTCCAGGGCGGCGCAGATGTCGTCCTCATGTGCTTTGCCGAGCCGGCGCATCTGTGTCATGACGTGGGTGCCTTGCTCCGTGAGGTGCAGGGCGTAGTTGCGGCGGTCCTGCGGGTTTCGCCGTCGTTCGACGAGCCCTTTGCGCTCCAGGTTGTCGATCAGCGCCACCACCCGGCTCGGCACGACGCCCAGTTCTTCGGCCAGGGACTGCTGACTGCGTCCGGGGCGAGTGGCGATCATGCGCAGGAGGCCGACGTCGGCGGGCACCACCTCCAGCTCGCTGATCCGCTCGGCGAACCGTGCCGCGGCGTGCGCACCCACCTGCGCAAGCAGGAACGCTGTTCTCTTTGGCGCGGATCGCGCGGCCGGTTCCCCGGTGGTGCCGGCCGGTGGCGGTGTGCTCATGGGGTGATACTAGTACTGACTGAATAGTTCTGTATTATGAATGATTCACAGGCGAGAAAGGAGTGGAGATGGTCGCAGAGCTCGGCGGAGCACGGCCGTGTTATCCGGACCTGGCGGGCAAGGTCGCGCTGGTCACAGGCGGCTCCAGGGGAATCGGGGCACAGACCTGCGCCACCCTGGCGGAGAACGGGGTCAAGGTTGCGGTGAACGGCCGGAACCAGGCGGCGATCGACGCCGTGGTCGGCGGCATCGCGGCAGCCGGGGGCACGGCGGTGGCGGCGCCGGGCGACGTCACCGACGAGGCGGCCGTACGGCGGATGCATGACATCGTCGAGCGCGAGCTGGGGGCGGTGGACATCCTCGCGGCGTTCGCCGGAGGCCAGGGCGCCCCCACGCCGACGATCGAACTGGGTGCCGATCGGTGGCGTGCGATCATCGCATCCGACCTGACCTCGGTCTACCTGACGGCGGCCGCGTTCCTGCCCGGCATGATCAGCAAGGGCGCGGGGTCGATCATCACCATGTCGTCCACCGCGGGACGCCGGCCGGGCGGCTCGAACGCGGCGTACGCGGCCGCGAAGGCCGGCGTGGTAATGCTCACCCGACACCTGGCCGGCGAGGTCGGCCGGCATGGCATCCGGGTCAACTGCCTCGCCCCCTCGGCGGTGCTCAACGATCGCATGCGGCGCTTCATGTCCGCGGAGCAACGGGACGAGTTGGCCGCCGCCTACCCGCTGGGCCGCATCGGCCAGCCCGGCGACGTCGCCCAGGCCGTGCTGTATCTCGCCTCCGAAGCGTCGTCCTGGGTGAGCGGGGCGACGCTCGACCTGACCGGCGGGCGGGTGAGCGCGTGATGAGCGCGCAGCGCACCCGACCCCAGAGGCAGGGCGGGCCGCCGCCGGGCATTCTCGCCGCGGTGTTCACGGTTTTGTTCGCCGGGGGAATCGCCGCCAGCACGGCGCTGGCGGGCGGTGTCGTCTTCCCGTCTCCGTTCGGCTCCCCGCAGGAGATCCTCGCGTTCTTCCCCGAGCACCACAACGCCGTACAGGTGAGCGCGTTGCTGCACTTCGCTGCCTCCGTGCCGATGGCGATCTACGCCGCCACCATGTCCGTTCGGCTTCGCGACCTGGGGATCCGTGCCCCGGGCGCCACGATCGCCCTGGCCGGGGGCCTGCTGGCCGCCGGCCTGCTCGCCCTGTCCGCGCTGTTGCAATGGGCACTGTCCCGGCCGGCGGCGCTCACCGAACCCGCTTTGGTCCGCGTGCTGCACGATCTCGCGTTCGCCACCGGAGGCATCGCACACGTGGTGTTTCTCGGGCTGCTGGTGGCGGGCGTCGCCGTACCGGGGCTGCTGGCAGGGCTGCTGCCCCGGCCGCTCGCGCTCGCCGGTCTGGTGATCGCCGCCGTCGCGGAGATCTCCACCCTGACCTTGCTCGTCACCGAGGCGGCCTTCCTGCTGCCCGTGGCCCGTTTCACGGCCCTGGCCTGGCTCATCGCCGCGGGCTTCCTGCTGCCCCGCACCCGTACTCGACAGACCGGTTCCAGCCGCAACCGAGCGAAAGCACCAGAAGAGCGGAAAGAAGAGCCAACCGCATGAACTCCGAACGACTCATCCGTTTCCAGCACCCGCAGAAGGTCCTGGGCTACCTCGGCAGGCTCGGCGACGACCGTATCGCCAACCTGTTCGGACTCGAAGTCGACGTCTACCGCCAGACGCGCCAAGCGTACGGCGCGCAGGCGCGCGACGCCGCGACGGACCTGCTCGCCGATCCCGAATTCGCGGCGAAGGTGGACCGGCTTCCCTTCAAGCCGGGCCAGCGCGTCATAGCCATCGGCGAGAGCACGACCGGCGACCTGCTGTCCTGGTTCGAAATCTTGCGTCACCTCCTCGACCTGCGGCGCCCGGCCGACGCCATCACCCTCATCAACATGGCGATCTCCGGGCAGACGACCACCCAGGCCCTGGCCGCGCTGCCCGGCCTCTGCCTGCAACGCCCCGATTGGGTGCTGTGCATGCTGGGCGCCAACGACGTCCAGCGTTTCCGACCTGCTGAAGAGCCGGCCGACGGGCCCACTCTGGTCAGCCTCGCCGAGACCGAACGCAACCTGTGCGCGCTACGCGAGCTCACGGCGCAGCGCACGACGGCACGCTGGGTGTGGCTGACGCCTCCCACGGTGGACGAGGCCCGGGTCGCGGCCTACCCGCCGTTCCAGCACCTGGGGATCACGTGGGCCAATCGCGACATCGACGCCGTCGGCCACATCGTGACCCGGCTGCCGGACAGCACGGTCGACACGCGGCCCGTCATCGCCGGGCAGACGGCAGAGCCGTTCCATGTTGAAGACGGGCTGCACCTTTCCCTCACCGGTCAGCGGGCGCTTGCCGCCGCTCTGGTGGACGCCCTCGCCGATGCGCCATGAAGCTGCTCATCTTCGGTGCCACCGGCGGCACCGGTGCCCAACTCCTGGCCCAGGCTCTCGACGCCGGCCACGACGTCACCGTTGTCGCCCGCAACCCGGACAAGATCCCGGCACACCATCGTGACCGGTCAGTCATCGTCCCCGGGGATGTGCTGCAAGCCCGGACGTGGGACGCCGTGACCGGTGGTCACGACGCCGTCCTGTCCTGTCTGGGCAGCCGTGATCGTCGGCATCCCACCGTTATCTACTCCCAAGGCACGGCCAACATCATCGGCGCGATGCGCATGGCCCTGATGGAAGGCATCGTCACAGCCAGCCCACTCGACTGGACGATCATCCGCCCACCGATGCTCACCGACCGGCCGCCCACCGGGCGCTACAGGGCCGCCGCGGGCCACCATCTGCCAGACCAGAAAAGCATCTCCCGCGCCGATCTCGCCCACTACATGCTGAATCACATCGAGGATCAGAAGACCTGGAAGAAGATCGTCTGGCCGAGCGGCTAAGAGGCCCTAACGCAATGAGCGTTGGAAGTGCCGCCAGCAGATAGGAGTTCTTATTGATTTGTCGCAGGCCAGCCCGGTCCGATAGGAAGTTCGCCATGCTGAGGGGCGACAAGGTCGGGCTCAGGGCCCGATACGAGGAAGATATCCCGATCCTGCTGGCCGAGCTTTACGACGACGTGGTCAACGGCTCGCGGGCCGAAGGCCGGCCGTGGCGGCCGATCACGCCGGGCTCGAAGGACCCGCGGCTCGTGGTGGACGACAAGGAGGAGGGGCGCGTCCCGTTCTCCGTGGTGGAGCTGGACGGCGGCACGCTGGTCGGCACCGCGACGTTGTGGGGCATCGACAACCACAACCGGTCCGCGCACATCGGGCTGGGGCTGCTGCCGTCCTCCCGCGGCAAGGGCTACGGCACCGATGTGGTCGCGGTGCTGTGCCACTACGGTTTCGTCGTGCGCGGCCTGCAGCGACTGCAGATCGAGACGCTTTCGGACAACGCCGCGATGCTGCGCTCCGCCCAGCGTAACGGCTTCGTCCGCGAGGGCGTGCTGCGCTCCTCGGCCTGGGTGATGGGCGAGTTCCTGGACCAGGTGCTGCTCGGGCTCCTCGTCCAGGACTGGAAGCCTGACTCGAAGGGCTAGTTTAGATCGCGCCGGGGCCGCCGCCGGTCTGCCGGCGGACCTCGAACACCATCCGGACCGCGCGCTCACGAAGCTCTTGGGGGTACTTCCTCGGGGCCGGCATCGTGTCGTGATTGTTCCTTCCGCCAGCAGATGATGCTGGCTTCAGGGCCTCCACGAAAGTCGGAGTGGTTCAGTTGGGTGAGGAACACCCTGACACGCTGACCAGCCGCAACAACCTTGCAGTCCTATGACCCGGCCGGCGATCGGCGAACGGCGCCGACCGGTTTCGATACGAGCCCGGACGCCGCTCAGCCGGGTCAGCGGTCGGTGCCGCGGTCGCGGCGGCGCAGGTAGCGCTCGAACTCCGCCGCGATGGCGTCGCCGCTGGCCTCGGGCAGCTCGGCCGCGTCCTTGCGCTCCTCGAGCTCCCGCACGTACTCCGCCACCTCGCTGTCCTGGGCCGCCAGCTCGTCCACGCCGTGCTCCCAGGCCCGCGC
Source organism: Microbispora sp. CA-102843 (assembly GCF_050936215.1). NCBI lineage: Bacteria > Bacillati > Actinomycetota > Actinomycetes > Streptosporangiales > Streptosporangiaceae > Microbispora > Microbispora sp. CA-102843. Next base: position 3,628,909 of record NZ_JBNJNF010000001.1, read on the forward strand.
CTCCTCGGCCAGGTCGCCGTACGGCATCGGGATGTCGAGCATGTCCTCGATGCGGCGCAGCAACGCCAGGGTGGCCTTGGGGTTGGGCGGCTGGGCGACGTAGTGCGGGACCGACGCCCACAGGGACACCGTCCGCAGCCCGGCGGTGCCCAGGGTGTGCTGCAGCACACCCACGATCCCCGTCGGGCCCTCGTACTTGGTCAGCTCCAGGTTGAGCGCGCGGGCCATGCCGAGGTCGCTGACCGAGCCGGTGATCGGCACAGGACGCGTGTGCGGCGAGTCGTTGAGCAGCGCGCCGAGCAGGATGGCCAGCTCGATGCCGAGATCGTGGCAGAGCCCGACGATCTCGGCGCAGAACGACCGCCACCGCATGTTGGGCTCGATGCCGCGCAGCAGCACCACGTCGCGCTTGGCGCCCGGCGGGCGGGCCAGCAGCAGCCGGGTCGTCGGCCAGACGACGGAGCGGGTCACACCGTCGCCGAGCTCGACCACCGGCCGCGTCACCTGGAAGTCGTAGTAGTCCTCCGGGTCCAGCTCGACGAGCGGGGTGGCCTTCCACTCGGACTCGAGGTGCGCGAGCACGCCGCTGGACGCCTCGCCGGCATCGTTCCATCCCTCGAACGCGGCGATCAGCACCGGGTCGACGAGCTCGGGGAGCCCTTCGAACTCGATCACGCGCCGCCTCCTCACTGGCCTTGTGCAGTATGGCTCAGTCCAAGACTATTCGGTGAGGGGCCCCGTACGTCACCTTCGCCGGGCACCGGCCCGTCGCGCGGCGCTGACCTGCGGCGCCGTGCCGGAGGCCGCGGGCCCTCCGCCTCTCACGCGACCGGTATTCCCGTTACGCGCGCGCGGACGATATTCCATTCGGCGGGGCCGATAGGCTTGCCTCCATGACCAGCAGACCGTCGTTCCGAGAAGTGCTGTCCGAGCGAGTCCTGATCGCCGACGGAGCCATGGGGACGATGCTGCAGTCCTACGACCCCACTCTTGACGACTTCCAGGGCCACGAGGGCTGCAACGACGTGCTCAACGTGAGCCGCCCCGACATCGTGCAGGCCGTACACGACGCGTACCTGGAGGTGGGCGTCGACTGCGTCGAGACCAACACCTTCAACGCCAACCGCGCCGCCCTGGGCGAGTACGGCATCGAGGACCGCATCTTCGAGCTCTCCAAGGCCGGCGCGCGCCTGGCCAGGGAGCGCGCCGACCACTGGTCGACGCCGGACCGGCCCCGGTTCGTCCTCGGCTCGATGGGCCCCGGCACGAAGCTCCCCACGCTCGGCCACCTGCCGTACGAGACGCTGCGCGACGCCTACCGGGACAACGCCGCCGGCCTGATCGCCGGCGGGGCGGACGCCCTGATCGTCGAGACCTGCCAGGACCTGCTGCAGGTGCGGGCGGCGGTCGTCGGCGCCAAGCGGGCGGTCGAGGCCTCCGGGCGGGACGTGGTGATCATCACGCAGGTCACCATCGAGACCAACGGCGCGATGCTGCTCGGCTCCGAGATCGGCGCCGCGCTGACCGCGATCGAGCCGCTCGGCGTCGACCTGATCGGCCTCAACTGCGCCACCGGCCCCAGCGAGATGAGCGAGCACCTGCGCTACCTGGCCAGGCACTCGCGGATCCCGATCTCCTGCATGCCGAACGCCGGTCTGCCGCAGCTCACCGCCGACGGCGCGTACTACCCGCTGAGCCCGGGGGAGTTGGCGGACGCGCACGAGGCGTTCACCCGCGACTACGGGCTCGCGCTGGTGGGCGGCTGCTGCGGCACCACGCCCGAGCACCTGCGCCAGGTGGTCGAGCGGGTGGGCGGGCACGCCCGCGGCGAGCGGCGGCCCCGCCCGGAGGCGGGGGCGGCGTCGCTCTACCAGCACGTGCCGTTCCGGCAGGACACCTCCTACCTCGCCATCGGCGAGCGGACCAACGCCAACGGCTCCAAGGCGTTCCGCGAGGCGATGCTGGCCGGCGACTACGAGGAGTGCGTGGAGATCGCCAGGGCGCAGGCCCGCGACGGCGCGCACCTGCTCGACCTGTGCGTCGACTACGTCGGCCGCGACGGCGTGACGGACATGAAGGAGCTGGCGTTCCGCTTCGCCACCGCCTCGACGCTCCCGATCGTGATCGACTCGACCGAGCCCGCCGTCATCGAGGCGGGGCTGGAGATGCTCGGCGGCCGGGCCGTGGTCAACTCGGTCAACTACGAGGACGGCGACGGCCCGGACTCGCGCTACCAGAAGATCATGCGCCTGGTGAAGGAGCACGGCGCGGCCGTGGTCGCGCTGACCATCGACGAGGAGGGCCAGGCCCGCACCGCCGAGTGGAAGGTGCGGATCGCCACCCGGCTCGTCGACGACCTGGTGCGGAACTGGGGCATGCGGGTCGAGGACATCATCGTCGACTGCCTGACATTCCCGATCGCCACCGGCCAGGAGGAGACCCGGCGCGACGGGCTCGAGACGATCGACGCGATCCGCGAGCTCAAGCGCCGCTACCCGGGCGTGCAGACCACGCTGGGCCTGTCCAACGTGTCGTTCGGCCTCAACCCGGCCGCCCGCATGGTGCTGAACTCGGTGTTCCTCAACGAGTGCGTCAACGCCGGGCTCGACTCGGCCATCGTGCACGCCTCGAAGATCCTGCCGATGGCGCGCATCCCGGACGAGCAGCGCCAGGTCGCGCTCGACCTCGTGTACGACCGCAGGCGCGAGGGCTACGACCCGCTGCAGCGGTTCATGGAGCTGTTCGAGGGCGTGGACGCGGCGTCCATGAAGGCCGGCAAGGCGGCCGAGCTGCTCGGGCTGCCGCTGTGGGAGCGGCTCAAGCGGCGCATCATCGACGGCGAGCGCAAGGGCCTGGAGGCCGACCTCGACGAGGCCCTGGCCCAGCGGCCTGCCCTGGAGATCATCAACGACGTGCTGCTCGACGGCATGAAGGTCGTCGGCGAGCTGTTCGGCTCCGGCGAGATGCAGCTTCCCTTCGTGCTGCAGTCGGCCGAAGTGATGAAGAACGCCGTGGCCTACCTCGAACCGCACATGGAGAAGGTCGAGGGCAGCAGCAAGGGCCGCATCGTGCTGGCCACGGTCAAGGGCGACGTCCACGACATCGGCAAGAACCTCGTGGACATCATCCTGTCCAACAACGGCTACGACGTGGTGAACCTCGGCATCAAGCAGCCGGTGTCGGCGATCCTGGAGGCCGCCGAGGAGCACCGCGCCGACGTGGTCGGCATGTCCGGGCTCCTGGTCAAGTCCACGGTGGTCATGAAGGAGAACCTCGAGGAGATGAACTCCCGGGGCATCGCGGACAGATACCCCGTGCTGCTCGGCGGCGCCGCCCTGACCAGGGCGTACGTCGAGCAGGACCTGGCCGACGTCTACCGGGGCGAGGTCCGTTACGCGCGTGACGCGTTCGAGGGCCTGCGCCTCATGGACGCCTTCATGGCGGTCAAGCGCGGTGAGGACGGCGCGACGCTGCCGCCGCTGCGCGCGCGGCGGGTGAAGACCGGCGCCGCGCTGAAGCGGACCGCGGAGGAGGACCTGCCGGCCCGCTCCGACGTCGCGGCCGACAACCCGGTGCCCACCCCGCCGTTCCTCGGCGACCGGGTCGTGAAGGGCATCCCGTTGGCCGACTACGCCGCCTTCCTCGACGAGCGGGCGACGTTCATGGGCCAGTGGGGCCTCAAGGCCGCCCGGGGCGGCGAGGGCCCGTCGTACGAGGAACTGGTCGAGACCGAGGGCAGGCCCCGGCTGCGGATGTGGCTGGAGCGGCTGCAGACGGAGAACCTGCTGGAGGCGGCGGTCGCCTACGGCTACTTCCCCTGCGTGAGCGAGGGCGACAGCCTGATCATCCTGGACGACGACGGGAAGGAACGGACCCGCTTCACCTTCCCGCGGCAGCGGCGCGACCGGCACCTGTGCCTGGCCGACTTCTTCCGCTCCCGCGAGTCCGGCGAGACCGACGTCGTCGCCTTCCAGGTGGTCACGATGGGCAACCGGATCAGCGAGGCCACGGCCGAGTTGTTCGCCAAGGACGCCTACCGCGAATACCTGGAGCTCCATGGCCTGTCGGTGCAGCTCACCGAGGCGTTGGCCGAATACTGGCACGCGCGGGCGCGGTCGGAGCTGGGCATCGGCGGCGACGAGTCGCTGGACGACATGCTCAAGGTGAACATCACCGGCTGCCGCTACTCCTTCGGCTACCCGGCCTGCCCCAACCTGGAGGACCAGGTGCAGGTGATGGAACTGCTCGACCCCGCGCGCATCGGCGTGACGCTGTCGGAGGAGTTCCAGCTCCATCCCGAGCAGGCCACCTCCGCCCTGGTCGTCCATCACCCCGAGGCGAAGTACTTCAACGTCTGACCGGCCGCACGGCTGTTCACGCGCGCCCCTTACCATGTTGCTCCCCCCTGATCGGGGGTCTCACCGGGGGAAGGGGCCACGTGGACGCCGTGCTGTTCGACATGGACGGGTTGCTCGTCGACACCGAAAGGGTGTGGTTCGAGGTCGAGACCGAGGTGGTCATCCGCCTCGGCGGAACCTGGGGCCCGGAGCACCAGGAGCAGCTCGTGGGCGGCTCCTGGGACCGCACCGTCGCGTACATGCTGGAGCTGACGCAGGCCGACGTCGACCCCGCCGTGGTGGGGGAGTGGCTGATCGACGGCATGGAGAGCCGGCTGTCGAGAGGCGTCGAGCCCATGCCGGGGGCCCTCGACCTGCTGCGCGGGCTCGGTGACCAGGGCGTGCGCACGGCGCTGGTCACCTCGTCGCTGCGGATCATCGCCGACGCCGTTCTCAAGGCCGTCGGCCGGGAGCACTTCGAGATCGTCGTGACGGCCGACGACGTCACGCGCACCAAGCCTCACCCGGAGCCATACCTGACCGCGGCCGACCTGCTGTCGGTGGACCCGGGGCGGTGCGTCGCGCTGGAGGACTCGCCGAACGGCGTCGCCTCGGCGACCGCAGCGGGCTGCCGGGTCGTCGCGGTGCCGAGCGTCCTGCCGATCGCCCAGGCGCCCGGGCGGGTCGTCATGCCCTCGCTGCTCGACGTGGACGTGGACTTCCTGCGGTCGCTCGTCCGGTGACGCGGGCCCCCGCATGATCGCCTGCGGAGTGCCAGGATGGGGGTACACCGCGATAAAGGGGGCCCCACCATGACTTTCAACGACATCGCCTGGCTGCCGCTGTGCGGCGGCCTCACCGTGGTGGGCATCGGGCTGAGCTACCTGGCCTTCCGGCGCAGGGGGGTGACCGCCGGCCTGCGGGCCACCGCCTGGTCCCTGCTGCCGCTGGCCGCCTACCTCACCGGCGCGCTGCAGACGCTCTGGAACATCGGCGCGGCGGCGGTGGGCTTCGTGACCGGCCTGGTCCTGTCGCCGGCGGTGTGGGCGGGGGTGGTCCTGGCCGGGCTGTCGGCGCTGCTGTTCGTCGTCTCCGGCACGCTGCGCGGCCGTGCGCTGTCCCGGACCCGGCCGGAGCCGGGTGGCGCCACCGCGGCGCCTGAGCGGCCTGCCACGCCTAAAACGGCACAGACCGGGAAGACGGCGCCACGACAGGTGGAACAGCCCGCTGGGGACGATTTCTCGGACATCGAGGACATTCTCAAGCGCCGGGGGATCAGCTGAACATCCCACATCGTGGGACCAAGTTACCGATCAGTGCAATGTTACAGTTCCACGACATAATCGAAACGGGACGCAGACAAACCATTCAAGATCAACACGAATGAGTTTCGCGTGAATCACAGTTGAGCCACAGGGCACCCCTGGGGACTGGTCAGCCCAGCTCAGACCATAGATTCTGCCTCCGGGGGTCGCACAACACGCGGCCCCTTCGGACAATGTCGTCTGGGATCCAGGGGGCCTGCACCAAATGGCCGTGCGAGGCAAGGTCGTGAGCGGCCGCCGCTTCTTCGTCGCCGGATCGATCCCGGGCTACCCCGAGCGCGTCACCGCAGGCGCGGTCCGCTCGGGCAGGGCGAAGGAGGATCGATGACCGCGCCGATGGACGTCACCGGGGGTGACGCGCAGGCCACGCCGGAGGCCGTCGTCGACACGTCGGACGCGAAGGCGATCCAGGGCAGGTCCCTCGGTCAGATCGCCTGGATGCGTCTCAAGCGCGACAAGGTGGCCCTCGCCGGCGGTCTGATCGTCATCTTCCTGATCCTGGTCGCCGTCTTCGCGCCGGTGATCGCCGGGGCGTTCGGGCAGGACCCGACGCAGTTCAACTCCGACCTCATCGACTCCTCCACGATGGCGCCCAAGACGGGCACCGGCATCAGCGCCGACCATCTGTTCGGCATCGAGCCGGTGAACGGTCGCGACATCTTCAGCCGGGTCGTGTACGGCGCGCGGATCTCGCTGCTCATCGCCTTCCTGGCCACGCTGCTCTCGGTGGTCATCGGCACCCTGCTCGGGGTCACCGCCGGATACTTCGGCGGCCTGGTCGACTCGATCATCAGCAAGGCCATGGACGTCTTCCTGGCGTTCCCGATCCTGGTCTTCGCGATCGCGTTGGCGGGCATCGTCCCCGACTCCGCGTTCGGCCTGACCGGCGACACGCTGCGCGTCTCGCTGCTGGTGTTCATCATCGGCTTCTTCAACTGGCCGTACATCGGGCGGATCATCCGGGGGCAGACGCTGTCGCTGCGCGAGCGGGAGTTCGTGGACGCGGCGCGCAGCCTCGGGGCGCGCGGGCCGTACATCATCTTCCGTGAGCTGCTGCCGAACCTGGTGGCGCCGATCCTCGTCTACGCGACGCTGCTGATCCCCACGAACGTCTTGTTCGAGGCGGCGCTGTCGTTCCTCGGCGTCGGCGTGCGTCCGCCCACCCCCACCTGGGGCGGCATGCTGTCGGACGCGGTGCGGTTCTACACGATCCCGCACTTCATGTTCTTCCCCGGCATGGCGATCTTCATCACGGTCCTGGCGTTCAACCTGTTCGGCGACGGCCTGCGGGACGCTCTCGACCCGAAGGCCCGCTGAGTCCTCCCTTCTCCACAAAGTCCCGCTCTCGTAAAGTCCCCGGGCTCTCGTAAAGTCCCCCCGGCTCCTATCACCAAGGGGTTTGCAATGCTAAGAAGAAGACTGGGCGTGGCGGCCACCGGCGCCGTGCTCGCCCTCGCCGTGGCCGCCTGCGGCGGCGGTTCGGGTAGCAGCACGCCGTCGTCCTCCGGCGGTGCCGCGGCCGGCTCCGACTCCGCGAGCGAGTTCAACGCCGCCCTGACGGGGGTGGTCAACCCCTCGGACAAGAAGGGCGGCATCCTCAAGTTCGCCAACGGCGGTGACTGGGACTCCCTCGACCCGGGCGACACCTACTACGGCTACTCCTGGAACTTCATCCGGCTGTACGGCCGGTCGCTGCTGATGTTCAAGTCCGCCGTGGGCAAGGAGGGCAACCAGCTCGCCCCCGACCTCGCCGAGGACCTGGGCAAGCCGAGCGACGACGCCAAGACCTGGACGTACAAGCTCAAGCAGGGCATCAAGTTCGAGGACGGCACCCCGGTCACGTCCAAGGACGTGAAGTACGCCGTGGAGCGGTCGTTCGACAAGGAGGTGTTCCCCGACGGGTACACCTACTTCAACGACTTCCTCGACTGGCCCAAGGACTACAAGGGCGCGTACAAGTCCAAGGACGTCAACACCGACAGCGCGATCGAGACGCCCGACGACTCCACGATCGTCTTCCACCTCAAGCAGCCGCTGAGCAACTTCGACTACTTCGCCCAGCTTCCCGCCACGATCCCGGTCCCCAAGGACAAGGACACCGGCGCGAAGTACAAGGAGCACATCATCTCCACCGGGCCGTACAAGTTCGAGAAGAACGAGATCGGCAAGGGCTTCACGCTGGTCCGCAACGACCAGTGGGACGCGGCGACCGACCCCAACCGCAAGGCGCTGCCGGACGGCTACGAGGTCTCCACCAACGTCAACGCCGACGACATCGACAACCGGATCATCGCCGGCGACCTCGACGTCGACGTGGCGGGCATCGGCGTGCAGTCGGCGGCCCTCGGCCGGGTCCTGCCCGACCCGGCGATGAAGGCGAACGCCGACAACCCGACCAGCACCCGCCTCTGGTACACCTCGATCAACGGCAACGTCCCGCCGCTCGACAACATCGACTGCCGCAAGGCCGTCGAGTACGCCACGGACAAGGTCTCCCTCCAGACCGCCTGGGGCGGCGAGTTCTCCGGCGGTCAGATCGCGACCAGCCTGCTGCCGCCGGCGATCCCCGGCCACGAGGACTTCAACCTCTACCCGCCGGGCGCCGACAACAAGGGCGACCTGGCCAAGGCCAAGGAGGCGCTGACCGCCTGCGGCCAGCCCGACGGCTTCGAGACCAACATCTCCTACCGCGCGGAGCGGCCGAAGGAGAAGGCGGCCGCCGAGGCGCTGCAGCAGTCGCTCGGCCGGGTCGGCATCAAGCTCACGCTCAAGCCGTTCCCGCAGGCCGACTACTTCGCGCTCTACGCCGGCAAGCCGGGCTACGCCAAGGACAACAAGATCGGCCTGGCCCAGAACGGCTGGCAGTCCGACTGGCCCGACGGCTTCGGCTTCCTGCAGCAGATCGTCGACAGCCGCGTCATCCGCGACACCGGCGGCTCCTCCAACGTCAGCGTCCGCGACCCCGAGGTCGACAAGCTCATCGACCAGGCGATGAAGGAGACCGACACCAACGCCCGCAACGCGATCTGGACCCAGATCGACAAGAAGGTCATGGAGGGCGCCTACATCCTGCCGAACGTGTGGACGAAGACCCTGCTCGTGCGCAGCAAGAACGCGACGAACATCTTCGTGAACGACGCGTACGGCATGTACGACTACCTCGGCATGGGCGTCAAGTAAGCGTCCGCCGAGACCAGACAGATCCGATAGACGCGTGAACGCGGCAAGGGGGCCGGTCCCACCGGACCGGCCCCCGGAGCCGGGGGGACTGTGGTCACATACATCATCCGGCGGCTGATCTGGGCGGTCGTGATGCTCACCATCGTGAGTATCGCCACGTTCGCCATCTTCTTCCTGGTGCCCCGCCTGGCGGGCGCCACCTCGGAGAGCCTGGCCGCGCGCTACGTGGGGCGCACCGCCTCGGCGGAACAGGTCAAGCTCGCGGCCGAGAAGCTTGGCTTCAACGATCCGCTGGTCGTGCAGTACGGGCGGTTCGCCAAGGGCATCGTCGTCGGCGCCGACTACGACTACGGCCCCGGCGTGGAGCGCTGCCCGGCGCCCTGCTTCGGCTACTCGTTCCTCACCCGGCTCCCCGTCTGGCCGGACCTGCTCGACCGGCTGCCCGTGACGATCTCGCTGGCCATCGGGGCCGCCGCCATCTGGGTGTTAGCCGGTGTGGCGACCGGCGTGCTGTCCGCGCTGAGACGCGGCAGCTTCTTCGACCGGGCCGCGATGAGCGTCGCCCTGGCGGGCGTGTCACTGCCGATCTTCTTCACCGGCATCGTCTCGCTGGTCGTCTTCAGCTATGGCACTCCGTTCCGCATCACCGCTCCGGGCGGCAGCTTCACGCCGTTCGACGAAAACCCGGCCATGTGGGCCTACAACCTGATCCTGCCGTGGATCACGCTGGCCTTCCTGTACGCCGCCGGGTACGCGCGGCTCACCCGGGCGGGCATGCTGGAGACGATGAACGAGGACTACATCCGCACCGCCCGGGCCAAGGGCCTGAACGAGCGGACCGTCGTGGTCAAGCACGGCCTGCGCGGCGCGCTGACCCCGATCCTCACGATCTTCGGCCTCGACCTCGGCCTGCTGCTCGGCGGCGCCGTGCTCACCGAGAGCACCTACTCGCTGCCCGGCATGGGCAAGTACGCGATCGACGCGATCACCAACCAGGACCTGCCCAAGGTCATGGGCGTGACGCTCGTCGCCGCGTTCTTCGTGGTCTTCGCGAACCTGATCGTCGACCTCCTGTACGCCGTCGTGGACCCGAGGGTGAGGCTGGGATGAGCTTCCTGGAACTGAAGGACCTGCGCATCCACTTCCCGACGGACGACGGCCTGGTCAAGTCCGTCGACGGGCTGTCGTTCACGCTGGAGCGGGGCAAGACGCTCGGCATCGTCGGCGAGTCCGGCTCCGGCAAGAGCGTGACCAGCCTCGGCATCCTCGGCCTGCACAAGGGCGGGCGCGCCCGCATCTCCGGCGAGATCTGGCTGGACGGCGAGGAACTCGTCGGGGCCAGCCAGGAGCACGTCCGGACGCTGCGCGGCAAGAAGATGGCGATGATCTTCCAGGATCCGCTGTCGGCGATGCACCCGTTCTACACGGTCGGCCAGCAGATCATCGAGGCCTACCGCATCCACAACGACGTCAGCAAGAAGGTCGCCCGCAAGCACGCGATCGACATGCTCGGCCGGGTGGGCATCCCGCAGCCGGATCGCCGCGTGGACAGCTACCCCCACGAGTTCTCCGGCGGCATGCGGCAGCGCGCCATGATCGCGATGGCGCTGAGCTGCGACCCCGAACTGCTGATCGCCGACGAGCCGACGACCGCGCTCGACGTGACCGTGCAGGCGCAGATCCTCGACCTGATGCGCGACCTGCAGCGCGACTTCAACGCCGCGCTGATCATCATCACGCACGACCTCGGCGTCGTCGCCGAGCTGTCCGACGACATCCTCGTGATGTACGGCGGCAAGTGCATCGAGTACGGCACCTCCGAGGACATCTTCGAGCGGCCCGAGCACCCCTACACCTGGGGCCTGCTCGGCTCGATGCCGCGCCTGGACCGCGAGCCGACCGAGCGGCTGTTGCCGATCAAGGGCTCGCCGCCCTCGCTGATCAACGTGCCGTCCGGCTGTGCCTTCCACCCGCGCTGCGCCTTCGAGGAGCGTACGGGCGGGCAGGCCAAGACGCAGGTCCCCGAGCTGCTGGAGACCGAGGGCGGCCACCTCGTGCGCTGCCACCTGCCGCGCGAGCGGCGGCGCGCCATCTGGGAGAACGAGATCAAGCCGAACCTGGAGGCTTCGTGAACGAGGAGCCCTTGCTGTCCGTACAGGGGCTGGAAAAGCACTTCCCGGTCACGAAGGGCCTGCTCAAGCGGCAGGTCGGCGCGGTCAGGGCCGTCGACGGCATCAGCTTCGACGTGCAGAAGGGCGAGACCCTGGGCCTGGTCGGCGAGTCGGGATGCGGCAAGACCACCACCGGACGCCTCATCACGCGGCTGATCGAGCCGACCGGCGGGAAGATCCTGTTCGAGGGCAACGACATCACGCACATGTCCCAGGGCCGGATGCGTCCGCTCCGCCGGGACGTGCAGATCATCTTCCAGGACCCCTACAGCTCGCTCAACCCCCGGCACACGGTCGGCGCCATCGTGGGCGCGCCGTTCCGGATCCAGGGCATCAAGACCGAGGAGGGCACCAAGAAGGCGGTCCAGGAGATCCTCGAACTGGTCGGTCTCAACCCCGAGCACTACAACCGCTACCCGCACGAGTTCTCCGGCGGTCAGCGGCAGCGCATCGGCATCGCCAGGACGCTCGCGCTCAAGCCCAAGCTGATCATCGCGGACGAGCCGGTGTCCGCGCTCGACGTGTCGATCCAGGCCCAGGTCGTCAACCTGCTGGAGGACCTGCAGACCGAGCTCGACCTCACCTACGTGGTGATCGCGCACGACCTGTCGGTGGTCCGGCACATCAGCGACCGCGTCGCGGTGATGTACCTCGGCAAGATCGTAGAGATCTCCGACCGCAAGGACCTGTACGACACGCCGATGCACCCGTACACCAACGCGCTGCTGTCGGCGGTCCCGATCCCGGATCCCAAGCGGCGCAAGGAACGGGAGCGGATCCGGCTGCAGGGCGACGTGCCCTCCCCGCTCAACCCGCCGCCCGCCTGCCGGTTCCACACCCGATGCTGGAAGGCGCAGGAGATCTGCAAGCAGGTCGAGCCGCCGCTGGAGACGCTCGCCCCCGGCCACCAGGTGGCCTGCCACTTCCCCGAGAACGCCCCTTCCGGCGGCGCGGCCGCATCCCCGCCGGAGACGGCCGCCGTGTGAGCCATCCCGCCGGTACGGCCCCCGCCGCCTTCCCCCCAGACGGTCCGCGGGAGCCGTACCGGCGGGGCGTGTTCCGCCACCTCGGCCACGCCCCTGTCACGACGGTATCGGGGCGCGCCCCCGCCCGGCATCGGCCTCCCGTACGGCTCTCGCCCGCGACCAGGGGAGGACCGGGCCCGTTTCGCTCCTCCTGTGGTCGTAGATCGATCGTCAGGAGAAGGCGCCAGGCACGATCAGACCGGTCTCGTACGCGAGCACGACCGCTTGGACCCGGTCGCGCAGCCCCAGCTTGGTCAGCACGTTGCCCACGTGGGTCTTCACGGTCGTCTCGCTGACCACGAGCTGGGCGGCGATCTCGGCGTTCGACATGCCCTTCGCGATCAGGCGCAGCACCTCCAGCTCGCGCTCGGTGAGCCGGTCGAGCCGCGCGGGGGTGGCCTGCTGGTGCGCGGAGGGCAGCCGGGTGGCGAACCTGTCCAGCAGCCGCCGGGTGACGCTCGGCGCCACGATCGCGTCGCCGGCCGCCACCACGCGGATCGCCTGGACCAGCTCGTCCGGCGGCACGTCCTTGAGGAGGAACCCGCTCGCGCCCGCGCGCAGCGCCTCCACGATGTACTCGTCCAGGTCGAACGTGGTCAGCACGAGCACCTTCGGCACGTGGGCGCTGGGCGCGGCCTCCCGCACGATGCGGCGGGTCGCCTCGATGCCGTCGGTGCCGGGCATGCGGACGTCCATGAGCACCACGTCGGGCAGCAGGGCCCGGGACTGCTCCATGGCCACCGCGCCGTCGCCCGCCTCGCCCACGACGGTGACGTCCGGCTCCGCCTCCAGGATGAACCGGAACCCGGTGCGCAGCAGCGGCTGGTCGTCGACCAGCAACACCCGGATCGTCATGATGCGTCCGTCCTGGGATGGGCGGCGGGCCGCCGGGTGGAGGTGGACACCCTGATCGTCATGCTCTGTCCTTGAGGAGGCTCTGCGTGAGGGGATTACTTGAGGGGGCTGTGATTGCGGGGGCTGTGATTGAGGGGGAAGCGGGCGCGGACCTCGAACCCGCCCCCGGTGCGGGGCCCGATCCGCAGAACTCCACCATAGAGCGCCACACGCTCGCGGATGCCGACGAGGCCGTGGCCCTTGCCCCCGATCCGCGCCGACTCCTCCGCCGCGCCGCGCCCGTCGTCCTCGACGTGGATGGCCAGCTCGTTCGGCTCGTGCCGTACGGTGACCCATGCGCGGGCGGCGGGTCCGGCGTGCCGCAGGCTGTTGGTCAGCGCCTCCTGCACGAGCCGGTAGGCGGCGAGATCCACCCCGGGCGGCAGGCCGCGCCGCTCGCCCTCGATCCACAGCTGGGTCCGCAGCCCCGCCTCGCGCATCTGCTCCACGAGCGCGGGCAGGTCGCGCATGCCCGGCTGCGGCCCGCGCTCGGCCGGGCCGTCGGTGCGCAGCACGCCGACGATGCTGCGCATCTCCGCCATCGCCGTACGCCCCATCTCCTCGATGGCGGTGAGGGCGTCCCGCGTCACGTCGGGCTTGGTGTCGAGCATCTTGCGGGCGGCGGCGGCCTGGACCGTCATCACGCTGACGTGATGGGCCACGACGTCGTGCAGCTCCCTGGCGATGCGGGAGCGCTCCTCGGCTCGGGCGGCCCTGGTGTCGGCTTCCCGCGCCCGCTCCAGCCGGTCGGCCCGCTGCACCAGCTCCGCGAGGTAGGCGCGGCGCAGCCGCAGCGCCCGGCCGCACACCCAGCACAGCAGCAGGACGGCCGTGACGACGACGTGGTCGGTCCAGGACGGGGTGATGACCCCGGCGACGGCGCCGGCGACGTAGGAGGAGAAGGAGACGACGAGGGCGGCCAGGCTCAGCGCCAGCCCCCGGCAGGCGGCCACCGAATAGAGCAGGACGAGCCCGCCGAACTCGCTCAGGCCGGGGTCGTAGTGGAGCGCGTCGAGCGCCGCCTGAGGGACGCAGGTGGCCACCAGCAGCACGAAGGGCCGGCTACGCCGCAGGGCGACCGGCAGCGTGCAGGCCGCCGCCAGGATCAGGTTCAGGGCGTCCGCCGGACGCGGCGGGACTGACCGCAGCCAGCCGGCCCCCTCCCCGGAGCCGGCCGAGGCGATCCACCACAGGGACGCGGTCGTCAGCACCACCGCGAGGATCGAGTCGGAGACCAGGGGACGAGCCCGAAGCCAGGACCGCGTTCTGCCGGGGGTGGTGCGCACGTACCAAATCTAGGCGTTCGCCGCCCGCGTCCACCCTGCCCGGGAGGGATATCCCGCCTCCTCCCCGCGGAGGAGTCCCACGGTGGAGGCCACGGTGGAGGCCACGGTGGAGGCCCACGGTGGAGCCCCGCGGGCGTCACAGTTCGTCGCTGGCCGACCTTCTGCTGACGCGGGCGGACAGTCCGGGCTCGCGGTCGGGCACGGGCGGCGGGGTGCCGCCGAACTCCGGGCACAGCGCCTGGTGGTCGCACCAGTCGCACAGCCGCGAGCGGCGGGCGCGCCACTCGCGGGTGCGTACGGCACGCTCGATGGCCGCCCAGAGCGCCTCGACCTTGCGCTCGGTCGCCCGCAGGTCCGCCTCGTCGGGGACGTAACGGACGATCTCGCCGTTGCCCAGGTACATGAGCTGGAGCATCCGGGGGACCTGGCCGCCGCGCCGCCACAGCGCCAGCGCGTAGAACTTCATCTGGAACAGCGCCTTGGCCTCCCACTCGCGCCCCGGCGCCGTGCCCGTCTTGTAGTCCACGACCCGCATCTCGCCGGTCGGGGCGACGTCGAGCCTGTCGATGTAGCCGCGCAGCAGCAGCCCGCTGTCGAGGACGACCTCGACGTACATCTCACGCTCGGCCGGCTCCAGCCGCTGGGGGTCCTCCAGCGTGAAGTAACGCTCGACCATGCCGCGGGCCTGCGCCAGCCAGGCGTCCCGCTCCGCGTCGTCCTCGAAGAGCCCCGCGTAGTCGGGTTCCTCGGAGAGCAGCCGCCGCCATTGGGGCTCCAGCAGATCCTGGGCGGCGGCGACCGTCCGCGCTTCCGCGGGCAGGTCGTAGAGCCGTTCCAGCACGGCGTGAACGAGCGTGCCCCTGACCGCGGCGGCCGAGGGCCGCTCGGGGAGCTGGTCGATCACCCTGAACCGGTAGAGCAGGGGGCAGGTCATGAAGTCACCGGCCCGGGAGGGGGAAAGCGCCCCGATGACGGCGCGCTCTTCGGCGAGGGTCATGCCCGAACTGTAGGACACCGGGCCGACAGAACGCTCCCGTCCCTCGCCATGCGCGCCGTGGCGGGCTCAGGCGGAGCCCGACCCCGCGGCGGCGAGTACCGGCACATCACGCCGCACCGGATCGATGGCCGGCAGCCGGACCACGAAGCGCGCGCCGCCGGCGGCGGAGTCCTCGATGTGTATGGTGCCGCCGTGCGCCGAGGCCATCTCCCGGCAGATCGCCAGACCGAGCCCGGCGCCGTGAGGATCGACTCGGAGCGACTTCTCCGACCTGAAGAACCGCTCGAAGAGCCGCTCCCGATCGGCGAGCGGCACCCCGTCCCCGTCGTCGTCGACGGCCATCTCGGCGATGTCACGATCACGCCGCACGGTGACGACGATCGATCGCCTGGCATGCCGCTGGGCGTTGCTCAGCAGGTTGAGCAGGATCCGGCCGAGCTGTGTCGGCACGCCGTTCACGTACACGCCGGGCTGGAGCCGGAGCAGGACCGGGACGGGTCCGCTCTGCCGGGAGACATCCTCCTTCACCACCTCGGAGACGTCGACCGGGCGCGGCCGGGTGGTCGCGATCCCCGCCCGCAGCCGGCACAACGTGAGGAGGTCGTCGATGATGGATGTCAGCCGGTCGATGTCCCGCAAGCCCTCGCGGAGCAGTTCATCCAGCTCGATCTCCGGAATGTGAAGCTGCGCCTCCTCGAGCTTCACCCGGAGGGCGGTGAGGGGGCTGCGGAGCTCGTGCGAGACGTCGGAGGCGAACTGGGAGCACCGAGCGGCGTGGTCGAGGGTGGCGTTGATGCTCTCGGCCAGTGGGGCCATTCCCGTGTGGTGCTCCGGCTTCTCGATCCGCCCGCTGCCGTCACCGCTGTTGATCTCGTCGAGGCGTCGGCGGAACCGCTCGACGAGGGCGGGCTCGGGCCGGACGAGCCGATGCGCCAGCCATCCCATGCGCATGAGCAGCGCCGTCGTCAGGGCGCTGGTCATGCTGTCGGACAGGCGCGCGCGCAGGCCCATGTCCGCCCGACTACCCAGGAGAGCGGGGAATGACCCACACGGCGCGAAACTATGTGCGAAATTTCACCCACGGCACGCATGAATCCGCATTCGTCGCCGCGCCGGCCCGGCTGGCGCGGTTCCGGCCCACGCACCGGGACGATCACACGGTTCGCGGCGGGCGGACGAGCTCTTAGGCTGATCTCACGCCGCGGCGCGTAGCATCAAGGGGCGTGGGAGGGGAAGGCGGCCACATGAGCACACCTGTCAAGGAGTCCACCGGACTGCGGATGGGACGGCCGTTCGGCATCCCGGTCTACGTCTCACCCACCTGGCTCATCGTGGCGGCGTTCATCACGATCAGCTTCCAGCCCCAGTTCGCCGCCATGCTGCCGGACTACAGCGAGGCCGCGGCGTACGCCGTCGCGCTGGCCTTCGCGGTCCTGCTGTACGTCTCGGTCCTGCTGCACGAGCTGGCGCACTGCGTCGTGGCCAAGCACTACGGCCTGCCGGTGCGCCGGATCACCCTCTACATGCTCGGCGGCGTCTCGGAGATCGAGCGCGAGCCCGAGACGGCGGGCAGGGAGTTCGCCGTCGCCTTCGCCGGGCCGCTGCTGTCGCTGGGGCTGGCCGGGATCGGGGCCCTGGCGGAGGCGTTCGTCGTGCCGTCGGGCGGCCTGGCGCAGGTGCTCGTGTGGCAGCTGTGGCTGTCCAACCTGATCGTCGGGCTGTTCAACCTGCTGCCCGGCCTGCCGCTCGACGGAGGCCGGATGCTGCGGGCCGCCGTGTGGAAGGTCAAGCGCGACGCGGGCACGGGCACGATGGCCGCCGCCTGGGTCGGCCGCGGCGTCGCGGTCGCGGTGGTCGTGGTGCCGCTCCTGATGAACCTGATGGCCGGACAGGAGCCCGGCATCGGGAGCATGCTCTGGACGGTGGTGCTGGCGTCGTTCATCTGGCTCGGGGCCTCCCAGTCGCTGCGGGTGGCCCGCGTACGGGCCCGGCTGCCGCAGTTGCGGGCCCGGGTGCTGGCCCGCCGGGCGATCCCGGTCACCGCCGAGGTGCCGCTGTCGGAGGGCCTGCGCCGGGCGCGGGAGTCGGGGGCGGGGGCCATGGTGGTGGTCGACCACGACGGGCGGCCGGTGGGCATCGTCAACGAGGCGGCGGTCAACGCCACTCCTGAGCAGCGCAGGCCGTGGGTGAACGTCGGCGCCCTGTCCCGCTCCCTGGAGCCCTCGCTCGTGCTCGGCGCCGATCTGGAGGGTGAGTCCCTGCTCGACGCCATGCGGGAGACCCCGGCGCCTGAGTACCTGCTCGTCGAGCGGGGCGGCGAGATCTACGGGGTGCTCGCCACCGCCGACGTCAACCGCATGTTCAGCGGCGTGTGAGCGCGGCGTCGCCGGGGACTAGGGTGCTGATCGAGACCGGGGCCAGGCGCCGTACGGCCGCCCACCGCGGGCTCCGGCAGGCCGGTTCGCCACTCTTTTTTGCTACTTTCTGGGGTGATCGATCCGGCACATGGCGTGCCGGCGATGGTGCCGGTCATCCGGTGGCGTTTCCGGAGGGAGAACTTCTGTGACGGAACAGGGCGTGGGGGTGGTCCGCCCGCTGCCGGGGGAGGGCGTGGTCGCCCATCTGAACGGTTTGCTGCTCGTGTGCGGCACCGGCGGTGACCAGCCGGTCGACGACCTGCTGGGCGCGCTGAGCGAGACCGCCACGACGGGCGGGGACGGTCGGGCGCTGGCCCGGCGGGTGGCCCAGGTCCTCGCGCGCGCCATGGACAGGTCGATCGGCGGGGAGCCGGTGGCCTGCGCGGTCGCCGGGCCGGCCGGGGGCGGCGTGGCCGTGCTGGTCAGCGGGGCCGCGTACGCGACCGTGTCGGGCGGCCCAGACGGCGAGGTCCGCCTCGCCGGGCACGACGCGCTGACCTGGACCGACCGTCTCGTCAACGGCCCGGTGTCCCGGATCGAGCTGCGCCTGCCCGGAGCGGGGCCGTCGAGCCCGTACTCCAGGCTGGACGGCGGTGTGGTCACCGGAGCCGGGCTGGAGTGCGACTTCACCCGGCACGGCGACCTCGTCTTCCCGCCGCTGCCTCCGCGTCCGCCCCAGTCGCAGCAGCAGGGTCAGCAGCAGGGCGTGCAGCCCCCGCCCATCGGCGCTCCGGAGCCGATCGCCCCACGCGGGCCCGTGGTGCCGCCGCCCCCCGTGTCGCCGTTCCCGGCGGGTCCGATGCCCGGTGGCGGGCCGTCGGGCGAGCAGGCGGCGCCGTCCCCGGGATCGTCCCAGCCGCTCGCTCCGCCGCCGTCCCACATCTCCCAGCCGCTGCCGCCGCTGCCGCCCGCCCTCTCCGACCCGGGGCCGGTGCACCACTCGGGGCCGCAGCCGATGCCCCCGCTGCCCGAGCCCGCCGAGGACCGGGGCGCCCCGCACGACCTGAACCCTCCGTACGATCTGAACCCTCCCTACGACCTGGGTGGGCCGCACGACCTGGGCGGGCCGGACGGCCCGCCGAGCGGGCCGTTCGAGCCGGTGCCGCACGCACCCGCCGACGAGGAGCCGGGCGAGGCGACCCAGATGGACGCGGCGCCCGAGCTGGAGCAGCGGCCGATGGTCTACGGCGTCGACTGCAAGAACGACCACTTCAACGACCCGCGCGCGCCCTACTGCGCGGTCTGCGGCATCCCCATCGACCAGCGGGCGGTGGTGCCCTACAAGGGTCCCCGGCCGCAGCTCGGCGTACTGCTGCTCGACGACGGCATGGCGCTGCCGCTGGAGGCCGACTACCTGCTGGGCCGCGACCCCGATCGCGCCCCCGAGGTGCAGTCGGGCGAGGCCAGGCCGGCCAGGGTCACCAGCCCTGACGGCTCGGTGTCGCGCCGCCACCTGCGGGTCTTCCTGGACAACTGGGACGTCAACCTGCTCGACCTGGGCTCGGTGAACGGCACCCAGATCCAGCCGCCCGGCGACCCCAACTTCTACGACATCCCGCCGAACGAGCCGGTGCCGATCCTGCCCGGCACGACCGTGCGTGTCGGCGTCTCGCGCACGATGCGGTACGAGCCCCACCGCGGCGCCTGACGACCTCCGAGTCCGCCGGGGCCCACCGGGCTCCCGGCGGCCGGATCAGGGGCGCAGCCGCTCGATCTCGCCCAGGATCATCCGTTCCAGCCGCTCGCCGGTGACGTGCGCCGGATACAGCAGCCGGTGCACGCTCAACCCGTCCACGAGCGCCAGCAGCCGTTCCGCGACGTCCTCCAGGTCCTCGTCCGTACGGATCTCACCGGCCTCGGCGGCGGACCTGAGCAGGCTCGTCAGCAGATAGCGGAGCTCGGCGGCCTCCCGCCGCTGGACCTCCAGCAGCGCGGGGCTGGTCAGGCTGCGCCCCCAGAAGCCCACCTCGAGCCCGGTCTCCCCGGCCCGCTCGTCGTCCAGGGGCACGTTGTCGAGCAGCAGTTCACGCAGCGCCGCCAGGCCGGTGCGGCCCGACAGCTTCTCCCGCAGCCGGTCGACGATCCGGCGATGGGACGCCTCCAGGGCCGACAGCAGGATCTCGTCCTTGTCGGCGAAGTAGTGCGTGAGCACCCCGTTGGAGTAGCCGGCCTCCTTGGCGATGGCCCGGGTCGTCGCGGCCTCGATGCCATCGCGCAGGATGATCCGGCGGGCCGCCGCGACGACCTCGCCCCTGCGCTCCTCGTGATTGACGATCTTCGGCATGGTCCACCACCTCGGTTGACATTTTAGTCGGGCGCCCGTCTATTATCCGCTCATGACGGTAGTGACGGTCGGCGTGCATATCGTCGACGTCCTGGCCCGCCCGGTCGAGTCCATCCCGGCCGGTCAGGACACCCACCTGCTGGAGCAGATCCGCATCACGGCGGCCGGTGCGGCCGCGGGCACGGCCGTGGCCCTGGCGAAGATCGGCGTGCCGGTCGCCTCGATGGGCGCCGTCGGCGACGACGAGCTGGGCGACTTCCTCCTGATGATCATGGCGCGGCACGGTGTGGACGTGAGCGGCGTGGTGCGCAGGCCGGGGGAGCAGACGGCGGCCTCGATCCTGCCCATCCGCCCCGACGGCGGACGGCCCTCCTTCCACGTGCCCGGGGCCAACCTGGGCCTGGCGACCGCCGACCTCGACGCGGACCGCCTTACCGGCGGGAAGGTGGTGCACCTCGGCGGCATGGACGTCACCTGGGGCCTGCACGACCCCGCCTTCTTCGCGCTGCTCGACAAGGCCCGCGAGGGCGGCACGACCGTCACGCTGGACCTGCTGTCCAACATGGCCGACCTGATGCCCGGCGTCCGCGCGTTCCTGCCCCACGTCGACTATCTCCTGCCGAACGAGGAGCAGGCGCTCATGCTCAGCGGGGCGCCGACGCCGGAGGAGGCCGCGGCCGCGCTGCTCGCCGAGGGCCCGAAGGGCGTGATCGTCACCCTGGGGGCCGCCGGCAGCCTCGTGGCCACCGCCGCCGGAGTCACCCGGGTGCCCGCCCTGGACGTGCCGGTCGTCGACACCACGGGCTGCGGCGACGCGTACTGCGCCGGATTCGCCGCGGGACTGCTGCGCGGCCGGGACGTCCTCGGCGCCGCCCGCCTCGGCACCGCCGTCGCCGCGCGGGTCGCGGGCGGGCTCGGCTCCGACGCCGGCCTGGACGGCTCCATCCCGGACGCCTGATCCCCGGCCCCACCTCTCCCCGATTCCCCCGATCTCAGGAGTGCCGCCCATGTCCCTCGACGCCTCCCTGCGGGCCCGTGCCGCGAAGGTCATCCCCGGTGGCATGTACGGCCACCTCAACGCGGCCCTGCACGGGGACCGCTACCCCCAGTTCTTCGTCCGCGCCGAGGGCGCCCGGCAGTGGGACGCCGACGGCCGTGAGTACGTCGACCTGATGTGCAGCTGGGGGCCGATGATCGTCGGCCACCGCAACCCGCGGGTGGAGGCCGCCGCGGCGGCGCAGCAGGCGGAGGGCGACTGCCTGAACGGACCCGGCCCGGTCATGGTGGAGCTCGCCGAGCTGCTGGTGGACCTCATCCCCTCCGCCGACTGGGCCATGTTCTCCAAGAACGGCACCGACGCCACCACCCAGGCCCTGATGGTGGCCAGGGCGGCGACGGGCAGGACCAAGGCGCTGGTCGCCCACGGCGCCTACCACGGCGCCGACCCCTGGTGCACGCCCGGCCTGTCCGGGGTCACCCCCAACCAGCGGGCGGACACGATCGAGTTCACCTACAACGACCTGGCCAGTGCCGAGGCCGCCGCGGCCCAGGCGGACGGCGACGTCGCCGCCATCCTGGTCACGCCGTTCAAGCACGACTCGTTCGAGGACCAGGAGCACGCCGACGCGGAGTTCGCCCGGGGCGTGCGGGCCCTGGCCGACCGGATCGGCGCGGCACTGGTCATCGACGACGTACGCGCCGGGTGGCGGCTGGACCTGCGCGGTTCGTGGGAGCCGCTCGGCGTGCGGCCCGACCTGACGGCCTGGAGCAAGGCGATGGCCAACGGCTTCCCCATCGCGGCGCTCACCGGGACGGACGCGCTGCGCGGGGCGGCCCAGACGCTGTACTCGACCGGCTCCTTCTGGTTCTCGGCCACCGCCATGGCCGCCGCCAAGGCGACGATCGAGATCCTGCGCGAGACCGACGGCGTCGCGCTCATGCACCGGGCCGGGACCCGGCTGCGCGAGGGGCTCGCCGCCCAGGCGGCGGCGCACGGCTTCGTGGTCCGCCAGACCGGCCCGGTGCAGGTGCCGTGGCTGTCGTTCGAGGGCGACGACACCCTGGAGAAGGGCATCGCCTGGGCCGGGGCCTGCCTGGAGGAGGGGGTCTACCTCCATCCCTGGCACAACTGGTTCCTGTCGGCCGCGCACACCGACGAGGAGATCGACCGGGCCCTCCAGGGCACCGGCGCCGCCTTCGCCAAGCTGAGGGCCGCGTACGGAGCCGACTGAGGGAGCGGAGCGAACCCGACGCAGTGAGCGGAGTGGTCCGCGAGGTACGAGCGGCCCGCGCAGCGAACGAGGAGCGGTGAGCGACCGACGACACAGCAGTCACCGGCGTGGCCGGGACGCCCGGACGGGCGTGCCGCGCCACGGACGGCCCGCGCTCGGGCACCGGGTTCCGGGCGGCGCCCGAGCGCGGGAGGTCCGTTCAGCGATCCCCCGCGGGGTCCGGGGAAGGGGCTCAGGGGCGCGTCCTCGCCCACTGGACGTCGTCCAGGCGGGTGCCTCCGGGGCCGGGCAGAAGCCCCTTGACTGTGTTCTCCCGGGTGAAGCCCGCCCGTTCGAGCACACGCTGCGAGGCCGTGTTGCCCGGCGTGGTCCCGGCGACGATCCGCCCCAGCGGCGTGTTCGCGAACGCCCACTCGACCAGCAGGTTGACCGCCCGCGTCGTCAGGCCCCTGCCGCGGAATTCCGGACGGAGGCTGTAGCCGAGCATCGCCTGGCCGAGCGGCGGGACGACGCCGGTGAGCTGGATGTCCCCGGCGAACTCGCCGGTCGCCGCGTCCCTGATGGCGATGTCCGCACGCTGGCCGGTCAGCCACCGGTGCGCGGTGTACCGGCAGACGACCTCGCTGCCCGCGTACTCCGGCCGTACGGGCGGGACGTGTGAGTCCATCACGTCGGGCACGGACGCCAGCGCGAAATGGTCGGCGGCGTCGGCGGTGGTCAGCGGCGTGAGCCGGACGACGCCGTCGGTGAGCGAGCCCCCGGGGAACCCCCCGGGGAAGAACGGCAGGAAGGGCGCGATCGGGTCGCCGGGGTCGGTGCTCAGCCGCCCGAACACCGCCAGGTCGGCGCGGGCGTCCCCACGGGCAGAGCCGGCCGCGCGCAGCACGCCCTCGTGCGTGAATCCGCAGCGGTATGCGACCTGCTGGCTCGGGATGTTGTCCACCTCGGCGATCAGCGAGATGCGGGGGACGCCCCGGGCGAAGGCCCGCTCGGCGAGCGCCCGCACGGCGGCCGTGACGACGCCGCGCCCGCGGGCCCACGGCGCGAGCCAGTAGCCCACCTCCGTCGCGCCGAACCGGTCCGGCGGCTTGAGCCCGGCGGTGCCGAGGACCTCGTCCGTGGCGGCGTCGGCGACGAGGAAGTCGGCGCCGCCGTTCTCCCAGGTGGCGGGCGCGGTCTTGGTGATCCACGCCAGCGCGTCGTCCCGCGTGTACGGCGAGGGAACGAAGGGGATGAACCTCGCGATCTCGGGGTCGGCGCAGGCTCGGGCGATCTGGTCGGCGTCCCCCTCGACCGGCAGGCGCAGAACGGCCGGCCCGGCGGGGATCGCCTCTTGGGGCAACATGTCCCATTGTTACCAGCAGTGACACCGCACCGGCCAGGTGTTTTCCCGGCCGGCTCCGCCGTCGTCCGCCTTGCGATGCACCACTCTGGACACCGCTCCGTCCGGGCAAACCTCGTCGGTCGCGGCACCCGTGCCCCTCCCGCCAATCTTTGCCCCGTCGCGTCGCCCAGAGCGGCACCTCGCTGCGTTGTCGTCGTCGCCGATGACGCTGTCATCGGCTCCTCCTCCGCCTTGCGATGCACCACTCTGGACACCGCTCCGTCCGGGCAAACCTTGTCGGTCGCGGCACTAGCCTTTTCCGCATGGGTTTTCGCAGGCACGGCCCGTTTCAGGCCGGAGATCAGGTCCAGCTCACCGACCCCAAGAACAAGCGGCACACGGTGACGCTGAAAGAGGGCGGCGTCTTCCACACGCACAAGGGGTCGATCCCGCACGACGACCTGATCGGACAGCCCGAGGGGTCCGTGGTGCGGTCCTCCGGCGGCACGGCCTACCTGGCGTTCCGGCACCTGCTCGCCGACTACGCGGTGTCGATGCCGCGCGGCGCCGCCGTGGTCTACCCGAAGGACGCGGCGCAGATCGTCGCCATGGCCGACATCTTCCCCGGCGCCCGGGTGGTCGAGGCCGGTGTGGGGTCCGGCGCGCTCACCTGCTTCCTGCTGCGCGCGGTCGGCCCGGAGGGGAAGGTCACCTCCTACGAACGGCGCGCGGACTTCGCCGAGGTGGCCACCAAGAACGTGGAGAAGTTCTTCGGCGGCCCGGTGGGGCAGTGGCGCCTGGTGGTCGGCGACTTCGTCGACGCGCTGGACGAGGCGGACGTGGACCGCGTCGTCCTCGACATGCTCGCTCCTTGGGAGTGCGTTGACGC
Source organism: Microbispora sp. CA-102843 (assembly GCF_050936215.1). Classification (NCBI taxonomy): domain Bacteria; kingdom Bacillati; phylum Actinomycetota; class Actinomycetes; order Streptosporangiales; family Streptosporangiaceae; genus Microbispora; species Microbispora sp. CA-102843. The sequence goes on from NZ_JBNJNF010000001.1 coordinate 3,653,269, forward strand.
GGCGGCGAAGTCCCTTACCCCTGGGGGAGTTATTTGCTGCTATGTTGCGACAACGACCCAAATGTCCAGAACGGTGGAAACCCTGCGGGAGCACGGGAGTTTCACCGAGCCTCACGCGTGGGAGACCCTGGTTCGCGACTGGCATGTCGAGGGCCTCGCCGTCCGGCCCGACCACCGGATGGTCGGCCACACGGGATTTCTCGTCATGGCCCGTCGCATGGCGGACGGCGTCACGCCCCCGCCGCGGCGCAGGCGTCCCGCCAAGGGGGCGTATGGAGAGGGGACCGAGCAAGTGTGACGATTCAGCCACAACCCGGCAAAGCCACGTGACACGGGAACATATGGGTGTGTTCCTAATGGTGACCCGAACAATCGGTCCATAAGGTATCAAACGCCGAACACCCAACGTAACTACACGAACACTGCCCGGCCAGGTTACGTACAGCGCCAAGATAGGTAGGGTCTTGAGTAGTCGTTCTCGACGGGGAAGGAGGTGACGGGGCGTGGCAGCTCGCGACGACGCTGAGGCTCGAGCCGCGCAGCGCGAACGGGAGGTCGCGGATCTCACAACACAGGTCTCCTTCCTGCAAGAGGAGATCACCGCGTTGCGCCGGAAGCTGGCCGAGTCTCCCCGGCAGGCCAGGGTCATCGAGGAGCGTCTCCACGAGGCGCAGGCCCAGGTGGCCGCCCTCACAAGCCAGAACGAGCGTGTGGTCTCCACCCTCAAGGAGGCCAGGGATCAGATCGTCGCCCTCAAGGAGGAGGTCGACCGGCTGGCACAGCCGCCGTCCGGATTCGGCGTTTTCCTCGAGGCCAGGGATGACGGCACGATCGAGGTGTTCACCGGCGGGCGCAAGCTCCGTGTGAACGTCAGTCCGGCGGTGGACGTCGACTCGCTCAAGCGTGGCCAGGAGGTCATGCTGAACGAGGCGCTCAACGTCGTCGAGGCCCTCGGCTACGAGGACGTCGGCGAGATCGTGATGCTCAAGGAGTTGCTGGAGAACGGCGACCGCGCGCTCGTCATCTCGCACGCCGACGAGGAGCGGGTCGTCAAGCTCGCCCACTCGCTGCTGGACCAGCCGCTGCGGGCCGGCGACTCCCTCCTGCTCGAACCCCGTTCCAACTACGTCTACGAACGCATCCCCAAGTCCGAGGTGGAGGAGCTCGTCCTCGAGGAGGTCCCCGACATCTCCTACGAGGAGATCGGCGGCCTCAGCCGGCAGATCGAGCAGATCAGGGACGCCATCGAGCTGCCCTACCTGCACGCCGACCTGTTCCGCGAGCACAAGCTCCGGCCGCCGAAGGGCGTCCTGCTGTACGGCCCGCCCGGCTGCGGCAAGACGCTCATCGCGAAGGCCGTCGCCAACTCCCTGGCCAAGCAGGTCGCGGAGAAGACCGGCCAGTCGGGCAAGAGCTTCTTCCTCAACATCAAGGGTCCCGAGCTTCTCAACAAGTACGTCGGCGAGACCGAGCGGCACATCCGCCTGGTCTTCCAGCGGGCCCGCGAGAAGGCCTCCGAGGGCACCCCGGTGATCGTGTTCTTCGACGAGATGGACTCGATCTTCCGGACTCGTGGCTCGGGCGTCTCCTCCGACGTCGAGAACACCATCGTCCCCCAGCTCCTGTCGGAGATCGACGGTGTCGAGGGCCTGGAGAACGTCATCGTCATCGGCGCCTCCAACCGCGAGGACATGATCGACCCGGCGATCCTGCGGCCCGGCCGCCTGGACGTCAAGATCAAGATCGAGCGGCCGGACGCCGAGGCGGCCAAGGACATCTTCTCGAAGTACATCGTCAGCGACCTGCCGCTGCACCCGGACGACCTGACCGAGCACGGCGACAGCCGTGACGGCACGATCGCCGCGATGATCCAGCGGGTCGTCGAGCGGATGTACGCCGAGAGCGAGGAGAACCGCTTCCTCGAGGTGACCTACGCCAACGGCGACAAGGAAGTCCTCTACTTCAAGGACTTCAACTCCGGCGCCATGATCCAGAACATCGTGGACCGGGGCAAGAAGATGGCCATCAAGGAGTTCCTCGACACCGGGCAGAAGGGTCTGCGGATCTCGCACCTGCTGGCCGCCTGCGTGGACGAGTTCTCCGAGAACGAGGACCTGCCCAACACCACCAACCCCGACGACTGGGCCCGCATCTCCGGCAAGAAGGGCGAGCGGATCGTCTACATCCGCACCCTCGTCCAGGGCAAGCAGGGCACCGAGGCCGGGCGGTCGATCGACACGGTCGCCAACACCGGCCAGTACCTGTAACACCCCGGCTCCGGCCGGACCGGTGCCATCGAGGAGCGGCGCGACCCGAATCGCGCCGCTCCTCCGGCTTTCCGGGCGCTTTCCGACGCCGGCACGCGGACGGGGCGGCATCGGGTGCGACAAAAGTGACCTTTGGTGACGATCGTGGTTCGCGGGAACCGAAGCCGGGAGTGATCACGTCAAAGAGGGCGTGATCTTCCTTGGCTCGCGCGGGTGACTGCGGTGAGACAGCCCGTAAGACAGCCCGTGCGGCAGTCCGGCCCGGCCCCGGCCGCGCCGGGTGCGGTCCCGGCGCGGGGTGCCGACGCGGCCGCCGGGAGCCGCCGCCTGGTCGAGCTCGACGTCCTGCGCTTCGTGGCCGCGTTCGCCGTCATGGCCTTCCACTTCATGGCGGCCAGCAAATCGCTGTGGGACGAGTACCCGACCAAGCTGTTCGAGCCGGTCGCCCGCCTGACCACGCTGGGCATCCTCGGCGTGGAGTTGTTCTTCCTCATCAGCGGGTTCGTCATCCTGATGAGCGTCTGGGGGCACACGGTCGGCGAGTTCGCCGTGTCCCGGGTGTCGCGGCTGTACCCGGCGTACTGGTTCGCCGTGCTCGTGATCTTCATCATGTACCGCTTCATCGGGGTCGCCGGATTCGACCCCAAGCTCAGCGACGGCGAGTACCTGCTCAACCTGACCATGTTCCAGGGCGCGTTCGACGTGGGCCACGCCGGCGGCGTCTTCTGGTCCCTCTGGGTGGAGCTGCGGTTCTACGTCCTCCTGGCGCTGTTCTCCCTCGTGGGGATCACGCTGCGGCGTTGCCTGGTGTTCCTGGCGGCCTGGTTCGGCCTGGCGCTGCTGGCCGAGTTCACCCAGAACGAGACGCTCGTCTTCGTCTTCATGCCGCGGCAGGCGCCGTACTTCATCGCGGGCATGGCCTTCTTCCTGATCCATCGCTTCGGGGTGCGTTCGGGGGCCTTCGTCCCATGGCTGCTCGTGGCCGCCGGCTACGGGATGTCCCTGTACGCCGCCATGGAGCGCGTAGGGGAGCGGGTGCGGCTGGTCGGCATCGCCCATTACCCGGCGCCCCCGGAGGCCGTCGTCGTCGCGATCACGGTCGTCTACCTCCTGATGGCCGCGGTCGCCCTCGGCTGGCTGCGGTGGGTGCGCTGGCGTCGCCTGGTCACCCTCGGGGCCCTCACGTATCCGCTCTATCTCGTGCATCAGACGGTCTCGGCGGTCCTGATCCCCGCGTACCGGGACGTGGTGAACCCGTGGCTGATGGCCGCGATCACGATGGCGGTCTCGATCGGGCTCGGTTACCTGATCTACCGTATGGTCGACAAGCCCGGTCAGCGCTGGCTTCGTGCCAGGCTGGGGGCCCTGCTCGACCGCTCCCGGAGGTCTCGCCCCCGGGGCCGCGACGGTACCTCCCGGACTGCGGCGGCCATTCCGGCGCAAAGTCCCGAGGCATCTGTGCCGTAACTGTTCGGTAGCAGGGCATAGAGAAAGGGCTAGGCTCGGATATGACTACGACGGCCTGAAACAGGCGGGGTGCGAATGACGGTTCGGCGGGTGATGGGCATCGAGACCGAGTACGGCATCGCCGTGCCCGGTCAACCGGGAGCGAACGCGATGGTGACCTCCTCACAGGTCGTCAACGCGTACCTGGCGGCGTCGGCCGCCCGGGCTCGCCGGGCCCGGTGGGACTTCGAGGAGGAGAACCCGCTCCGCGATGCCCGAGGGTTCGACCTGGCCCGTGAGGTGGCCGACCAGAGCCAGCTCACGGACGAGGACCTCGGGCTCGCCAACGTGATCCTCACCAACGGCGCACGCCTGTACGTCGACCACGCGCACCCGGAGTACTCCACGCCGGAGTGCACCAACCCCCGGGCCGCGGTGATCTGGGACAAGGCGGGCGAGCGGGTGATGTACGACGCCGCCGTGCGGGCGTCCTCCGTCCCCGGCAACGCCCCCATCCAGCTCTACAAGAACAACACCGACGCCAAGGGCGCGTCGTACGGCTGTCACGAGAACTACCTCATGCGCCGGGCGACGCCGTTCGCCGACATCGTCAGGCACCTGACGCCGTTCTTCGTCTCGCGCCAGGTCGTCTGCGGTGCGGGCAAGGTCGGCATCGGCCAGGACTCGCGTGGCGAGGGCTTCCAGATCAGCCAGCGGGCCGACTTCTTCGAGGTCGAGGTCGGACTGGAGACCACCCTCAAGCGGCCGATCATCAACACCCGGGACGAGCCGCACGCCGACCCGGAGAAGTACCGGCGACTGCACGTGATCATCGGCGACGCCAACATGTCGGAAATTTCGACATATTTGAAGCTCGGCACGACGGCGCTGGTCCTGGCGATGATTGAGGAAGGGTTCCTCACCATCGACCTGACCCCCGAGTCGCCGGTTGCGGCGCTGCGCGCGGTCTCCCACGACCCGACCTGCAAGTACGAGATCGCGCTGCGCAACGGGCGGAAGATGACCGCCGTGCAGTTGCAGATGGAATACCTGGAGCAGGCCCGCAAGTACGTCGAGGACCGCTTCGGCTCGGGCGTCGACGACCTCACCAAGGACGTGCTCAACCGCTGGGAGTCGGTGCTCACCCGGCTCGCGGAGGACCCGATGCAGCTGTCCAGGGAGCTCGACTGGGTCGCCAAGCTGGAGATCCTCGAGGGCTACCGCACCCGAGACAACCTGCCGTGGTCGCACCCGCGGCTGCAACTGGTCGACCTGCAGTACTCCGACATCCGCCCCGACCGCGGCCTGTACAACCGGCTGGTCGCCAGAGGCCGCATGCATCGTCTGGTGACCGACGAGGACGTCGACCGCGCGGTCGAGATGCCGCCCACCGACACCCGGGCCTACTTCCGCGGCCGGTGCCTGCGGCAGTACAGCGAGTCGGTCGCCGCCGCGTCCTGGGACTCGGTCATCTTCGACATCCCGGGCCGCGAGTCGCTCCAGCGCGTGCCGACCCTGGAGCCGCTGCGCGGCACCAAGGCGCATGTGGGCGACCTGCTCGACCGGTGCCGTACGGCCGCCGACCTCGTCGCCGCCCTCACCGGCGAGGGCTGAGCGGGGAGCCGATGACCCGGTCAGTCGTGCCGGGTGATCCGGGGGACCGGCACGCCGCCGGCGCAGCGCACCTCCACCTCGAGCCTGCCCTCGTCCGACTCGAACTTCACCCGGGCGCGGTCGTCCGGCCCCGGGTCGACGTCGTCCACCTCGAAGCCCTGCGCCGGGGTCCACGACTGGAGCCGGACCAGTCCTCCCTCGCATCGGGCGATCAGGCTGCCCGCGGCCGTGGAGACGAGCCTGCGTCCCTTCGCGGGCGCGGCGTTCGGCGTCTCACCGCCGGGGGAGTCCGCCGGGGCCGCACCGGCGGGTGTGGAGGCCGGGGACGGCGGAGCCGGGGTGTCCCGGGCGAGTGCGAGGCGGATCTCCTCGGCCGTCATCGGCCGCTCCGCCGGGCCCGTGAGCGGCCGGCCGAGCAGGCCGAGCACCGCGACGCCCGTGCCGGTGGCGAGGGCGGCGGCCAGGAGCCACCCGGCGACGGCGAGTACGAGGCGGCTGTGCACGCCGCCCACTCTCCCACCGCGAACGCTAAGAGATTGCTAAGGCCCGGATAACGGACTTATGCCGCTTTCGTCGGACGGCTACCGTAGCGCTCAAATGCCAAGCGTGCTGCTCATCGAAGACGACGCCCCCATCCGCACCTCCCTCACCCGGAGCCTGCGCGATCGCGGCCATGCCGTCTCCTCCGTCTCCACCGCCCTCGACGGCCTCCGGTCGGTCGTCGAGGACCGCCCCGACCTGATCGTGCTCGACCTCGGCCTGCCCGACATGGACGGCGCCGACCTGCTGCGCATGCTGCGCGCGGTGAGCCGCGTCCCGGTCATCGTCGCCACCGCCAGGGACGGGGAGGCCGACATGGTCCGCCTGCTCGACGCCGGCGCGGACGACTACGTGGTCAAGCCCTACAGCGCCGCGCAACTCGACGCACGCATCCGCGCCGTGCTGCGCCGGGTCGACACCGGGCGTACGGACACCTCCGTGACGGTGGGAACGCTGCGCGTGGACCCGGGCGCCAGGGAGGCGACCCTCGACGGCGCGGCGCTGGACCTGACGCCGCGAGAGTTCGACCTGCTGCACTATCTGGCGGCCCGCGCCGGGCAGGTCGTCACCAAGCGCGAGTTGCTCACCGAGGTCTGGCGCATCCCCTATGGAGGCACCGACAAGACGGTCGACGTCCACCTGTCCTGGCTGCGCCGCAAACTCGGCGAGACCGCCCAGCAACCGCGCTACCTCCAGACGGTCCGCGGGGTGGGCGTGCGCCTGACCGCGCCGCCTTCGCCAGGGAAGTGAGCTGATGAGGCGCTGGCTCGCGGCCCTCGTCGCGGCGACGACGTCGCTCGTCCTGGTGTCCCTGCTGGTGCCGCTGGCGTTGCTGGTGCGGTCGGTGGCGCACAGCGAGGCCGTCGCCTCCGCGACCCGGGCCGCCGAGTCCGTCGCGGTGGCCGTCGGCGCGGTGGACGAGGAGACGCTGCGGCTGACCGCCGAGCAGGCGGGCGCGTCGAGCGGACACCCCGTCACGGTCTTCCTCGCGGACGGCCGTGTGCTCGGGGCCGTGGCGGCCCGCACCCGCGCCGTCGACCTCGCCGCACGCGGCCGGAGCCTGACCGCGGCCGTGCCGGGCGGCCGGGAGATCCTGGTGGCCGTGCAGGGGGCGCCGGGCGGCACCGCCGTCGTCCGCGCCTTCCTCGGCGACGACGACCTCGACCGCGGCGTCCACCGGACGTGGCTCGCGCTGCTGATCCTCGGGGTCGCCCTGGTCGGGCTCGGCATCCTGGTCGCCGATCGCCTCGCCCGCGCGGTCGTGCGGCCCACCACGGCGCTCGCCCAGGTCTCCCACCGCCTCGCGAAGGGCGACCTGACCGCCAGGGCGACCCCGCAGGGCCCGCCCGAGGTCCGTACGGCGGGCCTGGCCCTCAACCACCTCGCGGGACGCATCTCCGGCCTGCTCGCCGAGGAGCGCGAGACGGTGGCGGACGTCTCCCATCGGCTCCGCACCCCTCTGACCGGCCTGCGGCTCGAAGCGGAGTCGCTGGCGGACCCCGGCGAGGCGGCCAGGATGGAGGCCCGCGTCGACGCGCTGGAGCGGGCGGTGACCGCCGTCATCAACGATGTGCGGCGGCGGTCGCGGGAGCGGGCCTCCTGCGACGCCGTCGCGGTGGTGCGCGGCAGAGTCGAGTTCTGGTCGGTGCTGGCGGAGGACCAGTCCAGGACCTTCGAGCTCGACCTCGTGCCCGGCCCGCTGCCGGTGGCGGTTGCCGCCGAGGACCTGGCCGACTGCGTCGACGCTCTCCTCGGCAACGTCTTCGCGCACACTCCCGACGGGACGTCCTTCCGCGTGCGCCTGGCCTCCGGGCCGGGTGACGAGGTGGCCCTGACGGTGTCGGACGCCGGGCCCGGCTTCGGCCCGGGAGATCCGCCACGACGCGGGGAGAGCGGCGCGGGCTCGACGGGACTCGGGCTGGACATCGCCCGCCGTGTGGCCGAGGATTCGGGCGGCTCCCTGGCCGTCGGCCGATCGGACCTCGGCGGCGCCGAGGTGCGCCTGCTCCTGGGCTCAGGACCTGTTCCCGGCTGAGACCATGTGGCGGTTCGAAGGCCGCGGATCCGGTGGCCGGGCCGGGGCTGGCACTGGGACCGATGTCCGTGCTGACACGGATCACTCTCAGCCGGTCGCGAGCCTAACTTGGGAGCCGTGGACTCGCCATGCAGAACGGCGTCCACGCCGCTGTGTTCACCGCCAGGTGACAGGCATCAGTGAAGAATCATCGGGAGGGCCGCGAATGATCAACGTTGGGAAGAGCCTCACCGCCGTCGCGGCGATCGTGCTCGTCTCGCTCGCCGCGGCCTGCGGCGGCGACGGCAGCGGCGGCGGCGGCAGCGCCGGGAGTGGAGCCGGCAAGGCAGCCGACGTCACCGAGGTCGCCGGGGGAGGTGCCGCGGGCGGCACGGACAACGCGGCGCTCTGCGCGGAGGCTGTCGCCGCGTCGGGCGACTTCATGAGCAAGGTGATGGCGGCGGCCACCGACCCCAAGGGCATCGACAAGGCGATCTCAGACCACGCAGGCACGCTCAAGAAGATCTCCGAGCGGGCTGACGGCGATCTCAAGACGGCCCTGTCCGAGATGGTCGACGCGTTCTCCGAGCTCGACGTCGACTCCGTCACGGCGGCCGAGGTCGGCAAGAAGGCCGACGCGGCTACCAAGAAGCTCATGGCCGCCTGCTCCTGACCCCCTTCCGGTCCTCCCAGTCCGGAAACCACGCTTTAGGGATCGCTTAGCGCGGCCCTAGCATGATCGCTGCGAACCTCGAGGCATGAGACAGACAACGAAGATCGCTCTCGCCGCCGCCGTCACGGTCGCCGCTCTGGCCGCCGGGGGAACCGCCGTCGCCGCCGCCGCGCCCGCCCCTCTCTCCTCGACCGCCTCGGCTTCCCTTTCCCAGACCTCGGTCACCAGGAGCCAGGCGATCGCGATCGCGCTGAGGCGGGTGCCCGGCGCCCGGGTCACCGAGGTCGAACGCGAGTGGGAGCACGGCCACCGCACCTGGAAGGTCGAGCTGCGCAAGGGCCACCGGGAGTACCGGGTCTACGTCGCGATCGCGACCGGGCGGATCGTCAAGTTCCGCGCCCACCACGACGACTGACCGCAGGAAGGAAGGCACGGGCGGCTCCCCGGGCGCGTACCCGGGGGAGCCGCCCTGCGGGTCCCGTCCCCGCGAAGCCGGAGGCCGGCCGGTGCGGGGGGCTACCGGAGGCGCGGAGGTCCGGGGCGGCGGGGCCCGGTCGTGGGGGCGGCCCAGTAGGGATTGTCCCGGCGACGCGAATCCACGTCGTGAATGCGCCCGGTCGTGAATTCCCCGGGCGCTGTGAATTCCCCGGGCGCGAGGGGCCATCCGTGGCCGGAGGAGCGGCCGTAGGGTTGCGCCCCACTTCGTTTGGGCGCGGTACGGCTGGGCAGCTCGCCGGCCGTCCGGCCCGGCGTCGCCGCCGGGATGCCCTGCCGCCGCAACACGTCCACGAGCACGTGCATCGCCTGGTCGACGGTGAGCCGTTCGTCCGGGTCGTGCCGCAGCAGGCCGTCGATCAGCGGTCGCAGGAGGCCCGCCCGGCGCGGCGGCTCCGGCTCGCGGCCGAGCAGCGCCGCGGCCGGCAGCGGGCCCGAGCTCGGGTATGGCGGCCGCCCCTCGACCCCGCAGTACAGCGTGGCGCCGAACGACCACAGGTCGGCGGAGGGGGCCAGGCCCTTCCCGCGCAGCCGCTCGGGGGCGAGATAGGCGCCGGACCGCGCCACGGGCACGGTCGTCGACCCGGACGGATCCCGGTCGAAGGCGGCGATGCCGAAGTCGGTCAGCACCACCCGGTCCTCGGTCAGCATGACGTTGGCGGGCCGGATGTCCCCGTGGACGACGCCCAGCGCGTGCGCGTGCCGCACGCCCGACAGGAGCTGGAAGCCCACCCAGGCGGCCCAGTGGACCGGCAGCCGCCCGAGGTGGCGGACGGTGTCGCCCAGCGTGAGGCCCTGCAGGAGCTCTGTCACGATCCAGAGCCGGCCCTTGTCCTCCAGCAGGTCGTGCACGGTGACGACGGCCGGGTGGCTGAGCCGGGCCGCGGAACGGGCCTCCCGCAGCGCCTGCCGGCGGGCGGCCGGCAGGTCGGCCACGTCCACCCGGTACGGCGGCTGCACTTCCTTGATCGCGACGTCGCGCTTGAGGCGGAGATCGTGGGCCTGCCACATGATCCCGCCGCCGTCGCGTCGGAAGGGCGTCAGCAGCTTGTACCGATCCGCCAGCAGTTGCCGTGCGTGCGATGCCATCGACCACCCGTGCGCTAGGTCGTGCCGTGATCCATCAATTGTCGTCCCGGACGCGGTCGCTCTGCGCCGAAAGGCGGCCACGGGGAGTGTGAGGTCGATAACGATCCGGTCTAATGAAGGCGGTTTCCGCGGGCCGGCGTGCCCGCAGCCGGGCCGGATGCCGCGCGTTTGCCTCCCCGGCGCTCACCGGGTTGTCTGGCCACAGGGGCCGGGCCGAAGATCGCACGCTCTTTCGCGCGCATTGTCGGTCGGTTCGGGGAAGATATGGGGAGAGGCGTCCCCCCGAGCAGCGGAGGTGTCAGGGATGGCGACCAAGGAGAGCGGCGGCCAGAAGCAGACCGGGCGCCAGGAGCACGAAGTCGAAGAGACCGAGGCGCAGGCGTCCCCGGACGTCCAGGAGCGTCACGAGAAGCTCACCGACGACGTGGACGCGATCCTGGACGAGATCGACGAGGTCCTCGAGGAGAACGCGGAGGAGTTCGTCCGTTCCTACGTGCAGAAGGGCGGGCAGTAGCCCAGGCGGGAGGCGTCCGGGCCGGTGGTGGCCGCGCCGGGGGGGACCACCCTCCGGCAGGGCCGCCACCGGACCCGGAGACTTCCGTCGAACGACCCGTCTTCGCCGTCGCGCCCCGCACCGGAGGCCGATGGGGGAGTGGGGAAGCCGCCGCGCCGCGATGACCGGCGCATAAAGCCGCCCTCGGCGGCGATGCGGTAAGCGACGATGCGGTAGGCGACGCCGGCAGACCATCCCGGTTCCACCGGCCCCGTGAACGCCGGGCGTCAGGCTCTGCCGAGATGTCCGCCGAGATGAACGGTCGCGATCTCGAAGGGCTTCAGCGGGACGCGCACCGTCCGCCACGGCGCCGCGGGCCCCTGCCCGTCCGCACCATCGTCTGAGAACACGTCTGGGAACACCTCGTCGCGGGACACCTCCAGAGGGCTCAGGGGAGAGCCCAGCACGCCGGCCGTCCAGGCCGCGGTGAAATCTCCCCGGACGACCGCCTCGGTGGCCGTGGGATGCTCGGCCACCAGGCGGACCTCCAGCCGTCCGTCCCGCTCGCGTAGCGCGGCCATCACGACGCCGTCCCCGCTGATCGCGAGGTGACCGCCCCCGCCCGGGCCGTAGGCCCCGGCGGCGCCGGTGCCCGGTAGGGCCAGCAGGTCGTGGCGGAACTCCTCGGCGAGCCTCGGCAGCCCGGCGTCGTGCCACTCGCCCGCGTACGGCAGGACGGCGAAGCGCACGGTCAGCGGCCCCTGGCACTGGGCGGCGGGGGTGGGCACCTCGGGCCCGGCGGGCTCGTCGCGGTAGGGGTTGCGGTTCCTGGACAGGTAGCCGACGGACCGCACGAGCGTCAGCGCCATCTCGGTCCCGTCCCCGCCGGCCTCGTCCCTGACGATCTCGTACTCGGTGACGTGGTCGAGCAGCACGGCCAGGCCGCCGGCGGCGGCGAAGGACTCGGCGGGGAAGGTCGGGATCGGCCGCTCGCCGCCTCCGCCCTCGGCCGTCAGGCCGCGCCGCACCACGGCGAACTGTCCTTCGGCGTGCGACCCGGCCGCCGCGCGGGGCAGCGGCGCGTGCCAGCGGACGCGGTGGTCGCGGCAGCGCACGTCCATGGTGATCTCGCACCGCGCGAACGGCTCGCCCGCCCTGAGCTCCACCCGGGTAGTGACGGCCGTCGGCACGGTCTCGTCGTCGCCGGCGCCGGCCGGCCAGTCGTACACCCGAGTGATCTCGTACGCGCCGGTCAGCGGGCCCGAGTAGATCTCGTCGACGACGACGCGGGAGGGCCGGTCGAGGAGGCGGTCGTCCGGCGGGGGCGCGTGGTTGTAGGTGTCCCCGGCGTCCCCGCCGTGGACGATCCGCCCGACGCCGTGGACCTCGGCTCCGTCCGCGCCGCGCAGCGAGAGCGTCCCGTCCTCCGCCACGCGCACCCGCAGCAGCCCGTTGTCCAGCACCGGCTCGAACCCGTAGGCGTCGGTCCTCAAAGCACCGGCGACGGATGCGGGCCGGCCGGGTCCGGGCGGCCGGGCGGTGAGGACGGCCCGGCCGAGCGGCGGGACGGTGACCAGCGCGGCCACGGTGACCACGGGCTCGGCCACCGTGCGGACGATCCACGGCCCGGGGCCGGCCTCCAGGACGGCCCGGCGCAGGTCCTCGTAGGCGTACGCGCCGGAGGCATGCCTGCTCACGGTGACGGTGAACACGCCGTCACCGGCGTGCCAGGAGACGATCTCGTGGCCGTACAGCTCCCGCTCGTGGACGCGCCCGAGGAGCCGGGAGAGGTCGTCCATGACGGTCTCGTCGAGCAGCGTGGGAGCGTGTTCGAGCCGCTGCACCGGGACAGACCGGCCCGAGGCGTCCGCCAGGGACGCGCGGTCCTCCGGCAGGTCGGCGAGCACCAGGCCGGTCCGCTCGAACGGGGACGGGTTGACGACCACGAGCGCGCCCTTCGGCGCGGCCTCGGAGAGGGACGCCGCGACCAGGTCCACGACCGCCTGGGCCGTCTGCCCGGCCTCGGCGATCCTCGCGGCCACCTGCTGGGCGGTCTCGTCGGAGCCGCACCCGGTGACCGAGTCGTGCCCGCTGCAGGCGATCACCGACCGCCAGGCAAAGTCGAGCAGGCGCTCGCAGGCAGACCGGTCGAGCAGGCGCTCGCAGGCAGATCGGTCGAGCAGGCGCTCGCAGGCGGACCGGTCGGCGAGCCACAGCGCGGACAGCGGTTCCGCGTAGCGGGTCAGGACGCGCTCGGCCCGCGCCATGGCCTGCTTCATCGGCACCCGGGCCGAGATCACGCCGGGCAGGATGTTGGCCCGCGCGTGCGAGCGCAGCTCGCCCACCACCCGAGGCAGCCCGTCGCCAGGCCCTGTGCCGCCAGGCCGCGTGTCGCCAGGCCCTGTGTCGCCGGGTCGGGGGAGGCCGGTCAGGGCCTCGGCGAGGGTGGCGACGCGGAGCCCCGACGCGGTGATCTCGCGGGCCGGCGCCGAGTGGTCCGCGCCGTACATCGCCAGCAGTGTCCCGCCCGTCGCCCAGCCCTCCGCCGTGGAGACGAAGGCCGTCACGCGGTCGGGCATCCCCTCGGCCGGGCCGGTGAACAGGCCGAACGCGTTGCCATAGCCGCCGGGCAGGTATCCGGTCCTGATCGTGGTGCCGTCGGCGCCGGTCCAGTCGAAGGCGTCGCGGTCCACGTGGGCGGGCACGCCGCGCCACAGGCACGCCAGGCGCAGCCCCGCCAGCGCCAGCATCTGCGGCATCTGCGCGCAGTGGCCGAACTGGTCGGGCAGGTAGCCGACGGGCATGGCGCCGCCGAGCGCGGCGGCGCCCCGCATGCCGTACTCCAGGTTGCGCAGCAGGGTCTCGCCCGAGCACAGGAACTCGTCGGCGAGGATCAGCCAGGGTCCGACGGCCAGCCGTCCCTCGGCGACGAAGCGGGCGACGTCGCCGCGCCGCGCGGGCCGGAGCTCCAGGTAGTCCTCGATCGCCGCGAGCTGGCCGTCCATCGTGAAGCGGTAGGCGGGGTCGGCGGCCATGGCGTCCAGGACCTCGTCGAGCACCCGCACCAGCCCGACCCGGAACCGCTGGAAGGGCAGATACCACTCCCGGTCCCAGTGCGTGTGCGGGACCACCACGATCCTGTCGCTATCTGCTGAGGCTCTCCTCGGTGTGACCGCTGGCTCCACTCCCGCCCTCCTCGGCGTAGCTGCTGACGTCGGCCCCGGCGGTCGCCTCCCGCGGGGCGCCGGTGACCTCCTGGGCGCACTCCCCGCCGATGGGGATGCCCGCCCACCGCGCGTACCGGTGCACGATCCGCTGCGCCGTGACGATATCTTCCAGGGCCCCGTCGAGTCCGGTGAGCGGCGGTTCTTCCTGGGTGACGAAGCGGTGGAAGGCGCGGAGCTGACGTTCGAACGCCTCGGCGACGTCCTCGTTGACGACCGTCCGCTCGGTGGTGCCGACCCGGCAGGTGACCGTCAGCCGGGTGGGCGCGTTCAGCAGATAGGGGGACGGGAAGCGCAGCTCCAGCGAGCCGTGCTCGTGGTGCAGGGTCATGACCTCGTGGTAGGCCGGGTAGCTCGGCAGGTAGTGCCAGCGGATGCCGTACCTGCCGGAGCACTCGCCTCCGAGCGTCCCGCTCACCTCCAGGGACGGCGGGAACGCCTCCACCGGCCACACGGCCACCTGGTCCACTGTGTCGGGAGACCCGGTGAACAGCCGCATCAGCGACAGCTCGTGGCACAGGCTGCTCAGCAGCACCTCCGCGTACAGGCGCCGCAGCCGTTCCGACGACGTGCCGAGGGCGGCCGTGAGCGCCCGCTCGTCGGCCTCCGCGTAGGGGGCCACCCGCTCGGGCGGGGGATGTCCGGGCCGCGCCCGGGCGAACAGCAGCTGCGACTCCTCCGACGGGTGCAGCACGGTGGCGTCCAGGTGGCGGACGACGCCAGGACCGCCGGCCTCGTGCAGCGCCTCCAGCAGCCGCTGGGCGGCCGGGTCGTACTGCTTCATGTAGCCGGCCATCAGCCGCTCGCCGGAAAAGCCGCTCAGCTCGGCCCGGCTGTAGGCGAGGGGCTTCTCGCACAGCACCCACAGGCCGCGTTCGAGGGCGGCCCGCACCAGAGGCCCGTGGGACCCCGGCGTGAGCACGATAAGGGCGTCGAACCCGCCCCTGTCCAGCATCGTCAGCGGGTCGTCGTACGCCGGGACGCCCGCCTCCCGGCCGACCGTCTCCGCGTGCCCGCGGTCGAGGTCGCACACGGCGGCGACCCGGAACAGATCGCGCCGCCGCGCCAGCAGGGGCAGGTAGACGACCTGCGCGACCACGCCCAGCCCGGCGATCCCCACCTTCACCGTCTCCACGTTCTCACCCTCCTCCGCTCGGCGACCGGCGTCCGTGCCCCCTGACCTCCCCACCGGCGGCGGCCCACAACCCCGTCAGCCGCTCAGGGTCAGCCGCTCAGGGTCAGCCGCTCAGGGTCAGCCGCTCAGGGTCAGCCGCACAGGGTCAGCTACACACTGCTACCACCTCGTTGGCGGGCGTCTCCAGCCGGTGCACCCCGGGCCGGGCGGGCAGGAGGGCGAGGTCTCCCCGGACCACCCGCCGGGTCTGCGGCCCCCACAGCACCAGCCCGTCGGCATCCACGGCGAGGAACTCGTCCTCCAGCCGCAGCAGCAGCGGGGCGCCGGGGGAGGCCGACACCGCCGTCCGCCCCTCCGCCACGGCCCGTACGATCGCCCCGGCCGCCTCGGGCCCGCGGCCGTCGCCCTCGACGAGCACCCACGTCGTCGGCGCGCCGGGCAGGTGACCCTCCTCGGGCCGGTGGTAGTCGCCGCCGCCCACCACCACGAGGCCGGCCGCCGGGTCGCCGATCCACGCGTGCGCCCAGGCCAGCGGCGCGCCCCAGCTGCGGTCCCACCAGCTCCAGTGCCACAGCTCGACGACCCGCGGCCGGTCGGTCATCGAGTGCCGCCAGGCGCAGTCGGCCGCCACCGGGTGGTTGACCGACAGCACCCCGCCCCGGTCGCGTACGGCCTTCGCCCACTCGTCGGGGGGCCGCCGGAAGTCGATCCAGCCGACGTCCCCGAGCGCGCCGGCGTGCCCGAGGTCGGTGGTCACCTCCTGGCCTGGCACGAGCACGACACCGGCCAGCGCAGAGGCCGCCGCCAGCTCCAAGTGATGGCTGACGGTGTTGTGGTCGGTCACCGCGAGGAAGTCCAGCCCGGCCGCGGCCGCCACGCAGGCCAGTTCGTAGACGCTCAGCGTCCCGTCCGAGTGGTCGGTGTGCGCGTGCAGGTCCCCGGCGAGCCAGCGGTATCCGGGCGGCGACGGCAGGCGGCGCCGTACGGCGGCGGGCTCACGCGGGACGGGCCCCGGCACGCGGGAGAAACGGGTGCGGCGCCGGCGCGGCCGGGCGGGCGGCCGCACGTGCCTGATCACCCGGATCTCGTACGGCAGGCCGCCGAGGGGCACCCGGTGCAGCCCGACCAGCACCCGCCACACCCCCGGCTCGATCTCACCGGGAAGGTAGCCCGGGGTGGCCCAGGAAGGGGCGATGGTGTACTCGGAGCGCGCGCCGCCCGACCAGCCGCGAAACCCGGACGGCCCGGCGCAGCCGAGGTCGAGCACGCCGGCCGACCGGTCGTAGGACAGGCGCACCGTGAGGGCGGCCGTGCCGGGCCGCACCTCCACCGGCACCTCCGCCACCGGCCCGGCCAGGCGGTCGTCCAGCGTCCACGTCCCGCTGATCGCGGCCCTGGTCGTCACGCGCCACCCACCAGGGTGTCGTCGCGGTACAGCAGCGCCCTGCCGGGGCGGGGCACCGCCCAGGCGGCCGCGCCCGGCGGGGGCTCCGCGCCCTCGGGGACTACCACCTGCAGCAGGTGGTCCGCGCACTCCAGCGTGACGAGATGGGCCGTGCCGAGGTTCTCCACCACCGCCACCTTCCCGAGGAACGCCCCCTTCTCCCCAGGCGCCCGGGTGGTCAGGTCGGCGTACTCGGGCCGCAGGCCGTACAGGACCTCCCCCTCGGGGACGCCGTCCGGCAGGGGGAGCTCGGCCCCGGCGACCCGGAGCACGCCCTCCTTCGCGACGCCCGGCAGCAGGTTCATCGGCGTGGACCCGATGAAGGAGGCCACGAACGTGGTGGCCGGGCGCCGGAACACCTCGGACGGCGTGCCGAGCTGTGTGATCCGCCCGGCCGACATGACCGCGATGCGGTCGGCCAGCGCGAGCGCCTCGCTCTGGTCGTGCGTGACGAAGACCGTGGTCACCCCCAGCTCGCGCTGCAGGCGCTTGAGGAACGTGCGGGCCTCCAGGCGCAGCCGCGCGTCCAGGTTCGACAGCGGCTCGTCGAACAGGAACGCCTTCGGATGGCAGGCGACCGCCCGGGCGAGCGCCACGCGCTGCTGCTGCCCGCCGGACAGCTGCCCGGGCCTGCGGTCCAGCAGCTCCGACAGGCTGAGCCGGGACGCGGTCTCGGCGGCCTTCGCCTCGCGCTCGGCCCGCGGCACCTTCCTGATCCGCAGCGGATAGGCGATGTTGGCGGTCACGTCCATGTGCGGGAACAACGCGTAGTCCTGGAAGACCATCGCGACGTCCCGCCGTCCCGGAGGCGTCCCGGTCACGTCCGCGCCGCCGATCTCGATCCGCCCCGAGGTGGGCGTCTCCAGGCCGGCGATCGTCCGCAGCAGCGTCGTCTTGCCGCAGCCCGACGGGCCGAGCAGTGCGAAGAACTCGCCGTCGCCGATCTCCAGGTCGAGCGAGTCGACCGCCCGCACCCCGCCGGGGAACTCCTTGGTCAGGCCGCGCAACGCGATCACCGCTTGATCCCCCCGTGGAAGCGGAAGCCGTATCTCCGGCTGACGAACACGTACATCACCACCACCGGCAGCGAGTAGAGCAGCGAGAACGCCGAGATCACGTCGAGGCGCGGCGCGCCGCCCTCGGTGTAGAGCGTGTAGAGGATGACCGCGCCCGGGGCCTTGTCCGGGTCGCGCAGCAGGATGAACGGCTGCAGGAAGCTGCCCCACACGTTCGCCACCGCCCACACCGCGATCGTCGCCAGGCCGGGCCGCACCAGCGGGATCACGACGTGCCGCAGCACCTGCCCCGATGACGCGCCGAACACCCGCGCCGACTCCTCATAGGACGTCGGCGTGGCGTCCATGAAGTCCTTCAGTATGAAGATCGCGGCGGGCAGCAGGCCGCCCGACAGCGTGAGCACGACGCCGAGGTGGGTGTCGATCAGGTTCAGCCGGGTCGCCAGCTCGAACAGCGGCACCATCGCCGCCGTCCCCGTCACCACCGACGACAGGAGCAGCAGCACGTACAGCAGCGCGTCCCGGCCGGGCACCCGCGCCCGCGACAGCGCGTACGCCGCCAGCGCGGCCAGCGTCACGACCAGGGCCGCGCTGCCGCCCGCC
Source organism: Microbispora sp. CA-102843 (assembly GCF_050936215.1). Classification (NCBI taxonomy): domain Bacteria; kingdom Bacillati; phylum Actinomycetota; class Actinomycetes; order Streptosporangiales; family Streptosporangiaceae; genus Microbispora; species Microbispora sp. CA-102843. The sequence goes on from NZ_JBNJNF010000001.1 coordinate 3,671,322, forward strand.
TGGAGCAGCGAGTTGCGCAGCGAGCCCAGCGCGTACGGGTTGTCCAGCAGCGCCCGGAAGTTCGCCAGCGTGAACTCCGGCACCGAGGTCGTGATCGACGGGTGGGCGTCGAACGGCGCCGAGGCGAGCCACAGCAGCGGCAGCGCGAAGAACCCCAGCACCAGGGCCAGGAACGTGGCCCGCCCGACGGTCCCCAGCACGTGGCGCACCTGCGCGGTCACGGCGTCCTCACCCCGCCCCCGGAGACGCCCCCGGAGACCTTGCCCCGGGACCGCAGGAGGCGCAGGTAGGCGAACGCCAGGACCAGGTTCACCACGAGCACGAGGAAGGAGACCGCCGCGCCGAAACCGAGCCTGCCGCCGCTCATCGCCACGTTGTAGATGTAGACGGGCAGGATCTCCGACCGCCCCTCCGGGCCTCCGGCGGTGAGCTGGAAGGCCGTGAAGTCGTTGAACGTCCACAGCGTGATCAGCAGCAGGTTCGTCAGCACGTGCCCCTTGATGTGCGGGAAGACCACGTCCCTGAGCTGCTGGACCGTCGACGCCCCGGCGAGCCGTGCGGTCTCCAGCTGCGATGGCGGCACGTTCTCCAGCGCGGCGCCGTACAGCATCATCGAGAACGCCGTGCCGCGCCAGACGTTGAACACGATGATCGACGCCATGGGGTGGTCGAGCAGCCAGGCGAAGCCGGGCGTGTGCAGGATCGCGTTCAGCGTCCCGCCGTCGCGGTCGAGCAGCGCGATCCACAGGAACGCGACGACCGACGACGGCAGGATCCACGCGAGCAGCACCAGTCCCTCGGTGACGCTCTTCAGCGGCCCCCGCCGGTCGCGCAGCGCCCACGCGATCGCGAACCCGAGCACCGCCTGCCCGAGCACGGCCGAGCCGAGCACGAACTGCACGGTGAGCCACAGCGAGGTGCGGAACCGCTCGTCGCCCAGCGCCTCGGCGTAGTTGGCCGCCCCGACCACCCGGGGATCGGCCGCCGCCAGCCCCGTGAGCCGGTAGTCCGTCAGGCCCAGATAGATGGTCCACAGCGCCGGGAAGACCAGGAACACCCCGATCAGCACCAGCGCGGGCAGCACGAATCCCGCAGCAGGACGGCGGCCCAGCGCGCCGGGCTCAGCTCGCGACATGGGTGGGGCCGCCGACGAGGGACTCGACCTTGCGCTGGTAGGCGGCGGCCGCCTCGTCCACGCCCGTGCCCGACACGACCGCGGCCGTGGCCTCCTGCAGGGCGACCGACACCTGCGGGTAGACGGCCAGCGGCGGCCGGTACGCCGTGAGGGGCAGGACCTCGTCGGAGACGAACTTCAGCATCGGGTCGGCCCCCAGCACCTTGTCGTTCACGTCCTTGCGCGCCGTGATCCTGGCGGCCCCGGCGAGCTGCGACGTGGTGGCCTCGGCCGAGTGCATGAACGACAGCAGCTCCCAGGCCAGCTTCGGGTTCTTGGAGTTGGGGTTGAGCACCCGTACGGCGCCGCCGGACATGCTGACGAAGTCCTGGCCCCGGATGCCCGCGCCGGGACGCTGGGCGGGGATCAGGGCGTAGCCGGCGACGGAGTCGCGGTCCTTCATCGGGGCGACCCCGGCCTTCGGCTCGATCACCGACCGCCAGAAGTAGTCGCCCTCGGCCAGGATGCCGATCTTCCCCTCGGCGAACTGGGCGAACGACTTGTCCCGGCCCCGCGCCTCCTGCTGGAGCCTGGGGTCGCCGAGGCCGCCGGTGTAGACCTGCCGGTAGAAGTCCAGCACGTCCCTGAGCGCCCGGGAGGCGCCGGTCCACTTGCCGTCGGCGTAGATCTGCGCCCCCGCGCCCGCCAGCAGCGGCAGCGCGCCCTGCATGGTCGTCGCCTCGCCCATGGCGGTGCCGGCGTCGATCTGGATCGGGACCGGGACCCCGGCCCGTTTGAGCGCCGCGCCGGCGTCGAGGATCTCCTGCCAGCTCCGCGGCTGCCAGCGGTCCGGCAGGGCGGCCTTGCGGAACAGGTCCCTGTTGTAGAACAGCACCCGCCCGTCGGTGCCCTGGGGCAGGCCGTACCTCTTGCCCTCGAACGTGCCGAGGCCCTGCACGGCCTGCGGGATCTGGCTCCAGCCCTCCCAGGAGTCCGCCTCGGGACCGGCGACCTCGGCGAGCGGCTTGATGTACCCGGCCTGGGCGAACTCGCCTACCCAGATGCCGTCGAGGTCGATGACGTCGGCGCCCGCCCGCGACTTGAGGTCGAGGGCGACCTTCGTCTTGTACTGCTCGTCGTCCACGCCGCTCGGCTGGAACACCACGTGGACGTCGCGGCCCTTGGCCTTCTGGTCGGCCTCGAACCGGGGGATGACCCATTTGGCCGTCCAGTCGGCGGTCTCGGCGTTCTTGCCGCCGGAGATCGCGTTGGCCGTGATGGTCAGGGTGACGCCCTCGTCGCCGGAGCCGCCGGTGCCGCAGGCGCCCAGAGTCAACAGGGCCACCGCCGCCACCGCGAGCGCAGGTCTCATGATCGACCTCCCCGTAAGTCCTGACGTACGGACAAATCGACCCTCGCACGTGATTACCAACACGTAAAGAAACGGTTTGGTGAACGAGTAAGGGACGCGTGCCCGGCCTCTTGCGGGATGTCTGGTTCGCGCTGAGCTGATCGGGAAGAGTGCAACCAGCGCTGAGACCTGAGTATGGTCGGGCGTAACAACGCATGCTTGGAGGGAGTCGCGTGGCATCTCAGCCAGCCTGGATGAACAGCCTCTTCACATATACGGGATCGTCGTCGTTCTCGGAGTTCCTAGGCGTGCACGCGCCGAACCTGCTGCCCGCCCGCAACGAGTCGCTGGCGGCGCCGGTGGGCGACGAGATCCCGCACGCGACCACCATCGTCGCGGCGACCTGCGCCGGCGGCGTGGTGATGGCGGGCGACAGGCGTGCGACCTCCGGGAACATCATCTCGCAGCGGGACATCGAGAAGGTGTTCCGCACCGACGACTACTCCTGCATGGGCATCGCGGGCACCGCGAGCACCGGCCTGGAGCTGGCCCGGCTCTACCGGGTGGAGCTGGAGCACTACGAGAAGACCGAAGGCCGCTCCCTGTCGACCGAGGGCAAGGCGCACCGCCTGGCCACCATGATCCGCGGGAACCTGCCCATGGCCATGCAGGGCCTCGTGGTCGTGCCGCTCTTCGCGGCCTACGACCCGTCCCACGACGCCGGGCGGATCTTCAGCTACGACGTGGGCGGCGGGCCGTACGAGCAGAAGGAGTTCCACTCGATCGGCTCGGGCTCGATCTTCGCCCGGGGCTCGCTCAAGAAGCTGTACCGGGAGAACGCCAGCCCGCAGGACACGGTTCTGGCCTGCCTGCACGCCCTGTACGACGCCGCCGACGACGACTCGGCGACCGGTGGCCCCGACGTGATGCGGAAGATCTGGCCGGTCGTGGCCGTCATCACCGCCGACGGCTTCCGCCGCCTCCCGGACGACGAGATCGCCGAGTTCGTGGAGTCCATGCTGGAGAGGCGGATGACCGCCCCCGAAGGCCCGACCGCGCCGCTGCGCTAACCCAAGAGAGGATCACCCCCGGTGTCCATCCCCTTCGGAGGATATGCCTCGCCCGAGCAGATCATGCGGGACAGGGCGGAGTATGCCCGCAAGGGCATCGCTCGCGGTCGCAGCGTGGTCGTGATGCAGTACGCCGACGGCATCCTGTTCGTGGCGCCCAACCCGTCCAAGGCGCTGCACAAGATCAGCGAGATCTATGACCGCATCGGTTTCGCCGCGGTGGGGCGCTACAACGAGTTCGAGTCGCTCCGTCTGGCGGGCATCCGCTACGCGGACATCAACGGCTACACCTTCAACCGCAGCGACGTGACCGGCCGCGGCCTGGCGAACCTGTACGCCCAGCAGCTCGGCATGATCTTCACCGAATCGATCAAGTCGTTCGAGGTGGAGATCGTCGTCGCGGAGGTCGGCGACGCCCCCGAGGACGACCAGATCTATCGGATCACCTTCGACGGCTCCGTCTTCGACGAGCAGGGCGTGGCCGTGATCGGCGGCCAGGCCGAGGCGGTCGGAGGACGCCTGAAGGAGCGCTACAGCGAGGGACTGCCGCTGCCGCAGGCCCTCGACGCCGCGCTCGCGGCCCTGACCGAGCCGGGCGGCGAGCGCCCCCCGGTCACCCAGATCGAGGTCGCCGTCCTCGACCGGGGCAGGGAGCACCGCAAGTTCCTGCGCCTGACCGGGCCCCGTCTGGAGAAGCTCCTGGAGGCCGCCAAGGAGGGCCAGAAGGGCGCGCGGCGGCCGGCCGCGGAGGAGGCAGAGGCCCCCGCCGAGCAGGACCAGGCCGGGCAGGCCCAGGCAGAGCAGGCTCCCGACACCGCCCCGCCGATCGCCCCCGAGGGCGACATCGACACGGGCTCCGGCGAGTAGCTCCTCCTCCTGTCCGTACGGCCGCGGCGTCGCGCCCCTCAGCGGGGGCGCGGCGCCGCCGTGTCACGGTGCCGGCTCGGCGTTTCGGCTCAGCAAACCCTCGATTTCGCTACTCTCATCCGGTTATGACGACTTTTGATCTCTTTCGACGAGCGGGCGTTCCGGCCGCCGCCGTCGCTCTCCTGTCGCTGACCGCATGCTCCGGATCCTCCGGCACCTCGGCCTCGCCCACAGTGACCGCCACCGTGACGGTGACGGCCCCGGCGTCGCCCGCGGAGCCGTCCGCCGACCCGGCGGCCTCCGAAACCCCGGCGGCGGACACGCCCACCGACTCGGGCACCACCGCGCCCACGCGGAAGCCGGGCAAGGTCGGTCCGCCGATCACGGACAAGGCACCGGCCCCCTTCGGCGGGACCCTCCAGTCGGACCCCGGGCACGACTTCACCAAGGGGCTCAGCCCCAGCAGGGACGGTGTCGTACGCGGCCAGCTGGTCGCCATGCACGACGAGAACGTGGCGGAGTACCGGCCCGTCAAGTTCGTCAAGGAGTACGGCGGCAGCACCAGCGGCCGCTTCGAGGGGCCGCCGGAGGGAGACGTGACGGCCTTCGCCGCCCCGATCGCGGGCAACGTCGTGTTCCTCAGCGCGGTCGGCTGCGACGGCAAGGACCAGACCATCGACAGCCACTACCTCGGCACCCAGCGCTGCTCGCGGGACAAGCTGGTCCTGCGGGCCGACGCGGGCGACCTGCGGGCGCTCATCACCGTTCAAGGCGGGCAGATCGTCAAGGTGACGGAGATTTACGCCGCCTGACCGCTCCTTCTCGGCATTCCATCGTCTGATCACTGTTCGGCCGCCGGTTTATGGGAATAGTGTGAGGTGATGGATCGACGCATATTCGGGCTGGAGAACGAGTACGGCGTCACCTGCACGTTCCGCGGGCAGCGGAGGCTGTCACCGGACGAGGTGGCGCGGTACCTGTTCCGGCGAGTGGTGTCCTGGGGCCGATCGAGCAACGTCTTCCTGCGCAACGGCGCACGTCTCTACCTGGACGTGGGCAGCCATCCCGAGTACGCCACCCCTGAGTGCGACAACGTCGTGGAGCTTGTCACCCACGACAAGGCGGGGGAGCGGATCCTGGAGGGCCTCCTCGTGGACGCCGAGAAGCGGCTCCGCGAGGAGGGCATCGCGGGAGACATCTACCTGTTCAAGAACAACACCGACTCGGCCGGCAACTCCTACGGCTGCCACGAGAACTACCTCGTGGGCCGGCACGGGGAGTTCGGGCGGCTGGCCGATGTCCTGATCCCTTACCTGGTGACGCGCCAGATCATCTGCGGCGCGGGCAAGGTGTTGCAGACCCCGCGCGGAGCCGTCTACTGCGTCTCCCAGCGGGCCGAGCACATCTGGGAGGGCGTCTCCTCGGCGACCACGCGGTCCCGGCCGATCATCAACACCCGTGACGAGCCGCACGCGGACGCCGAGCGGTTCCGCCGGCTGCACGTCATCGTGGGCGACTCGAACATGAGCGAGACCACCATGCTGCTCAAGGTCGGCGCCACCGACCTGGTGCTGCGCATGATCGAGGCCGGTGTGGTGATGCGCGACCTGTCCCTGGAGAACCCGATCAGGGCGATCCGGGAGGTGTCCCACGACATGACGGGCCGGCGCAGGGTGCGCCTTGCCAACGGCCGTGAGGCCTCGTCGCTGGAGATCCAGCAGGAGTACCTGACCAAGGCGCAGGACTTCGTCGAACGGCGCGGCGGGGACGCCATCGCCAAGCGGGTGCTGGAGCTGTGGGAGCGCACGCTCAGGGCGGTCGAGACAGGCGACCTCGACCTCGTCTCGCGGGAGATCGACTGGGTCACCAAGTACCAGATGATTGAACGTTACAGACAGAAGTACGACCTGCCGCTGTCGTCGCCGCGCGTCGCGCAGCTCGACCTGGCCTACCACGACGTCCACCGCAAGCGCGGGCTGTTCTACCTCCTGCAGAAGCGGGGGGCCGTCGAGAGGGTGGCCGACGACGTCCGCATCTTCGAGGCCAAGTCGGTTCCGCCGCAGACCACACGGGCCAAGCTGCGCGGGGAGTTCATCCGCAAGGCCCAGGAGAAGCGGCGCGACTTCACCGTCGACTGGGTCCACCTGAAGCTCAACGACCAGGCCCAGCGGACGGTGCTGTGCAAGGACCCGTTCCGCAGCGTCGACGAGAGGGTCGACAAGCTCATCGCCGGCATGTGATCTCTTACGCCTCTCTGACGGCGGGTTCGGGTAGCCTGGCCCGGACCCGCTGTCTGTTTGAGGATTCCTATATGCGCCGTCGTACGGCACTCGTCGCCGCCCTACCCCTTGTGCTCGCCGCCGCCTGCGGAACCGCGCAGAAGAGCGCGTCCAGCGCGAGCCCCACCTCCAGTGGCCAGGCCGCCGCCTCGGCCATCAAGGTGACGGGAGAGGCCGGCAAGAAGCCCACCCTGACCTTCCCGGCGGGCAAGCCCTCGCTCACCTCCGCCTCCATCAAGGTCATCGAGGGCCAGGGCACTCCGGCCAAGGACGGCGACGTCCTCACCGCCAACGTCACCGTCTACAACTGGGACGGCAAGGAGAACAAGGCGGCCGGCTCCGACTACGACCAGGGCAAGTCGGAGTTCGTCTCGGTCAGCCCGCAGCTGCCCAAGGCGCTGCACGAGGCGCTGATCGGCGCCAAGCCGGGCGGCCGGGTGATGGCCGTGGTCGCCAAGGACAACCTGTCCGCGGAGCAGGTCGACCAGGCCAAGCAGCAGGGCCAGGACTTCAACGCCGCGTCCCAGGTGCTGGTCATCGACGTGGTGTCGGCCGCGCTGAAGTCCGTCCAGGGCTCCGCCGTCGACCCCGGCGTCGCCGGCGTGAAGGTCGACAACCCCAGCGGCGACAAGGCCCCGACGCTGACCACCAAGACCAGCGAGAAGGCGCCCAAGAAGCTGGTCGTCAAGACCGTGATCAAGGGCGGCGGCCCGGAGGTGAAGACCGGTCAGACGGTCCTCGCCCACTACGTCGGCAAGATCTGGGGCACCGACAAGCAGTTCGACTCCAGCTGGGAGCGCGGCCAGCCCGCGACGTTCGCCCTCGACCAGGTCGTCAAGGGCTGGGCGCAGGGCCTGACCGGGGTCCCGGTCGGCAGCCGCGTCCTGCTGACGATCCCGCCGGACCTCGGCTACGGCAAGGAGGGCAACGCGCAGGGCGGCATCAAGGGGACCGACACGCTCGTCTTCGTCGTGGACGTCCTCGGCGCGGCCTGAACCGCGTCGCCCGAACAGAACGCGTACGACACGGGCCCCTCCCGCCGTCCGGCGGGAGGGGCCCGTGTCGTACGGGCGTCAGCTGAGGATCTGGTAGCTGTCGCCGTAGACCTTCCAGCGCAGCGGCGGGTCGAGGTCGAGGTTGCCGTTCTTGAGGAACACCCGCTGGGCGGTGTCGACCCGGCTGGTGTCGCTGTGCGCCTCCTCGGTCTTCATCGCCGCCTTGCGGGCGTCGAGGAACGCGTTGAGGTAGGCGACCTCGTCGCCGCCCTGCGCAGGGGTCTTCGCCTTCTTCATGGCCGTCTTGCGGATGCCGCCGAAGCTGACCGGGTCGCTGCCGGGGCCGTGCATGACGATGGCGTCGTAGTAGACGAACTGCCCGAGGGCGCGCAGCCCGTCGGCCTTGGCCTGGGTCACGGCGGGGTTGAAGTAGACCCGGTCGCGCTCGTCGTTCTGCGCCTGCTGGAACACGGGATCGGCGGCTGCGGCCCGCCAGTCCTTGGGGAAGCCGGGGTCGAGCCCCTGGTGCGAGTCGGTGCCGTTCACCTTCCGCAGCGCGGGCAGATACTTGGCCAGCACGTTGCCGGGCTTGCGCTTGGTGTAGAGCTCGACCAGGTCGAGCATGTCGCCGGTGCCCGAGCAGAAGCCGATGATCCCGGCGGTGTAGCCGCGCCCGTCGTCGATGTCCTCGATGTACTTGTACTGGGCCTTCCAGTCGAGCGAGGAGTTCTCCGCGCTGGAGACGAGCTCCATCGCGATCTCCTTCTTCTTCGGGTCGGTGAGGTCGACCGGCGCCTTGACCGTGACCTTCAGGGCCTCCCTGGCGGAGGCGGCCGGAGAGGCCGGGCCGCCGGTGGTCGCTCCCGCCGCGTACGCGGGGAGTACGGCCGCGGCGGCGGCCACGAGCAGCAGAGCCGCGCGCCGGGGAGTGCGCCTGATCAGCGGGTCTTTCACGTGCGTCGCTCCGTTCTCCGCCCGCGGCCATGCGCAGTGGCGGGAAGGGGGCGCGGGGCGGGGGGTGAGCCCTCCGTGAGGGGGTTAGTTAAGAAGGTTTCCTAATGAAAGCAGCACTCCGGCGCGGTGTCAACGGCGTCCTTGACCGAGCGCGCCGACCGGTGTCCGGCCGCCCCGGCCGGCCCGGGCGCACCGCCTAGACTCCGGCTGTGACGAGGGACGACCTGGAGTCGATGAGCGTGCTCGGCGATCCCGTACGGCGGGCGCTGTACCGGTTCGTGGCCGAGCAGGGGCGGGACGTGGGCCGCAACGAGGCGGCCGAGGCGACCGGCGTCCAGCGCACGCTGGCGGCCCACCACCTGGACAAACTCGTGGAAGCGGGCCTGCTGGAGGCGGGATTCCGCCGGCTCAGCGGCAGGGCGGGCCCCGGCGGCGGCCGCCCGGCCAAGGTCTACCGGCGGGTGCGCGAGGAGCGGACCGTGAGCCTGCCGCCCCGCGACTACCGCACGCTCGCGCTCGTGCTGGCGGAGACCGTCGACCTGCTGGGCGGCGAGGAGAAGGCCGAGGAGGCCGCCCGGCGGGCGGGGGAGCGGCTCACCGCCTCCGATGCCGGCTCCGGCGATCTCATGGAGGTGCTGCGTGCGCGTGGCTACGAGCCGTACGAGGAGGACGGGCGGGTGCGGCTGCGCAACTGCCCCTTCCATGTGCTGGCCGACAGTCACCCGCTGCTCGTGTGCTCGATGAACCTCGCGCTGTGCGAGGGGTTGCTGGCCGGTATGGGCGAGACCGGGGTCGCCGCGACGCTCGACCCGAGACCGGAGGAGTGCTGTGTGACATTCACGGCTTCTAAAAACAACGTAGATTGACATAGAATCGGAGCATGCATCTCGCTCAGCTCAACGTCGCCCATCTCAGGGAACCCCTCGACTCGCCCGCGCTGACCGACTTCCTCGCCGCCCTCGCGCCGATCTACCAGGTGTCGGACGCCGCGCCCGGCTTCGTCTGGCGCATGAAGGAGGGCGATGAGCCGACGGACCTGATCCAGCACGACTACGGACAGATGCTGGTCGTGAACCTCTCGGTCTGGGAGTCCCGCGAGACGTTGTGGAACTTCGTCTACCGCAGCGCCCACCTGGAGGTGATGCGGCGCCGCCGGGAGTGGTTCCACCGGATCGCCGAGGCGTACACGGTGATGTGGTGGGTGCCCGAGGGCCACCTGCCGCCGCTCGACGAGGCCATGGCGCGCCTGGACCTGCTCCGGGCGCAGGGGCCGGGCCCGGAGGCGTTCACGTTCAAGGATTTCTACGACAGCAGTGACGCCGCGTGCCGCCCGGCGGCGGCGGAGGTCACGAAGTAGGCCAGGTCCTCCTCCAAGCCGCGGCCCATGGTCGACAGCCGCACGGGTGACGCCTTGAGCGCCTCGTGGAGGCCGTCCACCGGCACGGTCACGATCTCGTGGCGCGTGGCCAGGGCCGCGGCCTGCTCGCGCACCGTCGCCCCGAACGCGCCGGGCAGGTCCGGCACGACGACCTGGGCCGGGGCCAGCGCGACCCGGCCGTACGCCGTGAGCGAGTGATGCGACACCCCGACGTGCCGCTCGCGGCGGTCGCCCTCGCTGACCCGCAGCGCGGCCACGGGCCGCCCGGCCAGCACGGCGGCGGCGTTCACCGCCTCGCCCGCGGCGACGCCGGAGAATCCCCAGCGGGTGCCGGTGCCGAGGTTGCCCGGCCCCTGCGCGACCACGGCGACGTCCGCGCCGAGCACGTGGCGGGCGGCCAGCAGGCCGGTGTGGAGCGTGACCGCCTCGACGTCCCCGCCGAAGGACTGGCCGGTCGTCACCACCCCGCACAGCCAGTCGCGCTCCCGCAGGGTCGCGCACGACATCGAGAACCAGGCCGGCAGCGCCCCGCCGTCCTGCATCACGTACGCCACCCTGATCCCCGGGGAGTCCGCGTACAGTCCGCACAGGATCGCGGGCAGGGCGGAGTGCAGGTCGGCGACCACCACGGGCATCCCGTCGACCGAGTCGGCCTCCCGCAGCGCCTCGTGGTGCGGGGCCCCCTGCTCGTCCGCGCCGAGCACGGTGGCCTGCAACGGGGTGTAGCGTGCTTTCACCAGGTGACCGGGGCCGGAAGGATCTTGCGGCAAACGGTCCGGGACGGCCACCACCATGGCGTACCCTCCCGTACCGAGACCCATGGCGAGGGCGGTCGTGTTGAGCAGCACGGTGTCGCCCACTTCAGGGCGTCCCACCAGCGGGGGATAGGCGAGTGCCCGGCACTCGCCCTCGGCGACGGCGACGTCGAGTTCCACCGCCCCCGGCCACTCGCGCCGGACCCGCACCACCTCGCCCTTGCGCCATCTGATCACGCCGAAAAGGGTAGCGTTCTCCACGGGAAGGGAGGCCCGGATGTCGCGGCGGAAGACCGAGCGGCTGCTCAACCTGGTTATCTGCCTGCTCGCGACGCGGCGGCCGTTGAGCGCGGAGCAGATCCGGCAGGCCGTCCCCGGGTACGACCCGGACAACGACGAGGCCTTCCAGCGCATGTTCGAGCGCGACAAGAACGAGCTGCGCGAGATCGGCATCCCCATCGAGGTCCACAAGGACCCCTGGGAGGACGACCCCGGCTACCGGATCGTGCGTGAGGCGTACGAGCTGCCCGAGATCACCCTGGAGCCCGACGAGGCCGCCGTCATCGGCCTGGCCGCACAGGTGTGGCAGCGGGCGAGCCTCGCCGAGGCGGCCGGCGGGGCGCTGCTCAAGCTGACCGCCGGCGGCGTGCACGCCGACCTCGCGGAGAGCCCGCTGGAGCTGCGGGTGGACACCCGCGACCCCGCGTTCCCCGCGCTGTGGGAGGCCGTTCGGGACCGGCGCGTGGTCGCCTTCGACTACCGGTCGGCCGGCAGCGAGTCGGTGCTGCGGCGGACGGTCGAGCCGTGGGGGGTCGTCAGCAGGCGCGGCCGGTGGTACCTGGTGGGGCACGACCGCGACCGCGGCGCCGCCCGGGTCTTCCGGCTGAGCCGGATCACCGGGGCCGTGTCCACGCTCGGGCGGCCGGGGGTGTTCACCGTGCCGGAGGGGCTGGACCTGCGGGCCATGGTGGGCTACCAGGAACTGCCGAACGAGCGGGTCGCCCTGGTGCGCGTGCGCAAGGGCACCTGCCTCGGCCTGCGGCACGCCGCCCAGGCCGTGCGTACCGGTCCGGGGGAGTGGGACGAGGCCGAGGTGACCTTCGCCGACCCGGAACGGCTGGCCGGCTGGCTGGCCAGCCTCGGCCCGGACGCCGTCGTGCTTGACCCGCCGGACGCGCGAGAGGCCGTGATCCGCCGTCTGAAGGGGGCGTTGCAGTGAGCTCGGACCGGCTGCCGCGGCTGCTCGCGCTCGTGCCGTACCTCATGTCGCACCCGGGCGCGCAGGTGCCCGAGGTGGCGCGGCTGTTCGGCCTGTCGGAGAAGCAGCTGATCGACGACCTCCAGCTCGTCTGGATGTGCGGCCTGCCCGGGCACACGCCCGGCGACCTGATCGACGTCTCGTGGGACGGCGGCGAGATCCTCATCGACAACGCCGAGGCGATCGCCCGGCCGCTCAAACTCGGCGTGGACGAGGCGAGCGCGCTGCTCGTCGCGCTGCGCATGCTCGACGAGCTGCCCGAGTTCCAGGGCCGCGACGTGCTCGGCCGGGTCATCGCCAAGCTGGAGCAGGCGGCGGGCGAGGGCGCGGCCACGGTGAGCAGCCAGGTCCAGGTGGAGATCGGCGCGGCCCCGGACGCCCACGCCGTCATCACCGACGCCGCCCGCAGGGGCCGCAGGCTCTCGCTGCGCTACTACGTGCCGGGGCGCGACGAGGTCACGCCCAGGGAGGTCGACCCGCTGCGGGTCGTGCTGGTGGACGGACGGCACTACCTGGAGGGCTGGTGCTACCGCGCCGAGGCGATGCGGATGTTCCGCGTCGACCGGATCCTGGACGTCGAGATCCTCGACGTGCCCGTGGACCCGCCGGCCGAGGCCGAGCCGATGGACGTCACCCGGGGCGTGTTCCGGCCGTCGGACAGCGACGAGCTGGTGGAGCTGGAGCTGACCCCGGCGGGCCGCTGGGTGGCCGAGTACTACCCCTGCGAGGAGGTCGCCGAGCTCGGTGAGGGCCGTCTGCGCGTCTCCCTGCGGGCCCGCGACCAGTCCTGGCTGGTACGGCTCGCGCTCCGGCTGGGCGACAGCGGCCGGGTGCTGTCCCCGGCGTCCCTCGCCGAGCGGGTGACGGCCACCGCCAAGCAGGCGCTGGCCAACTACGAGACCGTGTGACCCGTGTCCGAACGTCTGACCTGGGGGAAGTGACATGACTTTGCTCTTCGCCCTGTCCGCGGTGGCCGTGGCCGGGCTCGCCGTCCTCGCGTGGCCGGCCGCCCGGGTGCTCGCCGCGGCGCGGGACCTGCATGCCGAGGTCAAGCGGGCCAAGGGGCGTTTCGAAGTGCCCGAATAGGGGATTTTGACCACGATTGATGTGATTTTGAAGCCCGAGGACAGGTGAACTTTGGCGTGTGGTGCGCGTACGATCGGGGGGTAGTACCCACGGCCCTCGCGGTAAGGACATGACATGCCCAACCTCGGACCCATGGAATGGATTCTGATCCTCCTGGTTCTGATCCTTCTCTTCGGCGCCAAGAAGCTCCCGGACACCGCGAAGGCCTTGGGGCAGTCGCTGCGCATGTTCAAGAAGGAAACCAGCAAGATGAGCGACGAGGACGAGGCGCGGCAGACGGTGAAGGCGCAGGCCGAGCCCGTCGCTCCGCCGGCGGCGCAGATCCCGCCGGCCACCCCGTCGGTCGAGGAGCGGCTGCGTGCGCTGGAGGAGGAGAACCGGAGGCTGCGTGAGAGCCAGCAGCCGGTGAGCTCGCAGAACGAGCAGCGCTCCAACTAGGTGCCGCACCCCCCACTGATCTCAGGACGAGCTAGATGGCCTTGCTGAAACGGTCGACTCCCGCCACGTCGGGCGACGGGCGGATGACGCTCATGGAGCACATCCGCGAACTGCGCAACCGGCTGATCAAGGCCATCCTGGCGGTGGTCGCCGGGACCGCCGTCGGGTTCATCTACTTCGAGCCCATCTGGAACTTCCTGAAGCAGCCGTACTGCCGGCTGCCGCAGGCCCACCAGCTCAACAAGGACCAGTGCCTGCTGGTGGTGAACGGGGTCTTCGACTCGTTCTTCGTGAACCTCAAGGTCGCGGTGATGTTCGGCCTGGTGGTCTCGGCCGTGTTCTGGATCTACCAGGTCTGGGCGTTCGTGACCCCGGGCCTCTACCAGAACGAGCGCCGCTACACCATGGCGTTCCTCGGGCTCTCGGTCCCGCTGTTCACGGCCGGAGCGGCCCTGGCCTACGTCACGATGGACAAGGGCCTGGCGCTGCTGCTCGGGTTCGCCCCCGAGGGCACGCTGACGCTGGTGAGCATCAACGATTACCTCAGCTTCGCGCTGGCGATGCTGATCATCTTCGGCGTCTCCTTCCTGATGCCGTTGCTGCTGGTATTCATGAACGTCATCGGGGTGCTCCGGTTCAAGACGGTCGCCAAGCACACCCGCATGGTCGTGTTCCTGATGTTCGTCTTCGCGGCCGTCGCGACGCCGAGCCAGGACCCCATCACCATGCTGGCCCTGGCGCTCCCGATGGTCGGCCTGTTCTTCGTCGCGGAGGCGTTCATGTACTTCCACGACAAGAAGCGCGACGCCGCCGAGGCGGAGCACGCGCGGGCCATCGAGGAGGATCTCGACGGGCCGTCCGCCGAGGGCACGGCGGACTCGGTCGACGTGAGGGATTGATAGAACATCCCTCTGGTGTCGCCTGGTGGGCGGCGGTAGGTTCCGCGTATGGCCGATGAGATCGTCGTCCTGGTGAACCCCGCCGCCCGCGGCGGCCGTACGCTGCGCCTGCTCGACCCGGTGCTGCGGCGGCTGCGTGCGAGCGGCCGCCCGGTCTCGGTGATCGTCGGGACCTCGGCGGCGGACGCCCTCGCCCGGGCCGGCGAGGCCGTCGCCGCCGGGCCGGCCGCGCTCGTCGCCTTCGGCGGCGACGGCCTGGTCCACCTGGCCGTGCAGGCCGTGGCCGGGACGGCCGTGCCGCTCGGGATCGTGCCCGCCGGGACCGGCAACGACATCGCCGACGCCCTCGGCATCCCGCGCAAGGATCCGCTCGCCGCCGCGGATATCGTGACCGCGGGCGACTGCCGAATGATCGACGCGGCCAGGCTGGGCACGGGCGGGGACAGACCGGATGAATGGTTCGCCGGCGTCGTCGCCTGCGGGTTCGACTCCCGCGTCAACGAGCGGGCCAACGCCATGACCAGGCCGCCCGGAATGGCGAAGTACCTGGTCGCGCTCGTGCGCGAGTTGCGGTCGTTCACGCCGATCCCGTTCCGGATCACCCTCGACGGGGAGGCCGTCGAGCGTGAGGCGATGCTGGTGGCGGTGGCCAACACCCGGTCGTACGGCGCCGGGATGCGGGTGTGCCCGGACGCCCGGCCCGACGACGGCCTGCTCGACGTGCTCGTGCTCGGGGCGGTGCCCAAGGGCGAGTTCCTGCGGACATTCCCCCGCGTCTACCGGGGCAGCCACACCGGGCACCCCGCCGTGACCCTGCGGCGGGCCCGGCGGGTGGAGATCGAGGCCCTGGACGGGGACGTCGTCGCGTACGCCGACGGCGAGCGGGCCGGCCCGGCGCCCTTGACCTGCGCCGTCGAGCCGGGAGCGCTGCGGGTCCTGGCCCCCTGATCGACGACGCTGATCTACGGCGTAAAGGCGGCCGGGTAAAAGGATCACCGATGACGGACGCCCGGAATCCCGTTATCGGTAGGGTTGACGGTATGAGTACGCCAGCGGAACGCTATGCCGCCTTCCGTGAAGGGCAGTCCGGAGCCGGACCCGCTCTCGCCTCGTTCCGCGAACTTTACGACTTCGAGCTCGACGAGTTCCAGATCGACGCCTGTCAGGCGCTGGAGGCCGGGGACGGCGTGCTGGTGGCCGCGCCGACCGGGTCGGGCAAGACGGTGGTGGGGGAGTTCGCCGTCCACCTGGCGCTGGAGCAGGGCCGCAAGTGCTTCTACACGACGCCGATCAAGGCGTTGTCCAACCAGAAGTACAACGACCTGGTCAGGCGGTACGGCGCGCGCAAGGTCGGCCTGCTCACCGGCGACAACAGCGTCAACGGCGAGGCCCCGATCGTGGTCATGACCACCGAGGTCCTGCGCAACATGCTGTACGCGGGCTCGAACACGCTGACCGGCCTCGCGTACGTGGTGATGGACGAGGTCCACTACCTGGCCGACCGGTTCCGTGGCGCGGTCTGGGAAGAGGTCATCATCCACCTGCCGGAGTCGGTGCGGGTGGCGGCCCTGTCGGCCACGGTCAGCAACGCCGAGGAGTTCGGCGAGTGGCTGGGCGAGGTGCGCGGCGACACCACGGTCATCGTCGACGAGCACCGGCCGGTCCCGCTGTGGCAGCACATGCTGGTCGGCAACAGGATGTACGACCTGTTCGTCGACGAGGGCGACGGCACCCTGCGGGTCAACCCGTCCCTCATGCGGATCGCCCGCGACGAGATGCGGTTTGCCCAGGCCAGGGGCAGGCGGGGCTACTCGCGGCCGGGCCGGGGCACGACCCCGAGCCGGTCGGATGTGATCGAGAAGCTCGACACCGAGGGCCTGCTGCCGGCGATCACCTTCATCTTCTCCAGGAACGGCTGCGACGCCGCCGTCATGCAGTGCCTCTACTCGGGGCTGCGCCTCACCACGGAGGCCGAGAGCCACGAGATCCGCCAGATCGTGGACGAGCGCACCGCGCACCTGCCCGACGAGGACCTCGCGGTGCTCGGCTACCTCGAATGGCGCGACTGCCTGGAGCGCGGCCTGGCCGCCCACCACGCGGGCATGCTCCCGGCGTTCAAGGAGGTCGTGGAGGAGCTGTTCACCAAGGGACTGGTGAAGGCGGTCTTCGCGACCGAGACGCTGGCGCTCGGCATCAACATGCCGGCCAGGTCCGTGGTGATCGAGAAGCTCGACAAGTGGAACGGCGAGACCCACGCCGACCTGACCCCGGGGGAGTACACCCAGCTCACCGGGCGGGCCGGGCGGCGCGGCATCGACATCGAGGGCCACGCGGTGGTGGTCTGGCAGCCGGGGATGGACCCCCTCTCGGTCGCCGGGCTCGCCAGCACCCGCACCTATCCGCTGCGCTCCAGCTTCCAGCCGTCGTACAACATGGCGGTCAACCTCGTCGGGCAGGTCGGCCGGGAGCGGGCGCGGACCCTGCTGGAGGACTCCTTCGCCCAGTTCCAGGCCGACCGCGCCGTGGTCGGGCTGGCCCGCCAGCTCCGCAAGGCGGAGCAGGCCCTCGAGGGCTACGCCGAGGCCATGACCTGCCACCTCGGCGACTTCGAGGAGTACGCCGCGATGCGCAGGCGGCTGTCGGACCGCGAGGCCGAGCTGTCGCGCCAGCGAGGGGCGGCCCGCCGCGCCCAGGCCGTGCAGTCCCTGGAGGTGCTCAAGCCCGGCGACGTCATCCGGGTGCCGGGCGGGCGCCGGGCGGGCATCGCGGTCGTGCTCGACCCGGGCACCAACGGCCGCGGGCACGAGGGCCCCTCGCCGCTCGTGCTGACGATCGGCAAGCAGGTCAAGCGCCTGTCGGCGGCCGACTTCCCGGTGCCGGTCGAGCCGGTAGAAAAGATCAGGATCCCGAAGGGCTTCAATCCGCGCTCGCCGAAGGAACGGGCCAACCTCGTCTCGACCGTGCACGCGAAGCTGGGCGACCGCGACCTCGGCAAGCCGCCGCGGGCACGCGACCACGCCGCGGAGGACGAGGAGGTCACGCGCCTGCGGCGGGAGCTGCGCCAGCACCCCTGCCACGGCTGCGACGAGCGTGAGGACCACGCCCGCTGGGCCGAGCGCTACTACAAGCTGCTCAAGGAGACCGAGGGGCTGCGCCGCCGGGTCGAGGGGCGCTCCCACGTCATCGCCCGGACCTTCGACCGGGTATGCGGAGTGCTGGACCAGCTCGGCTACCTGGAGGGGGAGACCGTCACGGAACAGGGCCGCAGGCTCGCCTCGCTCTACACGGAGCTGGACCTGCTCACGGCCGAGTGTCTGCGCGCGGGCGTGTGGAACCGCCTCGACCCCGCCGAGCTTGCCGCGTGCGTGTCGTCGCTGGTGTACGAATCGCGGCAGGCCGACGACGTCCGCAGCCCCAAGATCCCGGCCGGGGCCACGCGCGAGGCGCTCGGGGAGATGGTGCGCCTGTGGGGCGAGCTGGAGGGCATCGAGGAGGACCACGGCCTGTCGTTCGTCCGCGAGCCCGACGTGGGCTTCGCCTGGGCGGCCTTCCGCTGGGCCAAGGGCCACAGCCTCGACGCCGTGCTGACCGACTGCGACCTCGCGGCGGGCGACTTCGTCCGCTGGGTGAAGCAGCTGCTCGACCTGCTCGGCCAGCTCAGGGACGCCGCGCCCAAGGGGAGCAAGGTCGCGGAGAACGCCGCCAAGGCCATCGACGCCATGCGCCGCGGGGTCGTCGCCTACTCGTCGGTGAGCTGAGCCCCGCTCAGGCGGCGGTGAAGCGGACCTCGCGGGTCGCGGGGTCGGCGCGCGTGAGCCGTACGGGGACGCGCTCGCCGAGCGGCAGGCGGTCGCCGTCGCAGCGGGCGATGACGGCGGGCTCGGTGACCTGCACCTGCCCGCCCGGTTTTCCGTCGGTGACGTCGATGACGACCGCCTCGAAGACCTCGCCGATCCTGAACCGCAGCACGGCAGCCTCGACCAGGTCCACGCAGGCCCGCTCCACCGCGCCGGCCCGCCTGCC
This sequence comes from Microbispora sp. CA-102843, assembly GCF_050936215.1. NCBI lineage: Bacteria > Bacillati > Actinomycetota > Actinomycetes > Streptosporangiales > Streptosporangiaceae > Microbispora > Microbispora sp. CA-102843. The sequence continues at coordinate 3,689,789 of NZ_JBNJNF010000001.1, forward strand.
GCCCGCGGCCATCTGCTCCGGCAGGCCGGGCAGCGCCCGGGCGACCTCCTCGGGGACCGGGCGGCCCGCGGCCACGGCCAGGCAGACCTCGGTGCCGAACCGGTCGACCAGCCGCCGCAGCGGCGCGGTGACGTGCGCGTACGGCGCTCCCACGGCGGCGTGCAGCGTCTGGGCCGGCACCCTGTTGTCAGCAGTGCCGTCGAACGCGACGTAGGCCGCGCCGCGCAGCAGCACCGTCGACTCGTGCAGGAAGGCGGCATGGCCGGGGATCCTCGGGTCGAGCCCGTGCACGACCTCGGCGTACGACGCGCCGCCGGGCCAGGGCACCCCGAGCGCGGCGGCGACCCTGCGGACCTTGCCGACGTCCTGCGGGCCCGCCTGGGGGAGGACCCGGAGCACGCCGATGCCCGCGTCCAGCATCATCCGGGCCGCCGCCATGCCGGTGAGCAGCGAGATCTGGGCGTTCCACGCCTCGCAGGGGTGGTTCGTGCGGAACTCGACCCGGTAGCCGCCGTTCCCGTCGGGGACCACCTGCTGCTCAGGGGTCGGCAGCGACAGCCCACCCCTGGCCCGCTCCCGTTCCAGGCGCAGCGGCCCCACCTCGGCCAGCAGCGCGATCGTCCCCTCCGCCCGGCCGGTGTCCACGGCGGCCTGGACCGTCTCGTAGTCGAGCCGTTCCCGGCTGCGCACCAGCGCGCGGCGCAGGTCAACCGCCTCGATCTCCCCGTCGGAGCCGAGGTCGAGCCGCCACAGGGCCGCGGGGCGTACCTGCCCGGGCAGCAGGCTGGCCGCGCCCTCCGACAGGACCGGCGGATGCAGCGGCACGCGCCCGTCGGCCATGTAGACGGTCTCGGCGCGGACTCTCGCCTCGGCGTCGATCGCTCCGCCGGGCCGGACGAACGCCGCGACGTCGGCGATCGCGTACCAGACGCGGTAGCCCGTTCCACGCCGCTCGATGCACAACGCCTGGTCGAGATCCATCGAGCCGGGCGGGTCGATGGTCACCAGCGGCAGGCCGGTCCGGTCCTCCCGGGGCGCGTCGACGGGTGCGGCCGGTGCGGCGGCGGCCCGCTCGGCCTCCTCCTGCACGGGGGCGGGGAAGTCGTCCGGCAGGTCGAAGTCGCTGCGGATTCGGGCGAATCCCGTTTGCAACTCCGAGGCTTCCAACTCCGGTGCTTCGAACCCCGGGGCCGTCAACCCCGGGCGGAGGCCGTCCGCGGTGTCCCGGAGGCGGATCGTCGTGTACGGCACGCGATCAACCTACCCGAGTGCGGACATACCAGGTCGTAAACGGCCCCAGCGGACTCAGGTCAGCGCGGAGAGCAGGCGGTTGAGCGGGCTGTCGAGGCCGTACTTCTCCGACAGCGCGACCAGCCGCTCGGGGTCGCGCGGTGCGGCGGGCAGGGTGATGTCGACGTCCGGGACCGGGACGTCGTGGGCCACCCGGACCACGGTGGGGGCGACCTCCAGGTAGTCGCGGGCGGCGGCGAGCTTGGTCCTGGCGCCCGCGGGGAAGCCGTCGGCGCCGCCGTCGTCCAGCGCGGCGAGCAGCGCGGACAGCGACCCGAAGCGTGTGATGAGGGCCGCCGCCGTCTTCTCGCCGATGCCGGCGACGCCGGGCAGGCCGTCGCTCGGGTCGCCGCGCAGCGTCGCGAAGTCGGCGTACGCCCGGCCCGGGATGCCGTACTTCTCCCGGACGAACGCCTCATCGATGACCTGGAGGTTGCGGATTCCCCTTACTGTGTAAAGGGCACGGCAGGGCTTCTCGTCGTCGACGAGCTGGAACAGGTCGCGGTCGCCCGTGACGATGTCCACGGCCGCGGTCGCGGCGGTCGCGTAGGTGCCGATCACGTCGTCGGCCTCGTAGCCGGCGACGCCGACGCGGGCGATGCCGAGTGCGTCCAGGACCTCCTCGATGACCGGGACCTGCGGGGCCAGCGTGTCCGGCACCTCCTCCTCGTCGCCGCTCGCCACCCGGTGTGCCTTGTACGACGGGATCGCGGCCACCCGGAACGCCGGCCGCCAGTCGGCGTCCATGCAGGCCACGATCTGGGCGGGGGAGTGCTGCCGGACCAGGGTGGCGATCATGTCGAGGAGCCCGCGCACCGCGTTGACCGGCATGCCGTCCGGCGAGGTCACCGACTCCGGGATTCCGTAGAAGGCGCGGAAGTACAGCGACGGGGTGTCGAGAAGCATCAGCACCCTGCCATTGTCACGCCTGTCAGGGGTGCCGCGGACCCTCTTCGGTCACCGCCACGGCCAGCAGGCAGGTGTCGTCCTCGGGGTTGGGGCCGCCGATCGCCTCGAGCAGGCGGTCGAGGCCCGCGTCGAGGTCCGGCCCGGCCGCGCCGAGGCCGGTCGCCACGGCCGCCTCCACGATGAGGGACACCCCCAAGCCGATGTCGCGCGAGCGGCGCTCGACCAGGCCGTCGGTGAACATCAGCAGGAGGTCGCCGGGCTCGAGGCGGACGTCGGCCACCCCGTACGGCAGGCTCGACGTCGCCCCGAGCACGACCCCCCGGGGCGCCCCGAGCTGGCGCGCGCCCCCGCGACGCACCAGGATCGGGGCGGGGTGACCCGCCTGTGCCCACGTGAAAAGGCGGGTCGCCGGGTCGAAGTGGCCGCACACGGCGGTCGCGGTGGTGTCGTCCAACCGGGTCAGGACGAGGGTGTTCAGCCACGTCAGCAGCATGCCGGGGCAGGCCCCCGTCATGCTCAGGCCGAGCAGCGCGTGACGCAGCTGCGCCATCTCGGCGATCGCGGGCAGGCCGTGTCCCGACACGTCGCCCACCGCGAGGAACATGCGTCCGTCGGGCAGCGGCGCGGCGTCGTACCAGTCGCCGCCGAGGCTCGATGCCCGGCCCGCCGGGACATACCGGACCGCGATCCGGGCGTAGGGCAGGTCGATCGACGCGCCGGGCTCGGGCAGGATCGCCTCCCGCAGCGCCAGCGTGACGCGGCGCTCCTCGGAGGCCCGCTCGCGAACCTCCGCCGACTGCCGTCTGGACTCGGTCACGATCCGCTCCGCCCACCGCCGTCCGCCGATGTCCTGAACCGTGAGGGTGCCGACGGGGGCGGCGCCGGGCATCATGTCCGGGTCGCGGTCGTCCGCGGGGGGAAGGGCGGGCATCGCGCCGCCCACTACGCCGACCATTTGTCTCGCTCTCGATGCCGCTCTTGCACTGCCGTACGGACGTTCTGTGATCGCCCTGACGCGGAGCGTAGCAGTCCTGCATTCCACAGGGGTTGGTTTTCTTCTATGGCGTGGAATAAGCCAGAGCCCCGCGAAGCTCGCCCGCGTGGCGCCTGTGGTATGCGCACCTGAGTGGGTCGCCGGGGCCGATGCTCGTTAGATTAGGTCGCGTGACAACGATGTCCCTGGAGCCCTCCGACCTGTATCCGACGACCCGTCCGGCCGCCGTACGCGAGGCCGCCGGCCGCGCCGGTCTCGACGCGCTGCTGCTGACGCCCGGCCCGGACCTGCGCTACGTGACCGGCTACGACGCCCTGCCGCTGGAACGGCTGACGTGCCTCGTCGTGCCGGCGTCCGGCGAGCCGTTCCTGATGGTGCCGCGCCTGGAGCTGCCGGCCGCCGAGCACTCGCCCGCCTCCCGGCTCGGCATCGAGTTCGTCGCGTGGGACGAGACCGACGACCCGTTCGCCGAGGTGGCCCGCCGTCTGGGCCCGGTCGCCCGGGTCGGGCTCGCCGACCGCATGTGGGCGTTGCAGTCGCTGCGGTTCCGCGCGGCCATGCCCGGGGCCGAGCAGGTGCTGGCCGGGAGCGTCCTGCGCGAGCTGCGCATGCGCAAGTCGCCCGCGGAGAAGGCGGCGCTCGCGGAGGCGGGGGCGGCCATCGACGCCGTGCACAACCTGGTGCCCCAGTTGCTCAAGGCCGGTCGCACCGAGCGCGAGGTCGGCAAGGACATCGCGGAGGCGATCATCGACGCGGGGCACGCCCGGGTCGACTTCGTGATCGTGGGCTCGGGGCCGAACGGCGCCAGCCCGCACGCCGAGCTGAGCGACCGCGTCATCCGGTCAGGCGAGCCCGTCGTCGTGGACATCGGCGGCGTCATGCAGAGCGGCTACTGCTCCGACTCCACGCGGACCTACTGCGTGGGCGAGCCCCCGGCCGACTTCGCGGCGTACTACGAGGTGCTCAAGCGCGCCCAGGAGGCCGCCTGCGCCCACGTCAGGCCCGGCGTGAGCTGCGAGTCGGTGGACGCCGCCGCCCGCGAGGTGATCGCGGAGGCGGGGTACGGCGAGTACTTCGTCCACCGCACCGGGCACGGCATCGGCCTGGAGACGCACGAGGAGCCGTACATCGTCGCGGGCAACACCGAGGAGATGCGGTCAGGGTTCGCGTTCTCCGTCGAGCCGGGCATTTACCTGCCCGGACGGCACGGCGCCCGGATCGAGGACATCGTCGTCTGCGGTGAGACCGCCGGCGAGCGGATGAACAACACGACCAGGGATCTGGTCGTCGTGGGCTGATCCCCGCAGCCGCGCTCTCCGCCGCTCTGGCAGAGTGATGATCACGACTGCCGGATCGGAGGACGGATGACGCACGAGGGCATGGACGATCCCCGCGCCCAGGCCGAGGGCGAGGTCAGCATGGCGCGGCTGGCGCTGGAGGACGGGGAGACCGGGCAGGCCGCCGCGCACGTCGCGGCGGCGCTGGCCCACGATCCCGCCCTGCCCGAGGCACACGAGATGCTGGCGCGGCTGCTGGCCGGGCCGGGCGGCGGGCCGGACCTGTTCCCCGTGGAGGAGCCGGTCTTCCTCGGCACGGCGCTGGCCCGCGCGCACGCGCTGGCCGCCCGCGGCGAGCACGTGCCCGCGCTGCGCCTGCTGATCTCGGTGCAGCGGCACGAGCCGGGGGGACACTGGGCGCACGTGCCGTGGGTGCTCGACCCCGAGCTGCCCGGGCGGATTCCGCCGGACGAACTGTCCTCGCTCGTCTCACTGCTGGTCTCCGGGCTGCCCGGCACCGTGCAGGAGGACGGCCGCGAGGCGCTGCTGCCGTACGTCGCGCTGGTGCGGGGCGCGCTGCGTGCCCACCCGGACGACGCGTCGCTGCTCTGGCTGGCCTCGCTGCTCGTACGCCGAGTGGGGGAGGCCGAGGAGGCGGTGGAGCTGGCCGTCCGCTCCTACGCGCTGGCGCCGTCCTTCCAGGCCGCCCTCGCCGAGGGGTACGCGTGCCGCGACCTGAAGCGGTGGCCCGAGGCCGAGCGGGCGATGGTGCGGGCGCTCGAGCACGACCCCGCCAACCTCGCGTTGTACACCGACATCGGCGAGATGCTGCACAGCAGCGGTCGCCCGGAGGAGGGCCTCGAGTGGGTGGAGCGCGCGCTGCGGCGCGAGCCCCGGCACCCGAACGCCTATCCGACGGCCTGCGGGATGCGCTTCGAACGGGACGGGGACGTCCGGCACCTGGTGGAGCTCGCCGACCACCTGCGCGACGACCCCGGCAACGAGCACGGCGACGCGGTCCTCGGCGAGCAGTGCGCGCTGCGCCTCTGGCTGGGACGCGTCCCGGGCCCGACGGAGTCGGTGATCGACGTGCTCTACCAGATGGTGGAGCAGGAGGAGGTCCCGGCGAGCGGCGAGCTCACGGTCTCCGCCCCCGAGCCGCCCAGCGCGCTGCTCGCCTTCTCCCTTGTCGTGCCCGGCTTCGAGGTGACCGTCGCCGACGCGCCCGCCCCCGACGCGCGGCTGACCGTGCCGGAGGTGTACGCCCACGGCCCGGTGCGGAGCGTGACCCGCCGGGTGTGGCGTTACGAGGGCATGACGGCCGTGCCCGCCGTGCCGCCGCCGTCCCGGGAGGCGCTGGAGGCCGTCGCCGCCGTCGCGGAGCTGCGCTGGCCGCACCTGCCGGCCGCCTACGACCACGCCGTACGCCTGTCGGGCCTGTCCCTCGGCGACCTGCTCGGCGTGCTCGTCCACCCGCCGCTGTCGCCGTACGACGAGCCCGCGGCCGTGCCGCTGTGGATCAGGCAGGTCCAGGCGTGGGCCTGCCTCGGCATCGCCCACCACCAGGCCGGCCGGCCGTGGGCGGAGTCCGAGCGCAGGAGCGTGCTGGCCGACCTGGCGTACGGGCCGGAGGACTGGGTGACAGAGGCGGCGCTGCTGGCAATGATCGCCACGGCCTGGGTGGACCCGGACGCCCGCGGCGACGTGGCCGAACTGGTGGCCTGGCGCTACCTGGCCGCCGTGGAGGCGTCGGGGACGCGGCCCGTGACGATCCTCGGCTCGCTCGCCGCCCTCGTGCTGGCGACCCCCGGCATGCACCCCGACGTACGGGCGCTGGCCTCGGAGGCGTGATCGCGGAATTGTCGCCCGGGTCTGGTAGGACGGTCCCGCCGGTTCCCCCAGCCAAGGACATTTCATGATCCCCTACGACACCTACTTCGGCTACAAGCACCGCTACAACAAGACCTACGCCGGGCTGCCGGTGGTCGAGGTCGCTCCGAACCAGGCCGAGGACATTCCCGACCCGGGCGCGGTGGCGGTGCGGATCAGCTCCGGGTGGGGGGAGGACTACCCCATCGCGGAGGCGTTCGGCGCGTTGCTGACACAGGTGGACACGGCGGCCGTGCCGGCGATCGTGATCGGCGGGTGGAACGACTGCTACGGCAAGTCGTCGGAGCAGATCGTCGGCCTGCTCGCGGAGAACGCCGCGCGGTTTCCCGGGCTCCGTTCGCTTTTCGTCGGCGCGATCAGCTCGGACGAGGCGGAGATCTCCTGGATCCAGCAGTCCGACGTCACGCCGCTGCTGGAGGCGTTCCCATGGCTGGAGCGGCTGGAGGTGCGCGGCGGCTCGGGGCTGAGACTCCGGCCCGTCACGCACGGGTCGCTGCGGATGCTGCGGTTCGAGACCGGCGGGCTGCCCGCCGAGGTGGTGCGGGCGATCGGCGCCTGCGACCTGCCCGCGTTGGAGCACCTGGACCTGTGGCTCGGCGAGGAGAATTACGGCGGGAACGCCACCGTCGCCGATCTGGCGCCGATCCTGTCCGGGGAGCGGATGCCGGCGCTGCGTCACCTCGGGCTTCAGGACAGCGAGATCCAGGACGAGATCGCGGCGGCAGTGGCCTCCGCGCCGGTCGTCGCCCGGCTGGAGTCCCTCGCCCTGTCGATGGGCATGCTCACCGACACCGGTGCCGAGGCCCTGCTCGGCGGGCAGCCGCTGACCCACCTGAACAGGCTCGACCTGCACCACCACTTCCTCACCGACGCGATGGTCGCTCGGGTGACCGAGGCGCTGCCGGGCGTCGAGGTCGACCTGTCGGAACAGGAGGAGGCCGAGGAGGACGAGGGTGAGATCTGGCGCTACGTGGCGGTGAGCGAGTGACGGCCGTGCCCGACCCCGGCGAGACCTTCGTCCACGAGGACCTCTACCTGTACGGCCTGGAGTGGGAGACCGGGCAGTTCTTCGCCGGCAGGCCGGTGGCGGAGCCGGGAGAGACGGTCGCCGATCCCTCGGCGGTCGCGTGGGCACTCACCAACGGGCTGTCCGGCAATGGGGGAGAGCCGGGACTCGAGCAGGAACTTCGGCGCCTGCTCGACTCGGTGGGCGGGGACGCGATCGAGTCGATCGTACTGGTTCATGAAGGGCGCGACGTGGCCGCGTTCCTGGCCGCCAACGCGGCCCGGCTGCCCCGTCTCCGGTCGGTCTTCCTGGGGTTCGTCAGCGCGGAGCTGTCCGAGATCTCCTGGATCGAGCAGGGGGATGTCACCCCGCTGATCGAGGCGTTCCCGCACCTGGAGCGGCTCGACGTCCGCGGTTCGGACGGCCTGGCCCTGCGGCCCGTACGGCACGAGCGGCTGCGGGCGCTGCGGTTCGAATGCGGCGGGCTGCCCGCCGAGGTGGTGCGGGCGGTCGGGGCCAGTGACCTTCCGGCGCTGGAGCACCTGGAGCTGTGGCTCGGGGTCGAGAACTACGGAGGGGACTACACCGTCGCCGATCTGGCACCGATCCTGTCGGGGGAGCGGCTGCCCGCGCTGCGGCGGCTCGGCCTCTGCGACAGCCCGGTGCAGGACGAGATCGCGGCGGCCGTGGCCGCCGCCCCCGTGGTGGCCCGGCTGGAGGAGCTCAGCCTGTCGATGGGCGAGCTCACCGACGCCGGTGCGGAGGCGCTGCTCGCCGGGCAGCCGCTGACCCACCTGAGCCGGCTCGACCTGCACCACCACTACCTCAGCGGGCCGATGGCGGCCCGGATCGCCGCGTCCCTGCCCGATGTCGACGTGGACCTGTCCGAGCCGCAGCCGGACTACGAGCGCTACGTGGCGGTGAGCGAGTGACGCCGCACCTGGCGGTGGTCGGGGTGCCGGGCGACCGGCGGGTGACGATGTTCCGCGACGCCGTCGTCGCCCGGGGGCTGCCCGAGCCGCGGGTGGTTCCCTGGGGCGACGTGCTGACCGGACGCGAGATCGGCCTGCCGCCGGGGACGCTCGTGCGGATCGACTCGCCGGGCGAGGACGCGGGGGCCGACGCGCTGCTGCGCGGACCGGGGGATCCCACCAGGGTCGGCGGGGGCGCGGCCTGGTACGCCGCCTTCACGGCGGGGCTGCGGAGGATCGCCGCGCTTCCCGGCGTCCGCCTGCTGGGGGACGTCGAGGAGATCGCGGTGATGTTCGACAAACGCCGCTGCCACGCCCGGCTGTCCGCGGCCGGGGTGCCGGTGCCGCCCGCCTTCGAGGCCGGCTCGTACGGCGAACTGCGCGAGCAAATGGCCGAGCGGGGTTGGGCCCGGGTGTTCGTCAAGCCCGCCCACGGCTCGTCGGCCTCCGGGGTGGTCGCCTTCCAGGCCCACGGGGGCCGGGTCAAGGCGCTCACGTCGGCGGCGTGGATCGGCGGCACGCTGTGCAACTCGCTGCGGGTCCGCTCCTACGAGGACGAGGCCGACGTGAAGGCGCTGGTCGAGACGCTCGCCCCCGACGGGCTCCATGTGGAGCGGTGGTTCCCGAAGGCGTCGGCGGGCGGCAGGACATTCGACCTGCGCGTCGTGACCGTGGCCGGGAACCCGACCCACGCGGTGATGCGCACGAGCAGGACACCGATCACCAACCTGCATCTCGGCGGCGTGCGGGGCGATCTCGGCGTGGTCCGGGCGCGGACCGGCCTGTGGGAGCGGGTGCTCGACGCGGCCGCCCGGACCTCCGCGTGCTTCCCGGGAAGCCTGAGCGCCGGTGTCGACCTCATGGTCGGAGCCGACTGGCGGTCGGTGGCCGTGGCGGAGGTCAACGCGTTCGGCGACCTCCTGCCCGGCCTGGGCGACCTGGCGGGCAAGGGCAGGGACACCTACGCCGAGCAGGTCGAGGCGATCCTGGATCGGCCATGGACATGAACGAGATCGTGGGGACCCACGACATCCTCCTGGTCACCCTCGACACGCTCCGCTACGACGTCGCGGCCGAGCTGGCCGACGCGGGGCGGCTGCCCAACCTACTGCCCGGCGGCCGGAGGTGGGAGCGGCGGCACAGCCCCGGCAGCTTCACCTACGCCGCGCACGCCGCGATCTTCGCGGGGTTCCTGCCCACGCCGGTCACGCCGGGGCCGCACCCGCGCCTGTTCGCCGCGACCTTCCCCGGCAGCGAGACGACCGGGGCGGGCACCTGGGTGTTCGACGCGCCCGACCTGCCCGCCGGGCTCACCCGCGCCGGCTACCACACGGTCTGCGTCGGCGGGGTCGGGTTCTTCAACAAGCTGACCCCGCTGGGCTCGGCCCTGCCGGGGCTGTTCGCGGAGAGCCACTGGGAGCCGGCTTTCGGGGTCACGAACCCCCACTCGCTGGAACGGCAGATCGACCGCGCCGAGGAGGTGCTGGCCCGGCGGGACCGGCCGGTCTTCCTGTTCGTCAACGTGTCGGCGCTGCACCAGCCCAACCACTTCTACCTTCCCGGCGCGACCCGGGACGGCCTGGACACCCACGCGGCCGCGCTCGAATACGTCGACCGGCACATCGGCAGGCTGTACGCGCTGATGCGCCGGCCCTGCCTCGTCATCGTCTGCTCCGACCACGGGACGGCGTACGGCGAGGACGGGCACGTCGGGCACCGCGTCGGCCACGAGGTCGTCTGGACGGTGCCCTACGCCGAGTTCATCCTGGTTCATCCCGATGGGGAGCACGATTGACGCCTTACGAGGGATACGTCTACGCCTATCCGCACAAGACCGCCTACCGGCCGCTCGACCCGCGCCCGGCCCTGAGCGAGGTCTGGGCGGGGGAACGCGCGGGCGCGCTGTACGTCCACATCCCGTTCTGTGAGATGCGGTGCGGGTTCTGCAACCTGTTCACCCGCACCGGCGCTCCGGAGGGCCTGACCGGGGCCTACCTGGACGCCCTGGAACGGCAGGCGAGAGCCGTACGGGCCGCCCTGGACGAGCCGGGCTTCACGACGGCGGCCTTCGGCGGCGGCACGCCCACCTACCTGAACGCCCGGGAGCTGACCCGCCTGTTCGACCTCACCGAGCACGCGATGGGCGTCGACCTGCGGGAGATCCCGCTGTCGGTGGAGACCTCCCCGGCCACCGCCACGCCGGAGCGTCTCGCCGTGCTGGCCGAGCGGGGCGCGAGCCGGATCTCGATCGGCGTGCAGAGCTTCGTGGACGCCGAGGCCCGCGCGGCCGTGCGTCCGCAGAAGCGCGCGGAGGTGGACGCGGCGCTCGACGCGATCCGCACGTCGGGCATCGCGACCCTCAACATCGACCTGATCTACGGCATCGACGGGCAGACCCCGGACTCGTGGCGCTACTCGCTGGACACCGCGCTGACGTGGAAACCGGAGGAGCTGTACCTCTACCCGCTGTACGTCCGGCCGCTCACCGGGCTCGGCAGGCAGGGCCGCGCCTGGGACGACCAGCGGATGGAGCTGTACCGCGTCGGCCGCGACCACCTGCTCGACGCGGGGTACGAACAGGTGTCCATGCGGATGTTCCGGCTACCTGACACAACGGCGTCCACGGACTACTGCTGCCAGACCGACGGCATGGTCGGCCTCGGCTGCGGGGCCCGGTCGTACACGAGCGCCCTGCACCACTCCTTCGAGTACGCGGTCGGGGCCCGCCACGTGCGGGCGATCATCGACGACTACGTGCGGCGCGACGACTTCGGCGCGGCCAACGTGGGGTTCGCCCTGGACGAGGAGGAGCGCAGGCGGCGGCACCTCATCCAGTCGCTGCCGCGGACCGAGGGGCTGTCGCGGGACCTCTACCGGTCCAGGTTCGGCACCGACGTGCTCGACGACTTCCCCCTGCTGGACCGGTTCCCCGGCTGGCTGACGGCGGACGCGTCCACCGTGCGCCCGACCCCCGACGGGCTCGCCCACTCCGACGCCATCGGCCCCGCGCTGTTCTCGCCGCGCGTCAGGGCGCTCATGGAGGGATACGCTGCGTGCTGACCATCCTCTACCGGGGTCCGCTGGCGAGCTGCGACTACGACTGCGGCTACTGCCCGTTCGCCAAGCGCAGGGACACCCCGGAACAACTGCGCGCCGACCGGGCCGCCCTGGAGCGGTTCACGGCATGGGTGGCGGCCCAGGACGCCGAGATCTCGGTGCTGTTCACCCCGTGGGGTGAGGGGCTGGTGCGGTCCTGGTATCGCGAGGCGCTGGTGCGGCTGTCCTGGCTCGGCAACGTGCGGAGGGTGGCCATCCAGACGAACCTGAGCTGCCGCACCGGCTGGCTCACCGAGGCGTCGGACCGGGCGGCGCTGTGGGTGACCTACCACCCCACCCAGGTGCCCTACGAGCGGTTCCTGCCCAAGGTCCGCTCCCTGCCCGTGCGGCACAGCGTCGGCATCGTCGGCGACCCCGCGCATCTGGCGGACGCCCGCAGGCTCAGGGCCGACCTGCCGCCCGAGACCTACCTGTGGGTCAACGCGCAGGAGGGCCGGGTCTACAGCGACGCGGAGGCCGCGGACTGGACGGCCGTCGACCCGCTGTTCGGCTACAGCCGGCACGCGCACCGCAGCCTGGGCCTGCCGTGCCGGACCGGGGACAGCGTGATCTCGGTGGACGGCGACGGGACGGTCAGGCGCTGCCACTTCGTGCCGGAGGTCCTCGGCAACCTCTACGACGGCTCCTACCGGCCCGCCCTGCGGCCCCGCGCCTGCCCGCTGCCCGTCTGCGACTGCCACATCGGGTACGTCCACCTGGAGCCCCTCGGCCTCTACGACGTCTTCGCGGGAGGCGTGCTGGAACGCGTCCCCGCCGCCTGGGATGCCGCCTGGGATGCGGCCTGGGATCAGGTCTCGCGCTCGGGGTGGTAGTCCTCCTCGCCTACGCCGAAGGTCCAGGCCACCCCCTCGCGTGCCCTGGTCACCCACGGCGGGACCCGCAGGAAGTAGGTGCGCCGGGTGCCGTCCGGCTCGGGCGTCGAGTTGATTACCTCGACCATCACCACCGGCTCGTCCCCCGGCAGGTCGATCCGCCACAGGACGCCGGTCTCGTCGGAGTGCCGGGGTGTGGCGCCCGACTCGGCGAGGTATCGGTCGAGGCCGAAGTGCTCCAGCATGACCCGGCGCAGCTCCGCGTTCTCCTCCGCGCGGATGCGCTCAGAGGTCAGCGCGGCCATGGTCGCGCCGAACCCCGCAGGGACGGGCATCCCGTGCCAGGCGTGCAGCGCGAAGCCGTCGGCGTACGACAGGGCAGGGCCCTCAGCCCGGTGCAGCCGCCCCATGTCGTCCAGGTGCAGCTCCGCCGGACGGTCGGTGACGATCGCGACCCGCTCGTACGGCCACCACCAGCCCGCGTGCCGCGCGACCCGCTTGAGCCCCTCCAGGCCCTCGAAGGCCGACAGCCAGGGCGCGTCGTGCTGGCCGAGCACCGCGTCGAGCGTCGCCTGCCGCAGCACGTCGCCGCCGAGGTCGCCGATGGCCCTGCGGATCTCGGTGACCAGACGGTCGACCCGCGGCCACAGCCGGCCGCCCGTCTCCTCCCACAACCCGGCCCAGCCGGCGGGGCCGAGTGCGGCGCTCGCCTCCGCCCTGGCGCTCTCCCAGGGCACGGTGCGGACCTCGTATCGCACCGAGACCCCGGGGTCGACGCCGTCGAGGGCCCGCAGCCGCCCGAAGCCGATCTCCTCCATCGCCGCCCGGACCTCCTCGGTGCCGAGCAGCCACACCGCCGCGATCGCCCCGGCGGCGGGGGAAGCCAGCCGTACGATCACCTCCGGCTCGGGCAGGCCCGCCTCGCGGTAGGCCAGCCGCACCCCCGCCGACGCCTCGTCGTGGTCTCCCTCGCCGGTGGCGAAGGCCACCCGCTCCCAGGTCAGGGTCTCCATCAGTCGGCCCATCAGTCGGCAACCGTCCGGAACGAGCCGGGCACGTACTCTCGCTGGCGGATCACCCGGAACCACCCCTTCGGCAGCGAGATCGGGTCATGCTCCTCGTGGACGAGGCGTCCGCCGCCGGGCAGGTGCAGGAACCCGGGGTACAGCGTTCCCGGGCCGGGGATCGCGTGGCAGTGCCCGGTCGCCTCGCCCTCCGCGAGCACCAGCCTCCCGCGCGGGTCGCGCGGCACCGGGCGCAGCCCGCGCGGCACCGACTCCTCCGCCACGGGCACGATCAACACGTCTCCCTGTCGGTACATCAGTAGACCTCCGGTCTCGGCAGTGATCGCAAGCTAGCCGTGCCCACTGACATTTCTGGGAACGTGGCATTTCGGTGGCTTCGGGACGAGACAGTCTGGGGCGGCGCTACCGTTGCTGGGGTGGAGGAGATCGATCGCCGAATCGTCACCCTGCTGGCGACTGACGGCCGGATGAGCTTCACCGATCTGGCCAAGGAGACCGGGCTGTCGGTCTCCGCAGTGCACCAGCGGGTACGCAGGCTGGAAAAGCGTGGCGTCATCCGCGGATACGCCGCCCTCGTGGACTACGACGAGATCGGTCTTCCGATGACCGCGTTCGTCTCGATCAAGCCGATCGACCCCTCCGCGCCGGACGACGCGCCGGAACGGCTGAGCCATCTGACCGCCATCGAGGCGTGCCACAGCGTCGCGGGCGATGAAAGTTACATTCTCAAGGTCCGCGTCGCCTCCCCCCTGGCACTGGAGGAGCTCCTTCAGCAGATCCGCGCCTCGGCCAACGTCAGCACGCGCACGACCGTCGTCCTCAGCACGCCGTACGACTACCGCTCCCCGGTGATCGAGAAGGAACCGGAAGAGGACGCCGCCGAGGGCTGAGCGCCGTCCCCCTCCTGGAGGAAGTGCGCGCGCACCCGGGCGTACGCCTCGGGGGGCGCGCCGAGGCGGTCGAGGCCGAGCAGGGCGGCGCCCACGATCGGCGGCACGTCGGCGACGACGAGCCGGGCGAGCGGCGCGCGTTCGGCATAGTGCCGCTCGACCAGCGACGTCAGCAGGGGGTGCCGGGCGGTCAGCACGCCGCCGCCGAGCACGACCTCGCAGGGCGTGGAGAGCAGGCCGAGCCGCCGCATGGCGACGACGCCGAGCAGCGCGATCTCCTCGGCCTGCCGTTCCACCAGCGACCCGGCGATGGCGTCGCCGTCCGCGGCCGCGGCCAGCAGGGGCGGCACGAGGGCGTGCAGCCGGTCGGCGGACAGGTCGCCGAAGTGCAGCCCGACGACGGCCTCCTCGACCGTCCCGGTGCCGAAGCAGGCGCGTACGACGTCGGTCAGCGCGGTCGCGGGGCCGCGGCCGTCCTCGGCGCGCACGGCGTGCCAGAGGGCCTCCTCGCCCAGGTGGTGCCCGCCGCCCCAGTCGCCGCTGAGGCGGCCGAGCGCGGGGAATCGGGCGACCTGCCCGGCGGGGGAGACGCCCACCGCGTTGATGCCGGCGCCGCAGACGACGGCCACGCCCCATCCCGTGCCCGACCCGGCCCGCAGCAGGGCGAAGGTGTCGTTGCCCACGGCGACCTCGGCGCCGTAACCGCGGGCCAGCAGTTCGGCCCGCAGCAGCTCCTCCTCGACCGGCAGGTCCGCACCCGCGACGTACGCCGCGACGTGGTCGGCGTACGGCGGCGCCGCGGTCTCGTCGGCGAGGGCCCGCAGTACGGTGCGGCCGATCACGTCGACGGCGGCGGCGGCCCCGGCGCTCTGCGGCAGGAACGCGGGCCCGCGCGCGGTGGCGAGCACCGTGCCGTCCTCGCGGACGAGGGCGACGTCGGTCTTGCTGTTGCCGCCGTCCACCGCCAGAACCGTGCGATTCAGAACCGTGCGCCCCAGAACCGTGCGGGAGTGGGTCACCGCGCCACCGCCCACGGCAGGAAGGCGCGGTTGGCCTCCACGAGGCGCGCGGCGAGGTCGTCCGCGAGGGACGCCTGGCCGACCAGCGGATGGGCCAGCAGGGCGTCCCTGACGCGGTCCTCGCCGCCGTGCAGGGCCGCCTCCAGGGCGAGCGACTCGTACGCCGACACGTGGGCGATCAGGCCCCGATACAGCGGCTCCACGGGATCGACGGGCAGCGGGACGGCCCCGGCGGCCCCCACGGCGGCCGGGACCTCGATCACCGCGTCGTCGTCCAGGAACGGCAGCGTGCCGTTGTTGCGGGTGTTGACGACCTGCACGTCCCCGCGGTCGCCCATGAGCGAGGCGACCAGGGCGACGGCGGCCTCCGAGTAGAAGGCGCCGCCGCGCCTGTTCAGCAGGTCGGGCTTGGTGTCCACGGCCGGGTCGGCGTACATCTCCAGCAGCGCCGACTCCATCGCCGCCACCTCGGCCGCCCGCGACGGCGAGGTCCGCTGCTCGGCCACCGCGCGGTCGTGCTCGTAGAAGTACCGCAGGTAGTACGACGGGACGGCGCGCAGGTGGCGGACCAGGCCGGCCGGCAGGCCGACGGCCTCGGCGATGCCCTCGCCGTGCTCGTCGAGCAGGCGGGGCAGCACGTCGACGCCGTCGAGCAGGACGGACCGCTCCCAGGTGAGGTGGTTGAGCCCGACGTGGCCGAGCGTGATCCGCTCGGGGACCACGCCGAGGAGGGCGGCGAAGCGGCGCTGGAACCCGATCGCCACGTTGCACAGCCCGATGGTCCGGTGCCCGGCGTCGAGCAGCGCCCGGGTGACGATGCCGACGGGGTTGGTGAAGTCCACGATCCACGCGCCGGGCGCGTGCGTGCGCACCTTCTCGGCGATGTCGAGCACCACCGGCACGGTCCGCAGGGCCTTGGCGAGGCCCCCGGCGCCCGTGGTCTCCTGCCCGACGCAACCGCACTCCAGCGGCAGGGTCTCGTCGACGTTCCTGGCGGCCTGGCCGCCGACGCGCAGTTGCAGCAGCACCGCCGCGGCCCCGGCCACGCCGTCCTCCACACGGGTGGCGGTGGTCAGCGCGGCCGGGTGCCCGGCGCGGGCGAGCATCCGCCGGGCCATCCCGGCGACCGTGGCGAGCCTTCGCTTGTCGGGGTCGACGAGCGCGATCTCCGACAGCGGCAGTTCCCCGCGCAGGCGGGCGAAACCGTCGATCAGCTCCGGCGTGTACGTGGAACCGCCCCCGACAACGGCCAGCTTCATTTGACTCCCGTCAGCTTGACGCCCTCGATGAAGACCTTCTGGGCGAAGAAGAACACGATGATCACCGGGGCCATGGCCAGCAGCGTGGCGGCCATCGTGAGGTTCCACTGCACGCGGTGCACCGACCGGAACGCCGCCAGCCCCAGCGACAGCGTCCAGTTGTCCAGGTCGGTCCCCGCGTACAGCAGGGGTCCGTAGTAGTCGTTCCAGCAGTAGAAGAACTGGAAGAGCGCGACGGCGGCGATGGCCGGCCGGGCCATCGGCAGGATCACCCGGATGAGCGTGCGGAACTCGCCGCATCCGTCGACCCTCGCCGCGTCGGAGTACTCGCGCGGGATCGTCACGAGGAACTGGCGGAGCAGGAAGATCGAGAAGGCGTCGCCGAGCAGCATCGGCAGGATCAGCGGCCACAGCGTGCCGGTCAGGTGGAAGCGGGCCCAGATCAGGTAGATCGGCACCGCCACGACCTGCGGCGGCAGCATCATCATGGTGATCACGAGCAGAAGCGCCAGCCGGCGGCCGGGGAAGCGGAACCGCGCCAGCGCGTACGCCACGGGGATCGACGACACCAGCATGAACGCGGTGGCGAGCACCGAGTAGAGCAGCGTGTTGCGGATCCAGGTCAGCAGCGGCGCCTTCTCGAAGATCTCGGCGAAGTTGCCCCAGTTCCAGGTGTGCGGCCATAGCTCGGAGGTGAGCGCCTGCCGGTCGCTCATCAGGGCCGTGAGCGTGATGAACACCAGGGGGCCGAGGAACATCAGCGCGAGCGCGATGGCCAGCGCGTGCTGCGCGATCCACAGCAGCACTGTGGCTCTCGTAAGCACCGTGCGTCTCATAAGCACTGTGCGCCTCGTCATGCGTCCTCCTCACCGAGGCCGCGGAACTGCCGCAACAGGACCACCGTGAACACCATCGAGACGGCGAACAGCACCAGCGCGAGCACGCAGGCGTAGCCCATCGCGAAGTCGCGGAAGCCCTGTTGGAACAGCCACTGGGGGAACATCAGCGTGGACTGGTCGGGGTAGCCGGGGGTGAAGACCGACCCGGCCGAGTCGGTCGCTCCCGAGGCGACCCGCGCGGCGACCTCGGCCTGGGTGAAGTACTGCAGCGTCTGGATCACCCCGGTGACGAGGGCGAACATCAGCACCGGCCGGATCACCGGCAACGTGATCGACGTGAACTGCCGCCAGCCGTTCGCGCCGTCGATCGCGGCGGCCTCGTAGAGCTGTTTCGGCACGTCGAGCAGGGCGGCCATGAAGATGACCATCAGGTCGCCGACCGACCACAGGCCGAGGAGGGTCAGCCCCCACTTCGACCACGCCGGGTCGCCGAACCAGTCCGGCGCGGGCAGCCCGACGGCCGACAGGATCGCCTGCACGGGTCCGGTGCCGGGGTTGAGCAGGAACACGAACCCCAGCGTCCCGGCCACCAGCGGCACCAGGGCCGGCAGGTAGAAGATCGTGCGGTAGACCCCGGCGCCGGCCTTCAGCCGGGTCACCAACTGGGCGACGCCGAGGCCGAACAGCACCCGCAGCGGGACCATCACCACGACGAGCCACAGCGTGTTGCGGATCGCCGTCCACGCCGCCTGGTCCTTGAGGAAGTACTCCCAGTTGAGCAGTCCTACCGGCTCCAGGGTGAACAGGTCGTACCGCTGGAAGGAGAAGTAGACCGTGGACACCAGCGGGTAGACGAAGAAGATCGCGAACCCGGCGAGCCAGGGGGACAGGTAGAGCAGGGCCCTCAGGTTTCCCCGGCTGAGCCGATTCCCACGGCGGAGATTCGCGTGGCGCAGCGCCGTCGTGGCCATCGGCTCAGCCGCCCGCCGTCAGCTTGAGCTTCTCGTCGATCTTCTTGTCGACCTCGGCGAGCAGCGCGTCCAGGTCGGACGCGCGGCCCGACTCCCACTTGATCTGCGCCTCCTGCAGCGTCTGCTGGTTGAAGACGGAGTTGATGTGGGCCGGCAGCGTCGTGCTGTTGGGGTTGGCGAACACGTCGAGGAAGGTCTGGAAGTTCGGGTCCTTCTTGAGGTCCGGCGACTGGAGCGCGGGCAGCGTGCTCGGCACGTTCCTGATCGCGTTCGACAGCGTCACCAGCGTGCCGGTGTCGGTGGTGAGGTATTTCACCAGCTCCCAGGCGGCCTCCGGGTGCTTGGCGCCGCGCGGGATGCCGATGACGGTGCCGGTGATGAAGCCCGCGCCGTACCGCTGCGGCTGGTCGTCGGCCACAGGCAGCGGCGCGGTGCCGTAGTCGAGGTCCGGGGCGTCTGCGGCGAGCATGGCCGTGCGCCACTCGCCGTCGACGGCCATGGCGACCTTGCCCGTGTTGAACGGGTTCTCGGCCGACCACTCGTCGCCGAAGCTCTTGCGGAACTTCTCGAGCTTGTCGTAGCCGTACCAGTCGCTGAGGTCCTTCTGCCAGGTCATCAGCTTCTTCCACTGCGGGTCGGAGCCGATGGCCGAGGTGCCGTCGGGGTTGGTCCACTTTCCGCCGACCATCACGCCGGTGTGGATCGGGGCGTTCTCGTACATCTGGCTGATCGGGACGAACCCGGCGACCTTGATGTCGCCCTTGTCGTCCTTGACCGTCAGCTTCTTGGCGAGGTCGGCCAGCTCGCTCATCGTCTTCGGGGGCTGGTGGCCCTTCATGAGCGTCTTGTTGTAGTAGAGGCCGTACACGTCGGCGAGCATGGGCATCACGCAGCGCTTGCCCTGATACTGCGTGTATTCGGCGATCACCTTCGGGAACAGCGACGCCGGGTCGATGCCGCTCGCCTTCAGGTAGGGGTTGAGGTCCTGGAAGATCCCGGCCTTGCAGAACTCGGCGACGCTGTCGGTGGTGAACGACAGGGCCACGTCGGGCGGGTTGCCGCCGCGCACGGACTGGAGGATCTGGTCGTCCTGGATGGCCTTGGTCGGCTTGACCGTGATCCAGGGGAACTTCTTCTGGAAGCCGGCGAGGGTCTCGTCGAAGGCCTTGAGCTCGTTGTCGGCGCTGAAGCCGTGCCAGAACTCGATGGTGACCGGGTCGTGGCTCGCCCCGCTCTGGGCCACCTTGGGCGGCCCGCTCTCGGTGCCGGCCGTACAGGCGGTGAGCGCGGCCAGCCCGGCCGTGGCGGACAGTGTGGCGGACAGGACCAGAAGGCGTTTCATGGGGGGTGCCTCCCTAGTGCGTGAACCTAGTGGAAGGGGGTCAGGAGGAGGGGTCGCGGCGGTTCACCGCGCCGAACAGCTCCTCGCGTACGGCGCCGAGCGCGAGGTCGAGGGCCCCGGCGAGGACGGGATTGCCCTCCAGGGTGGACAGCAGCACGCGGGGCCTGGGGATGGTCAGCGCGTGCAGCTCCCGCTCGACCGCCTCCCGCAGGACCTCGCCGCCGGCGAGCAGCACGCCGCCGGACAGCACGACGATCTGGGGATCGACCACTGCCGTGATCGCGGCCAGCCCAAGCGCGAGGCGGCCGGCGAGGTCGCGGAGGGCGTCGCGCGCGCTCTCGCCGTCCGGGCCGCCGCGTCCTGCCACGGCGACCGCGTTGCGGACGGCGCCGGCCGGCGTGGAGCCGCGCACGCCGTGCGCCCGTAGGAGGGCGAGCACCGCCGGGCCGCCCGACAGCGCCTGGAACCCGTGGTTGGCCCGCCTGCCGACGTCACGGGCGGTTGGAGCGCCGACCACGGGCATGTAGCCCACCTCGCCCGCGCCGCCGGTCGCCCCGCGATGGAGGCGGCCGCCGATGACGAGGGCCGCGCCGATGCCCTCGTCGGCCCACAGCAGCACGTAGTCCTGGTGGCCCCGGGCGCTGCCCCTGGAGCGTTCGGCCTGGGCGACGAGGTTGACGTCGTTCTCCACGTCGATCGGCACGCCGAGCCCGTCGCGGAGAGTCCCGATCAGGTCGGGGATGTGCCAGCCCGGGATGTGCGCGGCGTAGCCGAGCCTGCCCGTCGAGGGATCGACGGCGCCGCCGATGCCGACGACCACCCGGCTCAGCTCCGCCGGGTCGAGCTCGGCCGGGCCGCACGCCCCCGCGAGCGCGGCCCGGACCCGCTCCACCACGTCGCCGCCGGTACGCCCGGGGGTGGCCAGGCGGTGCTCGGCGACGACCGCCCCGGTGACGTCCGCGACCTCCACGACGATGCGTGCCGGCCTGACGTCCAGCGCCGCGACGTGCGCCGCACGGGGGTTGATCCGGTACAGCTCGGCCGTACGGCCCGGCAGGCCCTCGCGGATGCCGTCCAGGACGACCAGGCCGGCCTCCTGGAGACGGGCCAGCAGCTGGGAGGCGGTCGGCTTGGACAGGCCGGTGAGCGCCCCCAGCTCGGGCCGGGTCAGCGGGCCGCGTTCGAGCAGGACCATCAGCGCGGCGCGGTCGTTGATCGCGCGCAGCAGGCTCGGCGTACCCGCGATCGGCCTGGTCATCGGTCCTCCGGCAGAGCACATTCAAGAACTGGGCGCGTTAGGAAAGTTTCCTAACTATGGCTGCGACCGTACGAACGGGCGCGAGCGCCGTCAAGAGCGTGGTCCGCGCCGAGATCCATCTGTGACCGCGCCTGTTACCGGACGCGGCCGATGCGGGAGAAGAGCAGAACGGCACGTAGAATCTGGCGGCCTATGCCAGAGTCTTCGACGGGCGAGCTGGCCCGGGAGCAGAAGTACGTCGCCGCGCTGTACGAGCGCCTCGACGTGCTGCGGGAGCGCACGCGCGGGCAGCTCGACGCCGTGCTGGCCCAGGGGGCCTTCGGCACCCACCAGAACCGCTCGGAGCGCGACAACTTCGCCGTCATGTACACCCAGCGCCTGGCCCGCCTGTGGGCGGTGGAGAACGGCCTGTGCTTCGGGCGGCTCGACCTTGCGGAAGAGAGCCGGGCGGAAGAGAGCCGGGCGGAAGAGAGCCGGGCCGACGCCGGCCGGCTGTACATCGGCCGCATCGGCCTGTCGGACGACGACCAGCACCGGCTGCTGATCGACTGGCGGGCCCCGGTGGCTCAGCCGTTCTACCGGGCCACCCCGGCCGCCCCGATGGGCGTCACCCGGCGGCGCCACCTGCACACGCGGGGCCGCAGGGTCACCGCGATCGACGACGACCTGCTCGACCTCGACAGCCTCACCGACGCCGACCGGGCCTCGCTCAACGGCGAGGCGGCGCTGCTGGCCGCGCTCGGCGAGAAGCGCACCGGCCGCATGCGCGACATCGTGGCCACCATCCAGGCCGAGCAGGACAAGATCATCCGAAGCGACCTGAACGGCGTGCTCGTCGTCCAGGGCGGCCCGGGCACCGGCAAGACCGTGGTGGCCCTGCACCGCGCGGCCTACCTTCTCTACACCTACCGCGAGCGGCTGGAACGCCGGGGCGTGCTGATCCTCGGGCCCAACCCGACCTTCATGCGCTACATCGAGCAGGTGCTGCCGTCCCTCGGCGAGACCGACGTGGTGCTGTCCACTGTGGGCGAGCTCTACCCGGGCGTCACCGCGACCCGGGAGGAGTCTCCCGAGGCCGCCGCGGTCAAGGGCCGGATCGCGATGGCCGACGTGATCACGCGAGCCGTACGGGAGCGCCAGCGGACGCCGCGCACGGCCGTGGAGATCAAGCTCGACAAGTTCACGCTGAAGCTCGACCGGCAGACGCTGGAGGCGGCCCGGTCGAAGGCCGGTCGCTCCCGCCGTCCGCACAACCAGGCCAGGGCGGTCTTCGTACGGCACCTGCTGACCGCGCTGACCCGGCAGGCGGCCCGGCACCTGGGCCGCGGCACGCTCGACGACGCCGACTTCGCCGACCTGCGCGAAGACCTGCGCACCGAGGAGCCGGTGCGGGTGGCGCTCAACCGGCTGTGGCCCTACCTGACGCCGCAGCAGCTGCTGATCGGCCTGTTCACCGACCGCGGCCGGATGGCGGCGGCAGGGCTGGGCGCGCCGGAGCGCGACCTGCTGCTGCGCGAGCCGCCGAAGCAGGGGGAGAACTGGTGGAGCGCGGCCGACGTGCCGCTGCTCGACGAGGCCGCCGAGCTGCTGGGGGACATCGACGAGGGGGTGCTGCGGGCGGCGCGCCGCGCCGAGCAGGAGCGCGAGGAGCGCATCGCCTACGCCCGCGAGGTGCTGGAGCTGACCGGCCTGGCCGACATCATGGACGCCGAGCGCTTCGCCGAACGGCACCAGGCCGAGGAGGTCTATCTCACCACGGCCGAGCGGGCCGCCAGGGATCGCACGTGGGCCTTCGGCCACGTGATCGTGGACGAGGCCCAGGAGCTGTCCGAGATGGCCTGGCGGATGGTCATGCGGCGCATCCCCGGCCGGTCGATGACGATCGTCGGCGACATCGCGCAGACCGGGTCGGCCGCGGGCGCGGCGAGCTGGGCCCGGGTCCTCGACCCGTACGTCGCGGGCCGCTGGCGCGAGGAGCACCTCAGCGTCAACTACCGGACCCCCGCCGAGCTGATGGAGGTCGCCGCCCGCGTGCTCGAACTGGTCGGCTCCGGCCTGAAGGCGCCGGAGTCGGTGCGGGAGACGGGCGAGCGGCCATGGGCGTTGCGGGTCGCCACCCTGGCGGAGGCGGGCCCGGTGGTCGCGGCCGAGGTCGTCGGCGAGGGCCGCCTCGTGGTCATCGCCCCGGCGGGAATGACCGAGGAGATCGGGACGATCGTCCGGGCCGCCGTGCCCGGCGCGGCCACCGGGCCCGGCCCGGCCGCGCTGGACGCACCCGTGGCGGTGCTGTCGGTGGCCGAGGCCAAGGGGCTGGAGTTCGACTCGGTGATCGTGGTCGAGCCCGGCCGGATCCTGCGGGAGTCCCCGCGCGGCCCCAGCGACCTCTACGTCGCCCTCACCAGGGCCACCAGCCGCCTCGGCGTCGTCCACATGGAGGAACTCCCCGAGGTCCTGAACGGTCTGGAACGGCACTGAACGGGCACCGCTCCTACCTGCGGAAATGTGGTATTTCCGCTGATCGGGACGCGGTTGACATCTGCGCTGAGGTCGGTAGTTTGCTGCGCAGTCCAGCACGGGACTGACCGGTTGGCCGCTCTATGGCGCCGCTGACCTCTGCGTCGATGACGGAGCGTGACTCCGTCAGCACACCAGGCGCAGGGCGGCGTCCCGCCGAGGCGGGGCACCCCATCCGGCCGGGGGGTTGGACCCAGGAGGGGCCCGGGCACCCAGTAGACAACGGAGCTCCGCGCCCGCCGCCGACGGGACGGAACCGGTCCGAAGGGCCGCCCGGGCCTTCTTCCCTTCCTTTCTCCTCCTCGCCGCCCTCACCGCCGCCGTACAGTGGCTGAGGCCGGTTTGGCGGCCTGCGCCGCCGTCTGCGACCCTGACCTGGAATGATTTTTTGAGTCGGGACCCATCGACACGCGAGGAGAGACTGTCCCGTGGCACTAGAGACGGCTCAGGACGCGGCCCCGCCCGCCGCCGCGGCGCCCAAGCCGCGCGTGCCGGGCGGGCTGATCCGCCTCGCCGCCTCTGTCGCGGGCGGCCTGGTGCTCTACCTCGCCTTCCCGCCCATCGGGTGGTGGTTCTGCGCGCCGGTGGGCGTGGCGCTGCTCGCCCTCGCGTTGTACGGCACCCGGCCGCGCCGGGCCGCGTGGATCGGGTACGCCGGGGGGCTGGCGTTCCTCCTGCCGACGCTGGCCTGGGTCCGCCCGATCGGGGACGACGCCTGGCTGGCCCTGTCGGGCATCGAGAGCCTGTTCTGGGCGGCGCTGGCCTGTCTGGCCGTCCTCGTCATGCGGCTGCGCCTGTGGCCGCTGTGGGTGGCCTGCCTGTGGGTCGTGCAGGAGTGCGCCCGGGGGCTGTTCCCCGTCGGGGGCTTCCCCTGGGCGCGGCTGGCCTTCAGCCAGGGCGAGTCGCCGTACACCGGCTTCGCCGCGCTGGGCGGCGCCCCGCTTGTAAGTTTCACGGTCGCCCTCACGGGGGTCCTGCTCGCCGCGCTGGTCACACGGCGTCCGCCGAGGTGGCGGCCCGACCGGGTGGTTGCCGGGACGCTCCTCGCCGCGATAGCCGTACCGGTGCTGGGGCTGGTCGTGCCCCGGCCCGGCGACGAGGGCAGGACAGTGCGGATCGGTGTCATCCAGGGCAACGTCCCTGGGCGGGGGATGTACTTTCTCGGCGACGAGCCCGCCGTCGTGCTGCGCAACCACGCGGACGAGACGCACCGGATGGCCGAGGCCGTTCGCGCGGGGAAGCTCCAGCGGCCCGACATCGTGGTGTGGCCGGAGAACTCCACCGACATCGATCCCTACTCCAGCGCGTACGCCCGGGAGCTGATCGACTCCGCCGCGAAGGACATCGGCGTGCCGATCCTCGTCGGCGCGGTGGTCAAGATCGGCGCCGAGAACCGAGCCACCCGCGGCGTGGTCTGGGACCCGGTCACCGGCCCCGGCGCGTACTACGACAAGCGGCGGCTGGTGCCGTTCGGCGAGTACACCCCGTTCAAGGAGCTGTTCCTGGCGCTGTCGTCGCGGGCCCAGCTCGTCGGCCGGCAGTCGGTCCCCGGGGACAAGCCGGGAGCGCTGCGGATGGGGCCGGTGACGATCGGCACCGTGGAGTGCTACGAGGTGGCGTTCGACAGCACGGTGCGTGACACGGTGCTGGCCGGCGGCACGCCGCTGGTGGTGCAGACGAACAACGCCAGCTACGCGCTCACGAACCTGCCGCCTCAGCAGCTCGCGATGTCGCAGTTGCGCGCGGTGGAGTTCAACCGGGCCGTGGTCACCGCGGCGACCACGGGCATCTCCGCGTACGTCGGCCCCGACGGCCGGGTCGGATGGCGTACCGGCGAGCTGGTGGCGGGGATGAACGTCCTGGACGTCCCCGTCAGGACGAAGAACACGGTGGCGGCGGAGCTAGGTGCGCTGCCGGAGTGGATCATGGTACTCATGGGAGCCGGAGCGACGGTGGCGGCCATCTCTGGGCGGAGGAGAACCTGATGGAGCGGACCCCAGGGCGGGTGCTCGTGATCGTCCCCACGTACAACGAGCGGGAGAACCTCCCGTTGATCACGCGGCGGCTGCGTGAGGCGCTGCCCGACGTGCACCTGCTCGTGGCCGACGACAACAGCCCCGACGGCACCGGCCGGATCGCCGACGAACTGGCGGAGGCGGACGACCACGTCCACGTCCTGCACAGGACGAGCAAGCAGGGGCTGGGCGCCGCCTACATCGCCGGATTCCGGTGGGGCCTGGCCGAGGGCTACGACGTGCTGGTGGAGATGGACGCCGACGGCTCCCACCAGCCCGAGGAGCTGCACAAGCTGCTCGACGCGGTGACCGACGGCGCCGACCTGGCGATCGGCTCCCGGTGGGTGCCCGGCGGCAAGACCGTCAACTGGCCGTTCTCACGCGAGCTGCTGTCCCGGGGGGCCAACACCTACGTCCGGCTGGTGCTCGGCATCCCGGTGCGCGACGCCACGGCGGGCTTCCGGGCCTACCGCGCGGCCACCCTGGAGAAGATCGGGCTGGACGACGTCGAGTCGCAGGGCTACTGCTTCCAGGTGGACCTCACGCTCCGCACCGTACGACAGGGCCTGCGGGTGACCGAGATCCCGATCACGTTCGTCGAGCGCACCGTGGGCAGCAGCAAGATGAGCCGGAAGATCATCTTTGAGGCCTTCTGGCGCATCGCCGTCTGGGGGGTCACCGGGTTCGCTGATCGGTTTCGCCCGAGGCGATAGGCACGATCCACAGGAACCCCAGCGGCCGCGAGGACGTTGACGCAGACGTACGAGTGCCGGGGTGAGTGGGGCAAGACATGGTACGGATCGGGCTGTTCCTCGGGTTCCTTCTGGTTCCCGTCCTGGAGATCTGGTTTCTGATCCGGGTGGGGTCCGTCATCGGCGGGTGGGAGACGGTCGCCCTGCTCATCGCCGACAGCATCCTCGGCGCCTGGCTGGTGCGCCGTGAAGGGCGGCGGGCGTGGGCGGCGCTGCGCACGGCCATCGAGTCGGGGCGCATGCCCGACCGGGAACTCACCGACGGGGCACTGATCGTCGCCGGCGGCGCCCTCCTGGTGGCCCCCGGCTTCCTGAGCGACGTGTTCGGATTTTTCATGATCCTGCCGTTCACCCGGCCGATCGCCCGGCGCTGGCTGTCGTGGTTCCTCGGCCGCCGCGTGCGCTCGCTCGCCGCCCGCTCGCCGTACGCGCCGCTCTTCGACGGGACTGCGGGATTCGATGGGGCGGCGGGCTTCGGCGGCGCGGGTGGTTCCGGCGGGCCCGCCGGAGCGCGCCGCGGCCGCGTGGTGCACGGTGAGGTCATCGACGACGCCTGAAAGCGGCCGGGCATGCCGTTGCCCCGGCGGCGGAGGCACACCGGGGCAACGGGACTGGGGGTTCCTGGTTACAGGCGCGGCTCGTCCGGGTCGTGGATGTCCCGGCGACGGATGTCCTGATCACGGGCGTCCGGGTCGATCACGAACCGGTCACCGGCCCGCGTCGCCGGATCACCGGTGCCGAACCGCTCCTGTGACCGGGCCGCCGGGTCCTCGGTGCCGTACCGCTCGCTCGACGTGCGCGAGGGATCGCCGCCGCCGAACAGTTCCTCGGACCGCGTCTCGGGGCCCCGGGGCGCCAGCGGCTCACCCGGGCGCGTACCGGGGATTTCGGCGTCCAGTCGGTCCCTGGAGCCGAGCGAGGGGTCGTCGGTGCCGTACCGCTCCCCGCCGCGGGTCACGGCGTAGTCCGCGGGGTCGCCGAGGCCCGTCCCCAGGCGTTCGCGTTCGCGCCGCCCGCCGCTGTCGGCCCAGCCGGTCAGGTTGTCCGGCTGGTTGGCGCGTTCCCAGGCGGCTTCCCAGTCCATGTCGTAGTGGCGGTAGAGCTCACGCTCCTGCGCGCCCGACAGGTGTCCGTCGGCGTCCAGGTCCACGTCGGGCGCGTTCTTGACATGCTCCTTGTCGTACGGGACCTCGACATGACCGGCCGTCAGGCTCGCGTCGTGCAGCGGGACGAAAGTCTCCTTGGTGTGGAGGAGTCCCGTCTTGACGCAGAGCCACTTCGGCCGTCCCGTCGCGTCGTCCAGGAAGACCTGTCCGACATCGCCGATCTTGTCGCCGTTGAGGTCGTAGACCGGGTTGTCGAGCATCATGGGGATCTGCTCGTGAGTGATCACGTGCTTCTCCTTGTCTCTCGCTTGGTCGGTCCCTTACTGCGCTACCGCCGATGGGAGAACGGAAACCACCTTTTCCGGAATTCGCCCCTGCCATGCCACTGCAGCTACGCCGGGGCATCGGGCATCGTCGCAGGTGAAGACCTGCAACGCGGTGCCCACTGCTACCGCGGAAATCATCGGCGTGGTCCAGCCGGGGCAGGAGCCTCTTCGGCCTGCCGCGGCGGGACAGCGGCCCCTGCCGCCCCTACCGGCTCGGCGCCCGCAGGCCGCGCGAGGCGCTCGCCGGGTTGCCACGAGTCCACCGCCTTCCGGGCCGAGGGTCTGCTGCCGCACGAGCATGCCGAGGAGGCCCGGCTATGCCCGGCGATGCGGGGCCCGCTTTGTATTTCGCGTGGGCGGGTGAAAGGTGGCTTATGCCCAGAATTTGAGTTCTTCCTGTGGCTCCATTTAATTCGGCTCCGCGCTTGAGCCGGGTGAGCAGCGCGTGAAAGAATTCATACAGGTTTTCGAATGAGTGTGAGGGGGTGTCATGGAGTCGCCGCTCATCGATCCTGACCGCCTCAGCCGTTCGAACATGCCTGGTGAGAACGGTTGGGAGCGGCTGACTGCCCGCTCGCCCCTTTGGCCGTCTGGAAGCGCGCCCTCCGGCGGCGAGTACGCTCGGGGACTTTTCGGCGAGCCGGGTCGGGATCCACGTGTCGCGCGAAGATGGAAATGCCTCCTCAGGCAAGTGCGACTGCGTCAAAAGGCCGCTGCCGAAAACCGCATATCTGCGACCTCACGTGCTGGTGCGTCCACCGGTGCCGACAGCGCTGGTGCCACAGGTGCCGCAGGTGCCGCCGCTGGCGGTACTGGCGGCACTGGCGGTGGTGCCCGGAGCGCCGACGGCGCGGGTGCGGGTGATCGCCGGGCCCGGTCGTCGTGGGTGCTGGTGCCGTCGTTGCGGGAGTCGGCGCAGGCGTGGGCGCTGACGCCGCTTCCGGAGGATGTGGACGTCTGCTTGGCCGAGGCCGAGGATTTGATGTTCGCGCGGGATCGGATCACGTGCGCGTTGGCGGATCGCGTCGGGCGGGTGCATCGTGCGGGGCAGGGCAGGCAGCATGGGCATGCCTCCACCCGCAGCTGGTTGCGTACCGCCGGGGGGATGAGTGTCCCCGGCGCCGGTCGCCTGCTGACCTTGGCCGTGGAGTTGGGCCGCCTGCCGCGGGTGCGGGAGAGGTTCGCCGCCGGGCAGTTGGCGGCGGGGGTGGTGGAGGCGATCTGTACCGCCACCGCGCAGTTGAGCGACGAGCAGGCCGGGCTGGCTGAGCCGATTTTGCTGGAGCTGGCGGGCAAGGCGGGCCCGGCGGAGGTGGCCAAGGCCGGCCGCTACCTGCGCGCAGTGCTCGACCCCGACGGGGAAGAGCGTGATGAGCAGGCCGACTACGGGCGGCGTTTCCTGAGGGTCCGGCCCACCGGGGGCGGTGGGCTGGAAGGGGAGTTCTACCTGCCGCGTGAGGCCGCCGCCCGGCTGCGCACGTTGTTGGACGCCTACGCCAAGCCTCTTGCGGAGGGGGATGACCGGCCGCTGCGGGTGCGTAACGCGGATGCGTTCATCGCGTTCCTGGAGCAGAAGATCGCCACCGAACTCCTGGTCCTGGTCAACGCCGAATCCCTCCCCGCCGACCCCGTCACCGACCACCCCGACCACCCGGAAGACACCGGCCCCAGCGACACCGACCCCAACGACGCCGACATCACCGGCGACTACGCCCCCAACGACACCGGAAGCGCCGACGACACCAGCGACGCGGGCACCGCCGACACCGCCACTGGCCCCGGCGATGCCGAGGCCGAGGCAGATGCCGGGGCCGATGTAGCCGCGGACGCCGCTGCCGAGAGCGCCGACCATGCCACCACCGGTCTCCGCGATGAGGAGGCCAGCGGCTCCGAGGCCGGTAAACAGCGGGCCAGTGGGCGCGGGTCGCGCGATACCGCGAGCACGACCTCTACCGAGGGCGACGACACCGCGCTCACAGAAAGTGAGGACTGCGCCGCTGCGGCGGGGGAGGACAACGCCCCTGCTGAGGATGAGGGCAGTGCCCCTGGTGAGGGGAAGGTCACCGGCCCTGAGCGGACTGACCAGGCGGCCGACTTTCGGTCTCCTGGCGGCGGTAGTGCGCGTCCGCACACAGCGCAGCCGGATCCCCCTCCCGAGGATCCACTTGGACATCACGCCCACGCCGGGCATCGGCCCGCGGGGGAGTGCCGGCATGGGCAGGACGCGGCAAGTGGCCGGGGCGCGTGCGGGCGTGGCGGCGGGGCGCGGTGGTGGCCGGGCGGGATACCTGGGACGCCGCCGGGAACAGCGCCGGGGACGGCTCCAGGGCCGTTGCTGGGGGCGGCGCCGGGGTTGTTGCTGGCGACCGGGCAGATGCTGCCGGTCTCCGGCGTGCACCGGCTGGCCCGCACCTCCGCGCTGGTGCGTCTGGTGATGGACGCCGAGGGGCAGGTGCTGGACATGGGCCGCAAGGTCCGCCTGGCCACCCCCGCCCAGCGGCGGGCCGTCTTCGCCCGCTACGCCACCTGCTGGATCGACGGCTGCCCCCTGCCCGCCACCATGTGCCAGATCGACCACGCCGACAACTGGAGCACCGGCGGCCTGACCGACCTGAAGCTGCTCGGCCCCGCCTGCCAGTTCCACAACCGCGACCGCTACCGCCACCCCGACCGCTACATCCGCCACAAGACCGGCACCGACCGCTGGGCCTTCACCTACCACAACCCCATCAGAGCCCGGCGACCCCGACATGAATCCAGGCATGAACCCAGATGTGAACCCGGACATGAACCGGGGACATGAGCCGCGCCACAGGTGGGGCGGGCGGCACCGGCAGGCACTGGCAGCACTGGCAGGCACCGCCCCGCTGGCGCATGCCGGTGCTCGCGCGGGCCGCTCCGGTCGCTCCGGTCGCTCCGGCCGTTCTCCGGGATCAGGCCCCTTCCCAGGGGCCGACGTCGTCCTCCTTCCACTCCAGGCGGTCGACGACCCCGATCACGCCGTTGGTCCGTTCGACCATCCGCGTGAGCACCCGCGCCTGCGAGCGGCGCTCCATGGCGCCGGTGAGCGTCACGACGCCTTCCGACACCGACACCTCGACGCCCGACAGGTCGGCCCACAGGCAGTTGCCGATGATGTCCTCGCGTACCTCGCGGGCGATGTCGGCGTCCGCGCGGGCGAGAACCTTGAGCAGGTCGTGGCGGCTGATGATGCCCACGAGCACGCCCTCGTCGTCCACGACGGGCAGGCGCTTGACACCGTGCTGGCTCATCTGCCGCGCGGCGCTGACCACGCTGGTGTAGGGCCGGGTGGTGACCGCGGGGGTGGACATGAGTTCGGCGGCGGTCACCCCGCGGGCCCGCTCCTGGCTCCTGGCGGCCCCGTGTCCCACGGCCTCGCGCAGGCGGGCGCGTAGCGGCGGCCGATAGCCCTCGCGGTAGAACTGCTCGCGGAACTCCTCCTTGCGCAGCAGGTCGGCCTCGGAGACCACACCGACGACGTGGCCTTCGCCGTCGACGACGGGTACCGCGCTGACCTCGTGCGCGATGAGCACCTCGGCCACGTCCCTGAACGGCGTGCTGCCGTTGACGGAGGCGACCTCGCTCGTCATGACGTCCCGCACCTTCATGTGCATGATCGGCTCCTTTCCAGGCGGTCTGCCGTTCCCATTCCCATTCCCATCGCATCGCCGTACGGGCCGGATGCGAAGGGACGGACGACCCTGCCGGCGGGGCCCTTCGCCATGCTCTCCGCCATGCCCTTCGCCATGCCTCGCTCTGGACGCGCGACGGGTGGCCGAAAGTCCCGGGCGGTCAGGACCTTCACCGCTGACCTCGGAAGACACGGCGAGGCACGCTGGCACTGAGAGATGGGAGGCGTCGTCATGACGGCGAAGGTGAAGGATGTCATGGGCAAGGTCGCCATCGCGGTGCCGATGGACGCGTCGTTCGCAGACCTTGTCGGCACCATGCAGCGGTTCAAGGTGGGCGCGGTCACGGTGATCGACGCCGACCGGCGCCCGGTCGGGGTGGTGTCGGAGGACGACATCCTGCTGAAGGAGATCGACCCGGGCGAGAGCGTGCTCGACGGTCCCCGCAGGCGCGAGGAGCACCGGAAGGCGATGGGCACGAAGGCCGGCCAGATCATGACACGCCCCGCGATCACGGTCACCGGCGGCACGTCCGTGCGGGACGCGGCCCGGCTGATGCACCGCAACCGCATCAAGCAGTTGCCGGTGATCGACGCCATGACCGGCCGCATCGTCGGGACGGTCCACCAGGGCGACCTGCTGCGCGTGTTCGTCCGGCCGTCGGAGGACATCCTGGCCGACGTCGAAGAGATCGCCGCCCGGCTGAACCTCGGCCCCGACGACCTCCAGATCACCGTCTCCGGCGGCGTGGTCGCGATCAACGGACAGGTGCCCCGCAGGTCGGACATCAAGCCGCTGCTGCACGCCGTACGCCGGGTCGAGGGCGTCGTCGAGGTGGACGCCGACCTCGCCTTCCTCGTGGACGACCTGCTCATCGCCCCGCCGCTGCTGTGACCGAGCCCCAGGGGAGGAGATCGTGAACACTCGGACGTCTGAAGGGATCGCGGAGGCGGCGAAGGCCGCGGTGGAGGCGGCCCTGTGGGCGCCCTCGATCCACAACACCCAGCCCTGGTCGTTCGGCGTCTCGGGCGACGAGATCTGCCTGCGCGCCGACCCCGACAGGAAGCTGCGGGTCTCCGACCCCACCGGCCGGCAGATGACGATCAGTTGCGGCGCCGCGCTGTTCAACGTGCGGATCACGCTGCTGGCGCTCGGCTACGAGCCCCAGGTGCGGCGCTTCCCCGACCCGGAGCGCCCGCTGCTGCTGGCCACCATACGTGTGCGGCCGGGGCGGGAGCCGGGCGAGCACACCCGCCTGCTGCACGCGGAGATCGAGCGCCGCCGTACTCACCGGTCCGGGTTCACCGCTCTGCCGGTGCCCGACCCTCTGGTCGACGCGCTCGTGGCGGAGGCGGCGGCCGAGGACGGCCACCTGATACCGATCGGGTCGGAGGCCGCCGCACGGGTGCTCGCCGCGCTCACCGGCGCGGCCCAGGACGTGCAGTCGCAGAACCGGTCGTTCGTCCTGGAACTCATGCGCTGGGCCCGGCCGCCCGGCAGCTCACGCCGCGACGGGGTGCCCGCGGCGGGCTATCCGACCGACGCCCGGCGTACGCACCCCCAGCACTTCGCGCAGCGGGACTACGCCCGGGGCCATGAGTGGGGGATGGCGCAGGACGAGCGGGTGTCCGCCTCGACGGGCCTCGTGGCGCTGCTCACCACCGAGGGCGACTGCCGGGAGGACTGGCTGCGCGCGGGCGAGGCGCTGCAGCGGATGCTGCTGCACGCCTCCGCGTACGGTGTGAGCGTCGCCTTCCACACCCAGGCACTGGAGATGCCGGAGTTGCGGGAGTTCATCCGCAGGCACCTCTGTTCGGAAGAGCCGCCACAGATGATCATGCGGCTGGGGTTCGTCATCGACGAGAGCGAGAGCGTCCGCCGCGCCGCCTCCGACGTGTTGCAGTGAGCCGTACTCGCACGTCCACACTCCATGGCGGCTCGCGCCGCTCGCCCATCACCGCCACCAGCGCGTTGCCCCCGGTAGCCGGGCCGGACAGGTAGGCGGAGCAGACGGTCATCGCCGCACGGCTCTTGACGCGACGGTGTGAGATCGTTAACACTGCCGGAACATGAGCGGTGAGCGGCATGGCGCGGTCGGCCGGTGTGTGAACCCGGCCGGCCGGATGCCGTCGCCCGGCTCGCCTTGATCATCCTCTGACCAGCGACGACCCTCACCCATCGGCCGGCTCGCGCCTCTGCGGCGGCGGGCCTGCCCGGACCCCCCGGCCATACCGCCGCGAGTGATCGCCTCCTCTCTCAAGGTGATTTTGTGTTAACGCTAACAATCACCGCCCGTGGTCCGCCGTCGGACGACCCAGCTGAGACTCGCGAGAAATCGCACCACCAGACGCCGAGTCAACGACGAGGAGCCCCCCGAAATGACCACCCCCATCCACCGACGTGATCTGCTGCGCTGGGCCGCCCTGGCCGCCGCCACCCCACCCGCGCTCGCCCTGGCCTCCGCCGCAGGCCCGGGGACGGCCCAGGCCGCCGTCGCCCGCACCACGACGACGGCGAGCGCGGCCGGCGGCGACTTCCCCATTCCCTCCGGATGGCGCGTGCAGCCCTTCGCGAACGACAGGGTCAGATTGGGTGACTCCCTGTTCGCCACCAACCGCGACCGCATCCTGAACTTCCTGCGGGCCTATCCGGCCGACCGCATGCTGGCCAACTTCCGGGCCAACGCGGGGCTGGACACTCTCGGCGCGCAGCCGCCAGGCGGCTGGGAGGACGCCACCGGCAACCTGAGGGGCCACTACGCCGGGCACTTCGTCAGCGCCCTGGCCCTGGCGTACGCGGGCACCGGCGACGAGTTCTACAAGAACAAGGTCGACTACATGGTCACCGCGCTGGGCCAGTGTCAGGACGCCCTGGCCGCCAAGGTCGGGCAGCCCGCTCCGCCCTCGGCTCCGGTCGCCCGGGTGAACGGGAAGTTCGGGACCGCGATCAAGCTGAGCGGGCCCCAGTACGTGGCGCTGCCCTCGGGCGTCCTGAGCGGTCTCGGCGACTTCACCGTCGCCCTGTGGGTGAACCCCACGGCGATCAGCACCTGGTCGAGGATCTTCGACTTCGGCACCGGTACCACCCGCAACATGTTCCTGGCCCTGAGCGCGGGGTCGGCGCCGCGTTTCGCCATCACCACCAGCGGCAGCGGCGGTGAGCAGCGGATCAACGGCACCAAGCAGCTGTCCGCCAACGCGTGGAGCCATGTCGCGGTCACCCTGTCGGGCGGCACGGGAACGCTCTACGTCAACGGCGAGGCGGTCGGCACGAACACGGGCATGACCCTCAAGCCCTCCGACCTCGGCACGACCGGCAACAACTGGATCGGCAAGTCGCAGTACGGCGACCCGCTCCTGAGCGGGGCCGTCGACGAGTTCCAGATCTACGATCGCGCGCTGAGCGCGTCGGAGGTCCGGGCCCTGAACACCGCCGCGGACGGCGGCCTGGGCGGCGGGAACGTGGCCTGGTATCGGTTCGAGGAGGCCTCCGGGGAGACCGCGGCCGACTCCTCGGGCAAGGGGCGGGACGCCCGCCTGATCTCCGAGGCCACCGGAGCCCCCGGCCCGAGCCACCCCGGGTTCCTCGCCGCCTACCCGGAGACGCAGTTCATCCTGCTCGAGCAGGGTGCCACCTACCCCACGATCTGGGCGCCTTACTACACCTGCCACATGATCATGCGCGGGCTGCTCGACGCGTACCAGCACGCCGGCAACCAGCAGGCCCGCGAGATCGTCCTGAAGATGGGCGACTGGGTCCACAGCCGGCTGTCCAAGCTCTCCCGGGAGCAACTGGACAAGATGTGGACCACGTACATCGCGGGCGAGTACAACGCCATGAACGCCGTGATGGCCGACCTGCACGCGCTGACCGGCAAGCAGGAGTACCTCGAAACGGCCAAGTGCTTCGACAACACCGCGCTCAAGAACGCGACGATCGCGAACCAGGACACGCTGAACAGGAAGCACGCCAACCAGCACATCCCGCAGTTCATCGGGTATCTCTCGGTGTACGAGCAGACCGGTGATCGCGACTACCTGACCGCCGCCGTCAACTTCTGGGACATGGTCGTCCCGCACCGCACCTTCACCGACGGCGGCCTTTCGGGCCCGAGCGACAACGGCGAGCTCTTCGGGGCGCGCGACGTCATCGTGGGCGCGCTGGGCGCCAGCAACGCCGAGACGTGCGCGGTCTACAACATGCTCAAGCTGAGCAGGAGCCTGTTCTTCCACACCGGCGACCCGAAGTACATGCAGTACTACGAGCGGGGCCTCTACGGTCAGATCCTCGCCTCCCGGCGGAACGTCGACAGCACCACCGACCCGCTGGTGACCTACTTCATCCCGATGAGCCCGGGCTCGGTCAGGGGCTACGGCAACCTCGGCACCTGCTGCGGAGGCACCGGGCTGGAGAGCCTGACCAAGTTCCAGGACTCGGTGTACTTCAAGGCGGAGGACGGCTCGGCGCTCTTCGTAAACCTTTACATGGCCTCCGAGCTGAACTGGCCGGAGAAGGGTTTCAGGATCGCGCAGTCGACGAACTACCCGGCCGACCCTTCCGGCACGGTGACGCTCAGGGTCGACGGGTCGGGCCCGTTGGACCTGAAGCTCCGCGTGCCCTACTGGGTGGAGAAGGGCTTCACCGTGCGGGTCAACGGGGTCGTGCAGCGCCTCGGCGACGAACCGGACGGGTACGTCACAGTCAGCCGGACCTGGAAGCCCGGCGACGAAGTCAAGATCGCGATGCCGTTCAGCCTGCGGGTGGAGAAGGCGCTGGACGCCCCGTCGATCCAGAGCCTCGCCTACGGCCCGGTGCCGATGGTCGCTCTGAGCGACGAGACGAGCTACCGCGACTTCTCCTTCTACAAGGACCTCGGGCTCGACGGCGACCTGGCCAAGGCCATGACGCCCGCGGCGCCGATGACCTTCACGACTCACGG
Organism: Microbispora sp. CA-102843; assembly: GCF_050936215.1. Taxonomy (NCBI): domain Bacteria; kingdom Bacillati; phylum Actinomycetota; class Actinomycetes; order Streptosporangiales; family Streptosporangiaceae; genus Microbispora; species Microbispora sp. CA-102843. The sequence continues at coordinate 3,725,960 of NZ_JBNJNF010000001.1, forward strand.
GCTGTCGCTGGTGCCCTTCTACATCGGGGACACCAAGCGCTACCACGCCTACTTCCAGAGGCAGGAGCCCGAGATCGTCTTCGGGAAGGTGGACTCCGGCGTGCCGAACCGGGCCAAGGACGACGGCACCACGTTCCTCGACGCCGTCTGGGAGCAGGCTCCGTTCGGCAACCGGGGCCGGTTCCAGTCGACGGTCGCCCACGCAGCCGAGGAGTGGGTCGCCGCCGGCCTGCTGTCGCCCGCGGAGAAGGACAGGGTCGTGTCCGCCGCCGCCCGGTCGAAGCTGAGCTAACGCCATCCGGGCGGGCGTGGACGCGCCCGCCCGGGGAAGTGGGACCTCCTGTGGCCCGACAGGAGGGGTGCCATGAGGTCGATCGCCCGCTGGATCGTGTCGCGGTTACGCCGCTACCGGCCCGATAGCAACCCGCTGCGCCGCCGTTCCGACATGATCGAGGCGGCGCTCGCGGTGGCGGCCCTGGCCGCCGTCCTGCTCGCCGCGTGGCCCGCGGCGCTGGCCGCTCGTACGGTGTACGACGGCGGCGTCGCGGCCGAGCGGGTCGGGCCGGGGGCACGACAGCTGGTCGAGGCGACCCTGATCGAGGCCACTTCGATCGAAGTCAATGTGATCGAGCACAGCTACGCCGTCCCGGCCAACGGCCGCGGGTTGCTCGCGGCGAGCCCGGCGCGGTGGACGCTGCCGTCCGGCGAGGTCCGGGAGGGCATGGTCCCGGCGGCGCTCCTCCTGCTCGACGGCCCGGGGAACGCGCGGCTGTGGGTGGACGCCGCGGGCCGGCCGGCCGCGCCGCCGCCGCAGCGGGCCGAGACGGTGACGAGGGCGGGACTGGCCGCCTTCGGCGTCGTGGCGGGCGCCGCCGCTCTGGCCTGGACCTGCTTCGCGCTCGCGCGTCACCGGCTGGACCGCAGGCGCTACCGCGAATGGGAGGCCGCCTGGGCGGCGGCCGACCAGAGGTGGCGCCGTCACCACATCTGAGCGCGCACAGGACCCCTGTGCCCACCGGGCCCCCGTGCTGCCAGACTTTTGCACCATGACGGAGAACGAGCCGCGGTCGCTGATTCCCAGCATGCGATTGGACGATCTGCTGGCGGAGTTGCAGTCGCGCCTGGAGGCGGTGCTGGCCACCCGGGACCGGGTGCACGCGTTGCTGGAGGCGGTCGTCTCGATCGGCAGCGACCTCGATCTGGAGGTGGTGCTGCGGCGCATCGTCGAGACCGCCACGACGCTGGTTGACGCGACGTACGGCGCGATGGGCGTGATCGGGGAGGAGAACACGCTCGTCCAGTTCGTTCCGGTGGGGCTGAGCGAGGAGGAGATCGCCAGGATCGAGCACTGGCCGCACGGGCTGGGCCTGCTCGGCCTGCTGATCAAGGAACCGCAGACGCTGCGGCTGTCGGACATCTCCCAGCACCCCGAGTCGTACGGCTTCCCGCCCGGGCACCCGCCCATGGGCAGCTTCCTCGGCGTGCCGGTCCGCGTCCGCGACGAGGTGTTCGGCAACCTCTACCTCACCGAGAAGCGCGGCGGCGGGAACTTCGACGAGGACGACGAGGCCATCGTGGTCGCCCTGGCCACCGCCGCCGGAGTGGCGGTCGAGAACGCCCGCCTGTACGAGGAGAGCCGCCGTCGCGAGACCTGGCTGCAGGCCTCGGCCGACATCACCACCCGTCTGCTGTCCGGCGCCGAACCGCAGGAGGTCCTCACGCTGATCGCCCGGCGCGCCCGCGAGATGGCCGACGCCGACGCCGTGGCGATCCTGCTGCCGCGCAAGGGCGGCGACACCCTTTACGCGGCCCTGGAGGACGGCGCCCTGGAGGACGGCGAGCCGGCGACGCGCCTGGCCGGCGACGACGTGCCGATCGAGGGCTCGCTGCCGGGCCGGGCGTTCCTGAGCGGCGAGCCCCTCATGCTGGACGACCCCGCCGGTGGGGACGTCCACCTCGCCCACGCCGGCGACCTGGAGGCGGGGCCGGTGGCGGCCGTGCCGCTGGGCGCGGCCGCCGGGGCGGTGCGCGGGGTGCTGGCCCTGGTCAAACGCTCGGGACGGATGCCGTTCAGCCACTCGGCGCTGCGCATGCTGCACGCCTTCGCCGGGCATGCGGCCGTCGCGCTGGAGCTGGCCGAGACCCGCAGGGACGCCGAGCGGCTCGGGCTGCTGGAGGACCGCGACCGGATCGCCAAGGACCTGCACGACGTGGTCATCCAGCGGCTGTTCGCGGTGGCCATGACGCTGATGAGTGCCGTGCGGCTGGTCGAGCGGCCGGAGGCGTCCTCCCGCCTGCAGAGCGCGATCGACGAGCTGGACATCACCATCCGGCAGATCCGCTCGACCATCTTCGCCCTGCAGACCCCGCGCGAGGACGCCTCGCCCAGCCTGCGCGCCCAGGTCGTCGATCTGGTCGAGAGCGCCCGCGGGCACCTGGGCTTCATGCCGGGCCTGAGCCTGGAGGGCCGGCTCGACAACGACGTGCCCGCCGAGGTCGCCGAGCATCTGCTCGCCGTCCTGCGCGAGGCGCTGTCGAACATCGTCCGCCACGCCAAGGCCGCACGCGCCGACGTCGCCGTCCAGGCCGGGGACGGGCGGCTGACCCTCGTGGTGGAGGACGACGGCGTCGGCATCCCGTCCGAGGGCCGCCGCAGCGGTCTGCGCAACCTCGCCGACCGGGCCGAACGGCTCGGCGGCGCCTTCACCCTCACGACCCCCGGCGCCGGCGGCACCCGCCTGGAGTGGAGCGTCCCGCTGGGCTGATCACCTCATGTTCTGCGAGATGTTGCAGGAGTTGCTGCCGGGGGCGCAGTACACACCCTGGCTCTTGATCTTCCCTGCGGACGTGACGCTGGACGACTGCGGGCCGCTCAGGAGCGAGGGCGTGTTGACGCCGTTGAGGTTCTGGATGTTCCTGCCGCGTCCCGACCTGTACTGCCTGGCGCTGGTCCGCGAGCCCCGGACCACCTGGTAACCGCGCGGGCCGGGCCTGGGCTTGGCCTTCGCCTTGGCTTTCGCCTTCCCAGCGGCCGCAGCCGCGGCGTGCGGTTTGCGGCGCAGCGGGGCGGAGGCCGCGTCCGCCGATTCCGGGACGGCGAGGCCGGCCAGCGAGACGACGAGCGCGGCCACCGCAAGCCGCCGCACCGCCGAGACGAGGTCGGTTCGGAGAACGTCCGCGCAGTGACGAGACACCTGGCAACCACCTGCCCGTTCTGGCGCCCATGCGCCCATGGACATAAGCGACATAGGGCATATGCCCGTGTCGCTGGGGCGCCGCCGGCGTCCTGGGGGATTCCGGCACGGATGATTACCCTGCCGGTGCGTCGCCCGCTCAGTCGTGGCGGCCGGCCTTGAGGCGGGCGGCGAGCGCGGCGGCCTGGGTGCGGCGCTGCATGTCGAGCTTGCTCAGCAGGTTGGACACGTAGTTCTTGACCGTCTTCTCGGCCAGGAACATCCGCTCGCCGATCTGCCGGTTGGTCAGGCCCTCGCCGATCAGCTCCAGGATCTGCCGCTCCTGGTCCGACAGCGCGGCCAGCGGGTCCTTCTTCGTGGCCTGGTCGCGCAGCCGGTGCAGCATGGCGGCGGTGGTCTGCGGGTCCAGCAGCGACTGGCCGCCGGCCACCGTGCGCACCGCGCCGACCAGGTCCGAGCCGTGGATCTGCTTGAGCACGTATCCGGCCGCCCCGGCCATGACCGCGTTGAACAACGCCTCGTCGTCGGCGTAGGAGGTCAGCATCAGGCAGGCCAGGCCGGGCACCTTCGAGCGGACCTCACGGCAGACGTCCACCCCGTCGCCGTCGGGCAGGCGCACGTCGAGCACCGCCACGTCGGGCCGCAGCGCGGGGATGCGGGCCACGGCCGACTCCGCCGTCCCCGCCTCGCCGACGACCTCGATGTCGTCCTCGGCGTCCAGCAACGCCGCCACCCCACGCCGTACGACCTCGTGATCGTCCACCAGGAACACCCGAATCATGTCTCTACGCTAAGGCGCGGGCGGGCCGAAGGTCCCGCGGGCCGGTGGCTTTCGCCCGGCGCCGCCGCCGGGGCCCGGGTGATCTGCTGGTGACATGGAGTGCGCTCCGCGCACGCGCCGCGGGCTGCGTGAGTGAGATGAAGCAGGAGATCGTGGTCGCCTACGACGGCACACGGCAGAGCCGGGCCGCGATCGAGTGGGCCGCGGCGGAGTGCCGGGTCCGCCACCGTGCGGGCGTCACGGTGTGCCAGGTGTGGGACGGCCCCTACCCGGAGCGCGCCGGGGCCGTCGCCGCCGAGGAGCGCCGCCTGGCGGGGCTGCGGCTGTTCGAGGGCGTACGGCTGGCCGAACGCCTGCTGCCGGGCCGCGAGGTCCGCCCTGTGCTCGTGCGGGGAGATCCCAAGGACACGCTGGTCAGCCTCAGCAGGAACGCGGCGATGCTGGTCCTGGGACACCGGAGCTTGAGCGGGCTGGCCGGGTTGCTGCGCGGCTCGGTCAGCGCGTACGCGGCGGCGCACGCCGCCTGCCCGGTCGTCGTGGTCGGCGCGCCGGCGTCCGCGCCGCCCGCCGGCGGGGTGGTGGTGGGGCTAGACGCGGCGCGGCAGGCCGATCCCGAGGCGGACTCCGCTCTGCGCTTCGCCGTGGAGGTCGCCCGCGGCAGGTCGCTGCCGCTGACCGCGGTGTACGCCACGAGAGGGCGTGAGCCGGAGGGCGAGCGGGCGCTGGCGCGGATCGTCGAGCCGTGGCGGCTGCGCTGCCGGGGCCGGCCCCCGATCGGGACCAGGGTCGTCGAGGCGCCGCCGCTGCCCGCCCTGGCGGCGTGCGCCCGGGAGGCGTGGCTGCTGGTGGTGGGCGCCCACGGAGCGGGAAGCCACGGAGCGGGAAGTCACGGAGCGGGGACTCACGGAGCGGGGACTCACGGGGCGGCGGCCCGGCTGCTCGGTTCGGTCGGGCAGGGTCTGCTGCGGCACGCCCACTGCCCGGTCGCGATCGTCCACCCGGCCCTCGTCTGGCCGATACCATGCGATATCCCGACAATCTGATCTGGAGTGATAATGTCCCGACCCGGTCTGGTGATCGGCGGATACACCCCCGACACGGAGGGGTCGGGTCCCGGCCTGACGAAGGCCCGGGCGCACGCGGACGGGCGGCTGGAGGCGGTGGCCGAGACGAGCGTGTCCGGGCCGTCGTTCGTCGTCGCCCACCCCCGGCTGCCGCTGCTGTACGCCGTGCTCGAACGCGCGGGGGACGGCGGTCTCGCGGTCTTCGCCGACGACCCGGCTCCCCGGCTGCTGGCCGAGCACTCCAGCGGCGGCTCACTGCCGTGCCACCTGGCGCTCGACCCGGAGGGCCGGTGGCTGGCGATCGCCAACTACGGCGACGGGACCGTGACGGCCTATCGGCTGGGCGAGGACGGGATGCCCGAGCCCGGCCCGCTGACGTTCCCGCACGAGGGCCACGGCCCCCACCCGGACCGGCAGGAGGGCCCGCACGCGCACCAGGCGGTCTTCGGGCCCGGCGGCGTGCTGCACGTGACCGACCTCGGCACCGACGAGGTGCGTCGCTTCCTGCCCGGCATGCGCCCGCACCCCGACGGTCCCGTACGGCTGGCGTCCGGCAGCGGCCCCCGGCACTTCCTGCACCACGAGGGCTACTGGTACGTCACCGGCGAGCTCGACGGCACCGTGCGCGTCTACGACGGCGAGTGGCGGGAGGCGGGCGCGGTGCGGACGAGCGGCGCCGAGGGGGAGAACCTGCCCTCCCACATCGCGTTGTCCGCCGACGGCCGCCACCTGTACGTCGCCAACCGGGGGCCGGACACCCTGGCCGTCTTCGAGGTGGACGGGCCCCGGCTCACGATGGCGGCCGAGGTGTCGTCGGGCGGAAGCTGGCCGCGCCACTTCGCGATCGACGGCGACCGCCTCTACGTCGCCAACCAGCGGTCGGACTCGGTCGCCGTGCTGGCGCTCAAGGACGGGCTGCCCGAGCTGGCCGGTCAGGCGCTGGCCGTCGGCACCCCCTCGTGCGTACTCGTCCGGTAGATCAGGGCACGCGGCCGGCGCCGCCGACGATCCACACCCGCTGGGCCTGCCCGGTGCTCTGCGGGACCTCCGGCCGCCACTGGCGGATGTAGACCAGGCCGGGGTCGACGAGTTCGGTGCCGTCGAAGAAGCGCAGCACCTTCTCCCGGTCCCGCGGCGCGTCGTCGGCCTGCGGCACGATCTGCCGGAACAGCTTGACGATCGGCCCGGCCAGCTCGGGACGGCTGTCGAAGACGGCGTGACCGATGGCCAGGTAGCTGTCCGGCGCGAGGTGGTCGCGCACGTGGGCCACGCACTTGTACGGCTCGGCGGCGTCGGGGAGGTACTGCAGCCGGGCCGGGATCAGCACCCCGACCGGCTGCTCGAAGTCGATGAGCCGGAGCATCTCGGGGTCGGCCAGCATCTCCGCCGGACGCAGGATGGAGCCGTCGACCACCCCGGTGCCGGGGTTGCGGGCGAGCATGGCCCGCGCGTGGTTGAGCACCACCGGGTCGTCGTCGACGTACACCACGCGGGCGTCGGGCGCGAGCTCCTGGGCGACCTCGTGGGTGTTGCGCCGGGTCGGCAGCCCGGACGCCACGTTGAGGAACTGCCGCACGCCCTGCTCGACGAGGAAGCGCACCACCCGCTCCAGGAACTCGCGGGTGTCCACGGCCATCGTCTTGACCTCGGGTGCTATGGACATCAGCCGCTCGGCGAACTCCCGGTCGGCGGCGAAGTTGTCCTTGCCTCCGAGCAGGTAGTCGCTCATCCGGGCGATGTTCGCGGTGCCGGTGTCGAGACCCGCCACCTTGGCGGGCCGCTCGCCCCCGCCCGGCTCCGTGCCGCCCAAACCGCCTCCCTCACTCACGATCGTCCGCCGGTCATTATCGTCTGCCGGTAAGTATCGCCTTAATCCCACCAGAACGACCAGGCATTCTGGCCCACGATCTGCTCGGCGTAGTCGGCCAGCGTGCCCGGGCCCTGCAGCACGCTGTCGGGGCAGAACGTCCAGTGCTCGGCCGCCACGTGCAGCGCGTGCGCGGGGGTGGCGGGCGGCGCGGCGACGCTGAGGTCCAGCGTGTTGAACCCCATGCCGACCACCCGGGCCCCGAACCGCTCCTCCCAGCTGCGCACGACGGCCGCCAGCGGCACGGTCCACTCGTTGTGGTGCAGCGCCCCCTGCCAGCCCATGGCGACCATCGCGTCGGCGCCGCGGTGCACCGCGGCGAGCCCGAGCGGCGTCATCCGCTCGGCCACCACGTCCGCGTACCAGTCGGCGACCACGTCGGGGTCGGCCACGAGCGCGGCGGGCGGCGCGATCCCCGGGCACTCGGCCCCGAACGGCGCGAGGTACGCCTCGTGGCCCAGCAGCAGGTCCTGCCACGCCTCGGCCATGAACCCGGCCGCGCTGTAGAGGTCGACATGGTGGGGCGAGTCCGGCGCGATCTGCCCGGCCGACCAGGGCTGCACGCCGTCCTCGAGCAGCACCGGCCACAGGCCCGACCGGGGGTGCTCGGCGCGCAGCCGGGCCCACAGCCCGGCCGGCACCGGCTCGTCGCTCAGCCAGAACGAGGGACGGTGATGGGTGCGCAGCTTGTCGTAGTCGGGGTCCGGCCACACGAGGGACCCGGACGGCAGGTCGACGGACAGCACCCGCCCCTCGCCGCCGTCGCCGAACAGCAGCTCCAGGCCCGTTGGGAGCCGCCGACGCTCGTGAACCGACATGCGCCAATAATGTCGGACCCGGCCTCGGCGCGTCCCGCGAGGGCGATCATTACGGGATGTCGAGCCGGCACAGTCCCTCGGCGAGAACCTTCGTGGTCAGGCGCGTCCTGCTGTCGCAGCCCAGCTTGGCGAAGATGTGCTCCAGATGGGTGGTCACGGTGCGCACGCTCAGGACGAGCGCGGCGGCGATCTGCGGGTTGGAGTCGCCCTGCGCGACCCGGGTGAGCACCTCGATCTCCCGCGAGGTCAGGTCGTACGGCAGGGCGCACGGGCGCTCGGCGATGACGGCCCCCTGGATGGAGCCGTGGAAGCCCACGCCGGCCCGGTGGAGGCGCAGCTCGCGCCACTGGCCCTTGCCGTCCAGCCACAGCCCCCGGCGCGACAGCTCGCGGGAGTCGATGAACGACCTGGCCAGCTCCGCCATCGCCGGCTCGGCCGCGAGCGTCTCCGACTGGGGCCACCCGGCCACGTCCCTGCGCCGCCCGCCCCGTTCGTACGCCACCGCGTGGAAGCCGGGCGGCAGGCCGAGCGGGTCGATGACGCAGCGGGTCATGTCGGTGAGGTGGGCCAGGGCGGGGGAGACCGCGCTGATCACCGCGGGCGCCTCGGGCGGCAGGTCCTCGCGGGAGCTGACGTGCAGCAGCCCGGTGTAGCGCCCGCCGGTCAGGAACAGCGGCGTCGTGATCCCCGCCCGCCAGCCGTACGGCTCCAGGTGGCGGCGGAAGTAACGCTCGGTGCCGGGGGAGCCCATGACGACCGGCGTGCGCAGCGACATGGCCCGGCGGTAGGCGTCGAGCCGGGCGTACTCCTCCGCGGCGTCGTCGTCCACCCGCGTGTACCCCGACGACACCAGCGACCGGTGCCGGCCGGTCGCCGGGTCGAACGCGACGAACTCATAGGCCTCCACGGGGATGACCTCGCCCAGCGCGGTCATCGCCCCATGCGCCCCCTGCCGGGCCACCTGGAAGCCCAGTTCGGCGACGGCGTGCAGGCTCCGCGCGCTGAGGCTGATTGCATCCATGGATCCTCCATGCTCAGCGTGCCGGGTAAAGGTTGCGCAAGGAATACGTAAAGTCTCCGATGCAGTCGGCGGCCCCGTTTCCTACCCTCACCCGCAATACGACGGAGAGGCGGAGGACCAGTGAGGGTCACGAGAAGCCGGGGGGCCGCCCTCGCTGTGGCGGCCATCATGCTGAGCGGCGGGTGCGGAGGAGGATCGTCGTCCGAGGGTGAGGGTGGCGGCAAGGGGGCGAACGCGTTCTCCGTCGCGCTGACGGAACCCGACCATCTCACCCCGGGCAACACCTCCAGCGACTACTCGATCTCGGTGCTGGACACGCTCTTCGAGACTCCGGTCTCGATCGACACCGCCAGCGGCAAGCCCGTGATGCGGGCGGCCGAGTCGGTGACCAGCACCGACCAGAAGGTCTGGACGATCAAGTTCAAGGCGGGGCAGAAGTTCAGCAACGGCGAGCCGGTCACCGCGCAGAGCTTCGCGGACTCCTGGAACGCCAGCGCGTACGGCCCCAACGGATGGACCAACAACTACTACTTCGCCAACATCGAGGGCTACGACAAGCTCAACCCCGAGAAGGGCGACCCGTCCACGGACAAGTTGAGCGGCCTCAAGGTGGTGGACGACACCACGCTTGAGGTGACCCTCACCGCGCCGTTCAGCCAGTTCCCGATCACGCTCGCCTACATCGCGTTCGCGCCGATGCCGAAGGCGGCGTTCACCGACCTCAAGGCGTTCGACCAGGCGCCGGTCGGCAACGGGCCGTTCGTGCTCGACGGCGCCTGGGAGCACAACAAGCAGATCAAGATCAAGCGGTCCCCGTCGTACGCGGGCGAGCGCAAGCCCAAGGCGGACGGCGTCACCTTCAAGATCTACGCCAGCCGCGACACGGCGTGGACCGACCTGCGGGCCGGCCAGGTCGACCTGATGACGACGGTCCCGCCGGCCAGCACGTCCGAGGCGAAGCGGCTGCTCGGCGACCGCTTCGTGCAGACCCCCGACGGCACGATGGACTACCTGGGCTTCCCGACCTTCGACAAGCGGTTCGCCAACGCCGACCTGCGCAAGGCGTTCTCCATGGCCATCGACCGGCAGGCCATCGTGGACGCGGTCTACGACGGCGCGTTCAAGCCGATGGCGTCACTGCTGGCGCCGCTGGTGCCCGGCTACCGGGAGAACGCCTGCGGCGAGGCGTGCACGTACGATCCCGCCAAGGCCAAGGCGCTGTTCGACAAGGCCGGCGGCTTCAGCGGCACGCTGAACCTGTGGTTCTCGAACGCCGACCCGAGCTACGAGCAGTGGATGACCGCCGTCGCCAACCAGCTGAAGCAGAACCTCGGCATCTCGGACATCAAGTTCCGCAAGATCCCGGCCGCCGACTACCTGTCGACCCTGCGCCAGCGCAAGGAGGACGGTCCGTACCGCAACAACTGGGTCATGGACTACCCCAGCCCCCAGGACTACCTCGAGTACATGTGGGGCGCGGGCAACCGGATGGGCTGGGAGAACAAGGAGTTCGACGACCTGATCAAGCAGGCGAACTCGGCGCCCAGCCTGGACGCCAGCCTGCCGCTCTACCAGAAGGCCGAGGACGTCGCGCTCGCCGACATGCCGATGATCCCGCTGTGGAACTGGCAGAGCCAGATCGGCTTCACCAGCCGGCTCAGCGGCGTCGACGTGAGCCCGTACGGCAAGAACCTGTACACGATCAGCGTGAAGCAGGGGTGACACAGGGGTGAGGTACGCCGCGCAGCGCCTGGCCCAGGCGATCCCGGTGTTCTTCGCGACCACCTTCCTGATCTACACGATGGTGTTCGCGCTGCCGGGCGACCCGATCCTGGCGCTCGCGGGCGACAAGCCGGTGCCCGCGCAGGTGCTCGCGGTCATGCGGGCGCGCTACCACCTGGACGACCCCCTGCTCGTCCAGTACGGCCGCTACATGCTCGGGGTGTTCCAGGGAGACCTGGGGGAGACCTTCACCGGCCAGCCGGTGAGCGAGCTCCTCCAGGACCGGTGGGCGGTCACCGCGCAGCTCGCGCTGACCGCCTGGGTCTTCGAGCTCGTCGTGGGCATCGGCCTCGGCGTCCTGGCCGGGCTGCGCCGCGGCGGGGCCGCCGACACGGCGGTCCTCGCCGGCACCACGTTCGTCATCGCGGTCCCGGTGTTCGTCGTCGGGTACACGGCCCAGATCGTGCTGGGCCTCAATCTGGGGTTGTTCCCGACCGCGGGAACCGACGAGGGCTGGCCGGGCAGCTACCTGCTGCCCGGCATGGTCCTCGGCTCGTTCGGCCTTGCGTACGTGGCCAGGCTCACCCGCACCTCCCTCGTGGAGAACCTGCGCGCCGACTACGTCCGCACGGCGACCGCGAAGGGCCTGTCCCGGCGGCGGGTGATGGGGCTGCACGCGCTGCGCAACTCGCTCATCCCGGTCGTGACCTACCTCGGCGTCGACTTCGGCAACCTCATGGCCGGGGCGGTCGTCACCGAGGGCATCTTCAACCTGCCCGGCATCGGCCAGCAGGTGTTCCAGTCCATCCAGCTCCAGGAGGGTCCCGTCGTCGTCGGCGTCGTCACCCTGCTCGTCATGATCTTCATCCTCGCCAACCTGGCCGTCGACCTGCTGTACGGCGTGCTCGACCCGAGGATCCGCCGTGCTCGCGCGTGACGCCTGGCTGGAACTGCGCGGCCGGGTGGTCTTCTGGTTCTCCGCGGTCGTCCTGCTGGTGGCCGTGGCGATGGCGGCCTTCCCCGGGCTGTTCGCCCGCCTCGGCCCCAATGAGGCCTGCGACCTGCGCATGTCCAAGCACGGCCCGGCGAGCGGCGCGCTGTTCGGGTACGACCTGCAGGGCTGCGACTACTGGTCGCAGGTCGTGCACGGCACCCGGGCGTCCATCGTGGTCGGCGTCTCGGTCACCGTCTTCGCCATGCTGATCTCCATCGCGCTGGGGCTGGTGGGCGGCTACTACGGGGGCGTCGCCGACGCGATCATCTCCCGGCTCACCGACGTGTTCTTCGGCATCCCGTTCGTGCTGGGCGCGACCGTCGTGCTGGTCGCCTTCCCCGACCACGGGATATGGGCGATGACGCTGGTCCTCGTGCTGCTCGGCTGGACGACCATGACCCGCCTGATGCGCGGCCAGGTCATCGCCGTCAAGGACATGGACTTCGTCGCCGCGGCCCGCATGCTGGGCGCGAGCGACCGCAGGCTCATGGTCCGGCACATCCTGCCCAACTCCATCGCGCCGGTCATCGTGGTGGCCATGTTGAACGTCGGGAACGTCATCGCGGGGGAGGCGACGCTCGACTACCTCGGCGTCGGCCTGCAGTACCCCGACGTGTCGTGGGGCCTGCAGCTGAACATCGCCCAGACGTTCTTCGCCGAGCACCCCCACCTGCTGGTCTTCCCCGCGCTGTTCCTCACCGCGACCGTGCTGAGCTTCCTCATGCTCGGCGACGTGGTGCGCGACGCCCTCGACCCCCGCCTGCGCTGAAACGTCAGGGATCCCAACTTGGACACGTAACGCGCACGCTTGATGACTCTCTGTCGGTTAGCGTACGCGGGTGACCTCCGAAACCCCCGTGGCCCGGCACGATCCGGGCGCCTTCGACCTCGCCAGGGACGCGGCCCCGGGCCTGCCGCTGACGCTGGTGGAGCAGTGGCGGGCGAGCGGCCGCACCGCCGCCGACGCCCGGCGCCTGCTCGGCTCGCACGTCACGACCGGATTCAGCGTGGTGTCCGACTCGGCCGGGCTGACGAAGCTGAGCAGGAGCCTCGGCCTGCTGGAGGTGCTCGCGCTCATCGACGGCCCGAAACGCGTCCTGCACGCGTACGGGACCGGCGCGGGCGGCCGGGCCGTGGGCGTCTGGGCGGCCGACAACGCACAGCTCTTCCATCCCGCCTCGACCGACGCGGGGACGCTGCTGTCGGCGCTGCTGCGGGCGCAGGACGAGATCGGGCGCACCTGCCGGATCCGCGTCGGCATCGGCGTCCACCACGGCGACTACTACGACCTGGACGGCGGTCTGTACGGCGCAGAGGCCGACGCGATCGAGCACCTCGCGGAGAACGACACCGAGGGCGGCGAGATCGCGATCACGGAGGCGGTGGCCGAGCGCCTGCCCGCTGACCACGGCTTCGTCCTGCGCCGCAAGGACGGACAGGACGGTCCTCTGGGCGCCGTCTACCGGGTGCTCGACGGCCCGCGCGCCGGCGACGCGGCGCCCCCCGCCGACGGGTGGTACCCCATCCCCTATCCGGAGGCCTTCTACGAGGACCTGCTGCGCCTCGACCCGCAGGACGCCGGGCTCGCCGCGACGCTCGCGGAAAAGCACCTGCGTGAGCGGACGGTGGTCCTGGTCGAGCGCGGCGAGGCCGGAGGAGAAGACGGGGCCGATGTTCCGGAGGTCACGCTCCTGCGCGGGCTGGACCTGTCGGCCCGCATGCGGGAGACCGGGCTGCGCCTCCTGCCCGGGGAGGGTGCCGTCGAGGTCAAGGTCGCCGGTCCGCTGGCCATCTATCTGTTCGACGACCCAGGCCCCGCCGTGCCCTTCGCCCTGGGGCTGCGCGCCGCCCTGGCCGAAGCCGGGATGACCTGCCGCGTAGGGCTGGACAGCGGGCCGGTGCTGTCCGGGCGGACGCCGGACGGGGGCCGCGACCTGGCCGGCGCGCCGGTGAACCAGGCCTCCAAGATGGCCCAGGACCTCGCCCCGCCGGGGGCCGTCTGCCTCAGCGAGGCGGTCGCCGCGCATGCCGACCTGGGTGGGTTCACCCTCGTCCGCCACACCGTCTCCGGCGTGGACATGACCTTCTACCAGGGCTGACCGTTTCTACGACGGTGCGACTTCTACGACGGCGCGACGAGCAGCCGGTCGAGGACGCGGACGCCGAACTCCAGGCCCTCGACCGGCACGCGCTCGTCGAGGCCGTGGAACATGCCGAAGTAGTCGAGGTCCGGCGGCAGCATCAGCGGCGCGAAGCCGTACCCCCTGATGCCGATCCTGGCGAACCACTTGGCGTCGGTGCCGCCGGTCATGACGTACGGCACCGGCCTGCCGGCGGGATCCTCGGCGCGCAGGGCGGCGGTGAGCTCGTCGAACAGGCCCTCGGCCGGGGAGGAGACGGCCTCCTCGAAGCTGACGAACTCGCGGATGACCTTCGGGCCGAGCAGCCGGTCGACGGTCTCCAGGAACTCGTCGCGCTGCCCCGGCAGGAAACGGCCGTCCACGTGGGCCTCGGCCGTGCCGGGGATGACGTTGACCTTGTATCCCGCGTCGAGCATGGTCGGGTTGGCGGAGTTGCGCAGCACGCCCTTGAACAGGGCGGCCGCGCGGGGGATGCGCTCGATCTCCTCCTCCAGCCGGTCGACGTCGATCGCCCGGCCGAGCGCCCGCGACAGCTCCTCGATCAGCCTGGCGACCTCGGGCGTCAGCCGTACCGGCCAGGTGTGGTCGGCGAGGCGCGCGAGGGCCCGGGCGAGCTCCGCGACGGGGTTGTCCACGGCGGGCTTGGACCCGTGACCCGGCACGCCGCGGGCGGTCAGGCGCATCCAGGCGGTGCCGCGCTCCCCGACGGCCACCGGGTAGATGCGGACGTCGCCCTCATACCAGGAGAAGCCGCCGGACTCGCTGATCGCCTCCGTGCAGCCGTCGAACAGGTCGCGGTGCCGCTCGACCGCGTGGCCCGCGCCGTACTCGCCGGTGGACTCCTCGTCGGCGAGGAACGCCAGCACGAGGTCGCGCCTGGGGCGCACGCCCCTGCGCGCGTTCTCGCGGGCCCAGGCGAGGGTCATGGCGAGCGTGCCCTTCATGTCGACCGCGCCCCGGCCGTGCACGCAGCCGTCCTCGATCTCTCCCGAGAACGGGTGCGTACGCCATTCGGCGGGGTCGGCGGGCACGACGTCGAGGTGCCCGTGCAGGAGCAACGCGTCGGGGCTGTCGCCGGGGATGCGGGCCACCACGCTGGTGCGGCGCGGCGCCGACTCGAACACCAACGGCTCGATGCCGACCTCGGCGAGCAGGGACGCCACGTATTCGGCGGCCCGCCGCTCGCCCGGCCCGTCGCCGGACCCGTCGTTGGTGGTGTCGATCCGCAGCAGTTCCGAGCAGATCGTCGCGACCTCGCTCATGCCACCTCCTCGCCCTGACGCAGGGTCAGCGGTGGAACCTCGGGCGTCGGAAAGCCGAAGACGATCCCGTAGAACGCCAGCTCGGCCTCCAGGGCCCGGACGATGGTCTCCTCACGCCGCCATCCGTGCTGTTCCCCCTCGAACGTGAGGTACGCCCACCGGTGTCCATGACGGGCCAGCGCGGCGGCGAAGCGCTCCGACTGCGCCGGATCGACCACCTTGTCCTCCAGGCCGTGCAGGAGCAGGGCCGGGCCGGACGCCCGTTCGGCGTGCAGTTCGGGCGACCTGTCCGCGTAGCGCTGCCGGGTCTCGGGCAGCGGGCCGATCAGCCCGTCGAGATAGCGCGACTCGAAGTCGTGCGTCTCCGCCGCCCAGTGCTCGGGGTCGGAGATGCCGTAGTGGGACACCGCGCCGCAGAAGACGTCGCTGTGGACGAGCGCGGCCATCGACGTCCAGCCGCCCGCGCTGCCGCCCCTGATCGCCACCTTCCGCGCCCGCCCGCTGTCCAGCAGCCACCGCGCCACCGTCTCGCAGTCGCGCACGTCCACCACGCCCCAGCTGTGGCGCAGCCGCTCGCGGTAGGCCCGGCCGTAGCCGGTGGAGCCGCCGTAGTTGACCTCGGCGACGCCGATCCCCCTGCTGGTGAAGTACGCGATCTCCAGGTCGAGCACCGGCGGGGCCGAACTCGTCGGCCCGCCGTGCACGAACACCACGTACGGCGCGGGCCCGTCGCCCGCCGGGGTGTACAGGTGCGCGTGGACCCCCTCGACGGTCACCGCCTCGGGCGTGGGCAGCTCGGCGTCCTCGGGCACGGGCTTGCCAGGGGACAGCACCTCGTGCGCCCCCGTGTCCAGGTCGACCCGCACCACCTCGTACGGCCGGTGGGGCGAGGCCGCGACGCCCACGACGTGGGAGCCGCGGGCCGACAGGGCGGGCGCCCAATAGGTGTAGCCGCCGCCGGCGTCGCGGATGGAACCGGCCGCCGCACCGGCAGGCACAGGGGTGTCGACGATCCCGAGCCGCCGCTCGTCGGCCGTTCCGTACACGGTCGCGATCCGCCCGTCCGCGACGGCGAAGAACGTTCCGCCGATCTTCCAGGTGGCGTCGCCGAACTCCAGCGGCACCGGAGTCAGGTCGCGCGTCGTGCCGTCCAGGCCGACCAGGTGGATGTTCCACCAGCCGGTGGGGTCGCTGACGGCGTACAGGCTCTGGTCGTCGCGCCACTCGGCCTGGCAGGTGGACGCGCCGGACAGCAGGACGCGGTGGGGACCGCCGTCCACAGAGCCGACGCAGAGCTCGGTGGCGTCCCAGGGCATGTCCGGGTGGTTCCAGCCGATCCAGGCGAGCGACCGCCCGTCCGGAGAGACGCGCGGGTTCATCAGGAAATGATGGGTTCTCGCCACGCTGCGCAGGGGAGAGCCGTCGAGCGGCACCGCGACGATGTCGCGCTCCCCGCTGCGGGCGTCGCCGCGCTCGCGCACGCACCACACCTCGCCGCCGTGGACGACGAGGTCGGCGTAGCGGGCGGGGCCCTCGGGGGTGAGCGGGACCGGCTCCTCGCCGGGGGAGCACAGGTAGATGCGGCCGTCCGCCCAGTTGGTGAACACCAGACGGCCCTCGTGCGCCCGCCAGGACCGCCCGCCGTACTCCATGACCCGGTTCCTGGCGTTCCAGCCCTGCGGGAGCACGTCCTCGATCACGCCGTCGGCCCTGCGCCGGACCACGCAGCGCCGGCCGCCCTCCCGCGGGCGCGGCTCGTCCCACCAGACCTCGTCTCCCGAGATCTCCAGCCACAGCGGACGGTCGTCCACCCGCGCGACGTCGACGGCCCGAATGGTCACCAGTTCCCCCCGGAGTCTGGAAGCGGAGTGCCGGAGGGATGCACGATGTGCGCGATCCCCCCGCTGCTCGTGGCGCGCAGCCAGACGCTCTCGAACGCCGCGCGCGGGTACACCCGCCGCACGTCGTCGTCGTCCGGCGCGGCCGGATCGTTCGCGATCACGTCGCCCTCCGCCGTGAACCCGGTGACGACCATGATGTGCCCGCCGGTGGAGTATCCGGCACCGGGAAGCTCGTGATCGCGGAACGCCTGTGAGGTGATCACCGGGATCCCGGCGGCGATGAACCGCTCCAGCTCGGCCAGCGAGCGCAGTCGCGTGACGAAGCCGTCCAGCCCGTACCGCCCGGCGTACGCGACGCCGAAGGGCCAGTTGCCGGTGCCCTGGTAGCTGTGGTCGTACATGTCGCGCGCGGCGTGGTCGACCGCCGGGCACGGGTCGCCGGGGGAGACCCAGGCGAGGTCGGCCGGGGCGGGCCCCAGCCCCCAGTAGCCCAGCACCATCGTGAACGACGCGGGACTGCACCAGGACTCCCCGCCGCCGTCCCACTGCGGATAGTGCCCCACATGGACCTTCTGCGAACGGCGCGGCACGTCGAGCTCGACCGGCCGCAGCCCCGGCGGGCCGCCTCTGCCCGCCTGCCCCACGGCCGAGGCCATCACGGTGAGCGAACGCACGCCGCCGCCGCTGCCGTACAGGGTGGCGCGTACGCGGTAGGACGTGACGGGGCGGGCGGCGACGAAGGTGTCCACGGCGACGTCCCCGTCGGCGTCTCCCTGGCCGGGCAGCGACGTGCGGTGGATGTCGGCGTCGGTCTCGGCCCACCGGCCCATGACGTACCACTTGGTGAGGGCGCCGGTGACGGTCCGCGCCTGAACCTCGATCTCCAGCCAGGCGCCGGGCGGCGCGACGGCCGTCCACGACGGCACCAGTTCGGTGGCCGCGAAGCCGATCTCCCGCTCCGGGGACGTCCAGCGGATGTAGGGCCACTCCCGCTCGCCGCCGGGCGCGAACGGATCCAGATATTTCGCCGTCCCCGTCTCCCGGGCCTCGACGGACCACCGGTGGAGGACGACGGGGCTCACCTCGGGGCTCGGTTCGGCCGACAGCAGGGTGACCACCTCGCCGATTGTTGTTACCGCCCCGACCTGGCACATCGGATGGTTTACGTATCCGACACATGGGACGCTACGCCATCGGCGACCGTGCTCGATCCGTCCGCAGGGCCTGTGGTAGATCGGTAGGCGTGCCCACGCGCCGCCTCGTCGGAAGGGGAACCGCCGTGCATGTCGTGTTCGTCCACGGAGCCTGCGTAGAGGCCGTCGCGGGGGCGCACGACCGCCTGGTGCGGCAGAGCGCCGCCGTCACCGTGCGTCCGGTCGGCGCCGCCGCCCGCCGACCTGGTCCTCGGCCTCGCCCTGCCCCAGGAGTAGGGCCAGAAGTAGGGACCTCAGAGATAGAGGCCGGTGTCGGCGGGCGGCTCCGGAGCGGCGGCCGGGCGGCCGTCCCGCAGGGCGAACAACTCGGCCAGCGTGGCGCCGCCCGCGCCGGCACCCGCGCCGCCCAGCCACTCGGCCGCCTGCCCGGCGTCGAACCGGCCGACCTCGATCTGCGCCAGGCACCGTCCGGGCCGTACGACGGCCGGATGGAGCCTGCTGAGGTCCTCGTTGGTCGTGATGGCCACGAGCACATCCCTGCCCTGGCCGAGCAGCCCGTCGGTCAGGTTGAGCAGGCGTGACAGGCCCTGGCCCGTCGACTGCTTGGCCTCGGCGCGGATCAGTTCGTCGCAGTCCTCCAGGACGAGCAGCCGCCAGCGCGGCTCCTCGTCCTCGCCCGGGCCGTCCCAGCCGACGGCGACGTCCATCAGGTAGCCCGGGTCGTTGAACAGCAACTCGGGGTCGAGCACGCAGTCGACCTGGCACCAGGACGCCCACTCGCGCGCGAGCGTGCGCAGCAGCGTCGTCTTGCCGGTGCCGGGCGGACCGTGCAGCAGGACCAGCCGGCCCGTCACATCGGCCGCGGTCGTCGCCATGAGGGCGTCCAGGCGGCCGACGGTGGCCGTGGGGTAGTTCCTCCTGATCTCCCGCCAGGAGGAGGTCGTGATGGGCTTGGCGGAGCGGTGCGGCCCGTGGCTCGACCTCCACCAGAAGCCCATCCGCACGTGGTCGGCGTCGGGGGCCGCCTCCTCCGCGTTCCTGGTCGCCTGCTCCAGGACAGACCCGGCCAGTTCCTCGCTCACCGCCGTGGCGGTGAGCGTCGCCGACCGGTTCGAACTGCGGACCACCCGAAGCGTCCATCCCTCGCCCGCGATCAGCCGGGTCTCGTATCCGTCGGTGTGCTGGGCGACGCGCAGCAGCCGGCCGCCCTCGGCGGTCAGCGGGGCGTCGGCGCGCACCCGGCCGAGGCTGGTGGTGCGGGACCAGGGCTGCTCGCCGGTCGCGAACGGCGACAACGCCATGGCGTCGATGACGTCGGCCGGGCTGTCGGTGTCGTCGAGCCAGATCCGCATCGGCACCGGCGGCGGGGGCGTGGAGTGAGGAGAGAAGTCGACCTCCTTGACAACGGACATACAGTGATGATCTCGGCGTACGACCGGCTCTGTCGAATGGATTTATGGGCCCATTCAGTTTGCTTGCCGTTTAAGCAGTTTCATATGGGCAAAAGGCAGTATCTGCTGGGGCGTTACCGCTACGCTCGGTGTCCAGTCGTACGGTTTTCAACGGAGAGCACTGTGGCCATCGATCTCGTGTCCCGCGCTGAATGGGGCGCGCGTCCTCCCAGGGGCTCGTACTCGTCGCTGGCCTCCACGCGGGGAGTGAAGGTCCACTACACCGGCGGCCGGGTGGACCCGGGCATCGTCACCGATCACGCCAAGTGCGTGGCGATGGTGAAGTCGATCCAGAACTTCCACATCGACGGCAACGGCTGGATCGACATCGGCTATTCGATGGTGGCCTGTCCGCATCGCAAGGTCTTCGTCGGGCGCGGGCCGGGACACCTGCCGGCCGCCAACGGCCCCGGCCTGAACTCCGGCCACTACGCCGTACTCGGTCTCGTCGGCAACGCCGGCCTGATCCAGCCGACCGACGGCATCCTGCACGCGATCCTGGACGCGGTCGAGTACCTGCGCGCCAAGGGCGGCGCGGGCAAGGAGATCAAGGGCCACCGCGACGGCTACTCCACCGACTGCCCCGGCGACCCGCTGTACGCCTGGATCAGGAAGGGCGCGCCGCGTCCCGGCACCACCCAGCCGCAGCCGGATCCCGAACCGGAGCCCACGCAGAAGTGGCCCGGCCGCCTGCTCAGGTATCCGCCCGTGATGCGCGGCGACGACGTGCGCACCTGGCAGGCCCGGATGAAGGCGCTCGGCTACGACATCGTCGTGGACGGCGCGTACGGGCCGGACTCCCAGGACGTGTGCCGCAGGTTCCAGAAGGACAGGCACCTCGACGTGGACGGCGTCGTCGGCCCCGAGACCTGGAACGCCGCGTTCGCCGCCAAGTCCTAGCCGCCAGGTGCTGGGGAACCGGGG
Organism: Microbispora sp. CA-102843; assembly: GCF_050936215.1. Taxonomy (NCBI): domain Bacteria; kingdom Bacillati; phylum Actinomycetota; class Actinomycetes; order Streptosporangiales; family Streptosporangiaceae; genus Microbispora; species Microbispora sp. CA-102843. The sequence continues at coordinate 3,746,194 of NZ_JBNJNF010000001.1, forward strand.
TCACCAGGTGACGCCTGGGCTCTCCACGCCGCCGAAGGCCGGCGCGCCCGTCTTCCTCCATCGTCCCAGCCCTCCCGCCCATGACCGAGATCACAATGCTGAGGAAGATCACGGCCGTGCTCCGGTCGGCGTTGTCCACAGACCGGGACCCCGGGGCCCCGCGGTCAGGCCGGTGCATTTAGCATCCGGTTCATGACGGTGCCGCCTGTTGAACTCGACGATCTCGGGGATCCCGCAGCGGAATTCCCGCAGGCCACGCGCGAGCAGTGGAGGACTCTCGCGGCCGAGGTGCTGCGCAAATCCGGCTGGGACGGTTCGCCGGGCGAGGCCGAGGCCGCCCTGACCAGCACGACCTACGACGGGGTGGCGGTCGCCCCGCTGTACGACGCCGCCGACTTGCCGGCCGCGCCGCGGACGGCGCGCGCGCCGGGCGCGTGGGACGTGCGCCAGCGGCACGCCGACCCCGATCCGGCCGCGAGCCGGGAGGCGATCCACGCCGACCTGGAGAACGGCGTCACGTCCCTGTGGCTCGACCTGAACGCGATCGACCCGGCCGCGCTGCCGGCCGTGCTCGACGGCGTCCTGCTCGACCTCGCCCCGGTCGTCCTCGACGCCGGCCCGCGTACGGCGGAGGCGGCGGAGCATTTCCTACGCCTGGCCGGCGGGGTGGCGCTGCCCGGCGGCAACCTCGGCGCCGACCCCATCGGGCTGGCCGCGCGCACCGGCGAGGCCACCGGTTCGGACAGCGCCGGCCTGGACGGGGCCGTCGCCCTCGCCCGCCGCTGCGCCGCGGACCACCCCGGCCTGCGGGCGATCACCGTCGACGCCCTGCCGTACCACGACGCGGGCGGCGCCGACGCCGAGGAGCTGGGCTGCTCGATCGCGACCGGCGTCGCCTACCTGCGGGCGCTGACCGGCGCGGGCCTGACGGCCGAGCAGGCGTTCGGGCAGCTCGAGTTCCGCTACGCCGCGACCGCCGACCAGTTCCTCACCATCGCCAAGCTCCGGGCCGCCCGGCGGCTGTGGGCGCGGGTCGCCGAGGTCACCGGGGTCGCCGGGGCACCGGGCCGGCAGCTTCAGCACGCGGTCACCTCCTCGGCGATGATGACGGTCAGGGACCCCTGGGTGAACATGCTGCGCACGACCGTGGCCTGCTTCGCGGCCGGAGTGGGCGGGGCGGACGCGGTGACCGTCCAGCCGTTCGACGCCTGCCTCGGGCTGCCCGACGCGTTCGCCCGGCGCATCGCCCGCAACACCCAGTCGCTGCTGGTGGAGGAGGCGAACGTCGCCCGGGTGGCCGACCCGGCCGGCGGCTCGTGGTACGTGGAACGGCTCAGCGACGACCTCGCCTCCCGGGCCTGGGAGTGGTTCCGGGAGATCGAGCGGACCGGTGGCATGGCCGCCGCGCTGGAGCGGCTGGTCCCCGAGCGGCTGGCGGCGACCAGGGCCAGGCGCGCGGACAACCTCGCCCACCGCCGCGACCCGCTCACCGGGGTCAGCGAGTTCCCCGACCTGAAGGAGAGGCCGGTGTCCCGGCGGCCCGGCCCCGGGCTCGCCGGGACGTCGGGCAGTGTGTCCGGCGGGGGCCTGCCGGTGGTGCGCTACGCCGAGGAGTTCGAGGCGCTGCGCGACCTCGCCGACGCGCAGCCGAGCAGGCCCACGGTGTTCCTCGCCACGATCGGGCCGGTCGCCGCGCACACCGCGCGGGCGACGTTCGCCGCCAACCTGTTCGCGGCGGGCGGCGTCGCGACCGTCACCAGCGGCCCGGGCACCGACCCGGCCGCGATCGCCGCGGCCTTCCGCGACTGCGGCACCCCCGTGGCCTGCCTGTGCTCCAGCGACCGGCTGTACGGCGAGCACGCCGCGGCGGTCGCCGCGGCGCTGCGGGAGGCCGGGGCGCACAAGGTCTGGCTGGCCGGGAAGGGGGAGTATGAGGGGGTGGACGCCACCCTGTACGCCGGGTGCGACGCGCTCGGGGTGCTCCGCGCGACGTTCGACGATCTGGGAGTGAGCCGATGATTCCGGATTTCTCGGAGATTGACCTGGGGTCGGGCGCCGCGGCGGCGGACATCCCCGACGGCCAGGCCGGGGAGACCCCGATGTGGGAGACGCCGGAGGGCATCGCGGTCAAGCCGTTCTACACGGCGGCCGACCTGGAGGACGGTCCGTCTCTCGAGACCTACCCGGGCATCGCGCCCTTCCTGCGCGGCCCGTACCCGACGATGTACGCAACCCAGCCGTGGACCGTCCGGCAGTATGCCGGGTTCTCCACGGCGGAGGAGTCCAACGCGTTCTACCGGCGCAACCTGGCGGCCGGACAGAAGGGCCTGTCGGTCGCCTTCGACCTCGCGACCCACCGGGGCTACGACTCCGACCACCCCCGCGTCGCCGGCGACGTCGGCATGGCGGGCGTGGCGATCGACTCGATCTACGACATGCGGCAGCTGTTCGACGGGATCCCGCTCGACCGGATGAGCGTGTCGATGACGATGAACGGCGCGGTGCTGCCGATCCTGGCGCTCTACATCGTCGCGGCCGAGGAGCAGGGCGTCACGCCCGACAAGCTGGCGGGGACCATCCAGAACGACATCCTCAAGGAGTTCATGGTCCGCAACACCTACATCTACCCGCCGGACCCGTCGATGCGGATCATCTCCGACATCTTCGCGTACACCTCCGAGAAGATGCCGAAGTTCAACTCCATCTCGATCTCCGGCTACCACATCCAGGAGGCCGGGGCGACCTGCGACCTGGAGCTCGCCTACACGCTGGCCGACGGGCTGGAGTACCTGCGCGCCGGGGTCCAGGCAGGGCTGGGCATCGACCAGTTCGCGCCGCGCCTGTCGTTCTTCTGGTGCATCGGCATGAACTTCTTCATGGAGGTCGCCAAGCTCCGCGCCGCGCGGCTGCTGTGGGCCCGCCTGGTCAAGGGCTTCGGCCCGCGCAACCCCAAGTCGCTGTCGCTGCGCACGCACAGCCAGACCTCCGGATGGTCGCTGACCGCGCAGGACGTGTTCAACAACGTCGTACGGACCTGCGTCGAGGCGATGGCGGCCACCCAGGGGCACACCCAGTCGCTGCACACCAACGCCCTGGACGAGGCGCTGGCCCTGCCGACCGACTTCTCGGCGCGGATCGCCCGCAACACCCAGCTTCTGCTCCAGCAGGAGTCGGGCACCTGCCGGGTGATCGACCCGTGGGGCGGCTCCTACTACGTCGAGCGGCTGACCCGCGAGCTGGCGCGGGCGGCCTGGGGCCACATCCAGGAGGTCGAGCGGGCCGGCGGCATGGCACGGGCCATCGACCAGGGGCTGCCCAAGATGCGCATTGAGGAGGCGGCGGCCCGCACCCAGGCCCGCATCGACTCCGGCAGGCAGCCGGTGATCGGCGTCAACAAGTACCGCCCCGAGGCCGACGAGCCGATCGAGGTGCTCAAGGTCGACAACACGGCCGTGCGCAACCAGCAGATCGACAAGCTTCGCAGGCTGCGCGAGGAGCGCTCGGCCGACGCCGTCAACGAGGCGCTTGAGGCGCTGACGAAGGGCGCGGCGGGCGGGGAGAACCTGCTGGAGCTCGCGGTGAGCGCCGCCAGGGCCAAGGCCACGGTCGGGGAGATCTCCGACGCGCTGGAGAGGGTCTTCGGACGGCACGCCGCGCAGATCCGTACGATATCGGGCGTGTACCGCGCGGAGGTGGGCGGCGCCGCGGACCGGGTCCGTGAGGCGTGCGCGCAGTTCGACAAGGCGGAGGGCCGCCGGCCCAGGATCCTCGTCGCGAAGATGGGCCAGGACGGCCACGACCGGGGCCAGAAGGTGATCGCGAGCGGCTTCGCCGACCTCGGCTTCGACGTCGACGTCGGCCCGCTGTTCCAGACGCCCGAGGAGGTCGCCCGGCAGGCCGTCGAGGCCGACGTGCACGTGGTCGGGGTCTCCTCGCTGGCGGCCGGGCACCTGACGCTGGTGCCCGCGCTGCGGCAGGCGCTCGCCGACCTCGGCGCGGAGGACATCATGATCGTGGTCGGCGGCGTGATCCCGCCGGGCGACGTGGAGGAGCTGCGGGCCGCGGGTGCCTCGGCGATCTTCCTGCCCGGCACGGTGATCGCCGACGCGGCCCTGGAACTGCTGGGCGAGCTGTCCGCCCGGCTGGGCCACCGGTGATCGAGGACGCCATCGGTGATTGAGGACTACGTCAAGGGCGTGCTGTCGGGCGACCGGCGGTGGACCGCCCGGGCGATCACGCTGGTGGAGTCGACCAGGGCCGACCACCGGGAGATGGCGCAGCGGCTGCTGGTCGAGCTCACCCCGCATGCCGGCAAGGCCCGCAGGGTGGGCGTGTCCGGGGTGCCCGGGGTCGGCAAGTCGACCTTCATCGAGGCGCTCGGCACCCATCTCACCGGGCAGGGCCACCGGGTGGCCGTGCTGGCCGTGGACCCCTCGTCGCGGCGCTCGGGCGGCAGCATCCTGGGGGACAAGACCCGGATGGCCAGGCTGTCGGCCGAGCCGAACGCCTTCATCCGGCCGTCCCCCACGGCCGGGACGCTCGGCGGCGTGGCGAAGGCCACCCGGGAGGCCATCGTCGTCGTGGAGGCGGCGGGCTACGACACCGTGCTCGTCGAGACGGTCGGGGTCGGCCAGTCGGAGACCGCGGTCGCCGACATGGTCGACACCTTCCTCCTGCTCACCCTCGCCCGCACGGGGGACCAGCTCCAGGGCATCAAGAAGGGCGTGCTGGAGCTGGCCGACGTCATCGCGGTCAACAAGGCCGACGGCGAGTACGAGATGGCCGCGCGGAAGGCGGCGCGGGAGCTGTCCGGGGCGCTGCGGCTGCTGCGCTCGGCCACGCCCGTGCTGACCTGCAGCGGCCTCACCGGCGCCGGGCTGGAGGAGCTGTGGCGGCACGTCGTGCGCCACCAGGAGGGCGCCGACCTCGCCGCCAGGCGCAGCCGCCAGCAGGTCGAGTGGACGTGGGCGCTGGTCAGGGAGCGGCTGCTGGCCATGCTCCGCGACGCCACAGGGGAGATCGCGCCGGAGGTCGAACGGCAGGTCCTCGACGGCACTCTCACCCCGGCGCTGGCCGCCGACCGCATCCTGGCGGCCTTCCTGCCCGCGGGCGACAGGCCGGGCTGAGGCGCCCACGGGCATGTCGCATGGCACTCGGGAGATCACCTTTCCTCCCGGGTGAGAAAGATCGCTACCCGTGTGACCGGGAATGCACTGTTGCACATTTTCCCGGTCCGAAACCGTGCCACCATGTGGCCGCTTTCGATTACGGGGAGGTGCGATGAACCACGATCCGATGATGCCGCCGCAGGTGGAGCGCGCTCTGCGGGAGTATCGCGCGTTACTGTCCGCACACGGGATCACCTGGGGAGAGCCGCCGCTGGGATATGTCCGGATGATGCCGTTCCTCCGGTTTCCCGAGGAGGCCGACCGGATGAGCATCACGCCGGACCTCGACGCGGAGTTCCGCGACACGCTGGACGGCGAGGTCCCCCGGGGCCTCGTGGCGCTGCGGCTGACCACGGGCGGCCACCGCCTGGAGCACGGCCCGGCCCGGCCGTTGCTGTCGCCGGGGCCGGTGCCCGTCATCCTGCTGGTCGACTCCGCGCTTCCGCACCCGGTGGAGGTGACGGCCGACGGCGTGCCGTACGGGATCGCGGCGGGCGGGGCCAAGCTCCTCGACGTGACGACCGCGACCGTGCTCACGGTGGACGGGGAGGGGGTGGACCTGTCGAGGCTGGCGCGGCCCGCGCCGGCCGCGCGGCTGCGGTTGCGCGCGGGCTTCCCGTGCAGGTGGAGCGTCACGTCGGAAGACGGCCAGGGGTGGTATCCGGAGGGAGTGCCGGAACGGCGCGACAACGACGACAGGCCGTTCTTCCACGGCGACGACGTCGTGCTCGGCGTGCCCTGCGAGCCGGTCACGATCCGGGTCACGCGCGGCATGGAGTACGGCACCGCCGAGACGACGGTCGTCCCGAGGACGGGGGAGGAGACGCTGGTCGGGCTCGCGCCGCAGCGGCTGTACGACGCCGCCGCCCACGGCTGGTATGGCGCCGACCTGCACGTCCACATGAACTGGGCGGGAGACCTGGTCGCCGACCCGGCGGAGGCCGCCGTCGCGCAGCTCGGCGAGGACCTGCACGTGCTCAACCTCGTCGCGGGGAACGTCGCGGGGGACCGGGTCTACGACCGGGAGGCGCTCCAGCACTGGGCCGGACGCGACCTGCCGTGGTCGGACGCCGGGCACGTGGCCCGGATGGGCGTGGAGTATCGCAACGACCTGTTCGGGCACGTCCATGTCTTCGGGGTGGCCGCGCCGCCCGCCGTCTACCACACGGGCTTCGGCGCCGACGCCGACTGGCCGCCCAACGCGGCGGTCTGCGGCGACCTGCGGGAGCCGCGCGCGGTGCTCGGGTACGCCCACCCCTTCCACGGCCCGGTCTCCTCCCCGGAGGACGTGGCCGCGAACGGGACCAGGAACTGCAGCGGACGCGCCCTGGTGGTGGACGCCGCGCTCGGCCTGGTCGACGGAGTGGAGGTGCTGCACTTCGGCGACCTGTCGCCCGCGCCGGGGACCGCCGAGGTCTACCGGAGGCTGGTCGGCGCGGGCAACCGGCTCGCCGTGCTCGCCGGGACCGACACCATGCTGTCGTTCACCCGCCAGGACACGGTCTCCAGCCCGCCGGGCTGGGAGCGCGTCTACGCCCGCGTGGACGGGCCGCTCAGCGCCGAGTCGTTCGCCGAGGCCGTACGCCGGGGCCGCACGTTCGCCACCACCGGCCCCTGGCTGGAGCTCACGGTGAACGGACGGGGGCCGGGGGAGACGCTCGCCCTGGAGGGCGGCGAGACGGTCGCGATCCGGGCCAGGGCCGTCGGGCCGGAGGTGGAGCACATCGAGATCAGGACCGCGGCGGGCGTGCTCGCCGAGGGGCCGGGCCACGAGCTCACCGCGCCGCTGTCCGTGGCCGACGCCACCTACGTGGTCGCTGTGGTCCGCGGCGGCCCCCATCCGCGCTCCCCGCGCGGGCGCGCGTACGCCCACACCAGCCCGGTCTACCTGGACGTGCGGGGGCGGCATGTGGCCAGGGAGGAGGACGTCCGCTGGTGCCTGCGGTGGCTCGACCTGCTCGACGAGCTGGTCAGGGTCAGGGCCCGCCTGCGGACCCGTGCCCAGTTGCGCGACCACCTCGACCTGATCGAGAAGGCCAGGGCGGTGTACGAGTCGCGCCTGTGACTACAGATCTGTGACTACAGATCGAGGGACGAGCCGCCGAAGCGGTCCCGCAGGAACCGGCCCTGGTCCCTGAGCGCCTGCTCGTCCCCCTGGTAGACGGCCTCCGCGATCGCCGACAACCCCGACTCCAGCAGGCCGAGCTGCGCCATCAGCTCCTCGTGCGCGCTGCGCTCGCGCGACCCCCGGCGGGTCAGCGCGTACGACCTCGGCAGGTTGGCGTACGCCTCCAGGCTGGTGGGCAGGTAGTCGCGGACGGCCTGGGAGACGACGTGCAGGTGGTCGGGGGCGGAGGTGAGCGCCTCCGCCCTGGCCAGTACGTCGCGCAGGATCGCGGCGAGGTCGGCGACCTTGGCCACGACGTCCTCGGGGAAGCGGGGCGCCGCCACCTTGGACACGAGGGCGTCGAGGTCGTTCCGCAGCGCCCGCGTCTCGACCTCGGCGTGTGAGATCGTCAGCCGCACCCGGTCGGGCGGGGTGAGCAGGGCGCCCACGCCGTAGAGCCCGGCGACGACCACCGGCCACAGCGAGCCGGCGAGGCCGAGGAAGTGCAGCCCGAGGCCGCCGAGTGCGAGGGCGGAGCCGACGATGTTCCGCGTCGAGCCGAGGTAGGCCAGGATCCGGTCACTGGTAGCCACGGATCTCCTTGAACGCCGAGGCGAGCGACGCCTGCCGGGCGTCGAACACCGCGCCGCCGGTGAGCGTGGCGACCTGGCGCATCTCGGTCACGTCGCTGTCGCCGAACAGCACCACGAACGTGGGGATCCGGGTGCCCAGGGTCCGGTAGAAGCCTGCGAAGTCCTCGTAGGAGGAGCCGTCGGTGTTCTCGCCGTCCGTCATGAGCACGATCGAGGTGAAGTCCTCGCCGCCCTGTCCACCACCCTGGCCGCGCCGGACCGTCTCGTACGCGTCGCGGAGGCCGTCGTAGATCGCGGTGCCGCCCTTCGCCGCCAGGCCGTCGCCGTACGCGCGAATCTGACGCAGGACCGTGGCGGGATCGCGTTCCGGCACCGTGAACGTGCTCGCCGGGCCGGCCACGCCGCTGAACGGCAGCAGCGTGACCGTCTCCCTGTTGCGGAACCGGGAGAACTGGCCGGAGGCCGACGCGTCGGCGCCGGTCAGCGCGGCGAGCGCCTGCTTGAGCGCGTCGATGCGGTCGCCCTCCATCGACCCGGAGGTGTCCAGCACGAACACCGTGCGTGACGGGCGGCGCACCTGGTTGAGGTACGCGTTGATCAGCGCGTCGGCGGCGCTGCGCCGGTTGGGGAAGGGCAGCTCCAGCAGCGGAGCGGTGCCGAACCTGGCGTCGGGCCGCACCTCGGGCACGATGGGCCGCCGGGCCGTGGTCGTCATGATCTCGCGCTGCACCCCGGGCGTGCGCAGCCAGGCCGCCAGCTTGCCGTACAGCTCCTTCTTGGGAGAGGAGGCGAGCAGCGTGAGCGGGTAGTCGGCGGTGACGACGCCGTCGCCGGGATAGACCAGCGTGAGTGGCTCGCCGGAGGCGGTGCGCAGGCCGAGTAGCACGGACTCGTAGTTGATCAGCCCGTCCACGTCCGTGTGCCGCCGGAACGCGTCGGCGAGCCAGCCGGAGGAGCCCGCGGTGAGGGTCTGCGCGGAGAAGAACCCGACGAGCCGGGGGGTGACGGCCGTGATCTGGGCCTGGTCGAGCGCCTCGCCGGCGTCCGACAGCGCCGCCGCCACACCGACCAGGGCGGAAAAGCCCGAGTTCGACGACGCGGGGTTCGTCATGCCGAAGGTGAAGCGGTGTTTCCGGGCGGCCTCGGCGATGTCCGTCCAGGTCGCCTGGCCGGTGTCCCAGCCGAGCTCGCGGGCCTTGGCGCGGCTGAGGCCGAGCACCACGGGCGAGAGCATGATCTTGGTCTGGGTGGACAGGCGCGCGCTCGCCCCGTCGATCAGAGACAGGTAGCGGTTGGAGGAGAACCAGACCGCGTCGTAGCGGCCGTCCGCTCCGCCGTTCGCCACCTGTTCGGCGCCGTCCAGCGTGCCGGTGTAGGAGAGCGACACCTTCACGCCCGCCGCGCCGGCCGCCTTGGCGAGCAGCGGCTCCAGGTCCTTGATCTCGCTGCCCGCGAGGACGCGCAGCACGTCCGGGCCGTCTTCCGGAGGGGCGTCCCCGCCCGCGCCCGAGCAGGCGGCCGTGACGGTCAGCAGCAGGGCCAGGGCGGTGGCCGTGATCGCTCTCCTCACGACCCGGCCTCGTCGGCGCGGCGCGCCCGCTCCAGGTAGGTGCGGGCGTGGTCGAGCTCCGCGGTGAGGCTGTCGACGGTGACGGCCATGCTCTCCACGGCCTTGGCCTTGAAGCCGTCGATCATGTCCATCGTCGAGTAGATGTTGTCGAACGCCTTGCTCAGCGACTCCATGCTCACGGTCGTGGCGGCGGCCTGGGTCTGGATGTCTCCCGCCTGCGTGCGCAGCATCTCGCTGGTCGCGAGGATCAGATCGGAGGTGGTGGTGTTCAGCGCCGTGATCTGGTCGAGCACCAGCTTCTGGTTGGCGAGGGCCTGGGCCACCGTGACGGCCGTGCGCAGCGCCGCGATCGTCGTGGTGGTGGCCCGCTCCACCCCCTTGATCAGCTCCAGGTTGTTCTTGCGCACCAGGTCGAGCGCGAGGTAGCCCTGGGCCGAAACGGCGAGCTGGGTCAGCAGGTCCTGGTGCTTCTGGCGCACGCCGAACAGCGCGTCCGACCGCAGGGCGTTCGCCTTCTCGGGGTCGGTGAGCTCGATCTGGTCGATCCGTCCCTGCAGCTCCGCGTCGAGCGCCGCCGCCAGCACGGCGTACTCCTGGAGCTTCGTCATCGACTCCCAGAGGTTCGCCTTCTCCCCCTCGATGGCGGCGTTGTCCTTGCGCAGCTCGTCCTGCCCGGACTTGAGCGCCCGGATGATGTCGTCGATGTGCTTTTGCGCGCTGCGGTACTTGGCGAAGTAGTCGCGCAGCCGGTCGCCGAACGGGATGATCCCGAGCAGCCGCCGGGTGCCCGCGGTCGCCTGCTTGGGGTCGAGGTCGACGATCGTACGGCGCAGCGCCACGAGCTGACCGGCGACCCGCGCCTGGCCGTCGGCGCCCTCGCCCTTGGCCGAGGCCAGCGCCGCGACCGGACGCTTGAGCATCCGGTTGGCCACCTGGGAGGAGGCGCGGATCTCCGAGTCGCCCATCGAGGTGATGTCGTGCACCTTCCTGGCGAACTCCGGCGACCGGGGGTCGAGTGTGGTGAGCTCCTCGGCGAAGCCGGACGCCTTGCGGGCGAGTTCGGCGCCGCGCTCGCCGGGGAGCGGCAGCATGCCGGCCGCCTTCTCGACCGGCACCGCCGCCACCGGGGCGGGCGGAGTCAGCACCAGATCTTCGGACACGGGTGTCCTCTCTTCCTGTCTTTCTGTCTTCCTGAAAAAAGGGGGTCAGGACGACGGCTTCGCGCCGGCCAGGTAGCTCCGCTCGATGGCCGAGATGAGGTCTTCCAGTCGGTCGTAGGCGGGCGGTTCGACCACGTCGACCAGGCTTCCGGCGATCGGGGCCTTCGCCTTGGTCACCAGGTCCGCGAAGACCTTGGGGTCGGCGGTGCGGAAGCCGTACCTCGCGGCGAGACGGGCGAACTCGGGATCCTCCTGCAGCAGTCGCCCGACCTCCGCGGCCCGGTCCGTGAGCGGGACGAGCGTGTGCTTGCTGAGCACGGTCGGCGCGGGGTAGATCAGCCGCATGCCGGGCCGGATCGCCTCGCCGCCCGCGAACAGTCGCGCGGCGTACTGCGCCTCGTAGATCACCACCATCGGCGTCTTCCCGATGCCCAGCGCGAGGTAGTCCTCGAAGGGCGCCTCCGTGGAGGACTCCGAGTAGCCCTGGTCGAGGAACAGCGGGGCGACCGTCCGCGCCGCCCCGGCGACCTGCTCCCGCGAGCTCACGACGTCGTCGCCGTTGGCCACGTAGCTGGTCGCCGCGAGGTACATGGCGGCCGAGTTCGACGTACGGACGTCGGTGGTGGTGAGCAGGACCCGTTTGCGGGCGCGATAGGAGGTGTTGCCCGGTAGCGCGTCCCAGCGGGTGCCCTTCGCGACGAGGTCGAGGAACCTGCGCAGGTCGAGGACCTCGTAGCCCGCACCCGAGTCGTGGACCACGCCCGCCTTCGCGAGCACGTCCACGATCGGCTGGAACGTCGCGATCGCCATCGGTGAGTAGAACGGCGAGTACGTCCGCGTGATCTTGCGTGCCTGCCTGATCTTCTCTGCGGCCGGGACGCTGGAGGGGAAGGCGAAGTCGTACGCGCGCAGGTCCACCGTGGTCGCGATTTCGCGGGACCCCGCGGTGTCGACCTCGACCCGGAGCCCGTGCCTGGCGAACGCCGCCCTGACCGCGGGGTCGTCGAAGAAGGGCTTCTTCTCCGAACCGATCACACCGCGGACCGTGGTGAGCGCTTGCTGTTCACCTCCGCTGCCGCCCCCGCCGTTGCCCAGCACGAGGGCGAGGACGACGGCGGCGCCCAGCACCAGCGCCAGTCCGACCCCGATCCAACGCTTCATTCATGCTTTCCTTCGCCCCGTGTCCCTGATCCCCGTATTCCGGATTATGGGAGATAGGGGGAATGAGCGAGCGGGAGGAGAAGGATAAGCCTAAGAATTCAGGAAATGTTCATCGTGAAGTAATGAATGAGGTTAGAGGCGATTTGATGCCGAGAATACCGCTATATCACCTATTGCCGATCGAACGGCGTCAGCGGTACCGGCGGGTGGCGCCCAGGTAGGGCAGGCACATCAGGGCCAGTCCCGCGCAGACGGCGAGCGCCACGGGCGGGCCGACCGGAAGCAGGGCGCCGGCCAGCGCCGTGCCGAGGCCGATCCCGGCGTACAGGGCCGAGGAGTTCAGTCCGACGACCACGGCGGTCTCCCGGGGCGCGGCGTTGATCAGCCGGACCTGCTGCGCCGGGGTCTGGAACCAGGTCGCCGCGCCCCAGGCCGCCATCAGCGTGGCGGTCAGCGGCAGCCAGTGCGTGCCCGCCCCGGCCGCCCAGGCGGAGACGGCCAGCGTCACGGTGAGCACGGCGAACCCGGCCGCCTGCACGGGAATGGGCCCGTGCCGGTCCACCATGGCGCCCGCCACCAGGTTGCCCGCGACCGCGCCGGCGCCGTACAGGAACAGCAGCCAGGTCTCCGCCTGCGCTCCGGCCCCGAGCGCACGCATCACGGGAACGGCGAAGGCGTAGAGCCCATAACTGGCGGCCAGGCCGAGCACGGTCAGCGGCAGCACCGCGACCACCCCGGGCCGCCGCAGCGCCGCCAGTCGTTCCCCCAGCGGGATGCGCGGGTTGCCGGGCATCGCGGGCATCGCGGCGAACACGCCGAGCGCGCAGACCGCGCACAGCGCCGCGACCAGGCCGAGTGCCGCGCGCCAGTCGAGGATCTTCCCGGCCAGGTTGCCCAGGGGCACGCCGAGGGCGGTGGCGACGGTCAGGCCGCCGACCACCACGGCCAGCGCCCGGGCCCGCTGCGCGGGCGCGACCAGCGACGCGGCCACCGCGCCCGCGTTCGGGGTGAACGCCGCGGCGCCGGACGCGGCCAGCACCCGCGTGACCATCAGCGCGGCGAAGTTCGGCGCCAGCGCCGAGGCGAGATTGGCCAGGGCGAGCACGACCAGGGCGCCGACCAGCAGGGCGCGGCGCGGCATCCGGGCCAGCGCGGTGGCCAGGACGGGTGACAACACGGCGTAGGCGATGGCGAAGGCCGTCGCCGACTGCCCGGCGGTGCCCTCCGTCACCCGCAGCGAGTGCGCCATAGCGGGCAGGAACCCGGCCACCACGTACGCGTCGGTCCCGACGGCGAACGTCCCGAGGGCCAGGACGAGGGTCGAGCCGAGCCCTCGCGGTGCGGCCTCGCGCCGGCCAACCGGGACATCCAACATCCCTGTTTCTTTCATGAGAATGCTCCGTGCCAGGTGGGGGGATCAGTCCGTCATGCGGCTGTAGTTGCGGCGGGTGCGCGCCGCGCCCGCGGGGGCCTGCTCCATCAGGTCGGCGATCGTACGGCCGGCCAGCTCGCGCCGCCACGCCAGCTCGGCCCGGCGCATGAGGCTGGAGATGCCGCAGGGCCGGTCGAACTCGGGGCCGGCGTCACGCCCGCTCACTCCGCGCTTGCGGATCTCCGCGCAGCGGAACGCCTCGAGCGGCCCCTCCACGGCGGTGACGACGTCCATCACCGTGATCCGCTCGGGCGGGCGGGCGAGCGCCCAGCCACCCCGTACGCCGGGGCTGGAGGTGAGGATCCCGGCGCGGGCGAGCGGCTGCAGCCGCTTCTTCAGGTACTCCTGCGGCAGGTCGAACCAGGCGGCCAGCCGGCGGATCGACACGGGGGCCTGCTCGTCGAGCCAGCCCAGCGTCACGCAGCAGTGCAGTCCCCACTCGACACCCTCGCCCATCCGCATAACCGGGACTATACACATCCCGGTTGTCATGGGGGCGGCGGAGGTGTCAGGCGAACAGCGTGCGGCCCCAGTAGTCGCCGCCGTCGACCACTCCGGGCGGGCAGGCGAACAGGCCGCTGGAGACGTGCTTGATGTACTCGTTCAGAGCGTCCTTCTGGGACAGCATCCGCTGGATGGGGACGAACTGCTTGCGGGGATCGCGCTGGTAGGCCATGAAGAACAGGCCGGCGTCGAGCCGCCCGAGGCCGTCGGAGCCGTCCACGAAGTTGTAGCCGCGCCGCAGCAGTCGCGCGCCGCCGTGGGCGTCGGGGTGCGCGAGCCGTACGTGCGCGTTGCCGGCGATCACCGGGCCGCCGTCCTGGCCCTTCTTGGCGAAGTCCGGCGCGTCGAACTCCCCCTGCCCGGTGAGCGGCGCGCCCTTGCCCTTGTCGCGGCCGAAGATGGCCTCCTGCTCGGCCAGCGGGGCGCGGTCCCAGGTCTCGATGTGCATCCGGATCTTGCGGGTGACCAGGTAGGTGCCGCCGTCCATCCAGGCCGGGCCGTCGCCGGGCGCGGCCCACAGGTGGTCGCGCAGCATCGCGGTGTCTTCGAGCTTGAGGTTGTTGGTGCCGTCCTTGAAACCCATGAGGTTGCGCGGCGTCGCCTGCGCCCGCGAGGTGGACGAGGTGCGCCCGAAACCGAGCTGGGAGTAGCGGACGGAGACCTTGCCGAAGCCGATCCTGGCGAGGTTGCGGATGGCGTGCACCGCCACCTGCGGGTCGTGCGCGCACGCCTGCACGCAGATGTCCCCGCCGGAGATCTCGGACTGCAGGTCCTCGCCGGGGAAGGCGGGCAGGTCGGCCAGCGCGGGCGGCCTGCGGTCGGCGAGGCCGAACCGCTCGTCGAACAGCGACGGGCCGAAGCCGACGGTCAGCGTCAGGCCGGAGGCGGGCAGGCCGAGGGCCTCGCCGGTGTCGTCCGGCGGCGCCTCGGGCGACCCGCCCACGGCGCCGAACGTGCCGGCGTCCTTGCCCTGGGTCATCCGGGCCGCGGCGGCGGTCCACTCCTGGAGCAGCTCCACCAGTTCGGCCTTGTTCTTCGTGGTCACGTCGAACGCCACGAAGTGCAGCCGGTCCTGGGCGGGAGTGGTGACGCCCGCCTGGTGGGGGCCGTAGAAGGCCACGGGGTCGGAGGTGGAGGCCGCGTGGGCGACCGGCTCCTCCGCGAACGACCGGGTGACGACGGCGCCGGCCCCGACGGCGGCCACGCTCGCCGCGCCGAGGCCGAACAGCCGCCTGCGGCTGATGCCCGCACTCATCCGGCCACCACCGAGGCCACCTTGCTGATCGGCTCGGCCAGGGCGTTGATCGCGTCGGACAGGGCCTTGAGGTCGTCCTTGGACAGGTCCGTGTGCAGCTTCCAGCCGTCGCCGCTGCGGTGGGCGGCGAGCGCGTTCTCGGCGTCGGCGAACTTCGCGTCGAGCGTCTTCACCAGCTCGGCGTCGCGCTCCTCGAGCACCGGGCGCAGCGCCTGGACGGCGGCCTTCGAGCCCTGCAGGTTGGCGTCGAAGTCCCACAGGTCCGTGTGGGAGTAGCGGTCCTCCTCGCCGGTGATCTTGCCGGTGGCGACCTCGTCGAGCAGTCCCTTGGCGCCGTTGGCGAGCTGCACGGGGGACAGGTCGACCGTCGCGGACTTCGTCACGATCGTGTTCACGTCGGTCATCAGCTTCTCGGCGATCGGGCCGTCGCCGCCGATGTCCTTCTTGACCCACAGATCCTTCTCGATGCGGTGGAAGCCGGTCCACTCCTCACCGTCGGCCACGTCGTTCTCCCGCGCGTCGATGGCCGGGTCGAGGTCGCCGAAGACCTCGGCGACCGGCTCGATCCGCTCCCAGTAGGTGCGGGCGACCGGGTAGAGCTCCTTGGACTTGGCCACGTCGCCGGCCTTGACCGCCTCGGTGAACTCCTTGGTCTTGTCGAGCAGCGTGTCGGACTGGCTCTTGATGTAGCGCTTGTAGCTGGCCACGGCCTCGGCGAGCTTGGCGTCGTCGGTCAGCGGCTTGTGCTCGCCGCTGACCTTGAGGGGGCCGCGGATGCCCTTGCCGGTCATCCCCGGCTTGCAGGCGGTCTCGTACACGCCCGCGGGAAGTTCCACCACGACCTCGCGGGTCAGGCCGGGCACGATGTTCTCGACCTCGCCCATGACCCGGTCGCCCGCCGCGTACACGTAGAACTCGGTCACCTTCGAGCCGCTGTTGGTGATGGCGAAGGTCGAGGTGCCGGCGGCCAGATCGGACTTCGCCACCTTGCACTCGGTGTCGGTGGCGGCCACGGTGATCTTCCCGTCGCCGGTCGCGGTCGCCTTGGTCGTGCTGCCGGAGTCCGTGGACGAGCAGGCGGTGAGACCGGCGAGGGCCAGCACGGTGGCGGCCAGGACGGTGGGGGTGCGCATTTCGGTGGACTCCGGTCAGGAAGCGGGCTGGGGAGACTTGGAGGCGGGGCTCGCCGGCGTCTTGGCCGCGGGCCGCAGGAACAGGATGAGGACGGGAACCAGGTAGACGACCCAGGCGACGGCCTCCAGCACGCTGGGCTGCGGGGTGATGTTGAACATCCCGCTCAGCAGCGTCGAGTACCAGGCGCTGGGGTCGAGCACGCCGCTGATGTCGAAGGCGTAGGTGCTCAGGCCGGGCACCAGTCCCGACTCCTGCAGGTCGTGCACGCCGTACTTGAAGATCCCGGCGGCGACCAGGACCAGCAGCAGGCCCGTCCAGGTGAAGAACTTCGTGAGGTTGATCCGCAGGGCGCTGCGGTACAGCCCCCAGCCCAGCGCGACCGAGGTGAGCAACCCGAGCGTGATGCCGATCAACGGGCTCGCGCTGCTGGTCGCGCCCTGGACGGCGGCGAACCACAGCAGCGCGGTCTCCAGTCCCTCGCGCGCGACCGACAGGAACGCCACCACGACCACGGCGGTGGCTCCGAGTTCCAGGGCCGCGCCCATCTTCTCCCGCAACTCGCCCGACATCTTGCGGGCCGCCGTGCGCATCCAGAAGATCATGAAGGTGACGAAGACGGTCGCGGCCAGGGACGTGACGGCGTCGAACATCTCCTGCTGCTGCGTCGCGAGGTGGGCCGCGGTGAAGGTCAGCAGCGCGCCGAACGCGACGGAGAGCGCGACGGCGGCGCCGACGCCGGCCCAGACCATGGGCAGCCGCTCGCGGCGGTCGCCCTTGACGAGGAAGGCCACCAGGATGGAGACCACAAGAGTGGCCTCAAGGCCCTCGCGGAGGCCGATGAGGTAACTCGCGAACACATCGTCCTCCGGACGCTCGGTAAGCCTTACCTAAGTTAGGGCAGGTTCACCTTACCGACAAGGTCCCGAACCTGTGGAGCGGGGTAGGTCTTTTGTCACCTTCAGGGACGGCTGAGGCGACGCCCCGGGCGGCCCGCGGATTAATTCGGTGGCATCCCATCCCCGCTCGCGATTATCGTGACGGACGTCCTGCCGCCGCACCCTGGAGGGTCACTTGGAGCTCTGAGGTCCCGACACCGCGCCCACGGCCGCCATCGGTGGTCCGGCGCAGCGACCTCAGGCAGACCCTCGCCTCGCGGCCCGTGCCCGCGGTGTCTCCATGCGTTTGT
Source organism: Microbispora sp. CA-102843 (assembly GCF_050936215.1). Taxonomy (NCBI): domain Bacteria; kingdom Bacillati; phylum Actinomycetota; class Actinomycetes; order Streptosporangiales; family Streptosporangiaceae; genus Microbispora; species Microbispora sp. CA-102843. The sequence goes on from NZ_JBNJNF010000001.1 coordinate 3,763,464, forward strand.
TCACCATTTCGCCCTTGGGGATATCCGGAGCCGCCTCATGTCTCATTCCATTGTCTGTACGGATCTGTCGTTCTCCTGGCCCGACGGGACGCCCGTCTTCGAGGTGCTCGACTTCGCGTTCGGCACCGGCAGGACCGGGCTCATCGGCGTCAACGGCAGCGGCAAGTCCACCCTGCTCAAGCTGATCGCCGGAGAGCTGACCCCGACGAGCGGCTCGGTGCTGGTCACCGGGCGGCTGGGCTATCTGCCGCAGAACCTCCCGCTCGGCGCGAGCCGTACGGTGGCCGACCTGCTGGGGATCACACCCGCGCGGGAGGCGCTGCACGCGATCGAGCGGGGCGACCTGAGCGAGGCGAACTACGACGCGGTGGTCTGGGACGTCGAGGAGCGCGCCCGGGCCGAGCTCGACCGCCTCGGGCTCGCGAGCGTGGACCTCGACCGGACGGTCGCGACGCTCTCGGGCGGCGAGACCGTCATGGTCGGGCTCGCCGCGCGCTTCCTCGCCGAGCCCGACGTGCTGCTGCTCGACGAGCCGACCAACAACCTCGACCTCGACGCGCGGCGGCGCCTGTACGACGCCGTCTCGTCGTGGACGAGGACGCTGGTCGTCGTCAGCCACGACCGCACGCTGCTCGACCTGGTGGACCAGATCGCCGACCTGCCCGCCCGACGTACGTTCGGCGGCACGCTCGGCGAGTACGAGGAGGTGCTCGCGGTCGAGCGGCAGGCCGCAGAGCGGACGGTCCGCGCGGCCGAGGGCGACCTGCGCCGTCAGAGGCGCGAGCTGGCCGAGGCGCAGACCAAGCTGGCCCGGCGGGTGCGCTACGGCAACAAGATGTACGAGCAGAAGCGCGAACCGAAGATCATCATGCAGGAGCGCAAGCGGCAGGCCCAGGTCTCGGCGGGCAAGCACCGCACGATGCACGAGGAGAAGGTGGCGGCCGCCCGTGAGCGGCTGACCGAGGCGGAGGAGGCGGTGCGCGACGACGCCGAGATCCGGGTGGAGCTGCCCGCCACCGAGGTGCCGGCCGGGCGCACCGTGCTCGAACTGGACGGCCTGCGCACGGCCGCCGGGCCGATCGGCGACCTGGTCGTCCGCGGCCCGGAGCGGGTCGCCCTGCTGGGGCCGAACGGCTCGGGCAAGACGACGCTGCTGCGCACGATCCTGGGGGAGATCCCGGCGGGTGAGGGCTCGGTCCGGCTCAACGTGCCGGTGCGCTACCTGCCGCAGCGGCTCGACGTGCTCGACGACGCGCTCAGCCTGGTCGACAACGTGCGGGCGGTCGCGCCCGCGGCGTCGGTCAACGCCGTCAGGGCCGGGCTCGCCCGGTTCCTGTTCCGGGGCGCACGGGCCGAACGACCGGCGGGCACGCTGTCGGGAGGCGAGAGGTTCCGCGCCGTGCTGGCCTCGCTGCTGCTGGCCGAGCCCGCGCCGCGGCTCCTGCTGCTGGACGAGCCGACCAACAACCTCGACCTGGCCAGCGTGCGCCAGCTCGCGCAGGCGCTGTCGGCCTACCGGGGAGCGCTCGTGGTGGTCTCCCACGACCTGCCGTTCCTCGAGTCGATCGGCATCACCCGGTGGCTCACCCTGGACGCGGAGGGGGTGACGTCGTCGGCGTGAATACGTGTTGACAGCGTCCGCTCACCGGCTGACAGTGTTGCGGGTGATCTCCCCCCGGACCTTCTCACGCCCTGTCCCGGCCGGCGCCGTCGCCGTGCTGGCCGCGTCCGTCACGCTCGCGGCCTGCACGGGATCGCCCAGCGGATCGGGAAAGGCCGCCTCCGGCGAGGAGGCGGCGCCGTCCGCCGCCTCCTCCGGCGCGCCGGCGCTGACTCCAGAGGCGTACCGGAGCGCACTCGATGCCGCCGGACGCCCCGCCCGCACGACGCTCGCCGCCATCGCCAAGGCGCGGACATTCCGGTCGCTCCACCAGCGCATCGGCCGGGCGGAAAGCGCCCTGGACTCCGCGCTGGGGCGGCTCGGCGGCCTGCGGCCTCCCGCGGACGTCAGCCCCGAGCACACCGACTACGTCGCGGCGCTGCGCGGCCTGAACGGCAGGCTCGGCGCGCTGGACGAGGACGTGACGTCGCACGCCCTGTGCAGCGGGACGGCCGTGCTGGCCAGGCTCGGCCTGTCGGGCGAGTTCAAGACGCTCAGGGCTGCCGCGGGCGACCTCGCGAAGGCCGGAGACTACCCGGTGGTCCAGATCAAGCCGCCGGCCCAGCGCGCCCGCCGCCTCGGCAACGGCACGATGCTCCTCTCGGCGATCCGCGGCGGACGGGGCAGCCTGAGCGTGAAGAACGGCGGCACGCAGGACGGCGTCGTGACCCTCGTACGCGGAGGGCGCAAGGCGGTCAGCTTCTACGTGCGCAAGCGGTCGACCGCGAAGGTCGCGAACATCAAGGACGGCACCTACCGCATCTACTTCACCACGGGGGTGGACTACGACAGGGGCAGCCGTGCCTTCACCAGGAACTGCGGCTTCTCCAAGTTCGACGACTCCCTGACGTTCCGGACCGTCTACACGGGCGGCGGCGTGAGCTGGAAGGACTGGACGCTCACCCTCGACGCCGTGTTCGGCGGGAACGCCAGCACGAGCGAAGTGGACCCGGACGCCTTCCCGGCGTGACCGGGCACGCCGGAGGCTCTGTGCGGGGTTCGGCTGGAGAGGGGCTCAGCTGGAGAACAGCATGCCGACCCAGCTGTTTCCCCGATGGTGGTGGCCGTGGTGGCCGCCGTGGTGGCCGCCCCAGGCGGGCCCTCCGTGCGCCGGCGGCGGGGGAGCGTAGTGCTGCTGAGCCCACTGGGTCTCCATCCGGGTCAGCGTCTCCAGCTCGCCGTAGTCGAGGAAGATCCCCCGACAGTTGTCACACTGCTCGATGTGAACCCCGTTGCGGTCGAACGTCCGCATCCGGCCACGGCACTTGGGGCACTCCATGTGACGAACTCTCCCTCGGTCAGGTCTCGGCCTCCGTGGCCGCGACGATCCTCCCGCAGGCGGACACCAGGGCCTCTGCGGCGTCGTCGGGCGGTTCCCCCGCCCGCGCCGCCGTGGCCACCGCCGTCGCGGCCAGTTGGACGGTCAACGCCCGGGCCGGCGCGTCGAGTTCCCGCCACGGATCGTCCGCGGAGACGGCGGTCCCGCCCGCCGCGAGGTAGGCGGTGAGGAGGCGCTCCCAGTCCCGGGGGTCGAGCAGGCCGGCGGCGTACCACGCGGCCGGGCGGGCCAGGTCCCACGCGGGGTCGCCCGCGCCCAGGTCGTCGGGGTCGATCAGCAGCCACGCGCCGTCGTGCCGGACGATCTGGCCGAGGTGCCAGTCGCCGTGCGTCAGCGCGCCGCCCTCCCCGGCCGGCGGCAGCGTCGCGTACGCCGCCCGGATGGGCGCGGCGACGGCGTCCGGGACGCCGGCCGCCGCCAGGTCGGCCATGGCCCTGGGCAGCCGTGACGGTCCCCCGGCGGGCGGCAGCCCCGCGGGCGCCGGCCGGGCGTGCAGCAGGGCGAGCAGCCTGCCGCCTTCCTCCCACGGGGTCGTCCCCGCGTCCACGTCGGCGATGGTGAGGGCCTCGCCGGCGGGCCAGATCGTGACGAGCCTGCCGTCCAGCCGTTCGAGGCCGAGAGGGGCCAGCAAGACGCCGGGCAGGTTCCCGGCGGCGTCGAGGCGGGCACGCAGGGCGCGTTCGTCGGTGCCCGGGGGGTGGGCCTTGACGACGACGTCTCCGACTCGGACCACGAGCACCCGGGTCTGCTTGAGCACCGTCACCGGCCCGTCGCGGCGCGCCAGCCGCGCCAGTTCCTCGATCACGGGGGACACCCTAGGGTGCGGTTATGAGGATTGGGTTTTCTGTGCCGGTGTCGGGCTCGTGGGCGACGCCGGAGAACATGAAGCGGATCGCGCGCCGCGCGGACGAGCTCGGCTACCACGGGGTGTGGACGTTCCAGCGCCTGCTCTACCCCGTCGGCAACCCGATGGGGCCGGTCTACCGGAGCGTGCACGACCCCGTCGTCGCGCTCGCGTACCTGGCGGGCGTCACCGAGCGGGTACGGCTCGGGGTGGCCGTGCTCAACCTGCCCTTCGTCTCCCCGGTCCTGATGGCCAAGCAGCTCACCTCCCTCCAGGAGGTGTCCGGCGGCAGGCTCGACGTGGGCCTGGGGCTCGGCTGGCTGCCCGAGGAGTTCGCGGCGTCGGGCGTGCCGATGGAGCGGCGCGGCAGGCGTGGCGAGGAGTACGTCGGCCTGCTGCGGCGGCTGTGGACCGAGGACGTCGTCGAGCACAAGGGCGAGTTCTACGAGGTGCCGCGCTCGCACCAGGACCCCAAACCGGCCACGCCGCCGCCGGTGATGCTCGGCGGCACGGCCCGGGTGGCGCTGGAGCGGGCCGGGCGGATCGCCGATGGCTGGATCAGCTCCAGCCGCGCCGACCTGGACGCGATCGACCAGCAGATCGCCATCGTGAAGGAGGCGGCCCGGCAGGCGGGCCGCGACCCGGACGCGCTGCGGTTCGTCGTCCGCGGCGTCACCCGCGTCCGCCCGGAGGACGAGGGCCCGCTGACCGGGTCGTACGACAAGATCCGGCGGGACGTCGAGGCGCTCGAGGCCAAGGGCGTGACCGAGGTCTTCCACGACCTCAACTTCGACCCGGAGATCGGCAACCCCGAGGCCGACCCCCGCGACTCCATGCGCCGCGCGGAGGAGGCCCTGGAGGCCCTCGCCCCCCGGTGAGCCTCACGGATGAGCCTCACGGATGAGCCTCACGGACGAGGTGCCGCGACTGCACTGGACGACTACATGGGCGGACGCCCGCTCAGGCGGGCGTCCGCGAAGCGAGGCTCAGGAGCAGTTCCACCTGATGCCCTGGTAGTTCAGCCCGTTGCCCCACTTGTACGTCCGGTAGTGACCAGGGCGGACGATGTAGCAGGGGCTGTCGGGCCCCACGCGCCGGACGGAGAAGGAGACGGTGTAGCCGCAGTTGTTGGTCACCTTCACGGTCTGGGTGACGTAGCCGGACGAGTGGTTGACGCGCGCGCAGCTCGCGGCGCTCACGGACGCCGGGGCGGCGGACGCGGCGCCGGCCTGAGCGGCGGCGGCGACGGTCAGCAGCGCCGTCGCGGACAGGGTCAGGACGCCGTTGCGGATCCCCCGTTGGATCATGGTCCTTCCTTTCGCCGGAAACCCCGGAGAGGCCCCTCCCCTCCGGTCTCCGATGTTTGGATGACCGGCGGGCCGCCGATGTTCGCGGCCTCCGCGATTTTCCTGGAACCCTGGGTGTACGGGGTGCGGTGCTAGATCATCCCGTACGCGCGGGCGATCAGCTCGTAGGAGCGCAGGCGCGCGGCGCCGCCGTGGACCTGCGTGGTGATCATCAGTTCGTCGGCCCCGGTGCGCTTGCGCAGCTCCTCCAGCCCGTCCCGCACGGTCTGAGGGTCGCCGTGGACCACCGTCGACAGCCGTTCGCGGACGAACTCCCGCTCCATCGGGGTGTACGGGTACGCCTCCGCCTCCTCCGGAGTGGGCGTGCGGCCGGGACGCCCATGCCGCAGGCGCAGCCACGACAGCGCGCCCGGCATGGTCTGGCGCAGCGCCTCCTCGTCGGTGTCGGCCGCGACGGCCGCCACCCCGATCAGCGCGTACGGCCGGTCGAGCACCTCCGAGGGCCGGAACGAGGAGCGGTAGAGGTCGAGCGCGGGCTCGGTGTTGGCGGCGCTGAAGTGGTGGGCGAAGGCGAACGGCAGCCCGAGCAGCCCGGCCAGCCTGGCGCTGAACCCGCTGGAGCCGAGCAGCCAGATCGGCGGCCGGCCCGTGGCCGCCGAGTCGGCACCGCCCGGCACGGCCCGGATCTTCTCGTACGGATGGCCGGGCGGGAAGGAGGCGTCGAGGAAGCCGGTCAGCTCGGCCACCTGCTGGGGGAACTCGTCGGGGTCCACGTCGGCCGAGCGGCGCAGGGCGTTCGCCGTGGCCATGTCGGTGCCGGGGGCGCGGCCGAGGCCGAGGTCGATGCGGCCGGGGTGCAGCGCGTGCAGCGTGCCGAACTGCTCGGCGATCACCAGCGGGGCGTGGTTGGGCAGCATCACGCCGCCGGAGCCGATCCGGATCGACCGGGTCGCCGCCGCGAGGTGCGCGATGAGCACGGCCGGAGAGGAGCTGGCCACTCCGGGCATTCCGTGGTGTTCGGCGACCCAGATGCGGTGGTAGCCCCACTCCTCGGCCCGCCGGGCCAGTTCTGTGGCGTCGCGCAGCGCCTCGGTGGGTGTCGAGCCCTCGCCGACGGTCGCGAGCTCCAGGATCGACAGCGGCACCTCGGCCGTCCCATGCGGCACCCCGCGGATGTTGTCCATGCTCATGCTGGGCCCAACCTGAGGTCGCATCCGGATATTTCCGGACGGGGTGAGGGATGTGCTTCGCCGCCCCCTCACCTGCCATGCTTGGACACATGAGCGAGCGAAAGCCCATCGAGTCGTGGCTGTCCGACATGGACGGGGTGCTGGTCCACGAGGGGCAGCCGGTGCCGGGTGCCGACGAGTTCATCAGGCGGCTGAAGGAGTCGGGGAAGCGGTTCCTCGTCCTGACGAACAACTCGATCTACACCCCCCGCGACCTGTCCGTACGGTTGCGCGCGGCCGGGCTGGAGGTGCCGCCCGAGGCGATCTGGACCTCCGCGCTGGCCACCGCCAAGTTCCTCGCCGACCAGCGGCCCGAGGGCTCGGCGTACGTCATCGGCGAGGCGGGGCTGACCACGGCCCTGCACGAGGTCGGCTATGTGCTGACCGACCTCGACCCCGATTACGTGGTGCTGGGCGAGACCCGCACCTACAGCTTCACGGCGATAACGCGGGCGATCCGGCTGATCGACAACGGCGCCCGCTTCATCGCGACCAACCCCGACCCCATCGGCCCCTCGACCGAGGGCTCGCTGCCGGCCTGCGGTGCGGTGGCCGCGATGATCACCAAGGCGACCGGAGTGGAGCCCTACTTCGTCGGCAAGCCGAACCCGATGATGATGCGCAGCGCGCTCAACCAGATCGACGCGCACAGCGAGACCACCGCGATGATCGGCGACCGCATGGACACCGACGTCGTCTGCGGCATCGAGGCCGGCCTGCACACGATCCTGGTGCTCACCGGCGTCACCCAGAAGGACCAGATCGACCGGTATCCGTTCCGGCCCACGCAGGTGGTCAACTCCGTGGCCGACCTCATCGACCTGGTTGGAACCTGACGGAGCCTGACAGGTACGGCTGTCAGGCTGACCGGTATGAACCACCGCGTCTATCTGGAGATCGGCCCCAAGAAGGTCTTCGCCTGCTCGATCGACTGGCCGGGCTGGTGCCGCATCGGCAGGACGGAGGAGGCCGCGCTCGACACGCTCGTGGACTACACCCCGCGCTTCCAGGTGATCGCCGAGCGGGCCGGGCTGGCGTTCGCGCCGGGGGACCCGGCGGTCGTCGAGCGGGTCAAGGGCGACAGCACGACGGACTTCGGCGCGATCTCCGCCATCCCGGACTTCGACCGGGAGCCGGTGGACGCGCCGGAGGCCGCGCGTACGGCCGCCCTCGCCCGCGCGGCCTGGGCGGTGCTCGCCGAGGTGGCCGCGGCGTCCCCGGAGGAGCTGCGCAAGGGCCCCAGGGGTGGTGGCAGGGACAGGGACAAGATGGTCGCCCACGTCGTGGAGGCCGAGCGCTCGTACGCCAGGAAGATCGGCGTTCGGCACAGGCCCTTCAAGGACGAGGCCGGCCTGACCGCCATGCGCGAGGACATCGGGCGCGTGCTCGCGCAGCCGGCGCAGGCCTTTCCTCCCGACGGCACGGGCTGGCCCGTCCGTTACGCCGCCCGCCGCATCATCTGGCACGTCGTCGACCACATCTGGGAGATGGAAGACCGGCGAATCTAAGCGAGCGTTTCGGCGGCTCGCAGCGCGAGGGCGACGACGGCCGCGTCCTCGGGGACGCGCACGTCCCGGCCGGTGAGCTCGCGGAAGCGCGCGAAGCGGTGCTGCACGGTGTTGCGGTGGCAGTACAGGGCCGTGGCCGTGTCGGCGACGGAGCCCGAGCCGGCCAGATGGATCCGCACGGTCTCCAGCAGCCGCTCGCCCTCCGCCTCGCCCAGGGCGGACAGGGGGCCGAGCACCTGGTGCGCGAGCTCGGCCGCCAGCTCCCGGCTGCCGCCCACGAAGACGTCCAGCCAGGCGTCATCCAGCCGCCGCGGTCCCGCACCGTCCCGGGACGCCCCCGCGGCCGCCGAGGCCAGCCGTACGGCACGGGGCACCTGCGACAGGCCCGCGACGACGGGGGAGACACCGCAGCGCACCCCCGCGAGCGCGGCGAGGATCGACCGCGGCGGATCGGCGGTCCGGACCGGCGGCTGCACGATCAGCACGTCGCCGGTCGGCGACTCGTGCCGGTAGCAGTGCATTGTGCTCCCGGCCGTGCTCCCGGCCATGCTCGCGGCCATTCCCGCCGCCGCCGCGCGCAGTGCGGCCCCGTCCCCGGGGTGGGCGACCACGGCGAGGAGCGGCTGCGACGGGTCGAACCCGAGGACCCGTCCGGCGTCGCGCACCACGTCGGGGTTGCGGCCCTGGTTGTCCATGAGCCGGGTGAACCAGGCCCTGCGCTGGTCCTCCCGCTGCCGTCCCATCTCCAGCACCGCCCGCTGGTAGCCCGTCATCAGTCCGGTCACGTGCTGCTCCACCGCCTCCCAGACCAGGTGGGCCCCGGAGATCAGGCCGGGCAGCGCCTCCGGTGTCGCCCGCGCGTTCATGGCCTGCCAGAGCACCCGGGCGTCGAGCCGCGCGGCGGCCAGCAGCGACTTCAGCGGCACGCCCTGGGCGGCCCTGCGCTCGCCGACGCGCTCGGAGAGGCCGGCCATGCCGGGGGCGACCGATCCCGTGGCGATGTGCCGCAGCAGCATGTCCAGCCCGGTCAGCGCGGTGCCCCGCAGTTCGTCCCGGGAGACGGGCGGGTCGGGTGAACCGTACGGATCGATGAGCTCGACCTGGGCCAGCCACCCGTCGACGATGGCGCCGATGTCGTCGAGGCAGCGCAGCGCGAGCTCGGTCACCGAGGCGGGAGGGGGAGTGTTCACCTGCACAATGTAGCCGCCGATTTCCGCGACGGAATGCCGTTGGGTAAGCCCCTGGCCTGCGCCTACGGTTGACTCGCCCGTAAGGACGGGCCATGGAGCGGAGATGAAAGCGAGGGCGGACTGTGCACCTGACGCCTCGCGAGCAGGAGCGGCTCACCCTCTTCACGGTCGCGGAACTGGCGCGGCGGCGCCGTGCCCGGGGCCGGCGGCTCAACGCCCCCGAGGCGATCGCCCTGCTCTGCGACGAGATCCTCGAACACGCCTGGGACGGCGCGTCCCTGGAGGAGGTCGTGGCGGCGGCGCGGTCGCTGCTCACCGCGGACGACGTGATGGAGGGCGTGCCCGACCTGGTGCCGCAGGTGCAGGTCGAGGCGCTGTTCCCCAACGGCACGGCCCTGGTCTGCGTCGACACCCCCTTCGGCGCGGGGAACGGGCGCGGCCCCGGTGCGGTGGAGGCCGCCGACGGCGAGCTGCGCCTCAACGCGGGACGCGACCGGGGGCGGATCGCCGTGCGCAACGAGGGCGAGCAGACGGTCTACGTCTCCTCGCACTTCCCGCTCGACCAGGTCAACCCCGCCCTGTCCTTCGACCGGGCGCAGGCAGAGGGCATGCGCCTGGACATCCCGGCGGGCACGGCGCTCGCCTTCCCCCCGGGAGTGGAGCGGCTCGTGGAGGTGGTGAAGGCGTGACGACCGTCCCAAGGGAGACCTACGCGAAGATCTACGGCCCGACCACGGGCGATCGCGTACGGCTCGGCGACACCTGCCTGTGGATCGAGGTCGAGCGCGACGACACGCCGTACGGCGACGAGTTGCTCGGCGGCTGCGGCAAGACGCTGCGGGACGGGCTGCTGGCCTCCCCGCGCGCCGACCGGGAGTCGGCGCTCGACCTGGTCGTCACCAACGTCGTGCTGCTCGACCCGGTGCTCGGCGTGCGCAAGACGGCCATCGGCGTCAAGGACGGGCGGGTCGTCAGCGTCGGGGTCGGGGACTTCGCGATCGACTCCCACACGGCGATCGTCACCGGCGAGGGCCTCATCGCCACGCCGGGCGCCGTCGACTCGCACGTGCACCTGTCCTCACCCGAGATCGCGCCTGCGGCGCTCGCCTCCGGTGTGACGACCGTCGTGGGCATGGGCCTCGGCGGCGTCTGGGACGTGGGCTGCAACCCCGCGCACAACCTGCACACGCTGATGAGCGCGTGGCGGGGCACCCCGATGAACGTCGCCTTCCTCGCCCGCGGCTCCTCCAGCTCGCCCAGGCTGCTGGAGGAGGCCGTGCTCGCCGGCGCCGGGGGTTTCAAGATCCACGAGGACTTCGGCGCGACGCCCCGGATCGTGGACACCTGCCTCGGGGTCGCCGAGCAGGCGGACCTGCCGGTCGCGCTGCACACCGACTCGATGAACGAGTCGGGCTACCTGGCCGACACGATCGCCGCCACCCGGGGCCGCACGGTCCACGCCTACCACGTGGAGGGCGGCGGCGGCCATCCCGACCTGCTCCAGATCCTCTCCGAGCCGAACATCCTGCCGTCGTCCACGACGCCGACCATCCCCTACACCACCAACACGGTCGGCGAGCTGTTCCCGATGACGATGACCGTCCACCGGCAGAACCACCACATCGACAGCGATGTCGAGGTGACACGCAGCCGGATCAGGGCGCACGCCATCGCGGCCGAGAACGCGCTGCACGACCTCGGCGCCATCAGCATCGTCAACTCCGACTCGATGGGCATGGGACGGGTCGCCGAGACGATCCGCAGGACCTGGCAGCTCGCCCACCTGCAGGCGCTGCGCGCGGGGGCCGGGCAACCGGAAACTGTGCAGCCCGACAACCTGCGGGTGCTGCGTTATCTGGCCAAACTCACGCTGAACCCCGCCATCGCCCACGGGATCGCGCACGAGGTCGGCACACTCCAGCCGGGGCGCCTGGCCGACATCGTGCTGTGGAACCCGGCCTGGTTCGGCACCAAGCCCGAACTCGTGATCAAAGCCGGCTTCGTCGCCTGGGGCGTGTCCGGCAGCGGCTCGGGCTCGACCCGGCTGACCCAGCCCCGGGTCTACCGCCCGTACTTCGGCGGGCTCGGCGACGCGCCGGCCCGCCTGTCGCGGATCTTCGTCGCCCACGAGGCGCTGGACTCCGCGGACGCCCGTGAGGCGCTGCCCGCGGGCCTGCGTTACGCGGCCATCCGCCGCGCGCGCGGCCTGACCAGGGCCGACATGTGCCGCAACACGGCGACCCCGCGGGTCGAGCTGTCCCGGGAGCCCGGCCCCGTCCTGGTGGACGGGGCCGAGGTCCACGTGGACCCGGCCACCGAGGTGCCCCTGTCCCGACTGCATCACTTCGCCTAGTCCCCCTGGTGATACGCAATTGAGTACGAGCAAGGCCCGCGGCGCGGGCATCGCCTCCTTCGTCGGCACGTCCATCGAGTGGTACGACTTCTACATCTACGGCACGGCCTCGGCGCTGGTGTTCGGCAAGCTGTTCTTCCCGGAGGCCAGCCCCACGGCGGGCGTCATGGCGTCCTTCGCCACGTTCTGGGTCGGGTTCCTGGCCCGCCCGCTCGGCGGTGTGGTCTTCGGCCACCTCGGTGACCGCATCGGCCGCAAGGGCACGCTGATCACCACGCTGCTCCTCATGGGCGGCGCGACGACCCTGGTGGGCGTGCTGCCCACGTACGGGTCCGTCGGCATGGCGGCGCCCGCGCTGCTGGCCGCGCTGCGCCTGGTGCAGGGCATCGCGGTGGGCGGCGAGTGGGGCGGCGCCGTGCTGATCGCCGCCGAGCACGCCGGGCCCAAGCGCATCCTCTACGCGGCGTTCGCCCAGCAGGGCTCGCCCGCGGGCTCGATCCTCGCCACCGGCATGTTCGCGCTGGTCAGCCTGCTGCCCGACGACGCGTTCCTGTCGTACGGCTGGCGCATCCCGTTCCTCGCCTCCGCGATCCTGCTCGTGATCGGGCTCGTCATCCGGCTGCGGGTGGAGGAGTCGCCGGAGTTCGTCCGGTTGCGCGAGCAGCGGGAGGTCGCCAAACTCCCCGTCGCCGAGGTCTTCCGCACGGCGTGGCCGCTGGTGCTGCTCGGCATCGGGGCGAGCGGCGTCGGCATCGCGTCGGCGTACTTCACCAACACCTTCATCCTGTCGTGGGCCACCACCGACCTCGGCATCACGAAGGGCACGATGCTGAACGTGCTGCTCGTCGTGTCGGTCGTGCAGTTCGTCACGCAGCCCGTGGGAGCCGTGCTCGGCCAGCGCTGGGGAGCCGCGAAGTTCATGCTGGCGGCGTTCACGGTGCTGATCGTCATGACGCCGGTGACGTTCCTGCTGGTCGGCACCGGTTCCGCGCCGCTGGCCACGCTGGGCCTCGCCCTGAGCGTCGTGTTCGGAGGCTCGTCGTACGCGGCGCTGGCGGGCTTCCTCGCCGAGGCGTTCCCGGCCAGGGTGCGCTATACGGGCATCTCGCTGTCCTACCAGCTGTGCGGCGCGCTGATCGGCGGCACCACCCCGCTCATCGCGCAGGCGCTCCTGACCTGGTCGGGATCGATCTGGCTCGTGGTGGTGCAGTACATCGTGATCATCCTGCTGACGATGGCGTGCGTCGCCGGCCTGCGGTACCGCTCCGCCGTCGTCGCGGCGAAGGCCGGGCCCGTCACCTCGGCCGCCTGAGGCAATCTCGAAGGGAAGCACCATGCGTCTGGACGTCCTGTTCGTCAACGGCCGGTTCACCACCCTGGACCCCGATCGGCCCGCCGCGACCCGGCTCGGCGTGTTCGGCGGCCGGATCGCCGGGCTGGACGAGGACCTGGACGGGCTCACCGCCGACGTCGTCGTCGACCTCGGCGGGGCGCCGGTGGTGCCGGGGTTCAACGACGCCCACCATCACCTGAGCATGCGGGGCCAGCGGCTGAGTGAGCTCGACCTGCGCGACGGCCGGGTGCGGACGCTCGACGAGCTGTACGCGAAGGTCGCCGAGCGCGCCGCGGGTCTGCCGCGGGACGCGTGGGTCAAGGGAGCGGGCTACGACCAGAACAAGCTGGGCGGGCTGCACCCGAGCCGCGAGGCGCTCGACCGGGCGGCCGGCGGCCGGCCCGTCTGGCTCCAGCACGTCTCCGGCCACATGGGCGTCGCGAACACGGCGGCGTTCGCCCGCATGGGCTTCGAACGCGTCGAGGACGTGCCCGACGTCCCCGGCGGCACGGTCGGGCGGGACGCCGGTGGGCGGCCCGACGGCCTGCTGGCGGAGCAGGCCCAGGGCCTGGCGGACGCCGTGCTGCGCCCGGTGCCGTTCGAGGACTTCGTCGAGGGCATCGCGCTGGCCGGCCGGGTGGCGGCCGGCGAGGGCCTGACCAGCTTCACCGAGCCGGGCGTCGGGCGCGGGCTGGCCGGCAACGGCCCCTGGGACCTCGCGGCCTTCCAGGAGGCGGTCCGGCGGGGGGTGCTGCCGCAGCGGGCCACGCTGATGCCCGGCTCGCCCAACCTGCACGACATCGGCGACGGCTGGTTCGGGCTCGACCTCGGGTTCCGCACTGGCATCGGCGACGAGCGGCTGCGGATCGGGCCGGTGAAGCTGTTCTCCGACGGCTCGCTCATCGGCCGCACCGCCGCCATGTGCTGCGACTACGAGGGGGAGCCGGGCAACCGGGGACTGCTGCAGGAGGACGCGGAGGCGCTGCGCGCCTTCATCCTGCGGGCGCACGCCGCGGGCTGGCAGATCGCCACCCACGCCATCGGCGACCACGCGATCGACGTGGTCCTCGACGCCTACGAGGAGGCGCAGGCGCGCGATCCCCGGCCCGGCGCCCGCCACCGGATCGAGCACTGCGCGGTGACCAGCGACACCCAGGTGGCGAGGATCGCCAGGCTCGGCGTCATCCCGGTGCCCCAGGGCCGGTTCGTCTCCGAGCTCGGCGACGGCATGCTCGCCGCCCTCGGCCCCGAGCGCTCGCTCGGCTGCTACCGGCAGAGGTCGTTCCTGGAGGCCGGGATCGTGGTCCCGGGCAGCTCCGACTGCCCGGTGGCCGACGGCGCCCCGCTGCTCGGCATCCACGACCTGGTCAACCGCCGTACGGCGAGCGGCGTGCCGTTCACCCCGGGCGAGGCCCTCACCGTGGAGCAGGCGCTGCGCGCCTACACGGTCGGCTCGGCGTACGCGGCCGGGGAGGAGCGGGACAAGGGCACGCTGTCGCGTGGCAAGCTGGCCGACTTCGTCGTCCTGGGCGACGACCTGTTCGCGGTCGCCCCCGAACGCATCAAGGACGTCGCGGTGCTCGCCACGGTCGTCGGCGGCGCCTTCGTCTTCGACGGGGCCGGCCTCTCCGCTTAACCGCTCAGATCGCGGCGCGTCCGCCGTCGACGCTCAGGATCGCGCCGTGGATGTTCGAGGCGTCGTCGCCGGCGAGGAACACGACCGCCCGGGCGACCTCGTCCGGCGTGCTCGCCCGCCGGGACGGCAGCCGGGAGATCAGCGGTGCCAGGTGCTCCTCCATCGCGGCGACCTTCTCGGTGAATGTGGGGCCCGGCGCGACGGTGTTGACCCGCACGCCGCTGGGTCCGTACTCGTCGGCCCACGACTTGGTCAGCGAGTGGATCGCGGCCTTCGTCATGCTGTAGAGGGCCGACCCGCCCGTCCCGGACAGGCCGCTGATCGAGCCCATGTTGACGATCGCGCCGCGGCCGCGGGCGGCCATGGCCGGGGCGACGATGCCGGTGAGCAGGAATGCGGCCCTGACGTTGACCGCCAGCGCCCCATCGATGAGGTCCTCGGCCACCTCGGCGGTCGGGGCCGGCGTGATCAGCATGGCGGCGTTGTTGACCAGGATGTCGAGCGGCCCGCCGGCCAGGTCGTGGGCGGCGGCGGCCAGGTCGCGTACGCCCTGAGCGTGCGCGAGGTCGGCGCGGACGAAGGCGGCCCGGCCTCCGGCCTCGGCGATGGCGGCGACCACCTTCTCTCCCCGGGCCGAGTCGCGGCCGTTGACCACGACCAGGGCCCCCTCCGCGGCGAGCGCGCGGGCGACGGCGGCGCCGATGCCGTCGGTGGCGCCGGTGACGAGGGCGGTGCGGTTCCGCAGGCGTTCCGTCATGGTGATTCTCCTTGTGAGACGCGGTGCGGCGTTCATGCTGCCTGCGGCAAAATGGACCGGCAAGTCCAGAAAAGTCAGTCCCAAGGAGGACACGGTGCGGGCGCTGACCACGAAGGGGGCCGCCACGCGGCAGCGGATCGTCGAGGGCGCGGCCGAGACGATCCGCGAGCGCGGGGTGATGGACACCACCCTCGACGACGTGCGCGCCCGTACGCGCACCAGCAAGAGCCAGCTGTTCCACTACTTCCCGGGCGGCAAGGAGGAGTTGCTGCTGGCCGTGGCCCGCTTCGAGGCCGGCCGGGTGCTCGCGGACCAGCAGCCCTACCTCGGCGAGCTCACCTCGTGGGCGGCCTGGCGGGCCTGGCGCGACCGCGTGGTGGAGCGCTACCGCGAGCAGGGGCGGCAGTGCCCGCTCAACGTGGTGATGTCGCAGGTGGGCCACAGCACACCGGGCGCCCAGGCGGTGGTGACCGAGCTGATGCTCCGGTGGGAGGCGGAGATCGCCGCCGGTGTGCGGCACATGCAGGCCGCGGGCGAGATCGACCCGGGCCTCGATCCCGGGCAGGCGGCGGCCGCGCTGCTCGCGGGGATCCAGGGCGGCGTGCTGCTCCACCTGTCCACCGGCCGGCTCACCCACCTGGAGGCGGCGCTGGACATGGGCATCCGGCACCTGCGCGACAGCGTGCCGCGGCTCAGTCCTCCGTACGGCGCAGGCGCTTGAGGTCGGAGCGCTGTTTCTTGGTCGCCAGGCGGCGCTCGACCGCGCCCTTTGACGGCTTGGTGGGACGGCGCCGCTTGGGCGGCGGCGCGATCGCGTCGCGGAGGAGGGCGGCGAGCCGTTCCCGCGCCGCTTCCCGGTTGCGCAGCTGCGAACGGTACTCCGAGGCCGCCAACGTGATCACGCCGTCGACCAGGCGGGCGGCGAGCCGTTCGAGCGCGCGGGCCTTGAGCGCCGGGCCGAGGGCGGTCGTACGCGCGAGGTCGAAGCTCAGCTCGACCCGGCTGTCGGTGGTGTTGACGCCCTGGCCGCCCGGGCCGGACGAGCGGGAGAAGCGCCAGGCGAGCTCCGCCTCGGGCACGACGATCGAGCCGCGCACGTGCAACGGGCCTGACATCGGTTCTCTCCCTTGGTTTACGGACCGGACGACCAACTTATCCGGGTGAATATCACCGCCGCTCTCCATTTATCACCGTAAACGCGGCTTGCGGTTGTCGCGGTCCATGGCGTCGTGCACAGTGACCCCCGAAACCCGGAGACCCCCGAAACCCCGGAACCCCCGGAATCCGGAGACCCCCGGCATTGGAACGACAGGGATGGGCGGGAGCATGACCTCGATCGTGGGCGTCCACGGCATCGGCAAGTACCACTACTACGAGGAGGCCGGCGGGTCGGCGGGCGGCGCCGCCGAGGCCATGCGGGCCAAGTGGAACGCCTATCTGCGCCAGGGTCTCACCGGCCGGGCGAACGGCGCCGGCGAGTACTTCGCCGAGATCGCCTACTACGCCCACCACCTGCACAGCGGGCCGCCGAATCCGACGCGGCAGATGGAGGCGCCGGCCAAGCTGGTCCTCGCCGACTGGGCGGTCCAGCTCGGCGGTCCGTTCCGCGACCTGGCGGGGGAGTCGCTCACCGGTCTCGCGCACCGGCTGGCCGAGTGGCTGCTGACGAGGATGGGCCCGCAGGCGGTGCGTTTCGCCCAGGACTTCTGCCCGGAGGTGGCCGCCTACCTGGGCGGCGGCGACCCGCGCGTGCGCGCCCGCGACGCGGTGGCCGACGTCGTCCGCAGGCGCCGTCCCCGGGTGGTCGTCGCCCACTCCCTCGGCAGCGTCGTGACGTACGAGGCGCTGTGGGCGCATCCCGACCTGTCGGTCGAGTTGCTGGTGACGCTGGGCAGCCCACTCGGCATGCGCGACGTCGTCTTCGAGCGGCTCGCGCCGGTCCCGGTCCGGGGCCGCGGGGCGCGTCCGCCGGGGGTGCGCCGCTGGATCAACATCGCCGACAAGGACGACATCGCCGCGATCCCGGCCATGCTGGCGTCGTGCTTCGACGGCGTCGAGCGGGACGTCTCCTGCGACATCGACTGGCTCGACTTCCACACCGTGCGCAACTACCTGCGCTGCGGGAGCGCCAACGAGTACCTCAAGCCCTACGTGGCCTGAGTCCGAACAGCGGTTATGATCGTACGACCATGAAGACTGTGCTTTTCGACTACGGCAACGTCGTGTCGCTTCCCCAGGCCCCCGAGGACGTCGCGCGCATGGCGGGAGGTGATCCGGGGTTCGAGGACCGCTACTGGGAGGTGCGGCTCGACTTCGACCGGGGCTCGCTCGACCCGGCCGCGTACTGGTCCCACGTGTACGGCAGGCCGATGGGCGGCGCCGAGCTGGACGCGGTCGTCGCCCTCGACGTGGCGAGCTGGTCGCGGCCCAACGAGGAGACCGTGGCGATCATCGATGAGCTGGCCGGTGTCGGGGTGCCCATGGCGCTGCTGTCCAACATGCCGGTCTGCGTCGCCGAGGGCATCGACACGCTGCCGTTCATGCGGCCGATCGGCCCGCGGTTCTACAGCGGCCGGATGGGTCTGGTGAAGCCGGAGCCGGAGATCTTCCACGAGACCGTGGCCTGGCTCGGAGCGGCCCCCGGCGACCTCGTCTTCGTGGACGACCGGCTGGAGAACGTCGCGGCGGCCGAGCGGGCGGGGCTCGCCGCCGTCCACTTCCGCGACGGCGCCGCCCTGCGCGAGGACCTGAAGACGCTGCTGGGCTGAGCTGTTCGTCGGCGGTTCACGGCGGAGCCCACCGCGGACCGGATCGTGCTGTGGACCCGGCTGCGAGCGGCGGGGGAGGCCACCCCCGGGAGCACGCGGTGGCCGGTGGAGTGGTCACCGCATGGTCATCGATGGGGTGCTGTACCGGGCCCGGACCGGTCCGCCATGGCGGGATCCAGGTCGAGCCGCTCACGGTCCGCGTCCTCGCCCGGGTGGATGGCCGCGGCCACATCGGACAGGGCGGCGATCGCTTCCTCGGCGGATCCGCCAAGGCGGGTCACCTCGGCGAGGTAGGCGCGGGCGTGGCTCCTGATGAGCTCCGCTCGCGCCGTCCGAGGTTCGGATTGCGGCAGAACTCGGGTGCCGCCCCCGCGTTTTCCGGTCACATATCCGGCTTGCTCCAGCTCCTTGTACGCCCGCGCCACGGTGCCCGCCGCCAGGCCGAGGTCGGCGGCGAGCTGGCGAACCGGAGGGAGCCGGGTGCCGACGGCCAGCACCCCGCACCTGATCAGCTCTGCGAACTGTGCCCGGATCTGCTCGTACGGCGGAGAGGGGCTGGTGACATCGACCTCGATCATGATGCTCTGATTATTGGCCGGGAGAGCAACTCGGCCAGGTACCAGATGGCCGAGCCCGCGGCGAAGACCGCGATCCCCAGGAGGCCGAACGCCGCGGGCGTGGTCCAGCCGGCGAAATCGCTCTGTCTGAAGAGGACTCCCGCGGCGACGACCGCGACACCGGCAAGCGGCAGGGCCACGCAGAGGCCGTAGGCCGCGGTGACCACGCGGGCGCTATGGGCGCGCTGCACGTCGTCCACGGCTCTCGCCGCCGCGTCGAGACCCGGGCGTCCACGCTGCACGACGCGATGCACCACCAACGCGGAGAGCAGGAACGCGGTCGCGAGCACGGCCAGCATGGGCCACGCGTAGAACCAGCCGGGCCACGGACCGGTCACGCTCCGCACCGTGCCGTCGGGGCTGGTCATGGCCAGCTCCCGTCCCGCACGCCCCAGGTCGTCGGCGCTCGCCGTGACGGACGTGACGGACAGCAGCAGGACGGTCACCAGCGTGAGGGCGCCGGCCAGCCGCGCGGAGAATCCGGGCAGGTAGTCACGCGCCCTTCTGATCTCCAGTGACGCACCCCGGATCGGCCCGTGAGGGCGTGGCGCGGCGAGCTCTCCCGCCAACGTGCCGAGCAGTAGGCCGATGCCCAGGACGGGGGCGGCCAGCATCGGCCCCCGGCCGAGGCCGTTCCAGCTCGACACGAACCAGGAGGCCGCGAGGCCGGCCGCCAGCCCGGCAAGCCGCGCCCAGAGGAGTCGTGTCGTGGTTACGCGCAGCACAGACAGATCGCCGCCGGCCGGCACTGAGACCACGCGGCTCAGCGATATCAGCACGGCGAGGAGTGCGGCGACCAGCATCAGCAGCACCGCGAGGGTAAGGGGGATCACCGGGCCCACGCCAACTCCTTTGTATCAACCGGATGATACAAATCATCCCCGGCCCGGCCGCTTGTCGCAACTCCTTGATACAAATCCCGCATGGAGCCCTTACACCGAGGCGTCGCACCTCGCCGCGCTACGCATCCCGACAACGTGAATCACCCTGGCCTCACCCCAGAATGAACGAGGCCAGAACGCGAGATCTTCAGTGAGCTTCTACTGGGCCTGCGCCACCGGCGGGCCCTCGCTCGCCTGGACGAGGACGAACCCCTGGCCTCGGAAGGCGAGCTGCATGGCCTCGCCGCTGCCACGGCCGATCAGCGCACCGGCCTTCATCGTCCGGTTGACGCCCACCTGCAGGTGGGCGCTCCAGCAGACCGCCGACTGGCCGTCGGCGAACGTCGGCATCTGGGAGGTGTCCAGGAGCACCGGTGCGCCGTGCGCGGTCACCGCGACCCAGCCGGTGCCATTGACCGTCATGTTGAACAGGCCGCCCGCGGCGATCCCCGCGCCCTGCACACGCTGGATGTCCCAGGTGAGCTGGGGATCGAAGGCCAGCAGGTTGCGGCCGTTGACGGTGAGGGCCTCGTTCTCCAGGTAGAACAGGTGGATGTCGTGGGCGTCGTCGGCCAGGAACAGCAGGCCCTGCCCTCTGACGCGCATCAGTGGCGCGCCCTCACCGGTCACCATCTTCTTGAGCAGCCTGCCGACTCCGCCGGAACCCTCGTAGTCGAAGTCCATCTGGCCCTGGAAGGCGACCATCGAGCCCTGCCTGGCGATCACCTCGTGCGGTAGGTGGACGCGGAGCATCTTGGAGTTCTGCAGGACGAAGTTGCCGGGGACCTGCTGGCCGTTCAGGTTCCCGAAGAGCGCGCTGCGCATGGAGGGTCCTTCGATGAGTGTGATCGTGCATGGGTAGTGACGATCGGGGAGGGGGCTCCGGTTCCGCGCCCGGCGACCGGACCAGGCATGCGACCTCCCCCGGACCCCGGCCTTCCGCCGTGCCTCAACTCGCCGTGCCTCAACTCGTCGGGGGGCGGGGGTCGAGGGGTGGTGCGTCGACCGGGCAGCCGGGGGCGGGCGGTTCGGGCGCGGCCGCGAGGACGTTCGTCCTGATCGTGACGAACGTGATGACCGCCGCGACGGCCATCATGGCCGCGCCGACCAGCATCGACGTGTGGAACCCCCGGGTGAACGCGGCCGGCGAGTCGTAGGCGTCCCCCGCCAGCCCCACCAGTGGCGGGACGGCGGCGACGGCCAGGAGGCCGCCCGTCCTGGCCAGGGCGTTGTTGACCCCGCTGGCGACGCCCGCGTACCGCTCCTCCGCCGTGGCGAGCACGGTCGCGGTGAGCGGGGCGACGGCGGCGGACAGGCCGAGCCCGAACACGACCGCCGCGGGCAGCACGTCGGCGAGGTAGGACGAGCCCGGGGCGATGCGGCTCATGAGCAGCAACCCGGCCGCGCACAGGAGGATCCCTCCCGTCATGGGCAGGCGCGGGCCCACTTTCGCCGCCAGTTCGCCGGCCCGGGGCGACAGCAGCAGCATGAGGATCGTGACCGGGAGCATCGCCGACCCGGCGGCGACCGGAGAGAGTCCGGCCGACACCTGGAGCTGGACGACCAGCAGGAAGAACACCAGGCCCATCGCCGCGTACATGACCAGCGTGACGACGTTGACCGCGGTGAACTCCCGCGAGGCGAACACTCCCACGGGGACGAGGGACCGGGGCGAGCGCCGGATCTCCACCACCACGAAGCAGGCGGCCAGGACGAGCCCGGCGGCCAGCGGCACCAGCCCGTCGCCCGCCAGGATCAGGCCGTACGTCAGCCCGGCCAGCGCGGGTGCGGCGAGGACGGTTCCGAGCACGTCGAAGCGGCCGTGCGGCCCGGCGTCCCGGGTCTCGGGCACGTGCCGGGCGGCGACGCCGACCACGACGGCCGCGAGCGGCAGGTTGAGCAGGAACACCCACCGCCAGCCGGCCGCCTCCACGAGCCATCCGCCGAGCAGCGGCCCGAGGGCGGCGGCCACGCCGCCTAACCCCGACCAGGCGCCGACGGCGCGCGGCCGGTCGTCCGGTGCGTAGCTCGCCTGGATGATCGCCAGGGACCCGGGGATCAGCAGGGCCCCGCCGATGCCCTGGAGCGCACGGGCGAGCACGAGCACGGGCGTGTTCGGCGCGGCCCCGCAGAGGGCGGAGGCCAGGGCGAACCAGACGACCCCGGCGACGAAGACCTTCCGCCTGCCGAGCCGGTCGCCCAGCGACCCGCCCAGCAGGATCAGCGCGGCCATGGTGAGCGTGTAGGCGTTCACGGTCCACTGGAGGCCGGACATCCCGGCGTGGAGGTCGCGCCCGAGGGCGGGGAGGGCCACGTTGACCACGGTGCCGTCGAGGGTCGCCATGCCCGACCCCAGGACCGTGGTCAGCAGCACCCACCGGCCTGGCGCCGAACGAAGCCGGATATGTCCGGATGTCATGGACGCCATCATGCGTTACCCGGGGGAGTGGGCGCGCATCGCGGCAAGGACGATTACACGATTACGATCGCTCACAGCGAACTGACGCAGAACAGGGAACAGGATCGGACTCCTGTTAGTTGAGCCGACATAACTCAACCTATTGGAGTGCTGATGTCCCAGATCCTTCCCGTCCTCCCGCTGGACGACGAGGTCGTCCTGCCCGGCATGGTCGTGCCGCTCGATCTGTCGGCCTCCGAGGTCCGCGCCGCCATCGACGCCGCCCGCGCCAATGGCGAGAGCACGGTCCTGCTGGTGCCCCGGATAGACGGCCGCTACGGCCCGGTGGGGGTGAGCGCGGTCGTGGAACAGGTCGGCCGGCTGCCGGGCGGAGAGCCCGCGGCCGTGGTGCGTGGCGTCGACCGCATGCGCGTCGGCACCGGCACCACCGGCCCCGGCGCGGCGCTGTGGGTCGAGGCGACCGTGCTGGAGCCGGTCGCCGCTGGGCCGAGGGCCGAGGAGCTCGCCAAGGAGTACAAGGCGCTCACCACCACGATCCTGCAGAAGCGGGGGGCGTGGCAGGTGGTCGACGCGGTCAACCAGATCAAGGAACCCGCCGTCCTCGCCGACAGCGCGGGGTACGCCCCCTGGCTGCAGGCGCCGCAGAAGCTGCTGCTCCTGGAGACCCCGGACCCGGCCGAGCGGCTGGACAAGCTGGTCGGCTGGGCCCGCGACCACCTGGCCGAGCTGGACGTCGCGGAGACCATCCGCAAGGACGTCCAGGAGGGCATGGAGAAGCAGCAGCGCGAGTTCCTGCTCCGCCAGCAGCTCGCGGCCGTGCGCAAGGAGCTCGCCGACCTCAACGGCGACCCCTCCGACGAGGAGGAGGACTACCGCGCCCGCATCGAGGCCGCCGACCTGCCGGAGAAGGTCAGGGAGGCCGCGCTCAAGGAGGTCGGCAAGCTGGAGCGGGCCTCCGACCAGTCGCCCGAGAGCGGCTGGATCCGCACCTGGCTCGACACCGTGCTCGACATCCCGTGGAACGTCCACACGACCGACGAGTACGACATCGCCGGGGCCCGTGCGGTGCTCGACGCCGACCACACCGGCCTGGACGACGTGAAGGACCGCATCGTGGAATACCTCGCGGTGCGCAAGCGCAGGGCCGACAAGGGCCTCGGCGTGGTCGGCGGCCGCCGCAGCGGCGCCGTTCTCGCGCTGGCCGGGCCTCCCGGAGTCGGCAAGACCTCGCTCGGCGAGTCGGTCGCCCGCGCCATGGGCCGCAAGTTCGTCCGCGTCGCCCTCGGCGGCGTCCGCGACGAGGCGGAGATCCGCGGTCACCGGCGCACGTACGTGGGGGCGATGCCCGGCCGCATCGTCCGGGCGATCCGCGAGGCGGGCTCGATGAACCCGGTCGTGCTGCTCGACGAGATCGACAAGGTCGGCGCCGACTACCGGGGCGACCCGACGGCGGCGCTGCTCGAGGTGCTCGACCCGGCGCAGAACCACACGTTCCGCGACCACTACCTGGAGGTCGAGCTCGACCTGAGCGACGTGCTGTTCCTCGCCACGGCCAACGTGCTGGAGCAGGTGCCCGGGCCGCTGCTCGACCGCATGGAGATCGTCACGCTCGACGGCTACACCGAGGACGAGAAGGTCGCCATCGCCCGCGACCACCTGCTCCCGCGCAACCTGGAGAAGGCCGGCCTCACCGCCGACGACGTGACGGTGAAGGAGGCGGCGCTGCGCCGCCTGGCCGGCGAGTACACCCGCGAGGCCGGCGTCCGCTCTCTCGAGCGCTCGATCGCCCGGATCCTGCGCAAGGCGACGGCGAAGGTCGCTCTCGGCGAGGCCGAGCTCCCGGTGACGGTCGCGGCCGACGACCTGGTCTCCTACCTGGGCCGGCCGCGCCACGTGCCCGAGTCGTCCCTGCCGGAGGCCCGGCAGCGTACGGCGGTGCCGGGCGTGGCGACCGGCCTCGCGGTGACCGGCGCGGGCGGCGACGTCCTCTACGTCGAGGCGTCGCTGGCCGACCCGGAGACCGGGGCGACCGGTGTGACCCTGACCGGCCAGCTCGGCGACGTGATGAAGGAGTCGGCGCAGATCGCGCTGTCCTTCCTGCGGTCGCGGGGCGCCGAGCTGGAGCTGCCGGTGGGGTCGCTCAAGGACAGGTCGGTGCACATCCACGTGCCCGCGGGCGCGGTGCCGAAGGACGGCCCGTCGGCCGGAGTCACGATGACCACCGCCCTGGCCTCGCTGCTGTCGGGCCGGCCGGTCCGCGCCGACGTGGCGATGACCGGCGAGGTGTCCCTCACCGGGCGGGTGCTGCCCATCGGCGGCGTCAAGCAGAAGCTGCTGGCCGCCCACCGGGCCGGGATCGCCACCGTGCTCATCCCGGCGCGCAACGAGCCCGACCTGGACGACGTCCCGGCCGAGGTGCTGGCCGACCTCACCGTCCACGCGGTGGGCGACGTCCGCGAGGTCCTCGACCTGGCCCTCACCCCGGCGACGGTGGCCCAGCAGCAGGCGGCCGCCTGACCCTTCCGCGCGCACGGCCCGCGTCTCCGCACAGGAGGCGCGGGCCTCTGTGATTAAGGACACATTCCCGGTATGGAATAAGGAGTACCTCACTCCTGTTTCAGCCGGTCGTGAGCGTATCGAACCTGGTGAACCCGCCCGAGCGAGGGTGTCCCGCGGTCTGAGCCATCTGTCCGCACCCTCACGAAGGCACTTCCTGATGACGCTCTCCCCACTGCCCGATCTGATCCTGCGCCGGATCACGCATCTGCCCTTCCCGCCCGGCACGCGCTAGCCGTGTTTCCCGCGAGGCGAAACACGGAGTCGGCCCAGACGTCTTCGAAGGACAGCAAGTGATCACGGTTTCCGGCCTGCGCAAGGCCTACGGCGACGTCGTCGCGCTCGACGGCGTCGACCTCCACGTCGGCAAGGGCGAGGTCTTCGGCGTGCTCGGGCGCAGCGGCGCCGGCAAGAGCACCCTGCTGCGCTGTGTCAACCTGCTCGAACGTCCCGACGAGGGCGTGGTGACCGTCGACGGGCGCGAGCTGACCGCCCTCGGCGCGGCCGACCTGCGCCGTGCCCGCCAGCGCATCGGCATGATCCACCAGCACTTCGCGCTGCTGTCGTCGCGCACGGTGGCGGGCAACGTCGCCTTCCCGCTGGAGGTCATGGGCGTCGGCCGGGCCGCGCGGGCCCGGCGCGTCGCGGAGATGCTCGATCTCGTGGGCCTGGCCGACCGCGCCGGGGCCTACCCCGCGCAGCTGTCCGGCGGCCAGAAGCAGCGGGTCGGCATCGCGCGGGCGCTCGCCGCCGAGCCGTCGGTGCTGCTGTCGGACGAGGCCACCTCCGCGCTCGACCCCGCCACGACCCAGTCGATCCTGGCGCTGCTGCGGCGGCTCAACCGGGAGCTGGGGCTGACCATCCTGCTCATCACCCACGAGATGGACGTCATCAAGGCCGTCTGCGACTCGGCGGCGATCATGAGTGACGGGCGGATCGCCGAGGCGGGCCCGATCCCCGACCTGCTCGCCACGCCCGGGTCGCGCCTGGCGGCCGAGCTGTTCCCGCTGCCGCCCGCCGAGCCCGGCACCGTGACGGTCGCCCTGGCCGCGGACGAGACCCTGCTGTCGCGTCTCGCGCGTACGCACGACGTGGACGTCGCCATCGCCGGAGGCGCGGTGGAACAGGTCGCGGGGGTCCCGGCGGGCCGGCTGCGGCTGCGGATCACCGGGGCCGGTACGGCCGCCGCCCTCGCCGACCTGCGCGAGCGCGGCCTGCTGGTGGAGGAGGACGCATGACCTGGTCGGAGATGAGCCCCCTGTTGTGGGAGGCCACCGGGCAGACCGCCGTGATGGTGGGCTGGTCCACGTTGTTCACCGTGCTGTTCGGGCTGCCGCTCGGCGTCTGTCTGGCCGGGACGGACCGGGGCGGGCTGTTCCCCGCACCCGCGGTGCGGCGCGTGCTCGGCCTGGTCGTCAACGTGGGGCGGTCGCTGCCCTTCATCGTCCTCATGATCGCGGTCATCCCGGTGACCCGTGTGCTCACCGGCACCACGATCGGGACCGCCGCCGCGGTGGTCCCGCTGACGATCGGCGCGGTGCCCTTCTTCGCCCGGCTGGTCGAGACGGCGCTGCGCGAGGTCGGCCGCGACGTCGTGCAGGCGGCCGAGGCGATGGGGGCGGGCCGCGTGACGATCGTGACGCGCGTCCTGCTGCCCGAAGCGCTGCCCGGCCTGGTCGCCGGGCTGACCGTCACCGTGGTCACGCTCATCTCCTACTCGGCGATGGCCGGGGTGATCGGCGGCGGCGGGCTCGGCGACCTCGCCGTCCGCTACGGATACCAGCGGTTCGAGACCACGCTCATGGTCGTCACCGTGGTCGTCCTGGTCGTCGTGGTGCAGCTCGCGCAGACCCTGGGCGACGCCGTCGCGCGTCGTCTTTCTCACCGTTAACCCATAAAGGAGTTTTGTCCCATGCGTAGAACGCTCGGCCTCGTCATCGCCGCCGTGGTCGCGCTCGTGTTGTCCGCCTGCGGGTCCTCGTCTTCGGACACGTCGACCGCCTCCGGAACGGCGGCGGCGGACGCCCCGCTCAAGGTCGGCGTGAGCCCGGTGCCGCACGCGCAGATCATGAAGTACGTGGCCGACAACCTGGCCGCCGCGAAGGGCCTGAAGCTGGAGATCGTCGAGTTCAGTGACTATGTGCAGCCCAACCTGCAGCTCCAGGACGGCCAGCTCGACGCCAACTACTTCCAGCACAAGCCCTACCTGGACGACTTCAACGCCTCCAAGGGCACGAAGCTGAGCTTCGTCGCCCCGGTGCACCTGGAGCCGCTCGGCCTGTACTCCAAGAAGGTCAAGGACCTCGCCTCCCTGCCGCAGGGCGGCACGGTCGCGGTGCCCAACGACGCGACCAACCTCGGCCGGGCGCTCAAGCTGCTCGCCGACAACGGCGTGGTCACGCTCAAGGACGGGGTGGGCACCGCCGCGACCGAGCGCGACGTGACCGGCAACCCGAAGGACCTGACCTTCCGTCCGCTGGAGGCCGCGCAGCTCCCGCGCTCGCTCGACGACGTGGACGCCGCCGTGATCAACGGCAACTACGCCCTGGAGGCGAACCTCAACCCGTCCTCCGACTCGCTGGTGCTGGAGAAGGCCGAGGGCAACCCGTACGCCAACGGCCTGGTGGTCGCCCAGGGGCACGAGAGCGACCCGCGGGTGAAGACCCTGATCGGGCTGCTCACCGGCCCCGAGGTGAAGAAGTACATCGAGGACACGTTCAAGGGCTCGGTCATCCCCGCCTCCTGACGCGCACATAAGTGGACGAATCATCCGGTCGCTTGACCGGATGATTCGTCCATGCTGTCATGGCCCCATGTTGTACGGCACGCCGGCACTGGAGGCCGCGGACGAGAAGGTGCTCGCCGAGATCGAGGAGATGCGGCGGGACCTGAAATACCGGCTGGCGGAGGCCCACCGCTGGGACGGTCTGCTGCGGCGGCAGTTGCAGGCGCGGGCGATCCAGGGGTCGAACTCCATCGAGGGCTACCGCGCCAGCGTCGAGGACATCGAGTCGATCATGTCCGGTGAGGACCCCTTGGAGACGCCGGCGGCCGTGGCCCGGGAGATCGCCGGCTACCGGCAGGCGCTCACCTACATCGGCGCCCTGTCGCGGGCAGAGTCCTTCCGCTACGACGTGGGCCTGCTGCACGCGCTCAACTTCATGATGATCGGCCACCACGCGGACAAGACGCCGGGCGCGGTGCGGCCCGGTGGGATCTACGTCCGCAACTCCGCCACCGGTGAGGTGGTCTACGAGGGCCCGGATCACGAGCAGGTCCCCGGCCTGCTGGCGGAGCTGGCCGAGTGGCTCAACGAGGGCGACCTCGACGCGCCCAGCTACGTGCGCGCCGCCATGGCGCACTTCAACCTGGTGGCGATCCACCCATGGCGAGACGGGAACGGGCGCATGTCGCGGGCCCTGCAGACGCTCGTGCTCGGTCGCGACCAGATCACCACGCCGGAGTTCTCCTCCATCGAGGAGTGGCTCGGCATCGGGGAGACCACTCTCGAGTACTACCGAGCGCTCCGGATGGTGCAGAACGGCCAGTGGACCCCGCATGAGGACACCCTCTCGTGGGTGCGGTTCGTACTGCGCTGCCATCACATGCAGGCGCAGCGGGTGGGACGCCGGCTCGCGGAGGCGGGCGAGGTGTGGATGCTGCTGGAGGAGCGGACCGGGGCGCAGGGCCTGCACCCGCGCACGGTCTCGGCGCTCTACCAGGTGTTCGTCTCCCGGCGGCTGCGCCGGGGGATGTACCAGGCCGACGAGGGGCTGAGCCAGGGCCAGGCCGCCCGCGACCTGCGCGAGCTGGCGGCCACGGGGTGGCTCCAGCCGTACGGCGAGACGAAGGGCCGCTTCTACGCGCCGGGGCCGAAGATGACGGAGATCAAGGCGGCGTTCGCCGAGCGGGCCAGGCCGCTGCGCGATCCCTACCGCACGCTGGAGGGCTGAGCGGGGGCATCGGGAATTCGCGCCTACCGCGCGGAAAGCAAACCGAGTAACGTTCGGTTATGCACCCTGGGGCGATCGCGGCGGTGACGCCGGACAAACCGGCGGTGATCATGGCGGGCTCCGGCCGCGTGATCACCTTTCGTGAGCTCGACGAGGAATCCAACCGCCTGGCCCACCTGCTGCGGGCCGCGGGCCTGCGGCCGGGCGACCACATCGCCTTCATGATGGAGAACCATCCGCTCTTCCTCGTGATCGCGTGGGCCGCGCACCGCTCGGGCCTGTACTACACCCCGATCAGCTCCCGCCTCCAGGCCGGCGAGCTGTCGTACATCGTGGACAACTGCGGCGCGCGGGTCTTCATCTCCTCGGCGAAGCTCGCCGGCGTCGCGAGCGCCGTCGCCGAGGCCACGCCCGGAGTCGAGCTGCGGCTCATGGTCGACGGCGTCGCGCCGGGCTTCGCCTCGTACGAGGAGGCCGTGGCGGGGCAGCCGGCGACGCCGGTCGACGACGAGTGCCAGGGCGCCGACATGCTCTACTCGTCGGGCACCACGGGACGCCCCAAGGGGGTCAAGCCGCCGCTCAGCCGGGCGCCGCTGGAGGTTCCCGGGGTCCTGGTGCAGCTCATCCAGTTCCTGTTCGCGCCCTCGGCCGACAGCGTGTACCTGTCGCCGGCGCCGCTCTACCACGCCGCGCCGCTGCGGTACAGCATGTCCTTCCAGCGCCTCGGCGCGACCGTCGTGGTGATGGACAGGTTCGACCCCGAGGAGGCGCTGGCGCTCGTCGAGCGGCACCGGGTCACCCACGCGCAGTGGGTCCCGACGATGTTCGTCAAGATGCTCAAGCTGCCCGAGGAGGTGCGCGAGCGCTACGACCTGTCGTCGCTGCGCTGCGCCATCCACGCCGCCGCGCCCTGCCCCGTCGAGGTCAAGGAGCGGATGTTGGAGTGGTGGGGGCCGATCATCCACGAGTACTACGCGGGCACGGAGGGCAACTGCTTCCTGTACGCCGGGCCGGAGGACTGGCTGGCCCACAAGGGCACGGTGGGCCGGCCGCTGCTCGGGATCACCCACGTCTGCGACGAGGACGGCAACGAGCTGCCGCCCGGTGAGCACGGCACGGTCTACTTCTCCGACGGGCCGAAGTTCGAGTATCACGGCGACCCCGAGAAGACCGCGTCGGTCCAGGACCCCAAGGGCCGCGGCTGGACCACGCTGGGGGACATCGGCTATCTGGACGAGGACGGCTTCCTCTACCTCACCGACCGGCGCTCGTACATGATCATTTCGGGCGGGGTGAACATCTACCCGCAGGAGGCCGAGAACGTGCTGGCGATGCATCCCAAGGTGGCCGACGTGGCCGTCTTCGGGGTGCCGGACCCCGAGATGGGCGAGCAGGTCAAGGCCGTCGTGCAGCCGGCGGACCCGGCCGGCGCCGGTCCCGCCCTGGAGGCCGAGCTGATCGCCTACTGCCGGGAACGCCTGGCCCACTACAAGTGCCCGAAATCGGTCGACTTCCGGGACGAGCTGCCCCGCCACCCCACCGGCAAGCTGTACAAGCGCCTGCTCAGGGACGAGTACTGGCCCCGGACGAGCTGACATAAAGTACGCGTAGGGCGCTCGGGGATCCCCACCGCTGATCGCTTAGCGTGACCTTATCGCCGATGCGTCATCGTATTACGTGTACCGGCGGAGAGCCGGATCACCGGCGAATCCATTGAGGGGGATGGCGATGAGCTCACCTGAGCACGTTCCCGGCGACGAGAACACCCAGATACTCCCCGGTCACGGCTGGAGCCAGTTTGGAAGCACTCCGCCGCAGCACGGGCAGTACACCGGGGCGTACCAGTCGTACGGCGCCTACGGGAGCGGGTCTTATGACACGGCGCAGTTTCCGCCGCCTTCGGCGCGGAAGGGCACGCTGACCGCCCGCCAGAAGGCGGGCGCGGGCCTCGCCCTCGTGGCCGTGGCGCTGGGCGGCGGGGTCACCGGGGCCCTCGTCGCGAACAGCGTGAACGGCGGGCAGACGGTGATCGCGAGCCCGGTGGTCAAGGGGGTCTCCAACTCCTCGACCACCACGATCGCCGCGGTGGCCAAGGCGATCATGCCGTCGGTCGTGTCCATCGAGGTGAAGACCGCCACGGCCGGCGGCGAGGGGTCCGGTGTCATCCTGTCGGCCGACGGACTGATCCTGACGAACAACCACGTGGTGAGCATCGGCGGCGGGGGCGGCGGCACGGTCACCGTGAAGTTCAGCGACGGCAAGACCGCCAACGCCGTCGTCAAGGGCACCGACCCCACCACGGACCTCGCGGTCATCCAGGCGCAGGGCGTGTCCGGCCTGACCCCCGCCTCCCTCGGCGACAGCGACAAGCTTCAGGTCGGCGACGCGGTCCTCGCGATCGGCAGCCCGCTCGGCCTGGAGGGATCGGTCACCTCCGGCATCGTGAGCGCCCTCGACCGCACGCTGACCGAGGCCCCCGAAGAGCAGCAGCAGCAGTTCCCCTGGGGCATGGGACAGCAGCAGCAGCCGCAGAGCCAGGGCACCACGATCGGCGGCATGATCCAGACTGACGCCGCGATCAACCCCGGCAACTCCGGCGGCGCGCTGGTCAACTCCTCCGGGCAGGTCGTCGGTGTCAACACGGCGATCGCCACCTCGGGCTCCAGCTCCGGCAACATCGGCGTCGGCTTCGCGATCCCCATCAACACCGCGAAGCTCGTCTCCGAGCAGCTCATCAAGACGGGCAAGGCGACCCACGCCTTCTTCGGCGTGAGTGTGGCCGACGCGGTCGGCGGCGCGTCCGGCGCGGTGGTCAGCTCGATCACGGCCGGCAGTCCGGCGGAGAAGGTCGGCCTCAAGGAGGGCGACCTGATCACCAAGATCAACGACAAGCTGGTGGACAGCGCGGAGGCGCTGGTCGGCACCATCCGCAGCTCCCGCCCCGGCGACAAGGTGACCGTCACCTACACCCGTGACGGCAAGGAGAACACCATCACCGCCGCGCTCGCGGAGCAGTCGTCCACGAGCTGACGGGCCACGATCGTCGCCGGCGGGCCTCTGGGGGGACGGCCCGCCGGCGATCGTTTTTCTCCGGGCAGGCGCCTACTTGCGCCGGCGGCTGCTGATCGCGCGGTAGGTGTCCTCCAGGGCGGTGAGGGTCTCGTCGTACGTGCGCCGGGCGGCCACCCCGACGGAGAGGCAGTCGATGACGGTGAGCTGGGCGATCCTGCTGCCCATCGCGCCGAAGCGGAACGGGGTCTCGCGGGCCGCGGTCTTCAGCACGATGTCGCCCAGCTCCGTGATCGGAGAGGGGGCGAAGTTCGTGATCGCGATCGTGGTCGCCCCCCGGTCGGCGGCGAGCCGCAGCGCGTCCAGGACGTCGACGGTGGTGCCGGTGTGCGAGATGCCGATCGCGACGTCGCCCCTGCGAAGCAGCGCGGCCGACGTGAGGGCGCTGTGCAGGTCCTGCCAGGCGAACGCCATCAGGCCGATCCGGTGCAGCTTCTGGTGCAGATCGGCCGCGACGAAGCCGCTCGCCCCGGCGCCGTAGAGATCCACGCGGCGGGCCTCGACGATCGCGTCGACCGCGCGCTCCAGGGCGGCGACGTCGAGGTGCTCGGCGGTCTCCGCGACCGCGCGGGAGTCGCTGTAGCCGATCTTGGCGACGATCTCCTCCAGCGGGTCGTCGGCGCTGATGTCGCCGTCGAGCGGGCGGGCGTCCCCGGCACGCGAGGCCTCCAGCGTCGCCTCGCGGGCGAGCGCGATCCGCAGCTCGGGGTAGCCGCGCAGCCCGATGGCCCGGCAGAAGCGCAGCACCGTGGCCTCCGAGGTGCCGCACTCGCGGGCGAGCGCCCCGATCGGCCGGTCCGCGACCGCCTGGGGGTCGGCCAGCACCGCGCGCGCGACCCGTTGCTCCGCGGGCCGCAGAGACCGGATCGCCCCACGCAGCCGCACGAGAATCCCGTTCGAGGCCAGGGTGCCGCTCGAGTGGTCGTCGCCGGTGCTCACGCGCCCTGCCTCTACTTGCTCATGCCGGCGGTCAACCCGGCGATGATCTGCTTGGTCGCCAGGACGAACAGCACGAAGAGCGGTGCCGTGGCGAGGACGAGCCCGGCGAACAGCGCCGACCAGTCGGTCGTGTACTCGCCGAAGAACTGCGACAGCCCGCGCGGGATCGTGAACTTCTCGTCGGAGCGCAGCAGCACCAGCGGGTAGAGGAACTCATGCCACAGCGGCACGAACTGGAACAGCATCACCGACGCCAGCGCGGGCCGCACCAACGGCAGCATGATCTGCCCGAAGATCCGGAATTCGCCGGCCCCGTCGAGCCGGGCCGCCTCGTCCAGCTCGCCGGGCAGGGAACGGTAGAACGCCGACAGCACGAACATGCAGAACGGCACCCCGGACGCGGCGTACAGCAGCGTGAGCCCGAGCAGCGAGTCGATCAGGCCCATGGAGTCCATGAGGTAGAAGATCGGCACCAGGCCCAGCCGGATCGGCAGCATCAGCCCCGCCAGGAAGTACGCCCCGAGCAGCCGGCTGCCGAAGAAGTCGTAGCGGGCCAGCGGATAGGCCGCCAGCGCGGAGACCGCCGTGCCGAGCAGCACCGCGCCGCAGGTGACGATCAGTGAGTTCAGGAAGTACGTGCTGAACGACGCCTCCGTCCACACCCGGCCGTAACTGCGCAGCGTGGGGGACGTGGGCAGCCCCAGCGGCGCGGTGAAGATCTCGCTCGTCGGCCGTAGCGAGTTGAGCAGCATGACGACCAGCGGGAGCAGCGCGACGACCGCGTACCCCCACAGCAGCAGGTGGACGGCGACCCGCCCCGGAGTGCGGCGCCTGGCCGTCACACCAGCATCCTCTCGCGGCGGCGGAAGTACGAGGTGGCCAGCAGCGACACCCCGAAGATGAACACGAACATCAGCACGGCCAGCGCCGACGACCGCCCGATCGCCTCCACGCCGCCCTCCACGAACGCGACCCGGTAGAACAGCAGACCGAGCACGTCGGTCGAGTGCGCGGGGGACCCGGTCGACCCGGCCATCGCGTAGACCAGCCCGAAGGCGTTGAAGTTGCCGATGAACGTCAGCACGCTCACCACGCCGATCGCCGGGGTGAGCAGCGGCAGCGTCACCCTCCGGAACGCCTGCCAGGCCGAGGCCCCGTCGACCCGGGCCGCCTCGTGATACTCGGCCGGGATTCCGGCGAGCGCGGCGGAGAACAGCAGCATGGGGAAGCCCACCCACTGCCACGCGTTGACCAGAATGACGACCGGCAGCGCCGTACGCGTGTCGCCCAGCCAGGGCAACGCCCACGAGTCCAGCCCGGCCGCCTCGAGCAGCGAATTGACCGGGCCGAACGTCGGGTTGAGCAGCAGGCTCCACAGGTAGCCGACGACCAGCGGGTCCACCAGGTATGGAGTGGTGAACGCGGCCTGCAGGAACCGCTTGCCGCGGCGGTATCGGAACAGCAGGAGGGCGAACAGCAGCCCGACCGTGTTCTGGATCAGCATGGTCCCGGCGAAGAACAGCGCGTTGTGCGCGAACGCCTGCCACAGCTGCTGGTCGTACGGGTAGACGCTGAACAGGTCCCGGTAGTTGCCGAGCCCGGCGAACCCCGTCTGCCGGATCCCGCGCCACTCGAAGAAGCTGTACTCGAGCGCGGTGACCAGCGGATAGACGATGAAGACCGAATAGAGCAGGAGCGCGGGCAGCAGGAAGACGGCCAGCACCCGCCACCGCGGCACGTACCGGCGACCGGCGCCGGTGCGTGCCGCGCGACGTCCGGGAGAGCGCCCGGGAGGTCGCTCGGGAGAGCGTCGGGGCGCGCTCAGTTCCCCGGCTTGAACCACTGCCCGACGCCCTTCTGCACGCTCTCGGCGACCGCCTTGGGATCGGTCTGGCCCACCAGCATCTTCTGCACCTCGTCCCGGAAGACCGCGTCGCCGTTCGGCTGGCCGTACCGGAAGTCGACGAGCAGCGTGTAGGGGGCGCCGTTGGCGGCGTAGTTCTTCGCCATCTCGGCCAGCAGCGGGTCCGACGGCGTGACCCCGGGGACCGCGGACAGCTGCTTCAGCTCGCTCGCGTAGAGCTGCCCGAACTCCGGCGTCGCCATCCACTTGACCAGTTCGAGCGCCTCGGCCTGGTGGGCCGACTTGGCGTTGACGCCGAACGAGCCGTCGGCCCAGCCCGGCGTGACGGGCGTGGTCACCGGGGAGCCGGGCGGTGGCGGCACCTGGAAGGCGCCGACCTCCAGGCTCGGGTTGACCGCGAGCACGGGCGCCAGGTCGAAGCTGCCCGTCGGGTACATCGCGGCCTTCCCGGTGGCGAACAGCGCCTGGACGTCGGGGATCTTGACGGCCACCACGTCCTTGGGGAAGTACGGCTCCAGATCCTTGATCAGCTTGATCGAGGCCGTGAAGTCGGGGTCGGTGAACTTCTTCTCGCCGCTCAGCAGCGCGTCCCGGAACTTCGTGCTGCCGTAACGGGCGTTACCGAAGATCTCGTGGACGATCGGCAGTGTCCAGGTGGCGTCGGGCCCGGCCGCGACGGCGAAGGGCGTGATCCCGGCAGCCTTCAGCTTCCCGGCCGCCGCGATCATGTCGTCCCAGGTGGCGGGGGGCTGGATACCGTTGTCGCCGAACAGCTTCTTGTTGTAGAGCACCTGGAGCGTCTGGTACGCGAACGGCACGCCGTAGATCTTGCCGTCCCTGTGGCCCTTGGCGCCTTCGAGCAGCTTGGTGTCGAAGCCGGACAGCGCATCCACCTTGCCGTCGAGCGGCACCAGCTGGCCCGCCTCGACCAGCGGCTGGAGCCCGCCGTACGCCCGCAGCTGGGCGACGTCGGGCCCGGCGGTGCCGGACAGGCCCGTGGCCAGGATGTTGTTGTACTCGGTGGCCTGGAACGGCTTGAACTCGACATGGATCTTCGGGTGCGACTCCTCGAACTTGGCGAGGATCTTCTCGTAGGCCTTGACGTCCTCCACCCGCCACGACCACAGACTCAGCGTGACCTTGTCCGTGCCCGCCTTGTCGCCCTGCTCGGATGCGCCGCCCCCGGGCGCGCACGCCGCCAGCGCCACCGCGAGCACCCCGAGCGCCCCCGCGATCCACCTTCTCCTCATCAGACTTCCTTTCGGCTCGTAGCCAGTTCGGCAAGCGCCGCGCGGACCTCTCGCATGTAGGTAAATGCCATGCAAGGTCATCGGGTTGTCTGAAAATTACTTACATTTGACTAGATCCGCAATGCCTTGTTCACGGAAGATTTCACGCGCGACGGTATCGGGGGCGGAGATCGTTTCGAGACGCGCGCCGAACAGGTGGTGGGGCGACCAGGTGGTGGGGAGAACAGGTGGCAGGGTGACGGATCAGCCGCGGTGGCGCGTGAGCGCCTCCGACTCCCACAGATCGCGGTAGTAGCCCGGCACGGTGACGAGGTCGGCGTGCGCGCCGCGCTGGGTGACCCTGCCGCCCTCCAGCACGACGATCTCGTCGACCTGCTCCAGGCCGCGCAGCCGGTGGGTGACCAGCAGCGTCGTGCGGCCCCGGGTGGCGTCCAGCAGGTCGGCCATCAGCAGGTCGGCCGTCTCCTCGTCCAGGGCCTCGGCCGGCTCGTCCAGCAGCAGCACCGGCGGGTCGTACAGCAGGGCCCGGGCCAGCGCGAGCCGCTGGAGCTGGCCGCCGGAGACCGTGCGGCCGTCCTCGCCGAGCATCGTGTCCCAGCCGGTGCGCTCGGTCCAGGCGTCGAGGCGGGCCCGCCGCACGGCCGCCTCTATGTCCTCGGCGGACGCCTGCGGCCCGGCCAGGCGCAGGTTGTCCCTGACCGTGGTCTGGAAGACGTACGGGTCCTGGGTGAGGCCCGTGATGAGCGCCCGCACGTCGTCCGAGGACAGGCGCCGCACGTCCATCCCGTTGAGCCGGATCGCACCGGACTCGATCTCCACGATCCGCATCAGCGCCGACAGCAGGGTGCTCTTCCCCGCGCCGCTCGGGCCGACCACCGCGACCCGGCGGCCCGGCGTCAGCGTCAGGCTCACGCCGTTCAGCGCGGGCTCGCGCTCGCCGTGGCGCACCACGAGGTCGTCGACCTCGACCGTCAGCGGCGGCTCGGGCTCGGGCGCCGGGTCCGCGGGCTCGTGCACCGCCGGGGGAGTGGCGGCGATCTCCCTGAGCCTGCGCAGCGCCGCGACCACCCCCGCGAACCGCTCGCCCGCCGCCGCCAGCGGCAGCGCGGGCTCGAAGGCGACCAGCGAGGTCAGGGCGGCCACGGCGGTCGCGACCCGGCCGAGACCGGCGGCCTGGGCCGCCAGGACCACGGCGACGACGGTCAGCCCCTGCGTCAGCATGCCGACGCCGAGCGCGACGGCGTTGATCCGGGCCTGCCCCCGCTCCAGCCGGGACAGCCGCCCGTCGGCGTCCATCGCCGCCGACAGCGCCCGGTCACGCGCGCCGTACGCCGCGAGGTCGGCCGCGCCGTGGACCAGGTCGGCCACCCGGGCGGCCAGGTCGGCGCGGGCCGGGGCGATCCGCGCCGACCAGCGCCGCGCGGCGGCGGCCGTGCCCGCGGGCAGCAGCACCCCGGCGACGAGCAGGCCGGCGGCGAGCACGAACGCGGCGGCGGGCAGCAGGAAGCCCGCGATGACGACGGCGGCGCCGCCGGTGATCAGCGCGGCGGCGGCCGGCAGCAGGCAGCGGACGAGCAGGTCCTGCGCGGCGTCGGTGTCGTCCACCATGCGGCTGAGCAGGTCGGCCCCGCGCTGCGGCAGCGGCCCGGCCGGGATCAGCGCCCGGTAGAGACGCTCGCGGGTGCCCGCCTGGGCGCGCAGCGCGACGTCGTGCCCGGCCAGGCGCTCGCCGTACCGGAACACGCCGCGGGTGGTGGCGAACGCCCGCACGGCGACGATCGCGACCGACAGCGCCGCCAGGGGCGGCTGCTCGGCGGCCCGCGTGATCAGCCACGCGGCCGACGCGATGAGCGCGACCCCCGCGAGGTCGGCCGCCGCCCCGGCGAGCGCGGCGAGCACGAGCCGCCGGCCCATGCCGGTGCCGGTGACCACCGACAGCGGTGAGGCCACCGTGGTCGTCTCCGCGCGGTTCATCGGGCCTCCCCGCCCTGAACCGGCACCGGGGGGACGAGGGCGCCGCCGTCGAGGCGGACGACCCGGTCGGCCAGGTCGATCATCGCCGGGCGGTGCGCGACGATGATCGCGGTGCGCCCCTCGGCGAGCCTGCGCGTGGCCGCCACGATCGCCGCCTCGCTCCTGCCGTCGAGCCGCGCCGTGGGCTCGTCGAGCAGCAGCACCTGGGCGGCGGGGCGGCAGAAGGCCCTGGCCAGGGCGACCCGCTGACGCTGGCCCGCCGACAGGTTCGCGCCGCGCTCGCCGAGCTGGGTGTCGTACCCCTGCGGCAGGGCCCCGGCGAACTCGGCCACCTGCGCCGCCTCGGCGGCGGCCCTGATCTCGTCGGGTCCGGCGGCGCAGCCGAGCGCGATGTTGTCGGCCACCGACGTCGCGAACAGGTGCGGGCGCTGCGGCACAAAGGCGAGCCGCCGCCGCCACTCGTCGAGGTCGAGGTCGAGGTCGGCCAGATCCGTGCCGTCCGCCAGCACCCGCCCCTCGGACGGGGTCACGAACCCGAGCAGCAGGTGCAGCAGCGTGCTCTTCCCCGCGCCGCTCGGGCCCACGATCGCCACCCGCTCGCCCGGCTCGATGACCAGAGAGACGCGGTCGAGCGCGGTCTCCTCGCGGCCCGGGTAGCGCACGGTGACGTCCTCCAGCCGGATCTCCGGCGGCGCCGGCCCGCCGATCGGCGCGGCACGCCCCTCGCTCCTCGCCTTCCCCGTCTCCCGCGTGCTCTCCTGCCCGGCCTTCTGCGGCGGATTGACGACCGCGAACGCCTCGTCGGCGGCGGCGACGCCTTCCATCGCGGCGTGGAAGCGCGTGCCCATCGCGCGCAGCGGCAGGTACGCCTCCGGGGCCAGCAGCAGCACGAGCAGCGCCGTACGCAGGTCGAGCGAGCCCGACAGCAGCCGCAGCCCCACGGGCACCGCCACCAGCGCCAGCGACAGCGATGCCACGAGTTCGAGCACCAGCGACGACAGGAACGCCACCCGCAGCGTGCGCATCGTCGCGGCGCGGTGGGCCTCGGCCACCTCGCGGATCACCGACGCCTGGTAGCGGGCCCGGCCGAAGGCCCGCAGCGTGGGCAGGCCGCGCACGACGTCGAGGAAGTGGCCGCCGAGGCGGGCCAGCGCGCGCCACTGCCGTTCGGTCACGGTCTTGGTGGTCCACCCGACCAGTGCCCCGAAGATCGGGATCAGCGGCAGCGTGAGCACCACGATCACGGCGGTGGCCAGGTCGGCCACGAAGAGCCGGACCACGACCGCGAGCGGCACGATCCCGGCCACGGCGACCGCCGGCAGGTAACCCGTCAGGTAGGGGTCGAGCGCGTCCAGACCCCGGCCGGCGAGCGTCACCACCTCACCCGACCGGTACGCCGGCCCGAGATTCTCCACCCGGCCGAGGAGCAGCCGCCGCAGGGCCGACTTCAGCGCGGTGGCCGCGCGGCCCGCGAGCACGCCCTGCGCCCATCCGAGCAGCCCGCGCGAGGCGACGACGAGCGCCAGGGGGAACAACATGGCGACCGCGAACCGGCCGGAGAGCACCCCGGCCAGCAGCTCCGCCTGCACGAGCACGAGCAGCCCGGCCACCGTCGCCGCCGCGAGGCAGCAGGCGAGATGGATGCGGACGCCCCGCTCCGCACGGGCCAGCCGGAGGAGATCCTTGTGCAACGGTCCCCAATCAGAAGAACGTCGGCAGCGCGCCCCTCGAGAAGGTGCGCCACACCCATACTTGCGCGCCCACGAGGATCGGGGCGACCGGGACCACCATGACACTGAGCACAGTCAGTGTCTGATCCGGGGCGGCGTTGCCGAGCATGTGGGCGGCCGCGGCCGCCATGACGAGGACCGCGGGCGCGGCGGCGGCGCAGGCCGACAGCAGCAGCGCCCGCCCGCCGGCGCGCGGGCCGTCCTGCAGACGCCAGGCCGCGAAGGTGCGGCCGTGCCAGCCGAGCAGCGCGAGCAGTGCCACACCTCCCGCGATGCCCGGCGCGTCGAGGGGCGAGGCGGGCAGGCCGCGCACGACGGCCACCAGGATCGCGCCCCAGGCGAGCGCCAGCCCCGCAGAACCGGCCCACAGGGCGCCGTCCCACACCAGCCGCCAGGCGGCGCCGTCGGCCCTGCGGCGGAACCACAGCCCCGCGTCGCGCACGATCCACGCCAGCAGCAGGACGACGACGAGGGGATACAGGCGGCTCAGCGTCTCGCCCTCCAGCACGGGGAACGCGCCGAACAGCACGCCGGCGAGCGCGACCAGCCACACCTCGTTGGCGAGCACGAACGGCGCCATCGCGCCGACGAGGCGGTCCCGGGCGGCGGGGGAGCGGCCCAGCACGGGCAGCAGCACGCCGAGCCCGATGTCGAAGCCCTCCAGGGCGAAGTAGCCGGCCAGCAGGACGGTGAACGTCAGGAGCCAGAAGATGTCCATTGGGGCGCGTCCTCTACAGAGAGTGGGCGGGGACGGGCTCGGCGGTGGCGGGAAGGTCCGCGGCGCCGAGCGCGACCTGTCCCGGGCCGCGCCGTACGGCACGGGCGATGAGGACGTAGTCGACGAGGGCGAGCAGCCCGAGCACGCCCGCGAAACCCGCGAAGGAGGCGGTGATGTCCGCCCGGGTCAGCCCGGGGGTGAGGGCGTCGGCCACGGAGAGCTTGCCGTACACCAGCCATGGCTGGCGGCCCATCTCGCGGACGATCCAGCCGGCGATCGCCGCGACGAACGGCAACGGGGTCATGAGCATGAGGAGCGGGTGCAGCCAGCGCCAGCGGGCCAGCAGGTCGCGGATGAGCAGGGGCGCCAGCACGAACATCACCGCGAACTGGACGAGCTGCCCGATAAAGATCATCAGTCCGAGTGCGATGCCGGGGGCCGTCCCGTGGAACTTGTCCGGCTGGACGTCGCTGACCGGCCCGAACTGGGCGTAGCCGAACCCGACCGTGAGCAGCGACCCGATGAGGGCGGCCAACACGCCGATGCGCAGGGAGCGGGTGAAGAACTCCCGCTCCGGGGTGCGCCGGAACAGGTGGTAGGCGCTGGCGCCCATCACGACGAACCCGCCGGTCCACAGCCCGGCGCTCAGCACGTGGGGGAGCGCGAAGACGAGGGTCGGGTTGGTGAACAGCGCGCCGAAGTCGCGCAACACGAGCCGCCCGCCCTCCTCGGCGGAGCCCGCCGGGTTCTGCAGGAAGGAGTTGGCGACCATGATGAACAGCGCCGAGGCGTACGCCGTCAGCGTCACCAGCCAGATGCAGGCCACGTGGAGCCCGCGCGGCAGCCGGTGCCAGCCGAAGATCCACAGGCCCAGGAACGTGGACTCCAGGAAGAAGGCCAGCAGCGTCTCCATGGCCAGCGGCGCGCCGAACACGTCGCCCGCGTAGTGCGAAAGTCCGCTCCAGCTCAGCCCGAACTGGAACTCCATCACGAGCCCGGTGACGATGCCGAGCGCATAGTTGATCACGTAGATCTGTCCCCAGAAGCGGGTCATCCGCTCGTACAGGGGATTCCCGCCGATGGCGTACCGGGTGTGCATGATCGCCACCAGCGGGGCCAGTCCGAGCGTGAGCACGACGAACAGGAAGTGGAGGCTCCCGGTCACGGCGAACTGCAGCCGGGCGAGGCCGACGACGTCCATGAGGTCTCTCCTTGGCGTCTGATGCGTAGACTGCCTACATGTAGACAGCCTACATATAGACTGGACGCGTGAAGAACCGGGATAGGCTGCGGGCGTGAACGCCGACGCGCTCCGGGGCCATATGGACGCCCTGCTGCTCTCCGTGCTGGAGCGCGAGCCGCTGCACGGCTACGCGATCATCGAGGCGCTGCGCGAGCGCAGCGGCGGCGAGCTCGACGTGCCGACGGGCACGGTCTACCCCGCACTGCGCAGGCTGGAGCGGGCCGGGCTGCTCGCCGGCGAGTGGGCCTCCGACGGGGGGCGCAGACGGCGGACCTACCGCCTCACCGACACCGGGCGCAAGGCGCTGGCGGGGGAGCGATCGGCCTGGCGGTCGTTCACGACCGCGATAGGGAGCGTTCTCGATCCACTGCGCTGAGCGCGGGGGCCCCGAGGGTGTAGAGCAGGCAGTGGGCCGCGCTGTGGAGCCACCACGCGGCCAGGGCATAGGTGATCGACGAGACCACCAGCCCGGGGATGTAGCCGGAGAAGCCGGCCGGGCCCTGCGCGCCCACCGTGAGGCCCACGCACATCACCGCCATGATCGGCATCTGCAGCCACACCAGCAGGCCGAGCCACCGGGTGACCAGCGCGGGCCGGCGCATCCGCCGCAGCCCGCGGCCGAGCGCGAGCAGCGCGAGGCCGCCCGCCACCCCCGTCGCGAGCTGGATCCCGTCGACGGTCCTGGAGAGCAGGCCGTACCACTCCGGCTTGGCCACCGCCATGGACGGCGTCCCGGGGAAGACCCGCCAGATCACGCTCCACGAAAGGGCGGTGAGCGGCACGCTGAGGAACAGCAGCGCGGCCGTGCGGCGGCCCTGGCTCACCGCCAGTTCCTCCTGGAAGCCCGGCGCGACCTCGGGCACGGTCCCGAAGTCGGCGACCGCCAGCCGCTCGGCCTCGGCCCGGGGGAGACCCTCGCACTCGTACGCCTCGGCGGCGTCCAGCAGGCTGTCGCGCGCCTCGGCCAGCAGGTCGCGCCTGGCGCCGCCCGGGCCCCGCAGCGCATGGCGCATTGACACGACGTACTCGTCGATCGGACCCGCGTTCCCCATCGTCCCTCCCCGGTCTGCCGCAAGCGTAGGGCCGGGACGCCCGGGGCGCATCAGGGTGATCCCTGACCTGGGGCCGAGGGATCGGACTGAAGGGCCCGCGGGGATGCGGTGCCGAAGGTCCCGGTGGCCCGAGCCGTACGGCACTGTCGCCGCGGGCCGTCGTGCGGTGTTCTTGAGGCTGTGAAGCGGGCAACGAGACAGTCAGCGGGCGCCTCCGGATCGGCAAAGCGGGGGAGCGGGACCGCTCCGGTTCGCAGATACCCTGTCCTCAGGGAGGCCCGGCCCCCAAAACATGGCCCTGTCCCTTTTGCGACGGGAGGGACGGCCGGTCTTTCTGGGTACAGGGATGCTCATGGGCGGTGTCTTCTGACCGTTTCGCCGCGGCAACACCCTGTTAACCCTGGTCGGCGAGACTGAGAGCGGAGAGCGAGGCGGAACGTGAACCAGCCGAAGATCGTGGTGGGCATCAACGGGTCGATGGCGTCGCAGGCCGCACTGCGGTGGGCCGCCGCCGAGGGTTCGCTGCGCGGCGCGCGGGTCGAGGCGGTGTACGCCTGGGAGTGGACGGGCGGGCTGCACGCCCACTACGCGCCGATCGCGAGCCGCACCTCACGGGAGGACGAGCACAAGACCGCTCTCGACGTCGCCGCCCAGGCCGTCGCCGAACTCGGCGAGCGTCACGTCGAGCCGGTCGTCGTCGAGGGTCCGCCGGCCCAGGTCCTGCTGCGCGCGACCGAGGGCGCGGACCTGCTGGTGCTGGGCGCTCACGAGGCCGAGTCCGAGCCCTACCCCGTGCTCAACCCGGTGGTCTCCGCCTGTCTGCTGCGGGCCAGGTGCCCGGTCGTCGTCGTGCTGCCGGGCATGGAGCACGACCGCCGTCCCGGGGTGCTCGCCGGCAGCCGGTTCTGAATCCGCCAGGGGCCGGATGTCCTCCCGGTCTCGGGACTTTCCGCCCTGCCGAACCGTACGGCCCCGGCGGAGCATGAGGGCATGGACCCGAACAGCCCGGCCGGCGGCCCTGGCATCGTCGTCGGGTACGACGGCTCCGATTTCGCCATGCAGGCGCTCGACTGGGCGATGGACGAGGCCGAGTTCCGGGACTCGCCCATCACCGTCTGCCACGCCTGGCAGTCGCCCTACGGCGCCGGCGACGAGGAGTCGCGCAAGTCGCTGCACCACGCGGCCGAGCACGTGCTGTGGCACGGCGCCGAGTGCGCCCGGCAGTGCACGAGCGGTGTCCGCGTGCGGGAGGACCTGTTCGAGGGGCCGGCCTCCGACCGGCTCGTCGCGCTGTCGGAGGCGGCCGACCTCGTCGTCGTGGGATCGCGCGGCCTGAGCGGCGCGGCCCGCCGCGTGATGGGCTCGGTCGCGGGGCACGTCGCGACGCACGCCCTCTGCCCGGTGATCGTGGTCCGCGGCACGGGATCGCTGCCGCATCGCAGGCACCCCGGCCCCGTCGTCGTGGGCGTCGGCGGCGGCGACGACCACGTCCTCGCCTTCGCCTACCGCGAGGCCGCCCTGCGCGGGTTGCCGCTGATCGCGGTGCACGCCTGGCGCTACCCGGCCGCCGCCTGGAGCGCGGGCATGGCGCCCATGGTGATGTCGGACGTCCCCGGCAGGGAGGCCGTCGAGGCGCTGGAATCCACCGTGAAGCCCTGGCGCGCGCGGTACCCGGACGTGCACACCCTGCTCCAGCCCGTCGATGGGCCCGTGCTCGACGTGCTGGCCGACGCCTCACCCGGCGCGACCATGCTGGTCGTCGGCGCGACCCGCGCCCGGGGGGTGCTCGGCAGGCTCGGGTCGGTCACCCGGCCGCTGATCGACGCGGTCACCTGTCCGGTGGTCGTCGTCCACTGCTGACCGGGGGACCCATCCGGATAAGACCGATCCGGATAAGACCGATCCATCCCGAACCGCGACGCGCAAGGGCAGC
This sequence comes from Microbispora sp. CA-102843, assembly GCF_050936215.1. Lineage (NCBI taxonomy): Bacteria > Bacillati > Actinomycetota > Actinomycetes > Streptosporangiales > Streptosporangiaceae > Microbispora > Microbispora sp. CA-102843. The sequence goes on from NZ_JBNJNF010000001.1 coordinate 3,807,586, forward strand.
AGGCGTACGTTTGCGGCGTCAGGCAATCGGCAAATTCATACAAGTTTGTGTTAAAGACACTTATTGGTCCTGGTGTCGCGGTGGTCTACCCCTAAAGTCCGGGACATGCGTGCTCTATCCCGGGCCTTTCCCGATGACCACCCCGGTGGCCGCGACATGAGACGGGGCGCGAGACGCGGCGCTCGCGCGGTCGCCGCGCTCGCGGCCGCCGGTCTCCTGACCGCCGGCGTCACGGTCGCGTCGCCGGCGCCCGCCTCGGCCGAGCCGGGCGCCGTGGTGATCAGCCAGGTGTACGGAGGCGGCGGCAACTCCGGCGCCCCCTACACCAACGACTACGTCGAACTGTTCAACCGCGGCACCGCCACGATCTCGCTGGACGGCTGGTCCCTCCAGTACACGAGTGCCACCGGGACCGGCCAGTTCGGCTCCCAGAAGCAGGACCTGTCGGGCTCGCTCACCCCCGGTCAGTATCACCTCGTCCAGCTTTCCGCCGGATCGACGCCGAGCGGTACGCTGCCGTCCGCCGACACCGTCGGCAATCTCAGCCTGAGCGCCACGGCCGGCAAGGTCGCCCTGGTCCGCTCGACCACGGGCCTGGCCTGCAACGGCGGCTCCTCGCCCTGCACTCCCGAGCAGACCGCGCAGATCGCCGACCTCGTCGGGTACGGCACGGCCAACTACTTCGAGGGCTCGGCGGCGGCCCCGGGCCTGAGCAACACCACCGCCGCGGTGCGCGCCGGCGGCGGCTGCGCGGACACCGACGACAACGCCGCCGACTTCGCCGCGGGCACGCCGTCGCCGCGCAACACGGCGACGCCCCCGGCTCCCTGCGGCGCCGCCTCCCCGTCGCCGTCCGCCTCGCCGAGCGCCTCGCCGTCCGCCTCCCCCTCGGTGTCGCCCTCCGCCTCGCCGACGCCGTCGCCCACGCCCAGCACGGACCCGTGCGACGTGCCGGCGAACCGGCAGATCGCCGAGGTCCAGGGCAGCGGCGCCGCCTCCCCGCTCGTGGGGCAGACCGTCCGGGTCGAGGGAATCGTGACCGGCGACTTCCAGGAGACCAGCCAGCAGAGCGGGTTCTACTTCCAGGACCCGACGCCGGACGCCGACCCGGCCACCTCCGACGGCCTGTTCGCGTTCGCCCGGGCGTCGTTCAAGGACGTCAAGGTGGGTGACCGGGTGCTCGTCACCGGCCGGGTCACCGAGTTCAACGGGCTCACCGAGCTGTCCCCGGTCACGGCGGTGGACGTGTGCGGCACCGGGACGATCACGCCGAAGGTCTACGACCTGCCGCGGGCCGACGGTGCGACCTTCGAGCCGTACGAGAACATGCTCGTGACCTTCCCCGAGCCGCTGACCGTGACCGACCACTACAACCTCGGCCGGTTCGGCGAGGTGACGGTCGCCGCCGGCGGCAGGCTCTTCCAGCCGACCGACCGGGACGGCGTGAACGCCGCGCTGGACGCCCGCAGGTCGCTGCTGATCGACGACGGCTCGAACACCGAGAACCCGGCCACCATCCCGTACACGACGCCGGAGGTCGTCCGGCTGGGCGACACCGCGGTCGGGATCACCGGAGTGCTGACCTACGGCTTCGGGGCCTACCGGCTGGAGCCGACCAAGCAGATCACCTTCCTGCGGACCAACCCCAGGCTGCCGGCGCCTCTGCCGGTCGGCGGGAACGTCCGGGTGGCGAGCCTCAACACGCTCAACTGGTTCACGACGCTCGACTCGCGCGGCGCCGACACCGCGGAGGAGCAGCAGCGGCAGCTCAAGAAGATCGTCGCTACGCTCAAGGGCCTCAACGCCGACGTCGTCGGGCTCATGGAGGTCGAGAACAACGGTCAGACCGCTCTGAACGCGCTGGTCGACGCCCTGAACGCCGAGGTGGGCGCGGGAACGTACGCCGCCCTGACCCACCCCTACCCGGGCACCGACCTCATCCACGTCGCCGCGATCTACAAGCCGGCGAAGCTGACGCCCGTCGGGGAGACGCGGTCGTCCACCGACCCCGTCTTCCGGCGGCCGCCGCTGATCCAGACCTTCCGCCGGGTGGGCGGCGGGCAGCCGTTCACGCTGCTCGTCAACCACTTCAAGTCCAAGGGCTGTGACGAGGAGGCCACCGGCGGCGACACCGACCAGGGCGACGGGCAGAGCTGCTACAACGCCGAGCGCGTGCGGCAGGCCAAGGCCGTGCTCGGCCTCATCGACTCGATGGACCTGCCGAACCCGCTGGTGATCGGCGACCTCAACGCGTACGGCGAGGAGGACCCGATCGACACCCTGGAGAAGGGCGGGCTGACCAGCCTGTCCAAGCGGTTCGTCCCCGCGGCCCAGCGCTACAGCTACCTGTTCAACGGGCTGTCGGGCGAGCTCGACCACGCGATGGCCGGCAAGCAGCTCGTCAAGCGGGTGACCGGGGCGACCATCTGGCACGTCAACGCCGACGAGTCGCGCATCCTCGACTACAACCTGGAGTACAACCCGCCGAGCCTGTACCGGCCCGACGCGTTCCGCTCCTCCGACCACGACCCGCTGCTGATCGGGCTGAACCTGCCCGGCGGCAAGGGCTGACGACCCGCACGCGAAGGGGCCCCCGGCGACGGGGGCCCCTTTCCGTCTCGCGTCCCTATTTCGCGTCGGGATCGAAGATGTCCCGCTTGGTCTCCGGCGGCTCGCCCGGCTTGCCGCCGAGCCGCGGATAGCGCAGGTCGAAGGCGGGCCGCTCGGAGCGGATCGGCGGGATCGACACGAAGTTGTGGCGCGGCGGCGGGCAGGACGTCGTCCACTCCAGCGAGTTGGAGTGCCCCCACGGGTCGTTCACCGTCACCTTCTCCCCGTGCCGCGCGGCCCACCAGACGTTGTAGAGGAACGGCAGGGTGGACAGCCCGAGCAGGAACGCGCCGATGCTCGACACCTGGTGCATCCACGTGAAGCCGTCACTGGCCGAGTAGTCGCCGTAGCGCCGTGGCATGCCCTGCGCGCCGAGCCAGTGCTGGATGAGGAACGTCATGTGGAACCCGATGAACAGCATCCAGAAGTGGATCTTCCCGAGCGGCTCGTTCAGCATCCGCCCGGTCAGCTTCGGCCACCAGAAGTAGAAGCCGGAGAACATCGCGAAGACCACCGTGCCGAACACCACGTAGTGGAAGTGGGCGACCACGAAGTAGGTGTCGGTCACGTGGAAGTCCAGCGGCGGCGACGCCAGGATCACCCCGGTCAGACCACCGAGCAGGAACGTCACGAGGAAGCCCACGGCCCACAGCATCGGCGTCTCGAAGGTGAGATGGCCCCGCCACATCGTGCCGGTCCAGTTGAAGAACTTCACCCCCGTGGGCACGGCGATCAGGAACGTCATCAGCGAGAAGAACGGCAGCAGCACGTTCCCGGTGGCGAACATGTGGTGCGCCCACACGGTGACCGACAGCGCGGTGATCGCGATCGTCGCGCCGACCATCCCGACGTACCCGAACAGCGGCTTGCGGCTGAAGACCGGGATCACCTCGGTGACGATGCCGAAGAACGGCAGCGCGATGATGTAGACCTCCGGATGGCCGAAGAACCAGAACAGGTGCTGCCACAGAAGCGGGCCGCCGGTCTGCGGGTCGTAGATGTGCGTGCCGACCTTCCGGTCGAGTTCCAGCGCCAGCAGCGCGGCGGCGAGCACCGGGAAGGCCAGCAGCACGAGGATCGAGGTGAAGAACACGTTCCACGTGAAGATCGGCATCCGGAACATCGTCATGCCCGGGGCGCGCATGCACATGATCGTCGTGATGAAGTTGACCGAGCCGAGGATCGTCCCGACGCCGGACAGCGCCAGGCCCATCACCCACAGGTCCCCGCCGAGCTGCGGGGTGAAATCCGCGCGCGCCAGCGGAGTGTAGGCCGTCCAGCCGAACGTCGGCGCCCCGCCCGCGAAGTACGACCCGAGGACCATCAGGCCGCCGAAGAGGAACAGCCAGTAGCTCGCCATGTTCATCCTCGGGAACGCCACGTCCGGAGCGCCGATCTGCAGCGGCATGATCGCGTTGGCGAACCCGGCGAACAACGGCGTCGCGAAGAACAGCAGCATGATGGTGCCGTGCATCGTGAACAGCTGGTTGTACTGCTGCAACGTGACGAACTGCATGCCGGGCTCGAAGAGCTCCGCCCGGATGACCATCGCCTGCAGGCCGCCGACCAGGAAGAAGAAGAACGTGGCGACGAAGTAGAGGTTGCCGATCACCTTGTGGTCCGTGCTCGACAGCCATGAGGCGATCAGGGCGCCCGGGCCCTTCGGGGCCTTCAGGTCGGTTGGCCGTACGGCATGAGTCGTCATCCCGCCGCTCCTTCTACGTCAAGACGGTCTCCTGCCCAATCACACGAGGCTCATCACGAAATGGAATGCTGGGATTGTCCGGCTGGTTATGCCCGCTGAAGACCGAGCGAAAGGAGTCGCCCATGGCGACCATCGAGGTAACCGAGAAGAACTTCAACGACATCGCCGACAACGGCATCGTACTGCTCGATTTCTGGGCCTCCTGGTGCGGCCCCTGCCGCTCCTTCGCCCCGATCTTCGAGAAGGCGTCCGAGGAGCACGCGGACATCACCTTCGGCAAGGTCGACACCGAGGCGCAGCCCGCCCTGTCGGAGGGCTTCGAGATCACCGCGATTCCGACGATCATGGCGATCCGCGACGGCATTGTGGTGTTCGCCCAGCCGGGCGCCCTTCCCGCGCCGGCGCTGGAGGACCTGATCAGGCAGTTGCGCGGGCTCGACATGGACGCCATCCGCGCCCAGATCGAGGCGGAGGCCAAGAACAGCTGAGGTCGCCGGGGCCGCGCCCGGAAACGGAAACCGCCGTCACCCCGTCCGAGTGATCGGAGGGCGACGGCGGATTCAGATGGCCCAATCAGGCGACACAGTCAGGCGGTGACGGTCAGCTCGACCGGTACAGCTCCGCGACGCGGAAGGCGAGGTCGAGCGACTGGCCGCGGTTGAGTCGCGGGTCGCAGGCGGTCTCGTACCGCAGCGCCAGGTCCTCCTCCACGATCGCGTGCCCGCCGCCCACGCACTCGGTCACGTCGTCGCCGGTGAACTCGATGTGGATGCCGCCAGGGTGGGTGCCGAGCGCGTGGTGCACCTCGAAGAAGCCGGCGACCTCGTCCAGCACGTCGTCGAGGCGGCGGGTCTTGTGCCCGCTCGGCGCCTCGAAGGTGTTGCCGTGCATCGGGTCGCACACCCAGGCCACGGTGGCGCCGCTCGCGTTGACCTTCTCCACCAGCGTCGGCAGCGCGTCGCGGACCTTGCCGGCGCCCATCCGGGCGATGAAGGTGAGCCGCCCGGGCTCGTTGTCCGGGTTGAGCTTGTCGATCAGCGCGATGGCCTCTTCCGGCGTGGTCGTCGGGCCGAGCTTCACGCCGATCGGGTTGCGGATGCGGCTGAAGAACTCGACGTGCGCCCCGTCGAGCTGCCGCGTGCGCTCGCCGATCCACACCATGTGCCCCGACACGTCGTACGGCTGGCCGGTGCGCGAGTCGATCCGGGTGAGCGCGCGGTCGTAGTCGAGGATCAGGGCCTCGTGGGAGGAGTAGAACTCCACGGTGTGGAACTCCTCGGGGTCGGCCCCGCAGGCCCGCATGAACGCCAGCGCCTGGTCGATCTCCCGCGCGAGCTGCTCGTAGCGCCGCCCCGCCGGGGACTCCGCGACGAAGTCCTGGTTCCACGCGTGGACCTGGCGCAGGTCGGCGTAGCCGCCCTTGGTGAAGGCCCGCGCGAGGTTCAGCGTGACGGCGGAGGAGTGGTAGGCGCGCAGCAGCCGGTTCGGGTCGGGGCGGCGGGCCTCGGCCGTGAAGTCGAAGCCGTTGACCATGTCGCCCCGGTAGGCCGGAAGCTCGACGCCCTCGCGGATCTCCGTGGGCTTGGACCGCGGCTTGGCGAACTGCCCGGCGAGCCTGCCGATCTTCACGACCGGCACGCGGCCGGCGTAGGTCAGCACGATCGCCATCTGCAGCAGCGTCTTGAGCTTGTTGCGCACGTTCTCGGCCGTCGCGCCCGCGAAGGTCTCGGCGCAGTCGCCGCCCTGCAGGACGAACGCCTCCCCGCGGGCCACGGCGGCCATGCGGTCCTTGAGCTGGTCGCACTCGCCGGCGAACACCAGCGGGGGCAGGGACGCCAGCTCCGCGACGACCTTGTCCAGCTCGCCGCGGTCGGGCCAGTCCGGCTGCTGGGCCGCAGACAGGTCGCGCCAGGTGTCCAGGGCACGCCAGGTGTCGGGGTTCGTTGCGCTCACGGGAACCAAGGTTATTGCACCACGTCCTGTGTGGGCCCCTTCCTGTCCATTTGCTGAGATCTTTTTTCTCGCAGCGGAAGACGTACGTGCTCGGGCAGCACGCCGAGCCCGATGAACCGGGGCAGCAGCGAGCGCACCACCGGCACGCGGGTGAGATCGGGGATCGACGCCACGGGACCGGCGAGTGCCGGCCGGATAAGGCGTTCCTGCACCAGCCGCTGCGCGGTCTGCACGACGACCGTGGGCAGCTTCCTGCGGCGCTCCACCCTGGCGAGCAGCGCGGCGGGGGCCCGGCCGCGCAGCAGGGCCGGCCCGACGATGTTGGCGGCCGCGACCGCGTCCTGCACCGCGAGGTTGATCCCGACGCCGAAGACCGGCGACATCGCGTGGGCCGCGTCGCCGATCAGCAGCAGCCCGGGCAGGTGCCAGCGCGTGAGCCGGTTCAACTCGACGCTGAGCACGCCGGTCTCGTCGAACCCGCGCAGCTCCGACGTCCTGTCGCCGACGAAGGGCAGCAGCCGCTCCACCTCGCGGCGCAACTCGTCGACGCCCTTCGCCTCCAGCGCGGCGAAGCCGCCCTTCGGGATGGCGTAGGCGAGCTGCCAGTACGTCTCCCTGTTGATGGCGACCATGAGCCGTCCGGCCGACGCCCGGAGGAACGGCTGCTCGGGGTCGCCCTCCGCCCGCGGCAGCCGGAACCAGACGACGTCCATCGGCGCGCCGAACCGTCTCGGCGCCAGGCCGGCGGCCCGCCGCACGTCCGAGTGCCGGCCGTCGGCGGCGACCGTGAGCACGGCCCGTATCTCGTGCTCCTCGCCCCGCTCGTCGCGGTAGCGCACCCCGCGGACCGCGCCGTCGCGCCGTACGAGATCGACGACCTTGGCGTTCATCAGGAGGTGGAAGTTGGGATACGCGCTCGCCTCGCGGGTGAGGAGGTCGAGGAAGTCCCACTGCGGGACGAAGGCGATGTAACGGTACTTCCCCGGCAGGCGCCGCAGGTCGGCGACGGGCACCTGGCCGTCGTCGGTCCGTATGGACATCTCGTACGCCTTGCGATGTGGCAGCCGGTGGAACGCCTCGGCCAGGCCGAGCTCGTCCAGGACCTGGAGGGTCGAGGGATGGATGGTGTCACCGCGGAAGTCGCGCAGGAAGTCCCCGTGCTTCTCCAGCAACGTGACGTCGACGCCCGCGCGGGCCAGGAGCAGCGCGAGCATGGCCCCCGCGGGCCCGCCGCCCGCGATCACACATGTCGTCTCCATAATTCATCACCCGCTGAAATCATCTCACGCGGGTGGCCGGGCCGCCAGATGTGGGTCTACCGGAGCGGGTGCGGGACCGCTATTTTGTGATCAATGGAGTCGGCCTTCGGGAGTGCGCTGTGAGTGCTCGTGTCAGTCACCTGCCCCGCGTCGCGGCCGGGGCGATGGTCCTGTCCCTCGTGGCGTCGCTGACCGTCGGAGCGCCGGCGGCCCTCGCCGCGACCGGCGACTCCGAGCCGCACACCGGAAACGGGTGCGGCTCGCAGTCCCTCACGCTGGAGGCTTAGGCCCCTTCGCCGGTCCAGGACGCTCAGACGGTGGCGTGGGGGCCGGGCTGACGCCGCCCGCCCTCCAGATACCCCGCGCGCAGCATGTCCAGGCAGGCGACCAGTGACCGCGTGGTGATGTCCCGGGTGGGGGCGTAGGACTCCTCCGGATACTGCCGCGGGCCGTCCTCCACCAGCATGATCAGGTAGAGGTAGGCCCGGTAGAGGGTGATCCGGACGCGGGCGGCGTGGTCCAGCGTCAGCGGGCCGCCCTCCTGCCGGTAGCCCGCGACCATCGGATCGTCCTCGCGCAGCTCACCGAAGATGGTGGGGGTGACGAAGTCGGCGAGCGGGTCGCCCCAGAACGCCCTCTCGTGGTCGATGAGCGCCTGGACGCGCTTGTCCCCGTTCAGGAACACGTTGCCCGGCCACATGTCGAAATGCACCAGCGACGGGGTGGTGACCTGGTCGAGGACGTGCGCGTTCATGTGGACGAGCCCGACGATCTCCAGGATCGTCGCGGGGAGCGGGGTGTTGTAGTAGACCGCGTCGTCGAGCAGCGCGCCGATCATGACGAGGAACGCCTCCCGCCACGTCCGGCCGGTCAGCCCGGCGTAGGGGTAGCCGAAGACGCCCGTGCCCGGGATGGCGTGCAGGCGGGCGAGGTGGCGGCCCAGCTCGAACCGCAGCGCGCCCTCCTCCGCGGGGCCGAGCGTCGTCCGGTTCCACGGCACCCCGTCGAGCGCGGACAGGATGAGGTAGTCGCCGCCCAGCGCCGGGTCGTCGAACGACGCCCGGAGCAGGGCGGGCATCGGCAGCCCCACGGGCTGGGCGAGGTGGTAGACCATCGCCTCGGTGCGCAGCAGGTGCCGCTCGTAGGTCAGCAACCGCAGGTCGGGCGGCGGCCCGAGCTTGAGCACCACCTGACGCCCGTCGTCGAGGCCGAGCCGCCACACGGCGTTCGCGAAGCCGTCGGTGAGCTCCTCGGACGAGGTCACCCCGCAGCCCAGCGCGTCGCGGATGATCTCGTCGAGCTGGGCGGGGGACAACCGCCTTTTCGTCCTGCTGTCCATTCAGCCTTCCAATGACGGAGTGGTGACCGCGATGGTCCACGTGGCCTCGTGCTTGTCCCCCGGCTGCAAAACGATCAGATCCGTGCCCGAGTTGAAGGCGTCGGGCGGGCAGGTCATCGGCTCCACGGCCAGCCCCCGGTGGCCGAGCCCCGTGCCGGTGCAGATCTGGACCCACGGCATCACCGCCGGGTCCCAGGTGAGCTCCACCCCGCCCTCGGGCCCGAGCACGCGCACGCGCCCCTCCGTCACGCCCGTGAAGGCGTGGTCGACGGCGGTGTCCCCGATCACGCGCGGCGTCCTGAAGTCGTACGGCGTTCCCGCGACCTCCGCCAGGTCGGTGGGGGCGAGCAGGTCGTCGGTGAGCAGCACCCGCCCGGCCGGCAGGCCGAGCTCGTAGGCGGTGACGTCCGGCCCGGCCAGCAGCCACGGGTGCGGCCCGCAGCCGTACGGCGCCGCCGTCTCGCCCACGTTCTGCGCGGTCAGCGTGGTCGACAGGCCCTCCTCGGACACCGAGTGCCGCACCTCCAGGGCGATCCTGTACGGGTAGCCCTCGGTGGGCTCCACGACGTGCGTCAGCCGTACGTGGCCGTGGTGGTCCTCGACCGACAGCAGCTCGGCGCACTTCCAGTCGAGGCCGGCGACGAGGCCGTGCAGGGCGTGGCCGCGGTCGGGCTCGTTCACCGGCAGGTGGTGGCGCTGCCCCTCGAAGACGTACGTGCCGCCGACCACGCGGTTGGGCCACGGCGCCAGGATGGTGCCGCTGTAGTAGGGGACCGGCCCGCCTTCCGGCCAGCTCGTCACCAGGTCGCGGCCCTCGTGGAGCAACGCCCGGAGCGCGCCGCCCCGCTCGCTGATCGTGGCCTGGTATCCGCCGCCGGCAATCGTGTAATCGGGCACGGGGGAGTCCTCTCGCTGACGCGACGTCAAGAAGCGGGTCATCTGACGGTATGCAGGGACTTTATCCCAGCTCATCGCCCTTGATCCAAGCGGGGTGGGAGGATTGTGGGAGCGCTCCCACCGCGAGTAAAGCTAAGTCTTTTTGGCGGACGCGTCAACTTATTCTCAGGATTATCGCGTAGATCGATATAAAGTCACCGATTTGCCGCGGAGTGGTCCTCGCATGCACGTGCATGGGCGACCGCCCACCAATTCGCGCTGAAAGTTTCAGCAGCTCCGGGCGGCCGTCATCGCGCCGCCGCGCAAAATGAGTCCGGACGCGCGAATGCGCCCAGCCCGACACAGAGCGTGCCGGGGGAGTGGCCGGCGGAGGGTGAGGGTGAGGGTGCGGGTGCGGGGCACGGCGGCAGACCGGCCGCCACACCGTGACGGCCGGCTTTCCCGCACGCCCGGTCGCCGGCCCGGCCGTGATGCGGGCTGCGGTGCGCGCCGCCGGGAGAAGCCCCCGGACGGCGGCACGAAGTGCACCGGGTCTGCTCAGCGGGTCTGCTCAGCGGACCTGTCTACCGGACCCGCTCACCCGGCGGTGCGGGCCCGGGCGGGTGTCAGCGCAGTTCGCCGCTCTTCACGACGTCGCGGTACCAGAGCGCGCTGTCCTTGGGGGTGCGCTCCTGCGTCGTGTAGTCCACGTACACGATGCCGAACCGCTGGCTGTACCCCTCGGCCCACTCGAAGTTGTCGAGCAGCGACCACACGTGGTAGCTCTCGACCTGCGCGCCGGCCTCCATGGCGCGGTGCATCGCGCTCAGGTGGTCGCGCAGGTACGCCGTCCGGCGCTCGTCGCGGACGCGGCCCTCGGCGTCGGGCTCGTCCACGGTGGCCAGGCCGTTCTCGGTGATGGCGATCGGCACGCCGGGGTAGTCCCGCTGCACCCGGACGAGGATGTCGTGGAGGCCCTCGGGGTAGATCTCCAGCCATTCGGCCTGGGCCCGCTCGTGCAGGAAGACCCGCTCGCCCTTGCCGTCCACGAAGATCGGGGTGTAGTACTGCACGCCGAGGACGTCGACGGGCTCGCTGATGACGTCGAGGTCCCCGTCGAGGATGTGGTCGGCCATCGGGCCGCGCTCGGAGATCCAGCGCAGCGTGTCCTCGGGGTAGCGGCCCTTGAAGACGGGGTCGAGGTAGAGCCGGTTCTCCAGCCCGTCCTGGTGGTGGGCCGCCTCGCGCGCCTCCGGCGTGTCGTCGGCCGGGTAGGTGGGGTGCAGGTTGAGCGCGGGCCCGATACGGCGCCCGGGGTGCCGCTCGTGCAGCACCCGGGAGGCGAGGCCGTGGGCGAGCAGCAGGTGGTGGCAGGCCACGAACGCGCGCCCGTCGTCCTTGAAGCCCGGCGCGTGGCTGCCGAAACGGTATCCGCAGTCGACCACGGTCTTGGGCTCGTTGATCGTCAGCCAGTCCCTGATCTCCAGGGCGTCGAAGCAGATCTCGGCGTACTCGGCGAAGCGCGCGGCCGTGTCCCGGTTCTCCCAGCCCCCTCGGTCCTGCAGTTCCTGCGGCAGGTCCCAGTGGAAGAGCGTGGCCATCGGCCGGACGCCGCGTTCCGCCAGGCCGTCCACGAGCCGGCGGTAGAAGTCGAGGCCCTTCTGATTGGGCTTGCCCGAGCCGGTCGGCTGGATCCGCGGCCAGGCGATGGAGAAGCGGTAGCTGCCCAGGCCGAGATCGGCGATGAGGTCGAGGTCCTCGTTGTAGCGGTGGTAGTGGTCGGCGGCCTGCTCCCCGCTGTCGCCGTCGCGTACGTTTCCGGGAACCGCGCAGAACGTGTCCCACACCGAGGGCCCGCGGCCGTCCTCCGTGGTCGCGCCCTCGATCTGGTACGCCGCGGTGGACGCGCCCCAGACGAAGTCGGCCGGAAACCGTGCGGGTGAGTTCATGGCTTCATCCATTCTCGGTGAGGAAACGCGCGGGTGATTCCAGCGCCGTGCGGAGTTCGCCGAGGAACTCCGCGGCATCGCGGCCGTTGATGAAACGGTGGTCGTATGCGAGGCCTATTGTGGCGGTCTTGCGTACGGCGAAGCCCGAGCCGTCTTGGACGACCTCCGAGCGCGGCGCGGTCAGCGACAGCGCGCAGGTCTGGCCGGGGAAGACGATCGGGACGGCGAACACGATGCCGTCGTGGGTGTGCAGGGTCAGCGTGATGGCGCCACCCCGGAGGTCGCGTTCCCGGAACGACCCGGTGAGCGCCGTCTTGCGGAAGACGGCCAGGTCGCCGGCGATCTCGGCGAGCGGCCGGTTGCCCGCGTCGCGGACGACCGGGATGAACAGCCCCCGGCCCACGTCGACGGTCACGCCCACGTCGGCGGTGGCGGCCCGTCTGGCCCGCGGGCCGGGGCCGGGCTCCGCGAAGAACATCGGGAAGCGGTCGAGCAGCCCGCCTGCCGCCTTCACCACCATCTCGGGCACGCCGACCAGGGCGCGCAGCCGGCGGGTGAGGTCGCGGGCGAGCGACAGGACCTCGGTCACGTCGACCGTCATCGCCGTGAAGGCCGCCGGGATCTCGCGCCGGGACCGCTCGACGACCTCGGCCGTCCGCTGCTGCGCCCGCGACAGAGTGATCCACTGCGCGTCGTCGTCCCCGCCCGCGCCGGCCGGGGCGTCGTCCACCCCCGGGCTCGGCGTGCCGACCCGGTCGTTCCCGTCCGCACCCGCGGTGTCCCCGCCGAGCAGTTCCTCGACGTCGGTGCGCCTGATCACCTTGCGGCCCAGGGCGTACACCCGCTCCATGGCGATGCCGTGCGCCTCGATCAGCTCGCGCGCGGGCCCCGTGACGACGACGCCGGAGCCGTCGCCGGTCGGCGCCGGGGCGTCCGGCCTCTGTGGGTTCTCGTCGGCGGCCTCCCCGGCTGGCTCGTCCACGGCCTCCTGGGCCGCCTCGTCCGCGGACCCGAGCAGGCGGGCGATCACCTGCCCCGGCTCGCATTCGGCCCCCTCGGCGAGCAGCCGCCGCAGGACGCCGGGCTCCGGAGCCTCGACCTCCTCGGTCGCCTTGGACGTCTCCAGCAGCACGATCGGATCGCCGTCCCGCACCGCCTGCCCGTCCTCGGCCAGCCACTCGACCAGGACGTACGCCGTGTCGTTGTTGTTGAGCTTGGGCACCCGGAAGTCGGTCACGACAGCGCCTCCCTAACCGCGGCCCGGATGCTGTCGGCCTGCACGAGCACCTCGCGTTCCAGATGGGGGGCGGCCGGGATCACCCCGTCCGCCGAGTTGACCAGTGTGATCGGGCGGCGCAGGCGGCCCCACAGGCGCGGGTAGAGCACCGTGGCCACCTCGGCCGCCCAGGTGCCGCCCGCTGTCCCGTCGTCGACGACGCAGACGTGGGGCGCGTCCTCCAGCCCCGGCAGATGGGGCACGGGGTAGAGCTGGGCGGGCACCAGCAGCTCGCAGACCAGGTCGTCCTCCAGCAGCAGCGTCTTCATGGCGTCGAGCGTCCGGTGGACGAGCCCGCCATGGGTGACCAGCGTGCAGTCGGGCCGGCCCGCGCCGTCGAGGTACACCCGCGCCACGTCGTCCACCAGCTCGAACCGGAACAGGTCGTCCGTGACGTGCATCTGCCGCGTGTACAGGACCTTGTCCTCGAAGAACAGGCAGGGCCGCGCCAGATCGAACATCCGGGCGAACAGCTCGCCCGCGTCGTGGAACGGCGTCATCTCGAACAGGGACAGCCCCGGCACACCGATGAAGTGCTTCTGCGGGTTCTGGCTGTGGGTCGGGCCGTAGCCGCGGTTGCCGCCCGTGGGGCAGCGCACCACGAGCGGCACCGGCACGGGCCTGCCGTACATGGAGGTGGACTTGGCGGCGAAGTTCGTGATCTGGTCGAACGCCAGCGCCACGAAGTCGGAGAACATGATCTCGACGATGGCCTTGTCGCCGGCCAGGGCCAGCCCGGCCCCGACCCCGGCGATCGCGCCCTCGCTGAGCGGCGTGGACCTCACCCGGGAGCCGAACCGGCCGGACAGTCCCCGGGTGACCTTGAACGCGCCGCCGTACGGGTCGCTGACGTCCTCGCCGAGCAGGTGGACCGAGGGGTCGGACTCCATGAGATCGTGCAGCGCCTGGTTGAGGTGTTCGGAGACCCTGGTCACGCCGGCACCCCCGGCCGGGTGTGGGGGCGGGCGGAGACCTCGGCGACCACCCGCTCGACGAGCTCCCGCTGCTCCCGGTCGATCCGGGCGAACCGCTCGGGATCGGCCTCGGCGTACCGGTCGTACCAGTCGGACTCCCGGACCCGGCGGATCTCCTCCGGCGGGCGGGTGTCGTCGCCCTTGCTGTGCGGTCCGAGGCGGTGCGTCGCGAACTCGACGACCAGCGGGGACGGCTCGGCCCGTACGGCGTCGACCAGCGGGGCGAGGGCCGCCCTGATCTCGCCGAGGTCGGCGGACGCGATGTGGTGGTGGCGGACGCCGAAGGCCGCCGCCCGGGCGGCGATCGTGCCGGCCATCTGCGCGGACGTGGGGGTCGACTGGGCGATGCCGTTGTGCTCGACCACGACCAGGAGCGGCACCCGCCAGAGGGACGCCATGTTCAGCGCTTCGTAGACGGCGCCCTCGCCCCAGGTGCCGTCGCCGATGTACGCACAGGCCAGCGCTCCCGTGCCGGCCAGTTTCAGGGCCACCCCGGTCGCCACGGGCAGGCTCTCGCCCTGCACCCCGGTGGACAGGAAACGGCGGTGGTAGATGTGCTGGCTGCCGCCGACGCCCCCGCACAGCGCGCCCTCCCGCCCCATGATCTCGGCGAGCAGTCCGTGCGGGTCGGGATGGCGGGCGAGGAAGTGGCCGTGCCCCCGGTGGTTGCTGAACACGAAGTCGTCGTCCCTGAGCAGGGCCGACAGCGCGACCGGGATGTACTCCTGCCCGAGGCAGGTGTGGGTGGTGCCGCTCAGCACGCCCTGCTCGAACAGGCGGAGCAGGGTGTGTTCGAAGTGCCGGATGAGGAGGAGTGAGCGGAGATCCCCGTCGTTGAGGGTATGCCGCGGGCTCCGGGACGGTGCAGCGGTGACGATCACAGGTGGTCCGCTCCTGGTGCGTCTCTGGTCGAGGGCGCGCTCGACGCCGGGCCCCGCTGCCAGGGACAGGAGCACCCATTCTGGGAGCGCTCCCACGGAGCGTAGGTGCGGTAAGGACCGCTGTCAACATCCTTGGCAATACGAGGAATTTGGGAGATTGTGACCGCATTGTCCGTGATCTGCGGCAATATCTTCACATTCCCCGCCTTGGGGCTAATAACGGACAGAAACTTCCATGACACTTGACGAACGAAAGGCGCGATCCCTAGCCTCCACTGCCGTGGGAGCGTTCCCACCAACGCGTCCGAAATGGGGGGTTACCGGCGCGAGCGGCAGTGGATCGCGCCGCGCCAGGCACCAGGCAGGAAGCTCACCGGCGGTGATTCCAGCGCCGCCGGATCGTTGGTCGCCCGCGTCTTCGCATCGCCGGCGTACCGGGGCGCAGAGCGCACAGAGGAATGCCATGTTCTTAATGCAAATTTCAACCGAGGTGCCGGCGTCGTGACCCGGACCGGCCTCTCACCGGCCAAGCAGGCGCTGCTGGCGCAGCGGCTCAAGGCCGGGAAAGCCGCGAGGGTAACCGTGCCGCCGCGGCCGGTCGGCACCCACCCGCCGCTTTCGCACGCGCAGGAGCGCCTGTGGTTCCTGGAGCAGTACGCCCCGGGCACCACCGCCTACACCGTCGCCTTCGCCGTCCGGATGGACGGCGGTGAGATCGACGACGCGGCCCTGGAGCGCGCCCTCACCGAGGTGGCCCGGCGCCACGAGAGCCTGCGCACCCGGTTCGTCACCACCGACGACGGGACGCCGGAGATCGTGCTGGACGACGAGCCCGTGGTCGAGCTGCGGCTGTCCGACGACCCCGCCACTGTGCAGGAGGACGTCCAGGAGGAGCTGGGCCGGCCGTTCGACCTGGCGACCGGCCCGCTGCTGCGGCTGCTCCTGGTCCGGCTCGGCGCCCGCGAGCACGTGCTGCTCCTGACCATGCACCACGCCGTCACCGACGGCTGGTCCTGCGACATCGTGATGGAGGAGCTGCTCGCCCTGCACGAGGCGTACCGGACCGGGACCGACGCCGGTCTCGCCGCCCCGCCCGTGCAGTACGGCGACTACGCCCTGTGGGAGCGCGGACGGACCCACGAGGACGACATCCGTTACTGGCGGGAGCGGCTGGCCGGGCTGGCGCCGCTGGAGCTGCCGACCGACCTGCCGCGCCCGCCGGAGCAGGGCTCGGCGGGCGCCGCCCACGGGCTCGCGCTGGACCGCGAGCTGGTGGACGCGCTCACGGAGCTGGGCGGGGCGAACGGCGCGACGCTGTACATGACGCTGCTCGCCGCCTTCCAGGTGCTCCTCGCGCGTTACTCCGGTCAGGACGACTTCGCGGTGGGATCGCCCGTGTCGGGACGCGACCTGCCGGAGCTGGAGCGGGTGGTCGGGCTCTTCATCAACTCGCTGCCGATGCGGGCCGACCTGTCCGGCGACCCGGCCTTCACCGAGCTGCTCGGCCGGGTGCGCGAGACGGCGCTGGACGCCTACACGCACCAGGAACTGCCCTTCGACCGGCTGGTCGGCGAGCTCGGCGTCGAGCGCGACGTGAGCAGGTCGCCGGTGTTCCAGGTGATGTTCGCGCTGCAGAACTACCGGTCGGCCCCGCTGCGCACCCAGGGCCTGACCATGTCGGCGTACCCGTTCGAGGTGACCGCCAGCCGGTTCGACCTCGCGCTCTACCTGATGGACCAGGGCGACGGCCTGCGCGGCAACTTCACCTACCGCACCGAGCTGTTCCGGCCGGCCACGATCGCGCGCCTGGCGGAGTGCTTCGAGAACCTGCTCAGGTCGATCGTCGCCGACCCCCACGCGCGGGTGTCGGACCTGGAGCTGATCCCGGCGGCGGAGCGCGATCGCGTGCTCGGATTCGCCGGAGCGGCTCCCGAGGCCGAGGCACCCCCGGCGGACGCGTTCGGCGGGGCGACGGCGCCGCATGAGGTGATCGCCGCGCAGGCGGCCCGCACCCCGTCCGCGACCGCCGTCGTCTGCGGCGACGACGCTCTCACGTACGCCGAGCTGGACGCCGCGGCCGACCGGCTCGCCCGGCGGCTGCGCGGGCTCGGCGTGCGGCGCGACGACCGGGTGGCGATCTGCCTGGAGCAGTCCACCGGGCTCGCGGTCGCGGTGCTCGGCGTGCTCAAGGCGGGCGCGGCCTACCTGCCGCTCGACCCGGAGCACCCGCGCGGCCGGCTCGAGTACGTCCTGGCCGACGCCGGGGCGACGATCGTCGTGACCAGCCCGGACCTGCGCGACCGGCTGCCGGACGAGATCACCGCCGTGCACCTCGACGGCGGAGAGCGCGGTGGGGAGCACGGCGGAGAGCACGGTGGGGAGCCCGACGGAGAACCCACGGCGCCGGGCGACCTCGCGTACGTGATCTACACCTCCGGCACCACCGGGCGGCCCAAGGGCGTCGCGGTGCAGCATCACGAGGTCATGGTCTACCTCGCCGGGGTGCGCGAGCGGCTGGGCGTGGAGCCCGGCTCGTCGTTCGCCCTGCTCCAGTCCCTCGCCTTCGACTTCGGCGTCACCGTCTTCTACCTGTGCCTGATGACCGGCGGCACCCTGCACCTGGTGCCCTCGCGCACCGCCGGTCCCGAGCTGGCGGAGATCTTCCGGCGGACCGGGATCGATTACCTCAAGATCACTCCGTCGCATCTGGCCGCGCTGCTCGCCGACGCAGGACCGGACGACCTGCTGCCCAGGAAGCTGCTGCTGCTGGGCGGCGAGGCGGCCCCGCGCGGCTGGGCGGCCGAGCTCGCCGCGATGGGCCGCTGCCGGGTCGTCAACCACTACGGGCCGACCGAGGCCACCGTGGGCGTGACCACCTACGACGTCGCCCGGCTGCCCGCTCCCGACGGCCCGGCCGAGGCGAGCGTGAGCCTGCCGATCGGCTCGCCGCTGCCCGGGGCACGGGCGTACGTGCTGGACGAGCGGCTGCGGCCGGTTCCCGCCGGAGTGCCGGGGGAGATCTACCTCGGCGGCGACCGGCTGGCCCGCGGCTACCTGAACCGTCCCGGCCTGACCGCCGACCGGTTCCTCCCCGACCCGTACGGCCCGCCCGGGTCGCGCATGTACCGCACGGGGGACCTCGGCCGGTGGTCCGGCTCGGGCGACCTGGAATTCCTCGGCCGCCGCGACCTGCAGGTGAAGATCCGCGGCTACCGGGTCGAGCTCGGCGAGGTCGAGTCGGTGCTGGCCGACCATCCGGAGGTCGCCCAGGCGGTGGTCGAGCCACGCGGCGAGCAGCTCGTCGCCTACCTCGTCCCCGCCCCCGCCGCCGGGAACGCCGAAAACGCCGTGGACGGCGCACGACCGGACACCGCGGCCGTGCGCGCGTGGCTGGCCGACCGGCTGCCCGCGTACATGATCCCCTCGCGGTACGCCTGGCTGGACGAGCTGCCGCTCAAGTCGCACGGCAAGGTCGACCGCTCGCGGCTGCCCGAGCCGGAGGCCGATGTGGCGGCGGCCGAATACGTCGCCCCGGCGCCCGGCGCCGAGGAAGACGTGGCACGCGTCTGGGCGGAGGTGCTGGAAGTCGAGCGCGTGGGGGCGCTCGACGACTTCTTCGCGCTGGGCGGCCACTCGCTGCTGGCGATGCGGGTCATCGCCCGGCTGCGCAAGGCGCATCCGGACCGGCAGATCACGGTGCTCGATGTGTTCAAGCACCGCACCGTCCGCGAGCTGGCCCGGCTGCTCACGGCCGAGGGGGACGTGCCGCGATCCCTGCTGCACCGGCTCACCCCCGCCCGGGCCGCCGCCACCACCATGGTCTGCGTGCCGTACGGCGGGGGCAGCGCGGTCGTCTACCAGCCGCTCGCGGACGCGCTGCCGGACGACTGGGCGCTCTACTCGGTCGCCGTGCCCGGTCACGAGCTGGGCGAGGAGGCGCGGCCGTTCGACGAGGTCGTGCTCGACTGCGTGGCCGAGATCTCCGAGATCATGGACAGCAACGGCGGCTCGCTCGTGCTGTACGGCCACTGCGGCCTCGGCGTCATGCTGTCCGCCGAGATGGCCCGGAGGCTGGAGGCGGACGGCCGCACCGTGGAGGCGCTGTACCTCGGCGGCGTGTTCCCCTTCGCCCGGCCGGGCCGCGGCATGAACTGGCTCGGCACCTTCTTCGAGAAGCTGACCAGCGACCAGCAGCGGGTCAACGCCCTGACCGCGGCCGGGCTCGACGTGGAGGACCTCGGCCGGGACCAGGTCAAACTGATCGTGCACAACCGCCGCGAAGGCACCCGCGCCGCCGAGCGGTACTTCACGCGGATCTTCGAGGAGGGCGGCGGCCCGGCGCTGCACGCTCCGGTGATCGCCGTGGTCGGCGAACGCGACCCGGCGGCCGAGTTCTACCAGGAACGTTACAAGGAGTGGCACTGCCTGTCGGACGAGACGGCGTGCGTCGTCCTCGACGAGGCCGGGCACTTCTTCCTGAGGTACCGCAGCGATGAGCTGGCCGAGATCGTCACCGGCACCCATGCCGCCCTCGCCTCCGGGCGCACCGAGGGGATGGAACGGGACGACGGCAGCACCTGGTGGCTGCAGGGCGTCTCGCGCCGGTCCGCCGAGGCCGAAACCGAGGCCGGAACCGAGGCCGAGACCGGAAAAGCCGAGGCCGGGGCGGGCGCGGAGCAGGACGAGCCGGACGGCGCGGCGGGCACGCGGGTGCGCGTCGGCCCGTCGCCCAGCATGCGGCGCTTCCTCGTCGTCGCGGCGGGCCAGCTCGTCTCGATCACCGGCTCCGCGCTGACCGAGTTCGCCATCCCGCTGTGGATCTACCTCACGACGGGGTCGCTCGCCCGGTTCGCGCTGTTCTCCGTGCTCGGCCTGCTGCCCGGCATGCTCGTCGCCCCGCTGGCCGGCACCATCGTCGACCGGTTCGACCGGCGCAAGGTCATGATCGCCGGGGACGCGGCCGCCGGCGGCACCCAGCTCGTGCTGGGGCTGCTGCTCTGGACCGGCAACCTGCAGGTCTGGCACATCTATCCGCTGCTGGTCTGCCTGTCCGTCTCGCTCACCTTCCAACGGCTCGCGTACGGCTCGGCCATCCCGCAGCTCGTGCCGAAACGGTTCCTCGGGCACGCCAACGGCGTGGTCCAGATGGCCACCGGCACCGCACAGCTCATCGTGCCGCTGATCGCGGTCGGGCTGATCGCGGCGATCGGGCTGGAGGGCATCCTCGTCATCGACGTGGTCAGCTACGTCGTCGCCACGCTCACCGTCGCGCTGATCCGCTTCCCGGCGACGATGGCCTGGAAGCGGCGGGAGGGCGTGCTCGCCGAGATGATGGGCGGCATCCGCCATTCCTGGGGCCACCGGGGCTTCCGCGCGATGCTGTTCTACTTCGCGGTGCTGAACGTCTTCCTGTCCCCGCTGTTCCTGATGATCTCGCCGCTGGTGCTGTCGTTCGCGTCGCTGGCCGAGGTCGGACGGGTGTCGTTCGCGGGCGGACTCGGCGCCTTCCTCGGCGGCCTGGCCATGGCCGCCTGGGGCGGCCCGCGCCGCAGGCGGTTGTACGGCGTGCTGCTGTCCACGCTCGCCCTGTCGGTGTTCTGCCTGCTGACCGGGCTGAGCCCGGACCTGTTCCTGATCGCCGTCGGCGCGTTCGGCATGTCGCTGTGCCTCACCCTGCTGAACGGCGTCTACGCCACGATCATCCAGGTCAAGGTGCCGCAGCGGTTCCACGGCCGGGTCATCGCGCTGAACACGCTGATCGCCTGGTCCACCCTGCCGATCGGGTTCGGCCTGGTCGCGCCGTACGGCGCGCAGGTCTTCGAGCCGCTGCTCGCCCCGGACGGGCCGCTCGCCGGGACGGTGGGCGCGGTGCTCGGCACCGGTCCCGGCCGCGGCATCGGCTTCATGTACGCCTGCTTCGGGGTGGCGATCGCCGTCATCGCGCTGGTCGCGCTGCGGATCCGGGTGCTGCGCAGGTTCGACGCCGACGTGCCCGACGCCCTGCCGGACGACGTCGTCGGCTATCAGGCCCTGACCGAACGCATCGCGGCCGCCCGTACGGCGGACGCCGCGGGCGACCGTACGGACGCACCCGCGGACACACCCGCGGACACACCCGCGGACACACGGACGGCACGCGAACCCGAGAAGGAGCACGCATGACGGGGACGAGGACGCGGGGGACGCCCGCGCTCACCGTGCCGGAGCTGCTGCGGCTGCGCGCAGGGCAGGAACCCGACGGCGTCGCGATGATGGTGGAGGGGCAGGGGACGCTCACCTTCGCCGAGTGGGACCGCAGGTCGGCGGCGCTCGCCGCCGGGCTGGCGGACCGGGGCGTCGCCCCGGGCGACCGGGTGGCCCTGCACTTCGGCAGCCGCGACTGGATCGACTTCGCCGTGGCGTTCTTCGGGGTGCTCAAGGCGGGCGCGGTGGCCGTGCCGATGTCGGACCGGCTGGCGCCGGCCGAGCTGCGCTACATGATCGAGCACTGCGCGGCGTCGGCGGTGCTGCTCGGCCGGGACCTCGCGGCGCCGGCGGGGCCGGGGTCGGTGTCGGGGCCCGGGGAGGGGGCCGTGGAGCCGTGGACCGCGACCCCGGCGGAGCTGGAAGCCGGCTTCGGGGCGGCGCCGGAAGGACCACGGGTGCGGCCCGGAGACCTGGCGCAGATCCTCTACACCTCCGGCACGACCGGGCGGCCCAAGGGGGTCGGCGCGAGCCACGCCAACCTGGCCTACGGGTGCGTCACGCAGCCCAAGCACCGCAGGTTCGCCCACTCGCGGCACCTGCTGCACGCCTTCCCGATCGGCACCAACGCCGGCCAGACCATGCTGATCAACGCGCTGGACGCCCGGCCGACCGTGCTGACCCCGGCGAGGTTCACGCCCGGCCGGTTCGCCCGGCTGATCGAGACCTACCGCCCCGGCACCGTGTTCCTGGTGCCCTCCATGGCGATCGAGCTGCTGAACGCCGGGCTGCACGAGCGGCACGACATGTCCAGCGTGGTGCTGCTGGGGTCGGCGGCGGCGGCGCTTCCGCCCGCCCTGTCGGAACGCCTGGCGACGGCCTTCCCGAACGCGACCGTGACGAACTACTACACGTCCACCGAGGCCGCCCCCGCTCAAACGATCATGATTTACGACCGGACGCGGCCGGCCGCGCTGGGGCGGCCCGCGTTCGGCGGCTCGCTGCGCATCACCGACGGGGAGGGTGACCCGCTTCCGCCCGGGGAGACCGGCGAGGTGTGGATGCGGTCGCCCACCGCCACCCGGTCCTACTACGGCGACGCCGAGGCCAGCGCCCGGTCGTTCCGCGACGGCTGGGTGCGCATGGGCGACGTCGGATACGTGGACGCCGACGGCTACCTCTACCTCGTCGACCGGGAGAGCGACGTGGTCAAGACCGGCGCGTTCAAGGTGTCCACGCTCCAGGTGGAGGCCGCGCTTCACGAGCACCCGGGGGTCGCGGAGGCGGCCGTGTTCGGGCTCCCGCACCCGGTGCTGGGTTCCGTGCTGGGCGCCGCGATCGTGCCCAGGTCGCCCGGGGCGTCGGAGGGCCCCGGGTTGTCGGAAAGCCCCGCGTCGTCGGAAAGCCCCGGGTTGTCGGAAAGCCCCGGGTTGTCGGAAAGCGAGGTGCGCGCCTTCCTGATGGACCGGCTGGCCTGGCACGAGCTGCCCGAACGGGTCCTCGTGGTCGACAGCCTGCCCAGGAACCAGTCAGGCAAGGTCATCAAGAAGGAGCTGCCCGCGCTGCTGGGCGACTCCGTGATCAGCACGGAAGGCAAGTGAGATGTCACCGACGCTCATCGACGAGGGGGAGCAGGCGTCCCTCGCACAGCACGGCATGTGGATAACGGAGCGGATGGGCTGCGGGGGCCGGGTGTACCACATGCCGCTGGCCATCCGGTTCGACGGCCCCCTCGACGTGGACCGGCTGCTGGCCGCCTGCCACGACGTGGTCCGCGCGCATCCCCAGCTGGCCGCGGCCCTGCAGGAGCGGGACGGCGTGCTGCGCCTGGTGCCGGCCGCCGTGCCGCCGCCGATCGGGTCCGAGGACGCCTCCGGGCGTGAGCCCGGCGAGCTGGTCGACCGCGAGACGTCGCTCGCCCTTGACCTGGGGACCGGGCCGGCCGCCCGGTTCACGGTGTTCCGGCTCGCGCCGGAGCGGCACCTGCTCGTCTTCGTCGCCCACCACGCCGTCTTCGACGGCATGTCGAAGGACATCCTGGTGCGCGGCCTGGCCGACGCCTACGCCGGGCTGCCGTCGCCGGTCCTTCCCCTGGCGTACGGCGAGGCCGTCGAGCGGGAGAACGCCCGGGTGGCCGAGCTGCTCGGCGACGCCGCCGAGTTCTGGCGCGACCGCTGGCGGGACCGGCAGGACCTGCGGCTGCCCGGACTGTCCGGGGTCTCGACCCGCGCCGCGGCCGGCGACGCCGTCGACTTCGCGCTTCCCGCCGATCTCGGCGTCGCCGCGGACAAGATGGGCGTCACCCGGTTCGAGCTGGTGCTCGCCGCCGTGCACACCCTGCTCGCGGCGTACGGCAACGAGGACGCGGCGGTGGCCGTCGACCTGTCGACCAGGACCGAGGAGACGCGGGGCCACATCGGCCTGTTCGTGAACGAGCTGCCGGTGGCGGTCCCCGCCCCGGGCGGGAGGTTCGCCGAGTTCGCCCACTCCGTACGCGAGGAGTTGCGGGCCGCCTACCGGTTCCGGCAGGTGCCGCTCGCCCGCGCGGTCGGCGGCGTGAGCCCGCGCACCGCGCTGACGCCCGTCTCGGTCAGCTACCGCAGGCGTGATGGGAGCGCGCCGGAGTTCGCCGGTGTGACCGCGTCGGTGGACTGGATGTCGTTCAACCAGGCGGTGCGCGGCACGCTGCACCTCCAGGTGGTGGACGCGCCGGACGGCGTCGCGGCCCGGCTGCAGTTCAACCCGCTCGCCCTGAGCCGCTCCGGCTGCGAGACCGTCGCCGAGCACCTGCTCGCCCTGCTGCGCGCGGTGGCCGCGGCCCCCGACGCCGACGTGGCCGATCTGCCGCTGCCGTCCCCGGTGGTCGACGGCGTGGTCGAGCCGTCCTTCGCACGGGCCGACGAGCCGGCCGCCGCTCAGCGGGGCGGCGAGGCGGACGCCGCGCCTTACCTCGTGGAGGTGGGCGAGATCTGGCGCGAGGTGCTCGGCATGCCGGAGATCGGTCCGGACGAGGACCTGTTCGACCTCGGCGGGCACTCGCTGTCGATCACCCAGATCATCGCGAAGGTGCGCGAGCGGATGGACGTGGAGCTGTCCTTCGACGTGTTCTTCGACGAGCCGACGATCACCGGGATCGCGGCGGAGGTCGCCCGCCTGCGGGAGGAGGCATGCTGAGGGAGCACGTGGCCGAGCTGGTGTCGAAGGCGAGCGGCGGCGAGCTGGCCGCCGCCGACGTCCTGGCGGCGGACTGCAGCCTGCCCGCGCTCGGCCTCACCTCGATCGCCTACCTCCGGCTGATCGACCTGCTGGAGACCGAGTTCGACTGTGACGTCGACCTGGACGGCGGCTACCTCGACACGCTCGACGGCCTGGTCGAGCACATCGCGGGGCAGCGGAAGTGACCGCGAGCCCGCCGGCGGCGCAGGTCGCCGCTCTCACGGCGCTGCCGCCGCGCATCGTGGAGTTCCGCGGCACGCGGGGCGGGCAGGCCGCGCTGACCTGGGGCCAGCAGGGGATCTGGCGCTCCACCCAGTGGCTGGACGACGGCGACCCCTACTTCAACCTGTCCTGGACCCTGCCGGTGACCGGCGCGTCCGGCCTGGACGCCGTGCTGCGGGCCGTGGGCCGTCTCGTCGAGCGGCACGAGACGCTGCGCACGGCGTACGTCAGGGACGGGGCGGTCACCGGCCAGCGGGTGAGCCGGGAGGGCCGGCTCACGGTCGGCGTGTACGAGGCGGCGGCCAAGCCGATGAGCGCGGCCAAGGCGCTGGCCGCCGAGCTGGCCGCGACCGGGTTCGACTACGCGGCCGAGCTGCCGATCCGGTGCGCGGTGGTCTGCCAGAGGGGCCGGCCGCGCGCGCTGGCGCTCGCGCTGTCG
The DNA here is from genome assembly GCF_050936215.1 of Microbispora sp. CA-102843. Lineage (NCBI taxonomy): Bacteria > Bacillati > Actinomycetota > Actinomycetes > Streptosporangiales > Streptosporangiaceae > Microbispora > Microbispora sp. CA-102843. The sequence goes on from NZ_JBNJNF010000001.1 coordinate 3,832,468, forward strand.
CATCTCGCGCTCGACGGCTGGTCGCTGAACATGGTGGCCGCGGAGTGGCCGCGGCTGGTCGCGGGGGAGGACCTGCCCGACCCGGACTGGCAGCCGCTCGACCAGGCGGCCTTCGAGCAATCGGACCCGCCGCCCGGCGGACAGGCGTTGCGGCACTGGCGGACGGGTCTGGCGTCCGCCCCGCGTTCGATGTTCGACTTCCCCGTCCGGGAGCCGGAGGAGCCGCGCTTCGTCCGTCACGGGATGGACTCCCCGGCTGCGGCCGTCGCCGCCGAGGCGCTCGCCGCCCGGCACGGCGTCACGACCTCCAGCGTGCTCACGGTCGCGAGCGCCGCGCTGCTGGCCGCCGTGACGGGGCACGGCACGGCCGCGCTCCAGCTCATCGTGTCGAACCGGCACCACCCCGGGACGGAGGCGATGGCCGGGCCCGCCGCGCAGGACGGGCTGTGCGTCATCGACCTGGGGGCCGGCACGTTCGCCGACGCGCTGCGGCACGGACACCGAAGGACCATGGCGACCTACCGGAACGGGCACTACGACCCCGCGCTCGTGCTGGCCGCGTGGGAAGCGGAGGCGTGGGACCGCGGCGCCGACATCGACCTGGACGCGTTCTTCAACGACGTCAGGCAGGCGGGCCGCTGGCAGGGCCTGCCGCCGGTCGATCCCGGGGACGCCGCGGCACTCGCCGCACTCCGGGGCCGGACCAGGACGTTCTTCGTCGGCGCCTACTCGAAGGTCAAGGCGAAGATCTTCTTCGCCACCGGCCCGGCCCCGTCCACCTGCGAGTTCTACGTGCTGGTGGACACGGCCTTCCTGCCCGGAGACGTCGCACGGCGGATGCTCACCGGCCTGGAGGAGTTGCTGGTCCGGGCGGTCTCGGAGGAGGTGCCGCTGGACCGGGTCGCGAAGGTCGCGGGGCTGGACCAGGTGCGGCGCCCCGCCGGGTGGACGGCGATCGGCCACGACTGGGTGGACCTGCCGGAGACCGAGGCGCTGCTGCGCCGGGTGTGCGGGACCGGCCTGGCCGCGGTCGTGGTGGAGGACGCCGGAGACGACGCGGCGGCCCGGCTCACCGGGTATCTCGTCCCGCGTCCTGGGCTGGACACGCCCGAGGCCGTCCACACCGCCGTGCTGCGCGCCGCGGCCGGCCGGACCGACGTGCTCGCCCCCCATCACTACGTCCTGTGCGCGGCGCCGCCGGACGGCCCCGCAGGCTGGCCCGCCTGTCCCCGCCTGATCGAGGGCTGCGGCCGGGCCCCGTCTTCCGCAATGACCCTCTTGGGAAGGTGACATGACCGACTCCCCGATGCTCGTGGTCGTCAACGACGAGGAGCAGTACTCCGTATGGTGGAGCGACCGCGAGCCGCCCGCCGGGTGGCGGCCCACCGGCTTCGCGGGCACGCGGCAGGAATGCCTGGACCACATCGAGACGGTGTGGACCGACATGCGCCCGCTGAGCTCCCGCGACCCGGAAACTCTGAGCTCCCGCGACCCGGAAACTCTGAGCTCCCGCGACCCGGCAGCGCTGAGCGCCCGCGACAGATGACCGCCGCCGAGCGCCGCGCCGCGCTGATCGAGAAGCTGGCCGGGCTGCCGCCCGAGCGCCGGGCGGCGCTGCTGCGCTCCCTCGGGGGCACGCCGCGGGACCCCGGCGGGCAGGAGTGGCCGCTGTCGCCGGGACAGGAGCGCCTGTGGTTCCTCAGCCGCTTCGACCCCGGAGACACCAGTTACAACACGCCCTGGTGCATGCGGCTGCGCGGGCCGCTCGACGTGGACGCGCTGACCGCGGCGTTCACCCGGATCGTGGAGCGGCACGAGGTGCTGCGGACCCGCTTCCGGCTGCGTGGGGACGCCCCGGTTCAGGTCGTGCTGCCGCCCGGACCGGTGCCGCTGGAGAAGATCGCGCTCTCCGAGGAGGCGGACCTCGACCGGACGCTGAAGGAGTTCGTCGACCGCCCGTTCGACCTGGAGAACGGGCCTCCCCTGCGGGCCGGCCTGGCCGAGCAGGGAAAGGACGAGGCGGTCGTGTGCATCGTCCTGCACCACATCGTGATGGACGGCTGGTCGCTCGACGTGCTCATGCGTGAACTCATGGAGTGCTACGCCGCCGGGCGCGAGGGACGTGAGCCCGAGCTGCCGGAGCTGCCCACGCAGTACCCCCGCTTCGCCGTACAGGAGAGGCAGCGGGACCACGCCGAGGGCCTGGAGTACTGGGCGCGCCGCCTGGCCGGCGCCCCCGCGCTGGACCTTCCGGCCGACCACCCCCGGCCGTCCCGGTGGTCCGGGCGCGGCGGACGCGAGCAGCTGCTGCTGCCGCCGGAGGAGATCACGCCGCTGGAGAAGGTGGCCAGGAAGCGGCGCTGCACGTCCTTCATGGCCCTGATCGCCGCCTACCAGGCGACCCTCGCCCTGGCGTCGGGCCAGGCCGACTTCTGCATAGGCGTGCCGGTGGCCGGCCGGAGCCGCAGCGAGCTGGCGCCGCTGATCGGTTACTTCGGCAACACGATGGTGCTGCGCGCCGACGTGTCCGGCGACCCGGCGTTCCACGAGCTGCTTGACCGTGTGCGGGAGGCGACCCTGGCCGGGATGCGGCACGCGGAGGTGCCGTTCGAGCACGTCCTGGCCGCGCTGCGCGTCCCCCGCCACCTCGGCAGGCCGCCGCTGTGCCAGGCCATGTTCAACCTGCACAACCTGCCCAAGGACGATCTGCTGGGGACCCGGATGGCCGACCTCGACCGGGAGATCTACACGGTCCCGCCCAGTCACACCAAGTCGGAGGTCTCGATGGACCTGTGGCGGGGCCCGGAGGGGCTGGGCGGTGTCCTCGACTACAGCAGCGATCTGTTCGCGCCCGCGACCGCGCGCCGCCTCGTCGGCGGCTTCGCCGAGGTCGTACGGCGGGCCGGGGCGGACCCGGACATCCCGCTGTCCGCGCTGAGCGGCGTGTTCTCGAGCGCGTTCTCGAAGTGAAAGGTGCGTGAAAGTGAGTGACGCGGTGAGCGGCGTGACCATACCCGATACGGCGCTCGCGCTGATCCGCCGGTGGCGTGACGCGAGCCCCGACGCGATCGCGGTGAGCGGCGCCGACGGCGTGCTGACATACCGGGAGCTGCACGACAGGGTCGACCGGCTGGCGGCGCTGCTGCGCGCCCGCGGAGTCGGCCCGGAGATCCCGGTGGGCCTGTGCCTGGAGCGCTGCCCCGGCATGGTCGTCGCGCTGCTCGCCGTGTGGCGGGCCGGCGGCGCCTACGTGCCGCTCGACCCGGGATTCCCCGAGGACCGGCTCCGGTTCATGCGGGAGGACGCGGGCATCCGGCTGGTGCTGGCCGGACAGGGCGTCGAGTCCCGGCTGCTCGACGGCGTCCCCGACGTCGTCGAGCTGGCGTGGGACGGCGGTCCCGTCGCGGACCCGGCGTCCGGCGACGGTGGCGCGCCGGCCGACGGCCCGGTGGGGGACCTGGCCTACCTCATGTACACCTCCGGTTCCACCGGCAGGCCCAAGGGGGTCGCCGTGCCGCACGGCGCGGTGGTCAACCTGCTGGAGTCCTTCGCCTCCCTGCTGGAGCTCACCCCGCGCGACGCCTGGCTGGCGGTCACCACGCTGTCGTTCGACATCTCGGTGCTCGAGCTCCTCCTGCCGCTGGCCTGCGGCGCGCGAGTGGTGATCGCGTCGGGGCACGAGACGGCGGACGGCCGGGCCCTGCGGTCGCGCGCCGTGGCCGAGGCCGTCACGATCATGCAGGCGACCCCGGCGAGCTGGCGCATCCTGCTCGAATCCGGCGGGGTCCCCGAGAACGTCGCGACCCGGCTGTGCGGGGGCGAGGCACTGCCCCGCGACCTCGCCGACGCCCTCCTCGACGGCGGCGCCTGCCTCTGGAACGTGTACGGCCCGACCGAGACGACGGTCTGGTCGACGGCCGGACGGGTCGCCCGGGTCGACGAGAACGGGGCGCCGGCCCCCGTCGACCTGGGCGAGCCCATCGGCAGAACGACGGTGCACATCCTCGGTGAAGACGGCCGTCCCGTGCCGCCCGGCGAGGCCGGTGAGCTGCACATCGGCGGCGCCGGCCTGGCCAGGGGATACCGCGGCATGCCGGGCCAGACGGCGGCCAGGTTCCTGCCCGACCCGTTCTCCGGAGCGCCGGGGGCCCGCCTGTACGCCACGGGCGACCTCGCCAGGATCGACAACGGCAGGCTCCACTACCTGGGCCGGGCCGACCAGCAGGTGAAGGTGCGCGGCTTCCGGATCGAGCTCGGCGAGATCGAGAGCGTGCTGCGGGCCGCGCCCGAGGTGGCCCACGCCGCCGTCGGCGTCTGCGACGGTCCCGACGGGCTGCCGCGTCTGGTCGCCTACGTCGTACGCGCGGCCGGGGAGCCCGAGGAGGCCGACCTGTGGCCGTCCCTGCGTGACCGGCTGCGCCGCGACGTGCCCGAGTACATGGTGCCCGCGCGCCTCGTGGTGCTGGACGCCCTGCCGCTCACCCCCAACGGCAAGCTCGACCGCAAGGCCCTGCCCGTGCCCGAGTGGACCCGGGCGCGCAGCCGGCCGTACCGGCCTCCGGCCACCTCGCTGGAGGAGGGCCTCGCGGCGATGTGGGGGGAGGTGCTCGGCATCGCGGAGCCGGTCGGCGTCGACGACGACTTCTTCGAGCTGGGCGGGCACTCGCTGACCGCCACCCAGATCATCGCCAGGATCCAGGCCCGCTTCGCGATCAACGTGCCGATCGTGGTGCTGTTCGAGAATCCCACGGTGGCCGACCTGGCGGCGGCGATGGACCGGCTCGACGACGACGACCTGGACCTCGCCGAGATCGCCGCGCTCCGCGACGAGCTCGACGGCCTCAGCGCCGAGGACCTGGCGGCCGTGCTCGACGAGATGGCGTCGGACGCATGAGGGCGCCCCTGTCGCCGGGCCAGGAACGGCTCTGGCTCCTGCAGAGGCTGGATCCCCTCGACGCCTCGTACACCATGTACACCGTCCGCCGGCTGCGCGGGCCCCTCGACCCGGACACCCTCGAAGAGGCCCTCGCCGACGTCGTGGCCCGGCACGAGAGCCTGCGGACCCGGTTCGACGAGGAGGACGGCGTCCCCTGGGCGGTCGCCGAGCCGCCGGGGGCGGCGGGGTCCCTCCCGCCGGTCGAGCGGATCCAGGCAGGCGACGAGGAGCACGCCCGGCGGCTCGTCGCCGCGCGGGTGAACGCGCCGTTCGACCTCGCCGAGGGCGTGCCGCTACGCGTCGCGGTCATCGCGATCGGCGCGCTGGACCACGTCCTGTGCGTCACGATGCACCACATCATCGGCGACGGCTGGTCGCTGGGGATCCTCTTCGACGACCTGGCGGAGTGCTACACCGCGCGCCTGCGCGGGCGCACGCCGAGCCTGGCGCCGCTGCCGGTCCAGCCGTCCGACTACGCCCGCTGGCAGCGCCGCCGCGCCGAGCGCGCGGTGCCGTACTGGCAGGAGCGGCTGGCCGATCCGCCGCCGCCCGACCTGCCCTGTGCTGTCGGGGGAGGGGCCATGGGGAGCGGGGGCGGCGAGGGGCCAGGGGACTTCCAGGTCGTCCGGATGGGCCGGGAGGTCGCCGACGAGCTGGACCGGCTCGCCCGCGAGCACAGGACCACGCTGTTCACCGTGCTCATGACGGCCTACCAGGTGCTCCTGCACCGCCACACCGGCCACACCGACGTCCTCGTCGGCACGGCCGTCGCCGGCCGCGACCGGGTCGAGCTGGAGCCGATGATCGGCTACCTCTCGCAGACCGTCGTGCTGCGCGGCGACCTCGACGGCGATCCGTCGTTCACCGAGTTGCTGGGGCGCATCCGGCATGAGGCGCTGACGGCGCTGAGCCGGCCTTCGGTCCCGTTCGAGCGAATCGGGCACCCCGCCGAGGCGCTGATGCCGACCATGTTCATCCTGCACACCCAGGACCTGGGACTCACCCGGCCGTTCGGCGACCTGTCCGTCGGCTTCTTCCCCGACGGCTACCGGCAGGTCAAGCTCGGCCTGTACGCCGAGGCGTGGTTCGAGGGCGGCGAGATCGTCGTGTCGTTCGGCCACGACGGGTCCAGCGGATCTCCGCACGAGGCGGAGGCCGTCCGGCGGCTCGCCGACCGCTTCCTGCTCCTGCTCGAGTCGGCCGTGGCCGAGCCGCATCGCCGGATCTCCGAGCTGCGCGTCTGGACCGGCAACGACGAGGCCGACATCCGCTCCATGGCCGGCGACGGCGCCGACACCCCCGGACCGGCGGTCCCCGAGATGATCGCGGAGACCGTCCGGCGCACGCCCGGCGCCGTCGCGGTGGTCTGCGGGGAGACCGAGGTCACCTACGGCGAGCTGGACCTGCGGGCGGCACGGCTCGCCGCGGCGCTGCGGGCCCGGGGCGTGCGCCCCGGCGACGTCGTCGGCGTCTGCCTGCCCCGTTCGGTCGAGGCGATCAGCGCGCTGCTCGCCGTCTGGCGGGCCGGCGCGGCCTACATGCCGTTCGAGCCGGAGGAGCCGGAGGAACGGCTGGCCTTCTCGCTCGCGGACGCCGGGGCGACGCACGTGATCACGAACCGGGCGCTGCCCGCCGGGCTCACCGCCGTCGACCCGCTGGCCGGCGAGGACGAGGCGGCCTCCTACGACCCGGGCGAACCGCGGGAGACGCGCCCGGGTGACGTGGCCTACGTGATCTCCACCTCCGGCTCCACCGGCCGGCCCAAGGGCGTCGCCGTCGAGCACCGCGCCATCGCGGCCCGCATCCGGTGGATGCGCGGCGAGTACGGCCTGGCGCCCGGCGACCGCGTCGTCCAGTTCGCGTCGCTGAGCTTCGACACCCACCTGGAAGAGATCTTCCCCACCCTCGCCGCGGGAGCGGCCCTGGTGCTGCTGCCCGGCGGGGCGGCCACGCTGCCCGATCTGCTGGCCGCACCGGGCGGGGAGCGGATCACGGTGCTCGACCTGCCCACCGCCTACTGGCACCACCTGGTCGAGGAGATCGACCAGATCGCCTGGCCGCCCGCGCTCCGTCTGGTCGTCATCGGCGGCGAGCAGGCGTCCGGCGGCGCGGTGACGCGCTGGCGCGGCCGGTTCGGCGACGGCGTCCGCCTGGTGAACACCTACGGCCCGACCGAGGCCGCGGTCATCGCGACCGCGACCGACCTCGGCGCGACGCCGTACGGCAGGCCGCCGATCGGCCGGCCCGTCGGGGCGACGACGATCCACCTGCTCGACGCCGCCGGGGCGCCGGTCCCGAAGGGCGGGATCGGCGAGCTGGTCATCGGTGGTGCCGGGGTGGCACGCGGCTACCTGCGCCGCCCGGCGCTCACGGCCGCCGCCTTCGTCCCCGACCCGCTGGGACCGCCGGGATCGCGGCGGTACCGCACCGGGGACCGGGCGCGCTGGAACCAGGACGGCACGCTGGAGTTCCTCGGACGGCTCGACGGGCAGCTCAAGGTCCGCGGCTTCCGGATCGAGCCGGGCGAGGTCGAGGCGCGGCTGCTCGACCATCCGGGCGTCGGCCAGGCGTTCGTGACGGTCCACGCCGAGGAACTGGTGGCGTACGTGACCGGGACCGCGACGGGGGAGGAGCTCGCCGCGCACCTCGCGCGTACCCTGCCCCGCCATCTCGTCCCGACCGCCTGGGTCGTGCTCGACGCGCTGCCGCTCACCAGCCGCGGCAAGGTGGACCGCGCGGCGCTGCCCGCGCCGGTGCGGGCGCCGTCGGCCGGGCACGTCCCGCTGAGCACGGACGCGGAGCTGCTGGTGGCCGAGATCTGGGCGGAACTGCTCGGCGTCGGCTCCATCGGCGCGAACGACGACTTCTTCACCCTCGGCGGGCACTCGCTGCTCGCGACGAGGATCGCGGCCAGGCTCCGCCGGGCGACCGGAATGGAGGTCCCGGTCCGGACGATCTTCGAGCGGCGCACGGTGGCCGAGCTGGCGGTCGCGTTGGAGGACCTGCTGGTGGCCGAACTGGAGAACATGTCGGAGGAGGAGGCCGAGCGCCTGCTTTCGTCCGCCGGCGGCTGACCGCGAGGCGGGCGCCTTGTGTCGTCCGGGCGTCCGCCTCGTGCTGTCCCGGGTGCCGTCGACCAAGGCGGCACCAGCCGGTCAGGAGGCCGGCGTGACCAGATAATCGCCGCGCTCCAGGTCTTCGAGCAGTGTCGGGCAGGTGGGCGACCAGCCGAGCAGCTCCTGGGTGTAGGAGCTGGAGACGGGCCCGTCGAAGCCGTAGGCGGTGGCCATGAACGGGCTGACGAAGTGCGTGGCGGCCTCGTCGGGGGTCAGCGAGACCGTGGGCAGATCCAAACCGCGGGCGATCGTCTCTGCGATGCTCTTCAGAGTGACGCCGCTTTCGGCCACTCCGTGCAGCACGCTGCCCGCGGGCGCCTTCTCCACTGCCAGACGGAACAGGACCGCCGCGTCGAGCCGGTGCACCGCAGGCCACCGGTTGGTGCCGTTTCCGACGTAGGCCGAGACGCCGGTCTTTCGCGCGGTGGCGATGAGCATGGGGATGAAACCGTGGTCTTCGGGACCGTGGACGGTAGGAGCGAGGCGGACCACGCTCGCGCGCACCCCCCGGGCGGCGAAGCCCAGACACGCTCGCTCACCCGCGATGCGGAAGGCGGCGATCCCGGCCGTGTCGGGCTCGTCCTTCTCGGTGGCCTCCCGGCCTGCGGGCATGACCAGGGTGCCCGAGGTGACGACGAGCGGCTTGCCCGAGTGTTCCAACGGCCGGCCGAGTGTCTCGATCGCGGTCCGGTCGCGTCTCATCATGTCGTCGAGGTCGGAGAAGTCGCCGCCGTAGGCCATGTGCAGGACTCCGTCGGCGGCTTCGGCGCCCCTGCGCAGACTGTCGAGGTCGTCCAGGGAGCCGCGGTGTGGTGTGGCCCCCAGTGACTCCAGCCGGGCGGCGGCGGCATCCGAGCGCGCAAGACCGGTGACGGTGTGACCGGCCGCGATGAGTTCGGCGACGACCGCGGGGCCGGTCTGGCCGGAACCACCAGTGACAAAGACAAGCATGTGACACTCTCCCGCATTACGCCAGTGACTGGCACTAAGTAGTGCCAGTCGCTGACTCTATGTAGCGCCAGTCACTGGCGTCAAGTAGCGCCAGTAACTGACATATGCGGTATTCTCAGAGGGTGCCACGAAGCGGAGCGGAAGCGCGCCGCCGCCTTCAGCAGGCGGCCCTGGAGCTGTATCAGGAACGCGGGTTCGACCAGACCACCACGGCCGAGATCGCCGCCCGGGCCGGCGTCAACGAACGCACGTTCTTCCGGCACTTCCCGGACAAGCGCGAGGTGCTCTTCGACGGCGAATCCGACCTGCGCGCCGCGCTGATGCAGGCGGTGGCCGAAGCGCCCGAGGGTCTCCAGCCGCTCGAAATACTGCTCTGCGCCTTCCGGAAGGTCGAACGGATCCTCGAGGACAACCGCCCGTTCGCCGAACCGCGACTACAAGTCATCGCGGCGACACCGGCACTCCGTGAACGCGACCTGGCCAAGGCCGCGTCGATCGCCGAAGCCGTGGCGGAGGCCCTGCGGCAGCGCGGTGTCACCGACCGGCTGGCCGGCCTGGCTGCTCGGACCGGGTGGGCCGCCTTTCACCAAGCGGTCCAAATGTGGATCGACGACCCCTCACAGAGCTTGGACGCACATCTCCTCCAAGCCTTCGACGACCTGCGCGCCCTCTCCGTGACTGCCCTACCAGCACAGGCGCGGCCCGAAGGCTGATACCGGTCCATCCAAGGCCATCGATCACCGCGAGCAAAGCGACCGCCGCGCACCCGCAGGTGCGCGGCGGTCTCGTTTTCGCTGTGGCCGTGTCAGGCGGAGGCGCGGATCACCAGGTGGGTGTCGAGGATGACGACCGGCTGCTCCAGCGGCTCGCCGTTGATCCGGGCGATCAGGAGCTGGACCATCTGCCGGCCCATCGCCTCGGTCGGCTGGTGCACGCTCGTCAGCTGCGGATCGGTGTGCAGCGCGACCTTGGAGTCCTCGAAACCGATCAGCGCGACGTCGTCGGGCACGACCAGGCCCTGCTCCTTCAGCACCCGCAGGGCGCCGACCGCCATCGGGTCGGAGGCCGTGAACACGGCGTCGAGGTCGGGGTGACGGGCGAGCAGGTCGCGCATGCCCGCCTCCCCGCTCTCCTCGGAGAAGTCGCCGTACGCGACGCGCTCGTTCATACCGGTGGCCAGCAGCGCGTCGCGGTATCCGGCGAGACGGTCGACGCCCACGCCCATGTCCTGCGGACCGGCGATGGTGGCGATCTTGGTCCGGCCCTTGGAGAGCAGGTACTTGACCGCCTGCCGGGCGCCGGCCCGGTTGTCCATGTCGACGAAGCTGTACGGGTTGAGCCCGACCGGGCGGCCACCGAGCACGGTGGGCACGCCCATCTCCTCCAGCCGTCCCGGCAGCGGGTCGGCGCCGTGCACCGAGGTGAGCAGCACGCCGTCGACGTGCTGTCCGGTCAGGTAGTGCTCAAGCCGGTCGTGCTCGGCACGGTTCTGCGCCATCGTGAGGATGAGCTGGAGGCCGGTCTCCCCCAGCGCGGAGCCGATGCCGCGGATCAGCCCGGCGAAGTACGGCTCGTCGAAGACACGCTGCTCCGACTCCGACACCACCAGCGCGATGGTGTCGGTCCGATTGGTCACGAGGGTGCGCGCCGCCCGGTTGGGTACGTAGCCGAGCTCCTGGATCGCCAGTAACACCGCGTCGCGGGCCCGGTCGCTCACCTTGGGCGAGCCGTTGATGACCCGCGACACGGTGCCGCGGCCGACCCCGGCGCGTGCGGCGACCGCTTCCAGAGTCGGCCGGCCTCCGGAACGGCGGTCCCCGTTCATCTATACTGCCCCCTTATCGTGTCTGCGCTTATTGTGCCCGACCCAGCAAGCCGCCGTGTCTGATGGTGTCGGCATACCACAAAGCGCTCGACTTCAAGGTCCTCGCCTGGGTCTCGTAGTCGACGTAGACGAGACCGAATCGCTTGCCGTATCCCCAGGCCCACTCGAAGTTGTCCATCAGGGACCAGGCGAAATAGCCCTGGAGCGGGATGCCCGACTCGATGGCCGCGTGGCAGATCCGCAGGTGGGCGTCGATGTAGGCCACTCGATCGGGGTCGTGCACGGTGCCGTCCTCGGCGATCACGTCGTCGTAGGCCGCGCCGTTCTCCGAGATGTAGAGCGGGATCCGCGGGTACTCGTCGGCGATCCGCCGCAGCATCTCGTACAGGCCGCTGTCGTCGACCTCCCAGCCCATCGAGGTGACCGGGCGGCCGCCGTTGACGAAGCCCACGTGCTCGCTGCCGATCCACGGAGACCCCGAGTCCGTCGGCGCGGCGGCCGCGGACGCGGCGCCGCCCGGCGCGCCGGAGACGGTGAAGCGGCTGTAGTAGTTGATCAGCAGCATGTCGATCGGGGCGCTGATCGTGGCCAGGTCGCCGTCCTGGATGAACGCCATGTCGGACAGGTGGCTCAGGTCGGCCAGCACGTCCTCGGGGTAGGAGCCCTTGAGCAGCGCGTCCAGGAAGAAACGGTTCTGCAGCCCGTCGATGCGGCGGGCGGCGTCCTGGTCGGCCTCGCTGCCCGTGGCGGGCGTGACCGGATACACGTTGACGCATCCGCCGATCAGCGAGTCGGCGTTCTGCGCCCGCATCGCCTGAACGGCAAGACCGTGCGCGAGGTTGAGGTGGTGCGCGGCGCGCAGCGCGGCGGCCGGCTCGCGCCGCCCGGGGGCGTGCTCGCCGGAGGCGTAGCCGAGGAACGCGGAGCACCAGGGCTCGTTGACCGTGCTCCAGTTCCTGACCCGGTCGCCGAGCTCGGCGTGCACGGTCGCGGCGAAGTCGGCGAAGCGCTTCGACGTGTCGCGTGACGGCCACCCGCCGGCGTCTTCGAGCGCCTGGGGGAGGTCCCAGTGGTAGAGCGTCAGCCACGGGTCGATGCCGTAGCTGAGCAGCTCGTCGACGAGCCTCTTGTAGAAGTCGAGGCCCTTGGCGCTGTACGCGCCGGAGCCGTCGGGCTGGATCCGCGGCCAGGAGACGGAGAACCGGTAGGCGGTGAGGCCGAGGTCCGCCATGAGCTTGACGTCCTCGCGATACCGGTTGTAGTGGTCGATCGCGATTTCGGCGGTGTCTCCGCCCACGATCCGCCCGTCCTGACTGCAGAAGGTGTCCCAGATGGAGCGGCCTCGCCCGTCGGTGGTGAGCGCGCCCTCGATCTGGTAGGCGGAGGTGGCGGCGCCCCAGACGAACCCGGTGGGGAACATCGTGCTGGGGGCCTCTGCCTCGGGACGTGTGCCTTGCGTTGTCACGCCTTGACCGCACCTTCCATGAGTCCGCCGATGATCTGTCGGCCGAACGCGATGAAAACGACGATGAGCGGGAGAATCGACATGAGCGTGCCGCTGAAGATCAGCACGTAGTCCGTCCCGTACTTCGCGTTGAGCGAGTTGATGGCGACCTGGACCGTCGGGTTGTCCGGCGTCAGCACGATCAACGGCCACATGAAGTCGTTCCAGATCAGCATGAACGTGTTGATGCCCAGCACCGCCATGCCCGGCCGTACGGCGGGCAGGACGACGTTCCACCAGATCCGCAGGGTGGAGGCGCCGTCGACGCGGGCGGCCTCGACCAGCTCGTTGGGCACGGCCTGCTGGGTGTACTGCGTCATGAGGAAGACGCCGAAGCCGTTGAGCAGGTACGGCAGGATCACCGCCTTGATCGAGCCGACCCACTCGAGGCTGACCATGAGGCGGTAGAGGGGGACGATGCCCATCTGCTGCAGCGGGACCATCATGGTCAGCAGCACCAGCAGCAGCAGGACCTTGCCGCCCCTGAAGTTCAGCCGGGCGAACGCGAAGCCGGCGAACGTCGAGATCAGCACCACCGATACCGTCACCGTGGCGGCGATGATCAGCGAGTTGGTGAGCCCGGTCAGGTAGTGCGCGTCGGGGTTGGACAGCACCCGCTGGATGTTCTCCCCGAGCTTGCCGCCCGGCAGGAACGGCGGCGGCATGTCGGTCGCCTCGGTGTTGGTGCGCGAGGCGATGACGATCATGTAGTACAGCGGGAACGCCGAGATGATGATCGTGACCGCGAGGACGAGCCTCGTCATCGGCGTGGCGGTCCAGAGACCGGCGGCACCTCCCGGCGCCTTGGCGCGGCGCCGCCGCGTGGTGGCGGGCGCGGAGAGCGTGGTCACTTGTTGCCCCCGATCCGGCGGATGAGCAGGAAGTTGATGGCCGATCCGATGAGGATGAGCAGGAACAGCAGCCAGGCGGCCGCGGAGGCGTAGCCGTAGTCGAACTCGCGGAAGCCCTGCTCGAAGATGAACATCGAGACGGTCTGGAACTGGCTGTTGGTGCCGCCGTGGACGTTGCCGTTGTAGAACGTGGTCGGCTCGGAGAACAGCGTGAGACCGCCGATGGTGGAGTTCAGCACCACGAAGATCATCGTGGGCCGGAGCATCGGGATCGTGATCTGCCAGAACTGGCGCCGCCGGGACGCGCCGTCGATCGAGGCCGCCTCGTAGAGATCCTTGGGGATCGTCTGCATGCCGGCCAGGAAGATGATCGCGTTGTAGCCGGTCCAACGCCAGTCGATCATCGTCGCGATGGCCAGCCAGGAGGGAAGACGCTCGGCCTTCCAGTCGATGGGGTCGGCCCCGAACCAGCCGAGAACCCAGTTGACGACGCCCCAGTCGCGGCCGTACAGCTGGGTAAAGACGACCGCCACCGCGACGACTGAGGTGACGAGGGGGAGCAGGACGCCCAGGCGGACGAACAGCTGGGCCTTCATCCGCTTGTTCAGCGCGTTGGCCAGCAGCAGGGCCAGCAGCATCTGCGGGACCGTCGCGATGACGAACATCGCGAGGGTGTTGACGACCGCCTTCCAGAAGGCGGCGTCGCCGAGCATGGCGGTGTAGTTGCCGAGGCCCGTCCACTCGACCGTGCCGGTGAGGTCGTAGTCGAAGAACGAGTAGTAGAGGGTGAAGCCGAGCGGGAAGAGCCCGAAGATCAGGAAGAGCAGGTAGTAGGGAGAGACCAGGAGGTACGGCGCGGCCTTGAGGTCCAGCCAGGTCAGGAAGGACCGGCCCGGTCTCGGCCGGACGTGCCTCCGGCTGGGCGGTATCGGTGCCCGGGTGGGGTGCCCGGCGTCGACGTGCAGGCTCATGAGTTACCTTTCGGGTGAAAGCAGGCGACCGGCCCGCCGGCGGGGTGCCGCTGCGGCGGGCCGGTGTTCACCTGGCGGGCGTGATCAGCCCGCGGCCTTCACGGCGTCGTCGACGAGCTTCTTCCAGCCGTTCGCGTACGGCACGGAGCCGTCGTCGATGGCGGAGACGACCGACTCGATGGCGTTCTTGACCTGGGCGTGCTTGACGCCGAGGAAGATCGGCTGGAGCGAGGCGGCCGACTTGGCGAAGATCTCACCGACGGGGGCGTCGTTGAAGTACTCGTTCTTCGCGCCCTGGACGGCCGGGTCCTGCTGCGCCTGGGTGTTGCTCGGCATGTTGCCGGCGAAGTTGAAGACGCTGACCTCGGCGTCCTTACCGGTCAGGTAGTCGAGGACCTGCGCCGCCTCCTTGGGGTGCTTCGACTGCTTCGGCACGGCGAGCCAGGAGCCGCCCCAGTTGCCGCCGCCGCCGGGCACCGCCGCGACGTCCCACTTGCCCTTGAAGTCCGGTCCGGCGCCGCCGTCGCCGCTGACCGCGCCGAGCATCCACGACGGGCAGCCGAGGGTGGCGAACTGCGACTTCTTCATGCCGGTGTTCCACTCGGGCGTGAAGTTGCGCAGCTTGGCCGTGAGCCCCTCCTGGCTGATCTTCTGGGCGAAGTCGTACGCCGACTTGACCGCCGGGTTCTTGTCGACGATCAGGTTGTTGTCCTTGTCGAAGTAGGTGACGTTGCCGTTCTTGGCACCCTCCTGCACCAGGACCACGTTGTAGAGCGTGTTGGTGCCGTCGACGAACTTCGTGTCCTTGATCTTGTCCTGGAACTTGTGGGCGACCTTGACGAAGTCGTCCCAGGTCGGCCAGAGCTTGCTGACCTCGTCGCGGTCGGCGGGCAGGCCGGCCTTCTCGAACAGGTCACGGCGGTAGCACAGGCTCATGCCGCCGACGTCGGTGCCGAGACCGAACAGCTTGCCGTCGGCGGTGACGCCGTTCTCCCACTTCCAGGCGGCGAAGTCGCTCTTGCGGTTCTGCAGGCCGAGCTCGCCGAGGTCGGCCCACCACTCGGGGTGCGCCTTGGCGAGGCCCATGCCGCCCTCGTCGATGCCGACGACGTCGCCGGCGCCCGCGCCGGACTGCAGCCACTGGATCATCTGCGGCCAGTAGACCTGCTCGAACTGGTCGGTCAGGTTGTCATACTTGATCTGGATGTCCTTGTGCTCGGCGTTCCACTTGTCGACGGCTTCCTTGTAGCCGAAGTTCTTGCCGCCGCCGAACGTCTGGAGCGTGACGGTCACGGGGCCGGCCGCCGCCGAGGACCCGCCGGACGCGGTGTCCGTCCCCTTGTCGTCGGACTGGCAGGCGGTGACGCCGAGGGCCATCGCCGCCACCGCGGCGACCGCGAGCAGCCTGCCGCGGCGCGAGTTTGCAATCATTCCGGACCCCTCTCAGGTGGTATCCCGAATCGTTCGTGGGAGGTGCATCCCAGGCCGGTCCCCGATCTCACGGCCCGCGATCGAAGGTTGTGCTCGGTGCTCCCGCATCGTGTACTCGACACTGTTTGGGAGCGCTCCCACGAAGGGTCCTCTATGAGCAACGTGGGCGTCAATATGCCGAAACCTAACTGTTACTCCCTGGCTGGTTAGAGCTGTTCAATGGGACATATTAGGACATACAACGCTTGGGAGCGCTCCCATTGCCATATGGGCAGAAATGAATAGCGGACGCCCCGAACCTGCGGGGGCGCCCGCCCCTATCCGCTCCGTCGCCTCACCCGTCGGCCGCCGCGGCCGCCGGGCTCACCGGCCCGTCCCGAGGGACACTCCGCCGCCCAGCGAGGCCCCCGTGCCCGAGATCACTGTGCCCGCGGCGTCCGCCAGCCGGCAGGCCGGTCCTGAGCAGGCGCGCAGCAGCGCCAGCCGGGCCGAGAGCGCCGCGGTCAGTCCCGGATCGGCCGTCGCCGCGATGTTGTGCAGCTCCGCCGGGTCGTCCTGCAGGTCGTAGAGCTGCCGCTCCCCGGTCTCGTACTCCACGTACGCGTACCGCCCGGTCCGCAGCATCGCGTACGTGGGCGGCGAGTGCGGCGAGTAGGAGGGGTGGTAGAACTCCGCGAGTACGGTGTCGCGCCAGGGGACGTCGTGCCCGCGCAGGAGCGGGACGAGCGAGCGGCCCTCGGCCGTGGACGGCACCTCGGCCCCGCCCAGCTCGGCGAACGTGGGCGCGAGGTCGACCGTCGACGTGAGCGCGTCGACCACGCCCCCGGCGGGCACGCCCGGCCCGCGCACCACCATCGGCACCCGGATGTCCTCGTCGAAGGGCGTCGTCTTGCCCGGCCGCAGCCGATGCTGGCCGAGGTGGAAGCCGTTGTCGGAGGTGAAGAAGATGTAGGTGTCGTCCAGCCGGCCCGCCCGGGTCAGCGCGGCGACCAGGGCGCCCACCATGTCGTCCACCCCGAGCATGGCGCGCAGCCGGTCGCGGTGGACGCGGTCGATCCGGCGCGTCTCGGCGGCCGACAGCGGCGTGCGCTCGCTGAGCCAGCGGGGCTCGGCGGACAGGTCGGCCTGATCGAACGACGCGGTCCGCGGCGCCTGCTCGCCGGCGAAGGCGGCCGCGTGGCGCGGCGCGTAATGCGCGGGCAGGTGCGGCGCGACCGGGGCGAGGTAGAGAAAGAACGGAGCGTTCCCCCCGGCGGCGGAATCGGTCGCGAACGCCGCGGCCTTGGCGCTCAGCACGTCCTCCAGGTAGTCCTCGGGGGCGTCGCCGTACCGCCGGATCACGCCGTTCTCGTTGAGCGCGTAGCCGTACTCCTGGTAGAGGCGGGTGACGGGGACCTGCCACTCGTCCCAGCCGGGCGGCACGTACGTGCGCGGCGCGCCCTCGGGATAGTTGTTGAGATACTTCCCCATGAGCGCGGTGCGGTAGCCCGCGTCGTGCATCCACGTCCCGAGGGTGGACGCCTCCAGCGGCCGGAACTTCGGGAACCCGCCGGTCGGCGACCGGTTGCTCTCCACCTGGTGGCTGTGCATGTACTGCGAGCGGAGGATCGACGAGCGGGAGGGGCAGCACCAGGGATTGGTGACGAAGAAGCGGGACAGCGTGGTGCCCTGACGCACCAGGAGGTTGGTGATGTTGGGGAACCGGCTCAGATCCGCCGCGTCCAGGTCGTCGGTGAGGATCAGCACGATGTTGGGCCGATGGGCCGCGGGGGCGGGCTCGGCACGGGAGGCGCCGGTGAGCCCGAGGCACAGCAGGAGCGCCGCGGCGAGCCCGGCCCACAGCATTCTCGATCGTCGTGGTTGGGGCACGGCAGCAATCATTGCCACGCGTTCGCCAGGGGAAACGTACGCAGTGTGACCGCGTGACCGCGCCCTGTCCGCTATGTGGGAGACTCTGCCGAATCCCGCGTCGCCGGCCGCCTCGACCGCGAAACGCGGCCGAGGCCCGGCGCCGGCCCGGTCAGCCGAAGGTGGCGGGGTCGGGGCCGAGACGGCGGCCCTCGTCGAGACCGTTGACCGTCGCCATCTCCTCCGGGCTCAGCTCGAAGTCGAAGACCTCGATGTTCTCCTTGATGCGCGACGGCGTCACCGACTTCGGGATCACCACGTTGCCGAGCTGGATGTGCCAGCGCAGCACCACCTGCGCGGCCGTCTTGCCGTGCTTCGCGCCGATCTCGGCCAGGACGGGCAGGTCGAGCAGGCCCCTGCCCTGCCCGAGCGGGCTCCACGCCTCGGTGACGATGCCGCGCTCCGCGTGGAAGCCGCGCAGCTCCCGCTGGGCGAACTGCGGGTGCAGCTCGATCTGGTTCAGCGCGGGGATCACACCGGTCTCCGCGAGCAGGCGCTCCAGCGCGCCCACCGTGAAGTTGGACACGCCGATCGCCCGCACCCGCCCGTCGGCGTACAGCCTCTCCAGGGCCTTCCACGTCTCGACGTACCTGTCCTGCTTGAGAGCCGGCCAGTGGATCAGGTACAGGTCGAGGGTCTCCAGGCCGAGCCGCCGCGTGCTGGCGTCGAAGGCGCGCAGCGCCTCGTCGTAGCCGTGCTGGTCGTTCCAGAGCTTGGTGGTGACGAACAGCTCCTCGCGGGGGATGCCCGAGGCGCGCAGGGCGCGGCCGACGCCCTCCTCGTTGTGGTAGAGCTTCGCGGTGTCGATGCTGCGGTAGCCGTACTCCAGGGCCGTCGCCACGGCCTTCTCGGCCTCGTCGTCGGCCACCTGCCACACGCCGAATCCGAGCTGGGGCATCCGGACGTTGTTGTTCAGGGTGATGACGTTCATGCCCCCTATGCTGCCGCAATGCCCCGTGAAGATCCCTTTGGGGTGTGGAGTCGCTTGCGGAGCCGGCGGCTGACGGCACGGGACTTCAATCACATTTCCGGCCAGGGTCCGTTCACCCTCAGTTCCCGCCGTCGTCGTGTCGGGCGGCTAGGGTGAGCGCGTCGTGAACGTTTCTTTACGGGGCGTGGATAACGAGGGACGGCGCCACGCCGCCGAGCAGGGGCAGGCCGTCGCGTGGGTGGAGTCCCCCCTGCAGCTGCTGTGCGTCGTCGAGGCGCACCACGCGGGGCTGCTCGGGTCCGTCACCACAGTGGTGCCTCGGGCCGGGCTGCCCGCGCTGCGGCTGACCCGCCGCGAGCTCGAGCGCCTCGGGCTCCCCGGGGGGCTGGAGTTCGCCGAGCCGGCCGAGCGGGCTCCCCGGCCGGGCCGCACGTGGGTGGTGGGCGACGCCTTCTCCGGGCGCGTCCAGCTCGCCCTCGTCACGGCCGTCCCCGGCCGCACGGTGCTCGTGGACGACGGGCTTGCCACGATCCGCCTGCTTGAACTGCTGGTCGCGCGGCGCCCGCTGCTGCGCGCCCGCGGGACCCCGGGCCTCGGCCGCAAGGTGCTCGCCGCGGCCGCCGGGTTCCGCCTGCGCACCCGCAGGCCCACGGTGTTCACCGCGCTCCCGGTGCCCGCCGGCCTCGCCGAGGCGGTGGAGGGCACGGGCGCGCGGCTCGTCCGGCACGACTTCGCCTGGCTGCGCGCCCAGCCCGCCGACCGGCCGCCGCCGGAGCGCACGGTCGTGCTCGGCACCTCGCTCGTACGCAACGGGCTCATCCACCGCGACCGCTACCTGCGCTGGCTGGAGCGGATCGACGAGCCCGTCGCGTACTTCCCCCACCGCCGAGAGGATCCCGGGGACCTCGACCGGGTCCGCCGGATCGCCGGGCTGACCGTGTACGACGCCGGGGCGCCCGCCGAGATGACGCTGCGCGACCTGCGGCCGGACCAGCGGGTGCTGAGCCTGCCGTCCACCGCGGTGACCTCGCTGCGCGTCCTGCTGTCGGCGCGGGGCGTGGCGGTGGAGACCGTGGACGTGCCAGAGGACTGGTGGACGGCATCGGCCGCCCCGTCGCTGCGCTCCCACCTCCAGCGCTTCGCGCACGAGCCCCATCAGCATCCGTCCCATCAGCTTTGTCAAGCACCAGAGGCCCCCGAGGTCTCGCGCAACTCCCAGCACGATCCCGGAAAGGTCGCTCCTTGACCCGTCTGCTCGCCGTGGCCGACTCCGACTCGTATCTCAAGTGGGCCGCGGGCCTGCTCGACGCGACTCCGGAGGACTGGGTCACGGATCTGGCCGTCGTCCGCACACCCATCGCCCCCTCGGAGGCGCAGATCGCCGCCGCGGTGAGCGGCACCCGCGCGCAGGGTGAGGGGCTTCCCCCGGTGCTGCCGGCGCGGCAGCTGCGGCGGGCCGCCGAACGGTTCCGGCCCGACGCCGTGCTGCTGGCCTGCACCGGGCCGGTGGTGGACGCGCTGGCGGCGGAGACGCTGGCCGGGCTGCGGCCCCGGCCGGTGCTGGTGTCGGGGCTGCCCGGCATCTCGGTGCCCGCGACGGAGAAGGCCTGGCTGTTCCGCAGCGGCTGCGACCTGTTCGTCGTGCACAGCGGCCGGGAGGTCGCCGAGTTCTCCGAGATCGGCGCGCGGCTCGGCGGGGGAGGGACGGTGGCGCTGGCCCGCCTGCCCTACCTTGACCTCCTGCCCCGCGAACCGGGCGCGCACGACGCCGGGGGCGTACGCGACCGCGTCGTGTTCGCCACCCAGGCCAAGGTGCCGCGCCGCAGGGAGGAGCGGGAGCGGATCCTGCTCGCCCTGGCCGAGCTCGGGCGGGTCCGGCCCGACCTGGACGTGGTGGTCAAGCTGCGGGCCCGCGACGACGAGCGGCAGACGCACAACGAACGTCACCACTATGAGCGGCTGTGGACAGAGATGGAGGCCGAGGGCCGGGTGCCCGCGGGCGCCGTGCGCTTCGCCGCCGGCCCGATGCACGAGCACCTGAGCCGCGCCGCCGGGTTCGTCACGGTCAGCTCGACGGCCGCGCTCGAGGCGATCGCCGGGAACGTGCCGCTGCTCGTGCTGTCCGACTTCGGGGTGAGCGCGGAGATGATCAACCTGGTGTTCGAGGGCAGCGGCTGCCTCGGCACGCTCGACGAGCTGGCCAAGGCGGACTTCCGGGTCCCGGCCGAGGAGTGGTGCCGGGCCAACTACTTCCACGACTCCTCGGCCAGCGACTGGACCGGCCGCGTCGCCGCGCTGGTCGCCGCGGCCCGCGCGGGGACGCTGGAGCCGGCCCGCTCGCTCCTCGACGGTCCCGAGCACGCGGCGGCCCGCCGCCGCGCCCGGATGCGCCTGGAGGTGCCGCCCAAGGTCCTGCGGTACGGCTACCGCGCCAAGCGCCGGATGCGCCGCTACCTCAAGGCGTTCTGAAGCGGCCCCCGCCGGCCCGATCAGCGGGACAGCAGGCGGCGCAGGCGCGACTCGGGGCGGGCCTGCGCGGCAGCCGGGCGCTCGATCAGGCCGAGCGACTCCAGCCTGCGCTTCTTGAAGTAGCGCGCCGGTCCGTGGTCGCTGACGTAGGCCGCCGCGGTCTCCCGCAGCCCCGGGTGGGCCGCGCTCTGCATGCAGTAGCCCACGGCCCCCACCAGGGCGGTGAGGTCGGCGGCGGGCGGCTCGGTGAGCGTGCCGTCGGCCGCCAGCCGGGGCAGCGTGGCGTCCACGATCGTCGCCGGGATGCGGTTGCTGTTCTCGTACGGCGTGAGCCGTTCGAGCACCAGATCGGTGCCGATGGCCGCGACCGGCAGGCCGAACAGCCGGCGCGCGGTCACCAGCGCGGTGGAGAAGCACCCGGCGACCAGTTCGGGACGGTGGGCGGCGAAACACGCCTCGGCGGGCGTCGTCTCGGGGGCCACGAGGAGATCGACGCCCAGCTCCGCGGCGACCGGCCGCAGCTCGCGGGCGTGCCGCCGCCCGGCGGCGGGGTGCGGCTTGAACAGCACGGTCCGGTGGCCGCGCGCCGCCAGGGCGCGCAGCATGCGCTCGTGCAGCGCGGCCTCCTCGGCCGCCGTGACCAGGCCGAGCGCGGACAGGTACTGGCCGAGGACGACCGCCTCGGCGCGGGGAACCTCCTCGGCCGCCTCCGCCACCCCGCCCACCACGCGTGCGAACGACGCGTCCGTCAGGGCCTCGGCCGGCACCCCGTGCTCGGCCAGGAGCAGGGGCGCCAGGCCCGGGGCGAGGTCGAGGTGGAGCAGCCGGGTGATCCGGCCGGCGACCTCCTGGGGGAGCGGATCGCGGGTCGGCCCGTAGCTCATGAGGCCGTCGGAGTAGACCGTGATCGGGCAGTCCTTGACCAGGCCCGCGAGCGTGCGCGACGGGGACACCGCGATCGACTCCAGGACCAGCTCGCCCGGCTCGCCGATCAGCTCGCGCAGCAGGCGGCCGAGCATGGGCGTCTCGATCGAGCGGGGCTTCCAGTCCGACGGGTGCAGCGGCGCGATGATCTCGTTCCAGGACAGGACGCGGTCGAACCTGTCGCGCAGCGCGGCGAACCCCGGCGCCTCGTCCAGCGCCGGGGTGACCTCCGGGATCGCCGCGTTGTTCGACACGAGGAGGACCCGGCCGCCGTCGCGGAACCGCCCCTCGTCGATCGCCGCCGCGAGCGTCATCGCGCCGAACAGCGTGGAGGCGTAGAACAGCGTGGAGTCAGGCACGCGGCTCTCCTGATCGGTAGGGGCCGGGGAGGTAGGGACCCAGCAGGGCGGCCCGCTCGGGCTCCAGCCCGCCGACGGCCTCGGTGAGCGTCTCACGCGGCAGCCGGGCGAGCGCCGTACGAGCCCGCTCGTCGAACCGGGCGCGTACGGCCGGGGTGAACCGGTCGGTCAGCTCCACGTGGTGGGCGAGCAGCGCGCACAGGTTGCGGGCCGCCTTGGGCATATAGCGCGGCTCGGCCTCGCCGAGCACGAGGTCGTAGGCGTCGAAGAAGTGGAGCTGCCGCTCGTCGCCGATTTGCGTGAGCGAGGCCGCGAGCCCCCGCCGGTAGAACACCCCGGCGAGGGAGACCACGGCGTACGACCGGGCCAGGCGGTGCAGCCGCCAGATCCACGGGCGGTCCTCGGCGGTGTGCAGCCCGGCGGGGAAGGTCAGCAGGTCGTCCAGCTCGCGCCGGTAGATCCCGGCCCAGGCGTAGGGGTAGTCGACCATCGTCTTGACGCCGGCCGGCAGGATGCCGTCGCGCGGGTCGAGCACGACGCCGCGGCGCGGCTGCGGCGCCCGGTGCGTCTCCCGTCTGCGGCCCTCGACCTGGACGTGGTCCACCCGGACGAAGTCACACCCGAGCCCGTCGATGGCGGCGACGAGACGGGGCAGGTAGCCGGGCGCGAGCCAGTCGTCGGCGTCGAGGAAGGTGACGTAGCGGCCGGCGGCCAGCTTCAGCCCGGCGTTGCGGGCGCCGGCCAGCCCCAGCGGCACCGGGTTGCGGACGACCGTGAGCCCCGGCAGATCGCGCCGGAAGTCCTCGACGACCTCCGGCGTCGCGTCCGCCGAGCCGTCGTCCACGACGACGACCTCGGTCTCGAACTCGCGCGTCCGGTTGCGCACCAGCGACGTGAGCGCGTCCCCGAGGTACGCCTCGCCGTCGCGGACGGGCACGACCACGGAGAGAGTGATCATGCGGTGGCGCGGCGCAGGCGGGCCCGGGGAGCCTCCTCGCCCGGGTAGACGCGCTTCACGCCGTCGCCGAGGGCGGTCTCGATGATGCGGATGTCGCGGACCAGGTGCTCCAGGCCGGTGGGCTCCAGCGAGGCGGCGTGGTCGGAGCCCCACATCGCGCGGTCGAGGGTGATGTGCCGCTCGACGGTCACCGCGCCCAGCGTCACGGCGGCGAGTGAGATCTGCAGCCCGCGCTCGTGTCCCGAGTAGCCGACCGGCACGCCGTACCGCTGCTGGAGCGTGGTGATCATGCGGAGGTTGGCCTCCTCCGGCGGGAGCGGGTAGGTGGAGGTGGCGTGCATCATCACCAGGCGCTCGGTGCCGAGGATCTCCACCGCCGCGTCGATCTCCTCGATCGTGGACATGCCGGTGGACAGGATGATCGGCTTGCGGGTGGCGGCCAGCGCGCGCAGCAGTTCGTGGTCGGTCACCGAGGCCGAGGCCACCTTGTGCGCGACGACGTCCATGTCCTCGAGGAACTCCACAGACGGCACGTCCCAGGGCGAGGCGAACCAGTCGACGCCGCGCTCCTCGCAGTACTTGGCGATGTGGGCGTACTCGTCCGCGCCGAACTCGGTCCGGATCTTGTACTCCATGTAGGTCATCTCGCCCCACGGCGTCTGCCGGATCTGGTCGCGCTGCTCGAGCGGCACGCAGATCTCCGGGGTCCGCTTCTGGAACTTGACGGCCTGGCAGCCGGCGTCGGCGGCCACGTCGATCAGCTTGCGGGCGATGTCGACGTCGCCGTTGTGGTTGATGCCGATCTCGCCGATCACGTACACGGGCCGGCCGGGGCCGACCAGCGACCTGCCGATCCGCACCGGCCGCGGCTGCCCGAGGTGGCGGGGCACGGTGACGGGCACGGTGACGGGCGCGGCGGGGACGGTCTCCAGCGCGGCGGCCGGGCGGGCCGCGAGCACCCGGTCGGACAGCTCGCGCACGGCTCCGGCGCCCCCGGGGGCCGACAGCACGACGCGGGCGGCGGCGCGCACCCGGGGGTGGGCGTCGGGCACCGCGACCGGCCAGCCGACGATCGCCATGCAGGACAGGTCGTTGACGTCGTTGCCCACGTACGCCACCCGCTCGGGAGCCAGGCCCTCGGCGGCCAGCCACTCGCGCAGCGCGACGTCCTTGGCGCCGAGGCCCTGCACCACCGGCACGCCGAGCTTGGCGGCGCGGGCGGCGACGACCGGGTTGCGCTCGGTGGACAGCACCAGCAGCTTCACACCGGCCCGGCGCAGCAGCGCGATCCCCATCCCGTCGGAACGGCTGACGGCGACCATCTCACGGCCGTCGGAGTCGACGAACGCGCGGTCGTCGGTGTGCACGCCGTCGAAGTCGGTGACGACCGCGTCCACGTCGATCGGCAGCGGCTCGTCCACGAACGGGGCGAGCGCCCGGGCGATCTCCAGGTCCTCGGGGGTGTCGATCTCGACCGCGTGCCGGGCGGGCACCGGCTGGACCGCGACCCTGCCGAAGAAACGGTGGCCGCGCTCGCGCAGGCCCTCGGTACGCATGACGTAGAAAGCGCCGGTCTCGCGGAAGTGGGGCTCGCGGTCCTGGCGGCGCGGGCGCACGGCCGGGTCGTGGTTCACCCCGTGGCCGGCGCCGGTCCAGACGAACTCGTAGGTCTCGGTGCCGGAGAAGACCGAGTCGGCCTCCCCGTCCAGCACCTTCGCGACGGCGGCGTCGAGGTCGCGGGGATCGAGGAACGCGCTGGTGCACTGGACGAGCACGACGATCTCCGGCTGCTCGCCGGAGATCTCAGGGTGGATCTCAGGGTGGATCTCGGACAGGGCGTGCAGCACGGCGGACTCGCTGGAGGCGGTCGAGCCGCTGAGCTCGGCGGGCCGGCGCACGACCCGGGCGCCCGCGGCCTCGGCCACCTCGGCGATCCGGTCGTGGTCGGTGCTGACGACCACCTCGTCCACCAGCTCGGCGCGCAGACAGACGTCCACCGCCCGGGCGACGAGCGGGACGCCGCCCACCTTCTCCAGGTTCTTCAGCGGGACGCCCACCGAGCCTCCACGGGCGGGGACGACGGCCAGCACTCGCACGAGTGACTCCTCTACCTGCGACATCGGGAACCCGTGTGCCCCCAAGGGGGTCGGGTGTCCCGAAAACTAGCCAGCAGGTTCTCCAGTTGGGGGTTACTGGGCTGAACGACCAGGGGCGCGGTCCTTAACTTTGGGTGTCGCCGCACGGGTCGGCGCCGTCGGCGGCGAAATCGTCCGCGGTGCCCGGGGCCAGCGGCAACGTGATCACGAACCGCACGCCGGGCTCGCCGTCCGTGACGTCCTCGACCCGGATGGAGCCGCCGTGGGCCTCCACGACCTCACGGGCGATGGCCAGGCCGAGGCCCGTGCCGCCCCGGTTGCGGCTGCGCGCCGCGTCGGTGCGGTAGAACCGCTCGAAGATCCGCTCGCGGTCCGCCTCGGGGATCGGCCGGCCGTCGTTGCGCACGCACAGGACGGCCTCGTCCTCGGTGCGCGCGACCCGCACGCAGACCACCGTCAGCGCGTGCCGCTCGGCGTTGTCGAGCAGGTTCGCCACCACCCGGGCGAGGTGGCGGCGCAGGCCCCTGACCGTCACCCCCGGGGTGTGATGGAGGTGGGTCGGCAGCCGTTCCGACCGCCGCTCGACCTCGGTGACGACCAGGTGGGACAGATCGACCTCCTCCCGGGCGGTGTCGGGAACCGTGGGAATCCGCGCGAGCAGGAGCAGGTCGGCGACGATCGCCTCCAGGCGCTCGGTGTCGCGCAGCGCGGCGCCGACCGCCTCGGCGGTGTCCTCGGGATGCAGCCCCGCGCTCTCCAGCTGAGCCCGGATCCCGGCGATGGGGGTGAGCAGTTCGTGCGAGGCGTCGGCGGCGAACTGCCGCTGGCGCTGGATCGACGTGTCCAGCCGCGACAGCGCGTCGTTGGCCGCCTGGGCCAGCCGGGAGAACTCGTCGTCGCCGGGCGGCTCGGGCACCCGGCCGCCGGGGTTCTTCTCGGTGATCTCGGCGAGCTCCGACCGGATCGCCTCCACCGGCCGCAGCGCGCGGCCCGTCACCTTGTAGGCCGTCCAGCCCGCCAGCGCGGTGAGCAGCAGGGCCGCCAGGAGCAGCGCCGGCAGCGTGAAGGAGGTGTTGAGGATCGCCGGGGCCGCCCGGCCCGCGTAGACGAGGTTCGAGCCGGGCCCAGGGGAGATTCGCAGCACGGTCACGTAGAGGCAGTCGTGTCCGGCGGGCGAGCAGGCCGTCGTCTGGGTGACCTCGCGGTCGGAGGCCGGGTGTAACGGGCTCAGGCGGGGCAGGTTCCTGGCCGCCGCGCTCTCGGCGAGGACCCGGCCGTCCGGTCCGACGACCTCGATCAGGTCGATGCCGTTCCCGCCGGTCGGTATGGGGTTGCGCAGGCGCCCGTCGCGGATCTGCGCGGCGACGTGGGTGGCGGTGTCCAGGCTCCGGTCCCAGATGCGGTCCGCGACCAGGTCGCGTACGAGCACGTGCACCACGATCGCGAGCGGGATCAGCAGGATCGCCGCCGTCCCGGTGGCGAGGAGTGCCAGCCGGGCTCGCAGCGATGGGGAGCGCCTGGGGAGGAGCATTACCCGAGGCTACTGATGGTCATCTTTAGGGAAACTCGCGACAGCGAAAAGCTCGCCCCAAAGTTGCCCAAAGTCTCTCAATGAGTGACGCCGGGCGCGGGTGCCCGCGCCCGGCGTCACTCCTAGGGCATCACTCCTACGGCGCCTCGGTGAACACCGCGACCGTGCGGGCGGGCACGGTCAGCGTGCCGTTCGCCGGATCCGCCGACGACTGCCGGACCACCGGGTCGTCCGATGCCGCCTGCACGGGGTGCAGCGCGACCCGGGCGCCCTTCAGCGCGGGCACGGCGGGTGCGGCGGTCTTCCCGGTGGCGTTGAACACCACGTAGATCGCCTTGTTCGCGGGATCGACGCCGGTGGCGTCGACGCGCATGACGATCACGCCGGGGGTGCCGGACGGCGGGAAGGAGACCCGCCTGCCGATCTCCGCGGCCGAGCCCAGCGAGAACGCGGGGGAGGAGGAGCGGATCCGCAGGAACTCGCCGAACCTCGCCCGGGCCGCCCCGATCGCCGCGCAGTCCGGCTTCAGCGCGGGGTCGGCCAGCAGGGGCCGCGCGTACGGCCAGCGTGCCTCGTTGTCCTTCGCGGGCGGCAGGCCGCCGCCGAAGCCGTTCCCCTGGCGGCAGTCCCACAGCAGGCGGTTGAACCAGTCGCCCGAGTCGTAGGAGTTGCCGTCGAGCGACTTCGACCGCAGCCGCTCGCTGCCGGCGTGGACGAACGCGGTGCCCTGGCCGAGCAGGACCGTCGCCAGCGACAGCGACTGCATCCTGACCCGGTCGGCCATCGGGATGTCCTTGGGCAGCTTGTAGGCGAGCGCGTCGAACAGCGTCTCGTTGTCGTGGGCGTCCACGTAGGTCACCGTGTCGCCGGGCTCGGCGGCGTAGCCGGCCGGTGTGCCGTTGTAGTCGACCTCCGAGCCCTTGACGGGCGTGCCGGCCGATCCGGTGAACGTGAAGTCGCGCAGGTTGCCCGCGAGCCCGAGCTTGACCAGGTCCTCGTAGTTGGCCAGCCTCTTCGCCTGGTCCGCCGCGCCGCCGTTGGCCGGGGAGCCGTTCGGGTCGCCCGCGAGCCCGGAGCCGAAGCCCTGGGTCGGGGGAAGGGCGTTGTAGGCGCCGCCGCGGACGGCGTCGCGCAGCCGGTCGTTGAAGGTGCCGATCCCGGTGCCGGCCATGTTGGCCTGCGTGGCCTGCTCGAACCGGGCGTCGTCGGTCACCTCGCCGAAGTTCCAGCCCTCGCCGTACAGGAGGATCGACTTGCCGTCCACGCCGTCCTTCCCCGGCGTGAGCGCGTCGAGGGCCTTGCGCACGGCCAGGATGTTCGCCTTCGGGTGGTGGCCCATCAGGTCGAACCTGAAGCCGTCGACCTTGTACTCCTTCGCCCAGGTGACGATCGAGTCGACGACGAGCCGGCCCATCATCGCGTGCTCAGGGGCGGTGTTCGCGCAGCAGGTGGAGGTGGCCACCGTGCCGTCGTCCATGAGCCGGTGGTAGTAGCCGGGGACGACGCGGTCGAGCACGCTGGTGGGGTCCTGCCCGGCGGCGTGGGTGTGGTTGTAGACGACGTCCATGACCACCCGCAGGCCCGCGCCGTTGAGCCCCGCTACCATCTCGCGGAACTCCTTGATCCTCCGGTCCGGGTCGGTCGCGTACGAGCCCTCCGGCACCGTGTAGTGCAGCGGGTCGTAGCCCCAGTTGAAGGAGTCCTTCGCGGCCGTCTCCGCGACGCACGCCTGCTGCCGGTCGGAGTCCGGCGGCAGTGCGGCGAGGTCGCAGCCGGGCTCGGTGCGGTCGGCCTTGCGGTCGGGCACGGTGGCGAAGTCGAAGGCCGGCAGCAGGTGGACGTGGGTCAGCCCGTCCTTCGCCAGGCTCCGCAGCTCGGTCATTCCGGCGCTGCCGGTCTCGGTGAACGCCTTGTAAGTGCCGCGTTCGGCGGCCGGCACGGTGGCGTCGGAGGCCGAGAAGTCGCGCACGTGCAGCTCGTAGATCGACGCCCGGTCCTGGCGCACCGCCGGGGGCTTCCTCAGCGCCGTCCACCCGTCGGGCCGCAGCGACCGGTCGTCCAGGTCGACGATCTGGCTGCGCCCCGAGCCCGCCGAGACCGACAGGCTGTAGGGGTCGGTCACCTCGTTGGTCACGACCTTCCCGGCGGCGGGGGCGTAGACGGTGACGAGGTAGGTGTAGTACCTGCCGCGCCACGACGCCGGGCCGTCGATCGACCACACGCCCGTCGCGTCGTCCCTGCGCATCCGGTGGACCGTCCTGCGATCGGCGGACGGGCCGTCGTAGAGAGCCAGCTCGACCTTCTGGGCGGTGGGCGCCCACACCGACAGCCTGCCGCCGCCGGCCGGCCCCAGAGAGGCCTTGGCGGCCCCGGCGTACAGGTCGTCGAGGACGCCGGGGATCTGCACGCCGGTGGCGGTCAGCAGCGCGCCGGAGGGCCCGCGCTCGATCGCCACGACCTGCCCGCGCAGCGCGTCGCGCACGAGGTCCGCGTCGCGCGGGTCCACCTTCAGCGCGCCGTACGCCGCCAGGTGCGGCCAGGCGGCCTTCTGGGCGTCGGTGAGTGCACCCGGCTCATCGGAAGCACCGGGCGTCAGGCGGATGAGGTGGACGTCCCCGGTCAGGTCGCCCTTCTCGTACGCCAGATCGCCCTTGGGGGAGTAGGCCAGCGCGTAGTGGTTCGCCGCGGCGACCTTGCCCTTCCAGGCGACCGTGTCGCGGTCGATCCACTGCGCCGTGGCCTTCGACAGGTCGGCGTCCGCCCCGGTGGCCGCGGGCTGCGGCAGCAGGTATCCGTCCACACCTGACAGTTTCCACGCCTCGTGGCCGGTCACGCCGAGGTCCAGCGCCTGGTCGGTCTGCTGGTCCTTGACGTCGCCCTTGTGCAGGATCCAGCCGAGCGTCTTCGCGTCCTCCTTGAGCGGCACCTCGAAGTACGCGCCGAAGGCGTCGGTCCCGGCCGGCTTGAGGGGGTCGCCCCACTCGACCGAGCCGGACGCGTCGCCCCAGAAGTGCAGGCCCCAGCCGTCGTAGTCGCCGTCCGCCCGGTGGTAGTGCAGCACCGCGATGTTCCGGGCCGCCGCCGCGCTGTCGTGGATCGCGTTCTCCCCCGCGTTCACGTACGCCTCGGGCAGCCTGGCCGGCACGAACGACTGGTCGGGCCCGGGGTCCTTCGTGTCGCCCTTGTGGATGATGTAGTTCAGCGGCGCGTCGGCGTTCTTCAGCGGCACCCGCCAGAAGGCCCCGAACGCGTCGGTCCCGTCCGGCGGCCGAGGCGAACCCCACTCGGTGCCCGCGCCGTCAGCGAGCGCGTCGCCCCACAGGTGCAGGCCCCAGCCGTCGTACGCGCCGTCGGGGCGGCGGTAGTGGATCGTGGTGTACCCGTCGGCGGCGGCCCGCGAGGCGTACACGTCCGGCCTGTCCTCCACGAGCCACACCTCCCCCGTACGCGCCGGGTTCACCATGCGGTCGCCCTGGTCCTTCGTGTCGCCCTTGTGGGTGATCAGGCCGACCTCGGTGGCGCCCGGCTTCAGCTTGAGCCAGGCGAAGCGGCCGAACGCGTCCTCGCCCTCGAAGGCGACGGGCGAGCCCCACTCGATCGTCTGGTCGATGTCGCCCCAGGCGTGCAGGCCCCAGCCGTCGTAGTCGCCGCTCTCGCGCTTGTAGTGGACCACCAGGTAGTCGCGCTTGACCGCGCCCGGCTGCTCCTCGGCGGGCTCAGGCCCGGCCGTGGCGGTCGCCGTGGCGCCCCTGTAGCGGCCCGCCGCGTCCTTGACGACGGCCTTGTACGTGAGCGGGGTGCCCTCGGGCACGCCGGTCAGGTCGTGGAACACCCGGTAGGTGTGCCCGTTGGGGGCGTCGTCGGTGCCGAGCACCCGCCACGGCGCGTCCCCGGCCTTGACGGCGAACGTGACCTGCGCGAACCCGTCCCCGGGCACCTCGGCGGAGATCGCCACCCGTCCGTCGGCGGCCGTGCCGCGCAGCGTCGCGCCGGGCAGTGTGAGGGAGATCTGCGGCGCTCCGGCCGGGGCGGCCAGGGCCTTGTCCGCCCGGTAGACGACGGCCGACAGCGGCGGCACGGTCACGGCCAGCTTTCCGTCGGCCGCGCTGGTGAGCCGCTCCGTCCCGCCGTACACCTGGGTGAAGGAGGCCCCGGGCGAGTACGTCGGGATCTGCACGGCCTTGGCCGCCGCGCCGTTGTTGAGCGCCACGACGAACTCGACCCGTTCCTTGGCCCCGATCCGGGAGAACGCGAACACGTTCCCGCTCGCCAGCCGCACCACCTGGGCGCCGTCCGCCAGCGCGGGGTAGCGGTCGCGCAGCCGGGCCAGGTCGGCGATCGACGTGTAGAGGGGGTGGGTGGTGACGAAGTTGGCGGTCGCGTGGGTGGCGGAGGTGCCGATGAGGTCGTCGTCGAGGTAGTCGGCCGTCTTCGAGGCGAACATCGGCTGCCGGGCGTCCTTGTCGCCTCCGCCGCCGGTGAAGCCCTGCTCGTCGCCGTAGTACACGACCGGCTGGCCGCGGGTCAGGTACATGAGCTGGTGGGCCAGGCGGTCGCGGGAGAGCAGCGTGGCGTCGTCCGCGGAGGGGTCGTCCTGCTTGAGGAAATACCCGATCCGGCCCATGTCGTGGTTGCCGAGGAACGTCGGCAGCGACGAGGCGTTGGAGTCGGCGTCGGTGAAGTAGTCGTCCGCGGCGTACAGCCTGCCGAGGCTCGCGGCGTCGCCGCCGCTCGCGTACGAGCGCGCCGCCTCCTGGAAACCGAAGTCCAGCGTGGCGTCGAGCGTGCCGGTGGTGGTGTAGCGGCTCTCGAACGCGGGGTCGGAGCTGTAGACCTCGCCGAACATGAAGAACGTCGAGTTGCCGAGCTTGGCGGCGTAGCCGTGCAGGGCGGGCGCGAAGCGCTGCCAGAACTCCATGTTGACGTGCTTGGCGGTGTCGATCCGGAAGCCGTCGACGCCGGTCTCCTTGACCCACGTCTTGTAGATGTCGGTCATGCCCCTGACGACCTCGGGCCGCTCGGTCCACAGATCGTCGAGACCGGAGAAGTCGCCGTACTCGGAGCTCTCGCCGGAGAAGGTCGAGTCTCCACGGTTGTGGTACATCGTCGGGTCGTTCAGCCAGGACGGCACCTTCGACTTGGCCGTCACCACCGGCGTGTACGGGAACGACTCGGCGGTGACCTTCGGGAAGTCGTCGCGCAGGGCGTAGTCGTGGTCGTCGAAGGCCCGGCCGGAGGCGTCCACGTAGGGGTAGGCCGCCTTGCCGCGATAGCCGTACGTCTTCTCGGCGTAGTCGACGAGGTCGGCGGTGTGGTTGGTGATGATGTCGAAGAACACCTTCATGCCGCGCTTGTGCGCCTCCTTGACGAGGCTCTTCATCTGCGCGTTGGTGCCGAGGTGCGGATCGATCCTGGTGAAGTCGGTGATCCAGTAGCCGTGGTAGCCGGCGCTGGCGTTCGCCCCTGTGCCCTGCACGGGCCGGTTCTTGAACGACGGAGTGAGCCAGATGGCCGTGCTGCCCAGGCCCTTGATGTAGTCGAGCTTCCCGATCAGGCCCGCGAGGTCGCCGCCCTGGTAGAAGCCCTTGTCTGTGGGGTCGAAGCCGGTCGTCAGCCGGTCGCCGGACAGCCCGCCCCGGTCGTTGGAGGGGTCGCCGTTGGCGAACCGGTCGGTCATCGCGAAGTACAGCCGCTCACGGGTCAGGTCCGTGCGGAGGGCGTCGCGGGCGAGTTCGGCGTCGGACGGCGCGGCCGCGGCGGTCGCGCCCGCCGCAGCCGTGTCCGCCGCGGCCGTGCCCGCCGTAATCAGGGCCGACGCCGCCGGCGGAGGCATCAGTGGGAAGGCGATGAGCGCGGCGGCGAGTGCCGCGACGACGGGCACGCGCGTACGCCGGTGCTGGGGGGTCACCATGGCCCGGAAGCTACTGTTGGCCCCTGGTTCATGCAAGGCATTGCTGCAAGTTCCAGAAAAATTGCAGCCATTCCGTGACCCACCGCCGTAACAGCCGCGAAACGTGTGTCCGACACTGTTGGTGTCGTTTAAAAGTGGGGGCCGCACGAGAAGGAGGTGGTGGGGATGTTGCTGCGGCTGCGGGTCTCGCTCCCCGACCGGCCAGGGGTGCTCGGCCAGGTGGCGCGCGCGTTCGGGGTGATGGGCGCGGACATCCTGCAGGTCACCGTGCTGGAGCGGCAGGCGGGCCGCGCGGTGGACGACTTCACCGTCTCCTGGTCGGGCGTCTTCGAGCCCGGCGAGCTGCGCGAGCGGATCGGCGTGGTCCCCGGCACGCGGGTGGAGGCCGTGTGGCCGACCCGGGAGGTGCCCGGATCGACCCCCGACTACGACCTGCTCGGCCACGTCGCCGCGGAGCCCGACCGGGCGTACGTCACCCTCGTCGACGCGGTGTCCGACCTGATGAGCGCCGAGTGGGCGGTGGCGGTCGACTCGGCCGACGGCACGATCGTCCACGGGAGCTGGCAGGCGCCGGAGAAGGTGCCCGCGGCCGACCTCACCCCGCTGCGCGCGTCGGCGTTCGAGGAGGGCGGGCTGCACCTGGCGAGCGTGCCGATGGACGGCGTCCACCTGGTGGTGGCGCGCTCCCAGGGGCCCGCGTTCCACCGGGCGGAGCTGGACAAGATCGTCCGCTTGGTGAGGATCGTCTCCGTGCTGGCCGGCGGTGTCAGCCGTCCGGTGTGAGGGGCGTCAGCGGCGTGGGGGGTCGATGCGGTTGCCGTCCATCGTGAACAGCATGAGCCGGGAGACGTCGACGGCGACCCGGCCGTGGTCGCCCGCGCGCCACACCGGGCGGTTGCCGAGCCTGACGATCAGGTCCGCGCGGCGGTGCGTGCCCGACTGCGAGATCGGCACCGGTTCCTCCTCCACCGGTGTGGAGCCGTTCAGCAGGCGGCGCATCATCGACCGCGCCTTGCCGGCGCCCGCCGCGCCGTTCAGCTGGCGGCGGTCCGGCGGCTCCGGCACGTTGACGGCCGGAATCCCGGCCTCCAGATAGGCGAGCCACTCGTGGCCGTGATACTCCAGCGTCCTGACCCGGCCGAAGAAGGTCGGCCCCTCCGTCTTCTCCGGCACCGGGACCAGCCCGTCCGGCCGGATCCCCACGATGATCTGCATGCCGGTGTGCTGCGACACCGCGTACGCACGTGGATCGGTCCAGGGCATCGTGATCTGGTGAGGGCCGAAGTCGAGCATGATGAACTGGTTCTGCGGGGTGCGCACGGTCGCCGCGAGCAGGTTGAGCTGCTGGGAGTTGAGGAACGCGGCGGTGAACGCGGTCGCGGGGTCGTTGTAGACCTGCGCCGGGGTGCCGATGTCCTGCAGCACGCCCCGGTTCATGATGGCGATGCGGTCGGCCAGGGTGAGGGCCTCGACCTGGTCGTGCGTCACGTAGATGGTGGTGACCCCGAGGGCGCGCACCAGCGACGAGATCTCCATGCGCAGCTCGGTGCGCATGCCTGCGTCCAGGTTGGACAGCGGCTCGTCCATGAGGAACAGCGAGGGCTGGCGCACGATCGCGCGGCCCATCGCCACGCGCTGGCGCTGGCCGCCGGACAGCGTGCCCGGCCGCCGGTCCAGCGTCTCGTCGATGTGCAGCGCGCGCGACAGCTCGACGACCCGCTGCTTGACCATCGTGGGGTCCGCCTTGGCGATCTCCAGAGGGAACGACAGGTTGCCGCGCACCGTCCGGTGGGGATACAGGGCGCCGTTCTGGAAGACCATCGCGACGTCCCGGTCCCGGGGCGCGAGGTGGTTGGCGAGCTGCCCGCCCAGCCACAGGTCGCCGGAGGTGATCTCCTCCAGGCCCGCGATCATGCGCAGCAGCGTGGACTTCCCGCAGCCCGACGGCCCGAGCAGGACGAGGAGTTCACCCTCGTCCGCGCGCAGGTTCATGCGGTCGACCGCGAGGTACCCCCCCGGGTAAATCTTCGTCACATTGTCGAGGACGACGGTGCTCATGCGCGCTCGTTCCTCCCGGGCAGGCACGCCCGGATCCCCAGCCTTCGGTGTGAATGATGAGGTAGTACATCGCGTCGCGGGCACTCGTGTCCATACGTGTCGTGAAAGATCCGGCATCTACGTGCAACTTCTCGTTACTCCCGACTTTCCCCTGTGCTAAAGACGACTGTCAGGGCCGCGCCGTGACCTCCCGGCCGCCCTCGGGGAGGCGTCAAATGTAACGAAATTACTGAAAGTTTCTGTAAGGCCTTTCATCCCGTTCGCACCCCTGTTACGTTCCGCTCAAATCCCCCTGAGCAAGGAGTGCGACGCAGATGAGGCGAGTCCTCACGTCCGCGGCGGTGGCCGCGGCGCTCGCTTTGGCGGTCACCGCCTGTGGCGACGGTTCCGGCGACGCCGGATCGGCCCCGGCCGAGAGCGCCGCCCCCGCCGAGGTGGCCGGCACGGTCACCTGGTGGGACACCTCGGACGCCACGACCGAGGGCCCGGTCTTCCAGGAGATCATCAAGGACTTCGAGGCCAAGTACCCGAAGATCAAGGTCAACTACGTCAACGTGCCGTTCGCGGACGCGCGGGACAAGTTCAAGACCGCCGCGCAGTCCGGGTCGGGCGCGCCCGACGTGCTGCGCACCGACGTGGGGTGGGTCGCGGAGTTCGGCTCTCTCGGCTACCTCGCACCGCTGGACGGCACCCCCGCGGTCGACAAGCCCGAGGAGTTCCTGCCCGTCCCGGCCGCCAGCGGCAAGTTCAACGGCAAGACGTACGGCGTGCCGCAGGTGACGGACACCCTCGGCCTCCTGTACAACAAGGAACTACTGAAGAAGGCGGGCTACGACGAGCCTCCGGCCACGATGGCCGACCTCAAGAAGGTGGCGCTCGACGTCAAGTCGAAGACCGGAGCCGGCGGCATCGCCCTGAACGTGGACGCCTACTTCCTGCTTCCGTTCATTTACGGCGAGGGCGGCGACTTCGTCGACGTCCAGAACAAGAAGATCACGATCTCGTCCCCGCAGAGCGCGGCTGGGGTGAAGATCGTCGAGGATCTGATCACGTCCGGCGCCGCCGTCAAGCCCGCGCTGCAGGACAGCTACACGAACGCGGAGACCGCGTTCAAGGACGGCAAGGTCGCGATGATCTTCAACGGGCCGTGGTCGAACGCCGACAACCTCGGTGGCAAGGTGTTCAAGGACAACCCGGACAACTTCGGCGTCGCCCCGGTCCCGGCCGGCTCGGCGAAGGCGGGCTCGCCCCTGGGCGGCCACGACTACACCGTGTACGCCGGTTCCAAGAACCTCGACGCGTCGTACCTGTTCGTCCAGTTCATGGACAGCGCGGAGAGCCAAGCGAAGATCGCCGGCAAGCTCGGCCTGCTGCCGACCCGCCAGCCCGCCTACAGCGCCTCCGAGGCCACGGCCAACCCGAAGATCGCCCAGTGGCAGAAGCCGATGGAGACGGCCGTCGAGCGTCCGTGGATCCCCGAGGCCGCCTCGCTGTTCCAGCCGCTGGTCGAGGGCTACCAGAAGCTCGCCGGCGGGCAGACGACGACCGAGCCCATGCTCAAGGACGTCGCCACCGCCTACCAGGGCATCCTCAAGGGCTGGAGCCTGTAGGCCATGACGGCTGACGTCGTCGCGACGAGAAGGGCCGCGCCCCGTTCAGGGGCGCGGCGCCTCCTGTCGCGTCACTGGTACGCCTGGGCGATGATCGCGCCGGTCGTCATCGTGATGCTGGTGCTGGTCGGCTACCCCCTCGTGCGAGGCGTCTACCTGTCGCTCACCGACGCGACCGAGGGCAACATGGGCCGCACGATCGGGATGAACGTCATCCCGTCCACCTACGAGTTCGTGGGCCTGAAGAACTACACCGACATCCTCACGTCCTCGGAGTTCCTCGGCCGGCTGACCTGGACGGTCGTGTGGACCGTCGTGTGCGTCGCCCTGCACGTGGGCATCGGCCTCGGCCTGGCGATGCTGCTGAACCGGCCCATGCGGCTGCGCTCGCTCTACCGCATCCTGCTCGTGCTGCCCTGGGCCGTGCCGGCCTTCGTGTCCGCCTTCATCTGGCGTTACCTGCTGAACGGCGAGTTCGGCGTGGTCAACGCCATGCTGCGGGCCGCCGGGTTCGCCGGGATCGCCTGGCTGGACGACCCGTTCTGGGCCAAGGTCTCGGTGATCGCCTGCAACGTGTGGCTGGGCGTGCCGTTCATGATGCTCGCGCTGCTCGGCGGCCTGCAGGCCATCCCGCGCGAGCTGCACGAGGCCGCCGAGGTGGACGGCGCCACGCCGTGGCAGCGCTTCCGCCACATCACGCTGCCGGGCCTGCGCCCGGTGTCGAGCACGGTCGTCCTGCTCGGCACGATCTGGACGTTCAACCAGTTCCCGGTCATCTTCCTGCTGACCAAGGGAGGACCGGGCGGAGCCACGGAGATCCTCGTGACGTACGCCTACCGCCAGGCGTTCGAGGGCATCAGGAACTACTCGGGCTCCGCCGCCTGGGGCATGGTGATCCTCGCGCTGCTCGTCGTGCTGGCCACGGTCTACCGGCGCGCGCTCAGGCGGCAAGGGGAGGCATGGTGAGCCAGGCCGCCCCCGCCCGCGCCGGCGCCTGGAGCCGCGCCAGGCGCAGCCCCGGCAAGTCGATCGCCCTGCACCTCACGCTGATCGCGGCGAGCATCGTGTCGGTGTTCCCGGTCGCGTGGCTGGTGCTGACCTCGCTCAAGCCGCGGACGGTCATCGAGACCGCCTCGGTCGCGCCCGTCGACCACCCCACGCTCGCCAACTACACGCAGGTCCTGGGGGAGACCCGGTTCCTGACGTGGGCCGCCAACTCCGTCATCGTCTCGCTCATCACGGCCGTGCTCGGCGTGCTGCTGTCGGCCACCACCGGCTACGCGGTCAGCCGCTTCCGCTTCCCCGGCTTCCGCTCGGTCATGTGGATGCTGCTGATCACGCAGATGTTCCCCGTGGCGATCCTGATCGTGCCGATCTACAACCTGATGGCCGGGCTCGGGCTGATCAACCAGTTCCCGTCCCTGGTCATCGCCTACCTCACCTCCACCGTGCCGTTCTGCGCGTGGATGATGAAGGGCTACTTCGACACCGTCCCCGTGACGATCGACGAGGCGGGCCGGGTGGACGGCCTGACCCCCTTCGGCACGTTCTGGCGGCTCATCCTGCCGCTGGCCAAGCCCGGCCTGGCCGTGGCCGCGTTCTACTCGTTCATCACCGCCTGGGCGGAGGTCGCGTACGCGACCGCGTTCATGACGGGCGACGACAAGTACACGCTCGCGGTCGGCCTGAGCCAGTTCGTCGGCCAGCACAAGGCGGAGTGGGGCCTGCTCACGGCCTCGTCGGTGCTGATCGCCATCCCGGCGACCGTCGTCTTCCTGCTCGTCCAGCGCCACCTCGTCACCGGCCTGACGGCCGGCGCGACGAAGGCGTGACCCTATATGAGAATCGGGGGATCCCAATGACCGAACTCGCCGTCCAGCCGTCCGCGGTCGCCACTCGGTGGTGGCGCGACGCGGTGATCTACCAGGTGTACGTCCGCAGCTTCGCGGACGGCAACGGCGACGGGATCGGCGACCTGCTCGGCGTGCGCAGCCGCCTGCGGTACCTGGCCGACCTGGGCGTGGACGCTATCTGGC
This sequence comes from Microbispora sp. CA-102843, assembly GCF_050936215.1. Taxonomy (NCBI): domain Bacteria; kingdom Bacillati; phylum Actinomycetota; class Actinomycetes; order Streptosporangiales; family Streptosporangiaceae; genus Microbispora; species Microbispora sp. CA-102843. The sequence continues at coordinate 3,870,844 of NZ_JBNJNF010000001.1, forward strand.
TGACGCCGTTCTATCCCTCGCCGATGGCCGACTTCGGGTACGACGTGGCCGACTATCGCGACGTCGATCCGATCTTCGGGTCGCTGGCGGACGCCCAGGCGTTGATCGCGGACGCCCACCGGGTGGGCCTGCGGGTGATCGTGGACGTGGTGCCCAACCACACCTCCGACCGGCACCCCTGGTTCGAGGCGGCGCTGCGGGCCGGGCCGGGCAGCCCCGAGCGGGAGCGCTACATCTTCCGCGAGGGCAAGGGCGCGGCGGGTGAGCTGCCGCCCAACGACTGGGAGTCGATCTTCGGCGGGCCGGCCTGGACCCGGGTCGAGGACGGCCAGTGGTACCTGCACCTGTTCGCGCCCGAGCAGCCGGACCTCAACTGGGAGCACCCGGAGGTGCACGAGGAGTTCGCCGACGTGCTGCGGTTCTGGCTGGACCTCGGCGTGGACGGCTTCCGGATCGACGTGGCGCACGGCATGGTCAAGGCCCCCGGCCTGCCCGACGTTGGCGCCCGGGGCCAGGCCGAGATGATCGGCGCGCAGGTCGTGCCGTTCTTCGACCAGGACGGCGTCCACGAGATCCACCGGGCCTGGCGCCGCATCCTCGACTCCTACCAGGGCGAGCGGATCGGCGTGGCCGAGGCGTGGGCGCCCTCGCCCGAGCGGCTGGCCAACTACGTCCGCCCCGACGAACTGCACCAGGCGTTCAACTTCCACTTCCTCAAGACGCCCTGGGACGCGGCGTGCTTCCGGGAGGTCATCGACGAGTCGGTGCGCACGTCGGCGCTGGTGGGCGCGCCCCCGACCTGGGTGCTGTCCAACCACGACGTGAAACGGCACGTCACCCGCTACGGCGGCGGCGAGCGCGGCCTGCGCAGGGCGCGGGCGGCGGCGCTGCTCATGCTGGCGCTGCCCGGCTCGGCGTACGTCTACCAGGGCGAGGAGCTGGGGCTGCCGGAGGTGCTGGACCTGCCCGAGCAGTACCTGCAGGACCCGCAGCGGCTGCGCGACCCCGACAGCGGGCGGGACGGCTGCCGGGTGCCGCTCCCGTGGACCGCCGCGGGCGAGCCGCCGTACGGCTTCACCCCGCCGGGCATCTACGAGAGCTGGCTGCCGATGCCGGCCGGGTGGCGCGACCTGTCGGTGGAGGCGCAGCTCAGGGATGGCGCGTCGATGCTCAGCCTCTACCGGACCGCCCTCGCCCTCAGGCGGGAGCACCCGGAGCTGGGCGACGGCACGCTGACCTGGATCGACAGCCCGGCCGGCACGCTGGCGTTCCGGCGCGGCGAGTCGTTCGTCTGCGTGCTCAACATGACGCCGGAGTGGGTGGAGATCGGCCCTGAGTACGGCGGGGGGTACGGCGACCTGCTGCTGGCCAGCGGAGGACCGGAGACCGCCGGCGAAGTCGTCCGGCTCGCTCCCGACTCCGCCACCTGGTGGACCGCGAGAGATGTCTAAAGTAATGCTCATGAACAACACACGGCTCGCCGACATCGCCGCTCAGGCCGGGGTCAGCGAGGCGACGGTGAGCCGTGTGCTCAACGGCAAGGCGGGGGTCTCCCCGACCACCCGCCAGGCCGTGCTCACCGCCCTCGACCTGATGGGCTACGAGCGGCCCCAGCGGCTGCGCCAGCGCAGCAACGGCCTGATAGGCCTGGTGATCCCGGAGCTCGGCAACCCGATCTTCCCGGCCTTCGCGCAGGCGATGGAGAAGTCGCTGATCCAGCACGGCTACACGCCGATCCTGTGCACGCAGGAGCCCGGCGGCGCCCCCGAGGACGAGTTCACCGAGATGCTCCTCGACCGGGGCGTGTCCGGCATCGTCTTCGTCTCCGGCCTGCACGCCGACACCACCGCGCGGATGGACCGCTACACCCGGCTCACCGACCGGGGCCTGCCGATCGTGCTCGTGGACGGCTACAACGAGACCATTCCCGCGCCGTTCATCTCGCCCGACGACCGGCTCGCCGCGCGCCTGGCCGTACAGCACCTGGTGGACCTCGGGCACGAGCGCGTCGGCCTCGCGCTGGGGCAGCGGCGCTTCGTCCCGGTCATCCGCAAGATCGAGGGCTTCCGCCAGGCGATGGCGCAGCTGCTCGGCCCGGCCGACGTCGACGACCTCATCCAGCACTCGCTGTTCTCGGTGGAGGGTGGGCAGGCCGCCGCCGCGGCGCTGCTCGACCGCGGCTGCACCGGGATCTTCTGCGCGAGCGACCTCATGGCGCTCGGCGCGATCCGCGCCGCCCGCGAGCGCGGGCTGTCCGTGCCGGGAGACGTGTCGGTCGTCGGGTTCGACGACTCGCCGCTGATGGCGTTCACCGACCCGCCGCTCACGACCGTGCGCAAGCCGATCGGCGCGATGGCGGCCGCCGCCGTCGAGACCCTGCTCGAGGAGATCGGCGGCACCCCGGCCAAGCACGTCGAGCTGGTCTACCAGCCCGAGCTCGTGGTGCGCGGCTCCACCAGCTCGGGCCCGCTGGTCAACCGCTGAGGCCTGCCGCTGAGCCCTTGCCGTTGAGCCCTTTGGCTCCTGCCGAGGTCGCCGCCGGCCCTGGCCGCCCGTCGCCGCGTGGAGCGCGCGGCGCGGTTCCGCGTAGCCGGAGGCCGGCCCCGGCATGCCCGCACCGGCCTCATCGCCTTTCATCCCTGTTCCGGCGCATGTGCGAGGTCGCCGCGCCGGCATCCCATCATGTCCTCAGGAGCGTTGCGAATGACCGATCACACTTTTGACGTCCTGGTCGTCGGCGGCGCCGGCGTCGACACGACCGTCTACGTGCCCGAACTGCCCCTGCCCTACGCCGACACCTATGCCGTGCCGCCCGTCGTGGACCGGATCGGCAACACCGGCGCGGGAGTCGCGCTCGGCTGCCACGCGCTCGGCCTGCGCGTGAAGTTCGTCGACCTGATCGGCGACGACCCGCAGGGCGCGCTGATCAGCGACCACCTCGCCGCCCGCGGCGTGGACTTCGCCCACGCCCTGTCGGAGGCGGGCACCCGTCGCAGCGTCCTGCTCGTGGATCCGGACGGCAGGCGCCTCTCGCTGTTCGACCCCCGGGTCGTCCCCGGCCAGCGGATGCCCGGCGACCTCTACCTGCCGGCCCTCCGGTCGGCCCGGCACGTCCATGTCTCGATCGTGGATTTCGCCCGGCACGTGTACGCCGACATCCCGGACGGCACGACGGTCTCGACCGACCTGCACGACTGGGACGGCGAGAACCCGCACCACGAGGACTTCGCCCACTCCTCCGACGTGGTCTTCCTGTCCGCGACCAAGCTCGGCGGGCGGCGCGAGGAGGTCATGCGGGCGATCGCGGAGCGGGGCCGCGCGTCGGTGGTCGTGTGCACGGCCGGGGCCGAGGGCTGCCACGTGCTCGCCGTGCCGGAACAGGGGCGCGGCGAGATCCGGCACTTCCCGGCCGAGCCGCTGCCGGGCCCGGTGGCCGACAGCAACGGCGCCGGCGACGCGTTCGTGTCCGGCTTCCTGTACGGCCGCCTGGGCGGAAGGCCCTTGGAGGAGTGCGTACGGCTGGGCGCCGTGGCCGGGGCGCACGCGTGCACCTCGGAGGGCACCCACGAGGACCCGATCGGCCTGGACGCCCTGCTGGGCGCGGCGTCGTGAGACGACGCCGGGCCCGCCACCGCGGGTGAGCGGTCGCGGGCCCGGCACCCATGGACGTGCCCGGGTCGCGGACGCGAGCATGGCCACCGGCTCCGCCGAGGGAGGAAGGACGGACCGGCGAGCTGGGGAAACTCAGGAAGCGCTCAGGGGCACAGCGCGAGGGAAGCGCTCAGGGACCCAGCGCGACGGGGAAGCGCTCAGGGACGCAGCGCGGCGGCCTCGGACGCGAGCTTCTCGATCCTGGCGAAGTCGCCCGCCGTCACCAGGCTGCGCGGCGTGAGCCAGCTTCCGCCGACGCAGCCGACGTTCGGCAGGGCGAGGTAGGCCGGCGCGTTCGACGGGGTGATCCCGCCCGTGGGGCAGAACCGCACGTCGGGCAGCGGGCCGCTCAGCGACTTGAGGTACGCGACGCCGCCGGCCGGCTCGGCCGGGAAGAACTTCAGCTCGCGCACGCCGCGCTCGGCCAGCGTCATCGCCTCGGTGGCCGTGGCGACGCCCGGCAGGAACGGCACGCCCGCGGCGAGCATGGCCGCGAGCAGGCCGGGCGTGGTGCCGGGGGAGACGAGGAAGCGGGCGCCGGCCCCTGTCGCGGCCTCCACGTCCTCGGGCGAGCGCACGGTGCCCGCGCCGATCACGGCCTCCGGCACCTCGGCGGCGATCCGCCGGATCGCGTCGAGGGCGACCGGAGTGCGCAGCGTGACCTCGATGACCGGCAGCCCGCCCGCCACCAGGGCCCGGGCGAGGGGGACGGCGCTCTCGGCATCGTCGAGGACGACCACCGGGACGACCGGCGCGAGGTCGAGAAGGTTGCTCATACCAGCTCCACATCGGGGTTTCGTTGGGCGAGCCAGGCGGCCGCACCCGTCAGCGCGGGCTGCTCGGCGATGATCAGTGAGGTGGCGATCGCGGCGGTGTACTCCGACAGCGCCGGCGCGGTCGTCTCGAACCGGGCCCGGAACGCGCTGCCGGGGATCCGCGAGACCAGGCGGGGCAGCACGCCGCCGCCCAGGTAGACCCCGCCCCGCGCGCCGAGGGTGAGCGCCACGCCGCAGGCGAAGCCGCCGAGCAGGGCGAGGAAGACCTCCACGGTCTCGGCGCACAGCGGGTCGTCCGAGGAGGTGATCTGCGCGGCCGTACGGGGCTCGGGCGCGACGCCGCGCACGAGGGCGAGCCCGCGGTGCAGGCGCGGCAGCCCGGTGCCCGACAGCAGGTGCTCGGCGTCCACGTACGGCAGGCCGTCCGCGCGCAGCGCCCGGACGATCTCCATCTCCAGGTCCGTGACGGCGGGAACCGCGATGTGCCCGCCCTCGCCTGGCACCGGCTGCCAGCCCTCCCGCACGGGCACGAGCCCGGCCACCCCGAGCCCGGTGCCAGGTCCGAGCACGGCCTTCGTCAGGCCGGCGGTCGGCGGCGGGCCGCCGAGCGGCACGAGGTCGTCCCCGGCCAAATGCGGCAGCGAGATCGCCAGCGCCTCGAAGTCGTTGAGCAGCACCGTACGCGGGATGCCGAGTTCCTCCACGGACCCGGACCATCCCGCGTTCGTCAGCCGGTACCGGTCCTTGTCGACCGGACCGGCGATCGCCAGGCACGCGGCCCCCGGCCGAACTCCGCCCGCATGGTCTGCGAGATAGGCGGCTACGGCATCGGCAAGGCCGAGATGCTGGGAAACGTCGAGTACGGCTACCGCCTCCGGCTGCCCTCCGGGCCGGGTCACCAAACCGAACCTGGCGTTGGTTCCGCCGATGTCCGCGACCAGCCAGGGAAGGCTCACGCGGCACCTCCGAAGACGCTCGCCCCGCGCTCGGCCGGGCCGACCGTGCGGCGGAAGGAGGCGAACAGCTCGCGGCCGGTGCCGGCCCACTGCTCGTCGGTCAGCGGCGCGCCCTCCGGCGTACGCCCGGTGAGGTCGGCGAGCACGGTGAGGGTCCCGGCGGCCGAGTCGAGGCGGATCACGTCGCCGTCGCGCACCAGCGCGATCGGTCCGCCGTCGGCGGCCTCGGGAGACAGGTGGATCGCCGCGGGGACCTTCCCCGAGGCGCCGGACATGCGGCCGTCGGTGACGATGGCCACCTTCTGGCCGCGGTCGAGCAGGACGGCCAGCGGCGGCGTGAGCTTGTGCAGCTCCGGCATGCCGTTGGCCCGGGGGCCCTGGTAGCGGACTACGGCGACGAAGTCCTGCCCGTCGAGCTCGCCCCGCTCGAACGCGGCGAGCAGGTCGAGCTGGTCGTCGAACACCTTGGCGGGGGCCTCGACGACCAGGTGCTCGGGCTTGACGGCGGAGACCTTGCTCACCGCCCGGCCCAGGTCGCCCGACAGCATGTGGATGCCCCCGTCGGGGGAGAACGGCTCGGCGACCGGCCGCAGGACGTCGGCGTCGGCGCTGGGCTCGGTCCGCTCCTCCCACACCAGCCCGCCCTCCTTGAGGGCCGGCGCTGAGCGGTAGAGGCCGAGGCCGCGCCCGGCGACCGTGAGCACGTCCTCGTGGAGCAGCCCGGCGTCCAGCAGGTCGCCGATGAACACCGCCATGCCGCCCGCGGCCTGGAAGTGGTTCACGTCCGCCTGGCCGTTGGGGTACATGCGGGTGATCAGCGGCACGACCTTGGACAGGGCCGCCATGTCGTCCCAGGTCAGCTCGATGCCGGCGGCCGCCGCCATGGCGACCAGGTGCATCGTGTGGTTGGTGGAGCCACCGGAGGCGAGCAGCGCGACGACCGCGTTGACGATCGCCTTCTCGTTCACGACCTCGGCGACGGGCGTGTACTCCTCGCCGTGCGGGGTGATCTCGACCGCCCGCCGCGCCGCCGCCCCGGTCAGTGCGTGGCGCAGCTCGGTGTGCGGGTTGACGAACGTCGCCCCCGGCAGGTGGAGGCCCATGACCTCCATGAGGAGCTGGTTGGAGTTGGCGGTGCCGTAGAACGTGCAGGTGCCGGGGGAGTGGTAGGACGCCGCCTCGGCGTCGAGCATCTCCAGGCGGCCGATCTTGCCCTCCGCGAAGGCCTGCCGCGCCCTGGCCTTGACCTTGTTGGGCAGGCCCGAGGTCATCGGCCCGGCGGGCACGAATATCGCCGGTAGGTGGCCGAAGCGTAAGGCGCCGATGAGCAGCCCTGGGACGATCTTGTCGCAGACCCCGAGCAGCAGGGTCGCGTCGAACATGTCGTGCGACAGCGCGATCGCGGTCGCCATCGCGATCACGTCGCGGCTGTAGAGCGACAGCTCCATGCCGGCCCGGCCCTGGGTGATGCCGTCGCACATCGCGGGCACGCCGCCCGCCACCTGCGCCACGCCGCCCGCATCCCGGACCGCCCGCTTCAGCTCCGGCGGGTAGGTCTCGTACGGCTGGTGCGCCGACAGCATGTCGTTGTACGACGTCACGATGGCCACGCCGGGCTTCGCCGTACCGCGCAGGTCGAGCTTGTCCCCGGCGGGTGCGGCGGCGAAGCCGTGGGCCAGGTTTGCGCAGCCGAGCCGCCCCCGGGCCGGCCCCCGCTCACGCAGCTCGGCCCCGGCGCGGCGCACCCGCTCCAGGTAGGCCCCGCGGCTTTCGCGGCTCCGCGCGACCACGCGTTCGGTGACCTCGGTGATAACGGGGTTCGTCACGGAAGGTCCTCCTCCTGCCGGGGCCGCCGCGAGGCGGGGTCCAACTCGCCCCGGGGCCGTCGTCCCGGGACGTGCGCCCGGCGGCACGTCCGGCCCCCGATCCATTGATCGGGCACCAGGTGTCGATCAGGCACGGATGGGACAGTATCGGGAAGTTATGCGACTTTTCAAGCCCACTTTTGTAACTTGAAATGAATAAGTCGTTGAACTTAGGTGAGCTTCTGTGCTTCACTTACGCTCGATGTCACGTTTAGCCACCACCGGCGAGGTCCTCCAGCTCATCCGGAGCGGGGAGGCGGTGACGCGTGCCGACATCGGCCGCGTGACGGGCCTGTCCCGCCCGGCCGTCGCGCACCGCGTCGCCGACCTGCTCCAGCGCGGGCTGATCGTGGAGGACGCCGAGGGGCCGTCCACCGGAGGCCGCCCGCCCGTACGGCTGCGCTTCGCCGCCTCCGGGGGAGTCGTCCCGGTGGCCTCGCTCGGCGCCCGCCGCACCCAGATCGCGCTGTGCGACCTCGCGGGCGAGGTGCTGCACCGCACCGACCTGGACATCGACGTCGAGGAGGGGCCGGGCGTCGTGCTGCCCCTGCTCATGGACACCTGGGAGAAGCTGCTCGACGGGCGGGACGACGTCGTCGGCATCGGGCTGGGTGTGCCGGCGACGGTGGAGTTCGCCGCCGGACGGGTCGAGAGCGCCCGCGTGATGGCGAGCTGGACCGGCGTGGTGATCCCGCCGATCATCGCCGAGCGGTTCCGCGTGCCGGTGCTCGTGGACAACGACGTGAACGTCATCGCGATGGGCGAGCACCGGGTCGTCTACGCCTCAGAACTCGACGACCTGCTGTTCGTGAAGGTCTCCACCCGCATCGGCGCGGGAGTGATCTCCGGCGGCGGCATCCTGCGCGGCGCGCTCGGCGCGGCCGGGGAGATCGGGCACATCCCCGTGCGGGACGGCGGGGGCGTGCTGTGCCGCTGCGGCAACCTCGACTGCGTCGACTCGGTCGCCAGCGGCACCGCGATCCTGCGCGACCTGCGTGCCAAGGGCCGCGAAGTGGTGTCGCTCGCCGACGTGACCGCGCTGGTCCGGGCCGGCGACCCGGAGACCATGGCCGTGGTGCGGCAGGCCGGCCGCTGGCTCGGCGAGGTCATCTCCGGCGCGGTCAACCTGCTCAACCCCGCCGTCGTGGTCCTCGGCGGCGACGTCGCCGAGATGTTCCAGCCGCTGGTGTCGGGTGTGCGCGAGGTCGTCTACCGGCGCTCCACCCAGCTCGCCACCCGCAGCCTGCGCATCGAGCGCAGCCGCCTCGGGCCCGGCGCGGGCATCACCGGCTGCGCCCTCATGGTCCTCGACCACGTCCTGTCGGCCCAGGCCGTCGACGCCGCCGCCCGCTGACTCCCTTCCCCAGGGAGGGACCCGGCCGGAAGCCGAGCTCAGGAAGCCGGGGCGGCGATCGGCCGGGCCGGGCCCCACTCACGGTAGGTCGTCGTGAAGGACGACGAGAGCAGTCCCCGCTGCGGCGCGGACGCCTTCCAGCTGAACACGAACTTGACCGGCAGGTCCTCCTGGTTGAGCGTCACCGTGTACGAGATGCGGGACCTGTCCAGACCCCGCGCCGCGGGCAGCCAGCTTGCGAGGAAATCACGCAACACGTAACCGGCGTCCGCGACCTGGACACCGCCCGAGTACGTCCTGCCGTCCTTCCCGGAGCGGTAGACCCTCGGGGTGGCGCCGACAAGGGTCAGGATCGTGGGGATCGAGCCGACGAGGATGAAGAGCGCGGCGCCCGCCGCCGCGCCGTCGCGCTCATGGGCGGCCTGCCCCTGCGGGTCGAGATCCAGCGGCAGCTTCTGACCATTCGGAAGGTGGACGTCGCGAGCGATGACGACGACGCGTTTCCGCTCGCTCTCGGAATAGGTGACGCGCATGTCGTAGGAGTCGTCGTCGTACTGGCCTCCGGGATCATGGGCGAATCGGCCGTCGGCCAGCAGGAAGGTGTCGCTCTGGGTGAACGCACCCTCGCAGGCGAACCTCGCGGAGGGAGTGGCCGTGACGGCGGCGTCGATCGCCGCGCCCAGCTCCGCCGGAGTCCCGGGAGCCGCGACCGGGGACGGCACGGCCGCGCGGGCCGGGCTCGCCGACGGCGAAGCGGTCTCTCCGGCCGTGGAGTCCGGCGAGGCGGGGACGCTCGCGGCGGGCCCGCCCGAGGCCGCGGCGAGGGAGGAGGAGCCGGACGCGGCCGTCGGCGCCGGCGATGCCCCAGGCCCCGACGCCACCGACGTGGCTCCGCCGGTCCCGGCGGACAGGCGGGAGACCGCGATCCAGGTCCCCGCGAGGGCCGCGACCACCGCTCCCGTGCCGGCCAGCAGAGCCCGGCGGGGAAGCCGGTGCTCCCCGCCGCCCGTCGTCTCCGGCGCGATCTGCCCGAGCGCCGCCTGCCGGCCCATCCGGAGCGCCGCGACGTCCCCGCCGGAGGACGGCACGTCGTCCAGGAGGCTCAGGAGGACCTCGCGGGCGGTCGGCCGTCGCGCCGGGTCTTTGTCCAGACAGCGTGCCACCAGGTCGCGCAGCCCGCCCGCCAGGTCACCGAGGACGGGTTCGCCCTGCAGGATGCGGTAGGCGATGGCCGCGGGCGTGTCCCGGCCGAACGGCGGCGCCCCTGTGGCCGCGTACGTGATGGTGGAGCCCCAGGCGAACACGTCCGCCGGGGGCCCGATCCGGTCGCCGTGGAAGTGCTCGGGCGCCATGTACGGCGGCGTACCGGCGGTGGCGCCGGTGGTGGTCGAGGCGTCGACCAGCCGGGCGATGCCGAAGTCGATGACGCGTGGCCCGTCGGGGCCGGCCAGCACGTTGCTCGGCTTGAAGTCGCGGTGCACCACCCCTGCTCCATGGACGGCCGCCAAGGCGGTGATGGTGCCGATGGCCAGCCGGTGCAGCACCGCGCCCCTGAGTGGCCCGCCGCTCTCGATCACCTGCTGGAGCGACGGGCCGTCGACGAACTCGCTCACGATGTAGGGCGGGTCGGCGTCCAGCCTGGCGTCGAGGATGCGCACCGTGCAGAACTCGGCCACCTGGCGTGCCGCGGCCAGTTCCCTGGCGAAGGCCGCGGGAACGCCGATGGACGGCCGCGTCCGTACGACCTTGACCGCCACCTTCTCCCCGGCCGGGGTCTCGCCGAGATACACGACGCCCTGGCCGCCTTCCCCCAGGCGGCCCACGAGGCGGTAGTCACCCAGCCGTTCGGGGTCTCCGGCACGTAACGGACCTTCGGCCATGTAGCCCCTCATCCATCGCGATCACGGCTCTGAGGGCCAGCGTAGCGAAAGCACCTGCCCCGTCCAGGTGTCGCGCCGGACGCTCAAGATCGGGTCGACTACGGCCGGTGGATCCGGCCGACCGGAGCGGAATTGTCGGGTGGTGGCACTAGGCTCTTGCCGATCTTCCATGGCCCCCCAGGAGTCCTTCGTGCGTGAACGTGTCCGCCGCCTGATCGAGTCGCGGCGGTTCCAGCAGGCGATCACCGTGGTGATCCTCTTCAACGCGGCCACGCTGGGCGTCGAGACCTCCCCCGAGGCGGTCGCCCGGTTCGGCACGGAACTGCACGTCGCCGACCACGTCGCCCTGTACGTCTTCGTGGCGGAGATTCTGGCCAAGATCTACGTCTACCGGTGGCGGTTCCTCCGCGACGCCTGGAACGTCTTCGACCTGCTGATCATCGGCTTCTCGTTCCTGCCCACGGCCGGCGGCCTCTCGGTGCTGCGGGCTCTGCGCGTCCTGCGGGCGCTGCGGCTGATCTCGGTGGTGCCGTCGCTGCGGCGGGTGGTCTCCGCGCTGCTCACCGCCATCCCCGGAATGACCTCGATCGTCGTCCTGCTCGGCCTCGTCCTGTACGTCGCCGGCGTCATGGGCACCAAGCTCTACGGCGTCGCCGCGCCCGAGTATTTCGGCGACCTGCCCACGTCGCTGTACACGCTGTTCCAGGTCATGACGGGCGACGGCTGGTCGGACATCAACCGCGAGTTGATGGAGAGCCATCCCTCGTCGTGGATCTACTTCGTCGTGTTCGTGCTGATCTGCACCTTCGTCGTGCTGAACCTCTTCATCGCGGTCGTGGTGAGCGCGATGGAGGAGGAGGCCAGGGAGGAACGCTCGACGCTCGCCGAGCTGTCGGCTCTGCGCGAGGAGATCAGGGGCCTGCGCGAGAGCCTGGGCGAACGGGTGCCCTCCTGACGTCCGAGGCGGGGGTCTCGTGGCCCATGATCGTCGCTTGCTAGACTCCGCGCATGCGGCTTCCGACGGACGCTGAGATCCGCGCACTGCACGCGAGACACGCGCCCACGGAGGAAGCGTTCGACCTCGTGCACACCCACTGCGAGATCGTCTGCGCCATCGCCCTGCGACTGGCCGACCGCGCCGGACTCGACGTCGACGCCGAGTTGGTGCGGGCCGGAAGCCTCCTGCACGACATCGGGGTCTACCTGCTGTACGACGAGGACGGACGGCTCGACCACGCCGGTTACGTGCGCCACGGGATCCTCGGCCATGAACTGCTCCGCGGGGAGGGCTTACCCGAGATCCTGTGCCGGTTCTGCTCCCATCACACGGGTGTGGGGATCAGCCGGGAGGACGTGCAGCGGCAGGGCCTGCCGCTGCCTCCCTGCGACTATCTCGCGGAGTCGGCCGAGGAAGAGCTCGTGATGTTCGCGGACAAGTTCCACAGCAAGACCGACCCGCCGAGATTCGTCACCGCCGACGCCTACGCGGCCCACGTCCGCCGGTACGGCGACGACAAGGCCGAGGTGTTCGCGTCGATGTGCGCGGCCTTCGGCGTCCCCGACGTGCGGCCACTCGCCGCGGCGTACGGCCACGAGATCGTGTGACCGGCGACCGGCGTGAGCCGCGAGGGCTACGGCGTCAGCACGATTCTGCCGAACACCTCGCCGGCGTCCATCTTCCGGTGCGCCGACACGGCTTGCTCCAACGGCAGCACCTCGTGCACCACCGTGTGCAGCTCGCCGCGACTCGCGGCGGCGAACTGCTCGATCCTCACGGCACGCCGAGCGGGTCCGGCGACCGTGTCGGCGCTGAAGGTGGCGAACGACATCGACTTCCGGAACGCCGCCATCATCTTCGTACCGAAGTCCGCCGGCGGCTGGCCTCCGACCGCGCCGACGACCACCATGCGGCCGTTCGGGTTGAGCTTGTCGAAGAAAGAAGGCATGTCCGCGCCGGCGACGATGTCGATGACGACGTCGTAGCCCTGGGGAGCGTCCTCGCCTCCCTCGCCTGAGCGGTCCAGCACGTGGGTCGCGCCGAGTTTGCGTAGGCGCTCGCCGCGCTCGGCCGACGACGTCGTGACCGCCACGACGCCGGCACCACCATGCGCCGCGAGCTGGACCGTCATGATCCCGATGCTGCCGGCCGCGCCGCGCACCAGCACCGACTCGCCAGGAGCGAAGTGGGCATGGGAAAGGCCGAAGTGGGCCACCACTCCGGAGCTGCCGAGCGTCACCGCGTCGACCGCGGACAGGTTCGCGGGGAGGGGAAGGATCTCCTCGACCGGAGCGATCGCCTCTTCGACGTAACCGCCGCCCACACCGGTGAACGCCCACACCCGCTGACCGATCCATGACGTGCCGACGTCGTCGCCCACGGCGATCACGGTGCCGACTACCTCGCCGCCGGGGATATGGCCTTCCTTGAAGCCGTAGGCAGCCAGAGCACCGCTTCGGATCACGGCATCGACGCCGCCGACGCCGATCGCCTCAGTGGCGATCAGCACCTGTCCGGCGGCGGGAGCCGGGGCGGGGAGGTCGATGACCGCCAAACCTTCGGGACTTCCGAATGCCTGGATCGCGACTGCCTTCAATGTCGTCTCCATGTTCTGGGGATCGATCGGGACTGGTCCGGGCGCCCCCGCCGGGCGCGTCGGAGGCTGGTGAGGGTGCACGCTGAGAAGCGCGCAGCTTCCACGCCTTCGGACCGTAACGGACGCCACCGTCCGTTTAGCTAAAGTGAGAGCGGTGACCGACCGTTTGCCTCGCATCCTGCGTTCCGACGCCCAGGACAACCGTGAGCGCATCCTCGACGCGGCCCGCGCGCTGTTCGCCGCCGAAGGTCTGGACGTCCCGATGCGGGAGATCGCCCGGCGCGCTGGAGTCGGCCCCGCCACCCTGTATCGCCGTTTCCCGACCAAGCAGACGCTGATCACCGAAGCCTTCACGGACGAGATGCGCGCGTGCCACGCCATCGTCGACGAGGGGCGTGCCGATCCGGATCCGTGGCGCGGCTTCTGTCGGGTGATCGAGAAGATCTGTGAACTGCACGCACGCAACCGAGGCTTCACGGAAGCCTTCATGTCGGCCTTCCCCGAAGCGGTAGATCTCGCGGCAGGCCGTGAACACACGCTGAACGCGATCGCCGAACTCGTTCACCGCGCCAAGAAGACGGGCCACCTACGCACTGACGTCGCCCTGGACGACCTGATCCTCATGCTCATGGCCAACAGGGGGATCCACGCCACATCGATGGCCGCCCGGGTCACGGCTTCCCGGCGCTTCGCCGCGCTCGCGATCCGGGCGTTCCAAGCCTCAAGAACTTCTGGAGAGACCGCGTAGTGCGCTGTCCGCAAACGTTCACCGGGATCGAGGGAGCGGAGCGGGCTTCGCGAGGACCGGAGGTTCCTTCCGGCGCAGTGGCCGATCCAGGCAAGGCTGGTGGACATGGCGCTAGGTCCTCGCCGGCAGCCGGTCGATCTGGGCCTGCAGCGGGGGCGCGCCGAGGCGGTTGTCGATCTCGTCGTACGGCACGGCGGGCGGCTCGTCGACGCGGATGGCGCGCAGGTATTCGGCGAACCTCTCCAGCTTCTGTCCGTCTCTGGCGAGGCCCCGGCGGATCAGCCGCTCACGCAGCGTCGGACCGTCGGAGCGGATCCAGATCAGGCGCACCTCGGGCCCGCCCAGCGCCTCCACCCACGCGTGCCAGAGCGCCGCGTCGTGCACCTGGGAGGTGAAGGGCCCGCCGAGCATCACCGGGCAGCCGTGGGAGCGGATCTCCCTGGCCGTCGCCGTCATGCCGCTGTACTCGTGCCGCTTGACGTGCTCGTCGTACCACGGTCCCTCACGCTCGCCCGGCGGCCTGCCGTACGCGGCGAGCGTGGCCTCGACGAACCCGCCGTACATCGTGTCCTTGTCGAGCAGCGCGGGCACGGGGTCGAGGCGGGCCAGCAGCAGGTCGCAGACGGTCGACTTGCCCGCGCCCGGCGGACCGGACACCACCCAGACGGGAGCGGTCATCGCGGCGGGCCGTAGGGCTCGATGGGCGGATCGGAGTACGGCCCGCCCTCCGCCGTCCCGGCGCCCGAGTCGCCGACGCGCCGTCCGGCGTCCTCCGTCACCCGCAGGACGTACAGGTTCCTGCCGGGATCGACCGGCACCAGGCCGTAGGCGGTGTCGACCTCGTCCTCGGTGAGGCCGAGCCGCCGCATGGCGGCCTCCAGCGTCGCGGGCGCGGCGAGCCGCACGGTGATGAGCACCTCGGCCACCGGCCCCGCCTCCCCTGTCGTTCGGCTGGCGCTGCCAGACGTGTCGCGGGCCTGACGGGGTCAGGCCGCTTTCGTGGCGCTGTGCTTTCAGGCCGCTTTCGCGGCGCTGCGGTTTTCAGGCCGCCTTCGCGGCGCTGTGCTTTCAGGCCGCCTTCGCGGCGCTGTGCTTTCAGGCCGCCTTCGCGGCCCGGCGGCGCAGCGCGGCGATGATGCCGGCGGCGTCCACCACGCCGTACCCGTAATCGTGGTCATACCCTACGGCACTGCGATCATCGGCCGTCCGGCGGAGCAGGGTCCGGAGCTGGGCGGGCGGCAGCACCGTGGAGGGCCATTGAGAGCGGACGGCGGCGACCAGCCCGGCCGCGACGGGGCAGGCCGCCGAGGTGCCCGAGTCGGGCTCGTCGTCGCCGAGCGCACCCGAGCCGGCGAAGTGCGTGTAGGCGCAGACGTCCGGCTTGCGCGCGGCCAGCCGCCCGGGGCCCTGGGAGGAGTAGCCCACCCGCGTCCCCGTCGTGTCGATCCCGCCGATCGACAGCGCGCGGGGATGGGAGTTGGCCCCGACGATGGGCCGGTCGGGGTAGGCGCACCTGCTGTCGCGGCACTGCGTCCCGCAGTTGCCCGCGGCGAACAGGATGTCCGCACCCGCCTCGGCGAGGCTGCCGACGATCAGGTTGAACGGATGGGCCGGGTTGTCGGAGTAGTTGCCGGGGTGGCCGGGCGGGAAGTCCCAGCGCGGGGAGAACGACCCCCAGCTGTTGGTCACCACGAGCGCCCGCGACTCGGCGGGCTGGGCGTCGAGGACCTCGCGCAGGTGGGCGTACGCCGCGATCGCGTCGGACAGCAGGCCGTCGAGCGTCGAGCCGCCCTGTCGCCGCGACAGCAGCACGGGCACGTCCACGAGCGACGCCTTGGGCGCGGCGATGAGCGCGTCGAAGGCGCACATCGTGCCGTGGTCGACCGGGAAGTCCCCCGGGGTTCCGGAGACGCCCTGGGGGCTCCAGCTCCGCTCGTGATCCACTGTCACGTCGTGGCCGCGGGCGGCCTTGACGAACGCCGCGTTGATGCCGGTGTCGATGACCGCGAGGGGGACGCCGGAGCCGTCCAGCCCCTCGGCCGTCAGGTCGGGCACGCGCAGCAGCCGTTCGACGTCGTGCCAGTCGCCGACGGCGGGGTCGCCTCCGCAGGTGAGCGTGGTCTCGATCGCCGGGTCGGCGTACACCGCGACCACGTCGCGGCGGGCCGCGGGCAGGAGGGCGACCCTGCTGGTGACCTCGTCGTCGGCGATCTCCCCGCGGACCACGACCGAGGCGTCCTGCGGCGCCATGGAGAAGACCAGCGGCTGGTTGAGCGACAGCGGGTCCCCGCCGGGGGACGCGGGCATCGGGCGGGGCACGGCCACGGGGGCGTACGAGTGGTCGATGACGACCCCGGGCAGGGCGTCGGCCACGTCCGACGCCATCGACGGGACCGACGGGTCGGCGACGGCGGCGACCAGGTCGGGGGACGGACGCAACTGGATGAGTACGCGCACGACGAGTCCACTCCGTTACTAGGCGGATTGTGACTGGGTGGATACGTTACGTGACAACCTTGCTGCATCCGCAGGGCGGCGTCCACGCCTTCGCGGAAAAACGCTCCGGTGTCGCCCGGTCAGAAACCCCCGCTCAGAGGCCGCACAGCTCAGAAGCCGCACAGCTCCGAGAGGCTCTTGGCCGCCTTGTCGTTCGTCGTGGGCGTCTTCTGGGGGCTCGCCCCCGCGAGGACCGGGGTACGGGAGGGGGACGGACTCGGCGACGCGGACGGGGAGGGCGAGCCGGAGGGGGTGGCGGACGTTGCCGATCCGGCGGACGTCATCGGCGAGGCGGTGGCCGCGATGGCGCCTCGGTCGGACATCGACTCGCGGATCGCGTCCTTGGTCAGCTGCCTGATCTTGGCCCAGTCCGGGTTGCCGGTGTAGATGAGCGGCGGCACGAACTGGAGGCTGGTGATCTTGGCGCTGCGCACCTTCATGCCGAGCGGGACGAGGTGCTCCAGCAGGTCGCGAGGAATGTCGGTGCGGAACATGTGCCGGGCCGCCGTGGCGATCTTGGTGAAGTTCGCGAGCACCGTGGCCGGGGTGACCTGCTGGGCGAGCGCGCCGATGACGCAGCGCTGGCGGGCCATGCGGGAGAAGTCGTCGCTGTCCACCCGCGAGCGGCCGTACCAGAGCACCTCCTCGCCGTTGAGCGTCCGGTAACCGGCCTTGATGGTCCCGGCGGTGCCGAACTTGCCGCCCCACCTGATGTCCTGCTCGACCCGGATCTTGAGCCCGCCGACCGCGTCGATCAGGGCCGCGAAGCCGTACATGTCGACCATCGCGTAGTAGTCGATGTGCAGGCCCAGGGTGTAGCCGATGGCGTCCTTCAGCGCATCCGCGCCCTTGTTCTTGCCACCCATGACCTGCGGGTTGTTGTCGGCGTAGTACCAGACGGAGTTGAGCAGGCCCTGCCCCTCGTCGTTGAAGCCGTTGGGGAACACCTTGTGCAGGGGACTGGTCGTGGGGAAGCGGACGTACTGGAGGTTGCGCGGCAGGCTGAACAGGACGGTGTTGCCGGTGGCGATGTTCACGCTGGCCACGGTCATCGAGTCGGTGCGCACCCCGACCCGGTTGCCCGCCGCGTCGCCGCCGACCAGCAGGAAGTTCACCCGAGTGCGGCCGTTCCACGGGTCCTCGGCGCGTACGGGGACGGGGGTCGAGCCCACCACCGGAGCCGTGACGTCGTCGAGTAACTGGCTGGCCGTCCTGATCGTGTTCGCGGTGAAGGCGAACGGGGCCATCACGGCCACGCACAGCACGCCCGCGACGATGCCGGACACCACCTGCCCGATCTGCGGCAGGCGCTGCGGGCGCAGGGCGACGAACGACAGGAGCACGAGCGTGAACCAGGCGAGCGCGCACACGGCGGCGCCGGCCATGATGGCCGTCATCGTGCTGCCGCGCAGCGCGATCCCCGCGTTGTCCTTGAGGCGCAGGACCAGGACCACCAGGGCGACCAGCACGACGCCGAACGTCGCCAGCAGCGCGATCCCGGTGCGGCGGTTGCCCGCCCGCAGGTGGGCCGCTCCGGGCAGGACGGCCGACAACGCCGTCCAGCCGATCAGGGAGGCGGTGGTCAGCGGAGGGCCGAAACGCGGCCCCCCGCCGCGCGCGGCCGCCGCGGGCGGCGGGGGTGGCGGGTCCGCGGGTTCCTTGTCGTTCCCACTCCCACCACGCCGACCTGCGTTTCCACTGGGCTGACCTGGGTTTCCGCTGCGCTGACCTGGGTCGCCACCACGCTGACCTGCGCTTCCGCTGGGCTGACCTGGGTTTCCAATGCGCGGACCTGGGTCTCCGCTGGGCTGACCTGGGTCTCCACTGCGCTGACCTGGCGGCTGACCTTCCCGGGGACCCCCGGCGTCGTCAGCGGGACCCCCGCCTCGCATGGTTCACCGCTCTCTCTCCGAAGCTGTGGCTAGGGATTCTAACCCCCATATCCGGACAAGGTAGACGTAAACCCGAGGACCGATGATCACGACACGGACGCGGAGCCGACGACCCAGGTGTTGCACTGGTAGGCCAGCGGGCGGGTGTATCCCTGGCGGAACCACGCGGCGTTGCTGCGTGTGTTCCCGTGGTCGCGCGGCCCTCCCGGCTGGTCGCCCAGGTGGCCGTACGCCCACAGGAGCGTGTTGCGCCGGGTGGTGTCGATCGGATAGGAGGCGGCGACCGCGCGCATGAACATGCCGCCGAAACACGTCGCCTGCAGTTCGTGACGGCGGCTCAGGGACATCCTGCCGCTGCTCGAGCTGGAGTCGAGCGTCTGCCGCCACCAGGAGTCGGAGATGCCCGACAGGCTCTGGATGTGGTGGCCGTACTCGTGGGCCATCATGCTGATGATGATCCCGTTCCACGATCCGAGCGGGCCGTACTCCCTCGCCATGGCCGAGGTGGAGGCGTAGATCGTGCTGTTGCTCGGGCAGTAGTACGGCACGTTGCTGCCGGGGGAGGGATAGTCTCCGCACGCGCCCCTGCCCTTGCGGGACGCGATCATGTACTTGGGCGGGCTCCACTGGATCCCGACCTTCTCCAGCGCCGGCGCCCACGCCTTGCCCATGCAGGCGCCGGTCTTGAGGATCAGCGCTTTGAACTGGGCGTGGTTGTAGATGCTGGCGTTCCCGGCCTGGCAGTTCGTCTTCGCCAGCGACCCGGCCCGATAGACGCTGTTGTTCTTCGTCGTGCGGTTCAGCACCGGAGTCGGCCGCGTCGTGGGCTGCGACGTCGGCTTCGAGGTGGGCTTCCGGGTCGGTCCCGCGGTGGCATCGTCGGAGGGGAACGGGGAGAAGGTGAAGGTCGGGATCGCGACAGGCGAGACCGGTTCGTCGTGGTGCGACAGGCCGGCCAGCGCGCTCACGATCACGACGAGCACGAAGACCACCGCCAGCACGCCCATGAGCGCGCCGACGACCGCCCCCGCGCCGGACTTGCGGCGGGGCGGCCGCCAGGCGGGCGGCGGATAGGGGGCGGCGGGCCCGCGCGGGGGAGGTGGAGGCTGCGGCGCCCACCCCGGTCCCTGCGGCGGCGCTGCCTGCGGCGGCACCTGGAACGGTGTTCCCTGCGGCGGAGGCACCTGGAACGGCGTTCCCTGAGGTGGCGCCGCCTGTGGTGCTACTTGCTGCGGTGGTGTCTGTGGTGGTGCCGCTTGGAACGACATGCCCTGCGATGGGGCGGGGGCCGCCGTGTTCCCTCCCGATGCCGGGAAATCCTGCGGATACGCGAGCCCGCCCGGCGTGTACGCCGGGCCTCCCGGGTAGCCCGCCGTTCCGTTCGGCGGGGCGTACGGAGCGCCCGGTGGCGTGCCCGCCGGGGCGGCGGGGGACGGCGGTGGTGCGTAGGACTGCGCGTAGGGCTCCGCTCGAGACTGTGCGGGGGGCTGCGCGTGCGGTCCGGCGCCCGCCGGGTCCGGCCACGCGGGGGCCTGCGGATAGGGCTGAGCGCCGCCCTGGAACTGCGCCTCCGGCTGGTAGGGCGCCGCGCCCGGGTATGGGCCGTTCGGCGCATAGGCGCCACCGCCCTGCGCCTCGGCCCCCGGGTACGTGCCCGGGCTATAGGGCGGCGCGGCCTGCGGATAGTGGGCACCTCCCTGCGACCCGGGGTGCGGGACCCCGCCCTGCGGCTGAGATCCGGGGTACGCCCCGCCGCCCTGCGGCGGCCCGCTCGGCGGGTAGGGGGCGCCGCCCTGCGGCATGCCGGAGACGGCGCCGTGAGGCGGCGCGCCGTAAGGAGGGAGGCCGCCCTGCGGCGAGGCGTTCGCGGGGTACGCGGCTGGGCCGGGAGGTGCGCCGTAGGGGCTGCCCTGTGGCGAGGCGTTCGCGGGGTAGGCGGCCGGGCCCTGGGGATGCGCCCCGGGCGGATAAGGGCTGCCGTAAGGCTGACCTCCCGGCGCCTGGGAGCCGTTCTGCGGCTGTGCCGGCGGTGGGTAAGGCGCGGCACCGGGCCCCGGCTGCCACGCGCCACCGTCCTGGCCGCCCCACCCCGGCGGACCGTACGGCCCCGGCGCCGCGCCGGGGGAGCGCGGTCCGTCCGGCGAGCCGGGCACAGCCTCCGGTTGCGGCGAATACGGCGGGCCTGAATAGGGAGAACTCTCCCCGGGTGGCTCCTGGGGAGGGTACTGCTGCGCCACGACATTGCCCCCTTTGTGGATTTAGGGCAAAAGAATACTGTTTTCTCATCCATCACGGATGTAGCAGATGTCGGGCACGATGTGTAATCGAGCGGCGTGATCTCTGCGATGTTCCGGAATCGCCGGGCTCGTCTGCCCTAGCGTTTTTCGCATGAATCTGCAGCAGCTCCGTTACGTGGTCGCCACTGCGGAGCACCGCACCATGACCGATGCCGCCAGATCGCTCTATATCGCGCAGCCCGCTCTGTCCCGCGCGATACGCGACCTGGAACGTGAACTCGGAATGACGCTTTTCGCGCGCTCGGGGCGCGGGGTCGTTGTGACGGCCCAGGGACGCCGGGTCGTGAAGCTCGCCCGCGAGGCCCTCGACGCGGTGGCCGAGATCGAGGCCCTCGCGACGCAGGGCAACTCCTCCGGCGCCGAACTGCGGATCGCGTCCACTCCGAGCCTGGAGCCCGGTCTCGCCGGGCGCCTGCTGCCCGCCTACGCCGCGGAGCATCCGGGGATCCGGGTGCACATCGTGCGGTGCGAGGGCCGAGAGGGGGTGGTGAGCGCGGTCCGCGAGCAGCGTGCCGATCTCGGGCTGACCGACCTCCCGGTGCCCACCGACCTGGTGAGCCACCCGCTCGAACGCCAGGAGATCGTGCTGATCTCCCCGCCCGGCCTCGACCTGCCCGACCCCCTCCCCGTGGCCCGGCTCGACCGCATGCGACTGGTGCTGCCCGCTCCAGGCAGCCCTCGCCGCAGGGAGTTCGACCAGATCTTCGCCACGTACGGCATCCGCCCGATTCCGGCCGTCGAGTCCGACGAGCGCCGGGGCTGGCTGCGGACCGTACGGGAGGGCCGGGCCTCGCTGCTGTGGTATCGGGGCATGGCCGAGCAGGCGGCCAGGGCCGGTCTGGTGGTCCGCTCGCTCGATCCCTCGCTTCGGAAGATCATCGCGGTCGTGCACGCCCGGCGGCGGCTGCCCGCGATGGCGCAGGACTTCGTGGCCCTGGCCGAGGGCGGCTCCGCGGCGTGACCGAATGCCCTGTGTTTGGACCGTTCCACGATCCTGCTTCCGGCGGGCACGCGATAGGACGGCGCCCACCTAGTACGCTGGCGGCGATGTCCACTACGCCGATGCCCGCCGAGGCGCCCGGTCGGCCGGCCGTCCTGCGCCTGCGCGGCCGTGCCTTCGGTCCCGGCGACTTCGCGGTCATGGCCGTGGTCAACCGGACCCCCGACTCCTTCTACGACAGGGGATCGACCTACGCCTTCTCCGCCGCGGTCGACGCCGCCTCCCGCCTCATCGAGGAGGGGGCGGACATCGTGGACATCGGCGGCGTGAAGGCCGGTCCCGGCACGGATGTCGATCCGGCCGAGGAGATACGCCGCGTGGCGGAGGTCGTCGCCGCGGTGCGCGACCGGCACCCCGACGTGATCATCAGCGTCGACACCTGGCGGTCGGAGGTCGCCGAGGTCGTCGCCGAGGCCGGGGCCGACCTGCTCAACGACACCTGGGGCGGCGTGGACCCCAAGCTCGCCGAGGTCGCCGCGGCGTACGGCATCGGCCTGGTGTGCGCGCACGCCGGAAGGGTGGAGCCGCGCACCCGCCCGCACCGCATCGCGTACGCCGACGTGGTGGCCGACGTGGTCGCGTACACGACGGACCTCGCGGAGCGCGCCGTCGCCGCAGGCGTCCGCCGCGACGCGATCCTGATCGACCCGGCGCACGACTTCGGCAAGAACACGTGGCACTCGCTGGAGGTCAGCAGGCGCCTCGGCGAGCTGACCGCCACCGGGTGGCCGGTGCTGGTGGCCGTCTCCAACAAGGACTTCGTCGGGGAGACGCTGGGCGGCCTGCCCGTGGAGGAGCGCCACGCAGGCACGCTGGCCACGCTCGCGGTGTCGGCGTTGCAGGGCGCCCGGGTGTTCCGCGTCCACGACGCGGCGAGCGCCCGTACGGCTCTCGCAGTCGTCGCCCACCTCGGCGGCGCGTAGTCCCGACAGGACCTCGCTACAGTCCTGCTACGGCCCGGAGACGCCTCGGCCTTTCCCCAGGGACGCCAGGCAGACCGTGATCAAAGCGGTGGACAGGGCGCCTGCGCCGTGACTAACGTGGCGGCCATGTCGAGCCCCGAGGCGTCGAGACGCTAGCCACCGGTCATTCGGTGGCTGATTCGTCGCACGGCTGACCTGCCGCGCTGAGCCGCAGTCGCCGGCTTGTCGCGCTGCGCTGTCCCACTGACGTGCCGCGGGCGTCGCCGCGCTGTGTTCGCGGCGCTGTGTTCGCGGCGCTGTGTTGTCGCGGGGTCGCCGTCGCGCCCGTTGCAGCGCCGCTGCGCTGTGCCTGTCACCGAATCACCGTCGTACGGGCCGTTTCTCCCGGGCTCCGCGCATGGTCGCCGTCGTCGCGGCCTGCTCCCGTCGCCGGACCCCGGGTTCTGTCGCGCGGTGATCCCGTGTGCCCGGCTGGACGCTCCCCTCGTCGTCCGGCTGTGGTCCTCCGTGGCTCGCCGCGTCCCCATCGACCTTTCGCGACCCTTCGCGACCTCTTACGACGCGGTGTGGAGTTGTCATGCCAATCGCCATCTACATGCTCGGACTGGCGGTCTTCGCCCAGGGGACGTCCGAGTTCATGCTGTCGGGCCTGGTGCCCGACATCGCCCGTGACCTGCAGGTGTCCGTCCCGGCCGCCGGGGCGCTGACGTCGGCCTTCGCCGTCGGGATGATCGTGGGCGCGCCGCTGACGGCCGTCCTCAGCCTGCGGTGGCCCAGACGGCGGGCGCTGCTGGTCTTCCTGACCGTCTTCATGATCGCGCACGTGGCCGGCGCGGTCACCACCGGCTTCGGCCTCCTGCTGACCGCCCGCGTCGCCGGAGCGCTGGCCAACGCCGGATTCCTGGCCGTGGGTCTCGCGACGGCGACCGCCATGGCCGGGCCCGGCGCCAAGGGCCGGGCCGCCTCCGTGCTGCTCGGCGGGATCACGCTCGCGTGCGTCGCCGGGGTGCCGGCCGGTGCCGTGCTCGGCCAGGTGTGGGGCTGGCGCTCGGCGTTCTGGGCGGTGGCGGTCGTCTCTGTGCCTGCCGTCGTCGCGGTCGCGCGCTCCGTTCCGGCCACGCCACCGGACGCGGCCGTGCCCGACGCGCGGCGGGAGCTGCGGGCGCTGCGCCGGCCCAGGCTGCTCGTGACCCTGCTGCTGGGCGCGCTGGTGAACGGCGCCACTTTCTGTGCCTTCACCTACCTGGCTCCGGTGGTCACCGATGTCGGCGGGTACGGCCGGCAGTGGGTGCCGGTGCTGCTGGCGATCTTCGGCCTGGGGTCGTTCGCCGGGGTGTCGATCGGCGGCCGGATGGCGGACAGGCGGCCGATGTGGCTGCTGGTGCCCGGCGGTCTCGCCCTGCTGGCCGGCTGGATCGTGTTCGGCGCGGCCGCGGGCGACGCGGCGGCGGTGTTCGTGCTCGTCTTCGTGCAGGGCACGCTGTCCTTCGCCGTCGGCTCCACGCTGATCACGCGGGCGCTCTACGCGGCGGCCGACGCGCCGTCCCTGGGCGGCTCGTTCGCGACCGCCGCCTTCAATGTGGGCGCGACCGCCGGGCCCCTGCTGGGTGGGGCCGCCATCGGCGCGGGGCTGGGCTATCGATCTCCGCTGTGGGTCAGCGCGCTGCTGGTGGCGCTGGCGTTCGCCGTTGCGGGGCCGTCCTTGGCGGCGCAAAGGGCCAGGAGGACCGGCGCGAGGACGTCGTCGCCGGATGACAGCGCCGCCCTGTGAGAGCCCGCCGGTAGAGCGGACCGTGCGCCGCGACAGGCGGCGGCGATGTACGGCGCGCCCGGCGCCGGAAGCTGTTGTGGTGCACGGCGATACCTGCGAGACGACGCCCGGCGGGCGGGTGCCCGCCGGGCAGGTGAAGATCGGGAAGGCAGACGCCCGCGTCAGGAGTACAGGACCGACAGGAAGCGGACGAGGATCGCCTCGCGGGTCGCGGCGGGCAGCGCGTCGAGCACGGCGTTCACGACCGCCATTCCGGGCTGTCCCGACGCGGTGAGGTCGATCCCGACCGACGCGGCGAGCTCGGCGAACGTGGCGTCGTCCAGCGCGTCGAGGTCGAGGGACGCGATGAGCTCGGGCAGGCCGTCGGGAACCTCGGCGCGCCCCCGCCGCCTGGCGGCCGCGGTCGCCTCCGCGATCACCTCCAGCATCGCGTCCACCCCCGCCAGCGTCACACCGGTGACCGTGACGTGGATGTTGGCCGGGATCCCGGCGTACGACAGCTGCGGCTGGAGGAACCAGCCGAGCCGGCGCGCCTCGTCGGCGAGCACGAAGACGTCCACGTCGTCAGATCCGGCGATGGCGACCAGCGCGGCCTCCGGCTCCCCGAGCACCCGCAGCCCGGGGATCTTCCCCACGCCCTCCGCCAGCCGCCGGGTCGCCTCCAGCGTCCTGCGGCCGAGCTCCAGGTAGCCCTCCCGGCCGAGAGCCTGCAGGGTGGCCCAGGCGCCGCCGAGCGGCCCGGCCGACCGCGAGCTCTGCACGGTCGCGTTGATGATCGTGTAGCCGGGCCAGGCGGCCGAGGCGAAGTAGGCCCGGCGGCGCAGCTCCGCGTCGCGGAACAGCAGCACCGAGGCCCCCTTCGGCGCGTACCCGAACTTGTGCAGGTCGCACGAGATCGAGGTGACGCCGGGCACGCCCAGGTCGAAGGGCGGGATCGCCGCGCCCGCCTCGCGCAGCCACGGCAGCAGCCATCCGCCGACGCAGGCGTCCACGTGGCAGGGCACGCCGCGTGCGGCGGCGAGCGCGGCGACCTCCTCGACCGGGTCGACGACGCCCTGCGGGTAGGACGGCGCCGAGACCACCGCCAGCGCCGTCCCCTCGTCCACAGCGGCCTCGAACGCCGGGACAGAGGCCCGATAGGTGACCGGGTCGACCGGGACCGGCACGATCTCCATGCCGAGGTAGTGCGCGGCCTTGTGGAACGCCGGGTGCGCGGTGACCGGCAGCACGACCCGGGTGGCGCCGGGACGGGCGTCGCGGGCGGCCTTCACCGCCAGCATGATCGACTCGGTGCCGCCGCTGGTGAAGATGCCCGGCGCGCCGGGCCGTCCGAGCAGTTCGGCGACCGCCCCGACCACCTGCCGCTCCAGCGCGACCATGCTGGGGAAGGCCGTCGGGTCGAGCATGTTGACTTCGAGCATCTCGGCGTACGCCCGGTGCGCGGCCTCGTGCACCTCCGGCAGGCCGGTGTCGTACACGTAGGCCGTCACCTTGCCGCCGCGCACCGGCAGGTCGGCCTCCTTCAGGGCGGTCAGCTCGGCGAGCAGTTCGGTGACGGGCCTGCCGTACTCGGGAAGCATGAAACTCCTCAACGTGCAAGGGGGAGCCGGACGACGGCACGCAGTCCGGGGGAGGCGTCCTCCAGGTGGACCGTACCGCCATGGGCCTCGACCGTGGTGCGCACGATCGCGAGACCGAGACCCGCTCCGCCGTCGTCGCGGCTGCGCGCGTCGTCGAGGCGGGTGAACCGGTCGAAGACCCGCTCCCGGTCCTCGGGCGGGATGCCCGGCCCGTCGTCGGTGACGGTGAGCTCCGCGGCCGCCCCCTCGGCGCGTACGCCGATCCGGACCGCCGACGCCGCGTGCCGCAGGGCGTTGTCGACCAGGTTGGCGAGCACCCGCCGCAGGTCCAGCGTGTCGCCCAGCACGACGGGAGACGCGCCGGGCGCGAGGTCGAGGCCGAGGCCGTACCGCTCGGCCGTACGGCGGGCCATCTCGGCCAGGTCGACCGGCTCCCGCCGGCCCAGGCGGCCCTCGTCGAGCCGGGCGAGCGCGAGCAGGTCCTCGGCGAGGCGGGACAGCCGGAGGGTGTCCTCGAGCACCCCTTCGGCCGTCTCCTTCCAGTCCTGCCCCTCCGGGTGGCTGAGCGCGACCTCCAGCTGGAGCCGGATGCTCGCGAGCGGGCTGCGCAACTCGTGCGCCGCGTCGGAGACGAGCGCCCGCTGGCGCGCGTCGGCCTCCTCCAGTCGCCCGAGCATGTCGTTGAGGGTCGTGGCGAGCGCGTGGACCTCGTCGCGCGCCTCGGGCACCGGCAGCCGCCGCGACCGCGCCGTGGCGCCCACCTCGGCCGCGCCCCGCCGCAGCAGCGCGATCGGCCGCAGCGTGCGCCCGACGACCAGCCACGAGACCGCCGCCAGCAGCGCGAGCAGGAGCGGCATGCCGGCGACCAGCACGTGCCCGGTGGTCGCCAGGCTGCTCTCCACCTCGGCGAACGACCGCGCCACGATCACCGTCACGCCGTCGTCCGCGCTGAGCGCTCGCACCCGCAGCGGCCCCGGCAGCGCGTAGGGCCGGCCGTCCAGGAAGCGGGGCGCGCCGGTGCGCACGGCGGCCTCCCGCGCCCCCGCGGGCAGCAGGGGGACCAGGCGGTCGGTGTTCGGGGTGGCGTCGACGATCCGCCCGTCCCCGTCGAGCACCTGCACGATCGTGTTGTCCACCGAGACGACGGGGTCGGACAGCCGGTTCGCGTCGGACAGCGCGACGATCTCACGGCCCCGCTGGTAGACCTGGTCGTCGATGCTGCGGACGAGCGCCTCGCCGAGCACCGCGACGAACACGTACGCCGACACGGCGAGGGCGAGCGCCAGCACGGCCGTCGCCGCGGCGGTCACCCGGAACCGCAGGCTCTGCCGCCGCCACCACGTCACCGGGCGCGCGAGCACGGCCACACCGGATGCGGGTGATTTCGGCCCGGGTGATGCGGACACCGCTCAGCCGCCGTCGCTCGCGAGCCGGTATCCGGCCCCGCGCACGGTCTGCAGGGCGGCGCGGCCGAAGGGCGTGTCGATCTTCCTGCGGAGATACCCGACGTACACCTCGACCACGTTCGGATCGGTGTCGTAGGTGTCCCACACGTGCTCCAGGATCTCCGGCTTCGACACCACCTCGCCCGGACGGCGCATCAGGTATTCGAGCAGGGCGAACTCCCTGGGTGTCAGCTCGACCGGCGCCTCGCCCCGCGCGACCAGCCGCGCCGCGGGGTCGAGCGACAGGTCGCCCGCGCGCAGGACGGCGGGCCTGCGGCCGCCGCCCCGGCGCAGCAGCGCCCGGAGCCGGGCCACCAGCACGACGTACGAGAACGGCTTGGTGAGGTAGTCGTCGGCGCCGAGGTCGAGCCCGTCGGCCAAGTCGTACTCGCCGTCCTTGGCCGACAGCATGAGGATCGGCACCCAGTTCTCCTCCGCGCGCAACTGCTTGCACACGTTGTAGCCGGACATGCCGGGCAGCATGATGTCGAGCACGACCACGTCGTAGTCGCCGACGCGGGCCAGGTGGAGGCCCTCGTTCCCGTCGTGCGCCAGGTCGACGGCGAAGCCCTCCGCCTGCAGCCCGCGGCGCAGCGCCGCCGCCATCCGCCGCTCGTCCTCCACCACCAGAACCCGCATTGCCCCAGTGTGGACCCTTTCCCGAGTGCGGGGCGCGGCGAGCCTGAGAGCCCTCTCAGCCCGTCTCAGCGTCGGCACAGGAACGTCCCGGCAGTCTCGGGTCGTCAGGTTTCCGCCCATAGTGGGAGATGTGAAATGGCGAAGAGAGCCCGCGCCGTGAGGTGGGGAGTACCGGTGGCGGCGGTGGCCGTCGTGGCGGCGGCCGTGGGGACCGGCCCGGTGATCGCGGCGGTGCGCAGCGACCCGTCCCTGCCGGACCGT
This sequence comes from Microbispora sp. CA-102843, assembly GCF_050936215.1. Lineage (NCBI taxonomy): Bacteria > Bacillati > Actinomycetota > Actinomycetes > Streptosporangiales > Streptosporangiaceae > Microbispora > Microbispora sp. CA-102843. Next base: position 3,898,972 of record NZ_JBNJNF010000001.1, read on the forward strand.
ACGGCGGAGCAGCTGCTGGCCGACGTCGCGCGCACCTGGCAGAGCGGCCGGGTGCCGCAGATGTCCGGCACGATCGTCGAGACGGCGTCGCTCGGCCTGCCCGCGCTGCCCGGCCTGTCGGGGGCGTCGGGAGCGTCCGGGGCCACGGCGGCGTCGCTGCTGTCAGGGTCGCACCAGCTGAAGATCTGGTACGCGGGGGAGGACCGGTTCCGCCTCATGCTGCCGGGGGAGATGAGCGAGACCGACGTCGTCGCCGACGGCGGCACGGTGTGGCTGTGGGACAGCGCCGCGAACAAGGCGACCCGTCTCACCGCCCCGGCGGCCTCCGGCGGCCGGCCGGACGGCGCCTTCCCGCTGCCGTCCGGATCCGCGTCGCCGTACGCGACCCCGGACCAGGCCGCGCGGCAGGCGCTGCAGGCGGCCGGGACCGACACCGCGATCACCGTCGGCGACGACGTCACGGTCGCGGGCCGCGCGGCCTACCAGATCGTGCTGACGCCCAAGTCGGCCGACTCGCTGATCAAGGACGTCCGGGTGGCGCTCGACGGCGAGAAGCTGATGCCGCTGCGCGTCCAGGTGTACGCGAAGGGGGCGGCCGAGCCGGCCTTCGAGGTCGGCTTCGAGTCGCTGTCGTTCACCGCTCCCGCGCCGGAGAACTTCTCCTTCACGCCGCCGCCCGGCGCGAAGGTCGAGCAGGGGACGGCCGCGCCTCCGGCCCGCCACCGGCCGGAGGCGGCCGCCGAGGCGCGCGACCGGGGCCGCGTCGTCGGCTCCGGCTGGGACAGCGTGCTCGTCACCTCCCTGCCCGCCGTCCCCGCCCAGCAGCAGGACGGGAAGGGGCGTGGCGGCATGGACCTCGCCGCGCTGCTCGACGGCGTGAAGTCGTCGGCCACCCCCGTCAGCGGAGAGTGGGGGAGCGGCCGGCTGCTGCGCACGAAGGTCGTGTCGATCCTCATCACCGACGACGGCCGCCTGCTCGCCGGCGCCGTGACCCCGGAGGCCCTCTACCGGGTGGCGGGTGTCAAGGAATGACCGAGCCCACGCACCGCGGACGAGCGGGGGTCGCGGTGGACGCGGTGGACGCGGTGACGGTGGGCACGCGCGCGGGGGCGCCACGGGAAGACACCGGGGCGCCCCCGCCCTCCCCCGAGGGAGCGGGCGCGCACGCCATCGTCACGTCCGGTCTCACCAAGCGCTTCCGCGGCGGCCAGGTGGCGGTCGACGGCGTCGACCTGGCCGTGCCGCGCGGATCGGTCTTCGGCTTCCTCGGCCCCAACGGCTCGGGCAAGACCACGACGATCCGCATGCTGCTCGGCCTGGTCGCCCCGACCTCCGGCACGTGGTCGCTGCTCGGGACGTCCATGCCCGCCGGGCTGGCCCGGGCGCTGCCGCGCGTCGGCGCGGTGGTCGAGGGGCCGGCCTTCTATCCGTACCTGTCGGGCGAGGCCAACCTGCGCCGCTTCGACGCGGCCGACCCGGCGGCCGACGCGCGTACGGCGCGGGCCAGGATCGGCGCGGCGCTGGAGCGGGTGGGGCTGACGGCGGCGGCGGGCAAGCGCTACCGCACCTACTCGCTCGGCATGCGCCAGCGCCTGGCCATCGCGGCCGCGCTGCTGGTCCGGAGGGAGCTGCTCGTGCTGGACGAGCCGACCAACGGCCTCGACCCGCAAGGCACCCGGGAGGTCCGCACGCTGATCAGGAGGATCGCCGAGGACGGCACGACCGTCTTCGTCTCCTCCCACCTGCTGACCGAGGTCGAGCAGATGTGCACCCACGTGGGCGTCATGCGTACCGGCAGGCTCGTCGCCCAGGGCCCGATCGCCGCGCTGCGCGCCTCGGGCGAGGAGCCGCGACTGCGGGTGGAGACGCCGGACGTCGGCGCGGCGGGCGCCGTGCTGGCCCGGGCCGGGCTCGGCGACGTGCGCGCCGGGGACGGCGAGGTCACGGCGGTCGTCGGCGCCCGGGCGCCGGAAGAGATCTGCGCGCTGCTCGTCGGGGAGGGCGTGGCCGTGCGCGGGTTCGGCGTGGTCCGTCCCACGCTTGAGGATGTCTTCGTCGGCCTGACGGGGGAGGGGTTCGATGTCGGTGCATGAGAACGGGACAGCGGTGAACGGGACAGCGGTGTCGGAGGCCCGGTCGCCGGTGCGGGAGGAGGTCCCGCCGTCGCGGCACGCGGAAGCGCGGACCGCGCCGCAGGAGGAGCGGCCGTCCGACCACGCCACCGCCCACGCCACCGGGCCCGCGCCGAGCCACCTGCGGCACCTGACGCGGCTGCTGGCCTCCGAGATCGGGCTGACGTTCCGCCGCCCGCGCAATCTCGCGATGCTCGGGGTGCTCGCGGCCGTGCCGGTGCTGGTCGGCGTCGCGGTGCGGATCGCTTCGGACGGCGACGCGGGCGGCTCGATCATCGGCCAGATCGCCGGCAACGGCCTGATGCTGACCTTCGCCGCGTTCGTCGTCATGATGCCGATCGTGCTGCCGCTGACCGTGGCGGTCGTGGCGGGCGACGCGATCGCCGGCGAGGCGGCGCAGGGCACGCTGCGCTACCTGCTCGTCGCCCCGGCCGGCCGGACCAGGCTGCTCGCGCTCAAATACGCCAACGTCGTGGTCTTCTGCCTCGCCGCGTGCGCGCTGGTGGCGCTGTCGGCGCTGGCGGCCGGGCTGGTGCTGTTCCCCGTCGGGCCGGTGACGCTGCTGTCCGGCGCGACGATCCCGGCGGCCGACGCCCTGCTGCGCGTCGGGGTGGTCGTCCTGTACACCACCGCGGGGATGGCCGCGCTCGGCGCGGTCGCGCTCGCGGTCTCCACCCTGACCGAGGCGCCGATCGGGGCGGTGGCCGCGAGCGTCGTGCTGGTGGTGGTCAGCCAGGTCCTGTCCGCGATTCCGCAGGTGGCGGCCGTGCGGCCGTTCCTGCTGACCTCGTGGTGGGGCGCGTTCGACGGGGCGTTGCGGGCGCCGATGGCGTTCGACCAGATGGGACAGGGGCTGCTCGCCTTCGCCGCGTACGTCCTGGTTTTCGGCTCCGTCGCCTGGTCGCGCTTCACGAGCAAGGACATCACGGCGTAAGTGCTGCCCTTTACCGTTCTTTGTCGCTAGTGTTGCCGCGGACCTCTCACCCAAGGCGGTGTTCATGCGGCACTTCTTCGGGCTGCTCCTGGGCGTTGTCGTCGCGGCGGCTCTTCTCCTCGGTGGTGGATGGGCGTCCCAGGAGGCGGTCCGGGGAGCGGCACAGAGCGTCGACCCGGCCAAGGACACGCGGATGCTGATCGCCCTGGGCGTGATGGCCGTCGTGGGCCTGCTGCTCGGGCTGGTGTTGGTCGGCCGGGTGTCCCCGCTGGCGACGTTCGTCCCGTCGATGGCGCTGCTGGCCTGGACCGTGGTCTACGTCCTGGACGTGTCGCGCGCCGCGAGCCTCGTGCCCGCCGGGCCGTCGGTGCAGGCCGAGCTGCTGCAGGCCGGCCGGGGCATGCTCACACTCCTGTCCACCGGCGTGTACGGCCTGCTCGGCGTCGCGCTGTTCCTCCCGGTGCTCATGCCGTCCCGCTGGGCGCGTCCGGAGCAGGACGAGGAGCAGGAGGAGTACGAGGAGTCCTTCGGCTACTGAGATAGAGGTCGGCCACGACGTCCTCGATCGACGCGCGCCCCGGCGCGGTCGCCCGCAGGTCGTCCACCGTGCCGTCGAAGGCCAGCCGGCCGTGGTCGATCAGCAGCACCCGGCGGCACAGTCGCTCCACGTCGCCCAGGTCGTGGGTGGTCAGCAGCACCGTCGTCCCGCGTTCGGCGTTCAGCCGCCGCAGGAAGTCGCGCACCTCCGCCTTGCTGACGACGTCGAGCCCGATCGTCGGCTCGTCCAGCACCAGCACGGCGGGGTCGTGCAGCAGGGCGGCGGTGATGTCGCCCCGCATCCGCTGGCCCAGGCTGAGCTGGCGTACCGGCGTGCCGAGGAAGCCGCCCAGGTCGAGCAGGTCGCACATCTCGTCCAGCCGCTCGCGGAACACCTTCCGATCTACTTTGTAAAGGAGTCGGACCAGGTTCAGGCTGTCCCCGAGCGGCAGGTCCCACCACAGTGTCGTCCGCTGGCCGAAGACGACGCCGATCCTGCGGGCGAGAGCCGTACGGCGCCGGGAGGGATCGAGGCCGGCCACCCTGATCCGGCCCGACGTGGGCGTGAGGATCCCGGTCAGCATCTTGATCGTGGTGGACTTGCCCGCGCCGTTCGGGCCGAGGCAGGCGACGAACTCCCCGGCCGCGACGCGGAAGGACAGGTCCCGTACGGCGTGCACGACCCGGCGGCGGACCGTGAAGGTCCTGCCGACCCCGTCTGCCTGGATCATGGTCAGCTCCCCGTCGATCGGTAGCGGCGGATTCCCGTGCGCCAGGCGAGCGCGGCGACGGCGGCAAGCGCGAGCGCGGCGGCAGGGGACAGCAGGCCCGTCCAGGACGGCAGCCCGAGCGGGTCGGGCCGGCCGAGCACGTACAGGCCCGGCTGCCAGTTGACGAACGCCAGCGGCAGCACGAAGGTCAGCCCCCGGACGATGCGGACGTCGTAGACGCTCAGCGGGTACTGGCTGAGCATCGCCCCGCCGTAGGTGAACGCGCTCGCCACCTCGGTGGCGTCGGTGAGCAGGAACTGCAGCGCGCCGCCGAACGTGAAGAGCGCCGCGAAGATCACGATGCCCGAGACGACCATGACGGGCACCATCCAGGCCCGGGTGAGCGGAACGTCCAGCCGCGCCAGCCCGATGCCCAGCACGGTTCCGGCCTGGACCGCGCGGCCGATCCGGTGCGGCGTGAACCGGTCGGTCGCCATCTGCACCCAGGGGGAGGCCGCCCGGATCAGCATCACGTCGAGCGTCCCGGCCCTGATCTGCTGACTGATCCGGTCGACGTTGCCGAACAGCAGGTCGGCGAGCGCGAAGGCCAGTTCCGACGCGCCGTACAGGAACATGACCTCGGTCAGGCCGAAGCCGGCCAGCGAGTCGGTGTTGGCGAAGGTGATCCAGATCACGGCGATGTCGAGGCCGCCGATCACGAACGCGCCCGCCGTCATGAGCGCGAACGAGACCCGGTACTGGGCCGCCGCCCGCGTCCATGTTCACGCGAGCAGCGCGTACGTCCTGATCACGGCCGCTCAACCACCCTGGATCACGACCTTTCGGCGGGCGGCGCCGGTCATGAGCGCGCCCAGGGCCAGCAGGACGGCGGCCCACACGGCCTGGAAGGCGAGGGCGCGGCCGGGATCGGCCGTGCCGAGGTAGACGTCGGCGGGCACCTGCGCCATCGCCGACCACGGCAGCGCCCGGGCCAGCGAGCCGAACCATCCGGGGAAGATCGTCAGAGGCAGCATCAGCCCGCTGAAGAACGTGGTGACGACGAGGGAGAACACCGCGAGCCCGCGGTCGTCCATCACCCAGCAGGTGGCCAGGGCGACCAGGTAGCGCCAGCCGAAGCTCACGACCACCCCCAGGGCCACGCTCGCCAGGAAAGCGGCCGGCGCGCGCGGGACGACGATGCCGAACAGCGCCGCGCCCAGGAGGGTGGGCGGGAGGCCGCGGGCCAGGAAGAGGTAGGCCGCCCGGCCCAGGTCCTCCGACAGGCACCACAGTTGCAGCGGCGCCGGACGGACCAGGTCGAGCGCCACGTCTCCGCTGCGGATCCGCTGCGGATCCGCTGCGGCAGGTCCAGGCCGACGCCGAACAACTGCATCGGGCCGATGCACGCCTGGGTGAGGAAGGTGTAGGTGACCGCGTCCGCCACGTCGTACCCGCCGAGGCCGGGGCGGGCCTGCCACAGCGCGATCAGCACGTACGCGCGGAGCACCCCGAAGACGGTGTTGGTGAACGCCCCGGCCAGCGCGGCGGCCCAGTAGGTCGCGTGCCTGCGGAAGCCGTACCAGGTCAGCCGCGGATAGAGGGAGATGGCGGCGCCGTGGCCGAGGATCACCGATCGGCGAGGCGGTAGACGAAGCGCAGCCCCGACCACACCTCGTCCACGGCGCAGACCTTGTTGTCCACCAGGCCCTCGGCGAGCCCGAAGGCGCGGACGATGTCGCCGGACAGGTCGGTGGCGACGCCGCTCGACTTCTTGGGCCAGCCCAGCCACAGGCCGCCGTCCCGCGCCAGGCGCTCGCGCGCCCGGGGGAACCCGGCCCGCAGGGCGGCCTCGTCGGGGCAGAACATCACGATCACGTCGTACGGCTCGGGACTTCCGTCGTCCTCCTCGTGGCCGTCTATTGGCAGATTTTGCGGAGCGTTTACCAGCAACACGCGGTGGCCGGGCTTGACACCGAGCTTCCGGGGCAGCGGAGCCCCCGAATATCCATTCATGGGTGCCTCATGTCCTGCGGCCGTTACCTTCTCGTAACACCGCTGTAAGGGGAGTGAAACATACCTACCGGTAGAACGGATGACCTAATGGGGAATGTCCCTTTTGGGAGGCTTGCATGGGGCATGAGCTGAATGTAGACATCCGTCCGGAATATCCGGTCAGTTGGCAGGCCGCAGCGATCAACGGGGTCCTGCGGGGCACCATGAAACCGATCTCCACCGTCCTCGTGCGCAACACCGCGGGGATGGCCGTGGCCAGCCGCATCATCTGCCTCGGTGAGCGGGTCCCCGGCATCCTCCCCAAGCACGTGTCCATCGTTCCAGACGGATTCGGCTCGTGCACGGGGGAATGGGTGCACGGCGGGACCGCCCTGGACGAGGACAAGGTGGTGCTCTACTTCCACGGCGGGGCGTACTTCGTCTGCTCCCCGGCCACCCACCGGCCGATCACCTGGCGGCTGTCGGCCGTCACCGGCCGCCCGGTGTTCTCCCTGGACTACCGCCAGGGGCCGGTCCACTCCCTCGCCGAGTCGCTGTCGGACGCGCTCCAGGCGTACGAGTGCCTGCTCGACCTCGGGTACGCCGCCGAGGACATCGTGCTGGCCGGGGACTCCGCGGGAGGCCATCTCACCCTCGCCACGCTGCTGGCCCTCCGCGACCGGGGCATGCCGCTCCCCGCCGCCGGGATCTGCCTGTCCCCCTGGGCCGACCTCAGCTCCAGCCGCCGCCGCGCCAACGTCTGGTCCGACCCCATGCTCCCCGCCGGCCGCGTCGACTGGCTCGCCCGCCGCTGGACCGACGGCCTCGACTGCTTCGACCCCCTCGTGTCCCCCGTGTACGGCGACTACACCGGCATCCCCCCGCTGATGATCGTCACCGGTTCCACCGAGGTCCTGCGCGACGAGGCCCGCCGGGTCGCCGTCAGCGCCCGCGAGAACGGCGTGCAGGTGACCTACGAGGAGTGGAACCGCATGCCGCACATCTTCCCCCTCCTCGCCGACGTCCTCCCCGAAGGCCGCCTGTTCTTCGACCACGTCTCCCGCTTCCTCGACGCCGTCCAGGCCCACCACCCCACCTCCGGCATCGAGGCCGCCTGACCCGCTGCCCGCCGGACATGTCCGGGCCAGCTATGGTGAGGGCGATGACCAGCCCCGACACCCGCAGTCTTCGCGATCGGATCGTCCACTTCCGCGCCAACCGGACGCTGACGGGTGAGCGGGCCGCGGCCAGGATTTCCGCTTTCGTCTACGGCAACGTCATCGTCTTCGCCGCGATGGTGCCGCTGACGGAGGAGGACGCGACGCGCTGGCACGCCCTGCAGGTGGTGCTCGGTGTGGCGGTGTCGACGTTCCTGGCGCACGTGTTCGCCGAGCTCGTCGGCCACTCCTCTCGCGCCGACGAGCGGCTGACCCGCGCCGAGATATGGAACGAGCTGCGCGACTCGCGGCCGATCGCGACGACGGCCCTCGTCCCGTCCCTTCTGATGGCCGTGGCCTCGGCCGGCTGGCTGCCCGGTACGACGGCCCTCATCGCTTCCGAGATCTACCTGTTGGCGCGCATCGCCATCATCGGGCTCGTCATGGAGCGGCTGCGCTCCCGCCGTTCCTCGATGCGCGCGCTGCTCGCCGGGCTGGTGCTCGCCTCGACGGCCGCGGTGATCACCTTCCTGAAGGTGGCCTTGGGGCACTAGGAGTGCTTCGCCGGGTGATGTTCGGCCTCCTCCTGTTGGCGCCTTTTGTGTCTTATGGGACCTATGTGACCTGCGGTTTCACCGTTGGACCTAACCGAATGGTGCCATTGGGCTTACCTCTCATGCCGCTTGCCGCTACTTGAGCGCGTGGCGCGTTCCAAACGGCCACAGTGGCTGTGCGGCACTTCGAGAGAGGTAGCTTCCGTATGGCACGTGGCGGAACGGCTCCCCAGAACGGCATGCCTCCCGGTGTGCGCCCGCTGACCGTGGGCGACCCGGTCGTCATCGGGCGCCATCTGCTGCTCGGCCGGCTGGGCAGCGGCGGAATGGGCGTCGTCTACCTGGCCGAGCACCCCGGCGGAGGGTACGTCGCGCTGAAGACGCCGCATCCGGTGCACCTGGGGGATCCCACGCTGCGGGCCCGCTTCGCCGAGGAGGTCGCGCTCTCCCGGCGCGTGGTGCCGTTCTGCACGGCCGCCGTCATCGAGGACGGTCTCGACGGCGGGCGGCCCTACCTCGTCACCGAGTACGTCCCCGGCCCCGCGCTCTCCCAGGTCGTCACCGCCAGGGGCCCGCTCACCCCCGACCTCGCGTACGGCGTGGCCCTCGGCACGGCCGCCGCGCTCGTGGCCACGCACGAGGCCGGGCTGGTCCACCGGGACCTCAAGCCCGGCAACGTGCTGCTGTCGCCGCGCGGGCCGTTCGTCATCGACTTCGGGATCGCCCGCGACCTCGACGTCGCGATGGCGCACACGCAGGCGGGGCAGATCATGGGCAGCCCGGGCTGGGTCGCGCCCGAGCGGCTTCGGGGCCACCACGCCATCCCCGCCTCGGACGTCTTCTCCTGGGGCTGCCTGGTCGCGTTCGCGGCGACCGGGCTGCATCCGTTCGGCGCCGGCGACCTCGACGTGCTCACCCGGCGCATCCTGGTCGAGGAGCCACGGATCGACGCCGTGCCGAGGCTGCTGTGGGACGGCGTGGCGGCGGCGCTGCGGCGCGAGCCGGCCGACCGTCCGGACGCGGCCCGGCTGCTGGCCTTCCTGCTCGCTGCGGGCGGGGTCCACGCGTCCGCCGACCCCCGGCGGGCGGTGGCCGCCGTGCTCGACGAGATCTGGCAGCCCGTGCCCTACCCGGCGGGGACCGTCCCCGGCCGGGCCACACGCGGTCAGCGCACACGGGGCAGGGCCCCCCAGGAATCGGGACAGGGAGCGGCACAGGGGGCGACACAGGGCAGGGCGGCGCGGCGCCGGGCGGCGCGCTCGCGGGCGCAGGTGTCCCACGCGGGCTTCGCGGCGCTCGCCACCGTGACGATCGCCGCGATGACCGTGGTCGCGGCGGGCACCGGGTCGGCCCACATGGAGAGCACGGCGGACCCGCCGCCCGCGCTGCCCGTGGTCATCCCCGGCGAGGACAGCGCCCTGCCGCCGGAGGACGTGCTCGGCACCGCCCGGCCGCCGGTGGTGCCCATCGCGGACGGTGCCCGGCCCAAGGTGACGGTGACGGCCACGCGGACCATGCCGCCGCCCGGGTCGGTGCCCGGGCCGGCGACCGCGGACGGCACGTGGACCACCACCTCGATACCCTCGCCGCCGCCGGCCGGGGTGACCCTGCGTCCTTCGGACGGGCGCTGCGTCACCGGGCGGACGAGGGACTGCCATTCCACCCGGCCCTCTTCACCGGGACAGCCGGGACAGCCCGGACATTCAGGGCAGCCCGGACAGTCCGGGCAGACCCGCTCCCCGATCCCGCCCTCCGGGGTCGGTCAGGAGCCGCAGTGGGGCGACGGGGAGTCGCCCCCGCCGAGCCCGAGCCCGCCGCCGGAGAGCCAGCCGCCCAGCGTGGTGGCCACCCCCGCGCCGTCCATACCTTGAAACGCCGTCCCGATCGGGTGCCTCCATGCAGCATGCTGTGTGTTCATGGACGCAGCTCTCGAACTCGACGACGTGACCGTCCGCGTGGTCGGCCGGACCCTGGTGACCGGGGCCGACTGGCGGGTGGAGCACGGCCAGCACTGGGTGATCCTCGGCCCCAACGGCGCGGGGAAGACGACGATGCTCTCGGTCGCCGCGGCCGTACGCCACCCGAGTTCGGGGACGGCCACGGTGCTCGGGCGGCGGCTCGGCACGGTCGACCTGCGGGAACTGCGCCGGAGCATCGGCCTGGTCGCGGCCAGCCAGCGACTCGTGGACGAGTCGCTGCTGGAGGAGGAGGGCGCGACCGCGCTGACCGTCGTGCTCACCGGGCACACCGGGACGAGCGTGCCGTTGTGGGACCGGTACGGCGACGAGGAGCGGGAGCGGGCGCACCGGCTGCTGGCCGACCTCGGCTGCAAGGACCTGGCCGACCGCAGGTTCCAGGTGTGCTCGCAGGGGGAGCGGGCCCGGATCCGGGTGGCCAGGGCGCTGATGGCCGACCCGGCGATCCTGCTGCTCGACGAGCCGTTCGCGGGCCTCGACCTGCCGGCGCGCGAGGACCTGATCGAGGCGCTGGAGGACCTGGCCCGCACCCGGCAGGGGCTCACGACCGTGATGGTCACGCACCACCTGGAGGAGGTGCCGGCCACCACCACGCACGCCCTGCTGATGCGGGACACCCGCATCGTGACCGCCGGTCCCGTGGGGGAGGTGCTCACCGGGTCGAACCTGTCCGGCTGCTTCGGCCGGCGGCTGCGCATCGACTCGCTGGACGGCCGCTGGTACGCCCGCGCGCTGCGCGTCTGACCGCCGCGGCATACGGCGAGGCCCCGCCGCCGATCCGTCAGATCCCCGAGGGTGACCTGCGGACGGACGGCGGGGCCCGCCACCGACCTGTGTCCGATATGTCCGCTGTGGTTAGTGAGCCCCGGCGAACTGCGCCTCCTCCGTCGAGCCCTTCAGGGCCGTCGTGGAGGAGTCCGGCGCGACGGCCGTGCTGACCAGGTCGAAGTATCCGGTGCCGACCTCCCGCTGGTGGCGGGTGGCGGTGTAGCCGCGCTGCTCGGCGGCGAACTCGGCCTCCTGGAGCCCGACGTACGCCGTCATGCCCTCCTCGGCGTAGCCGCGGGCCAGGTCGAACATCGAGTAGTTCAGCGAGTGGAAGCCGGCCAGGGTGATGAACTGGAACTTGTATCCCATGTGGCCCAGCTCGCGCTGGAACTTGGCGATCGTCGCGTCGTCCAGGTGCTTCTTCCAGTTGAACGACGGCGAGCAGTTGTAGGCCAGCATCTGGTCGGGGTACTCCCGCTTGATCGCCTCCGCGAACTCGCGGGCCACGTCGAGGTCGGGCGTGGAGGTCTCCATCCACAGCAGGTCGGCGTACGGCGCGTAGGCGAGGCCCCTGGCGACACAGGCGTCGACGCCGTTGCGGACTCGGTAGAAGCCCTCGGCGGTGCGGTCGCCGGTGCAGAACGGACGGTCGTGGGGGTCCACGTCGCTGGTCAGCAGCGTCGCGGCCTGGGCGTCGGTCCGCGCGATGACCAGGGAGGGGACGCCCGCCACGTCGGCCGCCAGGCGGGCCGCGTTGAGGGTCTTGATGTGCTGGCCGGTGGGGATCAGCACCTTGCCGCCGAGGTGGCCGCACTTCTTCTCCGAGGCGAGCTGGTCCTCCCAGTGCACGCCCGCGGCACCGGCCGCGATCATGGCCTTCATCAGCTCGAACGCGTTGAGCACGCCGCCGAAGCCGGCCTCGGCGTCGGCCACGATGGGCGCCAGCCAGTGCGGGGCGTCCTCGTCTCCCTCCGCCCAGCTGATCTGGTCGGCCCGTAGCAGCGCGTTGTTGATCCGGCGGACCACGGCGGGGACCGAGTTGGCCGGGTAGAGGCTCTGGTCGGGGTAGGTGTGACCGCTGAGGTTGGCGTCGGCGGCCACCTGCCAGCCGGACAGGTAGATGGCCTTGAGGCCCGCCTTCACCTGCTGGACCGCCTGGTTGCCGGTCAGCGCGCCCAGGGCGTGGACGTAGTCCTCGTGGTGCAGCAGGCCCCACAGGCGCTCCGCGCCGAGCCGGGCCAGCGTGTGCTCCTCCTGCACAGAGCCGCGCAGGCGGATCACGTCCTCGGCCGTGTAGGTCCGCTCGACATTCGTCCACCGCGGATTGGTTTCCCAGTCCTGCTGCAGCCGCTGGGCGGCTGCGGTGAGGCGATCCGACATCTCCGGTCACTCCCTTGTTGCGTGCGTTGTCGTCACCTGGGGCTTGCTTCCGAGTTTGTGTCGATATCAAGACACTCACAAGGAGGAGTCAGCCGAAAGAACGTCAAAATTTCCGTCTCAAGCAAGACTGACGGGTATTTGACGGTGAAGAAACGCAGAGTTTTCGCTATGGACTAGACCAATCCGCGTGAGGTGGGCCGCGCACTGTTGGAAGAAACGCCGATTTTCCGCATAAGATCGGGTTATGACCTCCGTCCTGGGCGAAGAACCGCTGTCTTTGACGCACGAGCTCGATCTCCTGGCCTTCGGCCAGCGGCTCAAGCACCTGCGCAAGCAGCGCGGTCTCACGCTCTCCGAGCTCGGCGATCGGGTCGGGCGCGCGCCCAGCCAGCTGTCGCTCCTGGAGAACGGCAAGCGCGAGCCCAAGCTCTCGCTGCTGAAGTCGCTGGCCGCCGCGCTGAACGTGCCGGTGGAGGAGCTGCTGCGCAGGCAGGCGCCGAACCGGCGGGCCCAGCTCGAGATCGCCCTGGAGGAGGCCCAGCGCGACCCTCTCTACGCGGGGCTTGGACTGAGCCGGCTGAAGGTCTCCTCACGGGTGCCCAACGACGTGCTCGAACACATCCTCGGCCTGTTCGAGGAGCTCAAGGCCAGGGAGGCGAAGGGCACGGCCACGCCGGAGGAGGCGCGGGCGGCCAACGCCGAGCTGCGGCGCAAGCAGCGCGAGCTGGGCAACTACTTCGAGGAGATCGAGAAGGCCGCCGCCGAGGCCCTGACCGTCGTCGGCTACCGGACCGGCGCGCTGTCGGAGAGCACCGTCCAGGCGCTGGTGTCGCACTTCGGGTTCACCGTGCACACCGCGCCCGACCTGCCGCGGTCGGCGCGGTCGGTGACCGACCTGCGCAACCGGCGCATCTACGTCAAACGCCAGCAACTGGGCATGCACACGCCGCGTACCGTGCTGCTGCAGACGCTCGGGCACATCGCGCTCCAGCACCACAAGCCGCGCGACTTCGCCGACTTCCTGCGCCAGCGGGTGGAGGCCAACTACTTCGCCGCGGCCGTCCTCGTGCCCGAGGCGGCGGCCGTGCCGTACCTCCGGGAGGCCAAGCAGGACAAGGCGCTGTCGGTGGAGGACCTGCGCGACGTGTTCGCGGTGTCCTACGAGATGGCGGCGCACCGGTTCACCAACCTCGCCACGCGCCACCTCGACCTCGTCTGCCACTTCGTGCGCAACGACGCCGGAGGGATCATCTACAAGGCGTACGAGAACGACGGGATCGTCTTCCCCGCCGACGAGCAGGGGGCGATCGAGGGGCAGCGGCTGTGCCAGCAGTGGTCGGGCCGCCAGGTGTTCCACTCGCCCGACCGGTTCTCGCTGTTCTACCAGTACTCCGACTCGCCCACCGGCACGTACTTCTGCGTCGCCCACGTGGACCCGTCACAGGAGAAGGACTTCGCGATCACGCTGGGCGTGCCCTACCGGGAGTCGCGGTGGTTCCGCGGGCGGGAGACCACCCACCGCACCAAGTCGAACTGCCCGAACGGCGAGTGCTGCCGCCGCCCGCCGACCGAGCTCGCGCAGCGCTGGGAGGGCTACGCCTGGCCGTCGGCGCGCGCCAACTCCCACGTGCTCGCCGCGCTGCCGCCCGGGTCGTTCCCCGGTGTCGACGAGGCCGACGTGTACGCGTTCCTGGAGCGCCACGCCGCCCACGGCTGAAGCCGTGTCACTCCCGGCGCAGGTGCGGGCGTAGCGAGGCCAGCACTCCCGGGTCCTCGATCGTCGAGGGCACCGGCTCGTCGCGGCCGTCGGCGATCGCGCGCATCGACTTGCGCAGGATCTTCCCCGACCGGGTCTTCGGCAGGCCGTCCACGATCGTCACCTCCTTGAACGCGGCGACCGGGCCGATGTCGCGGCGCACCGCCGCCACGAGCTCCGCCTGGAGGGTCTCCGGCGCGATGTCCACGCCGGCCTTCAGCACCACGAAGCCGCGCGGCACCTGCCCCTTCACCGAGTCGCGCACACCGATCACCGCGCACTCGGCCACCGCCGGATGCGCGGCCAGCACGGCCTCCATGGAACCGGTGGACAGACGGTGCCCGGCCACGTTGATCACGTCGTCGGTGCGGCCCATGACGAACAGGTAGCCGTCGAAGTCGACGTAGCCGCCGTCGCCGGTCAGGTAGTGGCCGGGGTAGGCGGACAGGTACGACGCGACGTACCGTTCGTCGTCGCCCCACAGCGTCGGCAGGGTGCCGGGCGGCAGGGGCAGCCTGACGCAGATCGCGCCCTCGCCGCCCGGCGGCACCTCCTGCCCCGACGGGTCGAGGATCCGCACGTCGTATCCGGGCACCGGCACGGTCGGCGAGCCGGGCTTGATCGGCATCGGCTCCAGCCCGCGGAGGTTCGCGGCGATGGCCCATCCCGTCTCGGTCTGCCACCAGTGGTCCACGACCGGCACGCCCAGCTTCGCCGAAGCCCACCGGTAGGTCTCCGGGTCGAGCCGCTCACCGGCCAGGAAGAGCGTGCGGAACGCCGACAGGTCGTACTTCGCCGTCTCCGCGCCCTCCGGGTCGACCCTCTTGATCGCCCGCACCGCGGTCGGGGCGGTGAACAGCGCCTTGACGCCGTACTGGGAGATCACCCGCCAGAACGCGCCGGCGTCCGGCGTGCCCACCGGCTTGCCCTCGTAGAGCACCGTGGTCGCGCCGGCCAGCAGCGGCCCGTACACGATGTAGGAGTGGCCGACGACCCAGCCGACGTCCGAGGCGGTCCACCACACGTCGCCCGGCCCGACGTCGTACACGTTGGCCATCGACCACGCCAGCGCGACCGCGTGACCGCCGTTGTCGCGCACCACGCCCTTCGGCCTGCCCGTGGTGCCGGAGGTGTACAGGATGTACAGCGGGTCGGTCGCCGCCACGTCGACGCAGCCGACCGGCTCGGCGGCCGCCATCAGCTCGTCCCAGTCGACGTCCCGCTCGCCCATCTGTGCCCGCGCGGCGTCGCGCTGGAGCACGACCACCTTCTCCGGAGCGTTCGGCGTGGTCGCGATCGCCTCGTCCACGATCGGCTTGTACTCGACGACCCGGCTCGGCTCGATCCCGCAGGAGGCGCACACCAGCACCTTCGGCGCGGCGTCGTCGATCCTGGCGGCCAGTTCCTTCGGGGCGAACCCGCCGAACACGACCGAGTGCACCGCGCCCAGCCGCGCGCAGGCGAGCATCGCGATCACCGCCTGCGGCACCATCGGCATGTAGATCACCACGCGGTCGCCGCGGCCGACGCCGAGCCCGCGCAGCGCCCCGGCGAACCGCGCCACCTGGTCGCGCAGCTCGGCGTAGGTGTACCGCGCGGTCGAGCCGGTCACCGGCGAGTCGTAGAGCAGGGCGGGACGGTCGCCGTGCCCCGCGTCCACGTGCCGGTCGAGTGCGTTGTAGCAGGTGTTCAGCTCCCCGTCGGGGAACCAGCGGTAGAACGGCGCGCGGTCGGCGTCCAGCCCGCGCCGGGGGCGGCGCGACCAGGTCACGGCGTCGGCCGCGGCGAGCCAGAAGGCGTCCGGATCTTTCAGGCTCGCCGAGTAGGCGTCCCGGTAGTCACCCATCATCGATCCCGTCAGTCGTTCGCCGGAGCCGGACGGCATGGCAGGGGGCGCCGGCGTAGCCCTCGGTAAAGCTCGCGCCCGTCACCCGTGCGCCTTCGCAAAATGTGCACCATCCCTCGACGGGATGTCCTCCCCGCCGATGAAGTGGTCGTAACGTGGGCGAAAAGGAACGACGCTGCCCGGTTCGCCTGGCGCCGCATATGTCGCCATGTGTTTGCACTCCTGCCCCTGGGCCGACGAGACGCAGCACACGGTAGGAATCCAGACGTTGCAGCGGCGTTGCACAGGGACGGGCGGGGGATTTGCCGCCCTTGTCGGTCAAAGGAACGGCAAGGCATGCTGCTGCAGCAAGACCATGTGGTGGTCTGCTGGCTCGGCGGGGTCATCACGCCTGCGTTGTTGATCAGGATGTGGATGGGCCGGCGGCCTTCTCCAGCACGCGCGGCGGCCCGCAGAAGGCGACGATCTCAGGATGACGCTCCGTAGCGGGTGGCGATCGCGGCGGCGCGGTTGCGCAGGGAGTTGCGCAACCACTGTGGGGCCAGGGCTTCCGCGTTCGTGGTGAGCTGCCACAGCGCCCATTCGGCGTGTCTCGGATCTTGGAAGGTCACCTCCAGCCGCAGCCAGCCGTCTGAGTCGGATTCCTCGGCGCGGACGGCCAGCGCGGTGCTCACCAGGTCCTCCCGCCGCGCCGGGTCCACCCGTACCAGCACGGTGACTTGGTCGCCGCCGGTCCGAAACCGCTTGCTGCGTTCTTGCCAGGCCCGGTCCAGATCCACCCGGTCTGGTCGCTGTGCGGGTTCGGCGAGTTCCTTGGCGGCCAAGATCCGGGACAGCCGGTAGGTGCGGTCCGCGCCAGACCTCGTGGCCAACAAGTAGCCCCGGTCGCGTACGGTGACCAGGCCGATCGGGTCCACCGTGCGCCACTTCGGGGTCTGGTCCACAGCCGCGTAGCGGATCTGCAGCTTGTGTCCAGCGAACACCGCGCGCAGGACCTCGGCCACTATGGCGTCAGGCACCTCCTCAGCGACCAGCCGACGCGAGAGGAGGTCGGTCTCCGGGTCGACGAGCAATCGCTCGGCCGCGCCGGCCGCGGTGTCCCGATAGCTATCGGGTAGCGCGTCAACCACCTTGAGCATCGCCGAAGCGAGCGCCGAGCCGAGGCCGAATGCCTGCGCGCCGCGCCGCGATCCGGCGACCAGCAGGGCAAGGGCCTCGTCGTGGTTCAGTCCGGTGAGCTCGCTCCGGAAACCGGGCAACAACGCGAAACCCCCGTGCCGCCCCCGTTCGGCGTAGACCGGGACGCCGGCTGCGGACAGCGCCTCGATGTCGCGCAGCACGGTGCGGGTGGATACCTCCAACTCACGGGCTAACGCGGCCGCGGACAGCCGACCGTGCTGCCGCAGCAGCAGCACCAGCGAGACCAACCGGTCGGCGCGCATGCGAGAACTTTAACGAAATATACGACACAGGATGTCGTGATTTGTTGGGAGGCTCATCAACGCGACCGAAAAGAGACGGCTACCGAGCCGATCGACGTACGTGACGTCGACGAATCGAATGGAGCTGATGTGGCAATGGAGCGAACGGCGGTCAACCCGTGGGCGTGGTCGGTGGAGCTGGGGTACAGCCAGGGTGAGGTCGTCTCCGGAAACACCCGCACCCTGTACTGCGCCGGGCAGACCGCGATGGGCGGCGACGGCAAGCCCCGGCATGCCGGTGACATGGCGGCGCAGTTGGCGCTGAGCCTCGACAACGTGGAGGCCGTGCTCGGCGAGGCCGGCATGTCCCTCGCGAACCTCGTCCGGCTCAACGTCTACACCACCGACGTCGATCGGCTCTTCGAGCACTACGGCGTGCTGGCGTCGCGGTTGGGCGCCGCCGGGGTTGCACCGTCCACCACCATGCTCGGGGTGACACGGCTGGCGATCCCCGACCTGATGGTCGAGCTTGAGGGGACCGCCGTCGCGTGATGCGACCTCGCCGCCTCCGGCAGGGCTGCCGGAGGCGGCACAAGTAGTAGGCAGGTGGGTGATTTCCGGTGCTCAGGATGGCGATAATGAGCGTCCATGGCTTCGGCGGCGAGTCCTTACCGAGATCCTCGACAGCGTCGCCGGGTCAACCCGCAGCAGCCGCTCCAGCCGTGCCCGCTGCATCCGGTCTGGCCGGGCCGCCACCGCAGACGACATGCCGCCGTTGGCCTCGGTGCGGATGGAGGCGGTCATCGCGTCCAGCGTGGTGTAGCCGGGTAACCCGCGGCTCCGCCGCACCAGGTCGTCCAACGCCACGTTGATCAGGTCCGCCGGGTTGTCCTTGGACTGCACCGCCTCGCGGATCGCCGCCTCGGCCACCCCTCGAACCTTGGCCGGCGCGTACTTCACGCCCAGCCGCGTGCGTACGAAGTCCCGGTGCCGCCACAGCGTCCGGTTCGACTCGTGCACCGCCTCCACGGCTTCGGCCGGCTCCAACCTGCCGCGCACGTGCCTGACCACCACCGCCGGCACCTCGGCCGGCTTCGGGAAGTACCCCAAACGCTGGTAGCACTTCAGCAGCACCATCAGCGCCAAGAAGTGCTGCTCGTCGTGGTCCTCGGACGAGCCCACTCGGCCTCGTCCGAGGTGGGCGTGAACGCCTCTGCCAGCACCTCATCGTCCGTGCCCACGTACACGGTGAGCACCCCGTCGTCGTCTTGCTCGGCGAGCAGGACGACATCAACTCGTAGGCACTGGGTGGTCATCGGATACGGCATCCATCGAAGTGCGAAGAGCCAAATTTCCGACATCTGCAGGATGCGAGCCCGCGGGTCCACCCATAGCGTCGACGTGACGTCAGAGCCGATGTCGATGCCCCCACGATAGGAACTCGCGTGCGTCACAAACGTACTGTCCCCGTGCTCGCCTCGGCGGTGCTCCTGTGCAGTGGCCTGGCACCCCTTGCCATGTCCACCCCGGCACAGGCCGCCACGATCCCGTCGCCGGGTCACGCCGTCTCCCACGAGGAGAACGTGCGGGTCCCCGCCGGAGCGCTGTGGACCGAGCACTACTTCCCGTCCTCGGACGGCAGCGATGTCGAGCTGCACGCCGACGTCCTGAGACCCGCCCACCTGCCCCCGGATGCGAAGACGCCGGTCATCCTGTCCGTCGGCCCGTACTTCGGCCACATCGGGCAGACCGGCAACGACGGCTTCACGGGTACCGGCCCGTCCGAGCGCTTCAACGACCTCATCGAGGGCGCCGACCTCATGGCGCGCGGGTACACCGTCGTCATGGTCGACCTGCGCGGCTTCGGCGGCTCGACCGGCTGCCTCGACTGGGTCGGCCCCGGCGAGCAGGCCGACATCCAGGCCGCGGTCGACTGGGCGGCGAGCCAGCCGTGGTCGACCGGCAAGGTCGGGATGTACGGCAAGTCGTACGACGCGGTGACCGGCCTCGTCGGCGCGAACCAGGGCCGCCCCGGGCTCGCTGCCGTCGTCGCCTCGGAGCCGCTGTGGGACATGTACAACTACCTCTTCAGCAACGGTGTCCGGCGCCCGAACTACCTCGGCACCCCGCAGGCCTACAACGGCATCGCGAGCCTGCCCGGGATGAAGGACGACTCGGACCACTACAAGCAGAACGCCGACTACGAGAAGACCCACCGGGAGTGCCTCGCGAACAACCTCAAGGACACCCAGGACCCGGACCGCACCTCCGGCTACTGGAAGGCCCGTGATCTCGCCGCGATGGCGAAGGGATCGCAGGTGCCGCTCTTCGTCACGCAGGGCTTCATCGAGAACAACACCAAGCCCGAGGACATCCAGCGGTACCTGACGAACCACGCCGGCCCGACGCGAGGCTGGCTCGGGCAGTGGGAGCACGTCCGCGGCAACGAGACCAACAGCCAGGGCAGGCTCCTCATGGGCCGGGCCGGCTGGTTCGACGAGGTCATGCGCTTCTACGACCTGCACCTTAAGGGCATCAACCCGTCCGTTGCGGATCCGAACTTCCTCGTCGAGGGCAGCGACGGCGTGTGGCGCGCCCAGGACTCGTGGCCGGTGACGAAGCGTGAGACGACGGTCCGCCTCCAGCCCGGCAGCTACGTCGACAACGGCCGCGCGCGGACCGCCGCGCCCCAGACGGCCGACGATGCCGGCGTGTGGGACATGGAGCACGCACCTGACCTGCCCACGGGACCGCAGGACCAGGGTTACGGCCCGAAGCCGCGCACGACCGACGACGGCAAGGGCTTCTACTCGTGGTCCAAGCCGGTGAACAGCGATGTCCGGGTCGCCGGCACGCCGCGCGTGTCCTTCACCGCGCAGGGCGAGGGCAACGTCCTAGTCCGGATGTGGGACGTGGCCCCCGACGGGACGGCCGTGATGTTCGACGAGCAGATGTCGCTCGTCAGGACCGGCACGGTCGAGTTCGACCTCAAGTCGACGGAGTGGACCCTGGCGAAGGGCCACCAGCTCGTCGTCGGCATCGGCACGAACACGACCCGGTCGTGGTCGGACACCCCGTCGAACCAGACGATCACGGTCAGCTCGGCCTCGCTCTCGTTGGAGCTCGCCAACGTCCGGTTCGACACCCCGGCGCAGGGCGACGTCTCGCCGTTCCTCGCCAGCTACCTCCGGTCGTACACCTCATCGTGGACCGACACGGCCCCCGGCAGCTTCCCGCTGAACGTCCCGCAGGGGCAGGGCTGACCCGGACCTGACATGAGGCGCGCCCCGACTGGCGTCGTCAGTCGGGGCGGCCCCCTGCCATCTCGGCAGGACACTCGTGCAGCAGCTCCCAGATCTCCTCGGCCGCGTTACCAGCGCCGTTCGAGCGAGAGCAGCGGCTCAGCAAACACAGGCGCTGGCGCGCCGGGATCTGCGGCAACAACCTGCTCAGGCGGTGGCGAAGCTGCGCTACTCGGCGTCGCGGTTCGCCGTTATCCGGCCGTCCGCCCGGGCCATCGGATGGGCACTCCCAGCTTCGAGAGCAGCTGCTGGAAGTCCTCGAGGCGGGACGGGTCGTCGCGTACCCCATGCGGCGTGAGCCCGGCGTCCAGGCAGTGCGCGGCGAGGGTGCCCGCGGCCTCGCCGACGGCCCACTCGACGGGATGGACCCGGTAACAGCCGTTCGTCAGGTGGGTGGTGCCGATGTTCTTCGCTGCGGGCAGCAGGTTGCGCATCCGCACTGGCAGCAGCGTGCCGAGCGGGATCTCGAACGGATGGGGCACGCCGCCGAGCCCGCCGTCGCCGCCCGTGGAGGGGTGCAGGTCCATCCAGTAGTAGTGCCCGATGCCGACGGAGTCCGGGAAGCCCCGGGCGCCGTGGTCGCCTCGCAGCGAGACGAGCACGTCGTGGGCGACGACGGTGGTGACGGCGCGGATGCGGCGTGACTCGCGGATGTAGGGCGCCATCGCCAGGCCGTCCGGTGTGCCGGTGACGTCGCCCCGCGGGCGCAGCCCGGGGTATCCGGCCTCGGTCTGCAGCCAGTACAGCAGGCTGAGCGTGAGGTCGCGAGCGCCCGCGAGGTGCCGTTCCGCGTCCTCGGCCGGCACCTCGAACACGGGGCCGACCGGGTAGTCGTTCATCGGCCAGTTCAGGATAGTGACGTCGTTGTCGCAGGTCCCCGGCCGGAAGGTGCGCCGGGCCACCACCCGCCGGTACGTCCACAGATCGGGGCGGGGCGGGATGCGCCGGTGGTCGATGTAGGCCGCCTGCGGATCGTCGTCGGGATCGGGGTCCATCCGGTATCCGGCCGGCCGCTCTCCGGGACCGTACCAGCTCAGGAGCGGCCGGCCGGCCCACGCCGGATGCCGGTACGCGCGCCAGAAGTCGTACCCGGCCGGCCGGTCGATCGTGTGGTCCTCGCCCGGCCGGTGCTCGACAGCCATGCACCAGGTGATCGCCTGCATGTTCAGCGGCTGGGCGTCGGCGGGGGCGTCCGGCTCGCCGGTCTCCGCCGCCGACTCGAATCCCGTGACGTACTCCGTACCGGTCAGCGGCAGCAGGTCGCCGGTCTCGGTCGCGTCGAGGACGTAGGCCGCCTCGACGATCCTCTCCGAACCGTCCGCGCGGGAGCGGAAACGGACCGCGCGGACCGTGTCGCCGTCCACGTCGGCGGCGACGGGCTCGTGCTCGGCGTGCACGGTCAGCAGGCCGGCCGCACGGTACGGTGCGAGCATCGCGTCGAGCACGGCGACGGCGACGCGCGGCTCGTGGCACACCGGACTGACCCAGCCCCCGCCGGGGTTGAGGTGGCGCGCGGCGCGAGCGCCGTCGGACAGCGGGAACCGTTGCCGGTAGTACTCCCGCACCCCGTCGCGGAACGCGCGGTAGGCGGCGGTGCAGCCGGCGGTCTCGATGGAGATGTGCTCGTCCGGCGGCACGGCCTGGGAGGTGAGCTGCCCACCGAGCCACTTGGTCGGTTCCGTCAGCGTCACGCGAGCCCCGAGCCGGGCCGCGGCCAGCGCGGCGGCGACGCCGCCCGTGCCGCCCCCGGCGACGAGGACGTCCACCGCTTCGGTTGCTGTCACGCCGCCGACGCTAACCCGCGCCCGGATCTCGGTCAACCCTGCTGGAAATCACTTCCACCCTCTAGCAGCCACTATTTGCGACAGGTCTTGCCGATAGAGGATTTCTGGATATAGCTTCCAAGCGTTCCCCATCTTGAGGAGATGTCATGGCGCTCCCCTCCGCCCTGGCCGGCCTCACCGCCGCGGTCGCGTTCACCGCCGTCCTACCGGCCGTACCCGCGGCGGCTTCCGTCCCGATCGCCACTCACCGCGTACCAGCTCCGACCGCACCGGCCACCGCTCAGGTCGCCGCGCCGCCGGAGGGCGTCCGCACCGCCCCCGCCGACGGCGCGACCGGCGTACCCGCTGGCCGCGTGCTGATCGCCTACTTGCCTTCCTCCGTCGATCCCTCGACCGCGACGGCGACCCTCACGGAAGGGCTCGCACCGACCCCCGCGTCCGCGCCCGGATCCGGCGTGAACGCCCGGCCCCCGGGTGCCCGCGAGCCGGTAGGAGTCATGGTGCGCCCGCTGGCCGGGCAGCACGCCCTGGCCATCGTGCCGACCCACGGCCTCTCTCCCGGACGCACCTACACCTCCGAGGTGCGGGTCGCTGGGTCGGCTCCGATCACCTGGTCGTTCCGTACGGGATCAGCCCCGGGCGCGCCCGAGCGGGTGTTCACCGACGACTTCGCGTCCGGCGCCGGCGCCTGGACCGCCGAGCCGGACACGGGCGCCGCCCCGTCCGCCGAGGACGGCGCGCTCCTGCTCACCGCGGCACGGTCCGACGCCGCGTTCACCGTCGCCGGCGGGCGCCCCGCCGCCTGGATCGACGAGGCCGGTGCGATCGCGTTCCGGGCACGGGTGTCGGGCACCGCCGTGCCCGCCGCGCTCGTGGTGCGGGTCACCACCGCCGCCGGCCGGACCTACAGCGCCGACCTGCCGGTGACCCCGGACGCCTGGACGTCGGCGCGGGTCACAGTGGCCGGCATCAGTCCCGACTTGGTTGGCGAGACGCTGACCCGGGTCGCGGTCGGCGCGCGCACGTCCGGGCCGGGTGAGCTGCGGCTGGCCGTGGACGACGTGATCGCCGAGAACGATCTGTCCGCCTACGCCGCGCCCCCGCCCACGACTCCGTCGTCGGCCGCCCGCCCGCTGCCCCCCGAGACGCTCGCGCTGGTCCGCGCGTACGCCGACCAGATCGTGGCGAGCAGCCATCCGGACGGGGCGATCACGGTGGCTCCGGTCGGCGGGAACGCCGCCAGGATCGAGCCGTACTTCGCCAACTACGCGGCGCTCGGCCTGCTGCGCGCCTACCAGGTCACCGGGGAGCGGCGGTACCGCGACACCGCGAGCCGCTGGCTCGACTGGTACGCGGCGCACATGAACGCCGACGGCACCGTCGACAAGTACACCGGCTCCTACCCCGACTGGACGGCCGCCGGCGACTACGACTCGGCCGACTCCTACGCCGCCACGTACATCCTGGCCAACTGGAAGCTGGCCGAGCTCGCCCGCAACGACGGACAGCGGAAGAAGGCGGCCAGGCGGGTCGCCGACCGGGTGGCCCGGGCCTGGGGCGCGCTCGACTCGGTCTTCCTCGTCGACGGCGTCACGATCGCCAAGGACAGCTACCGGATCAGGTACACGATGGACAACGCCGAGACCTGGCTGGGCGAGGTGGCCTACGCGAAGCTGGCCGGCCTGGCCGGCGACGCGGCGGAGACCAGGCTGGCCCTCCACCATGCCCGCAGGGTGATGTACGCGCTGCGCAACCGGTTCCCCATCGCCGACCCGGCCGGCGACTACCTGGCCTGGTACGTCAGCCCCGGTGCGCGGCACGGCGGCCTGGACGGCTGGTACCCGCACGCGCTGGCCAACGTCATCCCGCTGGCCATCTACGGGGGAGCCGGCGACGCCGCCCACTACGCCCGGATGTTCGCGCACTTCGAGACCGGCGGGGTGGCGAACCGCCCGGCCGGGGTCGCGGCGGCGCCGCACTGGGGCTGGTGGGCGCAGGCGGCGGCGGCCACCGGCCGGTCAGACCTCGCCGACTACTGGGTCGCCCAGGCGGGCCCCGTCCAGGCCGACTCCCTGGCGCACGCCTGCGGCTACCTCACCCGGGTCGTCACCCGCGACTACGACGGCACCCTCTGGTTCTGACCGGGCCGGGGCACCGCCGGTCCGCCCACCTTCTCTATCCGTTCCGCCCCCCAAGGAGCTTCGGCATGTCACCGCATCCCCGCTGGCGGCGCCTGGTCGCGTCCGCCGCCCTCATCCCGATCCTGGCCGGCGCGGCCTCCTGTGGCACCGGAATCGAGCAGGCGCCGCAGGGCGCCCAGGCCAAGCGGCAGATCACGTTCTGGCACTACTTCACGGACCGCAAGGACCTCTTCGAGCAGTGGGCGAAGGAGTACGAGAAGCAGACCGGCGTCGCGGTCAAGGTGGTGATGAGCGACGGCGGCAGCTACGCGCAGAAGTTCCAGGCCGCCACACAGGCGGGCACGCTGCCCGACGTGATGATCGGCTGGAGCCAGCCGGGTGAGAAGCTCGCGCCCTACGCCAAGCAGGGCACGATACTCAACCTCTCCGACGAGATGAACCGGGACGGCTGGAAGGACCGCTTCTACCCCACCGCCCTCACCAACGCCTCGTTCGGCCCCGACAACGAGTGGGGCGTGCAGCCCGGCCCGTACGGCGTGCCGCTGGACGTCAACAACATCCAGTTCCTCTACAACAAGGACCTGTTCGCCAAAGCCGGGATCACCGCGCCGCCGCGCACCTTCGACGAGCTGCTCGACACGGGCACGCGGCTGAAGGACGCCGGCATCGTGCCGTTCACCTCGGGGTTCGGCGCGTGGGCGATCGGGTCGCTGGCGCAGATCTACTACTGGAACCTCATCGGCCAGGAGGACCTGGAGAAGTCGTTCAGCGGCGAGCTGCCGTACAGCGGCCCGCAGTGGCTCGGCGTGCTCAAGCTGCTGAAGCGGCTCGGCGGCTCCGGCATCCTCGCCGACGGCGTCGTCTCGTTCGACATGCCGGCCGCGGAGAGCATGTTCGTGTCCGGAAAGGCAGCGATGCTGCTCGACGGCTCGTGGGCGGTGAACGTCTTCGCCCAGCAGAACCCGGGCTTCACGAACTACGGGGTCTTCCCGCCGCCCACCGCGGGCACCCACCCGGTGAAGCTGCCCGGCGGCGTCACCACCCTGATGGTGATCGGCACCTCGCCGAACAAGGACGAGGCGCTGAAGTTCGCCCGCTGGGTCACCGACACCCCGCAGCAGGCCAAGTACTCGGAGACGAGCTTCAACCTGCCCGCCCACCGCGAGGTCGGCGAC
The DNA here is from genome assembly GCF_050936215.1 of Microbispora sp. CA-102843. NCBI lineage: Bacteria > Bacillati > Actinomycetota > Actinomycetes > Streptosporangiales > Streptosporangiaceae > Microbispora > Microbispora sp. CA-102843. The sequence continues at coordinate 3,924,537 of NZ_JBNJNF010000001.1, forward strand.
GGCCAGATACGCAACGCCCAGCTCGCCGAGTTCGCCAAGGGCAACGAGTCGCTCGCGCCGCAGCTTCGCGTCAGCATGCCGCCCGCGGTCGCCACCACGCTCACCAAGGGCCTGCAGCAGCTCCTCGTGGGCAAGGAGACGCCGGAGCATCTGGCCTCACTGATGGACAAGGCGCAGAAGTCGGGTCAGGCGCAGTAGCCGATGACCACGACCACGCACACCGCGCCGCCGGTCCGGCAGGGCTCCACGCCCACCAGGGCCGGCCGGCCCGGCCGCTGGGGGAGGCCGGAGGAATGGGGCGTCGGGCTGTGCCTGATCGCTCCGGCCGTGATCCTCTTCTGCCTGTTCAGCGCCTACCCGTTCGGCCGTACGGTGCTGCTGAGCTTCACTGACTGGAGCGGCCTCACCCCGACGTTCAACTGGATCGGCCTGCGCAACTACCTCACCGCCTTCTCCGATGGGGTCTGGTGGGAGTCGGTGGGGCACAGCCTGATCCTCGCCGTCCTCGCGCTGACCGTGATGAACGGCATCTCGCTGGGCCTCGCGCTGGCGCTCGACCGCAAGATCGGCGCGCAGCTCTTCTACCGCACGGTCTTCTACCTCCCGCCGGTGCTTTCCGGCATCGTCGTCGCCATCATCTGGAAGTGGATCTTCCAGCCGTACGGCGGGCCGCTCAATCAGCTCGTTGGCGCGTTCGGGCTCGGCGGACACGCGTGGCTGGGCGACGAGTCCACCGCCCTGCTGGCCGTGTCGGTCGCCTCTATGTGGCAGGGCGTGGGCATGCCGTTCCTGCTGTTCCTCGCCGCGCTGCAGGCCATCCCCACCGAGCTGTACGAGGCGGCCCGGGTGGACGGCGCGGGCGGATGGCGGATATTCCGCCGCATCACGCTCCCGCTGATGAAGCCGACGCTCGGTGTGGTCGGCATCATGACGCTCCTCGGCGCGATGGAGATGTTCAACCTGGTCATGGCCATGACGGGCGGTGGTCCCGGATACAGCACGGAGGTGCCGGTGCTGCACATCTACCGCGCCGCCTTCGAGCACTCCCAGTTCGGGTACGCCAGCGCGCTGTCGCTCGTGTTCTGCGTGCTCATGCTCGTCGTGGCGTCCCTCGGGTTGCGCTTCACCCGCAGGAAGGCGGGCGAATGAGACGCTTCGCGCTACACGTGATCCTGATCGGCTGGACCCTCGTCTCGGTCGTACCGGTGCTGTGGATGCTCTCCGCGTCCGTGCAGACCACCGAGCAGATCTACTCCGGCGTCAGTTTCGTGCCGGAGACCTGGCAGTTCGACAACTACCGGCGGGCGTGGGAGGACGCCGACTTCGACCGCTACATGGGAAACAGCGTCCTCTACACGGTGACCGTCAGCACGGCCGTCGTCCTGTTCGCCAGCATGGCCGCGTACGCGTTCGCCCGGCTGCGCTTCCCCGCCAAGAACGTCGTCTACTCGGTGCTGCTGGCCTTCATCTTCGTGCCGATGCCGGCCGCCTTCATCCCGCTGTACGTGATCCTGGTACGGCTCGGCCTGGTGGACACCAGGCTCGGATACATCCTGCCGCTGATCAACGCCCACCTGCCGGTGGCGATCTTCCTGCTCCGCCGGTTCTTCGAGGCGCTACCCCGCGAGATGGAGGAGGCCGCGATGATCGACGGAGCGGGGCGAATCCGGATCTACACCCGGATCGCGCTGCCGCTGGCGAAGCCGGCCCTGGCCACCATCACGATCCTGACCGTGCTCGGCGTCTGGAACGAGTTCACCCTCGCGCTGATCGTCTTCACCGACGACACGCTGATGCCGCTCCAGGTCGGTCTCCAGGTCTTCCAGGGGTCGTACTTCTCGCAGTACGGGCTGATGATGGCGGCCATCGCGATCACCACGGTCCCGGTCATCGTCGTCTACCTGTGCTTCCAGCGGTTCATCATCCGGGGCGTCATGGCGGGGGCGGTGAAGCAGTGACGATCCTCGCGCTCGACGGCGGCCAGACCGGCACCGTGGCCGTCGTCGGAGAGCCAGACGGCACGGTGCGCGGCGTCGGGCGGGGCGGTCCCATCCGGCATCCCGGCGAGCCCGGCGCCGCCGAGGGCAACGCGCGATCGCTGGCCGAGGCGGTGCGCGGCGCGGCCGCGGGGTCCGCCGGGCCGTTCACGGCCTACCTGTCGCTCACGTCCGCTCTCGAACCCGCGGCGGCGACGGTCCGCTCGCTCGTCCCCGTGACGGACGTGCGCGCCGAGTCCGACGCGGTCGCCGCGCTGGCCAGCGGCAGCCTGGGCGGCCCGGGGATCGGCCTGATCGCCGGAACGGGGACCGTCGCGCTCGCCGCCGGTCCCGCGGGCGAGCGCGTCAGCCGCGGCGGCTGGGGCTGGTACCTGGGCGACGAGGGATCCGGCCACTGGATCGGGCAGGCCGCGCTGCGGGCCGCGTGCGCCGCCGAGGACGGGCGCGCCGCCGAGTCGCCGCTGAGCCGGGCGGTGCGGCGGCGGCTCGCGGTCGCGAGCATGCGGGCGGTCTACGAGCGGGTACATCACGGGCGGTTGGACCGTGCGGAGGTGGCCGCGCTCGCCGTCGACGTCGCCGAATGCGCCGGCGCCGGGGACGCCGTCGCGATCGGGATCATCCGCGCGGCCGCCGACGAGCTCGCGGCACTCGTCGCGGCCACGGCGGCCGCCGCGCCGTTCCTCACCGGCGACCACCGGATCGTGGTCCCAGCTGGCGGCGTGCTCGCCGCCGGAGGACCGGTGTGCGAGGCGTTCGGCGCCGCGCTGGGCACCCGGCTGCCCGGCTACCGGCTCGCGCTCCCCGCCCTGCCGCCCGTGGGCGGCGCCTACCTGCTGGCCGTACGGCAGGCCGGCGGGACCGTCGACCAGGCGGTGCACGATCGGCTCGCGGCCGGCCTGGCCGCGAGCCCACACGAGATCCTGAAGGGAAAGTGATGAATCCGATCGCACGCATCGCGGGCGGGGTGGTGGTCTCGGTCCAGGCGGGTCTGGACAGTCCCCTGCACCCGTCCGAGGTGATCGCCGCCATGGCCGGTTCCGCCGCCGCCGGCGGCGCCGCCGGGTTCCGGCTGGACGGCCCGGCGAACATCGCGGCCGTCCGGGCCGGATTCGACCTCCCGATCATCGGTATCCGCAAGCGCCGGCATCCCGGGTACGACGTGTACATCACGGCGACGGTGGACGACGCTCGGGAGATCGTCGAGGCGGGTGCCGACTTGGTGGCGGTGGACGCGACGCTGCGGCCGCGGCCGGTGCCGCTGGCCGGCCTGATCGCGGCGATCCACGACGAGCTGGGGGCCGCGGTGCTCGCCGACGTCGCGACGGCCGACGAGGGGCTGGCCGCGATGGAGGCCGGGGCCGACCTGGTGGCCACGACCATGGCCGGCTACACGCCGTACTCCACGGACAAGAGCGGGCCGGCGTTCGCCGTGTGCGAGGCACTCGCCGGGCGGTCGGTGCCCGTCGTCGTAGAGGGCCGGATCTGGTCGGCCGACGACGTCCGCAGGTCCTTCGACGCGGGCGCGCACGCGGTCGTCGTCGGCACCGCGGTGACCTCGCCGCACCACATCACCGCCCGCCTGGTGGCGGCGAGTTCGGCGGGGGTGCCGGCGTGAGCGCGATCGACGCCTACTTCACCGGGCTGCTGGACCGGCTCGGCGGCGTCGCGCGTACGCAGGCGGAGGCGGTCGGCCGGGCCGCCGACCTGTCGGCCGCCGCGATCGCCGGGCGCGGCACCCTCTATCTGCACGACACCGGGCACATGGTGTCGCACGAGCTGTTCTACCGGACCGGCGGCTTGCCCGCGTTCAAGCCGCTCGACACGGCGAAGGCGCCCGAGGCGCCGACCCCGGCGGACGTGCTGTTCGCTGTCTCGGTGTCCGGCGTCTCGGCCGCCGTGGTGGACCTGGCGCTGAACGCCCGCGAGGCGGGGGTGCCGGTCGTCGCCCTCACCGCCGTCGCCTTCTCCCGGGCGCTGGACGCCCGGCATCCGTCCGGGCGGTGCCTGGCCGACGTCGCCGACGTGGTGCTGGACAACGGCGCGGGCTACGGCGACGCATTCCTCGACGTGCCCGGCGTCGAGCGCCCGGTCTGCCCGCTTTCCGGCGTGGCCAACGCGGCGCTGATGTGGGCTGTGACCGCGGGAACCGTCGAGCGGCTGGTTGCCGCCGGCCTGTCGCCGAGCGTCTATCCGAGCATCAACGTACCCGACGGCCCGGCCCTCGTGGCCGCCGTCGAGACGGGATACGCCGAGCGGGGGCACTGATGACCTTCCGCCGCTACCTCGACCAGGTCACCCGGCTGCTCGCGGAGGTCGACGAGTCCGCGATCGACGCCGCGGCCGGGCGGATCGCCGCCGCGATCGCCGACGGCCGGGTGCTCTACGTCTTCGGCGCGAGCCACGCCGGGTTGCTCGCCCAGGACCTGTTCTACCGGGCCGGCGGCCTGGCCGCCATCGAGCCCGTGCTGCCCGCCGGGCTGATGCTCAACGAGCGGCCGGTGACCCGGACGAGCCGGCTGGAGCGCCTGCCGGGGTACGGCACGGCGCTGGTGGAGGACACCCGGATCGGCTCCGGCGACGTGGTGCTCGTCATCTCGGTGTCCGGGCGCAATCCGGCGGCCGTCGAGTTCGCCGTCGCGGCCAAGGCCAGGGGCGCCGAGGTCCTCGCGCTGACCTCGCTCGCGTACACGCGGTCGGTCGCGCCGCGGGCGGCGGCCCGGCTGTCGGAGGTGGCCGACCTGGTGATCGACCTGCCCGGCGCGCCGGGCGACGCGGCGGTGACCATCGCGCCCGGCGTGCCGCCGGCCGGCCCGACCTCCACCGCGATCGGGTCCGCCCTCCTGCAGGGTCTGATGGTGGAGGTCGCCACCCGGCTGCCGGATCCACCGGTGTTCGCCAGCGCCAACATCGATGGCGGCGATCAGCACAACTCCCGCCTGCTGGCCGCCTACCGTAATCGGGTGAGCTACGCGTGATCGGGTGAGCGACGCGTGACACCCCCTGCCCACAGTGAGGAAACGGAGACGACATGCCCGCCGGAACGCCCGATGCCGCACCGCCGGCCGGATACCTCGCGGCGATCCGCTCACGGGAGGCCGACCTGACCGCGAGCGAAGCCAAGGTCGCCCAGACCGTGCTGGACCACCCCGGCGAGGTCATCCGCATGTCCATCACCGAGCTGGCCGAGCGCGCCGAGGTCGGCGTGGCCACGGTCAGCAGGTTCTGCCAGCGGCTCGGCCTGCGCGGCTTCCACGAGCTCAAGATCGAGATCGCGCACGAGCTGGTGCCCGGCACGGTCACCACGACGCCCCTGGTGGCGGCGGGAGGCGACTACCCGACCTGGGCGGGCAGCGCCGCGGGCCGGACGATCGCCATGATCGAGACCACCATGCGCCAGTTCGACGCGGACGCGTTCAGGCAGGCCGTGGACCTGCTGGTGAAGGCCCGGCGCATCGACTTCTACGGGCTGGCCTCCTCCGGCCTGACCGCGATGGACGCCCAGCTCCGGTTCCTCACGCTGGGCAAGACGTGCAACGCGTACGTCGACTCCCATGTCCAGGCCATGGCCGCGGCCGTACTGGGCCCCGAGGACGTCGCCGTGGCGATCAGCTACAGCGGCAGCACCAAGGACATGGTCGCCAACCTCTCGACGGCCCGGAAACGGCGGGCGCGGACGATCGCGATCACCGGCGCGCCGCGCTCTCCGCTGGCCGAGATCGCCGACGTCGTCCTCGTCGCCGGAAGCGACGAGACCATGCTCGTCAGCAACCTGTTCAACAAGATCGGCCAGCTTTTCGTGGTGGAACTGCTGGTCGAGGGATGCGCCAGGGAGATGGGCCAGCAGGCCCACCGCACCAGCAAGCTCATCTCCGAGGCGGTCGCCGACAAGATCTACTGACCCCGTCCTCTCTCCCGGGCCGGCCCCTCACCCCGGCCCACTCCGCCTTCCCCGGCTTCGGGCGGGCCTGCCCCGCCCTCTCCCACTCGTCTGAACCTTCCCTCGCGCCCCGCCCGTTCCCCTCCTCGAGCCGACGGCTCCGCCGCCCGGCGGAGTCGTGCTGCCCGCCGCCCTCCGGCAGGCGCCCCTCTCCCCTGTCAGGCCCCTCAGAAAGGGACACGTCATGGATGGACCCGCTATCAGCCGCCGCGCCGCGATCACCGGTCTCGTCGGCACAGCCGCGGTGCCGTTGCTGGTCACCGGCTCACCCGCCCTCGCCTCCGCGGACGCCTCCCCGATCGCCTTCGCCAGCCCGGCCGACGGCTCGACGGGAGTGCCCAGGGACCGGGTGCTCACCGCCTACCTGACCGCGCCCGCGACGTCCGGTCCGCCCCCCGCCCGCCTCGACGGGCCCGACGGCATGGTCGAGACCGACGTGGCCTACCAGGTGGGCGAGCGCGCGGTCAGCGTCATCCCGCGCGGAAGGCTGAAGCCGGGACGCCGGTACACCCTGTCCGTCGAGGGAACTCCGGCGACCACCTTCACGACCGCCGCCAACCCGCACGAGCCGGAGGTCCTCGCACGCACCGGTGACGCCACGCTCTCCGGCCACTGGCTCGACGAGGCGCTCCTGGTGCGGATCGACGCCACCGCCGACGGGCCCGTCACGCTGTCTGTACGCACCGCCGCCGGACGCACCGCCGCCCTGGCGCTGCCCGCGCGAGTCGCCCGCGCCGTGCCGCTGGCCGAGGTGGACGGCGAACTCGTCGGCGCGGTCGTCACCGAGATCTCTCTCAGCGGTCCCTCGCTCCGCGTGACCGCGCTGAGCCTCGAATCCGGGCTCGACGCCTACGCGGCGCTGCCGGACGACACCCCGCGCACCGGCCGGTCGCTCCCGCACGACCGGGTCGCCGACATCCGGCGGCTCGCTGACGTCGTGCTCGGTCGGCAGAAGGCCGACGGAGGGCTGAACCTCGGCGGAGCGGCTCCGAACGACCTGCGCCTGGAGACCTACTTCAACAACTACACCGCCTACTCGCTCTACCTGGCCGCCGACGTCACCGGCGATCCGCACTACGCGGAGGCGGCCGACCGGTGGCTGCGCTGGTACGCCGCCTGGATGCACCCCGACGGCACGATCGAGCACTTCACCGGCACGTACCCGGACTGGGTGCGCGGGGATCTGGACGCCCAGGACTCCTGCCCGGCGACGTACTTCCTCGCAGTGTGGAAGGGGGCGACCCGGCTGCGGCCCCCGGAGCGGAGGGTGTACCTCGCCGAGTTCATGCCGGCCGTCCACCAGACGTACCGGGCCATCGACGAGGTGTACCTCACCGAAGGCGTGACCCTGGCCAAGCGGACATACCCGATCCGCTACCTGATGGACAACGCCGAGACGTGGTTCGGCATGGTCGCCTACGCCAAGCTGTGCCGCCTCACCGGCAGCACGCACCTGGCCCGCGTGGCGGAGCGCCGGGCGGCCCGCACCCGGTACGCGCTGCGCGAGCGGTTCAGGTCGCGGGCCACTGGCTGGACCGCGTGGGTGGTGCCGCCGGTCGGCAACAACGCCCGCATGGACCTGTGGTATCCCGACGCGCACGCGGCCGTCATGATGCTCGCGATAGCGGGCGGCCCGGACCCGGCCGACCGGGACCTCTGGCGTCGCCTGGTCGACAAGTTCGACGTTGGCGAGGCCCCCGGCCGTCCGGAAGGGCTGTCGGCGGCGACGATCTACGCGTGGTGGGCGCTGGCGGGCATCCAGGTCGGCGACACCGCCGGCGCGGAGCACTTCCGCCGGCTCGCGTACGACGCCATGCCGCCGGGTGATCCCACGATGCTCAACCAGGCCTGCGGCTACCTGATCCGCGTCCTGGCCTATACGGCGACGCGAACTCTGTGGTTCTGACGGCCGTTCGCGCGGGCACTTCGCCTCGCGGCGACGCCGCCTGAAGTCGCACACCGCGTGAAGACGTCCTCCCGGTGCGGTTGACGGGCTCGGTGTCCCGGAGACGCGTCGAGGAGGACGTCCCCGCCTGAGGGTGCCGGTCAGTTCCCGGCGGCGCCGGTCATTTCTCGACGGCGGCGCGGACGAACGCCACGAGGTGCTCGCGCAGCGCCTCGCGTCCCTCGGGGGTCGCCGCCTCCTCGCCGACCGTGATCCGGGCGAGCTGCGGCATGACGCTCGGCCACATCGCCATGCCCACCAGCGAGAACACCATCCGGGCGACCGAGGCGTCCGGCTCCCGGCCGAGGCCCTCGGCGAGCGATTCGGTCTTCGTCCGGCACTTGTCCACCCGGAGCTCCTGGCCGGGCAGCAGGTCGTCCTCGCCCCGGTAGTGCAGCGCCTCCCACATCAGCAGGCGTACCAGGTCGGGGTGGGCGGAGTAGAAGTCGAAGAGGTTGCCGACGTACTCCGCCGGGTCCTTGCCCGGCATCGCCACCGCCGCGGCGACCTCGTCGAGCGCCGTCTTGATGACGGTGTCGAACAGCTTCTCCTTGCTGCCGAAGTGCCCGTAGATCCGCTCCTTGTTGACCCCGGCCCGCTCGGCGATGCGGTCCACCCGGGCGCCCGCCACGCCGTACGCCGCGAACTCCGTCCGCGCGGCCTCCAGCAGGGCGGCCTTCGTGGCGGCGGTCGGGTCCTTGGCGTCTTTGCGGGGCGACATCGGCTTCCTCCGTGTTCATGAGCGGACGGGTGCTCAGGAGTGGTCGCCTCAGCATACCCGCACGGCCACCAACTAGTTGGTTGACACCCAACTAGTTGGTTGGCTACCTTCCTCGCCATGAGCACATCGACTCCCGTCGTTCCCGCACCCGCCGCACCGGCCGCTCCGCGCGAGACGTACGCGCCGTCAGGGCGCACCGTGGCCGCGTTCGTACCGGCCGGGCTCCTCGCCACCGGGCATCTCTACGTCGTGATCCCCCTGCTGGCCCGGATGTCGGCCGACTGGGGCGCCCCCGCCGCCGTCCTGACCTGGCTCGTCAGCGCGTTCGGCCTCGGTTACGCGGGTGGCTTCCTGCTGTTCGGCCCGCTGTCCGACCTGTACGGCAGGCGCCGCGTGATGACCTGGGGCATGGCGGCCACGGCGGTGACGACCGCGCTGGTCGCGCTGAGCCCCGGGCCCGGGGCCGCACTCGCCCTGCGGGTGGTCGAGGGCGTCACCACCGCCGTCTTCGCCCCCACCGCGTTCGCGTACATCGCCGAGCGCGTCGAACCCCGCCGCCGTGCCGTCACGATGACCTCCGTGGTGAGCGCGCTGTTCGCCTCGGCCGTGGTCGCCCAGCTCGTCGCCAAGGCCCTCGCCGACCTGCTCGGGTGGCGGCCGGTCTTCCTGCTCGGCGGCGCCGCGTTCGCCGTCATGACCGTGGTGCTGCGCCGGGTGATGCTGCCCGACACCGCCCGCCGGGCCGGAGTGAACCCCTACGCCGCCGTCCCGGTGCTGCTGCGAAACCCGCGCCTGGTCCTGGTGTACGCCGCCACGCTGACGGTCCTCGGCGCGTTCGTCGCCCTCTACACCGCACTGCAGCTCGAAGGCCCCGCGGGTATCGCCGGAGACCCCTCCGCGCTGCTGACGCTGCGGGCCACCGCGCTGCCGGCGATCGTGGCCATCCCGTTCGCCACGCCGTACCTCGCCCGGATCTCCCCGGCCCGCAGGGCGGCGCTGGCCCTCGGACTCGCCGCGGTGCTCGCGCTGGTGGTCGGGCTGGCCGCCCCCGGTGTCGCCGCGCTGGCGGTGCTGCTGGCCGTCTTCGCCTTCGCGATCGGCGTCGCCGCCCCCGCCGTGATCGAGACCGTGGGCCTGCTGGCCGGTCCCGCGCGGGCCACGGCCGTCTCCCTGTTCACCTTCTTCCTGTTCACGGGGGCCAGCGTGGGTCCGATCGCGGCCTCGGCCGCCGCGCCGTACGGCTTCGCCGCCCTCATGTACGGCGTGGCGGGCGTGCTCGCGCTGGGAGGGGGGCTCGTGCTGATCGCCTCCTCCGGCCGCCGCATAAGGTGATGCCTGTGAACGTGGCGGACAGGGGGAGGACGGGCGTGCTGCCTGAGGTGGAGGCCTGGCTGAGTCGGCGTACCTCGTCGGCGGCCGACTGGCCGGCCCGCGCCCTGCTGTCCGCCAAGGGAGGCACCACGATCTCGGTGGTGCTGCCCGCCAGGAACGAGGAGGAGACGGTCGGGGAGATCGTCTCCGCCGTGCGCCGCGACCTCGTCGAGGCCGTGCCGCTCGTGGACGAGCTGGTCGTGATCGACTCCCGGTCGTCGGACGACACGGCGGCCCGGGCCTTACGCGCCGGGGCGAAGGTCTTCGCGCAGGACGAGATCCTGCCCGAGCTGCACGATCCGCGCTACGACGGCAAGGGCGAGGCGCTCTGGAAGTCTCTCGCGGTGACGACCGGCGACCTGGTCGTGTTCGTCGACGCCGACCTGCGTGAGTTCCGGACCTCGTTCGTGACCGGCCTGCTGGGGCCCCTGCTGGCCGACCCCGCGGTCGGATACGTGAAGGCGTGCTACGACCGGCCGCTGCTCGGCGCGACGGAACCGAACGCCGGGGGCAGGGTCACCGAGTTGGTCGCCCGGCCGCTGCTCAACCTGCACTGGCCGCTGCTCGCCGGGTTCGTGCAGCCGCTCGCGGGCGAGTACGCCGGCCGCCGCGCGGTCCTGGAACGGGTGCCGTTCGTCACCGGGTACGGCGTGGAGCTGGGGCTCCTCATCGACCTCCTGGACACGGTGGGGCTCGACGCGCTCGCCCAGGTCGACCTGGGCCGCCGGGTCCACTCCCACCAGTCGACGGAGGCGCTCGGCGGGATGGCCGGGCAGATCATGCACACCGCCTGGGCGCGGCTGGAGCGCCAGGACAAGATCGTTCCGCTGCACGAGCCGTCCGCGCGGCTCGTCCAGTTCGAACGCGGCCCCGCCGGGCACCGCCCGCTGACGCGGGACGTCGGGGTGGCCGAGCGCCCGCCGATGGCGACGGTCCCCCAGTACGCGTCCCGGTTGCGCTGACCGGCTCCTCCCGCCGAGGTGTTACCGTTGGTAACACTAAGGAGAGGAGACCCCCCGATGACCTTCTGCCCTGAGTTGAGCGACGACCTTCGCGAACTGCGCGACTGGGTCCACGAGTTCGCCCGGGACGTCATCCGCCCGGCAGGGGCGGAGTGGGACGAGCGCGAGGAGACGCCCTGGCCGGTCATCCAGGAGGCCGCCAAGATCGGGCTGTACTCGCTGGACTTCTTCGCCCAGCAGTGGTTCGAGGAGTCGGGGCTCGGCCTGCCCGTGGCGTTCGAGGAGTTGTTCTGGGGGGACGCCGGCATCGGCCTGTCGATCGTGGGCACCGGCCTCGCCGCCGCCTCCATCGCCGCGAACGGCACCCCCGAGCAGATGGGGGAGTGGCTGCCCCAGATGTTCGGCACTCCCGACGACGTCAAGCTCGGCGCGTTCTGCTCCTCGGAACCGGACGCCGGCAGCGACGTCGGCGCGATCAGGACGCGGGCCGTCTACGACGAGGCGAAGGACGAGTGGGTCCTCAACGGCGTGAAGACCTGGGCCACCAACGGCGGCATCGCCAACGTCCACGTCATCGTGGCCACGGTCGACCCCTCACTGGGCACCCGGGGCCAGGCGTCCTTCGTGGTCCCGCCCGGCACGCGCGGCCTGTCCCAGGGGCAGAAGTTCAAGAAGCACGGCATCCGCGCCTCCCACACCGCCGAGGTCGTCCTGGACGACGTACGGGTGCCCGGCCGGTGCCTGGTGGGCGGCAAGGAGAAGCTGGACGAGCGGCTCGCCCGGGTGCGCGCCGGCGCGCGGTCCGGCGAACAGGCCGCGATGCGGACCTTCGAGACCACCCGCCCCCTCGTCGCCGCGATGGCCGTCGGCGTCGCCCGTGCGGCCTACGAGTACGCCCGCGACTACGCCCGGGAGCGTGAGCAGTTCGGCCGCAAGATCGGGGAGAACCAGGCGGTCGCGTTCCTGCTGGCCGACATGGCCACCCGGGTGGACATAGCCCGACTGATGACCTGGCGGGCGGCGTGGATGGCCCGGCACGGCCGGCGGCTCGAGCAGGCCGAAGGGTCGATGAGCAAGCTGGTCGCGAGCGAGACGGCCGTCTGGGCGACCGAGCAGGCCATCCAGATCCTCGGCGGGGCCGGCTACACCCGCGAGCACCCGGTCGAGCGCTTCCACCGCGACGCCAAGATTTTCACGATCTTCGAGGGCACCAGCGAGATCCAGCGCCTCATCATCGGCCGCGCCGTCACCGGCCTCCCCGTGCGCTAGCCGCTTGACCTGCCCTGCCGTTTCGTGAGGGGCGCGACAGCGGCGTCCCGGGATCAGCCCTTCAGCAGCAGGCCCGTTCCGAAAACGACAATGACGACGGCTATTCGTATCACCCAGTGGAAGTTGCGCCGGTGTGTGTCCTCGATTATCCCTGCCCGCTGATAGCTTTGCGCGACGGCGAGGGCTTGCATCGCGATGGTCAAACCGATCCCGATGGAGACAACCGTTAGAGCCGCATCGGAACGGATGATGGATTCGGCCAGCTCGTGCGACCCCGGTTTGTTGCCGGCGACTATCAGGGCCGCCATCTCGAGCACGGTGAGAACTGAAAGGAATATGGTTTGCACCGCCAGGATGAACAGGAATTGGTTCGCTAATCTCCGTCCCTGATCCGGGGACATCTTGTTCCGCGACTCCGTGCCGACGATACGCCCTGCCTCGTAGGCGCCGCGGTATTCCACTATTACGGCGAGCAGAACCACCGGTATCACCTGCGCCAGCAGCCCTGCGTAACTGGATGTGTCCGTCTATGGATCCTTGTCCCGAAGCCCTACGCGTGAGGGAACGGGGGCCCATCTTGCCATGGGATGAGTAAGCTCGATCTTGGCCGGGAAGGCTAATTCGACGAAATCGACGAAGGCCCGGTCGAACGCATAACCATCGCCCTTTGCTACGGCGGTGCGGATACCGAACAGCCCGATGCCGGTAATAGGTCATCCATGCTCGAATCGTGTCGAGCGCCCGGAAGCCATCGGCTCCTCGGGCGCTCGGTCGGCCGGTCCGCCGGGCTCGTGCCGCTTCAAGAATTGGGCTCCTTGTCGGGCGGGCGCGGCCAGAGTTTCTCGGAGCGGGCCTCGCCACGACGGCGTTCCGAGGTTATCCACGCCTTGCCCTCTGCCGCGATCCCCTCAAGGACGTGCAGAGTGTGACGCAGGCCTGCCGCATCCAACGTCACCTCGGAGACGGCTGCGGGATTCTCTCCCTGCTGGAGGTCCTCCATTTCTGACTCGACCACCTTGACGTTGATTTCCTGGCCGTTGACGAGGGAGAGTTGGAATGTCCGCTCCTGGTTGTCCGCTTGCCGCACGCGGACGGCCGCGACCGCCTCGAACCGGTAGTTCATTCGATGACGATCGTGGAAGGTGCCGGGCTGAAGATCGAGCGTCGCGGTGAGCTGCCGCACTCCGTCGGCGGTGAGCAGGAAGACGATGAGCTGATACTTCCTGTATCGCCAGGGTCCGCCCGGCACTCGCGCCCGGGTCGCGGAACCGCTGCGTGCCTCAATGAAGGCGTACGCGATGATGCCGCTCATTTTGAGCTGGTAGTGCCGCAGTGCCTCGCTCAGTAGCACTTTCCGGTCACAGTCCAGCCAGGCGGCCATCTCTCTGTCGTCGGGCCTGTCAGCCAGCCGTTCCTTCCATCGGGAGAAGGCCGCCTCGCTGTCCTCCTGCAGTTTCGCGGCTTCGAGTTTGTCGGCGGCGAACCGGCGGCGTTCGAGGGTGATCAGCAGCCAGGCGCGCCCGGCGATCCAGCCTGCCACCACGAACAGGGCGACCGACCGGATCCCGATCAGCCCGCCAGCCTGCATCGCCCCGCTCGCCGCCCAGATCCCGCCGATAGCGCAGGCCAGGGCTCCGAGCACGGCAGTCGCCTTGCTGGAGATGGGGGTGGCCAGTTCCTGGCGGTGGTTCCACAGCGTGCCTTTCTCCCAGCGGGTTTTGACGCCGATGGCGCGATGGCGGATGAGCCAGTTGATCGTCTCCGCCTTGGTCGGCTCCTCGCGGTATGCCTCCACGAGTTCGTTCCGCATGCTCCTGCGGAGGCCGGCAGTCCACGTCAGCCACAGATCCGGCTCCATGCCACTCGGCCGGTACTTGGCGAGGTAATACTCGAGCCGCCGGCCCACCTGCCGGGCGAAAGCGTCGAGGGGCACGTCGGGCCCGCGGCGCAGGGTCGGCGAGTGCTCCTCGTCCTTCATCCGAAGTCGCCTCGATCGGAAGCACCATTCCATGCCGCCGCGGGCGGCGAAACATCCCCCGGCGATGCTCAGTAGATACGCGAACAGAGCGGAGACCCGGCCGCCCTGCACGAGCAGGTGGCCGAGGTGTGCGGTGGCCGCGACCGCCACGACCGCCCCCGCCCCCGCCTGCAGCCAGATGAAAGTGGAGATCGCGACCGGCGCAGGTTGCCGCACCAGAGGAGTAGCGGGCGTCGGCTCGAAGAACTTCCAAACCCGGCCCTCCCGATTGCGGTCCATCTGCTCGTCGCAGGCGCGCTGGAGAGCTCGGTGCCACACGTCGTCCTTGATTGGCCCCTCAAGGAACAGCTCCAGGTGACGAAGGATCAGGTCCCGCTGAAGCGACGGGAGTTCGTCGAATTCCTTCATCAGGACGCGAAGGTCTGCATAGGGTTTATCGACGGATTCCACTAGCCGGAGCATGGTGCGCGCACCCTCCGCCCAGGGATCATCACCGCTGAGCGGAAGGAAATGGTCCGAGTTCTGGAGGCGGGCCGCCTCCTCGTCCGACAGCTCACGCCGCGTCCTGCCGCTCAACAGGGCGAGCAGCCAGTAGAAACAGGCCCGGTTGGTTCTGTAGCCCGACAGGACGGCATCATCGATCCGCGGCCAGGCCCGCCCTGTCACCCCGCTTTCCAGATATCGCAGCCCTGCTTCGAACTTCTCCCGAGGCGACGGATCCGGGGGAGTCGTGTAGTAGTTGACGCCGCCGTGCACGATTCCCTGCACGTCGACATGAGCATTGCCGGCGGCGACGTTCACTGCGGTGTCGTCGGATGGCGTCATGACAGAGCCTGCGCTAGGGCGATGACGGCCGCCAGAGCCGCCGCCAGCTCGCCGACGTCGCTGATCAGCCCGCGCAGCTTCTTGAGCGCCAGGGTCAGCCTGCTCTTGCTCCGAGGCTTCTCCTGCAGGGCCTCCTCGGCCACAGCGAGCTCCGCCTGAGCCGCAGCGTACGTGTCCTCATCGAGGTGACCGTCGTCCCGTGCGCGCTTGAGCTGGGAGCGAAACCCGGCGAGCGCCTCCGCCAGGTCCGTCGGCCGATCAGGTTCGAAGCCGAGCCGGATGCCGCCGTGCACGGTCCCGGCCTGCACTCCCACCCGGGCATTGTCACGTGCGATGTTGTACGTCGTCCCCTGCTCCGGCATCCTGCTTCCTCTCGCCGCCGCCTTCGCCAACCAGCCGCCGTCCCGCTCCTCGGCGGCGATCTCTTCGGCCAGCGCCGCCGCGAACGCCGCGGCGTTGGCTACGGCACGCTGCTGCCACTGATCGCGGTCCGTCACCTCCTTGGTCCCGTCGGCCCGGTCGCTGATGCCCCTGATGACGACCACGGGCAGCGCGCCGTTCAGATGGCCGGCCTGGGCCACTCCAGCACCTTCCATCTCGATCGCGCAGGCGTCGTGGTAGTTCTGCCGGATCCACTGCGCGTGCCCGGACACCTTGGAGTTCAGGACCACCTCACCGGCCGCGATCGGGCCGAAGTGCACGTGCGGGACGTGGCCGGGATCGGGGAGACCACGCGTCCACGAACCGGTGCGGCCGATGTGCCGTGCGATCTGATCGGCGGCGTGCGATGTCTCCCAACTGCGAGGGCGGCTCCTGAGTCCGTCGTCCTCGCTCGTCCCTCCGTGGTAGGCGTAGACACGGGTCGCCACAACGACGTCCCCGAGGGAGATGTGGGAGTGCAGGGCGCCCGCCACGCCCACGAAGAGCAGAGCGGCCGGGGCGAACTCGGCGATGGCTCGTTCGGCCAGCACGGCCGCCGACTGGTTGCCCGTGCCGACATGGGCCAGGGCCAGTCGGCAGCGGCTGCCGGCGAAGCGGCCGATCTCGAAACGGGTGCCGTGCTGATGACGGTGTAACTCCGGGTCGAGCATCTTCTTTCGGATCGCTTGATATTCCAGGTCTAGCGCGGTGAGGATCACGATCGGGCGGTCGCTCACTCTTCTACTCCTTTGCGCTCGGCGACGGCGGGCCGGACCATCGGCGGATAGAGGACTGTGCACGGACCGGCGCGGAACAGTCGGGCCGGCCGACCAGGGGTGGCTTTGCGGGCTGTCCCTGCCGGGACGATGAACCCTTCGGTCTTCTGGACCTTGCGATAGAAGTTCCTGGGATCGAGTGGGATCCCCCAGACCGCCTCGTACACGTCTTGCAGATCGGTGATGGTGAATGTCGGTCCGCAGAAGGCCGTCGCGAGGGAGGAGTGCTCAAGCTTGGCGCGAGCGCGTTCTACACCATCCGTGATGATGCGCCGGTGGTCGAAGGCGAGCTTGAGGTCGCCGGAGAGCACCCGCTCGACAGGTTGCCATCCGGCGTCGGCCGCATCCGTTCCCGCGATCGGCTCCGGCAGGCGGGGTGCGATGGCCAGGTACGCCACCGATACCACTCGGCCACGCGGGTCGCGACCCGGGTCTCCGTACACGCCCAGTTGCTCGAGGCGGAGGGTCTCGACGTCGAGGTCGGCCTCCTCCGACAGCTCCCGGTGGGCTGCGGCGGTGATGTCCTCCTCGGCGTGCTGCAGAAATCCGCCGGGTAGCGCGAGGGCGCCCTTGTACGGGTCGACACCACGCTCGACGAGCAGCACGTGCAGGCGCGACTGGCGCAACGTCAGGATCACCAGATCAACCGCGAGGAGAACGACGGGCGGCACCCATTGGTCCTCGGTCATGCGGCAGACGCTAGCTTCTTGTCAATCTGACAGAAATAGCCGTGAGGTAAGACGTGTGAACCCCGGAACGGGGCCGAGGCGGGCTCAGGGAAGGCTCGAGATGCTTCGCTGACGACGAGGGGAAGGCACAGTCCAGGGCCGCCGAAGAGGCGAGGCGTCGCAGGCCGCCTCTTGTCGGCCGCGCTTCACTGCTCTCCCCTCAACTGGGGCTGTCCGAGTCGGGGGTCGGCCTTCGCCCGCCCTGCGCTGTGCAACGGTCAGTGCAGGGGTTCGCCTGTCAGGAACTCGTTCAGGGCCGCGATGATGATCTCCCGGTATTCCGGACGCGCGAGGGCGGCCGGCTGGAATGAGGGATACTTGGCGTAGCCCGCGGATTCGAGTTGGTCGCGGAGACGGGCCGCC
Source organism: Microbispora sp. CA-102843 (assembly GCF_050936215.1). Taxonomy (NCBI): domain Bacteria; kingdom Bacillati; phylum Actinomycetota; class Actinomycetes; order Streptosporangiales; family Streptosporangiaceae; genus Microbispora; species Microbispora sp. CA-102843. The sequence continues at coordinate 3,941,829 of NZ_JBNJNF010000001.1, forward strand.
CCCGGAAGGGCGCCGAGCCGTTCGGCAAGTCGTGTCATACGTTCTCGTGAAGCGCCGTGATTGCGTATGGACCCGAAGTTGACGGCCAGGACGGACTTCGCCGGTCCGGTGTAGACGCTCCACACGGAGGCCTTGTCGGAGCCGAGGTTGAACCAGGCGGTGACCGAGGGATACTCGCCTTCGCCGAAGTAGTACTCGTGGAAGGACGGGTGGCTCTCGGCGTGACGGTAGACGGCCAGCAGCGTGTCGCGCACGTCGTCGGGGCAGTACTGCTCGACGGCCTGGAGGAAGCTTGGCTCGTCCCACGTGCGCTTTCCCCGAGGACCGGTGGCCGGTTCTGCCTCAACCGTCAGAGGGGCGGCTCGCAGTTCACCCGCGGTGTCGGGGGTCATGGCCGGGAAGGGGTCGCCGAGGGCCAGTTGGATGGCGATGGCCATCGTTTCGAGCCACTCGATGGTCGCCTCCGCCTCGGCGGCAGTGATCGGAGTCTTCTGCCCGGGGCGCTCCGGATCGTGATCGGCGGTATGGGCGATGTTGTTCCTGCGCCAGGCGATCTCCCGCAGCCGGGTACGGACGCCGTCCGCGCTGATCGGGCTCCTGGCGTCCTGACCGGTCAGGACCTCGGCGACCTTCACCCAGAGGTTCACCGTGCTGACGTGTGCTAACCCTTCCTTGATCTTCTCCGGATTCTGGAAGGTCATGAAGGAGAAATGCCGCTCCAGATGCGCGCGAAAGGATTCCCCGAGGGGTTCGTCGTGATGGTGAACCCTCTCGAACAGCTCGACGGGAATGCTCAAATTGTTGAACTTGGGAGGGCGAGGAACTCCGGGGGTCAGAGCGAGGGCCACGGCCCGGTCGACGATCTCGCGCGTCACCCAGTGGTCGAGGGCCGCTACGGCCTGGGTCCAGGCCGCGCGGTAGAGGTCGGTGACGTCGAAGGAGCCGACCGCGAGCCGCTCCAGACTGCGGCCGCCGTCGACGAGCTGGCGGGCGTACTCGAGGTTCTGCTGGAACTGCTCGAACGCGGCCGGAGTCGGGTCGGGCGGAGGCGTGGGCCCGGGACGGCCTGGTTGCGGCTTTGGCGGCAGTCTCCTCGCCCGGTATTGACGCGCCAGTTCGCGATAGAGCTCCGTGCCTTGGAAGTCGTCGAGCGCGCGGACGCCCGCTTCTGTGATCGCCCAGCCGTTCCGTTTGGTCATCCAGCCGAGTGAGGCGGCCTCCCCCGTACGAAAGCCCAGCTGCGCCCACCAACGCGCCTGGCCGTGCGCGTTGGGCCCCCGGAGCTCCTCGGGGATCGTCACTCTGCTTTCGACTTCCTTGCGAACTTCTTCGGGTCGCAGCGGCCGTCCAGCCTCACGCAGGAGCTCGAACGTCGCGCGGAGGAGGGGAGAAATCTGATCGGCAGGCCATGGGGGGATTCCTGCCTTTCGACTGTCGCCCCCGGCAGAATAAACAAGGGCTCGGTGAAAGTGCGTCGTCTCACGTCACTTCGACCTCTGCTGACGGCGGATGACGTGGGGGTCGTACGGGTAGGAAGGGGGACCGGAACCGGGGGAGCGTGGGGAAGCGGCCGATGACGACGGCGTTCATCCTGTGGGGCGGCGGCAGCCTGGGAGCCGCGCAGGTCGGCATGCTCCGCGCGCTCACCGCTCACGGGATCCGCGCCGACATGGTGGTGGGCGCCTCGATCGGGGCGCTCAACGGCGCCTACTACGCCTCCCGCCCGGACGCCGCGGGCGTGGAGGAGCTGGCCCGGCTGTGGCTGTCGGTGAGCAGCCACGACGTGTACCCGGTGAGCGGGCCCGATGTGCTCCGCACGCTGGCGGGAAACCTGCCCTTCCATCCCCTGCGGGGAGCCCTGCAGGCGCTGGGCGTGCTCAACTACGCCTTCCCGCTCAATCCGGCCACGCTGGCGGCGGCCGCGCTCGGCCGCCGCAACTACCTCTTCGACAACTCCTCGATGCGGCGCTTCCTCGAACGCATCCTGCCGATCCGCGTCCTGGAGGAGACGCTGACGCCACTGTCGGTGCTCACCGCGGATGTGCGGACGGGGCGGCCGGTGGTCCTGTCGCGGGGGACCGCGCTGCCGGCCCTGCTGGCCAGCACCGCGATCCCGGCCCTGTATCCCACCGTGACGATCGGGGACCGCGTGCTCATGGACGGCGGCGTCGCGGACCTGACCACTCTGGACTACGCGGTGGAGGCGGGCGCCGACGAGGTGTACCTGTTGGCGCCCGGATTCTCCTGCCACCTGCCGGCCGCGCCGTCGACGGCGATCGCCATGGCCCTGCACGGTTACAACCTGCTCAGCGAGCAGCGCATCAGCGCCTCGATCAGGCAGAACAGGCGGCGGACCCACCTGCACGTGCTGCCGCCGCTCTGCCCGGTCGAGGTGCTGCCCGTCGACTTCCGCGGCACGGCCGACATGATCGAGCGAGCGACCCTGTCGACCATCCACTGGCTGGAGCGGCACGAACCCCACCCCGGTCTCGCCCGCCCGCTCGGCCCCCCGCACGACGAGGACCACCGGCGGCACCGGCCCGGACCGCCTGCCGGGAGGTCCTCACCGGCCTCCCCGCCGCCGCTGCACACCCCGCCGACCTGAGGCGCCTCGTCTGGCGGCACGCCGGCACGGGTTGTGCCGACCTGCGAACCGCCCTTCGCCTGGGCAAGTACGATCGACCCGTGACCGAAATGACCGAAACGACGCCAGGCTGGCTCGCTCCCGACGACATCGAGTCGGTGCGGGGCCGGATGCCGATCCTGTACGTGGACGCCGTGCCGGTGCGCGTGGACGACACGGGCACCGTGACCCGCGTCGGCCTGCTGCTGCGGATCGGCGCCGACGGCACCGTGAGCCGGGCGCTGGTGTCCGGGCGGGTGTACTACCACGAGCGCATCCGCGACGCGCTCCTGCGCCACCTGGAGAAGGATCTCGGGCCGGTGGCGCTGCCGAGCGTGCCGGTTTCGCCGACGCCGTTCACCGTGGCGGAGTACTTTCCGACCCCGGGGGTCACGCCGTTCCACGACCCCCGCCAGCACGCGGTCTCCCTGGCGTACATCGTCCCGGTACGCGGGGACTGCCGGCCCCGGCAGGACGCGCTGGACCTGGAGTGGTTCACGCCCGAGGAGGCGGCCTCCCCGATCGTGCAGCAGGAGATGAACGGCGGCCAGGGCGTGCTGCTCAAGCAGGCGCTCGCCTACGTCGGCCGCCTGACCTGATCGGGTCAGTCCTTCGCGAAGGTGGGGTCGAGCGCCCGCGCCAGCCGTTCCATCCAGTCGCAGGGGTTCCCGGTGACGTGCGGATACTCGGCGCGGAACTCGTCCCAGTCCACCTCGAGAGAACGGATCGTCTCCGGGCCGAACCGACCGGCGTCGTGCTCCCCGAGCGCGTCGCACAGAACCCCGTGAAGAAGGTCGCGAGGGAGGGGGACGCGCTCGGCGAGCAGGACGGCGTCGTAGAGGTCCTTGCCCTGCGGCCAGATGTCGGAGGCCAGCCAGAGCAGCTTCCACGCCAGCGACAGCTCCGGGGAGGCCGCGAGGATCGGCGTGGCCTCACCCCCGCCGGTGCGGGGGATCAGCGCGATCTCCGGCGGGACGGGCAGGCGCTCGTTGAAGGTGAAGTCGAGCTGGACGGTGCCAGGAGGAAGGTCGCCGGCCCGCCAGGTGAACACGAGACGCCGCCCGGGGACGCGGTCGTACGTCCAGATCTCGTCCGTGGCGATGTCGCCCGGATCGAAGGCCACCGCGCCGTCGGCCGGTCCGGCCACGGTGGCGGCGATGACGCCCTTGAACATCGCGACGGTGAGCGGGCTGTCCATGTTCACGGTGGGCGGGACGACGACCCAGTCGAGGTCGCCCGGTTCACGCGCCTCCTCGCCGACCCACGCCTCGAGCAGCAGGCTCCCACGCAGCACGAGGTTCTCGTTCCACGGGGACTCGGCGACGACCCGAACCAGGTGGTCGATCGCCCGGCGCCGGGCCCGCCGCCACCGGCGCCCCGTCTCCGGGTCGTCGAAGACCGGTTCGCCGGCCCGGAACGCACGGTCGAACTGCTTGAGCGCCGGGTCGAAGATCGGCGGCTGGCGGATGCCCGGCCTGTCCGTGACGGGCAGGTAGGTCGTGGGAAACCATGGCGTCCCGCGAGGCGGGATCGTGGTCCCCTTGGGGAGGGAGACTCCCTTGAACCGGTCCCAGCTTGACGTCATCGCTCCTCGATCCAGCCGTGGTCGACATCAGGGTTGTCGTCGTGCACGACGAACTCTCGTTCGGCTTCGAGTACGGCGTGGCCGTGCCGTTCGAGATCGGACAGCAGCGCCTCGAAGCGCCGGCCGGCCGTGGCCAGTGCGACACCCCGGCATCGCTGCGTGACGAAACGCTCGTGTGAGTCGTCGTCGCGCTGCCGGCGGGCGTTCCGCGACACGTGCGCGCCGTGGGCCACGGCGAGATCGGCGAGTGGCGTCAGGCCACCGCGGACGGCGACCTTGACATGGTGCTCGAAATAGTGATCCGGCATCGCCGCCGCGGCCTCGGCGGTCCGGGGGACGTCCTCGTTCCAGGGAGCCGCCTCGATCTTGACCCGGACGACGGGAAACCCCTCGTCCCGCAACCGCGCGGTGTGGGCGGCGGCGGCCGTCCTCTGCGCGGTCAGCGTGCCCTCGCCCCGGACCGTGAGCATCGGCTGGGAAGGGGCCGTCCCGCGTTCGAGCACGATGTGCGTGAACTTGACGCCGTTCTCCCGCGCCCAGCCGCCGAGCGACTCTACGTCGTCCGCGGCCACCGTCAGGTGGATGTCGAAGACGCCCCTGAACTCCGGGCCGCTCATCGGCGGGTGCCGTTTCCCGGCGCATCCCCGGCGTGGGACGTCAGGGCGGGGGACTCTCGCATGGCGCCGACCATAACCGAGCGCGCAGGCGTACGGCATCGCAATATGTCCGCCGTACGCCGCCCCGCCTCACCGCAGGGACGCCAGTTCGTCCCAGCGACGCGGATCGTGCCGCCCGAGCAGGATCGTGTCGACGAGCAGTTCCAGCAGCAGGCGGTCGTACGCGTCGCCGACCCGCCGGTGCCGCCCGCGGTCGGTCTCGACCCGGCCGGCGATCACGAACCGGCCGTCCGGCACCCGGCCGAAGCGGGCCTCGTAGATCTGGTGGCCCGTCCAGCTCCGGTGCAGGTGCAGCGTTTCGCCCTCCACGAAGGCGGACCACCGGTCGTCCATGCCCACGGGCCGGTGGCCGTGCCGGATGACCGCCCAGTCCTCGTCGCTCCACACCCGCTCCGGCGGCGGCATGACGACGGGAGCGGCGAACGGGATCACCTTGCGCAGGCTCGACCGGGTGACGACGTCGCCGGGCGCGGACGGCGTCGCCACTCCGGTGGTGGAGTGCAACCAGGCGTCGTCGGCGGCCTCCGGGCGCAGGCTCGCCGGCACCTCGGCCCAGCCGGGCAGCGGTTCCACCCGCCGCAGCCAGTCGCGCGGCAGCCCGCCGAGCCCGGCCCGGCCGCCCAGGATGCCGCCGACGATCGCGCAGGTGGTGTCGACGTCACCGCCCGCCGTCGCCGTCGTCCAGATCGCCTGCTCGATGTCGTCGAGGTGCCGGGCCGCGGCCCACAGCGTGAACGGCACGGTGTCGTGCGCCGCCACCTTCCGGCCGTTGCCCAGGGCGTCGGAGGCGAGCAGGGGATCGGCGATCGTGAGCAGCCGCCGGGCCGCGCCGATCCCGTCCCGCACGCGGCCGGGCGGCGTGTGCTCCAGGACGGCGTCGAGGAACCGGCCGGGGGACAGGTCGGTTTCGCGGGCCGCCGTGGCGGCGGCGACAGCCACGGCGACCGCACCCGCGGCGGCCTCGGGATGCGTGTGCGTGACCCGGGCGGACAGTTCGGCCTGCCGTACGGCGCGGACCGGGTCTCCGGCGAACCAGGCGCCAAGCGGGGCGACGCGCATCGCCGCGCCGTTTCCCCACGAGCCGTTCCCGTCGAAGAGCCCGGACGCGAGCGCCCGCCAGTCGCCTCCCTGCCGGACGAGCCGCAGCATGCGGCCGGTGGCCGGGCCGTAGCCGCGGTCGAAGTCGTGGTGGGCTGCGAATGAGGCCGCCAGCGCGTCCTGGTCGACCGTGCCCCGGTCGGCCAGGACCCGGTAGATCGAGCAGGCCATCTCCGTGTCGTCGGTCCACTGCCACGGCCCGGGCGGCAGGGTTCGGGTGGTGAGTGCCTCGCGGTTGGCGGGCACGAAGAACTGGGAACCGAGCGCGTCGCCCAACGCCAGGCCGTACAGGGAGGCGGTCGCGCGGATGAGGGGATCGGACGCCATTGCCGCCCAGTCTGGCACACCATGTCCGCTACGCGGACGACCGTTGGGCGCTCGTGATCGGGCGTCGGCCGTGCGCCGACAGGAGGTGCGGGCGTGGGGACGCAGGGCGTGGACCCGGGCCCGGTTGGCAACCGTCCGCACTGCATCGCGACGACGAGCAGCAGCGTGCCGATGGTCAGCGCGGCCAGGCCGACGCCGCGGGCCTGGTCACCCGGGCCGGCGACGGGCGGCTGGTGCTGTACCGGCGCAGTTTTCCTCGGCGACCGGCTGACCGGCGCCGGAGCCGCGTGAGCCGGGTCATCGCCGTGCGCGCGCGTCGCTGCCCGTCTTGGTCTCGAGGAGCTCGGCGAACAGGTTCTCCCACAGGGGCATGACGTTCTCCGGCGCGTACTCCCTGGCGGTGGCCGCCGCGGCGGCGCCCATGCGCAGCCGCAGATCGCGGTCGGCGATGAGCCGGTTGAGCGCCGCGGCGAGGGCGTCCACGTCCTCACAGGGCACCAGGACGCCGTCGGTCCCGTCGGTGAGCACGTCGCGGGGGCCGGTCGGGCAGTCGAAGGCCGCGATCGGCAGCGCGTGGGTCATCGCCTCGATCATGACCATCGGCAGGCCCTCGAAGCGGCTGCTCAGCGCGTAGATCGAGGCCCGCGCGAGCTCGTCGTCGAGGCGGTTGGTGCGGCCCATCAGCGTCACGTGCGCGGCCAGGCCGTACTCGCCGATCAGCCCGCGCAGGGCGGCCTTCCTCGGGCCGGTGCCGAAGACGCGCAGGCGCCACTCCGGATGCTCCTTCACCACCTGGGCGAACGCCGGGAGCAGCAGGTCGAAGCCCTTCTGCCTGACCAGGCGGCCCGCGGCGACCACGACGGGGTGCTCCTGCCGGGACGGCACCTGGTTCACCGAGTGCACGGCGTTCGGGATCCGCACGATCCTCGTGCCGGGCAGCGCGTGCTCGTACTCGCGCCGGTCGCTGGGCGTCAGCACGGCGATCGCGTCGAACGCTCCGTAGTGCCGGACGATCTCCTCCCGCAGCGGGCCGGGATAGGTGCCGAGGTTCATGTGCTCCTGCGCCACCCGCACGACGTTCTTGGAGGCGCGGCGCGCGGAGATGAGGTTCAGCGCCGGGCGGGTGGTGACGAGGATCCCGTCGTCCACCGAGGCGACGTAGTCGATGACCGCCTTCTCGACCCGCTCGGTGAAGTAGCCCGCGGCGAACTCGCCGTGCGGCACGATCTTGCCGCGCACCCGCCGCCACACGCGCCGGCCGAGGGAGTCGGCCCGTACGCCGGTCCGCTGGTCCACGAGCGTGTTGAGCGCGACGTCGGGATGCAGGCGGAACTGCGGCTCCTCACGGCGGCGCACCACGCTGGCGATCTCCACCTCGTGGCCGAGCGCCGCCATCGCGTTCGCCTGGTTGACCACGGTGCGGATCGTGCCGCCCATGCCGTAGGCGTGCAGGAGCATGTAGCGGATCCTCATCGGCCCTCCTCCTTCGGGAGGTAGCCCCAGCTGCGGCAGATGGGTTTGAGCAGGTCGGGTATCTCGTCCGGCCCGGGCAGGCCGCGTCCCGGCTGCACCGTGCCCGACCGGATCTTGTCGCTCCAGTCGCCCAGGCCCTTCTGCACCACCTTCTGCTCGCCGTACGCCAGCATTCCGGGCTCCCACTCCACCTCAAGAAAGTCGCAGATGGCGCGGGTCGTCTTCTCCGGCGCGGCGGTCAGATCCTCGTACCGCACGGTCAGGCCGGTGAGTGCCTTCCTGGCCCGCTGCACCGCCTTCATGTAGCGCAGCGCGTCGGCGGCGGCCTCCTCCCGGGTGCGCTTGACGGGGTCGGACTCATACCAGGAGGCCGCGATGGAGGCGGGGTGGCGCAGCAGGAAGACGTATCGGGCGTCGGGCCAGCAGGCGGAAATCCGGGTGTACGCGAAGGCGTTGGCGGGGGTCTTGTCCACGATGGTCCGCTTGCCGCTCCGCACCAGTTCCCGGTGGAGCACCCGGTCCCACAGCATGTGCTCCAGGTCGGCCTGGTTGTGACCGAGCGCCTCCATGGCCTTGCGGGCCAGCGGCGTGCCGAACCCGACGGTCAGCCGCCTGACGTGCAGCTCATGCGGGGCGTGCAGTTCGGGGTGGGCGTTCAGGATCGACCGCAGCAGGGTGGAGCCCGATCGCACCGGGGACATGACGAACACCGGCGCGACCAGAAGGCGGTCGGCGCGAGGGTCGGCGGGAGGACGCACCTGTTCCTCCGGAGCCGGGGCAGGGCCGGCGGGCGAGGACGGGGCGGCGGGCGGGACACGGGTGAGCTGGACGCCTGTGAATTTGACGAGTGCGCCGTTGATCCTCCGCTGCCATGTCATGGCCCGCGAGATTACCGGGGCTTCCGGGGAAATCCCTGAGAATCCACCCCCTGCTCACCTGTGATCCCACCACGTGTCACCAGGCGGCTTGCGGCCTCCGCGCGTTCAGCCACCGGCGGGCCGCCTCCAGGTGGGCGTCGCCCAGCCCGTCCCTGGGGTCGACGGCCACGATCAGGAACTCGCCGACCCCCGGATGGCCGCGCAGGAACTCCAGATCGGCCGGCCCGAGATCGTCGTCGAACCACACGAACGGCCGGCCCCGGACGTACTCGGCGACGTGCCAGGTCTTGAGGTTCACGCCGGGCGGGCGGGGAGGGTCGCGGTCGATCGGGACCACCGGCAGCGGGGGCAGCCCGATCCTGGGGCCGATCTCCTCGTTGGCGCGCTCGCCCCAGGTCGTCGCCCAGGTCAGCGTCGCGCCGGTCTCCCGGCGCAGCGCGGTCAGCTTGGCGCCGTGCCGGGGATCGAGCAGCAGGCGGAACCACTCGCCCTCCGCCACACACTCGAACCGGCGGAAGCGCGGCGAGGAGCGCCGCACGGGGTTGAGCACCCCGTCGACGTCCAGCAGCAGAAGGGTCCCGTCCATCAGACGACCATCATCCCGCCGCCGGCGTCCGCCCTCCACCCCGCGATGCCCTGACGCGAAACGGAACGGATCCGGTTCGGACGTCGTCCGAACCGGATCCGTTCGTCGTGATCAGGAATCAGCGATCAGGGGCTGGTGCAGGTGACGGCCGGGGTGGCCGCGGTGCCGTTGGCGGTGAAGCCGAAGGTGGTGGACGAGCCGGCCGCGATGGAGCCGTTGTAGTCGGCGTTGCGGACCGTCACGGAGGAGCCGGACACGCTCTGCGTGCCGTTCCACAGGCTGCTGATGGTCTGCCCGCTCGGCCAGGTCCACTTCACGGTCCAGCCGTTGACCGCCGAGCTGCCGGCGCGGACCGTGACCTCGGACTGGAAGCCGCCGGGCCAGGAGTTGATCGTCGTGAGGGTCGCCGAGCACGCGCCGTTCACCGGGGGAGTGGGGCTGGGGCTGACCGGCGGGGTCGGGCTCGGGCTGACCGGCGGGGTGGGGCTGGGGCTGGTCGGCGGGGTGGGGCTGGGTGAGGTGTTGGGAGCGCCGTTGAGGGCGTTGAGGACGGAGGTGTAGGCGGCCTTCTTGTTGCCGTTGCCGTCGAACAGCAGCGGGGTCTGGCTCGAGCGCCAGGAGTCGCTGTCGCGGACGCCCCACACGGTGATGCCGACGCAGCGCGAGACCGCCAGGCAGTCGTTGACGATGTTGGCGTAGGTGGTGGCCGAGGCACCCTCGACGTCCAGCTCGGTGATCGCCACGTCGACGCCCAGAGCCGCGAAGCTCTGCAGCGTGGTGCGGTAGTTGGCGTTGTAGGCGCTGCCGCTGTTGAAGTGGCCCTGGAACCCGACGCAGTCGATCGGCACGCCGCGGGACTTGAAGTCCTTGACCATGTTGTAGACGCCCTGCGTCTTGGCCCAGGTCCAGTTGTCGATGTTGTAGTCGTTGTAGCACAGCTTGGCGGCGGGGTCGGCGGCGCGCGCGGTCTTGAACGCGACCTCGATCCAGTCGTTGCCGGTGGCCTGCAGATTGGACTGGCGGCGGCCGCCGTTGCTGTCGTCGAAGGCCTCGTTGACCACGTCCCAGTAGGGGATCTTGCCCTTGTAGTGGGCCATCACCCCGTTGATGTGGTTGATCATCGCCTGGCGCAGCGCGGTGCCGCTGAGGGACTGCATCCAGCCGGGCTGCTGGGAGTGCCAGGCCAGCGTGTGCCCGCGCACCTTCTTACCGTGCGAGGTCGCCCAGTCGAAGACGCGGTCGGCGTTGGTGAAGTTGAACTGGTTCTGGTTCGGCTCGGTCGCGTCGATCTTCATCTCGTTCTCGGCCGTCACCATGTTGAACTCGCGGTCCGCGATCGTGGTGTACGCCGAGTCGTTGAGCTTGCCCGCGCTGATCGCGGTACCGAAGTAACGGCCGCTCTGCGCGGCCGCCGCACCGAGCGTGCTCGCAGCCGCGTCGGCGGGAACCGACACCGCCACGGCGGTGATCGCGCCGAGAACGCCGAGGGCGCCGGCGAGCAGCACCCGGCCGCGGCGTGGCAGCCGGAGCCGATCTGAGGGGGTGGCGTTCGTATCCATGCCTGAGCCTCCACAACTGAATCACGGAAAGCGGGACATCCGCGGGATCGGCACCGCGTCCCATCACGGGGACGCACGCCACGAGGGCGTCGCGGACGGCGCCCCCCTGCCGCTTCACCACCGACCTGGCAGGGGGAGACCGCCTCGGGGACTCAGTCTGGAAATCTCTCCGAAATGTGTCAATACTATTGTGAAACTTTCGGTCGCCGAACTGCTCGGTTGGGCCCCGCATACGCGCTAATGAGCGGTTCAGCCACCGAAAACATGGAAACAACCCCGTCCCGCGAGAACAGTCGTCGATGAAAGTTTCAGCACAGCGCCCCGCCGGATCGGGGGGCAGGCGGGCGTGGCCCCGACGCCGAGTGCGGTCAGCAGCACCAGGACGACGGTGGCGACGGCGAACAGGCCGTGCGCGACCACGACCGGCACGGGCAGCCGGCTCGTGCCGCTGCGCGGCCCACCTCGGGAGATCCAGACGCCCAGCAGGGCGAAGCCGCCCAGCGCCATGATGATCCAGGTGACCAGTGCGGCGATGTCCATGATGTGACTCCTCGGGTGAAGGAACGGAACGGGATCGACGGGCTCAGGAGAGCCCTCCGGAGCGGATACGGCCACGCACGGGGATGAATCCATCGCTCTGAGTCACCTCGTCCGCGACGCGAACTCCGTAGTGGTAGGCGAGCTTCCCGCCCAGGTATCCGGAGACGGCGAGGACCGCCAGGCTCGCGGCGTTCAGCGCGAGCATCCCGGCGCCCACCGCTCCCATGGAGATCGCCGGCGTCCGGGCCGTCCTCGCTCCCGAGCCCGGGCGGTGCTGCGTCCAGTTGGAGCCGCGGGGCGTTTAGGGACTGAGCTGCTCGTGGGCCGTGCCGTGCCACTCGACGAGCAGCACGGTGGCGTCGTCGTGCAGCCGGTTCTCGTGATACTTCATCACGGTCCGGATCAGGCGGCGCAGCGTCTCGGGCACCGGCAGCCCGGCGGCGTTCTGCCGGATCATGAACTCGACGAACCGGCCCAGCCCGAACTCGCCGCTGTCGGGGCTGCGCATCTCGGTGATGCCGTCGGTGTAGAGCAGGAGCCGGTCGCCGGGCTCCAGCTGCTCGCGGCACAGCGTGACGGGCAGGCCGAGGTCGAGTCCCATCGGGTGGGCGGGCGGACACTTCAGGGTGGAGATCCAGCGGCCCTGGCGGATCAGCACCGGCGTGTGGTGGCCGCGGTTGACCCAGCTGAACAGGCCGGTGCGGAGGTCGAGGTCGCCGATGACCGCCGTGACGAAGCGGTCGCTCCGGCCGAACTCGTCGATCAGGACCCGCTCGATCGCCTCGCTGTTGCGTACCAGGCCCATGCCCTGCCGCCGGTGGTTGCGGCAGGAGGCCACCGCGAGGTTCGCGGTCAGCCCGGCCGACACGTCGTGGCCCATCGCGTCGAAGATCCCGACGTGCGCCTGGGAGCCGGCGGTGGAGTAGTCGAAGGCGTCGCCGCCGATCTCGTACGCCGGCTCCAGCACGGCGCCGATCGTCACCGCCGGCGTGGCGAAGGTCAGCGGCGGCATCAGGTTCCACTGCATCTCCGCCGCCACGTTCATCGGCCTGCTGCGCACCAGCCGCGCGTGGCAGTCGCTGAACGAGCGCTTGCAGACGACCAGCATGGCGACCAGGGAGGCGAGATGCCGCATGCGGTCCCGGATGCCGTCGTCCTCGGCCAAGGGGGCGAGGCACAGCACGCCGAGGCGCTCGGTGCCGTCCAGCAGGGGGACCCACCATCGTCTCGGGTCCCCGCCGTCGGAGCCGCCCTGCAGCATCCGCACCTCCTGAAGGGCCCGCCCCGCCAGGGTGGTGTCGATCTTCAGCTCCGTCGGCTGGGCTTCCTCCTCGCCCGGCCCGCAGAGCCGGCGCAGCACGCTCTGCTGCAGGTCGGCCAGGTAGATGTCCACCTCGGAGAAGCCGCACGCCCGCACGTAACGGGTGACCAGCGCCGGGAGGTCTTCGAAGGCCGCCAGGTGGCTGTCCTCCAGCATGCCGGTCAACGCGTGCAACAGCCCACGATCATGAGATGAGGGGACGCCCTGCTCCATCTGCCCACCCCCGGTGGTGGTCCTTCACCACCTACCCACGATGCGCCACGACTCGAAGCGCGGGCCGGACCGCAGGGAGATTTTGGGCAACGGATTACCTCAGGTGCGGGCGAACTCGGCGACCCAGCGGCGTACCGGCGGGGTCTCGTCGTCGTACACGTCCCGCACGCGCACCGGGCGCAGCCCGCCGGTCGCGAACGCGTCGATCTCGGCCCGCGTGAGGGGCCAGGGCATCCGGCCCTCCGGGTCGCTCTCCTCCCGCGCGCGGGCGACCACCAGCAGCGTGCCGCCGGGGGCGACCACCGAGCCGGCCGCGCCGATGGCCCGCTCGCGCAGGTCGCCGCGCAGCACCTGAACCGTGTAGATCTCCACCACCAGGTCGAACGCCTGCCGCCACTCCTCCGGAGGCGCGAGCAGGTCGGCGGCGACGTACCGGACGGAGGAACCGGGGAAGCGGCCGCGGGCGGCCCTGACGGCGGAGGGCGAGACGTCGAAGGCGGTCACCGACCATCCCAGCCCGGCCAGGTACTGCGCGTCGTCGCCCATGCCGCACCCCACGACCAGCGCCGTGCGTCCCTCGCCTGCACGGCCTTCGGCCCACTCGACCAGACGCGGGTTGGGCGCGCGGTCAGCCCAGGGGACCAGGGCCTCGCCCCGCTCGGCCGCCGAGTACAGCGGCTCGAACCAGCCGAGCGGATCGCCCTTCTCGACGTGCGCCGCGGCCAGCCGCCGGACGTACTCGCGCTGCTCTTCCACCGTTTTGCCGGTCATCGCTCTCCTTGCCCGAATCGAGTTCCAGCGGCAGCCTCTCACGAACCGGCCGCCCGCTCAGTCGAAGAAGCGGGCCAGCCGCCGCTCGCAGGCGGGCTCCCGGCCGTCCTTCGCTGGAACCAGGTCCGCGAAGACCGTGGACTCGTCGCGCGTGACCAGCAGCGGATACCAGCACCGGCCCGCGTCGTCGGGCCGGCACAGGTGCTTGAACGTCTGCACGTCGATCAGCCGGACGTGCGTGGGGTCGGCCACCGCGTTGACGTGCCGCCACCAGGGCGCGATGACGTGCAGCACACCGCCCGGCCGCAGCACGCGGTGGCACTCGCGCAGCAGGGGCAGGTAGTCGGCCAGGTGTTCCAGCACGTGCACCACGAAGATCTGGTCCACCGACTCGTCCGCCAGCGGCACCCCGTACGCCAGGTCGGCCAGCACGTCGACCACCGTGCCGGGGCGCAGATCGATGCCGACGTTGTCGCGGTGCTGCTTGGTGCCGCCGCAGCCGAGGTCGACGACCCGGGGCGAGGCACCGGCCACCCGCACCCGGTCCCACACCGCCAGCACCCCCGCCAGCCGGCCGAGACGCTCGCGCAGCACGGCGAGGTCGGCGGCGGCCGGCACGTCGCCCTCGACGTGCGCGACCCCGCCGTCGAAGCGGACCCGCACGTCCAGGCCGCGCAGCCGGGGATCATGCGCCAGGAGGTCCGCCGCCGCCTCCTCGAGGTCCCGGTCGACCAGGTCACGCCGACGCCTGTCCATCCCGTCCACTCCTCGCCGCTCCGATCACCTGTCGTCTACCCCCGGGAGGCCGGGGCGTACGCATGAGGGGTCTTTGCGAGGATGAATGAAGGCCGTACGACGGGGGCAGGTGAGCGGTCATGGGTGATCCGCGGACCGGGGGGACCGGCGGACAACAGAGAGGACATGTGGGAGGAGACGCGGACGTGGTGGCGGAGAGATCCGGAGCGCGCGACGCGAGGGGCACCTCGCCCGAGCCGCTGACGCCGGAACCGGACGACGAGGGACTGGAAGCGATGATCGGCGGCGAGTCCGACATCGAGACGCCGGCCGCCGAGACGCCGCCGGCGACCGGCGAGGAGTCGGCGATGCCCGAGCCCGAGCCCGACATCGGTCCGACTTCGTGATCAGCCGGCGGCGGGCTTGATCCAGTCGAGGGCGCGCTCGACCGCCCGCCGCCAGTTGTCGTACTCGTCCTCGCGCCGTTTCGGGTCCATCGCCGGCGTCCACTGGGCGGCGCGGTGCCAGTTGCGCCGCAGGCCCTCCAGGTCGGGCCAGTAGCCGACGGCGAGCCCGGCGGCGTACGCCGCGCCGAGGGAGACGGTCTCCGCGACCATGGGCCGGACCACCGGCACGTCCAGCACGTCGGCGATGAACTGCATGAGCAGGTTGTCGGAGGTCATGCCGCCGTCGACCTTGAGAGTGGTGAGCGCGATGCCCGCGTCGGCGTTCATGGCGTCCACCACCTCGCGGGTCTGCCAGCCCGTGGCCTCCAGCACGGCGCGGGCGAGGTGGCCCTTGGTGATGTACGAGGTGAGCCCGACGATGACCCCGCGGGCCTCGCTGCGCCAGTGGGGCGCGAACAGCCCGGAGAACGCCGGGACGATGTAGCAGCCGCCGTTGTCGTCGACCGTGCGGGCCAGGGTCTCGATCTCCGGAGCGGTGCTGATGATCCCGAGCCGGTCCCTGAACCACTGCACGAGCGCGCCGGTGATCGCGATGGAGCCCTCCAGGGCGTACACCGCGGGCTGGTCGCCGATCTGGTAGCCGACCGTGGTGAGCAGGCCGTGGGTGGAGACGACCGGCTCGGTGCCGGTGTTGAGCAGCAGGAAGGCGCCCGTGCCGTAGGTGCACTTGGCCTCGCCGCGGTGGAAGCAGGTCTGCCCGAACAGCGCGGCCTGCTGGTCGCCGAGCGCGGCGGAGATCCGCACGCCGGGCAGCACCCGCCGGGCCATGCCGTACGTCTCGCTGGACGGGCGGATCTCCGGCAGCATCGCGCGGGGGATGCCGAAGAAGCCGAGCAGCACCGGGTCCCAGTCGAGGTCGCGCAGGTTCATCAGCAGCGTGCGGCTGGCGTTGGTCACGTCGGTGACGTGGACGCCGCCGTCCGGGCCTCCGGTGAGGTTCCAGATGAGCCAGCTCTCCATCGTGCCGAACAGGACCTCGCCGCGCTCGGCGCGCTCGCGCAGCCCCTCGGTGTCGTCCAGCAGCCAGCGGACGGTGGGGGCGGAGAAGTACGTGGCCAGGGGCAGGCCGCAGCGCTCGCGCACCACGTGCGCGTCGGGGCGGCGGGACATCTCGTCCACCAGGGTGTCGGTCCGGGTGTCCTGCCAGACGACGGCGGGGGTGACCGGGACACCCGTGCGCCGGTCCCACAGCACCGTCGTCTCCCGCTGGTTGGCGATGCCGACGGCGGTGACCTCGCCGGGCTCGATGCCCGCGTGGGCGAGCGTCTCCGGGCCGATCCGCTCCACGTTGCGCCAGATCTCGACGGCGTCGTGCTCCACCCAGCCGGGGCGCGGGAAGTGCTGCTTGTGCTCCCGCTGGGTCACCGAGACCAGCCGGCCGCGCTGGTCGAACAGGATGCATCGGGTCGAGGTGGTGCCTTGGTCGATGGACATCACATAACGCTGGGTCACGGCGGCCTACCTTCTGGAGGCGGATGCGGTGTGGGGGGTGGGGAGGGTCACCAGCGGGAGGCGCCGAGGTCGCGGGAGACGGCCCGCGCCGCGTCGCGCACATAACCCACCAGGTCGGGGCGGGGACGCCCGCCGGAGTCGCAGATCCGCTCGGTGGCGCCGGAGATGCCCATCGCGCCCACCACGAGTCCCCCGTACCCCCTGATGGGAGCGGCCACCCCCGCCTCGCCCATGCCGGCCTCGTCGACGTCCGACGCCCAGCCGTGCTCGCGCACGGTCGCGAGCATGCGCGACATCTCCCTGTGCGTCCGCACGGTGCGGCGGGTGAACTGCTCCAGCTCCCCGTCCTGTACGGCGTCCTGTACGGCGGCGGCCGCGTTGGCGTCGTAGGCGAGCAGCACCTTGCCGACCGCCGTGGCGTGCATGGGCAGGAGCATGCCGACGTCGAGCGTCTGCAGGCTGTCGTCGGGCCGGAAGACGTGGTGGACGACCAGGACCTTGCCCTGGAGGTGGGTGCCGATCCGCACCGCCTCGCCGCTGCGCGCGGCCAGGGCGTCGGCCCAGTTGATCGCCCGCGAGCGGAGCTCGTTCACGTCGAGGTAGCTGGTGCCCAGGTGCAGCAGCGCCGCGCCGAGCTGGTACTTGCCGGTCGCCTCGTCCTGCTCGACGAAGCCGACGAGCTGGAGGGTGCGCAGGATGCCGTGCGCCGTGCCGCGGGCCAGCCCCAGGGAGTTCGCGATCTCGGTGAGGCCGAGCCGCCCCGATCCCTGGGCGAGCAGCCGCAGGATCGCGGCGGCGCGCTCGATGGACTGGACCGGACCTGGCACGCCCCGGATCCTAGTGCCCCTCCCGCCAATCTTCGCCCCTTCGCGTCGCCCAGAGCGGCACCTCGCGGCGTTGTCGCCCCACCCACGAAAACTCCTCGCAAGCTCGGACTTTCCGCGGGGCCCGGGAAGATCGCTCGTAGCTCCGCTACGAGCTCCTCCTCCGCCTTGCGATGCACCACTCTGGCCACCGCTCCTTCCGGGCAGATCTTGTCGGTCGCGGCACTAGCCACGTCGGAAGGTGTTCGACAATGCCGACACCTGGCCGGCGCAGTGCGGTGCACTGCAGGAAGATCTTTGGTCGTCGGATGGGTTCGCGCGAAATGTGATTGTTCGCGTCATACCCGGGGAGCGTAGTACGACGTCCGGAGTGTGACCAGTGTTCGACAATGCCGACGATCATTCGTTGACGCTCCCTTGGGCGCCGTTTAGCGTCCGGAAAACCGGCAGTGTTCACAACGAGCACTTCGGAGACGTGACGGGCGTGGTCAAGGAGGAGACAGATGGCGGAAGGGCGAAGCGACCGGCGGCTACTCAGTGAGCTCGCGGCCGAGTTCGCGGGCACGGCGATCCTCATCCTGTTCGGCGTCGGCGTCGTGGCCCAGGTGGCGGCCGGCGGCATCGGCGACCACGACAGCATCGCGTGGGCGTGGGGCCTGGGGGTGACCCTCGGCGTCTACACGGCCGCCCGCATCAGCGGCGCCCACCTCAACCCGGCCGTCACGGTCGCCCTCGCCGCCTTCAAGGACTTCTCCTGGCGGAAGGTCCTGCCGTACGCGCTGGCGCAGACCGCGGGCGCCTTCGTGGCGGCGCTGCTCGTCCGCTGGAACTACAGCGAGGTCCTGGCCAAGGTGGACCCCGGGCACACGGTGAAGACGCAGGGGGTCTTCTCCACCCTCCCCGGCAACGGCACGCTGCCGGTCACCCAGTGGGGAGCGCTGCGCGACCAAATCATCGGCACCGCGATCCTGCTGTTCCTGATCTTCGCGATCTCCGACGAGCGCAACTCGGCGCCGCTCGCCAACCTCGCGCCGTTCATCATCGGCCTGCTCGTGGTCGCGATCGGCATGGCGTGGGGGACCGACGCCGGCTACGCCATCAACCCCGCCCGCGACTTCGGCCCGCGCCTCGCCTCGTTCTTCACGGGGTACGGCTCGGCGTTCCGCGACCAGTACGGTGGGCTCTACTTCTGGGTGCCGATCGTCGGCCCGCTGGTCGGCGGCGTCGTCGGCGCCGGGCTCTACCAGCTCCTGGTCGCCCGCTTCCTGCCGCGCACGGACGCGCCCGAGCCCGGCCGCACGGACGCGCCCGAGCCCGGCCGCACGCCGGAGCCCGCCGCGCAGGCCGGCTGATCACCCCCGGCCGAGACCAGCAACGCCCAGCCCACACAACGAGAGGCGCAACGAGAATGGCAGACTACGTCGGCGCGGTCGACCAGGGGACGACCAGTACCCGCTTCATGATCTTCGATCACGGGGGCAACGAGGTCGCCCGCCACCAGCTGGAACACCAGCAGATCCTGCCGCAGGCGGGCTGGGTCGAGCACAACCCGACCGAGATCTGGGAGCGCACCCGGGCGGTCGTCGAGACCGCGATGCGGACCGCGGGCCTGCAGGCCTCCGACCTCGCGGCGCTCGGCATCACCAACCAGCGCGAGACCGCCGTCGTCTGGGACCGGCGCACCGGCCGGCCCTACTACAACGCCATCGTCTGGCAGGACACCCGCACCGACCGCATCGCCTCCGCCCTCGAACGAGAGGGCAAGGGCGAGGTGATCCGGCGCAAGGCCGGCCTGCCGCCCGCCACCTACTTCTCCGGCGGCAAGATCCAGTGGATCCTGGAGAACGTCCCCGGCGTCCGCGAGGCCGCCGAGCGCGGCGACGCGCTCTTCGGCAACACCGACACCTGGCTGCTGTGGAACCTGACCGGCGGCGTCGACGGCGGCGTCCACGTGACCGATCCCACCAACGCCAGCCGCACGATGCTGATGAACCTGGAGACGCTCGACTGGGACGACGAGCTGCTGTCGTTCTTCGGCGTGCCCCGCCAGATGCTCCCCGAGATCCGGCCGTCCTCCAACCCCGACCTGTACGGCGTGACCCGCGCAGGGGGCCCGCTCGGCGGCGAGGTCCCCCTCGCGGGCGACCTCGGCGACCAGCAGGCCGCGACCGTCGGCCAGGTGTGCTTCGAGCCCGGCACGGCCAAGAACACCTACGGCACCGGCAACTTCCTGCTGCTCAACACCGGCACCGAGCTCGTGCGCTCCCAGCATGGCCTGCTCACCACGGTCTGCTACCAGTTCGGCTCGGCCAAGCCCGTGTACGCCCTGGAGGGGTCGATCGCGGTCACCGGCTCGGCCGTGCAGTGGCTGCGCGACCAGCTCGGCATCATCTCCGGGGCGTCGCAGAGCGAGGCGCTCGCCCGGCAGGTCGAGGACAACGGAGGCGTCTACTTCGTGCCCGCGTTCTCCGGCCTGTTCGCGCCCTATTGGCGCTCCGACGCCCGCGGCGCCATCGTCGGCCTGTCCCGCTACAACACCAACGCCCACCTGGCCCGCGCCACGCTCGAGTCGATCTGCTACCAGACCAAGGACGTGGTCGGCGCGATGGAGCAGGACTCCGGCGTCGTCCTCGACGTGCTGCGGGTGGACGGCGGCGTGACGGCCAACGAGCTGTGCATGCAGATGCAGGCCGACATCCTCGGCGTCCCGGTGTCGCGTCCGGTGGTCGCCGAGACCACCGCGCTCGGCGCCGCGTACGCCGCCGGGCTGGCCGTCGGCTTCTGGAAGTCCACCGACGACCTCAAGCGGAACTGGCACGAGGACCGCCGCTGGGAGCCCACCTGGAGCGACGAGCAGCGCGAGCGCGGCTACGCCGGATGGCGCAAGGCCGTCCAGCGGACGCTCGACTGGGTCGACGTCGACTGAGCCGGCTGACAAAACGAGGGAGTTAACACCGATATGTCTGTACCCATGGGTCCCCGCGCTCGGGAGGCGGCGCTGCGGAGGCTGGCCGAGGATGAGTTCGACGTCCTGGTCGTCGGCGGCGGGGTGGTCGGCGCCGGCGTCGCGCTCGACGCCGTCTCGCGCGGCCTGTCCGTCGCGCTGGTGGAGGCCCGTGACCTCGCGGCCGGCACCTCGAGCCGGTCGAGCAAGCTGATCCACGGCGGGCTGCGCTACCTGGAGCAGCTCGACTTCCGGCTGGTGCGGGAGGCGCTCAGGGAACGGGGCCTGCTGGTGACCCGGCTGGCCCCGCACCTGGTGCGTCCGGTGCCGTTCCTGCTCCCGCTGCGCCACCGCGTGTGGGAGCGCGGTTACGTCGGCGCGGGCGTGCTGCTGTACGACACGCTCGGCGGCGCCCGCGCGCTGCCGCGGCACCGCCAGCTCAGCCACAGCCGGGCCCTGCGCGAGGCCCCCGGCCTGCGCAGCGACGCGCTCGTCGGGGCGATCCAGTACTACGACGCCCAGGTCGACGACGCCCGATTCACGATGATGGTGGCCCGCACGGCCATGCAGTACGGCGCGTGCGTCACCACCCGCACGAAGGTCACCGGGTTCCTGCGCGACGGCGAACGGGTCACCGGCGCGGTGGTGGGCGACCTGGAGAGCGGTGCCGAGCTGCCGGCCAGAGCCCGCCAGGTGATCAACGCCACGGGCGTGTGGACCGACGAGATCCAGCGGCTCGCGGGGGCGTCGCCGGGTTCGCGGGCGGTCACGGTTCAGGCGTCCAAGGGCGTGCACCTCGTCGTGCCCAGGGAGAAGATCCGGCTCGACACCGGGCTGATCCTGCGCACCGAGAAGAGCGTGCTGTTCGTCATCCCCTGGGGTCCGCACTGGATCGTCGGCACCACCGACACCCCCTGGGACCTGGACAAGGTTGAGCCCGCCCCCACCCGGGCCGACATCGACTACATCCTGGAGCACGTCAACGCCGTCCTGCGGACACCGCTCACCCACGACGACATCGAGGGCGTCTACGCGGGCCTGCGCCCGCTCCTGGGCGGCACCGGCAAGCAGGGCGGAGGCTCGGAGACCGTCAAGCTCTCCCGGGAGCACGCGGTCATCCGGCCCGAGCCCGGCCTGGTGATCGTCGCGGGCGGCAAGTACACCACCTACCGGGTGATGGCCAAGGACGCCGTCGACGTCGCGGTGGCTGGTCTCGGCCAGGCCGTTCCGACGTCGGTCACCGAGCGCGTGCCCGTCATCGGGGCCGCCGGTTTCGAGGCGCTGCGCAACAACAGGCGCCGCCTCGCCGGGCGCGCGGGGCTGCCCGTCGCGCGCGTCGAGCACCTGCTCGGCCGGTACGGCTCCTGCGTCGAGGAGGTGCTCGCCCTCGTCGAGGCCGACGCCGGCCTGGGCGAGCCGATCCCCGGCGCGGAGGGCTACCTCAAGGCCGAGGCCGTGTACGCGGTCACGCACGAGGGGGCGCTGCACCTGGAGGACGTCCTGGTCCGCCGCACCCGGGTCTTCATCGAGGAGCGGGACCACGGGCTCGCCGCGGCCCCCGAGGTCGCCGCGCTGATCGCGCCCGTCCTCGGCTGGGACGACGACCGGGTGCGCGCGGAGATCGACGCCTACCGCGCCGGAGTCGAGGCCGACCTCGCCGCGCAGCGTGAGATCGACGACGCCGCGGCCAACGCCGTACGGCTCGCGGCGACCGCCCCGGCGCAGCACGTGGCCTAGGTGATCATGAGACGCCCCTGGCCGGCGGTGACGCCGGCCAGGGGCCCCTCTACGCGATCAGCCCGCGTCAGCCGTCGTTCTCCGACGACGGGATGTAGGCGCCCGGCACCTGGTCCGGCGTGTAGATCTTGGACTCACCCGGGTAGGGCTTGTTCCAGTCGTGCGCTTCGTACCACGAGAAGTGGTTCATCTGCGCGGGATTGGCGTTGTCGGCCTTGGCGTCGGGCCCGGTGAGCCGCTGCTGCGACTTCCAGGCCCCCCACCTCCCCGCGACCTCCTTCTTGTCCGCCGGCACCTTCCCCGACGGCGCGGACGCGACGGCCGGGTTCTGCGGCGCCGGGGTGTCCGCGCCGCAGGCCGGCAGGGTCGACAGACCCAAGGTCAGCGAGGTGCGGTTCGGCACGGCGTCGAACGGCGTGTAGTCGGGCTTGTTGGTGAAGGCCGCGGCCATCGGGGTGGCGGCGCTGTCCTTCTGGTTCATCGGCTGGATCCCGAGGATCTGCTCGATGGTGCGGATCATGGTGATCTGCGTGTAGTAGTGGCTGTCCACGGTGCCGTGCTTGGCCCAGGGGCTGATGATCTGGATCGGGGCACGGTGGCCGTCGACGTGGTCGAGGCCGGCCTGGGAGTCGTCCTCGACGACGAAGATCGCGGAGTCCTTCCAGTACGCGCTGTGGGAGATGCTGTCGACGATCTTGCCGACGGCCAGGTCGTTGTCGGCGACCTGAGCGGCCCCGTTCGGCGGACCACCGGTGTGGTCGCTGGAAAGCCAGAACATGTTCAGGTTCGCCGGGCCGTTGGCCTCGAAGTCACGCTTCCAGATCTCGTACCGGTAGATGTCCGGGACGCTGGTGTCGAACTTCGGGAAGCCGTGCACCGACACGTCGTTGAGCGACGGGATCGGCGAGGAGGAGTTCAGGGTGTAGGCGGTGTTCTGCCCGGTCGCCTCCATGTTCTTGGTGTCGCAGTACAGGTTCTGCCAGGTCGCGCCGGCCGGCTTGGTCAGGAACTGGTGGAACTCACCGAAGTTCCGCACGGTCTTGCCCGCCGCCTGCGCACCGGTCCAGATGAAGCCGGTCCGCTGGTGGCCCAGCGCGTCGTCCTCGGTGTCGTAGCTGCGCAGGTACTCACCGGCCGACGACTCGGTGTACTCCGGGTTGTCGGCCTGCATCAGCCAGTTGTGACCCTCGGCGGAGTTCGTGCCGATGTCGTAGGTGTTGTCGTACAGCCCGAACTGGCGCGCCAGCGCGTGCTGGTTCGGCGTCACGTTCTCGCCGTACTGGGCCAGCGAGGGGTCGCCGTTGCCCTGCGGGATGTCACCGAAGACCTGGTCGTAGGTCCGGTTCTCCTTGACGATCAGGAAGACGTGCTTGATCGTCGAGGGGTCGCCGAGACGCTTCGGGACCGGCTCGGCCTTCTGCTTGTTGCCCTCGGCCCGCTTGACGTCGTTCTTGCCCCAGCCGTTCTGCGCGAAGACTTTGGCCGTGTACTTGGCGATCTCCTTGTCGTTCGGCAGCCTGAACCGCTGCAGGCTCGACGTCGTGTCGTGGGTGCCGTGCCCGGCGCTGCCGGTGGGGCGGCGGGCGTCGATACCACGGGTGTTGGAGACCAGCACCTCGTCGCCGACGGTGGTGATCTCCGCGGGGAAGTAGTCCGTCGGGAGCAGGCCGACGTAGCTGACCGGCTCCTGCGGGGTCGTGTAGCGGTAGACGGCGATCGCGTTGGCGCGTCCGAGCGTCACCAGCAGGTGCCCGTCGTCGGTGAGCGTCACCGCGTCGGGCTCGTAGCCCACCGAGGCCTCCGGCCACGGCTGGGTGGCGATGGTCTGGACGACCTTGTCGCTGGACGTGTCGATGACCGACACGTCGTTGGTGGCGGTGTTGGTGACGAACAGCGCCCCGTTCTTGGCGTACAGGGCGGTCGGGTGCAGACCGACGTCGATGCTCGCGGCGGCGGCGGCCGGGTTCGCCAGGTCGATGACGCTGACCGTGCCGGTGGTGGTGGCGCCGGTGTTCGGGTCGGCCGGCACCTGGGTGCCGTAGGAGTTGATCGTGGTGTCGCCGGGCTTCGCCGGACGGCCGCCCTCGTTGCTGACGTAGAGCCTAGTCCCGACCACGACCATGTCACGAGGGGCGTTGCCCACGGCCCAGCTCTGCTGGATGGCCCCGGTCGCCGTGTCGATGGCGACCACACGGTTCTGGCCGTTGACGGCGGCGTACACGGTCTTGCCGTTAGCGGAGAACACCGGCTCACCCACCAGCGCGCGCTTCGAGCCCTGTGCGGCGATGGTGACGTTCGTCGGGTTGGCGAGGCTGCCGTCGGGGTTCACGGTGAACTTGGTGTAGCCGTCGGCCCGGCCCAGCCACAGCTGCGAACCGTCCGGCGAGTACGTGGGGCCTTCCTGGCCCACGTCGTTGCCGCTGATGCGCAGGTCCGCCGCCGCGTTGTTGCCGACGAGCTGCTGCACCTTCCAGTTCTTCAGGTCGACGATGGCGAGCGCCATCCCACCGTCGGTGATCGAGGCCGCGAGGTGGGTGCCGTCCGGGCTGACCGAGGACGACATGATCTTGCCGTTGTCGATGACGAGGCGCTCGCCGATGGGGTTGATGTACTGGTCGCCGGACACGACCAGGCCCTTGTCGGTGGTCTGGCCGACCTGGTCGGTGCCGAACATCTCGGTGGAGGCGTAGGCGACGCCTCCACCGGCGACGACGAGAGCAGCGGTGGCGGCCGCGAGGAGGCGGGTCCGCCGGCCGGTGCGTCCGTTGAGGAGCCTGAGAGGGACCTTCGCGACGCGCTGGCGCGTGACGTGCATGAATCATTCCTTAGAGGAGCTTGCGAGCAGGTCGACGTTCCCGTCGAACTGCCACAGGGGGTTGGGCGCGTCCCCGGCCGGGGTGCGCACCTGGAAGTAGCCGTTGACCTCCTTCGGTCCGTCTCCGTCGGCGACGTACCGCCCGTCCGCGGTGACGTCGAGCTGGTAGATGGCGGAGCCCACGGCGGTCGTGCCGGGAAGGTGCCAGGACACGACACACCGCCAGTCGTTGCCCGGTCCCTGGTCGAGGACCCGGGAGCCGCCCTTGTCGCAGGACGCCGCGGCCTGCAGCTGCGCCTCGGTGACGTCGGGGCGATGGAGCTCCCGGGTCTGCAGCCGGTAGAGATGGGCGTACGCCGTGGCGAGCGAGTCCTGCAGCTTCCCCTTCTCGATCCCCGAGCCCGTGGCCGGGGTCGCGCCGGCGATCACGCCGACGGTGAGGGCGACCAGGCCGGCCAGCGGTAGCACCCCGGCGATGAGGACGCGCCGGCCCGACCCGTCGTATGCCAGGTCGGTGAAGTCGCGGCGTAGGAACAGGCGATAGGCGAGCGCGGTGGCGGCGACGGCCCACACCACGCTGACCACGATGCCGATGAGGAGGGGGCCCGCCTGCGCCGGGCTGGTGAAGAGCCCGCGCCACGCGAGGAAGGCGCTGTTCGGCAGGGCCATCCGCACCGCCACCGGCAGCGGCAGCAACTGCGCGAGTTGCAGCACCAAGGCGAGGAACGCGGGCATCAGCAGACCCATCGGCGAGCGGCCCAGGGCCACCGAACCGAGGAGGCCGACCGCGGCGAACGCCAGCGTCGGCGCCAGCGCGCAGGCCCACGCGAGCAGGACCGTGCCGGCCGCGTCCGCCGGGGCGAGGAGATGGCCGTCCAGGCCGGCGAGCGGTCGGTTGCCGACCGCTGCCAGCCCGCCGATGATGCCCGACGCGGCCAGTCCGGCCACGAGCAGCAGCAGGACCGTGAGGCTGGCGAGGCTCTTCGCCACGAAGATCCGCCGCGGTGAGCGCACCGCCACCACGAGATGGCGCCAGGTGCCCAGCCGGTCCTCGGCGGCGAAGACGTCGCCGGCGACCAGCGCCGTCAGCAGCGGGAGCGCCCAGTTGCACGAGAAGTCCAGCACCACGAGCGACCCCGCCCAGCCGGTCGCGTTCATCCAGCGGCCGAAGACCGTGTCGGCGGGTAGCGAGCTCTGCAGGCTCACGGCGGCCACGAAGGCCGCCGGGGCGATCAGGCAGGCGAGCAGCAGCAGGCGGATGCGCCACTGGGAGAGCAGCTTGACCAGCTCGAACCGGTAGCCCGACAGCACGGGCGCCGGCCGGGTGGCGGCCCGGGTTCGGGTGACGGTCGCGGTCATCGCAGGTCCTCCAGGTCGGTTGGCGCGGGCTGGTCGATCGGCGCGGGCTGGCCGGTTGGCGTGGGCTGGCCGGTTGGCGTGGGAGTGGCGCCGGTCCCGGTCAGGGCCAGGAACGCGGCTTCGAGCGGCGTCACCACGGGCGCCAGCTCCCGGAGCGCCACACCGGCTCGCACGAGCCGCACGACCAGCTCGTCGAGGGCCTGCACAGGCCCGCGGACCACGAGTACGCCGGCGTCCGGGGACAGACCCGAGTCACGACCGGGCACGACACGGAGCCCGGGTGTCTCCGACGCCAGCCGGTGGGCGGCCACCGGGTCGGAGGTGAGCAGCCGGTAGTCGAGCTCGCCGCTCTCGGCGGCGAGCTTGCTCACCGGACCGGAGAAGACGACCCGTCCGGTGGCGAGAATGGTGACCTCGGAGCACAGCGCGGCGAGGTCGTCCATCCGATGGCTGGAGAGGACCACCGCGGTCCCGTCAGCGGCGAGTCCGGTGATGACGCGGTGCACGTGGTGCTTGCCTGCGGGGTCCAGGCCGTTGGCCGGCTCGTCGAGGACGAGCAGCCGCGGCTTGGTGAGCAGAGCGGCGGCCAGCCCGAGCCGCTGACGCATCCCCAGTGAGAAGCCCCGGACTCGGTCGTCGGCGACGTCGGTGAGCCCAACCTGCTCCAGCGCGTCGTCGACGCCGCCGGTGCGACCGGCGTCGTGCGGGCGCAGTGAGGCCAGGGCCGAGAGGTTCTGCCGAGCGGTGAGCGAGGGATAGAGCCCGGGCCCGTCCACGAAGCCCGCGACGCCGTCGGGGACGGCGAGCGTCCGCCCGACCGGCGTGCCCAGGATCTCGAGACCGCCGCTGTCGGCGACCGCCAGGCCCAGCAGCAGACCGAGGAGCGTCGTCTTGCCCGCGCCGTTCGGTCCGATCAGGCCGTGGACCTGCCCGCGCGCCACGTCGAGGTCGACACCGTCGAGCGCGGCCACATCACCGAAGGACTTCGTGATCCCGCGAGCCCGGATCGCCGGGCTCCTGTCCATGTCGCTCTCTCGCATCCGCGTCCTTCCTCGACGCCCGCGTCGGCCGCAGATTTGCGGCCGGTTCGGCAGCGAGAAAGTTAGCCGTGCTAAATGCGCGAGAAGGTGTGTATTGCGGCAATAAAGGATTTATGGTGCGTGAACAGACATGCCGGGTTCGACTGGAACGCCGACGGGAGCGGGCGCGGGGTCCCGTCGGGCGACGGCGACGCCGCCCCGCGGCTGGGTTCCTGAACGTCAGCGAATCGGCATAAAACTCGCAAAGACCGCGAACTGGGAAAAAGTATCACTAAAATGCCTGAAGCGGGAAAAAACACCCCAAAACGGTAAGTAACGATGAGGAGGCCGGAACTCGCGTCGGCGCTCGGTGCCGGCCTGCGCGGCGGCCGTGTCCTGCCCGCGGCCCGGCGTTCAGATCGCCGGAGGGTCGCCCGCCGCCGTCCGCGTCAGCACCTCGAGAAGGCGCTCGGGCGTGTCCGCCACGGCGATGAGGCCGGGATCGGCGAACTCGGCCTCATCGCCGAACCCCCACGTCACCGCGATGCTCCGCACACGGCAGGCGGCCGCGCCGGCGACGTCCTCCCTGCGGTCGCCGATCATGACGGCCGCCTCGGGCGGGGCGCCGAGGACGTCGAGCGCGTGCCGGATGACGTCCGCCTTGTGCCGCCGTGATCCGTCGAGGGTCGCCCCGGCCACGTACGCGAAGAAGCCGTCGAGCCCGAAGTGCACCAGGATCTTCTCCGCGTAAACCGCCGGTTTCGACGTCGCCACCGCCAGGGTCCAGCCGCCGGCGACGAGAGCCTCCAGCACGGCGGGGATTCCCGCGATGACCTCGTTCTCGTACATCCCACCGGCGGTGTAGCGCTCCCGGTAGGCGTGCACGGCGTCATCGAGACGCTCCGGCGGCACGCCGAGCAGGAGGAAGCCGTCCTGAAGGGGAGGGCCGATCATGGCGCGGAGCCGCTCGTGCTCCATCTCCGGAACCCCGACCGCGGAAAGGGCGTGCCGCATCGAGGCGACGATGCCGGTCTCGGGGTCGGTCAGCGTGCCGTCGAGGTCGAAGAGGCAGTATCGGGTCACGTACGGCTGTCCAATCGCGGTCGTGTCCATTCGGCGGTGGGTGTTCAGGCGAGCACGGCGTCCAGCAGCAGGGAACCGGCGCCGAGCAGGGCGGCGTCGGGCCCCGAGCGGGTGGTGGAGATCTCCAGGTCGCGGGTGGCCAGCGGCAGGCACCGCTCGTACACCGCCGCGCGGATCGACGCGATCAGCGGCTCGGCCGGCGACAGGCTGCCCCCGACCACGATCGCGTCGGGGTTGATGAAGTTGACCAGCACGGTCAGCACCTCGCCGATGAGCCGGCCGGCGTTGCGTACGAGGGCGGTGGCCTCGGGCACCCCGTCCTCGACCAGCGCGACGACGTCGGCCGGCCGCCGCGCCTCGATGCCCTGCTCGTTGAGCACGCTCATGAGGGCCGCGCCGCTGGCGTAGGCCTCCAGGCAGTCGTCGTGCCCGCAGGAGCAGGTGACCGACGAGTCGCTCCTGACCCGCACGTGGCTGATGTCCCCGGCCGCGCCCCGCCCCCGGTGGAGCGCGCCGTTCACCATCACACCGCAGCCGATGCCGCTGCCGGCCTTGAGCACCATCAGCGTCTCGCACTTCGGCCACGACCTGGCCTCGCCGGCCGCCATGAGGTTGGCGTCGTTCTCCACCAGGACCGGCAGGTCGAAGTGCGCGCCGAGGCGTTCCGCGACGGGGAAGTTGTTCCAGCCGGGCATGCGCGAGGGCGCGACGACCCGGCCTGTCGCCGGGTCCACCGGCCCGGGGATGCCCGTGCCGACCCCGCGCAGCGGGACCCCGGGCGGGCCGTGCGCGGCCAGCAGGTCCTCGAACGCGGCCGCCATCCAGTCGATGGTCGCCTCGGGGCCGTCCGCGATCTCGCAGGGGCGCTCCTCGACCACCAGCGGGGTTCCGCTGAGGTCGAGGAGGCCGAGGCGCGCGTGGTGGGCGCCCAGGTCGGCGACCGCGAGCAGTCCCGCGCTGGGGCTGAGCCGCAGCCGCCGGGGTCGCCGGCCGCCGCGGGAGGTGCCCGCGCCCTCCTCCACCAGCAGCCCGCTGCCGATCAGCTCTTCGACGCGCAGCGAGACGCTGGAGGCCGCCAGGCCGGACAGGCGGGCGAGTTCCGCCCGCGACTCGGCGTGGCCGGCGGCGACGAGGCGCAGAAGGTCGCCCTGCGCCCCCCGCACCGGCAACCTCTCTTTGCCTGGCATGGAGGAAGGAATACCACGACTTGACTTTGTGCGCCAACGCGTTGACTTCGCCCAGAATCATCCATTACGGTCCGCCATATCTTCGATTTCGAAGGAAGATGGCGATGATTCGGGTACGAGGCCTCAACAAGTGGTTCGGTGAGCACCACGTGCTGCACGACGTCGACCTCGACGTGGCGCGCGGCGAGGTCGTGGTGGTGATCGGCCCCTCCGGGTCCGGCAAGTCGACGCTGTGCCGGTGCCTCAACCGGCTGGAGGCGGCGGACGCGGGCGAGGTCCTCGTCGACGGGGTGCCCGTGCCTGCGGAGGGCCGCGCGCTGGCCCGGCTGCGGGCCGACGTGGGGATGGTCTTCCAGAACTTCAACCTCTTCCAGCACAAGACCGTGCTGGAGAACGTGATGCTCGCGCCGATGAAGGTGCGCGGCGTGAGCCGTGCCGAGGCCGAGCGGACCGCCCACGAACTGCTGGCCCGGGTCGGCATCGCCGAGCAGGCCGGCAAGCAGCCCGCGCGGCTGTCGGGCGGCCAGCAGCAGCGCGCCGCCATCGCCCGCGCGCTCGCCATGCGGCCCAAGGTCATGCTCTTCGACGAGCCCACCTCGGCGCTCGACCCGGAGATGGTCGGCGAGGTCCTCGACGTCATGACGGGCCTGGCCGCGGACGGCATGACCATGGTCGTCGTCACCCACGAGATGGGGTTCGCGCGCCGCGCGGCCGACCGCGTGGTGTTCATGGACGGCGGCCGGATCGTCGAGACGGGAGAGCCGAACGCCTTCTTCGACTCCCCCCGGACCGATCGGGCCAGGGACTTCCTGGCCAAGGTACTCACGCACTGATCGCAAAGGATGGTGGACCCCGATGGTGTCCATTAAGCGGGTGGCCGCTGTCGCCGCCGTGGCGATGGCCGGCTTGACGGCCTGTGCCGGGACGGACTCGGCCGGCTCGGCCGTGCCGGGCGCGGGTGCGAGCGAGGGCGGCGGCGGTGGCGTGCTCGCCAAGGCGCCGGTGGCCGCCGCTGCGGACATCCTGCCCGGCTCGACGATGGAGAAGATCAAGCAGCGCGGCGAGCTGATCGTCGGCGGCTCGCTCGACGCGCCGCTGCTGTCCCAGCAGAACCCGGTCACCGGCGAGGTGGAGGGCTTCGACGCCGACCTCGGCAAGGCGCTGGCCAAGTACATCATCGGGCAGCCGAAGGTGAAGATCGTCAACTCGGCGTCGGAGACCCGGGAGGCGTTGCTGAGCAACGGCACCGTGGACGTGGTCTTCCAGACCTACACGATCACCCCGGAGCGGGCCGAGCAGGTCGCCTTCGCCGGGCCGTACTACTCCTCGGGCCTGTCGATCGCCGTCAAGAAGGGCACGACGGGGATCTCCTCGCCGCAGGACCTGAACGGCAAGACCGTCATCGCCGGGGCCAACACCCCCGCGATCCCCGCGATCAAGAAGCTCGCGCCGCAGGCGAAGATCGTCACCTTCGGCGGCGACCCCGAGTGTGTCCAGGCGCTCAAGCAGGACCGCGGCGTCGCCTACGTGCAGGACGAGACGCTGCTGGTCGCCGACGCCAAGAAGGATCCCGAGCTGCAGGTCGTGGCCAAGCCGTTCACCGAGGACCCGTACGGCATCGGCCTCAAGCACGGCGACGACCAGTTCAAGTCGTTCGTCAACGACTGGCTGAAGAAGATCCAGGCGAACGGCGTCTGGCAGGACATCTGGAAGAACTCCCTCGGCACGGTCGTGCAGGGCGAGGCTCCCACGCCGCCCGAGATCGGTTCGGTGCCGGGTTCCTGATGTCGGCGCTGCTTGATCACCTGCCCGAGTTCTGGCAGGGGCTGGTCGTGACCCTCCAGATGACCGCGGCGTCGTTCGTCGGCGCCGCGGTCGTGGGGCTCGTGATCGTGGCGATGCGGGTCGGGCCGGTCCCGGTGCTGCGCACGGTCGCGACCGTCTATGTCGAGACCCTGCAGAACCTCCCGCTGCTCGTGCTGCTCGTGCTCGCGGTCTTCGGCCTGCCCGAGATCGGGCTCAAGGCCGGCCTGACCACCACGGCCATCGTGGTGATCGCGCTGTACGAGGGCGCCTACATCGCCGAGGCCCTCCGCTCGGGCGTCAACGCGATCTCCGCCGGTCAGGGCGAGGCGGCCCGCGCCCTGGGGCTGACGTTCGGCCAGTCGCTGCGCCACGTCGTGCTGCCCCAGGCGCTGCGGACCGTCGTCCAGCCGATCGGCAACATCTTCATCGCGCTCACGATGAACACCTCGCTCGCGGCGGCCGTGGGCGTGGTCGAACTGACCGCCGCGGCCAACCGGGTGAACCTGCTGGAGGCGCAGCCCATCCCGATCTTCGTGGGGGCGGGCCTGGCGTACGCGGCGGTCGCCGCCTGCGCCGGGTTCGTGACCGGGCGGCTCGAACGACGGCTGGCGGTGGCGCGGTGAGCAACCTGCTGTTCGACGAGCCGGGCCCGCGCGCCCGCCGCCGCATCCGCCTCGCCACTGTCGCGGGCGTGCTGGTGCTGCTCGCCCTGCTGGCCCTGGCCGTGCGCCAGTTCGCCGCCAACGGGCAGCTCGCCGCCGAGCGCTGGCAGCCGTACGCGACCTGGCCGATGTGGCGCTACCTGCTCGGCGGGCTGTGGTCCACCGCGCTGGCCGCCGTCGTGTCCGCCGCGCTCGCGATGGCGGCCGGGATCACCCTCGCGCTCGGACGGCTGTCGCGGCGCCGCGCGGTCCGCCTTCCGTCCGCCGCGTACGTCGAGGCCGTGCGGACGATCCCGGCGCTGCTGCTGGTCTACCTCGTGCTGTTCGCGCTGCCGAGGTATGGCCTGGACCTGCCGCTGTTCTGGAAGCTCGTGGTGCCGCTGGCCGTGTCCAACGCGGCGGCGTTCGCCGAGATCTTCCGGGCCGGGATCATGTCCGTCGAGAGGGGGCAGGGGGAGGCCGCCCTGGCCCTCGGGCTCACCCAGGGGCAGTCGATGCGGCTGGTCGTGCTGCCGCAGGCGGCCCGCCGGGTGCTGCCCTCGATCGTCAGCCAGTCGGTCGGCCTGCTGAAGGACACCTCACTCGGCTTCGTCGTCAGCTACGCCGAACTGCTCTACAGCGGCAAGGTCCTGGCCAACTACAACGGCCTGCTCATCCAGACGTACATCGTCGTCGCGCTGGTCTACCTCGTGGTCAACGCGTCGCTGTCCGCGCTCGCCCGTTCCCTCGACCGCTCCGTGGCGGGCAGGGGCGGCCCGCGCAGGAGGATCACCCGTGTCCATCGCTGAATACACCCCGCTCGCGGAGGTCGTGCGGTCCGGCTTCGTGGAGAGCGTCCACTTCGGCAGCGTGGTCGCGCTCTCGCCGGGCGGCGAGGTCGCCGTCGCGCGCGGCCCGGTGCACGCGCCGGTGCTGCCGCGCTCGTCGGCCAAGCCGTTCCAGGCCCTCGCCTGCCTGCTCGCCGGGGCCCACCTGCAGGGGCCCGCGCTCGCGATCGCCGCGGGCAGCCACACGGGGGAGGACTTCCACGTGCGGCTCGTGGCCGAGATGCTCGGCGAGGCCGGGCTCGGCTTCGGCGACCTGCGCTGCCCGCCCGACTGGCCGGAGGACGAGGGCGCCCGGCAGGCCCTGGTCAAGGCGGGGCTCGGGCCGTCGCGGGAGCGGATGAACTGCTCGGGCAAGCACGCCGCGATGCTCGCCGCCGCCGTGGCCTCGGGCGCGCCTGCCGCCACCTACCTCGACCCCGGCCACTTCGTGCAGGAGCGGGTCAGGTCGGTGGTGGAGGAGCTGTCGGGGGAGAAGGCCGCCCACGTCGCCGTCGACGGCTGCGGCGCCCCGCTGTTCGGGATCTCGCTGACGGGCCTGGCCCGTGCCGTACGCGCCATGGTCGTGTCCGCGCCGGGGACGCCGCCGCGCGCGGTCGCCGACGCCATGCGGGCGCACCCGGAGTACGTCGGCGGGACCGGCCACGTGAACACCCGCCTGATGGAGGCGCTGCCCGGCGCCGTGGTGAAGGGCGGAGCCGAGGGGGTGCTGGTCGTGGCGCTCGCCTCCGGGCACGCGGCGGCCGTCAAGGCGATCGACGGCGGCCCCCGTGCGACGACCGCCGTCGCGCTCGCCGCGCTGCGGGCCGCGGGCGCGGATATCTCGGCGGCGGCCGAGTTCACGACCGTTCCTGTGCTGGGCGGGGGAGTCCCGGTCGGTGAGATCCATGCAGCTTTCTGATGGGGGAGACATGAGCCTGACGTACGAGATCTGCATCGACAGCACGGCCGGGGCGCTGGCCGCCGAGCGGGCGGGCGCGCACCGCGTGGAGTTGTGCGCCGCGCTGTTCGAGGGCGGCCTGACGCCCACCCTGGGCACGGTCGAGGCCACGCTGGCGGCGGTCTCGTCGATCCGGGTCCACGTGATCATCCGGCCGCGCGGCGGCGACTTCGTCTACGACGAGCACGAGGTCGCGGCGATGGTCCGCGACGTGGCGGCGGTGCGCGACGCCGGGGCGCAGGGCGTCGTGATCGGCGCGCTCACCCCGGCAGGGGAGGTGGACACCGAGGTGGCCAGGCGTCTCATCGACGCGGCCGCCGGGCTCTCGGTCACCTTCCACCGGGCCTTCGACATGACGGCCGACCCGTTCGCCGCGCTGGAGACGCTGGCCGGCCTGGGGATCGACCGGGTGCTCACCTCCGGCCAGGACAGCTCGGCCCTGGAGGGCGCGCCGCTGATCGCCGAACTGGTGGAGCGGGCCGGCGACCGGCTGGTCGTCATGCCCGGGGGCGGGATCACCCCGCGCAACGTGAGCCGGGTGGTCGAGGCGACCGGGGCCAGGGAGATCCACTTCGCCGCCCTGGTGGACGAGCCCAGCC
Organism: Microbispora sp. CA-102843; assembly: GCF_050936215.1. Lineage (NCBI taxonomy): Bacteria > Bacillati > Actinomycetota > Actinomycetes > Streptosporangiales > Streptosporangiaceae > Microbispora > Microbispora sp. CA-102843. The sequence continues at coordinate 3,975,933 of NZ_JBNJNF010000001.1, forward strand.
CGGCCGTCCACCGCAACCCGTACCCCTTCATGGGCGGTGAGCTGCGCCAGCCGGAGTACGTCCGCCGGGTCACCTCGCCCGCCATGGTCACGGAGGTGATCGCCGCGGCCCGCGGCTGAAGCCCGCCCGTCCCCGGGCCGCCCGGTCCCTCGGACCGCCGGGAATGAGGTGACCGGCGGTCAGGAGGGGTAGACCGTGGGCGGGAGGTGAGGCCGATGGCCATGCCGGAGCGGAGCCGGCCCCATCCGGGGCCCGAGGAGGGCGTGCGACACGGCCGCCTGTCCGCCCGTCCCGTCGGGGTGCCGCCCCAGCACGCCGAGCCTCTCGTGCCGGGGCTGCACCGCCTGGGCGGGCGTGCCCTGTTCTACGTGCCGCCCGCCCCGGGGCCCGGGCCGTCCCCGCTCGCCGTCGTGCTGCACGGCGCGGGCGGCGCGGCGGAGCAGGCGCTGGAGTGGCTGCTGCCCCAGGCCGAGGAGCTCGGCGTGCTGCTGCTCGCGCCGCAGGCCGTCTCGACCACCTGGGATGTGATCGTCGGTGGATACGGCGCGGACGTTTCCAGGATCGACGCCGCGCTGGAGGAGGCGTTCTCCCGCACTGCCGTGGAACTCGACGGGGTGGCCGTGGCCGGTTTCTCCGACGGCGCTTCCTACGCCCTGTCGCTGGGTCTGGCCAACGGCGACCTGTTCCACGCCGTGCTCGCGTTCTCCCCGGGGTTCATGGCGCCGATGATCCGGCACGGCCGTCCCCGGATCTTCGTCTCCCACGGCGCCTCCGACCGTGTGCTGCCGATCGACCGGTGCAGCAGGCGGCTCGTCCCCGAGTTGCGGGAGAGCGGTTACGAGGTGGCGTACGAGGAGTTCCGCGGTGGGCACCAGGTGCCGCCGCAGACGGCCGCCGCGGCCGTCCGCTGGTGGATCTCGCAGCCCTAGTTCCATGTGATCCTCGGTGTGGCGCGGCTCGGCCTCGCCCTGCTGCCCACCGCGTACGGCGTGCCCGACGGCCTGGAGGAGATCGCGCCGCTTGCCCGGCAGGAGTCCGTCGGATTCCGCCTGGTGAGCCGGCAGGGGGTTGATCCGCCCAGCGGGCGGCTTCGGTGATGTCTGGGCGTCCCATAAACCTCGCATGACAAGACGGCGCGACGCTACCTTGGGCCGGCAAGGCCCGTCTAAGGTTGCCCGCCAGCACGCGAAGGTTGCTGACGCGCGCGAGTTCCACCACGCTGGGGCACAGCATGCATGAGCAAGAGGTACAGCACCGGCGACGTCAGTCTGGGGTAGCGGTCTGCCTGAACGGCCACCAGTTTCGCTCGCCGAGCATCACCGCGAGAGCGGGGACGAGCAGGGCCCGGACGAGGAAGGTGTCGGCGAGCAGGCCCAGGGTGACCACAAAGCCGATCTGAAACAGCGCCTCCATCGGAAGCACCATCAAAGTCGCGAAGGTGGCGGCGAGCACGAGGCCGGCGGAGGTGATCACGCCGCCGGTTCGCTCAAGGGCCTCCGTCACCGCGCGGCGGGTCTCGTGCTGTCGACGCCGCTCGCTGATCCGGCTGAGGAGAAACACGTTGTAGTCGACGCCCAGGGCGACGAGGAAGATGAACGCGTATATCGGCAGATTTGGGTCTGAGGCCGGCTGGCCTAGGAGGTGGGTGAAGATGAGGGAACCGACGCCGAGGGCGAAGCCGAAGGAGAGGATCACGGTCGCGATCACGTAGAGCGGCATCACCACCGCGCGCAGGAGCACAGCGAGGACGACGAGGATCAGGGCAAGGCTGACCGGGACGATCAGCCTGGTGTCACGGCCGAGTGCCTGGCGGGCATCGTAGTTCTCGGCCACGGTCCCGCCGATCAGGATGGTTTGGCCGTCGGCCGCGCGCTCAGCGACCTCGCGCAGCACTGGGACGGTGTCGGTGGACTGCTCCGAGAACGGATCCATCCGCAGGTCTGCATCGAAGATGAGCAAGTCCTTCGCGGACCTTCGCTGGCCTTGCGCCTCCGCACCCAGGGAGTCGCCGTCCGCCCCGACCGACCTCGCCACCGCGTGCATGTCGGCGACGGGTGTGTGCGTGCCTTCGGTGAGAGCGCTCTGGACCTTCCCGCTTACCTCGTCGGCTACGACGATGCGAAGCGGCGCCGCCCGGCCGGGGATGAAGTGGTCGCGGATCACCTGCTGGCCGCGGACCGAGTCCGGCGCCTCGCGGAAGGACTCGGAGAAGTCGAGCACCGGACGCCCGCCGATGCCGGCCAGCGCTCCCGCAGCGAGGAGAGCGGTGACCGCCGCGGCGATCACTCTCGGACGTGCGTGTACGAGGCCCGCGACGCGCCCCCAAAACGTGACCGCAGGTGCGGACTCGGGCTCGAGGCGGGGAATCGCGGGCCAGAACGCCCGTCGCCCGAGGGCGGTGAGCACCGCGGGCAGGAGCGTCAGGCCGGCACAGACCATGATCGCGACACCGAGGGCGAGGATCGGGCCCATCTCGCGCGTGGCGTTGAAGTCGGCAAGGGCGAGGACCATCATCGCGCCGACGACGATTGCTCCGGCGGAGAAAATCGCTGGGGCGGTGCGCTGGGCGGCGGCGACCATCGCCTCCTCGACGTCCCGCGCCCGGCGCAGCTCGTCGCGAAACCGTGCCACGATCAGCAGACAGTAGTCGGTGCCCGCACCGAACATCAGCACGATCAGGATCGAGGTTGTCTGGCCGCTGACCTCGGTGAGGCCAACGGCGACGAGGCCGTAGGCGAGGCCGGCGGTGACGAGATAGGCGAGGGCGACGACGGCCAGCGGTACCAGAGCAACCAGCGGCGAGCGGTAGGTCACGAGCAGCAGGAACAGCAGCACGGCGATCGTGACTGCTAAGAGGGTCCCGTTGATCCCTTTAAGCGCAGCTTTTCGATCGGCCTCGAAGCCGGCACGGCCGGTCACGAAGGCCCTCAATCCGCTCTCGTCGCCGGCGGCCGACGGGACTACCTCACGGATTGCCGCGACCGCCTGCTCGATGTCGGGCGTCGAGTCGTCGGTCATCAGGACCGTGCTCAAGATGACGGTGTCGTCGGGCGAGGTGAGCAGCGAACCGCCCGGGCTCATGTCGAGCGGATCGGTCTCGCCGCACGCGCGTTGGTACGGGGTGGCGACCATCGTCAAGTTCGGGATCGCGCCGGACCGGCACAGCGCGAGGGCGTCGGCGTCCGCGCGCCGTCCGTCGTCCGCGGTGATCCCACTCTCGCGGAAGTAGGCGATCACCGCCGCTGTCTCGCTGCCGCGCCGGAACCGCTCGTCGATGATCCGCTTGACCGCCGCCGACTCCGATCCCCGGACGAGGAAGGTCTCGCTCTCGTCGGCGGCCCGCTCGCCGAGTTTGGCTTGTAGCGGCACCGCGAGCATCGCGAGCGCAAGCCACACCGCGATCACGACCCACCGTGACCGCCGACCGGCGGCGATTACGGAAGCCCTGGTGAGAGGTCGCATCGGGTCGCCGACCTTAGAGCCCACCACCGACCCCTTCTATGTAGCTGACGACGCCATGCGCGATGTAGACGTAGATCCTCGTCGGGTCGATCTCTATCGGCACGGGCCGGCTCTTGTCGTCCTCGCGCGAAACGATGATTTCGCAGTTGTGACGGGCCGCCTTCTCACGCGCCTCAGCGAGCTCCAACCCGAGCAGCTCCGCCGTATCGAAGGCGTTCTTCGCGGGCCTGTACTGGTTGACGCCCCCGTGCTGCCCCGTCTCCACCATCGGGCATTGAAGCGCGGTCAGGTCGCGCCCCCGCGTCTTCGCCTCCCCGGAACCGTCGCTACATCCCGTCAGAGCCAGTGCTCCGACGGCGATCGAAACTGTGGCCGCAGCGACGCTGAGAAGCCGCCGGTGAACCCTCTGCCCGCTCATAGCGGGGACGCTAACCGACGAAACCGTCTCGTTCAAGACAACTAACGTCTTTGACAAACGAAACAACGATGCGACCTGGGCTGGTTTTGTCATTCACATGACGAAAGTCCTTGACACCTGGACAAAAGGCGCAGACGCTACGTCTTAACCTCAGGCGGTCGAACCACACCGCTCCGGCCGCGGGGCTGGTCGCCGCCGCATAGGGAGAGGAAGTGAGTGGTATGCGGAACGCCGCGCTGCCCGCGCGGAGTGTGAGGCGTTCTTTAATCGCGCTGACTGCGGTCGCTCTTGGGGCTCAGATGCTCGCCCCAGTGACGGCTGCCCAAGCGAAGAGCACCCACCTGGCGACTGCTGCCCAGGCGACGAGCACCGGGCAGGCCAACAGTGCCCTCCTCGCGGCTCCTGCCAAGGCGGAGGACAGCAAGAGAGTCCTCATCTACACCGGCACGACCGGGTACCGGCACGCCGAGGCGATCGACAACGGTCGCCCGGCGGTGCAGGCCGCTCTCAAGGCCGCAGGCTACGAGGTCGACTGGGAGGACTGCGACAACAACGGTGGCGGCCCGAACAACTGCGACAACCCGAACAAGAACCCCCGCATCTTCACTGACGAGAACCTAGCCCGATACAACGCGATCCTGTTCCTGAACGCATCGTGGTCGTACGCCGGCGGCGGTCGGCCCGGACCGCTCTTCAACCAGGCACAGCGCGACGCGGTGATCCGCTTCACCCAGAACCGGGGCGGGATCGCGGCTGTGCACAACATGACCGACGCCGGCGCCGGCGTGTCCGTGTGGGACTGGTGGGACGGCGGGCCGGACAGCGTCATCGGCACGACGATGACCGCCCACTCGAGTGGGTCGGCGACCGGCAACGCCGCAACCGTCCAGGTTGCCGACCACAACCACCTCTCCACCAAAGACCTGCCCGACACCTACCAGCTCGCCGACGAGCACTACAACTTCGTCCGCAGCGTCCGGGGCACCCACCACGTGCTCGAGACCTTCGACGAGCGCACCTACAACACCGGCAGCCAGAAAATGGGCCAGGACCACCCCACGACGTGGTGCAAGCTCTACGACGGCGACAGGGTCAAGGACGGCACCGCCACCCCGCGGTCCTACAACGATGGGCGGACCTGGGTGACCTCGCAGGGTCACTTCGGCGTGCGTTACAGCGAGAACGGCGGCGACAACCCGCTGATCAAGCAGATCGTCGGAGGGGTGCGCTGGGTCGCCGGCGAGGGAAACAAGACCGACTGCTCGGGCACCGTGTGGTCGAACTTCACCCGCACGACCCTGGTCGACAATGCGAACGGCCCGATGGCTCTCGACGTGGCGCCGGACGGCAAGCTCTACTGGACCGAGATCGGCCCCACAACGGGCTACGAGTCCCAGGGCTACGTGAAGATGCACGATCCGAACGGCCCGGCGAACAACTCGACCACGGTCGCGACGATCCCGACCCGCGCCGACCACGGCAACTCCGAGGACGGCGTGCTGGGGATGAGCCTGGAGCCGGGCTTCGACCTGTCGAACCCGAGCAAGCGCGACATCTACGTCTACTATTCCCCGCGCAACCCCGACTGGCCGACCACGGGCAACCAGATAACGGTCGGCTACAACCTGATCAGCCGCTTCACGCTGAACGAGACCGGCACCGCGTTCGAGCCCGCACAAGCAGGCGGTGACCCGGCACATCCATACGATGAGCGGGAGATCCTGCGCGTGCCCAAGGCGAAGATCTCGGGCAACCCCTCAGGCTTCCCCGGTGGCCCCACCGACAACGGCCCCGGCCATGTCGGCGGCGCGAGCCTGGTGTTCGACTCCGAAGGCAACCTCTACATCGGCGTCGGCGACGACGTCTCCCCGAACGCGCCCGGCCACAACCGCTACGTGCCGATGGACCATCGCGCCTCCGAGCGCTGGGATTCACGCAAGACGGCGGCCAACACCGCCGACCTGCGCGGCAAGGTCCTGCGCATCAAACCGATCAAGGACATTCCGCCTTCGGGCCCGGGGAGCGCCACCGACCCCGGCCTGGACAAGACCTACACGGTTCCGAAGGGCAACATGTTCCCGCCGGGGACCCCGAAGACCCGGCCGGAGATCTATGCCATGGGCTTCCGGCAGCCGTTCACGGTGCACACCGACCCCGCCAACCCGGGTACGGTCGTCGTCGGCGAGTACTGCCACGACAACTCGGTGGACCAGGCCGACCGCAGCCCGGCCGGCACCTGCGAGTGGGATCTGGTCGACGGGCCCGGCTTCCAGGGCTGGCCGTTCTGCGTCGGCGACAACTCGAAGACCAACACCACGTGGCGCTGGAACTACGAGACCAACTCCTCGACCGGTCAGCAGTACGACTGCTCGCTCGACAAGATCCCGGCCGACCTCGCCTGGGCCCCGCCGGGCGGCAAGAATTCGCAGCCCACGTTCCAGGGCCTCGATGAAATCCCAGGCCCCGCGAAGAAGGCGACCATCTGGCGCAAGTACCCCGGCAACCCCGGCGGTGAGAATCCGATGGACTTCGGCGACCTGGGCGCCGGGGGCATGCAGCCGGTCACCGGCCCGGTCTACCGATACAAGGACAGCTACGGTCCCGGCGCCTTCCCGCCCTACTACGACGGCTCGTGGCTGATCACCAACCGTGGCGCCGACAACGGGTTCTGGAAGGAGGTCCGCCTGCGGCAGGACAACAACCAGATGCTCCGGGTCAACGACTGGCTGCCGGTGAACCACTTCGGCACGCCGAACAGCAGCTTCGTGATCCCGACCAGGTTCGGGCCCGACGGCGCCCTCTACATGGGGCGCTGGACCTTCGGCTGCTGCCGCGCTCAGCTCAACTCCACAGCGAAGATGGAGTTGGTCAAGATCGAGTTCAAGCCCTCCACCACGTGCGCGGAGGACACCCAGGCACCGACGGTCTCGCACCAGATCGAGGGCCGAGCCCACCCCAGCCAGCAGAACACCTACATCGACTCGGCCACGCTCAAACTCACCGCCAACGATGTCGGCTGTGCCGGCGTGGAAAAGGTCGAGTACCGCGTCAACGGCGGAGCGTGGACCGCCTACGACGCGCCGGTACCGTTCAAGAACCCGGGGAAGTACACGGTCGACTACCGAGCCACCGACTACTCCGGGAACGCCTCCAACCCGCAGAGCGCCATCTTCACGGTGCTCGACGGCGGCAGGACGCTCCCCACGAAGTGCGACATCTACGCCACGGGCACGGGGTGGAGTCCCGATAACTGCGAGATCGCCCGCGGTGGCACCGTCACCTGGCACTTCAACGCGCCGGACGCGGGGATGCCGCACGATGTCTGGCTCGTGCCGCCCGGCGGCAATCCGGATCCGAACGGCGGCGACATCTTCGAGGTCACCAAGGGCGCTGTCTCGCCGGGAGGTGCGCCGGTCTCATACACCTTCGATCGGGAAGGGACCTGGACGGTCATCTGCAGGCTCCACTCCGGCTACGACGGCAAGAAGTGGGCAGGCATGGTCGCGACAGTCACGGTCGGAGGAGGGGCCAAGGGTGTCTACACCATCTCCCCCAAGCACAGCGGCAAGTACGTCACGCCGCAGAACGCCTCGACCGCCGATGACGCCAAGATCGTTCAGATGAGTGCGACGGAGGGCAGCGAGCAGCAGTGGGAGGCCATTCCCTTCACCGCGGGGGCCTACCAACTCAAGAACGTCAAGAGCGGCAAGTGCCTTGACGTGCCGACCGGCTCGACCGCGACGGGCACCCAGCTCGTCCAGTACTCCTGCCATCCCGACGGACATAAGGACCAGGTCAACCAGCGGTTCTATCTCATCCCGTCCGGAGATGCCTACCAGGTCAATTCGGCGGTAAGTGGCCTGTGCCTCGACATCAACGGCAACTCCAAGGCCGACGGCGCCGCGGTGATCCAGTGGACCTGCAGCAACGCCGACAACCAGCGGTTCAGCTTCGCCCCGGTTTCCTCTCCCGGTGTTCCGCTGACCGTGACCGCCTCGTCCCGCTGCGTGGGCACGTCGGCGTACGTGGCGGTGACGGCCGTCAACGACGCCGATGTGCCGGCGACCGTGACGTTGACGACCCCGTACGGTTCCAAGACCGCGGCCGACGTGGCCTCGGGCAAGCAGGCGTACCAGTCCTTCAACGCGCGGGCCAAGCAGATCGGCGCGGGCAAGGTGACCGTGACCGGGACGTCGACGATCGGCGGCAAGCAGGTCACCACGTCCTACGAGGCCGCCTACAACGCGATCAGCTGCGCCTGACCGCGGTACTGAACAGTACTGAACAGTACTGAACTGGGGCCGGCCGGCCGACTGGACGATTGGTCGGCCGGCCCCGCCCCCCATGCCTCCCAAAAAAGGAGTCATCACGTGAAGACCAAGAGAACTGCCCAGCTACTGGCCGTGTCGGTGCTCGGCCTGGCGCTTTCGGGTGTGGTCGGTCCCGCGATGGCGGCTGACGGACCCGGCGACGGCTCTGGCGACGGCATCGACGTGTCGGTGAACATCGAGCCCACCACCACTCCCGGTCAGCTGTCGATGACCGTGGCCGACAACAACGGAGTGGCCCTCACGGAGAACGGCTCGGATGCCGCCGCCCGCCAGTTCACCGGCACCCTGCCGACGGTCACGGTGACCGACACCCGCCTGCCCGAGGAGATCCCGGCCGGTGAGTTCTGGGCGGTGGTCGGCCAGTCCAGCCAGTTCACCGCGACCGGAGACTCCGCCAAGACCATCGGCCCGGAGTACCTGGGATGGAAGCCGCGCCTGCTGAGCGACTCCTCCACCGGGGCGGTGTCGGCCGGTGAGCCGGTCTCCAGTGTCATCTCCGACGGCACCGGAGCCCCCACCGAAGGTCTGAAGGGCCAGGAGCTGCTCGTGTCGATCGCGAACTCCGCGGACGAGATCGGCACTTCGGAGGTCAACGCCGATCTGGCCCTGCGCACTCCGGTCGACGTCGCCGCCGGGGAGTACCACTCCACCCTGACGCTGTCGCTGTTCAACCAGTCCTGAACCGGCGGCGGGACCAGAAAGGAAACGGGCCCCCCTTCGCCGAAGGGGTGGCCCACCCACTGGGAGCTTTTGGAAGCCCGAGTGCAATTTTCGAGGCACGCGTCTGGCTTGTAAGGGGCCGGAATAGACGAACCTGCTGGAGACTAGGAGCAGGTTTTGCGACTATCAGCGGATAGATATGCCGTGATTCGACAGAAGTTACGCGGTAACTGACCGATCGACAGTCTCGGGAGCCAGGATGCGCTCGATGACCATGACAGCGGCGCCGGTAACGCCCGCCCGGTCACCGAGCTTGCTGGCACGGATGCTGAGACTCTGGGTGGCCAGTGGCAACGAGCGGCCGTAGATCATTTCGCGGACGCCTGCCAGAAGGTGGTCGCCTGCTTCGACGAGGTCGCCGCCGACCACGATCACCGTGGGGTTGAAGAAGTTGACGATCGAGGCGAGCGCGCTGCCGACCTCTCTGCCGCCCTGCCGGACTAGGCGGATGGCCTGGGGATTGCCTTCCTTGGTCAGGCGCACGACGTCCCGGCCATCGGCGACATCAAGCCCCATGTCGCGGAGGCGGGCGACCAGAGCCGCGCCGCCGGCCACGGCCTCCAGACAGCCGACATAGCCGCAGCGGCACTGCACCTGGTCGAGGGTGAATGTGCGGACGTGGCCGATATCCCCTGCCGCTCCCCGGGCGCCGCGATGCAGGCGGCCTCCGGCGATGATGCCGCAGCCGATGCCGGTGCCCACCTTCACGAAGAGCAGGTGCTCGACACTGGAGTAGGCGGCCCAATGCTCGCCCAGCGTCATGATGTTCACGTCGTTGTCAACGAGCACCGGAACGCCGAGCCGCTCGCCGAGCCAGTTAGGTACGGGGAAGCCGTCCCAGCCCGGCATGATCGGGGGGTTGACTGCCGTGCCGCTTTCGTGGTCCACGGGGCCAGGGAGGCCGACGCCGACTCCGCATACGTCTGACGCAGTGTGACCGCACTCGGCGAGCAACTCGCGGAAGGTGTCGAGAACCCAGCTCAGCGTCGGCTCGGGTCCCCGGTCGATGGGCAGGTCGGCGGCACGTTCTGCCAGGACCGCGCCACCGAGGTCGCTGACGGCGATCCTGGCGTGGGTGACGCCGAGGTCGGCGGCGAGCACCATGCGGGCCTCACGATTGAAGGAGAAGGCGGTGGCGGGCCTGCCGCCCGATGGAGTCGTCTCGTCGGCGGGCAGGATCAAGCGCTGGTGCAGCAGAGCGTCAATCCGTTGGGACACCGCGCTCCTTGACAAACCAGTGAGCTGGACCAGCTCAGCGCGGGTACGCGCCCGCCCGTCGCGCAGGATCGAGAGCAGTATTCCCGCTCCGGTCCCGCTGGGCATGCCCTGAGTCACTGGCACTCCTTCGTAATCGACGTTTCCTTATGTCTTACTCTACGCCGCCTTTTGCTTGACCGAAGTCATAAGTCGTGTATACGCTCACGGCGATACGTAGCGGCACACCTAAAGTTCTGACAAGCAGACTGGGTGCCGGTCGGGAGCGAGTTTATGACGTGCGTTAATGGCGTGCCCGAGCCGAGAATCCAGAGAGCCCAGCAGTACGGCATTGGGCGGGCCCTTACTTACTTCGCCCCTGCGGGTGACCGCGCCACGCGAATCCGCGCGGCCTTTCTCCCCTCCGTTCCTGTAGCGGAGTAGACCCGATGCTGACCATGACGGGCATCGGCAAGAGCTTCTTCGGCGTGCGGGTGTTATCCGGTGTCGACCTTGCGGTCGTGGCGGGCGAGGTCCACGCGATCGTGGGGGAGAACGGAGCGGGCAAGTCCACGCTCATGAAGATCCTCGCCGGAGTGCACGCACACGACGAGGGAACGATCGAGATCGACGGCCGGCGCGTATCGTTCGGCCATCCGCTGGACGCCCAGCGCGCCGGCGTGGCGATCATCTACCAGGAGTTCAATCTGCTGCCCGAGCGGACCGTGTCCGAGAATGTCTTCCTCGGAAGGGAACCGATACGGCGCGGCTTGGTCGACCGGACCGCGATGGACACCGCGACCGCCCGGCTGCTCGCCGAACTGGGTGAGGACTCCTTCGGCCCCCGATGGCCGGTCAAGCGCCTGTCGGTCGCTCAGCAGCAGGTCGTAGAGATCGTCAAGGCGCTGTCGCTCGATGCCCGGATCGTCGTGATGGACGAGCCCACTGCTGCGCTCGCCGAGCACGAGGTCGAACTGCTCTACCGGCTGGTGCGGCGATTGCAGGAGCGAGGCATCGCCGTGCTCTACATCTCTCACCGGCTGCGCGAGGTGTTCGACCTCAGCGATCACGTGACGGTCATCAAGGACGGCAGACTGGTCACCACGGTCGCCACCGAGGACGTCACCTCCGAGGATCTGGTCCGCCTCATGGTCGGGCGCGATCTGAACGGTTACTTCCCGCCACGCTCCACCGCGGTTGGGGAGACACGGCTCCAGGTCACCGGCGGCGGCAACGACCGGCTGCACGACATCGACCTGAAGCTGAACGCGGGGGAGATCGTCGGCATCGCCGGGCTTCAGGGATCCGGCCGATCGGAGCTGGCCAAGGCCCTGTTCGGTGCCGAGCCGTTCACCCGGGGCGAGATGACGCCGGTGCGCCCGCACTCGGTCCGCGAGGCAATCCGCGCCGGAGTCGGCCTGGTGACCGAGGACCGCAAGAGCGAGGGTCTGGCCCTGCGCCAGTCGGTGCGCGACAACGCCCTTCTCGTGACCCGCGCGATGGGCCGTGGTGGTCGCCGCAGCGGGGTGCGAGAACTGCTGGAACGTGTACGGCTCAGGCCGCCCCGCGAGGAGCAGGAGGTTCGCTACCTGTCCGGCGGCAACCAGCAGAAGGTCGTGCTCGCCAAGTGGATGACCGTCGCCCCGAAGGTGCTCCTGTTCGACGAGCCCACCCGTGGGGTCGACGTGGGCGCCAAGGCGGCCATCCACGACCTGATGCGCGAGCTGGCCGAAGACGGCGTCGCGATCATGATGATCTCCTCCGAGCTGCCCGAGCTGATCGGCATGAGCGACCGCATCGTCGTGCTCCGGGAGGGCCGCATTGTGGGCACCCTTCCCGCAGGCTCCTCAGAGGAGGCCATCATGAGCCTGGCCGCGGGCGAGGTGTCCGCATGACCCAAAACGTGCTTGCTGATCGCAGGGCCAGGTTCGCGGCGCTGGTAAACCCCACGAGTGTCGTCTTCCTGGCACTGGCCGGCGTGATCCTCGTGGGCTGGGCGCTGGTCGCCGTGGACGGTGGTCAGTTCCTCACCATGGAGACCGTCGTCGGGGTGCAGCAGCGCTCGGCGGCGCTCGGGATCGTCGCGGTAGGCCAGACGCTGGCCATCCTGGCGGGATCCCTCGACCTGTCGGTCGCCTATCTGATCAGCCTCACCTCGCTGGTCGCGGCGGTGACCATGGCGGGCCAGGACTCCAACATCGTGCTCGCGGTCGGCGCCGTCGTGGGAGTGAGCGCGCTGGTCGGGCTGGTCAACGGCCTGATGATCAGCAAGTTGCGCGTGCACGCGTTCATCGCCACGCTCGGCGTCGCACTGATCATCAAGGGAATCATGGGCGACCTCTACGACGGCCCGACCGGCCGGGTGCCGGAGTCCTTCCAGCACCTTGGCTACGACCGGTTGGGCCCCGTGCCCGTCTCGGCGTTGCTCTGGGCCGCGGTCGCACTCGTCGCCTGGTTCCTGCTCAGACGGACCAAATACGGCTACCGGGTGTACGCCGTCGGCGGTGACGTCGAGGTCGCCAGATTGTCCGGCATCCGCACCGATCGGGTGATCATCGTCACGCACGTGCTGTGCTCACTCTGTGCCGGGATCGCGGGACTGCTGCTGGCCAGCAGGCTCGGCGCCGGAGCCCCGACCGTGGGCACCGACGGTGGATACGACCTCGAGTCCATCGCCGCCGTCGTCCTCGGCGGCACCGCGCTGGCCGGGGGCAGAGGCGGAGTCGCGGGCACCGTGGGCGGCGTGCTGTTGCTCGCCGTCCTGGACAGCGTGTTCAACCAGCTGGAAGTGAACTCCTTCTTCAAGGACGTCGTGCGGGGGGTGGTGATCGTCGTCGCCGTTGCCGTCTACGCCCGGCGTACGGGCCTGGTCGGAAGGAGGCGGACGTGAAGCGTGCGCTGCCGATTCTCGCGGTGCTGGCGGTGCTGCTGGCCGCCATCGCGATCGTCAACCCGTTCTTCCTCGAGCCCGCTGGGTTCCTCTCCTTCGTCAGGCGCGCCGCGCCCCTGGTCATCCTCGCCGCCGGGCAGTACCTGGTGATCGTCTCCGGCGAGTTCGACCTGTCGGTCGGGTCGCTGGTCACCGTCGAGGTGGTCGTCGCCGCCCGCTTGATCGACGGGGACGAGGCGGCGACCTGGCCGGTGCTGGCCCTGCTGATCGTTCTCGGCCTGTTCGTCGGTCTGGTCAACGGTGCGGTGACGACCCTCCTCCGCGTGCCGTCGTTCATCACCACGCTCGGCATGATGCTCGTGCTGTCCGGCGCGGTCTTCCTGTGGACGGGCGGCGCACCGCGCGGCGCGCTCTCCCAAGCCTTCCGCATGTTCGGCAGGGAGACCGGATGGGCCGTGCTCATCCTCGTGGTCGTCGCCGTCGCGGCCGTGCTGCTGATGCGGGCGAACTTCGGTAGGACACTCATCGCCATCGGCGACAACGAGCGCGCGGCCGCCCTGTCCGGCGTACGGGTCACCAGGGTGAGGATCATCGCCTTCGCCCTCTCCGGCGTGTCCGCCGCAGTGGCCGGAATCCTGCTCGGTGGGTTCGCCGGAGTGTCCGCTCAGGTCGGCCAGGGACTGGAGTTCCAGGCAATCACCGCCGTCGTCCTGGGCGGCGTCGTCCTCGGCGGCGGTCGCGGCACGGTTATCGCCGCGATGGCCGGGGCGTTCACCCTGGAGGCCTTGTTCACTCTGCTCAACCTGTACGGCGTCTCTGGGGCGCTGAAGTTCACCGTGCAGGGCGTCGTCCTCATCGCCGCCGTAGCGGCCGGAGCCATCCGTCTTCCCTTCCTCACTGCCCCGAGAATAAAAGGAGACGCCCATGCCGCGTCATAGACCGCTCATCCTCGCCGCTGCGGCTCTGACGGTGCTCGCCGCCGGCGGCTGCACCAGCGACAAGCCCAGCACCACCACAGCCGCCGACACGGCCGCCGACACGGCGCCGACCGCGGCCGCTTCGACGGCGCCGGCCTCGGGGACCGGTGAGCAGTCCAAGTTCTTCGTCCAGGCCGACTACGACGCTCAGCTCGCGATGCGCTCGCAGACGGCGGAGGGACCGGCGGACAAGCCCTGGGAGCAGGCCATCGCGCCGCAGATGGTGTCCACCGCCGAGTACAAGAAGAAGGATGGGCCGTACCACCTGTGCTTCTCCAACGCGGCGGTCGACAACCCCTGGCGGCAGGTCGGCTGGAAGACCATGCAGGCCGAGGTGGCGTTGCACAAGGAGATCTCCAAGCTCACCGCCCTCGACGCCGAGGGCAAGGACGACAAGCAGATCTCTGACATCGCCGAGCTGCAGGCCAAGGGGTGCGACGCGTTGATCGTCTCGCCCAACACGACGGCGACGCTCACTCCGGCCGTCAAGGGCGCCTGCGGCAAGGTCCCGGTCATCGTCTTCGACCGGGGCGTGGAGACCGACTGCCCGGTGACGTTCATCAAGCCGATCGGCGGCTACGCGTTCGGTGCCGACGCGGCCGAGTTCCTCGTGGAGAAGGTGCCGGCCGGCGGGAAGATTCTGGCGCTGCGCATCAGCCCTGGGGTGGATGTACTGGAGACCCGCTGGTCGGCGGCGAAGGCCGCCTTCGACTCCAGCGGCCTCCAGGTCGTCGGTGTGGAGTTCACCGATGGCGACGCGGCCAAGGCCAAGGGCATCGTCAATGACTACATCCAGCGGTACGGCAAGCTTGACGGCGTCTGGATGGACTCGGGAGCCACCTCCGTGGCCGTCGCTGAGGCGTTCGAGGATGCCGGCATGCCCGTCCCGCCGATGACCGGTGAAGACCAGCAGGACTTCCTGCGTAAGTGGAAGGACGACGGTCTGACCGCCGTCGCTCCCACGTACCCCACCTACCAGTGGCGCACACCGATCATCGCCGCCTTGAAGATCCTCAAGGGTGAGGAGGTGCCGAAGGTGTGGAACCTTCCGCAGCCCAAGATCACATCGGAGAACCTCGACCGGTACCTGCAGCCGAACATGCCGCCGCTGCACTACGCGCTGTGCGGCTGCGAGGAGATGCCGGGATTCCCCGAGAAGTGGGGCGGTAAGAAGGGGTGAGCGCGTTCCCTCTCGGAGTGAACAGTTGGGTGTGGGTGTCGCCGCTGACGGACGGCGACCTCGCGTCCCTGGTGCCCCGGGTCGCGGCCTGGGGGTTCGACGTCATCGAGCTGCCGGTAGAGCGGCCCGGCGACTGGGATCCTCACAAGGCCGCGGCACTGCTTGCCGAACACGGGCTGAAGGCATCGGTGGTGCTGGTCATGCCGCCGGGGCGGGAGCTCGTGGCGGCCACGGCCGGGGTCGTCGAGGAGACACAGGACTACCTGCGGCACTGCGTGGATGTGGCGGTGGCCGTGGGCTCCCCGGTGATCGGCGGGCCCGCGTACGCCTCGGTCGGCAGGACCTGGCGGATGTCGTACGGCGAGCGCCGGACGATCTACACCGAGCTCCGGAACAACCTGGAACCCGTGGTCGACTACGCCGGCGAGCGCGGCGTGGCGATCGCGGTCGAGCCGCTCAACCGCTACGAGACCAGTCTGCTCAACACCGTTGAGCAGGCTCTTGAGGCATTGCCCGACGGATGCGGCCTGGCGCTCGACGTCTATCACATGAACATCGAGGAGAAGGATCCGGCGCAAGCCGTACGTGCCGCGGCGGGCCGGATCGCGCATGTGCAGGTCTGCGGAACGGATCGGGGCACACCAGGCGCCGACCGCTTCGACTGGCCCGCCTTCACCCAGGCCCTGCGTGAAGCGGGCTATGCGGGCCCCCTCGTTATCGAATCCTTCACCGCCCACAACCAGACGATCGCCACCGCGGCCTCCATCTGGCGGCCGCTCGCACCGAGCCAGGACTCCCTCGCCGTGGACGGTCTGGCCTTCCTCAGGTCGCTGTAGCCGGCGGCCCGCGGTTCCCCGCCATGGCGGGGAACCGCGGGAGCGCTTGGCGAGATCAAGATCTACAGGTGCGTCGTCAGCCGACGCGGGCAAGCAAAGACCGATCGCCACATGGGGTTCAGGGAATGAATCGCCATGGGTTCGCTGGGTGACTTTCAGAACGAGATCTACTTGAACGGGCTCGGTAACGTGCTGCCGGAGCTGCCCACCGACCTCACAAGGCTGGAGCGGCTCGCGGGGGAGCGGATCGCCCCCGCCGCGTACGGCTAGGTGGCTGGGGCCGCGGGCACCGAGTCGACGGCTCGCGCCAACCGAGAGGCGTTCAAACGCAGGCGGATCGTGCCGCGCATGCTGCGCGACGTCGCCCTACGGGACCTCGGCGTAGCCAACTACTTCACCGACCCCGCGTTCCAGCGGGCCGTGGACGCCGGCATGGACGGCGTGGTCGTGTCCAGTCACGGCGGCAGGCAGGTCGACGGCGCGGTCGGTTCGCTCGACGCGCTGCCCGGGGTGGCCGCCGCGGTCGGAGACCGGATCACCGTGCTGTTCGACAGCGGCATCCGCACGGGCGCCGACGTGATCAAGGCGCTGGCGCTGGGCGCGAAGGCCGTCATGCTGGGTCGCCCGTACGCCTATGGCCTCGGCCTGGCGGGAGAATCCGGGGTACGGCACGTGATCCGCTGCCTGCTGGCCGAGTTGGAGATCTCGATGGCGCTGGCCGGGGTCACCTGTCCGGCGTACCCACCCCGGCCCGATATCGCGGCGAGCGCCTGACTGCGCAGGACCACGATCGAGGCGGCGTCGTCCAGTGACAGGGCGCCCGCGACGTGCGCGGCGGCGATCTCGCCCTGGGAGTGGCCGATGACTGCGCCGGGGCGGACGCCGAAGTGCTCCCACAGCCGGGCCGGCGCCACCATGACGGCGACCAACGCGGGCTGCGCGACGTTCACCCGCTCGAACGACGCCGCGCCCGGCAGGTTCCGCAGCACTTCGTGGGGCGACGGTCCACGTGGGGGCGCAGGGCGTCGGCGGCCTTGGCCAGGTGCCGGGCGAAGACGGGGGAGGCGTCTACAGCTAGCCCGGGCTCGCCCGCCAGGCGGCTGGCTCTCCGGAGGAGGGCCGACCGCGTCGCGTCCGTCCCGTCGGGGTGAGGCCTCAGCATGCCGAGCTTCGCGTGCCCTGTTCTACGTGCCGCCCGCCCGGGGGCCCGGGCCGTCCCCGCTCGCCGTCGTGCTGCACGGCGCGGGCGGCGCGGCGGAGCAGGCGCTGGAGGAGGCGTTCTCCCGCACTGCCGTCGAACTCGACGGGGTGGCCGTGGCCGGTTTCTCCGACGGAGCCTCCTACGCCCTGTCGCTCGGCCTGGCCAACGGCGACCTGTTCCACGCCGTGCTCGCGTTCTTCCCGGGGTTCATGGCGCCGATGATCCGGCACGGCCGTCCCCGGATCTTCGTCTCCCACGGCGCCTCCGACCGTGTGCTGCCGGTCGACCGGTGCAGCAGGCGGCTCGTCCCCGAGCTGCGGGAGAGCGGTTACGAGGTGGCGTACGAGGAGTTCCGCGGTGGGCACCAGGTGCCGCCGCAGACGGCCGCCGCGGCCGTTCGCTGGTGGATCGGAAGCTCACAGCCCTAATTCTATGTAGGTAATGTGGGTTTTCGGCTATCATGGGGCCATGGGAGCATTGCTCGATCTCGTGCAACTGCGAACTTTCGTGGCCATCGCCGAGTGCGGCGGCTTCGGTCGGGCCGCGTCCGCCCTGCGGACCAGTCAGCCGACGGTGAGCCAGCACGTCCGATCGCTGGAACGGGTCATCGGGCAGCCTCTGGTCGAGCGGATCGGCCGGTCGACCCGCTTCACGGTCGCGGGCGAGGCGCTGCTTGTGGAGGCGCGGCGGCTGCTCGCCGTGCACGACGAGGCCATGGGCCGCCTCGGCGCGGAGCGTCCCGCCGCACTGACCGTGGGCGCCGTCGAGCACGCCGGATACGCGGCGCTGCCCGACCTACTGGGCGCCCTGATGTCGGCGCTGCCCGCGCAGGACGTCGTGTTCCGGCTGGACCGCAGCACCACCCTGGCCGAGGCCACCCTGCGCGGCACGCTCGACATGGCGCTGATCCTCGGTGTGGTGCCCAACGTCGGAGGCAGGCAGGTCGCCACGCTGCCGCTGCGCTGGCTCGGCGCCCCGGACTGGTTCCTCCCGCCGCCGGACCGGCCGGTGCCGCTGGTCGCCTTCCAGGAGCCGTGCTCCCTGCGGGGGCAGGCCGTACGCGTGCTGGAACGTCTCGGCTGGTCCGTGCGCATCACGACGGAGGCCACCAACCTCGAAGGCGTGCTGGCGGCGGCCCGCGCGCGCCTCGGCCTCGCCCTGCTGCCCACCGCGTACGGCGTCCCGGACGGCCTGGAGGAGATCGCGCCGCTTCCCCGGCAGGAGGCCGTCGGGCTGCGCCTGGTGAGCCGGCGGGGGCTGGACCCGGCGATCGAGGCGCGGGCGGGCGAGGCGCTCAACGCGTTCTTCTCATCCGCCGCGCGTTTCTCCGGATCGCGTTCCGAACAGGTTTCCATTGTAAATTCGAATTGATTTCGATCGGCGAGGCCGATCGGCCGCGATAATTGCGCCTTCATATTGACCGGCCCGCTCGGATATGGTGTGATCTAGCCGCCGCTCGGAAATTCGAATTTCGCTGAACGGCATTTTCCGAATATTCGGAGGCTGGGCTTGGCCAGTGCGGCGAGCCCGTGCGGCGGGATGGTGCGGTCCCGCCGCACGGGCCTGTCCCCGGCGCTTCCGCACGCCTGTTTCCCGCTCTTTCCCCCTGTTTCCCCTGTGCCCCCTCGCGTGACAGAGAAGGTCCCACCGATGCCACTGAGCGACGACACCGCCACCCGCGTCGACGACGAACCGGTCAGGAAGAGGCGCAGCCTGCGCTCCAGACGCCCGGCCGTCCTGGGGGCGGTCCTGGCGGTGATCGTCGTCACCGCCGTGGTCCTGGTCGTCTCGGCAGGCGGCGGGGACGAGCGGCCGACCGGCCGGGCGGCGGGCGGAGGCCCGGTGGCCGGCGGCACCCTCACCTACGCCCTGGCCGGCACGCAGGTGTCGCTCGACCCGGCCGTCGCGGCCACCGCGGTGACCGGCCTGATCGACCGCAACATCTTCGACTCGCTGGTCGTGCAGACCGGCCCGGACACCTTCGGGCCCTGGCTCGCCACCAAGTGGACCGTGTCCGGCGACGGGAAGACCTACACGTTCACGCTCAGGGAGGGCGTCACCTTCCACGACGGCACGCCCTTCACCGCAGAGGCCGTGAAGGCGAGCCTCGACCACGTCGTGGACCCGGCCACCAAGTCCGCCTACGCCGCCTCGTTGATCGCGCCGTACGAGAAGTCGCGGGTGGTGAGCGACCACGTCGTCGAGGTGACGCTGAAGCGGCCGTTCACCCCGTTCCTGCAGGCGCTGTCGGTGCCGTACCTCGGCATCCAGAGCCCGGCGGCGCTCGCGAAGCCCGTCGCGGACTACCTGCCGGTCGGCACCGGTCCGTTCTCCTACGTCTCCTGGGAGAAGGACAAGCGCGTCACACTGCGCAAGAACGCCGGATACGCCTCGCCGCCCGCCGGCGCGTCCCACCAGGGGGCGGCCTACCTCGACACCCTGGTGTTCGAGTTCGTCCCCGAGGACGCCACCCGGTGGGGCGCCCTCACCAGTGGGCAGGTGCAGGCGATCGCCGGCGTCCCCCCGGTGAACGCCGGAAAGCTTCGGTCCCTCCCCGGTTTCACGCTGAATTCCCAGGAGACGCCGGGCTTGAATTACAACCTCTATCTGAACCAGACCCGCGGGCCGCTGCGGGACGTGCGGGTGCGGCGCGCCCTGTCGGCCGCCGTGAACGTCGAAGAACTCGTGCGCAACATCTATTTCGGCCATTTCCCGGTCGCGCGCAATCCGCTCAGCCGCACCACGGCAGCCTACGACCCGACGGCCGAGAGCGAACTGGCGTCGTACGACCCGGACGAGGCGAGGCGGCTGCTCGACGAGGCGGGCTGGACGAAGACGGACGCCGACGGCTACCGCGTCAAGGACGGCAAGACCCTTACCCTCGTCTGGCCCTACTGGGCGGAGGGCAACAAGGAGCAGCGCGACGTGCTCGCCGAGGGCATCCAGGCGCAGGCCAAGCTCGTCGGCATCAAGATCGAACGGCCGGCAGTGGACACCGGGGCCTTCGTCGGCAAGTACCTCATCGGGGGCGGCTACGACCTGGTGGACGTGTCCTTCGCCAGGCCCACGCCCGACGTGCTGCGCTTCGCGTTCGCCTCGGGCAACACGTACGCCAAGGCCGGCGGCAACGTCGCGCTGGTGGACTCGCCGCAGATCGACACCTGGGTGGAGGAGGCGGCGGAGACCTCCGACGCGGCCACGGCGGACAAGGATTACGCCGCCGTGCAGCACGAAGTGCTCCGGCAGGCGTACGTGCTGCCGCTCTACACTCCCGTGCAGCTCACCGCCTTCTCGGCGAAGGTGCGCGGCGTCGCCTTCGACGCCCAGACCTACCCGGTCTTCCACGGCGCCTGGCTGGGGGCCTGATCCCGGTGGCTCCGCTGGCCCTTCGGCTGACCCGCAGGCTGGCGCTGACCCTGTTCGTGCTGTGGGGCGCCGCGACGCTGGCCTTCGCCGGCATGCGGCTGGTGCCGGGCGACCCCGCCCGGATCATCGCGGGTGGGGTCCAGGCCAACGCCACCCCCGAGGTGCTCGACGCCATCCGCGACCAGTACGGCCTGCGCGAGCCGGTCGGCGTGCAGTACGTCCTGTTCCTCGGTCGCCTCCTGCGCGCCGACCTCGGCGGCTCCTACCAGCTCGGCCGGCCGGTGAGCAGCGTGATCGGCGAGCAACTCGGCCCCACCCTGGCGCTCGCGGCGGGGGCGGCCGTCCTCGGCTTCTGCCTGGCGGTCACGCTGGCCCTGGTCACGGCGGGCAGGCCGCGCGCACGGGCGATCTCCCGGCTCCTGGAGTTCTGCTCGATCTCGACGCCGAACTTCTGGATCGGCATCCTGCTGCTGGCCGCCTTCTCCTTCCGCCTGCGCTGGTTCCCCGTGCTCGGCGACGAGGGAGCGGCCGCGCTGGTGCTTCCGTGCGCAGCGCTCGCGCTGCCCATCGCCGGCGTGCTGGCCCAGGTCACCAGGGAGGGGCTCGAACGCGCCCTCGACCAGCCGTTCGCCCTGACCGCCAGGTCGAGGGGCGCCACCGAGCACCGCATCCGGGCGCGCCACGCGCTGCGGCACGCCGCGCTGCCGGTGCTCACGCTCTCCGGCTGGGTGCTCGGCGAGCTTCTCGCCGGGACCGTCGTCGTGGAGACCGTCTTCGCCCGCCAGGGCCTCGGCCACGTCGTGGTGGCGGCGGTGCGCGGGCGGGACTTCCCGGTCGTGACGGGCGTGGTCGTGCTCTCCGCGCTCACGTTCTCGCTGATCAACATCGGGCTCGACCTGCTCTACGGGATGGTCGACCCTCGCATCCGGGAGGCCGCCGAATGACCGCCCCGGGCTCGTACGGCGTACCGCTCCCACGCGTGCGGGCGGGGGCCGCGCAGGTGGGCGTGGCGCTGGCCGCCGCGTTCTTCGCGCTCGTCTGCCTCGCCGCCCTCGCCCCCGGCATGTTCGCCCACGGCCCGGACCAGGTGAACCCGGCCCTCGCGCTGCGCGGCCCGACGGCGGGCCACCCGCTCGGCACCGACCAGCTCGGCCGCGACGTGTTCGCCCGGCTGGTCTTCGGCGCCCGGCCGTCGCTGCTGGTCGGCGTCGGCTCCACCCTGCTGGCCGGCCTCGCGGGCTCGGCCTGGGGCCTGCTGGCGGCGCTGGGCGGTCGCCTCGCCGGCGAGGCGGCCATGCGGCTGGCCGACGTGCTGCTGTCGTTCCCGGCCATCCTGATGGCCCTGCTCGTCGTGGCCGTCCTCGGGCCGGGCACACGCAACGCCGTCCTGGCCATCACTGTGGCTCTCGCGCCGGGCTTCGCCCGCGTCGTCCGCGCGCAGGCGCTGGTGGTCCGCGGCTCGGCGTACGTGCGGGCGGCGGTCAACCTGGGGCTGACGCCGGCGAGGATCCTGCTGCGGCACATCGCGCCCAACGTCGTCGCGCCGCTGCTGATCCTGGCCACCGTCAACGTGGGCACCGCGCTCATCGCCGGGGCTTCGCTGAGCTTCCTCGGGCTCGGCCCGCAGCCGCCCGCCCCCGAGTGGGGGGCGATGCTCGCCCAGGCACGCGACTACCTCGACGCGAGCTGGACCCTGGCCCTCTTCCCGGGGGCGGCCATCACGCTGACCGTCATGTCCGCCACGGTCGTCGGGCGGGCCCTGCAGGCCCACTACGAAGGGCGGGAGGCCGGATGACCGAGCCACCCCTGCTGGAGGTCGCCGGGCTGTCGGTGGACTTCGCCACCCGGCGCGGCGTGGTGCGGGCCGTACGCGACGTCGACCTGTCGCTGCGCGCGGGGGAGTGCCTCGCGGTGGTGGGAGAGTCGGGCTCGGGCAAGAGCGTCACCGCCCGAACGCTGCTGGGTCTGGCCGGCGCGGGCGCGCGGGTGCGGGCGCGGACGCTGTCCTTCGAGGGGCGCGACCTCCGCCGGCTGAGCGGCCGCGAGTGGCGGCGGCTGCGCGGGCGGCGCATCGGCTACGTCCTGCAGGACGCGCTGACCTCGCTCGACCCGCTCCGCCGGGTCGGGCACGAGGTGGCGGAGGCGCTGGAGGTGCACGGCCTGGCGGGCCGCGACGATCTCGACGACCAGGTGATCGGGCTGCTCGCGGAGGCGGGCGTGCCCGACCCCGACGTGCGGTTCCTGCAGTATCCGCACGAGCTGTCCGGCGGCCTGCGGCAGCGGGCTCTGATCGCCTCCGCGATCGCCGCCCGGCCGTCGCTGCTGGTCGCGGACGAGCCCACCACGGCACTCGACGTCACCGTACAGGCGCAGGTGCTCGACCTGCTCAGGGAACGCGCGCGGGCGGGCACGGCGGTGCTGCTCATCAGCCACGACCTGGCGGTCGTGGCCCGGCTCGCCGATCACGTCGCCGTCCTCTACGCGGGGCTCGTCGTGGAGCGGGGACCGGCGGACGCGCTGCTGCAGGCCCCCGCCCACCCCTACACCGCCGACCTGCTGGCCGCCGTGCTCGCCGTGGACGGCCCGGCGCGGGAGCTGCCCCTCGTCCGCACCGGCCCTCCGGCCGCCGACGGCTGCCCGTACGCGCCGCGCTGTGCGCTGGCCGACGACCGCTGCCGCGCCGAGCCGCCGCCGCCCGTGCCGTACGGGCCGGGCCGGGAGGTCCGCTGCTTCCATGCGGGCCGGGAACGGCCCGCCCCCGCTTTCGACAGGCCGGCGGCGCCGCCCCGGGTGAAGGACCATGCGGTCGTCTCGGTGCGGGGGATCACCAAGCGGTACCGCTCCCCGGGCGGCTCGTGGCGTACGGCCGTGGACGACGTGTCGTTCGACCTGCGTGCGGGCGAGGCGCTGGGGCTGGTCGGCGAGTCGGGGTCGGGCAAGAGCACCACGGCCCGGATCGTGCTGGCCGAGATCGTCCCCGACGCCGGGACCGTGCTGCTCGACGGAGAGGCGTGGAGCGGGCCGCGGGAGCGCGCCCGGCGTGCCCGTCGCTCCCGTATCCAGCTCGTCGACCAGGACCCGCTCAGCTCGTTCGACCCGCGGTTCACGGTCGAGCGGGTCGTCGGGGAGGCGGTGCCGGGAAGGACACCGCGCCGCCTGCGGCGTGAGAGGGTCGCCGGGTTGCTCGCCGAGGTCGGGCTGGACGACGCCCTGCTGGACCGGCGCCCCGCCCAGTTGAGCGGCGGCCAGCGTCAGCGGGTGGCGATCGCACGGGCGCTCGCCCCGGGGCCCGAGGTGATCGTGTGCGACGAACCGGTCTCCGCGCTCGACGTCACCGTCCAGGCGCAGATCCTGGCCCTGCTCGCCCGGCTGCGGCGCGAGGCCGGGGTGGCGCTGCTGTTCATCTCGCACGACCTGGGCGTCGTCCGACAGGTCTGCGACCGGGTGGCGGTGATGAAGGACGGGGCCCTGGTCGAGACCGGCGACGTCGCGGACGTCTTCCGCGCCCCGCGTGCCGCCTACACCGCCGAACTGCTCGCCGCCGTCCCGAGGATCGACGCGGGGCGGACGGCGGGACGCGCCTCACCCGCTATGAACCTGGAGGGCCTGCCATGACCTCACCCACCCCCGGCCCGCGCGCCGTCCTCGTGACGGGCGCGGGCTCGGGCATCGGCCGGGCGACCGCCGAGCTGTACGCCGAGCGCGGCGTCGCCGTGCTCGCCGTGGACCACGACGAGCACGCGCTCAAGGAGCTCGCCACGCTCGACCGTGTGGTGACGCTGGCCGGCGACGTGTCCCTGGAGGAGACCAACCTGGCCGCGGTCGCGCTGGCGGAGCGGGAGTTCGGCCGGCTCGACGCGGTCGTGCTCAATGCCGGCATCGGCGGCACCCGGCCCTGGGAGTCGCCCGGCGCGGTGGAGGCCGCCGACCGCATCCTCGCCGTCAACCTCCGCGGGCCGATCCTGGGCATCAGGGCCGCCGCGCCCGCGCTGCGCGCGGCGGGAGGCGGCGCGATCGTCGTCACCGCCTCCGTCGCCGGACTGCGCGCCGACCCCGGCAACTGGGCCTACAACGCCTCGAAGGGCGCGGTGATCAACCTCGTCCGCGCCGCGGCCATCGACCACGCGCCCGACGGCATCCGGGTCAACGCCCTCGCCCCCGGGCTCACCTGGACGCGGATCAACGCCGGCGTCCGCCAGGACCCGGTGCTCACCGCCGAGATCGAGCGCCGTGTGCCGCTCCAGCGGTTCGCCGAGCCCCGCGAGCAGGCCGAGGCCGTCTGGTTCCTCACCTCGCCCGCCGCCTCGTACGTCACCGGAACCGCGCTGGTCGTCGACGGCGGCCTCGACGCGAGCCTCGGAATCCTCCCCCTGCCGGCCGTACGCCGGTGACCCTCGAACCGACCAGAGAAGGAGACCGTCCGTGAGCACCACGGAGATCAACCGCGCGGTGGCCAGACGCTTCTACGAGGAGGTCGTCTCGCAGGGCCGGCTCGACGTCCTCGAGGAGATCATCGCCGACGACGCGACGGACGCCGCCGGGCCCGCCGGGGGCAACCTGGGGCGTGACGGGTTCGTCCAGCACATCACCTGGTTGCGCTCGGCGGTCGAGGGCGTGACCGCTACCGTGACGGACACCGTCGCCGAGGGTGATCGAGTCGTCGTCTACTGGACCATCGAGGGGGTCCAGCGCGGCGAGGTGTTCGGTGCCCCGCCGAGCGGCCGCCGCTTCACCGGTCAGAGCATCAGCACGATCCGGTTCCGCGACGGGCGGATCGTCGAATACGAGGTCCTCCCTGACCGTCTGGGCATCGTGCAGCAGCTCACCGCCTGACGCGCGACGCCTGACGCGGCGAGAAGGGGGGCGCGGGCGCTCCCCTTCTCCCCGCGGGCCGCGCGGAACGCGCCCCGATCAACTGGCTGCGCCTCGGCTTCACCGAGGACGATTTCGCCGGCGGCGCCAGCGAACGACTGGTGGACGCTCTGGTCGCCTACGGCGACGCCGACGCCATCACACGCCGCGTGCGGGAGCACTTCGACGCGGGCGCCGATCACGTCTGCATCCAGGCCCTCCACGCCGATTCTCGCGCCCTTCCCTGAGCCAGTGGCGAACCCTGGCCTCTGCTCTCACCTGAATCCGGCATCAGGCGCCCGCACCCGGCGGCCCATCGGGATGCGCCTGGTCAGCTCCGCCACCGGCCCCGACACCGACGCGGTCAGCACGTTCGTGCCGCCGCCCCGGGAGCGCAGCTCCGGCGCGGCGGCACGGCTCCGGCGACCACTGCCGTAGCCGCGCTCGGCGAACAGCTCCGCGACCGCCCGCCTGATGCCCGCCGCCGCGCCGGTGCGACGGCCGACGGCCGTGTCACGCTGCGGGCTCCTCGGGCTCTTCGGGCTCTTCGGGCTCTTCCCGGCGAAGCGTGCCGATCCAGGCGCGGATCGCCTCCGCCGTCGTGCCCGCGTGCTCCTCCAGCGTGGTGAAGTGGTCGCCGGGGATGTCCACGGCATCGTGCGGCACCGGCCAGTACGCCTGCCAGCGGGTCGGGTCGTCCGGCTCGACCGTGGTGCCGCGCAGCGGCTCGACGGCACGCAGCAGCAGGATCGGGGTGTCCACCGGCTTCGGCTGCCAGCCGATGAACAACCGGTTGTAGACGCCCATCGTCGTCAGCCTGGTGTCGTGGAGCGTCATGTCGAACCGGTCGATGCGTTCGAGCATGCCGCCGATCATCGCGCCCTGCCACCAGTCCATGCCGTCCTGGGCGGAGGCTTCGATCGGGTAGCTGTCGATCAGCGCCAGCCCGGCCGGCCGCAGGCCCTGCTCCTCCAGGGCCACCGTGACGGCGTGCGCCACGCAGCCGCCCATGGACCGGCCCACGACGAGGAACGGCTCGTCGCCCACGCACTCGCGCAGGCCCTCGACGTTCATTTGGATCAGCGTCTCCAGCGAGTCGGGCAGCGCGTCGTCCTCCCCGTCGGTGAACCCCGGTGACGGCACCACGTACACGTTCCGGTCGTCGCGGAACGCCTGGCCGAACCGGGAGTACTCGTGCGGCCCGGAGATCGCGCTGAGCGCGGGGAAGCAGACCACGGAGACCCGGCCCGGTCCCGTCGCCAGCCTCACCGGCGGCAGCGCGTACCCGTCCCGGTCCGGCGCGCCGAAGTTGCTCCGCGCGTGCGACGCCGCCACGAGCAGCTGTGCCGCCTCGTCGTGCTTGCCCGTCTCGTGCATCCGCCGGTGCAGGGCGGCCAGACCCCCGCCGGCCCCCGCGTCCGTACGGCGGGCCGGTCCGGCCGGGCCGCTCGCCGAGCCTGGCAGCTCCCGGTCGAGGTACGCCGCGATGGCGTGGGGGGTGGGGTGGTCGAAGGTGAGGGTGGCGGGGAGGCGGAGGGTGGTTGTGGTGGTGAGGCGGTTGCGGAGTTCGACGGCGGTGAGGGAGTCGAGGCCGAGTTCGATGAGGGGGCGGTCGGTGGGGATGGCGGTGGGGTTGGGGTGGTTGAGGACGGTGGCGGCTTCGGTGCGGACCAGGTCGAGCAGAGCCTCGGTCCGCTGGTCCGGCGCGAGCCCGTTCAGCCGGGCGGCGAGGGATGGTCCCCCGGCCGCCGCGCCGCGTACGGCGGGGCGGGCGTGCCGTACGAGCCCGCGCAGCAGCGGTGGCGGGGCATCGGCCGTGGCCGTGAGGGCGGTCGGGACGACCAGGGGCAGGCCTTGGTCGCGGAAAGCGACGGCGTCGAACAGGGCGAGAGCGTGCGCGACGCTGAGCGGGCTGAGCCCGGTCCGCTTGATCCGCGCGTGGTCCACCGAGGTCAGGTTCGTGGTGAGGGTGCTGGTGTGGGCCCATAGTCCCCAGGCGAGGCTGGTGGCGGGCAGGCCGGTGGTGTGGCGGTGGTGGGCGAGGGCGTCGTGGAAGGTGTTGGCGGCGGCGTAGTTGGCTTGGGCGGCGCCGCCGAGTAGGCCGCTGATGGAGGAGAACAGGATGAAGGCGGCGAGGTTGTGGTGGCGGGTGTGGTGGTGGAGGTGCTGGGCGCCGTCGATTTTGGGGGCGAGGACGGGGTGGAGGTGGTTGGGGGTGAGTGTGGTGAGGGGGGTGTCGTGGGTGATGCCGGCGGCGTGGATGACGGCGGTGAGGGGGTGGTCGTCGGGTATCGAGCCGATGAGATTTTCGACGGCGTGGGGGTCGGTGATGTCGGCGGCGGTGATGGTGACGTGGGCTCCGGCGGTCGTGAGGTCGTGGATGAGGGTGTCGGCGCCGGGGGTGTGGTGGCCGCGTCGTCCGACGAGGTGGAGGTGGCGGATGTGGTGTGTGGTGGCGAGGTGGTGGGCGAGGAGGGCGCCGATGCCGGTGAGGCCGCCGGTGATCAGGACGGTGCCGTCGGGGTTCCAGGTGTGGGGGGCGCCGTTGTCGTGAGTGTGTGTGGTCAGGCGTGGGGTGTGCGGGGTGCCGGTGCGCAGTGCGGTGTGGGGTTCGTCGTGGTGGTGGGCGGTGGTGGCGGCTTGGGGTAGGGCGGTGAGGGAGTGGGGGTGGTTGTCGTGGTCGGTGAGGTGGATGCGGCCGGGGTGTTCGGTCTGGGCGGAGCGGATCAGGCCCCAGACGGGGGCGGTGGGCAGGTCGATGGGCTCGTCGCCGGTGACCGCGACGGCCTGATGGGTGAGCACCAGCAGGCGGGTGTCGGCGAGGTGGTCGTCGGCCAGGTAGGTCTGCAGGGTGTGCAGGGTGTGTTCGAGCACCGCGTGCGCGGCCTGCACCGGATCCTTCCCGGTCGGCGCGGTGACGGGCAGCACGACCACGTCCGGAACGGGTTCGGCGGCGCTGATGGCGTCGGTGAGGGCGGTCAGGTCCTGGTAGTACGTGGCGGTGACGGTCCGGCGCAGTTGGTCGTGGAGCGTGCGGTCGCCGAGCACCGCCCACGCCTCGCGCGCCGCCGGCACGAGATCGAGCGGTGACCACTCCACCCGGAACAGGCTGTTCTCGGGAGCCGATCCGGAGACGTCGAGCTGCTCGGCGGAGACCAGCCTGGCAGTCAGGGTGTCGATCGAGGCGACCGGTGTGCCGGTGGGGTCGGCGGCCTGGAGCGACAGCGATCCGGCGTCGCCCAGCCTGACGCGTACCCGTAGGTCGGTGGCGGCGATGGCGTGCAGCCGCACGCCGCTCCAGGCGAACGGCAACCGGTTCTGTCCTTCCGGCACCTCGGCCAGCCCCGCCCAGGCGGGCAGGTGGACGGCCGCGTCGAGCAGCGCGGGGTGCACGCCGAAGTCCACAGCGCCGGCCCGTTGCTTCTCGGGGAGGGCGACCTCGGCGAACAGTTCGTCGCCGCGCCGCCAGGCGGCGCGTAGTCCCCGGAACGCAGGGCCGTACCGCAGCCCCGCCTCGGTCAGGGCCTCGTAGACGCTTTCCACGTCTACGGGGGTCGTGTCCGCCGGAGGCCATGCGGTGAGGTCGAATTCGGGCTGGGGGGCGTCCTTGACCAGCACAGCGGTGGCGTGGCGGGTCCACGCGCCGTGCTCTCCCTCGGGGCGGGAGTACACGTCGAGCGTCGCCTCCCCGTCGGCGTCCGCGCCGTTCACGATCATTTGGACTCGGACCGTACGGCCGGGCTGCAGGACGAGTGGGGCGTGGAGGAGGAGTTCGTCGATGGTGGTGTGGCCGGTGTGGTCGGCGGCGTGGAGGGCGAGGTCGAGGTAGGCGGTGCCGGGGAGGACGGGGGTGTCGAAGACGGTGTGGTCGGCGAGCCAGGGGTGGGTGGCCAGGGACAGGGTGCCGGTGTAGACGGTGGTGTGGTCGTGGGCGAGGGTGAGGGCGGCGCCGAGCAGGGGGTGTGGCGTGGTGGTCAGGCCCAGGCCTGCGGGGTCGGTCTGTGTGGCCGGTGGGCTGAGCCAGAGGTGTTCGTGCTGGAAGGCGTAGGTGGGCAGGTCCACGGTGGTGGCCTGGTCGTGGAGGGCGGTCCAGTCGACGGGGGTGGCGTGGGTGTGGGCGTGGGCGGCGGCGGTGACGGCGGTGTGGGGTTCGGGCCGGCCGCGGCGCAGCACGGGGACGGCGACCAGGTCCTCCTGCCCGTCCAGGGTCTCGCGGATCAGCCCGCTGAGGATGCCGTCGGGGCCGATCTCGATGAAGGTGGTGATGCCCTTCTCGTGCAGGGTGGTGGTGGCGTCGGCGAAGCGGACGGGGTTGCGCAGGTGGCGGGCCCAGTAGGCGGCGTCGATCCCCGAGCTCACGGGTTGCCCGGTCAGGTCGGAGACGTAGTCGATGGCGGGGGATGCGTAGGTCAGGCCACTGATCGCCCGTTCGAACTCTTCCAGGATGGGGTCGATGTGGGGGGAGTGGAATGCGTGGCTGACGGTCAGGGGCCGGGCCTTGTAGCCCTGTTGGCGGAAGTGTTCGGTGAGTTGGTTGACGGTGTGGTGGTCGCCGGAGATGACGGTGGAGGTGGGGGTGTTGACGGCGGCGAGGGTGACTCTGCCCTGGTAGCGGGCCAGTTCGGGTGTGACCGCGGCTTCTGCTGCGTTGATGGCGGTCATGGCGCCGCCGGGGGGGAGGGTGTGCATGAGGCGGGCGCGGGTGGCGACGAGGGCGGCGGCGTCTTCGAGGGTGAGGATGCCGGCGGTGCAGGCGGCGGCGATGGCGCCGATGGAGTGGCCGGCCACGGCGGTGGGGGTGATGCCCCAGCTGGCCAGCAGGTGGGTGAGGGCGGTTTGCAGGGCGAACAGGGCGGGCTGGGTGTAGAGCGTTTGATCGAGTAGGGCTGGGTCGGCTTCGCCGAGCAGTACCTCGCGCAGCGGGACCGGCGTGTGCCCGGTCAGGTGCTGGTCCAGCAGGTCGATGGCTTGGTCGAAGGCGGTGGCGAAGGCGGGGTAGGCCGTGTACAGGTCGCGTCCCATGCCGGCGCGCTGGCTGCCTTGTCCGGTGAAGAGGAACGCGACTCCACCGGGGCGGGTGACCCCGGTCACGATCCCGCTGCCGGGTGTGCCGTCGGCGAGTGCGCGGGTGCGGTCCAGTAACTCCTGTCGGTTGGTGCCGGTGACGACGGCGCGGTGATCGAAGTGGGTGCGGGTGGTGGTCAGGGAGTAGCCGACGTCGATGGGGTCGAGTTCGGGGTGCCGGTCCAGGTGGTCGGCCAGCCGGGAGGCTTGGGCGTGCAGCGCCTCCCGGGAGCGGGCCGAGATCACCCACGGCACCACCGGCACCGCACGCTCCGCGCCCGGGGTCACGGCGAGCGATGCCTGTGGGGTACGGGATGTGTGGGGTTCTGGTGTGGTGTCGTCTTGGTCGGGTGCTTGTTCGATGATGACGTGGGCGTTGGTGCCGCTGACGCCGAAGGCGGAGACGGCGGCGCGGCGGGGGTGGCCGTGGTCGGGCCAGGGGCGTTGGTGGGTGAGGAGTTGGATGGTGCCGGTGGTCCAGTCGACGTGGGGGGTGGGCTGGTCGATGTGGAGGGTTTGCGGGAGCACGTTGTTGCGGATGGCTTGGACGGTTTTGATGACGCCGGCGACGCCGGCGGCGGCTTGGGCGTGGCCGATGTTGGACTTCAGCGAGCCGAGCCATAGCGGGTGGTCGGTGGGGCGGTTTTGTCCGTAGGTGGCCAGGAGGGCTTGGGCTTCGATGGGGTCGCCGAGGGTGGTGCCGGTGCCGTGGGCTTCGACGGCGTCCACGTCTGCAGGGGTGAGTCCGGCGTTGTCGAGGGCGTGGGTGATGACGCGTTGTTGTGAGGGGCCGTTGGGTGCGGTCAGGCCGTTGGAGGCGCCGTCTTGGTTGACGGCGGTGCCGCGGATGACGGCCAGCACCCGGTGGCCGTTCCTGCGTGCGTCGGACAGGCGTTCGACCAGCAGCAGGCCCACACCTTCGGCCCAGCCGGTGCCGTCCGCCGACGACGAGAAGGCCTTGCACCGCCCGTCCGGCGCGAGCCCCCGCTGCCGCGAAAACTCGGTGAACCCGATGGGGCTCGCCATCACCGTGACGCCGCCCGCGAGCGCGAGGTCGCATTCGCCCGTACGCAGCGCCTGGACGGCGAGATGCAGCGCGACCAGCGACGACGAGCAGGCGGTGTCCACGGTCACCGCCGGGCCCTCGAACCCGAAGGTGTAGGCGATCCGACCCGACAGCACGCTGCCCAGGTTGCCGATGGCCAGATATCCCTCCAGATCGTCGGGCACCTGCGGCAGCCGGGAGCCGTACGTGCGGTCGGCCACCCCCGCGTACACCGCCGTACGGCTGCCTTTGAGGGTGGCGGGGTCGATGCCGGCGCGTTCGAAGGTTTCCCAGGCGACTTCGAGCAGGAGGCGTTGCTGGGGGTCGCTGGCGAGGGCTTCGCGGCGGGAGATGCCGAAGAAGTCGGCGTCGAATCCGGCGACATCGTCGAGGAAGCCGCCGCGGCGGGTGTAGGAGGTGCCGGGGTGGTCGGGGTCGGGGTCGTACAGGGCGTCCAGGTCCCAGCCGCGGTCGGCGGGGAACTCGGTGACGGCGTCGCGGCCCTCGGCGACCAGGTCCCACAGGTCCTCGGGGGAGCTCACCCCGCCGGGCAGACGGCAGCCCATCCCCACGATCGCGATCGGCTCGCGCGACTTCCCCTCGATCTGCCGTAGCCGCCGCTCCGCCTGCTTGGTCTCCGCGATCGAACGCTTGAGGTATTCGCGCAGCTTTTCGTCGTTCGCCATCAGGAATCAGCCCCTGTCCAGGAGGTCGAAGAGTTCGTCGTCGGTGGCGGCGTCGAGATCGAGCTCGGCGTCCGGGTCGTCGTCCGCGCCGACGGGAGTGTCGAAGCGCGCGAGCAGCACGCGGAGCCGGGAGACGACCTCGCCGCGCCCGTCCGGCTCGGCGAGCAGGCTCGCCTCCAGCCGCCGCAGCGCGGTCAGCGGATCGGCCGTGGGTTCGCCGTCGCCGTCCGCGTCGTTCGCGTCCGCGTCACTCAGAGCCGAAAGGATGTGCTCGGTCACGGCGGTGGGCGACGGGTAGTCGAAGATCAATGTGGTCGGCAGGGGCAGCCCGGTCGCCGCCCGGAGCCGGTTGCGCAGGTCCACGGCGGTCAGCGAGTCGAGACCCAGCTCCTTGAACGCCCTGGCCGGCGCGACCGCCTCGCCGTCGGAGTGCCGCAGCACAGCGGCGACCTCCGTACGGACCAGGTCGAGCACGGCCTCGCGGCGCTGTGCCGGGTCGAGTCCGGCGAACCGCCGCGCGGGCGTCGGTGCGGGCGCACCGGGGGCGGCGTCCTCCACAGAGCCGCCCACCCCGGACGTACGGGAGGCGTCGAGCCAGTAGCGGGTGCGCTGGAAGGCGTAGGTGGGCAGGTCGGCGCGGCGCGGTTCCGACCCGGCGAGGGCGACGCTCCAGTCGACCGGCACACCGCGCACGAACGCCTCGGCGAGGGAGACGAGGAACCGTTCCGGCCCGCCCTGCTCGCGCCTGAGCGTACCGGTGACCAGCGCCGGTGCGACGTCCGCGGCGTCGAGGGTGTCCTCGATGCTCGACGTGAGCACCGGGTGCGGGCTGACCTCGATGAACGTGCTGTGACCGCTGGCCGCCAGAGCCCGGGTGGCGGTCTCGAACCGCACCGGCCGGCGCAGGTTGGCGTACCAGTACTCCGCGTCGAGCTCCTCCGGGCCGACCCAGCCGCCGGTGACGGTCGACAGCATCGGCACGGTCAGGTTCCGGGGAGCGATGGGGGACAGCGCCTTGACGAGCTCGTCCTTGATCAGCTCCACCTGTGCCGAGTGCGATGCGTAGTCGACCGGGATCCGCCGGTTGCGCACCCCTTCGGTGTCGAGTGCGGCCAGCAGCTCGGCCAGGGCGCCCACCTCGCCGGACACGACCACGCTGCCCGGCCCGTTGACGACCCCGACCGACAGCCGGCCGTCCCAGGCCGCGATCCGGGTCTCGGCCTCCTCCAGGGGCAGGGCCACCGACGCCATCCCGCCGTCACCCGACAGGGTACGGATGGCCTGACTGCGCAGGGCCACCACGCGGGCGGCGTCGCGGAGCGACAGCCCCCCCGCCACCACCGCCGCGGCGATCTCCCCCTGGGAGTGGCCGGCGACGGCGTCGGGACGCACGCCGTACGACTGCCACAGCTCGGCGAGCGAGACCATGACGGCCCACAGCACCGGTTGGACCACGTCGACCCGGTCGAGCCCCGGCGCGCCGGGGACGCCGCGCACCACGTCGAGCAGCGACCAGTCCACGAACTCGGCCAGCGCCCGCCCGCACTCGGCGAGCCGCTCCGCGAACACCGGCGCCGACTCCAGCAGCCCGGCGGCCATCTCGGGCCACTGCCCACCCTGCCCGGGGAAGACGAACACGACCTTGCCGGTCACGTCGGCCGTGCCGCGTACGACGTGGTCGGGCAGCGCACCGTCGCGGGTGAGCGCGGCCAGCCCGGAGGACAGCCCGGCGGACAGATCGGCGCGGCCCGGCGCGATCACCACGGCGCGCTCGGCAAACAGAGCCCTGGCCGAGACGAGAGAGTGCGCCACGTCGACGGGGTCGAGGTTCGCGCGGCCCTCCAGGTATGTCGCGAGGCCGACGGCCTGGCCCCGCAGCGCCTCGGGCAGGTGCCCGGACAGCACCCACGGCACGGCGGGCGGCGGTGCGGACGACGTCCTGCCCAGTTCCTCGGCGGCCGGGGGCTGCTCCAGGATCACGTGCGCGTTCGTGCCGCTGACCCCGAACGACGACACTCCCGCCCGCCGCGGACGGCCGGTCTCCGGCCAGGGCCGTGCCTCGTCGAGCAGGCGTACGGCGCCGCTCGACCAGTCCACGTGCGGGCTCGGCTCCTCGACGTGCAGCGTTTTCGGCAGCACGCCGCCGCGCATCGCTGTGATCATCTTGATCACTCCGGCGCCGCCCGCGGCGGCCTGGGTGTGCGCGATGTTCGATTTCAGCGAGCCGAGCCACAGCGGCCGGTCGGCGGGCCGGTCCTGGCCGTAGGTCGCCAGCAGCGCCTGCGCCTCGATGGGGTCGCCGAGCGTCGTGCCCGTGCCGTGCGCCTCGACCGCGTCCACCTCGGACGCGGCCAGCCCGGCGTTGGCGAGCGCCTGCCGGATGACCCGCTGCTGGGATGGCCCGCTCGGAGCGGTGAGACCGTTGGACGCCCCGTCCTGGTTGACGGCCGAGCCGCGGACGACCGCGAGCACCGGGTGGCCGTTCCTGCGCGCGTCCGACAGCCGTTCGAGGAGCAGCAGGCTTACGCCCTCCCCCCAGCCGGTGCCGTCCGCGGAGGAGGAGAACGCCTTGCACCGCCCGTCCGCCGACAGGGCCCGCTGCCGCGAGTACTCGACGAACGTGGCGGGAGACGACATCACCGCGACGCCGCCCGCGAGCGCGAGGTCCGACTCGCCCGTACGCAGCGACTGGGCGGCCAGGTGCAGGGCGACGAGCGACGACGAACAGGCCGTGTCCACCGTCACCGCGGGGCCCTCGAAGCCGAAGGTGTACGCGACGCGTCCCGAGGCGATGCTGCCCGCGCTGCCGTTGATGAGGTATCCCTCCAGGTCGCCGGGGATCTCCTGCAGCCGGGGCGCGTAGTCGTGGTACATCACCCCGGCGAAGACCCCGGTGCGGCTGCCCTTGAGCCGCTGCGGGTCGATCCCGGCGCGTTCGAACGCCTCCCAGGCCACTTCGAGCAGCAGCCGCTGCTGCGGGTCCATCGCGAGCGCCTCACGGGGTGAGATGCCGAAGAAGGCGGCGTCGAAGTCGGCGACGTCCCGCAGGAACCCGCCGTGCCGCGTGTAGGAGGTGCCGGGATGGTCGGGATCGGGGTCGTAGAGCCCTTCGAGGTCCCAGCCGCGGTCGGCGGGGAACTCCGACACCGCGTCGCCGCCGCTCTCCACGAGTCGCCAGAGCGCCTCGGGCGACTCGATGCCGCCGGGAAGCCGGCAGGCCATGCCGACGATGACGACGGGGTCGTCCGCCAGGGGTCCGGCCGCCGCCGTTTCCGCCCGTACGGGTGCCGTCTCCGTACGGGCGCCTCCGAGCAGGCCGTCCAGCAGGTCGGCGATGGCGTGGGGGGTGGGGTGGTCGAAGGTGAGGGTGGCGGGGAGGCGGAGGGTGGTTGTGGTGGTGAGGCGGTTGCGGAGTTCGACGGCGGTGAGGGAGTCGAGGCCGAGTTCGATGAGGGGGCGGTCGGTGGGGATCGCGGTGGGGTTGGGGTGGTTGAGGACGGTGGCGGCTTCGGTGCGGACCAGGTCGAGCAGGGCCGCACCGCGCTGCTCGGGAGTGAGCCCGGCGAGCCGGGCGGCCAGTGCGTCGTCCTGACCGGCTGCCTGGGCGGCTCGGACGGCGGGTCGGCGGCGGGAGATCAGGCGGCGCAGCAGAGGCGGGGGCGTCTCGGTCGCCGTGTTCAGCCGCGCCGGCACGAGCACGGGCGGCCGGCCGGACGGGCCGAAGACGACCGCGTCGAACAGGGCCAGGGCGTGCGCGGTGGCGAGCGGATGCAGGCCGAGCCTGGCCAGGCGCTTCCGGTCGATCTGGCTGAGGTTCGTGGTGAGGGTGCTGGTGTGGGCCCATAGTCCCCAGGCGAGGCTGGTGGCGGGCAGGCCGGTGGTGTGGCGGTGGTGGGCGAGGGCGTCGTGGAAGGTGTTGGCGGCGGCGTAGTTGGCTTGGGCGGCGCCGCCGAGTAGGCCGCTGATGGAGGAGAACAGGATGAAGGCGGCGAGGTTGTGGTGGCGGGTGTGGTGGTGGAGGTGGTGGGCGCCGTCGATTTTGGGGGCGAGGACGGGGTGGAGGTGGTTGGGGGTGAGTGTGGTGAGGGGGGTGTCGTGGGTGATGCCGGCGGCGTGGATGACGGCGGTGAGGGGGTGGTCGTCGGGTATCGAGCCGATGAGATTTTCGACGGCGTGGGGGTCGGTGATGTCGGCGGCGGTGATGGTGACGTGGGCTCCGGCGGTCGTGAGGTCGTGGATGAGGGTGTCGGCGCCGGGGGTGTGGTGGCCGCGTCGTCCGACGAGGTGGAGGTGGCGGATGTGGTGTGTGGTGGCGAGGTGGTGGGCGAGGAGGGCGCCGATGCCGGTGAGGCCGCCGGTGATCAGGACGGTGCCGTCGGGGTTCCAGGTGTGGGGGGCGCCGTTGTCGTGAGTGTGTGTGGTCAGGCGTGGGGTGTGCGGGGTGCCGGTGCGCAGTGCGGTGTGGGGTTCGTCGTGGTGGTGGGCGGTGGTGGCGGCTTGGGGTAGGGCGGTGAGGGAGTGGGGGTGGTTGTCGTGGTCGGTGAGGTGGATGCGGCCGGGGTGTTCGGTCTGGGCGGAGCGGATCAGGCCCCAGACGGGGGCGGTGGGCAGGTCGATGGGCTCGTCGCCGGTGACCGCGACGGCCTGATGGGTGAGCACCAGCAGGCGGGTGTCGGCGAGGTGGTCGTCGGCCAGGTAGGTCTGCAGGGTGTGCAGGGTGTGTTCGAGCACCGCGTGCGCGGCCTGCACCGGATCCTTCCCGGTCGGCGCGGTGACGGGCAGCACGACCACGTCCGGAACGGGTTCGGCGGCGCTGATGGCGTCGGTGAGGGCGGTCAGGTCCTGGTAGTACGTGGCGGTGACGGTCCGGCGCAGTTGGTCGTGGAGCGTGCGGTCGCCGAGCACCGCCCACGCCTCGCGCGCCGCCGGCACGAGATCGAGCGGTGACCACTCCACCCGGTAGAGCCCGTCATGTTTCGCCGCTCCGGCGTTCAGCTGGTCGGCCGCCACGGGACGCACCCGCAGCTGGTCGATCGAGACGACCGGCGCACCGGTGGGGTCGGCGGCCTGGAGCGACAGCGATCCGGCGTCGCCCAGCCGGACGCGTACCCGTAGCTCGGTGGCGGCGATGGCGTGCAGCCGCACGCCGCTCCAGGCGAACGGCAGGTTGCTGTGGCCGTTCGGCGTGCCATCCAGCCAGTGCAGCGCGGCTCCGTGCAGTGCCGCGTCGAGCAGCGCGGGGTGCACGCCGAAGTCCACAGCGCCGGCCCGTTCGTCCTCGGGGAGGGCGACCTCGGCGAACAGTTCGTCGCCGCGCCGCCAGGCGGCGCGTAGTCCCCGGAACGCAGGGCCGTAGCGCAGCCCCGCCTCGTGCAGGCGGTCGTACGCGGCGTCGAGAGCCAGCCGTGTTGCATTCGCAGGAGGCCAGGCCGTGAGGTCGAATCCGGATCCGGTGTCGTGCTTGACCAGTACGGCGGTGGCGTGCCGGGTCCAGTCTCCGGTGTCGCCGTCCGGCCGGGAGTAGATCTCCACGGTGGGCCGGTCGGAGCCGGTGACGATGATCTGCACCTGCACGCCGCCGTTCTCCGGCAGGACGAGTGGGGCGTGGAGGAGGAGTTCGTCGATGGTGGTGTGGCCGGTGTGGTCGGCGGCGTGGAGGGCGAGGTCGAGGTAGGCGGTGCCGGGGAGGACGGGGGTGTCGAAGACGGTGTGGTCGGCGAGCCAGGGGTGGGTGGCCAGGGACAGAGTGCCGGTGTAGACGGTGGTGTGGCCGTGGGCGAGGGTGAGGGCGGCGCCGAGCAGGGGGTGTGGCGTGGTGGTCAGGCCCAGGCCTGCGGGGTCGGTCTGTGTGGCCGGTGGGCTGAGCCAGAGGTGTTCGTGCTGGAAGGCGTAGGTGGGCAGATCCACGGTGGTGGCCTGGTCGTGGAGGGCGGTCCAGTCGACGGGGGTGGCGTGGGTGTGGGCGTGGGCGGCGGCGGTGACGGCGGTGTGGGGTTCGGGCCGGCCGCGGCGCAGCACGGGGACGGCGACCAGGTCCTCCTGCCCGTCCAGGGTCTCGCGGATCAGCCCGCTGAGGATGCCGTCGGGCCCGATCTCCAGGAACGTCCGCACTTCCTCGCCCGGCTCCCGGCCCTCGTGCAGTCGCCGTACGACGTCGGCGAAGCGGACGGGGTTGCGCAGGTGGCGGGCCCAGTAGGAGGGGTCGGTGAGGTCGGTGGGGGTGGCGGTATGGCCGGTGATGTCGGAGACGAAGGGGATGGTCGGCCCGGTGGGCGGGGTGAGGGACAGCCCGGCGACGGCGTGTTCGAACTCTTCCAGGATGGGGTCCATGTGGGCCGAGTGGAAGGCGTGGCTGACGGTCAGGGGCCGGGCCTTGTAGCCCTGTTGGCGGAAGTGTTCGGTGAGTTGGTTGACGGCGTGGTGGTCGCCGGAGATGACGGTGGAGGTGGGGGTGTTGACGGCGGCGAGGGTGACCCTGCCCTGGTAGCGGGCCAGTTCGGGTGTGACCGCGGCTTCTGCTGCGTTGATGGCGGTCATGGCGCCGCCGGGGGGGAGGGTGTGCATGAGGCGGGCGCGGGTGGCGACGAGGGCGGCGGCGTCTTCGAGGGTGAGGATGCCGGCGGTGCAGGCGGCGGCGATGGCGCCGATGGAGTGGCCGGCCACGGCGGTGGGGGTGATGCCCCAGCTGGCCAGCAGGTGGGTGAGGGCGGTTTGCAGGGCGAACAGGGCGGGCTGGGTGTAGAGCGTTTGATCGAGTAGGGCCGGGTCGGCTTCGCCGAGCAGTACCTCGCGCAGCGGGACCGGCGTGTGCCCGGTCAGGTGCTGGTCCAGCAGGTCGATGGCTTGGTCGAAGGCGGTGGCGAAGGCGGGGTAGGCCGTGTACAGGTCGCGTCCCATGCCGGCGCGCTGGCTGCCTTGTCCGGTGAAGAGGAACGCGACTCCACCGGGGCGGGTGACCCCGGTCACGATCCCGCTGCCGGGTGTGCCGTCGGCGAGTGCGCGGGTGCGGTCCAGTAACTCCTGTCGGTTGGTGCCGGTGACGACGGCGCGGTGATCGAAGTGGGTGCGGGTGGTGGTCAGGGAGTAGCCGACGTCGATGGGGTCGAGTTCGGGGTGCCGGTCCAGGTGGTCGGCCAGCCGGGAGGCTTGGGCGTGCAGCGCCTCCCGGGAGCGGGCCGAGATCACCCACGGCACCACCGGCAGCGGCCGGCGCTTGTGCGATTCGTGCTCAGTGGACTCTGGTGCTTGTTCGATGATGACGTGGGCGTTGGTGCCGCTGACGCCGAAGGCGGAGACGGCGGCGCGGCGGGGGTGGCCGTGGTCGGGCCAGGGGCGTTGGTGGGTGAGGAGTTGGATGGTGCCGGTGGTCCAGTCGACGTGGGGGGTGGGCTGGTCGATGTGGAGGGTTTGCGGGAGCACGTTGTTGCGGATGGCTTGGACGGTTTTGATGACGCCGGCGACGCCGGCGGCGGCTTGGGCGTGGCCGATGTTGGACTTCAGCGAGCCGAGCCATAGCGGGTGGTCGGTGGGGCGGTTTTGTCCGTAGGTGGCCAGGAGGGCTTGGGCTTCGATGGGGTCGCCGAGGGTGGTGCCGGTGCCGTGGGCTTCGACGGCGTCCACGTCTGCAGGGGTGAGTCCGGCGTTGTCGAGGGCGTGGGTGATGACGCGTTGTTGTGAGGGGCCGTTGGGTGCGGTCAGGCCGTTGGAGGCGCCGTCTTGGTTGACGGCGGTGCCGCGGATGACGGCCAGCACCCGGTGGCCGTTCCTGCGTGCGTCGGACAGGCGTTCGACCAGCAGCAGGCCCACACCTTCGGCCCAGCCGGTGCCGTCCGCCGACGACGAGAAGGCCTTGCACCGCCCGTCCGGCGCGAGCCCCCGCTGCCGCGAGAACTCGACGAACGTGCTCGGCGACGTCATGAGCGTGACTCCACCGGCGATGGCCAGGTCCGACTCACCCGACCGTAGCGACCGTACGGCCAGGTGCAGCGCGACCAGCGACGACGAGCAGGCGGTGTCCACGGTCACCGCCGGGCCCTCGAACCCGAAGGTGTAGGCGATCCGACCCGACAGCACGCTGGCCGCGGTGCCCGTGATCAGGTAACCCTCGACCTCCTCCGGCGCGGGGCCCGATGACTTCGCGTAGTCCTGACCGTTGGTCCCGGTGAAGACCCCCGTACGGCTGCCTTTGAGGGTGGCGGGGTCGATGCCGGCGCGTTCGAAGGTTTCCCAGGCGACTTCGAGCAGGAGGCGTTGCTGGGGGTCGCTGGCGAGGGCTTCGCGGCGGGAGATGCCGAAGAAGTCGGCGTCGAATCCGGCGACATCGTCGAGGAAGCCGCCGCGGCGGGTGTAGGAGGTGCCGGGGTGGTCGGGGTCGGGGTCGTACAGGGCGTCCAGGTCCCAGCCGCGGTCGGCGGGGAACTCGGTGACGGCGTCGCGGCCCTCGGCGACCAGGTCCCACAGGTCCTCGGGGGAGCTCACCCCGCCGGGCAGACGGCAGCCCATCCCCACGATCGCGATCGGCTCCCGTTGCTCGTCCCGGACGTCTCGCAGTTCTTCGCGCGTCTTGTGCAGTTCCTCCGTCACGCGTCGGAGGAGACGCCGGATCTGGTCGTCGCTCACAGGCTCGCCTTCCATGGGCACGGAGTGGGGCAGAGGGAACAGGTCAGGAGATGCCGAGCTCGTTGCTGATGAACTCGATGAGCTCGTCGTCGGAGGCCGAGGACAGGTCGGCGGTCGCCGTGGGACGCTCGTCGGGCGAGTCGTCGCCGAGAATCTCCGTCAGGCGCCGCAGCCGGTTCACCGCGGCCTCCCGGTCGGACGGGGAGACCGTCTCGCCGAGCAGCGCCTCCAGCTCACCGAGCTTTGCGAGCACGGCGGCGACGGGCGGCTCGGGATCGGGCAGCAGCATGTGGAGCAGGTGGTCCACGAGCCCCGAGGGCGTTGGATAGTCGAACACGAGCGTGCTCGGCAGCGGCGTCCCGGTCAGCCGGGTGAGGCGGTTGCGTAGTTCGACGGCCGACAGCGAGGTGAACCCCTGGTCGCGGAAGCCCCGGTCGTCGTCCACTTCGGCCGCCGAGCCGTACCCGAGCACGTCGGCGACCTCGGCGCGGACCAGCGCGCGCAGTGTCTGCCGTCGCTCCGGCTCCGGCAGCCCCGCCAGCCGCGCGGGGAGGTCCGGCTCGCCGCCGGAGGTCTGCGCAGCGCCGGGCGCCGCCGCGCGGGCCTCGGGCAGTTCGGCGAGCAGCGGGTGAGGGCGTACGGCGAGGACCGTCGCCCAGTCCGCGCGGGCGACGACCAGCCGGGTCTCTCCGCCGGCCACCGCCTCTTCCAACGCCGACACTGCGAGATCGGGGGCCATGGACGGGAAGCCGCTTCGCCGCAGTACCTCCCGGGCCTCCTCGCCGGCGATGCCCTCGCCGTCCCAGTGCCCCCAGGCGACGGAGGTGGCGGGCAGGCCGAGCGACCGGCGGTGCTCGGCGAGGGCGTCCAGGAAGGCGTTGCCCGGCGCGTAGTTGCCCTGGCCCGGGTTGCCGATCAGCCCGGTGACCGACGAGAACAGCACGAACGCCGTCAGCGGAAGCTCCAGGGTCAGCTCGTGCAGGGCGATCGCGCCGCCCGCTTTCACCCGGTGCACCGCGGCCAGCCGCTCCGGTGTGAGCGAGCCGAGCAGGCCATCGTCCAGTATGGCGGCGGTGTGGACCACGGCGGTCAGCGGGTGCTCCGGCGGCACGGCGGCGAGCACGGCGGCGAGGGCCTCCCGGTCGGAGACGTCGCACGCGGTGATTGTCACCCGGGCGCCCAACCCGGTGAGCTCGGCGCGCAGATCCTCCGCCCCGGGAGCGTCGAGCCCCCGTCGGCTGACCAGCAGCAGGTGCGGGACTCCGCGCCGGGCCAGCCGCCGGGCCACATGAGCACCGAGCGCGCCCGTGCCGCCCGTGATGAGCACGGTCCCCGCCGGCGCC
Organism: Microbispora sp. CA-102843; assembly: GCF_050936215.1. Classification (NCBI taxonomy): domain Bacteria; kingdom Bacillati; phylum Actinomycetota; class Actinomycetes; order Streptosporangiales; family Streptosporangiaceae; genus Microbispora; species Microbispora sp. CA-102843. The sequence goes on from NZ_JBNJNF010000001.1 coordinate 4,018,116, forward strand.
CACTCCGCGGGCGCCGCCTCCCGGCTCGGCGCGGGCACCAGCCTGCGCGCGAGAAGTCCCGAGGCGCGCACCGCGAGTTCCGACTCGCCGTGCCGTCCGGCCAGCGCGGATACGGCGTACGCGACGCTCCGCCCATCAGGCGGCGACCCGTGCGGCGACTCGTGCAGTGGCGGAAGGTCCACGATCCCGGCCCACCGCTCGGGCCTCTCGGCGGCGGTCACCCCGCCCAGGCCCCACGCGAGCCCCCCGGCCGGATTCGGAACCCGGTCGGACGGCGCCGCCGCGACCGCGCCGCTCGTCGTGAGCCAGAGCGGGCCGTCGATCCCCGCCGCGTCCAGCGCCTGCAGCAGCGCGACGTCCTGGCCCTCGTACGGGGTGCCGTCCAGGCCGAGCAGGGACACGACACCGGTGAACCGTTCGCCGGTCTGTACGGGGGCGAGCGACACCACCAGGGCATCCCGGTCCGCCGTCCCGCCGACGACGGCCTCCGTCACCTCGGCGCCGCGCTCCTCCAGCACGCGTTGCAGAGCCTTCGCCCAGGCAGCGGCCGTCTCCCATGTCGTACGGACCAGCAGCCAGCGGCCCCCGGACCGGAACGCGGGCTCCTCCACCGGCCGCCAGGCGACGCGGTAGCGCCACGAGTCGAGCGTGGTCCGCGCATCCCGGGCGGCATGCCACGAGGCCAGGACCGGCAGGGCCTCCCCGAGCGACCGCCGTACGCGCTCGGCTTCCGCACCCAGGGTGCCGACCAGAGCGTCGAGGTCGCCGCGGCTGACGATGTCCCAGAAACGCGCCTTTCCGTCGTCGTACGGCCCGGCCTGGCCGGACTTCGGTGGGCTGACCCAGTGCCTGCGCCGCTGGAAGGCGTAGGTGGGCAGGTCCACGGTGGTGGCCTGGTCGTGGAGGGCGGTCCAGTCGACGGGGGTGCCGTGGGTGTGGGCGTGGGCGGCGGCGGTGACGGCGGTGTGGGGTTCGGGCCGGCCGCGGCGCAGCACGGGGACGGCGACCAGGTCCTCCTGCCCGTCCAGGGTCTCGCGGATCAGCCCGCTGAGGATGCCGTCGGGGCCGATCTCGATGAAGGTGGTGATGCCCTTCTCGTGCAGGGTGGTGGCGGCGTCGGCGAAGCGGACGGGGTTGCGCAGGTGGCGGGCCCAGTAGGCGGCGTCGATCCCCGAGCTCACGGGTTGCCCGGTCAGGTCGGAGACGTAGTCGATGGCGGGGGATGCGTAGGTCAGGCCACTGATCGCCCGTTCGAACTCTTCCAGGATGGGGTCCATGTGGGCCGAGTGGAAGGCGTGGCTGACGGTCAGGGGCCGGGCCTTGTAGCCCTGTTGGCGGAAGTGTTCGGTGAGTTGGCTGACGGCGTGGTGGTCGCCGGAGATGACGGTGGAGGTGGGGGTGTTGACGGCGGCGAGGGTGACCCTGCCCTGGTAGCGGGCCAGCTCGGGTGTGACCGCGGCTTCTGCTGCGTTGATGGCGGTCATGGCGCCGCCGGGGGGGAGGGTGTGCATGAGGCGGGCGCGGGTGGCGACGAGGGCGGCGGCGTCTTCGAGGGTGAGGATGCCGGCGGTGCAGGCGGCGGCGATGGCGCCGATGGAGTGGCCGGCCACGGCGGTGGGGGTGATGCCCCAGCTGGCCAGCAGGTGGGTGAGGGCGGTTTGCAGGGCGAACAGGGCGGGCTGGGTGTAGAGCGTTTGATCGAGTAGGGCCGGGTCGGCTTCGCCGAGCAGTACCTCGCGCAGCGGGACCGGCGTGTGCCCGGTCAGGTGCTGGTCCAGCAGGTCGATGGCTTGGTCGAAGGCGGTGGCGAAGGCGGGGTAGGCCGTGTACAGGTCGCGTCCCATGCCGGCGCGCTGGCTGCCTTGTCCGGTGAAGAGGAACGCGACTCCACCCGGGCGGGTGACCCCGGTCACGATCCCGCTGCCGGGTGTGCCGTCGGCGAGTGCGCGGGTGCGGTCCAGTAACTCCTGTCGGTTGGTGCCGGTGACGACGGCGCGGTGATCGAAGTGGGTGCGGGTGGTGGTCAGGGAGTAGCCGACGTCGATGGGGTCGAGTTCGGGGTGCCGGTCCAGGTGGTCGGCCAGCCGGGAGGCTTGGGCGTGCAGCGCCTCCCGGGAGCGGGCCGAGATCACCCATGGCACCACTGGAGCCGAGGCCCGTGTGCCCGGCACCTCCCGACGACCGTCTGACACGGCGGTGGCGGAGTTTCCGCTGTCCTGGGCAGCGGACGCTTTCGACGGACCGCCCCGCGAGATGGCCTGAGATGCCTGCGGGGTGTCGTCCTGGTCGGGTGCCTGTTCGATGATGACGTGGGCGTTGGTGCCGCTGATCCCGAACGACGACACGCCCGCACGTCTCGGGCGGCCGCTCTCCGGCCAGGGCACGGGCTCGGTCAGCAGCGACAGGCCCGCCGACCAGTCGACGTACGGCGACGCCTCGTCGGCGTGCAGCGTCTTCGGCAACACGCCGTGCCGCATGGCCAGCACCATCTTCATGAGGCCGGCGACGCCCGCCGCGGCCTGTGCGTGACCGATGTTCGATTTCAGCGAGCCGAGCCACAGCGGCCGGTCGGCGGGCCGGTCCTGGCCGTAGGTCGCCAGCAGCGCCTGCGCCTCGACGGGGTCGCCGAGCCTCGTGCCCGTGCCGTGCGCCTCGAGCGCGTCCACATCCGAAGGACTGAGTCCGGCGTCCTCCAGGGCCTGACGGATCACCCGCTGCTGCGACAACCCGTTGGGCGCGGTGAGGCCGTTGGAGGCGCCGTCTTGGTTGACGGCGGTGCCGCGGATGACGGCCAGCACCCGGTGGCCGTTCCTGCGTGCGTCGGACAGGCGTTCGACCAGCAGCAGGCCCACGCCCTCGGCCCAGCCGGTGCCGTCCGCGGCGGCGGAGAACGCCTTGCACCGCCCGTCCGGCGCGAGCCCGCCCTGCCGGGAGAACTCGGTGAACATGCCGGGTGACGACATCACCGTCACCCCGCCCGCCAGGGCCAGGTCGGACTCGCCCGACCGCAGCGACCGTACGGCGAGATGCAGCGCGACCAGCGACGACGAGCAGGCCGTGTCCACCGTCAGGGCAGGCCCTTCGAGCCCGAAGGTGTAGGCGATTCGCCCGGAGGCGACGCTGGCCGCCGTGCCCGTGAGAGCGTAGCCCTCGGATCCCTCGGCCGTCTCGTGCAACCGGGGGCCGTAGTCCTGGGGCATCGTGCCGACGAACACGCCGGTGCGGGTCCCGGCAAGCGACCGAGGCACGACGCCGGCCCGTTCGAAGGCCTCCCACGCCACCTCCAGCAGGAGACGCTGCTGGGGGTCCATGGCCACCGCCTCGCGGGGACTGATGCCGAAGAACTCCGCGTCGAAGCGGTCGGCGTCGTGCAGGAAGCCGCCCTCACCGGTCACGGACGAGCCCGGCCGCGTCGCGGCGGGGTCGTGCAGCGCCTCCACGTCCCAGCCCCGGTTGGCGGGGAAGGCGGTGACGGCGTCGGCGCCGTCGAGGACGAGTTCCCAGAGTCTCTCCGGGCTGTCGGCTCCGGGGTACCGCCCGGCCATGGCGACCACCGCGATCGGCTCATCGGCCGTCCGCTCCCCGGACGCCGGTGTGGGAGGCGTCGAGGGAGCGGTCGCGCCGCCCTCGGACAGGGCGAGCAGGTGGCGGGCCAGCGCGAGGGGCGAGGGGTGCTCGAAGGTGACGGTCGCGGAAACCGTCAGGGCGGTGGCCGTGGCCAGGGCGTCCCGTAACTCCACCACGCCCAGTGAGTCGAGCCCCAGGTCCTTGAAGGAAAGGTCCGGTGCGACGCTCCGTGCGTCCGCGTGCCCCAGGACGGCCGCCGTGGCGGACAGGACGAGATCGAGCGACGCCTGCTCGCTCCTCGCGACCTTCGGCTCGCGGGGTGTCTCACGCTCGCTCTGTGTCTCTTGCCTGCGCTGTGTCTCTTGCCTGCGCTGTGCCGGCGCAGGCTCGTTCTGTCGCTCGCTCGGCTCCGCTGGGGCGGCGACGGTGTCGATCCAGTGCCGGCGGCGCTGGAAGGGATAGGTGGGCAGCGGGACGCGCCGCGCGCCGGGCCGTACGGCACGGCTCCAGTCGACGTGCGCGCCGTTGACGTGGAGCGTGCCGAGCGCCCGGAGGAACTCGCCCAGGTCCCCCCTGTCGCGGCGCAGCGTGCCGGTGATTACACCTGCGAGGTCCGGCACGGCGGCGGTGGCGTCCAAGATCTCCCGGACCCCCGGAACCAGGATCGGGTGCGGGCTGGCCTCCACGAACACGGTGTGGCCGTCACGCAGCGCGGCCTCGACCGCCTCGTCGAACCGCACGGTGTGGCGCAGGTTGCGATACCAGTAGTCCGCGTCCAGCTCCGCGGTGTCGAGCCGCCCGCCGGTCAGCCCGGAGTAGAAGGCCACGCCGCTCGGCCGGGCCCGGTGCCCCGGCAGGCAGGCCAGCAGGCGGTCCCGTACGGCTTCCGCGTGCGCCGAGTGCGAGGCGTAGTCGATCCGCACCCGCCGCACCGCGACGCCCTCGGCCTCGTACCGGGCGATCAGCTCGTCCAGCGCGTCCGCGTCTCCGGAGACGACGGTGACCGAGGGGCCGTTGACGGCGCCGATCTCCAGCCGCCCCGCCCATTCGGCCACCCGCGCCTCGACCACGGGACGCGGCAGCGGGACCGAGGCCATCCCGCCACGACCCGATATCGCGGCGAGCGCCTGGCTGCGGAGGACCACGATCGCGGCGGCGTCCTCCAGCGACAGGGCGCCCGCGACGTGCGCGGCGGCGATCTCACCCTGGGAGTGGCCGATGACCGCGTCGGGACGGACGCCGAAGTGCTCCCACAGCCGGGCCAGCGCCACCATGACGGCGAACAACGCGGGCTGCACGACGTCCACCCGCTCGAACGACTCCGCGCCCGGCAGATTCCACAGCACGTCCCGGGGCGACCAGTCCACGTGGGGACGCAGGGCCTCGGCGGCCTCGGCCAGGTGCCGGGCGAAGACGGGAGAGGCGTCGGCCAGATCCCGGCCCATGCCCGCCCACTGGCTGCCCTGGCCCGGAAAGACGAGCACGGTGCCACCGAGGTCGCGCGCCCTGCCCTGCACCGCCCCGGACGCCAGGTCGCCCGCGCCGAACGCGCGCAGCCGTTTCCGCAGGTCCTGGTGCTCCGTGCCCACCACGACCGCCCGGTGTTCGAACGCGGTGCGGCCGGTGGCCAGCGACAGCGCGACGTCGGACGGGTTCTCGTCGAGGGCGGCCGAGCCGCTCAGCCGGGCGGCCTGCTCGCGCAGCGCGGCCGGGTCGCGAGCCGACAGAACGAGAGGGACGACCCCCGGGCCGCTCCCGCCGGAGCCGGCGTCATCGCCGTCCCGGGCCGGCCCCGCACCGATAGCGACCTCCTCCCGAGCCGTACGGCGCGGCGCCCCTCGCTCGTGGGCCGCGGGTTGCGGCGGCGGCTCGGCGAGGACGACGTGGCAGTTCGCTCCGCCCACGCCGAACGAGCTGACCCCGGCGACCAGCGGCGCGTCCGGGCGTGGCCAGTGGGAGAGTTCGGTGGCGACCCGCAGGTTGAGGGCGTCGAGGTCGATGCCGGGGTTCGGCGTCTCGTAGTTCAGGCTGGCCGGAACCTCCCGGTGGTGGATGCTGAGCACGGCCTTGAGCAGCCCGACGATGCCGGCCGCTCCCTCCAGGTGGCCGACGTTCGTCTTCGCCGACCCGACCAGGAGTGGCCGCGTCGCGGGCCGGGCCGCGCCGAGCGCGGCGCCGAGGGCCGCCGCCTCGATCGGGTCGCCGACCCTGGTGCCGGTGCCGTGCAGCTCGACGACCTGCACGGCCGCGGGGTCGACGCCGGCCCTTTCCACGGCCAGCCGTACGACCCGCTCCTGGGCTGCCGCGTCGGGGACGGTGAGACCGGCGGTGGCGCCGTCGTTGTTGACCGCGCTGCCCAGGATGACCGCGTAGACGTGGTCCTTGTCGGACAGCGCCTGCCGCAGCGGCTTCAGCACGACAATCCCGCCGCCCTCCCCACGGGCGTAGCCGTTGGCCCGGGCGTCGAACGTGAAGCACCGCCCGTCGGGGGACAGGCCGCCGAACCGCTCGGCGGTCGCCGTGCTCTCCGGGACCAGGTTGAGGTTCACCCCGCCCGCGAGCGCGACGGACGCCTCGCCCGAGCGCAGGCTCTCGCAGGCCAGATGCACCGCCACCAGCGCGGACGACTGCGCGGTGTCGACAGTGAGGCTCGGCCCGCGCAGGTCCAGCGCGTACGAGACGCGGTTGGCCAGGATGCCGCGGGTGAGCCCGGCAAGCGTGTGGCGGGTAATGGCTGCCTCTCCCCGCTGGTAGACGAGCGTGGCGTAGTCGGCGGCCATCGCCCCGATGACCACGCTCGCGGTCGTGCCCGCGAGGCAGGCGGGCCGGATGCCGGCGTCCTCCAGCGCCTCCCAGGCGAGCTCCAGCGTCAGCCGCTGCTGGGGGTCCATCGCCGCCGCCTCCTTCGGTGAGACGCCGAAGAACCCCGCGTCGAACTCGTCGACCCGGTCCAGGAAACCGCCCCGAAGGCCGGCGAGCCGGGGCTCGTCCGCCAGGCGGCTCTCCGGAGGCGGGCCGACCGCGTCGCGCCCGGCGCGCAGCAGTTCCCACAGGTCCCGCGGGTGCGGCGCTCCCGGCAGCCGGCAGGCGAGCCCGACCACCGCGACCGCGTCCTCGCCGTAGCCGACCGCCTCGTCCATGGTGAACATCCGTCCCCTCGCGTCGTGCCCGTGCTTCTCGTCGTGCTTGTCGTGCGTTTTCTTTGCTTCTCGCCCCGCGAACGCGCGGGCGGCCCGGCCGTATTCGCCGCTTCCCTCCCGGCGGAAGGCGGTGCGGCCCGGGCTGCCCCATTCCACGGCCGAAACGGAAAAAGGAAACAGCCCGGCCCGCCCGGCGGCCTTTTCGGAAAAACGCGTTTGAGCAGAGGCGGCGCGGTTTCGCCGTGCCCGCGCTTCTCGTCCCGGAGCACGAGGCTCCGACCAGGCCGACCCAATCGACATTTGCACGAATTTCATGAAATAGTCAACTGTGATGCCGATCACGGGGTATCGGGCTATTCATAATGATTTCTTTGTATATTTCCATTGGAAATCATAATTGGACCCGGTGGGTGCGGCCCGCCTACCGTTTCCGGAGAAACGCGAGCGCACGCAGACCAATGGGGGTAGATCCATGACCGTTGCCGAGGCGGTGGCGGCGCAGGAGAGCCGCGACGTCCGCAAGCCCGTCGCCCGGCTCGGCCGCCTGCTCGACGCGGACTCGATGACGCCGCTGCACGCGGAGGACGCGAGCGGCGTGCTCGCGGTCACCGGGCGCGTCCACGGCTCCCCGGTGGTCGCCTTCTGCACCGACGCGACGGTCATGGGCGGGGCGTTGGGGCTGGCCGGGGCCCGGCACATCGTCGCCGCCGTGGACGAGGCGCTGCGGCGCCGGGTGCCGGTGATCGGGGTGTGGCACTGCGGCGGGGCCCGTCTCGCCGACGGCGTGGAGTCGATGCACGGCGCCGGCCTGGTCTTCGAGGCGAACATCCGCGCCTCAGGACGGGTGCCGCAGATCTCCGTCATCGTGGGCCCGGCGGCGGGCGCGGCGGCGTACGGGCCGGCCCTCACCGACCTGATCGTCATGTCCGACCTGGGCCGGGTGTTCGTGACCGGCCCCGACGTGGTCCGCAGCGTGACGGGCGAGGAGATCGACATGGAGGGGCTCGGCGGCGCCGACGCGCACGGCCGCCGCTCCGGTGTGGTGCACGTGGTCGCCGGGGACGAGGACGACGCCTACCGGCGCACCCGCACGCTCACCGGCCTGCTGGCCGACACCGGCGGGTACGCCCTGGACGGCCTGGCCGACGACCGCGACCCGGCCGCCCTGCTGCCCGAGTCGGCCCGCCGCGCGTACGACATCCGCCCGGTGATCCGCGCGCTGCTCGACGACGGCGAGGACGGCGCGGCGTTCGCGGAGATCCAGGCCCGCTGGGCGCCGAACATCGTCGTCGGGCTCGGCCGCCTCGCCGGGCACACGGTCGGCGTCGTGGCGAACAACCCGCTCCGCAAGGGCGGCTGCCTCGACGCCCTGTCGGCGGAGAAGGCCGCCCGGTTCGTCCGGATGTGCGATGCCCACGGCGTTCCACTGGTCGTGCTGGCGGACGTCCCCGGCTACCTCCCGGGGGTCGGCCAGGAGTGGGGCGGCGTGGTCCGCCGGGGGGCGAAGCTACTGCACGCCTTCGCGGAGGCGACCGTGCCCCGGGTGACGGTGGTCGTCCGCAAGTCCTACGGCGGCGCGTACATCGCCATGAACTCCCGCTCGCTCGGAGCGACCGCCGTCTTCGCCTGGCCCGGCGCGGAGGTCGCGGTCATGGGGGCCGAGGCGGCGGTGGGGATCCTGCACCGCAGGCGCCTCGCCGCTGCCGCCTCCGAGGAGGACAGGGAGCGGCTGCGCGCCGAGCTGGTGCGGGACCACGAGGAACTGTCCGGCGGCGTCCGCCGGGCGCTCGATCTCCGGGTCGTGGACGAGGTGATCGACCCGCGGACGACCCGGCGGCGGCTCGCCGAGGCCCTCGCCGCGGAGCCGGCCACGAGGGGAGCGCACAACAACATCCCGCTCTGACCCGGCCCGGCCCCCGGGGAGGTGGGAGAGCGCTCTCTTGACCGGAGGGTCATCCGGGGTGACGATCTGCGCAACACGCCCGTAACACCCGATCCGGCCCAAGCGGCTCCTGGAGAACGGACGTTCATGCGCAGACTCATCACCCCCCGCCCGCCGGGCCGCAGGCGCGTCCTCGCGGCCCTCACCGGCCTCGCCCTGCTGCCGGGCGCCGTCGCGGCGGCCTCCCCCGAAACGCCGGGACACGAAGGCAAACCCACCGGCCGGCCGGTGGTCGGCAGACCGGACATGGACCACGGCTGCGCGCGTATCGAGAAGCGCCTGCCCGCGCTGCCCGACTGGCCCACGGTCAGAAGCGACGTCGGGCGGAACCCTGCCGACGAGAAGCGCATCGCGAAGATCGTCGCTGGGATGACCCTGGCAGAGAAGGTCGGCCAGATGACCCAGCCGGAGATCTCGGCCATCACTCCCGAGGAGGTCGGCCGCTACGGCATCGGCTCGGTGCTCAACGGCGGCGGGTCATGGCCGGGCCGCGACAAGCACGCTTCCCCGCAGGACTGGCTGGCCCTCGCCGACGCGTACTGGCAGGCGTCGGTGAACACGCGGACCAAGATTCCGGTCATCTGGGGCATCGACGCCGTGCACGGGAACAACAACGTGTTCGGCGCGACGCTCTTCCCGCACAACATCGGCCTCGGCGCCGCGCACGACCCCTGCCTGCTGCGGGACATCGGCGCCGCCACCGCCGCGCAGATCCGCGCGACCGGCCAGGACTGGGCCTTCGCGCCCACTCTCGCCGTCGTCAGGGACGACCGCTGGGGCCGCACGTACGAGGGCTTCTCGGAGGACCCGCGAATCACCCGCGCGTACGGCTACGAGGTCGTACGCGGCCTGCAGGGCGGCGGCTCCCACAGGCTGGGCGACCGGGGCGTGATCGCCACGGCCAAGCACTTCATCGGCGACGGTGGCACGCTCAAGGGGCAGGACCAGGGGGTCAACCCCTCCTCCGAGGCCGAGATGATCAATATCCACGGCCAGGGCTACTACGGCGCGCTCGCCGCCGGAGCGCAGACCGTCATGGCGTCCTTCAACAGCTGGACCAACGAGGACCTCGGCATCACCGAGGGCAAGGTGCACGGCAGCGGGAAGCTGCTCACCGAGGTGCTCAAGCAGAAGATGGACTTCGACGGCGTCGTCGTCTCCGACTGGAACGGCATCGGCCAGGTCGCCGGGTGCACCAACTCGAACTGCGCCCGCGCCATCAACGCCGGCATCGATGTGGTGATGGTGCCCAACGACTGGAAGGCGTTCATCTCCACCACGATGGCCCAGGTCGAGGCGAGGGAGATCCCGATGTCCCGCATCGACGACGCCGTGACGCGCATCCTGCGGGTGAAGCTGCGGGCGGGCCTGTTCGAGGCGCGCAAGCCCTCCGCGCGCCCCGGCGCGGGCTCGGCGAAGGCCCTGCAGGCGCGGGCGCTGGCCAGGAAGGCGGTGCGGGAGTCGCAGGTCCTGCTGAAGAACAACAGGAAGGTCCTCCCGCTCTCCCCCCGATCCAAGGTGCTGGTGGTCGGCAAGAGCGCCGACAGCATGCAGAACCAGACCGGCGGCTGGACCCTCACCTGGCAGGGCACCGGCAACACCAACGCCGACTTCCCGAAGGGCACGACGATCCTGGGCGGCCTGCGCGAGGTCCTCGGCGCGGGCAACGTGACCTTCAGCGAGACGGCCGACGGCGTGGACCCCAGCGCGTACGACGCGGTCGTCGCGGTCATCGGCGAGACGCCGTACGCCGAGGGCGTGGGCGACCTCGGGCGGCGCTCGCTGGAGGCCGCAAAGCTCTACCCGGGCGACCTCGCGGTGCTCGACAAGGTCGCCGGCAAGGGCACGCCGGTCGTCACCGTCTACGTCACCGGCCGCGCCCTGTACGTGAACAAGGAGCTCAACCGGTCGGACGCGTTCGTGGTCGCCTGGCTTCCCGGCACCGAGGGCGGCGGCGTGGCCGACCTGCTGGTCAGGAGCCGGAACAGCGGCCCCGGCTATACGGGCACGCTGTCGTACTCGTGGCCGAGGAGCGCCTGCCAGACACCTCTCAATCCGGGCGAGGAGGGCTACGACCCGCTCTTCCCCCTCGGCTACGGCCTGCGCTACGGGCAGACCGGATCGGTCGGCACGCTCGACGAGACCTCGCCCGAGTTCGGCTGCTCAGGCACGGGCGGCGGCGGCACGGCCACCGAGGACCTGGAGATCTACAACCGCCAGGACGTGGCGCCGTACAAGAGCTTCATCGGCTCGGCCGAGAACTGGGGCGGCACGGAGATCGGCGTGGACGGCGAGGCGGCGCACTCGGAGATCGCCGTCGTCCCGTCGGACGTCAACGTGCAGGGTGACGGGCTGAAGGCGACCTGGACCGGCGCCGGGGCGGCGCAGATCTACATGCAGGACCCGGCGGGCGGCAGCGACCTGCGCGGCTACCTGAACGCCGACGCTGCGCTGGTCTTCGACACGATCGTCCACCAGCCCCCGGCGGCCCGTACGGTGATCAGCGCGCACTGCGTCTACCCGTGCTTCGCCGAGGTCGTGGCGACGTCGCTGTTCCAGAAGCTGCCCGTGGGCACGAAGGCGACCGTCAAGATCCCGGTGTCCTGCTTCGCGCCGAACCTGGACTTCGAGAACGTCAACACGCCGTTCCTCGTGTACACGGACGGCGCGTTCTCCGCGTCGTTCGCGAACGTCCGGTGGGTGCCGGGAGCGGCCAAGGACGCCGACGCGCGCAGCTGTGCGGACCTGACCTAGTGATACGTCCGTGAGCGCCCCCGGGACGCGGCCGCGTCCCGGGGGCGCTCATGATTCTCCCAGACTGACCGAATAACCTGACCGGATGTTCGTTGATGCTGTGGAAACGAGCCGGAGCGGTGTCAGGGAGGAGGCATTACCGGCGCGGCCGCAGTCGTCGCCGCCCCCGGCGTCGCGGCAGGGATGGCTGGACGCGTTGCGCGGCATGGCCGCGCTCGTCGTGGTGTTCGAGCACTCCCTGGACGCGCTGTTCCCGGAGGTGCGGTCGGGCGCCAGTCCGTGGTTCAACTTCGGCCAGTACGGCGTGCTCGTGTTCTTCCTCGTCAGCGGCTACGTGGTGCCGGTCTCGCTGGAACGGCGCGGCAGTGTCGGCGGGTTCTGGATCAACCGGGTCTTCCGCCTGTATCCCCTGTGGCTCGTCGCCGCGGTGGCCGGGACGGTGTTCGGCGCCGAGGGCGTGTACGCCACGTTGCCGGGCCAGTTGGCCGACAATCCGGGCATCTCGACCCTGGCGCACCTGACGATGCTGCAGGACCTCCTTCAGGTGGTCAGCGTCGTCAACGTGTTCTGGACGCTGTCGTACGAAATGGTCTTCTACCTCCTCGTGACGGCGATGTTCGTGGGGGGTGTGCACCGTGCCAGCGCCACCGGCATGCTCGCCTTCGCCGTGGCGGCTCTCACCGTGGGCGGGCTGCTTCCGGCGGGTGCGCTGTCGCGTGGCGCCGGCACTACCCAGGTCGTGGTGATCACGGCGGTCGTGTTGCTCGCGGCGGCCGCGTCGCTGGCCCGCGGCGGGCGGCTCCGCGTGTGGGGCACCACGGCCGCGGCCATGCTGGCTCTTGTGCTGCTCGGCATGAACAGCCGGATCGGAGCGTGGCAGAGCCTCGCCATCCTCGCGACGATGTTCGCCGGCACCGTGCTCTACCGGCTCGACCAGGGCCAGCTGCGCTGGAAGAAGAGCGGGTGGGCACTGGCGTGCGTGCCGGTCGCGTCCATCGGCGCCGCGTGGGCCTTCGGCCCCGGCTGGGGCATGCCCGACGACCAGGCGCTGGCGTTCACCCGGGGGTGGTCCACGGCCGTCGCCGCGGCATGGGCCACCTTCCTGGCCGCCCGTCTTCTGCGGCACCGCCCGATGCCCCGCGCCCTCGTGTGGCTCGGCCTGATCAGCTACTCCGTCTACCTGCTGCATCCCCTCGCCGTGCAGGTGCTCCGGCGGCTGACGATGGACCCCGGCCGTTTCGCCCTCACCGAACGCCTGGCCATGGCCGTCCTGCTGCTCGCGGTGGTGCTCGTCTGCTCCGCGCTGACCTACCGGGCCGTCGAGCGCCCGGCCCAGTCCCTGGGCCGTCACCTGTCCCGCAGAGCCCGCTCCACGACCTCCGCGACGGACCCGGCCGCTGTCAGGCCGCCGGGACGGCCTCCCCGGCGACGTCGGCCTCGGCCCTGGCCGTCACCCGCCGTCGTACGGCCAGGCCGAAGCATGCGACCGCCAGGCTGAAGACGCCGGCCACCACGAACGGCCCGGCGGGGCGCCACGCGTCGAACAACGCCCCGCCTATCGCCGAGATGATCATCACCCCGGCCGCGCCGCAGAGCGTGTGGACGCCGAACGCCGAGCCCCGCACGGCCGCGGGCGCCTGCTGCGCGAGCAGCGGGCCCGCCGTGGTGATGGCGGCGATCTCGCCCACGCCGATCAGCACGGCGACCAGCATCATCCCCGGGCCGAGGGGATCGGAGACGAGCAGCGTCGACAGGTAGGCGAGGGCGGCGACGACCTGCGCCAGGACGACCAGGTCCTGGCGCCGCATCCGGTCGCCCAGCCAGCCGAACACCGGCGCGCACAGCAGCGCGACCATCTGCGAGATGCCCACCACGGCGCCCGCTTTGGCCAGCGCCTCCGCACCCGACAGTCCGCCGTGCTCGGTCCCGTAGTTCTTGATCCACAAAGACATGAAGGCGACCACGATGGCGAGGTCGGCCCGTGCCACGAACGACGCCGCGTAGGAGAGGGCCACTCCCGGGTCGCGGACGAGGGCCACGCCCTCGCGCACCAGCCGGACCAGCGGCACGTGCTCGGCGGCGACCGGCCGCGTCGGCGACAGCGTCAGCCACAGCAGGCCCGCCGTGACCAGGATGCCCGCGGCGATCAGCAGGAACGCCGTGCGTGCCGCCTGGACCGGCTCCATCCCGCCCGCCTCCAGCGTCTGCGGCAGCCGCACCAGGACCAGCACGGCGACCAGCGCGCCGAGGCCGCCGAAGAAGCCGATGAGCCCGTACGACGCCCCGCGCGACCTGCTGCGCACGTAGTCGATCGCGATCGTCGACAGCATCGCGTTGATCGCCGCGACGCCCAGGCCGAACACGACCCGCAGCGCCGCCAGCACCGCCGTGTTGGCCGCGAACGGGAACAACGCGGTTCCGGCGGCGCACAGCAGCAGGCCGGAGACCACGATCACGCGACGTCCGAACCGGTCGGCCAGCGCGCCATACCACGCGAGGCTCACGACCATGGCGAGTTCGGCCGCCGTGTTGAGCAGGCCGACGACCGTGCCCTGCCGTGACTCGGGCAGCCCCAGGATCGTGGTGAGGATGTGCGGCTGGGCCGACGGCAGGAAGGAGATCACCGCCGTGCCGGCCGTCGCCAGCGCCAGGAGGGCCCACATGTTGGCACGGGTGACGCCGTCGGCGAGGTACGCGCCCAGCACACGACGCAGGGGTGTCATGGAACGATCATGACATTGTGCACAGTCGATCTTCGGGAAATGTCGCGTTCCTCTATTGATGCGGTGCTTCGCGTGCCACCAGCTAAGATCGTCCGCGTCGACGATGACCACGGGGATGACCACGGGGAGGCGTCATGGATCCGGCGGCGATGGGGCCCGGCTTCGACCCGAACGTGCCCAACGCGGCGCGGATGTACGACTACTTCCTCGGGGGCAAGGACAACTTTCCCGCCGACCGGGCGGCGGCCGAGCAGGTGCTGCGGTACGTGCCGGAGATTCCCCTGGGGATCAGGGAGAACCGGGAGTTCCTCGTCCGCGCCGTGCGGTTTCTCGCCGGCCGGGGCATCCGGCAGTTCCTCGACATCGGCGCGGGCCTGCCCACGCAGCGCAACGTCCACCAGGTGGCGGCCGAGCACGCGCCCGGGGCGAAGACGGTGTACGTCGACAACGACCCGCAGGTGCTCGCGCACGCCCGGGCGCTGCTCCAGGACAGCCCGCAGGTGCGGGTCGTGGAGGGCGACCTGCGGCGGCCGGGGGAGATCCTGTCCCATCCCGAGGTGCGCGGCCACCTGGACCTCGACCGGCCGGTCGCCGTGCTGCTGCTCGCGATCGTCCACTTCCTGCCCGACTCCGAGGAGCCCCGCCGCCTGATCAAGGAGGTCCGCGAGGGGCTCGCGCCCGGCAGCTACCTGGCCGTCTCGCACGTCGCGGTGGACGAGCGCCCGGAGCGGGCGCCCGCCGTCGAGCAGGTCTACCAGGGCGCGTCCGCGCAGTTCGTGGCCCGGCAGTCGGACGAGATCGCGCCGTTCTTCGAGGGGCTCGACCTGGTCGAGCCCGGTGTGGTCAACCTGCACCAGTGGCGGTCCGAGCACGAGGCGTTCGACCCGCGCCTGCTGACGGTCAAGAACTACTTCCTGTGCGGGGTCGGCCGCGTCTCCTGACGCGCCGCGGCGGCCGAGGGCGCGAGCCTGCCCGCGCCCAGCAGGACCGCCAGCAGCAGCACGGTGACCAGCGCGAACGAGGCGGGCAGCCCGGCCAGCGTGGCGATCCCGCCGATGGCGCTCGGCGCCACGAACCCCGACGCGTAGCTCACCGTTGCCACGCCCGCGACGCCCTCGCTCGGTGAGGGCCCGGCGTTGCCCGCCGCCGCGAACACCAGCGGGATGACCACCGCGATCCCCACCCCGATCAGCATGAACCCGGCGGTGGCCGGCACCGGGGTCCGGGAGACCACGATGAGCAGTCCGCCGACCGCCGCCAGCGCCGCGCCGCCGCGCACGGTCGCGACCGGTCCCAGCCGCCGCACCACCGCGTCGCCGCACAACCGGCCCGCGGCCATCATGCAGGCGAAGGCGGTGTACGCCGCGGCGCCCACGGCCTGGGACGCGCCCGCGACCTGCCGGAGGTAGACCGCGCACCAGTCCTGGGCGGCGGCCTCGCCGAACACCGAGCAGAAGCCCACCAGCCCGATGAGCAGCACTCCGCGCGGCGGGAGCACGAAATGGGGCGGGGCAGGCTCGTCCTCACCCGCTCGCACGTCGAGCAGCAGCGGACCCACGGCCAGGGCCACGAGGAAGAGCACGACCGCCGTCCCGCCCAGGTGGAGCCGGGCGTCGACGCCCGCGCTCGCGGCCAGCGTGCCCACCGCGCCGCCCGCGAGCGTCCCCACGCTCCACATGCCGTGCAGTCCGGACATGATCGAACGGCCGAGCCGCTGCTCGACCACCACCCCCTGGGCGTTCATCGCGACGTCGCCGATGCCGGCCACCGCGCCGTACAGCATGAGCGCCGCGCACAGCAGGGGGAGGTTCGGCGCCAGCGGGGGCAGGACGAGGATCAGGCACCACAGGCCGATCGAGACCCGGGTGACGGCCCGCCCGCCGAACCGGTGCGTGAGGCGCCCCGCGGTCGGCATCGCGAGGATGGAGCCGACCGCGGGCGCGAGCAGGGCGAGCCCGAGCTGGCCGGGCCCGGCCCCGACGTGGTCCTGGATCCAGGGGATGCGGGAGGCGAAGCCGCCGGTCACCGCTCCGTGCAGGGCGAAGGTGACCGACACCGCGAACCTGGCCCGTCTCAGCTCCCGAAGATCCACGATCACACGTTATGCCCCGGGTCGGGCCTGAGGCGACCACACGAGCAGACCCAGGCACATCTCGTCGCTGGTCCCCTCGCCCCAGACCACGTACCGGGGCGGCAGCCCGCGCAGCGCGGGCAGCATCGCACGCAGTCCCGCGTCGTGCGTGCAGGTCACCCGGAGCGTGTCGCCGGCCTTGATCTCCAGAGGCTGGGCCAGCGGGCGGATCGCCTGGTCGTCGAAGTTGTACGCGGGGATGTCGAGCAGGGTCTTCGCATCCGGCTTGCCCGGGTTGAGGTCGATCCGGATGGAACGGCCGAGCAGGTGCATGTGCCCGGCGACGGCGTACAGCGTGGCGCCCCTGCCGACCGGGACGTCGCAGTGCTGCGTGGGGCCGGGTTCCGGAGGCGCGCCCTGCCCGCACCTCAGGGTCAGCCCGTCGACCGTCCGGCGCGCCTGCTCGCCGAACCGGTGGGCCACGTCCTCGACGGCGGCCCCGCGCTCGCACAGCGGCCCCGACTCCCGCGCGGTGCAGGGCAGTTCGATCGGCGCAGTGATCAGCCCCGTGTCCAGAGGGGTCAGGCCGCTCGCGCCGTCGGCGAGCCGCAGCCGGATGCCGGACCTGTCCGTGCCGCCCGCGCCGGCCAGCAGGTTGTAGTGGATCTGCAGCACGATCTGGCTGCCTGCAGGCAGGGGATATCCCACCTTCTGCCGCAGGAGGGTCTCGTCGGCCCCGGGTGCCCAGTGCCCGACCCACGAGCCGTTCTCGATCCCGGCGTCGCCGAAGCAGGTCCATCCCTCGCCCGGGGTCGCGGCGTCGGTCCTGCGCGCCGCCTCCGCCTCCTTGGGGCCGACCCGGAAGACGATCGCGTGGTGCACGATGTCGGCGTTCTGCGGCAGGAACTGGCTGCCGGTCAGGAACGCCGGCCCGGTGAGCCCGGGATCGACCAGGAAGCAGCGGTACTCGTCGGTGCCGCCGGAGGGCGCCGAGGGCCGGTAGGGCTCCGGGATCGTCAGCGTCACGAACCGTTCGCCCGCTCGCAGCGGCGCCGTCGGTGGCGTCTGGGCCACGCCGTGACCGGCATGACCGGCCTGGGCGGCGGGCGCGGCAGGCGTTCCGGGGGTGCGCCCGGGCGTCGCATCGCCGCACGACGCGACGAGTAAGGCGGCGGCGAGCGCGACCGCGGCGCCGCCCGCCCAGCGGGTCAACCGTGCCTTTCCTTCCATGGATCCTCCTGCTCCTCAGGGACCTTTACAGGCTCCCCTCCGGGCGCGGGCGTGTCGTCCGCCCGTGGATGTAAACCCCTCCTCCGTCTCCGGCAGGACATGCGTACGCCGTGCGGGTCAGGAGGAGGAGCGCGTCGCGTGCCGGGGGCTGCGTTCGGGGTAAGGGCGGAAAGACCATAGGGTCGTCCCGTGCACATTCGCCCCGCCACAGGCCGGGACCAGGAGCAGGACCAGGAGCAGGAAATGGTCGTGAACGAGACCGACTACGGACCCGGATTCGCCGATTTGGCGTTGGGCCCCGAGCTCCTCAAGGCCCTGACCGGTCTCGGTTACGAGGAGCCCACACCGATCCAGCGGGAGGCCATCCCGCCGTTGCTGGAGGGTCGTGACCTCCTCGGGCAGGCCGCGACCGGCACGGGCAAGACGGCCGCGTTCGCCCTGCCCATGCTCCAGCGGCTGCACGCCGGCCGCCACCCGGCGGCCGTGGAGGCCGGCGGCGGGGAGCCCGCGGGGCTGGTGCTCGTGCCCACCCGCGAGCTGGCCGTGCAGGTGTCGGAAGCCATGCACCGCTACGGCCGCGAGCTCGGCACGCGGGTGCTGCCCATCTACGGCGGCCAGCCGATCGGGCGGCAGCTGCGGGCGTTGGAGCGCGGCGTGGACGTCGTCGTCGCCACCCCTGGACGGGCCCTCGACCACATCGGCAGGGGCACCCTGCCGCTCAAGGGCCTGCGCATGATCGTCCTCGACGAGGCCGACGAGATGCTCGACATGGGCTTCGCCGACGACATCGAGGCGATCCTTCAGGACACCCCGGAGGACCGGCAGACCGTGCTGTTCTCCGCGACCATGCCGCCGCGTATCGACGGGATCGCCCGCCGCCACCTGCGCGAGCCGGTGCGGATCAGGATCGAGCGGGAGGCGCCCGCCGCCGGCGAGGCCCCGCTCATCCGGCAGAGCGCCTACATCGTGAGCCGGGCGTACAAGCCGGCCGCGCTGGGCCGGGTGCTCGACGTGGAGTCCCCCACCGCGGCGATCGTCTTCTGCCGCACCCGTGAGGAGGTCGACAGCCTCACCGAGACCATGAACGGCCGTGGCTACCGCGCCGAGGCCCTGCACGGCGGCATGGGCCAGGAGCAGCGCGACCGGGTCATGGGCAGGCTGCGCAGCGGGACCGCCGACCTGCTCGTTGCGACCGACGTGGCCGCGCGCGGCCTCGACATCGAGCAGCTCACCCACGTCATCAACTACGACGTGCCGTCCGCGCCCGAGTCGTACGTGCACCGCATCGGCCGGGTGGGCCGGGCCGGGCGCGAGGGCGTCGCGATCACGCTCGCCGAGCCGCGCGAGCACCGCATGCTCAAGACCATCGAGCGCGTCACCCGCAGCAAGATCGCGGTCGAGAAGGTGCCTACGGTCGCCGACCTGCGCGCCCGGCGGCTGGAGCTGACCAGGGCCGCCCTGCAGGAGAGCCTGATGGAGGACGGCGATCTCGACCGCTTCCGCGTGGTGGTCGAGACGCTCGCCGACGAGTTCGACCTGGTCGCCATCGCGCTCGCGGCGGTCAAGCTCGCCCACGAGTCCACCGGCGCCGCCGCCGACGAGGAGGAGATCCCCGAGGTCTCGCCGCGCCCGCAGCGGCCCGAGCGCGGGGCGCGCGACGACAGGTACGGCCGCGACGACCGGCGCGGGCGGCGCGGGGGCGACGCGATGAGCCGCGTGTTCGTCGGCGCGGGCCGCAGCGCGGGCGTGCGCCCCCAGGACATCGTCGGCGCGATCACCGGCGAGACCCGGGTCAGCGGGCGCGAGATCGGGGCGATCGAGATCGCCGACCGGTTCACCCTGGTCGAGATCCCGGACGGCGCCGTGGACGAGGTGGTCTCGGCGCTGCGCCGCACCACGATCAAGGGCAAGAAGCCGATCGTGCGCAGGGACCGCGACGGCGCCCCCCGCGGTCGCCGCTGAGCCCCTGCTGCCGCTGCGCCCCTGCCGTCGCTGACGCCTGCCGCGCCGGGCGCCCCTTGATTCTTCTAGCGGGCGCCCACGGACCTCTCGGGGCGGGCGGCGGCGGTCCTGCGCCGCGCCGCGCGCCAGCGGGCGAGCAGCAGCGCGAGCAGGCCCGCGAGGACGGCGATGGTCACGCCGGTGCCGAGCAGCGCCCCCAGCCGCTGGTCGGCAGCCCGGTCCGGCGCCCACGGCAGCCCGAGCGCCGCGTACCACTCCGGCGCCTGCGGCGGCCCCGCAAGCACCACCAGGCCCGTCCACGCGCGTACGGCGATCGCCCCGGCGAGCATCCAGGCGCGGACCTGCGGCCGGATCGCGCGCGGGAGCGGGTCCACACCGGCGGCCACCGCGAGGAACAGCACCGCGGTGACCGTCACCACCGTCTGCGCGGCCAGCCGCAGGGCGAGGCTCGGCTGGGCTGACCCGAACAGGCCGGTCAGATACAGCGCCGGATACGGCAGCGCGTACAGGGCCAGCGCCGTCACCGGATGGGACAGCGCGCGGCCGGCCGAGCCGCCGCCGGGGTCCGCCCCAGGACTGGCCCGCCGCCACAGCGTCAGCGGCGCGCCGTAGACGAGCAGGACGGGGCCCACGGCGCCGAGCAGCGCGTACTGCGCCGCGTGCGCGGAGAACAGCGCGGGCGCGTACGCCGCCACTCCTCCCGACGTGGCGTAGCCGAGCACGGCCAGGCCGGCCAGCCAGGAGGCGGTCCGCCCGGCCGGCCACCTCCCACCGTTCCCCGGAGCGCGCGACAGCCGCCATACGCCGGACAGGTACGCGGCCGCGGCGGCGGCCAGCAGGAGCAGCGCGAGGGGGTCGGGCCGCACCTCGGCGGCGAACGCGCCCGGGGTGAGGGGAGGCAGGGCGTATCCCAGGGCGTCGTGCTGGTGCACGGCCGTCTCCGTGGCCGGCGGGGGTGTGCGTCCCAGCGCCACGGCAAGGCCAAGCGTGCCGGCCATCACCGCGATCTCGCCGCAGGCGAGGCGGAGGAACGGCGCGCGGGCTCCGCCGGACTCCATCGCCGCGATGGTCCTGCGCCGGTGCCGCCACCCGAACCAGCCGAGCACGGCCAGCGCGGCGATCTTGGCCAGCACGAGCTGGCCATACCTCGACTGCCAGAGCAGGGGCAGCGAGCCGAGCCTCACCCAGGCGTTGAGGGCGCCGGACGCCCCGACCGCGGCGAAGCAGCCCAGCGCGAGCGTGCTGAACCGGCGCACGGCGACGGTGAGCCCGGGCGCGCCGCGCAGGTGCGCCACGAGGGCGTACAGGCCGCCGGTCCACAGCACGACGGCCGCGACGTGCGCCATCAGGCTGAGGACGGCGAGGTTGTGGTCGGCGGCCGAGGCGGAGTGACCCACGTACGCCGGGGGCAGCACCGCGAGGAGCGCCACCGCGAGCAGCGCGAACCGGAGCAGGGGGCCGTGCGGCAGGAGCGATCCGGCGGCGATCGCCAGGGCCGCGAGCGTCACCGTCAGGAACGCCTGCCCCTGCGGGATGTGGAAGAGGAAGGTGGACAGCGCGCCGGAGCTCAGCGCGTCTCCCGGGGACAGCCCGATGAAGTCCGACAGCGTCAGGACAGCGGTGACCGCCGCGCTCGCCGCCCAGCCGAGCGCCCAGTTCCCGGCCGCCCGTACGACGACCCGGCCGCTCGCGGGGGCCAGTACGACGGACGCCAGCAGGGCCCCGACCGTGGCGGCGGCGCAGACGTCGTGGACGAGGCGTACGACCGGAAGACCCCAGGTGGTCAGGACGCCGGGGGAGGGCAGCCCCTGGATCGGCGGCTGCGGTCTGCCGCCGCCGAACCACAGGGCGAGCGCCAGTACGGCGAACGCCGTCGCGGCGATGGCGGGGACGACCACGCCGCGGTGGCGCTGGGGAGGTGTCATCGTCGGCTCTCGGCTCGGGACCGCTGATCACTAGCGAGTATGACCGAAGGGTCGTCCTCAGGGGAGCCCCCGCGGGATCCCCTATGTCCGGTTGAAACGTTCAGCGGGCCTTTCCCGCGGTGCCGGGTACGCGGCGTGGACGGCACGGAAGCGGGACCGGCGCCGCCGGCCTCGTGGAAGATCGGCCACGGGACCGGCCGAGATCGCCGAGATGTGAGACAATCCCGGCGTCATGCGCGCCACGCTCTCCTTCAGGCTCGCGCGGTCGGCCGCCTTCTCGGCCGTCTGCGTGCTCCTCGCCGTCGGCGCGCACCGGTTCGCCGGCGGAGGCGGGCCGACGCCCGCCGCGCTCCTCACAGGCGTGCTCACGGTGACGGCCGGCGCGGCCGTCGCGGCGGGCCGGGAACGGTCGCCTCAGGCGATCATCGGCCTGCTGGTCGGCGCTCAGGCGTTCCTGCACTGCCTCCTCGACGCCACGGGGTCCGGCGCGGCGTCGCATCCCACCTGGCACGGCGGCCTGAGCGCGCAGACCGGCATGCTCACCGCCCACCTCACCGCGGCGCTGCTCACCGGATGGTGGCTGTCACGCGGCGAGGAGGCCTTGTGGACCGTGCTGCGCGGGATCGGCGCCGGGACGGTCCGCTGCCTGCGGGCGCTGGCCGTACTGGTGCGTGCGCTGCTGGAGCTGTCGGGAGCGGATCTCGCGGGCAGCGGACGTCCTCGCCGGTGCGCGCTGCCGGGCTCCGAGCGCCTCCCGCGCACCGCGGGCGTGCTGCGGCACGCGGTCGTCCGCCGCGGGCCACCGGTTCTTCCCGTCTTCTGAGCTTCACGCGCGAGCGGCGCGTATCTCCCCATGGGATCACGCTCGCCCCCGTCGGATCGGCTTCTCCCGCCGTGGGGCCACGCTCGCGCGCCTTCGTAATCTCGCAGACGACTGGAGAACCCCCATGACCTCGTACGTCCGTCGTGCGGCCACCGTCACCGCCGGTGCCCTCGCGCTCACCATCGGTCTTGCCGTGCCCGCCCTCGCCCACGTCACCGTCAACCCCGGCACCGCCGTCCAGGGCTCCTGGACGAAGATCGCCTTCCGCGTCCCCAACGAGCGCGACAACGCCTCGACCACCAAGGTGGAGGTCGAGTTCCCCACCGACCACCCGCTGCCGTTCGTCTCGGTGCGCCCGGTCCCCGGCTGGGACGTCAAGCTCACCCGCGGCAAGCTGCCCAAGCCCGTCGTGTCGGACGCCGGCGACACGATCACCGAGTCGGTGCTGAAGATCACCTGGTCCGGCGGGAAGATCGAGTCCGGCCAGTTCCAGGAGTTCGAGGCGTCGGTCGGCCCGCTGCCGAAGAACGTGGACTCGCTCGAGTTCCCCACGGCGCAGACCTACTCCAGCGGTGAGGTCGTCAAGTGGGCGGACGCGCCGAAGGCCGACGGGTCCGAGCCCGAACACCCCGCGCCGGCGCTCAAGCTCGTCGCCGCGGAGGAGGGGGACGACCAGCACGGCGCCGCCCCCGCCTCGCCTGCCGCCCCCGCCTCGCCTGCCGCCGCCGCCCCCACGGTGGCGACGGCGGCGAGCGACGACGACGAGAGCGGGAACAGCACTCCGGCCCTGGTGCTCGGCGGTCTCGGCCTCGTCGCCGGCCTGGTCGGGGCCGGCGCGGGCCTCACCGCCCTGCGCCGTTCGCGCGGCTGAGCCGCCCTGCCACCGTCGGGAGCCCCTTCCGGGTCACGCGGCCCGGAAGGGGCTCCCTCTTCTGTGGTGACGAGGTACGGCGGTCAGGACAGGAGCGTCTCCCCGATCCAGCCATCCGGGGAACACCCGGGCGGCACGGCGAAGACGGCCGACCCGATGGGGGTGATCCACTGGTTCAGCAGGTCCACCTCCGCGAGCCGCTGCTGGATCGGGACGAACTGCCGTGCCACGTCGGCCTGATAGGACGCGAACAACAGGCCGGCGTCCGGCCGTCCCTCCGGGCTGAGGCCGTCCTCGTAGTTGTAGGCCCGGCGCAGGATCCGCATGCCCGGGTCGGCCACACGGGCGCGGCGGATGTGCGCGTACTCGGAGATGACCGGCAGGCCCGACGCGCCGAGCGCGGCGAAGTCGGGCTCGTCGGTCTCGGCCCTGCCGGTCAGGGGCGCACCGGTGTCCAGCCGCCGCCCGACGCTGAACTCCTTGGCCGCCCGGTCCGCGGCGTCCCACTTCTCCAGGTCCATCCGGATGCGGCGGAGCACCAGCGTGGTGCCGCCGCGCAGCCACCCGTCGCGCACCCACACGGCCCGCTCGAAGTCCGCCGACCCCGGCCTGGGGTTGACGGTGCCGTCGAGCTGGCCCATCAGGTTGCGCTGGGTCGTCCCCGGCGCGCGCACCTGCGGGCTCTGCCGGAATCCGTGCTGGGTCCAGCGCACGGTCGCGAAGGACCGGGCGTCCCTGACGAGCACGCGCAGCGCGTGGGCCAGCGTGACGCGGTCGTCCGCGCACACCTGGATCAGCAGGTCGCCGCCGCTCCAGCGGGGCTGGAGGTCGTCGACCTTGAACGCCGGCAGCGGCCGCGGCGCCAGCTGCCCGGCCCCCGCCGCCTCGAACAGCCCGGAGCCGAACCCGAAGGTGACGGTGAGCCGTGCGGGCAGCAGCGCCAGCTCGGTGTCGGCGAGGGCGGGCTCGCCCCGGGTCAGCCGCCGCGCGTCGTCGGTGAGCAGCCGCATCAGGCGTGCGAGCGCCGCGCGGCCGGTCCCCGGCCGCAGGTCGAACCCGGCGAACACCCCGAACGTCTGCGGAGACGTCGCGACGCCCGCCTGATGGACGCCGTGGAAGGGCTCGACGGCGTCACCGCCGGGGAGGGGCGCGGGCCCGGCCGATGCGCGCCCTGCCGTGTCCGGTACGGCGGAGGCCGGAGCGCAGGCCGCCGCGGCGGCCGCGACGGCCCCTCCCGCGAGCAGGCCGCGCCGGGTCAGCCGCCGTCCCGCTGCGGGTCCGCGCTCACTCATGAGGGGCGTAGGACTCGTTGGCGCCGGCGAAGTCCTTGGCCACCGCGGTGAAGGACACCGTCCTGCCGTCCTTCAGGGTGAGCGTGAAGGGCACCTCCGCACCGGGTTCGACGGCCGTGCGCACGTCCATGAGCATGATGTGGTCGCCGCCGGGCTGTAGCACGTGCCGGCCGCCGGCGGGGATCACGAACCCGCCCTGCTTGCGGCGCATGGTCGTGGTGCCGCCGTCTCCGACGACCTCGTGCAGCTCCACGGACGGGGAGACGGGAGTGCTCGCCGCGACGACGGTCACCGCCTCGCCAGTCGTGTTGACGAGCGTGGCGAAGGCGGCGCTCATGCCGGAGCGGGCCGTCTTCACCCACGGATCGCTGATCGACAGCGGGGCGGCGGCCGTGGCGGTCGCGGAGGCGGGAGCCTGCGCGGCGGCCGGCGAAGCGGCGGTGGTGCCGGCAGGCGCGGCACAGGCCGCAGCGGCCAGGAGGGCGGCCAGCGCCGCCGGGAGCACGCGGTTAACGGTCGTGATGGTCATGCGGAAGCCTTCTCTCGGTCGTCCGGCGGGCATGCGGGCGGCGTTCCCGGGCATGCGAGGCAGACCACGCGGGCCGTCCGCGGAGACGCGGGGCAGCGCGGCGGGACCAGCCGGCAAGGCCCCCGCAGAGAGGCAACAGGCGACGGTCCACCACGGCCGAAGATCGGGGCATGCGCGCAGGCACGCTCCGCCGGAAAAGATCATTGACAACGCCCCCGGGCCGTATGCGGCCGGGAGCGAGGTGAGGAGAGCCGTCTCAGGCGGACGGCTGGAGAAGGCGGGGCGGGCCGCGCCGGGTGACGCAGTGACGCGGCGCCACGGAGCGCGGCAGCCGCGGCTCGTCCGGATGCGGCGACGCCGGCGGCGTGAACACCGGCGGCGCCGGATCGGCCGCGATCCGCGTGAGCCGTACGGCGAGCCGCCGCAGCAGCGCCCACAGGGCGGCCTCGCCCCTGGCGAGCCAGAGCGCCGTCAGCACCACCGCCCAGCCGTGGGCGAGCAGCATTCCGAAGCCCGGCCCGGCATGCGCGTGCCCGGCCAGGACATGCCCGGCCATGACATGCCAGGCGGACGACGACGAGGACGACAGGGCGAACAGCACGTGCAGCGCGACCTGCAGGGCCGCGAGCAGGGGCAGGATCGCGCCCAGCGTCCGTTCCCGGCCGGACAGGGGCAGCGCGGCGGCGAACACCACCGGCAGGCCCAGCGCCAGCGCGCCGGGGGCGACCATGCCGCCGCTGAACAGGTGCGCCACCACGGCCAGGCCGAGGCACACCGCGGTGAAGGCGGCGGCTCGGGCGAGGCGGAGGGGCGATGTCACCGGCATGGCACAGCCAATATCGCACGCCGGGTGCCCGGTCCCCGTTCCGGGACGCCGTGTCGCGGATCCCCCGCATGCGGCGCGCTGGGCCGATTCCCTCTAAGAGCCTGCTGACAGAGGCTTAAGTGTTGGCGGGCATGGGCCCGTAGAGAGCCGGTCCGATCTTGTTGATGTAGCCCTGGTGGGACCATTGGGACAGTTGGACGCGGAAGCTGTTGACGTTCTCGATGCCGAGGATGGCGGCCAGTTCGCTTCCTCTCCAAGCTCGCCAGGGCTGGGCGGCCAGGAGTTGCAGGACCTTGCCGCGCCGGTCGGGACTGGACGACACCGGCAACGGCGGCGGGTCGCTCCAGCGGTGTGAGGGTGGCAGACCGGCGAGTTCGCGCGTCAGGCGGCGGGTCATCTGGTGCACGGTGGCCCACCAGATCAGGGCTTCATGATGGTCGGGCTTGCGCTCATAGACGCGCGCCAGGCGGCGGTAGCGGACCAGCCAGGCGAACGTGCGCTCCACCACCCACCTGCGGGGCAGCACCACGAAGCCGCGCAGGTCATCGCTGCGCTTGACGATCGTGACGGCCAGGCCGAGGACCTGCCGGGCCCAGACCTGCAGCCGTCCGGCATAGCCGCCGTCGGCCCAGACTAGGGCCTGTCTCAAAGCCTGGTGAGCCAGTCGTCTATCGCGGTTATGAGAATGGCGGCTTGGTAGCGGACGGCGAGTTTGTCGTACCTGGTCGCGATGGCGCGGTGGCGTTTGAGCCGGTTGATGCCACATTCCACAGCATGACGGGCGCGGTAGTCGCGGGCGTCGAAGGTGAAGGACGACCGCCGCGGCTGCCGCGCCGCAGGCGAGCGGCGATGCGATCGGCTGGTTCGGGGATGGTGCATCTGATCCCGCGCTGGCGCAGGTAGGCGCGGATCGCCCGGGAGGAGTAGGCCTTGTCGGCGCGGACGACCTCAGGCCGGGTACGGGGCCGGCCGGGCCCGAGCCGGGGGACGCGGATGCCGGCCATGACCGCCTGGAACTGTGGTGCATCGCCCCGCTGGCCGGCGGTCAGCACCAGCGACAGCAGCCGTTGGCCCTGCTCACAGGCCAGGTGCAGCTTGGTCGACAAGCCGCCGCGTGAGCGTCCCAGCGCGTGGTCGACCGGCTCGGTGCTCACCCCACCCGGCGGTTCGGCCTGCAGACGCGGATCGCGCCGCGCGCCTGCCGCGTGCTGATGGGCCCGCACGATGGTGGAGTCCACCCCGACCTGCCAGCCGATCAGTTCGGCGGCATCAGCCAGGGCCTGCAGCCGGGTGAGGATCTTCTGCCAGACACCGGCCCGCTGCCAGCGTCGAAACAGGGCGTACACCGCCTGCCAGGAGCCGTAGCACTCCGGCACGTCCCGCCAGGGAGCCCCGACCCGTACCCGCCACCGGATCCCGTCGATGAGCTGCCGCTTGGTCCACTTCGACGGCCGCCCTGGTCTGCTCGGCGCAGGCAGCAGCGGCTCCAGCCGGGCCCACTGCGCATCGGTCAGGTCGAACCGCCTCGTCACCGCTAAGGTGGCCAACGAGGTCTCCGGTGTTCAGGTTCTTCTTGGTCGATGAACCCTCTACCGGAGACCTCACTGCTTGTCCGGGCACGACACGCCGTCAGTCAGCGGACTTCGAAACAGGTCCTAGGCCGATGGTGGAGAACTTCTGGCGCAGCAGCGCCAGGACCGGGTGCGCGCCGTCGCGGTCTTGCACCGACGCGGCGGTGACCATCACGCACAACAGCAGCCCGAGCGTGTCCACCACCACATGCCGCTCTGCCCCTTCAGCTTCTTGCCCGCGTCATACCCGCAAGCCGCCGCGCCGACTATCTCGGCCGCCCGGACCGTCTGGGAGTCGATGTATCCAGCCGTCGGCAGTTCGCCCCGTCCGGCCAGAACCCGCAGCCGACCGCGCAACCGCCCGGCCAGCCGTTCGGGCAGGCCACGCCGTGACCAGCGCACGAAGAACGCATACACCGCCTCATGCGGCGGGAAGTCGACCGGCAGGGCCCGCCACTCGATCCCATATCGGGTCACATACCCGATCGCGTCCAGCACCGCCCGCAGGTCATGGACCATCGGTCTGCCCGTGGCCGTGACCAGCTCGGCCATCACCGCCCGCGCCTCGCCTTCCAGCGCCGCCCACTCGGCATCGGTCAGATCCGACGGATATGACGGCTTGTGGCCATGACATCGGCACCCCGGTGAAGTGCAACCACGGGCGCCCACGGAACACCAGCTCGTTCATGGCTCTCGGCGACGGCACCCACAAACTCCCCATCGCCGCCCCGTTGCGCCGCGCCCTCGGCGAGGCCGCTGGGGACACCGTGACCGTACGACTCATCGAGCGTCTCTAGTCCCTAGACGATCTATTCCAAGGGGTAGCTGACCCGAAGCGAGGGTGCCGGTGGATGGCACTAAGAACCTTCCTCTGGCTGGGTCGCTGCCGCAGGATTGTGCGGATCTACGAGCGCAAGCTCGAGCATCACGAAGCCCTGATCTGGTGGGCAAGTGTCCATCAGATAACCCGCCGTCTGGCCCATGAAGGGGCCGGTCAACCACCCCATGGCCGCTGGGGCGACCTTCCACCCCTGCCGGAACTGCGCAGTCCGGGCCGACGCGGGAAGGTCCTGGAATTCTTGACCGCCCGGCCCTGGGGCCTGGGAAGGAGACCGAGCCACGGCCATCCTCGGCATCGAGAACTGTCCCAATGGTCCCACCAGGGCTACATCAACAAGCTCGGACTGTGCCCTCTACGGCCTCATCCCCCACGAACGCTTAAGCCTTTGTCAGCAGGCTCTAAGCCGAGTGCGAACCAGGCCGGACAGGATCTATTTCGTTTGCCGGAATAATGGTCTAATATTCGGAATGTGATCGGCAGCGAGGGTCGCGCGCCGCGCGCCGGTGTCCCCGTGCCCCGCCGGGTGCCCTCCACCCCGTCCCGACCCCGAAAGAAGAAGCGTTGTACCTCATGCGCATCGGCGCCCCCGGCGCCGAGAAGCCGGTCGTCCGCGTCGACGACACCCGCTACATCGACGTCTCCGACCTGATCGCCGACTTCGACGAGAAGTTCTTCGCCGCCGGCGGCACCGCCCTGCTCGCCGGGCCGGTCGCCGAGCGGATCGCCGCCGGGCAGACCGGCGAGTTCGCCGGTGAGCGGATCGGCGCTCCGATCGCCCGCCCGCACCAGATCCTGTGCATCGGCCTGAACTACAGCGACCACGCCGCCGAGACCGGCCAGGCCGTGCCCGGCGAGCCGATCCTGTTCACGAAGTCTCCCAACACCCTCGTCGGCCCGGACGACGACGTGCGCATCCCGCGCGGGTCCACCAAGCCTGACTGGGAGGTCGAGCTGGGCATCGTCATCGGCAAGCGCACCTCCTACCTCGACTCGGTCGAGGACGCCGCCGACGTGATAGCCGGCTACTGCGTGGTCAACGACGTCAGCGAGCGCGCCTTCCAGATGGAGCGCGGCGGCCAGTGGGCCAAGGGCAAGTCCGCCGAGACCTTCAACCCGGCCGGGCCGTGGCTGGTCACCCCCGACGAGATCGCCGACGTCAACGACCTGGACATGTGGCTGGACGTCAACGGCGTGCGGCGGCAGACCGGCAACACCAAGACGATGATCTTCGACCCGTACTTCGTCGTCCACCACCTGAGCCAGTTCATGGTGCTGGAACCCGGCGACCTGATCAACACCGGCACCCCGCCCGGCGTCGGCATGGGCCACGACCCGCAGATCTGGCTGCAGCCGGGCGACGTGATGGAGCTCGGCATCGCCGGCCTCGGCACCCAGCGGCAGCACGTCGTGGGCCCGCGGTAGGAGGCGTCTCCACGGGCCCCGGCCGCCACGGCCCGGGGCCCGAAGCCGCGCGACGCCCGCCGACGAGCACCCGCCACTGCCGGCGGCGGACGCCCCGGGAGAACGGTGAAGAATCATGAGCCTCAGCCACGTGGATCCTCCACGCCGTGTCGCCGCGCCGGACCCCGCCGTGCTGGCGGCGGTGGGATGCGTCCGGAGGACGGGGCCAGCCCGCACGACGGGCTGCCCTCGATGACCGAAGACCCCACCAGCCGCCGCGACGCGCCGGCCTCCGACCACGCCATGGTCGTCACCCGGCTCAGCCCCTGACATTCACCGGCACCGGAAAACGCCGCCGCTGGGGACGACGCGCAAACCGAGCGCCCAATGGACCGGTTCGGCGATGCTTCGTGGCCACCGTAGGCGCTCGGCTCGCCGCTGTGACAGTTCACACCCTTCCGCTCTCGTGGTACCCGCTGTTACGGCCGCACCGGTTGGCGCCATCACGCTGTCGTCCGCCGCCTCCTCCACCGCTGCGAGTTGCTCCAAGCAGGTGGGCAACCACTGAGACTGCATCACCCCCCGGTGCGTTCTGCCCCAAGGCGGCGCACAACCGGTACGGCTACGCCAAGGTCATTAGCAAGCGGTACAAGTGCACCTACAAAAGCGCCGACCCATAGTGGCGATGAAGGCGCGCCTACAAACGCCAAGCGAGCAAAAGCCCGCCCCTCCCACGGGAGGAGCGGGCGTCGCCCTGTCCACCCCGAGCGGGAAGACGGGCCCACCTTCGCCTAGTTCTGTGTCATTTGTCCTTGAGCCCGAACTCGATTCGAAGACGTGGCTTGTCGGCCTTGCCAACCGGCGTGTGGGGTATCGACTCGACCGGCTGGACATCTCCATCCAGGCCGTACCGGGACAGGATCGTCTCGACCGTCTCACGGGTGGCGGTCGCCGACGCGCCCGGCGCCGGCCGGACGACGACCAGGACACGGGGTGAGTAAACCCCCGGTTCGACGGCCAGGCTCACCGATTCGGCTCCGGGGCAGGCGCTCGCGATCTCCGCATCCAGCACAGGTGCGAGCAGCGGCCCGGCATTAGACGACAGCGCCTCGGAAACCCTGCCAAGGATCTGATAGGAACCGTCGTCCAGACGCCGGGCGATGTCGCCGGTCCAGAACTCGCCGCCCCGGAAGGTCCGTGCGTTCGCCTCCTCTGCGTAGAGGTACCCCCCGCTTGTGCAGGGCGATCGCAGGATCAGCTCGCCGATGTGGGGCGTGCCGGGTGCCAGCGGCGCGATGCGGACCCCGACACCCCGCACCGGGACCATCCCGAGATGCGTCTGCCGTTCGTCGGCCATGTTGCCCATGGCCAGGCCGAACTCCGTGGATCCGTAGATCTGGCGGATGTGAATTCCGAGGACGTCCGCCGCGTCTCGCACCGTGCCGACGCTCAGGTGGGCGCCGCCGCAGAGTGGGCGCCACAGATGCGACAACCGCACTTCTCGGCGTCCGCGGGCGGCGTGCACCAGCTGGTCGTAGTGCCGGGGGAGCGCGCTCATCACCGTGGCCCGCTCCTCCTGAAGCCGATCGAGCATCTCATCGGGCGAGGAGGCGGGATGGGCGAGCACCAGGCAGGCGCCGCTCAGCAGCGCGGCGAAGACGTGCAGGTCGGTCGCGTGCGCGACATCGAGCGTGTGCCTGCAGAAGTAGACGTCGCTGTCACGCATGCCGGTGTCGGCAAGCCACCGGTGCCGCTCCTCGACGAACTTGTCCTGTCGCCAGGCCATCATCTTCGGGAATCCGGTCGAGCCGGACGTCCAGAGGAATCGGAAAAGGCCCCCGTACCCGTCCGCGGCCGGGGTGTCGGGTTCGGCGGGGGACTTCACGGGTGACTCTAGGAGGTCGGCCGGGGACACGGTCGGAAGCGCCGGCTCTGCCGGCGCGTCCGGGGGTGACTGCCGGTCCCTGACGAGGAGTATCGGCTCCGCGTAACGGATCGCACGGGCTGTCTGCTCTGCGTCGAAATTGTCCATCAGGGGTACGTAGCGCGCGCCGAGTTGGGCGACAGCCAGGATCAGCGCCACGTATCTCACGCTGTTGTGAAGTGCGAAGGCCACCGTGTCGGCGGGTTTGACGCTCCGGGCGCGCAGCCCTGCGGCGAAGCGGTCGACGAGATCGATGAGTTCCCCGTAGGTGATCGGGGTGCCGTCGAGGTCCCGGACGGCGCAGTGCCGCGGTCGGCGTTGCGCGACGGCGCGCACGGCCCCGTAGAGCGGGGAGCTCATGCCGCTACCCATCCCGCGTAGGTGCCGAAGCGCCAGTCCTTGGCGAGGCAGTCGACCTTGTCGAAGCCGGCCTGGCGAAGCCAGGCAAGCTGTGTCTCCAGGTCCGCGCAGATGTCCAGTTTCATGCGCTCGCGACCTGCCGCCCATTCCTCGGCAGGGCACTGTGAACGCAGGACGTGTGACTCATGCCGACGGTCGTAGACGACCTCGATCTGTTCGGTCGGAGCAGCGATCTGCTCCACGTTCACGAAGACGCCCCCCGGGGTGAGCACCTGTGCGATCCGGCGGAACAGGTCCTGCTTCTCCTCGTGGGGAAGGTGGTGGATGGCGAGGCTGGAGATCACCGCGTCGAAAGGCGTGTCCGGCAGCGGGTCCCTGAGGTCACCCAGCGCTATGTCGACCCGCGGCATGCGGGTGAACCGCTGTCTCGCCTTCTCCAGCATCGATTCCGAGTGGTCCATGAGTAACAGCCTCGACTCCGGCGCTCGCCGCAGGACGGCTTCGCTGAGCAGCCCGGTCCCGGCTCCCAGATCCAGGATGCGGGCGCTTTCCGGGACGGTCGCGGCGACCGCGTCTGCCGCGCTTCCGTACAGCAGGTCCAACGACGGGATCAACTTGCGGCGCATCGAGTCGTAGGTCTCGGGGTTCCAGATGTCGAGCGTTGTGCTCATTCCGCTCCTTCACGTGATGGGGGAGATCTCCACGCGTGGTCAGATGAACGGGGGTGGACCGAGGTCGGGCGCCTAGCGCGCTTGACGTGGCCAGCCCGCCGGCATCGGCCGCCAGATCTTGGCGTTCGATCCCCGGCGAGCGGGACATTCGCGGGCGGGGGCTGGCAGAGGACGGAACGTCTCCCTGGTGGTGCAGGCCGACGACGTGCAGGACGCCATTGCTTGGTCACAGTGCTGCTGGCGGCCGCCGTGTCGTTCACGGCCCAGCGCGTGGGGATGCCGGACACCCTGTCCTTGGTGAGAGGCCTCAGAACGTTCGGTCTTGTGGAGGTGCCTGTCTCATTCGCAGCCGTTGATCGGGCGGCAGGGGAGGTGCGCGTCGTCGGCGCGGTCCCAGTTCATGAGTCACACGGGATGCCGGCGAACCGGCGGCGCCCCTGCGGGACCACACTCGTCGTCCCCGGCGAGTGCCTGACTGGAGGGGGTTGTCACTGGCCGTTGGCGCATCAGCGCATCGTCAGCACCTGGTTGTGACAGGCGTACATCTCGTCCAACGCGACAGCGTCGATCTGATCGAAGAACCGCTGTGCCTGCTCCTTGGTGCCGTGCGACTTGATGTCGTAGTCGCATGCCACCCAGCGCGGCCGCACGTGTTCTTCCGTTAGATAGCCGTTCTCGACGTCGCCGATGATCCAGTCTTCCCGGCCGACCGTCTCCCAGCAGCTGTACAGCTTCCCGTCGGCGTTGATCACTGCGCCGCGGTCTCCTCCGAACACCCCGCAGTAGGGACAGCTCGAGATCGGCTTGGAGATGGGAACGAACATGCCGTGGCGAACGGCCCGAGTCACCAGTTGGGTGAACAGTTCCACGTGATCGGAGCTGTAGTCCACGGTGTTGTCGTACCCGAGCCCGGTGTCGTCGATCAGCGCGAGATGGAGGCTGGATCGCCCCTGCGGAACCGCGTCTCCGAGGTCGTCGATCAAACGTTCCAGGTCCCCCACGTTGCGATGGGAGATGTTCACGCGGAAATGCCAGTGCAGGTCGGTCTGAGCGGAGCCCTCGATGACGTTGCGGAGGATCGTGTCGTAGGTGCCACGCCCATTACGCGTCACCCGGATGCTGTCGTGGTCGTCCTTGCCGCCATCGAAGGTGATCTGCACTCTGCGCAGCCCGGCTTCGGCAAGGCGCGTGGCCAGTTTCGGAGTGAGCAAAACGGCGTTGGTAATCATCTCGGCGTCGGCCAGGCCGAGCGGCCGCATCGCCTGCAGCAGCTGCAGCGCCCCCGAAGGATTCAGCAGCGGCTCGCCGCCGAAGAGAAGCAGGCTGCTCCGCTTCAGATTGAAGCGAGCCATTTGCCTTTCGATGAATGCGGCTACTTCGCCTACCCGGCTGCTGGTGAGAACCGCCTTATCGATTCGTGGAGGAGCGAAGCTCCCCTCCTGCGGCAAAGACGTGTTCTGATAGCAGTAGGCACAGCCTAAATTACATGCTGTGGCGGTCAGCACGGTGACCGCGTAGATGTCGGCCGGCCGAACTGTGAAAAAGCCCTGCTGCCGTAAGGCGTCATAGGCCTCGGGTAGTATCACCGACTGGGCGGAGGCGCTGGTCACGGCTTCACGGGGTAAGCGAGCTATTGTGGTGTCCCGGATCACCCACCAGCAGTCACGCCCGGGCAGAAGCCGGACATTCGGCGGCAGCGGATGCCCGATATTAGAGGTTATGGCCTCCGCCGTAGACGCCGATGCAGCGGTTGTCATCGCGGTCCTTTCTCGTGATCCGCGCATGGATTCGGTAGATGCTTCGCATGGTTAGTGGACCCGCTCGCTTGCCCACCGCAAGAAACGGCGGGCAAGCGAGCGGGTACCGCTAGGGGCAAGGTCAGCCCTTGATGCCGCACACGTCGCGCTCAGCGACCTCGAAAACCTCGATGGCCATGGAAAATTCACCTCCCCCGGATAACGCAGCGTGGTGACTCGAAGCCGGGTCAATTTGTTTGACCGGCGCATTCAGAAAGGTAGATGCACGCCGAGATTTGCGCAAGAGGATGCGCGCGAACTTTTTTGCACAAATTTTCTTGTGGATCTGCTACACTGCTGGTCATGAGCAAGAAGACGGGCCGGATCACCGACCCTATGGTCCTCAAGATCATCGCCCACCCCGCACGGCTACGGCTGTACGAGGTCTTGGTCGCCGGTGGGCCGGCGACCGCCGCCCAGCTGGCCAAGCACGTCCCCGGAGCGCCCGGCTCCCTGAGCTACCACCTGCGCCAACTCGCCGCCCACGGCTTCATCGAGGAAGCACCTGACCTATGCAAGGACGGGCGGGAACGGTGGTGGCGGGCGATACCCGGCGGCGTGCGCTGGTCCCCGGAGGATTTCGAGGACAGCCCTGGAGCACAAGAGGTGGCGGCGAGCGCGCAACGGGTGCTCATCGGACGCCACGTCGACCGGCTGCAGGAATGGCTCGCCGACGGCCCGCAACGCTGGGGACCCACCTGG
This sequence comes from Microbispora sp. CA-102843, assembly GCF_050936215.1. Taxonomy (NCBI): domain Bacteria; kingdom Bacillati; phylum Actinomycetota; class Actinomycetes; order Streptosporangiales; family Streptosporangiaceae; genus Microbispora; species Microbispora sp. CA-102843. The sequence goes on from NZ_JBNJNF010000001.1 coordinate 4,053,037, forward strand.
GCATCGGCCGCGCAGAGCACCGACAGCGTGCTACGCCTCACCCCTGAAGAGCTGCGCGAACTCGGCGAGGAACTCGACGCCGTGATCGCACGATGGGCCAAACGCCCCGACAGCCCAGGTCGTGAGCAGGTGTTCCTGTTCCTGCATGCCTTTCCCATCGCAGGGCCTGCGCCTGCCGGCGACACTGCCGCCCAGCCCCAGTAGGCCCAATCCCCATCCCTCCCCTCCCCAGGGACGCGCCATGCCGAACGACAGTAGGTCACAACGACGATTACCCCGGCCCTTCCCTCTTCTCGCGAGACGTTCCGAACAGCAGCCGGCTGAGCGGTCGACGGGAGTGCTGCGCTCACCGGGCTTCAGCCGTTATCTCACCGGGTTCGGCATGTCCCTGGTGGGCGACCAGATCTGGTTCATCGCCTTAGGCTGGGCGGCGGCCCGCATGGGGGACCCCCGACAGACAGCACTGATCATGACAGCCGCATCAGTTCCCCGCGCGGTGCTGATCCTGCTCGGAGGGACGGTCGCCGACCGCTACGGGCCCTTGCGCGTGACCCTGGTGAGCCAGACGCTACGCGCCGCCCTCATGCTCACCTTCGCCATCGCGGTGGTGACGACATCCGCACCTCACCTCTGGCTGCTGATCGGAGTGGCACTGCTGTTCGGTGCCCTGGACGCCGCTCACATGCCCGCCGCTGCAGCGCTGCCACCCTCGTTGCTGCAGCCGCAGCAGCTGCCCGCCGGTCAGGGACTCGTCCAGACCCTCGAACGAACGGCCACGGTACTCGGAGCTCCACTCGGAGGGATTCTCGTCGCCGCCGGCGGCCCTGGTCTGGCCGCCGCTGCCAACGCCGCGCTGTTCACCGCGGCGCTGCTGCTGTTGCGTTCCCTGCGGCTCCCTGCACGACCGCAGGCAGGCGGGCCGGAAAGCCCTCGCGGACGGGAAAACCTGTTCACCTCTCTGTGGACTGGACTGCGCTACGTCGCCACCACACCCGTCCTCGGCCCGATCCTGCTGGTCGTCACCACTCTGAATCTCGCTCTCGCCGCGCCGCTCAACGTCGGCGTGGCGCTGCTGGCCGAAGACCGCGGGTGGAACGCGACCGGCTTCAGCCTTGTCATCAGCGGATTCGGCATTGGAGCCGTCACCGGTGCTCTGCTTCTGGTGGCTCTCCCGTCCTCCCGCAAGCCCGCCGTCACGGGATTGTGGTGGGTCGCCGCAGGCGCCGCCTCTGTAGCGTTGCTGCCGTTCCTGCCCAGCCTCCCGCTCACGGCCGTCACAGCCGCAGTACTCGGGTTTACCTCAGGACCCGCGAGCGCATTGCTCCTCGGAGTCGTCCAGGCCAACACCGACCACGCCTATCTGGGGCGCGTCATGGCACTGGTCAGCTTCTCAGCCCTGGGGCTGGTGCCCGTCTCCTACACCGTCTTCGCCGTCATGGTTGAGCACTTCAGCCTCCAAGCGGCATTCGGTGCCTGCGCAATCGCCGAAGCCCTCGTCACCGCCGGCGCCCTCAGCGCCCGATCGATTCGCGCGGCCACGACACCTCGGACAGCCTGAGAGGACACAACCCCACGGAGATCTCCAAGAGGTTTTCGGCAGACCTAACCAAGGCGCAGGCGGCGGAAACAACCGAGCCATGGGCCCGGCCGACCACCACGGCTGGGCTGACAGGCGGACCTCGCGCCGTTACGGGCGGCTCAACGGTGACGAGCTTGTCGCCGCCGCTTTCAGCGCGCAGCACGCTGAGCGCTGACGCCAGGGCGGCTGACGTATCAGCCGCGGCATGCCTCGATGTACGGCGGTTCGACCTCGTTCCCCAGCGGCTCCTCACTGATCAAGATGGACCTCTCTCCCGTACATGGGCACCCGTGTGGATCAGAGGGACAGTCGCCCGTCAGCACCGCGGCCGGACGAACGAATTACCGCATCCGCCCCACTCGCCCTGAGCAATGGAGCAGGATGAGGGGCTGTGTCCTACTCCCTTGAGTTCTAGTTCGATGAGCCGCTGACGGTCGGGAAGGTCGCCCGGTACCTCGACCTCCTGTGCCCCGTCGGCGCAACCGATTACACGGTCCTGGAAGAGGTGCACTCCTACCAAGACGACGCGCTGTTGATCGGGTGGACGTACAAGACCGAGAGTCTGCCCGCTCCCTCGAACCGGGCAGAGCTGGCGTTGCCGACGCCCGTGGTCCGCGACGCCATCGACATGCTCGACACGGTCGCTGACTCCGATGGCGATGTCCGCTCTCTGCTGGGCGCCGTGGACAACGTCCGGTCGGCGCTGCGCAAGGCAATCGCGGCACCATTTTCCGGAGCGAGTAGACCCCGCGGCCCCGGCGCCCGACGGCGCCGGGGCCGTCCTGTCTTCGTCCGTGTTGAGAATAGACCGCAAGGCGAGCAGCTCATGGGAGCCGCCCGCGGTCGGCATTCGCGCGGACGACTGGCCGGTCCTGGCCAAGGTCGAGGCAACGGCCCCGGTGCCTCCGAAGCTGACGGTGGTGTTCGGTGGGCGCGAGGCCGATGGGCCGACGATCGGAGAGGCAGACGATTCCGGTCCGGCCGTGCTCCGTGTGGTAGATCACCAGCCGACCACCTCATAGCCGCGATTATGAGGCGGTAACAGCGATCTTGATGCTCCGGTCCGTTTGGGGGGCGTTGTCATGGCCAGGGGTCTCAGCCGACCTTCGGCGAGCCAAACTCGTAGTTGGTGAGACCGTTCTCATCGTCCTGATGGGTCCGGCCGGTCATCACAAGCGGACCGGACGACGTTACGCCGCCACCGCTCTCCTTCACGGACCCGCTCCAATGACGATTGGCGATCCGCATCTGACTTCCGCGCCAGTACAGCGTGCCGGTGAGGTACTGGGTTTTGCCGTTCTCGTCGTCGTAGTGCGCTCTGCCGATGATGACCTGATCTCCGGAAGTGACGAAGTACGAGCTGCTTTCCTTCTGAGGGAAGCTCCAGCCCTCGCTTTGCACCAAAGCCGCTTCGCCGTCGATGAAGACCCGGCCGCACCAGTACGTGGTCTTGCCCTTCTCGTCCCCCTTATGGCTTCGCCCGGTCATCACCTCGCCTCCCGGGCAGGTGAAGAGACTGTCCGGTTCATCAATGGTTATGGGGAGCCCGCTTAAGACTTCGACGATCGGCGTCGTGGACGCGGACGCGGGCGCCGCGGCCAGGGTGGCGAGGGTGGCTGCCGCCATCGCCATGGTCAGGACCTTCTTGTACATGCTCATGTCCCCAGTTCGTGTTCTGCTTCGTCGGATGTGCGCCGAAGGCACGGGTGCCGACCGCTCGCCATCGTGTCTGGGGACAAGGTCGCAGACGGCACTGAAGATCGACTTGGGGTTGACTTGCAGCTTTGCCGTTTCTGCCTGCGGCCGATCACCGCGCCGGGTGAGCATGGCCGCATGACCTCATCCTCACCCGAACCAGAGATCGACCCGATCCCCGATCGCGTCCTTGGCGAGGTCCTGGCCACCCTGGAACCGCATCGCGAGCAGCTCGAGCCGCTGCCACGCGCGGCGGCCGAGGCCGAGGACGCCGCGTAGCCGAACACGGGAAGAAGCCCGCCACTCCGAAGAGCGGCGGGCTTTCTGCTGCCCCTCACTTCGGGGCCCGTTTCTATAAGAGCAAGATCAGCGGGTGATGGTGAACCCGGCGGTCTCCGGGTCGCCGGTCGTCCCCGCCACGACCGACATCAGCAGGCTGACCACCGCCGCCATCCCAGCAACCGACGCCACCGTGCCCCACGGGGCATCGAGCAGCCCGATTTGGCCAGCGCCGAGGGTGGAGCTGACGCCGTCGCCGATCGTCGGCCTGCCGACGCTGGCCGCGCGGATGGCCGGACGGTGTGAGACCTGGCGGGCGCTGGAGCGTGACGGCGCCTGGGCCGCAGTCACCGTTGACAGCATCGGTGCGTGGGAGCGCCGGCACCTCTCCCGGCTCGCCTCCGTGGAGACAACCTGGACCGACCTTGCGGTCGGCGAGACACTCCTGCACTTCGACCCACGCTTCGACAACAACATCATCAGCTCCCATGGCAGGGCGAGCCTGGTCGACTGGGGACGTGCCTGCATCGGCCCGGCCTGGGCCGACCTGGTCTGCCTGCTGTTGCAGTCCGATCTGGACGACCGCGACCCCGAGCAGCTCTTCGTCAATCACCCGGTCGGTCACGATGCCGAAGCGGAGCAGGTCGATGCGTTCCTCGTCGCCTTGGCCAGCTACTGGACTCACACGGCCTCACTTCCGGGACTGGCACATGCCCCGCACCTGCGTGACCGGCGCGAGTACTCACGACAAGCGACAGTCGGCTGGCTCCGGCGACGCTGGCGCAACCCCGTCTGATGCGGAGGACCAGGTCCTCGCAGCAGGCGACTGCCCGTCGAGATTGAGATCGCGTAGTGCCTCCTCGCGACATAACGGACCCTCCCGCAAGAAGCCAGGAGGCTCACCCAAGCACCCCTGTGGTTGATCCCGCCGACGGTCCCCTTACGACTCGCTAAGAGGTGCAGTTGCAGGCAACTGGAGGCAATTTCGGTCCCGAGAAGCGGAAGCCCCGTGAGTTCCCCCGTGGAGACCTTCAGCGTCGCTGAACACGAGGCGTTCGGCGAAGCAAGATATGCATAAACCATGCTTACACTTCCGGGGCGGCGGGGAGTCCTACGACCGGGCGCGGTCGTGCAACGAGTCTGTGGAGCAACGGCGTGTGCGAGACGGAACCCGTGGCACATCAGAGGCTCTACGGAACTCGGCGCGGTGCGAAGACCCCGGACATACATAGTCGGCGGAGACGAGGACCAGTGGTGCCAAGCGCGAGCCGCAAGCGCATTCGGCCGCTGGCCGCATGCCAGCCTTACCGGGACGAGATCTTCCTGATCGTCAATGAGACCGGCGAGAACGTCGTGGTCACCTGGAGCGAGCGGCGGCGTGTACGCCAGCCTTCCTCCCGGCCGATCCACTGAAACCATGCCGCCACCAGACCGCTGCCGGGTCACTCCCCTGCCCGACGACCGGTTCACGGCGACTACGAAGACCGGAGAGCGCTACACCTACGGGCGGCCCATGTGCCCTGGAGAGACGTGGCACATCCGCAAGCCTTTTCCATCCTGAAAGCGCAGCTCATAGCCGGTGAGCCCATCGATCATCAAGGCCTGGCCGCGCCGACCGCAAGCAGTTCAGCACCTCTTGCGATGCTGGAGTCATGAGTGATCTCGAGCCTGTGGATCTGAAGTTGCTCGCTGGGTTCGCCGCGAAGATTGATCCGCTCATGCAGGACGTCTTCGTCAGCGGGGATGTGGAGCAGATACGCGGCTTCGTCCTCGAAGCAGCGTGGAACTGTACGGAGCGGCCGTACTTCGAGCACCTGTGGGGGGTAGGCGGGCTCTACCGCGCCTGGATGGAAATCGACGACATCCTCGACGGCTGGCCCGTCGACTACGGGGCCGACACCGATGCCCTGGTCATGCGCGAGTTCAGACTCGCGGCCCGGGAGTGGCTGGACATGCCGCGGACGGAGACCGGGTTCCGGGACTACGTGCATCGGTGGGAGAGGCGGGTAGCGGAAGACACCTGGCCCGCACCCGGAGGAGCCCATTGGCGGCAGCGGCTGGCCTCACCTGGCGATCGCGACGACTCCCGCCAACCTTGAGTTCTTCACAACCTGACGACGCTTGGCTTCGTTCGCGAGATTGGGCGCCAGATGTTCGCGACTTTCGGCGCCACGTTGCTGGCGCCGCGTGCCGAGATGTTCGTGAGAACCGGCACCACTTGTGGATCTTGCCCGCCGGTGACGCCGGCGGTAGCTCCGGAGCCCCGTTCACCCTCCTTGCAATCAATCATGGACCGAGCCGGGTGCGAGTGCGCGGATCTGCCGATGAGCGCGCACCCCTGGCTTCCGGAGGACGTCACGTGACGAGCACGGCGGTGAGCATCGAGAGATACGACTCATGGGCGAGACGCAGGCTGTCAAGGTCGGACGTCTCGAACCACGCCACAGCGTCGTGCTCGTCCGGCGCGGCGTTGACGGGTGTTCCGGTCCACCTGTCGACCAACCAGATCTGCATGTCGAACGTCGCGGTCCGGATCTCATGCATCGGTGGGCTGGACGGCTCCGATGCCGTGATTCCCAACTCCTCCCGAAGCTCGCGGACAAGGCTCTCTTTCGGATCCTCCCCCTCCTCAACATGACCGCCCGGTAGGTCCCACATGCCGGGATACCAACGGCGCCCGGCGCTTCGATGACACAGCAACACCCGATCGCCGTCGCGAAGAACTGCCGTCACAATCCGGACCGGACCGGAGTCGTCAGCGGAGATCGTCATCGGCACATTCTGACCCATGGGGATCTGCCGCAGACAAGGCGCGCCCCGCCGCCGACACCCCGTCACCGTGCGTGAGCGGTGCGCTGGCCGACGACAGACATATCCCGCCCCCACCGAGGGGTGGCGCCCAAACTTACGAAACTTACGAACATCGAGATCGGTGAGATTCCGCTGGTGCCGAAATTCAGCGACATCTGGTGCCGGAACTCACGAACAAAGCCAGACGCTGGTCAGCACAGATAACAGAAGGCCGGGTTGACGCTCCCACGCCCGCATCCAGGCAAGGGAGCGTCCGGTAGGCGGCGAGCTCCGAGGCGCGATGTTCAAGATGCGTGCAGTGTCGGTGACCGCCATCAACCGTAGTGTTCGCGGAAAGATCGAAGTCATCCAGGGCGCGCTTGATCTGTAGCGGCTGAGGGTCCGGCTGAGTTGCTGCGCTTCCGGTGAGATAGTCACCCGAGGTAGTCTGTCGGTGACGCCGGGAACCGCGGGTTCCTGGAAGCCGTGAGGCCAGGTGACCTGGGGCATGACCGGGAGCCTGGCCTGGCGCGTTTCAGGGTTCGGATCAGAGCACCCTCACGGGGAAGTCGATCACCCTGTCGCCGAGAATCTCCCGGTAGCGAGGGTCGCCCAGCTTCTCGGCGCGGACGGCGCCGGCCACGATGTCGGCGACCCACAGCAGGGCCTCGCCCGCGCCGGGCAGATGATCGACGTGGAAGCGGGTGCCCTTGGGTAGTGTGTATCGGGCGTGCTGCACGGTGGTGACGTCCCTGGTGTTGAGCGTTGGCTGGCGGGCCTCCATGAACAGTTGCTCGACTCCGAACCCGTGCAGTTCGAGCACCAGCTGGTGAAGGCAGTAGGCGCGGGCGCGCTCTTGTCTGCGCTGGTGGACCGGGGACCCGACCGCAACGACATGCAACCCGTCGATTCCGGCCACCGTGTAGGCCAGCTCCAACCGCTCTTTGTCATCGCGGGCGACCCAGTGCAGCTTGGCCGGGGCGTGCCGGGCCTGCGCCTGCAGCATCTGCGCACGGGCCGACTCCTGTGCGGACGCGGGGATGATCACGGCAGCGATGATGTAGAAGCCGGTCGTGTCGTGCTCCTGGAACGACTCATCCGCCCAAGCGGTGCTCGCCCTCACTCGGCATCGTCCCCCGGGGGCCTCCTCGGGATCGGGCCCGTAGCCACCTCGTGGTCGGCGATGGCCAGGAACGCCGCGTGGTAGACCCCGATTGCCGCCCGCGGCATCTTCACGATCGGCTCCCAGCCGCGGTTGCCGTGCAACAGGTCCGTGCCGTGCAACTTCGCTGGTGGGACGACCCCGTATGCCTGCGCGGCGCTGGCCACGACCTCGTCAAGGGCGCGCGTTAGGGAGATCGCCTGGACGTCCGGGACCAGCAGCGCAAACAAGGAGTAGCGGTCGCGGGTGTAGCTCTCGTCCACGAACGCCAGCAGCACGTCACACAGCGTGACAGACTGCTGACGGCCTCGGGAGGAATCCGGCGGTCACTCGGCGAACACACCTCGGCGTGACCTGGGATGAAACGGCTACGATCACTGCGAATCGGACTGGCGGATGGATGATGTCGACGGCCATGCCGCCGGGAAGCCGTGCTCAGTCAGTTGGCGGTTCACGTGCCGCGTCATCCGGTCCACCCGGGCGGGGTCGGCCTGTCGGGCACGTTCGCGCGGCAGAGCCGGCACGCGCTGGTCGGTGATGTGCTTTTCGGTGACGGCGTCGTTGAAGACCGCGGTCACGCTGGCGGCCTTCCCTGCTGCGGCGAGTGCTCGGCGTATTCGAGGATGTCGGCGTCCACGGTGATGGTGATTCGGGCCTTCCTGCCTCCGCGCATGCTCGCAATCCTGCCTGGGAGATGACGTCACGGTGCGGGCAATGCCGTACGGCCAGGGTCGGTGGCGATGGAGGGGAACGGGCAGGGCCGCCGGCGCAGGCGGCGGGGGCCGAAGCGGCGCCGCGTCGTGCAGTTCTCGCTCGACGACGGCGAGTACGCCGAACTGGAGGAGGCCGCCGCCCGCGACGGGCTGTCGCGCGGCGCGTACGCGGCCGACGCCGCCTTGGCCGCCGCGCGGGGCCAGGGCGGGCCGCAGGTCCCCGTGCTGCGCCCGCACGGCCGGGGAGCCTCGGCACTGGTGACCACTACGGCGCGGCGCTTCAGCTCCGTGAGGACCCGCTGGGGCTGAGCGGCCTCGCGCCCGCCCGCGGTTCGGCCAGAAACCGCAGGTTACGACGGCTAGAGGGCTTCCGGCGTACGCGCCCCACCGCACACCGATCCCCATTGATCAACGCCCGTTTTGTAACTGAAGATGCCTTTACAACTCCCGATGTCCAACGATATACATGCGCCACGAGAGGTTGGACCTCTGGACGTCCAGCGAAGGGAAGGATCGTGGTCATCCGCGAAAATCTCGCGGCCAAGGTGGCGACCGAGCTCCGCGCCTATATCGCGGACCAGCTGGGCCCGGGTTCGCAGCTCCCTTCGGAGAAGGAGCTGGCGGAACGCTGGGGAGTGAGCCGCAACACTCTTCGCGAGGCGCTCTGGCTGCTCTGGAGCGAGGGCCTGCTGGTGCGGCGGTGGGGGGTGGGCACCTTCGTGGCCGACAGTTCGGAGCCGGTCGTGGTCAGCTCCACCTCGATCATCCCGATCCGGGACGCGGTCCGGATGGCCGGACATGAGCCGACGGTCTCGCACGCCGACGCGGAGACCATCCCGGCCCCCGCCGAGATCGCTCGGGCTCTGGGGCTCGAGGAAGCGTCACCCGTGTGGCGGGTGGACCGCGTCTTCGATGTGGACGAGACGCCCGCTGTATTCCTCCGCGACTACGTGCCCACGCGGCTCAACGGGCGTGACCTCGACCTCACCCCGCTCACTGACGTGAACATCGACCTGCTGACCGTGTTGTCGACCAGCGGACATACCCGGATCGCCCGAATGGAGGTCCAGATGGAGGCGGCGGGCGCGAGCGGCGAGATCGCCGTACGTCTGAAGGCCCCCACCGGGCATCCCCTACTGCGGGCGGTGCAGTCCAGCTACAGCGCGGCAGGGAACATCGTGATATTCAGCGACATCCACTACCGGACGGACACGATCCGGCTGCGCTTCGTCCGTACAGCGCGCACCTGACCGGCCAGCTCCCCACCCCTTTCAGGCACTACTTTCACGGAGACCGTTATGTTCACGAGGCGTTTCCGCCTGCTGATCGCCGTGGCCGGCGCCGGCGCGGCGTTCCTGTTGACAGCATGTGGCGGCACCTCACCCGCGCGGGAGGCGGGCGCGGGCGATGCGGCGACGACCGTCCGGATCGCCACGAACAACTTCCTGCTCGGTACCCAGATGTGGGTGGCCATGGACAAGGGCTACTTCGCCGAGCAAAAGATCAAGGTCGAGCCGCAGATGTACCAGGAGGGCATCGACGGCGTGAAAGCGGTCGTCGCCGGCCAGGCCGACCTAGCGCCCGCGCTGGACTTCGCCGCGCTGAGCGCAGCCTCTGACAGGCTGCGGATCCTCGGCGCGATCGCCTCGCCCGCCCCCGGCTTCCATAAGCTTGCCGTGACTAAAAAGATCACCAGCCCGAAGGACCTCGTCGGCAAGCGAATCGGGTACGTCGATGGCACCCTTGAGTCCTACGTGACCATGAAGTACCTAGAACAGCAGGGGGTCGCGCAGGATCAGGTCACGCTCACGTCCATGCCCGGCCTGTTCGAGATGGTGGGCGCGCTCAAGACCGGCCAGATCGACGCGGCCTGGATCTGGGCGAACGGCGTCGACCAAGCCAAGGCCGACCCCAACCTCGCGATCCTGACCGACGACAAGTCCGTACGCCAGGTGCAATCGATCTTCCTCGTCGGCGGGACCGACTTCGTGCGGAAGAACCCGGCCGCGGTCGAGGGCGTCCTCCGGGCTTACCAGAAGGCGACCGACGACCTCGATACGGACACCGCCGGCGCGGCGAAGATCGTGGCATCGGGAACCAAGGGCGACCTCAAGGCGCTGGAAAGCGGGATCCCATCGCAGGGCTACGAACTCGGCCTGACCACCGCGCAGATGGAGCAGCTCATCGACCTGCAGAAGTACCTCGTGGGAATTGGGAAGCTGAAGGACGTCACCGATGTCTCCACGATCATGGACCTGACCGCCATGCGAGCGGTGGCAGGGCCAAAGGTGGAGGTCGGCAGTTGACCGGGCAGCTAGCCGGCACTGGAGGGAACGAGACCGTGACAGGCGTCGCGTTCCGCGACATCGGCATCAACTTCACCGGAGGCCGGGGTGACTGGGTGCTCCGCCACCTGAACCTCACCGTGAACGCCGGCGAGTTCTTCGTGATCGTAGGCCCCAGCGGCTGCGGCAAATCGACGCTGCTGCGCTTGATCGCAGGCATCGCCGACGCATCCGAGGGCGAGGTCCGGACGTCCCGCGGTCCGGTCACTCGTCCCGGCGCCGACCGGGCGATGGTCTTCCAGAACGTTGACGTGCCGCTCATGGAGTGGCTAACTGCTCAGCAGAACGTCGAGTTCGGCCTGCGAATGCAGGGAAACCCGCGTGCGAAGCGGGCGGCGATCGCCGCGGACTTCCTGCGCAAGGTCGGTCTGCAGAGCGCTGCGGGGAAGTACCCCCACGAACTGTCCGGTGGCATGAAGCAGCGGGTGCAGATCGCCCGGGTGCTCGCGGTGTCACCGGAGATCGTGCTGATGGACGAGCCCTTCGCGGCCCTGGACGCCCAGACGCGCAAGCTCCTCCAGCAGGAGGTCTCACGCCTCTGGCAGGAGGAGGTGCGGACTGTTATCTACGTGACGCACGACATCCGCGAGGCCGTCCTCCTCGGCCAGCGGATCGCCGTCATGTCCGCGCCACCCGAGTCTGGCATCAAGAGCATGTACGAGGTGGATCTCCCCTACCCGCGGGACGAGTTCTCGCCGGGGTTCGTCGATCTGGCCCGCCAGATCGAGATCGACATCGAGGAGGAGGTGAACGCGCTGTGGTCCGCCGCCACCGCCTCGCCCTCTATTCGATAGCCGCCGTGGTGGTGTTCGTCGGCCTCTGGCAGCTGGCGACGCTCAGGAGCGACCCGACGCTGTTCCCGCCGCCCATGACCGTGGTGGGCGCGGCGGCCGACCTCGTCTCGGACGGCACGCTGGGCAGCGCGATCCTGGTCAGCTTGCAGCGGGTTTTCCTCGGCTGGATCGCCGGGTCGGTGGTGGCGATACCGCTCGGCATCCTCGCCGGGACCTCGCGGGTCGCCCGGGCCATCGTCGACCCATTCATCCACTTCTTCCGGTTCGTCCCAGCGCTTGCACTGGTGTCCGTCTTCATCCTCTGGTTCGGCATCGGCGAGGCGTCGAAGGTGAACCTCGTCGCGTACTCGGCGGCGTTCATCGTGATGGTGAACACCGCGAGCGGCGCGGCGTCGGTGCATGCGGACAAGCTCAACGCAGCGCGCAGCATGGGCGCGGGCCGGCTGGACCTGCTACGGTCCGTCGTGGTCCCCGCCGCCGTCCCCCATATCTTCACCGGCATGCGGCTTGCGCTCGCCAACGCGTTCCTGGTCATCGTTGCGGCGGAGGCACTGGCCACCCAGAACGGCATCGGCTTCCTGATCTGGAATGCGCGCACCTACTTCCGGACGGATCAGATCTTTGTCGGCATCCTCTGCTTCGGGATCCTCGGCTTCATCGCCGACCGGCTGTGGAAGCTCATCGGCTCGGCGTTCCTCCGCCGGTTCCTCTTCTCAGCGGGCGGCTACTGACACCGCCCGCCGCGCGGCCGCGTCCTGACTCGCTTCACATCACCACTGCAACTAGGAGAACCAGTGCGCCCCAATGTCCTCGTCGTCTTCCTCGACGACCACGCCCAGTGGGCGCTGGGTTGTTACGGCAACACGGAGGTGCAGACCCCGACGCTGGACTACCTGGCCCGCACCGGCGTGCGGATGCGGAACGCCTTCACACCCACCCCCGTCTGCTCTCCCGGGCGCGCGGCCTTCCTCACCGGAAGGCTCTCCTCGCAGCACGGTGTCCACGACTACCTGAACGTCTGGGACCCGGGGGTCAACGAGAGGAACTGGATCGCCGACGAGCTGACCCTGCCCGAGGTCCTCCATGACCATGGGTACACGACTGGGCTGGCCGGCAAGTGGCACCTCGGCCGGTCGTTTGAGCGCGCTCCCGGCTTCGACTTCTGGTATGAGTTGGCCGACGAGCGAGCGAACCAGGAGCACCTGGACAGCCCCTGGCAGCACTTCCCCGGCTTCCGCGGCGGCTACAACCGCCACGCCGTGACCGATCGGGCGATCGACTTTCTGCGCGCCCGCGACGAGGAGAAGCCCTTCTACCTCCACGTCGGCTACGTGGGGACCCACAGCCCGTGGGAGAACCGGCCGGAGCGTCACGTCAGCCGCTACCGGCAGTGCACTTTCCGGGACGTCCCCGACGACGCCACGTACCCCTTCGGACGCATGGCGTCCGAGTCACTCATGCCGACTCGCCGGGACCGCCGGGAGACCCTTGCCCAGTACTACGCCTCAGCCACGGAGGTCGACGAACAGGTCGGCCGCCTGATCGACGAACTAGAGGCACAGGGCCTGCGGGAGAACACTCTGGTCGTCTACACGTCCGATCACGGCCTGAACATGGGACATCACGGTATCTGGGGCAAGGGCAACGGCACCAAGCCGTACAACATGGTCGAGGAGTCCATCCGCGTGCCCCTCATCCTCAACCAACCGGGTGCCCTTCTCGGTGACCAGTCCAGATCCGAGATGGTGACCCACTGCGATCTGTTCCAGACCATCCTCGACCACACCGGGATCGCCCTCCCTGAGAAGACACTGCGAGAGCGCAACTACCCCGGCCGCAGTTTCGCCCCCCTGCTCGCCGGCGGCCACGTGCGCGGGTGGCCGCAGGAGGTGTACGGCGAGTACGGCAACCTCCGGATGATCCGGACACGGACCCACAAACTCACCCTCCGCTATCCGGACGGCCCCGCCGAGCTCATCGACCTGGCTGAAGACCCGCGCGAGACCGTGAACCTCTACGACGACCCCCGGCACCAGAACCTCGTCGTCGACCTGACTGGGCGCATCGAGCGCTACTTCGGACAGTACGAGGACCCAGGGAACTCCGGACTGCGGGTGGCCTCGCTTCCCCAGCACAACATGGAGGAGGTCTGGCGATTCCCCGACACCGACAGCATCTGGTGGGAGTGACATCTTTTCCGTCAGCCTCACCCGTTCCGCCCGATGCTTGCGCGCCCTCCGCCGTTCCTCCCATATGTCAGGTAATGTCCGGTTGATGTACGCGACAATGGCTCTCGCAGCCGACCGCCGCGCCGTACCTGCGACGCAAACGAAAGGACCCCGATGACCGGCCACTGCTGCGCTCCCGGCCGAATGGGAGAGCAGACGGAATCCGGACCGCGCACGGTGGCACCCGTACAGCGGCGGGTGAGCGGGCTCGCCTCGCTGGACGGCGGCGCCTTCCGTATGGGGACCGACGACAGCGAGGGCTTTCCCTCCGACGGCGAGGGCCCGGTCAGAACGGTGACCCTGCGGCCCTTCCGGCTGGCCCGCACGGCGGTCACCAACGCGCAGTTCGCGGCCTTCGTGAAGGCAACCGGGTATATCACGGACGCCGAGCGGTTCGGCTGGTCCTACGTCTTCCATCTCCTCGCGACAGCGAACGCGCGACGCCGGGCGCCATCCCCGGCGGGCACCCCCTGGTGGCTGGCCATCGACGGCGCGGCGTGGCACGCCCCGGAGGGACCGGACAGCACGATCACCGGCCGCCAGGACCACCCGGTCGTCCACGTATCGTGGGACGACGCGCACGCCTACTGCGCCTGGGCGGGCGGCCGGCTGCCCACCGAGGCCGAATGGGAATACGCCGCGCGCGGCGGCCTGGACCAGGCGCGTTACCCATGGGGCGACGAGCTCACCCCGCGCGGTCAGCACCGCTGCAACATCTGGCAGGGCCGCTTCCCCACCCACAACACCCGGGAGGACGGCCATCTGGGCACCGCGCCGGTGAAGACCTACCGGCCCAACGGATACGGCCTGTTCAACATGGTCGGCAACGTGTGGGAATGGTGCGCGGACTGGTTCGCCACCGACCACCTCGCGCGGCCGCTGGAGGATCCCCAAGGACCCGAGACCGGGACCGCCCGGGTGATGCGCGGCGGCTCTTACCTGTGCCACGACTCCTACTGCAACCGATACCGGGTTGCCGCGCGGAGCGCGAACACCCCAGATAGCAGCTCAGGCAACATCGGCTTCCGGCTCGCCGCCGACATCTGAGCCGTGGCGCCGCCCGCGCCCGCGACGCGTCGACGGAACTGGGCGCTGAACACGCTGAAACGGAGCCGACATCGTCGTCACCGGCCTCGCAGAGCTGATCGAGGAACGGTGATCACGAATTTGGTGGCCCAGGTGTTGCCCGCCATTGCGACGAGGCCCTGCCCGCCCAAACCGCCAACAACGTCGGAACAAGCGCTGCCGCAGACCACGGAGCAGGTTCCTCCAGCCTTCCCGGCGGGGCTCCAGGCGAACCGCTGAGCTGGAGGCTGTGGGACCTCGGACGCACCGGCTACTACGCGCCGGACATCGTCATCCACCACCCCGCCACCGACCCCGCGAGGCACGCGCCCTTCTACCGCCTCGTCGCCCGCAACCGCGTGTGGCTCGCCTACCGCAGGCTCCCCGCCCCGCTCATCCCCGTTTATCTGGCCGTCTGGACTGTGGTCAGCGTCGCCCGGATCCGCTCCCGTGCGAACCTCGCCGTCCCATGTCCTGGACCACCCTGGCACGGCTCACCCGCGGGCCGCCCCCCGATCGTCTGACCAGCGGGCCACCCCCGGGCTGTCGCAGACCATCCAATCCTCGGAACCTCCGACGAATCCGCGTCACGGTGCGGGCAACGCTATACGGCCAGGGTCGGTGGCGATGGATGGGGACGGGCAGGGGAGGCGCCGTCGGCGGCGGGGGCCGAAGCGGCGCCGCGTTGTGCAGTTCTCGCTCGACGACGGCGAGTACGCCGAGCTGGAGGATGCCGCCGCCCGGGACGGGTTGTCGCGCGGCGCGTACGCCGCCGACGCCGCCCTAGCCGCCGCGCGAGGCCAGCTCGGACCGCAGGTCGCGGCGCTGCGGGAGACGCTCCGCGAGCTGATGCGGGCGAGTGAGCAGGTCCGCAAAATCGGCGTGAACATCAACCAGACGGTGGCGGCACTGCATTCGACAGGGGAGGAGCCGCAGACCCTGCGCCTGTACGCCGCGGCCTGCATGCGGTTCGTCGCCCGCCTGGATGAGGCGGCGCACGCTGTACTGAAAAGCTCCCATGATCGGCAAGGTACGACGCGGCGGCCGCGTGGCTGGGCTGCTGCGCTACCTGTACGGCCCGGGCAAGGCCAACGAGCACGTCAACCCGCACCTGGTCGCCGGCTGGCGGGACCCGGACGAGCTCGAGCCGCCACTGCGCGCGGACGGCAAGCGCGACTTCACCCGGCTCACCACCCTGCTCCGGCAGCCGTGCGCAGCCATCGGCGAGGCCGAGCGCGTCTGGCATTGCATCGTCCGCGCCGCACCACAGGATCGCGACCTGACCGACGCCGAATGGGCGCACCTCGCACGCGAGGTCATGCACCGCACCGGGCTCGCGCCGTACGGCCAGGAAGCACAGGCGGTGCGCTGGGTCGCCGTCCACCACGGCGACAACCACATCCACATCGTCGCCACCCTCGCCCGGCAGGACGGCGGCAAGGCCCGCACCTCCAACGACTTCTACAGGCTGCGGGAGGCCTGCCGGGCCGTGGAGGCCGAGCTCGGCCTGCGCCGTACCGCACCGGGGGACCGCACCGCGGCCAAGCGGCCCACCCGGGCCGAGCGCGAACAGGCCGGGCGGCGCGGCTGGTCGCAGATCCCGCGCGAGGCCCTGCGGAGCCAGGTGGCCGCGGCGGCCGCCGCCGCGCTGTCGCCCGAGGACTTCCTCGCCAGGCTGGCACAGGCGGGGGTTCGCGTCAGGCTGCGGCGGCGTGACGACGGTGAGGTCGCCGGGTACGCGGTGGCGCTCGACCACCACCGCACCGCCGCCGGCGCCCATGTGTGGTGCGGGGGAGGGGCGCTGGCCGCCGACCTGACCTGGCCAAAACTGTGCGCCCGCTGGCGACGTACGCCCCTTGACGAACTCCGGGAAAAGGTCGCGGCCGCCGCTCGTGACGCGCGAGATGAGGGAGAGTTTTTCCGCTGCCTGGCCGAGCAGGGCGTGCTCGTACGGCTGCGTCACAGCCAAGCGAATCCCGGGCAGGTCACCGGGTACGCCGTCAGCCTGCCGGGCATGACCCGCACGGCCGGCCGCGCCGGCCGGGGGAGCGGGGAGCAGGTCTGGTACGCCGGAGGGCGCCTGGCCGACTGGCTCACCCTGCCCCGGCTCCGCCGCCGGTGGCGTACCGGCGGGGAAGACTGGACGCGGGCCGAGCGGGAGGCGTTGTACGGCGAGGCCGCCCGAGCGGCGTCGGCCGCGGCGGCCCGGATCAGGCAGGCCCCGGCCTCAGCCGCCGACGCCGCGCTCGGCAACCCGGTCCTTGCGAAGGCGGCCGAGGAGTACGAGCGTGCCGCCCGCACCGCCTACGGCCGGATCCCGGCACCGTCGCCGGAGGGCGTACGGCTGCGTTCCGCGGTCCGGCTGCTGGCACTGTCCGGCGTCATGGACCGGGACACGACGCTCGCCGGCATGGTTGTCATCGGCGCGCTGGCCTCCCTCGTCGCCGCAGTCGCCGACATGCGCCGAGCCCAGCAGCACGCGGCCCAGGCAGCCGCCGCCCATCAGGCGGCGAACCGGCTGCTCACCCAGGTCACGGTGTCGGCAATGCCTCCCACTCACCCTCAGCCCGTACGGCTGCGCCAGGATTCTCCGGGGCAGCCCGGCAGCACGGTCAGGGAGCCTCGGCATGGATGGTGAGCACTACGACGACCCGATGCGCGAAGCGCTGGGACGGGCGGCCGGACGCACCGCCCAGCTGACCTCGCTTGTCGCGGTCTCCATACAGGTCGGCGTCGATATCGCGCGGCGCCGGAGCGGAATCGCCCAGGCCCGTGACCTCGAGGTGCGGCGGGAGCTGGAACGGCAGGCGCATGCCGTACGGCAAGCCGCCCGGACTCGCTGGGCTCCCGCCCACGACGCGCGCTGGCTCGGCGAAGCCGACCTGCTCGACGTCGGCAGGATCTGGAGCACGGCCGTGCCGCACGCGGTCGACGACCCCACCGCCGAGGCGGCCGTACGCAAGTGCGAGGAGCGGCTGCGCACGCTGCACCCGCAGGCGATGGCGGACTACGACCGGCTGCGCGCGGACGGGATGAGCCGACTGGAGGCGATGCATCAAGCCGCCCCGTCGTTCTCCCGCGACGCCCGCGGCCCCGCCCCGCGTCGCGCGGCGGTGACCGTCGGCGTGGGCCACGAGGCGGTGTTTGACCGCTTCGTGCACGGACCCTTCCGTGAGGACTGGGAACGCGCGCGATGGGAACGCGCCGCTGAGCAACGCGCGCACGGACTCTTGGACGAGTTGGGCGCCTGCCCCGGCGCCGCTGCACCTACGGACGAGGAACTGCGGTCGGTCCTGGAGAGCCGTACGAACCTGCCACTGCAAGCCGTCGACGTTGCGCTAGCCACCCGGGCCAGTACGGCGGCGGCTCTGGCCGCCCTCGACCACCCACACACGATCGACCAGGTGGTGAAGTCCGCCTTCGACGACCCCGCACCCAGCTCAACTTCCCCGGTCCGTCCGCTGCGCCACGAAGCTTCTTTGCCCACAGCCAGTCCGCCTGCTCCATGAAGGCAAGACGGCGCACCTCACGTGCGTGGGGAGGACCCGGTAAAACCCTGACGAAGTCCTCACGGGACGGCTCACCCCCACGTGCGTGGGAAAGACAAGAAGGCGCACTCGCCGTCTTCGCCGGGCGCGGGCCTGCCCGACGTCGTGTGCGAGGGCCCCGGCACGCCGTACGACCCGCATCGCTCGCCGCAGGAGCAGGAGAGCAGCTGCACCCATCTGTATGAGCGGTCGTCGGCCGGCCAGCCGCGCAACGCCTACCGGGTGTCGGTGACGGTCGTGTGGGGCGCGACGTGGCGGGGGTCTGGGGGAGCGGGAGGCCCGCTGGCCCCGATCAGCCGGTCCACCTCCTATGCCCTGCCTGTGGCCGAGGCGCAGGCCCTGGTCACCGACTAACTTTTGAGGAGTTTCCTTCCGATGGTGCGCACGCGTACGCGCGAGACGGTCACGCCACTTCCCCTGCCGCGACGGCGCCGGTCGCCGATGTTCCTGCTCGTCGTGGTCTTCATCGGGGCGGGCGTGCTGGCCGGGCAGTACGTCTACACCGAGCTCGACCAGCGCAGCCCGGTGCTGATGGTCGCCCGGGACGTCCCCATCGGCCAGGTGATCACCGCTGATGATCTGGCCTCGGTGCAGATCTCGGCGGATCCCAGGATCGCCACCGTGTCGGCGGGGCGGCTGGCGTCGACGGTCGGCCGGGTCGCGGCCGCCGACCTGACGGCCGGCGCGCTCCTGGCGGAGGCCCAGACGACGGACGCGATGACGCCGGGGCCCGGCCATCAACTGGTGCCGCTCGCGCTCAAGCCGGGTCAGCTTCCAGCCCGGGGCCTGCGTGCCGGTGACCGCGTCCTGGTCGCCGCCGAGCTGACCGACCCCGGCCAGGAGACCAGGGCCGTGACGAAGGACTTGCCCGCCGTCGTCGATCGGGTGGGGGAGGCCGACCCCGACGGCGTGCGGGTCGTCGATCTGCTGGTTGGCCCCGGGGCGGGCGGCTTCATCGCGCGTGAGGCCATGGGCGGGCACATCGCGTTGATCCTCACCTCCCGGAGGGACACCCCGTGATCGGACGAGGTTCCGCCGTGTGGTGGTCGCGGTCCTGCCGGTACGGCTCGCGGGTATCGGCCGCCGGGGCTCCGTTGTCCGCCGTGGCGCTGTCGTCCCGGCGGGAGGTGGGCGGATGGCGCTGATCGCGGTCGTGTCTCCCGGCGGGGCGCCCGGGGTCACCACGGTGTGCCTGGCCGCCGCGTTCACCTGGCCCGACCCGGTGCTGCTCGCCGAGTGCGACCCCTCGGGTGGCGGCGTGTTGCCGGGCTACTTTGCCGGGCGGCAGCCGTACCGGACCGGGGTCGCCGAGGTGGCCATGACGGCGGCGCGTGACCTGCAGGCGGCGCGGGCGCAGCTGGCCGAGGAGGCCGTCGCGCTGGACGGGGACGCCCGGCGGAGGCTGCTGCTGCCCAGGGTGGCCGACCCGCGGCAGGCCCTGCAGATCAAGGGCTCCTGGCCGCAGATCGCCCAGGTCCTGACGACCGCCGGGCGGGACGTTATCGCCGATGTGGGCGCGCTCGGCGTGGAGAGCGTGCCGTACGCGATCCTCACCGCGGCCGACGCCGTGGTGCTTGTGCTGCGGCCGACGGTGCGGTTCGTGGCGATGGCCGGGCCGCGGATCGAGGCGCTCAGCCGCGGCGCCCTCGCCAGCACGCCCCGCTTCCTGCTCCTGATCGGTGAAGGACCGTATCCGCCGGCGGAGGTCAGCCGGACGCTCGGCGGGACGCCCGTCCCGGGGGACGGTCCCGATGCTGCCGAAGGCCGCGCACATCCTGTCGGACGGCGCCGCTGGCCGCACGCGATGGGCCGGCCGGCTGCAGATGTCCTCCCTCCTGCGGACGGTGGGCAGCCTCGGGGCCGAACTGCGCGAGCGCCTCGACGCCGCACCCGGGGAGGCGGCCGCCCCGATTGGGGTGGTGCCGCCTGCGTCCTTCGGCGCCGGCCCCGACCTTCACACCGGCCCCGCGGCCGGTGCCGGGCCGGCGGGAGGGCGGCGATGAGCGAGCACCCGCTGTGGCTGGTCGAGGACCTTCCCGCTGCCCCCGCCGCCCGGCCGGCCGGGCCGGGGAGCCTGCCGCCGATCCCCGGCATCCCCGCCCCCGTCGAGGCCGTCCAGCTCATCGACGCCGAGGCCGCCGCTTGGGCCCGCGAGCGGCTCACCGACGGCGTGGTCATCTCACCCGGGACGCACGCCCGGCTGGTGCGCGCGGTCGAGGACGAGCGCTATGGCCTGGGCGCGTTGCAACCGCTGATCGCCGATGCGGCGGTGCAGAACATCGACATCAACGGCTGCAGGGAGGTCTGGGTCACCTACGCCGACGGGCGCAAGGTGCGCGGGCCGGCGGTCGCCGGCAGCGACGAGGAGCTCATCCAGCGGATCCGGATGTGGGGCGTCCACGGCGGTCAGACCTCGCGGGAGTTCTCCACCGTCACCCCCATGCTGAACGCGGCGCTGAAGGAGCGGGTGCGGCTGTCGGCGGTCATGGCGATCACGCCGCGGCCGCATGTGTCGATCCGCTGCCACCGGCACGTCGACGTCGCCCTGGCCGACCTCGTGGAGCTCGGCACCCTGGAGGCCGGGTTGGCGTCGTTTCTCGCCTCGGCCGTGCGGGCGCGTAAGGACATCCTGGTCACCGGCGGGGTGAACGCCGGGAAGACGACGATGCTGCGGGCCCTGGCCGCCGCGATAGACCCCGATGAGCGGATCGCCACGCTGGAAAGCGAGTACGAGCTCTTTCTGGACCAGTTGCCGCACCGGCACCGCGACGTGGTCGCGTTCGAGTCGCGACAAGCCAACAGCGAGGGCCATGGCCAGATCACCCTCGATGCGGCGATCAAGCACTCGCTGCGGATGAACCCGGTGCGGATCATCGTCGGCGAGGTCCGCGCCGACGAGGCGTGGTCGATGTTGCAGGCCATGAACTCGGGCCAGGAAGGCTCGCTGTGCACCATCCACGCCAACTCCGCCGAGGAGGTCTTCCCCCGCCTGCTCATGCTGTGCCGCTCCGGCGGCCTCACCCTCGACTCCGAAGACATCCACGGCCTGGTCGGCATGGCCGTCGACTTCGTCGTCCACCTGCGGCGCGACGTGCGCACCAACCGCCGCTACGTCACCGAGGTGCTGGAGGTGCTGCCGCCCGCCGACACCCCGACGCCCGCCCGCAACCACATCTACCGCCCCGGCCCCGACGGGCGGGCCGCACCGGCGACCTCACCCCAGTGCCTGGACGACCTGGTCGCCGCCGGGTTCGACCCCGCCGTGCTGTGGAGGGCGTCATGACCGGGTCGCTGCTGGCGCCGCTGGCCGGCGGGCTGCTCGCGGCCGGGATCGTCTGCCTCGTGGTCGCCGTACGCGGGCGGGCCCCGGCGCCGCCACGGCCGGACGGCCGCCTGGCCACCCTTGTTCGCGCGGCCGGGGATCCGGCGGTGCGCCGGCAGGCCGGGGCGGCGGTCCTGCTCGGCCCCGCGGTGTTCCTGCTGACCGGCTGGCCCGTCGCCGGCCTCGCCGCCATCGGCGCATGCTTCGCCGTGCCGCGCCTGGCCGGAGGCCGCGGCGCCCGATCGCGTATCGCCCGCCTGGAAGGGCTGGAGCAGTGGACCCGCCGCCTTTCCGACCTGCTCAGCGCCGCCTCCGGGCTCGAGGACGCCTTGGCCCGCAGCGTCGAGCACCCACCCGAGGCGATCGCCGCCGAAGTGCGCGACCTCGGGCGCAAACTCGCCGCCCGCGCCGACACCGAGCAGGCGCTGCGCGCCTTCGCCGAAGCCCTCGACGACCCGGTGGCCGACCTGATCGCCGCCGCGCTCATCCGCGCCGCGTCCCGGCGCGGCGCCGGCGTACGGCACGTCCTCACCAATCTGGCAGCCATGGTCGCGGCCAACGTCGCCGCCCGGCGCGAGGTCGAAGCCGAACGCGCCCGCCACCGCGCCACCGTCCGCTGGATCATGGCCTTCCTCCTCGGCTACAGCGGCTTCGCCGCCCTCAACAGGGACTACGTGGCCCCGTTCGGCACCACCGCCGGGCAGGTCGCCCTCGCGGTCGTCGTCGCCTGCTACGCCGTCGGCCTGTGGTGGCTGCACCGCCTGGGCACCGCCCGCCCACCCGGCCGCTTCCTCACCGGGGGAGTGCGATGAACCTGTTCCTCCTGGCCGGGGCCCTGATCGGGTTCGGGCTGTTCCTCCTGGTGCGCGAGCTGCGGCCGGCGCCTCCCCGGCTGGAGGAGGCGGTCGCACGCCTGCGCGCCGACTACGTCCCACCCGACACCAGCGGTGACCTTGCCCAGCGGCTCGGCCGCCTCATGGCTACCCACCTGGGGTCGCTGCCGTGCCCGCACCGTGACCTGGCGCTGCTCGGCCGCCCAGTAGAACGTTTCCTGGCCACCAAGCTCGGCTTGGCCGTGCTCGGCCTGCTGCTGCCCGCCGCGATCTCCGCGCTGATGGCGGTCGGCGGCGGCGCTCCTGGGGTTGCGCTGCCCGCCGGAGCATCCCTGCTCGGCGGGGTGGTGCTGTTCTTCGTCCCCGACCTGACCGTGCGGTCCGAGGCCGCCCGCCGACGCGCCGACTTCCGGCACGCCATCACCGGCTACCTCGACCTGGTGGCCCTGGAACGCAGCGCCGGCGCCGGCCCCGTCGACGCCCTGGAAAAGGCCGCCTCGGTCAGCGACGGCTGGGCCTTCGCCCGCATCACCGCCGTGCTGGAGCAGGCCCGCCGCAACCAGCGCCCCGCCTGGGAAGGACTCGCCCGGCTCGGCGAGCAGGTCGGCGTCAGCGAACTCACAGACCTGGCCGACACCGCCCTCGCCGGGCAGGAAGGCGCCCGCGTCCTGGACACCCTCATCAGCAAGGCCGCCTCCATGCGCGGCCAAGCCCTGGCCGCCGCCAAAGCCGAGGCCAACGGCCGCACCACCGCCATGGTCATCCCCATCGCCCTGCTCGGCGCGGCCTTCCTGCTGCTGTTGACCTTCCCCCAGATCTACCGGCTGGCCATCGCCGGCTGACCCCCTCAAGGAGACCGATGCGCCTTCCCACCGTCATGTCCTCGCAGCTCACCCTCCTGCTCCTGCGCGCGCAGGGCACCCTGCAGCGCCTGCGCGAGGACCGCGGCGCCAGCACCCTGGAATGGGTCGTCATCACCACCCTGATCATCGGCATCGCCATCGCCGCCGCGGCCGTGATGAAGGACAAGGTCACCGAATGGCTCGCCAAAATCCCGTGACCGCTCCTCACGCCGCCGACCCGCGCCGTTCCCGCAGTGGCGCGCGGCGCCGGGGTGCCCCGCGATCGCGGGGCGGCCACCTTGGAGATGGTCATCCTGTTCCCGCTGCTGCTCCTGGTCGTGGCCGCGGCCGTCCAGGCAGTCTTCGTCTACCAGGCCCACGCCACCGCCCAAGCCGCGGCGCAGGAAGGCGTCCGGGCGGCCCGCGCCCACGGCGCCTCCCGCTCCGCCGGACCAGCGGCCGCGCTGCGCTTCGCCAGCCGCGTCGGCGGCGCCTTCCTCACTCACCCCGCCGCCCGGGCGGGCGGCGACGCCGGCACCGTCGAAGTCGTGGTCACCGGCCGGGTGCCGTCGTTCCTGCCTATCGCCAAGTGGACGGTTTCGGAGGTCTCTCGCGCCCCGGTCGAACGCTTCGTCCCCGCGAGCCGACCATGAAGCACCGTAGACCCGCGTGCAGTAGGCGGGGGAGGGGTGAGCGGGGAAGCGCGACGTTGGAGTTGGTGGTCCTCGCGCCCGCGCTGCTGGCGCTCATCGCCCTGGTCGTCCTCACCGGGCGCATCGCCACCGCCTACAGCACGGTCGAATCCGCTGCCCGCGACGCCGCCCGGCAGGCCTCCATCGCCCGCGACCTCGCCCAAGCCCGGCGCGCGGCCACGACCAGCGCCGCCGCCACGCTGCGCCGCGAGGGCCTGCGCTGCGGCCCGTCGGTCGCGATGGACACCTCCGGGTTCTCCCGCCAAGTCGGCACCTTTGCTCAGGTCACCGCCCGCGTGACCTGCACCGTCCGGCTCGGCGACCTGCTGCCCGGGCTGCCCGGCCAGAAAGTGGTCCGCGCGTCCTTCGCCTCGCCCATCGACCCCTACCGGGGAGCCTGACCATGAGACGCGACCGAGGATCGGTCACCCTGTTCACCGCCGTAGCGGTCTTCCCGCTGATGCTGGTGCTCGCCGGGTTCCTGTGGGACGGCACCGCCAAATTGCGTGCCGGGCGCGAGGCCTACAACATCGCGGAAGAGGCTGCCCGGGCCGGCGCCGGACAGGTTGACCGGCGCGCCGCCTACACCGACGGCCGCTACGTGGTCGACCAGGCCGCCGCCCTGGGCGCCGCGCGCTCCTACCTCGCCACCACCGGCCACACCGGGACCGCCGCACCGGCCGGCACCCACGCCATCCAAGTCCGGGTACGGGTGAGGGAACCCACCCTGTTCCTGGCCCTGATCGGCATCAACGACATCGCGGTGACCGGGACGGCCACCGCCCGCCTCGTCCCCGGCGTGGAGGGAGAACTTCGATGACCAGGTTCCGCCTGCTGGACGGGCTGCGGGCGCTGCTGGCCGCCGCCGTCTTGACCGCGCTCATCGCCGGCGTACCCCTCGTGTTGTATGCGCTGGCCGGATCCCCCGTACCCGCTCACCTCCCGGGGCTGGGCGAGATCGGCCACGCGCTTACCCACCGCGACGACGGCAGCCTCTTCCTCGCCGTCGTCAAGGTTGTGAGTTGGGCGGCGTGGGCGAGCTTCGTGGTCAGCACCCTGGTCGAGCTCGCCTCCCGCATCCGCGGCCGGACCACCCCGCACCTGCCCGGACTCGGCGCCACCCAATGGCTGTCGGCCCAGCTCATCTCATCCGTTGCGCTCGCGGCCGGTTCCCCGGCCGCGTTCGTCATGGCCGCAGTCCCGCCCGCCGCCGTGGTCGCCGCCGCCCCCGCCGCGCTGGCCGACACCACCACCACTTCACCGGACGCTGGGCACGACCCCCTACGCTTCGCCGGCGCTGACGTGTCATCGGGGTTTGGACAGCTCACCACGACCGAGACGCACGTTGCGTCCGGCCAGGCGCACGCTCGCGTGTTGCGGCTCACGCACGCGGCCTACCAGGTGCGGCGCGGGGACTGCCTGTGGACCATCGCCGAACGCCACCTCGGCGACGGCGACCGCTACACCGAAATCGCCCAGCTCAACATGGGCCGCGCCATGACCGACGGGGTGCGCTTCACCCAGCCCGATGTGATCCGTCCCGGCTGGGTGCTGCGCATGCCGGCCGCCGCGACCGACCTCGACCGGCCACAACCACCCATCGAGGATCGCCACCCCGGCCACTCGAGCGACGCCCCGGCATTCTCCCGCCCGCACGACGGCGCACCCTCCTCGCCCCCACAAGTGGAGCGCGAGTCCCCGAAGGTGGGGGAGCGGCCGGCAGCCCTACGAGACACGGCCCAGCCCGCGCACACGCCGCAGACCCGGGAGGCGCGTGCGTCGGCGCCGGAACCGACCGCGATCCTGCTGACCGACGGCGGCGAGGCGGAAGACAGCGGTCCCAGCGCACCCGTGGCGGCGTTCGCCGGGGGAGTGGCCGTCGGCTCCCTGCTCACCCTCGCCCGCCTCCGCCACGCCCAACGCCAAGTACGCCGCCGCGGCCGTCGCATCGCCCTGCCTGACGACCCCGACACCCTGCGTACCGAGCAGGAGCTGCGCCGCGTGGCCGCACCCGACGCCCTCACACGCGGCCGCCAGGCCCTGGCCCAGCTCGGCGACGTCATCACCGCTGCCGGCCGCGACCTGCCGCACGTGCTCGGCGCACGCGTCAGCGCCGACACCGTCGAACTGCTGCTGGCCCAGCCCGCCGGCACGCCACCGGCCCCGTTCACTCAGGGCCGGACCAAGGCGACCTGGCGCCTCGACCTCAGCAGCGCACCCCACGCGGGCAGCCCCCGCGACGTCCTTCCCGCACTGCTCACCACCGGATACCTCGACGACGGACACGCACTCCTGGTGAACCTCGAACGCCTGCAGACCGCCACCGCAACCGGCCCCGATGAGCTGGTCGACCGCTTCCTCACCACCGCGGCCGCCGAACTCATCACCGGCGACGGGCCATGGTTCGACGTGCTCGCCGTCGGCTTCCCCGAACTGCACACCGCCGGAGCACGTATACGATCCTGCACGGACCTGACCGAGGCGCTCGGCCTGCTCGCCGACCGAGCCCGCGACCTCCGCGGACGGCTGGCCACCAGCGACGGCCCGGCCGATGTGGCCGACCGGCGCCTGCACGACCCCGACGGCGACTGGACCCTCACCGTCCTGATCAGCAGGAACACTCCGTCGCCGGATCAGCTGGCCCGGCTGGTCGACACCGTCACCGCTCTGCCTGGCGGCCTGGCCGCTCTCGTACCCGGAGACACCACCGGCGCGCCCGCGCGGTTCGCCCTGTCGCAGGACGACCAGGGCCCGCGCCTGGACGTCACCCCGCCCGGCCTCACCGTGCGGCCGCATCTCATGCCGATCGAGTCCTACCAACGGCTCGGGGAGCTGTTCACCACCGCCGCCGACACCAGGCACGTGGCCGCAGACGCCCCGCCGTATGACGCGTATGGGAGCGAGAGCC
Organism: Microbispora sp. CA-102843; assembly: GCF_050936215.1. Taxonomy (NCBI): domain Bacteria; kingdom Bacillati; phylum Actinomycetota; class Actinomycetes; order Streptosporangiales; family Streptosporangiaceae; genus Microbispora; species Microbispora sp. CA-102843. The sequence continues at coordinate 4,079,832 of NZ_JBNJNF010000001.1, forward strand.
TGCTGCCGCTGGCGAGCGACGCGAGCAGGTCATACGCCCCTGAAGCGGCCGATGACCAGCAGGAAGACGGGGAGCCGGGGGGAGAGCCCGCGCGGCCAGAAGCCGCCGAGCCCGGGACGCAGCGCGATGAGGCGCTGGACGCTGTGCAGGTGTCCATCCTCGGACCGCTGGAGATCACCGGCACCGTCGCCGACCTCCAGCCGAAGATGGCCGAGCTCGTGCTCGCCCTGACCCTGGCCGGGCCGACCGAGCTACGCAACATCCAGCTCGCCACCATGATGGGCCCCGACCCCGACACCCCCAAGCCCTCCGACCAGCTCCGCCAGCTCATCACCCGCACCCGCGGCAAACTCGGCAAAGCACCCGACAGCCAAGCGCGCATCCTGTGCGACTCCGCCTACAGCTACCGCACCCACGCCATCACCCTCGACTGGACCCGCTTCCAAGAACTCGCCGACCGCGGCGCCAAACGCAACTCCACCACCGACCTCTGGGAAGCCCTCGCCCTGGTCCGAGGACCAGTGCTCGACGGCTGCTACCACTGGTGGCTGGAAACCCCGCTCATTGAGAACATCCGCGCCGAAATCGTCGACGCCGCCGACCTACTCGCCGAACTCGAACTCGACGCCGGCCGACCCGACCGCTCCGCACGCGCCGCCCGCCAAGGACTCGCCTCCGACCCCTACGCCGAACAGCTGTGGCGGGCCCTGATGCGCGCCGAGTACGAAGCCGGAAACGTAAGCCGGGTCCACGAGGCATGGAAAGCCTGCCTGAAAGCGGTCGCCGAAGTCAGCGCCGACGGCGACCCCCACCCCGAAACCGCCGCCCTCTACCGACGGCTCACCACCGCTCGCCGCCCTGCCTGACATCTGTCATCCGCCTGGGAGGAGGTGGCTTCGGCGGTGATCGGAACAGCTACTCGACCGCGATTGAGCGATCCAGCCCTCCCCGCTCCGGCAGCCACAACCACATCTCAGCCTCGGCCGCAATCACCATTTCAGAGACTTTTACCTGCCGACGCCACGGATGCAGTGCTTGCGCTCGTCAGGTCAAGAGTGATTTGAGTGCTGTGATGTAAAGCGCAGGACCTTGTTCCGTTATCCCCTCCCCGCGTTGGAACGTGCCTGGTCGGGCCGTGGAGATCGGAATGAGAGTCGTCGCCTGGATGACGGCATGTGATCATCCGGATGCGAAGTAGATCTTGACCTGGGGTTGTCGGGCACGCATGATCCATTTTGGTCTTTTTATTTCGGCTTTATAGGGGCGAGCGGCCATGCCTGCCGCGCGCTTCGCTTTGCCTGCGGAGGGGTCGGCGTGCCGATTTCGCGTGCCCGGAAACTGCTGCCCAGCACAATCCATGGCCGTTTTTCACGGGCGTGGGTGGGGGCGGTGGTCGTCCTCGGTGTGTTCGTCGCCGGGGTCGGCGTGCCCGACGGTCTGGTCACACCGGCCAGCGCCGCTGTGGAGGCCCCGCAGCAGGAACGCAGCGTGGAGAGCCGACCGGTCGCGGTGCCGACTTCCCGTGTGAAGGATGAGGCAGCGTCGCACCTGGCGAACAAGCCGCCGGCGCCCGTGTGGCCGAAGAGCGGGTCGGCGCGCGTGAATGTGGTGGCGGGCAAGGCCGCGGCCGTACCGGGGTTGCCGGTGACGGTGGCCGCGCCGGACGCGGGAGCCGGCGCCACGCCGAGTCCGTCGCCGAGCGCATCGCCCTCGGGCAAGAGGTCGGCGTCAGCGTCGCGGGGCGAGAGTTCGCCCAAGGCCGAGCCGTCGCAGGAACCGGTGAAGCAGACCCCGGCCTCGGTGACGGTGAAGACGTTCGACAACACCGTGGCCAGTAAGGTCGGCGGTGTCGGCATGGTGCTGCAGCTGACCCGGGCGGACGGCGGCACCCGCCCGGCGGCGGCGAAGGTCACGGTGGACTACTCGTCGTTCCGCGGTGCGGGCGGGGGTGGGTTCGCCTCCCGGTTGACGCTGGTGCGGTTGCCGGCTTGTGTGCTGAACCAGCCGCTGACGGCCGAGTGCGCCAAGCAGCGGGCGGCGCAGCTGCGGATGCTGCCGGTGGTCAACGACGTCAAGGCCGGCCATCTGACGGCCGAGGTCGAAGTGGCACCCGCGGCAGGCGGCGGCGGTGCGCCAACCCCGGCGACTAGCGCCGGAGCTAGCACCGGAGCGGGCGAGACGACGTCATCCTCGCCGTCGGCGAAGGCCTCGGCCGGAGCCGCCGCTGCCGGCGACACCGCTGCCGCCGCTGCTGATGGGTTTGTGTATGCGGTGGCGGCTTCGGCTGCGGCGACGGCATCGGGGTCGCTGGTGGGCGATTTTACGGCGTCGCCGTTGAAGCCGTCGGGGAGCTGGCAGGCGGGCCAGGCGGGTGGGGCGTTCACCTACAGCTACCCGATCACCGCCCCGCCCGCCCCCTCCGGGGACGCGCCGAAGCTGGCGTTGCAGTACTCCTCGGCGTCGGTGGATTCGCTGACCTCGCAGACCAACAACCAGTCCGGCCTGGTCGGGATGGGCTGGGAGCTGGAGACCGGGTTCATCGAGCGGTCGTTCGTGTCGTGTGCCGGGTATGCGCAGTCGGGCCGGCTGGGCTACAACCCCACGCAGAAGGGCTGGCAGGACAAGTGCTGGCAGTCGCCGTACTCCTCCGACCCGGGCGGCTCGAAGCTGACGTTGTCGGTGGACGGCCGTTCCACCGACATCGTCAAGGACTCCTCCGGTAAGTGGCGCACGGTCGAGGACTACGGCTGGAAGATCGAGCCGATGGCGACGCAGTCGTGGTGGCGGATCACCACCCAGGACGGCACGGTCTACCGGTTCGGCTTCAACGAAGATTCCTCGCTGACGATGTCGTTCATCGGCGACGACGCGGGCGAGCCGTGTCATGAGTACTACCCCGCCCCCGGCAGCGGCGAGTCGACGGTGGAACAGATCTGTGAGGACACCTGGCGCTGGATGCTGGACCGGGAGGTCGACCCGAACGGCAACGTGATCGACTACTCCTACAACAAGGAAGACGACGCCTACTGCACGACGGCGCTGGACAACCTCAGCGCGTGCGGCCCGGAGTATGACAAGGCCGCCCACGTGCGCGAGGTGCGCTACGGCCACAACACCACCATCAGCACCTCCACCCCGACGGCGCGGATCCTGTTCACCACCGCCGGCCGGGCCTCCGGCGGCACCACCGACGTGCCGACCTGCAAATTGACCCCGTCGCAGTGCCTGTTCCAGCCGCCGACCTTCTACACCACCCAGAAGCTGACCGCGATCACCACCCAGACCCTGATCCCCGGCACCACCGACAACTGGGAGGACGTCACCCGGTGGGATCTGTCGTATCAGTGGCTGAGCGGTGACGGTGACCCGCTGGGTGAGCACCCGATCTTGTGGCTGAATTCGATCCGGCAGGTCGGCCTGGCCGGCGGCAAGGGAACCTCCATCGCGCTGCCGCCGACCACCTTCGCTGCGACGTTCCTGGACAACTCCGTCAGCGACCGGATGGATGAGGCGCAGTTCCCCCGTATCGGCGCGGTGAACAACGGCTTGGGCGGCCGCAGCGAGGTGGACTACGGGCAGATCCATCCCTGTTCGTACCCGTGGCCGTCGTATCCATCGACCGACATCTGGGACGACCCCGGCTACGACTGCTACTTCGTCACCACCAGCTCCGAAATCGCCAACGGCACGCGGTACTACTACGGCGAGGTCTACGCCAAGTGGCTGGTGCTGTCGGTCACCGACATCGACCTGGTCGGCGGGTCACCCGAACAGGTGACCAGCTACTCCTACGGTGGCGCCCCGGCCTGGGCGATCCCGGACAATCCCCTGGCCGTGCGTGACCCGTTCGCGCGCAAGGACTACACCGAATGGCGCGGGTACGGCCAGGTGACCACCACCGTCGGAAACCCCTTCGACTCCTCCGGGGTCAGCACGACCTCGGCCAAGTTCTTCCGCGGCAAGTCGGGCCAGAACCTGACCGACTTCGACGGGAACAGCGTCCCCGACCGCATCGAGCTGAACGGGCGCACCCTGCAGGAACAGACCCGCGACAGCAACGGGGAGAACTCCTCAACCCGGTATGAGTACCAGGTGACCGTCACCGGCACCGCCCCGGGCACGCGCAAACCCTCCCGGGTGGACCAGACGCGCCAGGTGGCACGGGAGAAGACCACCGCAGGATGGCGATACACCGAGACCAAGACCACCTACAACAGCGACGGGCTGCCGGACACGGTCAACGATTACGGTGAACGTGGCAACGCCGCCGACAACACCTGCACCGCGATCACCTACGCCCGCAACACCACGACGGCGTGGATGCTCAACTATCACGCGTCGGAGGAGAAACACGCGGGTGACGATTGCGCCACCGGGGACCTGCTCAGTCGTACCGTCTACCTTTACGACGGCGCGGACGGCCCGGCGGCCAACACTCCCAAGCGCGGGAACGTGACCGAAACCCGCGCCTACCGCACCAACACCGACTACGCCACGTCTAAGTCGACCTTCGACAACTACGGCCGGCCCCTGAAGACGACCGACCCGCTCGGTAAGACGACCACCACCACTTACGCCCCTGCCGTCGGCTGGCCGAGGGACGGGGTGACGGTCAGCAACCCGCTCGAGCACACGGTGACCACCTGGTCCTCCCAGTACAACGGTCAACCGGTCGGCATGCGCGATGCCAACAACAACGACGTCAACATCGACTACGACGTCCTGGGCCGCACGCTGCAGCTGTGGACCCCCAACGCCCCCAAGCCTCCCCCCAGCGACACCGACCACAGCGACAATCCCCCCGCGGCGAAGGTCTCCTACACCGTCACCGCTGGCCAGCCATCGCGGACCATGGTGTCTCGCCTGCAGTCCGGTGCCGGCAGTAGCACCGCCACTTACACCTCCACCTACACCTACAGCGACGGCTTCGGCCGGAACCGTGAGGTGCAGGCCGCCTCCCCGGCGGGCGGCCGGATCGTCCAGGTCACCACCTACGACGGGCGCGGCCTGACCGCGGCGACAACCGCTCCGGTGCACAACGCGGGTGCGCCGGGTTCGGGCCTGGTGAACCCCGCGTGGAGCTCGGTTCCGCAGTGGTCCAAGCAGGTGTATGACGGGCTGGGCCGGGTGACCGCCCAGGTGGACATGACCGGCACCAGCGAGTTCCGCCGTACGACCACCAACTACCTGGGTGCGGACAAGTACGAGGTGATCCCGCCGGTGGGCGGCAAGACGGTGTACTACACCGACGCCGCCGACCAGGTCACCAAGGTCGAGGAATGGCTCACCGGTAGCGGCACCGCCCAGCAGAGTTCGGCGATTGCCGGTCCGACTCCGCCGGCCTCATCGAAGGCCTCCTCCGCTGCCGCTGCCGCCGAGGCCGAGCAGGCAGGGGCTGCCGAGTCCCCGGCGACAGGTGCCCCCGCTGCGGATGCGCCCACAGGGGAGCTGCAGGATGCGCGCGCTCGCGCGGCGGCCGAGGCGAAGAAGTCGGGCAAGCCCGTCGAGGTGGCTGAAGCGACCGACGAATCGAGCGTCACCTACGCCCAGTCGGACGGGAAGACGTTCACCACGCAGCTCAGCGCGGGCCCGGTCCGGACTCGGCGCGGGGACGCCTGGGTGCCGATCGACACGACGCTGGTCGAACAGAACGGGACGTTGACGCCGAAGGCGATCGCCGACGGTGCCACCATGGAGGTCTCCACCGGCGGTGCTGGCGCGTTCGTGACGATGACCGCCCAGGGCCAGAAGTACGCGTTGCGCTGGCCCACCACGTTGCCGAAGCCGACGGTGAGCGGCAACGTGGCCACCTTCCCTGACGCGGCCGGCAAGGGCGCCGACCTCGTGGTGACGGTGCTGGCGACCGGCTTCCGGCACGACGTGGTGCTGCGCGAGCGGCCCGCCAAATCGCTGGAAATCCGTATCGGCGTGCAGAGCAAGGACCTGACCCTGTCAGAGGGTACGGATGGGCGTCTGCTGCTCAAGGACCGTAAGGACACCAAGCTGGTGGCCTCGGCCCCGCAACCGGTGATGTGGGATTCCCTGTCCGGCACCGACGGCGGGCAGGGCGCGACCGGCAAGCCGGGGAAGATTGCCACGGATGTGGTCGCCGACGACGGCGAGCAGACTCTGGTGCTCCGCCCGGACCCCGCGTTCCTGGCCGATCCCGCCACCCGGTATCCGGTGACGATCGACCCCACCATCACGTTGCCTCTCACCACGGACACCACCGTGACCTCGGGCGACCCAGCCACGACCAACCACTCCGGGGACACCACCATCAGCGCCGGGAACTACGGCGGGACGTTGTCGCGTGCCTTCATCAAGTTCGACACCTCCGCCCTGACCGGTGCGACCGTCTCCAGCGCGACCTTGCAGGCCTACAAGAGCTCGGTCAAAACGTCCGCGTGCCCCCGTGCAGGGGCCTGGGTTTCGCGGGTCACCGCCGCCTGGGATCCGGCGACGATCACCTACGCCAACCAGCCGGGCATCTCGACAACGGACGAGGCCTCCCTCGTTGACACCAGCGGTTGCGCGGCCAAGCAGTACCTGAGCTGGACGGTCACCAATATGGCCAAGGCATGGGCATCCGGCGCCCCCAACTACGGGATTCGGATACGAGGAACCAACGAGACCAACTCAGCGGACTACCAGGTCTTCTTCGACAGCAGCGAGGCCGGCACCGGCCGCGCCCCCTCTCTCAGCGTTACCTACACCATCAACTCCGCCCCCACCGCTGGGAACCTGTCGATCACCCCGGTCACCGGGACCGCGGTGTCGTCGCTGACGCCGACCCTGCACGCCACTGTGTCCGACCCGGCCGGGGGGAATCTGCGGGCCGACTACGAGGTCGAACACGACCCCGCCTACACCGCCGAAGGCACCGGCCAGATCTGGGCCGGCAGCTCCACCGCCGTCACCTCCGGCAACGACGCCACCGCCACCGTCCCGGCCGGGAAGCTGACCGACGGCTGGCACATCCGCTGGCGGGCCCGCGCCACCAACACCGGCACCTCCGTCTCCTCGGCCTGGTCGGCCTGGCAGACCACCACGATCACGGTGCCGGACCCGGTGGTCGACCAGCTGCAGGTCACCCCCTCACAAGACCTGTCTGGGGAGGAGGTCACCTCCACGCTCACTCCCGCGCTGGCAGCCCGGGTCACCACCTCCGACTCCGCGGCGTCGCGTGTGGAGTTCGAACTCGAGCACGACCCGGCCGACACCCAGCATGGCACCGGCCAGATCTGGACCACCGGGGCCGACAACATCGCCTCCGGCGCCCAGGCCACGGTCACGGTCCCGTCCGGCAAACTGGCCGACGGCTGGAAGGTCCGCTGGCGCGCCCGCGCTGTCGCCGCCGGATCCAACACCTCCGCATGGAGCCAGTGGCAGTCGCTGACGGTGAAGGTCCCGGCCGCCACCGTCTCCCAGCTGCAGATCACCCCCGCCCAGACCTCCGGGCAGACCACCACGGTCACCTCGCTCACTCCGCAACTGCTGGCCACCGTCACCGACGCCTACGGGCAGCCGCTTCGGGCGGAGTTCGAAGTCGAGCACGACCCCGCCGACACCCAACATGGCACCGGCCAGATCTGGACCACCGCGGTCGACAACCTCGCCTCCGGCACCCAAGCGTCGGTCACCGTCCCCGGCGGGAAACTGAACAACGCGTGGGGAATCCGCTGGCGGGTCCGCGCGCTCAACACCGCCACCCAGGTGACCTCCGCCTGGTCGGACTGGCAGTCGGCCACCGTCGATATCGGCAATGTCCCGTCTGAGCCGGCGGTGACGGCGCTACAGGTCGCTCCCTCCCAGGTCATCGACGGCACCACAGTGACCTCGTCGCTGACCCCGCAACTGCTCGCCCAGGTCACCAACCCCGCCGGCGGCACAATGCGGGCCGAGTTCGAGCTTGAACACGACCCCGCCGACACCGAGCACGGCACCGGCCAGATCTGGACCGCCGCTGTCGACGACGTCCCCGGCGGCACCCAGGCAACCGTCACCGTCCCCGCCGACACGCTGAGTGAGGGGTTGCTGGTGCGCTGGCGCGCCCGCGCCGTCGCCGGCGAGACCGCCTCGGCCTGGTCGGACTGGCAGACCGTCCGCGTCGACCAGCCCGACCCCGTGCTGGGCACCCTGCAAGTCACCCCATCCGAGATCGTGGACGGCAAGACGATCAGTTCATCGCTGACCCCGCAACTGCTCGCCCACGTCACCGACCCAGCAGGCGGCAAGGTGCGGGCCGAGTTCGAGCTGGAGCACGACCCCGCCGCCCCCGAAGGCCAGGGCAACGGGCAGATCTGGACCACCGCGGTCGACGACGTAACCTCCGGCACGCAGGCGACCGTGACCGTCCCCGACGGCAAGCTCAGCGACGGGTGGCTGGTGCGCTGGCGCGCCCGCGCCGCCACCAGCGGCGGAACCTCCGCCTGGTCGGACTGGCAGCAGCTGACCGTGACCGACGGCTCGCTCATACCGACCATCGACAACCCCCGCACCCGCCCCGCCAACAACGGCACGACGACCACGTTGACTCCCGCCCTGCTGTCCACCGTCAGCTCGGCCCAAGGCGGGCAACTCGGCGCCGAGTTCCAAGTCGAACACGACCCCGCCGACACCCAGCACGGCACCGGCCAGATCTGGACGACCACGGCCAACGGCGTGACCTCCGGCAACGACGCCACCGTCACCATCCCCGCCGGCACTCTCAGCAACGGCTGGAAGGTCCGCTGGCGCGCCCGCGCCGTCAAGGACAGCATCGCCTCGGACTGGACGGCCTGGCAGTCGGTCACCGTCAGCGTCCCCAATCACTACGACACCACCTTCGAGTACGACCGCGACGGGCAGATGGTCAAGCAGACCGACGCCAACGGCAACGTCCGCACCTTCACCTACGACCTGCTCGGCCGCCGCATCGCCTCCCACGACCCCGACGCGGGCGACTCGCAGCAGGAATACGACGACGCCGGCCGCCCGCTGTGGTCGACCAACGGCAAGGGCCAGAAGGTCTCCTACTCCTACGACGACATCGGCAGGAAGACTGCCCTCTGGTTCGGGGAGCGCAACAGCGGCACCAAGCTGGCCGAATGGGTCTACGACGCCGCCGACAAGGGCAAGGGGCAGCTGACGTCCGCGACCCGGTACGCCGGCGGCAACGCCTACGTCGACACGATCACCGGCTACGACGCGATGAGCCGGCCCACCGGCTCCACGCTGACCATCCCCTCCTCCGAAGGGCTGCTGGCCGGCACCTACGCCTTCGCCACCACCTACACCACCAGCGGTCAGGTGGCCACCTACACCATGCCCGCCGCCGGCGGCCTCCCCGCCGAAACCCTCACCTCCACCTACACCGACCTGGACCTCCCCTCCCGGATGACCAGTGGTTTGGGCGGTGGGTTCACCTACGTCGACTCCACCACATACTCCAACATCGGGCAGTTGGCCGATCGCGCTTACGGGGCAGGCGGGAAGATCAAGCGGCATCTGGAGTGGGACCCGAAGACCGGGTGGGTCACGAGCGTCACCACGACAACCAAGGCCGACACCAGCGGTCCTGTGACGACGCAGGACGACCGGTACGAATACGACATCTCCGGTGAGATCACCAAGATCCTCGACGCCGCCGCAGCCAGCGGCGGCAGCACCGGCCAGTACGAATGCTTCACCTACGACGGCCTGCACCGCCTGTCTCAGGCATGGACCACGACCGCGTCCGCCTGCGGCGGCACGGCCTCCGCTGACAACCAGGGCATCGACCCCTACGCCCAGTCCTACGCCTACGACGGCGTGGGCAACCTCACCAGCCTGACCTCCAACGGCCAGGCCGCCATCTACGACTATCACCAGCCCGGGGCCGATGCGGTGAGGCCGAACGCGGTCACCTCCATCACCAGGCCCGGCGGCACCGACACCTACGCCTATGACAACGCGGGCCAGCTCACCTCCCGCATCGTCGGCGGCAAGGCCGGCACCTTCACCTGGAACGACCTCGGCCAGCTGGACAAGGCCACCATCGACGGCCAGGACACCACCATGGTGTACGACGCCGACGGTGAGCGTCTCATCCGCCGCGACCCCGGCGGCAAGGCCACCTTGTACCTCGGCTCCATGGAAATCGAGGTCAACGGCGACACCATCACCGGGAAGCGGTACTACACCACCCCCGACGGCGCCACTGTCGCCATGCGCGCCGGCGGCGACGGCGCCACCTGGCTCATGTCCGGCCTGCACGGCTCCACCCAGCTCGCCGTCGACGACACCACCGGAAAGGTCTCCCGCGAACGCTACCTGCCCTTCGGCCAGCGCCGCGGCGCCGACGACCTGCCCTTCACCGACCACGGATTCCTCGGCAAGATCGAAGACGACTCCACCGGCCTGGACTACCTGTCCGCCCGCTACTACGACCCTGCCACTGCCAAATTCATAACCACCGACCCCCTCCTCGACCTCCGCAAACCGCAATGGGCCAACCCCTACGGGTACGCAGGGAATAACCCAATCGGCCTTTCCGACCCCAGCGGCTTGGCGCCGCAGGAGAGTGACTGCGATCGAAGGGAACTCCCGGAAACTGGATGCAAAGCCAATGAAGAATGCCTGAAGCTTGGCAAGGTCAAGTGCGCTGAGTTGCAGAGGAATAAAGCAGCGAAAGCGCAAGACGATGCTTGGGATGCCATAGTCGGCATCATCAAGGAACTGGGTAAGATTGCCGCCGATGAACTCGGTATTACCGATGGACTCAACTGTGTTCTAAAGGGCGATATCTCCGCATGCTCCAACACCGCCCTCAATCTCTTGTCGAGCCTGGTCGGCGGCATAGCAGGCAAGGTGATCACACGTTACGGTCTTCCCTGGAAGTGGAAGAAAGCCGCCGAGTTGGCTACAAAGGTTGGGAACCTTGCAAAACGCGGACTCGAAGCAATCAAAGGCTGGCTGAACGCAAAATCCGCATTGAAGAAGGCCGAAGACGCCTACCAGTTTGCGGTCAAAACCTGTAACAGCTTCGTCGCAGGCACCCTCGTCCTGATGGCCGACGGCAGCTACAAGCAAATTGAGCAGGTAGAGGCTGGCGACCAAGTTCTTGCCGCCGATCCAGTCAACGGCAGAACCGAGGCGAAGGCAGTCGTCGCGCTGATCAACGGGAAGGGCGACAAAGATCTCGTTGAGATCACCGTTGACATCGACGGCACTGGTGGGGACGAGACTGGCGTCGTCATCGCCACGGACAAGCACCCCATCTGGTCGGACGACCAAGGACATTGGTTCAACGCCGAAGATTTGGAAGTCGGCATGCGCCTGCGCAGCTTTGCCGGCGACCGATTGGATGTGCTGGACGTCCGCAGCTATCACCGCACTGACCAGCGTGTATACAACCTCACTGTCGAGGGAACTCACACCTATTACGTGGCTGTCGGTGCTAACACCGCACTTGTTCATAATGCAGCGACTTCGACTCCTTGTATTGCTTTCGGGCCAGGGCCGAGGCATGCAGTAGAGACGGCCAACTACGTCAAATCTCATAACGGTGCGCGTGTCCCCGGCTACCGGGGTGGACGGACCTTTAGCAACGATGGACGAGGAGGCGGTCAGGTGCTTCCGCGAACTGATGGAAATGGTAACGCCATCACCTACCGGGAGTACGACGTCCACCCGTATGTTCGTGGCCGAAACAGGGGGGCGGAACGGATTGTAATTGGATCGGACGGGAAAGTATACTATACTAGTGATCACTATGACACGTTCACCCAAATCCAATAACTTGCTGCAAGTCGCGGCCACCCCATCTGCGCCATGGTTGTTCGTGGCTGGATTCAAGCTCGCGGAGATACTTAGGGGGCAAGTCGAAAAAATCGACCTGCGACTCATAGAAATTGACTGTGGTCCAATATCAAGACTGGACGATCTATTCTCTGCATTCTCGGAAGCTCTTGAATTTCCCGACTATTTCGGGCGCAATTGGCCTGCATTTGATGAGGTCATTACCGACCTAGAGTGGCTGCCAGCGAAAGGGTATGTTCTCGTATTGCGGAACGCTGACAGCCTTCTTGCGTCGGAGCCCGAAGAGAGAGGCACGTTTTTTAGGGTATTAACGTCTGCCGCTGAGGAGTGGTCGCATCCAGTGGTGGAGGGCGCGGAGTGGGATCGGCCTGCGATTCCATTTCATATCCTGCTGGAGGTCGACGGGGATGGTCTCGATGTGGTTATTCGAATGCTTGAGGAGTGCAACATCGAGAACTATCAATTAATTCCTGCGGAGGACTACTGCTAGAGAGGCTTACTGGATGAGGTTAGGGGGCGAAAGTCCAGGCCGGTCTTGGCGAAGAAGCAGGCGACAAGGGCGGGGCGGTACTATATCCGTCCAGCCGGTCTTTTGCCCAAGGCGATCAGCTGATCGACGGTACACATGACGAGGTTTGTCGGGCTCTTCTTTATGTGGGCCCACACAGCCTCGACCGGGTTCAGTTCTGGAGCGTAGGCGGTCAGGTAGAACACCGTCAGCCAGGGGCGGGCGGCGATCAGGCGAGACGAACGCGGACAGATCAGCGATGCCTCGTGTCAACTGTCACTCGACGGCCGGGTTACCTCATTCATAGGCCCACGCGCAGCATCGGGTTGTTCTTCCACTTGTCGCGATGGCGGATGTACTGCATCACCACCGGGGACTTTTCCGACCAGCGGCCGTGCTGGCAGATTCCCGACATGGTCGCGCCTGCGTCGGCTGCGTCTGTGGCCCCGCCGGCGCGCAGGCCGTGAGCGGAGTAGCGGTCAGCGTGCGGCAGGTCGGCTGCTCGTGCGGCTTCCTTCACGACCAGGTTGATCGCCTCGGGGGTCATGCGGATGCCGTCGCCGCGGCCGGCTCGGCGTACGGGCATGCCGTCGTCGCCGATCGCGCCTGCGATGCGGCCGTTCTTGTCGATCGCGCGGAATACCGGCCCGCTGGTGATGCCGTGCTCGGCGAGGATTTCCAGCCACGCCGACCCGCACCGGGCAGGTGCCCGGATGGGAGCCGTACGGCAGCGGCACGCTGACGCCGCGCGCGTCGCGATCGGTCTTCGACATCGCGATGAAGACCTCCAGCCCTTCCCGCAGGAAGGCCAGGTCCTCGATGTTCAGGTTGTGCAGCTCGATCCGGCGGGTCATCGCCGCGTACCCGACGGTCAGGATGGCCCGGTTGCGCTGTCCCGTGGGTGTGTCGTCCGGCTGGGCCTCGATCATGGCCCGCAGGATCTCGATGGTGATGGGCAGGGAGCGCCGCGGCCGGAAGCCGGACTTGGCCCGCAGCTTGCGGTAGGTGCGCAGGGCCTCCCGGATCGGCCGGGTGTTCGGCCGTTCGGCGCCCGTGTCGGTGTGGATCGACAGGATCGCCGAGACGGCGCGTTCGACCGTGGCCGGGGCTCGGCCCAGGGTGGTCAGGTAGGCGATGTAGTTGAGGACCGTCGTCGTGGTGGCCGGCAGCGGGGACGCGCCGTTGGCGGAGCACCAGTCGGAGAACCTGGCCCAGTCTCCGGCGTAGGCCCGGTGAGTGTTGTCCGAGCGGGCTTGCTGGAGCAGTTCGGCGGCCTCGTCGCTGAGGATCTCCTCCGCGGCGACGACGTCCAGGCGTCGCGGGACGATATGTCCCACGATGGCAGATTCTGGTTTCCACTTCGCCGCGTATGTCCGATGTACCTCAAGATCCTCGAAGCTGATTTCCGATAAGAAACATTATCGGAATTCAAGGATCATCGAATCAAGGATCAGGGGAGTGCAAGCCTGGCGTGGCCCTGGCTCACCGAGTGCGATTCAGCTGAGCAGGGAGGGGTGACGTCCTCTCAATTCAAGCGTCAGAGCATCGACGAGCAGTTGGGTAGCTTCGATTGTTGATCCCCAAACATGGGCGAGCCAACGTGTGACGCTTAGCGAGGCAAAGGTTCGCTGAAGACATCACGCGATGGCTCTGGGTAGCCTGCCCGGCTCGAGTTGCTGGTGTCTCTGAGAGCGTGTTTGAGAAGGGTTGACAATGGCGTGCGCATCTCGCCGCCGTGACCGCCGTTGTGTCGCGATCATGGTTGGGTGCCCCGCGAACGCCGCTACCCCTCCGATCTGGCCGACGCCCAATGGGCGCTGATCGAGCCGCTTCTCCCTGCCCCGAACGCTGGCGGGCGGCCGGAGAAGCACTCGCGCCGCGACATCGTGGACGCCATCTTGTACGTGGTCCGCACCGGATGCGCCTGGCGGCAGTTGCCCTTCGACTTCCCGCCCTGGCAGACGGTCTACTGGTACTTCGTCCGCTGGGAGAAAGCCAAGGTCACCGAGGAGATCCTCGCGATCCTGCGGCGACGCGTCCGCATGGCCCAGGGGCGGGAGGAGGAGCCGTCGGCGGGGATTATTGACTCCCAGAGCGTCCAGGGCGCCGACACGGTCGGCCGCGAGTCGCGGGGATACGACGCGGGTAAGAAGATCAACGGGCGCAAGCGGTTCATCGTCACCGACACCCTCGGCCTGCTGCTGGTCGTGTGCGTGATGGCCGCCTCGGTCCAAGACCGCGACGGAGCCAAGACCACCCTGCTGAGCGCGTACCTGGTCACCCCGATCCGGTTGGTGTTCGCCGACGCCGGCTTCGCTGGAGCCCTGGTCGAGTGGAGTCAGCGGATCCTGCGCACCACGCTGCACATCGTGCGCAAGGCCCCTGGTCAGGTCGGGTTCGCCGTAATCGCCCGCCGCTGGGTCGTGGAACGCTCGCTGGCCTGGCTGACCAGCCACCGCCGTCTGGCCCGCGACTACGAACGCCACCCCGCTACCTCGGAGGCCATGATCCGATGGGCGGCGATCTCTGGAATGGCCCGGCGTCTCACTCGTGGGCACGCCGCCACACGTCAGCAGGCACGGGCGCTCATCGGTCGACCTGAGCAGTGAGTCCGGGCAGGGCCATGCGCGGCGTCAAACGCCGCGATCGTGCCCTGCGCGTGAACTCGGCTCCAGGTGCCGTTCGTACCGAAGCCCTGGGCGGCCGTCCAACACCGTCTCGCCGACGGGGACGAACCCCGTGCGGGCGAGTACGGCTCGCGAACCGGCGTTGTCCAATGTCGTCGCCGCCCGCAGGGTGGTCAGGCCGTACTCGGTCGCGGACAGGGCGCAGACCTGATGAACCGCGCGTGTGGCCAGGCCACGTCCGGCGGCAGACTCCGCGATCCGGTACCCCAGCTCGGCCGAGCCGTCCGCCACATCGATCAGGTTTACGCGCCCCACCACCCTGCCGCGATCGTCCACGAGCACATGGAAGTAGCACACCCCGGCCGCCTGTTCTGCGAGCAGGGCGGCGAGCCGATCATCGAATCGGGCGAAATAGTCGTCGCCACGGTCGGGAACCGACGCAGCGAAATAGGCCCGGTTCTCCTTCTCGAACACGAGCAGAGCAGGAACGTGGTCGAGGCGGAGACACTGGAGCTCGGGCATCCGACAAGGATATATCCCGCTCGGCGGCCCGGGTGGGGAGCGCAGGACGCCACAAACCCTTCATCACGACGTAAGACCCGCCGCGCGCTCGGTGGCGGAAACGCATCGGATCGGAGGGGTAGCGGCGTTCGCAGGGCACCCAACCATGATCGCGACACCACGGCGGCCACGGCGGCGAGATGCACACGCCGTTGTCAGCCCTTCTCAAACACGCTCTGAAAGCCGCGCCGACGATGTCTCCGCCAGGCGCTGCAAGCGGGCCGTTGCGCTGCGTGGTGCGCTGCTGAATGCGCTGGTCCGGTGGCGGCACCCGATAACCGTGAACCGCGCCGGGTTTCGTGGAAGCCCTGATTTTATAGCGTCCGCCAGGCGGTCGGGTCGCGCCGCCGATCCGGAGGCGCCGGCCCCCGCGCCCATGCATCCAAATCCCCGAGAACGGAGGACATCCGATGGCCAACGAGACGACCATCACCGTCGTCGGCAACCTCGTCGACGACCCCGAATTCCGCTTCACCGCAGCCGGCCACGCCGTCGTACGCTTCCGCGTCGCCTCCACCCCCCCGCTACCAGGACCGCCAGACGGGGGAGTGGAAAGACGGCACCAGCCTGTTCCTCACCTGCACCGCCTGGCGAGAACTCGCGAGCACACCACCGAATCCCTCCAGCGCGGCACGCGCGTCATCGTCCAGGGCCGTCTGCGCCAGCGCATCTACGAAACCGAACCCGGCGACAAGCGCACCGTCTACGAACTCGAAGTTGACGAGATCGGCCCCTCCCTCCGCTTCGCCACAGCGACGGTCACCAAGATCAAGTCCGCGCAGACAGCCGACGTACCGCCGCAGCAGCCCTGGCCGGCAGCCGCTGCCTGAGGTCGCCGCCCACTGCGGCGCGTCTCGCAACTATCAGCAGGCCGAGGCGACGTTCTGCCGGCGCGTGCTGCTGGCCTGGCTCGGCGACGCACAGCAGGCCCGGGCCGAGCTCATCGACCTGGCCGACCCGGGCGCCCTGGTCGAGGATCTCGCCGGGTGGGCGCGGCGGCGACGCCACCAGTCTGCCCATCGAGAGTGCGGTCGATCGGGTCGCCCTGGTGATGAATCCGGCCGAGCTGCTCGACCAGCTCGTCGCCAACCCGACCATGGTTGCTGCCCGGCGGCGCGCCCTCCAGGTCACCCTCGCCCGCCGCGAGGTCGAGGTGTTCGGCGAGCTCACCAAAATCAACCCCGCTGACCGTACGGCGGCCACGAACCTTGGCTGGCCTATGCCCGGGAACGCCTGGCCGCCTTACCGCTGGCACCGACACAGGGACGAGGACTTCATGACCGAGCAGCACACGCGGGACACTGTCCGCGTGATCCGTGGCGAGGGCGATTTCGGCAGTTGGCTGGCTTCCGTGCTCGCCACCGCCACCGCCGATAAAGACGGGGGTGACCCGATCGGGCCGCGCCTACGCGGGTGGGAGGCGCAGCACGTCGAGTGCCTGACCGAGGGCGGGCAGGTCATCGCCGATGCGATGCCAGCCGTGGACGTCGTACACGGGGCCGTCAGCGCAGACATCGCTGTTGGTCTGAGCTCGCTGGACGCGATGGCAGATGAGTACGCCGCAAGCTGCCCTCGGATACCTGGTGGGTCACCTATGAGAAGACCCAGCGACGCGGCCGCCAGGTTCGCTCAGGCCGCTACCGAACTACTCACCGCCGCCCCAGCCGCCGCGCAGGGGCATCGCGAGTTCACGGCAAAATGGGGGGCCAACCGGTGAACAGCGTGTTCCCCGACCTCGCCGCCGCCCTGGCAGAGCTGATCGAGACCTACCCGACCGCCTCGGCCTACCCACTCACGCTGACCGACCCGCAGAGCGGCCGCGCCCGGACGATCCTGTTGCAGCCCGGACATGCCGCGTGGCTGACCACGCTTGTACAAGCCGAGCTGACCACGTGCCGCGAAGCCCAAGGCGGAACGGGCGAGTGCGGGCACTGCGGCGCCCTGCCTGCCGAGGATGACGACGTCGCCGACCGGCGTGGGTGACCCACGATGACCGCGCAGCCGCCGCCCGATGCGCTGCCGTTCCTCGGCAATGAACCCTGGGTCGGCGGGGTGGTCGTGCCAGGCACGCTGCGCGACTCGCTGTTCATCCTGGACGCTATCCACGCCCGCGACGGCGGCCCGAAGCCGGAGACAGTCATCACCGACACCGCGTCGTACTCCGACATCGTCTTCGGCCTGTTCGCCATCTGCGGCTACCAGTTCTCCCCCAGGATCGCCGACATCTCCGACGCCAGGCTGTGGCGGACGAACACCGCAGCCGACTACGGCCCGCTCCAGCCCGCCTCGAACCACACCATCCGTCTGGACCGCATCCGCGCCCACTGGGGCGACATGCTCCGCGTGGCCGGCTCCCTGACCCTGGGCGAGGTCCGTGGCCATGACCTGATCCGCATGCTCTCCCGCGACGGCAAGCCGACCGGGCTGGGCGACGCGTTCGCCCATTACGGGCGGATCTTCAAAACCCTGCACCTGCTCCAGTTCGTCTCCGACGAGGGATACCGGCGGATGATCGGCGCCCAGCTCAACGTCACCGAGGCCCGCACCGCCTCGCCCGGAAAATCTTCTTCGGCCAGCGCGGCGAACTGCGCCAGCACTACCGCGAGAGCATGGAGGACCAGCTCGGCGCCCTCGGCCTGGCCCTCAACGCTGTAGTGCTGTTCAACAGCCTCTACATCGACGCCGCCGTCAAGCAGCTCGCCGCCGACGGCTTCCCCGTCACCGACGAGCTGCTCGCCCGGCTCTCCCCGCTTCAGTACGACCACATAAACTTCCTCGGCCGCTATGCCTTCACCCGGCCCGCGGCGCCTGGCCTGCGCCCGTTGCGTGACCCCCACGCCCACGACGAGTCAGACGACGGCGAGGCCGAGTAACGGAGGCGTCGCACGGTGCCTGATCACTTCCACCAGCACCAGGGTGGTGGCCGAGGCCATCCGCACTCGCCGCACGGTTCCTGGCCGGGCTTTCCTCGAACTTGTACAGCGCCAGTAGGTGGCGGGCCAGGGCGAGTGCGGCAAGCAGCGCGACGAGCACGCACACGCCCCACCAGCCAGCCTGGCTCCAGACGCGTATCCCGAGCCAGGAACCTGCGCTGCCGCCCAGGTAGGCGCAGGTCATGTAGGCGGTGTTGAGCCTGCTGCGGGCGTCGACGCGCAGGGCGTAGACACGGACTTGATTGGCGACCATGCCGGACTGCATCGCGGTGTCGAGGAGCAGCGTGCCGAGTGTCAGGGAGGTCAGACCCAGCGTGCCGCCCTGGGCACCAAGGGTGAGGATCGCGGCCGAGACGAGGACGCCAAGCATGCAGACCAGGTTCACTGGATCGGGGCCGTAGCGGTCCACCAGGCGGCCGGCGAGCGGGGTGCAGACCATGGTCGCCGCGCCGACCAGGGCGATCATTCCTACTGCCTGGGCACCCAGCCCGTAGGCCGGACCGGCGAGCAGGAGCGCCAGGCAGGTCCAGACTGCGGAGAACCCGGCGAAGACGGTTGCCTGGTAGAAGCACGAGCGGCGCAGGTCTGGCTCGGTGCGCAGCAGGCGCAGCGGCTCGGCCAGGAGCGCTGTGTACGGCTGGCGGGAGGACGGGGTTGTGGTCGGCACCGCGAACGCCAAGACGGTGGCAAGGATCAGGGCCAGGACCGCGGCGACCAGGTAGGGGGCCCGCCAGCCCAGCCACTCACCGAGCGTGCCGCTGAAGGTCCGGGCCAGCAGCATGCCGCCGGTCGAACCGCTCAGCAGGGTGCCGATCACCGCTCCTTGGCGGTCGGCGGCCACGAGACCAGCCGCCAGGGGGCCGACGATCTGCGCGCCCACGGTGGTCAGGCCGACAAGCGTGCTGGCGGCAATGAGGGCCGGCAGAGCCGGTGCGCAACCCGCTGCGAGTAGTGCCAGACCGGTCAGGGCGAGGAGGACGACGAGGAACGAGCGGTGCGGGAGCCGGTCGCCAAGCGGCACCAGCAAGACCATCCCGGCCGTGTAGCCGGTCTGTGTGGCGGTCACCACCGCAGCGGCCGAATTGGGCGACACGTGCAGCCCGGCGGCGACCAGTGGACCGATGGTCTGCGGAAAGTAGATGTTGCCCACCGCCACGGCGCATGTGACAGCCAGGATCAAGACCATCCGGCGGCTCATCCTTCAGTCCACCGGCCCGCCCGCGACGTAGATGACCTGGCCGGAGACGAACCCCGCCCCGGGGCTTACGAGGAAGGAGGCGGTATGTGCGATGTCGTCAGGAAGGCCCACCCGGCCGACCGGGATGGACTGCTCCGCCCTGTGCCGGAACTCCTCGAAGCTCAGGCCGAGCCGCCGAGCCGAGGCCCTGGTCATGTCGCTCACGACGAATCCCGG
This sequence comes from Microbispora sp. CA-102843, assembly GCF_050936215.1. Taxonomy (NCBI): domain Bacteria; kingdom Bacillati; phylum Actinomycetota; class Actinomycetes; order Streptosporangiales; family Streptosporangiaceae; genus Microbispora; species Microbispora sp. CA-102843. The sequence goes on from NZ_JBNJNF010000001.1 coordinate 4,099,656, forward strand.
CGCGATGGCGTTCGCGGTCACGCCATGCTGTCCGAGCTGGAGAGCGAGGGATTTGGTGAATCCGATCAAACCCGCCTTCGCGCTGGCGTAGTCGACGCGGCCGGCGTCACCGACCGCGGAGATGCTCGACATGTTGACGATGCGTCCCCATCCGGCCGTCACCATGTACGGGCAGACGGCCCGGGCGGCGAAGAAAGGGCCGCTGAGGTTGATCCCCAAGACCGTGTCCCACTGCTGCGTGGTCATGTCCACAAGGTCAGCACGGGGTCCGATGCCGGCGTTGTTGACCAGCACCGTCGGCGGCCCGAACGCGGCGGCGATCCGGGCGACGGCCGCAGTGACCGCGGCCTCGTCGGCGACATCAGCGGCGACGGCCAGCGCTGCCCCGCCGACACTTGTGATGGCCTCCACGGTATCGGCGCAGTCCGCCTCGTCCAGATCGATCACGCCGACCGCAAAGCCGTCGCCCGCCAGGCGCCTGGCAACAGCAGCGCCGATACCGCGGGCAGCACCGGTGACAACCGCCGTCCGCTGCACATGAGTTGTGGGTGTCATGGGAGGAAGTCCACGGCATCGACGTTGCGTCGCCAATCGATGTAGCGTATGACTTAATGATCAGCTTTGTGCTCGGCGTCGAGGACCTCGCAGACACCCGCTTCGCCCTCTCACCCCTGCACGAAACCCTGTTCAGCCTGCGGGTGCTCCAGGACCCCGGCCTTTCGGCGCTGCATCTGCCCTGGCGCAGGTCCGTACTCGGCAGGCTCGGCACGCTCGACACCGGTCTACTGATGTCCCTGGTCGCCCAGCGGCGTACCCTCCCCGACTTCCTGACCCCGAATCCCGCGAGCTTCGCACCGGCCTTCGAAGAAGAACTCTCCGTTGTCCGCCAGGCGTCCTGCGCTCGGGTCCGCCACGACCTGCTGCTCGCGCACGCGCCCGACCCTGTTCCCGAAGCGCTCTGCGACGCCACCGCCGCCGAAGACGCACCTGTCGCCAGACTCCGTGACGCCATCTGCGATCTCCTGCGGGAGTACTGGGCGGTGGCCATCGAGCCGGTGTGGCCGCAGATGCGGCTGGTGCTGGAAGCCGACATGACCTACCGCGCCCGCCAGCTCGCCCTGGGGGGCGCCCGACTGCTGTTCGCTGACATGCACCCGAACCTGCGCTGGCAAGGCGGAGAGCTGTACATACACAAGATGATCAGCAGGCACCGGGTGGCGGCATCTGGCCGGGGTCTGCTGCTCCTGCCGTCCGTGTTCGCACACAAGCCCGCGCCCCCGGTCAGTCCGGACGAGCCGCCGAGCCTCGTCTATCCCAGCCGGGGAGTAGCCACGCTGTGGGGCTCGGAGATGCCGACCGTCGACTCAACCGCCCTGGTATCTCTGCTCGGCGCATCCCGAGCCAGACTGCTCAGGCTCCTGGAAGCGCCGCTGCCCACCGTAGAGCTCGCCCGCCGTCTCCGGGTCACCCCAAGCGCTGTCTCCCAACACCTGCGTGTCCTGCACTCCACAGGACTGGTCACACGGACACGTGACGGACGGCATGTGTTGTACCGGAGAAGCGCACTCGGCGACCGACTCACGACCACCGCTAGCAGACCGCGAACTCACGACAGCTGAGGTTCAGCAGTCCGCCTCCGCCCAACCCCGCCTGGCCGGGCGACTGCCCACTCCACCAAGCCGCTGACTGGTTCCCCACCCGTCCGCCGAGTCGCCCTGTCGGCAAACGATCGAATGACGACAGGAGTGACAGGCGTCCAATGAGGGGTCCCGGTAGCAATCGCCGAAAATCCAACGGATAGCGGTCTGAGCTGCGGCGATGTTTATCCCTTGGGTGAGATGCGGGCAGCGCAGACCGTCTTTCCGCCCTGGCCGGGCTGAACGGGCCCGGTCAGTCGTTCGGCGGGATCGCGGCGGTTTTCTCGTCGTGTTCGCGGAGCATGCGCAGGACGGTGGCGGGTGAGGGGTGCTGGCCTTTCTTCTTGCCTTTGGTGATGACGAGCCGGGTGGCGATGTCGCGCAGGCTCAGCTGTTGGTCGCGCAGGTGGAGGGCCATGCTGAGCATGGCGTCGTCGGTGACGGTGGCGCCGCCGATGGTCTTGCCGCGGGTGCGGGCGGATTCGTGGCCTTCCAGGGTGCGGTCGCGGATGTACTCGCGTTCCATCCCCGAGAGCGCCGCGAGCACGGTGAATACGATCCCGGACGGGTCGTGGGAGCCCTGGAGTTCGCCGGTGAGAAACTCCAGGCCGATGTCACCGGCCTTCAGCTGTTCGGCCAGCGCCGCCAGTTCGATGCCGCGGCCGAGCCGTTTGTGTTCGTGGACGACGAGGGTGACCGCGACGCCGGAGGCGCGCAGCTCGCGGGCCAGGCCGACGGCCCGATCGAGTTCGGGGCGGCTGGTAGCGCGGGTGGAGATCTTCTCGGAGAAGACCCGGGTGACGCCCGCAGCCTTGAGCGAGTCGAGCTGAGCGTCCAGGGACTGGCGGACGGTCGAGGCGCGGGCGTACCCGATCCGTACGTGCCCGGCCGGCTCAGTCCCCGCCGCCGCGGGCCGGGGCGACTCGGCCCATGCCGAGCCCGGCTTGCGCAGCGCCGGTGTCGGGACGTTGAGGGTCTTGGCCAAGTGGGGCACGAGCCGGAACCGGGCGGTGTGGTACTGGGGCAACGCCACCGCTGGTCAGGGCGACGTCATTGCGGCAGCCGCGCTGGTTGCCGCGCGGCGCTCGGTCGCTGTCAGCCAGGTAATGCCGAGCACGATGGCGGCGACGATGGCGGCGGCCGGGGCGAGCCAGAGAGCTCCTGCGGTCGAGAGCACCACGCCGCCAAGGACCGCTCCAACGGCCGTACCTACGTAGTTCATCGATCCGTTCAAGCTGAGCGCGACGGCAGCGAGGTCGCCGCCTGCGACGAATACCCGGTTCTGCTGTGGGATGAACAGGAAGGACCCGACGAGGCCGAGGGTGAACAGTGCGACGAGGGTCGGTAGGAACCAATGCTGAACAGCGCTCAAGGCGGAGGTTGCGCAGATCGTGATCGCTAGCGCGGCTGTGAGGGTCGCGAGGGAGCCGAACCGGTCGGCGAACCGTCCGACAAGGCGATTGCCGGTGAAGAAACCGGCGCCGAAGACGAGTAGCGCGACCAGAATGGCACTGTCGGCCGACGTGCTCACACCGACGACAGCCGCGGCGTAGGCCGTCACCAGGTAGAGCGGCGCGAGCACCAGTGCACTGACGACGAGCAGGATGAGAATGCGTGGGTTGACGAGCACCGAAACCCTGCTCCGTAGCGAAGTCGCAGGCAGCGTAACGGAGGGCAGGGCGGCACCGGCGAGCACCGCGGCGACGGCTGCGAGCGCGGCGATCGTCCACATCGCCCCCCGCCAGCCCAACCACTGACCGACCAGCAGCCCGAAGGGCACGCCGAGGACCGAGGCGAGACTGGAACCCGCGCCGATCACCGCGAACGACCGGGCTCTGCGCTCGGGACGGGACAGCACACCGGCCACGGCAAAGGCATTGGCCTGGAACGCCGCCGCGCCGAGCGCCGCGACGACGCGTCCGATCAGCACCATCGCGTAGGAAGGGCCTGCGGCCTGCAGAACCATGCCCGCCAGGAATGCGACCATGCCCGCGCCGATGACGATGCGCCGATCAAGCTGACCGGTCACCGTCGCGATGATCGGCGAGCCGACCGCGTAAGCAACGGCGAACGCGGTGGTCAGCTGACCTGCGGTGGCGACGCTCACCGACAGGTCTGTGGCGATGTGGGGCAGCAGCCCCGGCAGCACGAAACCGTCGACACCGAGCACGAACGTGCCGACGGCCAGGACGACAAGGCGCCAGATACCCAATCCATTCGATGCTTGTCGAATCATCACATGATGACCCTAGGGTACGATTCGATGAGCGTCAAAGAATTGAGAGGAGACGGCGGATGCCGCGCACGCTGCCCGAGCCCTCGGTCGACTCCTTCGACCTCACCGTCATCCTCAGCGCGCTCGCCGACCCCGGCAGGCGGGCGCTGATGACCGCGCTGTATCGCAGCCCGGAGCCCATCGACTGTGCCGTCGTCGTCGAAAAGGCGGACCTCGGTCTGAGTAACCCGACCATCTCCCACCACTACCGCGTCCTCCGTGAGGCTGGCCTGGTCAGGTCGGTCGCCGAGGGGCGCAAGCGGATCATCAGCGTGCGCCACGAAGACATGGAGACGCGTTTCCCCGGCCTGCTGCAGGCAGTACTCGGGGACCAGTGATCGCAACCAGCGTCAAGGGCCCTCAGGGATGGGGAGCGAACAAGCTCTCTTCGTGACGCTTCAGGGGCCGAGCGTGAAAGTGGTGCCGGACTCGTTGACGGTGGTGGGGCGCAGGGGCCGCCACCCTTCGATGAGCTTGGCGAGTTCGGCTTCGACATCGGCGGTGATGAAGCCGAAGAAGTTGATGTTCTCGCGGTGGCCGGGGGCGATGAACGACAGCAGCTCGTCGGGGACCTCGCGGCCCTGAGCGCGCAGCTCACCGATCGCGATGCCGTAGTACTCGGTGGTCCAGGTGATGACGGCGTTGGTGAGCAGGGTCAGGCACCACGCCTGCTCGGTCTGGTCGCTCAGGTGGGGACGGACGATAGTGCCTTGCTGGGCGTAGTGCAGGTCGCGGCGCAGCGCGTGCAGGGACTCGCCCTTGTTGAGCTGCCGGGAGATCTTCCGGCGGTAGATCGGGTCGGACAGGTAGCGGGCGGCGTGGATGGTGCGGCGCATCCGCCCCACTCTTTGAGCGCCGCGGCCATGGTGTTCTGCCTCGATGCGGCTGACCACTTCCCGACGATCAGCGAGGCGGTCGCTTCCCCGAACTTCAACGACCCGGCCATGCGCAGCAGGTCCGGCCAGCAGGCGGCGACCAGGTCCTCATTCCACCGGTCGGCCAGCAGCGGCCCGGCGTGTGGGTAGCGGGCGGTGGTCGCCGCCGGGGAGCCGTCTCGCACCAGGGTGATCTTGCCCAGGTCGCGGATCCGCGGGGTGAGGGCCTTGCCGACCAGGTCGAACAGCCCGAAGTTCACCAAGGTGGCGCCGTGGGTGTCGGTGGAGTGCTCGCGGATCGGCAGGTCGGTGGCGTTACCCAGCAGCTCGTCCAGCGTGTAGTGGCACTCGCGGTGGGTCGGGACCATCTGCTTCGTCCCGTACGTCGACCACTGGTCGGACACGTGGGTATAGGTGGACAGGACCCGCCCGCCGTGCACGATCATGTCACGGCCGGTCAGGGACTTGCCGCGGACCGGGAACCGCTGCCCGTCCGAGGAGGACATGGTGCCGCCGCCGAACTTGCGGGCCAGCTCCAGGTCGTAGTGGTGGTTGACCAGGACGGTGTTGGCCTCCCGCAGCGTCTCCTCCCGCACGTACCACTCCTGCGTCCAGGCCAGGGTGTCGTACGGCACGCACGCCTCGGACATGCGCGCCAAGCCCAGGTTGGTGGCCCCAGCGATCAACACCGCGAGGATGTTGCGCTTAAGCTCGGTCGACTGGGTCGACTTACGGCCGCCGGCATGGGTGAAACACGCCAGGAAGTTCGTGCGAGCGTCCAGCTCGATCAACAACGAGGCGATCGGCACGAACGGCAGCATGTGCTCCGAGAGCACCTCCATCACCCGGCCGTCCCGCGATATCGCGACATCTTCCTCGGTCACGCGCTCCGCGAACGCCCGGTCGGACACCTCGAACACCGCCCCGAGCCGGTTGCTGTTGGTCTCGTCGGGGCAAAAGAGCCGGAACCGGTCTGGGTTGCGTTTGTAGGTGTCGCGCATGAGCTCGCCGAGCTTACGGGTCGACTCGAGCCGGTCCCGGCCCGGCGCCTTCACCGGCACCGCGTAGTCGCGGAAGCTGGGCAGGTCCAGGTCGACGGTGAGCAGGCCCCCGTTGGCGTGCGGGTTGCCACTCATCCGCAGCTCTCCCTCGGGGTTGATCGACAACGCCAGCGCCTCGGGCGCGCCGTGGTCGTCGAAGAGATCCTCGGGCCGGTAGGAGCGCATCCAGTCCTCAAGGATCCGCAGGTGCTCCTTGTTGCCCTTTATTCCGGCCAGCGGCACCTGGTGAGAGCGCCATGTGCCCGACACCTGCACCCCGTCCGGTCCGGTCCAGCCCTTCGGCGTCCGCAGCACGATCATCGGCCACCGGGGCCGGGTGCCGTTCCAGTCGCCGTTGCGGGTCACCACCTGGATCGCCTTGATCGACGCCCACGCCCGCGTCAGCGCGTCGGCGAACCGGTGGTGCATGCCGGGCAGGTCGTCACCCTCGACCTCGATCACGTCATACCCGTGCCCGGTCAGCAGGGACCGGACCTCGTCCCGGTCCTTGCGGGCCAGCAGGGTCGGCCCGGCGATCTTCGCGCCGTTCAAGTGGAGAACCGGCAGCACCGCGCCGTCGCGCACCGGGTTCAGGAAGGAGATCCCGTTCCACGACCCCTCCAGCGGACCGGTCTCCGCCTCCCCGTCGCCGACCATCGCCAGTGCGATGAGATCCGGGTTGTCCATCACCGCGCCGAACGCGTGCAGCAGCACGTAGCCGAGCTCGCCGCCCTCATGGATCGAGCCCGGAGTCGGCACCGACGCGTGGCTGGGAATCCCACCGGGTGTGGAGAACTGACGGAACAGCCGCAGCAGCCCCTCCTCGTCCTTCGCGATGTGCGGGTAGATCTCGGTGTAGGTGCCCTCCAGGTAGCTGGCCCCGACCAGCGTCGGGCCGCGTACGGCCTCCCACGTTTGTGCCTGCTTACCTGGGAAAACAACACAATTGGCTGCCTCTCGCCGCAGTACACGCGGCGCCCGGTGCCGCAGTCCGCCTGGCTGGCCTTTCCTCACAGGGAGATGGACGATGCGTGTCCATGCGGCCCCGTCCCCGGTGACCGTTGCCCCAGACGCCCAGCTCGCCGACGTCGTGTTCGCCGACGACCGGGTGAACGGCGACATGGTCCTGTTCCAGCGCCTGTCGGCCGGCAGTTGGCGTCCGGTGTCGGCCAGGCAGTTCGCGGCCGACGTTCGCAGCCTGGCGGCCGGCTTCCTCGCCGCCGGGATCCAGTCGGGCGATCGGGTCGCCCTGCTGGCCGCCACCAGCTACGAGTGGACGGTGGTGGACTATGCCCTGTGGACGGTGGGAGCGCTGCCGGTCCCGATCTATGAGACCTCCTCGGCAGAGCAGGTCCGCTGGGTGCTGGAGGACGCCGGCCCGGTCGCCGCGGTGGTCGAGCGCGAGACGCATCGCCGCTTGGTCGAGGACGTGGCCGCGGGCCTGTCCGGGCCGCTGCGGGTGTGGCAGATCGACGGCGGCGGGCTGGACCGTCTCCGCGAGGACGGGCGAGACGTGGACGACGCTCAGCTGCGTGAGCGCCGCCGGGCGGTGTCAGCCGACGACCTGGCGACGATCATCTACACCTCGGGCACCACCGGCCGCCCGAAGGGCTGCATGCTGAGCCACGGCAACCTGCTGTACGAGGCTCGCATCGCGATCGACAGCCTGGAGCGGATCTTCGGCCAGGACGCCTCGACCCTGCTGTTCCTCCCGCTGACGCACGTATTCGCGCGGGTGATCCAGGTGGCCTGCGTGGAGCGGGGCATCCCCCTGGCGCACAGCGCCGACCCGGCCAGGCTGACCGAGGACCTGACCGCCCTGCGACCGTCGTTCCTGCTGGCGGTGCCCAGGGTATTCGAGCGGCTCTACAACGGTGCTCAGCAGCGGGCCCAGGCCGAGGGCAAGGGGAGGATCTTCGCCTGGGCCGATCGGACCGCCGTAGCCTACAGCCAGGCGCTGGACGATGGGCGGCCCGGCCGGCGGTTGCGCCTGGCACATCGCCTGTCCGACCGGCTGGTGTACCGGCGGCTGCGGGCCGCGCTCGGCGGCCGGGTCGGCTACGCGATCTCCGGCGGAGCGCCGCTGGGCGTACGGCTGGGCCACTTCTTCCGGGGAATCGGCATCACCGTGCTGGAAGGCTACGGGCTGACCGAGACCAGTGCCGCCGCGACCGTGAACCTGCCCCACGCGATGAAGATCGGCACGGTGGGGCCGCCCCTGCCCGGGGTCGAGATCCGGATCGCCGGCGACGGCGAAATCCTGATCAAGGGCCCGATCCTGTTCCAGGGCTACTGGCGCAACGAGCAGGCGACCAGGGAGAGCCGGACCGCCGACGGCTGGCTGCGCACCGGCGACGTCGGCGCCCTGGACGAGGACGGGTTCCTGACGATCTCGGGCCGCAAGAAGGAGATCATCGTCACCGCCGGCGGTAAGAACCTCGCCCCCGAGCCGCTCGAGGACCGCCTGCGCACCCACCCGCTCATCAGCCAGGCGGTTGTCGTCGGCGACCGGCGGCCGTACACCGCCGCGCTGATCACCCTGGACGCCGAGGCGCTGGCGTCATGGAAGCGGGCCGTCGGCAGGCCCGAGCAGGCCGGCCCGGCCGAGCTTCGCGACGATCCGGATCTGCTGGCCAGGCTGCAGACGGCCGTGGACGAGGCCAACACGGCGGTGAGCCGGGCTGAGTCGATCCGCAGGTTCCGCATCCTTCCGGTCGACCTGACCGAACAGAACGGCTATCTGACCCCGACCCTGAAGGTCAAGCGTGCCTTGGTCCACAAGGACTTCGCGGCCGACATCGAGGAGCTGTACCGCTGAGCCCGAGGCGCCAAGACCGGCAGACCCGCCGCGTCGCGGGCGAGCGGTCGACGCTGGACCGGCTGGTGGCGGCCACGCCGACGTCCCGCGACCGGGTGGTCGACGCCGCCCGCGCGCTGTGCATCGTGGTGGTCACCCTGTGGCACTGGACATTGTCGGTCACCCACCGCACTGCCGACGGCAGCCTCACCATGCCCAACCCCATCCATGCCGTGCCCGGTGGCTGGCTGGCCACCTGGGTGCTGCAGATCATGCCGGTGTTCTTCCTGGTCGGCGGGTACGCCAACCTGGTCGGCTGGCAACGGGCCCAGACGCGCGGGACGACCGCCGGCCAGTTCGTCCAAGACCGGCTGCGCCGGCTGCTTTGGCCGACTGCCGTCTGGGCCCTGGTCTGGCTCGCCGGCGAGCTGATCGCGGCCGCCCTGCCCGGCCCGCACCGATGGATGTGGGAGTGGTTCCCCGGCTACCTGACGCCGCTGTGGTTCCTGGGCGTGTACGGCCTGCTGATCGCCGCAGTGCCGATCACCGCGAGCCTGCACGCCCGCTACGGAGCCAGGGTCCTGGTAGCGCTCGTGCTGCTGATCACCCTCGGCAGCGTGGCGCACCGCGGCGCCGGCCTGGCCTGGGCGGGCTGGGTGACCGCCGCCCTGGTGTGGCTGTTCTGCCATCAACTCGGCTACGCCTGGCGCAGCTGGGAGCTGGGGCGGCGGCCGCTGGCGCAGCGGCTGGCGATTGCCGGGGCCGGACTGGCCGGGCTGGTCGGGCTGACAGTGGGAGCGGGCTACCCCCTCTCGATGGTGGGCACCGTCGGCGCCGAATCCAACATCTTCCCGACCAACGCCGCCATCGCCGCCCTGGCCGTCTTTCAACTCGGGCTGCTGGTCCTGGTCACGCCGGCCGCCGAGCGCCTGCTACGCCGGCCGGCTGCCTGGAAGCCGGTGGTGGCACTCAACGTGGGCGCGTTGACCATCTTTCTCTGGCACATGACCGCGTACCTGGTGGTGCTCTGGGCCTATGAAGGGCTAGGTGGCACCCTGCTGGCGCAGCCAACCGCCAGCTGGTGGGCGCAGCGCTGGCTGTGGCTCGTGGCCCCGTCGGTCGTGCTGGCCGTGCTGGCCGTCCTGTTCGTCCGAGTCGAGCTGGCCGCCCGCCGACCCCAGGTAGGGGCAGGTCGCTGAGAGCGTGTTTGGCTTTCCCGGGCTTTGACCTGCGGAGTCAGGCCCCCGAGGCTAGATGAGGAAGAAGATCATCCCGTACATATCCCGCAGACCTATCGATCGGCTTCCTGGTGTCTGGTCCGCTCTCGTAGCCGACGTAGCCGGCGTTCGTACTGGCCCGCATACGACCTCTGGGCCTTGTCGACAGCGCGGATCAAGGGATCCGAAGAGTGTTCATAGAGCTCCACCTCGAACGCGTCACTGTCGTAGTCGATGAGCTGACCCAGCGTTTCACGGTCCTGTTCGACAGAGCCACGCCTGCGAACGCCTTCTCGCCAACTTTCGGCGCTCGCCTGGGCCTCGTCCACGTCCTTACCGTAGCTGTGAGCAGGCACGATCTGAAGATGGAGTGAGTATTGGGCTATCAGCGTGGGAATCGTAGGGATCACGGCCTGTACTGGCGCTGACCTGGGCGTGGAGTCGGTCATGAGTGACCGTGGTTGCCCCCTCGTTACCCTCCTTAATGGCACGCTAATGGCACGACGGAGGGCGGCTCTGCGGGGATGAACGAGCAGGTGGCAGCTGAGATTGCAGAGGAGTACCTGTCACGGTGGCGTCGTGTCGCTGTCTATGACGAACTCGTGGTCATGGAGGAGAACGGCGATAAGGACTGGGCGAATGTCGCCGGAGAGGACGGGAGTGTCTACAAGGTCCTGGCTTACGTGCTTCCTGAGGCCGATCGGGCACTCCGGTTGGTTATCGCGGTGAACGATCGCGTGCTCCGTGCAACCGGCGCTCCTGTGAAGCGGACTGCGGTCATGCGCCCGGATGGAACGTACAAGGAGTAGACGGAGAGCGGCGCGTCTGCCCACCTGATGGGGATGGTGCGCAGCCCTGCGGATTAAAAGAAGACGCCTCGATCAAGCTCTGAGGCTCTGACCGTGCGGTCCAGTGTCCGTTGCGGTTCGCCAGAGTCCGCCGTTGCCCGCGCTCTTGGCTGTAGCTGTGGCTGTACAGCCAACCGATCACCGCTAGATCTGGCACGTGTGTGGCACGCTGGAGATCGCGAGTACTGCTGGCTAGGCCAACGAGCCGACCAGGTCAGGCTGCCCATGGGGGCCGTGCTCAGGACGTCGGCACGCGAGCATGAGCCCGCTGTCGCTTCTCAAGGTCGTACCGACTTTTCGTCGGACTCTCATGCCAGGATCTCCTGATCCGTCCCGAGAGAACGGGATTCCCATGAGCGGCTACGACTGGCTCGATGACGAGGCGTTCTGCGCGACCTTCGTCCGCGGCCTTACCCCGCACGAGGCGCTGGCCCGCCTTGGCATTGACGTGTTCGACGGCGATGACGAGGAAGGCGATATCGAGGAGGGCCTCATCTCTGCCCGGTCAGCCGAGGGCGGCACCATTCTGAGCGAAGAGAACGGCTACGCCGGCAGGCTGGACGAGGTGCTGCGATCCTTGTCGGCCGGGACGGTCACGGCGAGCGTCTTCGTCAACGTGAACAGGCTCGCGTCCTTCGACCATTACGCCGACGGCCGTAGGATCCTGTCCTTCGATCCGCTGTTTCCCGGCGACGAGGACGGCATCCCGGAGGACTTCCTGGCCCACCGGGAGGAGCTGGGGCTGGTTGGCGACGAGTCGGAGGGCGGGCTTGCCGCTGCGCTGCTGCTGGCCGAGCGCATCACCGAGGTGCGGCCGAACGCGTCAAGTGACGTCGTGGTCGCCCATGGTGTTCTCGAGTACTGAGTGCTTCGCCCGTTTCCACAGTTCGACAGTGCGGCCTTGAAGGTTGTTCGCGTCCGGAGCCGCCTCCATGAGGTTTCGACGATTGCCAACCGCACTGCACGGTGAGCCGGGGTGAGGAACGAACCCCGGATCTGCGATCGCCCCCGACCACGGCGGAACATCGGCCACCCCGTGGCGATCGTCGTGCTGCATTGGGGCGGCGGCGCGACCAGAGGCCGGTAGGTGGCGTGGGTGCGTGGCGGGTGTGCGGTGACGGCCCGGAGTCCTGCGCGCCGCCGGGATCGGCCCCCAGGCCGCACGCCCGGCGTGCGCTGGCAGGCGCAGGGCCGGGCGACGGCGCGCAGCGCCGCCGCCCCTTGATCCCCTAGGAGCGCAATTCGGCAGGGGAGGACGCTCAGAAATCTAACCAGACAGAATGATTCTGTCTGGTATGGTTCTCGGCCGCTCCGGCACTGGACAAGGCGGTCGGTGTGTTTCTCGCCCAGATCCGCCGCCGCGGGAACGGCCCATTCATGGCCCCAAACGCGAGCCTGCTCGGTTATCGGGATTTCGTCTCGATCGAGGTGCTGACACATATCCAGGGGTGCGTCTTACCGTGCAGCGGCGACTCCGGCCAGAGCGGCTGGGCCGCGCTGTGTTTGGCGCCGTCGCCAGTGTTCCACTCCCAGCACACGACACTCAGAATCACGACGCAGCCCCCGGCCCTGCTCGGTTACGGCCTCCCCGTTATGGGGCTGCACGAGCGTGTGCGTCACTCTCGCCGGTCGGCTTTGGTCATGACGTCAGGTACTTCGGTGGCCGGACGGGGCGGTGGGTGCGCTCGACCAGCTCACCGCCGGCGAACGTCTCGGTCACGTGGTCGCCGCCGGCGCCCAGCGGGGCGAGTAACCGTCACCGCCGGTCACCTGGAATACGGCGCTCCGGGGCACTAGAGAGTTTCAAAGCCCGAGTTATGTGACTGTCCCCGCTCTGGTGGGGTGACGGTGGGCGCGCCTGGGGCTATGCCATGAGATATCCCGATCACGGCAGTTTGACCGCCAGGAGCGGCAGCGGTGGGAGCAGCCCACCACCTTCACCGCCAAGACGGGCTTGGACTTCCAACCGCCCTAACCTCAGCCTTAAAGCTCTCTAAGGGCACAGCGCAGAGGTCAGCAGGGTCATGGCCGCCTGATGAGGGTCGCCGGAGAACGGGGTGATCGACAATGTGACCTGTCGCGAACCGTCGGCTGAGTTGAACGCCACCGTGAGGTAGCCCGGGGCACCGCCGCCGTGGCCAAATGCAGTGCCGCAGGGAAGAGGCGCCAGCTCCAGCCCCAGCCCATACCCCTCGGTCGTGCCGGGATCCTTCATCTCCTTCAGCAGACCAGGGCGGAGCAGCTTGCCCTGGAACAGGGCGCGGTAGAACCGGTTGATGTCCCCGGTGGTGGAGATGATCTCGCCCGCCGCACCGGCCATCGTGGGATTGAACCGTGTGACGTCAACGGGGACGACCTTGCCACCCCTGGTGACCGGCACGTATGCGTGGGCGTGCGGGCCGTACACCTCCGGCGAGGCTCCCGGCACGCGGGTGTGCCGCAGGCCGAGCGGTCGCAGGATCCGCTCCCTGATCTCTGTCGCGTACGGCCTGCCGGTGACCCTCTCGATCAGCATGCCGAGCACGATGTAGTTGGTGTTGGAGTACCTGTACTCAGACCCGGGTGGGAAGCCGCGCGGGAGCTTTTCCGCTCTTTCCACCAGTTCGCGTGCCGACCAGGTGCGGTAGCGCTCCTTGGGGATGCCCGCCTCGTCCATCATGCCCGTCGAGTACTCGGGAAGGCCGCTGGTGTTCTGGAGGAGGTGCCTGATCGTGATGTCGGCGCCCCTGTCCACGAGCTCCGGCAGCCACTGCTCCACACTGTCGGACAGGTGCAGCTTTCCCTCTCCCACCAGTTGAAGCACCGCGGTCGCCGTGAACGACTTGGTCACGCTCCCGGCCCGGAAGCGCCCGTCCACCGGGGCCGGCTGGGCATTGTTCATCTTCGCCTTGCCGCTGGCGGCTCGCCAGGTCTTGTCCCCGTCGCGAACCTCGGCGATCGCGGCGACCGCACCGCCTGCGACAACCTTGTCCAGCATCGCCTGCAAACTCGGCCGACCGCTCGGGCTCGCGTCTGCCGCCGCGGTGGCGGTCACGACAGGCGTTGCCAGCAACGACACGGTCAAGCACGCCACGACGGCCGCGCTGGTGCGTCTTCCCTTCACGTTGCTCCTCCGATTCACGGAGTCCGGCTCTCGGCCTCCGCCGTATCAAGATCCGATACGAGAGGGCGGTACGGCATCGGAGTTATCCCCTACGGAAACCCTGATTCCACACCGACGATCTCCGACTTGGGAGGGACGCCTGTGTTGGCCTTTAGGCCAACCTCGGCCTTTGAAGCTCTCTACGCAATCGGCGCGCTACGCCTGCTCGGCTTCACCAGCATCGCCGACGGCACCCGATGGGCACGCGACGACTTCCACAACCCGCTGATCGCCCTGGGTCTCACGATGTGAGAACTCCTTCAGCCCTGGGTGATCTCGGGTCGTCGCCGCAGACCTCGCAGGTGCGGATGTGGCCGGCCATCGCGGCGACCTCGGGGTCGAGGAACAACGGGACGGTCGTTAGCGGTACGGACTGTTCAAACAGGTCAGGGCGGTGCACGACCAACAGTGTCGAGTCAGCTTTTCGGCCCGGACATGGCGGGACAGTCCGGCGCGATAACACGATCTTCAGTGTTTCCACAGGTCGTGGTGACCATCCGCACCACGATCCATCTCACCGCCAATGGCTGTCCCCGCGTTCCTCGCCCCCGTATGCGCACGCGCGACATCATCTCCGGTCGGAGCCAAAGGGCAAAAAGTGCATCAGGGAACGAAGCGGTATCTGATGATCGCCGCGCCGGGCCGCTCGCCGCCCCAGCGACTCCGACGAGTCCTCAGTAGGCCGCTGACCAGCACGGAAGACGCTTAACGATCATGTATTGCGGCTTTGGGGCTCACCTTGGCTGGACCTCTTCTACAGCAACCACGGCCCCGCCTACCACGGGCACGGCATCACCGCCCTCGGTGAGGCCGTCCTTGGCGCCGTACCCGGTGGTGGCATCAAAGCCCAAAAGGGCACCTGCGTGTCCGTCGCCCTGGCCACCGGCGCCGCCTCGCTGCTGATCAGCCTGCAACGCCACCTCGGCCACGGATGCGCCTCTGCCCTGCGCTTATGCAGAGGTCTCAGGCTGATAGGCCAGACCTGAGCCCTGCCTGTCCATGCAGGCCAGAGGCATATACGTTGGATTTCCCGCCGAAGCTACGGAAACCCCAGGGAGTCCGATTCCTCCCCCGCCTGAAGGCGGGGGTTTCCTCGGAGGTTTCCGATGAACGGCGCCGGGCGCGGCCCCCTGCCATCGGTCAGGGGTCGCGCCCGGCGGATCAGAGGGGATGGTTACTTGAATTGGAATTTGGCGGTGTGGTCGGTGCCGTCGGACAGCCTCAGGTGGAGGGTGCGGCAGGTGCCCGCCCATGCCTTGTCGGTCTTCCACACATAGGTGTACTGTCCGCTGCCCGCGTCGTAGGTGAGGCCGGAGGTGCTGGCGGTGGTGGTCTCGATCGGGTCCGTCGTGCTGCCGTCGCAGGCGGTCCGCTCGGAGGACGGGGAGCCGGTGGCGAGGATGTCCAGGCCCTGGCCGCCGCCGAGGGAGAACTTGACCGGGATGGCGCGCCCGGCGTTCACCGTGTTGACGATCGGCAGGTTGTTCACGGGCTGGAAGAACCCGGTGAAGGGGAAGGCCGGGGTCGGGTTGCCGACCTGGGTGGTGGTGGTGTCGGTGCCGATCTGGTCACCGGTCCAGACGCTTAGGGCGGAGGCTTGGGCGGTGACGGTCCCGGCCGCGGTGGGAAGCACGGTGAGAGTGATTGACGTCGGCATGTCACCGGAGCTGAGCTCCCAGCAGTGGGCCGTGGTTCCCTGGAGTCGGCACTCCCATGCTGGGCTCGAGGTCTGCCAGGCGGTGAAGGTCGCGGCGGCGCCGGACAGGGTGATGTAGGCCTCCATGGCGTGGTCCACGGGGTTGGGGGCGGTGTTGGGGAGGTCGACGGTGTAGGTGTAACCGGTGTCCACCGGGACGGGTCCGGCCGGGCCGGTCATCTGGACGACGGAGTCGGCGTGCGCGGGGCCCGCGACGGCCAGCAGTCCGAACACGGCGCTCACCGCGGCGAGCACGGCCAGGCGGCCACGCCTACCGCGGCGGCTCGGCGACGCGGTGACGGTGGGACGAGACATGTACTGCCCTCCATAAGGGGGTTGCTGCCGTGCTGCGACAGACTCTCCTGGCCTGTCACAACGCAGCATCGGCATAGGACGCACCCGTCACCAAACGCAGACGGTGACGGAAACCCACCACACGCAGACCTCGTTCCCCCGCGACATGCGGTCGGCCTCCGAGCCGAACCACGATCCCCGAGCGGTCACGAAGGCGAACAGTCCGCAAACCGTGAGCTATCAAACTGATCATCTCATAGACTCCCAAACCGCACCCCCGCCTTTACCCAAGTGCCTGCTGACGGGGTTCTCGGTCGGGTTCGAGGTGGGCAATTGCGCCAGCGAGCACATGCTGGAGGCCCACCTTCGGCTCGGCAGGTTGCTGTCGGTGTACCTGCACACGAAGCGTTGCGGCACGTGGGTGCAGCGGCGGCTTAACCCGACCGGCTACGACTCGCGTGAGGTGCGCCTGGCCGTGGAGGACTGGCGGGTGCGGTGGTCGCTGTGGTCGCGCCGCGACGGATGGTCGTCCACCGACGCGGTCGCCTACACCGCCGAGCACCTGCTGTCCCGGCTGCCCGCCGGGCGGCGGCTGCCGTCACTCGCGCTGCACCCCACCTGCTCGTCGGTCCGGCTCGGCCTGGACGCCGCGATCGCCCGGGTGGCCGACGCGGTCGCCGAACGGGTCGTGGTGCCCGACGGCTGGGGCTGTTGCGCGTTCGCCGGTGACCGCGGCCTGCTGCACCCGGAACTGACTGCCTCCGCCACCCGCGCCGAGGCGGCCGCGGTGGCGGCCGGCGATTTCGCCGCGCACGCCTCGGTGAACCGCACCTGCGAGATCGGCATGACCCGCGCCACCGGCAGGCCCTACCACCACCTGCTGGAGCTGCTGGACCGGGTCACGGCCCCCTGAGACAGCGCCGGACGACACGGAAAACCCCGGGCTCGCATCGCGGACCCGGGGTGTGCCGCCGTGCGGGGGAGACGAACGGCCGGGCACGGCACCGCGGTCGGCCGCAGTCGCTTCTCTCCCGGCGACGCTACCGGCGGTTCCAGGGGGATGCCGCCGATGCGCGCTGCGGAGCCGCGCCGCCGAGCCGTCTTCCATTAATCGGCACGCTAGTCTAATTTCTGGAATGTTATGAAGGATAGGCAGATGACCGGTGAAGTGACATCCACAGCCGACGACGGCCGGCTGGTGGGCTCCGACCGCGTCCTCGCCGTCCTGAAGGAGCTGTCCCGCTACCCCGACGGCGTCGGGCTGGACGAGCTGACCCGGGCAATCGGCAGCCCCAAGCCGACCGTGCACCGCGCGCTGGGCGCGCTGCGCCGGGCCGGGCTGGCCGACCAGGACGCCCGCGGCCACTACATGCTCGGCGACGAGTTCCTGCGGATGGCCTTCGCCCACCACGAGGCCCGCCCCGAGCACGTGCGCATCCGGCCGCTGCTGGAGACGCTGGCCGCCCGGTTCGGCGAGACCGCGCACTACGCGGTGCTCGACGGCCCCGAGGTCGTTTACCGGGCCAAGGTGGACCCGCCCACCGGCGCCGTCCGGCTGACCTCCACGATCGGCGGCCGCAACCCCGCGCACGCCACCGCCGTCGGCAAGCTGCTGCTGGCCTACCAGCTGGACACCCCCGAAGCCGTCGCCGAGTGGGTCGGCGACGCGCCGCTGGTGCGCCGCACCCCGCAAACCCGGTGCACGGCAGATGAACTGCATGAGGAACTGCGGGCGATCCGCGCGCAGGGCTACGCCGTCGACGACCAGGAGAACGAGGTGGGCATCAACTGCGTCGCCCTCCCCGTCTACGCGACCTCGCCGGCCCTTCCCTCGGGCGCGCTGAGCGTCAGCGGCCTGACCTACCGAACCCCTCTGCAGGCGCTGGTCGACGCCGTCGAGGACATCCGCGCCCTGCTCGGGCACCTGGGAGAACCACGATGACCAACCCCCCGGTCCCCGCGACCGCCGAGACGTTCCGACTGGCCGAAGGGCCGGTGTGGGACGCCGCCCGGGACCGCCTGCTGTGGGTCGACATCCTCGCCGGAGCGGTGCTCGAAGGCCGCCTCGACGCCGGCCGCATCGAGGTGACCGGCCGGCACGGGTTCGACTCCATGGCCGGCGCGGTCGCGGTCGCGGCCGACGGCACCTTCCTGGTGGCCGCGCAGGAACACCTCGTCGTGCTCCACCCCGACGGCACCCGGCGGGACGGGCCCCGCATCGTCCCCGCCGGACAGCTCCGGCGGCTCAACGACGCCGGCGTCGACCCGGCCGGCCGCTTCCTGGTGGGCACCCTGTCCCTGGGCGGTCCCTCGCAGCGCGAGACGCTCGTCCGGGTCGAGGCCGACGGCCGGCTCACCGAACTCGACGGCGACCTGCGGCTGTCCAACGGCCTGGCCTGGTCGGCCGACGGCCGCGCGATGTACAGCGTCGACACCCTCCGCCACACCGTCTTCGTACGCGACTACGACCCGGCGACCGGCGCGGCGGGGAAGCGGCGGGTGCACCTGCGGGTGGACGACGGCCTGCCCGACGGCATCGCCCTGGACGCCGAAGGCCACCTGTGGGTGGCCGTGTGGGAGATCGGCGAGGTCCGCCGGTACGCCCCCGACGCCACTCTGACCGAGCGCGTCTCGGTGCCCGCCCCGCACACCTCCAGCGTCGCCTTCGCCGGTGAGGACCTGCGCACCCTGGTCATCACCACCGCCTCGGCGGAGCTGACCGACGACCAGCGCCGCGCCCACCCGGACTCGGGCCGGCTGTTCACCACCCGTGTCGAGGTGCCCGGCCTGCCCGTCCCGGTTTGGTCGGGGCGGCCGCAGGCCTCAGCCGCCTGATCCGGTGAGCGGCATAGGAAATGGGCCGTTTGGGCACTTCAAGAGGTATCGGGGGCGTGTTCGATGGGGGGAACCATGGCTGTATCGGCCGACCTGGCGAAGCTGCTCGACCGCGAGTACGAGGACAAGACCCTGGACGAGATCATCAAGGCGCCGGTGGACGCGCTGGCCGGGGTGAGCGCGGAGGACGCGGAGCTGCTGAAGAAGGCCTTCCACATCAAGACCGTCGGGGACCTCGGACGCAACAAGTTCTTCCGGGCGGCCACCGCGCTCGTCGATCTCACCGACAGCAAGAAATAATCGGGCATCCCGTCCGACCGGCGGCCGTTGTAGAAGATTTCCATCGCCTTATAGGTTGATGGAAGGTATCTACATAAGGAGCGGCCGTGGGGGCTCTGTTCGTCGGCGTGGACGGGGGAGGCACCAGCACGCGCTGTGTCGTGGTCACCGAGTCGGGCGAGATCGCCGGGCGGGGACGGGCCGGCGGCGCCAACGCGATCTCGGTCCCCGACCCGGCCGCCAACCTGCGTGCCGCACTGCTCGGCGCGCTGGAGGGCCTGGACCCCGCGCGGGTCGCCGGCGGCGTGTTCGGCCTGGCGGGGACGGCCCGCGCCGCGGAACCCGCGGAGCGGGCCTGGCGGGAGGCCGGGCTCGCCGGGCGCCCGGCGGTGGTCGCGGACGTGCTCGTCGCCTTCGCCGGCGCCACCGACCAGCCGGACGGCGCGGTCCTGGTGGCCGGCACCGGCGCGATCGGCGCCCGCATCCGCGACCGCCGGGTCGTACGGCGGGCCGACGGCCTGGGCTGGCTCCTGGGCGACGAGGGCTCGGGCGTGTGGCTGGGCCGCCGGGCCGCCGCCGCGGCGCTGAACGCGATCGACGGCCGGGGCGCGCCCACGGTGCTGGTCGCCCGGGTGGCCGGGGCCGTCCTGGGAGCGGGGGCGGCCGGTGAGGGCGACGGGCCCGCGCTCGCCCAGGCCCTGATCGCGGCCGTGTACGCGCGGGTCGCCGAGTCGGGGCCCGCCTGGCTCGGCACGCTCGCGCCCGTGGTGGACGCCGCCGCCCGCGAGGGCGACGAGGTGGCGCGCGGCGTCGTCGCGGAGGCGGCCAGGAGGCTGTGCCGTACGGCACGGGTCGTCGCCGGGGAAGGCGCCCGTGCGAGGGGAGCACAGGCGGAGGGAGGCGGAGGGCCGCTGGTGCTCGCGGGGTCGCTGCTGACCGAGCCGACCGAGCTCGCCCATCTGGTCCGGGCCGAGCTGGGCAGGCGAACCGTGCTGGTGTGCGCCCGGGACAACGCGGTGGGCGCCGCCGCGCTCGCGGTGCGGGCGGCCCTGCCCGGCGACCCGCGTGCCGCCGACGCGCACCGCGTGCTGATCGGGCAGGGGGTGGCATGAGCGAGCGAAGGGAGCGAATCAGTAAGCACAGTGAGATTCGCGAGGTGCTGTCTTGTGCACCTCCGGCACGACCTGACTCCGAGCCGTCAGGCGAGGAGGTGGCATGAGCGAGCGAAGCGAGCGAATCGGTAAGCACAGTGCGATTCGCTCATGCGACTCCGAGCCGTCAGGCGAGGAGGTGGCATGAGCGGCGAGCTGGACCGGATGGCGATGGCCGTGCTCCAGCCCGGTTTCGAGGGCACCGAGCCGCCCGCGTGGCTGCGGCGGGCGCTCGCGGAGGGCCTGGGCGGCGTGGTCCTGTTCGCCCGCAACGTCGCCGGCCTCGACGGGACGGCCGCCCTGGTCGCCGAGCTGCGCAGGGAACGGCCGGACGTGGTCGTCGCCGTGGACGAGGAGGGCGGCGCCGTCACCCGGCTGGAGGCGGCCAAGGGAAGCTCCTGGCCGGGCAACCTGGCGCTTGGCGTCGCCGGCGACGAGTCGCTGACCCGCCGGGTGGCGCGGCAGATCGGCCGGATGGTCGCCGCCGCCGGCGTCACCCTCGACTACGCCCCCGTGGTGGACGTCAACGCCGATCCCCGCAACCCCGTCATCGGCGTGCGTTCCTTCGGCTCCGACCCCGAGGAGGTCGGCCGCCACGGCGCCGCGTGGATCGAGGGACTGCAGAGCGCGGGGGTGGCCGCCTGCGCCAAGCACTTCCCCGGCCACGGGGACACCGTGACCGACTCCCACCTGGCGTTGCCCGCCGTACGGGCCTCCCGCGAGGTCATCGAACGTCGCGACCTGCCGCCGTTCCGGGCCGCCATCGCGGCCGGGGTGCGCGCCGTGATGTGCGGTCACCTGTTCGTCCCCGCCGTCGACGCGCTCCCCGCGACGCTGAGCCGGGCCGTGCTGACCGGCCTGCTGCGGGAGGAACTGGGGTTCGAGGGACTCGTGGTGACCGACGCGATCGAGATGCGCGCGGTCGCCGCCCTGCACGAGCCGGGTGAGATCGCGGTCCGCGCGCTGGCCGCCGGGGCCGACGCGATCTGCGTCGGGGTGTCCTCGGCCAGGGGGGAGAGCGTCTACGCGCTGCGCGACGCGATCACCGGCGCGGTCCGCGAGGGACGGCTGGCCGAGGAGCGCCTGGCCGAGGCGGCGGGCCGGGTGCGGGACCTCGCCGCCTGGTACGACGCGCAGGCCGAGGCCAGGGCCGCGGTGGCCCGCGACGCCGACGAGGGCCTCGGCCTGGCGGCGGCGACGGCCGCCCTGCGCGCGACCCCGGTGGAACAGGTGAGGGCGCCGCTGACGAAGGCGCCGTTGGTGGTGCACCTGGCGGCGCGGCCCAGCCAGGCCGTCGGCCGCGCGACCCCCCTGAAACTCGGTCAGGCGATCGAGGAGATCCTGCCCGGGACGGTGACGGCCGAGGTGGACGACGACGGGCACCTGCCGGATCTGAGCGAGGCGGGGCGTCCCCTGGTGATCGCCGTCCACGACGCCGCGCGGCACGGCTGGATGCGGCGGCTCCTCGACGAGGCGCTGCGGGCCCGCCCGGACGCGGTCGTGGTCGAGACAGGGGTGCCGGGGCCGCCCGCCGGGCGGCTGTACCTCGCCACTCACGGCAACTCCACGGCCTCCGCGCGGGCGGCGGCCCGCTGGCTCACCGGTGCCGTTTGACGGGCCCGCAAACCCCTCGCACGGGAAGTCTTCGCAGGTAGCGGGCTTGGGTAAAAATTAACTCCATCGCTGCGTCTGCCCGTGGAAAAAATTGACGGCATCGCGAGAGCGCCCGTATTGTCCAGGCAATCGGGAACCAGGAGCAGCCCATGAAGCGACTCGCGGCGATCGTGGCTCTGGCGTCGATCGTCACAGCCACCGCCTGCGGCACTACCGGGACGACGGACACCGCCCAACAGGGCGACGGCGTGTACACCACGATCGACGGCAGCAAGCAGATCAACGCGAGCGCGCCGATCAACCCGTTCAACCCCGTCGGATCGGTCTTCTCGGGATACAACGGCATGGCGCTGGCGTGGCCCAAGAACGACCCCACCGATCCCAACCAGTTCTACCCGGCCATCGCCAGTAGCTGGAGCATGTCCCCGGATCGGTCGGAGGTCGTCATCCACCTGCAGCCCAACGCCAGGTGGTCCGACGGCACGCCGGTGACCAGCGAGGACGTGCGTGTCTCCGTCGGTCTCGCCTATACCCAAGGCGGCACGGCGTACGCGCTGGACCCGAAGGCGGCGGGCGCAGCCGCCGACATCCAGGTCGTCGACCCCAAGACGATCAGGGTGACGCAGGGCGCCAACCGCAGTTCGACCTTCCTCGCCAACCTGCTGTCGACCGTGGTCGTGCCCGCGCACGTCTTCGGGAAGCTGCTGCCCGCGGACTTCTGGCAGACGCTCAAGACCGCCCAGCACGGCCAGGGCGCGGCGGCCGAGAAGGCCAAGAACCAGATCACCGGGCTGGCGGAGAAGGTCATCGCCTTCAACCCCGGTCACGACGTGTCCGCCGGGCCGTTCGTGCTCGAGCGGGTGAACCCGGGCGCGGCGCTCCTGAAGCGCAACCCCTACTTCTACGCCCGGCAGAACATCGCGCCGGACAAGGTGAAGATCCTGAACTACACCGGCAACGAGCAGATCTGGAACTACCTGATCGCCGGCCGGCTGGACAACGCCCCCTTCACCTCCGTGCCCACCGCCGTCATGGACCGGATCCGCGGCGCGAAGGGCAGCAAGGTCGTCAAGGGCTACTCGCCGGTGGCGGTCTCCCTCGCGTTCAACCAGGCGCACAAGCCGTACGACAACGTGCACGTGCGGCGGGCGATGGCCTACCTGATCGACCGCGCCCAGGTCACGAAGATCGCCTCCCCGGAGGGCGGCACGCCCGCCGCCACCACCTCGGGCATCCACGCCAAGGCGGCGCGGGCCTGGCTGGGCGACGCGTTCGACACCCTTGAGCAGTACCGCGTGAATCCCGCCAAGGCCGACGCCGAGCTGAAGGCGGCCGGGATGACCAAGCGGGGCGGCCACTGGACCCTGCCGGACGGCAGCCCGTGGAAGGTCCGCATCCACGTGCCCGCGTCGTTCTCCGACTGGGTCGCCGCGGCCAAGTCGATCAGCAGCCAGCTCAGCGACCACGGCATCGACGCGAGCGTGGTCACCGCCGCCGACTACACGCTCTATCTGGGAGAGCTGGCCGACGGCAAGTACGACCTCGGGTTCTGGCTGATCGGCCTCGGCCCCTCGCCGTACAACATCTTCCAGCGGCTGTTCGGGCAGGCGAACGGCTGGCAGATGTTCGGCGGCCGGCTGCGGCACGTCACACCGGGCACCGAGGGCAACTGGATGGGCGGTCCCGAGAAGGTCGACGCCGGCGCCGCCGGCACGGTCGACCCGGGCGAGCTGACCAGCAGGCTGAACTACGCGTCCCACGACGAGCAGCAGCGCATCGTCGGCGTCCTGGCCAAGGTCGCCAATGAGCAGCTTCCGGTCGTCCAGCTCTGGGACTACGTGAACACCCAGTTCGTGAACACCTCCCGGTACACCGCCTTCCCGCCCGACGACGACGAGTCCCTGCGGCTGTCGTCCGGCGTGTGGATGCAGCTCGGGATGATCAGGAAAGCGGAGGGGCAGGCATGACGCACGCCGTTCCGGGGCGTCCCCGGCTGGGCGCCATCGCCAGGAAGATCGGCGGCCACCTGGGCCGCGGCCTGGCGATGATCTGGGTCGTCGCCACGATCAGCTTCGTCATCATCCGGGAGATCCCCGGCAACCCCGTGCTCGGGCAGTACGAGAGCCTGATCCAGAAGGGCATGTCGCCCGAGCAGGCCGAGCGGGCCACCGCCGTCCTCTACGGCTTCCTGCCCACCGGAAACCTGTGGCAGCAGTACGTCGGCTACATGGGCTCGCTGCTCCACCTCGACCTCGGGCGTTCGCTCAGCACGCCCGGCGTGGAGGTGACCACGCTCATCGGGCACGCGGCCCGGTGGACCGTGCTGCCGGTCCTCGCCGGCACACTGCTGAGCTTCCTGCTCGGCGTCACCATGGGCGTCTACGCCGCGATCAAGCGGTCGGGCAAGCTGGGCGACGCGCTCGCGCTGTCCGGCTCGCTGCTGCACGGCGTGCCGGTGTACGTCATCGGCCTGCTGCTCACCGCGATCTTCGCCACGCTGTGGCCGATCATGCCGTCGGGCGGGCCGGTGGACGTCGAGTTCGTCCCCGGCTTCAACGCCGGCTACATCGGCTCGCTGGTGCACCACGCCGTGCTTCCGGTCGTCACGTACACGCTGGCCAGCTACGGCGGGTGGATCCTCGCGATGAAGTCGAACGTGGTCGCCGTCCTCGGCGACGACTTCATCCTCGCGGCAGAGCTGCGCGGCCTGCGCCGCGGCTTCGTGTTCCGGTATCTCGCGCGCAACGCGATCCTGCCGCTGTTCACGATCCTCGCCCTGTCGATCGGCATGCTGTTCGGCGGCTCGATCTTCATCGAGGAGATCTTCAACTATCCGGGCCTCGGCCTGCTGCTCGTCAACAGCATCAGCAGTCGCGACTACGCGCTGATGGGCGGCACGTTCCTGGTGATCACCGTGGGCATCGTCGTCGCCAACATCGTCGCCGACCTGCTGTACACGGTGATCGACCCGCGGGTCAGGAGCGGAGGCGCCGCATGACCGTCATCGTCAACCCGGAGGGGGCGATCAGCCCCGAGGCCGCGCCGGCCGGGACCACGCGGGCCACGCTGCGGCGCAACTTCTGGCGCGGGGTGTGGCGGGTGCTGCGGCGCAAGCCCAGCCGCATGGCCGGAGTGGTCATCGTCGCCCTGTTCGCGGTCATGGGCGTGGCCGGGCCGCTGCTCTACCCCGCGCAGCTGCCGCGCGACGACAACGCGCTGTACGCGCCGCCCAGCCTGGCCCACCCCTTCGGCACCGACTTCGAGGGCACGGACGTGCTCGCGCTGGTCGTCACCGGCGCGCGCTACGTGCTGCTCACCGGCCTGGCCACGGCCGTCATCACGGTCGCGCTCGGCACGCTCATCGGGCTGGTCGCGGGCTTCCACCGCGGCAGGTGGGACACGGTGCTGATGCGGTTGACCGACATGAACCTCGCGATCCCCGGCCTGCCGCTGCTGCTCGTGCTGTCCACGGTGTGGAAGTTCGAGAGCCCGCTGGAGATGGGCCTGGTGCTCGGGGTGCTCGGCTGGGGCGGCATCGCCCGCGCCGTGCGGTCGCAGACACTGTCACTGCGCGAGCGCGGCTTCATCGAGGCCGCCCGCGGCCTCGGCCTGCCGACCCGGCACATCATCGGCCGAGAACTGCTGCCGAGCATGGCGCCGTACATCGCGATGAACATGCTCATCGCCGTCACCGGCGCGGTGTACGCCCAGGTGGGCCTGTTCTTCCTCGGCGTGCTGCCGTTCGAGTCGAACAACTGGGGCGTGATGCTGAACCTCGCCGTGTTCAACGGCGGGGCGCTCACCACTCCCGCCGCGCTGCCATACCTGCTGGCCCCGCTGATCGCGATCCTCTTGCTCACGCTGGGCATCGTGCTGATCGTGGACGCGATGGACGAGATCTTCAATCCCCGCCTGCGGGAGGAGTAGCCCCTATGACCGCTCACACGGCCGCACCTCACATGGCAGCACCGGGGGTCCGGATCCGGGACCTCACGGTCGTCTACAAGACGCCCGCGGGTGAGCTGCCCGCCGTACGCGGCGTCGACCTCACCCTCGCCCCCGGCACGATCACCGGCGTCGTCGGCGAGTCGGGCTCGGGCAAGTCGACGCTCGCGTTCTCCCTGCTCAACGCGGTGCAGCCGCCTGGCAGGATCGCGGAGGGCAGCGTCGAGATCGACGGCCTCGGCGACGTGCTGACGCTGCGGGGCGAGGACCTGCGCCGCACCCGGGGCCGCCAGGTCGGGTACGTCTTCCAGGCCGCGCAGAACTCGCTGAACCCGCTGAAGACCATCGGCAAGCAGCTGCTCGACCTCGGCCGCTCCCACGACGTGGAGGACCTGCGGGGGCTGGTGCGCGACGCCAAGGACCTGCTGGCCCGCATGGGCATGGACGGCGCCCGGGTGCTCGACTCCTACCAGCACGAGCTGTCCGGCGGCATGCGCCAGCGGGTCGGCATCATGCTCGCGCTCGTCCTGAACGCCAAGGTCGTCGTTCTGGACGAGCCGACCACCGCCCTCGACATGATCACGCAGGCCACGATCCTGCGGATCATCCGCGAGGTCCACGAGGAGCGGGCGCTCACCACGCTCGTCATCACCCACGACGTCGGCGCGGTCGCCGAGGTCGCCGACAGCCTCGCCGTCATGTACGGCGGCCGGGTGGTCGAGCACGGCCCGGTGGCCGAGGTGCTCGGGGACGCCCGGCACCCGTACACCCAGGGCCTGATCAGGGCGATCCCGCGCCTGTCGGGTGACCTGTCGCTGGCCCGGGCGCTGCCCGGCCGCCCGCCGACGCTCGGGACGCTGCCCAAGCAGGGCTGCGTGTTCCGCGAGCGCTGCGAGCGGCGCATGCAGGTGTGCGAGACCGACGAGCCCATGTCCGTCCACCGGGACGGCCGTACGGTCGCCTGCCATGCCACCGACCGCCACCTCACGCTGGTCAAGCGGAAGGAGTTCGTGTGATCACGGGGACCGGGATCACCAAGGTCTTCAAGCAGCGCGGCAGCGTGCTCGGCGCCCGCGACGTGCCCGCGCTGCGGGGCGTGGACTTCGCCATCGCCAAGGGCGGCGCCGTCTCGTTCATCGGCGAGTCGGGCAGCGGCAAGACCACCCTCGGCCGGATCGTCGCCGGGCTGGAGACCCATGACGCCGGCGAGATCGTCATCGACGGTGTGCCGATGTCCACGCTCAGCCACCGGAGGCGGCAGCCGTACTTCCGCCGGATCCAGCTCATCCACCAGGACCCCTACTCGGCGCTCAACCCCACGCGGACGATCCACCAGACGCTGGAGGCGCCGCTGCGGCTGCGCGCCCGGCAGACGGGCCGCCCGAGGTCGTGGGTCGACGGGCGGGCCGCGGAGTTGCTGGCGATGGTCGGCATCGACCCCGGCTACGTGCTGCCGCGCTATCCCCACCAGCTGTCGGGCGGCATGCGCCAGCGTGTGGTGATCGCCCGCGCGCTCACCATGGACCCCGAGGTGCTCGTCGCCGACGAGGCCGTCTCCATGATCGACGTGTCGCTGCGCCTGGGCATCCTCGCCCTGCTGAAGGACCTGCGCGAGCGCCTCGGCGTGGGCGTGCTGTTCATCACCCACGACATCGCCACCGCCCGCTACATCGGCGACGACGGCGAGCTGTACGTGCTCTACCGCGGCCAGGTCGTCGAGCGGGGCGCCACCGAGAAGATCATCGCGGACCCGGTCCACCCGTACACGCAGTCGCTGCTGTCGGCGATCCCGGTGCTGCACGGCCTGGAACGGCCGGGCGCCGAGCGGGTCGTGCCGAGGGAGATGCAGCGGGAGGGGGAGCCCGACGGCGGCTGCCTGTTCGCGCGGCGCTGCCCGTTCAGCACCGAGCGTTGCGAGAGCGAGATGCCCGTGCTGACTCACGACGGCGGGCCCGAACAGGAGACCGAGCAGGAGCACGCCTGCTTCCACCCGAAGCGGCGCAGCGTGATCCCGGTGGGGGTGGGCGAGTGACGGACATCCTTGCGGCCGAGGTGGACGAGCGGCTGGAGCGCCTGGCCGCCGCCGCGCTGTGGGCCGACGCCGAGGACGCCCCGCTGGTCGTACGGCGGCTGGCCGACCCGCCGCGCGAGCGCGTGTGGACGGTCCTGGCCACGCCGGACCGGGACGGCGCGGTGTTCACCTCGATCGGCGCCGACGGCGCGGGCCACATCGATCTGATCGCCGTGGACCCCGCCGCGCGGGGCCGGGGGATCGGGCGGGCGCTGGTCGGCGCGGCCGAGGAGTGGATGCGGGCGCACGGCGCGGCCGAGGCGAGGTTCGCCGGCAACCCGCCCTGCTACGCCTGGCCGGGCATCGACGTGCGCTACACCCCGGCCGCCTGCCTGGCCGAGAACCTGGGGTACGAGCGCTACCGCGTGGCCTGGAACATGACGGCCGGCCTGCCGGCCCGCTACGACGAGGCCGAGCACGAGGCCGACCTGGCGAAGCTCGCCGCGGCCGGCGTGACGGTCGCGGCGGCGCCGCCCGGGGAGCGGGAAGCGGTCGCGGCCTTCGTCCGCGAGCAGTGGAACGACAAGTGGGCCTGGGAGGCCGAGCAGGCGACCGGCCTGCACTATGCCTCCCGCGACGGGGCGGCGCGCGACGGGGAGATCCTCGGCTTCGCCGCCTGGGGCGCCCGGCCGCTGTGGTTCGGGCCGATGGGCACGGCCGAGGCCGCCCGCGGCCTCGGTGTGGGCCGGGTGCTGCTGCGCCGCTGCCTGGCCGACCAGGCCGCCGCGGGGCAGACGTCCGCGCAGATCGGCTGGGTGGGCCCGCTCCGCTTCTACTCCCGGGCGGTGGGCGCCCGCGCCGAGCGGGTGTTCTGGCTCTACCGCCGTCCGCTGGGCTGATGTCAGCCGTACAGCAGTTCGCCCTGGGGCGGGCCCGGCGGGCAGCACAGCCCGCGGGGGTCGCGGCCCGCCTCCAGGTGCTCGCGCAGCGACGCCGAGCCCCACAGCAGGTCGAGGAACGGCTCGCAGGCGAAGTCGCCCGGATAGAGGGTGCGCAGCACGTGCAGGACCGACACCCCCGTCAGCACCGGCCGGAAGACCGTGGGGTCGGTCACGTGCAACTGCGCGCCGCGCACCACGACGCCCGCGTGCCGGCCGAACGTCGGGGTGAACCACGTGTCGCGGAAGCGCACGCCGGGCAGGCCGAGGTCGTTCAGCGCGGCGGCGAACCGGCCGTCCGCGTACGGCGCGCCGACCAGCTCGAACGGCCGGGTCGTGCCGCGGCCCTCGGCGGCGTTCACGCCCTCCAGCAGCCCGGTGCCGGGGTAGACCAGGGCGGTATCGAGGGTCGGCATGTTGGCCGACGGCATCACCCAGGGCAGCCCGGTGCGGTCGAACCGCCACTCCCTGCGCCAGCCCTCCATCGGCACGACCTCCAGCTCGGCGCCGATCGCGCGGTTGGCGAACACGGCGATCTCGCCCGGTGTGAGGCCGTGCCGTACGGGCAGGGCGGCGCGGCCGACGAAGCTCGCGAAGGCCGGGTCGAGCACCGGGCCCTCGGCCACCGCGCCGCCGATCGGGTTGGGCCGGTCGAGCACGGTGAACCGCAGCCCGAGCCGGGCCGCCGAGCCCATCAGGTCGTACATCGTCCAGACGTAGGTGTAGAAGCGCGCGCCCACGTCGCACACGTCGAAGACGAGCGCGTCCACCCCGGACGACGCGACCAGCGCGTCCAGGTCGCCGCCGGTCCGCCGGTAGGTGTCGAGCACGGGCAGGCCGGTGACCGGATCGACGTTGTCGCCCTCGCCGCCGCCCGCCTGGGCCGTGCCGCGCAGGCCGTGCTCGGGGCTGAACAACGTGGTCACGGGCACCCCGGCGGCCAGCAGGGCCGGTGCGGCGGCGGTCAGATCGGGCAGGACTCCGGTGGGGTTGGTGACGAGGCCCACCCGCTCCCACCCGGCTTTCGGCGAGCTCACCAGCAGCTCGAGCCCCGTACGCACGCGATCCATAATGCACTCCGAAGCTGAGGAATCATGACGCAATCACTCGCCGCTCTCGCCACAGAACAGAGCGATCCCCGCTACAGCGGGATCGACACGCTTCCGACGGAGGAGATCGCGCGGCTCATGAACGCGGCCGACGCCGCCGTCCCGGCCGCGGTGGGCCGGGCCGTCCCGGCGATCTCCGCGGCCGTCGACGCGATCGCTGCGCGGATGGCCGACGGGGGCAGGCTCCTCTATGTGGGCGCGGGCACCTCCGGGCGGCTCGCGGTGCTCGACGCCTCCGAGTGCCCGCCGACCTTCGGCACGCACCCCGACCTGGTCCAGGGCATCATCGCGGGCGGCGAGGCCGCGCTGGTGCGGTCCGTCGAGGGCGCCGAGGACGACGCCGAGGCGGGCGCCGCCGTGATCCGCGGCAAGCACGTCGGCCCACTCGACTCCGTCGTGGGCATCTCCGCCAGCGGGCGCGCGCCGTACGTCGTCGCGGCGGTCGAGCAGGCCCGGCGGCTCGGCGCGCTGACCGTGGGCCTGGCCTGTAACACCGGCACCCCGCTCGCGCGGGCCGCCGACCACGCCGTCGAGGTCATCGTGGGGCCGGAGGTGGTCACCGGCTCGACCCGCCTGAAGGCCGGCACGGCCCAGAAGCTGGTCCTCAACATGATCTCCACGATCACGATGATCAGGTCGGGCCGGACGTACGGGAACTTCATGGTCGACGTCGTGGCCAGCAACTCCAAGCTGGTCGACCGGGCGGCCCGCATCGTCTCCGACATCACCGGCACGCAGGTGCCGCGGGCCAGGGAGGTCCTGGAGAGCGCGGGACGGGACGTGAAGACGGCCGTCGTGATGATCGAGCGCGGTGTGGGCGCCGACGACGCGCGGGCGCTGCTCGCGGCGCACGGCAACCGGCTCGGCCCGGCGCTGCACAGTGTCTGACTACACGGTGCCTGATCACACGCTGGAGGACGTCCTGCGGGCGGCCGTGCCCGAGGTCGCCTCGGCGGCGGTCGCCGTGATCGCCGTGGACGGGCACACGGTCGCCGCGGCCGCCGTGGGGGAGGCCGCGCGGTACGCCGACCCGTCCGGTGGGCTGCTGGCGGAACGGCCGCCCGTGGCGATGGACGCGCTCTTCGACATCGCCTCCCTGACCAAGATGTTCACGGGTGCGGTGCTCGTCTCGCTGGCCCAGGAGGGCGCGCTCGACCTCGACGATCCGGTCGCCGTCCGGCTGCCCCGGTTCTACGGGCACCGGCCCGAGATCACCGTACGGCACCTGCTGACGCACTCCTCGGGCCTGCCCGCGAGCCGCCGGGTGGAGAACGAGCCGGAGGAGGCCCGCTGGGACCTGGTGCTGTCCACTCCCGTGCAGGGGCCGCCGGGGACGCATCTGTACTCGGACGTCGGCATGATCACGGCCGGGCGGGTGGCGGAGGCCGCCGGCGGGGCGCCGCTGGACGTGCTCGTGCGCGAGCGGGTCACCGGGCCGTTCGGGCTCGGCGCCACGACGTACGGGCCGGTCGAGCCGGGCCGGGCCGTCGCCACGGAGTTCAAGCGCGGCACCTGCGTGCGGGGTGAGGTGCACGACGAGACGGCCCACGCGCTGGGCGGCGTGACCGGCCACGCCGGGCTGTTCTCCACCGCCGCCGACCTCGTGCGTTTCGGCGAGGCGCTGCGCACCGGCGGCGGTCCGGCCCTGTCTCCCGCCTGGACCGCCGAGATGCTGCGCGACCAGGGCGTGCCGGGCGCCGCCTTCCGGCAGGGGCTCGGCGTGCGCATCGACGACCCGGCCATCGTGGGGCCGCTCGCGGGCGCGTTCGGCCACTCGGGCTTCACCGGCACGTCTCTGGTCGTCGATCCCGCTCACCGGCTGACCGTCGTGCTGCTCACCAACAACGTCCACCCGTTGCGGGGCCGGCCCGGCATCCGCGACCTCCGGCACGCCGTCGCGGCCGAGGCCCTCCGCCTGGCCGGCTGACCGCCTGGGCGTTCTCCGCTTCCCCCGGTTCTCCGGCCGGTGACCGAGGCTTCGGCGACCTGGCAGGTCGGACCGCCGAACGACAGGTGCAAATCCTCCAAACTATGGAGAAATCCGGTAGTTCGGCCAATGGGTGCCGGCCGGTGCGGTGAATAGCGTCGCCTCATCATGAGCCTTTCTGATGCGAACGCGACATCGCCCACCGGCGGTGAACCCAGTTACCTTCCGCGTACCGCCGCGGTCGTGGCCGGTCCGGCCCGAACTCCCGCGGCGGCCGTGACGGCGGCCGTGGCGGCCGCCGCGTCTGTCTTCCCCGTCGTCAGCACCACCTCTCCCGCCGAGCGGCGGCGGTGGCTCGACGCCGTCGCGGACGCTCTCGACGTCGCGGGCGGCGAACTCGTCGCCCTCGCCGACGAGGAGACCGCGCTCGGCGAGGCCCGGCTGCGCGGAGAGTTGTCCCGGGCGGCCCAGAACATGCGGTACTACGCCGCCGCCGGCGAGAGCGGCGCGTGGCTGCGGGCCAGGATCGACACGGTCGAGGGCCCGCCGCGTCTGGACCTGCGCCGGGCCGAGCTGCCGATCGGGCCGGTCGCCGTGTTCGGGGCCAGCAACTTCCCCTTCCAGTTCGGCGTCCTCGGCCACGACACGTGCTCGGCCGTCGCCGCCGGGTGCCCCGTGGTGGTCAAGGCCCATCCGGCGCACCCCCGCCTCAGCGTCCGGCTGTACGAGACGGCCGCTCGCGCCCTCGCCTCCGCGGGGGCTCCTGCCGGGGTCCTCTCGCTGGTCGTCGGTTTCGAGGCCGGGCTGGCCCTCGTCGACGCGCCGCCGATCGCGGCGGTGGCCTTCACCGGCTCACAACGGGGTGGGATGGCCCTGGTCGAGCGCGCCCGGCGCCGGCCGACTCCCATCCCCGTCTACGCGGAGATGGGCACGGTCAATCCCGTGCTCCTGACCCCGGCCGCGAGCCACCGTGCCGAGCGGATCGCCGAGGAGTTCGTCGATTCCTTCACCCTGGGCGCGGGGCAGTTCTGCACCAAGCCGGGGCTCATGCTCGCCCCGCGCGGGTCCGGCGTGGTGGAGGCGGTGGCCGGGAAGGTGAGGGCGGCCCAGGGCGGCTGGCTCCTGACCCAGGGGATAGCGGCCGCCTACCGTGACGGCCTGCGCACCCTGGAGGCCGCGGGTGGACGCATGCTCGCCGCCGGCCCGGAGCCAGAGGAAGGGTATGCGGCCCGCGCGGCGGCCCTGCTCGTCGAGATCGACGACCTCGGGGAGGACTCTCCGCTGCTGGAGGAGTGCTTCGGTCCAGTGGCTCTCGTCGCGGAGTACGGCGACTTCGACGAGGCGCTGAAGGCGGTGGCGCGGCTTCGGCCGTCCCTGGCCGCCTGCGTTCACGGGGGAGGGGAGGGCGACCCCGACCTCGTCAGGGCCGTCGCGGAGCTCGCCGGCCGGGTCGGCCGCGTCGTGGTCGACGGATTCCCCACCGGCGTCGCCACCGCGGACGCCATGCACCACGGGGGCCCGTGGCCCGCGACGAGCGACCCTCGCGCGACGAGCGTGGGAGCCGAGGCGCTGCGGCGGTTCACCCGGCCCGTGGCCTTCCAGAACGTCCCCGACGCCGCACTGCCCCCGGCGCTGCGCGACGGCAATCCCTGGCGGCTGCCCGATCGGACCGAGCGCTGAACCCAACAGTGCGCCGCCGCCCGGCCGGCCGGGCGGCGGCGCACTGTGCCGCACTGCGCCGCACTGTGCGGCCTTCACACTGCGGTTCTCAGCGGAAGGCGGCGTGGCCGGTGAGCGCCTGGCCGACGACGAGGGTGTGCATCTCCGGGGTGCCCTCGTAGGTGAGCACCGACTCGAGGTTGGTCATGTGCCGGATGACGGGGAACTCCAGGGAGATGCCGTTGGCGCCGAGGATCGTGCGCGAGGTGCGGCAGATCTCGATGGCCTTGCCGACGTTGTTGAGCTTGCCCATGCTGACCTCGTGGGGGCGCAGCGTGCCGGCGTCCTTGCGGCGGCCGAGGTGCAGGGCCAGCAGCTCCCCGTTGGCGAGTTCGACGGCCATGTCGGCGAGCTTGGCCTGGGTGAGCTGGAAGGCGCCGATGGGCTTGCCGAACTGGGTGCGCTGGCCGGCGTACTCCAGGGCGGCGGCGAACGCGGAGCGGGCCGCCCCCATGGCACCCCAGACGATGCCGTAACGGGCCTCGTTCAGGCAGGACAGCGGCCCCTTGAGGCCGCGGACCTCCGGGAAGACCGCGTCGGCGGGCAGCCGGACGTCGTCGAGGACGAGCTCGCTGGTGATCGAGGCGCGCAGGGACAGCTTGTGCTTGATCACAGGTGCGGAGAAGCCGGGGGTGCCGGTGGGGACGACGAAGCCGCGGATTCCCTCGTCGGTGTCGGCCCAGACCACCGCGACGTCGGCCACCGAGCCGTTGGTGATCCACATCTTGCGCCCGTCCAGGATCCAGTCGTCGCCGTCGCGGCGGGCGCGAGTGCGCATCGCCCCGGGGTCCGATCCGTGGTCGGGCTCGGTCAGGCCGAAGCAGCCGATGGCCTCACCGGCGGCCATGCGCGGCAGCCACTCCTGTTTCTGCTCCTCGGTGCCGTGCTTCCAGATCGCGAACATCGCCAGCGACCCTTGCACCGACACCAGGGAGCGGATGCCCGAGTCGGAGGCCTCCAGCTCCATGCAGGCCAGGCCGTAGTCCACCGCGCTCATGCCGGCGCAGCCGTACCCCTGCAGGTGCATGCCCAGCAGGCCCAGCGAGCCGAACTCCTTGGCGAGCTCGCGTATCGAGGGCAGGTCGCCCTCCTCGAACCAGGTGGCGACGTACGGATCGACCACCCTGGCGCACATCTGGCGGACCGAGTCGCGTACGGCTCTCTCGTCCGAGCCGAGCAGGTCGTCGATGCCGAGGGGGTCGAGAGGGTCGACGGGCGCGCGGCGGGTGGTGCCGGTGGGGGTCATGACGGTACCTGTTCCGTTCCGGTGGGATCGATCGGGTCGAGATCTGCGGGGGACCAGTGCTCGGCGGCGAGCCAGGCGCGTACGGCGGCGTCGTGCTCGCCGAGCGCGGGGGGCGGCTCCGGCGGCCGGACCAGGTCGCCGGAGTAGCTCACGGGATGGCGCACCTGGGGTGCGCGGTCGTTGCGGGTGCGCACGACGGGCGTCAGGCCCAGCCGTTCGGCCAGGTCGAACGCGTCGGCGAGGTCCCCGACGCGGCCTGCGGGCACGTGCGCGGTGGTCAGCCGTTCCTCCCATTCGGCCGCGTCCGCCGCGGTCAGCAGCCGTTCCAGCGTCTGGACGAGTTCCTCGCGGTTGGCCACCCTGGCGGCGTTCGTCGCGAAGCGCTCGTCCGCGGCCAGGCCGGGGTCGCCGAGAACCCGGGCGAGGCGGGCGAACTGGCCGTCGTTTCCGCAGGCCACGGCGAGCAGGCCGTCGCGGCAGCGCAGGGTCTCGTACGGCGCGATGGAGGGGTGCCGGTTGCCCATCCTCTTCGGCGGCACGCCGGTCTCCAGGTAGCCCTGCGCCTGGTTGACCAGCGAGGCCAGCAGGCTGGACAGCAGGTTCACCTCGACGTGGCATCCCCTGCCGGTGCCCGCCCGGGCGGCCAGCGCGGCCAGGATCCCGATGACGGCGTCCTTGCCGGTCAGCACGTCGACCAGGGCCACGCCGGCCTTCGTCGGCTCTCCGCCGGGCGCACCTGTGATCGACATGAGCCCGCCCACCGCCTGGACGACGAAGTCGTAGCCGAGCAGATCGGCGCCGGCGCCCGCGCCGAAGCCGCTGATGGAGCAGTAGACGACCCCCGGGTTCGGGGCCGCCACCTGCGCGTAGCCCAGTCCACGCCGGTCGAGCGCACCCGGTTTGAAGTTCTCCACGAACACATCCGCCCGCCGCGCCAGTTCGCGGGCGAGCGCCAGGTCCGCCGGGTCGTCCAGGTCCAGCGTCACGCTTCGCTTGGAGCGGTTCACGCTCTCGAAGTAGGTCGACGACGTGGCCGACCACGGCGGCCCCCACGAGCGCGTGTCGTCTCCCGAGCCGGGCCGCTCGACCTTGATCACGGTCGCGCCCAGGTCGGCCAGCGTCGTCGTGCAGGACGGTCCGGCCAGCACGCGGCTGAAGTCGGCCACGAGCACGCCCTGCAGCGGCCGGCTCACCGCGCCCCCGGTTCCGGCCGCACGTCGATGCCGGTGACGGCCTCGGCGAGCACGTCGAGGGCGTCGGACAGCAGCTCGGACGAGATGACCAGTGGGGGGAGCAGGCGGATCACGTTGCCGTACGTGCCGCACACCAGCGTGAGGACTCCCTGCGCATGGCACCGGGCGGCGACGGCCTTGGCCACCTCGGGCGCCGGCTCCAGGCTCCCCGGCCGGACGAATTCGATCGCCATCATCGCGCCGCGGCCGCGAACCTCGGCGATCCAGGGGGACTGTACGGCGCTGAGCCGCTCCCGTATCTCGGCCTCGATGTCCCGCGCCCGCTCGAGCAGCGCGCCGTCCTCGAACATCTCCAGCACACCGAGGGCCGCCGCGCAGGCCAGCGGGTTGCCCGCGAACGTCCCGCCGAGCCCGCCGGGATGAACCGCCTCCATCAGCTCGGCGCGCCCGGTGACGGCCCCGAGCGGGAGACCGCCCCCCAGCGCCTTGGCCGTGCACAGCAGGTCCGGGACGATGCCCTCGTGCTCGCTGGCGAACATCGCGCCCGTGCGCCCGACGCCGGACTGCACCTCGTCGACGACGAACACGATGCCGTGCCGCCGGGCGACCTCCTGCACGCCGGTCAGGAATCCGGGAGCCGGGACGACGAATCCGCCCTCTCCCTGCAGAGGCTCGACGACGATGGCCGCCACCGTGTCCGCGCCCACCTCGGCCAGCAGTTCCTCCAGGGCGGCGAGTGCCTCGGCCGCGCACTTCTCGGCCCCACCCGGCCAGCGCAGCGGGTAGGCGTACGGCGCGCGGTGGACCTGGCCGGGGAAGGGCCCGAAGCCGGTCTTGTACGGATCGTCCTTCGCGGTCATCGCGAGCGTCATCAGACTGCGGCCGTGGTAGGCGTGGTCGAAGACGACGACGCCCGGACGGCCGGTCGCGGCGCGGGCGATCTTCACGGCGTTCTCGACGGCCTCGGCGCCGGTGCTGAACAGCGCGGTCCGCTTCGGATGATCGCCCGGAGCCAGCGCGTTCAGGCGGGCCGCCACCTCGACGTACCCGTCGTACTCCGTCACCAGGAAGCAGGTGTGGGTGAACTTCGCCGCCTGGTCCCGCACCCTCGACACCACCGCGGGCGCGCTGGCGCCGACACTGGTCACGGCGATGCCCGAGGCCAGATCGATCAGGTGGTTGCCGTCGACGTCCACGATGATCGCCCCACCGGCCCGCTCCACGAAGACGGGAAGCGTGGTGCCGAGCCCGCGGGGGAGCACCTCGCCTCTGCGTTCATGGCGTTCGCGGGAACGCGGGCCGGGCAGCTCGGTGCGGAGGATGCGGCGCTGCTCGGGCATGGCTTCGGGGTCGATCACGAACTCTCCTTGATCAGGGCGTGGAGAACCTGAGGCACTCCGAAAGCTAGAGCGAGCGGAGCCCTCGTACTTCGGATGTTTCGCCGGACCTTCGGCGATGACTGTGCGGAACGGACGAAGTCCGGCCACGGCGCGGGGTATGCCGGGGCGGCCCGCCGTCCCGCGTCGGCAACACGCCCGAGACCTGGGATTTACAGTGAAAATGTTCCTTGACTGAAGTCCTCTTCAGTGCTACGGTCCTTCTTCATCACAACTAATACTAAATAAAGTAAGGATGAAGACCAGGTGTCGAGCGAAGACCATGAGTCTTTAGGTGCCCGCGTACGCATTCTGCGACAGCAGCGCCGGCTGACCCTGCGGGAACTGTCCGCGCAAACAGGTCTTTCGGAGAGTTTCCTTAGTCAGTTCGAACGCGGCTCGACACAGGCCAGCATCTCCTCATTGCGGCGCATCAGCTCCGCTTTGGGTGTGGCCATGAGCGATCTATTCGACCCTCAGAACAATCGCGGCAACGGAGTGCTGCGAGCGGAGGAGCGGCCCACCATCCCCTTCGGGGAGAAGGCGCTCAAACTGCTCCTGACCCCCAAGCCCCTCGAGTACATCGAAGCCTTCCGTCTGGTCATGGACGTCGACGGCTCGACGGGCAACCAGCAGTACCAGCACGACGACTCCGACGAACTGATCGTCGTCCTGTCCGGGACCTTCCGGGTGGAGCTCGCCTCAGAGATTTTCATTCTCGAGAAAGACGACTCCATCAGTTTCCGGAGCGGGATTCCGCATCGTGTCGTCAATGTCGGATCCGGTCCGGCGGAAGCGTTGTGGATTATCGGTCCCCCCGGGCGAGTGAAAGCAAAGGATTGACCCCCGCATGTTCTCTGTGAAAAAGAAGGGCGCCGCATTCGCCGCCGTCGCTCTCTCCGTCATTCCTCTCGCGACAGCCTGCGGCGGCGGTGGTGATTCAAACGCGTCCGCCGAGGACACCACGCTTGTGGTGGCCAGCTGGGGCGCGTATTTCACCGAGGCCACCCGGCAGTTCCTGGCCGACCCCTTCACCAAGGAAACGGGGATCAAGGTCCAGATCGTCGACGCTCCGGGCAAGTACGCGGCCAACCTGCAGGCCCAGAAGCAGGCCAACAACGTCCAGTGGGACCTGCTCGACTCCACGTCCGCCCCCGACGCCTACCAGATGGCCCACGACGGGCTCATCCAGCAGCTCCCGGCCAACCTCAAGACCGAGTTCCAGAGCGTCCTGGGTCAGGACGCGGTGACGGACTTCGGGTTCACCTTCTCCAACCTGGGCTACATCATCGCCTGCAACAAGGACAAGGTCACCACCTGCCCCGACACCCAGCAGGCCTTCTTCGACCCCGCCAACCCCGCTCGCCGGCAGATGATCGCCACGCTGCCGCTGCTCAACCTCAGCCTCGCCGAGATGGCCTCCGGCGTCCCGGCCGAGGAGATCCCCACCCACGAGATCGACATGGACCGGGCGTTCGCCAAGCTGAAGGAGCTCAAGCCGCTGGTCAAGGTCTGGTGGGAGTCGGGCGACCAGATGGAGCAGGCCTTCCGCAACGGCGAGGTCGACATGGGCATCGCCTACAGCGGCCGCGCCTTCGGCCTCGCCGACAACGGCACCCCTCTCCAGGTCCAGTGGAAGGGCGGGGTGTACAACCCCGGCTTCTGGAACGTCGCGACCGGCGCGCCCCACTCGAAGGCCGCCTTCCAGTTCATGGAGTGGATCGCCAACCATCCCGAGGCCCAGGCCAAGTGGGCGGAGAAGACCAAGTATTCGGTGCCCAGCCCCAAGGCGTTCGACTACATGGACGACACCTTCAAGAAGCAGCTGGCCGACTGGCCGGACAACCGGAAGCAGCTCACCACGCTGAATTACGACTGGTACGTCAAGAACGCCCAGGACGTCAACCGTCGCTGGCAGGAATTCCTCCGCGGCTGACCACGGGCAGCTGAAAGGCCACAAAGATGAGCCTTGTGACTGAGCGCCCGGACAACGTCGCGGGCGATGAGAACAAGCGCGGGGACAGGAAGAGGACCAGACCCTGGAGCAGCACGCTCCCGCTGCGTACGGCCCTCCCGATGATGGTCCCGCTGGGGATCGCGCTCATCCTCTTCGTCGTCTATCCCCTGATCAGACTGCTGTGGGATTCGGTGACGACGGGCAACGGTCCCGGGAACTACGCCGACGCGCTCTCGTCGGGGGCCGTGCGCCGCGCGATCGGCGTGACGCTCCTGGACTCGGCGGTGGTCATGCTGCTCGCGGTGGTGGGCGGTACGGCCCTCGCCTGGGCCGTCCGCACGTCCCGGCACAAGTGGCTCAAGGGCCTCATCTGGGGCGCCGTGCTGCTGCCGTTCTGGATGGGAGTCGTGGTCAAGAACTACGCCTTCGCGCTGCTGCTGGCCAGAGAAGGACCGATCAACTCGGTCCTGCTCGACCTCGGCCTGATCCGGCAACCGCTGGAACTCATGTACACCCCGATCGCCGTGGTGCTGGGCATGACCTACACGATGCTCCCCTACGCCTTCCTGGCGGTGTTCCCGTCGGTCGGCACGGTGAACCTGGATCTGATCAACGCCAGCCGCGTCATGGGCGCCTCCCAGCGGGGCACCTTCGCCAGGGTCGTGCTCCCGCTGATCCGGCCCGGCGTCATCGCCGGAGGCGCCATCGTCTTCGCGATGGCCATCGGGTTCTACGTCACTCCCGTGCTGCTGGGCGGAGCGCAGACACCGTTCATCGCCTCAGTGATCAGCGACGACATCTTCCGCTTCTTCGACTACCCCAGGGCCGCCGCGACCTCGGTGATCCTGCTCGTCATCGCACTGACCACGCTGGCGGTCACCATCAAGGCCGTCGGCCTGCGCGCGGTCCGAGGAGGGCTGGGATGACGAACACCCGCGTCAGCAGGCTGCTCGACGGGCTCTTCCGGTTCGCGGGCCGGGCGGTCCTGGCCGTCTTCCTGTGCTTCCTGATTCTGCCCGCCCTGTTCATCGCGGTCCTGTCCTTCGCCTCCGACCCCCACATCGCGTTCCCGCCGCGGCAGTGGGGCCTGGACCGGTACGTCGAGGTGTTCACCTCGGACACGTGGCTGCGGCCGATCGGCCTGTCCCTGACGATCGCGGCCGCGACGGCGGCGGTCACACTCCTCGTCGCCGTCCCGGCGATGTTCGCGCTGAAGCGGGGTAAGGTGCCCGGCGGCGGGGTGGTGGAGTCGGCCGCGATCGCTCCCATGCTCTTTCCCGTCGCCGCCTACGCCGTGGGTATGTATGGGGTGTTCGCCCAGTTCAGGCTCATCGGCACGTTCGGCGGGATCGTCATCGCCCATGCGATCACCGCCATCCCGCTCGTGGTCATCCTGCTCAGCACGGCGATGGACCAGATCCGCCCGGAACTGGAGCTGGCCGCGATGACGATGGGCGCCGCCCGCGTCCGCGCGTGGGCGGGGATCACCGCCCGGCTGCTGCTGCCCGCGATCCTGGCCGCCGCGATCTTCGCGTTCATCCTCAGTTTCGACGAGGCGGTCTTCATCACCTTCCTCGGCGGTCCCGGGCTGGTGACCCTGCCGAAGTACATCTTCGACTCGGTGCAGTTCGGGGTCGACCCGGCCATCACCGCCGTGGCCACGCTCCTGATGGTGGTGACGGCCGCCCTCATGTCCGGCGCCACCGTCCTGCGCGGGAGGGGCCGATGACCAGCACAATCAACGTTCGGCAGAGGACAGACATGGACCA
Source organism: Microbispora sp. CA-102843 (assembly GCF_050936215.1). Classification (NCBI taxonomy): domain Bacteria; kingdom Bacillati; phylum Actinomycetota; class Actinomycetes; order Streptosporangiales; family Streptosporangiaceae; genus Microbispora; species Microbispora sp. CA-102843. The sequence continues at coordinate 4,140,546 of NZ_JBNJNF010000001.1, forward strand.
CACCGCCTCAGAGCCCGACATCGTTCTGCGCATCCGCTCCCTTCGCAAGGCGTTCGGAGACCATGAGGTGCTGCGCAGCGTGGATCTGGACCTGAGCGCGGGCGAGTTCCTCACCCTGCTGGGTCCCAGCGGCTCGGGGAAGACCACGCTGCTGCGCATCATCGCGGGCTTCGACACCCACGACAGCGGGCAGATCCTGCTGAACGGCCGCGACATCGCCGGGCTGAGCCCGGCCGAGCGCGACCTCGGCATGGTCTTCCAGAACTACGCGCTGTTCCCCCATATGACGGTGGCGGAGAACGTCGCGTACGGCCTCAAGATGCGCCGGTGGGACGCCGCCAAGCGCGCCCGGCGCGTCACCGAGATGCTGGAACTGGTCGGGCTGCCCGACAAGGCCGGCAGCAAGCCGCAGCAGCTGTCGGGCGGGCAGCAGCAGCGGGTTGCCCTGGCCCGCGCACTGGCCTACGAGCCGCAGCTGCTGCTGATGGACGAGCCGCTCGGCGCCCTCGACCGCAGCCTGCGCCTGCAGTTGCAGCAGGAGATCCGCCGCGTCCACCGAGAGGTGGGGACGACGATCGTCTTCGTCACGCACGACCAGGAGGAGGCCCTGGCGCTCTCCGACCGGGTCGCGATCATGCAGGACGGACGGCTGGCGGGGCTGGCCGCGCCCAGCGAGCTCTACCAGAACCCGCCGTCCCGTTTCGTCGCACGGTTCTTCTCCAACGCCAACATCATTCCCGCCGTCGTCTCCGACGGCGGCAGCCCCGGCCTCGCCAAGGTCATCGCCGCGGGTTCGGCCTTCACGCTGCCGAACGCGCACCGCGGCGAGGCCGCCCTGGCCGTCCGCCCCCGTTGCCTGCGTCCGGCCGTACCCGGCGACGCCCTCCAGTTGACCGGGACCGTCGTCGAGTCGCTGCTCCTGGGGGAGGAGCGCCTGGTGCGCCTCGACGTCGAGGGGGTCGGCCCGGTAACCGCCTCCATCGACTGGCGTGGCACGGAGGACATCACCCCCGGCCAGCCCTGCCGGCTGTCCGCCCCCGCCGGCGACATCGTCGTCCTCGCCGAATAATCCCCACCTCGCGCCATCAATTGCTCGCTCTGAGAAGGATCTGACCACCATGCCTACTGTTGCCATCGCCGGTGCCGGCATCGCAGGATTCGCGGCCGCCGCCGCACTGGCCCGTAAGGGCTTCGCCGTCCGCGTCTATGAGCGGTCCGAGGAGCCACGCGAGTTCGGCGCGGGCATCTACCTCAAGGAGAACAGCCTTCCCGTCTTCGACGACTTCGGTGTCGGTGAGCGCATCGCCGAGCGGGGCGTGCGCATCCGTGCCGCGCGCATCGTGGACGAGACCGGGACTGTCATCGTCAACCGGTCGGTGGAGCAGGAGCGGCTCATCGTCGCCCTGCGCGCGGACGTGCACAACCTGCTGCGCGAGGCCGCCGTTCAGGCGGGCGCCGAACTGGTCACCGGCCGCACGGTCACCGGCGCGGACCCGGCCGGCCGCCTCCTGTTCGCGGACGGCGACGCCGTCGAGGCCGACCTCGTCATCGGGGCCGACGGCCTGCACTCGTCGGTCCGTGAGTCGCTGAGCCTGACCAGGGTCAAGGGGACGCTCGGCGACGGCGCGACCCGGGTGGTCATCCCCCGCACCGAGGCGGACGAGGCGTACAGCACCGAGTACTGGTCCGGCCGGCACCGCGTCGGGGTCGCTCCCTGCAGCGAGGATCTGACCTATGTCTTCATCATCGGTCCCGAGGACGAGGAGCGGGTGCGCCGCCTGCCCCTGGACCGTGAGTACTGGACGGAGCAGTTTCCGCACCTCAAGCACGTCTTCGACCGGGTCAGCGACGACATGGGCGTCCACCACGCGCACCCCTACGTCGAATGCACGAGCTGGACGTCCGGGCGCGTGGCCATCATCGGCGACGCCGCGCACGCACAGCCGCCGAACTTCGGCCAGGGTGCCGGTGTGGCCGTCGCCGCCGCGTGGCGGATGGCCGAGACCCTCGCGGACCACTCGGACATCTCCGTGGGCCTGCTGGAATGGGAACGTCGTACGCGCCCGGGCATCGACATGGTCCAGCGGCTCACCACCGTCTACGACGTGGCCGGCTATGCCTGGCCCGAGGAGCTGGCCCCCGTACGCGCTGGCATCTTCCACGACTTGTCGCTGCACCCCATGATCTCCTCGCAGTGGGAGTACTGGTGGCGCGGCGGGGTCGAGGCGCCCCGGCCGGAGTCGGCGGGACTGTCCAAGTGACGGCCTCGGAGGCCGCCCACGTCACCGAGCGAGGCGCCGCGGTCCAGTTCGTCAACGGCGTCGTCCTGACGATGGACGACCGGCGCGCCGTCGCCTCCGCGCTGGCCGTGGACGGGGACCGTATCGTCCTGGTGGGCTCCGACGACGAGGTGCTCGCGACCCGGCGCACCGGTTCGCAGGTGATCGATCTCGGCGGACGCACCGTGGTCCCCGGAATGATCGACGCCCACACCCACGTCGAGCTCACCACCTACTCGCGGCACTTCTGGACGGACGTACGCGGACTGTCCAGGGCCGAGATCCTCGCCCGCGTCGCCGAGCTCGCAGCGAAGCGCGAGCCAGGCGAGTGGATCGTGATGCAGGGCACCTTCGGCCAGGACCTGCCCGACCGGCGGGAACTGGACCGGGTCGCCCCCGACCACCCGGTGGGGGTCCGCTGGTCCATGCACAAGTTCCAGCTCAACTCCGCCGCGCTGGGCGTGAGCGGCCTCGGCCGGCACACCGTCGTGGAGCCGGGGATGCGCGTCCACCGCGACTCCTCCGGTGAGCTCACCGGCCTGGTGGAGGAGGGCTGGGATCTGCTCGCCTGGTCAGCGCCGCTACGGGACGCGCTGCGCCCGGCGATCGCGGAAACCCTCACCGAGCTGTTCCTGCGCAACGGCGTGACGAGCATCGGCGAGGTCGCCGCGAGCGCGACGGGGGTGCGGGTCTACCAGGACCTGGCCAGGACGCGGAACTTCCCCCGGATCAGGCTCGCCCTGACCGCGGCCCCCGGTCACCAGCCGCTGGTGGACGCCCGCGTGTTCTCCGGCCTCGGATTCGAGACCGGTTTCGGCGACCCCCACTGTCAGATCCAAGCGATCAAGATCTTCATGGACGGCGGCAGGGACGGCGCGTTCCGGTCGAACGGCATCGGCGGGCCCGCGGAGTCGTGGGGCCTGCTGAGCCGCACCCTGCCCGAGCTGACCGGTGAACTCGCCGCCGCGATGGACGGGGGCGTCCAGGTGTGGGTGCACGCCATCGGCGACCTCGCCCAGGAGGTCGCGGTGAGCGCGATCGAGGAGGCGGCCCGCAGCCGCGCGACCACCGAGCACCGGTTCCGCGTCGAGCACTTCGGCAACGAGATGTACGCCGACGAGCGGATGCGGCGCCTGGTGGACGCCGGCGGCATCCCCGTTCCGAACCCCGGCTTCCTCTACGCCGAACCCGACGACCCCGGCCGGCGCCTGCCGCCCGGCACCACGAAGTACGGGCTGCGGACGCTGCGCTCCCTCACCGGCATGCTGCCGGGTAACTCCGACACGGCAGGGGCGCAGCCGTTCACCTGCAACCCCTGGTTCGTCATGCAGTCCATGATCCTGCGACAGAACAAGAACGGCGTGGTCATCGACCCCGAGGAGGCCGTCGGCATCGACGAGGCACTGGCCTCGTTCACCCGGGACGCCGCCTTCGCCACCTGCCAGGAGAAGGACAAGGGCACGCTGGAGACCGGCAAGCTCGCGGACTTCGCGGTGCTCGAAGCCGATCCGCGGTCGATGCCGGTGGAGCGGCTGGATTCGATGACCACCGCGGCCACCGTCATCGGCGGGCGGGTGGTATACGGCGCGCTGTGACTGAGGCGCCCCTGATCGGCGCGCGGCTGGCCGGCCCTCGGCGAAGCCTTCGACCTGCATGTTCTCCGGCTCGGCCGGGGGCACGAGCGGAGTGACATGAACGGTGCACAAGCATTGATCCGAACCCTGGCGGACAGCGGAGTCGACGTGTGTTTCGCCAATCCGGGCACATCGGAGATGCATTTCGTGGCGGCCCTGGACCATGTGCCAGAGATGCGCGGCGTGCTGTGCCTGTTCGAAGGGGTCGCCACGGGGGCCGCCGACGGGTACGGACGCATGCTGGACCGGCCGGCGGCCGCGCTCCTCCACCTGGGGCCGGGGCTGGGCAACGGGCTGGCCAACCTGCACAACGCCAGACGGGCGCACACCCCACTTCTCGCCGTCGTCGGCGACCACGCGACCTACCACAAACGGTTCGACGCGCCGTTGGAGTCCGACATCGAGGCGGTGGCGAGGTCGGTCTCGGGGTGGGTGCGTCGCACGGCGCGCAGTGCCGACCTGGCCGCCGACGCCGCCGAGGCGGTCGCCGCCGCGACGGCTCCGCCCGGGCAGACGGCCACGCTCATCCTTCCCGCGGACGTGTCGTGGTCCGAGGGCGCGCGTCCCGCCGCGCCGATCAGCGTCCGCCCGCCCGCGCTCGTGACCGACGGCGCGGTGGCCGACGCGGCTGCGGCGCTGGCCGCCGGGCCGCGCTGTGTCCTGCTCCTGGGCGGGCGCGCCCTGCGCGGTCCGGCCTTGCGGGCTGCCGCCCGCATCGTCCATGCCACCGGTGCCCGCGTGTACGCGGAGACGTTCCCGGCGCGCCAGCAGCGCGGCGCCGGCATCCCGGCGGTCGCCCGCCTGGCCTACCGGTCGGACGCGGCCCGCGCCCAGCTCGACGGTGCCGAGCATCTGGTGCTGGTGGGGGCGCGACCCCCGGTCGGGTTCTTCGCCTACCCCGGTGAGCAGGGCGACCTGCGGCCCCAGGGGTGTACGACGCACGTGTTGGCCGGGGGCGGCGAGGACGTCACCGAGGTGCTGGAGCGGCTGGCGGAGCGGATCGGGGCGCGGCAGGCGCCCCCCGTGCGCCCCGCCCGCGGCCTCGCCGTGCCCGAAGGCGCGCTCACCGCGGACACGCTCGCGGCCACGGTTGCCGCGCTGCTGCCGGAGGACCCGATCGTGTCGGACGAGTCCATCACCGCCAGCGCCGCACTGGTCGCGGCCACCGCCGACGCCAGGCCGCATGACTGGCTCAGCCTCTCCGGCGGCGCGATCGGTCAGGGGATGCCGCTGGCAACGGGCGCGGCGCTGGCCGCCCCCGGACGCGCGGTCGTCAACCTGGAGGCGGACGGCAGCGCGATGTACACCCTCCCGGCGCTGTGGACGCAGGCCAGGGAAGGCCTGGACGTGACCACCGTGATCCTCGGCAACGGGTCGTACGAGATCCTCTCCATGGAGTTGGAGAAGGTGGGAGCGGTGGCCGAGGGGGAGGCGGCCCGGCGGTTGCTTGATCTGTCGAGCCCGAGCCTGGACTTCGTCGCGCTGGCCACGGGCATGGGCGTTCCCGCGACCAGGGCGCACACCGCGGGCGAGTTCGCCGCGCAGTTCCGGACCGCCCTGGCCGAGCCCGGTCCCCACCTGATAGAGGCCCGGATAAGGCCCCGGGCATCCCGGGTGTGAGCGTGCCTCGACTCGCCGAGCTCAGCCGGGCCCTCGGTCGCGACCTGCGGCCCGTTTCCGCGGGGCCGCTTCCCGATCGCGTCGTGACAGGCGTTCATGTCAGCGAGCTGACCGATCCCACCCCCTACCTGGAGGGCGGTGAGCTGCTCCTGACGACAGGAATGGAGCTCACCGGACAGGCCGCGCAGGCCCGGTCGTACACGGCCCGGCTCGCCGAAAAGGGCATCAGCGCCCTCGGCCTGGGGCTGGGCCCGGTGCATCGGGAGGTGCCGGCCGTCCTGATCGACGCGTGCGAGGCAGCCGGGCTCCCGCTGCTGGTCGTGCCCGATCCCACGCCGTTCCTCGTCGTCGCGCGCAAGTACTGGTCGCTGCTCGCCGAGGCCGGGCAGGAGGAGCTCAACGCGACCCTCGGCGCGCACCGCGACCTCGTTCGCGCGGCCGCGGGCCCGAACCCTGTGTCCGCCGTCGTACGGACCCTTGCGGGCGCCGTCGAGGGGTGGGCGGCCCAGCTCACCCCCGAAGGGGACATCGTGGAGGTCTGGCCCCGCAGACGCCGGCGCAGCGCCCGGCAGATCGCGGAGGTGCTGGCCCGCCTGCGCGCGGCGGGTCCGCATTCCTCGGCCACCCTGCGTATCGACGGGGACGACGTCGTCGTGCAGCCGCTCGGCAGTCAGGGCCGGCTGACCGGCTTCGTCGCGACCGGCTGCGCCCCTTCGATGAAGACGCGGGACCGGCAACTCGTCCTGGCGGCATGCTCGCTGCTGGCTCTGCAGAACGAGCAGCGGCGGAGGGGCACGGAGGCCGCCCTGTCGGCGCGCGGCGCGGTCGCGAGGCTTTCTCTGCTGGGCTATCTCGACGCGGCCCGCGCCCTCGCCGCCGACCTCGGGGTTCCGTCCCCGCCCTCGCGCCTGTGTGTCCTCGGCGTCGCCGGAGCGGGCGCGGGTGCCCCCGACCTGCTCGACACACTGGAGCAGGCCCTCGCCCGCGACCGATGCCAGGTCCTGGCCGCAGTCGAACCGGACGAGGTGTGGATGCTGCTCACCGAGCAGAACCTGACGACGGTCCGCGCCACCGTCGCCGACTTCATCGCCGTCCGGGCCCCCGCGGCCCGCGCGGTCGTGTCCCGCGAGCTGGCCACCCGCGACCTGGCACTGCACCTGCCGGCGCTGCGGTCCGCGCTCGCCCGGGCGGACGAGGGATCGGTGCGCGACCTGGCGGCGGACGGGGGGACGTTCACCGGATCTCCCGCGCTGGAGCCGCTGCTGTCGTACAGGCGCGCCGATCTCGTCGGCGCCGTCGTCGCCTACCTGCGTCACCGTGGACACTGGGAAGACGCGGCCAAGGAACTGACGATCCACCGCAACACCCTCCGGCACCGCATCGGCACGGCGACGAAGGTGCTCGGCGCCGACCTCGACGATCCCGACGTGGCCAGCGCGATCTGGCTGGATCTGCGTGAGCGCGGCCTGGCCTGAGGCGGTCGCCGTCTGGGCCGGACCCGCGGGTCAGGCGGTCCCGGCGGCTCTGTGGCGCAGGCCGTCCATCAGCAGGTCGAGCAGGCGCCCGGCCTGATCGCGCTGCGCGGGCTCGCCGGCGGCGAGGCAGATGCCGTTCATGCCGGCGAGCACGTCCTCGGCAGCCACGTCCCGCCGCAGCGACCCGGCCGAGCCGCCCGCGTCGAGCAGCGCGCCGATCGCGCCGATCAGCCGGTCGCGGCTGTGCGCGTACGGGTTCGCGCCGGAGGCGATCACGGCGCGCAGCGCGCCGGCCATGCCCCGCTTGGTCGCCAGGTAGTCGACGAAACGGTCCATCCAGGTCCGCATCGCCGCGTCCGGCGCCATCTCGTCCAGAAGCTCGGCCCCCGCGTCGCACAGCTTGGCCAGCTCGTTGCGGTAGGCCTCCTCGATCAGCGCCTCCCTCGTGGGGAAGTGGCGGTAGAGCGTGCCGATGCCGACGCCCGCCTCCTTCGCGATCGCGTCGAGCGTGACGTCCGGCCCGTCCTGGGAGAAGGCTCTCACGGCGACGTCGAGCAGCCGCTCGCGGTTGCGCCGGGCGTCGGCGCGCAACGGCTTGGCTCCGGGTGGTCGAGCGGGGGTGGACACGGCTCCTCCACACAGGCGCGGGTTGCTAACCGGAGGATTCTCCGGTTAGAGTCGTAGACGTTCCGGAGGTTCCTCCGGTTTTCCTGATTGTAGCGGCGGGCTCTCATGGGCCCCAGCCGCCGTACGGGACGGGGACGAACATGGCTCAGACCACCCGCATGACCACGCCGTTCACCGGGCAGTCCACCGCGGCCGAGGTCCTGGAGGGCGTCGACCTGCGCGGGCGGCGGGCGATCGTGACCGGCGGGGCGTCGGGAATCGGCGTCGAGACCGCCCGGGCGCTGGCCGCGGCGGGCGCGGAGGTGACGATCGCGGTCCGCGACCTCGACGCCGGCAAGCGGACCGCGGAGGACATCGCCGCCACCACGGGAGGCGCGCCCGTCCTCGTCGCGCCGCTGGACCTCGCCGACCGGGCCTCCGTCGCCGCGTTCGTCGCCGCATGGGAGGGGCCGCTGCACATCCTGGTCGACAACGCCGGGGTGATGGCGTGCCCGCAGACGCGGACACCGGAGGGCTGGGAGCTCCAGTTCGCCACCAACCACCTCGGTCACTTCGCGCTGGCCATGGGCCTGCACCCGGCGCTCGCGGCGGCCGGCGGCGCCCGCGTCGTGTCGGTCAGCTCCAGCGCCCACCTGCGGTCGCCGGTCGTCTTCGACGACATCCACTTCCGGGAGCGCCCGTACGACCCGTGGCTGGCGTACGGGCAGTCCAAGACGGCCAACGTGCTGTTCGCGGTCGAGGCCGCAAGGCGGTGGGCCGGCGACGGCATCGCGGTCAACGCGCTCATGCCGGGCGGCATCCGCACGAACCTCCAGCGGCACGTCACCGACGAGGAGCTCGAGCGCCTACGCGCGCAGACGGGCGGCGGCGGCCCCACGTGGAAGACGGTCGAGCAGGGCGCGGCCACGTCCGTGCTGGTCGCGGCCTCGCCGCTGCTGGAGGGCGTCACCGGGCGGTACTTCGAGGACTGTCAGGAGGCGGAGCCGAATCGGGAGGGCACCCGCCGGGGGGTCGCGGCGTACGCGCTCGACCCGGAGGCGGCCACCCTGCTCTGGCAGGTGTCGGCGGACCTGCTCGACCTGTGATCCGCGGTCTGTGATCCGCGGTCTGTGATCTGCGGTCTGTGATCTGCGGTCTGGGCACGGCCCGCCCGAGGCGAGGCCGGCCTTCCCCGGCCGGGCCTTCGCGTTTCTCTCGGGCGGCCGAGACCTGATCGCCCGCGCCGTCGCCGTCCCGGGTCACCATGTGCCGGCCGCGCCGAGGAGGATCTCCAGCGCCGGGCGGCTCCTCGACCGCGACCGCCAGGACCGGGCAGCCCGCGGTGAAGTCGCTGTCGACGACCGTCTGCCGCCACAGGGCCAGAAACGCGCGCAGCCCGGCCGTGGGACCGGCCTCGAGTCCACGCTCCAGGACCCGGGTGACCAGGTCGCCGGCGAACCGGACCGCTTCGGCGGCCAGTTGCTGCTTGCCCCGGGGGAAGTAGTGGTAGGTGGAGCCGAGTGGTGCGCCGGAGTGCGCGACCAGGTCCCGGACCGTGCTCCCCGCCAGCCCGCGTCACCGGATCGCGCTCCAAGCCGGGATGGCGCTCGGCCTCGTCGACCCGATCGTCGGGTCCATCTGCGGGAAGGTCCCGTTCCGGGGTCCGTTCCCGATCGGCCACGAATGCGTCACCGAAGTCGCCGCCCGAGGCGCCCTCGCCGCCTACGGCTTCGGCCCCGCCGGCGGCCCCTGGGGCGGCATGGTCGCCGACAGGATCCGCGTCCCCCACGCCGACCACATGCTCGTCCCCGTCCCGGACGGCGTTCCGCCGATCCGCGTCGCCGCCGGGAGGGTCCACTACCTCGACGACGACCCGCACCGGAGACAGATCGCCGAATACCTCGGAGCCGAAGCCGGGCCGCTGACCGGCACCACCCCGCGGCGCCTACGACATCGTCGTCGAAGCCACCTCACGCGCCCCGGGCCTGCGGCGCGCGCTCACCGCGACGGCTCCCGGCGGGATCCGCACGGCGGCCGAGATCGGCTCGCCGGCTAGATTCCGGCTTCGCCCTCTCCATGTGAACCCCGTCACTCAAACCCCGTCACTGGCCGATCGGTCAAACGCTGTCCGATCGGTCAGCTAGTGTGTCTCCATGGCACGTTCCGCAACAACCATGCGTGCGGACATCCTCGACTCGGCCGTGCGGCTGTTCGCCGCGCACGGGTTCCGCGGCACCTCCCTGCAGGACATCGCCACGGACGCGGGCTGTTCCAAGGCGTCCTTGCTCTATCACTTCACGAACAAGGACGCGATCTTGACCGAGCTGCTGGCGCCCGTCGGGCCGGAGTTCGCCGCGCTGGAAGGGCGGCTCGCCGGGCTGGACGGCGAGGAGGCCGCCCGGGCCGCCGTCGCCGGGCTCGTCGACCTGTCCCTGCGCTTCCGGCTGCAGGTGAAGATCCTCCTGCAGGACGTCGACGCGCTGATCAACCGGCCGGAACTGCCGGACGTGGACGGCCTCACCGAACGGCTGACGGACGCGCTGTCCGGCCGCTCGGCCGTCCCCCAGGCCCGGGTCTGGGCCTGGATGGCGATGCTGGGGATCATCCTGACCAGCGCCGGCGAGCTCGCGCTCCCCGAGGAGACGCTGCGCGCGGAGCTGACCCGCGGCGCGTTGCGGACGCTCGGTCTGCACACCGACTGACCTCCCGAAGAAAGAGATTCTGCTTTGGCAACCCTGCTGTACCGGCTGGGCCGGTTCTCCTTCCGCAGACGCGGGCGCGTGGCCGCCGTGTGGCTGCTGCTGCTCGTGGTCCTGGGCCTGGCCGCCGCAGCCTTCCACGGCCCGACCGGCGACAAGTTCGCCATGCCCGGCACCGAGTCGCAGCGGGCGCTGGACGCCCTGGCCAAGGAGTTCCCGCAGGCCAGCGGTGCCACCGGCACCATCGTCGTCGCCGCTCCGCAGGGCCGGAAGCTGGACGCCGCCGCGGTCGCGCCCGTGGTCGAGGAGGCCGGCGCCGTCCCCGGCGTCGTCGCCGCCATGGATCCGTTCCGGTCCGGCGCCGTCTCGGCCGACGGCCGCTACGCCCTGGTCCAGGTGCAGTTCGACCGCGGGCTCAAGGACGTGACCGACGCCCAGCGCGCGGCGTACCTGAAGGCCGGCTCCTCGGTGACGGGGCTGCGGGTCGAGCACGGCGGCGAGATCCTGAACGCCGCGCCGGAAGTGGGCGGGTCGGAAGGGATCGGCGTCGTGATCGCCGCGGTGGTGCTGATCGTCACCTTCGGCTCACTGGTGGCCGCCGGCATGACCCTGCTGAACGCGCTGATCGGCGTGGGGGCCGGCATGGGCGGCCTGTTCGCGCTCAGCGGCGTCGTCGAGCTGACCTCCGTCACACCGGTGCTGGCGCTGATGCTGGGCCTGGCCGTGGGCATCGACTACTCGTTGTTCATCACCTCCCGCTACCGCCAGTTCCTGGCCGAGGGCGTGGCGCCGGAGGAGGCCGCGGGCCGGGCGGTCGGCACGGCCGGATCGGCGGTCGTGTTCGCCGGGGCCACCGTGGTCATCGCGCTCGCCGGTCTGTCGGTGGTCGGCATCCCGTTCCTGAGCGTGATGGGCCTGGCCGCCGCCGGCACCGTGGCCGTCGCCGTGCTGGTCGCCCTCACGCTGCTGCCCGCCTTCCTGGCGTACGCCGGAGCCAGGGTGCTGCCCCGCAAGCAGCGCACCGGCGAGAGCGCGAACGCGGGCGGCCGGGGCTTCGGCTACACCTGGGGGCGGGTGGTCACCCGGCTGCGCGTGCCGATCCTGCTGGCCGGGGTCCTCGCCCTCGGCGCGCTCACGCTGCCGGCGCAGAACCTGCGGCTGGCCCTGCCCGACGCCGGCACCGCCGCCCCCGGCACCCCGGCCCGCGAGGCCTACGACCTGACCAGCGAGGGATTCGGCGAGGGCTTCAACGCCCGCCTGATCGCCGTGGTCTCCGCCGCCGACCGCGCGGCCACGACCGCCGCCGCCGGTGAGGCCGCCCAGCTGATCCAGCAGACCCCCGGCGTGCTGGCCGTGGCCCCGCCGCAGGCCAACGCCGCGGGCACCACCGCGCTGCTGACCATCATCCCCAAGGCGGGGCCCACCGCCGCGGCCACCGAGGACGCCGTCCACGCCATCCGCGCCAAGGTCGCCGCGATCGGCGGCGCCGAGATCGCCGTCACCGGCGCCACGGCCGTGGGCATCGACGTCTCCGACAAGCTCGCCGACGCCATGCCGGTGTACCTGCTGCTGGTCGTCGGCCTGTCGGTGCTGCTGCTCATGCTCGTCTTCCGCTCGATCCTGGTGCCGGTCAAGGCGGCGCTGGGCTTCCTGCTCACCGTCGGCTCGACCTTCGGCATCACCGTGGCGATCTTCCAGGAGGGCCACCTGGCCGGTCTGCTGGGCGTGGACGCGCCGGGCCCGCTGGTCAGCTTCCTGCCGATCCTGCTCATCGGCATCCTGTTCGGCCTGGCCATGGACTACGAGGTGTTCCTGGTCTCGCGGATGCGCGAGGACTACGTGCACGGCGACGCCCCCCGCCAGGCGACGATCAACGGCATGGGGCACAACGCGCGGGTCGTCACCGCCGCGGCGCTGATCATGACGGCCGTGTTCGGCGGGTTCGTGTTCATGAACGACCCGATCATCAAGTCGATGGGCTTCGCGCTGGCCGTCGGCGTGCTCGTCGACGCCTTCGTGGTCCGCATGACCCTCGTCCCCGCCGTGATGTCCATGCTCGGCCGCGCCGCCTGGTGGCTGCCGCGCGCCCTGGACCGGGCGCTGCCCGACCTCGACGTCGAGGGCGAGCGCCTGCGCCACCACCTCACCGCCCGCGCCGCCAGCCCCGAGCACGCCGGGGTGTCGTAGAGGGTGTGGGGGGCCGGAGGTCCCGTCCCGGCGGGACCTTCGGCGGCGCTCGCACGCCCCGCCAGGGGAACGGTGTGATGGAAGGACCGGCCGAGGGGAGGGCGTCATGATCGTGGTGGGTGTCGACGGCTCGCACGCCGGCATGGCGGCCGCGGCTTGGGCGGCCAGGGAGGCCGACCTGCGCGGCGTCCCCCTGCGGATCGCCAACGCCATCCCCGCCTGGGCGTGCTCGAGCGCCCGGCAGGGTCCGTACACGAGCGTCGCGGCGTGGATGCGCGACGGCGCCGCCGCCGTGCTCGGCGCCGCCACCGAGCGGGTTTACGCGGAGGCGCCCCGGGTGCCGGTCGACACCGCGATCCTGGCCGGCGACCCGCGCCCGGCGCTCGTCGAGGCGGCCGTGGACGCCGATCTCCTGGTGCTCGGCAACCACGGGCTCGGCGGCTTCCGCGGCTTGCTGCTCGGCTCGGTCGCGTACGGCGTGGCGGGCCACGCCCCGTGCGACGTGGTCGTCGTGCGGGATGTGCCCTCGGCGCCGCGCCCGGAGATCGTGGTGGGCATCGACGGATCCCCCGCCTGCGCCAAGGTGCTCGACTTCGCCTTCGCCGAGGCGGCGCTGCGCGGGACGGGCCTGCGGGCGGTGCACGCCTACAGCTCGCTGGAGGCGGGCGGCGGCTTCGCCCCGCTCCCGGACGACTTCGACGACGAGAAGGTCGAGGTGCGCATGGTCAGGGAGGCCCTCGCCGGGCGCCGCGAGCTCTACCCCGACGTCAAGGTCGTCGAGGAGGTCGTACGGGGCCATCCGGTGGACGTGCTGCGGCAGGCGTCGGCGGGCGCCGACCTGCTCGTCATCGGCTCCCAGGGCCACGGCGAGTTCAGGGGCCTGATCCTCGGATCGGTCTGCCAGGCCATGCTCCACTACGCGACGTGCCCCATGGTCGTCGTCCGCGCGCCGGCCGGCTGAGCATGCGAACGCCCCCGGCGGCCCGGGTGAATCTCCGGGCCGCCGGGGGCGTCGTCGGCGTCCTACGCGCTCTTGCGCCGCTGCTCGCGCAGAATGGCGAGCCGCTCGTTCAGCACCTCTTCGAGGTCCTCGATCGAGCGGCGCTCCAGCAGCATGTCCCAGTGGGTCCGCGGGGGCTTCGCCTTCTTCTGCTGGGGCTGCTCCGCGTCCACCCGCAGCGCCGGGCTGCCGCAGTAACGGCACTCCCAGTTCGTGGGGATCTCGGCCTCGACGGCGAGCGGGACGGTGGTGAGATGGCCCTTGGGGCACGTGTAGGACACCTCCTGGCGCGGGGCCAGATCGGTGTTGCGGTCGTTCTCGTAGCTGGTCGCGCCGAGCCGGGTACCGCGAAGTGCACGCTCGCCCATGTCTTTAAGCCTCCTGAGGTCCCCGCCTTCGAGGGGTTCGTTCGCCACCGCGTACAACGCCTGATACCGTGTGTGGATTCCCAGCCGAGACCTGATCCAATCGCGCTTTTTCCGTCCCTCTGGTCTCAGATGTGGGCCGGCACCTCGTTTCCCGCCTCGCGGATGGCCCGGGGCAGGTTGACAAGGGTGAGCAGCACGAACCCGATGATGAAGAACACGACCAGCGAGACGATCGCGGCTCGGTAACTGTCGGTGAGCTGGAGCGCCAGCGTGAGCACCAGCGAGCCGAGGAACGCCGATCCCTTGTCGCTGATCTCGTAGAGGCTGAAGTACTCCGCCTCCCTGCCGGACGGGATGACCAGGGAGTACAGCGAGCGGGACAGCGCCTGCGTGCCGCCCATGACGATCGCGATGGCGAACGCGATCGCGTAGAACTGGACGGCCGAGCCCTTCTGCAGGAAGTAGGCCACTCCCACCACGACCGTCCACACGACAAGGCTGGCCAGGACCGTGCGCTTGGTCCCGATCCTCATCGCGAGCCGCCCGAGCCCGAGCGCGCCTCCGACCGCGATGAACTGCACCATCAGGATCGCGCCGATCTGATGGGTCTGCCCCAGTCCCAGCTCCTGGTCGGCGTACGTCGCGGAGAAGCCGATGACCGTCTGCACGCCGTCGTTGTAGATCAGGTAGGCCACCAGGAACAGCAGCGTGCGGGGATAGCGCCGCAGCTCGCCGAGCGTACGGCCGAGCTGGCGGACGCTCCCGGCGATCGCCCGGGCCGCCGTGTGCTCCACGTGCGCCACCGCCCGGTTGTGCAGGCGCAGCATGGGGATGATCGCGAATGCGCCCCACCACAGGCCCGCCGAGGCCAGGCTGATCCGCACCGCCAGGCTCTCCTCGACCGCGCCGGACAGGTAGACCACCAGGTTGAGCGCGAGCAGCAGGCCGCCGCCGAGGTAGCCGAAGCCCCAGCCCCTGCTGGAGATCGCGTCGCGTTCCTCCGCGCCGCAGATCTGCGGCAGGAAGGACTCGTAGACCACCCGCGCCGAGCCGAAGGTCACGTTGGCGATCAGGAACAGCACACCGCCGAGCAGGTAGCGGTCGCCGGAGACGAGGAAGAAGCCGAGCGTGGCCGCCGCGCCCACGTAGACGAAGGCCCCCATGATCTGCTTCTTGCGGCCGGTGTGGTCGGCCAGGGCGCCGACGATCGGCATGACCACGATCTGCAGCAGCACCGAGATCGTCACCATGGCCGTGAAGTACGCCTTCGGCCGCAGGTCCAGGCCGAGGAACGACACGAAGCCGTTCTCGCCGCCCGCCGCCGTCGTGGCGATCGAGGTCAGGTACGGCCCGAGGAAGACGGTCAGGACCGTCGTCTGGAACGCCGAGTCCGCCCAGTCGTACCAGTACCAGCCGCGTTGCTCGCGCCGCCGCGCGCCGGGGATCTCCTCATCGACGACCTTGGGGGCGGTCATGGTCTCTCCTCACGGTGGTGAAGCGTCGCCGGGTGCTTCAACGGGGCCGGGTTCCGGCGGGCAGGTTTCGGCGGGCAGGGCTCAGGAGGCAGGGTTCAGGGGGGGCAGGGCTCAGGGGGTTCGGCGGGGCGGTCCGGGCCGGACGGGGTGGTCCGGGGTCACGGCTCGGCCGGGCGGGGGTGCCACTGCCCGCGTGACTTGAGCACGTCGCGCAGACCGCTGATGTTGTCCGTCATGATCCCGTCGACGCCGAGGTCGAGCAGGTGGGCCATCGTCACCGGGTCGTTCACCGTCCACACGTGCACCTGCATGCCGATCGCGTGCGCGGTGCGCACCAGGGCGCGGGTGGTCACCCGCAGGCCGCGGAACCCGATGGGCGCCTGCGCGCACGGCACCCCCGCCTGGGCCAGCCCGGACAGGAGCCTGCCGTACCCGCCTCCCATCGCGGCCGTACGCAGGGCGGCCAGGCCGCGCGGGCCGAGCGAGAAGCAGACCTCCCGGTCGATCGCGCGCCGGGCCCGGGCGAGTCGCACGTCGGAGAACGAGGTCAGGCACACCCGGTCGTAGGCGCGGGTGCGGCGGATCGCCCGGGCCAGCGGCGCGATGGCGGCGCTCTCCTTGACGTCGATGTTGAACCGCACGTCGGGCCAGGTGCCGAGCAGGTCCTCCATCAGGGGGATCTCGTGCCTGCCGCCGATTTTGGCCCTGCGCACCTCGCGGTAGGACAGGCGCGAGATGCGGCCGGTGCGGTCGGTGACCCGGTCGAGGCTGTGGTCGTGGAACGCGAGCAGGACGCCGTCCGCGGTCGCGTGCGCGTCGGTCTCCAGGTAGGTGTAGCCGAGCTCGACCGCCCGGGAGAAGGCCACCATCGTGTTCTCGCGGGCCTCCGCCGCCCCGCCTCGATGAGCGAAGGCGAGCGGTCCGGGGTGGTCGAGGAACGCGAAACGGCGATGCACGAGAGGAGTATGCCGGGTTCCGGCCATACAGTCAGCGCACCAAGATGAACATTTGCGTCACAAGAGTCCATTGTCATCTTTGGGCGGTTGCTCCGCTTCGGCGTGTCGCGGTTCACCCCGTGTCCGCCGGCCCCTGTCCGGTCCGGTCTCCCGCCAGGAGGCCGGCCAGGTGGGCGGCGATGTCGTCGATCGTGGGGTAGTCCCAGGCCAGGGTCGGCTCCACCAGCAGGCCGACGGTCTCTTCCACGTCGACGCACAGGCTGAGCGCATGGATCGAGTCCAGGCCGTAGGTGCGGAGCTTGACCGTCGGGTCGATCTCCGCGGGCGGCAGCCGGAGATAGGCGGCCACCCGCTCGATGAGCCATCGGCGCAGGTCACTGAGGGATCCCAGATCGGGGGCGGCGTTCATGCGACGGTCTCCAGCAGGTCGTTCAGCGCGGGTTCCAGTTCGGCGTACAGCGGTGTGAGGCTTCCGCTGAGGAACAGCTCCCGCATATGCCGGCGGCGAAGCTTGCCGCTGGTGGTCTGCCGCACCGCGCCACGGGCCACCAGCATCAGGCTCAGCGGGACGCCGAACTCCCGCGTCACCTGATCCAAGACCCGGTCGGCCGTCTCGCCGAGGGCCACCGACTGTTCCCGGCGCACCTCCTGGACCAGAACGACGTGTTCCCCGCCGTCCCTGCCCCGGACGCCGAAGACGGCGCCGCGCCCTGCGGCCGGGTTGGCCCGCGCGGCCGCCTCCTCCAGGTCCTGCGGGTAGAGGTTGCGGCCGTTGACGATGATCACGTCCTTGATCCGCCCCGTCACGTAGAGCTGGCCGTCGAGCAGGAATCCCAGGTCCCCGGTGCGCAGCCAGCGGCCGTGCCGCGCCGGATCGCCGGCCAGGAAGGTGGCGCGGGTCTCCGCCGGACGGCCCCGGTAGCCGAGGGCGACGCTGGGGCCCGCCACCCAGATCTCCCCGATCGCGCCGTCGGCGACGGGGCCGGAGCCGCCCGGATCGACGATCCGCAGGTCGAGCCCGGAGACCGGCCCGCACGCGACCAGGGGTGTCCCCTCGGGTGCCGGGACCGCCCGATGCCGTTCCAGCGCGGAGGGGTCGAACCGCCGCACGGTCACGCCCTGCCCCTGCGGTGTGCACGTGACCATCAGGGTGCACTCGGCCAGGCCGTAGCCGGGATTCCAGGTGGTCGGGCGGAAGCCCGCAGGGGCGAACCGCCGCTCGAAGCCGGCGAGCGTGCCGGCCCGGATCGGCTCGGCCCCGCTGAGGGCCATCGTCAGCGTGGACAGGTCGAGACCGGCGAGTTGCTCATCGGTGATCCTGCGCGTGCACCAGGCGTACCCGAAGTCCGGGGACACGGTCCAGTCCGCGCCGTACCGGCTGATCAGCTCCAGCCAGCGCACCGGCCGCGCGACGAACGCGGCCGGTGACATGAACACCAGGTCGGCGCCCGCGTGGAGCGCCTGTAACTGGAGGCCGACCAGGCCCATGTCGTGGTAGTGGGGCAGCCATCCGGCCAGCCGCCGTACCGGCTTTTCCCGGGCCAGCAAGCGGAACAGCTCCAGGTTGTGCAGCAGATTGCCGTGTGAGACCTCGACTCCGCGCGGGTCGCTCGTCGATCCGGAGGTGTACTGCAGGTAGGCGATGGTGCCGGCGGTCAGGGCAGGCGGTGTCCAGGCGTCCGGATCGGCGGTGGCGGGATCGGCCACGTGGGCCCCGAAATCGGACAGTTCGGACGCGTGTGCGGGATCGGTCAGGACCAGCCGCGCGCCCGCGTCCCGCATCAACGTCCGTACGCGGTTCGCGTGCGGTGCGCCCGCGTCCGGCAAGGGGGCGGGGATCGCCGGCACCCGGGCGTAGAGACAGCCGAGGAACGCGACGGTGAAGTCGAGCCCCGCCGGATAGAGAAGCAGCACCGGCTGATCGGTCAGGCCGCGATCGGCGAGCCACACGGCGGTGGCACGCGCCCGCCTGTCCAGTTCGGTGAAGGTGAGCCGGGCCGGGCTGCCGTCGTCCCGCACGAAGAGGAACTCCCGATCGTCGCTGAGGCGGTTCCGTACGTGTGTGACGAAGTCGGTCATGCGGGCAACCCCTCCCGGACGTACCAGGAGACCAGCCGGTCGAGGACCGCGGGAGTGACGGCGGGCGGGGCCGCAGGGTCCCGCCACTCGAAGTCGTAACGGTGCCGGAAGTAGGTCGCGGTGTACTTGGCCCGCATGTTGACCACAGCCTCGAACCGGCTGAACGGCCTGTCCCGGATCTCTTCGGGTGTGGCGGGAACCAGTTCGATCGGCAGCCTGGCGTTGATCACGCCGAACAGGTCGGCGACCGGCACGGTGGCCCCGTTCACCACGTGGGAGACCGGACGCTCCTGGTCCGCGGCGGCGAGCGTGAGCAATCGGGAGACCGTGGTGTCGATGGGGGTCAGATGGAGGTTGGCGTCCGGATGGCAGGGGAGGCGGACCCGTTCCCCGGGCGTGCGCCGGGCGAAGAAGGCGATCACCCGGAGGAAGTCGTACAGGCCGTAGTCGGTCAGCGCCCGTCCGGTGCGGGAGTGCCCGACCATCACGCCCAGCCGGGCCACCAGGGCGGCGCCCTCGCGGACGGACCGCGACCGTGCCAGCGCGATCTCCGCTTCGCGTTTCGAGTATTCGTAGAAGTTCCGGAACCGGTCCGGCGGAGCGTGCGACGGCCAGTCTTCGGGAACGGGGCCATCGGTGTCGAGCCCGCACTGGTAGGCCGTCCCGACGAGGATGTAGCGCGAGCCCGGCCGGGCGTGCCGCTCGTAGGTGGACAGCGCGTTCGCCGATCCCGTCACGTTCACGTTCAGGAGCTCCTCCTCACGGCGTGGGAAGAAGGTGACGAGCGCGGCGACGTGCCAGTAGGTGCAGGGCTCGGCGAAGATCTCGGTGACCGGAAGGCCGAGGTCCGGCTCGTCCAACGCCAGCGCGCGCACCCGGAGGCGGCCCGCCGGGGACTCGTCGAAGCCGAGGCAGCGCAGCGCGTCCGCGACCCGGCGTCGCACCACCTCCCCGGACGCGCGGGCGAGGGCGATCACTTCGTCGCCCCGGGCCAGCAGGGCGCCGATGAGATGGGAGGCCACGAAGCCGTTGGCCCCGTCGATCACATGCACGTGCACCACGACACCTTCCCACAGGCGATAGCGGAAGGTAAAGTCGCGATCGCTCACGGTGACAGAACTCGGGAGGGTTCATGCTCAACGACCTGCAGCAGCGCAAGCTGGCCCATCTGTTCACGCTCCTGGACGTGGACGACGACGGGACCATCGACAGGATGGACTACACCGCCTCGGCCGACCGGCTGGTGAACGCGTTCGGGTTCGCGCCGGGCTCCGGCCCGTCGCAGCGGGTCCGGGATCGGTACGCGAGGCTGTGGGACGAGGTGACCCTGCCCATGGACACCGACGGGGACGAGCGCGTCGAGCTGCACGAGTTCATGGCCGGGTTCTACCGGTTCGTCACTCAGCCCGAGGCGGGCTACCACGTCCACATCGCGCCGGTCGCCGACGCCTTCTACGACCTGATGGACACCGACGGAGACGGGAGGATCACCCGGACCGAGTACCTGCGGATGGCCGGAAGCGCTTTCCGCATGTCGGAGGCGAACGCCGTCGCCGCGTTCGACCACCTCGACCTGGACGGCGACGGCTCGCTGAGCCGGCAGGAGCTGCACGTGGCCAACGAGCAGTTCTTCCGCAGCCCTGACGCGGAGTCCCACGGCAACTGGCTGTTCGGTCCGCTCCCGGCACAGGGCTGAGCCGCCGTACGGCACGGGGGAGGGCTCGCGGCCCGGCCGGGCCGCGAGCCCGCCAACCGTACGCGGTCCCGGTCGGGCGCTTGTCGTTTCAGGGGGCGGCTACCCGGCGGGCGACGCCCATTCCTGCCGCCTGGCCTCCGCCATGGCGATGGCCGCGGCGACCGCCACGTTGACCGACCCGACCCTGCCGACCTGCGGGATGTAGGCCACCGAGTCGGCCGACTCCAGGCAGGCGGGGGAGCAGCCGTGGTCCTCGCTGCCGAGCACCAGGCAGACGTCGCCGTCGAGCTTGGCCTCGTGCAGCGGCACGGCGTCGCCGGTCAGCTCGACGGCGACCACCCGGAAGCCCTCCTCCCTGGCGGAGCGTACGGCCTCGGTCACCGGGACCGGCTCGTGCCACTCGACCAGCCGGTCGGTGCCGAGCGCGGTCTTCTGGGCCTTGGGGTTGGTCGGCGGGGTGGCGTTGCCGGCCAGCCAGATCGTGTCCGCGCCGAAGGCGGCGGCCGTACGGAAGATCGATCCGATGTTGAAGGGGCCGGTCACCGATTCGAGGATCAGCGCGAGACGCCCCTCGGTGTTGCGGCGCCAGGTGCGGTTGAGGCGCTTGACGTCGGTCGGCTTGAGCTGCCTGCGGGGGTTCGGAGTGCTCATCGCTCCTTGCTCTCTTGCTCCTGGATCTCTCGCTCCTGGATCTCGGCGGGACGGGCGTCGACCCGCAGTACGCGGTAGGCCGACCGGGAGGCCAGCCGTGAGGTGGGCCAGCCCTGCTCGCTCAGCCAGCGCTGCAGGGAGTCGGAGCCCAGGTGCTTCTGCACGACCAGGTACGCGCTGCCGTCGGCGGCGAGCCGGTCGAGCCACCGGGTGAGCATCTCGTGGAGCGCGGCCTTGCCGATCCGGATGGCCGGGTTCGACCAGATGGCCCGGAACCTGACGTCCTCGGGCATCTCGTCGGCATGTACCGACCTTACTTTGTCAAGGCCCGCGCTTTTGGCGTTGCGCTCACACAGCTCCACCGAGCGCCGGTTGACGTCGACGGCCCACACCGTGGCCCTCGGCGCCCGCGACGCCATCGTCAGTGCGATGGGGCCGTAGCCGCAGCCCAGGTCGAGGAGGTCGCCCTCGGCCGGGGGCGGCGGGACGCTCTCCAGCAGCACCCGGGTGCCGGCGTCGATCCGTTCGGGGGAGAACACCCCGCGATCGGTCTCCAGCCGCAGGTGCAGGTCCGGGAGGACCAGGGTGACCGAGCCGGGCCGGCTGGCCGCCTGGGGGCTCTCCTCGAAGTAATGGGCCACGTGCCCAAACGTATCAACGCCCCGGACCGCTGATCTCCACGCCTGCGTGAATCGGGAAAGGCTGAAACACTTCCGGCCTTCCGGACACGTACGAGATGACGGAGAAAGCGGTGAAGGGGGAGTATCGGTGGCCCGCTCGGACCTGAGGCGTCGTTTCGAGGAGATCTATCTGGCGCATTACGCGGATCTCCTCGGATACGTGCGGCGCCGCACCGAATCCCCCGAGGACGCCGCCGACGCTCTCGCCGAGACCTTCGCCACGGCATGGCGGCGCATCGGCGACGTTCCCGCCGGCCCGTCGGCCCGATTATGGCTGTACGGCGTGGCCCGGCGGGTGCTGGCCAACGGCCACAGGGCCGAGACCCGTAGGAGCGCGCTCGTGGAGCGGCTCGGCGCGGAGCTCGGCCAATGGGACGAGCACGATCGGACGCCGGACCACGAGGATCTCGACGCGGTTCGTGCGGCGTTCCGGCATCTCGGCTCCGACGACCGCGAGGTGCTGGCGCTGGTGAGCTGGGAGGGGCTGGGATCGGCCGAGATCGCCACGGTGCTGGGCTGCTCGCGCGGAGCCGCCCGCCTTCGGCTGCACCGGGCCCGCAAGCGCCTCGCCAAGGAGTTGAACTCCGCGGGGGTGGACGTGGCCAGGTACGGCGCGCGGATGCCGGCGCTGGCAGGAGGAGAGGCGTGATGAGCTACGACCGCGATGATCTGCACCGGCTCGTCGCCGGGATCGCCCCGGACCCGGGCCCGGGGATGACGCCGGCCGCCCTGGACCTGCTGGAGGAGATCGTCTCCGGCCCGGCCCCGGCGACCCGCCGCCGGCATGTTAGGGACGCGGTCACCCGTGCCGCCCGCCGCATCCTGCGCCGCCCCCGCCTGGCGCCGCTGATCGTCTCGCTCACCGCCGTCCTGCTCGCCGTGGGCTGGCTCGTGCCCGGTGCGGCCGGCCTCGGTCCCGCGCCCGCTGTAGCGGCGCTCGACATCAGGCGTGAGGGCGACCACTACGTCGTCATGGTGCGCGACCTGTTCGCCGCTCCCGCGTCGTACCAGCGGGAACTGCGTCAGCGTGGCCTGGACGTGGACGTGCGGCTCGTGCCGATGACGGCGGCCTCGGTGGGGCGGGCGTTCTACTTGGACGGCACCCGGGACCTCAGTGCGATCACGCCGATCGAGGCGCCGGGCGAGTGTGTGCGATTCGCCGGCTGCTCGATCGGCTTCCGCATCCCGGTCGGTTTCCGCGGGCACGCCACCGTGCTGATCGGCCGCGCCGCACGGGCGGGGGAGCGCTACGGCGTCCTGGAGGCCATCGACATGGAGGGCCAGCCCTTCCACTGCGTGGACTACGTCAACAAGACCGTCGCCCAGGTCCTGCCCCTGCTACGGGAGCGCGGCGTGCGAGCGAAGTTCTCCTCACCCGGCGCCTACGCCCAGCCGTCCGCCTCTGCCGACTGGTACGTCCGCACCGGAGTCATGATCGCCGACGGGCAGGCGCTCATGGTGGTCGCCCCCACCCCGGCCCCCCAGCCGCGCCCCAGGGACGCCTTCTGCACCGACCATCCCTGAAACCCCGGCGTCCCTGAGACCCCCAGCGTCACTGATAACGGCCACGCGGTCCGCGCCCCGCTCACGGCGCGGACCGCGTCGGGCCCCCCTCCACGCCCCCCGCCTGCTGCGGCGGCGTCGCGGCCGCATCCGGCGCGGCACCCCGGTCTTCATCCCCGCACTCACCGGCCGGCCTCCCCACGCTGACACCGGCATGCCCGCAGCCATGCGAACCGGCTGCCGCGCGCGTGCGCCGCCCGGCCGGATTTCCCCCTCGCAACGAACGGATTCGTCATGCCCGCATACGCTCGTGCCCTGCTCCCGGTGCTCGCCGGGATGAGGCGCCACCGAGCCTTCACGGTCGCGCTCGTCGCCGCGGTCGCGCTCAGGGTGGTCACCATGCTCGGTTATCCGCCCGCCCGGATGTACTGGTACGACTCGTTCGCCTACCTGGACAACGCCGTCCACCTACGGCCAGAGCAGGGGTTCCACCCGATCGGATACCCCCTGCTGCTGCGCGCCCTGCTGCCCTTCCACAGCGTCGAGGTGGTCGTCGCCGTGCAGCACACGATGGGACTGGCGTCCGGGGCCGTCGTCTACGCGGCGCTGCGCGGCAGGGGACTGCCCGGCTGGGCCGCCGTGGCCGCCTCGGCTCCGGTGCTGTTCGACGCGTCGTTCCTCCGCCTGGAGCACGCCGTGGTGTCCGACACGCTGTTCATCCTGCTGGTCGTCGCCGCCACGGCCCTGCTGGTCCGCCGGCCGGTGCCGTCCGCACGTGCCGCCGTGACCGCCGGCCTGCTGCTCGCGGGCGCCGCCCTCACCCGGACGATCGCGCTGCCGCTGATCCTGCTCGTCCTGCTGGTGCTCGCCGTCCGCCGCGTACCCTGGCGCCGGCTGGCCGCGCTCGCCCTGGCCGGGCTGCTGCCGGTCGCCGCGTACGCGGCGTGGTACGGCGGGGTCCACGGCCGGCTCGGCGTCAGCGGCACCGACGGCGTGGCGTTGTGGGCCCGTTCGATGACCTTCGCGGACTGCGCGGTCATCCAGCCTTCGCCGGACCTCGCGCCGCTGTGCCCGAACGGGACCGTCCTCGACGCGGCGGGGGAGTACGTGTGGGCGAAGGACTCCTCCCTCAACCGGCTCCCCGGCGGACACGTCGCGCTCAACGACCGGGCACGTGCCTTCGCACTGCGCGCCATCGCCGCCCAGCCGGTGGACTACCTGCGCGACGTGCTGAAGGACACCGCGCTCGCGTTCGCCTGGAGACCCGTCGCCCACCCGGCGCGCACCGTCCCCGCGTTCGGCTTCGCCCTCGGCACCTGGCCGCTGCCCGCCGATCAGCCGCTCGCCGATCAGGCCACGCGGGAGTACGACCCGGATCTCGCCGGTATGCGCTCGGTCCGGCCGTACGCCGACCTGCTCATCGCCTACCAGTACCCGGCCTACCTGCGCGGGCCGGTGCTGGCCGCCATTCTGGTGCTGGGTTTGGTGGGCGCGCTGCGGCGACCGTGGCGGACGGCGCTGCCGTGGGCGGTCGCCGTGACGCTGCTGGTCGCGCCGGTGGCCGTGCTCGACTTCGACCACCGCTACGTGCTTCCCGTCGTGCCCGTTGCGTGCCTGGCGGCCGGGCTGGCCTTCGCCCGGCCTCCTCGCCGCGCGGTGGTGCGGAAGGTTCGCGAGTTGCCCCGCGAGGTGCCGTCGGCTGAACGCGGCGGGTGATGGGGTCAGGGGATGCGGGCGCCCAGCAGCATCGCCGCTGCGGCGGCCAGCAGGCCCGCGACGATCGCCGCGACGAGGAACCGCTGAGTGATCTCCTGGTGCACGACCTTGTAGCCGAGCGAGGTGCCGATCTGCGCGTACACGTCGCGCAGTTCGCTGCCCGACTCCGCGGTGTACGCCCGGCCTCCGGTGCCGTCCGACAGCGACTTCAGCGTGGTCTTGTTGACCGGCACCTGCACCGCCCGGTTGTCGATCGTCACCGTGCCCTCGGGCGTGCCGTACGCGATCGTGGACACCGGCACCTTGGCGGCGACCGACGCCTCGATGGCCTCGTTGACCGACCGCCCGGAGGTGTTGTCGCCGTCCGACAGCAGCACGATGGCGGACGGGGGCGGATCGGTGACCGCCCGCTGGTCGAACGACCTGATCGAGTCGAGGGAGTTGAACACCGCCTCGCCGATCGCCGTGCCGGGCCGGGTGGTCAGGCTGGAGATCGCGGTGTTCACGGCGGCGTGGTCGGTGGTGGGGGAGATCACCACGGCGGCCGATCTGGCGAAGGCCACCACTCCGACGTTGAACCGCTCGGGCAGCTCTCTCACGAACTGCTGGGCGGCCTGCTTGGCCGCGACGAGCCGGGTGGGGGGGACGTCGGCCGACTCCATCGACAACGACACGTCCACGGCGACCATGATCGTGGCGCGGTCGCGGGGCACCCTCACCTCGCCCGCAGGCCGGGCCGCGCCGAGGACCAGCAGGCTCATCATGACGAGGAACAGCACGGCCGGCACGTGCCGCCGCCAGGTGGGCCTTTCCGGGGCCACCAGCGACAGCAGCGCGAGGTTCGTGAAGCGCACCGTGTAGCGGCGGCGCGCGAACTGCGCCGCGACGTACGCCGCGACCAGCGCGGCGACCAGGATGAACAGCCAGAGCCAGCCGGGGGCGAGGAAGGTCATGCGCCCGCCTTCCTGTTCGCGGCCCGGCGCAGCAGGTGGGAGGCCCGCCGCTGGCGCAGCACGAACTCGGCGATGTCGAACACCCAGTCGCGGTCGGTGCGCAGCACCAGGTGGGCCGCCCCGGCACGGCGCAGCGCCGCCCGGGTCGCCCACCGCTGCTCGGCCGCCGCCTCGGCGTACCGCTCCCTGAGCTCGCGCGACAGGTGGACGCCGCGCGAGCGCCCGGTCTCGGGGTCGGCGAGGGTGACGAACCCGACGTCGGGCAACTCCAGTTCGCGGGGATCGATGATCTCCACGGCGAGCACCTGGTGCCGCGCGGCCAGGCGGCGCAGCGGCGGCTCCCAGGAGTCCGGCGAGTCGAGGAAGTCGGAGACGATCACCCGCAGCCCGCGCTTGCGGTGCGCCGTCGCCATCATCTCCAGAGCCTCCCCGAGGTCCACCGCGCCCTCCGCGGGCGGCGCGCTGAGCAGCGAGTGCAGCAGAGCGTACAGCCGGGGCCGGCCGGGCTTGGCCGGAAAGCGGTGCACGTCGTCGCCGTACAGGATGTAGGCGCCGAACCGGTCGCCGACCCGGCTCGCGAGGATCCCCATCGCCCCGACGGCGCTGATGGCGAGGTCGCGCTTGGACATGTCGGCCGTGCCGAACTCCATGCTGGCCGACAGGTCGGCCAGCGCCCAGGTCTCCAGCTCCCGGTCGGCGATCAGGTCCCGCACGTGCGGGACCGTCGTGCGCGCGGTCACCGCCCAGTCCATGCGGCGCACGTCGTCCTCGCCGGGCACGTACACGCGGGTGTCGCCGTGCTCGCTGCCGGGCCCGGGGATCAGCCCCTGGTGGCGGCCCTGCAGCAGCCCGTCCAGCCGCCGCACCACCGTCAGCTCCAGCCGCCGCAGCGCCTGGTCGGGGTTCGTCCCGCTCACCGCATGCCCTGGTTCCACACGACGAGCGGCGGCGGCACCGCCTGCAGGACCCGGCGTACGACGTCGTCGGGGTCCACCTCGTCGGCCAGCGCGTCGAAGGTGAGCATCAGCCGGTGCGACATGACGTCGACCGCCACGTCGCGGACGTCGTCGGGCAGCAGGTAGTCGCGCCCGCGCAGCAGGGCCAGGGCCCGCCCGGCGGAGATCAGGCCCAGCGTCGCCCGGGGGCTTACCCCGATCTCGATCGTGTCCTGCAGGTCGGCCAGGCCGTAGTCCGCCGGGGTGCGCGTGGCCATGACCAGCCGTACGACGTAGTCGGCCACGAGCTGGTGGACCGAGACCTCCTCGGCCATGTCCTGCAGCCCCACCAGCGTGACCGGATCGAGCACCGGCCTGGGCACGGGCGGGCGCACGCTCATCCGCTGAAGGATCTCCAGCTCCTCGTGCGCGCTCGGGTGGGACACGCGCACCTTGAACAGGAACCGGTCGCGCTGCACCTCGGGCAGCGGGTAGACGCCCTCGGACTCGATCGGGTTCTGCGTGGCCAGCACGACGAACGGCCGGGGCAGCGGATGGGTGCGCCCCGCGAGCGTCACCTGCCGCTCGGCCATCACCTCCAGCAGGGCCGACTGCACCTTCGCCGGAGCGCGGTTGATCTCGTCGGCGAGCAGGAAGTTGACGAACACCGGCCCGAGCTCGATGTCGAACCGCTCGGAGCCGGGGTGGTAGACGCGGGTGCCGACGATGTCGCTGGGCACCAGGTCGGGGGTGAACTGGATGCGGGCGAACGTGCCGCCCACCACGGTGGCCAGCGTCGAGGCGGCCAGCGTCTTGGCGACCCCCGGGACGCCTTCGAGCAGGCAGTGTCCCCGGGCGAGCAGCGCCACCAGCAGCCGCTCGACCATGTGCTCCTGTCCGACGATCACACGCCGGACCTCGGCCAGCGCCTCCCGCAGGGCGTCCAGCCGTGCCTCGCCCTCCTCCTGCTCCTTCGCGCCCTCGCCGGGCTCCGGGTCACTGCGTTCATCGGCAACGGTCATGCTCGTTATTCAATCGTGACTCGGCTGGAGAATCCATTTCTCTCCCATTTGCCCGTCCCGGCGCGTGCCACACCCCCTGCCGCGCCCGTGTGTTCCGGATGTGGGGGTGTGTTTTGATGTGGGGGATGGTCACACCGTTGCAGTACGGCGACCCGCCCCACGTGGGGCCGTTCGCGCTGCAGGCGCGTCTGCAGACGGCCCCGGCGGGGCTCGTCTATCTCGGTCAGGCGCCCGACGGCCGGGTGGTGTCGGTGGCCGTCCTGTCGAGCGGCGCCGCCCTCGACGCCGCCGCGAGGGACCGGTTCGTCACCGCGATCAAGGACGCGCAAGGCAGGACGGGCGTACGCGGGTGGGGCGCTTCGCTGGTGGAACGGGTGCGCGGCAGGGTGTTCCCCGACACGCCTCCCGTCCTGGCGATGCACGACGGGCCCGCGCCCTGGGTGGCCGTGCCGTTCGTGCCGAACGGCCCGGGGGCCGAGCGGTTCCTCGACCCGGTCACCGTGTCCGGCACCCTGATCGGGCAGCGGCACGGGCCCGACTTCGCGCACTACTGGCTGGGCGACCGCACCCCCGCGCTGCCCGCCCCGCCGGCGCCGCCCCCTCCGCCGGTGGCCACCCGGCGCTCGGTCGTGCTCGCCTCGACGCTGCTGGCCACGCTCGTGCTCGCGCTGCTGCTGGTCACCTGGATGCTGCTCTTCCGCGGCGAGGACGAGCCGGAGCCGCCCCGGCCGCTGCCGAACACGCAGTTCGTGCCCACCCCGCCGCCCGAGCCCGCCTCGCCCGAGCCGCAGCAGCCCACCCCCGGCCCGTCCGGCAGCGGCGACGGCAGCCAGAGCCCCTGGCCGGACGACCTCTTCGACGGCCGCGGCCCCATCTGACGCACAGGTCAGGATGCACAGGTCAGGCGGTGGTGAAGACCAGTGAGGCGTTGTGGCCGCCGAAGCCGAAGGAGTTCACCAGCCCGGCCGTCCAGCGGCCGCCGCGCGGCGCTCCGGCCACCAGGTCGAGCTTCACCTCCGGGTCCGGGTCGTCCAGGTTGCGGATCGCGGGGATCACCCCGTCGCGCAGGCCGAGAACGGTGGCGATCGCGCCGAGCGACCCGGCCGCGCCGCAAAGGTGACCGGTCATCGACTTGATCGCGGTGACCGCGGGATGCGTCCCGATCGCCTCGGCGATCGACTCGTTCTCGGTCAGGTCGCCCGTGGGCGTCGAGGTGGCGTGGGCGTTCACGTATCCCACCTCGAGAGCGTCCAGACCGGCGTCGGCCAGGGCGAGCCGCATCGCCCGCGCCTGTCCGGCCGCGTCGGCGGCGGTGATGTGGTGGGCGTCGGAGGTGACCCCGGAGCCGGCGAGGGTGGCGTGCACCCGGGCGCCGCGGGCGGCGGCGAACTCCTCGCGTTCCAGCACCACCAGCGCGGCCCCTTCGCCCAGCACGAAGCCGTCGCGCCCCACGTCGAAGGGCCGCGACGCCTCATGCGGCGCGTCGTTGCGCGTGGAGACGGCCCTGGCCTGGGCGAACCCGGCCAGGGTCAGCGCGTGCACGCACGCCTCCGCCCCGCCGGCGATGACGACGTCGGCGCGCCCGAGCCTGATGAGGTCCAGGCCCATCGCGATCGCCTCGGCGCCGGTGGCGCACGCGCTCACCGGCGTGTGGGCGCCTCCGCGCGCGCCGAGCTCGATGCTGACCACCGCCGCCGGCCCGTTGGGCATCAGCATGGGCACCGTGTAGGGCGAGACCCTGCGCGGCCCGGACCTCTCGAGGATCTCGTTCTGGGTCAGCGTGGTCAGGACGCCGCCGACCCCCGTGCCGATCACCACGGCGAGGCGCTCGGGCTCGACGCCGGGCGCTCCCGCGTCCGCCCACGCCTCCCGCGCGGCGACCAGAGCCGCCTGCTGGCAGCGGTCGAGCCGCCGCGCCGCCACCCGGCCCAGCACCTCGGCGGGGTCCACCGGCAGCCGGCCGGCGATCCGTACGGGCAGGCTCCCTGCCCAGTCCTCCTCGACCAGGCGGATGCCGGACCGTCCTTCCAGCAGGCCCGTCCAGGTGGTGGCCACGTCTGCGCCCAGCGGTGTGATGGCGCCCAGCCCGGTGACCGACACACGCGCCCTGATCCCGTCTCCCATCGACGACCCCCTTTTCTGTGATGGCCGCACCGATTCGTCCTGTACGGCGGTGCGCGAATCGCGCCGGATACTTCCGGTCCTCACGCTGCCAAAGCGCCCTCACCCCGGGCAGGCGTGACGATCAACTAAAAAGCCGCGGAAGATTTGTCGGCGCCGCGCAGCCCGTCGCCGCTCCTCACAGGCGTGTTTGCCTGTCCCGGAGGGGTGTGCGAACCTCGTGTGCGTCTTTCGGAAAGGGCTGATCGTGACGCTCGGAATGGTTCTCGGCGACGCCTCCTCTCGCGCTTCGACGCGGGAGCGGTAACCCTTCCTGCTCTGTCACTCACGCCCGTGCGCAGCACGGGCGAGTCCGCCGTGCTCCTCGTCGAAGTGCTCTTCGTGCCCACGCACACGTCGATCACGAGGAGTACGTCGTGTCCACGATCCACTGGACCGAAGCCCACATCGCCCGATCCGCCCACTGGCACTCCGAGAGCGCCGCCCCGCCGCCCCGGCGGATCGTCGTCGCGGACGACCGCATGAGGGCCGGCACCGCCTACCGCCTCGCCTGCGAGGGCACGGCGCTGTTGTGGAGAGGCGACTACCACAACGCACGCCGGCTCCTGCGGGCGATGAGCCGCCGCATCGACGGGAGACCTCTCCCTTCGGGAGACGACGCCCGTGACGCCTTCCACATTCAGCGCCGGGCCCGCGGCGACCGGGCCCGCGTCCTGGGCAGGCTCGTCGTGTCGCTGGACGACACCTACGCCCTGGACCTGCGCAGGGCTCCGGACGTACGGCGCGCGTGCATCGCGGCGTACGGCACGCCCCGCGAGCCGATGGCGGTCTCCCTCACAGAGCTGCTGGGCGTGATCGGGGCGCACCAGTGGCGTCTCAAGGGGGTGGAGATACCTTTCCTCGGCGCTCGCATCCATCCCCACTACGGCGTCTTCTCCCCGACCAGAGGCGAGTACGTCGACCTGGTCGCCCAGACGCCGCTCGCTCGCGCCCGCCACACCGCGTTCGACCTCGGCACGGGGACCGGAGTGCTGGCCGCCGTTCTGGCTCACCGGGGGTTCGATCACATCGTCGCGACCGACGTCAACCCGCGTGCGCTGGACTGCGCCCGTGACAACGTCCGCCGGCTGGGCCTCACCGCCCGCATCGACGTGACCGGTCCCTGCCTCTTCCCCCAGGGGCGCGCCGATCTCGTCGTCTGCAACCCTCCCTGGATTCCCGCCCGTCCGACCTCGGCCCTGGAGCAGGGCGTCTACGATCCGGACGGCCGCATGCTCCACGGCTTCCTGGACGGGCTCGCCGCCCACCTGCGACCGGGCGGCGAAGGATGGCTCATCCTGTCGGACCTGGCCGAGCATCTCGGACTCAGGCCACGCCACCGCTTGCCGGCCCTGATCGAGGCGGCCGGCCTGCGTGTGGTGGACAAGATCGACACCAGGCCGCGGCACCCACGGGCGACGGACGGCGCCGATCCCCTCCACGCCGCGCGAGCCGCGGAGATCACGTCGCTGTGGCGTCTGACCGGCGGGTGACCGAGGTCCGGCCCGGGCGGGTTCAGCGGGGGGAGACGAAGCCCGACTCGTAGGCGGCGACCACCGCCTGCGTGCGGTCGCGGGCGCCCAGTTTGGCCAGGACGTTCCCCACGTGGGTCTTGACGGTCTCCGTGCCGACGACGAGCTCGGCGGCGATCTCCGCGTTCGACAGGCCGCGTGCCATCAGCCGCAGCACGTCCCCCTCACGCGCGGTCAGCCGGCCGATGCCGGGGACGGCGCGGGCGGCGCCGCGGGCCGCGACCAGCGACCGGATGGCGGCGGGGAACAGCAGCGACTCGCCCGCCGCCACCACCCGGATCGCCTGGACGAGCTCGTCCGCCCTCGCCCGTTTGAGCAGGAACCCGCTCGCGCCGGCCCGCAGCGCCTCGTAGACGTAGTCGTCGTTCTCGAACGTCGTCACCACCAGCACCTTGGGCGGGCCCTCGGCGGCCGCGAGGGCCCGCGTCGCCTGGATGCCGTCCACCGCCGGCATGCGTACGTCCATCAGGACGACGTCGGGCCGGAGCGAGCGGGCCAGCGACACCGCCGCCGCGCCGTCGGCCGCCTCGCCCACGACGCTCAGGCCGGGCTCGGACTCGATGATGATCCGCAGACCGGTGCGGATGAGGTCCTCGTCGTCGGCCAGCAGCACCCCGATGCTCGTGCTCATGTCCCCGTCCGCCCCTCACCGGAGTCCTCGCCCATGCCTTCGTCTCCGCTCTCGGCGCGGGTGTCCGGGAGCCGGGCGGCATCCGCGCCCGGAAGCGGGACGCGGACCTCGACCCGCCACGTCTCGCCGTCGCCCCCGGCCTTCATCCGGCCGCCGAGCAGCGTCACCCGCTCCCGGATGCCGTCCAGCCCGTGTCCCGCCCTGCCGGTCATGCCGCCGCTCCTGCCGCGCCGGCGTGGCCGGGCCGGGCCTCGCCGCTGATCGGCACGGACCTCGTTGCGCACGCACACCTCCAGCACGCGATCGCGCACGCCGGCGTCCACCTCGATCAGGCCCGTGCCGTACCGGATCGCGTTGGTCACCGCCTCCTGCACGACGCGGTAGGCCTCCCGGGAGATCACGGGAGGTACGGCGGACAGGTCGCCCAGCCGCCGGGAGACCGGCCTGTCTCCGGTGGCGGCGGCGTCGAGCAAGGCGGGAAGGTCGCCGAGGGACGGCTCAGGAGAGGCCCGCCCCGCGCCCTCCCGCAGCACGCCGATGACATGGTCGAGCTCGTCCAGCGCGCTCCGGGCGGAGGTCTCGATCGCCTCCAGCGCGGCCCGGGCGGCGGCGGGATCCCGGTCGAGCACCCGGCCCGCGGCGGCGGCCTGCACGGTCACCACGCTGAGGGCGTGGCCCACCGAGTCGTGCAACTCCCTGGCGAGCCGGTTGCGCACCGCCAGCCGGCGTGCGGCCTGCCGCGCCAGCGCGAGCCGGTCGGCCGCGGACGGCCCCAGGAAAGCGGGGGCCAGGCGGGCCAGCAGGGCCCCGGCGCCGACCGCGAGGAAGAGCAGGCAGACGAGGACGGCCAGCCCCGCGGGCGGACCCCACGCAGTCGCCCAGCCGCCGCGGATCCCGGGGTCCACCAGCCCGAAGTGATCCCCAGCCAGCGGGAGGACCGCCAGCCAGACCGCGAACGGCACCATGGCCAGGGTCACCCCGCTCACCAGGCCGCCGATCCCCAGGTGCAGGGTGAACCACGCCGCGGTCCGGCGGCGTTCTGACCAGGTCCGCCGTACGGAGGACGGCGGGGTCTCGACGGCCGCGCCCAGCAACGTGCGGGCGGCGGCGACCTCGAAGGCCCGGACCGGCAGGAACAGCCCCGACACGGCCACCACCGGGAGCATCCCGATGAAGATCAACGGCTGCACCGACAGCAGCGGATCGCCGACGTCCGGCGTCGGACGCCACAGCGCCGTCGCGACCTCTCCGGCCATCATGTAGGGCATGAGCAGCGCCCCGCCGACGATCAGGCAGGCCCACCTGAGGTAGGTGACCCTGTCGACGAGCGGGGCGAGGACGCGGTTCACGGTCCGATGGTCCCGCACTCCCGGCGAATGCCGCGCCGTCCGGTCATGGCCTGTGGACGAGCACCCGCCACCCGTGCGCCGGCACGAGGGCGGGATCTTCGTCCGGGCCGCCCGCCCCGGCACAGCTCTCCGCGTCGATCAGCCGGGAGACGTCCAGGGGGAAGCGGTAGGCGTCGTCGCCGATGTTGAGCAGCGTGACGACTTCCCCCCGCGCCCCCTCGCTGCGCAGCGCGATCGCCCGGTTGGTGACGTGCTCGGCCTTCGTACGAGCCCGGGCCAGCCAGGGGTGCCGGCGGCGCAGCCCGATCAGCCGCTGGTGGAGCCGGTAGACGGGCATGCCGGACGGCGCCAGGTCGCCCGGGCCGTCGGGAAAGGCGGGCCGGATCGCGTCGTCGCCCCCGGCGCGTTCCTCCTTGACCCCGAGGAACGCCTGCTCGTCGCCGTAGTAGAGGCTCGGCACCCCGCCCACGGTCATCAGGACGGCCAGCGCGTGCCCCAGGTGCCGTGGATCGGCGAGCCTGCTGGCCAGGCGCGTCACGTCGTGGTTGCCGATGAACGTCATCGGCGCGAACACCTCCAGGAGCCGGTCGTGCCGGTCGAGCGTCCAGGCGAGTTCGAAGAAGTTGCCGTCGTTGAGCGAGCTCCAGACGGCCTTCCACAGCTCGTACTGCGTCACCGAGTCGAGCCCGCCCTCGGTCACGTACGCCGCGTAGTCGCCGTGGATCACCTCGCCGGCGAACCAGGCGTCGGGATGCTCCCGCCGCACCCGGGTGACGGCCTCCCGCCAGAAGGCGAGCGGCACCGCGTACGCCGCGTCGAGCCGCCAGCCGGACGCGCCGCGGCCGAGCCAGTGGCTCATCACCCGTACGACGTGGTCGAGGACGGCGGGCTCCGCGTGGTTCAGCGCGACCAGCTGGTCGTGGCCCTCGAACACGGCGAAGCCGCCCGCGCCGTCACCGGGGCGGAACCAGCGGGCGGCGGGGGAGTCCGGCCCTTCGGCGAGGGCCCGGGCGAAGACCGGAAACCCCCTGCCCACGTGGTTGAACACCCCGTCGAGCAGCACCCGTAGGCCGCGCCGCCGCGCCTCCGTCACCAGATGGTCGAAGTCGTCGTCGTCCCCGAGCCGGGGATCGACGCGGAAGTGGTCCACCGTGTCGTACCCGTGCGTCTCGGACGCGAAGATCGGGCCGAGTTGGAGACCCGAGCAGCCGAGGTCCACGGCGTAGTCGAGCCAGCTCTCCAGATGCCGCAGCCGGTGCCGGACCGGAGCTCCCTCGGGTGCCGCCGTCAGCGGGGCGCCGGTGAAGCCCAGCGGGTAGACATGCCACCAGATCGCGTGGTCGCTCCAGGACGTCACATCGGCTCCCCGTCGTCGTTCATATGGTCGTCGCCCGTCTGGTCACAGTGTCGTCGTCTCTGCCCCCTCCCGTGCGGGCGACCCCTCGGCGCCGGCGTGCCGTACGAAGGCGGGACGCCCCCGGCCGCAGGCGCGGCAGACGCCACGCGTGCGGTAGTGGTAGCCGACGGCCGCCGTCCCCATCGCCAGCCCCCAGGCGAGGAACCAGGGATAGATGACGTCGAACACCCAGGGAGACAGCCCCTCGAGGGGCGCCTTCGCGAGGCCGAGGGCGACCGCGACGCGCAGTCCCGTGCCGAGGACGCCGACCGGGATCAGCATCACGCTCCCCACGAAGGCGGCGGCCAGCGGCATCCACCGCGGCATGCGCAGCGGCGGCCGCCAGGTGCGGGCGAAACCGAGCCCGAGCGCCATGCCGATCAGCGCCAGCACCCCGGTGTCACCCAGCCCCGGGGTCCACAGGTGCACATCCCCGAACGCCCGGGGATCGGCGAGGCCGACGGTGCCCCCGAGGCCCCACTGCACCTTCAGCGCGCCGTACCCCGCCGCGAGCAGCACAGTGAGGTATCCGGCGCGGACGCTCAGCCTCTGCCGCGATCCCCGGGCCTGCCACGTCCCCCGGCCCCCGCCGGCGGGAGACGTGTGGCCCGCGTCGTCGCGGCCTTCTGGCCGAGCTTCGTCGGGTCCTTCGGAACGGCCGCAGCGTGCGCAGGCGCCGCGCGCGCGGCGGTGACGCCGTACGGCGGTCACGAGGAGCGTCGTGCCGGCGGCGAGCGCGGCGACGCGGGCGACGGCCATCGGCCAGTCGAAGCCCAGGTCGACGACGCCGCTCTCCCCGGTGACCGCCGCGATCGCCGCCATGATCCCGCCCACGATGTCGAAGGCGATCCCGCTCGCCCCGACGCCGGTCAGCGCGAGACCGGCCACTGCTGAGGCGGCGGTGGCGAGCGCGCCGGTGCGCGGGGGCGGGGACTTCCGGGCGAGGTGTGCCGTATCCATGACTTAAGGCTCGCTGCCGCGTCCTCGCGGGGCCTCCCCACCGGGCGGGACCCGCATCCCCCGCGCGGGGGAAAAGCCCCTTGAGCCTCACGTGGCGCGAGCTCCTGGCGCCGGCGGCATGGAGATCGTCGTTCACGACACGGCCGCCGCGATGGCCGATCTGCTCGCCGTCCCCCTTGTGGAACAGCCCGCGGCGCTCACCGGCATGCTCCGCCCAATGTGGGAGGCAGTGCCCTGGATGCCCGCCGCCCGCTAGGCTCGCTCGTCGAGCCAGGGTCAAACGGGTGCAAAGGGGGAACGGAGCCACATGGGTGCCGGACAGGTGGTGCTCCTGCTCCTCGCCGCCGTGGCCGCCGGATGGGTGGACGCCGTCGTCGGCGGGGGAGGGCTGCTGCAGCTTCCGGTGCTGCTCCTGGCCGGTCTCACGCCGGTCCAGGCGTTGGCGACGAACAAGTCCGCCGCGATCTTCGGGACGGGCTCGGCCGCCGTCACCTACGCGAGGAAGACGAAGCTCGACCGGGCGGTGGCCGTACCGGCCGCGGCGCTGGCGGTCGCCTTCGCCGGCCTCGGCGCCGCCTCTGCGGCCCTGCTCGACGCGGGCGTGCTGAAGCCGCTGGTGATGGTCGTGCTGCTGGGCGTGGGGGCGTTCGTGACCCTGCGGCCGGGGTTCGGCCGCCTGCCCCACCCGCACCTGCGTACGCCTGCGCGGGTGGTGGCGGGAGTCGCGGTGGCGGGCGTCGGCATCGCCTACTACGACGGCATCGTCGGGCCGGGCACCGGGACGTTCCTGCTCATCGCGTTCACCTCGATCCTCGGGATGGACTTCGTCCACGCCTCCGCCACGGCGAAGGTCGTCAACACCGGCACCAACCTCGGCGCGCTCGTCGTCTTCGCCGCGCAGGGCCACGTGGTGTGGGCACTCGGCCTGGCCATGGCCGTCTGCAACATCGCCGGAGCGCAGATCGGCGCGCGGATGGCGCTCAACCGGGGCGCGGGGTTCGTCCGCGTCGTCCTGCTGTGCGTGGTGGCCGCACTGGTCGCCAAGCTCGGGTACGACGAGTTCCTCAGTCGATGAGATCGCACAGGCCGGGCCCGAGGTCGTCGTCCACCATGTGCAGCGCGGTCTCCGCCCTCGACGCGAGCGCGAGCGGGGGCACCCCGGCCACCAGATGGGAGTGCGCGATCCGGTCGAGGGCGGCGCCGACCAGCGGCGCCGTGACCCGGAGGGCGGCGGGAAGGGCGACGCCGCCGGTGGAACCGCCGTGGAGCACGATGTTGCGGCATCGGTACAGCCGCCGCAGCGACACCTCCAGGTAGTCGCGCACCCGCTCCAGCACGTGCCGGCGGTCGGCGAGCAGCGCCTTCATCCGGAAGACCGACGCCACGTCACTGCCGGTCCGCCAGGACCGCACGAGCGGCAGCCCGTCTCGGCTCTCCAGCTCCGCGGCGATGAGCGTGGAACGTTCCCGATTCGAGGTGCAGGCCGCCAGTTTGTCCGGAAGGGCGTCGCCGGGCACTTCACGTACGCGGTAGGAGAGCGCGGTGAGCTCGGCACGCGGCCAGGAACAGGCGACGAGCGCGGCGGCGCGGGCGGCGGCCACCACCTTCTCCCGCTCGTCGGGGTCTCTGGCCTCGGTCAGCAGGGACTCGAGAGCCGCCCAGCCTCCCGCGATGGCGGGCGCCAGCGGCCCCTGGTTGAGCGCGGAGGCGATCTCCAGGGCCTCGTCCACCGTGCTTCTGGCCTGCTCACCGAACCGCTGCACGTCCTGGCCGACCACGTACAACTGCCGCTCGGCGGCCAGCGAGAGCACCTGCGCGCCGCGCGGGGGGAGCAGGAGGGGGAACGACCGGTCCTCGGTCGCGATGTACGCCTCGCCCAGCGGGACGACCGACCCCGCGGCCGTGAAGCGCGCCCGCGCCTGGAGCCGCTCGACCAGGTCGGAGACGATTTCCACCGCGCGCTCGGCGTCCCTGGCCTCGACCGAGTAGCTCAGCCCGCCGACCACCTCCCGGTGCCGCTCGGCGCTCGCGCCCGCCATCAGGGGCCGCGTCTGCTCGGCCGTCAGCCAGTTGGGCAGCCAGCCGGCCAGCTCCTCGTGACCGCTGAGAGCGCGGAAGGGGACGACGACGCGCCACTGGCGCGGCGGCCGGGCCAGCAGGGCGGACGCCTCGGTGATCAGGTCCGTCGCCGACAGATTCAGGTGGCCGTCACGGAGCCAGCGCTGCACACCGGCCAGGCTGTGCCCGCTGTCGAGCAGGTGCGCGGCGACGGCCCGGGCCACGCGTTCCGCGCGGGGCGGCTCCTGCGCCGCCGCGCAGGACGACCAGCGGCCGAGGTAGCCGGGCCGCCCGATGTCGATGAGGTGGCGCAGCTTGCGGCGGCCGTCGCTGGCCAGGGTGAGGGTGGTCCGCAGAACCTCGCGCAGCTCGCGGCGGTAGACCGAGCTGCCCAGGGCGGGATCGTCGCCGAGCAGGCGCTCCAGCGCATGGCGCTGCCAGTCCACCGCCGCCTGCGACAGCACCCGCCGATCGACCCACACCCCGGCCTCGTACAACTCCTCCAGGGCGAGGAAGGAACTGACCGTCCACAGCCGGCGAGCCCAGGGGGTGGCGGCGCTGGTGAAGTCGAGCAGCCGGGTGGTGACATGCCGGGAGTAGGAGGACCGGGGGTCACGACCGGCGGGGATCGCATGCATGCTGACGCAACCTCGGGGGGTGTGCAGGGCATCGGGGGAAATAAAGAGGGCGCGGCCCAGAAAGACCGCGCCCTCGGGGGCGAGTGCCCCGGATTAGCCTGTGTTCGCTTGCGCGATGCTCAGAAGATACCCGGTTCCGCGTCCGCCGCACCGGGATTTCGCGAGGAACTTGACGCGTGTCGTTGTTGCTCTGTCGGATCGGATGTCAATTCGACCGTGTCTGCCCGGTTTGCGGGATGCGGACCCCGGCACCTCAGCCGCAGGGTTTCAGTTGCGGGGTGCCAGCGGCGGGGTGGCCAGCGGCGGGGTTTCAGCGACAGGGTTTCAGCGACAGGGTTCCACCACGACCTTGAGCCCGCGCCGGGAGACGGCGGCGGCGAAGGCGTCCGCCGTGGCCGCGAGCGGGAAGCGCTCGGTGACCAGTGACGACACGTCCACCGACCCGTTCTCGACGAGGCGGATCGCGCGGGGATAGGTGAGGTTCATCCGCCGGACCAGCGCGAGCGTGAGGCCCTTGCGCCGGGCCAGCGACGCGGGGAACGACGTGCGGTCCTCGTCGGGGATGCCGGCCAGCACGACCCGGCCGCCGGGCCGGGCCGCGGTCATGGCGAGGCGCACCGCGTCGTCGTCACCCGCCACTTCGAAGGCGACCCGTACGCCGAGGCCGTCAAGCCCGTCGATCCCGGTCCACGCGGCCGGTCCCGCCTCCTCGGGGGACAGGGCGTGGTCGGCGCCGAGCCGCAGGGCGGCGGCGCGGCGGTGCGGCAGGGGATCGACGGCGACCACCGCCGATGCGCCGGCGAGCCGGGCGAGCTGGACCACCAGCAGCCCGATCGGCCCGCAGCCGACGACGGCGACGGGCGCTCCGAGCCCCAGATGCCCCAGGTCCACGGCGTGGATCGCCACACCGAGCGGTTCGAGCATGGCCCCGTCGCTGTCGGAGAGCGCGTCGGGCAGCGGGTGCAGCAGGTGGTCGGGCCAGGCGAGGCACTCGCGCAGGCCGCCGTCGAGCATGCCGTGCCCGGCGAAGCGGACGTCCGGGCACAGGTTGCCGTACCCCGTCGCGCACACCCCGCATCGGCCGCAGGGGATGGCGGGGTCGACCGCGACCCGCGTGCCGTGCCGTGGGCCGCCCTCGATCACTCCGGCGATCTCGTGTCCCACGACGAGAGGATCGTCAAGCACCGCGTCGCCGATGCCGCCTTCTGAGTACCAGTGGAGGTCGGAGCCGCACAGGCCGACGGCGGTGACGCGCACCAGGCTCTCGCCGGGCCCGGGAACGGGCGGCGGCTCGTCGGACAAGCGGATGTCGCCGACCTTGTGCAGCCGGGCGGCCCTCACGTCCCGGTCCCCCGCGCCATCACCGCTCCCCTCGATCCAGTCCTCCACCTTGATCGTAACCCGGCCTCGCGCCCGCACCCGGCCGTGGGCCGGCGTACGCCGAGGGCCGGGCCCCTCTGCCGGGCCCGGCCCTCGGAACGTTCGCATGGAGGGTGCTATGACCGGGCCTGCCCGGTCATCTGCCGCGCCTGGTCGCGGGTCTGCTCGGTGACCTGCCGTGCCTGGTCGCGAGCCTCCTCACCCGTGGTTCTGGTGGCATCCGCGGCCGTTTCGCGCACCTGCTGGCCCGCCTCCCTGGCGTCCTCGCCCACGCGCTGCGCGGTCTCCTGGACGGCATGCTTCACCGGCTCGACCATCTCGCCGGCCCGGTCCTTGACCTGCACGGCCGCGCGTTCCTCGGCGGAGGTCTTCGGCAGCAGGCTCGCGGCCAGCAGCCCCGCGCCGAAGGCGATCAACCCCGCGGCGAGCGGGTTGCCCTGCGTGCCGCGCATCGCCTGCCGCGGCGCGTCGCGCACGGTCTCGGCGGCCTGCTGGGCGCCGTGTCGTACCATCTCGCCCGCCTCGGCGGCGGTGCCGCGGACCGTGTCGCCCGCCTGCGCCGCCGCGTCGCGGACCGTCTCACCGGCGTGTGCCGCGGCGTCCCGCATCGTCCCTGCGGCCTCACCGGTCTGGTCGCGAACCGTGTGGGTGGCGTGTGCCGGCATTCCCATCACCTTCTCCCTCACCGACTGCGCCGCATGGCGCACCCTGTCCGTACGGCGCCGCACGATGCGCGCCGGGCTCGTCCGGTCGGTGAGCCGGTCCACGTCGGCGGCGAGTTCCGCCCGCGTGACCTCGATCTCGGCCCTTATCTCCTCTGGGCTCGCGCCCATCGCACGTCCTCCTTCAGCGTCTCGATGGTCTGCTCGGGCGTGGGGTTCACCTCGCGCATGCGCTCCTTGCCCCGCGAACAGCACCCCGCCGATCACCGCCCACACGGCCGCGACGATGAGCGCGGCCCAGGCCAGGTCCATGACGTTGCCGAGCCCGAACACGACGGCCAGCGTGACGAGGAGCGCCACCATGTATCCGGCGAAACCGGCCCCGCCGAGCATTCCGGCGGCCTTGCCTGCCTTGGCCGCCTCCTGCCGGATCTCGGCCTTGGCGAGCGCCACCTCCTGGCGGAACAGCGTGGACAGGTCCTCGCCGATCTCCCCGACCAGCTTGCCCAGTGAGGGCTCGGCGGGCGGGCTGGGGTAGCTCATCGCGGCCCACCCCCGTTGCCCGGCGACGCGTTGCCCGGCGTGCCCCGGTATCCGTCCGCGTGGCCGTCCCGGATCTCGTCCGAGGGGTGGCGCGCGCCGGCCGGGTAACCGGTCCCGGTGCCGTTGCGCGTTTCGTCACCGGCTCGATATCCGTCGCCGGTGCCGGTGCCGGTGCCGTACGACGGTGAGGCGGTCACGCCGGTCCCCGGACCGCCGGCGCCTGTGCCGTACGTCGTCGGCGGGCGGCTGCCGTACGGGGCGGGCGAGGGCGACCCGGAACCGTATGCGGCGCCGGAGTCGAACCGCCTCGCCGCATCGTTCGCCGCGCCGTTCGTGTGGGGGTCCTCGGCCGAGGCGACGGCCTTGACGGCCCGTCCCACGAGGAAGCCCACTACCGCGGCGTCGGCCAGGAACAGCCCGGGGCGGCGGCGCGCGAAGTCCTGCACGTCGCGCACCGCGCCGTGCAGGCCCTGGGTCTCCAGGTAGTCGGCGGCGCGGTGGCCCTGCTCCGCGACCTGCTGGACCACGTCCCGCATGGGGGAGTCGGGTTTGGCGTTGTCGCCGACGGCCTCCAGCTCGCCGGTCCACTGCCGGATCGTGTCGGCCGCGCGCCTGCTCTGGTGCCGCGCCTGTTCGTCGGTGTGCCTGCGCAGCTGGTGGAGAACGTGCCGCGTCTGCTCCCTGGCCTCGTGGGCCACCGTACGCGCCTGGTCCTTGGCGGTGACCGCCACCTCGCCGGCGGCCGTCCTGGCCTCGTGGGCCGTCTCCTGCGCCGCCTGCCGGACCTGCCGCGCGGTCTCCTGCTGTCCGGCGCCCTGCGGCAGCTCGCTTCCCCCGGCCTGAACGGCCGGAGCGAAGGCGGAGCGGAACCGGCCGGCGGGGAGGCCGGGGAGGTGCCCGGCGTGTGGTCGGGAAACGGCGGCCTCTCTTCGACGAAGATGTGGAAAGTGGATGGGAGAGCGCTTTCCCAGAGCCTGGACCCCGGTGCCCGCCCTGTCAAGGCCGGGCTTCGATACGACGGAAATACGCAGCT
Source organism: Microbispora sp. CA-102843 (assembly GCF_050936215.1). NCBI lineage: Bacteria > Bacillati > Actinomycetota > Actinomycetes > Streptosporangiales > Streptosporangiaceae > Microbispora > Microbispora sp. CA-102843. The sequence goes on from NZ_JBNJNF010000001.1 coordinate 4,182,422, forward strand.
CGTCAGGGGGAAGCCGAGTCCGGGCGGTCGGAGGCGCCGGCACCGGGGGCGGGCCGCCCCTTGACACTTTTTCCCTTCCGCGACACTCTCTCGTTGGAGAGCGCTCTCCCACCGATGGCAGTGAGGAGAGCCCGTGCTCGCGTGGTCGGCACCCGTCACGTGGGGCGATCCCCGCGCAGGCGGGGGCCGTCCGCGCCGCGCTGCCGCAGGACTGCGCTGTCACAGGACTGCGCCGTCACAGGCATGAGGACCGTTCACCCCCCAGGCCGCCGCCCTCACGGGCGGGCGGTCCACCCGCAAGAGTGAGGACAACACCCGTGCGCAGAAGCAAGCCATATCTCTTCGCCGTCGCCGGAGCCCTCGTGCTCGCCGCGACGGCCTGCGGCGCCGACGACTCGTCGTCCAGTGCCGGATCGGGCGGTGGGAGCGCGGCCCAGACGATCACCTACTGGGCGTCCAACCAGGGCACCAGCCTGGAGAACGACAAGGAGGTGCTCAAGCCCGAGCTGGACAGGTTCACCAAGGAGACCGGGATCAAGGTGAACGTCGAGGTCGTCCCCTGGGCCGACCTGCTCAACCGGATCCTCGCCGCGACCACGTCGGGCAAGGGCCCGGACGTCGTCAACATCGGCAACACCTGGTCGGCCTCGCTGCAGGCGACCGGAGCGTTCGTACCGTGGGACGACGCGCTGCTCAAGACGCTCGGCGGCAAGGAGCGCTTCCTCGGCCCCAGCCTCGCCGCGACCGGCGCCCCCGGCCAGCCGCCCACCGCCGTGCCGATCTACGGCATGACGTACGGCCTCTTCTACAACAAGAAGATGTTCAAGGAGGCCGGCATCGACAAGCCGCCGGCGACCTGGGACGAGCTGATCGCGGACGGCAAGAAGCTGACCAAGGACGGCAAGTGGGGGCTCGCCGTGGAGGGTGCGAGCGTCAGCGAGAACGCCCACCACGCCTTCATCTTCGGCCAGCAGCACGGCGCCGACCTGTTCGACGCGTCCGGTAAGCCGCGCTTCGACTCCGACCAGGAGGTCGCGGCCATCAAGCAGTACCTCGACCTGATGGCGGCCCACAAGATCGTCAACCCGAGCAACGCCGAGTACGCCAACGGCACCGAGGCGGTGCAGGACTTCGTCTCCGGCAAGGCCGGCATGCTCATGTGGCAGTCGATCGCCACGCAGCTCAAGCAGGCCGGCTGGACCGAGGACGACTACGGCCTGGCTCCGATCCCGCTGCCCGACCCGTCGCAGGGCGGCAAGCAGGTCAACGCAATGGTCGCCGGCATCAACCTCGCCGTGTTCAAGACGGCCGCCAACAAGGACGGGGCGCTGAAGTTCGCCCAGTTCATGACGTCCAAGCAGACCCAGCAGAACCTCAACAAGGCGTACGGCTCGCTGCCGACCGTCACGGACGCCTACGACGACCCGGCGTTCGAGAGCGAGACGATCAAGACGTTCCAGCAGATCCTGTCCACCACGGCCGCGCCGCTGCCGCAGGTGGCGCAGGAGAGCCAGTTCGAGACGCTGGTGGGCAACGCGATGAACCAGCTGTTCGCGGACGCCGCGAGCGGCAAGCCGGTCACCGAGGAGGCCGTCAAGGCCAAGCTGACCGACGCCAACCAGCAGATGGGCGGCTGAGCGGCCCGGTAACCCGGCGCCGGGCGGAGGACCCGCCCGGCGCCCCCGACGCAGACCCTCGACATCGAGAGGAAGTCCGTGAGTCCTCCGTCCCCTGAAGAGGACGGCTTCTCGCTGTCCCCGGCTGAGGCAGCCGGGGTAGGCGACGGCCAAGCCCTGACCGATACGGCATCAGGGAAGCGAGTCCCCCGCCGGATGAATCCGGCAGTCCCCTCACCGGATGCGACGGTCGTGTCCACCACGTCCCGGCCCGGCGCGGGACGGAGACCCGCGCCTCCAGGCGGCCCTCCGCCTCCGGGCGGCCGCCGGCGCGGGATCGCGGAGCGCGTCCCGGCGCGGCTGCGCCGCGTCGCCCTGCCGTACCTGCTGATCCTTCCGGCCGTGCTGCTCGAACTGCTCGTCCACCTGGTGCCGATGTTGATCGGCATCGGGATGAGCTTCCTGAAGCTCACCCAGTTCTTCCTGCGCAACTGGTCGGCCGCGCCCTTCGCGGGGCTGGACAACTACAGCGTCGCCGTCGACTTCGACGGCGCGGTCGGCCGCTCGCTGCTGCACTCGTTCCTCGTCACCGTCGCGTTCACCGCGGTCACCGTCGGGCTGTCGTGGCTGCTCGGCATCTGCGGCGCGGTGCTCATGCAGGGCTCGTTCCGGGGCCGGGCCGTGCTGCGCGCGCTGTTCCTCGTGCCGTACGCCCTGCCGGTCTACGCCGGGGTGATCACCTGGAGCTTCCTGCTCCAGCGCGACTCCGGGCTCGTCAACCACGTGCTCGTCGACCAGTTGCACCTGTTCGGCGAGCGGCCGTTCTGGCTGATCGGGTCCAACAGCTTCGTGTCGATCATCGTGGTCTGCGTGTGGCGGTCGTGGCCGTTCGCCTTCCTCGTGCTGATGGCCGGGCTGCAGAACATCCCCGCCGACCTGTACGAGGCGGCCGCGATCGACGGTGCGGGCTGGGGCCGGCGGCTGCGCGCGGTCACGCTGCCCATGCTGCGCCCGATCAATCAGGTGCTGGTGCTGGTGCTGTTCCTGTGGACGTTCAACGACTTCAACACGCCGTACGTGCTGTTCGGCAAGTCGGCCCCGCACGAGGCGGACCTGATCTCGATCCACATCTATCAGAGCTCGTTCGTCACCTGGAACTTCGGCTCGGGCTCGGCCATGTCGGTGCTGCTCCTGCTGTTCCTGCTGCTGGTGACCGCCGTGTATCTGGTGGCGACGTCCCGGAGGAGGAGCGATGCGTGACCCCCGCTGGCTGCCCTGGGCGCGGTGGGCCGGCCTCGGCCTGCTCGGCCTGTTCACCCTGACCCCGCTCTACGTGATGCTGACCTCGGCGATCAAGCCGTTGCAGGACGTGCAGGGGGACTTCCACTGGATCCCCACGACGATCACGCTGCGGCCGTTCGCCGACATGTGGCGGACGGTCCCGCTGGCGCGTTACTTCGCCAACAGCCTCATCGTGGCGTCGGTGGCCGCGCTGGTGTCGGTCCTCATCGCGATCTTCGCGGCGTACGCGATCAGCCGCTTCCGCTTCCCCGGCCGCCGGATCTTCTCGGTCACCGTGCTGTCCACGCAGATGTTCCCCGGCATCCTCTTCCTGCTCCCGCTGTTCATGATCTACGTGAACCTCGGGACCGCGCTCGGGGTCGAGCTGTACGCCAGCCGCACCGGGCTGATCATCACATACCTGACCTTCTCGCTGCCGTTCTCGATCTGGATGCTGGCGGGGTACTTCGACTCGATCCCCACGGCTCTGGACGAGGCCGCCCAGGTGGACGGCAGCGGCCCGATCGGGGCCCTGCTTCGGGTCGTCCTGCCCGCCGCCACCCCCGGTATCGTGGCCGTCGCGATCTACGCGTTCATGACCGCGTGGGGGGAGGTGCTGTTCGCCTCGGTCATGACCGACGAGTCGAGCCGCACTCTCGCCGTCGGTCTCCAGGGGTACGCCACAGAGAACGACGTCTACTGGAACCAGATCATGGCGGCCTCCCTGGTCGTCAGCGTCCCCGTGGTGGCCGGGTTCCTGCTGCTGCAGCGCTACCTCGTGCAGGGCCTCACCGCGGGCGCCGTGAAGTGAACTCCCACCGTCACCATCGCCATCACGATCACCATCACCATCGAATCAAGGAGAACCAGCGAATGGAGCCGCAGCGCGGCCACGCCCCCGATGTAACCGCTTTCGGCAATTTCGTCTGGGGCGTCGCCACCTCGGCCTACCAGATCGAGGGCGCGGCCCTCGAGGACGGCAGGCTGCCCTCGATCTGGGACACCTTCTGCGAGGTGCCCGGGGCGATCGACGGCGGCGACACCGGGGAAGTGGCCTGCGACCACTACCACCGGTGGCGCGAGGACGTCGGCCTGCTCGAACGCCTCGGCGTCGACGCCTACCGCTTCTCGGTGGCCTGGCCGCGCGTGGTGCCCGACGGCACAGGACCGGTCAACCCGCGCGGGCTGGCCTTCTACGACCGCCTCGTTGACGCCCTGCTCGACGCCGGCATCCGGCCGTTCGCGACCCTCTACCACTGGGACCTGCCGCAGGCGCTGCAGGACCGCGGCGGGTGGCCCGAGCGCGACACCGCCCAGCGCTTCGCCGACTACGCCGCCGTCGTGGCCGAACGGCTCGGCGACCGCGTCGCCGACTGGACGACGCTCAACGAGCCGCTGTGCTGCTCCTGGCACGGGCACCTGGAGGGCTCCATGGCGCCCGGGGTGAAGGATCTGGAGGCCGCCGTCCGCACCTCCTACCACCTCCACCTCGCGCACGGCCTCGCCACGCGGGCCGTACGGGCCGCGGCGCGGCTGACGCCGTCGATCGGGATCGTCAACAACCTCAGCCCGTGCGACCCGGCGACCGACAGCGAGGAGGATCACGCCGCCGCGCGGCGCCTCGACGGGCACGTCAACCGGTGGTGGCTCGACCCGGTCACCGGCCGCGGCTACCCCGAGGACATGCTCGCGGTGTACGGGGTCGACCTGCCTATCCGGCCGGGCGACCTGGAGACGATCGCGACGCCGCTCGACTACCTGGGCGTCAACTACTACTTCCGGCAGTTGGTGGCGGCCGACCCCGAGGGGCCCGTGCCGTACGCGCGGCAGGTCGAGGTGCCGGGGGCGACCACCACGGCCATGGGCTGGGAGGTCGACGCGGGCGGCCTGGAGCGCCTGCTGGTGCGCCTCGCCCGGGAGTACGACGCGCCCCGTCTGTACGTCACCGAGAGCGGGTCGGCCTGGCCCGACACGGTCGGTGAGGACGGCACGATCGACGACCCGGAGCGCCTGGCCTACCTGGAGGGTCACATCGCGGCCTGCGGTCGGGCGATCGAGCAGGGGGCGCCGGTGGCGGGCTACTTCGCGTGGTCGCTGCTGGACAACTTCGAGTGGGCCTACGGGTACGACAAGCGGTTCGGCCTGGTGCACGTCGACTACGAGACCCAGGCGCGGACCGTCAAGTCGAGCGGGCACCGCTACGCCGAGATCATCGGAGCGAGCAAGCGGCTGCGGGTGGCCTGAGAGAGGTGAGCGGGGCGCCGGTGGTCCGTCAGGCCGACTCGCGGACCACCAGCGTCGGCTGCACGATGACCGAGGTGACCTGGAAGTCCGGGTCCGCGACCTGATCGAGCAGCAGGCGGGCCATCTCGGCGGCCATGTCCTCCATCGGCTGGCGCACGGTCGTCAGCGGCGGGCGGCAGGCGGACGCGGCGCTGTCGTCAAACCCGATCACCGCGACGTCCTCGGGCACCCGGCGCCCGAGGTCGCGCAGCGCGAGCAGCGCGCCCTGCGCCATGAGGTCGTTGGCGACGAAGACGCCGTCGATGTCCGGGTGCTCCTTCATGAGCCGGTGCATGCCGGCCTCTCCGCTCGCCGGCATGAAGTCGCCCTCCACGGCCGGCACGTACGGGTGGCCGTGCCCGGCCATGGCCTCCTGGAATCCCGACAACCGGTCCTGGGCGGCGGGCACGTCGAAGGGGCCGCTGATCGTGGCCACCCGACGGCAGCCGCGCGCCACCAGGTGGTCGGCCGCCAGCGCCGCGCCGGCCCGGTGGGCGAGGTCGACGTAGCTGATCGGGATCGGCCGGGCGGGCCGCGCCCACAGCACGGCGGGCAGCCCGGCGTCCACCAGCAGCTTCGGCAGCGGGTCCTCGCCGTGCGTCGAGACGACCAGGGCGCCGTCGGCGCTGCCCTGCCGGAGGAAGGACACGACGTCGTCGCGCGTCTGCGCCGAGTCCGCCAGCATCAGCACCGGGTGGATGCCCCGCGGCCGCAGGTATCCCACCACGCCGCTCGCCACCCGGCCGAAGAACGGGTCGGCGAAGACGCGGGACTCGAACGGCTCGCCGCCCTTCGCGTCGCCCGCGCCCGACACGACCAGCGCGACCGCTCCCGTACGGCGGGTGACGAGGGACCGGGCGGCCCGGTTCGGCACATAGCCGGTCGTCGCGATGGCCCGGTGCACCGCCTCCTGGATGTCCGGCGCGACGTTGCGGATACCGTTGATCACGCGCGAGACGGTCGCCCGGGACACTCCCGCCACGCGGGCCACGTCCTCCAGCGTGGGGGCTCCCGACGTGTGCGGGAGATCGGTGCTCATGCAGCCATTTATAGCATGAGGTGGAGAGCGCTCTCCGGTGTCGCGGGTGGGTACGTGCCGGTCGGTCGTGCTGCCGGGTGACGTCGATCCGAAGACCGGTATGGGGCATACGATGATCGGCTCCGCGCCCACCGCTCCGGGCGGACAATGTGAACGTCCGCCCGCCCGGCGGGCGAGGCCGCCCGGCCGCCCGCATTCGACCGACATGTGAGGAAGAGCGACAGGAATGCCCGATCACCTGGCACTTCGACCCGTCACCGAAGCCGACCTGGACGCCTTCGACTCGGCCTTCCAGAGCGAGAGCGGCGCGACCTCACACCAGTGGTTCGGATTCACCCCGACCATCGCGCTGCGGGAGGCACTGCGCACCCGCGGGCTCCTGGCCGGTGCCGACAACATGCTCGCCGTCAGCGTGGACGACGAGCTCGCCGGACGGGTCGAGTGGCTGGAGCGGCGATGGGGCCGCCGTGACACGTCGCTGTGCTGGGAGATCGCCGTCGGCCTGCTGCCGGACTGGCGGGGCAGGGGAATCGGGACCAGGGCCCAGCGGGAACTCGTCCGCTACCTGTTCACGCACACGCGGGTGGAACGCGTCCAGGCGACCACGGACCCGGAGAACAAGGCCGAGATACGGTGCCTGGAGAAGATCGGGTTCCGGCTCGAAGGCGTGGTCCGGCGTGCTCAGTGGCGAGGCGGGCGCTGGCACGACCAGCTCCTCTTCTCCATCCTGCGGGACGAGTTCGACCTCGCGTCCGGATGAGACCAGAAATCCGCTGCCAGTGCGGTGCGGCGGGGAGCAAGATGAGTAATGCCCATCGATGATCTTCCCCGTCGGGCGTCCTGCCCGGCCACGGCCTCTACCTGGGCAGCCGGCGGATCAGGCAACAAACATGACCACGGCCTCACATGGCCGCACGAGTGGATTGACTGACCGGGTGTGAGGAGTCGCGGTACAGGAAGTGCCGCTGAGATTGCTCTTGCTGGTCCTGGGCGACTTGGCGGGGGTTTCGAGCTGTCGGGGTACGGCGTCGGCGCGTAGTTCCCGCAGGTCCGGGATGTAGTTGTAGAGGATGTCCTGGGGAGACGGCCAGCAGTTCGGCGATCGAGGTGATCAAGCGGCCGGGGTTCGGGCAGGAGGTCGCGGGCGGCGCGGATGACTTCCTCGGTGGCGACGCTGGGACGCCCGCCGATCCGGCAGCGGGCGGCGGCCAGGCCCTCGTTGGTGCCGATGGCGATGAGTTCGCGGATGAACTCCGCCAGGCCCTCTCGCGATCTGATGACTTCGCTCGACTGCGTTGTGGTCGATCTAGCCGTGGTTCGCTGCGCCGTAGCGCAACCCGTCATAGAGGATCGTGGCGATGCGCAGCGCATCGTCCTTCCAGCCTTTGGCGCGCATCCCGCAGATGCCGCCGAGGGCGCGCAGCACGACGCGCCCGCTGATGCCACTGCGGACGAGGCCGGCTGCGACACCTGCGGCGAGAAGTTCGTCGAGGGCGCGGGCCATCTCGTCGCGCGCGTCGTCGAAGACCGGCGAATCGGTTGCCATGATGCTCTCCAGCGCCTCACCCATCCCTCTGCCTACTGCCGCGTGCTCCACGAGCAGCAGCAGGAAGGTGCGCAGTGCTTCGTCCGGGGCGTGTCGCGCGAGCAGCCGGGCGGGGGTTGCGCAGAGCTCGGCGACCTCCTGGCGGTATACCTCGGCGATGAGCGCCTCGCGCGTTTCGAAGTGGCGGTACAGCGTGCCGACGGCCACATCGGCTCGGCGGGCGATCTCCTCCACATGGGCGGCGTCGTCGGCGAGGAACGCCTCACGCGCCGCGGCCAGGAGCGCTTCGCGGTTGCGGCGGGCATCGGCGCGCAGTGGACGAGATGACGGCAACGGTCCTCCATAAGGTGAGTCCGACTCCGTTTGTGTGTACAGTTTCCGGAGCCGGGTTCACCTTACTGAAGGAGTACGCCCATGACGATCGAGCACGAACAGTTCGCCGGCCTGCGAGTGCTGGTGACCGGCGGTAGCCGAGGGCTCGGGGAGGCGACGGCTCGTCGCTTCGCCGCAGCCGGCGCCACCGTGCTGACGGCCTCGCGAACCGCTCCCCCGGAAGACCTGCCCGCCACCTTCATTCCCGCCGACCTGCGGTCGGAGGAGGGGGCGACGGAACTCGCCCGACGCGTGGTGGACAGCGTGGGAGGCATCGACGTTCTGGTCAACAACGCCGGAGCCGCAACCGGACCGATGCCGACCCTGGAGCGGTCGGACGCGTCCTGGCTCGCCGACCTGGAGATGAACCTGCTCAGCGCGGTCCGGCTCGACCGGGCCCTGGTTCCCGGGATGGTCGAGCGTGGCTCCGGCGTCGTGGTGCACGTCTCCTCCATCGCCAGCCACCTTCCCCAGCCTGCCGAGGCGTCGTACGCGGCATCGAAGGCGGCGCTCAACGCCTACAGCCGGGAGTTGGCGACGGCGGTGGGCGAGCACGGCGTACGCGTGGTGTGCGTTCTGCCGGGCTTCGTCGTCACCGAGGGAGCGGTCGACCATCTTCAGCAGATGGCCGACAGCCAGAACGTGGGCATCGACGAGGTCAAGCAGCAGATCGTGGACCACCTGAAGGTGCCGATGGGGCGTCCCGGCGAACCCGAGGACGTCGCAGAGATGATCGCGTTCCTCGCTTCCGGCCGCGCTAAATGGCTCACCGGTGCTCAGTTCCGGGTCGACGGCGGCATCATCCCCGTGGTCTGAGCCGCACCCCCGTACGCGATTCGAGGAGAAACACCATGACCTTCAGCCTGACGTCATTGATCGTAGACGCCGCGGACCTGGACAGCGAGAGCTCGTTCTGGCACCGGCTACTCGGCGGCTCGATCACGAGGACGGCGACGCACCGCTTTCTGCAGATCGACGGCTTTCCCGTGATCGTGATCCAGCGCGCTCCGGGGCATGTGCCGCCGCAGTGGCCCGACGGCGGCTCCCAGCAGATGCACTTCGACCTCAGCACGGACGACGCGGCGACCGCGGACAAGCGGGTGCTCGACGCCGGCGGTCGACGGCTGCGACCGACTGACGATGTCGTCGCCTCCACTCAGCCGGGCTCCCGGGTGTACGCCAGCCCCGCGGGACACCCCTTCTGCGTTCGCGCGGCCTGACCCCGAAACCGAGCACGAACAACCGCGCCAGCGCTGTTTCCGAGACCCGCTTGCCATCCGGCACCACCAGCAGTTCAGTCCCGCCTACGCACCCTCGCCACCGACCGGCGCAACGACGTCCCCGACACCGAAGTCCGCGTCCTCGCCGTCGGCCACAGCTTCCCCGTCATTTACGCCGCCCACGGCAACCACCCCAAGGGCCCCCTCGTGTCGGCCGACTCCCTCCGCTGGTGGCTCAACCCCGGCTACCCGCAGGACCACCCCAGCAAGCACAACCCCTTGCACGCCGCTCGCGAACGGTACGTCTACCGCTACGCCCACCTCGCCGACGTGTACGCCGGGACCGCCGTCGTCGCCTGACGCAACCCCACCCGCCCCAGACCGCACCCGCCACCAGCGCGGCCCCGAAGCCAAGCCCGGCCGCCGCCACGGAGGCCCCCGCCGTCCTCGCCGACACTCCGAAGCCGACACCGTCGACTGCGGTGATCTCCGCCGTGCCGCCGCCCAGCCGGATCGACCTGCCCGGCGTGGGCAGGGTCGTCATCGGGACGGCCCTCCTGATGTCGATCACCACCCCGGCCACCGCCGCCTCTGCCGAGGCCGCCCCCTATGTTCAGATCATCGTCAACAGGATCATCTCCTGGCAGACAAGCGAGGGCACGGACGAGATCTACATAACGATGAGCGGCCCTAGTTTTCTGCCGGCCCAGACCCGGACCGTCCGGGTCTGGCCCGGAGCCACCGTGGCATATGGGACCAAGCCGAACAACTGCTTCAGCCCCGAGGGGTATCCGTGCCCACCGGGCACTACCCTCGTTTGCTCGCCCCCAGGGTGCCACGTCCCGGGCAAGCCGTCGTTCCGAGCCAATGGGGGCTGGGCCCACATCGACATCTGGGATCAAGATATGTTCGGCGACGACCTTCTCTTCAGCCAGTACGTCAAGCTCGACCCCTTGACCAGCGTCGTCGACCAGAGGTTCCGGATGGGCGTGGGCGGCGCTGACTACGAGCTCACCATCGCGCTGGTGCCCAGTTGGAACCCACTGTAGGAGTCGCAACGCAGCCCCCCCTCTACGAACGCCTACGACTGGCACCGGGCCGGCTTCCTCCCCACTGAGGCGTCCGGATCTTGCGGATCTCGAACTCCATCGCACTTCCCAAGCTGGGGGTTGCGACGACCGCTAGAAGGGAGGGAACCAGCCGGGGGCCGCAGGGATCCGTTGCCAGCTCGCGAAACCGAAGAGGCTGTGAGCATCCCTCGCACGTCGGCCAGACGCGACTCGGGCAGGTCGCCCACCTTCTCCTTCAGCCGGCCGCTGTGCACTGTCGTGATCCGGTTGACCATCGCCGCCCGGCCGCCGCTGACGTCGACGGAAAACGCCGTCAACGCGGACGCCATGTCGGCGCCCCTGGGGCGTCTTCCTCTGTTAGCGGCCGGCGGTGAGGGCGTCTAGGGCGACGGTTCTGTCTGCTTCGGTGGGCAGGGTGTAGCGACGTCAAACGGTTCGTCACGCCCCAGGCCGGCGATCTTCTGCGGAGCGGCCTACGCGCCCGGCCTCCCCTGGCCGAGGACCTGCCAGGAGTGCGGCAACACCAGCTATCTCAACCCCCTTCCGGTCGCGGTCATGGTGCTTCCGGTGGACGACGGCCTTCTCGTGGTCCGCCGGGACGTCGAGCCGCACCGCGGTCTGCTCGCCCTCCCCGGCGGCTTCATCGACATCGGCGAGTCCTGGCAGCAGGCCGCCGTACGGGAGTTCCACGAGGAAACGGGCGTCGTCCTGCCCATGCCGGCCTCGCCACGACCAGATCCTTTTTCCATCCTGCGGGACGAGTTCGACCTCGCGTCCGGATGAGTCCGAAAATCCGCTGCCAGTGCGGCGCCGTGGAGGACAAGATGGGGGATGCCCATCGATGATCTTCCTGGTGCCATCCGGCTTCCCGACGGCGCTCCGGTGCGGGGCCGCGGCCTGAGACGTCCCACGCCGCCGGGCGTCCTGCCCGACCACGGCCTCTACCTGGGTAGCCGGCGGCTCAGGCACAAGCATGACCACGGCCTCACATGGCCGCACGAGTGGATCGACTGGCCGGATTTCCTCCTGCCCCGCGACCGGGAGCACGCGATCGGCCGCATCCGGGCGCTGCACGCGCACGCGCGCGCGGGCCGCCGGGTCGAGGTCGCCTGCGGCGGGGGAGTCGGGCGCACCGGCACCGTGATCGCGTGCCTGGCCATCCTGTCGGGCCTGCCCGCCGACCGGGCCGTCGCCTGGACCAGAACCGAATACCATCCGCGGGCCGTGGAGACGCCCTGGCAGCGCCGCTGGGTGCTGCGCTTTCCCGCGTCCTGACGGTCCGGATACGCGCCCCCGCCACCTCGGCGACGCGGCGCTCCGGCTCGAGAAGGGCGAGCGGAGCAGGCCGGTCGCGGCCGTCCGGATGCCGTATGGTTGGGTGCCATTGTGCTTGTGGACGTGCTGGGGCTGGCAGGGGTCGGCCTGGTCGCCGGAGTGGTCAGCACGGTTGTGAGCCTCGCCTCGATCGTGTCGTACCCCGCGCTGCTGGCCTTCGGCCTGCCGCCTCTGGCCGCGAACGTCACCAACACCGTCGCGCTGCTGTTCACCGGTGTGGGGGCGGCGGCGGGGTCGCGGCCCGAACTGGCGGGCCAGGGGCGTCTCGTCGGCCGCCTCGGATTCGCCGCCGCGCTGGGCGGCGCGACCGGCGCGGGGCTGCTGCTGGTCACGCCGTCGCGGACGTTCGAGATGGTCGCCCCGTGGCTGGTCGCGGGCGCCTCGCTGCTGCTGTTGCTGCGCCCGCCGCGCCCCGGGCAGGTGGGCCTCGGCGGGGAGAGCGGCCTGGCGCTGCGCGTGGGCGTCTTCTGCGTCGCCGTCTACACGGGCTATTTCGGCGCCGCCGGCGGGATCATCATGTTCGCCGTGCTCGCGGCGGCGCTCGACCGGCCGGCGGCGGGCGTCAACGCGGTCAAGAACGTCGTGGCGGCGCTCGCCAACGCCGTCGCGGCCGTCGGGTTCGCCGTCTTCGGCCCGGTCGATTGGGCGGCGGTGGGCCCGCTGGCCGTGGGGTTCCTCGTAGGCGGCTGGCTCGGCCCGGCGGTCGCGCGCCGCCTGCCCGGTGAGACCCTGCGCCTCGCCGCGGCCCTCTGCGGCCTCGCGGTCGCGGTCAAGCTCGGCGTCGACGCCTACCGCGGCGGCTGAGCGGTTCTCGCCGCAGGCCTGTCGCGTGGGTGGCGGGGAGCTATCGGGCGGCCGTGCCGCGGGGAGCCTCGCCCGTGGCGAGGGCCTCGGCGTGCCGGGCCCGCAGGCGCTCCCGGATCTCCTCGGGTGTGTACGCTCGCCGCCGGCGCTCGGCCCGGGCGATCACCACACCGGTCGCCGCGACACCCGCGAAGGCCGCCAGACCGAGTATCTTCCACCAGCGCATGTGCCTAGGCTACTGCCGTGGCTCATACGCGGATAAGTCTCGACAAAGCGCTCGAACTAGCCCGTACAGGCGACCTCTGGGTGTTCCGCGGACGCAGTGTGCCGGACCGCGCCATCCAAGTCACCACCAACAGCCCGGTGAACCACGTCGGCATGGCCGTCGTCATCGAGGACCTGCCGCCGCTCATGTGGCACGCCGAACTCGGCCGGTCGCTGCCCGACATGTGGTCGGGCACGCACCAGCGCGGCGTCCAGTTGCACGACATGCGTGAGGCGGTCTGCGTCTGGGCGGCCAGGTATGGCCAGCGCGCCTGGCTGCGGCAGTTGGAGCCGTCCGCCACCAGGGAGATGGAGGACGCCGTCCTGCGGACGATCGCGCGGCTGGACGGAACGCCGTTCCCGTCCACGGCCCGCCTGGCCGGGCGCTGGGCGCGGGGGCGGCTGCCCTCGCTCCGGCGCGGAGCACGGGACGGCGCCCGGGACGGCGCCCGGGACGGCGTTCGGGACAGCGCGCTGGACCGTGCGCTGGAGACGGCCTACTGCGCGGAGGTCGTCGCCGTGACGTACGAGGCGATGGGCCTGCTGCCCGCCGGCCGCCGCCCGAACTGGTACGACCCCGGAAGGTTCTGGAGCGGTGACAACCTGGTCCTCAGCGAAGGGCACCGGCTGGGCGGCGAGATCGCGGTCGACGTCCCCGGCGGCGAGGCGCCCTGACGGGGTGCGGGCGGACAGGTGACCTTTACTGACGGGTACGCGTTCGTTCCGAAGTTTTTCTCGCGGCCGTCAACCTAGCGCCGCCGAGGCGCGTCAGGTGTAGGCACCGTTCGTCCAGACCCGGAGGGCAGAGCCCCATGCCTACTCCTGAGATGAGACGCGATGATCTCGCCGGACCCCCCGACCGAGAGCGGCAGGCGCGTCTCGCGCTCGACGCCATACGCCGCCAGGGTCCAGAGGCGGTGCAGGAGGAGACGCTCCGCATGAAGTCCGAGTTGTTCCGTCTGTACGGCTGGGAGGGGTACCAGCGGGTCATCGCCAAGATGGAGAGCGACCTGGCGCGGCTGCACGAGTCGCGCTGAGAGCCGCCGCCGGGAGTCACCCGGAGGACACGCCGGTCAGGCGCCGTCCGAGCCAATCGGTCACTCGTCTCACGAACCTGACCCGGTTGGCCCGCCGCCGGATCTCGTGCCCCTCGTCCTCGAACAGCAGCAGCTCGCAGGGCACGCCCCGGGCCCGGGCCGCGCGGACCACCTGCTCGGCCTCGTACACCGGGACGTTGGTGTCCCGCGCGCCGTGCACCACGAGCAGGGGGGCCGTCAGGCGGTCGAAGGCGTGCAGGGGCGACAGGGCGTGCAGCAGGTCGCGGTCGGCCTCCGGATGGCCGTACTCGCTCACGGCGGCCGCCGCGATCCACGGCTCCGTGCGCTCGTAGAAGGTGGCGAAGTCCGCCATCCCGCACACGTCCACTCCTGCGCGGAAGAGCCGTGGATACGTGACGAGCGCGGCCAGCGTGAGGTAGCCGCCGTACGACCAGCCCAGGCACGCGAGGCGGCCGGGGTCGGCGAGCCCGGCCCGCACCAGGTGGGCGGCGCAGTCGGCCACGTCGTCGATGGCGCGGAAGCGCAGCGCGTGGTTGTCGGCGTCGCGGAAGGCCCGGCCGAACCCGGCCGAGCCGCGTACGTTCGGCGCGAACACGCCGATGCCGGCGGCCACCAGGCACTGGTACAGCGGGGTGAACGCCGGCCGCTCCTGGTCCTCGGGCCCGCCGTGCAGGAAGACGGCGTACGGCGCCGGGCCCAGGACGCCGGGCGGCCGGTAGAGCCACCCGCTGAGCTCCAGCCCGTCGCGGGCCGGGACGCGCACGAGTTCGGCGTCCACGGCCCCGGCGAGCCGGCCGGTTCCGGCGACCGGCAGATATCGGCCCGCGTCCAGGTCGCACAGCACGACGTGCGACGGCTGGGCCGGCCCCTCGACGGCGAGCACGGCCACCCGGCCATCCGATGAGAGCCTGATCGAGGAGACCACCTCACCGGGCGGAGCGGGGAGCGCCCGTCGCACCCACCCGGGGCCGCCGCCGAACCCCGCACCGAACCCCGCACCGAATCCCGCCGCCGCGCCACCGGAACCCGTGGCGGCCCTTCCGGTGTCCGCGCCCCCGGCGTCGTCGGAACCGCCGCCGGTGCCGTCGCCCGCCTCCAGCACCTCCAGTTCCGAGCGTCCGGCCGCGTTCCACACCAGCACCAGGCGGCGGCCGTCCACGCTGAGCGCGAAGCGGTCCAGTTCGGCGTCCGGGCGCTCGGCCACCACGGCCGGCAGGACCTTCCGGCCCCCGTGGATCGGGACGTGGACCGGCACGGCGACCAGCGCGGCGCGGTCCCGGCCCGCGTCGGTCAGCAGATAGGCGGTTGCGCCGTCGGGGGAGAGCACGCCGTGCTCGGTCGAGCCGGGCAGGTCCGCGAGCAGCGGCAGCTCGGCGACGCCCCCGGACAGGCCCGAGTCACCCCCTGAAAGGTCCGTGCCGCCCGGGGAGAGGTCCTTGACATACATCCGCCGGACTCCGCGGGGGCCGCGCCGTAGCAGCACCCTCGCGTGCTCGCGGCTGACCGACTCCGGGTGCAGCAGCGGCCCTGCGGCGACCGTCTCCCGGCTGCCGGTGGCCGCGTCGATCAGCAGGGCCCGAGCCGGCCCGGCCGCCGATGCCTCGGCCACCAGGAGCAGGTCGCCCCGGCCGGTCCACTCGACGAACCACGCCGATCCGCCCTCGGGCGCGGCCAGCGGGCGCAGGTCGCCGCCGTCTGGGCGGACCGTCCAGACCTGCGTGTGCTCGCCGCCGCCCGGTGCCACGAGCACGGCCAGCCGGTCCCCGGCCGGCGACCAGCTCACGTCGGCGACCGGCTCTGGCCCGGTGTCGACGACCCGTGCCCGCCCGCCCGGCCCCACCGGCTGGACCCAGACCCGCGGGGTGCCGTCCCTGTCGCCGACGTACGCGACGGCGCGCCGGTCCGGCGCCGGAGTCGGCGTCCAGCAGCCCCAGGCGTCGAGGAACCCGGCGTGGAGGCACACGGCATCGAGGAACCCGGCGTCGGGGGACGCAGCGCCGAGGACGTGCTCCGCCATCAGATTCCCTGGGCCTGCAGCCACATCTCCAGCAGTCCGAGCTGCCACAGCATGTTGACCCCCGTCGTGGTGCGGTGGGCCTCCCGGTTCTCCAGCAACTCCTCGACGTACGCCTTGTCGAACAGGCCGCGGGAGCGCGCGGCGGGCGCGGTGAGCGCGTCGCGCACCAGGTCGAGGAACGGCCCGTCGATGTGCCGGATCGCGGGCACCGGGAAGTAGCCCTTCGGCCGGTCGACGACCTCGCGCGGCAGCAGCGCCCGGGAGGCCTCCTTCAGGATGCCCTTGCCGCCCCCGGCGAGCTTCAGCTCCGGCGGGCACGCCGCCGCCAGCTCGACCAGCTCATGGTCGAGGAACGGCGTGCGGGCCTCCAGGCCGTGGGCCATCGTCATGTTGTCCACCCGTTTGACCGGGTCGTCGGCGAGCATCAGCCGGGTCTCCAGGCGCACCCCGGCGTCGAGCGCGGTCTCGGCGCCCGGCCGGTCGAGGTGGCGGCGGACGACCTCGGCGCTCACGTCATCCTCGGCCAGGTGGTCCGGTGCGACGATGCCGGTCAGATCCTCGTGCGGCCGGTCGAAGAATTCCCGGGCGTACGTCGCGAACGCGTCCTCGCGTGGCACGGCGGCCATCGGGGGGAACCAGCGGTATCCGGCGAACACCTCGTCGGCGCCCTGCCCGGACTGCACGACTCTGACGTGCCTGGCCACCTCCCCCGACAGCAGGTGGAAGGCGACGCAGTCGTGGCTGACCATCGGCTCGCTCATGGCCCGCACCGCCTCGGGCAGGCCGGAAAGCAGGCGGGAGTCCTCGACGAGAATGCGGTGGTGGTCGGTGCCGAAGCGCTCGGCGACCAGGTCGGAGTAGTGGAACTCGTCTCCCGCGTCGCCGCCGGCCGGGGGGAATCCGATGCTGAACGTCGACAGGTCCCGCTGGCCCTCCTCGGCCAGCAGGGCCACGATGACGCTGGAGTCGAGCCCGCCCGACAGCAGCACGCCCACGGGCACGTCCGCGACCATGCGCCTGCGGACGGCGGTGCGCAGCCGGTCGAGCACGGCCTCGCGCCAGTCGTGCGCGTCCATCCCGGCGTATCGCGGCAGGCGGGTGAAGGGCGGGTCCCAGTAGACCGTGTCGCGGGAGGTCCCGTCGGCCTCGACCGTGCGTACGGTCGCCGGAGGCAGCTTGCGGACGCCGGTGAGGATGGTGCGCTCGCCCGGCACCAGCGAGTGGAAGGTCATGTAGTTGTGCAGCGCGACCGGGTCGATGTCGGTGCGCACCTCGCCCCCGGCCAGCAGCGCGGGCAGGGTGGAGGCGAAGCGCAGCCGCCGCCCGTCCCCGGACACGTACATCGGCTTGATGCCGAGCCGGTCGCGGGCGAGCGTCAGCCGTCCCGTCGCCCGTTCGAAGACGGCGAAGGCGAACATCCCCGCGAAGTGGCGCACGCAGTCCGTTCCCCAGAGATGGAACGCCTTGACCAGGACCTCGGTGTCGGAGTCGGAGAAGAAGCGGTATCCCTCGGCCCGCAGCTCCTCGCGCAGCTCACGGTAGTTGTAGAGGCAGCCGTTGAAGACCGCGGCCAGGCCGAGGGAGGGGTCCGCCATCGGCTGGGCCGCCTTGTCCGACAGATCGATGATCTTCAAACGCCGGTGGCCGAGAGCGACCGGGCCCTGCGACCACAGGCCCGACCCGTCCGGGCCGCGATCGTGCATCGCGTCGGTCATCCTGCCCACCGCGCCGATGTCGGCGCGCCGCCCGTCGAACCGGATCTCGCCGGTCAGTCCGCACATGTCCTACCTCCCGGCCGCCGCGAGTCGCCGGTCCCCGGATCTCGTCTCGGCCAGCAGGAGGTCCACCACATCGGTGAGGCGGCCGCCGCGCCGGAACGCCTCACGCTGACGCGCGGCCGATCCGCCGTCCGCCAGCGCCCGGTCCGCCAGCGAGGAGACGAGCGCCCAGTCGCCGGACTCCTCCAGCTGCGGCCGGAGCCCCTCCAGCATCCGGCGGACGACCGTACGGGCCGGCCTCGGCACGCCTTCGATGGGATCGACCAGCTCGTCCTCCAGTCCCGAGCGCGCCGCCCGCCAGGAGGCGGCCCGCACCAACTCCGTACGTACGGACTTCGCGGCCGCCGAAGGCGGCGCGTCGGCGAGGGCGTCCAGCTCCCGCCTGACGAGGGCGCGGAACAGCCCGGCGATCAGCACGATGTCGTCCACGCGCGGGCAGGCGTCGCAGATCCGCAGCTCGACGGTGGGCACGTGCGCCGACGGCCGGACGTCGAAGTAGAGCATGCCGGGGTCGCTGATGACCCCCGACCGCACCAGCTCGTCCACCATCGCGTCGTACTCCCGGGCCGACTCGAACCGCGCCGCCGGCCCGGCCGTCGGCCAGCGCTGCCACACCATCGACCGGAAGCTCGCGTAGCCGGTGTCGGTCCCCATCCAGTACGGCGAGCTGCAGCTCAGGGCCAGCAGCGGCGGCAGCCAGGGACCCAGCCGGTGGGTGACGGCCACCGCGAGGTCGCGGTCGCGCACCTCGGCGTGCACCTGGGTGCCGCAGATGAGCTGCTCACGGGCGAGCGCCTGGTAGTCGGCCAGCATCTGCTCGTAGCGCGGATCGGGGGAGATCTTCATCGTGTCGGCGTCGACCAGCGGGACCATCCCCGCGGCGACGATGCCCAGGCCGAGGCCGTCCGCCGCCGCGACCGCGTCGGCCCGCAGCCCGGCCAGCTCCCGGGAGAGGTCCTCCAGACGCGTGCACGGGCGGGTGTTGGCCTCCACGACCGAGCGTTGCAACTCCTGCGTGAACCCGTCGGGCGGCAATTGCTGGAGGAGCAGACCGGCGCGTGGGACGAGCTGCCGGGTTCCCAGGTCCACGACGTGGAACTCCTCTTCGACACCGACCGGCATGTCCCGTGCGAGGTCTGTCATATGGCCGCTCCCCAGGGCTGTTGCGTGCTTTCGTGCCCCCTGCCCCGAAAGTCGGCTTATGCACGTCTCTGGTTTGCCATGGTGATGAAAGTTACAGGCCCTCACCGGAGAATCGCCCAGCTCACCGTGATCGTCCGCGAGGGCGCCTTGACCGGGCCGCCGCCCCGCCGTCACGATCTCGGCGTTCCTCTAGTGCCCCTCCCGCCAATCTTTGCCCCGTCGCGTCGCCCAGAGCGGCACCTCGCTTCGTTGTCGTCGTCGCTCGTAGCTCCGCTACGAGCTCCTCCTCCGCCTTGCGATGCACCACTCTGGACACCGCTCCGTCCGGGCAAACCTTGGCGGTCGCGGCACTAGCACGACCGTGACCGCAGGGGAGCCCGATGACCGGCCGCGCAACCTCCGTCCGACGCCGCATCTGGGCGGCCGCCGCTGCCGCGGTGCTGCTCACCGCCTGGCCCGCCGCGACGCCGGCCGGCGCGGTCGCCGACCCGCCCGCGCCGGTGACCGGCAGCGCGACCTACTTCGACGGCCTCGGCTCGCCGTACGGCGGCTGCGGCATGCCGCAGTCGGAGCTGGACTCGCAGGACTTCGTCGCGCTCAACGTGTACGACACGCCCGGCGACTACTCCTTCTACCCCCGGCCGCTGACCGGCGCGAACGCGTCCAAGGCCGGGCTGTGGAACAACGGCCTCAACTGCGGCCGGTATGTGAAGGTGACCGTCTCCGACTACTGCACCGGCGTCAACGACGGTGCGCCCGGCCAGGCGTTCTGCCGCAACGGCTCGTGGGTCTCCGACGCCTACAACGGCGCGACGCTTACCATGCTCGTCGCCGACAGCTGCGGCGACGCCAACGGCTGGTGCCGCGACGACCGGTATCACCTGGACCTGTCGAAGCCGTCGCTCAACAGGTTCGCCAAGAACGGGACGCCGGTCGGGGACATGTACCCGAACCACTGGAACAACCGCCACATGACGTGGTCGTTCGTCCCGGCGCCCGGCTACAGCGGTGACATCAGGATCGGGTTCCTGAAGGGCGCGCAGGCGTGGTGGCCCGCCATCGCGGTCTCCCACCTGCCCAACGGCATCCACGGGGTGGAGTACTACGCCGACGGCGCCTGGAAGCAGGCCCAGATGAACTCCGACATGGGCCAGTCGTACATCATCGGCGGGCTCACGCAGGGCGCGACGCGGTTCCAGATCCGGGTGCGCGACGTGTCCGACGCACTGGTGAACGGCGGCCGGGTCTACAGCTTCGCCCTGCCCGCGTCCTGCGGATCGCAGTGCGGCGCGGACTACACGGAGGCGAGCTACACCACGACGACGCCCAGCGGGTCGCCGTCGCCGTCACCGTCCGCCTCCCCGTCCGTCTCGCCCTCCGCCTCGCCGTCGGCGTCTCCTTCCGTGTCCCCGTCCGTATCTCCCTCCGCGTCGCCCAGCCCCAGCCCGTCCCCGTCGGCGAACCCCGGGACCTGTCAGGTGACCTACCAGGTGGACAGCTCGTGGCAGGGCGGATTCACGGCGAACGTCACGGTCAAGAACACCGGCACCGCGGCCTGGCCGGACTGGACGGTCACCTGGGGCATGCCGTCCGGCGTGAGCCTCGTCAACGCCTGGAGCGCGACCGTGACCTCCAGCGGCACCCGCTGGACGGCCAAGGCGCCCTCGTGGGCAAGGAACCTCGCGCCCGGCGCGTCGGCGAGCTTCGGCTTCCAGGCGTCCGGCCCCTCCTCGCCGGGGGCGAGCGGGTTCACCTGCTCCTGATCCTCCGGTCTGTTCCCGACCTCCGGCCGGCTCGCGGCCTCAGCGGTACGCGAGCCGGCCGCTCCGTGTCCGCCCTGGGATCCGTGTCTGCCCTGGGATCCGTGTCCGCTCTGGGGATCCGGGCCCGCCCTGGGGAGGAGAAAGGTCCCGCGGGGCCGGGACCAGCGGCCCTGCCCCGGACGAGGCACAGGCGGTCGGATGGGGGGCAGGAGCAGAAGGAGGAGCCATGACCGAACCCGTCATCGTGGGCACCGACGGCTCGCGCGCCGCGGCCGCCGCGGTGGAGTGGGCCGCGGGCGACGCGGCGCGCAAGGGCCTGCCGCTGCGGATCGTCCACGCGGTGGACCGCCTGCCGTACGAGATCGCGCGCTATCCCATCCCGATCGAGGACCAGCTCGACCGGGCCGGCCGGCGGATCCTGGAGGAGGCCGAGCAGGCCGTGCGGGAGACCCACCCGGCCGTCCGCGTCGCCACCGTCATGATCGAGGGCGACCCGTCCCGGGCGCTGCGTCAGGAGGCCGGGAACGCCGCGGAGATCGTGATCGGCAGCAGGGGACACGGCGGGTTCGCCGGCATGCTGCTCGGATCGGTCAGCATGCACGTCGCCGGTCAGGTCGACGTCCCCGTCGTCGTGGTGCGTCCCGGGGTGTCGGCGGCCCACGGGCTGGTCGTCGTCGGCGTCGACGGCTCCGCCGAGGCCGGCGCCGCCCTGACCTACGCGTTCGAGGAGGCACGGCTGCGCGACTGCCGCCTGCTCGCCCTGTACGCCTGGCAGCTTCCGGCGCACCCCTTCGCACCCGAGATCACCTATGACGTCGGCGAGGTGCGCAAGGCCCAGGAGGACTACGTGGCGGGCGCGCTGCGTACCCACCGGGACCGGTATCCCGACGTCGCCGCCGAGATGCGGGCCGTCTGCGCGCACCCGGTCGCCGCGCTGGTCGAGGCCGGGGAGAAGGCCGACTTGCTCGTCGTGGGGTCGCGGGGGCGCGGCGCCGTCGGCGCGGCGGTGCTCGGCTCGGTGAGCCGGTCGGTCCTGCACCACGCGCACTGCCCCGTCGCGGTGGTGCGGCCTCCCCGCACCTGAGACCGAGCGCGCGGGTCTCACCCGCGAGTTGAGAGTAGGCGAAGGTTCAACAGCGGAACTCCCGGAAAAGTCTCATATAAGACTTGAATGACAAACTTGAAGGAGGAAATCCAGCGAGAAAAGGACCTCGTGTGACCGAGAACGACGTCATCGAATTCCTGACCGCCCTCCCGGGCGTCGTCGCCTTCACCGCCGCGGAGGATAACGGCGCCCCGCAGGCGGCGTGGGGAGACACCTTCTTCTACTACGACCCCGACGACGAGCCGGCCAACCGGAAGATGCCCTTCGCCACGATCGTGGTGAAGGATTACGAGGGGTTCGACACCGCCTCCGACCTGAACCGCTCCGGCGTCTTCCGGGTCAACATCGGGGTCGGCCGCGCCGTGTTCGAGGAACTGCTCGGATATCCGCCGGCCGCGCACGCCGACCACCAGGAGGCGCTGGACTACCGCGTGCCGGACCGGATCCTGCCGCACCCCGTCTACGCCGCCCAGTCCTGGATCTGCGTGCTCAACCCCGGCGACGCCACCGCCGCGCGGGTGCGTGCTCTCCTCACGGACGCGCACGCCCGTGCGGCCGCCCGCCACAGGACGGGTGAGCGGGCCACCCGCGCGTGACCCGCCGCCGCCTGCCAACGTGACCCCTGGCGGCGGGTGTTAGCGTGGCCGGGGGATGCGATCTTCGAGGAGGTCTCATGTCGGTTCTCGTCGCGTTCAGCGTCACGCCGATCGGCGCCGGTGAGGATGTCGGCGAGGCGGTGGCGGAGGCGGTGCGCGTGGTCCGCGCGTCCGGGCTGCCCAACCGCACCGACGCCATGTTCACCACCGTCGAGGGGGAGACATGGGACGAGGTGCTCGGCGTCGTCAAGGACGCGGTCGCCGCCGTGGAGGCCCGCTGCTCCCGCGTCAGCCTGGTGCTCAAGGCCGACGCCCGCGCCGGGCAGGGCAGGCTCGACGCCAAGGTCGCCTCCGTGGAACGCCACCTCGCCGAAGGCGCCTCCTGATCACGCCCGAGGCGCCTCCCGGTCACGCTGAGCACGAGCGCCGCGCCGCCACGGCTCCGCCGTCTGCCGGACGGTGCCCTCGCGGTCAGTCGAATCGCGGCTCCTCGTGGGGTGGACCCTTGAGCTCGTGGAATCCGGGCGTGCCGGCCACGAGGACGGCGCCGTCCCACAGCTGCCCGGCCTGCTCGCCGCGCGGCACGCGGGAGATCACCGGGCCGAAGAACGCGACCCGGCGGCCGTCCGCGTCCTCGGCGGCGATCACGGGAGTGCCGACGTGCCGCCCGACCAGCCCGATGCCCTCCTCGTGTGAGGCGCGCACCACCTCGTCGTACGCGCCGGACTCGGCGGCCTCCGCGAGGTCGGCGGGCAGGCCGGCGTCGGCGAGCGCGGCCGGGATCGCGTCCCACTCGGCCCGTTCGTGGAATCGCCGGCCCATGGCCGTGTAGAACGCGCCGAGCGCCCGCCTGCCGTACCGCTGCTCGACCGCGGCGCAGACGCGTACGGGCCGCCACAGGTATCCGCCCGGGTCGCCCTCCGGATCGTCCTCGCGGCCCTCGTTCAGCACCGACAGGCTCATCACGCGCCAGCGCACCTCGACCGGCCGCACCTTCTCCACCTCGGCCATCCATCGCGAGGTGACCCACGTGTACGGACACGACGGGTCGAACCAGAAATCCGCCACCTTTCGCATGGCCTCATCCTGGCCCGCGTCCGCGGTTCCCGGCGACGCATACGGCGGGCCGTCGTCAGAGGGCGGCGGCTCGGGCGGCCCTCAGCGCCGCGCGGGACAGGTGGTCGGCGGCCCGCGTCGTCTCGGGGAGCCGGTGACGCGGGGTCAGGGCGAGCACGTCGTGGCAGGCGGTCTCCAGGTCGACGCGGTGGCCGACGGAGACGAAGACCGGCTTGACCCCGTCCTGCGTGCGCAGCACCCGGCCGACCACCTGGCCGTCCAGGAGCAGGTCGCTCCACGAGCCGCGCTCACGGCCGGGCGGCTCGAAGGAGCCGACGAAGGCCGTCTTGCCGACGCCGATCGTGGGCAGGCCGGTGAGCACCCCGAGGTGGCAGGCGAGGCCGAACCGCCGTGGGTGCGCCAGGCCGTACCCGTCGCAGACGATCAGGTCGGGTGTGACGGTGAGCCGCTCCAGCGCCTCGACGAGGCTGGGCAGTTCGCGGAAGGCGAGCAGGCCGGGCACGTAGTCGAAGGCGGGCCGCCCCGGCACCGTCACCTGCTCGACCACGTCCAGGCTCGTCCCGTCGAGCACCACGACCGCGGCGGCCAGCAGGTCGTCGGCATAGGCCACGTCCACCCCCGCGACCAGGGCGGGGTCACGGGGACCGGGGCCGGTCAGGTCCAGCCGGGGCCGCAGGGCGTCCTGGATCGCCTCCGCCTCCTCGGCCGTGGCCGGAGCGGCGATGGAACAGACCTTCATGCGGAGACGATAGACGCCGCCGACGAGCGCGGCGGAGCGACCCCCGTCCAGCCCGCGGCGCGCCCGCCCGAGCCGCAAGGACCGCGTCACCCGGGTCGCTGTGGGCGGCGGGCTCGACCACGCGGTCGCCCTGGCCGGGAAAGCCATGATCAGCAGCTTTCAAGGGCGTGCCGGGAGCGGTGGCACACCTTCTGGTTGGCGGCCTCCCGTGCCCGATATTCGGCCTCCTCGGCGTCGATCTCCGCGGTGATCAACTCCGGCCTGTCCCGCCCGGTCGAAATACCTCAGTAGCCCCGCGCCGGATCGATGCGGCCCAGGAGCGGTTCCCCCCGCATATAGCGGGCGACGTTCTCGCGCACTCGTTCGGCGAGGCTCTCGGTGAGGCGGGCCTGCGGGTTGGCGCTGTGCGACGTGATCAGCACGTTCGGCTCGGCCCACAGGCCGTGCCCGTCCGGCAGCGGCTCGGGGTCGGTGACGTCGAGGGCGGCGCCGCCGATCTCGCCGGCGCGCAGCGCGGCGAGCAGGGCGTCGGTGTCGACGAGCTCACCCCGGGCCACGTTGACCAGCCACGCGTGCGGGCCCAGGGCGCGTAGTTCGTCCCGCCCGACCATCCGGTACGTCTCCGGGGTCGCCGGCGCGGCCAGGATGACGTGATCGGCCCGCGGCCAGACGGCGGGCAGGCTCTCGAACGGCACGGTCTCGGCCGCGCCCTCGACGGGCTCGCCCGAGCGGTTGACCGCGAGGACGTCCGCGCCGAGGGCGCGCAGCCCGGGGACGACCGCCCTGCCGATCCCGCCCGCGCCGACGACGGCCACCGTGCTTCCGCGCAGCGTGCCGGGCTGGTCCCGCCGCCACGTACGGCGCCGGGCGGCGGCGGGCAGCCGGTGCACCCCGGCCAGCAGCAGGGCGAGGGCGTGCTCGGCGACCTGCGGGGCGTAGGCCCCCGCAGCCGAGCACCACACGCGGGTGGAGTCGACGAGCCCCTCCCGCGTCCAGCGTTCGACGCCCGCGGCGGGCAGCTGGACCCAGCGCACGCTCGGCGTCAGGTACTCCCGCACGCCCTCCGGCCGCGAGTCCGTCCAGACCAGCGCCTCCGCCCGGCGGGGATCGCCGACGACCTCACCGCCGGCGGCGCGGATCGATTCGACGATCAGCGGCGGGTCCGCCGGGGCCACACAGACGGTGAGCACGCGCCTGTCCCTTCCTGGTCGCGCCGGGCGCCTCCGAGGCGCGGCTTTCCTCCCCAAGAGTATGGTCCGCCCGCCTCGGCCGATCATCGGCCCGGCTCGTCGCGATCAGGGTGGGGACGGCCGCGCGGTCAGCCGGCCTTGTTCGGGTGCAGGACCACCTTGGTCCAGCCCTCCTCCCGCGCGTCGAAGTGCGCGTACGCCTCGGGCGCGTCGTCGAGGTCCAGCTCGTGCGAGACGATCCAGGACGGCCGTGCGCCGCCCTCGTGGATGAGGGCGCACAGCTGGCGGTTGTAGTTCTTGACGTTGCACTGGCCGGTGCTCATCGTCTGGCCCTTGTACCAGAAGGTCCCGTAGTCGATGGCCACCTCTCCCCGCTTGTAGAGGGCGTTCCCGCCGCCGGGGTCGCGAGGGAGGAAGAGGCCGACGACGGCGATGTTCCCGGTGAACTTCACCGACTTGACCAGGTTGTTCAGCGTCATGTTGGGACGCTCCGTGCCCTCCGGGTCGTGCGCCTGGAAGCCCACGCATTCGCAGCCCCGGTCGGCGCCGATCCCCTGAGTGAGCTCCAGGACCTGCTCGACCGGGGAGGACCGGGAGTCGTCGATCGGGATCGCGCCGATCTCCTCGGCCTTGGCCAGCCGGTCCGGATGGTGGTCGATGACCATCACGCCGCTCGCGTTCCTGAGCAGGGCGGAGTAGGCGGCCATCAGCCCGACCGGGCCCGCGCCGTAGATCACGACGGTGTCGCCCGGCTGCACGCAGGCGAGCATGGTCGCGTGCCAGCCGGTGGGCCACACGTCGGCGAGCATGACGTAGTCGGACTGCCTCTCCCGCGCGTCCTCCGGCAGGACGAGGCAGTTGAAGTCCCCGTACGGCACGCGTAGCAACTCGGCCTGGCCGCCGTTGTAGGGGCCCATGTCGGCGTAGCCGTATGCTGCTCCGGCCAGACCCGGTACGGGGTTGGTGGTGAGGCAGAAGGCGGTCAGGCCCTTCTCGCAGTTGGCGCAGAAGCCGCACGAGATGTTGAACGGCAGGCACACCATGTCGCCGACCTTGACCTGGTCGACGGCGTCCCCGACCTCGACGACCTCGCCGAGGTTCTCGTGACCGAGGACCCGGCCCCGCGCGAAGCTGGTCCGGCCCTCGTACATGTGAAGGTCGGACCCGCAGATGTTGGACGTGGTGACGCGGACGAGCACGTCGGTGTGCCGTTCGATCCGGGCGTCCGGAACGGTGGTGACTTTGAGCTGTCGAGGGCCTTCGTAGACCACGGCTTTCATGGCTACTCTCAAACGCGATCGTTACGGCAGACGCGTGCGAAGGGGCGCGCCGCGCCCCGCTTTCCGCGACGGCGGCCCGGCGCCGATGCGTTCCGGGCCCGCGTGCCCGCGCTGTATCGGTGTGAGAGGGCGTACCCCTGCCGGATGGGGAGAAAACCGCCTCATTCGTGCGGCTACCGGAGGGGGAGCCGGGCGGAGAGCACGAAGCCGCCCTCGGGGGTCGGCCCGGAGAAGAACCGGCCCTGCGCGAGGCAGACGCGCTCCCGGATGCCGGCCAGGCCGTACCCGCCGCCGAGGGAGGGCGCGGCCCTGACCGTCTTCCCGCCGGGGCCGGCGCGGTCCGGCGTGTCGACCACGGAGACGGCCACCTGGTCGCCGCTGACCTCGCAGGTGACCTGCACGCGGGAGTCAGGCGCGTGCTTGCGCACGTTGCTGAGCCCCTCCTGCACCAGGCGGTAGCACGCGTGCGAGACCTGTCTCGGCAGCGCCCCCGGGGGCGCGTCGAGGTGAAGATCGACCTTGAGCCCGCTCGCCTGCGCCTCGCCGACCAGCCGGGTGATCGCCTCGGTGCCCTCGGCGAGGTCCCCGTCCTCGCGGCGGAGCACGGTGAGCAACTGCCGCAGTTCGCCGAGCGCCTGGACGCCCTTGTCCTCGATGGTCGCCGTCAGCTCCCGGATCTCGCCCGGTTCGGTGGTGTCACGGGCCATGCCCGCGTTGAGCACCATGGCGGTGACCGCGTGGGTGACGGTGTCGTGCATCTCTCTCGCGATCTTGCGGCGTTCCTCCGAGGCGGCGATCTCCTCGCGTTCGCGTACGCCGAGACGCAGATCCCGGATGAGCCGCCGGTAGGCGTACACCCAGGTGCCGACCACCGCGGGCAGATAGATGAGGGTCAGCGCGCGCACGATGTTGAGGTAGACCGAGTAGTCGAGGTGGGGGTTCGCGAAGTCGGCGGCGAAGTAGACGCCCGTCAGGGCCAGGGCGACGTACTGCCACCGGCGCACCCGGTGCTCGGCCGTCATGGAGAAGACGGCGAGGATCATGGGCACGACCTGCCCGGTGACGCAGGCGCAGGCCGCCGAGGAGACGATCGCGGGCCAGGGGGTGCGGCGCCGCACCAGCATGCACGCGGCAGTGATCGCTCCTATGGCGATCTCGAGCCACTCCGGTGCGTTGCCCCAGAGAGAGAAGCTGTAGCCGATGAGCGTGGTGGGGATGGTGAACGCGATGACGGCCGCGGCGAGCGCCGCGTCCACGAACCAGTCGCGATGCCGAACCATGCCCAATTTGTTCCACATGCTGCCAGTTTGCGGCTTTTACCCGGTGCTCGTCACATCGACCTACGTTCGGCGCCGCCATTGGGCGTGGCGGGGTGGGCGCGGTCTTGACGTAATCAAATGAACGACCATTTAATTCCGTCGTGGGCCGGATCGCGGGTGTCACCGCCGCCGAGACGCGAGAGCGGCTGCTGCGCGCGGCCGTCGACGTGTTCGCCCGGCGTGGGTACGACGGCACACGCGTGGCCGACATCGCCGCGGCGGCCGGGGTGAGCAACGGCGCCCTGTACGCGCACTTCGGCTCGAAGGCCGAGCTGATCGTGGCCGCGCTGCGCGCCCATGGGCCGCGGCTGCTGGCCGACCTGCTGGCCGCCGACCCCGACAGGCCGGTCGCGGACCTGCTCGTCGCCGTGGGCCGCCGGCTCCCGCGCCGTCCCGACGCCCGCGGCTCCCTGATCGTCGAAGCGCTGGTCGCGGCCCGCCGCGACGAGGACGTGGCCCGCCCGATGCACGACTACGTCGGCGAGCGGGCCGACTGGCTCGCCGGGCTCGTCCGCGCCGCCCAGCACCACGGCGAGATCGATCCGGCGCTCTCGCCCGGCGCCGTCGCCCATTTCTGCCTCCTGCTCGCGATGGGCAGCGCGCTCCTCACGCCGGACCTGCACGCGGTCGGCGACGAGGAGTGGAGCGCCCTGCTCACCCGCCTCGTCACCGCCATCGCCCCGACCGACCCCACTCCGCGGACGCCACCGAAAAAAGGGGAGCACCAGTGAAAGTGCAGATCGATCCCGAGCGCTGCCAGGGACACGGCCGCTGTTACGACCTGTCGCCCGGCCTGTTCACCGAGGACGACGAGGGCTACGGTCAGGTCGCCGGCGACGGCGTCGTGCCGCCGGGCGGCGAGCGCGCGGCGCGGGTCGCGGCCTCCAACTGCCCGGAGAAGGCCGTCGTCCTCGTAGAGGAGGCCTGACATGGCCTTAGACGACCGCTTCGTCCGCGACTTCCGCGAGCCGCAGGGAGAGCCCCTCGGCACGCGCAACGAGATCATCACCGGCCCGGTCTCCGACTGGACGACCGACTTCTCCCACCTGGAGCCCGAGTGGGCCGCCGATCCGTACCCCATCCAGGACGACCTGCGGGAGCGCTGCCCGGTCGCGCACACCGGGAGGTTTGGCGGCGGGTGGCTGCCGACGCGGTACGAGGACGTCGCGGCGGTCGCCTACGACACCGAGCGCTTCTCCTCCCGGGCGATCATCATGAGCAACTACCGGCCTCCCCGGGATCTCGCGCCGGTGGGAGCCGTGCCGCCGATCTCCTCCGACCCGCCGTTCCATCACGACGCGCGCAAGCTGCTGCTCCCGGCGTTCACCAAGAAGGAGGTGGCCAGGCGGGAGGAGGCGGCGCGGGCGTTCTGCCACTCGCTGATCGACGGGTTCGAGGGCGCGGAGGTCGTCGACGCCGCCCGTGACTACGCGCAGCACATCCCGATGCGGGTCATCGCCGACATGCTGGGCTTCCCGCCGGAGGACGGGCCCAGGTTCCGGGAGTTCGTCGAGCACGCGCTCGAAGGCGTCAACCTGCCGCCGGAGCAGCGGGTCGCGAACATGGGGGAGCTGTTCGACTACCTCCTGGAGCAGATCCGCGACCACGTCGCCAATCCGCGCGACGACCTCACCACCTACCTGATCGACGCGGAGCTGTACGGCCGCAAGCTCGACCCCTCGCACGTGGCCGGCACGATGGCCCTGCTGCTCATCGCCGGGATCGACACGACGTGGAGCGCGATCGGCGCCTCGCTGTGGCACCTGGCGAAGACCCCGGCCGACCGCGAGCGCCTGGTCGCCGAGCCGGAGCTGCTGCCGACCGCGATGGAGGAGTTCCTCCGGGCGTACGCGCCGGTCACGATGGCGCGGCTGGTCAAGGAGGACATGCACTGGCGCGGCGTCGACATGAAGGCCGACGACTGGGTCCTGCTGTCGTTCCCGGCCGCCAACCGCGACCCCGCGCAGTTCGACCGGGCCGACGAGGTGATCATCGACCGCGAGATCAACCGGCACGCGGCGTTCGGGCTCGGCATCCACCGCTGCGTCGGTTCCCACCTGGCCCGCATGGAGCTCCGGGTCGCCCTTGAGGTCTGGCTGGAGCGGGTCCCCGTGTTCGGCATCGCCGATCCCTCGGGGGTTACCTGGGCCCCCGGCCAGGTGCGGGGACCGCGCACGCTTCCGCTCCGCATCGGCTGACCACCGTAAGGCGTCGAAGGTCAAGTGGCGGGGTCCTGACCGCCGTCGATCACTTGACCGGCGCGGACCCGCGGCGGCGCACCCACGACGCCTTCTGATCGGTCCACGCCGCGCCGGCGTACGCCGCCAGGGTGCGCCGGGCGGTGCGCGCCCAGCTGTAGCGCTCCCGCACGTACGCGGCCCCCCGCTGGGCGAGACGGTCCGCCTCCTCGGGGTCGCCGAGGAGGCGCAGCAGGGCCCCGGCCAGCTCGCCGGGGTCGTCGCGTACGCAGCGGACGGCGCCGTCGCCGACGACCTCCGGCGAGTAGCCGGGCCCGACGACCACCGGGCGGGCGAGCGCCATCGCCTCGACGGCGACCAGGCCGAACGGCTCGTACACCGAAGGGAAGACGCAGACGTCGGCGGCCAGGAAGTGCGCGAACACCTCGGCGGGGGCGAGGAAGCGGTTTCCGGCGACCACGTGCCCGGAGGTCCGCGTCCGCTCGATCAGGCGGGCCACCACAGCGGCGTCGTCGGTCTGCGGCGCCTGGGCGCCGACGAGCACGAACCGCGTGTCACCGTGCTCGGCGACGACCGGCGGCACCGCCCGGATCAGCGTGTGGACCCCCTTGTGCGGCGACGGCCGCCCGGCGAACACGACGAGCCTGCCCTGTCCGTCGGGCAGGTAGCGCCGCCGCACCTCCGCGCGGACCCGGTCGCGCTCGTCGCCGGGCATTCCGGCCAGCCGCAGCAGGCCGGGCTCCTCGAAGCCGTGCGGCACGACGGCCATCCGGTCCGCCGGCCAGCCGCGGGCGGCGAGGTCGTCGCGCATGCGGACGCTCGGCACGAGGATCAGGCGCGCCCTCCTCGCCTGGGCGGTCTCCAGAAGGTCGAGGAGGACGGCGAACGCCGACCGGCGCGGCGCACCCGGATCACCCGTGCGGGCGTTCAGCTCGCGGGTGTGCACGTGGAACACCACCGGCAGTCGTCCCAGCACGCGGCACAGGATCCCGGCCACGCAGCCCATCCAGTCGTGCACGGCGACGACCGCCCCGGTCCGTCCCGCCTCGGCTCGCAGGACCCGTACGGCCGCCCGCACGTTGAACGCGAGCAGCCCGGCGACCCTGAGGAGCCGCCATACGCCCGGCGGGAGGATCGAGCCTTCGCGCGGGCCGTAACCGGGGGTGGGCAGGCGGTGCAGCGTGACGTCACCCCGGCGTTCCGTCCGGGGAGCCCGGCCCCGGCGGGCCGTGGCGCCGAAGACCACGACCGGCGTGCCGCCGTCGCGGAGGGCGTCCATGATCCGCTCGGCGTACCGGCCCAGCCCGCCGACGACGTCGGGCGGGACCTCCGAGCAGACGGCGTAGACGCGGACGCCGGGGGAGAGGTGATCGGCGGTGGGCACGGCGCGAACCTAGTCCCTCGCGCCGCGCGCGGCCAAGACCGTCGCGGGCAGCCCGGCCTGCGGCGGCAGTGGGATGCAAGACGGATCCAAGCGGCCTGCCGTAGTCACGAGGGGAAGGAGAGGAGAACCGATGTGTGCGATGGCCTGGGGAGCGGTGCTGGCCGGTGCGCTGGTGGCGGGCCTGCCCGCGACGGCGGCCGGCGCGGTCGCCGGCGCGGTCAAAGGGGCGGACGTCAGCCGGGGGACGATCACCTCGTCGCCCGCGCACACGGGGCGAGCCGAGGCCCGGGTGTGGACGACCGGTTTCGGGGAGCGGTACTTCCAGATCTACGGCAGGCTGTACGACAGCGACCCGCACCGGGGCCACTGCGCCTCCGTTCAGGCCGTGTTCCACTACCGCAAGGGCGACATGGAGCGGTCGCCGTCCCGGGGGTTGTGCTCGTCCTCGGGCGGCCGGTACGTGGGCTTCCTCTTCGAGTCGCGCGGCAGGATCACCCGGGTCGACCTTCGGGTCTGCGTCACCAAGGGACGTGAGGGCCCGGCGGCGCACTGCGCGACGAAGACGATCAGAGCGTGAGTCGCCGGGCCGGCGTCACGCGGCCACCCATGGCCGCCCCCGTAACGCGACGATCACCGCGACCAAGCCCAGCGTGGGCAGGCCGATGACGAACGCGGCTCAGCCACGCGCTCGCTCGTTGGAACGACCTCATGCAGGTGTGACAATCAAGCCCGTGGGTTTAGTCGCCCGGCGGTGACCACCTCGCCGTGCCGGGGTGCCCGCTCGGCCGTGGTCAGGGCGGCCGGTGGTCCTGACGGCGGCCGCGAACGCCGGTAGTCTCGGCGCGTGCGGCACGAGTCACCGGACGGCGGTGCGGGTCTGCGCCGGCATCTGCCGGACGGCGGGACCATGCCCGGCCACCGGCTGCGGTTCGGCTCCGGCGCGGCGGGCATCGAGCGGCTGGAGGCGTCGCTCGTCGGCGAGGGGTTCGCCACGCACCGCCATGACACGTACGCGATCGGGATGACGCTGCGGGGCGTGCAGACGTTCCGCTACCGCGGTGAGTCGCGGCACTGCCTGCCGGGGGAGTGGCACGTCCTGCACCCCGACGAGCCGCACGACGGCGTGGCGGGCACCGACGAGGGGTTCGGCTACCGGATCATCTACCTCGACCCCTACCTCGTCCAGGAGGCGCTGGGCGGGGCGCCCCTGCCGTTCGTCGCCGACCCGGTGATCGGGCGGCGCGAGGCCGACCCCGCGCTCGCCGCGTGGCTGCGGGACATCGACGAGCCGCTGGACGAGGTCGAACGGCTGACGCTCACGCTGCGGGTGGTCCGGACGCTCGTGCGGCACTCCGCCACGCGGAACCCCTCCGCAGGGAGCTCTCTGCGGCCGGGCGGGCGGGCTCCGCTGGCGCTGGAGGCGCTGGCCCGCGTGCGCGACCTGATCGCCGGCGACCCGACGGTGCGGCACACGCTCGCGGAGTTCGAGCAGGTCTCGGGCCTGGACCGGTGGACGGTCGCGCGCCAGTTCCGCGTCGCGTTCGGCACCAGCCCGACCCGCTTCCGCACGATGCGGCAACTCGACCTGGCCCGCCGGCTGCTGCGCGGCGGCGTGCCGCCGGCCGAGGCGGCCCAGCTCGCCGGCTTCGCCGACCAGGCGCACATGTCGCGCATGTTCAAACGGGCCTACGGCCTCACGCCCGCCCGGTGGACCGCGGCGCTCGCGTGACCCGCCGCGGCTCGGCTACAGCCCATGCGTCCTGGCCTCGATCGCGTGGACGACGGCGGCCATGTCCAGGTCGGCGTGGCCCAGCGCGAGGGTCTCGCCGAACAGGGCGTGGCAGACGTCCAGCAGCGGCGAGGCGATGCCGGCCCGCCGCGCCGCCTCGGCGATGAGCCGGTTGTTCTTCAGCACGTCGGCGATGGCGGCCTGGGCGGCGAAGTCGCGCCCGGCCAGCTTGACCGTCTTCACCCGCGACACGTCGCTCGCCATCTGGCCCGAGTTGAGCACGTCCACGAGCAGCCCGACATCGAGGCCCTGGCGCTCGCCGAAGTGCAGCGACTCCGCGAGACCGGTGACCGTGGTGATCAGGAAGATGTTGACCGCGAGCTTCATCAGCAGCCCCCTGGGCGCGGGCCCGCACACCACCGTCTTGGCGCACATCGGCTCGAGCAGCGGGCGGACCTCCTCCACGGCATCCGGACGGCCGGCCAGCATCGCCACCAGCCGCCCCTGCTCGGCGGGCACGCGGGAGCCGGAGATCGGCGCCTCGACGTAGCGGCCCCCGGCGGCGAGCACGTCGGCCTCCAGCCCGGCTGAGTAGACGGGGGAGGTCGTGCCCATGTGGACCACGACGCGGTCCGCGACGTCGCGGGCGAAGGCGGGGGTGCCGCGCTCCAGCACCGCGTCGATCGCGGCCTCGTCGGCCAGCATGAGGATTACCACCCGCGCCCACCGGAACACCTCGGCCGCGCCGCCTGCCACCCGCGCGCCCGCGGCGCGCAGCGGCTCGCTCCTGGAGGCCGTACGGTTCCACACCACGAGGGGGGTCCCCGCGCGGACCAGGTTGAGCGCCATGGGCTGCCCCATGATCCCGAGACCGACGAAGCCCACGTCCATCCGTTCGCCTCCCCGCGCACGTCCCCGCGCCGCTGTGGCGGCACGCCGGGGACCGTTGTAACCCATGGCGCGGTGGCGGTCTTGAACGATTGTGCCCGCCCGGGTTACAGGCCTGGCCCCGGGCGGCCTACGAGAGCAGTTCGTTGATCTTGTCGCGGGCGACCGTGGCGAGGACGCCCGCCTTGTGCGGCTGGCCGCGCAGGAACGCCTCGGTGAAGTGCTTGGCCTGCTCGTACTTGACCTTGCCCGGCATCGGCGGCTCGTTGGGATTGACGTCGCAGTCCACCAGGGCCGGCCCGTCGTGCGCCAGGGCGTCGTGGATCGCGCCCTGCAGGTCCTTCGGATCCTTGATCTTCGCGCCGTACGCCCCGCAGGCGCGGGCCCAGGCGGAGAAGTCGGCCTCGGGCTGCCGGTGCCGCACGGCGTACTCGGGGTAGCCGAGGATGATCTGCTCCCACAGGATCTGCCCGTAGCTGTTGTTGTTGTTGACCACGACCTTGATGGGCAGGTCGTGCCGTACGGCGGTGAGGAAGTCGGCCATGAGCATGGCGAATCCCCCGTCGCCCACGAAGGCGATCACCTGGCGGCCGGGGAAGGCGTGCTGCATCCCGACGGCGTACGGCAGGCCGGGGGCCATCGTGGCGAGGTTGCCGGACAGGTAGAACTCCCGCCCTGCGCGGATCGTCCAGTGCCGCGCCGCCCACGTCGCGATGGTCCCGGAGTCGCAGGTCAGGATGGCGTCGTCGGAGGCCGCCTCGTCGACGCAGCTCATGAGGTACTGCGGCGCGATGGGGTCGCGTGAGGCGTCCTGCAGCGCCTTCATGTCCTCCCGCCAGGTGTCCATCCTGCGCTGGTACTTCTCCAGGAACGACCGGTCCTTCGCCGGTTCGAGCATGGGCAGCAGCGCCTGGAGGGCGAGCCTGGCGTCGGCGGCGATCGGGGCCTCGGTGGGCCGGCGGATGCCGAGCAGGGTGGGGTCGGCGTCGATCTGCACCACCCTGGCCTGCCCGTCGGGCGGCAGGTACTTCCCATAGGGGAAGGACGTGCCGACCATGAACAGCGTGTCGCACTCCTCCATGAGATCCTCGCTCGGCGCGGTGCCGAGCAGGCCGAGCCCGCCGGTGGTGAGCGGGTGGTCGTCGGGCACCACGAACTTCCCAGGGAGGGTCTTCACGATCGGGCTGGCCAGCCTGTCGGCGACCGCCAGCACCTCCTCGCGGGCGTGCCGGGCGCCGACGCCGACGAGCATGGCGATCCGCTCGCCCTGCCGCAGCACCTCGGCCGCCTTGGCCAGGTCCTCCTCCACCGGCCGCAGGGGCAGGCGGGAGCAGGTCGGCAGGCTGGCGGGCGGGGTGCCCGGCCCCACGTGCCGGTACGGGTCCTCGCTCGCGGGCGCCACCTGGATGTCGTTGGGGAAGGTCAGGTGCGACACCGTCCGCTTGATCAACGCGTTGCGCACGGCGAGGTCCACCACGCCGGGCATCTGCTGCGGGTTGGTGACCATCAGGTTGTAGGCGGCCAGGTCCGCGTACAGGCGGTCGAGGTGGACCTCCTGCTGGTAGTGGGTCCCCAGCACCGACGTCTCCTGCATGCCGGTCAGGGCCAGCACGGGCACGTGGTCGAGCTTGGCGTCGTACAGGCCGTTCAGCAGGTGGATGGCGCCAGGCCCGGAGGTCGCGGCGCACACGCCGAGACGGCCGGTCGCCTTCGCGTAGCCGGTCGCCATGAACGCGGCCGCCTCCTCGTGGTGCACCAGGATGAACCGCAGCTTGTCCTGGTGCCGGCGGAAGCCCTCCATCAGGCCGTTGATCCCGTCACCCGGGAGCCCGAAGATCGTGTCGACCCCCCACTCCACCAGCCGCCGGGCCAGGCTCTCACCCACGATCTCGGTCATGTCCGCCTCCGATTGAGATCAGCCGTACGGGTGCCCCGGCGCCCGCGACCCTCACCGTGTCGCGCTTCGGCGGCCGCAGCGCCAGCCGAGGGCGTACGCGGCGGCGAGGCCGGCGGCGACGGCGAGCCGCTTCGGGGACGACATCGCGGACTTCAGCTGTTTCACGCCGCCCTTCGGGTCGGCCACGGCACCCGCCACGCTGCCGATCGCCGACGCCAGTTTGTCGCCCGCGCTCTTCACCGCGTTGCTCTGAACGTTCATGATCGACTCCGGCATCGAACGACTCACGGCATCCGAACGACTCACGGCATCCGAACGGCTCGCGCGACGAGCCCTTCCCGCCCCCTGTATGCGTAAACGACGCCGCAGGTCACGGCGGCTTTGTGCGCAGCAGACCCGCATATCGCGCGGCCCGCATGGGCGAATCCCCGCCGCGCTTTTACCCGCCCCCGCGGTCCTGTCCGCGCCCGGCGGGAAGGGTCGCGCGAGAGGCCGCCGCAAAAGCCGCCGCCAGGCATCACACGTCGGCCGCGCCGACGATCCGCGAGGAGGCGGACATGACCCGTGTCTTCCCGAGACCGGAGCCGTCGGCGCCGCCCCGCGCGCGGCCGGGGACGGGAGAGGCCAGGAACCCGCCGCTGCCTCCGTACGCCGGGGAACTGCGCGACCGGCTCGGCGAGGCCGTCGCGGGCGAGGTCAGGTTCGGCGGCGGAGACCGGGCCATGTACGCCTACGACGCGTCCGTCTACCGGCAGGTGCCGGTCGGCGTGGTGGCGCCCAGGGACGCCGCCGACGTCGAGGCCGCGCTGGAGGTGTGCCGCCGCTTCGGCGCGCCCGTGCTCGCCCGCGGCTGCGGCACCTCGCTGACCGGGCAGGCCGTCAACGGGGCCGTGGTGTTCGACTTCACCCGCCACATGGACCGCATCGCCGAGCTCACCCCCATGCGCGGCACCGCGCGGGTGCAGCCCGGCGTCATCTGCGACCAGCTCAGGGACGCCGCGGCGCCGTACGGCCTGACCTTCGGCCCGGATCCCGCCACCCACGACCACGCGACGATCGGCGGCATGGTCGGCAACAACTCCTGCGGCACCCACTCGGTGACGGCGGGCAAGACCGTCGACAACATCGACGAACTCGAGATCGTCACCTACGACGGCACCCGCATGCGGGTCGGCGCGACCGGCGAGGACGAGCTGGAGTGCGTCATCGCGGCCGGCGGGCGGCGCGGCGCGATCTACGCCGGGCTGCGCCACATCCGCGACACCTACGCCGACGCGATCCGCCGGGGCCTGCCCGACATCCCCCGCCGGGTGTCCGGCTACAACCTCGACGCGCTGCTCCCCGAGAACGGCTTCCACGTCGCGCGGTCGCTCGTGGGCTCGGAGGGCACGCTGGCGCTGACCCTCGACGCGACCTGCCGGCTGGTGCGGCTGCCGCCCCGCCGCGCGCTCGTCGTGCTCGGCTACCCCGACATCCCCTCCTCCGGCGACGACGTGCCCTGGCTGCTGCGGTTCGGGGCCATCGGGCTGGAGTTCACCAGCCGCCACGTCGTGACCAACCTCCGCGCCAAGGGCTTCCGCCTCGGCGGTGAGGACCTGCTGCCGCCCGGCCGGGCGTGGCTACTCATGGAGTTCGGCGGCGAGACCCAGCGCGAGGCCGACGCGCGGGCCGCGCGGCTGGTCCGGGCCGTACGGTCGCGCCCGCACGGCCCGAGCTGCAAGTTCTACGACGACCCGGCGGACGAGAGCGCCGTGTGGGAGATCCGGCGCCACTCCGCGGGCACCGCCCGCATGCCCGTCGGGCTGGGCGGCCACGGCGGCTGGCCCAACTGGGAGGACGCCGCCGTCCACCCGGACGTCCTCGGGCCCTACCTGCGCGACTTCCTGCGCCTGCTCGACCGGCACGGCTACGACGCCGTCTTCTACGGCCACTGGGGCCAGGGATGCGTCCACAGCCGCATCGACTTCGACCTGCGCACCCTCGACGGCGTCCGGGCCTTCCGGCGGTTCATGGAGGAGGCCGCCGACCTCGTCGTCGCGTACGGCGGGTCGCTGTCGGGGGAGCACGGGGACGGGCACGGGCGGGCCGAGCTGTGGCCGCGCATGTTCCCGCCCGAGCTGATGCGGGCCTTCGAGGAGTTCAAGCGCGTCTGGGACCCCGACGGCCGGATGAACCCGCACAAGCTGATCGACCCCTACCCGCTGGACGCGCACCTGCGTGAGGGGCCGGCGTACCGGCCCCGGGACCTGGAGCACGTCTTCGGCTACCCGCTCGACGGCGGCAGCTTCACCGAGGCGGCCGGCCGCTGCTTCGGCGTGGGCAAGTGCCGCCACCTGTCCGGCGGGGTGATGTGCCCGAGCTTCATGGTGACCCGCGAGGAGAAGCACTCCACCCGGGGCCGGGCCCGGCTGCTGCAGGAGATGGCCGAGAGCGCGGGGCCCGTCGAGGGCCGCTGGCGCAGCGAGGCCGTGCGCGAGGCCCTCGACCTCTGCCTGGCCTGCAAGGGATGCAAGAGCGACTGCCCGGTGAAGGTGGACATGGCCACCTACAAGGCCGAGTTCCTCCACCACTACTACGCCGGTCGGCCGCGGCCCCGGCAGGCGTACGCGCTGGGGCTCATCGACGTGTGGGCCCGGCTGGCCTCGCGCGTCCCGCGCCTGGCCAACGCCGTCACCCACGCGCCGATGCTCGGCCGGCTGGTCAAGCTGGCCGCCGGGATCGCGCCCGAGCGCGACGCGCCGCGCTTCGCGTCCCGCACGTTCCGCCGCATCATGGCCGGTCACGTGCCGCGCAACCCGGGCGGGCCGCCCGTCCTGCTGTGGCCGGACACCTTCACCGAGCACTTCCAGCCGGAGGTGGGGGTCGCGGCCGTGGACGTCCTGGAGGCCGCCGGGTTCCACGTCATCGTGCCCGAGGGCCCGCTGTGCTGCGGCCGCCCGCTGTACGACTACGGGATGCTCACGCTCGCGCGGCGCTACCTGCGCCGGGTTCTCGACACGGTCGGCCCGCTCGTCGAGGCGGGGATCCCGGTGGTCGGACTGGAACCGAGCTGCCTGGCCGTCTTCCGCGACGAGCTGACCAACCTGCTGCCCGACGACCTCGACGCGGGGCGGCTGCACGCGAACAGCTACCTGCTCTCGGAGTTCCTCACGCGGCACGCGCCGGGATGGCCGCTGCCCCGGCTGCGGCGCGGGGCACTCGTCCAGGTGCACTGTCACCACCACGCGGTGATGGGCTTCGATGCCGAGCGCGCGCTGCTGCGCGACATGGGGCTGGACGTGGAGATCCCGGACTCCGGATGCTGCGGCATGGCCGGCAGCTTCGGCTACGAGGCCGGCGAGCACTACGCGGTGTCGATGGCGGCGGGGGAGCGGGTGCTGCTCCCTAAGGTGCGCGCCGCCGACCCCGGCACGCTGATCGTCGCCGACGGGTTCAGCTGCCGCGGCCAGATCACCGCCGGCACCGGCCGCAGGCCCCTGCACCTGGCCCAGGTGCTCGCGCTCGCGATCCGCGAGGGCGAACTCGGGCCCGTCGGCCATTCCGTCGACCACGCCGTCGACCACGCCGCCGACCGCGCCGCCGGAGACGGAGCTGGCGGACGTGCGGGCCTGCGCGCGGTCGTCGTCGGAGCCGCCGTCGCCGTCGCGGCGGCACTCGCCGTCAGGCGGCGCGTACGCGTTTCATCGAGGGAGACCGATCATGGGCGATGAGCTCACCGCTGCGGACGTCCTCGTCGACCGGCTGATCCAGTGGGGGGTGGACGTCGTCTTCGGGCTGCCGGGCGACGGCATCAACGGCTTCATGGACGCCCTGCACAACCGCAGGGGGGACCTGCGCTACATCCACTGCCGCCACGAGGAGGTGGCCGCGATGGCGGCGGTCGGCTACGCCAAGTTCACCGGGCGGCTCGGCGTGTGCTTCGCGACCTCGGGTCCCGGCGCGGCCCACCTGCTCAACGGGCTGCTCGACGCGCGGACCGACCAGGCGCCTCTCCTGGCGATCAGCGGCATGACCTACCACGACCTCGTCGGCACGAGCTACCTGCAGGACGTCAACACCGACTACATGTTCAACGACGTGGCGCTGTACAACCAGCGCATCATGGGACCGGCGCACGTCGTCAACGTCACCGACTACGCCGTGCGCACGGCGCTGACCCAGCGCGGCCCGGCCCATCTCACGTTCCCGATCGACTACCAGGCGGCCCCGGCCGCCTCGGGCAGCCGCTTCCGGCGCAACGTCGAGGGCCACACCTCCACCGCGTACCGGCCGCCGATCCGGGTGCCGCGCCGGCAGGACCTCGACGCGGCCGCGCGGGTGCTGTCGGGGCGGAGCAGACCGGTCATCCTCGCCGGGGCGGGCGCCCGCGGCGCGGTGGACGAGATCGAGGCGGTCGCGGAGAAGCTCGGCGCGCCGATCGTCAAGGCCCAGCTCGGCAAGGACTGCGTGCCCGACGACAGCCCCTACACCACCGGGCCCATCGGCCTGGTCGGCAGCCGCCCGAGCGAGGACGCGATGGAGGAGTGCGACGCGCTGCTGATCGTCGGGTCCACCATGCCGTACATCGAGTACTACCCCGCGCCGGGGCAGGCCGTGTGCGTGCAGATCGACGACATGCCGGAACGGCTCGGCCTGCGCTACCCGGTGGACGTGCCGCTGGCCGGCGACGCGCGGGCCACCCTGGCCGAGCTCCTGCCGCTGCTGACCC
Source organism: Microbispora sp. CA-102843 (assembly GCF_050936215.1). NCBI lineage: Bacteria > Bacillati > Actinomycetota > Actinomycetes > Streptosporangiales > Streptosporangiaceae > Microbispora > Microbispora sp. CA-102843. Next base: position 4,223,121 of record NZ_JBNJNF010000001.1, read on the forward strand.
GCAACGAGGACAGGTCGTTCCTGACCAGAGCCCAGCAGGGGATGCGCGAGTGGTGGCGGCTCATGGAGGAGCGCGGCACGCGCACCGACATGCCGATGAAGCCGCAGGTGCCCGCCTGGGCGCTGAACGGCGCGCTCAGGCCGGACGCCATCGTGTGCGGCGACTCGGGCACGGTCACGAGCTGGGCGGCCCGGCAGATCAAGATCCGCCGGGGGCAGATGTTCAGCTTCTCCGGCACGAACTGCTCGATGGCGGCCGGCCTGCCATACGCCATCGGCGCGCAGGTCGCCTATCCGGGACGGCAGGTCGTCGCCTTCACCGGGGACGGGTCGCTGACGATGCAGCTCGGCGACTTCCTCACCGCCGTGCAGCACGACCTGCCCATCAAGATCGTGGTGGCGAAGAACAACTCTCTCGGCCTGATCAAGTGGGAGCAGATGGTGTTCCTCGGCAACCCCGAGTACGGCGTCAACCTCGCCCCGATCGACTTCGTCAGGTTCGCCGAGGCGTGCGGCGCCCGGGGGATGTGCATCACGGACCCGAGAAGCTGCGCCGACCAGATGTACGAGGCGCTCTCCTGGGACGGTCCTGTCATCGTCGAGTGCCTGGTCGACCAGCACGAGCCGCCGCTGCCTGCCAAGGTGAAGAGCCACCAGGTGCAGAAGCTGACCGAGGCGCTGGTCCAGGGCACGCCGAACCGCAACCGCATCGCCCTGCAGATGGTCAAGGACATGCTGGACGAGTCGAGCTTCGCGGCCAGCCCGGCGCACGCCGTGCCCCGGAGGGTCGGTCAGGCCGCGGCCACACTGGTGGGCAGGCTCCGCGACCGCGCCAGGGGCGAGCACCCGCAATGACGCGGGGCCGGCCGGGGCGCCAGGCTCGTCCAGGCGGTCCGGCTCATCCAGGGTGCCGGGCTCATCCGGGATGACGGCGCAGCAGGAGCATGGCGGCGTCGTCGGGGAACGGGCCGCCGACGTGGCGCAGCAGGTCGGCGCGCAGTTCGTCGAGCGCCACCTGGGGATCGGCGCCCCGCAGCAGGTGCGCCCGCTCCGGGAGCGGGTAGAAGCGGCCCGCCCGGTCCCGGGCCTCGATCACGCCGTCGGTGTAGAAGAGGATCTGGTCGCCGTCCGCGAACGGCACCCGGTGGGGCTTCGGGCGCGGCGAGCCCAGCGCGCCGAGCCCGAGCGGGAGCGCCTCCTCCTGCGGCTCGGCGAAGTGGACGCCGCCGTCGCGCCGGAGCACGAGAGGGGCGGGATGGCCGCAGTTGAGCAGGGAGATCTCCGCGTCGTGGACCTCTGCGACGATGGCGGTGACGAACTTCTCGCCGCTCAGGTGCCGGGCCAGGCTGGTCTCCACGCGCTCGACCACTCCGGCGAGTTCGGACTGGTCGTAGGCCGCCTCACGGAAGGCGCCGAGCACCCACGCCGCGGTCTCGACCGCCTCCAGGCCCTTGCCCTGCACGTCGCCGATCAGGATCCGTACGGCCTCGGGGGTGGTGACCAACTCGTAGAGATCTCCGCCGATCTGGGCCTCCGCGGCGGCGGAGGTGTAGGAGAGCGCGGCCCGCAGGTCGCCCGCGCGGCGGGGAACCGGGCGCAGGAGCACCCGCTGGGCCGCCTCGGCGACGAGGCGGACGTTGGCGAGTTCGCGCTCCCGCCGGTTCCGCAACCTGCTGGCCATCATGCTCGCGGCGGTGACGCCGATGATCGCCGCGATCGTGAGGTTGTTCTGCGGCCTGCCGAGAAGATCGTCGTAGACGGCGAGGGGAATGCAGATGGCCAGGGCCAGCGCCCCCACCAGGGCCGTGCGGCGCACGCCGCCCGCGACCGAGGCGAAGGCCGGGCCCAGGGTGAGGAGCGGCAGGAAGCCCACACCGGGTTCGGTGCCCAGGTCGATGACGACGACCAGGAGAATCGCGATGAACGGCAACGTACGCAGGACGCTCTGGGAACTCATCGCGACTCCATAGCCGGCCCCCACGTCAGCACGACATTCCTTTCCCGATGGCTTTACTTCTTCCCGCGTAGTGAACGGGGCACTCCCCATTGCCCGCGACGGATGGCACCATTTCGGGCCGGTCGGTCAAGTCGCGGCGCGCCCCACCTCATCACTACGAGTAGTGACGTTACTTGAATACGTGACGCGGCGGCCGGTAAAGCCGGACATTCGGCCTTCTCTCCACGCCGTCACGGCAGTTCCGCGAAGCGTTCGACCTGGTCCGTACGGCCGGACACGATGATGACGTCGCCGTAGCCGAGCTCGGTCTCGGCGGTGGCGTAGGTGAACTCCTCATCCGGCCGCTTGACCGCCACCACCGTCACCCCGTACTTGCGGCGCAGGCTGGACTCGCCGAGGGCGACTCCGACGTACTCCTTGGGAGGGAGGGTCTTGACCAGGGCGAAGTTCTCGTCGACCTCCATGTAGTCGAGCATCCGCCCGCTCACCAGGTGGGCCACGCGCTCGCCCATGTCGTGCTCGGGGAAGACCACGTGCTGGACGCCGATCCGGCTGAGGATGCGGCCGTGCTGCCGGCTGACCGCCTTGGCCCAGATGTCGTCGATCTCCAGCTCCACCAGCAGCGAGGAGGCGAGGATGCTCGCCTCCAGGTCGCTGCCAATGGCGCACACCGCGCGGTAGAAGTCCGGCAGGCCGAGCTGGCGTAACGCCTCGGGGTCGGTGGCGTCGGCGGTGGCGATGTGGGTGATCTGACCCGCGAGGCTCTGCACCACCTTGGGGCGGTGGTCGATGGCGAGCACCTCGGTGCCGCGCCGCACGAGCTCCAGGGCGAGCGCGGTGCCGAAGCGGCCGAGACCGATCACCGCCACGGGGTCGTTTCTCATGTCAGCCAACGATGACGTCCTCCTCCGGTAATTCATAGCGGCGAGTGCGCTCCTTGAGCGCAAGGGCGGAGCCCAGCGTGAGCGGGCCGATCCGGCCGATGAACATCAGCAGCGTGAGCAGCACCTGCCCGGCGGGGGAGACGGCGGAGGCGACGCCGACGGACAGGCCGGTCGTGCCGAACGCGGAGACGACCTCGAAGAGCACCCGGTCCAGGGAGTGCGGCGTCACCACCAGCAGGACGTAGGTGAAGAGCGCGACCAGGCCCACGCTCAGCACGGTGAGCGAGACCGCCTGCCGCTGCGCCGCCTCGGTGAGGCGGCGGTGGCCGATGTTCACCCGGCTCTCGCCGCGCAGCTCCGCCCAGACGATGAACGTGAGCAGGCCCAGTGTGGTGACCTTGATACCGCCGGCGGTGCCCGCGCTGCCGCCGCCGACGAACATCAGCAGCTCGGTGACGAGCCAGCCGGAGGGGTGCATCTGTGTGATGTCGACGCTGTTGAACCCCGCGCTGCGCGGCATGACGGCGGTGAAGAACGCGGCGAGCAGCTTGCCCTGCCCGTCCATGGGCCCGAGCGTGCGGGGGTTGGTCCACTCCGTGACGAGGAAGACCAGAGTGCCACCGGCCAGCAGGACGGCGGTGACCGCGAGCGTGATGCGGGTCAGCAGCGACCAGCGTCCTGGGCGGCGCCAGGAACGGCGCAGCTCGAACACCACGGGGTAGCCGAGCCCGCCCACGATCACCGCCGTCGCGACGGTCAGGCAGACCCAGGGATCGGCGGCGAATCTGACCAGGCTGTCGGGCCACAGCGCGAAACCGGCGTTGTTGAACGACGAGACCGCGTGGAACAGGCCCAGGTAAAGGCCGCGCCCGAGGGGCTCGCCATATCCGAGCACGAACCTGAACGTGAGAACGGTTCCCACGACGGCCTCGCAGAGCAGGTTGAACACCACGACCTTGCCCACCACGCGCCGCAGGTCGCTGCCGTTGAGCACCTTGGTCTCGGCCTGGGCCGACAGCCGGGCGCGCAGGCCCAGCCTGCGGGAGACGAGCAGGGTGAAGACCGTCGCCAGGGTCATGATGCCGAGGCCGCCCACCTGGATCAGGGCGGCGATGACCACCTCGCCGAACGCCGACCAGTGCGTGGCCGTGTCGACGACGGTCAGCCCGTTCACGCACACCGCCGACGTCGCGGTGAACAGGGCGGTGATCCAGTCCGCGGGCTTTCCCGAGGTGGTGGCGAGCGGGCTGGACAGCAGGGCGGTCCCCAGGAGGACCGTCGCGCCGAACACGGTCGTGATGACCTGCGCCGGCTGGTGGAAACGCGCCACCATGGCCCAGAACAGTCTCATGCCGGTCGCTCCGCACGGTGCGGCGGGGTCGAGGCGACGACCTGCCGGGCGGCGGCGATGCCGGAGCCGGGCACGACGAGCCCGTGGACGACCGAGGCGAAGCCCTTGGGCCCGAAACTCTGGCGGGCCATGTGCGATACCACCGAGAACCTCCGTGCGGGCAACGGGACATTGTCGCCGACCCGACTTCCCGGCACACCGCGGCCTACCGTAACAGCACATTTCCGACCAGGCACATCGGCCCAGGTGAGTCCTCAGAACTGAGACCCTCTAATGCCTCCGGTCAGCCGGTCGCAACGGCGAATGGGCCGCCGGCGCCGAACACGAGGCGCGCGAAGTTCTCGCCGATGCGGCGGTGGCCCGCGGGGCCGGGGTGCACCTCGTCGGGCAGCGGCAGTTCGGCGTAGTCCGTCTCGCCGTAGAGGTCGCGGCCGTCGAGGTAGTGCAGGTTCGGGTCGTCGACCGCCCGCTGCCGGACGATCCGGGCGAGTTCGTCGCGGATGACGTTGAGCGTCAGACGCCCGGCGGCGCGTTCTGCCGGGTCGCCCGTGGCCTTGAAACGCACGGTCCCGCCGTCGAAGTCGGGCGCGAGCGGGCCGGGGGTGTCCTCCTGGACCGGGCACAGGATGGAGGACACGACCAGCAGCGGCGTGGCCGGATGCCCCTCGCGGATGGTGTCGAGGAAGCCGTGGACCGCGGGGGTGAAGGCGCGCAGGCGCATCACGTCGCCGTTGACGATGTTGATGCCGATCTTGACGCTGATCAGGTCGGCTGGGGTGTCCCGCATCGCGCGGGCGGTGAACGGGTCGAGCAGCGCGCTGCCGCCGAACCCCAGATTGATCAGCTCCACTCCGCCCAGGGCGGCGGCGAGGGCCGGCCAGATGGCGGTCGGGTGGGCGGCGTTCGAGCCGTGGCTGATGGAACTGCCGTGGTGCAGCCACACCCTGCGCCCGCTGTCCGGCGCCGGCTCGATCGGGGCGTCGGTGCGCAGGGCGATCAGCTCGGTGATCTCCGTATGAGGAAGCCAGATCTCGACGTTCTTGTCCCGCGCGGGCAGATCGGCGAACCGGGCGGTGCCGGGCGGTCCTTCACGCAGCTCGACGGACTGGGTGGCCATGTCGATCGTGCGGACGTTGCCGCCGGTCACGGTGGCCTGGGTCGCGAGACGGCCGTCGACGAGCAGGTCGTACACTCCGTCCGCCGGGGCCGGGAGACCCCGGTAGGCCCTCTTGGTGGGCAGCGTGTCCAGTTCGACGGTGGTGGCCCGGGTCCGGAACGCCAGCCGTACGCCGGACGGCTGCGCCTCGGCGAGGGCCAACTGTTCGTCGGGGATCTGCCGGCGAGCCCAGGCGGGCAGCCGGTGCGGCAGCAGACCGCGCGGCGTGCGTTCCACGTCGAGGACGCCGCGCAGCATGTCCGGGGTGACGGGTGTGGTGATCCGCTCGTGCTCGATGCTCATCGCCTCAGCCTGTTGATCGGGGTTGCCGAAGTGTTCCGATGCGCCGGTGCGGCGCCGGGTGGTCAGGGTGTGGCCCGGTTCCGCAGCAGGGTGTCGAGGGAGTCCACGATCCAGGACCAGGATTCCTCCGGGTCGACGGCCGTGTGGCTGAAGCCTCCGCTCATCTCCAGGCTGACGTAGCCGTGGAAGACGCTGCCCAGCATCCGGACCGCGTGTGTCTGGTCCGGCTCCGCGAGGTCGTAGCCACGCAGGATGGCCCGCGTCATCTGTGCGTGCCTGACGCCGGCGCTGGCGGCCGCCGTCTCGGGGTCGAGCCTGAGACGGGCGGCGGCGTAGCGACCGGGATGCTCTCGTGCGTAGTCGCGGTAGGCGTCGGCGAAGGCGGCCAGGGCGTCCCTGCCGGCGCGTCCGGCCAGCGCGTCAGAGACCCGGTCGGCGAGTTCCTCCAGAGCGAACAGGGCGATCCCGGTCTTGAGGTCCTGGGAGCTCTTCAGGTGTGAGTACAGACTCGCGACCTTGACGCCGAACCGCCGGGCCAGTGCCGAGATCGTCACCTGGTCGAAGCCGACCTCGTCGGCCAGCTCCGCCCCCGCCCTGATCAGGCGTTCCGTGGTGAGCCCCGCCCGCGCCATAACCCTCTCCCTACTTGGCCTGAACTCATTATGGATTTACCTAACAGATTTAGGCAAATCGCGGATGGCTTTCACGGGAATGTGCGGCGCTCTTGAATATCATGCCTTCCGATATATCCTGGGGGCGTGACAGCACGGGCGATGACGGAACCGGCGTTCCTCGTTCTCACCGCACTCGTCGACGAGCCGCGGCACGGCTACGGCATCGCGCAGGAGGTCGAGCGGCTCTCCGGAGGGCGTGTTCAACTCAAGATCGGCACCCTGTACGGCGTGCTGGACCGGCTCGCGGCCGACGGGTTCGTGGAGGCGGATCGCGAGGAGGTGCGGCAGGGACGGCTGCGCCGCTACTACCGGCTGACCGACGAGGGGGCGCGGGCGCTGGAGGAGGAGGCCGTACGGCTTGCCGACAACGCGCGCCGCGCCGTCGAGCGGCTGCGGCTCAGGCAGGCAAGAGGGCTGGCATGAGCGAGCGAATCAATAGACACAGCGCGTTTCGCTCATGCGACTCCGAGCCGCAAGGCGAGGGGGTGGCATGAGCGAGCGAAGCGAGCGGGTCGATAGAGACAGCGTGCTCGAGGAGCGCTACCGGCGGTGGCTGCGGCTGCTGCCGGCGTCCTACCGGGCCGAGCGCGAGGAGGAGATGGTCGCGGCCTTCATGGAAGGCGCCCAGTCCGGGCGGGCCGGACACGACGACCAGCGCCCGCGCTTCCTGGAGATCGCCAGCGTGGCCGCGCTCGCGCTGCGGCTGCGGCTGGGCGGTCCGGGGTCACCGCCCAGGTCCTACCTGTGGGGTGAGGCGGTCCGAAGGGCTGCCCTGCTCGGCCTCGTCTTCTGGACGGTGATCGGCTGTCAGTTCGCCGGGCAGGCGGTGCTCACGTACGGCATTCCCGCGGAGGCGCTCCCCGCGGGTGTCATGGGCATCGGCGATCCCGCGCCGCCCGAGCGCCTGCGGCTCGTGCTGGCCGACCTGACGCCTCTGCTGTGGGCGGTCGGCCTCGGCGCGCTCGTCCACGGCCGTCCCCGCGCGGCCAAGGCGGCGGCCGCGGCGGCCCTGGTCGTGCCGCACGTGCTGGTTCCGCCGTTCATCGTCGGGTGGGAGAGCGCGGTGCGCTGGGCCTGCTGGGTCCTCCCGGCCGCGGTCACGGTGCTGGCGCTGGCGATCGGGTTCCACCGCGACGCGCCGCCGCCCCGCCTGCCGCAGCGGCGGGCCCTGCGCGTGGTCGCCCTCCCGGTCGCCGTTGGCCTCCTGCTCTCCGTGGTCGTCGGTGTGCTCGGGGCGGCGGTGCGGGCGGGGACCGTCCCGGCGCGTCTCCTCATTCCGGTCTGGATGTGCGTCGACACGACGGGCCTCGCGTGCTTGTCGCTGCTGGCGGTCACGGTGTGGTGCGTGGCCTGGCGCCGGGCTCCGGGGCGGCCCGTCGCGCCTGTGGCACTGGCGGCGGCGATCCTGACCGTGCCCGCCGTGCTCGCCCGGGCGAGCACGTTGCCCCTGGGTACGACCGACGCGACCGGGCTCATCGCGGCCCTGCAACTGGCCGTGCTCGTGGCGAGCGGGATCACGCTCGTCCTCATCGGCGTACGGGCGCTGCGGGCGGTGGACGCGAGGTGCCTGGGCGGCTCGGATAGCGCTCCCGCCTAACGGCCGGACCACACCTGCAGGTGGTGGGAGCGCCATCGTGGCTCGCCGTGCCGTGCGGGCTTCGCGGACCGGACGGGCGAGCCGGCCGCCGACGTGGCGACACCCGGCTCGCAGTCGAGGCCGGACGGGCAGTCGGCGCCCGGGTCGGCCGCCGCCTTGGCCTGCGGGCATACCGCATGTGGTAGGGCTCGAGCCTCAGCCGCCTAGGGCCTGTCTCAAAGCCTGGTGAGCCAGTCGTCTATCGCGGTTATGAGAATGGCGGCTTGGTAGCGGACGGCGAGTTTGTCGTACCTGGTCGCGATGGCGCGGTGGCGTTTGAGCCGGTTGATGCCACATTCCACAGCATGACGGGCGCGGTAGTCGCGGGCGTCGAACTTGTAGGACGACCGCCGCGGCTGCCGCGCCGCAGGCGAGCGGCGATGCGATCGGCTGGTTCGGGGATGGTGCATCTGATCCCGCGGTTGCGCAGGTAGGCGCGGATCGCCCGGGAGGAGTAGGCCTTGTCGGCGCGGACGACCTCAGGCCGGGTACGGGGCCGGCCGGGTCCGAGCCGGGGGACGCGGATGCCGGCCATGACCACCTGGAACTGTGGTGCATCGCCCCGCTGGCCGGCGGTCAGCACCAGCGACAGCAGCCGTTGGCCCTGCTCACAGGCCAGGTGCAGCTTGGTCGACAAGCCACCGCGTGAGCGTCCCAGCGCGTGGTCGACCGGCTCAGTGCTCACCCCACCCGGCGGTTCGGCCTGCAGACGCGGATCGCGCCGCGCGCCTGCCGCGTGCTGATGGGCCCGCACGATGGTGGAGTCCACCCCGACCTGCCAGCCGATCAGTTCGGCGGCATCGGCCAGGGCCTGCAGCCGGGTGAGGATCTTCTGCCAGACACCGGCCCGCTGCCAGCGTCGAAACAGGGCGTACACCGCCTGCCAGGAGCCGTAGCACTCCGGCACGTCCCGCCAGGGAGCCCCGACCCGTACCCGCCACCGGATCCCGTCGATGAGCTGCCGCTTGGTCCACTTCGACGGCCGCCCTGGTCTGCTCGGCGCAGGTAGCAGCGGCTCCAGCCGGGCCCACTGCGCATCGGTCAGGTCGAACCGCCTCGTCACCGCTAAGGTGGCCAACGAGGTCTCCGGTGTTCAGGTTCTTCTTGGTCGATGAACCCTCTACCGGAGACCTCACTGCTTGTCCGGGCACGACACGCCGTCAGTCAGCGGACTTCGAAACAGGTCCTAAACGGGGTCTTTGTCGAAACCGAGGTAGGGCTCGAGCCCGGGGAAGTCCCGGGTGGCCGTGCCGAAGTCCTGGAAGATGGTCCACTCGCTCTTGCTGCCGAAGATCGAGGTCGACGTGATGTGGCCCGTGATCGAACCCATCGCCCGCACCATGCTGGAGCCGCCGGTCAACTCGAAGACGGGCCCACCGCTGTCGCCGCCGGCCGTGCTGCCGAGCGCCGGCGATTTGGCGGAGATCAGGTCGTCGTAGCACTCATAGGTCCCGTATATGTCCTTGCCGCAGATCTCGGTGTACTTGCCGTCCACCACGTGCCCGCACGTCGCTCCGCTGGTCGCGCCGGAGACGCACAGTGACTGCCCCTTGTAGGTCCACCCCCATCCGGCCACCGGCTTGACGAAGTCGTTCACGCCGGGCTTGCCGTCCCAGATCCAGCCCGTGGCGTTGTTCACCGAGACGACGCCCGTCACCCTGATGAGCAGCAGGTCGTGCCCCACGTGCTCGGCCTCGGCGGTGCCGATGGTCTGGCCCGCGCCGTCGGTGAACCGGTCGCCCGGCGCGCCGCAGTGGCCGGCGGTCAGCAGGTAGCGGACCAGGTTGATATGCACGGCGAAGGCGGCGGTGCAGTGGTAGCCGAGGCTGGCGTTCCCCCCACAGCCGCCGCCGGCGGCGAAGGTGGCGTTGCGGATCGCCGCCCCGCCGTACCAGGGGGCGTCGTCGTCACAGCGAGTCTTGGTGAGCTTCATGGGCTCCTGCGCGACCGTCTCGACCGGAACCCCCACCTTCGGCAGTTCCTGCCGGGCGAGGGCGGCGTCCTGCTCCCTGACCGCCGCGGTGAGCCCACTGCCGTCGAGGGCCAGCTTGACGGCGTGCACGCGGCCACCGTGGTCGGCGCCGGAGGCGGCCCAGAGCCGGTCCGCGGCCTCCGACAGCTCGCTCTGCGAGTACGCGGCGGGGCGCACCTCCACCGTGACGGCCTTCCCGGCCCGGCGGATCGCGGCCCGGACTCGCCCGGGCACCTTGTCCTTCCACCAGACGACCACCCGGTCGCCGGCCAGCTCGATCCCCGCGTACCCGGCGGACGGGCCGCTCTCCACCGCCTTCCTGATCTCGTCGGCCGTCGCGACCAGGGGCGCCTGCCGCTTGAAGACGTCCTGTTGCTCGGGCGTCGGGTATGCCGGCGCCCGGTCTCCCGGCGTCGGCGCCGTCTGCCCCGCCGCTACGGCGGGTGCGGCGACGGCGGGCACGGCGACGGCGGTCACGGCCGCCGCCGCCAGGATGGCGCCCGTGACCTTCGACGTCAACGACATGCTGTTGGTCCCCCTCGGATGCTGGAGCCCTCGGTTTCCACCGACTTCCAGCCGCCGAAGGTAGGCAGGCGGACTTGTGATCGACTTGTCGCTGAATGGGACCGGTTGCCGCGGTCACGCCGGCTACGCGCGGGCGGCGTCCTCCAGCAGCTTGGCGTCCGCCTCGACCTGGACCGCGTCGAGGTCGTCGGCGATCTCGGCGCCCGCGACCGCGTCGGGCAGCGTGTCCTCCATGCGCCGCAGCGGGCGGAACCAGAGGCCCAGCGCGCCCCAGAGCATCAGCAGCGCCCCGCAGACGGTCAGCAACAGCGCGACGCCGCGCCCCGGCCCCACTCCGACGACGTCGCCGACGACCGTGTCCGCGAGCGCGCCGCCCGGGACGAGCAGCGGGCCGAACACGTCGTCGGCCAGCACCGGCGCGGTGAGGAACGCCAGCGGCGTCATGGACACGGCGAGCATCTGGTTGGTGGCCAGCACCCGGCCCTGGAGCTCCAGCCCGACCTTGAGCTGGATGATGGAGAGCCAGTGCGCGTTCAGCACGCTGAGGAACGCCCACGACATCAGCCCGCCGAAGGCGGCCAACGCGAGCGAGGGCCGCAGGCCGACGAGCAGCACCCCGGCCCCGAACCCGATCACGAAGCCGACCATGCCGATCGCGCGCCGCTCGGTGCCGCCCCAGAACACCATGGTCAGTGAGCCGAGCACCGCGCCCAGGCCCTGCATGGCGGTGACCGTGCCCACGCCCGCGACGTCGCCGAACGACATCACCGCCGGCACGGTCACGGCCTGGGCGAGCATGCCGAGGTAGTTCTCCACGACGAAGAACCCGATCATGATCATCAGTGGCCGCCGCCGTACGAGGAAGCGCCAGCCGCCCGCGATGGCCTGGCCGAAGGACTCCTCAAGACGGCGGAACAGCCTGTCAGGGAAGCGGACCAGCAGCAGCGTGCCGAGCCCGGCGAGGAACGTGACGACGTCCACCGCCACCACGCCGTGCAGCCCGACGACCGTGATGAGCGCGGCGCCGCCCAGCGGGCCGATGAGCATGCCGAGGCCGGTGCCCAGGTTGGCCAGCGCGTTGGCCTGCATGAGATACGGCTTGGGCACCAGTTGCGCGACGGCCGCCAGGTAGGCGGGCCGGTGGAAGGCCGTCACCAGCGACAGCAGCCCCGCGATGATCCCGACCTGCCACACTTCCAGCCGTCCCAGCCAGAGCAGGATCACCAGCGCCGCGGTCGCCACGGCGGACACGCCGTCGCAGGTCAGCATGACCAGCCGCCGGTCCACCCGGTCGGCGACCGCACCGCCCAGCGGCGCCGCCAGCAGCGACGGCAGCAGGGCGAGCATGCTGACGATCGCGTAGTCCAGCACGCGGCCGTTCTCCTGGTAGGCCCACACGCCCAGCGCGAAGGAGGTCAGCGCGGCGCCGAGCAGCGACAAGGTCTGTCCGGCCGCGACGGTGTAGAAGCGGCGCAGGTCCTGCCGGGCGCTTCGCCCGGCGACCTCGACCCGCCCCACCGGGTCGGGCAGGTCGCCGCCGTCCCAGCGGTCCAGACGCTCGTCGATCAGCCGCGCCAGCGTCTCGGCCTGGTGTTTCAGGAAGTAGTGACCGGCTCGGGGGATCGTGGCGAGCTCGACCCGTTCGGCGAACGCCCCCCACTCGCGGTAGCGCTCCCGGTAGAGCTCGGTCGCCCGGTCCCGCTCGCCGATCACGCACAGCAGCGGCGCCCTGAGCCTGCGCTCCTCGTACGCGGGGGAGTCGAGGTGACGGCTGAACCACGCGTGCGCCTCCTCGACGTCGTGCCGCAGGGCGCGCAGCATGAGGCCGGTGTCCCCGAAGTCGTCGTCCACCGCGCCCAGCGTGCGCAGGAAGTCGCGCTGGGCGCGGTCGGAGGACCAGCGGTGGGATGGGAACCTCCGGTTCCACCAGGCCGACAGCCGTCCGGGCAGCCGGGCGTCGGGGAAGCTGCCGCCGATGAAGACACCGGCGACCGGCGTCCCCGCGGCCTCGAGCCGCAGCGCCAGCTCGGTCGTGGCGGCGGAGCCGACGCAGTGCCCGTACAAAGCGATGGGCCCGGACAGGGCGATCGGGCCGGAGATCCCGGCCAGCTCGGCCGTGAGGCGGTCGGTCAGCTCCGGGACCGGCAGCATGGTCTCGCCGGGCCGCGCCGAGTCGTGCCCGGGAAGCTCGACGGCGACCACCGCGGTGCCGGGTGAGAGGCGGGCGAGCTCCTCGGCGAGCGGCCGGAAGGCGGCGGCCGAACCGCCACCGTACGGCAGGCAGACGAGGGTGCGGCTCGCCGTACGCGGACCGGCCAGGCGGTGCAGCAGCCCGGCGGGGGCCTGCGCGCCGCCGTCGAGGTGGGCGGCGAGCTCACGCACCGTGGGCCGGGTGAACAGGTCGATCACCCGGAGGGCCGGGTCGATCTCCCGGACCGCCCGCACCGCTCGGAAGGAGTCGCCGCCCAGCGAGAAGAAGTCGTCGTCGACGCCGAAGTCCGCCACGCCCAGGACGTCCGCCCACACGGCGGCGATCCGCAGCTCGGTCGGCGTGCTCGGCGCCACCCGCTGCGCGGCGGGCGCCGCCTCGGGGACCGGCAGGCGGGCCCGATCGATCTTGCCGAGCGGAGTGAGCGGCAGCTCGTCGAGGACGACGATCGCGGACGGGACCATGTAGTCGGGCAACCGCTCACGCAGCCCGGCCCGCACCGCGGCGAGGTCCACGGTGGCGGGCGCGACCCAGGCGGCCAGCCGCCGGGAATGTCCCTCGCCGACCGGCAGGACCGCGGCCTCCCGGACGCCGGGCTGCTCCTGCAGGGCGGCCTTCACCTCGCCCAGCTCCACCCGGAAGCCCCTGATCTTGACCTGGTCGTCGACCCGGCCGAGGAACTCCACGAGCCCCGCGGAGTTGAGCCGGACCCGGTCGCCGGTGCGGTAGCAGCGTTGCGTTCCGGTCACCGGATCGGGGACGAACCGCTGCGCAGTGAGATCGGGGCGGTTCAGGTAGCCGCGGGCCACGCTGGGGCTCGCCACCCACAGCTCGCCCGGCACCCCGGCGGGCAGCGGGCGGCCGGCGCGGTCCACGATGTGGCAGTCCACCCCGGGCAGCGGGCGGCCGAGCGGCACCGACCCCGCCCCCGTGGGCGTGGCCGGCGCCCGGCCGCCGAGCACCGAGACCGTCGTCTCCGTAGGCCCGCAGTGGATCTGCAACTCCAGGTCGGGGCGGACCGCGCGGATGCGCTCGGCCAGCTCCCACGACGTGGCCTCCCCGGCGAGGATCAGCAGCCGGCGCGGCAGCATCCGGGCCAGGTCGCCGTGGGCGGCCAGCAGCTCCAGATGGCTGGGCACCATCTTGATCACATCGATGGGACGCGCGGCGAGATACGCGGCGTACGCCTCCGGGTCGGTGGAGGTCTCCTGGTCCACGAGATGCACGGCGGCGCCCCGGAAGAGCGCGCCGTACAGGCAGGTCAGTCCCAGGTCTGCGGCGACGGTGGAGACCACGCCGTACGACTCGTGGACGTCGGGCACCAGCTCGGCCAGGCCGTGCAGGTAGTGCAGGGCCGACCGGTGCTCTATCCCGGCGCCCTTGGGCCGCCCGGTGGAGCCGGACGTGAAGATCACGTGGACGAGATGGTCCGGGGTGACGCCGACGTCCGGAGGATCCTCGGGCCCGGCGGCCAGGAGGTCGGGCAGGACCAGCGCGCCGGGGAGCCGGTTCGCGTGCTCGGGGTCGGCCAGCACGACCCGCGCGCCCGCCGTCTCCAGCATGTAACCGAGGCGGTCGTCGGGGTAGAGGGGGTCCATCGGCATGTAGGCCCCGCCCGCGCGCAGCACGCCGAGGAGCGCGGGAACCAGCCAGCGGTGCCGGTCGACCAGGACGCCGACCGGCTCGTCCGGCCGCAATCCTCCCTCCAGACCGGGCGCCGCGATCAGGTGGTTGGCCAGGCGGTTGGCGAGCCGGTCCACCTCGCCGTAGGTGAGCGAGCCCGAGGCGTCGACCACCGCCGTCCTGCCGGGCGCGCGGCGTGCGTGGTCGCCGACGAACGCGTGCAGCGGCCGGGTCAGGTCCATCGGCATCCGCGCGCCCGAGACGACGGGCCCGGTCACCGGCTCCAGCGGCACGGCCGCCGCGGGCGCGTCGAGGTCGGCGAGCATGCCCTCCAGCAGGTGCGGGAACCAACCGGCGACGCGCCGGGCTGTCGCCTCGTCGAAGAGGTCGACGCGGTAGGCGAGCTCGCCCTCGTACGTCTCGCCCATGTTGTCCAGGGCGAGGTTGAGGTCGTACTTGGTGGTGCGCAGGGGAAACTGCACCTGCTCGGCGGTCAGGCCGGGGAAGTCCGGCGACCGCGGGCCGTCCTCCAGCACGTTGAGCAGCACCTGGAAGATCGGCGTGGTGGCGAGGTTGCGCTCGGGGTGCAGGTGCTCCACGATCCGGTCGAAGGGCACGTCACGGTGGGTGAGCGCGTCGAGCATGGCGGCCCTGGTGCGGGCGAGCAGTTCGCGTCCTGTCGGTTCGCCGGACCTGTCTCCCCGCAGGACGAGCGTGTTGACGAAGCAGCCGAGCATGCGCGCGGTGCCGGGATGGAGCCGTCCCGCCTCCGGCACGCCGACGGGCACGTCGTCGGTGCCGCAGACCCGGCCGAGCAGCTCCTGCCAGGCGGACAGCAGCACCATGAACGGCGTGCAGCCGGTCTCGGCGGCGGCTTCCCGCACCCGGGCGGTCAGCGCGGGCGAGAGCCGCACCGGGACGGTGGCGCCCGTCCAGTCCGCGACCGAGGGCCGCGGCCGGTCCACCGGCAGGTCGAGGACAGGTTCGAGCCCGGCCAGCCGTCCGGCCCACCAGGCGAGGTCGCCCTCCGGCTGCCCGGCGAGCCAGGCCGCGTAGTCGCCGTACTGGACCTGCGGCGGCGCGGGCGGATCGGCGAGCCCGAGCCGTGCCGCGTACAGGGCGGCGAGCTCGTCCAGCGCCAGGTTCCGCGACCAGGCGTCGAAGGCGATGTGGTGCACGGTCAGCGACAGCACGTGCTCCCCGGTGGCTGCCAGCCTGAGCAGCAGGGCGCGCGTGGGCGGCTGCGCGTCCAGCGCGAACGGGCGGGCGAGCTCCTCCTGCAGCCGCGCGTCGAGCAGGCCCCCGTGGTCCAGATCCTCGTCGTCGAGGTCCTCGACCGTGATCGGGACCCGTTCGGCGTCGACGGGGACCACGCCGTCGGCGGTGAACAGGCTGCGCAGCACCTCGTGCCGGTCGGCGAGGTCGCGTACGGCGCCCAGCAGCGCAGGGACGTCCAGCGGGCCGCGCAGTCGTACGACGGTCGGCACGTTGTAGGCGGCCACGTCGTCGAGTTGCGAGAGGAACCACAGCCGGGCCTGTGCTGGCGACAGGGGAGCGGGGCCGCCGTCCCTGTTCCTGACGGGAATCGCCGGGACGGCCTGGGCGGCGGCGCGGCGGGCCGCCGCGAGCCGGCCGGCGAGGGCGCTTCTGCGCTCGTCGCTGATGGTCACGACGTCTCCTCAAGGTCGGCCAGCAGCAGGGCCTCGATGCCGGCGGCGTAGCCGGCCAGCGTCCGCCGTTCGAACAGCAGGCGCACCGGCACGCTCAGGCCCAGGGCGTCGCTCAGCCGGGCCGCCACGAGGGCGGCGGTGGCGGAATGACCGCCGAGGGCGAAGAAGTCGTCGTCTATGCCGAGCTCCGCGCGGTCCAGCACGGCGCTCCACACCTCGGACACCAGCAGCTCGGCCTCGGTGCCCGGCGGCACCCGCGGCGCCTCGTCGCCGGGTTCCGGCAGGGCGGTGCGGTCCACCTTGCCGGAGGCCGTGACGGGCAGGGCGTCCAGGAGCACCCAGCGGCGGGGGACCATGTAGTCGGGCAGCCGGGCGCTCAGCCGCCGCTCCAGCTCGCGGACGTCGGTACCCGCCGGCGCGGCGAGGTAGCCGACCAGGTGGTCGCCGCCGTGCACGGTCACGGCCGCGTCGGTGACACTCTCGGGGAGCCCGGTCTTGCCGAGCACGGTCTCGCGGATCACGGTCTCGCGGAGTACGGCCTCGATCTCGCCCAGCTCGATCCGGTGGCCGCGGACCTTCACCTGCCCGTCGCGCCGCCCGAGGAAGTCGAGCGTGCCGTCGGGCCGCCAGCGGGCGAGATCACCGGTGCGGTAACGGCGCCCGAGCGCCGGGCTTTCCGAGGAGTCCTCGGTGGGCGTGTCGAGCGGGTCGTCGGTGAAGGCGGCGGCGGTCAGGTCCGGCCGGCCGCGATAGCCCCTGGCCACCCCCACGCCGCCGATCCACAGCTCGCCGGTCACCCCTGCGGGCAGCATGCGGCCCGCCCGGTCGAGCACGTACGCCCGTTCCCCGGCCAGCGGCCCGCCGATCGGCACCCGGTCGCCGACCGGCGCCGTCACCCGGATCATGGTGGAGTAGATCGTGGTCTCGGTGGGGCCGTAGGCGTTCCACAGCTCGACCCCGCGGTCCAGCAGCTCGCCGGCGAGGGCCGGGTCGAGCACCTCGCCGATGCTGATCACCCGCACGTTCCCGCCGCTCCAGCCGGAGGTGACCAGCATGCGCAGCGTCGTCGGCGTCGCGGTCATCAGCGTGACCCCGGCCTCCTCGATCCGCCGCGCGACGGCCCGCCCGTCGAGCGCCTCGTCGCGGCCGAGCAGTTCCAGCCGCAGCCCCCGGCACAGGCTCACCCACACGTCGAAGCCGAACACGTCGAACGAGAACGGCGTCAGGCCGAGCATCACGTCGTCCGGCGCGACTCCCGGAGTGATCGTCATCGAGGCGACGAACGCCGCGAGATTGGCGTGGGTGATCTCCACGCCCTTGGGCCTGCCGGTGGAGCCGGAGGTGTAGAGGACGTAGGCGAGGTCGCCGGGGTCCACCTCCGCGTCCGGTACGGGCTCCGGCACCGTGGGCAGTGCGGCCAGGTCGACGACGATCCCGCGCAGCTTCCGGGCCACCGCGAGCCCCTCACCCGACGCGACGATCACCTTGGCGCCGGAGTCGTCCACCTGGTGGCGCAGCCGCTGGAGCGGGTGGCCGGGGTCGAGCGGGACGTAGGCGGCGCCCGCGATCAGCACGCCCAGCAGCACGGCGGGCAGGTGACGGTCGCGGGGCAGGCACACCCCCACGCAGGAGCCGGCCGCCTCCGGTCCCAGGGCCGCGGCCACCCGCCGCGCCCGGCTCGCCAGCTCGCCGTAGGTGAGGACGCCGTCGCCGTCGACGACCGCGGGGGCGTGCGGACGCCGTACGGCCTGGTCCAGCACCGCCCGCACGACGGTCCGTGGCGCGTCCGCGGGCAGCGGCGCGCCGGTCCCCGCGGCCAGCAGCGCCGACCGTTCCTCCTCGCCGATCACCTCGAACGCCGACAGCGGCCGGTCGGGGTGCGCCAGCGCGTCCTCGAGCAGGCGGACCAGACGACTGGTCAGGGTCTCGGCCGCGGCCCGGTCCAGGTGCTCCAGGTCGTACTCGACCTGCAGCTCGGGCCCGGCCGCCGTCGCGTTGACGTAGACGATCAGCGGCACCTGGACGCTGCCCGCGTCCAGCTCGCCGATCAGGTCCACACCCACGCCCCCGTGATCCAGGGAGAGGGGCACCTCGGGCGGCTGCATCGACAGCGTGACGGGGGTCGCCACCCAGCCGGGCGGGCGCTCGACGCCCGTCGCCTCGGTCAGCTCCTGCTCGGTCAGCCCCCGATGATCCATCGCGCGGGCGGTCGCGGCCCCCGCGTGCCGTACGGCCGCGCGCAGCGACAGCCCGTCGTCCAGGCGCAGCCGCACCGGGAGCACGTCGACGAGCACGCCGACCACGCCCTCCAGGCCCGGGGCGGCGCGGTCGGCTACGGCGGCGCCGAGGACGACGTCCCGCCGGCCGGTCAGCCCGGCCACCAGCATGCCGAGCACGGTCAGGTGGACGGCGAACGGCGTGGCGCCGCAACCGGCCGCGAGCTCCCCGATCCGCGCGACCGTGTCCGGGTCCAGCCGCCGCACGAGGCGCTCACCGCGCAGACGGCTCGGGCGGTCGTCCCTGCGGGGCAGCAGCTCATACGGCGGCACCGCCCCGGCGAGCTCCTCGGCCCAGAAGGCCCGCAACGCCTCGGCGTCGCGCACGGTCTCCTGCTCGCGCAGCGCGACGTCGCCGATCTGCAGCGGCGGCTCCGGCAGGAGGACGTCGCCGCCGTGGGCGAGCCCGTCGAGGAGCTCCCGCATCACGACCCCCAGCGACGCGCCGTCGAACGCGGTGTGGTCGGTGAGCAGCACCAATTCCGCGCTGTCCGGCCCGGACCACAGCAGGGTGGCCCGCAGCAGCGGCGTGTCCCGGGAGAGGTCGAAGTCGTGGGCGACCGCGGCCCGCCGCAACTCGTCGGCCTCCGCGGGGGAGGCCGGGCGGTGCTCGTCCAGCGGCACCGGCGCCGGGGGCCCGACCTCGATGGCGACGCCGTCCACGACGACGGAGCGGAGAGCCTCGTGGCGTCGCACGATCGCGTCCAGGGCGGCCCGCAGCGGCTCCGCCGAGGTGATGCCGCGCAGCCCGAGCCGGAAGGCGATCGCGGTGGCGTGCGGGTTCTGGCTGACCTCGCGCAGCAGGAGCTTGCCGCGCTGGGAGGCGGGCAGCGAATAGCGGGTCCGGCCGGCGTGGCGGACCAGCGGCGTCACCGTGCCCGGCGTGGCGGACCGCGCGGCCTCGGCGACGTATGCCGCCAGTTCGGCGACCGTGGGACGGGCCAGGAACGTCGTCAGCGCGACGCGGACGCCCAGCGCGTGCTCGATCCCGGCGCAGATCCTGGCGGCGGCCAGAGAGTGCCCGCCCAGGTCGAGGAAGTGGTCGTGCACGCCGACCCGTTCGACGCCGAGCGTCTCGGCGGTGATGGCGGCGATCCGCCGCTCGACGTCGTCCCGTGGCGCGACGTGGCCCTGCCGCTCGATGCCGTCCCGCTGCCGCTCGATGCCGTTCCGCTGCCGCTCGATGTCGTCCCGCGACGAGGAGAAGGCGACCTCGGGCAGGCGGGAGCGGTCGGCCTTGCCCGTCGGGCCGATCGGGATGGCGTCGAGGAACACGATCCTGGCGGGGACCATGTAGTCGGGCAGCCACTCGCGCAGCCAGGACCGCAACCGCCCGTCGTCGAGGCCGGAGCCGGCCGGTTCGACGTACGCGACGAGCCTGCGGGTGCCCTCCTCGTCGGCGGGGGCGAGCACGACGGCCTGGTTCACCAGCGGGTGGCGTTCCAGCCTGCCCCGCACCTCGCCGAGCTCGACGCGGAAGCCCGCGACCTTCACCTGGTCGTCGATCCGCCCCTCGTAGAAGTAGACGCCGCCCTCCCTGCGGACCAGGTCGCCGGTGCGGTAGTGGCGCACGCCCCCGGCGTCGGTCACGAACCGTTCGGCGGTCAGCTCGGGCCGGTTCAGGTAGCCCCGGCCGACCAGCGGCCCCGCCACCCACAGCTCGCCGAGTTCGCCGTCGCCGAGCGCCTCGCCGCTCGTGCCCCGCACCGACAGCTCCGACCAGGCGTACGGCGTGCCGATCGGCGGCTCGCCCGTCTCGTCCCTGGCGATCTCGTGGGCGCAGCAGTGCACGGTGCACTCGGTCGGGCCGTACAGGTTCACCATCCGCCGCACGCCCGGGTTGGCGAAGACCCGGTCGGCCAGCGCCCGGCTCACCGGCTCGCCGCTGGACAGCACCGTGCGCACGTTCGGCGGCAGCGGTTCACGCAGCAGCGCGGTCAGCGCCGAGGCCGCGGCGCTGATCATGGTGACCTCGTCCCTGGCGGGCAGGGTGTGCAGCGCGAGAGGGTTGTCCGCCATGATCACCGTGCCGCCCAGCAGCAGCGGAAGGTAGAGCTGGGGGACCGACGGATCGAAGCAGACCGACGTGGAGGCCAGAAATCCGGACAGTTCCTCGGCGGTGAAGTAGCCGGCGTCCCAGCGGAGCAATGTCATCACGTTGCGGTGCTCGATCGCTACGCCTTTGGGGCGGCCGGTCGAGCCGGAGGTGTAGATGACGTAGGCCAGGTCGGCCGGGTCGCTCGGAAGGTCCGGATCCCAGTCCGGGCGGTCGCCGAGTTCGTCCAGCAGGACGAGTTCGCGGCACGGCAGCCGCCCGGCCGGCTCGGCGGAGGTCACCGTGTGCGTCACCCCGGCGTCCTCGATCATGAATTCCAGCCGGTCGGCGGGATAGGCCGGGTCAAGCGGCACGTAGGCGGCGCCGGTCTTCCACACCCCCAGCAGCGCCGCGATCAGCCTCTCGTCGCGGTGCAGGCACACGCCGACGGCTGAGCCTTGCCCCACTCCGCGGGAGACGAGCTCGTGGGCTATCCGGTTGGCCTGGGCGTTGAGGTCGGCGTAGGTCGTCCGGGTGGTCCCGGAGACGATCGCCGTGCCTTGCGGGGTCCGTCGCGCCTGCCGTTCGAAGGCCTTGTGGGCCGGTTCGACCGATGCAAGGTTGCCAGCCACCTGCGATCTCCTCTTGTTGGAAGGGAAGGTGGTGCATGGATCGCACGCGGGCATCGTCACAAAAGGCGCCACGGAAGAGTTAGACCGAAGATCGTTCTGTTATCTCAGTGATATCAAGCCGAATTGGACGTGTGATGGTCCGAAAATCTGACCCTTTCCCGTAATCGCGTCGATCAAGACGGAAGCCGCCCCCGGGGGGCCGGGGGCGGCTTCGCTCATGGTGGAGGGCTTATGCCCAGGGCTGGGAGACGACCCAGCTCACGTCGTCGTTCCATGCGGTGGCGCTGTCGAAGGCGTTCGAGCCGCCGTTGCTCGCGATGTAGACGGTGTTGTTGTAGTGACGCAGGAACCGCGTCGGGAAGTTGTAGGAGGCGAACGACGTGCCCTGGCCGTTCTTCCCCGTCTGCGGGCAGAAGGTGGCGTCCGCGGCGAACAGCGAGCTGCCGTCGTCACGCTGCCGGTGGAGCTGGTAGTTCTGGTGGCGCAGGTAGTCGCCGGGGTAGTTGCTCGACTCGAACGACACGCACGAGCTGCTGGCCAGGCCGCTGCGCACGACCCAGGTGGCGTCGTTCTTATCCAGTGTGGAGCTGGACGAGGTGATCACCGACGTGACGGCGTTGTCGTTCTGGTGCCGGATGTAGCGGTCGGTGTAGCCGGACGTCGTCGCGCGCAGCGAGATCGCCGAGCCGGGGGTGAGCGTGCCGTTCTGGACGCCGCCCGACGTCGTGGCGTATCCGGCGGCGACGATGTTGGCCTGTACGGCGTTCTCGGTGGCGTCGGACGGGTAGCCGGAGGTCATCACGCCCTCGTAGAAGGTGCCCCTGGCGCCGACGCTGTTGTCGCCGCCGATGCCGAGGATGATGGCCCCTTCCTTCTTCATCGGGTTGTAGCCCGAGACGTTGGGACGCGCGCCGTTGTAGAAGGTCGACAGGCTGCCGGACTGGGCGTTGCCGCCCCGGATGGCCCAGTGGTTGGGCTCACCCTTGATGATGGCGGTCAGGAACCGGTGGCTGATGCTCGGGTCGCCGGCGTTGTAGTGCTGGTTCACGCCGGAGAACAGGCCGTTCTCCAGGTCGGCCATGATCCAGGGGCCGTTGCCCGCGCCGTAGCCCCAGACCTTGATGTTGCCGAAGTAGATGGCCTCCATCGTCCCGTTGCCGTTGTCGCGGCTGTTGGTCTCGGCGTTGCCGTAGTCGAAGCAGCAGCCGCCGTTGTAGTGCGTCCCGTCGAAGATGGCGTACATGCCTTCCGGCTGGTCGCCCTTGGCCACGCCGTTGGTGGCGTTGTTGCGGTAGCCGGTGCCGGGAGCCACGTAGACGCCGTAGGCCTTGTGGCCGCCGACCGTGACCGGCGCCGCGGTCGCGACCGCGAGGTTGTCGTAGCCGCCCGCGGCCGGGCCGGAGAACCCGCCGGGAGGCGCCTGGGTGAGCCGGTTGTTCCGGCCGGACTGGTCGTAGATGATCGTGATCACGCAGGTCGTGCCGTTGCAGAACGAGTCCTGGGTGGCGGCGTTGGCGGCCCCGCCCGCGCTCAGCACGCCGATGTCGCGGGTGGTGTTGTCCGACGAGCGGCGCACCTGGTAGAGCGCGCCGTTGTAGTTCCCGTAAAGAGCGCGGGTCGTGCTGTGCGCCGCGACGCACGGCGTGCCGCCCGCGGCGTAGATGTCACACGGCCCCTGCGTGGCGGCCTCCGACGGTGCGGAGAGGCCGGCCAGCAGCCCCGCGGCGAGCGCGATCGCCGCGCCCGCCGACAGCGCCGCCCTCTTCAGATGCCCTAATCGGGGAATCATGATGGCTTTCATGCCTTCCTGGTGGGGGGTGTCTCTGATCGGTGTTTTGTTAGCGCTAACAATTGCAGCTGCGAGCCGCCGCCGTCTCACAGTCATGCACGGGGATCGGTGCGCTCAGTTTTGGCGTCTGACCCATCTCCGTCAAGGCCCGAATTCACGGAGGGGACGCCCGCGTACGTCCTCAGGGTCTGGTCCGGGGTTGACTTGCCGGACGAGCGACTGCGGCCCGTCCAGGTGATCAGCGCTGCGTTACTGCTGGTCATGAGATGTTTCCCGATGCTCGCCCCGCCGCCGCGACATCCGGTTCCGGCCGCTCGCATGAGCGTGGAACGGGAAGTCGTGAAAGTTTCACAACCGACGCCCGCGCGCTGCGGCGCGACCTTTTTCCGGCCTTGACGGGGCGTGCCGGAAGGCCCACAGTGACGGCAGACGCCCGCCGTACCCGCCGCCCGCGGGCGTCTCTTTCATCGTCTCCGACCCGAATCGCGGATCGGAATTGTTACGGATAACATTCGCCGCCGGGTGCGGCGTATGGAACAGGGAGAACGGCACCCGTCGTTATTCGCGGCGCTCGTTCTCGTCCCGTCCGCCGCCGGATCACGGTTGCCCGGTCTCGCCGGGGCCGCCCACCGTGGCGAGCCAGCGGCGGGCCTCGCCTGCCGTGCGCAGCCGTACGACGGTGACGTGCGGATGCCGGGCGATGCGCTCCAGTGTGGTCGTCCGCTTCCGCTCGTGCTGTGACCATGCCCAGCGGATGGGGTGCCCGGGGTCGATCCAGTCCCGCACGCTCTCCCTGTTGCCGTTCCACAACTCCTTCCTCGACGCGGCGCGGGCGAGTGAGCGGCGTACGACCCGGTGCATCACGGTGCGGCGCGGGAGGTCGAGCCAGACGACGGTGTCGGCCCGTTCCCACAGCAGGTCGTGCAGGACGGAGTGGTACTGGTCCTCCGTCACCCAGCGAGGCTCGGACGAGAAGCCGTCGACGTCGGACTCGAACTCCGGCCGTTTCGTCCAGCCCGGCCCGTGGTGCAACGCGTCGAGTTCGTGACGGGGGAGCCCGAGCAGCCGCTCCAGGGCCATGGCCATCGTCGTCTTCCCGGCCCCGGAGATCCCCGCGATCAGCACTCTGTCCACGGGGACATTCCACCAGCGATTTTCCAGGCGTCAGCGAAGGGACGTCTATCCGACGAGGTGAGCTCGCGGTGATCGCCGGCGAGCGATCCCGCCACGGGTCCTGACCGCCGCCCGCCGTCGAGCCCGGCCGGCTCGCCTTCGTGATCGACGTCGATGGTGACGAAGAACGCCGCGGTCCTCCGCGGCCGGTCCTGCGGGTCGCTTGTACGGTGCTGTCGTGACCGGCGAGACCGACCTGCGCGTATTGCTGAGCGCCATGCGCCCGCGGCTCAATCCGGGCCGCTACGTGTTCACCACCGTCGACGGCGAGATCCCGCCCGGCGTCGGTCCCGTCGTCACGGTCGCCGAGGAGGAGGGCCTGACGCTGGTGCTGCCACAGCAGGAGGCCGACGCCGCGGGGCTGGCGTACGAGTACGTCGCGGGCTGGATCACGCTGCGCGTCCACTCGGCGCTTGAGGCGGTCGGCCTGACCGCCGCCGTCGCGCGGAAGCTCGCCGCCGCCGGCCTGAGCTGCAACGTCGTCGCGGGTTTCCACCACGACCATCTCTTCGTGCCGTATGCACGTGCCGCCGAGGCGGTGGCCCTGCTGGAGGACCTCGCCCGACGCTCCGCCTGACACCGGACGCTGTGGTGTGGCACGGGCCAAGGGATATCTGAAACTTTCAAGGACTTCGACCTGCGTTCTGAGCATGTCACCGAAACCCACACTGGCCGTATAGAGGCCGCTGGCCAGGGATATCGCAAATCTCCCCCATCATAAGATTTCCGCGGCATTACGGGAATCGTTGACAACTGTATGAATACGGTCCGATACTTTCGCCAATGCTCCGATAGTTTTCGGAGGCGTACGGGACTGACGCGCGGTGGCCGCGACCCGCCCACTGACGGGCCCCGCCGAGTCGTCGTACGCCGCCTGGCCCCCGTCAGCCTTCACGAGGAGGAAGCGCGCATGATCGACGCCCCCGCTCACTGGAAAGGCCGCAGACGCGGCCGCGTCAGACTGCTCGTCGTCCGGGCCTGCGCCGTGGCGCTGGCCGCGGCCGTGGCGATGCTGCCCGGCGTCGCCAACGCGGCCGTCACGACGAATCAGACGGGCACCAACAACGGCTACTTCTTCTCGTTCTGGACCGACAGCCAGGGCACGGTCTCCATGGACCTGGGGTCCGGCGGCAACTACAGCACCTCATGGCGCAACACCGGCAATTTCGTCGCCGGTAAGGGCTGGAGCACCGGCGCACGGAGGGCGGTGACCTACTCGGGCAGCTTCAATCCGTCCGGCAACGCCTACCTGTCCCTGTACGGATGGACGAGAAACCCGCTCGTGGAGTACTACATCGTCGACAACTGGGGCACCTACCGGCCCACGGGCACGTACAAGGGCACCGTCACCACCGACGGCGGCACCTACGACATCTACGAGACGACCCGATACAACGCCCCCTCGATCGACGGCAACAAGACGTTCAACCAGTACTGGAGCGTCCGGCAGCAGAAGAGGACGGGCGGAACCATCACCACCGGCAACCACTTCGACGCGTGGGCCCGTTATGGCATGAACCTGGGCAGCCACGACTACCAGATCCTGGCGACCGAGGGATATCAGAGCAGCGGAAGCTCCAACATCACGGTGGGCGGCTCCACCTCCGGTGGCGGCGGCTCCACGCCGCCGCCGACCGGCGGCGGTGGCGGTAGCTGCACCGCGACGCTGTCCGCCGGCCAGCAGTGGAGCGACCGGTACAACCTCAACGTCTCGGTCAGCGGCTCGAACAACTGGACCGTGACGATGAACGTGCCGTCCCCTGCGAAGATCATCGCCACCTGGAACATCAGCGCCAGTTACCCGAGTTCTCAGGTGCTGAGCGCCAAGCCCAACGGCAACGGCAACAACTGGGGTGTAACGATCCAGCACAACGGCAACTGGACCTGGCCCACAGTCTCCTGTAGCGCCAGCTGACCCCCTGGTGGCGCGGCGGCTCCACGGCCCGCCGCGCCACTCCGCTGCCGGCGGTGAACCATCTCCGTCGCTCGAACCACGCCCTTGACCGACGGTGAATTCTATGGTCGGCTGATCTCCGGATCCCAAGGGACGGTCACGATGAAACCCGCTGTCCGAGTGCCCCTTGGCGCCGGTCGTCGTTCGGAACTGGCACCGTACGCGCTGACGGCGATGCTTCCCCTGGGGGAGAAGAACCTCGAGGTGAGGATCTGGATCGAGGATCCCGCGCTCGCCGACTGCATGCGTGCTCGAATGCTGGCACATGCCGCCGTCGCGAGCCTGTCCGTTGCCGCCACGGTCTCGGTCGTGCTGCTGAGCGGCTCTCCGGAGAGATACGGCCTGGCCGGCGAAGACGGGGCCCGCCGTGCTCTCAACACCCGTGCCCACGAGGTCATCGCCTTCAGCTGCACGGCCATGATCGAAGCTGATCTCGCCATGCGGTCGGCGATGGCGATCTCCCTGCCGGGCCGGTTCGAGGGCATGCACGGAGCCCTGCTCCGGCTACGGCGCAGAGACGTGGCCGAGGCCCCGAGCCGCACCCGGACCGTGGCGCTCCTCGGTGCGTCGGGCACCGGGAAATCCCACATCATCGCGCGCTTCCTCGCGGACCCGGAGTACGAGGTGACCGTCCTCGCGGAGGACTGGTTCGTGGCCTGTGCCGACACCGGCAGGGCGTACTTCTTTCCGGAGCGACGCGTACTGCTCAAGCACGAGACCGCGGCCCTGTACTGCGGACCCGGGCCGGCGCCGGGACCTTCGTATCCCGACCCGGCCGACGGTGCCCGGGCTCTCTACGACGCCGATCGTCTGTTCGCCTCCGCCTCCGATGACGGCGGAGAAGTTGTGATCGACACGCTCGTGGTCCTGCGAGGGGAGAGCCCGGCGGCCCCCCATGTCCGGCGGTTGACGCCGGAGGACGCCCAGTGGATTCGCGCCGGTGAATACTCGCCGTATTACCAGTCGAACGAACAACTGCTCGACGGCAGCAGCGAGGTCTTCACCCCGGCGCAAGCAGACCGGCGGCTGGCGAATCTCCTGCGCCTGGCCGGACGGACATCGGCCTTCGTGTTCGCCGGAAGCCGCGCCCTTGACGGTCATGCGGCCCTTCGCGCGCTTCTTGCTTCCGGGTCGGAGCCCGAACCTCACCGCTCATGCGGGTCACCCGCACAGGTCTCGCAGGACGCGGACGGCGCGCAGGGGGTCGAGTACTGAGATCGAGCCGGCCACCAAGAGCCCGTCCACTTTCAGACCCAGAAGTCGTCGTACGTCGGCGATGTCCGCCGCGGACGGCGTGGACCGGCCGGGCAGGCTCTCCAGGATCCCCGACCCGACGACGACGGGCCGCCGGACACGCCGGCAAACCTCCACGGTGTTCCGTACCACGTCCCATACAGCGGAGGCGTCGAGCTCCACACCGAGGTCGTGTCTGCCGATGAGCACGCCGTCCGCGGCTTCGGCTATGCGCTCCGCCTCGGCGTAGCCGCGCGCGGACTCGATCTTGGCGAACGCCGTGACGCCGATCGCGCTCTCGCGTATGCGGGTTATCTGGGACACCTGCTCGCAGAAGGACACGACGACAGCGTCAGCGAGCTCTGGGGCGAGGCGAGCGGCGAGCTTGAGTTCCGGCGCGGTCGGGCAGGAGACGCTCGGTGCCGCGCCCCGCCGTCCGACGCTTCTGGCCGATAGCGTCACAGGCGAGGACGCCACGCATCGCATCGTCACCTCCGTTTCGCCCACAGCGCTGACGATGAACGCGTAGGCCCCGTCGGCGACGACGATCTCGTCCCCGACGGCCACGTCGTCGAGCAGCCGGCGGCCCCGGTCGATCTCCATGACCGTCGATCCCGGCTTCCTTCGCGGCGCCTCCTCGGCGCCGTCGGCCAGGACGACCTCATCACCGGCGACAAGGTGGCGGGCGCCCGTGAGCCGCCTGACCAGAGGCTTGTCGCCCGGAAGGTCGAGCAGCACTCTGAGGCCCCCGTCTCTCGCGGCACGAAACCAGGGGGTGAGTTCGCCGCGATCGAGGAGCGGGAGGATTACCCCCTTTGCGATGACCCGGACGCCTGTGCATCCCGCTTCCATCAGATCGGCGGGAGCCGGCCAGGTCTCCGTTCGATTCGACAGGGTCACAAATATGTCGGTTTCCATGCTGACCCCTTCGGCGAGAGTACCGTTGACGCCGAGTAGAAATTGGATGGCAATTACGGGCCGTCCGGAACGCATATATCGACATGCTTGCCGCGTCAGGGTGCGGCACCTATGGTAAGCCCGGGGCCGCGCGCTACATACTGGAGATCGCCATGAGAACGATCCACTGGCGCGATTGGCTTGAGGCGGTTGCCGCGCTTCTCACCGTCGCCGGCCTGATTCTGCCGGTCGCGATATTAGCCGGCGTATCCGCGGGCCTGTGGGACTCGAAGGACCCTCTGCAGGACATCCGGCATGTCCTGGAGTTGGTCAGCGGGGCGGTCTCCGGGTTCATGCTCGCGGCGGGAATAGCGCTGTTCACCCTGCGGCGGCAAAGTGTGGCGAATGGGAAAAGAACGGCAGAGGTCGAAAAATCAATACAGACGCTTCAATCGATGATCTTTCCGGAGGTCGACGGCGTGCTGAAACGCCGCGAGGTGATGCCGGGATGGCCGCTGACCTTACGCGGCGGCCGGCGGTTGTCGCTCAGCGGCATGTCGCTGCGTGCCTTCTCCCTGGAGAACCTGGGGGACCTCGAACGCATCCTCGAAGCGGGCGGTAGCTGCAGAGTCTTGTTGATCGAACCGGGCTCGAAGTCCAGTGCGGTCGCGGCGCTGAACTTTCTGAACCACTCCGATCCGTCCGAGTATGATCGCGATGTTCGTCAGAGCCTCGACAGGTTCACCTCCCTTCGCAATCGTTACCCGACTCAGATGCAAATTCGGTTGCTCGATCATGTTCCGGCCATGAGCCTTGCCGTGGTCGATCAGGGCCTTCCCGAAGCGCGCACTTTCGTGGAGTTCTACACATACGAAAGCTCTTCGAATGCTCGACCTCACCTGGAGCTCAGGCCGGCTACCTCCCCGGTATGGTATGGGTACTTCACCAACCAGTTCGAAAAGATGTGGCAACGGGCCACGAACTACTGACGCGACGTAATGGATGGTGGCCATGCGAGTGGACCGGATGCCTGCAGCGCAACGCGAATCTCTCCAGGTCGCTTACCACGGAAAGGTCTTCGACATAGCGACCCAGGCCACGCGGGACCCCGGCGGACAGCCTGTGCTCGCAGAATTCGCGGCCTGCGACGACGTGGTCAGGGTCTATCCGATCGACGATGAGAACGTGTGGCTCATCAGGGAGAAACGCCTCGGCTTGGGCAGTGAGCTTGTTCTGCGAACCGTGGCCGGCGGTATCGAGGAGGGTGAGGATCCTCTTGTCGCCGCTCAGCGCGAGCTGCTTGAGGAACTGGGCATTGTGGCCGACTCTTTCGAGGTCTTCCACGAGTCGACACCGATGCTGAAGGCGTTGCACACCGTCTATCACGTCGTGGCTCGGGGCCCGAGGACGTCGGCCGACGCCTCGCGCTACAGCGATCCCGCCGAATACATCGAGCCTGCGATCTTCCCCCTCGACCACGTCGAGCATCTCGTGTGGGACGGCTCGATCCGGGAAGACATCATCGCGTTCGGGCTGCTCAGGCTGCTTCGCTCCCTCCACCGATAAGAAGCCCGCAAGGCCGGCGAATCGGCTCGGCGCCGTTTCGGATGCCGAGGAGCGGCCTGCCATGTACGACCACCTGCTGCTACAGGGGGCGATGGTCGCCGCATCGCCGGCATCGACACGCTTCGATCCGGGGACCTCGGCGGCCGTATCGTCCGTTCGACGGCATGATCGCGATAGGCCCCCGAGGAGGTCTACCGTGTCGCGCTGCGGACCCGGCCGATGGAGACCTTCGCCGCCGTCGCGCCGGACCGTGCCTGCTCCGTAGAGGTGCCACACCTGAACGACGAAGCCGAACGGTAAAGCACTGCCGTACCTCTGAGAAGGTGGACGGGCTCAAGCCAGCGGGCGCCGCCACTCGCGCTTAGCCGCGTCGCTCAGGGCCGCCAGCCGTCCTGGTAGTCCGTGTGCCAGTTGTACGCGGAAGCCTCCAGCTTCAGCAGGTGCTCCGCCTGGGCATGTTCTTCGAGCGCCAGGTAGAGCTCGTCCACGAGCACGGATTCCAGGAAATCCACGCGGTCCCGCTTCGCGGCCAGGTCCCGCTCCGCCTTGTGCCGGTCGGGCCCCCCGGCGTCCGCGGCCTTGTGCGCCTGGTCCAGATCCTCGGCGATGCGGGCACGCAGGAACGCGATCAACCCCTCGGACATGACTCCCGTTTGGTGCGCGCGGGTCCTGCGTGCGTCGGCCATGATCTCGCGGTAGCGAGCGGCGAGGGCGGGCTCGTCCGTGCTCGTGTGTTCCAGCCGAGGGAATCGCCGCTGAGGCGGTCCTTCATCGTTTGACCCTTCCTCGCCGGCGGCCAGGGCGTCCCCGAGGAGTTCTGCTGCGACCAGGGGTCGGTTGCGGACCAACTCCAGGAGCGTTCCGCGATCGATCGTCGTCATGGCCAGGAGGTTACATGGAGTAATCGCATGGACGCCAAAGGTGGCCGACGTGGCCTGAGGTGGTTTCCTTCCCTCCGGTGGAAGCTCTCTTCAACCAAGTGGTTCTTGACGTGCCCGCCCGGTTCCGGGACAGCGTGAGGGTGAACACCGCTCCTCCGCCCGGCGCGTTGGCGGCGCTGAGGGTGCCGCCGTGGAGCAGTGCGTTGCCGATGAGGTGGCGAGGACGACGTCGACGCGTCGCGGGTCGAGGCGGGCGCGTAGCCTCGGTGCCGGCGATGGAGTCGCCCATCCAGTAACCACCGCATAGCGCCCATAGTCCGCGCAGTCATCGATCGGTCGCACAACCACCGGGGAACGGTCACGTACGCCGGCACCGAAGGCGCGGTGGTCGGTGCCCAGCCCTGACCGGCGTCGCCGAACTCGGAGGGAATTGCGAATTGTGTGAGGGTGAACGGTCTTCGCAATCTCCGCCGCTCGTATCTCGACTCGGACAAATTGCTGCGGACTGTACTGCTCCTGGCTTCACGGTGCCTATAGTCTCGTCGCCCATGAAACCGATCATGATCACGCTTGCGACCGCGACGGCGGTGGCGCTCGTCCCGGCCGCCTCCGCCGCCGCCCGCCCAGTGAAGGACAAGGCTCTCACAGAGAACGCCCTGTACGAGGCCGGAGCGCTGCCCACCACCGCGTGCCCGGAAAAGCCCATCAAGAAGCTCGACCCGAAATCGGCGAGAAGCTACCTCAACGGCGTCCTCGCCTGCCTCAACCGGACCTGGGCCAGGGAATTGAAGGCGGCGGGACTGAAGTGGTCGAAGCCCAAGGTCGTGTACGCCACCAAGGCGCCGGTGAGATTCTGCGGTGCGAAGTGGAAGGACTGGGGCAGCTTCTACTGTGAAGCCTCCCGCACCATGGAGATCGTCCTGGACAAGGACCTCCTGGAGGAGCCCGACGACCTGTTCCTGTTCAACCTGATGGCGGAGCTTTACGGCGAGCACGTGCAGAGCCTCGTGGGCATCACCCGCGCCTGGGAGAAACAGCCCTACCAGAACAAGGGGGAGCTCGCCGAGCAGAACCGGCGATACAACCTGCAGAACTCCTGCTTCAGCGGCGCCTTCATCGCGAGCGTCTGGAAGTCCCTGCACCGTGGCCGCGAGGACTGGGACGACCTGCTTTTCTACATACGCGACTGGGCGGGCAAGAACACCGGGAGCAGGAAGTCGATCACCTACTGGGCCGGTCAGGGCTTCGCGACCGGCGACCCCGGCGCCTGCAACACCTGGACCGCGCCGTCCGCCAAGGTGGCCTGACACCCTGGATATGGCCCGGTTGACGGCCCGTATGTGATCAACGGTATCCCCCCGACCGACAAAGGACCCAAGCGGGGAACATGGGGCGTGTCCACGAGGCATGGAAGGCCTGCCTCAAGGCGGCCACCGAAGTCAGCGCCGATGGCGACCCCCGACCCGAGGCCGCCGCCCCCTACCACCGGCTTACCACCGTTCGCCGCCCCGCCTGAAGCATCCGTGTCGTGGACCGAGCGGGCTACGCCGGGCCGGTCGCTGGATCGAGAGTTCCATCGACGGCAGAGGCGGGTTCCTCTGGGCGGAGCCGGCCTCTGCGGTCTTCATGCGGTCGGCCTTGGGTTCACGACCAGGTGACTCCGCTCTCGGTGCAGTCGTCCGGCCAGATAGGGATGTCCTCGCACAGGTGCCAGATGTTCCAGGGGTTGGAGGAACTGGCGGCGCCGAGCGTGCCTCCCCCGCAGCCTCCGCCGTAGCTGCCGGAGTCGTATTGACAATTCTTGTCGGGCTTCGCCGTTAAGATTCGCGACGTGGGGCGTGCCTGCTGAAAGGCGCTTCGTAGGCCGCGAGGAGGTGCAGTACGTCGCGCCGTCCTGCAGTTGAAGATCTGGTTAACGAAGAGCGGGTGGTCTCTCCGGCGGTTCTTTTCGTCCATCCAGGTTGGGATGGACGAAGTGCCACTGGTGCTCAAAGTCGATCAGTGGTCGGCGAGGCGATGGGCGCCGCCGACGCGGTAGGCCAGGCTTAGCCACACCGCGGACCTGGACTCACCGCACGCGGTGTCGTCGGGACTCCTGAGACCCTCCAGGGTTTAAACGCCTTCAAGGGGCGCTGTCGGCGCTCTGGCGAGCGGCCGCTATCGAGGGCTGCTACGGCCATCGCGATCGTGAGCCCGAGGAGCAGGACGAGGTCGCCTGCACCGTTTCGTCACTGGCCGAATTTGGATTCCTGCGAGGTACGGTCATCCTTCCGACCGGTCACCGGGTTGTGTGCGGATGCGTGGCTGTCCGTGAGGATGGAGGCTCGGACTGGCTCGACTTCTACCTACCGGTGGGCGCGCTTGAGCGCATTGACGAGCGGTTCGGAAGCTACCTTTTCGATCAGGCCGGCGGAGAGGCAGTCTTCGGTTGGCGGCGCACTTACGACGACTGGCTGGCCGACATCGGAACCAGCGTCTATCAGGAGGTCCCGTTCCGACTCGGCTTGATCGGCTTCGAGACGTCAGGCAGCGTCGACGCGCGTGAACTGAACGGTACCCCGCCCGAAGAGCGCTGGATGGGATACCTGTTGCCGGCTGATGGGGTCCTTCGCTACCTGGCCGCCAATAGGTGACCGACGTTGCCGTCAACCGTAGCCGTCAACAGCCCCATATGATCATGGTCTCGGGACTGTTTTCGCAGGTGGGGCGCCAGGGACTCGAACCCTGAACCGACGGATTAAAAGCGCCCTTGATCAGTGTCGC
This sequence comes from Microbispora sp. CA-102843, assembly GCF_050936215.1. NCBI lineage: Bacteria > Bacillati > Actinomycetota > Actinomycetes > Streptosporangiales > Streptosporangiaceae > Microbispora > Microbispora sp. CA-102843. The sequence continues at coordinate 4,256,279 of NZ_JBNJNF010000001.1, forward strand.
CCGGTGTCGTACCGTGCCGTTTCGCGCCGTTTCATCCCCCATCCTCCCTGTCGCTCTGCCGGGTGATGACACCGCGTTCCGTGCTGTATCGGGGACAGGCGAGCAACCAGCGAGCAAACAGGGATCGCTTGACCATCGCCGGGTTGCTCACGCACCCCACGCGGGGTGGCCGCCGAAGTCGGCTACCGCGCCCAGCATGACGTTCTGCTCGAGTTGGTCAGGCGATCGCGGCGATATCACCGTCATCGAAGTAGATCGACTGGTGGAGTCGGCCTCCGAGAGCGACCGCGTAGCGGGCCAGGATGTCCTGGCCGGAGATCTTGCCCTGCTCGATCTGAGAGATGCGCCCCTTGGTGACCCCCATGCGCTCGGCCACCTGCTGCTGGGTCAGGCCACGGCTGCGGCGGATCTCCGCCAGCCGATGCCCCTGGACCTCGGCCAGAAGCTCCCGCTTACCGGCTTCGACCGCTTCCTCCCCGCCGGCCCGCTCGACATGCTCCGCCCGGATGTCCTTCCAGCGAACGTACCCGCTCATTTTCCCTCCTCCTGCTGAGCGCGCTCCTTCAGGTAGACCTCATACCGGTGTTCGGCCAGCGGAATGGCCTCCTCGTACCAGCTTTTCCATCGTCCGGCCTTGTCACCGGCGACCAGCAGGATGCTGGAGCGCCACGGGTCGAAGGCGAACAGGATGCGTACCGTGCCGGGCCGGAGTTCCTTGAGGTTCTGAATCGACGATCCTGTGATCATGTCGACCAGCGGCCGCCCCAGCCCAGGACCACCTTCGGCGAGCGCCTCGATGGCCTGCACCACCCTTGCGTGGGTGGGATCGTCGAGCTGCTCGATCCATTCGCGGACCTCGGTTACGACGTAGACGTCCCATTCCCCTCCGGCCACCTCTGGAGTATAGCAATAGGTATACCTCGGGGCCGATGGGGCCGTGTCCTGTCTTTGCGTACCGTGAGCAGGCCCGGTGGCTCCGGCTTTCGACAGGCGGTGCAACTGCAGCTCTCAACCCCCGTGGAACTTGCCCAGCACGATTTCCGAATGCCGATGGCTGCTGTCGTGGGTGCGAAGCCAGCCGCAGCTCCAGTCGTGGCGCCAGCAAGGCCAACGCATCGAGCTGCACCAAAACCTAAAGCGTGACCATTCGACTACGGAAGGATCGACGCCGTGGAAGCGCTGGCCAGCAGCTACCTCGTAGAGCTTGGTCCCGTCGTCGTCCGGCTCACTGGGACGCATGGTGAAGGTACGCAAGGTCACGGCCTTGGACGGTGGACATGGAACCCCAGGAGAACATGGGGTGACCTCACCCCGGTCCACGGCGTAGCGCTGCATGGACATCCGCATCAGGGCGTTGTCGAGCCGGCAGGCCAGCCACGGGTCCATCCATTCGGTGGGCGGCCCTCATCTTGATCGTGTCTCTGGTCATCCCCGGTCTCGCTAACCTCATCGTGACCTTGGTTGGCGGGGTTTCTTCTCACCTTGTGAGATGGCCAACGGCGGGTTGCGGTCTTCAGGGGCTGCGTCGGCCTGTCCTCGGGGGCGAGCGATCACCGGTCGGAAACGAGAACGAGTTCGGGCGAGAGCGCGACGCGGGCCCTCAGGTGCGCCATAGGGTGCGGCCGGGCCGCACCCTATGCGGACCGGCCTCACCGGGGTCGTTGCCTAGTTTTTCACGGAGATGCCGCGCCAGTCGTACTCTTGCAGGAGTGTCGTGCCGAACCCCTCGACGTTCGTGCTCACGCCGTAGGTCTGCTTCAGGCTGCAGATCGGGATCAGGCTCGGGCCGGTCTTGGTGATTATGTTGATCAGCTCGTGGGTGGGCCCGGAACGCTCTTTGGTGTCGGTGCTTGCGAGCGACTTCTTCAGCAGATCCTCCGCGCCCGGGTACTCCACCTTGCCGTAGTTGTACAACCCGTCGGGCAGGTACATGGTTTGGAGGAAGGCGCTGGGGTCCGGCCGTCCTGTGGCGTATTGGCCGAGCCCGGCCTCGAGGTTGCCCGAGCCGCGCGCGACGCCGTACGCGCTGGTGTCCATCACGTTGATCTTGATCTTGATGCCGATCTGGCCGAGCTGCGCCTGGATGATCTGAGCCAGCGAGGAGAAGGCCGGGAACGCGATCGTGCTCAGGGTGAAGGAGAACCCGTCCGCCTTGCCGGCCTTGGCCAGCAGGCTCTTGGCGGCGGCGACGTCATAGGTGAGGTCGGGATCCTGCTCCAAGCCGTCCGCGTGCGCCCAGTACCCTTCGGGGAAGGGCTGCACGGAAGGCGTGCACGCCCCGGTGAACCCGCTGTTGTCCGCGATCGCCTTGCGGTCGATCACGCGCATGATCGCCTGGCGGATGAGCGGGTCGGCGAACTCGGGCACGGCCTTCGGGTTGAGCAGGATGCCGATCAGGTTGGTGCTCGCCCCCTGCACGACCTTGAGGCCGGCGCTCTGGGCCTCGGCCATCTGCGAGCCGTCCATGCCGATCGCGTCGAGCTGGCCGGAGGCCAGGGCGCGGAACCGGGCCGAGGAGTCTTGCTGCTGGAGGTAGCGGACCCCGGAGTTCTTCACTGCGGCCTTGTTCCAGTAGCCGTCCCACGCCTTGTAGACGACCTCGCTGTCGGTCTTGCTGACCAGTGTGTATGCCCCGGTGCCCACCGGCTTGGTGCCGAGGTCGGGGCTGTCGATCGCCTTTGGGCTGATGATCATGCCCGCCTCGCTGGCGAGGATGTTGGCGATCGCCCCGGGAGGCCCGCTGAGGTGGAAGCGCACGTGCGTGTCGTCGACCACCTCGATGCTCTTCACCATGTCCAGCTGTGCCTTGACCAGGCTCTTGGGCAGGGTCTTCCCGCGCTCGATCGAGCGCTTGACGGCGTCGGCGGTGAGCGGCGTGCCGTCCTGGAATTTCACCCCGTCGCGCAGGGTCACGTCGAACGTCGTGCCGTCCTTGGACAGCTCCCATTCGGTGGCCAGGCCGGGGATCACCTCACCGGAGGCGTCCCGGGTGAGCAGGCTCTCGTACACGGGGGTGAGGAAGCTCTGGTTATAGGTCGCGGACATGGCGGGATCGAATGTCGACACCACCGTTCCGCCGAACCGGAGCTCGCCCTTGTCGGTGGACGTACCGTCGTTCGTCCCGCCTCCGCCGCCGCAAGAGGACAGGACGAGGAGGGTGGCGATGGCCGTGGCGACGGCGATGGCGCGACGGGGAGTGGGGAGTCGGCTTGTCATGGCTGGCATCTCCTCCGATCGAATCGTCGAGATGATCGTGAGTGGGGATGTGTTCTGGAGGCGGAAGTCACGCCGCACCGAGAGTTCGCAATGTGAACGTTGTGTGCATCATCTGGCTGCCGTGAGCGTAGGGGAGCGGTTGGGCGCGCACAAGCCTTGTTCTCCTGATTGTTAGGTGCGTCGTTCCACTCCTTGACACTGCTTTTGAATATCGAACATGATGAGCGGAATGTGAACGCGACTGCTGAACGGTGTCATTTGGTCTGAACGCCGTGGACGGGCGGGTCTCGCGTGGTGCTCACGCAGCGGTCCCGGACCCGTCCTACTCAACCTGCGAATGGAGTCAACGACGATGGGGATCGGCCTGCGCCAGGAGTACACGATCAGCGACCTGGACCGGGTGGGAGGCCGGCCCGACCCCGAGGTGGACCGGCTTCTCCAGGGCGCGGTGGACCTCCACACCCACCCCAAGCCCGCGGCCATTCCCCGCCGCATGGACATCGTCGAGATCGCTGCCGCGGCCGCGGCAGCGGGCTACCGAGCGATCGTCGCCAAATCGCACCACCACAGCATGGTCCCCGAGATCCTCGCGCTGAAAGAGCACGGCCTCTCGAACATCCCGATCCAGGTCTTCGGCGGGATCGCGCTCAACCACTCGGTCGGCGGACTCAACCCCTACGCCGTGGAGCACGCCCTCCAGATGGGAGGACGCGTCGTGTGGTTCCCTACTCTCGACTCGCACGCCCACCGCTGCTTTCACGAGCACGCGCACTTCCCCGCGGTCGGGTTCGCCCTGCGCTCCGGCCCGCCGATCTCGGTGCTCGACGGCGGCGTACTCAGGCGCGAGGTGCACGAGATCCTGGAGCTCATCGCCACGAAGAACGCGATACTCAACACCGGCCACCTCGGAGCCGACGAAATCGACTTGCTGCTGCCCGCCGCGCTGGCCGCCGGGGTGGGGCGAATCATGATCAGCCACCCTGACTTCATCATCGGCAGCGACCCCGAGCACGTCACCGGCTGGGCCGAGCAGGGAGCGCACATCGAGTTCTGCGCCGGGCTCTACGACCGGGCGGACGGCTTGCGCGACACCGACCTCGTCGTGGAGGACCTCGCCCGCTTCCTGGACGCGCTGCCGGCCGATCGCGTGATCATCAGCTCCGACACCGGCCCGCTGCGCAGCCCGCAGCCGGTCCACACCGTGCGCAGGGTGCTGCGCGGACTGCTGGACCTCGGCCTGCCCGCCGCCGACCTGGCCGCAGCGGTCTCCGCCAATCCGGCCGGGCTGCTGTTCGACGTGGAGGTCTGACGACATGGCGACCGGTGTCCTGACAGGCATACGCGTGGTCGACTTCGGCCAGTACGTGGCGGGCCCGCTGACCGCGCTCATGCTGGCCGACCAGGGAGCCGACGTGGTGCACGTCGACCCGCCGGGTGGGCCGCGTGTGGACGGCGCCGCCGACGCCGCGCTCAACCGCGGCAAGCGCCGGATCGAGCTCGACCTCACCGATCCCGCCGGCCTCGCGTTCGCGCACCGGCTGATCGAGGCGTCGGACGTGCTGGTGGAGAACTTCCGGCCCGGCGTGATGGACCGGCTCGGCGTCGGCTGGGAGGCGATGTCCGCGCGGAACACCGGGCTTGTCTACTGTGCCCTGCCGGGCTTCGCCGCCGACGACCCCCGCGCCCATCTGGCCGGCTGGGAGGGCGTCATCGCCGCCGCCACCGGGAACTGCCGGGTGCGCAACGGTGAGGGACCTCCGGGGTGGGACGATACCCGGCCGACCTACAGCCAGGTGCCGGCGGCGTCCACCACCGCCGCCTCCCTCGCCGCGTACGCGGTCGTGGCGGCGCTCGTCGCCCGCCACCGGACGGGGGAGGGGCAGCGGGTCGAGGTGCCGCTGTTCGACGCGATGTTCGAGCTGATCGGCGGGCACGCCCTGCACCATCCCGGGCAGGCCCCCGCCAAGGAAATGCCGTTGACCGCGCTCGGCACCGGGACCTACCGCTGTGCGGACGGGCGATACGTGCAGTTCGCTCCGATCGGTACGCACGCGCGGTTCTTGACGTGGTTCCTCACGGCGGCCGGGCGGCCGGACTGGGCGGCCGAAGGGCTCACCGACGAGGTGCGGCTGCGTACTGAGCCCGCGCTCCTCGCCGAGCTGCGCGGCCGGCTCGCCGACCTGTTCCTCGGCCGCACCGCGCTGGAGTGGGAGCGGATCGGCGCCGACGCGGGCGTGCCGCTGGCCATGGTGCGAACCTCCGCGGAGTGGGCCGGGACCGCCCACGCTCGCGAGTCCGGCCAGGTGGTCCACGTCGACGACCCGATGCTCGGCCCGACCTGGCTCGCCGGCCCCGCCGTGGTCCCCGCCGGCTCGCCGGGGGCGCCCGCCAAGCCGCGGCGGCTTGGCGACGCCGACCACGCCGAGCTGGAGGCGGAACTGGCCAGGGGGAAGGGGACCGCGGCGCAGCGACCTGCGGCACACCGGCCGGACGGGGCTGCGCTCAAGGGCATCAAGGTCGTGGACCTGACCCAGATCCTCGCCGGACCCACCTCCGGGCGGCTCCTCGCCGATCTGGGGGCCGACGTATGCAAGATCAACGCGCCGCAGCGGCGGGTGGCGGCGCACGGTTACGTCAACCGGGGCAAGCGGTCCATGCTGCTCGACATCGAGTCCGCGGCCGGCCAACGGGTCCTGTGGGACCTGCTGGCCGAGGCGGACGTACTCATCCAGAACTTCCCGCCAGGCACCGCCGAGCGCTACGGCATCGGCTACGAGCATGTCAGGGCGCGCTGCCCGCACGTGGTGTATGTGTCGGTCAGCTGCTACGACGCGACCGGGCCGTGGGCGCCCCGGCGCGGGTACGAGGTGCAGGGCCAAGCCGTCACCGGCCTGATGCACCGTACCGGCGGCGACCGGCCCGCCGTCTACGGCCCCTACAACCTTCTCGACTACGGCACCGGCGTGATGGCCGCGTTCGCCGCTGCGCTCGGCGTGTACGGCCGGCTCGGCACCAGCACGGGCTCGCACTTCAGCGCCTCCCTATCCCGGACCGGCGCCGTCCACCAGGCGGCGGTCCCCTGGACGGACACGGAGAACGGCGGGCCGGAGTCGCTCGGTCCTCATCCGCTGCACCGCTTCTATGAGGCCGCCGACGGATGGTTGTTCCTCGGCGCGGCCCCAGCCGACCTGCCGCGGCTGGCCGAGGTCCCCGGCCTGCGGAGCGTACGCGACGCGGACGAGGCCGGCCTGGGCGGCGTCCTCGCCCGGGCCTTCGCCACCCGTCCGCGCGCCGAATGGATCGAGGCGCTCGGCCGTGTCGCGATCGCCGCTCACCGGGTCGTCGGCCTCAAGGAGCTGATGGCGGACGACACCGTGCGTGCCCGGGGCCTGAGCGTCGACCAGGAACTGGACGGCGTCGGCACCATGCGGATGCCCGGCGTCGCGATCAGGCTGTCCGCCACGCCCGCCCGCCTGGGCGCGCCTGCCGCGCCGCCCGGGGTCGACGGCCCCGCCGTCCTCGCCGGCCTCGGCAGGGAGAAGGACGTGGAGGACCTGGAACGGGCGTGGGTGCTGCAGATCGGCCCCTCCGCGTCGCTGTGGCCGTAACACGGGAGAGATGACTCAGATGTATGACCTGCTGATCAAGGGCCACCTCGTCGACCCGGCCTCGGGCACCGACGGCCCGAGGGACATCGCGATCAAGGACGGCCTGATCGTCGAGGTCGCGCCGGACATCCCGGCGGACCGCGCCGCTACGGTTCTCGACGCCGGCGGGAAGGGCCGCTATGTGGTCCCCGGACTGATCGACATGCACACGCACGTTGCGCGCGGCGCCAACACCAAGGGCCTTGCGCTGCAGAGCTGTGATCCCGACGACGTCGGCGTACGCTCCGGGGTCACCACCGTGGTCGACTGCGGGTCCACCGGCATCTCCCAGATCGGGGTCTTTCCCGCCCACATCCAGCCCGCGGCGCGCACGCGGATCGTGTGCTTCGTCAACGCGGGCAGCCACGCGCACTCCATGACGAGCGCCGCCGACCTGGCCGGGCTCGACGACATCGACATCGGGGCGGTCACGCGGGGCGCTGCCGCGAACCCCGGGCTGATCAGCGGGGTCAAACTGCGCCTCGTCGGCGCGATCGCCGACGAGCGCGGCGCGGACATGGTGCGCGGGGCCAAGGAGATCGCCCGGGAGCTCGGGGTGCCGCTGATGGTGCACATCGGCGATCCCATGGGCGCGCGCCGGGCGGGCTCGGCCGCGCTGCCGGAGGTCACCCGCTACCTGCTGGGGGCGCTCGAACCCGGCGACATTCTCACCCACCTGTGCACGGCCAACGTGGGCGGCGTCAGCGGCATGGAGAAGGCCGCCGCAGCAGCCGGGTCCAACGGCGTGGTGCTGGACTCCGCGCTCGGGCGGGCCAACTTCGGCTACCGGGTGGCCGAGCGCCAGGCGCAGATCGGCCTGCACCCGGACACGATCAGCAGCGACCTCACCGCGATGGGGCAGAACTTTCACAGCCTCGTCGAGTGCATGGCCAAGTTCCTCGCGATCGGCTACTCCTTCCAGGACGTCGTGCGGATGACCACGTCCGCGGCGGCGGCCGCGCTCGGTATGGCTGACCGGCTGGGCGCCGTGGCCGCCGGACGCGAGGCCGACCTCACCATCCTCGACCTCGTCCCGGGCGAGTTCTCCTTTACCGACTCCCTGGGCGACACGTTCACCGGACGGCACGGCATCGTCCCGGTGCACACGCTGCGGGCCGGCGAGCCGATCGCGCCGCGCTGGGGCACCCACCCGTGGGGCTGGCTGCCCGCGACGGCCGGGGCGGGCGCGTGACGGCCGCCCCGGAGCGCCTCTCGCCGGCAGGGTTCGAGGTGACGGCGACCTGGGAGCGGCTGCCCGAGGCTCTCGCCCACCGCGATGTCTCGGCCGTCGGGACGGACTCCGGCGACCGTGTCTACCTGCTCACCCGGTACGACGGGCGGGTGCTCGTCTACGAGCGCGACGGCACGTTCGTTGGGGAGTGGGGGAGCGGGGTGTTCACCCAGCCGCATGGGCTCACCGTCAGCCCGGACGACCACATCTGGTGCGTGGACAACGGCGACCACACCGTACGCAAGTTCACCCGCGATGGGCGGCTGCTGCTCACACTGGGCACGCCGGGCGTACCGTCCGACACCGGCCACGCGTTCGGCCGACCGGTCGCCGTGCACAATGTCGAGACCGTCCGACGACCGGCGGGCCCGTTCAACGGCTGTACCAACGTGGCCGTGGCCGAAGACGGCGACGTCTTCGTGGCCGACGGCTACGGCAACTGCCGTGTTCACCACTTCACCGCCGAGGGTGAGTTCGTCCGCTCCTGGGGAACCGTCGGCACTGGGCCCGGGCAGTTCCATCTCCCGCACTGCATCCGGCTGACAGGCGACGGCATGCTGCTCGTCGGCGACCGGGAGAACGACCGGATCCAGATCTTCGACCGCGACGGCACCTGGGCCGGTCAGTGGACCGACGTGCGCCGCCCCTCCGACATCGCGATAGACCGGGACGGCACCGTGTACGTGGCCGAAATGTGGCGCCCGCCCGGCAAGGCGTCCTTCGTCCGGGCGGCCACCGACCGGGACCAGCCCGGCAGGGTGACGGTCCTGGACCGCCGCGGCAGGGTGCTCGACCGGTGGGGGACCGGCGGCCCCTCGGACCGGCCGCCGGCCCGGGGGACGGTCGGCACCTTCGTGGCGCCGCATGGCATCGCGGTCGATTCGCACGGCGACGTCTATGTCGCCGAGGTGACCTACAGCTTCGCCATCCGCGCTGGCCTGGTCGGCGCCGACCTTGCCGCACACCAACTCCAGAAGTTCGTCAAGACGGATGCGGTCCGCGCGGCCGCCCGTCCGTCACCGTGAGGAAAGGTGTCATGACCACTTCGAAGAAGATCCAGGTTACCCACGGAGGAAACCTTCCGCTGCCATCACGGCTCACCGAGCTGATCGCGGGCGACCCACCGGACCGGGACGCGATCGACGCGTACATGCCCGAGGCCGTGCGAGAGGTCGTCCAGCGCCAAGTCGACTACGGCGTCGACATCCTCAACGACGGCGAGTATGTCAAGGCCGGCGAGCCGGGAAACTACCACGGCTACATCCACCAGCGGGTCCAGGGCTGGGAGGTGCTCCCGATCGACCCGTCCATCGAGCCGAAGCGGGCCGGGGTCGCGGAGCGGGACCGCAGGGACTTCCCCGGCGTATACGCCTCCGGGCTGTGGCTGTCCGGCTCGGGCGGGCCGATCCGCCCTGGCTTCGCCACTCCCGGCCCGCCCAAGCCGCGTACGACCGAGCGGGTGTGTACCGGGCCGATCTCCTACACCGGCCACAGCGCCATCGCCGCCGACGTCGACGCGCTCATCACGGCCACCAAGGACGGCGGCCACCAGGGCTTCATCGCCGCCCTGGGCCCGCTCAGTCTCGCGGCCGGCTCCCGTAACGCGTACTACAAGACCGAGGAGGAGTACCTCTTCGCAGCCGCGGAGGCGCTCGCGACCGAGTACCGCGCGATCACCGACGCCGGGCTGGTGCTGCAGATCGACGAGCCGGAGTTCGCCTCGGCATGGATGTTCCACCCTGACTGGGACGTCCAGGAGTACCGCCGCTACCTGGAGCAGTGCGTGGAGGTCATCAACCACGCACTGCGCGGGTTGCCGCAGGACCAGGTTCGCTTCCACATGTGCTGGGGCAGCGGCCACCGCCCGCACGTCAACGACATTGAGCTGAGGCACATCGCCGACCTGCTGGTCCGGATCGACGCCGGGACGTACGCGGTGGAAGCGGGCAACGTGCGGCACGCTCACGAGTGGCAGGTCTGGGATGACGTCGCGCTGCCGGAGGGCAAGCGGCTCGCGCCCGGCGTGGTCAGCCACGCGACCGACCTCGTCGAGCACCCCGAGCTGGTCGCCGAGCGGCTGATGAAGTTCGCGAGCGTGGTCGGTGCGGAGAACCTGCAGGCGGGCACGGACTGCGGCATCGGCTCGCGGGTCGGGCACGAGGAGATCGTATGGGCCAAGCTCCGCTCGTTGTCGGAGGGAGCGGCCATCGCGTCGAGCCGGCTCTGGAAGCGGTGAACGCGGCCGCCTGCCCCGGGGCGCGACCCCGGGGCAGGCGGGCGTACCGCACGGAAACCCATGCGTTCAGGACCAGCGCGCGAAGCCGAGGCCCGCCCCCGTGCCCGCCTCGGTGCGGTAGACGGGTTCGTAGGCGAGTTCTTCCATGGTGAGGTCCGTCTTGGCCATCATCGCGCCGAGGGTGACCCAGTTCAGGCACTCCGAGGTGGCCGAGTGCAGCCGCTCGCGAGGCAGTGAGGTGAGTGTCGCCGTGTCGCGCTCCCGCAGTGCCCTCAGCAGTACGCGGTCGAGTTCCTCGTCCACCACGAAGTGGCTGAGCCCACCCGAGGCGATCACGACGACCCGCACGTCGTCGTCCCACTCCGCGATGGCGTCCGCGAGCGCCTCGCCGAGCGCGTGGCAGCGCCGCGGCGTCACCGCATTCGGCGGATAGCAGGTGTTCTGCGAGAGCGGCAGGATCGGCGGATGCCCGTCCCCGAGGAGCCGCCGCACGACGAAGGCGTAGCCGTGCGGAAGCCCCTGGGGCCGGAACGCCGTTTCGCGGACGACGTCGAGCTCGCCGTCGCCTGCCGGATAGCGGCGCGCGACCCTGCCGCCGTAGCTTTCCTCGACGTAGGTCATCTGGCTCACGTCGAAATCGTGCTCGACCAGGTACTCGATGAGATGCCGGCCGAGCCTGGAGTCGACCGGAACGTCACGGCGCACGTCTCCGTAACCGTCGGCGACCATCTGGTCCATCATCCGCTGCCGCTCGGTGCCCCGCACCGAGATCGGCCGGGGGATCAGCGGCACGGTGTCGCCCCAGAAGAGGGAGAACGCCGGCATGTTGGACTCGTAGAACCACTCATCCTGGTCATCGCTGATGATCAGGATGACATCGGGGCGCGCGGCGGCGATGCTGTGCGCGAGCTCGTCGAGCGCGGTCTGGCACCGCTCCGACTGCTTCTCGAAGGTGGCGAGGTCGCGCGGCCGCGTACGGATCCATTCCGGGACCACCGTGGCCACGGCTTCCTGGTAGCTCATCGCCCGGCCCACCGTGGGGAAGACGAGCTCGGGATTGTTCTCGTCGCGCTCGGCGTACTCTAGCCACATCTCGGGGGGGAGGATGAGTAGCGGGGTGTGCGACGTGGCGGCGCCCAGGACGATCGATGCCATGGCCTGTCCTCCAGGTGAACGGTGATCAGCGGGTGCTCGACTCGGCACGCAACCGCCGGGCGAGCATCCGGCGGGCAATGAGCGCGGCCGTGTCCAGGCGGGTGCTCACCTCGGGTGTCGTGCCTTCTTCGTCGGCCAGTCGCTGCAGGACCGCCACGGCGTGCGCGTCCTCGTCGATCAGGCAGAGCTGACCCTCGTGAACGGCTGCGTCCATCTCGGGGTCGTCGTGGGCGTAATCCCGGCCGATGGCGAAGAAGTAGTGCGTCCGCTTCGCCGACAGCGGTGTCAGCCCGTAGACGACCTTGCCGAGGTACGGGCGGCGGGGTCCGGCCGCGACGTCGTGTACCGACTCGGCGGCCACGACCATCGTGTCCAGCACGTAAAGGGACGGGACGAAAAAGTTGATGTGCTGCTCGCGGTCGATGGGCGACCGCAGGCCGGTGCGCTCGCGGTAGGTGGGCGGGCACTCGACCTCGCGCATCACGCGGGAGGCCCGGACCAGCCACCGCTTCTCGTCCGACTCGCTGACGATGCCGGTCTCCGCGACCTCCCGTGTCCCGATCTTGGTGGCGTGGATGAACGACTCGTGGGACAGATCGAGCACGTTGTCCGCGATCAACTGGTGGTTGCCGTCGATCAGCGCGTGGCCGGCCACGAACTGGAAGTTCGGATCCCCGAAGCCGGTCTCCTCCGGGATGCCGGCCGGATCGGCGAGTGCGGGGTCGCCCATCCAGATCCACACGAACGGCCCGTTCTCCGCGGTCGGGAATGACCGCACGTCGGACCCGCCGGGGATGCCGCTCTGACCGGGCACGCTCAGGCAGGTGCCCTCCGGATCGAAACGAAAGCCGTGGTACCCGCAGGTGATGACGTCGTCGGAGCCGAGCGTGCCCTCAGACAGCGGGTAGCCCCGGTGCGAGCAGCGGTTGCGTAGCGCGACCGTGCGCCCGCTCCTGGTGCGGAACAGCATCACGGAGACGCCGAGGATGCTGCGGGCGAGCATCTGCTCGCCGCACTCCGAGCGCAGGGCGGCGATGTACCAGGCGTTGCGGACGAACGATGGGCGGGAGTCGGTGGGGGCCTGTGTCGCGGTGGGCTGAACCATATTTCTTCCTCCGTTGCGGGGAGGCCCGGCGGATCAGCCCGATAGGCGGCTGAACACCTTCCGGGCGTTGCCCTCGAGCACGAGTTCCTTATCGCCTTCGCTGAGTCCCGGCATCGCGTCGATGATGGGCTTGATGTCGTCGAGGTGCCGGCCGGTGTCGGGGTCGGCGACCGAGCCACTGCCGGGCCGTTCGGTGCCGAACAGGCAGCGGTCCGGGCCGACGGTCTCCAGTAGCAGGCGCAGCGACGCCGGGTTGTGCAGGACCGTGTCGAACCACAGTCGACGCAGCGACACCTCGAAGCGCTCGGTGTCGGGTGAGCCGCCGAGGCTCGGCATCAGGCGCTCGGCCTGCCAGCGCCCGATCTGATAGGGCACCGAGCCGCCGCCGTGCGCGATGATCAGCTTCAGCTTCGGGAAGTCGATCAAGGTGTTCGACCGCAGCACGGTCAGGATCGCGATCGACTCCTCGGTGATGAAGTGCTCGCTGTAGGTCTCCCGCTCGTTGAAACAGCCGGCGGAGTGGACCAGTGCGGGCAGGTCGTACGCGACCAGCTTCTCGAACAGGGGGTACCAGTACTCGCTGCCGAGGGGAGGTGTGGTGCCCGCGCCCTCGCTGGGGTCGGGGTTGACGCAGACGCCCACGAACTGCGGCATCGCGGCGATGCGGTCCAGTTCCGCGAGCGCTTCCTCGATCGGGCGGTCCGCGCAGACCGGCAGGGCGGCGACGCCGGCGAACCGGTCCGGGTGCAGGTCCACCGTCCGCCGAATGAGGTCGTTGTTGGCCTCGACCCACCAGTGCACGATGCGTCCCGGCTGGGCCGAGCTCATCAACTGGTAGGGACGCGGGGAGATGAGCTGCATCGTCGTGCCGACCTCGTCGAGCGCGGCCACGTTGCGGGCCGCGGCGGCCGCGAGGGCCTCGTCGCCGATCTTCGGGTCGCCGCGGTGGTGGCCGCCGGAGGACTGCAGGCGCGCCTTGTATGCGTAGAAGACCTCGGGGGCGTTCAGGTGGGCGTGTGCGTCGATGACCATGACGTTCAGTCCTCGGAGGGCTTGGCGATGTGGGCGATGACCTCGCACTGCAGGAGCAGGCCGGCCGGGAGGTCGCGGTACACGGCGACGTGCCGGGCGGGTCGGGAGTCAGGGTCGGGGAACGTCTCACACCAGACGGGGTCGATCTCCGCGCGGGCGGACCGGTCGGGCACGAAGAAGGTCAGCTTGACGATGTCGTCGATGGAGCCGCCCGCCGTCTCGACGACGGCGCGCACATTCCCGAACAGGTTGCGCACCTGTGCGGCGAGCTCTGGCGGAACGTTCCCGGTGCTCCGGTCGACGCCCGACACGCTGCCGGACACCAACAACTGGCCGACGACGCTGGCGGTGGGGATGGGGGAAGAGCCGTGTCCCAGTCCGGACACGACAATCGAGCGGCGGGTCACGCTGATCCTCTCGAAGGGGTGGGCCCGGCTCTCAGGGGTTCCAGCCGGGGACCGACCCGCCGAGCCGGGCGGTCAGGTCCTGCGCGGCCTCCTGAAGGCGCGCCAAACGGTGGGAGAACGTGGTGTTGGAGATGGAGCCGATAGTGTCGACGATGGCCAGAGCGGCGCAGACGCCGGTGCTGTCGAAGATCGGCGCCGCGAGACCGCAGGTGCCGTTGGCCTCGCTGACCGCGGTGGCCAGCCCCGTCCGCCGCACTTCGCCGACCTTGGCCCTGGTGATGCTCTGGGCCGGCTCGGGCAGGGAACGGATGGACTCCTCCACCTCGTCGGTGTCCTGCCTGAAGGCGAGGAGCACCACCGCCTGGGCGGTGTCGAAGGGCATGACGGTGCCCACCCGGTAGGTCAGCACGATCCCGCGGCCCTGCGGTTCCTGCACGCGGGAGACGACCGGGCCGCCGGGGGTCCACAGGCTCAACGAGATGGTGGTGCCGACCTCGTCGGCGAGGCGGGTCATCCGCTCAGCCGAGATCGCCAGCACACGGCGCCTGCCGACGGCGAGCCCGCCGAGCCGCAGGATCAAGCTGCCCAGCCCGTACCCGGGCGGGTCCGTCGTGACCTGCAGCAGATCCTCGGCGGCCATCGACGTCAGATAGCGGTGCGCGGTCGTGCGGTTGAGGCCGAGCGCCATCGCGACACCATTGGTCGTCAGATGTGTCGTGTCGTCGGTGAACAGGCCGAGGATCTGACCTACCCGGTCGACGGCCTGAATGTCGGCGCGTTCAGGCGGGCCTGCCATGGTTTCCGGTGAGATCACAGCACTCCACTTCTGCCTGTACGTAATGTGAACATAATGTTCACTGCTGACTGTATCGACCTCGATAGGCGTAGGCAAGCGCAGGGCTTGGAGAGTGGGGATGTCCTTTTGGGTGTGCACCCAGATCCCTTGACACTCGATGTCGCGAAGTGAACATAATGTTCGTACTATGAACATGATCCATAAAAACGGCGGGTCGTAATGAGCGGCTCCCTCGGCGGCTATGCGAAGTTCTACGAGACCGAGCCGACGCAGATCGATGACGATGGGACGCGGACGTGGTTTACGGGCGGCCGTAACTTCGTGATCGCGTACTCGTCAGTAACGGCGGACGGCCGGCTGGACCGAGCCGATCATCCTGACGAGTACTTCGTGTTCCTGCCCGGCATCGAGGCCACCATCGTCACCGCCGAGGGCGAGCGCCGCGTCGGGGCGGCCGACCGTGACACGGTCGTTGTCGTCCCGCCTGGCGACAGCTCTGTGCGCGCGCACGCGAGCGGCGACATATGGCGGTTCTTCACCGCGGAGGCCGCCGACCTGCGCCCCTACCGGCAGGAGCTCGACAACGACGCCGTGGTCGCCGCGCCCGTGTACTTCCCCCGGCCCACCGGCGGATACCGCGTGCGGGTCTACGACCTCGCCGGCCTAGGGGCTTCGACCCGGGCGCAGGTGCTGCAGACTCGCTCGCTCATGATCAACGTGCTGAAGCCGGTGGTCGAGCGGCGCAGCGTCACCGAGCTCTCCCCGCACAGCCACGACGACTTCCAACAGGGCTCGGTCGCGGTGCGGGGAGTGTTCGTCCACCACCAGCGCCGCCCGTGGGGTCGTAACAAACTCGCCTGGGCCGCGGATGACCACGAGGTCTGCGCGTCCCCGTCGGTCGCGGTGATCCAGCCGGGCGACGTGCACACCACGGAGGAGATCGGCACCGGTGTCAGCCAGTTGGTCGACCTCTTCTGCCCGCCGCGGTTGGACTTCGCCCTCACCGAGGGCATGGTGCTGAACGCCGGGGAGTACCCCCTCCCGCCAGCGGGCGCTGTGCGGGCCGGCGGCGTGGTCGAGGGCTGATCGCATGCGAGCCTTCGCCGAGGCGCTGAGCAGGGCGGGCGACTGCCCGGCGATCGGCACCTTCATCAAGATTGCGAACCCGGACGTGGCCGACCTGCTGCGCGCCGCGGATCTCGACTTCGTCATCGTGGACCACGAGCACAGCCCGTTCTCCGTCGGCGATGTCGCCGTCATGGTCGCGGCGTTCGCCGGGACCGGCGTCCCCGCGTTGGTCCGGGTCGGCGACCACTCCTACGCCGACTCCCAGCGGCTGCTCGACGCCGGCGCGGCCGGGATCGTCGTGCCGCACGTCACGGACGCCGCGACGGCGCGCGAGGTGATGAGCCACCTGCTGTTCCCGCCGCGCGGCACTCGCGGGTTGGGCTACACCTCTCGCGCCGGGGGATGGGGGATGCTCGACGGCGGGATGGCCGAGTACATCCGGCACGGCAACGAGGTCGTGGCCCGGATCCCGATGATCGAGGATCCCTCCGCGGTGGAGGAGATCGACGACATCCTCGCCGTCGACGGGGTCAGCGCCGTGTTCGTCGGGCGTGGCGACCTGTCGGTCGCGATGGGCGTCACCTCGGCCCACCCGGCGGTGGACGCGGCGCTCGACCGGGTCGCCGCCGCGGCCCGCCGGCGCGGCGTGCCCTGCGGCACCGCCGTGGCGGACGCCGCGGGCGCGCACGCACTGCGGGGGCGCGGAATGGATTTTCTTCTGGTGAGCAATGACGCCTCGATGCTGGCGGCTGGGGCCGCGGTCCTGGCCGGTGGCGCCCGGGCGGGATACGGCTCACCGACCGATCCCCTCGCAACCGGAGGAAAGAAGTGATCGACAAATTGCGCGAGTCGGTGGCTGACGCCCTCGCCGGCGTGCCGCGGTGTGGCGCGGTGATCGCCGTCGGCGGATTCGGCGACTGCGGCGCGCCGCTTGGGCTCGTGGAGGCGCTGTGCGACCTGGACGTGCGCGACGTGCACGTGGTCTCCAACAATTGCGGCATCGGTGAGCGCGGGCTCGCACGGCTGCTGATCGAGGAACGGGTCGCCAGGTTCACGGGATCGTTCCCCGCTCACCCGCTCTTCCTGGAGCAGTACCGCTCCGGCCGTATCACCCTCGAACTGGTGCCCCAGGGTTCGCTCGCCGAGCGGCTGCGCGCGGCCGGAGCCGGCATACCGGCCTTCTACACCCAGGCCGGCGTCGGCACCGACCTCGGCGAGGGCTCCTTCCCCGCCGCGTACGGTCCGGACGGCGAGGTCACCGAGTACTGCGCACGGAAGGAGACCCGCGAGTTCGACGGGCGGACCTACGTGCTGGAGCGTGCCCTGCGCCCCGACGTCGCCCTGGTCCGCGCCCACCGGGCGGATCGGATGGGCAACCTCGTCTTCCGGCTCACCGCGCGCAACTTCAACCCGCTGTGCGCCATGGCGGCGAAGATCACCATCGCGGAGGTAGAGAACGTGGTGCCCGTCGGATCGTTGCCGCCGGACGAGGTTCACCTGCCCGGCATCTTCGTCGACCGCATGGTCGAGGCCCTGTCGGAGATCGGGGTACCGGAGGTGGCCGAATGAGCGTCCCCGGCCGCGTCGGGCGTAGCCGTACCGAGATCGCCGCGCGGGTCGCGGCCGACCTGGCCGACGGTGACTACGTCAACGTCGGCATCGGCATCCCGCTGCTGGTACCCGAGCACGTGGAAAGCGGCAGGCAGGTGGTCTTTCACTCGGAGAACGGGCTTCTCGGCATGGGCGCGGCCCCGCCGCCGGAGGAGCGCGACCCCGATCTGACCGAGGCGGGCAAGGGCTACACGACCCTGCTGCCCGGCGCGGCGATCTTCGACTCCGCGCTGTCGTTCGCGCTCATCAGGAGCGGCCGGCTGAGCGTGGCGATCCTCGGCGCGTTGCAGGTCTCGGCCACCGGCGACCTGGCCAACTGGCATGTGCCGGGCGGCCGGCCGGGCGTGGGCGGCGCGATGGACCTGGTGCACGGGGCGCGCAGGGTCTGGATCGCGATGGAGCACACCGACCGCCGATCCGGCGCCCCGAAGATCGTCGAAAAGTGCGAGTACCCGCTGACCGGCCGCGGCGTCGTGGATCGCGTCTACACCGATCTCGCCGTCTTCGACGTCGGACCTGACGGCTTGGTGCTGAGCGAACTCGCGCCCGGCGTCGGCGTCGACTACGTACGCGAGCGCACCGGCGCCCCGTTCCGCACCGCAGACGCTCGTACCGGGCAGGAGGAACACTGATGGCGATCGGACTACGGCCCGGCGTCACCCGCGACCGGCTGGACGAGGCGGGACGGTTCGACGACCCCCTGGTCGACGAGGTCCTGCGCGGTGCGATCGACCTGCACGTGCACCCGGGCCCCTCGCCGCTGCCCCGGCGCATGGGCGTGCTGGAGGCGGCGTCCGACGCCGCGCGGTACGGCTACCGCGCCATCGTCGCCAAGTCGCACCACCACAGCATGCTCAGCGAGATTCAGGCGTTGCGCGACGAGGCGGGCCTGGCCGACGTCCCCGTCGACGTCTTCGGCGGCGTGGCGCTCAACCACCAGGTCGGCGGGCTCAACCCGTACGCGGTCGAGTACGCCCTCGCCCTCGGCGGCCGGGTGGTGTGGTTTCCCACGATCGCCTCGGACGCCCACCTGTGCCACCACGAGGAGGCCGGCTTTCCCACCGCGGGCCTGTCGCTGCGGCACGGCCCGCCGATCCCCATCGCCGACAACCGGGGCCGGCGGCTGCCGGAGGTGACCGACATCCTCCAGCAGATCGCCGCTGCGGGCGCGGTGCTGAACACCGGGCACCTCGGCGTCGCCGAGATCGACATGCTGCTCGCGGAGGCGCGGGCGGCCGGCGTCGAGCGCGTCGTGGTCAGCCACCCCGACTTCATCGTCGGCGCCGATCCCGAGCGGGTACGGCGGTGGGCTGAGGCCGGTGCGTACGTGGAGTTCTGCTGCGGCCTGTACGACGAGGCGGGCGGGCTGCGCGCCACCGACCTCAAGCTCGGTGATCTCGTCCGCTACCTGAGCGCCGTACCGGAGGGACGCGTCGTGCTCGCCTCAGACGTCGGACAGCGCACCAGCCCGCGCCCGGTCGACACGATGCGCCGCACCCTGCGCGACCTGCTGGCCGAGGGGTTCACCGCGGAGACGCTGCGCCGCTACGTCGTGGACAATCCGGCGGCGGTGCTGTACGGCGAAGGGCTCGCCCGAGGAGACGCGCGATGAGCGGTATCAGGGGCGGCGCCTACATCGTCGGCGCCTACGAGCACCCCGAGCGCCGAATCACCGGATCGTCGGTGCCCCAGGTGCTCGCCGAGGTGGTGCACGGCGCGCTCGCCGACGCCGGCCTGGGACCGTCGGACGTCGACGGCTGGTTCGGCTCCTCCGAGCAGCCCGGCCTGGGCGGCCTGTCCATGCTGGAATACCTCGGCCTGCGCGAGGTGCGGTACGTCGAGGACACCGAGAGCGGCGGCGCGTCGTACCCGAGCCTCGTCGGGCACGCCACCGCCGCCATCATGACGAATCGTTGCGAGGTCGCGGTCATCGCGATGGGCGGCCTGCCGCGTTCGCTGCCGCCGCACCGCGCGGTGAGCGGACCGGAGGACCCGTTCGAGATCCCCTACGGGACCTCGCCGGTCGCCCTGTACGCCCTTGCGGCCGCGCGCCACATGCACGATTACGGGACGACGCCGGCGCAGCTCGCCGAGGTGAAGGTCGCCGCGTCCGAGCACGCCAAGCACAACCCCCACGCGCTTCTGCGCGACCCGGTGACCGTCGCGGAGGTCCTGGACTCCCCGCTTGTCGCGGACCCGCTGCACCGGCTGGACTGCTGCGTCACCACCGACGGAGGCGGCGCGGTGGTCGTGGTCAGCCCCGAGGTGGCGGCCCGGCTCGACCGGCATCGGGTGAAGGTGCTCGGCCAGGCGGAGGCGTTCAAGCACGCCGGCCCGGCTGTGGACGTGACCTTCACCGGCGCGGTCTGGTCCGGCCCGCGGGCCTTCGCCGAGGCGGGGCTGAAGCCGGCCGACGTCGACTACGCCTCGATCTACGACTCGTTCACCATCACCGTCCTCATGTTGCTGGAGGACCTCGGATTCTGCGGGAAGGGGGAGGGCGGCCGATTCGTGGCCGACGGGGGTCTGCGAGCGCACGTCGGGAAGCTGGCGGTGAACACCGACGGCGGCGGCCTGTGCAACAACCACCCTGACTCGCGCGGCGGAATGGTGAAGATCATCGAAGCCGTCCGGCAGTTGCGCGGGGAGGCTAACGCCCCGGTGCAGCTCCCCGACGTCCAGGTGGCGCTCGTGCAGGGGATCGGCAAGGCGATCGGCAGCCGTCATTTCAGCAGCACGTTGTTGCTCGGTCAGGAGGACACGTGAGCCAGCTCGGAGAAGCCATGCTGCCGGTGCCGGCGGCGACGATCACGCCGGGACTCGAGCCGTTCTGGGAGGCGCTCGCCGATGGCGAACTGCGGCTGCCATACAGCCGCACGACCGGCGAGGTGCTGTGGTATCCGCGCGTCGCCGACGCCGGTGGCCACCTGGAGGTCGAATGGCGGGCCGTGTCCGGCCACGGGGTGGTGTACAGCGCCACCGTCGTGCGGCGGCCCACCGGCCCGTACCGTGAAAGCGGACCCTACGTGCTCGCCTACGTGACCCTGGAGGAGGGGCCGCGCGTGCTGACGCACATCGTCGGCGTCCCGCCCGAGGAGGTCCACATCGGCATGCGGGTCCGCGCGGTGATCGAGAGCGGCGCGGACGGTGCCGTCATCCTGCGCTTCCGCCGCGACGACGGTGACGATGCCGTCCGGAGCGGGTCGTGACGGCCGCACCGCACGTCAGCGACGACGATGTACGCGCGGCGGCCGGGTTCGGCACCTGCGCGCTGTCCGACGCGCTGGACGCCATGGGCCTGCCCGGCGTCCTGCCCGGCGTGCGCGGGCTGAGCGGTGTCCGGGCGGTCGCGGGGCGTGCGGTCACCGTCCGGCTAGGTCCCGCGGGCGGTGACACCCCCGCCCGGCACCTGTGCACCTCGGCGGTCGACTCCGCCGGGCCCGGCCAGGTCGTCGTGGTGGCACACCCCGGGCCGTACCAGGGCGCGGCGCCGGCGGGCTGGGGCGGCATCCTCTCACTCGCCGCGCATCGCCGCGGCGTCGAGGGCGTCGTCGTCGGCGGCCCCGTGCGCGACGTCGACGAGGCCCGCGAACTCGGCTTCGGCGTCTTCGGGCTCAGCCCGACGCCGGTCACGGCCCGGGGACGCTTGGTCGAGACCGGATGGGGCGAGCCGATCGTCATCGGCGAGGTGACCGTCCGGCCTGGTGATGTGGTGGTGGCCGACGAGAACGGTGTCGTCGTGATGCCCGCGAATCGGCTACCCGACCTGCTGGCCCGCGCCCGGGCCATCGTCGCACGGGAGGCCGCGATCGCGGCCGCCGTACGCGAGGGCGTGCCCGTGGCCGAGGCGATGGGCCGCGACTACGAGGAGATGTTGTCATGACCACGCTGGCGAACCCGCTCGCCGCGGCGCTTCTCGCGCTCGGTACCAGCACGGTGAGCGACGCCCTCGACCGGATCGGCATCCCCGGTCAGTGTGCCGGCATCGCCGGTCTGGTCCCGGGCCGCACGATCGCCGGACCCGCCTTCACCGTCCGCTACGGGCCCAACGGCCTGTCCGGCGGTACGGTCGGCGACTACATCGACGACGTGCCGCCAGGTCATGTCGTCGTGCTGGACAACCGCGGCAGGACCGACGCCACGGTCTGGGGGGACATCCTCACCACGGTGGCGTCGAGCCGCGGCGTCGGCGGCACCGTCATCGACGGCGTCTGCCGCGATCTCGACCGCAGCCTCGAAATCGGCTATCCGATCTTCGCCAGGGGCAACTGGATGCGCACCGGCAAGGACAGGGTCAGAGCCGAGGAGATCGGCGGCCCCGTCGGCATCGGCGGAATCCGCGTGCACCCCGGCGACATCCTGATCGGCGACCGGGACGGCGTGCTCTCCCTCCCGGCCGACCGGCTCGCGGAGATCCACGACGTCGCGGCCGGGATCGCCGCCGCGGAGGACGTCATCAGGGCGCACGTCGCGGAGGGCCTGACCTTGCGCGAGGCACGGGCTCGCACGGGCTATCACCATCTTCAGACGCCGGACGCGGCACAAGAGAGGGACTTGTGAGGACACATAGGCTGTTCGATCCGACTCACGCACCCGCAACGGCGGACGCGATCGAGCCGACGGGCCCGGGGGCGCTGCCCGACCTGGCGGGCAAACGCATAGCGCTGATCAAGAACGCCTGGCCGAGCTGGCACGCGATGGTGGATCATCTCGCCACACTGCTCGCGGATCGTTACGAGGGCATCACGTTCGAGCAGTACATCGTCCCGAACGGCTCGGCCGCCGACCCCGACATGCTGCGCCGCATCGCCGGCGAAACCGACGCCGCCGTGGTGGGCCTGGCCAACTGCGGGTCATGCACGGCGTGGAGCTTCCACGACGCCTTCGAGCTCACCCGCATGTCGCTGCCGACCGTGCTGGTCGTGACGAGCGAGTTCGCCGAGCTCGCCGCCGCCGTGGGCCGGGCCAAGAAGTCGTCCATCCCGCAGGTGCTGCTGCCGCTCAACCCGGAGACCGTGGACCGGCAGGCGGCGCTCGATTTGGTCGACGACGCCGTGGACGAGATCGTCGAGCGGCTGACCGTTCCCGCGGATGCCGATGGGGCGGCCCTACCCAAGGTGACCGCCTCGCGGTTCGCCGCGGTCGAGGCGGTCGACGACCCCGACGATGACACCGCGCACGAGTTCTTCTACCGGCGCGGCTGGACCGACGGCCTGCCCGTGCGGCTGCCCACTCTGCCCAGAGTCGAGCGGCTGCTCTCCGCACTCGGCGACGTGGACCCGGGCGAGGTCATCGCCATGATGCCGCCCACCGGTTTCGGAGTCACTTATGAGGCGCTGGCCGTCAACGCCGTCATGGCGGGCGCCGTGCCGGAGCTGATGCCGATCCTCGTCGCGATGGTGCGCGCCGCCTGCGAGCCGGAGTTCAACCTCAACGGCATCGCCACGACCACCGGGCCGTCCACCCCCATGGTGATCGTCAACGGGCCGGTCCGGAGCGCGGCCGAGATCAACGCGGGCCGCGGCGCCCTGGGCCACGGGTGGCGGGCCAACGCCGCCATCGGCCGCACGCTGCGCCTGCTGATCACCAACATCGGCGGCGGCGTGCCCGGCAGCGTCTCAAAGTCCATCATGGGCCAGCCCGGCCGGTTCTCCTTCTGCTTCGCGGAGAACGAGCAGGGCTCGCCGTGGGCGCCGCTGCACGTCGACCGCGGCGTGGACCCGGCCGGGAGCGCGGTCACCCTGCTCGGGGCGACCGGCAGCATGAATCTGCTCACGCCGCGCCAGGACGCCGACGCCATGATCAGCCTGCTCGCCGACGGGCTCGCCTTCATGGGCAACCCGAACGTCGTCATGGGCCGTGGCACCGTCGCCGTCCTGATCACCCCCGGGCACGCGCGCGTGCTCGCCGGCGCGGGCATGTCCAAGGCCGATGTCGCGACCGAGATCTGGAAGCGGTCGACGCTGCCGATCGAGCGCTTCCCGCGCTCGGCCCTGCCCGACCCGCCGTACGAGTTCGTGCAGCATGACGGGCTGGTCTACACGGTCAAGGACCCCTCGCATCTGTTCGTGGTCGTCGTCGGCGGCCCGGAGCCCACCCACGCCACGCTCATCCCCAGCCATCCCAGCAGTATCCCCGTCACCCGCGCGATCGCGCCGAACCTGGAGAAGTGACCCAGATGACCACCAGTGCGCACGCGAACTCCCTGTCCGAGGCGATGAGCCGTTTGCAGCGCATGATCGGTCAGGACTACGTCATGCACGCCACGGTCGTGGACGCCGCCTCCGTGGACGTCGAGGTGATCCCCCGCGACGAGGCGTGCGAGGAGTGCCTCGCGCCCAAGGACGTCATGCGCGGCGTCGCGGACGACTGCCTGTCGGCCACCGGCTACCGGGTGCGCGACCTGGTCTATCCCGGTGAGCGCAAGCGCGAGGCCGAGCCGTGTCAGCGGGCCTGAGCCAGCCCTTCTGGCCAGGAGGGAGCTGAGGATGCGGCTGCGCGTGCGCTCCATGGCCTACGAGGCTGAGGGCGTGCTCTCGCTGGTGCTGTGTGACCCGGACGGCGGGGAGCTGCCGCCGTGGTCGCCGGGCGCCCACATCGACCTGACCGTTCCGGGGTCGCTCCCGCGGCAGTTCTCGCTGTGCGGCGACCCGGGCGTCCGCGCGGTGTACCGGCTGGGCGTCCTGCTGGAGGACCCGAGCAGAGGATGCACCCGGTACGTTCACCACAGCCTGCGCCCCGGCGACATGGTCCAGGTGTCGGAGCCGCGGAACAACTTTCCGCTCGTGTCCTCGCCGCGATACTTGTTCGTCGCGGGCGGGATCGGGATCACTCCGATGTTGCCGATGCTGGCGGCGGCGACGGCCGCCGGCGCGGAATGGGAGCTGCTGTACGGCGGCCGCCGCCGCGCGTCGATGGCGTTTCTCGACCGGCTGCGCCCCTACGGCGGGCGGGTGCGGGTCAGTCCGCAGGACGAGGCAGGCCAGCTCGACCTCGACCAGGCGCTCGCCCGGCACGATCCGGAACGGACCGCGGTGTACTGCTGTGGGCCGGAGCCGCTGATGGCGGCGGTCGGTGAGCGCGCCCGCGCATACGGGTTCGGCCCCCTGCACATCGAGCGGTTCCGACCGGTCCCGGCCGCCAGGACCGCGGAGACGGGTGAGCGGACCATCGAGGTCGTGTGCGGCCGGTCGGGCACCACGGTCCGGGTCGACCCCGGCAGCACGATCCTGGAGTCGTTGGAGGCGGCAGGCGTGAACGTGCCCAGCTCGTGCCGGGAGGGCATCTGCGGCACCTGCGAGACGGCCGTCCTGGAGGGGATTCCGGACCATCGAGACTCCCTGCTCACCGAGGGGGAGAGGGAAACGGGGAACACGATGATGATCTGCTGCTCCCGGGCGCTGAGCAAGAAGCTGGTGC
Source organism: Microbispora sp. CA-102843 (assembly GCF_050936215.1). Taxonomy (NCBI): domain Bacteria; kingdom Bacillati; phylum Actinomycetota; class Actinomycetes; order Streptosporangiales; family Streptosporangiaceae; genus Microbispora; species Microbispora sp. CA-102843. The sequence continues at coordinate 4,281,202 of NZ_JBNJNF010000001.1, forward strand.
TCGATGTCTGAGCCAGAGCGGGACTGGCGGTTCGTGCCCACGGCGACCGCGCACGAGGCTGGCGGCAAGATCGGCGCGCTGCCGGCCGCCATCCGGCTGGTGGGGGCAGCGGGGACGACCTTGTGCGGCCCGGCGTACACCGTACTGTGCGGGCAGCGGGACAACCTCTCGCTGCACCACGCCTTCGCCCTGGCCCCGCCCGGCGCCGTCGTGGTGTGCCAGACCGGCGGCTACTTCGAGGCCGGCTACGTCGGCGAGGTCATGGTGCGCGCCGCGATGGCCCGCGGCCTCGCCGGGCTGGTCATCGACGGCTGCGTGCGCGATGCCGAGGCCATCGGCGCGGCCGGATGGCCGGTGTTCGCGCGCGGCCTGAGCGTGGGCGGCACGACGAAGGACCCTTCGCTGGCGCAGGCGCAGGGGTGCCGGCTGCGATTCGGCACCGCTGGCGGGCCCGTCGACGTCGACCCGGGCGACCTCGTGCTCGGCGACTCGGACGGGGTCGTGGTGGTGCCGCGAGACCGCGCCGCCGAGGTGCTGGCCGCGTCCGACGTTCGGGAGGCGGCGGAGCGGGAGATCTTCGCGCGCCTCGGGAACGGCGAGACCACCCTGGACATCTACGGCCTGCCGCCCCTGGCGAGGGGCTGAAACACAAGGGCCGGGTTCCCCTCGCAGTCACCGCTCATCGGCGCGGCTCTCGGCGGCACCGCCTGAATCTCCTCCGGCTGGCCTTCGACGCGCCATGTCGGCGAACCCGCCGGCACACCCGCGGTGATCAGGTGGCGGCGAGGATGCCGTGGACAGTGGCCACCGGGTTGGCAGTGGGCAACAGGACGATGCCGTAGACCATGTCCTTGACCTGGGATACCAGCTCGCGGGCGAGTTCCAGGCCCACTTCGTGTACGTCGCCGGCGTCGCGCAGCGCGTTGAGCGTGCGGGCCGGGATCCGCACGTCGGGAACCTCGTGGGCGAGCAGCTCGGCCTCGGGGAACCCGGTTAGGGGTCGCACGGTCGCCAGCACCGGTACGTCCTGGCCGCTGACACGAGCGGCGATGAGGTCCAGGAGACGCCGCAGGTCGGCCGGGTCATATACCGGGCAGGTTGCCAGGAACCGCGCGCCGGCCTCGATCTTCCTGGCGGCCTTGGACGCCTCGGCCTCGGGGTCGCGGCTGCCGGGGTTGACCCGGGCGCCGATCTCGAACTCGGTCTGAGCCGGCAGCGGCAGGCCGTAGTAGTCCTCGCCATCGTTGAGCCCGGCGAGCAGTTCGATGAGGCCGAGCGAATCGACTTGCCAGACGCCGTCGACGTGCGGGTAGTCGCCGAGCAGCGGAGGGCTGCCGGTCTCGCAGACGACCCGGCGAAGGCCGAGCGTGTGCGCCCCCAGCAGGTCGGCCTGCAGCGCCATGATGGTCCGGTCCCAGGTGGTGACGCCGGCCAGAGTGTCGATGCCGAGCTTCAGGTGCAGGTGCAGGGCCAGATCGACCGGGTTCACCTGGGCCGTGACGCCAGGAGAGGAGACCACCGAGATCTGCCGGATCCCGCCGTCGACGAGCTGGCGGGCGACGTCGAGGCACTCCTCGACTCCGCCGCTCGGCGGGGACGCGAGCTCGACGATGAACTGGCCGGGCTCGGCGAACGAGCCCGGGTCTGCCGGCGCGGGCGGTCGTGGCGCCGGCGGCCGCGGTGCCACGACCAGGGCCGTGCGCGTCTCCGTGCGCTGCCGGTGCCCCTTGGCGGCCTGCGCGGCCGAGGCGAGTTGGGCCGGAGTGGTGCCACAGCAGCCGCCGACGATCCGCGCGCCGGCGTCGAGCAGACGGCGGATGTAGCCGGTGAAGTACTCGGCGTCGACGTCGTACTCGAAGCGGGCCGAGGAGACACGGCGGGGCAGCCCCGCGTTCGGTTGCACGGTGAGTGGCAGGCCGGTGTGCTCGCGCAGTTCGCGCAGGACGGCGAGCGAGCGTTGCGGCCCCAGCGTGCAGTTGAGGCCGAGCGCGGCGATCGGTGCTCCCGCCAGCGCGCGTACGAGGTCGCGCGGCGTGTGGCCGCTGAGGGTGTGCCCGACGCCGGCGAACGTGGCCTGGGCGATGACCGGGAGGTCGCACAGTTCGACCGCGACCTGCACCGCCTCGACCAGTTCGTCGACGTAGCCGAACGTCTCCAGCAGCATCAGGTCCACGCCCGCCGTGGCCAGCGCGCCGATCTGCTCGCGCAGCGCGTGCGCGCGCTCGGCGCCGCTCACCCTGCGCCGCTGTTGCACGCCGACGGCCGGCGACACCGACCCGGCGACCAGCACGTGCGGCGCGGCCCGTACGGCGTCCCTGGCCAGGCGGACGCCGGCCTGGTTGATCTCCGCGACCTGCTCGCCGAAGCCGTACGCCGACAGCCGCAGCCGGCTCGCCCCGAAGGTGTTGGTCTGGATGACGTCCACCCCGGCGTCGACGTAGCTGTCGTGCACGGTACGCACCAGTGCGGGGTCGGTCAGGTTGAGAGCGGGCAGGGCCTGGTCGAGCGAGTTACCGGCCGAGTGCAGCATCGTGCCCATGGCGCCGTCGCAGACCAGGACATCGTGCTCAAGGGCGTGCCGGAGGTCCATCACACCCTCCCGAGCCCGACGAGAATCTCGACCGCGACCTCGGCCATGAGGCGGTCGCGGTGCACATCGAAGGAGAGGCAGGTGATCTCCTCGATGCGCCGGATGCGGTAGCTCACCGTGTTGGGGTGCACGTGCAGCCGCTGGGCGGCGCGGCGCGGGCTGGCGTTCTCGTGGAAGTAGACGGACAGCGTGGCCAGGTAGTCCATGCCGGTGGACTCCTCCTCCTCGATCAGTACACCGAGCACCTCTTCGGCGAACTCCCGCAGGTCGCCGACGTCGGGCACGCGCAGCAGCAGCCGATGGATGCCGAGGTCGGCGAAGGCGGTGACGCCACCGGACTCGCCGTTCCGCAGGGTGGCCGCGAGCGCACGGCTGGCCTCGGCGTAGGACCTGGCGATGCCGCTCGCGGTGTGGCAAGGGTTGCCCACGCCGACCGCGGCCACGCCGATGCGCCGCTCGGCGATCCTGCTCGCGCAGGTGGCGGCGAGTGCACGGGCCTCGGCCGTGCCCGCCGCGCCGGCGGCCTTCACCGGCACGATGCCGACCACCTCGCCGGGACGGCCGGCCACGATGGCGCCGTGCGCGAGCCGGGCGAGCAGGGTCTCCACGGCGGCGAGCGCGGACACCGGCTGGTCGCGGACGAGCGCGACGGCCAGCACGTGGTAGGGACGGTTGGGGTCGAAGCCGAGGTGCCGTGCCCACCGGTCGACCTCGCCGTCCTCCCGGTCACGCGGCTGGAGCAGGCCCTCGAACAACTCCTGGCGGGCCCGCCCGGCGGCGGCGGCCACCACCAGGTCGCGGCCGAGCACAACGCCGCACACCACGGCGGCGTGCTCGGTCACCAGCAACCGCGTGTCCTCCGTCAGATCGTGATCGCGGCCACCCACCACGAGCAGGTGGCCGGCGACGTCCGTGCCGACCGAGATCGGAGCGACGATTATCGACTCCTCCGCGCCGGTCAGCACCGGGACGGTGAGCGCGCGCCGGTTGCGGGCCGCGGCGGCGAGCACGGTGTACGGCCCGGAGGGGCCGGCGTTGTCACGCAGCTTGCCCAGCACGCCGGCCGGATCGCTTCCCCCGGCCCAGGCGAGCACCTCCAAGGTGCGGTCGAGCAGGGCCACCTCCGCGCCCACCCCCTCGGAGAGCACGCCGACCACGCCGGCGAGGTCGACGTCCTGTGACGTCAGGGCGGCGAGCCGGCCGCACATGGCCACGACCTTGCGGAGGAGCCGCGCCTCCTCGCGGGCGTCGCCTTTGTACCGGGGGACGGCGCTGTTTTCGCGCAGGGCGGCGGGCACGTTCTCCGTCGACCCCGCCGCCATCATGGCGGCACTTTACTGGCCTGGATGCGGATAGGCAATGCGTCGCGGCACCATTTGTGACACAACACAATTCCATGCGGCACCGTTTTGTCGTCCAGCTCAGATGACTGTCCTCCGCCACGCATATCACCCGTTCAGGGCCAGAGAAGGTGAGTTGTGCGTGGATACAACGTACTGGCCCTCGTATTGGTTCACGTCCCGAAGACATCGCTGCCCTTTGGTGCGAGGCTGCGAGAGGTGACGAACAACGGCGTCATGCGAAATCGAGAAGACAATCATCGATATGCCGCGACCAGGGGCCTGATTATGTCCAACGATATTTCCGCCTCCGCCTCCGCCTCCGCCTCCGGCGCCTGGCCCAGGCCGTTCCGTCCCCGCCTGACCGCCCGCATGGCGTACGCGATGCACAACGTGCTCGGGGCGAACGCGTTCTACCGCGCGTTCGCCGGCCGGCTCGAACGTCATCCTCGCCTCTACGGCTGGTTCACCACGGGGGAGCGGGTAAGCAAGAGTGCACTGTTCGGCTGCCGGATGTGCGGCCAGTGCGCGCTGCCGGCCACCGGCTACACCTGTCCGATGACCTGCCCGAAGCAACTGCGCAACGGGCCGTGCGGCGGTGTGTCGGCCGACGGGCGGTGCGAGGTGCACCCCGGCATGCGCTGCGTGTGGGTGACCGCGGTCGAGCGGGCCGAGGAGGCCTCCCACGGCGCCGACCTGGACATGCTGCACCGCCCGGTGGACCACCGGCGGTGGGGCAGCAGCTCCTGGGCGAACTACTGGCAGGGCCGCGACGAGGGTCTGTGGGCGGATCCGCGCCCAGATGACGAGCCGGTGGCGCGATGAACGGGACCGCTCCTGGCGGGCTTCGCGAGGCGCTGGCCTCCGGCCGGTTCGTGGTCACCGCCGAGATCGAGCCGCCCAAGGACGCCGACCCGGAGGCGATCGAGCGCAAGGCCGCCCTGCTGCGCGGCTGGGTGGACGCGGCCAACATCACCGACAACCAGGGCGCCACGGTCCACATGTCCAGCCTGGCCGCGAGCGTCCTGGCCCTGCGAGCCGGCGTCGAGCCGGTGATGCAGCTCACCTGCCGGGACCGCAACCGCCTCGCGCTGCAGGCCGACCTGCTGGCGGCCGGCGCCCTGGGCATCCCCAACGTCCTGGCGCTGACCGGCGACCATCCGAAGTTCGGCGATCACCCCGGCGCCATGCCGGTGTTCGACCTCGACGGAGTACAGCTGACCGCGACGGCCCGTGCCATGCGCGACGAGGGCGTGATGATGTCCGGCCGGAAGATCGGGACCCGCCCCGGCTGGCTGATCGGCAGCGTGGAGAACCCGTTCGCTCCGCCTCTCGGCTTCCGGGCCCGCAGGCTGGCCAAGAAGGTTGCCGCCGGCGCCGAGTTCGTGCAGACCCAGTTCGTCTTCGACATCGCGGTGTTCGAGCGCTGGATGGCGGAGCTGCGCGCGCTCGGGGTGACCGACCGCTGCGCGGTGATCGCGGGCGTCGGGCCGATCCGGTCGCTACGCGCCCTGGAGTTCATGCGCGGCGGGGTGCCCGGGATCGTCGTGCCGGACGACGTGGAGCGGCGGCTGCGCGCTGCCCCGGCCGGCCGGGTGGCCGAGGTCGGCATCGACCTGTGTGTGGAGACGATCCAGCGGCTCACCCGCATCCCGGGCGTCGCCGGTGTACACGTGATGGCCTTCGGCTTCGAAGGCGGGGTGCCCGACATCGTACGGCGCGCCGAAGTCGGCCCCGCGATGCGCGCCGCGACCGCCACCACAACCAGGAAGGGGCAGTCATCTTGATCGTTGACTTCCGGCCGCACGCCAGGCTGCGGGACCGCGTACCACGAGACATCACCGGCTCGGTGTCACCCGTGCTGGAGGCGCTCGGCGAGGAGCGCGCGGACCTGGCCCGGGTACGCCTGGTCTACGACTGGGTGCAGTACCGGGAGAACTTCCGCGACGTCGTGGACGTCCGGCCGATCCTGTCCCGTGCCGCGCCCGGCGACGACGCCTTCGAGGTCGCCGTGGACGTACGACGCGGCGCGGGTCTGCCGCTCCGTGAGCTGACCGCGGAACGGCTCCGCGAGAAGGCGGGCGACGTGGTCTTCCTGGAGGACTGGGGGCCGACCCGGGAGAGCCGCATCTGGGACTTCAACACGATGTACTGGTCGGCACTGCGGAGCTGGGAGGAGGCATCCGGCCAGGAGTACGAGCAGGCGCTGCCCGGCGGGCGGAGCGACGCCCGCAACCGGGACGCCGCCGCCGATGTGATCCGCGATCTGTTCGCGGTCTGGGATCGGCTGGCCGACACCGGCGCGTTGCCCGAGGAGCTGTACGTGGTCGAGCTCGGCGTCGGCAACGGCAACCAGGCCCGGGTGTTCCTGGACGTGTTCCGCGACCTCGACCACGTGCACGGCCGGGGGTACTACGACCGGCTGCGCTACCTGATGTGCGACTACTCCCAGCACGTCCTGGACCTGGCCCGGGAGAACGTGGCCGGCCACGCCGCGCGAGTCGCCTCGTACGTGGCGGAGGCCAGCCGCCCGTGCGACGTCCTCGGCTTCCTGCGCGGAAGGGTGTTCCTGGTCTACGTCTCCAACGTCTACGACAACCTGCCGACGGACGAGGTCGCGCACCTTGCCGGGCGGACGTACCGGGTCGAGACGCGGGCCTGCCTGCCCGCGACGGGGGCGGCGGAGCTGGCCGCGGCGTTGTCGGCGAGTCCCGTCGAGATTCCCGCCCTGGTGGGTGAACTGCTGCGGCTTGGCCCGGACGGGCTCGCCGCCGCCACGCCGGAGCTTTTCCCCGGCGTCGCGGCGGCGGTGGACTTCTGGCGGCGCACCTGGTCGATGCTGCGGCTGAAGGAGCGATACGTGCCGCTCGGCGCGCTCGACCTGTACGCGCTCGCGCCGTCGGTCAGCGGGGAGATGCTGCGCCCGCTGCTGGAGTCCGGCGGTGACATCCGGATGCATGTGAGCAACGGCGCGCTGGCCGGGTTCGTGGACAGTCTGACCCTGCTGCACCCGTTCGGCATGCTGGTCTGCCACGACCTGTTCGTGACCGACGTGCAGGGCTACCGGACCGGCTTCCGCGGCCCCGGAAAGTACGACGGCTCAGTGGTGAATTGGGTCAACGGGCCGCTGCTCGCGCACGTCGGCCGCCGTATGGGCTTCGACGTGCGGTTCACCCCCTTCCGGCACACGGGCGGCGGGAACATCGTGACGCTGACGGCTCAGGTGGGGGACTGACATGGCTCGCGGAGCGGTGATGGCCCGCGTCCCGGTTCTGCCGACCACCGTGGTCGGCTCCTATCCGGTTCCGGAGTGGATGGAGCGGCTCAAGACCGACTACTACCGGGGCCGGATGAGCTTGGCGCACCTGACCGACATGCACGAGATGGCGATCAAGGCGGCACTGCGGGACCAGGAGCTGGCCGGCATCGACATCGTGTCCGACGGGGAACTGCGCAGGGACAACGACATCGACTACTTCCTGGCCAGAATGCCGGGCATCGAGATCGCCGAGACGCCCAAGGACTTCTACTTCGACTACTACGACCCCAAGCTGACCGCCCCGCTGCCGGAGTCGTCGCCGCTCGGGCTCGCGCGGGACTTCGCCTTCACGGCCACGCAGACCTCCGCGCCCATCAAGTTCTCCTTCACCGGGCCGTTCTCGCTGGCCCACCGCGTGCAGGATGAGGTGTACGCGGACCGCCGCGACCTGGTGCTGGCGATCGCCCGCACCCTGAACGCCGACGCCCGCGCGCTGGCCGCGTGCGGGGCCGAACTGCTGCAGATCGACGAGCCGTTCCTGGCCGGCCATCCCGAGCTGGTGCGGACCGCGGTCGAGGCGATCAACATCGTGACCGAGGGCGTGGACGTCACCTGGGCACTGCACGTCTGCTACGGCAACCGGTACGCCCGTCCGCTGTGGGAGGGCCACTACGACTTCCTGTTCCCCGCCGTGCTGGACACCACGGTGGACCAGCTGGTGCTGGAGTTCGCCCGCAAGGGGCAGGAGGACCTGCCGGTCGTGGCCACGTCCTGGGACCGCGACCTCGGCATCGGCGTGCTGGACGTGAAGAGCGCGGAGGTGGAGTCCCCCGAACTGGTCGCCTCCCGCATTCGCGACGCCCTGCGGCTGGTGCCCGCCGAGCGACTCATCGTCAGCCCCGACTGCGGGCTGCGCAACCTGTCCGGGGCCGTCGCGCGGGCCAAGCTCGCCGCGATGGTCCAGGGCGCGGCGACCGTACGGCGCGAACTCGACGCGCTTTCCCCCGTGCCCATCCCGACCGAATCCATGGCGTAAGGAGCCCGATCGATGTCACCGTTGGTATCCACCGACTACCTGTTCACCTCCGAGTCGGTGACCGAGGGACACCCGGATAAGGTGGCCGACGCCATCTCCGACGCGGTCCTGGATGCCGCGCTGAGCGGCGACCCGCACTCCCGGGTGGCCTGCGAGACCTTGGTCACCACCGGCATGGTCGTGCTGGCCGGCGAGATCACCACCTCCGCACGGCTGGACTACCTGCGCATCGTCCGGGACACCGTCACAGGCATCGGCTACGACGACGGGCGCCTGGGCTTCGACGGCAAGACCTGCGCGGTGCTGGTCGCCCTGGACGGGCAGTCCCCCGACATAGCGCGCGGCGTCGACCAGGCGCGCGAGCACCGCGACCGGCTCTCCCAGGACGAGCTGGACCGCACCGGAGCCGGTGACCAGGGCATGATGTTCGGCTACGCCACCGATGAGACGCCCGAGTTGATGCCGATGCCGATCGCGCTCGCGCACCGGCTTTCCCGGCGGCTCGCCACGGTCCGCAAGGACGGCACCATGGACTACCTGCGGCCGGACGGAAAGACCCAGGTGACCGTCCGCTACCAGAACGGCGTGCCGGTCGGAGTCGAACGGGTGCTGGTCTCCACCCAGCACGCCGAAGAGGCGACAGCGGAGCAGATCCGCGAGGGCGTGTGGCGGCACGTGGTCAGCGAGGTGCTGCCGGCTGACTTCTACGACTCGGACGATCTGCGCGCGAGTCTGCTCGTCAACCCGACCGGGCGCTTCGTGGTCGGTGGGCCGGTGGGCGACGCGGGCCTCACCGGCCGCAAGATCATCGTTGACACGTACGGCGGGTACGCCCGGCATGGCGGGGGCGCGTTCTCCGGCAAGGACCCGTCCAAGGTGGACCGCTCGGCGGCATACGCCGTCCGGCACGTGGCCAAGAACGTGGTGGCCGCCGGCCTCGCCCGGCGCGCCGAGATCCAGGTCGCGTACGCAATCGGCGTGGCGCGGCCGATTTCGTTGCTGATCGACACCTTCGGCACCGAGCGGGTCGCCCCGGAACTGATCCGCAAGCTGGTCGAGGAGTACTTCGACCTGCGCCCGGCGGCGTTCCGGGACTACCTGGGCCTGCACCGGCCCATCTACGTGCCCACCGCGGCGTATGGCCACTTCGGGCGCAACGACCTGGATCTGCCCTGGGAGCGGACCGACCGGGCCGGCGAGCTACGCTCGGCCGCGGGCCTGTCCGCCGACGCGATGCCGGAACATGTCTGAGGGCGGCCTCCCCACGTCCGGCATGGCGAGCTATGACGGTTCCCTCCGCGACGTCGGCCGCCTCACCGTGTCGTGCGCGGATGGACCGGGCATCGTCGCCATGATCACCACATTCCTGCACGAGCGCGGGGCCAACATCGTGCAGTCCGACCAGTACTCCACTGGGGCCGCTGGCGGGCGGTTCTTCCTGCGTATCGAGTTCCACCTGGCCGAACTGCGCGACCGGCTGGTCGGCCTGGAGGCCGCCTTCGCCGAGCAGGTGGCGCCCATGCTGGGCGCGCGGTTCAGGTTGCGGGACGCGTCGGTGCCCACCCGGGCCGCGCTGTTCGTCTCCAAGTATGACCACTGCCTGCTTGACCTGCTGTGGCGGGCACGCCGCGGCGAGCTGCCGATGGAGATCGCGATGGTGGTCTCCAACCATCCCGACCTGGAGAAGGACGTGACCTCCTTCGGCGTACGGTTCGAGCACGTCCCGATCACCAAAGCGACCAAGCCGGAGGCCGAAGAGCGGCAGCTGAGCCTGCTGCGCGGCCGGGTCGATCTGGTGGTGCTGGCGCGTTACATGCAGATCCTCTCGGGCGATTTCCTGGGGCGCGCCGGGGTTCCAGTGATCAACATCCATCACTCGTTCCTGCCCGCCTTCGCCGGCGCGGGACCGTACGAGCAGGCCAAGAGGCGCGGGGTGAAGCTGATCGGCGCCACCGCGCACTACGCCACCGAGGACCTCGACGAGGGCCCGATCATCGAGCAGGACGTGGTGCGGGTCTCGCACCAGGAGACCACCGCGGAGTTGGCCCGGCGAGGTGCGGACATCGAGCGGACCGTGCTGGCCCGCGCCGTGGCCTGGCACTGCGCGGACCGGGTGCTCGTCAACGGCCGCACCACCGTCGTCTTCTAGCTTCTTCCCACCCCCGCCACGGGGGCGGCCCGAACGCCCCATCGCCCGCCCTCGGGCGCTCCGGACGACTTATCGGCCGCCCCCGGTGGCCCGGCATGCCCAGGAGAGACCATGCTCCCCGCAACGATCGCCGTGACCGGGTCGATCGCCACCGACCACCTCATGCGCTTTCCCGGGCGTTTCAGCGAGCAGCTGGTCCCCGGGCAGCTCGACCGCCTCTCGCTCAGCTTCCTGGTTGATGACCTCGTCGTGCATCGTGGCGGCGTGGGGGCGAACATCGCCTTCGGCCTGGGGGTGCTGGGCCGGCGGCCGGTGCTCGTCGGCGCTGTCGGCCGCGACTTCGATGGCTACCGCGAATGGCTGGAAAGGCACGGCGTGGACTGCGCCGGCGTCCTGACCGTGGCCTCCGCGCACACCCCTCGTTTCACCTGCACGACCGACGACGACCAGTGCCAGATCGCCTCGTTCTACACCGGTGCCATGGCCCAGGCGCGGACGATCTCACTCGCCCCGCTCGTACGCTCGCACCGGATCGGCCTGGTGATCGTCGGCGCCAACGATCCGGACGCGATGATCGCGCACACCGAGGAGTCGCGACGGCTCGACATCCCGTTCGCCGCCGACCCCTCCCAGCAGATCGCCCGGGTGGACGGCGAGCGGTGCCGCGCGCTGGTCGACGGCGCGAAGTACCTGTTCACCAACGAGTACGAATGGGAACTCCTACTGCGGAAAACCAGGTGGACCGCGGCGGACGTGGCTAAGCGGGTCGAGCTGTGCGTCACCACACTGGCGGGCGACGGCGTGCGCGTCACTGACCGGGACGGAACCCAGGTCCGGGTCGCCGCCGTGCCCGCACGCGAGATCAAGGACCCGACGGGCGGCGGCGACGCCTTCCGGTGCGGCTTCCTCACCGGGGTTGACCTCGGCCTGCCGGTGGAGCGCGCCGCCCAGCTCGGCTCGCTCATCGCCACTCTGGCCCTGGAGAGTGACGGCGCCCAGGAATGGACGATCACCGCGGACGCCGGCGTCACCCGTTTGCGCGAAGCGTACGGTCCCCGAGTGGCCGCCGACCTGGAGCCGATCCTCCGCACCGCCCTCAGTGGTCGCGGCCGGAAGTTTCGCGAGGGTTGACGGATCGCGGGTCGGCGCCCTGCGCGTGATCGGGAGTCGGACAGGCGGGAGAAACGGCTGGCGTTTCTCCCGCTCGTCATTGGTCGGCTCAGACCGGTGGATCACGCCCCAGCATGATCGCGAAGTGAGATCACATCGATGGCGCGACCTAGGCTAGGCGCCGCCGCGGTGGATGCAGGCGACGCGGTGGTCCTTACCGACGGCGATCAGCGGCGGGTCGAGCACCGCGCACTCCTCGGTCGCGATCGGGCAGCGCGTGCGGAACCGGCAGCCGGACGGCAGATCGATCGGGCTCGGCGAATCTCCCGTCAGCACGATCCTGGTACGGCGGCGCTGGGTCATCGGGTCCGGCTCCGGCACCGCGGACAGCAGGGCCTGGGTGTAGGGATGCCGCGGCGAGCCGATCAGCTCGCTGACCGCCCCCTCCTCCACGACGCGGCCGAGGTACATGACAGCCACGCGGTGCGACAGGTGCTTGATCGTCGTGACATCGTGCGAGATGAGGATCATCGCCTGGCCGGTGTCTTCCTGTAGCCGCAGCAGCAGGTTGAGGATCTCCGAGCGGGTCGACAGGTCAAGCGCCGAGGTCGGCTCGTCCGCGACCAGGAGCCTGGGTGACAGCGCCAGCGCCCTGGCGATGCAGACCCGCTGCCGTTGGCCGCCGGAGAGCTGGCCCGGATAACGATCGACGAGGGCCGGGTCCAGAGCCGCCCGTTCGAGCAACTCCGCCGCCCGCTGGTACATGTCCCGGCGGCGGCACCGCCCGTGTACGAGGAGGGGCTCGGCGACGGCGTGCCCGATCGTCTTAGTGGGGTCGAGCGCCGCGAACGGATTCTGGAAGATCATCTGTACGTTGGCGCGGGCCCGCCACAGTTGTCGGCCGCGAGCCTTGGTCAAGTCGTGCCCGCCGATCTCGACCGTACCGGAGTCGGGGGTGAGCAATCGGGCGATGACCCTGCCGACGGTGCTCTTGCCGGACCCGGACTCGCCGACGATGCCCAGCGTCTGGCCGGCGTAAACGGTGAGGTCCACACGCTCTACGGCGTGCAGCCGCTGGACCGTACGCCCCAGCGGGTTCCGCTTGATCGGAAACGTCTTGACCAGAGCCCTGGCCCGCACGACGGGGTCGCTCTCCGGAGTGGCCCCGCCCGGCGTGGGCGTCGCATCGGTCTTCGGCATGCTCATGTGCGGCTCCCTAGCACCAGTTCGCCGGCCGCGACCCGGTCGCAGAACGTGAAGTGGGCGTCATCGTTCACGGCGCCGTGCTGCTGCTCAGCGCAGCACGGCTCGGCGTAGGAGCACCGTGGCCGGAACCGGCAGCCGGACGGAAGTGCACCGCTGGCAGGGACGCGGCCCGGGATGACGTTCAGCATCGTCCGCGCGCGGCCGGCCTGTGGCACCGCCCCGAGGAGGGCCTCGGTGTACGGGTGCCGGGGCGCGTGGAACAGCTCCTTGGCCGAGGCGCGTTCGACGACGTGCCCGGCGTACATGACGACGACGTCCGCGCAGAAGTCGGCGACGACTCCGAGGTCGTGGGTGACGAACAAGATCCCGAGCCCGAGGTCGCGTTGCAGGTCCTCCAGCAGTTTCAGGATGTCGGCCTGCACGGTGGCGTCGAGCGCAGTGGTCGGCTCGTCGGCCAGCACCATCGCCGGTTCACACGCGATCGCGGCGGCGATCATCACTCGCTGCTGCATGCCACCGCTCATCTCGTGCGGGTACGCACGGGCGCGCACTGCCGCGTTCGGGATCCCCACCCGGTCCAGCAGTTCCGTGGCCATCGCGCGCGCGGCGCGGCGCGACTCGCCGAGGTGCAATCTGCGGGACTCGCCGATCTGGTCGCCCACGGTCATCGTCGGGTTCAGGCTGCTCATCGGCTCTTGGAAGATGGCGCCGATCGTACGGCCCCTGAGGTTGCGCAGCGCGTGTTCGCCGGCGCTCAGCACGTCCACTCCGCCGAGCGTGATCGAACCGGCGGCCACTCGCATGCGCGGGGGCAGCAGGCCGAGGACAGCCAGCGAGGTGAGCGTCTTGCCGCAGCCGGACTCTCCAATCAGCGCGACCGACTGGCCTCTGCTTACGTCGAAGTCGACGTCCTGTACGAGGGCGCGCTGGCCAGGGCGGCCGGTGAAGTCGATGACGAGCCCGCGCACCGACAGGACCGGCTCGGCGCCGTTCCCGTTCGTCACGAGTGCCTCCCGGTGGTGATGACATCGCGCAGGGTGTCGCCCAGCACGTTGAAGGCGAGCACGGTCAGGGCCAGTGCGGTGCCAGGGGCGACCGCGCCGAACGGGTCGCGGAACTGGTTCTGATAGGCCGCGGAGAGCATTGATCCCCAACTGGTGTCGGGGGGCTGGACTCCCAGTCCGATGAAGCTCAGGCTCGCCTCGGCGAGCAGAGCGACGCCCATCAGGGTCGTGACCTGGACGAGCAGCGGCGCCGCGACATTGGGCAGGAGGTGCACCCACAGCATGCGATTGGTTGAGCAGCCGATCGATTCCGCCGACTCCATGAAGGTTTCGCGCGAGGTGGCGAGAGCGGCGCCGCGCACGACGCGGAACAGACTCGGCGCGAAGGCGATTCCGACCGCGATCATTGAGTTGACCAGCCCCGGGCCGAGGATGGCGATGATAGCCATGGACAGGGCCAGCGCGGGCAGGCTCATCACCGCGTCGGCGAGGCGGCCGGCCGTCGCGTCGACCAGGCCGCGGCGCAAGGCGGCGAGGAGCGCGATCGGCAGGCCCAGGACGGCGGCCGTCACGATCGCGATCAACGGGGCGAGCAGGGCGATCCGCGAGGCGGTCATCATGCGGCTGAGGACGTCGCGACCGAACTCGTCGGTGCCGAGCAGGTGGGTCAGGCTCGGCCCGGCGAAGCGGTCGCCGAGATTCTGCGCGACGGGGTCGAACGGGACCACGAACTGCGCCCCGACCGCGAGGAACAGGAGTAGGAGCAGGAAGAGGATGGCGGTCAAGCTGGCCGGGCTGCGCAGGAACGCGCGCGAGATCTCCCGCAGGGGGGACCGGGCGGGCGTCTGCGGGGTGCCGGCGACGATCGGGGCTTGCTGGACCGCCGCGTCCGGCGAGGTAGTCACGATGTACGCACCTTCGGGTTGACCCATTGATAGGCCACGTCGACGATCAGGTTGATGGAGACCATCACGACCGCGGCCAGCAGGACGTACCCCTGGATCATCGTGTAGTCGCGGTCCTGGACGGCGCGGAGCGCCAGCGTGCCGATCCCGCTGACACCGGAGACGGCCTCGACGATGATCACGCCGCCCAGCAGGTGGCCGGCTTGCAGGCCGATTACGGTGATGACGGGGATCGCGGCGTTGCGTAACACGTGTCGGCGTACCAGCAGTGCTCCCCAGGCGCCGCGCGCGCGTGCGGTGCGCACGTAGGGCTCGGCCATGACGTCGGCGACGGCGCCGCGCGCCTGCCTGGCGATCTGCGCCGCGGTGGCCAGCGCCAGGGCGAAGCCGGGCAGGAGGATGTGCTGGAGCCACGGACCGAAGCCGTCGCTGAGCGCGGTGTAGCCGGTTGCGGGGAGGAGGCGGAGCTTCATCGCGAAGATCGAGATGAGCAGCATCGCCACCCAGAAGCCGGGGACGGCGATCCCGATGGTCGTCATCGTGCTCACCGCCCGGTCCAGCCAGGTTCCCCGGTTCAGACCCGCGATCACGCCCGTGCCGACACCGATCACGACCGCCAGCAGCAGAGCGGTGAGCGCGATCGACAGGGTGGGGGGCAGCGCGTCGAGGATCGACTGGGCCACGGGCCGCGGCGAGGTCAGCGAGGTGCCGAGGTCTCCCCGCACCACCTGGGAGAGCCAGCGCACGTACTGGGTGAGCAGGGGCTGGTCGAGCCCGAGCTGCGTGCGGATGACCTCGACCTGGGCGGCGGTCGCGTTCTCGCCGGCTGCGGTCCTGGCAGGATCGCCGGGGATCAGGCGCACCATCAGGAACGCCATCACGGAGACGAGCCAGAGGACGAGGAGGCCGGCGGCGAGCCGGCGGGCGATGGCGGTGAGGCTCATGAGCGCACCGGGTCGGCGTGGCGCGGACGGGGGGTGGCATGCCGTCCGGCGGCCATCGATCGTGAGCCGGCGATAGCGGGCGAACGTCGAATCATGGCGCTCTCCTCTACAATATCGTCCATATTGTGAACAGCATGTTCAAATTAGGATGGGGGCAGCGTATGCGGCACCGGCGCACGGCACAAGGTCTTCACCCGAGGATCCGTCGCGCCCTTTTATGAGGGGGCACGACCGCGCGGACCGACGCCATGCGCGGCGCGAAACGGGGCGTACGTGGCGGGGGCGCGTGTGCGGCGATGCCGAGGAGGACGCGCGGAGATCACATGACGGAATCGGGTCAGGAGATGCCGAGGCGGAATTCGCGGACCTCGCCGCCGAGGTCCGCGGTTAGCTGGTCGGCGGTCTCGCGGACGCGGCGGGAGCGCTCAGGTACCGCGGCGTCGGTCGTGGTGCCCCCGAGTCCGACGACCGCGAGCGAGGCGCAGAGGCCGGTGGCGTCGAAGACGGGCGCCGCGACGGCGACGACGCCGACGTCACGGTGGCGCACCACCGACAGGCCGGTACGCCGCGCCTCCTCTACGTGCTCGTCGAACGCCGCCCGCGCCGCGGGGCGGAGCCGTTCGCGTTGGGCGTCGATGCGCGTGGCCTCACGCGGGAGGAACGCGGCGAAAAGGACACCCTGTGCGGCGTCCACGGACAGCACCGTACCCAACCGCACCGTGAGGACCGCCTCGGCGATCCGCGGCTCCGCCACGTGGACCACCATCGGCCCCGTCGAGGCCCACAGGCTGAGCGTAACCGTGGCGCGCAGCTCGTCGCTGAGCGCGGCCATGGGTCGCGGCGCGATGGCGAGCACGCCCGCCGACCCGGTGGCCATCGCACCCAGCTTCGTTGCCAGCGGGCCGACGACGAAGCTGGAGTTCCTGCTGCCGGGCTCCAGTAGCCCGACCGTGGTCATCGAGGTCAGATAGCGGTGGGTCGTGGTGCGGTTGAGACCGAGCGCGGAGGCGACGTCGACCGTGACCAGCTCGGTGCGGTCGACATTGAACAGCCCGAGGATCCGGCTGAGTCTGGTGACCGCCTGAATGTCGGCATGGCCCAGCTCGTCAGAGGCCTGCATCGAAACCGCCGCTCTCGAGACCCACGGAACGTCCCCCGCATTACCTTGTTGTACGGCGCGAAGCATACCGGTCACCGGTCGCCCGGAAGCGGCACATGGCCGGTATATGACCACTGCAGTTGGATAGTGCCCATCACGACGTGATGGCCTGCTATCAGGGTATGACCGCTGTGCGGCCATTCGCCAGCAGGCGTGACCAGATGCGGGCCGCCGGCGGTAGGCCGCCCGTTTGGTCAGGAGGTGGCCGGCAGACGGCCGTTCGGGTTGGGGAGGGGGCCGGCGGCAGTGAGGAGTTCGGACACGGCCGCGCCGAGCTCGTCCGGATCCCAGCGCTCCTCCCTGTCCAGCGCCGGCCCGGCCTGCCAGCCCTGTGCGACGCTCAGCCGCCCGCCCACGATGGCGAACACCCGTCCGTTAACGTGCGCGGACCCGGCGCTCGCCAGCCACACCACCAGCGGGGAGACGTTGCCGGGATGCATCCGGTCGAACTCGCCCTCGACCGGCGTGACCTGCCCGGGCAGCCCCTCGGTCATGCGGGTCCGCGCGACCGGGGAGATCGCGTTTACCGTCACCCCGTACCGCACCAACTCGCGGGCCGCGGCCAGGGTGAAGGTGGCGATCCCGCCCTTGGCAGCACCGTAGTTCGTCTGCCCGCCGTTGCCGAACAACCCCGACGGCGATGTGGTGTTAATGATGCGCGCGTCGTTGGTCCCGCCGCCCTTGGCGACTTGGCGCCAGTGCCGGGCCGCCGCGCGGCTGACCCCGAAGGTGCCCCGCAGGTGAACCCGCACGACCGAGTCCCACTCGTCGTAGCTCATGTTCACGAGCACCCGGTCGCGGGTGATCCCCGCGTTGTTGACCACGATGTCCAGCCGGCCGAACTCGGCTAGCGCCTGCGCGATCACACCTTCGGCGCCCGCCTCCTCCGCGATGTCGTCGCCGTTGACGACGGCGCGCCCGCCCAGGTGGTCACGGATGTGGGCGGCGACCTCCTCGGCAGGCGCGAGGCTCGCGCCGCTGCCGTCCCCCGCCACGCCGAGGTCGTTGACGATCACGCTCGCGCCGCGAGCGGCGAGTGCCAGAGCGTGCTCGCGGCCGAGGCCGCGGCCGGCTCCGGTGACGATGGCCACGCGGCCGTCCAGGGATGTCATTCCCCACCTCCGACTGTTCACATAGCAGACACACTGTTCGCATTACGCAAGCTACGGGAGTATCCCCGGGCCCGGCAAGTGCATGCGAAACCCTTGACTTTTCTGGCAACCCGAAGAGGATGTGCAGTACATGAACAGACTGACCGCATATTGAAGAGAGGATCGGTGCAGGTGATCGACGGAGACCGCGAACGGCCGTTCCCGCGCGTTTCAGGGGTGGGAGCGTGACCGCAAAGGCACTCGACTCTGTCGTGGCGATCGACGTGCACACTCACGCGCTCGCCTCTGTCTCTGAGCCCATGCCCGTCGCGAACGAGGGCAACAAGGTCCTTGCCGACTACTTCGGCGCGCCGTCGATCGTGCCGACCGTGCCCGACCTCGCCCGGCACTACGCCGAGCAGCGCATGATGTGCGTGGCCTTCCCCGTCAACACGGCCTGGGCCAGCGGAAAGGAGCAGCGGGTCTCCAATGACGAGATCTGCCAACAGGCCGCACTGTTCCCCGATGTGATCATCCCGTTCTGCTCGGTTGACCCGCACGGCGGACGCGCCGCGGCGAAAGAGGTGCACAGGCTGGCCGCCGAATACCCGGTCAAGGGGCTCAAGTTCCATCCCAATACCCAGGAGTTCTTCCCGGACGACCGTGGCGTCTACCCGATCTACGAGGCCGCCCAGGAGGCGGGGCTCGTGGCGCTGTTCCACAGCGGGCAGACCGGCGTCGGCGCGGGGCAGCGCGGCGGCGGGGGCGTTCGGCTCAAGTACTCCAACCCGTTGCATGTGGACGACGTGGCGGTGGACTTCCCCGACCTGAAGATCATCCTGGCGCACCCGTCATTCCCCTGGCAGGACGAGGCACTGTCGATCGCCGGGCACAAGCCGAACGTCTTCATCGACCTGTCCGGCTGGTTGCCGAAGTACTTCCCGGCCAACCTGATCCAGTACGCGCGTACGCTGCTCAAGCGCAAGGTCCTGTTCGGCTCCGACTACCCCGCCATCACGGCGGCCAGGTGGCTCCTGGAGTTCGACAAGCTCGGTTTCGACGACGAGACCCGCAGCCTGATATTGAAGGACAACGCCGCCGAGCTGCTCGGCCTGACCGCGCAGGCGGCTCGATGAGCGGCCACGGGCTCGCCGACCTCTGGAACGGCCTCGCCGACGAACTCGGCGACCTGCCGTCCGTCTCGTGTGGCGACCGGGTGCGGACCTGGCGGGAGATCGACGAGCGGGCGTCCAGGTTCGCCGGTCACCTGCTCTCCACGGGCCTCGTGCCCGGCGACAGGGTGGCCGTCGGGCTGCGTAACTCGGTGGAGCACATCGAGGTGCTGTTCGCGCTTTTCAAGGCCGGCCTCGCGCCGGTCAACCTCAACGTGCGCTACCGCGCGGCCGAACTGCACCACCTGCTGGTGGACTCCGCCGCGCGCGGAATCGTCGTAGGCTCCTCCGTCATCCCGGCGGCCGTCGAGGCGGCCGAGGGGACACCGGCCACGATGGCTCGCGTCGCCGTCCCGGACGGAGACCGGGAGAAGGCGGCCGTCGCCGGTTTCACCGGATACGAGTCCGCGCTCGCCGCCGCGACGCCCCTGCCCCGCGAGCGCCGCAGCGCCGACGACCAGATGATCCTGTACACGGGCGGAACCACCGGCAAGCCCAAGGGTGCGCTGTGGCGGCAGGGCGAGATCATGGGAATCGCCGCCGGCGAGTACCGCAGGCGCGGCTACGAGCCGCCGGAGACCCTCGCCGACGCCTTGCGCATCGCGGTGGAGGTCGGCCGCTCCGGCACGCGTCCGACCGTCATCCCGGCGTCGCCGCTGATGCACGGCACCGGCTTGTTCGCCGCGCTCGGCGGCCTGGCGATCGGTGGCGCGGTGGCGTTGCTGCCGGGCGCCTCATTCTCCGCCAGGGAGTTGTGGGAGACGGTCGTGCGGTACAGGGTGACGGACATCGTGATCAGCGGTGACGTGCTCAGCGCCCTGATGCTGAAGGAACTGGACCGCGCGGCCGAACACGGCACACCGTACGACCTGTCCAGCCTGCGGGTGATTCGCAGCGCCGGGATGCGGTGGAGTGCCGGTAACAAGCGTGCCCTGCTCGCCCACGCCGACGTCCAACTCGTCGACGTCATCGCCTCCACCGAGGGTGGGCCGTACGGGGTCGTGACGACGATCCGCGGCGACGACCCGCGGACCTCCCGGTTCCTGTTGGCGCCCGGCGCCCGCGTGATCAACGAGGACGGCCGCGACGTCGTGCCCGGCTCCGGTGAGGTGGGGCTGCTCGCCGCGCCCGGCCGGATGCCCATCGGCTACCTCGGGGACCCCGTCACCTCCGCCCACACGTTCCGCGTCCTCGACGGGGTGCGGTACGCGGTTCCAGGTGACCGTGCCCTCCTCGACCTCGACGGCACGCTCACCCTGCTGGGGCGGGCGAGCAGCGTGATCAACAGCGGCGGCGAGAAGATCCACGCTGAGGAGGTCGAGGAGGTTCTGATCCTGCATCCGGCGGTGGCGGACGCGGTGGTGGTCGGCGTGCCGCATCCACGGTGGGGCCAGACGCCGAACGCGATCGTGGTGCTGAAGGAGGGCGCGGCGGTCTCGGAGGAAGATCTCATCGAGCACGTGCGCGCGCATTTGGCGGGCTACAAGAAGCCGAGCCGGGTCCTGTTCGCCGCCGAGATCGTCCGGACGCCGGCCGGCAAGGCGGACCGCCGGTGGGCGGGACAGTACGCGTCCGGGGCCGGGCAAGACGATCCGGCCACCGGGGGAGACGCCACGGCCGGTCAACCCGCCCAGCGGCTGCCGGTTCCGGACACGTTGCCCGCCGGCCGACAAGCGCCGCGTGATTGAGGAGCCGCGGATGCGAGGTGCCGCCGGGCCGCTTCGCACCTGCCGCCGCTCCCTCATCGACATTCCTGAGGAGGATGCCTTACATGCCGATTGATCCCACCGCCGCCGGACGCGAGGGTGAGCCGCGCACGCGTTCCTGGACCTCGAAGGACGCTCTGCTCTACGCCGTGGGTGTGGGCGCGGGGCTCGGCGAGCCCACCCAGGAGTTGGCGTTCACCACGGAGAACAGCGAGGATCTGCCCCAGCGGGTGCTCCCAACGTTCGCCGTGCTGCTCGCGCAGGCCCCGGCTCCGTCCTTCGGTGACTTCGACCCGGCCAAGCTCGTACACGCCGAGCAGGCGTTCACGCTGCATCGCCCGGTGCCGATCGAGGGCACGGTGACGGCCACAGCGCGGGTGACGGGCGTCTACGACAAGGGCAAGGGCGCGCTGGTCGTCGTCGAGTCCACGGCGGTTCTGGAGGACGGCGCGCCGCTGGCCACCAGCCGCAGCGCGGTGTTCATCCGCGGCGAGGGCGGCTTCGGCGGCGAGCGTGGGCCGTCGGACGACTGGGCGGCGCCGGAGCGTGACCCGGACCGCACGGTCACCTACGAGACCCGACCGGAGCAGGCGCTGCTGTACCGGCTGTCGGGCGATCGCAACCCGCTGCACTCCGATCCGGCGTTCGCGGCGCGGGGCGGGTTCGGCAAGCCGATCCTGCACGGGCTGTGCACGTACGGTGTGACAGGCCGGGCGCTGCTGCACGAGGCCGCGGGTGGCGACCCGGCCCGCCTCACCGGCATGTACGGGCGATTCACCGCCACCGTGGTGCCGGGCCAGGCGTTGACCGTCGCCATCTGGGACACCGGAACCGGCGAAGTGCTGTTCCGTACCCGGACCGACGACGGCACCGTGGTGATCGACCGCGGCCGAGCCAGCGTGACGGCGTGATCGACTTCTCACTGTCGGAGGAGCAGCGGCAGGTCCGCGACACGGTTCGGGCCTTCATCACCCGCGAGGTGCTGCCTCTGGAGGAGACCGTGCTGCGCAACGAGCGCGCCGCGCGGCCGGGGCTGGAGCCTGGCGCGCTGCGAGAGCTGCAGCAGAAGGCGCGCCGCGCCGGCTTCTGGGGCCTCACCACGCCAGAGGAGTATGGCGGGATCGCGCTCGGCCCGGTGATGAACGTCGTGCTGGAGATGGAGCTGGGCCGCACGTTCGTCCCGTTCCGGTTCGGCGGGAGCGCCGACAATATCCTCTTCGCCGCGACCCCGGAGCAGCAGCGTACCTACCTGCTGCCCACGATCGCGGGTGAGCGCCGCTCCTGCTTCGCGATCACGGAGCCGGGCGCGGGTTCGGACGCGCGCAACATCCGTACGCGTGCCCGCCGCGACGGCGGCGACTGGGTGATCAGCGGCGAGAAGACGTTCATCAGCGGAGGGCATGAGGCCGACTTCTGCATCGTCTTCGCCGTCACCGACCCACAGCGGGGAGCGGATGGGGGCGTCACGGCATTCCTCGTCGACCGGGAGGCGGGCTGGACGTCCTCGCCCATCCCGACGATGGGGGAGTGGGGCCCGGCGTCGCTGTACTTCGACGACGTGCGGGTGGCCGACACACAGGTCCTTGGCGAGGTCGGCGACGGGTTCGCACTGGCCATGCAGTGGATCGGGCAAGGTCGCTACGTCATCCCGGCCCGCGCGGTCGGAGCGGCCGAGCGGCTGCTCGGGATGGCGCTCGACTACGCGACGGTGCGTGAGTCTATGGGGTACCCGATCGCGGAGTATCAGGCGATCCAGTGGCAGATCGCCGACAGCCAGATTGAGATCGAGTCGACGAAGTGGTTGACGCTGCATGCCGCGTGGCGAGCCGAACGCGGGCTCGACGCCCGGCACGCCACGTCGATCGCGAAGCTCACCGGCGCGGTGATGGCCAATCAGGTCGTCGACCGCGTCCTGCAGATTCACGGCGGCATCGGGTACACGAAGGAACTGCCCATCGAACGCTGGTACCGCGAGCTGCGGGTGCTCCGCATCTACGAGGGCACCGACGAGATCCAGCGCCGGACCATCGCACGCAACCTGCTCAAGGGCCATGTGGCCCTGGGCGCCATCGGCGAATGACAGGAGCACCGATGCTGTGACTCTAGCCTCCTGGTTTTCGCCGACGAGCTGACGGTGGCCACCAAGCGTCACATAACGCAAGGTGCGGCTCTGAACTGGGTTGATCCGAATTATGTAGATCATCGATTATCCCAGCGAGTGGCGCCTCGAAAGTCGAGCGTAGAGCATCCGCCAGTTGCGAAAGAGATCAAGCATCCACAAGACAAGGGAGGAATGCGATGTTGGACGGGACGCGTAAGGAAACCTATGAGGCCGGGCTCAGGGTGCGGCGGGAGGTGCTCGGGGCCGCCCATGTCGAACGTTCCCTGGAACAGACCTCGGATTTCGCCCGCCCTATCCAAGAGCTGGTGACCGAGTACTGCTGGGGTTCCATCTGGACCGATGACACGCTTCCTCGACGCACGCGGAGTCTGATCAACCTCGCCATGCTGACAGCGCTCAACCGCTCCCATGAACTGGGCGTTCACGTGCGTGGCGCGCTCAGTAACGGCGTCACCAGAGAGGAGATTCAGGCGGTGCTGCTGCAGGCGGCCGTTTACGTCGGCGTGCCCGCGGCGCTGGAGTCCTTCAGAGTCGCCGAACGCGTCATCGCCGAGAGCCGCGCCGATGAGCGGTGACCGCGATGACCTCGCCCTGATCGGTCTCGGCAACATGGGCATGCCCATGGCTGAGCGCTGGTTGAAGGCGGGGCACGTCGTACATGGGTTCGACGTCGACGCGGAGGCGCGCGATCGGCTGGCCGCAGGCGGCGGGATCGCGCACCAGAGCGCCGCGGAAGCAGCCGCGACCGCGGCGGTCACGGTCCTGATGCTGCCCAGCACCCCGATCGTCGACAGGGTGCTCGGCGAATTGTGCGCGGCGGGTGCGCTGCGCGCGGGGACGACGGTCATCGACATGAGTTCGTCGGAGCCCCTGGCCTCCCAGCGGAATGCCGGGGACCTGGCTGGGATCGGCGTGCACTTTCTCGACGCTCCGGTGTCGGGTGGTGTACGCGGTGCGGAGTCCGGGTCACTGACGATCATGGTCGGTGGCGAGCCGGTGTGGGTCGAATCCTGCCGCCCGCTGCTTGCCTCCCTGGGGAAGGTCATCCCTGTGGGACCCGTCGGTGCCGGGCACGCCGTCAAGGCGCTGAACAACCTCCTATCCGCGACACATCTGTGGATCACCAGCGAGGCGGTCCTCATCGGGGAACGCCTGGGGATCGCCCCGGCGACCATTCTGGAGGTCTTCAACGGCTCCAGCGGGAGGAGCGGGTCCAGTGAGGTGAAGTGGCCCCAATTCATCGCGTCGGAAAGGTACGACTCGGGGTTCGAGGCCCGGCTGATGCTGAAAGACGCCAAGATAGCGACGCAGTTGGCTCGTGGCCTCGGGCTGCCCACCAGCCTTGGCGAAGGCGTGGTGGACCTCTGGGCGCAGGCCACGGATGATCTACCGCCTCGCGCCGACCACACCGAGATCGCCCGCTGGCTGAAGGAACGCGCGACGTGAAGAGCGTTTGATTTTGCGAGTTCCGTCTGGTGCGGTGCAGAGGGCTGCTTCACGTCGGCGTCGACACCTGCGACGGCGCGGGGTGTGCGGCGGTGTTCCAGCAGAAGGGGAAGAACGATCCGGACCGGGGTTTGGGGATCTCCAGCTCCAGGTCGCCGGCGGCAGCGGTCGGCAGATCGCGGTAGCCGTTGCGGTGAGTGATGCGGGCCTCGGGGGAGTCTTCAACGCGGAGAGTTCCCACCCTCATCAGAGCTATTGCACCGAGCCGAACCTACCGCGGAGTTGTCCCATGAGCGAGCGAAGGCGGAGTTGCGGCAGGCGCTGACGTGGGCTGTCGAGCAGGCGCCGCCGAGCTCGCCCGGCTGCTCACACGCGAGCTGGGGATCCTCACGAGATCGTGCCGCAATATCCCGAAACTACCCGCTCGCCGACTACCAGCGGCGGCTCGACGAGGCAGTCAAATTCGAGGCCCAGGCCGTCACGAGGATGCAGGAGGCCGAGGCGCGGCTGAAGACGGCAGAACGTCGACCTCGCCAAGGCCCTGGCCGGGCAGCGGTACCAGACCGAGGTCGCCGGCAGGGAGCTCGCGGCGGTCCAGCAGAGCCGCCCGACCGCGCCCGCCCTGCGCGCCGGAGGTCTCCGCGCCTCTCGTCGAGTCGTTCGTCGTGCCGAAGGCACCTTGGTCGAGGCGATCCACCAGGGCCGGCACACGGCTCGCTCTCGACACCGAAACACTCACCATCTTGAAGGAGCATCGCAGGCGGCAGGCGAAAGAACGTCTCAAAGCAGGTGAGGACTGGACCGACAGCGGATTCGTCTTCACCGACGAGTACGGCAGGCCGCTCCACCCGCAGCACGTCACCGACCAGTTCTACTGGATGTGCTACGAGGCGGACCTGCCGCCGCTCCGGTTGCACGACCTCCGCCACGGCGCCGCCTCCCTGATGCGCGCCGCCGGCGTGGAGCTGAAAGTCGTCCAGGAAACCCTCGGCCACGTCTCCTCCACCTTCACCCGCGACACCTACGCCACCGTCCTCCCCGAAGTGGCCAAGGCCGCCGCCGAATCCACTGCCGCGCTCATCACCGTCCCGCCGAGCGCCAAGGAGTCGGGAACTGCCCGGAGAAGGCGGCTGGTCAGCGTGCCCAGCGGAACCAGTGATACCTGACCTGAGTCACCGTTGGGGTTCTGGTACCCCATTTTGATGGCGGCCGCGGATCTGCGCCATGTCTCGCAGGTCCGCGCCGCTTTCAAGCTTCAGCGGTCAGCCGCCGGGGGATGTTTATAAGTCAGGCCTCTGCACGCTGTTTGAGAAGCTGGTAATCAGCGTGCGCCGCCGCACGGTGGTCGTGATTCGCGAACCATTGGAGGCTCGCGACTCGAGGGCTGCAGTCGTTGGCGAACTGCAGGTGCCAGCTCCGGTCCTCGGTGAGCAGGACAGGATTTGAGACGTCGTCGAACTGGTCTGCCGTGATGTCAAGTAACAACCCATTGCGTTCGAGCCAGGCGTGCGTGAAAAAGGACGGTTTTGAACGGACCCCGGATCGGTAGGACCAGTTACCGAGTCCGGAGTCAATTAGGAACTGGCCGAGCATTTCGCAGGTGTCGCCGCATGAGCCGCGTGGGAAACCGGTGAGGCTGCGTAGTTGGAGGCCGCCCTGTTCCAGGGCTGACCGAAATCGGGCGGCCCTTTCATATACCGCCTACCGGTATCCCGTCTCGTCGAGTGCGTGCATGTATAGATCTTAGCCATGTGGCCCGCCATCGCCATCCGCACCGGTTACAAGCTGTATGCAGTCCGTCAGCTCGTGCGCTCGGTTCTCGCGACAGCTACAGTACTGGTACGGCTGAGCAACCGTAGGCAATAAGCCGGACGGTCCCCTGATCGACACCACCAGATGGCCTAGAGGGAGTTCGAGGTCACACGCAAAGCCGTCTCGGTAATGGAGGACTTTCAGGCGCCGCGCTCCGACCGGCAGCCCAAGCCGGGCGCCGAGACACCAACGCCAGGTCGTATCAGGCTTCCCGCCGACCAGGGGCGCCATGGCAGCGTTTGAACTTGGATCTGCTGCCGCACGGGCAGGGGTCATTACGTCCGGGCGTCATGGGCCGGTTAGACCCATGGGCGAGATTGGCCACCCCATACTTCCATTCGATGTGAGCGCGTATGTCGGCTGGGACGGCGACTGGTCCCGACGTGTAGAGGTATGTGTACTCGACCCCGTTGTCGACTTCTCGGACACCAATCCCAAGGGCCATTGCTGAGCTGCCTCGCGACTCGCGCCAGTGGAGTAGTCGCACCATCATGAGAGCGCCGAGCTCGGCAACCCATGCGTCGTAATTGCTCCATGCATCAGCGGAGCTGCACATGTAAACGAAGAGACGGTCTTGGAAGACAGAGCAGCCACTTGCCGTCCGGACACTTCCCCGGATCTCATCCCGCTTGCGGAGGGTCCACCTACCGATCAGGGCTTGATGAGAGATAGGAGCGTCATCAAGGAAAGCCATGATGAGGCGTACCTCTTGAGGAGTAAGCGCAGGGCGCGAACCACGGAGTTGGCCGTTCCAGACCTTGGTGATCATGTCTCGGTAAAGTTCTACGCCGAGAGGATCTTCAATGGCCGCGAGGGAGAACCACGGTTGAGACATAGGTGATCCGTGCGCTGAGTCGATCTGCCTCGCAGACCTTGGCGAAGCGGAGATGCTCCGCGCCGAACACCGTTGTGAGGGTCGAGCCCATGACCCGCTCCACATAGAGCAGAACGCCCGTCACGGAGCGAACACACTTAAGTAGTTCTCTCCAGTCATTCAGCGAGATGCAGAAGACACCGGGCGGAGGGGTGATGGCGAACTGCGGATCCTGGGGGTGGTCCACGACCACGATGGTCGGCCACTTGTCGCAGTCTGCGGACAGCTCGAGGGCGAACGTCTCCCGAATTTCCTCGGGGAATTCGAACGCTCTGACAGGGATGGCCTGAAGCGGGCGGCCTAATCCTTGATGCTTCTGTATCGTTCGTTTGCTACCGCTTCCCTGCCGGGCAGCTGCGTTGATGAACTTCCGTACCGAGCTCTCGGCTTTTTCCTGCGAGTCTTGCAAACCGACACCCGGCTCACGACTCTTGACCTCAAGGACAGCTCCACGCTCTCCGACGATGAGAAGGCCGTCGCCCACTTCGTCATTAGACGATCTCTCGTGGACGACCGGTTGCGTGTACACGAAGTCGGCAACGCCGAGCTGAGCGGCGATTACTGTAGCTGTCAATTCATCTCCGTCGGAGGGCTGGGGTGAGGGGGCGGAGCCCACGCGATCTTCAACTCGACGTTGCACCCCGGCCGATCGGCAGCCCTTCTTGAGGAAACCGGTCTCGTCGACGATCAGGGCTCCATCGCCGCCGAGGTGTTCGCTCACTCGTACAACAAGGCTGTCGTCACAATCTGTGCGCAGTTCAGGCCCTCCGCGAACGCGAACACCCCGGAACCGGCGGCGGCGGTTCCGGGGCGGGCGGTCGTTCCGGGATCGTTCCGGCATCAGGCCGCGAGCGCGGTGCGGCGGCCGCGGCGGGCCACCTCGCGCTCCAGGTACCACTCCACGGCCAGCAGCGGGATCGTCCAGCCGAGCCAGCCGGACAGCCCGGAGATCGTCCACGCCATCAGGTCGGGGTCGCCGTGGAAGACGGTGTCCTGCAGCGGGGGCAAGGCGATGATCAGGACCCCGGTCCACACCCGGTTGGTGATGATGGAGTAGGTCAGCACGGCGCTGCGCAGCATCCAGCGCCGGTGGTCGGCGTACCGGCGGGCGCGGGCGGCGCGCCAGCCCGCCACGGTGAAGGCGAGCCACAGCAAGGCGAGGAGAACGTCGCTGACCGCGAGGAACGGCCCGAACGGGGTGCGCGCCCCGATGACCAGGCCGGTCAGGCCGGCCGGCAGCACCCCGGCGAACACGTAGACCCGCCCGGCGCGCCGGTGCCACACCGGGTGCCTCCGGCGGAACCAGGGCCACACCTGGAAGAACGCGGTGACCATGGCGACCGAGGCGAACAGCACGTGCGCCACGAGCAGCGGGTAGTGCAGGCCGAACCCCTCTGGCTGCGGCACCCGGGACAGCGACGGGTCCCCGGTCAGGTACGGCGGCAGCGAGAACGCGAGGAACCCGGCCGTGACCAGGCCGAGCGGCACCGTCCAGCGGCGCCGCCACCACGGACGCCGGCGGGCCGGCACCGGCGGAGGACTGTCGATCGTCGTGTGCATGACGGCTCCAAGGGAGACGGTCGAGTAGATGCGTATGTCATACGCTTAGTGCGTACTATATACGCAACGCGTAGGACATACGCAAACTGGTAAGCTCCCTGGAATGCCGGACGACATCGGAGACGAGCTGCCGCAGGCGCTGAACGTGCTGTGGGGGCGGGCCAAGCCGAAGGGGCGGGGACGCACGCCCGCGCTCAGCCTGGAGCGGATCGTGGCGGCGGCCGTCGCCCTCGCCGACGAGGAGGGCCTGGCGGCGCTGTCCATGGCCCGGCTCGCCGAACGGCTCGGCTGCGCGCCCATGTCGCTGTACCGGCACGTGGCCGGCAAGGACGACCTGCAGCTGTTCATGCTGGCCGCCGCGCCAGGCCCGCCGCCGGAGTTCGGCACGGCGCCGGCCGACTGGCGCGGCTCACTCACCCGGTGGGCCGTCGAGCTGTTCGGCGTCTACCTGCGGCATCCGTGGATCGTCCAGCTGGTGAACTCCCCGCCCGTGGACCCCGGCCAGCTCGCCTGGCTGGACGCCGCGCTGCGGGCCCTCGGCGGCACGCCGCTGGACCCGCGGGCCCGGTTCTCGGTGGTCATGCTGGTGCTGCACTACGTGCGCGGCGCGGCCCAGCTCCTGACATCCATGACCGCCGAACCAGAGGAAGGGGCCGACGGGGCATACGCCGCCCTGCTCACCGAGCTCGCCGACCCCGGCCGGTTCCCGGCGCTGGCCCACGCGGTCGAGGCCGGGGTGTTCGCCCCCCACCCGGAGGCTGGTCCGGACGACGACTTCCGCGCTGGCCTGGACCACCTGCTCGACGGGGTGGGAGTGGCGATCGAACGCGCCGCCCGGCCCTGAGCCGGGTCAGCCGGCCGGCGCGGTGCCGCAGGAGGCGCTGACCTTCAGCTCGGGTCGCAGTTCGACATGGTGGACCGGCAGCGCGGACCCGCTGCGCAGGCGGCGCAGCAGGAGTTCCACGGCCGTCGCGCCGACGGCCCGCTTGGGCGGCGCGACGGCGGATGGCGTACTCGCCCTGACGTCTTCGGAGTCACCTTCGAAGGTCGCTTGCCGTGGCAGCGCTACGGCACATGAGCGGGCCACAGGCCGCGCTGCTGCGCTGGGAGGTACGCGGACGCCGCCTGTCCGTGCTGCTCGCGCGAGATAACACGCCGACCAGGGTTCGGATGCGCCCGGACACGAGCGTGGTGGCTGGGCGGGCATCTTCCCCACCGTCCGGGACGAAGGTGATGACCCGAGGGGCGAACCCCGTGTTCCCGATCGGCGACAATCCCATCGTGATGCCTCCCGATGTGACCATGTGGCTGGCCGGTCCATGCGACACGCGCGTGGAGCTGCGACGGCAGAGGTCCCGGGTCAGCGAACGTCACGGAAGCCGGGCCGAGGTGCTGATCGACCACGTGGACGAGGACGTCGCCGCCGTGCACTTCGAGCTGGCCGTGGACCGATACGTCGCCGGCGGATACTCCCCCCGCACGCAGGAGGCCGCGCGCAGCGTCCTGGGCACCCCGGCGGACGACGCCGGATACGCGTTCGCGTTCGCCGCGAAGGTCGGCGGCGCCCGAGGCGAGCTCATCAAGGCACAGGCGCTGCGGCTGTGGGAGGACGATCAGGCGGCACGGGACGCCGAGCGAGCGGCGATCGAGGCGATCGACTCCCAGGTGTCCTTCTACGGCCTGCTGGACGACCACCTCCTCCTGATCCCGGACGGACCCGCGATACACGCGTACATCGATGGGCACGATGTGGTCTCACTCGTCGACGGATTGGCCACCGCCAAGGGCATGACACCGGGCCAGCTGGGCTTCGACCCTAGGCACGAGCCCTGGCGGATCGATCTCATGGGCCGGCACCGGCTCCGGAGCCTGCTCGCCGGCGAACACATGAGCCGGCTGCGCTCGCTTCGGATCCGCACCTGGGGCGGCACCGCCCATCTCGACCCGGTCCTGAGCTCCTACTCGGCCGGTGACCGGCTCAGCCACCTGTGCCTCTTGAGCCAGCGCGACGACCTCGTCGAAGCGCCGGTCGCGGGGCGATACCCCGGCCTGCGAGCGCTGGAGTGTCCCGCGTGGCAGGTGGCGCAGTTGCTTCGGGACGGGGCGCCCCGGCTGCACACGCTCGTGGCGTACGGCACCGACGAGCACACGCCCTCCCTGCTGGACATGCTGGTCAACCTCTCCCTGCCCGCCCTCCGCCACCTCGCTCTGTGGGAAACACACGTGGATCCCACGACACTGGGCACCTCTCCGGTCGTCGCGAGGCTGGCCACCCTCGACCTGTGGAAGGTCAACGACGCCCACCGGTTCGACTTCTCCGCCCTGCTACGGCATCGGCGGGACCTGGCGCACCTGGAAAGGATCGTCGTCCCCGGGCACTGCGTCCCCTCGACCACCGTCAGCCGGTTCGCCGACTGGCCGCAGGTGACCTTCGCCGGCCACGACCGCCGGGAACTGCTCGCGCTCGACCTCGACACCCGGGGATACACGCTCGCGATGTGAGCCAGGATCACTCGCCGTCGCCCTATGCCGCAGGTTGTGTTCGGCGAGGGGTTCTTTCCGACATCACAGGTTCGCCGGAGCGGCCCGCCACCGATCCCGGCGTGTCGATTGACCGCGACTGGAAGAGCGTCGGGTTCTCCGGCTCAATGCCGCGCAGCGAGTCGTAGTCGAGGGTGCCGCGGTCGATGCCCCCGTCGACGGACAGCACCCGGGCTTGGGGCTTGCTTGCGCGTACTCGGTATGCGAACTGAGTATTCATGTCGATCTGGCACGGCCTACCGTCGCCCCGCCGGGCTCGTACGGCACGGGGCGCTCCGTCGTGGCGGTGCGGATGGGCCTGGTCGCCCAGAGGGCGATCGTGATGTAGAGGATCTGCTCGGGGATCCTGAACCACAGGGGGGTGGCGGGGTCGCCGTTGAGCGGGACGCTTTCGACCGCAGCGTACGCGTTCGCCGGGAGCAGCAGCACGAACAGCGTCGCAAGGCAGATTCCGGCGGCGGAGCGAGTCGCGGCGAGGACTAGTCCCAGGGCGCCGAGCAGCTCGAACACGCCGGTCGCGTAGACCATCAGGTCCGGGAACGGCACGAACGGCGGGACCATGGCTGTCAGGTCGCCGTGGCTGGGCATCACTGTGACGCTGTCGGGGACGAAGTGCGCGCTGCCGGTGAGCACGAGCATGACGGCCAGCGCGTGTGCCGCGCTGATCCGCCAGGTGGCGAACCGGGCAAGGCCGAGTCCACCCAGGAGGCGGAACCCCAGCCAGGGGATCAGGAGGAACATGAGGGTCTCGAACATGATTGTCCTTTCGGAAAGGGGTGCTCCGTCGGGTGGGCGAGACGGCCTGGGCGTCGCTTCCCGCCGTACGTGAAAGGGGACGCCCCGGAGTCGCGAGCGGCGTCGAGCCGCGGGGCGCGGCGGGTCAGCGGGCGGTGAAGAACAGGGTGGCGCCGTAGGCGTGCGCGCGGACATGAGGAACCCGTCGTCGGTCGGCCGGGTCGAAGGTCTCGACGATCTCGCGGGCGGCGGTGACGTCCTCAACCCGTACGGTATGGCGGCCAGGTAGGACGCTGCCGGAGCGGGCTCGCCGGGCAGCACCTCGGAGGCGTCTGGACGGCGCGGGAGCGCATGGTGCGGGGCCGTCCTCGGTGTCTACCTCGCGCTGCAGGTCGAGTACGCCCGAGGTCCGCAGCCCGGCGCCGGTCAGCCGCACGGCCGCCTCGGCGTCGTAGGTGTCGAAGTTGGGGAGCCGGAACCCTTCGCACTGATCGGCGATGGCCCTGGTGTTCCAGGAGCGGGGCGCGGTCTCCTCGACGATGCCCAGCAGCTGGATGTAGGCGCCGCCGAACAGGGCGCACCGGTTGGTCGGGCACCCGGCGACCGGCTCCTCTCCGGGCCGCTCGGTGAGCAGGTGGCGGGAACGTGGGCTCAGCGTGAACCCGGAAGACCTGTAGGCCCGTTCCAGCCCGTCCAGGTCGCGGGTCAGGAGGGCGGTGTGGTGAAAAGCGTGAATCGCACCTTTCATGCGGCCGATCCTGCGCCAGTCGCTGCCGCCTCGTCCCCCAGGAGCGGTCCCCACGCCGGGATCCGACACCGGACTACCATGATCGGGTGGATTCCGTCACGCTCGACCCGCTCGACCTACGGCTGCTCCACGCGCTACAGGTGGACGGGCGCGCCCCCTTCAGCAGGATCGCGGAGGTCCTCGACGTGTCGGACCGTACGGTGGCCCGGCGGTTCGCGCGGCTGCGCTTCGCCGGTGCCGCCCGCGTCACCGGGGTCGCCGGCAGCGGCGGCACGGGTCACGGTGAGTGGCTGGTACGGCTGAGAGTCGAGCCTGCGGGGGCCGCCGACCTCGCCCGCGCGTTGGCGCGACGTCCCGACACCGCCTGGGTGACCGTTCTGTCGAGCGACACCGAGATCGCCTGCATCGTCCGCACACCGGAGGCGGGCCCAGCGCCGTTGCGGGAGCTGACCCGTCATCGGCGGATCCGCGATGTGACGGCCCACCGCGTGCTGCGCCATCTGATGGGCCGTTGCTGGCGCGGCCGAACGTCGGCCCTGACCGCCGAACAGATCGCCGCACTCCGGCCGCTCGCCCCCGACGGCGCCGCCGCAGTCCGCCTGAACGACCTCGACCGCCGCCTGCTGCCCGTCCTGGCCGCCGACGGCCGGGCCACCTATCCGCGCCTCGCCCGCCACGTCGGCTGGTCGGAGTCTGCCGTACGCCGCCGGGTGGACGAACTGTGCCGGTCCGGGGCGGTCCGGTTCGACGTCGAGGTCGACTCGGTGTTGTTCGGCTACACCGTCCAGTGCCTGCTGTGGCTGACGGTCGCCCCGGCCCGGCTCGCCTCAGTCGCCGGGACCCTGGCTGCGGACGCCGAGGCGGCGTTCGTGGGGGCCATCACCGGCCCGCACAACCTGCTCGCCATCGTCGTGTGCCGTGACGAGGGCGCCCTCTACACCTACATCAGTGACCGGATCGGCTCTCTGGACGGGGTCCACCACGTGGAGGCCACGCCCGTCACGTCCTATACCAAGCGTGTCGCCCCGGCCTCCTGACGTACGCTCCGCTCAGCCCGCAAGGTCTGCTCGGCATGCCCGGTGTTCTGGCCGGTCAGTGTCGCAGGCGAGGTCGTCCACGCAACCGGGCTTTCGCTCCGCTCACTCCGCGCCGGCCGCTCGGTTGCCTCTCCTCCCTTTCCGCCTGCGGGTCCTCCCTCGTCAGAACACGGCATGGACCCCGGGCGCGGGTTCCGGCGAAACGGGCAGGACATGAGCCTCACCCTCGACACACCTCGGCCCGACCGACCTGAGCACCTGCGGCCGCTGCGGACAGACGACCCAGATCGAACACCCTGTTCCGCCTCACCGCGGGCGGTCACGCCGTCGTATGCTCCCGCGTCGCCTCCACGCCCCGCTACCAGGACCGGCAGACGGGAGAGTGGGACGGCACCAGCCTGTTCCTGGCGTGCAATGCCTGGCGTGAGCTCGGCGAGCACGTCGCCGAATCCCTCCAGCGTGGCACGCGCGTGATCGTGCAGGGCCGCCTGCGCCAGCGCACCTACGAGATCGAACCCGGCGATAAAGCCTGAGCACTGCGCTTGTGGCGACGTCTACGTGCAGCCCCCAGGGTGGGGAGGCGCGCGACCGCTGCTCGACACCATGCCCTGGCACAGCCCGACGTGGAGGTCGCGCTGCGCCGACCCCCTCGGGTCGTCCGTCCACAGCGCCTCGTCTAGCGCATCAGCGCTGATGTGGCCTCGACGGTCATGTGACGAGGCCACCTCGCATCTGTCGTAGTTCCTGTGGTCCGCGCGGCTTGATTATCGAGCATCCAATGAGCCGGCGGAAGGGGCGCCGGATCGGGCTCAATCGTGCTGAAACGTGAGGCGTATTCCGCCTGCCCGCCCATGCTCGTCGAACTCCAGATGCAGGTTCGATCCGCCGGGATGCCGGCCCACGAGCGTGGCCTGCGTCGTCTGGACATGCCAGCCCTGCTGGATCAGGAAGTTCTCGACCAGCGTACGGTGGTCGAGGTCGTACATCTCCATGATTTGGGACAGGACCGGGACGACGTCTTCGGGCCCCGTGGGCGCCAGCACCGAGTGCGGCACGTTCTGCAGGAGGAAGTAGGCGGCTCCGCCCTGGTATGGGCCGCGGTAGTAGCAGAGCCCGGTCAGGCCCGCCGACAGCAGAGCGAGCGTGTGCCCGTCGGCGTGATCAAGAGGCAGCGTCGCCTCCGTCAGCTCCGGGATGTGGTGTCGATGTCCGTACTCCCGCAGCCAAGCGACGGCGTGCACGAGCTCGTGCGGGATGTTGCTCCGCGTGTTCGCCCACGCCCAGAGCCATGTCCGGTCGTCGTCGCTTTCCGTTCCCAGGAGCTGGATGGGAAAGCTGAGGCTCTCACCGAACGTGATCGTTCCGGTGGTGATGTCCACGGCCCAGTTGTGCTCGCCGATCAGATCGCCGAGATTGCTCTGTCGCACCAGAGAGGACGCGACGCAAAGTGACAGGTGGTGACGCAGGTTACTCAATGAAGGAGCTTTCTAGGACTGGCTGCTCGGCTTTGCGACGGATGGTGTCGACCTTCTTCCGCAGCTTGACCATGGAGGCGGCGCGGCCCGCTCTCCTGGCGGTGAGCGGCCGGGTCCCCGAGGGCCTGCCGGCTGAAGGCGATGGTGATCGTCTCTGGATCTTCTTGTGGAGTGGTTGGAAGTGGCTTGGGCCCGAATGCTCGGAACGCTATGGATCGCCTGGCGGAGAATCTGGCGCACATCCCTACGTGGAATCCGTGCATCCATCGCGCTATCGGGCCATATCGGACAGAAATCATTCTGATGGGTATGCCAGGAGATTCTGGGCGCTCGCCCGCTCCTGCTTTCGGTGGCGGAGCTTCTCCTCGCTGCACGAGAACCTCGCCCGGTATCCCCGCCACCGACTCCCTGGGCGAGGGAACGCGGGCCGTCGGCACCCTCAGATGGGGAGCGGCAAGCCAGGGCGTGGCGCCGTCGGCGTCGCGAGGCGGATGCTGGCCGCCGCCCTGGAGGCCGAAGTCAACGCGTACATAGGCGAGCTGGCCGAGGAACGGGACGCGGCCGGGCGCCGTCTGGTGGTCCGCAATGGATACCACCAGCCGAGGAAGGTCACCACGGCCGGGCCGGCTCGCGCGCCGGGGCGCTGGCGATGGTGTGCAAGCTCGTCGAGTCCGCCCAGGCCCGTTGGCGCGCAGTGAACGCGCCCCACCTCGTCGCCCTGGTCCATGCCGGAGCCCGCTTCGAACACGGACACCTCGTCGAACGACCCGAGGCTCACGCCGCTTGGAACAACCTCACCAGACGGGTGCTCGACCGCATCCCGACGACGTGGCTGGCCCCCCGGTCGCAGCCGACCTGAGTCAACCTGCCCCTTCGACGTACGACGCCAGGTTGGCCAGCGAGGAGGCGATCCCGGCCTCGTGTACCGCTTGGTCGATACCGGGTGGCACGTCCGTGGCGGTGACGGTCACCTCGGTCCCGTCACCGGCGGCAGCAAGGTGCCAGGTCATCGTCATGGTGCCCGCGTACGACGGGTCATCGGCCTCGAATACCGCCCGCTGCACCACGCGCTCCGATGGCATCAGGTCGGCGAACCCGACATCTACGACATCCGTCGCATCTGAAGTCTTGCCGGGGCTGTCGGTGGGGTCGAGGTAAGTGAGGACCATCCGGAACCCGCCACCAGGCCGGGGATCCCACCGCTCGATCTGCCCGCGCATTCCGTCCGGCGGCAACCAGGCCTCGAGGGACTCCCGGTCGAGGAGGGCGCCGTAGACAGTCGTCGGTGGTGCCGCGATCATCCGGCTGGCGCGGTCGGTCCTGTCCATGGCTCGAGTCTAGGGTCGAGGAGGCTCTCCAGGCCCATCCTCATCGAACGACAAAGAAACCAGCGCCAGGAATCAGGACGGGACCAACAAGCTGCATGACACGCCGATCCACAGGTCTTCACTATTCCTCGGACGTCGGGCAATCCAGCCTCAATGAATATGCGCCGGTCATCCAGTACACCCGCTTCAACACCCCCAACCAGCAATGGCAGGTCCGCGGCGTCAGCCGCAACCTCGAACTCAGCGCACGCCACAGCGGCATGTGCCTGGACGGCAGGGACACCAACATGGCGAGCCAGTGGAAGTGCGACAACATCGACGAACAGAAATGGGCGATCATCACCTGAGTCACCTCGCCCTAGCGATCACCTTGGTGTCGGCGGGGCACGCCAGATAACCGGCGGCTGACTACAAGCAGGCAGGGCAACGGCACCGGGCCTCGCCGCCCGGTGCCCGTCGGGATCGCCGAACTGGGCCTCGCCCCTATGGCGAGGTACGGCGAACCCGAACGAGCGCCGGAGCCTCGGCCGGTTGCCCGCCCAGCCATGACCAGAACGGGCCGGCTCCGGCCGCTGCTGTCTTGGCCTGGACATGATGGGCAGGTGCTGATTCGTATCGAGGCATCCGAGCTGCCGGGACGCGAGTGCGGGCGGGATCCGGACTTCCCCGGCTACGCCAACATCCGTGTCGGCGTGCAACGGCGCGAGCGCCGCGAAGAGCTGCTCGGCCTGACGCCGGGCGATGCACCGTCGGCGGCCTGGGAACTGGAAGCGACGCCCACCCGGACGGAGTCCGGTTGGGATCTGCGTGGCCCGTTCGTGCAGGGCAGGCCGGGAGGCCGGTTCGTCTACCTGTCGTGGGGGACGGTGGATGAGGCCGGGGCGTTCGCGATGTTCCGGCGGGCCAAGCTGTGGCTGGACGCGATCCCCGCCCAAGTGCTGGAGGACGCCGTGGCGGGAGGTGTCTTGGTGGCGCGGTTGGGGTTGACCGACGCCAAGGGTCAGCCGTTGTGCGCGGCGGTCCGCCCGCCGCTGGTGGAGTGGTCGGCCCCCTCGGGCTGAGGGTCGCCGGCCGCCGTGCGGGTGGATGGGCCAGCGAGGATGCTGCACACGTCTTCGCTGACGCAGTCGGCAGGGTCGGTGGCCTGCGCGCGGCGACGCAGCCCGTGCAGCGCCCGGCGGGCTTGCTCGAGTTCAGCCAGGCGCTGTTCGATCCGGGCCAGGTGCTCATCGATCAGGCCGGTGACGTGCCGGCAGGGGGCTTGGCCGCTGTCGCGGATGGCCAGGACGCCGCGAATCTCGGCCAAGGTCAGGCCTGCGCTCTGGGCGTCACGGATGAAGCTCAACCGCGATGCGGCCTCCTCGGGGTAGTCGCGGTAGCGCGCGCTGGTGCGCGGCGGCTGGGGCAGCAGCCCGGCCTCCTCGTAGAAGCGGATGGTCTTGGCGCTCACCCCGGCTCGGTCAGCCAGCACTCCGATGCGCATGCCGCCAGCCTACGCTTGACCTTCCAGTGCACTGGAAGGCCTACCGTCCCTGGTAAGCGCGAACCGCCCAGGTTCAGGAGGCCATCATGCTGGAGCTGACCGTGTTGACCGTGCCGGACTGCCCGAACGAGGCCGTCTTGCGTGAGCGCCTGGCCGAGGTCTTGGCCGAGCACCCTGGCGCGTCGATCAGCCACCTCGTGATCGACAATGAGGCGGAAGCGGCCAGGCTGGGGATGCACGGCTCTCCAACCCTGCTGATCAACGGGGTTGACGCGTTCGCCACACCGGGCACCCCGGCCAGCATGTCGTGCCGTCTCTACCACGACGAAACCGGCCCCATCGGTGGCGCGCCGTCGATGGTGGCCCTGCGTGAGGCGCTCCGTTACGCCGCCGACTCCCGGATTCCCGCCGCGCTCGCGCAAGCGGCCGGCCGTTCCGGGCTCGGCCGGGTCGCGCCGGTCGAGGGCGGGTTGCGAGCCGTTCACCAGCGCGTGCTGCGGGCCTTCGCACAGACAGGAGCGTCGCCCGCGATGGCCGAGCTGGATCAGGTCGCCGCCTCCTACGGTGTCACCGGTGCCCAGGTGCTGGCCCGGTTGCACGCTGCCGACTTCCTGCGCCTGGACGGTTCGGGGGCGATCAGTGCCGCCTATCCGTTCTCCCCGGCGCCGACCCTGCACCGGGTCCGGATAAGCGGCGGGCCGCGGGTCTATGCGATGTGTGCGATCGACGCCCTCGGCATCGCGGCGATGCTCGGCAAGGACGTGACGATCGAGGCCACCGAGTCCGGCGCCGGAAAGGCGATCACCGTCTTCGTTCCCGCCGACGGGAGCACGCCCGTGTGGGAACCCGCCTCGGCCGTGGTCTTCTACGGCCGGCAACCGGCCGACTGCGGAACCTGCCCACCCGACTCGTGTGCCGACGCTGAAGAGCGTGAGGAGGCGCCCTCGGTCGCCGCCGACCTGTGCTGCGGGTACATCAACTTCTTCACCAGCACCGAGGCGGCTCAGGCGTGGGCTGACGGGCATCCGGCGATCGCCGGGCAGATCCTCGGCCAGAGCGACGCCTGGCAGATCGGGGTGCACATCTTTGGCCCGCTGCTCAACCCGCTTCCGACCTCCTGAATCGACAACCAGGGATTGTCCTCAAATTCGACAATTTACGGTTGTCGTATTGGTGAGGTGGACGTCCAAGATCTGATCGCCGCCGTGCAGGACCGTGCGACTAGCGATGACCCGCTGGCCTTGCTGGAGACCGCCCTCGTGGTCGCCGCCGAGGCCAGTTCCGCAGCCGACGACCTGACCGAGCACTTCGTCGGCGCCGCCCGGGCCGCGAACGTGTCCTGGACGCTGATCGGCGAACGGCTCGGCGTATCCAAGCAGGCTGCTCGGCAGAAGTTCGCGCACCGCCTGGAGGTCAGTGACCTGATCGGCGATGCCGCCCAACATGTGATCATGGCGCCCCGCCTGTCGGCCTGCCTGCAGGCCGCCCAGGCGGCGGCCGATGCGGACGACAGTGTTCCCGGCACCCAGCACCTGCTCCTCGGCCTGCTGCATGTCGGCGTCGCGGCCAACATCCTCGACCGGCTCGGCGTCAGCCGGGAGAAGGTCCGTGAGGCCAACGCGCGTCTGTTCGAGCCCGCGATGATCGTTGGTGTCGATGGCGAAGAGCGCCGCGTGGTGGGAGACGGTGACGCCGAGCGCGCCGTCATCCAGGCCCGCCGCCTGGCCGCCCGGCGCGGCCAGTCCCAGTGCCGATCCGAGCACGTGCTGTTCTGCCTGGCCACCGATCCCGGCTCCTCCGCCCTGCCGAGTCCTTAACGATCTCGGTGTTGACGCCGCCAGGGTGAAGAAGGAGATGGAGGAATGGATTCCACCCGTCCAGCGCAGGCACCGGAGAATCGGCCGCTCCAAGACCCCTGACCGCGCGTGCTCGTTCTGCGGCTGCAAGGACCTTGGCCCGCTCGTTGCCGGGCCAGGGGTGTGGATCTGCGGTCCTTGCGTCCAGATCGCGACCGACGTCCTTCGCGCCGAACCGCGGGGCCTTCGCGCCGGCTGACGTCGTCGGTGGTCTTCAAGAAACGATCATTTGTTGGAGAGTCGCCGAGGAGGGCGCCGAACGGGCCGCCAGCCCTTCAAAAACCCCTTCAACAACCTTCAGACACCGTTATTAGACAGTCCATGGCGTGACTCACGCCCTGGATCCCGCTGCAGTCCTCGGAGCTCACGGCCGTGGCCTCCCGGCTGACGCGACGCCGATGTCTGTCGCCCTGGCCTGGATCCCGCGCTGCGGGTCGCCGCGACGTTCACCGAGCTCGCCGTCCGGCGGACCCGCGCCCTCCTCGCCGTACCGCGCGTCGTGCTCCGCCACCGGATCCGTCACTGGATCAGCCATGCCGACCGACCCTGGTGATGAGTTGTCGCGCCCGCACCCGTCACACCTACGACGGGACACGACGAGGCGGAAGGATGACGTGATGAGTGCGGACACGCGGCTGGAGGAGCTGGGCGTGAGCGGTCTGGGCGAGGTCGACGAGCCGGCGTTCTCGGGGCTGGCGGAGCGGCACCGGCGGGAGCTGCACGTGCACTGTTACCGGATGCTCGGGTCGTTCGAGGACGCCGAGGACACCGTGCAGGAGACGTTCCTCCGTGCCTGGCGGCGGCGGGAGACCTTCGAGGGGCGGTCGACGTTCCGGGCCTGGCTGTACCGGATCGCCACCAACGCCTGCCTGGACCTGCTCGCCAAGTGCCGCCCGGAGCCTGCGACCGCCGGCGAGGTGCTGTGGCTGCAGCCCTACCCGGACCGGCTGCTCGACGAGCTGCCCGCGGGCGACGCGGACGAGCCGGAGAACGTCGCCGTCGCGCGGGAGACGATCGAGCTGGCGTACCTGGTCGCAGTCCAGCACCTCGCGCCGCGCCCGCGGGCCGTGCTGATCCTGCGAGACGTGCTCGGCTGGCCGGCGAAGGACGTCGCGGAGCTCCTCGGGGACTCCGTCAACTCCGTGAACAGCGCGCTGCAGCGGGCCCGCGCCGGCATGCGGGAGCACCTGCCCGCCGAGCGGCAGGACTGGACCGGCGGCGAGGAGGACGCCGGGACGCGCGAGCTGGTGCGCCGCTTCACCGACGCCAGCGTGGCCACGGACATCGGCGGGCTCGCCGCGCTGCTGCGGGACGACGTCCGCTGCTCGATGCCGCCCACGCCGGGCCTGTGCGTCGGCCGCGACGCGGTGGTGAACGACTGGGTCGAGAGCGGCTTCGAGGGCATGAAGCACCTGCGCGCCGTCCAAACCTCCGTGAACCGGCAGCCCGCCGTCGCCTTCTACCAGCGGCGGAAGCGGGAGGGCGCGTACCTGCCGCTGACGATCGACGTCCTGCGCGTCACCGGCGGGGCGATCACCGAGATCGTCATCTTCCACGACGACCAGTTCCCGCGGCTCGGGCTGCCGGAGCGCCTGCCGGCGGACGGCACGGAGTAGTCCCGGTGCGGACGCTCGCGCTGCGAGGTGGCGCGCGTGTCGTGGTGGTCGCGGCCGAGTGGTGCGACTCGTTCGGCTGCGTCACCCGCGGGCGGGTGCAGTTGGAGCTGCGCGACGGCGAGCCCGGGCCGGTCCTCGGACGCGGCGCCGGGTTCTGGCTCCGCGGCACCGGCGTCCGCGCGCTGCGGAACCCCGGCCGTCGCACGGCGCGGGTGCGCATCGTCACCCCCAGGGCCAGGACCGTCACATGCCAGTCAACACACCCCTACGCCAGTCACCGAATGATGGAGGATGACATGAACAGCATGAATGACACCGGGGTCGCCGCAGGCCCGGCATCGGGCCAGACGAGCCACACCCACCGACTCCGCGGGCTCGCCGGCACCGGCTTCGTTGCCACGCTCGCAGCGATGGTGGCCACCACCCTCGCCGCTGCGCTTGCCCAGGCCGTCGGCGTCCACTTCGAGATCCCCGATGGTGGCGAGACGATCCCATTGCCCGGGTTCGCCGTGGTGACCGGCTTCTTCTCGGTCGTGGGCATCGTCCTTGCCGTCGCTCTTCTTCGTTGGAGCGCTCGCCCCGCCGAGCGATTCGTGTGGACGGCAGTGTCGCTGACCGCGATCTCGCTGGTCCCGCCTCTCCTCTCCGGGGCAAACACCGCCACCACCACCGCCCTCCTCGGGCTACACCTCGTCCCTGCGACGGTGATGATCCCCGCCCTGGCGCGGAGCCTCCGCACCCGGACCGATTGACGATCCCGGTCACGCGCCTCCCACGTGGATTCCGCTCCTGCTGCGGCGGCTTGAGCCGGGATCTGACCCTCTCTCGGGGTCGACGTCAGGCTCAAGCCATGCCAGGACGCGCTCGCAGCTGAGCCCTGACACCTACGCGTGCCGGAGGCTGCCACGCCGTAGCCGGCGGGGCAGGGAGCGCTGTTTGTGACGTGGGAGGTTGGAAAAGGCTCATTTGATCAATTAGCGATAAGTGAGCTTATCGGAATTCAATAGTGACATGGCTACGCACGTTTTCTTCGACTTCTTCGGGACCCTGGTGGACTACGACCCGGGGAACCACCCGCCCTCGCACAACGCCCCGCACGCCTTCAGCCGCCGCGCCGGCGTCGCGATGGCTCCGCAGGAGTCCAGCCTTCTGTGGCAGCGTGCCTGGGACGAACTCGAAGTCCACGCGCAGGCCACCGGCATCGAGCACTCGATGAGCGACATCGCCGCCCGCTACGCCGAACTGATCGGGGCCCCGGCCGCGGCCGCCGAGCACATCGACTTGCTCATCACCGAGTACCTGCGGGCCTGGACCGCCGACATTCGCCCTGCCTTCTCCGCCCTTCAGTGCCTGGCCGACCTCGCCGCCGACCACCGCCTGAGCGTGGTCAGCAACACCCACGATGCCCAACTCGTGCCCGGCCTGATGCGCCGCTTCGGCCTGGACGCCCACATCACCGACGTGATCACCTCCGTCGATGTCGGCCGGCGCAAGCCCGACCCGGAGATCTTCCGCGCGGCCCTGGACCGCCACGGCGTCACCGCCGCCGACACCGTCTTCGTCGGCGACAACTGGACGGCCGACGTCGAAGGGCCCGAGAAGGTCGGCATGGCCGCCTTCTATGTCGGCCCGCCCGCCGTCGACCGCCCGTCCGTCGCCCTCGGACAGCTGCCCGCGCTCATCCGGGCCCTGCCCTGACCCGCCCCCGCGGCCCGCGCCGCAAGCCGCCCGGCAGCGTACATAGAAAGAACCACCAGCCAGCGGGGAGGCTGATTGAATCCTGTAGGGGATCGGCGCGGTGGCGGGGCCGCGAGGCTCTCACCGGCTCCTCGGCCTCGGCTTGAAGTGGT
Organism: Microbispora sp. CA-102843; assembly: GCF_050936215.1. Lineage (NCBI taxonomy): Bacteria > Bacillati > Actinomycetota > Actinomycetes > Streptosporangiales > Streptosporangiaceae > Microbispora > Microbispora sp. CA-102843. Next base: position 4,324,356 of record NZ_JBNJNF010000001.1, read on the forward strand.
GCGCGACCATGTAGGCGGTGACCTGCGCGCCGATCTTCGCGCCCTGCACGTCTGCCGTGCGGGTGTGGATGCCGCCCCAGATGCGGGCCTCGACGACCTCGGCGAGCGCCTGGGAGAAACCGCGGAAATATCTGGTGGTACCCGAGTCGGCGCTGTAGCCGCTGAAGGGGATGTCGTCCCGGCCGAAGAAGTACCTCAACGCCGACATGCTCGCCGCGGTGAAACAGGTGTGCCCGGACGTGTAGTCGGGGTGTGGCGGCGTGACGAGCAACGGCGTCCAGCCGGGGTCGGCGGCCGTCTCCGGGTTGCCGTCCGTGTCGGCCAGCCGGATCGCGGTGACCGGCCGCCAGAAGTTCCATGCCGCCTTCTCGTTGTAGCAGGCGATCGTGGCATCGGCTTCGGCCAGGTCGACCATCGCGAACATCCGCGCGGTCTGAAGGGTGTTCAGTCGCTGCCGCGTCGCGAGCTGACGCTTGATCTCCCATTCGGCCAGATGCCGGTCGTGCCACCAGATCGCGGCCTGCGTCTGGTCGGCCGTCCTGACCGTGCTGGTCGCCGAGCCGACCGTCTTGACCTCGTTGAAGTCCCGGGCGTACCGGCGGCTGGTGAGCGCAGGCGGGCCGGACGTACGGAACATGGACGCGCTGGGAATGAGGAACGGCTTGAGGTGACCGACCCACGCCCCGTCCGAGGCGAACGTGGGCGGCGTCGGCCGCCACTGACCGGGCCGGGTGCCCACGGGCCAGGTCTGGTCGCCGAACGCCCCGTCGTCCCGCCGCGCGGCGATCATCGCATCGGCCGCCTGAGTGCCCACGGTGATACCACGCTGTTTCGCGGTGCCGTCGGGTATCGCGCCCAGCGACTCGTCGTACTGGGTCTTCAACCTCGCCTGCTGGTCGGGGAACAGCGCTTGCAGCACCAGGTAACCCGCGGTCGCGACGGCCGCGTCCGTCGATTCGGTGCCATTGGCGGCCGGTGCGCCCAGGTATGGCTGGTAGGGAGCGCCGGCGATCGCATTCACCGCGTCGTAGACCGCTCCGTGCACCATCGCGAAGCTGCGCGCCTGAACCTGCGGCTGCTGACCGGCGATGTCCCAAATCGCAGTCTGAGCGTTACGGTCCCAGACGATGACGGCGTTGGCGGAGGGGCCCGAATCCGCCGCGTACGCGGGGGACGAGCCGAGTGCCATCGGCGATCCGGTGGCGATGACCCCGGCGACGGCCGCCCAGACGACCGTGGGTCGTAGAGCGGCTGCCCGGCATGCGGCAAATGGGCTGAACATGAACGCAAACTACTATGCCGATAAAAAACCTTACAGTGGCCAAAGCGCCGAAAAATCGATATAGACCCGACCGGAACAAGTTTGGCTATTTCTATCCTGATCGTGCTGGCTCCGTTGCTGTCCTCACCGCGCTACCGCGACCGTGCAGGCCATCCTCGTCCTGCACGCCATCGAAGCCGACGCCCCCTACTCAGGACGGCGTGCTCTCCAGCCGTAGTACGGCAGCCGCCAATTCCTAGCTGACCAGGACATTTGCTCGGTCGAGGCGGGTACGGCGATGGAACCAGCGGGAACGTGCCTGGTGGCGGCGTCGCCAGTACAGCCAGTGTGTGGCATGACCGGGCGGATGTACGGGTTGCAGGACAGCGGCGAGCAGGCGCCTGATCTCCGGGACGGTCAGCGGGATCAGCCCGGGGTCGCCGGGTGGAGCCTGATCCGGGCTGACCGGCGGCGGGGCCTGGGTGTCGGTGCGGTCGCGCAGGTGGGCGGCGGTGACGGCGCAGATGGCCAGGGCAGCCATGACCAGCACAATGTGACGCAGGATCGCGGTGTAGAGCCGTGCCTGGCACTGGTCCAGCCCGAAGCAGTCCTTGCCGACCGCGAAGTCCTCTTCGATCGGCCATCTCAGCCCTGCGGTCCGGATCAGCACGGCTTTGGTCACCGGTCGGCCTTCGGGCACGTAGCAGTAGTGGAAGGCCAGCTTGCCGGTCTTGAGGTGGCGGCGGACCAGCAGGTGGTGACGCGGTGAGGCGGTGGCGATCCATGCCCAGGCGTACCAGCGCTCGCCCTTGGAGCCCTTACCTGCGGAGCGCACCTCCCAGCGCCGATTATCCCTGGCCAACTGCTTGACCGCCTGCACGCAGGTCAGCGTTGTTCCGCCGCTCGTTCCGCCGCTCGTTCCGGCGCTGGTTCCGGTGCTGGTTCCGGTGCTGGTTCCGGCCAGGGTGAGGGTGAAGTTGGAGGCGACCCGCAGCACGTACGCCTGGCCGCGGCCTTCCAGGAACGCGCGCAGACCAGTGCAGCCGCCGTACACCTCATCGCCGCAGACGAAGTCGAAGGTCAGGCCATCGGCGTAGGCGTCGGTACACAGGTCGATGGCCAGCTGGCCCTTGGTGCGAAACTCCAGGTCCAGCGGCAGGCCCATGACCAGCGACGTCACGGGATCGGCGATGTGCTCGTGCGGGATCCACTGCCGCGTGCCGGCCAGCGCGTGCCCGATCCTGTCCCGGATATAGGACAGGTGCACCGTGTTGATGCCGTTGGCGACCCGGCCCGCGCACCCCATGTACTGGCGCTTCACCCCGGCCGTGAGCCCGCCCTGTTTCTCCTGCCCGGTCTCGTCGATCGCCGCGACCACCAGGCCACCGCGTCGTCCACCTGGACTTGACCCCGCCGCCACGCGGCCGCATCCAGGCCGCCGGCCGCGAACCGCCGTATCCCGCTCATCGCAGCGGACTCATCCCAGGCCGCCCGGTTCAGCAGCCGCTGCGTCCGGTCCGGCGACCGGTCTCCGGCATGCTCGGCGATCGTCCACCCGTTCGCTTTGGCAGCTCACTGACCAGGGCCGACACGTACTTTCCCGCCTGCTGCCAGGTCCCGGTCCGGGCGAAACACGACTTCAGCCGCTCCAGCAGCTCGGTTCGTTTCCGGCGGGCCAGCCCTGCCCCTATCCTGGCAGCGGCAGCCGCCTTCGATTCTGTTGTCTTCACAAACACATGATCGTCAGGCGGCTGCTCCCATGAGCGCAGACCTCCCGCCATCTCGCCAGCTCACACCGACAATGGCAGATGCCGTACTAGGCGTTTCTCAACGCCGAACGGCGTGTCAGCTTGGACCGTCCAGCGGTAAAGTCGCTCATCTCGATCCAGAACGATCAGCTGAACTCTGTCTACGACCACTTCGACGCGTTCGGCCGTCACTCGCTCCAAGGCCTCGGCGTATGGCGCGAGGAGACCGTCCGCGTTGCTGTACGCGATGCTCGCGTGGTTGGAGTAGTGAACAGCACGATCACCTACCGTCGAGAAAGGCGGTGGTCGCCCGCGTGGCGCGCGGGTCGAAGAGCGTTGTCATGTGGCCTCGGCCACGGAGCAGGAGGAGCCGAGCGTTCGGGATGCCGCGTGCGGTCGCTTCGACGAGTGCGGGTGGGACGAGGGGATCCCGGGTGCCACCCACGACGAGCGTGGGTGCGATGATCTCGCCCAGCCGTGCCGTCACATCCCACTCTTGAATGGCTTCGATGAGGGCGACCTCACCGGGGGCTCGCTGTTGGTTGGCGCCGAGCGCGTACATGGCCGCGACGACCACGCGCAGGAGTCCGTGTGCGACCAGGCCGCTGCTGATCCAGGCGGCGGATTTCCCCCGGCGTTCCATCTCGACGCTCCGTAGCAGGTCATGTCGTCCGCGGTCGCTGACGCGGCTCGCGGCGACGGAGATGACCAGGCGGTGTACAACTTCGGGGTGGTCCATCGCGAGTTGGAGCGCGGTGACGCCTCCACCGGAGCTACCCATGACGTCGACCGGTTTGCCGAACCGCTCGTGCAGTGCGATGGCGTGCCATCCGGCCAATCGGGCAATGGTCGTGCCGGAAGGCATGTCGATGGGACGGTTGATCAAGTGGACCGTGCGGCCAGATCCGAGCGCGACGGCGCGGGCCGACCGGGCCATGGTTCGCGGGACCCCGTGGGACAGGTCGGCACCCGGACCGAGGCCAGCCAGGAAGACCAGGGGTGCGCCGTTCCCGGTAGCCGCCACGGACAGTCCGTCGTTCAGGCGTTCGCCCTGCATCCGGCCTCCGCCCGTGCTCAGTCGCGTTGTTGCAGACCGAAATCCTAGCTAGTAACGCCGCCACCAGGCACGTTCCCGCTGGTTCCACCGCCGTACCTGCCTCGACCGAGCAAATGTCCTGGTCAGCTAGGAATTGGCGGCTGCCGTAGTAGGCGACGTGAGGCTTCTCACGGGCGGTTCGTATCGGGTGTCGCCTTCGGAGGGAGTCGCGGCACGGGCGTGAGCGCGAACCTTCCTACTTATCGTGCTGTCGGCGCACCATCTCGGTGATCCAGATGGGTGCGAACGGAGACGTGCAGCCCGGGGAAGTCGGGTAGTCCTTGAGCACCTCCAGGCGCTCACCGATGTCGATCGCACGGGCGCGGTGCTCGGCGTGCTCGATCCCGATCTGAGCCAGGCAGTTGTTCATCGCCCACTGCAGGCGATCCGGGGCGCCTTTCATCTCCGCCTCGATGACGTCGAGCAGCCCTGCGAGGTCGAGGCCCTCAGGCTTCTTGGTCACGCGTTCGGTGGTCAGCGCCCAGCCGGCACTCGCGACCACCGGATCCGAATCGGCGGACCAGGTTACGCGCAGCTCTTCGGAGTGCGGGTTCTTCTTCACCACGTAGTTCACGAGCCAGTCGTGCACCTTGGGTGTGCGTGCCTCGCGCAGCATGACGTCCAACTCGTCACGCTCGAACGCCTTCGGGCGGCAGATCAGGATCGCCAGCAGTCTCGCCGCGGTGTCATTCGTCTCCCAGAGCTGGCACGCGAGTTCCTGCTGCGTCTTCAGCCGCTTCGCGAGCGCGCGCAGCTTGCTGAGGTTCACACCGTGATCGTCACCGTGTTTCTCGTTCACCTCGCGTGCCCTCGGGTCCTCGAGCTCGGCCAGCTTGGCTGTCACCTCGGCCATCATCGTCTCGGTCGGCGTCGTCTCGGCCACCACAGCCTCCCTCCTGTCCATCACGTCCGAGATCAGCCTACGAGCACTCACATGTTCAGCTCAGTCTTCTCAAAATCGGCCATGCCGCTACCCTGGCAGCATTTCCATGAACGGGCTCGTGTGGCACGGTTGCTGTACTTCGCTGCTGTTCAGCAGTTGCGTCGTCAAGCCTCGGCGCGTTGAGCAGCCGTCAACGCTTCATAGAGGTGCCATCCATCGACTTCCCTGGTGCCGGGTTCCGCGGGGAACTCTCCGCACGCTGCTGCAAGCTGAAGGAACCGGCGGACCGTCTTAGGTTCGTTGTCGTCGTTTGCGAGCGCTTTCCGGAGCCATGTGCCCGAAAGCGCCCCCGGGACGACGTTGGCCCTGTCCCAGTTCCCCGGCCTCGTCTGCCGGCGTCCGCGGGCATAATGAGTCATTTTCATCCTGATCACGCTGGTCAGGATGGCCGCAGGAGGCGGGCTGGCCGGACAAGTTGGGAGTGAGGTGAGGCTCCCGGTAAGACAGCAGTCGACCAAGATCCGATGCCCCAACCGGAAGCCTCGATGCTGTCTTACCCTGCCGCGATTCCCCTGTCGAACCGCACCCTTACCCGTCTGGCCGAACTCATCCGCGCCCGCCGCGCCGAACGCCGCAGCCGGTGGCGGCGCCTCACGCCAAGACAGCAGGCACTGCTGGTACTGGCTCACCTGCGGAACGGGGACACCTACGCCCGCCTGGCCGCCGGCTTCGCCATCGGCACCACCACCGCCTGGCGGTACGTGCGCGAGTCGGTCGACCTGCTCGCCGCCCTGGCCGACGACGTCCAGGCTGCCGCGCTCCGGGCCGCCCGTCTGGCCTACGCCATCCTCGACGGCACGCTCATCCCGATCGACCGGGTCGCCGACCAGAAGCCCTACTACTCGGGCAAGCACAAGCGCCACGGGGTGAACGTCCAGGTCCTCGCCGACCCCGCCGGTCGCCTGGTGTGGGCCTCTCCGGCTCTCCCCGGGGCCGTGCACGACCTGACCGCATCCCGCATCGTGGGTCTGATCGACGCCCTGACCGCCAACGGCGTCGTCACCTTCGCCGACAAGGGCTACCAGGGCGCGGGAGGCACGGTCCGCACCCCGTTCAAGCGCCACCGACACCGTCCCCAGCTGTCGCGCGGGCAAAAGGACGTCAACCGCGCCCACGCACGCATCCGAGCCCTCGGCGAACGCGCCATTGCGACCCTGAAAGCGTGGAAGCTGCTGTCAAAGCTCCGCTGCTGCCCTCACCGCGCCACCCCGATCGTGCAGGCCGTCCTCGTCCTGCAAGCCGTCGAAGACGACCGCTACTCAGGATGAAAAAGGCTCAATGTGCTGATGCTCCAGATCGATCGTGACTACACGTTCCAGGATTCGACGTGCGACTGCTGCGGCGAGCAGCGCCGACAGTCCCGCGGTTTCGTACACAAGCAGGGAGTCGGCAAGTACGCGATTTTCTTCGCCACCTGCTACCACCATCAAGGCATCCATGAAGCGTGGATCGACGTAATCTTCGATGATCAGTGGGGAGCCGAGCACCTGGAAGTGCCTTGTGATCAGCGAGTCACCTTCGGTTGCAGAGTCGGACCGGTCGAAAACAGCCCGCTCCCGGCCTGCACTCTCGTCAACGCAGCCGCTGTGGCTCCCGACCAACCCCTCTATGGGCACAAACTGTCGCGCGCTGAAGCTCTTTCACACCCGATGCTGAAGGAGTACTGGGAGGTGGTCGACCATCTCCTTGAAACAGAACAAATGCTCCGTAGTCATATTTACGGTCCGCAACTCTAATGCAGTGATCGCAGAGGTGGACCAGCAGACTGCTTCCTTATCGAAGAACGGCAACAGGTGATCAAGCTGGTCCTACAAGCTCTCCACCTGCCGTCGTAGTCCACTGTTGGCCACCAGTGTCCAGCGTCGTTCGCCGGTGTTGTCACGCAGTTGGTCACGCCGAGGCTGAATCGGTGTCTGGGCTTACTGCGGGTCATCGGGCACGGGAGCGGTGATGATCCCGCCGAGCAGAGCGTCACTCTCGACCATGTCCCGGTGGAACAGGACCCCGGAGAGGCGGCTGGCCGGCGCGAGCGTGGGCGCCACGGTCTCATGCCGGTATCGGGACTCCTCCTGCGGCCCTGAAGGCGTGAGTCCGACCTCGCGCATGTCGACGTTCAGAGCGTCAGGCTGGGCTCCCCAGCGTTCCTGAGGCCATTCCAGCCGAAAGGCGGTGCGCAGTTCAGCGTCCACCGCATACGTGAAGTGGTGGGATGCGGCGTAGTCGTGCCGCATGACAGAAACCGCCTCACCTCCCCGGGACAGCTCGCGCAACGTCTCCGGCCGGTTGCCTTCCCAGCCGCAGGCCTCGAAGGCGATCGTCCACCCGTTCACATGAGTCACGACGACCAGGTCAGACTCTCCGTCGGTCTCCTCGACGCGCTCCCAGACGTCCTTCCAGTCGTACGGCCGCATGTCCGCCTCGGCGATCCCGAACCTGCGCAGTGTCTCCCGCTCATTGTGGCCGCGGACGAACGTGACCGTGTAAACCTCCTCCCAATCGTTCTGCCAGGCGTAATCGTCAGAGGTGGTGGGTGGCATTCGTTTATACCTTTGACTCTTCCCTGGCCTCTCGATCAGGCTTCCCGAGTAACGAGTGGTAGTCATGTCCGAGCTCGTCAAGACGGCCGCGGACCCATTGAGCATGCGAGCCGTCTGCTCCTTGGAGAAGGAGCCTCAGGCTCTCACTGGCCCTTCGCTCTCGTTGCCGCTTGTTGCGCACTCTAAGAGCGTGTTTGAGAAGGGCTGACAACGGCGTGTGCATCTCGCCGCCGTGGCCGCCGTTGTGTCGCGATCATGGTTGGGTGCCCTGCGAACGCCGCTACCCCTCCGATCCGATGCGTTTCCGCCACCGAGCGCGCGGCGGGTCTTACGTCGTGATGAAGGGTTTGTGGCGTCCTGCGCTCCCCACCCGGGCCGCCGAGCGGGATATATCCTTGTCGGATGCCCGAGCTCCAGTGTCTCCGCCTCGACCACGTTCCTGCTCTGCTCGTGTTTGAGAAGGAGAACCGGGCCTATTTCGCTGCGTCGGTTCCCGACCGCGGCGACGACTATTTCGCCCGATTCGATGATCGGCTCGCCGCCCTGCTCGCAGAACAGGCGGCCGGGGTGTGCTACTTCCATGTGCTCGTGGACGATCGCGGCAGGGTGGTGGGGCGCGTAAACCTGATCGATGTGGCGGACGGCTCGGCCGAGCTGGGGTACCGGATCGCGGAGTCTGCCGCCGGACGTGGCCTGGCCACACGCGCGGTTCATCAGGTCTGTGCCCTGTCCGCGACCGAGTACGGCCTGACCACCCTGCGGGCGGCGACGACATTGGACAACGCCGGTTCGCGAGCCGTACTCGCCCGCACGGGGTTCGTCCCCGTCGGCGAGACGGTGTTGGACGGCCGCCCAGGGCTTCGGTACGAACGGCACCTGGAGCCGAGTTCACGCGCAGGGCACGATCGCGGCGTTTGACGCCGCGCATGGCCCTGCCCGGACTCACTGCTCAGGTCGACCGATGAGCGCCCGTGCCTGCTGACGTGTGGCGGCGTGCCCACGAGTGAGACGCCGGGCCATTCCAGAGATCGCCGCCCATCGGATCATGGCCTCCGAGGTAGCGGGGTGGCGTTCGTAGTCGCGGGCCAGACGGCGGTGGCTGGTCAGCCAGGCCAGCGAGCGTTCCACGACCCAGCGGCGGGCGATTACGGCGAACCCGACCTGACCAGGGGCCTTGCGCACGATGTGCAGCGTGGTGCGCAGGATCCGCTGACTCCACTCGACCAGGGCTCCAGCGAAGCCGGCGTCGGCGAACACCAACCGGATCGGGGTGACCAGGTACGCGCTCAGCAGGGTGGTCTTGGCTCCGTCGCGGTCTTGGACCGAGGCGGCCATCACGCACACGACCAGCAGCAGGCCGAGGGTGTCGGTGACGATGAACCGCTTGCGCCCGTTGATCTTCTTACCCGCGTCGTATCCCCGCGACTCGCGGCCGACCGTGTCGGCGCCCTGGACGCTCTGGGAGTCAATAATCCCCGCCGACGGCTCCTCCTCCCGCCCCTGGGCCATGCGGACGCGTCGCCGCAGGATCGCGAGGATCTCCTCGGTGACCTTGGCTTTCTCCCAGCGGACGAAGTACCAGTAGACCGTCTGCCAGGGCGGGAAGTCGAAGGGCAACTGCCGCCAGGCGCATCCGGTGCGGACCACGTACAAGATGGCGTCCACGATGTCGCGGCGCGAGTGCTTCTCCGGCCGCCCGCCAGCGTTCGGGGCAGGGAGAAGCGGCTCGATCAGCGCCCATTGGGCGTCGGCCAGATCGGAGGGGTAGCGGCGTTCGCGGGGCACCCAACCATGATCGCGACACAACGGCGGTCACGGCGGCGAGATGCGCACGCCATTGTCAACCCTTCTCAAACACGCTCTAAGATCTGAAGGCAAATTGTGGCACATGTCGGCGATCACTCGTATCTGCTCGTGACAATCCTCCGGGCCGTCAACCCACCCCCTGAGCGTCGGACCGCGGCGATAACCCATGGTGCGGATCTCCATGAATGCCAAGCTCATCAGGCCTATGACGGCCTCCTGTGCCGAAATTCGCATTCAAACCAGTGGGTTCTGCCACGCTCGTGCGGACACTAACCGTCCGAATACTGGGTCCATCTGCGTACGACCAATCCAATCGAGTCGACCTTCGCCACGGTCCGGCACCGCACCAAGGTCACCAAAGACCCCGGATCACGAGCCGCGGGGCTGGCCATGGCCTTCAAGCTGAGCGCCATCGAGAGGAACCGTGTCCGCGACCGACCACCGCTATCCTGCGGCAATGCCTGGCTCTGCGGACCGTCCGCTGCTGTTCCTTGACGTTGATGGACCCCTCATTCCGTTCGGGGCGCCACAGCCGCACCTCGGCGGGCATTCAGGAAACCGCGCAGCGACACAGCCACCGCCGGCGGGCTCGAACCCGCTGTTGTCCAGGATCGATCCCCAGCACGGGGTGCGGTTGACGGCACTGCCCTGTGACCTCGTGTGGGCGACCACATGGATGGCCGATGCGAACGAAGTGATCAGTCCATTGCTTGGCCTGCCCGAGTTGCCGGTGGTGGACTGGCCAGACTCGGACGAGCAGGGCCCGCTGCACTGGAAGACCCGCGGATTGATCGACTGGGCAGCTGGGCGCTCGTTCGTCTGGGTCGATGACGAAATCACCGACGCCGATCGAGGCTGGGTGTCCGAGCACCATCAGGGACGGGCTCTCCTCCATCGCGTTGACCCTCGCCGTGGCCTCACGGACATCGACTTCGCCGCCATCGCGGACTGGTTGGCACAGCTATAACCGATCAGCCACCGGCATCGTCGCCGCTCTTTCAACGACCTGGAATGAAGCTCGCGAGTACTTCTCAATGGAGGAAGTCGCTGTAGCGGGCCGTGGCGCTTGCGGGAGGAGGCCAGTACCGGGGGTCTCGCCTGGAGGATGCGCGGAGCGCGGCCGCACGCTGCCTGCAGTAGGGCGATCGCCGACTTCAGCGATGCGCCAGGTGCGGTCACTTCTCGCGAACATTGATCCGTGGTTTCGAACCGGGGTCAGAACTCACGAACATTCGCGGCCGCTTGTCGCGAACAAACCATCGGCGTTCGGCTGCTGTGAGGCGTACCGCACCGCGTCCTCACGTCGCTAGGGTTCGGTGCCATGGTCACCCCCCTGGAGCCCGACGACCCGCGCGTACTGGGTGAGTTCACACTGAGCGGGCGGCTCGGCGAGGGCGGGCAGGGGGTGGTGTTCCTCGGCCGGTCGCCCCGCGGTGAACCGGTCGCGGTGAAGGTGCTCAAGTCGGGGCTCGATTCGTCGGTGAAGGAGCGGCTGGTCCGCGAGCTCGACGCGATGCGCGGAGTCGCGCCCTTCTGCACCGCCCGGGTGCTGACCGCGGTGGTCGATGGGCGGATGCCCTACGTGGTGAGCGAGTTCATCGACGGGCCGTCTCTGCAGCAGCGGGTCGAATCCGGCGGTCCGCTGCGGGGCGGCGAGTTGGAACGCCTCGCGGTCGGCACCGCCACGGCGCTGGCGGCCATTCACGCGGCCGGGATCGTGCACCGGGACTTCAAGCCGGCCAACGTGCTGCTGGGGCCGGACGGTCCCCGGGTGGTGGATTTCGGCATCGCCAGGCACGGCGCGAGTGACACGATCACGGCGGGCCCGGTCGGCACCCCGGCCTACCTGGCTCCCGAGCAGATCGCCGGGGACCCGGCCGCGCCCGCCTCCGACGTGTTCGCCTGGGGAGCCACGATCGTCTTCGCCGCTACGGGCCGCCCGGCCTTCGGCGCCGCCAGTGTCCCCGCCGTCATGCACCGGATCCTGACCGCCGAGCCCGACGCCTCGGCACTGCCCCGGTCGCTGCGCGGGGTGGTCGAACGATGCCTCGCCAAGGATCCCGCGCGCCGGCCGGCCTCCCGCGACCTGCTGCTGGAACTCGTCGGGTCCGCCCCCGACCCGCTTCAGGCGGGCGCGGCCGCGGCGACCACCAGGCCGGAAGGCGTACGGCAGGGTGGGACGACCGCGATTCTCCCGGCCTTCCCTGCTCCGGGCCCGGCCGGGACGATCCCGTCGGGACCGGAGACCACGGGGGCGGGCGGCCGTCGGCAGGCTTCCCGCACCGGGATCGTCGCCGGGGCGGTGGCCGCCGTGGCCGCGGTGTCGGTCACCGCCGCTCTGCTGGGGCCACGGCTGCTGTCCGACGGCACGGCCTCCACCCCGTCGCACGCCGCCACGACGACCGTCTCGCACACCGCCGGCTCACCGACACCGCCCGCCGAGGCCACGCCGGGGGAAACCGTCACGGACGACGGCACGACCCAGGACGACGCCGCCGCGGGCCAGGACGACACCGTGACGACGGACGACGCCGCGGGGGACGCCACAGCGACTCCGAAGGCCACTCCCGTGCCGTCGACCACGCCGGGCGGGACGGTTTCGGCCGCGTTCGCCGGCACGTGGGGAGGCCATCTCGAGCCCGACCAGCTCGTGGGAACCAGCGAGACCGACGTCCAGATCGTGCTGGAGTCGGGCAGGCGCACCGGAAGCTGGAAGGACACCAACAGCTCATGCGGGGGAAGCCTCACGCTGACGCGCAGCTCCGGCACGGCACTCGTCTTCCGGCTGGACAAGTGCGCCGCGGGCAGGATCACCCTGATCCAGACCGGAGAAGGGCTCGCCTACCGATGGGAGGGCGACGAAGGCGACGTCATCTTCCAGGGCCTCCTGATCAGGGACTGACCACTCCGCATGGAATCCTCGCCCCGGACGTGCTCGGCCGGGCCGTCGACGCGTAACGAGGGACACGACGACGTCCCTGCCCGCCCGGCCGCGGCCGCGCGTCCCACATCGGCCGCCGGCCTGCCGGTTCCTGGCGAGGTCGCCCTCGCAGGTGAGGACGCCCAGGTCGCCGTCGTAGCGTAGGCGAGCGTGTCGCCCTGGTGAGCACGGCCGTGCCCGGGACGTATCTGGCCACGTCCTCCAGCCGGAAGGTGAACGCGGAGGAGGTGGCGCCGGTCGGCCGCGGGCAAGGGGCTCGTCTCGGCCTACCCGCGGCACGCCTGACGACCGGCCGGGGAGGGAAGGGCCTCCCCGGCCGGCCGTCATATCAGGGGGTCACCGGCCGGGTCGCCGCCGAGGTGGCGGTGGCCTTCGCGTAGGCCTTCGCCGACACGGTCACCTGTACGGCGACGCGGGCGCCGCGGTCGTGGCCCGTGAGGTGGTAGGTCTGCCCCGTGGCGCCCCTGACCGGGATGCCGTCGCGCAGCCACTGGTAGGTGACCTTCTCCGGCGACGGCGTCCACGTGCCGGGCGACGCCTTCACCCAGCGGCCGATCTTGGGCGTTCCGGTCACGGCCGGCGGCTCGGCCGAGGTGAACGTCCCCGGCGCGACCGGGGCGGTGGCCGCCGACCTGGCCGACGTGGCCGTGAAGTACGGGTCGTCGACGGTCACCTCGACGAGCACGCTCTTGCCGAGGTCCGCGACACCCGGCCGGTACGTGGACTCGGTGGCCCCGGAGACCGCCGTGCCGTCCACGTACCACTGGTAGGTGAAGCCGGCCACCTGCCGCGACCAGGTGCCGGGTGCGGCGGTGAGCTCGCCGCCGACCTTGGCGGCCCCGCTGATCACCGGCGGCGCGGTGTTGGACACCGGCGACCGCTGCGCGTCGTGCAGGTCCACGTCGGCGGCGCGGACGAACACCTGCCGGTGGGCGTACCAGAGTTGGTAGTAGCGGTCCTGGCCCTTGAGGTCGGTGCGGTCGCCGGGTGCCGTCCCGTCGAACGTGGTCGCGCGGTAGTAGTCGGTGACGACGTCGTCGTCGCTCACGGCGTAGGTCTGGCTAACCGGGATCTTGTACTCCAGCGGCGACAGGGCCTGTACGGGGATGCCGGTGCCGGTGTAGGCGGATGCCTCGGGGTAGGCGCGGCCGTAGACGGCGGCGGGGGTGGTCGCCCCTGCCTTCACGGTAACGGTCTTGGCCTGCGTGCGGAGCACGACGGGCCGGTCGGCGGGGTTGTGCAGCCAGGCGAGGGAGCCGGCCCACCACACGCCGAGCCAGTCGCCCTGCACCTGGGAGACGACGAGCTTGTGGCCGGAGACGACGCGGGCGCTGATGTCGCTCGCGTATGTCGTGCCGGCGGTGGCGCCGGGCTTCCAGCCGGGGTCGGCGGCGAGCGGCGCCGTCTCGGACGGCGACTGGTAGAGGGGGAGGAAGTTGGTGCCGGCCCCGGCGACGCAGTCGGGGGAGGGTGGGGAGGCGGCGGCGCAGCCGGTCAGCGGCTGGGGGTTGTCCTGGTAACCGGTGCGCACCTCCACGACGTCGCCGGGTGCGACGTCGGCCGTTGCCGCCCGGCTGCCGCCGATCGGGGCGCCGAGGAGGTCGAAGTAGTGGTCCCAGTCCCAGTAGGGGCCCGGGTCCCAGTGCATGCTCTTGGTGGCGCCGAGTACGGTTCCGGGCACTTGGTCGTGGCCGATGACGTGCGCGCGGTCGAGGGGGATGCCGTACTTCTGTGAGAGGTGTTTCACCAGTGCGGCGGAGGTTTGGTACATCGACTCGGTGAACCAGTTGGCGGTTCCGGCGAAGCCTTCGTGTTCGATGCCGATCGCGTGCATGTTGACGTACCAGTTGCCGGCGTGCCAGCCGACGTCCTTGGCGTCGAGGTGCTGGGCGATGTGGCCGTCGGAGGAGCGGATGGTGTAGTTCCAGGCCAGATACGTGGGGTCCTGGGCCAGCCGCACGGAGGGGCCGTAGTAGCCCTCGGTGTCGTGGATGACGATGTAGTCGAGCTTGGGCCCGCCCGGTCCGGTCCGGTCGGCGATGTCGTGGTTGCCGTAGTCGGTCGTGTTGTCCGGCTCGGTGGCAGAGCCCTTGGCGTACGGCGCCTCCAGCCACTCGCAGTCGAGGCCGGACGGGCAGTCGATGCCGGCGTCGGCGGCGAGCCGGGCGGCCGGCAGCGCGACCGAGTCGTCGGAGGCGAGCGTCACCCGCTGGCCGTCGGCGGTGACGCGGCTCTCGCCGGTGCGCAGGGTCTGGTAGACCTGCCGGACGAAGTCGTGCTTGGCCCCGAACCGCGCCACCGCGTCCCGCCAGGAGCCCAGGCCGTCGCCGCCGCCGTGATAGGACGCCAGCAGCGCCGCGCCGCCGCAGATGTTCGCGTTCGCTTCCCGGCGCAGCGCGTCGGCCGTCAGACCGGTCAACTCGGACGCCGCCGCTATCGGGCTCGCGGCCGCGGTCGCGCGTCCCTTGTCCGCGCCATCCCATGCCTCGGGCGCCCGGTCGCCGAGGTCGAACACACCGTAGCCGCCGTCGGAGCTCGGCTTGCCCTGGTGGTCGTCCCAGCGGGACAGCATGTACGCGACGGCCTTCAGCAGCGGTTCCGGCACGCCCGCCGCCTTGGCCGCCTCGCCGAAGGCCGCCTCGCGCGTCGGCGCAGACAGCGTCGTCGTGCAGGAGACCCGCGGCCCGGCCGTGGAGGTGGAGGCCAGGACGGACGGCGCGGCGGGGAACAGCGCCGCCGCCGCGACGACCGCGACCGCGATGCCGCGATGTGGAGTTCTCAACGTTGTGCGACCCCTTCTCGATTGCCTGTGGGGGATCAAGCCGGGGCAATCACACCTCCGTGCGCGGCCCTGCGCCAGAGCGCTACGCAAATCTCGTCGAGATCGTAACTTTTCGCCACACAGGCCGAGTCAGATGAAAATCCTCGCCCGGAACCTCGCCCCGCCAGATCTTGACGTCTGCGATGGGAGCGCTAACATTCCGGCAAGACGCCTTTCGACGCCACGATCTCCCTTCTCCGTTGCGCCTCTCCTCACCCAGGTCGCCGCGGCCGCCAGGGGCGCGGGTGGAGAAGGCCGCTGAGCCGGCCCGGCGGCCGGAAGGTGGTGGACGCCGCCAAGAGGGCGCACCACGAGAAGTGACGCCCCGGCCGCCCCGCCGCGTGCGGCGGGGCGGCTCCCGCGTCTCCCGAAAGGGTCTCCCGGAAGGGTCTTACGGGAGCTGTCTCACGGGAGCGGGACCGCGCTCGACTCGCGGACGACGAGATGGCAGGGCAGGGCGTGCCGGCCGGGGGAGGGGGAGCCGTTGATTGCGGCCAGGAGCATCTCGGCCGCGGCGCGGCCCAGCCCTTCGAGGTTCATGTCGACGCTCGTCAGGGGCGGCTGGCAGCCCTCGGTCATGACGTCCCAGTTGTCGAAGCCGACGAGGGCGACGTCCTGGGGGACCCGGCGGCCCGCGGCGCGCAGCGCGTCGCACACGCCTCGGGCGATCTGGTCGCTGCCGCAGAAGACCGCGTCGAACTCCGCCCGTCCGGCCAGCAGGATGCCGACGGCCTGGCGGCCCCACGCCTCGCTCCAGCCGCCGAACAGCGGTGGCGCGGCCGGTTCGAGCCCCTCCTCCGCCAGTCGCTCCAGCGCCGCCGCCGCGCGGACCTGGGCGGAGTTGTGATGCTCAGGCCCGGTGACGTGCGCGATCCGGGTGCGGCCGACGGCCAGCAGGTGCTCCACCGCCTTGCGGGCGCCCCCCGCCTCGTCCGGGACCACCGAGCAGTCGCCGGGGTCGGCCGAGCTGATGAAGGCGTAGACCACCGGTACGGGCAGGTCCGCGGCGATGGGTGCGCGCGTCTCGGTCCGCCGGCCGGTCACGATGATCCCGTCGACCCGGCGGCTGAGGAGCGTCCTGACGTAGTACTGCTCGCGGATCGGGTCGTCGCGCCCGTCGCAGAGGAAGACCGACATCTCCCCGGCGCCCAGCGCGTCCTCCGCGCCGATGAGGACGGGGATGCTGAACCGGCCGATCGTGTCCGTCGTGATCATCCCGACGGTGTAGGTGCGGCCCGAGTGCAGGCTGCGGGCACCGGCGTTCGCCTCGAAGCTGAGCTGCCGCGCGGCCTCCCGGACGCGCATGCGGGTCTCCTCCCGCAGCGATCCGCGTCCGTTGAGCGCCTTGGAGGCCGTGCCCACCGACACCCCGGCCAGCGCCGCGACGTCGGCGATCGTGGCGTGACGCTCCAGTTTTCCCACGTTTCCTCCACTTTCCGATGGCGTTGCCTGCATCCACTGTATCGCCGACCGTTCCGGCGCCGTCGCCCCTCGGTAACACAGCGGAAACCCGCTATTGACGACCCCCTGGGGCGTTGATAGCTTTTCGGCAACCGTTTTCCTAATTTTCCTTCGAGGGACGTCCCGACGGAATCTCGCACGGTCCCGCGTCACGACACGAGAGATCAGGAATGACCCAGCAGAAGCTGTCAGACACCGTCCCGGCCGCGCCCGGCCTCCAGGAGGCGGCTGGGCCCGTAGCCCCGACCCCGGCGGCAGTGTCCGCGCTGCGGCCGCTCGGCCTCGGTCAGGCCCGGTTACGGGCGGAGGGCCTGCTCGGGCAGTGGCGGCGGCGCAACGCCGAGGACACCCTCCCGCACTGCGTGGACAACCTCCAGGCCGGCGGCAACATCGGCAACCTCCGCGCCGCCGCAGGGGAGGACGGCCACTCGTTCACCGGCATGTGGTTCGCCGACTCCGACGTCCACAAGACGCTGGAGGCGGCGGCGTGGCAGCTCGCGACCTCGCCGGAGGACGCCGGCCTGCGGTCGTTCGTCGACGACACGACCGCGCTGCTCGCCCGCGCGCAGCAGGCGGACGGCTACCTCAACTCCTACTTCACCGTCGTCGCGCCGCAGGACCGGTGGGCCAAGCCCGACTGGAGCCACGAGCTGTACTGCGCGGGTCACCTCTTCCAGGCGGCGGTCGCCGCGGCTCGCACCGGGGTGAGCCCCAATCTGCCGTCCGTCGCCCGGCGGTTCGCCGACCTGCTGGTCGAACGGTTCGGCCCGGACGGAGTGGAGGAGGTCTGCGGGCATCCCGAGGTCGAGACCGCACTCGCCGAGCTGTACCGGCTGACCGGCCACCGTCCCTACCTGGACCTGGCACGGCGCTTCCTCGACCTGCGCGGGCGCGGCCTGCTCGGCCACGGCCGGTTCGGCCCCCGCTACTACCAGGACCACGAGCCCGTACGCGAGGTGCGGGAGGTCACCGGGCACGCCGTGCGCCAGTTGTACCTGCTGGCCGGGATGGTGGACGTGGCCGTCGAGACCGGCGACCTGGCGCTGCTGGACACGGCGGAGCGGCTGTGGGCCGACGCGTTCCGCTCGCGGACGTACGTCACCGGCGCCCACGGCTCGCGCCACCGCGAGGAGGCGTACGGCGACCCGTACGAGCTGCCGCCCGACCGGGCCTACGGCGAGACCTGCGCGGCGATCGCGAGCTTCCAGTGGAACTGGCGGCTGTTGCTGGCGACCGGCCGGGCCCGCTACGCCGACGAGATGGAGCGGGTGCTGTACAACGCGGTCGCCGCCGCGGTGTCGTCCGACGGCAGGCACTTCTTCTACTCCAACCCCCTGCAGCTGCGCACGGGGCACGCGAGCTCGGGTGAGGAGGCGGCGGCGCGTCGCCTGCCCTGGTATTCGTGCGCCTGTTGCCCGCCGAACATCGCCCGGCTCATGGCCTCGCTGCCCGGCTACCTGGCGACGGCCGACGACGGCGGCCTGCAGATCCACCTGTACGGCGACGCCTCCCTCGAAGCACCACAGGGGCGCCGCGTGGAGATGCGCACGGCCTACCCCTGGCAGGGCCGCATCGAGCTTGAGGTCGTCGATGCCGCCCGGGACGGCCAGGCGTGGACGCTCGCGCTGCGCGTGCCGGCCTGGTGCGACGCGTACACGGTCAGCGTCGACGGCGAACCGGTGCGGGCGCCCGCGCGGGACGGCTACGTCCGGCTCACCCGCGTCTGGACGCCGGGCACGACCGTCGTCCTCGACCTGGACATGCCCGTCAGGCAGATGACCGCGCACCCGCGGGTCGACGCGGTGCGCGGGTGCGTCGCGCTGGCGCGCGGCCCGCTCGTGTACTGCCTGGAGCAGGCCGACCTGCCGCCGGGCACGGTCCTGGAGGATGTGCGCCTGGACCCTGCCGTCCCTGCCGTCCCTGACGTCACTGTCGCTCCGGTCACACCGGGTCACCGGGAGGACCTGCCGGACATCCCGGTCGTGATCACTGCTGGCGGGCTGGTCGCCCACGCCGGCGACTCGCTGTACACCGCCGGAGCCAGGCGGGAGCGGACGGTCACGCCGCTCACGCTCACGGCGGTGCCGTACTTCCTGTGGGGCAACCGGAGCGAGGGCCCGATGCGGGTCTGGATCCCGGTCGCCGCCGCCGGATGACCGCGGCGGGCCGGACCCCGCAAGGGGTGCGGCCCGCCCGCATGGGGACCGTCCACGGCGTCCGCCGACTCGGGGAGGGACGGTCCCGCTCCACCTCCTGCTCTCCTTCCCCCCATCTGAGCCCCCCACCTGAGCACAGAAAGAGCGAGGTAGTTCATGCGCAGACCCCGAAGTACGGCCCTGCTATCCGCGCTGGCCGTGTCGCTGACCACGGCACTCGTCCCGCTGAGCCCCGCCGAGGCGGCGGGCGCCACCCTCACGGTGAACGTCGCCCAGCCCTTCCGGCCCGTCACCCACGTCGCCGCCGGCGGCCTGTACGGCCTGGCGGAAAACAGCCGCCCGGCCGACTCCATGCTGCTGCCGCTGAAGGTCAACTCGCTGACGCAGCCCGCTCCCGGCGTGGGGCAGAAGCCCAACGGCCAGCCCCCCGGAGGCGACTCCCTGCTCGTGGCCCCGCAGGCCACCCGCGTCGGCGCCGGGGAGTTCATCCGGATGCCGGACATCTACCCGGACTTCCCGTACAAGTGGGTGAGCTGGAACGACTGGCTGGCCAAGGTGAACACGATGGTCGGCGCCCGCCTCAACGCGACCACGGTGACCAACGTCATCGGCTGGGAGCTGTGGAACGAGCCCGACGGGACCTGGAACACCTCCGCCGCCGGGCCCTTCAACGACGGCTGGACGCGCACCTACCGGGCCGTGCGGGCACTGGACACCACGACGCCGATCGTCGGCCCGAGCATCTCCTACTACAACCGCTCCTGGTTGTCGTCCTTCCTGAGCAGCGCCAAGGCCGCGGGCACGCTGCCGGACGTCATCTGCTGGCATGAGTTGGGCGGCGACCCCAGCGCCATCGCCGCGCACATCGCCGACTACCGCTCGCTGGAGTCCTCGCTCGGCATCAGCGCGCGCCGCATCGCGATCAACGAGTACGCCGCGACGAGCGAGGTGGACGTCCCCGGCCGGATCGCCAGTTATGTGGCCAAGTTCGAGCGCGGCGGCGTCGAGATGGCGCACCGGGCGTTCTGGTACGAATACGGCACCATGAACGGGCTTGTCGTCAACAACAGCCAGCCCACCGGCACGTGGTGGCTGTACAAGTGGTACGGCGACATGGCCGGTCGCATGGTGACCACCACACCGGCCACCCAGACCGGGCTGGACGGCTTCGCCTCCTACGACTCCACGCGCAAGATCGTCAACGTGGTGTTCGGCAACGAGTCGGGCACCAACACGGTCCGCGTCACCGGCATCGGCGCGCTGGGCTCCTCGGTCCGGGTGACCCTGCAGTCGACCCCCGCGAACGGCCGGTTCACCGCCGTGACCGCGCCCACGACCATCTCGACGAGCACGTACGCCGTGAGCAACGGGGAGATCAGCGTCTCGGTGCCGAACATGTCGGCGACGAGCGCCTACAACCTGGTGATCCAGCCCACGAGCGGGGTGCCGTCCTACCAGCAGCGTTACGAGGCGGAGAACGCGTCCGTCTTCCGCGCCCAGCGGCTGACGAGCTCCAGCGCGTCCGAAGGCGGCTACGTCGGGCGCATCGACAACAACACGAGCACGCACAGCACGGACAGCTACGTCGACTTCGTGGTGAACGTGCCCACGGCCCGGACGTACACGATGACCATCGGCTACGCCAACGCCACCGGGGCGACCGCCACGCAGGGGCTGGCGTACAACGGCGGCGCCTGGACGACGGTCAGCTACCCGCCCACCGCCGCCTGGGGCCAGTTCGGCGCCACGGTCAGCACGAGCGTCAACCTGCAGGCGGGCTACAACGTGATCCGCCTGGCCAAGGGGTCCCCCTACTTCGCCGGCGGCACCGGCTACGCCGAGCTGGACTACATCCAGCTCACCTGAGCCGCCGCGCGGGTTCGCACCCTGACCGTGCAGACCCGCGCCGGTGAACGAGATGACAGCGGCCGGACGCCGGCCGTCGAAAGGAAGAACGATATGGAAAGCCTCGACAGGGGCCGGCGCGCCGCCGGCCTGGGCTTGGTGGTCCTCGCCGTCGCCGGTGGTCTCACCGCGTGCTCCGGGTCGTCCGGCGGTGACGGCGGTGGTGGCGCCTCGGCGGCCGCAGGCCAGGCCGGGGGAGGGACCTACACGATCTGGGACCCCTACCCCCAGTTCGACGACTCCTCCGACTGGGTCAAGCTGCTCACCCAGTGCGGCACGCAGGCCGGGGTGACCGTCAAGCGGACCGGCTACGACACCACCGACCTGACGAACAAGGCCCTGCTGGCGGCGCAGCAGGGCAACTCGCCCGACGTGCTGATCGTGGACAACCCGGTGGTCTCGACGCTGGCCGAGGCCGGCGTGCTGACCTCGACCGACGAGACGAAGATCGACACCTCGGCCGTATCGCCGAACCTGCTCGCCGCCGGCCAACTCGGTGGCAAGACGTACGGCATCCCGATCGGGGCCAACACGCTCGCCCTCTACTACAACAAGGAGGTGCTGAAGAAGGCCGGGGTGGACGCGGCCGCGGTGAAGGACTGGGCCTCGCTGACCGCGGCGCTGGAGAAGGTGAAGGCGGCGGGCAAGAAGGGCATCACGTTCTCCGCGATCGGCACGGAGGAGGGCAGCTTCCAGTTCCTGCCCTGGTTCTGGGGCGCGGGCGCGCAGCTCACGAAGCTCGACTCCCCGCAGGGCGTGGCGGCGCTGTCGTTGTGGACCGACTGGGTGAAGAAGGGCTACGCCCCCACCTCGGTCATCAACAACACCCAGACCACGAGCTGGCAGGAGTTCGCGACCGGCGACTTCGCCTTCGGCGAGAACGGCACCTGGCAGCTCGCCAACGCCAAGAAGACCGGCTTCGACTACGGCATCATCCCGATTCCCAGTAAGGACGGCGGCACCGCCCCCGCGCCGACCGGCGGCGAGTTCGTCACCCTTCCCGTGCAGAAGGACGCCGCCCGCTACGTCGCCTCACAGAAGCTGGTGACGTGCCTGGCGAGCACCGGCAACTCCTACACCACCGACACCACGCTGTCGTACATCGCGCCGACCGAGGAGGTGCAGGCCAAGCAGGTCGAGCAGAACGCCGAGCTGAAGGTGTGGGTGGAGGCGGTCAAGGCGGCCAAGGGCCGCACCAGCGACGACCTCGGCACGAAGTACCCGAAGATCTCCGAGCCGATGTGGAAGGCGATGCAGGCCGCGCTGAGCGGGTCGCAGCCGCCGCAGGAGGCGCTGACGGCCGCTCAGGCGACGGCGGCGAGCGCCGTCCAGTAGCGTCGCGCGGGCCCCGGGGACGTCCGTCTCCGGGTCCGCTTCCGGTTGTCCGACAGGTCGAAGGAAAGCATGAGACACGCAACACAGACGCCGGCCCCGCCGACGGGGGAGAACCGGCGGGACCGGGCCCCGGCGCCACGGGCCGCGGGCGCCCGCCGCGCACCCGCACGGCGATCGGGACAGTGGGCGGCATGGGCGTTCCTCGCGCCGGTGGTGGTCTACCTGCTCGCGTTCTACGTCTATCCGCTGTATCGCAACGTGGACCTGAGCTTGCGCAATTACACGGTGCGCTCGTTCGTGCAGGGGGACGCGCCGTTCACGGGGCTCGCCAACTACGCGAAGGTCGTCCGCGACGCCACGTTCGGGCCCGCGTTGTGGCACACGGTGGTGTTCACCGTGGTGTCGCTGGCCTTCCAGTTCTCCATCGGGCTCGCGCTGGCCGTGTTCTTCAGCCGGAACTTCCGGCTGTCGGCGACGCTGCGCGCGCTGTTCCTGGTGCCGTGGCTGCTGCCGCTGATCGTGTCGTCCTCGACGTGGTCGTGGATGCTCAACAGCGAGTCGGGCGTGGTCAACGCGGTGCTCGCGGCGCTGGGGATCGACCCGGTGAACTGGCTGACGTCCCCGGACTGGTCGCTGTGGTCGGTGACCATCGCCAACATTTGGATCGGGATCCCGTTCAACCTCGTCGTGCTGTACAGCGGCCTGCAGGCGATCCCGGCCCACATCCACGAGGCGGCGGCCCTGGACGGGGCGGGCGGCTGGCAGCGGTTCTGGAGGGTGACGTTCCCGCTGCTGCGGCCGGTCTCGGCGATCACGCTGCTGCTCGGGCTGGTCTACACGCTGAAAGTGTTCGACATCATCTGGATCATGACGAAGGGCGGTCCGAGCGACGCGTCCACGACGCTGGCGACGTGGTCGTACCGGCTGGGCTTCGGCAACCTGCTGCCCTCCTTCGGACCCGGCGCGGCGGTCGGCAACCTGCTGATCGTGATCGCGCTGGTCTTCGGGCTCGTCTACATCCGCGCGCAGCGAAGGCAGGGGGCGGCATGAGGGCGACCCGGCGCACCTGGTGGCGGACCGGTCTGGGCGTGGTGTTCACCGCGCTCATGCTGTTCCCCGTCTACTGGATGATCAACGTGTCGTTCACCCGCGACCAGGACATGCGCAAGTCGCCGCCGTACTGGTTTCCCGTGCACGGGACGCTGGAGGGCTACCGTGCGGTGCTGGAGCAGCAGGGGCCCTACCTCGCCACGAGCCTCGTGGTGGGGCTGGGCACCGTGGCCCTGACGCTGGTGATCGCGGCGCCCGCGGCGTACTCGCTGGCCAAGCTGCGCCCGCGCGGCGGCGGCGTGCTGAGCTTCGTGCTGCTGATCGCGCAGATGATCCCCGGCGTGATCATGGCGATGGGGTTCTACGCGATCTACCTGAGCACCGGGGTGCTCAACACCGTGCCGGGGCTGATCGTGGCCGACTCCACGCTGGCGGTGCCGTTCGCGGTGCTGATCTTCACCGCGTTCATGTCCGGCATCCCCGAGGAGTTGATGCAGGCGGCCCGGGTGGACGGCGCGGGCGCGGTGCGCACGTTCTGGTCGGTCGTGCTGCCGGTCAGCCGCAACTCGGTCATCACGGTGTCGCTGTTCGCGTTCCTGTGGGCGTGGTCGGACTTCGTCTTCGCCAGCACCCTCGACCAGGGCGGCGGCCACCAGCCGATCACGCTCGGCATCTACCACTACATCGGCAACAACAACCAGCAGTGGAACGCCATCATGGCCACGGCGGTCGTCGCCTCGATCCCGGCCACCGTGCTCCTCGTCATCGCCCAGCGCTACGTCGCCGCCGGGGTCACCGCCGGCGCCGTCAAGGACTAGGAATCCCGCCATGCCCCACCCGTTTCGTCAGGCCTCGCCGTGCCCACACCCCAGGCGATCCTCGCGCTCCTCTCGCGGTAACGCGCCGCATCGCGGGCGACGTCGCGAGCCATCCTTGACGACCCCCTACTTCCTGTGGGCCGGCCGATACGCCGGAGCCGCGCGGATCCCGATCCCGCTCGCACCACAGGAGCGGTGACAGGGGCGACGGATCGTCCGTCGCCTCTGTCCGCACCACGCGTCAGGGGACTCGAGGACGGCCCGCCGCCGTCCTCGCCCTTTCGGAGGAAGCGCCCCGCATCGACGAAGGACGCCACCATCTCGGACGTGCCTGAATGTTAACGCTAACACAAGCGCGTCGGACAGCGCGGCCCGGGACCCCTTCGAGACGACGCACAACGAAATGTGAACGTCCCCTCGTTCACGAACGCAAAGGAGCACCACGCATGTCTCGAACGGCACCGCCTCCGGGGAGGGCATCGGCCCCGCGCTTGGGCCTGAGCCGGTACCAGGGCGCATCCCACCACGCAGCGGTCCTGGTGGCCGCGCTCACGATCACGGCCACGGGAGCGGCTCTCTCCGCCTCGCCCGCGTCCGCCGCCCCCGCCCCCGCGTCCACGCTCGTGGTGAAAGCCGACCAGCCCTTCCGCCCGGTCACGCATGTCGCGACGGGGTCCCTCTACGGCCTCGCCGACGACGCGACGCCCTCCGACGCCTTGGTCAAGGCCATCAAGCCCAACACGTTCGTCCAGATGGCCGTGGGCGGCAAGCAGCAGGCGAAGGGCGACGTGCTGGTGGTCGCCGACAAGGCGGCCAGAGCGGGAGCGAAGGTCGTGAACCGCCTGTCGGACTACTACGCGGGCTGGCCGTACAAGTTCAGCTGGGACACGTGGCCGGGCGTGGTGGAGCAGCAGGTCAAGGCCGTCCAGGCGTCCGGCGCGACGAACATGGCGGCGTGGGAGCTGTGGAACGAGTCGGACAACACCTGGCTCTCGTCCAACGGCACCTACGAGGACTTCTGGACGAAGACCTTCCGTCAGGTGCGATCGCTCGACCCGACCACGCCGATCCAGGGCCCGAGCTTCTCCGACAACATCACCGACATGGAGAAGTTCCTGAAGAACGCGGACGAGACCGACACGGTCCCCGACATCCTCGCCTGGCACGAACTGATCAACTCGGGCAAGATCGTGAGTGACCTCGCCAAGGTCAACGCCATCATGAAGGACCTCGGCATCAGCCCGCGCCCGATCTCGATCGAGGAGTACGCGGCGCCCTCCGAGGTCGGCATCCCGGGCTCCCTGGTGGGGTACATCGCGAAGTTCGAGCGATACGGCATCCACGACGCCGAGCTCGCGTTCTGGAACGGCTATGGCGCGCTCGGCGACCTGCTGACCGGCACCGGCGGAAGCCCGAATGGCGCCTACTGGCTCTACAAGTGGTACGCCGACATGAGCGGGGACATGGTCACCACCACCCCGCCCAACGCCACGACCGGCCTCGACGGCGCCGCCGCCGTCCCCACCGACAAAAAGCAGGTCAGCGTGGTCTTCGGCGGCGGCAGCGGCGCCACCGCCGTCAAGGTCGACGGACTGGACAAGCTCGACCTGGGCGGCACCGTCCACGCCAAGCTCGAGTACACCCCGTCGTACGGGCGCACCAACCCCGTCGCCGGTCCGATCACCATCTCTGACACCGTCTACCAGGTGACCGACGGCTCCATCACCGTGCCGGTGGCGATGAGCTCCGCCGACGCCTACCACCTGGTGATCAGCGGCGCCGGTACGGCGACCGACCTCGAGAACACCTATCGGATCACCAATCTCAACAGCGGGCTCGCGCTCGACACCCACGATGCGGGGACGTCGGCCGGGACCCTCGTGAACCAGGCCACCGTCGCGGGCGGCGCCACGCAGAGATGGAAGCTGGTCTCCACCGGCTCCGGCCTGTACAAGGTGGTCAACGCGGCCGGCGGCCTGGTGCTCGGGGTGAAGGACGCCTCGTCCGGCAACGGCGCGTCCGCTGTCGTGGAGACCGACACCGGCGGCAACGCCCAGCTCTGGCAGGTCGTCCCCGACGGGAAGGGCCACAACCAGCTCGTGAACTACGACACGGGTCTGGTGCTCGCCGTCGACGGCATGAGCAAGGACTCGGGCGCCCAGGTCGTGCAGTGGAGTGACACCACCGTCACGTCCTCCGGTATCGGCGGCACCCGGGTGACCGGCAAGCTCGGGAAGGCCGTCGCGCTGTCCGGAGCCAACCAGTACGTCAACGTGCCGCGAGGCGCGGTGAGCGGCGTCACGGGCGACTTCACGGTCTCGACGTGGGTCAACCCGGCCAAGAACACGACGTGGACGCGCGTGTTCGACTTCGGCACCGGCGCGTCGAACTACATGTTCCTGACGCTCAACAAGAACACCGGGCTCCGCTTCGCCATCACGACCAGCGGCGCCGGCGGGGAGCAGCAGATCAGCTCCACCACGACGCTTCCGCTCAACACCTGGTCGCTGGTGACGGTGACCGTGTCCGGCACCACCGGCACCCTTTACGTCAACGACCAGGTCGCGGGCACCAACACCAACTTGACTCTGCACCCCTCCAACCTCGGCAACACCACCCAGAACTGGATCGGCCGCTCGCAGTACTCGGGGGACCCGTACCTGGCCGCCGCGGTCGACGACTTCAACGTTTACAGCCGCGCGCTGACCGCGTCCGAGGTGTCCGCCCTCGCGACCGGGCAGGCCGGCCAGGGCGACGTCCTGCGCTACACGTTCGACGAGACCGGAGGTACAGCCGTCGCGGACTCGTCGGGCAACGCACGCAACGCGACCCTCATCGCCAGTCCGGCACCCGCGACAGGCGAGGCCGCCGTCCCCGACCATTTCTGGACCCTCACGCCCTACCTGACGATCAAGGGCGTCTCGGTGGCCGACGGCGCCACCGTCTCCGGCACCCCGACCTTCACCGTCGACCTCGGCGGCACGGCATCCGACGTGTCCTACACCTACATCGAACTCAACCGCGGCGGCGTCTGGCTGACCGACAACACCAAGGCGCCCGGCAGCCACAACGACGGGCTCCACCCCAACCTCGTCGTCGACACCACCGCCTATCCGTACGGCACCTACCAGCTCAAGATCGACGCGGTCGGCGCGAACGGGCTGACCACCGAGCAGACCGTCTCCATCGTCATCGACAACCCTCCGGCCTGGGCCGCCACCAAGGTCTACAACACCGGTGACCAGGTCTCTTACCACGGATCCGTCTGGCGCGCCTCGTGGTGGACGAAGAACCAGACCCCCGGCGACCCCTATGGGCCCTGGCAGCAAATCGTGTCCACGGCAGACGGCACCCCCGTGTGGACCCCGTCACGGATCTTCGACGCCGACGACCGGGCGGAATACCAGGGCGTCGTCTACCAGGCGAAGTGGTGGACCCGCAACCAGAATCCAGGTGACCCGAACGGTCCCTGGAAGCGAATCGGATAAGGCCGACAGGCTGATGTCGCGGGCCGGGCGTCCTCCAGGCGCCCGGCCCGGTTGTGGTTTGGTGGCCGGGCGGGTCAGGTGTCGTCGGCTGTTCAGCTGCCGAGCAGGTGGAGGGCTTTCTGCGCGGGTGAGCCGGGCTGTGCGGTGTGGGCCACGATCGTCAGGCCCGGGTCCGCGGGCAGTTAGAGGGCGTCGAAGTCGAGCACGTCCGGATAGGGGCAAGTGTTACCGCTATCACGCCTATCCGTCAAGGAAGAGGTCGTGCGGGCGTGAATCTTTCACGTCCGCACGGCCTTTCTCATGCTCTGCGAAAGGCGGTGACCAGCGAATGACCCCATTTACGAGGTTCCGGGCGGCTTGTCGGTCCGCAATCGATGCTTGACACCGTCGTCGCGAGGTTCTAGACCCTGATGTTACCGATAACTCACATCATCGCCGATACCGCGACCCCCTACCGGGCGGGAGTGCCGCTTCCGTCCACCCCGGCCTTACCACCCCCCAACGAGGAGAAGAACGATGCACGACTTACCCGTTCGCCCTGCGGCCGGGCGGCGACGTTCGCCGGGCGCCGTCGCCATGGGCCTGCTCACGGCGCTCGCCACCCTGGCGGCCACCGCGCTCACCTGGACGGCACCGGCCTCCGCGGCCCCCGCGCCGCTGGTGAGCACCGCCTCCGGCCGCTGCCTGGACGTGAAGGGCAACGTCGACACGCTCGGCACCACCCTGGACATCTGGGACTGCAACGGCCAGGCCAACCAGGGCTTCGAGTTCACCTCGGCCGGCGAACTGCGTACCCTGAACGGCACCCGCTGCGTCGACGCGTACAACAACCAGACCTCGCCCGGCACCCAGGTGGTCATCTGGTCCTGCAACGGGCAGGCCAACCAGAAGTGGCGGCAGAACTCCGACGGGTCGATCACGGGGACGCAGTCGGGCCTGTGCCTCGATGCGGACCATGCGGGCACCGCCAACGGCACCGCCGTCCTCCTGTGGACGTGCAACGGGCAGAGCAACCAGAAGTGGAGCACCACGACCGGCGGCGGCAGCGCCCTCGTGGTCGACGCGGGCAGCGTCGTGCGGCCGGTCACCCGCGTCGGGTCGGGAACGCTGTACGGCCTGTCCGACGCGAACACCCCGCCGGTGTCGATCATGCAGCCGCTGAAGCTGCACCAGCTCCGGCAGCCGCCGCCGCTGCACGAGCACCGGCCGAACGGCTCCCCGGTCCCGATCGGCGACACGCTGAACATCTGGCGGAACGCCGCCGCCATCGGCGCCGTGATCACCGTCGACATGGCGGACAGCTTCGACGGCTTCCCCTACAACTGGACCAACTGGAACGACTGGTACAGCCGGATCGACAAGATGATCGCGGCGGCCAAGTCGGCGGGTGTCAGCAACATCGACGCCTGGGAGCCGTGGAACGAACCGGACTGGACCTGGCCGTCGGCGTCGGGCGTCTCCTTCAACGACGGGTGGGTGCGCACCTACCAGCGGATCCGGCAGAGCGAGCCGAACACGGCCATCATGGGGCCGAGCTACTCGTACTGGAACGTGAACGCGATGCGGTCCTTCCTGAACAACGCCAAGGCGACGAACACGCTGCCGCAGGTCGTGTCGTGGCACGAGCTGAGCGGATGGCAGCAGGTCACCGCCAACGTCCGGGCCTACCGGGCGCTGGAGCGCGAGCTGGGCATCTCGCCGCGGCCCATCTCCATCAACGAGTACGCCACGACCGGCGAGATCGACGTGCCGAGCAGCGTCAACCACTACGTCGCGCAGTTCGAGCGTGAGGGCGTGCGCGACGCCGAGCGGGCGTTCTGGTACGAGGCCGGCACGCTCAACGGCCTGCTGTACAACGGCCAGCCGACGGCGTCGTACTGGATGTACAAGTGGTACGCCGACCAGACCGGCAACGTCGTCAAGGTCACCCCGACCACGTACAACGACGGCGTGGCCGCCTACGACGGCAGGACGTTCAGCCTGGTCTTCGGCG
The DNA here is from genome assembly GCF_050936215.1 of Microbispora sp. CA-102843. Lineage (NCBI taxonomy): Bacteria > Bacillati > Actinomycetota > Actinomycetes > Streptosporangiales > Streptosporangiaceae > Microbispora > Microbispora sp. CA-102843. The sequence continues at coordinate 4,353,715 of NZ_JBNJNF010000001.1, forward strand.
GCCAGGCCGGCAACAACACCATCCGTGTCGACGGAATCGGCGGGCTGGGCTCCTCGGTCACGGCGACCCTCGAGTACGTTCCGGGTTCGGGACGCAAGACGAACGTGTCGGCGGCGACCAGGGTGTGGTCGAACGCCTACACCGTCACCAACGGCAGCGTCACGATCCCGATCGCCAACCAGGACGCCAACGGCGCCTACCGCTTGGTCCTGACGCCGAGATGACATGAATGAAGGAGGCCCGCCGGGCGCCCGGCGGGCCTCCTTTCACGCCTGTTCCCGCACCAGGTGGACCAGGGCGCCGGCGTAGTCGCCGGGAGCCAGATCGGGGAACAGGCCGTGGGCGAGCAGGACGGCCCCGTGGTGGACCTCACCCGTGGACACGTCGCGGTAGCGCGCGTCCGGGTCGAGGGCGCGCAGCGGGATCCCAGGATCGGCGTGCCCGAAGCGGCGGGCGCGGCGGTAGACGAGTACGGCGGCCTCCGTACCGTCGGAGGCGAGGTACTGCACGGCCGACAGCTCGCCGTCCGGCGGCCGCAGGCGGTACTGCCGGCCGTGCTGGACCAGCGGCCGGATCCGCTTGTAGTCGGCGATCAGCTCGGCCGCCCGATCCAGATCGGCCCGGCTCCACTCGGTCAGGGCCCCGCCGATCGCGAGCACCCCGGCCATGGCCACGTGGAAGCGGAAGTCGAGCGGGATCTCCCGGCCGGTGTAGGGGTTGGGGCTGTCGGTGACCCACGCGCCCATCACCCGGGCCGGGTAGAGCTGGGAGAATCCGTGCTGGATGTCCAACCGGTCGAGGGCGTCGGTGTTGTCGGAGGTCCACACCTGGTCGGTACGCCGCAGGATCCCGAGGTCCACCCGGCCGCCGCCGCTGCTGCACGATTCGATCCGCACGTGGGGGTGGGCGGCGCGCAGGCGGTCGAGCACGTCGTACAGGGTGTGGACGTGGCCCAGCCACAGCCGCTCGTCCGGGCCGGCCTCGGTGAAGGGGCGGTTCATGTCCCACTTCAGGAAGTCGATGGCGTTCTTGGCCAGCAACTCGTCCAGCGTCCGGTAGAGCCAGTCCCCGACCTCAGGCCGGGACAGGTCGAGCACGAGCTGGTTGCGGTGCTCGGTGCGAGTCCGGTGCGGCCGGTGGATCACCCAGTCCGGATGGGCGCGGTACAGGTCGCTGTCGGGGTTGACCATCTCCGGCTCCACCCACAGGCCGAACCGCATGCCCAGCTCGTGCACCCGGTCGATCAGCGGCCCGAGCCCCTCGGGGAACCGGTGCGGGTTGGGATACCAGTCGCCCAGCCCGGCGGCGTCGTGCGTGCGGGCGCCGAACCATCCGTCGTCCACCACGAACAGCTCCACGCCCATCCGGGCGGCCGACTCCGCCAGCCGGATCTGCCCGTCCAGTGAGACGTCGAAGCCCGTGGCCTCCCAGGAGTTGTAGAGCACCGGCCGGATCTCGCCGGGGTGCGGCAGCACGTGCCGTAGCTGGTGGTCGTGCCAGGCGCGGCTGGCGGCGCCGAAGCCGCCTTCGGTGTACAGGCCCGCGCACACCGGCGTGACCAGTTCTTCGCCGGTGTCCAGCTCCTGGGTCACGGGGTCGTGCCCGGCCCCGGCCGACAGCGTCACGCGCTCGGTGGGCAGCCGCTGCGCGGTGAGGCGCCAGCTCCCGCTCCAGGCCAGCGCGCAGGAGTAGACCGCGCCGTACTCCTCGCCCGCCGTTCCGTCGTCGACCATCGCCCAGGGGTTGGCCTGGTGGCTGGTCACACCCCTGCGGCTGGTCAGGACGGTCTCGCCGTACGGCAGCTCGGTGCGGTGCAGCCGGGTCTCGGCGCCCCACTGGCCGCGTACCGAACTGAGCCGGTAGCCGTTCAGCCGGGGGAGGACCCAGGTGGCGGAGTCCGCCCGTACGACGGTGACGGGCTCGCCCTCGTTGCGCAGGACCAGGTGGCGCTCGATCACGTCGCCGTACAGGCGGTAGTGGCACTCCACGGCCAGCGGGTAGTGACGGTCGGCGTACGCCAGCACCAGCTCCCGATCGGTGCGGCGTTGCCCGGTGAATACGAGCTCCAAGTCGCGGGTGCCGTCGGCGAAGCGCACCTGCAGGCCAACCTGTCCGTAGCACAGGCCCCCGGTCGAGATCAGGTCGAAGGAGCCCTCCAGCGGGTCCTCGACCGGCCGGAAGCCGGGGCGCGGCAGCCGCAGCGGCAGCGAGGCCGCCTGCTCGGGGGAGAGCCGAGGTCCCCAGTGCAGGACGCGCGGCCGGTCGGCCTCGTCGAGGTGCAGTACGTAGGAGGAGGACGGCCCGGACAGCACCCACAGGCGGTGTTCGGAGTCGTGGTGGATCATCTCAGCCTTTCGACGGCGAAGGAGAAGGCGGCATGGCATGCCGGACCCCTCCGCCGCATGGCGCGGCGGAGGGCCGTGGAGACGCGGGAGGTCAGGCGGGAGCGGGGCCGCTGCTCTCCCGCACGATGAGTTCGGGCTCGCTCCAGGCCGGTGCGGCTGGGGCGTTCTGCGGGTCCAGCCTGCGGTGCAACAGGCCGAAGCAGGCCCGGCCGAGGCCCTCGAAGTCGAGCCGGACCGTGGTGAGCGAGGGGTTGAGGTAGGCGGAGGGCGGGGAGTCGTCGAAGCCGACCACGCTGATGTCGCCAGGGATGTCCCGCCCGGCCTCGCGGGCGGCCCGCATGACACCCAGCGCCAGGTCGTCGTTGCCGCACAGGACCGCGGTGACCGAGCGGTCCGCGAGCAGGGAGCGTACGGCGAGGTAGCCGGATCGAGGGCTCCAGCCGCCGGGCAGCGGCTCGGGCACCGGGCGGCCGGCGGCCCGCAGCGCGTCCTGCCAGCCCTGGGTGCGCTGCGGCAGCGCGCTGGTGGAGGAGGGGATGGCCACGTAGTGGACGGTGTGATGCCCCAGGCCCAGCAGGTAGCGGGTCGCGTGCGCGGCCGCCGCCCGGTCGTCCAGCCAGACCTGCCAGGGTTCGTCCGGCCCGTCGTCGGGCTGTCGCTCGACGGCGGCCGCGACCGGGACGTCCGCGGGCAGCGCCCGCAGCGCGCGCACGCCCGCGTCGTCGAAGGCGATCACCATGACCGCCTCCCCGGGCCGGTTCAACCGCAGGGCGATGTCCGCCTGGCCGGAGGTCCGCTCCAGCACGCTGATGCCCACGGAGAACCCGGCCGTCCTGGCCGCCTCCTCCATGCCCCGCAGCGTGGCGGCGGCGCCGTACAGGGCGGTGTCGGAGGTGAGGACGGTGACCGAGCGGACCGGCCCTCCGGCCAGGGCCTGGGCCAGCCGGTTGGGCCGGTAGCCGAGCTCGGCGATGACCTGGAGGACCTTGGCCCGGGTCGCCTCGCTGACCCGGGCCTTGCCGTTGATGACGCGGCTGACGGTCTGCTGGGAGACACCGGCCACCCGGGCGACGTCCCAGATGCTCGCCGACCGCGTGCGGGGAGCGTCCTGGGCAGGCATGTGACCGGTAACTTCCATGAGTCAGACCTTACTTGATGGCGGCGTTGGCCTCGGTGGTGATCTTCTGGGCGGCGTCCTGCGGCGACAGCTGACCCAGCCAGACCTGGTTGAAGATGTCGAGCGCCTTCACGTTGTAGACGTCGGCCGCCTCGGTCAGCGGGTAGCCCATCGTGGTGCCCTCGGCGGCCTTCTTGAAGCCGGTGACGTCGACGCCCTTGGCCTTCCACGCGTCGGCGAAGACGTCGTTGAGCGAGGGGATGCCCGGCCAGACGGCGCCCGCCTGGGCGACGGCCTTCTGATGGCGTTCGGAAACCAGCCACTTGAGCAGCTCCCACGCTTCCTTCGGATGCTTGGTGCCGGCGTAGACGGCCTCGGTCAGGCCGTTGTAGACGCTGCCCTTGCCGACCGGGCCCGCGGGGAGGTCGGCGACGCCGAAGCCCCCGTTCGGCAGCGCGGTGTCGAAGGCGCGCAGCATCCAGCTTCCGTCCATCGCCGTGGCCGCCTCGCCGCGGCCGACGACCTGGTCAAGCGACGGGCCGTTGGGCGGGTTGGTGACCGTGGCGGGCACCGCGACGTGATACTTCAGCCGCAGGTCCTGGACGAACTGGATGGCCTGCACGCAGGCCGGCTGGTCGATGGTCCACCGGCCCCACGGCTTGTCCTGGAGCTTGCAGCCGTTCTGCAGGGCGAAGTTCCACCAGTCCTGCTGACCGGTGGGCGCCTGCATGGCCAGGCCGTACTGCTTGACCTTCTTGGGGTCGAAGCCCGGCTCGTCGGGGTGCTTGCCGTTCTCGTCGACCGTCAGCTTCTGCAGGGTTTTGACGAAGGTGCCGCCGTCGGTGGGGTTCCAGGTGAGGCCGTCGAGGTCGGCGGGGGTGAGCCCGGCGTCCTTCAGAGCCTTGGCGCTGTAGAACAGCCCGATCGTGTCCCAGTCCTTGGGCAGGCCGTAGACCTTGCCGTCCACTTTCCAGCCCTCGGCGAGCTTGGGGTCGTAGATCGAGGTGTCCACCTTGTCCTGGGCGATGAGCGGCGCCAGGTCGGTGAGCACGCCCTCCTTGCTGAACTTCGGGAAGTAGGAGACGTGGTCCCAGAAGACGTCGGGGGCCGAGCGGCCGGCGAGCTGGGTCTGCAGCTTGCTCCAGTAGTCGTTCCAGTTGTTCAGTTCGATCTGCACCTTGATGTTCGGGTGGGCCTTCTCGAACTCCCGGATCGACTGCTCGATCGGCGGCTTCTGCACCTCGTCCCACATGGCGTACCGGAGGGTGACGGCGCCGCCGGTCGAGCCCGAGTCGTCGGCTCCTCCACCGCCGCACGCGGCGAGGGACAGCAGGGCCGCCGCCGCGAAAGCGGATAAGGCGATTTTTCTGGACATAGGTGCATGCCCTTCTCTCTGCGGGGGGTGGCTACTTCAGCCCGGTGAGGGCGATCGAACGGACGATGTGCCGCTGGAACAGCAGGAAGATCACGATGAGCGGCAGCAGCGCGAGGGCGGCGGCCGCCAGGATCAGGTGATATTGGGAGGAGTATTGGCCCTTCAGCGCCGAGATGCCGAGCGTGACCACCCGGGTCGCGTCGCCGTTGGTGACGATCAGCGGCCACAGCAGCGTGTTCCAGGTCGTGATGAATGTGATGGTCGCGAGGGTGGCCAGGATCGGCCGGCTCAGCGGGAGCAGCACCCGGACGAGCACGGTCAGCGTGCCCGCGCCGTCGATGCGCGCGGCCGACTCCAGGTCCTTCGGGATCGTGCGGAAGTACTGCCGCACCAGGAAGATCCCGTACGGCGTGCCGAACGCGGTGGGGAGGATCAGCCCGAGATAGGTGTCGATCAGCCCGAACTCCCTCATGATCAGGAAGAGCGGGACCAGGGTGACGATCTGCGGCACCATCATCGTCGCGAGGTAGCCCCAGAACAGCACGTCGCGGCCGGGGAACGACATCCTGCCGAAGGCGTAGGCGGCCATCGTGCTGAAGACGACCTGCCCGGCCGTGACGACCCCGGCGTAGACCAGCGAGTGCAGCAGGAAGCCGGCCATGTCGTACTCCGACCAGACCTGGGCGAAGTTCTCGAGCGTGACGGGGAAGGCGGGCTCCCAGGCGCGGGTGGTGAGCACCTGCGCGGGTTCCTTGAACGCCGAGTTCAACGTCATCAGGTACGGCGCGACCGAGACCACGGCGCCCGCGAAGAGCGCGAGATACAGAGCGATCCTCTTCATCCGTGTCCTCTTCTCATCCGGGTCCTCTTCATCGGGGTCATCACGAGAAGTCGTAGACGGTGCGCTTGCGGAAATAGAGGAACTGCGCCGCGGTGACCAGCAGGATCAGCGCGAACAGCACCATCGCCAGCGCCGAGGCGTAGCCGGACCGGAAGAGCTGGAACCCCTGCTGGTAGATGTGGAAGTTCAGCACGTCGGTGGCGCCGCCCGGACCGCCCTGGGTCATCACGAAGACCGTGTCGAAGATCTGGAACGACCCGATCGTGTTCGTCACCAGCACGAAGAACAGCGACGGCCGCAGCAGCGGCAGTGTGATCATGAAGAACCGCTGCACCGGCGTAGTGCCGTCGATCGCCGCGGCCTCGTACAGCGTGTGCGGAATCGCCTGCAGCCCGGCCAGCAGGATCAGCATCGTGTAGCCCGTGTACTGCCAGACGTTCACCGAGGCGATCACCGGCATGGCCCACGCGGGGTCGGTGAGCCAGTTCGGGCCGTCGATCCCCACCATGCCCAGCACCTGGTTGACCACGCCGTATCTCGGGTCGAACACCCAGGACCAGATGGTGCCGAGTGCCACCGGCATGGCCATCCAGGGCAGCACGAAGACCACCCGGAGCACCTTGCCGCCGCGCATCCGCCGGTTCAGCGCCAGCGCCAGCAGCAGCGCCAGCACGGTCTGCGCCGGGATGTTGAGCACCACGTAGTAGATCGTGTTGAGCACGGCCCGCCAGACCTCTGGGTCGGCGGCGAGCTCGCGGTAGTTGTCCAGTCCGACGAACGAGGGCGCGCCCATCAGGTTCCAGTCGAACAGGCTCAGTGCCGCCACGCCGAAGATGGGCGCCACGAGGAAGAGCAGGAAGCCGGCGAGGCTCGGCGCGAGCAGGGCGTACGCCTCGGCGACGGCGCGGGCCCGGGCCGCGAGCCGGCGCTCCGCCCGGCGGTGGCCCCGTACGGGTTGGGCATAGGTGATGTTATCGGTCACATTCGTTCTCCACATGCCACCGGGGTATCCGGAGGGCTCAGGTGATGGAGAGAAGAGTTACCGATAACATTCGAGACGTCAAGTGTTCGTGCCGCAGGAATCGCCCCGGGGGCGGCAAGGGCACGCCCCGAGGCGAGGGGTGGGTTCAGTAGACGTAGGGCCAGCCGGTGCTGTCCCAGCCGAGCTTGTTGATGCCGAGACGCGAGGAGCCGTCGTCGGCGTACCAGTGGTAGAAGAGGATGTCGCCGTCGTTGTCGGCGAGGACGGCCTGATGGCCGGGGCCGTGGACGCTCCCGTGCCCCGCAAGGATCTGCGTGCCGCCTCCCGAGGTCATCGCCGTCCCGTTGCGGTCGACGTACGGCCCTGTGACCGAGGTCGAGCGGCCCACCATGATGCGGTAGGTGCTCGACGCGCCCTTGCAGCACAGGTCGAAGGAGACGAACTGGTAGTAGTAGCCGCCGTGCCGGTAGATGAACGGCGCCTCGATCGCGCCGCCGTTCCGGCCTGAGATGCTGCGGATCGTGCCGTCCAGCCGCTTGCCGGTCGCCGGGTCGAGCTGGACCATCTTGATCCCCGACCAGAACGAGCCGAAGTCGAGCCACCAGCGGCCCTGGTCGTCGACGACGAGATTGGGGTCGATGGCGTTCCAGTTGTCGGAGGTGTTCGACTCGATGACCATGCCCTGGTTGGTCCACGACCCGGATGCCCCGGTCGTGCTGGTGGCCAGGAAGATGCCCGAGTGGTTGGAGCCGAAGGTCGAGGCCGCGTAGTACATGTAGTACCTGCCGTTGACGTAGGTGATGTCCGGCGCCCACAGGGTGTTGCTGCCGTTGGTGTAGGCATGCGTCCAGGAGGCCCCGCCGGGGAACGCCACGCCCGCGTTGCGCCAGGTGGTCCGGTCGGTCGAGGTCTTGAGCACGATGTTGTCGCCCGTGTGCGCGAGCAGGTAGGTGCCGTCGGGCTTCTTGGCCACCTCGGGGTCGTGCACGGTGACGTCGCCGGTGACGTAGCCCGGGTCGGGATAGGAGGTGACCTTGACGAGCTGCCACTGCTGGTTGGCGCCGTTGAGGTCGGCGTACTGGGAGACGCGGCCGCCGTCGGCGGTGGACCACTCCCAGACCTCGAGGGCCTTGCCGCTGTTGCGGTTGATCAGCTTGACGTAGCCGCTGTCGGTGTCGGCGACCCGGAACTGCTGGTTGGTGGCGTTCTTGTCGGTGTACTGGATGACGTCGGCGCCGTCGGCCGTGGAGCGGCCGGAGATGTCGACGACCTTGCCGCTGTGGCGCGACCTGAGGCGGTAGTAGCCGCCGCCGGAGTCGAGGAACTGCCACTGCTGCCAGGCGCCGTCGTTGCGTGCCCACTGCACCAGCGGCGCGCCGTCGTTCGTCGCCATGTTGTAGACGTCCAGCGCCCTGCCGCTGTTGCGGTTGACCAGCACGTACGACGCGGTCGTGTCGATGGTCGCCGCGCCGGCCGGACCGGCGGCCACGACGGACGGGCAGATCGCGAGCAGCGCCAGGATCACCAGGGCGAGGATGCGGCGCGGCCGTGCCGGAAGACGTGCGGAGGTGTCCATCGGGTGCCTCTCGTCGGGAAGGCGGCGCGGTGAACGATGTGAGCGCTAACAAAAATGGGCCGGGAGCGCCCCCGGTCACACTGTCGTTCACCGAAGGTTGCCGCTCAGTGTCAGCGGCGGTTTCCGGGCCGTCAAGGGCCCCGCCAACCCGACGCGGAGCGCCCCGTGCTCGCCCGGCCGCCTGCACGCGCGGTGAAACGCTTGGGAAAACACCGGTCACCGAGCCGGAATCGCCCATCTGTCCTGCTCCCGGCGCCCCGGTGCGGTCGTCGCCGTCTCCCGGTGAGACGAGGCGTCCTTCCCTGCCGAGAATGCGGCTGTGGCGGTGTAAGTTTCAGCCGGAATGATGTTCGCGCTAACAGTGAACGTCCGGATTCGGCCCGGCATTGATTCGGGTCTCACGCCTGCGCGGTTTCCGAACCTGCGTGCCGCACATGGCTCTCATACCGTCGGAGCGGTCAGCCGAGGATGCCCCGGTCGTAGGCGATGGCGACGGCCTCGGCGCGGTCCTTGGCGCCGAGCTTGCCGTAGATATGGGTCAGATGGCTCTTGACGGTGGCCTCGCTGACGAACAGAGCCGCGGCGATCTCCCGGTTGGAGGAGCCCTTGGCGACCAAGCGAAGCACCTCGCGCTCGCGGCTGCTCAGGCTGTGGTTCCCAGGCGCCCGCACCCGGGAGACGAGCCGGGCGGCGATGCCCGGTGACAGCACGGTCCGGCCCTCGGCGGCGGCCCGCACCGCGCCGAACAGGTCATCGCGCGGAGCGTCCTTGAGCAGGTAACCGGTCGCGCCGGCCTCGATCGCCGGAAGGGTGTCGGAGTCGGTGTCGTACGTGGTGAGCACCAGCACCCTGGCCCGCGCTCCGCGGCGGGACAGCTCCGCGATCGCCTCCACCCCACCGCCGCCGGGCATGCGCAGGTCCATCAGGACCACGTCGGGGTCGAGGCGGGTGACCAGCTCGATCGCCTCGGCCCCGTCGGCTGCCTCGCCCAGTACGGCGAAGCCGGACGACACCTCGAAGATGCTGCGCAGGCCGTGCCGTACGACGGGATGGTCGTCGGCGATGACCAGGGTGATGGGCGGCGGGGATGAACCGGGGGGCGCGGCGGGGTCACTCATGGCGCACCAACGGTACTCGCGCGGACAGGGCGGTGCCGAGCCCCGGCTCCGACTCGATGGCGATGGTCCCGGCGACCCGCTCGGCGCGGGCCCGCATGCCGCCGAGGCCGAAGCCTCCGCCGTCGCCGCGCGGCGGAAGGCCGCGCGGATCGAAGCCGTTCCCGTCGTCGCGGACGTCCAGGCTCACCTCGTCGTCCATGTAGGAGAGGGTGACTCCGGTCCGTTGCGCGCCGGCGTGCCGGCCGACGTTGGCGAGGGCCTCCTGGGCGATGCGGAGCAACGTGGCCTCGACCTCGTGATGCAGTGGTTCGATGGTTCCGGTGACGGTGATCTCGGCCCGGACACCGGTCTGCGCCGACCAGGCTGCGACGATCTTCTCCAGGGCTGTGGACAGGGGGTCGTGTTCCAGTTGTCCGGGGCTGAGATTCTGAACCGAACGGCGCGCCTCCCGGAGGCTGTGCCGGGCCAGGACGGAGGCGCGTTCGATGTGATCGCGGGTGCCCGCGGGATCGGTGCTGTCGGTCGCGGCCTGGAGCTGTGTGACGATCCCGGTCAGCCCTTGGGCGAGGGTGTCGTGGATCTCGGCGGCCAGCCGTCTGCGTTCGTCGGCGACGCCGGCCTCCCTGGCTTGGAGAAGGAGCTGGGCGTGCAGGCCCGCGTTCTCCTGGAGTGCTCGGGCCAGGCGGTTGTTCGCACTCCGCAGCTCGGCGGCGTGCTCGCTCTCCTTGACCGCGATGTGGTCGAACCCGATGGCGAGGCCGGAGTGCAGGGCCAGCAGCGCGATGAACGCCAGCCAGTGCATGCCCTCAGCCGGAGGCAGGCCGCCGATGTTGGAGCCGGCCATGGTGATCGCGGTGGCGAACAGCGCAGGGCGCACCAGGTGGCGGGGCAGCAGCATGCCGGCGTCGTAATAGCCGAGCACCGCGTAGACGGCGAAGATCGGGTTGCACCAGGAGAGCGCGAAGCCGAGCGCCCACCGCAGGAGGTAGTAGAGACGGTGAGCCGGACCACGTGCGACCCGCCGCCGGCCGTTGAGGCTCCACCACAGCTGGAGTGCCAGCGCGGCCACTGCCAGGACGGCGGCGACGTATCGTTCGCCGATGTCCATCACCGCCTCCGCGCTGGCGGCGGCGAGCACCGCGCCGAGCCCCAGCAGGATGTACGGTCCGGCGCTCGCGAACCGGTGCCGCCACGAGTGGACGCCCTCCGCCCGATCGGGCGACGAGGTCGGCTCGCCGCTGGGTAAGCCCACCTCGTCCGGCAGGTGGCGCGGGGCGGCGCCGACAGAGCCAGCCGACACGCCGTCCGTCATCCGGCCGCCCCCATCCCGGTCATTCCCAGCGAAACCAGCGGATGGACGCGCCCGCGAGTACGAAGATCCACACCAGTATGATCGCAAGGTGCGGCAGGGCAGGCCAGATTCCGGCGGAGGCCTGGTCCAGAGCCTGGGAGGCGGCGCCGAAAGGCGTGAACTCCACCACACGTTGCAGAGCCTTCGGCATGGACTGCGCCGGAACGTACACACCTGCGGTGAACGCCGCCGGGAAGAAGACGATCGTGGCCGTGGTGGTGGAGGCCTTGGCGGTGCGTGACAGCGCGGCGATGAGCGCTCCACTGACCAGCGCGATAAGCGTGACCAGGACCAGCGTCAGCGCATAGGCGGGCGGATTGGCGGGCAGCGCGACGCCGTACAGCAGACGGCCCGTGGCGATGATGACGATCCCCCCGGCCAGCGCGGCGGCACCGTGCACGATCACCTGGGCGGCCAGGAGCGCGGCCGGCCGTACCGGCGTGGTGGACATGCGGCGCAAGATGCCCTTCTCGCGATAAGCGGTAAGGGTCGGTGGCAGGGAGGTCAGCCCAGCCAAGATCACGCCGAGCAGCACGGCCACCGGGAGGTACAGATCGATCGGCCGCACACCGCCGGGGGCCGGTCCCGCCTCTCGGAACGACGGGACCAGGCCAAGGATCACCAGGAGCAGGAGGGGGAAGACGAGGATCCAGAACACGCTGCCCGGTTCGCGGCGAAACAGCCGGCCTTCGGCCTTCAGCACAGCGATGGATGCGGACATGTCACAACTCCTTGCCGGTGATGTCGAGGTAGGCGTCGTCGAGGGAGGCGCTCTCCACGCGCAGGTTGCCTGCGGCGATGCGGTTGAGTGCGAGCATGGACATCAGTGCCTCGACGGTCTCGTCGGTCCCGGTGACGACCAGCCGACCGCCGTCCAAGCGCCGCACGGAGCGGATCTCGGGCAGCGCGGCCAAATCGCCGTCGTCCAGCCGCCGAGAGGGAGTGAAAGAGATGACCGTGGCGCTCCCCGTGCTCTCGATGAGCCCTGCGGGCGTGTCCAGAGCCGCCAGCGCGCCCGAGCGGAGGAGGGCCACGCGGTCGCACAGGTGCTGCGCTTCCTCCATGAAGTGAGTGACGAGGACGACGGTCACGCCCTCGTCGCGGATGCTGCCGATGAGCTCCCAGGTGTCGCGCCGCGCCTGCGGGTCCAGCCCGGTGGTCAGCTCGTCCAGCACCACCACCTTCGGACGGCCGATGAGCGCGAGCGCGATGAAGAGGCGCTGTTTCTGCCCGCCGGACAACTTCTCGAAGCGCACGCCCAGCCGGTCGGTCAGGTCGAGCCGCTCGATGAGGCCTCGCCAGTCCGCGGGGTGCGCGTAGAAGGCGCTGTAGAGTTCCAGCACCTCACGGACGGTGAGCTTGCCCTGCAGGTCGCTGTGCTGGAGTTGGACGCCGAGTATCGGGGTGACCCGCTCCCGGTCGGCTACCGGGTCCAGGCCGGCCAGCCGAACGCGCCCGGCGTCGGGTTTGCGCAGCCCCTCGACGCACTCGACGGTCGTGGTCTTGCCCGCCCCGTTGGGGCCGAGCAAACCGAAGATCTCGCCTTCCTCGACGCTGAAGGACACGCCGTCCACCACGATCCGGCCGTCGTAGGACTTCCGCAGCCGGTCGACTTCGATGATCGCCATGCCCCTGAGGATCGCCCGCCGCGCCTTCGCCGGGCATCGCCCGCCGCGCTGGAGTCGGCATCCACCGATCGGTTGATACCGGCGTACGACCCCTGGACCCCATCAATCTCCACGCCTGTCAGTCGGTCGACTGACTAGGAGTCGACAAGTGGCTCGTGAGCCGCTACCTTCTTCTTGGTCAGTCAACTAACTCAGATCTCAGGGAGTAATCATGATCGTGGTGACGGGTGCCACCGGGAACGTCGGAAGGCAGCTGGTCGCACTGCTCGCCGCCGCGGGTGAGCGGGTGACCGCCGTCTCCCGGCGGACCGCCGAACTGCCCGAGGGCGTACGGCACGTGCGAGCCGACCTGGACGACCCCACCGGGCTGAAGGACGCCTTCGACGGTGCGGAGGCGCTGTTCCTGCTCGTGGCCGGTCAGGACCCGCAGGCGATCCTCGGCGCCGCGCGGGCCGGCGGGATGGGGCGGGTCGTCCTGCTGTCCTCGCAGGGGGCGGGAACCAGGCCGGAGTTCTACCGCCACCCCGCCGCTTTCGAGGACGCGGTGCGCCGATCCGGTCTGGAGTGGACGATCCTGCGTCCCGGTGGCTTCCACTCCAACGCCTACGCCTGGGCGGAGTCCATCCGGGGCGGCCGCACCGCCGCCGCCCCGTTCGGCGACACCGGCCTGCCGACCATCGACCCGGCCGACATCGCCGAGGTCGCCGCGACCGTCCTGCGCGAGGACGGGCACGCCGGCCGCGTCTACGAGCTGACCGGCCCCGCGCAGACCACGCCGCGGGAACGGGCGGCGGCGATCGGCGCCGCGCTGGGTGCGCCGGTGCGGTTCGCCGAGCAGACCAGGGAGGAGGCTCGGGCGCAGATGCTGCGGTTCATGCCCGAGCAGGTGGTGGAGGGGACGCTCGCCATCCTGGGGGAGCCGCTGGACGCCGAGCGGCAGGTCAGCCCCGACGTCGAGCGCGTCCTCGGCCGTGCTCCCCGGTCCTTCGCCGACTGGGCCGGCCGCAACGTCGCCGCCTTCCGGTGAGTCCGATCGAGACGTTCCCGGCCGAGCCGCTCACGGCGACCCGGGCCGCGTCGGCGTGGCGGTCCGTCGCCACGCCGGACGCTACGGCGCCGTTCCCCCCAACCCGCCCGGCCGCGTCGTCATCGAGATCGCGGTCGATCGAATCGCGAAGCTCGACATCTGAAAGGACCTGTCGTGCCCGTTCAGCACGTTCTCGGCTCCACCATCCACTACCGCGACACCGGCTCAGGGGCGCCGATGGTCTTCCTACACGGCAACCCCACCTCGTCCCACCTGTGGCGGCACGTCATCCCCGCGATCGGCGAGGGACGCCGCCTGGCCCCCGACCTGATCGGCATGGGTGATTCCGGCAAGCCCGACATCGCGTACACCTTCGCGGATCACGCCCGCTATCTGGACGCCTGGTTCGACGCCCTCGACCTTCACGACGCGGTCCTCGTCGGCCACGACTGGGGCGGCGCGCTGGCCTTCGACTGGGCGTCCCGTCACCCGGACCGGGTGCGCGGGATCGCCTTCACCGAGACCATCGTCAAGCCGATGACCTGGGAGGAGTTCCCCGAAGGCGGCCGGGAGCTGTTCGCGGCGATCAAGACCGAGGGCGTCGGGGAGAAGATGATCCTGGACGACGACGCCTTCATCGAACAGGGACTGCCGGGCACGGTCGCCGCCCCCATGGACGAGAGCGACCTGGCCGTCTACCGCAAGCCGTACCCGACCCGGGAGAGCCGCCTGCCGCTGCTGCGGTGGGCGCGCTCGATGCCGCTGGGCGGTGAGCCCGCCGACGTGGTGGCACGCATGGAGGCGTACGACGAGTGGCTGGCCGGCAGCGCGGAGGTGCCGAAGCTGCTGCTCGCCTTCGCGCCCGGACCCGGCACGATGGTGCACCAGGCCATGATCGACTGGTGTGCGGCCAACATGACCGGCCTCGAGATCCGGCAGTACGACGAGGTCGCGGGACACCACACCCCGGAAGACCATCCGGAGCTGATCGCCGCGGCCGTCGCGGCCTGGGCGGAGGCACACGGGCTCCGGTGACGCCCGGGCCTCCAGGTGCCAGGGCGTGGAAGTTTCACGGGCGCCTCGGGCCGGGGCGGGCTTGACCAGGAGAGTCGGAGAAGTTTTCACGCCGGGGTTTCCTCGATGTGCTCGCGGCCCTACGGTGACCCCACTCCCGGCGTTGAAGGTCTCGGCTCGTCGAAGCGGCGTCGAAGCGCTTCGACGCCGCGGATTCGACGGCGCCCGACGGGCGGCGCCGGAAGGGACCTACGGCGGAGAGGAAGACCGAGCGTGTCGGTCGGCGGCCACAGCTGGGACGTGTACCGCGGCTCCAACGGCTCCAACCAGGTGTTCTCGTTCGTCCGGCGGAGCAACGCCACCTCCGGCACCGTGGACGTCAAGGCGGTGCTGAACTGGCTCAGGACGAACAAGTAGTTCGGCGACGTGACGCTGGGCGACGTCCAGTTCGGCTATGAGATCACCTCGTCGAGCGGCGGGATGGACTTCCGCACCAACAGCTACTCCCTGTCGGTGAGCTGACAAACCCACGCAAGAGCTGCGGCGGGTCACGGGTGCCGGTCGCAACTGTCGGTGCCCTCCAATACGGTCTTCTCGGCACGCGGAGCCCCGCCCGCCTCTCGTGGGCGGGACTCCGCGATCGGGTGACATGTATCGGGGGACCGGATGGCGGACCGCAGGGCGCTGGACCTCGACTCGCTGGCGATCAGCGATCGGTTCAGGCTGTTCAACTTCACCAGGCGTGACGACCATGTGGCCTATCTCTGGGTCCTGCGGGCGATGGACCGGCTGCGGGAGGTGCACCAGGTCCAGGTGGACGCCGGTGAGGTGCAGGCGGCCCTGAACGAGCTGGCCCGGCTCCACGACGAGGTCCCCACGTTCGACGGCAACCTGCGCGACCGGCTGGACGCGCTGTACGAGGACGGGGTGGTGCACCGGTTCGACGACGCGTCCCGGGCCGGCAACCTCGTCCGCTACCGCAACAGGCAGTCGGTCTACCAGTTCAGCGAGCTCGGCTACTGGGCGTACACCTCGGTCGAGGGGCTGCTCGCGGCCCGCATCCAGGACGCCAACCTGTCGCGGCTGGTCTTCTCCGACATCCTGGAGGACCTCAAGGCGCTCGCGGCGGCCAACCGCGCGGGGGAGGGCGAGCAGGTCTACCGCCGGCTGTCCCGGCTGGACTCGGTGATGGAGGACATGGGGCGCCGCTCCGCGCACTTCCACGTGACGCTCGGCGAGATCATCCGGTCCACCGACGCCTCTCCCGAGACGTTCCTGCGCTACAAGAACGCCCTGCTGACGCACATGTCCGAGTTCATGGCGGAGCTCGACCGCTACCTGCCCCGCCTGGCTACGGCCGTACGCGACGTCGAGGAGAGCGGCCTGGCCTCCCTGCTCGACCGCGCGGCGGCGGCGGACGAGCGGCCCTTCATGGACCGGCACGAGCGGCTGGAGGACTGGCGCCGCCGCTGGTCCGCCCTGCGGGCGTGGTTCGCCCCCCAGGGATCGCAGGAGTCCCGCGCCGGTGAGCTGCGCAACGCCACGCGCATCGCGGTGTCGGGGGTGATCGCGCTGCTGCGGCAGATCTCGGAGGCGCAGCGCGGCGGCGTCAACCGGGCCACCCAGCTGCGGCATCTGGCCGAGTGGGTCTGGAACGCACCGGACGAGGGCGCCGCCCACGCGCTGATGGGCGCGGCGTTCAACCTGCGCAGCGCGCGGCACCTGGGCGCCGCCCACGAGGACACCGAGCAGATCTCGCCCAGGGCGACGTGGTGGGACGCGCCGGGGGTGGAGGTGTCGGTCACGCTCTTCCGCAGCGGTAAGGCGCCCACCCCGGGCGTGCCCGTGCCGGTGCGCGGCAACCCCGGCGCCCGGGCGGCGCTGCGCCGCGAGCAGGCCGCGGAACGCGCGGCCGAGCGCGATGCCGCCGGCCACCTGACGGAGTTGGGCGCGCACGGGCGGGTGCTCGACGAGTCGGAGACCCGCATCCTGCTGAAACTGATGACGCGGGCGCTGGAGGGACGAACGGTCGTCGCCGGCCGTCTGAAGAGAGGCTCCGGCGCCAACGACGCCGTGATGGTCCGGCTCGTGCCGTGCGACACCGGAAGCGCCGTGCGCACCGCGCAGGGACTGCTCCACCTGCCCGGGTTCCGGGTCGAGCTCGCCGGCCGGACGCCGGTGACAGGCTCGGGGGCAGGGGGTTCCAGGTGACGACTCCTCGTGCCCGGGCCGCCGCCGGCGTCTCGGTCGCCGATCTCGGCTCCTACCAGCAGGCGGTCCGCCGCGTGCTGACCTGCGATCTGATCACCAAGGAGCGGCCGCGGCCCGGCGTGCTCGACCAGGTGCTGCGCTGGGCCGACGAGATGACGCGCGACTTCCGCGAACTGCTCGGTTACACGCTGATCGCCACGACCCACCATGTACGGCTGGTCCGCCGACTCGACGTCCTGGACGACACCCAGCGATCGATCTTCTCCCGCAAGGGCAAGCCGTTCGACCGGCGCAGGCTTGCCTACCTGTGCCTGGTCCTCGGGTCGTTCCAGCGCTCCCGCATCGAGATCAGCCTGGCGGACCTGGTGCGGATCTTCACGCCGCTGGCCAACTCCATCGACGGTCTCGGCTTCGACCCCGCGATCGGGTCGCACAAGGCCGCCATCGTCGACGTGCTGGGCTGGCTGGTGGACCGCGGCGCGCTCCGGCTGTCCGACGGCAGCCTGGAGTGGTGGGCGCGTGACATCGAACGCGGCGACGCGCTGTACGACATCGACCACGACATCTGCGCGGTGCTGTTCAAGCCGGCCCGGCCCGTCCAGCACCTCACCAGCGCGGCCGGCCTGGTGCACGAGCCGCCGCACTCGAACCCCGCCCGCACGGCGCGGCGGCTGCTCGTCGAGTTCCCCGTGGTGTACTACGCGGACGTCGAGCCCGAGGTGGCCGACGCGCTGCGCGCCCCGGGTCTCGCCGAGGACCTCGTGCGGTTCACCGGCCTGGTCCTGGAACGGCGCGCGGAGGGCGTCATGCTCGCCGATCCGGGAGGCGTCTTCACCGACCGGCCGTTCCCGGGCCGGGGCAACGCGGTGAGCCGGGCGGCCGGGCTCCTGCTGGCGAAGGTCGCCGACCTGCTGGAGGATCCCGAGCACGTGCCGGAGCCGCTGCCCGTGCCCGCGCTCGCCGACGACCAGGCCGACCTCGTGGCACGGATGGACGCGGGACTGCCCCGCGACGGAATCGTCGCCGAGCTCGCCTGGTCCCCCTCCGAGGCCGAGCCGCCGTCCCCCGACGACCGGCCCGCGCCCGCCGATGCGCCGTTCGTGGAGCGCAGCCGCCTCGAGGCGATGACGACCGAGTTGTACGACGAGTTCGGGGCGGCCTCGTTCACCACCACCTGGCAGCAGGACCCCCTGGGGCTGCTCGACGCCGTCGTCGGCTTCCTCGCGGACCTGATGCTGCTCAGGCCGGTGCCCGGCGGCGTGCTCGTCCTGCCCGCCGCGCTGCGATATCGCAACATCCGGGCCGCCCTGCCCACCAGGACCTCGGGCGGCCAGTTGTCGCTGGTGGCGCTGCCGGAGCCGTCGGCACAGAAGGGTTCGCCCATGCAGGAGGTTTCGTCCACGCAGGAGGAGGAGCGATGACGCCGCCGCCCGACCGGTTCCAGCCCACCAGAGCCGGTGTGATCAACGTCTGGGACTACGTGGACGAGGAGTTCGTCTTCGCCGACGGGCGCCTGGTCCTGCGCGGGCACAACGGCTCGGGCAAGACCAAGGCGCTGGAGGTGCTCTTCCCGTTCATCCTCGACGGCGTGGCCGACGCGCGGCGGCTCGACCCGTTCAGCGGCGAGAACCGCACGATGAAGTCCAACCTGCTCTACCGGGGGCAGGAGGCCGAGTACGGCTACGTGTGGATGGAGTTCGCCCGGCGGGAGATAGGAGGGGAGCCCGACGAGACCGACGAGACCGTCACCCTCATCATCGGCATCCGCGCGCACCGGCACAGGGACGGGGTGCGGACCTCGTTCTTCGTCACCGACAAGCGCCTCGGCGTCGACTTCGGGCTGCTGGCGCCCGACTCCCGGCCGCTCACCGAGCGGCAGCTCAAGGCCGTCCTCGGCGCGGACGCCCACAGCGAGACCGCCACGCACTACCGGGACGCGGTGGACGCCCGGCTGTTCGGGCTGGGCAGGGAGCGTTACACCCAGCTCCTCGACCTGCTGCTGGCGCTGCGCCGCCCGCTGCTGGCCAAGGACCTCGACCCCGACAAGGTCTCGGCCACCCTCACCTCGGGTCTGAGCCCCATCGACGAGGAGCTCGTCGACCAGGCGGCCCGCGACTTCGAGAACCTGGCGGCGGTCCAGAAGCAGTTCGACGACTTCGCCGTCGCCGACGCGGCCGTACGCGCGTTCCTGACCGACTACGTCGCGTACCTGCGCACTCATGCGAAGGCCCGGCTCGCCCGCGTCAACACCGAGATGGACGGCGCGGTGGAGCACGCCCGCACGCTCGTTCGGGCCGAGGAGGCGAGGAAGAGGGCCGCGGCCGCACGCGAGGCCGCCTCGGCGGCAGCCACCGCGGCCGAGGCCGAGCGGGAAGGGCTGGAGCGCCGTCTCACCGCGTTGCGCGCGGACGACGCCTACCGCGCGCGGGGCGAGCTGGAACTGCGCCGCCGTCAGATCGCCAAGACGGGCGAGGAGATCGAACGGGAGCGTGCCCGGCTGGCGGACGGCGCCGAGCACCTGGCCGCCCTGGAAGGCGAGGCGGGCGAACTCGCGGAGCGGCTGGAGGGCGCACGGGCGGCGATCGTCCGTCACGCCACCGACCTCGCCGACGCGGCGGAGCGGGCCGGCGTCTCCCACGACGGAGACGGCCCGGCCGACACGGGGGACGACCTGCTCACGACGGCGGGGGCACGCGCCACCGCCCGCCGGGACGACGTCGCGAAGGTCCGCGACGAGATCGCCCGGGTGTCAGGGGCGGAGCGGGACCGCCTGCGGGCGGAGACCGACCGGGACAAGGCGGACAAGGACGTCGGGGAACGGGAATCGCGGTGCGAGGCCGCCGACGCCGCGCTGGCGACGGCGCGCCGCCTCGCGGGGGAGGCGCTCGACGCCTGGGCAGGCCGCTGGGCCCGCTCGCCGGAGCCCCCTGGAGACGAGCGTTCGCAGGGCGCGCTCCCGGAGGACGACGTGACGGTGGCCGGGCCCGCCGACGTGGAGGCGCTGGCGGAGGCCCTCGCCCACGCCGGCGACGCCGGGGCGCCGTCCCTGGCCGAGGTCTACAGCGTGCGAACCGAGGAACGGCGGACGGAGGCGGCCAGGTCCGCCGAACGCCTGTCCGCCCGGGTGCGCGACCTCGCCGCCGACCTCGTCCGCCTGCGCCGCGAGCGGGAGGAGATCGCGGCGGAACGCGACGAGGCGCCGCCGCACGACGACCGCCGGACGGCGGACCGCGACGGACGCCCAGGGGCGCCCCTGTGGCGGCTCGTCCGGTTCGCCGACGGCCTCGAGGAGAAGGAGGCCGCCGGCCTCGAAGGCGCTCTCTACGGCGCGGGACTGCTGACCGCCTGGGTGCACCCGGAGGCACGGCACACCCTCGACGCCGTCGCCGTCCTGGAATCCGACGGCTACCTGCTCCCGCTCCCCGAGAAGAGCCGCCCGTCCGGCCGTACGCTCGCCGACGTCCTCGTGCCGGAGGAGCAGGACCTGGTGCCGGCGGCGGTCGTCGCGGACGTGCTGCGGTCGGTCGCGGTCGCCGACACGGTCACGCCCAACCGGGACCAACAGGCCGGACCGGTGCCGATCGTGACCGGCCGGGCCCAGTTCGGTCTCGGCCTCCTCCTCGGCGCCAGGCCCAAGCCGTCGCCCGAGTACATCGGCGCCACGAACCGGGCCAACCGCCGCGCGGCCAGGCTCGCCGAGTATGACGAGATGATCGGCGAGACGAGCCGGGCGCACGAGGACGCCGAGCGCGACCTGGCGCGCGCGAACCGCCGCCTGGACGACTTCGCCCGGGCCCGGCGGGAGCTCCCGCCCGCCACGGCGGTCGTCGAAGCCGTCACCCGCGTGTCGCAGGAGTCCGCGCTGCTGGCCCAGGCGCGGTCGGCGCTCGCGGACCGCCGCCGCGACCTCGACGCCGCGGTGGCCCAGGTCGACGCGGCGCGCCGGCGGCTGCGGCAGGTCGCGGCGGAACGGAGCATGCCCGTCGCGGAACTGGAGGTCGACGCGGTCGCGCGGGCCGTCGACGACTTCCTCACGACGGCGCAGCGGCTGCACGACGGCCGCGAGCGGGCCGCGTCCGAGGAGCGGGACCTGGCGTCCCGCCAGGCCGCGATCGCCCGGCAGCGCGAGCGGCACGACGCGGACTCCCGCGCTCTGGAGGACAAGGAGCGGGAGCATCGGGCCGACGCCGAGGAGCTCAGGGCGGGCGAGGAGGCCCTGGACGCGCCGCTGCGCGAGGTGCTCGCCCAGATCGGCGAGGCCGAGCGCCGCCTCGCCGAGGTCCGCGGGCGGTGCGAGGAGCATGCCGCCACGGCGGCGCGGGAGAACGAGACGCTGATCGTCGCCCAGAACGACCTCAAACACGGCCAGGCATCCCTCGGCCAGGCGCTCGGGCACCTCTTCGAGCATGTCGCGGCCTTCGGGCCGTACGCGCACCTGGAGCTGCGCCCGCTGCTCGGCGTCACCGCCACGGCGCCGTGGCCCGCCCACGTCGGCTGGCCCGAACCGGCGGAGGCGGCCGCGTCGGTGGCGGCGGAGCTGTCCGCCCACTCCAGTGGACCGCCGCCGGATCCCGCAGCCCTGGTCGGCCGGGTGCTGCCGGGAGACGTGGCCGCGCTGCTGGACGCCTTCGCCGCGGAGATGGCGGACATCCGCGTGCCCGGGGAGAGCGCGCTCAAGAACGCCGCGAGCCGGTTGTCGGCCTCGCTGCGGACCTTCCAGGACGCGCTCGACGGCTGCGCGGAGGACTACCGCCTGGAGCACGACCCCACCGGCGTCGTCATGGTCTACGTCAGCGACGAGGGCGGCCGCAATCCGGTCGCCGCGTTCGCCCGGCGGGTCGCCGACCGCGTGCAGGAGCAGGGGATGCTGCTCGAGGAGCGGGAGCGGACGGTGCTGGAGGACGAGTTGCTGACCGCGCTCGCCCAGCAGGTGCACGACCGGGTCCGCACCGCACGCGACCTGGTGCGCGGAATGAACGACGACACTCGGTCACGGCCCATGTCGTCCGGCACCAGGATCGGCATCCGATGGGGCCGTTCCGACCGGCTGAACGACCGGCAGATCGGTGTCTCGCGGCTCCTCGACCGGGACGCGCAGGGGCTCGGCGCGGCCGGGCTGGCCGAGCTGCGCGGCCTGCTGCGGGAGATGATCCGCGACTACCGGGCCGCCCATCCGCGTGCCACCTACAAGCAGGCCCTGGCCGACGTGCTCGACTACCGCACCTGGTACGGCTTCGAGCTGGTGCTCGCCGTGCCGGGGGAGAAGGAGGTGAAGCTCACCCGGGCCAAGCACGAGGAGATGTCCGGCGGGGAGAAGTCGGCGGCCATCCACCTCCCGCTCTTCGCCGCGGCCAACGCCCTCTACTCGTCCGCCAAGCCCACGTGCCCGCGCGCGATCGCGCTGGACGAGGCGTTCGCCGGCATCGACGACCGATACAAGCCCGAGCTGCTGGGCCTGACCGTGAAGTTCGGCCTCGACCTGCTCATGACCGGCCACGACCTGTGGATCCACTTCGACACCGTGCCGATGGCCGCGCACTACGACATGCACCACGACAAGAGCGCGCACGCGGTGTCGGCGATGCTGATGCTCTGGGACGGCGCCCAGACCATCGACGCCGACGCCGGTTTCTCCGGCAACGAGGAACTGGCCGAGACGTTGCTCGGCTTCCGCCCGAGCCGCCGCGCCCCCGCTCTCACCGAAGGCACCCTCCTCGCCGCCGACGGCGACGAGGAGCCCGACGACGTGGAGGCCGCGATATGACCTCGGCCTCGGAGGCGGTGAAGCGCTACCGGGGAGCGGAATACCAGCGCCTGCTCCGCGCCGCGCGGCGCCGCCTGGAAAGCAACGGCGGCAGCCTGGACGGATCGGTCGGAGTCGGCAAGCCCGACGAGGCGGAACGCAATGCGATCATCGGCATCACCGGCCGCCATCGCGATCTCGGTGTCGGGCGTGCCTCCGTGACGCTGCGCGAACTCGACGCAGTCGTATACGCCGGCACCGGGCTCACCCTCGCCGAACTGCTGGAGGCCCTCGACGGCCGCCCACTGGCGAACCGTCCCGCCGAGGCCGCCCGCAGCCTCGCCACCAGGCGTGCGGCCCTGCGGCCTGCCGAGGAGAGCCCGCTGTACGAGAGCGCCGAGTGGTTCCGCACCTGGCTGGGTGCGGTGAGTCGTAACGGCACGGTGGGTAGGCTCATCGCGCGGCCGGAGACCGTCGGCGTGCTCGCGCAGGCCGTCCGAGTTCTGGAGTTCCTGGAGGCCCGTCCCGAGGGCAGCGCTCCCGTCACCCTCGCCGGGCTGGCCGCCGAGGTCGCCGACGATCCCAAGGCCCTCAACCATCGGACCACCCTGTCCACCCTGGTTCTGCGGGCGCTCGCGATCCGCCAGGGCGTTCCGCTTCCGAGCACGGCTGAGGAGCGCCGCGATCTGTGGGACCGCTACGAGGTGGTCGTCGACGACCTCGCCAGCCGGATCCTCGTCCTGAACCTGCCGGCGGAGGGCGAGGGGCTGGGGGAGTGGCTGACCGGCGCCGCCCGCTTCGGCACGCCGTTCCAGGTCACGCTCCACCAGCTGAACACCTTCTCCATCGCCCTGCGCGCCCCGGTGGTCCACGTCTCCGAGAATCCGGCCGTCCTGCGGCGCGCGGCCGCCGAGCTGGGACCGGAATGCCCGCCCCTGGTTTGCACCGAGGGACGCCCCTCGGCGGCCTTCCACCGGCTGGCGGCGATCGCCGTACGCGGCGGGGCCCGCCTGCGTTACCACGGCGACTTCGACTGGCCGGGAGTGGACATGGCCAATGCCGTCGCACGGCGCCATGGCGCGGAGCCCTGGCGGATGACCGCCGCCGACTATCTCGCCGGTCTTGCGAACCTCGGCGACCTCCCCGAGGGCGACGAGCACCTCCGGCTTACCGAACGGCCGGTGCCCACGCCCTGGGATCCCGCCCTCGCGGACGCGATGCGTGAGCATGGGATCGCGGTCTACGAGGAGGGCGTCGCCGACTCCCTGTTGGTGGATCTTCGGGGGTGACACGGCGCGAGGGACGGTCGTACGTTGACCTCCGTGGCCTGCGCGACGAAGGAGTCACCGTGAGCGAGACGACCAGCACCCATGTCTTCCGGGAAGCCCGCGACCTGCTGCTCTCCTTAAGGGAGGAGCCCGAGCGGGCGGCACGCGAGTTCGCCTGGCCGGCCTTCGGCGAGAGGTTCAACTGGGCCACGGACTGGTTCGACGCGATCGCCCGGGGAAACGCCCGTACGGCGCTGTGGATCGTGGAGGAGGACGGCTCCGAGCGGCGCTACTCCTTCGACGAGATGGCCCGCCGCTCCGATCAGGTGGCGGCCTGGCTGGCCGCCCAGGGGGTCGGCAAGGGCGACCACGTGCTGCTGATGCTCGGCAACCAGGTCGAGCTGTGGGAGTCGATGCTGGCCGTGATGAAACTCGGCGCGGTGATCATGCCGGCGACCACCGCCCTGGGCGCGGCGGACCTCGCCGACCGCGTAGCGCGGGGACGTGTCCGGCACGTCATCGCCAACGCGGCCGACACGCACAAGTTCGACGGCGTGCCGGGAGATTACGGCCGCGTCTGCGTGGGCGAGGCGAGCGGGTGGCTCCGGTACGGCGACGCCTACGCGACACCGGAGCCGGAGCCGTTCGAGGCCCGGACCTCCCCCGGCGACCCGCTTCTGCTGTACTTCACCTCGGGGACGACGAGCAGGCCGAAGCTCGTGCGGCACACCCAGGTTTCCTATCCGGTGGGGCACCTGACGACGATGTACTTCATCGGCGTGCGGCCGGGCGACGTGCACCTCAACATCAGCTCGCCCGGCTGGGCCAAGCACGCCTGGAGCTGTTTCTTCGCGCCCTGGAACGCCGAGGCGACGGTGTTCGTGCACAACTACTCCCGCTTCGACGCCGCCGCCCTGCTCGGGCAGATCCGGCGCGCCGGGGTCACCACGTTCTGCGCGCCGCCCACGGTCTGGCGGATGCTCATCCAGGCCGACCTCGGGGGCGGGCCGGGTAGCCTGCGCGAGGCACTCGCCGCCGGGGAGCCGCTGAACCCCGAGGTCATCGCCCAGGTGGAGCGGGCGTGGGGGCTCACCGTCCGCGACGGGTACGGCCAGACCGAGACGACCGCGCTGATCGCCAACACGCCCGGCGCGCCCGTGAAGGCCGGCTCGATGGGCCGCCCCCTTCCCGGCGTCCCGGTCGTCGTCGTCGATCCCGTGACCGGCCGACCGGCGGACGAGGGCGAGATCTGCCTCGACCTCGCCGCCCGCCCGGTCAACCTGATGACCGGATATCTGGACGGCGACGAGGGGGCCATGTCCGGGGGCCTCTACCACACAGGCGACGTCGCGGTCCGGGACGCCGACGGCTCGATCACCTTCGTGGGACGCACCGACGACGTGTTCAAGGCGTCCGACTACAAGATCTCGCCGTTCGAGCTGGAGAGCGTGCTCATCGAGCACCCCGCCGTGGCCGAGGCGGCGGTCGTGCCCGCCCCCGACCCGATCCGCCTCGCCGTGCCCAAGGCGTACGTGGTGCCGGCCGCGGGCTGGGAGCCGAACCGGGAGACCGCCGCGGCCATCCTGCGGCACGCCCGCGAGAGGCTCGCGCCCTACCAGCGGGTGCGCCGGATCGAGTTCGCCGAGCTGCCCAAGACCATCTCGGGGAAGATCCGGCGGGTCGAGCTGCGGGCCAGGGAGACCGACGCCGCGGCGGCCGGTACCCGGCTGTCCGAGGAGTGGCGCGACGACCAGTTCCCCGAGCTGCGCGCCTGACCCGGCCGGCCCTCCGCGGGCCGTCACCGCGCGCCGTGCGCGAGGAGGCGGGCGACCGGCTCCTCGGTCAGTCCCACGACGCCGTCGAAGTCCGTCGAACGGCTGACGGCGGCCCACCGCTCCGCCTCGGCCGGGCGGGAGCGGGACGCCTGCTCGGCCATGCGCAGCGCGTCGGAGCCGAGCAGCAGCCGCAGCGGCGGCTCGTCCAGCTCGACCAGCCCGGCGATCACCCTGGCCGCGCGCCGGGGGTCGCCCGGCTGGGCGCCGTCCACCGTTCGCCGGTAGGCGTTGATCCGGCCGACGGTCTGCTCGTAGTCCGCCCCCACCGGCGGGATGCGCATCGACGAGCCGCCCCAGTCCGTACGGAACCCGCCGGGCTCGACGATGACCACGGTGATCCCCAGCGGCCGGACCTCGCTGTTCAGCACCTCCGAGAACCCCTCCACGGCGAACTTGGCCGCCTGGTAGGCGCCGAGCCCCGGCGTGCCCCCGACCCGGCCGCCCACGGAGCCGATCTGCAGGATGTGACCGGACCGCCGCGCGCGCATCACCGGCAGCGCGGCCCTGGTCATGGTGACGACGCCGAACAGGTTGGTCTCGAACTGCGCCCGGAAGTCCTCGTCGGAGGTCTCCTCGATGGGCGCGGAATCGGCGTAGCCCGCGTTGTTCACGAGAACGTCCAGCGAGCCGAACTCCTCGACGGCCAGCCGTACGGCCCGCTGCGCCGCGGCGGCGTCGGTGACGTCCAGTGCGACGGCGCGCGCCCGGTCGCCGTGGGCCCGGACGAGGTCGTCCAGCCGTTCCGGCCGGCGGGCGGTGGCCACGAGGCGGTCGCCGCGTTCGAGCACCTCCCGGGCCAGCGCACGTCCCAGGCCCCGGGACGCGCCGGTGATGAGCCATGTCCTCCGCATGATGTGTGTCTCCTTTCGGTGGTCCCAATTCGGTGGTCCCAATTCGGTGGTCTCAGCGCGCCGCGCCCGCCGGGACCCGCTCGGCCGCCTCGGCGGCGGGCGCCGTACGGCGGCGCGCCCCCGGGACCAGCAGCGCCACGGCGACGGTGGCCGCCAGGGTCACGGCCAGTACCAGGAAGGCGGTGGTGAAGCCCGACTCGTACGGCAGGCCGTCGGCGCGCAGGCGGCCGGTGACGATGGCGCTGACGGCGGCGGTGCCGACGGACCCGCCGATGGTGCGGATGTTGGTGTTCATGCCTCCGGCGACGGCGGTCTGCCGGGGCGGCACGCTCTGCACGATGAGGTTGGTCATCGAGGCGTAGGCCAGGCCGAGACCGAGCCCGAACACCGCCGTGGCGGCGGCGAGCTGCCACGGCCGGTC
Source organism: Microbispora sp. CA-102843 (assembly GCF_050936215.1). Classification (NCBI taxonomy): domain Bacteria; kingdom Bacillati; phylum Actinomycetota; class Actinomycetes; order Streptosporangiales; family Streptosporangiaceae; genus Microbispora; species Microbispora sp. CA-102843. The sequence goes on from NZ_JBNJNF010000001.1 coordinate 4,380,418, forward strand.
GTGGTAGGCGGCGAAGCAGGCGCACGACAGCGCGGCGAGCGCGCAGCCCCAGACGAGCTGGGCCTTGACACCGGCGACGCGGGCGAGCGGTCCGCTGACGGTGCCCGCGACGGCCATCGTGACGAGCATCGGCAGCATCAGCAGCCCGGCCCCGGTCACGCTCGATCCGAAGCCGTAGCCCGTCACGGCCGCCGGCATCTGCACGAACAGCGGCAGGAACGCGTACGAGGCGAACATGCCCGCGCCGAAGAGCAGCGCGACCAGGTTGGTCGTCCACACGGCCGGAAGCCGCATCATGCGCATGTCGATCAGCGGGTCGCGCGAGCGCAGCTCGACCGTGATCCATGCGGCGAACAGCACCACGGCGGCGGCGAGCGGCGCGATCACGGCGGCCGAGTCCCACCCCCGGGAGGGCGCCATGCTGAGCGGGACCAGCAGCGCCACCAGCCATCCGGACAGCAGTGCGGCGGCGACCCAGTTGACCCGGCCGGGCGTGCGCACCGGGGATTCGGGGACGTACCGGTACGCCAGGAACGCGGTGGCGACGACGATGATCGCTGGGATCCAGAAGAGCCACCGCCAGCCCAGGGCCTCGACGATCGGGCCCGCGAGCACGATGCCGACGCCGCCGCCGGCGGCGATGACGGCGGACAGGACGCCGACGATCGAGGGGACCCGGGTGGCGGGGAACTCGTCGCGGACGATCCCGAACGAGACGGGGAACACGGCTCCGCCGAGCCCCTGCACGACCCGCCCGGCGATCAGCACCCCGACGTTGGGGGCGAGCGCCGCCACCAGGCACCCGAGGGCGATGGCGGCCAGCGCGACGAGCAGCGTGCGCTCCTTGCCGATCATGTCGGCGATGCGGCCCATGAGGGGCGTGGCGACGGACGCGGACAGCAGCCAGGCGGTGAGCACCCAGGTCACCGTGCTCTGACCGGTGTGCAGGTCGTGCTGGATGGTGGACAGCACCGGGCTGACCAGGGACTGCAGCATGGAGAACGAGGCCGTGGCGGCTGCCAGCGCGAGGAAGATCAGCCGTTGCGGCGAGGTGGTGCGTGACATCGACATCCTTCGACAGGAGGAACCCGCGCGACGAGGCGCGCCGGTGACGCCGCTCCCCGGCCACGGGGACGGCGCGTAACAAGACGAAACAAAGACGATGAACTGGGCGGCGTTGACAGGGAAGACGCGAACGCGAATGCCCGCCTGCTAAAGTCGAGGCGTGCCTCCACATTAGCGGAGGTATGCCTCCGGTACAACCTCGGGAGGATCCCGGTGAACGAGAAGGCGGCCGAAGGCCCCCGGACGAGGGTGCGGCGCCCCCAGCGCGCCGACGCGCGGCGTAACTTCGACGCGCTGCTCGCCGCGGCGCGCGAGGCGTTCGCCGAAGACGGCACGCAGGCCTCGCTGGAGGACATCGCCCGGCGCGCCGGGGTCGGCATCGGCACGCTGTACCGCAACTTCCCCACGCGGCAGGACCTGTTCGACAGCGTGTACCTGGACGAGATCGACGAGCTGTGCAGTGCCGCGGGGCAGGTCGCGGACCTGCCGCCGTGGGAGGCGCTGGCCGCCTGGCTGCGCCGGTTCGTGGACTACGCGGCCACCAAGCGGGCCATCTACGAGGCGCTCAACCGCGACTCGGAGATGATGCGCTCCAGCCGGGCCGCGATGTACGAGGCGGGGGAGCCGCTGTTCGACCGGGCGAGGGAGGTCGGGGAGGTCCGCGGCGACGTGACCTTCGACGACGTCCTGCGGATGATCTCCGGCATCACCGGGGGCGGGTTCGTCGACGACGACCAGCGCGAGCGGGTGCTGGGCATGGCTCTCGACGGCCTCCGGGCCCGCCCCGCCCCGCCCGCCCGGTAGGCGTTCCCGATCCTGCCGATCCGGCCGTTCTCGCTCGGCCTGTCCGAGAGGATAGGTTGGCTCCCGATCAACGGGACGCGAGTGGCCATGAGGAGGTGCGGGACGTGGTGCCGTCCACGCTCGGCGGTCGTTACGAGCTGGAGGAGCTGATCGGCCAGGGCGGGATGGGCGAGGTCTGGCGGGGTCGGGACCTGCGGGCGCACCGCCCCGTGGCGGTGAAGATCCTCACGCCGCAGGTCGCCGGGGTCGCCTCGCGGGAGCGCTTCGCCCGCGAGGCCCGCGCCTCCGCCCGCGTCGTCCATCCCAACGTGGTCACGGTGCTCGACGTGGGCGAGCAGGACGCGCGGCCCTACCTGGTGATGGAGCTGCTCACCGGCCGCAGCCTGGCCGCGGAGCTGCTGGACCGGGGCCGGTACGGCGTGGCGGAGACGTGCGATCTCATGAGCCAGGCCGCCGCGGGCCTGGACGCCGCGCACCGCGCGGGAGTCGTGCACCGGGACGTCAAACCCGCCAACCTGCACCTCACCGCGAGCGGCGTGCTCAAGGTGGTCGACTTCGGCGTCGCCCAGGTGGCGACCGAGGCGGCGCGGCTCACCATGGTGGGCACCGTCGTCGGCACCGCCGCCTACCTGGCTCCTGAGCAGATCGACGGCAGGGGCGGCGGGTCCGCCTGCGATCTCTACGCGCTGGGGTGCGTCTGCTACGAGCTGCTGTGCGGGCACCCGCCGTTCACCGGGTCGGCGCCGGAGCTGGTGTATCAGCACATCCACCAGGCCCCGGTGCCGCCCACCCGGCACCGCCCCGACATCCCCGCCGAGCTGGAGCGCCTGATCATGGCGTTGCTGGCCAAGGACCCCGCCGCCCGGCCAGCCGACGCGGAGGTCGTGCGCCGGATCCTGGCGGCCGTCACCCCCTCGGCGGCGACGCCGGCGCGGGAGGGCGGAATGCATGCGCAGCCCCCGCCGCAGGCGCCGTACGCGGGCGGCGCGCGTGCGGGCGACACCGCGCTGCTCGACGCCCCGCCGCCCGTCGTCCCGGCGCGCCGTACCGCGGGGTCGTCGCCCGAGCGGCGCACGCTCATCCGTCTCGGCGCGGCGGTGGCGGGCCTCGCCGCGGTCACGATCGGCGTGGCGGCGCTGTCCGACGGCGGCGGGCAGGCCGATCCCGCGGTCGCGGCCCAGTCGCCGACGGCCACCCGCGCCGCGACGTCACCCACCCCGGCGAGGAAGGTCTCGCCCAGCGCCACGCCCCGGCTGTCCAGGACACCGTCCCCCAGGCCGTCTCCGAAGCCGTCTCCCACGCCGTCCGCGCGCCGCGTCTACCGGAGCTACCAGGAGTGGCTGGCCGCCTTCGACCACGCCGTCCAGGAGCAGGAGAGCCGGGGCGGCATCGAGCCGAAGCTGGCCCGCGAAGCCCACGAGGCGGTCAGGAAGACGGCCAGGGACATGTCCAGGGGCCATGGCAGGGGCGACAAGGCCGGGCGGCGCGTCCGCGACCTGCTCGTCAAGCTGCGACAGGCGTACCAGGCCGGCAGGCTCGCCGACGGCCCGCTGGTCGACTTCCTGAACGCCACCGGCCTCAGCGCGCGGGAGGGCGACGACTGAGGTCGTCGACCGGCCCGATGTCGCGGGTCCACGAGCCGAGCACGAGCAGGGTCTTGGTGCCGGTCACGTCGCCGGCGCGGCGCAGCCGGTCGATGACCTGCTGGAGGTGGCCGAGGTCGCGGACGCGGACGTGGATGAGCGCGTCCGGGTCGCCGGCGATGGTGAACACCTCCTGCACCTCCGGCACGTCCGTGGCGGTACGGACGATCTTGCCGACCGGGGTCGTGCCGGGATAGCGCAGTTCGGTGAACGCCTCGATGCCCCAGCCGAGCTTGGCGTAGTCGATGCGCACGGTGAAGCCCGTGATGACGCCGATCTCGCGCAGGCGGTCGACCCGCCGCTTGACGGCCGCCACCGACAGGCCGATCTCGGCGGCCATCTCGGAGAAGGTCCTGCGCCCGTCCTCGCGCAACAGGCGCAGCAGCCGATGGTCGATGTCGTCGATCTCCGCCATGGGCATGCTCCCTCTTCAACAGGTATCGGACGCAAAGAACATTAGTGTCCAAGCCGGACTCCTCCATCTTTTTGCGTCTTGTCGGCCTCTTCTCGCGCGATGCTTGCGCGTACGCGGTGGCGTTGGTGTGCTGTGGGTCACCCCCGACCCTCAGGAGGTTCGCGTGTCCTCGCCTCCCGTCTCGCTCGACGACAAGTACGCGGCCGAGCACGGCACCGTGCTGATCTCGGGCGTCCAGGCCCTCGTCCGGCTGACCCTGGAGCAGCGCCGCCTCGACGCCGCGCGTGGCCTGGACACACGGGTCTTCGTCTCCGGATATCCCGGCTCGCCGCTGGGCGGCGTCGACCTGGAGATGGCGAGGGCCGCGCGGTTCCTCAAGGAGGCGGGCGTGGTGGCCCGGCCCGGCCTCAACGAGGAGCTCGCGGCCACGGCGGTCGCGGGCACCCAGCTTCTCTCCCAGGTCCCGGGCCGCCGGCACGAGGGGGTGACCGGGTTCTGGTACGGCAAGAACCCGGGCCTCGACCGGGCCGCCGACGCGATCCGGCACGGCAACGTCGCCGGCACCGCGCCGCTCGGCGGGGCGGTGGCCTGGATCGGCGACGACCCGGGCAGCAAGTCGTCGACCGTGCCCAGCTCCTGCGAGCCCATGTGCCAGAGCCTGTCGATGCCGCTGCTCGCCCCCGGCTCCGTGGCGGAGGTCGTCGAGCTCGGGCTGCACGCGGTGGCGCTGTCGCGGGCCACCGGGCTGTGGGCCGGCCTGAAGATCGTCGCCGACGTCGCCGACGCCTCCGCCACCGTCGACCTCGGTCCGCTGGGCGAGGGCATCCCGATGCCGGACCGCGCCGGCCGGGGGGCGCCGCCCACCCTGGTCGGCCCCGCCTCGCTCGACGCCGAGCACGACATGCTCACCCGCAGGCTCGGCCTGGCCCGCGAGTACGCCCGCGCGCACGGCCTCAACCGGATCACCCACGACGCGCCGCGGGCCACGACGGGCGTGCTCGCGTCCGGCACCTCCTACGCCGTGGTCCTGCGCGCCCTGGCCGACCTCGGCCTGGACGAGGAGGCGATGGACCATCTCGGCCTGCGGCTCATCCGGCTCGCCATGCCGTTCCCGCTCGTGTACGACGACCTCGCCGCGATGACCGCCGGGCTCGACCGGGTGCTCGTGGTGGAGGACAAGGTGCCGTTCCTGGAGGGGCACCTCAAGCAGGCGCTGTACGGCACCGGGCAGCGCCCCGACGTCATCGGCCGCGAACTGCTGACGGCGCGCGGCACGCTCGGCGCCGAGGACGTGGCCGGGGCGCTCGCCACCTGCCTCGGCCCGGACCGCCTTCCCCGGCAGGCGGCCATCCTGTCGCCCGCCCCGTCTTCCGGCCGGGGGAAGCGCCGCATGCTCCCACTGGTCGCCGCCCGCACGCCGTACTTCTGCTCGGGCTGCCCGCACAACGCCTCCACTCGCGCCTCCGACGACACATTGGTGGGTGCGGGCATCGGCTGCCATGCCATGATCGCCTTGGACGGGAACGGACGTGGCAGGCAGGTCGGCATGACGCAGATGGGGGGCGAGGGCGCCCAGTGGTTCGGCCTGGCCCCCTTCACCTCCGACGGCCACTTCACCCAGAACCTCGGTGACGGCACCTTCCACCACTCCGGCTCGCTGGCCGTACGCGCCGCCGTCGCGGCCGGCGTCTCGATGACGTACAAGCTGCTCTACAACGACGCCGTGGCGATGACCGGCGGGCAGCGCGCCGAGGGCCGCCTCGACGTCCCGGCGCTGACGCGGTGGCTGGCGGCCGAGGGGGTGCGCCGGGTCGTGGTCACCACGCCGGAGCCGGAGACCTATCGGGGCGTCCGGCTCGCGCCGATCGCGTCCGTACGGCACCGCGACGACCTCCCGGCCGTGGAGAAGGAGCTCGCCGCGATCGACGGGGTGACCGTGCTGATCCACGACGACCGCTGCGCGGCCGAGGAGCGACGGCTGCGCAAGCGCGGCAAGCTGCCCGCGGCGCCGGCGAGGGTGGTGGTCAACGAGCGCGTGTGCGAGGGCTGCGGCGACTGCGGCGACGCGTCCACCTGCCTGTCCGTGCAGCCGGTGGAGACCGAGTTCGGCCGCAAGACCCGCATCCACCAGGCGTCGTGCAACTCCGACCTGAGCTGCCTCAAGGGCGACTGCCCGTCGTTCCTGCTCGTCGAGCCTCGCCCTGCGACCCCGCGTACGGTCCCCGAGCCGCCGGTGGCGCTGACCGAGCCCGTGGCGCGGTTCCCGGAGCGTTCGGCGTTGCTGCGGATGCCCGGTATCGGCGGCACCGGGGTGGTGACCGTCTCGCAGATCCTGCAGATGGCCGCCCATCTCGACGGCCTGCACGCCGCCGGCCTGGACCAGACCGGGCTGGCGCAGAAGGGCGGTCCCGTCGTCAGCGACGTGCGGATCTCCCCGCAGCCGATCATCGGTGCGGTCCGCGCCGCCCGCGGCACGGCCGACGTCCTGGTCTGCTTCGACGTGCTGGGCGCCGCCACGGACGACAACCTCGCCGTCGCGTCGCCCGGGCGTACGGTCGCCGTCGTGAACACCGCGATCGTGCCGACGGCCGCCATGGTCACCGGCCGCGCCGCGCTCTCCGGACCTGAGGACGCGGTCGCCCGCGTCGCGTCGGCCACCGTGCCCGAGACCGGCCTCCACCTGGACGCAGGCGCGCTGTCCGAGGCGCTGTTCGGCGACCACATGCCCGCCAACCTCGTGCTCGTCGGCGCGGCCTACCAGCACGGCTGCATCCCGATCTCGGCGGACGCGATCGAGCGGGCCATCCGGCTCAACAAGGCGGCCGTGGAGCAGAACCTGGCGGCCTTCCGCTGGGGGCGGGCCGCCGTGATCGACCGCGAGGCCGTGTTCGGCGCCGCCATCCCCCCGGCGCCGCCCGCCGTGCCGGTCGCCGTGCCGGTCGCCGCCGACGCGAGCGGCGACCTGGAGGAGACGCTGGCCGTGCGCGTCGCCGATCTCACCGGCTACCAGAACGCGGAGTACGCCCGCTCGTACGCTCGGGACGTGCGCCGGGTGGCCGCGCTGGCCGCCGAACGGGCGGGGGAGGAGGCCGGCGTGCGCGTCGGGCTCGCGTACGCCCGGGGGCTGCACAAGCTCATGGCGTACAAGGACGAGTACGAGGTCGCCCGGCTGCATCTCGACCCGGTCGAGCGGGCCCGGCGCGAGCGGGAGTTCGGCCCCGGCGCCGCCGTGTCGGTGCTGCTGCACCCGCCGCTGCTGCGGGCGATGGGCCTGGAGCGCAAGATCAGGCTGCGCCGGTCGGCCGGCGTCGTGTTCCGCGGGCTGCGGGCCGCCCGCGTGCTGCGCGGCACCGCGTTCGACGTGTTCGGGCACGCCGCCGTCCGCCGGGTGGAGCGTACGCTGGTCGTGGAGTACCGCGAGCTGGTGACGCGCGCGCTCGGCCGGCTCACCCCGGCGACAGCCGCGGCCGTCGCCGAGATCGCCGCCCTGCCGGACCTGGTCAGGGGATACGAGGACATCAAGCTCGCCCGTGTCGCGGAGTTCCGCGACCGCGCCGCCGCCCTTCTCGCCGAGCTGAACGAGCCCGTCCTCCAGGAGTCATCGTGACCGTCGACCGTCTGCTGCCCGGCCCGGACGCCCGGGACCTCATCGAGCTGACCCGTGAGATCGCCGACAAGGAACTCGCCCGCCGCGTCGACGAGCACGAGCGCGCCGAGACCTACCCCGAGGGGCTGTTCGCCACGCTCGGCGCCGCCGGGCTCCTCGGTCTGGCGTACCCGGAGGAGTACGGCGGGGGCGGCCAGCCGTACGAGGTGTATCTCCAGGTGCTCGAGGAGCTGGCCGCGCGGTGGGCCGCCGTCGCGGTCGCGGTCAGCGTGCACACGCTGTCCTGTCTGCCCCTGGCGGTGTACGGCACGCCGGAGCAGCGGGAGCGCTGGCTGCCGGACATGCTGGCCGGGCGGCTGATCGGCGGCTACAGCCTCTCCGAGCCCCAGGCCGGGTCGGACGCCGCGGCGCTGACCTGCAAGGCCGAGAAGGCCGAGGGCGGCTACCGGATCACCGGCACCAAGGCGTGGATCACCCATGGCGGCCGGGCGGACTTCTACGCGCTGTTCGCCCGCACGGACTCCGGCTCGCGCGGCATCTCCTGCTTCCTCGCCCCGGGCGCCGCCGAGGGCCTGACCTTCGGCCGCCCCGAGGAGAAGATGGGCCTGCACGCCATCCCCACCACGACGGCCCACTGGGACGGCGTGCTGATCGACGCCGACCGCCTCATCGGCGCGGAGGGCCAGGGCCTGCCCATCGCCTTCGGCGCGCTCGACTCCGGCAGGCTGGGCATCGCCGCCTGCGCCGTCGGTCTCGCCCAGGCCGCGCTCGACGAGGCCGTCGCGTACGCCAAGGAGCGCGAGGCATTCGGCAAGAAGATCATCGACCATCAGGGGCTCGGCTTCCTGCTCGCCGACATGGCCGCGGGCGTGGACTGCGCCCGGGCGACGTACCTCGACGCGGCCCGCCGCCGCGACGCTGGCCTGCCGTACAGCAGGCAGGCCAGCGTCGCCAAGCTGGTCGCGACCGACACCGCGATGCGGGTCACCACCGACGCGGTCCAGGTCTTCGGCGGGTACGGCTACACGCGCGAGTTCCGCGTCGAGCGCTACATGCGCGAGGCCAAGATCATGCAGATCTTCGAGGGCACCAACCAGATCCAGCGCCTGGTGATCAGCCGCCACCTCGCCCGCTGACGACTCACCAGTTGGGGTTCAGCGAGAGCACCCGGCTCTCGTCGGCCATCCACTGGTCGAACTCTTCGACCGTGCCGCAGACCGGCGTGCCCCCGAAGTCGCGGGTCAGCTCGGCCAGTTCGGCGAGCGCCGGGCCGGGGCGTCCCTCCGCGAGCGCCGTCTGGACGCGCTCGAACCGGGGCAGGACGACCCCGGTGGCGTACGCGTTGCGTTCCGCGCCCAGCCGCTCCGTCGCCTGACGCAGCTCGCGCAGGACGAGGACGGACGTGATGATCTCGCGTTCGAGCAGGTCCAGCCGTTCGGCGTCGGTGTGGGATGCCCGGGCGGCCACGAGGGCGAGCTGCATCCCCTGGACGATGACGAACCCGGCGGCCTGGCCGGCCAGGCCGCCCACGAGAGCACCCACGACGGGGACGGGGATCACGCTCTGGCCCACGACGCCGCAGCCCCACACGAGAGCGGAGGTGAGGGTCGTCTCGCAGGCCCTGGCGGCGAACTCACCCGCGCCGATCCTGCCGCGCGCGAGGTCGAGCCCGGCCTCCGCGGTCGCGTACACGGCTCCCGAGACGGCGAACGGCAGCGTGCCGCCCCCCAGCGCGTGCGGCAGGACGCCCGCGTCGGCCGCGACGCGGATCGTCTCACCCAGTCCGGCGACCACTCCCGACCGGGCCGCCCCGCGTACGGCCGAGGCCAGGGCCGTGGCGGCGGCGACGGAGGCGGACGTCTCTCCCGCCCGTACGCGTGCGGCCTCGGCCGCGGCCGTCCCGATGCCGGAGACGAGCCCGCCGACCGTCGCCGCGGTCACGGCCGACACGGCCACCTGGCGGGCTCCCGCTTTGACGACCTGCTCGTCCGCCCAGCGCTTCGGGGCGCGGGCGGCCCGCTGGGCCTCCTCGTAGGCGACGCCCCGGCTGCGTACTCCGCCCGCGCTCAGCCGGTCGCCCACGTGGGCGCGGGCGTCACGGTAGTCCTCGTAGCGCAGGCCCTCAGGGGACATGGACAGCCGCCGGTCGAGCAGGTCCTCCACCGCTTGACGCCGGTCGCTCGCCACCAGGCGCTGCATACCCTCGTACTTCGACTGAGCCAGCGCGTGGGCGGCGGAGGGGGCGCGCCCGGTGAGCTTGGCCTGTGCCTGGGCCACGACCCGGCCGCCTTTGACGATGTGCAGGTCGGCGGGCGCGGTCTGGGAGCCGCCCGGCGCCCATTCCGTGACGACGGCCCGCAGCGACGAGCCCTGGGCGATCGCGTCCTGGTTGAACGACAGCGCGTGCATCACCTCGAACAGGTGTCCCGCACGCTGGGCGGTGCCCGTGTTCGCGTATCGTGCGGCCAGCTCGGCGACCACCTCCCGTGTGCGCAGGGTCTCCACCGTCGCCTCGGCGAGCCGCCGGCCGGCCGCGTCCGCCAGTGCCCAGGCCGCCGCGTCCGCGCCGCCGGGCAGGCCCGCTCCGCGTCTCTCTGTCCGGGGGCGCTCGGTGTCCGGGCTCACCCCGCCTCGACCAGTGTGCTCAGCCGGGTGCGGGCGTCGGCGACGACCCGCTGGGACAGGTCGGTGACCCTGCCGTCCTCATCCGCGATCCGCGTGCTCATGACCGCGACGGCGGCGGTGGCGAGCGCGACCGTGACCGCCACCTGGGTGCGCTGGGCCGGGCCGTACAGGCTGTAGTCGGCCTGCTCGTCCACCAGCGCGCGCAGGCCGGGGAGCCGTTCGAGCAGCGCCGCGCGCAGGTCGTCCAGCAGGGCGCGGACGTCCCGGCTGCGCTCGCACACCGCCTCCGCCGACGCCTCCAGCAGGTCGAGCTCGGCGGCGGCCTCCTCCAGCCGGGCCTTCACCTCACGCTGCTCGCCGAGCGCGCCCCGGCCCTTCCATTCCACGAACCCGGCCACCGACAGCACGACCGGGACGGCGATGATGCCGGTCAGCACCAGCGTCCCGGCGGCTACACCGCCGCCGCCCGCAGCCAGCGAGCCGCCGCCCAGCCATGCCAGCGTGGCGCTGGTCGCCGCCGCCCCCGTCAGCGTCGAGATCGCCGTGCCGGTGGAGGCCGCCGCGAACGCCCCCACCGCCGTCCAGGTGAGAGCGCCGAGCCCGGCGCCGGCCACCGCACCGCCGACCAGCGCCGTCACCGCGCCCACCGCGTCGAGCTGGACGTCGCGCAGCTCCACGTCCGGCAGGTCCGCCTCGACCAGGTCGCCGATCAGCGCCAGCTCGGCGAGGTCCACATTCTTCAGCCGGGAGAACGTCTCGGCGAACGGGGTCAGCGCGTCGTCGTAGACCCGCCGCCTGGCGGCCTCCTGCTCCTCGCGTTCACGGGTGGAGCGTTCCTCCACCTCGGCGAACCGCTCGGCGAGCGCCTGCCGGGCACTCTCGTTCCGATTTGCCAGCTTGACCGCTTCGATCATGGAAACGACCATCGTCGGGCCTCTCGACGTGCTGGGGGGCGGGGTTTGGCGGGCCGGTGGGGAACCGGCGATCACGCTCGTGCAGGGCGATGCTAATGATTCCGCTGTTGCATGGATAGATCGATTACGAAAGGGCATGCCGCGTCGGTCGCCTTCTCGATCACGGCGTACTGTTAAGCGGGTTATTTCCGCTTACGACTGTTTTGGGGGAATTGTGGCGAAGCCTGTTCTGCAGATCGTCATCGCGAGCACCCGCCCGGGCCGGACGGGGCTGCCGGTCGCGGAGTGGTTCCACGAGCGCGCGGTGGCCCAGGACGCCTTCGAGGTCGAGATCGTCGATCTGGCCGAGGTGGACCTGCCGTTCATGGACGAGCCGAACCACCCCCGGCTCCGGCAGTACCTCCACCCGCACACCAAGGAGTGGAGCGCGACCATCGAGCGCGGCGACGCGTTCGTGTTCGTCACGCCGGAGTACAACTACGGCTTCAACGCCGTGCTCAAGAACGCCATCGACTACCTGCACCACGAGTGGCAGTACAAGCCGGTCGGGTTCGTCAGCTACGGCGGCGTCTCGGCGGGAACGCGGGCGGTGCAGATGCTCAAGCAGGTCGTCACCACGCTGAAGATGGTGCCGGTGTTCGAGGCGGTCTCCATCCCCTTCGTCGCCCAGCTCCTCGACGAGGAGGGCCGGCTGCAGCCCAACGACGTGATGAACACGGCGGCGGACACGATGGTGGCCGAACTGGCCCGGCTCGCCACCGCGCTGCGGCACCTGCGCCCCGCCGCCTGATACTCAAGGGAGCAGCGCGCCGGTCTCCGGATCCCGCTCGGTGAGGCAGTAGACCCCGCCGGCCGGATCGCGCATGACGATCCAGTGCCGCCCCCGTGCCACGAACGCCGCGCCGTGCCGCTCGTGCCACACCCGGGCGGCCTCGGCGTCGGCGCAGGCCAGGTCGACGTGGGCCGAGCGGCCGGGACCCTCGCCGAGCCGCTGCAGGAGAATCCGCACCGGCATCCCCGGCATCGTCAGCACCGTGAACTCGGGCAGCGACCCCCGGCGTGGGGGCCACCCGGTCAGCGCCGCCCAGAAGGCCACCTCCTCCTCGTACGCGCCGGGGGCGATGTCGAGGCAGACCTGGTCGAGGCGGGTGCCGGCGAGCACGGGCGGCCGCCGCGCCGCGCCCTCCCACGCGACGAGGCAGAAGGCTCTGCCCTCCGGGGAGCGCAGCACGGCCCAGTCGCCGTGGTCGGCGGCGACGGCGGCGCCGAGTGCGACGGCCCCGGCCACGGCGGCCCGGACGTCGTCCACCTCCAGATCGAGATGGGCGCCGCCCTCGCCGCCCACCGCCTGGATCTTCACGCAGGCGTCGCCGGACTCGGGCAGCAGCGTGGCGAACTCCCCGTCGTCGCCCCGGCGGGGGGACAGGCGCGTGCCGGTGACGGCGGTCCAGAACGCCACGGCCTCCTCGAACCTCTCCCTCGGCCGGTCGACGAAGGCCAGCACCCGCCGCACCGCCATCAGGGAGCCTCCTCGAACAGCGGGACCAGCGCCGCCTCCAGGTCCGCCGGGGCGCGGTAGACGACCCCGGTCATGCCGAGCACCCTTGCCGCGTCGACGTTCTCGGCCCGGTCGTCGACGAACAGGCAACGCTCCGGCGGCACGCCCGCGTGCCGGGCGGCGATCTCGAAGATCTTCAGGTCGGGCTTGGCCACACCCACGTCGTAACTGCTCACGACGTGGTCGAAGGCGTCGCGAAGCTCCAGCTCGCGCAGGTGGGCGGCCAGTTCCGAGGTGGCGTTGCTGACGAGCAGGACGGGGACGCGGGCGCGCGCCCGCGTGAGCAGCGCGAGCACCTCCTCGTCCGCCCAGGTGCGGGCGGCCAGCCAGTCGGCGGTCAGCGCGCTCGCCCGCGCGGCCGAGCCCACCAGCCCGGCGAGGACGGGAACGGCCGAGGCCAGCCACTCCTCGCGGGTCACCAGCCCGGTCAGGGCCGGGACCACCAGCGCCGACTCGCCGGTCACCCGGGCCACGGTCCCCGGTTCCACCCCGTACGCCCGCTCGATCTCCGCCTGCTCCTCAAGATCCTGAAATTTCAGGACACCGTCGAAGTCGCACAACACCGCGTCGAATGGTCTGATCGCCACGGTCCGAGCCTACGACCGCCTTGGTCGTCTGCCTTGGTCGCCCGCCTTGGTCGATTGCCCAAAAATGTGCCGTCGGACATGAGGCCGCCGTCGCGGGGGATGGGCGGATACATGGGAGACCCGGTCGCCGAGGGGAGTGGCCGATCATGATGCCGAGGGCTCCGGCGGGCGGGGTGGCGCCGTGATCGTCACGGTGCTTCTCGGCCTCGCGGCCGCGGCCCTCCTCGGCCTGGGCTGGGTCGCGCAGCAGCACGTCGCGTACACCGAACCGCTGGGCGAGATGCTGCACGTGCGCCTGCTGCTCGACCTGGCACGCAAGCCGGTGTGGCTGGCCGGGATCGCCACGATGATCGGCGGGCAGGTCCTCGGGGCGCTGGCCCTGCGGCGTGCCGACGTGGCCTCCGTGGAGCCGCTCCTGGCGACCAACCTCATCTTCGCCCTCGCCGCGGCGGCCCTGTTCTACCAGGAGCGCCTGGGCGCGACGGAATGGCTGGGCGCGGTGCTGGTCAGCGGCGGCGTCGCCGCCTTCCTCGTGGCCGGCCGTCCCCACGGCGGCGGGATGCCGGCGTCGGGCTCCGTGGTGTGGATCGCCGTGCTGGCCGTGGCGGGGGTGGCCGCGGGCATGGTCGCCGTGGCGCTGCGGATGCCTCTGCAGGCCAAGGCGATGCTGCTCGCCGCCGCGGCGGGGGCGTTGTACGGCCTCCAGGACGCGCTGACCCGCGGGTCCCTGCTGATCCTCGCGGGGGGAGCGGTGGCGCTGTTCACCTCCTGGGAGCCCTACCTGTTGCCCGTGATCGCGGCGACCGGCATCCTGCTCAACCAGAGCGCGTTCGACGCCGCGCCGCTGCGGATCTCGCTGCCCGCCACCACCGCGACCGAGCCGATCGTCGGGATCGTCCTGGGAGTCGTGATCTTCGGTGAGCGCCTGCGTGTCGATCCGCCGGCTCTCGCGGGGGAGGTCGGCGGCCTGGTGGCGCTCGTGGTGGGAATCGTCATCCTCGGCCGCTCGCCGTTCCTTGCCAAGTCGGAGCAGGTGCAGCACGCCCCTCGCGACCGGGAGTGAATGAAACGTGCACGGTGCTCTAGTCCTCCAGCGGAGAAACCCGCAGGTGAGAAAGGTGAGCGTCATGACCATTGTTGGTCGGGTAGTCGAACTAATGCGGGTCAACTAGCATCGCTGACGACGTCTGGGAGCGCTCCCCATCTGGCCCGGAATCCCCCCACCGGAAGATGGAGACCCAACAGTGCACGCGCATTCACATCCCCGGATCCGCCGCTGGGCCCTGCGCATCACGGCCCTGCTGACCGCGTCGGTCGCCTGCCTGGTCACCTGGGCGGGCGCCGCCTCCGCCCACGGCTCGGTCGTGGACCCGGCCTCCCGCAACTACGGCTGCTGGCTGCGCTGGGGCAGCGACTTCCAGAACCCGGCCATGGCCCAGCAGGACCCGATGTGCTGGCAGGCGTGGCAGGCCGACACCACCGCCATGTGGAACTGGAACGGCCTCTACCGCATGTCTCTAGGCGGCAACTTCCAGGCCGCGATCCCGAACGGCCAGCTGTGCAGCGGTGGCCACGCGGAGAACGGCCGATACAACGCCATGGACGTCCCCGGCGCGTGGAAGGCGACCGACGTCCGCAACAACTTCACGATCAAGCTGTGGGACCAGGCCGGCCACGGCGCCGACTACCTGCTCGTCTACGTGACCAAGCAGGGCTTCGACCCGACCCGGCAGGCGGTCGGCTGGAACGACCTGCAGTTGCTCATCAAGACCGGCAAGTACGCCCCCGGGCAGTACTACTCGGTCAACCTCAGCACGTCGGGCCGCAGCGGCCGGGCCGTGGTTTACACGATCTGGCAGGCCTCGCACATGGACCAGACGTTCTTCTTCTGCAGTGACGTGAACTTCACGGGCTGACGGCCACGTGAAGCGGGCCCCGCCGGACGTCGTCCGGCGGGGCCCGCGTACGGCTATCGCATACGGATCACCGGGCGGGCGCGCCGTGCGCCTCGCCCACGTGGGCCGCGGTGGTAGCCGCAGTGGTGCGCGCGGCGGCCGCGGTGGTGCGGGTGTCCGGACCGGGCAGGTCCCGGCTGAAGGCGTAGACGGCGGCGGCGGTGGCGATCGCGCCGGTGTTCAGCGCGAGCGCCTTGTCGTTGATGTTGGCGATGGTGTCGCAGGCCTGGTGGTAGCAGGAGTCGTACGCCTCGCCGGCGGTGCCGCCGAACATCGCCTGCTCCTCGGGCGTCTTGACGCCCTCGGCGCCGGTGAACGTCCCGCCGGACGGGATCCCGGCGTCGATGAACGGCCCGTAGTCCGACCGTCCGTCGAAATCGGTGCCGTTGTGGCCCTGATGGAGCGCGTCGAAGTACTTCTCGAAGAGCTTCTCGATCTCGTCGGAGCCCGCCGGGCCGGGACCGGCGCCGGTGGCGTCGGAGTCGTCACCGTCGTAGATCTTCAAGGCGTAGTTCGGCGAGGCGACCATGTCGAAGTTCAGATACAGCTTGATCTTCGCCAGGTCGGCGGGGGACAGGCTCGCGACGTAGTGCTCGGAGCCGAGCAGACCCAGCTCCTCCGCACTCCAGAAGGAGAAGCGCAGCTTGTTCCTGGTCGGGATCTTGCCGAACGCGGTGGCGACCTCCAGGATCGCGGCGCTGCCGGAGCCGTCGTCGTTGATGCCGGGCCCCGCCAGCACGCTGTCCAGGTGCGCCCCGAGCTGCACCACCTTGTTGGGGTCGCCCCACCGGGAGTCGGCGATGACGTTGTGGGTCGTGCGGATCTCGCTGGTGGTGTCGGTCTTCACCCGTACGGACGTCCCTGCGGCGGACAGCTCCTGGCCGACCGCGAAGCTCACGCCCACGGCGGGGATGTGCACGGTGGGCTCGCTCAGCGTGCCCTGCAGGGTCTCGGTGCGCCCGGGCTGGCCCTCGTTCATGATGATCACCGCGGACGCGCCCGCGGCCTGCGCGTTCTCGGCCTTCACCTGGAAGGTGCAGGTGCCGCGCTGGACCAGCGCGACCGCGCCCGCCGGGAAGCCGGCGAAGTCGGCGGCCTCGCAGCCGGAGGTCGACGTGCTGGGCGTGGGGCCGGGAGGCAGCATGAGGTCGACGTTCCGGACGGCTCCGGTGACGTCTCCCGACCCGGAGTAGGTCATCGTGGCGAAGTCGCCGACGCTGCTGCCGTCCGGCGGGGTGGCGGCGTACGTCTTGGGGGAGGGCGCGGTCCGCTGCAGGACCGCGGTGGAGTTCTCCTTGAAGAACGGGAAGTCGAACTCCTGCAGGGTCACCTTGTAGCCGGCCTTCTTCAGCACCCCGGCGACGTAGTCGCGGGAGGCCGCGAAGCCGGGAGTGCCGGCGGCGCGGGTGCCGCCGTTGGCGTTCGCGATGTCCTGCAGCTTGCGCAGGTGCTTCTTCACCGCCGACGCGACCACCGTCTGCGCGATGGCGGCGGGGTCGGGGTCGGCGTTCGCCGGCGCGGCCGGCAGCAGGGGAAGCACGAGGGCGGACGCCGCGGTGGCGACGGCGGCCCGCATGCCGAGCGAGGCGCGCATTGGGCTCTCCTTCGGGTCCAATGACGGTCCGAACGGTTCAGTGGTCCTCAGGTCGTGTGCGACCGAACCAAGCCCTGCTGCGCGTGGCCCAGGCGGCGCCTCGCTGCGTTCTCGTCGTCGCCCATAGCTCTCGGCTATGGGCTCCTCCTCGGCCTTGCGATCACACACTCCCTGCCCCCCGATGGGCACTGATCGGGAACTTAACTGGGTTTGACCGATGCGGGAAGGCCCTGTTTTCTGGCCCGCCGGGGTATTGCGCGGGCCCGCCTCGCCTTGTTGCCCAGCCTTACGCCGAGCCGTACCGCCGGCTCAGCGGTCGGTCGCCCAGTCGAGCAGCGTTTCGGCGGTGTCCCAGCGGCGGCTGGCGACGTCCTCGCCGAGGATGATCCCGATCAGCCGGTGGCCGTCCCGGTCGGCCGCGAACGCCAGGCAGAACCCGGCGGCGTTCGTGGACCCGGTCTTCACGCCGATCGCGCCCGGCAGGCCGAGCATGTGGTTGGTGTTGTACCAGTCGTACTGGCCGTCCTCGGTCGAGTGGTGGCGCGTCGAGGTGACCTTGGTGAAGACCGGGTTCCGCAGCGCGATCTCCGCGAGCCTGGCCTGGTCGCGGGCGGTGGAGTAGCCGTCGCCGCGGGACGTCGGGAGCCCGTCGGCGTTGACGTAATGGGTGTCGTTCAACCCGAGTTCGCGTGCGGTGGCGTTCATCTTGTCCACGAAACCGGGCACGCCAGGGCCGTACACGCGGGCCAGGGCGTGGGCCGCGTCCGCGCCCGAGGGGAGCAGCAGGGCGTACAGCAGTTCGCGGACCGGCAGGGTGTCGCCGGGCTCCAGGTCGGCCGTCGAGCCGTCGTTGTCCCAGGCGTACTCGACGTCCTCGCGCTTGATCGTGACCCGGTCGTCGAGGTTCGCCTCCCGCAGGATGATGTACGCGGTCATCATCTTGGTCAGGCTGGCGACCGGCATGCGCTTGGCGGCGTTCTTGTCCAGCAGGTCCTGACCGGTCGTGGCGTCCCAAAGGTAGACGGCCCGCCCGTACACGTGCGGTGCGGCGTACGTGTGCGTGGAAAGGTGCTGCGTGACGCCGGTGGTGGCCAGGGCGGGAGGGGCGAGAACTGGCGACGCCACCCCCGTGACCAGGGCAAAGGCGGCCATGGAGACACCAAGAGAAACTTTCCGAGCGAACATGCGAATCAGCGTGCCATGACTATTCGGGCTTTTCGGGCGAAAGTTCGCAAAATATCAGCAAAGCGCCCGAACTTATGTGACTAAAGAGGTTTCGTGTGGCTTCCCGGGTAATCGGCCGGGATCGTCCCCCTTGTTCCGCTGACCGGGATCACGCTCCGCCGAGCGCGGAACGGGAGCCACCATGACGCCGACACCCAGACAAAACGACACGCCGAAACGGGAACGGGAGAGCGCATGGGAACTCCGGTCATCGTCGATGCCGCGCGGACGCCGTTCGGGCGCCGGGGCGGATGGCTTTCGGGGCTGCACGCGGCCGAGTTGCTCGGCGTGGCGCAGCGCGGGGCGCTGGAGCGCCTCGGCCTCGACCCGCACCGGGTCGAGCAGGTCATCGGCGGCTGCGTCACCCAGGCGGGGGAGCAGTCCGGCAGCGTCACCCGTACGGCCTGGCTGCACGCGGGCCTGCCGGAGGAGACCGGGGTCACCACCATCGACAGCCAGTGCGGGTCGGCCCAGCAGGCGGTGCACCTGATCGCCGCGCAGATCGCCGCGGGCGTGATCGACGTCGGCATGGCCTGTGGCATCGAGGCGATGTCCCGGGTGCCGCTGATGGCCAACATCGGCGAGGGCGTCGGCAGGCCCAGGCCCGACTCATGGGACCGGGACATGCCCGCCCAGTATGTGGCCGCCGACCGGATCGCCCGCCGCCGGGGCCTCACCCGCGAGGGGCTCGACGCGTTCGGTCTCCGCTCCCAGGAGCGGGCCGGGCGGGCGTGGGCGGAGGGCAGGTTCGACGGGCAGATCATTCCGGTGACCGTGCCCGGCGACGACGGGCCCGCGACCGTCACCAGGGACCAGGGGCTGCGCGAGACCAACATGGAGGCGCTGGCCGGTCTCAAGCCGATCCTGGACGGCGGCCTGCACACCGCGGGCACCGCCTCGCAGATCTCCGACGGCGCGAGCGCGGCCGTGCTGATGGACGAGGAGCGGGCCCGTGAGCTCGGGATGCGCCCGCGCGCCCGCATCGTGGCCCAGTGCCTGGTCGGCGCGGAGCCCGAGTTCCTGCTCGACGGCCCGGTCAAGGCAGCGGAGAAGCTGCTCGCCCGCACCGGCATGAAGATCGCCGACATCGACCTGTTCGAGGTCAACGAGGCGTTCGCCTCGGTCCCCATGTCGTTCGCGCAGGTCCACGGCGTCGATCCCGACCGGCTTAACGTCAACGGCGGTGCGATCGCGATCGGTCACCCCGTCGGGGCGACCGGCGTCCGCCTGATCGCCGCCGCGATCGGCGAACTGGAGCGGCGCGACCAGGAGACGGCGATGGTCGCCATCTGCGCCGGGGGTGCGCTCGCCACCGGCGCGATCATCCAGCGAGTGTGAGGGCGCGACGACACGCTTGAGCACAGCGCCGTCTGACGGCCGGGCCGGTCAGCCGCCGAGTACGGCGGGGGCGAGGCGGGCCCGGTGCCAGGCGGCGTCGCCGAACAGCTTCGCCGCCGAGTGGGCCCGCTTGAAGTACAGATGCGCCTCGTGCTCCCAGGTGAAGCCGATGCCGCCGTGCAGCTGGATGGCCTCGGCCGCCACCGTGGAGAACGCCTCGGCGCAGTACGCCTGCGCCGCCGCGGCCCGCACCGGCAGGTCGGCCGCGTCCTCGGTGAGCGCGCGGGCCGCGTCGTAGCTGACCGACCTGGCCGACTCGACCAGCACGTACAGGTCGGCCAGGCGGTGCTTGACCGCCTGGAACGAGCCGATCGGGCGGCCGAACTGCTCCCTGGTCTTCACGTACTCCAGCGTCGTCTCCAGGCAGCGCGACGCCCCGCCGAGCTGTTCGGCGCTCAGCGCGGTGGCGGCCACGGCGAGCAGGCGCTCCAGCACGCGGTGCCCGTCGGCGGTCAGCAGCCGCGCGGGGGCGCCGTCGAAGACCACGCGCGCCTGCGGCCGGGTCCGGTCCAGCGTGACCAGCGGTTCGATCCGGACGCCCCCGTCCGCCCTGTCCCGAGCCGCGGAATCGACGGCGTACACGCCGAGACCGCCCTCGGGGGTGGCGGCGGGCACGACGAACAGGTCGGCGCGCGCGCCGTCGAGCACGTGCTCCTTGACGCCCGTCAGCCGGCCGTCCGCCACGCGGGCGCGGATCGCCGCAGGGTCCCACGTCCCGCCCTCGGCCCAGGCCAGCGCGCCGACGCGGGTGCCCTCGGCGATGCCGGGCAGGTCGGCGGTCGCGCCGCACGCCAGCAGCGCGTCGGCGGCGAGGACGGCCGAGCCCAGATAGGGCACCGCGGCGAGCGTGCGGCCCAGCTCCTCGCACACCACGTGGGTCTCGGCGTACGAGAAGCCCGCCCCGCCGTGCTCCTCGGGGACGGCCAGGCCGAAGGCCCCCACCTGGTCGGCGAGCAGCCGCCAGACGGTCTCGTCGTACTCCGGCGTCGCGTCGGGCGCCGGGCGGGCCGGGGGGTTGCGCTCGAGCAGGGCGCGGACGGTGCGCCGCAGCTCCTCCTGCTCCTCGGTGGTGAACATAGCCGTCATTCTAACAACTGTTTGGTAGAGTTCCAGCTGTGAACAGGAGCGAGACGTTCAGGGCAGAGGTGCGGGCCTGGCTGGAGGACAACCTGTCGGGCGAGTTCGCCGGCGCCCGGGGGCTGGGCGGGCCCGGCCGCGAGCACGAGGCGTTCGACATCCGGCTGGCCTGGGAGCGGCACATGGCCAAGGCCGGCTGGACCTGCCTGGGCTGGCCCGAGCGGTACGGCGGGCGGGGCGCGAGCGTCGAGGAGCAGGTCGTCTTCCACGAAGAGTACGCGCTGGCCGGCGCGCCCGCCCGGGTCGGCCACATCGGCGAGAACCTGCTCGGTCCGACGATCATCGCGTTCGGCACCGACGAGCAGCGCGCCCGCTTCCTGCCTCCGATCGTGGCCGCGCGGGAGCTGTGGTGCCAGGGGTACTCCGAGCCGAACGCCGGCTCCGACCTGGCCAACGTGCAGACCCGCGCCGAGCTGGACGGCGACCGCTGGCGGGTCACCGGCCAGAAGGTGTGGACCTCCCTGGCCATGGAGGCCGACTGGTGCTTCGTGGTCTGCCGCACCGAGCCGGGCTCCGCGCGCCACCACGGCCTGTCCTACCTGCTCGTGCCCATGCGGCAGGACGGGGTGGAGATCCGGCCGATCGTCCAGATGACCGGGACCAGCGAGTTCAACGAGGTCTTCTTCGACGGCGCGGTGACGGACGCCGCGAACATCGTGGGCGCGCCCGGCGACGGCTGGAAGATCGCCATGGCGACGCTCGGCTTCGAGCGCGGCGTGGCCACGCTCGGCCAGCAGGTGGGCTTCCGCCGCGAGCTGGAGGCGATCATCGCGCTGGCCCGCGGGACGGGCGCGGTCGACGACCCCCTGCTGCGCGACCGGCTCGTCCGCTCCTGGATCGGCCTGGAGGTCATGCGGCTCAACGCCGTCCGCACGATGGCCGGCATCGCGGCGGGCGCGCCCGGCCCCGAGTCGTCCATCTCCAAGCTGGTGTGGGGCGTGTGGCACCGCGAGCTCGGCGAGCTGGCCATGGACGTGCTCGGCGCGGCCGGCATGGTCGCCGACGGCCCGCCGTACGACCTGAGCGACGAGCAGCGGCTCTACCTGTTCTCCCGGTCCGACACCATCTACGCGGGCTCCAACGAGATCCAGCGCAACATCATCAGCGAGCGCGTGCTGGGCCTGCCCCGCGAACGCCGGTAGCGGATACGTATTCCTGCCGATGTGCCGGACGGGCCGCGGTCTCTACCGTCGAGGGCGCCGACGAGACCCCGAGGTGAGCCATGCGCGTGCTGACCGCGTTCCTGTCCGCCCTTCTGATGACCTCATCCCTCACCGTCACCTCCACGGCCGCCGAGGCCGTGACCAAACCCCCGCCGTCCGCCGTCGACGTCGTCTACCAGCGGGCCCACTTCGGTCCCGGCTTGCGGGAGGGCGTGAAGGCGGGCAACACCCTGTCCTTCGCCGCCCCCGTGGGCACGATCTCCTACACCGACGCGCTCGGCACGAAGACCTGGGAGTACGCCCGATGGACCGGTCGCGAGCAGCCGATCGGGTTCGCCGCCACCGAGCTGGTGGCCTCCTGGAACGCCGACGTGCCCGCCGGTAGCTGGCTCCAGGTCGAGATGCGCGGCCGCCACGCCGCCGGGCAGACGAAGTGGTATGTGCTCGGCCGCTGGGCGTACGGCGACGAGGACATCCGCCGCACGTCGCTGTCCGGGCAGCGGGACGCCGACGGCACCGTCTCGGTCGACACGTTCGTCGCCGCGGCGGGCAAGGCGATCACCTCCTACCAGCTGCGCGTCACGCTGTACCGCGCGCCGGGCTCCGCCGTGACGCCGGTCGTGCGCGCGCTCGGAGCGATGGCCTCCGCGGTGCCCGACCGGGCGACCGTCCCGGTCAGCCCCGGCGGCACCGCCTGGGGCGTCGAACTGCCCGTGCCCCGCCGCTCGCAGAACGTCCACGAGGGCCACTACCCCGAGTGGGACGGCGGGGGAGAGGCGTGGTGCAGCCCGACCTCGACGACCATGGTCCTCGGCTACTGGGGCAAGTGGCCCAGCAAGCAGGACACCTCCTGGGTGGACCCCTCCGACCCCAACCCCGAGGTCGACTACGCCGCCCGCTACACCTACGACTACGCGTACGAGGGGGCCGGCAACTGGCCGTTCAACGCGGCCTACGCCGGACGGTACGGGCTTGAGGGGTTCGTCACCCGGCTCCGCTCGCTGACCGAGATGGAGCGGCTGATCCGGGCCGGCATCCCGGTCGTCACCTCGCAGTCGTTCAAGGCCGCGGAACTGCCCGGCGCCGGATACAGCACCAACGGTCACCTCATGGTCATCGTCGGCTTCACCGCCACCGGCGACGTGATCGCAAACGACCCCGCCTCGCCGGACAACGACGCGGTCCGCCACGTCTACCCGCGGGCCAACTTCGAGAACGTCTGGCTGCGCAGCACCGGCAGCGGCGGGATCGTGTACGTCATCCACCCGAAGAACCGCCCCCTGCCGCCCACCACCCCGGGGCTGCCGGCCAACTGGTAAAGGTCGCGCCGGGCCCAGCGGTGTACGGCCGCGGGGCCCGGCCCCCTATAGTCAGTCAGGTGACTGACTCGACGAGCGCCCGGGTGAAGGCCGCGAGCGCCAAGCGGCAGCGGCTCATGGCCGCCGCCGCGCAGGTGGTGCACCGGCAGGGCGCCGAGCGCACCACCATCGCCGACATCGCCCGCGCCGCCGACGTCCCCGTGGGCAACGTGTACTACTACTTCAAGACCAAGGACGAACTCGTCGCCGCCGCGCTGGCCGAGCACGCCCGCCACCTGGGGGACCTCACCGAACGGCTGGAGCTGCTGCCGGACCCCCGGGAGCGGCTCAAGGGCCTCGTGGAGACGTGGGTCGGCCAGCGCGACCTCGCGGCCCGGTACGGTTGCCCGACCGGCACGCTCGCCGCCGAGCTGGACAAGCGTGACGAGGGCGGCCTGGACGCGGAGGCGGGCAGGGTCATCCGGCTGCTGCTCGACTGGGTCGAGCGGCAGTTCCGCGAGCTCGGCCTGCCCGAGCCCGACGGTCTCGCCCTGACCCTGGTGGGCGCCTACCAGGGCATGTCGCTGCTGGCCAACGCCCTGCGCGACCCCCAGATCATGACGCGCGAGGGAGCCCGGCTGATCGGCTGGCTCGACTCACTGGGCGCCTGAGCCGGCTACGCCGTGCGCGAGCAGTGTGGTCAGCGCCGCGGTCCGCGCGTCGTCCCACCCGTCCGGCGGCGCGATCCGCGCCCACGCGGCGACCACCTCGCCGTCGTAGTCGTGGCCGTGCCCCGGCGGCGCGTCGAGGGAGAACACCAGGTCGGCGGTGATCTGCCAGAACGTCACGAACGGATACCACCGGATCGAGGGCAGCACGTCGTCGCCGCGCCGCTCCTCCAGCCAGTCGGGCCGGGTGAGGACGAGCCGGGGCGTCCACCACACGATCGGGTCGGAGGGATGCTGGAGGTAGACCACGCGCGGCGTGTTCCACGCTGACGCGGAGAGGTCCAGGTCCGAGGGGCGGTTGGCGAAGCGCACGGTCTCGCCGTCCCGGTAGACGGGCAGCGCCTCCCTGCTGCCCGGGTCGCGGCCGTCGACGAGCCGCCGCCACAGCGCGCTGCTGTCCGGCGGCCCCACGAACAGCGCGCCGTCGGTGCGCTCACGCAGGTCCCGGTCGCCGCCGAACGCCGACTCCGCGCCGAACGCGCCCAGGCTCTCCCCGAAGACCAGCAGCTTGGGCCGGTGACCGGCGGGCAACGCCGACCAGCGGGCGTACACCTGGTCGAACAGCTCGCGCCCGGCCGCCCTGGCCCGCTCGCGGTCCACCAGGAACGACAGCCAGCTCGGCAGGTAGGAGTACTGCATGGAGACCAGCGCGGTGTCGCCGCCGTGCATGAACTCCAGGGCGGCGGCCGCCTGCGGGTCCACCCAGCCGGTGCCGGTCGTCGTGATCACGCAGAGCACCTCGCGGCCGAACGCGCCGGTCCGCTCCAGCTCCCGTAGGGCCAGGGCGGCCCTTTCGCGCGCTGTCGCGGCGGAGTCGAGCCCCGCGTAGACGCGGATCGGGGCGACGGCGGGCCGGCCGCTGAAGCTGCTCAGCTCGCCCACGGCCGGGGCGTCCGCGACGAAGGCGCGGCCCTCCAGGCCGAGGGACGCCCAGGGGACCAGGGAGGAGGGGCTGCCCGACAGCGTGGCGGCCACCGGAGGGGTGATGCCGGGGGTGGTCTCGGTGTTGATCGCGGCGAAGCTGCGGTCGGCGCCCTTGAGCAGGGCCTCGGTGAGGATCCCGTCGGTCAGGAAGACGGCCAGCACGCCCACCCCGACCCCCGCGGCGAACTGCGCGGCCATCGCGGGGAACCACCGCCCGAGGAGGCGGCCCAGCGCCCGCGCCGCGATCCGCAGCGTCCGGGCGGCGGCCAGCAGGGCCAGGAACAGGGCCGCCGCGATCAGCGGGACCCCGAGGTAGCCGAGCCGCTCCGGCGGGTCCAGCCCCATCAGCACGTAGATGTCCCGCTGTGCGCGCACACCCAGGACCAGCGAGGCGGCGCCGAGACCGCAGCCGAACGTCGCGACCAGGCGCCGGACCCGCCGCCGTCCCTTACGACGCCACCCCGCGCGCCACCTCGCCGGGATCCGGGCCGCGGCCGGGCGTACGAGTGCGGTGATGATCACTCCCACCAGATATCCGGTGGCGGTGAGCACGCCCGCGATGATCCCCTGCAGCGTCCAGGGGCGGGGCAGCAGCGACGGCGTGAGGGACAGGGAGAAGAAGGTCGCGGCGAGGACGATCCCGGCCGTGTCCAGCGGCGCGTTGAGACGCAGCCGCGGCCTTTCCCCCATCAGGTTCCCCGATTCACCCGCCGTCCGATGGCCTGCTGCTCCGACGGCCTGCTCCGACGGCCTACGGAGCAGGCAGGCTATCAAGGTCACGAAAAGGTCACGGAGCGGGTGGGGTGCGCGTCCCGGTCATCGGGAGCGGTCCGGTCCGGCCCCGGGCCGCGCCGATAGCGTCCCAGCGTGAGCGGAGCGATGAAATACGCCGTGCTGGCTCCCGTGGCGGCGAACACGACCGCCGACCCCGAGTGGATCGCCGGCTTCGCCCGGCATGCCGAGGCGTGCGGGTTCGAGTCCGCCGTGGTGGTCGAGCACACGGTCGTGATGAGCCGCTACTCCAGCGTCTATCCCTACGACAGCTCGGGCCGGATGGAACTGCCGGACGACTGCGACATCCCGGACCCGCTCGACCTGCTCGCCTTCCTGGCCGGCCGTACGAGCGAGATCGGGCTGGCCACCGGCGTCCTGGTGCTGCCCAACCACCATCCGGTCGTGCTGGCCAAGCGCCTGGCGACCGTGGACGCGCTGTCCGGGGGCCGCCTGCGGGTGTGCGTGGGCATGGGCTGGATGAAGGAGGAGATCGAGGCCTGCGGCGCCGACTTCGCCACTCGCGGCCGCCGGGCCGACGAGCAGATCCGCGTGATGCGCGCGCTGTGGGCGGGCGGCGGCCCTGACGGGGCCGGCCACCACGGCGAGTTCTTCCACTTCGACGGTGCGATGACCTATCCCAAGCCGGTCCGCGGAGCGGTGCCCCTCCACATCGGAGGGCACAGCGTCGCGGCGGCCCGGCGGGCCGGACGGCTCGGCGACGGCTTCCAGCCGCTGGGCGTCGTGGGAGACGACCTGCGCCGGCTGCTCGGCGTGATGCGCGCCGAGGCGGAGGCGTGCGGGCGCGACCCCGAAGCTCTGGAGCTCACCCTCGGCCACATCGTCTCCCGCATCACCCCGGAGAAGGCCGCCTCGCTGGCCGCGCTGGGAGCGAACCGGATCCTGCTGTCGCCCACGCCGACGGCCGACCTCGGGGCGGCCACCGAGGAACTGTCGGTTTGCGCCGCCCGCCTCGGGCTGAAACCGCGATGAACCCTGACGCCCCGGTGAGCGGCGTGACGGCGGCCGACGCAGCCGCGCTGGCCGACCTCGTGGCGCGGTACGCGCTGTACGCCGACGAACGTGACATCCCGCGCCTGACGGGCCTGTTCACCCCGGACGGGGTGCTCGTGCTGCCGGACCCGCCGCGCGCGCTCGGCCCGGTTCTCACGCGTACCGGCCACGAGGAGATCGCCGCCGCGATGACCGCGCTGGAGAGCCTCACCATGACCTTCCACGCGCTCGCCGGGCAGGTCTTCGACCCCGGGCCTGAGCCCGGCACCGCCACGGGCGCGGTGGCCTGCGTGGCCCACCACCTGTCCGTACGCGACTCTGTAAGCGACTCCGTACACGACGGTGGGCCGACCGACCTGGTCTGGCACCTGCGGTACGCCGACGGCTACCGGCGGCACGACGGCGCCTGGCGCATCGCCCGCCGCGAGGTGCGGATCGACTGGATCGAGACCAGGCCGGTGCGGCGCGTACGCGGCCGGGAGGGGGAGCGATGACCATCTCGGTGGTGACCGGCGGCGCGCTGGGCATCGGCGGCGCGGTCAGCCGCAGGCTTGCCCGCCGGGGCGACCTGGTGGTGCTCAACGACATCGACGCGGAGGCGGCCGAGGGGACCCGCGCGGCCATCGAGGCCGCCGGTGGACGCTGCGTCACGGTGATCGGAGACGCGAGCGACGAGGAGACGGCCGACCGCGTACGGGACGCAGCGCTCGACGCGGGCGGCGGCCGGGTGGACGTGCTGGTCAACAACGTGGGCGACTTCCGTCCGGCGTCCAGGACGTTCCTGCGTAGCACCCCGGCGCAGTGGCAGCGGCTGTACGAGCTGAACCTGCGCCATGTGTTCACACTGAGCCACGCCATCCTGCCGGTGATGATCGAGCAGGGCTCCGGCTGCGTGGTGAACAACTCCACCGTGGAGGCGTTCCGCGGCATCCCCGGCCACGCCGTCTACTCGGCGTACAACGCGGGGGTGTCCGCCTTCACCAAGAGCCTCGCCGTGGAGGTCGGCCGCTATGGCGTGCGGGTCAACGCGATCGCGCCCGATCTGGCCGACACGGAGCAGACCCCGGCGGGCGCGATGCTGCGGGGGCGCGACCCCGGGCTGATCCCGCTGTGGGTGCCGCTCGGCCGGTTCGGCGAGCCCGACGACTACGCCGCGGTCGTGGAGTTCCTCGCGTCCGACGAGGCGCGGTTCGTCACCGGCCACACCATTCCGGTGGACGGCGGCACGCTCGCCGCCTCCGGCTGGTATGGCCGCGCCGACGGCAAGGGCTGGACCAACATGCCCGACCACCCCTGAGACACGCGTCCGGCTCATCCCTACCGGTATCCCCATCGAGGGAGCAGGGCCGTGGCGATGGCGACCTGCACGGGTTCCAGTGCCGTCTTGCCGTCCTCGACGTCCCACAGCGCGTTCTGCAACACGCGGCCGAGGGTCCATCCGGCCGCCCGCGTCCGGTCCAGGCCGACGACCTCGGTCAGCAGGTCGAAGCGGCGGAGCACCGCGCGCGCGACATCACCGGTGGCCGCCACCTCGTCCCACCGGTTGTCCAGGGCGGGCAGCAGCTCGAATCCGGGGTCGCCGGCCAGCGGTTCCGGGTCGATGGCGAGCCAGGGTTCCCGCTCCCCGGCGAGGATGTTGTCGTAGTGCAGATCCCAGTGCAGCAGGCGGTCGCCCGGTTCGCCGATCAGCTCGGCCACGGCTGAGGCGCAGACGCGCACCAGCCGCCGCTCACCCGGGTCGCGCAGAGCGCGTACGGCCCGAGGCACCTGGTCGAGCATGGCGGCGGCGATCCCGGCCAGCCCCCGCACACCCTCAGGGGCGGGCATCGAGGTCAGGCGGGCCAGCAGTTCGGCCAGGATCCGCAGGGCCGCGACGTCGTCGGCCACCGAGGACAGGGGCCGGGCGGCGTCCAGCCGTTCCAGCAACTGCGTGCCGCTCAGCTCGTCGTGGTCGAGCAGGCGCACGACACCGTCGCCGTTCCAGGCCCGCAGGCCGGCGGCCGCGCCGGCGGTCTCCTCCCTGAGCCGCTGGAGCTTGAGCACGGCGGGTGTCCCGTCGGCCCGGAGCACGGGCACGACCAGCGACGCCATGCCGTGGGCCGCCGGGCCGTCGGGCCGCAGTCCCCAGCGTTCCAGGAACTCGCCGCCCAGACGCGGCAGCTCGGCGATCCAGGCGCGCTCCTCGGCGCCGTGCGCGCCGTAGGAGGCGGCGAACGCGTCGGGAACGTCGACGCGGGGTGACGTGGTCACGGAATCTCCTTCGTCTTGTTCGAAGCCGGATGAACGAAGGAGAACCGAGGAGGGGCCCGAGCAGCGGGAAGGCGTCAAAGCATGCCCCCACCCTACCGAGCGATACGGGGGCTCAACCGGGCTGGAGAACCCCGAAGTCGCCGACCGCCATCGTCATGTCGAACACCCGGGACGCGAGCAGCCAGCCCTCGGGCGCGCGCTCCCAGCGGTCGTCGTACTCGCCGAAGCACTCGTAGAAGCGGCCCTCGTACGCCCCGGCGCCCTGGTGGTACACCCGGGCGTACGTCAGCGACCTGGCACGGTCGCCGTCGATCTCGACGCGGTGGTTGCCCAGCAGGTGCTGGGAGGGGCCGCAGCCGCCGAGGTGCCCCCGGATCGTGGCGACGATTTCCGCCCGGCCCCTGCGGCGGTAGCCCGTGGCGTCCGGGGTGAAGGCGGCCTCGACCGCGTCCCAGTCGCGCCGGTCGAGCGCTGCGGCGAACGCGGCGAGCCGTTCGACGATCTGCCGCCGGTCGTCGTCCGTCACGCCCGCTCCCCGGCGGGAACGGCGGTGGAGATGCCGCTCGCCAGCAGCGCGGGGGACTCGGGGCGGCCGTCGAGCACCCGGGCGGTGCGGCTGACGATCCGCCAGCCGGTGTCCGCGCGGCGCAGCGTCCAGTGGTTGGCCGTCGCCCGGCGGAGCGCGAACCCGCCATCCCCGTGCGTGACCATCAGCGAGTAGGAGACCGCCGTCGCGTCGTCGCCGGTGACGGTCACGTGCGGCGGGCCGACGAAATGCGCGCAGCCGCCCGCGATCCACCCCTGGTGGGCGTCGGAGCGCACCATGGCCGCGATCTGGGACCGCCCGCGCATCAGCAGTTCGTCCACGTCGTACACGCCGTCCGCGTCCCACAGTCCGGCGACGGCGTCCGCGCTGCCGCTGTCCACCAGCGGGCCGTACGAAAGGATGAGCCGGGTCACCTCCCGCTCGTCCTCCAGCGCGCGGGTGCGCTCCTCCAGGCGGGCCAGCCGCCGTTCGACGTCGGTCCCGGTCGTCGTCGTGTCAGCCATCGGTCCTCCCGAAGTCGGCGCCCATCGCGGAGGCGAGGTCGCGCAGCGCCTCCAACTGCTCCCGGTAGTGGTCCGCCGAGGTCGCGGCGACGGTGACGCCTGCGACGGTCGCGCCGGCGTCGCGCACCCGCTCCAGCGCGCGCCGCGCGGCGTCCGGGGCTCCCTGGGGATCCACCGGCCGGCCCGCCGCCAGCACGACGTCGAAGGCGTCCGGCAGGTCCGCCTCCTGGACCATCGACGCGAGCGTCTCCAGGGGCAGGCCGAACGGCACCCACCCGTCGCCGTACGTCGCCGCGCGGCGCAGCGAGCGCGGGGTGCGCCCGCCGATCCACAGCGGCACCCGGGGCTGCACGGCGTGCGGCTCCACCACGAATTCGGAGAAGTCGTAGAACTCGCCGTGGAACTCCGGTTCCCGCTGCGACAGCGCGGCGCGCAGCGCCGCGATCGCCTCGTCGGCCCGCGCCCCCCGGCCCTCGAACGGCACGCCGAGCAGGTCGAACTCCTCCTTGAGGCTGCCCACGCCGAGGCCCAGCGTGAGCCGCCCGCCGCTGACGCGGTCGAGCGTGCCGTACCGCTTGGCGATCGCGAGGGGGTGGTGGTAGCCCAGCACCAGCACCTGCGTGACCAGCCGGATCCGCCGGGTACGCGCCGCGAGGTAGCCGAAGGTCGCCAGCGGATCCCAGTAGACGGCGCCGCGCTCGGCGGCGATGCCGGCCGGGACGGCCACGTGCTCGCTGCAGGTGAGGTGGTGGTAGCCCAGTCGGTCGGCGGTCTCCGCGATCCGGGCCAGGTCGTCCACACCGGCCTCGCGCTCCCACTCGGAGTGGACCCCGGGCAGCCGGACCACCACAGGACTGACGATGCCGATCCGCACCGGCGCACCTCCAGATCAGAACAGAGCCACATCGGCAACATGCTTCCCAGAAATCTTTCTAGTGGAGGCCGATGCCCGAGCCGCCGTTCGTCCCGCTGACCGGAACCGGACACAGGACAGCAGACCGGGATGTCTCTTCCCCTCTTCCCAGGGGCGTGATGCGTTGCTACATTCCAGGCGAGAATTCATTTCAGTTTTGGGAGGTGTGATGACCGCTCTCCGTGCCGAGCACGAGGCGACGGCGCCCGCTCGACGAGAGCTGCCGCCGTCGATGGTCGAACGGATGACGCTGATCATGGACGCGTTCACCGGTCGCTCCACCCGTCTCACGCTCGAGGACGTGGCCCGCTGCACCCACCTCCCGCGCTCGACGGCTCATCGCATCCTCGACCAGCTCGTACGGCTGAACTGGCTTGACCACACGTCGTTCGGCTACAGCCTGGGCAAGCGGGCACTCGGGCTCGGCGGCCGGGACGGCAGCCACGGCGAGATCCGTGAGGCTGCCGCGCCGCTGCTGCACAATCTGCAGATCAGGACCGGGATGGTCGTCCACCTTGCCGTGCTCGACGGCGCCGAGGTGTTCTACCTCGACAAGGTCGGCGGGCGGTTCGCCCTGTCAGTGCCCTCCCGCGTCGGCGGCCGGGCCCCGGCCCACTGCACCGCGCTCGGCAAGGCGATCCTCGCCTGGCTGGAGCCCGAGCAGGTCGAGGCGCTCATCGACGGGCACATCAGCCGCCTGACCAACCGGACGATCGGCGACATCGGCACGCTGCACCAGGAGCTCAACCGGATCCGGCAGCGCCGGGGGCTCGCCTTCGAGCGGGGGGAGTGCTTCCCCGACATCTCCTGCGTCGCCGCGGCCGTGCGCGGTCACGAGGGGCCGGTGGCCAGCATCTCCCTGGTGGGCGACGCCCGCACGCCGCTGGAGAAGGTGGCCCCGCTTGTGGTCGACGCCGCGCGGCAGGTCTCGCTCGCCCTCTTCCCCGACCTGGACTCCCAGCGCCGCTCCAGGGCCGTCCACCGCGTGCCCCACCCCACCTGGTCCCCGGAGACCATGAACCGCCTGCTCGCCGTCGGCCAGAACGGCGACTGGCTCTGAACCAGCTCAAGCGCCATCTGCCGGAGTGATCGGCCGTATTCGGCCTGACCGCATCTAAGTGCGCAGTCGCCTGTTGTGGGCCGGATGGTAAGTGAAGGCCCAGCGGTCGGTGCCGGTTTTGTGGCGGGTGTAGCGGTCGGGGTGGCGGTAGCGGTCGCGGTTGTGGAACTGGCAGGCCGGTCCGAGCAGTTTGAGGTCGGTCAGGCCGCCGGTGCTCCAGTTGTCGGCGTGGTCGATCTGGCACATGGTGGCGGGCAGGGGGCAGTCGTCGATCCAGCAGGTGGCGTAGCGGGCGAAGACGGCCCGTCGTTGGGCGGGGGTGGCCAGGCGGACCTTGCGGCCCATGTCCAGCACCTGCCCCTCGGCGTCCATCACCAGACGCATCAGGGTGGAGGTGCGGGCCAGTCGGTGGATGCTGGTGAGGGGCAGCATCTGCCCGGTCGCCAGCAACAGCCCCGGCGCCGCCCCCAGCAGCACCCCCAGTAGCACCCCCGGCGCTGTCCCGGGCGGCGCTCCTGGCGTCGTCCCTGGCGGTGTTCCCGGTGGTCTCCCCGGCTCTGCTCCCCGCTCGCCCGGCGCTGTTCCCGGTGTCCCCGGTGCCCCCGGCGCTCCGCACCAGCACCGCGCCTCGCCGCCACACCCGCACACGCCCTGGCCATCCGCCGCGCCCTGCTGAACCCGGCCCTGCTCATCGCCGCCCTGCTCATCGCGGTTCTGCTCATCGCGGTCTGGCTCATGGCGGCACCGCCCACCGTGCACCTCGCCGTGGTCCTCCCGCGTGTCCTGCCCATGCCGGCAGTCCCCCGCAGGCCGGTGCCCGGCGTGGGCGTGATGTCCAGGTGGGCCCTCGGGAGGAGGATCCGGCTGCGACGCTGTGTGCGGCTGCGCTGCGTGCGGTTGTGCTGTGTGCGGATGCCCGCTGCCGCCGCGCGTAGGCGATGCTGGTCCGCGCCCGGCGTGCGTTGCTCCAGCGTGGACCGTGGCACGGTCGCAGTCCTCGCCCTCTGCGGGCACGGTGTCGTCGCCGTCGGCCGAGGCGGTGCTCGCGGCTGCCTCGGCAGCGCCGGGGTCGGTGCTGCCCACGTCACCGGGGTCGCCCATTTCGCCGGGGGCGCCGGTGTCGTTGGTGTCGCTCGCGTCGTCGGGGTGGTCGGTGACGAGGTCGGCAGGGAGGGATTCGGCGTTGACCAGGACCAGGAGTTCGGTGGCGATCTTCTGCTCCAGGAACGCGATGAATGCATCGGCGTTGCGCACTCGCAGCGGCCGGTCATCCCCCTCAGCCTTCGGCTTGGCGTAGGCGTCCAGCAGGGTGCGCAGCCGGGCGGCGGCCTCGCGGGGCAGGTAGAACTCGCCTTCCAGCCCGCCGCTACCGGTGGGGCGGACCCGCAGGAAACGCCGCCCGTAGTCGGCCTGCTCATCACGCTCTTCACCATCGGGGTTCAGCACCGCGCGTAGGTAGCGGCCGGCCTTGGCCACCTCTGCCGGGCCTGCCTTGCCCGCCAGCTCCAGCAAAATCGGCTCGGCCACGTCGGCCTGTTCGTCGGTCAACTGGGCGGTGGCGGTGCAGATCGCCTCCACCACCCCGGCCGCCAACTGCCCGGCGGCGAATTTCTCCCGCACCCGCGGCAGGCGGCCCAGCTCCACGGCCAAGGTGAGCAGGCGACCCGCACCGGGCACGCTCATCCCCCCGGCGGTACGCAACCAGGTGCGGGTGGAGGCATGCCCGTGCTGCCTGGCCTGCCCCGCACGATGCACCCGCCCGACGCGATCCGCCAACGCGGAGGTGATCCGATCCCGGGCGAACATCAGGTCCTCAGCCTCGGCAAGGCAGATATCCACATCATCAGGAAGCGGCGCCAGCGCCAGCGCCTGCGCCGACTCGCGAAGAGAACCCACCAGCACCCACGACGAGCGACGCCGATCACCATCCGCCGGTCGATCGCCGGTGGCTCCAGCTCCGCCAGAGGCGTCGTCCGTATCCGAGTCGGAAGGGTGTTCGGTATGGATCGCAGACGGCTCCATCGCACCCCTCCAATCAATTCGAAATCCTGTACGAATTCTTTCATCGTCGCAGGCAGTCGAGCAACCGAAGGGAACGATTAGCTGGAGTTACAGGTGAGCGGTGAGAGAGGACCGGCGAGGCTTGAGAAGCGTCAAGGATCAGATCAGCGGGCCGCTTGGGACACGCAGTGCACTCCTGCCAACGCCAGGCACGTGATACCGAGAGCGATCAGCCGTGTGGCCTCGCTTTCGGGGGAGCCGATCGAGATGGCGCAGACGCGGCTCGGGTGCAGTCCGCACACCAGGCCGGCCAGGTGGAGCAGGCGCGGGGCGTCGTGGTCGGCCCCGAACACGCCCTGGAAGGAGAGGGAAGGCCGGTCCTCAGCCCCAGTGGTCGCCCCAGCCCCACAGGTTGGGGCCTAGGGCGGCGGCCTGGTCGTCGTGGTCCACGCCGAACCGGCCGCGGAAGAACAGCATCGGGCGCTGCTCGGTGGCGACGGGTTCGAGCTCGCGGACGTGGCCGATGATCACGTCGTGGTCGCCGGCGACGTGCACGTCGCGCACCTCGCCGTGGACGCGCAGCAGCACCTGCCGCAACGCCGGAGTGCCCCATCGCGACAGGTCCCAGTCGAGCCCCGCGAACTTGGCGCCCTTGCTGGAGCCGAACCGGCCGCAGATGTCGACCTGCTCCTCGCCGAGGACGTTCACGCAGAAGCGGCCCGACCTCCTGATCCGCGGCCAGGCGCGGCCCTTGTGGTCGGCGCAGAACAGGATCAGCGGCGGTTCGAGGGACACCGACGTGAACGACTGGCAGGCGAAGCCGACGGGTTCGCCGTCGTCGAGGCCCGTGACCACGGTCACGCCGGTCGCGAACATGCCCAGCGCGCGCCGGAACTCGGCCGGCGTCGGCGGCGCCACCTCGGTGAACTCGGGGTCGGCGGGTGCTGCGGTCATGGACTCACCTCGCGTGCGTGTCGGTGCCTCAGGTAACGAACTTACAAACCCCCTCGCGGGCGGATCGCACGGGGATCCCGGTCAATGGAAGCCGCGTACGGGCGGGGTCACGGTCCGAGCAGGTCACCCGGCCCTTCCGCCCCGGTCTCGCTCATCGGGATGATCGCCCTGTTCACGGCGTCTGTCCAGTTAGCGTCACGGAATCCGACACTCCTGCGATTCGGGACGGACGATGACGGAGCTGACCTACGAGACGACCCTGCGGGAACTCGCGACCGACCAGGGCGTGCTGCGCTACCACGAGGCCGGACAGGGCCCGCCGCTGCTGCTTCTGCACGGTTCGGGGCCCGGGGTCACCGGCTGGCGCAACTACCGCGGCAACCTGGCGACGTTCGCCGAGCACTTCCGCTGTCTGGTGCTGGAGTTCCCCGGATTCGGGGTCAGTGACCCGACCGACCAGCATCCGATGGCGGCCGCGAACGGCGCGGTGATCCGCTTCCTCGACGGGCTCGGGCTCCGGCAGGTCGACGTGATCGGCAACTCGATGGGCGGAATCGTGGGCACGCAGGTGGCGCTCGCCCACCCCGACCGGATCGGCCGCCTCGTGACCATCGGCGGCATGGGCCGCAACATCTTCAGCCCCTCTCCGGGCGAGGGCATCAAGCTCCTGATGGAGTTCACCGAGGCGCCCACCCGCGAGCGGCTCATCCAGTGGCTGCACTCCATGGTGTACGACCCGGCCCTCGTCACCGACGAGCTGATCGAGGAGCGCTGGGCGCTGGCCACCGAGCCGGAGACGCTGGCCGCCGCGCGGCGCATGTACGGCAAGGCCGCCTTCGCCGCCGGTCAGAAGGCCGCCGCGAAGTCGGACGCCCCGCCCTACTGGGCGATGCTGCACAAGCTGAAGGCCAGGACGCTCATCACCTGGGGCCGTGACGACCGGGTCAGCCCCGTCGACATGGCGCTCCTGCCGATGCGGACGATCCCCGAGGTCGAGGTCCACGTATTCCCCAACTGCGGTCACTGGGTGATGATCGAGCAGAAAGCCGCCTGGGAGAGCGTCGTGCTGGCCTTCCTCACCAGGAAGGACGAGCGGTGACCACCTGGGATGAGGAGTTCGACCTCGTCATCGTCGGCAGCGGCGGCGGAGGCATGGCCGCCGCGCTGACCGCGCACGACAGCGGGCTGTCGTGCGTGGTGGTGGAGAAGGGTTCCAAGTTCGGCGGCAGCACCGGCATCTCCGGCGGCGGGGTCTGGATCCCCAACAACCCGACTCTGCGGACCAGGGGGCACGACGACAGCCGCGAGTCGATCCGCCGCTACCTCGACCTGCTGACCGAGGGCCGCGTCCCGGCCGCCCGGCTCGACGCGTACGTGGACAACGGCCCGGCCGCGATGGAGCTGCTCGAAAAGAGCAGGTGGATGCGGTTCTTCTGGGTGAAGGGCTACGCCGACTACCACCCGGAGTACGAGGGCGGACGGCCGCTCGGCCGGTCGATCGAGGCCCTGCCGTTCGACACCCGCAAGCTCGGCGAGGACGAGAAGTACCAGCGGCCGAACAACATGAAGGGCCCGCTGGGCCTGTGGATCACCGCGAAGGACTATCACGACCTGGCCATGGTGAAGCGCACCTGGCGCGGCCGCTGGGCCTCGGTCGTCGCGGCCTGGCGGGTGTCGTCGAACGTGATCCGCCGCCGTCACATGGCCACCGGCGGGCGCGCCCTGGTCGCGCGGCTGCGGATGGCGCTCAAGGACGCGGGCATCCCGCTCTGGCTGAAGACGCCGATGACCGACCTCGTCACGGACGACAACGGTGTGGTCAGCGGCATCGTGGCCCAGCGCGAGGGCCGGACGATCCGGGTCCGCGGCCGGTACGGCGTGCTGCTGGCGACCGGCGGCTTCGACCACAACCCGCAGATGCGTGAGAGGTATCTGCCTGAGGGCGCCAAGCCCGACTTCGGCATGGGCGCCAGGGAGAACACCGGCGACGGCATCCTGGCCGGCGAGCGCGCCGGCGCCGCCCTCGACCTGATGGACGACGCCTGGTGGATGCCGGCCGTACGGCATCCGGCGGGGGCGACGATCCCGCTGGTGTCCGAGCGGTGCATCCCGCCGTCGGTCATCGTGTCGCGGGACGGGCGGCGGTTCACCAACGAGTCCGCGCCGTACGTGAACTTCGTGCACGACCAGCTCGCCGGCGGCCACGTCCCGGCCTGGTTCGTGATGGACGCCAAGGCGCGGGCACGCTACCCGTTCGCGCAGATCCTGCCGGGCATGCCGATTCCCCAGGAGTTCTACGAGCAGGGCATCGCGTTCCGGGCCGGCACGATCGCCGAGCTGGCGGAGAAGATCGGCGTCCCGGCGGACGCGCTGAGCGAGACCGTCGAGCGCTTCAACGGCTTCGCCCGCACGGGCAAGGACCTGGACTTCGGCCGCGGCGACAGCGCCTACGACCGCTACTACGGCGACCCCACGTTGAAGAACCCCAACATCGACGTGATCGACAAGGCGCCGTACCACGCGTTCCGGCTCGAGGTCGGCGACCTCGGCACCAAGGGCGGGCTGGTGTGCGACGAGCACAGCCAGGTGCTGCGGGCCGACGGCTCGCCCGTCGAGGGCCTGTACGCCACGGGCAACACCTCGGCGTCCGTGATGGGCAACGAGTACGCCGGCCCGGGGGCCACGATCGGCCCGTCCATCGTCTTCGGCTACATCGCCGCGCGGCACGCGGCACTGCGGGCGCGTACGACGAGCACGGCCAGGACGTGACCCTGGTGGGAGAGACGACTGTGGGAGAGATGACGCAGCCGGGACCGCTCAGGGTGCGGGTGGTGGAGGTGATCCGCGAGACCGCCGACGCCCACTCGCTCGTGCTGGAACCGGCCGGGGGAGACGCGGCCAGGCTCACCTACAAACCCGGCCAGTTCCTGACGATCCGGGTGCCCACCACTCGGCCCGAGGGCGCGGCGCGTTGCTACTCGCTCAGCAGCTCGCCCCTCTGCGACGACAAGCTCAAGGTGACGGTGAAGCGCACCCTGGGCGGCTACGGGTCGAACTGGATCTGCGACAACGTCGCGGAGGGCGACGTGCTGGAGGTGCTGCGGCCCTCGGGGCTGTTCACCCCCGCCTCGCTCGACGAGGACCTGCTGCTGCTCGCGGCGGGCAGCGGCGTAACGCCGGTGATGTCGATACTCAAGTCGTGCCTGCGCGGCGGGACCGGCTCGGTCGTGCTCGTCTACGCCAACCGCGACGAGAGCTCGGTGATCTTCCGGGACGAGCTGATCGCGCTGGCCGCCGAGCACGGCGACCGGCTGACGGTGATCCACTGGCTGGAGTCGGTGCAGGGCCTGCCGACCGCGGCGGGCCTGGCCGCCCTGACCCGGCCGTACGCCGGGCGGGAGGCGTTCGTGTGCGGCCCCGGGCCGTTCATGGACCTAGCCGTGGACGTGGTCGCCGGGCTGGGCACGCCGCGGGAGCGTGTCCACGTCGAGAAGTTCGAGTCGCTGACCACCGATCCGTTCGCGGGCACCGAGGTGGTGCTCGACTCGGCGGGTCCCGCCAGCACGGTCGAGGTGGAACTCGACGGCGAGACGCGGACCCTGACCTGGCCGCGTGGCAACAAGCTGCTCGACGTGCTGCTGCAGGCCGGCCTGGACGCGCCGTACTCCTGCCGCGAGGGCTCGTGCAGCGCGTGCGCCTGCGTGCTGCTGGAGGGCGAGGTCGAGCTGGAGCACAACACGGTGCTCGACCGGCAGGACCTCGCCGACGGCCTGATCCTGTCCTGCCAGGCGATCCCGCTGAGCGACCGCCTCAAGGTCACCTACGACGGCTGACCTCGCGCAGAGCCGCCCCGCTCCCACTCAGCGGGAGACGGGCGGGCGGGCCGGCGGTCGTGACGCGACCCTTTGACCATCCGCAATCGGAGAACTCAGGAGGACGGGATGCTGGACGAGGCGCTGCGGGCGGACGCGGCCGGGCGGCTGCGAGCGGCCGAGCGGGACCGGGCGCCGATCGAGCCGCTGACCGACTCCTACCCGGACATCGACGTGGTGGACGCCTACGAGATCCAGCTCGCGAACATCCGCAGGCGTCTGTCGGCCGGGGCCCGGGTGTACGGGCACAAGGTGGGGCTGTCCTCCCCGGTGATGCAGCGGATGATGGGCGTGGACGAGCCCGACTACGGCCACCTGCTCGACGAGATGGTGCTGTCGCAGGACGAGCCGATCGAGGCGGGGCGCTACTGCTACCCCCGGATCGAGGTCGAGATCGGCTACGTGCTCGGGGCGAGCCTGCCCGGCGAGGACTGCACCGAGGAGGACGTGCTCGCCGCGACCGAGTACGTCGTGCCGAGCATCGAGCTGATCGACA
This sequence comes from Microbispora sp. CA-102843, assembly GCF_050936215.1. NCBI lineage: Bacteria > Bacillati > Actinomycetota > Actinomycetes > Streptosporangiales > Streptosporangiaceae > Microbispora > Microbispora sp. CA-102843. Next base: position 4,419,438 of record NZ_JBNJNF010000001.1, read on the forward strand.
GCCGCATCACGGACTGGCGGATTCGCCTGGCCGACACCATCGCCGACAACGCGTCCTCGGCCGGGGTGATCCTCGGCGACGCCCGGGTCAGCCCGAATGGCCTGAATCTCGCCGACATCGAGGCGGTGCTCTACTCCGGTGACGGCCCCTTCGACGACAGCACCGAGATCACCCGGGGCAACACGAGCGCGGTGCTCGGGAACCCCACCACCGCCGTGGCGTGGCTGGCCAGGAAGGTCGCCTCGTTCGGGGTCAAGCTCGAGGCCGGGCACGTCGTCCTCCCCGGATCCTGCACCAGGGCCGTGGACGTGCGCCCCGGCGAGGTCTTCCGCGCCGAGTTCGCCGGGCTCGGCTCCGTGTCCGCTCGCTTCGAATAAGACCGCTCGAACAAGACCGCTCGCTCCGAATTAAGAGGACCTCATGAGTAAGGCGACCGCCGCGATCGTCGGCTCGGGCAACATCGGGACCGACCTGATGTACAAGCTGCTGCGCTCGGCGCACATCGAGCCGCGCTGGATGATCGGCGTCGACCCCGACAGCCCCGGGCTGAAGCGGGCCGCCGACCGGGGGCTGATCACCTCGGCCGAGGGCGTGGACTGGCTCCTGGCGCAGGACGAGCGGCCCGACATCGTCTTCGAGGCGACCTCGGCGTACGTGCACAGGGAGAACGCGCCGAAGTATCGCGAGCTGGACATCCAGGCGGTGGACCTGACCCCGGCCGCGCTCGGGCCCGCCGTGGTGCCCGCCGTCAACCTCGGCGCCCACCTCGACGCCCCCAACGTCAGCCTGATCACCTGCGGCGGCCAGGCGACGATCCCGATCGTCCACGCCGTCTCCCGGGTCACCGAGGTCGCGTACGCCGAGATCGTGGCCAGCGTGGCCTCGCCGTCGGCCGGTCCCGGCACCCGCGCCAACATCGACGAGTTCACCAAGACGACCGCGCGCGGCATCGAGACGATCGGCGGCGCCGCGAGGGGTAAGGCCATCATCATCCTCAACCCCGCCGAGCCACCGATGCTCATGCAGGACACGATCTTCTGCTCGATCCCCGTCGACGCCGACCGGGACGCCGTCGCGGCCTCGATCAAGGAGGTCGCCGCCGATGTCGCGTCGTACGTGCCCGGATACCGGCTGCGGACCGAGCCCCAGTTCGACGACCCGACGGCGGTCAGCGGCGGGCTCGCCCGCGTCGCCGTGTTCGTCGAGGTCGAGGGCGCGGGCGACTTCCTCCCGCCGTACTCCGGCAACCTCGACATCATGACGGCCGCCGCCACCAAGGTCGGCGAGGGCTTCGCGCAGCGCATCCACTCGTAAGGAGACCGACCCATGCCCTACAGCGCCGACCTCGACATCAGGGTCACCGACTCGTGTCTGCGGGACGGCTCGCACGCCAAGCAGCACCAGTTCACCGTCGAGCACGTACGGTCGATCGTGGCCGCGCTGGACGACGCGGGCGTGCCGGTCATCGAGGTGACGCACGGCGACGGCCTCGGCGGCTCGTCGTTCAACTACGGCTTCAGCCACACCCCCGAGCAGGAGCTGATCAAGGCGGCGGTGGCCACGGCCAGGCGCGCGAAGATCGCGTTCCTGATGCTGCCCGGTGTCGGCGTCAAGGACGACATCCGCGAGGCCGCCGACAACGGCGCGAGCATCTGCAGGATCGCCACCCACTGCACCGAGGCCGACGTCTCGATCCAGCACTTCGGGCTGGCCAGGGAGCTGGGTCTGGAGACGGTCGGGTTCCTGATGATGTCGCACAGCCAGCCGCCGGAGGTCCTGGCCAAGCAGGCCCGGATCATGGCCGACGCCGGCTGCCAGTGCGTGTACGTCGTCGACTCGGCCGGGGCGCTGATCATGGAGCAGACGAGCGACCGGATCGCCGCGCTCGTGGCCGAGCTGGGGGACGACGCCCAGGTCGGCTTCCACGGCCACGAGAACCTCGGGCTCGGGGTGGCCAACTCGGTCCTCGCCGTGCGGGCCGGGGCGAAGCAGATCGACGGCTCGGTGCGGCGGTTCGGCGCGGGCGCCGGCAACACGCCGCTGGAGGCCTTCGCCGCCGTCGCCGACAAGCTCGGCATCCGCACCGGCATCGAGACCCTCAAGATCATCGACGCCGCGGAGGACGTGGTCCGCCCGATCATGGACGGCGAGTGCCTGCTCGACCGGCTGACCCTGACCATGGGCTACGCGGGTGTCTACTCCAGCTTCCTCAAGCACGCCGATCGTCAGGCGAGGAAGTACGGCGTCTCCGGCGCCGAGATCCTCATGGAGGCCGGGCGCCGCAAGCTCATCGGCGGACAGGAAGACCAGCTCATCGAAATCGCAGTCGCCCTCGCGGCGAAGAAGTGAGAAAAGCCATGGCGAACCCGGTACTCGAAGCGATCACACAGCGGGCCGACGAGATCAGCGCGCTCGGCCCCTCCAACGAGGCGCTGTGCCGGCTGGACGACCAGGCGGCCAAGGTGCTGCGGGAGGCGGGCGTCATCCGGATGCTCCAGCCGAAGATCCACGGCGGCTTCGAGTTCCACCCGCGCGACTACGCCGAGGCGATCATGAAGCTGGCCGGCCTCGACGGATCGACCGGCTGGGTGGCCGGCGTCGTGGGCGTCCACCCCTGGGAGATGGCGTTCGCCGACCCCCGCGTCCAGCAGGAGATCTGGGGCGAGAACCAGGACACCTGGATCGCCTCGCCGTACGCGCCGATGGGCATCGCCCGGCCGGTCGACGGGGGCTACGTCTTCAACGGCCGCTGGCAGTTCTCCTCGGGCACCGACCACTGCGACTGGATCTTCCTCGGCGGCATGCTCGGCGACGCCGAGGGCAAGATGGCCCAGCCGCCGACCTCGCTGCACCTCATCCTGCCCCGGTCCGACTACGAGATCGTCGAGGACTCCTGGAACGTCGTCGGGCTGCGCGGCACCGGCAGCAAGGACATCATCGTCAAGGACGCGTTCGTCCCCGACTACCGGGTCCTCCCCTACAACAAGGTCGTGGACGGCAGCGCGGCCAAGGAGGCGGGGCTGACCAACCCGCTCTACCACCTGCCGTTCTCGGCGGCGTTCCCGCTCGGGATCACCGCCTCGGTCGTCGGGATCGCCGAGGGCGCGCTCGCGCACCACATGGCGTACCAGAAGGGCCGCGTCCAGATCACCGGCACGAAGATCAAGGACGACCCGTACGTCCTGTACGCGATCAGCGAGGCGGCGGCCGAGATCGCGGCGGCGCGGGCGGCGCTGCTCGACAACGCCTCGCGGATGTACGACATCGCGGCCTCCGGCCGCGAGGTGACCTTCGACGAGCGGGCCGTGGGCCGCCGCACCCAGGTCCAGGCGGCCTGGCGCGCGGTGCGCGCCATGGACGAGATCGTGGCGCGGTCGGGCGGCAACGCGATGCGCGTGGACAATCCGATCCAGCGGTTCTGGCGGGACGCCCACGTGGGACTGACCCACGCGATCCACGTGCCCGGCTCGGTCTTCCACGTCTCCGCGCTGACGCAGCTCGGCATCGAGCCGCCGCACGGCCCGATGCGCTCGATGATCTAGCGGAGGTCGGCTTCCGCCGGCGGGCGTGCCGGAGGCGACGCCGTCAGGACTGGGCGAACATCTGGTCGTAGGCGCCGGAGTGCCGGCGGCCCGCCATGAAGCTCAGGAACCGGCGGACGAACTCGCCGCGGGTCAGTCGCTCGCCGGCGTCGCCGCCGCCCGGGTCGTGGTCGAACGCCGTACGGAAGAGGGCCTGATACTCCCGCGCGTCGATGGTCTGGTCGTCGTCCGTGTCGGTGATGTCGAAGAGGACCTCGGCGATCCTGATGAGGGCGGAGCCGGCCATGGCGGCGGTGGCCGCGGCGTACTCGTGGCCGGTGATGCGCCCGTCGCCGTCGGTGTCCAGCTCCTTCTGCAGCTCGCGCCACCAGTCGGCGAAGGCGGCGAACAGCCGGTCCTCGTCCTGGGCGTCCAGGTCGAGACGGGTGGCGATCTCCCGGGCCATCGCGGCGAGGTCGGGCCAGTCGAGGTGGCCGTCGCCGGTCTGGTCCAGGACCTCGGAGAAGAACCGCGAGGCGGAGCGCACCGCCGAGTCGCCGGAGGCCGCCGTTCCCGGAACGGGAGTGAGGAGGCGCAGGAGCGCTCCCGCTTTCGCCGCGCCCCGGCGTAGCCCCGGTAGCACGTGTAGCCCTGACAGCACGTCCAGCCCCGGTAGCGCGCGCAGCCCTGCCTGCGCGTCGCCGCCCCGCCGTGGGGCGTACGCCGGGTCGAGCATGGTCATCACCGTGTCGAGCCGCGTCCACGCCTCCGGCAGCAGCCGCGTCGCGAGCCTGGTGGACAGGTAGGCGGCGTGCATCAGCGTGCGCGTGCCCGGCAACTCGGCGAGCCCCAGGCGCGCGCGGAGCGACTCGGGCAGCGACGCCACGACGATCGCGGTGGCCGCGGGGCCGGCGAGCGCCCTGCCCGCCGCCCACACGGCCGGCTGGTCGCGGAGCATCGGGGGAGCGGGCACCTGCGCGAACAGGCGGTCGAGGATGACGTGGACCGCTTCGGTGTTCTCCAGCCGCTCCTCGACCACGGACGCGTAGTAGCGCCAGAACTCTCTCAGAGTGGGCGGAAGCTTGCCCCCGTAGGGGTCCATCAGGGCGAGGAACGCCTGGAACTCGGCGTACAGCCGGTCCAGGACGGGGCCGTCGAGGGACTCGCCGCTCAGCCGGCACATCGTGACCGTGGACTCGAACAGCGTCGCCACCACCCAGGCGCGCGCCTCCGAATCCGCGGCGTTGAAGGGGCGGCCCTCGCCGTCGGTGCCGGTGATGCGCGCGTGCAGGCGGTTGAGCCGGGCCGCCTCCCGCTGCCGCACCTGCTTGTCGGGATCGACCATCCGCTGCGCGCTGAGCACGGTGTTGCGCAGCCGCCGCCACGGGTGCGCCACGAAGGTCGAGTTGGTCATCAGCGCGGCGCCGATCTGCGGGTGCGCGGCCTCCAGGACGATGGCCCGGGTCGCCACCAGCCCCCAGCGCGTCTGGCGGGTCAACTCGTGGAGCATCGATCCCGGGCCGAGCGGGTCGGTGAAGTCCTCGGACACGGCGTCGCTCATCGACTTCCCTTTCCTGTCGGGGCAGGTGCCTGTACGCCGCCGAACCGGCGGTCGCGCCGTCGGTAGACCTCCAGGCATTCCCAGAAGTGCTCGGCCCGGAAGTCCGGCCACAGCACCCGGGGAAAGACCCATTCGGCGTAGGCGACCTGCCAGAGCATGAAGTTGGAGATCCGCTGTTCTCCGGAGGTGCGGATGACCAGGTCCACCTCCGGCATGTCGGGGTGGGGCAGACGGCGGGCGAAACTCTCCTCGGTGACCTGCTCGGGCGGCACCCCGTCGCGGATCAGCGACCGGGCGGCCTCGACGATGTCGCGGCGACCGCCGTGGTCGAACGCCACCGTCAACGTCATCCGCCGGTTGTCGCGGGTCAGCGCCATCAGGTCGGCGATGTCCCGGGCCAGCGCGGGCGGGATCCGCGGGTCGGTGACCCCGAGGAAACGGCAGCGGATCCCGCGTGTGTGCAGTGCCAGGGCGTGTTTCCGGATGGCGCGCCGCACCAGGCGCAGCAGGACGTCGACCTCGGCGGCCGGGCGCCGCCAGTTCTCGGTGGAGAAGGCGTACAGGCTCAACCACTCGACGCCGGCCGTGTGGGCCGCCTCGATGACGTCGATCACCGCGGCCTCGGCCGCCCGATGCCCCGCGGTGCGGGGCATCGATCGCTGCGCGGCCCACCTGCCGTTCCCGTCCATGACGCACGCCACGTGACGAGGGATGCCTCTCACGCCGCTCGCCTTTACGGTCACCGAACGCGCCGCAGGTCACAGGAACCGCAGCGGGAACGAGACGACGACATCGCGACCACGACGCAGACCCCCAAGTGAATCCCTCCGAGGACGGACTCTTTCACAGAATGTGATCTGGCGAACACTTACCGTTGGTAATCACGGGTCTTACCCCCTGGTGGGGTTCGCGCGTCAGGGGCGGCCGGGCCACGACGGGGGCCGGGTGGGGCTGATGGGGTCATGGTGGTGGGGGTGTGGTCCGGGCGGTATCGGGCCAGGTAAAGACATGTTTTGTCCTGTTTACACCATTCTGGTGCTGTGTGTACCTTTAGGGCACACAGCTTGGGTACCGACCGACTTCCGGCGTCGTATCCCCTTGCCGTGTCGTTGCCCGGACCGCGCGATGATCGCGCGGCCGCCGAATCCGCGTCATGCGGAGCCGGGGACCCACTCTCTTCGGGGTGAATCGGCGCGCAGGCCCCCCAGATGCGCCCGTAGGGCACTTCCTGCCCGAACCCGTCAGCTAACCCGGTAGGCGGCATGGAAGCAAGGAGTCAACCCCGTCATGTCCACCCATCGGCTCTCCCTCGGGAGCCGGCCCTCCGGCCGGCGCCTGCGCTCCGCCCTCGCGGCGGCGACCCTCGCGGTCTCGGCCGCCACGGCCACCGTCACGGCGGCCGTCGTCCTGCCTGCCCCGGCCTACGCGAACCCGCACACGTACGGTCAGGACGTCTCCGGCTACGAGGCCGACCACGACTGGATGAACAGCCGCGCGCAGTTCGGCTTCATCAAGGCCACCGAGGGGACCTCCTGGGTCGACTCGTCCTTCCCCCGGCACTGGCAGGAGCTGGCCAAGAAGGGCATCGTCCGCGGCGTCTACCACTACGGCCATCCCGGCAACGACCCCATCGCCGAGGCCGAGCACTTCCTCGACGTGGTGAACGCGCAGCCGCGCAGGCCCGGCGACATCCTGGTCCTCGACCTGGAGACCACCGACGGCCAGTCGGTCCAGCACGTCAACCAGTGGGCCAAGACCTGGCTGGAGTACGTGACGGCCAAGACCGGGACCAAGCCGATGTTCTACAGCGGCTGGAACTTCGCCGACGAGTACGGCCACGGCCTCGGCGCGTACCCGCTGTGGGTGGCCCACTACAGCAAGGCCCCGGGCGACATCACGCCGCCCGCCGACTGGAAGTCCTGGGCGATCCACCAGTACACCGACTCGCCCATCGACCAGAACGTCTCCCCGCTGACGCCCATCCAGTTGCGCGCGCTCGGCCGTCCGTAGCCGCACGGGCCCCGGGGCGGGCGTCCAGCCCCGGGACCCACGCCCGCCGGTCAGGCCGGCGCGTCAGACCACCGCGCCGGAGCCGTCGCGCCGCGCGGGCCTGGCACGCGGGGCGGCGGGAACCGGCGGCGGCTGGGTGTTGCGCCTCTCCAGCGCGATCGCCACCGGCCCGGCCACGAACGACGACGTCAGCGTGCCCACGACGATGCCGAGCAGCAGGGCGATGGCGAAGTCGCGCAGCGAGTCGCCGCCGAACACCGCCAGCGCCGCCAGGATGAACAGCGCGCCGAGCCCGGTGTTGACCGTGCGCGGCACGGTCTGCAGGATCGCGGTGTTCACCACGCCGCCGAACGGCTCCCCGCGCCGCACCGGCCACAGCTCGCGCACCCGGTCGAAGAGCACGACCTTGTCGTTGACCGAGTAACCGATGATCGTGAGCATCGCCGCCAGGAACACCCCGTCGATCGGCTTGTCCATCCAGGCGAACGCTCCGACGACGACGGCCGCGTCCAGGAACAGCGCCGCCACGGCCGCCGTGCCGAACGTCCACCGGAACCGGAACGCCAGGTAGACGAGCTGCGCGGCGAGCGCGACGGCGAGCGCGATGAGCGCGTTGCGGCGCAGCTCCTCACCGAGGCTCGGCCCGATGAGCTCGTCACGCTGCTTGGTGACCTCGCCCACGCGCCGGTCCAGCGCATCTTCCATGCGGACCACGTCGTCGGCGCTGATCTGCCCGGTACGCACCGAGATCGCGTCGTCCGACCGCTGAACGACGGCCGAGGGGAACCCGGCGTCCGCCACCGCCTGCCTCGCCGCGGCGACGTCGACGGGCCTGCTCGTGCCGAACTCCACGATTCGGCCGCCGGTGAACTCGACGCCGTAGTTCAGCCCACGGGTGACCAGTCCCGCGCCCGCCAGCACGAGCAGCCCGGCCGCGACGGCGAGCCACAGCCGCCTGCCGCGCATCAGGTCCGGGTTCCGCCGGGTCAGCCAGGTCCTGACGCGGCCGATCGAGCCGATGCCGGACGCCCGGGGGCCCATCCTGGCGATCAGGGCGGCGGCGAGCACCCGGGTGATCAGCATCGCCGAGACCAGCGAGGCGAGCACGCCGATGGCCAGCGTCACGCCGAAGCCCTTCACCGGCCCGGAGGCCAGCCAGAACAGCAGCCCCGCGGCGAGCAGGGTGGTGATGTTGGAGTCGGCGATCGCGCTCCAGGCGTTCTTGAAGCCCCGGTCGAGGGCCGCCTTGAGGCCCCGGCGGGGCGCCTCGCCGTACTCCTCCCTGGCCCGTTCGAAGACCAGCACGTTGGCGTCCACCGCCATGCCGATCGCCAGGACGAACCCGGCCAGGCCGGGCAGCGTGAGCGTGGCTCCCATGGCCACGAGCCCGGCGTACGAGATCAGGCCGTAGCAGGCGAGCGCGACCGCGGCCAGCACGCCCACCAGCCGGTAGACGACGCCGATGAACACCGCGGTCAGGATCACCCCGACGACGCCGGCCTTGGCGCTCGCCGCGATGGCGTCGGCGCCGAGGGTCGGGCCGACGGTCCGCTGCTCGACCACTTCCAGCGGCACCGGGAGCGAGCCGCCCTTGACCAGGACCGCGAGGTTCTGCGCCTCCTGCGGGGTGAACGACCCGGTGATCTGCGTGGTGCCGCCGGAGATCCCCGCGTCGCAGGCCACCGACTCGGCCACCTGCGGCGAGGAGATGATCTCGTTGTCGAGGACGATGGCGACGCGGCGCTTGTGGTCGCCGACCGGCGCGCAGGCCGCCTTCCCGGTCAGCTCCCGCCAGGGGCCGGGCTCCTTGAAGTCGATCGTGACGAACCAGCCGGGCCCCATCTGGGGGTCGCTGCGCGCGGCGGCGTCGGTGACGCCGGCCCCGCTGAGGGCGACCGGGCCGAGCTTCAGCTTCTGGCCGCTCTCGTCGGCGATCGCGTCCTTGTCGCCGTCCTCGGCGGGGCCGAGCACCGTATGGAAGTTGAGCTGAGCGGTCTTGCCGATGACCGAGGCGGCCTCGCGCGGGTCGAGCACGCCGGGCAGTTCGACGATGATCCGCCTTTCGCCGGAGCGGACCAGGGTGGGATCGACGACTCCGAGGGCGTCGGCCCTGCGCCGGAGCACGTCGAGGGCGCGGTCGGTGGCGTCGGCGTCCGCCTTGACCGTGGGGGAGTCCTTCGTCTCGAAGACGAGCTGGGTTCCGCCGCGCAGGTCGAGGCCGAGGCGCGGGGCCATGGTGAGGGCGAGCAGCAGTGAGGTCGCGATGACGGCGAGCGCCGCCACCGCACGCCACAAGGGCGCACGGGACATGAAGCCTCCACAGGCGGTACGAGCGGGGAAAGGTCTCAGTACGCCGTGGAGGGAGGAGCGCGCGCCGAGGCCGCCCGGCGCGGGCACTGGGCGGGCAGGCCGTAGTGGTGCGGCCCTGCCCGCGTGACCCGGGTGCCGCCGCGCGGCGCCGCCGGGTTGGGCAGCACGACCGGTCCGCCGGACACGCCGGGGCCGCCCGCGCCCGCCTGGACCCGGGGCGGGTCGCCGGGGGCGGGCCGCGTGGCGTGCGCCGGAGGGCACATCCGCGCGTCCGCGAGCCGGGCGCCGTCACGCGCCGGAGACCAGACGCGGGCCGCCTGGCGTACGCCGCCTTCCCCCGCCGCCGGACGGCCCGTGGCGAGGTGGGGGCCCGTGATGTGGAGGCCGGCGGCGCCATACGGCGTCTCCAGCGTGGACGCGGGTACGCCGCCGGAGGTCAGGAAGATCGCGTGCAGCAGGAGCAGCAGCGCGGCGGTCAGCCTGCGTCGCACCATCCTTCCCTCCCTCCCTTCCGCGAGGCCCGGTCTTCCGGCCACCGTAGCGAGTTCCGCCGGCCGGTCGAAACGGGAGCAGGGGACGGGAGCAGGGAAACGGGAGCCGGGGGAACGGAAAACGCACCCGGGCGGACGGGAACGGTTCCTGGAAACGGGTATCCACAACGGATGGCAGGAATCGGGCGCGGACCAATCAGGAGAAACGGGCGCCGGGAAACGCAGATGACCGTTTCGCGAAGGTGGGTTATGGTCGGTCTCATGGCGACCTCACGACGTGACATGTGCGGGTCCACCGCCTTCACGTTGGTGGTGGGCCTGCTGATGCTTGCCCTCGCGCTGGTCGCATCCACCCCCGCCTGGTATGGCGGCGACCCCGCCCAGCGCATGCCGCAGGCCGCCGCCGAAGTGTGGACGCCGGGGGCGTGGACGCCGCAGTCGGCGACCCTGCCCGCGAGCGCCGCCGGTCCCGAGCATCTGCCGTTCCCGTCCCGGTCGCGCAACGCGGCGGCCGCACCGGCGGCTCCCAACTCCGCACCGGCGCACGCCCGGCACCACGAGGACATCGTCCTCAGCCCACAACAGACCGGGCATCGCACCGCCGGCTCACGCAGCCCACCACAGGCTCGGTGACACGAGCTCGCTCGGAGCGCGCCGGAACCGCGGCACCGCCCCGGTCCTCGTCGTCGCGCGTCTGACCCGTCCCCGGCCACACCGGCCCGGCGCGTCAGGCGACCGGCGACGTGGCCGATGACGCGGTGCCCGCTTTCGCGCATCCGCACAATCGCCGCCCGCCGTAGCCGCCTGGCCCGGGGACGGCGCCGGTCGCGTGCCCGGCGTCACCCCGTCGCCGTCGCGGCTGCCTCCCGGAACCACCCTCCGAGTCTCTGACCACCGTCACGCGGGGCCCACCCGCGTACTCGTCTCGTGCACCGGCACCGGTGCGTCGAAGGCGCGCGCGCCCGCGCGCCGACATCGTCCTTACCTGGAGTGATGCCGCTTATGGCAGAGATCAGGTCGCCGCGCCTCCTCATGGAGGAGTGCCGGCGGTACACCGCGCAGCTGTCCGAGCTGCGCATGCTGCTCGAGGAGCGGCTGCACGCCGCCCGGGCCGAGCTGGCCCGGATGCGCGATCCGTACGACGTGGCGCCGTCCGCCGCACGGGCCCACCCGTCCGCCGCGCGCGTACGGCAGGCGCGTCTCGACGTCGCCGCGATCGAGGCGGCGCTGGAGCGGATGGATCGGGGCCTCTACGGCACCTGCACCCGATGCGAGGCGTTCCTGCCGCTCGACCGGCTCCGGCTCGCGCCCCACGTGCAACGGTGTGCCGCCTGCGCCGGCGAAACCCGGATGACGGCATGACGGTGATGACCGGTATGACCGGTGTCAACGGGAGGAGGGGCGGGGTAGCGGCCCTGGCCCTCGACCTCGGCACCGCGCGGACCCGGCTGCTGCTGTCCGGCAGCACGGCGATCAAGGACCGGCCGTCGGCATGCGGCGGTCCGGGGACGGACCGCCGGTGGCCGGTGCGGCACGGCATGGTCGCCGACATGCCCGGATGCGCCCGGCTGGTCCGCGCGGCGCTGAGCGACGCCGTGACCGACCGGCACCCGCCCCTCGAACTCGTCCTGCTCGGCGTGCCCGTCGCGGCCTCGCGACTGGACCGGCGAGCCGCGTACGCGGCGGTCAACAGCGCCGCCCGCTGCCGGGTGAGGATCGTCGAGGAGCCGCTGGCCGCAGCGGTCGGCTGCGGCGTGGACATCGCCGACCCGAGGCCCCGGCTCCTGCTCGACGCGGGGGCGGGGATCGCCGAGGCCGTCGTCATCCGCGCCGGCGAGATCGCCGACGCGGGCGCCGTACAGGTCGCCGCGGGCGACCCGGCGGAGGGCACCGGCTGCCCGCCGTACGCGCGGGAACGCGTCGTGGCGATGGTGGCCGACCTGATCGCGCGCATCCCCGCCGCCCTGCGGGCCACCGCCCGGCAGCAGGGCCTGCTGATCACGGGCGGCGGCGCCCGCGACCCGGAGCTGGCCCGCAAGCTCTGCGCGGAGCTGCGGATCACCGTCAGCCCCGCGGCCGATCCCGACAACGCGACCGTCAGAGGACTGGCCTGTCTGCTGTCCACGGTCGAGCACCGCACTCCCGGCACCTCTGCCATTGGACGAAAGGACGTCGACGATGACCACCAGTGATGAGTTCACCGCCATCAGCGAGCCGCAGACGCAGGCGATGCGCACCGGCCTGGAGGAGCAGCTCCAGTGGCGTGAGGTGCAGCTGCGCGACCTGCGGGCCGCCGTCGACGGCGGCAACGACGACACCGCCAGGCTCGCCCTGCTCGCCGACGTCGCCGCCACCGAGCGGGCCGTCGCCGAGCTGCGCAAGGCGCTGGAGCGGATCGAGGAGGGAAGCTACGGCCGGTGCGCCGACTGCACCGCGGTCATCCCGTTCGGCCGGCTGAAGATCCGGCCCATGGCCCGCTACTGCATCGCCTGTCAGCGGCGCCACGAGACCCGCTGACGCCGGCGCGCCCGCTCCGCTCCCCGCCCGGAGGGAGCGGAGCGGGCGCAGGGAGCGGAGCGGGCGCAGGGGCGGAGCGGGGGCAGGGGCGGAGAGGGCGTGCCCGCGGGTTTTCAGGAGGCGTCGAGGTCGGGCGCCCACACCACGCCGTTGATGTGCGCGCCGCCGTCCACGAACAGCGTGTTGCCGGTCAGATAGCGGGCGTCCTCGCTGGACAGGAACAGCACGACCGGAGCGATGTCCAACTCGGGGTCGCCCATCCGGCCCATCGGGTTGGAGCGGCCGGCCGCCGCCTCCAACTCGGGGTTCTCGGCCATCTTGCGGGCGAAGGCCGCGCTCTTCGCGCCCGGGCAGACCGCGTTCACCACCACGCCCGTCGGCGCCCACTCCCGGGCCGCCGTACGGGTGAGGGTGCGCAGCGCCTCCTTGGCCGAGTTGTACTCCAGCGTGCCCATGTGGGCGTTGACGCCGTTCAGCGAGCACATGTTGACGACCCGGCCCCAGCCCTGCCGCTTCATGTGCGGGAACGCGGCACGCATCGCCCAGAACGGTCCGTAGTAGCCCATGGCGAAACCGCGGTCGAGCTGCTCGTCGGTCTTGTTCTCCACCCGGCCCATCGGCCCTGCGCTGCCCCAGGCATTGTTGACCAGGATGTCGACGCGGCCCCACGCCTCGGCTGCGGCCTCGACCATCGCCTCGACCTGGGCCCGGTCGGTGACGTCGGTGCGCACGAACCTGGCGTCCGCGCCGAACTCGGCGGCCAGCTCCCTCGCGGTCCGCGTGCCGGTCTCCTCGTCGATCTCCGCCACCAGCACCTTCGCGCCCTCGGCCGCGAAGCGCCGGGCCACGCCCCTGCCGATCCCGTCGCCCGCGCCCGTGATGATCGCCGTACGCCCGGCCAGCCGCCCGTCGCCCATGTGTCCGCCTTCCACTCGCCCGAAGTGGGCAGAGGCTAGTCCTCAGAGACACCGGGGGCGGGGCCTCTTCCGATCAGCGGGACCGGCCGGTCAGCTCGTCAGGTCGAGGTCGCGTACGAGCTTGGGGGTCCAGATGACGCGGCCGAGAAAGCGGTCGGCCTCCGGGGAGGAGGCGAGCCAGACGACGGCCCGTCCGGGCGCGTCCTCGGAGGCGGGGTCGAAGCCCTGCCGGGCGACGGCGTCGGTGCCGCCGCGGGCGGCGCCCGCCTCGGTGACGACGAACCCCGGGTCGAGGTTGAACGCGCGCACGCCGCGGGAGCGGTACTCCGCGTTCACCGCGCCGGCCAGGCGGCCGAACGCGGCCTTGGACGCCGAGTAGGCGACGCCCCAGCCACCCTCGCCCGGCGGCGCGGGCGGATCGGTGGTGGCCGAGCCCGAGCACATGTTGACGATCGTGCCGCCCCCGCGCTCGACCATCGACGGCAGCAGCGCCTGCAGCAGCACGACCTGGTTCAGGTAGTTGCCCTCCATGGTCCGCGCCGCCACGTCCACGTCGAGGTCGAGCAGCCTGTCGTGGTTGCCGGCGACGTGCGCCACCGCGTTGTTCACCAGCAGATCCACGCCGCCCCACTCCCGCAGCAACATGGCCGCCGCCCCCCGCACGCCGCCGCGGTCGAGCAGGTCCATGCGGAGCGGCAGCGCCCGCGCGCCGAGCGCCTCGACGCGCTCCCGCGTGGTCCGCAGGCTGCCGGGGACGGTTAGGTCCGCGCCGCCCCCGGTGCTGTGTCTGTCGCTGTATCTGGGGGGCACGACGCCCTGCCCCTCCTCGGCGGTGCGGGCGGTGAACGCGACGTCGTACCCGGCCCGCGCGAGCGCCAGCACCGTCGCGCGGCCGATGCCCCGGCTCGCTCCCGTCACCAGGGCGACCTGTCGGCGTTCCACGTACGGCACCTCCCTTCCCGCCCCCATGCTCGGCCCGTACGGGCGCGCGCCGGCCGGGGACTCTCACTCAGCGGGAGGGCGAGGGCGGCCGGGCGCGGGGTTCTGTCACGGTTGGGATCGACGCTCGGCCCTCCGACCGGCAGATTGGATTGAGCACAAGTGACGCAGATCCGAGGACTCGGCTACCTCAAGGTCCAGACGCGTGACATCGGGCGCTGGCGCGAACTCCTCATCGACGGGCTCGGCTTCGCCGAGGGGTCCGGGCCGGACCCGGACGGTCTGTACCTGCGCATGGACGAGCGCCGTGCGCGCCTCATCATGTTGCCCGGCGACACCGACCGGGTGCTCGCGGTCGGCTGGGAGGTGCGCGACCAGTTCGCGCTCGCCGCCGTCGGCCGGGCCGTCGAGGCGTCCGGCACGCCGGTTAAGGTGCTGTCGGAGGAGGAGTCCGCCGAGCGCGACGCCGAGGCGGTCATCGCCTTCACCGACCCCGCGGGGGTTCCCGTCGAGGTCTTCTTCGGTCCCGTGCTCGACCACAGCCCGGTCGTGACCGGCCTGGGCCAGCGCTTCGTGACCGGCGCGCAGGGGATGGGCCACGTCGTGGTGCCCACCACGGCGATGGACGAGACCGTCTCCTTCTACACCGAGGTGCTCGGCTTCCTGCCCCGGGGCGCAATCAAGATGGGCGGCGGGAAGCCGCCGTACCGCCGGGTGCGCTTCATGGGCGTCAACCAGCGCCACCACAGCCTCGCGATCTGCCCCGCCGGGTACGCCGGCGATCCCGGCCTGGTGCATCTGATGGTCGAGGTGGACAGCCTCGACGCGGTGGGCATGGCGCTCGACCGGGTGCGTAAGTCGGGCTTCTCGATCTCCTCCACCCTCGGCCGGCACACCAACGACAAGATGGTGTCCTTCTACGTCCGCGCCCCGGGCGGCTGGGACATCGAGTACGGCACCGAGGGCACGCTCGTCGACGAGACGTACTACACGGCCGAGGAGATCACCGCGGACAGCTACTGGGGCCACGACTGGTCGGGCTCCGAGCCGCTGGCCACCTTCGTGCCCAAGAAGTGAGCGGCAGAAGTGAGTGAGCCGCCGATGACTGCCCGGCCGTCGGTCGAACCCGTCTGCGCGGCCTCCGTCGCCGCGTTCGACCACGAGTGCGACGTGCTCGTCGTCGGCTTCGGCTGCGCCGGCGCGGCCGCCGCGTTCGAGGCCGCCGCGACGGGCGCGGACGTGCTGGTGCTGGAGCGCGCGGGCGGGCCGGGCGGCTCGTCCGCGATGTCCGGTGGCGAGCTCTACCTCGGCGGCGGCACCGCGGTCCAGCGGGCCTGCGGCTTCGAGGACGACCCGGACAACATGGTCGCCTACCTCACGGCGGCGCTCGGCCCGCACGCCGACGAGGAGAAGCTGCGGCTCTACTGCGAGGGCAGCGTCGAGCACTTCGAGTGGTTCCGGGCCAGGGGTGTGCCGTTCAACGAGTCGTTCTTCGACGCGCCGAGCTGGATGCCGCCGACGACCGACGGCCTGATGTGGCTGGGGGAGAACGCCTGGCCGTACAACACCCTCGCGCGGCCGGTGCCGCGCGGACACCGCCCGGCCGTCGAGAACTGGGGCGGCCGGCTGCTGATGGAGAAGCTGGTGGAGGCGGCGCGGGCGGCCGGAGCCGCCTGCCACACCGACACCCGCGCCACCAACCTCGTGGTCGACGGCGACGGCCGGGTCGCCGGGGTCGTGGCCCGCAGGTACGGCGAGGAGGTGACCTACCGCGCCCGCAGGGGAGTGGTGCTCACCACCGGCGGGTTCGTCGACAACGAGGAGATGCTCGCCGACCACGCCCCCGTGCTGCTCGGGCACGGCAAGGTCAGCGACGGCCTGGACGACGGCGGCGGCATCCGCATGGCCACCGCGCTGGGGGCGGCCACCCGCCGCATGGGCGAGGTCGAGATCGCGATGACCGCGCTGCCCGCGATGCTGGTGCGCGGCATGCTCGTCAACGGCCTCGGCCGGCGCTTCGTCAACGAGGACGTCTATCCCGGCCTGTTCAGCGTCGCCGCCGTACGGCACCAGCCCGGGCCCTACTGGGCGATCATCGACGAGGAGGGCTACGAGGACATCCCCGCGCGGGACCTGTGGGGCGTGCGCCCGGTGTTCGTGGCCGAGACCCTCGCCGAGCTGGAGGAGTCGCTCGGCATGCCGCCGGGCGCGCTGGAGGACACCGTCGCGGTGTACAACCGGCACGCCGAGCGCGGCGAGGACCCCTACTTCCACAAGGACCCGAAGTGGCTGCGCCCGCTGAAGGGGCCGTTCGCCGCCGCCGATCCGCGCCTGGGATTCGGTATGGGCGACCGCGACAGCGCGGGCAGGGGGACCGGAGCCGCCGGCTTCACGCTCGGCGGCCTGCGCACGACCGTGGACGGTGAGGTGCTGAACCAGTCCGGGCGGCCGATCCCCGGCCTGTACGCCGCGGGACGCGCCTCCTCCGGCATCCACGGCGAGGGATACGTCAGCGGCACCTCTCTCGGCGACGGCACCTTCTTCGGCCGCCGCGCGGGCCGCGCAGTCGCCAAGGAGGCGTGATGAACCGGTTCGACGGCAAGAACGTACTGCTCACCGGGGCGGCGTCGGGCATCGGGCGGGCGACCGCCGTGCGGCTGCTGGCCGAGGGCGCGACGGTGTTCGCGGTGGACCGGGACGAGGACGGGCTCGCGGAGACCGGGAAGCTCGCGGGCGGAACCGACCGGTTCATCCCTCACTCCGCCGATCTGGCGGAGGAGACGGCGGTGGTGTCGGCCGCCGCCGAGGCCGTCGCCCGCCTCGGCCGGGTGGACGTGCTGGCCAACGTCGCCGGAGTGCTGCGGGTCACCCCGATGGAGTCGGTGTGGCTCGACGACTACCGGGACATCTTCGCGGTCAACGTGTTCGCCCCGGTCATGCTCTGCAGGGAGGTGCTGCCGCACGTCCCGGACGGCACCGGGGTCGTCGTGAACGTCACCTCGACGGCGGCGACGAAGGCGCACCCGTGGATGACCGGCTACGCCGCGTCCAAGGGGGCGCTGCTGTCGTTCTCGATCAGCCTCGCCGCCGAGCTGGCGCCGCGCAGGATCCGCGTCGTCCCGGTCTCGCCCGGCGGGGTCGCCACGCCGCTGACCGCCAACCGGGAGACGTTCGCCGGTGTCGACACGTCCTGGTACGCGCGCACCTATCCCCTCTGGGGCAGGCCGGGCCGCCCGGAGGACATCGCCGGGACCATCGCGTACGTGGCCTCGGCGGACGGCTCCTACCTCAACGGCGTCGAGGTCCGGGTGGACGGCGGCTCGCACAGCTGACCGCCGCCGGGCGAGGTCCCGGCGGCGGGCTGACGACCCGCGTTGACTGGCCCGCGTTGACTGGCCCGCGTCGACGGATCGCGTGCCGCGTCAGCTCGCGGGCACCGGGTCGTCCTGAGCACGGTGGTCCTGGGCACGGTGGTCCTGGGCACGGGGGTCCTGGGCACGGGGGTCCTGAGCACGGTGCAGCCGGGCGTAGGCGCCTTCCGCCGCCAGCAGCTCGTCGTGCGTGCCCTGCTCGACGATCCGCCCCTCGTCCATCACCAGGATCAGGTCGGCGTTCCTGACGGTCGACAGCCGGTGCGCGATGACGAAACCGGTGCGCCCGGCCCGCAGCGAGGTCATGGCCCGCTGCACCAGCACCTCGGTGCGGGTGTCGAGCGCGCTGGTGGCCTCGTCGAGCACCAGGATCGGGGGGTCGGCCAGGAACGCGCGGGCGATGGTGACGAGCTGGCGCTCGCCCGCGCTCAGCCCCTCGCCGTCGTCGTCGACCACCGTGTCGTACCCGTCGGGCAGCGTGCGCACGAGGTGGTCGACGCCGGTTGCCCTGGCCACCTCGACGATCCGCTCGCGCGGCACGTCGCCGGCGCCGTACGCGATGTTCTCGGCGATCGTGCCGTGCCGCAGCCAGGTGTCCTGCAGCACCATGCCGATCCTGGCGCGCAGCTCCTGCCCGGGCACCCGGGCGATGTCCACCCCGTCCACTGTGATCCGCCCGCCCGTGACGTCGTAGAAGCGCATGAGCAGGTTGATCAGCGTGGTCTTGCCCGCGCCCGTCGGGCCGACGATCGCGACGGTCTGCCCCGGCTCCGCGACCAGGGACAGGTCCTCGATCAGCGGACGGTCCTGCGCGTACCGGAACGAGACGTTCTCGAACGTCACCCGTCCGGTGGCGGCGGCCGGAAGGTGGACGGGGTCGGCGACGGGCCGCTCCTCGTCCTCGTCGAGCAGCTCGAAGATCCGCCCGGCCGAGGCGAGCACCGACTGCAGGAGGGTGGACATCGACGTGACCTGGTTCACCGGCTGCCCGAACTGCAGGCAGTACTGGATGAACGCCTGCACGTCGCCGACCGACAGCGCGCCGGCCGCCACCCGCAGGCCGCCGATCACCGCGACGAGCACGAAGTTGAGGTTCATGACGAGCGACATCGAGGGGCCGATCAGGCTGGACAGCAGCTGGGCCCGGAAGCCCGCGCGGAACACCGCGTCGTTGCGCTCGCCGAAGTCCCGCACGGCCTGGCGCCGCCGGCCGAAGACTTTGACCAGGGCGTGCCCGGTGTAGGTCTCCTCGATGTGGGCGTTGAGCCCGCCCGTGGCCGCGAACTGCTCGGCGAACCTCGGCTGCGCCCGCCTGCCGACCGCCCTGGCCGCCACGACGGACAGTGGCACCATGACCACAGAGACCAGGGCGAGCAGCGGCGAGGTCCAGACCATCATCGCCAGCACGCCGACGAGCGTGAGCAGCGCGGTGACCGCCACGCTGAGCACCTGCTGCAGCGTCTGGCCGACGTTGTCGACGTCGTTGGTGGCGCGTGAGAGCACGTCGCCCCGCTGCCGCCCGTCGAAGTAGGCCAGCGGCAGCCGCGCGACCTTGGCCTGGGTCAGCTCCCGCAGCCGGAAGACCAGCCGCTGCGCGATGGTCGCGGTCGTCCGCTGCTGGACGAAGGCGAGGCAGAACGCGGCCAGGTAGCAGGAGAGCGCGCCCAGCAGGACCCGGCCGGTCGCGGCGAAGTCCACCCGGCGGTGCCCGGACACGGCCGAAAGCACCAGGTCGGTGGCCGCGCCGAGCAGCCGGGGGACCACCACGGTCAGGGCCACGGCCCCGGCCGCGCAGGCCAGGGCGGCCACGGCGAGCGGGAGCTCGGGGCGGGCCGTCTCCAGCAGACGCCGGACGGCGCCTCGCTTCGGGGCTGTCATGCGGCCACCTCCCGGCCTGTCTGGGAGAACACGATCTCGCGGTAGGCGGCGCACGAGGCCATCAGCTCCTCATGGGTTCCTGACCCGGCGACGCGGCCCTCGTCGAGCACCACCACCCGGCCGGCGTGCCGGGTCGAGGAGATCCGCTGGGCGACCAGGACGACGGCGACGTCGCGGGTCTCCCGCGCCAGCGCGTCGGCGAGAGCCCGCTCGGTGACCGGGTCGAGCGCGGAGAACGGGTCGTCAAGCAGCAGCACCCGGGGACGGGCGACCAGGGCCCGCGCGACCGTCAGGCGCTGCCGCTGGCCGCCGGACAGCGACGCGCCCCCCTGCCCGAGCGGCGTCTCCAGGCCCTCAGGCAGCGCCTCGACGAAGTCGCGCGCCTGCGCGACCTCCAGCGCGTGCCACAGCTCGGCGTCCGTCGCCTCGGGCCTGCCGTACCGGAGGTTGCCGGCGATGGTCCCGGAGAACAGGTGCGGCCGTTGCGGCACCAGCCCGACGACGCCGGCCGGCTCCTCCGGAGGCAGCGACGCGAGGTCCGTCCCGTCCAGGAGCACCCGTCCGCCGGTCGGGTCGAGCAGCCGGGCCACGAGGTTCAGCAGGGTCGTCTTGCCCGAGCCGGTGGAGCCGACGACCGCGACGGTCTCGCCGGGGCGGACGATGACGTTCACGCCCCGCAGCACCGGCTCTTCGGCCCCCGGGTAGCGCACGTGCGCGTCGTGGACCTCCACCTCGCCCTTCCAAATCCGGCCCCGCCAGGTCCGATCGGTTCCGGTCGGCGACGCGAGCGGTTCCGTCCCGGCCTCCAGCACCTCGCGCACCCGCAGGGCGGAGACCCGGGCGCGCGGCGCGGCCAGGACGGTGAAGGTCGCGAGCAGGGCGGACCCCAGGATCACGGCCAGGTAGTTCAGGAACGCCACCAGCGAGCCCACCTGGGTGACGCCGTCGTCGACGAGGTGCCCGCCATACCAGACCACCGCCACGCCGCAGAGGTTGCCGATCAGCATTCCGGCGGGGAACATCACGGCCGTCAGCCGCGCCGCGCGTACGGCCGCCCCCAGCAGCGCGTCGTTGGCCTCGGCGAACCTGGCGCGTTCGCGGTCCTCGGCGGCGAACGCCCGGACGACCCTGACCCCGGCGATCTGCTCGCGCACCAGCCGGTTGACCTGGTCGACGCCGCGCTGCGTCGCCTGCGACAACGGGGTGAGCCGGTGCAGGATCGCCCACAGGACGGCCGACAGCGCCGGCAGCGCGACCAGCAGCAGCGTGGACAGGCGCAGGTCCTGCCGCAGCGCCATGACCACCCCGCCCAGGAAGATCACGGGTGTGGCGGCGAGGCCGGTCAGCCCCATGAAGACCAGCGTCTGCACCTGCTGCACGTCGCCGACCGTACGGGTGATCAGGGACGGCACCCCGAAGCGGCCCACCTCCCGCGAGGAGAACGACTGGACCTTCGCGTAGACGGCCGCGCGCAGCTCGTGACCGACGGCGGAGGCGGTCCTGGCGGCGAGGGCCCCCACCACGGCCGAGCACAGGACCTGTGCCACCGTCCCGGCCACCATGACGCCGCCCAGACGCAGGATCAGCCCGGTGTCGCCGCGCAGCACGCCGTCGTCGATGAGCGTGGCGTTGAACGTCGGCAGCAGGAGGGCGGCGAGCGCCTGCGCGATCTGGAGCACGGCGATCAGGGCCACGGCGCCGCGGCGGGGACGCAGGCAGGAGCGGAGCAGGGAGCCCATCTCAGCCCCCGTACGGCCGGGCCGCCCGCGCGTCGCGCAGCGCCCTGCCGAACCAGACGAGCTCGTCGAGCATGACCTTGGCGGCGCCCTCCGGGCCCGCGGGGTCCTTCGGCCAGTTCCCCTCCGCGTCGAACAGCGTCCAGGGGCTCTGGAAGGCGACGGAGTCGCGGATCGTCACCGCGTGCAGCTCGGCGAAGACCAGCCGGAGCTGCTCGACGGCCCGCAGGCCGCTGGACATGCCGCCGTAGCAGACGAATCCGACGGGCTTGGCCGCCCACTCCCGGTGGTAGCTGTCGATCATCAGTTTGAGCGCGGCGGGGAAGCTGCGGTTGTACTCCGGGGTCACGACGACGAAGGCGTCCGCGGCCTCCACCCGGGGCCGCAGCCCGACGACCTCCTCCGGCTTCTCGCCGCCGAAGTGCCCGCGCAGCCCGTCGGGGAGCCGGGTCTCGGCCAGGTCGATCACGTCGAGCGCGACGTCGTCGCGCCGCTCCACCTGGCCGGCGAGCCAGTTCGCGACGAGGGGCGCCACCCTCCCGTCCCGGACGCTGCCAATGATCATCGCCACATTGAGCGGGTCTTCTCCGGACATGGTTCCTCCACGAGGTGAGTACGCCGTACGCAACGAGTACACCGTACGCGCAGGTGCGTACGGTGTACAAGTCCGAGTACGATGTACACACAGAACCGGGAGGAGCACGACGATGGCCGGGAAGAAGGCGGACGACGTGGAGGACGGCGCCCACGAGTCCATCTGGCAGCGGATGGAGCGCCCCGTCCGGCCTCCCCGCGCGGCGCTGACCCACGCGCAGATCGCCGCGGCGGCCGTGGAGATCGCGGACGCAGAGGGGCTCGACGCGGTCTCGATGCGCCGGCTGGCCGAGCGGCTCGGCGTCGCCACCATGGGCCTCTACCGCTACGTGCGCGGCAAGGACGACGTGATCGAGCTGATGGTGGACGCGGTCTACGCCGAGGAGGCGGGGGCCGGAGAGGGCAGCGACTGGCGGGAGGTCCTGCACGTGTCCGCCCTGCGGCTGCGCGCCCTCATCCTGCGACACCCATGGCTGGTGGAGACCACGGCCCAGACCGGGCCGCTGACCCCCAACTTCGTCGCGCGCACCGATCGGCTGCTCGCGTCGCTGGACGGCCTCGGCATCGACGCCGACACGGCGATGACCGTCCTGGGCACGGTCACCGCGTTCGTCACCGGGGCGACCACCGCCCGGATCAGGATGGCCAGGCTGATGCGCAAGGAGGGCGCGGAGAAGATGGACGACCTGCGCACCCTCTACTCCTCACGGATGATGTGGCTGCTGGAGTCGGGCCGCTATCCCGCGTTCGAGCGCTACATCCGCCAGGGCGTCAGGAAGGACGACGACGACTGGCAGTTCGAGCTGGGGCTGGACAGCGTCCTCGACGGCATCGCCGCCCGGCTGCGCATCTGAGAAAAGGATCTGAGACGAGACAGGCGGCCACCCGGAAGGGTGACCGCCTGTCGCCGAAGAGTGCTCTGTTGCCGAAGAGTGCTCAGGAGCTGGGCGGGGGGATCATCCGCTTCGTCGCCTCGTGGGCCCTGCGGACCATGTCGGCGCGGGGGAAGCCGCTCCGCTTGCGGGCCGTCTCCTCGTTGCCGCCCGCGATCCAGACCGGGCCGTCGGCGAGGTGCTCCAGGCCCTCGCGCGCCACGTCGTCGGGCTCGGCCACGTTGAGCCCGGGCAGGTCCATCCGCAGCCCCGCCCGCTCCATCGCCGGAGTGCGGGTGACGCCGAGGACGAGTTCGAGCACGTGCACGCCGTGCTCGCCCAGCTCCAGCCACAGCCCCTCGGCGAAGACGCGGCTGAACGCCTTGACCGCCGAATAGACGCCGATCTGCGCCTGGCCCATGTATCCGGCGAGCGAGCCGACCAGGATGACGCCGCCGCGGCGGCGCTCCCGCATCAGCGCGCCGAAGTGGTGGGTGAGCGCGAGCTGGGCGGTGATGTTGAGGTCGACGACCCCACGCACCCGGTCGAGGTCGCCGGTCACGAACTCGTGGCCGTAGCTGTTGGCGCCCGCGTTGAAGATCAGCAGGCCGACCTCGACGTCGTCGGTCACCGCGCGGACGGCCTTGACCGCGCCCGGGTCGGTCAGGTCGAGCTCCAGCGTGCGCACCTCGACGCCCTTGGCCATGACCTGCTCGGCCGTCTCGGCCAGCGGCCCGGGTTTGCGGGCGATGAGCACGAGGTTGAGCCCGGCGTCGGCGAGGTGATGGGCGAACGACGCGCCGACCCCCTCGGATCCGCCCGCGACGACGGCCCAGGGGCCGTACACGTTCTTGTCGATCACGATTCCTCCGGTACGGCGATCTCGCCGTCGAGCGCGGCCTGGACGATGGAGTCCCGCAGCGCCGCGCAGCCGGGGAAGACTCCGGGTCCGGCGGCGCGGCGCTCCTGGCAGGCGTCGGCCGCGTCGGCGTTCCACTGGACGCTGGTCTGGTGCCAGCTCGCCTTGCGCACCTCGACCCCGGCGCCGCACCGCCGGCAGGTCAGCGGCTGCATGGGCGCGTCGAGCAGCCGGTTGTCCGGGCGGACCGTCATGCCGGCGACCCCGCGGCGGCACGGCGGGCGAGGTTCGCCTCGACCTCCTGCTTCCACGCCTCGACCGGGCGGGTGGTGTCGAGCTCGAACTCGAACCGCTCCACCATCTCCGGCTTGACGTCGGCGACGTCCACGTAGAACTGCTCGTACCAGCGGCGCAGCTGGTAGACCGGCCCGTCCTCCTCGCACAGCAGCGGGTTGTCGATGCGGGTCTTGTTCTTCCAGATCTCCACGTCCTGGTCGAAGCCCTTGAGGATGAAGCCGCCCAGCTTCCTGGCCATCTCATCGGCCGCGGGCCCGGGAAGCTTGTCGGTGCGCTGCACGATGATCCCCGAGTGCAGCACGAACGAGTTGGCGTCGATCGGGTAGTGCGCGTTGATCAGGACCGAGTTGATGTCCATGGTGTCGTAGTGGTACGTCAGCTCGTCGATCATGAAGGACGGGCCGTGGTACGAGGCGACGGAGTCGTTGCCGAGCAGCTTCGGCTCGCCGTCCTTCGCGGGCGGGCGGGTGTCCTGCCGGCCGGTGCCCTTCATGATCTGCGTGGCGACGTGGCCCTCGAAGATGTTCTTGAAGTACGTCGGGAACGAGTAGTGGACGTAGAAGAAGTGCGCCATGTCGACGACGTTGTCCACGACCTCGCGGCAGTTGGTGTTCACGACGATCTCCGACCACACCCAGTCGGTCCAGTCGTCGCGCGTCGCGCCCTCGATGCGGGGGATCGTGACCTCCGGCGGCGGCGCGTTGCCCTCCGGGTCGTTCCACACGAACAGCAGGCCGTCCTGGTCCATGGTCGTCCAGGCGGAGGTGCGGGCGCGCAGCGGGACGCGGCGCGAGTAGGGGATCTTCTTGCAGCGGCCGTCGCCGCCCCAGCGCCAGTCGTGGAACGGGCAGGCGATCTCGTCACCCTTGATCGTGCCCTTGGAGAGGTCGGCGCCCATGTGCCGGCAGTAGGCGTCCAGCACGTTGAGCCCGCCGTCGCCGCTCTGGAAGACCACGAGCTTCTGACCGAAGGCGTTGACGGTGTGCGGCTTGCCGTCCTTGAACTTCTCCGACAACCCCAGGCAGTGCCAGCCCCGCGCGAACCGCGTGGGCACCGCCTCCGCCTCGATCCTGCGGATGCCGTCGTTCCCGGCTTCTACTGCAGTCACCTTGATCCGACCCTTCAGGACGCACGTTCTCTCAGTCCGCCAACGTAGGAGTTGTGGCGGCCCACCGGACGGCGAGTCCCATTGGCCGGGAGTGTCCTGACATGCGGTCATCGGCTCCACGCACCATCATGGACGGCATCTGACCGATGAGCGCGACACGGAGGACTCCCAGATGAGCAACGAGGTCCTGGACGCGGTTCGGGCGCTGCTGCCGAAGATCGCCGAACGGGCCCGGTCCACGGACGAGGACCGGCGGGTCCCGGCGGAGTCGATCAGGGAGCTGGTCCAGGCCGGAGTCTTCCGGATGCTGCAGCCCAAGAGGTACGGCGGCCTGGAGAGCGATCCCGTGAGCTTCTACGAGGTGGTCCGGGAGATCTCGGCGGCGTGCGGGTCCACCGGCTGGACCGTCTCCGTGCTCGGCGTGCATCCCTGGCAGCTCGCCCTGTTCGACGAGGCCGCCCAGGACGAGGTGTGGGGGAGCGGCCCGGACGCCTTGATCTCCTCGTCGTACGCGCCGGTCGGGCGGCTCGTCCCCGCCGAGGGCGGCTACCGGCTGTCCGGCCGGTGGCGGTTCTCCTCCGGCTGCGAGCACGCGTCGTGGGCGATGGTGGGCGGCCTCGTCCTCGGCGACCAGGGCAGGCCGGTGGACTTCATGACCGTGCTCGTGCCCCGCTCCGACTACCTCATCGCGGACGTGTGGGACGTCATCGGGCTGCGCGGCACGGGCAGCAACGACATCCTCATCGAGGACGCCTTCGTGCCCGCGCACCGCGTGATGCGCAACTACGAGATGGCGCAGTTGCGCGGGCCCGGCCAGAAGGTGAACACCGGCCCGCTCTACCGCATCCCGTTCGGCACCGTGTTCACCACCACGATCACCGCCCCGGTCATCGGGATGGCCGCCGGCTGTTACCGGTCGTACGTGACGGCGATGCGCGAGCGCGTACGGCTCAGTCTGGGCGGCGGCCGGTTCGCCGAGGATCAGTTCGCGCAGGTCGCCGTCGCCCGGGCGGCGTCGGAGATCGACGCGGCCGTCCTGCAGACCGACCGCAACGTGCGGGAGGTGTACGAGCACGCGGTGCGGGGCGAGACGATCCCGGCAGAGCTGCGGCTGCGGGTGCGCAGGGACCAGGTGCGCGCCACCGAGCGGGCGCTGGAGGCGATCGACATCCTGTTCAAGACCGCCGGGGGCAACTCCCTCAGCAGGGGCAACCCGATCGAGCGGGCCTGGCGCGACGCCCACGCGGGCAGCGTCCACGTGGCCAACGACGTCGAGCGGGCCCTCGCGATGTACGGCAAGGGCGAGTTCGGCCTGGCCGTCGAGGACAACCTGATCTGACGCCGCGACGCGGGAGCCCGGGCGCGCGCCGCGCCCGGGCTTCTTCATGCGCGGCCTCGGCAGGCGAGGGATTGACGATCTCCTAACGCCGTGTGATAGTCCTAATCGTGTTAGGAGAACCGACTCGGGATAGAAGAACCGAACGGCATGAGCGAACGAAGGCCGAGATCCTTGACGCGGCGTGGGAGATCGCCCGTGCCAACGGCCTGGCCGGGCTGACGCTGCGGGACGTGGCTCGCGAGGTCGGGATGCGCCCGCCGTCGGTGTACTCCTATTTCGCGTCCAAGCACGCCGTCTACGACGCCATGTACGCCCAGGGCTGCCGGGAGTTCCTCGGGCGGGTGTCGCGGCTCGATCTCACCGGCGACCCCTTGCGCGATCTGACCGCCGGCGCGTGGATCTTCATCGAGTTCTGCGTCGAGGACCCGGCTCGCTACCAGCTGATGTTCCAGCGGACGGTTCCGGGGTTCGAGCCGTCCGCCGAGTCCTACGCCCTGGCGGTTCAGGCACTGGAGTCGTTGCGGGCGGGGCTGGTGAAGATCGGCATAACCACCCCCGAAGCGCTCGACCTGCTCACCGCGCTCACCACGGGCCTGGTCGACCAGCAGATCTCCAACGACCCGGGTGGAGACCGCTGGCTCAAGCTGGTCGACCAGGCCATGGAGATGTTTCTCGCCCACATGCGCAACACGCACAGGAAGGTCCGCTGATGCCCGACACCGTGACGGCGATCGAGTCCGTACGATTACTCGGCCGCTCACAGGCCGCCATGCTGGCCGAGGCCGAGAACGAGCGTTTCGCCGACCTGGTCCGGTCGCTGGACGGCGATGACTGGACCGAACAGACCGACTGCCCGGCCTGGGACGTGCGGGCGGTGGTCGCGCACGTGCTGGGTGCGATGGAGTCCCCCGTCTCCCTGCGCGAGTTCGTCCACCAGGTCCGAGCGGGCGGCAGGGCGGCGGGCGACCGTCCCCTCGTCGACGGCATCACCGAGGTGCAGGTCGCCGAGCGCGCCCATCTGAGCACGTCCCAGCTCGTCGAACGGCTCACCGCCATGGCGCCTCGCGCCGCTCGCGCCCGGCGCAGGCTGCCGGCGCCGCTGCGCCGGATGCCGCTCAAGCAAGACGTCGGGGGCGTGACGGAGACCTGGACGCTGGGCTACCTGTACGACGTCATCTACACCCGCGACACGTGGATGCACCGCGTCGACATCGCCAGGGCGACGGGCCGCCCTCTCGTGCTCACGGCGGATCACGACGGCCGCATCGTGGCGGATGTGGTCGCCGAGTGGGCGCGGCGCCACGGCCGGCCGTTCCGGCTCCACCTGACAGGGCCGGCCGGAGGCACCTTCACCGGCGGCGACGGCGAGCGGATCAGTCTGGACGCCGTCGAGTTCTGCCGGATCCTCTCCGGCAGGGGCGGCGGAACCGGACTGCTCACCCAGCCCGTGCCCTTCTGACGCCGCGTCGGTCCCGAGAGACCGCCGTACGGCGGTGCACGGCCTCCGGGCCCTGTGTATCTGCGTCGTGTATCCGCGTCAGCAGGTGGACGCGGGTGTTCCCCCGGCGAGAATCGTCCGCGCGAACGCCAGCGCGTCGTCGAACGAGGCCGGAACCGAAGCGCGGTGGTCGGCGCCGGCGTAGGTCCGGTACGTGACCTTCGCCGCGCCCCTGCACAGGTCGGCGACCATGAGGTCGGTCGTCTGCTTCGGCACCAGGACGTCGGCCGTGCCCTGGGCGACCAGGGTGGGCACCCGGACCTTCAGCCCGACCGGCTCCTGCTTCCGCAGGTAGCCGGTCAGCGTCCCGGTGTCGGCGCCCGGCCGGAAGACGCTGCTCACGGTCGTCTCCGCGGCGACCGCCCGCACCTGGTCCATGCACCCCGTGCGCGCGGCGTCGAGCAGCGGCCTCACCTCGCCGGTCACCAGCTCCTCCGGCTTGATCGCCGGCTCGGCCGCCGCCGCGCCGAACAGGATCGTGGGCAGGAAGGCCAGCGCGTCCTTCGCCCCCGGCATCGCCTGGAGGTAGGCCACGGTCTGGGAGTAGCCCCAGCCGCCGGGCGCGATCGCGATCGCGCCGCGCAGCCGCACGTCACCGCGCTCGCCGGTGTCGGCGGCGGTGAACAGCGTGGCGTGCCCGCCCTGGCTGTGGCCCGCGGCGAACCAGTCGCGGCCGATGTGCGGGTCCACTCGGCGCGCCGCGCGCACCATGTCGATCACGCTGTCCGCCGCGCTCCGGCCGTTCATGTACGGATGGCCGCCCGGTGTGCCGAGGCCCTCGTAGTCGGTGCGCACGACGGCGAAGCCGTGCGCCACCCAGGCGTCCAGCGTGGGCTTCACCGAGGCCAGGTAGCCGTGCGCGGGCCCGTCTGCCGTGTCGGCCGAGGGGGCGCAGACGTCGGCCGTACCGGTCGTGCCGTGCGCCCAGCTGATCACCGGCCAGCCGCCGGGCGGCGGGGGCGACGCGGGCACCGAGATCACGCCCGACACGGTGACGGGCTTGCCCGAGGCGCCCTCGGAGAGGTAGGTGACGTACCAGTTGCGGGCCGCGCTCGGCAGCGCCGCCGCTCCGGTCAGCGGACGGGCGGACAGCAGCGTGCCCCGAAGCCCGGGAGGGACGGCCTGGGAGACGGCGCGGGCGTCGGCGGAGGCGGGGACGGCCGCGGCGGGCGCCGTGATCGCCGCGGCGGTCAGGACGGCCAGCGACAGCGCCTTGAGGCGTGGTCGGGGGAGTGGCATCGGTGTTCCTTTCAACGGGCCACGTCAACGGGCCATTTCCCTGACGGCCCGGTAGGCGAAGACCATCGCCGAGCCGATAGGGACGCCGGGGCCGGGATAGCGGCGCCCGGAGAACGAGGCGCTGGTGTTGCCCGCGGCGTACAGGCCGGCGATCGGTCGTCCGACCCCGTCGAGCACCCGTCCGTCGGGGTCGGTGCGCAGGCCGCCCTTGGTGCCGAGGTCGCTGAGCACCACCCGCGCGGCGTAGTAGGGCGGCGTGTCCACCGGCGTCAGGCACGGGTTCGGCCGGTCACCCGGCCGGCCGAAGAACAGGTCGTAGGGATCCTCGCCGCGGTGGAAGTCCTCGTCCACGCCGGTCGCGGCGAAGCCGTTGAACCGCTCGACGGTGTCCGTGAGCGTCTCGCCCGGCACGCCGATCAGTTCCGCCAGCTCGGTCAGGCTCTCGGCGCGCACCCAGGTGCCGGCCGCGAGGTGCTCCTCGGCGGGGCGCCCCGGCAGCGAGATCGCCGGGAGCCGCCCGCCGGAGCGGGAGTCGAAGATCAGGTGGGCCGGCACGCGGCCGGGCGCCGCCGTCATCTCGCGGCCCATCCGGTCGTACGGCAGCGACTCGTTGGCGAACCTGCGGCCCGACGCGTCGACCATGAGCCCGCCGTGGAAGCCCAGCGTGAAGGCGGCCCGGCCGTCCGGCAGCGCCACGCCCGGGCACCACCACGCCTCGTCCATGAGACCGGTGGCCGCGCCGATCGCGGCGGCGGCCCTGATCGGGTCGCCGGTGTTCGCGCCCGCCGGGGCCATCGACCAGTCGGCCGTCCCCGGGACGCCGTGCTCGGCGCGCATCGCGGCGTCGCCCTCGAATCCGCCGGCGGCCAGCAGGACGCCCCTCGCGGCGCGCAGCCGTACGACGCCGTCGGCGGTCGCGGCCTCCACTCCGGTCACCCGGCCGTCCTCGACGACGAGCCGGGTGAGCGCGGTGCCGGTGCGCACGGTGCCGTTGCCGGTGTTCGTGAGGGCGAGCAGCAGGCGGCCGATCAACGCCCGACCGGCTGACAGCGGTCCCTCGGCGTGGCCCAGGCCCGCGCGATCGCGGTCCACGGGAGGCCGGACCAAGGCGGCGAGGTCGCCGAGCCGCTCGGCCGGCAGGTCAAGCGGCACGAACGAGCGCCCTGCGTCGAGCCGTCCCGGCGCCGGGAAGTAGTCGGGGAAGGCCCGCCACTCGAACTCGACGGCCGGGTCGCGCTCCAGGAACTCGGCCACCTCGGGCGCGGTCGCGAGGAAGGCCTCGCGCCGGTCGGCCTCCGCCTCGCCCAGCAGCGCGACGAGGTAGGCGCGGGCCGACTCCGCGGAGTCGCCGATCCCGGCGCGGTGCTGCACCTGGGTGCCGGGCAGCCAGACGGCCGCGCCGGCGTAGGCGGACGTGCCGCCGAGCAGCGCCGTCTTCTCCAGCACGGCCGTGCGCAGCCCGCTCGCCGCCGCCGTCAGCGCGCCGGTCATGGCTCCCGCGCCGGAACCGGCCACCACCACGTCGTACTCGTCGTCCCAGGGCTGTGTTTCCCGCTTCGCCGTCGAGGCGCTCATATCCGCCCTCTTCCCTCGTCGCGCTCTGGTCGCTCCGCTCCCGCGCGCTCCTCAGTCCAGAGGTCGGCGCGCCCCTCCGGCTCGCTCGGCGCACCCGCCATGCCGTCCCTCCTGCCATCGCTGCCTGTGGGTGCGTACAGGCAAGCGCAGCAGGACGCGGGCCAGGTCCGCTCATCCCACTGAGTGGTATGGACCAGTGGCAGGTGGGCCCATGCGGCTGTGTATCGTCGTTGCGACACACGAACGGTCAGGGGGAGACGTGCCGAGGATCGCCGAGGTCAGGGCGCCGGCGGAGCCCAACTCGCCGGAGCAGCGCGCCCGGCACCTGCGGATCCTGCGGGCCGCCGCACGCATGGGCGCCGAGAAGGGGCTCGAGCGCGTCCAGATGCACGAGGTGGCCAAGGAGGCCGGGGTGGCGATCGCCACGCTGTACCGGTACTTCCCCTCGAAGACCCACCTGTTCACCGCCGTGATGGCCGAGCAGATCGACCGGTTCGACGAGAGCGTCCCGCAGCCGAAGCCGGGCACCGAGCCGGAGGACGCCGTCGCCGACGTGCTCGTGCTGGCCAGCAGGCAGCTGCTGCGCCGCCCCGCGCTCGCCACCGCGATGCTGCAGTCCGCGAACTCCGCCAACGCCGCCGCGGTGGCCGACGCCGGCCGGATCGACATGACGTTCCGGCAGATCGTCCTGCGGACGCTCGGCATCGAGGAGCCGACCGTCATGGACGTCACGCTGATCCGGCTGCTCATGCAGTGCTGGTATGGCGTGCTGCAGTCGAGCCTGAACGGCCGGGCGTCGGTCCCCGACACGGAAAGCGACATCCGGATCGCCTGCCGGCTGCTGCTCGCGCCCCGCTCCAACGCCGCCTCCCGCTGACCGGGACGGCCTCCGGCCGCCGGGGGCCACCCGTCGGTAGCGTGCGGCGCCATGAACCGTTTCGAGGGCGTGAGAGTCCTGCTCACGGGTGCCGCTTCGGGGATCGGGCGGGCCACCGCGGTCCGGCTCGCCGCCGAGGGCGCGCACGTCTTCGGCGTGGACCGGGACGAGCAGGGCCTCGCGGAGACGGGCCGGCTGGTGCGGAGCCCGTACGTCCCGCACGTGGCCGACGTGACGGACGAGCGGGCCGTGATCGCGGCCGTGGACGCGGCGGCCACCGCGCTCGGCGGCATCGACGTGCTCGTCAACGTCGCGGGAATCCAGCGGACGACGCCGATCGAGTCGCTCAGCGTGGCCGACCTGAACCTGCTGTTCTCGGTCAACCTGGTCGGCACCGCGCTGTTCTGCCGGGAGGCGCTGCGTCACCTGCCTGACCGGACGGGGGTCGTCGTGAACGTCGCGTCCATCGCGGCCACCCAGGGCAACCCGTACATGACGGCCTACGCCGCCTCGAAGGGGGCGGTGCTGGCCTTCTCGCTGAGCCTGGCCGCCGAGGTGGTGGGGCGCGGCATCCGGGTGGTGCCGATCTCCCCGGGCACGGTGGCGACCCCGCTGATACACGACATCGAGTTTCCCGAGGGGGCGGACCTGCGGTACTTCGGGCGGATCCGCTCGCTGCTCGGCAGCGCCGCCCCCGAGCAGATCGCGGCAGCGATCGCGTTCGCGGCCTCCTCGGACGGCGGATACCTCACGGGTGCGAACCTCCGGGTCGACGGCGGCTCCGGAACCTGACGCCCTCTTCGACAAGGAGCGACGACGTGACACGGAAGATCGCGGTGACCGGCTCGGCCTCGGGCATCGGCAGGGCCCTGGCAGTCTCGCTGCGCGCGGGCGGCGACGAGGTGATCGGCGTCGATCTCAAGGACGCCGACGTGTGCGCCGACCTCTCCACGCCGGACGGGCGGGCGCTCGCGGTGGAATCGGTGCTCGACAGGGCGGACGGCGTGCTGGACGGCGTCGTGGCCTGCGCCGGCGTCTCAGGGGTGACCGTGCCTACGGTCACCGTCAACTTCTTCGGGGTGACCGGGATCCTGGAGGGGCTGCGTCCGGCGCTCGCCCGGGCGGAGCGGCCCCGCGCCGCCGCGGTGGCCTCGATCTCCGCCACCCAGCCCGCCGACCCCGAGGTGATCCGCGCCTGCCTCGACGGCGACGAGCCGCGGGCGGTCGCCCTGGCCGGGGAGGCGGTCGAGCGCGGCGAGGGCCGGCTGCTCTACCCCTCCTCGAAGACCGCCCTGGCCCGCTGGCTGCGCGCACGGGCCGTGTCGCCGGACTGGGCCGGATGCGGCATCCCGCTCAACGCGGTGGCGCCGGGCGTCGTGCTGACCCCGAT
Source organism: Microbispora sp. CA-102843 (assembly GCF_050936215.1). Lineage (NCBI taxonomy): Bacteria > Bacillati > Actinomycetota > Actinomycetes > Streptosporangiales > Streptosporangiaceae > Microbispora > Microbispora sp. CA-102843. The sequence goes on from NZ_JBNJNF010000001.1 coordinate 4,452,337, forward strand.
GTCGGCGCCCCTGTTCGAGGACGAGACGATGCGGAAGGTCATGGACCGGGCGGTGCCGATGCCGCTGAACGGCTACGCCGAGCCCGAGGTCGTGGCCGACGCGCTGCGCTGGCTGGTGAGCCCGGAGAACTCCCACATGGCCGGACAGATCGTCTTCGTGGACGGCGGCGCCGAGGCCACCCTGCGCGGGCCCGACGCGTACTGATCGCTTCGACGTGGGCCGCCGCGGACGTCCGCGGCGGCCCCCACGCCTTCCTGCCGCGTCTTTCAGTTCCCGTGGCCGACGTTCTGCACGCCCGTGGTGTCGAGCTGCGCCACCGAGTAGGCCGCGTAGGTCCGATACGGGTCCCGCCCGTGGAAGTGCGGGGTGACCTGCGCGTCCAGCTCCTCCACGGAGAACACGCCGTCGGCGGCGGTGAACTTGCGCTCCACGGTCGGGGCCGCCATGAGGGCCACCATGTCGCCGTACACCACGAACACCTGGCCGTTGATCTCCTCCGAGGCGGGGGAGGCGAGGTAGGCGACGAACGTGGCCACCCGCTCGGGGGCGAGGCTGTCCAGCCCGCCCACCTCGGCGCCGTCGCCGAACACGTGCGCCGTCATGCCCGTACGGGCCCGGGGGCAGATCGCGTTGGCCCGCACGCCATAGCGCGACAGGCCCTGGGCGGTCGACAGGGTCAGCGCGACGATGCCGGCCTTGGCGGCGGAGTAGTTCGGCTGACCGGCCGACCCGAACAGGAACGCCTCGGAGGAGGTGTTGATCACGCGGCCGTAGACCGGGCCGCCCGCGGCCTTGCTCGCCGCCCGCCAGTGGACCGCGGCGGCGCGCGACAGCCCGGCGTGTCCCTTGAGGTGGACGCGGATGACGTCGTCCCAGTCGGACTCGGTCAGGTTGAACAGCATCTTGTCGCGCAGCACGCCGGCGTTGTTCACCACGATGTCGAGACCGCCGAAAGCGTCCACGGCCGTCTGGACGAGGCGGTCGCCCATGGACCAGTCGCCGATGTCGCCCGTCACCGCGACGGCCTTACGGCCGAGCGCCCTGATCTCGGCCGCGACGTCCTCGGCCGCCGGGCCGACGTCGTTGACGACGACGTTCGCGCCGCGTTCGGCGAGGGCGAGGGCCTCGCTGCGGCCCAGGCCCGATCCCGCGCCGGTGACGACGGCGGTCCTGTTCTCCAGGCTCGTGTTCGAGCTCATCTGCGCACTCCTGCCAACTCGGTGATCCTGCCGAAAACTAGTATGTATTCTAGTTTTACTCGTCGGGATGTCCTCGATCGTGGGTATCCCACCCAGCGGCACAAGGATGAGTCCATGCTGTGCGTCAAGCGATCGGCGGCACCACTGAGCGGGACCGGGCCGTTGCCCGGAACAGAAATGATTTCTAGCCTCTGCCCATGACGCTGAACGTGGCATCCCTGTTCGAGGCCGTCGCCGCGGCGGTCCCCGAACGCCTTGCGCTGGTCTGCGACGCCCGGCGGTTGAGCTTCGCGGAGCTCGACGCCCGGGCGAACGCTCTGGCGAACCACCTGCGTGCGGCCGGTGTCGGGCCGCACGAGCACGTGGGCGTGCACATGCTCAACGGGGTGGAGTTCGCCGAGGCACTGCTCGCCTGCCTGAAGATCAGGGCCGTCCCGATCAACGTCAACTACCGGTACACCGACCGCGAGCTGCACCACGTATACGAGGACGCCGGCCTGGTCGCCCTCGTCATCGGCGGCGAGTTCGCCGCGTCAGCCGCCGCCCTCGCCGACCGGTGCCCGAAGCTGCGCCACGTCATGGTGGTGGACGACGGCACGCAGGCGCCTCACGTCCATCCCCACCACTGGCCGGACCGGATCAGCGTCGCGGACTACGAGAAGGCGGTAGCCGCCCAGCCGGCCACGGCTCCGATGGCGGGGGAGCGCACCGCTGACGACCACTATGTGCTGTACACCGGTGGGACGACCGGGATGCCCAAGGGCGTGGTGTGGCGGCACGAGGACTTCTACTTCGCCGCGCTCAAGGGCGGCAACCACTACGGCCCGCCGTACCAGACGGCGGAGGAACTGGCCGCGGGCGCGGCGGCGGCCACGCCCATCTCCTACCTGCTCACCGCCCCGCTCATGCACGGCGCGGCCGCCTACACCCTGTTCAGCGCCTTGCTCGCCGGTTCGACCACGCTCCTGATGCGGCGGTTCGACCCGGTCGAGACGCTGCGGCTGATCGAACGCGAGCACGCCATGATCGTGACCGTGGTCGGCGACGCGATCGCCCGCCCGCTGATCGACGCCGTCCGCGAGCACGGCGCGGAGTACGACCTGAGCTCGATGAAGGTGCTCGGCTCGGGAGGGGCGCTGCTGTCGCGCAGCGTGCGCGAGGAGGCCGCGGCGCTGATCCCGGGCCTCTACGTCAACGACGGCTTCGGCTCCTCGGAGTCCGGCGTCGACGGCACGCTCGGGATCGGCCCCGACGGGCTCATGCGGCTGGCCGCCGGCCCCCGGATCCGGGTGGTCGACGAGAGCTTCCAGCCGGTCGAGCCCGGCTCCGGCCGGCTGGGGCACGTCGCGCGGACCGGACACGTCCCGCTGCGCTACCACAACGACCCGGGCAAGAGCGCGAAGACGTTCCCGGTCGTCGACGGCGTCCGCTGGGCGGTGCTCGGCGACATGGCCCGGGTCGAGGAGGACGGCACGATCGTGCTGCTCGGCCGCGGCTCGGGCTGCATCAACACCGGCGGGGAGAAGGTCTTCCCCGAAGAGGTCGAGCAGGCCCTGAAGTCCCACCCCGCCGTGATGGACGCGCTGGTCGCCGGTGTGCCCGACGAGCGGTTCGGTGAGCGGGTAGCCGCCGTGGTGGAGCTGCGGCGGGGCGCGACGGCGGACGTCGAGGAACTGCGGGCGCATTGCCGCACGCAGATCGCCGGATACAAGGTGCCCGCGTCGATCGTCGTCGTCGACGTCGTCGAGCGCTCACCCAGCGGCAAGGCCGACTACCGGTGGGCCAAGTCCGTGCTCTCAACGGACACGAGTCTGTCAACGCATACCAGGAGGAACGATGGCTGAGGCCGTAATCGTCGACGCGGTGCGCACACCGGTCGGGAAGCGCTACGGCGCCCTGTCCGGGCTGCACCCGGCCGAGCTGCTCGGCATGGTGCACCGGGGCCTGATCGAGCGCAACGGCCTCGCGCCCGAGGCGGTCGAGCAGGTGTTCGGCGGCTGCGTCACCCAGGCGGGGGAGCAGGCCAACAACGTCACCCGCCAGGCGTGGCTGCACGCCGGCCTGCCGTACGGCACGGCCTGCACGTCGATCGACTGCGCGTGCGGGTCCGGCCAGCAGGCGGTCCACCTGGTGGCCGGGCTGATCGCGGCCGGCGCGATCGACGTCGGCATCGGCTGCGGCGTCGAGGCGATGAGCCGGGTCTTCCTCGGCGCGGCGGTCACCCCGGAGGCGGGCAGCCCGTTCCCGCCGTCGTGGTCGCTGGACATGCCCGACCAGTTCACCGCGGCCGAGCGGATCGCGCGGCGGCGCGGCATCACCCGCGAGGACGCCGACGCGTTCGGCCTGCGCTCTCAGCAGCGCGCGGCGCGGGCGTGGGCGGAGGGCAGGTTCGAGGGACAGGTCCTCGCGGTCGAGGCGCCTGTGATGGGGCCCGAGGGTCCGACGGGTGAGACCGCCGTCGTCACCAGGGATCAGGGGCTGCGCGACACCAGCATGGAGGCCCTGGGGAGGTTGCAGCCGGTGATGCCGGACGGCGTCCACACCGCGGGCAACTCCTCGCAGATCAGCGACGGCGCGGCCGGCGTGCTGCTGATGAGCGCCGACCGGGCGCGCGATCTCGGCCTGCGCCCGCGGGCGCGCATCGTCGCCTCCGGCATGGTCGGCTCCGACCCCTACTACCACCTCGACGGGCCGATCGATGCGACCCGGCACGTGCTGAAGAAGGCGGGCATGAAGCTGTCCGACCTCGACCTCGTCGAGATCAACGAGGCGTTCGCCTCGGTCGCGCTCTCCTGGGCGCGGGAGCTCGACGCCGACATGGACAAGGTCAACGTGAACGGTGGCGCGATCGCGCTCGGCCACGCCGTGGGCTCCACCGGCTCCCGCCTGATCACCCAGGCGGTGTACGAGCTGGAGCGCACCGGCGGCTCGACCGCCCTCGTCACCATGTGCGCGGGCGGCGCCCACGCCACGGCCACCATCATCGAACGGATCTGAGGAAGCATGTCGATCGGACTGACCGACGAGCAGCGCGATCTGCGCGACGCCGTACGCGCCTTCGCGGCCCGGCACGTGACGCCGGCCGTGGTGCGGCAGGCGGTTGACGCCGAGCACGAGGAGCTGCCGAAGTTCTGGCCGCTGCTGGCCGAGCAGGGCCTGCTCGGGCTGCACCTGCCCGAGGAGGCCGGCGGAGCGGGCTCCGGCCTGCTCGAACTCGCCGTCGTGGTGGAGGAGCTGGGCCGGGCGATGGTCCCCGGGCCGTTCCTGCCCACGGTGCTCGCCGGGGCCGTGCTGCACCGCGCCGGGCACACCGCCCACCTGCCGGGTCTGGCGGACGGGACGACGATCGGCGCGGTCGGCCTGCGGTCGGGCGGGCTCACGCTCACCCGCGGCGCGGACGGGAGCGCCACGGTCTCCGGTGTCTCGGAGCCGGTCGTCGGCGGCCACGTCGCCGACCTGTTCGTGCTGCCCGCGGCCGGTGAGACCGGCACGACCTGGGTCGTGCTGCCGCGCGAGGCGGTGGATACCGAGGACCTGCCCGGTCACGACCTGACCCGGCGGCCGTCGCGGGTACGGGCGGACGCGGTCGCCGTTCCCGCGGCCGACGTGCTGGACGGCCTCGCCGACAACACCGTGCTTGCCGACAACACCGTGCTCGACCTGGCCGCCACGCTGTTCGCGGCCGAGGCGTCCGGCCTGGCCGACTGGGCCACCGCCACCGCCGCGGAGTACGCGAAGGTGCGCCGCCAGTTCGGCCGCCCGATCGGCCAGTTCCAGGGCGTCAAGCACCGCTGCGCGCGGATGCTGACCCGGGCCGAGCAGGCCAGGGTGTGCGCATGGGACGCGGCGCGGGCCCTCGACGAGGCCGGCGCTCCTTCCGGCGAGGCGGCGCTGGCCGCGGCGGTCGCCGGGGCGACCAGCGTGGAGGCGGCCTTCTCCGTCACCAAGGACTGCATCCAGACGCTGGGCGGCATCGGCTTCACCTGGGAGCACGACGCCGGCCTGTACCTGCGCCGGGCGCAGACGCTGCGCATCACGCTCGGCTCGGTCTCGTGGTGGCGCCGCCGGGTGGCCCGGCTCACGCTGGACGGCGTACGCCGCGAGCTCGGCGTCGAGCTGCCGCCGGAAGCCGAGCGGATCCGTGCGGAGGTGCGCGCCGAGCTGCGGCCCGCCCTCGACCTCGACGGCCGCGACCGGCTGACGCACCTGGCCGAGCACGGCTACACCGCCCCACACCTGCCCGAGCCCTGGGGGAAGGGCGCCGACGCGGTCACCCAGCTCGTGATCGCCGAGGAGATGCGGGCCGCCGGGCTGCGCCCGGCCGACATGGTCATCGGCGCCTGGGTGGTGCCGACCCTGATCGCGCACGGCAGCCCCGAGCAGCAGGGGCGGTTCCTGCCGCAGACGCTGCGCGGCGACCTGGTGTGGTGCCAGCTGTTCAGCGAGCCGGGAGCGGGCTCCGACCTCGCGGCCCTGAGCACCCGGGCCGAGAAGGTCGAGGGCGGCTGGAAGCTCAACGGTCAGAAGGTCTGGACGTCGATGGCCCGCCAGGCGCAGTGGGGCATCCTGCTCGCCCGCACCGACCCGGAGGCGCCCAAGCACAAGGGCCTGTCGTACTTCCTGCTCGACATGTCCAGCCCCGGCATCGACATCCGGCCGCTGCGCGAGCTGACCGGCGAGGCGCTGTTCAACGAGGTGTTCCTCGACGACGTGTTCATCCCCGACGAGATGCTCGTCGCGCGGCCCGGGGACGGCTGGAAGCTGGCCCGCACGACGCTGGCCAACGAGCGGGTCTCGCTGTCGCACGACTCCTCGCTCGGCAGCGGCGGCGAGGCGCTGCTGCACATCGCCGCAGAACGGCCGGACGAGACGGACGACGAGCGGCTGACCCGGCTCGGCGGCATCCTCTGCGACGCCCAGTCCGGCGCGCTGTTCGCCCTGCGGACCACGCTGCGGTCGCTGACCGGGCAGCAGCCCGGCGCTGAGTCCAGCGTGGCCAAGCTGATCGGCGTCGAGCACGTCCAGGAGGTCTGGGAGACCGCCATGGACTGGATCGGCCCGGACTCCCTGACCGGCGAGGGGATGGACCAGCGGTCCGACCCCACGCTCCGCTTCCTCAGCTCCCGCTGCATGTCGATCGCCGGGGGCACCACCGACGTGCAGCTCAACATCATCGGCGAGCGCCTGCTCGGGCTGCCTCGCGACCCGGAGGTCAAGGCATGAGTCGCAGGGCGTTCGTCACGGGCGTCGGCATGACGGTGGAGGGCGCGCGGGTCGGGCTGCAGCACAACCTGGGCCCCGGCGGCGCCTGCGTCGTGACCCTCTACCGCGGCCCTGCCGAAGGCCGTCGAGACGACGAGGAGGACTGAGACATGCCGATCGACCTCGACAAGGCGCTCGGAGCGCCGGCGGCCACCCGGGAGATCGCCTGGACCAGCCGCGACGTGCTGCTCTATCACCTCAGCCTGGGCGCGGGGAGGGACGCGGGCGCCGATCCCGAGCTGTCCTACACCTACGAGCGCGGCCTGCGCGTGCTGCCCACCTTCGCCATGGTCGCCGGGCAGGGCGTCTCGGCGGGTGAGCGCCCGCCGACCGCGATGAGCATGCCCGGCATCGACATCGACCTGCGCAGGATCCTGCACGCCGGGCAGGCGCTCACCGTACACCGGCCGCTGCCCGTGGCCGGTGAGGCCGTCGTCTCCTCCCGGGTCGCGAACATCTGGGACAAGGGCAAGGCCGCGGTGATCGAGATGGAGCAGGCGGCGGCCGATCCCGCGGGCGACCCGCTGTGGACCACGACCATGCGGATCTGGGCGCGCGGCGAGGGCGGCTTCGGCGGCGAGCCGGGCCCGGAGACCCCGTGGACGGAGCCGGACCGGGAGCCCGACCACGTGCTCGACTCGCCGACCGCTCCCGGGCAGGCCCTGCTCTACCGGCTCAACGGCGACCTCAACCCGCTGCACGCCGACCCGGCCTTCGCGCGGGCGGCCGGGTTCGACCACCCGATCCTGCACGGCCTCGCGTCGTACGGCATAGTGGCGAAGGCGCTGGCGGACGGCGTCCTCGGCGGTGACGTGACCAGGCTGACCGGGCTGTCGGTGCGCTTCGCCGGGGTGCTGTTCCCCGGCGAGACGATCCGGACCACCGTGTGGCGCGAGGGCGACCGGCTGGTGTTCCGGTCGACCTGCCCCGAGCGCGGCGACGCCGCCGTGCTCACCCACGCGACAGCGGAGATCTCATCATGACGGAGACACGGATCGACCGTACGGAGCTGACGGCGACCCCGAACAACGAGGGCGTGGACGCGGCGGTCGCCGCGGCCCGCCGGGTGATCGACGCGCTGCTGCACTCGGGCGACATGTCGGCGGTCGAGATGACCCAGGTCGCCGAGCAGCTGAACGCCGTGGCCGACCATCTCGAGGCGCACGCCCCCACGGTGCGCGAGCGCATGGTCGACATGTGGCGGGGGGAGGGCGTGACGCGGCACGACCCGGTGACCGGGCCGGAGAACGCGATCGCCCCGCCGCTGCACCTGTACGGCAGGGACGACGGGTCCATCGAGGGCGAGGTCGTGCTGGGCATGCCCTACCAGGGGCCTCCCGGGTGCGTGCACGGCGGTGTGTCTGCGCTGCTGCTCGACCACACGCTGGGCGTCGCGAACGCCTGGGCCGGCGTGTCCGGGATGACGGGCACGCTGACCCTCCGCTACCACCGGCCCACCCCGCTGTTCGAGCGGCTGACCGTGAGCGGCCGGCAGACCTCCGTGGACGGGCGCAAGATCTACACCACCGGGACGATCACGGCGGGCGGGCAGGTGTGCGTCACCGCCGAGGGCCTGTTCATCGACAAGCAGCTCGACCGGCCCCGCTGATCCGCAGTCGAGTAAACGCTCTCACGGGACAGCCGGCTTCGGCTCTTCGCGGGAAAGGCGGTGTCGGAGGGTATTGACGGGCGGTCAGTTAACAGTAAAGTTACTTTACTGAGAGCGCTCTCAGGGCTTGTCTCCGCACCCCCCAGAGGAGCCGAGAGATGCACGTGTCGTTCCGGCGATGGCGGCGGGCTCTGCTCGCCGTCGTGTTGCTGGCCCAGGCGGTCGTCCTCGCCGCCGGGCAGCAGGCGGCGAACGCCGCCGTCACGCAGTTGCCCTTCAAGATCACCAACAACTCCGGCCGGGGCGACGCGACGTACGTCTACGTCGTCGCCCGCAACAAGGCCACCGGTCAGCAGGGATACGTGGACGCCTCGGGGACGTGGCGCGCGTACAGCTTCCCCTCGTCGATCCCCAACGGGCCCGTCCCGGCGCCGGACATCTCGATCCCGGGGCCGGCCAACGGCGCGAGCACGACCGTCACGCTGCCGCCGAGCCTGGTCGGCGGCCGCGTCTATCTGTCGATGGGCGCGAAGCTGCGGTTCTTCCTGACCACGAACGGGCTGGTCGAGCCGGCGCCCTGGGTCGACAGCGACCCGAACGCCGGCATCCTCTACGACTGGGCGGAGTTCGCGCGGGACAGCAACGGCGGCACGGGCATCTTCATCAACTCGACCACGGTCGACATGTTCAGCGTCCCGATGGCCGTCAGCGTCACCGACGCCTCCGGCAACACCCAGACGCAGGGCATCCCCGGCAACCGCACCGGCATACTCAACGCGTTCGCGAGCCTGGGGTCGCCGTGGCCGGGACTGACGACGACGCGGGCCTCCGACGGCCTCCCGCTGCGTGTGCTCGCGCCCCCGCACGCCATCGCCAAGGGCCTGTTCCCCTCGACGTACCTCGACTCCTACGTGGGCGGGGTGTGGTCCTACTACGCCACGCACCCGTTGACCGTGCAGACGTCGCTGGGCACCTTCACCGGCACCACCAGCGGCGCGAACTGGACGTTCAGGAACGCGTCCGGCTCCGTCATCGGCACGCTCACCAAACCGGCCACGAGCGACGTCTTCGCGTGTTCCGGCGGCATGCAACCGCAGAACCAGCCCGACCTGGCCGCCATCCTCGCGGTCGGCGCGCGGGTGTGCGCCGCGCTCAACCGCGCGACGCTGTCGACGGCCGGCCGGGTCATGTACGACACCCAGCCGACGACGGACGCGACGAAGTTCTACGGGCAGTCGGCGTCGAACCTGTTCAGCAAGACGATCCACGCCAACTCGCTGAACGGCCTGGCCTACGGCTTCTCCTACGACGACGTCGGCGGGTTCGCCCCGACGATCGACCAGCCCAACCCGTCGTCGGCGGGGATGACGATCGGGAGCTTCGGCACCGGCGGCGGCACGGGCGGCCCCGGTGGCACGGTCACCGGGCAGCCGATCACCGGGCCGGGAGGCAAGTGCGTCGACGTCGCGGGCGACGACACGGGCGGCAACGGCGCGCCGGTGCAGCTGTGGGACTGCCAGTCGTACGCCGTCGACCAGCACTACACGATGGTCGGGAACACGTTGCGCACGTTCAACGGCGGCAAGTGCCTCGACGTCGTCGACAACGGCACCGCCAACGGGTCGAAGGTGCAGCTCTGGGACTGCTCCGGCGGCGGCAACCAGCAGTGGGTGCTGCAGTCGGACGGCTCCATCAAGAACGCCGGGTCCGGCCGGTGCCTCGACTCGCCCAGCGGCGCGACCGCCAACGGCACCCGCCTGCAGATCTACGACTGCAACGGCAGTGCCGCGCAGCGCTGGTCGTTCGCCGGCGGGGCGAACATCGCCGGTCCCGGCGGCAAGTGCGTCGACGTCGCCGGTGACGACACCGGAGGCAACAACACCGCGGTGCAGCTGTGGGACTGCCAGTCCTACGCGAAGGACCAGTTCTGGACCTGGAGCGGGCAGACGCTGCGCACCCTCGGCCGCTGCCTCGACGTGCAGTCGGGCGGCACCGCCAACGGCACCCCGTTGCAGCTGTACGACTGCAACAACACGGGCGCGCAGAACTGGGTGCAGCTGTCCAACGGGTCGATCCAGAACCCCCAGTCGGGCCGGTGTGTCGACTCTCCCAGCGGAGCCACCGGGAACGGCACCCGCCTGCAGATCTACGACTGCAACGGCAGCGCCGCCCAGCGGTTCGTCGTCCAGTGATGTTCCGGCCCGGCGGTGCGCCTTCGCGCCGCCGGGCCGGATCGCCCGCCTCACGAATCGCGGCGGGAACGGGTGGTGGCGAAGGTGCCGCTCGCGAGGATCACGGCGCAGCCCGCCAGCTGGAGCGGGGAGGGGTGCTCGCCGAGGACGGCCCAGCCGAGGACGAGGGCCCCGACGGGCGTGAGCAGCAGCAGGATCGCCCCGACGTGGCTGGCGAGACGGGGCGCGGCCACGGCGACGAGGAGCCAGCCGAGCACCTGTCCGAAGATCGCGACCAGCGCCAGCCAGCCGACGGCCGTCCATCCGGGAGTCAGGTCGACGCCCTGCCAGAGGACGCCCGCGGCCAGCGAGGTGACGGCGGCGGCGACGGTCACCCACAGGTAGGACTGCACCGCCTGCCCGTGCCGCCCTTCCCGCCGAAGCAGGAACAGGAAGCCCGAGTAGCACACGGCCGCCAGCACGGCGTGGACGGTCCCGAGGAGCGGCCGGCTCCCGCCTGCGCCGCCCTCGGCCACACCGCTCGCCAGGACCACGCCGAGCAGGAGGAAGGGCAGGGACACGACGAACCGGCGGGGCGGCGGCTCGCGGTCCACCAGCAGGGCGAGCAGCGGCACCATGACCACCTGGACGTTCACGAGCACGGTGGACAACCCGGCGCCGACCTCGTCGATCGCCGCCGTCCACAGCAGCATGTCGCCGGCGAACAGGGCGCCCGCGGCGAGGGTGACGAGCCGCCGGCGCGCCGGCACCGCACCCTCACGCCCGCGCTCCAGCAGCGCGAGCGGAACCAGCGCGGGAAGGGCCAGCAGGCAGCGGTAGAACGAAGCGGTCCCCGGTGAGGTGCCCGACAGGTGGATGAGCACGGCCGAGGCCGACACGAACAGCGCCCCCAGCGCCATCGACACGGACGGATGGCCTGCGGCGGGGCCGGTCACGCTCGCGGTCCGGCTCTCGCTCACTCGCGTCATGGGCGCCCCCGGCTTCCGGCGGTCCGGTGTGATCCGGTCCGGCTACCCGAGCTACCCCGCGACGCCGGGTCCAGGCCTCGTATCGGCCGGCGCGAAGGCGTATCAGGAGTCGGCGATGCCGAGCTCGCGCTTGACCTCCTGGCGGATCACCTTGCCGGTGGCGTTGCGCGGCAGCGCCTCGGTCGTGATCCGCCACCGCGACGGCACCTTGAAGTAGGCGAGCCGGTCCCGCAGGTGCGCCCGCAGGTCGTCCTCGCCCACGTCCTGCCCAGCCGCCGTCCCGGCCGCAGTGACGACAACGGCGACGACCTCCTGGCCGAGGTCGGGGTGCGGGGCGCCGAGCACGACGCACTCCACCACCGCCGGGTGCTCGGCCAGCGCGTTCTCGATCTCGGCGGGGTAGACGTTCTCGCCGCCCCGGATGATCAGGTCGGAGCGGCGGGTGCTCAGGCGCAGCCGCCCGTCCTCGATCACCCCGATGTCGCCGGTGTGCAGCCACCGGCCCTCCCGTACGGCCTGCTCGGTCGCCTGCGGGTCGCGCCAGTAGCCGAGCATGTTGAACGGGCTGCGGACGCAGACCTCGCCCTCCTCGCCCTCCGGCAGCGGCTTGCCCTCGGGGTCGCGGATCTCCAGCCGTACGGTGGTGATCGGGCGGCCCAGCGTCCCCGGGGCATCCTCCAGGTCCGCCGGGGTGGCGACGGCGATCGCGGTGGACGACTCGGTCAGGCCGTAGCTGTCCACCAGGGACTGCCGGGCGACCGGGAACGCCTCGCGCAGCCGCTGCTTGAACGCGGGGGAGGACGGCGCCGAGGCCAGCGCGAAGGCGGTCAGCGACGACAGGTCGTAGCCCGACAGGTCGCCGTGCTCGATCAGGCGGTTGGCCATCGTCGGCACCGCGCCCCAGTTGGTGACCCGCTCCCGCTCGATGAGTCGCAGCACGCGGTCCACGTCGAATGCGCCCAGGTGCATCACGACGGCGCTGCCGGTCGCGAGGCGGGGCACCGCGAGGTTGTGCAGGCTCGCGATGTGGAACAGCGGCAGCGCCAGCAGGTAGCGCCGGTCCGCCGGGCCGGTCGGGTCGCCGAACGCCTGGGCCAGCGCGTCGTTCATCCGGTGGTATTCGACCACGGAGGTGAGGTTGCGGTGCGTGTGGACCGCGCCCTTGGGGCGTCCAGAGGTGCCGCTCGTGTAGATGATCATCGCCGGGTCGTCCTCGGCGGCGGCGTGCGGGGCCAGCGGAGCGCCGACGTGCCGCTCGACCAGCCGGGGGAGGTCCTCCTCAAGGGTCAGGACCGTCGTCCCCGCGGGGGCGAGCGCGGCCCGTTTGGCATCCGCGACCAGCACCTTCGGCTCCGTGTGACCGAGGGCGTACTCGACCTCCCCGCGTGACCACCACGCGTTGTACGCGACCGCGATGGCGCCGGCGGCCACCGCCGCCCAGAACGAGACGATCCATCCCGGGTGGTTGGCCGCGTTGATCGCGACGCGGTCGCCGGGGCGCACACCGTGCTCCTCGCGCAGCGCGGCGGCGAGCGCGGCCACCTGACGCGCGTGCTCGGCGAAGCTCAGCCGCTCGTCCGCCGTCACGATGTAGTCGCGGTCGCCGTACGCGGCCGAGGCGGCGAGCACCTCGCCGAGGTTGCGAGGCCGGTTCCTGAAGACCGTCATGCGCGCGCCGAGAACCTCCTCCTCGGCGAGCTCGAACGCCCCGCCGGGACCGGTGAGCCCGGCCATCACCGCCGCCGCCGCGAGCCTGGGATCTGTCGACATGCCTATCAGTTCCCTTTCATGCCGGGATGCACCGCGAGCCGAAGTCCGTCCGTGGCCGAAATTGTCGGTAAAGGCCAGGCGCGGGATGCCGGGACTCCCGGTCACCGGGACGGCGAGGCGAATCCCTCGAAGAACAGCGTGGCGAGCGGACGGGCGAACTCGGCGGTCGAGTGGTCGCGGCGGATTGGCCAGTGCGTCGTCGCCTACAAGGAGTCACGCACCGACTCCGGGCGCGCTTCACGACCCCGCCGAGCTGCCGGTGGATGTCGTTCATGTACCGGTCGAGGAGCCAGGCGACTGCCCAAGGTGACCTCCGTGGTTGGGGGCGTTGCCTCATCTGCGTTCAGGCGAGCGTAGGGGCACGTGGAGACCCGGCGTCACGTCGCCGGGTCTCCACCCGTCGCCTCTCGGTTTCCGTTCGTGCTGCCGGAGCAGCTTCGCGGACGCGAACGGCGTGGCGGCGTCTCAGTCGGCTTCGGTGGTGACACGGCCGCCACCAGCGTCCGGGGAGGATGGCGGGATGTTGTGGTTGATGCGGAAAAGGTGGCTCGGGTCGTACTGCGCCTTCAGCGCGGCCAGCCGCCGGTAGTCCGCCTCGGTGTAGGCCCGCCTGACCCGCTCGGGAGCCGAGTCGTGGTCGAACAGGAACCCCGGAAGCGCGGCGCCGGTGTCCCATCGCCGGAGCCGCTCCAGCACCTCGTCGGCGACCTCGCGCGCCGCGTCGGCCTGCCCGGCCGGAGCCGGCATCCGCAGCCACAGGTGGAAGGCCGCGCCCCGGGTGCTGACCGCGTGCGGGCGGCCGGGCTGCCGGTTCAGCGCCCCGCCGAGGTGACGTAGCTCGATGCCGGGGAACGACCCTCCGGGCGTCGAAGCATCGATGAGCGAGGCCAGCTCCTCCACGGCCTCGTCATCCAGCTCGCGCAGCAACGCGCTGCGCAGGTGCGCCCTGACCGGGTTCTTGGGGTCCTGGTAGATCTCAGTGATCTGCGCGTACGGCATGGCGCGGCACGTGTCCTTCTCCGCGCCGAGGGCACGCAACGGCTCCACCAGCCGCGCGCCCTGCTCCCCGTCCCCCATGTAGACCACCCGGATCTGCACGAGCGAACGCCCGCGGAACTCCTCGGGCAGCTGCGGCGCGTCGGGGAAGCGCAGCAGCGTCACGGAGGACGACATCTCCTCCGGCTGTTCCTCGGCCCAGGCCAGGTAGGAACCGAGCACGTGGGCGGCGTGGCCGGGGTCCTCGCCCGGGTAGTAGAGCTCGCCACCGTAGACGGTGCGCAGCGGCAGCAGCTCGATCTCCGCCGCGACCACGACACCGAAGTTGCTCTTGCCGCCCCGCACCGCCCAGAACAGGTCGGGCTCCCGGGCCGGCGAGACGGTGCGGAGCAGGCCGTCGGCGGTGACGATGTCGAGCGAGCGGACGTGGTCGGCGGCGAAGCCGTACGTACGGCAGGCGAGCGGGAGCCCGCCGCCGGTCAGGTAGCCCATCACCCCGACCTGGCCGGAGAAGCCGCACGGCGGCGCGAGGCCATGCTCGGCCGCCGCGGTGAGCACCTCACCCCACCGCAGCCCGGCTCCGATCCTCGCGGTGCCGGCACGTGGGTCCACCGACAGCTCGCGCAGCTCCCCGGTGGCGATGAACACGGCTCCGTCCGCGGGCACCGACTTGCCGTGCCCGGTCGACTGCACCGCGACCGGGCGACCTGCCTCCGCCGCGAACCGGACGGCGGCGGCCACGTCATCGGCGTCGGCGGCGACCACGACCGCCGCGGGCCGGTGCTCGACCGTCAGCAACCAGCCGGAGCAGGCCTCCTCGAAGCCCTCGTCGCCGGGGTAGAGCGTGCGCCCCCGGATCGGCGCGGTGAACCTCGCCGAGGTGGTGGTGTGCCGCGGTGGCGGCGCGCTGTCCGGCGCGTTGACGGGGACTGTGCTCATGGGAGATCACACCTCTGCACGACGAGAATGTTGGACGCGCCAACGTTGGTTTGGCCAACAATACAGCCAATCGTGGGCGTGGCCAACAACTTGCTAGATTGCCCACGTGGACACCCCAGAGGGACCGCCGCCGCAGCGGCTGCGCGCGCTGCCGAGCAGGTTGACCAACCAGGCGGCGCTGACCGCCAACCGGATCGTGGACAAGGCGCTCGCCCAGGCCGGCGTTCGGCGCTACCACTACGCCCTGCTCGCCGCGCTGGAGGAGTACGGCCCGGCCAGCCAGGCCGCCCTCGGGCGCCGCATCGGCATCGACCGCAGCGACATGGTCGCGACCGTCAACGACCTCGCCGAACGGCGACTCCTCGAGCGCGCACCCGACCCGGAAGACCGCCGGCGCAACATCGTCACCATCACCGCGGCGGGCCGGAGGCAGCTCACCCATCTCGACCGGCTGCTCGCCGCCGCCCAAGACGAGTTCCTCGCCCCGCTGCCCGCGGCCGACCGGCGGAACCTGATCGACCTGCTCACCCGCCTCATCGAACATCACGGCGACAAGCGCGACTGACGCGTCATTCGCCGATCGGGAGTGCGGGCCGGCGATTCGACGCCGGCGCCTCCTCACCTTCTGATCACAAAACCCGAGTTAAGTCACCGCCCTATCTTCCGCTCTCGGTCAAAATTCGTTAGACCGGCATGATCATCATGGCGAACTGGTGGCAGAGCGCGCTCAAGCAGGCGATGGGCGATCGGTACGCCGACGTCGGCGTGGCGCCGGTCCCGGTCGGCCCGGGCGGCTCGGCGTCAGCGGGCGTGTCCTACTCCTGGCTGACGATGGTGAACGGCAAGGCCTCGTCGCCCAAGCAGGACGCGGCGTGGAAGTTCCTCCAGTTCCTCAACGGACCCGAGAGCGGCAAGGGCGGATCGTCCGCGATGGGCGACATCCTGATGTCGATGGGCATCCTGCCCAGCAGGACCAGCGACCTCACGGCGCACAAGACCGACCTGTCCGACCCGTTCATCGCGGCGTACGTCGCCGAGTTGCCGAACGCGAAGCCTTTCCCGACGGTGCTCGGCGGCGAGGCCATGAGCCAGGCCGTGCAGAAGCACATCGAGAACGTCGTGTTCGGCAAGGAAACCGCGCAGCAGGCGATGACCGCGGCGCAGAAGGAGGTCACCGACATCCTCGAAAAGGCCGGCGCATGACGGTCCAGGCGTCCCGCACCGCCGTCCGGGGGACCACCGGATGGCGGGCCCGGGCTCGGGGGTCCGCCAGGCGGGGGGCGGCGATCGCCTTCCTCTCGCCGGCGATGGCGGTCATCGTCCTGTTCGTCGCCGTGCCGATCGCCCTGACGTTCTGGATCAGCCTGCACGACTGGTCGATGTACACGCCGCTGTCGCAGATGACGTGGCGAGGCCTGGGCAACTACACGGACCTGCTGCACAGTGACGACTTCCTGAACGCACTCGGGAACACCCTGGTGTACGTCGTGCTGGTCCTGGTGACGACGGTTCCGCTGGCCCTGGCGCTCGGGATGCTGCTCTACTTCCCGAAGGTCGCGGGCAAGGCGGCGGCGCGGGCCGCCCTGTTCTCGACCTACGTCATCCCCACGGTGGCCATCGCGATCGTCTGGGGCGCGCTGTACGCGCCCGGCTACGGCCCGATCTCGCAGGCGCTCGACGCCGTCGGGATCGATTCGCCCGCCTGGCTGAGCGACCCCCAGACGGCGCTGTTCTCCCTGGTCGTCTTCCATGTATGGCAGATGACCGGTTACTACACGATCCTGGTCATCGCGGGGCTCACCCAGATTCCCGACGACGTGTACGAGGCGGCCCGCATCGACGGCGCCGGCTTCTGGCGGCAGACGTTCAGCGTCACGCTGCCCCTGCTCCGCCGTACGACGACCTTCATCGTGCTGATCGCCGCGATCAACGCGATCCAGGTCTTCGACCCCGTCTACATCCTCACCCAGGGCGGGCCGGCCGAGAGCACCACGGTCCTGTCGTACGCGATCCAGCGGGCGGCGTTCCAGAACGGGATGGCGGGCCAGGCGAGCGCGATGGCCTCCAGCCTGCTGCTCGTGCTGGTCGCCGTCGCGGGGGTCGTCCTCGCCGCCATGCGCCGGCGGTCGGCGCCGGAGGGACGGTCATGAGGCGGACGGCACGCGCGGGCACGGCTCTCGCACTCGGGCTGGTCATCCTGGTGCCGCTGTTCCCCCTCTACTGGATGGTGATCTCGGCCCTGAAGGGCCCGGAGGAGCTGCAGAAGGCGCCGCCGACCTGGTTCCCGTCCCACGCGTCGCTCTCCGCGTTCGGCGAGGTCTTCCAGGCCGTCCCCTTCGGCAGCGCCTTCGTCAACAGCGTCCTGATCGCCGGGGTCTCGACGCTGTCGGTCCTGGTGACCAGCGTCATGGCCGGCTTCGTGTTCGCGAAGTATCGCTTCCGGGGCCGCGACCTGCTCTTCTGGTCGGTCGTCGCCACGATGTTCCTGCCGCCGATCGTGACCCTGGTGCCGTTGTACTGGCTGGTCTCCACCATGGGCCTGGCCGACTCCTACCTGGGCGTGATGCTGCCCTGGCTGGCGAACGCCTTCGGCATCTTCCTGATGCGGCAGTTCATCGCGGACGTCCCCGAGGAGCTGATCGAGGCCGCCCGGTTGGACGGCGCCTCGGAGGCGCGCATCGTCTGGCAGATCGTCACGCCGCTGCTGCGTCCCGCGCTGGTCAGCCTCGCGATCTTCGCCTTCGTCTTCTACTGGAACAACTTCCTGTGGCCGCTGTCGATCCTGCAGTCGGACGACAAGTTCCCCGTCGTCCTCGCGCTGAGCCGCCTGCTGTCCTACAGCACGAGCGTGCAGTACCAGAACGTGGTCATGGCCGGAGCGCTGATCGCCAGCGTGCCCACGATCGTGGTGTTCCTGCTCGCCCAGCGCGTGTTCGTGCAGAGCATCTCCCGGACGGGGGTGAAGGGATGACGACGTTCGTCGGCATCGACGTCGGCGGCACCTCCGTACGGGTCCTGGCCGCGACGCCGGACGGGCGCGGCGAGCTCGTCACGGCTCCGGTGGCCGGCTCCTACGACGCCTTCCTCACCCAGGTGGCCGGGCTCTGCGCGGGAGTCGTACGACCGGCGGGAGTCGGGATCGGCCTGCCGGGGACCTCCGGCGAGGACCGGCCGCTGTTCGTCCCCGCGCTGCCGTGGCTGGAGGGCCGGCCGCTGCGGGAGGATCTGGAGACCCGCCTCGGCGCGCCGGTGCGGCTCGGCCTGGACGGCCACCTCACCTTGCTCGCCGAGGCCGCGGAGGGCGCGGCCAAGGGGGTCAGGTCCGCTGTGCTGCTGGCCGTCGGGACCGGTATCGGCGGCGCCCTTCTGATCGACGGCCGGATCTGGCGCGGAGTCCACGGCAGCGCCGGATCGTGGGGCTGGCTGCCGGCCGACGTGCCGGACGACCCGGTCCACGGCCCGTTCGAGCAGGCCGCCTCCGGCACGTCGCTGCGCGACGGTCCCACTCTGGTGGCCGCGGCCCGCGAGGGGGACGAACGGGCGTGCGCCGCACTCGACGCGTACGCCGCCCGCCTCGCCAGGGGAGTCGCGGCGGTCGCCAGCACGATCGATCCCGAGATCATTCTCATCGGCGGCGGGCTGGCCGACGCGATGGACGTCCTCGGCCCTCCGCTGCAGCGGCACGTCACGAGGTTCGCCTCACCCGACGGCCGCCGGGTGCCGGTGCGGCCCGCCGCCCTGGGATCCCGGGCGGGCGTCGTGGGAGCACTCCTCATCGCCAGAACGGAGGAATGGTGATCGTCAAGGGGCTGGACCCCACCTCGGGAGTCCCTCTCTACCTGCAGGTCGAGCGGAGCCTGCAGCAACGCGTCGACGCCGGCGAGTGGGTGCCGGGCCAGCGGCTGCCGACCGAGGAGGAGCTGGGCAGGGCGTACGGCGTCAGCCGCGTCACGGTGCGGCAGGCGGTGGCCCGGCTGGTCGACCGCGGGGTGCTGGTCAGGGAACAGGGCCGGGGCACCTTCGTCCGCGACACGAGCCTGACCGCCGGCGCGCGGTGGGTCACGTCCTTCACCGCCGAACTCGCCCAGCTCGGCCACAGCGCGGGCTCGCGGGTCCTCGGCCAGACGGTCGTCACCGCGGGCGAGGAGGACCTGCCCCCCGAGATGCAGCTGCCGGCCGACGCCCGGATGCTGCGGCTGCGCAGGCTCAGGACCGACGGCTCCCGGCCCGTGAGAGTGCAGACCGCGCTCCTCCCGCTCGACCGGTTCCCCGGCATCGACGACCTCGACTTCAGCGACCGGTCGCTCTACCAGACCCTCAACGAGCGCTACGGCCTGGTCCCGCGCGAGGCCGTCGAGACCTTCACGGTCGGCGGCGTGCTCGACGAGGACGCCACGACCCTCGGAGTGGCCGCGGGCGCCCACGCGTTCTACGTCAAACGCCTCACCTTCGACGCCCAGTGATCAGGCCCTTCGCCTATCGCAGCGGGACCCGGATGCCCGAGTCGGCGCGGCTGCATCGCGCTGAACCTCGGCGTGGGCTACAGCGGAGACCCCGACTGGTCCCACGGCCAGTGGCGCGGCCGGAAGTGGAGTCTGCTGTCGGAGTACCTCACTCGAGGAGCTCGACCGCGTGCGCGAACTGCTCCACGGGCCTCCAGAACGGCAGCCGCAGATGGGAACGCTGCGCGTTCGAGGGGGAGAAGGCCGGTCCCGCGGTGACCAGCACGCCCCTCCTCCGTGCGCGTTCGGCCATGGCGACGGCGTCGGTTCCGGTGTCGATCCACAGCGCCGTGCCGCCGTGCGGCGGCGTCCACCGCCACGCCGGGCGCCGTTCTGCCAGGACCGCCGCCGCCTCGGCGAGATGGGCCCGCAGGCGCCGGGTGCGCTCCTGCCGGGCCCGATCGGCCTGCGCCAGGAGCTCGGCGGTCACCATCTGGTCGATCACCGGAGCCGCCAGGTCCAGCGCCGCCTTGGCCTGCGTCAGCCGCACGATCATCGGACGCTCCGCGCGGATCCACCCGACCCGCAGTCCGCCCCAGAGCAGTTTGGACGCGGTGCCGATCCGGATCACCGAGCCGGTATTCGCGGAGCCGGGATTCGCCGGGTCGGGCAGCGGGGGCCGGACCCCGCGGTCGTCGAGGACGAGGTCGGCGCACGATCGGTCCTCGATCGTCAGCACGCCGTGCCTGCCGACGATCTCGCTGAGCCGCTTCCTGGCCGCCGCCGGCAGGCTGATCCCGGTGGGGTTGTGCGCCGCGGGCTGGCAGTAGAGCAGGGCGGCCCGATGGACGACCCGTTCGAGGTGGTCGAGGTCGAGGCCGTCCTCTCGTACGGGCACCCCCGTCAGCCGCGCCCCAGCCGTACGGAACGCCTCGATCGCACCTCGGTAGCTCGGCTCCTCGACCAGGACCTCGTCTCCCGGCGCGACCAGGGACGACGCGCACAACCAGACGGCCTGCTGGGACCCGGACGTGACGAGGATCTGATCCGGCTCGGTCGGCAGACCCTGCGTGGTGTACTGCTCGGCCACGATCGTGCGAAGACGAGGCAGCCCCGCGGCGTAGTAGCCGTCATCCGCGAGGTAGACGTCGAGCTCGCCCAGGTCGACCGCCGCGACGACGTCCCGCACCAGCGACAGGGCGGGCAGGGCGCCGCTGGAGAGGTCCAGCTCGACGGGGCGGCGGGTGCGCCCGAAGGACGCCAACCGTCCCTCGACGGGGTGATCTCCTCCCGCACTCCGGTCGCGCCGGATGCGCGACCCGGACCCCTGCCGGGACGTCAGCCGTCCCCGCGCGGCCAGCTCCGCGTACGCCTCGGCGACGGTCCCGCGGGACACCCCCAGCGCGGCGGCCAGCGCGCGTTGCGGCGGCAGCGCGGCCCCGTCGACCAGCACGTTGCCGGCGATCAGCTCGGCGAGCGCGTCGGCGAGCGCGTGCGGCAGCGGCACGTCCTCCGCCCGCCATCCCCCGATCAAGCGGGCCAACGCGGCACTGTCGACGTGTTCCGCACGGGCCATGGACCAATTCTGCGTGATTGGCCTGGCCGATGCGGCGACGGCCGGACATCCTCGTCCGTACGCGCAGGTCGATGACGACGACAGGAGGTCGCGGTGGCGACAGTAGTGCTGCTGGGAACGCTGGACACCAAGACCGAGGAGTATCGCTGGGTCCGCGACCAACTGCGTGACGCGGGCTGCGACGTGCTCCTGATCAATGTCGGCACCTTCGCCCAGGGGGCGGAACTCGCCGACATCGGCGCGGAGGAGGTGGCGCGGGCGGCCGGCACCGAGCTCGACCGGCTCCGCGACGCCCGCGACCGCGGCGCCGCCATGGACGCGATGGCGACCGGCGCCGCCGTGATCGTGCGGCGGCTGTTCGAGGAGGGGCGTCTCGACGGCCTTCTCGCGATCGGCGGCTCCAGCGGCTCGTCCGTCGCCGCCCGTGCGCTTCAGGCCCTGCCCGTCGGAGTGCCCAAGCTGCTGGTCTCGACCATGGCCTCGGGCGACGTCGGCCCCTACGTCGGAGACGCCGACGTCACCCTCATGTACTCCGTCGTGGACATCTCCGGCATCAACCGCCTCTCGCGAGCGGTTCTCGGCAACGCCGCCGCCGCGGCGGCCGGGATGGCCCAGCGGTACGCCCGGGTTCGCACAGAGACCGGCACAGAGACGGGCGACGAGCGGAAGCTCGTCGGCGCCACGATGTTCGGGCTCACCACGCCCGCCGTGGACGAAGCCCGTGACTACCTGACCGGTGCCGGATACGAAGTGCTCGTCTTCCACGCCACCGGGTCCGGCGGGCGGGCGATGGAGGCACTAGCCGCCTCCGGCATGCTCGACGGCGTCCTCGACCTGACCACCACCGAGCTGGCCGACGACCTCGTCGGCGGGGTCCTCACCGCCGGCCCCGACCGGCTGGAGGCGGCGGGGCGAGCCGGCATCCCGCAGGTGGTCAGCGTCGGCGCGCTCGACATGGTCAACTTCGGGCCCCGGGACACCGTCCCGGAGAAGTTCGCGGACCGGAAGTTCCTAGTGCACAACCCCACGGTCACCCTCATGCGGACGACCCGCGACGAGATGGCCGAGCTGGGCGCCCGGATCGGCGACAAGCTCAGCCGCGCCACCGGGCCGGTGGAGGTCTACCTGCCGCTCAAGGGCGTCTCCGGGATCGACGTCGAAGGAGGGCCCTTCGCCGACCCCGACGCCGACGCCGCCTGCTTCACCGCGCTCCGGGACGGCCTGAAGGACACCGGCGTCCCCGTCCACGACGTGGACGCCGCCATCAACGATCCGGGCTTCGGCCGTGCCGCGGCCGAAGCCCTGCACCGCCTCATCTGCGCACGTCGAACCGGAGAATGAGATGAACCGCGAGACAGCTCTCGAACGCCTGCGCGCCACCGCCGAGGCCGGCCGGCCCATCATCGGAGCGGGCGCCGGCACCGGCCTGTCGGCCAAGGCCGCCGAGGCCGGCGGCGTCGACCTCTTGATCATCTACAACTCGGGCCGCTACCGCATGGCCGGCCGAGGGTCGCTCGCCGGGTTGCTTCCGTACGGCGACGCCAACGCGATCGTCGTCGACATGGCCAGGGAAGTCCTCCCGGTCGTGCGCGACACCCCCGTGCTGGCCGGGGTCTGCGGCACGGACCCCTTCCGCCTCATGGGCCCCTTCCTCGACCAGCTCAAGGCGATGGGCTTCGCCGGCGTGCAGAACTTCCCCACCGTGGGCCTGTACGACGGCAAGTTCCGGCAGAACCTCGAGGAGACCGGGATGGGCTACCGGCTCGAGGTGGACATGATCAGGGAAGCGCGCCGGCGTGACCTGCTCACCGCCCCCTACGTCTTCGACGCCGACCAGGCCGCGGCGATGGCCGAGGCCGGAGCCGACGTCCTCGTGCCCCACGTCGGATTGACGACGAGCGGCAGCATCGGCGCGGAAACCGCCCTCACCCTCGAAGAGGCGGCCGCCGCGGTGCAGGAGATGCGCGATGCCGCCGTCGCGGTGAACCCCGACGTCATCGTGCTCTGCCACGGCGGTCCCATCGCCGAACCGGAGGACGCCCAGTTCGTCCTCGATCACACGAACGGGATCGCGGGTTTCTTCGGGGCGTCGTCGATGGAACGCCTCCCCACGGAGAAGGCCATCGCCGCCCAGGCGACCCATTTCAAGCGCCTCCGGCTCGGCTGACCGTCCGTCCCGTTCGCCTTCACCGGGATCCTTCACAAGGTGCGGGTCACGTCGCAGTAGACGGAAGGAGACGCCCGGATGGGCGCGCGAGAGCGCAACAAACGCGAGACGCATGCGCGGATCCTGCAGGCCGCCAAGGTCCTGTACGCCGAACGCGGTGTCACCGGCACCACGGCCGATGATCTCGCGGAAGCCGCCGGCGTCTCCCGGGCGACCTTCTTCAACTACTTCCGTTCCAAGGACGAGGTGCTGACCGCGTTGTAGGCGGACCAGATGGCCAACCTGACGGCGCTCATCGACCAGCAGCTCGCCCTTCCGCTCTCTACCCGGGACCGAATCCGCAAGGTGTTCGAGGACGTCATACGTTCCACCGAACGCCATCCCGGATACCTCAAGGTCGTGACGGCCGAACTGGAGACGGTCCTCGCCCGGCCCGAGGTGAGCGCGCCGCGGAGCGCGCTGTCCCACGCGCAACTGCGGAGGCTCGTCGAAGCCGGGATCGGCCAGGGCGACGTGCGGACCGATCACGAGTCGGGAGTGTCGCCCGTGCGCGCCGCCACCCGGTAGCGGTTGCGGTAGGAGCGGTGGCACAGGTATGAACCGCCGCGGAGCACGTGGGCGTCGCCCGTCGGCGGACCCTGCGGATCGATCCGGGTCCGCGCCTACTCCGTGACATGCCGGCCGATGCTCCACCGGTCCGCGCACCATCCGCTTCACGAGATCGCTCCTGAGGACGGGCGTGGGCGGTGTGGACGCGGCCCTGTCGCCCGCCTGCCCTCTCTCGGAGAGCGGCAGCTGGTCATGCAGGTCCTTCCCGTGTCGGCTGATCCGGCGGTGTCCCACTCAACCCCACGCCCGCCAAGGCGGCGGCGGGCCTCCCCGTGACCGGGACCGCACCCCGGCGTCGTCACAGCGGCAGGCAGCCTGTTCCCGGTGAGCGGGACTGGTCACTTTTGGTGTGCCGCGTCACACCACTATTTCGGCCCAACGCACGGCGGAACGGAAGACGCATGGGAAGTCTGGACGGAAAAGTCGCGATTGTTACGGGAGCGGGTCAGGGCGTCGGCCAGGGCATCGCGCTCGCCCTCGCCTCGGAAGGCGCGTCCGTGGCGGTGCTCGGCCGCACGCCGGCGAAGCTGGAGGCGACCTGCGAGCTGATCCGCGAGCGCGGCGCGCGGGCTGAGCCGTTCGTGTGCGACGTGAGCGACACCGACGCCATCCCCTCGGTCGTCGAGGAGGTGGCCGAGCGGCTGGGCGGCATCGACATCCTCGTCAACAACGCCTACTCCGGCGCGTACGGCCCGCTGCTGTCGCTGAGCGACGCGGACTTCCAGAAGGGCTTCCGCAGCGGCCCGTTCGCCGCGTTCGCGTTCATGAAGGCCTGCCATCCCCACATGAAGGCGCGCGGCGGCGGCAGCATCGTCAACCTCGTCACCTCGGCCATGGTCCGCTGGGACCCCACCACCTACGGCGCGTACGCCGCGGCGAAGCAGGCGCTGCGCTCGCTGACGCGTACGGCGGCCACCGAGTGGGGACCGGACGGAATCCGCGCCAACTGCATCGCCCCGCACGCCCTGTCCCCGGGGCTGAAGCGGTGGACGGAGGCCTTCCCCGAGGAGGCGGAGGCGTTCCGCCGGACCATCCCCCTCGGCTACATCGGCGACTGCGAGCAGGACATTGGCCGCGCCGTGGTCGCGCTCGTGGGCCCGGACCTGCGCTACCTGACCGGCGCGACCGTGCCCCTCGACGGCGGCCAGGCCTTCTTCGGCTGAGCCTCCGCACCCCCCGCACCACCTGCCGCCGTTTGGCGGTCAGTGAGAGGAGAACCACCGGATGAACGGCAAGGCGATCGGCCGCGTGGCGGCCGGTGCCCTGGCCCTCGCGATGCTGGCGGGCTGCGCCGGCGAGCGCGGCGGCTCGGCGGCGGTCCCGGCGAGCGGCGGCGACGCGCAACCGTCCGTCGCCGCGGGCGGTCAGGGTCAGGAGATGTTCGGCACCCTGCCGTCGCCCTGTGGGAAGGGCGACGCCAAGGGCGTCACCGACCAGGGCGTCACCGACACCTCGATCGCGATCGGTTTCGGCGACGACCGCGGTTTCCCCAAGGCCCCCGGCCTGTCCAAGGAGATGGGCGACGCGGTCAGCACCATGATCAAGTGGTGTAACGCACAGGGCGGCATCAACGGCCGGCAGATCGTCGGACACCAGTACGACGCCGCGTACATGCAGTCGGTCACCGTCATGCAGAAGGCCTGCAAGCAGGACTTCATGCTGGTCGGCGAGGGCTTCGCGATGGACGACGCGGCCGAGCAGTACCGCGTGGCGTGCAACCTGCCGGTGGTCGCGGGCTACACCGTCGGCCCGAACGCCGCGATGGGCCCGATGAAGTTCGAGCCGGTGCCCTACCCGGTCGACTACTACAACGCCGCCCCGCTGAACCTGGCCGCCAAGACGTTCCCCGAGTTCAAGGACGACGTGGACCTGGTCATGTCCGACTCGCCGGCCGTGATCACGGGCAGCAACAAGATCAAGGCCGCCATGAAGGAGCTCGGCATCTCGCCGAAGGACTGCGGCGTCCAGCTCGCCACCCAGGGCGACCCCAGCTACGTGCCGTTCGCCGAGAAGTTCAAGTCGTGCGGCGTCAAGGCGCTGTGGACGTCCAAGACGCCCGACCCCGCCATGTTCAGCCTGCTCGAGGCGCTCGACCGGGTCGGCGTCAAACCGACCATGGTGTTCGAGGCGACCTGGTACAGCCAGGCCGTCGCCAAGTGGAACACCAACGGCCAGGGCGACACCATCCACGCGGGGCTGATCTTCGAGCCGTTCGAGAACGCCGACAAGGTGCCTGCGGTCAAGGAGTACCTCGACCTGGTCAACGCGGAGGGCGGCAAGACCGCGCTGCTCGGCATGCAGGCGACCTCGGCGTTCCTGCTGTGGGCGACGGCGGCCAAGGACTGCGGCTCCGACCTCACCCGCCAGTGCATGGTGAACACGCTGTCGCAGGTGCACGACTGGACCGGCGGCGGCCTGCACGCCCCGACCGACCCAGGCGCCAACATGCCGTCCGACTGCACGCTGATGGTGAAGCTCACCGGATCGACCTACAAGCAGGTCGCCCCGGCCACCATCGGCGAGTTCGACTGCGACAAGGGCAACGTGCTCAAGACGGACCCGTCGACGTGGGGCACCAAGCTCAACGAGGACCGGATCGCCACCACCTTCCTCACCCCCAACGTGATCAAGCCGCAGGTCTAAGGTCGTGCCCCGTGATCTTTCTCGCCTACTGCGGTCGGCCAGATGGCGCCTCGCTGCGTTCTCGTCGTCGCCCATAGCTCCGCTATGGGCTCCTCCTCCGCCTTGCGATGCATCCATCTGGCCGATCCTCGCTACGGCGAAAGATCACGGGGCACTCCCTGATCCCGCGGCGGGCCGGTCCGGTGCGAGTCCGGGCCGGTCCGCCGCCGCCATCGGTGTCCAGAGCAAGGGCAACGCATGACCACGTTCCTGACCTTCACGATCCTCGGGCTCGTCCTGGGGGCCGTCTACGCCGTCGCCGCCTCCGGGCTGGTCCTCACCTACAACACCTCGGGCATCTTCAACTTCGCGCACGGCGCGCAGGCGATGCTCGGCACCTTCCTCTACTGGCAGCTCACCTCCGCCTGGGGCTTGCCCGTGTGGCTGTCCCTGATCGTGGTGCTGGGCGTCGTGGGGCCCGCCATGGGCGCCCTCCTCTACCTTCTGATCATGAAAGGCCTGCGGGGCACCGCGGACGTCACCAAGATCGTAGTGACCGTCGCGGTCCTGCTCGGGATGGTCTACCTCTCCCAGTGGATCTGGCACCCCGAAGAGGCCCGGATCGTGGAGATGTTCTTCGGCTCCGGCGCGAAGGTCGAGTTCGCCGGCGTCGTCGTCCGGGTCCACGAGATCCTCTGCCTGGTGGCCGCCGTGGCGATCGCCCTCGGGTTGCGGCTGCTGTTCACCCGCACCCGCGTCGGGGTGGTGATGCGGGGCGCGGTCGACGACCCCGACCTGCTCAGGCTCAACGGCTACGACCCCGACCGGATCGCCATGATCTCCTGGGTGATGGGTTCGACCCTCGCCGTGCTGGCCGGCATCCTCGTCACCCCGATCGGGGGCGGCGCGCTGGAGGCCAACCAGCTCACCCTGCTCGTCATCGACGCGTTCGCCGCCGCGGTCTTCGGCCGGCTGCGCAGCATCCCGCGCACGTTCGCCGGAGCGATGGTGCTCGGCATGGCCGCCACGTACGTCGTGGGGTACCTGCCGACCGACTGGACCTGGGCCGGCAACCTCCGCGTCTCGCTCCCCATGATCATCCTGTTCGTCGTGCTCATCGTGCTGCCGCAGGACCGGCTGCGGGTGGCGGCCGTACGGACCCGGGAGCGCTACCGTGCGCCGACCGTGCGCGCCGCGGCCGGCTGGGGGACCGCGCTGGTGGCGGGCGTCTTCCTGCTAGCGCTGCTCATGGACGAGTCCTCGATCACGACGTTCGCCCTCGGCATGACGTTCGCGATCATCGCGCTGTCGCTCACCGTGCTGACCGGCTACGCCGGGGAGATCAACCTGGCTCCGCTCTCGTTCGGCGCGGTCGCCACGATCATAGCCTTCCATTTCGGCGTGACCGGGAGCGGCCTGGCCGCCCGCCTGACGCTGTGGGGGATCCTGCTCGCCGTGCTCGTCGCCGCCGTGGTCGGCGGCCTGGTCGCGCTGCCCGCGCTGCGGCTGCGCGGCCTCTATCTGGCGCTCGCCACCATGGCCTTCGGCGTGTTCCTGTCGAACATGGTGCTGCGCGACACCACCCGGCACACGCTCTTCGGCGTCGATTTCTCGATCTTCCCGGACGGCACGCTGGTCGTGCCGCCGCTCCGGGTCGGCCCGCTCGACCTGCGCGATCCCCGCACGTTCCTGCTCACCGCGACCGCGCTGTTCGCGCTGATCGCGGTGGGCCTGGCGGCGCTGCGCAACAGCGGGTACGGCAGGCGCCTGGCGGCGATGAAGGACAGCCCGGCGGCGGCCGCGATGCTCGGCCAGAACCTGGTGAAGCTGAAATCCAGCGTGTTCATGCTGTCGGCGGCGATCGCCGGCCTGGGCGGGGTGCTGATGGCGAGCGCGGCCGGCTCGGTGTCGGGCGACAGCTTCACCATCATGGGCAGCCTCGCGCTGGTGATGCTCACCGTCGTCGGCGGCATCGGCTACCTCAGCGGGGCGCTGTTCGGTGGCCTGATGTCCGGCATCGGCTTCACCATCATGGTCGGCACGTTCAACGACCTCGCCCTGGCCCACCCCTCGATGGGGTCGCTCTACTCGTCCATCGGCCAGATCCTGGTCGTCGCGACCGCCCTGGTCGGCATGGGGGTCGGCAAGAACCCCAGCGGCACCGTCCACGACATCGTCGAGGGCTACCGGGCGCTGCGGAACGCCCGGCCCGTGCTGATCGGCGGCGCCGCCGTCGAGGCCGTGCTGTACGTCCTGGCGCTGACCGGCGTCATCGGCAACTGGTGGTTCGCCATCCTGACCGCGTGCGTGGTCATGGGCCTGCCGGTGATCGGTAGAAGGCTCACCTCCCCGGCCGCGCGGGCGACCCCGCTGGAGCTGGCCGGCGTGGACGAGCCGTACACCGACGAGCTGCGCGAGCGGCTCGACCGCGAGCTGGGACTTCCCGTCCGGGAGCGTACGGCGCGGAAGGAGGCGAGCGTCCATGCCGCTGCTTGAGACAAGGAACATCAGCGTACGGTTCGGTGGCAACACCGCGGTCGACGACGTGAGCATCGGCGTCGAGGCCGGCCGGATCACCGGCCTGATCGGCCCGAACGGCGCCGGCAAGACCACGCTGTTCAACACGGTCACCGGGCTGCAGCGGCCGGCCGCCGGGCAGGTGCTGCTCGACGGCGCCGACATCACCCGCCTCGCCCCGGCCGGGCGGGCCCGCCTGGGCCTGGCCCGCACGTTCCAGCGGCTGGAGCTGTTCCTGTCGCTGTCGGTGCGCGACAACGTGAGGGTCGCAGGGGACATCCTGCGGGCCACCGGACGCAGGGTGGACGTGGAGAAGGAGACCGACCGTGTCCTGGAGCGCACCGGCCTGGCCGACATCGCCCACCTCGAGGTCTCCGCGATCCCGACCGGCCGCGCCAGGGTCGTGGAGGTCGCGCGGGCGCTGATGACCGCCCCGCGCGTGCTCCTGCTGGACGAGCCCGCCTCGGGCCAGACCGAGGCGGAGACCGAGGCGTTCGCCGGGCTGCTGACCGGCCTCGCCTCCGAGGGGCTGGCGGTCTGCCTGGTCGAGCACGATCTGCCGCTGGTCATGCGGCTGTGCGCGGCGATCCACGTGCTCGACTACGGCAGGGTCATCGCCTCCGGCGCACCGAAGGAGATCCGGGAGTCGCCCGAGGTGGTCGCGGCCTACATCGGCACCGAAGAAGCCGGCACCGAAGCAGCCGGCCCCGAAGAAGTAGGCACGGGGGAGGTCATCGGATGAACGAGCAGGCGCCGCTGCTGGAACTGGCGGGCGTCCGCGCGGCGTACGGGCCGATCCAGGTGCTGCACGGGGTGGACCTGAAGGTCCACGCTGGCTCGGTGGTCGCCCTGCTCGGCCCGAACGGCGGCGGCAAGTCCACCATGATGAAGGTCTGCGCCGGGCTGCTGCCTGTCACGGGAGGAGAGCTGCGGCTGGCCGGGCGGCGGGTCAACGGCATCACCGCCCAGGACGCCGCGCGGCTCGGGGTCTGCTCAATCCCCGAGGGCAGGGGCGTGTTCCCCAACCTGACCGTGCGGGAGAACCTGTGGGCGGCAACCGGCACCGGGGCGCGCCTGGCGGACCTGGAGGAGGCCGCCTACGGCCGCTTCCCGATCCTCGGCGAGCGCCGCCACCAGCTCGCGGGCTCGCTGTCGGGCGGCCAGCAGCAGATGCTCGCGCTGTCGCGCGCGCTCGGCACCGCCCCGGCGATCCTGCTGCTCGACGAGCTGTCCATGGGACTCGCCCCGATGATCGTCACCCAGATGTACGACACCGTGGCGCAGCTCGTGGCGGAGGGACTGTCGGTGCTGGTGGCCGAGCAGTTCGCCCGCGTCGTGCTGCCCATCGCCGACACCGCGGCCCTGATGCTGCACGGGCGCGTCGTCGCGGTCGGCCGGCCGGACGAGATCGAGGACCAACTGTCGAGCAGCTACCTAGGAGGCTGACGGATGCTGACCGAGGAACGACGTGAGCGGTTCACGTCGGACGTGGCGCGGATGAAGCTGAAGACCGACGGGTCCAGGCACGACGGCAAGGTGCGGATCCTTGGCGCGCTGCTGATGGTGGCCGGCGTCGTGGGCGGGCTCGTCGCGTACAACAACTCGCTCACCCAGGACGACCTGAGGGACATCGGCTCCTTCCAGATCCTCGCGATGGCGTGCGCCGCGGTGACCGTGCTCGGCGCCGCGCTGTACCTCGCCGCCGCGGTGGCGGGCGTGCTGCGGCTGTGGCTGCTGCGCCAGCTCCTGGAGAGCGAGGCGCAGGCGGACCGGATCGCCGCCGTCCTGGAGGGCCGAGGGGCCTGACGGCCGGATTTCTCCCGGTCAGCGGGATTCGCCGGATCGCCGGCGGGTCCCGCTGACTAACGTCTGGACCGCTTGAAGACCGGAGTGGAGGATCTCTCTTGACACAGACATCGCCCCCGTCCGAGGAGGCCGCGCAGAACGCTCCGGACGTGCTCGCCCCGGCGAGGCTCGGGCCCGTGACCCTGCGCAACCGCGTCAT
The DNA here is from genome assembly GCF_050936215.1 of Microbispora sp. CA-102843. Taxonomy (NCBI): domain Bacteria; kingdom Bacillati; phylum Actinomycetota; class Actinomycetes; order Streptosporangiales; family Streptosporangiaceae; genus Microbispora; species Microbispora sp. CA-102843. Next base: position 4,483,211 of record NZ_JBNJNF010000001.1, read on the forward strand.
CAAGGCGGCCACCTACGAGGGGCTGAGCCGCAAGAGCCTGGTCACCGACGAGCTGATCGAGTTCCACGTACGGCACGCCCAGGGCGGCGTCGGCATGACCACCGTGGCCTACTGCGCGGTCGCCCCTGAGGGGCGCACGGACGCGCGCCAGATCCAGTGGACCCCCGAGGCGCTGCCGGGCCTGCGCAGGCTCACCGAGGCCGTGCACGCCGAGGGCGCCGCCGTCGCCGCGCAGATCGGCCACGCCGGGCCGGTCGCCAACCCCAAGTCGAACAAGCTGCCCTCGCTCGGCCCCACCCGGCACTTCCACGCCACCACGACGAGCTTCACCAAGGCCGCGACCCAGGACGACCTGCGGCGGATCGTCGCCGCCCACGCCCACGCGGGGAAGATGGCGATCGAGGCGGGCTTCGACGCCGTCGAGATCCACCTCGGGCACAACTACCTGGCCAGCTCGTTCCTCAGCCCGCGGGTCAACCACCGCAAGGACGAGTACGGCGGCAGCCTGGAGAACCGCGCCCGCCTGTCCAGGGACATCGCCCGCGCGGTGCGCGACGCCGTCGGCGACCGGATCGCGATCACCGCCAAGCTCAACATGGACGACGGCGTGCCAGGCGGCTTCTGGCTGGACGAGTCCATCCAGGTCGCCCGGTGGCTGGAGGAGGACGGCTCGCTCGACGCGCTGGAGCTCACCGCCGGCAGCTCGCTGCTCAACCCCATGTACCTGTTCAAGGGCGACGCCCCGCTGCGCGAGTTCGCCGCGGTCATGAAGCAGCCGGTGAAGCTGGGCGTCCAGCTCGTCGGCAAGCACTTCCTGCGCGCCTACCCCTACAAGGACGCCTACCTGCTCGACGACGCCCGGCAGTTCCGCGCCGCGCTGAAGATGCCGCTCATCCTGCTCGGCGGGATCACCAGCAAGCAGGTCATGGACCAGGCGATGGCCGAGGGCTTCCAGTTCGTCGCGATGGCCAGGGCGCTGCTGCGCGAGCCCGACCTCATCAACCGCATCCAGGCCGACAACAGCGTCAGGTCGCTGTGCATCCACTGCAACAAGTGCATGACCGCGATCTACGGCGGCACCCACTGCGTGCTGACCGGCCCGATCGCCGTACGGCAGAAGGGGTAGCGGTGCGCCGGGAGACCATCGCCGACCTGCTGCTCGACCGCCTGGGCGACGACCACCCCGGCCTGCGGACCCGCGAGCGCACCTGGACCTGGGACGAGGTGGTGCGGGAGAGCGCCGCCCGGGCGGCGCTGGCCCGGGCGCTCCGCGCGTCCGATTCTTACCCCGACGGGCCCTTCCACATCGGGGTGCTGCTCGACAACACCCCCGAGTACATCTTCTGGCTCGGCGCCGCCGCGCTGAGCGGCGCGACGATCGTCGGGATCAACAGCACCCGGCGGGGCGCCTACCTGGAGCAGGAGGTCAGGCACACCGACCTGCAGCTCGTCGTCACCGACGAGGCGGGCCTGAAGCTGCTGGACGGCCTCGACATCGGCGTGCCGCGCGACCGCTTCCTGCTCGTGGACGGCGACGACTACGCGGACACGGTCGCCGCGCACGCCGGCGAGCCGGTACGCGATCCGGAGATCACGCCGAAGACGCGGATGCTGTTGCTGTTCACCTCGGGCACCACCGGCGCGTCCAAGGCCGCCGTCTGCTCCCAGGGCCGGCTGACCGGGCTGGGCTACGCCAACTGCGAGAAGTACGACGTGCGGCGGCACGACGTCAGCTATTGCTGCATGCCGCTCTTCCACGGCAACGCGCTGATGGCGCTGTGGGCGCCGTCGCTGACCGCCGGGGCGACGGTCGTCCTCGTGCCGAAGTTCTCCGCCTCCGGGTTCCTGCCCGACGTCCGCTTCTACGGCGTCACGTTCTTCACCTACGTCGGCAAGGCCATCGCGTACGTCCTGGCTCAGCCCGAGCGGCCCGACGACGCCGACAACACGCTCGACCACGCCTTCGGCACCGAGGCCTCGCCGGAGGACCAGGCGGAGTTCCTGCGCAGGTTCGGCTGCCGGCTCGTCGAGAGCTACGGGTCGAGCGAGGGCGCCGGCATGATCAAGCTCGCGCCCGAGGGCCCGGCGTCCGCGCTCGGCCGCCCGGCCCGCCCCGGCGTACGGGTGGTCAACCCCGAGACCCGGCAGACCTGCCCGCGCGCCGTGCTCGACGCGCACGGCCGGGTGACCAACGCCGAGGAGGCCATCGGCGAGATCGTGGACGTCGAGGGCGCGGCCAGGTTCGAGGGCTACTACAAGAACGAGGCGGCCAACGCCGAGCGGGTCAGGCACGGCTGGTACTGGACCGGCGACCTCGGCTACATCGACGAGGAGGGCTACATCTACTTCGCGGGCCGGTCGGGCGACTGGATCCGGGTGGACGGCGAGAACATCTCCGCGCTGCTCACCGAGCGCGTGCTGCGCCGGCACCCGCTGATCGTCGCGGCGGCCGTGTTCGGCGTGCCCGACCCACGCTCCGGCGACCAGGTCATGGCCGCGCTCGAGATCCCCGAGGGCACGTCGTTCGAGGACCTCGGCCTGCCGGAGTTCCTGGCCGCGCAGGAGGACCTCGGCACCAAGGGGGCGCCGCGCTACGTGCGGGTCTCCCACGCGCTGCCGGCCACCGGGTCGAACAAGCTGCGCAAGAAGGAGATGCAGATGGAGGGCTGGCGGACCGGCGATTCCGTCCACCGATGGACCGGCCGGGGCGCGCCGGACTACGCCCTCATGACCGGACAGGACAAGGCCGCGCTGCGCGAGGAGTTCGCCGCCAACGGGCGCCTGCGCTTCCTCGGCCAGGCGTGAAGGAGAGCGGACATGGATCTGCGTGAAAGCCCGGAGCAGCGGCGGCTTCGCCGGGAGCTGAGGGAGTACTTCGCGGGCCTGCTGCCCGAGGACGAGCGGCGCCGCGTCGGCGAGGAGGGCGTCGGCGGCCCCCGGTTCCGCGAGGTCGTGCGGCGCCTCGGCGCGGATGGCTGGCTCGGCATCGGCTGGCCGGTCGAGTACGGCGGGCAGGGCCGGTCGGTCGAGGAGCAGTACGTGTTCTTCGACGAGGTCCAGCGGGCCGGGCTGCCGTTCCCGTTCGTCACCGTCAACACGGTCGGCCCGACGCTGATGAGCCACGGGTCGCCCGAGCAGAAGAAGCGGTTCCTGCCCGGCATCCTGTCCGGCGACGTGGTCTTCGCGATCGGCTACACCGAGCCCGGCGCGGGCACCGACCTCGCCTCCCTCACCACCCGGGCGGTCAGGGACGGCGACGAGTGGGTGATCGACGGCAGCAAGATCTTCACCAGCGGCGCCAACACGGCCGACTACGTGTGGCTGGCCTGCCGTACGGACCCCGACGCGCCCAAGCACAAGGGCATCTCGATCCTCATCGTGCCGACGGACGCGCCCGGCTTCTCCTGGAGCCCCATCCAGGCCGTGGGCGGGATGGTCGTGACGGCCACGTACTACAGCGGCGTACGGGTGCCGGCCGACGCGGTCGTCGGCGAGGTGGACGGCGGCTGGCGGCTCATCACCCACCAGCTCAACCACGAGCGGATCGGCCTGGCCGCGCTCGGCGGCCGGATGATCCAGCTCTGGGAGCAGGTCGCCGCCTGGGCGCGGGACAACGGCGCGATGGAGCTGCCGTGGGTGCGGCGGGACCTCGCCCGCGCGTACGCCCGGCTGGAGGCGATGCGGCTGATGAACTGGAAGATGACCGACGCGGTCGCGCGTGACGCGCTGTCGGGCGCCGACGCCGGGGCGGCCAAGGTGTACGGCACCGAGACCCACATCGACGTGCAGCGCACGCTGTCGGGGATCATCGGCGCGGGCGGGCGCGTCCGCCCCGAGTCGCCGGGCGCCGTGCTCGCCGGGCAGATCGAGCAGCTGTCGCGGCAGGGCATCGTCAACACCTTCGGCGGCGGCGTGAACGAGGTCCTGCGGGACATGGTCGCCACCCAGGGCCTCGGCCTGCCCAGGGCTGGTCGCTGATGACCACCTACGAGGACTTCGCCGGACGGGAGATCGTCCCGCCGCGGGAGGGGCCCGACCCGGTGAACGTGCCCATGATCCGGCACTGGGCCGAGGCGATGGGCGACCGCAACCCCGTGTACCTGGACGACGACGCCGCCCGCGCGACCGGCCGTGCCGGGATCGTCGCGCCCGCGTCGATGACGCAGGCGTGGACGATGCGCGGGTACGCCGCCACCGTCGCGGGCACAGGGGCCGGCTCGGGTGCAGGGCCGGGGGCCGAGGAGCTGAACGCGCTGCTCGAGAAGGACGGCTACACCTCGGTGGTGGCGACCGACTCGGAGTTCGAGTTCCACCGGGAGCTGGCGGTCGGCGACCGCGTGAGCGTCCGGGAGGTCGTGGAGTCGATCTCCCCGGAGAAGAGCACCGCGCTGGGCGTGGGACGGTTCGTCACCACGGTCCGCACCTACACCGACAAGGACGGCGAGGTCGTCGCCGTGCAGCGCTGGCGCCTGCTGCGCTTCAGGCCGAAGGACCAGGCGACCGAGAAGCGGGAGCCGAAGCCGCTGCGGCCCAGGCCCGCGGTCAACCGGGACAACGCGTTCTGGTTCGAGGCGGCGCGTGAGCACCGGCTGGTGATCCAGCGCTGCGCCGGGTGCGCGACGCTGCGCCACCCGCCCGGCCCGTGCTGCCCGCACTGCGGCTCGTTCGAGTGGGACGCCGCCGAGGCGTCGGGCCGCGGGCAGGTCTACAGCTTCGTGGTCGCCCACCACCCCCGCCACCCGGCGTTCGAGTACCCGCTGATCGTCGCGGTCGTGGAGCTCGACGAGGGCACGCGGCTCATCACCAACCTGGTCGGCGTCGCACCGGAGGAGGTCGAGATCGACATGCCGGTGGTTCTGGAGTGGCTGGACGCGGACCCCGATCTGTCGCTCCCCGTGTTCCGGCCGGTCGCGCAGGAGGACCGAGACTGATGGACTTCACGCTGGACGAAGAGCTCGAAGCGGTCCGCGCGCTGGCCGACGAGATATTCGCCGACCGCGCCACGACCGAGCGCGTACGCGAGGTGGAGGGCTCGCCGAGCCGCCTGGACGAGGAGCTGTGGGCGGAGCTGGGCAAGGCCGGCCTGCTCGGCATCGCGCTGCCGGAGGAGGCTGGCGGCGCCGGGCTCGGCCTGGGCGCACTATGCGTGCTGCTGGAGGAGCAGGGCCGCCACGTCGCCCCGGTGCCGTTGTGGCCGGCGGCCGTCGGCGCGCTCGCGGTCGCCGCGCACGGCACCCGCGAGCAGCGCGAGAGCCTGCTCCCCGGAGCGGCGGACGGCTCGTCCCGGCTCACCGTGGCGCTGGAGGAGTTCGGCCCGGCCGACCCGGCCGAGCCACGCTGCGCGGCCCACGGTGACTCCGGCACGGACGGGTGGCGGCTGACCGGCGTCAAGGCGGTGGTCCCCTCGCCGTTCGGCGCGGCCCACGTGCTGGTCTCGGCAACCGCCGGACAGGGGCCAGGACTGTTCCTGGTCGCCCGCGACGCCGAGGGCGTGGCCTGGGAAACCGCGGAGACCACGACGCACGACCTCGCCGGCACGCTCACCCTGGACGGCGCCCCGGCGCAGCCGGTCGGCACGCCGGGGGACGGCGCGGTCGCGTGGACGATCGAGCGCGCGGCGGTCGCGCTGGCGGCCGTGCAACTCGGCGTCGCCCAGGGCGCGATCCGGCACGCCGTGACCTACCTCTCCGAGCGCAAGCAGTTCGGCCGTCCGCTCGGCACCTTCCAGGCCGTGCAGCACCAGCTCGCCGACTGCTACATCGACGTCGACGCGATGCGCGTGTGCCTGTGGCAGGCGGTCACCTCGCTGCAGGAAGGCGAGGACGCCGCGGCGGCCGTGCTCGTCGCCAAATGGTGGGCCGGGGACGCCGGGCTGACCGTGGCGCACCGGGCGCAGCACGTCCACGGCGGCATCGGGGTCGACGTCGACTACCCGGTCCACCGGCACTTTCTGTGGGCCAGGCAGATCTCCGGCACGCTCGGCGGGCCGAGCGCCGACCTCGCCCGGCTCGGCGCGGTCATCGCGGCGGGGAGGATTCCCGGATGAACGGGCGTACCTACGAGGAGGTGGCGGTGGGGGAGGAGCTGCCCGCGCTGCCGATCCCGCTGACCCGCACGCTCATCGTGGCGACGGCGCTCGCCAGCCGCGACTACCAGGACGTCCACCACGACCCCGGCCTCGCGGTCGAGCGCGGGTCGAAGGACATCTTCATGAACATCCTCACCACCAACGGCCTGGTCGACCGGTACGTCACCGAATGGGCGGGCCCGGCCGCCGTCGTCAAGGCGATCAAGATCAGGCTCGGCGTGCCCAACTACCCCGGCGACACGATGACGCTGACCGGCACGGTCACCGCCAAGCACGACGAGGACCACCGGGTCGAGATCGCCGTACGCGGCGAGAACGGCCTGGGCGCCCACGTCACCGGCACCGTCGCCGTCCGGCTTCCCGCGAAGGAGGCGAGATGAGCGGCCTTTCCGGCTCTCTTTCGGGCTCTCTTTCGGGCGCCGCCGCCATCGCCGGCATCGGCGCCACCGAGTTCTCCAAGAACTCCGGCCGCAGCGAGCTTCAGCTCGCCTGCGAGGCCGTGCTCGCGGCCGTCGCCGACGCCGGTCTGAAGCCGTCCGACGTGGACGGGATGGTGACGTTCACCGCCGACACCAACGCCGAGATCCACGTCGCGCGCAACACGGGCATGGGCGAGCTCACCTTCTTCTCCCGCATCCCGCACGGCGGCGGCGCGGCCTGCGGCACCGTCCAGCAGGCGGCGCTGGCCGTCGCGACCGGCGTGGCCGACGTGGTGGTCTGCTACCGGGCGTTCAACGAGCGGTCCGGTGTGCGCTACGGCCTCGGCCAGGCGGACCGGCCGGTCGAGACGGGAGCCGACAGCGCGGCGTACGCGTGGCTGAACCCGTTCGGCCTGTCGACGCCCGCCCAGTGGGTGGCCATGTTCGCCAGACGCTACATGCACGAGTACGGCGCGACCAGCGAGGACTTCGGCCGCGTGGCCGTGGTGGACCGCAGGCACGCCGCGAACAACCCGGCCGCCTGGTTCTACCAGCGGCCCATCACCCTGGAAGACCACCAGGCGTCGCGGTGGATCGCCGAGCCGCTGCACCTGCTGGACTGTTGCCAGGAGACCGACGGCGGCCAGGCGCTGGTCGTGGTCTCGGCCGAGCGGGCGCGCGACCTGCCGCACCCGCCCGCGGTCATCCTGGGCGCGGCCCAGGGCTCGGGCGACGACCAGCACATGATGACGAGCTACTACCGCCCCCGCATCAGCGGCATCCCCGAGATGGGGCTGGTCGGGCGGCAGCTGTACGCGCAGAGCGGCCTCGGCCCCGCAGATGTGGACGCGGCGATCCTGTACGACCACTTCACGCCGCTGGTGCTGCCGCAACTGGAGGAGCTGGGCTTCTGCGCCCCCGGAGAGGCCAAGGACTTCGTCGCCGAGGGCAACCTGGAGCTCGGCGGGCGGCTGCCGTTCAACACCCACGGCGGCCAGCTCGGCGAGGCGTACCTGCACGGCATGAACGGCATCGCCGAGGGCGTCCGCCTGGTGCGGGGCACCAGCGTCAACCAGCCGGAAGGAGTGCGCAACGTGATCGTGACGGCGGGCACCGGGGTGCCCACCAGCGGCCTGATGCTCGGAGCGGACCGGTGAACGCCAGCGAGATGAACACTGCCGAGTGGGCCGGCCGCGACCTCGGCGAGCGCACGGTCGCCTACGACGAGCGGGAGGCGATCCTCTACGCGCTCGCCGTCGGCGCCCCGGCCACCGACCTCGACCTCGTCTTCGAGGAGCGGCTGCGGGTGCTGCCGACGTTCGCGCTGACCAAGGCCCAGTGGGCGCCGGACGCGCTCGGTTCGCTGGGCGCGTTCGACATCCGGACGGCCGTCCACGGCTCCCAGCGGCTGGTGGTCCGCAAGCCGCTGCCGCCCGCGGGTGAGCTGACCATGAAGGCCCGCGTCGCCCGGGTCTGGGACAAGGGCGGCGCCGCGGTCTTCGAGGTCGAGGTGGACAGCGCGTTCTTCCTCGCCACCTGGTCGCTGTTCGCGCCGGGCCGCGGCGGGTTCGGCGGCGAGCGCGGGCCGTCGGCGCCGAAGCGGCCCGAGACGCCGCCCGCGCGTCAGCTGCGGCTGGACACCTCGCCCAACCAGGCCGCGCTCTACCGCCTGCTCGGCGACCGGCACCACATGCACATCGACCCGGAGGCGGCGAAGGCCGCCGGCATGCCGAGGCCGTTCATGCACGGCCTGGGCACGCTGGCGGCGGTGACGCTGCCGGTGGCCGATGCCGTGGGCGCGCACCCGGCCGATCTGGCCGAGCTGGCGGGCAGGTTCGCCGCCCCGGTCTTCCCCGGCGACCGCCTCGACCTGCGTACGTGGGAGACGGACGACGCGGTCGTGTTCGAAGCCGCGGTGAACGGCACGCCCGTGCTCACGGGCGGGCGTGCCGTCTTCCGGGGCTGTCAGTCCCCGGTCACCAGGTAGCGCGCCGGGACCTCGCCTCCGCCGTGCACCGGGACGTCCGCCCCGGTGAGGTAGGAGGCGAGGTCGCTCGCCAGGAAGAGACAGGCGTTCGCCACGTCCTGCGGCACCGCCATCCTGCGCATCGGGATGATCTCCGACAGCGCCGCGCCGCCGTCCTCGCCGTACAGGGAGGCGGCGGCCTCGGTCCTGATGAGGCCGGTGGTGATGTGGTTGACCCGCACCTTCGGCGACCATTCCAGCGCCAGCGCCTTGGTGAGCATGAGCAGCCCGGCCTTGGCAGCGGAGTACGCCGCGGTGCCCGGCTGCGGGTCCACGCCGGAGACGCTGCCGATGTTGACGATCGACCCGCCGCCGTCCTGCTCGCGCATGACGAGGTTGGCCGGCTGGGCCACGTAGAACGGCGCGAGCAGGTTGAGGTCCACGATCCGCTCGACGAACCGCGGGGAGACCGTCGCCGCGTCGGCGTTCGGCGATCCTCCGGCATTGTTGACCAGTACGTCCAGCCGGCCCAGGTGATCCACGGTCTGCTCCACCAACCGGGCCGCCTCAGCGGGGTCGCGGATGTCGGCGGCCACGAACCGTGCGGTCCGGCCGTCCGCCGAGGGCAGCTTGTCCGGCTCGTTCCGCCCGCACACCACCACGTCGGCGCCCGCGGCGAGGAACGTCTCGGCGATCACGAAGCCGATGCCCTTGGTCCCCCCGGTGACCAGCACCGCCCGGCCGCCGAAATCCATCGTCACGTTCACCGTGTCCTCCGCGTCTCACAATGACCCAGTTTCCATATGACGCAGGGGAGGGTACGGCCGGTCGCCCGCCGGTGGGGGAGAGGTACCGGCCAGCGGGACCACGCCTGACGGGCCGGGCAGGGACGGCCCACCATGACGGTCATGACCGAGAACGAGGCGCTGACGATTCCGGGAGTGCTGGAGCAGGCGGCCCGGGAGTTCCCGGGCACGGAGGCGGTGGTGGACGGCGCGTCCCGCCTGACCTACGCGGAGCTGCACGCCCGTGTGCGCGAGGCGGGCCGCGGCTTCCTCGCGCTCGGCGTGGAGCCGGGGGAGCGGGTGGCGATCTGGGCTCCCAACAGCACGCGGTGGATCGTGACCGCCCTCGGCGCGCTGAGCGCCGGCGCCGTCGTGGTGCCGATCAACACCCGCTACAAGGGCGAGGAGGCCCGCTGGCTGCTGGCCCGCAGCCGCGCCCGCGTGCTGTTCACGGAGGACGGCTTCCTCGGCAACGGCTACCTCGCCATGCTCGGGGTGACCGCCTCCGGCGTCGCGGGCCTGCCCGCGCTCACCACCGTCGTCACCCACGACGAGGACGCCAGGCCGGACGCCACGACCTGGGCGGACTTCCTCGCCGCCGGTGCGGCGGTGCCGGACGAGGCGGCCCGGGAACGTGCGTCGGCGGTGCGCCCCGACGACGTGGCCGACATCCTGTTCACCTCCGGCACCACCGGCAAGTCCAAGGGCGCGATGTGCACCCACCGGCAGAACGTCCGCACCTACCTCGCGTGGAGCGCGCGGACCGGCCTGCGCCACGGCGACCGCTACCTCATCGTCAACCCGATGTTCCACACCTTCGGCTACAAGGCCGGGGTGTTCGCCTGCCTGCTCAGGGCCGCCACGATGGTGCTCCAGCCGGTGTTCGAGGCGGACGAGACGATGCGGCTGATCGAGGACGAGAAGATCACCGTGCTGCCCGGCCCGCCGACCATCTACGTCTCCATGCTCGACGCGCCCGGCCGCTCCCGCTACGACCTGTCGTCGCTGCGGCTCGCGGTCACCGGCGCCTCGGTCGTCCCGGTGGCGCTCGTACGCCGTCTGCGGGCCGAGCTGTTCCCCCAGGTCGTCACGGCGTACGGGCTGACCGAATCGTGCGGCACGGTCACGGCGTGCTCGCTGGAGGACGACGACGTGACCGTCGCCACCACCTCCGGCCGTCCGATCGAGGGCGTGGAGGTGAAGGTGACCGGCCCGGACGGCGCGCCGGTGCCGGTGGGACAGGACGGCGAGATCCTGGTGCGCGGGCACAACGTGATGGTCGGCTACCTGGACGACGACGCGGCGACCGCGGCGGCGATCGCGGGCGGCTGGCTGGTGACCGGCGACCGCGGCCGGCTCGACGAGCGGGGCTACCTCGCCATCACCGGCCGGTCGAAGGACATGTTCGTGGTCGGCGGCTTCAACGTCTACCCGGCCGAGATCGAGCAGGTGCTGGCCGCCCATGAGGGCGTCGCCGAGACCGTGGTGATCGGCGTGCCGGACGCCCGCATGGGCGAGGTCGGCCGGGCCTACGTCGTGCCCCGCCCCGGCGCGGCGGTCACCCCGGAGGCACTGACGGCCTACTGCCGGGAACGGCTGGCCAACTTCAAGGTGCCCCGCGAGGTCGTCCTCCTGGACGGCCTGCCGCGCAACGCCACCGGCAAGATCGACAAGGCCGCTCTCGCCGCACAGCCGCCCTCGTAAGGCGGCCCGTGAGAACGCCGTGGGAGCGCTTCCATATACCGGCCCGGCCGCAAACTCCCGATAAGGCCGGACCGGACGCGGCCGGCATCGGACGAAGAGGTCTTCAGGTTGTCAGACGCCAGGATGGAGCGCTCGTGACGGCGTCCGTCACGTGCGGGAATGCCTGCCATCCCCGTCGGGTCCCATCGGGCCGGGGCGAATGGCGCAGGAAGTTATTGACCGGTCCAGAGGCGAAACCTACCCTTTCGTGGGAGCGTTCCCACGGCTGCCCGCACCATGTTTCACAGACCCCGCTGTGCGCGGTGGCGGATGCGTTCGCGCGTGTCAGGGCGCCGGGGGGAGGCGACCCAGGTCTGCGGCTGTCCGAGACGGGAGCCGCGGACCGGAGGTTCCGGAGCTAGACGAGCCTGACAGTCGAAGGAGAGTCATGGGGCTTTCGGTGGACTTCGCCGCCAACCGTTCCGGTAGGGCGGAGCTCGCGTGGGGTCAGCGGGCCATCTGGGGGGCCATCCATGACGTGGGGCCGGACAGCGCGCACTACTTCAACGTTCCCCGGCTGCTCGCCGTCCCGCGCGCGGGCGGCCCGCGCCATCCCCGGGTCGTGGCGGCCGCCCTGGCGGAGGTGATGGGCCGGCACGACGCCCTGCGATCCGTGATACGGCTCGGCGAGGCCGGACCGTACCAGGAGGTGGCGGCGGCCGGGACCGTGCCGATCGAGCTGGTCGAGGCGGCCCGCGGCGCCGCGGACGACGCCGCGGCGGAACTCGTCGCCCGCCTGGCCGGGCGATCTTTCGGCGACGGCGAGCAACAGGTGCGCGCCGGATTCGTGGTCTGCGACGGCGCCACCACCCACGTGGCGCTCGTGTTCCACCATGTCGTCGCGGACTGGCGCGCGGCCGACGTCGTGGCGCGCGACCTGCGGATGCTGCTGCTCCGCGGAGCGATCGCGCGACCGCCGTCGTCGCAGTTGCTCGACCTGGTGCGGGAGGAGCAGGCGGCGTCGGCCCGTTCGGATCGGGCGATAGCGCAGTGGGAGGCGCTGCTCCGGACCGTGCCGTCCGCCATGTTCCCGAGAGCGGTCGGGGCGGGCGCGACACCGAGGTACGCGCGAGCCGTGCTGTCGTCGCCCCGGCTCGACCACGCCGCACAGGTGCTCGCCCGCCGTGCCGGGGTCAGCACCGCCACGGTCCTGCTGGTGGCGGTCGCCATGCAACTGCGTGAGCTGACCGGGCACGAAGTGTGCGCGATCACCCCGATCGTGCACAACCGCTTCGACGACCGAACCCGGGACCTGGTCACCAGCCTGAACCAGCTGGGATTGCTCACCCTGGGCCCGTGCGGAGGCCTCGCCGAGACCCTCGTGAGCGCCTATCCGGCGGTTCTCGCGTCCTACCGGCGCGCCCGCTTCGACACGCTGGCCTTCGACGCGATGATCGACCGGGTGAGCGCCGACCGGGGCGTCTCCGTGTTTCCGTCGTGCTGCTTCAACGACCTGCGCCCCGGCGAAGACCCGGGCGGCGCCGACCACGCGGACGGGGAGCCCGAGCTGGAGTGGCTCCCCGGCACGGACCAGCGCAGCTGCGACTTCTGCGTGGCCCTGATGCGCTGGAAGGGCACCCTCGGCGTGGAGTTGAACGCCGACACCACCCGCCTGCCCCAGGGCGAGATGGCCGCCCTGCTGCACCGGCTGGAGTCCTTCGTGGTCGGCGCGGCTCAGCGGCTTTCGTAAGGCAGCTCGACGGCGAGGGTCAGGCCGCCCTCCTCACGCGGGGTGGCGGTGACCACGCCGTCGTGGGCCTCGGCGACGGCGCGCACGATCGACAGCCCGAGGCCGCTGCCGCGCTCGGAGCGCAGCCGGTCGCCGTGCAGCCGCCGGAACGGCTCGAAGATCGTCTCAATTTCGTACGGCGGCACGGGCAGGCCGGTGTTGGCCACGACGAGTTCCACTCGGTCGGCTCTGCGGCGAGTGGACACCCATACCTGGCCGCCGGGGTGGTTGTGCCGGATCGCGTTCTCCACGAGGTTCTGCACCAGCCGCTCCACCAGCACCGGCTCGCCCGCCGTCGGCGCGGGGTCGAGCAGCCGGTGCACGGTCACCTCAGCCGCCTTCGCCTCCTCGGCCGCGGTGTCGAGCACGTGCTCGGCCACATCGGTCAGGTCGAAGGGCCGCCGGTCGAGGACCTTCTGCTCGCCCTCGGCCAGGGCGAGCAGGCCGTCGATCAGGCGTTCGTGCCGGGCGTTGACCAGCAGCAGCGACTCGCCGAGCCGTTTGACGTCCTCACTCGCGTCCGGGCGGCGGACCGCGACGTCCACAAGCGTGCGGTTGATGGTGAGCGGCGTGCGCAGCTCATGCGAGGCGTTGGCGACGAAGCGCCGCTGGCCGTCGAAGGACCTGGCGAGGCGGCCGAGTACGGTGTCCACGATGTCGGACAGCTCCTTGACCTCGTCGTCCGGGCCTTCGTGCGCGATGCGCTCGGTCAGATCGTGGCTCTGCGCGATCCGCCGCGCGCTCGCCGTGACCGACCGCATCGGCCGCAGCGTCCAGCCGGCCGCCCGCCAGCCGAGCAGTGCCGCGAGCCCGCCCCCGGGGACGAGGGCGATCCCGCCCACGACGAGCACGTTCTTGATCACGTCGGCCTGGTAAACGCGCCTGACCTGCGCGACCCGCTGCTGGGCCACGTAGTACTCGTGGTCCCAGGGCGAGTAGACGCCGCCGACGACGCGGATCCACTGGGGCTGCCGCAGCCCGTCGCGCGGCTCCAGGCTCTGCCGTACGACGAAGGCGACGACCCCGACCAGGACGGCACCGGCGAGGACGAACACCCCGCCGCAGGCGAGCGCGAACCGCAGCCGCAGGCTCTTCGTCATGGAATGCGATACCCCGCTCCCGTGACCGTCTCGATGACCGGCGGATCGCCGATCTTGCGGCGCAGCTTCATCATCGTCGTGCGGACCGTGTTGGTGAACGGGTCGATGTGCTCGTCCCACACCTTCTCCAGCAGCGTCTCGCTGGAGACCACCGCGCCGCCCGCGCGCAGCAGCTCGGCGAGCACGCCGAACTCCTTGCGGGCGAGCGGTACGTATCGCCCGTCGCGGAAGGCCTGCCGGTGCGCCCAGTCGAGCCGGATGCCCGCTCGCTCCAGGATCGGCGGGTCGGCGGGCCGCACCCGGCGGCCCAGCGCGTGCACCCGCGCCACCAGTTCCTCGAACGCGAACGGCTTGGGCAGGTAGTCGTCAGCGCCCAGCGACAGCCCCTCCACGCGTGAGCGCACGTCGCCCGCGGCCGTCAGCATGAGCACGCGGACCTGCGCGGCCTCGGCCACCAGCGCCCGGCACACGTCGTCGCCGTGCGTCCCCGGCAGGTCCCGGTCGAGGATCAGCACGTCGTAGTCGTGGACGCGCACCCGCTCCAGCGCCCCGTCGCCGTCGTAGGCGACGTCCACCGCGAGCGCCTCCCCCCGCAGGCCCTCGGCGATCGAGTCGGCGAGCATCCGCTCGTCCTCGGCGACCAGCACCCGCATCGATTCCCCCTTCACCCGTCGAAGCGCCTCAGATTGCCATGAGCGGCATAACCAGGACGTAACCGAATCAGGTGACGGTGAGTTTATCGATCTTTCGCTGGAGTGTCCGGGCGTCGCCGGGGAGCCGCCCCGGCCTCGGACCGGGGGATCGTCCATGCTCACCTCGACACCCGCCCTGCAGACGGCGCCGCGCGGGACCGCCCGAGCGAAACGGGTGCTGACCAGGGGACACGGCCTGTTCGCCGCCGTGCTCGCCGCGGCGGCGGCCCTGCGCGTGCTCGTCATGCTCGCGTACGACACCGCGCAGCTCTACTGGTATGACTCGTTCACCTATCTCGACACGGCCGTCCACCTGAAGCCGGGCGGGGCGTTCCACCCCGCCGGATACTCCTTCTTCCTGCGGCTGCTGTGGCCGTTCCACAGCGTGGAGCTGGTGGCCGGCGTGCAGCACGCCATGGGCCTGGGCATCGCCGTGATGATCTACGCGCTGCTGCGCCGCCACCGGCTGCCCGCGTGGGGCGCCACCCTGGCGACGCTGCCCGTGCTGTTCGACCCGGCCTTCGTCCGGCTCGAGCACGCCGTGCTCTCCGACACCCAGCTGATCTTCCTCGTCGTCGCCGCCCTGACCGTCGTCATGTGGCGGGCGAAACCGTCCGTACGGGCGGCCGCCGCCGCGGGGGCGCTGCTCGCGCTGGCCGGGCTCACCCGGACCGCCGCCGTGCCGCTGCTCGGCCTGGTCCTGCTGTATCTGGTCGTGCGGCGGGCGGGGGTGCGTGAGATGGTGCGCCAGGTGGCCGCGCTCGCCCTCGCCGGGGTGCTGCCGCTGACGGCCTACGCGGGCTGGTATCAGGCCCACCACGGGCGTTTCGCGCTCAGCGGCTCCGACGGGGTGGCGTTGTGGGCGCGGACGATGACGTTCGCCGACTGCTCGGTCATCCGGCCGCCCGCCGACGAGGCGAAGCTGTGCCCGAACGGCACCGTCGTGGACGCCGCGTCCGAGTACGTGTGGGCGCCCGGCGCCTCGCTCAACCTGCTGCCCGGCGACCGCTTCTCCCACAACGACCTGGCCCGTTCGTTCGCGCTGCGCGCCATCGCGGCGCAGCCGCTCGACTACCTGCGCGAGGTGGCGCACGACGCCTCGCTCGCCTTCGCGGTCACCCCTGTGCGGCACCCGGCGCGCGTGTCTCCGGCGCTGTCGTTCCCCGTCGGCTCCTGGCCGCTTCCCTCCTTCCCGCTCATCGAGACCGTACGCGGCGAGTACGACCCCGCCATCCGCGGGATGTCGTCGGTCGAGCCGTACGCGTCGTTCCTCGGCGCGTATCGCTACCCGGGCCTGCTGCACGGCCCGCTGTTCGGCGTGGCCCTGCTGCTCGGCGGGATCGGGGCGATCGGCCGGCGGCGTGCCGCGCTGCTGCCGTGGGCGGCGGCCGCCTTCCTGTTCCTCGGCCCGATCGCCGCGCTCGACTTCGACCACCGCTACGTGCTGCCCGCCGTACCGGTCGCCTGCGTGGCGGCGGCGCTGGGCACACGGGATCTGGCCGCGACCGGCCTGCGCCGCCTCCGCCGAGCGGCCGTCTGACCGTCGCCCGGCCGCCTCAGTGTCCCGCCATCCCAGCCAGGGCGAGCGCATACCATCCGTGGCCCGCTAATCCCGCACTCGCCGGGCTCCTGCGAGGCGCTGGTAGGTGAAGGCCCAGCGGTCGGTGCCGGTTTTGTGGCGGGTGTAGCGGTCGGGGTGGCGGTAGCGGTCGCGGTTGTGGAACTGGCAGGCGGGTCCGAGCAGTTTGAGGTCGGTCAGGCCGCCGGTGCTCCAGTTGTCGGCGTGGTCGATCTGGCACATGGTGGCGGGCAGGGGGCAGCCGTCGATCCAGCAGGTGGCGTAGCGGGCGAAGATGGCCCGTCGTTGGGCGGGGGTGGCCAGGCGGACCTTGCGGCCCATGTCGAGCACCTGCCCGTCGGCGTCCATCACCAGGCGCACCAGGGTGGAGGTGCGGGCCAGCCGGTGCACGCTGGTGAGGGGCAGCATCTGCCCGGTCGCCAGCAACAACCCCGGCGCCGTCCCGGGCAGCGCTCCTGGCATCGTCCCTGTCGCTGTTCCCGGTGTCCCCGGCGCTCCGCACGAGCACCGCGCTCTACCGCCGCACCCGCATCCGCCTTCGTCGTGCCCCCGGTGCTCATGGCTGTGGCACTCACACCCGCCCTGCCCATGCCGGCAGTCCCCCGCAGGCTGATGCCCGGCGTGGGCGTGATGTCCAGGTGGGCCCTCGGGAGGAGGATCCGGTTGCTCTGTGCGCGACTGCTCTGTGCGCGGCTGCTCTGTGCGCGGATGCGCTGCGTGCGAATGCCCGCTGCCGCCGCGCGTAGGCCATGCTGACGCGCGCCCGGCGGGCGTTGCTCCCGTTTGGCCTGCGGCACGGTCGCAGTCCTCGTCCTCTGCGGGCGCGGTGTGGTCGCCCGTGGCAGAGGCGGTGCTTGCGGTGCCGCGCGGTCCGTGCCCACCGGCCTGCTGCTCACGAGTCCCGCGCTTGCAGGATGCGCGCTCACAGGCCCTGCGCTCACCGGATTCGGGGTCGCGAGGCTCCTCGGCGCGGGGGCCGGTGCTGGCACGGTCGGCGCTCTCGGCAGCGTCCGCGGCTGCATCTGAACCGGCATCTACCTCGGTGTCGGCCGAGGCGTCGCCAGTGGCGCCCATCTCGCCGGGGGCGCTGGTGTTGTCGGCGTCGCTGGGGCCGGTGTCGTTGGTGCCGTTCGCGTCGTCGGGGTGGTCGGTGACGGGGTCGGTGGGGAGGGATTCGGCGTTGACCAGGACCAGGAGTTCGGTGGCGATCTTCTGCTCCAGGAACGCGATGAACGCATCGGCGTTGCGCACTCGCAGCGGCCGGTCATCCCCCTCAGCCTTCGGTTTGGCGTAGGCGTCCAACAGGGTCCGCAGCCGGGCGGCGGCCTCACGGGGCAGGTAGAACTCCCCTTCCAGCCCGCCGCCCCCGGTGGGGCGGACCCGCAGGAAACGCCGCCCGTAGTCGGCCTGCTCATCACGCTCTTCACCATCGGGGTTCAGCACCCCGCGGAGGTAGCGGCCGGCCTTGGCCACCTCCGCCGGGTCTGCCTTGTCCGCCAGTTCCAGCAAAATCGGCTCAGCCAGCCCGGCCTGCTCGTCGGTCAACTGCGCGGTGGCGGTACAGATCGCCTCCACCACCCCCGCAGCCAACTGCCCGGCGGCGAACTTCTCCCGCACCCGGGGCAGGCGGCCCAGTTCCACCGCCAAGGTCAGCAGGCGACCCGCACCGGGCACGCTCATCCCCCCGGCGGTACGCAACCAGCTGCGGGTGGAGGCATGCCCGTGCTGCCTGGCCTGCCCCGCCCGATGCACCCGCCCGACGCGATCCGCCAACGCGGAGGTGATCCGATCCCGGGCGAACATCAGGTCCTCGGCCTCGGCAAGGCAGACGTCCGCATCGTCAGGAAGCGGCGCCACAGCCAACGCCTGCGCCGACTCCCGCAACGACGCCACCAGCACCCACGACGAGCGACCCCGACCGGCACCCCCAGACCCGGCACTCGCGGCACAGCCATCAGTGGCCTCGCCGTTCTGCGCATTTGGTGCACCGCCATTGCCTGAACCATTGCTCGGGCCCTCGGAACCCCGCATCTCGGGCTCAACGATCGGAAAGTGACCAACGGAGTATTCGTCGCGGGCTAGCGAGGCTTCGGGTGACCGCAATGGTGAACCGGCGGTGAACCGGTCCCACCAGTCACTGTCAGCGTTATTCGAACGACGATGGTGTTCAGAATGTAGGTCAAACAGATTCGTCGCACCCCTATCGATCAATTCGAAACTCTGTATGAATTGTCTCTTGACCGTCTCGCCTGAAGCAACCGCACAGCGCGATTTGTTGGAGCTACAGGCGTAGCGAAAAGCCCTACGGCAGAAACGCCGGACCCGGAATCACCACGCCCAGGCCTCGGGGCCGGGGCCGCCGTTGCCGATGGGCGGGAACAGCTCGTCCAGCCGGGCCAGGGTCTCGGCGGACAGCTCGGTGCGCAGCGCGGTCAGCGGCAGGTCGAGCTGCCCGGGGGAGCGCGGCCCGATGACCGGGGCGGTCACCCCGGGCCGCGACAGCAGCCAGGCGAGCGCGACCGTGGTGGGCTCCTCGCCGATCTCGGCGCACAGCTTCTCGTAGCCCTCGATCGCCGCCCGGTGCGGCTCGACCCGCTCGGGGGCGTGCAGGACGCTGCGGCCTGCCGCGCCCTCGCGCCGCTTGCGCAGCGCCCCGGACAGCGCGCCGAAGTGCAGCGGCGAGTAGGGCAGGATCCCGATCCCCAGCTCGATCGCGGCGGGCAGCACCTCCAGCTCGACGTGCCGGGTGAGCAGGTTGTACTTGCACTGCTCGGAGACCAGGCCGAGGAAGTTCCTCCGGTCGGCCGCCGCCTGTGCGCGGGCGAGGTGCCAGCCGGCGAAGTTGGACGACCCGGCGTACCGCACCTTGCCCTGGACGACCAGCGTCTCCATGGCCTGCCAGATCTCCTCCCAGGGCGTGTCCCGCTGCACGTGGTGCATCTGGTAGAGGTCGATCCAGTCGGTCCGCAGGCGGCGCAGCGACGCCTCGCAGGCCGCGATGATGTTGCGGGCCGACAGCCCGCCGTCGTTCGGCCAGTCGGTCATCGGGGCGTACACCTTCGTGGCCAGCACGATCCTGTCCCGGTGACCGGCCTTGTCGAACCAGCGGCCGATGAACCGCTCGCTCAGCCCGTCGCCGGTCTCCCGGCCGTACATGTTCGCGGTGTCGACGAAGTTGACGCCCTCCTCGTGCGCCCGGTCGAGGATCGCGTGGCTCTCGGCCTCGCCGATCTGCCAGCCGAAGTTCATCGTGCCGAGGCAGATCCGGCTGACGAGGAGACCGGTCCGCCCCAAACGGGTGTATTCCATGCGCCGACCGTAGGAACCGGGGGACGGTCTCCGTTAACCGTTCGAGCGTGCTCGAATGGACGGGTGATCCGGATCGAGTTCGCCCCCGCCGACCTGCTGCGGCTCAGGTTCGCGCACAGCCCGATGGCGGAGGTCGTGGCCAGTTGCCTCGCGCTGCGCTCCCGCTCGGCGCGCCTGGTCCCCGTGTCCTGGCGGGCCCGGGCCGAGCCGCTGCTGCGGATCCTGACCACACTCCGCCCGCTGGTCCCGGGCCCCACCGGTTATGTGCCGGACTTCCTCACCCCGGCGCCGTCCACCACCCGCCCGACCCTGGAGCAGGAGCTGCGGGTGGTGGCCGCCACCCCGCTCGACCAGGTCGCGTCCGAGGTGGACCGGGCCTGGGCCGGGTACGGTGCGCCGCCGGAGGTCGAGCGCTTCTCGACCGACCCGGCGGGCGCGCTGGCCGTGACGGTGCGGGAGATCCGGCGCTACTTCTCGTCGCTGATCGCGCCGAGCTGGCCGCGGCTGCGCGCGCTCGCGGAGGGCGAGCTGACCCGCCGGGGGCTGCTCGCCGCCGAGCGAGGGCCGCGGGCGCTGCTGACGGACCTGCACCCGCGCCTCGACTGGGACGGCGAGGCGCTGCGGCTGGCGTACGCCAAGGACGGCGAGTTCGGCCTGGACGGGCACCCGCTCACGCTGCTGCCGACCGGGTTCACCGGCACGCACGTGTACACGCTGGCCGACACCCCGTCGGGGCGTGCGCTGTGGTACGCGCCGCGCGGCCACGGCCGGTTGTGGGACCGGCCCGTGCCGGCCGAGCCGCCGGCGGCGCTGGCCGCCCTGCTCGGCCCGACCCGCGCGGGCGTGCTCGCTCTGCTGGCCGAGCCGTCCAGCACGGGGGAGGTCGCCGCCGCCCTCCGGCTGGCCCCGGCGACCGCCTCCCACCACCTGACCACGCTGCGGGACGCCGGGCTGGTGACCGGCGAGCGGGAGGGCCGCCGGTTGCGCTACCGGCGCACCGGCCTCGGCGAACAGCTCGCCGGGGAGAGTCAGGCGCCGTAGACCGGCTCGGGCGCGGCGGCGCGGGCGAGCAGCTTCGCCACCTCCGGCCCGATCTCGGCGGGGTCCCAGCGGGCACCCCTGTCGGCGACCGGGCCGTGCCGGAAGCCCTCCATGACGCAGATCCGGCCGCCCTCGACCTCGAAGACCCGGCCGGTGACATCCTTCGACTCGGCCGAGCCGAGCCAGACCACCAGCGGGGAGACGTTCTCCGGGGCCATCGCGTCGAACCCGCCCTCCCCGGGGGCGGCCATCGTCTCCGCGAAGACCTGCTCGGTCATCCGCGTACGGGCGGCCGGGGCGATGGCGTTGACGGTCACGCCGTAGCGGCCGAGCTCGGCCGCCGCGACCAGGGTCAGGCCCACGATGCCGGCCTTGGCCGCCGAGTAGTTGCCCTGTCCCACGCTGCCGAGCAGGCCGGCGCCCGACGAGGTGTTCACCACCCGCGCGTCCACCGGGCGGCCGGCCTTCGACTCGGCGCGCCAGTGCAGCCCGGCATGCTTGAGCGGCAGGAAGTGGCCCTTCAGGTGCACGCGGATCACCGCGTCCCACTCCTCCTCCGACAGGTTGACCAGCATGCGGTCGCGGAGGAACCCGGCGTTGTTGACCAGCACGTCGAGGCGGCCGAAGCGCTCGATCGCGGTCGCCACCAGCCGCCGCGCGCCCTCGTCGGTGGCGATGTCGGACCGGTCGGCCACCGCCTCGCCGCCCAGCGCGCGGATCTCCTCGGCCACCTCCTGGGCGGGACCTTCCGATCCGCCCTCGCCGGACAGGCTTACCCCGAGGTCGTTCACCACGACCTTCGCGCCCTGGCGGGCGAACTCCAGCGCGTGCGCCCGGCCGAGGCCGCGCCCCGCGCCGGTCACGATCACGACTCGGTCCCTGCAGATCATCTCGGTCCCCTTCAATCGGACAGCTCAATCGGACAGCTTCACTCGGACAGCGGGCGTCGCCCGGAGCGACCCACTCTGCTAGCTTAATTTCTAACAAATGTTAGATGGAAAGGTGACGTATGGGAATCTCGACCAGCCGTCACGGCGAGGGCGTCGCCGAAGTCGTGATGGACGCCCCACCGGTCAACGCGCTGACCGTACGCGGATGGTTCGAGCTCGCCGACGCCGTACGGGAGGCCGGGCGCGACCCGGCGACCCGCGTCGTGGTGCTGCGGGCCGAGGGTCGCGGGTTCAACGCCGGCGTGGACATCAAGGAGATGCAGGCGACCAGCGGGTTCGACGCGCTGGTGGGCGCCAACCGCGGCTGCTACGCGGCGTTCGCGGCGGTCTACGAGTGCGAGGTCCCCGTGGTCGCGGCCGTGCACGGCTTCTGCCTGGGCGGCGGGGTGGGGCTGGCCGGCAACGCCGACGTCGTGGTGGCCTCCGACGACGCCTACTTCGGCCTGCCGGAGGTGGAGCGGGGCGCGCTCGGCGCGGCCACCCACCTCGCCCGGCTGGTGCCCCAGCACCTGATGCGCGCAATGGTCTACACGTGCCGCAACGTCACCGCCGCCGAGTTGCACGCCTTCGGCTCGGTGCTGGAGGTCGTGCCGCGTGAGCAGTTGCGTGACACGGCGCTGGAGGTGGCGGCGCAGATCGCCGCCAAGGACCCGTACGTCATCCGGCGGGCCAAGGAGTCGCTCAACGGCATCGACCCGGTCGACGTCAAGCGCAGCTACCGGTTCGAGCAGGGCTTCACGTTCGAGCTCAACCTCATGGGCGCAGGCGACCGGCACCGGGACGCCTTCGTCGCGGAAGGAGGCCGGTGATGGGCGTCGTCACCTCGATCGAGGAGATCGTCGGCTCCCTGGAGAGCGGCATGACGATCGGCATCGGCGGCTGGGGTTCCCGGCGCAAGCCGATGGCGCTGGTGCGGGCCATCTACCGGTCCGCGCTGACGGACCTGACGATCGTGTCGTACGGCGGGCCGGACGTGGGCCTGCTCTGCGCGGCGGGCAAGGTGCGCCGGGTCGTCGCGCCGTTCGTGACGCTCGACTCGATCGCCCTCGAACCGCACTTCCGGGCGGCCCGGCAGCGCGGGGCGGTCGAGTTCACCGAGTATGACGAGGGCATGTTCATGTTCGGCCTGCTCGCGGCGGCGCACCGGCTGCCGTTCCTGCCGACGCGGGCCGGGCTCGGCTCGGACGTCATGCGGATGAACCCCGGCCTGCGCACGGTCCGCTCGCCGTACGACGACGGGGAGGAACTCGTCGCGGTGCCCGCGCTCACGATGGACGTGGCGCTCGTGCACATGGACGTGGCCGACACCCGGGGCAACGGCCGCTACCTCGGCCCCGATCCGTACATGGACGACCTGTTCGCCAAGGCGGCCGGGCGGTGCTTCGTGTCCTGCGACCGGATGGTCGAGCCGGGCGAGCTGGGCGGACCGCCGCAGACGCTGCTGGTCAGCCGCATGCACGTCGCCGGAGTCGTGGAGACCCCGGCCGGCGGCCACTTCACGGATTCGGGGCAGGGCCGGGACGAGATGTTCCAGCGGCACTACGCCGCCTCGGCGGCCGACCCGGAGGCGTGGGCGGCGTTCGCGGACCGGTTCCTGTCCGGCGACGAGGCGGCCTACCAGGAAGTCGTGCAGCAGTGGCGTGAGGAGGGGCGATGAGCGCGACCCGGGCGGAGATCTGCGTCGTGGCCTGCGCGGAGGCATGGCGCGGCGACGGCGAGATCCTGGCGGCGGCGATGGGCACCTGCTCGATCCTGGGCGCCCGGCTGGCCCGGCTCACGTTCGAGCCCGGCCTGCTGACCACGGACGGCGGCGCGTTGCTGACCGCCGAGGCGGTGCCGTTCGGCGCGCCCGCCGGGGCGGTCGAGGGGTGGCTGCCGTTCCGTGAGCACCTGTGGCTGGTGCAGAACGGGCGCAGGCACGTGATGATGGGCGCCTCGCAGATCGACAGATGGGGCAACTCGAACATCTCCGCCATCGGCGACTGGGCGCGGCCGAAGTCGCAGCTCCTCGGCGTGCGCGGGGCCCCCGGCAACACGATCTGCAACCCGACCAGCTACTGGATCCCCAAGCAGTCCACCCGGGTCTTCGTGCCGGAGGTGGACGTGGTCAGCGGTGTCGGCCACGACCGCGCCGCCGCGCTGGGCCCGCGGGCCGCCCGCTTCCACGACCTGCGCCGGGTGGTGACCGACCTCGCCGTGTTCGACTTCGGCGGTCCCGACGGCTCGATGCGGCTGGTCTCGACGCACCCGGGCGTGGACGTCGAGCAGGTGCGGGCCGCCACCGGGTTCGACCTGACGATCGACGGCGAGGTGCCGGAGACCCGTCAGCCCACCGACGAGGAGTTGCGCCTCATCCGCGAGGTGCTGGACCCGAAGTTTTCGCGTGACCGGGAGGTGAAGGCGTGATCGGGCCGACGCTGGACACCCCGCTCACGCGGCTGACCGGCGTCCGCCACCCGGTGGTGCAGACCGGCATGGGCTGGGTGGCCGGTCCCCGGCTGGTGTCGGCGGTGGCGAACGCGGGCGGCCTCGGCATCCTCGCCTCGGCCACGATGACCGCCGGCCAGCTCGCCGCCGCCATCGAGGAGGTCCGCTCGCGCACGGACGCGCCGTTCGGGGTGAACCTGCGCGCCGACGCCGGCGACGCGGGGGAGCGGGTCGACCTTCTGATCAAGAACCGGGTGAAGGTGGCCTCGTTCGCGCTGGCCCCGCGCCGGGAGCTGATCGAGAAGCTGAAGGACGCCGGGATCGTGGTGATCCCGTCCGTCGGCGCCCGGCGGCACGCGGAGAAGGTCGCCGCCTGGGGCGCCGACGCCGTGCTCGTACAGGGCGGCGAGGGCGGCGGCCACACCGGCGCGGTCGCCACGACGCTGCTGCTGCCCCAGGTCGTGGACGCCGTCGACATCCCGGTGATCGCCGCCGGCGGCTTCTTCGACGGGCGCGGCCTGGCTGCCGCGCTGGCGTACGGCGCGGCGGGCGTGGCGATGGGCACGCGGTTCCTGCTGACCGGCGACAGCTCGGTCCCCGAGGCGGTGAAGCGGACCTATCTCGGCATGTCGGAGACCGTCGTCACCCGCCAGGTGGACGGCATGCCGCACCGGGTGCTGCGCACCGAACTGGTGGACGGGCTGGAGCGGTCGGGGAAGGCGTCCGGCCTGGTCAGGGCGGTGCGCAACGCCGCGCGCTTCAAGAAGATCTCCGGCATGTCGTGGCCCGCCATGATCCGCGACGGCCTGGCCATGAAGCACGGCAAGGAGCTGAGCTGGTCGCAGGTGCTGATGGCGGCCAACACCCCGATGCTGCTCAAGGCGGCCATGGTGGACGGCCGCCCGGACCTCGGCGTGATGGCGTCCGGCCAGGTCGTCGCGCTCATCGACGACCTGCCCTCATGCGAGGAGCTGATCGACTCGATCGTCACCCAGGCCGCCGCCGTCCTGCGCGGCCTCGGTTCGAACCTCGCCGAAAAGTAGGTAGACCGGTCTAGTTGCATCCTCTAGACCGGTCGGTCTAGTGTGATCGGCATGACGCGAAGGAACGACACGCGCGAGCGGGTCCTGCGCACGGCCGCCGGGCTCTTCCAGCGGCAGGGCTACAACGCCACCGGTCTCAACCAGGTGCTGGCGGAGAGCCGCGCGCCCAAAGGCTCGCTGTACTTCCACTTCCCCGAGGGCAAGGAGCAGCTGGCCGCCGAGGCGGTGGCGGTCGCGGGCGGCGAGCTCGGCGAGCGGATCGCCGCCGCCGTGGCCGCCGCCTGCGGTCCCGCCGAGGCCGTCGCCCGGATCGGCGAGCTGCTCGCCCAGTCTCTGGAGGAGTCGGGGTTCCAGGAGGGCTGCCCGGTGGCCACGGTCGCGCTTGAGGCCGCGGGCGACAGCGAGCCCATCCGGGCGGCCTGCGACGCGGCGTACGCCTCCTGGCTGCGCGGCCTGGCCGACTATCTGCACGGGCATGGTGTGGACGAGGCCGAGGCACTTGCCGACCTGGTGCTGTCCTCGCTGCAGGGAGCACTCCTGCTCGCCCGGGTCCGCCGCGACACGGGCGTCATCCACTCGGTCACGCGACGGATCGGCGGCCTGGTCGCCGGCGCCGCCCGGCAGGAGGGCTCGGCATGAAGGTCCACCACCTCAACTGCGGCTCGATGCGGAAGATCGAGCCCACCTATGAGGGTCCACGGCCGGCGCACACGGTGGCCCACTGCCTGCTCGTCGAGACCGACCGCGACGGCCTGGTGCTCGTGGAGACCGGGCTCGGGCTCGGCGACGTAGGGGACCCGGCGGGTTCGCTCGCCGCGGACTGGACGGAGATGGTCGAGCCGGTGCTCGACCCGGCCGAGACCGCCGTGCGCCAGGTCGAGCGGCTCGGCCACGCGCCCGCCGACGTGCGGCACATCCTGCTGACCCACCTCGACGTCGACCACTCCGGCGGCCTGCCGGACTTCCCGGACGCCCGGGTGCACGTCCTGGAGGAGGAACTGGCCGCCGCCGTGGCCGAGGCCCCCAGCAGGCGCTACCGGCCTGCGCACTGGGCCCACCGGCCGCGCTGGACGACGTACGAGCCCGGTGCGGGCGAGGAGTGGTTGGGCTTCGGCGGGGTGCGGCAGCCGCACGGGCTGCCGCCGGAGTTCCTGCTGGTGCCGCTCGGCGGGCACAGCGCCGGGCACGCGGCGGTGGCCGTGCGCGACGGCGGCCGGTGGCTGCTGCACGCGGGCGACGCGTACTTCTACCACGGCGAGCTGCGGGCGAGGGAGCCGGAACCGCACCCGCTGCTCGACATCGTGCAGACCGGCGCGCAGGTCGACGCCGAGCTGCGGCTGCGCAACCGCGACCGGCTGCGCGCGCTCGTCCGCGACCACGCGGGCGAGGTGGAGGTCTTCTCCGCCCACGACCCGTGGGAGCTGGAACGGTACGGGGCCGCGTCAGCCGGCGAGTGAGGCGATCACCCGCGCCCGGTGGTCCGAGGGCGAGCCCCATGCCGCGTGCAGGGCGCGGGCCCTGCGGATCAGCAGGCTGGGGTCGTACTCGTCGGTGTAGCCGATCGCGCCGTGCACCTGCAGCGCGATCTTCGCCGCGGCGTACGCCGCCTCCGACGCCGCGGCCTTGGCCGCCGACACGTCACGGGCGAAATCCGGAGTGCCGTACGACAGGGCGGCGCCGTGGACCAGCGGGCGGGCGTACTCCAGCCCGACCAGGGCGTCGGCCAGGTGGTGCTTGACCGCCTGGAACTCGCCGATCGGCCGGCCGAACTGCCGCCGCGTGCGGGAGTAGTCCACCGACACCTCCAGCAGGCGGCGTCCGGTGCCCACGAGCTGCGCCGCGCACGCGAGCACGCCCATGTCGTACGCCTCGGCGGCGGCCGCCGCCACGTGCGGTCCCTCGGCCAGGACCTCGCCCGGCGCGACGGGGAACAGCCGCCGGGCGGGGTCGAGGGACGCCCGGGCCTCGCCGGGGACGGCGGCGCACAGCCGCTCACCGTCCACCAGCAGCGCCACATCGGCGGCATCCGCGTCCAGCGCGTACGGCACGGCCGGAGGCAGCGCGAGCGTGACCACGGCCGTGCCCTCGGCGATCGGCGGCAGCCACCGGCTCGCCAGGGCCTCGTCGCCCAGCCGGTCGAGCAGCACGGCGGCGGCCACCGTCTCGGCGTACGGCCCGGGCACGCCGTGCCTGCCGAGCTCGTGGAACGCGGTCACCAGCTCGACCGGCAGCGGCCCGGCCCCTCCGGCGGACTCGGGCACGGCGATCGCGAGCACCCCGGCCTCGGCCAGCGTGCGCCACAGCGCGAGGCCGCGCTCGCGCCGTCCGGCCGCCCAGTCGCGGACCACGCCGGGCACGGCCGCCTCGGTGAGCAGCTTGTCGAGGGTCTCGCCGAACAGCCGTTGCTCGGCGTCGAGGACGAATCTCATCGGCTTCCCGCCTTCGGCAGGCCGAGCACGCGCTCGGCGATCACATTGCGCTGGATCTCGTTGGTCCCGGCGTAGATCGGGCCGGCCAGGGAGAAGACGTAGCCCTCCAGCCACTCGCCCGCCAGCTCGCCGTCCGGGCCGAGCAGGTCGAGGGCCGTCTCGTGCAGTGCCACGTCCAGCTCCGACCAGAAGATCTTGTTGACGCTGGACTCGGCGCCCGCGTCCTCCGTACGGGAGATCGTCTCGAAGCCCTTGAGCCGGTAGGCGCGCGCCTTGATCCACGCGTCGGCCACCCGGTCGCGCATCGCGGTGTCGGTGGGGTCGCCGTGCTCGCGCCACAGCTCCACGAGGCGGTCGGCGGCGGCCAGGAACCGGCCGGGGCTGCGCAGCGTGAGCCCGCGCTCGTTGCCCGTGGTGCTCATCGCGACCTTCCACCCGGCGCCCGGCTCGCCGATCACGTCGCGGTCGGGGACGAACACGTCGTCGAAGAACAGCTCGGCGAAGGCGGGCTTGCCGTCGATGCGGCCGATGGGCCTGCGGGTGATCCCCTGGGCGTCGAGGGGGAACATGAGGTAGGTCAGCCCCCGGTGCCGCTCGGCCTCCGGGTCGGAGCGGAACGGCCCGAAGCCCCAGTCGGCGAAGGCGGCCCGCGAGCTCCACGTCTTCTGGCCGTTGAGCAGCCAGCCGCCGTCGGTCCTGGTCGCGGTCGCGCGCAGGGACGCCAGGTCGCTGCCCGCGCCCGGCTCCGACCACGCCTGGGCCCAGATCACCTCACCGGAGGCCATCGACGGCAGGACGCGGGCGAGCTGCTCGGGCGTGCCGTGCTGGAACAGGGTGGGCGCGAGCAGGTTGATGCCGTTCTGGCTGACCCGCCCCGGCGCCCCGGCCGCGTAGTACTCCTCCTCGAAGACCAGCCACTCCAGTGGGGAGGCGTTCCGTCCGCCGTACTCCTCGGGCCACGACACCACGGACAGGCGGGCCCCGTGCAGCTCGCGCTCCCAGGCGCGGTGGGCGGCGAAGCCCTCCTCGATCTCCAGGGACGGCAGGGGAGCGGCGGGGACGTGCTCGCGGAGCCAGGCCCGAACCTCGGCGCGGAACGGCTCCACCGGCGAGAGGTCAAGATCCATCGGCTGCCGCCTTCATGCTCTTGGGGTCCATCCCGGCCAGGGAGTCGGCCGAGGTCTCGGCGTTGTGGGCGTGGGCGAGGTGGTGCAGGCCGAAGACCGAGTCCATCCCGGCGTGCATGCCCTGCAGGTCCTCGGCCTGGTTGACCGCCTTCTTGGTCAGCGCGAGACCCATCCGCGGCATCGCGGCGATCTTCTCGGCCAGCGCGAACGTCTCCGTCTCCAGGTCGTCGCGCGGCACGACCCGGTTGACCATCCCCACCTCGTACGCGCGCCGGGCCGGCATGCGGTCGCCGGTGAACAGGAACTCCTTGGCGATCCTGGGCGGCATGGCCCAGGGGTGGGCGAAGTACTCCACGCCGGGGATGCCCATGCGTACGACGGGGTCGGCGAAGAACGCGTCGTCGGAGGCGACGATCAGGTCGCAGACCCAGGCGAGCATGAGCCCGCCCGCGATGCACGCGCCCTGCACCATGGCGATCGTCGGCTTGGGGATCTCCCGCCACCGCCGGCACATGCCCAGGTAGACCTCCGACTCCCGGGCGAAGCGGCTCTCGGCGCCCTCCTTGCCGACGTGGTCCCACCACAGGCCCGCCTTGCGCTCGAACGAGACGTGGGCGTCCCTGCCGGGCGTGCCGATGTCGTGCCCGGCCGAGAAGTGCTTGCCTTCGCCGGCCAGCACGATCACCTTGACCTCGTCGTCGGCCACCGCCCGGTAGAAGGCCTCGTCCAGGGCGTACGTCATCGCCGAGTTCTGCGCGTTGCGGTACTCCGGGCGGTTCATGGTGACCACCGCCACGGGCCCGCGGCGCTCGTAACGCACCACTGTCATGCGACCCTCGCATTCTTTCTAACAACTATTTGATAGAGTAAATCACGAGTCGTACGGTGAGGAGAGGGTGGGCATGCCGACCTACGTGACCGGTCACGGTCTGCTGCGCGACCGGGTGGCGGTGGTGACCGCCGCGGCCGGCACCGGTATCGGGGGCGCCTGCGCCCGGCGCATGCTGGAGGAGGGCGCGCGGGTCGTCGTCAGCGACGCCCACGCCCGCAGGCTCGGCGAGAGCCTGGCCGTCCTTGAGGAGGAGTTCGGCGCGGACGCGGTGACCGCCGTGCCCTGCGACGTCACCTCCGAGGAGCAGGTCCAGCGTCTGTTCACGGCCGCGGAGGAGCGGTTCGGGCCTGTCGACGTGGTCGTCAACAATGCCGGCCTGGGCGGCACGGCGAGGCTCGTCGAGATGACCGACGAGCAGTGGGCCCGGGTGCTCGACGTCACGCTGAACGGCACCATGCGCTGCACCCGCGCCGCGCTGACGCGCATGCAGCCGCGGGGCCGGGGCGTGATCGTGAACAACGCCTCGGTGATCGGCTGGCGGGCCCAGGAGGGCCAGGCGCACTACGCGGCGGCCAAGGCCGGCGTCATGGCGCTGACCAGGTGCGCGGCGATCGAGGCTGCGCCGCATGGCGTGCGGGTCAACGCCGTCGCCCCCTCGCTGGCCATGCACCCGCACCTGGCCAAGGTCACGACCGAGGACCTGCTCGCCGAGCTGACCAGGAAGGAGGCCTTCGGCCGCCACGCGGAACCATGGGAAGTCGCCAACGTTATCGTCTTCCTCGCGAGCGACTACTCCTCCTACATGACCGGAGAGGTCGTCTCGGTCTCCAGCCAGCACCCCTGAGAGGTCGACTTTTCCATGAGCCCACGACGCAGAGACGCAGAGAGCACCGCGGCCGCCCGCGCCGAGCGGCGGGCCGAGCTGCTGGCCACCGCGGCCGAGGTGTTCGCGTCACGGGGCTACGCGTCCACGACGGTCCGCGAGGTGGCGGAGGCCGCCGACATGCTCGGCGGCAGCCTCTACTACCACTTCGACTCCAAGGAGTCGATGGTCGACGAGATCCTGTCGGCCTTCCTCACCGAGATGTGGGCGGCGTACGACAAGGTGACCGGCTCCGGCCTCGGCGCGCGGGAGACCTTCGAGGCGCTGATCGTGGAGTCGTTCCGCACCATCCACCGGCACCGCCCGGCCGTCGTGATCTACCAGAACGAGTCCAAGCACCTCGCGACGAACCCGCGCTTCTCATACCTGACCGAATCGCAGCGGCGCTTCCGCGAGATGTGGCTGTCGGTGCTGGACCGGGGGGTCACCGACGGTGTCTTCAGGGCCGACCTCGACACCGGCCTCATCTACCGCTTCATCCGCGACACCGTGTGGCTGGCCGCGAGCTGGTACCGCGGTGACGGCCCGCTGCCGGCCGAAGAGATCGCCCGGCAGTACATAGCGATGGTCCTGGAAGGGATCCTGACCACAACCTGAGGAGTTTTGCGATGGCGGAGGCATACATCGTCGAGGCGGTGCGCACCCCCGTGGGCAGGCGCGGCGGAGGCCTTTCCGGCGTCCACCCCGCTGACCTGGGCGCGCACGTGCTGACCGAGCTCATGAAACGCTCCGGGGTGGACCCGGCCGCGGTGGAGGACGTGGTCTTCGGCTGCCTGGACACGGTGGGCCCGCAGGCCGGCGACATCGCCCGCACCTGCTGGCTGGCCGCCGGGCTGCCCGAGGAGGTGCCGGGCGTGACCGTCGACCGGCAGTGCGGCTCCTCCCAGCAGGCCGTCCACTTCGCCGCGCAGGCGGTGATGTCCGGCACAAGCGACCTCGTCGTGGCGGGCGGCGTGCAGAACATGTCGCAGATCCCGATCGCCTTCGCCTCGCGCGGCGCCGCCGACTCCCTCGGCTTCACCGAGGGTCCGTACGTCGGCTCGCGCGGCTGGCAGGCCAGGTACGGCAAGCAGGACGTGTCGCAGTTCCGGGGCGCCGAGATGATCGCCAGGGACTGGGACATCTCCCGCGAGGACATGGAGGCGTTCGCCTTCGAGTCGCACCAGCGGGCGATCCGGGCGACCGACGAGGGCCGGTTCGCCAGGGAGATCGCCCCCCTTGAGGGCGTCACCGCCGACGAGGGCCCCCGCCGGGACACCTCGCTGGAGAAGATGGCGGGCCTGAAGACGCTGGAGGAGGGCGGGCGGCTGACCGCCGCCGTCGCCTCGCAGATCTCCGACGGCGCGGCCGCCCTGCTGATCGCCTCGGAGGCCGCGGTGAAGGCGCACGGCCTGCGGCCCCGGGCCCGGATCCACCACCTGTCGGCCCGCGGCGAGGACCCCATCCGCATGCTGTCCGCGCCGATCCCCGCCACGGCGTACGCGCTGAAGAAGACCGGCATGTCGATCGACGACATGGACGTCGTCGAGATCAACGAGGCGTTCGCGTCGGTCGTGCTGGCCTGGCTGAAGGAGACCGGCGCGGACCACGCCCGGGTCAACCCCAACGGCGGCGCGATCGCGCTCGGCCACCCGCTCGGCGCCACCGGCGCCCGGCTGATGATCACCATGCTGCACGAGCTCGAGCGCACCGGCGGCCGGTATGGCCTGCAGACGATGTGCGAGGGCGGCGGCCAGGCCAACGTGACCGTCATCGAGCGCCTGTAGTTCCCGGCGGGTGCGGCGGAGCCAGTGCCGGGCGGCGCCGATGCCTGATCGCGGCGCCCGGCGCGGTAATCTCAACCGTCCTACCGCTGTTTGGGAGCACGGATGGCCTGCACGCACGACCTCACCACGACGACCCGCGCCCGCGCCGACAGGGGGATCGGGCGATGAGCGCCGCCACGAGTGAGGCGGCCCGCCGCCGCACGTTCGCGGTGATCAGTCACCCGGACGCCGGAAAGTCCACGATGACCGAGGCGCTCGCCCTGCACGCCTCGGCGATCACCCAGGCGGGAGCCGTGCACGGCAAGGCCGGCCGCCGGGGCGTGACGTCCGACTGGATGGAGATGGAGCGGGCCCGCGGCATCTCCATCACCTCGGCGGCGCTGCGCTTCGACTACCGCGACCACGTGTTCAACCTGGTGGACACCCCCGGCCACGCGGACTTCTCCGAGGACACCTACCGCGTGCTGGCCGCGGTCGACTGCGCGGTCATGCTCATCGACGCGGCCAAGGGCATGGAGCCGCAGACCATGAAGCTGTTCCAGGTCTGCCATCACCGCCGCATCCCCGTCATCACGTTCGTCAACAAGTGGGACCGGCCGGGCCGGGAGCCGCTGGAGCTGCTCGACGAGATCGAGGAGCGCACCGGCCTGCGTCCCACGCCGGTCACCTGGCCGATCGGCGCCGCCGGGAACTTCCACGGCGTGGTCGACCGGCTGGAGGGCCGCGCGGTCCGCTACACCCGCACCCCCGGTGGCGCCACCAAGGCGCTGGAGACCGAGCTGACCCCCGAGCAGGCCGCCGCCGAGCTCGGGGCCGACTGGGCCCGCGCGGAGGAGGAGGCCGATCTGCTCGCCGCCATCGGCGCCGAGCACGACCAGAAGGCGTTCGAGGCGCACGAGTCCACGCCGGTGCTGTTCGGCGCGGCGCTGTCCAACTTCGGCGTGGCCCGGCTGCTGGACGTGCTCGTCGACCTCGCCCCCGCCCCCGCGCCCCGGCCCGACGTCGAGGGAGCCGCCCGGCCGCTGGACGCGCCGTTCTCCGGCCTGGTCTTCAAGGTGCAGGCCAACATGGACCCCGCCCACCGCGACCGCATCGCGTTCGTCCGGGTCTCCTCCGGCCGGTTCGAGCGCGGCATGGTGCTCACCCACGCCGCCACCGGCCGCCCGTTCGCCACGAAGTACGCCCAGTCGGTGTTCGGCCAGGAGCGCGCCACCATCGACGAGGCGTACCCGGGAGACGTGGTCGGGCTGGTGAACGCCACCGCGCTGCGGCCGGGAGACACGCTCTATGAGGGGAAGCCGGTGGAGTTCCCGCCCATCCCCAGCTTCGCCCCCGAGCACTTCGCCGTGGCCAGGTCCCGGAGCACCGCCAAGGCCAAGCAGTTCCGCCGCGGCATCGACCAGCTCGACGGCGAGGGCGTGATCCAGGTGCTCCGCTCCGACCTGCGCGGCGACCAGGCCCCCGTGCTCGCGGCGGTCGGGCCCATGCAGTTCGAGGTCGTGCAGCAACGCCTGGCCACCGAGTTCGGTGCGGAGATCATCCTCGACCGGCTGGAGTACACCCTCGCCCTCCGCACCGACGCCGAGTCCGCGGAGGTGCTGCGGCGCCAGCGCGGCGCTGAGGTGCTGACCCGCAGCCGCGACCAGGCCCTGCTCGCCGTGTTCACCGACCAGTGGCGCATGCGCTCCATCCAGCGCGAGCACGAGGGCCTGACCCTCGAACCGTTGATCGCCGGCCAGGGCCTCCCCGGCGCGACCGGCTGACCGGTACGCGCCGGGGCCGGATCACCCGGCCGCCGCGAACAGGGCCTCCGCCTCGGCGACGGCGCATGTGAGGGCCTGCGGGTCCGGGCGCAGCGCCGTCACGATCGCGTCGACGCCGCGCAGCCCGGCCCGCAGCAGCAGCCGCTTCTCGTTGGTGACCCATTCGCCGCGGGCGGCGAGGACCGCGTGGGCCGTCTGCATGGCGGCGGTGGCGAGCGCGCCGGCGACTTCGGTAGCCAGGCCGCGCGCGGCGTAGGCGGATCTGGCGTACTCGAGGGTCATGGCCGCCCGGTCGCGCCACATCTGCGGCGCCGACCTGCGCAGCGGCTCCGGATAGCCGGGCCGGGGCAGAGTGCCGCGCAGGACCCGGTTGACGGCCAGCTCGGCCACCACCAGATAGCTGGGGATGCCCGCGAGATGGAACATCAGCGGCTCCCAGTGGAAGCGGCCCTGCTCGGCCTCGGCGAGCTCGTGCTCGACGACGTCGAGATCCCGGTAGTGCACGTCGGCACGGCGGCCGTCGACGGTCAGCCACGCGCCGCCGTTGAAGACGCCGCCACCCCAGCCGCCGATCTCGGAGACCTCGCCCTCCCAGCCGACGGCACGCAGGTCGGCCGGGTCGAAGGGACCGCGGTAGTAGAGGGCGAAGTCCCAGTCGCTGCCGGGCGTGTGAGTGCCCTGCGCGCGGGAGCCGCCGAGGGTGACGGCCCGGACGCCCGGCAGGGCGGCGAGCCGGTCGGCGACGTGGTCGAGGAACACCTGATCGGTCATGTACATGCCGTTTCTCGTGAGACGTGGAAGGACAGGCGGCACCGAGGCCGGAGCAGCGCTCGAACGGCCTTAAGCGGGCGGGAAATCCACGTCGTCACTTCACGGCCTTGATCTTACCGGACGGTCTCCAGGCATAATTGGATCTTCATCCGACTGTGCATGAGTGGGGACGCTGTGAGCGGAAGGACCGAGTATCTGGCTGCGCGGGGGCTCGACCCCGAAAGCATCCGGCGCCGGCTTGAGGGCGCCGGCGACCAGGGGTATCCGCGCACGCTGGACGATGACCTGCACGAGGCCGCCTACGAGGGCGTCGCGGAGGCGATCGAGGTGCTTGTCGCGCACGGCGCCGACGTGGAGTCGTCCGGCGTGTGGGAGACACCGCTGTGGACCGCGGTCTGCCGGGGGCACCGGGATGCGGTCGCCGCGCTGCTGCGGGCCCGCGCGGACCCCTGGCGGCCGGTCGTCGCCGGTCGTTCCGCCGGGGACGTCGCGCTTACCGGGCCGCTGGCCGACCTGTTCGCCGCCCTGCCCGGCGCTCCCGCTACGGACGTCGGCCTGCTGCGCCGGCAGGCGGAAGCAGACGCCCTCGTCGCCGGGTACGACTCCTGGGAGACCTACTGCGGCGAGGGCGACGGCTTCGCGTTCGTCGCGGGCATCGACGAGGATTCCGCCATCCGGCGGCTCGGCCTGGACCCGGCCGGCTGCCCGCTTGCGGACGAGGACGAGTACATGGACGTCGGCCCGTCCCTCGGCGCTGCCGCACTCTGGCTGGGCCGGCCGCCGGGAGCCCCCGGCGTCGTGGTTTACAGCGCCATCAGCTTCGGCCCGGGAGCCGAGGAGCTGTGGGGTCCGCTCAGCTCGCCGGGCCCGGCCGTCAGCATCGTCACCAACATGATCGTGGACACCACGATCGAGGTCTGGCGGGACGGCGCCGAGATCCGCTACGTCCAGTCGTTGCAGCAGCCCGAGGACGACATGCTCCCCGAGGAGTGGCTGTGCCGCTTCTACGACCACTCACCCGGCTCACCGGGCGGACTCGCCCGCGAACTGGCCCTCGCCACCCTGCTGACCGGCGTCGAGGTGACCGAGGACTGGCTGTTCCACGCACCCAAACGACTCGTCATCCTGCCTGACTGACCTGCCTGACGTCCTTCATGTCCCCAGGCGTACGGGAAGGCGGGCGAGGCGCCAGGAGAACGGGAGGAACTGCCGGTCGAGGTGCTCCGGCGCGACGGCGAGTTCGAGCCCGGGGTAGCGGTGCAGCAGCGCGCCGAAGGCCACCTCGCCCTCCTGCCGGGCCAGCGCCGCGCCCAGGCAGTAGTGCAGGCCGTGGCCGAAGCCGACGTGGACCTCCTTGTGGCCGTCGGGCTCGCGGGCGATGTCGAGCCGGTGGGAGTCGTCGAAGCGCCGGGGGTCGTAGTTGGCGGAGACCAGCACCGCCATCACCGGCTCGCCCTGGCGCACGGTCATGCCGCCGATCTCGACGTCCTCGGCCGCGTACCGGATCCGGGTGCCCTGGACGGGCCCGCACCAGCGCATCAGCTCGTGCACGGCGCGCGGCAGCAGTTCCGGGCCGGCCCGCAGCGCGGCGAGCTGGTCCGGGTGGGTCAGCAGCGCGGCGGTGCCGTTGCCGATCAGGTGGGCGGTGGTCTCGTGCCCGGCGAGGACGAGCGTGAGGACCATGGTGACCATCTCGGTGTCGGTCAGCCGGTCGCCGTCCTCGTCATGGGCGCGGATCAGACCGGTCAGCAGGTCGCCGGCCGGCTCGGCTCTGCGGCGGGAGATGAGCTCCTGGATGTAGGTCACCATGTGCCGCAGCGGCTCGGCCATCGCTCCCGGTTCGAGCGATACCAGGCCTCTGCCCCACTCCCGCCACAGCGGGCGGTCCTCCTCGGGGATGCCGACCAGCTCGCAGATGACGGTGATAGGCAGGGGGTAGGCGAAGTGCTCGATCAGGTCGGCGACGCCGTCCTCGGCGTGGCCGGG
This sequence comes from Microbispora sp. CA-102843, assembly GCF_050936215.1. Taxonomy (NCBI): domain Bacteria; kingdom Bacillati; phylum Actinomycetota; class Actinomycetes; order Streptosporangiales; family Streptosporangiaceae; genus Microbispora; species Microbispora sp. CA-102843. The sequence goes on from NZ_JBNJNF010000001.1 coordinate 4,519,639, forward strand.
CAGCCGGTCGAGGAGGTCCTCGGCGATCTCCTCTACCCGGGGCCGCAGCTCCGCCACCCGGCGGGCGGTGAAGGCGCGCGAGACCAGCCTGCGCAGCCGGAGGTGGTCGTCGCCGTCGGAGTCGAGGACGCTGTCCAGGATGTACGCGGCGTACTCGCGGGGGATCCCGCGGGCCTCGATGAGCTGCTCGCGGATGTTGTGCACGTTCGCTCCCGGCACGTTGGCCGGGTTGTTGACGAACCGGCGGTCGCTCAGCACGGTCTTGACGTCGTCATACCGCGTGACGAGCCAGACGGGGAAGTCCGAGCCGGGGAAGGAGCCGCGCACCATCGGGGCCTGCTCCCGCAGGCGCGAGTAGCCGCCGAACGGATCGCGCACCAGGTCCGCGTCGAACAGGTCGACGGGTCCTGCCGTGCTGGAAGTGCTCATGCCTACCTCCACGTGTCAGGTGCGTCTGTGCCGGTGGATCTCCTCATTCAGCCGGTCCAGCAGGCGCTGGTAGATCTCGTTCACGCGCGGCGCCGCCGCCCGGACGCTCTCGGGCCGCCCCGGGAGCTCGAAGGCCGAGCGGACGACATGGGCGATCATGTCGGCGTTGTCCGCCAGGGCGGGCACGGTGGACGGCGACAGGGGCTCGATCGTGACGAAGCCGGTCAGGATCGACTCGTACGCGTGGACCTGGAGGGCCGGGGACTGCTCGGTGCGGACCAGGCCGTGCTCGCGCAGCACCTCGACGTGCGCCCGGATCGCGTGGTCGCGCACGTCGAGCAGGTCCGGCAGGTTCTCGGCGGCGCTCCTGCTCAGCGTGCCGAGGGTGTCGCCGTCGCCGAGGAGCATCGCCCGGAAGATCGGCTCCTCGTGCATCCACAGGTACGTCGACCGGGCCACGCTGCTGAGCAGGACCGCGGATGGGTCGGCGCGGACGCCGGCGGCGAACCGCTCGATGATCCGGGCCTCTGCCCGTATCAGCACCGCGAGGAAGAGCAGGTCCTTCGTGCTGAAGTGCAGGTAGACGGTGCCCTTGCCGACGCCCGCCCGCCGGGCCACGTCCTCGACCGTGATGCGCGGGTATCCCCACGCCACCAGGAGTTCGCCCGCGGCGTCCAGGATGCGCTCGGCCCGCCGCTCACGCTCCCGCCGGGTGGAGGCAGGGCCCGCCGGCCGGGAGTCGAGGTCCGTCACCGCGCCCCCCTCCGCCGTGGTCGTGACCGAGACGACGATTCCGGTCACACAGTCGAAGGTACGCCGCGGGAAGCGGCCGGGCAAGAGGGAGTTCAGGCGGGCCGGTAGCCGGCCTTGACGTGGACGCGTTCGCCCTGGGGACCGAGGATGCTCAGGAACTCCACCGGCCGTGCGTCGGCGTTGCCGAACCAGTGTGGGAGGTGGGTGTCGAATTCGGCCACCTCACCGGTGGTGAGGACGAAGTCCTGGTCACCGAGCACGAGCCGCAGCCGTCCGTTGAGGACGTACAGCCAGTGGTATCCCTCGTGCGAGCGGGGATCGGGTTCGCCGTCGGCCAGGCCGGCGGGGAGGACCTGCTTGAACGCCTGCAGCCCGCCGGGTTTGCGGGTCAGCGGGATGGCGGTCATGCCGTTGTGGGTGAACGGCCGAGGACGGACCCGGGGGTCGCCGCCGGCCGGCACCCTGCTCTTCGCCACCCACGGCCTCGCCGGCCTGTCCCCGCGCCACGACTTCGACCCCGGCGACTACTACCAGCCCGGCGACATCGCCGGGCTCCTCGACCACGACTGGACCGTCCTGGTCAACGAAACCCGCCCGCGACGGTCAGTCCTCCAGGGAGGCCAGCAGTGACTCCAGATCGCGCATCAGCCGCTCGGTGCGGGCCGGGCCGTACGCCGTGAGGATCGACCGCTGGTGCTCGGCGATGCCCGCCTCCAGGCGGGCGAGCAGGTCGCGGCCCCGGTCGGCGAGGAAGACCGCGACCTTGCGGCGGTCGGCCGGGTCGTGCCCCCGGTAGACCACCGCGCGTTCCACCAGCCGGTCCACCGCCTTGGTCAGCGTGGGGTGGGGCATCAGCGCGGCCTCGGCCAGGTCGCCCATCGAGTGCCCGCGCCCGTCCGCGAGCGCCTGCAGGATGCGCCACTGCTCGACGGTCACGTCCTCCGCGGCGATCGCGGCGGCCAGCCCTCGGTTGACGCCGCGCTCGGCCCGGCTCAGCAGGTAGGCGAGGGACGACCCGAGGCCGGTCACCTGTTCGGTCAGGGGATACTCGTGCACGTGGCCGATCCTGTCACAGTCGTCATCGACCCTCTCGAGGCTCATCTGCTGCGCGCGGACACGCTCCGCGTCGCGCTGGTGGTGCCGGTCTCCGGCGTGCTCGGCCTGCTCGGGCCGGGAGCGATCAACTGCGCCGTGCTCGCCGCCCATGAGGTCAACGCCGCCGGGGGAGTGCTGGGCACGCCGGTCGAACTCGTGCTCGTGGACGGGGGCCGCGGCCCGGCCGCCGTCGCCGGTGAGGTGCGGGAGCTGGTGCGCTCCGGGGCGGTGCAGGCGGTGGTCGGCACCCACGCCAGCGACGTGCGCGTCGCGATCGAACACGCGCTGGGCGGCGCGGCCCCCTTCGTCTACACCCCGCCCTACGAGGGCGGCGCCCGCCGTCCTGGCGTCTACTACCTCGGAGAGCCGGCCTCGCTGCAGGTCGGCCCGGGGATCGACTGGCTGGTCGAGCACCGGCGGGCCCGGCGCTGGTTCCTGCTCGGCAACGACTACGTCTGGCCGCGCCTGGTGCACGCCTCGGCCCGCAGCCGCCTGCGCGCCCGGTCCGCGACGGTCGTGGGGGAGCGGCTCGTCCCGCCCGGGACCACCGCGATGGACCTGCTGCTGGAGCAGCTGGCCGCCGTGCGGCCCGACGCCGTCCTGCTCACTCTCATCGGCAGCGACCTGATCGCGTTCAACCGGGCCTTCGCCGCGAGCGGCCTCGGCTGCGCGCGGCTGTGCGGCGCGCTGGAGGAGCACGGCCTGCTCGCCGCCGGGGGCGACTCGACCGGCGGTCTGTACGCCGCGATGGGGTATTTCGGCGGTATCGCCACCGACGCCAACCTCGGCCTGGGCGAGCGCTACACCGCGATGTTCGGCCCCGACGCGCCGCTGCTGAACGGGCACGGGCACGGCTGCTACGAGGGCGTGCTCATGCTGGCCTCCCTGGCGCGGCGCGCGGGCACGCTGGCGGTTCCCGCCGTCGAGGCGGTCGCCGACGGCACGACGGTCGTCTCCGGGCGCGGCCCGCTCACGCTGGTCGCGGGCCGGGTGTGCCAGCGGGTGTACGTCGCGCGCGCCGACGGGCTGGACTTCGAGGTCGTCACGTCGGTGTAACGAGCGTAAAACTTCCAATAGAAACCTTTTCGTTTTCAAGGATTGCCCCTATCGTACGGCTCTGCCCCCCGTGCTTCACGGACCCGTGCTTCAAGGAGCCGATCCATGTCCTCCCCTCAACCAGAGGCGCCCGGCGTCGAGCGCTTCGGCTACAAGCAGGAGCTGCGGCGCTCGCTCGGCTTCGCCGACCTGCTCATCTACGGCCTGATCTTCATGGTGCCGATCGCGCCGTTCGGCATCTTCGGCAGCGTCTTCCAGTCGTCCGGCGGGATGGTGGCGCTCGCCTACGTGATCGGCATGGTCGCGATGGCGTTCACCGCCCTGTCGTACGCCCAGATGGCCCGTGCGTTCCCGATGGCGGGCTCGGTCTACACGTACGCGGGACGGGGCATCGCCGCCCCGGTCGGCTTCCTCGCGGGCTGGGTGATCCTGCTCGACTACGTGCTGGTGCCGGCGCTGCTTTACCTCGTGGCGAGCGCCGCCATGACGTCGTTCGTGCCCGGGGTGCCCATCTGGGTGTGGCTGATCGCCTTCATCGTGCTCAACACGGTGGTCAACTACCTCGGCATCGAGATGACCGCCCGGATGAACAAGATCATGCTGGTCGCCGAGCTGATCGTGCTGGCGATCTTCCTGGTCGTCGGGATCGTGGCGCTGGCCCAGGGCAAGGGCCACGGCAACGCCCTCAGCCCGCTGTTCGACTCCTCGACGTTCTCCTGGCCGCTGGCGTTCGGAGCCGTGTCCGTGGCGGTGCTGTCGTTCCTCGGGTTCGACGGCATCTCGATGCTCGCCGAGGAGAGCCGCGAGAACACCCGCCGCCTCGGCCGCTCGATGGTCTTCGCCCTCGCCCTGGTCGGCGCGCTGTTCGTCGTGCAGACCTGGGTGGCGGCGCTGCTCGCCCCCAACCGCGCCGACCTGCTCAGCAAGGGCGACCCCGCCGGCACCGCGTTCTACGACACCGCCGAGTACGCCGGTGGTCACTGGCTGAGCGTGCTGACGGCGGTTGCCACCGCCGTGGCCTGGGGCTTCGCCAACTCCCTCGTCGCCCAGGCGGCCACCTCCCGCCTGCTGTTCGCGATGGCCCGCGACGGCCAGCTCCCGGCGTTCCTCCGCAAGGTGCACCCCAAGCACAAGGTGCCGGTCAACGCCACGTTCCTGGTGGCCGGGGTGTCGCTGGTCCTCGGCCTGTACATGAGCGTGCGCGACGACGGCATCACGCTGCTCGGCACGCTGGTCAACTTCGGCGCGATGACCGCGTTCCTCGCCCTGCACGTGTCGGTCGTCGTCCACTACGTCGTCCGCAACCGCAGCCGTGACTGGTGGCGGCACCTCGTGGCCCCCGCGATCGGCTTCCTGATCCTGCTCTACGTCGTGATCAACGCCAGCATCGCCGCGCAGGTGCTCGGTTTCGTCTGGCTGGCCATCGGCGTCGTGATCCTCGCCGGCTCCTACCTGATGGGCCGGCGCCCCACCCTGTCCGCCGTCACCCCGGAGGCCAACGAGTGAACGTCGTGTCCTACCGTCCCCGTCCCGACGACCTGTCGTACACCTTCGGCGGCCGCCCGGCCGTCGAGTCCGTCGCCCCGGGCGTGGTGCTGGAGCTGTACACCGAGGACTGCTTCGGCGGCCGGGTGCGCGGAACCGGCGACCTGCCGTCGCAGGTCTGCGAGTTCCCGTATCTGAATCCGGTCACCGGCCCGTTCCACGTCGAGGGGGCCGAGCCCGGCGACACCCTGGCCCTCCACTTCGTCTCCATCGAGCCCGCCCGCGACTGGGCGGTCTCCACGACGTTTCCGCACTTCGGCGCGCTGACCTCGACGCACACCACCGCGACGCTCCAGCCTCCGCTGGAGGAGGCCGTGTGGATGTACGAGGTGGACGCCGAGCGGCGGACCGTGCGCTACCGCGCCCGCCGGGGCGATTTCGCCGTCGAGATGCCGCTCGACCCGATGCACGGGACCGTGGGCGTCGCCCCGGCCGCCGCCGAGGCGCGGATGACCATCACCCCGGACGCCCACGGCGGCAACATGGACACCCCCGAGCTGCGCGCCGGGGTCACCGTCTATCTGGGCGTCAACGTGCCCGGCGCGCTGTTCGCGATCGGCGACGGCCACTGCCGCCAGGGCCACGGCGAGGTCTGCGGCACCGCCGTCGAGGCGGCGATGAACACCGTCGTCGCCGTCGAGCTGATCAAGGGCGTCGCCACGCCGTGGCCCCGGCTCGAGGACGACCGCCACATCATGTCGACCGGTTCCGCCCGGCCGCTGGAGGACGCCTACCGCATCAGCCAGCACGACCTGGTCACCTGGACGTCCTCCCTCACCGGGCTCGACGAGCTGGACGCCTACCAGCTCGTCAGCCAGGGCGGGGAGGCCCCGGTCGGCAACGTCTGCGACACCAACTACACGATGGTGGCCAAGCTGCCCAAGGCCTACCTGGGCGACCCGGACGTGTACGGCTCCGCGCACGCCCGCCTGCGCGCTCTCGGAGAGGAGTACCTCAGCCGTTGAGGAACCGTGGTCGCTACACCTGAGGGAGCCAGGGGCTGATGACGGGCCTGAGGTCCCGGAGTTTCCAGTCGTCGATCGCCGTCACGAAGTCCTGGAGCACCATCCGGCGGCCGTCGCCGGAAAGACCCGAGATGATGCCCTTGGCCATCACACTCTGGATGCTCGTGCCGGTCTCCCAGTACGGCCGGAAGACGGGCCCGCCGCTGTCGCCGACCTGGATGCCGCTGATGCCGTCGACCTGCCGGGCGACGTACAGGTCGTCGTAGCACTCCCAGTTGCCGAAGACGTCGTAGTCGCAGTAGGAGAGGGCGCCGTCGTTCTCCACCTCCCAGTTGCACACCGCGCCGCTGCGCTGGCCGGAGTGGCACAGCCATTCACCCTGCCAGGTGGGCTCCCACCCGCGGATGTGCTTCTGGAACTGGGGACCGGTGTTGACGGGGTTCGGGCCCGCGCCGCCGCCGTCGTCGGGTTTGGGCCCGGCCGCCGGTGACGGGCCGTCCGCGGCGGCATGCGCCGCGGGGACGGACAACGCCACCGTCAGGACCGCCGCGAGTGCGGTCCCGTCAGACGAGGTGATCTCCAGCGCAAGACGATGTCTCCCCTCGTAGGTGCTCAGGCGTTCAGCCGAGACGATCGTCAAGCGCCGGTCTTGGAACGTGGTGGCACCGGTCTTGCGGGGCGGTTGCGGACGCCGTTTTCGGGCCGGCCGCAAGGTGATCCGGGTCAGAGCCAGCCGTTGTGGCGGGCGACCCGGACGGCCTCCATGCGGTTGCGGGTGCCGGTCTTGGTGATGCACGCCGACAGGTGGTTGCGCACGGTGCTCTCGGACAGATAGAGGCGCTGTGAGATGTCGGCGGCGGTGGAGCCGTCGGCGGCGGCGGCGAGCACCTCGCGCTCGCGCGTCGTCAGCGGGTTCGGCCCGGCGCTCAGGGCGGCCGTGGCCAGGGCGGGGTCGACCACGACCTCGCCCGCGAGCACGCGCCTGATCGCCTGGGCCAGTTCGCCGACGGGCCGGTCCTTGACCACGAAGCCGCGGGCGCCCGCGTCCAGCGCCCGGCGCAGGTAACCGGGCCGTCCGAACGTCGTGACGATCACCACCACGCACTCCGGGAGGGCGGCCCGCAGGTCCGCGGTCGCGTCGAGCCCGCTGCCGCCGGGCATCTCGATGTCGAGCAGGGCCACGTCGGGCTTGGCCCGCAGCGCGGCGGGCACGATCTCGCCCACCGTGGCGACCTGCGCGACGACCTCGAAGTCGTCCTCCAGGTCGAGCAGCACGGTGAGCGCATCGCGCATCATCGTCTGGTCCTCGGCGATCAGCACGCGGGTCACAGGCCGTCCTCCCGGTCGTCGTCCACACCCGCGTGCGGGATCTCGGCGGTGAGGACGAACCCCCGCGGTTGGCGGGCGGCGGTCAGCCGCCCGCCCGCGGCGGCCAGGCGCTCGCGCAGCCCGCGCAGGCCGCTGCCGTCCTCCTCACTGACAGCACCGCCTGTGCCGTCGTCGCTCACCTCGACCAGCACGGGGTCGCGGTCGCGGCGCAGCGTGATGACGCAGCGCAGGGCGCCGGAGTGCCGCACGACGTTCGTGACCCCCTCCCGGACGACCCAGCTCAGCAGCATGTCGGTCTCCCGCGTCAGCGCGGGCCCCGACTCCTTCACCACGCAGTCGATGCCGGCCGTGGCCAGGGCCGCCCTGGCGCTGTCCAGCTCGAAGGCGAGGCTCGCGTCCCGGTAACCCGTGACCGCCTCGCGCACCTCGGTCAGCGCCTGCCGCCCGATGGCCTCGATGTCCGCGGCGTGCCGCACGGCCGCGTCCGTGTCGCGCGGGGCCAGCCGCCGTACGGCCTCGGCCTTGACGACCACCATCGAGAGCGTGTGGCCGAGCAGGTCGTGCAGGTCGCGGGAGAAGCGCAGGCGCTCGGCCGAGACTGCGGCGACGGCCAGCTTCTCCCTGGTCCGGCCGAGCTCCTCGATCACCTCGGCCATCCGGCGGAAGCCGTAGGTCGTGATCCCGGCGAGCAGGGTGGTCAGCGCGGTGCCCCACAGCGCCTCGCCGAACGAGCCGCCATGGACCGGGACGATCGCGGCCAGCACGGCCGTGGCGGCGACGAGCGGGGGCGCCGCGCGGACCGGGAGGACGAGCGCCACGGCCACGGCCAGCAGGGAGAACAGGGTCTGCCACCCGTCCGTTCTGTAGGCCAGGGCCGCTGTGACCGTGACCACCGCGAGCAGCGCGACGAACGCCATCGGCAGGGACCCTACGGCCGGGCGGGCACGGCGGGCGGTCAGCACGGCTCCCGCGAACGAGATCCCGGCGGCGGCCACCAAAGTCCAGGCGGGCCAGGCCGGAACGGCCGAGGCCGCGGCGGCGGCCGGGGCCATCAGCAGGAGGACGGTCAGCCCGAACGCGGGGGCGAGCAACCGGCCCGGCAGCCGCACGGGCAGCCACACGGGCAGCCACGGCCGGAAACGGCGTGGCCGGGCAGCCCCCGGCTCGCACTCGTCCGCCCGCGCCGCCGCCCCTGTCATGGCCGCCATTATCGTCGGCTTCCCGCCGTGGCGGGCAGGGTGGGATGTCGCCTTCCCGGCAGTACGAATCACCCGGGTCTTCGGTCCCACACAGCCGGGACCTCCGCACCTGGAGAGGTCTCCGGGGCGCGCAGCAGCCTGACGTGGGGGGGGTGCCTGCGATGAGACGCTGGAACGAGGAGGTCGCCGGGCTGCTGCAGGAGTACGCCGACCTGATCGCGATCACCGGGGGCGACGCGTTCAAGGTGCGGGTGTACGAGAAGGCGGCCCGGTCGGTCGGCGGGTACGGCCGGGAGATCGGCGGCATGGACGCGGCGGCCCTGCGGGTGATCCCGAACGTCGGCGCGTCGATCGCCGCGAAGATCGACGAATACCTGCGGACCGGATCGATCCACCAGCTGGAGGAGCTGCGGACGAAGATCCCCGCCGGGGTCCGCCTGCTGACCACGATCCCCACGCTCGGGCCGAAGAAGGCCATGGTCCTTTATCACGAGCGGGGCGTCGACTCGATCGAGAAGCTGGAGGACGCCATCCATGCCGGGGTCCTGGAGGGGCTGCACGGATTCGGGGCGAAGACCGAGGAGAACCTGCTCCACGGCATCGAGGTGATGCGCAAGACCGGCAGCCGGGTGCACATCGGGATCGCGATGGCGGTCGCCGAGGAGATCGTGCCCGCGCTGTCGGCCGTGCCGGGCTGCGAGCGGTGCGCGTACGCCGGGTCGCTGCGGCGGATGAAGGACACGATCGGCGACGTCGACGTCCTGGCCACGGCCGACGACTCGGCCGCCCTGATGGCGGCCTTCACCACGCTGCCGTACGTCGCCGAGGTGATCGCGCACGGCGAGACCAAGAGCTCGGTCCGCACGGCGGAGGGGCTCCAGGTCGACCTGCGGGTGGTGCCGAGGGACTCGTGGGGGGCCGCGCTGCAGTACTTCACCGGGTCGAAGGCGCACAACATCCGCACCCGGGAGATCGCCGTGCACCGGAAGCTGAAGCTGTCGGAGTACGGCGTGTTCGACGTCACGACCGGCGAGAAGATCACATCGGCGGACGAGGCGGAGGTGTACGGCATGCTCGGCCTGCCGTGGATCGAGCCGACGCTGCGCGAGGACACCGGGGAGATCGAGGCCGCGCTGGGCGAGGGGCTGCCCAGGGTGGTGACCTTGGCCGACATCCGCGGCGACCTGCACACCCACACCGACCTGACCGACGGGCTCGCCTCGCTGGAGGAGATGGTCGAGGCGGCCGCGGCGCGCGGCTACGACTACTACGCGGTGACCGACCACGCGCCCAACCTGTACATGCAGCGGATGACCGACGAGAAGGCGCTGGACCAGCGCGAGCGGCTGCGCCGCCTCGGCGCCGCCCGCCCCGGCATGACGCTGCTGCACGGATGCGAGCTCAACATCGGCCCGGAGGGCGAGGTCGACTGGCCGCCGGAGTTCCTGGCCGGGTTCGACCTGTGCGTGGCCTCGGTGCACTCGCACTTCACCCAGTCGCCCGAGGAGACGACCCGGCGGCTGATCCGGGCCTGCGAGAACCCGTACGTGAAGATCATCGGCCATCCGACGGCGCGGGTCGTCGGCAGGCGGGAGCCGGTGGACGCCGACTGGCCGAGCGTGTTCGACGCCTGCGTCCGCACCGGCACGGCGCTGGAGATCGACTCCTTCCCCGACCGGCTCGACCTGCCCTCGGGCCTCGTCCGGCGGGCCGCCGACCGGGGCGTGCTGTTCTCGATCGACAGCGACGCGCACGCCGTGCCGCACCTCGACGTCATGCGATACGGCGTCGGCACCGCGCAGCGCGGCTGGCTCACCCCCGACCGGGTAATCAACACCTGGCCACTCGACCGGCTGCGGAAGTTCCTCCGCCCGGGATAAGGAGGTTTCATGCTGACGATCGGCCGGCGGCCGCTGCCCGTGGTGGGCCGCGCCCGGATGTACGTGTGCGGGATCACGCCCTACGACACGACCCATCTCGGTCATGCGAGGACGTTCGTGTGGGCCGACGTGGCGGCGCGGGTGCTGCGCCACGCCGGTGTGCCCGTTGAGGTGTGCCGCAACGTCACCGACGTGGACGACGTGCTGACCTCGGCGGCGCGCCGGGCCGGCAGCCCGTACGACAGCTTCGCCGCCGTGCAGCAGTTCTACTTCGACCGGGACATGGCCGCGTTGCACGTGCATCCGGTGACGTACGAGCCGCGGGCGCACACCTACGTGCCGCAGGTCGTCGCGCTCGCCCGCGCCCTGCTGGAGCTGGGCCACGCGTACGAGCGGGACGGCGCGGTGTACTTCCGGGGCGCGGGCGTGCGCGAGCGGGCCGGGATCGGTGCCGAGGAGGCGGCCCGCCTGCTGGCGGAGTTCGGCGACGATCCGGACGATCCGCGCAGGGACGACCCGGCGGACGTCGCGATCTGGCGGCCGTCGGCACAGGGAGAGCCGGGCTGGCCGAGCGCGTGGGGCGACGGGCGGCCGGGCTGGCACGCCGAGTGCGCCGCCATGGCGCTGACGACGTACGGGCCGGCCCTCGACCTGCACGCGGGCGGCGCCGACCTGCGCTTCCCGCACCACGCGTACGAGGCCGCGATGGCCGAGGCGGTGACCGGGGTGCGGCCGTTCGCCCGCGCCTGGCTGCACGTGGGGGTGGTCCGCGTGGACGGCGCCAGGATGGCCAAGTCGGCGGGCAACCTCGTCTTCACCGCCGACCTGCTGCGCCACCACCCGGTCGGTGCCGTGCGCCTGCTGCTGCTCGATCACCCGTGGGCGGCCGACTGGGACTACCGCCCCGGCGGCCTGGAGCAGGCCGCCGCCCGGCTGGAGCGGCTCCACGCGGCCGCCGGGCGGCCCGCGTCCTCGGCGGCGGGGGAGCGGGCGGCGGTGCGCGCGCTGCTGGACGACCTGGACGCCGCGACCGCCCTGGCGATCGCCGAGGAGGAGGGCGGGCAGGCCGCCCGCACCGTGATCGCGGTGCTCGCCCTCGGGTGAACGGCGGCTGATCAGGCGGCGGCCGCCCGGGCGTCGTACTCGTCGTGCACGGCCACCACGTCCCGCCCGGCGGCGGCCAGGATCGAGGCGGCGATGGACGCCCGGTAGCCGCTCGCGCAGTGCGTCCACACCTCGCCGTCGGGCACCTCGTCCAGCCGCGCGGGCAGTTCGTGCAGCGGGATGTGCACCGCGCCGGGGACGTGCGACTCGCGCCACTCCACCTCGCGGCGCACGTCCAGGATCACGATCGGGCGGTGGCGGCGCACGGCGGCGAGGTCGGCGAACGTCGCCGTCGGCATGGACGCGGGCTTGTCGTCGCCGGCCCACTCGCCAGGCCCTCCGGTGGCGGCCGCGGCCGGGCGGTCGATGCCGATCCGGGCCAGTTCGCGCTGGGCCCGCGCGATGTCCCCGGGCGTCTCCCCGAGCAGGGTCACCGGTGTGCGTGGTGTTCCCAACGAGCTCCAGGGAATCAGCCAGCCCAGGTAGACGGCGAGGTTCCCGTCCAGCCCGAAGTTGAGCGTCCCCGCCAGGTGGCCCGCCGCGAACGCCGTACGGGACCGCAGGTCCACCACCCACTCACCGGCCCGGAGGCGGCGGCGCAGCTCGGCGGCGTCCGCGCGGCGCGGCGTGGACAGGTCGGGCGCGTCCGGCCCTGCCTGGTTGAGCGGGGCCATGTGCGCGTAGTACGCCGGGTAGACGTCCAGCCCGGCCAGCAGCGACTCCACGTACTCGTCCTCGCTCCGCGTCAGGACCGGGTTGACCCGCCGCTCCCGGCCGATCGTCGACTCGGTGACGTCAGACTGGGTGGCCGAGCAGAAGCTGCCGAACCCGTGGGTGGGGAAGACCTCCGTCTCTGCGGGCAGTTCGCGGGCCAGCCGGTGCGCCGAGGCGTACTGGGCGCGCACCAGCGTGGCGGTGTGCTCGGGGCCGAGCAGGTCGGGCCGCCCGGTGGTGCCGTGCAGCAGCGAGCCTCCGGTGAAGACGGCGGGCGGCCGGTCCGGGGACTCCAGCACGTACGACAGGTGGGTGAAGGTGTGGCCGGGGGTGGCGACGGCGCGCAGGCGTGTCCGCGGGCCGACCTCCACCGCGTCCCCGTCCTCGACGGGGCTCCGGTCGAAGGCCACGGGGTCGGCCGCGTTGACGTGGTAGTCCGCGCCGGTGGCCGAGGCCAGGGCGGGCCCGCCGGTCACGTAGTCGTTGTGCACGTGGGTCTCGAAGACGTGGCGGATCTCGACGCCGCGCCGCTCAGCCAGGCGGAGCATCCGGTCGATGTCCCGCTGCGGGTCCACCACGAAGGCCACCTCACCGTCGGTGACGAGGTAGCTGCGGTCGCCCAGCGAGGGGGTCTCGACAGGGATGATTTCGATCATTCAGGTCCCTCCTCGGCTCGTGAGGCACCCGTACCCTGGGAGAAGAACTTCACGTACCCATCCCCGGCCGCCTGCTACAGGCGGGCCAGGTCGGCCGCTATGGCGCGCAGCGTGTCGCGGGCGATCAGCCCGTAGGCCAGGTTCGCGATCTCCAGCAGCGACAGCGGCAGCGCCTCGGGCAGCAGCGGGCTGTCCATCAGCGCCCCGAGGTGCGCCCGCAGCACCGCCTCCGCGGCCGGCTCGGCGATCAGCTCGCCCACCGGCGTGTCCACCGACAGCCGGGCGTCGGGGAAGTCCTCCCGGCGCGGCGACGGCAGGGCCGCCGCCTCGACCTGCGCCCACTGCTCCCGCACCAGCAGCCGGGGCGGCCCGTCGCCGGCGAGGCCGAGCCGCTCGTACTGCTCGGGGGGCGCGTCCGACGCGCGCAGCAGGTCGAGCAGCAGCTCCGCCATCCGGAGCTCCAGCTCGTCGTCGATCAGCGGGTTCCGCTGGTCGGGGTCGCCGTCCAGGTCGTACAGCAGGCTGCCGAAGGCGTACGGGTCGGTGTAGGCGTGGCCGGGGACGCGCACGGTGGGCACCCCCTTGGTGAACGAGAACGGCGCGGCCATCGTCGCCTCGCGCAGCGTCTCGACCGGGAAGCGGCCCCGCATCAGCGTGGGCATCAGCGTGTACTCCGCCAGCGGCCGGTTCCCCGGCTCGGCGCAGGCCCGCATGTAGACGTGGCGGCCGTCGGTCACGCTCACGTGCCCGCCGAACAGGCCGAACAGGCCGAACAGGCCGGCGCGGCGCACCGGCGCGTCGGCCGCGATCGCCTCCCGGAGCGGCACCCCCTGCATGTCGGGGGTACGGTCCACGCCGAAGAACTCCAGCAGGGTCGGCGCGATGTCGATCGTCTGCACCAGGCTGCGCCGCCGCTCCCCGGCGACCCCGCTGCGCGGATCCCAGACGAACAGCGGGATGTGGATGGTCTCGTCGTAGAACGGAGGCGCGTTCTTGCCCAGCCAGTCGTGCTCGCCCAGCAGCAGGCCGTGGTCGGTGCAGACGATCAGCATGGTGTCGTCCCACATCGCCAGCTCGTCCATCAGGTCGAGCACCCGCCCCAGCGACCGGTCGCACATCGACAGCAGGGCCGCGTACTGGTTGCGCAGGTGCTCGATCTGGGCGGGGGTCTCCGTCACCTTCTTGTAGTCGGGCCAGTCGAAGTGCGGCCCGTCGTAGTCGTCCGGATAGAGCTTGCGGTAGTCCTCGTACGAGAAGAACGGCTCGTGCGGGTCGAACGTCTCGATCTGCAGGAACCAGCGGTCCTCGGCGTGGTTGGTGCGCAGGAAGTGCAGCCCCGCGTCGAAGGTCAGCGTCTGCGGATGGTCGGCCTCCTCCGCCATGTAGCGCCGGTTGATCCAGTCCTGCCGCCGCAGCTCGGCGTTCGAGGAGTACGGCACGGTCTCGGGGACGACCGGGTCGGCGACGTGCCCCTTCCACTCGTCGCCCTCCTGCCCCCGGAAGAACTCGAACGTGTTGAACCGCGGGTGATAGGTCGCGCCGCCGTCGCCCCAGTAGTGCTGGTGGTCGGTCACCAGATGCGTGTAGACCCCGGCGAGCTTGAGCATCTCGGGCGCGGAGTCGTCGAACGGCTCCAGCGGCCCCCAGGAGCGGTGGAGGAAGTTGTAGCGGCCGGTGTGCAGCTCGCGCCTGGCCGGCATGCACGGCATGCTGCCGCCGTAGCAGGTGTCGAACATCGCGGTGCGCTCGGCCAGCCGCCGGAAGTTCGGCGCGTGGATCCGGTCCGCGCCGTACGGCGGCAGGAACCGCCGGTTGAGGCTGTCGAACATCACCATGATCGCTCTCATCGGACCCCCTTGATGCGGTAGACGGCGGCCGAGCCGACCAGCATGATCAACGCCGCGACGGCGTACAGCGCGCGGTAGCTCCCGACCGTGGTCAGGACGAGCCAGCCCACCATCGGCGCGAGCGGGACGTTCTGCGCCGCGTTGACGATGCCCATGTCGCGGGCCCGGGAGCGCCGGTCCGGCAGGACGTCGGTGACCAGCGCCTGGTCCACCGACAGGAACGCGCCGTAGCCCATGCCTAGCAGCGCCCCGGCGACGAGGGCGGCGGGCCAGCTCGGCGCGAGCGCGAGCAGCAGCGCCGAGGCCGCCTGCAGGCCGCCGGAGATCGCCACCAGCACCCGGCGCCTGGCCAGCCGGTCCGACAGCACGCCGCCGAGGAACCCGAACGCCGAGCAGAACACCAGGTAGACCAGCGTCAGCACGAGCAGCGACTCGTCCGGCGCCGGGCGGTGCAGCACGTCGGACAGGAAGTAGAGCAGGTAGGCCGTGCCCGCCGCGTTCCCCGCGTTGATCGCGACCCGGCAGAGCAGCGCCCAGTAGTAGTCGGGGTGGCCGCGCGGCCGGGGGAGCGGCAGCCGCGTCCCGCGAACCGGGACGTCCGCGGCCGGCGGCTCCGCCCGGCCGAGCAGGAACGGCAGGCCGCAGGCCACCCCGATCGCCCCGGTTACCGCCCACCGGGCCGGGACCGGCTCGATCAGCATCGTGACCACGACCATGCCGGCGGCGAGCGCCACCACCTGCGGCACCCCCATCGCGGCGGACGCCGCGCCGCGCTGCCGCGGCGGCACCTGATCGGCGATCATCGCGCTCAGCGACACCAGCCCCATCGCGTTGCCCGCCGCGACCAGGGCCGTCAGCGCCGCGACCGCCCGCCAGTCCGTCTGCAGGCCGATGAGGGACAGCGCCGACCCGGTGAGCAGGAGCCCGCCCAGCGCCCACGGCCTGCGGCGGCCGAACCGCGTACGGGTGCGGTCGCACGCCATCCCGGCGAACGGGACGCAGAGGAGCGACACGACCGCGACCTCGACGAGCAGGAACGACAGCACGTCCACCTTGCGGTCCGGCGCCACCATCCCGATGAGCTGCGGCGTGAGGAACTGGGGCGGCAGCATCGCCATCATCCAGTAGCCGAACCAGGCCAGGGCGTACGTCCACATCCACCCCTTGCCGACCGGCGCTTCGGGCTCCGTCGAGGTCGCGGACGTCCCGGGAAGGATCTCGCTCAACGGGCCGCCTTCCCCAATCCCGCAAAAGATGATTGGGGCTCATGTTATGGCGCGATGTGGATCAGCCGTCAAGGCTTCGCCGAGAAGGACCGCACCTCCTCCCGGGTCGGCGGGACCGCGCCGGCGCGGGTGCAGACGATCGCGGCGGCGGCGCAGCCGCGCCGCAGCGCCTCCGCCACCCGCCCGGGGGCGGGGTCCGCGCTCAGGTCGGTGCCGTCGAGCGCGTCGAGGTAGGCGGCGGTGAAGGTGTCGCCCGCGCCGACCGTGTCCACGACCTCGACCGCCGGGGCCGGGCAGGTGATCACCTCGTCGTCCAGGACGGCCGTCGCGCCGTCGCCGCCCCGGGTGACCACCACGAGCTCCGGGCCCAGCCCGGCCCATCGTCGCGCCGCGTCGAGCCAGGGCTCGCCCGGGTAGAGCCAGTCGAGGTCCTCGGCGCTCACCTTGACCAGGCGCGCGAGCCGTACGCACTCCTCGACGTGGGCCAGGGCGCGGGCCCGGTCGCCGATGAGGGACGGCCGGATGTTCGGGTCGTAGGACACCGTGATCCCCGCCTCTGCGGCGGCCCGCATCACCTCCCGCACGTGGGCGGCGCCCGGCCCGGCGAGCACGGCCAGGGAGCCGGTGTGCAGGCAGGTCACCCCGTCGAGCGCGACCGGAGCCGAGAAGGTCCAGTCGAAGCGGAAGTCGTAGGAGGCCGAGCCGTCCGCGCCGACCCGGGCGAAGGCCAGGCCGGTCGCCGCCGCCGGGGCGAGGTCGCCGGTCCCGATCCCGTGGCGGGTCAGGTGGTCGCCGAGCAGGCCGCCGAAGAAGTCGTCCCCGGTCTCCCCGGCGAACCGCACCGTGCGGCCCAGCGCGGCCAGCGCCACCGCGACGTTGAGCGGGCTGCCGCCGGGCACGGCGGTGAAGGTCCACGATCCCGGCGTGCCGATCAGGTCGACCAGGCTCTCGCCGACCACCAGGAACGTCATGCGGCATCCTCCCCCGGGTCCTCCCCCGGGTCCTCCGCCAGCACCCGCTGGGCGACGGCGAACGCGGCGTTGGCGGCGGGCACCCCGCAGTAGATCGCCGTCTGCAGCAGCACCTCCTTGATCTCGTCGGTCGTGAGCCCGTTGCGCCGGGCGGCCCGCACGTGCATGGCCAGCTCCTCCAGCTGCCCGCGCGCCACCAGGGCGGTGAGCGTGATGCAGCTGCGGGTGCGGCGGTCCAGCCCCGGCCGGGTCCAGATCTCACCCCAGGCGTACCGGGTGATCAGGTCCTGGAAGTCGGCGGTGAACTCGGTGGTCCGCGCCTGCGCCCGGTCCACGTGCGCGTCGCCCAGCACCTCGCGGCGCACCCGCATGCCGTCCTCGTAGCTCATGCGGTCCTCCAGCGGGTGGTCAGATGGCGTGTGATCGCCTCGTTCACGACGTCCGGGCGCTCTGCGGTGGCCAGGTGGGCGGCCCCCGGCACGACCAGCAGCTCGGCGTCCGGGATGCCCCGGGCCAGGACCTCGGCGTGCGCGGGCGGGGTCGCCGGGTCCTCGGCTCCGGCGATCACCAGCGCGGGCGCGCGGACGTCGCCGAGCCGGTCGCGGACGTCGAAGACCGCCAGGGCCTCGCAGCACGCGGCGTATCCCTCGGGGTCGGCGCCACGCAGCATGTCCAGGTAGCGCCCGGCGTCGGGGAAGCCCGCCGTGAACCACCGTCTGCTCGTCGCCTCGGTCAGGGGTTCCGTGCCCTCGGCGCGGACCAGCGCGGCGCGTTCGCGCCAGCTCTCCGCCGTGCCGAAGCGGGCGGAGGTGCAGCACAGGACCAGGCTCGCGACCCGGTCAGGCGCGCGCAGCGCCAGCGTGGTCCCGACGGCCCCGCCCAGCGACACCCCGCCGTACGCCACGGTTTCCACGGCGTGCCGGTCGAGCAGCCCCAGCACTTCCGCGGCGAGGTCGTCCACCGTGAAATCGGAGGCCGCCGCCGACCCGCCGTGGCCGGGCAGGTCGTAGCGGAGCACCCGCCAGGTGCGCGTGAGGGCGGGAAGCTGCGGCTCCCACAGGTCGAGAGTCGTGCCCAGCGAGGGCCCGAGCACGACGACCGGCGCGTCCGGCGGCCCGTCGAGACGATGGTGCAGGATCATGATGCCTTTCCCTGGTGGTGCTGCAGTGCCCGGTCCACGAGGGCGGGCGCGGACCCGACGCCGGGGTCCTCCCCATGCTCGGCCAACCCGTGCTCGGCCAGCACGGCGAGCAGGTGATCGAGATTGTGCCGCATGCGCCCGGGGAACACCTCCAGTCCCTCGGCCAGCTCGGCGGCCGTCTCGGCGGCGCCGCCGGCCAGGCGCAGGCACTCGCGCAGCGGCTGCCACTCGGCGTGCCAGCTGCCGGCGGGCCGCTCGTGCTCGGCGACCCGCGAGGCGAGCAGGATCTGCGCGAGCGCGGGCGCCTGCAGCGCCGCCGACCTGATCATCGTGGCGAGCACCGGGTTGCGCTTGTGCGCCATCGCCGACGAGCCGCCCCGGCCCGGCGCGGCGGGCTCGGCGACCTCGCCCACCTCGCTCTGCGCCAGCAGGATCACGTCGGTGGCCAGCTTGCCGAGCGCGCCCGTCACGGCGGCGAGCGCGCAGGCCAGGTCGGTCACGGGCGTGCGCAGCGTGTGCCAGGGCAGCACGGGCTCGGCCAGCCCGGTCTCGGCCGCGAACAGCGGCAGCAGCTCCAGCGCGCGCTCGCCGTACCCGGCCATGGTGCCGGCCGCGCCGCCCAGCTGGACCGGCAGCCCCACCGTCGCCAGGCGGTCGCGCGCGTCCCGGCAGCCGGTCAGCCACCCGGCGGCCTTCAGCCCGAACGTGGTGGGCACGGCCTGCTGCCCGAGGGTACGGCCCGCCATCGGGGTGTCCCGGTGCTCGGCGGCAAGCCGGGCCAGCGCGGCGAGCACCCGGTCGAGGTCGCGCAGGATCGTCTCGCGGGCCCGCGCGGCCACCAGCATCGCCGCAGTGTCGAGGACGTCCTGGCTGGTGGCGCCGTGATGCACCCAGGACCCCGCCTCGCCCGCCGCGGCCCGCAGATCCTTGACCAGCGGCACGACGGGGTTGCCCGCGTCCCTGGCTCGGCGGGCGAGATCGGCGGCGTCGTAGCGGTCCTCCCCGCTCATCAAGGCCCCGGCCGCCTCGGCGATCGCGGCGACGGCCCGCTCAGGGACGACGCCGAGGCGGGCCTGGGCCCGCGCGAGGCAGACCTCCGCCTCCAGCATCGCCCGCAGCCAGGCGTCGTCGGCCGTGACCGCCTCCACCTCCGTGCCCGCCCACACGGGGCACAACAGCCCGCGATCAGCACCTCCGTCAGAACTCAAGGAAGACCGTCTCCTGCTCGCCCTGCAGCCGTACGTCGAACCGGTAGACGTCCTGCCCCTGCGGGCGGACGAGCAACGTCGCGCGGCGGGCCGGGTCGAGGGAGTCGAGCAGGGGGTCGGGCGCGTCGGCGAGGTAGACGCGGGTCCGCACCGGCTTGAGCAGGCCACGCGCGAAGATCAGCAGCGCGACGTACGGCCGGGCGGGCGGTGCGAGGCGGAACCGGTAGGAGCCGTCGGGCGCGGTGCCGCACCGCCCGAAGCCGCTGTCGCCCGCTTCCGTGCGGCGCAGCGCTTCGCGGGTCCCGGAATCACCGGTCCAGATCTCCAGCAGGGCGTCGGGCACCGGCTCGCCCGCCCCGTCCAGCACCCGGCCGGCGATCGTCAGGGCCCCCGGATGGCCCTCAGGGACGAGCTCCCAGTCTCCGGGGTACGGCAGGGCGAACCCGAAGAACGGGCCGACGGTCTGCGAAGGGGTGGTCACGCGTCCTCCATCGGGGTACGGCCGAGCACCACGTCCCACCGGTAGCCGAGCGCCCACTCCGGCTCGGTGATCTCCAGGTCGAACGTGGAGACGAGCCGCTCGCGGGCGGCCGGGTCGGGAATGGACTGGAAGATCGGGTCGAAGGCGAACAACGGGTCGCCGGGAAAGTACATCTGCGTCACCAGGCGCTGGGTGAACGCCGTGCCGAACACCGAGAAGTGGATGTGCGCGGGCCGCCAGGCGTTGGGGTGGTTGCGCCAGGGATAGGCCCCCGGCTTGATCGTGACGAACCGGTAGCGGCCCTCGTCGTCGGTCAGGCACCGGCCCGCGCCGGTGAAGTTGGGGTCGAGCGGCGCAGGATGCTGGTCGCGCTGGTGGGCGTACCGGCCGGCGGAGTTGGCCTGCCAGATCTCCACCAGCGTGTCCGGCACCGGCCGGCCCGACGCGTCGAGGATGCGCCCGGTGACGATGATGCGCTCGCCGAGCGGCTCGCCCGGGTGGCCCGCGGTCAGGTCGGCGTCGAGCGGGTCGACCTCGTCTCGACGGAAGACCGGGCCGGTCAGCTCGGCCGCCTCCGGGTCCTCCTTCATCTCCAGCGGCGGCCGGGACGGCGCCCGCAGGACGGTGCTGGCGTAGTCCGGATACAGGTAGGGCGGGTGTGTCACGGTGTCTCCTCTTCGTAGGGCAGGCCCACGTAGTTCTCCGCCAGCGTCGTCCCGGCCGCCTCGGAGGACGTCACGTAGTCGAGGTAGGAGGTCTGCAGCCGCCGGGCGTAGGCGTCGTCGGACTCGAAGGTGTGCAGAAGCGTCGTCATCCACCACGAGAAGTGCTGGGCCCGCCACACCCGGGGCAGGCAGGCCCGTGAGTAGCCGTCCAGCGCCTCCGTCGAGCCGTCGGCGAAGAAACGGGCCAGCGCCTCGGTCAGCACCCGCACGTCGGCCACCGCCAGGTTGAGCCCCTTCGCGCCGGTCGGCGGCACGATGTGGGCCGCGTCCCCGGCCAGGAACAGTCTGCCGTGCTGCATGGGCTCGGCCACGAAGCCGCGCATCGGAGTGATCCCTCTTTCGACGATATCGCCGGTCGCGAGGGTGAAGCCGGGCACGGTCTCCAGCCGGGCCCGCAGCTCGGCCCAGATCCGCTCGTCGGGCCACGCGGCGAGGTCCTCGTCGGGCGCCACCTGGAGGTAGAAGCGGCTGATCTCGGGGGAGCGCATGCTGTGCAGGGCGAAGCCGCGCTCGGTCCGCGCGTAGATCAGCTCTTCGGAGGAGGGCTTGACCCGGGCCAGGACGCCGAGCCAGGCGAAGGGGTAGTCGCGGCGATACTCGGTCAGCACGCCCTCGGGGATCGACGCCCGGGACACGCCGTGGAAGCCGTCGCACCCCGCGATCACGTCGCAGTCCAGCCGCAGGTCCGTGCCCGCCGAGTCGGTGAAGGTCAGGTGGGGCCGGTCGGTCGCCGCGTTGTGCACCCGCACGTCGTCCACCTCGAACCGGACGTCGCCCCCGGCCGTCAGCCGGGCGGCGATCAGGTCCTTGACGACCTCCTGCTGGCCGTACACGGTTATGGACCGGCCGGGCACCAGCCGCTCGAAGGCGATCCGGTGGCCCCCACCGCCGTACCGCAGCTCGATGCCGTGGTGGGGCAGGCCCTCCCGCTTCAGCCGCTCGCCCACGCCCGCCTCGACGAGCGTGTCCACCGTGCCCTGTTCGAGCACCCCCGCCCGCACCCGCCGCTCGACGTACTCCCTGCTGCGGCGTTCGAGCACGACGGACTCGATCCCGCGCAGATGGAGCAGATGGGAGAGCAGCAGGCCGGCCGGTCCGGCTCCGATGATCCCGACCTGAGTTCGCATGGCTCAAGCATCGGGAGCATCCGCCGTCCCGCGTAGGCTTTGCTTCTACTGAGTGGAAGAAGGAGTCACATGGCCGGCGGCGCACGCGACCTGGGGCGTTCCGTGACGTCCCGGGTGCTGGCCATCCTCGGCGCCTTCGACGCCCACCACCCGCGGCTCACGCTGACGGAGATCGCCGGGCGGACCGGCATGGCGCTGAGCACCGTCCACCGGCTCGCCGGAGAGCTGGAGGAGTGGCGCGCCCTGCGCCGCGGCGCCGACGGGCGCTACCAGATCGGCCGCCGCCTGTGGGAGCTGGGACAGCTCGCGCCGGACCCGCTGCAGGAGGTGGCGCACCCCTGGCTGCAGGAGTTGTTCGGCGGCACCGGCGAGAACGTCCACCTGGCGGTGCGCGACGGGGTCGAGGTGCTCTACGTGGACAAGGTGTACGGCAAGCGGGCCGTGCCGATCGTGTCGCGGACCGGCTCGCGCCTGCCCATGCACCCGACCGGCGTCGGCAAGGCGCTGCTCGCCTTCGAACCGGGCTGGTTCGTCACGTCCTACCTGTCCCGGCCGCTCGAGCGGCCGACCCCGCACACCATCACCGAGCCGGGCAGGCTGGCCCGCGAGCTGGCCCAGGTGCGCGCCCAGGGGTACGCCACGACCCACGAGGAGATGACGCTCGGCTCCTGCTCGGCCGCCGCGCCGGTGCTGGTCGGCGACCGGCCCGTGGCGGCCGTCGGCATCGTGGTCGCCTCCCGGCGGGTGCGCGAGCTGCCCCGGCTGGTCGATCCGCTGCTGGCCGTCGCGGCCCGCATCGCCGGCGACTACCGGGCGGCCGTGATCGGTCCCCCCAAATCGATCAACGTTCGTTAAGATCGGCGGCGAACGTGAGAAAAGGGGTTCGCGGGTGAGCCGGGACGAAGAAGCGCTGAAGGCCATCGACTTCTCCACGCCGAGTGTGGCGCGGATCTACGACTGGTGGCTGGGCGGCAAGGACAACTTCGCGGTGGACAGGGCCGCCGCCGAGAAACTGCTCGAACTGGTCGGATCCGACGGCCGCTTGGTGATCAGGCAGAACCGGGAGTTTCTCGGCCGCGCCGTCCGCTTCCTCACCGAGTCGGGCATCCGGCAGTTCCTCGACCTCGGCACCGGCATCCCCACGCAAGGCAACGTCCACGAGGTCGCCCACGAGGTCGATCCCGAGGCGACCGTCGTCTACGTCGACAACGACCCCATCGTCGCCGCGCACGGCCGGGCGCTGCTCACCGGCAGCGGCCGTACAGGCGTGGTGCACGCCGACATGCGCGACCCGGACAAGATCGTCGAAAGTCCGATCACGAAGGAGCTGATCGACTTCAGCAAGCCGGTGGCCGTGCTGTTCGTCGCCGTGCTGCACTTCGTGGACGACGACGACGCCGAGCGGGTGGTGTCCTACTTCCGCGAGCGCATGGCCCCCGGCAGCTACCTCGTCATCTCCCACGGCACCCAGGGCCGCCTGACCGAGGACACGATCACCGAGACCCGGGCGGTGTACGAGAAGTCCACGGCCGCCCTCCGCGACCGCACGCCCGAGCACATCGCCCGGTTCTTCACCGGCCTCGAGCTGGTCGAGCCGGGGCTGGTCGACGTGGCCGACTGGCGCAACGACAGCGACTTCATCGAGCACAGCAAGGGCGGCTACGTCCTCGGCGGCGTCGGCCACCTGCGCGTGGATCACGGCTGAGTTCGCGGCGACGACCCCGCCGCTCCCGGCCGGGGTCCGCCGTACGGCGGATGAGCCGCCGGAACGGCTGTCTCGGGAACGGCCTGGCGGACCTCGAACGTGACCCGCGGCGGCACCCGCAGTGTGGTGCAGACGGCACAGTGCTCCAGGACCGCCAGGAGCGAGGCGCGCAGCCCCGCGGGCAGGCCGGGAGCGTCCACCGACACCTCGATGGAGTCGATCCGCCCGGGGCAGACGCCCAGGCCGTACCGCGCGGTCACGTCCACCCCGGCGGGCAGCTGGCGCTGGCGCAGGTAGTGCTCGGCGCAGCAGGCGACGCCGGCGGCCACGCTGCCCACGAACAGCTCGGCGGGAGTGGGGCCGGTGTCGCTCCCGCCGACGTCCGCGGGCTGGTCGGCGCGGACCACGTGGCGCCGGATCCGGACGTCGAACCGGTCGGCTCCGTGCCAGGCGACCCGGATGACGCCGTCACGCGGCCCATCACTCATGGCGCACCCCCGCGTCCGATTCGGCTCTATCCGAGTATGTCCGTGGCCGGTGGCGGGCGGGCGCACACGGAGGGTAAGAAGCCGGTCGGGACCTGGCAAAGACTAGGAGCCCGGAGTGTCCCGGTTTGCGACACTCCAACTGTGGGGGACATGCGGGGCGCCGACGGGGGAGCGGACCATGATCCCGCAGACGCACCTGGACGGGCTGCTGGCCGAGCTGCACACGAGGCTGCAGGCGGTCCTGTCGACGCGTGACCGGGTGCACGCGTTGCTGGAGGCGGTCGTCTCGGTGGGCGGGGACCTTGATCTGGAGACCGTGCTGCGCCGGATCGTCGAGACCGCCGCCACGCTGGCCGGCGCCAGATACGGCGCGCTCGGCGTGATCGGGCAGGACAGCACCCTCGCCCGCTTCATCCCGGTGGGGCTGAGCGAGGAGGAGATCGCCGCGATCGAGCACTGGCCGCACGGCCTGGGCCTGCTCGGTCTGCTGATCAAGGAACCCCGGCCCCTGCGGCTGGCCCGCATCTGCGACCACCCCGAGTCGTACGGCTTCCCGCCCGGCCATCCCCCGATGGCGGGCTTCCTCGGCGTGCCCGTGCGAGTCCGGGGCGAGCTGTTCGGCAACCTCTACCTGACGGAGAAGCGCGGGGGAGGGGAGTTCGACGAGGACGACGAGGCGATCGTCGTGGCCCTCGCGAGCGCCGCCGGGGTGGCGATCGAGAACGCCCGCCTGTACGAGGACACCCGCCGCAGGGAGACCTGGCTGCAGGCGTCGGCGGAGATCACGACGAGCCTGCTGTCCGGCGCCGAGACGCCGCGGGTGCTGACGCTGATCGCCCGCCGCGCCCGGCAGATGACCGGCGCCGACGCGGTGGCGATCCTGCTGCCGGAGGACGGCGGCCGGACGCTGTGGGTCGCGATCGCGGACGGCGTGCCCGGCCCGGCCCGGGAGCGCCGGCTGCCCGTCGAGGGCTCGCTGGCCGGGCAGGCCTTCGTGCACGCGGAGCCCCGCGCGGTCGCCGACCTGGGCGACACCGACCTCCTCACCGCGGTCGGAGAGACGGGAGCGGTGTGCGCCGTGCCGCTGGGGACCCCGGGAGCGGTGCGCGGCGTGCTGTCGCTGGGCAGGCGGCCCGGTCGCGTCCCCTTCAGCGGGCCCGAGGTGCGCATGGTCCACGCCTTCGCCGGGCACGCGGCCGTCGCGCTCGAACTGGACGAGGCGCGCAGGGACGCCGAGCGGCTCGGCCTGCTGGAGGACCGCGACCGGATCGCCAAGGACCTGCACGACGTGGTCATCCAGCGGCTGTTCGCGGTCGCGATGACGCTGACGGGCGCCGCGCGGCTGGTGGAGCACCCGGAGGCGGCCGCGCGCCTGCGGACCGCGATCGACGAACTCGACGGCACGATCCGGCAGATCCGCTCCACAATCTTCGCCCTGCAGGCCCCGGCAGGCGCCCCCGGGCTGCGCGCCCGGCTCGTCGAGCTGGTCGAGGGCGCGCGGGGGCCCCTCGGCTTCATGCCGGCCCTGTGCATGGAGGGGCAGCTCGACACCCGCGTGCCCGCACCGATCCGGGAGCACCTGCTGGCCGTGGCGCGGGAGGCGATCTCCAACGTGGTGCGGCATGCCCACGCCACCCGCACCACCGTCACCGTGGGCTTGGAGAAGGACCGGCTGACCCTGCTCGTCGAGGACGACGGGGTCGGCATCCCGGCGCGTGTACGCCGCAGCGGCCTGCGCAACCTGCGCGACCGCGCGGAGAGCCTGGGCGGGTCGTGCGCCGCCGAGGCCCGCGCCGCCGGGGGAACCCGCCTGTGCTGGAGCGTCCCGCTGCCGCCGACATCGTGAGACGCCGTGAGGAGGCATCACGCCATGACCGAGCCGTTCAGTGATCCGGTCGTCGACCCGGTCGTCGATCCGGTTGTCGTCGGCACCGACGGGTCCACCAGGGCGACCGAGGCGGTGGAGTGGGCGGCCGACCACGCCGGCCTGCGCGGCCTGCCCCTGCGGGTGGTCCACGCCGTCGAACACCTGCCGTACGACGCACCGCGCTATCCGATCCCCGACAGCTATGACAATGTGGCGCCCTCCGGGCGGCAGATCCTCGACCACGCCGAGCGGGTCGCCCGGGACCGGCGGCCCGGCCTCGACGTGACGACGGAGCTGGCCGAGGGACGTCCCGGCCGCGTCCTGCGCGACCAGGCCGCCCGCGCCGCCGAGGTGGTGCTCGGCAGCCACGGCGCGGGCGGCTTCCCCGGCATGCTGCTCGGGTCGGTGGGCAACCACGTCGCCGGGCACGTGTCCGTGCCGGTCGTCGTCGTACGGCCGGCGCCCCCGGAGGCGAGGGCGGAGATCGTGGTGGGGTTCGACTGCTCGGAGGAGTCCGGGCCCGCCTTGGCGTACGCGTTCGAGGAGGCGCGGCTGCGCGGTCTGCGGATGCGGATCGTCTGCGCCTGGGAGCCGCCGGTGCCGTACGGGCCCGCGATCGCCATGGACCTGGACCACATGCGGAAGGCCGCGGAGGACTACGCGCGCGGGGAGCTGCAGCCATGGCAGGGCGGGTACGCCGACGTCAAGACCGAGCTGGACATGGTCCGCGCCCATCCGGTCTCCGCGCTCCTGGAGGCGTCGTCCCGGGCCGTCCTGCTCGTCGTCGGCTCCCACGGCCGCAACGCCTTCACCGCGGCCGTGCTCGGCTCGGTGAGCCGCGCCGTGCTCGCCCACGCGCACTGCCCGGTCGCCGTGGTGAAGGGGGCCCGGTCGTGAGCGGGAGCGGCAGGGCGGTAAGTCAGCGGTGAGTCAGCGGTGAGTCAGCGGTGAGTCACCGGAGAAGGCGGGCCGGCCGCACTCCCGGGACCGTCCGCGCCAGCAGGTCGGCCACGTGCCCGGGGCCCTGACCCTCGGGACCCTGCAGGTCGATCTCGCCGTCGCGCACGAGCACCTCCCAGGACTCCTCGGAGGGGTAGCGTTCGCGCAGGGCGGCCAGGACGGCCTCGCGCAGTTCGTCGTCCGACCTGGCCAGCAGCGCCATGAGGTCGCGGCGGCTGACCATCCCGACGACCCGCTCGTCGCGCAGCACGGGCACGCTCTTGACCCTCTTCGCGATCATGAGGTCCGTCAGCACCCGTGCGTCCGTGGTGTCCTCGACCGTGCTCACCTGGCGCGACATGACGTCTCCCACGGCCCGGGGCGCCGAGGCGCCCGGCGCGAACGCGCCGCACAGCAGGTCGATCTCGCTGACCATCCCGACCAGTTCCCCGTGCTCCCCGAGCACGGGGGCGGCCGTGATGTCGTGGTCGTACAGCACCTGGATCGCCCGCCGCACGGAGTCGTCGCGGCGCAACGTGATCGCCGGGCTGCTCATGACCTCACCGGCCAGCATGGCCCACCTCCCGCGCGTCTGTCGCCGTTGTGGTCATTGCACCGCCGCCCGGGCCGTACGGGCAGGTGCCGGAGGTCCCCGGCTGTCGGGTCTTTGGGCCCGTGCGGCGCCCGCGCCCGGGGTGGTCGGATGGAGGTGGCGCAGCGCGTGTGCCCACTGCAGGGCGTGCCGCCCGCGGGGAGGAACGATGACCGTAGAAGCCATGACCGCCGCCGACGTGATGAGCAGGGTGCTCGTGACCGTGAAGCCGGACGAGTCGCCGCTCATGGCCTGGGAACTCATGCGCCGCGGGTCGATGCATCACCTGCCCGTGGTGGACTCGAGCTCCCGCATCATCGGCGTGCTCACGCGAGAGGACATCGCGGCCCACTGGTCCGGCGGGCCGGCGGAGCAGTCGAGCAGCCAGGTGCGGCAGTTGCTGTCCGGGCGCAGGTGCCCGCACGTGCCGCCCGACGCGTCGCTCCCCGCCGTGGCGACCGTGATGCTGGAGTCGGGGGTGGACGTCGTCCCGGTCATCGGGTCCTCCGGCGCCCTGCAGGGTCTCGTCACCGTGACCGACGTGCTCGTGGCGGTCTCGGGCAGACGGGGGGCCACGCCCCGGCACGAGGAGGTGTCGGCCGGGATGTTCCGCCTGGAGCCGGTGCTGCCGCCCAAGCCCTCCAGGACAGCCGAGGACCAGCGGCAGGGGCCGTGACCCCCGGTCGTGACTTTGGGGAGACCGCGTGCAGAATAAGGGCATGTTCCGCACGGTGGTGATCTTCAAGTGAGTGCCCGTATCGACCATGCCGTCACGTCGGGCACCTTCAGCCTGGACGGCCAGACCTTCGACGTCGACAACAACGTGTGGGTGCTCGGCGACGACGCCGAGTGCGTGGTGCTCGACGCCCCGCACGACGTCAA
The DNA here is from genome assembly GCF_050936215.1 of Microbispora sp. CA-102843. Classification (NCBI taxonomy): domain Bacteria; kingdom Bacillati; phylum Actinomycetota; class Actinomycetes; order Streptosporangiales; family Streptosporangiaceae; genus Microbispora; species Microbispora sp. CA-102843. The sequence continues at coordinate 4,547,563 of NZ_JBNJNF010000001.1, forward strand.
GGCGATCACGGACGTGATCGCGGGCCGGCGCGTCGTGGCCATCCTCGCCACCCACGCCCACGACGACCATGTAAGGGTGGCGCCTGAACTGTCGGAGGCCACCGGGGCGCCCGTCCTGCTGCACCCGGCCGACCTGCCGGTCTGGCGGCTCACCCACCCCGGCCGCGAGCCCGGCGGCACGCTGTCCGACGGGCAGGTCATCGAGGTCGCCGGAACCCGCCTCGAAGTGCTCCACACTCCCGGGCACGCTCCCGGTGCCTGCTGCTTCCACGCGCCCGACCTGGGCGTCGTCTTCACCGGCGACACCCTGTTCCAGGGCGGTCCCGGTGCGACCGGGCGCTCGTTCTCCGACTTCGGCGTGATCGTCGACTCGATCCGCGACCGCCTGCTCACCCTGCCGCCCGAGACCGTCGTCCACACCGGGCACGGCGACAGCACGACGATCGGTGCCGAGCTGCCGCACCTCGACGAGTGGATCCGCCGGGGCCACTGACCTCGAGACGGGCTGCAGCTACGTCCGCGCGAAGTAGACCTACCGCGCGACCCGGACGCCGGTGACGGTGAAGCGCTCGACCTCCGCCACGTGGCCGCCGGTGCTCGCGACGAGGGTGAGCGTCCGGCCCGGGGCCGCGCGGAAGGACACGGTGGTGGACCAGGGGGCGTCGTCCCCTCCGGCCGAGACGCAGCAGCGCTCGCCGAGGGGACCGGCGCTCCCGGTCGCGCGCACGCGCACCCGGATGCTCTCGTCCACTCCCGTGATCCTGCCGCCCACCTTGACGGGCGAGGACACGAGGGCGCCATAGCGGGGAGTGGTGAGGGAGAAGGTGGTGTCGTCGGTGCCCACCACCTCCCACGGCGCGTCCGTCCCGCTGCCGAACCTGACCAGGTGGATGACGGCGGCGATGCCGGGCCGTCCACCGCCCTCGCCCCGGATGCCGACGGAGACGCGGGCGTCCGCGCCGGTCACCGTACGCTTGACCACCTGGTCGACGTTGGTGAAGCCCAGGAATCCCCGGGTGAAGGAGAGCGCGGTCTGTTCCGCGTCCAGGTGCCAGGGCTGGTGGCCACCCGAGCGGTAGCTCTCCTGCCAGTCCCGCACCTGTTTCTCGTCGGCGAAGGGCCACAGCGGCTGGTAGTGGCCCGCCACCAGGGAGCCCGCGGAGGGGGTGGGGGTGGTGGCCGCCGTCCCGCTCTGCTGGACGGTCCCTGGGCCGCTCTGCTGGACGGCCCCCGGGCCGGTTCCGCACGCGCCCGCCAGCAGGCCGAGCGCGGCCAGCACAGCGGGCGCCCACCGGCGCCTCGCGGAGCGCGACCGCCGGCCACCGACGACCGTCCCTCCGCCACACGGCAATGCGCCAGACACGATGCTCGCTCCCGCCCGGAGAGGTTCCTTGACTGAGAGCATGCCCGGCTGGATGTCAGACATTCCCTAGCGGCACTTGCCCCGCAGCCAGGCGCGGTATTCCTTGGGGTAGTTGGTCATGACGCTGCTCGGGGACTGGTTGAGCACGGCCTGCCACTGGGACACGTTGCCCTTCCACGAGGGAACCGGCTCGGTCCAGTGGACGCTGTCGGTCCACCGGCCGGCGGATCCCTTCAGCAGGGCGGGGTGACGCTTGGCCAGCTCGCTCTGGATCCAGGGGTCGTTGGAGTAGACCATGATCCGCTGCTTTCCCTGGCGTTCCCTGATCGGGTCGGAGATCTCCTTCCATCCCTGCGCCGCGAACTTGGGATTCGCGAGGACGGGCTTGGTCTCGGGCTTGATCTCCAGGAGCGCGACCAGTCCCAGGGAGCGCGCGTGGTCCAGCCACTGCCGCAGCGAGTAGACGCGCTCGCCCTGGTACGGGCCCCGGATGATGCGACGGCCGGCCAGGTTCCCCTCGCCGTACGTCCACCAGATGTCGGTGAGCTTCTGCTGCTTGCCGGTCAGGCCGTGGGTGGTGCTGTTGTGCCACAGCACGGCCTTGGTCCCCTCCTTGGTGACCTGTACGTCGGCCTCGACGCCGTCGGCTCCCCAGGACTTCTGGGCGTCGAGCCCCCGCACGTTGTTGGGCTGGCGCATCTGGTCCTTCGCCCAGCCGTTCGCGCCCTCGGGGTAACCCCCGTGCCCGAACATCAGCGGGCAGCGCGGCAGCGCGCTCACTCCGGACGCCGCCACGGGTGCGGCGCCCACCGTGGCACCGGCGGCGAGGACGGCCGCCGCCGCAAACAGAGCAGTCGTGATCCTCATCGTCCAACCCCCCGAGATCGTCTGCATCGTCAGCGGGGCATGGTATTGCCAAGGTCACCGGGAGATCAAGAAACGGCCGGGCGGCCGTCATCGGAGCGATCCGAGCGTGAGACCTCCCCTCCAGTAGCGCTGCAGCATCAGGAAGGTGACGATCAACGGCAGGATCGACACCAGCGAGCCGATGATGATGAGGTTGAAGAGCACCTGGTTGCCGCTCTGGATGGTGGCCGCCTGGAGCCACGACTGGAGCCCCACCGTCAGCGGGTAGAGCTTGTCGTCGCTCAGCATGACCAGCGGCAGGAAGAAGTTGTTCCAGGTCGCGACCGTGGAGAACAGCAGCACGGTGACCAGCGCCGGCCTGATGACGGGCAGTGCGATCCTGGTGAACGTCCTGATCTCGCCCGCGCCGTCGATCCTGGCTGCCTCGAGCAGCTCGGCCGGCAGGGACTGCTGTACGTACACCCGCACGAGGTAGACGCCGAAGGGGTTGAGCAGCGAGGGCAGGATGACTGCCCAGATCGTGTCGGTGAGCTGGGCCTTGCTGAGCAGCAGGTACGTCGGGATGACCAGGGCCGTCGACGGGACCATGATCATGCCGAGCAGGGCCGAGAAGAGCAGGCGGCGGCCGGGGAAGGAGAAGACGGCGAACGCGTACCCGGCCAGCGTGGCGATGGCGGTGGCGCCGACGCCGCCCGCGGCCGAGTACAGCACCGAGTTGCCCATCCAGTGCAGGTACGCGTGGTCCTGCCGGCCGAACAGCCCGCCCAGGTTGTCGACCACCGAGCCGGGTGAGGAGAACCAGAACGCCGCCGAGCCGAACAGCGCCTCGGTGCTCTTGGTGGAGGACACCAGGAGCCACCAGAACGGGATGAAGAAGTAGACGATCAGGGCGACCATGAACAGGCGGATCCCGGCCCTGCTCACATCGGACCTCCCTTCCTGCGGGTGAGGAAGAGGAACACGTAGGAGCCGACGAAGACCACGGCGCCCAGCGCGAAGGAGATCGCGGCGGAGTACTCGAACTCCGAGTACTGGAACGCCATGTTGTAGGCGTACAGGTTGGGCGTGAACCCCGAGGAGATCGCCTTGGACGCGATGGGCCGCAGCGTCTGGACCTCGGTGAAGAACTGGAGCGTGCCGATGATGGCGAAGACGGTGGTGAGCACCAGCGCCGAGCCGATCATCGGCACCTTGACCCGCCAGGCGACCCGCCACTGGCCCGCCCCGTCGACGGCCGCGGCCTCGTACACCTCTCTCGGCAGCCCCTGCAGCGCGGCGTACAGGACGATCATGTTGTAGCCGGTCCACTGCCAGGTGACGATGTTGCCCAGGGCGAGCATGATCCAGTTGTCGGTGAACAGGTCGACCCCCCGGACCACCCCGAAGCCGGGACTGTAGAGGAACCCCCACATCAGCGTCCCGATCACCGCGGGCACGGCGTACGGCATGAACAGCGTGAGCCGGAAGGCGCGGGCGAGGCGGCTGGCCACCACGTCCAGGACCAGCGCGCCGGCCAGCGCCAGGCCGAGCATGACGGGGATCTGCACCAGGCCGAACAACGCGACGCGGCGCACGCCGGTGAGGAACTCGGGATCGGTGAACGCCCTGACGTAGTTCTCCAGGCCGCTGAAGTACTCGCCCTGCACGAGCGTGGTGCGGTGCAGGCTGAGCCACAGGGAGTACGCGAGCGGCACCACCAGGAAGGTGACCATGACGACGGCGAAGGGGGCGACGAACAGCAGGCCCACGAGACGCCGCCGGGGTGGGGCGATCACTGCTGCGCCGAGGGGGCGACCGTGAACCCCTGCTGCTGCGCGTACGTGGTCACCTTGGCGTGGAGCTGGTCGAGCGCCCCGCTCCAGGAGACCGTCCCCTTGACCGCCGCGCCGACCTGCTCGGTGAGCGTGTTGTACGCGTAGTCCTGGAACGGGCTCCAGTCGAACCGGCCGAGCGCGTCGGAGGTCGGCACGAAGATCTCGTTGACCTTCTGGCCACCGAAGAACTCGTACTCCTTGTTGAGGAAGTAGTCCCAGTGGAGGATCGGGTTCACGGTCGGGAACAGGAAGGCCTTGTCGATGCCGATCTTCCAGGCCTCCTTGTCGGTGCCGAAGAGCTCCATGGCGACCTTGGCGGCCTCCTTGGGATGCTTGGTCTGGTCGGTGACCGCGAAGGTGGATCCGCCCCAGTCGCCGTGGTCGTTCGCCCCGGCGGTCCACTGCGGCAGGGGAGCGGCGCGCCACTTGCCCGCGGTCTGCTTCGCGATGCCGGACAGGTAGCCGGGACCCCATCCGGCGGCCAGGTAGGTGGCGTACTTGCCGGATCCGAGCCCGTTGTAGAAGTCGGTGCCGCCGGTGGAGGTGGGGTCGGCCAGCTTGTCGCGGACCATGCCGCCCCAGTACTCCATCACCTTCTTCGCGTTCGGGTCATTGAGGGTGACGCCGACGTTGGGGAGTTTGGAGTAGGAGTACGTGTACGGGCGCGAGCCGGCCTGCCAGAACAGGCCCTGCAGCCAGCCCGCGGCGTCGGGGCTGATGCCGAAGGCGCTGATGAACCTGTCCGGCGCCGCCTGCTTGAGCTTCTCCGCGACCTGCCGGTACTCGTCCCAGGTCTTGGGGATCGGCAGCTTGTACTTGTCGAAGACGTCCTTGCGGTAGAGCATGGCCATCGGGCCGCCGTCCACCGGGATCGCGTAGACCTTGTCCCCGTCGCTGACCTGCTTCCACGCCCACTCGGCGTAGTCGCCCTTCACGGAGCCGGCGCCGTACGGGCCGATGTCGAGCAGATGCTTGGTCAGCATGATGGTCGGGAGTTCCTGGAACTCCAGCATTACGACGTCGGGGGCCCCGGAGCCCGCCTTGAGCGCCGTCTTGAGCTTGGTGTACTCGTCCTGGCCGATGCCGGCCTGGACCCAGTCGACCTGCACGTCCTTGTGGGTGGCGTTGAAGTGGGCCACCACGTCCTTGAACTCCGGATACCAGGCCCACACCTTGACGTGCACCGGCCCGGCCGCCGGGTTCTGCGTGTTCTTTCCGTCTTCTCCGCCACCGCCACCGCCCCCGCCACCGCCACCGCCGCCGCACGCCGCCGCCAGCAGGCCGGCCAGCAGCAGGGCGCCTCCGCGTAATCTCATGCGTGCTTTCCTCCGGCTGTCATCCCCCGAGGTCAGGACACTGGTTGTTGCGGACAGTTGTCAGAACTGTTAGCGATCACAGCGTGGCTGTCAATAGTTGTGAGTCCAGAGTTTCTCGCCCCTGGATGCGACCTGGGCAAATGGATGGAGACCTTGACCTGGGGCGATGCGAACGCTAACAATCGGCCCGCGAGCCCCCTGCCCGGTGAAGGAGATGCCCTCGTGCTCCAGGCACAGCTGACCATAGATCCCGCCAACCGGGTGGCTCCCGTACGGCGCCGCACGTTCGGCACGTTCGTCGAGCACCTCGGCCGCTGCGTCTACACCGGCGTCTACGAGCCGGGCCACCCCACGGCCGGCGAGGAGGGGTTCCGCGGCGATGTGCTCGCGCTCACCCGCGAGCTCGGCGTGACCACCGTGCGCTACCCCGGCGGCAACTTCGTCTCCGGCTACCGCTGGGAGGACGGCGTCGGCCCGCGCAAGCGGCGGCCCCGGCGGCTCGACCTCGCCTGGCATAGCACCGAGACCAACGAGATCGGGATCGACGAGTTCGTCCGGTGGACCCGCCTGGCCGGCCTGGAGCCGATGATGGCGGTCAACCTCGGCACGCGCGGCGTCCAGGAGGCCGTCGACCTGCTCGAATACTGCAACATCCCGTCCGGCACCGCGCTGTCGGACCTGCGGGTCGCCAACGGGGCCAAGGAGCCGCACGACATCCGTATGTGGTGCCTGGGCAACGAGATGGACGGCCCCTGGCAGATCGGGCACAAGACCGCCCGCGAGTACGGCAGGCTCGCCGCCGAGACCGCCCGGGCCATGCGCATGGTCGACCCCGGTCTCGAACTGGTGGCCTGCGGCAGCTCCGGCTCCTCCATGCCGACCTTCGGCGCGTGGGAGGCGACCGTGCTCGAGGAGACCTACGACCTCGTCGACCACATCTCCTGCCACGCCTACTACGAGGAGAAGGACGGCGACCTCGGCGGTTTCCTGGCCTGCGCCACCGACATGGAGCACTTCATCTCCACGGTCGTCTCCACGGCCGACCAGGTGGGGGCCAGGCTCGGCTCCCGCAAGAAGATCTCCGTCTCCTTCGACGAGTGGAACGTCTGGTACATGAGCCGCGTCCAGGCGGCGGCGCCTCGGCAGGACTGGCCGGTCGCGCCGCCGCTTTTGGAGGACCACTACCACCTCGCCGACGCCGTGGCGTTCGGCAGCCTGCTCATCACGCTGCTGCGGCACAGCGACCGGGTTGCGGCGGCCTGCCTGGCCCAGCTCGTGAACGTGATCGCGCCCATCATGACCGAGCCGGGCGGCCGGGCCTGGCGGCAGACGACCTTCCACCCGTTCGCGCAGGCGGCGCGGTACGCCAGGGGCGACGTCGTACGGGTCGAGCCCGTCTGCCCGTCGTACGAGACAGCTGAGTTCGCCGAGGTGCCGGTGCTCCACGCGGTCGCCACCCACGACGAGACGGACACGACGCTGTTCGTGGTGAACAGGTCGGCGCGCGAACCCGTGGAGCTGGAGCTTGACATGCGGGCGCTCGGTGCGGTTGGAGGCGCCGTGGGGATCGCCGAGGCGACCACGCTCACGCACGAGGACGTCTACGCCCGCAACACCGCCGACGACCCCGCGCGGGTGGCGCCCCGCCCCAACACGAGCCACCGGAGCGATCCACTCCGGATCGTGCTGCCGCCGGTCTCCTGGAACGTGATCACGCTGTCGAGGCACTGACCGCCGCGCCGCCACGCCGCGCGTTCACCTGCCGCTCCACGTGGGGGCGTCGTCCTCCTTCCACCGCAGTTCGTCCACGACGTCGACGACTCCGCTGACCCGGCGCGTCATCCGTACGGCGATCCGCGCGGCGCTGTGCCGGTCCAGCTGGCCGGTGAGTGTCACCACGCCCTGATGGACGTGGACGCACACCTTGGAGGTGTCGGCCCACAGGCTCCGGCCGAGGATCTCCACGCGCACCTCGCGCTCGATCTCGCCGTCGGCGCGTACGAACGTCTTGAGCAGGTCGTGGCGGCTGACGACCCCCCGCAGCCGGCCCTCGACGTCCACGACGGGCAGCCGCTTGACCCCGTGCTCGTCCATCAGGCGGGCCGCGGCGACCGTGGTCGTGCCGGCGGTGACGGTGACGGCGGGGGAGGTCATCAGGTCGGCGGCCGTCTCACCGGCCGCCTTGGTGCGCGCCCCGCCCTCCAGGCCGAGGCGGGCGCGCAGCCGCGCGCGCAGCGGCGGCCGGTAGCCCTCGCGGTAGTACTGCTCCCTGAACTCCTCCTTGTGCAGCAGGTCGGCCTCGGACACGACGCCGAGCACGCGGCCGTCGCCGTCCACGACGGGAACGGCGCCCACGGCGCGGGCGATCAGCATTTCGGCGATGTCCCTGAACGGCGTGCCGGCGTGGACGGACGCGACGTCCGTGGTCATGATGTCCTGCACCTTCATGTGCATGGCGGCCTCCCTTCCGGTCGCGGGGGCCCGCTTCTCTGTCGGGGGAGCGGCCCGAGACTTCCATCCCATCCCCGGGCCGGGCCCGTCGGCAGGGCCGAAGGTCCCGCCGCCGATCCGTCCTCCCACGCCGGGCCCGGGCGCGCCGGGCGGCCGGAAGTCCCGGTGCTAAAGGACTTTGGTCTGCTGCGCCGTGGGCAGCGGACACGGTGCGATGGTGGCCCGGGAGCACCAACCCCCGCGCGTCCGCGAACCGCTTGGCACAGGAGGAGAAGTACATGGCCGGACAGATCGTCGTCGCCGTCGACGGATCGAAGCCAGCGACGGCGGCGCTGGAGTGGGCGGCGGACGACGCGCGGCGCCGGGGAGCCGCCCTGAGGATCGTCCACGTGCGTGAGCCGTGGGCGCACGAGTACCCGTTCCACGCCGTCGAGGGCTTCGCCCAGTCCTACAGCGAGTTCTGCGAGGGCGTGCTCGCGGCGGCAGCCGCCCGCGCCCGCGAGATCGCCCCCGGCCTGGAGGTGACCACGGAGCTCGCCGAGGGGACGGTCGTCGAGACCCTGCGCGCCGGGTCGGCCGGCGCCGACGCCCTCGTGGTCGGCAGCCGGGGGATGGGCGGTTTCTCCGGCCTGGTCCTCGGGTCCGTCGGCCTCGGCCTGGCCGGTCACGCGGAGGTCCCGGTCGTGGTGGTGCGCAAACCGCACCGGGACGAGTACCACGAGGTCGTCGTCGGCTTCGACGGGTCACCCCATTCGGAGGCGGCCCTGGAGTTCGCCTTCGAGGAGGCCCGGGCGCGGCGCGGGCGGGTGCACGTGGTGTACGCCTGGGAGATGCCGATGTTCTCGTCCTTCGCGGTCGGCTACGGAACGGCGCTCGAGGAGATATTCGACAACGAGTGCCGGGCGGCGCGGCTGCGGCTCGCGCAGTGGCGCGACAAGCATCCGGACGTCCCGCTCGTCGAGTCGGCGGTCTGCGGCCACCCGGTCCCGGCGCTGGCCGACGCCTCGCTCGTCGCCGACCTCGTGGTCGTCGGGTCCCGGGGACTGGGCGGCGTGCGCGGCGCGCTGATCGGCTCGGTCAGCCATGCCGTGCTACACCGCGCTCACTGCCCCGTCGCGGTCGTACGGCCAGGCGGGGGCGAGCGCTGAGGGTCCGCATGTGACCGCGAAGTCAAGGGCGCCCCCGGTTCAGCGTGGCGACCGTCTCGATTGCATAACCCATTCCTGCATTTATCGGGCAAAACAGTGTCGAATCTACAACGTAAAGGCGTCTGGAGTTGCGGGCTTTGCCTGTAACTCCAGCTAATCGTCTCCGGTAGTTGCTCCAGCTAGTCAGGCGATGGAAGGATTGGTACAGGCATTCGAATTGATTGATGGAGGTGTGATGGATCTGTTCAACTTGGATCCTGGCCACCATCAGCATTCGAATGTTGCTGATGACTGCTGGTGGGATCGGTTGATCGCCGATTCGCCGTTGTGGTCGTCGGAGGGCTCGCTCGCTCGTGACGATTGCCCTGATGGATTCGCAAACGGCATGGTGGCAAGCGACGCGGCCCGGGACGACGCAGCCGACGGCACCACCGGCGGCAAGGCCGCCGGCGACCAGGCCAGAAGTGGTGGTGTCGGCAGTGCCGGTTCCGATCGCGTCCGCGCCGCCGGTGCCGGGAATGCCGGTGGTGGTGCCGGTCGGGACAGAGGCCGCTCGTCGTGGGTGTTGGTGGGTTCTGTTCGTGAGTCGGCGCAGGCGTTGGCGCTGACGCCGCTTCCTGATGATGTGGACGTCTGCCTGGCCGAGGCTGAGGACCTGATGTTCGCGCGGGATCGGATCACGTGCGCGTTGGCGGACCGGGTGGGGCGGGTGCATCGTGCGGGGCAGGCCAGGCAGCATGGGCATGCCTCGACCCGCAGTTGGTTGCGTACCGCCGGGGGGATGAGCGTGCCCGGTGCGGGCCGTCTGCTGACCTTGGCTGTGGAGTTGGCGCGCCTGCCGCGGGTGCGGGAGAGGTTCGCCGCCGGTGGCTTGGCGGCGGGGGTGGTGGAGGCGATCTGTACCGCCACCGCGCAGTTGAGCGACGAGCAGGCCGGGCTGGCTGAGCCGATTTTGCTGGAGCTGGCGGGTAAGGCGGGGGCGGCGGAGGTGGCCAAGGCCGGCCGCTACCTCCGCGCGGTGCTGAACCCTGATGGGGAGGACCGTGATGAGCAGGCCGATTACGCGCGGCGTTTCCTGCGGGTCCGCCCGACCGGGGGCGGTGGGCTGGAAGGGGAGTTCTATCTGCCGCGTGAGGCCGCCGCCCGGTTGCGCACGTTGTTGGACGCCTATGCCAAGCCGAAGGCTGAGGGGGATGACCGGCCGCTGCGGGTGCGTAACGCGGATGCGTTCATTGCGTTCCTGGAGGAGAAGATCGCCACTGAGCTCCTGGTGTTGGTCAACGCCGAGTCCCTCCCTGCCGACCCCGTCACCGACCAGCCTGCCGACGCGAACGGCACCAAGGACACCGGCGCCCCCAGCGACGCCAGAAGCGCCGACGACCCCGGCGCGATGGGCGACACCGGAAGCGCCGAAGACACCGACCCCGGCGACGCCGACAACACCAGCGCCCCCGGCGAGATGGGCGCCACTGGCGACGCCTCGGCCGACACCGAGGTAGATGCCGGTTCAGATGCAGCCGCGGACGCTGCCGAGAGCGCCGACCGTGCCAGCACCGGCCCCCGCGCCGAGGAGCCTCGCGACCCCGAAGCCGGTGAGCACGGGGCTCGCGAGCAGCGGGCCAGCGAGCATGGGACCCGTCAGCGCGGGGCCTGTGAGCGTGAGCGGCGCGACACCGCGAGCAGCGTCTCTGCCGAGGGCGGCGACACCGTGCCCGCAGAGGGCGAGGACTGCGACCGCGCCTCGGCCAGCACTGGAGCAACGCCCGCCGGGCACGCTTCAGCATGGCTGGCGCGCGGCGGCAGCGGGCATCCGCACACAGCACAAGCACACACAGCGCATACGCACGCAGCGCAGCCGGATCCTCCTCCCGAGGGCCCACCTGGACATCACGCCCACGCCGGGCATCAGCCTGCGGGGGACTGCCGGCATGGGCAGGGCACGTGCGAGGACCACGGCGAGGTGAGCTGTGGGCAGCGCCGCCATGAGCCGGACCGCCATGAGCCGGACCGCGATGAGCAGGGCGGTGATGAGCAGGGCGGCGATGAGCAGGGCCGGGCTCAGCAGGACGCGGCGGATGGCCAGGGCGCGTGCGGGTGCGGCGGTAGAGCGCGGTGCTCGTGCGGAGCGCCGGGGACACCGGGAACAGCGCCAGGGACGATGCCAGGAGCGCTGCCCGGGGCGGCGCCGGGGTTGTTGCTGGCGACCGGGCAGATGCTGCCGGTCTCCGGCGTGCACCGACTGGCCCGCACCTCCACCCTGGTGCGCCTGGTGATGGACGCCGACGGGCAGGTGCTCGACATGGGCCGCAAGGTCCGCCTGGCCACCCCCGCCCAACGACGGGCCGTCTTCGCCCGCTACGCCACCTGCTGGATCGACGGCTGCCCACTCACCGCCACCAAGTGCCAGATCGACCACGCCGACAACTGGAGCACCGGCGGCCTGACCGACCTGAAGCTACTCGGACCCGCCTGCCAGTTCCACAACCGCGACCGCTACCGCCACCCCGACCGCTACACCCGCCACAAGACCGGCACCGACCGCTGGGCCTTCACCTACCACAACCCCATCAGAGCCCGGGGGTTGAAATCTACGATGTAAAGGAGCTCGCAGGGTTTGTCATCGCTCGACCGCATCCAGCACGGGCTTGATGTCGAGCACAGGAGTGCCATCGATGGCCTCAATTGGATGTACGCGCAGGCCCCGCACCGGGTCGGCCTCCAGGACCGTGACCCGGTGCAGGCCGATCGGGTTGGGACGGTCCGGGGAGCGGGTGGCGAATACGCCGGTCAACGGGTTGCTCATCTCCCCCCGCGGGTGCACCCGCAGGGTTTCGCGGTCGGCCTCGTGGAACCAGGTGAGGACCAGCACCTCGTCGCCCGCGGTCATCCCGTCGAGCGCCTCCGCGACGGCCGTCTCGATCTCCAGCCACGCGTCCGGCGCCCCCTCGCGCCCCTGCCGCGGAGCCTCGGTGCGATCGGTCAGGATGGACCGCACGACGCCGACGGGCCGCACAGTGAACGTCGCCTGCTCACTCATGATCCTTCTCCTTCCGGGCGATTGGATCACCACGATGTCATCCGGCGCCGACATCTATGGCCCGTTCTGCGGGAATGCCCACGAAATGGACGTCGAGGCGGGCACGTACGAGTTGGGGCCGAGGTCGGGCCGGCTCCTGGTCCTCACCGGCCGCACCGGGCTGGGCGCCAAGGCCGGGCACGATCTGACGATCGAGGTCACCCGGTGGCGGGGCGAGGCGGTGGTGACGCCGGACGACCCCGCGGGCTGCCGGGTGACGGTGGAGGCCGAGGTGGCCTCGATGCGGGTCCGGGAGGGCACGGGCGGGGTCAAGCCGCTCACCGACTCCGACCGCGTCGAGATCGAGAAGAACATGCGCGACAAGGTCCTCAAGGCGGATCAGCACCCGCTGGTCACGTTCCGGTCGACCCGGGTCGAGGGCGACCCCGAGGCGTTCCGCGTCGAGGGCGACCTGACGATCGCGGACGTCACCCGGCCGGTCACGGTGGACGGCGCGCTCGCGGACGGGCGGGCGCGCGGACGGGCGACCGTCGTGCAGTCCGAGTGGGGCATCCGTCCCTACTCCGCGTTCTTCGGTGCGCTCAAGCTGCGTGACGAGGTCGAGGTCATCTTCGACGTACGGGTGGGGGAGGGGCGGGGCTGACATGTGCGTCGCGTCGGGCACCATGGATGCGTGACTGTGGTGCGCGACGCGGGGACCGCCGAGCGGTGGGGCATGCTGGCCGATCTCGTGGCCGACGGCGAGGTGGTGATCCTCAGCGGGGCCGGCCTGTCGACCGAGTCCGGGATCCCGGACTACCGCGGGGAGACCGGCCGCAGGCGCAAAGCAGAGCCGATGACCTACCACACCTTCGTGAGCAGCGTCGCCGCCCGCAGGCGCTACTGGGCGCGCAGCCACCTGGGGTGGCGTCACATCGTGGACGCCGCGCCCAACGCCGGGCACCGCGCGGTCGCCGAACTGCAGCGTCGCGGCCTGGTGGCCGGGATCATCACCCAGAACGTGGACGGCCTGCACCAGGGGGCGGGCGCGCACGGGGTCGTCGAACTGCACGGCAGCCTGCACCGGGTGCGCTGCCTGGCCTGTGGCCTCCGCACCTCGCGGCACGCGCTCGACCGGCGGCTGCGCACGGCCAACCCCGGCTGGCAGGCCCGCTCGGTGATGATCAACCCGGACGGCGACGCCGTCCTGGCCGCCGACGAGATCGAGACGTTCCGCACGGTGGACTGCGAGGGCTGCGGCGGCGTGCTCAAGCCCGACGTGGTGTTCTTCGGCGAGAACGTGCCGCCGTCACGGGTCGAGGAGTGCTACGCGCTGACCGAGCGGGCCGGGCTGTTGCTCGTCCTGGGATCCTCGTTGACCGTCATGTCTGGATACCGGTTCGTCCGGCGCGCCGCCGCCCACGCGATCCCCGTCGCGATCATCAACCAGGGGCCGACCCGGGGCGACGGTGAGGCGCTGATGACCTTCGACGCCCCGCTCGGCCCGGCCCTCACCACTCTCCTGGAGGCCCTCCGCTGTTAGCCGAGGAACCTCGGGCACATGAGATCGAGGGGAGTCAGGCTGTTCCGGCCGGATGCAGTCGCGCCTCGGTGCGAACACCCTGGCGCAGGGAACGCTCGGTGAGGCCGCCGAACAGCAGTCCGATTGCGGCCCACAGGACGAACTGGACGCCGAACGACGACACCCTGAACCACCAGAGGGTGTCGGCGGGGAAGTCGCCGGGGATCTCGTTGATCTGGGGCAGCAAGGCGTACGAGACGCCTACGAGGACGGCGTAGACGACGATGCCCGCGAGGGTCGCGTTCCAGCCGCCCAACCGGGGCGACAGGGCGCGGGCCGCGTACGTCGCGACCGCGGCGGCCAGCAGCGCGATCAGGATCATCGTGAAGTACAGCGTGGTCCGGCGACCGATGGTGTCGGGGTTGCCGACGGCCGGGGGATTGGGCGGGTACTTCAGGATGGGGGTCACGTACACGATGACGAACCCGGCGGCCGCGACGACGAGGGCCGTGGCGCGGGCGCCGAGGGCGCCGAGGCGGCCGTGGGCGAAGGCGTACGCGATGGAGAAGAAGCCGCCGAGTGCGGCGCCGTAGATGAGCAGGGCGGTCAAGAGGCCGATGGTCTCCTGGACGGTCCGGCTGACGAGTTCGGGCTCGGCTGCCTCCCCGGCCGCGGCGGCCTTGGCCTCCTCGAGGGAGATGGCAGCGGCGACCTGGGGTTCGCCGGCGAACCAGGCCACGACGTACGCGAGCAGCGCGGCCACGAGGCCGACGAGCATGCCGCGCACCAGCAGGGAGCGCATGGTGGGCATCGGGCGGGCCTCAGTGGCAGGGGAAGCCGAGGAGGTGGCGGCCGTCGTGCACGAACTCGTGCACGGTGTGCCCGCTGATGAGGTGGGTGGCGCCCTGCTCAGCGCCGACGAAGTAGACCAGGATGAGCCCGACCACGGCGGCGAAGATCGCCCAAGGAAGGATCTCGCGTACGGGGATGGTGACCGGCAGGGGCCGGGAAACGGGAATGGCCGGCTGAGCCATGTGACTTTCTCCTCACGGGGTCGCTCGCCCCGGTGATGGAGGACAACGGGTCAGTGTCCTGACTCCCGGGTCATCGTGTCACCCGACCTTCCAGCCGTCTCGGCCGTGGTCACAAGCGGGGACACTCCCCGGTCACAGTGGCGGGACCGTCCTGGAATCGCACCAGGTTCCTGCACACCGTCGCCTCTGTCTGCTTTTGTCCTCTAGAGCGTGCACCGTCTGCATAAGTACGTCAAGCCGTGGTCCATACTCGTGACCTATGAAGCGAGTCCTCATCATCGGCATCGGCGCCGGGGACCCAGCCCACCTCACCTTCCAGGCCGCCGCGGCGATCGCGTCGGCGGACGTGTTCTTCCTGCTCGACAAGGGCGCAGAGAAGGACGGTCTGGTGCGGCTGCGGCGCGAGCTGGTCGCGGCCCACGCGCGGGAGCCGTACCGGATGGTGGAGGCACGCGACCCGGAACGTGACCGGACGAGCGGCGCCTACGTGGAGGCGGTGGCCGACTGGCGGGCCCGCCGGGCCGACGTCTACGCGCGGCTCATCGCCGACGAGGTGCCCGAGGACGGCATCGGCGCGTTCCTCGTCTGGGGCGACCCCGCCCTGTACGACAGCACGATCGCCATCGTCGAGGACGTCCTGGCCAGGGGCGGGGAGCCGTTCGACTATGAGGTGATCCCGGGGATCAGCAGCGTGTCGGCGCTGGCCGCGCGGCACCGTGTCAGCCTGACCAGGGTCGCCAAGCCGCTGCACATCACGACCGGCCGCCGCCTGCCCGCGGACGTCGAGGCCGCCGACGACATCGTGGTGATGCTCGACGCGGGATGCGCGTTCGCCGACCTGCCGGAGGCCGCCGACGCGGACGTCTACTGGGGCGCGTACGTCGGGACCGAGGACGAGATCCTCCTCGCCGGGCCGGTGCGCGAGGTCGCCGGCGAGATCCGGCGGCTCAGGGCGGAGGCGCGCGAGGCGCACGGCTGGGTCATGGACACCTACCTGCTCAGGAAGCCCGCTCGATGAAGCCTGTGTCGGTCGTCGGGATCGGCGCGGACGGCTGGGCCGGTCTCACCGACGCGGCGCGCGCCGAGCTGATCGCGGCGGACGTCGTGGTCGGGTCGGCCAGGCAGCTCGCGCTGCTGCCCGCGTCGGTGGCCCCCGAGCGGGTGCCGTACCCGTCGCCGCTGGTCGCGGGGTTGCCGGGGCTGCTCGACGCGCACGCGCGACGCGCGGTCGTGGTGCTGGCGAGCGGCGATCCCATGTTCTTCGGGGTCGGCGCGACGCTGGCCCGGCTGCTCGGACCCGAGCGGCTGCGCGTGCTGCCGCACGTGTCGTCGGTGACGCTGGCCTGTGCGCGGCTCGGCTGGCCCGCCGAGGGCGTCGAGACCGTCAGCCTGGTCGGGCGTCCGCTCGCCGCGCTGACCGCCGCGCTCGCGCCTGGCCGCCGCGTCCTCGTCCTCAGCGCGGACGCGGGCACGCCCGCGCAGGTCGCCGCCTTGCTGACCGAGCGGGGGTACGGGGCGAGCCACCTCACCGTCCTCGGCGATCTCGGCGCGGCGACCGAGTCGCGCCATGACGGCACGGCCGCCGGTTGGCCGGGCGCCGAGCCGATGCCGGCGCTGAACATCGTGGCAGTGAGCTGTGCCGACGTCCCGGACACCGAGCCACTGGGGTGGGGTTCCGGGCTTCCGGACAACGCGTACGAGTCGGACGGGCAGCTGACCAAGCAGGAGGTGCGCGCGGTCACCCTGGCCAAGCTGGCGCCCCTGCCGGGCGAGCTGCTGTGGGACGTGGGGGCGGGTTCGGGGAGCGTGGCCATCGAGTGGCTGCGCGTCCATTCCTCGTGCCGGGCCATCGCCGTCGAGCGCGACCCCGTACGCGCGGACCGCGTCAGGCGCAACGCGGACGCGCTGGGCGTGCCGCGCCTGCGGGTCGTCACCGGCCCCGCGCCGGGCGCCCTCCACGGGCTGCCGGCCCCGGCGGCCGTCTTCGTGGGCGGCGGCGTGACGGGGGCCGGCGTGGTCGAGACCTGCTGGGACGCCCTCGCCCCGGGCGGAAGGCTGGTCGCGAACGCGGTCACTGTGGAGTCGGAGGCGGTTCTCGCCACGTGGCACGCGCGGCTCGGTGGGGACCTCGTGCGGTTGTCGGTGCAGCGCGCCTCGCCGGTGGGCGGCTTCACCGGGTGGCGTCCCCTGATGCCGGTGACCATTTGGACGGCGCGGAAGGAGCGCGAGTAGTGACGGTTCGATTCATCGGTGCGGGGCCCGGCGCGGCCGACCTCATCACGGTGCGTGGGCTGCGCGCCCTGCAGGCGGCCCCGGTCTGCCTGTACGCGGGGTCGCTCGTGCCACGCGACCTGCTCGCCGACTGCCCGCCCGGCGCGCGGCTCGTCGACACCGCCAACCTCACCCTGAACGAGATCATCGCCGAGATGACGGCGGCGCACGCCGCCGGGCTCGACGTGGCGCGGCTGCACTCGGGCGATCCCTCGCTGTTCAGCGCGGTCGCCGAGCAGATGCGCAGGCTCGACGCGCACGGGGTGCCCTACGAGGTGATCCCCGGAGTTCCGGCCTTCGCGGCCGCCGCCGCGGCGCTGGGGCGGGAGCTGACGGTGCCCGAGGTGAGCCAGACCATCATCCTGACCCGGACGTCGGCGCGCGCCACCCCGATGCCGCCCGGCGAGGACCTCGCGACGCTGTCGGCCAGCCGCGCCACGATGGTGCTGCACCTGGCCGTGCAGCGGATCGGCGCCGTCGTGGCCGAGCTGCTGCCCGCGTACGGGGCGGACTGCCCGGTGGCGGTCGTCGCGCGGGCCAGCCGGGACGACGAGGAGATCATCAGGGGCACCCTGGACGACATCGCCGACCGGGTGGTCGCGGCAGGGATCAAGCGGACCGCCGTCATCGTGGTGGGCCGGGCGCTGTCGGCGCACGAGTTCCCCGACAGCCACCTCTACTCGGCCGAGCGGGACCGGGTGTGCTCGTCCTGATCCTCGGCGGCACCGCGGAGGCGCGGGCACTGGCGGCCGGACTGGTCGCCCTGCCCGGTCTCCGGGTGGTGTCGTCGCTGGCCGGGCGGGTCGCCGACCCCCGGCTGCCGGTGGGCGAGGTCAGATCGGGCGGCTTCGGCGGCTCGGAGGGGCTCACCCGGTGGATCGCCGAGCACGGCCCCCGCGCCGTGGTGGACGCCACGCATCCGTTCGCGCGGACGATGAGCGAGTCGGCGGCGCGCGCGTGTGCGGCGACCGGTGTGCCGCTGCTCGGGCTGCGGCGTCCCGGCTGGTCGGAGGGGCCGGGGGACGCGTGGCTGCGGGTGCCGTCACTGAAGGCCGCGGCGGACGCGCTGCCCGGCCTCGGCAGCCGGGTGTTCCTCACGACGGGCCGCCGCAGCCTGCCGGTCTTCGCGCCGCTGACCGGGCTGTGGTTCCTGGCCAGGTCGGTGGACCCACCGGAGCCGCCGGTGCCCGCGAACGTCCAGGTGATCCTCGATCGGGGGCCGTACACGGTGGCGGGGGAGCGTGCCCTGATCGGCGGGCACCGGCTCGACGTGCTGGTCACCAAGGACAGCGGCGGGGAGCTGACCCGCGCCAAGCTGGTCGCGGCGCGCGAGCTCGGGCTGCCGGTCGTCATGGTGGACCGGCCCTCGGCACCCGGCGGCGTCACCCAGGTGACGGACGTCGCCGACGCCGTCACCTGGGTTCGCGTTCACGCGGGATAGCGGCGCGGGGTGTAGACGGTCGCCCGGTCGGCGTGTTCGACGACGCGGGTGGTGGACGAGCCGATGATCAGCAGGCAGCGCATGTCGACCGCAGCCGGGTCGAGGTCGCCGAGCGTGGTGACCGTGACCGACTCCTGCGCGCCGCCGACGTCGCGGCCGACGACCACGGGCGTGGCCGGGTCGCGGTGTTCGAGCAGCAGGTCACGGGCCGCGGCGACCTGCCAGGTGCGGGTCTTCGACGCCGGGTTGTAGATCGCGAGCACCAGGTCGGCGCGGGCCGCGGCGGAGATCCGGCCCGCGACCACCTCCCACGGCTTGAGCTGGTCCGACAGCGACAGCACGCAGTAGTCGTGGCCGAGCGGCGCGCCGGCCCGGCTCGCCACGGCCTGCGCGGCGGTCAGGCCCGGCACCACCCGCACCGGGACGTCCGCGTAACGCGGGTCGGCGGCGGCCTCCAGCACTGCGCTGGCCATCGCGAACACGCCCGGGTCGCCCGACGACACGACCGCCACCCGCGCCCCTGCGAGGGCGAGGTCGAGCGCGTGACGCGCGCGTTCGGCCTCGACGCGGTTGTCCGTACGGTGCCGGGTCTGGCGCGGGTTGGGCGCGACGCGGTCCACGTAGGGGCCGTAGCCGACGAGGTCGGTGGCCTCGGCGAGCACCTCCTGCGCCTCCGGCGTCAGCCAGGGCCGTCCGGCGGGGCCGAGACCGACGACCGCGACCTCGCCGGGACCGGTGCGTTCCGTGGCCTCCGGTACGAACGTGAGCTGGGCCGGGCTCGGGATCAGCGCGAGCGAGAAGTACGGCACCTGGCCGGGGTCCACGTCCTTGAGCGGGGCGACGCGCTGGGCGTCGGTGGTGGCGCGTTCGACGTACCAGGCCTCGTCGAGACGGCCCGCCTCGGCGAGGGCGTCGCGCACCTTCTCGAACGTGCGGCCCAGCTTGAGCACCGCCGCGGAGTCCGTGCCGCGCAGCTTCTCGGCCAGCACGTCGGCGGGCAGGGTCCCGGGCAGGACCGTCAGCGTCTCGTCGCGTTCGACCAGCGGGCGGCCGAGCACGGCCGACGCGCCCGCGATCGACGTGACGCCGGGGACGACCTCGGCCGGGTAGCGGTGCGCCAGCCGCTTGTGCATGTGCATGTAGGAGCCGTAAAAGAGCGGGTCGCCCTCGCACAGGACGACGACGTCGCGCCCGGCGTCCAGGTGGGCGGCCAGCCGGGCCGCGCAGTCGGCGTAGAAGTCGTCGAGCGCGCCCTGGTAGCCGCCGGGGTGGTCGGTCGTCTCGGTCGTCAGCGGGTACTGGAGCAGCTCCTCCACCTGGCCGTCGCGCATGTGGTGGGCGGCGATCGAGCGCGCGATGCTGCGGCCGTGCCGGGCGGCGTGGTAGGCGATCACGTCGGCCGCGCCGATCAGGCGGGCGGCCTTCACCGTCATCAGTTCGGGGTCGCCGGGGCCGAGGCCGACGCCGTAGAGGGTACCTGTCACGTCACGTCACTCCTGCTCGCTGGCGATGGCGTTGATCGCCGCCGCCGTCATGGCACTGCCGCCCCGGCGGCCGTGGACAACCAGAAACTCCAGGTCGGACGCCGCGAGGGCGCGCTTGGACTCGGCCGCGCCGATGAAGCCGACCGGGACGCCCAGCACGGCGGCGGGCCGTCCCGCGCCCTCCGCGACCAGTTCCAGCAGCCGGAACAGCGCGGTCGGGGCGTTGCCGACGGCCACGAGCGCGCCGTCGAGGCGGTCGAGCCACAGGTCGAGGGCGGCGGCGCTGCGCGTGGTGCCGAGCCGCTCGGCGAGGGCGGGCACACGGGGGTCGCCGAGCGTGCAGATGATCTCGTTGGCGGCCGGCAGACGTTTCCTGGTGACGCCGGAGGCGACCATCTGCGCGTCGCACAGCACGGGCGCGCCCGCCAGCAGCGCGGCGCGCGCCTTCGCGACCACGCCGGGGGAGTAGGCGAGGTCGGCGACCAGGTCGGTCATGCCGCAGGCGTGGATCATGCGGACCGCGACCCTGGCCACGTCGTCGGGCAGGCCCGTCAGGTCGGCCTCGGCCCTGATGGTCGCGAACGACCGCCGGTAGATCTCCGCTCCGTCGCGGACGTAGTCGTGCTCGGGCACGGACACCCCTGTTCGTTCAATGGCTGACGCGGTAGCCGCCGGGCGTGGCGACCACGTCGGTGACCCGCCCGCGCGGCCGCCCGCAGCGGCGCTCGCACCCGGCCCAGTGCACCGGCCCGCCGGGCTGCTCGCGCAGCTCGGGTAGACCGGGCAGGCCGGGCGTGCCGGACTCCGCCCAGCGCAGCGCGTCGGCCTGGACGTCGGCCAGGGCCTTCGCGCAGCCGGGCCGCCCGGTGCAGGCCGACAGTCTGGCGTACGGCGATGCGGTATCGGTCACCAGCCCCGCTCCGGCGAGCGCGGCGGTCACCGGCCCGGCCGCCTCGGGGACCAGATCGGGCAGCATGACGGTACGCCACGGCGTCAGCCGCACCTCGGCGGGGGTCAGGTCGGCGAGCAGGCCCGCCTGCGCGGTGGTGAGCCTGCCGAGCGGCACGATCACGTCGACCGCGACCCGCCCGTCCACCTGCGGAAACACCCCGCCCTTACGCGGATCGGCAGCCGCCGGCGCCACGGGCGCGGAACGGGGAAGGCGCTCGGCGATTCTCGCGGGGCCGTCGGGGAGTTCGGCCACGCGCCAGGCGTCCCCGCGGATCGACTGGAACGTCTCAGCGGCGGCGAGAGCGACGGCGACGGCGGCGTCGGCGGTCACCGAGCTGACCGGTTCGCCCGCGAGCAGGAGCGTCAGGTCGCCGCCGGGGTGGCCGCCGGGGTGGCCGACGGGGTGGCCGACGGAGTGCGCGGCGAGTGTCACGTCCGCGCCGAGCCCGAGGACGTCGCCGGTGCCGTCGTCGAGCGCGAACAGGAACCGGCCGGGCAGGTCGGCCAGCGCCGGACGCTCGCACAGGCCCGCGTCCAGCGCCGCCACCAGCGGCCGGACGTCGAGGACGCCCGTGGCCGACCGGCCGCTGAGGGGCGAGGCGACGATGTTGCGCACGCGTTCGTGGGTCGCCGACGGCAGCAGCCCGGCGGCGGCCATCCGCGCGGCGAACGCGGCCGGGTCCGCCAGCCCGCGCACCTGGACGTTGGCGCGTGACGTCAGCTCGATGACCCCGTTGCCCAGTTCCCCGGCGCAGGCGGCCAGCTCGCGCAGCGCGTCGGTGGTCAGGGCGCCGCCGGGCACGCGGACGCGGGCCAGCGCCCCGTCCGCGGCGGCGTGCACCTGGAGCGCGCCGGGGCAGGCGTCCCGAGCCGCGCGTCCGGAAACGCTACTTATGACCACAAGCAGGATGCTAACGCCAGTTTTTCGATAGGGCCTCCGTCCCGTAAGGTCTGCGGTGAACGATGGCAAGCGGAGGAAGCCGGTGCGAATCCGGCGCGGTCCCGCCACTGTGACCGGGGAGCGAACCCCACCACAAGGCCACTGTCGGAAGACGGGAAGGCCGGGGTGAGCGTCGATCCGGGAGCCAGGAGACTCCTGCCGTCGTGCCGCCACGACCCGGGGCGAGGACCCCGAGGGAGGACACTGCCTTGCGCACGGACGAGCCGCTCATTGTGCTGTTGTCCACGTCGGACACCGATCTGCTGAGCGCGCGCGCCAGCGGCGCGGCGTTCCGGCCGGGCAACCCGGCCCGGCTCGCCGTGGACGACCTGCCGGCGCTGGTCGAGGGGGCCGACCTCGTGGTCGTCCGGCTGCTCGGCGGGCGGCGCGCCTGGGAGGACGGGCTGGACGCCCTGCTCGCGGGCCCGCGCCCGGTAGTCGTCCTCGGCGGCGAGCAGGCCCCGGACGCCGAGCTGATGGAGCTGTCCACGGTGAGTGGCGGCGTGTGCGCCGAGGCGCACGCCTATCTCGCGCACGGCGGCCCCGCCAACCTCGCCGAGCTGCACGCGTTCCTGTCGGACACGGTCCTGCTGACCGGTCGCGGCTTCGCGGCCCCGGCCGCCACCCCCAACTGGGGCGTCCTCGAACGCGACGCCCGGCCCGGCGACGGCCCGGTGATCGGCGTGCTCTATTACCGGGCGCACCACATGGCGGGCAACACCGGCTTCGTCACCGCGCTGTGCGACGCGGTCGAGGACGCGGGCGGCCGGGCGCTGCCCGTCTTCTGCTCCTCGCTGCGCACCGCCGAGCCCGAGCTGCTCGACGTGCTGCGCCGCGCGGACGCCCTCGTCGTGACCGTGCTCGCGGCGGGCGGCTCACGGCCCGCGACCGCGTCGGCGGGTGGGGACGACGCGGCCTGGGACGTCGGCGCGCTCGCCGACCTCGACGTGCCCATCCTGCAGGGCCTGTGCCTGACGACCAGCCGCGCCGACTGGGAGGCCAACGACGACGGCCTGTCCCCGCTGGACGCCGCCTCGCAGGTCGCGATCCCCGAGTTCGACGGGCGGATCATCACAGTGCCGTTCTCGTTCAAGGAGATCGACGACGACGGCCTGACCGTCTACGTCGCCGACCCCGAACGTGCGGCCCGGGTCGCGGGCATCGCCGTCCGGCACGGCCTGCTGCGTCACGTGCCCCCGCCGGACAAGAAGCTCGTCGTGATGCTGTCGGCGTACCCGACGAAGAACTCGCGGGTCGGCAACGCCGTCGGCCTGGACACCCCGGCCAGCACGGTCAAGCTGCTGGCCCGCCTGGCCGAGGAGGGCTACGACCTCGGCGACGGCTTCCCCGGCCAGGCCGCGCAGGACGGCGACGCCCTGATCCACGCGCTCATCGCCGCGGGCGGCCAGGACCAGGACTGGCTCACCGAGGAGCAGCTCGCCGCCAATCCCGTGCGCATCCCCGCCGAGACCTACCGCGCCTGGTACGACACCCTGCCCGACGACCTGCGCGCCGGCGTGGAACGCCACTGGGGCGCCCCGCCCGGCGAGCTGTTCGTCCACGACGGCGACATCGTGCTCGCGGCGCTGCGCAGCGGGAACGTCGTGGTGATGGTCCAGCCCCCGCGCGGCTTCGGGGAGAACCCGATCGCGATCTACCACGACCCCGACCTGCCGCCGAGCCATCACTACCTGGCGGCGTACCGGTGGCTGTCGGCTGGGGAAGGCACAGGGTTCGGCGCGCACGCCATGATCCACGTCGGCAAGCACGGCAACCTGGAGTGGCTGCCCGGCAAGTCGGCGGGCCTGTCGGCGTCCTGCGGCACCGACGCGGCGATCGGCGACCTCCCGCTCGTCTACCCCTTCCTGGTGAACGACCCCGGCGAGGGCACCCAGGCCAAGCGCCGGGCGCACGCCGTGCTCGTGGACCACCTGGTGCCGCCGATGGCCAGGGCCGAGACCTACGGCGACATCGCCCGCCTGGAGCAGCTCCTCGACGAGCACGCGACGATCGCGGCGATGGACCCGGCGAAGCTGCCCGCGATCCGCGCCCAGATCTGGACCCTCATCCAGGCCGCCCGCCTCGACCACGACCTCGGCCTGAGCGAGCGCCCGCACGACGCCGAGTTCGACGAGTTCATCCTGCATGTGGACGGCTGGCTCTGCGAGGTCAAGGACGCCCAGATCCGCGACGGCCTGCACGTCCTCGGCGCGGCCCCGACCGGCGAGGCCCGCGTGAACCTCGTGCTGGCCATGTTGCGCGCCCGCCAGATGTGGGCCGGCCGCGAGACCCTGCCCGGCCTGCGCGAGGCGCTCGGCCTGTCCGAGGACGGCAGCGCCGCGACCGGCGCCGTGGACCGCGTCGAGGCCGAGGCCCGCGCGCTCGTCACCGCCATGGAGGAACGCGGCTGGGACCCGGCCGCCGTCGCCGGCGTCACGGACGACCCGGAGGTCGCGCGGGTGCTGACGTTCGCGGCGACCGAGGTGGTGCCGCGGCTCGCGCGTACCACCGACGAACTCGACCACGTGCTGCACGCGCTCGCCGGTGGATATGTGCCCGCCGGGCCGTCCGGGTCGCCGCTGCGCGGCCTGATCAACGTGCTGCCGACAGGCCGCAACTTCTACTCCGTCGACCCGCGCGCCGTGCCGAGCCGCCTCGCCTGGGAGACCGGGCAGGCCATGGCCGACTCCCTGCTGGCCCGCTACCGCGCGGAGACCGGCGAGTGGCCGCGCTCGGTCGGGCTGTCGGTGTGGGGGACCAGCGCCATGCGCACCGCCGGTGACGACATCGCCGAGGTGCTCGCGCTGCTCGGCGTACGGCCCGTCTGGGACGAGGCGTCGCGGCGCGTCACCGCGCTCGAACCGGTGCCGCTGGACGAGCTGGGCCGCCCGCGCGTAGATGTGACGGTGCGCATCAGCGGGTTCTTCAGGGACGCGTTCCCGCACGTGGTGGCGATGCTCGACGACGCCGTCCGGCTCGTCGCGGGGCTCGGCGAGAGCCCCGAGGACAACTACGTGCGCGCCCACGTGGACGCCGACCGGGCCGCGCACGGCGACGCCAGGCGTGCGACGCTGCGCGTGTTCGGGTCGCGTCCCGGCGCGTACGGCGCGGGCCTGCTGCCGCTCATCGACAGCGGCAACTGGCGCGACGACGCCGACCTCGCCGAGGTGTACGCCGTCTGGGGCGGCTACGCCTACGGCCGCGACCTCGACGGCGCGCCCGCCCGCGAGGACATGGAGAACGCCTACCGCCGCATCGCCGTCGCCGCCAAGAACGTGGACACCCGCGAACACGACATCGCCGACTCCGACGACTACTTCCAGTACCACGGCGGCATGATCGCGACCGTCCGCGCGCTGACGGGCCGCGCGCCCGCCGCGTACGTGGGGGACAGCACCCGCCCCGACGCCGTCCGCACCCGGACCCTGTCGGAGGAGACCGCGCGGATCTTCCGCGCCCGGGTCGTCAACCCCAACTGGCTCGCCGCGATGCGCCGCCACGGCTACAAGGGCGCGTTCGAGCTGGCCGCGACGGTGGACTACCTGTTCGGCTACGACGCCACCACCGGCGTCGTGGCCGACTGGATGTACGACACGCTCGCCTCGACGTACGTGCTCGACCCGGTCAACCGCGACTTCATGGCCAAGTCCAACCCGTGGGCGCTGCACGGCATCGCGCAGCGCCTGCTCGAGGCCGCCGAGCGGCGCATGTGGGAGCACCCCGACCCCGACGTGCTCGCCGGGCTGCGCGACGCCTACCTCGCGATCGAGGGCGACCTGGAGGAGGGCTCGGCGTAGGCCAGCAGCCGCCGCGGGAGTCGGGGCACGCCCGCCCAGTGCAGGTGCAGGTACGACGCGGTGAGCCGGGCGTCGCCGGCCCCGTCGGCCCCGTCCCGCCACCGGAAGACGGGTTCCCCGCCGCCGGTGACCGTGGTCCGGTGGAACTCGTGGCCGCGGAACCGCTCGCCCTGCCGGGTCAGCAGCGTGTCGCGTACGGCCACGGCGTCGCGGTAGCCCAGCGTCAGCCGGTCGGTCATCCGCCCCACGCCCGGCACCCGGCCGCACATCGGACGGCCGTCCAGCTCCTCGCACAGATAGAGCAGTCCCGCGCACTCGGCCGCCACGGGGCCGGGGAAGGCCGCCACTTCGGCGCGGAGCCGCTCGTTGGCCGACAGTTCCGCCGCGTACACCTCGGGGAAACCGCCGCCCACGACCAGCGCGGACGCGCCCTCGGGCAGAGACTCGTCGCGGACCGGATCGAACACGGCGACCTCGGCCCCGGCGGCGGCCAGCATCTCGACGTGCTCGGCGTAGCCGAACGTGAACGCCGCACCGCCCGCGACCGCCACCACCCGCCGTCCGCCGGGCTCGTGTCCGTCCGACGGGTCCCACGGTTCTCCGGTGAGCGGGGACGCCGTCGCGGCGAGGCGTACGAGACCGTCCAGATCGCACGAGCCAGCCACGAGCGCGCCGAGCCGGTCCACCGCCGACACGGCGGCGGGCAGCCGCTCGGCCGCCGGGACCAGCCCGAGGTGCCGCGACGGCGTCATCACGTCGTCGTCGCGGTAGACCGCTCCCAGCACCGGGACCCCGGTCTCCTCCAGCGCGGCCCGGCACAGCTCCTCGTGGCGCGCCGACCCGAGACGGTTCAGCACCACGCCCGCCACCCGCACCCGCGCGTCGAACGTCGCGAACCCGTGCACCAGCGCGGCCACCGACCTGCTCTGCTTCCCGGCGTCCACGACGAGCACCACGGGCGCGCCGAGCAGCCGCGCCACGTGCGCGGTCGAGGCGAAGTCGCCCTCGCCGCGCCCGTCGAACAGCCCCATCACGCCCTCGACGACCGCGATGTCACAGCCGGCCGAACCGTGCAGGAACAGCGGCGTCACCCGGTCCTCGCCGGTCAGCCAGGGGTCGAGGTTGCGGCCGGGACGCCCGGCGGCCAGCGTGTGATAGCCGGGGTCGATGTAGTCGGGCCCCACCTTGAACGGCGCGACGCGCAGCCCGCGCGCCGTCAGCGCCGCCATCAGCCCGGTGGCCACGGTCGTCTTGCCGCTTCCCGAGGCCGGGGCCGCGACCACGAGACGTGGGACGCCGGTCACCACTCGATGCCCTTCTGACCCTTCTGCCCGGCGTCCATGGGGTGGCGGACCTTGCCCATCTCGGTGACGAGGTCCGCGGCCTCGACGAGCCCGGCCGGGGCGTCGCGGCCGGTGATGACGACATGTTGCGAACCCGGTCGACCGGCGAGCGCCGAGATCACGTCGTCGAGGTCGATCCATCCCCACTTGAGCGGATAGGTGAACTCGTCCAGCACGTAGAACCGGTAGGTCTCCGCCGCGAGGTCGCGCTTGATCTGCTCCCAGCCCTCGCGCGCGTCGGCCGCGTGGTCGGCCTCGGTGCCCGGCCGCTGGATCCACGACCAGCCCTCGCCCATCTTGTGCCAGGCCACCGTGCCGCCCTCGCCGCTCGCGCCCAGCACGGTCAGCGCGCGCTCCTCGCCGACCCGCCATTTGGCCGACTTCACGAACTGGAACACCCCGATCGGCCAGCCCTGGTTCCAGGCGCGCAGCGCCATCCCGAACGCGGCCGTCGACTTGCCCTTCCCCGGACCCGTGTGGACCATGAGCAGCGGCCTCGTCCGGCGCTGCCGGGTCGTCAGGCCGTCGTCCGGTACGTTCTCCGGTTTGCCCTGTGGCATGTCAGCTCGCCTTCCTTCGATCGCGTACGAGATCACCGAGCGACTCCAGCGGAAGCACTCGCGCGCCCAGTCGCAGGGCGAGCGCGTGCGCCATGCCCAGACGGACCGGGCCGCTCTCGCAGTCCACGACCACCGAGGTCACACCGGCGAGCGCGGCGGCCGCGCGGGTCACGTCGCCGCCGGAGGTCGCGCGGCCGTCGGTCACGACGACCAGCAGGGGGCGGCGGTCGGGGTCGCGGAGCCGTTCCACGCGGAGCACGTCGGCGGCGGTGGCCAGGCCCTCGGCGAGGGGGGTGCGGCCACCCGTCGGGAGCGTCCGGAGGCGGGCCGCGCCCGCTTCGACCGACGAGGTCGGGGGGAGCGCGACCGTCGCGTCCGCTCCCCGGAAGACGACGAGGCCGACCTTGTCCCTGCGCTGATACGCGTCCAGCAGCAGGCTCAGCACCGCCGTCTTGACGGCCGTCATCCGCCTGCGCGCGCCCATCGAGCCGCTGGCGTCCACCACGAACAGGACGAGGTTGCCTTCGCGGCCTTCGCGGATGGGCTCGCGGAGGTCCTCCCGCTTGAGGATCAGGCCGGGGCCGCGCCTGCCGCGGGGGAGCTGGTACGGCGCGGCGGCGAGGAGGGTCGCGGGGAGGTCGATGGCGGCGGGGCCGGCGCCGGTCGGGACGCGGGCCCCGATCGTCCGGCCCTGCCGTCCCCGGCCACTCGACCGCCGCCCCGCGACGCCCGCCCCGACTCCGGCCACCTTGAGTACGGGAACGCGGAAGGGAGCACCGACCGCGGCCACGTCTTGGGTGCGGTCGTCGGGGCCGGTGGCGGAGCCGGACCCTTCGGGGGCGCTCGGAGTGCCTTCGGGGGCGCCTTCGGGAGCGCCGTCGCCGGCCCCGGTGCCGGCCCCCGAGCCGCCGGAGTCACCCGGCCCCTCGGGACGGCCGGGGCTGGAGCCGGGCCCACCGGAGTCATCGGGATCCTCAGGACCCTCGGGATGCTCGGGATCCTCCGGGGCGGCGGGCTCGGTCTGGTCCAGGAGCTCGTCGAGAAGACGCTCGTCCAAGCCGGGCGCGTCGAACGGGTCCCGGCGGCGACGGTGGGGCAGTGCCAGCCGGGCCGCCACCCGGACGTCCTCCCGGGTCACCACATCCCGGCCCTGCCAGGCCGCGTGCGCGACCGCCGCGTGCGCCGTGACGAGATCGGCCCGCAGCCCGTCCACCTCGAACCCCGCGCAGACGGCCGTGATCTGCCGCAGCCGCGAATCGGGCAGCCGTACCGACCCGAGGGCGGCACGGGCACGCGCGATCCGTCCGGCCAGGGCCGCCTCCTCCGCGGCCCAGTGCGCGGCGAACCCCTCCGGATCGGCGTCGAACGCGAACCGCCGCCGCACCACCTCGGCCCGCTCGTCCGGCTCCCGCGTCGCGCGCACCTCAACGGTCAGCCCGAACCGGTCGAGCAACTGCGGCCGCAGCTCGCCCTCCTCCGGATTCATGGTCCCCACGAGCAGAAACCGCGCGGCATGCCGAATCGAAACGGTCTCCCGCTCGACGTAGCAGACCCCGAGCGCGGCCGCGTCGAGCAGCAGGTCCACGAGGTGGTCGTGCAGCAGGTTGACCTCGTCCACGTAGAGCACGCCGCGATGGGCCGCCGCGAGCAGCCCCGGCTCGAACGCCTTCACGCCCTCGGTCAGCGCCCGTTCCAGATCGAGCGAACCGACCAGTCGGTCCTCGGAGGCCCCCACCGGAAGCTCGACGAGGGACGCCGCCCGCATCGCTCCGGCCGCGTCGGGCTCGTGCGGCCCGTCGGGGCAGCCGGGGTCGGGTGCCCCGGGGTCGCAGTGGAACCGGCACCCCGCCACCACTGCGACCTGCGGCAACTGCGCCGCCAGCGCGCGCACGATCGTGGACTTCGCGGTTCCCTTCTCCCCGCGGACGAGAACGCCGCCGACCCGGGACGAGACCGCGTTCAGCACGAGGGCCAGCTTCAGATCGGCGAGTCCGACGACGGCGCTGAACGGATAGGTGGGGTTCACAGGGCGGCCTTCCGGTTGACGTACGCGATCCGCCAGCCGCCGTGCCGGGCGGCCAGCTCGGTGCAGGACAGCGGGGCGATGTCGAAGGACGCGGCCCGCGTCGCGGTCAGGCCGAGCGCGTGCGCGAGCGCGGCCCGGATGGGCCCGGCGTCGCAGACGGCGACCACGCGGGCGGCATCCGCCTGTACCGACTCCAGCCACGCGGCCACCCGCGCGCCCAGCTCGGCGAGACTCTCCCCGCCGTGCGGGGCGGCGTCGGGGTCGGTCAGCCAGGCGCCGAGCCCCTCGGGTTCGGCCTCCGCGATCTCCGCGAACGGCCTCCCCGCCCACGTGCCGTAATCGGCCTCGGCGAGCGCGCCGGCCACGACCGGCTCCCGCCCGGACGCGGCCCGCGCGGTCGCCACGGCCGCGGGCCAGGGCGCGGAGAAGACCAGCGCGTCGTCGGGGAGGGCCAGTGCGGCGGCGGCCTGGGCCAGCCCCGACGGATCGCCCTCCTCCGGCGCGGGGAAACAGGCGCGCCGCGTGCCCGGCGTCCCCGCCTGGCGGATGATCAGCATCAGACCGCACCGGGCGGCAGGGTCGGCAGGCCCGGCGTGGGCCCACTCTCGATGAGCGAGACCAGTGCGTCGGTATCGACGTTCCGCTCAACGAGGTCCCCGAGCGCGTCCAGCCGCGCCTCCCGCAGCCGCGCGAACGACAGCGACGGGTCGCCCTGGAACTCCCGCCCCGCCGCCCGCGCCACCTCCCCGAGGAAGGCTCGCCGGAACCCGTCGTTCTCCAGCGCGCCGTGCCAGGTCGTGCCCCACACGTTTCCGGCGCGGCACCCGTCGAGGAACGGCTCACCGCCGTCGCGGGTGACGATCCCGTGGTGGATCTCGTACGCGCGTATTGGATGCCCGTAGCCCTCGCCGACCGGCCGCCCGAGCGTCTTCTCCGTCCCGAACACGACGTCGGCGGGGAGCAGCCCCAGGCCGGGCACCGTGCCCGCGCCGGACTCCACATGGTCGGTGATGGTGCGGGCGAGCATCTGGTACCCACCGCAGATCCCCAGCACCGGACCCGTCCTGCGGGCGACGAGGTCGGCGATGCCGGTGTCGCGCAGCCAGGCCAGATCGTGCACCGTGGCTCGCGAGCCCGGCAGAACCAGCAGGTCGGCGTCGGCGCAGGCGGCGGGTGACGTGGCGAAGCCGACCGTGACCCCCGGCTCGGCGGCCAGTGCGTCCACGTCGGTGAAGTTGGAGATGCGCGGATAGCGCACGACGGTCACCCGCAACGCGCCGTCAACCGCCGCGCTCCCCGTGTCGACGGGCCGGTTGTCGAGCGACAGCGAGTCCTCGACATCCATCCAAAGCCCGTCGAGCCACGGCACAACCCCGTAGACCCGGCGTCCGGTCAGCCCTTCGATCATGTCCAGCCCAGGCGCGAGCAGCTCTCGCGCGCCCCGGAACTTGTTCACAATAAAACCGGAAATATGCGCCTGGTCGGCGGCGTCGAGCAGGGCGACCGTGCCGTACAGGTGCGCGAAGACGCCGCCGCGGTCGATGTCGCCCACGACGAGCACAGGCAGCCCGACGGCTCTGGCCAGCCCCATGTTCGCGATGTCCCCGGCCCGGAGGTTGATCTCGGCAGGTGACCCCGCCCCCTCGCAGACCACCACGTCGAACTCGTCGGCCAGCCGCCGGTACGACTCCACGGCGATCGCGCGCAGCTCGTCGCGGCGCGCGCGGTATTCCAGGGCGTCCACGTCCGCGATCGGCCTTCCGCGCACGACGACCTGGCTGCGGCGGTCGCTGCCCGGCTTGAGCAGGATCGGGTTCATGTCGGCCGTCGGCTCCAGCCCGCAGGCGGCCGCCTGCACGGCCTGCGCCCGTCCGATCTCCGCGCCGTCGGCGGTGACGTAGGAGTTCAGTGACATGTTCTGCGCCTTGAACGGCGCGACCCGTACGCCGCGGCGGGCCAGCCACCGGCACAGGCCGGCCACCAGCACGCTCTTCCCCGCGTCGGAGGTGGTGCCCGCGACGAGCAGGCCGCCGCCGGCCGCCACGTCAGGCGGTGGAGCGCGAAACCGGCAGTGAGGCGCGTCTGCGCAGGCCTGTCCGGGCCATGGCATGTCCCCCCTGGGGGTGTCCGCGCCCCCGGTAGAAGGTCCGACGGCCGGAGTATCCTGGCTCCCGGATCGGCGCTTCCCCCAGCCTTCCCGCCCGTGCTGGGCAGTGGCGTGGGTGAGGGTCGCTCCCCGGTGACAGTGGCGGGACCGCGCCGGATTCACACCGGCTTCCTCCGCGTCCGTCGCTTACGGTGGTCAACATACACCTCGGTGTCAGATATGCCGCAAGTGGGGCGCTACGTGCGCTTGAGTGTGGCGATCATGTAGAACGGCTCGTTCTTCGTCCACTTGTTCTCGCCGTGCCCGTTGTAGTCGAACGTCATCGTCCCGTTGTCGTGGACCGTCAGGTAGATCGTGCCGTTGCGGACGCAGTTGCCCCGCATCGACACCCGCTTCAGCCGCACCGTCGTCCCGCTGACCACCTGAAGCCTGGACGTGCCCACGCACCGGTAGTCGACGAATTGCTCGGTGACGGTGCTGCCGCTCTTCGGCACAGTCAGCACGAGCGTGTCGTACGCGCCGGGCTGGTAGTCCACCCTGCCGCGCCACACGCCCGCGAAGCGTGCGGTGAAGCGCAGGGGCTCGCGCGCGGCGGGCGTCCGGCTGGGAGAGGGACTGGTTGACGGGCTGGGTGAGGGATGGGGACCCGCCGCCGGAGTGAGCGTGACGGCGGCGACCGCCGTGTGCCGCGCGTCACCGCCGGCGGCGCCTTCGGACGGCAGCACGGACAGCAGCACGCCCCCCGTCGTCGCGGCCGCGAGCGTGACCGCCGCCCCCGCGAGCAGCCCCCGGCGGCGGCCGGCGCCGTGCCGTGCGGGGACGGTGTCCGGCCCCTGATACGCGGGAGGCCGTGTGGCGGCGAGCACGCCCGGGACGTCCCCGGAGGTCCCCTCCGGAACCGCGCCGAGCAGCCGCATCGTGAGGTCGAGGATGCCCGGGCGCTCCGCGGGGTTCTTGCGCAGGGCCAGCGCGACGATGGAGCGCAACGGCTCTTCCAGGTCGCCGAGGTCGGGCTCCTTTGTGAGCACGCGGTTCAGCACGGCGGGCAGCGCGTCGTCGCCGAACGGCGGCCTGCCGGTGGCGGCGAACACCATCACGCAGCCCCACGCGAACACGTCCCAGGCGGGCGCGGGCGGCTCGCCGGCGATCTGCTCGGGCGCCATGTAGGCGGGCGTGCCGACCATGCTGCCGCTCGCCGTGGTCGCGCCGAGATGGCGGGCGACCCCGAAGTCGACGACCCTCGGGCCGTCGGACCCCAGCAGCACGTTGGCGGGCTTGAAGTCGCGATGGACGATCCCGGCCTGGTGCACGGCGGCGAGTGCGGTCGCGGTCGCCACGGCCAGCCGGTGCAGCGCGGGCCCCGACCGCCGTCCCGCCTGCTGCAGCGAGGGGCCCTCCACGTACTCGCTCACGACGTAGGGCCGCGGGCCGTCGAGGTCGAAGTCGAGGACCCGGGCCACGCAGAACTGCGCGACCCGCCGCGCGGCGGCGATCTCCCGCGCGAAGCGGCGGCGGGCGTCCTCATCCCCCGACCAGCCCTCATGCAGCAGCTTGACCGCCACGGGCGTGCCCTCGGCCGTGCGGCCGAGGTAGACCACCCCCTGGCCGCCCGCGCCGAGGCGGCCCTCCAGCCGATAGCCGCCGATCTCGGCCGGATCTCCCGTGAGCAACGGCCCCACCGCAGGCATGCAGCCCTCCTCGGCCCGTTTTCCCTCACTTTAGATGAATAGAACGCTGGTGCTGTTCGATCATGCTTGCCATGATGCCGAGATGAACGCGGTGAGGATGGTGCGAGCGCGGCTGCCGCTGGTGGTCAGGCGCGCGCTGGCCGAGCCGCTGCTGCTGGCCGCCGCGTTCGGCTCCATCCTGCTCGCCACCACGGCGATCTCGGCCCTCCTGCTGCACGCGGGGTCGGCGACCCAGGCGGGTGTGCGGCGGGCCCTGGAGACGGCGCCGCCCGCCGCCACCGCCACCGTCGTCACCTCCTCGGTCACGGCCGGGGACTTCGCCGGCGTCGACCGGGCCGTCCGGGCGGGGATCGCCCACGCCCACGGGGAGGTGCCCGTACGGGTCGCCGTGCGCGTCGAGTCCGCCTCCTACGCGCTGAAGGGACAGGATCGCGGCGATCAGCCCGTCCTGACCCGGTTCGCCATGTACGAGGGGCTGGACGGCCAGGCGGATCTGGTGAGCGGCGGCTGGCCAGAGGAGAGAACGGCAGCGGAGGGCGGGCCGCGAGTGGGGGTGGCGCTCTCGGAGCCGGCCGCGCGGGCGATGGGCGTGTCCACCGGTGACGAGTTCACCGTCGTGGGACGCCTGGACGGTAAACCGGCCCCCGTGCGCGTCACCGGCGTCTTCCGGCTGCGCGACCCCGACGACCCGCGCTGGAAGGGGGAGGAACTGCTGCGCTACGGCACGCAAACCGGCGACTTCACCTCCCGGGGGCCTCTGGTCGTGCCGGCCGGCACCTTCCTCGGCCGGTTCGCGACCGGCGTCTCGGCCCGCTGGCTCGCCGAACCCGACCTGCGCCGGCTTCCCCCTGACCGGCTGCGGCCGTTCTCGGCGTCGGTCGCCGGGGTCTCCGCCGACGTGCGGGCCGGCTGCCCCCGGTGCACGGTCGCCGAGACGCTGTCCGGCACGCTGCTGCGGCTCGACCGCGGCGCCCTGGTCGCCCGCTCGACCATGCTGGTGCCGGTGCTCCAACTGCTGGTGCTGGGCGCGTACGCGCTGGCGCTGACCGCGCGGCTGCTCGCCGAGCACCGCCGGATGGAGACGGCCCTGCTGCGATCGAGGGGCGGCGGGTCGCCGCGGCTCGCCGCCATGGCGGCGGGGGAGGCGCTGCTGATCGCGCTGCCCTGCGCGCCTGCGGCGCCGTTCCTCGCGCCCGTCCTCCTGCGGCTGGTGAACGCGTTCCCCTGGATCGAGGCCACCGGCGTGGAGCCGCCCCGCGCGCCCGACGGGGCCACGTTCGCGGTCGCGGCGGCGGTCGCGCTCGCCTGCGCCGTCATGCTGGCCGCTCCGCCCCTGCTCGCCGCCCGCCGCACGTATGTCGAGGAGCAGGCGGTGCGCGGACGCGCCGACCGGCCGGGCCTGATCCAGCGGGCCGGGGCCGACGTGGCGCTGCTCGTCCTCGCGGCGCTCGCCGTCTGGCGCCTGCGCGGCCAGGACGCGTCGGAGACCGCGCGGCTCGGCGGCGAGCTCGGGCTCGACCCGCTCGTCGGGGCGGGGCCGGCGCTCGCCCTGCTCTGCGGCGGGATGGCCGCCCTGCGGCTGGTGCCCGCCGTCGCCAGGGTCGCCGAGCGGGCGACGCGGCGGCGCCCCGGGTTCGGGCCGGCCCTGGCCGCCCGGCAGGTGAGCCGGCGTCCGGCCCGCTACTCGGGGCCGGCGCTGCTGTTGACGATGGCGATGGCGATCGGCGTGCTGTCCCTGACCACC
This sequence comes from Microbispora sp. CA-102843, assembly GCF_050936215.1. Lineage (NCBI taxonomy): Bacteria > Bacillati > Actinomycetota > Actinomycetes > Streptosporangiales > Streptosporangiaceae > Microbispora > Microbispora sp. CA-102843. The sequence goes on from NZ_JBNJNF010000001.1 coordinate 4,582,446, forward strand.
GCCGCGACCTGGCGCGGCGCCCAGGAGGACCGGGCCAGGCATCTCGCCGGCGCCGACCTGCGTGTCCCGGCCCTCCCGGGGGACGACGCGCAGACCTTCACCACGCTGCCGGGGGTCGCGGCGGCCGTGCCCGCGCACCGCGCCACGGTCGTCGCGGACGGCGCGGACGCCACCCTGATCGCCGCGGACGCGGCGGAGCTGGGCCGTGTCCTGCTGCTGCGCCCCGACCTGTCGGAGCTGTCGCCTGCCACGCTGGCGTCCCGGATCGCCGGTTCCGCCGAACAGCCGCTTCCGGTCGTGGCGACCCGAGGACTGGCGGACGCCACCAGGATCACGGCAGGAACTGCGGCGATCCCGGTCCGGGTCGTGGGCGTCGTCGCGGCGATGCCCGGCACGCCGGAGGGCACCCCGGCCCTGCTCGCCGACCTTACGGCGCTGCGGGGGAAAGGCCCCGAGGGGCAGGTGACGGAGTGGTGGCTGGCCGCCGACGGGCACGACACCGCGCGGGCCGCCGCCGCGCTGGCCGCTTCTGGGCGAGCCCGTGGTGACCTCGTCGACGTGGCCTCGCTCACCGCCGGCCTCAGGGACGACCCCACGGCGGCCGGCCTCCAGGGCGCGCTGCTGCTCGGCTTCGCGGCGGCGCTGGCGTTCGCCGTGCTGGGGTTCCTGGTCAACGCGGCGGTGTCGGCGCGCGAGCGCAGGGGCGAGTTCGCCGTTCTCGGCGCGCTCGGCGTGAGCTTCCGGCAGACGCTCGGCCTGCTCGCCGCCGAGCAGTCGTTCGTCATCGGGCTTTCGCTGGCCGGCGGAGTGGCGCTCGCCGTGGCCGTCTCCGCGGCGGTGGTGCCGCCGATGGTGACCGCCGGGTACGCGACCGGGGGCGGGCTGCCCGTGCTGCTGCACGTTCCGTGGCCTCAGGCGGCGGCGCTGGCCGTCGCGGTCCTCGCGGTGCTCCTCGTGATCGTGGCCGGGCTCGCGCGGTCGCTGCACCGCCGCGAGCCGGCCGCCGCGCTGCATGCGGGGGAGGCGTCGTGATCCGTCTGCTGGGGGTGCACAGGGGTGTGGCGGCGCTGCTGGCCGCGCTGGTGTTCGGCGCCGCCCTGGTCGTCTCGGCCCTGCCCCGGATGGTCGAGTCGTCCCTCGACGCGGCCGCCAGGTCGGTCATCGGCTCCGCGCCGCCCGTCACGGCCTCGCTGGCGGTCCAGTTCACCCGGCGTTTCGACCTGACGCCGATGCGGACGACGGCCGAGGTGGCCGAGGCGGACACCGCCTGGCGCGCGCTGCTCCCCCCGGCGCTGCGGGAGGTCGCCGACCCCGCGCCGCACTTCGACGTCGTAGCCCCGCCGCTGCTCATCAACGAGCAGACGCACCGGTATCTGACGTTGAAGTGGGTGTCCGGGGCGGACCGGCGGGTGCGGTACGTCGAGGGCGGCCCCCCGGGCCCCGGCTCCGGCACGCGTCTCGAGGTGGCCGTCCCCGCCGTCGCCGCGACGGAGATGTCCATCAAGACGGGTGACACGCTCCGCCTCGGCGGGTTGACCGCGAAGGTCGCCGGCCTGTTCGAGCCGGCGCGTCCCGCCGACCGGTTCTGGGCCGTCGAGCCGGAACTCACCTACGTCATCCACCAGCGCGTGCCGCTCGCCACGGAGGACGACCTGATCGTCACCGCGCTCACCGACGGCGACAGCCTCGCGGGCGCCGAACTGCCGATGGTCTTCCGATGGCTCCTGACCCCGGCGCCGGACCGGATCACCGCGGGCAACGCGGCGGACGTGCTCGCCGCCACGGAGGAGTTCGGCCGCCGCCTGGGCAAGCAGGATCTCGAACTCGCCCTGTCGACCGGCTTCGACCGCATCCTGCGGGAGTACCTGGACCGGCTGGCCGTCACCCGCGCGATGATCACGGTGTTCCTGAGCGGGCTGGCCGTCGTGTGCCTGAGCACCACGGCCCTGGCCGTGCTGCTGCTCGTCCGGCGGGTGCACGGCGACCTGCTGCTGATGCGCGCCCGCGGTGCGTCCCTGGCCCAGGTCGTGCTCAACTGCGGCGGAGCGGTCGCGCTCGCGGCGGGGCCGGCCGCTGCGGCGGGCCAGCTGGCCGCGGGCTTCGTGCCGGGCGCCCCGACGGCGGTCGCGCGGCTGGGACCGGCCGCGCTGGCGGCGGGGACCGTCGCGATCGCCTGCGCCGCCGTCGTGCTGCGTCAGTCCCCAGGATGGCAGTCCACGAGACGGCGGGCCCAGGGATGGCGGAGCGGGAGCACGGCCCGCCGGATCGTGATGGAGATCCTGGTGCTCGTGCTCGCCGTGGCGAGCGTCCAGCTCCTGCGCACCCGCGGCCTCGGCACCGGCGACACCTTCCTCGCGCTGGCGCCCGTGCTGCTGGCGCTGGCCGCCGCGCTGCTGGTGCTGCGCGCCGGCCCCGCAGTGATCCACCTGGCCTTCCGGGCCGCCGCCCGGCGCACCGCCGCCGTGCCGTTCCTCGGGCTCGCCGCCGCCCGGGCCGTGCCGGGCGCCGCGCTGCCGGTGCTCACGCTGCTGCCGGCCGTCGCGCTGGCGGCGTACGGCATGGTCACCGCCGGAGGGCTGGAGGCGGCCCAGCGGCAGGCGGCGTGGGAGCGGACCGGCGCCGAGATCAGGGTGGAGCGCGCGCAGGGCATCGCCCCGGAGACGGTGGAACAGATCGTCAACGCGCCGGGCGTCAGGGGGGTCGTCCCGGCCGCGGTCGGGACGACGGTCGCCGAGGTGGGCTTCGGCGGGCGGCCCGCCACGGTCGTCGCGGTCGATCTCGACGCCTACCGCCGGCTGGTCGCGGGCAGCCTGGTGGGTCTGCCGGACCGGCCGGCCGGGGCGAAGGGCGCGCTGGTGTCGCACGACCTGTCCGCCATGCGGAGCTTCGAGATCGGCTGGCCCGCGCAGATGACGGTCACCCCGGCGGGGACCGTCGACGCGATGCCCGGGGTGCGGACGGGCGACGGCGCCCTCATCGTCCTCCCCACGGCTCCCGAGCATGTCAACACGCTGCTGATCGCGGGAGACGCCGGCGCGGTCAGGCCGCTGCTGCCGTCCGGTGCGCGCATGACCACCGTGGCGGGCGCACTCGCCGAGATCACCGGGACGCCGCTGACCGCGGCGCTGACCGCCGCGCTGCGCGTCGCCGCCGCGGCGCTGGCCGCGTACGCGCTGGCGGCCGTCGCGATCGCCCTGACCGGAGGGGCGGCCCGGCGCACGGAGGACCTCGGGCTGCTGCGCGCACTCGGTCTCACCCGCAGGCAGGCCGGACTGATCACCGTCCTGGAGGCGGCTCCGCTGCTCGTCCTGACCGCCGTCGCCGGGCTGGCGGCCGGTCTCGCCATGCCGGCGCTGCTCGGGGCCGGCATCGACCTGTCGGCGTACGCGGGCGGGCGTCCCGGCGCCCTGGCGGCCGGCACGGTCCTGCCCGTCCTGCCCGGCGTTCTGGCCGCCGGGGTCGCCGCCGTCGCCCTCGCGGGCGCCTACCTGGGAGGAAGCCGTGGACACGCTGGCTGACCTGGAGGCCCGGGCCACGCGGGGCGGTCCCGCGTTCGGCGCGGATGCCCACATCCTGTGCGACAACCTCGTGCGGATCTACAAGACCGAGGGCTCCGCCGCGGTCGAGGTGGTCGCCCTGCAGGGCCTCGACCTGCTCATCGGCCGGGGTGAGCTGGTGGCGATCGTCGGGGCCTCGGGATCGGGCAAGTCGACGCTGCTCAACATCCTGTCGGGGCTCGACGTGCCGACGGCCGGGCTGGCCCGGGTCGCCGGGATCGACCTGCTGTCCATGACCCCGCGCGACCGCCTCCGCTACCGGCGGTCGGTCGTGGGCTTCGTCTGGCAGCAGACCGCCCGCAACCTGCTGCCGTACCTCACGGCGCGGGAGAACGTCATGCTCCCCATGCGGCTGGCGGGCGGCACGTCCCGGCGGGCCAGGTCGTCCCGTACGGACGAGCTGCTGGAGCTGACGGGGATGGCGGACCGCGCGGACCGGCGGCCCGGGGAGATGTCCGGCGGCGAACAGCAGCGGGTGGCGGTCGCCGTCGCCCTGGCCAACGCGCCCGAGGTGGTGCTCGCCGACGAGCCCACCGGGGAGCTGGACAGCGAGAACGCCGAGACGGTCTTCGGCGTGCTGCGCCACGCCAACCGGGAGCTCGGCGTCACGACCGTCGTCGTGACGCACGACCCGATGGTGTCGGAGCAGGTCGACAGGACCATCGGCATCAGGGACGGCCGCACCTCCAGTGAGACGTTCCGCCGCACCTCCTCCGACGGGAGGGTGGTCGCCGAGGAGTACGCGGTGCTGGACCGGGCGGGGCGCCTGCAACTGCCGAGGGAGTTCATCAACGCCCTGTCCATGGAGCACCGGGTGCGCCTGGAGCTCGAACGCGACCACATCGGGGTCTGGCCCTCGGGGGTGGAGGAAGAGACGAATGAGTGAGCCGCTGGTCGTCGTCGAGGGCCTGCGCAAGACCTACCCCAAGGGCGTGCGCGCCCTGAGAGGAGTCTCCTTCGAGGCTCACCCCGGCGAGCTGGTCGCAATCCGCGGGCGTTCAGGCGCGGGCAAGACGACGCTGCTCAACCTGGTCGGCGGCCTGGACCGGCCCGACGAGGGGCGGGTGCGGGTGGCCGGGCAGTCCGTGCCTGAACTGCCCGAGGAGGGTCTGCTGCGGCTGCGCCGCGACGTCGTCGGGTTCGTCTTCCAGTCGTTCCGGCTGATCCCGGTGCTGTCGGCCGCGGAGAACGTGGGCGTGCCGCTGCGCCTGGCACGCGTTTCCGCCAAGGACAGGGAGGAGCGGGTCAAGGTGCTGCTGTCCCTGGTCGGGCTGTCCGATCAGGCCGAGCAGCGGCCCTACGAGCTGTCGGGCGGCCAGCAGCAGCGCGTGGCCATCGCCAGGGCCCTGGCCAACCGGCCCCGCCTGCTGCTCGCCGACGAGCCGACCGGTCAGCTCGACTCCCAGACCGCCCGCCAGATCATGGAACTGCTCCGGGTGCTCGTCCGGGGCGAGGGCGTCACCGCCCTGGTGGCCACGCACGACGTGGGCCTCGTCGGCCTGGCCGACCGCGTGCTGGAGCTCAAGGACGGCGAGTTCCTCTCCTAGAGTCAGGTCCAGGGGAGGGCGGCGCGGCGGGCCCAGTAGGTCTCGGCGTCCTCCGCGAGCCCGGCGAGCGCCTTCTCGGCCTCGTCGTCCCAGGCGACGGCGAGCGCCGCCAGGTTCTCGGCGAGCTGGGTGGTCGTGGCCGCGCCGCTCAGCACGACCCCCGCCCACGGGCGGGCGAGCACGGCGGCGAGCGCCAGGGCGTCGGGGGTGACGCCGCGTTCGCGTGCGGCGAGCGCGAGGGCCGGCGGGGCGCCGCGGGCGGTCAGCCTGCCGTTGGCCACGCCCTCCTTGACGATCACGTCCAGGCCGGCGGCGTGCGCCCGGGCCAGGGCCTCACCCGCCGAGCGCTCCAGCAGGTTCCACGTGGACTGCACGGTGTCGAAGAGCCCGGTCGCGACCGCCCTGTCGATCGTCGCGGCCTGGCCGGGGCCGGTGGTGGACAGGCCCACGGCGACGCCCTCGGCGCGCAGGGCGCGCAACTCGCCGAGGACCTCCTCGTCGTCGAGCACCCCGCTCTCGACCGTGGCGGAATGGATCTGGTAGAGCGACAGGTGGTCGCCGAGCAGCTCCCGGGTCTCGCCGAGCTGGCGACGCAGCCGCGCGGCCGACAGGTCCTTCTCCTCGTGACGGTCGGCGTCCATCCGCCAGCCGCCGACGTACTCGTACCCCCACTTCGACCCGACCGCGACCTCGCCGGGCCGGATGCCCCGGTCGGCCAGCCAGCCCGCGAGGAACGCCTCCGCCAGGCCGTAGGAGCGGGCCGCGTCGTAGTAGCGCACGCCCGCCGCCCGGGCGGCGTCCAGCACCTCCCAGGTGCGCGCCCGCATCGCCGCCACGTCGCGGTCGCCGCCGAGGTCCTCGTCCCGGCCCAGCGTGATGTACGCGGGGCGGCCGAGCGCGGCGAGCCCGAGACCCATCTCCTGCACCCATTTCCGCATGGGGCACCACGTTAGGAGACACGTGTGGTCAGGTGGCGGCCGGGGTATGCCGACAAGTCCAGCCGGCCTGTGGGTTCGAGCCCGAGGTGGTGGGAGCGTGACGGAACCGGTTGCAGAGGGAGTGCGGACCACGGCGGACCTGCTCGCCCGGACGCGCGACCTGGTGGAGCCCGCCCTGCGCCGCGCGGTCGACACCCTGCCTCCGCCGATGCGCCGGATGGCGGGATACCACTTCGGATGGTGGGACGCGCGGGAGCGGCCGGTGCGGGCGGGCGGGGGCAAGGTCCTGCGGCCCGCGTTCACGCTGCTTGCGGCGGAGGGCACCGGGGGAGACGTGGACGCGGCGCTGCCCGCCGCCGTCGCGGTCGAGCTGGTGCACAACTTCTCCCTCGTCCACGACGACGTGATGGACGGCGACGCGGTCCGCCGCCACCGCCCCACGGTCTGGAACGTCTTCGGGCGCTCCGAGGCGATCCTGGCCGGCGACTCCCTGCTGGCGCTGGCCTTCGCCGCGCTCGCCGGGGGCGGCAGGCTCGCCGACAGCCCGCGCACGCTGGCCCGGTGCGTCCAGTCGCTGCTGGACGGCCAGAGCGCCGACCTCGGCTTCGAGAAGCGCGCGGACGTGAGCTTGGGGGAGTGCGTGCGCATGGCGGAGGGCAAGACGGGCGCGTTGTTCGGATGCGCCTGCGCCCTCGGCGCGCTGCACGGCGGTGCCGCCACCGAGCAGGTGGCCTTCCTGCGGGTGTTCGGCGAGCGTGTGGGGCTGGCGTTCCAGATAGTCGACGATCTGCTGGGCATCTGGGGCGATCCGGCCGTCACCGGCAAGCCCGTCCACTCCGACCTGCGCAACCGGAAGAAGTCCCTGCCGGTCGTCGCCGCGCTGACGTCGGGCACGCCGGCGGGCTGCGCGCTCGCCGCGCTCTACCGCCGCCCGCTCGCGCAGGCCGATCTTCCGAGGGCGGCGCGGCTGGTGGACGAGGCGGGCGGGCGGGCGTGGAGCCTCGCCAGGGTGGACGATCTGCTGTCCGAGGCGCTGGAGGCGTTGCGGTCGGCGGAGCCGGCGCCCGGGCCGGCGGCGGGTCTCGAGGCCCTGGCCCGCCTCGCGGCCGACCGCGACCGCTGATGACAAAGAGCGCGTCATTGTCCGCACCGCGGATCGATTGATGGTGTTGGGCACAACGGGTCGCGGGTACGGACGGGTGCATCACCCGCGTCGGAGACGGATGTGCGCACCGGCTTGGCCCAGGAAGAGGCGGTAGGAACCAGGATGAAGGGCCTGCATGCGGCGACGGCGCTGACCGTGCTCGTGATCGTGACGGCCGGGCTCGCCATGCAGGGGAGCGCCTACGCGGCGGTGACTCACCTCGGTCCCCGGCTCCCTGCCTCAAGGGGCGATCACGGCCCCGTCGTCACGAAGATCATCGGCGGAACGGACAATCAGAACGAGCCGCGACTACTCAGTCCCACCACGAACCGCGGCGTCCAGATCATGTCCATCAACGCCCAGAACAACGCATCCCTGGGCGCTTTCTGCAAGCGGCCCTCCCGCACCTGCAAGATCAACCAGAACCTCCGGTTCTACGGGACGGGCTCCCGCCGCAGGGGCCGATGAGCAGCCGAACCGGGCGCCGGAGCGTCGGGTGTCAGTCCATGCCGCGCCGTCCCGGCGCCCAGAACGGTTTCACCACGACATCCCGGCGCGACCAGCCGCGCTCCCTCACCAGGTGGCCTCGTACGGCCTGGCAGGTGCGTGCCTCACCGGCGACGTAGGCGACACCCGGCTCGTCGGGCAGGTCCAGCGAGCGAACTCCGCCGAGCAGCTCATCCGGCCGGGAGATCCAGGTCAACCGATCACTTTGAGCAAGAGGGAGCCGATCGCCGGGCCCGCCGGCCAAGATCACGCCGTGCACGACGGCCGATGCCGGCAGCGCGCGCAGCATCGCGCCGAACGCGACGGCCGCGGTCTCATCTCCAGCGAACAGGTGGTATGGCGCGTCTTCGCGCAGCACGAGCCTGCCCTCCGGACCCATGAAGGCGGCGGTGTCGCCGATACGCGCCCGGCGTGACCACAACGCCCCCGGCCCGGCGGCAGGGTGGTCGAGCACGCACAGGTGGAGATGGCCCTGTGGTGAGTAATCCCAGATCGAGTAGGTGCGCAGGAATCCCTGCAGCCACGAACGAGGCTGGCGAGGGTCGCCGACCCGCAGACGGATGTGCGTGCCGGGAACCCAGTCCAGCTCACGCAGTTGAGGGCCGGAGATGCGGATACGACGCATGCGCTCGGCGATCGGCTCGATCTGCGTGACAGTCCCGTGTCGGAACAGATTCAGCACGGCGGGACCGCCATCGATGACTTGATCATGCCGTTAGAGTGCCGGTTAATGTACACATGAAGTCAAGCGAGGAGCTGACCATCGGCGAGCTGGCACAACGGTTCGGATTGGCCACGCACGTACTCCGGCACTGGGAGAGCATGCACCTGCTGGAGCCCGCGCGACGCCCCGGCGGCCAGCGCTCATACGGGCGGGCGGACCTGGAGCGCGTTGCACTGATCCTGGTGGGCAAGGAAGCCGGTTTCACGCTGGGCGAGCTGCGTGCGCTACTGTCCACCGCCAGCCCGATGGACCACCGGGACCTGTTGCACCGCCACGTCCAGGAGCTTGACCAGCGCATCTCACAGGCACAAGCGGCCAAGGAACTGATCGAACACGCGCTCGCCTGCCCCCACAGCTTCGCCGAGTGCCGGCACGCTCGCGACCGGATCGCGGCCCGGATTCCACCCGCGCCCGATCAGGGCTCCGACAGCAAGGTCATGGTGGAGCCGCTGGGCGGCGGGACAGCAGCCTGAGGTCGTGCCGCTACGCCCGCCACGTCCGGCTCACCGCCGGCCCACGCGACGGCCGCCCTCGCCGAGGCCGTTCCCCGCCGCCGCCGTGAGCTCGCGCAGCGTCCGCGCGAGCGTCCGGCGGCTGTCCGCCGGCATGTGGCGCAGCGCTGCGGCGATGTGCCCGCGGCGGGCCGCGCGGATCCGTTCGAGCGACCTCCTGCCGGTCTCGCTGACATCGATGCTGACCTCACGGCGGCTGTGCGGGGACAGCAGGCGCGTCAGCAGCCCGGCGGTGTGCAGGCGGGCCACCAGGCGGCCCGTGGCCGAGACCGACATGCCCAGCAGGGCGGCGAGCCCGCTCAGGTTCAGCGGACCGTGCCGGTCGACCGCGAGCAGCACCCGTAACTGGGTGACCGACAGGTCGGAGCCGCGCGTCGCCGCGTTGAGGGTCATCTCCACCAGGGCGAGCGAGGCGTCCTCGACCGACCACGCGTCCTCCTCCAGCGCGGGGTCCGTCTCCTTCAGAGCTCCGTAATCCAGGGCCCCGGCGCTCATCGCGTCCCCAGGACCCGTGCCGGGCCGGGCCTGCGCGAGGCGCGCCACTCGGGGTGGTCGTCCAACGGCGTGCCCCGCACCCCGGCCGCCAGCAACTCCGCGAGGTGGATCGCCTGGCGTCCCACCCCCGACTGCTCGATCTGCGTACGGCAGCTGAATCCGTCGGCGAGGACGACCGTGCGCGCGTCGGCGGCGCGGATCGCCGGCAGGATCTCGTGCTCCGCGCAGGTCACCGACACCTCCAGATGGCCGGCGGTGAAGCCGAAGTTCCCGGCGAGGCCGCAGCAGCCGCCCACCGCCTCCACCCGCACACCGGCCCGGGACAGCAGGGCCTGGTCGGTCTCGAAGCCGAGCACCGAGTGGTGGTGGCAGTGCGGCTGGACGACGGCGTCCCGGTCGATCCGGGGCGGATCCCACCCGTCGGTCGCGCTCAGCAGCTCGGCGAGGGTCCTGGTCTGCTCGCGCAGCCGGGCGAAGTCCCGGTCGTGCGCGAACATCTCGGGTGCGTCGGCGCGGAACACCGCCGTGCAACTCGGCTCCAGCCCGACGATCGGGATGCCGTGGCGCAGCGCCGGGGCGAGGGTCCGCGCGGTGCGGCGCAGCACGCGCCGCGCCACGCCGAGCTGGCCGGTCGATATCCACGTCAGGCCGCAGCACAGCGTGCGCGGCGGGATCAGCACGCGGTAGCCCGCCGACTCCAGCACCTCGACGGCGGCGCGGCCGATGTGCGGGTGGAAGTTGTCGGTGAAGGTGTCCGGCCACAGCACCACGGGTCCCCGCTCGCCCCCGCCGCGCGGCCCGCGCCGCCGGAACCAGTCGCTGAAGCGGATCCCCGCGAAGTCCGGCACCGGCCGGGCCGGTTCGAGCCCCGCCAGGCGCTTGGCGAGCGGGGACAGCACGGGCGCGTGCGCGAGCGCGTTGACCACGCCCGGGGCGAGTGCCGCCAGGCGGGCCCACACCGGCAGCCACCCCATCGCGTAGTGGTCCATCGGCCGGATCCGGCGGGCGTAGTGGTGGGCGAGGAACTCGGCCTTGTACGTCGCCATGTCGACCTGCATCGGGCAGTCGTGCTTGCAGCCCTTGCAGGCCAGGCACAGGTCGAGGGCGTCGCGCACGGCGGTGGAGCGCCAGCCGTCCTTCACCGCGGAGTCGGCGTGGCCGTTCAGCATCTCGAACAGCAGCCGGGAGCGCCCGCGGGTGGAGTGCTCCTCCTCGCCGGTGGCCCGGTAGGACGGGCACATCACCCCGCCGACGTGCTCGCGGCACTTGCCGACCCCCACGCACCGCATGACGGCCCGCTGGAAGCTGCCCTCGTCGTCGGGGTAGCCGAAGTTCACGGGCGGGTCGGCGGGCGTCCACTCGGGGCCGAGCCGTAGGTTCTCGTCCAGCCTGTACGGCGCGACGACCTTGCCCGGGTTCATCCGGTCGCCGGGATCGAAGACGGCCTTGACCTGCTCGAAGGCGGTCATGACCGCGGGCCCGAACATCTTCGGCAGCAGCTCGCCCCTGGCCTGCCCGTCGCCGTGCTCGCCCGACAGCGAGCCGCCGTAGGAGATGACGAGGTCGGCGGCCCGTTCGAGGAAGGCGCGGAAGGCCGCCACCCCGTCGGCCGTCACCAGGTCGAACGGGATGCGGGTGTGCACGCAGCCCTGCCCGAAGTGCCCGTACAGGGAGGCGTCGCCGTAGCCGAACTCCTCGAACAGGTGGCGCAGGTCGCGCAGGTAGCCGCCGAGCTTGTCCGGCGGGACGGCCGAGTCCTCGAAGCCCTCCCACGTCTCGTGCAGGCCGGGCACGCGGGCGGTGGCGCCGAGCCCGGACTCGCGTACCTCCCACAGCTCCTTCTCGATCTTCGCGTCGTCGATGAAGGCGATGTGCGGCGCGTGCTCGGTGTCCCTCAGCTCCTTCAGCAGGTCGCGTGCCTTGGCGTCCGCCTTCTTCTGGGAGTCGGCGCCGAAGGAGACCATGAGCCAGCCGCCGCCCTCCGGCAGCCGCTTGAGGGCGTCGGGATGCATGTGCTTGCGCCGCTCGAAGTCCACGAGCCTGTCGTCCACCCCCTCCAGCTGGAGCGGGCCGTACCGGGCGATACGTGGCACGGCGTCGGCGGCCACGTTGATGTCGTGGTAGCCGAGCAGGACGAGGCACTCGGCCTTGGGCGCGGGCACCAGGCGCAGCTCGGCCCGCAGCACGGTGACCAGCGTGCCCTCCGACCCGACCAGCGCCCGGGCCAGGTCGAACCCGGTTTCCGGCAGGAGCTGGTCGAGGTTGTAGCCCGACACCCGGCGGGGGATGTCGGGGAAGCGGCGGCGGATCTCGTCGGCGTGCTCGTCGACGATCGCGCGCAGCTCGCGGTAGATCCGCGCCCTCGGCCCGCCCTCGGCGACGATCCGGTCGAACTCCTCCTGGCTCGTCGGCCCCACCCACATCCGATGGCCGTCGTAGGTGAGGATCTCCAGCCGCGCGATGTTGTCGGCGGTCTTGCCGTACGCCTGGGCGGTCGAGCCGCAGGAGTTGTTGCCGATCATGCCGCCGAGCGTGCACTGGGAGTGGGTGGACGGGCGCGGCCCGAACATGAGGCCGTCGTCGGCCAGCAGCCGGTTCAGCACGTCGAGCACGATGCCGGGCTCGACAACGCAGGTGCGCGCCGCGGCGTCCACCGACACCAGCCGGTGGCAGTACTTGGACCAGTCGATGACGACGGCGGCGTTGCAGGTCTGACCGCCCAGGCTCGTCCCACCGCCCCGTGAGGTGACGGGCGCGCCGTGCTCCCGGCAGACCGCGATCGCCTCGGCCGCCGCGTCCACCGTGCGCGGCACCACCACCCCGAGCGGCACCTGCCGGTAGTTCGACCCGTCCGTGGAGTAGGCGCCCCGGCTGCCCGGGTCGAACCTGACCTCGCCGTCCACCCGGGCGGCGAGGTCCCGCTCCAGGTCGCGCAGCCGCACGTACGGCCGGCGCGGCCGGGCCGTCACGGGCAGCGGAACGAGCACCTGGTCCGTCATGGCGTCACCGCCCCAGTTGAGAGATCTTGTCCTTGAACAGCGTCGTCGCGATGGCCGCCTTGTGCGGCTGCCCCTTCAGGAACGCCTCGGCGAACTTGACCGCCTGGTCGCGGGCGACCTTGCCCGGCATGGGCGGCTCGTTCGGGTCGACGTCCACGTCCACCAGCGCCGGCCCCGGATGGGCGAGGGCCTGCCGTACGGCCTCGTCCAGGTCGGCGGGGTCGGTGACCTTGCGGCCGTACCCGCCGCAGGAGCGGGCCCAGGCGGAGAAGTCGGAGGTGGGCGCGCCGAACCTGACCCCGTGCTCGGGGAACCCCAGCACCATCTGCTCCCACAGGATCTGGCCCAGCGAGCCGTTGTTGTTCACCACCACCGTGATCGGCAGGCCGAGACGGGCCGCGGTGAGGAACTCGGCCATCAGCATCGCGAAGCCGCCGTCGCCGACGAACGCGATCACCTGACGGTCGGGGTGGGCGAGCTGCGCCGCGATCGCGTACGGCAGGCCGGGCGCCATCGTGGCGAGGTTGCCCGACAGGTAGAACTCCCGATCGCCGCGGATCGTCCAGTGCCGCGCCGCCCAGGTCGCGATCGTCCCGGAGTCGCAGGTCAGGATGGCGTCGTCGGAGGCGGCCCGGTCCACGCAGCCGATCAGGTACTGCGGGGCGATCGGGGCGCGCTCCGGGTTCTCCAGGGCGGCCATGTTGTCCCGCCACCCGGCCATGGCCTTCTGGTACTTCTCCAGGTGCGCCCGGTCGTCGTTGCGATGCAGCAGCGGCAGCAGCGCGGCCAGCCCCTCCTTGGCGTCCCCGACCATCGGCACCTCGGTCGGCATGCGCACGCCCGCGCGGGCGGGGTCGGCGTCGATCTGCACGACGCGGACCTTGCCGGGCTCGGGCAGGTGCTTGGTGTAGGGGAAGTTGGTGCCGACCATCAGCAGGGTGTCGCAGTCCTCGACCAGTTCCTCGCCCGGCTTCGTGCCGAGCAGGCCGATCCCGCCCACCGCGTACGGCGAGTCGTCGGGGATGACCGCCTTGCCGGGCAGCGTCTTGATCACGGGGGCGCCCAGCGTCTCGGCGACGGCCAGCACCTCCTCGCGGGCGTGCAGGGCGCCGGCCCCGGCCAGGATCGCGGGACGCCGGGCCGCGTTGAGCACCTCGGCGGCGGCCCTCAGGTCCTCGGCGCGCGGCACGCCGGGCGGGGACAGGTAGACGGGGGCGGTCGCGGGGGGCCGCGCGGGGGCGACGTGCTGGTAGGGGTCGGCGTCGGCGGGGGCCACCTGGACGTCGTTGGGCAGGCACAGGTGGGCCACCCCGCGCCGCGCGTACGCCGTGCGGATCGCGATGTCCACCACGCCGGGCAGCTGGGTGGGGTTGTCCACCACGAGGTTGTACTCGGCCACGTCCTCGTAGAGCCGGTCGAGGTGGACCTCCTGCTGGTAGCCGGTGCCCAGCACGCTGGTCTCCTGCATGCCCGTGATGGCCAGAACCGGCTGGTGGTCGAGCTTGGCGTCGTACAGGCCGTTGAGCAGGTGGATCCCGCCGGGGCCCGAGGTGGCCAGGCACACCCCGATGCGGCCGGTGGCCTTCGCGTGCGCGGCCGCCATGAACGCGGCCGCCTCCTCGTGGTGCACCAGCACGAACCGGACACGGTCGGATTGGCGGCGCAGCCCTTCCATGATGCCGTTGATGCCGTCACCGGGGAGCCCGAAGACGGTGTCGACACCCCAGTCGGCGAGCCGCCTGATGAGTACTTCGGAGGCGATTTCCGTCATACGTGCCGCGCTGCCCCTGGAATGGGCAGCCGAACACTCACCACATGGAAAATTTTGCCTTTGTGAGAATCGCCGTGTCACGGCCGGGTATGGGGGCGATCGTGATCAGAGACCTCCACGTGTCGGCCTATCGCGTGCCGACCGACCGCCCGGAGGCCGACGGCACGCTGAGCTGGGACGCGACCACGATGGTGGTGGTCCACGTGGACGCCGGTGAGGCGGCCGGGCTCGGCTGGACCTACGCCCCGGCCGCCGCCGCGCGGGTCGTCACGGACCTGCTCGCGCCGGTCGTGCGCGGCGGCGACCCGATGGACGTGCCGGGCCTGTGGACCGCGATGGTCCGCCGGGTGCGCAACGCGACCCGCACGGGCGTCGCCGGGTATGCGATCTCCGCGGTCGACGTCGCGCTCTGGGACCTCAAGGCCCGGCTGCTGGGCGTGCCGCTCGCCCGCCTGTTCGGCCTCGCCAGGCAGTCGGTGCCCGTGTACGGCTCGGGCGGGTTCACCACGTACGACGACGACGTCACGAGTTCGCAGCTCGCGCACTGGGCGCACGAGCAGGGCATTCCCCGCGTCAAGATCAAGATCGGGGAGTCGGCGGGCACCGCCCCCGACCGCGACCTGCACCGCGTCGCGCTCGCCCGCCGCGTCATCGGGGACGCCGCCGAGCTGTACGTGGACGCCAACGGCGGCTACAGCGCCAAGCAGGCCGTGCGGATGGAACAGCGGATGCGCGACCACGACGTGCGGTGGTTCGAGGAGCCGGTGTCCTCCGACGACCTGGCCGGGCTGCGCCTGGTGCGTGAGCGGGCCGACGCCGACGTCGCGGCCGGCGAGTACGGCGGCGACCTCACCTACTTCACCCGCATGTGCGCGGCGGGCGCGGTCGACTGCCTGCAGATCGACGCGACCCGCTGCGGCGGCTACACGGGCTGGTCCGGCGGGGCCGCGATCGCCGCCGGGCACGGGCTGGAGGTGTCGGCGCACTGCGCGCCCAACCTGCACGCGCCGGTCGCCGCGGCGACCCCGAACCTGCGCCACATGGAGTGGTTCCACGACCACGTGCGGATCGAGGGCGACCTGTTCGACGGCGCGGCCGACCCCACGGGTGGTGTCGTACGCCCGCGGGACGCCCCCGGACACGGCCTGACGCTGCGTGGCGCCGCCGCCGAGCCGTACCGGGTCGCGTAGGGCCCGCTCGGCCCGTCACCGGGCGGGCGTGGCGTGCCCGCCCGGTTCCGGCAGGAGGGCTCAGTTGATGCGTTCGAGGTAGCCGTTGTCGGCCAGCCAGCCGATCGACACCTCGCCGTCCGGGTTCGCCGGCGCGCCGGGGATGTACTTGGCGAGTGTGTGGAACTGCTCGCCGAGGCCCGGCATCTCGAACGCCGAGGCCGCCGGCCCCGCGTCCACGAGGAACGACCGGATCACGCGGTAGGCGTGGTAATTGCACAGGTGTTGGTCGCCCGGGACGTTGTTGAGGTTGTTCGGCCGCAGCGACCGCTTGGAGAACGGCGTGGCGAACGGTGCGAGGAACGCCCCGCCCTCCCCGCCGAAGCGGTCCACCTTGTAGCCGAGCGGCAGCTTCGCCGTCCTGATGAGCGGGCGGCCGTTGGTGTATGCGCCGGAGTGCGCGAACCCGGAGTCCTGGGGGAACCGGTAGGACTTGGTGGTTGGGATGTAGTAGCGCTCCAGGAACCGCTCCGGGGAGAGGCCGCCGTACCGCACGTAGCCGTCCAGGATCTTGGCGATGAAGCCGGTGCGCGGCAGGAGCACCGGGCCGAGGTTCGGGTCGCCGTTGACGAACGGCGGCCCGCAGACCTGGCCCGTCGTCGCGCCCAGGGGCTGGGGGTCGGAGGTCGCCGGGCCCTGCCCGGCGGGCGCGGTCGCGGCCTGGGCCGGGACACCGGTCAGGGCCGCCGTGGCGAGGGTGCAGGCGGCCACGAACAGCTTGCGAGAATGAACGCGCACGAATTCTCCTGAGATTGCGCACACAGCATGCGATCGGACATATCCGCATCAGATTGATTTCGATGGGAATCGCCCGGTGAATGGCGCCGAGAAATGGCCATGATCGCTCTGACGCGACGAATTCGTGCGTACCCGGCTGTTGTTCAGGCGCATCACAAGGAGATCGCCGCAGCGTTCAAAAACCCCGCGCGGTCAGGGGAAACAAGGCCGACATGAGGCGATATAGGCGCACCAAAATGGTGACGGCAGAAGCTTCCGGAATTCCGCGAAAGAGGCGAGGATCCTTTTCAGCCGTCCGTGCCGAGCGGATCGTCGAGCAGCCCGGCGTCGTGGACGAGCAGGGCGATCTGGACGCGATTGTTGAGGCCGAGCTTGGCGAGGACGCTCGACACGTGCGTCTTGACGGTGGGGACGCTGAGATGCAGCAACGCGGCGATCTCGGCGTTCGGCCTGCCCTGGCCGACCGCCACCGCGACCTCACGTTCCCGGTCGTTCAGCAGCGCGAGGCGCTCACCGGCGCGGGCCCGGCGCCGGTCCTGGCCGTCCTCGGCCACCCGGGCGATGAGCCGCCGGGTCACCGCGGGGGACAGGACCGGATGGCCGGCGGCCACCCGGCGGACGGCGTCCACGATCTCGCCCGGCGGGGTGTCCTTCAGCAGGAACCCGGCGGCTCCCGCGCGCAGTGCGCGCAGCACGTACTCGTCGGCGTCGAAGGTGGTCAGCACGATCACCTCGGGCGCGCCGTCGCGGGCGCGCAGCGCCTCGGTGGCGGCCAGGCCGTCCATCACCGGCATCCGGATGTCCATCAGCACCACGTCGGGGCGGTGCCGGCCGGCCAGCGGAAGCACCTCGGCGCCGTCCCCGGCCTGGGCGAGGACGCGGATGTCCGGGGCGCCGCCGAGCATCATCACCAGGCCGGCCCGGACCAGGGGGTCGTCGTCGGCGATGAGTACGCCGATGGTGGAGTCTGGCATGATCACGCCGGCCACGGTAGCCAGGCCCGCACGCGCCAGCCACCACGGCCCCCGCCGCCGCCCCCGTCCACGGGTCCGTCCACGGGGCCGTGCTCCAGCCGTCCCCCGGCCAGCGTGACGCGTTCGGCCAGGCCGGCGAGGCCGTGGCCGCCTCCGCTTCCGGCGTCCTGGCCGATGGCCGCTGGCGCGTCGTTGACCACCTCGACCGTCAGGCCCTCGCCGGGCGCCCCCTTCACCCGTACGCGGACCCCGGCTCCCGGCGCGTGCTTGCGCGCGTTGGTGAGGGCCTCCTGCGCGACGCGGTAGGCGGTGCGGCCCGCCCGGTCCGGGACCGTCTCCCGTGACCCGAGGTCGTCGCACAGCTCCACCCGCATGCCGGCCCGGCCCGACTCCGCGACGAGCTCCTCCAGGTCGGCCAGAGTGGGCAGGCCGGGCCGCGTGGGCGCGGACGGCTCGCCGGTCGGGGCGCGCAGCACGCCGATCACCTCGCGCAGGTCCTGCAGGGCCTGGTGGGCGCTCTCCCTGATCACCCGCGCCGCCCGGGCGACGTCGGCGGGGTCGGCGCCCGGGTTGAACTCCAGCGCTCCCGCGTGCACGCTCAGCAACGACAGCCGGTGGCCGAGCACGTCGTGGATCTCCCTGGCGATTGCGTCACGGACCTGGTGTTGCGCCTGCTCGGCGCGCAGCCTCGCCTCGGTCTCCATCCGGGCCGCGCGGTCGCGCTGCGCCAGCACCAGCCGCCGCCGGTGGTGGACGAACAGCCCCCACCCGGCCGCCGCGCCCTGCAGGGCCAGGCCCAGCGTGAACAACGCGAGCGGCGGCATGCCCGGTTCCGGTCGCAGCCACGTGAAGACGATCGCGGCCAGAACGCTGAAGCCGAACACGGTGCCGGAGGTCCGCGGGCGGCGGTGGACCGCGACCGAGAAGAGCGCGGCCAGCATCGGGCCGGCGACCATCTCGAAGACGGCCGACAGCGCGACGAGCGTCACAGCGAGCCCGACCGGCCATCGGCGGCGCAGCCACAACGCGGCGCAGCCGAGCGCGCCTGCGAACTGGTCGAGGGGGAACAGCCACGCGGGCGGCAGCGGCGCGGTGTCGACGCGGTCCACCGACATGTAGAAGGCGAAGGTCGCGGCGAGCACGAACATCGCCGAGTCCACGAGCCAGTCACGCCGGGTTCGCCGGTGCCGGGGGGCGGCGGGGGAATCCATATCCCCCGCAGCGTACGACCTCGCAGGAGGCCCGCCAGGGCTGAGGGGCGAAGACCATACCGAAGTCGGGCGCCGCCCGACTTCGGTCGGATGGCATGCCGCACGCCGGCGACCTTGGCCGTACGGAAGCATGCCGATGCCCGATCCCCGCCGGGCGCGCCGATCCCTAGCGTCGGTGCCATGCGCAAGGTCATCCAACTCGCCGGGGCGTTCCTGGTGGTCGCGGGCATCAGCGGGACCATCGACCACCTGGCCGTGCAGCCGTTCTGGGGGGCGTTACTCAACGTCTTCAACCGCCAGGTCATCCCGCGCCTGGACTTCCTGACCGGCTACGAGGTCTACGCCAACCTCCTCGTCGCGGTCGTCGGCGCCGCGGTCTTCGCCGCCGCATGGAGGCGAAATGAAAACGCGTGATTCGCGGCGTTTCGCCATGGCGGCCGGGCTCCTGGTGCTGGCGCCGATGTGCGCCGAGTACGTCACGGGTTA
Organism: Microbispora sp. CA-102843; assembly: GCF_050936215.1. Classification (NCBI taxonomy): domain Bacteria; kingdom Bacillati; phylum Actinomycetota; class Actinomycetes; order Streptosporangiales; family Streptosporangiaceae; genus Microbispora; species Microbispora sp. CA-102843. The sequence goes on from NZ_JBNJNF010000001.1 coordinate 4,601,278, forward strand.
CGACGACAGCACAGGCGACCCGCTCGTGCTCGCCGCCAGCCTGCTGATCTTCAGTCCGCTGTACGGCGCGCCCGCCCTGCTCATCCGTGAGGCGGCCCGCCGCCTGGGCATGCCCTGGCCGGGCATCCTCACCCTCGCGGCGGCCTTCGGCGTGCTCCAGGCCGGCGTCATCGACCAGTCCATGTTCAGCGAGGGCTATCGGGACATCCCGTACTGGGAGGAGATGATCCGTCCGACGTACGTCGAGCCACTGGGACTGGCGGCCTACACCACGCTGTCCTTCGTCGCAGGCCACGCGATCTGGAGCTTCGGCGTGCCGATCGCGCTGACCGAGGCGCTGAGCCCCCGGCTGTCGCGTACGCCCTGGCTGCGTACGCCCGGTTTGGTCACGGCCGCGGTGCTGTACCTCGCGGCGGCGGCGTTCGTCCTGCGCGAGCACCTGCGGACCGAGCCCGACCACGCCACGGCCGCGCAGATCGCGGGATCACTGGCGGTCGTCGCGCTGCTCGTGCTCGTCGCGCTGATCTCCGCCGCGACAAGGCGGCGCCGAGCCGAACTCCCGGCACCGCCGGGAGGCACCGCGCCGCGGCCGATCGTCGTGGCGGCCGCCGGGCTGGTCGCGGGCCTGACCTTCAACTTCCTGCCCTCGACCTGGGGCGGGGTCGCGGCCGGGCTCGCGGTGATCACGCTGTGCGCCGCGGCCGCCGTCCGCCTCGCCCGCTCGCCGGAATGGAGCGTCCGCCATGCCGCCGCGCTCGCCGCCGGAGCCCTGACCGCGCGCGCGGCGGTCGGGTTCTTCGCGGTCCCGCTTGGTGAGGTCGCACCGGTCGCCAAGTACGCCCACAACGTCGCCTTCCTCGCGGGCGCGGTGCTGCTCGGGGTCCTGGCGACGCGGTCTCGAGACACCGCGGGCTCGCTCGACAAGGCGACGGGGTGACTCGGGCGCGTTCATCCGTCCTCGCGGACGACCTCGCCGGGGTCCTTGTCGTCGCGCAGGCCCCGCCAGGAGGGGTGGCGCAGCCGCCCCTCGCCCGTCCACTCGGCGAACTGCACCTCGCCGACCAGGACGGGGTCCACCCACCGGCCGCCCCTGGCCTCCTCACGGGTGATGCCGTCGAAGGGGGGCGTGTCCCGCCGCAGCGGCGCCAGGCGCTCGCCCAGCCGCCGTAGCGCCTCGTCGGTGAAGCCGGTGCCGACGCTGCCGGCGTACCGCAGGCGCCCGCTGTCGTCGTTGACGCCCACGAGGAGCGCGCCGACGGTGTTCGCCCGGCGGCCCTCCCCGGCCCGCCAGCCGCCGACGACGACCTCCTGTGTGCGGACGTTCTTGACCTTCACCCAGTCGGGGGAGCGGCGGCCGGGGCGGTAGGGGGAGGCGAGCCGCTTGGCCACGACGCCCTCCAGCCCCAGCCGCCGCGAGTCGGCCAGCGCGTGCTCGCCCCCGTCGGCGTAGTAGGGCGGGATGGCCCAGTGGCGTCCGGCGTGGACGAGGTCCTCCAGGCGGCGCCGCCGCTCGGTGTAGGGCATGGCGATGGCGGTGGCGGCGTCGACGTGCAGCACGTCGAACAGCAGGTACGTCACGGGCGTGGTGACCAGGAGTTGCCTGATCTTGAGCGGGTTGCGCTGGTGCATGCGCGGCTGCAGCGCCTCGAACGACGGCCTGCCCTGCTGGTCGAAGGCGACGATCTCCCCGTCGAGCACCACCGCGTGCCCGCCCGTGGCCTCGGCCAGGCCGGCGAGTTCGGGGTAGGCGGCCGTGATGTCCTTGCCGTTCCGGGAGACCAGCCGCAGCGTGCCGTCCTCGACGTACCCGAGGGCGCGGACCCCGTCCCACTTCATCTCGTGCGCGTAGTCGCCCTCGGGCTCGGGCAGCCGCCCGAGCCGGGCCATCATCGGCGTGTACGCCGGAAGGGCGGCCATGCCCTGCTGGTACCCCAGCCGGCCCGGCGCGTACCTTCTGACCTGCGTGGACGCCTAGGGGAGGATCTCCAGGCGGACGTCGAGGCCCTCGTACAGGTAGGGGGTCGCGGTGATGATCCGCCAGTTGCGGCGGGTGGCGTGGACGGCCGCGTGGGCGGCCACCAGGACGTCGGGCAGGAGCGCGTCGGCGGCGGACGGCCGGTGGCGCCGCAGGCTCGTCATGATCCGCTGCGCGTACGGCCCGCCTTCGACGGCGTCGTCGGGGGAGAGCGCGCCGGTGACCACCATGGACATACGCAGGAAGCGTTCGAGCCGGGGCTGGATGGGGCCGAGCGACAGCACCTGGACGGCAAGCGCGGGGACGAGGAGGGTGACGCCGTGGGCCGAGGACTGCCGCACGACGGCCCTGCCGTACATGCTCTTGCCCTCGATCAGGTGGACGACGGCGTCGAGGTCCAGCACGTGGCCGGACAGGACACCGGCCGGTGGGACGGGGTCGGTCACGCGGCGTCCGCCTTGGCGTCGCCGGTCACCAGGCGCGCCGCGCGGGCGCTGTCGTCATCGGTGATCCCGTCCTGCCAGCCCGGCCCCCATAAATCGGCCATGATGGCCAGGTCGCCCTGGATGCGCCGCCGCTCCCGCAGCGCCGCGGCGATGTAGGCCGAGGCGTTGCCGGACGCCTGCGCCTCGTCGGCGAGTTCGTCCGGCAAAGAGATCGTAATCTTCTTGGTCATACTCGGGAGGTTACCCAGTCATACTGCCGGCGGTCCATCGGTTGGCGGAAATCACCTCAGCCGTACTCCGCGGGTACACCCAGTGACGAGGGGGTGGGCGCATGAGGCTGGCGGGGGCACGGGTGCTCGTCACGGGCGCGTCGTCGGGCATCGGCGCCGCCACGGCGCTGGAGCTGTCGGCGCGCGGCGCAAGGCTGGTGCTGTCCGGGCGCGACGAGGAGGCGCTCGCCGGCGTCGCCGCCCGGACCGGCGGAGAGGTCTTGCCCGCCGACCTGTCCGATCCCTCGGCCGACCTCGCCGTACGCGCCGGGCAGGTGGACATGCTGGTGGCGTGCGCGGGCGAGGGCTGGAGCGGGCCGCTCGCGCGGATGTCCGGCGGCACGGCCGAACGCATGATCGCGGTCAACCTCACGGCCCACGTGCAGCTCACCCGGCTGCTGCTGCCCGGGATGCTGGAGCGCGGCCGGGGCCACCTCGTCTATGTCGCCTCGATCGCCGGCGTGGTGGGCGTGCGGGAGGAGGCGGTGTACGCCGCGACCAAGGCGGGCCTGCTGGCCTTCGCCGAGAGCCTGCGGTACGAGCTGCCCGGGATCGGCGTGACGGCCGTGGTGCCCGGGGTGGTCGACACGCCGTTCTTCGCCCGGCGCGGCAGGCCGTACACGCGCCGCAGGCCGGCGCCCGTCCCGCCGGAGCGGGTTGCCCGGGCCATCGCGGTGGCCGTGGAGCGCGACCGCGCCGAGGTGTACGTCCCGGCCTGGCTGCGGCTGCCCGCCCGCCTGCACGGGGCCGCGCCCGGCGCGTTCCGCGTCCTCGCCCGCCGCTTCGGCCGCCCCTGACTCTCAGCTGCCGCGACTCTCAGCTGCCACGCAAGGCGCGCAGGGACTCGCGCAGCGAGCCGAGGGTGGCGAAGACCGCCGTCGGCTCGTAGCCGCAGTGCGCCATGCAGTTGGCGCAGCGCGGGTCCCGCCCCCGGCCGTAGGAGCTCCAGTCGGTCTCCTCGACCAGCTCCCGGTAGGTCTGCGCGTACCCGTCGGCCATCAGGTAGCAGGGCCGCTGCCAGCCGAACACCGAGTAGGACGGGATCGCCCAGGCCGTGCAGGGGAAGTCGGTCTTCCCCTCCAGGAAGTCGAGGAACAGCGGCGAGTGGTTGAACCGCCAGCGCCTGCGGTTGCCGCCCGCGAACGCGGCGCGGAACAGCTCCCTCGTCTGCCGCACTCCCAGGAAGCAGTCCTGGTCGGGCGCCTTCTCGTACGCGTACCCGGGCGAGATCATCATCTGGTCGACGCACAGGTCGTCGTTGAGGAAGTCGAGCACCTCGATCACGGTGCGCGGGCTGTCCCCGGCGAAGAACGTGGTGTTGGTGGTGACGCGGAAGCCGCGCCGCCGGCACTCGCGCACCGCCGCGACCGCCTCGTCGAACACGCCCTCCTTGCACACCGACGCGTCGTGCCGCTCGCGCAGGCCGTCGATGTGGACCGCCCAGGCGAAGTACGGCGAGGGCGTGAACCGGTCGATCTTGCGCGGGATCAGCAGCGCGTTGGTGCACAGGAAGACGTACTTCCTGCGTGCCACCAGTTCCTCGACCATCTCCCCGATCTGGGGATGCATGAGCGGTTCCCCGCCCGCGATCGACACCATCGGGGCGCCGCACTCCTCGACGGCGGCCACCGCCTGCTCGACGGGCATGCGCTGCTTCAGCACGCCGGCCGGGTGCTGGATCTTCCCGCAGCCCGCGCACTTCAGGTTGCACGCGAACAACGGCTCAAGCTCGAGCAGCAGCGGGAACCTCTCCCGCCGGCGCAGCCGCTGGGCCAGGATGTACGCGCCGACGCGCAGGCTCTGGCGTACGGGCATCGGCATCAGGGCCGCACCTCCTTCGGCAATGTGAACTCGACGTTCTCCTCGGTCACCCGCCGCTCCTCCACCTCCAGCGGGCCGAGCCCGCCGAGCGCGGCCACGATGGCGTCGACCATGGCGCCGGGGGTGGACGCCCCGGCGGTCAGCCCGACCGTCCGCGCGCCGCGCAGCCAGTCGAGCGCGATGTCGCCGGGGCCGTCCACCAGGCGGGCGAGCGGCGCCCCATCGTGATCGGAGCGGGCGGCGACCTCGGTGAGGCGCAGGGCGTTGGAGGAGTTCGCCGAGCCGACGACCAGGACCAGGTCGGCCTCCGCGGCGACGGCGCGCACCGCGTGCTGCCGGTTGGTCGTCGCGTAACAGATGTCGTCGCCGCGCGGGCCCTCGGCGTCGGGGAAGCGCCGCCGTATCGCCGCCGCGACCCGCCCGGCCTCGTCGGCCGCCAGCGTGGTCTGGGTCAGGTAGGCGACCCCGCGCCCCGGCGGCACGGACGCCACCCCCGCCTCGTTCTCGACCAGCACGCCGGCGCCGGGCACCTCCCCGAGCACGCCCTCGACCTCCTCGTGCCCGGCGTGGCCGATCAGCACGACGAGGTCGCCCCGCGCCGCGAACCTGCGGGCCTCCGCGTGGACCTTCGCGACCAGCGGGCACGTGGCGTCGACGACGCGCAGCCCGCGCCGCCCCGCCTCCTCCCGCACGGCGGGCGCGACCCCGTGCGCGGAGAACACGGCGACCGCGCCCTCCGGCACCTCGGCCAGGTCGTCGACGAACACCGCGCCGCGCCGCTCCAGGTCGCGTACGACGTGGATGTTGTGCACGATCTGCTTGCGCACGTACACGGGCGCGCCGAACCGGTCCAGCGCGCGCTCCACGATCTCGATGGCCCGTTCGACCCCGGCGCAGAACGAGCGGGGCGAGGCCAGCAGGACCCGCCGCGGGCCCGCGGCCGCCGCCCACCGCGCCAGGACCGGGCCGATCCGGGCGAGCGTGCGCCGCGCGGCGACCGCGCCGCCCATCGTGGCGAGGCTCAGCAGGGGAGCGTCGGGGGTGTCCACGATGACCCGCACGGCCGCGAACGGCCGAGCCCCCGCGGCGGCGGCCAGCGGCGCGCTCTCCATGTCCACGGCGTACGCGCCCTCGCGGGCCAGCACGCGGCGGTCGCGGCCCGTCACGATCCGAGGGGAGGTGACGAGCGGGCCGGTGCGGGCGGGCAGCCCGGCGCGGACGAGTTCGCCGGCGAGCAGCGGGGCCGACGGGCACGGCCAGACCCGGTCGCCGGAGCGGACCTCGGTGGCGACGAGCACGTCCCCGGGGCGCAGGCCGTCGTGGAGGGCCCCGCCGAAGCCGGTGACGGCGAGGGCGGCGGCGGGCGGGAGCAGGGCCGCCGCGCGCGCCGCCCGGTCGGGCCCCATCCCGATCCTGACGACCCGGACGCGCGGATGGCCGCTCCCGGAGTCCGGCCGGGGCCGCAGGCCGCGGGCGACGGCCCGGGCCTCCATTCCCAGCGCGGTGCACACGATCAGATCGGTCATGGCGTCGCCTCCGATCCGGCCGTCTCGTGCAGGCGCAGGTAGCGGCCGAGCGCGCTGACCGGGAAGACGAGGCGGTAGAGGTGGTAGTTGATGTAGAAGTCGCCGGGGAAGCCGGTGCCGGTGTAGTAGGGCTCGTCCCAGGTGCCGTCGGGGCGCTGGCTGTCGGCCAGCCAGGCCACGGCCCTGTCCACGGCCGGGCCACGCTCTCCGGCGGCGAGCAGGCCGATGAGGGCCCACGCCGTCTGCGAGGCGGTCGGCTCGCCCCGCCCGATCCAGGCGGGGTCGCGGTAGGAACGCATGTCCTCGCCCCAGCCGCCGCAGGGGTGCTGGTGCGCCTCCAGCCACGCCACCGCCCGCCGTACGCAGGGGGCGCCGGGCCGCACGCCGGCCGCCGCGAGGGCGGGCAGCACCGCCCCGGTGCCGTACACGTGGTTGGCCCCCCACCTGCCGAACCACGAGCCGTCGGGCTCCTGCGCCCGCAGCAGCCACACCACCGCCCGCCGTACGACGGGGGAGCGGGCCATGCCCTCGGCCGCGAGCGCCTCGACCACGTGCGCGGTCACGTCGGCCGACGGCGGGTCGATGACCGCGCCGAAGTCGCAGAACGGCAGCCGCAGGCACAGCTCCCGGGTGTTGTCGGCGTCGAAGGCGGCGAATCCCCCGTCGCGTGAGGCCATCCCGGCCATCCAGCGCAGCCCCCGCTCGAGGACGGGCCGGGCGGCGGGCCGGCGCCACCGGCGCAGCGCGAGGATGACCTCGGCCGTGTCGTCGACGTCGGGATAGCCGTCGTTGTCGAACTCGAACGCCCAGCCGCCCGGCGTGAGACGGGGGCGCCGCACCATCCAGTCGCCCGGCCCCCGGATCTCCTCGCGCAGCAGCCACTCGCCGGCCCGGGCCAGCGCGGCGTGCTCCCGGGGCAGACCGGCGTCCAGGAGGGCGGTCATCGCGAGCGCGGTGTCCCACACCGGCGACTGGCACGCCTCCAGCCTGCGCGTGCCGTCCTCCCTGATGGTGAACCTGTCGAGCCCGGCCAGGCCGGCGCGCATGACGGGGTGGCCGACGTCGTACCCGCTCAGGTTCAACGCGATCAGCGAGTAGACCCAGGGGGGCTGGATGCCGCCCCACGAGCCGTCGGCCTCCTGCCGGGCCACGACCCACTCGGCGGCCCGCCTCAGCGCGGCGCGGCGGAGCGCGGCGACCGGGCGCCGTTCGTACCGGTGCAGGACGCGGTCGAGGGCCGCGAACGCCGCGTCCCAACCGGTGCGGGGGGCCCGCCGCGGCACGTGTCCGGTACGCAGTTCCGGCAGGCCGAACGGCAGCGGGCGGACCGGCCGGTGCGCGGTCACGATCGTGAGCGGGACGATGGTCTGCCGCGCCCAGCAGGCCCAGTCGTACACGTTCAGCGGGCACCACGGCGGCAGGAACATGATCTCCGGTGGGATGACCGGCAGGTCCTCCCACCGCCACTGGCCGAACAGGGCGAGCCAGATGCGGGTGAATACCCGGGCCGACTCGATGCCGCCGGCCCCGCGCACGTACGCCGCCGCGGCGCGCATGTGCGGAGCCGAGGGCGGGTCGCCCGCGAGCCGCAGCGCGGCGTACGCCTCGATCGTGGTGGACAGGTCGGCGGGGCCGTCGTGGAAGTTGGCCCACGTGCCGGCAACCGCGCCGTCCGTGCGTTGCTGGGACCTGATCCACCGCGCGGCCTCGGCGGTCTCCCCGGCGGTCCGCACGCCCAGGAACTCGCGCAGCAGGAGGTCCTCGGCGTCCATGGTCACATTGGTCTGCAGCTCGCCCTTCCACCACCCCTCGGGCGACTGCAGGCCGAGCAGGTGGTCGCGGGCCGCCTTCAGGGCGGTCGCGGCGCGGGCGGCGCTGGTGGCGACCGCGGTCACGACGCCCGCTCCCGTTCGAGATGCCGCCTGGCGAGGCGGGCCGCCTGGAGTCCGCTGCGCACGGCGCCCTCCATCGTGTCGGGCCAGCCCGTGTCGGTCCACGCGCCGGCGAGGAACAGCCCGGGCCACCGGGTGGCCGAGCCGGGGCGCAGGCCCCCGCTTCCGGGAACCTGCCGGAAGGTCGCCCGCCGCTCCCTGGTGATGAACAGGTCCACGACCCGCGCCGTCCGCGCGGCGGGGAGCAGCCGCTCCAGCTCGGGCAGGAACACCTCCCGCATCACGGCCGTGGGCACGTCGATCCAGTGCCGCGCCGCCGACACCGAGACGGTCAGGTACTGGCCCCGGGGGAGCCCGCCAGAGGCGGTCCTGTCGAAGATCCACTGCACCGGCGAGCCGACGACGGCGGCGAACGGCAGCCGCGTGACGGGCCGGTCGTAGACGACGTGCACGTTGACGATCGGGCTCGCTCCGAGGCCCGCCCAGGCGTCCCGGTCCGGCGCGGCCTCCGCCGGCACGAGTCGCGCGGCCTGGCCGTGCGGGGTGGCGACGACGACGGCCGACGCCTCGACGCGCGCCCCGCCCACGAGGATCGAAGGTCCGCTCAGGCCCGGCAGACACGGCAGCACTCTGTCGACCTTCGCCGCCAGCCGCACCTCGCCGCCCAGCCGGGCGATGGCGGAAAGCGCGGCGCCGCCGTGCAGGTCGCCGAGCGGGACGGACGGCACGCCGATGTCGGCGGCGTCGGCGCGGCCGAGCAGGGCCGTCCTGAAGACCATCGCGGCCGGTCCCAGCGCCGCCTCGTCGGACGGGATGTTGAGCGCGGCCACCGCGAACAGGTCCCACAGCGCCCGCCGTACGGTCTCCCGCTGGCCGTTTTCGGCCAGCCACCCGCCGAGCACGGCCCGGTCCAGGGCGGGCTCCGCCGGGTCGAGCCCGCGCAGCGCGAGCGCGCCGCGCACCGCGCGCAGCCGGTCGGCGGGGGACAGCAGGCGGTAGCCCGCGAGCGCGGGCAGCAGATGGAACGGCCCGGGCAGCGCGGCCCGGCGCAGCCGTCCCCGCCCGCCGTGCGGAGTCAGCACGCACACGTCGAAGCGCTCCTGCAGGCGCACCCGCCCGGTGCCGCCGAGCCGGTCCAGCAGCCCCCGGTACGCCGTGCAGCAGCGCAGGAAGACGTGCTGCCCGTTGTCGGCCGTGAGGCCGCCCCGGGCGAAGGAGTGGGTGGCCCCGCCGAGCCGGGGCCTCGCCTCGTAGAGGGTCACCGGCCACCCGGCCTCCGCGAGCGCGAGGGCCGCGGTGATGCCGGCGAGGCCGCCGCCCACCACCGCCACGGGCGGGACCGTCGCGCCCTCCACGCCGCTCCGCGCGCCGTTCGCCGGGCCGTTCGCCGGGTCATTCATCCGGCCGTTCATCGGGCCGCTCCCGCGATCGCCCGCGCGGCCACCATCGCCTTCGCCCACGGCGTGAGCGACACACGGCCGGCCAGCGCCCCGCCCGGGTCGGCGGCGATGCGGGCGAGCAGTCGCCGGTAGATGCCCGCCATCGCCGCGGTGCAGGCCGCGCTGCGCCGGTCGAGCAGCGGGATCAGGAGCATCCCCTCGACGTACCAGCCGAGCGCCCGCCCGGCCTCGTACCGGATGAGCCGCGCCAGCCGCTCGGGCGGGTCGGTGAACGCCCCCGACGCGTCCAGGTCGAGCGTGCAGCCGAACCTGCGCAGGTCGTCGGCGGGCAGGTACACCCGGCCCGCGCAACGGTCCTCGCGCAGGTCCCTGAGCACGTTGGTGAGCTGGAGCGCCACCCCCAGGGAGTCCGCGAGCCGCGCCGCGCGCCGCAGGGTCCCGTCACCGGCCGGCACCCCGTCGGCGAGGCCGAACACGCCGAGGGACAGCCGCCCGATCGACCCGGCGACCTCCCGGCAGTAGCCGACCAGGTCCTCGTAGGACTGGTAGCGCGCGCCCGCGACGTCGGCGGCGCAGCCGTCGATCAGCTCCTCGAACGCGTCCAGCGGGACGGGGAAGCGCGCGGCGGTGTCGCGCAGGGCCACCAGCACGGGGTCGGCGGGGTCCGGCCGGGGGGCCCGCAGGCCCGTCCGCGCCTCCTCCAGCGCCGCCAGCCGAGCGTCCACCGGCCCGGCCGCGTCGCCGATGTCGTCGATCCGCCGGGCGAAGGCGTAGAGCGCGCTCAGCGCGCGGCGCTTGGGCGGGGAGAGCAGGCGGATGCCGTACGCGAAGTTGCGCGCCCGGGTGCGGACGACGCGCTCGCAGCACCGGTAGGCCAACGGCACGGACACGGGCACCGGCACGGATATGGGCGTGACGGGGCGCAGCGCGGGGCCGGGAGGGCGATCGGGAACGGGATCAGGAATCGCGCCGGGAACCGTCACCGTTCACCTCCTTCAGCACGCGCACCCACTCGGTCAGCACCGCGCGGCGGCGCGCGCGGACCGCCCCGCCGAGGACGTCGTGCCGGCCGCGCTCCAGTGCCGCGAGCGCCGCCCGGCCGCCCGCGACATACCCGGCGACCGCGGTCCGCGCGAACCCGCTCAGCGTCTCCAGCAGCGGCATGCCCTCGTCCAGCAGGGTGGCGGCGCGGCGGGCCTGCAGCGCGACGGCCCTGCGCAGCCGCGGGGAGGTGCGCGGGGCGTCCAGATCGGCCTCGCGGCAGCCGAACCTGCGCAGGTCCTCGGCCGGGAGGTAGACGCGGCCGCGCGCGTGGTCCTCGGCGACGTCCTGGCAGTGCTCGATCACCTGCAGCGCCGAGCAGATGCGGTCCGAGAGCCGCGCCCGCTCCGGGGTGGCCACGCCGAACACGTGCAGGACGATCCGGCCGACCGGGTTGGCGGACAGCTCGCAGTAGGCCAGCAGCTGCGCGAACGTGTCGTAGCGGCGCACCACCTGGTCGCGCCGGTTGGCCTCCACGAGGCGGAGGAAGGGCGTACGCGGCACCCCCCGCCCGGCGACCAACGGCGTCAGCGCGCGTACGGCGGGCAGCCGCGGGCTCCCCCCGGCGTACAGGCGGCCGAGGTCGGCCTCCACCGCATCGAGCAGCGCGGGCCGCTCGGCGGGGTCCGCCTCGTCGCCGACGTCGTCCACGTAGCGGGCGAAGCCGTACACCGCCATCAGGTCGCGACGGTACGCGCGCGGAAGCAGGCGGGAGGCCACCGGGAAGTTCTCCCGGCGCGCGGCGTCGCGTACGTCCGCTGCGGACATGCCTGAAGAATCTCCACCGCAATTCACCACAAAACCCGACGGAGTGGGCGGGCGCTTTTACATGGGCAACTCTGGAGGAAAAGCAGCGTCGGCGACCGGGCGATGCCCGGAAAAAACGGTAAAAACGTGGTCGAGAAGCACGCTGAGAGCGAGCCGCCCTTTTCCCTGCTTTTTATGCTTCCGGTGTCAGGTAAAAGCTTGCCGGGACCGGGAGCCGGTGGGGCCGCGCGCCGCCGGGTACACCCACGCCGTGGGCGCCGAGCGGTCCGACACGGAGCCCCGCGGCGCGGCAGCGCCCGACCACGCCGGCGAGCGCGCCCAGCGCCGAGCGCCAGGAACCCGGGGCGGAGGTGTGGTCGCAGTCGTGCAGCAGCAGCGTCGCCCCGCCGCGCAGGCCGGGCTCCAGGGTGCTCAGCACCGAGCCGGGCGTGGCCCGTTCCGTCCAGTCCTCGCCCCAGGCCGTCCACAGCACCGGCCGCAGGCCGTGCCACCGGGCCGCGAGCAGCGCCTCGGCGCTCAGCACGCCGTAGGGCGGGCGATACCACGAGGGGTGTGCGCCGGTGACGGCGGCGACGAGGCGCGCGGCCCTGCCCATCTCCGCCGCGACCCTGCCCGGCCGGGTGACCAGGGCGTTGTCGTGCCGCCAGCCGTGCACGGCCACCTCGTGACCGGCCCGGGCGATGCTCCGCCCGACCTCGGGGTGGCGGTCGAGCATCTCGCCGAGGAGGAAGAAGGTCGCCCGGACCCCGAGCCGGTCCAGCTCGTCGAGGAACAGCGGGGTCGAGCGCGGGTCGGGCCCGTCGTCGAAGGTCAGCGCCACGTGCCCGGGATCGCCCTCGCCCGCGAGGGACGGCAGCAGGCGGCGGACCGGGGGCAGCCAGGTCGCCCCCGGCCCGGCGTGGAGCAGGGCCAGCCCGGCGACGACGAGCGCGTGAGGTCTCATCGCATTCCAGTGTCCGCCACGCCGTGCCGTGGCCGCCAGGGGCCCGCCGGTGAAGGAGGGCCATGAGAGACAAGGCATTGATCGTCAGCGCGTCGATGGGAGCGGGCCACGACGCCGTGGCCGCCGAACTGGCCCGCCGTCTGACCGCCGCCGGTGCCCGCGCGGAGGTCGTGGACGTGCTCGCCCTGCTGCCGCTGCGGCTGGGCGCGCTCCTGCGGTGGTGGTACCGCGGGGTGATGCTGCGGGCGCCGTGGCTGTACGCGCTGGTCTACCGCGTCTTCTTCGTCTCCCGGCGGGCCCCCTCCACCTCGCCGCTGACGGTCGTGGCCGCGGCCGGGCTGGCCCGGGCGGTGCGCCGCGCCCGGCCCTCCCTGGTGGTGCCGGTCTTCCACGTGGCCGCGCAGGCCGCCGGGCACCTGCGGGCGCGGGGGCGGCTGGCCGTGCCGAGCGTGGTCGTGCTGACCGACTTCGCCGTGCACCGCCTCTGGCTGCACCCCGGCAACGACCGCTACCTGTGCCCGGACACGGCCACGGCCCTCGCCGTGACGGCCGCCGTCGGCCGCCCGGCCTTCCGCTGCGCCCCGATCGTCCGCCCCGGGTTCGCGGCGCGGGGTGCCGGTGCGAAGAGGGGTGCCGGCGCGGCGGCGGACGTCCGGGCCCGGATCGGCCTGCGGGACGGCGACCGGATCGTGCTCGTGTGCGCGGGGTCCTGGGGGGTCGGCGGGGTCGCGGCGACCGCCCGGCTCCTGGCCCGCTCGGGCCGGTACGCGCCCGTCGTGCTGTGCGGGCGCAACGAGCGGCTGCGCCGCCGCCTCGGGCGCATGCTCGCCGGAGCCGGAGCGGGGGCCGCCCTCGGCTGGCGGGACGACCTGGCGGACCTGCTCGCCTCCGCCTACGCGCTGGTCGACAACGCGGGCGGGGTGACCTGCAGGGAGGCGTTCGCGGCGGGAGTGCCGGTCGTCACCTACCGCCCCATCCCCGGCCACGGCAGGGACGGCGTGCTCGCGATGGCGCGCGCCGGGGTGAGCGTCCACGCGCGGCGCCGCGCGGACCTGCTGAGGGCGCTCGACCGGCTCGAACCCGGCCTGCCCGGGCGGGCCGCGCTCACCGCGCGGGCGGGCGCCCTGTTCACCTCGGCGCCGGCCGAGTCCCTCCTCCTCCCCGACCTCCTCCTGCTCCCGGGTGACGCCGTGCCCCGGCCATGCGAGCCTGCTCCCTGAGCGGCGCGTATTTCGACAGCAGCATGCTGCCGTACAGGATGAGGGCCATGCCCGACAGCTCGGGCACCACCCAGGGGCCGGTGCGGATCTCCTCGCCGAACATCGCCACGCCGTACGCCGTGCTCGCCACGGGGTCGGTCACGGTCAGAGCGGGTTGCACGGCGACGAGCGGACCGCTGTGCAGGGCGTTCTGCAGGAGGAACAGGCTGCACAGACCGGCGGCCACCATGGCCCAGAGCGACCAGGAGCCGGCGAGCGTCCGCGCGCCTCCCGGCAGCTCCTCCACCGTGCGCTTCATGAGGACGGCGGTGTAGGCGAAGCCGAGGCCGGCGGCGACCCCGAGCAGCACCGCGCGGGCGGGTCCGCCGCTGGCGATCGCGACGGCCACACAGCAGGCGAGGAGCCCGGCGGTCACGCCCGCCGAGATCACCCAGGTCAGCAGGCCGGGCAGCCGGTGACCGGGGGCCGGTGACGCCGCCGCGAGGAATCCGGCCAGGCCGGCCGTCACCGCGCCGACGGCCAGCCACGTTTTGGGGGCTACGCGAATCCGGAACATCCGGCCCGCCAGGAGCATCGTGATCGGCAGTTCCGCGACGAGCAGGGGCTGGACGAGCGCGAGCCCTCCGTTCGTGAGGGCGGCCGCCTGCAGCAGGAAGCCCGCCATGAGAGCGCCGATGCCGCCCAGCCAGGCGGGCCGGCGTACGAGGTCAAAGATCAGGCCGAGCCGGAACGCCTCGTCGGCTGGGGCGCTGCGGGCGGCCCGGCGCTGCAGTACGGACGCGACGGCGTTGGCCGCCGCGGCGAGCACCGCCAGGACAACAGCGATCATGACCCCAGCGCCCCGTCTCCGGCCTCTCGTTGCGGGCCATCCCTTCGAGGCCCTATGGGTACCCTCCCCGGCCATTCCCGCCGCATGTCGCCTTGGACGCTCTGAAACGTATTTATCCGGTAATTGACGAATAAATACGGGAATATTAATCGAAATCGAGAATGCCGAGATTTAAGAGGGTATGGCCGTCAGCACAAACGCACGCAGCAGGAAAGGCGGAACCAGACATGGTTGGACCCACCGGCCTCGAGCGTCATCCCGACGTCAGCGAACTGCGCCAGACCTACGATCGGGCGGGCTCGACGGCCCCCGCCCAGGTGTTGGAGGGGCTAGCCTTCCTGGCCGGCCTGTATCTGGCCCTCTCGCCGTGGATCATCGGGTTCTTCGGATTCCGGGGCATGACCGTCAACAACCTGATCACCGGCCTTGTGATCAGCGCCCTTGCTCTCGGGCTCGCGTCCGCCTTCGGGCGCACCTACGGCATGGGGTGGCTTCTCCCGCTGCTCGGCGTGTGGGCCGTCATCTCGCCGCTTGTGCTGCGCGCGGGAGCTGAGGCCACGGCGACGACTCTCTGGAACAACGTCGCGATCGGCATCGTGATCTTCGCGCTCGGCGCCGCCGCGCTGGCGATGGCACAGGCGTTCCGCCGGCACGAGCGGGGCGAGCGGAGCGCGCGCAGGCTCGGCAACTGGTGATGGAACAGGCGCCCGGCCCACCTTCCGGTGGGCCGGGCGCGGCTTCTAGGCGTCCGGGACGGACGTCCGCCCGAGGGCGGTCGGCGCCCGGCCGGGATCGTCCGGAACCGCGGCCAGGCGCGCGAGCGAGAGGGCCGAGATGTCGTCGTCCGGCGGCCGGCCCTCCGCCAGGTCGGCGAGCACGTCGCCGACGAGCGCGGCGTACTTGAAGCCCTCGCCGCTGTCGCCGCAGGCCAGCACCGTGGCGCGGCCGACCCTGTCGATGACGAACCGGCCGTCGGGCGAGTCGGTCCAGCTGCACACCTGCTCGTCCACGACCCTCGGCGTCACGCCCGGGAACATGGCCGCGACGCGGCGGGTCAGTTCGGCGGTCCGCCCCGGGTCCGGAGTGCGGTCGTCGTCGCCCGGCTCCAGCGGCCGCAGCGGCGCGTCCAGCCCGGCCTTGTAGCCGATGCCCGGGGTGGGCATGGCGTACACGGCCGGGCCGTCCTGGACGGGCCCGTCGATCAGGCCGGGCACCCGCGCGGACGGCTCGATTCCGGCGTAGTGGACCACCTGTTCGAGGTACGGCCTGAGCGGCACCGTCACGCCCAGAGAGGAGAGCAGCGGGGGAGTGCCGGGGCCCGCGGCGACCACGACCGCGTCACCGGTCAGCGTGGTGCCGTCGGCCAGGCGGACCTCCGGCCGCTGCGCCGCGGCGTCCACGGCGACCGCCTCCCCCGTGAGCAGGCGTCCGCCGCCGGCCCGGAACCGCTCCGCCTGAGCCGTCAGGTACGCCTCGGCGAGCACCACGCCGGCGTCCGCCTGGAACACCGCGTCGCGGCCGTCGCCCGCCAGGCCGGGGAAGAACCGGCCGACGTCCGCCGCCTCCACCTCGGTGAAGGGCAGGCGCGCGGCGCGCAGCGCCGCCGTCAGATGGACCAGCGACTCCGTGTCCCGCCACAGCAGCCCCCGGCGCAGGTGCACCGTCGTCGCCGTCAGGCGCTCCAGACGCCGCATGGCGTCCCCGGCGCGCAGGGACAGCCGGATCTTCAGCGGGTCCGGGTCGGCCAGCCGCCACAACCGCGTCGGTCCACGGGAGGAGGACAGCGCGTTGCCTATCCCGTGGCGTTCCACCAGCGTGACCCGGTGGCCCCGCGCGGACAGCTCGGCCGCGGCGGACAGACCCCAGGCCCCGGCCCCGACTACCGTGCACCGCACGTCCCTCGACCCCCGTTCGTCCGGCTGTTCCGCGCCGCTGACGAGCATGTCCGTGACGCGCGGCGAACCGCCAGCCCCACCCATGGCCACAAAAAGCGGACAATCGTGACACTGTGTCAACCTAGCGAAGGGTGACGCTGAGGCGGGCCGAGGCGTCCCTGAGGTAGTCGACGAACGCGCGCAGCGCGGGATTGGGATTGGTCGGGCGCAGGGCGGCGCCCACCCGCCGGTAGAGCTTGTGCCCCTCCACCTGGCACACCTGGATGCCCGCCGCGCCCTGCACGCCGAGGCTCGGCACGAGGGCGACGCCGAGCCCGGCCCGGACCAGGCCGAGCGTCACCTCGTAGTGGTCGCTGCGGCAGCGGATGGTGGGCGTGATCCCTTCCAGGGCGCCGGCCCGCTCCAGCACCGACACCGGGGTCTCGGTGCCGAACGTGGTGATCCACGGCTCGTCGGCCAGGTCGGTCAGCCGTACGCGGGGGCGGTGCCCCGCCGGGTGGCCGAGCGGCATGACGAGGAGCTGCGGCTCGTCGAACAGGTGGACGACCTCGACGCCCTTCGGCGCCTTCCAGGGATCCAGCGCGTGCTCGAACACGACCAGCACGTCCAGCTCGCCGCGTTCGACGTCGGGCAGCAGCTCGTGCGGCTGGCCGAGCACCAGGTCGAGCTCGACGCCCGGGTGGCGCGCGGTGAAGGACGACAGCGCCATCGGCAGCAGCCGGTAGCCGGCCGAGGCGAAGAACCCGATGCGCAGCTGCCCGGCGTCCGCCCGAGCCTGGGCGAGCAGGTCCTTCTCGGCGGATTCGATGAGGTCGAGCACCTCCTGGGCCCGTCCCGCCAGGCGGTGGCCCGCCGCGGTCAGCCGCAGGCTGTGCGCGGCCCGCTCCACCAGCCCGACCCCCGCCTCCTCCTCCAGCCGGGCGAGCTGGTGGGAGACGGCGGAGGGCGACAGCCGCAGGGACTTGGCGGCTCCGGCGATGCTCCCGGTTCTGAAGACCTCCAGGAGCACCTTGAGGCGGTGGCTGCTGAGCATCCCCCCAGTATCGGTGACTCAGCATCGGCAACCCGGCGTCGGACCTGGTCGTATGCGGGCGTGGAGACGGTCGTGCGACTGCTTCCGGCCAATGCCCCCTCTGCTGCAAGCGGTGAGGGATGCGTTACGGCGGATGAACGCGCCCGTGACGACGCGGAAACGACCGCCCCGTACATAACTGTCAACCGACAGAAATTCCCCCCAGCGCCCGGAGCTCCGATGGCCGTCACCGTCCCTCCCTCGCCCCCCACCGACGAGAGCGCCCTGCAGACGTTCGGCTACCGCCAGGAGCTGCACCGCAGCATGGGCAGGTATGCCTCCTTCGCCGCCGGCTTCTCGTTCATCTCCGTGCTGACCACGGTCTTCCAGTTCTTCGCCTTCGGGTATGCCTTCGGCGGCCCGGCATTCTTCTGGACCTGGCCCGTCGTGCTGGCCGGACAGATCCTGGTCGCCCTCTGCTTCGCCGAACTGGCCGCCCGCTACCCGATCTCCGGCGCCATCTATCAGTGGTCCACCCGGCTCAGCACGGCGACGTTCGGCTGGTTCGCCGGGTGGATCATGATTCTCGGGCAGATCGTCGTGATCGCCGCCGCGGCGCTCGCCCTGCAGGTGGTGCTGCCCGCGATCTGGCCGGGCTTCCAGCTCGTCGGCGGCGACCCCGCGCCCACCACCGCCACGGGAGCGGCCAACGCCGCGGTCCTCGGCCTTGTCCTGCTCGCGTTCACCACGACCGTGAACATCGTCGACAACCGCGTCCTGGCACGGATCAACAGCATCGGCGTCTCCGCCGAGATCGTCGGCGCGGTGCTCATCGTCGTGCTGCTGCTCACCCACGCCGAGCACGGTCCTGGTGTCACCTTCAGCACCGGCGGGCAGGGCGGAGCCATCGGCGCGCTGCTGGTCGGCTCGTTCACCGCCGCCTACGTCCTCATCGGGTTCGACAGCGCGGGCGAGCTGAGCGAGGAGACCCGCAGCCCTCGGCGAGTCGCCCCGCGCACCATCCTGACCGCGCTCACGACGGCCGGGGTGCTCGGGGGGCTCATCCTGTTCGCCGGTCTGCTCGCCGCTCCCAGCCTGACCGACGGGAGGCTGGCCGCCGAGGGCCTGTCCTACGTGCTCACCAGCAGCCTGGGCGACTGGGTGGGCAAGCTGCTGCTGGCCGACGTGGTGCTGGCGATCACCGTGGCGACCATGGCGATCCAGACCGCCGCCACCAGGATGGTGTTCTCCATGGCGCGCGACGGGATGATGCCCTTGTCGGGCGCGCTGTCCAGGGTCTCGCCGCGTACCGGGATGCCGACCGGGCCCGCGCTGGTCACCGGGGTGGCCGCGGCGGGCATCCTGCTGCTCGATTTCGCCTCTCCCGAGGCGTTCCTGGCTATCGGCACCACCTGCATCGTGCTGCTCTACCTGGCGTACGCGATGGTGACGGGCCCTCTGCTGCTCCAGCGCCTGCGCGGCGGCTGGCGGGGCGGAGCGCCGGCCGGGTTCGCCGAGGACGGCAGCCGGCTGTTCAGCATGGGCCGCTGGGGCCTACCGGTCAACGCGCTGGCCTTCTGCTACGGCCTGGCGATGATGATCAACCTGGCCTGGCCGAGGGCCGAGGTGTACGCCCCGATCACCGGCCACTGGTTCTTCCAGTGGTTCACCCTGATCTTCCTGGCGGCGGTCGTGGCTCTGGGCGCGCTCTACCGGCGGCTACGCCGGCCCTCGGCCCGTCTTGCGCAGGCCGGGCAGATCCCGGTCGGGAACCCCGGCCAGGCGTAGCGCCGCGTCGGCGGTGGCGGCCGCCAGCGTCTCGAGGACGTCGGCGGCAATCTCGCCCGGGGTGTCCCTGCGGATCAGGATGACGCCCTCGATCAGCGCGAACAGCAGATCGGTGCGCAGCGCCCGGTCGGCGGGCGTCAGCACCCCACCGGCGGAGGTGGCCGCCAGCAGCCGCGCGTAGGCGTCCTTGAGCTCGCCGCGCATGCGGCGGAAGGCGGCGAACCGCTCGGTGCGCACCTCGGGCAGGAGGTAGAGCGCGCCCAGGTTGTGCGGGCCCGAGCACAACAGCCTGGCGTCGCAGTGGCACAGCTTCCACAGCCGCTGTTCCGGCGTGCCGCCGGTAAGGGCACGGGCGGTCTCCAGCGAGGGCCGCACCGTGCTTTCCAGCAGTTCGGCGAGGATGTCCTCCTTGCCGTCGAAATAGTGGTAGATCGACGCCTGCCTGATCCCGGCCCGTTCGGCCATCGCCCTCGTCGAGGTCGCGGCGTAGCCGTGCGTCGTGAACAACTCCGCCGCCGCCGTCAGGATCTCCTCCCGCGGGCTCAGCTCACTTCTCGGCCGCGCAACGGCTCGCGGCCTGCCGACTCTTCGCACGCTGGAACTGGGCACGGTTGAACTCGGCACGGTTGAACTCGGCACGGTTGAACGGGCACTCACCGCACGATCCTCGCACACCTCCGACCGGCCGCCGCGGCTGTGCGTTTCCGGTTACAGGCGGGAAACCCAGGGGCGCGTGAGCGGAAACACACGCCGCCTAATTTCTGTCGAGCGACAGAAATTCATCCCCCGAGGAGAACGCGTCATGGCGACCAGCACGACGTACGGCGCGCGCGAGCACGCCCGAGCCCAGGAGGGCATCACAAGCGACACCATGCCGGTGCTCCCGGCCTCGGACTGGCCCACCCCGCCCGGCGGCGTCGACCCCGCCCACCTCGTGTGGGCCGAGACCGTCGCCGGGGGCGGCTACACCCACAAGGTGCTGGCCCGGGGCACCGAGCTGCGCCTCACCGACCTGGCCGGCGACGCCTGCGCGCACCTGCTGCTCTACGTCGAGGGCCGCCCCTGGGAACGGCTCAACGTCGCCGACACCGTCAAGGTGCTGTGGAACGCCTATCTCGGCGAAGGCCACCTGCTGCTGTCGGACCAGGGCCGCGTGCTGGCCTCCGTGGTCGCCGACACCTCCGGCCGTCACGACACCATGTGCGGGGCCTCCACCCTGCGGCGCAACATCGAACGCTACGGCGACGGCTCCCCGCACGGCTCCGCTCCCGCCGGACGCGAGCTGTTCAAGCTGGCCGCCGCCAAGCACGGGCTTCAGCCCCGGGACCTGCCCCCGTCGATCTCCTTCTTCCAGGGGGTCAGGGTCGGTCCCGACGGCGACCTGACCTTCACCGGCTCCGCCGGGCCCGGGGCGTCCGTCATCCTGCGCGCCGAAATGCCGCTGACCGTGCTCATCGCCAACACCGCACACCCCATCGACCCGCGCCCCGCCTACACCTGCACCCCGCTGGAGGTCCTGGCCTGGCGCGCCCGGCCCACCGCCCCCGGCGACCCCCTGTGGCAGGCCGGCCCCGAAGGCCGCCGCGCCTTCCTCAACACCGCCGAGGTGACCCGATGACCGTGCTGGACATGACCGTGCCCGCCCGCGCCCCCTGGTCGGCGATCATCCGCACAGGGCAGGAGCTGACCATCACCGACCTCGGCGGCAACCAGGCCGTCGACTGCCTGCTGTACGACGCGCACGACACCGCCGTCCGCTACAGCGCCCCCGACACCATCCAGGCCCAGGGCACCATCTTCCTCACCACCGGCAGCGTGCTGCTGTCCAACGAGCACACCCCGCTGATGACCGTCGTCGCGGACACCTGCGGCCGCCACGACACCGTCGGCGGCGCCTGTTCCAAGGAGTCCAACACGCTGCGCTACGGACACCACACCTACTCCCAGCACGCCTGCGTCGAGAACTTCCTCATCGAGGGCAGCCGCCACGGGCTCGGCAAACGCGACCTGGTCAGCAACATCAACTGGTTCATGAACGTCCCGGTCGAACCCGACGGCACGCTCGGCATCGTGGACGGCATCTCCGCTCCCGGCCTCGCCGTCACCCTGCGTGCCGAGACCGACGTGCTGGTCCTGGTCTCCAACTGCCCGCAGATCAACAACCCGTGCAACGGCTTCGACCCCACGCCCGTGCGGATGACGGTCCGATGAACACCCTCCTCATCGCCAACCGGGGCGAGATCGCCGTCCGCGTCATCGCCACCGCCCGCCGCCTGGGCCTGCGCACGGTCGCCGTCTACTCCGACGCCGACCGGGGCGCCGCCCACGTCCGCCTGGCCGACCACGCCGTACGGCTCGGCCCCGCTCCCGCCCGGGAGAGCTACCTGGACGCCGACCGGGTGCTCCACGCCGCCCTGGACAGCGGCGCGGACGCCGTCCACCCCGGCTACGGTTTCCTGTCCGAGGACGCCGCCTTCGCGCGCCGGGTCGAAGCCGCCGGCCTGGCCTTCGTCGGGCCCACCCCCGAGCAGCTCGACCTGTTCGGCGCCAAGCACACCGCCCGCGCCGCCGCCGAGCGGGCCGGCGTGCCCCTGCTCCCCGGCACCGGCCTGCTTCCGGACCTGGACGCGGCCCTGAGCGCCGCGCAGGACATCGGTTACCCGATCATGCTCAAGGCCACCGGCGGAGGCGGCGGCATCGGCATGCGCGCCTGCCGGGACGCCGGCGAGCTGGCCCAGGCGTGGCAAAGCGTCGAGCGCACGGCCGCCGCCAGCTTCGCCTCGGCCGGGCTGTTCCTGGAACGCCTGGTCGAGGGCGGCCGGCATGTCGAGGTCCAGGTCTTCGGCGACGGCATGGGCGACGTCGTCACGTTCGGCGACCGCGACTGCTCGCTGCAGCGGCGTCACCAGAAGGTGCTGGAGGAGGCCCCCGCCCCCGGCCTGCCGCCGCTGGTGCGGGCCAGGCTCGCCGACAGCGCCGCCGGCCTGTGCGCCTCGGTGCGCTACCGGTCGGCGGGCACCGTCGAGTTCATCTACGACCCCGCGCGCGCCGAGCCGTACTTCCTGGAGGTCAACACCCGCCTGCAGGTGGAGCACCCCGTCACCGAGGCGATCTACGGCGTCGACCTGGTCGAATGGATGCTGCGCCTGGCCCAGGGCGACGTGAGCCACGTGCACGCCGCCCTGCGCAACCCGCCCGCGGCCGCCGGCCACGCCGTCGAGGCCCGGGTGTACGCCGAGGACCCGAGCCGCGACCACCGGCCCAGCGCGGGCCTGCTCACCCGCGTCGCGTTCCCCGCGGGCGTGCGGGTGGACGGCTGGGTGGAGACGGGCACCCAGGTGAGCAGCGCCTACGACCCGCTGCTCGCCAAGGTCGTCGCGCGCGGCGCCGACCGGGACCAGGCCCTGGACCGGCTGGCCGCTGCGCTGGCCGAGACCAGGATCGACGGCGTCGAGACCAACCTCGGGCTCCTGCGCGCCGCCGTGGGCGATCCTTCCGTACGGGCGGCCACGCACGGCACCGCCACCCTGGCCGGGCTCACCGACGGCTCCCGCCGCATCGAGGTGGTGCGGCCCGGCACCCTCACCACCGTCCAGGACTGGCCGGGACGTACCGGCTACTGGCAGGTGGGCGTGCCGCCGTCGGGACCGATGGACGACCGCTCCTTCAGGTACGGCAACACCGCCCTGGGCAACGTCCCCGGCGCACCCGGCCTGGAGTGCACGTTGCGCGGCCCGGCGCTGCGCTTCAGCCACGCCACCACCGTCTGCGTCACCGGTGCGCCCGCGCCCGTCACCGTGGACGGCACGCCCGTCCCCCAGTGGGAGCCGGTCACCGTGCCCGCCGGCGGCGTGCTGGACATCGGCGCAGCCGAAGGGCCGGGACTGCGCGTCTACCTGCTGACGGCGGGCGGGTTCGACGTTCCCGCCTACCTGGGCAGCGCCGCGACGTTCACGCTCGGCGGGTTCGGCGGACACGGCGGCCGGGCTCTGCGCGCCGGGGACGTCCTACATGGCGGGCGCCTCGCGGAGGGCAGCGCCGATCCCGGTGGGCGGCCCGAGTTCGGGCACGCCTGGCGGATCGGCGTGGTCGAGGGCCCGCACGCGAACCCCGAGTTCTTCACCGACGACGACATCCACGACTTCTACGCCGCTCAGTGGAAGGTCCACCACAACTCCGCCCGCACCGGAGTCCGCCTGATCGGCCCCAAACCGCGCTGGGCACGCCGCGACGGAGGCGAGGCGGGACTGCACCCCTCCAACGTCCACGACACCCCCTACTCGGTGGGCGCCGTGGACTACACCGGTGACATGCCGGTCGTGCTCGGCCCCGACGGCCCCTCACTCGGCGGGTTCGTCTGCCCGGCCACCGTCGTCACCTCCGAACGGTGGAAACTCGGCCAGCTGCGGCCCGGAGACACCGTCACCTTCGTCCCCGTGCCCCCCGCGATCGGCGCCCCCGGCGACGGCGGCGTGCTCCACCGCCTCTCCGAGAGCGGCGAGCGGCCCCGCGTCACCTACCGGCGAAGCGGGGACGACAACATCCTCGTCGAGTACGGGCCGATGGAGCTCGACCTGGGCCTGCGCATGCGCGTGCACGCCCTGTCGGAGGCGCTCACCGCCCGCGACCTGCCCGGCGTGATCGACCTCACCCCCGGCATCCGCTCGCTCCAGATCCATCTCGACCCCGCCGCGCTATCCCAGCGCGACCTGCTGGCCGAACTGCTCCGCATCGAGGCCGGTCTGCCGCCCACCGGAGAGCTGGAGGTGCCCAGCCGCGTCGTCCACCTTCCCCTGTCCTGGGACGACCCCGCCACCCGGGAGGCCATCGCCCGCTACATGGCGGGAGTGCGCGACGACGCACCCTGGTGCCCGTCGAACATCGAGTTCATCCGCCGCGTGAACGGCCTGGAGGACGTGGCCGAGGTCCACCGCGTCGTCTTCGACGCCGAGTACCTCGTCCTCGGGCTCGGCGACGTCTATCTCGGTGCTCCCGTGGCCACTCCGCTCGACCCCCGGCACCGTCTGGTCACCACCAAGTACAACCCCGCCCGCACCTGGACCGCGGAGAACTCCGTCGGCATCGGCGGCGCCTACCTGTGCGTCTACGGGATGGAAGGACCGGGCGGCTACCAGTTCGTGGGCCGTACCACGCAGGTGTGGTCGAGCTGGCAGCAACGCGGCGCGTTCCAGCCCGGATCCCCCTGGCTGCTGCGTTTCTTCGACCGCATCCGCTGGTATCCGGTGACGGGGGAAGAGCTGCTGGAACTACGCGCCGACCTGGCGGCGGGGCGCCTCGAACCCAAGATCGAAGAAGGAGTGTTCCGGCTCGCCGACTACCGGCGCTTCCTGGCCGAGCACGCCGGCTCCATCGCGGCCTTCCGCGAACGGCAGGCCGCCGCCTTCGCCGCCGAACGCGCGGCCTGGCAGGCGTCGGGCGAGTTCGATCGGGCGGAGCAGCCCCAGAGCACGGCCGAGACCGAGCTGGAGCTGCCACCGGGCTGTGAAGTGGTGGAAGCGGAGTTCACCGCGAGCGTCTGGCAGATCAGCGTCACGCCCGGCCGCCGGATCGCCGCAGGGCAGCCGCTGATCGTGCTAGAGGCGATGAAGATGGAGTCCGCCGTCCTGGCCCCGGCCGACGGCGTGGTCGCACGGGTCCTGGTCGGCCCCGGTGACCAGGTGGAGGCGGGCGTCCCGCTGGTGGTGCTGAGGAGTGATCGTGGCTGAGACGGCACTGGAACGGGTCCGCAGGGCCTACACCCGGATCGCCGAGACGGACCGTCCGGAGATCTGGATCGACCTGCGGCCGCAGGTCGAGGTGGAGGCCGACGCCGCCGCCGTGGACGCCCGGGTGACGGCCGGCGAACACCTTCCCCTCGCGGGCCGCCTGCTGGCCGTCAAAGGCAACATCGACGTGGCCGGACTGCCGACCACCGCCGGCTGCCCCTCCTACGCCTACCACCCGGACGCCGACGCCCCCGCCGTGGCCCGGCTCCGCGCGGCCGGCGCGATCGTGCTCGGCACCACCAACATGGACCAGTTCGCCACCGGGCTGGTCGGCACCCGCAGCCCCTACGGCGCGGTGCGCGCCGCCACCCACCCGGGCCGGATCTCCGGAGGATCCAGCTCCGGCTCGGCAGTCGCCGTCGCGCTCGGCCTGGCCGACCTCGCGCTCGGCACCGACACCGCGGGCTCGGGCCGGGTCCCCGCCGCCTTCAACGGGATCGTCGGACTCAAGCCCACCCGCGGCCTGATCCCGACCGAAGGCGTGGTCCCGGCCTGCCGCAGCCTGGACTGCGTCAGCGTCTTCGCCCGCACGCTCACCGAGGCCCAGCGGGCCCTGGCCCTCATGACCGGGCCTTCCATACGGCCCGCATCCCGTCCGGCTCGCCGCCCCGGGCCGTGGCGGGTGGCCGTGCCCGCCACCGCCGGCCTCGGCACGCTGGCCCCGGGCTGGGCCGAGGCGTTCGAGACCACGGCCGGCAGGCTGGCCTCGGCGAGCGCTGAGATCGGCCCGATCGACCCCGCCCCCTTCCTGGAGGCCGCCGCGCTGCTCTACCAGGGGGCGTTCGTCGCCGAGCGTTACACCGCCGTCGGCGCGTTCGTCGACGCGTTCGTCGACAGGGGCGGCCCGGATCTGGATCCCATCGTCGCCTCCGTCATCACCGCGGCCCGCGACCAGCCCGCCCACCGCCTGTTCGCCGACCGGGAACGGCTCGCGGCACTGCGCGAGCGGGCCTTGTCCCTGCTCGGCGACCGCGACGCCCTGCTCCTGCCGGTCACTCCCCGCCATCCCACCCTGGCGCAGGTCGCGGCCGACCCCGTCGGCGTCAACAGCGACCTCGGCCGCTTCACCAACTTCGTCAACCTCTTCGACATGTGCGCTCTCGCCGTACCCGCCGGGCAGGTGGACGGGCTGCCGTACGCGGTCATGCTGGTCGGCCGGGCTCACGCCGACGACGACCTGGCCGCCATCGCCCGGCTGCTCCAGCCGGCCGTCCGCCTGGCGGTGATCGGCGCGCACCTGTCAGGACAGCCGCTCAACCACGAGCTCACCACGCGCGGCGCCCGCCTGCTGGACACCACCAGGACCGCCGCGCGCTACCGGCTGCACGCCCTGACCACCGACCCGCCCAAACCCGGGCTCGTCCGGGTCCCCGAGAACGGTGCGGCCATCGAGTGCGAGGTGTGGGAACTTCCCGCCGAAGGGCTGGGCAGCCTGCTCGCGGCCCTTCCCCGCCCGATGACGCTGGGCCAGGTCGAACTGGCCGACGGCACGAACGCGCCCGGCTTCCTCTGCGCTCCGGAAGGGCTGCGGGACGCGGCCGACATCACCGCGCACGGGGGGTGGCGCGCCTACCTCCGATCCCCGGCGGTCCACGCCTGACACCTACTCCCTGACACGCCCCTGTCACCCAGCCGGGAGGACGGCGGCGGCGACGGCGAGACCCGCCTGCCGGATCGCCCGGACCAGGGCGTGCTCGTGGCCCGCCGGCCCGTGCGCGAGCACGGCGTAGCCCTCCCACCGCGCCCCGGCCAGGACGCCCACGTCGGCCCGGGTCCCCGCGTCCGTGCCGGTCTTGTTCGCCACCCAGACCCCGGCGGCGTACGGCAGGGCCGCCGGCGGCTCGCGGTCCTCGGGCTCGTGCGGGAGCAGCGCGGGCACCAGCGCACGGTCGGTGTTGTGCGCCATCCAGCCGATCAGCAGCCGCTGCCACGGCTCGCGCGCGTACGCCACTGACTGCATGAGGCCCGCCAGCTCACGCGCCGTCCCGGTGGCGAAGGACGGCGGATGCTCAGGGAGCCGGGGCTCGCGGATCTTGTCGTGGATCCGGGTCACGGCCAGCCCGAGCGCGGCGGCGGCCGCGTCCACCCGGCCGAGTCCGAGCCGCCGCAGCAGCGCGTTGGTCGCGGTGTTGTCGCTGACGGCGGCGGTGAGCAGCGCGAGGTCGCCGGCCGTCCAATCGCGGGCCGACAGACCGGTCAGCAGGCCCGACCCGCCCGCGTAGTCCTCGTCGAGCAGCGTCACCCGCTCGTCCGGGTCCACGACGCCCGCCGCCACGTCCTGCGCCAGCGCGGCGAGCAGCAGCACCTTGCCGGTGCTGGCCAGCGGCAGCACCGCGTCCTCGTTCAGGCCGAGCACTCCGGGCACGCAGACGGCCAGCGTGCCCGGGCAGGCGGCGGCCACCTCCTCCAGCCGCACCGCTACCGGCTCGCCGGAATTCTTCACGTCCATTCCCTTCCGCTCTCGCCGGGCCTGCACGGGGTCACAGCGCCAGCACCGTGCCCGGCCTGGCGCCGGTCTCCTCGCCGCCGCGCACCACGACCTCACCGCCGGCGACGACCGCGTCGATCCCGGCGGGCGGCAGCAGCGGGTCGGTGAACGTCGCCCGGTCGGCCACCGTCGCGGGGTCGAAGACCACCAGGTCGGCGTGCGCCCCGTCGCGGATCATGCCGCGCCCGGTCAGCCCGAAGCGCGCCGCGGCCATCCCGGTCATCTTGTGCACCGCCTCCTCCAGCCGCAGCAGCCCCAGCTCCCGGACGTAGTGGCCGAGCACGCGGGGGAACGTCCCGGCCCAGCGCGGGTGCGGGCGCCCGCCCGGCTTCGGCACGCCGTCAGAACCGATCATCGCGTACGGCGCGGCCAGCACCCGCCGCACGTCCTCCTCGATCATCGAGTGACTGATGATCGTCACCTCGCCGGCCTCGGCCACCAGGAGGTCGGCGGCCACGTCGAGGGGGTCGGCGCCCGCCGAGGCCGCGAGGTCGGCGATGGTCCTGCCCTCGGTCTGGGGATGGCGGGGCGCGCACGCCACCGAGATCCGGTCCCAGCCGCCGTTGCCGACCGTGTTCTCCCAGCCGGGCACGCCCTCCGCGATGGCGCGGCGCATCCGGTCGCGCTGGGCGGGATCGCCGAGCCGCGCCGTGAGCGCCCCCAGGCCGCCGTCGTTCGCCCAGGGCGGCAGCATGGCGGCCAGCGCCGTGCTGCCCGCGGTGTAGGGGTAGACGTCGCAGGTGACGTCCATGCCCTCGGCGCGCAGCGCGGCGATGCGCGGCAGCGTGCGCTCGGTGCGGCCCCAGGCGTACCGGCCCGCGGTCTTGTGGTGCGAGACGTGCAGCGCCGCGCCGCTGCGCCGAGAGATCTCGATCGCCTCCTCCAGCGCCTCCTCGACGCGCGACATCTCGTCACGCAGGTGGGTGACGTACGGCTTGCCGTGCCGGGCGGCCACCGCCGCCAGCGCCACCACCTCGTCGGTGCCCGCGTAGGAGCCCGGGGTGTAGATCAGCCCGGTGGACAGCCCGGCCGCGCCCTGCGCCAGGGAGGAGTCGAGCAGCGCGCACATCGTGTGCAGCTCGTCGGGCCGGGCGGGGCGGTCCACGGGGCCGAGCACGCCCGCGCGGAGCGTGCCGTGGCCGACGAGCGAGGCCAGGTGGTTGGCCCGGGGCACCTCGGCGTGCGCGGCGGCGAAGCCCGCGAAGTCGGCGTACACACCGACGTCGCCCCCGAAGGTGATCCGGGTCTCGGCCCGCATGGAGGGCAGCCGCTCCGGCAGGGCCGGGAAGAGGCTGGACCCGCAGTTGCCGCAGATCTCGGTGGTGACACCCTGCAGCACCGACGCCCGCACCAGTGTGGAGCCGCCGCCGGACGGGCCGAGCAGCGTGACGCCGTCGGAGTGCGTGTGCACGTCGACGAAGCCGGGGGAGACCACGCGTCCGCGCGCGTCGATCACCTCGGCCGCGCCCGTACGGGGGGCCTCGCCGGGGGCCAGCACGGTCAGCCGCCCGGCGGCGACCCCGACGTCGGCGGGCCTGCCGGGACGGCCGGTGCCGTCCACCAGCAGGCCGTTCCGGATGAGCAGGTCGAAGCCGCTCACTGGACCTGCCCGAGGAAGGCGCGCAGCCGCTCGTGGCGGGGCGCCGCGAGCACCTCGCGCGGGTCGCCGCGCTCGACGATCACGCCGTCGTCCATGAACACGAGCTGGTCGCCGACCTCACGGGCGAAGTTCATCTCGTGGGTGACGACCATCATGGTCATGCCGGTCGCCGCGAGGTCCCGCATGACGGCCAGCACCTCCTGCACCAGCTCGGGGTCGAGGGCGCTGGTCGGCTCGTCGAACAGCATCAGGCTGGGCCGCATGGCGAGGCTGCGGGCGATGGCCACCCGCTGCTGCTGGCCGCCGGACAGCTGGGCCGGGTAGTGGTGGGCCCGGTCGGCCAGGCCGACCCGATCGAGCAGCTCCTGCGCCTGCCGCCTGGCCTGGGAGGCGGACGTGCCCAGCACGGTGACCGGCCCCTCCATCACGTTCTCGACCGCGGTGCGGTGCGGGAACAGGTGGAAGCGCTGGAACACCATGCCGATGCCGCGCCGCTGCCGGGACAGCTCCTGGGGGCGCAGCGCGTGCAACCGGTCGCCGCGCTCGGCGTAGCCCATCAGCTCGCCGTTCACCCAGATCCGGCCCGAGTCGATGGTCTCCAGGCGGTTGACGCAGCGCAGCAGGGTCGACTTGCCCGACCCCGACGGGCCCACGACGCACACCACCTCGCCGGCGGGGACGTCGAGGTCGATGCCCTTGAGCACCTCGAGCGACCCGAAGCGCTTGCGGACGGAGCGGATGCGCACCATCGGCTGGTCCTGCGCGTTCACGAGGTCTCCTTCGACGACAGGGACTCCTTGGACGGCGGGGACTCCTTGGACGGCAGGGGCTCCTTGGACGGCAGAGGCGACAGGTTGCGGCGGACCCGGGAGGACAGCCGCACGTGGCCGCGCTCGAACCGCTTCTCGATGAAGTGCTGCCCGATGCTCGCGATCGTGGTGAGCACGACGTACCAGATCGAGGCGACCACGAGCATCGCGATGACCTCGAAGTTGCCGAGGTAGATGCGCTGCGCCACGGTCAGCAGCTCGGCCCCGGCGATCACGGAGACCATCGAGGTGGTCTTCAGCATCGAGATGAACTGGTTGCCGGTCGGCGGGATGATCACCCGCATGGCCTGCGGCAGCACCACGCGGCGCAGCACCTGCCGGTGCGACATGCCGAGCGACTCCGCCGCCTCCCGCTGGCCCGGGTCGACCGAGCGGATGCCCGCGCGGACGATCTCCGCCATGTACGCGCCCTCGTTGATGGCCAGGCCGAGCAGCGCCGCGGTGAACGGCGTGATGACCGAGTTCGCCTGCCACTCGATCAGCTTGGGCCCACCGAACGGCACGCCGATCGCGAAGGTCGGGAAGACCAGCCCGATGTTGAACCAGAAGATCAGCTGCACCAGCAGCGGCGTGCCGCGGAAGAACCACGTGTAGAGCGCGGAGGTGCCGCGCAGCACCGGGTTGTCCGACAGCTGCATGACGGCGGCGAGCACGCCCAGCGCCAGGCCGATGGCCATGGACAGCACGGTGAGCTGGATCGTGACCCACAGACCGCCGAGGATCCTGCCGTCGGCCAGGTAGTCGACGATGACGTCCCAGTGCAGGTTCTCGTTGACGATGATCGTGTAGGCCAGCCAGGCCAGGAAGAGGAGGGCGACGGCCGCCCCCAGCCACCGGCCGGGCCGTACGGGGCGCACGGCCTCGATCGGCAGCTCGACGCCGGCCGCCTTCTCCCCGGTCACTTCCACGGCTGGGTGTTGACCAGGACGCCGTCGACGGCGTTGGCCGTCACGCCGTACTTGTCCAGCACGGACGTGTAGCCGCCGTCGGCCTGGAGCTCCTCCATCGCCTTGGCGATCGCGTCGCGCAGCGCCGTCTTGCGCTTGTCGATGGCGATGCCCCACGGGCCGGCCTCGTACTGCTCGGGCAGCACGTCGTACTTGCCGGTGTCCTTGGCGTACATGACGGCGACGGGGTAGTCCACGATCGTGGCGACCGCGCGCCCGGAGTCGATCGAGAGCAGGCCGGTGGGCGCGTCCTCGCTCTGCATGATCTTCATCTTCGTGGCGCACTTCTCGTTCTGCTTCTCGCCGATGGCGAGGTTGGAGCTGCCCTTGGCCAGCACCACCGTGCGGCCGCACAGGTCATCGAGGGTCTTGATGCCGTCCGGGTTGCCCTTCTTCACCATGATGGCGCCACCGGCGTTGAAGTAGTCGATGAAGTCGACCGCCGCGCGCCGCTCCTCGGTGTCGCTCATCGAGGACATCACGATGTCCCAGCGCCCGCCCTGAAGGCCGGGGATGAGCCCGTCGAAGGCCGCGTTGGTGATCGAGAACTTCAGCCCGAGCTTGGCCGCGATGGCGGCGCCGAGGTCGGGGTCGACACCGGTGAGCTCCTGGGTGCCCTCCTTGTACATCTCCATCGGGGGGTAGCCCTCCGACGTGGCGACCCGCAGCGTGCCCGTCTTGCGCACGTCCTCGGGGACCAGGTCCTTCGCGGTCTTGCCCGTCGTCGCCGCCGCGTTCTCGCCCGCGGCGGTCCCCGACGACGAACGCCCGCAGCCGCCGGCGAGCGCCGACACGACCAGCGCGCCGACTATGGCCACATATAGGCGCTTTGTCATGGAACCTCCTGTTTTGCGAACGATTGAGCTTATGCTGGCGACGGGAGGTAACGGGCGTAACAGTCGTGAACGCTTGTGGTCCTCAGCGTCGAAGATTTCGATGCTCGTGGGTGGAGTGCGGCGCAGCCGGATCCAAGCGACCCGCAAGTTGTGATCGTTAGGTTCGGAGCATGAGGACGAGATCTTTCGCTCTGGCCGCTTGCTCCGCCGTCGCCATGCTGGCCGTTCCCGTCTCCGCCTCGGCCGCGGCGCAGACGTCGCAGGCCTCGGCCCTGCCGGCACGAGGGACCACCACACTCTCCTTCCGCGGCCTGAACCTGCGGATCCCGTCCGCGTGGAAGGTGCGCCGCTACGCGGACACGGTCAGGGTGATCACGGGCCGGTGCACCGACCCCGAGTACTTCTACGGCGACTGCAGGGGCTTCTGGCTGGTGGGCCCGAAGACGCTGGGCTACTGGGGCTACACGGGGAAGACCCAGTACATTCCCACGCTCTCCCAGCCGTCGTGCCCCCTCGGAGGAGTCACTCCCGTGGTGTTCGGAGACCGGGCCGGTTCGAGAGGGCTGCGGCAGGTCGGGCGGGGGCACACGGCCAGGTACGTGACCTGGCCCGACTACTGTGAACCGCAGGGCAGTTCGGGGCGGAACGTGAGGTTCACGCAGCGGGAGTGGTTCCTGCCGACCTCGAAGATCCTGGTGGCGGACGTGTGGGACCACAAGGAACTGTCCGGCGTGCTCAAGAACGCCACCTGGAGCTGATCGGGGGGCCCGCCTCGTCCCGGTGTCCCTGTTCCTCAGCCCCCGAACTCGTGCGCCGGGCGGGAGAAGGACGCCACGGGCCGTACGACCGCGACCCGGGCACGCTCAACGGAGGGCTTGCCCACCGGGCGCGCCCCGGCGGCCCAGCACACCGCACCCGCGGCGACCGCCGCCACCAGCGCGAGCCATCCGAGGGCCCGCCCCGCGCGCAGGCCGTACCCGCAGGCGAGCCAGTACAGCGACAGCAGCAGCCTGATCCGGCCGCGCGGGCTGCCCAGCCGCCGCATCTCCATCGCGCCGAACGCGAAGTCGGCCGCCACACGTGCGTCGTCGACGCCCGGCCGCAGCCGCTCGTACAGAACCGCGAGGCGCGCCGGTTCTGGCGCCCGCTCTCCGTCCGGACCTGCGGGGTGCTCGTCCGCACCGTGCGCCGGCCATCCCCGCCACAGGTGCTCGTCGGCGATGACCCGGCGGCGGCTCCACCACCGTACGGGCGGCCATCCCAGGCGCAGCCCGAAACCGCCGGGGGGCGCGGCGAACACGCACTCCCGCAGTCGCAGGCCCTCGGGGCGGCGCAGCCCGCCGAGGCCGCATCCCCGCAGGTCCGCCCCGGTCAGCGTGAGCGCGCTCGCGTCGAGGCCGTCGAGCGAGGTCACGCGCAGCCGGCCGGAGCGCCGGGTGACGGCGGACAGCCCGGCGAGCGTCGCGTCACGCAGGTCGACCTCGGCGTCGGACAGCCGCGCGGCGAGCCGCCCGAGGACGGCCGCCGAGCGCAGCACCACCCGGCACCCGCCGGTGTCGATGTGCAACGGCGCGCAGGCCCGTACGCCCGCGAGCGACAGGCGCCGCACGATTCTCATCGGTCCGAGGTAGGCCGCACCCTCGAAGCGGGCGCCCTGGAACTCGGCGCTCGCCCCGCAGTCCGAGCCGCGGAAGGAGACGGCCCGGTGGAACCGGGCGCCGCGGAAGCCGGCGTCCCCGTGGAAGACGGCCCCGTCGAACGCGGCGAACCCGTGAAACTGTGCTCTCTGGAACGACACGTTCCCTGAGCCCTCGGAGGGTAGGGCGCCGAACCGTGCCGCGCCGAACAGGGCGTCGCCGCGCACCGTGATGTGGTCGAACGCGGCGTGGCCGCACACCCGCGCGTCGTGCAGGGAGAACTCGCGCAGGAACCGGGCCTCGCGGAAGGAGACGTTGCGGAGGAACCGGGCGCCGTAGAACGAGGCGAGACGGTCGAACCTGGCGTGCTCGAAGGTCGCGTCACCGGCGAAGACGACCTCGCCGAAACGGGCCGGGCCGGTGAAGACCGCGCGGTCGAACCTCGCCCTGCCCAGGTGGCGCTCGACGCCGTCGAGGACCCGCGCGAGCAGGTCCTCCGACAGGACGGTGCCGCGCAGGTCGAGGGCCCGGCCGGGCGTCAGGCCCCGCAGGAACCCGGCCGCCTCGGCCGGCGTGAGATGCGCCAGGCACCTGCCGTACGGCTCGTGGGCGACGCCGATGCACTCGGGCACGGCGTCACACGTTCTCCAGACCACGTCGAGCGGAGTGATCCGCGACCGGGGTGTCATGGCAACGTCATACCCGATGTCCCGTCTCGGAACGTTAAAGCGTGATGGATAGGTAACAGTGTGTATCCGTCGGGCGATCGCCGCAGGGCGTCGCCGGCGACCGTTTGCCCTGGACAGGCAGGGGTACCCGACGTGCATGTCTGAGCAGCCGAACTCCACACCGCCGCCGCAGACGCAGCCGTACCCCGGCCGGACGGGCGAGATGACGCCCCAGCCCAGGGACGAGATGCGCGACTACACCGGCCGCGACCTGCTGGCGGGCACGCGTGCCCTCGTCACCGGCGGCGACTCCGGCATCGGGCGGGCCGTCGCCGTGGCGTTCGCCAAGGAGGGGGCGGACGTCGCGATCGCGTACCTGACCGAGCACGAGGACGCCGAGCACACCAGGAAGCTGGTGGAGCAGGAGGGCCGCCGCTGTCTGATCATCCCGGGCGACCTCGCCGATCCCCGCCACTGCGAGGAGGTCGTGGAACGCACGGTCCGCGAACTCGGCGGGATCGACGTGCTCGTGAACAACGTGGCCACGCAGGCCCCGGTGCAGTCGTTGGAAGAGCTGTCGAACGAGCAGTGGGAGCGCACCTTCGCGGTCAACATCCACAGCTACTTCTGGGTGACCAAGGCCGCGCTGCGGCACATGCCCGAGGGCGGCTCGATCGTCAACACCTCGTCGATCAACGGGCTGCGCGGCAACAAGACCCTGATCGACTACTCCGCGACCAAGGGCGCGATCAACGCGTTCACCTACTCGATGGCCCAGGTGCTGGTCGAACGGGGGATCAGGATCAACGCCGTGGCCCCCGGGCCGGTCTGGACACCGCTTATCCCGTCCACGTTCCCGGAGGAGAAAGTGGACAAGTTCGGCCAGCAGGCGCCGATGGGCCGGCCGGCCGACCCGGACGAGATCGCTCCCTCGTACGTGTTCTTCGCCGCCAACCGGCTGTCGTCGTACTACACGGGCGAGGTCCTCGCCCCCATCGGCGGCGAGACGCTGCCCGGGTGACGGCGCCGGTCGACGTCACGGGTCGGCGTCACGGGTTCTATGTCGCCGGTTCTATGTCGCCGGTTCTATGTCACAGGGCCGCCCGAGGTCGTCCCGGGCGGCCCTTGGGCTCCGTTCACCCGTTCTCGTTCAGGCGGCGGCTCTTGTCCTGCAGCTCGTCGATCAGCTTGGAGGCCTCGGCCTTGCTGAGCCCTTCCGGCACGTCCCGCCCGGCTTCCCTGGCGAGCGTGCGCAGGTAGGACTCCTGCGGCGCGGTCATCGGTTCGTCCCCGGTCGCCCACTCCTCGGGGTCCTTCTCCACAGGTCCTCGGTCCATGACTCCTCCATCGTCGAACTGCCGTTCGCTCTACCCGTCGTCGTGGTCCGTAACCTGGGTCTCACCGTGCCGCGGGGTGGCGTATGTACCGGGCCCGGGTGAGCTCGGAGTCGCTCAGCTCCTCCCGTCGCCGCCGCAGCATCCGCGCGGCCAGCACGCCGCCCGTGGCGCATCCGGCGGCCAGCGCCGCCGCCGCGGCGAACACCGAGCCGGCGCGCGTCGACGGAGGCTCCGGCCGTACGGCGCGGGCCCGCCAGGCGCGCAGCCACATCGCCTCGGCCGCCGCGTCGAGAAGATAGGTGGGCCGGATGCGGCCCGTGGGCACGTAGACCAGGTCGACGGCGAGCAGCGTCGCCGCCGTGGCCATGCCGAGACGGCGCGCGTGGTCGGCGCCGCCGGGAGTGGACGCGGCGCGGATCTGCGTCCATCCGATCCCCACGAGCAGCCCGGCGACGGTGCGCTCCAGCCACCGGTCGGTCTTCGGGCCGAACACCTTCTCGAAGCTCGGCAGGTGCAGGAGCGGCCACAGTCCGCCCGCGATGTTGAAGAGCCCGTGGGCGCGGGCCAGGGCCGCCGCGCCCCTGTCGTCGTCCTGGGTGGTCATAGGCCGACGATGCCCGGCCGCAAAACGGACAAACCGCGCTCGGTTCAGCGGGAAGGTCGCGGGTAGGCGCACATGGAGCAGCGATGGGGGAGGTCGCCATGCCCGGAAATTTTAAGATTCGGCCACTGGGGGGAGCGGCGGGCTGCCTCCTGATGATCGTCATCTCGGTCGTCGCGTCGATCCTGCTCACGATCCTGGCCAACATGCTCCGATGACACGCCCGGCGAGCTCCTCCACCGTGCCGGCGTCGGCGCCATTCGCCCATGGTGACCATCCGTGAGACGGACTGTAATTGCATTAGCCGAAAAGTATGTTCCGGTTGGCACAATTCTCGTATTCCCCATGGAGAACGTCTGGCCGCGATTTTGCGCGATGACAGATGGATCATTCCGCCTATATCATCGCCGACCGTGGCTGAAAGCGATCTTTCGAGCCCGTCCCTTGTCGATGATCTGTACTTTGTCCTGCACGACAATGTGACGGGTCATCCGTTGCTTCATTCCCGGCTCACGGGGCTGGCGCTGGCCGGCGGGGTCCTCGCCGAACTGATGCTCGCCGAACGGGTGGCGCTCGACTTCGCGTCGAACCCGGAACGCCTCTACGCGACGGTCCGGGAGGCCGCCGGCGACCCGCTCACCCGCGCGGTGCTCGGGCACGTCATCGCCGAGCCGAACCACCCGGTCGGCACGTGGCTCCTCTTCTTCGGCCGCACGATCTACGCCGACGTCACCGCCAGGATGATCGCCGCGGAGCTGCTCAAGCCGCCGGTCAGGCACCTGCTGAAGCAGCAGCCCGCCGCCCCTGCGGACATGAACAGGGCCGCGTGGCCGCTCGCCCGCCTGAACCTCGCCGTGCAGCGGCGCAAGCCGCCCGTAATCGGGGACTGCGTCCTGCTGGGGCTCCTGGTCGCGGCCGGCTGCGCCCAGCGGATCCTGTCCGAGCACGATCCCCGGTTCGTGGCCGCCACGACAGCCATGCTCCCCGTACCCCTGCGGAGCCTCATCGCCCAGACCAAGGTCGCCGTCGGCCAGGCGGTCATCAGCCGCCGGTGACCTCCAACCCCCCTCACACGGAGTTCCAGGTGTCCCTCACACAGCAACGGCCCAGCGCCGTCACCGCCGCACTGGCCGAGGACCGGCTCGGCGTGCCGTCCATCGTGTTCTTCGTCATCTCCGCGGCGGCGCCGCTGATGGTCGTCGCGGGTTCGGTCCCGACGGCGTACACGGTGACGGGCGTCATCGGCGTACCGTTCGCATTCCTGATGCTGGGCGCTATTTTCGCGCTATTCGCCGTCGGATACGTGACGATGGCCAGGCATGTGGTGAACGCGGGTGCTTTTTATGCCTATGCCGCCCAGGGCCTCGGCCGGACACAGGGAGTCGCGACCGCATGGGTGGCGCTGCTGGCGTACAACGCGTTACAGCTCGGCCTCTACGGAATCATCGGATCGGCGGCCGAGCCGCTGCTCGTCGACTGGTTCGGCGGCTCGCCCCCGTGGTGGGTGATCGCGCTCGTGGCCTGGGTGCTGACCGGCGTGCTCGGCCTGCTGCGGGTGGACGTCAACGGAAAGATCCTGTCCGTCCTGCTGGTCAGTGAGATCGCCATCGTGCTGCTGTTCGACCTCGGCGACGTGACCCACGCCGCCCCGGGCGGTCTCACCTTCGAGGGCTTCACCCCCGGCGCGCTGTTCGTGCCCGGTGTGGGCGCCGCGCTCGCCACCGTCGTCGCGGGGTTCGCCGGCATCGAGTCGTCGGTGGTCTTCGCCGAGGAGTCCAAGGACCGCCACAGGACCGTGCCCATCGCCACCTACGTGGGCATCGCGATCATCGCCTTGCTGTACTCGTTCTCCGCCTGGGCGCAGACGGTGCCGACCGGGCCGGACGGGATCGTCAAGGCCGCCTCGGAGCAGGGGACCGAGCTCATCTTCAACCAGGCCGCCGCCAACCTGGGCTCCGCGATCTCGACGATCGGCTCGGTGCTGTTCGTGACCAGCAGCATCGCCTGCATGATCGCCTTCCACAACACCACGGCCCGCTACATCTTCGCCCTGGGCCGGGAGAACGTCCTGCCCTCGATCTTCGGCCGCACCTCGGCCCGCACCGCCGCTCCGATCGCCGGGTCGCTGCTGCAGACGGTGCTCGGGCTGATCGTGATCATCGTCTACGCGATCTCCGGCCTCGACCCGGTCACCAAGATGTTCTTCATCTTCGGCACCTTCGGCGGTCTCGGGCTCCTGACCCTGCTCACCGTCACCTCGATCGCGGTGATCGTGTTCTTCGCCCGTGATTCGCGGGGGGAGACGACCTGGCGCACCCGCATAGCCCCGGCCCTGGCGATCCTGGCGCTCTGCGCGATCATCGGCCTCACGCTGATCAACTTCGACACGGTCCTCGGGGTCGAGCCCGACTCGGTCCTCCGCTGGATCCTGCCCGGCATCTTCGTCGTCGCGATCGTCTTCGGCCTCATCTGGGGCCGGGTGCTGAAGTCGATCCGGCCCGATGTGTACGCCAACATCGGCATGGGCGCCCAGGCCCTCAACGGAGGCGTCAAGTGACGGCCGAGATCACCCGGATGACGGACGCGGACGCGGCCGGCGGACTCATCGCCGACACCTTCCACACCGACGAGATCACCAGCTGGCTCATCCCGCGGGTGGAAGACCGGCTGCCGATGCAGCGGCGGTTCTTCACGATGTGGGCCGGGCACGCGCTGGAGCACGGAGACGTCTACGGCATCCACGAGTCGGGCGAGCTGGCCGGTGTGGCGGTCTGGTTCGCCGCGCCGTTCCCCGAGATCCCCGGAGAGCAGGAGGCGATCACGTCCTTCGCGGGGGACAACGCCGAACGCTACGGCGTCCTGGGGCAACTGATGGAGAAGCTCCACCCCCAGGAGCCGCACCACTATCTGGCGTTCATCGCGCTGGAACGGGGGAGGACCGGCCGCGGCCTGGGCAGCCTGCTGCTGGAGGAGCATCACCGCAGGCTCGACGCCGAGGGGATCGCGGCCTATCTGGAGGCGAGCAGCGAGGCGAGCCGGCGGCTCTATCTCCGCCACGGCTACGTCGACATGCCCGAGCTGCTCCGGCTGCCCGGCGGCCCGGTCATGTATCCCATGTGGCGTGAGCCCCGCTCGTCCGCGCAGGCCGGATAGCCGTACCGGTGGGGGATGACGGGACGGCGGGCTGACCGCTCAGCCGCCGCCCGTCTCCTCGGCCCGGGTGGACACGTACGCCCCCTGCCCCTCGATCGTGTACACGAGGCCCTCGCCGCTGAGCACCTCGACGGCGCGGTGTACGTCATTGGGGGTGAACCCGTGCTCATGCACGAGGAGATCCTCGGACGGCAGGGGGCGGTCGGGCTCGATCCGGCCGCGCACTATCTCCTCGCGAAGCATCGCCGCGAGCCGTCGGTACGCGGGGACCGGTTCCTCGGGATCGTTGGTGACGGCCACGCCCCACCAGTGCCCGGCCCCGCCCGATCCAACCCTTGGCTCACGCACCGTACAAGGCGCACGCCTCAGTCGCGGGCGGGCTCGGCGTGGCGGTCGGTCGCGGGTTCCGGACGGGGCGAGCGCATCGCCCGGGCGGTGAACGCCACGAACAACGCGAGCACGGCGGGCACCAGCAGCGCGTGCGGAAGGGTGACGGCCTCGGCCAGGCCGCCGATGACGACGGGACCGGCGAGGAAACCGGTGTAGCCGAGACTCCCCACGGCGGCGAGCGCGCGGCCCGCCTGGGCCGGGTCGCGGTGCCCGGCGGCCGAGAACACCTGCGGGATGATGCACGACAGGCCCGCGCCGAACAGACCGAATCCGACGACCCCGGCAACCGGTTCGCCCACGACGATCCCGGCCGCGAGACCGGCCCCGGCGAGACCTCCGCAGCAACGCACCAGCGTGACCGGCCCCAGCCAGGCGGCGAGGCGGTCCCCGGCGAACCGGCCGGCCGTCATCATGATCGAGAACGCGGCGTACGCGGCCGCGGCGAAGCCGGGGGATGAGCCCAGGTTGTCGCGCAGGTAGACCGAGCCCCAGTCGGCCGCGGCGCCTTCGCCGATCATGCAGCAGAACGCGAGGACGCCGAGGAGCAGCACACCACTGCCGAAGCGCCGGCGCGCGGGTCCGGCCTCGGGGGAGCCCGTCTGCGCCGCCTCTCGCGCCGGGTCGTCGCGGATCGCCCAGCGGGCGCTCAGCAGGGCGATGACCAGGATCGCCGCGCCCATCGCCGCGAAGGTGACGCCAGGGCTTATCCCGGCGTGGGCGAACATGCCGCCGGCGGACGCCCCCGCGAACCCTCCGACGCTGAACACCGCGTGGAAGGACGACATCATCGATTTCCCGGACGCCCGCTCCACCACCACGGCGTTGGCGTTCATCGCGACGTCGAGCGTGCCGTTGACCGCGCCGAACGCGAACAGGGAGAGCGCGAGCGCCGGCAGGCTCGGCATGTAGGCGGGAATCACGAGGACGAGGCCCTGGGCGATGGCCACCGGCAGCATGGTCCGGTAGCTGCCGTAGCGGTCCACCAACCTGCCGACGACCTGCATGCCGGTGATGGCGCCTGCCGCGATGCCGAGCAGTCCCAGGCTGAGCGCGCCGTCGCTCAGCTGAAGGCCCGCCTTGATGGCAGGGATCCGGCTCGTCCACGTGCCGATGGCCATGCCGGCCAGGAGGAACAGTCCGTAGACGGCCACGCGACCGCGGAGAAGCGCCGGGCGGGCGGGGGCGGACAGAGCCATGTGGTGCTCCTCAAGGGGCTGGGAGATTCCTACCGGAAGGTTCGTCTGTGTCGTCGCGGATGCAGTCGTGATCGCGGGTGTGGTAACGGGAGGCGGCCATCGGCGTGCGTCTGCGGAGGTCCGCTTGTGCGGGGATCGGGCCGTCGGTTGGAGCCGTGCGAACGGTCAAGGAGGTGTTCGTGCTTCCCGGGCGGGGAAGCGGCGACCGCCGAGGGGAGCCCGAGGGCGGGGGCTCGGGAGGACTCGGGGGCGTATTCCCACCTCGCGTATTCGCCCGATCCAGGTCCGACGCGGGTGCGATCCCTGGGGGTCGGCATCCCACGACCCGGGACGACGCCGGTTCCACGGGGGAGAGGCGGTGCTCAGGTGACGGGGGCGGAGGCGGAGGCGGAGGCGGAGACCGTGCGAACGGTGACGCCGGCGGCGGCGAGTGCGTCGTGCTGGTCCCGGGGGATGTTCTCGTCGGTGACGACCACGTCGAGCCGGTCGAGCCCGCAGACCGCGCCGAACGCGGTGCGGGTGAACTTACCCGAGTCGCACGCGACGACGACGCGGCGGGCCGAGGCGATCGCGGCCTGCTTGATGGCCACCTCGGGCAGGTCGTGCGCGGTCAGACCGTGTTCGGCCGACAGGCCGCAGCAGCCGATCACCGCGGTGTCGAACCGGAGAGCCTTGATCGACGTCTCGGTGAGAGGCCCCACGAAGTTCATCTCCCCGTGCCGCACCTCCCCGCCCGGCAGGACGAGGCGGATGCGGGGTGCGCTCGCCAGTTCCTGCGTCGCCTGCAGCGCCAGCGGCAGGATGGTCAGGCGGCGCTCGCGCACGGCCCGGGCGACTTCGAGCGCGGTCGTGCCGCCGTCGAGCAGCACGGCCTCGCCGTCGGCCAGCAGGCCGGCGACCTCGGCGCCGATGTGGCGCTTGGCGTCGACCGCCTCCCGCTCGCGCACACCGAAGGGCGGCTCCTCGCCGCGCAGCAGCAGGCTCAGGGCGCCGCCGCGGACGCGCCGGACCACCCCCTGCTGGGCGAGTTCGTCCAGGTCACGCCGGATGGTCATCTCCGAGACGCCGTACGCCAGCGCCAGTTCGGCCACGGAGACGCTGTCGGACGTACGCAGCGCGTTCATGATGCCGCGGATCCGGTCGGCACTTTCCATGTGTGCATTTGAACACAGTGATTGTGCGAAAGCAAATAAATCTACTTTGTAAAGGTGGCAGACTGGTCGCATGCGCGCGAGCCGGTTGCTGTCCCTGCTGCTCCTGCTGCAGACGCGCGGCAGGATGACCGCCACGGAGATCGCCGAAGAGCTGGAGGTGTCGATACGCACCGTCTACAGGGACGTCGAGGCCCTGTCGGCCGCCGGCGTGCCCGTCTACGCCGACCGCGGGCCGCTGGGCGGATACCGGCTGCTCGACGGCTACCGTACCCGCCTGAACGGGCTCACCGTGGAGGAGGCGTCATCCCTGTTCCTGGCCGGCCTGCCGGGCCCGGCCGCCGAACTCGGGCTCGCCGACTTCGCCGCGGCGGCGGAGCTGAAGCTGCTGGCCGCGCTGCCGCCCGAGCCGCGTTCCCACGCGGCCAGAATGCGGGAGAGGTTCCACCTCGACGTGCCGGGCTGGTATCGCGGCGCCGACGAGGCGCCGTTCCTCATGGAGGTCTCCGAGGCGGTGTGGGAGGAGCGGATGCTCCGGCTGCGCTATCGCCGGTGGGGACCGGCCGAGGTGGAGCGGCTGGTCCATCCCTACGGGCTGGTTCTCAAGGGTGGTTCCTGGTATCTGGCCGCAGCCTGCTCGGGCACGGTGCGGACCTACCGTGTGAGCCGGATCATCGAGGCCGAGGTGCTGTCCGAGCGCTTCGAACGGCCCCCGGACTTCGATCTCGCCGATTTCTGGCGCGGCTTCGCCGCGGAGTTCGCCTCACGCATGTACACGGCCGAGGCGGTGGTACGGCTCGCGCCGGGCGCGGAGGACCTGCTCCGATACACCCTCGGGGGAGACGTCGTCGACAAGGCGCTGGCCGACGGACAGCCGGAGCCCGGCGGCTGGACCCGGCTGACGCTGCCGATCGAGTCCCTCACGCACGCCCGGTGG
The DNA here is from genome assembly GCF_050936215.1 of Microbispora sp. CA-102843. NCBI lineage: Bacteria > Bacillati > Actinomycetota > Actinomycetes > Streptosporangiales > Streptosporangiaceae > Microbispora > Microbispora sp. CA-102843. Next base: position 4,643,660 of record NZ_JBNJNF010000001.1, read on the forward strand.
CTGTTCCTGCGCATGGGCGTACTCGTCGAGGTGCTGGAGCCGGCGGAGCTCCGCGCGCTGATGGCCGAAGCCGCCGCAGACCTGTCCCAGATGTACGGCACGGCCCAGAAGGGCGAGCCCGATACCGCCCACGGAAGCTGAAGCGGGCGGCCCGGCCCCCGGCGCGTCCGATGAATCGGATCCGCGTCCGCTGGCGCGACATCCTGCGCGTGGCGGGATCTTCCGATGTCAGCGCTCGATCACCCGCATCTGCTCCTCGTTGTGGTCCGCACCGGCGGCCGGGGGCAGGTTGTCGAGCGTGGCGAGCTGCTCGGCGGTCAGCCGAACGTCGTCGGCGGCGATGTTCTCCTCCACGCGGGCGACCCGCTTGGTGCCGGGGATCGGGGCGATGTGCTCGCCCTTGGCCAGCACCCAGGCCAGCGCCACCTGCGCCGGTGTGACGCCGGCCTCGGCGGCGACGGCCCGCACCTCGTCGGCCAGCGCCAGGTTGCGCTGGAAGTTCTCGCCCATGAAGCGCGGGCTGGTCGTGCGCCAGTCGCCGTCGTCGAACTCCTCCGGGGAGCGGATCGCGCCGGTCAGGAAGCCGTGCCCGAGCGGCGAATAGGGGACGAAGCCGATGCCCAGCTCGCGCAGCACCGGCAGCACCCGCTCCTCCACGTCACGGGTCCACAGCGAGTACTCCGACTGCACAGCGGTGACCGGGTGCACGGCGTGGGCGCGGCGGATCGTCTCCGGCCCGGCCTCCGACAGGCCGATGTGGCGGACCTTGCCTTCGGCAACCAGCTCGGCCAGGGTGCCGACGGTCTCCTCGATGGGCGTGTCCGGGTCGACCCGGTGCTGGTAGTACAGGTCGATGTAGTCGGTGCCGAGCCGCTTGAGCGAGCCCTCGACGGCGGTGCGGATGCCGACCGGGCTGCTGTCGAGGCGGCCCGGGCCACGGCCGGTGTGGGAGATCATGCCGAACTTGGTCGCGATCACGACCTCGTCCCGGCGGCCCTTCAGCGCCGTGCCGACGAGTTCCTCGTTGACGTACGGGCCGTAGACCTCGGCCGTGTCGAGGAACGTGACGCCCAGCTCCAGCGCCCGGTGGATGGTGCGGATGGACTCGGCGTCGTCGCTGCCGGCGCCGGTGTAGCCGAAGGACATCCCCATCGTGCCCAGGCCGATGCGGGAGACGTCCAGATCTGCCAGCGTGGTGTGCTTCATGGTCACCTCTTCGGGACGAGTTCGATGGTCGCGGCTCGGGAGCCGGGCTTGACGGCCACCGATGTTTCGCCTGTTCACGCACCATCTAATGCGCCTGTGCGGTCACGCGGCAGGACCTGCTGTTACAGGTAATGACAGAACCCCCCAGCTGCGTTTACCGCTCCACCATGTCGGTGGCGGCGGCGATCAGGTCTGGTCCGTCGCGGATTCGGTGATCCGGTCGAGGGTGGCTTGTCCGCGGGCGACTTCCGTGAGCCCGAGGCCCTGCGCCGCGCGCCACGCTACCGGCCGACCCTCGTCGATCCTTACCGCGAACACCTGCGGGAGCGGCGCGCCGCCGACCCGGCCGTCCCGGTCCTCCAGCTGTTCCGTCAGATCAAGGAACTCGGGTACACGCGCAGCCTCAACCTGCTCTACCGCTACACCACTCAAGGCCGGGCCGAGAGCGATCGGCCCGTCATCACACCACGCCGTCTTGCTCGGCCTCTGCTCACCGCCCCGGCAGACTGCGTGAGGCCGGGCGGGGTTCGACCTCCTGCGCCACCGCATCCTCCTGCACTGAAGATCACTGAGCGCCGCCACCGATTACGGGACAGACCCGATCACACGGGACAGACCCGTTCACTGGACAGGCCCCTTGAAGGCCCGATGGTCGCCGGGCGGGGGTGCGGGTGGTCCTCCGACGCTGCTCAGAGGACGGTTGCGATGCCGGCCAGGATGAGGTCGATGCCGACCAGGAACTGCGTGCGGTCGTCGTGCTCGGGCAGTTGTGTCGCCACCTGGCGCATGATCGGGTACTTGTCGGGGTCGAGTTGCGCCCACCGTGCGGCGATATCTTCGAGTGCGGCCGACCGGTCGTGCGGGTTGAGGCGGGCGTGGGCGGCGTTCTGTCCGGCGACGCCGAGAATGTAGTTCCCGAGCGCGGATCCGCAGTCGAACTGTGCGCGCTGGGGGACACCAAGCGCCTGGAGGTGCCTGCCGAGGCTTTCGGCGATCTGCAGGAACGCGGGTTGCCAAGGCTCGCGCGAGAGCTGGGAGCCCGCCCAGGGGTGGGAGTCGGTCGCGTCGAACACTGCGAGGGCGGTGGCCCGGATCGCCTCCCTCGGGTCGGCGACGCTGACCACGTCGGTCATGGCACTGGCGATGACGTCGTCGGTGGCCGCCGCGAGCAGTTCGTTCATGTTGGCGACGTGGTGATAGATCGCCCCGGTCCCTGTCGCCAGGCGGGCCGTGAGCGCGCGGATGGTCAGGGCGCTCTCACCGCCGGCGTCGAGGATCTCGATCGCCACCTCGACGATCCGCTCCCTCGACAGCGCGTCCGCGCGCCGTTCTCCTCGTTTCGTCCTGGTCGCCATGAGCTCCATCATGCCAGCGTTTGGAGCGCTGCTCCAAGGTGGATATGTTGGAGCAGCGCTCCAAGTGAGTCTGAGAGGAACATGATGACGACACCAGTCACGATCATCGGTGCGGGCCTTGGTGGCCTCACCCTCGCCCGCGTTCTGCATGTCAACGGCATCCCCGCGACGGTCTATGAGGCCGATTCCTCTGCGGAGGCCCGCACGCAGGGCGGCCAGCTCGACATCCACGACTACAACGGGCAGCTCGCGCTCGAGGCGGCCGGCCTGATGGAGGAGTTCCGCGCGATCATCCATGAGGGCGGCGCGGCTTCTCGCGTGCTCGACTCCCGCGGAACGGTACTGGCCGAAATGCCTGACGACGGCATGCACGGGCGTCCGGAGGTGCTCCGCGGCGACCTGCGCCGGATTCTGCTCGACTCCTTGCCTGCTGAGACTGTCCAGTGGGGACGCAAGGTCACCGGTGCCCGGCCTCTGGGCGACGGCCTGCATGAGGTGACCTTCGCCGAGGGACCGGCCGTGACCACCGGCCTCCTGGTCGGCGCCGACGGCGCCTGGTCGAGGATCAGGCCGCTGCTGTCCGACGCCAAGCCCCGCTACACCGGCACCTCCTCCATCGAGACCTTCCTGTACGACGCCGACGAGCGGCACCCAGCGGCGGCCAAGGCGGTCGGCGGCGGCGCGATGTACGCCCTGTCTCCCGGAAAGGGGATCATCGCGCACCGTGAGGCGGGCAACATCCTGCACACGTACTTCGAGCTGCACTGCCCTGAGGAGTGGCTGGCCGGCATCGACTTCAGCGACGCCGCCGCCGCGGTAGTCCAGATCGCGACCGAGCTCCGTGGATGGGCGCCAGAGCTCACCGCTCTGATCACCGACAGCGACACCGCACCGGTCCCGCGCCCGATCTACACCCTCCCCGACGGGCACCGATGGGACCGCACCCCCGGCGTGACACTCCTCGGCGACGCCGCACACCTGATGCCGCCGTCCGGCGAGGGCGCGAACCTGGCGATGCTCGACGGCGCCGAACTCGCCAAGGCGATCGCCGCCAACCCCGGCGACATCGAAGTGGCACTCACCACCTACGAACAGGGTCTCTTCCCGCGCAGCGACGCCGCATACGCCGATGCGAACGAGACCGTCGACCTCTTCCTCGGCGACCAGACACCGTTCAAAATCGCCAACCTCTTCACCGTCGCCCCCAACGCGCCACACGAGGAAGGATGAACACCAGCGGGACTGTACAAACATGGAGGACCGGGACGGCCGGGTCGGCGGCGCGCGGCGCAGGGCCTCGGGCTCACAGGTGCGGGCGTAGCGCTTGACGGTGTTCAGGGACAGATTGAGACGGTGGGCGCACTCCAGCAGGCCAACGCCCTTGTCCAGCAGGTCGTGGATCTGCTGCCAGCGCTCGCGGGTGATCTGCTCCCGGGCACCGGCGGGCCGGGTTGACCATGGCCCAGCAGGAGCTGTGGGAGCGGACCCCGGCGACGTTTTGTCGCAGAGGTAGTTCGAAGGTGCCACCTGTCGCTGACCTGCGTCGCGTCGGGCAACGCCCTGCGGATCGCCTCGCCGTAGGCACCCGACCCGTCCCGGCAACAGATCTCCACTCCGGAGACAGACCCAGAACAACTGGTTCTTACAGTCCTGCGGCCTCGGGATCGGGCCGGGACATCAGCGACCCTTTCGCACGGAGGTTGTGTCGATGTCGGCGGGGTTGCCGCTTGAGCCTCTCGGCTGAAGCTCCGGAAGCGGGAGACCAAGTTCGTCGACGAGGACGGAGTGGGTCTCGTCGGGGGCGAAAGCATGACGTTCGCCCCACTGGCGCAGGGCCACGATGACGGCAAATAGGTCACGCCCGGCAGGGGTGAGTGCGTAGAGCTGCCGCTTGCCCGATGGTGCGGTTTGCCGGTCGAGGATGCCTCGCTCGACCAGCCGGCGGAGCCGGTCGGTGAGGATGTTGCGCGCGATGCCGGTGCGCTGCTGGAAGTCGGTGAACGATCGCGCGCCGTCCATGGCGTCGCGGACGATGAGCAGGCTCCAACGGTCACCGATCATGTCGAGGGTCCGCGCTACTGGGCAGGTCGGGTCGGTCCAGGTCACATCCTCGGCACTGATCGCGGTCTGAGTCATCACACCTCCCGAAGGGTTGCTGATTGAAACCATTCTGCCGTAGCTTGAATAAGTTGCAATTTGCTACTTATTGAGGGGGAATGGATGGGCCTGACCATTGGCCGAAGGACGTTGTTCGCTGCGGTCTGCGCGGTCGCCGTCGCGAGCATCTACGCCGCGCAGCCGGTTCTCGCCCAGATCAGAAGCGATCTGGGCGTACCGGATGCTCGCCTGGGATGGATCGTCGCTGCCGGGCAGCTCGGCTATCTGGCAGGACTGGCCGTTCTCGTCCCGCTGGGCGACGTGATCGATCGGCGCAAGCTCATGGTGGGGCACCTTCTGCTGACCGCGGTGGGTGCGGTGCTGGCCGCGACAGCCACTCGGACCTGGGTGCTGCTTGTCGGGCTGGTGGTCGCGGGCCTGTTCGCGGTAGTCGTACAAACGACGGTCGCCTACGCCGCTGCCCTGTCCACGCCCGAGGAACGCGGCCGCAACCTCGGCGTGGTGACCTCCGGTGTCGTCATCGGCATTCTCGGAGCACGTGTTGCGGCCGGCGCGCTGGCCGCGGTGTGGGGCTGGCGCAGCGTGTACGTCGCGCTCGCCATGCTCCTGGTGACGCTGGCGTGCCTCGTCCTGAGAACGCTGCCAACGGACACGCGCGCCGACCACGCCACGTATCGACAGGTGCTGACGTCGCTTGGCGGACTGTTCCGCGAGCGCCTGTTCATCTCGCGCGGCCTGATCGCGTTCTTCCTGTTCGCCTCGTTCGGCACGCTGTGGAGCGGCCTGACGCTACCGCTCGCGGCCGCGCCCTGGCATCTGAGCACGGCGCAGATCGGCCTGTTCGGCCTTGCCGGCTTGGCCGGCGCTCTCGGCGCCGGCCGGGCGGGACGCTGGGCCGACGCCGGATTCGCGAGCGCCGTCACCGGCGGGGCGCTCGTCCTCCTCACCGCCTCATGGCTGGCCATCGGGCAAGCGTTGTGGTCGCTGTGGCTCGTCGTCATCGGCGTGGTCGTGCTCGATTTCGCCGTCCAAGCCGTGCATGTGAGCAACCAGCACTTGCTCACCATGACCCACTCGCACCACACCAGCAGCGTCGTCGGCGGCTACATGATCTTCTACTCCCTCGGCTCCGCCTTCGGCGCCACCACCACGACCACCGTGTTCGCCCGCGCCGATTGGACCGGCTCCAGCATCCTCGGCGCAGCCTTCGCAGCCTGCGCACTCGTGATCTGGGCATTCAGCCGCCGCGCGGCGACCGACCCGCACCTGCCTCTGAACGACCAGCAGAAAACGAGCCGCCATGACCTCCCGGATTCGATACCGGCGGACACCGCCCCGCCCGGCCGCCTACCGCGGCATTGAGTGATCCGGCTCGGCGGCGTGTGCGGTCGGCGCACGCCGGGCGCCTGCCGCACCCCAGGTGCGGGCCAGGGATGAGAGTGCGAGCAACAGCAGGAGCGCGCAGGCCCAGGCGAACCAGTCGCCGAACCTTGTGTAGGGCGTGTTGGCCGAGCGGGTGGGCAGCATGGTGAGGGCGGACACGAACGGCGCGTCCGCGCTGTGCGCCTCGGTCCGGATCCGGCCGTTGGCGTCGCTCACGACCAGGTCGCCGTCCCGCGCCGCGCGCGCCACGGTGAGCCCGGTCTCGACGCCCCGGGTGACCGCCATCCTGCCGTGCAGCCAGCGGTCCCGGTCGAAGTCCCAGGCGGGCACGAAGATCGTCGTGGCGCCGCTCCTGCGGTAGTCGCGCACCAGGCCGGGCAGGTCCAGGTCGAAACAGATCGCGATCCCCCAGCGGGAGCCCGAACCGGGCACGAAGGCCTTACGGTTCCCGGGTTGGAAGTCGCTTTCCAGTCCGGGAATGAGGTGGTGCTTGAAGTACTCGACCGGCCGGCTCCCGTCGGCGGGGAAGTCGATAGCCGCGTTGCGGAGGCTACCGGACCGCTTGAGGACCAGCCCGACGATGATGTCGACGTGGTGGTCGGCGGCGAGCCGCGCCAGCGGCGCCGCCAGGACGGGCAGCGTCGCGTCGTCGGCGCTGAAGACCTTCTCCGGCATGACCACGACCCGCGCGCCGCGTGCGGCGAGGCCCGGGATCCGCGCCGTGTACCGCTCGAGGAGGGCACGTCCCTCCGCCGAGGCGACCGGGACCCAGCCGTCCCGGTCGGTGGCGAGCAGCGCCACCTTCTCCGAGCCCTGACCGTACGGCGCGTGCAGCCGCCAGGCGCCGTACCCCACCGCCAGGGCCAGGATGATCGCGGCAGTGACCGCCACCCGCAGCCGCCCGGCCGCCCCCGGTGCGAAGAACGCGGCGGCGGCCGCGGGAACCCCGAGGACCAGGAAGGTGATTCCCCACGGTCCGGTGACCGAGACGGTCTGAAGGACCGGAAGGACGTCGGCCTGGGTGTAGGCCAGGCTCCACCATGCCCCGTTCGGTGACAGCACCGAGAACGCGTACTCGACGGCGACCCAGGCCGCCGGCACGACGGCGGCGGCCGTCAGCGGACGTCCCCTCAGCATCAGCGCCCGTGACAACAGGACGACCAGCCCGAACAGCAGGGCCGACCCGACGATCACCGACACGACCATCGGCGGCGGGATCCGCACCGTGTCAAGGAAATAGCCCCACATCGTCGTCTCACCGCCGAGCCACGCGGCCGACGCCGCGAGGAACGCGGCGCGAGCGCCGACATGGTGAGCGAGGACGAGCACCGGCAGCGGTGCGAGCCAGGTGAGCCAGGGCACCGGCGTGAGCCCGGTGCCGAAATGGAACAGCGTCGCCGACAGCGCCGTGGCGGCGAGCACCACGGCCAGACGCCGAATCGGTGAATTCATCGGGCAGCCTCCTTCTCCAGCCGCCCCGACCCTCCAGGCTCCGGCCTGGACGCACATCACCGGTGGGAGCGATCCGGGTACCAGTCGCAGGGACCGGGACCGCTCGGAGAGTCGTGGCACCGGGTTTCGCTCGAAGGAGTGAGACGGTCATCAGCCGAGCGGTGGAGGCGACGGCGGGGGCCGCGCGCATAGTCTTGCCGGGTTCCCTCTGACAACCCCGGAGCCGGTCATGCGGGCGAGCATCCTCAGTTCATCAAGGGCCGACGTCGCGATCACCGCGGTCGTCACCGTGATGACGGTGACGCCCGTCCTCGTCCCGCACCGGCAGCCGTGGTGGGCCGTGGCGCTCGCCGTCCTGATGTCGGTGCCTGTGCTGTGGCGGCGCCGCGCCATTCTCCCCGTCGGGGTGGTCGTGGGCTGCGCCACGACGATCCTGGCGATCGCGGCGAAGTCGCTGCCATACTCCGCGACTCTGGTGCTGCTGCTGCCATACGGCGTGCTCGTGTGCACCTACACGTTCGCGGCGGCGGATCTCTCCCGGGCGCGGCGGGCCGGGGGCATCGCGGGTCTCGCCGCAGGCGTGGCCGTGTCGCTCATCGTCCCGCACGAGGATCTGGAGACCTACCGTTACCTCCTCACCGCGATCGTCGCCGCGTACGCCGTAGGCGCCGGTGCACGGGCCCAGCGGGCCGGCCGGGACGCCGAACGGGAGCGCGAAGCTCGCATCCGCGAGGAACGCGCCGCCGCGGTCGCACGCGAACGCACCCGGATCGCCCGCGACATGCACGACATCGTGACCCACTCGGTCGGCCTCATGGTGATCCAGGCGGAGACCGGCCCGCTGGTGGTGCGCGATCACCCGGAGAAGGCCGAGGCGGTCTTCGAGGCGATCGCAGCGGCCGGGCGGGACGCGATCGGCCAGCTCCGCCTGATCCTCGGCGCGCTGCGGGGAAGCGAGGCACCCGGTGGTCCGGCTCCGGCCCGGGGGCCGCAGCCCGGGCTCGACGCCCTGCCCGGCCTGCTGGACAACGCCCGCCGGGCAGGCCTGGACGTCTCCGCCGACGTGCGTGGCGAGCCACGGCGGCTTCCCTCCGACGTGGACATAGCCGCGTACCGGATCATCCAGGAGGCGCTGACCAACACGATCCGGCATGCTGGGGCGAGCACCGTCCGCGTAGGGCTCCGCTGGTCTGGTGACGCCCTGGACGTCGAGGTCGCCGACGATGGCCGGGGCGGGCGGGAGCTACGGGAAGGACACGGCATGATCGGGATGCGGGAGCGGGTCACGGCCTGCGGCGGCCGGCTTGCCGTCCGGCCGGGGAACCCGGGTCTCACCGTCGCCGCGACCCTGCCGATCGGCTGACGGCAATGCTGCGCGTACTCGTCGCCGACGACCAGGACCTGTTCCGCGGTGGCTTCGCGATGATCCTCAACGCCCATGACGACATCACCGTGGTCGGCGAGGCGGCCGACGGCGCCGAGGCCGTCACGAAGTCGGTCGAACTGGAGCCGGACGTGGTGCTCATGGACATCCGGATGCCCGGCGTGGACGGCGTCGAGGCCACCGCACAGGTGTGCCGCAGGACCGACGCGAAGGTGCTGGTCCTGACCATGTACGACGTCGACGAGTACGTCTACGACGCCCTACGCGCCGGGGCCAGCGGCTTCCTGCTCAAGGACGTACGGCGGGACGACCTCGTACGCGCCGTCCGCCTGGTCGCCAAGGGGGAGTCACTGCTGGCCCCTGCGATCACCCGGCGCCTGATCGCCGAATTCGTCGGGCGTGGACGTGCCCGGCCCCGGCTGCGGCAGCGAGTAGGTGAGCTGACCGACCGGGAGATGGATACGCTGCGGCTGCTCGCACGCGGCCGGTCCAACGCCGAGATCGCCGCGGATCTGGTGGTCACCGAGCACACGGTCAAAAGTCACGTGAGCAACCTGCTGACGAAACTGGACCTGCGCGACCGCGCCCAGGCCGTCGTCTTCGCATATGAATCCGGCCTGGTTGTCGCCGGCGACCAGGAAATGTTCTGCACCGATCGGCGATGATGACTCGGTGCCGTGGTCGTCGGCGCTGCGATCGGTCGTCGATGAACGGCCCCAGGAAAGATCGGGCATATCGCGTTCTCGCCAGATAGATCGGGCGCTGTCACCATGTGGGAATGAGAGGCTGGGCCGGCTGGCGCCGCGTCGTGCTACCCGTCGCAGGCGTGGCCGCGGTCGCCGGGATCGGCTATGGGCTGACCAGGCTCTCCGAGTCGGACGCGGCGGTCAACTGGGCACAGCTCGCGAGCGTGGCCCTCGGCGTCTTCGCGCTCGTTCCTCCCCTGGTCGGCACCTGGCGGCGGCGGCAGTCGGGCGGCACGAGCACGGTCGAGCAGATCGACCGAGCCGAGCGGGTGCTGCGGGTGCTCGTGCACGAGCAGTGGCGGGAGGAGATCGTGGTTCGCGAGCTCGACGAGCCGGTCCGGCTGCCGGTTCGCTGGAAGATCTCCGGTCTCGACGTGATGGACCAGGTTGAGCGCGTCGACGGTCTGCGGCTGCTGCGCTCGTGGTTCGGCTTCGGGCGGGTGCGGTTCGACGGGCGCACCGACCGGATGCCGGAGATGGCCGACCGGTTCCGTAAGCTCGGCCGGCGTCGGCTGGTGATCCTGGGCGAGGCCGGCATGGGCAAGACGACGCTGGCCGTGCTCCTGCTCAGGGAACTGCTGAAGGAGCCCCAGCCCGGCGACCCCGTCCCCGTGCTGCTGCCGATGTCCGGGTGGGATCCCGCGGCCGAGCCCGTCCACCGGTGGCTGGGCAGGCGGTTACGGGAGAACTACCCGGCGCTGCGCGCCCCCGAGTTCGGTCCGGACGCGGCTCGCGGCCTGGTCGCCTACCGGCGAATTCTCCCGGTCCTGGACGGACTGGACGAGCTGCCCGACGCGATACGGCCGAAGGTGATCAACGCGCTGAACGCCGCCTCGGCCGTCGAGTCGCTCATCCTCACCTGCCGCACTGCCGAGTACCTGACGGCCGTCAACCTCCACGGCGGCGCCGTGCTCGCCGGCGGGGCCGCCATCGAGCCCAGGCCGGTCAAGAGCCCGGACGTGATCTCCTATCTTCGCGACCGGCTCGCTCCCGAGCAATGGGCCGACTGGGCCGGCCTGCTGTCCGCGTTGAAGGCCGACCCGGACGGTCCGCTGTCCGAGGCGCTTTCCACGCCGCTCGTCGTGTGGCTGCTGTACAAGGTGTACGTCGAGACCCGCGCGAACCCCGCCCCGCTGTGCGACGCCGAGCGCTTCCCGACGGCGGCCGCCGTCACCGACCATCTCCTCGACAACCTCGTGCAGGCGAGCTTCGCGGCCGCCCCGCCCGACGACGACCCCACCGAACGGCACGAGCACGACCACCCGTTCCGTCCGCAGCGGTCGTGGGATCCGGCCGAGGCGCGCCGGTGGCTGTCGTTCGTCGCCCATCAGATGTCGGCGATCGGCACCAGGGACTTCTGTTGGTGGTACCTCCACCGGGCGATCTCACGGCGCTGGAGCACCCTCGTCGGCGGCGTGACCATCGGACTGACCGTCGGCGTCACGGTGGGGCTGACCAGCGACGCCGTGGTGGCGCTGCGCAGCCCGCACGGAGGCAGCCTCCGGGACGCGCTCCTGTTCGGTCTCGCCGGGGGACCGGTGGGCGGGCTCGTCGGTGGCCTCACGGGCGGGCTCATCCTGGAGCGACTGAAGGGCTACACGCTGGAGCCGGCGTACGCCAATCTGCGCTGGCGCGGCGACGTCCGCCGGCTCGCCGTGCAGCTCGCGCTCGGGCTGGTCACGGTGCTCCCGGTCGGCATGATCGCGGCTTTCGCGCTGTGGCGGGTCGCGGGGATCTCCTCGCAGGTCGACGGCCTGATCCTCTACGCGCTCGTCATCGGCGCCATCGGCGGTGTCACCCTCGGGCTCAACAAGTGGGTGACGACCCCCCTCACGAACGACCGGCCGCAGGGCCCGCTGATCACGCTGCGGCGGGACCTCCAGCTCGTGTACGGGCGTTCCCTCACCTTCGGGCTGGCGCTGGGTCTCGCGTTCGGCTTCGCCGGGACGCTGGTGAACGGGTTCTCCGGGCTGCTCCGCGGCGCCGAGGCCGGGATCGCCTTCGGGCTCGCGGGCGGTGTCGTGTTCACGCTCACGTTCGGGTTCACGGGAGCCAGCTCGATCTACCTCGTCGCCGTCGCCATGCTCCGCGCCCGCGGACGACGGATCCCGCTACGGCTGATGAGCCTTCTGGAGGACGCCCATCGCGTCGGGCTGCTCCGCCAGGTGGGGCCCGTGTACCGGTTCCGGCACGAGAAGCTGCAGGACCGTCTCGCCCACCTCCACGCTCACGACCAGCGGCCGGAGCCGAAGTAGCGGGCCACGACCTGCGTGTGCAGCGGGAACGCCAGCTCCCGCGGGCCGTCGATCACCAGCCACTCGCTGGTCTCCGCGGTGCGCGCGACCGGCGGGAGGGCGTCCGCGGTCGTACGCGGCCCGAGGCCGAAGATCAGCACGGTGCCGTCGGGCGCGCTGACCGCGTCGAACAGCCGCACGCCGGCCGCGTCGACGACGACGCCCGTCTCCTCGTGGAGCTCCCGTGCGGCGGCCTGCTGCCAGGACTCGCCGATGTCGATGAAGCCGCCGGGGAGGGCGAGCAGACCGCGGTGCGGCTCGACGTCCCGGCGGACCACGAGAAGGCCGTCGTCCACCGGAAGCACCATGACCGCGACCGGAAGGGGGTTGAGATAGCTGGTGTTGCCGCACTCCTGGCAGGTCCTCGGCCAGGGCAGGCCGGGCGCGTAGGCCGCTCCGCAGAAGGAGCAGTGGGAGTTCCTGATCGCCACGATCGCGAGGGTAGCAACGCCCGATCGCGGACGGTGCGCGATCACGGCGGGCCGATCGCCGGCCTGGGGCGCGACGAACCGTTTGACGACGTCGGGGGGCGAGTTCGACCTGCGCTTGTACCAGAACCAGGGCGGGTTCGCGCTGTGGAACGTCGCGAAACGGCGGTTGGGGTTCTGCCGGACGCGTCGGTGCTACGTGGCGTCCTTCGGTTGCGACTCCATGGTGACCGCGATTCCGTGGAGGAGCCGGTCGAGCCCGAGGAGGAAGTAGCGCTCGCGATCCTGGGGACTGGTGGGTTGCGGAGGGCCGATGCCGGCCAGGTTCGGGAATTCGCCGGTGGCGATGAGGGCCGCCTGGTAGTGGCCGAGCGCCTCCTGCCACTGTGCGGCGGAGCGGCCCGGGATGCGTGACGATCCTGCTTCGTCCATGGCGTACGTCGCCTGACCTACGACGTATGTCTCCACGGCGGTGATGACGGCGAGCTTCGTGGTCAGGTCGAGGCGTGCGCCGGAGAGGGCGGCCAGGGTCTGCTCCCGGTGGCGGGTGCCGTTGGGGCCGAGCAGCACGTTGTGGCCGATCAGCTCGACCCACCAGGAGTGGCGGAGCAGGACCTCCCGGAGCCGGACGGCGATCGCGCGCAACGCCTCCTGCCAGTCCGCCGGCAGCTCGGCGACGATCTCCAGGGAGCGAGCACGCTCGGCGCGGGCCTGCGATTGCTGCCGCTGGTCGGCGGGCTGACCGCGGGTGCCCTGTCCGCCGGCGTCGTCGTCAGAGCGCTCGGGGCCAAGGCCACCGTCGTCGTCGGGTTCGTCCTGCTCGGCGCCGGCAGTCTCATCGGCATGGCCACCTCGGCCGATTCGACGACCACCTTCGTGTCGGTCTGGATGGCCGTCCTGTGCGCCGGCTCCGGCCTGGCGTTCACCGCCGCCACAACCGCGTCCGTCTCGCGGCTCACCGAGGAGCGCAGCGGAATCGGCGCCGCCGTGGTCCAGGCGTTCCAGAAGACCGCGGGTCCGCTCGGCACCGCCGTCATGGGCAGCGTTCTCGCCGCCGCCTACACCTCCCGCCTCGACCTGTCCGGCCTCACACCGGCGTCCGCGGCGGCCGCCGGCCGGAGCGTCTCCGGCGGTATCGACGTCGCTGACCAGATCAGGTCGGCCTCGTTCGCCCATGCCGTACGGGGCGCGTTCGTGCACGGCATGAACGCCTCCCTGCTGGTCTCGGCCGCCATCGCGGCCGCCGGTCTCGTTCTGGCCTTGGCGTTCCTTCCAGGCGCCCCGGCGCTCACACGAACTCAAACCGGACGATCTCGGGATGCGGAATCCACCCATCGATCCGGTACGGACCGAATGAGACCAACCACGAGCAACCCGCCGAACCCCTACCAACACCACAGGAGACGCGATGAGCGACCAGAACGTCGACCCCCGGCCGGCCCTGCCCACCCGGCGCGATCCGGGCTGCCCGTTCGCCCCGCCTCCCGCGTTGGAGCGCTGCCGCGACTCCGCGCTGCGCGACCTGGTCACGCGCAAACGCGCTAACCCGGAGGAAGACCTGCTCAGCGTCTTGATCACCGACAGCCGCCTGACCGACGAAGAACTGGCCAACATCGGCCTGGTGCTGCTGGTGGCCGGACACGAGACCACCGCGAACATGCTCGCCCTCGGCACCTTCGCCCTCCTGAGCCATCCCAGGCAGCTCGACGCGTTCCGGGCCGACGCCTCGCTGACCGACACCGCGGTCGAGGAATTGATGCGCTACCTGACCTCATCCATTTGGCCGCGCCCGGCCGTGCCGCCCTGGAGGACGTCGAGCTGGGCGGCCAGCTCATCCGCAAGGGCGAGACCGTGGTCCTGGGGCTTCCCGCGATCAACCGTGACCCCGCGCGGTTCGCCGATCCCGGCACTCTGCGGCTCGACCGCGCCGATGCCCGGCACCACTTGGGCTTCGGCCACGGCGTGCATCAGTGCCTGGGCCAGCAACTCGCGCGAATCGAGATGCGCATCGCCTTCCGCGCGCTGTTCGACCGCTTCCCCACCCTGCGCCTGGCGGTCCCCCCGCAGGAGATCCCGCTGCGGGACAGCGCGATGGTCTACGGCGTATGGCGGGCAGAACCCACCAGCGGCGTTTTACCGTTCCACCATGTCGGTGGCGGGGGCGATCAGGTCTGGTCCGGGGCTGTCTGCTGCTCCTCGGCGAGGTCCTGGGTGGCCGCCCAACTGGCGAGCATCTTCAGCCCGTCGGCGGTGGGAGTGCCGGGGGCGGCGGTGTAGACGTTGAGGATCAGGCCGGGCTCAGACGGCAGCTCCATCGACTCGAAGTCCAGATCGAGCCGGCCGACGACCGGATGGCGCAGCCGCTTCCGGCCGTTGCGGTGGAACTGCACGTCGTGGGAGGCCCAGCGCTGCCGGAACACCTCGCTCTGCGTCGAGAGTTCACCGACCAGTTCGATCAGCCACCGGTCGTGCGGGTCGCGGCCCGCCTCCAGTCTGAGCATGGCGGCGGCGTCGTTGGCGATCCGGTCCCAGTCGACGAAGAATTCCCGCGCGGCCGGGTCGAGGTAGACGAAACGGGTGGTGTTCGCCGGGCGACGAGGATCGGCCAGGACCGGGGCGTACAGGGCGCGCGCCAGGCGGTTCATCGCGACGATGTCGTGGCGGCCGTTGCGCACCCAGGCCGGCGCGTCCGTGATCGCGTCGAGCACCTGCTGAACCGCGGGACGCACACTGGTCGGCGTCGTACGGCCACGACGAGCGCCGGGCCCGGCCGTCCGGGCCAGGGAGAACAGATGCTCACGCTCGGCCTCATCCAGCTGCAGCGCGCGCGCCAGAGCATCCAGCACGCTGTCCGAGGCGCCGGACAGGTTTCCCCGCTCCATCCGGACGTAGTAGTCGACGGAGACGCCGGCGAGCATCGCGACCTCCTCCCGCCGCAGCCCCTGAACGCGCCGGTTGCCACCGTAGACGGGCAGGCCCGCCTGCTCGGGCGTGATGCGCGCCCGCCGCGAGCTGAGAAACTCACGGACCTCGGCACGGTGGTCGATCTGGCCCATGAAGCCAGGGTATGCAAGGCGGCGTAAGCGAAGGAGGTAACACCAGTACCCCGGACAGGGGTTCCCCGCCCGGACGTCGCCCCGACCGCAGCCAAAGATCCGCCAGCCAGGGCCGTTCAGCAGCTCAAGCGGGAGCCGGGCAAGGGACTGTTCGTAGGAGGCGTGAAGCTCCCACTGGCGTTGACGGAGCTGGGATTGATCGATGAGTACGAGTTCGTGGTGCATCCCAGGCTCGCGCGGCCACGGGCCGACGTTGTTCGCGGGGCTGTCGAAGCATGTCGACTTGAAGCTCGTGAGCCGGCTGGAGTTCGGCTCGGGGGCAGTGGCGATGCGGTACGAGCCGAGAAGGTAGCCATCGGGCTTGCCAGCCCGAGCCGGCCGCACCATGAAGCCCCGGTTCACGGCTCTTGCGCGCCCCACCGCAGCGGTTCCCTCCGCGGCGGCCCGCAACAACACCTTGGCTTGGCGCACCTCCCGAGCCGGGACGCGCACTACTAGCGGCTCAGTGCGGTCTCTCGTTCTACACGCGACAGCTTGTCGGGATTGCGTACGAAGTAGACCCCGGAGACGAGGCCGTCCTCGATTCGCATGGCCACGACGCCGTCGATCTCCCCGTCGAGCCGCAAGATGAGACCCGGGTGGCCGTTGACCTGTACCGGCTCGACCGACGCCTCGGCGCCGAACCTGTTCAGGCCGACGGCCAGCAGGCGAGCCACCTTGCCGGCCCCCACGACGGGCTGTGCCAGGGCCTTCTTGACTCCGCCGCCGTCGCTCAGGAGGACGACGTCGGGTGCGAGGATGTCGAGCAGGCTCTGCAGGTCGCCGGTTTCGACTGCCCGTTGAAAGGCCCCGAGTGCGGCTCGGGTCTCGGCCGGGGAGACGGCGTCGCGCGGCCGGCGGGCGGCGACGTGTGAGCGTGCGCGATGGGCGATCTGGCGGACCGCGGACTGGCTCTTGCCGACGGCCTCGGCGATCTCGTCGTAGTCGAGGTCGAACACCTCGCGCAGCACGAACACGGCCCGCTCGGTCGGCGCAAGCGTCTCCAGCACCAGCAGCATCGCCATCGAGACGCTGTCGGCCAGCTCGACGTCCTCGGCCACGTCCGGCGCGGTCAGCAACGGCTCGGGCAGCCACGATCCGACGTAGGACTCTTTGCGGCGGCCGAGCGTACGCAGCCGTTGCAGCGCCTGCCGGGTGACGATCCGCACCAGGTAGGCACGCTGCTCCCGCACGGTATCCAGGTCGACGCCTGTCCACCGCAGCCAGGTCTCCTGCAGGACGTCCTCGGCGTCGGCGGCCGAGCCGAGCATCTCGTAGGCGACGGTGAACAGCAGGTCGCGATGGGCGACGAACAGCTCCGTGGCGCGGTCCAGCCGGCCGCCGCCGGCGAGCGCCTCGGCTGCGTCCATCTGTCTCTTGCTCATCGCCGGCTCCTGCCTGATCGCTCTCGACTGTGCCACACGCACAAGATGCCGGTCCCCACCGCTTTGTGACTCCCGGGATCGGTGGCGTACGTCACACAGCCGCGCTGTCACAGGGCTCGGGTCGCCGGCATCTTGTGTTCGTCAGGACGCCGCGCGGATCGTCCGCGTGGCACGCGACTCCACGGAGTGAGGACGAATGACGAACTCGGAGCAGACCTCGGTGCTGATCACAGGAGGCAACAAGGGACTTGGTTTCGAGGCGGCCCGACGGCTCGGGGAAGAGGGCTGGACGATCTTTCTCGGCTCGCGTGACGAAGGCCGAGGACGGGCGGCCGCCGACAAGCTGGCCGCTGGTGGCGTCCACGTGGTCATGGTTCCGCTGGACGTGACCTCGGACGAGTCGGTGGCCGGCGCCGTACGGCTCGTCCGGGAGCACACCGACCGCCTGGATGTGCTGATCAACAACGCCGGCGCGCCGGGAAAGGTCGTCGCGCCCGCGGACGCGACGGTGGACGAGATCCATTCCGTCTACGACACCAACGTGTACGGACCGATCAGGGTCACGCACGCGTTTCTTCCCCTGCTGCAGGCGGCGGACCACCCGCGAGTGGTGATGGTGTCCAGCGCCGGCGGCTCCTTCGCGGTCGTGACCGATCCGGAGCAGGCGGTCTCGAGGATGCACGAGCTCGCCTACAGCTCGTCGAAGGCGGCGCTGAACATGATCACCGTCCGGTACGCCCAGGCGCTCCCGAAGATCAAGTTCAACGCCGTCACTCCCGGAGAGGTCGCCAATCACAAGTTCACCGCCACCGACATGAACAACCACACCGGCCAGCTGACGGTCACCGAGGGCACCGACCCGATCGTCGGACTCGCGATGATCGACGCCGACGGGCCGACGGGAATCTTCATCGACCGCCTCGGTTCCGTCGACTGGTGACCGCCGGCCACCTGGGTGACCTCGCGATCCCCTCCGGTGGGGGAAAGCAGGGGGGCCGGCTCGCGCGCTCCGAGCCGGCGCCCCCGTCCCGAGCCGGACGAGGCCGTCGCCCCCCCCGGCCGGCGTCAGGAGCTCGTGAGGATGACGAGCCGCTGGGTCGCCCGGGTCATGGCGACATAGCGGTCGACCGCTCCTTCGATGCCCTCGCCGAACCTCTCCGGGTCGATGAGGACGACCAGGTCGAACTCGAGTCCCTTCGACAGCTCCGGGGTCAGCGACCGTACGCGGGAGGTCTCCTCGAACGAGGCATCGCCGATGACGCAGGCGGTCCCTTCGGCGTGCTCGGCGAGCCAGGTGTCGAGAACCGCGCTCAGATCCGAAACGGATCCGTGTACGACGGGGACGCCGCCGCTGCGGATGGAGGTCGGCACGTTGGCGTCCGGGAGCACGGCCCGGATGACCGGCTCGGCCTCCGCCATGACCTCTTCCGGCGTCCGGTAGTTGATGCTGAGGGAGGCCAGGGTGATCCGGTCGAGCCCGATCCGCTCGAGCCGTTCCCGCCACGACTCGGTGAACCCGTGCCTGGCCTGGGCACGGTCCCCGACGATGGTGAAGCTCCGGGACGGGCATCGGACCAGCAGCATCTGCCACTCCGCGTCGGTGAGCTCCTGAGCCTCGTCCACGACGATATGCGCGAAAGGACCGGCGAGCAGGTCCGGGTCGAGGGTGGGCAGCTCGGACTCGTCGACCAGGTTTCGCTGGAGGTCCTCTCGGCGCAGCTGCGTCACCAGGCCTTCGCCGTCGTCATCGGCCTCGATCAGGTTCTCGACGACCTGGGCCATCTGCTCGCGCTGGGCGGCGAGAGCGGCCTGCCGACGGCGCTTGAGTCGCGACGCCTCGGGGTCGCCGAGTCGCTGCCGTGCCGCGTCCAGGAGCGGCAGGTCGGACACCGTCCAGGCTTGGGCGTCCGCGCGCTGCAGCTTCCGAATCTCCTCCGGGCCGAGCCAGGGCGCGCACATCCGCAAATAGGCGGGCACCGACCACAGGTCTCCGACGAGGTCGGTCGGTTCGATCAGCGGCCACGCGCGGTTGAACGTCGTGAGCAGCTCCCTGTCGCGCAGCAGCGACTTGCGGAGCAGCTCAGCCGGCGCGTCGCCGTCGTGCTTGTCCACCAGGATGGTGAGCAGCTCCTCCCAGATCTGGTCGCGCGCCTCGTTGTGCGGAGTGCCCGGGTCCGGTGCTTCGAACGCCTCGGCCCAGTCGTCGGGGCTCAGCCAGAGGTCCGACCAGGGGGTCGTGACCGTCATCCCCTTGGTGGGCGGGTTCTCGTAGAACCTGACGGCCGGCTCGATCGCCTTCACCAGGTCCGCGGACGACTTCAGGCGGGCCACGTCCGGGTCGGTCTCGACCGCCGCCGCGGCTCCCTCGGCGACGAGGTCCCGCAGGGTGCAGGTCTGCACGCCCTCCTCTCCGAGGCTGGGCAGGACGTCGGCGACGTAGGCCAGGTAGGGCTGGTGCGGACCGACGAACAGCACGCCGCCCCGACGGTGACCGAGGCGAGGGTCGGCGTAGAGAAGGTAGGCGGAGCGGTGCAGGGCGACGACGGTCTTTCCCGTGCCCGGACCGCCGTCGACGACGAGAGCGCCCTGGGATCCCGCGCGGATGACGGCGTCCTGGTCGGCCTGGATGGTGCCGAGCACGTCGCGCATACGCGGCGACCGACTGCTGCCCAGGCTGGCGATGAAGGCGGACTGGTCGTCGAGCGCGGCGTGCCCTTCGAACCCGTCCGGGGTGAACACCTCGTCCCAGTAGTCGCTGATCCGGCCCCGGGTCCAGCGATACCTGCGGCGGCTGGTCAGCCCCATCGGGTTGGCGTGGGTGGCTCCGAAGAACGGCTCAGCCGCGGGGGAGCGCCAGTCGAGCAGCAGCCGGCGACCCGCGCTGTCGGTGAGGCCGAGCCGTCCGATGTACACGGGCTCGGGGTTGTCCTCGCCGACCATGTGTCCGAGGCACAGGTCCAGACCGAAGCGACGCAGCGTGCGCAGGCGAGCGGTCAGCCGGTGGACCTCCAGGTCCCGGTCCATCGCCTGCCGGCCTTTGCCGCCGGGCGCCCTGAGTTCGGCGTCGAGGCGGTCGGACAGGTCGGCGATCGACTGCTCGAGGCTGTCGGCGATGGCCGCGAAGTGCTTTTCGTCGCCGGCGACCAGCCTCGGATCGGCCTTGTGGGCGAGGCGGTCGGGAAGTTCGAACGCGCTGGTAGGCAGCGGGTTCACGTTATCAGCTCCGATCTGGGTCGCTTGCGACCGTTACGCGCACCAAGGCGCCCGAACCACCGTGACGGACCTGGTGGCCATGACGGCAACGCCGTCGGACGTGGACACCTGTGGCCGCTGTCGGTTCGGGTCGCCGGGGTTCGCAGGTTCTCGTGTTCTCGGGTCCTGGCGCGGCGATCCCGCGTGGTTCAGGCGGGCACCGGCGGCCTTTCCCCGCCGACCACGTCGAGCAGCGGCCCCGCCACCGGTTCGACGTCCTCGCGCGACCCATACGTCGACGACAACACACGCACGTCGCGTCCCCCGTTTTCCGCAGATGCTGCTTCCGGCCGACGATTGTGCGGCACGACCCGGGTCTTGCCGCAAGCCCCCCTGTCCGCTATACGTTGAAAGTGGAAAGGAGCGGATACTCCCCTTTCCCTTCGTCGTCCGCCGGGACGGACAACCCCTCTCGCGTTTGCGTTGCGTCGATGATCAGGCGCTTACCGCCTTCTTGTAGAGGCGGGTCGCCAGCGGGATGAACACGATCAGGATGACGATGATCCAGAGCAGTGATGCCGGGATGGCGTGCTGGATGGGCCAGGCGTCCGAGGTCCTCATCGCGGTGCTGGTGTTGCCGAAGAGTTCGCGTGCGGCCTGGGTGAAGGTGGAGATGGGGTTCCACTCGGCGACGACGCGGAGCGGCGTGGGCAGTTTGGAGCTGTCGAGGAAGGCGTTGGAGACGAACATCAGCGGGAGCGAGACCATGTTGGCGATGTTGTTGAAGCTTTCCGGGGTGCGCAGGGCCAGCGCGACGGTCGCGGTGACCCAGGAGAACGCGTAGGCGAACAGCAGCAGCAGCCCGAAGCCGAGGACGGCCTCGTAGGGCGAGGTGTGCACCCGCCAGCCGACGATCAGTCCCATCACCGCCATGACGACCAGGCTGGCGAGGTTCATCAGCAGGTCGCTGACGGTCTGGCCGGTGAGCACCGCCGACGGGGCCATGGGCAGCGAGCGGAACCGGTCGAAGATGCCCTTCTGCAGGTCCAGGGTCAGCGTGTAGCCGGTGATCTGCGCGCTCACGATCACGGCCTGGACGAAGATGCCGGGGAGCAGGAACTCCCGGTACGACATCCCCGGAACGTCGATGACGCTGCCGAAGACGTAGGCGAACAGCAGCACCAGCACGATCGGGAGCATGATGGCGCTGCCGAGCAGGTCCGGCGACCGCCTGATCTTCAGGGCGTTGCGCTTGGCGATGGTCCAGCCGTCGGCGACGGGCATGATGAGCGCGTTCATCGGGTGGCCTCCCGGGCCTGCGGGTCGGTGCCGGACGCGTGGTGCCCGGTCAGGGTGAGGTAGACGTCGTCGAGCGTGGGCCGCCGCAGGCCGGCGTCTCGCACCCGGACTCCGGTGTCGGCGAGCCGGCCGAGGATCTGACGGAGCGACTCGGGGCCGTCGGTGACCGGGACGGTGACCTGGAGCGATTCCGGCACGGTCCGCATGGCGCCGACGGCGAACCGGGCGAGGGCCTGCCGGGCGGTCTCCAGCTCGGCGGCGTCGGTCACGGTCAATTCGACGCGGTTGCCGCCGATCCGGTCTTTGAGCTCGTCGGCGGTGCCGCGGGCGATGGCGCGGCCGTGGTCGACCACCATGATCTGGTCGGCGAGGTGGTCGGCCTCCTCCATGTACTGGGTGGTGAGCAGCAGCGTGCTGCCGGCCGCGACGCGTTCTGAGATGGTGTCCCACAGCGCGGCGCGGGCGCGGGGGTCCAGGCCTGTGGTGGGTTCGTCCAGGAACAGCACCGGCGGGTCGGCGACCAGGGCGCCCGCGAGGTCGATGCGGCGGCGCATGCCGCCGGAGTAGCTCTTCACCGGACGGTCCGCGGCGTCGGTGAGGTCGAAGCGTTCGAGCAGTTCGCGGGCGCGGGCCTTGCTGCGCCTGGCGCCCAGGTGGTACAGCCGCCCGACCATCTCCAGGTTCTCGGCGCCGGTGAGGTGCTCGTCGACGGCGGCGTACTGGCCGGACAGTCCGATGGACGAGCGCAGCCGCCGGGCGTCAGCGACGACGTCGCATCCGGCGACGGTGGCGCGGCCGCCGTCGGGGCGCAGCAGCGTGGTCAGGATCCGCACCGTCGTGGTCTTGCCGGCGCCGTTCGGGCCGAGCAGGGCGAGCACCGTCCCTTGCTGGACGGAGAAGCTCAGGCCGTCGAGAGCGGTCACCTCGCCGTATCTCTTGACCAGTCCTTCGGCTGTGATCGCGTCGCCCATGAGGGGTCTCCTTGCTGGTGTTCGGGGGTCAGGACCGGTGGATGTCGATGTCGCCGTAGTTGGTGTGCACGTGCACCTCGACGACCGCGTCGGAGTTCTCGGGGCCTTCGGCGGCGTCCAGAACGTTGCGCACCACGCCGTTCTTGGAGTGCAGGTCCAGCCAGGCGGCCGTGCCCTCGGCGATGCCGACGCCGACCTTGCCGTAGCCGTTCTCCAGGTGGACGGTGCCGCTCACCGCCGCGTCGATCCGGATCCGGCCGTGTGCGTTCTTGGCGGTGAGGTCGCCCAGCACGCGGTCGATGGTGATGTCGCCGTTGGCGGTCTTCAGTTGCAGTTCGCCGGTCGCTTCGCCGATGGTGATGGCGCCGGTGGAGGTTTTCAGCGTGCCAGGTCCGTCGATGGCTCCGATCCGGATCGCCCCGGTGGAGGTGGTCGCCTCGGCGGGCCCGGTCACCCGGTCGACGGAGATGTCGCCGTTGGACGCCTTGGCCTCCAGGGGACCGGTCTCCTCCAAGCGCACGTCGCCGTACGAGCTGTGCAGGACGGTCTGGCCGAGCGGGCCGGTGGCGATGAAGTCCGCGGCGCCTTCGGCCTCGACACGGGATCCGGCCGGCAGTTCGACGGTCACCTCGATGGAGCCGCGCCAGGGCAGCACGTACGCCAGGGCCTTGGGCTTGGGGCCCTTGACCCGCAGCCGTCCGCCGGAGAACTCGACGGTCGTCCGCTCGGCGGCCTGCACGCTCGCCTCGGTGGACGGATGGGTGGGGCGCACCTCCACGACGGTGTCGGCGCGGTCGCTCGCGTGGATCCGGACCTGGCCGATGTGAATCCGGATGTCGGCGATGATCGGTTCGGGGGTGTCGAAAGCGGGCATGGCGGAGCCCTCCTCACGGGTCCGGTGGAACATCCCGGCCTCGGGGCCGGGCGATGAGTGGTGACGGGCGATGGAGGCCGGGCGGCGCTAGCGCACCCAGCCGGTGTAGCTGCGCCCGCTCTGGGGCTGCTGCGGCCGGTCGGCGGGACGGCTCCCGGCGCCGGGCTCGAACGCGGCGGAGACGGCGCGGACCAGCCAGGCGTTGACCGAGATCCCCTGCCGGCCGGCCGCCTCCTCCACGCGCAGCTTGAGGTGCTCAGGCAGCCGCAGGGTCATCCGCGCGGTGGCGCCCTCCTCGCCGAACGGCGGCCCGGCAGGCGGCGTGGTCGGTGGTGCGGCCTCCGTCCCGCCGACCGCGCCCTCCGAAGACGGCACCGGCTGCGGCGGCGTCACCACGAACGCCGGGTCGCCGCCGCGCAGCCGCACGTCGACCGAACCCGGTGCGAGATCGCGGGTGATCTCGTCCGCCGCCGCCGACAGCGCCTCCAGCAGGGTGAGCCTGGCGGCCGATTCGAGGGCGCGGGTGAGGCGCTCGGCCAGCGCGCGGGCATCCGGGCCGCCCGCCTCGGCGGCGACGGCGAGTTCACGGCGGAGGTTCTCGACGTACGGCATCAGGTCCATGGCTCAACTGTGACGTCATTGCGGCGTCACGTCAAGCAAAAATGACGTCACTGCGCATCGAGTTGACGTCAACGGTCCTACGGGGGCGGGAAAGCGGTTGCGGCGTTCGGGCACGGGTCGGGACGATGAGCGCGTGATATGGCTTGCTTTCGTCGGTTCGTGTCTCGTGCTCGCGATGATCCCGGGTGTCAGCACCGCGGTGATCCTCCGGCAGACGCTCAGGGCCGGGCGCTCGTCCGGAGTGGCCGCTCTCCTCGGCAACGAAACCGGCATCTTCCTGTGGGCGATGGCCGCCGTGTTCGGTCTGTCCGCGCTGGTCCTGGCCTCGGAGGTCGCCTACGGCGCGATGAAGGCGGTGGGCGCGGCGCTCCTGATCGTGATGGGCGTCCAGTCGCTGTGGAAGGCCAGGCGCGCGCCGGCTGCCCTCGACGCGTCCACGCCGGACGGCGGGGGAGAGGCGCGGACCGCGGGCGGGTGGCGCCGTTCGTACGGCCTGGGGCTCGCCACGTGCGGCGCCAACCCCAAGGCCGCCGTGTTCGCGATGTCGTTCCTGCCGCAGTTCGTGCCGCAGGGCGCCAACGTGCCGCTGACGCTGACGTCGCTCGCGGTGATCTGGGTGGTCATGGACGTCGTCTGGTACGTCGGGGTGATCTGGCTGGTCGGCCGGGCCGGTGCCGTGCTCGGCAGGCCCGTGGTCCGCCGCCGTCTGGAACAGGTGTCGGGAACGGTCCTGGTCGCCCTCGGCGTCCGTGTCGCACTGGAGGCCCGATGATCGTCTGGCACGAGGAACGGGGCTCCGGTGAGCCCGTCGTCCTGCTGCACTCCAGCGTCGCCGACTCGGGCATGTGGGATGCCCAGTGGGAGCCGCTGGGGGAGCGGTTCCGCGTCATCCGGCTCGACTTCCGGGGGCACGGGCGCACGCCGTGCGCCGCGGAGGGGCCGTACTCGGACGCCGGCGACGTCGCGGACCTGCTCGCGGCGCTCGGGCTGCGCCGGGTCGGGCTCGTCGGATCGTCGTACGGCGGCCGGGTCGCGCTGGAGCTCGCGACCGGGCACCCCGAGCTCGTCTCGTGGCTCGTGCTGCTGAACGCGGGCTGCGGCCTGCCGCCGACCCCTGACCTCGAGGCGTTCGGGGCGGAGGAGGACCGGCTGATCGAGGCGGGCGACGTCGGGGGAGCGGTGGACCTCAACGTCCGCACGTGGCTGGGTCCCGAGGCGGACGAGCCGGCCAGGGGGCGGCTGGCGGCGATGCAGCGGCACGCGTTCGAGGTGCAGTTGGCCGCCGATCCGCAGCCCGAGCGGCGCAGGGAACCGATCGATCTGGCGGCGGTCACCGCGCCCACGCTGGTGGTCACCGGTGGCCACGACCTGCCGTACTTCCGGGAGAGCGGACGGCACATGGCGGAGGCGCTGCCGGACGCGACACTGCTCGACCTCGACTGGGCGGGCCACCTGCCGAGCCTGGAGCGCCCCGCCGAGATCACCCGTCTGCTGACCGGGTTCGGCCTTCGGGAAGCCTGAGTGCGGGAATCGGCGCCAATGGTGTCCTGGACGGCCTGCGCAGCGCCGATCCCGGTGCCCCTTCCGGCGCACCACCCGCCCTTGCCCCCTTGACCGGAACGCAGCCGCTGAGAGCCTCTTCTCCGGGGTTACTTCAGATCGGCGAGGAGGCCATTCAGGGCCTTCTTGAGGGCTTCGGAGCTGGCCGGATCGAACCAGGTGGTGCGGATACGTTCGTTGCTGCCGCCCGGGGTCTCGTGGTCGGCGGCGAGCTGCCGCAGGGAGCGCGTCTCGTCGCCCAGGGTGCGGCCGACACCCTGGAAGAGGCTGCGGACGTAGCGGTCGGCGTCCTCGGGGGCGATGCCGTGGCCGACGGCCCACGAGATGAGCGTGGCGAGATACGCGTAGTGGGTGGTCAGCGTCCCCGTCAGCGCGGAGTACACATCGAAGACCGCCTCGTCCGCGACGGCGAGCACTCCGCCCGTCCGCTCGAACAGGGAGTTCACCTCCGGGTGCGAGGGGCACACCACCGTGACGGAGCGGCGTTCGCGTATAGCGGGAAGGGGGATGGCCCGGACCAGCGGGGCGCCGCCGGCGAGAGTTCGGCGCAGCTCGTCGTTGCCGACTCCGGCCATCACGTTGACCACGATCTTGTCGTCGCCCACCGTCAGCCCGGCGAGGGCTTCACGCCGGTCTTGGCGGCGTACGGCGATGATCACCAGCTCGGAGCGGTCCACCACCTCCTGGTTGTCGGCGCACACCTGGACGTTCTCGTAGCGTTCGGACAGCTCGGCGGCGGTGCGGGCCCCCCGCGGTGAGAGGAAGACCTCTGGTGACGTATCGCCCTCGTGGCGCAGGCCCTCCACGATGGCACGGCCGATCTCGCCCACTCCGATGATGCCGATGCGCTTCACGGTGTCTGCCTCTCTGGTCGTGACCTGGTTCGGTCCGGATTGATGGCGTTGTGTCTGTCTCAAGTGGAGTCTGGGCCGCGGGCACCGGGGTGCCCGCCCCGAACCCTGAGTCATGCCGCGAGGGCGCCTCGGACGCTCGACGCCCTGAGGCTCACTGGTCGATCATGCGGATGCCGTGGTCGCCGTATCGGGCTCCTTGGGCGCCGGCGGCGGGGACGGCGGCGTCGATGTGGCCGAGGTCGGTCGCGGTCAGGTGCACGTCGAGTGCGGCCAGGTTGTCGCGCAAGTGGGGACGGCGGGAGCTGCCGGGGATGGGGATGACGTCGCTGCCGCGGGTGAGGAGCCAGGCGAGGGCGATCTGGGCGGGAGTGGCGTTCTTGGCGGCGGCGAGCGCGGTGATGGCGTCGACGATGGTGAGGTTGGCCGTGAGGTTGTCGCCGTTGTAGCGGGGGGCGGTGGCGCGAAAGTCGCCGCTTTCGTAGCGCGTGGTGGCGCGGACGGCTCCGGTGAGCAGGCCGCGGCCGAGGGGGCTGTAGGCGACCAGGGCCGCGCCGAGGCTGCGGACCGTGGGCAGGATGTCACCTTCGACATGGCGTTCCCACAGCGAGTACTCGCTCTGGACGGCGGTGATTTCGTTGGCACCGTCGTCATAGAAGTCGCCGGTGTCGAACATGGTGACGCCGGCGTCGAGGGCTTCCAGAAGGGTGGCCGCGGCCTCGTGCGGGTCGGCGGGGCCATAGCTGCCGGTCATGCTCATGCAGCCGAGGCCGAGCCGGGAGACCGCTGGGCCGTCGGCTCCAAGGGTCGTGGGATGCATCGTTCCTCCGTCACTCTGCCAGGGCCGCGCGGAGGAATTCGAGGATCTCCGCCCGGGCGGCCTCGGCCTGCGGCTCCACGCCCGGCATGGAGAGGAACGCGTGCCTCGCTCCGGGATATTCGGTCAGCCGCGCGGATGTCCCGGCCGCGCGCAGTCGCTCGGCGTAACGGCGGCCGTGATCGGCCGCCGCATCCAGGGTCGGCACCACCACGAGCGCCGGAGCCAGTCCGCCCAGGTTCTCGGCGTACAGCGGCGAGAGCGCGCGGGCGTCGGTTCCCGGCGGAACCGCGAGCCGCTGGAACAGCCGCAGCAGCGGCACCGCCCGGGTCGGGCCGTACCCGTACTCGGCGATCGAGGCGTAATCGAACATCGTCTCGGTCACATCGACGGCGGGGTTGACCAGCACCTGCGCCTTGAGCGGCAGGCCGGCCTCCCTGGCCCGTATGGCAGCCAGCGCGCTGATCAGCCCACCGCAGCTCTCACCGAACACGGCAGTGCGCGCGGGGTCGATGCCCCACCGCGCGGCGTGCCGCACCACGTGCCGGAGCACGTCCCAGCCGTCGTCGGCGGCCGCCGACAGCGGGGTCGCCGCATCGAGGAGGCGGTGCTCGACCGAGACGACGACGGCGGGCAGCCGGGCGGCGAGGTGGCTGTTGGTCCAGTCGCACTGCACCGCCGTGCCCACGAAGCTGCCTCCGTGCACGTGGAGCACGAGCGGTAGCTCGGCCGGGACGGCCTCCCCGGCGCGGTTCCCGGCGGCCGGCCGGTACACCCGGACCGGGAGGTCGCGGTCGGGCAGCGCCACCTCCTGCCAGTCGATCGCGGCGCCCGGATCCGGGTCCCCGGTGATCGCCCGCGCCGCGCCGGAGGCCCGGAAGCGGTTCTCCGCGTCGCGGTAGGCGATCAGTTCCTCGGCCGTTATCGCCGACCAGTCGGGCTCCGCAGGCCGCATCGTGGCGGTGGGCTCGCTCATGTCTCCTTCTCCTCTCCCAGGCAGGCTGCCGGGAGCGTCGTGGTGGTTGTGCGTGTCGGGCATCGCACAGGTCGTGCGGTCTCCCGAAAGCATGCGTCCTCATTATGCACGCACTGCGTGCAACAGCAAGTGCATAGGTTAGGCTGGACCACGACGAGGAGCGGCGCGAGAGGGGCGAGATGGCAGGCCGAAGGCGTTGGTCGACCGAGGAGATCCTGGACACGGCGGCGGAGTTGCTGCGCGCGGGCGACGCCGAGTCGTTCAGTGTCCGCAAGCTCGCCGCAGCGCTCGGGACCGACTCCTCCAGCCTCTACCGGCACTTCCGCAACAAGGTCGAACTGCTGCGCGCAGTCGCCGACCGTGTCCTCATGGCCGCCATGGACGGCTACCGCCCCGAGGGCGACTGGAAGCAGCGCATCACCACCCTGGCCCTGCGCCTGGGGGAGGCCTTCGGCGAGCAACCCCAACTCGCCGCCATCTGGGGACGCTACGCGTCAGGCGGCACCGGCTCCCGCCTGGTGATGGAGGAACTGCTCCAGGCGCTGCGCGCATCGGGCCTGCCCGACGAGGAGATCCCGGCGCGCTACCACCGGATCGTGATCCTCATCGCGGCGCTGATCTCCTCCGAGGCCGGGATCGGCGCCCTCACCCCCAAGGAGCACGAACAGGGGATGGAGCAGTTCCGCGTCGCGGTCCTGGGCGCCGACCCCGAACTCTTCCCCGCCCTGGCCCACTTCGCCCGCGACATCCGCCCCCTCGGGGCCGACCGCCGCGCCGCGTTCGAGGAGATCCTCGCCGCCCAACTCGCCCACATCGAGGCCCGGATCCCCTGACGTACTCTCACGGCCGGCCGACTGCGTGACGGCCCTGCTCTCCCGAAGCTCCGGCGAAGTGACCCAGATCGTGAAGTACACCACCGTGCTTCTGCCTTCGCGAGGTCGCCGGCCATCAGTGGCACCAGGAGGATGTGGAGGTTCAGCGGGGACGGCGGCACTGGACGGGGTCGGGCGCGCCGGTCGGCCAGGAACACCGGCCCGGAGGTGCGGCCAGCCAGCAGGCGGGGCAGGACCCGGGCGGTGGGGGAGTGGCCCAGTGAACGTACTCGATGGCGCCGCCCTTGGAGACGACGCGGGCGCGGCGGAACTCCAGGTTGAGGCCCTCGATGTTGAGGGTGAGGATTTCTTCGGCGCGGGCGGCGGTGTCGTACAGAAGCCTCCAGTGGACTCTTTCGCGCAGGGCATGCGCGGGGTCGGTGAAGAGCGTCTCCAGCCGGGTGCGCGGGATGGCGCGGTCGCCGCGGCGGGCGGGCTTGCGGCGCTGCAGTGACGCCTGTCACGCCGCGTGATGTCACGTCTCAGCGATCAGCGGTGTCCTGAGTGCATGACTGAGCACAACAAGCTCCACAAGGTCGTGGTCATCGGTGGCGGTTACGCCGGAACGCTCGCGGCCAATCGTCTGCGGATGTGCGACGACGTTGACATCACTGTGGTCAATCCGCGCCCGGAGTTCGTCGAACGCATCCGGCTGCATCAGTTCGTGGCCCGTACCGGCGACGCCACGATCGACTACGGCACGCTGCTCGGCGAGGGCATCCACCTGGTCGTCGACAGCGCCACACGCATCGACACCGCCGCCCGCGCCGTGCGGCTGGCGTCGGGCCGTACCTTGGACTACGACTACGTCATCTACGCGGTCGGCAGCACGGCAGCGACACCGTCATCAGTGCCCGGCGCGGCCGAATTCGCGTTCGATATCGCTGAATTGGAGTCCGCGCAGCGGCTGCGCGCCAGGCTGGAGGAGTTGCCCCTCGATGCTCCTATCACCGTGGTCGGCGGCGGGTTGACCGGCATCGAGACGGCCGCCGAGCTGGCCGAGCAAGGGCGCAGGGTCACGCTGGTGTGCGGCCGCACCCTGGCGCCGACGTTCAGCGCACCTGGTCGCCGATACATCGCCAAATGGCTGTCCCGGCACGGTGTCGCCGTACTCGAGGCCGTCGCGGTGAGCGAGGTGCGGCCGGACGCGGTCGTCCTGGCCGATGGTGGGGTGCGTACGAGCGCGCTGACCATCTGGACGGCCGGCTTCGGTGTGCCGGAGCTGGCGGCGGCGAGCGGGCTGCGCACCGACGCTCTCGGCCGGCTGCTCACCGGCGAGACGCTGACCAGCGTCGAGGACGACCGCATCGTCGCGGCCGGCGACGCCGCCGCGCCGTCGGGTCAGCCGCTGCGGATGAGCGGCTACGCCGCCGGGCCGCTCGGGGCGCAGGCCGCCGACACCGTGCTGAGCCGCATTTCAGGGACCGAACCGGCGGTGATCGACCTGGCCTTCACGGGGGCGTGCGTCAGCCTCGGCCGGCGCGCCGGCATCCGCCAGCTTGCCCGTAAGGACGACACCGCGGTGAACGTCTACATCGGCGGCCGCATGGGCGCGGCGATCAAGGAGGTAACCTGCAAGTTCGTGGTGGCGAAGCGGATTCGCCTCGAGGCTCGCAAGCCGGGTTCCATGGGCTGGCCCAAGGGCGGCCCGCGTCCCGGGCAGCCGGCCTCCACCGCGCGGGTGGTCACCTCTCCGTGAGCACCGACGAGCATGCCGAGCGGTTCACCCTGTTGCGGCCGCTGCTGTTCACGATCGTCTACGAGATACTCGGCTCGGTGACCGAAGCCGACGACGTGCTGCAGAACAGCTATCTGCGGTGGGCCGAAGTGGACCTCGCGACGGTGCGGGACACCAAGTCCTATCTGGCACAGCTGGTGACCCGACAGGCGCTCAACGCCGTGCGGACGAGCGCTCGCCGTCGCGAGGACTACATCGGCTCGTGGCTGCCCGAGCCGCTGCTGCTCGACGAGAACGACGCGTCGGCCGATGTGCTGCTCGCCGAGTCGGTATCGATGGCGATGCTCGTGCTGCTCGAAACGCTCACCCCCGATGAGCGTGCGGTGTTCGTGCTGCGCGAGGTGTTCGGCTTCGAGTACCACGACATCGCCACAGCGGTAGGCAAATCCGTGGCGACGGTGCGCCAGGTGGCGCACCGCGCCCGCGAGCACGTACGGGCGCGGCGTAAGCGCTTCGAGCCCGCCGACGCCGCCACGACCGCGCGGATCACCGAGCGGTTCATGACCGCGGCGGCCACCGGTGATCTGGAAGGGCTGCTCTCGCTGCTCGCGCCGGACGTCACCTGGACCGCCGACAGCGGCGGCAAGACCACCGCAGCGCGCCGGCCGGTGGTGGGCGCGGAGAAGGTGGCCGCGGTCCTCATGAACCTGTTCCGCCTGGAGCGGCTGGCGGACCTGCGGATCGAGAGGGTCAACTGCAACAACACGCCCGCGATGGTCTTCAGCGGCGAGCGCCTGGAAGGCGTCTTCCTGATCGAGATCGCCGATGGGAAGATCACCAACTTCTACGCCATCCGCAACCCGGACAAACTTCTCGCGGTGGCGGCTCCGCGTCAGATCAGCCGATAGGAGCAGGAGGCAAGCAGGTCGCAATGCGCATGTCCGTCACAAGCGGGCGGCGACCCACGTCGATTGCCGCTGCAGGGCTCAACCCGGTTTGACCAGTTCGACTGAACGACGACCAAGGAGTTGACCTTGACCGACACGCACGTAGTGATCGCTGGCGCGGGACCGACCGGGCCCGCTGCGGCAGTTCACCATCGCCAACTCCGACCATGCCAACCACACGGTGCAGACCCGGGCCCTGCACGCCTACCTGCGCTGGCGCAACGCCAATGCCCGCCACCCCGACGTCCTGGCCGCGCAACGCCGAGAACGCGCCCGCATACGTAGTGAGAAAGGCATCCGCTGGGGCGGCCGACCACTCTCAGCCGTGGCCTGAGCGACCACCCAACCCGGTGATCGTTTCCGGTCACAGCACAGCGCAGATCCCAACCATGATCTCAGTGTGTCACTGGAGTACTAGCCGCCTCGATCCGGGCTCAGGCCGGCCGGGCGGCGGGCCGGAGGCCGTCCATCAGGAGGTCCAGCAGGCGACCGGCCTTGGCTTCATGCTCGGGGTGGGGGGCCACGGTGAAGATGCCGATGAGGGAGGCGGCGATGTCTTCGGCGGTGACGTCGGAGCGGAGGTCGCCCGCCGCGCGACCGGCGTCGAGAATCGTGGTGATGGCCGCCAGTAGCTCGCTCCGGGTCTGTGCATGGGCGATCTCGCCCGACTCGATCATCGCAAGCAGCGTGTCGAGCATGCCGTTCTTGGTCGCGATCCAGTCCCCGAACAAGTCCATCCAGCGCCGCATCGCCGCAGCCGGGGGCAGCTGGCCGAGCAGCTCGCGGGCGCCGGTCGTCAGCCGCACGACCTGGTCCCGGTAGACCGCGTCGACCAGCGACTCGCGGGTCGGGAAGTGCCGGTAGAGCGTGGCGATGCCGACTCCGGCCTCGCGGGCGATCGCACGCATCGACGGCTCGGTGTCAGCCGACACGAACACGCGGGTCGCCACCGCGAGCAACTGGTCGCGGTTACGGGTTGCGTCCGCCCGTGGCGCGCGCATCTCCGCCTCAGTCAAAACGGATCGTGCTCCGGTTGTGTTAGGGTCACCCATGGAAACGGAGCATAGTCCGTTTCAAGGCGTTTCCTCGGTCCGCAAGGAGACAGGCGTACATGCAGGAACAGAGCGATCAACCGCCGACGGGCAGGAGCAGGGCGGTCCGGCTCCATACATTCGGCGGCCCCGAAGTCCTGGACATCCGTGAGGTTCCCGCTCCGCAGGTCGGCCCGGGGCAGATCCGCGTGCGGGTCACCGCGGCCGGTCTGAACCCGATGGACTGGATCATGACCGCCGACGCGGACACCGCCGCCCGGTTCGGCTTGAGCCTCCCGGCCGGGTTCGGGACCGACTACGCGGGACTGGTCGACCAGGTCGGTGACGGGGTGACCGGCTTCGCGCCCGGCGACCGGGTGTTCGGTGGCGCCCTGTCCCGCGCGGTCGCCGACTTCGTGGTGATCGAACCGGCCGGGGGGATCGCGGCGAACGAGGCCCATCACACTCCCGACGGCGTCGACGACCGCACCGCCGCCACCCTCACGATCGCCAGCCGCACGGCATCCGCCGCCCTCGCCGTGGTCGACCCCGGCCCGGACGACACAGTGCTGATCGGCGGCGCGGCGGGCGGGGTCGGGGTGTTCGCTGTCCAGCTGGCCCGGATCGCAGGAGCGCGCGTGATCGGGACGGGATCGGCGACATCATCCGATTTCCTGCGCGATCTCGGAGCCAAGCCGGTCGCCTACGGCGACGGCCTGGCCGACCGGGTCCGAGCCCTCGCTCCCGGCGGTGTCACCGCCGCCATCGACCTGCACGGGACGGAGACAGTGCACGCCGCAAGGGAACTCGGCGTCCCGGACGGCCGCATCTGCACCATCGCCGCGCAAGTCGACGGCGTGTCGACGGCCAACGGCGCGAACGCCGCCCCCGGCGCCCTGGAAGAGGTCGCCCGCCTGGTCGCGGCGGGCCGACTCCGGGTGCCTATCGCGGCGAGCTTCCCGGTCGAGCAGATCCGCCGCGCGGCCGAGCTCCAGGCCGGCCGGCACGTGCACGGCAAGGTCGTCATCGACCTCTAGATCAAGGCCGTCGCGACGATGAACGCGATGTCGTCGTCACTGATCAGGCGGGGACGGCCTCCCTCCCACTGAGGGCCCAGGGCGGCCAGGCCCTTCTCGTTGAAGGCGTGGACCACATCGCGTACGGTGTCCTCGTCCGCGGCAAGCAGCCGGGCGATCGCCGACACCGGCGTCCCTGACGAGGAAGCCAGGAAGATCGTCGCCCTGCAGGACCGGACCCGGTTGGCGCGACAGCGTCTGACCAGCTGCGTTAGCCGTAGGCCTTCATAGTCGGTCAACCGGCGCGCTTTGACGGGCTCGGCCACCCGATCCCCACCTCCTCGATCCCGGCGTCCTGACAGGATCGAGGGTCGAAGCACGCCCAGGTCAGCCGCAGGAGCCCGAGCGGCGTATCACCAGTGGACAACGCACTAGCCACGCCTCATGCCGGTGGGCGGACCGCCGCTTCGTGCCGACCGCCCGGACGCGACAGTCCCGCCAGCGGAGGCACTTCACGGCCGACTGTCGTCACCGGTCGAAGCATTAACCGGATAGTTCATCCGATTGTGCTACTGTCCCACTTAATCGGATGAACTATCCGGTTGTCCGTTTGGAGGGGCTCATGATGAAGACAGCTGTGGTCACGGCCGGCACGGGGGGCATCGGCTTGGAGACTGCGCTGGGGCTGGCCGCCGCAGGGTTCGCGGTCACTGTGGTCGGGCGCGACGCCGACCGGGGAGCCAGGGCGGTTGAGCGGATCAACGCGACGCAACCGGCGCCCCCCGGCCGGTTCCTGTCCGCCGACCTCGCCTCGCTCGACCAGGTCCGCGCGCTGGCCGGCAGGATCGCTGCCGACCACGCCGCGTCCGGGGAACCGTTGACGGTGCTGGTCAACAACGTTGGGGCAATGTTCGCCGAGCGCGCGGACCTGGGCGGCGTCGAGGCGTCGTTCGTCGTCAACCACCTCTCGCCGTACCTGCTGACCGAACTACTGCTGCCCACGCTCACCGCCGGGGCGCCGAGCAGGATCGTGAACGTGACCTCGGGCGCGGTCGTCGCCGCCAAGCGAGTGTTCGACGCCGTCGAGCCGCCAGGCGGCTACTACGGCTTCCACTGGTACGGCCGCGCCAAGCTCGCCAACCTCGCCTACACGCTCGACCTGGCGAGGCGGCTGGACGGCACGGGCGTGTCAGTCTTCGCCGCCGATCCCGGAGGCGCCGCGACCGACATGACCAACGGCACCCTGACCGACCCGAAGATCGTCTCTCCTGCCCTGCGGCTGCTGTGGCCGCTGGTACGCCGCAAGTTCGAACGCTCCACCTCCGGTCCGGCATCCGCGGCGGCCAGGCCCTCGATCGCCGCCGCCACCGACCACGCGCTGACCGGCCGGACCGGCCTCGTCATCGGGCCCCAGGCACACCCCGTCGCCCCGTTCCGTGCGGCGACCGACCGCCGCATCGCCGAGGCCGTACACCTGCTCAGCGAAACTCATGCACCTGTGGCGGCCAGAGCGGATGCATGACCATACGCAGGTGCGTCCCCAGTCGCCCGCCGGTCAAAGGATCAGCGCCGGCTCGCTCTCGTCGGCGAAGCTGACCGTCGGCGCGCCGGTGCTCAACTCCCTCACGCCCGCCCAGGTGCGCACGGCCGCCGAGCAGACCGCCTCCGCCCTCCCACCCGGCACCGGGGCCCAGGTCGACCTGGTCCGCCGCGCCGACGTCCGCGACGACCTCGCCGCGATCACCGCTCCGACCCTGGTCATCGTCACCACCGCCGACTCCCTGATACCAGTGGCCCTCCAGCACGACCTGGCTGCGGCCATCCCCGGCGCGCAGACCGCTGAGCTATCGACCGGGCGCCTGCCCTTCCTGGAACAGCCGAACCAGTGGCTGGAGATCATCACCGGCTTCCTCGGCCAGGAGCACGACGCGCGCTGACAGGCCTTCGGGCAGGATCGGACCGGATTTTGGCGCTACAAAGGCGATCTTGACGACGATTCGGTGACGAGGGCTGTTTGCCCTGGTTGAGCGCCCTAGCGTGCCTGCTCATGCCTGTGGATTTCCTCCTGCGGGTCAGGCCGGCCGGGCTGCTGCAGGTGCCTGCCGACCGGCGGGTCTCGGAGCTGGAGCGGCTGCGTACCTCGCCGACGCGGGCCTCGGGCCGGGGGATGCTGTCGACGGTGATCGGCATCAGATCACCTCGTTCAGTTCGGCCTGCATCTGCGCCGCCTCGGCGTCGCGAGCATCGTTGGGCGGCGCTCCTGCCGCTCTGTGACCCATGCCACATGCAATTCCTGTCAGCAATCGGGGCGCTGTTCCGCTCAACTCACGCAAGAGCAAGCGAACCGACAGGAGCGAGACATGAAGCACCGCATCGTCGTCCTCGGCGCCGGCTATGCCGGGGTCTACGTGGCCGGGAACCTGGCCCGCCGGCTGTCCCCGGCGGACACTGAGATCACCGTGGTCAACGCCGAGCCGGACTTCGTCCAGCGAATGCGGCTGCACCAGTTGGCGGCCGGCCGGGAGATCGAGGCTCAAAAGCTTGCCGACGTCTTCGCGGGGACGGGGATACGGCTGCGCGTGGCCCGGGTCACCGCCGTCGACCCCGAGCGTCAGGTCGTCGCCGACGCCGACGCCGACGGCGGCGGCGAGCTCGGCTACGACACGCTTTTGTACGCGCTCGGCAGCCACGTCGCCGACCGCGCCGTCCCCGGCGTGGCCGAGCACGCCTTCGACGTCGCCGCCAGGCCCTCGGCGCTACGCCTGCGCGAGCGCCTGGACAGCCTGCGCACGCGCGGCGAAGGCGGGAGTGTGCTGGTCGTCGGCGACGGGTTGACCGGCATCGAGACCGCCACCGAGATCGCCGAATCCCGGCCCGGCCTGTCGGTGGCGCTGGTCGCCGCCGGCGAGCTGGGCGCCCGGCTGTCCGCCGGAGCCCGCAGCCACCTGCGGCAGGCCTGCGACCGGCTGGGCATCACCGTCCTGGAGCACACCAGCGTCGAAGCCGTCGAAGCGGCGTGGGTGCTGTGCGCCGACGGCACCGCCCTGGCGTCCGACGCAACCGTGTGGACGGCCGGGTTCGCGGTCAGCCCCATCGCCGCCGCCGGCGGGATGGAGGTCACCGAGAGCGGTCGGATCGTCGTCGATCGCACCATGCGGTCGGTCTCGCACCCGAACGTCTACGCCGTCGGCGACAGCGCCTACGCCATCGGCGACAACGGCCGGCCGCTGCCGATGTCCTGCGCTTCGGCCGGCTACACCGGCATTCAGGCCACGGCCGCGATCGTGGGACGCCTGACCGGCCGCAAGATCGCGAACACCAAGCTGGTCTACGCGTACAACCACATCAGCCTCGGGCGGCGGGACGGGATCCTGCAGCTGGTCGACGACGAAGGGCAAGCAAAGCCGAAGTATGTGGGCGGCCGGAAGGCCGCGCGGGTCAAGGCGGGCATCCTCAAGATGTCGCTGTGGGCCAACTCGCACCCGACCTTCGGCCTGCCCAAGCGCAAGCGCCGCCTGGCCGCCGCGGCCCCCATGCCCGCCGCGCGGGATGCGTCCGCCGAGAAGGCGGTCGCGTAGCCGCCTCATATGGTGGCCCGCGTGGACAGCGCCGCTACTGATCGCTTCGACACCAGCCGGTTCGAGGCCAGCCGGAACCGGCTGGCCTCGCTGGCGTACCGGCTGCTGGGCTCCGCCGCCGACGCCGAAGACGCCGTGCAGGACGCGTTCCTGCACTGGCAGGCCGCCGACCGGCAGCGGATCAAGGTGCCAGAAGCATGGCTGACCAAGGTCGTCACCAACCTGTGCCTCGACCGGCTCCGCTCGGCACAAGCCCGCCGCGAACGCACCGTCGGCGCCTGGCTGCCTGAACCGCTCCTCGACGGTGACCCGATGCTTGGCCCGGCCGACTCGTTCGAGCAGCGCGAATCGGTCTCCCTGGCCGTGCTGACTCTCATGGAGCGCCTGTCACCCCTCGAGCGGGCCGTCTACGTCCTGCGCGAGGCGTTCTCCTACAGCCACTCCGAGATCGCAGAGATCCTCGACATCACCGAGTCCGCAAGCCAGCAGCACCTCCACCGGGCCCGGCGCCGCATCATCGCCGCGCGCCGCCGCGGCGGCGAAGTCGACCCGGCATCCGCCCGCAGGATCGTCGAGGAATTCCTCGCCGCTGCCTCCTCGGGCCGCACCGAACGGCTGGTGGCGCTGCTCACCGACGACGCAACCGCGATCTCCGACTCCAACGGCGCCGGCCTGGCCGAGAAGCTGCTGCGGTACGACACTCCGCAGCGCATCGCCGCCGTCGCACGGGCCGGCTTCAAACCAACACCCGCGAAACGGCGACATGCCGGCGGCACGCCCGCCATCCACTACGCGCTCGTCAACGGCGCCCCCGCCATCCTCTTCGTGATCGGCGACCAGGTCATCGGCGCCGTGACGTTCGACATCACAGGCGGCAAGATCGCAACCGTGCGCGGCATCGCCGCCCCCACCCGCCTCGCCCGCCTCACCGAAGCCTGGCGGCAGCACGGACCGGACACGCCGCTCATCACCCAGTGGTGACCCGACGCCGACCGCGGCCGGGCGCAGCACCCGCAATGGCCGGTGAGCCGACCGACCGGGCGTCGCGGAGCACAACGACTTCACCGTACTCGCGGCGCTGTCGGGGATGGAACGCGAATACATCCGCGACCGCACCCTGGAAGGCCACGAATCCGCCCGCAGCCGCGGCAAGACCATCGGCGGCGCCACCGTCACCGACGTCGCCATGCTGTCCATGGCCCTGCACCTGCGCCAGCAGAACCTCAGCCTGCGCGACATCGCCGCCCGGCTCGTCATCGCCAAGGGCAAGAAGAAGGGCCAGCACCCCTCCCCGGCCACCGTCCGCGCATGCTCCGCGAACACGACGAGGCGAACGCCACGGCGCCATCGGCGGCTACGTCCACGGGCTCCGACCAATCACCGACTGCCGAGTCCCGGCAAACGAGGACCGCACCGTCCACTGCCAACGGCGGTCCGCTCTCGTTCTCCATCCCGCCCTCAGCATCCAGAGCGAACGGCGAGCCGGTCGGTGCTAGCGCCAAAATCCGGTCCGATCCTCCCCCGA
Organism: Microbispora sp. CA-102843; assembly: GCF_050936215.1. Lineage (NCBI taxonomy): Bacteria > Bacillati > Actinomycetota > Actinomycetes > Streptosporangiales > Streptosporangiaceae > Microbispora > Microbispora sp. CA-102843. The sequence goes on from NZ_JBNJNF010000001.1 coordinate 4,682,314, forward strand.
AGGCCGACAGCCCGTCCACCGCCCGACAGCCAGGTCCCCGGGAACGCCCGCATATGATCAGACGACGAGCCCGTGAACCAAGACGAGCAACCTGGATTCTTCCCACATGACGACCACACAGCTGCGCAAAGACGCCGCCCGCAACTGGGAGCGGATCGTCGCCACCGCCCGCGATCTGGTCGACCAGGGCATCGCATTGCAGCTCAACGACGTCGCACGCCGGGCAGGCCTCGGGGTCGCCACGGTCTACCGGCACTTCGCCACCCCCGAGGCACTGCTGGAGACCGTCGCCGCTCCCTGCCTGGAAGCCCTGGCCGCGCATGGCGAGCAGGCTTTGGCCGACACCGACCCCTGGCGGGCGCTGGAAAGCTTCCTGTCCCGCATCGTCGAAGCACAGGTGACCGACGCCGCCCTGCCCCCGGTCGCCGCCGCGACCACGGACACCCTGCCGCGCACCACGGAACTCAAAAAGTCACTCGCGTCCGCTGGCACCACGCTTCTCGAGCGGGCCCACGACGCCAGAGTCGTCCGCCCCGACCTCGCCGCCGCCGACCTCGTCCCGCTCATGTGCGGCATCGCCCACGCCGTGACGGTCCACGGCGGCACTCCCACCGACCGGATCGACACCGCCCACCGTTACCTCGCCACCCTGCTCGAAGGCATGCGCCCCACACCGCCGAACACGTGAGCTCCAGGATCGCGTTTTCTCACAAACGGCCGCTTCGGGAAAGTCCCCCGGCTCGCCAAGCGGCGGCGGGTGCCGACCCCCGCCGCCCGCAAAGGCAAGCAGGGCCAGAACCCGGGCCTGGCCGGCATCTACCGGGCACTCGCCGGGCACGAGAAGCGCCAGGCGTACCTCGAAGCGTCGCCCAAGCCCACGCCGACTTCGCCGCCCTCCGGACGGGAGAGACCTCCCGGTCGCTCTGAGCTACATGTCGCTTCACCGGGGCTTCGGGGGAGCAGGGCCGGAACGGCGGCGGCGTCGATGTAGAGGCTGTAAACAGCACCACGGCCTTCAGGGTCAGGCCGAGCGTGCCGAACTGGTCTCCATGCCTTCGCGGTAGTGCTGGCGCAGCCTCGTCCGCGGCGAACTGGGGGAGGTGCAGGGGCTTGAAGATCCGCCCGTAGGAGGCGAACGCCTCGCCGGGCCCGGTGGGTTCGCCTTCCCGGGAAAGCACGCCGATCGGGTACGTGGCCGGAGACCGCGCCCAGGGGTCGGAGAACCTAGCCTTCTGATCTACTTTGTAAAGGCGCCCGCTCGGTGGAAAAATCAAGATCAACTACGTCAAAGCCTCCGCCGAAGCCCAGGGTCCGGCATGGAAATCGGTCTCCGTGCCGGACTCCCATGGTCGGTCAGTGGTTGACGGTACTCATTCCGGCCGGGTTGTACCGGTCGCCGGCGACCTGACCCGCGATGGAGTCGAGCGCGTCGAGGTGGTCCGCCTCGAACTTGATCTCCAGGGCGGCGACGTTCTCCTCCAGCCGGGCGACTCGCTTGGTGCCGGGGATCGGCACGACGTCATCTCCACCCCGGGTCAGCACCCAGGCGAGGGCCACCTGGGCCGGGGTCGCGCCGAGCGTGGCGGCGATCTCGCCGACCTTGGCTACCAGGGCCTGGTTGGCGGCGAAGTTGTCGCCCTGCCAGCGGGGGTTGTGGTGACGGAAGTCGTCGTCGGACAGCGCTCCGGTGTTCGTGATCGCACCGGTCAGGAGGCCGCGGCCGAGGGGGCTGTAGGCGACCAGGCCGATGCCGAGCTCCCGGAGCGTGGGCAGCAGCTCGTCCTCGATGTCGCGGGTGAACAGGGAGTACTCGTACTGGCCCGCGGTGATGGGGTGGACGGCGTGTGCGCGGCGCACCGTGGCGGGCGCGGCCTCGGAGATGCCGAGGTGGCGGACCTTACCGGCCTCGACCAGCTCCTTCATGGCGCCCCAGGTCTCCTCGACGGGGACGCCGGGGTCGACGCGGTGCTGGTAGTAGAGGTCGATGTGGTCGACCCCAAGCCGTTCGAGCGAGGCGTCACAGCAGCGGTGCACGTAGTCGGGGCGGCCGTTGACGCCAACGCGGCTGCCGTCGGGCCGGCGCTCGAGGCCGAACTTGGTCGCCAGCACCACTTGGTCGCGCCGGTCGGCGACGGCCTTGCCGACGAGCCTCTCGTTGGTGAACGGCCCGTACGCGTCGGAGGTGTCGAGGAGGGTGATCCCCAGGTCGAGCGCGCGGTGGAGGGTCCGGATCGACTCCGACTCGTCGCCCGGACCGTAGAAGTCGCTCATTCCCATGCAGCCCAGGCCGAGCGCCGAGGTGCGAAGGCCCTGGCCGAGCGTGTGCTGCTTCATTCTTCTCCCATGATTCTGCGGCTGTAGAGATCGATCTTGTAGTCGACGATCTCGAGATCGCTTCGGAGCTGCTCGATTTTGGCGATCACGGCGGCCCGGTGGGCCTCGAGCAGCTCCTTGCGGGCCACGTAGGTGTCCTGGCCCCGGCGGACGAGTTCGGCGTACCGGCGCGTTCGTAGTAGCGCAGCGTGTGGGCGGAGAGGCCGGTACGCTGCGCTACCTGCGCGATGGTCATCCCCTCGTCCATGGGGACCAGTCTGGGAGTTAGAGCGCGCTCTAAGTCAAGCCCATGATCGCTGGGTGCGGCTCATTGGGCGGTGCAGAGGGCGCCGTTCAGGGTGAAGGCGGTCGGCAGCACGTTGGGGCCGCTGTAGGCGCCGACGAAGCCGATGGAGGTGCTCGCGCCGGGGGCGAGCTTACCGTTGTCCGGGGTGCTGGTGACGGTCACCGCGGCCCCGTTCTGCGTCCAGTTGGCGCTCCATCCGCTGCTGACGCTCTGCCACCCGGTGGGCCAGGTGAAGTGGAGTGTCCATCCGTCGACGGCGGCCGTGCCGGTGTTGGTGATGTCCACCGTCGCGACGAACCCGCTGCCCCAGTCGCTGGTGTCCCTCAGGCGTACCGAGCAGGAGCTCTTGTCGGGTGTGCCGGTGGTGAAGGTGAGCGGAGCGGAGGCCCAGGAGACACGGCCGGCGGTGTCGCGGGCGATGACGTTGACCGTGTATCGAGTGCCGGGGACGAGGTTGCGGACCGTGAAGGAGGTGCCGGAGGTCTCGCCGAGCTGCTCGGTGACGGCGCCGTTCTGGCGGTGGATCTCATACTTGGCGACGGGGCTCGCGCCGGGCGCGGCTGCGGGCCAGGAGATGGTGGCGGTCTTGTCGGTGACGCCGCTCACGGTGGGCTGCCCGGGGGCCGCGGGAGCGCCCGTGGTGGCGGTGGCCGGGTGCAGCACCAGCGTGGTCAGCGAGTACGGCGGGAGGGTCTGGGTGGTGGCGGTGCCGCCGTGGCCGGTGCTGACCGAGGTGGCGCCGTTGGTGAGGGTCTGCACCGTGGGCGCTTCGCCGGCGGGGGTGAACCCTTCGTAGCCGATCTTCACCTGGTGTTCGCCGGCGGGGTCGCGGTTGATCAGCAGGACGGCGAGGTCGCCGTTGGGGCGCCGGGCGGCGTGCGCGGTGACCAGCGGCTCGTCGGTGGCCGCGCGGACGAACCGGTCGCCGGGGCGGGCGAACGCACTGATCATGGAGAGCGCGTGGTAGGGGGCGAAGGGCGTGTTCAGCGGGGGTTCGCAGGTGTCGCCCGAGCAGCCGGCGCTGGACAGCATGCCGAAGTCGCCGTAGTCGGTGTAGCCGGCGACGGTGCTGATGGTGCCGGCGCCGTTGTGGACGTTCCACCAGTCGACGGTGAACACGCCCTGTTCCATGAGGCCGGCGTAGGCGTCGGCGGCGAACAGCGCGCCGGGCTGGGTGTTCGGCGCGATCCCGCTGTTGATCTCGGTCATCGCGATGCCGATGTCGCCGGCGCGGGCGCCTGCGTGCTTGGCGATCTGCTTGCGGACCAGGTAGATCATGTCGGGGATGTGGGCGGTCTTGGTGAGGACGTCGGCCACGTCGTTGTGCGCGGGATACCAGTGCAGGATGACGAAGTCGATCTTCGAGGCGGCGACCGACAGGACGGTGTCGTTCCAGGTGGCCTGGTCGCCGTCGGCGACGATGCCGTCGGGCCAGTTGGCGGGGGTGGTCAGCACCGCGCCGATCTTGATGGTCGGGTCGACGGCCTTCATCGCGTCCGCGTACTGCACGAGGTTCCTGGCGTACTCGGCGGGACTCTTGTCGGCGTGGTCGTCGGCCTCCCAGTCGGCGCCGTAGTGGCCGTTGCCGTAGTTCTCGTTGCCGATCTCCCAGTACTTCACGCCGTACTTCTTGGTGACGTTGGCGTACTCGACCCAGTCGGCGGCCTCCTGGGCGCTGCCGGTGCCGTAGTTGGCGATGATCAGCGGCTGCGCGCCGGTGCGCTGCGCCCCGCGCATGAAGGTGTCGAAGTCTGTGCCGGGGGCGACGTAGCCGCCCGGGGCGGTGTGGGTCTTCCAGTGGTAGATGTCGGCGTACGACCCGCCCGGGTAGCGCAGCATCTTCACGCCGGCGGCCTTGAGGAGGTCGGCGGTCTCGTTCGTGCCGAGATTGCTGTCCCAGATCGCGTGGTTGGTGCCCACGGCGGTGTCGGACGCGGTGGCCAGGCCCGCTCGGGTGTTGACGGTCACGTTGACGGGCGCGGTGTCGGCGGTCGCGGCGGGTAAGCCGGTGAGGAACTGGGCGGCCACCACTGCGCCCGTGAGGAGTGCGATGGCCGGCCTGGCGATGCGCAGGGTGCTCATTACGTCCCTTTTCTGGAGGATCTTGCCCGTGTGATCGTGATCAGGGACGTGTGGAACGGTCAAGCAGGCGGGCCCCAGGCTTGGCCGTGAGCTGCGGCAGAGTTAGGCCGGTCGTGCAACTTTCACGCGGGGTGCCGCGCCGGTCGGGTACGGAGAGGGCCGCCGCGTCATGCGGACCTCCGAAATGTCGGTCGCGGTCGGCAGGATCGCGGCATGACTTCCTGGCAGGAGATCGAGAAGGAGACGCCCGAGCTGGCCGCCCGCGTGCGGGCGAGCATGGGGAAGGGCAAGCACAAGACGATGGCGACGCTGCGACGCGACGGCTCGCCGCGCATCAGCGGGACGGAGGTGGATTTCAAGGACGGCGAGGTGTGGCTCGGGTCGATGCCGGGGGCGATGAAGGCCCTCGACCTGTGCCGCGACCCGCGGGTGGCGATCCACAGCCCCTCGGACGACCCGGACGAGGGGAATCCGGGGGCCTGGAGCGGCGACGCCAAGCTGGCCGGGCGGGCCGTCGAGATCACCGATCCGGCGGTGCGCGAGGCGTTCGGGGGTCCGCCCGGGGAGGATTTCCATCTGTTCCGCGTCGATGTGACCGAGGTGGTCTTCACGCGCGTGGACGAGTCGGGGGAGCACCTGCTGATCGAGATGTGGCACGAGGGCTCCGGCCACCGGGTGGTCCGCCGCCGTTGACCGCCGCCGTTGACCGCCGCCGCCACCCCGCGGTCGTCGCCCGCTGCCGGGCCGCGCGGCCCGGCAGCGGTCCGTCACGACCCGTGACGGACCGGCATGTTCTGCCCGAGCAGGCAGCTGTTCGGCTGGGATCCGCAGAAGGCTGACTGCACCTCGAACGCACCTTGGTCGGTGATGGCCTGCTGCGCCTGTCCCTTCACGAAGGTGGGGCTGATGACGCCGGTCAGGTTCTGGTTGAACCGGCCCGCGCCGGACCGCCCCTGGCCGCCTGCCGCGCGCCCTCCTTTGATCACCTGGCCGCTGCCTCCCCCCGGTCCGGGGTTGCGGAGCGCTGTGAGCCCCCCGCGCGAGTGATGCGGGGTGACGCGGGCGATCGCGGGCTGCGCGGCCGCGATCCCCGCCGCCGTGATCACGAGCGCGGCCATGGCCAGCCGCCGGGTCGCGAGGCCCATCGCGAGGGCCTTGGTGTCGCGCGGGTCGCGCGTGCGGGAGCGGGACATCTCGGTGCGTGCCTTCCTGTTCCTGCCCCGGCGTTCGCTGTCGCTCGTCCGGTTCCGCCGGGGCATGATCCTCATACCCGGACTGGAACTCCGTAGCTATGGCGATGGGCCAAGTAGCGACCAGCTGTCATCCATGGCCCCTGAAAACGGAACCGGGTCCCTCACCGGCCGCCTGAGCCTCTAATTTGGTGGGCGTGCTCCCCGACCTGCGCGAAGTCCAATCGGCTGAGTCCTACGCCGCCCGGCGCAACGACCTCGCGTTCTGGGCCCCCTGGGCGAGGCAGGGCCTGAAGTCGCTCGGCTTCCCCCAACCGGCCACCTTCCGGATCCCGGGCGAAAGCACGAACCCGGTGCTGGTCGGCGACAACGGCATTGTGGTGAAGCTGTACGGCGAGTATTGGTGCGGCCCGGCCAGCCTGCGTTGTGAATCCGAGGCCTACGAGGTGCTCGCCGGGCGCGGGCTGCCCGTTCCCCAGTTGCTCGGGCGTGGCGAGCTGCTGCGAGACTCCCCAGGCTGGCGGTGGCCGTTCCTCGTGTTGTCCGAGGTCACCGGACAGTCATGGCGGCAGGCGGTCGCAGAGGCGGACCGGGCGACCGAGTTGGAGCTGGCCGCGCAGGTCGGGACGCTGCTGGGCCGGCTACGGGAGGTCCCGCTGACCGGCACCGAGATCCTGTGCCCGGACTCGGCGGCTTTCCGTGACGTGCTGCGCGAACGCAGGGAGAAGACGGTCGCCGACCATCGCGCCTGGGGATACCTGTCTCCCCGGCTGCTCGACGCGGTCGACGATTTCCTGCCCGACGTCGATGACATGCTCGGCGGCGTGACGCCGGAGTTCGTCCACGGCGACCTGCACGGCGAGAACCTGTTCGTCGATGCGGAGCGCACAGCGCTCACCGGGCTGGTCGACTTCAACGACGTGTACGCGGGCGACTTCCGTTACGGCCTGGTGCAACTGCATCTGGACACGTTCCGCGCCGACCGCGAACTGCTGGCCACGGCGCTGCGCCACGCGAACTGGCCGGTCTCGGCCGGCTTCGTCGAGGAGATGCTCGTCTACACCTTCCTGCACGACTTCGAGGTGTTCGAGGCGACCCCTCTGGACTTGCGTGAGATCACCGACCTGACCGAGCTCGCCCAGGTGTTGTGGGAGGTCGGGCGGCCCAGTTCCTCGATCGCCTGGTAGGTGGGGTGCTTGGGGCCGCCGCGGGTGAAGCGGCGCTGCATCTGGTGCGACTCGGCGGGTACGCAACCGTAGCGCGGCCGCGGCGGCCCTGCGATCCGGCCAGACGTCCTCCGCCTGCCCCAGGCGGCGCCGGACTTGGTCTGTCCCTCTAGTGGACGCTGAAGCCGCCGTCGACGCAGATGGCCTGGCCGGTGATGTACGACGAGGCGTCGGAGGCGAGGAAGACGGCCACGCTGCGGAAGTCGTCGGGGACGCCGTTGCGCCCGGTCATGGACCGGGCGGCCAGTTGCTCCACCCGGCCGGGGACGGCCTGTGCGGGCGCGGTCAGCGGGGTCAGGACGAAGCCGGGGATGATCGTGTTGCTGGTGACCCCGTGCGCCGACCACGCCTCGGCCTGGGATCGGGTCAGCCCGCAGACGGCGGCCTTGGCCGCGCCGTAGGCGCCGCTGTCGCCGAAGGCGCTGATCGACTGCTGGGAGCCGATGTTGATGATGCGTCCCCGGCCCCGGGCGGCCATGCGGGGGCCGAAGTGCTGCCCGAGCAGGAACGGCGCGGTGAGGTTGACGGCGATGGTCTGGTCGTAGTCGTCGGCGGTCAGTTCGGCCATGGGCCTGCGGATGTTGTTGGCGGCGTCGTTGACGAGGATGTCAATCTCGCCGAAGTACCCGTCCGCTTCCTCGCACACGCGGGCGACGTCGGCGCGGTCGCCGAGGTCGGCGCTGATCGCGGCCGCGCGCACGCCGTGGCCTTCGAGCCTGCCGACGGCTTCGGCGAGTTCCTTGCGTCGCCGGGCGACCAGGACTACGGCCGCCCCGGCGCGTCCGAGTGCCTCCGCGATGGCGTATCCGATGCCGGAGCTGCCCCCGGTGACCAGGGCGGCCCGGCCGGTGAGCGAGAAGAGTTCCTCGATGTAGATCGGCATATCGCCGGAAGGTAGCAGCGGCCGGAGGACAGGTCGGGGGCGGGGTCAGGCTGAGCCGGCGTCTTCGGCGTGCGTCTCGCGCATCACGTCCTCGATTTTGCGCATCACGGTCTCCATGGTGCGCAGGGTCTCGGTGTCGAGGCGCCGAAGGAGGCGGATGTAGCCGCCGGTCCCGGCTTCGATGATCTCGCTGGTGAGCCGCTGCCCGGCCTCGGTGAGCTCGACGCGGCGTACGCGGCGGTCGTGGGGGTCCTCGTGACGGCCGGCCAGGCCCTGGGCGACCACGCGGTCGACGATGCCGGTGACGGTGGCCAGGCCGACGCCGAGGTGGCGGGCGAGTTCCTGCCCGGAGGCGGACCCGGTGAACGACAGGAACATGACGACCTTGAGTTGCTGCATCGTGAGGGTGGAGGCGAGCAGCGGCATCGAGCGGTCGCGGGCGAAGAACCTGCCCATGTTGCGCTGCAGTTCCGCGAGGCGGGCGATGATGCACCCGCGCTCAGCGTCCTCCCCAAGGGTGGCGGGGTCGTCCTGCGGGCGGGGGGCGGCCGCCGCGCCGGTTCCGGTGCGCCGATCGGCTGGGCTGTCGTTCACTGTCACCTCTCGGGTCAAGAGGTTACCAGCCGTTAATGCGACAGCTGAATGTTCGGATGAGGCGAAGTGTTAGGCTGGGGCAAATACTTCCCCCGATGTCAGGAGCTCGGATGACCTCCTTGGCCAGGCTGAGCCTTGCCAACCGCACTCTCGTGATCATGATCACGCTGGTGCTCGCGGGTTTCGGCTTGTTCGCGATTCCCTCGTTGAAGCAACAGCTTTTCCCGTCGCTGCAGTTCCCGGCGGCGTTCACGGTGGCGAGTTATCCGGGTGCCGCTCCCGAGATCGTGGAGGAGCAGGTCACCAAGCCGATCGAGAGCGCGTTCCAGGGTATCGCCGGTGTCACCGACATCACCTCCACCTCGCGTGAGGGGATGTCCCAGGTGCAGGTGGCCTATGAGTACGGCACCGACATCGACCAGATGATCGGGAAGATGCAGCAGGCCGTGAGCCGGATCAAGGCGCAGCTCCCGGCCGACGTCGATCCGCAGGTGGTCGCGGGCAGCACCGACGACATCCCGGTGATGGCGATCGCGGTGGGCGACGGCGGCGACCAGCACGCCATGGTCGACAAGATCGAGAAGATCATGGTGCCGGAGCTGCAGTCGATCGAGGGCGTCCGGGACGTCACCGTCAGCGGCGCCCGCGAGGAGCGGGTCGTCATCACCCCCGACCAGGGCAGGCTCGCCCTGCTGGGGCTGTCGGCCGCGGCCATCCCCGACCTCCTGCGGGCCAACGGGGTGTCCATTCCGGCCGGCACGCTGACCGAGGACGGCAAGTCGCTGACCGTGCAGATCGGCGACCCGGTGCGCACGGTGAAGGACCTCGAGAACCTCTACCTGACCCCCGCCGCGCCCGCGGCGGGCCAGGGCTCCGCGGCCGGGCAGCGCGGCGGCGCGAGCGCGGGACAGGCCGCAGGGCAGGGTGCGGGGCAGAGCGCGGCGCTGGCGGCGGCGCAGGCACGGGCCGCCGCGGCCCGGCCGAAGCCGGTCAAGCTCGGCGACGTGGCCGACATCAAGGTCGAGGACGCTTCCGCGACCACGCTCACCCGCACCAACGGCACCTCGAGCCTCGGTGTGTCGATCACGATGGTGCCCGACGGCAACGCCGTGCAGATCTCCCACAACGTGAACGACGCCCTGCCGGACCTGACGCGCGCCCTGGGCGACAGCGCTGAGCTGACCGTGGTGTTCGACCAGGCGCCGTACGTCGAGCGGTCCATCGAGGACCTCACCACCGAGGGCCTGCTGGGCCTGGCGTTCGCCGTGGTCGTGATCCTGGTGTTCCTGCTGTCGGTCCGCTCGACCCTGGTCACGGCCGTGTCGATCCCGCTGTCGGTGGTGATCGCGCTGATCGCGCTGTGGATCGGCGACTACTCGCTGAACCTGCTGACGCTGGGAGCGCTGACGATCGCCGTGGGCCGGGTGGTCGACGACTCGATCGTGGTGCTGGAGAACATCAAGCGCCATCTCGGCTACGGCGAGGAGAAGCGGCGGGCGATCCTCAGTGCGGTGCGCGAGGTGTCCGGCGCGGTGACCGCCTCGACGCTCACGACGGTCGCGGTGTTCCTGCCGATCGCCTTCGTCGGCGGGTTGGTGGGGCAGCTGTTCAGCCCGTTCGCGATCACGGTGACCGTGGCGCTGCTGGCGTCGCTGCTGGTCGCGCTGACCGTCATCCCGGTGCTGGCGTACTGGTTCCTCAAGGCGCCGGCGATCACGCCGCAGGAGGCGCAGGCCGTACGCGAGGACGCCGAGCGCAAGGAACTGCGCAGCCCGCTGCAGCGGATCTACCTGCCGGTGCTGCGTTTCGCGACGCGGCGGCGCCTGATCACGGTGCTGATCGGGGTGGTGGTGTTCGTCGCCACGATGGCGCTGGTGCCCAACCTGAAGACCAACTTCCTCGACAGCTCGGGCAACGACACCACGCAGATCAGCCAGCGGATGCCGGCCGGGACCGACCTGGCGACCACCGACGCGGCGGCCAAGAAGGTCGAGGCGGTGCTGGCGTCCGACGGGGGAGTGAAGTCCTACCAGGTGACGGTCGGCGGCGGGAACCGCTTCCTCGGCGGGCTGGGCGGCGGCTCCGACCGCGCCTCGTTCTCGGTGACGCTGAAGGAGGGCGTGGAGACGACCGCCCTGGAGGAGCGGCTGCGGGAGAAGCTGAAGGGCCTGAACGAGATCGGCGACGTCACGGTCGGCGGCAGCGGCGGCGGGTTCAACTCCGACCAGGTGCAGGTCATCGTGCAGGGCTCGGACCAGGCCGCGCTGAAGACCGCGGCCACCGAGGTGCGCGACGCCATGGCCGGGATGGCCGGGTTGCGGGACGTCGCCTCCAACCTCGAAGACAGCGTCCCGCGGGTCGAGGTGCACGTGGACCGGGAGAAGGCCGCCGCCAGGGGCCTGACCGAGGCCGGGATCGGGCAGCTGGTCGCGCAGGCGTTCCGCGGCGCGCCGGTCGGCTCGATCGACGTCGACGGCCGCTCCAGCGACGTGATCCTGCGCGCCGGCGGTGACGCGCCCGGCGACATCGCGGCGATCAGGAAGCTCGCGATTCCCACGGCGACGGGCATGGTGAAGCTCGGCGACGTCGCCGACGTGGTGAAGGCCGACGGGCCGACCCAGATCAGCCGTCAGGACGGCGACCGCACCGCGACGGTGTCGGGCACCGCCGACGCGTCCGACCTGGGTGCGATCACCGCGAAGGTCACCGACAAGCTGAAGACGCTGACGCTTCCCGCAGGGGTGACGTACAAGATCGGCGGTGCGAGCTCCGACCAGCAGGACGCGTTCGCCGACCTGGGGCTGGCCATGCTGCTCGCGGTGGCGATCGTCTTCATGATCATGGTGGCGACGTTCCGCAGCCTGGTGCAGCCACTGATCCTGCTGGTGTCGATTCCGTTCGCGGCGACCGGCGCGATCGGGCTGCTGCTGGCCACCGACACGGCGCTCGGCGTGCCCGCGCTGATCGGCATGCTGATGCTGATCGGCATCGTCGTCACCAACGCGATCGTGCTGATCGACCTGATCAACCAGTACCGCGAGCAGGGGCTGGGCGTCGTGGAAGCGGTCATGGAGGGCGGCCGACGACGGCTCCGCCCGATCCTGATGACCGCGATCGCGACGATCTGCGCGCTCACCCCCATGGCGCTGGGCGTGACCGGTTCGGGTGGGTTCATCTCCCAGCCGCTGGCCATCGTCGTGATCGGCGGCCTGATCTCCTCGACGCTGCTCACGCTGGTGCTGGTGCCGACGCTTTACACGATGGTGGAGCGGCTGAAGGAGCGCATGCACCGTACGCCGAAGCAGCCCGCCTCGGGCGACGGTGACGGCGACCTGAAGGTGTACGGCAAGGAGGCGCTCGAACCGGCCAAGTGAGCCCGGCCCGGACGTAACCGCAAACAGTTCTTCGCGAAGAAGTCTTTGCGAAGAACTGTTTGCGGTTTACGGTGGGGTTCATGACCGATCACCGCGACACCCTTTACTCTCCGGATGCCGAGGACGCGGTCGTCCTGGACGCGAAGGGGCTTCGCGCCCTCGCGCATCCGGTGCGTGTGCAGGTGGTGGGCCTGCTGCGCAAGCACGGCCCGTCGACGGCCACCCGGCTCGCCGAGCTGCTGGGCATCAACTCCGGCGCGGCCAGCTACCACCTGCGCCGGCTCGCCGCCGCGGGCTTCGTCCAGGAGGACACCGGACGCGGGAACGCCCGCGAGCGCTGGTGGCGCGCGGTCTACCGGTCGACCTGGCTGAACGACCCGGACCTGGTCGAGCGGGAGCCCGAGGCGACGGTGGTGTACCTGCAGTCCGTGGCCGCCACTCACACCATGCGCGTTCAGCGGGCGATCAACGAGTTCCAGACGATGCCGCGCGCGTGGCGGAACGCGTCCGACATGAGCGATTGGGCGCTGCGGCTGACCCCGCAGGAGGCCACCGCCATGCGTGAGGAACTGTGGGCGGTCGTCACGCGATATCGCAGGGACAGCCCCGAGGCGGCCGGCGCCCCGGAAGACGCCGAGCGGGTGTCGGTGATCGTGCACATCCTGCCCGAGCTGGACGCGCCCGCCGCCGAGGAAGACGACGCCCGATGACGGGAGATGACGCGATCAGCGGCACTCCGTCCCGTGCGCGCAGGCTACGGCCGCTGGGCGGGTTGCTCACGGCCATGGCGGTCGCGTTGACCGGCACCCGCGTCTCGGCCATCGCGTTGCCGTGGTTCGTCTACGTCACGACCGGCAGCGCCACACAGACCGGGCTGGTGGCCTTCTGCGAGATGACCCCCTACGTGGTGGTCAAGGCGCTGACCGGGCCGCTGGTGGACCGGGCCGGGCCGCGGGTGATCTCCTGGAGCACCGACGCGGCCAGCGCGGCCGCCGCCGGCGCCGTTCCCCTCCTGCACGCCCTGGACCTGCTGTCCTTCCCCGTGCTGCTGGCCCTGGTCGCGGTGATCGGCGCCGTACGCGGACCCGGCGACCTGGCCAAGGAGGTGATGGTCCCCGAGGCGGCCGAGCGCGCCGGCGTGCCGCTGGAGCGGGCCACCGGCCTGTCCGGGGTGACCGAGCGGCTGGCCTCGACCGTCGGTCCGGCGGCCGGCGGCCTCCTGGTGGCGTCGCTGGGACCGCTGACCGGTCTCGTGCTCAACGCCGCGTGCTTCACCCTCGGGTCGCTGATCATCTCGCTGGCCCTGCCGCGCGGCATGGGACGCCCGGCGGACGGGGCCCCGGCCGCTTCCGGCTACTGGCGGCGTTTCGGCGAGGGCTTCACCTTCCTGCGCGGCGAACCGCTGCTCCTCACCATCATCGTCATGGTCGGGATCACCAACCTGCTGGACGCGGCGTTCAACACCGTTCTCCTGCCCGTCTGGGCCGGGCAATCCGGCAACGGGCCGACGGCGATCGGCCTGAGCAACGGCGTGTGGAGCGCCACGGCGGTCGCGGGCAGCCTGGTCGCCGCGGCCGTCGCGCACCGGATGCCGCGCCGGGTCGTGTTCTTCGCGGGGTTCCTGCTCGCCGGGGCGCCGAGGTTCCTGGTCCTCGCGGCCGACGCGCCCATGTGGGCCGTGCTGGCGGTGTTCGCGGCCAGCGGGGCCGGCGGCGGCTTCCTCAATCCGATCCTCGGGGCGATCACCTTCGAGCGGGTGCCGCACGGCCTGCGGGGCCGGGTCAACGCCCTGGGCGACTCGATGGCCTGGGCGGGCATCCCCCTCGGCGGCCTGGCCGCCGGTGCGGCGGCGGCCGCGTTCGGTCTCGGACCGGCGCTGCTGATCGGCGGCGCGGCGTACTTCCTGACCACCAACCTGGCCGCGCTGCTGCCGCAGTGGCGTGAGATGGACCGCCTGCGCGGCCGGGGCGTGCGGGAACGGGCAGCCGAGCCGGCGCCCGTCGGCGGCGACGTCCTGTGAGGTGGCCAACCCGCAACGACCAGGCCCGACTCGCACGCGAAGATCACCCCCCGGATGCGGTCGCGCAGGCCGAGCTCGGTGTGGTGGGCGGCGTGCTGCTCCTCCTGGCGTACGGGATGGTGGGCGTCCGTTTCCTGCGCCCCGAGCCGGCACACGGACGCCCCCGCGCGTGCCCGGCACCTGCGGACAGGCGGCAGGAGCGGGCTCAATAGACTGGGCCAACGTGAATGCCAAGCCGCGTATCCCGAATGTCCTGGCCGCCCGTTACGCTTCCCCGGAGCTGGCCCGCCTGTGGTCCCCCGAGCACAAGGTGGTGCTGGAGCGCAGGCTCTGGCTCGCCGTGCTGAAGGCCCAGGCCGACCTCGGGATCGAGGTGCCCGAGCAGGCGATCGCCGACTACGAGAAGGTCGCCGAGCAGGTCGACCTGGCCTCCATCGCCGAGCGGGAGAAGGTCACCCGGCACGACGTGAAGGCTCGGATCGAGGAGTTCAACGCCCTGGCCGGGCACGAGCAGGTCCACAAGGGCATGACCTCCCGCGACCTGACCGAGAACGTCGAGCAGTTGCAGATCCGCGACAGCCTGCTGCTGGTGCGCGGCAGGGTCGTGGCGCTGCTGGCCCGCCTGGGCCGCCTGGCCGCCGAACACGCCTCGACCGTCATGGCGGGGCGCTCGCACAACGTCGCCGCGCAGGCGACCACGCTCGGCAAGCGCTTCGCGACCGCCGCCGACGAGCTGCTGGTGGCCTACGAGCGGCTGGAGGACCTGCTCGGGCGCTACCCGCTGCGCGGGATCAAGGGCCCGGTCGGGACCGCGCAGGACATGCTCGACCTGCTCGGCGGCGAGGACCGGCTGGCCGCGCTGGAGGACCGCGTCGCCGCGCACCTGGGGTTCGCCCGCCGTTTCACCAGCGTCGGCCAGGTCTACCCCCGCTCGCTGGACTACGACGTGCTGACCGCGCTGGTGCAGCTGGCCGCCGCCCCGTCCTCCCTGGCCAAGACCATCCGCCTGATGGCGGGGCACGAGCTGGTCACCGAGGGCTTCAAGGAAGGCCAGGTCGGGTCGTCGGCGATGCCGCACAAGATGAACACCCGCTCCTGCGAGCGCGTCAACGGCCTCGCCGTGATCCTGCGCGGCTACGCCTCGATGGCCGGGGAGCTCGCCGGCGACCAGTGGAACGAGGGCGACGTGTCCTGCTCGGTCGTGCGCCGGGTCGCCCTGCCCGACGCGTTCTTCGCCTTCGACGGCCTGGTGGAGACCATGCTGACCGTGCTGGACGAGTTCGGCGCGTTCCCGGCGGTCGTCGAGGCCGAGCTGGGCCGCTACCTGCCGTTCCTCGCCACGACCAAGATGCTCATGGCGGCCGTGCGGGCCGGGGTCGGCCGCGAGACCGCCCACGAGATCATCAAGGAGCACGCGGTCGCCTCGGCGCTGGCCATGCGATCGCGCGGCGTCGGCAACGAGCTGCTCGACCGGCTGGCCGCCGACGAGCGTTTCCCGCTCGGCCGGGCCGAGCTCGACGCGCTGCTGACCGACCGGGCCTCCTTCGCCGGTGCCGCCGCCGGTCAGGTCGCGGCCGTGACCGCCCGGGTCGGCGAGATCACCGCGCGCCATCCCGGCGCCGCCGCCTACGTCCCGGGCGCGATCCTGTAGGGACGCGCGTGCGTGAGCTGGTGAGCGAGGCCGAGGTCGTCGCCGCCTCGGGAGACGACGACCTCCTCGTGTGGGCGGCGCAGGGCATGCGGCCCGGCGTGCGCGCCTGGGCGTACGGGGACGCGGTGGCGGTGGCCAGCCCCGAAGCGTCCCGGCGCGACCGCCTGGCGGTCCGGGGCACGGCCGCCCAGGCCGTTCCGCTTGTGCGGCATGCCCTGGCCGAGGCCGGGCCGTCGTACCGGCCGCTCGGCGACGTCGCGCTGATCGAACAGGTCGTCGAGGCCGCGCCGGAGCTGGAGCTCGCTGGGCGCTTCTCCTGGATGGGCACCGAGAAGCTCACCCCGCCCCGCCCGGAGACAGCGGGCCAAGAAGGGGCGGGACGGGAGGGGGCGGCCTCCTGGCTGGCGGAGTCCGCCGCCCGGGAGGTGGCCGAGTTGCTCGCCGCCGCCAACCCCGACTCCTACGCCGTGCCGGGCCTGCCGCGCGTACGCCGCTGGGCCGGCGTCCGGGACGGCTCGGGCGCCCTGCTGGCGGTCGCGGCGGACGCGTGGTCCGCGCCGACGGTGGGCCTGCTCGCCGGCGTCGCGACCGCCGCACCGGCGCGGGGACGCGGGCTGGGGGAGCGGGTGTGCCGGTTCGTCGCGTCCGCGCTGCTGGCGGAGCACGGTCGCGTGGCGCTGATGGTGGACGACTGGAACCGGGCGGCCGTCGTCGTCTACGAACGGCTCGGCTTCGCCCGGCGCCGCGTCGCCGCCGCCGGTCTGCGCACCTGACCTGCGCACCTGACCTGCGCACCTGACCTGCGCACCTGACCTGCGCACACCTGAACCTGGGCGCCGGAGTCTTTCGCGGTTCAGGCCGCGCGTGAAGGGCCGGGCAGGCGCGGGCGCGGCGCGGCCAGCACCTCGGGCAGGTCGCGCAGTGTGGTGATCCTCGTCACGGCGGGGGAGGAGGTGCCGGGCTCGGCGCGGTAGCGGTCGAGCCACACACCGTGCATCCCCGCCCGGGCGGGGGCGACCGCGTCGAGCAGGGGGTTGTCGCCGACCATGAGCACCTCCTGCGGGCGCAGGCCGAGCTTCGCCGCCGCCTCGTGGTAGCACTGCGGGGCGGGCTTGAACGCGCCGAGCGTGTCGGGCGTCAGGACCACCTCCATGCGGTCCATCAGCCCGATGCGGCGCAGTTTGGCCTCCTGCTGCACGGCCACACCGTTGGTGAGCACGCCCAGCGCGGGGGCGTCGTCGAGGGCCGCCAGCGCGTCCAGCGTCTCGGGCACGTCGGGGAAGGCGGCCCAGGCCGACTCGTAGTGGGTCAGGAAATCCGCGAACGCCGCGTCCGGGTCGGCCGGCTCGGGCAGCCCGAGCCGCCGGCAGAACTCGCGCAGCCGTCTGCGCCGCTGCTCGGCGAACGAGCACTCCCCGGCCTGCCACGCGGGCACGTGCTTGTCCTCCAGGTCGAGCCAGAGCGCCGGTGTCTCCGGCAGCAACTCGTGACCGGGGCAGACCGACTCGGTCCAGCGGGTCGCGGCGTGCGCGACCGCCCGGCGATGATCGAAAAGGGTCTCGTCGAGGTCGAACAGAATGGCCCTGATCACGAGTCCTCATCTTGACTCGGTCGTGTTTCCGCCGCGTTTCCTGGCTGTGAAGCCCCCGGAGATGACAGGTAGGAAATTTCCTACCTATTATGGGGTCCGTGGACGTCACCCCCACCGCCATACCCGGCGGGCCGCGGCCCGCCCCGGCGGAAGACGAGATCTTCGCCGCACTCGCCAGCCCGGTGCGGCGCGAGGTGCTGCGCCTGCTCCGCGAGCGCGGCCCCCAGTCCGTGCAGGAGCTGGCCTCCTGCTTCTCCATGGCCCGGCCCAGCTTCTCCGAGCACCTGCGGGTGCTGCGCGAGGCGGGCCTGGTCAGCGAACGGAGGGACGGCAGGCGCCGGCTCTACCGCCTGGAGCCCGTCCCGCTGGTCCGCGTCCGCGACTGGCTGGACCCCTACGAGCGGTTCTGGCGCGACCGGCTGTCCGCCCTGCGTCACCTGCTCGACGACACCGAAACCACCGAAACCACCGACGACGCCGGCGACCGCCGGACGGACCAGGACGAGGAGAGGCCATGACCCACGCCGACGACCCGACCGTGCTGCGCCTGGACGAATACCTGGCGCACCCGCCCGCCCGCGTGTGGCGGGCCCTGACCGACCCGGACCTGCTCGCCCGGTGGTTCATGCCGGGAGACTTCCGTCTGAGCGTGGGCCACCGCTACACGATGCACGGGACGGCCAGGCCCGGCACCGGGTTCTCCGGCATCGTCCAGGCCGAGGTGCTGGCCTTCGAGCCCGAGCGCATGCTCCGCCTGGCCTGGCGCGACGCCGACCCCGCCAGTCCCAGCGCCGCCGACTGGACGATCACCTGGACGCTCGAACCCGAAGGCCGGGGCACCCGGCTGTTCCTCACCCACGAGGGCTTCGACCCCGGCAACGAGATGCAACGGCGGGCCCGCTCCATCATGGACGGCGGATGGCGCCACCTGATGACCGGCTCGCTCGCCTCGGTACTGTGACCACCCGGGGCCGGGGCGTGGCCTTTGGGCAGGCCCGCGAGTTCGCGGCCGGCTCATGAGGCGACGGACGTGCCCTCACGGTCGGCCGCCGCCGGGCCGGACTTCGGGTACGCCACAGCCGGGCGTCGGAGATGTCGGCGATCCTCGGCGAGAACTGGTAGCCGCAGGTGGACATCCTGCTCCGGCCCGCCCTTGATGCGGTGCCGGTCGCGAGTGCGACGGGCCGTGCACTCCCTAGGGCCGGAGCACGATCTTGCCGTGCGTGTGCCCCCGTTCCAGCTCGCGGAACGCGTCCCGCACCCGTTCCAGCGGGTAGACGCGGGCGATCGGCACCTCGAGCTCCCCGCGCGCGGCGAGCCGGGCCAGTTCGCCGAGCACGACCGCGCACGCCGCCGCGCCTTCTCCGTAAGTCCGCGCACCGACCTTGGCCGCGGTCTGCCAGTCGCGGATCGTGTTGATCCGCTCGGGCCGCACACCCAGCTCCACTGCCAGATCGACGTAGCCGTCGCCGAACGTGTCGATGAAGGCGTCGACGTTCCCGCCCGAGGCCTGCCGGATCCGCTCGGCCACACCCTCCCCGTACTCGACCGGGACGACGCCGTGATCCTTCAACCAGGCGTGGTTCGGCTCGCTCGCCAGCCCGATCACCGTGGCGCCACGCCGCCGCGCGAGCTGCACGGCAAGGGACCCGACGCCGCCCGCCGCACCGGACACGACGACCGTGTCGGCCGGTCCGGGGTCGACCGCGAACACGGTGGCGTACGCGGTCGTGCCGGCCACGTACAACGACCCGGCCACGTCCCAGGACAGCCCCTCCGGACGCGGGGTCAGCTCCACGTCGTTCACCACGACGAACTCCGCGTGGCTTGCCCTGTTGTGGGTGAAGCCGAGGACCTCGTCGCCCACCGCGACGCCACGCACCTGCGGACCGGCCTCCACCACGACGCCGGCCAGATCGCTGCCCTGGCCGGAGGGGAACGTCGCCGGCCAGCGCTCGTGCCGTGCGCCCTTCCGGATCATCACCTCGCCGGGCTGGATCCCGGCCGCGCGGACCTCGACCAGCACCTGCCCGGGGCCGGGCACCGGACGCTCCACCTCCTCCACCCGCAGCACATCGATCCCGCCGTACTCATGGAACCGCACCGCCTTCATCGCGTGATCACCGTTCTTCCTCGTTCGGACGGGTATTGGGGTGCGACATCAACCGGTGGCCCCTGATGAGGACCCCGCCGCGATTGAGCCCCGGGCCGAGCGATGAGCGCGAGCAGGGGGCCCGAGCCACGTACGAAATGACGCAGCCGCGCGCCGGGCGCTTCCAGCACGGATTCCCTCATGAGACCGCCTTCATCGCGTGATCACCGCTCGTTTGGACGGGCCTTGGACGGCCACGCCTCGACTATCCCGTCGTCGTCGACGGCTGAGGAGCGGAGCGGTCTCCCTAGGATCGACGGTCCCAGGATGTGTTTGACGAACGGTGATATCACTGCCGATATGGGGATGCACCGCGACGACCTCGCCGATTTCCTGCGCCGGTCCCGAGAACGGCTGACTCCACGGGACGTCGGGCTGGTCGAGGGGCCGAGGCGGCGTACGCCGGGGCTGCGCCGCGAGGAGGTCGCGGCGCTCGCCGGAATGTCGGCCGACTATTACATGCGGCTCGAGCAGGCCAGGAGCCCGCAGCCCTCGGTTCAGATGCTGGCCGCGCTGACGCGCGCGCTGCGGCTGACCGTCGACGAGCGAGACCACCTGTACCTGCTCGCCGGGCACCGCCCGCCGGAGGGGACGCGAGCCGGAGAGTACCTGCGGCCGGGCATGCTGTACCTCCTCGACCGGCTGGACAGCGTTCCGGTCCAGGTCCTGAGCGATCTGGGCGACCTGCTGGCGCAGAACGACATGGCGCAGGCGTTGTTCGGGTGCGTGTGCACGGTGGCCCAGGAGGACCGCAACATCGTGCTGCGCTGGTTCACCGAGCCGGACGTGCGCAGCCACTTCGCCGTCGAGGAGCACGAGGAGCACGCCCGGCAGATGGTCGCCGACCTGCGCGCCGCGGTGGCCCGCCGCGGGGACGACGCGGCGTCCTGCGCACTTGTCATGCGGCTCCGCGCGGTCAGTGCCGAGTTCGCGGCGCTCTGGGACCGGCACGAGGTCGCGGTGCGCAGGTCGCACCCGTACCGGCTCATGCATCCCGAGCTCGGCAGGATCGAGTTCGACTGCGAGGTGCTGGCGACGCCCGCTGCCGACCAGCGGCTGCGGGTCTTCACCCCGCCGCCCGGCGGCACCGAGGCGCTGGACATGCTGCGCGTGCTCGGCCCGCGGCACCGGCACGAGACCGCCGCGACGCGCGCGTCCGCGAATGAACGTTCTTGAGACACCCTCAGAGGACGCTGTAACGGTCGTAGTGGTGCGGCTCGGGCCGCGATGAAAGTTTCCATCGGGTTCACACGATTGACCAGCGGGAACGGCGGGCGAGTTAGTTTGGTCGATTGACATATTCCCGAACGCGATTCTACGGTGCGGTGGCTCTCGCTCCGGTGTAGGAGATGCCGGGGCGAGCAGCGGTCCTCCTGTTCACCCAGCGCGCGTCCCGAAGGAGCGCAGATGCCTCCCGCACCCCCCAGAACAGCCGGAACAGCCCCGAGCCCGCCCCGGACCGCCCGCCGGACGGCGCGCGGAATCGCCGCCGTGGCGGCCGTGCCCCTGGCCGCCGTCGCGTTGCACGCGCTGCCCGCGCAGGCGGCGGTGCCTGCGGCCGGTGGTACGTATCAGATCAGCGTCACCAAGAGCGGGATGTGCCTGGACGTCGTGTCGGGGTCCAAGGACAACGGCGCGCTGGTGCAGCAGTGGGGCTGCACCAGCGGGGCCGCCTGGCAGCAGTTCACGCTCAACTCCGAGGGGTCTGGTCTTTTTACAATTGTGAACGTTAACAGCGGCCGGTGTCTCGACGTGCCGAGCGGGTCCATCACGTCGGGGGTGCAGATCCAGCAGTGGGGCTGCGGAGACGGCACCAAGACCAACCAGCAATGGCGCCTGGCCGCCTCCGGCTCCGGCACCTACCAGATCGTCAGCGTCGCCAGCGGCCTGTGCCTGAGCGACAAGGGCGCCTCCACCACCTCCGGCACCGCCATCATCCAGGAAACCTGCACCGCCAACACCAACAAACTATGGCTGTTCACCCCCGTCTCCGGAACCGGGGGCCGTACGTGGTCGGACAAGACCGACGGGTTCGCCGGGACCAGCGGCATGGGCGACAGCACCACCACCGGCGGCGCGGCCGGCGCGACGGTCACCGTCAGCACCTACGCCGACCTGGTGAAGTACGCCACCGCGAGCGAGCCGTACGTCATCAAGGTCAACGGCGCGATCACCGTCTCGCCGTACGGCACGGAGATCAAGGTCGCGTCCAACAAGACCATCATCGGCGTCGGCACCAAGGGGCACATCGTCAACGGCGGATTCTTCCTCGGCTCCGGCGTGCACAACGTGATCATCCGCAACCTCACCATCCGCGACACCCGGATGGCCGACGACGACCCGGACGACAAGGTCTACGACTACGACGGCATCCAGATGGACACCGCCCACCACGTCTGGATCGACCACAACACGATCACCCGCATGAACGACGGCCTGATCGACAGCCGCAAGGACACCACCTACCTGACCGTGTCCTGGAACGTCCTGTCGGAGAACAACAAGGCCTTCGGCATCGGCTGGACCGACAACGTCACCGCGCTCATGACGATCCACCACAACTGGATCCACGACAACAACCAGCGCAACCCCAGCACCGACAACGTCGCCTACGCGCACCTTTACAACAACTACCTGCAGAACATCACCGCGTACGGCAACTACGCCCGCGGCGCGACCAAGATGGTGCTGGAAAACAGCTACTTCGACCACGTCAAGGACCCCTACTACCGCGACGACACCGCTCAGCTGAAGCAGAGCGGCAGCATCGTGGTCAACTCGAGTGGGCAGCAGGAGACCGGCGGCTCGGCGTTCACCCCGAGCTCGTTCTACTCCTACACCCTCGACCCCGCCGCGGACGTCCCCTCCCTCGTGAAGACCTACGCCGGCCCACAGGCCAACATCGGGCTGTGAACACCCGGCCGCCGGGGCCGTACGCCCCCGGCGGCCCTCACCGCGGTCCCCGGCCCGGGCGACGCAGCTGTTGCCGCACGCGTGCGGCCTCTCGAGTGAGGTGGTCGCGCTCCGGCACGCTGGCAGCGGCGCGGGAGGCCTCGGCATACAGCTCGGCGGCGTGCTCGAGGTCGCCGGTGCGTTCGTGCAGGTACGCCGCCGCCGCGGCGTAGCGGGGCAGGCCGGGGTCCACGCCGGCCAGCGCCGCCAGACCGGCCTGCGGTCCGTCGGCCTCCCCGACCGCCACTGCGCGGTTGAGCCGCACCACCGGGCTGCCGGTGAGGAGCAGCAGTTCGTCGTACCACTCCACGATCTGCACCCAGTCGGTCTCGGAGGCGCTCCGGGCGTCCGCGTGCAGGGCGGCGATCGCGGCCTGCGCCTGGTATTCGCCCAGCCGGTCGCGGGCCAGCGCGGCCTGCAGAATCGCCACCCCCTCGGCGATCAGGCCGGTGTCCCAGCGTGATCGGTCCTGCTCGGCGAGGGGCACCAGGCGCCCTCCCGGGCCGGTGCGAGACGCGCGGCGCGCATGGTGCAGCAGCATGAGCGCGAGCAGCCCGGCGGCCTCGGGCTCGTCGGTCAAGGCGGCGAGCTGGCGGGTGATGCGGATCGCCTCGGCCGCCAGGTCGACGTTTCCGCCGTACCCCTCGTTGAAGACGAGGTAGAGCACCCGTAGCACCGTCCCGAGATCGCCGGGCTGGTCGAGCGGCAGCCCGGCGATCCGCCGCTTGGCCCGGCTGATCCGCTGCGCCATGGTCGCCTCGGGGACGAGGTACGCCGTCGCGATCTGCCGCGTGGTCAGGCCACCGACCGCGCGCAGCGTCAGGGCGACGGCCGAGCCCTGCGGCAGGGTGGGGTGCGCGCACAGGAAGTAGAGCCGCAGCGTGTCGTCCGTGGCGGGCGCCGGGCCGGCGGGAGGCTCGGCCTCCACGGCCAGTTCCCGCCCCCGCCGCGACGCCTCGGCGCGGGCGGCGTCGAGGAACCTGCGCCACGCGACCGCGACGAGCCACGCCTTCGGATCGCGCGGCGGATCGTCCGGCCAGGTTTCCAGCGCCCGGATCAGGGCCTCCTGCACGGCGTCCTCGGCCGCCGCGAATTCGGCTCCGCGCCGGACGAGGACACCGATCACCGCGGGCACGAGCTCCCGCAGCAGCGGCTCGTTCACTCGGTCACCGTGGGCGATTCGGTGAGGAACGGCCGGACCTCGAGCCACTCGTGGATCGGCTCGCCGCCGGCCCCGGGGGCGGCGGACAGCTCCCCGGCCAGCTGGACCGCGCGATCCCAGGACTCCACGTCGATGACCATCCAGCCGGCGATGAGGTCCTTGGTCTCGGCGAACGGGCCGTCGGTCACCGGTGGGCGCCCCTCGCCGTCGTACCGCACGAAGGTGCCCTCGGGTGCCAGCGCCTGTCCGTCGACGAACTCGCCCGTCTCTTCCAGGCGGGCCGCGAAGTCGCGCATGTACTGGATGTGCGCGTCGACCTCCTCCGGCGTCCACTGGTCCATCGGCGCCCAGTCGACAGCGGGGGCCGGGCCGCCTCGGTAGTGCTTCAGCAGCAGGTACTTCATGGTGATTCTCCTTCTTCGTCGCGCGGCCCGTCGTAGCCGCTCGTGTCCCTGGGACGGAGCCGGCATCACATTCTCGACACCCGGAAGCGTGCCGAGTTGCAGAACTTGCTTCTGCTCGGGTCCTGTTTGGACTCTCCCACTGGGGGAGACGCCATCCTGGGGCATGTGAACGACGACCTCCTGTCGATCGGGCAGTTCGCGCGCCTCGCCCGGCTCAGTGTCAAGCAACTGCGCCACTACGCCACACTCGGCCTGCTCGAACCCGCCTGGATCGACCCCGCCAGCGGCTACCGCTACTACCGGGCCGCCCAGGCCCGCGACGCGCTCGTCATCGGCCTGCTGCGCTCCCTCGACGTCCCCCTGCCCGTCGTCGCGGCCGTCCTGTCCGGCGCCGGGGGAGAGGAGTCCCGGGGAGGGGACTCCGCGGCCGCCGCGCTCGCCCGGGTCAGGGACGACCTGGAGGCCGAACTCGCCCGCCGCAGGCGCACCCTCAAGAGCCTCGAACGCATCCTCGCCACCGGCCTGCCCGGCCCCGAGGTCCACGTCGTCACCGAACCCCCGCGTCCCGCGATCGTCGTCCGCGACCTGGCGGCCACTCCCGAGGACATCGGCCGCGCCACGTCCGCCTGTGTCGCCCGCCTGATGGCCGCCGCGCCACCCGCACCCGCCCTGGTCGGGCTGTTCCCGCTCGACTACGGCGAGTCCATCCCCGTCGCCGCGGCGCTCACCGGCACCGGCCTGCCGCAGGTGCCCGGGGCCGACCCCGAGATCCTGCCCGGCGGCACGTTCGCCACCGCCGCTCATGTCGGCCCCTACGACCAGATCTCGCTCACCGCCCACGCCCTGCTCGCCTGGTGCGCCGAACGCGGGCACGCCCCCGCCGGCCCCCTCCGCGAGGTCTACGTCTCCGATCCCGCGGCCACCCCGCCCGAGCGGCTGGTCACCCACCTGATGATCCGACTGGAGAACGAAGAATGACCTGGTATTCCGCCGCCGACACCCCCGAACTCGCCGAATTCGGCCCCGTCACGGGCCTCGGCGTCACCGGGTGCGGCGCGCCCGGCGGACCCGCGCACCTCGCCGCGATCACCGCCCTGTACGCCGTCGCGGGACCCCTGACCGGTCTCGCCGGAGGACTGCCCATGCCCGTACTCGAAGGCCGCTGGTGGGTCGAGGACACCACCCGCCACCCCCTCGACGTCCCCAGGGACGAATGGCACTGGCACCTGTTCCTCCGCCTGCCCGCCGACCTCGACCCCGCCCTCGCCGAGCAGGCCCGCGAGGCCGCCCGCCCCACTCCCGGCATCGACGCCGTCCAGCTCGTCACCTTCACCGACGGGCGGTGCGTCCAGATGACCCACCGCGGCTCCTTCGCCGAGGAACCGAAGTCGCTCGCGCTCATGGACGAGTTCATGCACGCTCACGGCCTCGTCCCGGCCGGTCTCCACCACGAGCTCTACCTGAGCGGCGTCCAGGAGACCGACCCCGCGGCCCTGCGCACCATCCTGCGCCAACCCGTACGCACCGCATGAACACCCCCGCTACGCGTCCGGCGCGGCCTCGCCGTCCCGTCCGGCCTGGCCGCGCCGGCGGCGCAGCAGCGGATGCGACCCCATCGCCACCTCCAGCTCCCCGGGCAGATCGTCCCGGTAACGGCCGAGCGTCGACAGATCGCTGTGCCCCAGCACTCGCCGCACCGCGTCCATGTCCGTGCCGTCGGCCAGCAGGTGCGTCGCCGTCGTGTGCCGTAACCCGTGCGGCGTCACCGCCCGGCGCCGCCCGGGGTCCATCAGCCGCTGCACCCGGTCGATGACCGCCTGCACATCGCCCCGAGCCAGCCGCCTGCCCCGCCACGACAACAACAGCGCCTTCTCGCCGTCCCCACCCGCCCGCACCGCCAGGTACGCGTCGAGCGCCGCCGCCACGGCGTCCGGCAGCGGAACGTCGCGGGTCCGCCCGCCCTTGCCGAAGATCCGCCAGTAACGCACCCCGTCGTTGGTGTAGAAGTCCTCCACGTTGGCCCGCACCAGCTCCGACACCCGGGGGCCCAGCGTGGTCAGCAGCAGCACCACCAGCGCGTCGCGCACCTCCGTCCGCTGGTCGGCCCGCCGGCGGCGTCCCGCGCCTGGCTCCGCCGCCTCCGGGGACGGCGCGGCGGGGGAGCCGGCCGCCTCGATCAGGCCCTCGGCCTGCTCCCGTGTCAGCGCCCGGCGCTCCGGCCGCAGCCCGCCCCGCTCCCGCGCCCGCACCGACGAGGCCGCCATCGGATCCAGATGCACCCACCCCGCGGACGTGGCGTGCCGGAACAACGCCGACACCGACCGGCGGAACCTCGCCTGCGACGCCGCGCTCTGCCCCGTGCCTTTTCCCGTGCCCTTCTCCTGGGTGTCGCTCTTCTTACGCTCGTCCGGCTTGCGCGCGAAGGCCAGCAGCACCGCGTCCACGTCCTCACCGGTCAGGTCGTCCAGCACCTGGTCCGGCCCGGCCAGCCGTACGAACGTCGCCACGTCCCGTGCGTACACCTCGGCCGTGGCGGGCGACAGCGCACCGGTCACCGTCTTGGCCCGGACCAGCTCCACATAGCGGTCCCCGGCCTCCTGCACGGTCAGCCTGTTCACCTGTACGGGCAGCATGATCGACACCGTACCGAGCCGCACCGACAGCAAACGCCGCGGAGGCGCTCGCCTACGCCTCGCCGCCCTCCGCGTCGGCGACGTCGATCGCGTCGACGAACCGCTCGGCCTCCGGCTGGCCCATGCCCGTCTCGCCGCGCACCAGGAACACCGCCTGCTCGCCGCGTCCGGCCGCCTTCAGCTCCCGCACCCGCGACGCCAGATCCGGCCGCGCGTGGCCCGGGGCCACCGGCAACGGCCGCCCGGAGGCCAGGGTCTCGGCCAGGTCCTTGGCCTCCTTCAGCCCGAGCCCGGTCTGCTCGCGGATCAGCTTGATCGCCTCGATCTTCTTGTTCTGGGCGTACAGATCCCGCACCCGGTGCTGCAGGTCGGCCGAGACCGGCGGCAGGAGCCCGGGGCTGCGCCACGCCAGCCGCCCGGCGGGGCGGGCGCCGGCCCGCCGGGCCGCGAGCCCCACACCGAGAAGTGCGATCACGATGACGGCGAGGAGCAACAACACATACTCGGCCGGGCCGAAGTTAGGCATGCGGTGATCGTAAACCCCGCCCCACGGGACAGTCAGCCCCTCGGGCTCCTGGCCGGTGCGTCAGGCGGGACCGGGCGGCAGGTGGACGGTCATGACCAGGGTGCAGGTCGCGGTGCCCGAGCCGCGATAGACGTGCGGGGTGTCGGCGTCGAACGTGGCGGTCTGCCCGGCTTCGACGACGTGCTCGGCGCCGTCGACGATCAGGGTCATCCGGCCGGAGGTGACGCTGACGGTTTCCACGACTCCGGCCTGGTGGGGGTGGCTGGGGTATTCCTCACCCGGTTCCAGTCGCCAGCGCCAGACCTCGACGGGGGCCGGGCCCGAGGTCGTCAGCATGAGCCGCGCCTCGCCGCCCCGTTCTCCGGTCCACAGAGGCGCCACGGCGTCGGCGGCCACGACACGGACGCGGCCTTCGGGCGGTCCCTGCATCAGGGCGGACACCGAGACGCCGAGGGTGTCGGCCAGCCTGACCAGGGTGGCCAGGTTGGGGTTGCCCTGGGCTTTCTCCAGCCCCACCAGGGCGCCCTTGCTGACCTGGGCACGCCGGCTGAGTTCCTCCAGGGACAGACCCGCGCGGGTGCGGGCGGCCCGGACGTTGTATGCGACTGTCCGCAGGGCTGCGGCTGTCTCGGCCATCTGATCACCATACTGTGGCTGTGCCACTTCAATGCACCGTTCGGTCATTTGATTGTGCCGGTCGGTTTATTGTACGGTTCGGTCGTTCCAATGGGTGGCAAGGGATGTGCCGTGATCGCTCTGCTGCTGGCCCTCGGCAGCTCACTCGCGTACGGGTGCGCCGATTTCCTCGGCGGTCTCGGTGCCCGTAAGGCTCATGTGCTGCGGACCGTGGTGATCGCGGCTCCGGCCAGTCTCGCGGTCGAACTGCTGCTGTGGCCGTTGCTCGGCGCCTCGTTCAGCGCCGCGACCCTCGGCTGGGGCGCCGCGTCGGGGGTCGCCTCGGCGGCCGCGTTCGCCCTGCTCTACCGCACCCTGGCGATCGGTCCGATGAACGTGCTGTCGCCCGTGACCGCGCTGGTGTCCGCCGCGCTGCCCGTCGGTGCGGGTCTGCTGCAGGGGGAGCACCTGGGCGCCGCCGGACTGGCAGGTCTGCCGCTCGCGCTGGTGGCGGTGGTGCTGGTCAGCGCCGGACACGGCGCGGGCTCGGCGCGTCCCTCGCGTACCGCGCTGCTGCTGGCCTTCGGCGCGGGCGCCGCCATCGCCCTTCAGCTGATCTTCTTGCACCAGGCGCCGTCCGACAGCGGGGTGGCCCCGCTGATCGTGGGCCGGGCGGTCTCCTCGGCCGTCACCCTGGCCGCGGCGGGGCTGATGCGCCGTAGGCTGGGCGCCGAGCGGCCCGCGTACGCGATGTCGGCGGCCGCGGGTGTGCTGGACTCGGTGGCGAACCTGCTGTTCCTGCTCGCCGCGCGCAGCGGGGATCTCTCAGTCGTCGCCGTCGTCACAGCCCTCTACCCGGCAGGCACGGTCCTGCTCGCCCGCGGCGTGCTCGCCGAGCGCATCCACCGCGGCCAGCTCGTCGGCCTGGGCACCGCCGCCGTCGCCCTCAGCCTGCTCGCCCTGGCCTGAGCGAACTCGCAACCCACCACCCGACCAAGGAGAACGGCATGTTCGTACAGCCCTGGGACGCCGGCCTGGACGAAGCCGAATGGCAGACCTGGATCGCCGAAGGCCACGACTTCGGGCAGCTGAGCGTCAACGGCCTGCCCGGCCACCCGCCCATCGTGATCCCCACTCACTTCACCTGCGACGGACAGCACCTCCTCGTCCACCTCGCCCGGCCCAACCCGGTCTGGACGGCGATCGAGCACGACCCGAACGTCGTCCTCACCGTCATCGGCGACTACGCCTTCATCCCCGGCCCCTGGCGCGCCAAGGCCGGCACCCCGCCTCACGACGGCGTCCCCACCAGCTACTACACGGCCGTGCAGTTCACCTGCCGCGCCGCCATCGTCGACGACCCCGAGGCCAAGGCCGAGCTGCTGCGCCGCCAGCTCGCCCACTTCCAGCCCGACGGCGACCACGCCCCCGTCGCCGCCGACCAGCCTCCCTACGGCCGGATGCTGCCCGGTATCCGCGGCCTGCGCCTGGAAGTCGTCGACGTCCTGGCCAAGTTCAAATACGACGACCACAAACCGGTCGAGCACCGCACCGCCGTCGCCGACCACCTCACCGCACGCGGCCAGGGCCTCGACGTCCCCGCCGCGCACCAGCAGCGCCGCCGCCTGGACCGCATCGGCCCCTGGAAGCCCTGACCCCACCACCCGCGCGTGGGGGAGGCCGGGATCGAGGTCCTCCTGATCCCGGCCTCCCGGCGCGTCACTGGAATGAGATGGAGTCGATGGTGACGGTGCTGCGGCCGCCGTACCAGAAGCCCATCGCGAATTGCCCGGGGGAGGCGCGGTTGATCCCGTTGGCGGACATCGGGATCTTCACGTCCTGGTATGCGGTCGTGATGGCCGGATGGCCGCCGCCGTCGAGCGTGAAGTCGCCGAAGACCTTGGTCACCCCGCCGAGGCCGACGTTGAAGTGGGTCTGCTCGCCTCCTGCCGCGCCCTTGATCCGGATGACGAGGTAGGTGTAGGCGGACAGGTCGGTGTTCACGTCGCTGCCGAACCAGCCGCAGTTGTCGTAGCGCAGGCCGAGCGCCCCGCCGGACACGGCGCCGGAGCCGCCGCCGTCGAGGAAGCAGTTGCCGCCGGTCCATTTGCCGAGGTCGTTGCGTGCGGCGGACGGGTAGGCCGGGTCGCCGTCGAAGTCGTCCAGGACCAGGCCCGCGGTGGACGACGGAAGGGTGACGACGGTGACGGGCGCCGACGCGGCGGAGGTGTTGCCCGCGGCGTCGTACGCCTTGACCGTGTAGGTGTAGGAGGTCGCGGGATCCAGCCCGGTGTCGGTGAAGGACGTCGTCTGCGACGTCCCGGCCTGGGTGGCGCCGCGGTAGATCCGGTATCCGGCCACGCCGACGTCGTCCGTGGACGCCGTCCAGGACAGCGTGACCGAGCCCGCGGTGTGCGACGGGGAGACCAGCCCGGTGGGCGCGGTGGGCGCCGTGGTGTCCTGCCCGCCGCCCGTGCCGACGGTGACCGGGCCGAGGCCGAGCCAGCCGTCGGCGCCCTGGGAGGCGTTGGCGAAGCGGAGCTTCTTGGCGCTCGCGGAGACGGCTTCCAGAGGGTTCTTCACCCGCAGGACCCATTGGTAGCTTCCGTTGGGCACGCCGGACAGGTTCACCCCGGTCTGGAAGTACTGCGGGTAGCCGTAGTCCAGATAGGTGGGGTCCGGTCCCACGCCCCAGTCGGGGAACGCGCGGATCCTGAGCGGCATGACCGTGCGGAGGTCCCAGGACGTGTCGAAGGTCTTGACCACGGTCCCGGCGCCGTTCTTCAGGCCGAGGGTGACCGTCCACGGGTAGTAGAACGGCGCGACGCCGTTGTTGCGGATCCGCACGCCCACGTTCGTGGTTCCGCTCGCGGTGTTCGTGAAGTACGCGTTGTCGACGGTGAGGTCGTAGCCCATGAGCCGGACGGCGGCCGCGACGTTCGGGTCGCCCGGCGCGTAGCTCTGGCTCGTTTCGTTGATCTTCCAGGTGGTGTGCTCCAGCTCGATGCAGGCCTTCATGGCGTCGACCTGCCCGGAGCCGCCGGGCCAGGACGCGAACGCCGAGGACTGGATCTCGGGCCGGACCTCCCCGCCCATCGAGTCGGTGATCCACTTGTTCTCGGCGCCCGCGTCGAGAGCCCGCTGCAGCTGGGCGTAGCCGGCCCCGCCGAGCGACTGCGGCAGCGTGACGCCGGCCAGCGGCGAGCCTTCCCGATAGCAGAAGGAGTCGTCGTGGTATCCGATGTCCCGGTTCGTCGCCGCGCCCGCCGCCGAGTCGGGGTACCTGATCTCCAGCTTGGTCGTGCCGAACGCGTTGTCGTACGCCTGGATGATCTGCGCGGCGTGCGCGTCGGTCGGCATGAGGTTCGGGTAGGTGTCGCCGCTGGTGTCGGTGTCGAACGGCCAGGTGTGCCACTCGCCCCACAGCCCGATCAGGCCCAGGTGGACGAACCCGATGCGCGGGTCGCCGTCGTAGCGGGCGCCGAACGCCGCGATGAAGTCCTTCAGCGCGCCGAGCAGATACGGGCTGTCGTAGTCCGGGCTGGTGGTGCCCCAGAAGGTGTTGGTCCGGTAGGTGACGTGCCCGTCGAAGCAGTGCGGGATGGCGTTGCCCGGGTGGCTCCCGCTGCCGCCGGGATACTCCAGGTAGAACCGCACGGCCGCCTGGTTGCCGTACGAGGCGATCTCGTTCAGCGCGTTGTCGAGGATCGACCAGTTGTACCTCGAGCAGTCGGCCGGGTCGGTCATCACCTCTGACAGGCCGAAGTAGCTCCACATGAGGGAGTGCGGGTAGCCGGTGTTCTCGTCGCTCCCGGGCCAGTAGAAGCGGGCGAATCCCTTGAGCGGGTTGTCCAGCGGCGCGGGCGCGGACGCCAGCGGGTGAGCCTGCAGCGACGGGTCGGGTGAGGCGGGGGCCGGAGGCCGGGGCGGCGCCCCGCCCGCGGCCGGCGCGAGCGCCCGCGCCTGGGCGGCCGGGAGCAGGGCCGATGACAGGGCCAGCGCGACGGCGGCGAGCGCCGCGAGGGCCCGCCTCATTGGCAGGACAAGGGCAGGCATGACTGAGAAACCTCCGAGATACGTGGGCGGCAGGAGCCTGCGGCGGGCCGTGCATGACCCGCCGCATGGGGGTTGACGTGGGACGGAAGGGTTCGGGTGCGCTGCCGTACACTCCACAATTTATGAGGAGCTATTGACAAACTTTCGATGGGACACATCATTATTCGGGAGTCACCCCGTGACAAGGGGTCAATTTCACCGATCGCCGAGGACGATGATGAAAACGATGCGGGCCGAGGAACGGTCGCAGGTCGCCGAGCCGAGCGATGCCGGCGCACCCCCGCGAAGACGGGCCCGGCCGCGTGACGATCGCCGGGCGGCGTGGCTGTTCCTGATCCCCGCGCTCGCCGGCTTCGTGATCTTCTTCGGCTATCCGGCCGTGCGGGGATTCTGGTACTCCCTGACCGACTACAACCTGCTCAGCGCCCCGGCCTTCGTCGGCGGGGACAACTACGCCCGGCTCGTGCGCGACCCGCAGTTCTGGCACTCGCTCGCCGTCACCGTGTACTACGTCGTGGTCAACATCGGTTCGCAGATGCTGCTCGCGCTGGTCCTGGCCACGCTCATGCACCGCCTCACCCGGTCGGTGGCGCTGCGCGCGATGCTGCTGCTGCCGTGGCTGGTGCCGAACGTCACCGTCGGCCTTGTCTGGATCTGGCTGCTCGACGCCGACCTCGGCTTCGTCAACCACCTGCTGAAGGCGCTCGACCTCGGCACGGTCGGCTTCTTCGTCTCACCCGACTGGGCCATGCCGACGATCGCGATGGTCAACACCTGGGCGTACACCGGCTACACCGCGCTCCTGCTGTACGCCGGCATGCTGCAGATCCCGCCGCACCTGTACGAGAGCGCCGCCCTCGACGGCGCAGGCGAGCTGCGCATGTTCCGCTCGATCACGCTGCCGATGCTGCGGCCCGTCCTCGCGCTGGTGCTGGTGGTGTCGCTGATCGGCTCGTTCCAGATCTTCGACACGGTCGCGGTGGCGTCCAAGGGCGGCGGAGCCGGCAGCGCGATCAGGGTCATCTACTACTTCATCTACCAGCAGGCCTTCCAGTACTTCCACATGGGCTACGCCTCGGCGGCGGCACTCGTGCTCGCGCTCGTCCTCGGCGTGCTCACGGTCGTGCAGATGCGGCTGCTGCGGGCGTCCCGCTCGGACCTGGCCTGAGGAGACAACACGTTGCGGCGCATCTCGAACATGGGCCGGCTGCCGGCCTGGGCCATCCTGGCCGTGGCCCTCGTGCTCACCCTGTTCCCCTTCTACTGGATGGTCCGTACGGCGCTCACCCCGTCCGCCGACCTCTACGCCGACAGCGGCGCCCTGTTCCCGCGGCACCCGACGACGGTGAACTTCCTGCGCATCCTCGGGCTCACCAGCCAGGAGGAGGCCCGCGCGGCGGGCGGGTCGGGCGCGCGGCTCGACTTCGCCCGCTACCTGCTCAACTCGGTCGTCTACAGCGGCCTGATCGCGACGCTGCAGACCTTCTTCTGCGCGATGGCGGGGTACGCGTTCGCCCGGCTGCGCTTCCCCGGGCGGGAGCTCGTCTTCGGCGTGATGATCGCCGCGCTCATGGTGCCGCCGATCTTCACGCTGCTGCCCAACTTCGTGCTGGTGAAGAACCTCGGCCTGATCAACACGTTCGCCGGGGTGGTGGCTCCGACGATCCTGATGACCCCGTTCGCGGTCTTCTTCCTGCGGCAGTTCTTCCTGTCCATTCCGCGCGACGTGGAGGAGGCGGCCCGGCTGGACGGCAACGGCCCCTGGGGCGTGTTCTGGCGCATCGTGCTGCCGATGAGCCGCGGGCCGCTGATCACCATCGGGCTCACCACGACCGTGTGGGCGTGGAAGGACTACCTGTGGCCGCTGCTGGTCGGGCGTGAGGAGCAGACCCGCGTCCTCACCGTCGCGCTCGGCGTCTTCCTGCAGCAGTCGCCCAACACCCGCCCCGACTGGACCGGGCTCATGGCCGGGTCGACCCTCTCGGTCCTGCCGGTCCTGCTCCTGCTGGTCTTCCTCGGCCGGCGGCTGGTCCAGTCGCTCAACTTCTCCGGAATCAAATGACCCCCCTGCAAGAGAGGCACCGACCTATGAACACCACCAAGCGGGCAGGCGCGGCGCTGCTGTCGCTGGCGCTGGCCGGCACGCTCGCCGCCTGCGGGTCCGGCGGCGGCGAACCGCGGGACGACGCGGCCGGCGGCAACGTCACGATCGACTACTGGCTCTGGGACGACAACCAGCAGGCGTCCTACCAGGCCTGCGCCGACGCCTTCCACACGGCCAACCCGAACATCACCGTCAAGATTACCCAGACGGCGTGGGCCCAGTACTGGCAGAACCTCACCACCCAGCTCGCCGCCGGCCAGGCCCCGGACGTGTGGACCGACCACGTCTCCTACTACCCGCAGTTCGTCGGCAGCGGGCAGATCCTCGACATCCAGCCGTATGTCACCCGCGACAAGGTGGACCTGGCCCAGTACCAGGACGGCCTGGCCGACCTGTGGGTGAAGGACGGCAAGCGGTTCGGCCTGCCCAAGGACTGGGACACCGAGGCGCTCGTCTACAACAGCGCCATGCTCGCCGACCAGGGCATCAAGGCGGACGAGATGGCGAACCTCACCTGGAACCCCGCCGACGGCGGCTCGCTCCAGCAGGTCATCGCCAAGCTCACGGTCGACGAGAAGGGGCACAACGGCCTCGACCCGGCCTTCGACAAGAACCACGTCAAGGTGTACGGCTTCCTGCCGGAGTGGGCCGACGGGTCGCAGGGCCAGAACGGCTGGGGCGACCTGGCCGTGGCCAACGGATGGACCTACCTGGACAAGAACCCCTGGGGGACCCACTACAGGTACGACGACCCCAAGCTCGCCCAGACCATCGACTGGTACAGGCAGCTCATCGACAAGGGGTACGCGCCGAAGTTCGACAAGCAGTCCACCCTCGGCCGCGACGCGGTGATGGCCGCCGGCAAGGGCGCGACGACCTTCGCCGGGTCGTGGACCATCAACACCTACCTCGGCCCGGACGCCGAGCAGAAATTCGCCCTCGCCCCGATGCCCGTCGGCCCGGCCGGCGTGCGCAAGACCGCCATCAACGGCCTGTCGGATGCGATCTTCGCCGGCACGCCGCACCAGGAAGAGGCCTGGAAGTGGGTGAAGTTCCTCGGCTCGGCCGACTGCCAGGACATCGTCGCAGGCAACGCCGCCGTCTTCCCCGCGATCAAGACGGCCGGCGACAAGGCCGCGGCCGCCCACGAGGCCAAGGGGCGTGACGTGCACGCCTACCTCGACCCGACCAAGACGCCGGGCGGCACGTTCCTGCTGCCCATCACCGACCACGGCAACGAGGTCAGCCAGATCGTGCAGGACGCCATCCAGTCGGTCATCCTCGGCCAGGCCGGCGCGGCGGACGCCCTGAAGAAGGCCAACGACCAGGTCAACGCGCTGTTCACCTGAGACCCCGGACCTACAGAACAAAGGAGCATCATGCCGCTGCTCGTCGAGCTGGCAGGCCGTACCGTAGCCGTTGAGCCGACCGGCTCCGAGCCACCCCAGAAGATCGAGGGCGGGGTCGTGCTGCCGCCGGGCCGCGTGGCCGTGCTGCACGGCCTCGGCGACGCGCTGTTCTACCGGCACGGGCAGAACTCCTGGAGCCCGTGCGGCTGGCGGCGGCTGTCGGAGCCGCCGCTGCGCATCGCCGACCCGCGGCGCCGGGTCACCGCGGACGACCCCGTCTGGGACGACCCGTCCCGCCACCACTCCTCGGCCGTCGCCGCCCTGCAGGGCGGCGACGGGCGGGTCCTGCTGCTCGGCGCGCTCGGCATCGGCACCCCGCGCCTGGCCGCCGACCACGACACGCTCGCCGGCTGGTACGAAGACGACGGGGCGCCGTGGTTCCTCGCGTACGGCGAAGAGGAGGAGGTCTTCGGCGCCTACACCCGCGCGCTCGCCGCCCGCCTCGGCAGCCGCGACCGGCGCGCCGGGAACGTCTGGTGCAGCTGGTACGCCTACTACGAGGGCATCACCGAGGCCGGGCTGGCCGAGGACGTCGCCGCGCTGAACGGGCTGCCCTTCGACGTGGTGCAGGTCGACGACGGCTGGGAGGAGATGGTCGGCGACTGGGAGCCGAACGCCAAGTTCCCGTCCGGGATGCGCGCGCTCGCCGGCCGGATCGCCGACGCCGGGATGACCCCGGGGCTGTGGCTGGCGCCGTTCGTCGTGCTGCCGGGCTCGCGCACCGCCCGCGAGCGGCCCGAGCTGCTGCTGCGCGACGAACGGGGCGAACCCGTGGTCGCCGGCTACAACTGGGGGACCGCCTACTGGGCGCTGGACCTGTCCCGGGCAGACGCGCTCGACCACGTGGAGCGGCTCATCCGGCGGGTCGTGCACGAGTGGGGCTTCGGCTACCTCAAGCTCGACTTCATCAACGCCGGCGCCGCCCCCGGCGTACGGCAGGGCGGGATCGGGCGCGAGCAGGCCTACCGGCAGGCGCTGGAACTGATCCGCCGGACAGCGGGACAGGACGTGTACCTGCTGGGCAGCGGCGCGATCCTGCTGCCCTCGCTCGGCCTGCTCGACGGGCTGCGCAGCGGGCCGGACGTGGCGCCGATGTGGCAGAACTACGCCAGCGACGACCCGTCCGACGCGATGGCGCGCAACGCCGTGGTCAACACGCTGCACCGGCTGTGGCACGCGCCGCTGGCCGAGGTCGACCCCGACGTCGTCTACTTCCGCAGCCGCCTCAACCTGCTCACCGACCAGCAGCTCGGCTGGCTGCGCGACCTGGCCACGGTGTGCGGCTTCCGGGCGGTGTCCGACCCGCCGGGGTGGCTGCGCGCGGAGGAGCTGGCGGACATGACGGCGTACCTGTCGGCCCGGCCCGCCGTCGTACGCAAGGGCCGCTACGTGTTCGCCCTCGACGGCCGCGAGGTGGACTTCGGCCCGGCCGTCGCACCCGGCGGGCAGCTGTATCCGATCTCCTGACTTCCCACTACTCTTTTGTAAAGAGCGCAGCATTATTCAGGGGATCGCACAGGGGATCGCACAGGGGATCGAGGGGGCGACGGTGACGGAGCAGGTCACGACCGGGACGCTGGTCACGACCGGGACGGACGTGACCAGGATGCGGGAGCTCAACGCGCTCAGCATCGTCCGGGCGCTGCGGGGCAACCCGCCGTCCACCGTCACGGAGCTGGCCACCCGCACCGGGCTGTCCCGGCCAGGGACGGACGTCATCGTGCAGGGCCTGGTCGCCGACGGCTGGCTCACCGTCGTGGAGCCCGACGGCAGCAGCGTCGTCGGGCGCCCCGCCCGACGCTACCGGTTCAACGCCGGCGCCGGTCACGTGATCGGCGTCGACGTCGGCGCGCACAAGGTGCTGGCCATGCTCGCCGACCTCGACGGCGCCGTCACGTGGACCACCCGGCTGCCGGTCGATCCCGGCGCCGACCCGGCGGCGCGGCTCGCTGTCGCCGACGCGGCCGTCGACGAGTGCCTGGCCGCGTCCGGCCTGCGCCCGGAGGACATCTGGGCGATCACCGTCGGGGTGACCGGGCCGGTCGACGCCAGCGGCCGCACCACGCTGTTCACGCCGCTGCCCGGCTGGGCGAGCGTGAACCCGTCCGAGCACCTGGCCGCCCGTTTCTCCTGCCCCGTCCAGGTGGAGAACGACTGCAAGCTGGCCGCGCTCGCCGAACGCTGGCAGGGGGCGGCCCGCGACGCCGACGACATCGTCTACCTGCTGGCGGGCATGCGCACCGGCGCCGGACTGATCATCGACGGCACGCTGCGCCGCGGCTACGGCGGCGCGGCCGGCGAGATCGGCGCGCTGCGCGCCGTCCGCTGGCTCACCGCGCCCTCCCACCTGGAGAACTGCGCCAGCCTGCCCGCGGGCGTCGACACCGACGACGCGGCCGCCTGGGTGTTCAACGCCGCCCGCTCCGGAGACAAGGCGGCCAAGACGGCCGTCCGCCGCTACACCCGCGACCTCGCCGTCGGCACCGCCGCCCTGGTCCTCACCCTCGACCCGCAGGTCGTCGTCCTCGGCGGCGGCTTCTCCCGCTCCGCCGACCTCATCCTCGACCAGCTGGCCCGCGAACTCGGCCGCACCTGCCTGCGCGTCCCCGAGATCCGCGCCTCCACCCTCGGCGCGGAGAGCGTCGCCCTGGGCGCGCTGCGCCTGGCCCTCGACGAGGTGGACGCCCGCCTGTTCGGCGTGGGCCTGCCCGCGCCGGTCGCCCCGCGCGCCTGACCGGCACGCGCCTGCCGGGTCAGCCCACCCGCCGGGCGATCGTGACACCGTCGCGCACCGGCAGCATCACCGACTCGACCCGGCTGTCCCGCGCGATCGTCTCGTTCAGGCGGCGTACGGCCACCTGCGCGTCCCCCTGGAAGGCCGGGTCGAACACGCGCCCGCCCTGGAACACGTTGTCGAGCACGACCAGGCCGCCCGGGCTCAGCCGCGTGACCACCTCCTCGTAGTAGTCCGGATAGCTCTCCTTGTCGGCGTCGATGAAGGCGAAACCGACGACCGGCTCGGCCGGAAGCGCGCGCAGCGTCTCCAGCGCCGGCCCGATCCGCAGGTCGACGCGGTCGGCCACACCCGCGCGCTCCCAGTAGTTCCTGGCGATCGACGTCCACTCCGTGCTCACGTCGCACGCCAGCAGCCGCCCGTCCGGCGGCAGCCCCCGGGCGATGCAGATGGAGGAGTAGCCGGTGAACACCCCCACCTCCACCGCAAGGCGGGCCCCCGACATCCGCACCAGCATCGTCAGCAGGGCGCCCTCGTCGTGTGAGACCTGCATCCCGGCCGCGCCGCCCGTCTCCTCACGCGTCCTGACCACCAGATCCCGCAGCACCTCGTCCACGGGGGAGCAGTGCGTGAGCAGGTAGTCGTCCACGACGGGCGACAGGGTCCACGCCGCGTCGCCGCCGACCGGCGGCGACCAGTCGACCACGAGCTCCTCCTGGGTGGCGAACCGCAGCAGGTGACGGGTGACGACGTCCCGCACGTCGAGCAGCGGCTCCTCGCCGGCCGCGGTCGCGATCATCTCGAACCCGCCGCCGCACGGCCGCAGCACGCAACGCCCGGACCGCAGCTCGATCACCGCCCGGCCGTCGCCGCCGAGCACGGCCTCCGCCTTGTGACCCATGTGCGACACGAGCTGCTTGATGTAGCGCTCGGGCTTGTCGGTGACGACGTACGCCGTCGAATGAGGCATCGGCTTCCTCCATCTGACACACCAGGCGTCGAGACTTTTCGACGCTTCCGGCCGGACCCCCCGGCGGCGAGCCGCAGGGCTGCTGCTCTCGCTCTACCCCGCCGTCATCCCCACTCTGCCGCCCTCCCCGTCCGGCTAAAGCGCCTTCAGGAACAGCGCCCGATGACGCGCGATATGCGCGCTGTCGGTGAGATACAACAGATCGTGCCCCTCCGCGACATGAGCCGCGAACGCCTCGTGACCCGCCGCGGCCTCCGCGCGCATGTGGGCGACCAGATGCTCCAGCCGGGCCCGCGCGGTCTCCGTCAGCGTCCCCCGATCCTCCGCACAGAGCCGGTAGGCGTCGGCGAACAAGCGCAGCCGCCGTGCCTGCTCCTCCACCCCGGGAGCGCTCCCGTCACGGCCGGGATCATGCAACGGCACGAACCGGTAGGCGGCATACGCCACGTCCCACACCCGCGGCCCCGGATGCGCGGTGTCGAAGTCGATGAACGCCACCGGCCGCCCCTCCCGGAAGACGCAGTTGTACGGCGCCACGTCACCGTGACAGACGACCTCGGCCGGACCGCGCGGCGAAAAGTACCAATCCGCTCCCTCCGGAGGCGCGAAACCCACCGTCGCGTCGTGGTAGTCCCGCAGCAACACCCCGACACCGGCCAGCGCCTCATCCGCCATCGCGTACGGCGGCAGGGGATAGCCCGGCACCTCACCCGGGAGGAAATCCAGCACCTCCCGGCCCTCGCCGTCGCACCCGTGGGCTCTCGGCGCGCCGCCGAACCCGGCCGCCGCCAGATGATCCAGCAGAGCGCGCACCGCCGGCGTCCACCGGCGGGCGGGCCGGCGCACCGTGCCCCCGACCCGGACGACCCGGTTGACCCCGCCCCCGGTCAGCTCCTCCTCGTCCACTCCGGCCTGGTCGACTCCGGCCTGGTCGACTCCGGCCTGATCCACTTGGGGGAGACACGTTCCGGCCGGACCGGCGAGCGCCGCGCGCAACCTCTCCGCGAGGTCGGCCGCCTGCCGGAGCGACCACGGGATCACCCCGTTCTCCGTCATCAGGGCATGGAACTGCTGCCGCTCGTACGGCGTCCCGGGCGGCAGCGGCGCGATGTGCCAATGCAGGTGGGCGTTGCCCTGCCCGCTGCCCAGCGACAGCACATACGTGCGCTCGGAGGGGACGACCGCCTCGACCGCCAGGGCGACCCGGCGCACCGTCCGCATCAGCCGCACGTACGCCTCCTCGTCCAGGTCGCGGACCACATGCTCGACATGGGCCTTCGGCGCGACCAGGACCTTCCCCGGAAGCGTGGGATAACGGTCGAGGAACGCAATGTGCTGATCGTCTTCGAACACGACCTGTTCGAAGTCGTACGCTGGATCGCCCGCCACCACCGCGCAGACGAAACAGGGACCGCCCCTGGCACGCCGGACGTACGCGGCGACATCGAACTCTTCCTTCGCGTGGGAGACCGGCCCGGCCGGCTCGCGCCCCTCGGGATGGTGCCGGTCCTGCTCCGCCATTCCGTGATCGTACGAGACCTGGCGCGGGGAAATCCCGTTGCACGGTCAGGGGAGCGGCGGCGACACTCCCGAAGTGACCGATCATCCGCCCCCGGACGGACGCGCCGGAATCGACGCGACACTGGTGAAACGACTGATCGCGGACCAGTTCCCGCAGTGGCGCGACCTGCCCGTGACACCGGTCCAGGTCGACGGCTGGGACAACCGCACCTACCGCCTCGGCGAGGAGATGACGGTCCGGCTCCCGACCGCGGCCGGCTACGCACCGGCGGTGGACAAGGAACATCGGTGGCTCCCGGTCCTCGCACCGTCGCTACCCGTCGCCGTACCCGAGCCGCTGGCCAAGGGCGCGCCGGGGGCGGGATATCCGTTCGAATGGTCCGTCCGCAGGTGGCTGGAGGGCGAGACCGCCTTCGCCGGCCGCATCGACGACCTGCCCGCGTTCGCCGTCTCGGTGGCCGAGTTCATCCTCGCCCTGCAGAGTGCCGACGCGACGGACGGGCCGCGGGCCGGCGCGCACAGTTTCCACCGCGGCGCGTCCCCGGCCCACTACGACGACGAGACCCGCCGCGCCCTGGCCGCGCTCGACTGCCGTGTCGACACCGCGCGGGCCACGGCCGTCTGGGACGCCGCCCTGGGAGCGACCCGGCAGGGGAGGCCGGTGTGGTTCCACGGCGACATCGCGGGCGGAAACCTGCTCGTCAGGGAGGGACGGCTGACCGCCGTCATCGACTTCGGGACCTCGGGCGTGGGCGACCCCGCTTGCGATCTGGTCATCGCGTGGACGATGTTCGCGGGGGAGAGCAGGCACGCCTTCCGCGCAGCCGTACGCCAGGACCCCGCCACGTGGGCGCGCGCCAGGGGATGGGCGTTGTGGAAGGCACTGATCGTCCTGGCCAGGGTCATCGACACGGACGGCGCGCAGGCCGCCGACCAGCTCCGCGTGATCGACGAGATCCTGACGGACCGCGACGCCTGACCGGTGCGCCCCCCGCTCCCGTGGGGACCTCGCCGGGGGAGGATGAGGTATGAACCCGGCACGGAACCCGCGGCCATGACGACCCGGGAGGTCGCCGTCCTGGTCGGGCTGCAGGCATCGGGCAAGACCACCTTCTACCGGCAGCGGCTGGCGGCGACGCACGCCCATGTCAGCAAGGACAACTGGCCGAACGCCCGCCACCGGCAGCGACGCCAGCTCCGGGTCGTCGCCGAGACCCTGCAGGAAGGGCGGAACGTGGCCGTGGACAACACCAACCCCTCCCCAGAGGAGTGGGGCCCGCTCGTCGTCGCGGCCAAGGAACGCGGCGCCCGGGTCGTGGCCTACTGGTTCCCTCCCGACCTCACCGCGTCGCTGCACCGCAACGCGCAGCGCCCCGGCCGTGCGCGGGTGCCCGAGGTGGGCATCCACGCCACGGTGAGACGCCTCCGCCGCCCACGCCCGTCGGACGGATTCGACGCGGTCCACACGGTGACTTTCGACGACCGGGGCGGCTTCACCGTAAGAGACGAGGACGGCCCCGGCGGGTGAAGGACCTGTGGAGTGCCTGCGGACATGACGCTGAACAGGCTCCGGCAAAGACTGCGGAGGGTGAGACACACGGCCGCGTTCTGAGGGCATCCATCGATAGGGGAGGACCGACATCGTGGGCGAAGCCCGCCGAGTGCGCGACAGATACAACGCCGCGTTCAATGCGCACGACATTGACGCGCTGCTCGGCACGGTCAGCCCCGACGGGGCGTTCCTCACCCCGGAGGGCATGGCCGAGGGCCATGAGGAACTGGGCTCCTACCTGGAGGAGTTCTGGGCGGCCTTCCCGGACGTGCACACGGTGGTCCTGGAGTCGTTCGACGTCGGCGACATGACGGTCGACGAGCTGGTGCTGATCGGCACCCACAAGGGGCGTTACCTGGGACCAGGCGGCCGGGTCATTCCTCCGACGGGCCGCCCGCTGAATCTTCGCTGCTGCTACGTCTGCACCATCGAGAACGGGCAGATCGTCAGCCTGCGCCTCTACTTCGACCAGCTGGAACTGCTGTCCCAGCTCGGCGTGCCACTCGCGTGACCACCGGTTGGCGAGGGTCGTCGCCCCCGCCAACCGGTCAGATCTGTCAGATCACGAGGTGGGGGAGTAGGGCGGGGCCACCCCCCAGCCCCAGCGGGGGACAGGGGCCTGCTGCGGGGGGCGGGCGCCGGGCTGGGAGTTGGCGAAGGCGAGGCGGGTGCCCCACTCGATGTAACTCGCGAAGGCGGCGCGGAACTCGGGGTCCGCGGGCAGGCCGACCACGTCGGCGGCGTCCATGAGGAGACTGACCCAGCGGCGGCGCTGAGGTTCGGTGATGGCCTTGCCGAGGTGCTGGACGAGCATGTGGTGGTAGCCGCCCCGCTCGTCCGTGTAGCGGGACGGGCCGCCGAAGACCTCCGCCAGCCACATCGCGACATACCTGGGGTGTTCCGGGTCCATGTGAGCGAAGAGGGGGCCGATCAGGTCGTCCTTGAGAACCTGCTCGTAGAACGTCTCGGTGAGCCGCTCGAACGCCTCCGTGCCACCCGCCCAGTCGTACATGCTCGGGACCGAGGAGCCGGTGCCGCGCACGGCGGTCCGCTCGTAGTGCCGCATCTCCTCGATCTGCCGGACGTACGGTTTGATCGCGGAGAAGAACGCCCCGAAGTGCTCGCCGCCGCGGAAACCCTGCATGTGATCCTCAGCCGAGGTCCACGTGATGCGCAGGATGTACCACTCGGGCTCGTCGACGCACCGCGACACCTCGTAGTCCAAGCACTGCGGCGCGGCCGCCAAGGGCACCGCGGCACGTTTGTAGGCGGCTTCGAACTCGTCCGCGTCCTGCTGGTCGATCCGGTAGCGGATGTACTCGACGATCACGTGGACATCGCCCCCGAGGCCCCGGCTTCGAAGATTAAGATCATGACTGCATTGTAATCATGTAATCCAGTGTCAGAAGTCGTCTATCAGCGGCGCCGATCACACAGAGTCCGCCTGACCAGCGCGGATCAGCTCAAGGAAGGCCGTGGCCGCCGGGGACGGCCGGTTCTCCCAGATCAGGTACTCCACCCGGGTGGGAGCATCGCGAAGACGAATGAGACGCAGGTCGGAAAAGCGCGGCGCGTACGCGGCCGGCAGCATGCCCACTCCGAGGCCCTGCCGAACCAGATCGACCATGAGCTCGGCCGACGACACCTCGAAGGGCACCTCACGTCGCACCCCCGCCGCCGCGAAGGCCTCGTCCGACTGCGCTCGCCCGGCCGCGCCGACACGGAAGTCGATGAACGGTTCGTCCGCCAGGCTCCGCAGGTCCATCTCGTCCTCCGCCCGGTGATAATCGGGCGCGACCACGGCGACCAGCTCGCCCCCGCCGAGGCGGCGACTCTGGACGCCCTTGGGTTCCACGCGCGGTGGCAGGCCCAGGAACGCGACGTCGACGACGCCCTGCCGGACCCGCTCGATCAGCTCTTCGCTGCCCGTCGCGGTCAGCGTGATGTGCACCCGCGGATAGCGCCGGCGGTAGTCCCTCAGGGCGACCGGCAGGTCGACGGCCGCCACCGTCGGGATGGTGCCGACGGCGAGCCGCCCCCGGATCTCCCCGGCCGCCGCCGCCACCTCGGCCCGCGCGCGGTCCGCGGCCTCCAGACACTCCCGGGCCGCGCCAAGGAACGCCTCTCCGGCCGGCGTCAGCCGCACACGCCGGCTGGTCCGCTCGAACAACCGCGCGCCCAGCTCCCGCTCCAAACCGGCGATCTGATGACTGAGCGCCGACTGCACCACACGGCAGCGCTCGGCCGCCCGGGTGAAGTTCCTGGTCTCCGCGACCGCGACGACATACCTCAACTGCTGAAGCTCCATCCAACCATAGTGAATCACGATCGATATCGATGAAAAGCATGTGTTGGACTCATCGATCGACGCTCGCGCACTCTTGAACACGTCACGTTCCGACGGCGGACGATCTTCACTTGCAACCATCAGAAAGAACGACAATGGTCACCTACGACGAACACCGGCGCTCGACCTC
The DNA here is from genome assembly GCF_050936215.1 of Microbispora sp. CA-102843. Lineage (NCBI taxonomy): Bacteria > Bacillati > Actinomycetota > Actinomycetes > Streptosporangiales > Streptosporangiaceae > Microbispora > Microbispora sp. CA-102843. The sequence continues at coordinate 4,726,812 of NZ_JBNJNF010000001.1, forward strand.
GAGATCATGGCTCGGCGTCGCGGCGATCACAGCCAGTCTCTTCGTCTTCCTCACGACCGAGCTGATGCCCGTCGGCCTGCTTACCCCGGTAAGCGCAAGCCTGCGCATATCCGTGGGCGCCGCCGGGCTGATGGTCACTCTGTACGGCGTTTCAGCCGGGCTCGGCGTGCCCTTCATCGTGGCCTGGACCAGGCGCGTCAACCGACGCGTCCTGCTGTCCACGCTCCTCGCGATACTGACCCTGGGAAACACGATCACCGCGATCTCGCCGAACTATCCGCTGGTCCTGACAACACGGCTCATCATGGGCTTCGCCAGCGGGGTGTTCTGGGCCATAGGCGTGAGCATGGCGATGCGCCTCGTCCCGGAACGCCACGCGAGCAGGGCGGCCGCGATCGTGATGTCCGGCATCTCGATCGCCGCGGTCGTGGGCATACCGCTGGGAACAGCCCTGGAAAGCCTCACCAGCTGGCGAACCACGTTCCTGATCTGGGCCGGCCTCAGCGCACTGGTGTTCCTCGCGGTCGTCGCCGTCATTCCATCGCTACCGTCGACGAACGCGGTCTCGGTGCGGGAAGTCTTCGGACTCCCGCTGAAGAACGTGCCGCTACGTCTTGTGCTGTTCACCGTCGTACTCTTCGTGCTCGGCCACTTCGGCGCGTACACGTTCGTGCGCCCCTACCTGGAGCAAAGCGCATCCGCCACGCCCTTCTTCATCACCGTGGCCCTGATGGTCTACGGCGCAGGAGGCGCGGCGGGGAACTTCGCCGCCGGATACACGGTGAACAGAAATCCGAGGGGCAGCTTCATCGCCGGCTGCGCGGGACTCGTGACGTCCTTGCTGTTGCTGCTCACCATCGCTCACGGGCAGGCCGGTTCGATCATCACGCTGGTTCTCTGGGGAGTCTCCTTCGGCGTCGTCCAGCTCTCCCAGGTCAACATGACGCAAGCCGCCGCACCCGACACCTTCGAAGCCGCGATGTCACTCAACACCATGGCATACAACACATCCATTGCACTCGGGGCGCTCTTCGGTGGACTGTTCGCCGATCACCTGGGCGTCACAGGTGTCGTCTGGTTCGGTGCGGCACTGACGGCGGCCTCACTGCTCCTCGCACTCGGCACCCGCCAGAAGACCTCGCACACCATCCCCGGCGACGCGCTGGCACCCACCCCCAAGTAGACGGGCCCCGCACCAGCCCCGACCCGCGCAGGCGGCCAGCCACAGGAAACGCGGGTCGGGCGGTCAGCGGCGTCTACGGGCCGATCAGCGCGGCATCGCGCCCCTCGCCTGGGTGCCAGTGATCCAATCGCTGAGGCGACGGAGGAACGTCATCGCGATGGAGGGCGGGTCCTGCGCCATCACACTCGCGTGAAAGGCATGCGGCATGCCCTCGTACAGGTCGAGGGTCACGTCGACACCGGCGGCAGAGGCGGCTGCCGCGAAGCGGCGCGCGTCGTCCAGCAGCACCTCCATGGTCCCGGCCACGAGCAGGAGCGGGGGCAGGCCGTGCAGGTCGCCGTGGAGCGGAGACTGCGGAGCCTGGTCGGCGCGAGCTCCGGCCAGATACTGGGCGGTGACGTGTTCGGCGACACGGCGATCGATCACATCCCGGCCGTCGTCGGTGTCCAGGGACCGGCTGGACAGAGTCAGGTCGGTGAGCGGGGAAATCGCGACGGCCGCGCCGGGCAGGGGATCACCCGCGTGTTTGAGCGCCAGCAGCGCCGACAGGACGAGGGTGCCGCCCGACGACTCACCGCACACGACGACGCGGCCGGCGGGAACGCCTTGCTCAAGCAGGCTCCGATAGACGGCCACGACGTCGTCGAGGGCGGCGGGGTACGGGTGGGCCGGGGCCAGGCGCTGGTCCACCTTGAACACGGGACGCCGGGTTGCCTGGGACAGGCGATAGGCCATGAGAGGCTCCAGCCTCGGCTGGGCGTGCTCGAAGCCGCCTCCGTGCACGTACAGCGTGACGCCGTCCCCGGTGGCCGAGCCTTCGGTGGCGGCGACCCACTGTCCCGGTACGCCTCCGGTATGAGCGAGCGCGGGTGTCACGTCGGCGGCGAGCGGCGGAGTGCGGGTGACCAGTGCCTGGACCGCGGCCATCACGGCCGTGTGGTCGTCGGGGGTGGCGGGGATGTGCGTGACGTCCAGATCAAGGACCGTGTCGTGGACCGGTTTCAGGACCTCGCCTTCCGGCAGATCCGGGAAGAAACCGGAGCGCGGCGTCAACGCGACGACGGGCAGGACGCGGCCGGACATCGCCTCATAGCCGGCCCAGCCAGGGTCGGATTCCACAGCACGGGCGAAGAGCCGTTCGCGTTCCTCGCCTTCCAGGACGGTGGCCTCGGCCTCGATCGTGAAGACGTCGGTCTCCACGGTGACGCGGGGGTTGGCACGCAGGTTGTGATACCAGGCCGGGTGCTGCGGCGCACCGCCGGCCGAGGCGATGACCAGCATGCGGCCTCCCTCGTCGTGCAGGTAGCCGAGGGGGACGGTGTGCCGGGCTCCCGAACGGGCGCCGGTGGTGGTCAGGAGGAGCAGCCGGGCTCCCTCGAAAGGGCCGCCCACTCTTCCGCGGTTGGCGCGGAATTCCCGGATGATCTGCTGGTTGAAGTCGTACGGCATTCTCGGCTTTCTTGTCGGGACAATGAGCCCGGAATTCGTTTCCGGGCATGTCCGGGCATGACGAATCGACCACGTCGCCGAATGAGGGCCGGCGGTCATGAAAAGACGACGTACACGCGCGCGGCAAAGGATCGGCGCGGCGACGATTTCGCCGGCGCCGCGGGGCGCGCGGATGCGCGGTAAGAAGAATTCAGATCAGGAAACCAGAGATGCGGCGGGCCTCGCGCCCACCCGGCGCTCACGCCGTGGCCGGGTGCCTCACTCGCTTGTGGCCCATGGCCGACCCGGCAGTCACGTTCTTTACGCTATCGCCACCTCAGAAATGTGGCAACGTCAAGCCGCAGTGCCGGCAGGGTGACGTGGACGAAGGCAAACCTTGCCCTGAAGGGCCGTGATAGATTCACCGTCGCCGTGCATCGCCAAAACTGAGGAGGTGAGACCGATCAACGCTGTCACAGGTCGGGTCTCCCTCCCTCGCATGGCCTAGGGAGTGCCCGCAGTAGGCATCCCGGAAGGCGTGAAACGTCATGCGCTTCAGCTCTGAGACGTCGTTCGACGGCGTCCGCGAACAGCTTTTCACCCTCGGTGAGATTCCTGGCGTGCTCTGGACGCCGGAAGGAGCCGCCGGAACCCGGCCCCTCATCCTGATCGGACACGGCGGCGGCCGGCACAAGAAGGAGCCCGACGTCGTGGCCCGTGCGCGCCGCTTCGTGGTCGAGTGTGGTTTCGCGGTCGCGGCGGTGGACGTGCCCGGCCACGGCGACCGGCCGAAGGACGAGGAGTACGACAAGATCGCGACCGAGAACCAGGCGCGCATCGCGGCGGGGGAGGAGCCGGCTCCGCTCATCGCCGGTTTCCAGGCGCTCGTGGCCCGCCAGACCGTCCCGGAATGGCGGGCGGTGCTGGAGGCGCTCCAGCGACTTGAGCACGTCGGCGCCGGCCCGGTGGGCTACTGGGGTGTGTCGTTGGGGTGCGGGCTCGGCGTTCCGTTCGTCGCCGCCGAACCCCGGGTCCGCGCGGCGGTGCTGGGCCTGGGCGGGGCGCTGGCATCGGCCGAGGCCGCCGCGCGGATCACCGTCCCGGTGGAGTTCCTGCTGCAGTGGGACGACGAGCGGGTGCCGCGGGCCCAGGGCCTGGCGCTGTTCGACGCCTTGGCGTCAGCCGAGAAGACGCTGCACGCCAACCCCGGCATGCACGGGGAGATCCCCGAGTTCGAGACCGACAGCGCGCTACGGTTCTTCGCCCGGCATCTGGGTTAGGGCCGCCGCCTCGTCACGCGTGAACCAGGCCGGCAAGCGGGGGAGCGGCGTGCCGGTGACCGTGTTGCGACCGGCCATGTTCTATGACGGCTTCCACGACATCGGGTCGCGGCCGGTCGACGGGCAACTCGTACTGGGCCTGTGGCTGCGGCCCGATGTGCCGCTGATCGCGCCGCCGGCATCTGCACAGCAGCCGATCGGGCAGTCGCAGGCCGTCAGTCCAGCACCCGAAAGCTTCCGGTTCATACCGGACAGAATTCACCTTCTGTCCGGTATAGGGCTGGATAGGAGTCTTTGCCCCATAGAGGTGCCCTTTGTCGTACCAGAGGAGGGGCGAGAGCGTTCTCGTTGATGTGGGCGCCCAGAAGGAAAATCTTGGGACCCGGGGTGTCGAGAACGCGACACCGGCTCCGTCTCAGGTACGCCAGTGGCCACGACGGGCCGCGCGACAAGGAGGACCACCATGACGATCCAGCGGATGGACAACGTCGGCATTGTCGTCGACGACCTTGAGGCCGCCATCGCGTTCTTCGTAGAACTCGGCATGGAGCTGGAGGGTAAGGCGCTGATCGAGGGGCGTTGGGCGGCACGTCTCGTCGGGCTCGACGACCAGCGAGTCGACATCGCGATGATGCGGACCCCGGACGGTCACGGGCGGATCGAGCTGGCGAAGTACCACACGCCGGCGGCGATCAGCGGCGTGCCGGAGGACGCCCCGGCGAACACGCTGGGCATTCGCCGGATCATGTTCGCCGTCGACGACATCGACGACGTCATCGCCCGCCTGCGCACCCACGGCGCCGAACTCGTCGGCGAGGTGGTGCAGTACAAGGACGCCTACCGGCTCTGCTACATCCGCGGCCCCGAGGGCATCGTCGTCGCACTGGCCGAGCAGATCGACTGACGGCCTCGTCGCGGCAACAGCGCAGGGATGGTGTCATGTGCACCCTCAAAGGGCGTTCCGAAAACTCCAGGCCATCCGCCCTTCGGGCCCCTTCCGGCGTTGCTCGATAATGAACATTATGTCAAGTTAGCTGCTTGACCCCGCTCCTCCCGCTCCTCCCGCTTCTCCGCCGTCGCCCGGCCCCGACTGCAGGGCCGCCGTGCTGGAGGCCCTGCAGGGGTTCGGACGCGTGGGCGTACCCGTGCGGGGGTGTGAGAGGAGGATCTGGTGACGGCGCGAAACCGTCTGTGCGAACCGCCGATACCCCTTCGCGATCCCCGCGTAGCGGGCGGTTACGGACGGTGATCACCTACCTCTCCCCCGCTGTTCAGCCGCTCGCGCCCGCGTGCATGAGCGCGACGTACCCTTCCTCGAGCGAGGGCTGGACCGGTACGGCGCGGGGGTCGGGCCGGGCGGGGCTGACGAGACGGTAGTGGGTGCCGTCGGAGCGGCTGATGGCGGAGACGACGACGCCGGTGGCGGGTGGTGGCCCCTGGCCGACCAGTTCCCAGGTGATGCCTTCGGCCCGCTGGACGATGTCGGCGACGGGGCCGTTGAAGACGACCCTGCCGCGGGCCATCACAGCGGTGTCGCGGCAGGTCTGGGCGACGTCCTCGACGATGTGGGTGCTGAGCAGGACGGTGCGGCCGGCGGCGATGGAGGCCAGGAGCGTGCGGAAGCGGATGCGTTCCTCGGGGTCGAGGCCGGCGGTGGGCTCGTCGACCACGACCAGGGCGGGGTCGCCGAGCAGGGCCTGCGCGATGCCGACGCGGCGGCGCATGCCGCCGGAGAAGCCGCGGAGCTTGCGGCCGGCGGCGTCGGTCAGGCCGACCATGTCGAGGAGTTCCCCGATCTGGCGGCGGCGGGCGGCGGTGTCGTCGAGCCCCTTGAGCAGGCCGACGTAGTCGAGGAACTCCTGGGCCGACAGGTCGGGATAGAGGCCGAGGTCCTGGGGCAGGTAGCCGAGCCGGCGTTGTACGGCCAGGCGGCCGGTTCTGGTGGTGAGGTCGTGGCCGCCGACGCGTACGGTGCCCGCGGTGGGCGGCAGGACTCCGGCGAGGACGCGCATGAGCGTGGTCTTTCCTGCGCCGTTGGTGCCGAGCAGGCCGTACATGCCGCCGGGGACGGCGAGGTCGAGTCCGTCGAGGGCGGTGACCTTGCCGAACGTGCGGCGCAGCCCGGTGATCTGGATGTCCATGCGAGGTGTCTTTCCGAGGGTCAGGCGGACAGGTTTCTGCGGCGCAGCAGTGGTGGGGCCAGGGCGAGGGGCGGGAGGCTGAGCAGGAGGAGCAGGGCGATGGCCAGGGCGGTCGCCGTGCCGCCGGGCTGGGGGCGCAGGAACTCCAGCCAGCCGTCGGCTCCCGCGTACAGGGCCCGCTCCCCCGTCAGCCAGGTCGCCGGGTAGTCGCCCAGGGGGGTCAGCAGAGTGCCGGTCAGTGAGGGGAACAGGTCGGGGTTGAGCATGTTGCCCCAGAACCAATAGCCGACGAACAGCACCCGGAACAGCGGAGCGGTCGTCAGCAGCGGGCAGACGAGGGCGAAGGCGGTCACGAAGGCCAGCCCGGGAAGGGTGACCAGGGCGAAGGCGACGGCCGCCCAGGCGAACAGGGCGGGGTCGTGCCGGTGGGCGGTCTCGCCGGCGGCGGCGGTGAGGAGGACCAGCGCGGCGGGGACCGCGGTGGAGGTCAGGCCGCCGAGGTACTTGCCGGCGACGAGTGCGCCACGCCCGGTCGGGAGGCTTTCGAGCAGGGACGCCAGGCCGAGGCGGCGGTCGCGGGTGAGCCGGTCGGCGAGCACCATTCCGAAGCCGATCGGCAGGAGAATGGACATCAGCAGAGCCCAGCCCGCCATCACCTCGCGGGGTGATGCGCCGGGCGGCAGGTGGCGTGGTCCGCGGTCGCCCTGGGTGAGGGTGAGGACGACGGCGAGGGTGGCGGTGGTGATCCACAGGGACCGTTTGCGGATCTGCATGCGGAACTCGTAGCGGGTCACCGCCCACGTCTGTCGTGCGGTGGTCATGTCTCCTCCTCGGTGAGCAGGCGTTCGGGGCGGCGCAGCAGGATCAGGGCGAGGGCCGCGAGCAGGGCCCCGGAGATGGCCAGCGCCGCGCGGTTGGCGTCCCAGTCGGTGGGGACGCCGATGCGGGTGGTCATGAACAGGAAGAACGGGCGGAGCCCGGGGGTGGTGGCGAAGGCCGCGGCGAACAGTTGTTCGCCGAGCCATACGGCGGCGACGGTCGTGGTGGCGAGCACGACGCTGCGTCCGAGTGCGGCGACCAGGAGGGCGAGCCCGGTGAGCCACAGGAGTGGGGCGGCCCAGACGAGGGGCGCGTACGGCAGGCCGGGCCCGTTCCACCAGCCGCCGAGGGCGAGCGCGGTGGAGAAGGCGATGGACAGGGCGGCGCTGAGGCCGGTGAGGACGGCCAGGCGGCGGCCGAGGGTCGTGGTGTACGGGGTGGGCAGGGTGAGCTGGAGTTCGCGGCTCGGGTCGTGGGAGACGACGGCGACGGCGGCCATGCCGGCGGACAGCGGGATGAGTGCTTCCAGTCCGGTGAGCAGGATGCGTTCGAGCTGGGGGCGTGCGGCGCCGAAGGCCGCGGCGGCCGCCGTGAGGGCGAGGGTGGCGACGAGTGCGGCGGCGGGGGCCGCGCACGCGGTCCAGCCCGCGCGGCGCAGTTCGTGCCGCCACAGGGGTAGGTGCTTCACGGGGAGTTGGTACCGGCGGGGGCGTGAAGGTTCATCGCCATAGGTGGGCGGTGCGCCGGGATCGGGGCAGGCGCGGGCTGAGCAGGAGTGTGGCGGCCACGAGGGCGGCGGCGGCGGTCAGTACGGCGGGGCCGGGTGTCCACAGGGGGTCGACGAGGCGGAGTACGGCGGGGCTGAGGCCGGTCGCGGTGGTCTGGCCGGTTGACAGGGCGCGGGCCAGCCAGAGTGCGAGGGCGGTGGCGACGCCGGCGGAGGGCCGGTAGAGGACGGAGAGGGCGAAGCTGGTGGCCGACAGGGGGACGAGGGGGCCGAACCAGGCGGTGACCAGTCCGGCCGCTCCCCCGCCTGGGGTGAGTGCGGACAGTGTGAGGGTGGCCAGCAGGCCGGCGGTGACGGTGGCGGTGAGCACGAGGGTGAGCCGGGCCAGCAGGACGACGCGGGGTGGGGTGGGCAGGGCGGCGGCGAGTTCCGCGGGCGGGTCGTTGTCGGATCCGCAGGCTCCGGCGACGGCGAGGGCGGCCGCCAGTGGCACGGTCATGGCGAGGACCTGTGCGGCGTGGCCGGTGGGGGCGAGCGCGGCCAGGATGGCGCCGCCCGCGATGAGCGCGGCGGCGAGTGTCCAGACGGGCCAGCGGATCAGGGTTCGCTGTCGGGTGAGGATGCCGAGTGCCCGGTGGAGCGGACGGGTGCCGATGTCGCCCCGATAGGCGGGGACGGGCCGTGTGCCGGACGGGTTGGGGTTGATCGTCAGGCGGCGGCGGATGGCGGCGAAGAGGTCCGGGGTCGGTGGGGTGACCCGTGCGGTGTCGTCCTGTACGGCGGTGGCGGTGCGGTGCCAGGCGCGGGCCTGGGTGGCGCAGGCGGGGCAGGTGGCCAGGTGCGCGGTGACGGCGGCGGCGTCGTCGCCGGTGAGGTGGCCTGCGGCGTATGCGGGCAGTTGGTGCGTGGGATGGGTCATCGTGGTCTCCCCTCGACCTCGACGGGCAGGGCTCTGGCCAGGGCGGCGCGGGCGGTGAACAGCCTGCTTTTGACCGTGCCGACGGGGATGTCCAGGATCTGGGAGATCTCGGCGTGGGACAGGCCGGCGGACAGGGCGAGGGTGAGGACTTCCCTGTGGGTGGCGGGCAGTGCGGTGAGCGCGGCGGCGACGGCGGCGGTGTCGGCGCGGGCGAGCGCCACGACTTCGGGGTCGGGTTCGGTGGATGGGAGGTGGGCGGCCTCGTCCAGGGGGCGGGGGGCGGGGCGCCCGCCGTTCATGCGTTTGAGTGCTTGGCGGCGGCAGATGCCGTAGAGCCAGGTGCGGACGGTGGAGCGGCCTTCGTGGGATCCGGCCGAGCGCCAGACGGCGATGAACGTCTCCTGCAGGGCCTCCTCGGCGGCGCCGCGGTCGCGGAGCAGTCCTTCGGCGTAGGCGAGCAGGGCGTGGGCGTGCCGGGTGTAGAGCCGTTCGAAGGCATGCTCGTCACCGGTGGCGACCAGCCGCAGCAGCCGGAGGTCCGTGTCGTCCATCGTCTGTGGGTACTGTGCCGGACCGCCGGGGTTCAGTGCGAACCGCTGTGATGCGGGTCACACCTGTGGAGGCGGCCGATGGGGCCGAGCGGTAATCACCTGGCGAGCCCGCGCGGCATGTTGATGCGCGTGCGTGTCGGCGCTGCCTGACACGCACGCGTCTGTCAGCCCAGCTTGACGGCCTGCTTGAGGAAGACGATGCCGTCGATCATGTCGAGCTGGGCCGGGTCCAGCGGGAAATAGGCGAAATCGCGGGAGACGCGCGGGGCGGGTTTCGTGATGGCCTCGGCCAGGTGGCGGGCGTCGATGAGAGAGCGGTCCCACGGGAGCGTGGACAGGAGGCCCTCGACGGTGTCCGGGGGCGGGGTGTCGTCGCCGACCGTGCCGAGGGCTGTGGCGAGGAAGGCGTACCGGTCGCCCAGGTGGGTCGCGGTGATCGCTCCCGCGCTCCACCACTCCAGCGGCTGGTCGCCGAACGGCATCAAGCTCTTGTTCCGCTGCAGGTGGAGGTTGCTGGCGAAGACCAGGGCCGGGCCGTGCTCGGCGACGGCGCGCAGGTTGGCGGCCATCATCGCGTCCCGCAGGGCCGACAGCCGGGTCCACCGCGCTGGGGACGCGTCGGCCATCCGGTGGTGGTAGCGGAGCAGGCCGGTGGCGGTGCGCGCGTACAGTGCCGCCCGTTCTCTGTCCTCCGCGCTCAGGTGTGGTGCCTGCGTGTCGAGCAGTGCCGCCAGGTCGTCGGCGATCACTCGCAGTCGCTGGGCGTCGGCGGACTGGCCGATCGATTGGGACGGGTCCATGGCCGTGGCCTCGTTCGACCACCGGTCGTCCGGGCCCAGCAGCGTGTCGAGGGTTTCGGTGGTTACTACAGTGCGCGGGAGCGGGCCGTCGAGGAGGGCGTGGAGGGCGGTGAGTGCCTGGCGTGGGCTCGCCGCCCAATACTCCAGTGGGCCGTCGAATCCGAAGAACCGGAGCTTTTCGTCATGCTCCTCGTTGTACGTCCGCATCCAGCGCACGAGCTCGCGGTTGGCCGGTGACGCGCCGAAGCCGTGGCTGAAGCCGCGTTCCATGACGTCGTCGAGGGTGCCCGCGCCCGTCGTGATGTAGTCGTCCACCACGAGGCCCATGAGACAGTCGCTCTCGATGGCGAACGACCGGTAGCCCTCGTGCTCGACCAGATGCCGGAAGATCTCGTTGCGCGACTCGCCCAACTCCCCCACGAAGTGCCTGGCCTCGCCCAGGCCGAGCAGCAGGGGCCTGGCGGGGAGCGACCGGAGGAAGGCCGAGACGCCCGCGCCGTCGAGCGGCCGGGCTATGTCCTTGATGTCCATACCTTCGACGGTATCGCTGAACTCTCGGTGTAAACTTTTGGCGGCAATGCCCGCTCTTATCGCGATGGACCTTCAATCGGTGATGCATCCATGAGGCCGGTGGACCTGGCGCGTGAGCATGGCCTGTCCACCCAGGCGATCAGGAACTACGAGGACGCCGGCATCCTGCCCGCCGCCGAACGCACCGTCCACGGCTATCGCACCTATACGCCGCTGCACGCGCATGCCCTGCGGGCGTTCCTCGCCCTCGTGCCCGGGCACGGTCACCAGGCGGCGACGTCGATCATGCAGGCGGTCAACCGGGGTGCCGCCGAGGACGCGCTGCGGCTCATCGACGAGAGCCACGGCCAGCTCCTCGACGACCGCCGCACTCTTCAGGCCGTCGAAGCCGCGCTCCGCGATCTGGCGCCCGTGCCGCAGGAGCGCGGCGACACGTTCATCGGTCCCCTGGCCAGGAGGCTCGGCATCCGCCCTGCCACTCTGCGCAAGTGGGAGAACGCCGGGCTGGTCCGGCCGCGCCGCGATCCGCAGACGGGCTATCGGATCTACAGCGCGGCCGACGTACGGGACGTCCGGCTGGCCCACCAGCTCAGGCGGGGCGGCTACCTGCTGGAGCAGATCGCCCCGCTGATCGCCCAGGTTCGCTCCGCGGGAGGCGTCGCCCCGCTGGAGTCGACCCTGCGCGACTGGCAGGCCCGCCTGTCCGCCCGGGGCCGCGCCATGCTCAGGGGCGCCGCCGACCTGGACGCGTACCTCCGCGCCCGCGAACCCTGAGTCGGAAGAGCCGGGCTCAGCGGCTCACGGTGGTCTCCCGCTCCATGTGCGACAGCTTCTCGGGGTTGCGCATGGCGTAGAGCCCGGTGATGAGGCCCTCGTCGATGCGGACGGTGATGACGGTGTCGATGTCGCCGTCGAGCCGGACGATCAGTGCCGGGTGGCCGTTGACCTGTGCCGGCTGCAGCGATGCCGCGGGGGTGATCCGGCCCAGCACGTGGGCCACCTGGTCGGCCCCCACGACGGGCGCCAGTGCGGCCTGTTTGAGTCCGCCGCCGTCGCTCAGGAGGACGACGTCGGGTGCGAGGATGTCGAGCAGGCTCTGCAGGTCGCCGGTTTCGACCGCCTGCTGGAAGGCCTTGAGCGCGTTGCGGGTCTGGGCCGGGGAGACGGCGTCGCGTGGCCGGCGGGCGGCGACGTGTGAGCGTGCGCGATGGGCGATCTGGCGGACCGCGGACTGGCTCTTGCCGACGGCCTCGGCGATCTCGTCGTAGTCGAGGTCGAACACCTCGCGCAGGACGAACACGGCCCGCTCGGTCGGCGCAAGCGTCTCCAGCACCAGCAGCATCGCCATCGAGACGCTGTCGGCCAGCTCGACGTCCTCGGCCACGTCCGGCGCGGTCAGCAACGGCTCGGGCAACCACGGCCCGACGTAGGACTCTTTGCGCCGGCTGAGCGTACGCAGCCGTTTCAGCGCCTGGCGGGTGACGATCCGGACCAGGTAGGCACGTTGGTCCCGCACCGTGCCGAGGTCGACGCCTGCCCACAACAACCAGGTCTCCTGCAGGACGTCCTCGGCGTCGGCGGCCGAGCCGAGCATCTCGTAGGCGACGGTGAACAGCAGGTTGCGGTGGGCGACGAACGTCTCGGTGGCCGGGTCCACAGCGGAGTCCGTGCGGCTGCCACGAGCGAGGGGCCCGGCTGTGTCCGTCGGTTGCTCGCTGCGTTCGTTCATTGCCGGTTCCTGTCTGTTGGTTCTCAACCGTGCCATGCATAAGAGACCGGTTCCCACCACTTTGTGACACCTGCGATCGGTGACGCATGTCACACATCGGTGCTGTCACAAGGATCGGCTCGCCGGGATCTCTTGCTCGTCAGGACGCCGCGCCGGCCATCGGCGCGGCATGCGACACCACGAGTGAGGACCACGTCATGGAACCCCGTATCGACCTGATGGCCAACGAGCTCGGCGCCAAGATCGCCAAGCGGATCTACAACGTCGCCCTGGCGATCCAGCAGTCGCCTCTGCCCCAGGCCACCCAGGACCTGGTGATGCTGCGGGCCAGCCAGATCAACGGCTGCGGTTTCTGCATCGACTACCACACGAAGGACGCCGCGGCCGCCGGGGAGAGCGCGGTCCGGCTCCACCTGGTCGCCGCCTGGCGCGAGTCCACCGTGTTCGCCGAGGCCGAGCGGGCCGCGCTGGCGCTCACCGAGGAGGGCACCCGGCTCGCCGACGCCCACCACGGCGTGTCCGACGAGACCTGGGCCCAGGTGCGCGAGCACTACGACGACGACCAGATCGTCGCCCTGGTCTCCCTGATCGCCATGATCAACGCGTACAACCGGCTCAACGTGATCGTGCGTAACCCGGGAGGCTCCTACGAGCCCGGCATGTTCGCCGGCATGGCGAACTGACCGGTTGCCAAGCGGAAGGAACGTCATGAACTCAGCGCTTGAAACCCTTCGCCGTGACTTCGGCGGCGACATCGTCGAACCGGGAGCGGCGGAGTACGCCTCGGCCAGTCGCTCGGTGTTGGCCTCGGGCAGTCCCGCCTATGTCCTACGGCCCAAGAGCGTCGGGGATGTGCAGGCAGGTGTCAGATTCGCTGCCGGTGCGGGGCTTGTGCTGTCGGTGCGAGGCGGCGGCCACGGCTTCGCGGGCTTCGGCACCAACGACGACGGCGTGGTGATCGACCTCGGCAGGCTCGCGGACGTCGAGATCGTGGACAAGGAACGTCACCTTGTGAGGATCGGCGGCGGCGCCACCTGGGGCCGGGTCGCGGCCGCCCTGGCCCCGCATGGACTGGCGATCTCCTCAGGCGACACCAAGAGCGTCGGTGTCGGCGGGCTGACGTTGTCCGGCGGCATCGGCTGGAAGGTCAGGAAGCACGGCCTCGCGTTGGACAATATGGTCGCCGCGGAGGTGGTCACCGCCGACGGAGAGGTCGTGCGGGCCGGCGCGGAGGAGAACGCCGAGCTGTTCTGGGCCATTCGCGGTGGCGGCGGCAACTTCGGGATTGTGACCGCCTTCGAGTTCGCGGCTCACCCGACGACGGACGTCTTCTTCGGCAGGATCGCCTTCCCGGCGCCGGAGGCGGCCGCCGTGCTCCGGGGTTGGGCGGACCACCTCCGCGCCGCCCCGGAAGAACTCACCTCCATCGCGAACCTCGCCAATCCCCTGTCCGGCGGCCCCCAAGCGCCGGTCGAGATCCACGTCGCCTTCGACGGCGATGACCCGGAGCTCGCGGCCCAGGCCATCGACCCGATCCGCCGGCTCGGCACGGTGATCGAGGACGATGTCGCGCTGAGACCCTATGCCGACACGCTCGTGGACGGCGCCACCCTGCCGCCGGGCATTCACCTGGTCACCCGGAGCGCGTTCGCCGGCAGGGAGTCGGTGCCCGAGGTCCTTCGGATCCTCGCCGAGACCGGGGCGGCGGAGCAGGCGCCGTTCATCTCCGTTCGCAGCGTCGGCGGCGCGGTGTCCCGAGTCCCCCACGACACCACCGCCTACGCGCATCGCCAGGCGGAGTTGATGTTCGTGACCACCGTCGTGGGGCCGGAGCCGGTCATCCAGGCGGCTGGGCCCGTTCTGGAAGCGATCTGGACGAGGCTCGAACCTCACGTCGACGGCGCCTACGCCAACTTCCTCGCTTCTGCCACCGAAGAGGATGTCGCCGCGATCTATCCGGCGCGGACCTACGAGCGGCTCGCGGCGGTCAAGCGTCAGTACGACCCCGGCAATCTGTTCGCCCGCAACCACAACATCAGGCCTCGGTAGGGCGCGCGAAGCCGTCGGAGGCGCCCGCCCGGTTCGGATGACGTCCCTGAACCGGGCGCGGAGCGTTGGATGCCGGGACTTCCGTGGTCAGGCGGGGGTGTCGGGCAGGCAGACGGTGATGGCCTGGGGCACGACTTTGACCGTGATGCGCTTGACCTGGTCGCGGGCTCCCCCGTCCAGTTCGTACGCCATGGGGGTGCGGAGTTTGACCGATACCTTCCTGGCGCGGGTGATGCGGACGAAGGGGGATTTCTCGGCGTTGCCGGCGCTCATGCGGCCGAGGGTGCGGGCCCATTGGATGGGGCCTTCGGCGGTGGAGACGCCGACTTCGAGCCAGCCGTCGTCGTAGCGGGCGTCTTCGAAGACGTCGATGCCGCCGGTGACGGTGCCGACGTTGCCGACGAGGACGCAGCTGGCGTCGCCCTCGAACCAGTCGTTGTCGTCGATCTTGATTTTCATGGAGGTCACGGCGCCGCCGACGTGGCGCAGGCCGGTCCAGATGTAGGCGAAGCGGCCGAGGCGGTCCTTGAGGCCGCGGTCGGCGTCGGCGATCATCTCGGCGTCGAAGCCGACGCCCGCCATGACCGCGAAGTGCTCACCGTTGATCTTGCCGAGGTCGAGTCTGGCGCGGCGGCCCTCGAAGCCGATCCGTACGGCCTCGGGAAGGTCTTCGGGGATGCCGAGGTTGCGGGCGAGGAGGTTGGCGGTCCCGGCGGGAACGACGGCGACGGTGGCGTCGCTGCCGGCGAGGGCGTCGACGCAGCGTTGCACGGTGCCGTCGCCGCCCCACAGGAAGAACAGCTCGGCGCCGTCCTTGAGGGCCTGGCGGACCTTCTTGGGGGCCTTCTTGCTCTTGGGGACCTCATACCAGAGCAGGTCGTCGACGTCGTAGCCGGTGATGAGCTTGCGAAGCTCGTCGAGGCCGCCGCCGACGGTCTTCTTGCGGTGCGCGATGACGGCGACGCGGGGTGCCGGGGTCCGGGGGGTGGCAGGCGCGGCGGCGGGCTCTACCGGGGCGGCGGCCTCGTCCGTGGAGCGCCGATCAGCGGATTTCACCATGCACGGCGGCTACCCGGATGGCGGCCGGTTAGGCGTCGGGCAGCGTGTAGTCGAGGAGATAGTGGTGCCCGGCCGCCGCGCGGATGGTGCCCTCCCCGGTGAGGCCGGCCAGTTCGCCGGTGCCGCTGGTGGGGACGATCTGCCACGTCATCCACTGTTCGCCGTTGTGGCTGGCCGCGCTGTGCTGGAGTGCGAAGGTGCCCTTGCGGCCGTGGAGGGTGCCGTCGAAGTGTTCGACGCCGACGTAGGCGGCGGGGCCTTCGGGGGTGACGACGGTGAGGATCTCGGTGGTGCTGGTGCCGACGAGGTCGCCGTGGAAGGTCTTGGTGATGTGGTTGCGGCCGAAGGTGGCGCCTTCCTTCTCCTCGGTGGCCAGTTCGTTCCAGCCGGTGATGTCGAAGGTGCCGGTGGCGTGTCCGTTCATGGGTCCAGCGTGCCGCGCGTTGCTGTCATCTTCTGTCAGGTACGGCGGTGTCTGGTGGGTGAGGGGAAGGAGAAAGTTCGGCGAATGCCGCGAAGCCGGCAACTTTGCAGCCGTTCATGACAGATGATCGGAGGCATGGGTTTTCCCCGACCGGCCGTCCCGGTCCTCGCCGGCCGGTCCGTCCAGACCCGTCCAGCGCGATGCTGATCTCTCCCTTCCCTTCGCAGGAGGGCCGCAGGACCGCGTACAAGGTGTTCGGGTCGGCCGCGACCGCCCCGCGCCGGGCGCGCGCCTTCGTGCGGTGCCAGTTGCGGGGGTGGGAGCTCGCGCATCTGGCCGATACGGCGGAACTGGTCGTCTCCGAGCTGGTGACGAACGCGGTGCGGGCGACGGCCGCCGTGGTCAGCCCGCCGGTGGCCTCGTCGATGTTCCCGGTGGCCCTGCGTACGGTGGCGTTGCGGGTCCGGGTGGCGCCGGGGCGGCGCAGCCTGTTCATCGAGGTGTGGGACATCAGCGACCGTGAGCCCGTGCCGTGCGGCGAGGCTGACGACGGCCTGGGGGGCGACACCGGGGGCGAGCTGGGCGAGAGCGGCCGGGGGCTCGTGCTGGTCGCCAGCCTGGCCCGGCGCTGGGGCCACTATTCGGCGCCGGATCGGGGCAAGATCGTGTGGTGTGAGCTGGGCATCTCGCCGGTGGAGGGGTCGCGTCCGCCGGAGGCGGCGGGTGCTCCGGCCGCCGATTCCGGGCCGCGCGGGTGGTCGGGGGCGTCGGTTCCGGGTCCGCGGGAGCCGGTGACCGCGAACGCCCCTGCGGGAGCCTCTGCGGGGGTGTCTTCTGGGACGCTGCCGCGGCGGGTGCGGCGGCATCCGGTGGGCGCGCGGGCGGACGGCCCGGACGAGGCGACGTTGCTGCGGGTGCTTGAGGGCCTGCGGGCGCTGGACGTGTCCGGCCCGGACCGCATCTGAGCCGGCCCGCCCGGTCCCGGGGACGCGCGGTTGCGGATGCGCCGTAGGACAGCGGTGGGTCAGCGGTGGGTCAGGGGACGACCGTGACCGGCCAGCGGCCGGCGCGGACCAGGCGGAGCGCGACCGAGCCGATGAAGCGGTGACCGGCCTGCGTGGAGGCTCCCACCACGACCGCGTCCGCCCTGATCTCGTCGGCGATCTTGGCGAGGACGCCGGCGGCGTCGCCGTACTCGGTGCGGAAGGTGTAGTCGACACGCGAGTGGGCGGCCTGGGCGAAATGCTCCAGTTGTGCGCGTAAGTCCGCGGCGACCTGCTCCCCCGCCTCGATCACCGAGGCCGACGCGGCCGGCATCATCGTGCTGATCGTTCCGGGATTGGTGACGTAGACGAGGACGACGTGCGAGCCCTGGCGGCGGGCGAGCCCCCAGGCGTACGCGGCGGCGCGCAGGGAGGTCTCCGAGCCGTCGATGCCGACGAGGATCACCCGCGGGCCGTCGGTGCCCAGCTCGAACGTGTTCACGCAAGTCAGCGTAAGGCCACCGGGGGGCGTCCGGATCCACCCGGACCGGGTGGCGGTCTGACGGTCTTCGCCGGGTCGCCGGGGAGGCGGGGCGGGGCCCGGTCCTGGGGCGCGGATAACCTGTTGCGGAAATGTCGGGGCCGTTGGTTAGGGTCTCGAATCGTGGCTGATCAACCTCTGATCTACGCGCGTGGCCTGGTCAAACGCTTCGGGGAGTTCACCGCCGTCGACGGGATCGACCTTGACGTGGCGCCGGGAGAGGCGTTCGGTTTCCTCGGGCCCAACGGGGCCGGCAAGTCCTCGACCATGCGGATGATCGGGTGTGTGTCCACGCCGACCGCCGGGGAACTGCGGATCCTGGGCATGGACGCGGTGCACGACGGGCCGAGGATCCGCGCGCGTCTGGGGGTGTGTCCTCAGCTCGACAACCTCGATCCCGACCTGACGGTGCGGGAGAACCTGGTGACGTACGCCCGTTATTTCGGGCTGTCGCGGGCGGAGAGCCGCAGGCGGGCCGACGAGCTGCTGGAGTTCGTGCAGCTCCGCGACCGAGCCGACGGGAAGGTGGAGCCGCTGTCGGGTGGCATGAAGCGGCGGCTGACGATCGCGCGGGCGATGGTGAACGAGCCCGATCTCGTGCTGCTCGACGAGCCGACGACGGGGCTGGACCCGCAGGCCCGTCATCTGTTGTGGGAGCGGCTGTTCCGGCTCAAGCAGCGGGGCACCACGCTGGTGCTGACGACGCACTACATGGACGAGGCCGAGCAGTTGTGCGACCGGCTGGTCGTGATGGACGGCGGCAGGATCGTGGCGGAGGGGTCGCCGAGGTCGCTGATCGAGACCTACTCGACGGCCGAGGTGGTCGAGTTGCGTTTCCCCGGCATGCCCGAGGCGGGGTCGCGGTACGCGGCGGCGCTGGCGGGGGTGGGCAAGCGGATCGATCCGCTCCCCGACCGGGTGCTGGTCTACGTGGACGACGGCGACGCCGCGCTGGGTGAGATCCAGCGGCGTGGGTTGGAGCCGTCGAGCGTGCTGGTGCGGCGGTCGACGCTGGAGGATGTGTTCCTCCACCTGACGGGCCGGACGTTGGTGGACTGAGATGGCGCTGCGGACCGGGACGGCTCCGGCGCGGTCGGTTCATCCGACGATCGCGGTGCTGGAGCGGCACCTGACCCTCTACCGGCGGTTGTGGCAGGCGTCGGTGTTCTCCTCGTTCGTGCTGCCGGTGCTGTTCCTGCTGAGCATCGGCATCGGTGTGGGGGGTTACGTCGGCAGGGTTCAGGGGGTCGATTACCTGTCGTGGATCGTGCCGGGCGTGCTCGCGTCGACGGCCTTCCAGATCGCGGTGGGCGAGTCGACCTATTCGGTGCTGGGTGACTTCAAGTGGGTCCGGGCCTATCACGCGATGCGGGCCACGCCGGTGGGGCCTGCGGACATGGTCCGGGGTCATCTGCTCTACCTGGTCTTCCGGGTGATGATCGCGGTGATGGCCTTCCTGGTCGTGGTGGTGTTCTTCGGCGGGCTGCATTCGCCGTGGGCGCTGGTCACCCCGCTGGTGTGCGCGTTGCTGACGGTGTCGGTGGCGGCGCCGGTGATGGCGTTCGCCGCCACGATCGACCACGACAGTTATTTCTCGTTGCTGTTCCGGTTCGTGGTGATCCCTTCGACGTTGTTCGCGGGGGTGTTCTTCCCGGTCGAGCAGCTCACGGCGGTGTTGCGCCCGCTGGCGTACGCCTCGCCGCTGTGGCATGCGGTGGAGCTGTGCCGGGCGGCGACGCTCAGCACAGCGCCGGCCTGGCCGGTTCCGGTGCATGCCGGATATCTGCTGGCGTGGGCGGCGGCGGGTCTTTTCCTGGCGGTGCGGGCGTTCCGCCGGAAGCTGGAGGACTGATGGTGACGACACTGGTGGCGTCCCGGGTCTCCCCCGCCCGGGTGGGCGCGGTCATCGGCCGCAACGTGGGGGCGCTGCGCTCCGGGCCGTCG
This sequence comes from Microbispora sp. CA-102843, assembly GCF_050936215.1. Taxonomy (NCBI): domain Bacteria; kingdom Bacillati; phylum Actinomycetota; class Actinomycetes; order Streptosporangiales; family Streptosporangiaceae; genus Microbispora; species Microbispora sp. CA-102843. The sequence goes on from NZ_JBNJNF010000001.1 coordinate 4,745,920, forward strand.
TACTGGATCGTCCTGCTGTCGGGCTTCTTCGAGCCGCTGCTGTATCTGCTGTCGATCGGTGTCGGCGTCGGCGCGCTGATCGGTGATCTGACGGTGGACGGGCGGACCATGTCGTACGCGTCGTTCGTCGCGCCCGCGATGCTGGCGGTGTCGGCGATGTCGGGGGCGCTGGCCGAGACGACGTTCAACTTCTTCTTCAAGTTGAAGTACATGAAGACGTTCGAGGCGGTGCTGGCGACGCCGGTGCGGCCCATCGAGATCGCGGTGGGCGAGCTGGTGTGGTCGATCGTCCGGGGTTCGCTCTACACCGCGATCTTCCTGGTCGTGATGGTGGCGATGGGGCTGGCGGAGCCGGGCTGGGCGCTGGCCGCGTTTCCGGCGACCGTGCTGGTGGGGCTGGCCTTCGGCGGGCTGGGGCTGGCCGTCAGCACGCTGATGCGGGGCTGGCAGGACTTCGACCTGATGGGCACCGGGCAGTTCGCGTTGTTCCTGTTCTCCGGGACGTTCTCCCCCGTGCAGGACTACCCGGTCGGTGTCGAGGTGCTGATCCAGCTCACGCCGCTCTATCACGCGGTGGAACTGGTGCGCGGCCTGTGCACGGGAGTGCTGGGGTGGGGGCTGCTGGGGCACGCGGCCTACCTGGTTGTGCTGGCCGGGGCGGGGGTCTGGTTCGCCTCCCGGCGCCTGACCCGGGTCCTGTGCGACTGACCCACCCGCCCGGTTCCCTCCGAACCCCTGATTGCGGCCTCAAAGGATTCGGGGAAAGCGGCCGCCGACGCGGAGGCGCTGCGCCGGATCCGCGCCTCGGCTACTCCTGCCCGGACCGCGTGGGCGCCTCGCCGGCGGCGGCCGTCCCGGTCTGGATGCCGTCCAGGAGCCAGTCGAGGCCGATGGCGAAACTGGCGTCCCAGTCTGCCTCCGCGACCAGGGGGCCATGGGCGGCGAGGACGGGATACCGCTCGCAGTTGGCGCGGAACCGCTCACGGGCGGCCTGTCCGGCGGCCTGGTCGCCCCGGGCCGTCCAGGTCGCCTGCATGAGCGCGGATCCGATGACGTAGTTGGACAGCCCGTACGCCGCGGCGGTCAGATGGGGTTCGACGACCCCGGCCTTCACGAGGGTGGCGTACAGGAACTCGCTGCGGGCGAGCACGTTGGGGCCGAGCATGGGGCGGCCCAGCAGCGCCGCCGACCAGGGGTGGTCGAGGAGAACGGCGCGCCACCCGCTGATCAGGGCGGCGATGGCGGCGCGCCAGTCGCGGCCGTCGTCCCCGGGGATCTCGACCGCCGCGAAGATCGCGTCGAGGGCGAGGTCGAGGACGTCGTCCTTGGTCTTCAGGTGCCAGTACAACGTGGTCGAACCGGTGCCGAGGCGCTCGGCGAGCCGGCGCATGGTCAGCCGGTCGGCGCCCTCCTCGTCCAGGAGGGCGACGGCCTCCTCCACGATCCGGTCCCGGCTGAGCGGGGGCGCGTCGCGCGCCGCCCGCGCGGGCGGCCGCAGCCACACGTCCCCGGCCGTTCCCGAGCCTTTCCCCGCCACTTTCGCTCCTCCTCCTCGCCCGGAGGCGAGTCTAGTATGGTGATCGGGCACCGGATCATTGATCCGGTCACTGGAACGTCGGTCCGGGCGGCGGAGGGGAACGACGGTGGCGGGACATGTGGAGGTGGACCGGCTCACCTACGTGCTGCCGGACGGGCGGCTGCTCCTGCACGAGGTGTCGTTCCGCGTCGGCGAGGGGGTCAAGGCCGGGCTGGTGGGGCCGAACGGCGCGGGCAAGACCACTCTGCTGCGGCTGATCGCCGGAGACCTGCGCCCGGACGACGGCCGGGTGAGCCACTCGGGCGGGCTGGGGGTGATGCGGCAGTTCATCGGTGGCGTCCGCGACGACAGGACCCTGCACGACCTGCTGCTGTCCGTGGCTCCGGAGCGGGTCAGGGCCGCCGCGGCGGCCCTGCGGCGGGCGGAGTCGGCGCTGGCGCCGGGTGACGACGAGGCGGCGCAGCTGGCCTACGCGCAGGCGATCGGCGACTACGCCGACGCCGGGGGCTACGACATGGAGGTGGTGTGGGACACCTGCGCGACGGCGGCGCTGGGCCTGCCCTACGACGCGGTCCGGCGACGGCCGGTGGGCACGCTGTCGGGCGGAGAGCAGAAGCGCGTCGTGCTGGAGGCGCTGCTGCGCGGCCCGGACCAGGTGCTGCTGCTGGACGAGCCGGACAACTACCTGGACGTGCCCGCCAAGCAATGGCTGGAAGGGCGGCTACGCGCCACGTCCAAGACCGTGCTGCTGGTCTCCCACGACCGGCGGTTGCTGGCCGAGGCCGCGGACCGGATCGTCACGGTGGAGTCGCGCGGCGTGTGGGTGCACGGCGGGGGGTTCGCCACCTACGCCCAGGGCCGCCGCGACCGCATCGACCGGCTGGAGGAGCGGCGTCGCCGCTGGGACGAGGAGCACGCCAAGCTCAGGCGCCTCGTGCAGACCCTCAGGCAGACGGCAGCCAACAACGACGCGCTGTCGTCCGCCTACCGGGCCGCCCGCACGCGACTGGAGCGGTTCGAGGAGGCGGGCCCGCCCGAGCGCGCGCCCAGGCGGCAGAACGTGCGGATCCGGTTGCGCGGCGGCCGCACCGGCAGACGTGCCGTCGTCTGCGAGGGCCTGGAGCTCACCGGGCTGATGCGGCCGTTCGACGTGGAGATCTGGTACGGCGAGCGCGTGGGCGTCCTCGGGTCGAACGGCTCGGGCAAGTCGCACTTCCTGCGGCTGCTGGCCGAGGCCGCGGACGCAGCGGTTCCCTCAAGCACGGTCTCCTCAGGCACGATCTCCTCGGGCGCCGTTCCCGCGGTGCGCCACAGCGGTTCCGCACGGCTGGGCGCGCGGGTGGCACCCGGCCACTTCGTGCAGACCCATGCTCGGCCCGAGCTGCACGGACGCACCCCTGCCGAGCTGGTGACGTCCGGGTATGCGCTCACGCTGAACGACGCCATGGCCGCGCTGGCCCGTTATGAGCTCGCGCCGGCCGCCGGTCAGCGGTTCGAGACCCTGTCCGGCGGGCAGCAGGCGCGGTTGCAGATCCTGCTGCTGGAACTGTCCGGTGCGACCCTGCTGCTGCTCGACGAACCCACCGACAACCTCGACCTGGCCAGTGCCGAGGCCCTGCAGCAGGGGCTGGCGTCCTTCTCCGGCACGGTCCTGGCCGTCACGCACGACCGCTGGTTCGCCGCCGACTTCGACCGCTTCCTCGTCTTCGGCGCCGACGGGACCGTGTACGAGAGCAGCGAGCCGGTGTGGGACGAGGCCCGGGTCAGGCGCGGCCGCTGACACCGTGGACACCACGGGCCGGGGCCTGATCATTCCCGCGGGCCGCTCAGGACACGCAGACGCAGAACTCGTTGCCCTCGGGATCCCGCCAGACCTGCCAGAGATTCTCGTGCATCTCCCCTACCGGGGTCTCCGAGCGCGGCGGCGCGGGCGACCGCGCCGGCGAAGTCGTCGGTGACCAGATCCAGGTGGATCCGGTTCTTCGCGGTTTTGGGTTCGGGGACCCGCTGCAGGGCCAGGTCGGGACCGAGACTGATCCAGTCGTCCTCACGACGGGTGATGCCCCGCTCCAGCAGCCGGCTCCAGAACCCGGCGAGGCCGTCGAGGTCGTTGGCGTCGATGACCACGCCACCCAGGCGAATGCTCATTGTCCGCGCTGAAGAATTGATCAAGGTCTGGTCCGGCCCGTAGCGTGCCGTCCGTTTGGTGGCGATCAATGCGCGGACGAGGCGTTCGTGCGCCGGTTCCGGACGGGGCGCGACGTTCTGGGCGTGGCGGTGCAGCTGGGCAAGCCGCCGCTGGCCGACGTCCAGGCGGCGGACGTGAAATCGGTCCCGGTTGGCGTCACCGGCAAGGTGCTCATACGCAGGCTCCGCCAGGAGTACGCGACCACAGCCGCTCAGCCCGGATGGACATGGGTCACCTCCTTTCCGGCGGATCGGCCTATTTAAATGCATTGCTGTGAGGTGGACACCAGTGTCACCATTCGGACGCTCGTCGCCTCGCCGGGCCGGATCGAGTTCGGTGCGGGAGCTGTCACAGCCCGATCTGGACGAGAAATTCGAGGAGCGCGCGGTGCCGGCGACAGCGTTGTTGTCGCTCGTCGGCCGGGAGTCCCCCGAGACCGGCCATGAGTGGAGCGGTCGACCAGGAGGAAAGATGTCAGGCGCCGAGGTCCGGGGCACGATCTCCCGTAGCCTCGACGAGGAGCAGGCGTGACCGCGGACACGCGTCGGCTGCCGCCCCCGGCGACGCGGTGGGTGATACCCGCCCTGGTCGGATATGCCTTCTCCGTGGCACCGGCCTTGACCACCCTGACCGCGGTCTTGGCCGTCCTCGCCGGTGCGGCCCCGGTCGGCATCACCGTTGGGATCGGTGAGCTGGTGGACGGGCTCACCTCGGCGATCGGCCAAGGGCTGGGCACCCCGGCGGCGCGGGAGTGCTATCGCTGGGTCGTCCTCATCGTCGTGCTGTTCTTCCTCACTCATATCACCGAGTCCGCGCGGACGGCTCTGGGCCGGGCACTCGGCCGCCGGGTCACCGGCAGGCTCGGCGAGCGCGTGATGATGGCCGCCTCCGAGCCGGTGACCATCGGCCACCTCGAGGATCCGGCCTACCTCGGCCGGCTCGAGCGGGCCCGGGGCAACGGGACCATCGACATGCCGCCCGGTGAAGCGATCTTCGGCTTCTCCACCAAGGCCTCGCTGTGGGTGACCAGCATCGGCTCCGCGGCTTTGCTTACCCGGGTCACCTGGGGGCTGGGGCTCATCGTGTTCGCCGTCTTCGTCGTGATCCACTCCCGGCTGGTACGGAACTACCGGATCGCCGTCATCGAGACCGTGAGTCAGACGACGAAGCTCCGCCGTACGTCCTACTTGCGGGACGTGCCGACCACGCCGGGTGCGGCTCGGGAAGTCCGTCTCTTCGGCCTCGCGGCCTTCTTCCGCGATGTCTACCAGTCGGAGTGGCGCGCGAACATGACGGAGGTCTGGCAACGGCGGCGTGAGCATCGCTTGTTCGTCGTCACTGTGGTCGTGGTCACCGGCGTCACGGTCGCCTCGGTTTTCTACTACCTGGGGTACCGGGCGGCGACCGGAGGTTCGACGGTGGGTGATCTGGCGCTCGGTGGCCTTGCCGTCCGGGCGCTCCTCCAGGTGCTCCGGGCGGACGAGGACGACCTCCGCATCGGCTTCGGCTCGAAGGCGGCCGCCGAGGCGTTCGCTTTTCCGGTCGTGGCGACGCCGGTCGGGCCGGACACCGATCCCTGGCCGGCGCCGGTCGCGACCATCTCCTGCGAGGACCTGCGCTTCCGCTACGGCGGCGCCTCCGACGAGGTGCTCCACGGCATCGACCTCGCCATTCCCGCGGGTCAGTCGCTCGCCGTCGTCGGTCTCAACGGGGCCGGCAAGACGACGCTGGCCCGGCTCGTCGCCGGCCTGGACGCTCCGAGCGGGGGTTCCGTGCGCGTCGGTGCGACCCCCATCGAGGACGCCAACCGCCGGAGCTGGCAGCGTCAGGTGGTCGCCGTCTTCCAGGACTTCGGCCGTTATGAGCTGACCGTGCGGGACAACATCGCCTTCGGTTCCCTGGCCCATGCGGACGACGAGGAGGGCCTGCGCGCCGTGGCGCGCCAGGCCGGGCTCCTGAAGTTCATCGAGGGACTCCCGAACGGCTGGGACACGGTGATGTCCAGTGGCTTCACCGGCGGGATCGACGCGTCGGGCGGCGAGTGGCAGCGCATCGCCATCGCCCGGGCACTGTTCGGCCGGCGGCACGGCGCACGGCTGCTGATCATGGACGAGCCGGCCGCGAGCCTTGACGCCCGCGCCGAGGCTCAGCTCTACGACACGTTCCACGAGCTCACCGCGGGCGCCACCACCATCGCGATCTCGCATCGGTTCGCGACCGTGCGCAAGGCGGAGCGGGTGGTCGTGCTCGATCACGGCCAGATCATCGAGGACGGCACGCATGAGGAGCTGATCACTGCCGACGGCCGGTACGCCGAGCTGTTCCGCCTGCAGGCGAAGCGTTTCGAGGAGGCACCGTCTTGATCAGCGCCCCGCGCTTCGTCCTCACGATCGGACCCCGCATCGACCGGGTCCGGTCCCTGCTCGTGGTGGCAGTGGCGATTCTCGAACAGGCCACCGGGGTCGGCCTCGCCGTGCTGCTCGGACTGTTCAGCGAGGCGGCGAGCCGGCATTCGACCAGCGGCGTGGTGACACTCGTGCTGTGTGTGGCGATCTTCGTGATGCTCACCCAGGGCACCTTCATCGCCGGCTATTTCACCCGCCTTCGCCTGCAGGAGGAGATTCAGAACGAAGTCGAGCGCCGGTTCCTCGACGTGGTCGGCACGACGCCGACGCTGGAGATCCACGAGCGTTCGAGCCGCTCCGACAAGGCGGCGGTGGTCCGTGGTGCGCGGGGCGACATCGGGCCGGCCTTCGACCGGCTGCTGTGGCTGGCCGGCGCCGCGCTGGCCCTGATCGCCTCGGCCGTCCTGATGGCCTCGGTCGTTCCCATCCTCGCCGTGCTGCCGCTCTTCGCCGTCCCCGCGGTGCTGGCCACCCAGGCGGCAGACAAGAAGCGCGGTCAGGCCGTGCAGCGCGCCACGCCTCGGACCCGGCTGGCCGGTCATCTGTTCACGCTCGCCACCACGGCCGCACCCGGTCGCGAGACCCGCCTCTTCGGACTGGCGAGCGAGCTGCGGCGCAGGCACCGCGAGGAGTGGGACTCCGGAGGCCAGGACATCGCCCGGACTGATCGACGGGCCCGGGTGCCGGTCGCGCTGGCTTGGCTGTTCTTCGTGCTGGCGTACGCGACCGCCATCGTCCTGATGGTGCGGGCCGGCCTGGCCGGCGACGCCTCGCTGGGCCTCATCGTCGCGGCCATCGCCGTCACCAGCCAGATCACCGGGCAGGTGCAGAGCTTGTTGACCTTGACCTTCTGGACGCTGGAGTCGCTTCGGGCAACCCGGGCGTTCCTCGACGTGGTGGAGGACGGCGCCGTGGAGCGGGCGGCCGTCGTGCCGGCCACGCCGGTGACGGTGCCGGCCCGGCTGGACGGCAGCATCAAGGTAGAGGGTCTCAGCTTCCAGTACTGGAACCGCGATCAGCCTTCACTGAACGACATCAACCTCGAGCTCCCGGCCGGCGCCGTGGTGGCCCTGGTGGGCGAGAACGGCGCGGGGAAGTCGACGTTCGTCAAGATGCTCAGCGGTCTCTACCGGCCGAGCGCGGGGCGCATCCTGGTGGACGGGACCGATCTCGCGCAGTTCGCGCCGGAGGACTGGCGCACCCGGATCACGGCGGCCTTCCAGGACCCGGTACACATCGAGATGTCCCTGAAGGACACGATCGGGCTGGGCTGGCTCGAGCATCGCGACGACCCGGAGCGGATCCTCGGGGCGCTGCGGACGGCCGGCGGCGACAAGCTGCTCGCTTCGCTGCCCGAGGGCCTGGAGACCCGGCTCGGGCGAAAATCGTGGGACGGCAAGGGGCTGTCGGGGGGCCAGTGGCAGGCGGTGGCCAACGCCCGGGCGGCGATGCGGCAGGCGCCGCTGCTGCGGGTCCTGGACGAGCCCTCCGCCAGCCTCGACGCACGGGCCGAGGAGTGGCTGTTCCAGCGGTACGCCGACCTGAGCCGCCTGGAGGGCGGCGTGACAATCCTCGTCACGCACCGCTTCACCACCGCCCGGGCGGCTGATCTCATCGTGGTTCTGGACGGCGGCAGGGTCGTCGAGGTCGGCACTCACGACACGCTGAGTGAGGCAGACGGACTTTACGCCGAGTTGTTCCGCCTGCAGGCCCGGTACTTCGTCTGAGCGCGTAGTCACAGGTTTTGTATGTAACGCGCTCGGTTGGAGGGTCGTACCGGCGCGAAGACCTCGTCGCCAGTCTGCGTCCAGCAAGTGAGGCGCCGGCCGCGTCGTCGTCGCGAGCACGATCGGCGTGTACGCGGGCGCGAACGCCTCCCACGGCGGCCCGGGCGAGCGCGGCGTGCCAGGCGAGGCGGCGCCCTCCTACGCGGGGGACGCGATCGACATGTTGTGCTACGCGCGCGACTGCGGGCGGGCGACCCCCGCTGATCGCCATGCGCGCGGGATAATGCCGGGCATGTACGGGGAGAGGGCGTCGCGTGTGCCGGACGCGGTGCTGTGGTGGAGCGCCTCCCCCGGCTCGGGAACCGCCGAGCGGCGCGTGCTGCCGGACGGGTGCATGGACGTGATCTGGGCGGACGGCGCGCTGCTGGTGGCGGGGCCGGACACCGCCGCGCACGTGGTGTCCGACCGGCCCGGCGCCCGCTATGTGGGGCTGCGCTTCGGCCCGGGCACCGGCCCGCTGGTCTTCGGGGTCCCGGCGCACGAGCTGCGCGACCGGCGGGTGCCGCTGGCCGACCTGTGGCCGGGCGCCGAGGCGCGGCGGCTGACGGAGCGGGCGGGCGAGGCCGCAGATTCGGGCCCTTCTCTGGGCGCGGTGCTGGAGGAGACGGCGGCGCGCCGGCTGGACGCGGCGCCCCGCCGCGCCGACTCCTCTCTCGTCGGCGCCGTCGTGAAGGGCGTGCGCGCGGGCCTGCCGGTCGCGCGCATCGCCGCCGACGCGGGGATCGGCGAGCGGCGGCTGCACCGCCGGTGCCTGGACGCGTTCGGGTACGGGCCGCGGACGCTCGCCCGCATCCTGCGGATGAACCGCGCGGTGGACCTGGCCCGCGGGGGCGCGCCGTTCGCCACGGTGGCCGCCGAGGCCGGGTACGCCGACCAGGCCCACCTGTCCCGTGAGGTGAGGTCGCTGACCGGCGTGACCCTCGGCGCGCTGACCCGCTGACCGCTGAGCTGCCGATCTGGGCCCGTCAGCCGGTGGGCAGGGCGGCGAACAGGTCCACGCCGTTGCCGTCCGGGTCGTGCACCGTCGCGTAGCGCTGCCCCCAGAACGCGTCCCACGGCGGCAGGTGTCCCTCGTATCCGGCCTCGACCAGGTCCGCGTACAGGCGGTCGACCTCCTCGGGGCCGTCGCAGCGGAAGGCGAGCCCCATGCGCGGCCCGCCGCTCGCCGGCGACCAGGAGGGATCGAACGAGCGGACGGTTGCGGCGGTGTCCCAGGCCAGGCGCAGCCCGCCGGGCAGGGTCACCTCGACGTGGGGCTCGGTGTCGGCGGAGGGCGGGATGTCCAGCCCGAGCCGCCGGTAGAAGGACAGGGAGGCGGCCATGTCGGTCACGACCAGGCCGATGAGATCGAACGCAGGTGCCATGACGGCCACGGTAGGAGGGAGGCGGGCCCGCCGTCTTGAACGTATCGGACACTCAGCGTCGGACATTCAGCGTCGGACATTCAGCGTGGACACTCAGCGGGAGAAGGGCGTGACGGCAGTGACGGCGGTCACCGGGATCGGCCCGTAGATGTGGGGGAACGTCTCGTCCGCTCCCTCGGGCACCTCCAGCCTGACCGGGCAGCCGAGCCGGGATTCGTCGATCTCCAGCAGCACCAGGGGCGCGGTGACGTGGGCGTAGTAGCGGCCCGCCACTCCGCGCGCCTGGGCCAGGTCGGCCGAGGCGTGGATGTAGCCCTCCTCCTCCAGGGTGCGGCCGAGGGTCGAGACGCGGTACTCGCCCGCAGTGACGGCCGCGTCCCAGTCGGCGGCCAGCGCGAGATGGAAGATCATGGGCTGACCCTAGCGGGCGGTCCGAGCGCGGCCAGCGCGCGGGCCACCGCCTCGCGGGCCCGGTCCCTGCCGTCGGGGCGGGCCTCGACGACGTCCTCCACCCACAGTCCCGACAGCAGACCGGCGACGAAGCGGATCTCCGCGGGCCCGCAGGGGTAGCCGGCGCCCTCCAGCACCGTGGCGACGATGTCGTCGCAGCCGTCGGTCCAGGCGCGGGCGATGGCCTGCAGCGCCGGGTCGCGGCCCGCCTGCAGGTACAGCTCCCACAGGCCGAGCTGGCGCAGCCGGTCGGAGGCGTACACGCCGGTGAGCGTCTCGGCGACCGCGAGCGGCGTACGGCCCGCGAGATGGTCCACCGTCGCCCGCATGCGGGCGAGTTCGCGCTCGACGAGCAGGGCGAACGCCTCGGCCAGCAGCTGGTCGCGGCTGGTGAAGTAGTAGGAGGTGGCCGCGAGGGGGAGATCGGCCCGGCGGGCGACGGCGCGGTGCGTCACGGCGGCGAAGCCGCCGTCGCCGAGCAGATCGACGGCCGCGTCCAGCAGCGCCTCCCTGCGGCGTACGGCACGCTCCTGCGGGCGCCGCGGCTGGGGTGAGACGGCCCGCGTGGCGACGCCGTGTGCGGGGGCCGCCGCCGGGACGGGTGCGGGCCGGTCCTGATCGGGCACGCCGTGATCCTCCCCTGGATCGTCGGGGCTCCGCCGTCTGCCGCGGAGCCGTCCGGATCACCCTTAGCGGGCGTGCGCCGCCGGGTCCACTGATCGGTGTCGACCGATCAGTGCGCGCCGGAGAGGTTGAGCACGGCGACCCCGGCGATGATCAGGGCGATGCCGGCGGCCTTGACGAGGTTCATGTGCTCGCCGAGGAACAGCGCGCCGATCAGCGCGATCGCGGCGGTCCCGGTGCCCGCCCACACCGCGTACGCGATGCCGACGGGCATGCGGAGCTTGAGCGCCCAGGCCATCAGGATGAACGAGGCGATGTACCCGACGGCGACCACGATGGTCCAGCCCCAGCGGGTCAGGCCGTCGCTGAGTTTGAGCGCGGAGGTGGCCAGGACCTCCGAGGCGATCGCGACGACGAGCAGGAGCCAGGCCATGGGAACCTCTCCGATAAAAACGGTACGCTTGTCCCAATTTTACGCGCCATGGCTTCGCAAAGCCATGGGTCGGCCGATCAGGCGCTCCAGGCTTGTGACCGGCTGGTGCCCCCGCGCGGACGAGGCGCCGCGGGCAGGCAGGGACAGCGATCAGGCGGACCTCCTGTCATGCCGCCGGTCCGGCCGGTCGCGGGGCACCAGCGTGGGATTGACATTGCCGAGGACGGTCTCCCGGGTGATCACCACGCGGGCCACGTCGTCCCGGTCCGGGATCTCGAACATGACGGGCAGCAGCACCTCTTCGAGGACGGCCCGGGCCGCGCGGGCGCCGGTGCGGCGCAGCAGGGCCTGTTCGGCGACCGCCTCGATCTCGTCCTCGGTGAAATCCAGTTCGACGCCGTCCATCGCCAGCAGCTTGCGGTACTGCGGGATGATCGCGCCGCGCGGCTTGGTGAGGATGCGGGTCAGCGTGGCCAGGTCTGTGGGGTGCAGGGCCGATACGACGGGCAGCCGTCCCACCAGTTCGGGGAGCAGCCCGAACGCCACCAGGTCCTGCGGCATGACCTCGGCGAGGAGGTCGTGCCCGGGCCGCGGCCGGGCGGCTGCGCCGAATCCCGCGCGGGTGCGGCCGATCCGCGCCTCGATGATCTCCTCGAGGCCGTCGAACGCGCCACCGCAGACGAACAGCACGTTCGTGGCGTCGAACGGGACGAACTCCTGGTGAGGGTGCTTGCGCCCGCCCTGCGGCGGCACGTTCGCCGTGGTCCCCTCCAGGATCTTCAGCAGCGCCTGCTGCACGCCCTCGCCAGAGACGTCCCGCGTGGTCGACGGGGCGCCGCCCCTGCGGGCGATCTTGTCGATCTCGTCGATGTAGACGATGCCGGTCTCGGCTCTCGCCACGTCGTGGCCGGCGGCCTGGATCAGCCGCAGGAGGACGCCCTCCACGTCCTCGCCGACGTACCCCGCCTCGGTCAGGGTGGTGGCGTCCGCGACGGCGAAGGGGACGTCGAGCGCCCGGGCGAGGGTGCTGACCAGGTGGGTCTTGCCGCAGCCGGTCGGGCCGAGCAGCAGGATGTTGGACTTGCCCAGCTCGACCGCCTCGTCCCCGCCGCGCCTGGGACGCAGGCGTTTGGCGTGGTTGTAGACCGCGACGGCCAGCGTCTTCTTGGCCCGCTCCTGCCCGACGACGTAGGTGTCGAGGTATGCGTGGATCTCCCGTGGCGGAGGAGGCGACGAGGGAACGGCTCCGGCCGGGTGCTCGGTGTCGCCCTCGATGTCGTCCTGGCCGATGAGCTCGACACAGGACCGGACGCACCCGTCGCAGATGAAGACCCCGGCGGGGCCGGCGATGAGCCTGCGCACCTGCTCCTCGCCGCAGAACGAGCACCGCGTCATGGCCGGGTTTCAGAAGGTCGCCGGCAGCGCGGCAAGCCGCCAGGTGCCGGGGTCGGGGGCGCGCAGCTCGTCCGCCGGGGCGGCCAGGGCCAGGCCGGGGAAGCGGCGCAGCAGCGCGGTGAGCGCGACCTGGGTCTGCACGCGGGCGATGGAGGCGCCGAGGCAGAAGTGCGGGCCGTGGGCGAAGCCCAGGTGGCCGGCGCCGGGCGCCCGGGTGAGGTCCAGCCGGTCGGGGTCGGCGAACACCCGCGGGTCGCGGTTGGCCGCGGCGACCAGGGCGGTGACCTTGGCTCCCTGGGGCACCGTGGCGCCGTGCAGTTCGACGTCCTCGCGGGCGTGGCGCGGGATCGCCAGCAGTGTGGGGCCGCACCAGCGGATGAGCTCCTCGACGGCCCCCGGCATCAGCGCGGGGTCGGAGCGTACGGCGGCGAGCTGGACGGGGTGGGACAGCAGGGCGGCCGCGGCGTTGGCGATGAGGTTGGTCGGCGTCTGCCCGGCGAGGACCAGGTGCCAGACCATGGTGACGATCTCGGTGTCGGTCAGCCGGTCTCCGTCCTCGGCCTGGACGCGTACGAGGTCGCCCAGCAGGCCCCCGGGCTCGTCGGGGTGATCGGCGCGGGCGGCGGCGACGGCGTCCTTGGCGCCCGCCATGATCCCCGGGATGGCCCGCGCGAAGTCCTGACCCGCCCCCGCGGCGACGGTGGCGCCCCATTCGCGCCAGCGCGGGCGGTCCTCCTCGGGGATGCCGACCAGCGCGCAGATGACGTCCATCGGCAGCGGCCGGGCGAAGTGACGCAGCAGGTCGACCTGACCGCCGTCCGCCTGTGCGGGCAGGTCGTCGAGCAGGGCGTCGACGACGGCTTCGATCCGGGGCCGGAACTCGGCGGCCCGCCTGGGAGTGAAGGCCGGGGCGGCCAGTTTGCGCAGCCGCGCGTGCTCGGCGCCGTTCATCTCGCTCATGGTCCGCATGTACGGCAGGCAGTCGTCGGGGACCTGGGGGCGCATGAAGCTGTCGGCGGTGATCTCGAAACGGGCGTCACCGAGCATCGCCCGCGCGCCGTCGTGCCTGGTCAAGGCCCATATCGGGCCGAGGCCGGGAATCAGCAGCCGGGCGAGTGGCGCGCGTTCGCGCGCCCGTCCGTACGCGGTGAAGGGGTCCCGCAGGACCTCGGGGTCGGTGAGGTCCACCTCGGGCAGGGTGATCACGGGCAACTCCAGATGTCAATCCCAGATGTTCTTATCATCTGAGTGGCGACGGTATCTTGGGTCCCGCCGTACGGCAAGCGGGCGTACGCGGACGAGGAGAGGGATGGGACGCCTCACCAGGGCCGAGCTTCAGGCACGCAACCGGGCCAGAGTGCTGGCCGCCGCCCGCGACGAGTTCGCCGAGCGGGGGTTTCGCGACGCCAAGGTGGACGCGATCGCCGACCGGGCGGGACTCACTCGCGGCGCGGTCTACTCCAACTTCCCGGGCAAGCGGGCCCTGTACTTCTCGGTGCTGGCCGACCTGGCCGAGCGGGAGGCCGGGCCCGACGGCACGCAGCGGCCCTCCCCCGCGCGTGGCGAGACGCCCGGCGCCGAGGCGCCCGGCGTGGTGACGGCCCGGGAGGCGCTCGCGGCGTTCGCCCGCGCGTGGGTCTCCCGGCTTCCGCTGGCCACCGACGGCCCGGCCAGGCTCGGCATGGACCTGATGCCGGAGGTGCTCGCCGACCAGCGGGTCCGCCAGCCGTTCGCGCAGCTCATGAAGCTGAACGCGATCGTGCTCGGGCTCGTGCTCGAACGGCTGGACGGGGACGCCTCCGCGCGGCGCCGGGTGCGGGTCGCGGAGACGGCCCTGACCACCCTGCACGGCGCGAGCCAGATGGCCGACGCGGCGCCCGGGTTCGCCGAGCCGTTCGACATCGTCGCGGCGTGCGCCGGGCTGGCGGACCTCGATCTCGGCGACCGGTGGGACCTCCCTCACCTGCCCTTCGTCCCTCAGGCGCGGCCCGCCGGCGAGCCCTGGTCGCCGCCGCCCGCGGTGGACGCGCTGCGGGGCGAGCCGGCCCCGCTCGCGCGTGACGGCGTGGTGGCGGTCCTCGGGCTGCACCGCCTGGGGGCCGTGGAGGAGGCGGTGCGGGCCGCGCCGCCCGGCGGCGAGGTCACCGCGGTCCTGGTCACCGGCGACGCCGGCGAGCTGGGGCCGCTCGCCCGGCTGAGCCTCGCCGACCTGCGCGCCTGCCTGCGGAGGGCGGTGCCCGCGCAGGCCTGGCCGCGCCTGCGCGTGGTGCACGACGACGAGGGGGCCGTGGCGGCGGCGGCCGGGGTGACCGCCGTGAGCGACGGGACAGAGGCGGCCGTCCGGGTGCGGTCGGGCCGCGTGGTCGCCCGCGCCGACGGGTACGGCGCCTGTCACGCCGCCGCCTCCGCCGAGCCCTGACCGCCACAGGCCCTACACGGGCGTGGACACTTGGCGCGAGGGTCGAATGCGTGTTCTACTGAACCTCATGCGTCGCGACGCCACTTCCCGCGCGGAGGACCAGCCCGCTGCGCGGCCCCGCGGGCAGCAGCAGACACCGCGGCAGCCCGGGAGGACTGTGCAGCAGTCGCTCGTCGGTGAGGGCCCCACCCGCCCGCGCGTCGAGCGGCAGGCCGTCACCCGCGTCTTCGACGGCATCACCTGCTACGAGGTGCCGGCCCGCGCGGCGCTCGAGCGGGTGCCCGAGGCCGCCGAGATGCCCTTCTCCTGGGGCGCGAGCCCCTATCGCGGCTGCGAGGCGGGCTGCGGCTACTGCACCGCCCGGCGTGGCCACCGCTACCTCGGCCTGGACCCGGGCCGCGACTTCTCCACGAAGATCGTCGTCAAGACCGACCTGGCCCGCCGCCTGCGGCGCGAGCTGGGCTCCCCCCGCTGGAGCGGCGAGCCGGTCGCGCTGGGCCTCACCGGCGACTGCTACCAGCCGGCCGAGGAGATCTACCGCCTGATGCCCGGCGTCATCCGGGTCCTCGCCGACGCGGCCAACCCGTTCACCGTGCTCACCAAGAGCCCCCTGGTCCTGCGCGACCTGGACCTGTTACGCGACGCCGCGAAGGTGACCCAGGTCGGCGCTCTGGTGTCGGTCGGCTTCGTGGACGACCGCCTGCGGCGCGCCGTGGAGCCGGGGGCCGCGACGCCGCAGCGGCGCCTGGAGATCTGCGCCACGCTGAACGAGGCCGGCATTCCCTGCGGTGTGCTGATGGCGCCGATCCTGCCGCTCATCACCGACTCCACCGATCACCTGATGGCGACCGTACGGCGGGCGGCCGAGGCGGGCGCGGTCAGCGTGACGCCCGTCGTGCTGCGCCTGCCCGCCGGCGTCCGGGAGTGGTACATGGGGTGGCTGGAGCGCGAGCACCCCGGTCTCGTCCCGCGCTACCAGGCGCTCTACGGCAGGGGCCAGGTCGCCGAGGACGGCTACCGGCGGCGGATCGCCGAGCAGGTGCGCGTCCTCGCCGAGACCTACGGCATCGGCAGGGACGCCCGGCGCTGGCGGCGGCGCCGCTCCCCCGACCGCCAGCTCGCCCTCGTCTGACCGGCGCCGATGCGGTCGCCGGGGAAATCCGTCACCGCTGCGCGGCCGCGCTGGCGAAGCGGTCGGACAGCTTGCGCAGGTGCCGGCCCAGTTCCGGCGGCGACTCGACGTCGAAGTCGACGTCGAGCATGCCCGCCACGAGCGCGACCAGGTCGAGTGAGTCGGAGGCCAGTTCCAGCAGGCAGGTGTCGTCGTCGATGGGGGTGACGACGCCGTCGACGCGTCCGGCGATCCGCGAAGCGGGGGCGTGCATCCTCAGCCGGGAGCGGTATGGCCAGACGTCGCGGCCGATCGTCCTACGCAGGTAGGCCGCCACATCGCCGTCGGGTGGCTCGCGGTGGGTGAAGCGGGGCCCGTTGGGTGTGCGCGGCGAGAGCCGGTCGACTCGGAACGTGCGCCAGTCGCCCCGGTCGACGTCCCAGGCGATCAGATACCACCTGCGGCCCCAGGAGACCAGGCGGTGGGGTTCGGTGGTCCGGGCCGACTGTTCCCCGTGGTAGCCGGCGTAGTCGAAGCGGAGTGTCTCGGCGGCGCGGATCGCGGCGGAGATCGCGGTGAGGACAACCGCGTCCACGGTGGGCCCGCCGCGTGGCGGGATCGTCACCATGGCGTCTTCCAGGGTTTCGACCCGGTGGCGCAGCCGGGACGGCAGGACGTGTTCGACCTTGGCCAGCGCGCGCAGCGACGCTTCCTCGATCCCGCCGACACTGCTCGCCGCGCTGGTGCGCAGCCCGACGGTCACCGCCACCGCCTCGTCGTCGTCCAGCAACAGCGGGGGCAGTGCGGTGCCGGCCCCGAGCCGATACCCGCCCGCGGGGCCCATCGTGGCGTGGACCGGATATCCCAGCTCGCGGAGCCTTTCGACGTCGCGCCGCACCGTCCGGGTCGTGACGTTCAGCCGTTCGGCGAGCTCGGTGCCCGACCAGTCGCGGTGGGTCTGCAGCAACGACAGCAGCCGGAGCAGGCGGGCCGGGGTTTCCAACATGCGTCGATGGTGACTGATGTGTAGGACCGGAGCTGTCCTACACAGGCGAAAGGCGGGGCGCCATGAGCACATCAGAACCGTTCCGCATCGACATCCCCCAGTCCGATCTCGACGACCTGGCCGGCCGCCTGGCCCGCACCCGCTGGCCCGACGAGCTTCCCGGCGCCGGCTGGTCCTACGGGGTGAACAAGGACTACCTCATGGAGCTGGTCGAACACTGGCGCACCGGCTACGACTGGCGCGAGCACGAGGCCCGCCTCAACAAGGTCCCGCAGTTCACCACCGAGATCGACGGCCAGAACATCCATTTTCTGCACGTACGCTCCCCCGAGCCCGACGCCACACCGCTGATCATCACGCACGGCTGGCCGAGCACGGTGTACGACTTCCTGGGCATCCTCGGGCCGCTGACCGACCCGCGGTCGCACGGCGGGAACCCGGCGGACGCCTTCCATGTCGTCGCGCCCTCGGTGCCGGGCTTCGCGTTCTCCGGCCCGACCCGCGAGACCGGCTGGGGGGCCGGCCGCGTCGCGCGGGCCTGGGCCGAGCTCATGCGGCGCCTGGGATATGAGCGTTACGGCGCTCAGGGGGGCGACTTCGGCAGCATCGTCTCCCCGGAACTCGGCCGGATCGCGCCGGAGCGCGTGATCGGCGTCCACGTCAACGCGCTGGCCACCGCCTCGACACCGGTCGACCCCGGCGAGCTGGACAGGCTTTCCGGCGAAGAGCGCGAACAGGCCAGGCGGAACCAGACGTGGTGGCACGGCCACTCCGGCTACGCCACCCAGATGTCCACCCGGCCGCAGACCCTGGCGTACGCGCTCAACGACTCCCCGGCCGGCCAGCTGGCGTGGAACCTGGAGTGGTTCGTGGACTGGGACCCCAACCGCACCGAGCGAACCCCCGTCGACCGCGACACCGTTTTGACCAACGTCACGATCTTCTGGCTGACCGCGACGGCGGGATCGGCCGCGCGGCTCTATCTGGAGACCGGATCGGAAGCGTGGGGCCGGCGCCCCGCGCCCTCGCCGGTGCCGACGGGGGTGGCGAACTTCCTCGGAGACCGGGCGATCCGCGGGCTGGCGGAGCTGTCGAACAGCGTCGTCCACTGGTCGCGGTTCTCCCGCGGCGGGCACTTCGCCTCGCTGCAGGCTCCGGACCTCCTGGTCACCGACATCCGGGACTTCTTCCGGAAGCTGAGCGCCCAGTAGGGGCGCCGGCCGGACAGGCGCGCCCACGCCCGCTGCGCGGGAGTGCCTGGAGAGCGCGGACCGGGCGCGGAGCCGGTTTCCGCGACGACTCACCCCGGATCCGGCAGGTCCATCGACGCGAGCCTGGCCGGGTCGATCACGACCGCGATGCGGGCGATCCGACGGTCGACGACGGTGAACGCCATGACCGACAGCGGGGTTCCGTCCTCACGCCACGACACGAACCCGGGAAGGCCGTTGACGAGCGCCGCCCGCCCCCGCGCGGCCACGCCGGTGCCCACACGGTGTTGCGCGCCGGCGGCGACCTCGGTGGCGCCGAGGACGACGACCACGCCGCCTGGGGTGCCGACGGTCAGCTTCACCTCGGGGTCGAGCACGCGCAGCAGCCCCTCGAAGTCGCCGCGGCGTGCCGCCGACAGGAAGGCCTGGACCACCTCGCGCTGCTCCCGCCCGGCGGCCGTCGGGTGCTCGGTCGTCTGTACCTTCCTGCGGGCGCGGCTGGCGAGCATTTTGGCGGCGGCGGCGGATTTGCCGAGGATCTGCCCGATCTCGTCGAACGGCACCGCGAACAGGTCGTGCAGCACGAACGCCAGCCGCTCGCTCGGCCCGAGCGACTCGAGCACGACGAGGAGCGCGAGCCCGACCGAGTCGGCGAGCGCCACGTCGTCCTCCGGCGCGGGGCCGTCGTCGAGCGTCACGACGAGCTCGGGCAGCCGGTCGTCGTAGGACGCCTCGGGGCGGGCCTGGCGCGATCGCAGGACGTCGAGGCTGATCCGGCCGACCACCGTGGTCAGCCAGCCGGCGAAGTTGTGGATGGCCGCCGTGTCCTGACGGGAGAGCCGCAGCCAGGCCTCCTGGACCACGTCCTCGGCGTCGGCGTGCGATCCGAGCATGCGGTAGGCGACCGCGCGCAGCCGGTCGCGCTGGGCCTCGAACGCCTCGGCCACCGGGTCCGCCGGGCTGGTGTCGGACATGTTTGTTACCTTCCTCGAATCTGCTCCGTCATGGGGATGACGGGCCCGGACGGGCCGAGGTAACCGATGAAGGAGCGACACTGATGGAAGCACGCATGAAGAGCCCGGCGAACGCCGACGTGACGACGGCGATCCAGCACCTCTACAAGGCGATTCACGCCGGTGGCGTCGACCCGCGCGTCCTTGAGCTGATCCACCTGCGGGTCAGCCAGATCAACGGCTGCAGCCCGTGCGTCTTCGCCGGGGTCGCGTCGGCCAAGAAGCACGGAGAGACCGACGAGCGGCTGCACAACGTGGTCGCCTGGCGTGAGACGCCGTTCTTCACCGAGGCGGAGCGGGCGGCGCTCGCGATGGCCGAGGCCGCCACCCGGATCCAGGACGGGGCGCCGGGTGTGACAGACGAGATCTGGGACGCCGCCGCCGCCCACTTCGACGAGAGGCAGCTGTCCGCGATCAACCTGGAGATCGCGCTGACCAACCTCTTCAACCGGATCAATCGCACTATCCGGGAGCAGGCCGGCAAGACCTGGTGAGCCGGGCGGGGCGTCATCCCCCCGAGACCGCGCATCCGCGAGATCACGGGATGACGCCCGCTTCGAAGGGTCCGTCAGGCGGGTTCGGCGTTGAGGGCACGGCCGGCGGGGCTGCGGGCGTGGGCCCATGCGGGCAGGGCGGTCAACGCCCCGATCGCCAGCAGGGTGGTGAGTACGGCGGTGAGCAGCCATGCGCCCGGGGGCGTAACCGTGGTGCCGCTGAACAGCCAGTACATGCCGAGTCCGGCCGGGATGCCCGCCCCTAGCGCGGGCACGGCGGGCAGGAGTTGTGCGGTGCAGAGCGCTGTGACGACCTGGCCGGGTGTGGCGCCGAGGGTGCGGGTGATGGCCAGGGCGCGCCGGGCTTGCATCGCGGTGCTCCAGCCGAGGAAGACGGTGTTGAGCACGGACAGTGCCATCAGCGCGAGGGTGACGCCGAGCAGCACCTGGCCGGTCACCATGTTCCGCATCACCTGTCCCCGCGCCGCGTCCACCGGTATCGCCATGAGGTTGGACGACCCGGAGTCGGTGCTCGCGTAGGGGGAGGCGTGGAAGGTGAGCACCACCGTGACCATGATGCTGGTGGCGGCCGTGCCGACGGCGGTCAGGGCGGCGCGGCCGGGCCGGCGGGCGAGCAGACGGACGCCGACCAGGAGTGAGGTGGGTAGGTACGCCGTCATGGCGGTCAGCCGCGGGTGAGGCGTGAGCATGTGCGCCGGATCGGCCAGGGTGTGGACGGTGCTGGTGCGGGCGGCGCGCAGGACGGGACCGAGCGTGCCGGCCAGGGCGACCAGGACGGCGAGGAAGACCGCGGCGACGACGATGTCGGTGGTCGGAGGGCTGACGGTGTTGAGCAGTCCGGCACTGGGGTCGGCCAGTCCGGGTGCGGCGAGGGTCCCGGCGGTGAGTCCGAGCGCGGTGGCCAGGACGGTCAGCAGCAGATACTGCGCCAGCAGGACGGCGGCGACGGTGCCGGGAGTGGCGCCGACGGCCTTGAGCAGTCCGGCACGTCGGTTGTCCCGGGTGGCGCGTACGGCGGCGAGCGCGGCGAGGGTGACCAGCGCGGCTGCGGCGAGCAGCCAGCCGCCGATGACCAGTGTGGGCCGGACGAACCTGAGCGCTTGCGCGTCCCCTTCGTAGATGGTCTGCCAGGTGTGGGTATTGACCCAGGACTCGCCCGTGAGGTCGTCGGTGAACACGGTGTCGCGCCAACGTTCCGTCGCGGAGGGGTCGGACAGCTTCACGTGGATCAGGTGGACACCGGGCGCGTCGCCGGCTGCCGCGCGGGTGTCGGCGGTGGTGAGCCAGACCCTGCCGCCGCCGTCGGACGGCCCGGGCCCTTGGGCCCAGTCGCTCCACGGATACACACTGGTGGCTGCGCTGATCGCGATCCCGACGACCGGATAGCCGCGCCTGCCGATGGTGACGCGGTCGCCGACGCGCACGCCGAGTGCCTGCGCGAAGCTGCGCTCGACCACCACACCCCCGGGACGCACCCAGGTGCCGGAGGTCACCAGCGGCCGGTCCACGGCGGACGGTGAGGTGTCGCGCCCCTCGACCGCCGTGTGCGCGGATAGGCCGTGTGCCCGGAAGGTGGTGTCGAACGCGAAGACCGGGTCGGCGAGCGCGGCCACGCCGGGTGCGTCCGCGAGGCGTTCGGCCAGGCCGGACGGGTCCGTGGCCGTCGTGATGACGATGATGTCGGGGCCGGCGGTGGCCGCGCGGGTGTTCACGTACGCGGTGGCCAGGGCGTTGTTGGTCGCCATCCCGAGGGTCAGGGAGGCGGTGGCGGCGGTGACGGCGATCAGGAACATGACGGCCTCGCCCGGACGGTGGCGTATGTCCCGCGCGACCAGGCGCCAGATCAGCAACAGGCGTCCCACGGTCAGTCCTCCCAGCTCAGCAGCGCGCCGAGCCCTGTGCTGCTGCCGTGGCCGTGCCCTGTGCCGCGGCCGTTGCCGTCCAGGCGGGTGTCGTCGGCCAGCATCCCGTCGCGCAGGGAGACGACGCGGTCCGCAGTGGCGGCGACGCGCTCGTCATGGGTGACCATGACCAGGGTCTGGCCGGCGGCGCGCAGCTCGTCGAAGAGGCGGAGGACGTCGTGGGTCGCGGCGCTGTCGAGGTTTCCGGTGGGCTCGTCGGCAAGGACCACCAGTGGCTCGTTGACCAGGGCGCGGGCGATGGCGACCCGCTGCCGCTGCCCACCGGACAGCGCCGAGGGCAGATGCCGGGCCCGGTCGGCGAGTCCGACCTGATCGAGAAGATCGGCGGCACGGCGGCGGGCGGCACGCGGTGAGGCGCCGGCGAGGAGCGCGGGCAGCTCGACGTTCTCCGCCGCGGTCAGCTCGTCCATCAGGTGAAAGGCTTGATAGACGAAGCCGACGGCGCGGCGCCGCAGCCGGGCCAGCGCGCGTTCGCCGAGGTGGTCGATGCGCTGCCCGCCGAGCCACACCTCGCCGTCGGTGGGCCGGTCGAGGCCGCCGAGCAGTTGCAGGAACGTCGACTTGCCGCAGCCGCTGGGCCCGGTCACGGCGAGCGCCTGCCCGGCGGGTACGTCGAGGCCGATCCCGTCGACCGCCCACACCTCGCTCTCGCCCTGCCCGTACACCCGCGACAGGCCGACCGCCCGCAGCACCGGCCCGGACGCCTCACCGGGTCGGCGGCCGGCCGGGCCCGCGCCCGGGCTGTCGTCCGTGTCTCTCCGCTGCGACCGGCCCCTGACCCGCCGACCGTCTCTCGTCATCCGTTTCCTCCGCCTTTCCTCGCGGGGCGCGGGCGGACCAGGTCCGCTCGCACGCCTGCAACCAGCGCAGATCGGCCTGCAACCGCAGCGCGATGCCCTCCAGCAACAGGCCGGCCTCCGAGTCGGTGTCGTGAGCGAGGGCGGCGTGCTGGGCCTCGGCGAGGCTGCGCATCAACTCCCGCCGCCGCGCGTCCACGAGCGTGAGCGGATCGGCCAGACCCGACTCCGCGGCGGCCACCAGCTTCAGATGGAACTCCGTCACGTCCGCTCTGGGCCCGGCGCTCTCGGCCATCCACGCGGCCACCCGCTCCTGCCCGGCCGCGGTCAGCGCGTACACCTTGCGCCTCGGCCCGCGCACCGGCGCGTCCTCACGCTCCTGGACGACCAGGCCCGCCTTTTCGAGCCGGGTGAGCGTCACATAGATCTGCCCCGCGTTCAGCGACTCCCCCAACGGTCCGAGCGCAGCCACCAACCGCTGGCGCAGGTCGTACCCGTGCGACGGCTCCTTGGCCAGTAGCGCCAGCACCACGTCCTGCACGGATCACCCTCCTCTGCGACCCCTCAATAGCTAGCGGTTATCTAAAAGGACGTCAAACCGGCCCCTCAACCCATCCACGGCCGGTCCACCAACCCGACCCGCCCGCTGCCCAGGCGTGCCCTGCCGCCGGTCCTCGGGGTCGGCACCACGTGGTTCGACCGCACCTGGACCGAGAGCTTCACCCGCATGATCCCCGCATCGGCCTACGACGGGCCTGGACACGTCATGTACGTGTCAGGCAAGAAGTGCCCGATCCGGCACGCCACCACATACCTGACCGACCTGGAGCTGCCCAAGCCCGGCACCACCTGCCCTGCCGAATGACCCAACAAGAACCCGCCCGTCAGCGCGGGGCGGACGATCACGCGCCGAGCAGGAATCCCGCGGCTGCACGGTAGAGCGCGCGACGGCCGGACTCCAGATGCATGAGGTGACCTCCCTCACTGATCTTGACGTCCTGCCGCAGCGGCGATGACGTCATCGCGGCGAACAGGCCACGAGCATCCTCGTCCGTGCACATCGAGTCCCACTCACCACGGACGATGCAGGTCGCCGCCTCAACCAGACTTGGCTCGTAGGCCAGATCGCCCGACCACGCGGCGAGGATGTCGGCCCGTGGCCCGCTAGGGGTACGCACACTCGGCGTGCTGCCCCCGCCGGAGACCGGATCGGTCGCCAGCCAGTCCGACGCCCACTGGTCGAACTGCGGGGTCAGCACGGGCGGGTGCCCGTCCGGGACGTCGTCGACGAAGCGGGAGTGCTGCTCGGCGACAGTCAGGGGAAACCAGCCACCCAGAGCGGCTGGATCCAGCGGGCCGGCCGAATCACGGCGCGCGAACGGCGCGAACAGGACCAGCCGGTCGACCAATTCCGGAAAGCGCCCGGCTACAAGGCCGGCGACCATGGTTCCCCACGAATGCGCCAGCAACGACACCCGCCCACCGCCGCGGACGGCGACAACGTGCTCCAACACGCGGTGGAGCTGACGGGCTGACTCGTGTGCCCTGCCCAGCGGCGGGACACCGGCCGGGTCGCCATCCTGGCCCGGATACCGCTCCGAGCGGCCGAAACCGGCGAAGTCGAACGCCCAGACATCCAGGCCCGCTTCGACGAGATCCGCCCCCCAGGACCGGCCGTCGAACGGATAGCTCACCGACAACGCGGACGGGAACGTGGCGCCGTGAACGTAGAGCACGGCCGGCAAGGACAGCGGCTCGCGGCCACGGTACGGGCGCTGTCGGCTGACGAACAGGTCCGGCTCGCCGGGGGCCGAGAGCATCGAGCTCTCGACGTCACGAGCAAGATAGTGCGCCAAGGTCATCTCGGTCATGAGGCGACTCTGGCGGGGAAACGCTTCGGCCGGCACCGAATCATGGTGTACGTGCCCTCAAGGGCCGGCAGGACCGCGCCGCTGGGGAGAAATCGATCGACACCCGGCGCGGGAGGTGGCTAGCGTCCGTGCATGGCTGTTTTCACCGACGCCGACCTCGACCGCTTCGTCACCGAGGGCTTCCTCAAGGTGGAGGAGGCGTTCCCCCGCGAAACCGGCGACCGGATCAGAGACCTGCTGTGGCGGCAGATCGGGCTGTCCCCCGACCGGCCGGAAGACTGGACGCAGCCGGTGGTGTGGGCCGCCCCCGACCCGAAGGGGCAGGGGCCGTTCGGGGAGGTGATGCGCGGCCCGCGTCTGACCGAGGCGCTGGACCTCGTCGCAGGCAAGGGCGGATGGGTGCCGCGCGGCACCATCGGCAACACGCCGGTCCGCTTCCCCCACCCCTCCGACGCCGGGGACACCGGCTGGCACATCGACCAGAACGATCCCGGACCGGCCGGCGCCTGGGGGACCGTCACCCTCAGGTCGCGCACGATGCTCGTGCTGGTGCTGCTGTCCGAGGTCGGCCCCGACGACGCGCCCACCCGCATCAGGGTCGGCTCCCACCTCGACACCGTCCGGATCCTGGAACCGTACGGCGAGCAGGGGCTGGAGTTCTTCGCCTCCGGCCCGGCGCTGGACGAGGCGACCGCGCACCGGCCCGAGACCTCAGCCACGGGACTGCCCGGCGACGTCTACCTGTGCCACCCGCACCTCGTCCACGCCGCGCAGCCCCACCGCGGCACCCGGCCTCGCTTCATGTCCCAGATCCCGCTCTTCCTGACCGAGCCGGTGGCCCCCGGCGACGCCACCCCCCTCGCCCGGGCCGTACGGCTCGGGCTCGGCGGCTGACCGGCCGCGCCGCACACACCTTCGCCGCGACGGCTTCAGGCCACCGATTTCGTCGGTTCCTCCCGGCGAGCTACGTTGAGTTTAGACCTAAACTCGTCGAGGAGGAATCGGCATGACGCGCACAGTAGTGGTCAGCGGCGGCGGCACCGGCATCGGAAAGGCCGTGGCGGCGCGCTTCGCGGCCGACGGGGATCGGGTGGCGATCATCGGCCGCCGCGCCGACGTCCTGGAGAGGACGGCCAAGGAGATCGGCGGCACCGCACTGACGGCCGACCTGAGCGAGCCCGCGGAGGTCGAGCGCGTGCGCGCCGACCTGGCCGAGCGCTTCGGCACGATCGACGTGCTGGTCAACAACGCGGGCGGCAACATCGAGAGGCACGGCGGTTCCGGTGACGTCGCGGAGCGGTGGGCCGGCAACTTCCGGGCCAACGTGCTGACGGCGGTGCTGCCGACCGAGGCGTTCCGCGATCTGCTGAACCCGAACGGGCGAGTCGTGTTCATCAGCTCGATCGCGGCCTTCCGCGGCTCGGGCGGCACCTCGTACGGGCCGATGAAGGCGGCCCTCCACCCGTACGCGTTCGACCTCGCCTCCGCCCTCGGGCCACGCGGCATCACGGTGAACGTGGTCGCCCCGGGGTTCATCGAGGACACCGAGTTCTTCCGCGGCACCATGGACGACGAACGCCGCGCGATGCTCGTCGGGCAGACCCACACCGGCCGGGCCGGGTCGCCGCAGGACATCGCCGAGACCGTGCACTGGCTCTCCTCGCCCGGCGGCGGGCACGTCACCGCGCAGATCATCCAGGTGAACGGCGGGGCCGAACGTGGCCGCTGAGCCGCAGCGCGACGGCGCCGACGCCATCCAGGACGCCTGGCGGCGGGAGCTGCCGGGCGTCCCGGTGGAGTCGATCGGGGTCATCACCCGGATCTGGTGGGCCGCCAAGGTCTTCGGCGACGAGCGCCGCCGTCTCCTCGCGAGCCTGGGCGTGGACGTCGCGACGCTGGATCTGCTGTCCACGCTGCGGCGCTCCGGCCCGCCCTACCGGATGAGCCCCGGCGAGCTGGCCGACGCGTGCATGGTGACGCGCGGCGCGATCACCCAGCGCGTGGAGCGGGCGGTCAGGGCCGGGCTGGTCGAACGGACCACCGCCGGGTCGGGCTACCACGCGCGCGCGGTCACCCTCACCGACGCGGGCAACGCCCTGCTCGACCGCGTCGTGGCCGGCCTGCTCGTGGCCGAGGACCGCCTCGTCGGCCACCTGCCGCCCGAACGCCGCGAGCAGCTCGCCGACCTGCTGCGCGAACTGCTCGCCGGACTCGGCGGCCCGGGCCTGACCGGACAGGTCGGGGACTGACCTTCACGTGTCCTTCCACCACCGGCCACGGCTCACATGGGAGCGCCGGGAGCCGGCGGCGTCGCGGGCTTGCGGACGATGAGCAGGTGCAGCGCGCCTGCCAGCACGGCGATGCCGGCGCCGGCATAGCACAGCTGGGTCGCCGAGATCACGCCGAGCAGGACCCCGCCAAGCCCCGCGCCGATCGCCTGGCCGAGGTAGATGCCCGAGGAGTTCAAGGAGATGACGACGCTCGGAAGGTGCGGGACGAACTCGGTGAGCCGGTGGTTGTTCGGCGTGGACACCGCCCACCCGGCCGCGCCGTTGAGTGCCATGAGGGCGAACGCGAGCGGCAGCGATGACGAGACGGCGAACGCGGCGAGGGTCACGGCGAGCAGGCCGATCGCGACCGACAGCGTACGGTCGGCGCCCCAGCGGTCGGTGAGCCGCCCGCTGCCGAACGCGCCGACGGCGCCGCCGAGCCCCCACGCGAGCAGGAGCAGCGTCAGGGTCGTCCCGTCCGTGTGCACGGTGTGGCCGAGGACGTCGGCGATGTAGGTGTAGACCATGATGGCGGCAGCGCTCTCCAGGAGCATGAACGCCACGATCGCCACCACCCGGGTGTGGGCCAGCACCGCGAACCGGGCGCGGAGCGGCACGGCGGGCGGCAGCGGCAGGGCCGGCAGGACGGCGAGCAG
This sequence comes from Microbispora sp. CA-102843, assembly GCF_050936215.1. Classification (NCBI taxonomy): domain Bacteria; kingdom Bacillati; phylum Actinomycetota; class Actinomycetes; order Streptosporangiales; family Streptosporangiaceae; genus Microbispora; species Microbispora sp. CA-102843. The sequence continues at coordinate 4,772,894 of NZ_JBNJNF010000001.1, forward strand.
GCCGGCCAGCGCGACCGCGCCCACGCAGGCGACGAAGATCAGGCTCGCCTGCCAGGACAGGCTCTGGCCGATCCAGGTGCCGACGGGCACGCCGAGAACGGTGCCGACGGTCAACCCGCCGAGGATGGCCGCCAGCGCCCGGCCGCGATGGGCCGGCCCGGCGAGCGTGGCGGCCGCCGCGCTGGCGTTCGGCGTGTACAGGGCGGCGCCGAGGCCTGCCGCGACCCGCGCGACCAGAAGGAGCGTCAGCGTCGGCGCGACGGCCGAGGCGAGGTTGGCCGCGACGAAGACGGCCAGGGCGAACGCCATCAGCGGCTTGCGGGGCAGCTTGCTGGTGAGCGCGGCGAGGAACGGCGCGGTCACGCCGTAGGTGAGGGAGAAGACGGTGATGACCTGGCCGGTGGCGCTGATCGGCTGGCCGAGTCCCCGGGAAATCTGCGGCAGGATGCCGGCCAGGACGAAGGAGTCGGTGCCCATGGCGAAGGATCCGACCGCGAGGATCGTGACCTGCCTGACCCAGGCGCTGTCCGCGATGCTCGTGCGGCCGGTCGGTGATGCCGTTTGCTGAGTGCTCACACGGTCATCTTTGAACGGCTGGTTATCCTGGTACAGATTTCGTTTATGCTGGTATAAATCCCACCAGGCCGGACGAGTATCGATTGCGGTTTCATGGTCAGCATGATGAGGCGTAAGGAGTTGGCGGGCTTTCTGCGCTCTCGGCGGGAATCGCTCGGCCCCGAGGCGGCCGGGTTTCCCGGCGGCTCACGCAGGCGCACGCCCGGCCTGCGGCGCGAGGAGGTCGCGCAACTGTCCGGAGTGAGCGTCACCTGGTACACGTGGCTGGAACAGGGCCGGGACATCACCGTCTCCAGGCAGGTGCTCGAGAGCCTCTCGCGCGCGCTGCAGCTCACACCGGCCGAGCGCGATCACCTCTTCGCACTCGCCGGCGCGGCCCTGCCGGCCGAACCGGCGCGCTGGATGCCGGTCAGCCCGACGCTGCGGGCGCTGCTGGAGACGCTCGACCCCAACCCCGCCCATGTGATCAGCCCGTGCTGGGACCTGCTGGCGTACAACCGCGCGTATGCCGGCCTCATCGGCGGACTGGACGACCTCCCGGAGGAAGAGCGGAACACGGTCTGGCTGCTGTTCACCCGCCCCAGGATGCGCACATTGCTCCTGGACTGGCAGCGTGAGGCACGCGACATCCTCGGACAGTTCCGGGCCGCGGCCGACAAGAACCCCGACGACCCGCGGACCATCGCACTGGTCGACGCGCTGCTGGCGGCCAGTCCCGCGTTCGCCTCGATGTGGTCGGCCCATCCCATCCAGGCATTCGCCTCGGCGACCAAGCATTTCAACCATCCGCAGGTAGGGCGGATCACCCTCAACTACACGAAGCTGACCGTCACCGAGGACGTCACCCAGCACCTCGTCGTCTTCCTTCCCGCGACCAAGGATGACGCGGCGGCCCTGGAACGCCTCGCGGAACTGGACCGGCCCGTGTCAACCCGCGGCTGACCGCCAGGCGGCGGTCACTCGGGCCCCTTCACCAGGGTGGTGACGAGCCGGAGCACCTCGGCGGTGTCGGCCACGCCGCCCACGATGATGATTTTCAGGCTGGCCCTCTCCTCGTTGTAGACGGTCTCGATGCGCAGAGGCCGTTCGGCGGGGCTACGGCTCACGGCGGCGGCCATCAGCGTGTTGCCCAGGGTCATCATCTCGCCGGGGGGGATGGCGTCGATCTGCACGATGCTCGACGCCTCCATGTGGCGACGCCGCCTGGCCGTCTCGGCGGCCGGCGGCTCGACGGGACCGCCCATGAACGCCTCCAGGTCCTCACGGGCGATCCGGTACTGCTTGCCGATGCGCACCGCCTTGAGCCGCCCGTCGCGGACGTAGTTGCGCACCGTCTTGACGTGCAGGCCCAGCAGGTTCGCCACCTGCTCCACCGAGTACGGCTGCTGCGGCATCCCGCTCCCCTCCGATCGGCTCTTCAACACACCCTGTATATCCGTCCCCCAGGGAATGTTAGGGAGTCGTGAGGGGTCTGACGGCCAAGGTCATCAGATGGGCGGGCGACGCGGGCAGTAGTGTGCGTTCATGTTCCACCGCAAACCCATCGAAGAGCGCATCGCCGAGCGCGTCGCCAAGCGCCCTCCGCTGAAGGAGGGCAAGCACTTCGAGCACCGCCCCGCGATGATCGTGTTCTGTGTGATCATCGCGCTCGTCGTGCTGAAGATCCTGGGCGCCTTCGTCCTCATGAAGTGGGGCGTGCAGTAGGGGCGTGGCTCAGGCCGCGAGCCGGACGCCGGCACCCTGGGGCAAGCGCGGCGACTCCAGCGATGCTAAGAAGTCGACGGGATCAGGACTCCAGGGCGCTGCCCTGCTTCCACTTGCTGAACGGCATCTGCCAGAAGCCCCAGCCGTTGTTCCACTCCAGGAGCCGGTCGGTGCCGACGATCTTGACGATGTCGCCCCGGTGGAAGTTGTCGTAGAACCACTGGGCCTGGGAGGGGCTGGCGTTGACGCACCCGTGGCTCACGTTGGCCACGCCCTGGGAGCCGACCGACCACGGCGCGCCGTGGACGTACTCCCCGCTGTTGGAGATGCGCACCGCGTGGTTGACGACCTCCTTGTAGTACCCGGGGTCGCCCTCCTTCTTACCCGGCGAGATCATCGTGACGGGGTTGCCGCGTTCCATGGTCAGGTGGATGCCACTGGTGGTGGTGTACTCGCGGGTGGTCGCCTTGCCGGCGCTGATCTTCATGGTCTGCACGACCTTGCCGTCGCGCCGGACCACCATCATGTGGGTCCTGGTGCTGACCGAGCTGATCCAGGCCGCGCCGATCTTGATGGTCGCGCTGTGGTCCTCGACGCCGTACGTGTCGGGTCCGGCCTTCACACCGGTGAGGTGCGCGGTGAACTTCACCTTCTGGTGGGCGGGCCAGTACTTGGCCGTCCGGTAGATCACGTACTTGTCGTCGATCCACCGCCAGGCGCCCTTGACCGGCTTCTCCGCGTCCACCTCCAGGGCCTGCTCCACGGCGGCTTTGTCCTGCACCGGCTCGTTGAACCTCACCATGATCGGCATGCCGATGCCGACGGTCTCCCCCTTGATGCCGGGGGTGACGTCCACGACCTGCAGCCCGACCTTGGGCTTGAGGGTGGTGAAGCTGCTGGTCGCGGTGGCCGGGCCGCCCTTGCCGTTGGCCTTGGCCGACACCGTGTATCTGCTGGAGGGCTTGAGCGCCTGCTTGGAGGTCCACTTGGTGTGGGTGGAGTCGAACTCGCCCTCGATCGTCTCGTCACCCGCTTGGACGGTGACCTCCTCCAACTCACCGTTGGAGGCCATGACGACCACGGTCTTGTCAGGGCGCACCTTGGCGGTGCCCGTGGCGGGGCTGATCTTGATCGCTGGCGCCGGAATGGCGGGCGCGGCGTCGCCGGAGTCTCCGCCCGCCGAGCCTGGCGCGCCAGATCCGCCTGAGCATGCCGACAGAGCCGCGGTCAGCGCCACGGCGACTCCGGCGATCGGCCACCTCGAACGACTTCCAGTGCTCAGCACAACTACTCCCCCATGAGCGCGAAGGGCACCATAAGACCTTATTCGGGGTTGCCTCTTATGTTGGCATTTTCTCCTGTGCTCAGGTCACATTTCGGTCGCTTCTCCGGTGGACTCGTCTCTGTAGACGGTAAGGTGCGCGTCAAGACTGATCAAGCGCCGAGTCAGCACCCACTGTGACGAGGGACTGCACATCCCCGTACGACGGAAGGCCCGCGGGGATCTCCCCGCCTGAGGCGACCGCCCGGGCGGTCTCGGCCACGGCGTGCAGGGCCGCCCGCAGGAGCAGCGACCCGGTGCTGATCCGGCGGACGCCGAGTGCGGCCAGGCCCGCGACCGTGTGGCGGCCGGGCAGGAACAGCACGTTGAGCGGCAGGTCGACCGCGTCCACCAGCGCCCGCACCTCGTCGTCGGCGGCGACCCCGGGGACGAACACCCCGTCGGCCCCGGCCTCGGCGAAGGCCCGCAGCCGGGCGATGGTCGTGTCCAGGTCCCCGGCGCCCAGCCAGTAGGTGTCGGTGCGGGCGTTGACGAACAGCCCCGGCGCCCTCGACTTGACCGCCGCGATCGTCTCGCACCGCTCGCCGAGGTCCGCCAGCGTCCCGTCCGGCCGGCCGTCCTCGATGTTGACACCCGCCACGCCCAGGGCGGCCAGTTCGGCGGCGATCTCGGCCGCCCCCTCCGGCGTGTCCGAGAAGCCGCCCTCGATGTCCACCGACACCGGACACGGCAGCCCGGCCAGCCGCCGGGCCAGCGCCAGCGTCTCCGCCGCGGTGTCGCCGGTCGCGTCGGGCTTGCCCGCCGCCGCGGCGACGCCGAGGCTCGTGGTCCCGATCGCGGCGAACCCGGCGGCGGCCAGGACGGCCGCCGAGGCGTGGTCCCAGGCGTTGGGCAGCACCAGGGGGCGCCGCGTGTGATGCAAGGCGCGGAATGTTTCGGCGTGGGTGCTCATCGGGGTCCTTCCATGGTCTCGGAGCCGCCCTCCATATGGAGGCGGGCGGGCACGCGCAGGTTCGGCGACGGCTCGTAAGGGATCTCGGGTTCGGCGAGGCGGTGTCCGAGAGCGGCCTCCACGACGCCCGCCGCCAGGGCGAGCGCGGCCCGCTCCCCCGGGCAGGGCCTGACCCCGCTGCCGAAACCCAGATGCCCGCCGCCCTGTTGGAAACGGGCCTGCTGGAAACGGGCCTGCTGGAAACGGGCAGGGTCGAAACGGTGCGGGTCGGGGAAGACCTCGGGGTCCCGGTTGGCCGCCGCCAGGTCCAGCACGAGAACGGCCCCCGCGGGCACGGGGACTCTCCCGGCCGTGGCGTCCTCGGCTGCCACCCGGCGCGTGAGCCGTACGGGCGGGTCCCACCGCAGGGTCTCGGCGAGCAGCGCCTCGACCGGCCACCGTAGGGACAGGTCGGCGGGCAGGCGGGCCACGACGGCGAGGGTGTTGCCCACCAGGCCCGCGGTGGCGTCACACGCCTGGACCAGCACCCCCGCCACGGCGGCCAGCAGGCCGGGCTCGGGCTCCTCCCCTTCGTTCAGCGCGGCCGCAAGCACGCCCACCGCCGCGTCCCCCGCCGGCGCCGCACCGGGAGCGGGTGGGAGGTGGTAGGCGGCGGCCATGGCCGTCACCGCCGCGACGACCTCCTCCCGCCGGTCCTCCGGGACGCCGAGCCGTGTGGCGAGGACGCCGACCGGGACGCGGCGGGCGATCCTGGCCATCACGTCGACGCGAGCCCCGCCCGCCAGTTCGGCGCTCGTCCGCTCGCAGGCCTCGCGGCGTAGCTGTACGGGGTCGAGGGTGTCGAGCAACCCCACGACACGCGCGCGACGGCAGGCGTGCTCGTCCCCGTTGCTGAACCTGCTCACCGCCCCCCGCAGCCAGGCCATGCCCGTTCCCGGCGGCGCGGCGGGGGCGGGAGGGACGAGGAAGCGGGGGTCGGCGAGCACGGCGCGCACGTCCGCGTGCCGGGTGAGCCGCCGGTCCCCTCCAGCGGGCGGATCTGCTGTCATCGGTGGCCGGGGGCGCGCGGAGGCGGCCCCCTTCCCCCCTTCCTGTGGTGGTCGTCGCCTCTCCGGAAGGTTAGGGTCGCGATCCTTCGGCTCCGGTCGAACGATGAACGTTTCACGGCCGGGCACACGGCACGCGGCCCGGGGGCATTTGGGCCTTCTCAACGATCGGCGCGCGGGTTATCACAGGGCGGGAAGGCGATTGTGATCCCCGCGCCTCCCGAGAGCGTTCCACGGCTCCACGACTGGGCACCACGCGCCGGGCCACCCCGGCGTCGACATCTCGTACGCCCGCTGGGCACCACCGCGATGGAGGACGGCATGCGCCTGTTACGAACCGTGGTCACTCGATTACTCCTGCTGTGCGCGATGGTCGCCGCAGGCGCCGCCGCCGGGGCGGGGGCCGCGAACGCGGCGGTTCCCGACGTGTGGGGGTTCGCCTACGTCAACACCAACTCCGGCGTGCCGAACCTGTCCTATCAGGCGGGCAGCTGGACGTCCGGGACGGTCACCGTCACCCCCGGCGTCACCGGGGAGTACTTCGTGCGGTTCCCGCAGATCGGAATCCCCAAGGGCGGGATCGCGCACGTGACCGCGATCTCGCAGACGGCCGAGTGGTGCCAGATCGAGAAGTGGTGGCAGGCCGGCACGGACGAGATCGTGGCGGTGCGGTGCTACCGGTACGGCGGAGGCCCGGCCAAGGCGCTGTTCTCCATCGTCTTCGACAGCAGCAGCGGGGGGCTGTCGTCGGCGGCGCAGGCGTTCGGCTACGTCTTCTGGGACGGCTCGTCCGTCGCCTCCGACTACAACTCCTCGCTCGCGTCGAACGTGGTCATCCACAACTCCACCGGCGACTGGACCGTCTGGATGCCCGGCCTCGGCTCCCCCGCGGCGGCGGGGAACATCCAGGTCACCGCGGTCGACTCGGGCGCGCCGGCACGGTGCAAGGTGGGCGCCTGGAGTCCGTCGGCGTCCGGGCAGAAGATCGAGGTGCTGTGCCACGACGCGACCAGTGCGCTGCGCGACACCGGCTGGACCCTCACCTACCAGCGTGAGCGTGCGATCACCGGAGCGTTCGCGCCGCCGAAGCTGTTCGCCTACACCTTCGACAACACTCCGGCCAACCCCGGGCCGTACCCGCCCGTTCCCGCCGGGGTCAACTTCAACTACCCGGGGGCGACCAACACGGTGCAGTCGGCCGGGACCGGCCTGCGCCTCGTGACCTTCCCCAAGGTCGGGGCGCTGCCGAACGACGTGCAGGTCACGGCGTTCGGGCCCGGGCCGGAGTTCTGCAACCTGCTCACCTTGTGGACGACCTCGGGTTCGGACGTCTACGTCCGCGACGTCGCCTGCTACAACGGCACCACCCTGGTCAACCAGGCGTCGTTCGTGACGTACACCTCGGTGTACTGACGAGGCAGGACAGGGGCGGGCGCGCCGGCCAGGGCAAACGGATCAGGGCACGCGGAGGCGGTGGGTGAGCCCCGTGTGGCGGCGGCCCGCCCCGCGCGTGCGCACGGCCTGGCCGAGCGCCCGCCGCGACCCGACGATGACCACGAGCTTCTTGGCCCGGGTGATGGCGGTGTAGAGCAGGTTGCGCTGCAGCATCATCCAGGCGCTGGTGGCCAGCGGGATGACCACGGCCGGATACTCGCTGCCCTGGGAGCGGTGGATGCTGACCGCGTAGGCGTGGGCGAGTTCGTCGAGCTCGTCGAAGGAGTAGTCGACGTTCTCGTCCTCGTCGGTCAGCACGGTCAGCTTGCTCTCCTCGGGGGTGATGGCGGTGACGACGCCGACCGTGCCGTTGAACACCCCAGCCGCGCCCTTGTCGTAGTTGTTGCGCAACTGGGTGACCTTGTCGCCGACGCGGAAGACCCGGCCGCCGTACCGGCGCTCCGGCATGCCCTCGCGGGCGGGGGTCAGCGACTCCTGCAGGGCGATGTTGAGCGCGCCCGCGCCGGCCGCGCCGCGGTGCATGGGCGCGAGCACCTGTACGTCCCTGCGCGGGTTGAGCCCGAACTTCCTGGGGATGCGCCGGGCGACCACGTCCACGGTCAGGGCGGCGATCTCCTCGGGTTCATCGCAGGGGAACAGGAAGAAGTCGGGGAACTCGCGGACCAGGGGGTGCTGACCGGTGTTGACGCGGTGGGCGTTGACGACCACGCCGGACTCCTGCGCCTGGCGGAAGATCTGCGTGAGCCGCACCCGGGGGATGCCGGGGGCGGCCAGCAGGTCGCGCAGCACCTCTCCGGCGCCGACCGAGGGAAGCTGGTCGACGTCGCCGACGAACAGCAGGTGCGCGCCCGGGGCGACCGCCTTGGCGAGCTTGTTGGCCAGCAGCAGGTCGAGCATGGACGCCTCGTCCACCACGACCAGGTCGGCGTCGAGGGGGTTGTCGCGGTCGAAGGTGGCGTCACCGCCGGGGCGCAGCTGGAGCAGCCGGTGCACGGTGGTGGCCTCGTGCCCGGTCAGCTCCGCCAGCCGCTTGGCCGCCCGGCCGGTCGGGGCGGCAAGGATGACCTTGGCCCGTTTCGCGCGGGCGAGGGTCACCACGGAGCGCACGGTGAAGCTCTTGCCGCAGCCGGGGCCGCCGGTCAGGACGGCGACCTTCTCCGTCAGCGCGAGCCGTACGGCCTGGGCCTGCTCGGGCGCGAGGTCGGCGCCGGTCCGGCCGCGCAGCCAGTCGAAGGCGGCCGGCCAGTCCACGTCCGTGAACGCCCCGAGCCGGTCGTGGCCGGAGGTCAGCAGGGTGCGCAGCGTGCCGGCCAGCGACAGCTCGGCGCGGTGGAAGGGGACGAGGTAGATCGCGGGGACGGTGCTCTCGCCGTTCTCGTCGCCCTGGCCGTTCTCGCCGTTCCCCCTGGCCGGGACCTCCTCGCGGACCACGCCCTCCTCGGCGACCAGCTCCTCCAGGCAGGCGGAGGTCAGGTCGGGCGGCACCTCCAGGATCTTGACGGCGTCGGCGACCAGGTTGGGGGCGGGCAGGAAGCAGTGGCCGTCGTCGGCGGCCTGCGACAGCGTGTAGCGCAGCCCGGCCTTGACCCGCTCGGGGCTGTCGTGCGGGATGCCCACGGCCTGCGCGATGGTGTCGGCGGTCTTGAACCCGATGCCCCACACGTCGTCGGCGAGCCGGTAGGGCTCCTTGCGGACCACGTCGATGGAGTCCTCGCCGTACTGCTTGAAGATGCGCACGGCGATGGAGGTGGACACCCCGACGCCCTGCAGGAAGATCATCACCTCTTTGATGATCTTCTGTTCCTCCCAGGCGGCGGCGATCATCTTGGTCCGCTTGGGCCCGAGGCCGGGGACCTCGACCAGGCGCTTGGGCTCCTCCTCGATCACCCGCAGCGTGTCGGTGCCGAAGTGGTCCACGATCCGCTCGGCCATCTTCGGGCCGATGCCCTTGATCAGCCCGGAGCCCAGGTAGCGCTGGATGCCCTGGATCGTCGCCGGCAGGACCGTGGTGTACGACCAGACCTCGAACTGCTTGCCGTACTTGGGGTGGGAGCCCCAGCGGCCGGTGAGCCGCAGCGACTCCCCCACCTGCGCCCCGAGCAGCGGCCCGACGACGGTCAGCAGCTCGGTGCCCGACCGTTCGGTGGCGACCCTGGCGATCGTGTAGCCGGTCTCCTCGTTGGCGTAGGTGATCCGCTCCAGCACGGCGTCCAGCTGCACGCCGGGCGGCCTGCCCGTGGCGCCTCCGGGAGGATTCGTCATGCGTCGCATTGTCTCCCACACGGCGGGACCTTCCTGACCGGAACCGGCGCCGCAGGGGACGGACACCCGACCCGGACGTGAGCAGGCCCGGGCCCTGGACAGCGGCGTGCAGTGCCGACCTCGCCCGGCTGCGCCGCTGCGGCCACTCGCGCATGTCGCCGCGCCGATTGACCCTGACGCAGGGTCAATCTCTCAGCATGGTGGCATGACCACGGAAACCAGTTCCATCGAGGTCGCCGGACTGCGCAGGTCGTACGGCGAGCACGACGATGACGGAGGGCGGGCGGAGAGAGGCGACGTGACGCTGCGGCACTTCACGATCCAGCACGACGGCGTCACGATCCCGGTGTCTCGCGGCGGTCGGGGACGACCACTGGTCCTGTGCCCTGGGCTGAACTCGACGCAGGCGGACCTGCGCGAGCTGGCCGAGCTGCTGCGGCGCGACCACGACGTGGTGACCTTCGACCTGCGGGGCCACGGCCTCGCCTCGGCCGCCGATCGGTACTCCTTCGAGGACTTCCTCAGCGATCTCACCGCAGTGATGGCGGAGCCGGGAAACCTCGGCCTGCCCGCAGCGCCCGTGCTGGTGGGCTACTCGTTGGGCGCCGACCTGGCCGTGCACTATGCCTCCGAGCATCCTGACACTGTCGCCGAGCTTGTTCTCATCGACGGGGCGAACCCGGTGCCCGAACCGTTCATCACCGACGCCGTCCTGCCGGCGTTCCGGGCCATGTGGGAGGATCTGGCGACGCAGCAGGAGGCCGAGCGGGGCACCGCGCGTCAGGTGTTGCTCACCGCCCAGGAGATTGTCGAGCTGAACCTCGAGATCGATGTGGTTCGGTCCGAGATCCTCGACCGGTACAGGAAGATCGACCGGCCCATCCGCGTGATCATGTCGACCTCGATGGCCGGCGACAGCGGCGAAGGGCATGCGCCGCGGTTCAACCAGAACTGGCGTGCCGGAGTCGAGCGCCTTGTCCGCGAGCATCCGCGCATCGCCACCACCTGGCTCGACGCCGACCACCAGCTGGTCTTCACTCATGCCCCGGAGATCGCCCAGATCATCTATGGTGCACCAGGCCCAGCCGGTCGGGCGACATGTTGAGCGACTCCTGGAGACTGATCTGATGCTGACCATCGGTGAGCTGGCATCGTACGCCGGAGTGACGGTGCGCGCGGTGCGGCACTACCACGCCAAGGGGCTGCTGTCGGAGCCCGAGCGTGACCACTCCGGCTACCGCAGATACGACGCCGGCGCCGTGATCGAGGTGATCAAAATCCGAACGCTCGCCGAGGCCGGGGTTCCGCTGGCGCGGGTGCGGGGGCTGCTGCGAGCCGGCGAGGAGGAGTTCACCGCGGCGGTCGCGGACATCGACAGGCGGCTGCAGGCGGAGATCCGGGAGCGGCAGCGGCACCGCGAGCGAATCGCCCGGCTCGCCTCCGGAGACAGCCTGGCGCTGCCCCTGGAGGTGGTCGAGTATCTCGACCGGCTGCGGGCGATCGGGGTCGACGAGCGGATCGTCCGGGCCGAGCGTGACGGCTGGATCCCGCTGGCCGCGCACTCACCCGCGCGAGTCCCGGAGTGGATCGCACGCAAGCGGGAGCAGATCGACGACCCGCGGCTCGTCGGCTTCTACCTCACCCTGAGCCAGGCTCTCGACCGGGCCGACGACGACCCGCGGCTGGTCGAGCTGGCCGACAAGCTGGCCGGCTACATCACGTGTATGGCCGACGAGCGGGGCGAGGACTATGTCGACGACACCGATATGGAGTCACCGCTTGTCAGGCTGATGGACTCGCTGGCGTTCGACACTGTGCCGCCGGCGCGTCGGCTGATCGAGCTGCTGAAGCAGCGAGGCTGGACGGGCTGGACCAAGCTCGAGCGCGTGGCCCCCACACCGGGTGCGGCTCCCGGGTAGTGCCAGTGCGGGCAGGAAGAGTCTCGGTTCGGTCGTCGCGGGACCGCTTCGCGCGTGGTCGTGCGGTCCTGGCTCGTCGCGTGGTCAAGACGATGGTTGGTGCCGCCGCTGTAGTTGTGCGGGAATCGCGAGGCACACGGGGGTCATCTCCTGCGCGATCGCGCACCACGTCGGCCCGGGTGCGAGCGCGAATCACTCCGAGGACTTGACCACCGTCGGGAGTTGAGATGCGCGGGCGGTGGTCTGGCGACTGGTTCGGTAGCGGCCCGGGGTCGTTCCGATGATGTTGGTGAACGCCGCGATGAAGCTGCTGGGGTTGGCCCATCCGCAGGCGTAGGCGGTCTGGATGGTGTCGTGTCCGCCGGCGAGGAGCACGAGAGCGTGGTAGATGCGTAGCTGCGTGCGCCATTCGTAGAAGGTCATGCCTAGTTCGTTGCGGAACAGCCGGCTGAGGGTGCGGGTGCTGGCTCCGATCGACTTCCCGAGTTCGGCCGGCGAGGCGTTGTCTGCATCGACGCACGGACGACAGGCTTGCCGCTGAGGGCCACACAAGCCCGGTTCATCCGGCCCCCGATATCCATGCCGTCGTCTGGGGCCACGGCGCGGGCCACCCTACTCCGCGCGCGTGGCCGGCTGCAGGCGCAGTCCTGCGATGAGGAGTCCGGCCAGCCTGCGCGCGTCGTAGTGGGGGTCGTTTTCCGCGCCGATGCAGAGGTTTCCGACGCCGCGCATGAGCGCGATGGCCGGGATGTCGGAGCGGATCTCCCCGGCGGCGGCCGCGGCGTCGAGCAGCCGGGTGCACACGGGCACGAGCCGGTCGAGGAAGTAGGCGTGCAGGGCGTCGAAGCCGGCGTCGTCGGACCGCAGCACGGCGGCGAGCCCGTGCTTGGTGACCAGGAAGTCGACGAACAGGCCGATCCATCGCTCCAAAGCGACGTAAGGGGTCGAGCTGGACATTAGCAGGGCCGAACCGGCCTCGGCGCAGGCCTCGACCTGGTGCCGGTAGACGGCGATGATGAGGTCCGCTCGCGTCGGGAAGTGGCGGTAGATCGTGGCCGTCCCGACGCCGGCCTTGGCCGCGATGTCGCGTACCGGCGCTTCCACGCCCGAGGCGACGAAGACCGCGGCGGCCGCGTCGAGCAGGGTCTTCTCGTTGCGCCGTGCGTCCGCCCGTTTGGGCCGGGCCGCACTCCCCGCGCCCCCATCGCTGTCGTTCATCGCGCGGCTCCCTCCGCTACCGGACTTGCTAAACGGGACATGGTTCCGTATCGTCGAAAACGGAACACGGTCCCGGTTGCTCATGATGCCAGAGCAGGGGGCCGGCGACCAAGCCATGCCTGGTCATCACGCTTCCCGCATCCCCTCCCGCTCGAACGCCGGTGGCGCACTCCGCTCCGGCGCTGCCGGTATTCGAAAGGACCGACGACCCAATGCCGCACACCCTCCGTCCCAGTTTCGGGATCATGACCGCCCCGCAACAGGTCGGCTATCACGACGTCCTGCGGGTCTGGCGCGAGGCGGACACGATCCCGGAGATCGAGCACGCGTGGCTGTTCGATCACCTCATGCCGATCGGCGGCGACCCGGACGGGCCGGCCCACGAAGGCTGGACCCTGCTCGCGGCCCTCGCCGCGCAGACCCGGCGGCTGCGGCTCGGCGTGATGGTGACCAGCAACCGGTTCCGGCCGCCCGCGATGCTGGCCAAGATCGCGGCGACCGTCGACCACATCAGCGGCGGACGGCTCGACTTCGGCATCGGCGCCGGCTCACGGCCCGGCCACCCCCTGGCCCGGCGTGAGTACGAGGCGCACGGCCTGCCCTTCCACGACGCCGCGCACGCCGTGGGAAGCCTCGCCGAAGCCTGCACGGTGATCCGGCGGTTGTGGACCGAGGCCGAACCGTTCGACTTCCACGGCACCTACGTCCGGCTCACCGGAGCGTTCTGCAACCCCAAGCCGGTCCAGCGCCCCCATCCGCCGATCCTCATCGGCGGACGCTCGTCCCCGACGCTGCGCGTGGTCGCCGAACACGCCGACCTGTGGAACATCCCCGGCGGCGACATCGACGACGTCGTCCGCCGCAGTGCACTGCTCGACCACTACTGCGCCGAGATCGGCCGCGACCCCGCGTCCATCACCCGCTCGATCCATCTGCCCGTCTCCTACGACCGGCCAGGCCTCACCCGGGACGCGATCGAAGAGGCGATCGACGCGGGGTTCCGGCACATCGTCCTCGGGCTGCCGACGGCGCCCTACCCCGCCGGCGTCGCCCGATGGGTCGCCGACGAACTCATCACCTCGCGAAACAACTGAGAGGAAGACCAACCCATGAGCGAAGCAACCCTGGCGGTTCCGGACCTGGCCGTCAGCGCGCCCAGTCCGGTCATCTCGGTCAAGCCGGTGGTGCTGCCGGCCCCCGGCCGTGGCGAGGACCTGCGCGTACGCGTGTCCGCGCCGGCGAACGGGCGGAGACTGCCGGTCATCGTCTTCTCACACGGCTTCGGGGAGTCGATGGACGGCTACGGCCCGCTGGCCGACTTCTGGACCGCCCACGGCTTCGTGGTGATCCAGCCAACCCATCTCGACTCGAGGACGCTGAACCTTCCCCCCGACGACCCCCGTACGCCGCTGATCTGGCGTCACCGCGTCGATGACCTGAAGCGCGTCCTCGACGGGCTGGAGCTCATCGAGGATTCCGTTCCCGGCCTCGGCGGGCGTCTCGACCGAGGCCGCATCGCAGTGGCCGGACACTCCTGGGGCGCCCAGACGGCGAGCATGCTCCTGGGCGCACGCGTCCTCGACTCCGAGGGCGAGCCGGGAGAGGACATGTCCGACCCGCGGATCAGAGCGGGTGTGCTGCTCGCCCTCCCCGGCAGGGGCGGAGCGGACCTGACTCCGTTCGCCGCCGAGCACTTCCCGTTCATGAACCCGGGCTTCGCGGAGATGACCACACCGGCCCTCGTGGTCGCGGGAGACCACGACCAGTCCCTGCTGTCCGTCCGGGGGCCGGACTGGTTCACCGACGCGTACTTCTCGAGCCCGGGCGGAAAGAGCCTGCTCACGCTGTTCGGGGCGGAACACTCGCTCGGCGGGATCTCCGGATACAACGTCACGGAGACCACGGACGAGAACCCCGGACGAGTCGCCCTGATCCGGCGGCTCACCTGGGCCTACCTTCGCACCGCGCTCGGCCTCGGTGATTCCGTCTGGCCGGCGGCACGCGCCGCCCTGGCGGAGGCCGCCGATCCGCTGGGCCGGATCGAATCCCGGTGAATCCCTGACAGGCGCACCGCGTGGTGGTGCCGTGAGCAGACCCGGTAGATGCCGAGCTACGGCGCGGCTCGTCTGTTCCGAAGGCGGTGGTCAGTAGGGGAATGCCGAGTTGCTCTCGGCCCAGAGCTTCTCGGCGTCGGAGCCCGCCGGGGGCGGCGCGATCCCGTTGATCATCCAGAGGTCGTCGCTGGTCTCGTCGACGTGGAACTCCCAGTGCAGCCCTGCGTTCCGTTCGAGGTGGGGCTGCAGCATGCCCTTGATCCACTGGGCGGTCCGGCGCCGGCTCTCCCGATCGGGGTTGCGGCGGGCGATGTGGTCGATGACGACGCGGACCCCGGCCGGGGTGGGCTCCCCGCCGACGTAGAAATCCTCGGGCCGGGTCTGGTGGAACAGCGTGACCACGTAGAACCGGGGCAGCCCGATCTGTTCGTAGTGGTCGGCGATGCGGGAGGCGAGTTGGTGCTTTTCCTCGTCGGTGAAGATTCCGGGCGTGTGATGAATGGTCCACAGTGGCATGGCGGTTCCGTACTCCCTCAAGTGTCGGGACGCGATGTCAACGGGCGGCCGAGATGGTCAGGCGTTCCACGGGGCCGGACAGCGCCGCCTTGGCGGCGACGGTGACGTCGTCGGCGAGCACCTCCGTGGCTCCGGCCTCAAGGCCGTCGACGATCCGCGCGGCCACCTCGGCCGGCGTCGCCTTCGGCAGCTCGATGGCGGAGACCATTTCGGTGTCGATGAACCCTGCGTGTACGCCGACGACCTGGGTGTTCTGGCGCGCCAGTTCGAGCCGGAGCGAGTTCGTGACCGACCACGCCGCCGCCTTGGACGCCCCGTAGGCGCCGCTGCCGGCCAGCCAGGACAGCACGGAGTGCATGTTCACCAATGCGCCGCCACCGTTCGCGGCCAGGATCGGCGCGAACGCCCGTGCCACCCGCAGCGGCCCGAAGACGTTGACGTCGAACGTCACGGTGGCGCGTTCGAGGTCACCTGTCAGCAGTGGAGCCGGCAGCAGGATTCCGGCGTTGTTGAACACGATCTCGACGTCGGTGGCGACCTCCGCGAGGGCCGCGACCGACGCCGCCGAGCGGACCTCCAGCTCGGCGGTGACCACCTCTGGCCGGTCGTCGGCGTACGCCGAGCGTGCGGTCGAGTACACCTTTCGCGCCCCGCGCGCCAGCACCTCGTCGACCAGCGCCGCACCGAGTCCACGTCGGCCCCCGGTCACCACAACCACCCTGCCCGCTACCGCAACCACAGCATCTCCACCTGAGTAACGATCCCGTTAGTGAGACGATTGAAGCATGCCAGGCTGGATAACGCAATCGTTAGTTACACTGGCGGGATGGCGATGGAGTTCGAGGAGCGGCTGCGCGACCGGGATGCGTGGTCGATCGGCGACGGATGCTCAGCGGGACGGGTGCTTGATCTGCTCAGCACCAAGACGGTGTTCCTGGTGGTCCGCGAATGCTTTTACGGCACAACCAGGTTTGACGACTTCGTGGCGCGGATCGGGGCATCGGCGCCCGCGGTGTCGCGGGCACTCAAACAGCTGAAAGCCGCGGGTATCGTCGCGTCCGTTGTCTACCGGGAGCCGGGGAGCCGGGCCCGAGACGAGTACCGGCTGACCGAGGCCGGTGAGGACCTGCTGCCGGTGTTTCTGTCGCTGATGCAGTGGGGCGACAAATACCTACAGGAAGGCCGCCCACCCCTGTCGTTCGTCGAGTCCGGCACCGGCCGTCCGATAGGGGTCCGCGTAACCGCCGTGCCGGCGCCGGAGACGATGTGTGACGACATCGAGATCCGGCTGAACCCCGCCTGGCGGCGCGACTAGCGGCCGCGACCGGCAGCACCCGGTGCGGATCTGCCAGTGCAGGTCGTGATTGCCGGTGGCGCAGGCCTTGGCCTTGAGCACCTCCTCGGGTCGCCGTCGATCCGTCACGAATTGTTATGGATGACTACAAATTGCCTAGGCTAAGTTAGCGTGCTAAGTTATGAGGCATGGAACGGAACCTCAGCCTCAACCTGCACGTGCTGACCGCCCGGCTGGACCGGGCCGCCGACCGGATTCTCCGGGCGGAGCACGACATCTCCTACAGCCGCTTCCTGGCGCTGACCCTGGTGGGAGAACTGGGGGCCTCGACGCAGCGGACCCTCGCCGAATACCTCGGCGTGACCGAGCCGTCGGTGAGCCGCATGACGGCCGTCCTCGCCGCCGACGGTCTTCTCGACGTCCAGCCCGACCCCGCCGGAGGCAACCGCCGGCGGCTGAGCCTCACCGACGAGGGAAAGAGGCGGGTGGCTTCGATCCGGCAGGAGTTCGAGGACCGGCTGGCGGCGGTCGTGGCGGCAAGCGGCGTGCCGTACGCCGAGTACGCCGAGCACACCGCGCGGCTGCTGACGACGTTCGACCGGCTGGAGCGGGAGGCGGGCAAGTGACCCGGAACATCGAGATCCCGTCCTTACACCAGGGCACGGTCCGGTCGGCCGACGGCACGGCGATCGGTTATCGGACGATGGGCGCCGGGCCGGATCTCATCGTGGTCGGCGGCACGCTGCGAACCTCGGAGGACTACCTGCCACTGGCCGCCACTTTGGCCCGCTCGTTCACGGTGCATGTCGTCGACCGGCGCGGACGCGGCGCCAGCGGCCCCCAGGGATCCGAGTACTCCCTGGACAAGGAGGTGGAGGACCTGCGGGCCGTCCAGGCCGCGACCGGGGCGCGGCTGGCGTTCGGGCACAGCTACGGCGGGCTCGTCATCCTCGAGACCGCGCGCTCGTTCCCGCTGTTCGACCGCATCGCGGTCTACGAGCCCGGCGTGCCCTGCTCCCCCGTCCCGACCGGCTGGATGGCCCCGTTCCGGGAACGGCTGGCCGCGGGCGACCATTACGGCGCGTTCGTCCACTTCGTCCGAGGTTCCGGCGGCGCGCCGGCTCTCATGACCAAACTGCCACACTGGTATCTGCGCACGGTGATGCGCCTGGTGTTGCGCGGGCCGAGTTGGGAGCGCATGCGGTCCCTCCTGTGGGCATGCCTGGCCGAGCACGAGCAGATCGCCGCCCAGCATGGCCGGCTCACGGAGTTCGCGGACGTGACCGCCCCGGTGCTGCTCCTCATCGGCGGACGCTCCAAGCCCGAGCACCGAGCGGAGTTCGCCATGCTGCGCGAGACCCTTCCCGACGCCACCCTCGAAACCATCGACGCCCTCAACCATCTGTCGCCGACGGAACCCAAATCGGGCCCGGTCGTGGCCGAGCGGGCGCTGCCGTTCCTCCTGTGAGGATCCAGCCGTGCGTGGTCGCCGTTGCCGCACGTCGAAATCATGTCCGTAGCGCGGGCGCCCACTGCTTAGGGTTCTGCCGTGAGAGATCTCCGCCTGTTGCCCAAGGCTCACCTGCACACCCACCTGGAAAGCACCGTCCGTCCCGCCACGATCCGCGAGCTGGGAGGCGAGCCGCCCGTCCAGGACCGGCCGTTCACCGATTTCAGGGAGTTCGCCGACCAACGGGCCACAGTGCGCGCGCTGCTGCGCGACTACGGGCACTTCCGTCGTATCGCCGAGGAGTTCTGCCAGGACGAGGCGGCCCAGGGCGTCCGCTACGCGGAGGTCACCTTCACCGCGGCGAGTCACGGCGAGCGTCTCGGGGATCCGGACATGCCGCTGGAGGCGGTGGCGGAGGGGCTCGCCGCGGGCACGGAGCGGTACGGCATCCAGACGCGGGTGATCCTGGATCACTCCCGCCGTCGCTCGGTCGAGCGGCTGTGGCGCAGCCTCAAACTGGCCGCCCGGCACCCGCAGGTGATCGCCATCGGCCTGGCGGGAGACGAGTCCTACCCGGCGGCGCCGTTCGCCGAGGTGCTCCAGGCCGCCCGCGAGGCGGGGCTGCACCTGGTGCACCACGCCGGGGAGACGGCAGGCCCGGCCAGCGTCTGGGAGGCCTTGACGGTGGGGCACGCGGAGCGGATCGGCCACGGCATCCGCGTGCTGGAGGATCCGGACCTGGTGGCCGAGCTGCGGAGACGCCGCGTGCCGCTGGAGGTCTGCCCCTCCTCGAACGTCCTGCTCGGGCTGGTCCCGTCGCTGGCGGAGCACCCGCTGCCGCGCCTGGTCGAGGCCGGTCTGATGGTCACCCTGAACACGGACGGAGAGACGTCGCTGGCGGCGGAATACCAGCGCGCCCGGGAGATCTTCGGGTGCGGCGACGCCGAGCTGGCGAACCTGGCCCGCGCCTCGGTCGAGGGCAGCTTCGCTCCCGCAGCGGTGAAAGCGCGGATCGGCGCCGAGATCGATCAATGGCTGAGCAGATGAGAGGAAAGCCGTAATCGGCCGGCTTCCGCTTACCGGCACCGCGTCCCCGAGACGAGGAGTGGCCTGGGCCGACTCCGGGGCCGCGCGGGCGGTGGGGCGCTAGCCTGGTGCGGATCACGGAAAGGGGACGACCGGAATGGTGCTGGAGGGAACGGCCCGCGCACTGCTGCGCAGGCTGGCGGCCGAGCAGGCGGAGGCACGGGTGCCGTCGCTGGTGGCGGCGATCGTGCGGGGCGGCGAGATCGCCTGGTTCGGGGCGCGCGGCCGGGTCGGCGGGGAGCCGCCCACCCGGGACACCCAGTACCGCATCGGGTCCATCACCAAGACCCTCGTGGCGACCGTCGTCATGCGGCTGCGTGACGAGGGCCGGCTCGACCTGCTCGACCCACTGGACAAGCACGTGCCCGGCACGCCGCTGGGCGACGTCACGGTCGCCCAGCTGCTGTCCCACAGCGGCGGGCTGACCGCCGAGTCGCCCGGCCAGTGGTGGGAGCGCACCCCGGGCGTGCCGGCGGGCGACCTGGTCGCCGCGCTCGGCCCCGAGTCCGCCCGGCACCGGCCCGGCCGCCGCTACCACTACTCCAACCTCGGGTTCGCCCTGCTCGGCGAGCTGGTCGCTCGCAAGCGGTCGGTGCCGTGGGACGAGGCCGTACGCGAGGAGGTCCTGGAGCCGCTCGGCATGCGCGACACCACCCCGCGCCCCCGTGCGCCGCACGCCACCGGGTACGCCGTGCACCCCTGGGCCGACGCGCTGCTGCCGGAGCCGGAAAACGACCACGGCGCCATGGCCCCCGCCGGGCAGATGTGGTCCACGGCCGCCGACCTGGCCCGCTGGGCGGCCTTCATCGGCGGCGACACCGGTGAGGTGCTGCGCCCGGCCACGGTCGCCGAGATGCGCGAGCCGGCCGTCGTGGAGGACGGCGACGTGTGGATTCGCGGCTACGGGCTCGGCCTCCAGCTCACCCGGCACACCGGGCCCGGCGGCCCGCGGCGGCTGGCCGGCCACACCGGCTCGATGCCCGGCTTCCTCGCCACCGTGTGGGCCGACCCCGCCGACGGCGTGGCCGTGCTGTGGATGGCCAACACCACCTCGGGCATGCGCAACCTCGACACCGCCCTGCTGGACATCCTGGCCGAGCACGAACCGCCGCTGCCCGCCGAGTGGTCGCCCTCCCCGGTGGACGAGGACCTGCTCGCGCTGACCGGGCCCTGGTATTGGGGGCCGACGCCGTACGTGCTGCGGGTCCTGCCGCAGCGCGGCCTGTCGCTGACCCCGGTGAACGGGCAGGGCCGTGCCTCCCGGTTCGTCTCCCAGGCCGACGGCACCTGGACCGGGCTCGACGGCTACTACGCCGGGGAGACTCTGCGGGTGGTCCGCTCCCCCGGCGGGGCGACCCACCTGGACCTCAACACGTTCATCTTCACCCGTGAGCCGTACGACCCGGCGGCCCCGGTGCCGGGCGGCGTCGACCCGGCCGGCTGGCGGTGACCGGCCAGGCGACCCGTCAGATGACCGGTCAGGCGGTGGCCAGCGCGACCGTCGGCGACAGGCGGGCCGCACGCATCGCCGGATAGAGGCCGGCGAGGGTGCCGATGACGAGCGTGGCGCCGACGGCGCCCGCGAACGCCCAGGCCGGGACCACCGGCGGCCAGTCGCGCGACAGCGCGTAGCCGACGGTGGCCAGGCCGCCCAGCGCCGCGCCCGCGATCCCGCCGAGCGCCGACAGCAGCAGCGACTCCGCGAGGAACTGCAGGCGCACCTGCCCGCGGGTGGCGCCCAGCGAGCGGCGCAGGCCGATCTCCTTGCGCCGCTCCAGCACCGAGATCACCATCGTGTTGGCCACGCCGACCCCGCCGACCAGCAGCGCGACCGCACCGAGGCCGAGCAGCAGGTTGGTGAACGCGCTCGCGGCCGCCGCCCGGGCCGCCAGCGCGTCGGAGGGCCTGCTGACCGTGACCTCCTCCGGGTTCTCCGGGTTGACCGTGCGCGGCAGCACGGCCCGCACGGCCTCCACCGACTCCTCGGCGGACCGCTCGTAGATCGTCGTCGGGTGGCCGTCGAAGCCCAGGTACTTCTCGGCGGCCGGGAACCCGACGAGCGCCGAGCGTTCGATCTCCGGGGCGAGCGGCATCGGGCCCAGGACGCCGACGACGGTGAACCACCGTTCGCCCATCCAGACCTGTACGCCGATCCTGGTGATGCCGAGCCGTTCGGCGGCCTTGGCGCCCAGTACGACGGCGGGCCGCGCCTCGGTGGCGGCGTTGAGCCAGGCGCCCTTGACGGCCCGGCCCTCCAGGGTGGTGAGCAGGTCGGCGGTCGCGGCCTGGACGGCGATGCCGCCGGTCACGGCCTTGGGGATGCGGTCGGTGCGGCGGATCGTGGTGTCGATCGTGCCGGTGGCCGAGGCCGTGCGGACCGGTCCGATGCGCCGGACCATGCCGAGCGCCTCCACGGGCAGCTTGGCCTCCTCGCCGAACATCGTCTGCCCCGGCGCGACGGTGAGCAGGTTGGTGCCGAGCCGGTCGAGTTGGCGCAGCAACTGCTCGCGGGAGGAGGACGAGATGCCCAGCACCGCGATCATGGTGGCGATGCCGATGGCGATGCCGAGCGCGGACAGGACCACCCGCGCGGGGCGGGTGCGCAGCCCGGCCGCGCCGGTCCGCAGGACGTCGGACGGCCCGAGCCTGGCGGGGGTCAGCCGCTGACGGGTCATCGTGGTGCTCCCTTCGCAGACCCCGCCGTTTCGGCATCCGGCGCCGTCTTGGGGTTGGGCCCGGGAGGGCGGCGTCCGGTGCCCGCCCCCGCGTCGGCGACGACGAGGCCGTCGCGTACACGCACCTGCCGGGGGCACCATTCGGCGATCTCGGGGTCGTGGGTGATGACCGCGATCGTGGTGCCGGCGGCGTGCAGGTCGCGCAGGACCCCCAGCACCTCCGCGCCGGCCGCCGAGTCCAGGTTGCCGGTCGGCTCGTCGGCCAGCAGCAGCGGCGGGTCGCCCGCCACGGCGCGGGCCACCGCCACCCGCTGCTGCTCGCCGCCGGACAGCTGGTTGGGGCGGTGGCCCAGCCGGTGGCCGAGGCCCACCCGCTCCAGCGCGGCGGCGGCGCGTTCCCGCCGCATCCGCAGCGGCGTGCCGGTGTACAGCAGGCCGTCGGCGACGTTGTCCAGCGCGCTCACCCCGGGCGCGAGGTGGAACTGCTGGAAGACGAAGCCCAGGTGGCGGGCGCGCAGCGCGGACAGCTCCCGGTCGGAAAGCCCGGCCACGTCGTGCCCGGCGATCCGCACTATGCCCGTGGTGGGCCGGTCCAGGGTCCCGATCAGGTGCAGCAGGGTCGACTTGCCGGAGCCGGACGGCCCGGCGATGGCGACCAGTTCGCCGCGTTCGACCAGCAGGTCCACCCCGCGCAGGGCCCGCACGCCGCCGCCGTACTCCTTGGTCACCTCGCGCAGCTCCACCACGTAGGGCTGCTCGGGCTGCGGGATGCTCATGTGGCGGGCACCCCGACCTTCATGCCCTCGGCGAGCCCGGCGCCGGTGATCTCGACCATGCCGCTGCCGAAGGCGCCGAGCTCCACCGGGACCACGCGGGTGGAGGGGCCCTCGACCACCTCGACGCCGAAGCCGCCCTCCCGCAGGGCCAGCAGCGCCTCCACGGGCACGGCCAGCACGTTCTCGCGCCGGTCGCTGACCAGCTCCACCTCGACCGGGGCCTTGTCGAGGCGGGTCTTCGGGGTCTTGCTCAGGGTGATGTCGACGTCGATGGTGCTGCCCTCGTCCTGGCCCTGCCCGGACGGGACGGCCTGGGCCACCGTGCCGACCGAGGTGATCTTCCCGGTGACCCGCTCGCCGCCGGGCAGTTCCACGGTGACCTTGGCGCCCTTCCTGGCCAGCGACTGGTCGTCGGTGGACAGGTCCACGTGCACCAGCCGCCGTACGCCCGACACGGTGAGGGCCGGACGACCGGGGGTGGTCCTGTCGCCGACCTCGACCTTGGCGTCGGTCACCCGGGCGGCGGCGGGCAGGAAGACCACCTGGGAGGCGTCCACCTGCCCGGTCTCGGGCAGCCCGGCGTCGTCCTGCCATTCCTTGACGGCCAGGTAGGTGGCGTAGCTGAAGTGGTGGTCCACGGTCAGGTCGTCGCCGTAGCCGAGGACCTTGAGGTTGCGTTCGAGCTGCTCGACGTCCGGGCCGTCGTCGACGCCCTGCCGCAGCGGGCGGTACATCGGCAGCGAGCCGTACATGAGGACCACCGGCCTGCGGTCCACTCTGAGCAGCGGGCGGCCGCGCCGGACGACCGCGCCCTCGGCGGGCACCCAGGTCACGGTGCCGGAGGCGTCGGTGGTCACCTGCCGCTCGCCGGAGTAGGTCAATGACCCCTCCACGGTCTTGGTGTCGACCAGGTCCTGGCGGGTGATCGACGCGGTGGCGGGCACCGGGGGCGGGGACGGCTCGGCCGCGCCGGCGCCGTCGCCGCCCGCGACGGCGACGGCCGTTCCCGCGGCGGCCAGGGCGAGGACGCCCGCGCCCGCGATCACGAGGCCCCTCCTCACGGCTTCCTCCCCGGCGCGTTCTCCTCGCAGGCCTTCTGCGCCTCTTCCATCGCCTTCTCCTGGCCCGGCTTGAGCTTGACCTGGATCCCCTGTCCGGGGGCCGGATCGGAGATGTCGATGCCGTGCTCGCGCATGCACTGGGCGAACTTGACCATCCGGTCGCGCGCCTCGGGGTCGTCGCCGCCGAGCTTGTCGCCGACCGCGTCCTTCATGAAGTGCTGGCAGGCCTGCATGGCCTTCTGCATCGAGGCCTCGTCGCCCTTCTTGCCCATGATGCGGACGCGGCCGTCGGGGCCGGGGTCGGGCACGTCCACGCCGTGCTCGCGCATGCACTGCGCGAACTTGAGCTGGGCCTCCTGGCGGTCCACCGTGGCCGAGGCCGACGGCCTGGCCGTGGCGCCGGTCCCGGCGCCTGACACGGTGCCCGACGTGGCGCCGCCCGCGCTGGCGATCCCGTCGTCCGCGGGGGCCGCGCCGCAGCCGGCCAGTGCCAGTGCGAGCCCCAATGTGAGCCCCAATGTGAGCCCGAGTGCCGGACCCAGGGCACGCAAAGGTCGTAAGCGCATGAGTCGTT
Source organism: Microbispora sp. CA-102843 (assembly GCF_050936215.1). Taxonomy (NCBI): domain Bacteria; kingdom Bacillati; phylum Actinomycetota; class Actinomycetes; order Streptosporangiales; family Streptosporangiaceae; genus Microbispora; species Microbispora sp. CA-102843. Next base: position 4,796,794 of record NZ_JBNJNF010000001.1, read on the forward strand.
CCTCCTCTGTCGCTCCTTCTCATCCAGGGCGTTCGCCCGGGACGGGGCCCAACTCCAGCGGAGGCGGTGCTAAACGCGGATAAGCGATCTCCGCTTATCCGCGGCTAACACCCCCTGCGCCACTCTCGGAGGCGAGCGGGAGGTTGGGATGCGGGTGCTCGTGGTCGAGGACGAGGAACAGCTGGCCGAGGCCGTCGCCCGGGGGCTGCGGCTGCACGCCATCGCGGTGGACGTGGCCTACGACGGTCAGGAGGCGCTCGAGCTGGCCGCCTACGTCGACTACGACGTGGTCGTGCTCGACCGCGACCTGCCCGAGGTGCACGGCGACGAGGTGTGCCGGGAACTGGTCACGGCCAGTGGGGCGAGCCGCATCCTCATGCTGACGGCGGCCGGGCGGGTGCGCGACCGGGTCGGGGGCCTGTCCCTGGGCGCCGACGACTACCTGGTCAAGCCGTTCGCGTTCGCCGAGCTGGTGGCCCGGATCCGGGCGCTGGCCCGGCGCTCGCCCCGGGCGATGCCTGCGGTGATCGAGCGGGCCGGGATCCGGCTCGACCCGGCCCGCCGTACGGTGGTGCGGGACGGGCGGCAGGTGGCGCTGGGCCGCAAGGAGTTCGACGTGCTGCACGAACTCATGCGCGCCAGCGGAGGGCTGGTGACCTCGGCCCGGCTGCGGGCGAACGTGTGGGACGAGCACGCCGACGCCGGCACGGGCGTGCTGCGCGTCACGATCACCTCGCTGCGCCGCAAACTTGGCGAGCCCCCGGTGATCGAGAACGTGCCGGGCCGGGGGTATCGGCTGTGATCCGCGTCCTGTCCTTGTGGGGCAGGCTCGGCCTGCGGATGCGGCTCACCCTGCTGTACGGCGGGCTGTTCTTCCTGGCGGGGTCGGTGCTGCTGTGGTTCACCCACCTGCTGACCGCGCGGGCGCTCAACCAGCGGTTCGTGGTGGCGGTGGCGTCGAAGGTGACCGGCACCCCCGATGCCGTGTTGGGGGGCAGGCTGCCCGACAGCGACATCCTCGCGCAGCGGGTGCGCACCGACGTCGAGCAGGGCGCGGCCGACGTGCTGACCGACGTGCTCCGCTCGTCGGTGATGGTCATGATCCTCGTCGGGGCCGTCGCCGTGGTGCTGGGCTACCTGGTGGCCGACCGCGCGCTGCGCCCGCTGGACCGGGTGACCGAGACCGCGCAGCGGCTGTCGGAGAGCACGCTGCACGAGCGGATCGCCCTGCGCGGGCCGCAGGACGAGGTCAAGCGCCTCGCCGACACCTTCGACGCGATGCTCGACCGGCTGCACCGGGTGTTCGACGCCCAGCGCCGGTTCATCGCCAACGCCTCTCACGAGCTGCGCACCCCGCTGGCGGTCAACCGTACGGTCCTGGAGGTGTCGCTGGAGGAGCCCGCGGCGTCGGAGGACCTCAAGGCGCTGGCCCGCGCGCTGCTCGGCACCAACGCGAGGTATGAGCGGCTGATCGAGGGACTGCTCATGCTGGCGCAGTCGGAGCAGGAGCTGAGCGCCCGCAAGCCGGTCGACCTGCGGCAGATCGTCCGTATGGCGATGGAGCAGATCGACCTGCAGCCGCGCCGCAGGAAGGTGGTCGTCCACGAGGACCTGTCCCCGGCGGTCGTGCACGGCGACCCGCTGTTCCTCGAACGCTGCCTGGTCAACCTGCTGGAGAACGCGATCAAGTACAACGTGCGTGACGGAGAGGTCTGGGTCCGGCTGCGGGAGGACGAGGCCGGGGTGAGCGTGACGGTGGAGAACACCGGGCCCCTGGTCCCGCCGTACGAGGTGGACGACCTGTTCGAGCCGTTCCGCCGGCTCGGCGGCGACCGCGTCCGCTCCGCCCGGGGGGCGGGGCTGGGCCTGTCCATCGTCCGGGCCATCGCCGTGGCGCACGGCGGCGGGGTGGAGGCGCTCCCCCGGCCGGAAGGCGGCCTGGCGGTGACCGTGCGCCTGCCCGGGTGAGCCCGGGTTTGCGCTGACGGCGAACCCGAGCGGCCCCGGTTACCCGCCCTCGCCGGGTTTGCCGCCTACCGACCAGTAAAATCTCAGTTGTTCTAACTTGACCGGTTTGACCTGGTCTATTACGTTTTAGGCAGCTCAGGGCGTACTTGCTCATCTCAATGGTCAAGAAGCCCACCTCAGACCGACGCGGCCGGCCCATTCCGGCCTGCCGCCCGGCCGCCGAGTCCGCGTCCGCGCGGAGCCGGGGACCCACCTCTCCTGGGGTGAATCGGCATGCGTGCCGTAGGGCGACTTCCAGCCCGAACCCGTCAGCTAACCCGGTAGGCGGCATGGAAGTAAGGGAGTTCGCCCCACATGCACGTCCTCAACACCTGTCTTCGCGCTGCCCTCGCGGGCGGGGCTCTCGCCTCGGCCGTGCTGATCTCAGCGCCGGCAGCGCACGCGGACAACCCGGCCACCGGCAAGGGCCCGGCGGCCGCGAAGTCCATGTCCGAGATCGCCTCCACGCTGCCCAAGGTCAGCGCGGACGACGTGCTGAACCTGGCCAGGAGCCAGATCGGGATCAGCGAGAACGCCTACGGCGGCGGGACCAAGTTCCAGCAGTGGTACATGACCACGCCCCGCGCCCGCGAGACCCTCGCCCGCGACGGCGGCACGCTCAAGGGCTACCTCAACGCGGCCTGGTGCGACATGTTCGTCTCCTGGGTGGGCCAGCAGCTCGGCATCGGCCCGGTCATGGGCTCCGACGCCTACACCGTGGAGCACGCTCACTGGTTCGCCGACCACAGCCGCTGGGGCCGTACGCCCAAGCCGGGCGCGGTGGTGTTCTTCAACTGGAACGGCAGCAAGAACATCGACGACGTCCAGCACGTCGGTTTCGTCGTCAAGGACAACGGCGACGGCACGATCCGGACCATCGAGGGCAACACCGGCGACGGCGGCGCCGTCGAGGCCCGCACCCGCCCCACCTGGCAGGTCGTCGGATACGGCTACCCGATGTACACCGCGGACGCCTCCGCCTCCGCCTCTTCCTGACGGACGACGGTCCCGAAGCGCGCCGGTGATCCCGGCGCGCTTCGCCGTCCCCGCCATCCCCGCCGTGGCCGGCCGTACGCTCAGCCTGCCCGAGCAGGCGAGAGCCGCCCGGCCGCCGCAAATTGACCTATATAAGCGTGAGCTGCGAGCCTTGCGGCATGCACGCGTTCGACGTCCTCGGCGATCCGGTGCGCCGCCGCATCCTGGAGCTGCTCGCCGAGGGCGAGCGCTCCGCCGGGGAGATCGGCGCGATCGTGCAGGAGGAGTTCGGGATCTCCCAGCCGGGGGTGTCCCAGCACCTGCGCGTGCTGCGGGACAGCGGCTTCGCGACGGTCCGGGCCGAGGGCACCCGGCGCCTGTACGCCGTCGACCCCGCGCCGCTGCGCGAGGTCGACACCTGGCTCGACCACTTCCGCCGCTTCTGGAACCAGCGCCTGGACGCCCTGGGCACCGAACTCGCCCGCGGCAAGAGGGAGCGCCGACTGGGTGACGGCGCTCGCCCGTGAATCGTGGCGCACGTGACGTGCCGCGTCATGCGGACGAGGGTCCGTCACCGCGGTATCCCGGCACTGCCGCGTCACCGGCTCTCGGTCACACGTCCCAGGTGACGGGGAGGCTCTTGACCCCGTAGATGTCGGCGGTCTCCGGGCGCAGCACGACCTCCTCGGCCGGCACGGCCAGCCGTAGCGTGGGGAAGCGGTTGAGCAGTGCGGGGAGCGCGACGCGCATCTCGACGCGGGCCAGCTGCTGGCCCAGGCACTGGTGGATGCCGTGGCCGAAGGCCAGGTGCCCGCCGTCCTGCCTGCGCAGGTCGAGCACGTGGGGGTCGGTGAAGCGCTCCGGGTCGCGGTTGGCGGTGTTGTAGGACAGGATCAGCGTTGTGCCGGCCTTGATGGTGTGGCCGCCCAGCTCGACGTCCTCCAGCGCCGTTCTCATGAACGTCTTGGCGACGCTCAGATACCGCAGCAGCTCCTCCACGGCCCCGTCGGTGAGCGCGGGATCGGCGCGTAGCGCGGCCAGTTGCGCGGGATTTCGCAGCAGCGCGAAGGTGCCCAGGGCCAGCATGTTGGCGGTGGTGTCGAACCCGGCCGACAGCAGGATCAGGGCCATGCCCCGCAGCTCCTCGTCGGTCAGGTCGCTGTCGGTGAGATCGCCGAGCACGTCGTCGGTGGGGTTGGCACGCTTGGCGGCCACCAGCTCCGCGAGGTAGTTCTGGACCGCGGTGTAGGCCGCGATCAGGTCTTCGTCGCTGGTCTCCCCGCCGAGGAACTTGTCGATGTGCTCCTGGAAGGAGCCCCGGTCCTCGTACGGCACGCCGAGCAGCTCGCAGATGATGACGGCGGGGACGGGCCTGGCGAAGGCGGTCACCAGGTCGGTCGGCGGGCCGGCCTTCTCCATGGCGTCCAGGTGGTCGGCGGTGACCTGCTCGACGCGCTCGGTGAGCATGCGCATCCGCCGTACGGTGAACTTGCCCATCAGCGGTTTGCGATAGCGGCTGTGCTGCGGCTCGTCCATGAGGAGGAACTCGCCGGGCGGCGCCGGGGGGACCTCGATCTCGCCGTAGTCGACCAGCGGGTGGTGGCGCATGAGCTCCTTGCGTGAGCTGAACCGCGAGTCGGCCAGGACGGACCGGACCAGGTCGTAGCCGGTGACCAGCCAGCCCTGGTGTCCGTCGGGGAAGGGGAAGCGGCTGATCGGGCCGTGCTCGCGGGCCTGGATCAGCTCCTTGGGCGGGTCGAAGGGACAGCCGGGCTGACGCGCCGCCGGCATCGTCGTGACAGTGTGGAGAGATTCAGCCATGACCTTTCCTTGTCTCGCGATAGGACGTGTTTCATGGGGCCCGCAGCTCGTCAGGGAGGACGACCCGCCACGCTGAGCTGGCCTAGGAGATCTTGCGGCGGTAAGTGTTCATGGCGAAGACGTACGCGACGATGAGGATGCCGACACACCAGGCCAGGGCGATCCAGATGTCGGTGCCGACCGGCTGCTGGGTGAACAGGGCGCGGATGGCGTTGACGATGGACGTCACCGGCTGGTGCTCGGCGAAGGCGCGCACCAGGCCTGGCATGGTGTCGGTGGGCACGAACGCCGAGCTGAGGAACGGCAGGAAGATGAGCGGGTAGGAGAATGCGCTCGCGCCTTCCATGGTCTTCGCGGACAGGCCGGGGATGACGGCGATCCACGTCAACGCCAGGGTGAACAGGATCAGGATGCCGGCGACCGCGAGCCACGCCTGCGCTCCCGCCCCCGAGCGGAAGCCCATGAGCAGGGCGACGAGCACGACGACCACGAGCGAGATCAGATTGGCGACCAGCGAGGTCAGCACGTGCGCCCACAGCACCGACGACCGCGCGGTCGGCATGGACTGGAATCGCTCGAAGATGCCGCTCTTCATGTCCGTGAACAGCCGGTACGCGGTGTAGGCGATGCCCGAGGCGACCGTGATGAGCAGGATGCCGGGCAGCAGGTAGGTCACATACGAATCCGAACCTGTGTTGATCGCGCCGCCGAACACGTAGACGAACAGCAGCATCATGGCGATCGGCATGACCGCGGTCGTGACAACGGTGTCCACGCTACGCGTGACGTGGCGCAGGGATCGTCCCAGCAGGACGGCGGTGTCGCCGAAGAAATGCTTGGTCATCGTTGTTCCTTACGCGTCCGTGCCGACGTTGCGGTCAGGGCCGTTCTTGCCGTTGTCACCGACGAGCGCGAGGAAGACGTCCTCCAGGGTCGGCTGCTTCTCGACGTACTCGACCTTGGCGGGCGGGAGCAGCCGCTTGAGCTCGGCGAGGGTGCCGTTCACGAGGATCCGGCCCTCGTGGAGGATTGCGATCCGGTCGGCGAGTTGTTCGGCCTCGTCCAGATACTGGGTTGTGAGCAGCACCGTCGTACCCTGGGCGGCGAGTTCCCTGACGGCCTGCCACACCTCGATGCGCGCCTGCGGGTCGAGCCCGGTCGTCGGCTCGTCGAGGAAGATGACCGGCGGGTCCCCGATGAGGCTCATCGCGATGTCGAGGCGGCGGCGCATACCACCCGAATACGTCGACACCTTCCGGGCGCCCGCGTCGGTCAGCGAGAAACGATCGAGCAGTTCGTCCGCGATCTTGCCCGGGTTCTTGAGGTGTCGCAGCCGGGCGACCAGCACGAGGTTCTCCCGCCCGCTGAGGATCTCGTCGACGGCGGCGAACTGTCCGGTGAGGCTGATGGACTCCCGTACGTCCGCCGCCTGCGTGGCGACGTCGAAGCCGTTGACGCTGGCGGTGCCCGCGTCGGCCTTGAGCAGCGTGGAAAGGATCTTCACGGCCGTGGTCTTGCCCGCCCCGTTCGAGCCGAGCAGGGCGAAGATGCTGCCCCGCGCCACGGCGAAGTCCACGCCGCGCAGCACCCGCAGCTCCTTGTACGACTTCTCCAGGCCTCGCACATGGATCGCCGGGGCTTGCTGTGTCGTCATCAGACTGTCCTGTCTTCTCTTCCGGGCTCTTCGCCGACGGCGCGCTCGATGGCGCTGGTGAAGCGGTTCCGCTCCCGGCTTCTCCACTGTCCGACCGGGTAGTTGGCCACGAACGCCTCCACGAACTCCACGGGGTCTTTCCCGAAGAGGTCGCGGATCGGGGTTCCGTCCGCCGCGCTCTGTTCGAACAGATCGGCAAGGTCCTCGTACATTGAAATCGCGCCGGCGCCGTCCGCCGGCCCGAGGAGCATCAGGTAGCGCTCCATCGCCTCGGCCGCCGTGCGGTAGTTGAGGGGAAGCTGCTTGATGCGCGCCTTGTACTGCCGATAGCGGCGCTTGTCCTCCAGCGATCCTGTGACAATTTCCAGGTACTGCCGGTAGCGGCTCTTCGGCTCGTTCGTCCCTGTGGCCATGTCTAGTTACCTCCTTCGCGGAGCTGTTCGAGCCTCTCGGCCAGGAAGCTCCAGGTCCGCCAGAACTCTTCGAGGTACTCCCGCCCCTGAGCGTTGAGGGAGTACACCTTGCGCGGCGGCCCCTTCTCGGACGGGACCTTCTTCACGTCGACCAGGCCACGCTGCTCGACCCTGACCAGCAGCGCGTAGATGGTGCCCTCGGCGATGTCGGAAAAGCCCTGATCGCGTAGCCACGCCGTGATCTCGTAGCCGTAAGCGGGCCGGCCGGACAGGATCGCCAGGACGATGCCCTCCAGCGTTCCCTTGAGCATCTCCGTCACGAGCTTGCCCATGGAACACCTCTCCTCTCAGCTACTTCGTGACGCTAACTACCGGTACAAAGTAACACTGACTACCGGTACATAGCAACACCGAATAGCTGAGGCGCTAGCCGAGAGCGCAAGCGTGTGGGTGCCGGCGACCTGATCACTGCCGGGACCTCCGCCGGACTGGCACGCCGCCCGACCCGGTACCGGCTCACCCGCTTGACGCGAGCAAGGGCGCCGGCACTCGCCGCTCGCTGGGCATTGCTTCACTACTTTGTAGTACCGTGTAGTGGTACTTGGTAGTACGAAGTACCAGGAGCACCGAAGAGGACCCACGATGGACGACCTGACGGAGATGCTGAAGGGCACGCTTGAGGGCTGCGTGCTTGAAATCATCGGCAGCGAGGAGACCTACGGGTACGCCATCACGCGTCGGCTGAACGAACTCGGCTTCGCCGACGTCGTCGAGGGGACGGTTTACACCATCCTGCTGCGGCTGGAGAAGAACGGGCTCGTCCAGGCGACGAAACGACCGTCCGGGCTGGGCCCGCCGCGCAAGTTCTATGCGCTCAACGACGCGGGGCGCGAAGAACTCGCGACGTTCTGGGCTAAATGGGAGTACATCACATCACGGATCGACAAGCTCAAGGAGGGTGGGAGATGAACTTCTGGGAGACCATGACTGGCAGCGATCTCACCAGAGAATGGAAGGCGTTCGAAGCCCGGGCCGAGGCATTGCCGGCCGACTACCGGGCGGCGTGGGAAGAGATCAAGGGTCATCTTTCTCCCTACTCGGACTTCACAGGTCGAAACCTGATGCCGATTCTCGACAATGCTCTGGGACTGCTCGAAGAGACAGCGTCCGATGGGCAGAGCATTCACGAGGTGCTGGGTGACGACGTCGAGGGCTTCTGCGCGGCGCTGGCCGGCGGAGAAGGGGCTCGGAGCTATCGCGACCGGTGGCGCGAGCAGTTGAACAGGAACGTCGCAAAGAAATTGGGCCGGTTAGGAGGCTGACGTGGGCATCCAAGACATCATCGAAGGCAAGAAGCAGTGGCGGGCGCACATGGCGCGGGTCAAGGCGCTTCCGCCGGACTATCAGATCGTCTACAAGGAGATTCAGAAGTACGTCTTCAAGGTTGGACCGGTCGACTTGCTTGACGGGCCCCTGCTCTCAGGGATCGTCGATTTCTTCGAGGAGGGCGTCGCGGCCAACAGAGGAGTCCTGGAACTCATCGGCAACGATGTCGCTGCCTTCTGCGACGACCTGATCAAGGACTCGCGCACCTACGCGGACATCTATCTGGAGTCCATCAGCGGGAAACCCGGCACGGCCGAGAAGTAACACTGGTGCTGGCGGAGTTCTTCGATGGGTGAGCCGAAGGAGAACATCGGGCCCCTGACCGTCGACAGCCTTCTTGCCGCTGCGCGCGCCGAGTTGCATCGGTTGTCTCCCGCCGAAGCCACCGTCGCGGTCGCCCGCGGCGCTCGGCTGGTGGACACCCGCCCGCACTTCCAGCGGGCGGCCGACGATGAGATCCGGGCGCGATCGTCATCGAACGCAACCATCTGGAATGGCGTCTCGACCCTGCCAGCCTAGCTCGCATCCCCGAGGCGACCTGCCACGACGCCGGCATCACCTGGGACGAGCTCGCGCCGGTGCCGCGGGTCGGCGACCGCCGCGCCGCCCAGGGCCGCCACGCCCGCCTGCTGCTCCGGCCGCCGGCCGCCGCACTCCACGCACGTACGAACCGCGCTCACACGTTCGATATCCCCATGCCCAGCGACCTGGACAACCATCCCGAAAGGAAGATCGCGATACCTGCTCTCGGGCGCCAGGGAACACGAGATGATCCGCCTATGGCGGATGTGGTCTTCTTCGATCTGGATGGCACCCTGGTCGATCACCGAGGCGCAGTCCTGGAAGCGATCGGCCAGATCGTCCAGACCGCGCCGAACGCGACGGCACCACCGGACGAGCTGGTGACGTTGTGGTGGACGCTGGAGGGGCGGCACATGCAGGAATACCTGGCTGGCCAGTGCTCCTTCGCTGAGCAACGCCGACGCAGGCTCCGTTCCTTCCTGCCAATGCTCGGCGAGCCGGTTCCTGAAAGTCCCGGCTTATTGGACGCCTGGTTCGCCGAGCGCTACCTCACCGCGTTCGAGGAGTCCTGGCGGAGCTACCCCGATGTCCAGCCATGCCTGGAGACCCTGACACGGCTTCCCGGAGCACCGCGTCTGGCCGTTCTCACCAACGGGGACCCCGAGCAGCAGCGCGCCAAGCTCGCCCGCTTCGGCCTCCTCGAATACTTCGAAGCCGTCCTGACCCCGACCGAGCTCGGTGCGGCCAAGCCCGACCCCGTCGCCTTCGCCACCGCCTGCCTCCGGATGCGGACGGACCCCGTGCGGGCGGTCAACGTGGGCGACATGCTGGAAGGCGACGTGAACGCAGCCGCCCTCGCCGGGCTCACCGGCATCTGGCTGGACCGCGGCATCGACTTCATCACCGGTGGACCACCGCCAACGGCAGACGAGACGGTGCTCCGCATCGAACGGCTAACCGACCTCCCCGACCACCTATCACGCACGAGCGCCTGACCAGCTCTCACAGCCGTCGTAAGTGAGTGACCCGGATACCTTGATCCATAAGCAAGCGAAACGGGGCAGGAGCGTGGAGCGGGAGCAGCATTGGACGCGATCCGGGGTAAGGCTGCGTCAGGTCGGGTCCCGCAGCGGGCGCTGGAACTGGCTGCTCGTGTGCCCCGCCCACGGTCAGAGGGGAAGCGCGGCGGCCAACTGACGGATCACCTCGGCTTCGCCGGCATCGCGGGCGCCGTCGGGTGGCGCGTGTTCCGTGATGGCCGCGCCGACCACGTTGTCCAGGCGTGAGACCAGCTTGGCGAGCCGTTGCGGGTCCACTCCGTCCGGTTCGGGATAGCAGACGGAGCCAAACGCTCCGGGGTCGAGCACGTCGAGGTCGATGTGCACGTAGACGGGGCCGGTCAGACCGTCGAGCACTCTTTCGAGGTCGTCGACGCCGTACGTCCGAAGGGGGGCCTTCTCGATGTAATCGCGTTCGACGACGTCGCCCGCCCGGAGCCCCGCGATGATCACCTGCTCGGGCGCCAGCGGCTGCTCCGGGACGAGCGGCGCCGGTCCCTCGCCGAGCAGAGTGCGCAGCACCATCGCGTGGAAGGCGCCCGAGCGCAGGGAGTGCGGAAGGTACAGGTCCGGGTGCGCGTCGAACCACAGGAGCGTCAGGCGGTCGCCGTAGCGGGCGCGGGCGGCGGCGATCGGCGCCAGGTCCACCCCGCAGTCTCCACCTGTGGTGATCACGGCATCGTCGATGCCGTCCAGGGCCTGCTGAGTCAGCCGCAGGTTTTCGGTCAGCACGTCGAGCGCGCGTACGCCGGCCTGGAGATCCCCGTCCGCCTCGAGCACCGGCACGGTCACCAGAGAATCCGCCGAAATCAGCTCCGCGGTCCGCCGGGCGCCCGTCACGAGCCGCGGCGCGTCGCCGGAGCCCGATCCCTGCCACTGAGGTACGCACAGTACTGTCGTCACGTCTCGACGATACAAACGCGCGAACTCGTTCGCTGATCTTCGATACGAAACGTCCCTAACGAGCCGGGCCGCGAACGCCCGTCGTGCGGTCCCGACCGCAGGCCCTGCCAGCCGTGGCGGAGCTGGTGCAGGCGCAGTCCGTTGCCGTAGCCGGCGAGCAGGAGGCGGGCGCGGCCGCAGCCCAGCCGGGCCGGCCGGTCTCCCCAGGTTGACGCCGTCGCGCCCGAGTTCCAGCGCGATTGCGCCCCCGGTGCCGTAGCCGACGGCAGCGATCCGGTCGGGGTCGGTCCGCGGTTCGGCGCACAACACGTCGAGCGCCGCGTGGCCGATGCCCCGCATCCGGTCGGGGTCGGCGAGCAGGGGGGGTCGTGTGCGCCAGCATCTCCTCGGGGTCGGTGAACCAGCGCCCGCCGTTGATGTCGAAGGCCAGCGCCACGTACCCCAGCTCAGCCAGGGTGTCGGCCCGGCGGCGCTGGAAGTCGTTCAGCCCCGGCCCCTCGGGCCCGACCAGGACCGCGGGCCGGCGGTCGACACCGGTCGGGAGCGCGAGGTGCCCGATCATCGTCAGGCCGTCGGCCGGGTATTCGATGGGGTCCCGGTAGCAATGAAGAAATTTCCAACGAAGTAGTGCCTGACCTGCTCAAACGGATGCATTTGACTGTTTAGTGATCACTGCCGCTACGTTCGTTCCGGATTCGTCCGGTACGGCAGGTAGAGGTGGTGCGTTGTCCGAGAAGATGTTCTCCGATGAGCAGCTGGAGCAGCTGCGCTCGTACCCGGAGATCACCGGCGATGAGTTGATCCGGTATTTCACCCCGACGGCGGCGGACGTGGCGTTCGTGAGTCCCAGTGGTCGGGGCCCAGTTGATCGGCTAGGCATGCTCAGTTCGGCGGTGGTGTAGCTGCGGTAGAAGTGCTTGGGGTCGGCGAGCATGCGGCCGACCAGCCAGACCATGGCGTCGACGAAGGAGTCGGTGTCGCCGGGCCAGGCGGTGATGTCGAGCATCCAGTCGCGGATGCCGGGCGGCGGTGACACCTTGCCGTCGCGGATCAGCGACTTGGACAGCTTGGCGCCGGTGTCGGTAGAGCACCATCGGGGTGAAGACGCGCGGCGGCGGGGCCAGGCCGGGCAGCAGCGCGAAGGTCTCATCGACGAGCCGGCAGCCGTAGGCCCAGTCGCCGCCCTTGACCATGACCGACAGCGTGACCACATCGCGGATCGATGGCGAGGTGGGTGTTGGGCAGGGCCGGGGTAAGGGTGTCTTTTTCGTAGATCGAGGTGATTCGCGTGATGCGCCAGACGCCGTCGTGGCCGCGCTCGGCCCGGTACTGCGACTGGCAGGAGGAGGCGAGGTCGGCTTGGACGCCGTCGATGTCCACCGCCCCCCGATGACCAGGGGCACTTCGGCCAGCGCGCGGTCTGCGTTGAGGTGGACCGTCGGCGGGCTGAGACGGTGGACAGCGTAGTCGCCACGGCCGACCATGGCGCCTGTGGCGCCCACGAAGTCCGCGCCGCTGCCCTGAAACCAGCTCATCTCGACGACGGAGTCCTCGGCGAAGCAGTCGGCCATCCGGTCATACCGGCTGCGATCGCGGCTCTGCCGCTCACAGTGAGGCAACTCGGCCGGACTTTGAAGCGTGTCGTTGTCAGCGGGTGCCCGCCTCGGCGCGCGCGTCGAAGGCGGCGAGCTCGTGGGGGTTCTTGGTGTAGACGTCGATCTTGCGCACCGTGCCGTCCTCCACCTGGTGGATCTCGACCATGGTCAGCGGGAACTCCTCACCGGTGGTGTGGGCCGTGAGCGTTCCGATGACGCCGGCCGGGCCCTCAAACACCTCGGCATCGGTGATGGCGACGTTGGCGTAGCCCATCATCGCGCCCAGGATCGACTGCACGAACACCTCGCGGCCCTGGTGCACGCCGCCGTAGGGGAGCTGGTCCGGTTCGTCGACGATCACCTCGGGGTCGAGCTTGGCCAGGGCACCGGGCACGTCGCATCCATGCTCAGCGCATCATACAGCCCTCGCACGACATCCGCGGGGCTCTCCGGCACCGTCTCGATCTGGTTGCTCATCGTGTGCCCTCTGGTCCTGTTCAGGTACTCAAGCCCTCATGCGGAGCTCGGTTTCACGCTCCCAAGGGTGTGGGCACAGGGTACGGCGCCCAATTCATCCCTTGTGCGGTTCGACCGACGAGCCGGTTTGGTCGCTCGTCGTCGCGCTCCATAAATCTGTCAGACCGGGACTCGGCCGTGGTATCCGTCAGCCGACTGCACCTCGGCAGTCGTCAGCTTGCGGTCGTCCATAGTCGGCTCTCAGCCCTGAACGCCGGCACCCGACAGGGTGCCTTCGACCACGTCGCGGAGTTGTGACCGTGCGGTGATGCCCAGTTTGGGGAACACCCGGTAGAGGTGGGAGCCGACCGTACGCGGCGAGAGGAAAAGTCTCTCTCCGATCTCACGGTTCGTCAGGCCGCGGGCCGCGAGCTGGACGATCTGCTGCTGCTGGGGACTGAGTTCGATGAAGGCACTGGGCACTACGCTGCTGGCGGCCTCGATGCCGGCGGCTCGCAGTTCTGCCTTCGCCCGCTCGATCCATGGCCGCGCGCCAAGCCGCTGGAAGGTGTCGAGTGCCGTGGTCAGCAGCGGACGGGCCTCGGCGATACGACGTTGCCTCCTGAGCCACTCACCGTAGTCCAGCCGTGTCTGTGCCCGCTCGAACGGCCACTGCTCGCCCGTGTCGTCCGCCAGCGCCGCCTGGAAGTACGGTTCCGCGTGGTCCGGTTCAGCGAGCAGGGCGCGGCCTCGGTTGAGCAGTGCGGTGATCCGTGCCGACATGCCCGTGCCGAGGCGCCGCGCCGATCGCTCCAGCAGCTCGGCGGCGTCCTCCCGTCGCCCCCGGCGGACGGCCGCCGCGGCGAGTTCGGCCAGCACGGTGTAGGAGACGTGGTAGTGAACTGGATCGCCGTCGTCGGTGAAGGCGGAGCGGAACTGCGCGTACGCGGTGTCGTAGTCGCCCTCGGCCACTGCCGCCAGGCCCAGGGCCCGACGTGCGAAGACCGCGATGGAGCGGCTCTCCAGCGGGTCGACAAGGACCAGCGCCTGCTCGGCACCGCGTCGCGCTTCGGTCGCCTCGCCGAGCAGCGCGAGCACCGTCGCGTCGAGCGCGTGCGCACACGCCTCGGCGTGGTCCAGCCCGGCCGCTGACGCCACCGCCGAGATCTCGGCGGCCACCGAGCGGGCCTCGGCCCACCGGCCCTGCTCCAAATAGGCCCAGCCGACGGCGCATCCCAGGCCGTCCGGCAGTGAGCCACGGGCCTGCCACCGGTCGTACGCCTCGTCGAAGGTCCTGGCGGCCAGGGCGGTCTGGTCCAGGATCCAGGCCACGATGGCGAGCGCGGTCAGACTGCAGGCGTCGTCTTTGGCCTCGGCGATGAGTCCGGGCAGCGCCGGGGCGAGGGATGCTCCCGCGCCGTTGGGGTCGGAGACGGCCAGCACCCAGGCGCGCAGGGCGCCCGTGATGGTGGAGTCCGGTATGGCGGAGAGCAGGTTCTCGATCTGTTGTTGCTGGGACTCCTCGCCCGAGTAGTAGCGGACCGCCGCGGCTGCGGCGAGCGCATCCAGCACGCGGGGCGAGCGGGCGGCCGCCGCCTCGTCCGCGATGCGTGTCAGCAGGGCGAAGGCCGCCGCATGGTGCCGACGCAGGGTCATGAGCTGCCCGGTGGCCAGCGAGGCCCTGCTGATCAGTGCCGGGTCGTCACTGTGCTTGCGGACTTCGGCGGCCAGGCGTTCCACCCAGCCGAGCTGACCGGTGAAGACGGCCATGACGGCGGCCTCGGTCAGCAGCCGCGCCTGGTCCACGCGGTGCGGGCTCAGCTCCGCGGCGCGCTCCAGAGCGGCGGCAGCGGCAGCATAGCCACCCCGGCGCCGCGCTCGATCGGCCGTCTGCTGCAGGGCGGCCGACACGTCCTCGTCGGGACGCGTGGTCGCAGCGGCGAGATGCCAGGCACGGCGGTCGGGCTCCTCGCTCAGCTTCGCGAGAGCGAGATGTGCCTCCCTGCGTTCCTGGAAGGACGCGGCATGGTAGACGGCCGAGCGAATGAGCGGGTGGCGGAAGGAGATCCGGGGGCCGTCCTGGCGTACGAGACCGGCCCGCTCCGCGGGCGCCCACGCCTTGTCGTCGGTCTCGGGGAGTCCACGAGAGGCTGTCGGCGCGTCCGTCGCATCAGCGGCCGCGAGCAGCAGCAGGGGGCGACGGGTTGCCTGCGGCAGGAACTGCGCTTGTTCCGCGAAGATCCGCTCCAATCGGTCGGTGACGGGCAGCGGGCCCTCCACGCTGCTGCCGTCGGAGTGCCGGGTCGCGCTGGCGCGGGCGAGTTCAACCAGGGCCAACGGATTGCCGGCCGCCTCCTGCAGGATCCGCACACGGGTTCGGCCGGTGGGTGGCGTCGGCTGCTGGTCGAGCAACCGGTTCGCCGCCCCACCGCTCAGCGGACCGATCTCCAGGCGCTCGTATCCCTTGTCGAGCCCGGGCAGCGCAGCCGCGGCGCGCACACCCACCAGCAGCGTGACGGGTTCGCTGTCCATGCGCCGGGCCACGAAGGAGAGAACGTCCAGCGATGCGCGGTCGATCCACTGGGCGTCATCGACCACCACGAGCAGCGGCGCCGGCTCCGCCAGTTCCGACACCAAGGTGAGAACGGCCAGACCGACGAGCACGCCATCGGGGACCTCGGTGCATTCGCCCATCCCCAGGACGGTCCGGAGCGCGGAGCGCTGCCGCGGCGGCAGGCTGTCCAACTCGCCGAGCACCGGGCGGAGCATCTGATGAAGGCCCGCGAATCCAAGGTGCGCCTCGGACTCGCTGCCGACCGCTCGCAGCACCCGTCCGCCCTCGCGCCTCGCGCGGTCGGCCGCGAAGTCGAGCAGCACGCTCTTGCCGGCACCGGGGTCGCCCGTGAGGATCAACACCTCGCTGTGGGACCGGTCAGCGGCGACCCGCCGCATGATTTCCGCGATCTCGGTTTCCCGGCCCACCATCGAAAGATCAAGATCGCATATCGAGCCCTGGTTCCCTTGAGCCCTTCCACCATTTTCCACGGATGCTCCAGGAATTGAGATTTGCTCAGATAATAGCGTGGGTTTCGGTCCCGCCTATGGCGGCAGGGCACCGGTCCTGAACTGTGTGTTTGAACCGGCCTTCAACGTATGCGCCGCCCGGGACATTCCGGCCGTCCGATGTCTGTTCGGTACCGTGCCCGTCTCGTTCCCCCTGCCACACGGCCGGCCCCCGGCCTGGCCGACGTCGGCCACGGCAGCGAAGAACATCGGCGCGGCGGTAGCGGGTGGCGACGGGGCGCATGCATCCCGCCACCGTGGGCCACATCACGATGCTATGACAGCCGTAATACGGTCTGGGCCATTGCCTCATGACCGTCAGTAGGCGGTCGACTCCGCCGCGACTTCAACGGCGGCACTCTCAGTCGAGTGACTGATACCGGTCGGCGCTTGCAAAGCGCAGGATGGTGGGTATCCGGCCGTGGCCATCCAGAAAGCGGCCTATCACGGTCCTGGCCTTACTTGATCTCAGGCGACGCAGGACGTGATGAGTGATTCCATCGGAGTGCAAAAAATGGACAGCGTAAATCCTTCACGTTCCCTGAGCCGGCGCGGTTTTGTCGGAGTTACAGCGGGCATCGGCGCCACTGGGCTGCTGGGCAGCCTGTTGGCCCAGCCAGCCAATGCCTCCGCCGCGGCCTTCACCAAGGCCGAGAGCCGGACACGCGTCGAGACGATCCAGCTGGGCAAGGTCACCGTCACCCGCGTCCTGGAGTTCAGCGGCCCCGTCGGCCTGACGTCACGCCAGTTCTTCCCCGAGAGTCCGAAGGAACTGTGGGAGGAGAACAAGGACTGGCTGAGCCCGGACTTCTGGAAGCCGAGCACCGACATGGTCAACTCCGCTCTGCAGACCTGGGTCCTGCGCAGCGAGGGCAGGACGATCCTGATCGACACCGGCGCCGGGAACGACAAGTTCCGTCCGTACGCCAAGCAGTGGCAGTACATGGACACGGACTTCCTGCGCCGTCTGTCCCGCGCGGGAGTAAGGCCGCAGGACGTCGACGTCGTCGTCAACACTCACCTGCACAACGACCACGTCGGCTGGAACACCCGGCGCGAGGACCGTGACTGGGTGCCCACCTTTCCCAACGCCACCTACCTGATCCCGAAGGTCGAATTCGACTTCTGGAACCCTGAGAGCCCTGTGCGGCCGAAGTACTGGCAGGGCAACCAGAACGTCTGGGAGGACAGTGTGCTCCCGGTGCATGAGGCGGGCTTGGTGAAGCTGTGGGAGGGCTCGTACACCCTTGACTCCAGCCTGAAGCTGAACCTCGCCGCCGGGCACACGCCCGGCTCGTCCGTGATCCGGCTGGAGTCGGGAAGCGACAGAGCGGTGTTCATCGGCGACCTGCTCCACACCCCGCTGCAGCTCGAACACCCCGAGTTCAACAGCTGCTTCGAGGAGGACGAGAAGCAGGCGCTCACGACCCGGCGCCGCGAACTGGAGTGGGCCGCTGACCACAAGGCCCTCATTCTGCCCGCGCACCTTCCGGGCCACGGCGCTGCCGAGGTGGAGCGCAGCGGCAGCAACTTCAAGATCAAGGACTGGGCGGGTTTCAGCCGCAGCTGACCCGGCCGCAGGACGGCCCGGCCTCGCAAGCGCCCCGCCGTAGTCCGAGGACCTCTCGCTCGACCGCTCCACCGCACCCTCAGCGAGCCAGTCACCTGACGTATACCGGACGGATTGCCGAGCGCCGAGACTGGTACGCGGCATCGGCCCGTCGAGGGCCTCCGATGCCCCCTCCCCATCGGCATTCGGCTTGCCGCGGCGACGGAGGACCCCGGGCGGACACCACGGGGGCCGACGGCTCCACGCCGTCGGCCGGCGATCGCCTCGTTCGCTCACGGAAGGATGTACGGAGACCGTCATGGTGGCAAGGAAGACGGCGTTGCTGTGGGACCGCTTCGCCGCCGTCGACCCCGGGCTGATGCGTCTGGCCTCCGCGATGCGCGCCGTCCTCGGCGCCGCCGCGTCCCTGACTGTCCTGGCGGCCCTGGGGCAGTCCGACACGGCGTTGCTGGTCGGCGGGTTCACCGCGATGGTGACCTCGCTGGCCATCAGCGACCTGCACCCGCGCAACCAGCTCATCACGCTGGGACTCGGGGCTCCGCTGTCCCTCGCGGCCCTGGCCGCCGGAGCCGTGCTGACGCCGTACCCAGTCACGGCGGGGATCGTGTTCCTGCTGCTGATCTACCTCGCCGTCGACGCCCGCCGGTACGGCGCCAGAGGGCAGGGCGTGGGCGTCTTCGGCTTCATGGCCTTCTTCCTGGCGCAGTTCACCGGGGCACGAGCGGTCCAGCTGCCGCAGATGGGTACGGCTGTGCTCGTCGCGTTCGGTGCCGTCGTGGCCGTTTGCTACTGCCCGGGATTCATGACGTCGTCCCGTGTCCTCGCCCGGCTGCGGCGCACCTTCAACGGGCGGCTGCGCGACGTCCTGCGGGACACGGCCGCCCTGCTCACCGCCGGACAGGACGCCGACGCACTGAGTCTGTCGTTGGAGCGCCGTCTGGACAGGCTCCACGCGGCCGTGCTCCTGATCGAGGACTTTCTCGGTGAGCGCGCGGTCGACGAGGCCACCGACGGCCAGATCCTGCGGCACATCTCACGCGCGGAGGTGGCTGCCCAGCGGCTCACCGTACTCACGGTCCGCGCGGCCCGTACACCACCGGCCGCCGACGATCTCGCGGATCTGGCCGCACGGCAACGGCTCGCGGCACAGATCCGAGTTCTCCGCCACCAGCTCATCCTGGGAACGCCTACCGCCCCCCGGCAGCCGAAGCAGGAACGTGAAGACGACCCGGCGATCCTGCCGGCCGCATCCGCCTCGTTGCAGGACTGTCTCCAAGGGATGGACGAACTGGCCGCGGCCATGCGCCTTCTCGGTCCGTGCGTCAGCGCCCCGACGGCAACCGGGGCGGCTCCGCACGAGCCCGCCACACCGCAACCACGGGCGTTCAGTGTCAGGCGGTACCGCGAAGCGGACTCCGAAGACCGCAAGCGGGGAACGACCCGGCAGGCCCTCCAGGTGACCGCCGCCTCCGCGCTGTCCATCCTCGGCGGTCACCTGTTGTCCCCGGACCACTGGTACTGGGCCGTTATGGCCACGTGGGTCGTGTTCATCAACACCGAGAGCACCGGCGAAGTCCTGCTGCAAAGCGTGCGCCGACTGGCCGGCACAGTTCTCGGCGCGGTGTTCGGCTACGGCCTCGCCACCCTGGCCGGACCGTACGGCCCGCTGCTCCTGGTGCTGCTGCTGGTGTGCATGTTCGGGATGTTCTACACCCCGTCCGACGCCTACTGGGCGGTGACGTTCTTCATCACCGGCATGCTGAGCATGCTGCTCGCGCTGCTGGACACATTCTCGACGGACGTGCTCGTCCTGCGCGTGCAGGAGACCGCACTGGGAGTCTCCTGCGGCGTCCTTGCCACCGTAGTCGTACTGCCCATCACGGTCTGCCGGGCCAGCGACGAGGAACTGGTTCACTTCCTGCTGGTCCTCAGACGCCTCCTGTACGCGACGACGCGGAGCCTGAGCACAGACGCCACGACGAGCCTGATACGCGCGGCCCATGATCTCGACCAGGCACTGGAGTCCTTCCGCAAAGCCTGTCTGCCGCTCACCCACCCGTTCAATCCCCAGCGCGGCCGTCGTGATCGCGCCCGCTACCTGCTAGAACTGTTGGAAGCCGGTGCCTACCACGCACGGAGTCTGGCCGCCGTAGCCGGGCGTCTCGCGCAGGGCGACGACGCCGAGTATGCCACACGGGTCACCGCGGCGGCCGACCGCGCGCAGGAGAGGGTGACGCACCTGATCCGCCTCGCGAGTCGTCGGCCGGGCACCGCCTCCCAATCGGCACGCCCCAAGATCACCAGAGCACTGTCCCTGCTCTCCGGCGAACGGCGTATGCCTCGCGGGCGACCGTCGCCGCAGCAGCGCCTGCTGCTCCACATCGACCGTCTCGACATGACTTTAATGGCGCTCACACGAGCCTTGAACCCGCCAGTGCCGGCTGCTGCGCACCCGCGCCCGTCGGCCAGGACCTGCCCGGCCGATCGCGCGGTGGACGCCGCGGACCCCGCGCCCAGCCCGGGACGAGCAGCCGCCTGCTGAGCGGGTCGATGCCGGCCGGTAGTGATGAGTCCAGCTTTCGCGTTGCCTTCGGACCAGCGCGAGGACCGTTGCGGTCCAGATGCAGTCACGTGACTCATACCGCAGCACGCCCCGGCCGACGCACCATGGTTGAGCAGGGTCGTCCACGGAACGGACGCGTACCGGGCGGCCCTTTTTCCACCGGCGAAGACCCCACGGTCTGATGCCCGCATCCGACCTCGGCGGCGGGACCGCCCGAGGCCGAAAGACGCCGCGGCCGCGGTCACAGCGCCACCGGTGCTCTGCCCCCGCAGGGGCGTGGCACCCCCGTATCCGGCATGAGCGGCCGCTCATCCGTGTCTCGCCCGCGCCTGTGGCCCGAGCACGCAGAACCGATTTAACTGGAGAGAATCGTGGACACCATCACCCTGGGCGATGTCACGCTGACGCGTGTCTGGGAGTACTTCGGTCCTGTTGACATGACGCCCGAGGCGTTCTTCCCGGAGAGCCCGGCGGAGGCGTGGGAGGCCCACCGTTCTTGGCTGGTTCCGGACTTCCTGGACGCCGAGACCCGGATCGTCAACTCGGCGATCCAGACCTGGGTACTGCGCAGCGAGGGCAGGACCATCATGGTCGACACCGGCGTCGGCAATCACAAGGACCGCCCGTACGCGCCCGTGTGGAGCCGGCTGAACACCGACTTCCTGGGCAACCTCGCCCGCGCCGGGGTCCGCCCCGAGGATGTCGACATCGTGATCAACACGCACCTGCACATCGACCACGTCGGCTGGAACACCTACCTCGACGGCCGGACCTGGGTGCCGACGTTCCCCAACGCCACCTACCTCATGCCCAAGGCGGACTTCGACTTCTGGAACCCCGCCAACGAGCACAAGCCCCTGCTGGGCCGCGGCAACCAGAATGTCTTCGAGGACAGCGTCGCCCCCGTGCATGAGGCCGGCCAGACCCAGCTCTGGGAGGACAGCCACCGGATCGACGGCAATCTGCGCCTCGACCTCGCTCCCGGCCACACGCCGGGCTCGTCGGTGCTGACGCTGGAGTCCGGACCGGACCGGGCCCTCTTCGTCGGCGATCTGCTGCACAGCCCGGTCCAGATCCACGAGCCCGACACCAACAGCTGCTTCTGCGAGAACCCCGCCGAAGCCCGCGCCACCCGCCGCAAGCTCCTGGGCTGGGCGGTCGACAACAACGCCCTCGTCATCCCCGCGCACCTGGGCGGCCATGGCGCCGCCGAAGTCGTCCGCGAGGGAGACAAGTTCGCCATCAAGGGCTGGGCGCCCTTCGCCCCGTACACCGAGCAGGTCTGAGCCCCTGCGGAAAGGCACCGCCGTGAACCACCACCCCGACCCCGTCGTAACCACCGCTCAGGGAGCCGTCCGCGGTCTGCGCCAAGGCGCCACCCTCACCTTCCTGAACATCCCCTACGCCGCCCCGCCCCGCGGCGCCGGCCGGTTCGCGCCGCCGCAGCCGCACGAGCCGTGGGACGGCGTGCGGGACGCCACGGTGCCGGGGCCCAACGCGCCGCAGTCCGATCGCAAGCTCGGCAGTGTGGACATGTCCCCCTACTTCGGCGCCGGTTGGAGCCGCGGGGAGGACTACCTCACCGTCAACGTCTTCACGCCCGCCGTCGGCGGTGACGACCTGCCGGTCATGGTGTTCGTCCACGGCGGCGGATTCGTCGCAGGCTCGACGAGGTCCGCGATGTACGACGGCTCCGCGTTCGCCCGCGACGGCGTCGTCCTGGTCACCCTCAACTACCGGCTCGGCATCGCCGGGTTCCTCGACATCCCCGGCGCGCCCGCCAACCGCGGCCTGCTCGACGTCGTCGCCGCGCTGCGCTGGGTGCGGGAGAACATCTCCGCCTTCGGCGGTGACCCGCACAACGTCACCCTCTTCGGCCAGTCGGCCGGGGCGACCATCGTCGGCGGCGTCCTCGCCACCCCCGAAGCCGCCGGCCTCTTCCGCCGGGCGATCGTGCAGAGCGGCAGCGGCCTGGGCGCGTTCACCACCGAGCAGGCCGCCCGCGTCACCAAGGCGGCAGCCGAGGCCCTCGGCGTCGAGCCGCACGTGGACGCCTTCGCCGACATCTCCGACGAACGCCTGGTCGAGGCCGCCTCCCGGCTCGCGGGCATCGACCTGCGGACCGAGACCCACGGCGACCCGCTGATCGGACTCAGCCCCTTCAGCCTTGTCCTCGACACGCAGCCCGCCGAATCCGTCGCCGCCGGCCTCAGCACCGACATCGACCTGCTCATCGGCACCAACACCGAAGAGGGAAACCTCTACCTGGTCCCGGTGGGCAAGTACGCCACCTCGACCGCCGCCGACGTCGACGAGGCAGCGGCACGCTCGCACCCGAATCCGGCGCAACTCGTCGAGACCTATCGCAAGTCGCGCCCCGAGGCGTCCTTCGCGGAACTGCGCTCCGCCATCATGGCCGACGCCCTGTTCGGCGTGGGCAGCCGCGCTCTGGCCAGCGCACACGCCGCCCATCCCGAGTCTGCCACCTACGCCTACGAGTTCGCCTGGCGCTCCCAGGCCCTGGACGGAGAGCTCGGCGCCACCCACGCGGTCGAGCTGCCCTTCGTTTTCGACCTCGCGGACCGGCCCGAGCTGAACGGCCCCAACGCCCTGCTCGGCCCCGACAAGGCCCCAGCGGACCTCGCCACCCGCGTACACGAGACCTGGATCCGGTTCGCCAGGACCGGCGATCCCGGCTGGGACCCGTACGACACAGAGCGCAGGGCGACCATGCGCATCGACGCCGAGTGGACCCAGATCGACGACCCCCGCACCCAGGAACGCCAGGTCTGGAGCTGACCCCTCACCTGTGTTCCGCCTGCTCACTCCTTCAAGGAACACCATGACCAGAACCGTCATCACCACCGAGAACGCCCCCGTCCTGGCGGCCCCGCTGTCCCAGGGCATCCGCAAGGGCCCCGTCCTGCAGGTCTCCGGGCAGCTCCCCTTCGACCCGGACACCGGCGAGGTCGTCGGCACCACGGTCGCCGAGCAGACCGCGCAGACCCTGCGCAACGTGAATGCCGTGCTCAAGGGGGCCGGCGCGGGTTTGGAGGACGTCGTAATGCTGCGCGTGTACCTCACCGATCCCGCCCACCTGGCCGAGATGAACGAGGCGTACGCGGCGGCTGTTGGCGAGCCCTTCCCCGCCCGCACCACCGTCTACATGCAGCTTCCGCCGGGACTACTCGTCGAGGTCGACGCCCTGGCAGTGCTGGACGACTGATCAGAATGGCCGGTCGTCTGACACGGGCGTGCACCAGCCTGAGGGTTCCGCCGGCGCACCTGCTCGACGCCCTGTGCACACTGGTCGGACGACCGGCACCTCCCCGCGGGCCTCATCCCGTACGTCGCATCCACGAGCGGGTCCTCCAGGCAGCGGGGTCGGTGCCGACAGGCGTGCTGCAGCCAGGCGATGTGAGCGCCGCCACGGACGTGCGCGCGGGCCTCTTGAACGCCGAAATCCCGGCCCCCTCGGACACGGCAGTCCTCTGCATCCGGCGCACGGTCGACGACCTCGGACCGGCCGACCTGTGGGAACTGGCCCGCGGCACCGCGATGACCCGGGACGATCTCTCGCGAGGCGCTGCCGCCGTCCTGGCGGAAGGAGATCCCGGCGCCGGAGACCTGCTGGACGAACTCGCCGCGCATACCCTCGCGCAGGAGGTCGCCGAACGGACCCCGTGCCACTGGGGCCGAGACCACACCGAGGTGGTACGAGCCGCGCTGTACCGGATTCTGGCCGACCTCGCGGACGCCCTTCTGGAGGTGTCGGAGTCGACCCCGACACCCCTGGACTGGACCGTTCACGACAACGGCGGGAGGCATGCCGCCACCGCAGCGGGCGGCGGGGTGACATACGACGTACTGGTCCAGACAGCGCGGAACGCTCCCCCGACTGCGGCACCCGTCTGGCATCACCCCTCACGCCCCGCCGCACACACCGCCTGGCAGTGGCGGATCACCAGCGGACCGGCCGACCCCGCCTCTCGCAGCTGTGCACCCTTCCCCTCCGCACTCGCGGCACGGCACGCCGCCGAGTGCGCAATCACCGCACTCACCGCCGGGAGATGTGGCCTGTGAGCAGCGTCGGCACGTGGACCTGTGCCGAACACCGCGCTGTGTCGCCGACAGGGCGTTCCGGCCTTCTGGGATCTCCCTGGTATCCGCCGAACATTCAACACATTTGCCTGGCGAGTAGCCGGGGGCATCTCAGCCCCCGGATACTCGCCAGAAAGGTATTCTCACTTCAACTCACCGACACTCTCCTGCTCGTGCTCGCGCTGACCGTCGCCCGAGTGCGACCGGCGCAGCCCGTCCAGCACGAGGGTGATGACACCGTCGGCCTCGGCCCGCCAACCGGGGCGGTCATGGGCCGCACCGATGCCATGCAGCGCCATCATCACGGCACCGGCACCCACGTCGTCGCGAACGGCGCCGTCCCGCACGGCGGCGGCCACCAGGTCGGTGACAGCTTGCTCCAGCGCCCGGCTGCCCTCGGCGAGGGCAGCCGAGCGGCGTAGACCTGCTCATCGTCGAACTGGACGGCCGGGTGATCGGCGACCTGACACTGAAGGTCCAGGACGGTTGGGCCCAGGAAGAGGTCGCTGACCAGGCGGAAAGCGTCCAAGGAGAGCTCGGGTGGACGCTCGATCCCTCCTACGGCGG
The DNA here is from genome assembly GCF_050936215.1 of Microbispora sp. CA-102843. Taxonomy (NCBI): domain Bacteria; kingdom Bacillati; phylum Actinomycetota; class Actinomycetes; order Streptosporangiales; family Streptosporangiaceae; genus Microbispora; species Microbispora sp. CA-102843. The sequence continues at coordinate 4,821,448 of NZ_JBNJNF010000001.1, forward strand.
CAAGGGCTACGCCACCGAAGCGGTACGCGCCCTCATCGAGATCTCCTTCAAGAGTCTTGGCCTGCGCCGCCTGCACGCGGACTGCTTCTACGACAACGAATCCTCGTGGCGGCTGATGGAGCGGGTCGGGATGCGCCGCGAACAGCACACGGTGAGAGACTCACTCCACCGCACCAAGGGATGGCTCGACGGTCTCTCATACGCGCTCCTGGCCGAGGAATGCCCCGCCCACGAGTGATGACGGCGGAGACGCTTGGGAGCCCTCGCCGGGACGAAGATCACGCTGTCACTCATACACGCGGCCGCTCTCCTACCGGCGCTGCGGCTGGAACCCAAGGACGCCACCGCGCCGGCACGGCTCAGTGCGTGGGGTGAAGCGCGGTGAGAGGTGCCGGACTTGGATCTCGAAGAGTCCATGACCGGTCACAGGGTCAGGGGCCGGCCAAAGCAGTGATCAGCTTGCGGGCAGCGGCTCTCGACAAGCGCCGCAATGCCTGGCCGGTCCTTTCGTCGGCTCCGCGCGGCGCGATCTCAGTGCCGTGGACCACCGCGTTGTACGCGGTGTCGAATCGCTCGCGCCCGACCCTGCCGACCAGCGTGGTGAGGTACTTCACCTGCTTGTCGGTGGCCGGGCCGGGCTCCGCTTCGGGGCGACGTTCGCGCCGTTTGGCAGCGGTGGGGGGCGCCGGTCGTTGAGGGATCGCTGGGGTAGCCTCGCCCCGGTCGATGACCTTCACCGGCTCCGGCCAGCCCAGGCCGGGTTTGCCGGTGACGGCCTCCCAGAGGGCATCGGTGGTCAGCGCGGATTCGTCGACGTCCTCGGTCAGGCCCGGGCCGATCAGGGCAACCCAGCCGGTGCCGGAGCGCACCACGGTGAATCCGGCCGGTTCGGCGTGCTCGGTGACCCAGTTCAGGCCGCACCTGCAGTGGGTGTCGTGGTAGCGGCGCCACTTCGAGCCGAGCGCCTCGTACACGAGTTTGTCGCCGTAGCGCTTGGTGTCGCGCGTAAATCCCGACATCACAGCAGCGTTCCACGAGTTGCCGACAGTTTCGCCCTGCTCGACCGACGCTGTGCCTTGGACTGGCGATCGCCTTACCGTGATTGCACTGAGACATCGGTCGGACGGCGCTCCATTACCGCAGGTCAGGCACTACTTCGTTGGAAATTTCTTCATTGCTACCGGGACCCCTCGATCGTGCGCGTCGTAATCGTCGTCATGACTGGACCGTAATGATCACCGAGCTCCGGTCGGGCCGGCGTTCACCGCTGGCAGAACAGTGCGGGTGTGCCTCTGAAGTGCGGCGATGGCTCACAAGATCCGTCACAAACCCCGTTCCCGCGGCAGCGTTATCGGATCACCTGCCCTGGCCACGGTGCTGGAGGTGGACTTGCCGGGTCTTCCGCCGGGGGTACACCTCGCGCTGGACGAGCAGGTCAACGGCCCCACCACCACCGCCGAGCGACGACACACCAGCTCGCGGACCCGCGACTTCCCCTTAGCGGAATTTCCGGCCACATATCATCACGACCCCGGGCCGGTGGCTTCCAGGTCGGCGATGCGGGTGATCGCGGCGACCGACCGGTCCACGTCCGCCTCGGTCGTGGTGGCGTTCGACACCGAGATCCGCATCAGTCGCCGTCCCCGCCAGGTCGTGCCACCCGCCCAGCAGGTGCCGTCCGCCTGCACCGCCGCCACCACCCGGTCGGTGCGCGCGTCGTCGCCGAAGCCCACCAGCACCTGGTTGAGGACCACCTCGTTGACCACCTCGAACCCGGCCGAGGTCAGGCCCTCGGCGAACCGGCAGGCCAGCGAGCAGCAGCGGTCGACCAGTGCCGCGACCCCGTCGCGGCCCAGTTCCCGCAGTCCGGCCCACACGGCGAACCCGCGCGCGCGACGCGAGGATTCTGCGGTGAGATCCGCTCCCGCATGTGCGCCGCCCGAACCGGTCAGGTAGGGGGCGGCGTAGGACATCGCCGCCGCATGCACGGCGGGCCGTGCGCAGAACGCGAAGCCCGAGTCGTACGGAAGATTCAGCCATTTGTGGCCGTCGCAGGCCCAGGAGTCGGCCAGTTCCACCCCGTCCACCAGGTGCCGGGTCGTGGGGCTCGCCGCGGCCCACAGCCCGAACGCCCCGTCGACATGCACCCACCCACCGTGCCGGTGGACCAGTTCGCACGCCTCCCGCAGCGGGTCGCAGGCGCCGGTGTTCACGTTGCCGGCCTGGAGGCACACGATGGCGGGGCCCGGGGGGCCGGCTCGCAGCACATCCCGCAGCGCCCCGAGGTCGATGTCGCCGTTCGGCCCGGCGGGCACTGGATCCAGCACGTCCGTCCCGAGGCCGAGCAGACGCAGCGACCGGTCGATGGTCCCGTGTCGCTCCTCCCCCGCGATCACCCGGATCGGCGGCGCTCCGATCAGCCCGCGCCGTTCCACGTCCCAGCCCACGTCCGCCAGCACCTGGTGCCGGGCGGCGGCGAGCCCGACGGTGTTGGCCGCTTGGCCGCCTGTCACGAAACCGGCCGACGCCGACGGCGGGATCCCCAGCAGCTCCTTCAGCCAGGCGCCGGCGGCAGCCTCGGCCGCGATGGCCGCCGGCGACGTGACGGCGTTGGTCGCGATCTGGTCCCAACCGGCGGCGAGGATGTCGGCCGCGGTCGCGGCCGGCGACGCGCCGCCGACCACGAAGCCGAAGTATCGCGGGCCGGCGCTCGCGACCAGGCCGGGCTCGGCCGCGGCGAGCAGGTCCGCCAGCACCTGTTCCGGCGGGGAAGGGGCCGGGGGCAGCGGGCCGGAGAACGCGTCGGCCAACGCATCCTGGTCGATCGGCACTCCGACCGGCCGGTCGGGCAACGACCGCCGGTAAGCGGCCGCGTGGTCGGCGGCCGAGCGGAACAGACGACTCAGTTCCTCCACCGACGCACCCTATCTCCCGAGATTCTCCCGAGATCCTCCCAATCCCTCTGATCCCCCGGACCGCATAGCCCCGGGCCCCGCCTGCCAGGACCTCGGCGGCGGCCCGGACCGGCCCGTACGCCCGCCGAAGCGGGCCCGCGCCCGGTCTGCTGGGTCAGGCGCCGACGTAGGCCGCGAGGTGCTCGCCGGTGAGGGTGGAGCGGGCGGCGACGAGATCGGCCGGGGTGCCCTCGAAGACGATCCGGCCACCGTCGTGACCGGCGCCGGGACCGAGGTCGATGATCCAGTCGGCGTGCGCCATGACCGCCTGGTGGTGCTCGATGACGATGACCGACTTGCCGGAGTCGACCAGCCGGTCCAGCAGGCCGAGCAACTGCTCGACGTCGGCGAGGTGAAGGCCCGTGGTCGGCTCGTCGAGGACGTAGACGCCGCCGTTGGCGCCCATGTGCGTGGCCAGCTTGAGCCGCTGCCGCTCACCGCCGGACAGCGTGGTGAGCGGCTGGCCGAGGGTGAGGTAGCCGAGCCCGACGTCGGCGAGCCGCTTGAGGATGGCGTGCGCGGCCGGTGTGCGCGCCTCGCCGGCGCCGAAGAACTCCTCGGCCTCGGTCACCGGCATCGCGAGCACCTCGCTGATGTCGCGGCCGCCGAGGTGGTACTCCAGCACCGATGCCTGGAACCGCTTCCCCTCGCACTCCTCGCAGGTGGTGGCGACCCCCGCCATCATCGCCAGGTCGGTGTAGATGACGCCGGCGCCGTTGCAGGTGGGGCAGGCGCCCTCGGAGTTGGCGCTGAACAGCGCAGGCTTCACGCCGTTCGCCTTCGCGAACGCCTTGCGGATCGGGTCGAGCAGCCCGGTGTACGTCGCCGGGTTGCTGCGCCGCGAGCCCTTGATCCCGCCCTGGTCGATCGAGACCACATTCGCGCCGGCCGGGATCGAGCCGTGGATCAGCGAGCTCTTGCCGGAGCCGGCGACACCGGTCACGACGCACAGCACGCCGAGCGGGATGTCGACGTCGACGTCCTGGAGGTTGTTGGCCGTCGCACCGCGGATCTCCAGCGCACCGGTGGGCTTCCGCACGGTCTCCTTGAGGACGGCTCGGTCGTCGAAGTGCCGGCCGGTGACGGTGCCGCTTGTCCGCAACCCCTCGACGGTGCCCTCGAAGCAGACGGCGCCGCCCGCCGTGCCGGCGCCGGGGCCGAGGTCGACGACGTGGTCGGCGATCGCGATCATCTCCGGCTTGTGCTCCACGACGAGCACCGTGTTGCCCTTGTCCCGCAGGCGCAGCAGCAGGTCGTTCATCCGCTGGATGTCATGCGGGTGCAGGCCGGTGGTCGGCTCGTCGAAGACGTACGTCACGTCGGTGAGCGACGACCCGAGGTGGCGGATCATCTTGACGCGCTGCGCCTCACCGCCCGACAGCGTGCCCGACGGCCGGGCGAGGCTCAGATAGCCCAGCCCGATCTCCACGAACGAATCGAGGGTCTGCTGCAGTGTGGCGAGCAGCGGCGCGACCGACGGCTCGGCCAGGCCGCGCACCCACTCGGCCAGGTCGTTGATCTGCATCGCGCAGGCGTCGGCGATGCTGATCCCCTTGATCTTCGAGGACCGGGCGGGCTCGCTGAGCCGGGTGCCGTCGCACTCGGGACAGGTGGTGAACGTGACCGCCCGCTCCACGAACGCCCGGATGTGCGGCTGCAGCGTTTCGACGTCCTTGGACAGGAACGACTTCTGGATCCGCGGGATCAGCCCCTCGTAGGTGAGGTTGATGTTGTCGACCTTGATCTTGGTCGGCTCCTTGTGGAGCAGGTCGTGGAGCTCCTTCTTGGTGAACTCGCGAATCGGCTTGTCGGGATCGAAGAAGCCGCAGCCGCTGAAGATGCGGCCGTACCAGCCGTCGATGCTGTAGCCCGGGATCGTGAGCGCGCCCTCGTTGATCGACTTGCTGTCGTCGTACAGCTGGGACAGGTCGATGTCGGTCACCGATCCCATGCCCTCGCAGCGCGGGCACATGCCGCCGGTGATGTTGAACTCGCGCCGCTCCTTCACGGTCTTGCCGCCGCGCTCGAGTTTGACCGCGCCCGCTCCGCTGATCGAGGCGACGTTGAAGGAGAACGCCTGGGGCGAGCCGATGTGCGGCTCCCCGAGCCGGCTGAACAGGATGCGCAGCATCGCGTTGGCGTCGGTGGCGGTGCCGACCGTGGAGCGGGGGTTGGCGCCCATCCGCTGCTGGTCGACGATGATCGCCGTGGTCAGCCCGTCGAGCACGTCCACCTCGGGCCGCGCCAGCGTCGGCATGAACCCCTGCACGAAGGCGCTGTACGTCTCGTTGATCAGCCGCTGCGACTCCGCGGCGATCGTGTCGAACACCAGAGAGCTCTTACCCGAGCCGGAGACGCCGGTGAACACCGTCAGCCGGCGCTTCGGGATCTCGATGCTGACGTCCTTGAGGTTGTTCTCGCGCGCGCCGTACACGCGAATCAGGTCGTGGGTGTCGGCGACGTGCAGCTCAGGGGACTGCGCGTCCGTCCTCGTGGCCATGCTTATCGTGTTCTCCATGTGTTCAGGCGGGGGCCGCCTTCGCGGTCTTCGCCGGCGTCGCCAGGCTCGATTCAAACAGCTTCGAGCGGTACGTCTGGTCCTCTCGCCGGCACGGGGCAGACGCGGCACCAGCGGTGCGGCGTGGCGGTTCAGCGCAGTTCGTTGATGCGGATCATGTTGCCGGCGGGATCGCGGAAGGCGCAGTCGCGAACCCCGTACGGCTGCTCGGTCGGCTCCTGCACGACCTCGGCGCCGCGGGCCCGCAGCCGGTCGAAGAGGCCGTCGAGGTCCTCGGCGGCCAGGGTGATCATGGCGTAGGTGCCCTTGGCCATCATCTCGGCGATCGTGCGGCGCTCGTCGTCGGTGATGCCGGGGTTGCCGTCCGGCGGGTACAGGACGATGGACGTGCCGGGCTGGTTGACGGGGCCGACCGCGATCCAGCGCATCCCGCCGTAACCGACGTCGCTGCGGACCTCGAAGCCGAGGGCGTCACGGTAGAAGGCCAGGGCCGCGTCAGCGTCGTCGTGCGGGAGGAAGGTCGAGTGAATGGTGACGTCCATGGTAGTCACGCTAGCTGCGGCTCTGCGACTCGCGCTTCTCGATTCCTGACCGGCCTGGTCACCTGTTTCGCCACACACGGCGGCATCCCGGCCGTCGCGCTCGCCGCCTGGCGCCGGTAGGTGCTGGGCGGCACACCGACCAGCTCGGTGAAGCGGGTGCTGAAGGTGCCCAGCGACGAGCAGCCGACCGCGAAACAGACCTCGGTGACGCTCAGGTCGCCACGACGCAGCAGCGCCATCGCGCGCTCGATCCGCCGCGTCATCAGATAGCTGTACGGCGACTCGCCGTAGGCGAGCCGGAACTGGCGGCTGAGGTGCCCGGCGGACATGTTCACACCGCGGGCGAGCGCCTCGACGTCCAGCGGCTGGGCGTACTCCCGGTCGATCCGGTCACGGACGCGGCGCAGCAGCGCGAGATCGCGCAGGCGCTGTGCCGAGGCGGGTTTGCTGCTCACGCGGGAATCGTATGTCGCGCCACCGACAATACAGCATGCCGGTAACCCACACCCATCGCCTGACCTGCGGCGCGTCGGGGGCCGCCGTTCAGTCCCCCGTCCTGCGGTAACCGTCCAGGAAGGCCCGTACGCCTGCGGTCACCATGTCCGTGATCTGCTCGCCGGTGAGCGGTCCCTCGGCGGACCGGGTGGATGCCTCGAACGTCGCCAGAGCGATGAAGTGCAGCGCCGTGCGCTGCGGGTCGGCGATCCGGAGCAGGCCCTCGAAGGCCAGCTCCCCCAGGCGGCGGACGACCTCGCCCCGTACGCGCAGCGGTCCGGCCTCCTGCCACTCCTCCAGCAGGTGGCGGGGGAAGTGCGGCCCCTCCACGTTGATCATCTGGACGAGCGCGAAGTGCTCGGGAAAGTCGACCCGATGGGCGACCAGCGCGCGACCGACGGCGACGAGCCGCTCCTCAGGCCCGGTGGCCTCGCGCAGCCCGCGCTCGACGTACTCGGCGAAGCCGTCGGCGACCCGGGTCGCGCTCTCGGCGAGCACCACCGAGAACAACTGCTCCTTGCTGCCGAAATGCTTGTAGAGCGTGCGGGTCGAGACGCCCGCCTCGCGGGCGATGGCGTCGGTGGTGGTGCGGGCGTACCCGTCGCGGCCGAAGACGGTGCGGGCGGCCCGGGTGATGGCCTCGTTCTTGGCCGGCCGTCCACGCCTCGGACCGTCCGGCCGATCTGACCCGTCCACTTGCCCTCCATCGGGGTTACGCTAATTTTTGCCGTACACGGTTTACTTTACCCTCGGAGGGGACGTCATGCAGTCCGAACTCACCGTCGCCGTCATCATGGGAAGCGTCCGGCCGGGCCGCCGGGGCGAGGCCGTCGCACACTGGGTGCAGGGGCGTGCCGCGCACCGGAAGGGCCTCGCGGCCGAGGTCGTGGACATCGCCCACTACAACCTGCCGGTGCTGGACGAACCCTGGCCCGCCGCCCACGGACGGTACGACAGGCCGCACACCAAGGCGTGGGCGGACGCGATCGCGCGCTTCGACGCGTACGTCTTCGTGACCCCCGAGTACAACCGGTCGATCCCCGGCCCGTTGAAGAACGCGATCGACTACCTGTACCGGGAGTGGCACAACAAGGCCGCCGGTTTCGTCAGCTACGGCATCGACGCGGGCGGCGCCCGCGCGGTCGAGCACCTGCGTGTGGTCATGGGCGAGCTGCAGGTCGCCGACGTCCGGGCGCAGGTGGCGCTGTCGCTGTCGGCGGATTTCGACGGAGAGGCCTTCACCCCCGGCCCCCGGCGCGATCGGGAGCTGGACGTCCTGCTCGACCAGCTCACCGCCTGGGGCGGGGCGCTGCGGGCCCTCCGGCGTCCGGCGGCGGCGTGATGACCGCTCCCGCCGCCGCCGGCATGAGGGCCGGCGACGCGCCCATCCCCTGGCCCGTCTGGCGGCTCGCCCTGGTGATGGCGTTCGGCGCGTTCATGAGCCAGCTCGACACCTCGGTCGTCAACGTCGGCCTCGGCACCATCGCGACGGATCTGCGCGCCGGCCTCGGCGACGCCCAGTGGGTGGCGAACGCGTACCTGATCGCCCTGGGCCTGTCGCTGCCCGCGTGCGGCTGGCTCGGGCGGCGGTACGGCGCCGGGCCGGTCTGGCTCGCCTCGCTCGCCGGGTTCACCCTCACCTCCGGGTTGTGCGCCCTCGCGAGCGACATCGGCTGGCTGGTCGCGTTCCGCGTCGCGCAGGGGCTCACCGCCGGCCTGCTCCTGCCCGCCGGGCAGACCGTGCTCGGCCTGGCGGTCGGCACACACCGCCTCGGCCGCGTGATGGCGACCCTCGGCATCGCGGTCACGCTCGCGCCCGCGCTCGGCCCCGCCCTCGGCGGCCTCGTCCTGCACCTCGGCTCCTGGCCGTGGCTGTTCCTGGTCAACCTCCCCCTGGGCGCGCTCGGCCTGTATCTCGGCCTGCGTCACGTGCCGCGCGAGCGGCCACCCGTGCGGCCCGGCCGTCTCGACTGGCCGGGGCTGCTGCTCGTCGCCGCCGGCGTCCCGCTCCTGATCTACGGTCTGAGCGCCTGGGGCGAGCGCGGCGCCTCCTCCAACGGATTCGGCGGCGGACTGGGCCCGGTCGCCGCCGGCGCCCTCGCTCTCGCCGCGTTCGCCTGGCACGCGCGCCGCACCGCCCATCCGGTGCTCGACCTGCGACTGTTCGCCAATCCGGCGTACGCCGCCGCCACGGTGACCGCCGCGCTCACCGGGGCCGCGATGTTCGGCGCCACGCTGCTGTTCCCGCTCTACTTCCAGGTCGGCCGGGACACCGGGGTGACCGGGACCGGGCTGGCGCTGATTCCGCTCGGCCTCGGCACCGCCCTGCTCCTGCCGGTGAGCGGCCGGCTCGTGGACCGCTTCGGCGGTGGCATCGTCAGCGTGTACGGCGGCCTCGCCGCCGTGGCCACCACCGTGCCGTTCGCGCTGCTCGACTTGGACATGAACACGATCGCGGTGGAGGGCCTGCTGCTGCTGCGCGGCATGGCGCTCGCGGTCGCCGTGACGCCGGCCGGCATCGCGGCCTATCAGGCGGTCGCCCCCGAGCAGCTCGCGGACGCCACGACGCAGGTCAACATTCTGCAGCGGCTGGGCGGCGCGCTCGGCGGGACCGTGTTCGCCGTGGTGCTCACCGCCCGGCTGCCCCACGGGGTGGAGGGCGCTTTCCACGCCGCCTTCTGGTGGCTCACCGCCGCCTCCGTGCTCGGCCTCGCGGCGGCGGCCTGGCTCACCGCCGCGCAGCGCCGTGATCGGCGGGCGGAGGGAGGCTGACCGCCTCGGAGGCGGCGCTCGCGTACAGGATCTCGCGCATGCCGGGGAGGGCCTCGCGGTCTTCCCGCCACACCAGGCGCAGGCTCAGGCCGGGGACGTCGAGCGCGAGCCGGGCGAGGGCGCTGGCGGCGACCTGGTCGGCGACCGCGAACCACGGCAGCAGAGTGATCCCGAGCCCGCGCTCGGCCCACGCCCGCATGACGGGCACGCCGCCCGCCCGCACCCGCTCCACCCGGTCGCCCAGCAGGCGCTCCCCCGCCAGCCAGAACGAGCACGCGGGCACGTTGACCAGCAGCCGCTGGCCGTACAGGTCCTCCTCCCGCAGCCGGGACGAGGCGGCCAGCGGATGGTCCGGCGCGGAGACCAGCGCGAGCGGCACGGGATCGAGGTCGAGGAAGGCCAGCGGCGCGGCCGGCGCTCCGAAGCCGAGCCCGCCCAGATCATTCCCGGTGTCGAGCAGCAGCGCCGCGTCGAGGTCCGCGGCGGCGACCGCGTCCAGGAGCCGGTCGCGGACGCCGTCCGAACGCACCTCCACCACGAGGTCGGGACGGCGCTCGGCCAGCCGGGCCAGGACCGCGGGCACGTACACGGCCGCGATCGTCTCCAGCGCGCCGAGCCGCAGCACCGGGCGGGCCTCCACGACGTCGCGCCGGGCCTGGTCGGCCTGGTCCAGCAGGCGGCGCGCCCAGCCGCGCAGGCGCTCGCCCGCCGAGGTCAGGCGCATCCCCCGGGGACCCCGCTCGAACAGCGCGACTCCGAGGTCCCGTTCCAGCGTCCTGATCTGCTCCGACACCGACGACGGCGCGAGATCCAGTGCGACGGCGGCATCGGTGACGGTCCGATGTGTCACAACCGCCTCGAAGGTGCGCAACTGCCGCAGTTCCATGCCCCACCGAACGGGCCCGGAGCGTTCGGTTATTCCGAACTCTCCCTGCGGCCGGGCCGGTGGAGCCGCACAGTCGGGGGCTCCACAGTGAACCCAGGTCGTCTACCTCCTGGAGATTCCCTGATGACATCCCCCGTTTCCGCCCCGGCCGCGCCGCCCGTACGGCCCGCACCCGCCCGGGCCCGCGCGCTGGCCGGGATCGCTCTCGGCTATTTCATGGTGCTGCTCGACACCACCGTCCTGTCGGTCGCCGAGCCCGACCTCGCCCGGTCCTTCGGCGGCGCGGGCGTCGCCGGGCTGCAGTGGACCGTGACCGGCTACACCCTCGTGTTCGGCGCCGCGCTGCTGACGGCCGGGTCGGTGGCCGACAGGTACGGCGCGCACCGCGTGTTCCGGGTGGCCGTCGCCGCCTTCGGCCTCGGCAGCCTGCTGAGCGCGTTCGCGCCGTCGCTGTGGGCGCTCGTCGGGCTGCGGGCGCTGCTCGGCCTGGCCGCCGCGGGCTGCGTCCCCGCGTCGATGGCCATGATCGCCCGGTTGTACCCGGTGCCCGCCGAGCGGGCCAGGGCGGTGGCCGTCTGGGCGGCGACCAGTGGCGCAGCGCTCGTGGCCGGTCCGGTGGCCGGCGGGGCGCTGACCGACCTGGCGGGCTGGCGGGCGATCTTCCTGATCAACGTCCCTGTCGCCGCCGTCACCCTCGCGTTCACGGCCGGAGCGGCCGTACGCTGCCCGCGCGGCGACCGGCGTATCGACTGGGGCGCCCAGATTCTGGCCTGCGCGGCGGTGGCGCTGCTGACCGACACGCTGATCGCGCTCGGCGCCCACTCCTTCGTCCACGCCGCCTGGTCGGCGGGCGCCACTGCCGTGGCGGCGTGCGCCTTCGCCGTACGGGAGCGGCGCGGCCATGCACCGGTCCTGGCGCCCGCCGTGCTGCGGACACCCGGTGTCCCCGGCGCGCTGCTGGCGGGGGCGGCGGTCAACTTCGCGATGAGCGGGGTGTTGTTCGTGCTGCCGCTGCTCTTCCAGCAGGCGCTGGGCCTGACACCGGGACAGATTGGGGCGGCGCTCCTGCCCATGACGCTGCCCTTCGCCGTCAATCCGCTGCTGACCGGCAGGATCGTCGTCAAATCCGGGCCACTGCCGCCGGTGCTGGCGGGGCTCGGCCTGCTCGCGGCCGGCGGCGTCGCGTTCGGCGCGGCCGTCTGGGCGGGCGCCTCCTACCCGTTCCTGCTGGCCGGGCTGGTGGCCACCGGCTTCGGTGTGTCGTTCGCGCTGCCCGCCCTGGCGACCCTGGTCGTGACCGCGGCTCCCGAAGGCACCGCCGGCGCGGCCGGTGGACTGCTCAACGCGGCCCGGCAGTGCGGCGCCACGATCGGCGTCGCCGTGACGGGCGCGTTCGTGACCGTCGGCGTCCCCGATCAGGGACACCACGGCGCGGCGTACGCGCTGGTCGTGCCGTCCGTGGTCTGCGCCGCGGCGGCCGTCGCCGTCGCCCGTACGGCCCGGCGCCCGGCCGGATGAGGCACCGCCGACAGACGGTCGTCGTGATGGCCGCGGGCGCGTTCATCGCCATTTCCGTCGCCCGTTCGGGGGCTTATCCCGTTGACCCGCGGCCTCGCGGGAATGGGACACAGCACGGCCGCGGTACGGACGGCCGGGAGTCGTGCCGACTGCGGGGGCTGGAATACGGGGTGCGAGAAGGGCACCGTGGTCATGTGGTCAGAGATCGACTATGAGGCGGTGTTCAGGGCCGGCCAGGCCCCCTCGATGCTGCTGACCCCCGATTTCGTCGTGCTCGCCGCGAACGACGCCTGTCTCAACCTGGCCGGGCGCAGCGCGCGGGACGTGCTGGGCCGCAATCTGTTCGACGTCTTCCCGCCCAACCCCGCGGCGCCGCAGGACGCCGAGCAGCAGGGGGCGCGGATGCTGCGAGACTCCCTGGAGCAGGTGGTGACCACCCACCGCCGGGACTTCATGCCCCTGCAGAGGTACGACGTCGAGGCGGCGGGCCGGCCCGGCGTGTTCGAGGAGCGCTATTGGAGCACGGTCAACACTCCCGTGCTCGGCCCGGACGGCGAGGTCCGGTGGATCGTCCTCAGCAGCGAGGAGGTCACCGACTTCGTCCGCGTGCTGCGGCGCTCCGGCGTGGGTGGCGAGCAGGACTCCCTGACCATGCGCCTGCAGACCCTCAACGACCAGCTCAGGCAGGCGCACCGGGAGCAGCGCGAGACGACCTCCGCGCTGCGCGAGGCCATCGAACGGCAGCGCCGGCTGGTCCACGACGCCTCCCACGACCTGCGCAACCCCAGGACGGGCCTGCTGACCGAGTTGGAGGTCGCGCTGTCCGAACCCGGCATCGACCTGCAGCCGATCTTGCGCAAGCTGCTGCGCGACGCCGAACGGCTCAACGACATCGTGGCCGACCTGCTCGACCTCGCCCGGCCGGACAGCGAGACGCACGAGGACGAGCGCCTGATCGATCTCGGCGAGTTCGTCAGCGAGGAACTGGACCGCCGCACCCCGCGCGCCGCCGTCCTCACCCGCCTCGACCCGCACGTGTACGTACGCGCCGCGGCGATCCGCCTGGCCCGCCTGCTGGGCAACCTCATGGCCAACGCCGAGCGGCACGCTCAAACCAAGATCGAGGTCGTCGTCACCGCCGACCCTCCCGACGCCGTCCTGGAGGTCCTCGACGACGGACCGGGCATCCCGCCGGAGGACCGCGAACGCGTCTTCGAGCGCCACTACCGGCGGGAGGAGGCCCGCGTACGGGATCCCGGCGGGTGTGGGCTCGGCCTGCCCATCGCGCGGGAGATCGCCCAGGAGCACGGCGGCCGGCTGTACGTCGCCGAACACCACGACGGAGCCCGTCTCGTCCTGCGTCTTCCCCTCGCCAACGAGCGAAGCGCCTGAAAAGATGCCGCAGAAAAGACGCCGCTGAGGAGGCGTCGCGTCATCCGGGGGGCTTTCCGTCCGACCCAGACCTGCCAACCGGCCTGCTCAAGACGCGGCGAGCACCTGCTCGGCGCCCTTCGACAGACCCGAGCCCGGCTCCGAGGAGTACGCACCGCCCGATCTAGGATCGGGTCATGCCCTTGACCGTGGACCACGTCGACCGGTTCGAGGCCTCCAGGCCGCGCCTGGAGGCCATCGCCTACCGCCTCCTCGGCTCCGCCGGTGAGGCCGAGGACGCCGTGCAGGAGACGTTCCTGCGCTGGCAGGCCACCGACGTCGACCACGTCGAGGTCCCCGAGGCCTGGCTGACGAAGGTTCTCACCAACCTGTGCCTCAACCAGCTCACCTCCGCGCGGGCGCGCCGCGAGACCTACGTGGGCCAATGGCTTCCCGAGCCGCTGCTCGCCGGGGACCCGATGCTCGGTCCGGCCGACACCGCCGAGCAGCGCGAGTCGGTCTCGTACGCGGTCCTCACCCTCATGGAGCGCCTGTCCCCCAACGAGCGGGCGGTGTACGTGCTGCGGGAGGCCTTCGACTACCCGCACCGGGAGATCGCCGAGATCCTCGACATCACCGAGGCCGCCAGCCAGCAGATCTTCCACCGCGCCAAGAAGCACGTCGCGGACGGCAAGGCCCGCACCGAGATCGGCGAGGCCGTCACCCGGCGCGTCGTCGAGGAGTTCCTGGCGGCCGCCACCAGCGGCCAGATCGAGCCGCTTGTGCGCCTGCTCACCGAGGACGCCATCGCGATCGGCGACGGCGGCGGGAAGATCCCGGCCCGTGCCAAGGCGTTCGAGGGCGCCGTCGCGGTCGCGAAGTTCCTGCGGGGCCTGCTCAAACCCGCCGAGGTCAAGCGCGCCATGGTCGGCGGCACGCCCGAGATCTACATCTGGACCGCCAACGGCGACCCCGCCGTCGTGGCCGTCGTGGACGGCCGGGTCGTCGGCGTCATGTGCCTGGAGGTCACCGCCGAGGGCATCGCCGCCCTCCGCAATCAGGTCAACCCCGACAAGCTCGAACGCGCGACCGCGCACTGGGCGGCCGCCGACCACGGAGAGCCCCTGTTCAAGGCCTTCTGAGCGCTGTGTGAGGTGTTTCACATCGCGTTCCTGTCAGGAAACGGCGTGCTGCCCGGTTCAGGTGGCAAATCGCGCAAGACAGGAGCAAGGGCATGCAGCACCGCATCATCGTCCTCGGAGCGGGATACACCGGAGCCATCGCCGCCGGACGCCTCGCCAAGCGGCTCCACCGCGAGGACGTCGCCGTCACCCTCGTCAACGCCGAGCCCGACTTCGTCGAACGCGTCCGCATGCACCAGCTGGCGACCGGCCAGGACCTCAAGCCCCGGCCGTTCAGCGAGATGTTCGCGGGCACCGGCGTCGAACTGAGGCTCGCGAAGGTCACCGGTGTCGACGTCGACCGCAAGACGGTCGCCGTCGTCGACGCGAACGGCGCCGAAGAACTCGCCTATGACACGCTCGTCTACGCCCTCGGCAGCGGCTGGAACGCCCAGGACGTCCCCGGGGCCGCCGAGCACGCCTACGAGATCGCCAGCCGGCCCGGAGCACTCCGGCTGCGCGAGCGCCTCGCCCGCCTCGACGCCGGGCAGACCGTGGTCGTCGTCGGTGGCGGCCTCACCGGCCTGGAGGCCGCGACCGAGATCGCCGAGGCCCGCCCGGACCTCGACGTCGCCCTCGCCGTCGGCGGCGGCCTCGGCGACTGGCTGTCGCCCAAGGGCCGCGAGCACCTGCGGAAGGTCTTCCGCACGCTCGGGATCACCGTGCACGAGCACGCCGCCGTCACCGGCGTCGAAGCCGGCCGCGTCACCACCGCCGACGGCGCGGCCATCCCGGCCGCGGTCACCGTGTGGACCACCGGCTTCGCGGTCCACCCGATCGCGAAGGCGACCGCCCTGGAGGTCACCGGCACCGGCCAGATCGTGGTCGATGGGACCATGCGCTCGGTCTCGCACCCGGACGTGTACGCCATCGGCGACGCGGCCATGGCGATGGGGCCCGGGAACAAGCCGCTGCGCATGTCGTGCGCCTCGGGAACTCCGGCCGCGTGGCAGGCCGCCGGTGCGATCGCGGCGCGTCTGACCGGCGGGAAGCTCCCGAACGTGCCGATCCGCTACTTCAACCAGTGCATCTCGCTGGGCCGCAAGGAGGGTTTGATCCAGTACGTCACCGCCGACGACCGCAGCGTGCGGGCGGTCCTGACCGGGCGGCTGGCCGCGGTCTACAAGGAACTGGTCTGCAAGGGCGCCGCCTGGGGCGTCGCCAACCCGACGTTCGGGCTGCCGACCCGGCGCCGCCGCGTCACGCGGGAGCGGGCCGTGGCGGGTTCGGTCGTCAAGGAGCCGGCGTAGAGAGAAGCGCAGTGTCTCGGGGTCGAGGCCGTCGGGGGCCAGGGCGACGCGGGCGCGGGCCGGTGGCTGATCAACTCCGTGGTGATGGCGGCGACGTGGGGCAACGGCGACAAGGGCCTGCCCGCACAGGCAGCCGGCTGACCACGCATACCGCTACGCCGGGCGGCGGGCCCGCGCCGTCCGGCGTCCCCTCACTTCACCGCGCCAGAGTGCTCCCGCTACCAGCCGACAACCAGCGGTGCTCAATGCCGCCTACTACGGCGGGGTGTTCATCTTCAGCCTGTACCTGCAGCAGGAGCGCGGGCAGTCGGCGCTGCACGCGGGTCTGATGTTCATACCGATGACGGCGCTGGTCGCAGTGGTGAACCTCGCCTCGGCGAAGGTGGCCGGGCTGGTGGCGCTGCTCACCGTCGGCGCGCACACCAATGTGTGGGAGGTGGCGGCGCTGATGGTGCCGGTCGGCCTCGGCGGGGCGCTGACGGTGCCGGCGCTGGCGGGCCGCTGCCACCCGAGCAGATCGCGGCCCTGGCCCGTGACCTCGCCGGGCGCGCCGATCGCGCACCTGCTGCAGCTCTCGACCTGGCCCGACGGCATCTGCGTCGAGGCGCTGCCGCTGTCGACCCGCACGTACCACAGCCTGATACGCAAGGCCTGTTCACGATCGGCGACCTGCGCCGCACGAGCGACGACGAGCTCGCCGAGTTGCGCAACGTCGGCCGCACCCAGCTCGACGAGCTGCGCGCGGTGGCCGCAGCCGTACGGGACCTCGCCGGGCCCGCCGCCCAAGCCGCGGCTCACCCCACGTCAGGAGACGGCCGCCCGGATCGCCCCTGGACGGCCCGGGGCCGGTGAAAGCGGACCTGCAGGAAGGGGTCGCCGTAGTACTCGGCCGGGGATCTTCGGGCTCTGGCAGGAGGTTGCTGGGTGGTCGCTCCGGTGTTCACGGACGAGGAGCTGGGAGGCCTGCGGAGGTTCCCGGAGATCGGCAGGGAGGAGCTGTTCCGGTTCTTCACGGCGGTCGACTCGGTGTACCTGGAGTGGAGGCGCCTGCACCGCACCGGCATGCGCAAGGTCCAAGAAGGCTGGACGCTCTCCACGAGCGGAACCGCGTCTGCCGGGTCCACGTCTCCAACGTGCCGCCCGAGCGGCGCCGACGTTCACTGGTACAGTAATTGCAGCAGCGACAATCTGTTCGCTTACGGAGACGAAGGAGGTGAGTTGATGACTGTCGTGGAGACCACCGCTGTGCGCGGTGCCCGGACCATCCTCACTTCCCGGGCCTCGTCCTGACCTTCGCCTGCCTTCCTCCCTGTTGGGAGTAGTCCCGGCACGCCTGCCGTCCGGCGGGGCCCCCTTTCAAGGGTCTCCACGTTGTTTCATCAACGCACTTCACACCGATCTTCTCTCTCTTCTCCTGCGCGCGTTCTGACTCTGGCCGACTACGGCTGGGACGCCGAACGTGAGCGTTCCTTCACCCCGTCGGGGGCCGCCGGACTGGTTCCGGGCCGCGTGGTGCGGGCCGAGCGCGGCCTGTGCGACGTCGTCGTCGAGACCGGGCCCGTCCGCGCGGTGGTCGTCCCGGGCACCGGTGATCGGCTGACGCCGTGCACCGGTGACTGGGTGGCCGTCCGGCCGGCCACCGCGGCCGTCCCCGCCACCGTCGTCGAGGTACTGGAGCGCCGGACCGCCGTGGTCCGCTCCACCGCGTCGCGCGACTCCCAAGGCCAGGTACTGGCCGCGAACGTCGACACCGTGGCGGTGACCGTCTCGCTCGCCGACCCGCTCAAGCTCGGGCGGATCGAGCGGATGCTCGCCCTGGCCTGGGAGAGCGGCGCCACGCCCGTGGTGGTGCTCACCAAGGCCGACCGGTCCACCGATGCCGCGTCGGCGGCGTCCGAGGTGGCCGAGGTCGCACCGGGTGTGGAGGTGCTGGTCACCAGCGCCGCCACCGGCGAGGGCATGGACGCCCTCGCCGCCGACCTGTCGGGCACGGTCGTCCTGCTCGGACCCTCGGGCGCGGGCAAGTCCACCCTCGGCAACCGGCTGCTGGGCGAGAACCGCCTGGCCACCGGCGCGGTACGCGACAGCGACGGCAAGGGCCGGCACACCACCGCCTGGCGGGAGCTGCTGCCGCTGCCCCATGGCGGAGTCCTGCTGGACACCCCAGGCCTGCGCGGTGTGGGCCTGCACGATGCCGACGAGGGCCTGGACCAGACCTTCGCCGAGATCACCGAGCTGGCGCGGGACTGCCGCTTCGCGGACTGCGCCCACACCACCGAACCGGGCTGCGCCGTCCTGGCAGCCATCGACGACGGCCATCTCACCCGGCGGCGCCTCGACAGCTACCACCGGCTTCAGCGCGAGAACGCCCACGCCGCCTCCCGCACCGACGCCCGGCTGCGCGCCGAGCTGGAGCGGCCGAAGAAGCACGGCGCGCGCCTGCGACGCGCCATCAAGCAGTCCCCGAATTTCAAGGCATGACGGAAAGGAATCTGGTCATGGACCTTCCCCGCATCTTCACCATCCGCGAGAGCGGCCACCGCATCCACGACCCGCTGACTCCCGAGAAGCTCGCCGCCCTGGGCGAAGCGCTCCACCTCGCCCCCGGGACACGGGTGCTCGACCTGGCCAGCGGCTCGGGCGAGATGCTGTGCACCTGGGCACGCGACCTGGGCTTCACGGGCACCGGGGTGGACATCAGCACGGTCTTCACCGCCCAGGCCCAGGCCCGCGCCGCCGAACTCGGCGTCGCCGACCGGGTCGAGTTCGTCCACGGCGACGCCTCCGGCCATGTCGCGGACCAGCCGGTCGACCTGGCCTGCTGCGTCGGCGCCGCCTGGATCGGGAACGGCGTCGCCGGAACGGCCGAGCTGCTCAGCCGCAGCCTCCGCCCCGGAGGCCTGATGCTGATCGGCGAGCCCTACTGGCGGCGGACCCCTCCGGACGAGGAGACCGCCAAGGCCTGCCACGCCACCAGCATCGCCGACTTTACGACGTCGTGGAAATGATGCTGGCCGACCAGGACAGCTGGGACCGGTACGCCGCAGCCCAGTGGCTCACCATGCGCCGCTGGCTCGACCAGAACCCCGACGACGAACTGGCCCCCCAGGTACGCGCGGAGCTCACGACCGAGCCCGCGCGCTACGCGCGCTACACGCGTGAATACCTCGGCTGGGGAGTCTTCGCCCTCATGAAGCGCTGACGCTCCCGTCCCGTGCGGGACCGGACACCACACCATCCGGGCCCCGCACGGGGCACGTCGTCACCGCGGCATGGCGGGGGCGGCACGAGCGAGGCGACACTCGCTCCCCCTCCAGGCCCTGATCGGCCTTTGAGGAGTCTGAGTTAGAAATCGGCGCCAGCCGGTGGGCGCTCGGAGAGGCCCGCGAGGAGGATCGGACCGGATTCTGGCGGTAGCGGGGGCGGCTGAAAGACGTGGCGGACAGACTCCGAGGCTGCCGGTAGAAGGAGCAGTGGGGGACCAAATCCGGCGCTACGGAGCGATTGTGCTCCGAGCGCCGGATCCGGTTTCTGAGCGTCGACAGCAGCCTTGGCTTGGTCTCAGGGCCGGGTTTGTGTCACCGCGCGCTGCGGGCTTGCCATGACTGTGCCGCCGGGCCTTTGGCCATGTCCGTGAAGTAGCTGTCGTGTTGGACGAAGAAGGCGATCCGTTCCTTGTCGCTCATGCCGGCGAGGTGGCTGATCCCTCGAACGGTGTCATGGGGTCGGCCGGTGTGTCGGCGGAGCGGAAAAGTGCGCTGGTCTCTCCCTGGTCTCCGTCATAGCGAGGCGGTGCAGTGCGCGGTCAGCGGGTGTAGGTCACCTCGGGGAAGCCGGGGGTCGGCCCCTCAAGGAGCGGGCTCCTCTTCCCGCGCAGGTGCAGGTCGAAGAACGCCCGCGGGTAGGCCCTTTGGAAGGCCAGAGCGCGTGCGGTGGGGATGGTGCCGACCGACTCCGTGACCTCCTCGGGCGCCAGCTTGATCAGCGGCGCGATCAGCGGAATGAGCTGGACATCGTCGCCGAAGGAGTTGTGCGCGGCGCCCTTGACGGTCAGGTTGAGCCGCCACCCGCGCAGCTTCGACCAGAACGTCTGCAGGGCCGGGTTCGTGGCCATCCCGCCCTTGCCTGGCGTGTCCACCACCATGTACGGCCGGTCCAGCCCGGCCCCGGCGACGGGGCCGATCACCGCGCCATCCAGGCCGAGCCCGGCCTTGATCCGCCGATCGGCGTACATGGCCGAGGAGGTGGACGTGCCGCCCAGCGAATGGCCGAACATCCCGATCCGCTTCAGGTCCAGCGCGCCCCGCAGTCCGCTGGGCAGGGGCCTGGCCTCGGCGTCGGGATTGCGGCCCGCGTTGAGCGCGGTCAGCTCGTTCAGGACGAAGCGGACGTCCTCGGCGCGCACCCGGGCGGCCTTGGCGTAGTCGGTGATCTCGCCGCCGGGGTTCTTCGCGACCCTGCCGCCGGGGAACTCCACGACGGCGGCGTCGTAGGTGTGGTCGATGGTCACCACCAGGTAGCCGCGGCTGGCCAGCTCTTCGACCACGCCGGTGCCGTACGAGCGCGAGGCGTTGGCCCCGGGCGAATACAGCACTACGGGAAGGCGGCCGAGGCGACCGTCGAGCGGCGCGCCCTGGCGTCCGTGCGTCGTGCCCAGCAGTAGCCTGCCGGGCGGCACGCCGATGTCGCGCAGGTAGCGTTCGGCGGCGGACGCGGGCATCCAGGGGGCGAGCGGATGACGATCCGCCTTTCGCGCCGGATACCACAGGCTGACCATCAGTTCCCGCTTGCGGACCGTCGGCACCCAGGGGTCTCGCCGGGAGCCGTCCACCAGGTGCAGTGCCACCGTGCCGATCCGATGCGGCCCCGTCGGGGCGGGCAGAACCAGTCTCACCGGGGACGCCGCCGGTCCGGCCGATCCCGCGGTCTTGGGCGGCGCGTCCGCGTGGGCGGCGCCCGCCGTGGTGGTCACGACGGCGGCCAGCACCGCCATGACGCCGATCATGAGTCGTGATCTGTGCATGCCGTCAACGCTCGCGCACGTGTCGCCGCCCGGCATCGGACGCGGGCACGAGCCTCGCATCGGCCCAGGAGGGTACGCCTGGGCCGGTTCCCGCCGACGGGTCATCCTTCAGGAGGAACTTTCTTCCACCCAGTGACCTGCGCCCTTTACGGTCGAGGGGTGACTGATCGCGATTCGCGCCCCCTGCTCGCGCGCCGGCTGCGCCGCGTCCACTGGGTCGCCGTGGACGCGGTCGCCGCGCTGCTGCTCGCCTTCGCCTTCGGCTTCGCCGCGAGCGCCCGCACGGGCCCGCCGGTCCTGCCGCTACTGGCGGTGGCTGTCGCCGCCCTCCCCGTCGCGGCCCGGCGGTCGTGGCCTGCGCCAGGGCTCGCCATATCGCTGGCGGGGGCCGCGGCGGGGCTGCTCATGGGCGTGGAGGCGTTGTACGTCCCCGTTGCTGTCATCTTGTACGCCGTCGGGTCGCTGGAGCCGCGGCGGCGGGCGATCGCCTGCCTTGTCCCGTCCCTGGCCGGGGTCGCGGCGGCAATGGCATCGGCCGGGGGATTCCTGTGGCCGGGCGGCCTTTCGGAAATCGCGTTCGGCTGGCTGCTGATGGGCCTGGCGTGGACGGCCGGCCTGGCGGTCCGGGAGCAGCGGCTGCACGCCGTACGAGCGGCGGAGCAGTCGGCCGCGCGGGCGGTGACGGGCGAGCGCCTGCGGATCGCCAGGGATCTGCACGACGTCATCGGGCAGAGCATGAGCCTGATCACGCTCAAAGCCGGGGTCGCCGGCATGGTCGCCGAGGCCCGACCGCGGGAGGCGCGTGAGGCGCTGCGGGTCATCGAGGCCACCGGTAGGGCGACAATGACCGAGATACGGGCTGTGCTGGGCATGCTGCGCTCGGGGGCCACCGACCCCACGCCCGAGGTATCAGGGGTGGCGGAGACGGCGCCCGCGCCCGGGCTGCGGGACCTGCGTGCGCTTGCCGCCCGCGCCGGCGTCGAGGTGGACCTGACCGTGAACCTCGACGTCGAGCCGTCCGAAGGGGTGGGCCTGGCCGCCTACCGCATCGTGCAGGAGGCGCTGACGAACGTGGTCAAGCACGCGGGCGCGGCCCGCTGCCGGGTGCGGATCACCTCGCCGGAGCCGGATGTGATGGAGGTCGAGGTGGACGACGAGGGGCCAGGCCTCCCCACCGCCGGTGACGGGTATGGGCTGATCGGCATGCGCGAGAGGTGCCTGATGTACGGCGGGAGCCTCACCGTCGGGCCCCGCCCGGAAGGCGGCTTCCGGGTGCTGGCCCGCCTGCCCTACGTACGTGGGGCGGCGTCGTGACCGGCACGATCCGGGTGGTCGTCGCCGACGATCAGCCGCTGCTGCGGGCCACGCTTACCATGCTGGTCGGCACCGCCCCCGACATGGTCGCGGTTGGCGAGGCGGGCACCGGTGGGCAGGCGGTGGAGGCGGCCGTCCGGCTGCGGCCCGACGTCCTGGTGATGGACGTGCGCATGCCCGGCATGGACGGTCTGGAGGCGACCCGCCTCATCCGCTCCGACCCCGCGCTGGCCGCGGTCCGCATTGTCATCCTGACCACGTTCGACCTGGACGAGTACGTCTTCCGGGGGCTGCGCGCGGGGGCCGCCGGCTTCCTGCTCAAGGACATTCCGCCGGCCGATCTGCTCGCCGCGATCCGTGTCGTGGCCTCCGGCGAGGCTTTGCTCGCCCCCACCGTCACACGCCGCCTCATCGCCGAGTTCGCGCGTCGCGACGAGACCGACGCGTTGATCGCCCGCGAGCTGAGCCAGGTCACCGACAGGGAGCGGCAGGTCCTGGCTCTCATCGCCCGTGGCCTGACCAACCCCGAGATCGCCGACCGGCTGGGGGTCAGCGTCTCCACCGTCAAGACCCACGTCCGCCGCCTCCTCGCGAAGCTGTCCGTCCACGACCGGGCCCAGCTCGTCATCGTGGCCTACGAGACCGGCGTGGTCTCCCCGGCGCGACGGCCGGGGCTGACCCAGCCCACGGACGCGTTGTGACCAGCCGGTTAGCCACCGATGTCCCCGTCCTCGTCCTGGTCGGCGGCACCCACGTCGGCAAGACGTCCGCCGCCTGCGCCCTGGCCAACGGCCACACGAAGAAGGACCCGCAGCACGACATGAGCGCGTACTACTTCCGCTGCCTGGATCAGGTGAACCCAGATCACCCCATGTCGGCAACGCCTCGCCCGTACTTCGTGAAGGCCTCCTACGCGGAGAAGGCGAGTTCGGCGAAAGCTTCGAGCTGCTCCAGATAATGGGCGAGCGACTCGTGCTTCACCGTGAGGTTGATGCGGGTGCCGCCCGCGCCGGCGGCGGTCTCGAGGAGTTCGGCGACCCTGTCGGGGGCGTTCAGGGCGTCGATGCGCTGGCCGGGGGTGAAGACCACGTCGAAGTCTGAAGGGAGCTCCACGGAGTCGAGCATCTGGCGCAGCTTCTCCGGCGACGGGCCGTGGAACGCCTGGGGGGCGGGAGCCCAGCCGTCAGCGAGGCTGGTCGCGCGGCGCAGGGCGCGCATGCTGTGGCCACCGACCCATAGCGGGACCTTGTCCTGGACGGCGTGCGGGTCGATCACCACCTCCTTGAACGAGAAGTACGGGCCGTCGTAGGAGGCGATGCGGGTGGACAGGCACGCGCGCAGGGCACGCAGAGCGTCGTCGGCGCGGGCTCCGCGGTCTTCGAAGGGCTTGCCCAGCAAGTCGAACTCGGCGCGCAGGCTGCCCACGCCCAGGCCGAGGATCAGCCGGCCGCCGCTGAGGTAGTCAAGGGTTCCGAAGCGCTTGGCCAGCTCAAGCGGGTGGTAGAAGGGCAGGACCAGCACGTACGGCAGGAAGCGCAGCCGTTCGGTATGCCCCGCGAGGAACGAGAACGTCGCGAGCGGGTCGTAGAAGCGCTCGCGCTGGGGGACGCCCTGCGGCACGGCGACGTGGTCAGGGCCGGTCATGAAGTCGAACCCGAGGCGGTCGGCGGTCTTGGCGACCTGGAGCAGTTCGGGAACCCCGGCGTGCTCCTCCCATGCGGGGCGGTTGCCGGAGAGGGCGAGGATGGGGGAACTGATACCGACTTTCATGAGTCCGCCTCCCAGGAAATGATGCGCTGTTGAAGCTGGATGAGAGGGTCTTGGTCGTCATGCCGTCCCGAGGGGCCGTCGCCCTCCTTGGCCATGAAGCGGCCGACCTCGGATCTGGTCCACTCGCGGACCGCCCAGCGCTCGGAGATGGCCCACCGGCCGTCCCGGTAGGTCATGTGATCGACGAAGCGCACCCCGCTGGTGAAGTTGGCACGGGCGCTGTCGGCCGGCTCGCCCCAATGGACGGAAGTGCCGTAGGTCTCCGAGACCGCCGCGTCTCCGTACAGTTCGACCAGGTGGTTGCCCAGGATGTGCATGGTCCCGCCGGTCCGGGCGCGGGCCCGGAGCTTGGGTTCGACCCAGGCGAGGTACTCCTCGACGGGCCCCGTGAAACCGGTGTGGTGGTCGATCGCGTCGGAGTGGTACGCCGAGCGCACCAGATCCATGTCGAGCCGGTCGACGCCCCGGCAGTACCGCAGGACGACCTCGTGGATCTCCTGCCGATCCGACCACTCCGAACGCTGCTGCGCCACGGCTTCCCTTTCGGTCCGGTTCTTCTGCGCAGGTTAGAAAGCCTCGCCAGATATGGGCGGCGGAGTCCCATTGACCGGAACCGACCGGGAAACCGTCGTCATGGAACGGCGAAGAGCCCGGCACTGAATCCGTCTTCGCCGTGTTCGGAATGGACTATTGGAGGCCGATGCTGCGGATCCGCTTTCGGCCTGGATGACGAGAATCCCCCAGATCGCATGAAGCGACATTGGCCTTGGCGTTCGACGAGGACATGACCACGCTCATCTCCACCACCGCAGATGCGACCACGCAAACGTGGCGTCTTCGTCTGCCTGCCGATCCTTTTGCCGCCATGTGCGCTCTGGCCGGTCGTTCGCTGACGGCTCAGGAATACAGCCAGTACGTGCCCGCAGGCGAAGCTTTCGCGAAAACCTGCCCGTGAAGCGGTCCGTTCTGGCGGAAGGGCCCCGGGACGTCCCGGAGCCCTGTCCGGAGGGTGCGGCCCGCGGAGGGTCAGCCGGTCGGGCGGATGCAGGTGTCCCCGACCCGCACCGGCGACAGCTGCCCGAACGCCCACGACCACCCGAACAGCACCTGCTGCTGGTCCGCCACGCAGAAGCTGGAGCGGCCGATGACCTGACCCTGCTGGTCGAGCCGATCCACCTCGAAGGAGTGATACTTGCCGTCGTACGGCTGGCAGTTGGCGTACCCGACCGCCGCGAACTGCGGAGTGCCGGGAAGGCCGACGATCTTGACGAAGTGGCGGCCCCCTTGCGCGCAGATGGCCGGGTCCGCGGGCATCGCCGAGGCCGGCTGCGCCATGGCCAGGACGCTCGCGCCGGCCAAGGCCAGAGCCCCCAGTAAAGCGCCTGTTCGTTTCCTCATGTCTCTCCCCCGTACGTCGTGCCGGCCGGTTTCGGCCGGCTCTCGCGACCAGAGTCCCCATGGCCACTTGTCGACGTATTGGAGAACACTTGTAAAGCTCGGCGTCCGTATCCGGCGAAATTCGGCGACCACACGGTGAAGGTCGCCTGAGCCGGTCTGAACCTGGCCCTGGTCAAGGGCACTTTCAATCCGTAGGTTCCGGGGTCGAGTCCCGGGTGCCCTATCAGCGGGAACACCCTCGGAGCGAGCTTCGTCCGAGGGTGTTCCCTGACGGGTCTGTCACCAGGCGACGGTGCCGGGCCGGCCGGTTCTTCAGAACGTGGTCTTGTTGGTGATCTTTCCGAGGACGAGGAGATCGCCGGGAATGTAAGCCTGCTCCAAACTGATGACCTGGGCGGCGGGGAAGAGCAGGTTCTCCAAGGCGAACACCGAGACAGGCTTGAAGGTCACGTTGCCCACCTGGTCCTTGAGCGCAGCCGGGAGCTTTTCGCTGATGCCGTTCAGCGCTCGCGTTTTGAGGTCGTTGTCGTTGCAGGCGCATGGGCCGCCCGGAGTGAGGTTGCTGTTGCCGACTCTGACCTCCGGCGTGGTGTTCTGGATCTGGATGGTCTGGTTTGCGCCCGAGCCGGAGATCCCGATGGGGTAGGTGCCGCTCAGGTCGACGTTGACGGTGACGCTGTGACTTTCCCAGCCGCCCCAGGTGCAGATGGTGTGGGTGGGCAGGTCGGCGCATTCCATTTTCCGGAACTCGAAGTGCTGGTCGACGGTCTTGCTGAGGCTGAGGCCGATCCCCGAGGTCGCCGGCTGGAAGATCAGCCCGCTGATGTCGCAGGTGACGGTGTTGCCGGAGGAGTCGATACGGAATGATTTAGAATGTTCTTTGAAGTCGACCCAGGCGCTGACCGTGCCCTGTTTCACCTTCGCCGTCCACGTCTTGGCGTCGTTACCGGGGTCTACGGCCTCGAGGACGAAGCCGGTCTTTCCTTGGTTGAAGCCGCCGACGAAGATGTCCTGGAACATGATCTTGGTGTCGATCATCAGCGAGCAGTCATAGCCCTCGGGGATCGGTTCGTTGACATTGATGGCCAGGTCGTTCTTCTGGGCGCCGTTGGTCGTGATGAACAACTGCAGCATGTTCCCCCGGGAGTTGGACGAGTGCACGTTGAGCCGGAACCTGGTCGGCTGCAGCGACTCGATCGTGGTGAGGTTGCTGAAGTCAACGGTGTTGATGACGTATTTGATGTCGTGGGTCAAGAAGTAGCCGGTCAGTTTGTCGTTGAGTTCAGAGCGGGTGGTGAACTTTATGTTGCGGGCGGTGAAAGCGCCTTGCGTGAAGTCGAGCACGACCGAGTGCGTCGTCGAACCTGTCCTGGCCGCCGGCACCAGGCCCTCTACTTTGGCCAGCGGCACCGTGCCCTGCAGGGAGGCGTGCTTGCCGATGTCGATGGGATCGTCTTTGAACCACCGGATCGCGGGATCATTCTCCGCGCCGTCATCCGGCTTCCAGTCGGCCGGCACTAGCTTGGCGCCGTACCGGTAGCGGCCTTCGGTGATGTCCTGAAAGACGGTCACGTCGTTGTTGTTGTTGGTCTCGAACTGTACTTTCGGACTGGAGAGCCGCGCCTCGAGAATCTCGACGTGGGCGACGTACTTACC
Organism: Microbispora sp. CA-102843; assembly: GCF_050936215.1. NCBI lineage: Bacteria > Bacillati > Actinomycetota > Actinomycetes > Streptosporangiales > Streptosporangiaceae > Microbispora > Microbispora sp. CA-102843. The sequence goes on from NZ_JBNJNF010000001.1 coordinate 4,848,096, forward strand.
GGGGTTACTCAGGTCCGGCTCCAGCTCTTGCCAGGCGACCACGCTGATCGTCATCCCGGCGTCGCCTTGATGCTCTTTGTACTGTTTCTCAAGGAAGGCGTTAACCTGATCCTCCATCAGGTTGAACACCACGTCCCAGCCCTTGAGTACGGCCTGGCTGGTGTGCATCTGCTCGACCAGGTCCTGGACGTTCGCGCTCTTGACCACCGGCGCGGCGGCATCGGCGGTCCCCGTCAGCAGCTTCCGCCGCTCCTGCTCGGTCAGCAGCGCGGTGACGGTGAAGGTGAGCACCACGTCGACCGTCCGCCCCGCGAAGGTGAGACCGCGGTTGGCGGCGGTGTCCGGCAGGCTGATCTTCCAGGTGCTGAACGGGGTCACCTTGGTGATCTTCTCGTCGAACGGTCCAGGCTCACCGCCGTAGATGAGGTCCCCCGTGCTGATGTCGTACTCGTACGGGCCGAAGTGGCGCTCGACCGTGTTGAAGGTGAGCGAGCGGCGTCCGGTGTCGCGGTCCTCGAACGGGCTTCCGCCATAGGTGAGATCGAGCAGGTAGCGGCCGCCGTCCGAGCCCGCGATGCCGTCGATCCTGGCGACCACCTTGTCCACCCGGACCATGGCGTAGTCGAAGAACTCCGCCACGCCGGGCTGGATGATGAACTCGTACTCGGTCCCGCCGGCCAGCCGCCGGACCGGGACGCCGGTGATGCGGTACTCGATGGGATCCTTCACCCGCTGCGGCGGCGGGTTGAACCTGGTGATGGCGTTGACGATGTTGCCCTGCTGGTTCTCCATGACCGGGAGCAGCCCGGGCAGGTCCAGGCGGGTGATCGGCGTGGGCCGGCCGAGGTACTCGTACTGCACGGCGGAGTCCTGCAGGATCAGGGTACGGGCGAGCTTGGCGAGGACCTGCTTGAGCTGGAACTCCATGACCCCGGTCAAGCCCAGCAGGTCGATCCTGGCGTGGTCCGGCGGCGCGAGGTCGTCGAGGTGCAGCGACTCTGACAGGTCCGCGAGCCGCTTGCCCTGCTTGTCGTTGACGGCGGCCAGCCGCTGGTTGAAGTAGATGTCCTTGAGGAGCTGGGCCTGCTTGGCGCGGGCCTCGACCCATGCCTGGCCGCGCAGGACGAGGATGTCGAAGGCGGCGGTGACCTTCGCCTTGACGGCGCCGAGCTCGCTGGGCACCGCGGCGAGGGAGGCGTTCATGTTGATGCCGAACTCCTTCCACTCGGCGGCCGTGGGCAGTTCGAAGTCGGTGAGGGCGTCGAGTGTCCGGTTGGCGGCCTGCATCGCCTTGACCTGGTCCTGGATGTCGGCCTTGAGCTTGTCGAGCGCGCCCAGCACCGAGAAGATCTTCTGGATCTTCTGCACCTGCTGGCCGAGCGTGGCCACCGCCTTGATCTCGCTCGCCGGGATCAGGAACGTCGTACCGGCGGTGAAGAGGTCGGTGGCCACCTTGAGGGCGAACTCGAGGACCTTCTCCCTCTGCCAGTCGGCGATCGCGTTCTTCAGATCACCGACGGCCTTGTCCACCACGTCGCGCTGGTCGCTCAGCCGTTTCTCCAGCCTGCCGATGTCAGTGACGCTCTTGTCGAAGTCCTGGCGCTTCTGCTCGACGATCCCGTCGTAGAAGCCGGACACGTCTTGCTGGCCGGCGGACAGCGCCGCGAGGTAGCCGGTCAGCAGGCGGCCTGTGCTCTTGATGTTCTCGTTGATCTTCTCGGCGGTGTCGGCCTCCCGTTCCGCCTGCCTGCGCTGCCGGATCTGGCTCTGGTAGTCGCGGACGGTGTCGCTGAGGTCCCTGGCCACGTCCAGCATCGCGGCCACATGGTCCTGGTAGGTCGCGTACGTCAGGTACGGGACCGCGGCCCCCTCCGTCTGCAGTTCCTGAGCGACGCGCGCCAGGTAGCGGGCCTGGGTGCGTACGGCGAGAAGTTCCTCGTCGGAGGAGTCGGCGGGCACCAGGCCGGCGATCCACTCCAGCTCGTCGCGGCTGAGCTTGCGGACGATCTCGGACCGCGCGCCGCGCGAGTAGAGCATCGACTCGGCGGCCACCAGGGAGAACTGCAGGCTGGTCGTCAGTTCGGCGACGGTCGCCGGCTCGGGGACGGCGAACACGTCCGCGGCCATGCTGATCTTCGTCCGCCCCGTCTCCGGGTCGACGCCCCGCGTGGTGAAGCGGTACCCGTCGAGCACGACATGATGCACGTGGTCGTCGACGGCGTCCAGGCGTAGCGCGCCGTACATCCGCCCGCAGCACAGCACCAGCGAGTCCAGCGCCTCGCGCTTCATGCTCAGGACGGGCAGGTCGGCCTGGCCGGAGGTGTCGATGATGTGGCTCAGGATGCGCACCCTGGCACCGGGCACCGCGACCCTCCCGGCCGAGACCAGCACATGGCTCATCAGGGTGAAGGAGGTGACGTCGCCGGGATTGGCGAGTTCGACGCCGCTAAGGTCGGCCCTCTCCTGGCAGATGTCGACGGTCGGGGTGGCCAGGGTGGACAGCCAGCCGTCGGTGACCTGCGGATAGAGGGTGGCCCAGTCGTACTTCGGTTTGGACAGGACGGGAAGACGTACGGCGTCGCCGTGCTTCTGCAGCATCGCTCCCCGGTAGAACCGGTCCCAGCACCGCGCCCACGCCGGTTCGCGGTTCGGGATGAGCTCGCTGAGCTGGGTCAGCTCGAACCCGATCGGCACCTCCCGGTCGAACTGACGGAGGAACTCCGGCTGTTCGCCCATGTGCGCGGAGTAGGCGGTGAAGATGCTGGCGGGCACCTCGTAGCGTTCGTCGGCCCAGGCGCCGCTCCGGACGGTCTCGTCGATCCTGGGATCGTCGCTGGCGGCTCTGATGTGGCCGTGCTGGCTCACGTAGCCGTACCGCCGGCCGGTCTCCGTGCTCACCGCGGTGGTGTAGTAGCGGTAGCTCAGAGCGGCCGGTCCGGAAACCTCACCCCCGCTGTCCGCGTCATACGCGAAAGCGGCCGCCAGTTCGGCGAAGTCGTCCGGCTCGTAGGCGAACACCTGGTAGATCAGCTCTCCGTGGTCGATCCCGGAGACGAAATGGGTGCCGTAGGCGTAGAAGGAGTCGAGGTAGTCCTGAGCCTCCGAATGGCGCAGGTTACGGCGGCGTCGCTTACCGGTCGCCCGGTGATACCGGAGCTCGTGCGGCAGTTTCTCCAGCGCCATCCGGGCCTCGTCTGTAAGGTACTCCTCCCGGTTCCGATGTCCTGGACGAGCGATCACGTCGTGCACCGACGTACCCGTCGACCGCCGCAGCCGCACCAGCAGAAAGCAGAAGCCCCGGTCGAGGTCCACGCCCAGGTGCTCACCCAGATCGCGGTGGACCTGGTCTCTGTCGGCGTCGTTCAGGACCAGCGGCCCCGCCGGAACCGACGCCGTGCCGTCCTCCGGCACCCGGACCCGGTAGTCACAGAGCCGGCTGATGAGGCTCGGCGCGTCCTCGTGCAAGGTGAGCAGGGGCAGACTCCAGGACACGTCCGGGGGCGGTTGGATCACCGGGTCGAGAAGTTCGGTGGGCTGGTTCGGCGGGGCGAAGAACGGGGGGTCCGCCGGGTCGGCGTGGCGCGGGCGCGGGCGGTACCCGTACAGCAGGTTGGCGGCGCTCCCGAGGCGGATGGGGCCAGTGGCGGTGAACATGGCGTCTCCTTGCCGGATCACAGGGTGGGCCAGCAGCGAGAGCCAGAGAGCGGCCGAGCGACAGGCAGCGGATGCCACCACGGAGTTCCGGGAACCCCGCCAGGTCAGGGCGCCACAGCGCCTGCGGAGTCCTCGTCGTCCAGACGTTCATTCGCTGCTGATCGGTCATCACCCCGACCGGTGCCCGCGCAGAACTACGCGGATGGCCAAGGGAGATCAAACAGATCCCCTTCGCGGATGCCGGACCGCTGTGGTGGGTGTGTGAGGATCGCCTGCGGGGGCCATACGTGTCCTTGCCAGGGCGCTGCGGGTGCGGAACGGTGGTCACTTTTTCGGCGAACATTGATACGTTTGTGTCAGGTGTGCCGGGAAGCCTGGTCGGCGACGTCATGTCGTCGATCTCGAAAGAGGCTTGCGGATGCGTGCGCGCGATCTGGCCGCCGAACTCCCCACCATCGCTCTGGACTGGCAGGTAGGTGCCCACCTCGCCCTTCCACGACCTACGGTCGCCCCCTTCAGCCCGCTCCCGATGCAGCTGCGCTTCCGTCCGGAAGTAGACATACTGCGAGTCAGCTGACCACCTGGGGTCGATCCCTTCCCCCCAGTTTCCTCGATGGCGCATTCGCGTCCACCCCCGCCACCCAGACCGTCTTGCCCGGCATCACGCCATATGCCACCCACCGCCCATCCGGCGAAATCACCGGAACAACGGGCATCTGCGCGTCAACCACCATCTCTTCGTCGTGGTCCTCGGACGAGCACACTCCGCCTCGTCCGAGGTGGGCGTGAACGCCTCCCCAAGCTCCCGCGCCGACACCACCCTCTTGAACCGCGGATACGCGGTCCGATCAATCGACGCCGCCCAGAACCCTGGAAGATCACCCCATAGGACGTGATCATCACAGGCGCACGATCACCGGAGACGGTGCCAGTGCCGTTGACCAGCGGCTACCGGCCTTCGCGGCAGGTTTCTGGCGTATTCCGGTCCCACCCCTCCGGGACCGCGGTGAAGCTAAAGGGCGAACAGCAGGGCCAGACCGAGAGGCAGCCGCGCCGGCGTGCGGGCCGATTGCACTTACGGGCATCCGGACGGGCCCGTCCTGGCTCAGGTTGCCGGCCGCCTCACCGCCAGGGCGCTGCGCACCGAAATCCACCAGAGCTGCCGCTGGATCAGGCGGCCAAGGCTCACGAACTCGGCGAGCAGGGGCCCGCCGAAGGCGGCTTCTGCCAGATGTCACGTGACGGCAGGGCAAGGACCCGATAGCTCAGGCCCAGCCGACCGCCAGCACGGCGTAGCGCACATCTCGGTTGTCCTCGAAGTCGCCGGGCAGGTCCTCGTCCGGGTTCGCCGACATCCAGACGTTCGGCTTCGACATCACCGTCCCGACACGCACCAGGCGTGGGCGCGGCCGCATGCGCACCTGCGACGGCGTGGGCGCGACCTTGACCGACACCGAGGTCGCCGCCTTCGATGCCGATCTGGCCCGCCTGCTCCACGAGGATCTCCGCACTCGTGGCCCGCTGAAGGAACCGATCCGCACGCTCGTGCCGCGATTCGCGGCCGAATGCCCTGCTGGCTGCCGTGCCGAGCACCGGTGGTGGCGCGTCCATGCCGCCCGTGCCACACTCACTGTTATAGAACTGAGTGCAGAGTTATAGAACGATCGGAGAATGGCATGCGAGACGTGTTGCCTTGGCGTGAGCCAGTCCCGCTGGACGGGACGATGGGCGAGCCCCGAGCGCGGGGCCGATTCGGCGAGTACGGCGGACGGTATGCGCCGGAGTCCCTGGTGGAGGCGTGCCGCGAGGTGGACGAGGCGTTCCGGGAGGCCTGGGCGGATCCGGGGTTCCGCGGCGCCCTGGCGCGGCTGCTCGCCGTGCACGCCGGGCGGCCGACCCCGCTCACACCGGCCTGTCGGCTGTCGGAGGCGCTGGGCGTGCAGCTGTACCTCAAGCGCGAGGATCTCACCCACACCGGATCCCACAAGATCAACAATGTGCTGGGCCAGGCCCTGCTGGCCAGCCGGATGGGGCGGCGCAGGCTGATCGCCGAGACGGGAGCGGGCCAGCACGGGGTGGCCACCGCGACCGCCGCCGCGCTGCTCGGGCTGGAGGCCACGGTGTTCATGGGCGAGCGCGACATCGAGCGGCAGGCGCTGAACGTCTTCCGGATGCGCATGCTGGGCGCCGAGGTGGTTCCGGTGACCACGGGCAGCCGTACCCTCAAGGACGCGACCAGCGAGGCCATGCGGCACTGGGTGGGCGCGACCGGCGACTCCCACTACTGCATCGGCTCGGTCGTCGGCCCGGATCCGTACCCATGGATGGTCAGGGAGTTCCAGCGGGTCATCGGCGACGAGGCCCGCGCGCAGTGCGCCGCCGAGCTGCGGACCGGCGTCCCGGACTACGTGGTCGCGTGCGTCGGCGGCGGCTCCAACGCGGCCGGCACGTTCGCCGGATTCGCCGACACCCCGGCGCGCCTGGTCGGTGTCGAGGCGGAGGGCGGCGCCGGGGCGGCCCGCGGCCGGCTCGGCGTCCTGCACGGCTGCCGCTCGCTGTTCCTGCAGGACGACGACGGGCAGATCACCCAGGCGCACTCCATCGCCGCCGGGCTCGACTACCCGGGAGTCGGCCCGGAGCACGCCCACCTGCGCGACCTGGGCCGGGCCCGCTACGTCACGGTGACCGACGACGATGCGGTCGGCGCGGCGGTACGGCTGGCGCGTACCGAAGGCATCGTCCCGGCGCTCGAATCGGCGCACGCCCTCGCCTGGGTGATCCGCGCGGCGGACGGCGGCGACCTGCCCGCAGGATCGACGGTGCTGATGACGTTGTCCGGCCGGGGCGACAAGGACGTCTCAACCCTGAAGGAGCTGCTGTGACGAACCCCACCCTGGCCGCGGGCGCGGTCGAACGCCACCTGCGTGCCCGCCGGGACACCGGCCGTGGCCTGCTCATGCCGTACGTCACCGGGGGGATCACGCCCGGCTGGACGGAGTACCTGCGGGCGTTCGCCGCCGCCGGGGCGGATGCGATCGAGGTCGGCCTGCCCTTCTCCGACCCCACGCTGGACGGCGTCACCATCCAGCAGGCCAGCGAGACGGCACTGGCCCGCGGGGCGACCACCCGCCGGATCCTCGCCGACCTGTCCGGCATGCCGGACCTGGGCGTGCCGCTGGTCGCCAGCACCTACTACAACCTGGTGCTGCACGACGGCCCCGAGGCGTTCTGCGCCGCGCTCGGCCGGGCCGGCGTCGGCGGCCTGATCGTGCCCGACCTGCCGGTGCACGAGGCGGACGAGCTGACGGACGTGGCCGTCGCCGCCGGGATCGAGCTGGTCCTGCTGGCGTCGCCGGCGACGCCGCAGCCGCGGCTGGCCGAGATCTCGTGCCGCAGCCGCGGATTCGTCTACGCGGTGTCGCTGATGGGCACCACCGGTGAGCGGTCCGCCCTCGCCACTTCGGCGGCGGAGCTCACCGAGCGGATCAGGCGCGTCACCGACCGGCCGGTCTTGCTAGGATTTGGCATTTCCACCCCGGACCATGCACGCGAAGCCCGCCGGCACGCCGACGGCGTGGTGGTCGGCGCCGCGGTCATGCGGCGGGTGCTCGACGGGGTTGGGCCGGACGACCTGCGGGCCTTCCTCACGACTCTGCGGCAAGCCCTCGATCAGGAGTGTGACCGACCACGATGACCCCCGACGCCGGGCACGAGGCGAGATACCGCGCCATCGCCGCCGACCTCGCCGCGAAGATCCGGTCGGGACACTACGCCCCCGGTGAGGCCCTGCCGCCGCAACGGGAGCTGAGCGCCTCCTACGGGGTGACCCTCATGACGCTGCGCCAGGCGTTGCGGGAGCTCAGCGACGAGAGGCTGATCGTGCAGCAGCCCGGCAGGGGCACGTTCGTCGCCCCGCCCCACCTGGCGTACCAGCTCGACTTGCTCCGCAGTCTGGTCGACGACCTGCGTAAACAGGGCCACGACGTGCGCACCGCGGTGGCTGGGCGGGCGGTGCGCCGGGCCCCCGCCCGGATCGCCGCGGAGCTGCGGCTGCGTCCCGGCGACACCGCCCTGCGGCTGGAGCGGGTCCGCGAGTTCGCGGGACGTCCCGCCGTACACCAGGTGTCCTGGGTCCGCCGGCCGGTGGCCGACCAGATCCGCGACCGCGACTTCACCGCCGTCTCCCTCTACACGGCCCTCGCCGACGCGGGAGTGACGGTCGCCCGGGCGACCGAGGTGGTCCGGCCCGGTTTGCTCGACCCCGCCGCCGCCCGCCACCTCCACGAGCCGCAGGGCAGCCCGGTGCTCGTCAGCACCCGGATCACCTACACGCTCGACGCCACGCCCGTGGTGTCCGACCATGCCACCATCCTCGGCAGCATGATGGAGATCCGCACCGAACGCGCCGCCACCGGCCTCTCTGTCACCTGGGGCGCCACCAGCTGAGAACCTGTGTGCGGTCTATCCCACCGTGGCGAGGAGCAGGTTCTTGCGGACCTTACCCGTCGCGTTCCCGGGCAGCTCGCTCTCGATCTTGAAAGGCGTCGAAGGCGGCCTCATCGGCGACCACGACATGGGCGCGGACCGGTAGACCAGGGCGATGCCGATGGGCTGCTCCTTGGTGACATCAGGGCCCGGCCGGGCGGCGCGGCGGTCGGGAACCGCGCTTGTTTCGTGGCTCTTTGATCATGTGCTGGTCAGGTTGGGAGCTGTGCGGCGAGTTGCTCCCTGCGCAGTGCGGTCTCGACGCGGCGATTGCTGGTCATGGTCGCGGTGACGGCGGTCATGGCGAGCAGGAGGCCGGCGGCGGCGTACAGCGGGGTGCGCAGGTCGTAGGTGGTGGCCAGCCAGCCGCCGAGGAAGGCGCCGAAGGGGGCGGCGCACATGGCGAGCATGCGGGAGGTGGAGGCGACGCGGCCCATCAGGTGGGCCGGGACGATGGCCTGCCGGAGGGAAGGGCCGAGCACCATCGTGGCGCCCATGCCCGCCCCGCAGACAGCGAGCGCGAGCCCGGCCACATACGGGTTCGGGGCGGAGGCGAGCCCCAGGATGGCGAGGCCCTCGATTGCCGCGGTGCAGGTCAGCGCGGCGCCGGTGCCCAGGCGCCGGCCGAGGAAGGAGGCGATGCCCGCGCCGAGCAGGCCGCCGGTGGCCTCGGCGGTGAGGAGCAGACCGAAGCCGAAGGCGCCGACGCCGAGACGTTCCCGGGCGAACAGGGCCAGGATGGTCTCCACGGCGAGGAAGGCGACGTTCCCGACCGCCGGACGGAGCGCGAGCCCGAGCAGCAGTTGGTCCTGGAAGACGTAGGAGGCCCCGGCCCGCGCCTGCCGGAGCAGCGACTCGCGGGCGCTTGCGGCCAGGCGCGGCACGGCCGGCAGCGACCGGACGAGCAGTGCCGACAGCGCGAACGACACCGCGTCGGCGAGCAGCGGAACCGAACGTCCGAGCGCGAGCAGCGCACTGCCCGCAGGTGGCCCGGCGAAGCCGGACGCTGCGGTCTGGGCGCTGCGCAGGCGAGCGTTGGCGCGCTCCAGGAGCGCGGGGTCGCGGCCGAGCAGATCCGGCAGGTACGCCGTGGCGGCCGTGTCGAAGAACAGCCCGCCGAGGGCGAGCAGGAACGCGAGGGCCGTCAGCAGCGGGATGCTCAGCACGTCGAGCGCCGCCGCCGCGGCGGGTATGGCGAGCACAGCAGGTCAGTGAGCCCTTTTCATCCTGAGCAGCGCCCCTCTTCAATGAGCTGGGGAGGATGAGGATGACCTGCAGGCGCCCAGGTTCCCGATCTCGGCGACCCGGTCCAGCTGGTAGGCCAGCACCTTGCCCGACGCGCGCACCGGCGGCGTCCGCAGCCGCTCCAGCTCCGAGGCCCGCTTGCCGTCGGGCACCTGAAGCAGGCCCCGCAGCGCGATCGCCGTCTCCTCAGGGGTGCGCTGCGCGAGCAGGGCGTGCAGGCAGTCAGGATGGCTGAACTTCATCGAAGAGGGCGAGGGCTTCGGTGGGGTCCGGGCTCACGAGGCGTTCCAGACCGGCCGTCGTGATCTTCGCCCACCTGCCGGCCCGTGCCCACATCTGTTCCTCGAAGGTGCGGACGGCCTCGTCCAGATCGCCAGGGCCGGGGGCGGCGGCGACGGACTCGGCGAGTTCGGCGCCTTCCAGCATCGCAAGGTTCGCGCCCACCCCCAATGGGGGCATCAGGTGGGCGGCGTCGCCCAGTAGCGTCACCCCGGGGACGTGGGCCCAGGTGTGGGACACGGGCAGGACGTAGAGGGGGCGGTGGACGAAAGCGGTGCCGTGGCGGAGGAGGTCGAGGACGGGAGCGGCCCAGCCGTCGAACAGAGCCAGCAGGCTTGATCGCACGGCCTCGACGTCGGCCAGGTCCAGGCCTGCGCTCCGGTTCAGGCCCATATGCCGGTCCAGGTTCGTGTGCCAGTCCAGCGGCACGCGGAAGTGGGCGTACACCTTGACGTGGCCGCCGCTGTTGCGCTGGGCGACGAGGGCGCGGTTCACGCCGTACACAGCCATGGAACCGTCGCCGATCAGGCGGGCGAGGTCGGGGTGGCGGGTGTCGACGTCGTCCAGGGAGGTCTCGACCGAGGTTACGCCGGTGTAGTGCGGCGTCGCGGACGAGACTGCCGGGCGGACCCGGGACCAGGCGCCGTCCGCGCCGACCACGAGGTCGAACGTCTCCTGCCGCCCGTCCGCGAAACGGACCAGCACGCCGTCCCGGGTCCCCGGCACTACCTCCGTCACGCCCCGCCCCCACTGAACGTCCAGGGGGCCGAGCAGCAGGTCACGGAGTTGCCCGCGGTCGATCTCGGGATTGGCCCGGTCATCCGGACGGGGTTGCCAGTCGCGAAGCACGGTCCCATCCGTGTCCAGGATGCGCATGGCCTGCCCCTCGGGACGGGACAGCGCCTGGAACTCCGCCAGCAGCCCCGCCTTGCTCAGCGCGAGCTGGCCAAGCTTTTCGTGCAGGTCCAGCGTGCCGCCCGGGGGCCGGGCGTGGGGGGCGGGATCGCGTTCGAGGACGGTGACGGGGTGATCGTGGCGGTGCAGGACGCGCGCGAAGGTAAGGCCGGCGGGGCCGCCTCCAATCACGGCGATACGATGTCTCATGTCGATACACTGTATTTCGCTGAGTCGGTGTATCGCAACAGTACGATGTATCCATGACTGTGTGGGACCGGCCGGAGCCGCCGACTCGCCCCGCGCCGCTCGACCGGGAGCGCATCGTTGCCGCCGCCATCGCGCTGGCCGACGAGGGCGGGCTGGAGGCGGTGTCGTTGCGCAAGGTCGCCGCCCGGCTGGACGTCGGCCCGATGCGGCTGTACGGATACATCGCCACAAAGGAGGAGCTGTTCGACCTCATGGTGGACGAGGTCCACGCCGAGATCCTCCCCGAGGAGCAGCCCGCCGACTGGCGGGAGATGCTGCGCGTCCGCGCCCACCGCACCAGGCAGGCCACTCTCCGTCACGAATGGCTGGCCGACCTGCTCGGCGGCCGTCCGACCCTGGGCCCCAACGCCCTCGCCGTGACCGAGGCCACGCTGGCCGCCTTCGACGGCCTCGCCGACCTCGAGACCGTCATGCGTGCCGTGGAGACCGTCAGCGCCTACTTCACTGGCGCGATCAGGCGCGAGATCGCGAACCTGCGGGCCGAGCGCGCCACGGGCCTGTCCGAGCGCGACTGGCAGCGCGCCTCCGGCCCGCATGTGATGAGGATGCTGGCCACGGGCCGCTTCCCGGCGCTGGCCAAGTTCGTGCACGACGGCACGGACGTGGACGCCGAGGTATCCTTCGCGACCGGCCTGGACTGGGTCCTCGACGCCGTGGCCGCCAAACTCGCCCGGCCGCCGGCGTGACGCTCAGGATTTCCAGGTGACATCCGTGGCACCGCATGACGCCGCCGGACTGCGCACCCACCTGCTCGACTGGTTCAAAGGCAGGCTCTGACGCCGGACGACCGGGCGGCGCTGGAAGGGCTGCGCCATCTGCAGCGGTACGCGGGCTCCTACGCTCATGTCCGGCCCGTGAGGAACAAGTCCGCGAGATCCGGCGGTAAGGCCCTCGTTGTGGGCTATTCAGGCAGGTCTGCGATCATGTCGCCGTGATCAGCCAGGGGCTGGAGGGCTACGGCCGGTTCGGGTCGCTGTCGCGGGTGGAACTGGAGCGGTTCTTCCATCTCGATGACGAGGATCGGCGGCTGATCGGCAAACGACGTGGTGATCACTCGCGCCTGGGCTTCGCCCTCCAGGTCGTCACGGTTCGGCACCTGGGCATGTTCCTGGCCGATCCGTTGGACGTGCCGGTCGAGCTGGTGGACTACCTGGCCCATAGGGCTTGCCGCTGGCCGGCCGGGATCGGCCGCTGCACTGGGCGATCAGCCATACCAGTCATATCCGCCCGATCTTTCCCCAGTACTACTGGGGACCCCACCTCGACATCGAGGGTGTGCCCGACCCGAACACGTCCCCTGGATCGACCCGACCCATCCGGCCTGACGAACGGCCCGGTGTCAGCGGCTTCACCGCTCAGAAACCCTCCGCCACGTCGTCAGTTCTGGTAGCCCCTCGCCACCCGCGGAAGGATTGACGACCATGACCGACGCCAGACTGCTAGGCGACGACGAGGCCGCGTTCATCGCGGCGGCCCGCTCAAATGACGCAGCACAGTTCGCGCTCAACACGGAGCGCTACCGGCGTGAGCTGCAGGTGCACTGCTACCGGATGCTCGCGAACTACGAGGACGCCCAGGACATGACGCAGGAGACGTTCCTGCGAGCGTGGAACAAGCGGGAGTCGTTCAAGGGCCACGCCGCGCTGCGGACCTGGCTGTACCGGATCGCGACGAACGCCTGCCTCGACTTCCTGGAGAAGCGCAACGACCGCACACCCGTGCCTGCCGGGCTGCCGGGCGCGGGCTCGGAAGTGCGCTACCTGCAGCCCTACCCGGACCGGATGCTCCCGGAGGACCCGCAGGAATCGGTGGTGGCGCGGGAGACGATCGAGCTGGCGTTCATCGTCGCCGTCCAGCACCTGCCGCCGCGGCAGCGGGCGGTGTTCATCTTGCGCGACGTCCTCGGCTGGCCGGCGTCGAAGGCCGCCAACGCCCTCGAGCTGACCGTCGCATCGGTGACCAGCGCACTGCAGCGGGCGCGCGTGACGATGCGCGAGCAGCTGCCCGACCGCCGCCTCGACTGGCGGAGCCCTGCCACGCACGAGCTGTCGGATGACGAGCGCGGCGTGGTGAAGTCGTATATGGACGCCCATGAGCGCAACGACCTCAACGGGCTGACGGCCCTGCTGCGCGACGACCTGCGCTTCGCGATGCTGCCCGAGCCGGGCACCTTGATCGTCACGGCCAAGGACGCGGTGAACGGCTGGGTCTCCGGTGGGCTCTTCCAGCGCGGCCACGACGACTGGCGCTGCATCGCCACGACGGTCAACCGCATGCCTGCCGCCGTGCTGTACCTCCGCACCCCCGACGACCCGGAATACCGTTTGTTGAACATCGCGGTCCTGCACATCGTCGACGGGAAGGTCGCCGAGCTCACCGGATTCGACGCCACCGACAAACCATGGCTGAGCCTGCCCGCGACGCTGTGATCAGACAAGTCCCCATCGTCGACGAGTCCAGCGCACGGGCCGGCGTCACCGTCGTCCTCATCTTCAGCGAGTCGGTCAACAGCTCACGCGGAACGCAAGGAAGGGCCGGGAAAAGGTTCCCTCATCGCCGAGGGTCACGGTGAGCACGCCAGGAAGGATTTCGACCTGGCCTTACGAGCCGAGCATTTGGCCCGTGCTCATCGCCTCGTCTCGTATCGGGTCAGCACCACGCCGCCGGGAAATGCCCGCGTCTCGACCAGGTTCAGGTTCACCCAGCTGTCCAGCGCGGTGAAGAACGGCGTGCCGCCGCCCACCAGGACCGGCACGGTGACCAGCGCGTACTCGTCGATCAGCCCGGCTCGCATGGCCGCCCCGGCGAGCGTCGCGCCGCCGATGTCCATCGGGCCGCCGTCCTCGGCCCTGAGCCGGGCGATCTCGGCGACCGCGTCGCCGGTGACCAGGCGGGTGTTCCAGTCGACCTTGTCGATCGTCGATGAGAACACCACCTTCGGCATGTCCCGCCAGAGGCGCGCGAACTCGATCTCCGCCAAGGTTGCGTCGGGCTGCTGGTCGCCGGTCGGCCAGTGGGAGCTCATCGCCTCCCACAGCTTGCGCCCGTACAGCGACAGCTCGCTCGCCCGCATCTGGTCGTACCACCACTGGAACAGCTCGGCGCTCGGCGATGAGTCCGGTCCGTCCCCTCCACTCCAGCCGATGTCGTCGCCGGTCGCGGCGATGTAGCCGTCCAGGGTCACGTTCATGCCGAAGATCAGTTTCCGCATCGTGCCAGCCTCCCGTGAGTCGATCTCACATGTACAGACGGGCGCGGCGCGGAAACCTAATCGGTGCGCGATCTGCGTCGTGTCACTATCTGCGGTAGTCGCTTAACGCCGGATTTCTCGCGGATGTTCCTCACGGGCCTGTCCATGGCCGGCAGCCGCACACCCTCGGATTCGCGTCTACCGACTCGCCCGGTCGGCCTGCTCCCCTGGAACAACCGGGCCATGGGCGGTCTCGACGCCGAGACCCTCATACTGCTCATCGGTCACGGCCCGGCTGCCCCCGCCGCATGATCATGTCGTCCTTGCGGCCGACCAGGTACAGGTACGCCTCGTCCCGCCGGTAGGCCATGTCGCCGCCGCGATACCAACGTGAGACCACCTACCTCGCTACCTTGCGGCTCGCCGTAGCTTCAGGACTCCTGGGCCGGCTCGGGAGCCTCCTGGCGCAGCCGCAGCTCGGCGGCGACCGCGCGTTCGCGCAGCTGGGCCGCCTCGGCCCGAGCCACGTCGAGCTGCGCGCGCAGGTCGTCCAGCCGGGCCCGTTCCAGTGACAGCTCCGCCTGGATCCGCTCCCGCTCCGCGGCGGCGGCGCGGGCGTCCTGCTCCGCCTGGGCGGCCTCCGCGCCTGCCGCGCCGGCGCGCGCCTCGGCCTGCGCCGCCTCAGCGCGCAGCCGGGCGGCCTCCGCGACGGCCTGCTCACGGGCCGCCTCCGCCGCCTCGGCCCGGGCCAGCACCCGGTCACGCTCGTCGTGGGCCTGCGCCACGGCCCGGTCGCGTTCGGCCTCCGCCCGCGCGACCGCGCGGTCGCGTTCGGCCTCGGCCGCCTGGGCGCGGGCCAGCGCGGCGGCGCTGGACTGCTCGGCCTCACGATGCGCGCGGCGGGCCAGCTCCGCCTCCGCCCGCGCCGCCCGCGCGTCGGCCTGCGCCTCATCGCGTTCCCGAACGGCCTGCTCGGCCTGCTCCCTGGCCAGGCGGACCTCGGCCGCGGCCTGGTCCACCCGGTCGGCCAGTTCGCGTACGGCCTGCTCGCGGGCGGCCTCGGCGATATCGGCCCGGCGGACGGCCTGGTCGGCCTCCTGCCTGGACCGTCGTTCGGTGCTCGCCGCCTCCCGCAGCGCGGCCAGGGCCTGCTCGCGGGCGGTCTCCGCGTCGGCGAAGGCGGTGTCCCGCTCGGCGTAGGCCTCCTCCGTCCGGCGCCGGGCCTCCTCCGCCTCCCTGCGGGCTTCCTCGGCGGCCTCGCGGGCCAGTCGTACCTGCTCCAGCGCCTGCTCGCGCTCGGCGCGGGCGATGGCGACGCTCGTGTGCGCCTCGGCCTGGATCGCGCTCAGCTTCGCCTCGACTCCCGCCGGGCTCAGCTCCTGGGCGAGCACCTGCGCGAGCGGCTCGATCGCCGCCGCCAGGCCTTTCTCCATGCGCTCGTACAGGTCCTCCACGCGTGCGAGCGCACCCTCCAATCCCGGTGTGGCGCGGCGGAGTTCCCTCTCCCTCTTGGCCGCCGCCTGGCAGTCGCCGTCCGGGCAGTACTCCCGCGGCCTGCCCCGCCGGACCGGTTGCTCGATGGGCGCGCCGCAGTGCTTGCACGCGGTGATGGTCACGGAGGTCGTCACGGCGGCCTAGCGTACCGAATTTCTGTATTTCTGGAAATAGAAAATAGATAAGAGTCATCTGTTGCGTGCCGCTGCCACTCGGATCACTTGGGAGATGGGTAATTCTCGCAAGCTATCGAAACCGGGCAGTCTCCCCTCCTGGGGTCGGCCGCCCCCGGGGCCTGGTCTGCCCCGGGGGCGGCCGGAATGCGGCTGAAGGGAGCAGCGGGGCGGTCGTTGATCGTTAAGGTGGTCGCCGTCGTGCTTCGGCAGCTATGCGTGACGTCGGTCGATAGGACCGCCTATCCGCGACGGCACCCCCGCCACCGGCTGTGATCTCGAGCCCCGCGTGCTGTTCCCGCCCGCGCCCACCGGATACCCCAGCTGTTAGAGGATGTTCTGCGACAGTTCAGGTCGTTTCGAGGTCGAATGGGGCTGGGGTGTGGTTCTCCCAGATCTGGCGCGAGGCCTCTTCGGGGTAGGGAACGGTCTTTGACTCGGTGTCCAGGACACGGGTAAGCCGCTGGTCGGGGCGGTGTGCGACCCATCCGGCGTCGCCGGTGGCCACGAAGCGGGTCCACGCGTGCCGGAGCTCGTGCGAAACCCGGAGAGCTTCGGGGCTGGGCAGGTCGCCGAACACTTGCCTGCCGGTGGGGCTGTCCAGCGTGCCGAAAGCGAGGGGGACGTCGAGGCTGTGACAGGCGCCCAGGACCCCGCCGAAAGCCGGTGCGGCCAGGCATAGCTCGAAGAGGAACGAGGTGCCGCCTGCCACCGCGTTCGCCCGGGCCAGGTGCAGCGACGGCATTCGGAAGAGAGCGTCGGAGTACACGGTTTCCAGCAGTTCCTCCGGGGTGGCCCGTGGGTGCGCGGCGCGGTAGGCGTCCACGCCGTGCGGTTGCGGGGCGAACAGGTCAAGTGAGGTTTGGGCGTCGTGGTCGGTGAAAGTACCCATCCGCCGGGCCATGACGGTGAACAGCCGGAACTCGTCACGAGTGTGGCCGATGAGCAGTTCGACTCCGCTCGCGCGGCCACCGGTCAAGGCGGACCAGGGTGTTTCTGGCAGGACTTCTCCATCGATTACGGGGCAGACGGCCACACCCACCTGGGCGAGCCGTCCCCAGTGCTTGCGATTGGCGGAGAGGCCGGTGTTGAGTACGGTGAGCTCGTCGGCCAGACGCCAGGGATCGACGTCGCTCAGGGCCGCCGAGGTGGGGCTCGTCCCGAGCCGGTCCGCAAGTGTGGCTGCGACCTGCTCCGCGAGTGCGGGCGTGCAATGACTTCCCGGCACCGAGTGGGTGATGGCCCGGCGGAACAGTCCACGCGCCGCCCTCATCGTGAGCAGGGCGGCGATCGACCCCGCTCCGGCCGACTGCCCAGCCACCGTGACCTGGGCGGGATCGCCTCCGAAGCGCCCGATGTTGCGCTGCACCCACTCCAAAGCGGCTATTTGGTCCAAGAGCCCCCGGTTGGGTGGGGCGCCGTCCAGGAGGGCGAACCCCTCCACCCCCACTCGGTAGTTGAGACTCACCACGACGAGCCCCGCCTCGCACAGCCTCGCCGGGTCGTACGTCGGATCACTGCCCACAGCCGTGATGTAGGCGCCGCCGGGGATCCACACCAGCACCGGCAGCCCCGCTGCCCCGGGGTCCGGGGTACAGACGTTGAGTGTCAGCCAGTCCGTGTCCCGCGCCGATTCCGCCTGGACTGGCCCGGACTGCGGCGGCACAGGGCCGAACTTCGTTGCCCGCCTTGTCCCTTCCCATCGCGCCGGCGGAGCGGGCGCGGCGAAGCGGAACTCCCCCACCGGGGGCTCGGCGAATGAGATGCCGCGGAACTCCGCCAGCCCCGACCGCCACCGCCCCTCCACCATGCCCTCAGTCGTTCGCACCCGAGGCCCTTCGGCCATGTCAGGCATGCCGCCCCCTTCGCCGCTGTTCCAAGTCACATGTATTATGTCATGTGTATTGAAACGATCGAGGGGCCGGGATGCCGAAGAAAGTCGATCACCGGGAACGCCGCGAAACGATCGCTCGAGCTCTGTGGCGGGTGGTGGAGCAGCGCGGCGTCACCCATGCGACCATGCGTGAAGTCGCGCACGAGGCGAACATCTCCCTTGGGCAACTGCAGCACTACTTCTCTTCCCGGACGGCGATGCTCTCCTTCGCCATGGATTTCGCCTCCGAGCAGACCTCGCAACGGGTCGAGCAAGGACTCCACGACCTCGGCCACCGCCCGCACCCTCGCGACGTTCTGCGGCTGATGCTCATCGAGATGCTCCCTTTGCATCCCGATGCCCGGGCCACCAGCCGGATGAGCGCCGCCTACGTCCTGGAGGCGCTGCACGACCAAGGCCTCCACGCGCGGGCGCGCGAAGGCCTCCTCCACGGCCGGGCCATGGTCGAGGAGCTGGTCCGCCAGGCGATCGCCGATGGGCACATCGATCCGGATCGCGACGCGATGGTCGAGACCGACCTACTGCTCGCCCTCACCGGCTTCACCACCCTCCTCGAACTCAACGTCATCGAGCCCCGGGACGCGCTCGCCGCCATCGATCATCATCTGGACAGGCTGTTCGCTCGGGTGGGTTGACCATTCCATCCGAGGGCGTCCTGTGTGCCTCCGTCCGATCTGACTTTGGGCAGCGGCTTCTATGCGTCGCGACTCGGTCGGGGCAGCGTGAACAGGCCGGGTTCGGTTCGGTGAGGACGCCTCGGGCAACCATGCGTTCGAGCTTGGCGCGCGGGCTCTCGGTGTGCTTGTGATCCGCTTCGGTGTTCGGCATCCGGCAGATGTCCTTGACCCGCAGTCCGTCCGGCGCCTGCTCCACCACCCCCAGGATCTGCCGGTAGACGGGCGAGAGCGTCGGCGCGCAAGGGGTGGTCTCGGCCAGCTCGCCGGTCATCTCCAGGATCGTCTCGCGGGTGACGCGCAGCCGGGACAGCACCTGCTCGGCAGCGCTCACCCGGTGTGTCAGCTCGGTGATCTGCTCGCGCAGATGGTCGGCTTCGTCCTCGGGGTCGAGGAACCTGCGGCCGCCATTGGCGGTACTTGTCAGTAGCTTCAGGCGGTGCAGGTGCTGGGTGCCCAGAACACTGTCGTCCGCATCGGCCGCCGGGATGCCGGCGGGGCGTCGGCGATACTGTGGGCGTGGAGTACGTGTCCAGAGTGCCGCGACCGCCGCTGGACAGGCTGATCGACGACCTTTACTACCTGGAGGGTGCGCCGCCGTACGCCCGGCTGACGCTGCCGCCGATGCCGGCGGCGTTGCTCATCGTCAACCTCGGGGCGCCGTTCCGCATCCGCGCCGGCACCGACATCGAGACGGCCGAGTACGCCGACGGCTGCGTGGTCACCATGCCCACCCGCGCGTTGGAGTTCGGCTACCCACTCCGGACCCGGTCCGTCGGCGTGCACTTCAAGCCGTGGGGGCTGGCGCCGTTCCTCCCGATGCCCGCGGCCGAGCTCTGTGACCGGCCGGTGACGGTAGAGCAGGTTTGGGGCCGGCCCGCCATTGCTGAGCTGCGAGACCGGCTGGCCACGGCGGACGGACCGCACGAGATGCTGACGCTGCTCGAGGAGGAGCTAATGCGACGGCTGTGCGAGACCGCCGGCCTGGGGCTGGTCCGCCATACGAGCAGCGTCATCGCGGCGACCAGCGGGGCGGTGGCGATCGGCGACCTGAGCGTGGCAGCCGGTGTCAGCAGCACTCATCTGGCACAGCGGTTCAAGGAGCTCATCGGCGTCACGCCGAAGCGGCTGGCCCGCACCTACCGCTTCGCCGCCACCGTGTTCGCGATCAACCCCGCCGGACCGATCGACTGGGGCGACCTCGCCGGTGGCGCAGGCTACTTCGACCAGGCCCACTTCGGCCACGAGTTCCGGGCGTTCACCGGGCTCACGCCGACCCGGTACGTCGAAGTCCGGCGGCGGTTCCTGCGCGAACATCCCGGCCACGCGCTGGACGGCTGGCCGCTGCCGGCCGATTGATTTCTTACAAGAGCGACAGCTCACGACACGCTAATTTGGGGCACCCCAAAGCAGAGGAGAGCCCCGTGGGCAAGGTGGTCATGTACAGCTCGGTGTCGGTGGACGGCTTCGTCGCGGACGAGAATGACCAGCCCGGACCGCTGTTCGCCTGGTTGTCCAGCGGTGACGTCCCGTTGGACGAGAGCGGCGAGCTGAAGGTGTCGCAGACGTCCTACGACTACACCCGGGCGTACTGGGACCAGATCGGAGTCACGATCGTCGGCCGCCACGTCTTCGACCTGACGGACGGCTGGGACGGAAAGCCTCCGAGCGGGATCGACCACGTGGTCGTCGTGACGCACCGGCCGCAGCCCGAGGGCTGGGACCCCGAGGCGCCGTTTCACTTCGTCGACGGCGTCGAGGCAGCCGTGGCCAAGGCGCAGGAGCTTGCGGGTGACCGCATGGTCGAGGTCGCCGCTGGCGACGTCGGTGGCCAGGTGCTTGCCGCGGGCCTGATCGACGAGGTGCGCATGGACGTCGTACCCGTCGTGTTCGGGTCCGGCAAGCGCTACTTCGGGTCGGTCCACGCGCAGCACCTGTTGGAGGATCCTGACGTGGTGATTCAGGGCAACCGGGTGCTTCACCTGCGCTATCGGGTGCGCCGTTGACCGATCTGAGCGGGTACGCGAAGAAGCCCACTGCGAACGGTGACACAAGATCGGGCCTCCGGCTGGGTTTGCGCATCGCTGTCCCTGGTCGGGCAGCCGACGCCTGATCGTCCGTGTGGGAGAGTGACAGGCCGCACCAGCAAGGCCGCAGGGGCGACCGGCCCGCACAAGCCGAACGGTGCGGCACCCCAACAGCCTCTTCAGAAAACGCTCATTGATGAGAACCGAAGGGCGGCATCGTTCACGTGAGGTGGTGCGGCCTGGAGGTCATGTCCGAGAGGACGGAGCCGGCGAGAGGAGGTCGTGCCGGTCCAGCCAGCCGGCGATGGTTTGGCCGATGGCGTGCGACTGGTCCTCGGGGGCCTGCTGGAGACCTCAGGGGCCTGGTGGCCGGCGGGTCCGATCCCTTCGATTTCAAGGGCGGCGATGTTCTGGCGGGCCCACTCCACGATCTGCGGGGAGGCGATGCCGACACCGTCCTGCGTGGTCTTCCCGGCTGAGGCCGGTCTTGATGGCGAAGTGGTGGGGCAGGGCGTACTCGATGGCGGCGTTGTCCTCCAGTCGCAGGCCCTGGTCGAGACCCGGACAGCACGACTGGCTACCGACGCTGGCATGGCCATTTTCCGCCATGCCAGCGGGCGGTGGCTGTCCGACGAGAACGCCGACCACGTCTCGCCACGTATATGCGGGATGACCACTGCTCCGGCGAAATCAGTTGGCGGGCTTGCCGAACCAGCGGGAGAGGTGGTCGTCCAGGTCCTGCTGATCGTCGCCGATCCAGGCGACGTGGCCGTCGGGGCGTAGCAGGACGCACGGAACATCCAGTCCCGCAGTGGGATCCGCGAGGTGATCGACCCGGTCTGACCAGCCGCCGACGGTCAGGCGTTCGGTGCGGTCCAGCAGCAGGCCGCGGCCGCGATGCAGCAGACCGTAGAGGTGGCCCTGTTTCACGTCGATGTCGCGCAGGCGGCGGCCGAGCAGGTCGGGGCCTGCGCCGAAGTCGTAGCGGATGCCGATTGCGGTGATCTTCTCGATCAGATAGCGGTTCACCTCGTCGAAGTCCATCAGTTCGGTGAGCAGCCTGCGTACGGCCTGCGGGCCCGGTTCGGTGGACAGCAGTTCCATCTGGGCGCGGGTGTTGTCCAGCACGTCCTCGGCGACCGGATGACGTTCGGCCTGATAGGTGTCCAGCAGTGTTTCCGGCGCCCAGCCGCGGATCTGTGCGGCCAGTTTCCAGCCGAGGTTGAACGCGTCCTGAACGCCCAGGTTGAGGCCCTGTCCGCCGATAGGTGGATGGATGTGTGCCGCATCGCCGGCCAGCAGCACCCGCCCGACCCGATAACGTTCGGCCAGCCGGGTGGCATCCCCGAAGCGGGACAACCAGCGCGGGGAGTGCACGCCGAAATCGGTTCCGGCGATGGTGCGCAGCGCTTGTTTGAAATCCTCGAGGGTGGGCGGTTCCGCGCGATCGCTGAGTCCCGCGGCGGGGACGACGACGCTGTAGACCCCTTCGCCGAAGGGCCGGAGCCAGAATCGCTGATGGGTCTCGCGGGTTTCGGTCACCTTGGCGGTGATCTCCTCCTGCGGCACACCCACTTTCATCTCGCCCATCAGCGTCTCGGTCCGCGAGGGCTCGCCGGGGAAGCCGACGCCGAGCAGTTTGCGCACCGTACTGCGCCCGCCGTCACAGCCGACGAGGTAGCGCGACCGCAGTTGTTCCCCGTCGGCCAGCTCGACGGTCACACCCTCGTCGTCCTGCTCGAAACCGGTCACCGCACAACCGCGCCGGACCTGCGCACCCAGCGCGATCGCATGCTCTTCGAGCAGGCGTTCGATGAGCGGCTGCGGGATGCCCAGCAGATAGGCGTGTGCCGAATCCAGGCCCTCGGGCGCGGGCTTGTTGATGGCGGCGAAGAAACCGCCGGCCGGACGCTGTCTTCCATGCTGGAGAATGCGCTCCAGCAGTCCGCGCATCGCCATCAGCTCGAGACTGCGAATATGGAGACCGACTATGCGGACGAACGACTTGGGCTCGGTTTCCTTCTCCAGAACGAGTACCCGCACGTCGTGCAGCCGCAGTTCGGCGGCCAGCATCGCACCGGTCGGCCCGCACCCGGCAATGATCACATCGAAGACGAGGGGCGCGCGATCGGCGCCGGAGGCCGGCGACCAGAGAACTCTGGGGACGTCGCCCACCGTGGAGTCACGCTCGACCGTATTGTCCGACGACGGCTCGGCGCTGACCTGCTGAGAGTCCATAGGTGTTGCCTTTCGGGAGTGCCTTGTTGTCGAGGCGCTCCCGGCGACACCTACGTCAATCGCCCGACCGTGACGGGTAGGGGGAGCACCCACATCGATACAGCGTTCATGGGTCTCACCTCCTCGGGCGGTGTCACGGTCAGCTGCAAGCTACAAGCCCGAGCATCAGCCCGTCCAATCCTTTTCCAGTCACCTGATCACGACTCCGGCCGAGGTTGTGGAGTACGAGAGCACCGCCACTGGCGGCGTGACCGAAAAGCAGGACGTCAAGATCAACGTTGAGCTGACCGTGCCGGACAACGCCACCGCGGGGCAGCAGATGTCCATCGGCTGGCGCGGAAGGTACGTCGACGGCAGCGAACTGCGAGCGCCCGCCGCCGGACTGACCAGCGGGGTCGAGCTGTACGGATACGCGGCCCTCACCGGGATCGAGGGCTTGACATCCGCCACCGGCGTGAGCGAGCCCGTAAGCGTCGCCGCCGGGCAGACCATTCCGCTGCCGGGGACCGGAGTAAGCATGAAGACGACCTCGTCCAGGGCGGGCACGGCGACGGTGCGGCCGGCCGCCGTCAACATCGGACCCTCCCCCACCGCGCCGATGATCGAGTGCGAGGTGCGGAACACGGCCGCCCTGACCACCTCTACCCTGACCGTCGCCCAGGGCGGTCAGGCGAGCGCCTCTCCCACTCCGGACGACGCCACCACCAGCCCGAAGCCGACCCGGACCGTCACGGCCACCGTGACGGCCGCCTGCATCGGACGAAGCCGACCTCGACCAGGAGATCACGGCGCTGCAGGAGGTGGACGCGACCCCGGCAGGCGTGGCTGCGACCGGAGGCGGCGGGGGGGTCGGGCCGGACGGCGCGTCGGGCCAGCCGGGGCGCAGGCGGGCGACAACGGCCCGGCTCGCCGCGGCCACCACCGCCTCGTCAGCCGGCGCCGGCAGTGGCCCGATCGCGGCCCGGATCGCGGCCCGGATCGCGGCCGAAGACCGGGACGGCGCCCGCGCCGATGCACACGAAGCCGGCCGCTGCGGCGGCCGACCGCGGGTCGTTGCCCCGGACGGCCCGCTGGGCCTCGGCGAGGGCGGCGGCGGGCGGGCGCCCGGCGGCCAGCCGTTCGTGGAAGGCCACCATGACGGGGGTCGTCGCCGCGTCGGGGATCGGCAGCACCGAGGCGACAAGCTGGGACGTGCCGCGGGCGAGGAACGTCACGGCGAGGCCCATCAGCTCGTCGCCGGTGCGCACCACGGAACGGCCGCTGTCGCAGGCCGCGAGCACCAGCGTGTGCGGCACCCGCGGCAGCCGTTCCACGTCGTAGGCCATCAGCGGCCCGTCGGCGAGGGCGATGCCGGAGAACAGCGGGTTCTCCGGCGACAGGTGGCCGTGCGCGGCGAGATGCGCGAGCCCGGCCCGCGACAGGGCGGCCGAGACCGCCTCGACCGACGCCGCGGCTCCGGTGAGCACGGTGCCGTCGTGGATCGCGCCGACCGCCGCCGCCTCGGGCCCTGCGGACGGCAGCCGCGGGCCCGCCACCGCGACCACCTGTCCCCCGGCCGCGACGCCCGCGCGACCCAGGCCCGCGCCGCCCCTGCCGTCACCGTCCGTTCCGTCCGCCGACGCGAGGCGGGTCCGGGCGTGGTGCCACAGCGTCGCGGACGGCGCGACGGTCACGGGCCGTCCCGCGCAGGACGGCAGGAGGGACCACGGCAGGCTGTGCAGCGGTCCGGTGGGCACCACGACGAGCGGGCGGTCGCCGATTTCGGCCAGCGGCCCGAGCAGCAGGGCGTCGAGCCGGGCGGCCGCGGCGTCCAGCAGCGCGGCGGACGCGGCCAGCACCTCGGGCCGGGCGTCCGGGCGCGCGTTGCGCCGCACGGCGAACGTCAGCCGCTCGATCAGGTCGGCCGCCTCGGCCGTCGCCCCGAGGCGCCGGACGTTCACGCGGCCGTCCACCACGGTGAGCACGTGCAGGTCGGCGCCCCGGCGGACGTACTCGACCAGCGCCCACGAACCGAGCGAGGCGGCGAGGTCCCGGGGCGTGACCGGGGCCGCGGGCGCGTCGCCGGGAGTGCCGGCGAGCCGGCGGCTGTGGTCGCGGATGCGCCGTTCCAGGTCCGCCTGCCGGGCGAGCAGCGGGGCGGGCGCCGCCGCCTGACCGGCCAGGTCCCTCGTGACGGAGCGCAGCCGGGCCAGCAGCGCGGTCAGCACCGGGTCGTCCGGCGGACGGACCGGCGCGGCCGGCAGACGGCTGGCCCGGGCACGCTCCGACCATTCGAGGAGGCCGTCGGGGCGGCCGGCCTCGAAGGCCACCTCCAGTCCCAGCGCCACCAGGTCGGCCCGGTGCGCCGCCGCGTGCACCCGCAGGTCTGTGGCCCCCATTGCTGAGGCGTGCTCGTCCAGGACCCGCAGGCCCGTCCGTACGGCGGCGAGCACGCCGCGCGCCTCCCCCTCGGCCCGCCGTTGAAGCGCCCGCGCGTACCAGCCGCGCGCCCGGACGAGCGCCGGTCCCCGGGACCGGGACGCCGCCGCGGCCCGGCTCAGGTAGCCGGCGGCCACGTCCGCCGTCCGGGAGCGCCGCTCGGCGGTCGGCTCCACTCCCGCCCGCGCATCACCAGCGTCTCCGGAGCGGCCGGGCCCTTCTTCACCCCGCCGGACGCGGCGCTCAGCGGTCACCTGGGCGGCCACGATCGCGGCGTCCAGCGCCGCCGCGGGCCATCCCGCCGCGTCCAGGGTCGCGACCATGACGTCGATGACCGCCGCCGGGAGGCGCGGCAGGCGGCCGGCGGCGCGCTGGGCGGACAGGACGGACAGCCGGGCCAGTTCCGTCCATTCCCGCCGCCCCTGGGCGCGGAAGCGGCGCAGCGCCGCACGGGCGTGGCCCAGCGCGGCGGCCGGATCGCCGGACAGGATCTCGGCCTGCGCGAGCAGCACCTGCACCTCGGGCACCTTGAGCGAGCGGCGCTCGCGGCGGTAGGCGTCCACCGCGCGGGCGGCGGCCGCCTTCGCCTCGGCCGTAAGCCCCACCGACAGCAGCAACTCGGCCCGGTCCTGGTGCAGCGTGCCCAGCTGAGCGCCATGCGCGCCGATGATGCGCTCGGCCCGGTCGAGGTGGCGCAGCGCGGCCGGTACGTCGCCCCGCAGCGTCTCCATGAGACCGAGGTTGTTGGCGATCAGGCCGATCGTCAGCGGGCGGCCGAGCTCGCGCGCCAGCGTCTCCGCCTTCAGCAGGTCGCGTTCGGCCGCGACAAAGGCGTGGCGGTCGGAGTGGACGAGGGCCCGGTTGATCAGCATCCGCTGCACGCCGAGCAGGTCGGCGTGCTGGCGCAGCACCTGCAGCGCCACCTCGAACTCGGCAAGCGACTCGTCGAGGCGGCCGATCACGTGCAGCACGATCGCGCGCTGCGCGCGGGCGCGACCGGCCGCCATGCCGGTCAGATCCGGCAGGGCGGCGTCGATCTCGCGCAGCGCGGCCTGCGGCCTGCCCCGTTGCAGGACCGCGAAGGCGAGCTTGTAACGCGCCTCGGCGGCCAGGTCGGCGCGGCCGGCCCGCACGCCCCAGGCGGCGGCGCGGCTCAGGTGCCTGATGGCGTTGTCGAGCTCGCCCACGTGCAGGAGCGCGTGCCCCCAGGCGCGTTCGGCCGTGGACGCCGCCACGGCGTGGCCCGCGCGGGCCGCGCGCCGGGCGGCCCTCTCGGCCGTCGGGAGGCCAGAGACGGGGTCGCGGTCGACCGCGACCAGCGCCGCCTCGGCCTCGGCCAGCGGCTCATCCGCCGGCTCCGGCGACCCGTTCGCGCGCGCGCCCACTGCCTCTGCCCCGGCCGGAGACCCGGCCCCGGCCACCGAACCGGCCGCCGCCTCGGCTCCCGCCATCGGCTCGACCGTCGGCTCGGCCCCGGCCGGCGTCCCGGCCCTGACCACTAAGCCGTCCGGCGGGCCGCCGCTGTCGCCGTCGCCGGGAACGGCGGGGGCGCGTGCTGGAGCGTTCCCGTGGGCCCTTGCGCCCGGCGGCGTTTCCTGCGTTGGATGTATCACGGCCAGGCCCTCGTGGTTCCGTCTGAGGAAGTTCGCGTTCCGGACAAGTCACGACCCGGGAAGGACACTATCCAGATGCCAGTCGACGCGGGCACCACATCGCACCAACCGGACCAACTCATCGTCGACCTCCTGCACCTGGAGGTCGTCGAGCGCATGCTGAACGACTTCGGCGTCGTGCACGCCGCCCTCGCCCCCGACGACCGGGACGAGCTCCTCGGACTGGCCCGCCTGCGCGACCTCAAGGACGCCGACGACGATCCCGTCGAGGTCGGCGAGCTCCTCGCCCTGCTGCGGGAGAAGGCGGCCGCCGACCGCGGCGGCTGGGTGCCGACGATCGGCAAGAACCGGGTCGTGGACGCGGTCATCGGGGACGGCCACAAACCCATGTCCCTGCCGGACGGCGAGGTGCTGGCGAGCGGCCACAAGCCGATGCACCTGGTGAGCGGCGGGTTCTCCGCCCTCGGGCACAAGCCCATGTCCCTGGGCGAGTTCGACGTGCTGGGGCACAAGCCGATGGACGGCGGGCAGCCGGAGCCCGCCGGCCCCGCCGACGTGCCGCAGCCGCTCGCCGGGCACGAGGACGCCGGGCGCGGCGTGCGGGTCGGCGTCGTCGACACCCCGCTCGTGTCCACGGAACCGGGTACGGCGGAGCGCCCGCTTCCGTACCGCTCGGGGCACTCCGCGTTCGTGCGCAGCCTCATCCAGCGGGAGGCGCCGGCCGCGGAGCTCTCCGTCGAGGGGGTCCTCGACCCCGGCACGGGCCGGGCCGACTCCTGGGACACGGCCCGGGCCATGCTGCGGCTGGCGGCCTCCTTCCAGCCGGACATCCTCAACCTCTCCCTCGGCTGCTTCACGCTGTCCGGGGGGCCGCCGCTGGTCATCGCCCGCGCGATCGAGCGGCTCGCCCCGCGGGTGCTGGTCGTGGCCGCCGCGGGCAACCACGGCGCGCTCCCCCACCTCAGCTCCGGGCGCAGCCGGCGCTCGGCCTGCTGGCCGGCCGCCGTCCCGCCCGTCGTCGCGGTCGGCGCGTACGGCACGGTGGACGGGCACCCGGTCATGCCCGGCTGGAGCCCGGACCTCCCATGGGTGACGTGCCTGGCGCCCGGGGAGGGGGTCGTGGGCTCGTACCTCACCGGAGAGGTCGACATCAACGGCCGCCGCCAGACCTTCCAAGGCCACGCCCGGTGGAGCGGCACCTCCTTCTCGGCCGCCCTCGTCAGCGGCGCGGTCGCCGCCCGCACGGTTCCGGGCTCGGTGACGCCCCGGCAGGCGCTGGACAAGCTCCTGGCCGAGGCCGCCGAGGTCCGGCCGTACCCGCTTGAGGGCTGACGGGTCATGCGCGACGATCCGATCGTCGTCGACCTCGTGCTCCGGGCGCGCGAGGGCGACGCCGCGGCGTGGGACGCCATCGTCGAGCGGTACGCGCCGCTGGTCTGGGGGGTGTGCGGCCGCTACCGCGTGACCGGCAGCGACGCGGACGACGTCGCCGGCGGCGTCTGGCTGCGGCTCGTGGAGCGCCTCGACACGCTCCACGAGCCGGCCGCCCTTCCCGGCTGGCTCGTCCGCACCACCCAGCGACAGTGCCTGCAGCTGCTGCGCGCCCGTAAGCGGCAGGTTCCGGTGGACGACCCCGAGCCGGGCGCCCGCGGGGAGGAGGACGGCGTGGACGGCGAGATGCTGGTGGCGGAGCGGCGGCACGCCCTGCGCACGGCCTTCGCCGAGCTGCCGGCCCGGTGCCGGGAGCTGCTCAGCATGCTGTTCGCCGAGCCGCCGGCCTCCTACGCCGAGATCAGCGCCGCGCTCGGCGTCCCGGTGGGGGCGATCGGCCCCACCCGCGGGCGCTGCCTGGATAGGCTGCGCAGGAGCCGGGCGCTGGCCGCTCTCCAGCTGGCCTAGGTGGACTGACCATGGACGTTGGTGACGGCGTGACGGACGTACCGAGCTGGTGGGACGACGACGACCGGCTGCTCGAGGAGCTGGGGCACGCGGTGCGCGAGGCCCGGGTGCCCGAGTCCTTCATGCGTGCCGGGAAGGCGGCCTTCGCGTGGCGGACCGTCGACGCCGAGCTGGCCGAGCTGCAGCTCGACTCCCTGCTCCCGGCGCGGGAACCGGCGGGCCTGCGCGACGAGCCGCGGCCGGACGGCTCGGGGCCGCGCATGCTGAGCTTCGCCGCCGGCGAGCTGTCCATCGAGGCCGAGATCCATCCCGACGCGGTGCGCGGGCAGCTGGTGCCCGCGCAGCCCGGCGCGGTCCTCGTGCGGGACGACGACGGCCCCGTCCAGGAGGTCCCGGTCGACGAGGTCGGCTGGTTCGTGATCGAGCCGGTCCCAGCCCGGCGCTTCCGGCTGCACGTCCGCACGTCCGGCGGGGCCACCGTCATCACCGGCTGGATCGACGCCCGGCCGTAGACGACCGCGCCGGCTCCGACAGGGACGACCGCGCCCCCGGCCGGATCGGGCCCCGGGCCGTAGACCGACCGCGGCCCGCCGGAAAACTCGCGGAGATTCGCTGTATCACCGGTCCCCCCGCGCCATCCGTCGTGCGACAGGCCACCGCGTCAGCGGTGACGTATCGCACCGGAAGGACCAGGATCGTGAGTGATCCCGCACGCGCGATGAGCAAGGAAGACGCCTACGCCGAGCTGCTCGACCTGCAGTCGAGCGACGTGATCCGGCTGGAGGGGGAGGGCAGCGCGGACAGGGTGAGCCTGGACGGCTGGGACGGCGAGCAGCCCCAGGACGGCAACGTCGCCGGAGTCGTCGTCCGCTACCTGGCGTCGGGCACGGTGACGTTCGGGCAGCCCAGCCACCCGGGGGCGCCCGACCGGCTGGACCCCCGCAACGCGCTCGCCCTGGTGCGGCTGTGCCAGTGGCTGAAGGACACCTACAACGTCGTCGAGCTGTACCACCTCGGCATCTCCGGCGGCGGCGTCGACAACCAGGGCCGCCCGCGCACCGACTGCCACGGCCAGGGCCGCGCGGTCGACTTCGTCGGCGTCAAGGCGGTCGCCGAGGACGGCGAGGAGTGGACGCTCACCGTCAACGACGACTGGGGGACCGTGTCGACCGCCGCGACCCCCGGCGGGAACTGGCCGCCCGGGACCGGGTCCGACACGTCCTATCGGCTCGACGACGAGGACGCCGACCCGTTCACGCGCGACTTCTGGCGCGCCGTGTACGAGTTCGTCGCCTCGGAGTGGCAGGACCGCACCGACGGCCCCGACGGGCTGGACACGCCCACGTCCATCGGCGAGCGCAGCTTCATCATGCACCCCGATCACCCGGCCACCGCCCCGGGGACGCCGCACGGCCGAGAGGCCCACAAGAACCACATCCACATGCAGATCGGCGTCACCGGAACGGCGGCCTGAGCATGCGCAACCTCACCTTCTGCGACATCCGGCTGCATCCCTCGACGGTGGACTCCGCCTTCGAGGAGGCCATGACCGGCGACGTCATGCCGGGCGCGGGCAACCTGCCGCACCCGCCCGGCACCCTGTTCGTGCGCAGCCTGTACCGCGAGGCCGGCTACGGGTTCCCGCCGGCGTACCGCTGCGTCGTGAACTCGATCCTGGTGAGCGACACCGGGTTCTTCGGCATGCGCTCCCGGATCGCCCGGCTCGGCGCCGACTCCAAGGAGCCGCGCTTCCGGCTCGTCGCGGGCGCGGTGCCGGACGACGAGACGGCGCTGGACGTGCTGCGGACGCGGGACGGCCACTCGCTGGTGATGGCCGCCGTCCACCTCCCGCTGCGGATGATCCAGGAGACCTTCGAGAAGGAGCTGGTGGCCGCGCTGGAGGAGGAGGTCGCCGTGCCGTCCCGGTTCAGCGCGGTGTCCGGCGCGATCTGGACTCGCGACGACGAGGCCGTCCACGGCCGGGTCGAGTACCTCGTCGCCGCGACGGGCGACTTCGCCGAGCTGCGGCTGCGGCCCCGGACGGTCGAGCGGATCGAGGCGGCCGGCGGCACGCTGGTCGAGTCGCGCGGGTTCCGCCACGTCGGCACGGTGTCGGGCGAGCCCGCGCCTCAGGCCGGGGGGTGACGGCCGTGGACAAGCTCTGCGGGTTCGTCGCCCCGTCCGGGGCGAAGGCGTACTTCTTCACCGGTGAGCGCTACATCCGGTACGACGTCGAGGCCGACGGCGCCGACGAGGGCTACCCGCTGGCGATCGCCGACCAGTGGCCCGGCCTGTTCGAGGCGGACATCGACGCCGCCCTTCCGTGGAGCGACGGCTCGGTCTTCTTCTTCCGCGGCGACCAGTGCCTGTCGTACGACCTCGAGAACGGGATCGTGCTGGACGGCCCGCGGCCGATCGCCGAGATGTGGCCCGGGCTGTTCGAGTCCGGCATCGACGCCGCGATCCTGTGGGGCAGCGGCAACGCCTACTTCTTCTCCGGGGAGGAGTACCAGGAGTTCGACGGCGCGACCGGCCAGATCGACCCGGAGGCCAAGTCGGTCGCCGACGACTGGCCTGGAGCGTTCCCACGGATCGAGACGGCGCTGTGGTGGCCCAGCGGCAACCCGTACATCTTCTCCGGGAACGAGTACGCGAGGCTCGACCCGGACGACGGCTCCGTGGCCGAGGACTTCCCACGGCCCATCGAGGACTGGCCGGGGCTGCCGATCGGGCCGCTGGCCGAGGACGTTCCCGAACCTGTCGCACCGGACAGGCCGACTGGCTCGGCGCGCTCGGTCAGGGACTTCTTCCCCGAGTTCAGCGCCCCGTTGGAGGGCCGGCTCCCCTACCTGTACCAGGACGTCAAGGGCCTGGTCACCACGGGCGTCGGCAACCTCGTCGACTCCCCCGAGGAGGCGGCCGCCCTGCCGTTCGTGCACAAGGACACAGGGACGCCCGCCACCCGCGCGGAGATCGTGGCCGAGTGGCACCGGATCAAGGACGCGCCCGACCTCGCGAAGAAGGGCCACCTGGCGGCGAAGGCCATCCACACGCTGGAGCTGCCCGACGCCGCGATCGACGAGCTCGTCCGTAAGCGGTTCGACGTCAACGAGGCCCGGCTGTCGGCCTTCTTCCCCGGGTGGGCGGACTGGCCCGCCGACGCCCGGCTCGGGGCGCACAGCATCGCCTGGACGGGCTCGTTCTTCCCCACCCGATGGCCGGGCTTCAGCGCCGCCGCGAACGCGGGCCGGTGGGAGGACGCGGCCGACCAGTCCCACCTGCGGGAGGACGGCAACCCCGGCCTCGCCCCGCGGAACCGGGCGAACCTCCGGCTGTTCCGCAACGCGGCCGCCGTGGTCGGCCGGGGCCTCGACCGGTCCCTCATCTACTACCCCGCCGCCCTGTGAGCGGCCTCCCCACACAGTTCAGGAGCCAGCGATGGTGAACCCAGCAGGACCGATCATGGCCGGCGGCTTCGAGACCGTCACCCTCAACGACGCCGGCGTCGAATACTCCCTCGTCTTCCTCCCCGACAAGCACAACGACGAGCTCCAGGCCCAGGGGGCCAACCCCGTCTTCTACTGGCTGCCGGAGCGGATGCGCCTGGCGCGCAAGCCGAACGGCGACCTCAGGCTCAGCTTCCTGCATTTCCTCGGCGTGCAGGACGGCCAGACGAACCTCGGCGTGGCCCCCGGGCAGACCCGGGAGACCTCGGGCGGAGTGCTCAGCTTCGCGATGACCGGCGCGCCGCCCGAGGGCGTCCTGCAGGCCGCGCACAAGCAGATCCTGGAACGGATGCAGCAGGGCAGCCGGGACCGGTTCTGGCAGGTTAAGCCGGGCGTGGCCAATCGGTCCACGATCGCCGACATCCGGCCGATCCCGATCAGGAGCTCCACGCTGCGCCTGATGATCACCGACCAGGACGGTACGCAGGGCGGCAACGCGGGCGACCCGTTCTTCGTCACCGCCCAGGGCGCCGGGACCGGCAGCCTGATCCCCACCGCCGAGCACCCGTTCGTCGTCAACCTCGGCACGTTCGCGGCGGCGCAGGTGGAGCAGGGGCTGCTGGGCACCGAGGTGCCCATCGGGGTGACGGCCGACCTCACACTGCCGCTGTGGGCGCCGATCACGCGGCTGCACATGACCGCCGACTGGGAGCGGGTGTTCAGCCACTTCACGGCCCAGGCCAACGCCAGCTGGTGGTGGAGCTCGGGCGACATCAAGGCCACCTGGAACACGCTGCGGATGAACGGCGACATCAAGGTCGAGCTGGAGATGGACCGTACCATTCCCGGCGCGGACAACAAGGAGGCGATGGTCACCAAGTACATCGACATGCTCGTGGCGATGTGGCTGGACCAGGCGAAGCAAGTGATCTTCCAGCCGATGCCGGAGGTCCAGGACCCGGGCCCGCCCAAGCCCGGCGGGCTGCTCAACCTCTTCGGCTGGGGCTTCGGCGCGGGGTTCAACCTCAACTTCCGCCACGATCGGGTGGAGATCGCCAACTCCTTCACCTTCGAGGTCGACGAGATGTACGCGCAGCCGAGCACGATGGGCGGCAACGTGGACGGCGTGGCCGACCTGCTGGCCGCCCACCCGGAGCTCAAGAGCCGTTACATGCGCACGCTGTACCTGGACAACTGGGAGCGCAAGATCACCACGGTCTGCCGGCCCGTCATCAAGTGGCCCGACCCGGACCACGGCGTGAGCGGCGACCCGGTGAAGTTCGCCAGCGTCCAGATCGGCTATCCCAGCGTGAACGGCGAGATCGCGTGGTCCGCCCACGACTTCCTGCCGCCGCCGCACCCGCAGGAGGTCGACGCGACGACCGACGTGCACGGCGAGGGCGCCCCCGTCGGGGAGACCACTCCGCTCGCCCCCGCCTCCTCGCCGACCCTCGTCTACGCCAGCGGCGCGACCAGCGAGGTCTTCTTCGCCCGGCAGACCCAGAAGAAGGCGGAGGAGGTCGCCGGCGCGCCGGAGGGGTGGCGTCCGGACAAGGTGTTCGTCCGGCGCACCATCCAGTTCGACGAGGCGCCGTCCGCCCTCGACAACCGGTTCTCCCGGATCATCGTCGAGGCCAACGAGGTGGACCTCGACCCGGGCCCGTTCGGCACCCTCACCGACAGCCTGGACGTGGCCGTGCGCGCCGACAACGCCGGCGCACTCGTGCTCGCCCCGATCTCGATCAACCGGGACCTGACGGCGAGCAACCAGATCGTCGAGGTGCAGGTGCAGCCCAAGGGCGAGGGCCCCGACGGCGGCGAGCGCCCGATCGTGACGTTCACCTTCACCATGGCCGACACCGGGGAGAACTACAAGGAACGCCGGTTCGCCCTCTACACGGGACAGCCGGGACGGCCGCCGGCGTACCGCTACCGGGTGCGTGTGATCATCAAGGGCACGCTGTTCGAGGACGGGGACGAGTGGATCGGGCCCTGGACGGACGGCGAGGGCAGCGGCGACCTGCACGTGCGGGTGCCGAAGAAGACCGCTCCCGGCGTCACCGTCGTGAGCCAGGACTGATCGGGATGAACACGCCAGGAGTCCCGGCCGACGAGCCGGGCCCCCGCGTCGGAGCGGCCGACCGGAGCGAGCCCCTGCTGCCGGACTCGCAGCTGGGCTCGCCCTGGTGGGCGCCCGCGCCGGAGCTCGTGCCCGCCTCCGAGGGCACGTTCCGGTTCCTGTTCCGCGTCACCGGTCACGACGACGAGGGATCGCCCGTCCTCAGCGCGACGGTCACCGCCGTGCTGCGCTTCCCCCCGCCGCCCGCCGGCGCCCAGACCGTCTCGTGGACGGACGTGAGCGTACGGCTGCGCATCCCGTTCGTGGACGCCGACACCGGCCGGCCGACCTCCACCGAACTCCCGGTCGACGTGGACCGGCGCGACGACGTCGTCCACTGCCGGGCCGAGATCAGCGGAGCCGTGGCCAGGGCCGCGTACGGCGCGCTGAGCACGCCGGGCTTCCAGTCGGACGACGGGGCTGGGGTGATCGTCAGCACGAGCTTCGTCGGCGTGCAGGAGACGCTCGCCGCGTGGGCCACCTCCGTGGTGAACCACGACAGGCCAGGCCGTCTGGAGGTCGTGCCGGTCCGGGGATGGCCGTTCGAGGAGCCGCTCCGCGTGGAGCACCCGATCCCCGACGAGCATCCGAACTGGTCGGACGTGGTGACCACCGAGGTCCGCGTCCCCGGCGAGCTCACGACCGCCGGGCGGGGCGCCGTCCGGCTGACCCGGGTGTCGCCGCCGTTCAGGGAGTCGGTGCTCACGGACACGTCCGCGGCGGCGCGGGCCGCGGTGGAGGCGTCGCTCGCGGACTCGGCGGTGGCGGGGCCGGCCTTCCTGGCGGCGTCGCCGGCCGAGGCCCTGGTGGAGGTGCCGGTGGAGGCGCCGGTGGAGGCGCCGGCGGAGGACCTGTCGGCCCCGCTGACCCTCGCCCGGGTGCCGCTCCCCCTGCCGCGCGCCGGCCGGCGCCTGGTGCTCCGCGACGACCTCGGCGGACGGCGCGGCGGGATCCTCACCGGGCCCACGGGATCGGGCGGGCTCGACCCCGACGGGTTCGCCACGGACCCCCCGTCGTTCACCATCGACATGGGCGTGTCCGTGACCCGCTCGTACCGCCTGCCGCTGCTGGTGCCGTGCCGGGACAACCCCGGCCTGTACCGGCAGGACGTCGGGGGCGCAGAGCCCGTGATCGTCGGCTGCCAGGACGCCTTCCAGCTCGGCCGCGTCCCGGCCCGGCGGTTCGCGCCGGCTCCGCGCTTGGACCGCGACCACCGGTACTCGGTGTGGGAGTCGCTCCAGCAGCCGGCCACGTACCTCGTCGTGCCCGCCCACTACCGGGTGGCCCGCGACGTGGCCGGCCGCCCCCAGCTGGAGTGGCTGCAGGTGTTCGACGCCACCGTGGACGCGGGCCTGCCGTGCCGGCTGCAGGCCCGGTGCGTGCCCGACCTGTCGGCGGCCGAGCTCACCGAGCTGGAGTCGCTGCTGCGCGCGGACGCCGGCGGGCGCGACGTCCGCGTGCTGCTCCCGACGTCCCCCTCGGTGGGGTCGACCGGGGTGTCGGTGCGGTCGAGCACATTGGAGGGCGGCCTGCGCGCCGTCCTGGACGACGACGCGATCCGTCTGGCGCTGCACGTGGACTACGACGACGCTGTCGTGGCGGTCACCCAGTTGCGCGGCGGCGACGCGGTCTCGCAGGTCGTCTTCGACACCGGCGACTCCTCCACCTCGATCGCGACCACCGTGCACCTGGACGTGGACGAGCTGACCGGCCCGTACCCGGGCGGGCCGGTACGGGTCACTGCGACCGGGCTGCGCAACGACGCCGACACGGCGGCCACGGTGACGGCCCTCTGGGTGCGGCCGGCGGTCGGAGGGTGGGAGCGCGTCCCGCTCGACCCGCCGGCGCGCGTGCCCGCCCACGGGGACGTCGCGCTGCCCGCCGCCGTCCGGGACGGGGCCGTCGTGCCGCAGGCGCTGCTCGACCCCGCGGACCCCGCCCAGCTGGTCGTCCGCAACGTCTACCTGGAGAACCTGCACACGGCCGTCCTGATCCGGCGGGACGTGGACCTGCGGGCCGCGGGCATCGCCGGCGTGGGACTGGTCTTCGCGGTGTCCGGCATCGAGGTCGCGCGGGCCGTCCTCCCTGCGGACGCGCCCACGCTCGAGGTCACCCTGGTGCAGCCGCTGGTCGCCGACCGTTCGACGTTCGACCGGAAGGTCGCCGTGTCCGTCACGCTCACGCGGGACGACGGCACCGTACGGCCGGCGGCGTCCGGCCCGGTGGTCGTGGACCTCGCGGCCGGCGCGATCGTCCGGCTGTCCCGGCTCATGGGGGTGTGACGCGGCGACGGACGCACGAGCCCTGGTCACGCGGCCAGGGCTCATCGCTCCGGCCGCGGCCGGACGGCCTGGCAGCACCGGGCCGAACAGAAGCATGGGCCCGGCCAGGAACTCTCGCCGGACGGGCATCGGTGCTGGTTACGGGCCGGCACACCACCCCTTCCGAGCACGAGCTCAACCAGACGGCGTGGCCGAGGACCACACGCCGAACCATTGCTCGGCGCCGTACTCCTCAAACCGCTCCGCCTCGGTGAACCCCAGCTGCGATTGCGACTGCGCGTTCCTAGAGGAGGGTCACCGGGCTATAGGATCCCCCTCCACAAGACTGACGAAGGGGGCGTCGACATCTCCTGCTATCACTCATCTGAGTCGCCGATCGCCGAGGACGGTGCTCGGTGAGCGGAGGGGTGGCCCTGCAGGCGTTCCTGAGCGGGTTGGCTCTGGGTGCGGCCTACGGCTTGATCGCGATGGGGTTCAGCCTCGTCTACCGGCTCACCAGTGTGATCGCTTTCGCGCACGGCGATCTCGTGGTCGGCGGCGTGTTCATCGGTGTGCTGGTGGTGCTCGGGTCCACGCCGGTGGCGGCGGCCCTGGACCTGGTGCACTCCGTCTGGCTGGCTGTGCTGGTCGTCGCCGCGGGAGCCGCACTGTCGGCAGGCGTCTACCTCGTCGCCGTACGGCCCTTCCTGCCGGGAGTCGGGCACCGGTCCACCCGCGGGGACGTCCTGGGATGGGTGGCGGGCGGCCTGGCCGCCGGGCTGCTGATCCGGGAGGTTCTCGGGCTGGTGTTCACGCAGGACGCCTACGCGGTGCCGGATCCGTTGCGCCTGGGCAGCCTGACGCCTTCGGGGGTGCTGCAACTGCCCGGGGGCGAGACGGTGGCGGTGCGCACTCTCGGGGTCATAGGGATCGGGTTGGCCGTGGGGATCCTGGTCGAGCGGCTGCTTGTACTCACCCCGGTCGGCACGGCGATGAAAGCGGTCAGTGAGGACCCCACCGCCGCCGCGCTGCTCGGGCTCCCGGTGCGGCGGCTGGTTCTCGTCGCCTTCGTGGTGGCGGGCGCGCTGGCGGGTCTGGCGGGGCTTCTGATCTCCCCGGACCGTTCGCTCGGTGTCGACGACGGCGTCGTCCTCGGCCTCAAGGCGATGGCGGCCGCACTGTTGGGCGGACTGGGATCGGTGCGTGGCGCGCTGGCCGGAGGGCTGGCGCTCGGTGTGATCGAGTCGTTCGTCGTCGCATCGAGCGTTCTCGGCCCCCACTACGCCGACG
Source organism: Microbispora sp. CA-102843 (assembly GCF_050936215.1). Lineage (NCBI taxonomy): Bacteria > Bacillati > Actinomycetota > Actinomycetes > Streptosporangiales > Streptosporangiaceae > Microbispora > Microbispora sp. CA-102843. The sequence continues at coordinate 4,885,659 of NZ_JBNJNF010000001.1, forward strand.
TGGTGCCGCTGGCCATCCTGCTGATCGTGCTCGCCCTCGGACGGCGGGGCCTGCGATCAGCACTGCGTGAGGACCCGGAATGACGGTCGAGCTGGCACACCATCTGTACCTGTTGATCGCGGTGTTGGGGCTCTCGCTGTCCGTCTCGTACGGAGGGCAGCCCGTCCTGTGCCAGGGCGCGTTCCTGGCCGTGGGCGGTTTCGGTGTCGTGCATCTGGAACGCGCCGGATTGCCGCTCGTCGGGGCCGCGTTCGCCGCCGCCGTGCTCGCGGCGTGCGCCGGCTACCTGGTCGGCCTGCTCACGGCTCGCCTGCGCGGCGCGGCGGTCGCGCTGTCGACATGGGCGTTCGCCTGGCTCGTGTACGCGCTGCTCCATGCGTTTCCCGCGATGTCCGGCGGGAGCCAGGGGCTGGTCCGCCCGACACCGGCCCGTCTCCACTCACCGGCCTTCGACGTGACCATCACTCTCACCCCGCCGGTGCACGTCGCCGTGGCGGGAACGCTGTGCCTGCTGTCGCTGGCCGCCGTGGCCCGGCTGAACCGCGGGCCGGCCGGCCTGGACTTGGCGGCCCTTCGCGAGGCTCCCGCGCTGGCCACGTCCCTCGGGGTGCCGGTGCTTCGCCGCAGGGCTGCTCTCTTCGCCACGACCGCGGCCATCGCGGCGGTGTCCGGCGCGGGGATCACCGTGCTGCTCGGGGTCGCGGCCCCATCCGACGTCTCGCCGCTGCTGTCCCTCCAGTTGTTCGTGGCGGCGCTGATCGGGGGTACGGCACGGCTGTGGGGGCCGGTGCTCGGCCTGCTCGTGATCGCCGTGATTCCACCGCTGGCCGACGCGCTCGCCGGCGCGGTCGGTCTGCCGGCCGAGGCATCCGGTGGCGTGCTCACCGCCTTGGCGCTGGTCGCGGTTCCGTTCCTCCGCGGGCCGATCGAACGGCTGGCGGCCCGGTGGCCCGGGCGCGCGGAGCGCCCGCGTGAGCCGGTGGAACATACCGAGGAATTCGCCACTCCCCCCGCTTCCCGGGAGGGAGTGATGCTGGCCGTTCAGGGGCTGGATGTCGCTATCGGGGAGACGGACATCCTCACGGGCGTGGATCTGGAGGTGCGAGCCGGAGAGGTCCACGCGCTCATCGGACCCAACGGCAGCGGGAAGACGACGGCCCTACGCGCCCTCGCCGGCGCCCTGCGGCCCAAGGGCGGCCGGATTCTACTGGAGGAGACCGACGTCACCGGGGCCGGCCAGCTCGAGATGGTCAGGAGGGGAGTGACCCGGACGTTCCAGCGCACCGTCGGTCTGGAGCGGCTCTGTCCTCACCGTCAGGTGCTGCTCGGGGCGCGCGGAGGAACACCGGTGCGGTTCGCCGTCGTACGGCACCTTTTCGGAAGTGCGTCGATGCAGGACCACGCGGCCCTCGCCGACCGCGAGGCATGGAGGGCGCTGCATGTGACGGAACTCGCCCGGCGCGCGTTCGACCGCCCGGGGGCGCTCGGCGCCGGCGAACAGCGTCTCCTGCAGGTGGCCCGGGCCGTCGCGACCGGGGCGCGCGTGCTCCTGCTCGACGAACCGGCCGTCGGCATGACCGGGCCGGAACGAGCCGCCCTGGCCCGTGTCCTGCGTCGCCTCGCGGCGGGCGGCGTGGCCGTCCTGCTGGTCGAACATGACCTGGCGCTGGTGTACGGCGTCGCCGACAGGATCACCGTCCTGGATCGCGGCCGGGTTCTGGCCAGCGGAACCCCCGAGGCGACGGCCGCCGATCCCGCGGTTCGCCGGGTCTACCTCGGCGATGCCGATCCGTCGTCCACCCGCGCCTGACGTGTTGAGAGGAGACCGCGTGGCGCTGCTCGACGTTCGCGGACTGTGCGCCCGCCACGGCGCTGTACCGGTGCTGGACGACGTGTCCTTTCACGTCGAGCGCAGCGAGATCGTCGCGTTGCTCGGCGGCAACGGCGCGGGTAAGACGACCGTCGCCCGTGCGGTGTCGGGCCTGCATCGGCCGAGCTCGGGCGAGGTCGTGTTCGACGGCCGGGACATCACCCGGGGTGACCCTCGGCGGATCGTCCAGGGGGGACTGAGTCACGTGCCCGACGGCAGACGCGTCTTCCCCAGCCTCACCGTCGAGGAGAACCTGACCCTCGGGGCCTATCTCGACGGCCGCAGGAAGAACGTTGTCGCCGAGCGCCGAGCGGGCGTCTACCGGATCTTCCCGCGGCTGGCGGAGCGGCGCGCGCAGCGCGCCGGCAGCCTGTCCGGCGGAGAGCAGCAGATGCTCGTCATCGGCCGCGGCCTCATGTCGGACCCCTCACTGCTGGTCCTCGACGAACCGTCGGCCGGTCTGGCTCCCACGACCATCGCCGCGCTCGCCGAGGACATCGCCGCCATCCGGGCCGCGGGCACAGCCGTTCTGCTCATCGAGCAACACCTTCAGCTGGCTTTGCGGCTCGCCGATCGGCTCGTCGTGCTGCAGGAAGGTCACGTGATCCTCAGCGGGTCCACCGCGGCGGTGGCGGCCGACCCGCGGATCGGCCGGATGTACTTCGGCGACGGCCACCCCCTGAATTGAGCCGCTCCGCCTTCCCGGAGGCCGCTTGAGCCTCCCCCGGTGACGGGCGTCAGTCCTGCAGCTGGTTCACGGACGGGATGGTGTCGGAGAGCGGGTCGTCGCCGACGGGTTCGAAGACGAAGCCGTGGAACCGGGCGAAGTACATGTCGCTGGGGTTCACCCCCTCGTGCTGGTCGGCCGCGTAGCCGCGGTAGTCGCCGTTGGCGCCGGTGATGCTGACCTTGTTCAGGGCCTCCATGAGCGGCTCGCCCGGCCCGCCGCCCTCGCTGAGCGATGCGGCGACCAGGCGAACCGCGTCGTAGGAGAACATCGGCCAGTCCGGCGGCTGCACGACCTGCTTGCCGTCCTGGCGGACGCCGACCAGATCGACGCCCATCTTCGCCTCGTAGCCGGCGCGGAACTGCTCGAACGGCACCGGCCCGACCTCGCTGGTCATCCGGAACGAGACGAAGGTGACCTGGTCGAGCCATTCCGGATGCTCGGCGAGACGCCGGCGGACCAGCGGATCCTCACCGGTGGGCCCGGTGTAGACGGGCACCTTCCAGCCCAGCGCCTGGACGGCCTGGACCGCGGCGATCACGTCGCTCGCGCTCGCCCACACCACGAGCTTGTCGGCGCCCGCCTGCCGCGCGGCCAGCACCTGCGTCGTCAGATCGGGAGAGCGTGCCGGCGCCTTCTGATCCGCCACCACCTCCACCTCGTCGACCTTGAAGGCCTGTAGCAGCGCCTCCCGGCCCTGTTCCCCGTACGTCGAGTCGTCACTGATCACGCCTACCTTGGGGCGGCTGTTCGCGATGTAGTCGGCGAGCCGGCGCGCCATCGGCTTGTTGGCCGGCGCCATGCGGAAAAGGCTCGGCCAGCGGGACGGGTCGATCAGCGCCTCGCCGCCTTCGAAGCAGATGAAGACCGGCAGGTGCGCGGGGTCGGTGATCGGCGCGACGGACGCCGCGCCGGTCCCGTCGGTGAGCAGAACGGCCGCGTGGTCCTCGACCGCCTTGCGGGCGTTCGCCGCGGCCTTGGCCGGCGACCCCGCGTTGTCGAGCACAGTCAGCCTGACCCGGCGCGATCTGGACGCAGTGGTGATCCCGCCGTGCGCGTTGAGCTCGTCGATCGCGTGCCGTGCCCCTCGTTCGATGAAGGCGCCGATCCACGGCTCCGTGGACATCGGCGCGCTGACCACCACCAGTAGGTCGTCGGTGGACGCCCCCTGCGACCCGCCACCCGAGCAGGCGGAGATCAGCACGATGAGCGCGGCGAGCCACATTGGCACCATCCGTGGCCTGTGGCCACGCCGGCAAACCTGGTAGCGTCGCCGCCCACGGGCGTGATCGCCCGTTTTGAGGGATTCCTGCCCGATCATGCGCAGGACCTTATCTCACGTCCCGAGGAACCATTTCATGAACATCACACGACTGATCGCTGCGGCGAGCGTCGCCGTCGCCGTGGCTTCGCTCGCCGGTTGCGGGGAGACTTCGAACGGCGCTGCTCAGGAAACCGCCGTGAGCACGACTTCGGCGGCGGCGAGCCCTGAGGCGGCGGGCAACGGCATCCCCTGCTCGCAGGCCGGTGACCTGACCGGCAAGCCGGACCGGCAGCCGCCCGCGGACCTGCCGGTGCTGCCCGGCGGGCAGCTCTACCTCTCCAAGGGGCCCTTCGGCAAGACCGAGCTGTTCTTCTTGGCGATGGACGCGGACCCCACCAACCTCGACGCTGTTCGTGACGAGGCCGCCGACGTGCTCGCCAAGGCCGGGTACAAGATCGAGCGCAAGGACCAGGAAGAAGGCTCAGAGGCCGAAGCGCACCTGTCCGGCCCTCACGACGTGGCCATCCAGGTGATCCAGCTGTGCGAAGGAAAGGTCCGGGTCAAGTACACATTGTCGTAGGGCACGAACCGCCGGCCCGTGGCTTCCTACATTTGTCGCACGAGACCCTGGCGACCCCGGTCGACGGATACGTGCTGCTGGAGGCGGTGCACGGGCCGGCCCCTTACGACACCGGCGCCCCGTACGGCATCGAGCGGGCGCGGAGATCACGCCCGCGACGTCCCGAAAAGTAGCTACCTTCGACAAACGTCGCATTGACTCAATACTTCCGCTCTCTTTACCTTTTGTGCCCGGCTGTCCAACGGTGGGCGGGCGATTGGGAGGCGGAATGAGCAAGACACATAAGAGCCGGATGAGGCGCCATGCCCTGCCCGCGATCGGTACGGCGGGTGTGCTCGCACTCGCCGTGACGGCAGTGACGTTCCAGGGGCCCGCCTACTCGGATCAGGCGACCCTGTCCGCGGGAAGCCAGACGAGCGCCTCTCTCCAGATTCCCGGCGAGGAGGAGGACGGCGGTCCCGCCGAACCGGCGGACTACCTCACGCAGAAGTTCACCTCCGGCCAGCAGGTGACGGCGGCGCAGATCAAGCAGGCGGTCCAGCAGGCCAAGACGCTCAAGCCGGGCGACGGCACTTGGGATCTCGTCGGCCCCGCCAATATCGGAGGCCGTGTCACCGACCTGGTCGTCGACCCGGCCCACCCCGACACGTTGTACGTCGCGGCATCGGGCGGCGGTGTCTGGAGGAGCACGGATGCCGGCAACACCTTCGAGCCGGCCTGGCCGGCCGACTACACGCAGACCATCGGCGCGCTGGCCATCGGCTCCGACGGCACGCTGTGGGCCGGGACCGGTGAGGCGAACCCGTCCGGCGGCGGCCTGACCTACTTCGGCGACGGTGTCTACAAGTCGACCGACGGCGGCAGGCACTGGCAGCAGTGGGGCCTCACCGGGAGCGCGGCGATCGGCAGGATCGTCGTCGACCCCACGAACCCGCAGACGGTCTTCGTCGCGGCCGCGGGGAACCTCTCCGGGTCGGCGAGTGAGCGCGGTGTCTACCGGCTGACCAACGGCGGCAAGGACTGGAAGCTCGTCCTGCCGACGCCGAACAACACCACCGGCGGCGTGGACCTGGCGATCGACCCGACGAACCCCAAGAGGATCTTCGCGTCGCTGTGGGACCACCAGCGCAACAGCGGCCGCCGCCTCTACGGCGGTGTCGGCTCCGGTCTCTTCCGGTCCGTCGACGGTGGGGGCACGTGGAAGCGGCTGGAGAACGTGACCGGCAAGCACGTCGCTGACGCGACGGGCACCGGCCTGCAGAGCGACCCGGGCCTCGGCCGCATCGGCATCGCGATCGCGCCCAGCGACCCGAACCGGGTCTACGTGATCTCCGGGACGACGACGGGCGCCGACAAGGGCTTCTACGTCTCGGACGACGGCGGCGACACGTTGGTACCGAGCGGTCGTGCAGGTGGCAACAGCGGCTTCGAGTGGTGGTTCGGGCGCCTTTGGGTGGACCCGAAGGACAAGAACCACCTGTTCAACGCCGATGTGAATCTGCGCGAATCCAAGGACGGCGGCGCGACGTGGGCCACCTCCAGCGGACCGCACGCCGACCAGCACATCATGCAGTGGGACCCCAACGTCGCGGACCGGGTCTACCTCGGCAACGACGGCGGCGTCTACCGGTCCGACACCAACGGCGCGACCCGCTCGTGGATCCACGCGACGTACGAGCCGTTCAACCAGTCGTACCACCTCGCGGTGGCCATGGACGACCCGAACCGGCTCGCGAGCGGCCTGCAGGACAACGGCAGCAACCGTACCTGGACCGCCGCTGCCGGGCCTTCGGACCTGACGCAGTGGAACTCCTACGGCGGCGGTGACGGCCACTACGTGGTGATCGACCCGAGCGACCACAACATCTACTACCAGTGCTCTCAGGTCGGCTCGTGCTCCCGCCACGAGGACGCGAACGGCACCACCCGCACCATCCGGTTCGGAACGCGGCACTCCTCGCGGATCACGACGGACGCCCCGGTCGTCCTCGACCCGAACGACCCCTCGATCGTGTACTTCGGCGGCAACGTGCTCGACCGATCGACCGACCGGGGCACGACCTGGACGCAGATCAGCCCGCCCGGTGACTACCTGACCGGCCCTGTGCCGCCGGAGCAGGACGACAACGGTTCCTACGCGGGCCTCTACTCCACGATCACCGCGATCGGCGTGGCGAAGACCAACGGCAACACGATCTACGTCGGCACCGACACCGGCCGGCTCTGGAAGACGACCGACCTCGGCGCCAACTGGACCGAGTTCACCGGCAAGGGCCTGCCCGTCCGGTGGGTGAACTCGATCGTGGTCGACCCGGCCAACGCCGACCATGTGTTCGTGGCCTACTCGGGTTACCGGGAGGGCGACTACGCGGCGAACATCTGGGAGACGACCAACGGCGGGAACAGCTGGCAGAACATCGGCGGAAACCTGCCGAACGCGCCTGTCGAGATGCTCGCCTACGACCAGCCGAACGACCAGCTCTACGCGGCGACCGACTTCGGCGTCTTCTACAACAAGAACGGCAAGAAGAACTGGAAGCGGTTCGGCGGCGGTCTCCCCAACACGCCGGTGCTCGACATCAAGATCACCGGTGACGGCAAGACGCTCTACGCTGCGACGTTCGGCCGCAGCGTCTGGAAGATCGCGCTTCCTCAGCAGTAGCGAGTCACACCCTGAAGGTCGGGGAGGGCGGGCGCACAACGGGCCCGCCCTCCCTGCTTTTGGTCCCCGGTCATCTCCCCCGCGACAGAGCACCACGTCTCTGTCGGCTACGGGCGAGGAGCTCAGTAGTGCCACGGCCTTCGCGACCGGACTCTCGGCCCGGGAGCATTGTCGTCGCCGAGCCGGACCGCCCGTGATCGAACTCCTCCGGTCAGCGGTAGTCGTTCTCCTTCAGCTCGGTGACCCAGGCACGACGCTCTGCGATCTTGCCGTCGCGCATAACGAACACCTCCGCCATGGACATGCGCATCTCGCCGCCCGCGACTCGCTTCACCGTCCCGGTGAGTTCCGCCATGACGACGTTGTCCTGCTCGACCATCCGCACGACCTCCAGGTGAGGAGGGTCGATGAGTTCGGGCGGGCCATCGATGGCCCTGTCGTAGGCGTCTTTGCCGGTCAGATGGAAGGCGCCGAAAACGGTCCACTCGATGTCGTCGGTCAGGCAGGACAGGATCTGCTCGTGATCGTTCTTACGGAACCCGTCCAGGTAGGTGTTGACGGTCTCAATGTTCTGTGACATGTCTGCTCCTTCGAATCGGGTGTCGTCCGTGGGACGCCCGGCGGCTGCTCCCCCACCCCGCTCGGACCGTAGACCTCGGCGACGGACCTGAACCACGTCCTGCGTGAACATCCTGATTTATCTGTCGGGCATAGGGTTGGCGGCATGGCGCTGCGGCTTGTTCAGGTGAATTTCAAGGCTCGGGACGACTCGGCGCTCGGCCGGTTTTGGGCGGAGGCGCTCGGCTGGGGTGTTTCCAGCGAGGGACCCGGTGTGACCAACGTTGAACCCGTGGACTTCGTCTGGCCGGACCCCGTCGCCGTCTGCGTCGATGTCGTCACCGTCCCGGACCCCGAAACGGTGAAGTACCGCGTGCACCTCGATCTCGCCACCACCTCTGCGGCCCATCAGACGGAGTTGGTCGCGCGTCTGAAGGAGCTCGGTGCGACGCCCGCCGATGTGGGCCAGGGCGACGTCCCGTGGACGGTCCTGGCCGACCCGGAGGGCAACGTGTTCTGCGTGCTGGAGCCTCGGGAGATCTACCGGGACACCGGGCCGATCGCCGCGGTGGTGGTCGACTGCGCGGACCCGCGGGCCATGGCCGAGTTCTGGGGCGAGGCGATGGACTGGACCCTGCACGAGGTGACCGACGATCATGCGCGGCTGCGCTCCGCCAAAGGTGTCGGGCCGTATCTTGAGTTCCTCCGCACTCCCGACGTGAAAACCGTGTGGAACCGCGTCCATCTCGACCTGCTGCCGTACCGCGGTGATGATCAAGCGGCGGAGGTGGCCCGGCTGCAGACCCTTGGCGCGACGCTCGCCGACGTCGGCCAGGGCGACGTCCCGTGGATCGTCCTCGCCGACCCGGAGGGCAACGAGTTCTGCGTCCTCGCTCCGGCCTGACGCGGAACCTCCCCCGCCTGCGTGCCGGACAGCGGCAAGCCCGCTCGACGTATGTCAGGCGTGTGCGCTCTCACGTGACCAGGGATCTCATCGCGCCTTATGACGGATCGCGTGACGCGGGGCCGCAGGTCACCTCCGCCGCGGCCGCTGGGCACGGCATGGTCCAGTCGGGCGTCGTCACCAGCACGCCCACGCCGGGGGGTGCGCTCAAGGTGTAGACGGCGCGGCAGCCGGGATCCACCCGCCCCAGGTCCCGGGAGCACGTCACCTCGACCCGCAGCGTCTTCCCCGACTCCCAGGTCTCGCTCACCGAGGGTGACCCGCCGTGCCAGGTCGTCTCCCGCTTGACAGAGAGGCGTCCGGGAACCCCCGGAGCGACCCGCACATCGACGCTGCCCCGCACATCCACGATGATCTGAGGCGTCGTGACGGCGTACGTCACGGTCCTCGTCTCGGTCGACCTCTCATCGAGGACCGACGACTCGTAGGAACCGGGGAAGGAGAAGTCGTAGCTGTGGGGAACGCGGATCTCCGACCACGCCGCCAACGCCATCGCCACCACCGCGGACACGGTCAGCGCCGCTCCGGCGGCGATCCATCTGGTCCGCACCGCTCTTCGCATCATGTCGCCTCTCAAATCTTCAGGAATCGCAGTACGGCCAGCACCCGCCGATGATCCTTCTCGGCGCCGGAGAGCCCGAGCTTGGCGAAGATGTTGTTGATGTGCTTGCCGACCGCACTTTCGGAGACCACGAGTGCCTCGGCGATGCCGGCGTTGGACCGTCCCTCCGCGATCAGCGCGAGCACCTCGTACTCCCTGCGGGTCAGCAGGTCCAGCGGATCGCTGTGCCGGCGCACCAGCAACTGGGCGACCACCTCGGGGTCCAGGGCCGTGCCGCCCGCGGCGACCCGCCGCAGCGAGTCCAGGAACTCGGCGACGTCGGCCACCCGATCCTTGAGTAGATATCCGATGCCCGTCGTGGCCGTGGACAGCAGCCGGGTCGCGTAGCGTTCCTCGACGTACTGCGAGAGCACGAGGATGGGGAGCTTCGGCCGCCGGTGCCGCAGCAGCAGCGCGGCGCGCAGGCCCTCGTCGGTGTGCGTCGGCGGCATTCGCACGTCCGTGACGACGAGATCGGGCTCGTGGTCGTCCACCGCCCGTAGCAGCCCCTCGGCGTCTGACACCCCGGCCACGACTTTGATGCCGGCTGATCCGAGGACCCAGACGAGGCCCTCCCTGAGGAGGACGGAGTCCTCGGCGAGCACTACGCGCACGGCAGCTCCACCTCTATCGTCGTCGGGCCGCCACTCTGGCTGTCGATGCGCAGGGTCCCGTCCACCGAGCCCGCACGCTGTGCGAGGCCGCGCAGGCCCGACCCCTTGGCGGGATCAGCGCCCCCTTGGCCGCTGTCGCGTACGACGATGCGGAGCACGTCACCGTCGCGGCGCACGGTGACGTCGGCCTCGGAGGCCCGTGCGTGCTTGGCGACGTTGGTCAGCGCTTCGGAGACCACGAAGAACGCGACCGCCTCGATCACGGGAGCGGCCCGTTCCGGCACATCGACGCTGAGCCGTACGGGGAAGGGGGCGCGCGCGGCGAGGCCGGACAGCGCGGCGTCCAGGCCCTGGTCGTTGAGCACGGCCGGGTGCAGCCCCTGGACGACGTCGCGCAGTTCCTTCAACGCCTGCTTGGCCTCCTCATGCGAGCGCACGATCACCTGGCGGGCGGGCTCGGGCAGGTCGGTGAAGGCGGTGCGGGCCATGCCGAGGTTCAGGGCGAGCGAAACGAGCCGCTGCTGCGTGCCGTCGTGCAGGTCGCGTTCGATCCGGCGGCGTTCCGCGTCGGCGGCCTCGACGACCTCGGCCCGGCTCTCCCGCAGAGTCTCCACTCGCCGAGCCAGCTCGTCGTTGAGGCTGGGACCGAGCAGTGCCCGCGCCGCGACCGTGTCGAGAGCGGTGACCCCTCGGAGCAGCCAGGGCACCACCACGAACAGCGCGAGCGCGGCCGCGGCGGGCAGTGCGGTGGTCCAGCCGCCTCCGGCGATCAGGAGTTGCACGGTGATGACGGCCGCGACCAGGCACGCCGACCACGCCACGACCCCGCTCAGGAAGCCCACCGCGCCGATCAGGGGCCCGAGCACCAGGTGATAGGCGATCTGCCGCCACAGGCTGCCTGATCGCGCCTGCAGGAGAAGCCGTCTGAGCGGGCTCCCGTCCTGGGAGAGACGCGGCAGCGGGGGGATGTCGTGGTCGAGGAAGGCGGCGAACCGGGAGCGCTGCAGCCAGGTGAGCAGCGGCACCATCCGGGTGAGGATCAGCAGTGCTATCAGGGGGACGACGACCGTCCACGCCAGCACTATCGACAGCGCGCCCAGCCCCAGGATCGCTGCCAACGAGATGAGCGCGATCGGGACGCCCGTCGTCACGTGGATGGTACGGAGCCAGGTCGGCGACGACCAGTGGCCGCGAATCCGGTCCCAGGGGGTGGTCATGCGCCAACCCTAGAGAGCGGCACGGCTCGACGGCATGACCCGGATATCCCAGAAAAAGGTGAGGTAAACCCCACCTTTCTCCGAGCCGCGGCCTGATCAGGAGCACCGTATGGGCATCTTTTCCGCCGCGTCATCACGATCGGGGTGAGCAGAGGGTGCCTGCGGGAGCCGACGTCAGCTTCGTCAGATACCGATCGGCATGCCTCGTCACGCACGGGTCCTTCGCCCGCAGGTAGACGACGTGGACGGGGCCGTCATAGCGGACGGTGGCCGAGCCTGGGATCCTGCTCACCAGGAGCTCGGTGACCGGAAAGTCACGGTCGCCGCCGAGTCCCAGCGCAGGAGGCAGGCCGGTCGGCAGGGGGCGTAGTGGGTTCACCGGCCGGTGCCGCCAGCCGGAGCAGGCCAGGGCCTCCAGCCCGATGCCGACCCCGCCACCGAAGTCGCGGGAGATCCGCTCGCTGTAACGGCGGTCGCCGACAAGCGCGTCGTACCCCAGCCTCACCAGGCCGTCCGGGCACCGGGTCGCCGCCGCGCCGGGCGAGCTCCAACTCGCGGAGATGCCCAGGATCTGCTCGCCGAACCAGGCGAAGTCGCCCTTGCTCGCCTTGAGCAGCGCGTCGGAGAACTCCGGTGCCTTCTCCGGAATGGGGAGGACCATCCGGGCCAGCGCCTTGAGGTGCAGATCGGTCAGTCTGATCTCGCCCAGCCGGGCGGAGGCGTACGTGACGGGCCTGCGGCCGGTGCTCTTGATCAGCTCGCGCCAGAGCGTGCGCACGTTCCGCCCCCGCAGGGCGCACGCGTCGTCACCGGCGCACCACGTGGTGAACCGCTTGAACGCCGCCTCAGTGGCCCGAAGTTGCGCGCGTTCCATACCGCGCCAGCCCACCGTCGAGTCGGGTGTGCTGTCGAAGACCAGGGCACGGACGTGCCCAGAGTGAAGCCGCGCGTAGGCGGCGGCCGGAACCCCGCCGTAGGAGAAGGCCAGCATGTTGAGCCTGTCCTGGCCGAGAGCGATGCGGATCGCCTCCATGTCCCTGGCCACCGAGACCGAGTCCAGGTGGTCGGCCAGACCGGTCGTGTCGTCCTGGCGGCACCGATCGACCAGGCGTTCCAGGCCGGCGGCCTGGGCCTCGTACGCGGCGCGGTCACGCGGGTCGTTGAGCGGCAGCCCGGGAACCCCGCACGAGGGCGGCAGATAGCGCCCTGCCACGCTGGTGCGCGGGTTGTAGCCGACGACATCGAAGTGCTTGCGCAACTTCGTGAACGACTCCGGAGCCGAGGAGAGGACGCCCTGGATCCCCGGGCCGCCGTCGGACACAACGAGAACGCTGCCAAGGCGGAGCGACGACTCGGTGGCCGGCAGCCGGGCGAGGTCCAGCTTGATCGAGGCCTTACCCGGCGCGGACCAGTCCACCGGCACCTCGATCGTGGTGCATTCCATCTCCGCCGGGCCCTGGCCGGACGGGCACGCCCTCCAGGTGAGGGTCGGCGCGGCCTTAGCCGCTGCCGGCAGTACGGCCAGGCCCGGGAACGCGGACAGGGCCGACAGGGCGACCGGCACGATCTTCACCCGATATGCGGAGCGGACCGGTGCCGGTCTGACCGGCCGTTTCGTTCGGTTTGTCATGCGCTCACCGTAGAGATCACAACTGGCCCGGTGACATGGCCGAGGCATCCCAAAACAAGGTGAGGCACACCCCACCCTTCGCACGTGCGCCCAGCCCCACTGGAACCCCGACCAGAAGGCGGACCGCGGGGCATCCAGGAGAGGCGCGAGCCCCTCCCCCGCTCTCGGACCCGGTGGGTGATCGCTCGCGTCAGCTGCGGAGCGTACTTCGATCAGGCGGCGCGGCCGGGCCAACTCCCAGGTTGCGTCACTCTTCCCTCTGAACATCCGCCGGTGAGCCGGTGAGAAACGCACGCCGGTATTCGGAGGGGGACATGCCGTAAGCGGATCGGAAGGCACGAGAAAAGTGCGGCTGGACGGCGAAGCCCCACCGGCCGGCGATGGCCCGGATGGGCCAATCGGCCAGGGCCGGGTCGGTCAGGTCGTGTCGACAGCGATCCAAACGGCGCGTGCGGATCCACTCCGCGACGGTGCAACCGCTGGTTTCGAAGAGCCTGTGCAGGGTGCGGATGGAGATGTGATGGGCTTCGGCGATCCTCGCCGGTGTCAGGTCGGGGTCCCCGAGCCGTTGCTGAATGAATCTCTGGATCTGCAGGTACAGAGTCTGCCGGCCGGACTCGGGCGGCAGCGCGTCTGTCGTCTCCATCTCGTGGGCGATGAGAGCCGCCGTCAGGTCGACCAGTACGTTCGACACGCGGATGGCATCCGACGGTGTATAGCTGCTCAAATCGCGGGCGGTCTGAGCGGCACAGGTCCATAGCAGCGCACCGACCCCGCTGCGCCCGGACAGGCGGGCTCCGATGAGGTTGCCGGTGACGGCCGGTGGGACGGGGAGCAGATTTCGCGGAATATGAAGCGCCAGATAACGCCCGGCGCCTGGCTCATACCACCCCTCGTAGGGTCGGGAACTGTCGCCTATGGAGATGTCCCCGGGATGGAATTCCGTCTGACTGTCACCGTAGGCCAGCACGTCGGAAGCCTGCTCGTGAAACACCACATGATAAAGCTCCGGATCCGAACGGCGGATCAGATCGGCACCGCGATACATGGCCAGGCGAGCCGTACTGCGCGTGGCCGTCCGCTCCAAGCTCACCGCACCCAGGTCTCCTACGGCTATCCGTCCCCGGAAACCGGCGTTCGGATCGCCGCGCACTTCCGTCGGCGCGACCTCACGTAGTGCTGCCTCCCGGAAGTAGGCCAGCCCGTCGGAAGGCTCGACATCTTCCGTCGTCACCACCGTGTACAAGGTGGATCGTCCCCCGAACCACAACATAGTGGGATGAAACGCGTTTAGGTCATCATTACTTAGTGATCAAGGTTCTTGTCAAGGTTCACGCTGTAGTCGGCGTGGCCTTCCGGATTGTTCTCCGGCACACACCGCAGATCAGCGCCTTGCGCAGCCGGCGATCTGCTGGACGGTCTCCTGGCAGGCGTAGTACGCCCCCGCTCGGCGAACGCGGACTGCTGTGCTCCGCGTGCCTGTCAGACAGCTCAGACCCGGCAGCCGATCAACCATCAGCGTTCGCACGGGCCAGTAGCACGTGGCAGGCAGAGTCAAGCACAAGGCACGCGTTATCAACGACATACAGCCTCACCTTCGTAATGATCTGGTTTGCGCGAATTCGGTGTTCGAGAACAGGGGGATACGAGCCGGCCGATGTCGGAAGTGGCTGATCTTCGGAACGTGCGACTCGGCACTGAATGCACTGGCCGCTTTTGCTCTGATGCCACACAACCCGGAAGCGGTTAGACCTGCAAGCGCGTACGCCAGAGTCCCGACGGGGGGCTCCTGCAAAACGAAGAGGAGAGAAATGACGTTCGGTCGTAGGTTTATGTCGACCGCCACGGTGGGGGCGCTTGTCGTGGGCGGACTCTCGGTCACCCTGTCCGCGGGTCCGGCGAACGCGTCCGCGGCGAACTGCACCAACGGCGCCAACGGCTTCACCAGCATCCCGTACAACAAGTCCGGTACCGTCGAGACCAGCAAGGACCTCGGCGGCGGACGGCAGGCGGAACTACACATCGCATGGATCAACGGCGTCCCCCACAGATGGGCCAGGATCAGCGGAGCCACCAAGGCCGGAGATCTGGTCTGGATGGACTACAGCACGACCTATGGGGACGGCTGGATTCAGTGTGGTCCCTTCACCGTGCAGAGCAACGGGTCACCCAATACCAGCGCAGCGCACAAGGCGACCCGCGCGGCCGGCGAACAGTTCCGCGCCTGCGGGCGACGGGTCGATGGAGACTCCATATGCGGGCCCTGGTTGTAAGAGGTCCGGCCAAGGGAACTCTCGGCGCGCTGGTGCGGGGCGGCGCCGATGACCGTGGTCGCCTCCGCCTCCATGGGGGCCTGTAGCACGGCTTGCAGGGCTTGGCGGATGACGTCGCCGGCGTCGGCGGCATTCAAAGGCTCCAGCAACTCGAGCAGGGCGGACTGGTCCAGAGCCATCGTGTGATGTCCTTCGCGAGAACCATGGCGGGAACTCGCTGACCGTCACACGGTGGCTCCTCGCATGTCCGGGAGTTGCTTCACCAGCTTGGCGTTACACCACCCGAGGGGACGTCGCCCGGAGCCGCCGACTCCCGGTCCATCGGTCCGGCCCGCCGAGGCGGCGGCGTTCAGCGCGGGATCGCCCAGTCCGGCACCCAGGTCGCGGCGGCGTCGTGGCCGGCCGCCGTGGCGGCGAGGTGGGCGCGGAGGGTGGCCAGCGCGGGGTGGGGGTTGTCGCGGTGCCACAGGAGCGAGTGCGGGTAGACGGGCGTGGGGTCGGTCACCGGGATGCGGCGCAGGCCGTGGTCGGCGGGCCAGATCAGGCGGGTCTGCTCGCCCATGAAGGTGGCCAGGGCCGGAGTGTCGGCGACGGTGTCGAGGAGCGCGTCGGAGCCGAAGTTGGGGCCGGTCGCCTCGATGGTCAGGCCGAACTCGGCGACGAGGTCGTCGTAGTAGGCGGCCCATTCGGTACCGGGGACGAGGCCGGGCATCCAGATCCGATGCCCGGCGAGCTGAGCGACGGTCACCGACCGGGCGCCGGCCAGCGCGTGGGCGGGGCCGGTGAGGAGCTGGAGCGGCTCGTCGTGCACCCGGACCGACTCGATGCCCTCGGGAAGGGGCCGGCCGGGCATGGCGACGGCGCGGAAGGACGCGTCGATCGCGCCGGATCGGATGGCGGCGAGGGCCGTCTCGATATCGAACAGCATCACCACGTCGAGGTCGATCTCGGGGTGCGCGTCGTGGAAGCCGCGCATCAGGCCCGACGCCGCGCCGCGCGAGTTGAGCATGTCGACGCGCAGTGCACGGCTGCCCGTGCGCACGGACGCGACGGCCCGGTCGGCGGCGCGCAGCAGCTCCCGGGCGTGGGGCAGGAACGCCTGCCCGTCGATGGTGAGCTCGGCGCCGCGCGGCGTGCGGGTGAACAGCCGCACGCCGACGTTGCGCTCCAGCGCGGCGATGCGCTTGGAGACGGCCTGCTGGGTGACCGCCAGCTCGGCGGCGGCCTCCTGGAATTGCCCCGCGTCGGCGGCGACGACGAAGGTCCGGACGGTGTCGAGGTCCATGCGGACACCCTATGAGTACAACCGGTGGTTGTGGCCGGATGGCCCTGTGGTTGTTTGATCTCCAGGCACCGTGCTCGCTTTGATGCTTCCGATCGCACATCGGTTGTGCGGGTGAGTGACGAGGAGCGTCGGACATGAGGAACGGGCACCGGTTGGGGCGGCGGTTCGGGTGGCTCTGGGGAGCGTACGGGACCAGCGCGCTCGGCACATGGCTCGCCTTCGGCGCGTTCCCGCTTATCGCGATCCAGGTGCTGCACGCCGGGCCGGCGGAGGTCGCAGCGTTGTCCGCCGTGGGGGCGGCGGTGGGCGCGGCCGTGGCGGTGCCGCTCGGCCCGTGGGTGGAGTTCCGCCGCAAGCGGCCGGTGCTGATCGGGATGGACCTGGTGCGGTTCGCGGCGCTGCTGACGATCCCCGCCGCGTTCGCGCTCGGCGTGCTCTCCTTCGTCCAGCTCCTGCTGGTCTCGGTGGTTGTAGCGGCGGCCGACATCACCTTCCGCGCCGCCTCCGGCGCGTATCTGAAGACGCTGCTGCCGGCCGAGGACCTGCTCGTCGCCAACGCCCGATTCGAGTCCACGTCCTGGACGACCACGATCATCGGACCGCCGCTGGGCGGTGCCGCGATCGGGCTCCTCGGTCCGGTGGCGACGGTGGTGGCCGACGCGGTCAGCTACCTGCTCTCGGCTTTGGGCATCCGCGCGACGGGCGGCCAGGAGCCGCAGCCCGAGCGCCGGGAGACCGCGCGCATGCGGGCCGGGGACCTGCTCGACGGCTGGCGGTACATCCTCGCCGACCCCACACTGCGCCCCCTGTTCTTCAACACCGTTTTGTTCAACGGCCTGGTGATGGCCGCCGACGCGCTGCTGGCCGTCCTGATGTTGGGCTGGCTCGGGTTCGCACCGTGGCAGTACGGCCTCGCCTTCGCCGTACCCGCGATCGGCGGGCTGCTCGGTTCACGGCTGGCTCGACCGCTCGTCACCCGGTTCGGGCAGCACCAGGTCCTGGTCGTGGCCGGGGTGCTGCGCGCGCTCTGGCCCGTCGGCCTGGCCTTCGTGGGGCCGGGCACCGGAGGGCTGCTGCTGGTGATGGGCGTCGAACTCGGGCTCATCTTCTGCTGCGGGGTCTTCAACCCCGTCTACACCACCTACCGCCTCGAACGCACCGCGACCGACCGGATCACCCGCACGCTGTCCGCCTGGGCGGTGACGACCAAGGCCTCGACCGCGCTCCTGACGGCCGCATGGGGCGTGCTGGGCGGCCTGCTCGGCCCGCGCACGGCCATCGGCCTGGCCGGCGTGCTCCTGCTGGCGACCCCGCTGCTGCTCCCCCGCCGCGCCGCGGCGCCCCTCGCCGAACCGGAGCCGGCACCGAACCGCGTCTGACGGGCCGCCACGGCCGTCACGGTAGTCGACCCCGGCATGCGATCTCGCAGGTCAGGGCGCCCTCATCACCCAAGGAGAGAAAATGACCGTCACGACCCCGGCGCTGGACCCCCGGACGGCCGCACTGCTCGTCATGGATTACCAGCAGGGAATCCTGGCCGCGCTCCCTGGCCCGACCAACCCGGAGGCGCTGCTGTCACGGGTGGCCGGCGCCATCGCCGACATGCGGGCGCACGGCGCCGCCATCGCCTACGTGCGAGTCGGATTCACCGAAGCCGACTGGGCCGCGATCCCACCGGCCAACAGGACGTTCTCCTTCCTCGGCCGGCAGCGCCTCATGCACCACGAGGAGCCCGACACCACCATCCACCATCAGCTCGCTCCCGAGTCCGGCGACATCATCGTCCGCAAGACCCGCTACGGCGCGCTGTCCACGACAGACCTGGACCGGCAACTGCGGGATCGCGGAATCACCACCCTGGTCATCGCCGGCATCACCACCAGCGGCGTCGTACTGTCCACCGTCACCGATGCCGCCGACCGCGACTACCAGGTCTACGTCCTCTCCGACGGCGTCACCGACCCGGACCCGCAAGCCCACCAGACCCTGATGACCACCATTTTCCCGAGACTGGCCCACATCATCGACACCGCCGAACTGCGCTCGCTCCTGCACGAGAGCCATCCCGATCGGTCGAAGACCGGCAGGGCATAACCGGCAACTCGTCCCTCGGTCGCACGGTTCACCGCATCCTCGCCGAGAGTGAAGAGGCGCCGGTGAGGCCGGCGACCCGGCGGCCCAGCACGGCGAGCAGACACACCATGACCACGCCGACGGCCGCCAGGCAGGCGCGGTCGGCCGCCGTGTCGGTGTTGGAGATCAGGCCGAAGGCGGTGTGGGCGATCAGGGCGCCGGAGGCCAGGGCGAGGCTGTGCCGGTCGGTCCACAGGCCGTCGGCCGTCCAGCGGCGCAGGAGCCAGGCGGCGGTGACCGCCAGAACGGCGGCGGCCGACATGGGCACGACCACCCACCCGCCGTGGGTGAAGGCGGGCTGGGTCGCGCCGCCGAAGGGGAACAGCGACGCCAGGTATCCGAAGGCGGCCACGGCGCCGAACACCCCCGCCGCCGCCGGCGCGGGCGGCCTGATCGAGGGCATCCCCGGGCGGGGCTTCAGCCGCAGCCCCGCCGCCACCAGCAGGACCACGGCGGCCGCGCAGCCCGCCAGGATTACCGGTGGCGCCTCGTACCCGGGGTCGATGGCCGTCACCACCGTCACCCGCAGCAGCAGCACGCCGAGGACGAAGACCGTCCCGGCCAGCCAGGTGCCGAGCCTGCCCAGGTAGGGCCGGTCGCGCAGGGACGGGACGATCAGGTCGGTCAGGAGGATCGGGATCGCGGCGCTGAAGACCGCGTGGTAGGGGATCTGCAGCTCCGCGTAGGCACTGTTCAGGCCCAGGATCCGGGGCGCCCACCCGGCGGCGCCGTAGATCGTGGGGCTGCTCAGCGCCTGCAGCGCCAAGCCCTCCTCGACGATGCCGTAGGCGGCGCCGAGCAGCAGCACCCCGGTCCAGCCCGTCCCGGCCCGCCGCACCAGCTCGCGCACCAGGACGACGCCCGCGCCGTATATCGGGATCCACAGCAGCAGGAGCCAGGCCATGCGCAGCGGCGGGTTGCCGAGGGTGAACTCGGCCACGAGCGGTGTGATCACCGCGAGCAGCAGTGCGGCCAGGCGGCCGCGCGTCTTGTTCGCCGTCATGCGGCCAGCGTGTTCCGCGTACACCGCCCACGTCTGCCGTCCCGGGTCCTGCCCGTGGCAACCCAGGTGACAACCCGGCGTCGACTTTGGTTGCTGCCGTCGGCGGGCCCGCCGTCATTACGCTGGGCGTCCGTGACGGCAGACGTACGGCCGGGCCCGGCGAGGACCCGGCGGGACCGGGCGATCCGGGCCGGGGGCGTCGCCTGCGCGCTGGCCGCGGCGGCGGTCGTCGTGCGAGGCGACCTCGGCGCGGCTTCCGGCTGGTACCTGGTCGCGGACGTGGCCGGCGGCGCGGCGGCGAGCGGGGCGCTGTGGCTGTCGCGCCGGTGGCCGGCCACCACCGCGCTGGCGGCCGTGGCGCTGGCGGTGCCCGCGGCATCGGCGTCGGTCGCGGCCGGCATCGCCACGCTGATGACCGCCCTGTATCGGCGCTCGTTCGTCGCGATCGGGGTGGGCGCGGCCTGGGTGGCGGCGACGCTGGCCCGGTTCTGGCTGCGGCCGCCGGGGCTGGCGCCGTACCCGGTGTGGGCGCTGGTCGCGGTGCTGTTCGGGGTGGCGCTGACCGGATGGGGGATGCTGGCGCGGGCCCGCCGCCAACTGCTGCTGTCACTGGCGGAGCGGCTCCACAGGGCCGAGGAGGAGCAACGGCGGCGCGTCGAGCAGGCCCGCCACACCGAACGCCTGGCCATCGCCCGCGAGATGCACGACGTGCTGGCGCACCGGCTGTCGCTGCTGGCGTTGCACGCCGGTGCGCTGGAGTTCAACGCGCGGGCCGACCCCGCCGAGGTGGTCGAGGCGGCCACGGTGATGCGCTCCAGCGCGCACCAGGCGCTGCAGGAGCTGCGCCAGGTCATCTCGGTCCTGCGCGAGGCGCCCGTCCTGGCCGGGCTCGACCTGCCGGCCCTGGTCGAGGAGGTACGGCAGGCGGGCGTGAAGGTCGAGATGCACGACGGCGGCGTGCGCCTGCCCGACCTGCCGGGCGCGACGGCGCGGGCCGCCTACCGGATCGTCCAGGAGGGCCTCACCAACGCCCGCAAACACGCCCCCGGCCGGCCGGTGACCGTACGCCTCGACGGCGGTCCGGGCCGGGGGTTGACCATCGAGGTGCGCAACCCCGTCGCGGCGTCCACGGCTATTTCTGCGGCTATTTCCGCGGCGGGTTCCCTCGCGGGCGAAGGCGCCGGCCTGGCCGGGATGCGGGAGCGTGCCGAGCTGGCGGGCGGCCGGGTGGAGCAGGCCGGGGTGGAGAAGGGCGGGGTGGAGATGGGCGAGTTCCGCCTGGCCGTCTGGCTACCATGGCCGATGTGAGCGCCATACGCGTGCTGGTCGTGGACGACGACCCGCTCGTCAGGGCGGGTCTGACGCTGATGCTCAGGGGCGCCGACGAGCTCGTCGTGGTGGGCGGCGTGGCGGACGGCGCCGACGTCGGAGCCGCGGTCGACGCGCACGCGCCCGATGTGGTGCTCATGGACATCCGGATGCCGGGCCTGGACGGGATCGACGCCACCCGGCTGCTGCGGCGGCGGCCCGACCCTCCGCACGTCATCATGCTGACCACGTTCGACGCCGACGAGCACGTCTTCGGCGCGCTGCGCGCCGGGGCCAGCGGGTTCCTGCTCAAGGACACCCCGCCGGAGGGCATCGTGGACGCGGTCCTCCGGGTCGCGGCGGGCGAGCCGATCCTGTCCCCCGGCGTGACCCGGCGCCTGATCGCCCACCTGGCGCCGGAGGCGGAGGACCGCCGCCGCGACGACGCACGCAGGCTGCTGTCCAGACTCAGCGACCGCGAGCGCGAGGTCGCCGCCGCGGTCGGCCGGGGCAGGTCCAACGCAGAGATCGCGGCCGAGCTCCACATGAGCGTCGGCACGGTCAAGAGCTACATCTCCCGCATCCTCGCCAAGACCAACCTGGACAATCGCGTCCAACTCGCCCTCATCGCCCACGACAATCCGCTCTAGCCAGGCCCGTTTCCCGTACATGACCACCAAGTACGGCCGAGGCATGGCCATCTGCAGTGGCTGCGGACGGGTTGGCCTGTGGGCGTACGTCCCCGGGCCGATGCCGCGTGGGGGGCGGCCGGCGGAGGCCCGCGAGGCGCTGCGCACCATCGAGGCCACCAGCAGACAGACCCTGTCGAGCCTTCGGCGCACGCTTGTGGCGCTGCGTCAGGCCGACCGGGGCGCGAGCGCCCCGGATGCGGCGCCACCTGGAACGGATCGGCTCACGGCTTCGGCATCGTAGGCATGCGGGAGCGGGTCGGCCTGCTCAACGGCCACCTCAGCGCCGGGCCGCGCCCCGAGGGTGGTTTCGGGGTAGCGGCCCGGCTGCCGCTGCCCGAACCCGCCGGAGTCGCGGTGAAGGCCCGATGACCGTCCGGATCCTGCTCGCCGACGACCAGCCGCTGGTGCGGTCCGGGCTGCGCGTGCTCATAGCCGACCACCCCGACCTGGAAGTCGTCGGTGAGGCCGCCACGGGCTCCGAAGCGGTCCGGCTCGTCGGCGACCTCGTCCCCGACGTCGTGGTGATGGACATCAGGATGCCCGGCATGGACGGGATCGAGGCCACCCGCCGCATCACGGCCGGCCCGGCGACGACCCGCGTCCTCGTCCTGGCCACCTTCGACGAGGACGACCACGTTTACGGCGCGCTGCGTGTCGGCGCGAGCGGCTTCGTGGTCAAGGACATGGCGCTGGATGACATCCTCGTGGCGATCCGCGTGGTCGCCGCCGGCGACGCACTGATCGCGCCGAGTGTGACGCGCCGTCTGATCTCGGACTTCGTCGGGCGTCCCGGAGCTACCCCGGAGCGCTTCCCACGACCGATTGAGGGCATCACCGAGTGGGAACGGGGTCGAGGAACCGGCGGACAGCCGTTGGCGCTGAGAAGGATCTTGATTGCATTGAGCTGAGGCTGCTCCTGGTTGCGACGCTTCCTTAGCTCGTTGCCCGGTCCCGGCGTCGGCGTGCGGCGCGGATCTCGGCGTCGGCGACCTTGTCGTCCAGCAACGCGTACAGCTGGGTGGTTTCGGTGGAGGCGTGGCCGAGGCGGCGGCGGACGGCCTCGATGGAGACGCCAGCGTTGATGAGTTCGGTGGCGTGGGCGTGGCGCAGCTGGTGGATATCGATCTCGACGCCAGCCTGCGCGCAGTAGCCCTGCCAGCGGTGGTGAGCGGCGTCATACGACAGGGGTCCGCCCCGGCCGTTAATGGAGGCGCGGAACAGCGGCCCGGCGGTGTAGCCGGCGCGAGCCAGGTAGAGCTTGAGCAGGGTGACGTACCCGCGGTCGTCCAGCAAGACGGTGCGCACGCTGCCGCCCTTGCCGTGGATGCGGACGTGTTCGTCGTCCAGGCGCAGGTCGAGGTCCTCCACGTACAGGCCGCAGACTTCGGAGGCGCGGGCGCCGCACACGTAGGCGGTCTCGAACAGCACCCGATCCCGCAGCCGGTCCAGCGGCGTCTCCTTGCGCGGCCGCCGCGAACAGATCACCGCCCATTCAGCTGTCGCGAGTTGTCGGCTCCGCGTTGATGTGCTGAACATTCGTATGGCGAACGATACGTTTGTATAGACTCTTGGACGTGCGACCAATTTCTGAAGAGGACCTGACGACGCGCGCCCGCATCCGCGACGCTGCGATGGCGCTGTTCGCCGAGCAGGGGGTCAAGGCCACCACCATCCGTGGGATCGCCGAGGCCGCAAAAGTCTCGCCCGGCCTGGTGCAGCACCACTTCGGCACCAAGGAAGCGCTGAGACAGGCTTGCGACGAGTACGTCCTCAGCTACCTGCGCGAGCAGGTCACCGTAGGCGTCACCGACCACAACCTGGACAAGCCCGAATTCATCGAGAACGTCCATCGAACCGCGCCGCCCCTGATGAAATACCTCGGCCGCGCGCTTGTGGACGGTTCCCCCGCAGCCGCCGCCATGTTCGACGAACTCGTCAGCGTGACGGAGGAGCATCTCGCCGACGACGACCGCTCGGAGGCCGACCATCGCGCCCGCGCGACCGTGCTGACCGCGATGAAGCTCGGCATCACGGTGCTGCACGAGCACGTCTCCCGCGCGCTGGGCACGGACCTGTACGCCCCGCAAGGCGCAGTACGCGTCGGCAAGGCCCAGCTCGATCTGATCAGACCGGAATTCCTCGGCCGCGAGCTGTTCGACCAGGCGCGGACGGGCCTCGAGAAGGTCGAGGGACAACGATGAACGCCGCAGTGCACGTGGGCGGCCTGGTCAAGAGCTTCGGCCGGGCCAAGGCCCTGGACGGGCTCGACCTCACCGTCAAGACGGGCGAGGTGCACGGCTTTCTCGGGCCCAACGGTGCCGGCAAGACCACCACCATCCGTATCCTGCTCGGCCAGATGCGCGCCGACGGCGGCCAGGTCGCGTTACTCGGCGGCGACCCCTGGCGCGACGCCACCGAACTGCACCGAAGGCTCGCCTACGTGCCCGGCGACGTCACCCTGTGGCCCTCGCTGACCGGCGGCGAGGTCATCGACCTGATGGGCAGGGCCCGCGGCGGCCTGGACCCCAGGCAGCGCGCCGAGCTGCTGGAGCGCTTCGAGCTCGACCCGCGCAAGAAGTGCCGTACCTACTCCAAGGGCAACCGGCAGAAGGTGGCGCTGGTGGCCGCGTTCGCCTCCGACGCCGAACTGCTGATCCTCGACGAGCCGACCTCGGGTCTGGACCCGCTCATGGAGGCGGTCTTCAACGAGTGCGTCCTGCGGGAGAAGCGCAACGGCCGCACCGTGCTGCTGTCCAGCCACATCCTGTCGGAGGTGGAGACGCTGTGCGACCGCGTCAGCATCATCCGCGCCGGCCATACCGTCGAGTCCGGCAGCCTGGCCGACCTGCGCCACCTCACCCGCACGTCGGTGACCGCCGAGCTGATCGGGCCCGCTCCCGGGCTGGCCACCCTGCCCGGCGTACACGATCTGACCGTGGACGGCGCGCGGCTGCGCTGCCAGGTCGACGGTGACGCGCTCACCGCGGTGCTCGCCGAGCTCGCCAGAGCGGGCGTACGCACCTTGACCACGCAGCCGCCGACGCTGGAGGAACTGTTCCTGCGCCACTACGAGGGAGCCGCCAGATGACCGGCACCATGACCGGCACAGGGACACTGATCCGGCTCATCCTGCGCAGGGACCGCGTGCTGCTGCCGGTGTGGATCGTGATCAGCGCACTGCTGCCAGCGAGCATCGCCTCCGCCACCACCGACCTGTACGCCGACCAGGCCGCCCGCGACTCCTTCGCGGCCGCCTCGGCGGGCAACCCGGCGCAGCTGGCGATGCGCGGCCCCATCTACGACGCGAGCGTCGGCGGCCTAACCGCCTGGACGCTCGGCTCCTCCCTCGCGCTGATCGGCGGGCTCGTCAGCATCCTGCTGGTGATCAGGCACACCCGGGTCGAGGAGGAGACCGGCCGACGCGAGCTGCTGGCCTCGGGTGTCATCGGCCGTCATGCCCCGCTGGCCGCCGCGCTCGCGGCCGTGCTGGCCGCCAACCTGCTCCTGGGCCTGCTGTCGGTGCCCGCCCTGGTCGCGGGCGGCCTGCCCGCGGGTTCCTCGCTGCTGTTCGGGCTGTCCACGGCCGCGGGCGGCTGGGCGTTCGCGGCCGTGGCCGCCGTCACCGGGCAGCTCACCGCCTCCTCCGGGACGGCACGCGGCATCGCGATCGCGGCCGGCGGCCTGCTGTTCGCGCTGCGCTCGCTGGCCGACGCCGGTCACGTCGGCTGGCTGGCTTGGGTGTCGCCGTTCGGCTGGGTCCGGCTGACCAGACCCTACGCCGGGGACCAGTGGTGGGTGCTGGGGCTGATCGCGGTGTTCGTCGCCGCCCTGACGGCGGTCGCGTTCGCGCTGTCCACACGGCGTGACGTGGCCAGCGGCCTGATTCCCGCCCGCCCCGGACCCGCCGGCGGAACCCTGCCGGGCGCGTTCAGCCTGGCCGCTCGCCTGCACCGCAGCACGCTCGCGGGCTTCGCGATCGGATTCGGAGCGCTGGGCGCCCTGCTCGGCGTGGCGGCACGCGGGCTGAACACCCAGTTGGACACGCCGCAGTTCCGGGAGCTGGCCGCGACTCTCGGCGGCGCCGAGGCCCGGCTCTCGGACGTGTTCTTCACGTTCGTGATGTACGTGCTCAGCCAGCTCGTCGCGGGAGCGGCACTGGTGTCGGCGCTGCACGCCCGTACGGAGGAGGCGGCGGGCCGGGCCGAACTGCTGTTGTCCACCCCCGTCGGCCGGCTGCGCTGGGCGCTGAGCCACCTGGTACTCGCCGTCGTGAGCCCCGTGCTGCTGCTGACCGTGCTGGGCGCGGCGGCGGGGCTCACCTTCGACGGCGACGTGGCCCGCGTCACCGGGGCCACGCTGGCCTACCTCCCCGCGGTCTGGACCATGACCGGGATCGCGACGCTGATGTTCGGCCTGTTGCCACGGCTGGCGGCGGCCGTGAGCTGGACCGCGCTCGGCCTCTTCCTGGTCGTGGACCTGCTGGCGGAATTCAAACTGGCCACCGGGATCGTTCTGGACCTTTCGCCGTTCGTGCACGTGCCAGCGATGTTGCTGAGCGGCGCCTCGTCACCGGTTGTGTCGCTGCTGGGGCTGACCGTAGTAGCCATCACCCTGACCACGGCGGGGCTGGCGTTCCTGCGCCGCCGCGACCTGATGCCCTCCGCCTGAACAGCCCCAGAGAGGCGCTGATAGCCGACAGCCAGCGGTGTTCATCTTCTGGACGCAGGACGGCGGCGTCCGCGTGGTGAACCTGGCCACCGTTGCTCAGCCGTAGAACGCATCGACAACAAATAGATCACTGACCGCCAACTTCACCAGTGGCCCACTTGCCGTCCCGGGATTCGAACGGCCCGCGCTTCAGACGCCGTCCTCGTCCACGACAGTGGCACTGGCGGGGTTGGCCTTGGGTAACGTCGCCGTGCCGAGCGGCCGCAGACCCTTGTCCGGGGCCGAGGAGGCGATCGCGTAGCGGCCCAGGCAGTTGAGGTGGGCGTGGCCCAGCGGGGACAGCCGCGCCACGTCCTCGTCCTTGACCGGCACACCCTGGGCGTGTAACTGGTCCACGATCGCCGACAGATACCGTGAGTTCCACAACACGACGGCATTGACGACAAGTCCCAGAGCTGCCAGTTGGTCCTCCTGGCCTTCCCGATATGCCTGCCGGATCCGGCCGGAGTTGCCGTGGCAGATCTTGCGGGCCAGGCGATGCCGGGATTCCTGGACCGACAGCTGTTTGCCCAGCTCCGGCGGTAGCTGGAATCCATCGGGTCCAGCATGCTGAGCAGGTGCATCGTCTTGTCGATGCGGCCGTACTCGGCGAAGGCCTGCCCCAGCGGCGTCGGAGAACCCTGGCGGGCGAACATGCGCAGCAGGTCGTAGGCGCGCACTTGGTTGGTCACCAGCGATCCGGCGACGCGGAGCATGTCCGGCCACTGGTGATCACCTTCTTGGGGTTCAGTTTGTTGCGGGCGATCGCCTCCAGCACCCCGTAGTCGCCGGTGCTGCCGTCAGGCAGGTCGGCCCGCCAGAACCGCTGGTCGCCCAGGTCGGCGAAGCGGGGCGCGAACCGGTAGCCGAGCATGGAGAAGATCCCGAACACCATGTCGCTGTCCTGGTCCGTCGTGACCACCTCGGGTTTCGGTCCGGCGTCCAGGTTGATCAGGCAGTCCAGGATGTACAGGGAATCGCGGGGCGTGCCCGGCACGACCATCTGCCCGATCCCCGCTACTTGATCATTGACTGCGTTGAGCCAGGTCAGGCCCCTTTTGTAGCCGTAGTACTTAGGTGAGGGCCCGGCGTTGATCGTCTTGACCGGGACGACGAACCGCAGCCCGTCCACCGACGCCAGCAAGCCGCCGCCCCACGCCGCGACGATCGGCACCTTGCCCTGGTGCTCGATCAGGATCGCGTTGGCCGCGGCGTGCGTCTCGGCACGCACATAGTTCTGATCCACGTGCGAGAGCCGGCCCCGGGTCAGCGCCTCATCCCCGGCCTTGAGCACCGGCGTCAGCCCGACGTTGCACGCCTCGCTGATCAGCAGCGCCACCAGCGATCTCGGCAGGTCGTTCATGCGGGTGGAGATGTCGGCCAGGTGCACGTAGGCGTCCAGGAACCCGGTCCAGGCGTGCACCTCCAGTAGTAGCTCGGGCAGGTCGATGCGGGGCAGCATCGCCTGGCAGGCGGCCCGCAGCCATGCCAGCGACTCGCTCTCGCCGAGCGCGCCGAGCTTCTCCACCGACAGCCGGGCCCGCCCGCCGCCGGCCGGGGTCACCACCGAGACCAGCGCGTCCTCGCCCGCCTCCTCCAGCCGGGCGGCCATCTGCTTCCAGGCCGCGTCCAGGGCCAGGACCTTGTCGTTCAAATGCTTCTGGACGGGGTCGGTGAGCGACAGGGAGGCCAGCACGTCCTCGGCGATCGCCTCCCACTGCGGGCCGGCCAGCAGATGCGCGCGCGGGTCGGCCCAGCGCAGCGACGGTGAGGCGAACACGTCCCTGATCGTCAGGGCCCGCATCAGGTGCTCCAGCACGCACACGACGTACGCGTCACGATCCACCGCGCCCTGCGGCAGGTCCGGGTTGGCATACACCGCCCGCTTCCAGGACGCGGTCACCAGCGCGGCGTCGATCTCCTTGGGCAGCAGCGGCTTCTTGCTGACCTGCCGTCGCGACAGCTCCGGGAGTCGACGCACGGCGGCCAGAACGCGCCGCCCGCCCGGTGCCGCCGCCAGCGCCTTGGACTCGCCCAGCAGCCGCAGGAACGGGCGCACGGTGTGGTACTTCTCCACCAGCGCGGCGCGCATCGCCGCCTCGGCCGCGCCGTCGGACTCGGGGACCAGTTCCTCCACCACGCCCAGCGCCGCACGGACCTGCTCCTTGCTGGCGCCGGCGATCTCGGCCACCGCGGCCCACATCGCCGCCACATCGAGGTCGGCGCCCTCCTGGTCGACCAGGTCAAGCTGGTCGACCAGCACACGGCCGGCCTTGGCCACCAGCTTGGAGGCCCGCTCCAGCCGGGGCAGCATCCGCAGCCGTTCGTCGGCGGACTTGCGGCGGGCCGGGCTGATCAACCGGGTGGCCATCAGCAGCGCGAACAGATCGAGAGCGTCGTCGATCGCCTCGGCCTCCAGGCTCCGGGTGACCGCTAGCAGCGTCGCCGTCCGGCGCGGCTCGACCAGCCGGTCCAGCGCCGGCGCCTTGCTGCCCGCCCCGTACTTGGCCAGCGTCTTCATCCGCCGCACCGGCACCTTCGACACCGCAACCCGGCCCAGCCCGAAGCCGGCCAGGTTGTCCACCCGCTGCAGCGCCCGCACCATCTCCGTACCCGAGGTGCGCTTGGGCGCCTGCCGCAGCTTCTCCAACTCCGAGATGCGCGAGCCCTCCGGCACCACCAGCAGATCCGACAACGCGGTCGGCAGGCGCGGATCGGCACGGCGCACCTGCTTGGCCACCACGGTGTACATGCGGACATCGGCCCGTTCCCGCACGCTGCCTACCAGGCGTTCCAGCACGGTCACCCCGGGCAGCAGCACCCGATGCCGCCGTAGCCACGCCACCGACTGCTCGAACAGCGCCACCGGCCCCTCGGCGTGTGTCCAGGCCCGGCCATGCAGGAAGGTCCGGAACTGGCGCGTCAGCTGCCGTTCGCTCCAACTGCTGGTGTCATCGAAGGTGTGGTAACCGTAGGCGTCCCGGATCATCCAGGCGTGCTCGTACGTCGTCTTGGGCCGCTCGGCATACTTCTTGACCTGCGACGCGTCACCGATCCCCAGCTGCTCGGCCAGATAGTCCACCACCGGCCAGGGCACCGCCAGCGGATCCTCCAGGAACAACCCCTTGTACCGAACGGTCCCGATCTGGACGGCGACGCCCAGCCGGTGAGAATCGGCCCTCGACTGCGCGATCACATTCCGGCCGAAGCTGTCGAGGAAGAAGAACTTCTCCATGTCTGACAGCGATGGCACCTCGATGAACGAGGCGTAGCCCGCACGGTAGGGCTATATAGGTCGCGATCAACTCATAGTGATTGACCCGTTACAAGTGAGGATCTTTCAACCGTAAGTGCGCCTTGATCCTTCTCAGCGCCAACGGCTGTCCGCCGGTTCCTCGCCCCCGGGGAACGGGAAGTGCTGACCCTGGTCGGACGCGGCCGGTCGAACACCGAGATCGCGGAGGACCTCTTCATCACGGTGGCCACCACCAAGGCGCACGTGTCACGGCTGCTCACCAAACTGGGCGCCCGGGACCGGGTCCAGCTCGTGATCATCGCCTATGAGATGGGGCTCGTCACACTGCCGCGCTGATGGCGTCCCTGGACCCATGGCGAAGTCGGCGAACGCCTGCCCCAGGCCGATCAAGAGCGATCTCAGCGGGGAGTGCCGATCAGGCGGTCACCTTCTGGAGGAACTCGCTCACGTTGACCACGGTCCTGCTGATCTTCTCTTCGAGCGTGAGCGATTCGGGCATCCGTCCGCCGGGCCCGACGTCCTTCTTGCCCCGCAGGTAGAGGGAGCAGGCCAGGTCGGTGCAGATGTAGGCGCCCACGGAGTTGCCGCTGCCGCCGGAACGGCGGGCGGTCATCAGCGACACACCATCGCCGGTGTGCGTGGTCAGGCAGAGCGAGCACATGCTGCGCCGCACATGTCCGGCATTCGAGGTGGCCCGTCGTAGCGCCACCCCGACCAGACGGTCTCCCTGCTCGGCGACCAGGTACGCGCGGCCCGGCGAGGAGAGATCCTGCCAGCCCAGGAAGTCCAGGTCGTCCCAGGGCCGCACATCCAGATCCCTCGGCACGGCAAGGCGTTTGGCCTCGCCCTTGGTGCAGTTGACGAACGAGGCGCGGATCTCGCGCTCGGCAATTGGCTTCATAGGCACGAAGCTATCGTCCGGCGGTTTTAAGGGCAATTGATTATGTTTTCCCCTAGGAGTCCTAGGAAGGCAGGGAAGGCGGAACCGGCCGACGAGGTGGGGCTGGAGACCCTGAGGTCCCGAAGACGGCCGGCGTGCGGGACGGCAGCCTCTACTCGCACATCAGGCACCCCACGCCTCCCGCTGGCCCTGTTCGCGCCAGGCACGAACAGGGCATCCGCTCTCCGATCGCGTCACCGCACTGGTCCTCACCGCGGGCTTCGCCCACCCCGACCCGCGGTTCCCGCAAGGCGGCTTGGCGCCAGGACGCATGTGGTCAGAGGGGCTGAAGCCGGGTGTGCAGGAGGCAGAATTCGTTGCCTTCAGGGTCGGCCAGGACGTGCCAGTTCTCGGTGCCGGTCTGACCGACGTCGGCGGGCCTGGCGCCGAGAGCGAGCAGCCGCTCCAGCTCGGCGTCCTGGTCTCGGTCGGTGGCGTTGACGTCAATGTGCAGCCGGAGCTTCCCGGGCCGCGGGTCGCTGCTGGGGCTGAGGACGAGGGTGGGCTGCGGGCCGCCGAAGCCGGCGTCGGGCGGCCCGATCTCGATGCTTCCGTCGTCTTCCCGGCCGAGTTCGACGTAGCCGAGGACCTCGCTCCAGAACGCGGCGAGCCGATCGGGGTCGGCGGCGTCGATGACCAGCTCACTGATGCGGCATGCCATGCCCGACAGTGTACGTAGACAACCCCAGAGTCGATCATCGTCCGCGCGCTCTGCCGACGACCCGGATATGGCGCGACCTGCTCTCGACCAGCTCGCCACCCCGACAGAAGTGGCGACGCCGACCATCACCTGAGCTCCCGCCGCAAGCAGGGGGGGTGACGAAACGAACACTCTCCGTTACCATTCGATTACTCAAAGTAGGAGTTCGGCCTCGTCCAAGGAGCGTCATGAAAAGGTTCGTCCTCGTCCCCGCCCTGACGGCCGCGACAATCGCGATCAGCGCCGGTGCCGCCTACGCCTCACAGTACGTCGCCTATGAGGGGCCCGGCTTCAGCGGCAGGTCGGTGGTCATCGACCGCTGCGGCGTGTCCAACATCCCTTTCCACGGGTCGTACCGGTGGTATGGCGACGGCCAGAGCGGCCGGATGTACAACCAGCCCGACGCGCAGGGCGTCGCCCACTTCACGCTCGCCTCCGACAGGAACGCGGAGCAGAGGACTCCAGTCGGCTGGCAGAGCATCTTCATCGTCTGCTGACCCCGGCTCCGCCACGCCCCGTCCCCGGCACCCGCCGGGGGCGGGGCTTTCCGCATCGCGGGAGGACCGGCCGGGCTCGGCTCGGCGGCGGCGCAGGGAAATGCCGATGCGGGCTGCCGGCGCCGGCTGAGAGACTGCCCGGCATGACCGCACCGGAACCGAAGAAGGATCTGCAACGCTATCTGCAAGCCGCCCGCGACGCGCTGCTGTGGAAGCTCGACGGGCTCTCCGAGTATGAGATCCGCCGCCCGCTGACCCCCACCGGCACCAACCTCCTGGGGCTCGTCAAACACCTCGCCGGGGTGGAGGAGGGCTACTTCGGCGAGACCTTCGGGCGGCCGTTCGGCGAATCGCTGCCGTGGATGGCGGACGACGCCGAGGACAACGCGGACATGTGGGCCACGGCGGACGAGTCACGCGAAGAGATCGTCGGACTGTACCGCCGGGTATGGCAGCACGCGGACACCACGATCGCCACGCTGGCACTCGACGCGATCGGCCGTGTGCGGTGGTGGCCGGACGAGCGGAGCGAGGTGACGCTGCACCAGATCCTGGTGCACGTGATCGCCGAAACCAACCGGCACGCCGGCCACGCCGACATCGTCAGGGAGCTCATCGACGGAGCGACCGGAGTGCGGGACGGCAACCTCAACCTGCCCTCCGGCGATCAGGAGTGGTGGGAGAGTTACCGAAACCGGCTGGAGCGCACGGCGCGGCAAGCCGGCCAGGGCTGATCGCGCCCCGTGCCGCCCGGCTAGGGAGTGTCTGACCGGGCCCGGTGACGTACCGGGCGCCGGTCCTGGCAGGACGAGGGACGCCACACCACCTGCACCGCCGCGGCGCTGAGCCCGGCCTCCGGAATTGGCCGGAAGTACGGTCGCGGGCGGCGCGAATCATGCTTCCGGCCCATAACGGCAGGGGGCCGCCGCCCGCAGGATGAAGCCCCATGCACCGTGAGAACGTCACCTCCCCCGCCGCGCTCCCGCGGCCCGGCGGGACCGGCCAAGTCACCACCTCCGCGGGCCGCGCGCGCATCGCCGCGCTCGACGTCGTACGCGGGTTCGCGTTGTGCGGGATCCTGCTCGCCAACGTCCAGCCGATCGCCGCGACCGGCGCGTTCGTCGCCCCGTCCACTCCTGGGGGCAGCGAGGCCGCCTGGCTGGGCCTGCTCGTCGATCAGCGCTTCTTCCCGATCTTCTCCCTGCTCTTCGGCGTCGGGTTCTCGCTGCTGCTGGACTCCGCTGCCGCCCGCGCTGCCCGCCCGCGCGTGGTTCTGCTGCGCCGGCTGCTGGTGCTGCTCGCGCTCGGCGTGGCCCACTTCGTGCTGCTGTGGCACGGCGACATCTTGAGCACCTACGCCGTCGTCGGCCTGCTGGTGTTGCTGCCCTCGACCTGGTTGCCCCGCCTGGCGGTCGCCGTCCTCGCTCCCGTGTTCGTCGCGGTGTCGCTGCTCGTCGGAGGCGACCGGATCGCCCTGATCGCCGGACTGTTCCTGCTGGGCTCGGCGCTGGTCCGGTATGGCGTGATCGACCGGCTGGAGCAGTCGGCGCGCGTGCCGGCCACGCTGGGGCTGGTCCTGGCCGCCGCCGCGGCGCCCGTGCTGTGGCTCCAGACCCGGTTCGACCCGGCCGACCGCAGTTTCAGCATCTCACTGGCCGGGGCCGGGCTGCTGATCGCCGGGGTGTACGTCTGCGTCCTGCTGGTTGTGCTCAGGACCCCGCTGCGGCCGGTGCTGCTGGCCGTGTTCGCGCCGCTCGGACGGATGGCGCTGACCAACTATCTGTCCGCGACGGTCCTCGTGCTGGTGGCGAGCCGCGCGCTCGACGGCCCGCCGCACACCTGGCCGGCCTCGGCCGTGCCCCTGATCGCCGGCGTCATCCTCGCCGTCCAGTGGGTGTGGTCCACCCTGTGGCTGCGCCGCTACCGGCAGGGCCCGCTGGAGTGGCTGTGGCGCTGGGCCACCTGGGCCCACCGCCCGCCCCTCCGCCGCGAGTAGACGGTCTGGTGTAAGGTGCCGGTCACGGCGGCGACGACGCGAGGAGGTGAGCCCCATTACCGCTGAACAGATCGGGTGCTCCCCTCTCCCCGTACGTAGGGTCGCGTAGAGACAGGCGACCGCGGGAGCGCCCTCGGCACACCGAAAGGCTCTCCCTTGTCACTGTCCTTCTCCCCCGCTCTTCCCTCGATCGTGGCCCGGCTGCGGGCCGCCGGGTGCGTGTTCGCCGAAGATGAGGCCCGTCTGCTGGTCTCCGCCGCGCGTACGCCGGCCGAGCTCGACGACATGGTGGACCGGCGCGCCTGCGGCCTGCCCCTGGAACACGTCCTCGGGTGGGCTGAGTTCTGCGGACTGCGGCTGGTCGTCGACCCGGGGGTCTTCGTGCCCCGGCCGCGCAGCGAGTTCCTGGTCCGCCAGGCCGCCGCACTGGCCCGGCCGGGCGCCGTCGTCGTCGACCTGTGCTGCGGCTCGGGCGCGCTGGGCGCGGCGCTGGCCGCCGCCGTCGGGCCGATCGAGCTGCACTCCGTGGACGTCGACCCCGCCGCCGTACGCTGCGCCCGCCGCAACCTCGCCACGGCGGGTGGCAGGGTGTACGAGGGCGACCTGTACGCGGCCCTGCCCACCGCCCTGCGGGGCCGGGTGGACGTCCTCGTCGCCAGCCCGCCGTACGTGCCCACCGGCGCGATCGGGCTGCTGCCGCCGGAGGCGCGCGTCCACGAGCCGCAGGTCGCGCTCGACGGCGGCGCGGACGGGCTCGACCTCGTACGGCGGGTCGTCGCCGGGGCGGACGACTGGCTCACGCCGGACGGCCACCTGCTGGTGGAGACGAGCGAGAGCCAGGCCAGGGAGACCGCCGACGCCGTCGCCCGCGCCGGGCTCGCCGCACGCCTGACGCACGACGAGGAGCTGGACGCGACCACCGTGATAGGAACCAGGCCGCGCCCCGCTCGCAGGGCGGATCAGCGCGCGGCTGCGCCGGTGACGTAGTCACGCAGGCGGGCCGATCCTTCGAGCATGGCGACGGCCGTGGAGGCGAGGGCGGCGCCGCGTTCGGTGAGGGCGGCGCGCAGCGCGTCGGTGCTGCCGGTGCGGCGCAGGCCGTCGAGCACGTCCCCGATCCGCGCAAGCGGATACCGCCCCTGCCGGAGCATGTGGATCATGCGGGCGTCGCGGACCTCGGCCGGGCCGTACCACCGGTAGCCGGTGCCCGGCTCGCGCTGCGGCGTCAGCAGCCCGGCGGCCTCCCACACCCGCAGCGCCGAGGCGCGTACGCCGAGGAGGGCGGCCACCTCCCCGATACGCAGGACGGACTGCGGCGCCGCCGGGCCGCCGGGATCCTGCCCGGCCACCGCCTCGAGCGCCTCCCCCGTCGCCCGCAGGGCGAGCCGCTGCTGGTGCAGCGCGGCGTGGCAGGCGTCCACGAGTGCGAGCGCGCCCGCCAGGTCGCCGTCGTGCACCGCCAGCATGATCGAACGGGCGGCCTCCCAACCGTACCCCTTGGCCAGCGCCCGGTAGGCGAGCAGGGCCTCGCGGTGCCGCGTGTCGAACCTGCGGTAGCCGGCGGCCGTCCGCTCGGCGGGCGGGAGGATCCCCGCGTCGGCGTAGTTGCGGATCTGCTGGGTGGAGACCCCTGCCTCCCGCGCCAGATCGACCGGGCGCAGCGCCCTCCGGCTCACCGGGCTTGAGACTTCGGGTCGCATCCGCCCATGGTATTCCCCCGGGAGTCTCAAGCACCGCTCGTCAGGTGACGGCCCGGCGCAGGCCGTAAACGGCGGCGCCGGCGGCGAGCACGGCGGCCCCGGAGACCACCGAGGACAGCGGCAGGGCGAAGGCCAGGATCAGGCACCCGGCCAGGCCGACGGCGGGCACGACCCGCGGCGGCCGTCCCTCACCGGCGCCGAGGGTCCAGGCACTGGCGTTGGCGACGGCGTAGTAGACCAGCACGCCGAAGGAGGAGAACCCGATCGCGCCGCGCAGGTCCGCGGTCGCGGCCAGGATCGCCACGACCGCGCCCACGGCCAACTCGGCGCGGTGGGGCACGTTGAAACGGGGATGGACGGCGGCCAGCACGTGCGGCAGGTGCCGGTCGCGGGCCATGGCCAGCGTGGTGCGGGACACCCCGAGGATCAGCGCGAGCAGCGAGCCGGTCGCGGCGAGCGCGGCGCCCGCCCGTACGACCGGGGCCAGGCCGGGATGCCCGGCCTCCCGCACGACGGCGGCCAGGGGCGCGACCGCGTTCCCCAGTCCCGCGCCGCCAAGCACGGCGAGCGCGGACACCGCGACCGCCGCGTAGACGACCAGGGTGAGCCCGAGCGCGAGCGGAATCGCGCGGGGTATGGTCCGCGCCGGGTCGCGCACCTCCTCACCGAGGGTGGCGATGCGGGCGTAACCGGCGAAGGCGAAGAACAGCAGACCCGCAGCCTGCAGCACCCCGCCGGCGGTGGCGTCGGCCCCGACGTCCAGCCGCCCCGGGTCCGCGGCGCCGGAGGTCAGGCCCGCGACCACCACGGCGGCCAGCACCGCGAGGACCGCCCCGACGATGACCCGGGTGAGCCAGGCGCTCTTGTGGATTCCCGCGTAGTTCACCGCGGTCAGCGCCACCACGGCCGCCACCGCCACCGCGTGGGCCTGCTCCGGCCACACGTAGG
Organism: Microbispora sp. CA-102843; assembly: GCF_050936215.1. Taxonomy (NCBI): domain Bacteria; kingdom Bacillati; phylum Actinomycetota; class Actinomycetes; order Streptosporangiales; family Streptosporangiaceae; genus Microbispora; species Microbispora sp. CA-102843. Next base: position 4,921,784 of record NZ_JBNJNF010000001.1, read on the forward strand.
AGCCGACGGTCAGCGCCATCGCCGCGCACGAGGCGATCTTGCCGATCACGAACGCCCACCCCGCCAGGTAGCCCCAGAAGTCCCCCAGCCGCTCCCGCCCGTACACATAGGTGCCGCCGGAGACGGGGTAGCGCGCGGCCAGCCGGGCCGAGGAGGTCGCGTTGCAGTAGGCCACCACCGCCGCCGCCGTCAGCCCGAGCAGCAGCCCAGACCCTGCCGCCCGCGCCGCGGGCGACAGGGCGGCGAAGATCCCAGCGCCGATCATCGAACCCAGCCCGATGACCACGGCGTCGGGCAGCCCCAGCCGGCGCTCCAGCGGCCCCTGACCCGCGCGTGCGGGCGTGCCCATGGCGACCTCCAGTGACACCGATCCCGACATCGATCACCGTACTGCCCCTCGGAGGGCGCGGGCCGGGCGGGCGAAGCGTTTACCCACGCCGCCGCGTGGCGTACGGCCGTGAGGGGGAGTCTCCGATCGCGAGCACGCGGGCGGAACCCGGCGACCGGGCGAGGACGGAGACGGCGTGGACGATCGTGATTCACCGGCGGTGCGCCGCCGCGACCTGCTTGGCCTGTCCACCGCCGCGCTGGCGGCGGTGACCGCAGCGGCCCCCTCGGCGGCGGCCGCGCCGCATACCCCTGAGCAGGAGGCGGAGGTGACGCCGCCCGAGGACCTCATGCGCGAGCACGGCGTGCTGAAGCGTCTCCTGCTCGTCTACCGGGAGGGCATCCGGCGGATCGAGGACGGCGAGCGGCCGCCCGCGCAGCCGCTGAACGCCGCCGCCCGCATCATCCGCGGCTTCATCGAGGACTACCACGAGCACCTGGAGGAGAAGTACGTCTTCCCCCGGCTGCGCGAGGCCGGCAGGCTCACCGGCACCGTCTCGGTCCTGGTGCTGCAACACCGCCGTGGCCGCGAGCTGACCGGGCGCATCCTCGCCGCCACCCGGCGCACCACGGGGGCCAGGGCCGCCCGCACCCTGGTCGCCGACATGGCGGCGTTCGTCCGCATGTACGAGCCCCACGAGGCGCGGGAGGACACGGTGGTGTTCCCCGCGTTCCGTGAGGTCGTCCCCGCCAAGGAGTTCCTCCGCCTGGGCGAGGTCTTCGAAGACGAAGAGCACCGTCGGTTCGGGCCGCGCGGCTTCGCGGGCGTGGTCGACCAGGTCGCCGACATCGAGAAGGCGCTCGGCATCTACGACCTGTCCCGCTTCACTCCCGCCGGGTGACGGACGGGTCCCGACCGGCTCTGCGCCTCCCGCGGCCGCTCGTCAACAGCGCCCCGCTTCGGCGGACGCGGCTTCGGCGACGGAGGCGGCCTCCGAGGCGGACGGCGCCGCGGGAGCGGCCTTCGCGGCGACCAGGTGAGCGCCGCTGCCCAGCACGGCGCTGACCACCAGCGTGACGCCCATCGGCAGGGCGGTCCCCTCCCCGCCCACGCCGACCAGCGGCGCCACCAGGGCGCCGAACCCGAACTGCAGCGCGCCCAGCACGGCGGCGGCCGTGCCGGTGGCGTACGGCGCCCGGCCGACGGCCAGCGCCGAGGAGTTGCCCATGACGAGCGAGAAGCAGCTGACCGTCAGGAACAACACCGGCAGCACGGCCGCGGCCGGCAGGCCGGCGGCCAGCGTCGCCAGCAGGACGGCCGACAGCAGCAGCACCGCGCCCTGAGCGGCGCGCAACAGCCGCTCCGGGGAGAACCGGCGCAGCAGGCGGGCACCGGCGATGCTGGCGGCCGTCAGGCCCAGCGCGTTGGCGGCGAAGGTCACGGTGTAGGCGGTGGTCGACAGGCCCAGCACGTTCTGCACGACGAAGGGCGAGGCCGAGATGTACCCCATCAGCCCGGCGAACCCGAAGCCGAAGGCGAAGGTGTAGCCGAGGTATCCGCGGTCGGCGAGCAGGCGCCGCGCCGCCCGGCCGGTCGCCGCGATCCCGCCTCCGTGCCGGCGTTCGGGCGCAAGCGTCTCCGGCACGACGAGGACCGCGCCGAGCAGCATGAGCGCCGAGACGGCGGCCAGCACCCAGAAGACGCTGCGCCAGCCCGTGGCGGCCAGCAGGCCGCCCGCCAGCGGAGCGATGACGGGCGCGACGCCGCCGATGGCGGCCAGCAGCGAGAACAGCCGGGCCGTCTCCCTGCCGCTCGTGCGGTCGGCGACCACGGCGCGGGCGACCACGACACCGGCGGCGCCGGCGAATCCGTGCGCGAACCGGAAGGCGATGAGCGTCCAGACGTTCGGCGCGACCGCGCACGCGACGCAGGCGGCCACGGCCACGGTGGTGGCCAGCAGGATCGGCCGCCGCCGCCCGAACCGGTCGGACAGCGGTCCGATGACGAGCTGTCCGGTGGCGATCCCGATGAAGAACGCGGTGAGCGTGAGCTGCACGCTGGAGGCGCTGGTCTGGAGGTCGGCGGCCATGTCGGTGAACGTCGGCAGGTACATGTCGGTGGCGAACGGCGCCACCGCCGACAGCAGGGCCAGCACGGCGAGCAGAGGCCGGGAGACCCCGGAGCCGGTCGGAGGCGGCGAAGCGGAGGACATGACACTCCCGAAGACAGATACTTATAAATGCATAAATATCCTACGATGTACGCGTGGACCGTCTCGCCGTGCTCCGGGACCTCATGCCCGCTCTCCGGGACACCTCCCGCACGCTGCTGCGCACGGGCGTCGTCCGGTCGGGCGTGGAGCCGTTGCCCGCCTCCGAGGCGGACATGATGCGTGTGATCGTCCGGGAGCCCGGCGTGAGCCCCGGCAGGCTCGCCGCCGAGTTGCAGATGAAGCCGAGCAACGTCAGCACGGCGCTGCGGCATCTGGCAGAGCTGGGACTGGTCCAGCGGGAGAACGACCCGGCAGACCGGCGCGCCGGCCGGGTGCTGCCCACGCCCAAGGCCGTGGCCGACTCCCGGCGCATCGAGGAGACCTGGGCCAAGGTCCTCGACGAGATCCTCGCCGAGCTTCCCGATCACCAGGCGCAGGCCCTGCTCGACGCGGTCCCCGCCCTGCGTGCGCTGGAGCGCGCGTTGCGCGCACGCGACACCGCCGCCCAAGACGGCTGACGCGTCCCGCTCCGGCAAACACCCCTTGGACTCCGGCCGGCTCGTCAGGCGTCGTCACCCAGGTGGGCGGCCCGGGCGTTGAGGTAGCGCCGGCGCGGCAGGCTCGCCGCCCGCCGGGCCGCCGTCAGGTAGGCCTCCCGCGCCGCCGCCCGCTGCCCGGCCATCTCCAGCAGGTGCGCGCGCACCGCGGGCAGGCGGTGGTCGCGGGCGAGCCGCTCGTCTCCCTCCAGGCCGTCGAGCAGATCCAGTCCCGCCCGCGGGCCCCGGCTCATCGCCACGGCGACCGCGTGGTTCAGCGTCGTCACGGGGTTGGCCGACATGGCCGTCAGCACCTCGTACAGCGCGGCGATCTGCGGCCAGTCGGTCGCCTCCGCGCTCAGCGCCTCGTCGTGCAGGGCGGCGATCGCCGCCTGGATCTGGTATGGCCCGGGCGCCCCCCGCGACAGGGCCGCGTCGACCAGTGTCACGCCCTCGTCGATGCGGGCGGCGTCCCACAGGGTCCGGTCCTGCTCGGCCATCGGGATCGGCGTGCCGTCCGGGGTGGCGCGCGCGGCGCGGCGGGCGTCGGTGAGCAGCATGAGAGCGAGCAGCCCGGCCGCCTCGCCGTCGTCCGGCAGCAGCCGGTGGACGACGCGGGCCAGCCGGATCGCCTCGGCCGTCAGGTCCTCCCGGCGAGGCCAGGCCTCCCCGGCGTACCCCTCGGTGAAGACCAGGTAGAGCACGTGGAGGACGGCGCGGAGCCGCGCGTCGCGGTCGGCTCCCGCGGGCATGCCGAACGGGAGGCCGCTGTCCCTGATGCGTTCCTTGGCCCGGGTGATGCGCCGGGCCATGGTCGCCTCCGGCACCAGGAACGCCCTGGCGATCTGCGCGGTGGTCAGGCCGCCGACCGCGCGGAGGGTGAGGGCGATCTGCGAGGCGGGCGACAGCACGGGATGGCAGCACATGAACAGCAGGACCAGCGTGTCGTCGGACTCGGCCGTCGACGTGTCCGCCGCGGGCGCGAGCCGCCAATCGGGAAGCGCCCGCCTGCCGGCGGCGTCCTCCCGGTCGCGCCGGGCCTGTTCCGCGCGCAGCAGGTCGGTGAGCCTTCGGGCGGCGACGGTGACGAGCCAGCCCAGCGGGTTGTCCGGCAGGCCGTCCTCCGGCCAGCGCACGGCGGCCGCGATCAGCGCCTCCTGCACGGCGTCCTCGGCGGTGTCGAAGTGGCCGTACCGTCGCACGACCGCGCCGAGGACCCGCGGCGCCAGGCGGCGCAGCAGGTCCTCGGCCTCGCCGCCGGGCGTCGTCACAGCTCCGGCTCGGCCGGTGACTCGGCGATCGGCCGGATGTCCACGTACCACTCGTGCGCCAGGGTCGCGCCCTCGGGATGCGGGGTGTGCGCCAGGCGCGCGGCGATCTGCGTCGCCCGGTCGAAGCTGTCGCACTCGACGATCGTGTAGCCCGCCAGGACCTCCTCGGTCTCGGCGTACGGGCCGTCGGTGACGACGGGGACGCCCTCACGCAGCCGGATCCTGCGGGCGTGGACGGGGGCGGTCAAGCCCTGGGCGTCGACGAACTCCCCCGACTTCACCAGGTCGTCGTTCCACTCCGTCATGAACGCGTGCATGGCCGCGACGTCCTCGGCCGACCAGGCGGGCCCGTGGCCCGGCCGTCCCTCCAGGACGTCGTGGTCCTGCTGCGAGCCGTACAGCATGATCATGTACTTCACGGTTCGTTCCTCTCCGGCGGGCACCTTCCGCACCGCTTCACCAAGGACGTCGGAGCCGGCCGCACGATCCGGACACACCCTTGAGCGCGAAAGACCGCCCGGCCACTGTGCCGGAGCGGCCGCGTGTCCTGTCAAGCCGGGAGAACACGGGCAAGTTTCACGCGCGGGGGTGGGGGCCGCGCCCGGCGAGGACCAGATCTCCTACCTCGGCGGATCGTACGCGGGGATGCTCCGAGCCACGGAGCCATCGGCGGGCCCGCACCAGGGCGTCGCCCTCCGCGGAAATAGGCTGAACACCGTGCAGCGTCGCAAGCGGACGTACTTGATCATGATGATCACGTGCCTCACGCTGTTCGTCCTGGCCGGAACGGTCGTGCGGGAGGTCTCGCCCCTGGCCGCCCTGGTGATGTCCGCGGTGGCGTTGGTGATCCCGCCGTTCGCTGTCATCATCGCCAACCGCAGTGATCGTCGCGACTGACGTGGGGCCGACCCCGCAGGCGCACCGGTGCCTCGATCAGCGGGTGAGAAGGGCGCGCAGGGCCCCGGCGACACCGGCCGGGTCCTCCTCGGCCATGAAATGCCCACAGGTGGCCGTCGCGTGCACCAGGTCGGGGGCCCAGGCGCCCCACAGCGCCTCGGCGTCGTACCCGAGCGCGGCCCCCCAGTCCTGCTGGAGCACGGTCACCGGCATCCGCAGCCGGTTCCCGGCCTCCCGGTCCGCGCGGTCGTGGTCCACGTCGATCCCCGCCGAAGCTCGATAGTCCGCCACGATCGAGGGCACCGCCGTGCGGCAGGCGTCCAGATAGGCGGCGCGTACGTCGGCGGGTATCGCCCCGCCGTCGAGGGTCCAGACGTCGAGGAAGTGGCCGAAGAAGGCGTCCGCGCTCGCGCCGATCATCCGCTCGGGCAGGCCCGGCGGCTGGGCCATCAGGTACAGGTGGAACCCGACGGCGGCGCCCGCGCCGTGCATCACCTCCCACATGTCCAGCGTGGGCAGCACGTCGAGGCAGGCCAGGTGACTGATCGCCGCCGAGTGGTCGAGCCCGGCGCGGAAGGCGACCAGCGCGCCGCGGTCGTGCCCGGCCAGCGCGAACCGCTCATGTCCGAGCGCCCGGGCCAGGGCGACGACGTCGGCGGCCATCGTGCGCTTGGAATAGGTGTCGCGACCGGCCTCGGCCGGCTTGTCGCTGGCGCCGTAGCCGCGCAGGTCGGGACAGATCACGGTGTGGTCGGCGGCCAGGTCGGCGGCGACGTGCCGCCACATCAGGTGGGTCTGGGGGAAGCCGTGCAGCAGCACGATCGGGCTCCCCGACCCGGCGACGGCCGCGTTCAGCGACACACCGTCGGCGACCGGCACGCGAAGGTAGTCGAAACCGGGAAGGACAGGCGCCATGACGCGCCCCCTTTCTGTGCGGGATCAGATGCCCCCAGGCTGCCGGGCGTGAATGAGCATCCGATCAGCGCGCTACCGTGACAGTTGCCGTGGCAGTCGCTTTGACCTGGGGGTACGCGCGGAAAGGGGGCCGCAGGTGGGCATCGCGTTCGGAGTGCTGGGGCCGGTGACGGCCTGGGACGGCACCGGCGGCGCGATCGCACTGAAGGGGCCGCGGCACCGCGCGGTGCTGGCCCGGCTGATCGTCGCCCGCGGCCGCGTCGTCCCGGTCACCCGCCTGATCGACGACCTGTGGGACGAACCGCCTGCCGGCGCGGTCGGGGCCGTACGGACGTTCGTGGCGGCGCTGCGCCGCGCGCTGGAACCCGACCGGCCGCCCCGCACCCCCGCGCGGCTGCTGGTCACCGAGGGACCGGGATACGCGCTGCGGGCCGGCGCCGACGCCGTGGACGCCTGGCGCTTCGAACACGCGGTGGCCACCGCCGCGGCGCTGCCACCCGAAGAGGGGCTCGGACGGCTGGAGGAGGCGCTGGGGTGGTGGCGCGGCCCCGCCTACGCGGAGTTCGCCGACCAGGACTGGGCCCGCGCCGAGCGCTCCCGCCTGGCCGAACTCCGGCTGCACGCGGTCGAGCGCAGGGCCGAAACGCGACTGACCCTGGGGCGGGCGGCCGAGGCGGTGCCCGACCTGGACGCGCACGCCGCCGGGCATCCCTGGCGGGAGGAGGCCTGGCGGTTGCTCGCGCTCGCGCTGTACCGCAGCGGGCGGCAGGGCGACGCGCTCGCCGTGCTGCGCCGGGCGCGGGCGCTGCTGGTGGACGAGCTGGGAGTGGACCCGGGCCCGGGACTGCGCCGCCTGGAGGCCGACATCCTGCGCCAGGCCGGCCATCTCGACCCCGCCTCGCCCGGTGCCGCCGGCGCGGCCGCGCGGGTGTGGGCCCAGGCGACCGCCGCGTACGACCGCGCGGTCGCATCCGGGGCGCGGGCCCGCCTTGAGACGACGGCAGGACTGCTGCGCGACCTCGCCGTGACCGGGGGCGGCGGCCTGCAGGCGGCGCGCGAGCACCGCGTGGCCGCGATCGAGGCGGCCGAGGAACTCGGCGACGCGGAGCTGACCGCCCGGGTGATCGGCGCCTTCGACGTCCCGGCCATCTGGACCCGGTCCGACGACCCCGGGCAGGCGGCGCGGATCGTGACGGCGGCCGGGCGCACGCTGGCCGCCCTGGCCGCCGGTCACGGAGCTGCCGGTCACGGAGCTGCCGGTCACGAGGCCGCCGGTCACGAGGCGGCCCGGGCCCGCCTGCTGGCCACGATCGCGCTGGAGTCGCGCGGCGACCGCTCCGGCCACGGGCTGCGGGCGGCGCGGCAGGCCGAGGAGATCGCCCGGCGCCTGAACGACCCCGCGCTGCTGGCGTTCGCGCTGAGCGGCCTGTTCATGCAGACCTTCCACCGCACGGGCCTGGCCGCCCGCCGCGCCGAGATCGGCGCCGAACTGGTGGATCTTTCCGCCCGGCACGGCCTGGTCACCTTCGAGGTGCTCGGGCATCTCATCCGGATGCAGGCCAGGTCGGCGCTCGCGGACTTCACGACCGCCGACGCCCACGCCGCCGAGGCCGAGCGCCTGGCCGTACGGCACGAGCGGCCCCTGGTGGGCGTGTTCACCGCCTGGTATCGGGCGCTGCGCCTGGACGCGACCGGCCGGGCGACGGTGGAGGAGGCCGAGGCCGCCTACCGGGAGGCCGCCGCCCGGCCGGACGGCGCCGGCATGCCCGGCATGGAGCGCGGCCTGCTGCCGCTCGCGTTGCTGTGCCTGCGCCTGCGGCACGGGCAGCCCCCACCCGACGTCGAACATGCCGATTGGGGGCCGTACGCGCCGTGGGCCCGGCCTCTGGTGCTGCTGGCGCGCGACCGCCGCGCCGAGGCGGCCGCAGCGCTGCGCGCCCTGCCCGAGCCGCCGCGCGACCTGCTGACGGAGGCCCTGTGGTGCCTCGCCGCCCGGGCGGCCCTCACACTCGGGGACCGCACGACGATGGAACGCGCCCACGCCGCGCTGCTGCCCGCCGCGGGCGAGCTGGCCGGGGCGGGCAGCGGCGTGCTGACGCTCGGCCCGGTGGCCGCGCACCTGGACGACCTCGCCGCCGCTCTCGGCCGACCAGCGGCCGAACACCGGCAAGGCGTCGCCACCGGCACCGTCGAAGACGGCGTGAGCCCTGATGCGTGAGCCGCCGGGCCGACGACCGGCCTGCCCTCCATGAGCCCGCACACCGGGCGTCGTTCAGCCCGCGGCGGCGACGGGCTCGTGCCGGAGGATGCACGTGTACAGGCGGTGGAATTGCCGGCTGGGAACGAGCCCGAGTTCCTCACCGAGCACCTCGCGGGCCCGATGGAGCGTGCCAAGTGCCGCCGCCGGGTCTCCCGACTCCCATAGCGCTTAAGCAAGGAGGAGGTAGGGGCGCTCCCACAATGGATGGGCCGTGATCAACCTCCGTAGGTCTCCGAGAAGATGACGGGCGGGTTCACGGTGGAGCCGGAGCTCACACAGATCCACCTCGGCTTCGGCTCTCAGCGCGTCCAGCCCGGCGAGATGCTCGCGAAGGAGCCGGGACCCTGTCACGTCTTCGCCGGCCCGCCCCTGCCACAGGGCTGACGCGGCGGCGAGCATACTGATCGCCCGGCTCTGATCGCCATCCCGGAGAGCGGCGCGGGCGTGCGCGAGGTGCGTAGTGAACACGGTGACATCGAGCTCATCAGCTTCAAGGATGAGTTCGTAAGCGCTGCTCCCTCCGCCTCCTCCCCCGCGGATTGTGATCAACCGCTCTGAGCAGCCGTGCTCGGCAAGACGAGTGCGCAGAATCGAAAGATGCTGTCGTAGGTTGGCTTCCGCGGACTTGGGTGGATCATCCCAGAGCAGGCCGATCAAATTCTCCCTGGCCGACCGTCGTCCCACCCTCAGAAGAAGTGCCGCCAGCAGTGTCCGCGCCGTGGGTGGCAAGGCAATCGCGCCCCCGCCATCCGCATTGACACCGACAGGACCAAGTAATACGAAGCGCAGCATCCACTACCCACTCGTATGCGATTGATTGCCGCGCCGATCTTCCCAGATGGGAACGACCGCGATTTCCCCGGGCGGCGCCGCCTATCTCGAAATCACCGGGCCGACCACGACCCAGAGTGTGCTCACGATGCATCTCACCCAGGCAAGCCCGGACGCGGACCTGCGGTATCTACTGGTGAGCTGGCCGACCGGCCCTGGCGGTCCGTCCGACACACCGTCTCACTGGAGCCGGTCCACCGGCGACGGCGACGTCAGCATCAGTCTGGAACCCGGCGAGGTCGCAACCTTGATAGCGGTGCGAACCGACCTGATGGGAAATGCCGGCGACGCCGACGACGCTCTGATCCCGATCAACTGGAGCGCCTCCGTCGCCCAGGGCGGACCCCGGCCCACCAGCACCCTGAACACCATGTGGTCCAACCGATCGGCCTCAGCCGGCTGCGCCGATTGGAGCGGCGGCGATGCCGTCCAATCGACCCCGCTACCCGAGGGAGGCCGGGCATGGTTCTTCTCCGACACCTTCCTCGGCGATCCGAGCAAACAGTCACCCGGCACCGAGGTCAGCTACCTCCGCAACTCCATCGTGGTCCAGCAGGGTTCCACCCTGCGCACGATCACCGGTGGGCGCACCTGCCAAGAGACGAACACCAACGCAGACGACTGGGATCGATACGCGAAAACGCCTGCGGGCGAAGGCGCACAATACTGGACCGGAGACGCCAAGCTCCTCACCGACGCCATCGGGGTTCCAGACTTGGTGAAGTTCTACTACGAGGGCGTCGGGGACGAGAACACCCGCGCCGCCTATGCCCGCTTCTCCCACACCGATCTGCTGAACACCAACACGGCGAACGTCGTACCGACAAGGCTCCAGGACTGCTTCGTCAGGCAGGGTTACCCCGTTATCTGGGGAGCCTCCTTACTGGATCAGGCCGGGATGACCTACATCTACGGATGGGAGGCGGATGCGGCGAGCGCGGACAAGAGGCTCTACCTCGCACGAACGGCGAGCACGGCGGATCCGGCCGACCAGACCCGCTGGCAGTACTTCGCGGGGACGGCCGCCGACGGATCGGCACAGTGGTCCCCGTCCTGCAGCGCTTCCACGCCACTCCAGCCCAAGTCCGAAGTCGACTTCAGTGTCATCTACCTCAACGAACGGTTCTGGCTGGTGCGTCACACACCCGCCTCACAGGCACCGGGAAAGATCGTCGCGATGCCCGCCACGACCCCATGGGGCTTCGGCTCGGACCAAGTGGACCTTTATACTCCTCCAGAGACCAAGACCAACCCCAGATATTCATCCGTGTACGGAGCACGCGTGCATGTCAACGCCCTTCCGGACAGGAGCAGGGTCGTCATCTCCTACACCGTGAGCACGAGCGCGACGGATCTGACCTGCTGGACCAGAGGATCCTCCTTCCCGGACAACTATCAGCCGCGGTTCTTCGACGTGCCCACATCAGCGTTCTTCTCCAAGAACACATAGCCGGCAGAGACGAGGACAAGTGGCATCACGCGCGAGCCGCTTGCGCATTCGGCCGCTGGCCGGGGCGGTGGTCCTGGTGACCTTCGCCCTGGCCGCGTGCCAGCCCTACCGGGACGAGATCTTCAACATCGTCAATGAAACCGGCGAGAACGTCGTGGTCACCTGGAACAGAGGCGACCTGTACGCCAACCTTCCTCCCGGCGGATCCATCGAGAAGATTCCGCCGCCAAACCGCTGCCGGGTCACTCCCCTGCCCGACGACCGGTTCACCGCGACGACGGAGACCGGGAAGCGCTACACCTACGGGCGGCCCATGTGCCCCGGAGAGACCTGGCACATCCGCGAGAAAACCCCGGGCTCGCCGCCCGCCTCGGCCGGCGACAGGAGGACACCCTAGCCGCCGGCAAGGAGTCTCTATCCGCGCCCGCGGCGGGGGCGCGGGCGGCGGGTGGAGGCCCGGCCCGCCGCGGCGGCCGGGCGGGCCGCCGGGCCCGACCAGTGCGCCGGACGGGTGAGGGCCGGGGGCAGCTTCGTGGCGTCGTCTCCCCTTGCCGCGTTCACCTGGACCTGGGTGAGGAAGACGCTCCCCGTGAGGTCGGCGCCGCCGAGGTCGGCCCCGCGCAGATCCGCCCCGATGAGATCCGCGCCGCGCAGATCGGCCTCGCGCAGATCCGCGCCGATGAGGTAGGCGCCCCTCAGGTTGGCTCCGCGCAGGTCGGCCTTCCTGAGCCGGGCGCCGATGAGGTCGGCTCCCCTGCGGTCGGCGGCGCGGCCTCCGGCCGACGCCCGCACCAGCTCGCTCGTCCGCAGCAGCAGCACGTTGACCTTCTCACGGTGGGCGGCGACGTCCACGCCCAGCAGGTCGTCGGGGGTGCCCGTGGTCAGGCGTTCGGTCTCCTCGAACGCGTCGCGCAGCTCGGCGTGGATCGGGCGGGTCACCGGCAGGGACATCGCCTCGTCCAGGTACCACAGCAGCTCGTGCAGGTGCCGTACGACGGGGAAGACCTCGAACATCCGCGCCGCGGTGTGCGGATCATCCCGCCAGCTGCGCCCGAAGGTGACCTGCGAGACCTTCTGCCCGGCGCCGAAGCAGTCGTAGACGGTGCAGCCGGGAAAGCCGCTGTCCCGCAGACGCGCGTGGATGCCGCAGCGGTAGTCGTCCCGCAGGTTGGGGCACGGCCGCCCGGCGTCCTTGCTGATCGCGAAGTCGGCCGAGGCGGCGAAGGGCAGCGCGACGCAGCACAGTCCGAAGCAGTTCGCGCAGTCGGCCCGCAGGTCGGTTCGCCGGTCGTGGCCGGAGCCGGCAGGGGCGTCCGCGCGGTCGTCCCCGTGGTCGTGCGTGTGGTCGTGCGTGTGGGGCAACGTGCCTGGTCTCCTCGTGTTCGATGGGCGCGGCCGGGACCACTCGCCGTCCGGCGCCCAGCTAGAACGTATCCCACCGGCCGAACGCAGGACGCCGGACCACCCGCCGACGGCCGGCCGCTCAGGCGTGCGGACACCCGTCTTCGGATGCGCTGTGGTCGATCTAGCCGTGGTTCGCTGCGCCGTAGCGCAACCCGTCATAGAGGATCGTGGCGATGCGCAGCGCATCGTCCTTCCAGCCTTTGGCGCGCATCCCGCAGATGCCGCCGAGGGCGCGCAGCACGACGCGCCCGCTGATGCCACTGCGGACGAGGCCGGCTGCGACACCTGCGGCGAGAAGTTCGTCGAGGGCGCGGGCCATCTCGTCGCGCGCGTCGTCGAAGACCGGCGAATCGGTTGCCATGATGCTCTCCAGCGCCTCACCCAGCCCTCTGCCTACTGCCGCGTGCTCCACGAGCAGCAGCAGGAAGGTGCGCAGTGCTTCGTCCGGGGCGTGTCGCGCGAGCAGCCGGGCGGGGGTTGCGCAGAGCTCGGCGACCTCCTGGCGGTACACCTCCGCGACGAGCGCCTCGCGCGTTTCGAAGTGGCGGTACAGCGTGCCGACGGCCACATCGGCTCGGCGGGCGATCTCCTCCACATGGGCGGCGTCGTCGGCGAGGAACGCCTCACGCGCCGCGGCCAGGAGCGCTTCGCGGTTGCGGCGGGCATCGGCGCGCAGTGGACGAGATGACGGCAACGGTCCTCCATAAGGTGAGTCCGACTCCGTTTGTGTGTACAGTTTCCGGAGCCGGGTTCACCTTACTGAAGGAGTACGCCCATGACGATCGAGCACGAACAGTTCGCCGGCCTGCGAGTGCTGGTGACCGGCGGTAGCCGAGGGCTCGGGGAGGCGACGGCTCGTCGCTTCGCCGCAGCCGGCGCCACCGTGCTGACGGCCTCGCGAACCGCTCCCCCGGAAGACCTGCCCGCCACCTTCATTCCCGCCGACCTGCGGTCGGAGGAGGGGGCGACGGAACTCGCCCGACGCGTGGTGGACAGCGTGGGAGGCATCGACGTTCTGGTCAACAACGCCGGAGCCGCAACCGGACCGATGCCGACCCTGGAGCGGTCGGACGCGTCCTGGCTCGCCGACCTGGAGATGAACCTGCTCAGCGCGGTCCGGCTCGACCGGGCCCTGGTTCCCGGGATGGTCGAGCGTGGCTCCGGCGTCGTGGTGCACGTCTCCTCCATCGCCAGCCACCTTCCCCAGCCTGCCGAGGCGTCGTACGCGGCATCGAAGGCGGCCCTCAACGCCTACAGCCGCGAGTTGGCGACGGCGGTGGGCGAGCACGGCGTACGCGTGGTGTGCGTTCTGCCGGGCTTCGTCGTCACCGAGGGAGCGGTCGACCATCTTCAGCAGATGGCCGACAGCCAGAACGTGGGCATCGACGAGGTCAAGCAGCAGATCGTGGACCACCTGAAGGTGCCGATGGGGCGCACCGGCGAACCCGAGGACGTCGCAGAGATGATCGCGTTCCTCGCTTCCGGCCGCGCCAAATGGCTCACCGGCGCCCAGTTCCGGGTCGACGGCGGCATCATCCCCGTGGTCTGAGCCGCACCCCCGCACGCGATTCGAGGAGAAACACCATGACCTTCAGCCTGACGTCACTGATCGTAGACGCCGCGGACCTGGACAGCGAGAGCCCGTTCTGACACGGGCTACTCGGCGGCTCGATCACGAGGACGGCGACGCACCGCTTTCTGCAGATCGACGGCTTCCCCATGATCGTGATCCAGCACGCTCCCGGGCATGCGCCGCCGCAGTGGCCCTACGGCGCCTCCCAGCAGATGCACTTCGACCTCAGCACGGACGACGCGGCGACCGCGGACAAGCGGGTGCTCGACGCCGGCGGTCGACGGCTGCGACCGACTGACGATGTCGTCGCCTCCACTCAGCCGGGCTCCCGTATTTACACCAGCCCGGCCGGACACCCCTTCTGCGTTCGCGCGGCCTGACCCCGAAACCGAGCACGGACAACCGCGCCAGCGCTGTTTCCGAGACCGGACCCTGGAACCTGATCTGGAGGCCCATGCATGAAGCTTTGGCCACAATCGCGAGGTTCGGTTCTCAAGCTTCACCGTGCATGCCAGCGCTGATCAGCCAGATATGTTCGCAGGTCGAAGATGCCTTCTGCAATTCCTCGCGGGACTCTTGTGAGGCGTGGTAGAAGGTCCGCTCGATCATCCAGCACAGGGTGCGTGCCATCGCCGACGCCTGGTCTGGTTCGGTGCCGGCCTGAACGCCGGCTCGTTCCAAGACGGCGGCGATGGCCGTGATGAACAAGTCAGCTGTACGGCTCCACAGCACGCCGATCTCCGGCACGGTCAACGACAGGTCGATCGCCGTGCGGAAGACCAGGCCGTGCTCGTTCCACAGCTCGACCGTGCGCCGCATGGCTGCTGCGATGGCCTGGCGCGGCTCCTCGGCCTGCGCGGTGGCCCGGGACCGCTCCCACAGGTGCTCGACGGTCCGGGCCACGAGTGCCGTAACCACTTCCTGCTTGGAGCCGAAGTAGAAGTACAGGGCACCGCGTGTGATGCCGGCGCCCTGGGCGATGTCGCCGACGGTCATGGCGTCGTAGCCCTTCTGCGCCAGCAGGGCTTCGCAGGCGTCCAGAATGGCGCGCTCCCGGACATCGCCCTTGCGTTCGGTGGTGCGCCGGCTCCGCGCGGGGTGGTGGCCGGGCATCAGAGCTGAGCGCCGTCGGCGAAGTCGGTCGTACGGGAAAGCGCCTCCCCTGCGCGGATGTCCTCGTCCACGACCGCGCGCGCGGCGGTGACCAGTCGCAGCGCGTCCGAACCCAGGACGAGATGGGCCGGCGGCCGGTCGACCGACGCGATGTGCACGACGGCCTCCCCGGCCTTGGCCGGATTGCCCAGTTGGTTCCCGCTTGCCTTCTGCCGCGCTTCACGGATGGGAGTGAACAGCTCGTCGTAGTCGTCGATAGTCCGCGCGGCGCGCGTCATGGACCGTCCGGCCCAGTCGGTACGGAAGGAGCCGGGCTCGATCGCCGTGACATGGATGCCGAACTGTGCGACCTCCTTGCCCAGTGCCTCGAGGATGCCTTCCAGCGCGAACTTGCTGCCGCAGTAGGCGGACATGCCGGGCACGGCCATGAGCCCGCCCATGGAGGTGACGGCCATCAGGTGCCCGCGACGGCGCCGGCGCATGTGGGGCAGAGCTGCCTGCAGGGTGGCCACTGCCCCGAATACGTTGACCTCGAACTGCCGCCGCACCTCGGCGAGCGGGGTTTCCTCGAAGGTGCCCTCCAGGCCGTAGCCGGCGTTGGCGACGACGACGTCCAGAGGGCCGAGGCTCTGCTCCACCTCCGCTACCACGCGCGAGACGGCGTCGTCGTCCGTCACGTCCAGGATTCGGCCGTGAGCGCGCCCGGGTTGGAGCCCTTCGAAGGCCCGCAGGTCCTCCTCGGAGCGGACCGTGCCGGCGACGGTGTGTCCGGCGGCCAGGGCGGCTTGGGCGAAGGCGCGTCCAAGGCCCTTGCTGACGCCGGTGATGAGCCACTTCTGCTTCTGCACTGCTCTCTCCAGAGAAGAACCGCAAGGAGCTGGACTGCCCCCCTTGGTTCAAATTCTACACAACGTCGATTTTTATCATCATCGTGTAGATTCTCGTGACGCCTTAAGGCTCCGTCGACCGCCCTACGACGGTCTTCCCGAGCCAGCTCAAGCCGCTGGCGTGGCCGGCTGCCGGCGGCCCCGGCGGTCAGCGGCCGTACGCCTCCAGCAGCCGCAGCCACACCTCGGTGACCGTGGGGAACGCCGGAACCGCATGCCACAGCCGGTCCAGCGGAACCTCGCCGACGACCGCGATCGTCGCGGCGTGCAGCAGTTCTGCGACGTCCGGGCCGGCGAGCGTGAAGCCGACGATCACTTTCCTGTCCTCGTCGACGACCATGCGGGCGTGCCCCCGGTAGCCGTCGGCGTGCAGGGCGGATCCGGCGACGGCGCCCAGGTCGTAGTCGACGACGCGGATCCGTACCCCGGCGGCCTCGGCTGCGGCGGCGGTCAGCCCCACCGACGCGATCTCCGGTTCGGTGAAGACCACCTGGGGCACCGCGCACTCGTCAGCCGTGGCGACGTGCCGGCCCCACCGGCCGTCGTCGACCGCTTCGCCCTTCGCACGCGCCACGATGACGTCGCCGACCGCGCGGGCCTGGTATTTACCCTGGTGGGTCAGCAGCGCTCGCCGGTTGACGTCACCGACGGCGTACAGCCACCCATCACCGATTGGCGCCCCGTCCTCCCCGACCACTCGCAGCGTGTCGTCCACCGTGAGCCAGGCACCCGGCGTCAGGCCGACGGCACCGAGACCGATGTCCTCGGTGTTCGGTATCCGGCCGATCGCCACCAGAAGCTCGTCGGCCTCGACCTGCTCGCCGTCGGTCGTCGTGATGTGCACCGTTCCGGCCTCGTCGCGGTGCACGGATGCGGCCTCCGCGCCGACGCGTACCGATACACCGGCCTCCCGCAACGACTCGGTGATGCGCTCGCCGGCGAACGGCTCGGCCAGCGGTAGCACACCGTCACGGGCCAGCATCGTCACCGAGGACCCCAGGGCGGCGAAGGCGGTTGCCATCTCCGACGCCACCACGCCACCACCGATGATCGCGAGCCGACCGGGGACCGCGCTCGCGGCGGCCGCCTCCCGGCTGGTCCACGGCGCGGCCTCGTGCAAACCGGGAATGTCCGGTATCAGCGCGCCGCTTCCGGTCGCGATAACCACCGCGTGCCGGGCCGTCAAGGTGACCGCGACGCCGTCGTCGCCGGTCACCTCGACCACGCCCGCGGACACGATCCGGCCCTGGCCGCGGAGCAGAGCGATCCCGGCCGAATCGAGCCAGCCGACCTGACCGTCGTCCTTCCAATGCGAGGCGAAGGAATCCCGGCGGGCCAGCACCGCGGCCACGTCGAGACCACCGGTCACCGTCTCGCGCGCCCCGGGCACCTGACGCGCCGCCCGCAACGCCGCCGCGCTGCGCAGCAACGCCTTGGTCGGCATACAGGCCCAGTAGGAACATTCCCCACCGACGAGCTCGCGCTCGACGACGACGGCGCTCAGCCCACCCTGCACCACCCGGTCGGCGACGTTCTCCCCGGCCGGACCGGCCCCGAGGACGACGATGTCGTAGGTGTTGCCGTCCATGTCAGTTGCCCTTCGCGGCGCGGCCGAGACGGAAGGCCGAGATGAGGAAGAAGATGCCGCCGGGGATGGCGTACCCGGCCGCGTTGATCAGCGTCGGGCTGGCCGCGGAGGCACCAGCGATGAACGACGCACCGGCGAATACGGAGATGCCGCCGCTGATGATCATCGGCCACTGGCCGCCCATCTTGCGGCGAGTGACACCCACGATCAGCTGGACCAGCCCGGCCACGACCGCCCAAGCACCCCACACCCGCAGCACCGCCGGGATACCAGACGCGCAGGCGATGGCCACGCCGATGGCGGTGATCAGACTGACCGCGATGTTCACGTACAGCAGGGCAGGCGATCCGGTGGTGCGCGACGCGCGGGCGTCGACGACGGCGGCGGCCACGTCGAACAGCGGGTAGAGCACGAGCAGAGCGACCGCGAGCGGACCCAGGTTCGAGGCGGTCGTGAACATCACGAGGGCCCAGACGATGGCGAACGCGAACCGGACGAAGTACAGCCGTCGCAGTGTGGACGCGGTCCCGGAAACATCGGGCGAAGCAGCGATAGTGCGCATGTTGATCCTTTGGTGGATGAGCGATGTGGAGAGCGGTTCAGAGCGGCCCGTGGTCGGCCTTCTCGATCGGGTGGGCGAGCAGCGATGGCCTGGTCCTGCCTGCTGACCAGGCACCAGGACGGGGTGGTCTGCCAGGCCCCCGCCTCACTCGTGCCGATGGAGGCGCTCCTGGCGGATGGCCCTGCCCGACGCCCCTGGTCGTGGCAGCCACTGGTGCGTACGTGAATACGACGAGCCGCTACTAGACATCCCTAACGAGACCGAACGTTCTGTCTCGTAAAAGCATGGCAACCTACGACACAGACTGTCAAGACCGAACGTTCTATCCGCTAGGATGGTGGCATGTCCAGCCAACCTGAAGGCCGGCCGTCCGAAGCGAGGTCCCGGCTGCTCAACACGGCCACCCGGCTCTTCTACGCGGAGGGCATCCACGCCGTCGGCATCGATCGCATCGTCGCCGAAGCACAGGTGACGCGGGCCACCCTCTACCGGCACTTCCCCGGCAAGGAAGACCTCGTCCTCGCCTACCTGAACGAGGTCGACCGAGCCATGCGGGGACAGGCGGACGAGGCTGTGACCGCCGGACCACCGGCCGACACCATCCGGGCCCTCAGCACGTCCATCACCCAAAGCATCCAGTCCCCCGGCTTCCGGGGATGCGCCTTCCTCAACGCTGCCGCCGAGTATCCCGACCCCGAGTCCCCGGTGCACAAGGCGGTGCTCGCCCACCGCCAATGGTTCCTGGAAACCGTCACGGAACTGCTGGCCAAGATCCAGGAGACCGGCGCCGAGCCCGCTGCCCGCCACTTCGTGATGATGCGCGACGGTGCCATGGCCGCCGGCTGCCTGTTCGACCCGGCGCTGATCTGCGAGACCTTCCTTCGCGGAGTCGACAGGCTCCTGCAGGTTTATGCCGTCACCGACTACAACGGACCGGCGGGCGTCTGAAGCCGCAGGCCTCCGCTCAGGAATGAAGCGGTCGAGCCCTGCCGGCGGTTGCCGGCCGGATCCCACGGCACGTCGGCGGTATTTTCCTCACAGCCGTTCTGGCTGACCTGCGAGTTCTTCACGCTGCTCGGCACCGAGCTCGCCCCCAGGGAGTTCACCGTTGGTGCCGCCGCCCTGCTCGGAAAAAATCTTGAAGAAAATCCTGGAGGCGTGTCGATCCGAGGGCGTCCCGTTCGAGGAGTGGGTGAAGGGCCGGTGAGGGACCGGCCCGGCCGAAGGGAGAACCACCCATGACCACCGTCACCGCCCACGCCGCCCGCACCTGCGACCGCGAGACCAGCGTCACCCGCAGCCTGCTCGGGTACGGCGTGATCGCCGGCCCGGTCTACGTCGGGGTGTCGCTGACCGAGGCCCTGACCCGGGACGGATTCGACCTGACCCGGCACGCCTGGAGCCTGCTCGCCAACGGCGACCTCGGCTGGATCCACATCGCGAACTTCGTGCTGGCCGGGGCGATGACCATCGCCTTCGCCGCCGGCCTGCGCCGGGCCCACGGCCGCGGCTGGGCCCCCCGCCTGCTGGCGGCGTACGGCCTGAGCCTGCTGGCGGCAGGGGCCTTCCGGGCCGACCCGGCCCAGGGCTTCCCCCGGGGCGTGCCGGCGGGCGAGGTGAGCTGGCACGGTGTCGCGCACCTGGCCTCCGGCGGCGTCGGGTTCGCCTGCCTGGTCGCGGCCTGTTTCGTCCTCGCCCGCCGTTTCGCCCGGCGCGGGCAGGCGGCCTGGGCGTGGAGCTCACGGGCGACCGGCGCGCTGTTCGCGGCCGGGTTCCTGGCCGTGGCCTCCGGCGCGGGCGCGGCCTGGGCCAACCTCGCCTTCACCGGCGCCGTGGTGCTCGGCTGGGCCTGGATCAGCGCCCTCGCCGTGCAGACCTACCGGAACGCCTGACCCGTCCCGCGTCCACCTGATAGATCATTGACCGGAAGGAGACGATCGATGCGTTACATGATCCTGCTCAGGGCCGCCCAGCCCGCCACCCCGCCGCCCGCCGACCTCATGGAGGCCATCGCCAAGCTCGGCCAGGAGGCGACCGTCGCCGGGGCGCTGCTCGACACCGCGGGGCTGGCCCCCAGCGCGTCCGCGGCGAGGGTGCGCATGGCCGAGGGCAGGCTCAGCGTGACCGACGGCCCGTTCACCGAGTCCAAGGAGCTGATCAGTTACGCCCTGTACGACGTGCGGTCGAAGGAGGAGGCGGTCGAGTGGGCCGCGCGCTTCATGCGCCTGCACCGCGACCTGTGGGAGGGCTGGGAGGGCGAGGCCGAGGTGGTCAAGGTGCTCGGCCCCGAGGACTTCGCCCCGCCGGCCTGAGCACGCCCCGCCTGAGACCCCCCGGCCTGAGCACCCCGTGACCGGCCCATGACGGATACCGAGGCGCCGCTCGCGGCGCACAGTGCAACTCAGACGCACAGTGCAACCCCGACGCACAGTGCAACCCCGACGCACAGTGCAACCCCGACGCACCGGGCGATCGAGGCGGTCTGGCGGATCGAGTCCGCCAGGCTCGTCGCGGGGCTGGCGCGCCTCGTCGACGACGTCGGCCTGGCCGAGGAACTCGCCCAGGACGCGCTGCTCATCGCGCTGGAGCAGTGGCCGGAGGCGGGCGTGCCGGACAATCCGGGCGCCTGGCTCATGGCCACCGCCAAGCACCGCGCGATCGACCACCTGCGGCGGCGCAGCCGCTACGAGCGCAAGCTCCAGGAGATCGGCCGCGACATCGAGAGCAGGCCGCAGCCGGACCCGGACGCGGGCATGGACGACCACATCCGCGACGACATGCTGCGGCTCGTCCTCACCGCCTGCCACCCCGCGCTGACCACCGAGGCGCGCGTCGCGCTCACGCTGCGCCTGCTCGGCGGCCTGACCACCGGGGAGATCGCCCGGGCCTTCCTGGCCACCGAGCCGGCGGTGGCACAGCGGATCGTCCGCGCCAAGCGCACCCTGGCCGCCAAAGGGGTCAGGTTCGAGATGCCGTCCCCGGACGACCTGGCCGAGCGGCTGGCCTCGGTGCTGGAAGTCGTCTACCTGATCTTCAACGAGGGCTATTCGGCCACGGCGGGCGACGACTGGACCCGTCCCGACCTCTGCCACGAGGCGCTGCGCCTGGGCCGCCTCCTGACGGGCCTGCTCCCCGGCGAACCTGAGGTGCACGGCCTGGCCGCGCTGATGGAACTGCAGGCCTCCCGCCTGCGCGCGCGCACCGGACCGGACGGGGCACCGGTCCTGCTCCCCGACCAGGACCGCCGCCTGTGGGATCGGCTGCTGATCCGCCGGGGGCTGGAGGCGCTGGAGCTGGCCGAGTCGCTCGGCGGCGCCTTCGGGCCGTACGCCCTGCAGGCGGCCATCGCCGCCTGCCACGCCCGGGCGGCCCGCCTCGAGGACACCGACTGGGAGCGCGTCGCCGCCCTCTATCGGGTGCTCGCCCACGTCGCGCCCTCCCCCGTGGTCGAGCTGAACCGCGCCGTCGCGGTCGCGATGGCCGGCGACCCCGCGCGCGGGCTGGAGATCGCCGACGCCGTCGCCGACGACAAGGCCCTGCGCGGCTACCCCCAGCTGCCCGCCGTACGCGGCGACCTGCTGGCCCGGCTGGGCCGTACGGACGAGGCGCGGCGGGAGTTCGAGCGCGCGGCGTCCCTGACCGCCAACGAGCGGGAGCGGGCCCTGTTCCTGGCCCGCGCCGCCGACTGCGGGTAGCCGACCCCTGCCGGGCGCCCCCTTTCTCCTTCCACGAGCGATTGACAAAGAGAGTTTTTACGTACAACATTGTTTTTGCGATGAGAGACGTCCTGTACCTGGAGCAGATCGAGCAGGCCGAGGCACTGCTCAAACCGCAGCGCATCGAGGTGCTGCGGCAACTGGCCGTGCCGCGCACGTGCACCGAGGTGGCGGCGGCGCTCGACCAGACGCCGCAGCGGGTCTACTACCACGTCAAACGCCTGGTGGAGGCGGGCCTGGTCGACCAGGTCTCCGAGCGGCGGGTGCGCGGCATCACCGAAGGCATCTACCAGGCGAGCGCCCGCTCCTACTGGCTGTCGCCGGGCCTGGTGGGCCGCATCGGCGGGCTGCGCCGGCGGCAGGACGAGCTCAGCCTGGGCTACCTGCTCGACCTCATGGAAGAGGTGCAGGCCGACATCGCCGGCCTCGACCGGACGGCGCCGGAGTTGCCGTCCATCGGCGTGTCCGGCGAGGTGCGCGTGCCGCCGGAACGGCGCCAGCAGTTCCTGGCCGACCTGCGCACCGCGCTGCAGGACCTGTTCACCCGCTACGGCGGCGACGAAGGCGACGCCTTCAAGCTCGCCGTGGCCTGCTATCCCCACTACCCCCCGGGAGACGACCGTGAGTGAACCGATGATCGTCCGTGTCCGCCTGGCGGCTCCGCTGAAGGAGGTGCGCCACGCGCTGACCGACTCCGCCGCGATGCGGGTGTGGCTGGCCGAGCACGCCGAGGCCGACCTGCCCGGCCGCTACGCGTTCTGGGGCCGCCGCACCCCCGAGGGCGACGCCCCCCACCAGCGCCCGCTGCACGCCGACGACCACACGCTGCGCTTCGCCTGGCTGCTGGACGGCGTGGAGACGACCACCGAGATCACGCTGGCGGAGGAGACTCCGGACACGACCGTCCTGACCCTGTCGCAGAGCCACTTCGACTTCCAGGACGTCATCACCGGGGCGAGCATCCGGGGCGTGCTGCAGACCTTCTGGTCGCTGGCGCTGTCCAACCTGGCCGACTACGTCGAGGGGCGGGAGATCGGCCCCCAGCCCGACTTCACCTCGGCCGACTTCCGCGGCGAGATGGTCGTCGACGCCCCAGTGGAGCAGGTCTTCGACTCCCTGGTCGACTCGGACAAGGCGAGCGACTGGTTCGGATACCCCATCGGCATCGAGCCGCACGTCGGCGGGCGCTTCGCCATGGGCGGCCTGGACGCCGACCCGCACCCCGCGAAGATCATCGACCTGGTTCCCGGCAAGACGATGTCGGCCGACTGGGGACCGGGCGGCGTCGTCACCTGGGAACTGGAGGACAGCGGCGGCAAGACCCACCTGACGTTCGTCCAGAGCGGCTTCGACACGGGCAATCCGCCGTACGCCGGCTGGACCGGCTGGCTCAGCGGCCTGGCCGCGCTGCGCCGTTACCATGAGGTGCCCGGCGGCCACCGGATCTGGCTCCCCGCCGAGCCGGCGGCCTAGACACGATCTAGGACCTGTTTCGAAGTCCGCTGACTGACGGCGTGTCGTGCCCGGACAAGCAGTGAGGTCTCCGGTAGAGGGTTCATCGACCAAGAAGAACCTGAACACCGGAGACCTCGTTGGCCACCTTAGCGGTGACGAGGCGGTTCGACCTGACCGATGCGCAGTGGGCCCGGCTGGAGCCGCTGCTGCCTGCGCCGAGCAGACCAGGGCGGCCGTCGAAGTGGACCAAGCGGCAGCTCATCGACGGGATCCGGTGGCGGGTACGGGTCGGGGCTCCCTGGCGGGACGTGCCGGAGTGCTACGGCTCCTGGCAGGCGGTGTACGCCCTGTTTCGACGCTGGCAGCGGGCCGGTGTCTGGCAGAAGATCCTCACCCGGCTGCAGGCCCTGGCTGATGCCGCCGAACTGATCGGCTGGCAGGTCGGGGTGGACTCCACCATCGTGCGGGCCCATCAGCACGCGGCAGGCGCGCGGCGCGATCCGCGTCTGCAGGCCGAACCGCCGGGTGGGGTGAGCACCGAGCCGGTCGACCACGCGCTGGGACGCTCACGCGGCGGCTTGTCGACCAAGCTGCACCTGGCCTGTGAGCAGGGCCAACGGCTGCTGTCGCTGGTGCTGACCGCCGGCCAGCGGGGCGATGCACCACAGTTCCAGGCGGTCATGGCCGGCATCCGCGTCCCCCGGCTCGGGCCCGGCCGGCCCCGTACCCGGCCTGAGGTCGTCCGCGCCGACAAGGCCTACTCCTCCCGGGCGATCCGCGCCTACCTGCGCCAGCGCGGGATCAGATGCACCATCCCCGAACCAGCCGATCGCATCGCCGCTCGCCTGCGGCGCGGCAGCCGCGGCGGTCGTCCCTTCACCTTCGACGCCCGCGACTACCGCGCCCGTCATGCTGTGGAATGTGGCATCAACCGGCTCAAACGCCACCGCGCCATCGCGACCAGGTACGACAAACTCGCCGTCCGCTACCAAGCCGCCATTCTCATAACCGCGATAGACGACTGGCTCACCAGGCTTTGAGACAGGCCCTAGCACCACACCGACGACGAGACGGAGTGTGATCGGTCCATGACGGTGACCCGGGAAGTGCTCGCCTACTACGAGCAGGACAAGGAAGACAGCAGGCTCCGTAGAGGACGGGGCCGGCTGGAGTTGTGGCGGACGCAGGACGTGCTGCGCCGGGCACTGCCGTCACCGCCCGCCCGGGTGATCGACGTCGGCGGCGGCACCGGCGTGCACGCCGAATGGCTGGTCGCCGACGGCTACGAGGTCGAACTGCTGGACCCGGTCCCGCTCCACGTCGAGCGGGCCGCGACGCTGCCGGGCTTGACCGCGCGACTGGGCGACGCACGCGATCTGCCCCTGCCGGACGCGAGCGCGGACGCGGTCCTGCTGCTGGGCCCGCTCTACCACCTGGCCGACCGCGCCGACCGGGTCGCCGCCCTGACCGAGGCGCGCCGCGTGGTGCGCCCCGGAGGACTGGTGGCCGCCGCCACCATCAACCGCTACGCGGCCGTGCACGACATGGTCTACCTGGGGGTCTACGACCAGGAACCACACCGCCGGGCCGCGCGCGAGGCCATGGAGGACGGCCGCCTGCTGGGTCCCGTGCAGGGTTTCTCCGCCTACCTGCACGACCCCGACGAGGTGCCCGGGGAGTTCGCCGACGCGGGGCTCCCGGACGCCGAGCGGTACGGCCTGGAGGGCGCCTTCTGGCTGTACGGCGACGTGAACGACTGGCTCGACGACCCCGAACGCCGCAGGCTCATGCTCGACGCACAGCGCACGTTGGAGCGCGTGCCGTCACTTCTCGGGGTCAGCGGCCACATGCTCACTCTCGCCCGCCGGCCCGCTTAGGCTCCTGCTTCGCTTTCGGGCGGGCGCGCAGATGGGCGCGCTCGCCCTGCTGGCCGAACAGGCTGAGGAACTCGACCGCTTCGGCGTCGGCGGCGCCGAACCAGTGCGGCAGCCGGGTGTCGAACTCGGCCGCCTCGCCCGGTGACAGCACCAGATCCTGCTCGCCGAGGACCACCCGCAGCCGCCCGTTGAGCACGTAGAGCCACTCGTACCCCTCGTGGGTCTTCGGCTCCGGCTGCCTCCTGGCGCTGCCCGCAGGGATCACCAGCTTGTACGCCTGGATGCCCCCGGCCCGGCGGGTCAGCGGCAGCATCGTCATGCCGAAGCGGACGACCGGCCGCAGGTGAATGCGCGGATCCCCCGTCTGCGGGGCGTCGACGAGCTCGTCCAGCGTGACCCCGTGTGCCTTGGCCAGGGGCAGCAACAGTTCGAGGGTCGGCCGGCGGGCACCCGACTCCAGCCGCGACAGCGTGCTCACCGAGATGCCGGTCGCCGCCGACAGGTCGGCCAGGGTCGTCTCGCGCTGCCGGCGCAACGCGCGCAGCCGGGGCCCTACCGAGACGAGAGCGTGTTCGAGGTCGTCGTCCACGCCGTCAGCTTGTCATACCCGCAACGACACCTGCGAAGACCGCGGAAATGAGACCTACGTCCATTATTGGTAGGTTCCTGGGCAAGTGTTGGCTTATCAGAACGGAGGAGCGGCGCCGTGGATGTCGAGCAGACGGTGTTGCCGGGGATCGGATTGCGGCACGAGTTCACCACGCGCTCGGGACGGCGGATCGGGGTCGTCTCCCACCGCACCGGGCGGCGCGACCTGGTGATCTACGATCCCGACGATCCCGATAGGGCCTGCGAGACGGTGAAACTCAACGACGAGGAGGCGGACGCGCTCGTCGAGCTGCTCGGCGCCCCTCGGATCGTCCAGCGGCTCAACGCCCTGCACCGTGAGGTCGAGGGACTCGTCAGCGTCCAGCTGCCGATCTCGCCGGGCTCCCCCTACGCCGGCCGGCCCATGGGCGAGGCGCAGGTGCGCACCCGCACCGGAGCCTCCATCGTGGCCGTCGCCCGCGCCGGGCACGTGTTCGCCAGCCCCGCCCCCGACTTCCTCCTCGCCGGGGAGGACATCGTGGTCGTGGTGGGCAGCGAGGACAGCACCGCCGCCGTCGCCGACATCTTCGCCAGCGGCTGAGGGCAGCGCGTGCACAATACGGCCATACTTTTCCTGGAATTCGGCGCCGTCGTCCTCGGACTCGGCATCCTCGGAGCACTGGCGCTGCGCGTCGGCATCTCCCCCATCCCTCTCTACCTCATCGCGGGCCTGGCCTTCGGCACCGGTGGCATCCTCCCGCTGGCCACCAGCGAGGACTTCACCGCCACCGGCGCCGAATTAGGCGTCATCCTGCTGCTGCTCACCCTCGGCCTGGAATACAACGCCGACGAGCTGATGACCAGCCTCAAGGGCAACGCCCGCGCCGGCCTGGTCGACCTCGTGCTCAACGCCGCCCCCGGCGCGATCTTGGCGCTGCTCCTCGGCTGGGGACCGGTCGCCGCCGTCGCCATGGCCGGCGTCACCTACGCCACCTCCTCGGGCATCACCGCCAAGGTCCTGTCCGACCTGGGCTGGATCGGCAACCGGGAGACCCCGGTCGTGCTGTCGCTGCTGGTGTTCGAGGACCTCACGATGGCGGTCTACCTCCCGGTCCTGACCGCCATGCTGGCGGGCCTGAGCCTGCTCGCCGGGGCGATCACCGTGGCCATCGCCCTCGTGGCGGTGAGCGTGGTCCTGCTGGTCGCGCTGCGCTTCGGCCGCTACATCGAGGCGTTCGTCGCCAGCCCCAACTCCGAAGTGCTCGTGCTCAAGGTGGTCGGGCTGGCGCTGCTGGTGGCCGGGCTGGCCCAGCAGCTGCAGGTGTCGGCCGCCGTCGGAGCGTTCCTCGTCGGGATCGCGCTGTCGGGCGAGCTGGCCGAAGACGCCCAGGCGCTGCTCGCGCCGCTGCGCGACCTGTTCGCCGCGGTCTTCTTCGTGTTCTTCGGCCTGCAGACCGACCCCACCAAGATCCTGCCCTCCGCCGGCCTGGCCGCGGGCCTGGCCCTCGTGACGATGATCACCAAGCTGATGACCGGCATCTACGCCGCCCGCCGCGCCGGCATCGCCCGCGCCGGACGGGTCCGCGCCGGCATCGCGCTCATCCCCCGCGGCGAGTTCAACATCGTCATCGCCGGGCTGGCGGTGGCCGCAGGCGCCCATCCCGACCTGGGCGCGCTGGCGGCGACGTACGTCCTGATCCTGGCGGCCTTCGGCCCCCTGGCGGCCCGCCTGGTCCAGCCGCTCCTGACGCGGATAGCCGCCCGCGCCTGAGGGTCGTCACTCCCCCCGCAACCGGCCTGCCCCGCACCGCGGCGGCAGGCCGGTGTGTTTCAGGCCCGTACGACCCGGCCGCTGACGGAGCGGATGCGGCGCTCGGGACGCCAGGTGGAGACGAGAGCGGCGGCGAGGAGGAGTTCGGCGATGTCGCCGCCGTAGTACATGATCTCCGCGCCGCCCTGGACCTCGGGAATGGGCGCGTGGATCTCCACCCAGAATCCGCCGTACATCAGCTGCGCGACGACCGCGTGCACGGCGATGGCACAGCCGAGGTAGACCAGACGGGCCCGGACGCCGGGCCGGGCGGGCGCGGGGTCGGGACCGGCGATGACGTGCGCGAACAGGCACCCCGACAGCAGGAAGTGCGCGTGCAGCAGCCCGTGCCCGGCGGGCTGGGCCGTCACGGCGCTGTAGAGCGGGGTGAAATACAGCACCACGAGGCTGCCGGTGGACAGCAGCAGGGCGGTCGCCGGATGGGTCAGCAGCCGGCCGGGACGGCTGTGCACGACGGCGCTCAGCCGCCGCGCGCCGCCGACGGGCAGGGTCCGCAGCAGCAGGGTGACCGGGGCCCCCAGCACCAATGCGAGCGGGGCGTACATGCCGATGAGCATGTGCTGGACCATGTGGCCGCGGAAGTCGGCGTGGGCGAAGGGCGCGACGGGCGGCAGGAGCGCCGCGGCCGACAGGACGACCCCGGTGGCGAAGCCCGCCGTACGCCACCGGCTCCAGCCCGCAACCGGGTTGCGGCGGCGCGCCCGCCGGGCCAGGTGCAGGTAGACGAGCAGGGCGAGGACCGGCAGCACCCCGGACAACCCCGCGAAGTGCGTGCCGTGATCCATCGTGCCGTGATCCATCGTGCCCTGGTTCATCATTCCGTGGTTCATCGTGCGGGGGTCTCGGCGGGGTCGAAGGACCGCCCGCTGCGCGCGAGCAGGTAGCCCCCGGCGAGCAGCAGCGCGCCCAGGACGAGGAAACCGATGTCCCACCAGAGCTGGTAGGGACCGCCGCGGACGTGGTGGATGGCCAGGATGTGGTGGTCCAGGACGCCTTCGACGAGGTTGAAGATCCCCCAACCGGCCAGGACCCAGCCCCACAGCACCCGCGAGGTCCACACCCGGCGCCGTTCGCGGGTGACCCTGGAGTACAGGATCGCGAGGCCGATGAGCACCGCGAGCCAGCACACGGCGTGGAAGACGCCGTCCCACACCGTGTTCATCTCCAGCCCGGAGACGGTGTGGGGGTTGTAGTACTTCACCCCGATGCGGTCGCTGTTGGTGCTGCTCAGCATGTGATGCCACTGCAGAAGCTGGTGCAGCAGGATGCCGTCGACGAACCCGCCGAGTCCCACCCCGAGCACGATCCCCGGCAGCCGCAGACTGACCGGCGTCACACCGGCCCGGGCCTCGCCCGCGGTGGTCGCCATCGCCCTGCCTCCGTCCCCTCCGCGCCGCTGCGCGGATCTCCGCCAGGGCAGGTTCCACGGACGAGAGGACGGAGTCACGCAGGCACGCGCGGATCCGCCGCCGGGCCTACCGACTCTTTATGGAGCGGCCGCGGTCGTTCCCGGACATCGGCCGGGAGGATCACACGCCGCTCTGGCCTGGGCTGACGAATTTGACAGTTTCTCTGCGAAGTCGGTAAAAATCTTGACAGCGTCGCGGTGTACCCGGCAGAGAGACCGCCGAGGGCATGGAGGCGCCGAACTCACGGAAACGACCTTTGGTGAGATCTGACCAGCGCCTGCTGGCGTTCGGCAACCAGTTGATTGACGTACACCTCTGGCTCCGCGAGGAGCTGGCAGGGCTGCGTGAAGACGTCGATGCCTATTTCGTCGGCGGTGCGCGACTGCGCGACCTGCGGGCCCACTGTCTGACCTTCTGCTCGGCGCTGACCCGGCACCACACCGGTGAGGACGACAGCGCGTTCCCCGAAGTCGCCGAGCAGTTCCCCGAACTGCGCCCGGTGCTGGAGGAGTTGCGCCGCGACCACCGGCTGGTGGAGGACTCCCTGCAACGGCTCGAGGCGCTTGTCGCCGGGCTGGACGAGGAGGCCGACCCGGCCGAAGTCCGGCGCGAGATGGACAGCCTGGCGGCGCTGATGGAGACGCACTTCGTCTACGAGGAGAAGCGCATCGTCTCGGCGCTCAACGCGTTGAACGTGCCGGGCTGGGACCGTTCGCTGCCCGCGTTCCTGCTCACTGACGACGTGGAGCGCTGACCGGCTCCGAACCCACCTCCCTCCACTGTCTCAGGCCAGGGCTGCGGCCTCGGTCATCTGACCGACCGTCACGCGGTGGGAACCAAGCCGCCGTTTCCGGGGCGCCACGCACGCGGCCACTGGTGCGCACCCACGGCCGGCATCGACCCATTCACTCCACATCCAAGGAGAAGGTTCGTTGACTCAGATCTCCATCGAAGAATTCGCAGTGACCGGCCGTGATGGCGGGCCGTACGCGCTCACAACGGGTCCGGACGGCGCGCTGTGGTTCACCTTGGCCCAGAGCGGCCAGATCGGCAGGCTGGTCCCCGGCGGCGAACCGGCGACTTATCAGCTCGACCCGGCCTGCAGGCCGACGATCATCGCCGCCGGACCGGACGGTGCCCTGTGGTTCACCGAATACCAGGCGAACCGCATCGGGCGGATCACGACCGACGGCGCCATCGGCGAGTTCACCCTGCCCACGGCCGGCTGCGGGCCGTTCGGCATCGCTCCCGGACCGGATGGCGCGCTGTGGTTCACCGAGACCACAGCCGACCGCATCGGCCGCATCACCACCGACGGCCAGATCACCGAGTTTCCGCTCACCGTGAGCGGCGCCTTCCCCTCCGCGATCACCGCCGGAGGCGACGGCGCGATGTGGTTCACCCTGAACCAGGCCAACGCGATCGGCAGGATCAGCACCGACGGCACGGTCGCCCTCCATCCCCTGCCGACCGAGGCCGCCGCACCGGTGGGGATCACCGCAGGCGAAGACGGCGATTTGTGGTTCGTCGAGATCGCCGCCGGCCAGGTCGGGCGCATCACCACCGACGGCCAGATCACCGAGTTCCCGTTGCCCGACCGCACCGCCCGGCCACATGCCATCACCACCGACGCCAACGGCACCGTGTGGTTCACCGAGTGGGGCGCCAATCGCGTCGGCTTGATCACCGACGGAGTCATCGAGGTGCACGACCTGCCCACCCCCGGCTGCGAGCCCCACGGCATCGCCCTGGGCCCGGACGGCGCGCTGTGGACCGCGCTGGAGATCGGCACACTCGCCCGCATCACCCGTGTCGGCAACGACCGGACGGCCCCGGCTTCTCGCCGCTGAAGGACCGCCTCCAGGCCATGTTCCGATACGGCTGGGAGGCCGGCAACGGACAGCTACACGCCTATGTCGAGGAGTGGGTGCGCGAGCCGACTGGCTCAACGCCGGAGCAGCCGGCCGCCCCCTGCCTCTCTTTGACCGGCACGTCTTCGGACGGTGCCTTATCCGGCGGTGCGGGCGGCGACGAACGCCTCGATGCCGTCGAGCACGCGCTGCAGGCCGAACTCGAAGGCCTGGTCGGGGTCGTAGGCCGCGTTGTACGCCTCGCCCGCCGCCGCGCCCACCCGGGCGGCGACCGGGTGACGCCGGGGGTCGAACACCTTGGCCAGGTAGGGCGCGTGCGCGTACCACCACTGCTCGTCGGTGACGCCGGTGGCCCCCGGCGCCTGCGCCGCCTCCACCGCGCCCCGCGCCGCGCCGCTCACGTAGCCGTTCAGCAGCGTGACGACCGAGTCCATCTCGAGGTCGTCCAGGCCGATGCCGTCGACCGCCCGCAACTCGTAGTCGTACTTGGCGATGAGGTTGGGGCCCAGCGGGGGCCGGGCGGCCGTCGACACCTGCAGCATCCACGGGTGCCGCCGGTAGAGCGCCAGGTTCTCCCGCGCGATCAGCTCCAGCCTGCCCCGCCAGCCGCCCGGCACCTCGGCGGGCGCGGGCAGTTCGCCGTACGCGGTGTCGAGCATGACGTCGATCAGCTCGGACTTGCCGGGGACGTAGGTGTAGAGGGACATCGTCCCCACGCCGAGCTGCTCGGCGACCTTGCGCATGGACAGCGCGGCCAGGCCCTCGGCGTCGACGACGTCGATCGCCGCGCGCACGATCCGGTCGACCCCGATCTCCGGCTTGCCCTTGCGCCCGGTCCGCTCACCCGTGCGCCACAGCAGGGCCAGACTCCGCGCCGGGTCTCCCTGCGAGCTGTACTCCGTCATCGCCTGCGAATTCTATGCACACCCTGATTCCGTAACAGGTACCGTACACCGTACGGAAGCTTGGAGGAATCATCATGACCTACGCGGTCGCGGCCGAAGGGCTACGCAAGCGATACGGGGACACCCCCGCCCTCGACGGCGTCGACCTGGCCGTCGGCGAGGGCACGGTGCACGGCCTGCTCGGGCCGAACGGCGCCGGCAAGACCACCGCCGTCCGGATACTCACCACGCTGCTGCGCCCCGACGGCGGCACCGCCCGCGTCGCGGGCTTCGACGTCGTACGGCAGGCCGCCGACGTACGCCGCAGCATCGGCCTGGTCGGCCAGCACGCCGCGCTGGACGAGGTGCTCAGCGGCAGGCAGAACCTCGTCATGTTCGGCCGCCTCCATCACCTGCGCCCGGCCGCGGCCCGTGCCCGCGCCGACGAACTGCTCGCCCGGTTCGGCCTCTCCGACACCGGGACCAAGCCCGTCGGGCACTACTCCGGCGGCATGCGCCGCCGCCTCGACCTGGCGGTCGGCATGATCTGCTCCCCGCCGGTGCTGTTCCTCGACGAGCCCACCACCGGGCTGGACCCGCGCGGCCGCACCGAGGTGTGGGACGCCGTCCGCACCCTCGTCGCCGCGGGCACCACCGTGCTCCTCACCACTCAATACCTGGAGGAGGCCGACCAGCTGGCCTCCCGCGTCTCGGTCGTCGACGCCGGCCGCATCGTCGCCGAGGGCAGCCCCGACGAGCTGAAGTCCGCGCTCGGCGGCGACCGCCTCGACGTCGTCGTGCGCCACACCGCCGACCTGCCCGCCGCCGCCGCGATCGCCGGCCGGGTGACGGGCTCCCCAGGCGGCACCGCCGTCGACGTGGACGCCGACTCCCGCCGCGTCAGCGCACCCGTACGCGACCGGTCCGCCGCGCTCCCCGAGGTCCTGCGCGCCCTGGACGCCGCGGGGATCGCCGTGGCGGACATCGCCGTACGACGACCCACCCTGGACGAGGTCTTCCTCCACCTGACTGGCACGGACGACAGTGCAGAAAGGGAAGCCGCGGCATGACCGTCACCACACCCGAGATCCCCCGCACCGCGGCCGCGCGGCTGCGCTGGGCCCTGGCCGACGGCTGGACCGTCACCCTGCGCGACCTCAGCCACTGGGCCCGCAAACCCGGCCAGGTCGTGGCGGGCCTGCTGTTCCCCGTCATGATCGTGCTGATGTTCGGCTACCTGTTCGGCGGTGGCATGGCCATACCGGGCGGCGGCGACTACCGCGAATACCTCATGCCCGGCATGTACGCCATGACCATGCTCTTCGGCATCGAAGCCACCTTCACCGCCGTCGCCCGCGACGCCGCCAAGGGCGTCACCGACCGCTTCCGCTCCCTGCCCATCGCCTCCTCCGCCGTCGTCCTCGGCCGCAGCGTCGCGGACATGCTCAACACCGTCCTCGGCCTCCTCGTCATGATCGCCTGCGGCCTGGCCGTGGGGTGGCGCTGGCACGAAGGCCCCGCCCGCGCCGCCCTCGCCGTCGGACTGCTGTTGCTGCTGCGCTTCGCGTTCCTGTGGGTCGGCATCTACCTCGGGCTGGCCCTCAACGGCCCGGAAGCCGTCATGGCCGTCCAGATCCTCGTCTGGCCCGTCGGCTTCCTGTCCAGCGCCTTCGCCTGGACCGGCACCATGCCGGGCTGGCTCGCCGCCGTCGCCGAGTGGAACCCCCTGTCGGCCACCATGGCCGCCACCCGCGCCCTGTTCGGCAACCCCGGAGCGGGCGGCACCACCTGGATCGCCGAGCACGCCGCGGTCATGGCCCTGGCCTGGCCGCTGCTGCTCATCGCGGTCTTCCTCCCGCTGTCGGTCCGCCGCTATCGCCGCCTCGACCGCTGACACCTCGACAGCGGCCGTGGGCGGAGAGCGGACCTCGTGGGCTGTTACAGGGGCAGGGGGCGGGGGGCGATGACGCGTTTCATGACGAGGGTGGACATGAGGCGGTCGACGTCGTCTGCCGCCCGTCCCTCTGGAGCTGCGCAAGAATCACGCGGTCGATGCCATCCATGAGCAAGCTTCTCCCACCAAAGCCCAGCAGCCAGCGAGAAAAAGCAAACACTTGGCCGGGCAGACCGCATACCCTTTTGCGGCATGAACGGCACGAACGGTGGTTTCTCCGGCCCGGTGAACCCTTTGCGGCAGGTCCCCCTCGACCGGCTCCGGCTGCGGACGAGTGAGAAGACGCGCCTACCCCGGTGACGTGCTGCCGTTGTCCGTCGCGGAGATGGATGTGCCGCTCGCCGAGCCGGTGGCCCGGGCGAGCACCGATGCGGTCGCGCTCGGCGACACCGGCTACCCGATCGGCACCGCCTATGCCGAGGCCCTCGCCGGCTTCGCCCGCCGCCGGTGGGGCTGGGACGGCGTCGCCGTGGAGCGCACCGCGATGATGCCGGACGTCATGCGGGGCGTGGTGGAACTCCTGGACGTGCTCTCCGCCCCGACCGACGCGGTGGTCCTCAACTGCCCCGTCTACCCGCCTTTCTACCACTTCGTGCAGCACACCGGACGGCGCGTCCAGGAGGCCCCGTTGGGCGAGGACGGCCGCATCGACTTCACCGTCCTGGAAGAGGCGTTCATCAGGGCCGGCCGGCACGGCCCTCGGCCGGTGTACCTGCTGTGCAACCCGAGGGCGGGACAGCGTCAACGTGGACCAAGACGAGGAGGAGGCGGCCGAGCGCGCGATGCTGAGCATGGTGCGCGCTGCGCTGCCGATCTGACGGGTCGCCGGGGCCGGAGCGGCCTTGAAGTCTCCCCACGGATAACACCCTGATAGCTGCGGCATCGGTCACGCTGAGCTGCGGTTACGCCGGGCTGAGAGTGCGCGAAGTGACCCTGTTATCTGCGGCAAGGGGCTTGCCGCCGGTTTTCGGTCTGTTGTTCCTCAGCCCCCCGCCCCGGACCCGCAGCCGGGACCCCGCCCCGTGCTCCTGGAACACGGCCCTGACGCCCTCGCCCGCACGGCAAGGGGCCGTCAGTCCGCGACTCTGCCGAACAGGTGGTTGGCGGGGGCGTCCGGGTCGTTGCCGTAGAAATACTCCGCGAGCGCCTGGTGGAACTCGGCGCGATCCAGCGCGCCTGAGCCGTCCAGGTCCAGGGCTGTGAAAACCTCGGCGCAGTGCTCGAAGGAGATGTTGCCGGCCAGGCCGAAGATCTGCTGGAACTCCTCTTGGTCGATCTTGTCGTTGCCATCGAGATCGATGAGGTCGAAATAGCAGTCGGCCACCAGCTGGATTTGCTGCGGGTACAGGCCGGGGTCAGTCAGGGCCCGCCGAAACCCTTCGGTCATCTCTCGCAGGTCGATCTTCCCGTCGCCGTCCTGATCCATCGGGGCGATCACGTGAGTCCAGAACGCGTCCAGCTCCTGGGTGAGGCGATGGGCGGTCGGGGACTGTGACGCGGCACGAGCGGCGATGTAGCGCTCGGCCATCAGCAGGACGTCCTGCCGGGTGATGACCCCGTCGCCGTCGACGTCGGCGCCCCTGAACCACTGGCGGTACTTGCGATCTTGAAGAGTGGTCATGTCTGCGTGAGCTGCGAACGAGTCCGACATGGTGTGGTTCCTTCCTGTTTGAGGATCATCACTGAGCCGCATCCGAAAGAAATCATGCAGTTACGTTCCGCGAGACGTCATGTGGGTGAGGGCGCGGTGACCGGCGACACGGATTCACGGCATGAGGTACGCCTCCTCCAGGAGACGGTCCCGTTGCAGGGCGTCCGGGGCCAGAGCTGTGACCAGGACGGCGGACCGACCAGGGCGTCAGTACGGCCCGGCCGGTCATCGGACGTTCCTGTTCATGCGGAGTTGGATGCAACCTTTACCACCTCGCCTTCGCCGTTTCGCGGGGATCGGATGATCAGCGCCAGGACGCTAGCCGACAGTAACGCAAGAGATACTCAGTGCGATGTGGCGTGGTGGTGAGGCATGAGTAACCTAGACACCCTGGCCTCCCTGACCACCGCCACCACCCGCTCCGGCTAAGCCGACACCCTCACTCGCCTGACCACCGTCACCGGCCCGGGCCACCCCGTCGTGGAGTTGACTCCCGAGCAGTACGCGACGGTGATGGAGCGCTGGCATCTCGCCGCGGCCGCCACCTGGAACCGGCACCTGTCCGCTCTGGTCTCCTTCACCACCTGGGCCCAGCGCCAGGACCTCCTGGCCACCAACCCGGCCCGCCGCCTGAGCCGGCGCAAGACCGCCCACCGCGGCGACCGCGCCATCCCCCTCGTCCGGCTGGAGAAACTGTTCATCGACGGCCGCCACCCGCTGCGGGAACGACTCCTGTGGCGTCTCCTGTACGACCGGCCGAGCCGAAGAGATCTTGTCCCTCAACGTCGATGACCTCGACACCGAGTTCCGCCGCGCCCGCGTCCGCTCCAAGGGCGGCGCCATCGAATACGTGCACTGGGGCCACCGCCACCGCCCGGCTGCTGCCGCGCCTGCTGAACGGCCGCACCACGGGGCCGGTCTTCCTCGCCGACCGGCGCGCTCCCGTCTCCGGGCCACGCGCGCCTGCGGCCGCCGACATCTGCCCGGTCACCGGCCGGGGCCGGCTGTCCTATCCGCGCGCCGAGTACCTGTTTAAGACCGCTTCCGCCGAGCTCGACCCGCACGGCCAGGGCTGGACGCTGCACCAGCTGCGCCACAGCGCGCTCCAACATCTGGCCCAGGCCGGGCGCACCGCGCCGGAATTGCAGGCCAAGAGCCGCCACCAGCACCTGGCCAGCCTCGGCCGCTACGTTCGCCTGGGCGAGGAGACCTCCGCCTATCACCGCCGAACACGATCCGGCAGCACGCCGACGCTCCCGCTGACGACCTCCTCCAGTCTCAATGCTCAAGGCTTGGGGGTGAAAAGGCGAGCACATCGGGAAGGGGGCTGTCGTAGCGCTCAACGTCGACCAGCGCACTGAGAGCACTCGGTCCTTGGGACAGGCGCGAGCACGGCCGATCCGCGGTGAGAACGTTCGGATTACCGTGGCGGTCCAACGTTCCGTTCAGGCCTGGCTGGACCGGATCCCACCACGCCCCTGTGGACAGTTGCACGACGCCCGGCATGACATCGTCCGACAGGACCGCGCCCGCGAGACAGCTACCTCGATCGTTGTAGACGCGCACGATCATGCCGCTCTCGATGCCGCGCGACGCAGCGTCCAACGGATTCATCGTCACGGGCTCACGACCACCGATCTTTGAACTGAGACTGCGGCCACCGTTGTCGTACTGACTGTGCAAGCGTGAGGCCGGCTGATTCGAGATCAGGTGCAGCGGGAATCGGTCCGACAGATCGGCACGAAGCCACTCCACTGGTTCAAACCACTTCGGATGCCCGGCGCAGTCGTCGTAGCCGAACGAGTCGATCTCCTCGGAGAAGATCTCGATCCGGCCCGACGGCGTCAGTAGGGGGAAACGCCGCGGATCTGAGCGGAGGTCCTCGAAACTGCCGGGGAACGGTCCGGTCGCCGCCGGCAGCTCAGCGGTGGAGCTGCGCCAGAAGTCGTCGAAGCTCGGCAAGGCGGCATCGCCGCCGAGCTTGGCCCTCGTCTGCTCGTAAAGGTGTCGGACCCACTCGGTCTCGGAGCGCGACTCCGTGAACTCCCGCTCGTACCCGAGCTGGGAGGCCAAGGCGGCGAAGATGTGGTGATCGGTGCGCGACTCGCCCGCCGGCTCGCGAACCTTCGGCATCGCGACGATGTGGGGGTCCGAAAATCCGGCGGCGAAGTCGTCGCGCTCCAGGCTGGTGGCGACGGGCAGCACGATGTCCGCGAACTTGGCCGTGGTGTTCCACCAGGCTTCGTGAACCACCACCGTGTCAGGGGTCTGCCAGGCGCGCGCCAACCGATGAAGATCTTGGTGGTGGTGGAACGGGTTCCCTCCACACCAGTAGATCAGGCGAAGCTCGGGCAACGTGAGGCGCTGGCCGTCGTAGTCGATGGTCTTGCCCGGATGCAGCAGGGCATCGGCGATCCTTGCCACTGGGATGAAATCCGGAAGAGGGTTGGACACCTCGGGTATCGTCCCCACGAAGGGGCGGTCTGGGGCAACGCCTGTCGCGTCCATCGTCGCGTACCCTGCGCCCCAGCCGCAGCCAGGCCGACCCATCGAGCCCGCCATGGCGGCCAGTACGACAGACATCCAGATCGGTTGTTCACCATGGTCTGCCCGTTGCACCGCGTAGTTGACCATGATGAGAGAACGCTGGGTGGTGAGGCGGCCAGCGAGGTCGGTGATCGCGTCGCGGCTGATGCCCGTGATCTTCGCTGCCCAGGCAGCATCCTTCGGGATGCCATCGAGCTCGCCGACCAGGTAGGAGGCGAAGCGATCGAACCCGACGCAGCACCGGCGAAGGAAGTCCTCATCGTGCCACCCGTTGACCAGCATCGTGTGTGCGATGCCGAGCATCGCGGCGGTGTCGGTGTTGGGGATGACGGGCAACCATTCGGCGTCGAGGAAGCCGGCGGTATCGCTGCGGATGGGGCTGATGTTCACGAACCGCACCCCAGCCTCACGGCACTGGCGTTGCAGGTTCTGCGTCTGGTGCCTGGCCAGCCCACCAGGGTTGATCTGGCTGTTCTTAAGGGCAAGCCCTCCAAACGCCACCACAAGCTCACAGTTCTCGGCTATCTCACCCCACATCGGCATCCGGGACTGGTAGCTCCACGGATGGCCGCCGATCACATGAGGGAGGATGACCTCCAACGCCGCGGTGCTGTAGGTGTTGCGAGAGTCGGTGTATCCCCCTCCCAGCGCCAGGAACCGGTGGAGTTGACCCTGCGCGTGGTGAAACCTGCCCGCACTCGCCCAGCCGTAGGACCCGCCGAACACCGCGCTGTCTCCGTGCTGTGAACGAACTCGACGGAGTTCATCGCTCACCAACGTGATCGCATCGTCCCAGCTCACCTCCACGAAGGCGTCCGTACCTCTGGCCGTGTCGTGGGCGCGCGGCTCGCCGTTCAGCCAGCCCTTGCGCACCGCGGGGCGCAACACGCGAGCGCTATCGTCGGCGGCTGTCACCATTCCGGAGCCAATCGGCGATGGAACGGGGTCATCGTGCCTCGGCTCGATTCGCACCAGCCGGCCGGAATCGACTACGGCGATATAACTACCCCAGTGCGTCGCAACCGACATACGTCGTTCCACCATGCATCAACTCCGACTCTGAAGTTTCCGCCTGATATTGGACAGCGGTTGCTAACGTCATACCCCGGGCACTACAAATTTACCGTTGCCGTAGAGAAGCGGATGGGCTACGGGACCCCAAAGCGGAACGCCAACGTCCCGGCAAACATCCTCGCAATCAGGGGCGACGTCCCCTGAACAGGCCGCGAGCGACGAGGCGTAGAGACCGAAGCCAGGGACCGGCCGTAGCGTGGCACCGGAGCCGATGTACACGATCGAGCCGCCGCTATTGACCTTGCGTGCTGCCTGCTGCAGCGTGAAGAACGCGCCTTTGGCATTGACGTTGAACATGCGGTCGTAATCAGCCTCCGTGACAGCACCGGCCGAGGCCCTCGTCGATGCCGGCGTTCGCCACGACGATGTCGAGGCCGCCGAACCGGCTCCACGCCGCGTCGAAGAGCGCCTCGATCTCGGCAGGATTTGACACGTCGGCGCGGATGTCGATCGCCCGGGAGCCCGCGGCCTTGATTGCCGCGACCGTTTCGGCGGCGCCTGATGAGTCCCGCGAGTAATTGACGACGACGCTTGCGCCGAGCCGACCCAGGCGAATTGCGATCGCCTGCCCGATGCCGCGGCTGGCGCCGGTGATGACTGCTACGGGGCTTGAGCAGCAACCGAACGGCCAGTGACGTTAAGGAGCCCGGTGGACGCCTCTTATCGTGACTGGCCGTTCTGATGCGGGTGGTCGTGGGATGGCTGGTAGAGCCCCGGTCAGCCGATGAGGTGCTGGTCAGCGGGGGTTGTTCGCGGCGGCCGCGGCGGTCTCGGTCTCGGTCCGGGCGGTTGTGAGGGTCTTGTGGACGACGCCGACGGAGACCTTGACGCCGGCGGCGATGGTGCGGATGGATTCGCCGCGTGCGTGGCGGACAAGGATGGCGGCGCGCTTGTCGTCGTCGACCACGGGTCGGCGGCCCCCGACCCGGCCGCGCTCGCGGGCGGCTTCCAGGCCGTTCTTGGTCTTGCGAACGATGTCGCGGCGACGGTCCTCGGCCAGGGCCAGGGCCAGGTCGAGGATCAGGGACCGTTCGGTGTGCTCGCCGGCGGCGATGCCCTCCAGCACCTTGACGCCGACGCCGCGCTGGAACAGATCGTTGAGGACGATCAGCCCTTCCAGGAGGTTGCGGCCGAGCCGGTCGACCTCCTGGACGGTCAGCAGGTCGCCGTCGCGGATATAGGACAGCGCGTTCAACAGGTCGGGGCGATCGTCGGTGGCGAGCTTGCCGCTGGTCTTCTCCTCGAAGACCTTCCAGCAGATGGGGTCGAGGGCGTCGTGCTGCCGCTGGGTGTTCTGCTTGTCGGTGCTGACAGATGGGCGAGCGATTCGATCGCGTCGAGGTCACGCAGCGCGAATCGCAGCTGTTCCCAACTTTCTTCGCGCGTCGCGAACGACACGCTCACCAGGCGCAGGACGACGAAGCACGAGGCGCCTGCCCCGATCCCTCGGGACCCTGCCCTTGACAGGACCTCACTCCATATCAGTTGGGCCGCGATGGTCAGACGGAGGCGAGAAATGCCCGCACCCGCTCCATTAGCAGCGCGGACGCCTCAGGGTCGTACGCGTCGAGCGAGGAGTCGGCGAAGAGGTGCTCGTCGCCGGCATAGACGAATAGCTCGGCGGCCGCCGTGGAGCCGGCGAGCTCGCGTGCGGCCGGCAGGTCCTCGTCGAAGAACTCGTCGCCCTCCTTGCCGTGGATCTGCACCGGCACGCCCTCGGGCCACGTCTCTCCGAATTCCGCGACCGGGAGGCAGGAGTCCATGAGGAGTGCCCCGCGGGCACCGGGTCGGGTCTGCGCGAGCCGCTGGGCGATCGTCACGCCGAAGGAGAATCCGGCGTAGACGAGCCCGGGGCCGAGTTCGTCGGCCTCGGCGGCGCCGCGCTCCCGGATCGCGTTGAGCCCCAATTCTCGAGCGAATCCGAACCCCTCCTCGATGCTGCCGAACGTGCGGCCGTCGAACAGGTCCGGCGTGTGCACGGTGTGCCCGGCCTGTCGCAGGCTGTCGGCGAAGCTCCGGACCCCGTCGGTCAGGCCTTGGATGTGGTGGTAAAGCAGCACGTCGGTCACGGCGTTGAATTCCTTGCGAACGATCGAAATTTCCGGAACGTTCCGCGATGCTAGTCTGTTACGCCATGGCAGACAACCACCCGGACTACGAGCTAGCCGATCGGATGGCGCTGACCAGACCGGACCAGGTGAAGGCCATCGGGCACCCGCTCCGCACGATGATCCTGCAGCTCCTCCACGAGCGGGCCGCGACCGTGACCGAGTTAGCGGAGGCAGTCGAGCGCCCCAAGAGCACTGTCGCGCACCACGTGGACGTGCTTACACGGAACGGCCTGCTCCAGGTGGTGCGCACGCGGAAGGTGCGGGCGATCGAGGAGCGCTTCTACGGGCGCACCGCGCGCATGTTCCACGTGGCAGCGGAGCCGTCACCCGCTGGCGAACAGATGCCGGGCGACTTCAACGACTTCGAGGTGGCTGCACGCGAGTCCGCGAAGGCGTTCGAGCAGGGAAAGCTCTGGGGCTTCATCCGGCATGCGCGCATCTCGCAGGATCAGGCCTCTCAGTTCTGGGACCAGATGGCGGAACTGGTTGATGAGTTCGACCGGATGCCGAGGTCCGGCGAAACCATGTACGGATTCGCGATCGGCATCTATCCCACCGACCACCCGACCCTGCCGACGGCGCAGTGATGCACCTACTCGAGAATCGCGGACGGCCTGATCTTGCACCTGGTCAAGCTGGCTGCTGCCGTCGTCACTGACGATCGATCCGCCCGCAGACCAAGTCAGGCCACCCACCGTGTTCAGCTCGACGTCCTCGGATAGCCGGACATCAGGTACGTGTCATCAAATGCTGCTGATCCTGTCGCATTGCCGTGGGCGGAGTGCCCGGATCTGCCGCAGACGACGCGCGGCCGGCCTCCCTTGGTTCGTCACTATGCGTGAGCGGAGATCCGTTCGACTCCTGGCGCGGCCGTCGCAACCGGCGTGGCGCCGAAACTCACGAACATCGAGAGCGGCGAGACCTCGCTGGCGCCCGAACTAAGCGACATTTGGCGCCGGAACTCAAAACCACGCCTGGAAGTAGCCGCCAGGCGGCGGGAGGGGTCACCCTGCTCGTCCAGATAGATCGCCTCAAAGTTCTCATCCGGTCCCAGGCAGCCCGATACTCCGCGTTCGATGCATCGGGACTATTCCTCGCCACTTCAGATGAGAATTCGCCACCCGTGCTGCAGGGCCTGGACCTAACCGGCTGAGGCGAACGCCATGGCGCTGATCAGCCCGCGCCCAGTCCCTTGCCGAGCAGCAGCCCGTGGCTACCAAATCCGGCCGAAGAGTAGAAGCCGACGGCGTCCTCGTTCGGCGCGAAGACCACCGCAAGGAGGAACTCGACGCCGCGGTCCCTGGCAGTCTGCTCAGCCGCGGCCAGCAATGCCCGACCGACGCCTCGACCGCGATGGCGGTCAAGAACCACAGTGTGGACCTCCGCAGTGCGGCGAGGAATCAGGATCTGATGGTCGGGAGGCGCCGATCGCAGGACGACCTCTGCCATACCCGCTGCCTCACCATCCACCTCGGCCAGGAGTAGCAGGTCATCCTGCCCGTCGCGCAGACGACTCTCGAAGTAGCCGCGCACCACATCGACGTCCGGTCGGCGATGGACGGACGGGCCAAGCCCAACGTGATGCTCCGCGTTCGCCATGCGTAGCTCGACGAGCGCGGAAACATCTTCCAACTTCGCACTTCGGATCGAAACGGCCACGTAGAACCCTCCATCAGCGATCTTGTAGGGAGACTGCCTGCGATCAACCTGTACGGCGCTGTCACGCACCACACGCCGCGAGATAGCAACGTATCGCTTCAGATCTCGTCGTCGTCTTCGGCGGCGTCGGGGTCGCGCAGGTCGCGGATGGCGCCGGGGGCCAGCTCGGGCAGGGCAAAGGTGTAGGTGCCGTGGACACCGAGGTGGGAGTGGACGAACGGGGACAGCCGGGCCATGTCCTCCTCCCGGACCGGATAGCCCTGGGCTTCGAGCTGACGCACGGCGGCATCCAGGTAGACGGTCGTCCAGAGGGTGACGCAGTTGAGGACGAG
Organism: Microbispora sp. CA-102843; assembly: GCF_050936215.1. Classification (NCBI taxonomy): domain Bacteria; kingdom Bacillati; phylum Actinomycetota; class Actinomycetes; order Streptosporangiales; family Streptosporangiaceae; genus Microbispora; species Microbispora sp. CA-102843. The sequence goes on from NZ_JBNJNF010000001.1 coordinate 4,964,570, forward strand.
ACCGAGGGCGCGGAGCTGATTCTCCAGGCCGCGCTCGTAGCGGTGGTAGAGCTCGCCCTTCTTGTCGTGGCAGATCTTCCGGGCGAGGGAGCGGCGGTTCTCCTGGAGGTTGCGGATGTCCTTGATGTCGCGGCGGTAGGTCTCATCCACGTCGATGAACTGGAGGATGTGCAGGGTCTTGAAGATCCGTCCGTAGGAGCGATCGCCTCGCCGAGCGCGGTGAGGTGGCTGTCGCGCTGGAGCATGGTGACGACGTCATAGGCCCGCACCGTGCCGGTGCAGATCGAAGCGACGACCCGGAGGATGTCTTCCCAGTTCCGGCGGATCTTCCGCAGGTCGATCTTGCCCCGGGCGAAGGTGTTCAAGGGACCGTAGTCGGCGGACGAGCTGATCCGCCAACCCTTCTGGTCGGGCAGGTCGGCCAGGGCCGGCCGGTAGGAGATGCCCAGCAGCTCCAGCAACCCGAACACCAGGTCGCTGTAGGAGCCGGTGTCGGAGACGACGATCTCGGGAAGGTCGCCGCCCTCCAGGCCGAAGATGACGTCGACCATGTGCAGCGAGTCGCGGATCGTTCCCGACGACCTTCGCGCCGCGGCCCATGCCGCGGTCGTTCATAGCGTTCAGCCAGGTCATGCCGCGTTTGGAGCCGAAGTACTTGCGGTTGGGGCGGGCGAACGCGGCGGGGACCGGGACGACGAACCGCATCCCGTCGACCGCGGCGACCAGGCCGCCGCCCCACGCCTGGGCGAGCGGCAGCCCGGCCTGCTTGTCGACCAGCGGCGCGTTCGCCAAGCTCAACGTCTCGGGCCGGAAGTAGTTCTGGTAGACGTGCGACAACCGCGACCGCTCCAAGGCCTCGACGCCCTTCTTGGCGATCGGCCGATATCCGACGTTGAGCGAGTGGGCCGTCAGGCAGGCCGCGATCGAGACCGGTAGGTCCTTCAGCCGGGACCGGCCGCCCGACACCGCGGTGAACGCGGTCGCGAGTTCCGGCACCCAGGACATGACCTCGTTCGCGCCGAAAGTGATCACCTCAGGCAGCATCTTCAAGAACCCCGACACCGTGGTGTACCGGCCCAGCAGCCCGGTCCGCCAGTCGTCAGGGTCGGCGGCGTCGGCCGGCGGCGCGTTCTCGTTCACAACCACCAGCGCGGCGCGCAGCTCGGCGCGGGACATGACCGTCTCGATCGCCTCTCACACCTCCGCCACCCGCGGCTCCTCCTCCGGGCCGCCCCAGCCGTCGGAGGCGAACAACGCCTCCACCGCGACCGCCAGCCCTGGCCGCGGACTTCGCCAGCTTCGGGTGCTTGCGGACCTTCTCCTTGGTTGGAGGCGTTCTGCGCCTTGTTCACCAACTCGGTCGCCATCAGCAGGTCCAGCGGCTCCAAGGTGTCGTCGACCGACTTGCCCTCCAGGTGCCGGACCGTGGCCAGCAGCGTGGCCAGTCGGCGGCCGTCCGGATGGCGGCGCAGCGCGGAGGCATCCGCCCGCATCCCGTACTTGGCGAGCTCCCCCAGTCGGCGCGGCGGCACCAGCGCCTCGGCGCCCAGGTCCGCAAGCTCCAGGCCCTCGATCTCCGACACCTGCTCCAGCGCCTTGGTGATCGTCGGACCGGACGCCCGGGGCGGCACGCCCTTGCGCCACCGCTCCAGATCCGACACCCGCGTCCCCGCCGGCACCTCCATCAGCTGGTCCAGGACATACCGCTGCCCGACCGTCAGCAGCCCCTCCAGCACACCCCACAGCCGCTTGGTCGTGTCGTCCCGGACCTTCGCCACCAGCCGGGCCGGCGTCGTCACGCCCGGCAGTAGCACCTTCCGCTCCCGCAGCCACCCGATCCCGTCGGTGAAGATCGCCTTCGGTCCGTCGCCCGACGTCCAGGAACGGGCCGCCACCCACGCCGCGAACTCGCCGTCAACGTCGGTGACGTCCTTCCACCCATATGCCCGCCGGATGTCCCGCTGGTGATCGAACGGCGTCTCGCGCCGCTCGGCGTACCGCTTCACCTGCGAGAGGTCTTCGACCTTCAGCTACTCGGCCACGAACTCCAGCACCGCACCCGGCACATCCAGCGGGTCCTCAAGGAACGTCCCCAGCCACCGCGCCGTCACCAGCTGGAGCGCGAACCCGAGCCTCATGTGCTGACCGCGCCGCTGCGCGACCTGCGCCCGGTCCTCGTCATCGAGGAAGAACACCCGCTCCAGATCCGCCCGCGACGGCGGCCCCGCGAACCGCCCGTACGCAGCAGCCTCATCATCCGTCAAGAACTCCACCGGCATGCCCGCAAAGTAGGGCCAACTGGCAGAGGTATCACCTACAGCGATCAAACCGTTACAAGATCCCCGCCTATTCGCCGTTCCATCCGGATTGCACCGGCGAGTGGCGGTAAGCCGCGCCCCGACGCCTCGCTAACGCCACTGGCCGTTCCATTGCTGCTCAACCCCCGTCACAGACAGCCGCAGCTGCCGCCGATGACCACCCGCGTCGGCAGCACGTACGACTTCGGATGGCCGAGCCCCGCGGCGGTGTCGGTCAGAATACGCACCGCCAGGCGCCCCATCGACGCGAACGGCTGACGGACCGTGGTCAGCGTGGGATTCGAGAGCCGACCGGCGATGATGCCGTCGAAGCCCGTGACCGCGACATCCCGCGGCACCCGGATGTCGTGCCGCGCCAGAAGATCGAGCACGGTGAGCGCGAGCTGATCGGTGGCGCACACCAGCGCGTCGGGCAGGTCGCCAGATGCGATGGCGTCCCGCAACGACCGCAGACTGTCCTGGGTGAGCACCGTGGTGTCGAAAGGCTCCTCGGGAACCGGCAGCCCATGCGCGGCCAGCGCGACCTGGAATCCCTTGAAACGCGCGCCGATGTCGGGGGCGGCCAGCTCACCCAGGAACGCGAGAGATCGATAGCCGTGGTAGCCGATCAGATGATCGACGAGGTCCTGTCCGGCTGGCGGAACGTGTAAGACACCGTCGCGATGGACACGCCCGCCCGCGCAGCGACGTCGTAGACGGTCGCCCTCTGCGCCACCGGACAATCCACCCGCCTCTTGGAACGACGCTGCCGCAATCGATCGTAACCGCTCAGATCAAGCCGGGAAAAAATCGGACGGACGCGGCCCTGACCCGCGAGCCGCCGCTACCACCGCCTCGACCGCCGGCACTCCGGGCCGGTGCGCTAGCGTGATCGCCATGCTGCGCCGATGGATGCTGCCGATCCTCTTCGTGGCCGTCGGGATCGCCGCGGCGGTCCGGCAGGTCACCAAGGGGTTGCCGGTCGCCGCCGTCACGCTGCTCCTGCTGTTCCTGTTGGCCGCCGTCCTGCTGTCCCCCCTCGTCTTCCCGAGATCCGTGAGCGCGGCGGAGGCGCTGCGCCGCAGCGAGGCCGACGGCCGCCCCATCGTCTACTGGCGCCCCGGCTGCCGCTACTGCCTGCGGCTGCGCATGCGGCTCGGCCGCCACGCCTACCGGCTGCACTGGGTCGACATCTGGAGCGACCCGGACGGCGCCGCGGCGGTCAGGGCCGCCACCGGCGGCGACGAGACGGTGCCGACCGTGGTCGTGGCGGGCAAGCCGCACGTCAATCCCGCCCCCCAATGGGTCCGCGCGCAACTGCCCTGACGAACCTCAGCGACCGCTCCGGACGCGCGACGTACCCTCCAAGCCCCGCAGCGTGCGCGCCGCACCCGCGAGCAGCGCGGCACGCGACAGGTCTCCGCCCCCGGCGCACCACTCCGCCACCGCCTCCAGCACCATCGCCCGCACCGTCTCGTCACCCGCGCGCCCCGACCACTCCAGCGCCGAGCGCAGCGACCGCCACGCCGCCTGGCGGTCACCGCGCTCCGCCCGCACCCGGGCCAGCTCGGCATGGACCGTGGCCAGGAACTGCGCGGGCACGCCCGCCTGCCCGCCGACCAGCTCCAGCGCCTCCACCAGCAGGCCCTCCGCCTCGCCGAACACCCCCCGCCGCCGCGCCACCTCCCCGGCGGCCTGCCGCACCCGCGCCGACGCCAGCCGATCCCCCGTACGGCCGGCCACCTCGCCGGCGTGCGCCAGCTCCAGTTCCGCCCCCGCCAGGTCACCCGTACGGGCACGCAACTGGGCAAGTCGCACCCGCAGCATCAACGGAACGGGAACCGCCTCCATCCCTCCGATCAGCCCCGCCAGCTCCGCCGCCTCCTCCAGCAGCGTCAGCGCCTCCCCCGCGTCACCCCGGTTCTCCGCCGCCAACGACAGCCAGTACAGCGTCAGGGACAGCCCCCACCGCTCCCCCAGCGCGCGGTAGCCCGCCAGCGCCTCACGCAACCACGCCTCGGCCGCCCGCGCCCCCGCCCTGCCGTACTCGAACTCCCCGATCCCGCCCATCAGCAGCGCCGTCGCCCGCGCCCACGGCTCCTCGTGATCTTCGAACGCCCGCATCGCCGCGAGCGCCCTGCGCCAGTGCTCCACCGCCCCGCCCGCGGGCCTGACCCCCGCGATCCAGGCCCACAACGCCACGGGATGACCCGACTCCTCGACCACCCGCAGCGCCTCCGGCGGCGCGTACGGCCCGTCGGACGCCAGCAGCACGCACACCATGTGCGGCAGCTCCAGCCCGGGCGGCGCGTCCTCACCCAGCGCCGCCCGGATCGCCCGCGCCCACCCGGCCGCCTCGTCGCCGCGTCCTCGCACCGTCCACGCCCACAACCTGGCCGTGAACAGCCGCAGCGCCGGCCGTTCCTGCCCGGTCCGTACGGCGTGGCCCAGCGCCGCGTCGAGATTTCCCCGCTCGGCGTCCAGCATCGCCAGCAGGCGAAGCTGATCGGCCGTACGCAACCCCGGCTCCGACTCCTCCGCCGACGCGAGGAAGAAGCCCAGATGCCGGTCGCGTACGGCCCGCGCCTCGCCCGCCTCCTCCAGCCGCTCGGCCGCGTACGCCCGGACGGTCTCCAGCAGCCGGTAACGCACCCGCGCCGCCCGGTCCGCGAGCCCGTCCGGCTCGACCACCACGACCAGCGACCTGTCCACCAGACCAGCCACCGTCTCCAGGTCTGCCCCGCACACCCGCAGCGCCGCCTCCGCCGTCGCCCCGCCCGCGAACACCGACAACCGGCGCAACGCCACGCGTTCCTCCGGCGACAGCAGACCCCAGCTCCAGTCGATCACCGCCCGCAGCGTCCGGTGCCGCGGCCCCGCCGTACGGCTGCCGCGCAGCGTCAGCCGTTCCCCCACCGCCTCCGCGAGCTGCCGCACCGTGAACGACCGCAGCCGGGCCGCCGCAAGCTCGATCGCAAGCGGCAGGCCGTCCAGCTCCCGGCACACGGCGACCACGTCGGCCACCACAGAATCGTCCACGGCGAACCCCGGCCGCGCCGCCGACGCCCGCTCCGCGAACAGCGTCACCGCGGGGAACTCCAGTGCCTGTGCCGCGGCCACCCCGTCGCCGGGCAGCGCCAGCGGCCGCACCGGATGGAGGTGCTCGCCGGGAACGTCCAGCGGCTCCCGGCTGGTGGCCAGGATCCGCAGCCCCGGCACCCCCGCCAGCAACCGCTCCGCCACCGCCGCGGCCCCGTCCACCACGTGCTCGCAGTTGTCGAGCACGAGCACGAGCTCCCGGCCTGCCAGCGCCTCCACCAGCGCGTCGAGCGGCGACGCCGCCGTCCGCTCGACGATGTCCCCGTCCGGCTCCGGCGCGGCCGGGGGCACGGTCGGGGGCACGGTCGCGCGGACGGCGGCGGCCACCTCCGCCGGATCCCCGGCAGCGGCCAGCTCGACCAGCCAGACACCCGAAGCGGCGGCGAGCCCGCCCGCGACCTCCACCGCCAGCCTGGTCTTGCCCGCGCCACCCGGCCCGGTCAGCGTGACCAGCCGCGCGGCCGACAGCAGGCTCCGCACCCGTGCCACGTCGTCGCGCCGCCCGACCAGGCTCGTCACCGGTGCCGGCACGTTCCCCCGTACGGTCCGTTCCGGCGAGGCCGGCGGTGCGGGCGGGTCGCGCAGCGCCTCCAGGTGCGCCGCGCGCAGTTCCTGCCCCGGATCGACGCCCAGTTCGTCCGCCAGCCGCCGCCTGACGCGTTCGAACGCCTCCAGCGCGTCCCCGCGCCGCCCCGCCGCGCACAGCGCTCGCATCAGCAGGGCGTGGAACGGCTCGCGCAGCGGGTGCGCGGCGACGATCTCCTCCAGCTCCGCCACCAGGGCTCCGCCGGCCGTCGCGTCTGCCACGGCGAGATCGGCCGTCACCCGGGACTCCAGCGCCGAAAGGCGCAGCTCCTCCAGGCGCGCCGCCGCCACCCGTGCGAACGGCAGGCCCGCCGCGTCGGCGAGCGCCGCACCGCGCCAGAGCGACAGGGCTGACCGCAGGAAGGCGGCGGCGCGCCGGGGATCGCGCTCGGCCCGGCCCGCGCGCACCAGGTGTTCGAACTCGGCGGCGTCGATCTCCCGCGGCGGGACGTCGAGCAGGTAACCGGCCGGATGCGACACCACGACACTCGGCAGTCCCTTGTGCAGCTCACGGCGCAGCCGCGAAACCAGGGAGTGCAGCGCCGCCACCGGGTTCGCCGGCGGCTCCTCCCAGAGGTCGTCGACAAGTCGCTCGGCGGTGACCACTTTGCCGGGCTCCAGAGCGAGCCGGATCAGCAGCACGCGCAGGCGCGCACCCCTGATGTGGGCGTCGGTCACCCGCAACGGCCCGAGAATCCCGATTCGCATGGCCCTCGTATTGTCGTGGAGGTTTTTGGTCGACGGCGAAAATGATCTTGAAACCCACCCGGCGCCTTTACAATGTAGATTCATAGTAGGATCAAGGCGATGAACACCCCCGCCGTCCCCGAGCGGAGCACCCCCGCACGGCCAGAGCGCGACCCCTACCAGGTGTATCTCGACGCGCTGCAGAGCCCCGAGTCCAAGCGCACGATGAAGGGCTGCCTCGACCGCATCGCCCGCCTCATCACCGGCGACCCGGAGGCGACCGGCGCCGGTCAGCCCTGGGAACTCCTCCGCTACGAGCACACGATCCGCCTGCGCACGCTGATGCGGGAGCAGGGCTGGTCGCCCGCCCACGTCAACAAGCACCTGGTCGCCCTGCGCCGCGTGCTGAAGGAGGCGTGGCGGCTCGGCCTGATGAGCGGCGAGGACTTCCAGCGCGCCGCCGACCTGCCCGCCTACAAGCACACTCGCGTCCCGGCCGGACGGCACGTCGAGACCGAGGCGCTGGCGGCCACCCTTGAGGTGTGCGACGACGACCACTCCCCCGCCGGCCGCCGCGACGGCGCGATGCTGGCGGCGCTCTACTCCACCGGCTGCCGCCGCGCCGAGATCGCCGGGCTCACCCTGGCCGACTTCGATCCCCACGCGCGCTCCCTGCGGGTACGCGGCAAGGGCGACAAGGAACGACTGGTCTACCTGACCGCGGAGGCCGTCGAACGCCTCGACCTCTGGCTCGCCGTACGCGGCCGCAAGACGGGCCCCCTGTTCTGCCCCATCAACAAGGGTGGGCGGCTGCGACTGGCCCACATGACCGGCCAGGCCATCGCCGACATCGTCTCCCGGCGCCTTGCCGCCGCCGGGGCGTCCCCCCGTACGCCCCACGACTTCCGGCGCACGTTCATCGGCGAACTGCTCGACGCCGGGGTCGACCTCGCCACCGCCCAGGCCCTGGTGGGCCACGCCTCCCCCGCCACCACCGCACGCTACGACCGGCGGCCCGAGCGGCGCCGCCGCGAAGCCGTCGACCGGCTCCGCGTCCCCGGCGCCGCCCGCTGACCGGATCAGTCGTTCCTCAGATGTCGTCGACGGTCATCGTGCCCTCGTGGGGACGCCGGGACAGGTCGATGCCGAGCTCCTCCGCCGCGCGGAAGACGTCCTCGTTGGTGTCCCTCATCTCGATCGACATGCCGTCGCTGGAGAGAACCTCGACGTTCAGACAGAGTGACTGCATCTCCTTGATGAGGACCTTGAAGGACTCGGGAATGCCCGCCTCGGGGATGTTCTCGCCCTTGACGATGGCCTCGTAGACCTTCACTCGGCCCTGCACGTCGTCGGACTTGATCGTCAGGAGCTCCTGCAGCGCGTAGGCCGCGCCGTAGGCCTCCAGCGCCCACACCTCCATCTCGCCGAAGCGCTGGCCGCCGAACTGCGCCTTACCACCCAGCGGCTGCTGGGTGATCATCGAGTACGGGCCGGTCGAGCGAGCGTGGATCTTGTCGTCGACCAGGTGCAGCAGCTTCAGGATGTAGATGTAACCCACCGCGATCGGGTGCGGGAACGGCTCCCCGGAGCGGCCGTCGAACAGCCGCGCCTTGCCACTGGGCATCACGATCCGGTCGCCGTCGCGATCGACGAGGGTGCTGCCCAGAAGACCGATGATCTCCTGTTCGCCGGCGCCGTCGAACACCGGGGTGGCGACGTTGGTCCAGGGCTCGACCCGGTCCATGTCCTTGTCGCGTAGCCGCTCGGCCCAGGCCTCCTCCACCCCGCTGATGTCCCAGCCCTGGGCGGCGATCCAGCCGAGATGTGTCTCCAGCACCTGGCCGACGTTCATCCGGCCGGGCACGCCCAGCGGGTTGAGCACGATGTCGACCGGCGTGCCGTCCTCCAGGAACGGCATGTCCTCCACCGGCAGGATCTTGGAGATGACGCCCTTGTTGCCGTGACGGCCGGCGAGCTTGTCACCATCGGTGATCTTTCGCTTCTGCGCCACATAGACACGGACCAGCTCGTTGACACCCGGAGGAAGCTCGTCGCCCTCCTCACGGCTGAACACCCGCACCCCGATGACCTTGCCGGACTCACCGTGCGGCACCTTCAACGAGGTGTCACGGACCTCACGCGCCTTCTCACCGAAGATCGCACGCAGCAGCCGCTCCTCAGGAGTCAGCTCCGTCTCACCCTTGGGAGTGACCTTGCCCACCAGGATGTCACCGGTCACCACCTCGGCACCGATCCGGATGATGCCACGCTCGTCCAGATCGGCCAGAGCGTCCTCGGAGGCGTTCGGGATGTCCCGCGTGATCTCCTCGGGGCCCAGCTTGGTGTCGCGGGCGTCGACCTCGTGCTCCTCGATGTGGATCGACGACAGCACGTCGTCCTGCACCAGACGCTGGGACAGGATGATCGCGTCCTCGTAGTTGTGACCCTCCCACGGCATGAACGCCACCAGCAGGTTCTTACCGAGCGCCATCTCACCGTTGTCGGTGCACGGACCGTCGGCGACGACCTGACCCCGCTCGACCCGGTCGCCCTCGGCCACGATCGGCTTCTGGTTGAAGCAGGTGCCCTGGTTCGACCGCTTGAACTTCGCCACCCGATACGTCGTCCGCGTGCCGTCGTCGTTCATCACCGTGACGTAGTCGGCCGAGACCTCCTCCACCACACCGGCCTTCTCGGCCGTGATGACGTCACCGGCGTCGGTCGCGGCACGATACTCCATGCCGGTGCCGACCAGCGGAGCCTCACTCTTCAGCAAAGGCACCGACTGACGCTGCATGTTCGAACCCATGAGCGCGCGGTTGGCGTCGTCGTGCTCCAGGAACGGAATCATCGCGGTCGCCACCGACACCATCTGACGCGGCGACACATCGATGTAGTCGACCTCCTCGGCACGCGCGAGCTCGGTCTCACCACCCTTGGTGCGCACCAGGACGCGAGGCTCGGCGAACGAGCCATCGAGATTGAGGGCCGTGTTGGCCTGCGCCTTGACGTACCGGTCCTCCTCGTCGGCGGTCAGGTAGTCGATCTCGTCGGTCACCTTGCCGTCGACGACCCTCCGATAGGGCGTCTCGACGAAGCCGAAGGCGTTGACCCGCCCGTAGGAGGCCAGCGAGCCGATCAGACCGATGTTCGGGCCTTCCGGCGACTCGATCGGACACATCCGGCCGTAGTGCGACGGGTGCACGTCGCGGACCTCGAAGCCGGCCCGCTCACGCGACAGACCACCCGGGCCCAGCGCGTTCAGACGCCGCTTCTGGGTCAGGGCGGCCAGCGGGTTGATGTGGTCCATGAACTGCGACAGCTGCGAGGTGCCGAAGAACTCCTTGATCGACGCCACGACCGGGCGGATGTTGATCAGGGTCTGCGGCGTGATCGCCTCGACGTCCTGCGTGGTCATACGCTCGCGGACGACGCGCTCCATGCGGGCCAGGCCCAGGCGGACCTGGTTCTGGATCAGCTCGCCGACACTGCGCAGACGGCGGTTGCCGAAGTGGTCGATGTCGTCGGTCTCGACGACCACCGAGCCGTCCGGGCCCATCGTCTCCTCACCGGCGTGCAGCCGGACGATGTACTCGATGGTGGACACGACGTCCTCGTCGGTCAGCGTGCCCTGGGTGATGTCGGACTGGACGCCCAGCTTCTTGTTGATCTTGTAACGGCCGACCTTGGCCAGGTCGTAGCGCTTCGGGTTGAAGTACAGGTTCTCCAGCAGCGCCTGCGCCGACTCCTTGGTCGGCGGCTCGCCCGGACGCAGCTTGCGGTAGATGTCCAGCAGCGCGTCGTCCTGGCCGGAGGTGTGGTCCTTCTCCAGGGTCGCCCGCATCGACTCGTACTGACCGAAACGCTCCAGAATCTGGTCGCTGGTCCAGCCGAGCGCCTTCAGCAGCACCGTGACGGGCTGCTTGCGCTTGCGGTCGACCCGCACGCCGACACTGTCACGCTTGTCGATCTCGAACTCCAGCCAGGCACCCCTGGAGGGGATGACCTTGCCGCCGTAGAGCTCCTTGTCCGACGTCTTGTCGATGCTGCGCTCGAAATAGACGCCCGGCGACCGGACGAGCTGGGAGACCACGACACGCTCGGTGCCGTTGACGATGAAGGTGCCCTTCGACGTCATGAGCGGGAAGTCGCCCATGAACACCGTCTGGCTCTTGATCTCACCTGTGGTGTTATTGATGAACTCCGCCGTGACGAACATCGGGGCGGAGTAGGTCATGTCCTTGTCTTTACACTCATCGACTGAGTACTTGGGCGGCTCGAACCTGTGATCCCGGAACGACAGGGACATGGTTCCGGAGAAGTCCTCAATGGGACTGATCTCCTCGAAGATCTCTTCGAGACCCGACTGGGCCGGGACGTCCTTGCGCCCGGCCTGGCGAGCCGCCTCAACCCGGCCCTTCCATCTCTCGTTGCCCACCAGCCAGTCGAAGGACTCGGTCTGCAGGGCGAGAAGGTCGGGCACTTCGAGCGGCTCCTCGATGCGCGCGAAAGAGACGCGGCGAGGACCGGGGGGTACGGCGAAAGCGTGGGGCGAGGCTGCCAACAGATGTCCTTCCGAGGGCTCACGGACTGACTACACGCACGCCAGACGACAGCTCAGCCGATATGAAGGAGTGGGATGCCGAAGGCGAGCGCAGAGGGGCAGCATAAAACAAAATGCAAACGAATGTCCACACATATCTGAATTGTCAACCTCTATCCCGCTATCAGGATCGCACGTCTGCGTGGAAATCGTCAAGCCGCACTCACACGAATCCAACCGCCGGCCCGCTCACCCGCGGCGCGCCGTCGTCCCCGGCCTGGGCAGGACGGTGAGCAGGGCCGCCGCGGCCAGCGCACCGGCCACCCACATGACCGGCGCGATCCCCAGCACCTCCGCCGTACGTCCGCCCACCAGCGCCCCGAACGCGATCGCGGCGTTGAACACCCCGACGAACAGGGCCGACGCCGCCTCACGGGCCTGGCGCGCGGCGGCCGACAGCCACGCCTGCGTGGTCACCGACACGCCCCCGTATGCCAGGCCCCACACCACCAGCAACGCCGCGCCGGACGCCGGCGAACGGCCGAGTTCCGGGAAGAGCAGGACGGCGGCCGCGAGTGCCGCACAGATGATCGGCAGCGTCCTGCGCGGCGACCGCGCCGCCCCCGCACCGCCAGCGAAGTTGCCGGCGACGCCCGCCAAGCCGTAGACGAGCAGCAGCGTGCCGATCAGACCGCCGTCCACGCTCGAGATCCGCTCAAGCACCGGCCGGACATAGGTGTAGGCGGCGAAGTGCCCGGTGACCAGCAGCGCCGTCGCGACCAGGCCCGTGCGGACGTCCCGCTCCCCCGCCAGCCGCGCCAGTGCGCCCAGACGCACCGCCCGCTCGGCGGGCAACCGGGGCAGCAGGGCCGCCAGCACGAAGGCCACGGCCACCGCCGCCAGCCCGGCCGCCGCGAACGCCGTACGCCACCCCGCGACCTGGCCCAGATACGTTCCGGCCGGGACGCCGAGGACCGACGCGACGGCGACTCCGCTGAAGACGAGCGCGGCGCCGGTCCCCGCCGACTTCGCGGGCAGCAGCCGGGGCGCCAGCGACGCGGCGACCGGCCAGACTCCGCCCATGGCCAGGCCGATCAGCACCCGTCCCGCCATCATGAGGATGAAATCGCCTGCCATCGCGGCCATGAGGTCGCCCACGGCGAGCAGCAGCATCAGCGCCCACAGCAGCACCCGCCGGTCCAGCCGTCCGGCGGCGGGGGTGATCAGCGGCGCCGACGCCGCGGCCACCAGCCCGGTGACCGTCAACGTCAGCCCGGCCGTCCCCTCGCTGATCTGCAACGTCCGGCCGATCGGGGTGAGCATTCCCACCGGCAGCATCTCGGAGGTCACGACCGTGAACGTGGCGGCGGCCACGGCGCAGACGCCCGCCCATCCGCGCAGCGCCGATCTCCCGGGGGAGGCGTCTCGTAATGTGTCCGTCATCGCTCCAGGCAATCGGGGAGGCTCACCGGGAACAACGGTCGTTCTCTCATCCTTCGATCAGCCGGGCTCATCGATGACCGGTCCGGCGTCCGGGGCCCTGATCGTGATGTCGCGAGAAGAGAGGCGGCCCGGCTATGAGCGGCCTGGAGATGCGCGAGCTGGAGTGTTTCCTCGTGCTCGCCGAGGAGTTGCACTTCGGGCGTACGGGGGAACGGCTGTACATCTCACAGAGCAGGGTCAGCCAGCTGCTGCGCGCGCTGGAGAGCCGGATCGGCGCCCGGCTGGTCGAGCGCACCAGCCGCCGGGTCCGGCTCACCCCACTCGGTGAGCGCTTCCTGGCAGGACTGCGACCCGCGTACGACGGCCTGCGCGCCGCTGTCGAGGACGCGCGCGCGAGCGCCCGCGATGTGGACGGCTCACTGCGCATCGGCTTCCAGGGCGCCGCCAACGACCACGTGATGAGCGCGGTTGCCCTGTTCGGGCGGCGGCACCCCCGCTGCGCGGCGGAGTTGGTAGAGGTGCCGCTGCGCGACCCGTTCGGTGCCCTGCGGCGGGGTGAGGCGGACCTGGCGGTCGTCCTGACGCCGGTCCTGGAGGACGACCTGGTGGTGGGCGCGGTCTTCTCGCGGCAGCCGCAGACGCTCGCGGTCTCGACGGGCCATGCCTTCGCGGGCCGCTCCTTCGTGCAGGCGGAGGAGCTGGCCGGGTGCGAGCTGATCGGAGTGGACAGGCCGGCGCCGGCCTACTGGCGTGCCGCCGTCGCGCCCGCCGTCACTCCGCGGGGACGTCCGATCGGTGCCGGTCCGAGGGTCGGCACGCTGCAGGAAGGGCTCACACTGGTCGCGGCGGGCCGGGGCGGGATGCTGCTGTGCGGGCCCACCGCGGAGTATCACGGCCGCCGCGCGCTGACCTTCGTTCCGGTGACCGGTCTCCGGGACTCCACCCTGGGGCTGGTCTGGCATCGCGACCACGAGACCGCCCGGGTACGCGCCTTCGCACGGGCCCTGGCCGAGACCGGCCCGGTCGAGGACTCAGACGGATGCGGCCTCCCATACGAACCCGTCCGGGTCGGTGAAGGGCCCGGCATCGGTGCCGATCACGATCCGGTGTGATCCGGCGCCCTCCTGGGAGACGCAGGTGTCCTTGGCGAGGGCACGGCGCGGGTAGAGCGCCAGCGTGACGGCCGACGACAGGGTGTCGAACTCGACGTACTTGCCGCCGAAGCTCTTCGCCACGGCCAGGCCGCGGTCGGCGTAGAACCGCCTGCTCGCCTTGACGTCCGCCACTCCCAAGAGGAGCGCGACCTGATCGATGTGCCGGGCGGCGGGGCCGGTGTCCTTCTTGTTCGAGGTCGCGATCTTGTAGATCGTCCCGTCCGGGGCGCGTACGACGCCGCCGTAGCCCCAGAACCCCTTCGTGGCCGGCTTCAGCGTCGTCGCGCCGGCGTCGAGGGCGGCCGCGATGAAGGCGTCGACGTTGCCCGGCTGGGACACCACGAGTGACAGCGCGAACCCGCGGAAGCCGGTCGTCGGCGCGTCCGAGGCGCGCACCTTCACGTACGGGCCCAGACCGAAGGCTTCGTAAAAGGCCTCCGCGGCCGTGGGGTCGGGAACTTCGAGGGTGACGGATTCGAAGGAGGTCATGGCAGGTCCTTTCGGGGGGTGGGTTCGTCGTCTTGTCGGCCGCCGCTCCACGGCGGATACGGCAGGGGCAGGCCTGCGCTCACCGGTCCTGCAGGAGGCCGAGCACGTTGCCGTCGGGATCGGTGACGGTGGCCACCAGGCGGCCGCCACCGACCTCGTGCGCCGCCTCCTTCACCGTGGCCCCCGCGGCGATCAGCTCGGCCAGCTTCGCCTCGATGTCGGGCACATGCCAGTAGGCCACCGGCGAGGTCATGCCCTGCGGTCCACCGCCCGGCACCAGCCCGATGTGCTGGCCCTCGGCCTCGTAGCCGACGTAGTAGGACGAGTCGGCCTGCGGCGGGACACCGAGCAGGGCCGTATACACGGCCTTGGCCCTCGCCAGGTCGGACACGGGGTGCAGCACGGTCTTGATTCCCTGGGTGGAAGAGCCGGTCATGGTCACTCCTGTAGTCGTGGGTCGCATCGACCCGCCGTTCGCGTGTTCACAGCATTTCTCCCGGCCTGCCCGGTCCACATCCGTGGCGACCACGGAATCGGCCACGGATTCGGCCACGGATTCGGCCACGGATCGACAGCACGATGGGGTGCGGAGGGGATGCGCCAAACTGGGGCAGTGGTGACAGGAGTGGAGATCTCGCCTCGGGAAGCCGGGGTGCTGGAACTGGTCGGAGCCCATCTCAGCAACGCCGAGATCGCGGCACGGCTGAGCATCTCGGTGCGTACCGTGGAGAGTCACGTCTCCTCCCTGCTGCGCAAGCTGGAGGTGCCGGATCGGCGGGCGCTCGCCCGGCGCGCGCATATGTCGGCCGACGCCGCTCCCTCTCATTCGGCACCGGTCCTGCCGGCCCCACTGACCTCGTTCATCGGCCGGGTGAGCGAGCGGACCGAGCTGACCGAGATGATCAAGGCGTACCGCCAGGTGACCGCGGTCGGTCCCGGTGGAGTGGGCAAGACCCGGCTCGCGCTGGCGGTGGCCGCGGAGACGGCCGGCGAGTACGCCGACGGGGTGTGGTTCGTCGACCTCGTCCCGGTCACCGATCCAGACATGATCGCGGCCACGGTCGCCGGGGCGCTCGGCCTCGGTGAGCAGCCCGGCCGCGCCATGACGGAGTCCCTGGTCACCGCGCTGGCCGACCGTCATGCGCTGCTGGTGCTGGACAACTGCGAGCAAGTGGTGCACGGGGTGGCGCTGTTTCTTGAACGACTGCTCGCGAGGTGCCCTCGATTGACGGTGCTGGTGACCAGCCGGGCACGGCTGATGGTGCCGTTCGAACGGGTGTATGCGGTCCCGCCGCTGTCGCTGGCCGTCGACGGCGGCTCGGACGCGGTCGCGTTGTTCATGGAGGGGGCGGCGGCGGTCGGCTGGCCGCTGGATCCTCCGCTGCACGACCAGATCGCCTCCATCTGTGAGCGGCTGGATGGAATGGCGCTGGCGATCGAGCTGGCCGCCGCCCGGTATCCCACGCTCGGGCTCGACGGCATCACCGCCGCCCTATCCCACCCGCTGCGGATGCTCACCGGCGGCTCCCGCGCCGATGAACGGCACCGATCGGTGCGGGCGGCGCTGGACTGGAGCCACGCCCTGCTGGAGCCGGGCAACCGGGCGCTGTTGCGCCGGATCTCGGTGTTCGCTGCGCCGTTCACCGCTGCCGCGGCGGCGGAGGTGGCCAGGTCCGAGGACGGCATGGTCGGGGACGGCATGGTCGAGGAAGGTCTCGTCGCCGACGGACTGGCCCGGCTCGCCGAACAGAGCCTGCTGGTGGTGACGGCGTCTTCGGGCGGTACGGAGTACCGGGCGCTGGAGACCATCCGCCAGTACGGGACGGAGCGGCTCGCCGAGGCGGGTGAGCTGGTCGACGCCCGATCCCGGCACCTTCGCTGGTGCCTGGCCGAGGCCGCCGGTCTGGCAGTGGTACGAAAGGACTGGCGGGCCCGGTTGGACCTGGTGGCGGACGACCTGCGCGCGGCCCTGGCGTGGGCGGCCGACCGGCCGGAGCAGCGCGCGGACGCGTACGAGCTGGCCCGGCACCTGGCGGAGCTGACCTTCACCCGCAACCTGACCGGCGAGTCCCAGCGGCGTTATGAGCAGGCGGCCGAGCTCGCGACGGACCCCGCCGCCACCGCATCGATGCTCCGGCAGGCCGCGGCCGTGGCCGGCTGCCGGACGATCGGCGACGACATGTACCGCCTCCGCCGCGCGGCCGCGGACGCCGCCCGCATGTCCGGCGACCCCGCCGGCGCCGCCGCCGACCTGGCGACCGCCGCCACCATCGCGTTCCGGTTCTCGGCCACGTTCGTGCGGGTCCCGTCCCGGGAGGAGGCGCTCGCGCTGATCGCCGAGGCGCGGGAACCGGCCGGCGACGATCCGGCCGCGCGGGCCGCGGTGGCACTGGCCGAGGCCGCGGTGCTCACCGACGCGTTCGGTGCCGTCCAGGGCCCGTCCGGCAACGCCGTGCCGGAGACGATCGCGCGCGCCGAGCGGGCGGTCGAGCTCGCCCGCCGGACCGGCGACCCGATCGCCGAGTCGGCCGCACTCGACGCGCTCACCTGCGCTCACATCTGGGCCGACGACACGTTCGCCACCGCCGCCATGTCCCGGCGCCGGATCACGATCCTGTCGTCCCTGCCGGTCTCGCCGGCCGGCACCCAGGAGCTGATCGACGCGCTCGGTATGGTCGTCGAGGCCGCCCTTGGTGCCGGAGACGTGCCGGGCGCCGTCCGATGGGCACGCCGGCTGACCGAGCATCCGTCACTGGCGGAGGTCGGTCACCGCGCTCCGCTGATGGCCGACGCGCTGGCGGGCAACGTCGACGAGGTACTCACCGGAAGCGTCCGGCTCCTGGACGCGTGGCGGCAGGCGGGCAGCCCCACCCGGTCGTACCTCGGCCCGGCGGTGGCCGCGGTGGCGATGATCCACGGCCTCCGCGACGACCACGACGCCCAGCGCGAATGGCAGGAGGTCCTGAATCAGCTCGGCACCCCACCGGACCGCACCTACGGCTACGGTGCGGTTTTCGACGCGATGCTCCTGCTTCACCGCGGGCAGGCGCCGGAGGCGCTGGAGCGGATGGCCCCCGAGGCCAGACAGGTGTGGAAGTGGGTCACCTGGATCTGGCACCACTGGTATGTCGCGCTGCGCGCCGAGGCCACCGTGCTCGCCGGGAGCCCCGACGCTCGCGACCGTCTGGCCGAGGCCCGGACCGTCGTGGCCGGCAACCCGGTCGCCGGCGCCATCGTGGAGCGAGCCGAGGCCCTGCTCCACGGCGACCGGGAGGCGCTGCTCGCCACGGCGGACGCGTTCGACGCCGCCGGCTGCCGCTACCAGTCCGCACGGACCATGGTGCTCGCCGGTGGCGACCATGCCGAGCGCGGCGCGGCCGCGCTCGCGGACCTCGGCCTCGCCCCGATGGCCCCTGCCCCGGCACGGCGGGAACCACGTACCTGAGGGCAAAACCAGTGAGGAACGGTGACGTCAGGACCCGTGCGGCGGCGGTCAGGCCGGGCACGAGGGCATCGCGGGCCAACCGGCGGGCGAGCGCGTTCGCGCGCGGCTGTTCGGCCGGCAGTGTCTGGCACGCCACCGCCGCACAGCCAGGCCGTTACGCTCCCAAAGGGGTGGGACCGGAATAGTCACACAGCGTTACTTTGCGGCTGGTGACGCGGGCCCGAGTGGGGGGCCGACAAGAGCGGGAACGGCAGTGGTACAACTGCCCCTGGTCGCGGTGCTAGGCTGCCGCTCGTTCGGTATTGGATCGGCGTGGGAGGGAGGTGAGGTTTGATGACCGCGGTGAAGACCGCTGCCATGCGCAGCGCCCGGACCAACCTCACGTCCCGGGCCCCGGTCTGACCCACTTCTTCCCCCAGCCTTGAGCCACCCGGCTCGCCAGGCGGGGTGATGCCCGCGTCTCGTCGGGGCCCCTTCTCCGCAAGGGTCTCACGTTGCCACACACGTACACCGATCCATCCGGCCTGTCCCGGTATGGGTGGACCGACGCACTCGACCAAACCTTCACCGAACATCACGAAGCGGGCCTCGTGCCGGCCCGGATCTCCTGGGTCGATCGCGGCCTGTGCACGGCGATCACCACGTCGGGCCCGATGCGGGCCACGTTCGCCGCGCCGCACCCACCCGACCCGCTCCTGACGCCCTGCACCGGCGACTGGGCCGCGCTGCGCCCGGGCGCCGAACCGCACCTGGTGGCGCTGCTGCCGCGGCACAGCGCGATCGTGCGCTCGTCGGCGTCCAGGTCCTCCCACGGGCAGGTGCTCGCCGCCAACGTCGACACGGTCGTCATCGCCCTGTCCCTGGCCACGCCCCTGGACGCGGCCAAGCTGGAGCGGCTGCTCGCCCTGGCCTGGGAGAGCGGGGCGCAGCCGGTGATCGTCTTGACCAAGGCGGACCTGGCCACCGATCCCGAGGCCGTCCACGCCGAGGCCGGCGCGCTGGCACCCGGCGTGGAGATCCTGGTCACCAGCGTCGCCACGGGTCACAACATCGACGCGCTGGCCGCGCTGCTGCACGGCACCACCGTGTTGCTCGGCCCCTCGGGTGCGGGCAAGTCCAGCCTCGGCAACACGCTGCTCGGCGGGGAGCTGCTGGCCACCGGCACGGTACGCGCGCAGGACGGCAAGGGCCGCCACACCACCGTCCGCCGCGAGCTGGTCCCCCTGCCCGGCGGCGGGGTCCTCATCGACACGCCCGGCCTGCGCGGGATCAGCCTGCACGACGCCGCCGACGGCCTGGAGCAGGTCTTCGCCGAGATCGAAGACCTCGCCGCGTATTGCCGCTTCGGCGATTGCGCCCACGACACCGAGCCAGGATGTGCGGTCCAGGCCGCCATCAGGGCGGGTGAGCTGCCCGAACGTCGCCTGCGCAGCTACCACAAGCTGCAACGGGAGAACGCCTGGGCGGCCTCACGTACCGATGCCCGGCTCCGCGACGAGCGCGTCAACCGGCAGAAGGCCATCACCAGTCACCTGCGCGCCACCTACAGGTTCCGGGACCAGCAGCCATGACCGGCCGCGTCCCACCGACCTCCCCGACCGCTCATCGTCCACCAGAAGCCCGCACCACCATGCCCGAAAGCCCGCACGACCCGATCAGCGACCCCACAGTGGCGGCATTCTTCGCCCTGCACGACAACCTGGCACGTCAAGGGTCCGGCTCCGACGCGACCACCCGCGACCTGCTGTCCCCGGCCGAGCCGCCGGCGCCGCGCCCGCGCGTGCTGGACATCGGCTGCGGGCCGGGCCGCTCTCCGCTCCTGCCCTTCCCGGACGAGAGCTTCGACCTGATCTGCGCCGAAGGATCCGCGTACATCATCGGCTTCGACACCGCGCTGCGCTCCTGGCGGCGACTGCTCGCCCCAGGTGGCCGGCTGGTCGTCACCGAATGCGAATGGAGCACCGACTCCCCATCCGCCGAAGCCCGCGCGTTCTGGGATCAGGCCTATCCGCTGCGCACCCGAGAGCGCAACATCGCCGCGGCGCACGCCGCAGGGTATGCCGTCGCCGCGCTGCATCCACTCCCCGACCGCGACTGGTTTGAGGAGTACTACACGCCGCTGTCACAGCGCGCCCACGCGGCAGACCTGGCCGTACCCGGGATGCGCGAGGCGGTCGCGGCCACCCTGCAAGAGATCACCATGCGCCGCGAGCACGGCGCGGACTACCAGTACACCGGCTATGTCCTGCATCCGCAGAAGAACAAGGAGATGAACCCGACCATGACCCCTTCCTGGGCCACCCGTCCCGAGAGCGCCGGCGACGTCGCCGCCATCCGCGACATCAACCTTGCCGCCTTCCCCAGCCCGCACGAGGCCGACCTCGTCGAGGCGCTGCGGGCCGACCCGCAGGCGTGGCTGCCCGGCCTGTCCTGGCTGGCAGAGGCCCCCGGCGGCGATCTCGCCGGATACGCGCTGCTCACCCGCTGCTACGTCGGCGACTCACCCGCCCTCGCCTTGGGCCCGTGCGCCGTCAGGCCCGAACATCAGCGGCGGGGCGCGGGTTCCGCCGCCATCCGCGCCGCTTTGCGCGCCGCCCGCGAGCAGGGCGAGAACCTGGTGGTCGTGCTCGGCCACGCCGAGTACTACCCGCGCTTCGGCTTCACCCCGGCCTCCGGATACGGCATCCGCCCGCCCTTCGACGTCGAGGACAAGTACATGATGGCGCTCGCCCTCGACCCTGAACGGCCGGTCCCGAGCGGCGTCATCCGCTACCCGGCGGCGTTCGGCGTCTGACCTCCCGCTCTTCGAATGCGTCGAACGGCCCCCAGCACGGCTGGGGGCCGTTCGACCGTCGCAAAGGTTGGCGGCCTTGCGGCCGAGCACCCGATCGGCGCCGGCCGGTGCGCGGATCGGCTCGGCGAGCGCCTTGGCCTGGACCTCGAGCCCGCCGACATCAGCACCCTCGCCGAGGCGGGCCACCTGGCCGTGGCCGACGTGTTCGGGAAGAAGGGCCGCTCCTATGACCTGTACGCACTGGCGGACATCGACGCCTTGACTCCCGGGCAGGTGCGGCCGGTGATCGAGAAGCGGGCCGCGTGGCTGGACCGGTCGCTGTCCCTCGGCGAAGCCGCGGGATCGCTGGGCCGGCACCACCGCGAGTTAGCCGGGCGTCCCGTCGCGCCCGCTTCGTCGGGCGAGGCGCTGGGCTTGCCCGTTGTGCGCATCGCTTACCCACTCCCAGCCGGGCTTGGCCGATGGGCCGACCCGCGGGTCACTGGGAACATGGCCCTCACGCAAGGCGAGCACGTACGCCCGATCCTGGTCGATCTGTGCGTGTACCTGATGAGCTCCGCCGATCGACCCGTGGCCGGGGACGAGGACATCGACGTCGTCCGCCACACCTTCCAGCAGCCGCAGCGCTGCGAGGTAGTCCTCGATCGGGTCAGCGGTGCCGTTCAAGTCGAGCATCGGAATCAGGACATCAGAGAGCATGTCGCCGGCGACGAGAACGCCGCGTTCTTCGATGAGCAGCGCCGCGTGGCCCGGTGCATGCGCTTGATGCTCGATGATCCGGACTTGAGGGCCATCCCATGGAATCCGCGCGGTGTCGGCGGGTAGGGCGGTGATGAGGCCGAGCAGGTCCAGCGGTACCTGCTCGACGATGTCCGGCGGTATCAGGTGGGCGGCGATGCGGGCCTTCGCACCGGCGTCCGACAGCCGATCTCGGACAGTGGCCGCGCAGCGGGCCGTGCCGTAGCGAGGCGCCGCGCCGAGCCCGGCGTGCCAGAGCAGGTGATCCCAATGCGGATGCGTCGAGAAACCCGCCACAACGGGCTGGCTCAATTCGCGAAGGTCGTTCGCGAGGCAGGCCATTTCGTGGCCCTGCACCCCGGGGTCGATGAGCAGCACGCCAGCGCGGCCTTGCACGACAACGGCATTGCTGTGGCAGAACTCGCTCTCGTGGGTCAGCACGCCCTCCGCGACCTGCCTCAGCACGGTGGCCCCTTCCGCTTGTGATTTGCAACCGCTCGCCGAGACGGTAGTACTGGGCGCTGGTAGTTTGCAAGCACGTACCGGCCTCGCCCCCTTCGTCGTCAAGCACACTTACGCCCCGGGGTCAGCTCGACAACATCTGTGATGGCCCGGACGGTTCGGCCGTATCGCGTCCGGGGGCGCCCTCGTCCCTGCCGGTCGCTCGTACGGCGAGGGCCTCGAGTTCGGCGACCGCTCGGTCGGTGGCTACCTCGGCGGCGATCTCGGCCGCCAGTCGCTGCGCTGCGCGCCGGTAGGAGGGCTCCTGGAGAACACGGTCGACCGCCCGGGCAATCATGCGGGGTGAGGCGTTCTTGCTCACGGTGATCCCGGCGCCGGCGAGTTCGACATGCCGTGCCACCTCGATCTGGTCGCGCCCGAGCGGCACGCAGACCAGGGGGACCCCGGCGGCCAGGGACTTGACGGCCGTCCCGTGGCCGGCGTGCGTGATCGTCACCGCGGCGTGGCGCAGCGCGGTGCCGTGCGGGGCGGCCGCGGTGACCAGGACGTTGCCGGGCGCGCGGACCGTCGCCGGGTCCACGGCCGGGCCGGTGGTCAGCAGCCCGCGCACCGGCGACGTGCCGAGAGCATCGGCGATGCGCTCGAGTTGGGCGCGCTGGTTCATGAACGACGAACTCAGGCCGGCCAGAACCAGCGGTGCGTCACCTTCCGGCAGCTCCAGCTCCCCGGCCGCCCAGGCCGGATCGTCGAGCCGTGGGCCGACGTGCCGCAGGTGGGCGGGAAAGCGCCTGCCGGGGTAGTCCAGCGCGCGCGGCGACAGCACGAGCACGCGGTCGACGCGATCGAACGCGTCGATCACCGAGTCCACCGGCGAGAGGCCGTGCGCGACGCGGGCGGCGTTCAGCGCCGGCAGTCCCTTCCCCCAGGGCTTGAGGATCAGCTGCGTCAGCACCCGATCGCGCAGGCGCCCCAGCATGCCCGAGGCGGGGGCGAGACCCGGACCGGGCGGTGGCGCCCCCGGAGTGGGGAACGGATAAAGGGTCGTCACCAGCGAGGCCACGGGGATCCCCGCGGCCTCGCCGCCGGTGGCCGCGCCAAGCAGCATGTGCTCGGCGACCAGCACGGCAGCCGGTCGGGCACGCAACTCGGCCAGCGTGTCCCGGGCGTAATCGGCCGCGGGGCCGCAGACAATGCGATCTCTCAGCCGCGCGAACGCGCCTATCGGCGTGCGGGCCTCGAAGTCCTTGATGACGTCCTTGGCCGGATCGGTGGCATCGCCCTGGGGCGCCGTGGTCCAGGCGATCGGTTCCACGCCGCCGGCGGCGACTTCCTCGTGCAGTGACCTGTCGGCCAGCACGCGGACGTCGTGGCCGCGTTCGCGCAGCGCGCGGGCGATCGACAGGACGGGTGGCACGGCTCCGCCGCCGGACCAGGTGGCGAACAGGAATTTCTTATGCATCGTGTGTCTTCCGGGGGTCGATCGAGGTCAACAGGTCGCGCATGGCACGTTCGGCGTCCTCGCGTGACAGGCCGAGGTCGCGCCGCCACAGCTTCCACAGGTAGATGTCCGTGGCGGCGTAGTGCAGGTTCAGCGCATGCTCGCGGGCGGGACCCGGGGCCGGGAGGCGATCGGCGAAGACCCGTTCCAGCCATGCCCGATGCTGGCCGCGCGCGTGAGCGGCCGCCCGGGCGATCGCCGGGACACGGTCCATCTGCGCGGTCCAGAGCACGTTGGCGTCGCCGTGCCGCTCGTAGTCCTCGAAGAGCACGGCCACGATCGCCGCTACATCCCCGGTCGGCGCCTGGCGGTCGGCCGCCGCTTGCGACGCCACCCAGTCGGCGACGGCGTCGGCCAGCCCGTCCTTGCCGCCGAAGTGGTTGACGATCGTCTGCACCGACACACCCGCCTCATCGGCGACGTGCTGCAGCGTGACGTCGTCGTACCAGCGCCGCATCCACAGCGCGGCCGCCGCCTCCAGCACGCGCGTGCGCGTGACCTCTACGGCCGCGGCCCGGGCACCCATGCGATACGGACGCCTGGTCTCACTTTCCATGGAGTTACACCTATATTCAATTTATCGATAAGTCAAGCGAAAGTCTGGCGGGGTCCGACATAATCGCGCGTATGGATCATGGTGCGGTGCGGGAGTTCGTGGGCAGCTGGGTGGCGGCATGGAACGCCCATGACGTGGACGGGGTGTTGGCTCACTTCGCGGAGGACGTGACGTTCCGTTCGCCGGTCGCGGCGCAGCTTGTCGGTGGCGATGGGACCATCCAGGGCAAGGCGGCGCTGCGCGCCTACTGGGCCGAGGGGCTGCGGCGCATCCCCGACCTCCGGTTCGAGGTGCTCAACTCCTACGTCGGCGTCGATTGCCTGGTCATCAACTACCGCAATCAAAAGGGCGGCCTGGTCAACGAGGTGCTGATCTTTGACGGCCCACTGGTGGTCGAAGGGTATGGGACGTATCTCGGCGACGACGCGAACCCCGCCGGTGCGACAGCGGGCTGAACGCGCCTGCGGTCATTCCTGCCTGCGTTCCCAGAGGATCTTGGCTCGCCGATGACCAGGTCCCACCCGACGCGCACGTCCGAGTCGGCGATCAGGCGCCCGGTGCGACCCACAGACGGACCGCCAGGCCGAGGCCGATCAGGGCGACCAGCCAGCGCAGCAGCCCGGCCGGCAGGCGCCGGGTGACCCGGGGGCCGAGCGTGGAGCCGGCGAACAGGCCCGCGGCGAGAGGGGCGACGGCGGCCCAGTCGACGGGCCCGAAGACGGCGAATCCGGCGGCGGAGACCAGGGCGCCGACGCCGAGGAGCATGTTCTTCAGGGCGTTGGCGGCGGGCAGTCGCGGCTCGGCGGTCACCAGGAGGAGGGCGAGGATCATCACCCCCGACCCCGCGCCGAAGTATCCGTTGTAGACCGACAGAGCGGTCAGCCCGAGCGGAAGAACGGCGTCAGGCGAACCGCCCCTCTCGTGGCGTACGGCGAGCCGGGGCTGCGCGAGCAGCGCCAGCGAACCCGCGGCCACGAGGAACGGCACGACGCGGGCGAAGACGCCGGGCGGGGTGGACAGCAGCAACGCCGCCCCCGCCGCTCCGCCGACCGCCGAGAGCGGCACCCACCGCCGCAGCCACGGCCCCTTTCCCCGCAGTTCGGGCTGCGAGGCCAGGGCCGAGCCGGGCCAGCAGGCGACGAGCGCGACGATGTTGGCCACGTTGGCCGCGAGGGCGGGCAGGCCCGCCGCGAGCAGGGCGGGATAGGAGATGAGGGACGTGATGCCGCCCGCGGTGCCGACCAGCCCGGCGAGCATCCCGGCGGCGGCCAGCAGCGCGACGTCCCCGAGGCCGGTCACGCCCCGGCGTCCGGCGGGGGCGTCTCGACCGGGAACAGGATCGGGCTGAGCAGGTGCCGCCTGCGGTGCGGCGCGGGCTCGTTCCTCATCCGCGCGACGATCACCGCGCGCAACTCCTCGATCATCTCGGCGCGTTCCTCCCGGCTCAGCCACAGCACGTGCTGCCGGTAGCCCACCTCGTCGGCCACCGGATCGGTGCCCTCCAGGCGGAGATAGGCGTCGAACTCGGAGATCAGCGCGGCCATCGCCGTGGCGAAGGTGCGCCGGTGGTCCTCCGGCGACATCGCCGCCACGGTGTCGGCGTCGATCACCACGCGCTCGCGCAGCCGGTAGCGCCGTTCCACCGCGCCGCGGACGCGGTGCTCGCCGTCCACCTCCAGCACGCCGGCGTCGGCGAGCGCGCCGACGTGGCGGTAGACGGTCGCCTTGTGCACGTCCGATATGCGCTCGCACAGCTGCGATGTCGTGAGAACCCGCCCACCGGCGAGAG
The DNA here is from genome assembly GCF_050936215.1 of Microbispora sp. CA-102843. Lineage (NCBI taxonomy): Bacteria > Bacillati > Actinomycetota > Actinomycetes > Streptosporangiales > Streptosporangiaceae > Microbispora > Microbispora sp. CA-102843. Next base: position 4,990,149 of record NZ_JBNJNF010000001.1, read on the forward strand.
CCTGCACGACGCGCAGCCGCACCGGGTGCGCGAGCACCTCCATCACGTCCATGGATCGAATGATCGCACGTGTGCTACCGTTCGCAGAAATGCGAACGATCAATGTGGGAGAGGGCGGCATGGGACGACCGTCATCGGAGACAACGGCCCCGCCACTGGGGCGTCTGCACGACGTCGGGGAACGGCGGCTGATGCTGCACCGCTCGGGCTCGGGCGGGCCGGGCGTGGTGTTCCTGCCGGGCGCGGGCCTGGTGGGCCCCGACTTCCTGAACGTGCAGGAAGGGGCCGCCGCGTTCACCACGAGCGTGCTGTACGACCGGGGCGGCACGGGCTGGAGCACCTCCGTGCCCCTCCCCCGCGGCGCGGCCGAGGTCGCCGTCGAACTGCGCGACCTCCTGCGGGCCGCGGCGGTTCCCGGTCCTGCGCCGGGCTGGCCGAGCGGATGCGGCCGGACCCGGCGCGGATGCCGGAGCTGACCGACGAGCAGCGCCGGGCCGCCCGCGAGGCGTACGCCCGCCTGTACGCCGAGTGGCCCGCGCCGGTGCGCGAGGCGCTGATCGACCACCACCTGGCGTCGTGGCGGACGAGCCTGCGCGAGACGGAGAACTTCGAGACCGAGGTCTACGGCGAGCTGCGCGACGGCGGACCGCTGCCCGACGTCCCGCTGATCGTGCTGAGCGCGGGAGGCGTCAACCCCTACTGGGCGCGGTTCATGCCGGAGGAGGTGATGCGTGAGGCGCACGACGGGGTGCGCGCCCTGCACGCGGCGATCGCCCGCTCGGTGCCCAGGGGCGAGCACCGTGTGCTCGACGGCGCCTCACACCAGCACCTGCACATCGAGCGGCCCGGCGAGGTGCTGCGGGCGATCCGCGACCTGACGGCCGCCGTCTGAGCGTCACACGGCGGCGCGGATCTCTTCCAGCAGGACCGCGAGGTCGGCCTCGGTCGTGTCCCGGTGAAGCAGCGCAGGCACGCGGGGCCGCCGCGCAGCTCCGCTTCAGCAGCCCTTTCGTGCCACCTCGCGCAGGTCGTCCGTCATGGCGTCAGGACGCCGACCGCCGCCAGGCGTCGATCACGGCGCGCTCCTCGGCGGGGTCGAGCCCGGGCGGGAACGCGGGGCTCTCGCCGGACCCGGTCAGCCACGCCCAAGTGTCGGCGACGGTCTCCACCACCGGACGGCACCGCAGCCCGGTGGCCAGGGCCCGGCCGACGTCGGTCCGGATGAGCCCGGCCTGCTCCGGACCGGGCGGGATCCATCCCGGCAGTGCCGCCCACCGGTCGATCCCTGCGGCCTCGATCGCCTCGGGCTCGATCCAGACCAGCTCCGCCGGCCCGCCGGCGACGGCGACCGCGGACTCCAGCAGGTCCCGGGTCGTGGCGTGCCCCTCCGGGTTGACCAGGTTGACCGGGCCCGGCACGCCGCGCTCGGCCGCGTCGAGGAGCCAGGCCGCGAGGTCCCGTACGTCCACGTAGCGGAACGGCTGGTCGGCCGGGCCGGGGGCGAGGATCTCCCCGCCTCGCGCGGCCCGCAGCAGCCAGTGCGGCAGCCGTCCCGGGAGCTCGTACGGCCCGAGGATCAACCCGGCCCTGGCCAGTACGGCGCGGTCGCCGAAGGCCTCCTCCACGGCGAGCTCGCCGCCCCGCTTGTTGGGGGCGTAGTCGATGTCCTCGGCGTCCGCGGACGCCTCCACCGTGGGCCAGTCCTCGTTCAGGCCGGCCGGCGTCGGGGACGCGTACACCGCCCTGCTGGAGACGTACACATACCTGTCCGCGCACCCGGCCAGCGCGCGGGCGCTGTCGCGCACGACCCGGGGCGCGCCGGCCCAGGTGTCCACCACGGCGTCCCACCGGCCCTCGGCGAGCGGGGCCAGGTCGGCCGGGCGGAGCCGGTCGCCGGTCACCGCCTCGGCCTCGGGATGGGCCCACCCGGCGAGCCCGCGGGTGAACGTGGTGACGTGCCAGCCGCGCTCCACGGCGGCCGTGACCACCCACCGGCCGACGAACGTCGTGCCGCCCAGCACCAGCAACCGCATGCCGCTCACCCCTGCCTCCGGATCCGGTACAGAACGTGGCGGCGCAGCGGGTGACCCTCGGGAAGCACCGGATGGTCGAAGTCCCCGGCGACGTCGTGAATCATCCCGAGCCGCCGCATGACCGCCTGCGAGCGGACGTTCGGCACCGCCGTGAACGAGACGACCTCGGTCAGGCCGACCCGGCCGAACCCGTCCTCCAGGGACGCCCGCGCCGCCTCCGTGGCGTACCCCCGCCCCCAGGCGGAGCAGGCGAGCCGCCAGCCGATCTCCACGCACGGCGTGAAGTGCGCGGTGAACCTGGGGACCTGCAGTCCGGTGAAGCCGATGAACTTCCCGTCCGCCTCGACCGCCCACCAGCCGAACCCGCGCTCGTCGAAACCTGCCTCGATGCGCTCGACCAGCGCGTCGCTCTCCTCCCGGGAGAGCGTGGCCGGGAAGTGCTCCATGACGACAGGATCGCTGTTCAGGGCGGCGAAGGGCTCCTTGTCCTCCTCCCGCCAGCGCCGCAGCACGAGCCGTTCTGTTTTGATCAAATTCGCCACTCGCCGACGATAGTGCACACAGGCTTGGGCCGCTGATGACGGACCCTGATGCGGGGGGCGGGAGAAAGCAGGGGCGGAAGTCGGCTAAAGTCGTTCTTGGCCGATGTGGTTTGTGTCCCCCGGGCCGCAATCACTGCCTTCACGGAATACCGTTCGGCTGGAGCCGTGTTGTGCATCTCGCCGAGGAGGCGACCGCCACATCGGCCCTCGACGTGGGCGCCCCGCGAGACTCGTTCTCGCGGGGCGCCGTGTCGTTTCACCAGGCCCGGCCTCGGGGCAGGCTCGCCAGGCCGGGCGCGGACAGGTGCCGCACCTCGTAGCGTTCGGCGCCGGCATGGGCGGCGGACGCCTCCCGCTCCCACAGCGCGAACGTCAGCAGCCGCCCTCGACGGCCAGCCCCGTCCAGTGCTGCACGACCGGCCGGCCGAAGTCGCCGACGATGCCCTGGAAGCCGCCCCCGCCGACCAGGAACTCGCCCATCCGCCCCGGATCGTGCCAGAGGTAGAACGGCGCGTACTGGTTGACCGGCGACCCGGCGACGCCCCGCTCGCGGATCAGGTAGGCCTTGAGGCCGAGTCCGGCCCGGTCGTCGAGGGCGTGGCCGCGGGTGGCCACCCGCTCCCGGATGATCGTCATGTCGTGGTCGGCGGGCAGGGTGATCTCGTACTGCATCGCGTACACGGCGGCCTCTTCCTGCGGGTCAGGGGCGGGACAGCAGGGCGAGCACCCCGTCGACGGCCTGGTGGAACGGCTCGGGCGAGCCGGCCGCGCGGGCCAGGACGTATCCGCCCTGCAGCACCGCCACGACCGTCGCGGCGGTCGGTGCGGGATCGAGACCGGCGTCGAGTTCGCCCCTTTCACGCCCCTCGGCCAGCACCGCCGCGAGCCGGTCGCGCAGCCACGCGAACGTCTCCTCCACGGGCCGCCGCAGCACCGGATCGGCCATGACGTCGGGGTCCTGTGTGAGCCGGCCGATCGGGCAGCCCCGCAGCACCTCCCGCTCGCGCCGCAGGTAGGCCGACACGCGCTCGACGGCCGTGCCAGGGCCGTTCAGGATCTCCTCCACGCCTGCGCGCATCTCCTCCGCCGTACGGCCGATCGCGGCCAGCGCGAGGTCGGGCTTGCCGGAGAAGTGGTGATACATGCTGCCCTGCCCGGCTCCCGCCCGCTGCTGGATGGCCCGCGGGCTGGTCCCGACGTAGCCACGCTCCCACAGCAGTTCGCGGGTGCTCTCGATCAGGCGGTCCGGCGTGCTCATGCCGTACATACTAGTAGGTACAGCAGAGTATTGGTGAAGCCGCACAAAACACGAGGGAGTGTGTTGCAGGGGTCATACACCTGAACGGTGGTCCGGGCGGCCTAGGGTATGTCCGTCGGACCGGAGAAGGAGAGGCCGTGCTCTACCCCGCCCTGAAGCTCATCAGCGTTCCCGTCATGCACGCGCTGTGGCGGCCGCGGCTGGAAGGCCTCGAGCACGTCCCCGCGCACGGGCCCGCGATCCTCGCCTCCAACCACCTGTCCGTGCTCGACTCGTTCTTCATGCCGGCCGTGGTGCCGCGGATGGTGCGGTTCGTGGCGAAGAAGGAGTACTTCACCGGCAACCCCCTCGTCGCGGCGTGGATGCGCGCGATGGGGGCGATGGAGATCGACCGGGAGAACGTCTCCGCCGCCCAGGACATGCTCGACGCCGCGGTGGAGGTGCTGAAGGCGGGCGAGTTGTTCGGCATCTACCCCGAGGGCACCCGCTCCCCCGACGGCCGGCTGTACCGGGGGAAGGTCGGCGTGGCCTGGCTCTCGCTGACCACCGGCGCCCCGGTCGTTCCCGTCGCCATGCTCGGCACCGAGAAGGTGCTGCCGCCCGGCACGTCGGTGCCGCGCCTGCACAGCATCGGCGTGCGGTTCGGCGAGCCGATGACCTTCACCGGCGACCCGGGCAGCGCCAGGGACCGGCGGCGGGTGACCGACGAGGTCATGGCCGCGATCCAGCGCCTGTCCGGCCAGGAGTACGTCTCCCGGTACGGCGCCAGCGTCAAGGGCGCCGGCGAAGCAGGAGTGTAAATAACGATTTGGCCCCGCTAGGCTCTGGTCCCGACCGCAGGGCCGTCATTGGGGGTGCGCGTGCCGCGAGGACGTACTGTCGCGATCTCGGCCGCCGTGGCCGTTGTACTGGCCGGGGCGGCCGCCGGTGGCGCCTACTACGTGCTGCACACACGCGGCACGCCGCAGGAGACCGCGGCGCGGTTCACCGCGGCCTGGTCGAGGGGCGACCTCGCGGCGATGAAGGCCGAGCTCGCCTCACCCGCCGCCAGCTTCGACGCGGCGTACGCCGAGCTCACCAAGAACCTCGGGGTGGCGAAGGTCGCCGTCCGCGACGTGCGGGCGGGCGGGGCGAAGGACGACCGGGCGACCGCCTCCTACACCGCCACGGCCACGGTGAAGAGCGTCGGCGACTGGACCTACAAGGGCTCGCTCAAGCTCGTGGTCAAGGACCACTACTGGAAGGTCGACTGGTCGCCGTCCGCGGTCCACCCCGCGCTCGACGGGACCAACCATCTGGCGCTGAAGACGTCGTGGCCGCAGCGGGCGCGCGTCACCGACGCCGACGGCGACCGCATCGACGGCGGCGACGTGGGCGGCTCGGTGCAGCAGCTCGTCGGCTACCTGGACAAGGCGAAGGACGAGGACGTCGAGAAACTCGGCACCGCCTACAAGAAGGGCGACGCCGTGGGCCGCGGCGGCCTGCAGGAGACGTTCCAGAAGCAGCTCGCCGGCACCCCCACCACCGAGATCCAGGCGGTGGGTCAGAGCCGGAAGACCCTGCACACCGTCAAGGGCTCCCCTGGCAAGGACCTGCGGACCAGCCTCGACCTGAAGGTGCAGAAGGCCGCCGCCGACGCGGTGCGCGACCTGGACAAACCCACCTCGCTCGTCGCCGTCAAACCCTCGACGGGCGAGATCCTCGCCGTCGTGAACAACAGGGGCGGCTTCAACCGCGCGCTGGACGGCAAGTACGCCCCCGGGTCCACGTTCAAGACGGTCACGGCCGCCGGGCTGCTGGCCGAGGGACTGACCCCGTCGAGCCGGGTGACCTGCCCCAAGGAGGCGGTCGTCGGCGGGCTGAAGATCCGCAACTCCGACCACGAGGCGTTCGGGTCGCTGTCGTTCCTCGACTCCTACGCCCACTCGTGCAACACGACGTTCGCCCCGCTCGCCGCCCAGAAGCTGGGCGCGCGCAAGCTGTACGACCTGGCGACGGACCTGGGCTTCAACCGGCCGCTGCGCATCGGCGTCCCGGCGACCCCCGGCAGCATGCCGAAGGCCACCAGCGACGCCGAGCTCGCCGCGGAGTCGTTCGGGCAGGCCAGGATCACCGCCAGCCCGCTGGTGATCGCGACCGTGGCGGCGGCGGTGGCCGACGGCTCCTGGCGGCCGCCCACCCTGGTGCCCTCGCTGGAGCAGAAGACCGCTCCCAAGGAACTTCCGGAGGAGGTCGTCAAGAGCCTGCGGTCGATGATGCGGGCGGTCGTCAGCAAGGGCACCGCCCACGCCGCCGGACTGCCCGCGGGGACGGCGGGCAAGACCGGGACCGCCGAGTTCGGCACCGGACCCAAACTCGACTCGCACGCCTGGTTCATGGGATTCCGCGGCGACCTGGCCTTCGCCGTCGTCGTGGAGGCCGGCGGCATGGGCGGCGAGGTGGCCGCCCCGATCGCCGCGCACTTCCTCAAGTCCCTGTCCTGACGTCAGGTCAGGGCGAGCCCGTCCCCGCGCTGCGCGCCGCGCTCCCCCGGCCCGTCCTTCACATGGTGCGGCGGCTGATCGCGGCCTCGAGGTTGTCGAGCTCGTTGCCGCGATGGGCGCGGTGCTGCCGCGTCCGGGTTTCGTCGTGGAGGGGATCGACCGTCATGAGCAGATTCGTGCGGTCGCCCGCGGGCTCGATGTCGATGGTCGTCAGGTGCTCGTACCGCTCGTGGCCGGGCACGAAGTCGATCAGTGACAGGTAGGCGAGGCGGGTCGGCGGTGGGACCTCGGTGAACGTCTTACGAAACTCGGCTTCCTTGCCGACCGACTGGCCGAAACCACGCCCTTCGTCCGGACAGAGCCCGGCTGCGCCGGCACATGACGGGCGCCGTCACCGGCCGCGTAGCGCCGCTAGACGGGGAGCGCGGCGGCGTCGTGCCGCAGAGCCATGACCAGCAGGGTCGCGATCAACGTGGCGATGAGCAGCCAGCTCACCGCGATGATCACGGTGGAGCGGCCCGGCCGGTGGCGGCCCGCGCCCCGCCCCTGTCGCCCTCGCCCCGCACGGCCGTTGAACGACTCGAGTCTGGCCGCAAGCTTCGGGTCCTCGTCGGTGAGATGCTGCTCGATCATCGCCAGCATCCGCTCTTCGTCCTGCGACCAGGCCATCGCGCAACTCTCCCAGAACGCAAGGTATGTGCCGACGTTCTGCCCAACGATGAAGATCGTTAGCCGTTTCCAGGGCCGCGATTTACGACGCATTGCACGTTGCGATCTCCATCGAACCTCTGTTCTAATCGAAAGGTGCGATGGGACGGGCTGCGCCTCGACGTAGGTACGGACACGGGGGACAGCGGGCATGACAGCAGGCGTGGCGAGACGACGCCCCTGTTCGCCCGGTCGGCCGTGGCGCGGACCTTCGACACCCCGGAGTTCCGTGGCGTCACCTTCTACGAGATCCAGGCGCGGTCGATCATCAACCGGGTTCCCTCGGCCAGCCGGGTTCCGTTCGAATGGACGATCAACCCCTACCGTGGCTGCACCCACGCGTGCACGTACTGCTTCGCCCGCAGGACGCACGAATACCTCGACCTGGACTCCGGGCGGGACTTCGACTCGAAGATCGTCGTGAAGGTCAACGCCCCCGACCTCGTACGCAGGGAGCTGGCGGCGCCCCGGTGGGGCGGGCACCCCGTCGCGATGGGGACCAACGTCGACTGCTACCAGCGGGCCGAGGGTCGCTACCGGCTGATGCCGGGCATCCTCGCGGCCCTGCGGGACGCCCGCAACCCGTTCTCGATCCTCACCAAGGGCTCGCTGATCCTGCGCGACCTCGGGCTGCTCGCCGAGGCGGCAGAGGTGACCGACGTCAGCACGGCCGTCTCGGTCGGATTCACCGACGAGTCGCTGTGGCGGGCCGTCGAGCCGGGGACGCCCTCGCCGCGCAAGCGGCTGGAGGTGTGCGCCACCCTGAACGAGCACGGCATCCCGTGCGGCGTGCTCATGGCGCCGATCCTCCCCTATCTCTGCGACTCCCCGCGGGCGCTGGAGACCACCGTGCGCAGCATCGCCGAGACCGGCGCGACACACATCACACCGATCGTGCTCCACCTGCGGCCGGGCGCGCGCGAGTGGTTCATGGCCTGGCTGTCGCGCGAGCACCCCCGGCTCGTCCCCCGCTACCTGGAGCTGTACGGCCGGGGCGCCTACGCCCCCAAGGCGTACCAGGAACGGATCGGTCAGGCCGTGCGCGCGCTCGCCCGCGAGCACGGCATCGGCCGGTCGGCCCCGCGCGGCGATCGAGCAGCAGGGGCTCGCGGCGCCCGTGGGCACCGGCCCGGCGAGCGCCCCCTCCCCCCGCCCGCACCGGCCACGACGCCCGAACAGCTCACGCTCCTTTAGGTGGCCGCGCTTTCACCCGCGCGCGGAGATCTTCTCTGAGGAGATCCGCGTGCACCCGGCGCGCACAACGCCACCGAGCGGCTTTCCGGCTCCTGGTCCGTGGTCGAGCAGCGCGCGTACCGATGCGGATCGGCCGGGCGGCCGGACCGGGCCCGTCAGGTGTCGCCGACCGGCGGGGGCTCGGCGAAGGCGCCGGCGGATGCGGCGAGGGCCGCGGTTCTGGCCGCCTGGCCGGGCAGGTCCGGATCGGGTGGCGTGCGGAGAAGCACCAGCTGGTGATACAGGGGCGCGGTGGCGGCGATGAGCAGTCGCCGAGCGCCGGTGCGCGGCGGGAGTTCGGCGCGCTCGACTGCCCGGCGGACGATGACCTCGCAGCGGGCGTACCGGTCCTCCCAGAGCCGCCGTTGGGCGTGGTCGGCCTGCTCGGAGCGGAACGAGGCGGCGATCAGGGCCGCCATGATCGGCGGCTGCGCGGTCAGCGCGTCCTGGATCTCGTGGTTCAGCGCCGCCAGGTCACCCTCCAGGGAGCCGGTGTCCGGGGGTTGCCAGGCGTCGTCGCCCGCCGCGTCCAGGACGTCGGCGAGCAGGCCGCCGACGTCTCCCCAGCGCCGGTACACCGTCGCGCGGTGCACACCCGAGCGGGCGGCGACGGCGTCCATGGTGAGCCCGTCATAACCGTGCTCTCCGAGCTCCGCGAGGACCGCGTCGAGCACCTGCCTGCGGATACGGGCGGTGCGGCCGCCGGGACGGCGCCGGTGCGGTGGCACGGGCCGGGCGCTGCCCGGTTGTGGTGCTGAAGAAGTCATGGCTGGTGGTCCGGTTGCTCGGTGAGACGACGGCGTGGCAGGATCTTAACGCACCAACTGTCGCAATAGTGGAGTAATCAATGTTGTTCCCAAGCGTTCGCCGGGAAGGAGACGACTGGTGATGCCGACTGTGCCGGCCGACCCGACCGTGCTGCATCCGATGCCCGGGCAACCGCGGGTGGTGCTGCTGAAGCCGCTGATCACCTCACCGCTGATCGAGGTCGGAGAGTTCTCCTACTACGACGACCCGGATGATCCGACCGCCTTCGAGACCCGCAACGTGCTGTACCACTACGGGCCGGAGAAACTGGTCATCGGGAAGTTCTGCGCGCTGGGCGAGGGCGTGCGGTTCATCATGAACGGCGCCAACCATCGCATGGACGGCCCCTCGACGTTCCCCTTCCCCATCATGGGCGGTTCCTGGGCGGAGCACTTCGACCTCATCACCGGCCTGCCCGGACGGGGCGACACCGTGGTGGGCAACGACGTGTGGTTCGGATACCGGTCCATGGTGATGCCGGGCGTACGGATCGGCCACGGAGCGATCATCGCCTCCGGGTCCGTCGTCGTCGACGACGTCCCCGACTACGGCATCGTGGGCGGCAACCCGGCCAGGCTCATCCGCCGCCGCTACAGCGACGCGGACGTCGAGCGCCTCCTGGCCCTGGCCTGGTGGGACTGGCCGCTCCAGCACATCACCGAACATCTGCGCACGATCATGTCCGGAAGCATCGACGACCTGGAGAAGGCGGCGCCGGCGTCTTCTCACTCATAATCCAGCCGCTTCAGAGTTCCAGCACTTCGTTCGGAATCGAGTCATCAGAATGCCCGCCTCGTCCCCCCACAACCCGTTCGCCGGCTGGCTTCGCGCCCATGCCGTCCCGCTCACTCACCTCGACCCGGCAGCGCCGCTCGACGACCTCGAGCCGCTGCGCGAGGTCATCGGCGGCGCGCGCGTCGTCGCGATCGGTGAGAACTCCCACTTCATCACCGAGTTCTCGCTGCTGCGCCAGCGCCTCCTGCGCTTCCTGGCCGAACGCTGCGGCTTCACCGTCCTGGCCTTCGAGTACGGCTTCAGCGAAGGCTTCCCCCTCGACGCCTGGGCCCAGGGCCAGGGGACGGACGACGACCTGGCGGCCCAGCTCGCCGCGGCCATTCCCGTGGGAGTCGAAGAGCCGCTGCGCTGGATACGCCGGCACAACGCCACCGCCGAGGCGCCGTTGCGCTTCGCCGGGATCGACATCCCCGCGGCCGGTGGCTCCCTGCTGCCCGCCCTGGCCCCCGTCGCCGACTACCTGCGCCAGATCGACCCCGAGGCCCTCCCGCTGGTCCAGCAGGCCATGCGGATCGCCGAGTCGTTCGCCGGGGCGTCCGCAGCCTCGGCCGCGCCGGCCTGGACCCGCTTGGCCGCCGCTGAACAGGACGCTCTCAGCGCGATCCTGATGCGCCTGCTCATCCGGTTCCGCGCCGTCGAGGTGCTGTACGTCTCCCGCGGCGACCGGCACAGTTACGACATCGCCCTGCGCCGGCTCGAGGCCGCCTGCCACGCCGACTACGGCTTCCGTGCCATGGCCGGCCTGTACGCCGGCACCGGCCTGACCGCCGACACCTCGGCCCGGGACGTCTACATGGCCGGGTCGGTCCTGTGGCACCTGGAGCGCTTCGGACCAGGGACCCGCATCGTGCTGGCGGCCCACAACGCCCACATCCAGAAAACGCCGGTCTCCTTCAACGGCCACCTCACCGGGCTCCCCATGGGACAGCACCTCTACCACTCCCTGGGTGATGACTACGTCGCCCTCGCCCTGAGCAGCATCACCGGACACACTGCCGACATGCGTCCTGACGAGAACGCACGCTTCGGGTTCGCCGTCGACAACACCAAGCTGGAGCCGCCCGAGCAGGGCAGCATCGAGGCCGCCTTCGCCGATGCCGGGCTCGGGCTGAGCATCGCCGATCTCCGCCGGGCGCGCCACGAGGTCCCCGGCCCCGACCGCATCCGGATACAGAGCGCCTACGTGCACACCCCCGTCCTCGAGGCGTTCGACGGCATCCTCACCACCCCGGCCTCCACTGTCTCCGGCGACATCCAGATGTGAGGACCCGGTCTTCCGGGGGGCTGGACGGGGCCGCGAGCGCGCCGGACCTATGACGTGCGCCCCTTTCCGACGGCGCGTTCCGGCCCTCCTTGCGGTTGTAGCCCCGGACGCGTGTCCGTGCGGATACGATCGGCGGCCGTGGAGGACGACGCCCAGGACGCCGAGGACGCCGAGGACGCCGAGGACTTCGTCCGCGCGCACACCAGGCTCGCGGCCGTGCCGTACGTGCCGGAGGTCCGGCTGCGTCTGATCACGCCGGGCGCCGTTCCGGGTGCCGTGCCGGACGCGGGCGGCGACGACCGCATGTACGAGTTGTGGGAGCGCGCCGGGCGGCTGCCCTTCTGGGCCTGTCCCTGGGCCGGTGGGCAGGCGCTGGCCCGTCACGTGCTCGATCACCCCGAGATCGTGCGGGGTCGCACCGTCCTCGACCTCGCCACCGGCTCGGGGCTGGTCGCGGTCGCCGCCGCGCTGGCCGGTGCCGCCCTGGTCGTCGCCAACGACGTCGACCCCTACGCGCTGGCGGCGGTCAGGGTGAACGCCCGCGCCAACGGCGTCGCGGTGCGGGTCGCCGGGGGCGACCTGCTCGACGGGACGCCGCCCCAGCAGGTCGTGCTGGCCGGGGACGTCTACTACGAGGAGCCGCTGGCCCGGCGGGTCACCCCGTTCCTGTCCCGGGCCGGCGGCGATGTCCTTATCGGGGTTCCGGACCGCGCCTGCTCCTATCTCCCTGAAGGCGTGTTCGAGCAGGTCGGCGTGCACCAGGTGCCCACCTTTCTGGAGGACGCCCCCAGCAAACGGACAGCCATATATCGGCTTTCCAAGCACTGTGTGACCTAGTTCACAACAACGCGGACACTGCCGATTACGTCATAGGGAAGGGGATCTTCGTCTGACACGAACGGGGCGTGACTGTGTCTTCTCTTCACCGCAGGGTGGCAAGGAAAGCGGCCAGGGCGGTCGTACGGGCGCTGGAGGCCCGTGACCGGCAGCGTGCCCGGTCGGCGCCGCCGCCCGACGGTCACGAGGTCCGCATCCTGCTGCTGCACGCCAACGGCATGGGCGGCACGATCCGGACGGTCTTCAACCTCGCCGGCTATCTGGCGCGCACCCACGACGTCGAGATCGTGAGCGTCGTACGGGAACGCGAGGAGCCCTTCCTCCCCGTCCCTCCCGGAGTGCGCGTCCGCTACCTCGACGACCGGCTGCCCCGCCGCAAGGGCCTGCTGTCGCGGTTCCCGAGCAGGCTGGTGCCGAAGGACGAGGCGGCCTACCACTGGTTCACCCTGCGCACCGACCTCAAGCTGGTCCGCTACATCCGCTCCCGCCGCCGGGGCATCCTCATCGGGACCCGGCCCGGCCTGAACCTGATCGCCGCGCGCTTCGCGCCCCCGGAGATCATCACGGTCGCGCAGGAGCACGGGAACCTGTCCTCGCACCAGCCGCTGGTGCGCAAGCAGATCACCCGCAGGTACGGCAGGCACGACGCGGTCGTCACCCTCACGCAGGCCGACCTGCGCACCTACGAGCGGTCCTTCGAGAAGACGCGCAGGGACCGCCCCGCCGTGCTGGCGCAGGTGCCCAACGCGACGCCGCGCCTGAACGGCGGCGTCTCTCCGCTCACCGCGAAGACCGTCGTCACCGTGGGCCGCCTGACCTGGGGCAAGGGCTACGACCTGCTCATCCGGGCGTGGGCGCACGTGGCGGCGCGGCACCCGGACTGGACGCTGCGGATCTACGGCGGCGGCCCCCGGCAGGAGAAGCTCCAGGCGTCGATCGACAAGCGCGGGCTCTCCGAACGGGTGTTCCTCGAAGGCCCGGCCGAGGACGTCGGCGCCGTCCTCGATGACGCGTCGATGCTCGTGCTGAGCTCCCGCCACGAGGGCATGCCGATGGTCATCCTGGAGGCGATGAGCAAGGGCGTCCCGGTCGTCAGCTACGACTGCCCGACCGGCCCCAAGGAGATGATCAGCCACGGCCACGACGGGCTGCTGGTGAAGCCGGAGAAGATCCACGCGATGGCGGACGCCATCTGCACGCTCATCGAGGACGAGGACCTGCGCCGCCGGATGGGCGCCAACGCGCTGAAGACGGCCGCGCGCTACGACCTCGACGTCATCGGCGCCCGGTGGGAGGACCTGCTGTCCGGTCTGGTGGCCCGGCGGCGCGGTCTCCCGCCCGGCGACCCGCTCACGCACGGACCGGCCGGGACGGGCGAGCACGACGCCGGGGAACGGCCGGGGCCTCTCGACGCCGCCGCGCTCGACGTCAGCCGTACGCCGGACGGACTGACGGCACGCCTCGGCCAGAACGGGTGAACCACAGGCGGGCGACCGCGTCACGGGCGATCAGGAGCACCGTCCGGAGCACCGCCGGCGGCTCCAGGGCCACGGTCACAGGAAGATGCCGCCGGAGACCTCGACGCGCTGACCGGTGATCCAGCCGCTCTCATCGGCGAGCAGGGCGCCGATCGCGCCCCCGACGTCGGCGGGCTCCCCCACCCGCCCCAGCGCGGTCTGCGACGCGAGGATGGCGCGGAACCCCGCGTCGTCCCGCATGACGCCGCCCGCGAAGTCGGTGCCGACCGGGCCGGGGGCGACGGTGTTGACCGTGATGCCGCGCGGCCCGAGTTCCTTGGCGAGGTATCGCGTCAGCACCTCCACCGCGCCCTTCACCGACGCGTACGCCGCCTGCCCCACGCTCGCGAACCTGGTCAGCCCGGTCGACAGGTTGACGATCCGGCCGCCGTCCGCGATGAGGGGCAGCAGCTTCTGCGTGAGGAAGAAGACGCCCTTGAAGTGCACGTCGGTCAGGGCGTCGAACTCACTCTCGGTCGTGTCGGCGAACGCCGCGGTGACCGCGATGCCGGCGTTGTTGACGAGGTAGTCGAACTCGTCCCGGTCCCACCGCTCGCGCAGGGTGCGGCGCAACTCGTCGGCGAAGCCGTCGAATCCGGCCACCACCGCGGTGTCCAGCGACAGCGCCGCCGCGGTGCGGCCGAGCCGGGTCACGGACTCGACGACCTCCTCGGCCTGGTCCTTGCCGGCCCGATAGGTGACGACGACGTCGACGCCGCGCTCGGCGAGGGCGAGGGCCGTGGCACGCCCGAGGCCCCGGTTGCCACCGGTGATGAGGGCGATTCGCTGAGAGGTCATGATGGAAGCTCCTGGTCATCGGGGACACGGCCCCCGGCGGGGCCGTCGCGCTCAGTTCACCGGGCCGCGCGCCGGGCTGCCACGGCCCACATGTCCACGGCTCACATGTCCACGGCCCACGCAGCCTCGGCCCACGCAGCCGGGGCCCGCGTATCCGGGGATCGGCAGGCCGTGGATACGCGGCGACCGGCACGGAAGGATGAGCGGGGACGGGAGAGGCAAGGAGACCGAGGGTGGACCGCGAGGGACTGGCGGACTTCCTGCGCAGGCGCAGGGAGGCCCTGCAGCCCGAGGACGTCGGGATGGTCCGCGGGCCGCGCCGGCGCACCGACGGGCTCCGCCGCGAGGAGGTGGCCGCCCTCTGTGGCATGTCCAGCGACTACTACAGCCGGTTGGAACGCCGGAGAGGGCCGCAGCCGTCGGAGCAGATGCTCGCCGCGATCGCCCGCGGGCTGCGCCTGACCCTCGCCGAGCGCGACCACCTCTTCCGGCTCGCCGGGCACAACGCACCTCAGCGGGCGCTGCGGGGCGACCACGTGAACCCGGGGATCATGCGGGTGCTCGACCGGCTCTGCGACACACCCGCCCTGGTCACGACCGCACTCGGCGAGACGCTCCGGCAGACCCCGGCCGCCGTCGCCCTGTTCGGCGACCAGACCGTCTTCAGCGGTCTGGCGCGCAGCGTCTTCTATCGGTGGTTCACCGACCCGGCCGAACGGCGCCTTTACCTGGAGGACGACCATCCCCGGTACGGACGCGTGTTCACCGCCCTGCTGCGGGAGGTCTCCACGCGCGAGGGGCCCCGCTCCCGCGCCGCCGCTCTCACCCGCGACCTCCTCGGCCGCAGCCCCGAGTTCGCCGCGCTCTGGGACAGGCACGAGGTCGGTCTCGGGCACCCGGACACCAAGCGGCTGCTGCACCCGGAGCTCGGCGTGCTGGAACTGCAGTGCCAGACGCTGCTCGACCCGGACCAGTCGCAGTCGCTGCTCGTCTACACGGCCACGCCGGGCACCGAGAGCCACGACAAGCTGCGTCTGCTCGCCGTCATCGGCAGTCAGCGCCTCGGGGCCTGACCGGCCCACTCCTGCAGACGACGGGCGAACGCCCGCACCTCCTCGCGCAGCTCCGGCGGCCCGACCACGGTGAACGGCACGCCGAGGCCCGCCAGCAGCTGGGCCATGCCGTCCAGCCGTTCGGCGCGGCCGGTCACCCGCACGCCGCCGTCCGCCGGGGTGAGCGCCGCCACCGTCGGCGGGATCCGCCGCCGCGCATCCTCCATCGTCGTGGCCAGCACCACCTCGACCTCGTACCGGTACGGGACGCCGGCCAGCGACTCCATGACGTGGGCGACCGCGTCGAACTCCCCCGGGGCGGGAAACTCCTCCTCCGTCGTCTCCGCCCGGCCGATCCGGTCGAGCCGGAACGTCCGCACCTCACCCCTGCGGTGGTCGTGGCCGGTCAGATACCAGCGGCCCGAGTGGAACACCAGCCCGTAGGGATCGACCGTCCGCTCGCTGTCCTGTCCCCGGTACGACCGGTAGGCCAGCCGTACGCGGAGACGACGGCGGGCCGCGTCGGCCAGCGTCAGCAGCGTGGCGCCGCTCGGCCGGGAGGTCGTGGCGGAGCGGGCGGTCAGGCCGACCATGTCCTCGACGGCGCCGACCCGGTCGCGCAGGGCGTCGGGCAGCACCCGCTGGATCTTCGCGAGCGCGCTCTCTGCCGCCCCCTCGCCCACCGTCAGGCCCACGCGGCGGCCCGCGAGCAGCCCGAGCACGACGGCGGTGGCCTCGTCGCCGGTCAGCATGAGCGGCGGCAGCCGGTATCCCGGCATGAGCCGGTAGCCGCCGTAGCGTCCCCGCTCGGCCTGCACCGGGATGCCGAGATCCTCCAGCCTGCGCACGTAGCGGCGCACGCTCCGCACGTCCACCTCCAGGCGCTCGGCCAGCTCGGGACCGGTGAGCCCCGGCCGGGCCTGCAGCAACTCCAGGAAGGCGAGAACGCGATTGGTCGACATAACAGGACCGATTCTGCCCTGATTCGGCTCTAGCGTCGACGCATGACGACATACGTACTTGTCCCTGGTTTCTGGCTCGGCGCGTGGGCGTGGCGGGACGTCACCGCCGCCCTCCGGGGAATGGGGCACGAGGTCCACCCCCTGACCCTCACCGGCCTCGCCGACCGCGCCCACCTCGCCTCCCCCGCCCTGGATCTGGACACCCACATCCGCGACATCACCGGCCTCGTCGAGGCCGAGGATCTGCGCGACGTCGTGCTCGTCGGCCACAGCGGGAGCGGCGCCGCGGTCACCGGGGCCGCCGCCCGTGCGGCCGGCCGCGTGAGCCGGGTCGTGTACGTCGAGAGCGGCCCGGTGCCGGACGGCATGGCCCAGCTCGACCTGACCGGGCGGGAGTTCGTCGAGAAGCGCGTCGTGGACGGCTGGCGCTACCCCATGCCCTCCTGGGACGAACTGCAGGAGTCGGGAGCGAGCCTGGAGGGGCTGGGCGAGCGCGAGCGTGGGCTGATGGCCGCCCGGGCCACCGACCAGCCGCTCGGCACGATCACCCGGCCCCTCGCCCTGGGCGACGCCGCCGCCGCGTTCGCCGCGCTGCCGAAGACGCTGGTGAGCTGCTCGTTCCCGCTCGCGCAGGTCAAGGAGCTGATCGCGACCGGGCATCCGGCGTTCGCGCCGCTCAGCAAGCCGGAGTGGGAGCTGCGTGAGCTGCCCACCGGCCACTGGCCGATGCTCTCCCGTCCCGGCGAGCTGGCCGTGCTCCTCGCCGAGATGGCCTGACCAGCCGACGCCTTTACATTGTAGATTCCCTGGGTGGGACATTTGTCCTGCCCAGGGCCGTATCGATCGATCTACCTGGGCCGGAGGCGCCCGCCTACCGTCGTCCCCGTGACCACGAAAACCTCCGACGCCGTGGCCCTGACCTCGGCGACCAAGCGCTTCGGCCCCGTACGGGCCGTGGACGGGCTCACGCTCGCCATCCCCCGCGGCCAGACGGTGGCCCTCCTCGGCCCCAACGGCGCGGGCAAGTCGACCGCCATCGCGCTGCTGCTCGGGCTCCTGCCGCCCGACTCCGGGCGGGCCGCGCTGTTCGGGCTCGACCCCGAGCAGGCCGTACGGCAGGGCCTGGTGGGCGCGATGCCGCAGGAGGGCGGCCTGATCCCCCGGGTCACGGTCCGCGAACTGCTGGCCTTCGTGGCCGGGACCTACACCGCTCCCCTCCCCCTCGACCGGGTGCTCGCGCTCGCCCGGATCGCAGACCTGTGCGACCGCCGGGTGGACCGGCTGTCCGGCGGGCAGGCGCAGCGCGTGCGGTTCGCCATGGCGGTGTGCGGCGACCCCGACCTGATCGTCCTGGACGAGCCCACCGCCGCGCTGGACGTGGAGGCCCGGCGCGAGTTCTGGGACGGCATGCGCGGGCTGGCCAGCCAGGGCAAGACCATCCTGTTCAGCACCCATTACCTGGACGAGGCCGACGAGCACGCCGACCGCGTCGTCGTGCTCGGCCACGGCAGGGTGATCGCCGACGGCACCAGCGCGGAGATCAAGCGGGCGGCGGCGCTGACCACGGTGAGCGTGTCCGCCGACGGCGAGTCCGCCTGGCTCGCGGCCCTGCCGGGCGTGCGCCACATGGAGATCAGGGGCGGCCGGGTCCATCTGCGCAGCGGCGACTCCGACGCCACCGTCATGGCCCTCGCCCGCGCGGGCGCCGTACGCGACCTGGAGGTGGTCCCCGCGGACCTGGAGGACGCCTTCGTCGCGCTGACCAGCGAAACGGAGAGTGTGTGATGCTCGGATACGTACGGCTCGAACTGATCAGGACCATGCGCGACGGCGGCTACGTGATCTTCGGGATCGTGATGCCGGTCGTCATGTACCTCGTCTTCACCAACCTCGGCCTGGCCCCCGGCGACCGGCACGACGCCGCGATCTACACGATGGTCAGCATGGCCGCGTACGGCGCGCTCGGCAGTGCGTTCAACAACGGCAGCGGCATCGCCGACGACCGGGCGGCCGGATGGCTGCGCCAGTTGCGCCTCACCCCGCTGACCCCCGCCCAGGTCGTGGCAGGGAAGGTCGTCAGCGGCGCCGTCGGCGTCGTGCCGAGCATCGCGGCCGTGCTGCTCGCCGGCGTGCTGGTCAACCACGTCACGCTCGCGCCGCAGCGGTGGCTGGCCATCGTCGTGCTCCTGTGGGCGGGGACCGTGCCGTTCTCCCTGCTCGGCCTCGGCAACGGCTACCGCCTGTCGGCCCAGTCGGCGGCGATGGCCAACATCGCGACCATGCTGACGCTGGCCATCCTCGGCGGCCTGTGGGTGCCGGTCGAGAAGTTCCCGTCCTGGCTGCGGGCGATCGCCGAGTGGACCCCGTCGAACAGTTACGCCGGCCTGTCCTGGCGGATCGCGTTCGGCGACGTCCCCACCCTCCGCCAGGGCGCCCTCCTGTCGGCGTGGCTGCTCGTCTTCGCCGTCTACGCGGTGTACGGCTACCGCCGCGCCGGGCGCCGGGCCTGACCGGTGTGACATCCTCTGTGCCGATGACGAGCGAACGCGACACCTGGATGGACCCGCTGAGGGAGGGCGAGCGCGGCCCCGACGCCAAGGGCATGTACCTGTGGGCGGCCGCGACGGCGGCGCCCGTGTGGGACATCGCGCACGGCCGGTCCCATCCCCTCTGGCTGGCCTGGCCGGCCGCGCTGGCCGCCGCCGGGCTCTACGTGGTCACCACGCACTTCGCCTTCGCCGACCGGCGGCGCGCCCTGCCGGTGCTCGGGCTGCTCGCGGTGGTGGTCCTGGCGTCCGCCGCCGGGTTCCGCCACAACTGGCTCTACCTGATCGTCATGCTGGCCGTCGCCACCGGGATCGCCGTGCGCGGCAAGATCCTGCCGGTGATGCTGATGGCCGAGTGCGCCGCCGCACTGGCCGTGGCCGTAGGGGCCGACGCATCCCTCACCGGCGTCCTCTCTTTGATCTGGGGCACGTTCACCGCGGGCCTCATCCCGGCGATCATCATCCGGCTGTGGGAGGCCATCCGCGAACTCCAGGCCACCCGCGAGGAACTCGCCCGGGCCGCGGTGACCGAGGAGCGGCTGCGTTTCTCCCGCGACCTGCACGACCTGCTTGGACACACCCTCTCGGTCATGGTCGTCAAGGCCGAGGCCGTACGCCGGCTGTCGCGGGTGGACGCGGACGCGGCGGCCGGGCAGGCGGCCGACATCGAGCAGATCGGACGGCAGGCGCTGACCGAGGTGCGGGCCGCCGTCACTGGCTACCGCGGCAGGGGACTCACCGCCGAGCTCGACTCCGCCCGCGCCGCGCTCGCGGACGCCGGCATCGAGGCGACCGTCCGCACCTCCTCCGTACGGCCCGATCCCGAGACCGACGCCCTGCTCGGCTGGGCCGTGCGCGAGGGCGTGACCAACGTCGTACGGCACAGCCGTGCGTCGGCGTGCGAGATCGGCCTGCGCGACGACGACGGGCTCCTGGTGCTGGAGATCCGCGACGACGGCCCGCCGAAGAAGGCCCACGGGCACGGCAACGGGCTGATCGGCCTGCGCGAGCGGGTGAAGGCCGCCGCCGGCACCGTGGAGACCACGGCCCCGTCGGACGGAGGATTCCTGCTCCGGGTGGCCGTGCCGTACGCGAAGGAGGACGGTCAGTGATCAAGGTGCTGCTGGCCGAGGACCAGGGCATGATGCGCGGCGCGCTGGCCCTGCTCCTCGGCCTGGAGGAGGACATCGAGGTCGTCGCCCAGGTCGGCCACGGCGACGAGGTGGTGGACACCGCCCTGCGCACCCGGCCCGACGTGGCCCTGCTCGACATCGAGATGCCGGGCCGCGGCGGGCTGGAGACCGCCGCCGACCTGCGCGAGCGCCTGCCCGGCTGCGCCGTGCTCATCCTCACGACGTTCGGGCGGCCCGGCTACCTGCGCCGCGCCATGGAAGCCGGGGCGCGCGGGTTCCTGGTCAAGGACGGCCCGGTCGAGGATCTCGCCGACGCCGTCCGCCGCGTGCTGCGCGGCGAGCGGGTCATCGACCCCGTCCTCGCGGCGGCCGCGCTCAGCACCGGCCCGAGCCCGCTGACCGACCGGGAGCGGGACGTCCTCGCCGCGGCGGCCGACGGCTCGACGATCTCCGACATCTCGGCCCGTCTCCACCTGTCGGAGAGCACCGTGCGCAACTACCTGTCGTCGGCCATCGGCAAGACCGGCACCAGGAACCGGATCGAGGCCGCCCGCCTGGCCCGCCACAACGGCTGGCTGTAGAGGTTCACTGCACGTCGAACTCGTTGCCCTCAGGGTCGGCCATGGTCACGTGGTGGCCCCCGGGCTCCTGGACGGTGCGCAGCACGGTGGCGCCGAGCGCCTTGAGCCGGTCCACCTCGGCGTCCCTGCGCTCGGGGCCCGCGTGCAGGTCGATGTGCAGGCGGTTCTTGCCGGCCTTCGGCTCGGGGACCGCCTGGAAGAGGATCCTGCGGCCCAGGCCGGTGCCGCTGTCCGGATCGACCGGGTCGTCCGGGTGCCGAACGGCCCGCAGCGTCCGAAAGGCCATGTGGTCGGGGGTCACCGCCTCCTCCCCCACGATGCCGGCGGCCAGGAGCCGGCCGACCACCGCGCTGTTGTCCTCCACCTCATAGCCCAGGGCCTCCGCCCAGAACGCGGCCTGCGCGTGCGGGTCGGCACAGTCGATGACGAGCTTCCATTCGAGAGTCATGTAACCCTTTATACTGGTTACATGAGCCTGACGCTACATCCACGCCACGGGGCCTCCTTCCGCTTCGATCCGGGAGCCCTCTGCCTGGAGTTCCTGGTCAGCGGCGGCGTGGGCGTCTACGCCCACTACGAGACGCTGCACGAGCCGGCCGACCTGGCCCGATGGGCCGCCGTGTCCCGGCTCGGCCTGCAGGATCTGGACACGACGGCTGTCGACCTCGCCGGAGCGAAAGCCCTGCGCACCGCCCTGTGGGGGCTGGCCGGCGACCGCGTCCACGGACGCGCACCGCGGCAGGCGGACGTGGACGCGGTCAACCTGGCGGCGTCGGCGCCCCCGTTGACACCCGTGATGACGGCGGACGGGCTGCGGTCCTGGGCCGTCCCGGCGACCGGAGGCCAGGTGGTCGCGACCGCCGCGAGGGACGCGATCGAGCTGTTCACCGGCCCGTACGCGGACCGCGTGCGGGAGTGCGCGGGGGACAACTGCGCCCTCATCTTCGTCGACACCTCACGCCCTGGAAGCAGGCGCTGGTGCTCCATGGAGCGGTGCGGCAACCGCCACAAGGTCCGCGCGCACCGCTCCCGCGAGGGTTGATGCGGCACCCGACATCCAGGTCCGCGAGCTCAACGACCTCGTGCAGAGCTACCAGCAAGTGTGCGAGCTCGGCTTCGACATTGCCCTGTCCGTCGGCCGGCACACCGACGACAGGGAACTGTCCTACTACGCCCGCACCCCCTCCGGCTCCGTAGCCGCCACCAACCCAGGCCGTCGAGACGGTCGGATGCGCCTGGTGGTCGGGGACCAGCAGCGCCGCCATGTAGCAGCGGTCATGGGTGTCGCCAAAGGCGCGCTCTCCTGCTGCCCCGATCACCGGTTGCGCATTCTTACGCAGGCACGGCGAAAGTCGGGCGGGGTGCGGCAGACGAAACCGGTGCCATGCCCGTCGACGGCGGGCGGACGGTCCTCGCCCACGACTCGGAGTCGCGGGCGAGGCCATCGCCGCCGGCAGACGGGACGGAGGCTCAGGTGAGAGCAGGCTCGGGACCCGACGCGGGACGAACCGCGGCGGGGGCTTCGTCCAGAGGCTGCGGTGGGGCGTTGAACACTACCTCGTCGAGACGACCCTCGGAACGGGCGACCAGGACGGGCACCACCATCTGCCCCGCGACGTTGGTCGCGGTACGGATCATGTCGAGGATCGGGTCGATCGCCAGGAGCAACCCGACGCCCTCCAGGGGCAGGCCCAGCGTGCTCAGGGTCAGAGTGAGCATCACGATCGCGCCAGTCAAACCGGCGGTCGCGGCCGAGCCGACCACGGAGACGAACGCGATCAGCAGGTAGTGCCCCACGCCGAGATGGACGCCGAACACCTGGGAGACGAAGATCGCCGCGAGCGCGGGATAGATGGCGGCGCAGCCGTCCATCTTGGTGGTCGCCCCGAAAGGCACCGCAAAGGCGGCGTAGTCGCGGTCCACGCCCAGGCGCTCGGTGGTGACCCGCTGGGTGAGCGGCATGGTCCCGACTGAGGAGCGGGAGACGAAGGCCAGCTCGATCGCGGGCCAGGCGTTGCGATAGAAGGTGAGCGGGCTGACCTTGCCGACGAAGGCGAGCAGCAGCGGGTAGCTCACCAAGAGCACCAGCAGGCAGCCGATGTACACGCCCGCGCTGAGCTTGGCGAGCGGGGCGAGCAGGTCCCAGCCGTAGCTGGCCACCGACTTGCCGATCAGACCGGCGGTGCCGATCGGGGCCAGCCTGATGATCCACCACAGAGCCTTCTGGACCAGCTCGAGGACGGACCGGCTGAAGCCGAGGAACGGCTCGGCCTTCTCGCCGATCGCCAGGGCGGCGGCGCCGAGGACGACCCCCAGGAAGACGATCTGGAGGACGTTGAGCTCGGTGAAGGCGGTGACGATGTTGGTCGGGATGATGCCGGTCAGGAAGTCCAGCCAGGTTCCCGCACCCTCCAGGTCGACGGCCTTCGCCCCCGCGGTGGAGATGGTGACGCCCTGGCCCGGGTTGAGGATCAGGCCGAGACCGATGCCGAAGACCACCGCGATCAGCGAGGTGATCAGGAACCATAGCAGCGTCTTGCCCGCGAGCCTGGCGGCGCCGCTGACGTTGCGCAGGTTGGCCACGCTGACGATGACCGCTGTAAAGACCAGCGGCGCGACCGCGAGCTTGAGGAGCTGGACGAAGATCTTGCCGACTTCGGTCAGGGTGGTGGTGAGCCAGGTGATGTCACCGGCGCGGGCGACGAACCCGAGGGCGGCGCCTATCACCAGACCGAGCAGCAACTGCAGGGAGAAGGAGAGTTTCTTCACGAACGAGACTCCGGCAGAAGGGCATGCTGACGCCGAGGCGGCATGCGAGGTGAGGGGAAGGGAGTGGTGACTGCGTTCAGAGACAGAGGTGACTGTTCAGGCGGCACAGGTCGACGTGCAGTCGCTCGACGAGCCACACGATCACCGGGAAGAACCTCACGAGGTGACGAAACCTCCTCAACCGGCAGTAAATTCCGGTTTCCTCTATGATCCATATCACGTTCCCTTGCGCGGGAGAAGCCTCAACCTCACCGAAAAATCTGACCGCCCAGGCGCGCGTCGGTAGACGTCCCCTCGGGTGGTGTGACGAGGTTGGCGACCCCGTGGCCGCCAGCTGTACGCCGGCCCGCAGCAGCTGCAGCGGCACCCGCATGTCGAGGCGGAGACCCTGAACGCGCCGGCGGTCGCGGCTCGCGGCGTACAGAACGCCACCGACGACGTTTGGACGGAAATCCCAGCTCAGAGTAGGTTTGGCGGCTCATCTCAGGGTTCTCGACGGCACCCCCTACCTAGGAGCAGCTGAGTAGTCCGGCGCATGGCGACGATGATCGGGGTACGGGATCCTCCTGTAATGCAACCCGGTGCACATCCCTGTTGTCCGGACTGCGGTGAGCCTCTCACCGGTCCCCACGTGGCCTTCCCGGCCTGCGCGCTGCCGCTGCGCGGCGCTGTCGCCGGCGAACTATGGCGGGTCGAGCTGGCACTCTCCGACCTCAGGACGCGTGAGGCGCAGCTAGCGGCCAGGCGGAACGAGCTTGTCGCGGCGTTGCGGGCCACCCGTACCAGGACCAACCAGGCCGAGGGCTCCTCCGGCGCCGTGCCGCCACCTGCGCCCAGCCCCGGACGGCCGAGGGATCTGTCGGTGAAAGCAGTACAGAACCTGCTACTGGCACTCGGCGGGATCCTGCTGGTCGTCTCGGCGATCGTGTTCACGGCGGTGAGCTGGGGGCACCTCGGCTTCGGTGGCCGGGCGGCGATTCTGCTCGGGTTGACCGGGCTCGTCCTCGCGGCCCCGATCCCGTTACAGCGACGTGGCCTGGCCACGACGGCGGAGACCCTGGCCATGCTCGGCCTGGCGCTGCTGTTCCTGGATGGTTACGCTGCCTGGCAGGTCGGGCTGGCTGGTCTCGACGCGATTCGTCCTCAGCCTTACACGGCCGGGCTCACCGGGGTCGTTGCCGTGGCTCTCGCGACCTATGGTCGGCTTGCCCGGCTCAGGTTGCCGATCCCCGTGGCTGTCGGGCTGGCGCAGTTTCCGCTCGCGGTGCTGGCGTTCGACGAGGGCACCTTCTGGATCGTCGCGGCCTTGCTCGCCACCGCTTGCGCCGACGCGACGGCCTGGCTGGTCGGGTGGCGGAGGATGTTCGCTGTCTGCTTCGGGTGTACGTGGTCGCTCGGGGTGGCGATCGGGCTCGCGGAATCGCTGGAAACGTACGAACCGCGTAGTGCCTGGCCGCTGTCCGGCGCGCTGATCGTCGCCGTGGCGGCAGGGCTGGTCATCGCCGTTCGCGCGACCAGGCCATGGTCGGTAGCGCTCGCCGCGGTTTCGGCGATCACGCTGATCACGGCACTCACGGTTCCCACTCGCATGGTTCTGGAGAGCCCTTGGGCGGTCGCGCCCGCGCCTCTCGCCGGGCTGTCCGTGACCGTGCTTGCCGTTCTGGCCTCCCGTACGGCTTCAGCGGTCAAGGCGGCCCCGCTCAGGGCGGCGGTCGTCGAGGCTGCGGTCACGGCCACTGTCACGGCTGCGATCGCGACAGCTCTGCTCTCGACGCCGGTGGCAACGCCGGTGCTCGTCGCACTGACTGGGCCACTGGACCAGGGCGAGGTCTGGAGCGGCATCGGGACGATGGGAGTCCGTGAAGCACTGGGTGCGCCGTCAGTCGCCGGGCCGCCCGACCTGGTCGTGCTCGCGGCGCTCGCACTCGTTTACGCGGTCCTCACGCTCTTCCTCGTGCGGCGTGGCAGGACGGACGACGCCGTTTCGCGCGCCCGGCCTCATATGCTGATCGTCGTCGCGCTGGCTTTCGCCTCGGTGACCGTGGTCGTCTGCCCTGTCGCGCTCGACCTGCCGTATCCGGCGGCGATAGCCGTACAACTGGTGCTGGCGGTCGGTCTCGCCGCGATCTCGGCCAGGACCGCCCTGGCGAGCGTTCTGGCGCTCGCGGCGGCGCTGGAAGTATGCGCATGGGCGCTCGTGTCCGAGCCGGCCACGTTGATCGTGCTGGGGGTCCTCGCCGTCACGGCCGCGGTGACTGTCCCCGTCGCCCGTACGACGGCCGTACGCACCGGTGCCGCCGCGACGGCGACGCTCCTGATCGGTGGTGAAGCGGTCGCGCTGTGGGTCGCTGCCGACCTCCAGCCGCGATTCGTCACCTTCGTCCTCCTCGGAGTGGCCGGCGTAGCCGTGATCGTCGCGGCGCTGCTCAAGGCGAGGCCGCGGGTGACGGTGGAGATTGCGGGATACGCCCTCGGGTCGGCCGGTCTGTTTCTGGCTGTGGATCTGCCGATGTTCAGCCTGGCCTGCGCTGTGGCCGGCGTCCTGGCTATCGGTACGGCTCTACGGCCGGACCGGCGGGTGGCCGGGTACGTCGGAACCGCCTTTCTGCTGTTGGCCGGCTGGACTCGGCTCCTGGCGGAGCGGGTCGAGCTGGTGGAGGCCTACACGGTGCCGTTCTCCCTGGTGCTGCTCGCGATCGGCTGGCGGCGGGCACGAGAGTCGTCGTCGTGGCCGGCCTACGGCGCGTGCCTGTCCTTCTCCTTGTTTCCGAGCCTCCTGGCGGTCTATGCGCAGCCCGGGGGCTGGCTCCGCCCTTTGACACTTGGAGTCGCGTCGTTCGTGGTCTTGTTGCTTGGTGCGAGGTCACGGCTCCAGGCGCCCGTAGCGCTCGGAGGGTTCACGCTGGCCGCGGTCGCCGTGCACGAGCTCGCGCCATGGATCGCGCAACTTGTGACGACCGTGCCTCGCTGGGTTCCGGTGGCGGCGGGAGGCACGGCGCTGGTCCTGATCGGGGCGACCTACGAGGCTCGGCTGAAGGACGTCCGCCGGATGCGCGACGGCTTCCGAGGTCTGCGATAGACAGAGTTGTGTCGCCGTGGTTCGGCGCCGGGCGGTCTGGCGAGCGCCGTCGGCATGGTCGGGCAAGCGGGAGAGGATTCCGTGAGGGTCGCCGTCGCCTTGCCCTAGCGGGCCAGTCCCGCCATCCGGGCCGCCGGGACCGGCGTCACATCCACCGCCTCGGCGCCCAGCCCCGCACCTGCCGGGCCCGCTTCGCCGAACGCTTCCAGGTCGCGGTCACTACCGCCCGGCGCTGGGCCGGCCGCTACCGGCGATAGGGAGCGGCGGGCATGGCCGACCGCGAACTCGATGAGTCGCCACTCAATCTGTCTGATGGACCGCTGCAGACTCCGACGGTCATCGACGGCCTCCTTTGGGCTCCCAAGAAGCCCAAGTGCGTCCCGGGCGTGGGACTGATCTTCGAGTAACCGCCGCCTCATCACAGTCACGGGCCGCCATCCCGACCCTGTTCAGTCGGGGCGGCGGCCGGCGACGTAGGGGGTGGATTAGGGAACCAATTGCTCGTCCGAAAATCGGGTCGTTCATGTGCAGGCGGCCCCACCCGCACCGACCAGCACACCGAGCGGCGGATCGTGAAGCTGCGGGTGACCCGCCGGTGGGGGCCGGCCCGGATCGCCGCCCGGCCCACTTGATCCCTGGCTGCACATGTACAACCATCACCGCGGACACACCGCCCTGAAAGGCCAGCCACCCATCAGCCGCGTCACCAACCTCCCTGGGGAGTACACCTAGAGCGTTGACTCCCGCCCGCGGGCGGTTCGCGGCAGGCCGTGCACGCCGCCGCCCTGACCACGATCGGCGACCTGTTCGGCCCGGTCGCCGCCCGGGTGGCCGACCTGCCTGCCTGATCGCTGATGCCTCGGCGGGCCGGGCGAGCGCGCGCCACCGGCCTGGTGCCGGGACGACTTGAACGTGACTCAGGCCATCTACAACCGGCGCAGCACCTGCATGGCGTCCTTCTCGATGCGCGAAAGATCGTGGAGGATGACGCCGGCCTGCTCGAGGCACCCCACGTCGCCGCTCTCTCCAGCCTTCGCGATCAGGGTGGACACGTGCGTCCACAGGACGGCGGCCTCGGCGTACAACCGGTGGCCGGTGCGGAGGTCGCCGTCGTCGATCAGCCGGGTGCACTCGTCGAGGAAGTCTCGATAGAGGGCGCGGAACAGGGCACCTCCGGTGCCGCCCTTCTCCATGAGGAGGGCGGCCTGCGGCAGGTCCTGCCGCGGGTCGCCGGCGCGTAGCAGCCATCTGGGGACCTGTTTGCCGGCTTTCTCGATGCCGCGATGGCCCAGATTCGCGATGGGAGCGGCGAGGAAGGCGTCGGCGCAGTCCTTGATGGCGGGGATGATCTGGTCCTGCCAGGAAAGCGGGTCGGGCGGCAGGGTGATGGTGAAGGATCGGTTCCTGGCGGTCATCGGGCCGCGTGCGGCCCGTGCCGTGGCGAGGCCGGCCCGGCTGGTGCGCACCGCTCCTCCCTGCTGCTCGGTGTCCACGAGGTAGACGTCGTGCTCGTCGTAGCCGTACATCGCGACGACATGACCACCGAAGTGCACCTTGGAGCGGAAATAGTCCAGGTGGTAGCAGTCAAGCTGCAGGCCGACCGGCCGACCGGCGTCGATGGGGGCGGCCACGTTCTCCCACGCCTTGCGGGGTGAGGTGGTCTCCTCGGCCGTCAACGTCAGCCCCAGCCTGGCGGCCAGGTTCCTGGTGAGGGCGAAAGGCTTGACGCGGCCTCCGAGAAAGGGGAACGCCATGCCCTTGCTGTCCCAGTAGATGAAGGACAGGCCCGAGCCCAGCCCGAAAAGCATGGGCTCGGACAGATCAAGTCCCTCATGCCGCAACAGCACCCCCAGCGCCGTCGTCTCGCAGTGGTGCGTGCCGCGGACCTCGACGTCCTTCACGATAGCCATGTGTCGCTCTCCTTTCCGTGAGGAGCATGAGGCCTCCCACAGTGGGAGAGTCCAGCCGCACGACCGGGCAGCGGCGGCTTCGGCGGCCAGGATCGACGGCAGGCCTGCGACAAAGCCGCGAGCCTCTCGTGGTCACTACAGCCGCCCGGCCAGGGAGCGGTTGACGGCGGCGAGCACCGCCCGGGCGGACGCCGTCATGGCGTCGGCGTCCTCGCCCGTCCCCCACACGGACGTGTCGCCCACGAGGCACCGGGCGTAGGCGACGGCGCGGCCCTCCACGGGATGCCCGCCCTGCCAGAGCACCTCCACCGCGATCCCGGACGCCTCCAGCGCGGCGGTGAGGGCCGTCTCCGGCTCCGCGCCGGTGCCCTCGCTTTCGCGCCCGTCCCGCCGGACCAGGCAGTGGAAGCCGTCGCCGCCGGCGGTCCAGGACGACAGCGTGATGGGCCCGTCCTCCGCCGTGTACGCGGCGCGGAACAACTCGAGCAGTTCCTTCGGCGTGGCCTCCCGCCCGCTGCGGTCCGTCACGTCCTGGACGACGCGGGAGAACTCGGCGCGCAGCGCCTTCGGCAGGTCGAGCCCGTGGTGCGCCTGGAGGAGGTGGGCGATGCCGCCCTTGCCCGACTGGCTGTTGACCCGGATGACCGCCTCGTACGTGCGGCCGACGTCGGCCGGGTCGATCGGCAGGTAGGGCACCGACCAGGGCGCCTCCCCCACCGGCACGCCCCGCTCGGCCGCCGCGCGCTCGTGATGGGCGAGACCCTTGCTGATCGCGTCCTGGTGTGTGCCGGAGAAGGCCGTGTAGACCAGGTCTCCTCCGTACGGATGCCGTACGTGGACCGGCAGGCGGTTGCACTCCTCGACGGTCCGCCGGATGACGTCGACGTCGGAGAAGTCGACCATCGGGTCGACGCCCTGCGCGTACAGGTTGAGCGCGAGGGTGACGAGGTCGACGTTCCCGGTGCGCTCGCCGTTCCCGAACAGGCAGCCCTCGACGCGCTGCGCCCCGGCCAGGACGGCGAGCTCCGCGCAGGCCACCCCCGTGCCCCTGTCGTTGTGCGGGTGGACCGAGAGGATGACCGCGTCACGCCGTTCGAGGTGGCGGTGCATGTACTCGATCTGGTCGGCGTACAGGTTCGGCGTGGCGATCTCGACGGTGGCGGGCAGGTTGTGGATCACCGGCCGGTCGGGCGAGGCGTCCCACAGGCGGGTGAGGCCGTTGCAGACCTCCAGGACGAAGTCGGGCTCGGTGCAGTTGAACACCTCCGGGGAGAACTCGAACCGCACCGCCGTTCCCGGCATGGCGTCGGCGAGCCGCGCGAGATGACCGGCGGCCTCCCGGATGAGCGCGTGCAGCCCGGCCCGGTCCTGTCCGAGCACGACGTCGCGCCAGACCGGCGCGGTCGCGGTGTACAGGTGCACCACCGCCCGCGGCATGCCCTGGATGGAGGCGAAGGTCTGCTCGATGAGGTCGCGGCGGGCCGCCGTGAACACCACCGGGGTCACGTCGTCCGGCACCGCGCCGCTCGCGGCCAGGTGACGGACGAAGTCGAAGTCGGTCCGGCTCGACGACGGGTAGCCGACCTCGATCTCCTTGAACCCCATCGCGACGAGGAGGTCGAACATGCGGCGCTTGCGCGGCGTGTCCATCGGCTCGGCCAGCGCCTGGTTGCCGTCGCGCAGGTCCACGGGCACCCACAGCGGGGCCCGCTCGATCCTGCGCCCCGGCCAGGCGCGCGGGATCTCGGGAATCTCGACCCGCTCGTGCGCGGGCCGGTAGCGGTGGTACGGCATCGCGCTGCCCCGCTGGGGATTCCAGGCGGGGGCATCGGAGGGCACCGGGCCGTCCGGGGTGCGAAGCGTGGGGAAAGGCGTGCGGATCGCGGGGAAGGGAGTGGAGACGGTGGTCACGGAGATGATCCTTCGATCGGTCTGCGGCGACCGGCGGCACGGCACCCCGCGGCGGGGCGCCGGTCTCGGATCAAACCCCGCCGCGGCGGCCGAGAAGCAGGCCGGAAAGAAGGCCGAAGGACCGGTGCGGCGTCATGGCGGTTAGACTAACCACAAGACAACTCCTCAGACAACCTGAGAGGTGAAGCTCGATGGCGCTCGGTGCGCTCCACCGCAGTCCCCTCGTCGACCAGGCCGTCGAGAGCCTGCGCGAGCAGATCGCGGAGGGCCGCTGGCCGGTCGGCACCCGGCTGCCCGGCGAGACGACCCTGGCCAAGACCCTGGGCGTGGGCCGTTCCACCGTCCGCGAGGCCCTGCGCGCGCTGGCCGGAGCCGGGCTGGTCCAGGCACGGCAGGGCGCCGGGGTCTTCGTCATCGCCACCAGTCCCGCCGAGGACTGGACGGCCCGCCTGCGCCGGGCCGCCGTGGCCGACGTCTACGAGGTGCGCATGCTGGTCGAGGTGCAGGCCGCCCGGCTGGCGGCGCTGCGCCGTACGCCGGACGACGTGACGGCGTTGCACGCGGCGCTGGAGGCCCGGCGGGCCGCCGCGCGGGAGAGTGACGCCGCCTTCGTCGACGCCGACATCGCCCTGCACGCGGCCGTCGTCGCCGCCGCGCACAACCCGGTGCTGACGGATCTGTTCGCCGAGTTCGTCCCGCGGCTGCGAGAGGGCCTGGTCGCCCTGGTGGACCTGCTCGACCTGCGGGCGGGCGACCCGAACCCGGGAGACGACGCCCACGCGGCGTTCGTCGGCGCCGTCAAGAGCGGTGACGCCGACGGCGCGGGCCGCGTGCTGCAGGACGAACTGGAGCAGACCCTCGACCGCCTCCGCCGCGCGGGCTCAGGATCGGGCTGAGCGCGGGATCAGGGCTCGACGTCGGAGAAGAAGCCCGCGTCGAAGGTGATCTTGGCGAGGGCCTTCTGCCCGTCGGCATTGGGGTGGAAGTAGTCCCACGCGCTCACCTGCTTCAAGGTGAAGGGATAGGAGAAGACCGCGCCCCCGTCGTAGCGGCAGGCCGAGCCGTAGCTCTCGCATGCCTGCCTGAGCTGCTCGTTGTAGTCCATCACCCGCTCGCGCACCCGGTCGCGCCTGGCCTCGTCCTTCTTCGCGGTGGACTTCGCATTGGCCAGCATCGACTGGCAGATGTGGCCGATTCCCCAGAAGATCCGCGCCCAGCCGTTTTCCTTACCGACCCGCCACAGGCGCTTGACGTCCGGGATGCTCGCGACGTAGACCCGCGCGCCGGTGGGCCGCAGCACGTCGAAGGCCTCGTCGATGTTGCGCCGGAACGTCCCCACGGGGGTCATCTCCTTCTCGGAACCCACGCAGGCGTCCTGCGCGCCGATCAGGACGGTGACGTAGCCGGCTCCGGCCTGAACGGCCTGCCGCGCCTGCCCGGCCAGGTCGGCGCTGGTCGCCCCCGGGACGGCGAAGTTCAGATTGTGCCCCTTGATCGCGCTCCCCATGGCGAGCAGGCGCAGGTAGTGGCTGTTCACCGACGGGAAGTCGCCCGCGGACCACGAGCGGGACGTGCAGGCGACGTACCAGCCGCAGGCGTTGAACCCCGCGCTGATCGAGTCGCCCAGCGCCGCCATCACGGCGGGCGTCGTGCGGGCGTGGGCGACGGTCGGCACGAGCAGGACGCTCACGGCCAGGACCGGCGTGATCTTCTTGATCATGGGCACCTCCGGGAGATCAAAGGTAGGGATCGCGTGGAGGTGCGCTCTATCGCCACCAGGGAAGGCGAGCCTTCCATGACCAAGTTCCTATCGCGGCTTGACAGAGGGAGCCCGAGGCCGCAAGGGGGGCCTCTTGTCGAACATGTTCAGATCCTGCGTAGAGTGAGTCGGGTGAGTGTCGCTCTTATCCGGCCCCTCGTGGTTCGCACGGTCGCGGTGAGCGACCCTGACGATCTGCTGGCGCGTCTGCCCGACGCCGCGCCGTACGCCTGGATCAGACACGGTGAGGGACTCGTGGGCTGGGGGGAGGCGGCACGGGCCGCCGTGCCGCCCGGCCCCGGCCGGTTCGACTGGGCGCGCGGGTGGCTCTCGTCGCTGTTCGCCGGGGCGCTCATCGAGGACGAGGTCGGCGTGCCGGGCTCGGGACCGGTCGCCTTCGGCTCCTTCACCTTCGACGGCGACGCACAGGGGACCGTGCTGGTCGTCCCCCGCGTGGTGCTCGCCCGCAGGGACGGCCGCGCCTGGCTCACCACGATCGGCGACGACGCCTTCGACCTGGTCACCCCACCGAGAGAGCCAGGCCGCATCCGGTACGCCGACGGCTCACTGACCGCGGCCCAGTGGGAGCACCGGGTCGCGCGAGCCGTACGGCGGATCAGGGACGGCGCGCTGGACAAGGTCGTGCTCGCCCGCGACCTGACGGCCGTCGCCGAGCGGGACATCGACCCCCGCGTGCTGCTGGGACGGCTGGCCGAGCGCTACCCCGAGTGCTACACGTTCTCCGTGGACGGGCTGGTCGGCGCGACGCCGGAACTGCTGGTGAGGCACACCGGCCAGGCGGTGGAGTCGCTGGTGCTCGCGGGCACGACGCCGCGCGGCGCCTACCCCGCCGACGACGCCGCCCGCGGCGCCGCGCTGTACGCCTCGCAGAAGGACCGCCACGAGCACGCCTGCGCGGTCGCCTCGGTCCGCGAGGCCCTCGCTCCCCTCTGCTCGGCGCTCGACGTACCCGACCGCCCCGAGTTGCTGGTGCTGCCGAACGTCCAGCACCTGGCCAGCCGGGTCACCGGGCGGCTGTCCGACGGCGCGTCGGTGCTCGACGTGGTGGCCGCCATGCACCCCACGGCCGCCGTCGGCGGAACGCCCACCGGCGCCGCGCTCGGCGTCATCCGCGAACTGGAGGGGATGGACCGCGCGGGCTACGCCGGGCCGGTCGGCTGGATCGACTCGCGCGGCGACGGCGAGTGGGGCATCGCGCTGCGCTGCGCGTACGTCTCGGGCAGGCGCGCCCGGCTGTTCGCCGGCTGCGGCATCATGGCCGGGTCGGACCCCGCCGCCGAACTCGCCGAGGCGCAGGCCAAGCTCCGCGTGATGCGGTACGCCCTGGAAGGGTGACGCGCCTCACCTCGCCTCAGCGGGCGAGGTGGGACCCGCGTCAGCGGGCGAGGTGGACCGTGCCGCCGAGCGCGGTCTGGGCCCGCCCGGCGGTGACCGCCGCGATCCACTCCTCGAAGACGGGCAGCCGGTCCTCGGCCACCGCCACCTCAAAGGCGACCCGCGAGCCGTAATCCACACCGCGCAGCGCGTACGGCGAGGCGCGCAGGTCGCTTTCCAGCCTTCCGGCCTGCGCGTGGCCGACCGACACGGTCACGACCGCCGCGGGGACCATCTCGACCACCTCCGCCCGGTCGAGCGTCTCCCCCACCGCGCCGCCGTACGCCCGGGCGAGCCCGCCCGCGCCCAGCAGAACCCCGCCGAAGTAACGGGTGACGACGGCGACCACGTCCGCGAAGCCGCGCCGGGTGAGCATCTCCAGCATCGGCGTGCCAGCCGTGCCGCCCGGCTCCCCGTCGTCGTCCGCCCTGCGCACGCTCTCGCCGACGACGTACGCCGAGCAGTTGTGGGTCGCGTCGGCGTAGAGCCGCCTGCGCTCGGCCACGAACTCCCGCGCGGCCTCCTCCGTGGCCGCCGGTGCGAGCACGCAGAAGAAACGCGAACGGCGGATCTCGATCTCGTGCTCGACGATGTCCCTGATCGTCCGGTACGGCGCTGCCACAAGGTCAGCTTATTCAGCCGACCGCCTTTACAAAGTAATGTGAGGCCATTGGACGGATGGACGAAGATTGCGCCGTTCTTTGGTGAGACCGGACGAATTGCCGCGCTCCCTCCCTGCCGTACCGTCAGCGGGGTGCCAGCCGAACTCCACCAGCACCCCCACCAGCGTCTCCACCACCGCGCGGTCGTCGCGGACACGCACAACGACCTGCTGATGGCGGTCGCGGAACGCCCGCCGGCCCGGTGGGCGGAGTTCTTCCGCGAACGCTGGCTGCCCCAGTTGCGGGACGGCGGAGTGGACCTCCAGGTGCTGCCGGTCTTCATCGACGACCGCTACCGTCCCGAGGGCGCGCTGCGCCAGACCCTGCGCATGATCGAGTGCGCGCACACGCTGGCCGAGGGCAACGCGGACGCCGTACGGCTGTGCCTGGACGGCGCGCAGGTCGACCGGGCGCTCGACGACGGCGTGATCGCCCTGGTCCTGGCGCTGGAGAGCATGCCCGGCCTGGACTCCTCCGTCGAACTGCTGCCCACCCTGCACCGGCTCGGCGTACGGGTCGCCTCGATCGCCCACTGGGGGCGCACGCCGCTGGCGGACGGCAGCGGCGAGGACGCCACCGGCGGCCGGCTGACCCACGCCGGAGTGGCGGCCGTGGGCGAGATGGAGCGGCTCGGCATGATCTTCGACGTCTCCCATCTGGGGGCACGCGGGGTCGAGCACGTGCTGGAGCTGGCCGCCCGCCCGGTGATGGCGACGCATTCGTCCGCCCGCGCCCTGCGCGACCACCACCGCAACCTCACCGACGAGCAGATCCGCGGTGTCGCCGCCACCGGCGGAGTCGTCTGCGTCAACTTCTTCCCCGTCTTCCTCGCCGAGGACCCGGCCGACCACACCGTGGACCGGCTGGTGGACCACATCGAGCACGTCGCCGAGGTCGCCGGGATCGACCACGTGGGGCTGGGGCCCGACTTCGTCCGTGAGGTGCTGCACGACGTCACTCCCCCGTGCTGTGAGGACTTCGGCTTCGACGGGATCGACCCCGGCGCCGCCCTGCCCGGACTGGACGGGCCACGCGGGCTGCCCCTGGTCACCGAGGCCCTGCTGCGGCGAGGCCTGCCCGGCGACGAGATCCTGAAGATCCTCGGCGGCAACGTGCGGCGGCTGTTCCGCACCGAGCTGGGCAGGCCCCGGTGACGACGGCGGTGAATCTCCCTGCCATGCTCGCCGACCTGGAGGAACTCGTCTGCTGCGAGTCGTTCTCCGCCGACCACGACGCGGTGGCCCGCAGCGCCGCCGTGGTCGCCGGCCAGGGACGCC
The DNA here is from genome assembly GCF_050936215.1 of Microbispora sp. CA-102843. Taxonomy (NCBI): domain Bacteria; kingdom Bacillati; phylum Actinomycetota; class Actinomycetes; order Streptosporangiales; family Streptosporangiaceae; genus Microbispora; species Microbispora sp. CA-102843. Next base: position 5,025,460 of record NZ_JBNJNF010000001.1, read on the forward strand.
GCCTGCTCGGCGTACCTCCGGAGACGATCGTGATCGACGGGGTGATGCACCTGCGGTGGAGCTTCGGCGAGCCGCGCGTGCTGCTGCTCGGTCACCACGACACGGTCTGGCCCATCGGCTCCCTGCGTACGCGGCCGTGGTCGGTCACCGACGGGGTCGCGCGGGGGCCCGGGGTGTTCGACATGAAGGCCGGGCTGGTGCAGATGTTCCACGCGCTGGCCGCGCTGCCCTCCCCCGACGGCGTGTGCGTGCTGGTCACCGGCGACGAGGAGGTCGGGGCGCCGTCCTCACGCGCCCTGGTCGAGGAGTCGGCGCGCGGCCGCGCCGCCGCCTTCGTGCTGGAGGCGAGCGCCGACGGCGGCGCGCTGAAGACCGCGCGCAAGGGCATCTCGGCGTACGAGGTCGTGGTGCACGGCCGGGCCGCCCACGCGGGTCTCGACCCCGGCAAGGGGGCCAACGCCGGGGTCGAGCTCGCCCACCAGATCCTCGCCGTCGCCGCGATGGCGGCCGCGGACGGCCCGGACGGAAGCCTGGACGGCACGACCGTTACGCCCACGCTGCTGTCCGGCGGCACCACCATGAACACCGTGCCCGCACTGGCCCGCCTGGCCGTCGACGTCCGCGTGCCGACCGTCGCGGCCCAGCTCCGCGTGGACGCGCTGATGCGGGCGCTGTCGCCCCGGACGCCCGGCACCCGCCTGGAGATTCTCGGTGGCCCGAACCGCCCGCCGCTCGAACCGGTCTCGTCGGCCGGCCTGTTCGCGCTCGCCCAGCAGGTCGCCGCCGGCCTCGGGCTCGCTCCCCTGGCGGGCGCCGCCGTCGGCGGCGCGTCGGACGGCAACCTCACCGCCGGGGTGGGCTGCCCCACCCTCGACGGGCTCGGCGCGGTCGGCGGCGGCGCGCACGCCGACGACGAGCACGTGGTCGTGGCCGAGATGCCGGGCCGTGCGGCGCTGCTGGCGGGCCTGGTCGAGGCGGTGCGCGGATGAGTGGCCCCGACGAGCTGGACCTGCGCGAGCTGAACCTGCACGAACCGCATCCGCACGAACCGCGTCCGCACGAACTGTGCCTGCGCGAGTTGCACGCCATCGAGGAGTTCGAGGAGGTCTGCCGGCTGTTCGGCGGCATCTGGCGCCCGGATCCCGGAGGCGAGCCGATCACGGTGGAGATGATGCGGGCGCTCTCGCACGCCGGGAACTACGTCGCCGGGGCCTACCGGCACGACCGGCTGGTCGGCGCGTCGGTCGGGTTCGTCGCGGCCCCGCCACGGCGGGCGCTGCACTCCCACGTGACCGGGGCTCTCTCCGGGCAGGGCGCCGGCTTCGCGCTGAAGCTGCACCAGCGGGAGTGGGCGCTCGAGCGCGGCCTGGAGACGATCACCTGGACGTACGATCCGCTGGTGCGCCGCAACGCCCACTTCAACCTCGCCAAGCTCGGCGCCCGGCCCGAGGAGTACCTGCCGGCCTTCTACGGCATCATGGGCGACGCGATCAACGCCGGGGACGAGTCCGACCGGGTGCTCGCCGTCTGGCGCCTGACCTCGCCGCCCGTGCTCGCCGCCGTACGGCGTGAGCCGTTCCCGGTGGAGATCCCGCCGGACGCGGTCACGGGGCTGGACGACGACGGCGGCCGGCCCGCACGAGGCCGCACCGACGCCAAGACGGTGCTGGTCGCCGTGCCCGGGGACATCGAGACCCTGCGCGTGACCGATCCGGCCGCGGCCCGGGCCTGGCGGCTGGCCCTGCGCGAAGTGCTCGGCGGCCTGCTGCGCGACGGCGCACAGGTCACCGGATTCCACGACAAGTCCTGCTACGTCGTCCGCCGGGGCGCCCCCGAGGAAGGGAGAGGCGGCGACGGCCGCGCACTGTCATGACAACCACGGGCATGAGGACCACAGGCATGAAGATCACGGGTATCGAGCTGCGGCGGATCGCGATGCCGCTGGTCGCGCCGTTCCGCACGTCCTTCGGCACCGAGACACGGCGCGACGTGCTGCTGCTGCGCGTCGTCACGCCCGACGCCGAGGGCTGGGGCGAGTGCGTGGCGATGTCCCAGCCGCTCTACTCCTCCGAGTACGCCGAAGGCGCGGCCGACGTGCTGCGCCGCTTCCTGATCCCCGCGCTGCCCCCGCGGCCCGGCCCGTACGCCGTCAACGAGGCGCTGCGCCCGATCAAGGGACACCGCATGGCCAAGGCGGCGCTGGAGACGGCCGTGCTGGACGCCCACCTGCGTGCCACCGGGCAGTCGTTCGCCGGCTTCCTCGGCGCCACGAGAAGCCGCGTGGCCGCCGGGGTCTCGGTCGGCATCATGAACTCCGTCCCCGAACTGCTCGACGCCGTCGCCGGCTACCTGGACGAGGGGTACGTCCGCATCAAGCTCAAGATCCAGCCCGGCTGGGACCTGGAGCCCGTACGGGCCGTGCGCGAGCGCTTCGGACCCGAGCTGCCGCTGCAGGTCGACGCGAACGCCGCCTACACCCTCACCGACGCCCCGCACCTGGCGCGGCTGGACGAGTTCGGCCTGCTGCTCATCGAGCAGCCGCTGGCCGACGACGACATGGTCCAGCACTCCCGGCTCGCCGCCTCGATCAGCACCCCGGTGTGCCTGGACGAGTCCATCGAGTCCGCCGAGCACGCGGCGGCGGCCATCTCGCTCGGCGCCTGCTCGGTCGTCAACATCAAGCCCGGCCGGGTCGGCGGTTACCTCGAAGCCCGGCGCATCCACGACCTGTGCCGCGCCCACGGCGTCACGGTCTGGTGCGGCGGCATGCTGGAGACCGGCATCGGACGCGCGGCCAACGTCGCGCTGGCCGCGCTGCCCGGCTTCACCCTGCCCGGCGACACCTCCGGCTCCCGCCGCTACTACAGCACCGACATCACACCGCCCTTCGAGCTCGAGGACGGCCATCTGACCGTGCCCACCGGCCCGGGCATCGGGGTCGAGCCGATCCCGTCGCTGCTGGACGAGGTCACCGTCGCCACCGAGTGGATCCCGCTCTGACGCCGATCGGCACAGGTACCTGCGGCGGCGTGAGGGCACACACCTCGTTGAGCGCCCCCCGGCCTGTGCCGAGCAAGGTCGCCGCCGACTTCTGTTGATGCCAGAACCGGTCGGCTCATCCAGCGGTCACATCCTCGGGGCTTGCCGCGGGCGGGAATCCCGTGCTGGCCCCCCACATCTCCGCGAACCGGCCGTCCTCGAAGCGGAAGATCTCGAACAGCATGGGCTGCGCGTCGCAGTCCGGGTCCGTGATCCCCTCGACGGTCGACCGAACGGCGGCCCTGTCGCCGTCGACCAGGATGTCCTGGGCGACTACGCGCATGCCGGGAAACCGGGCAACGAGCGCTCGCCAGGCGTCTTTTCCCGCCTCGAACCCTGTGGCGCCGAGCGGATGGCTGAAGAAGCCGGGAGTGTGCAGGTCTGCGGCCTGGTCGAACCGCCGGCTGTTGAAGCACTCCTGCATCCGCTGCACCAGTTGCACGGGCTGCACCGGCTGTACTGGGGCGCTCGCGTCCTCGCGTGTGGTCATCGGCGTGGTCTCCTCGCGGCTGACGGATCGGGACATGAGGAGCGGCGCGCGCCATAACCGGTGCGCCGCCCCGGTTATCGCCATGCTATGCGGTGCGGCGCCCCGGTTATGCTTGTACCGACATGTCCAGCCAGCCGCCTCAACCGGTCCCAGCGAATCCGACGGCAGGTCGCGGAAGCGACCGGGAGCTGCGGGCCGACGCGCGCCGCAATCGCGAACGCGTCCTGCGGACCGCGCAGCGGCTGTTCGCGACGGAGGGTCTCGGTGTCTCGCTCGATGAGATCGCCCGTCGCGCGGGCGTCGGCCCCGGCACCGTCCACCGGCATTTCCCGACGAAGGAAGCGCTCTATCTCGCCGTCGCGACCGACCAGCTCAGGCAACTGGTGGCGGAAGCGGAAACACTCGCCGCCACCAGCGATCCCGCAGCCCTGTTCACGCTGCTGTCCGCGATGATGGCCGGCGGCGCGGAGAACGCGGCGGTGAAGAGCGCGCTGGTGGCCGCCGAGTTCGACTTGCGCACCGCCGCCCCGGACGTCGCGGCGGATCTCACTCGCCATGTCGCGAACCTGCTCGATCGCGCGCACGCAGCCGCCGCGGTGCGCCCCGATCTCACCGCCGACGAGGTGATGGCACTGGTCGCCGGCGCCTTCGCCGCGATCCGCCACGCCGGCGCGGAAACCAGCCGCGAGCGCTCCGCGCACATCGCCCAGCTCATCCTCGACGGGCTACGACCCCGGTCCCGATGAGCAACGGCAGGTCCGGCTCAGCGTCAGCCGCTTTACTCAGTTCCAGCCGCTTCGCTCAGTGCCAGCCGCTTCGCTCAGTGCCAGCCGCTTCGCTCAGTGCCAGTCGCTGATCTGCACGTCCCGGGGCGCCGGCGCGCCCTCGCCGGTCTCCACCAGGGACTTCAGGCTCATCAGGAACGTCCCCCACTTGGTGCTGCAGTGGTGCATGAACTCCACGGGCTCCTTCCAGCCCCGGTGCCTGAACAGCACGATCGTGTAGTCGCCGTCCTGACGCAGATCCCAGTCGATCGTCGTCCCGATCCATTCCTCGGGGCCGTCGACCACCCGCCACGCCACCCGCTCGGACGGCCGCAGCTCGACGACCTCCATGTCGAAGCCGCCGGGCGGGAACCGGAACTCGAGCACGCCGCCGACGTCGCCGCTCCCCTTCGTGTCGTCGGTCCACCAGCCGGCGAGGCCCTCGACGGTCGTCAGCGCGTCGTACACCTTCTCCGGTGTCGGGGTCCTGACCCCGATCCTGTGCAGAATGTCTGCCATCTCCGGCTCTCCTTGGTCTCGTCAGTCCTGTTGGGTGCGCTGGATCGCCTCGGCGATCCGCTTGATCCGCTGCAGCCGGGCGTCCCACGCCGCCCCGACCGACGACAGCTGGGCCACCGCGCGGGCGAGCTGGGCGTCGTCCACCCGGTAGCGCTTCTCCCGGCCCGCCGGCGTCCCCCGGACCAGACCGGCCCGGTCGAGGACGCCGAGGTGCTTGGCCACCGCCTGACGGGTGACCGGGAGCTGCTGGGCCAGCGAGGTCGCGGTGCCGTCGCCCTCGATGAGCAGCAGGTCGAGCATCCGGCGCCGGGTCGGGTCTCCGATCGCGGACCAGAGGTCGTCGTCGACGTTCTCGGCCACCGTGGTGCTCATGGCCGCACCCGCAGCGTCGCGACGTACGGCGCCAGCCGCGGCAGGTAGAAGTCCCAGCCGGTGACGTGCTCCTGGTACTGCTGCTCAAGGACGGCGGCCTCCCAGCCCATCTCACGGAAGCCGGACTCGGTCATCTTGAGCAGCGTCCCACCGCCTGAGGGGGTCAGGTCGAAGGTGACCAGCAGCGAGTTGCCCTCGGCCGCGACCTCGCCGGCCGGGTGCGTCCAGCGGAACGAGAACGTCCGCGGTGGGCGCGCGTCGACGACGGTGAACGGCACCACCGCCCCGCCGGCGGCGGGGTCACCGAAGACGATCTCCCCCGCCGACCCGGGTGCCGGCTCGTATCGGGCGTCGTCCGGCCACCACTCCTTGAGGTGGTCGGGGCTGCTCACCACCTCGAAGACGATCTCCGGCGACGCCTCGATGTAGATCTCGCGCTCGATGGTGCCGAACTCCATGTCAGCCTCCTGCAACCTTTGGTTGCACGTCAATCTATCCAAGAGGCCGACTTCGCGCAACCATCGGTTGCTCATCGAAGTCGCGTGAGTCCCTTCACGCGGGTTGCGGCTTCTTCCGGCGCGCGTCGTGCTATCGGCCGAAGACGCGCATCTGGAGCATGACGCTGAGCCGCGCGTCGGGGTCGGCCAGGTCCAGCCCGCCGATCTCGGTCAGCCGCTTGAGGCGGTAGCGGAACGTGTTGGCGTGCACGTGGACCCGCGCGGCGGCGGCGTTGACGTCGCCGAAGGCGTCCAGATAGGCCCGCAGGGTGGCGACCAGCTCGCTGCCGTGCTCGGCGTCGTACGCGAGCAGCCGCTCGTACGGCCCGGTAGGCGCCTGTTTGTCCGCCCTGACCAGGTCGGACAGCTGGAGCAGCAACGCCTCGAAGTGCACGCTCGTGTACCCGGACACCTGGCCGGAGGCGCCCCTGGCACGCAGCACCCGCAGCGCCCGGTCGGCGTCGGCCCGCGACCGGGCCACCTCGGTGAGGTCGGCCGCCAGGCGCCCCACGCCGATGTTGGCCGCGTGCCGGGGACCGACCCTGGTGAGGAAGCTCTCCGCCACGCGTACAGCCCGCGTCTCCTCCTGCCCGCCGGCCTGCAGGGGCAGCACGGCGTAGGCGACGGAGCCGACCAGCGCGGCGGCGGCCTTGGGGTGGATGGCCCCGACGTGCAGGGCGAGGGCGTCGCAGAACCGCTGCCTGTCGCCCTCCAGCCGGGCGGCGTCGTCGTAGGTCTCCTCGGTGAGCTGCGCCGCGAGCACGCACAGGCGCTCGCTCGCAACACCCAGCCGGCCCGCTGCCTCCGCCGCGTCGCGGCCGCCGGCGAGCACGGTCGACAGCAGGTCGGCGCGCAGCCGCCTGCTGGTGTCGGCCCCGGCGCGCTGCCGCAGGAGCTGCAACGCGACGATCTTGGCGGCGTCGGCGAGGGCGCGCCGCCGCTGCTCGCTCAGCGGCTCGCGCACCGCCGCCCAGATGGAGCCGAGGATCTCGTCCCCCGAGCGGACGGCCACCGCCGCCCGGTTGATCCCCTCGTCGTGCATTTCGATGTAGATCGGCTCGCGGCTCTGGTAGAGCCGGCGGAAGACGCCCCCGTCCTCCAGCATCCGCCGGTACCGCTCCGGCACCTGGCGGCCGAGCACGGTCGCCACCCGCCCGGGATCGGCCTCCTCCTGGCGCTCGGAGTAGGCCAGCACCCGCGAGGAGCGGTCCTCGATGGTCACCGGCGCGTCCAGCAGCGCGCACACGGCGTTGGCCAGCGAGAACAGGCCGTCCGGCGGGGGTTCTCCGGGCTCGGCGAGATCGCCTTCACCGCGTAGCTCCGCGAGCAGGGAGCGCAGCAGCGCCGCCACCTGGGCCCAGGAGGCGGCGCGGGTGAGGCCGAGCACCGCGACCCCGGTCTCCAGGACCTTCGCGCGGAGCGGCTCGTCCACCTCCACGGGCTGCTTGACGACGACGCCGGCCGCCGGACCGGCCGCGTCGAGCAGGGCCCGGATCCGCTCGGCCGAGTCCACCCCGACAGCGAGCACGAGAGCCCCCTCCTGGAGCAGCGGCTCGTCCAGGGGGTCGTAGATGTGCACCCCGGTGACCTCGGCGTCGAGGTCACCGGGTGAGGCGGCCACGTCGAGCACGGTGCTGCCGAGGTCCTCCAGGACCCGGCGCAGGCTGGCGCGCGGCCGTGCGGTCATCTCTCGTTTCAGCCGATCCTGGGCGTGGCCCGCGCGCCGAAGTGGACGTACGGCGTGCCGTCGGCGAGCTGGAAGAACACCGCCGACCACCAGTCGGGCTGCCCCTGCGGGCGGCCGACGAAGGTGACGTCGTCCACCGGCACGAGGTCGAAGTCCATGGGCGGCTGCGCGCCGGCGAGGGCCCCGGTGGCCTCCATGTGCGTCGCGAGCGCTCCGTCGCGCACGGTCATCGTGATGCGCATGCCGGCCCGCTCGTAGACCCCGGCGTACCGCTCCACGTCGGTCTCGTACGGCTCGGCCGGCGGGCCGAGCACGGGCGGGACGGTCAGGCCGAGCAGGTCGGCGAACAACTCGGTGGCCACCGCGTGCTGGAAGGCGCCGGTCTGGCCGCCGTTGGCCAGCACGCACACGGCCGTGCCCGCGTCGGGGACCGCCCAGAGCATGGCCGCCTGGCCGATCGTGTTGCCGCCGTGGGAGATCACCCGGCGGCCGTCCCACTCGTCGAGGATCCAGCCGATCCCCCACTGCCTGCCCAGTGTGTGCGGGTTGGGGACGTCGACCTGCGGCTCCCACATCGCCCGCGGGTCGGCCAGCAGGCCGCCTTCCAGGTGGGCGCGGGCGAAGGCCACGACGTCGGCGGCGCGGGCGCAGATCAGCCCGGCCGGCCCGGCCGAGCGCATCAGGCCCCACATCGGCGCGGGCGCGCCGCCCATGTGGCCCATGGCCGCGCGGAAGCGCAGGACGTCCTCCGGCAGGGTCCAGGTGTGGGTCAGGCCCAGCGGCTCGACGACCTGCTCGCGCAGCGCGGCGTCCCACACCTTGCCGGTCAGGCGCTCGACCACCCGCCCCAGGACGGAGAAGCCGGAGTTGCAGTACGACTGGGTGGCGCCGAGCGGGTGGTTCTGCGCGAGGTCCGCGCACGCCTCGACGTACTTCTCCAGGCAGTCGTCGCCCCGGCCGGTGTCGAGGAACAGGTCCCCGTCGATGCCCGAGGTGTGCGACAGCAGGTGCCGGAGCGTGACCGTCTTGGTCACCTCCGGGTCCGCCACCTTGAACTCCGGCAGGATCTCCCGCACCGGGGTGTCGAGGGTGACCCGCCCCTCCTCGACGAGGAGCATGATCTGCGTCGAGGTCCACAGCTTCGTGATCGAGCCGATCTGGAAGAGTGAGTCGGGGGTCGCCTCGACACCGGTGGCGACGTTGAGCACGCCGGCGGCGAACTCGTGGACCTCTCCCTCGTGCAGGAAGGCCAGGGTCGCGCCGGGCACCTCGTACTCGGCGATCAGCTCACCGAGCCGGGTCTGCCACCGTCCTGCCGCTTCAACCATCGGAGGGGGTCCTTTCGTCGCCGGGCCGTTGCCCGAACGCTAGGCGTCCTTTCCCGCCGCTGCTTCGTCCGCCTCAACGAACCGGCGCATCGGTCGTAGTGGGATTCTCCAACACAATGCGCCGTACCTCGAACATGAAGCAGCCGAACTCCACCGCCCGGACGTGGACCACCGCCGTTTCCGGGTCCTCCAGCAGGGTGTCCAGCAGGATCGACGCCGCGAGGGGGTCGGCCGACTGGTGCGCCTCCACGAGGTGCCCGTTCAGGATGGACCCGTCGGCCCGGTAGGTGCGGAAGACCCGCCGCGCGCCGCCCATGGCCGCCGGGTAGCCGGGCGGGGGTCCCTCGCACGGCTCCTCGTGGACGAACACCGGCCCGACCTCCTCGTACGCCCCGGGGTCGGCGCCGGTCTCCACCGCCCAGCGGCGCAGCGGCGCGTAGGCCGCGAGCAGGACCGCCTCCCCGGGCCGGGAGCGGCGCAGGCAGCAGCGCAGCGGGCTGCCGCCCTCCTCATCGACGATCCGGCGCGGCCCGCGCCCGGCGTCGTCGGTCTTCCTGAGCTGGTCAAGCACGTCGGGCGCGATGGCCCTGATCTCGAATGCCATGCCCTCATCGTGGCCTTGCGGCCGTCCGGAGGGCTGGCGGGAAACGGACCGCGCGTTACGAGGCGCTGACGGTCTCCGGCACGCTCTCCTCCTCGGCCGTCGCCTTGGCGGCCTTGCGCTTGAGCCACACCGTAGTTCCCAGGCCGACCAGGACGGCGACCACCAGCCCCACCCAGGAGAAGCCCTTCAGCCACTTGTCGGCCACCACGCCCAGGTAGTAGATCGCGGCCGTGGTCCCGCCGGCCCACGCGACGCCGCCGAGGACGTTGGCGACGAGGAAGCGCCAGTAGGGCATGTGCAGGGCCCCGGCCAGCGGCCCGGCGAGGATCCGCAGCAGGGCGATGAAGCGGCCGAAGAACACCGCCCACATCCCGTGGCGGTTGAACATGTGCTCCGCCTTGGCGATGTGCGCGGGGCCGAAGTGCTTGGGGAAACGCCGTCCCAGCCGGTCGAACAGCTGCCGTCCGCCCTTGCGGCCGATCAGGTAGCCGATCGAGTCCCCCACGATCGCGCCGCCGCTCGCGCACATCCCGACGACCACGGGGTCCACGACCCCTCTGGCCGACAGCAGCGCGGCGCTCACCAGCACGATCTCACCCGGGAGCGGGATGCCCAGGCTCTCCAGCCCGATGACGGCGCCCACGAGCACATAGACCCAGACGGACGGGATGGTCTGCAGCCACTCGTCGACGTGCATCTCACTCCTCAACGCGGTAACAGCACCCATTCTGCCGTCGCCCCGCGAGTGCGACATCCGCCTGAAGGACCAACGCGGGTACGCCGCCGGAATGAGAGGCTCGCCCCACCTCCGACGGAGACGATCAGTCGCGCATCGCAGCGCGTACGGCGTCGCGCATCGCGACGTGGACGGCCGCGTTGCGCACCCGGTCGGTGCGGACCTCCACGATCCGCAGGCCGTCCCCCTTGATCGCCCTGGACAGCTCCTCCGGCTCCTCAACCAGCGCGTACGGCAGGCCGCTCGCGGCGGCGAGGTAGCCGAGATCCACCCCGTGGGGGGTGCCGAAGACCCGCTCGAACGGGTCCTCGAGCGCGGCCTGCGGCAGCAGCGAGAAGATCCCGCCGCCGTCGTTGTTCACCACCACCAGGCACAGGTCGGGCCGGGGCTCGCGCGGGCCGAGGATCAGCCCGTTCTGGTCGTGCAGCAGCGTGAGGTCGCCGATCAGCGCGTACGCCGGGCCGTTGTGGGCGAGCGCGGCGCCGACGGCGGTGGAGACCAGGCCGTCGATGCCCGAGGCCCCCCGGTTGGCCATCAGCCGCAGCCCCCGCCGGGGGTGCATGGCCTGGTCGAGGTCGCGGATCGGCATGGACGATCCGCAGAACAGCAGCGAGCCGTTGGGCAGCACCTCGACGAGGTCCCTGGCCAGCCGCGGCTCGGTCATCCCGGAGGAGTCGAGAACCCCGTCGATCGCCTCGCGGGCCACGAGGTCGGCGTGCCGCCAGGCGCGCAGCCAGGCGTCCCCGCCTGCCGCGATCGGGATCTCCACGGCCTGGGCCACCTGGGTCGCCGAGCGGGTCGGGTCGGGCCACCGGGTCAGGTCGGAGGCCACCACGATGTGCTCCTCGGCGCGGCGCATCCACGACAGCAGCGGGCGCGACAGCCCGGGGCGGCCGAGGGTGACCACGACGTCGGGCCGGTGGGCGTCGGCCCACTCCTGGTCGCCCAGCAGGAAGTGGTAGGCCGAGATCGCGTGGTCGCCGTAACGGCCGCCGCCGTTGGGCTCCGACAGCACGGGCCAGCCCGCCATGCCCGCGGCGGCCACGTACCGCCGCACGTTGGCGGCGCCGTCGCCGACGACCAGCACCCCGCGCCGGGTCGGCGGGATGTGCAGGGCGGCGGAGGGCGGCGCGACCCGCGCGCGGAACCACGCGCCGGAGGCGTCGCCGTCCAACGGCTCGCACCAGCTCGCGTCGCCGTCGGGGATCAACGGCTCGCGGAAGGCCACGTTGAGGTGGACGGGCCCGGGGTCCGGCGGCCCTGCGGCCCGCTGGCAGGCCCGGCACACCAGCGACCGCCAGTAGGCCACCTGGCCCGGCCGCTCCTCCGGCACGCCGACCTCGGCGAACCAGCGCACGGCCGAGCCGTACAGCTTGACCTGGTCGATCGTCTGGTTGGCGCCGGTGCCGCGCAGCTCGGGCGGCCGGTCGGCGGTCAGCAGGAGCAGCGGCACGCCCGACTCGGACGCCTCGATCACGGCGGGGTGGAAGTTCGCCGCCGCCGTGCCCGAGGTGCAGATCAGGGCCACCGGCCGCTCGGATCGCTTGGCCAGGCCGAGCGCGACGTACGAGGCCGACCGCTCGTCGACGCGCACGTGCAGTCGCACCCGCGAATCGGCGTGCGCGGCGAGCGCCAGCGGCGCGGACCGGGAGCCCGGGGCGAGCACCACATCGGTGACCCCGCAGCGCACCAGTTCGTCGATCAGGACGGTCGAGAGGGCGGTCGCCGGGTTCACCGCCGCGCCTCCAGAACGCCCAGGCCGGCCCGGTTCCTGTCCACCCGCCCGTCTCCTCCCGTTCCCGCAGCCGCAAGCGTACGGCAAAACCGAGAGGCCGCCGTCATCACGCGACCTTCTACGGGCGGCGGGGGAACTTCGAGAAGTCCGGCTTGCGCTTCTCCTTGAACGCGTCGCGGCCCTCCTGGGCCTCCTCGCTCATGTAGTAGATCAGCGTCGCGTCGCCGGCGAACTGCTGCATGCCGGCCGCGCCGTCGGTCACCGCGTTGAGCGCGCCCTTCAGCATGCGCAGCGCGAGGGGCGACTTCTCCAGCAGCTCGCGGGCCCACTGGACGGTCTCCTCCTCCAGGCGCTCCAGCGGCACCACCGCGTTGACCAGGCCCCACTGGAGCGCGGTCTCGGCGTCGTACTGGCGGCACAGGTACCAGATCTCGCGGGCTCGCTTGAGGCCCACGGTCTCGGCGAGCAGCCAGGAGCCGTACCCGCCGTCGAACGAGCCCACCTTGGGGCCGGTCTGGCCGAACCTGGCGTTGTCGGCGGCGATCGTCAGGTCGCAGCAGACGTGCAGCACGTGGCCGCCGCCGATCGCGTAGCCCGCCACCATGGCGATGACCGGCTTGGGGCAGCGGCGGATCTGCACCTGCAGGTCCAGGACGTTGAGCCGGCCGATGCCGTGGGTCTTGTCGTCCACGTAGCCGTCGTCGCCGCGGATCTTCTGGTCGCCGCCGGAGCAGAACGCCTTGTCCCCGGCGCCGGTGAAGATGATCACACCGACCTCGGTGTCCTCCTGAGCGCGGTTGAAGGCCTCGCGGAGCTCGAACAAGGTCGTGGGTCGGAAGGCGTTGTGCCGCTCGGGGCGGTTGATCGTGATCTTCGCGATCCCCTCCGCGGTCTCGTAGATGATGTCCTCGTACTCGCCCGACCGCTTCCAGTCGACCCCGCTCGTCACGCCCACTCCTTCGTCGTCACCAACCAGGCGGTGAGCCTCCGGCCACCGCGCCGGGACTAACCTTACGACCGTGCTCAGCCGTCCAGGACATCGCCCAAGACAGCGACCCGTGCACGCCCTCGTCCTGCCTCCGGGGCCCGCCCTGTCCGAGGCCGTACGGCAGGCCCTGACCGGCGACGGGCCCGCCGTGCTGCCGCTGTCGCCCGACCTGCCGCGGCCCGCGCTGGAGGCGACGCTCGCCGCGCTGCGCCCCACCCACGTCGTCACCGCCGACGGCGTACGGCGCGAGCCGGACGGAGAGCCGTCCGACGCGGCGCTGATCATCGCGACCTCCGGCTCCACCGGCGTCCCGAAGGGCGTGGAGCTGACGGCCGAGGCGCTGCTCGCCTCGGCCCGCGCCTCGCTGGCCAGGCTCGGCGCCCGCGAGGGCGACCGCTGGCTGTGCTGCCTGCCGCCGTCGCACATCTCGGGCGCGCAGGTGCTCGTCCGGTCGCTGCTGTGCGGCACCGAGCCGATCGTCCACGCGCGGTTCTCCCCCGCCGAGGTCGCCGCGAGCGGGGCGGACCACGTCTCGCTGGTCCCCACCCAGCTGCGGCGGATGCTGGACGCGGGGGCCGACGTCGCGGCTTTCGGCACGATCCTGCTCGGCGGGGCCGCCGCGTCCTCGGGCCTGCTGGCCGAGGCCCACGCGGCGGGGGCCACGATCGTCACCACGTACGGCTCGAGCGAGACGAGCGGCGGGTGCGTGTACGACGGCGTGCCGCTCGACGGCGTCGAGGTCAAGATCGGCGGCGACGGGCGGGTGCGGATCGCGGGCCCGGTGCTGTTCTCGGGTTACCGCCTGCGCGAGGAACGGCCCTTCGAGGGCGGCTGGTTCGTCACCTCCGACCTGGGCTCGATCGAGGACGGGCGGCTCACCGTGCTGGGCCGGGCCGACGACGTGATCAACACCGGCGGCCGGAAGGTCGTGGCCGGCGCGGTCGCCGAGGTCCTGGCCGGCCACCCGGCCGTACGCGACGTCGTGGTGGTGGGCAGGCCCGACCCCGAGTGGGGCGAGATCGTGGTCGCCGTCGTGATCCCCCGGGATGCCGGCGAGGTCACTCTCGGCGAGCTGAGGGCCTTCTCCAAGGAGCGGCTGCCCGCCTATGCCGCGCCGCGCGCCGTCGAGCTGGTGTCCCAGATCCCGCTCCTGCCGAACGGCAAACCCGATATGGTCGAACTCAAGAACCGGAACCGCGGATGACCGTCGTGCGTCTATGAGAGCGGGGGAAGGGGACGCCGCATGCAACCGATCCGCCTCACGCCGGCCCACAAGATGATGGCCTCCGCCGTGCTCGTCGGCGTCGTCATCGTGGGCGGGGCGTCGGTCACCGCCGCCGCCTTCGCCGGCCGCCTTGACGACGTCGCGAAGGTGGGCGACGCTCCCGCCGCCAAGCTCGGCCCTGGGGCGGGCGGCCACGGGGGATCGGTCGAGGTCTCCCCCGACGATTCCGGCGACGGCGACCTCACCGGGCCGCGGTCCACCCCCGAGGTCGACCCCGACGTGGTGTTGAAGGAGCTCACGGACGACCCGAACGGGGTCGCCGACTACTGGACGCCCGAGCGCATCCAGGGCGCGAACCCCATGCCGGTGCCCGAGGTCAGCGTCAGCATCATCCCCGACTGACCCGGCCGCCGACCCGGCCGCCGGGCGAGTTCGACAGCCTCCCCCGCGGGGTGAGGGAACAAACCAGGCGCGAGAGCGTTATTGATACTGGTGCGCTGAGCCGCCGGACGCCGCGCCCCGATCGCAAGCATTCGAACTGATGAACTCCGCAAGGAGGAGGTGTCCTCATGCCCCGGACCGCCGTGGCGGCCTCGCTCGATCGCGAGGCGACCCCGACGACGCTCGACCTGCTACTGGAGCGAGGCCGTGCACAGGGTCGCCTTTCCCTGTCGGAGCTGCGCGAGGCCTTCGCGAAGGCCGGCGTCAGCCCCGTCGAGGGCCGCTCGATCCTGCGCGAGCTCACCGAGGCGGGCGTGAACCTGGCCTCCGACAACGGCGCGGAGCACGAGCCGGGCGCGCAGACCGAGGCGGCCGCCGAGGCGCGGACCGCCGCCAAGGCGCCGGCCAGGAAGTCCCGCCGGGCCGCACAGGCCGCGGCGCAGGCCAAGAACACGCCGGCCTCAAGGAGCGCCGCGAAGAAGGCGGGCAAGGCCGCCGACGAGGAGCCGTACGACGAGGAGCTCCAGGCCGACGAGGCCGAGGCGGAGGACGGCGAGACGCTCGACCTCGACGACACCTCCTCGGTCATGGGCGACTCGGTGCACACCTACCTGAAGTCCATCGGCCGCCGCACCCTGCTCACCGCCGCCCAGGAGGTGGAGCTGGCCAAGCGCATCGAGGCCGGTCTGTACGCCGAGTACAAGCTGGAGACCGCGCTCGAGAGCGGGGACCTGCCGCCGCACGTACGTGAGGACCTGGAGTGGGTCATCGAGGACGGCAGGCGAGCCAAGGACCACATGCTGGAGGCCAACCTCCGCCTGGTCGTCTCGGTGGCCAAGAAGTACACCGACCGCGGCATGGCCCTGCTCGACGTCGTGCAGGAGGGCAACCTCGGCCTGATCCGCGCCGTCGAGAAGTTCGACTACACCAAGGGCTACAAGTTCTCGACCTACGCCATGTGGTGGATCCGGCAGGCCATCCAGCGCGGCTTCGCCGACTCGGCCCGCACGATCCGGCTGCCCGTCCACGTGCTGGAGATGCTGTCGAAGCTGTCGCGCGTCGAGCGTGACATGCACCAGCGGCTCGGCCGGGAGCCCACGCCGGAGGAGCTGGCCGTCGAGCTGGACAAGACGCCGGACCAGATCGAGGAGCTGCTGCGCACCAGCCGGCAGCCGATCAGCCTCGACTCGACCATCGGCGAGGACGGCGAGACCCGCATCGGCGACCTCATCGAGGACGTCGACTCCCCCGAAGCGTCCGAGGTCGTGGACCGGCAGCTGCTGGCCGAGCAGCTCAAGGGCGTGCTGAGCAACCTGTCGCCGCGCGAGGCCAAGATCATGAGCCTGCGCTTCGGCCTGGCCGACGGCAAGCCGCACACGCTGGACGAGATCGGCAAGCACCTGGGCCTGACCCGGGAGCGGATCCGCCAGCTGGAGAAGGAGTCGCTGTCCAAGCTGCGCCACCCGAGCAACACCCGCCCGCTGCTCGACTGGGCTAGCTGAGACCTGGGCCAGCTGAACCAGACGTCCGTACGGCCCGCGCCCTCAGGGGGTGCGGGCCGTACTGCTTTTCACCCGGCCTGGTGGTCGTCCCGCCTGCCGCCGCGGAGCCGGTGGAGGAACACCCACAGTGCGGGGCGGGAGGGTCTCCTGTCGCCGTCGCCGGGAACGTCCTCCGGCCGGCTCGCGGAGTCGCCGTCCGCGCCTGACTCCCGGCGAGGCGGCGGGGCGAAGCCCTGGCGGACCTCGTACTGCACGGGGAGGGACCGCAGCGCGCGCATGAAGGGAGAGGACGCCAGGGCAGCTGATCGGGCGAGAGGGCGAGTCTCAACGCGGAGAAGCGCTCCAGCAGCCGGCGCACGGCGATGGTGGTGAGCTGGGTGGCCAGCCGCCGGCTCGGGCACCGATGCGGGCCCGCGCCCCACGACAGGTGCGTGCGGGTGCTGCGCACGGTGTCGTCGCTGAGCGCGGAGGCGATCTGCGGATCGTTGTTCGCCGCCGCGACGGACAGCAGCACGGGGTCGCCCGCGGCGATCGTGAAGCCCCCCAGCTTCACGTCCGCCCTGGCGTAGCGTCCCCGCGCTCGAGGGTGACGCCGAGGAGGTGGTTGGCGACCATCAACGGCAGCGGCCGCCCGTACTGGGCGAACAGGTCCGCGAGCCCGGAGGACGACCCCTCCGTGACGACGTCGATGAGATCGTCGCAGTACCGCAGGATGGCGCGCTCCATCGCCTGGGCCTGCGGATGAGCGGGGTCCTGGTATGGCCGCAGCGCCGCGTCCCAGGCCGCGCGGCCCATGCGGTGCCTGTCCCCGTCCTGGAACCCGGTGTTGTCCGCCGCGAGGAGGGCCAACGGCGGCCAGTCGGCGGGAACCCGGCCTTCGGTGTACGCCCGCCAGTTGGCCACGCACTTGCTCCACCGGTCGCCCGCGTTCTGCAGGACGTGCAGCACCTCTTCGTAGCCGAGGACGAACCAGACAGGGACGCCGAGGAGGTCCGGGCGTCCGGGGCGGAAACGACGACCGGCCCGCCGGGGCTGAAGAACCCCGGCGGGCCGGCGGACGGGCCTGTGCGGGCCTGCTCGTGCCTAGTGATTCGCGGCGGCCAGGCCCTTGCGCACGTCGCGCGGGGTCAGCCGGGCGGGGTCGCCCGTCTTGGAGGCGCGGGGCACCCGGGGGATGCCGCTGAGGCGGTGCGCCTCGCGCATCGTGCGCAGGCGGTTCACCTCGTCGGTCCACAGCGCACCGTTGGGGGTGGCCTTCGCCTTGCGCCGGGCGATCCTGCTGTCGTAGGACTTCACGCCGAAGGTGGCGCGCTGGCCCGCCTCCGCGGCGCGCAGCGCCTCTGTCAGGGCGGAGTCGAGGCCCAGGGCCGCCTCACGGAGCTCGGGGAGCGGCACGCCCGCCGCCTTCGCCTCCTGGAACCGCCGCTGCGCCACCCGGACCTTCTCCAGCACGTGGTCGAAGTCCTTCCGGATCTCCAGATCCGCGTGGTAGCGGACCTCCGCCTCCCGGCTCACCCGCGGACGGAAAAACGCCATCGTCAGCCCCTTCGGTATCGAACTCGCGTCCCAACCGGTAGCGTACGCGCTCCGCGCAGGGGCCCGTACCGCAGGGTGCGCCGCCCTTTACGAAGTAAGGCTCGATATGGCAGCATGATCGCCGTGCCTGCCAAGCGACCACCCGTCCCCCTGTCCCGCGAGCGGATCATCGACGCCGCCCTGCACATCGCCGACGGCCAGGGCCTGCGCCGGCTGACCATGCGCCGCCTCGGCGACGCCCTCCAGGTGGAGGCCATGGCCATCTACCACCACCTGCCGCGGGGCAAGGATGCGCTGATGGACGCCCTCGCCGAGCACGTGACGACCGTGGAGGTCGATCCGGCCGCCGCCACCACCTGGCAGGACAGGGCGCGCGCCTGGGCCCGCGCGAGCCGTGCCGCGCTGCTCGAGCACCCGGGCGTGCTGTCGCTGGCCCTGACCAAGCCGCCGAAGGGGTCGGCCCTCATCGCGATCGGGGAGCAGACCGAGCAGTTGCGCGAGGCGGGGGCGGGCGACCCGGCGGGAGCGGTCCGCGCGCTTCGGGCCTACGTGTTCGGCAGCGTGGCGGTGGAGGTCCAGCAGTCGGGGTGGGCCGACCCGGACGCCGAGGTGCGCGACGCGCGCACCGCCGAGGGCGAGCGCGACTTCGAGCACGGCCTCGACGCGTTGATCGCCGGCCTCGGCGGCTGAGACCTGGGGATTTCCGGGCCGTCCGCATCGGTCACTCCTGGTGGCCGGAATCTGTGATCTCTCGGTTACCCGGCCGTCGGCGTGTCGAGGCTGGACCGTTGCCTCCAATGGGGCATTCTTGTGTACTAGGTCACATCAGTGCGCGTGAGCCTGCTCGGGGTGCGGCCGGGTTCCCTGCCCGACCGGCGGAAATGCTCCGAACGGACTATGTCGTACGGATGCCGCCGAGCCGCAAACTGGTGTAGTCCAGTGTGGTGTGCGTCATACCCCACGGACGCCAGGAAGACAAAAAAGAGCGAACGATAAAGACACGGAGCCCCGGCGATGTGCCCTCATGAACCGGCCTGTCCCACCGCGGACGCGAAAGACCGAGAAGCCGCCCGCACGATAGCCTGCCACCCGGAGCAGGGCTGGAGCCTTCTCTGCAACGGCGTCGTGCTGTTCGAGGACACCGGCGAGCTGCTGCCCGACGGCGGCGTCATCGCCCCGCACCGCCCCACCGACATGGCCATCAGCGCGGCCTAGCCCTCCACCGACAGAGGCGGAAGCAGCCACCGCGCCACCACCTCGCCCACCCGGGCGGGGTCCTTCTTGAACTCGTGCCCCTCCCCCGGGAGGACCACGAGACATGCGGCGTCCTTCTCGTCCGGCACGCCGAACGGATCCCGATCCCCGTTGACCACGAGCACGGGGGTCCCCGCCTGCCGCAGCTCTTCCGCACGTGACCGTTCCGGCTTGCCCGGCGGGTGGAGCGGGAACGCGAGCGCCACCACCGCATCGGCCCCGGCGGCGCGCGCGGTGCGGCAGGCGACCCGCGCGCCGTTGCTCCGCCCGCCCTGGACGAACGGCAGGCCCGGGTGGCGCTCGCGGAGCGCGGCGACGATCGACAGCCACGCCTCGTCCTGCTTTACCGCCGACCCCGGCGCTCGCGCGCCGCGCAGCCGGAACGGCTGCACCACCCGGGCGACGGTCCCCCCTGTGGCCAGCACCGCGTCTCGTACGGCGAGAAGGTCGGGGGCGTCCGCACCTCCCCCGGACCCGTGGGTCAGGACCAGCAGCAGCCGCGGATCGGCCGCCTCGTCCACCTCGGCCAGGGCGCGGCCGTGCGGAGTGTCGATCTCCATGCCGGTGACGGTATCGGGTCCGACCGGAGCAGGAGGACCCGACCCTCCGATCGGAGGATGGCAGTCCCCCGTGTAAGGGGCGAGAATGTCATGGTGCCGGACATCGCATCGCAGCAGCCGCCCACGACCGGGCGTCCCGTCCCTCCGCCGACGGCGGCCCCCTCGACCCGCGAGGACCTGCGCGCCGTCATGGCGGCCCGCCGCGACCTCGGCCCGGAGTACGAGGACGCGCTGGTCGACTCGTTCCTCGACAAGCTCGACGTGGAGATCGCCGCGCGGGTGCGCAACGAGGTGGCGGCCCAGCTGCGCCACCAGCCGCCCGGGCCCCCGGTCAAGCAGAAGGACAGCGCCGTAGGCGTGGCCATGGGGTCGCTGGCCCTGGGCATCCCGTTGACCGGGATCGCGGTGGGGAACGCCGGCCTGGCGGGCCTGCTCCTGTCCTGGGGCGGGATCATCGCGGTCAACTTCGCCTACGCCATCAGCCGCCGCGTCCAGCGCTGAGCCACTTCCCGGCTCAGGCCTCGACGCCCTCCTCCATGGCGGGACGCACGTCCCGCCCGAGGCGCAGCCGCACCTGCTCGGCCAGCGCCTCGTCGGGGTGGTCGAGGCCGTAGCGCCACACGGTCTCCGCGTCGGCGTCGCGGCCCCGCAGCGGCAGCGTACGGGCCAGCAGCTCGATCGCGAGCGCGCCCGTTCCGGCGTCGGCCCCCTCCTGGCGGCTGTCCTCCACCGCCCCGGCGAACTGCGCGCACGCCATCTCCAGGTGCGCCATGCCGAGCAGCACCCGCAGGCGTGCCGGGTCGGCCACCGCGCTGACCGACAGCGCCTCCAGCAGGACGTCGGCGGCCCTCTCGGGCTCGCCGTCCTCAAGCAGCCGCTCGGCCATCCGCTCGACCACGACGGACAGGCCCTCGCCGGCCTCGCCGCGGTCCGGCGCGTTCTCGTCCGCGGCGAGTTCCGCGAAGATCGCGGCCGCGCCGTCGAGGTCGCCGCCCTCGGCGAGCCGGCGTGCGTGGTCGAGCCGGTCGGACCGCCGCCCGGAATCGATGGCCGTCATACAGGGGCCTCGCATGGTCGCAGGTGATGAGAAACGATCACCGCGATCTTAACGAGACCGGCCGCCGGGCGGGGCCGACATACTGAACTGATCAGTCCTCGTACGCCTCGAGCGGCGGGCAGGAGCAGACGAGGTTGCGGTCGCCGTACGCCTGGTCGATGCGGCGCACCGGCGACCAGTACTTGTCGTCCCGCAGGCCGGGCACCGGGTAGGCGGCCACCGCCCGCGCGTACGGGTGGGCCCACTCGTCGGCGGTGAGGCACTCGGCCGTGTGCGGGGCGTTGCGCAGCGGGTTGTCGGTCTTGTCGTACTCGCCCGACGCCACCTTCGCGATCTCGCCCCTGATGGCGATCATCGCGTCGGCGAAGCGGTCGAGCTCGGCCAGGTCCTCGCTCTCGGTCGGCTCGATCATGAGCGTCCCGGCGACGGGGAACGACATCGTGGGCGCGTGGAAGCCGTAGTCGATCAGCCGCTTGGCCACGTCGTCCACCGTGACGCCGGTCTCCTTGGTGATCTGGCGCAGGTCGACGATGCACTCGTGGGCGACCAGGCCGTCCCGGCCGGTGTACAGCACCGGGTAGTGCGGCGCCAGCCGCCGAGCCAGGTAGTTGGCCGACAGGATCGCCTGCTCGGTGGCCTGCCGCAGCCCGTCGGCGCCCATCATCCTGACGTACGCCCAGGAGATCGGCAGGATGCCCGCCGAGCCGTACGGCGCCGCCGACACGTGCGCCGGCAGGTGCTCGGCGAGGTGGGCCTTGACCGCCACCGGGCCGACGCCGGGGCCGCCGCCGCCGTGCGGGATGCAGAAGGTCTTGTGCAGGTTCAGGTGGGAGACGTCCGCGCCGAACTCGCCCAGCTTGGCCAGGCCCACCAGCGCGTTGAGGTTGGCGCCGTCGACGTAGACCTGCCCGCCGGCCTCGTGCACCCGCTCGCAGATCTCGACGATCGTCTCCTCGTACACCCCGTGGGTGGACGGGTACGTCACCATGATCGCGGCGAGCGCGTCGCGGTGCTTGTCGATCTTGGCGGTGAGATCCGCCAGGTCGACGTTGCCGTTCTCGTCGCAGGCCACCACGACCACCCGCATGCCCGCCATGACGGCGCTGGCGGCGTTGGTGCCGTGGGCGGAGGACGGGATGAGGCACACGTCGCGGCCGCCCTCGCCCCTGGAGCGGTGGTAGGACCTGATGGCCAGCAAGCCGGCGAACTCGCCCTGGGAGCCCGCGTTCGGCTGGATCGACACCCGGTCGTAGCCGGTGACCTCGGCCAGCCAGCCCTCCAGCGTCGCGATCAGCTCGGCGTACCCCTCGGCCTGCTCAGCGGGCGCGAACGGGTGGATCGAGGCGAACTCCGGCCAGGTGATCGGTTCCATCTCGGTGGTCGCGTTGAGCTTCATCGTGCAGGAGCCCAGCGGGATCATCGAGCGGTCGAGCGCGATGTCCTTGTCCTGCAGCCGCCGCAGGTAGCGCAGCATCGCCGTCTCGGACCGGTGGGAGTGGAACACCGGGTGGGTGAGGAAGTCCGAGGTCCGCTGCAGGCCGGCCGGGAGCGCGTCGGAGGTCACCCGGTCGAGGTCCTCGACCACGAGTCCGGACGCGCCGAACGCCGCCCAGACCGCCCGCAGGTGGTCCGTGGTGGTCTTCTCGTCGCAGGCGACGCCGACGTGGTCGTCGTCGGCCAGGCGCAGGTTCACGCCCCGCTCGGCGGCGGCGGCCACGACCTCGGCGGCCCGTCCGGGCACGCGGGCGAGCACGGTCTCGAAGAACTCGTCGTGGACGATCTCGACGCCGCCCTCGCGCAGCCCGGCGGCGAGGACGACCGCGTGGCGGTGCACCCGCTGGGCGATCCTCCTGAGGCCTTCCGGGCCGTGGTAGACGGCGTACATCGAGGCCATGACGGCGAGCAGGACCTGCGCGGTGCAGATGTTGCTGGTGGCCTTCTCCCGCCGGATGTGCTGCTCGCGGGTCTGCAGGGCCAGCCGGTAGGCCGTACGGCCGTCGGCGTCCACCGAGACCCCGACGAGGCGGCCCGGCATCTGCCGCTGAAGGCCCTCTCGGACGGCCATGTACGCCGCGTGGGGGCCGCCGTAGCCCAGCGGGACACCGAAGCGCTGGGAGGAGCCGACGGCGATGTCTGCGCCCTGCTCGCCCGGGGACTCCAGCAGGGTCAGCGACAGCAGGTCGGCCGCGGCCACCAGCTGCGCCCCCTGGGCGTGCGCCCGCTCGGCGACGGCGCGGAAGGACGCCGCCCGCCCGCTCGCGCCCGGGTACTGGACGAGGACCCCGAAGCACTCGGGCAGCTCGCCGGCGAGGTCGGACTCCACCAGCGTGATGCCGAGCGGCTCGGCGCGGGTCGCCAGCACGGCCTTGGTCTGCGGCAGCGCGTCGGCGTCCACCACGAACACGTCGGTCTTCACCTTGCTCGCCCGGCGGGCCAGCGTCATCGCCTCGGCCGCGGCCGTCGCCTCGTCGAGCAGGGACGCGCCGGCGACGTCGAGGCCGGTGAGGTCCGACACGACCGTCTGGAAGTTCAGCAGCGCCTCCAGCCGCCCCTGGGAGATCTCCGGCTGGTAGGGCGTGTACGCGGTGTACCAGCCCGGGTTCTCCAGCACGTTGCGGAGGACGACGCCCGGGGTGATCGTGTCGTAGTACCCGAGGCCGATCATCGGGGTCAGCACGCGGTTGCGGCCGGCGAGGGCGCGCAGTTCGGCCAGCGCCTCGGCCTCCCCCACCGCCTCGGGCAGGTTCAGCGGGCCGCGCGTGCGGATCGCCTCGGGCACGGCCACGGCGAGCAGGTCGGCCACCGACTCGTAGCCGACTGCCTCCAGCATCCGGGCGCGGCCGGCCTCGGAGGGGCCGATATGACGGGTGGCGAAGGGCGGAGCGGAAAGATCGCGAAGCGTGGACCGATCGGTCATGACAGGGGCCTCCTGAGCGGGTTGAGACCTGCGGCGACCGCCCGGCGCCTGCATGGCGCGGCCGGTCGTGAAGCGGTCTCCCCCTCTGTCATCGGACCTGAGAGCTTCACCGGGCCGTCGAGCCCGGCTTTCCCCTTCGGTGAGGCGCCGCCTGGCCGACGGGCCTGCTTTTCAGAGTCGCCTCGTCCGTGCGGTACGGATGCCTGAGAGATTCCGGGGAGGTTTGCTCCTTCGGCGCCCCTGAAAAGGCCAGGGGTCTCTCCCGCACGAGGTCGTCGGCCATACCCACTCTACCGGCTATCCGTTATCGGCCCGACTCGTGCCTTGCGCGAAACCGAGGCCGGCCTGGCGGGCCCGGACGATGGCCTCGGCCCGGTCGGCGACCGCCAGCTTGGCGAAGATGGCGGTGATGTGGTTGCTGACCGTCTTTCCGCTGATGGACAGGTGCCGGGCGATCGCCGCGTTGGACCGGCCGGCCGCGATGAGGTCGAGGACCTCCCGTTCGCGCACCGTGAGCTCGGGGAAGGGCTCGGGGACAGGATCGGAGCCCGGCGCGAGGGACGCGCCCTGCGCGAAGAAGTCGATGATCCGGCGGGCCACGCTCGGGCCGAAGACGGCATGCCCGGCCGCGACCGACCGGAGCGCCCGGATGATCTCCTCCTGCTGCGCGCCCTTGACCAGGTAGCCGAAGGCGCCGGCACGCATCGCGGCGAACACCGACTCGTCGTCCTCGAACATCGTGAGCACGAGCACCCGGGTGGCGGGCACGGCGCGCACGATGGCCCGGGTGGCCTCCACGCCGTTGGTGTCCGGCATGTGCAGGTCCATGACCACCACGTCGGGGCGGGTGAGCTGCACCTCGCGGCGGGCGGCGTCGCCGTCGCCGGCCTCGCCCACCACCACGATGTCGGGCAGCGACGCGACCAGGGCGCGCAGCCCCTCCCGCATCAGCGGGTGGTCGTCGACGACGACGATCCTGATCGGTTCCCCGGCGGTCATGACTGCTCCAGTGGTAGCCGGGCGTGGACGCGGCCTCCCCGGTCGGTGGGGCCCGCGGTGAGCGTACCGCCCAGTTCGGCCGCCCGCTCGTGCATGGAGCGCAGGCCCACGCCGTGCGGCCAGGCGCCGACGCCGCCGGCGCCGTCGTCGCTCACTTCCACGTGCAGCGCGTGGTCGGCGCGCAGGCGGATCCGGCACGCCGCGGCCGGGCCGTGGCGCAGCGCGTTGGTGACGGCCTCGGTGGCGATGCGGTACGCCGCCACCTCCACCGCGGCGGCCAGCGGCGGCAGGTCGTCCGGGGCGTCGACGGTGACCACGCACCCGGCGTGCTCGCGGCGCCAGGACTGCTGGGCGCGCTGGCGCAGCGCGCCGACGAGCCCGAACTCGTCGAGGTCGGGCGGGCGCAGGTCGTAGACGAGGCGGCGGATGTCGCCGATCGCGGTGGTCAGGTCGGCGCGCAGGTCGAGCAGGAGCCGCCCGCTCCGCTCCGGGTCGGTGCCGCGCAGGTTGTGAGCGGCATCGGCCTTGAGGGTCACCGCGGTGAGCACCGTGCCGAGGCCGTCGTGCAGGTCGCGGCGCAGCCGCCGGCGTTCCTCCTCCCGTGCGGCGACGATGCGCTTGCGGGACTCGCCCAGTTGCTCGGACAGGCGCACCGCCTGCAGGGCCAGGCCGACGGGGGCGGCCAGCAACCCCAGGGCGCGCCGGTCGGCGCCGGACAGCCGGCTCTCTCCGGCACGCAGCCCGACGAGCAGGTCGGCGGGCGGCCCGTCGGCCACCTCCAGCGACACGGTGTGCCGCAGCTGCGGCGGCCGGCCGTACGTGGCGACCAGCCGCCCGTCGGAGCTGACCGCGGCGTAGGGCAGCCGCAGCGCCTCGCACACGGCCCGCAGCACCCCGTCGAGGCCGGTGCCGAGCCGCAGGCCGACCCGGGCCGCCGCCGCCGCGGGGTCGCGGCGCTGCCCGTACAGGACCCGGTCAACCACCGACTGGACGGCCGAGCGGGCGGGTGCGAAGGCGAGCGCGATGACCGCGGTCGCGATCAGCGGGGTGGCCGACAGCCGGTCCTGCGCCAGCGCGGACAGCGCCGCGACGATGCCCAGGTACGCCACCACGACGCCGAGCGTGAGCACCGCGTACACGAGCGACCGGTTGACGATCAGCTCGATGTCGTACAACCGGTGGCGCAGGATGGCCACCGTGGCTGCGGCCGGGATCAGCGGCAGGGTCAGCAGGAACAGCACCGGCCCGTCGGTCGTGACCATCCGCTGGAGGTTGAGCGCCGCGAACAGGCCCACTGCCCACAACAGCCACATCAGCCGCAGCCGCGCCGCCCCACGCGACCGGCGGGTGCGCAGGCCGAGCGCGACGAGGGCGGCCAGCAGCACCAGCGCGTCGGCGGCGGCGAACACCGGCACCAGACGCCGGGCCGCCTCGCCTGCCACGGCGGGCAGCAGCGGGGCGCCCGCGGCCGGCCCGCCCTCGGCCACTCCCGCCGCCAGGGGCAGGGTCAGGACCGGTGTGAGCGGCAGGACGGCGAGGGTGGCGACGACCAGCGGCCGCCAGCGCCGCGACAGCGGCCTGCCGTCGGGGAACAGCTGGACGATCAGCGGAAGGCAGACGGTCGGCGCCGGGATCCACACGGTGACGCCGAACAGCTCGACCGCCCGCGCCCACCCCTCCGGCAGCTCCACCGCGCCGGAGAGCAGCCCGAGGCAGGCCACGCTCAGCGTGTAGCAGGCGCCGTACGCCACGAACAGGAGCCCGATGCGGTGCCCGGGCCGGTACGCCAGCACGAGCGCGCCGAACGCGGTGAAGGTCAGCGCCTGGGCGCTGTTGGTCAACAGGTACGAGTCGTCGGCCGCGTCGGCGAAGGTGAGCCCGCCGAGGAACCACGACACCCACGCCGCCGCGACCACGACCGCCGTGAAAGTGCCCACCGCGACCGGGCCGGCCCGCCTGACTGCCATGGGCTCATCATCGGGTCCCGCCGCTCCCGTCAGCCATAGGAGCGCGCTCCCAGATCGGCGGGCGGCTCCGGGACCGGGATCGGGAGTCCGCTCCCACGACGGCGGGAGTGCCGCGCGCCCACCCTCGGACTCGATCGGACAGCCCTCGGATTCTCCAGGAGGACCATCATGCAGCCGGACACCGGCACCCGCGCCGCCACCGCCCCGCGCAAACCGCTGCGGGACGTGCGCGGCTTCTGGCGGGTGCTGCTCGCCGTCGTCGCCCCGCTCCCCATGCTCGGCATGGGCCTGCACTACGTCTTCAGCCCCGTGGACGGCGGCGAGTCGTTCGAGGCCACGGTCGCGGCGTACGCGGCCCACGAGCAGCTGGCGGGCCTGATCCGCTGGTTCGGCCTGCCGTTCCTGGTCGGGCTGATCCCGGCCACGTTCGCCGTGGCCTGGGTGGCCCGGCGCGGCGCTCCCCGGCTCGCCACGGCGGGCGCGCTCCTCGCGCTGCTCGGCGACCTGGCCGGATTCCCCCTGACCCGCGGCGGCGACGACCTCGCGTACCTCACGGTGACGCGGGGCTTCGACGTGGCGACCATGGCGAAGATCCAGAGTGCCCTGGAGGACGACCCCGTGCAACTGGTGGCGGGGCTGCTGTTCATCGTGGGCATCGTCATCGGCCTGCTGCTGCTCGGCCTCGCGCTCTGGCGCAGCGGCGCGGCGCCGGCCTGGATGGGCATCGTCCTCGCGGCCGGCGGGTTCACGCACCCGTTCATGCCCGGACACGTCGCGTCGGGCATCGGCCTGCTGGTCGCGGCCGTGGGCTTCGCCGGCGCCTCCGTCGCCCTGCTGCGCATGCGCGACGACGAGTTCGACCTTCCCCCCGCGCGGCCTGCCGCGCGTGCCTGACCCCGTTCGGGAACCCGCCCCGGCCTCCGCTCACCCGGCCCGCCCGGCTTCGAGCGGTCGCCGGGGCGTCCGTTCAGCCGGTCCTGCGGGCCTTTCTTCGGCGGGCCAGCTCGTCCGCCGGATAGTCCCCCTCCGCATCCGGAGCGGCCTCCGCGCGCTCACCCGGAAGCTCGGCCAGCGATCCCTCGACCTCCCGCCAGACCCGCCCGAGTGCGATGCCGAACACGCCCTGGCCGCCCTGCAGCAGGTCGATCACCTCGTCGGCGCTCGTGCACTCGTAGACGCTCACGCCGTCGCTCATCAAAGTGATCTGGGCCAGGTCGTTGACACCGCGGTCGCGCAGATGCCGTACGGCGGTGCGTATCTGCTGGAGGGAGACCCCCGTGTCCAGAAGACGTTTGACGACCTTCAGGACGAGGATGTCGCGGAAGCTGTACAGTCGCTGGGACCCGGATCCCTGGGCGGCCCTTATCGTCGGGAGCACCAGCTCGGTCCGGGCCCAGTAGTCGAGCTGCCGGTAGGTGATTCCGGCCGCCGCGCACGCCGTGGGCCCGCGGTATCCGATGCCCTGGGGCAGCGCCGTCGGCTGCTCGTCGAACAGCAGGCCCTGTTCGCCGGCGCGCTCGCGCGCCGCCTGCCGAACCGGGTCGTGCTGGCCGGCCGACTTACCCTCGCCGCTGCTGACCGCCACTGCGGACCTCCGGCTTTCTCTCATCCCACGGTCTGATCTGGGGGTTCGTGAATTACAACCGTGGTTTCCCTTGCACCGTAGGACCGGGGCCATCGTCAGTCAACGACCCCGTCCGGCGCGTCGTGAAGCGTAATCTCCCGAAATCGTCCGGCACGTCAGCCCGCCCGGCCGAAGTCTTCCGGTGTGATTTTGTCCAGGAACTCGCGGAACTTTTCCACTTCGTCTTCCTGGTCGTCGGGCATGCTCACGCCCGCTTCCTGGATCACGTCCTCACTCGCGTAGATCGTCGCACCCGTACGCAACGCCAGCGCGATCGAGTCCGAAGGACGGGCGCTGACCTCCACGCCGTTGGAGAAGACCAGATCGGCGAAGAAGATTCCATCGCGGAGCGCGACGATGTTGACGGTGCGCAACCGCACCCCCAAGGCCTCAAGAACGTCACGGAACAAGTCGTGGGTCAGCGGCCGGGGCGGCGGCTCCTCCGCCTGGGCCAACGCGATAGCGGTCGCCTCGGTCATGCCTATCCAGATCGGCAGGTACCGATCGCCGCTCGTCTCCTTTAGGAGAACGATCGGCTGGTTGGTGGGCATCTCAACGCGAACCCCCACGACCTCCATCTGCAACACGGGCGGCTCCGTCTCAAGCGTCGCGGCATATCACCAGGCATTCAACGTAACACCCACGGAGGTGCGGATGTGCCGGTCACCGCCCCAGAACGCCGCGAACACTCCCACGCAGTAACGCATTGTGCAGTTCCTGGAGAAGTCCGGAGATCTCCCGGGCGGTCTCGTCCGCCTCCGCGATCGCTCCGGGCGCCTTGCGCCGCAGCAGCGGGGCCACCGCCTGCTCGATCAGACCGGCCTCCCGCTCCACCGCCGCGCGGACCGCCCTCAGGTGCCGCGCCTGCAGGCCGAACCGCGCCAGCGCCCCCACGCTGCGCGCGACCTCCAGCGCCTCCTCGTCGTACCGGCGCGCCACGGAAGCGACCAGGCCGAAGCTCTCCATCTCGGCCAGGGTCTCCTCATCGATGCCGGCGGCCTCGATGAGCTCCTCCCGGCTGAGACGCACGGGCGGGGCGCCGTCGGACACGGCGTGCGGACGGGCCGCCTGCTCGTCCAGCTGATCCTTGATCACGCGAAGCGGCAGGTACTGGTCACGCTGCGCGCGCAGGATGTACCGCAGGCGCTCGACGTCGGTGTAGGTGAACTTGCGGTAGCCCGACGGGCTCCGCTGGGGCTCGATCAGCCCCTCACCCTCCAGAAACCGGATCTTGGAGACGGTCACGTCCGGGAACTCGCCCTGCAGCAGGGCGAGCACCTCCCCGATGCTCATGAACGCCCGTACGGCCTGCGCGCTCATGACTCCTCCTCCTCACCGATCACAGCCCTCCGGGACCACGTGTGAGGAACACCAGCCGGAACTTGCCGATCTGCACCTCGTCGCCGCCCTGCAACGGGGACTCCTCGATGCGCTCCCGGTTGACGTAGGTGCCGTTGAGGCTGCCCACGTCGCGCACGGTGAACTGGCCGCCGCGCCGGTAGAACTCCACGTGCCTCCTGGACACGGTCACATCGTCCAGGAAAATGTCGCTTTCCGGGTGGCGACCCGCCGTAGTGAGGTCGCTGTCGAGCAGAAATCGGCTCCCCGCGTTCGGGCCGCGCATGACCACCAGAAGAGCCGTGCCGGGGGGCAACTGCTCGACCGCGGCCCTGTCCGGCAGAAGCGTCTGGCCCGTCTCCGCCTCAAGCGCCTCGAGTGAGATCGTCGAGGTCGTGTCGGCTGCGACGGGCGCCGGAGCGCTCAGCGGCGAACCGCATCGTGAACAGAAACGGGCATCCTCGGGGTTGGCATGACCGCACTGCGTGCAGTAGACGCTGGGCATCGAACGGCTCGGCCTCTCTCACGACTTGCTCTAGGACTGGCTCAAACTGCGAATGCCGCAACTTACGCTGATCAGGCACAAAGGTCAAGACCGCGGCTGGGCGTGGACTGACCAACGCTACAGCCAGTGGAGGTTCAAGGTCCATCCCGCCACACAGTGTTCATCGGCCTCGCCTCCGGCAAGGCCGTCAGTGGGCGCCTGCGGCTTGTTCGACGACGTGGGCCCAGCGCTCCAGGAGGGCCTGGGCGGTGTCCACGTCGTGGCCCTCGGCCCACAGGTGGGTGACGGCCTCGGCGGGGTCGGGCAGGACGAGGGCCCAGCTTCCGTCGTCCTCCACGACGCGGACGCCGTCGGTGGTGTCCAGGCGGTGGCCCTCGGCCGCCTCGACGACCGAGCGCATCACGGCCCCCTTGTGCGCCCAGGGCGTGGGAACGGTCCGCTTGAGCAGCTTGGCCTCCGGGATGCGGGCGTCGATCTGGCTGAGCGACAGCCGGGTGCGCGCGACCAGGCCGAGCAGGCGCAGGAACACCGCCAGGCCGTCCACGGTGGGCGCGAACTCCGGGACGATGAAGCCGCCCCTCCCGTCGCCCGCGAAGATCGTGTCGGGGTGCCGGGCCGCCCGCGTCAGCGTGTCGAGGCTCGTGGCCGTCCAGTCGACCTGCACGCCGTGGAAGCGGCACACCATCTCCGCCACCCGGGTCGTGGTGACCGGCAGGGCCACCCTGCCGCCCCGGCGCTCGGCCGCCACCAGGTCGAGCACGACGAGCAGCGCCCGCTCCTCGCTGATCAGCTGGCCCATCTCGTCCACCAGGGAGACCCGCTCCGCCACCGGGTCGAACCGTACGCCGAAGGCGGCCCGCGCCGAGGCCACCAGCTCCGCCAGGCGCTGCAGGTCGCGGCGGCGCTCGGCGAGCGTCTCGGTCGGCGAGGCGTCGTCGAGGCGGTTGTTCACGGTGAGCACGTCGACCCCGGCCCGGCCCAGCAGGCTCGGCAGCACGAGCGAGGAGGTGCCGCCCGCGCAGTCGACCACGACCTTCATCTCCGTGTCCTTCACGCCGGACATGTCGATGCAGGCCAGCAGCTCCCGGGCGTACGTGTCGACGGCGCGGGCCGGGAAGGTCAGCTCGGCGATCTCGCCGGGGAAGGCCCGCCGGTACTCCTGCCGGGAGAAGACCCGCTCCAGCTTGCGCTGGGCCGCCTGGGAGAGGTCGGCCCCCGTCTCGTCCATGAACACGATGTCGACGCTCTGCGGGTCGCCCGCCGTGGTGCGCAGGGCGATCCCGCCCCGGACGTTCTCCCGCGAGGTGTTGAACCTGGCGACCGGCAGGGCGGCGGCCTCCAGATCGACCACGTTGATCGCGCTGGAGTTCAGCGCGCTGATCACCGCCCGCTTGAGCGCCCGCGCCGCGCGCGAGGCGTCGCGGGAGGTGACCACCGTGTCGCCCTTGTGCAGCGTCGTG
The DNA here is from genome assembly GCF_050936215.1 of Microbispora sp. CA-102843. NCBI lineage: Bacteria > Bacillati > Actinomycetota > Actinomycetes > Streptosporangiales > Streptosporangiaceae > Microbispora > Microbispora sp. CA-102843. The sequence continues at coordinate 5,056,604 of NZ_JBNJNF010000001.1, forward strand.
GCGTACGCGCTGGCCAGCCGTACGCACAGCTCCGGGGTGATCTCGACGTTGACCAGCCCGGAGACCCCGCGCGGGCCGAACAGGCTGCGCTGCCCGCGCGACTCCCAGATGACGCTGGTGTTGACGACCGTGCCCGCCTCGATCGTCTTGAACGGGTAGATCTTCACGCCGGAGGAGACGTACGCCTCGGCCTCGACGACGCACTCGTCGCCGACGACCGCGTTCTCCTCGATCCTGGCGCCGGTCATCACGTCGGTGTTCTTGCCGATCACGCAGCCGCGCAGGTGGGCGGCCGGGCCGACGTACACGTTGTCGCTGACCACGGCGCGGTGCAGGAAGGCGCCCTCCTTGACGACCGCGTTGCTGCCGAGCACCGTGTATTCGCGCAGCTCGGCCCCGGCCTCGACCTTGGCGTAGTCGCCGATGTAGAGGGGGCCCTTGAGCACGGCGTCGGGGTCGACCGACGCTCCCTCCGCGGCCCACACCCCCGGGGCCAGCTCGAACGCGTCGAAGTCGACCTTGACCTTGCCCTCCAGGACATCCGCCTGGGCCTTGAGGTAGCTCTCGTGGGTGCCGACGTCCTCCCAGTAGCCCTCGGCCACGTAGCCGAACAGCCGGCAGCCCCGTTCGAGCATCTTGGGGAAGATGTCGGACGACCAGTCGACCGACTGGCCGGGGGCGATCTCGTCGAGGACCGACGGCTCCATGATGTAGATGCCGGTGTTGACCGTGTCGGAGAACACCTGGCCCCAAGTGGGCTTCTCCAGGAAGCGCTGGATGCGGCCGCTCTCGTCCACGATGATGATCCCGAACTCCAGCGGGTTGGGCACGCGCTTGAGCCCGATGGTGACCAGCGCCCGGTTCTCGCGGTGGAAGCGGAGCATGTCGGTCAGGTCGATGTCGGTGAGCGCGTCACCGGAGATGACCAGGAAGCGGTCGTCGCGGAGCTTGTCCGCGGCGTTCTTCACGCTGCCGGCCGTCCCGAGGGGCACCTCCTCGGTGGCGTAGTGGAGGGTCATGCCCAGCTCGTCGCCGTCGCCGAAGTAGTTGCGGATCAGCGCGGCCAGGAACTGCACCGTCACCACGGTCTCGGTGAACCCGTGCCGCTTCAGCAGCCGGAGCACGTGTTCCATGATCGGCCGGTTGATGATGGGGAGCAGGGGCTTGGGCTGGTTCGCGGTCATCGGCCGCAGCCGTGTCCCCTCCCCGCCCGCCATGACGACGGCCTTCACGGGTCACCCCTTCGTTAGCTGGCGCACCTGTACGACATACAACACCCCCGCCCACCAATACAGACCAGTTCCCCAGATGGCGAAGGCCCATCCGAAGATCGCGGCAATCTCGGCGTACCACCCCTGATGGGAGGCGAGGAACAGCAGCGGGAACGCGTACATCAGGGCGGCGGTGCCGGCCTTGCCGAGGAAGTGGACGGGCAGCGCCGGGCCGTACCCGTGCCGCCGCAGCACGGGCGGCACCCACAGCAGCAGCACGTCGCGCAGCGGCACCGCGAGCGCCAGCCACCAGGGGACGGCGTCCCGCAGCACCAGGCCGACCAGGGTGGCGAGGATGTAGAGCCGGTCGGCGAGCGGGTCGATGAGCCGGCCGAGTTTGCTGATCTGGTTCCAGGCGCGGGCGAGCTTGCCGTCGAGCCAGTCGCTGAAGCCCGCGAGCGCCAGCAGCGCGATGGCCCACCCGTCGGCGTGGGGACCCAGCACGAGCCAGAGGAAGACGGGAACGCCGAGCAGCCGCAGGGCGCTCAGCAGGTTGGGCACCGTCCAGATCCGGTCCTCGGCAGCGTTCACGCCCCAGACCTTACATGCCGCTCTGCCGGTCGCTCCGGGCAGGAGCCACGGGGTTGAACCCGGTGTCGACCAAGCCGAACCGGTGCGCCATGACCGCCGCCTGGGTGCGGTTGCGCAGCCCCTTGACCAGGAATCCGAGCGCGCCCGCCGCGTGACGGCTGGTAGCGGGCGGTATCAAGACGATGATCCGTCACCCGTTCGCCTAGGGGTGGAGGCCGTTTGCGCGGCGACGAGGCGGGTGTAGCGCCCGCCCAGGGCCAGCAGCTCCTCATGGGTGCCCCGCTCCACCACCATGCCCCCCTCGACGACCAGGATCAGGTCGGCGTCCCTCACCGTGCTCAGCCGGTGCGCGATCACGATGCGGGTCTGCGTCAGGTGGGACAGCCGCGCCTCGATGTCGGCCTCGGTCGCGCTGTCCAGGTTGCTGGTCGCCTCGTCGAGCAGAAGCACCTTGGGGCGGGGCAACAGCGCGCGGGCCAGGGCGAGGCGTTGGCGCTGTCCACCCGACAGGCCGCCGCCCTCGACCAGGATCGTCTCGTAGCCCATCGGCATCGCCATGATCTCGTCGTGCAGGCCCGCGAGCCGGGCCGCCTCGGCGATCCGGTCCATGCCGGCCTCGGGGAAGTTGAGCGCGATGTTCTCCCGGATCGTCCCGGTGAACAGCGACGGCTCCTGGGTGACCACGCCGAACTGGCGGCGCAGCGATCGGGGGTTGAGCTCCGCCGCGGGAACGCCGTCATACCGGATCTCCCCGGCCGTCGGCTGGTACAAGGCGAGCAGGAGGCGGGCGAGCGTGCTCTTGCCCGACCCCGAGGGACCGACCAGCGCGACCTTCTGCCCCGGCCGTACGACCAGTGAGACGTCGCGCAGCGTCCACGAGCCGCGCGGGTCGTGGCGGAAACCCACCCCGCGCAGCTCGATGCCGCCGCGCAGCCGCAGCACCTCGATCCCCGTGGACGGCTCCGGCTCGGAGGCGAGGATGTCCGACAGCCGGTCGAAGTGCGCCCCGGCCTGCTGAAGGCTGCGCAGGGTGGTCATCAGCGAGCCGATCGGGGTGAGCGCGGCGGTGGCCAGGGCGTTCAGCGCGAGCAGCGTCCCGAGGCTCAGCGACCCGTCGAGCACCCGCCACGCGCCGACCCACAGCAGCCCCAGCGGCGCGAGATAGCGCACCGCCCCGAGCGCCGCCTCGATGAGCCCCCGGACGAGCCCTCCCCGCACGTCGGCGTCGAGTTGCCGAGCGAACAGGTCCGACCAGCGCTGCATCGCCCGCGGCTCGGCCCCGGACGCCTTGAGCGTCTCGATGCCGCCGACGGCCTCCATCAGCCGGCCCTGCGTGACGGCGAGAGCGGCCAGCTCGCGCCTGGTCAGGTCGCCCACCCGGCGGGCGGTGCCGAGCAGGAGGGCGGCCTGCCCTGCGGCGAGCACCGCGAGGAAGCCGCCGAAGACCGGGTCCCGGGCGAAGACGAGCAGCAGGTAGATCAGGGCGAGCGGCCCGTCGAGCAACGACGAGAGAATCTGCCCGGTCAGCGTCTCGCGCAGGGCGATGACGCTGTTCGATCGGTTCACCAGGTCTCCCTTGCCCCGCACCGCGAAGTACCGGTAGGGCAGTGCGACAAGGTGCGACACCAGGTTCCGCGTCACCTCGCCGTCGGTGCGCGAGCGGAGCGCGACGAGCAGCACCGAACGCAGGTAGCTCACCGCGAACTGGGTGACCACGGCGACCAGCACGGCCACGCCGAGGAGCGCGAGAAGCCCGGAGTCCCCGCGCGGGAGGATCCGGTCGACGACGATCTGGAACGCCGTCGCGAGCCCCAGGCCGAGCACCTGGAGCAGCACTGAGGCCGCGAGCACCTGGGCGAGCAGGCCCTTCCTGCGGAACACCAGGGCGCGCAGGAAGTCGCGCCGCCACGCCCGCGCGGCGCTGGACCGCACGCGGCGGAACCCCGGCTCCGGCTCGAACGCCAGCAGCACGCCGGTGAAGCCGGCGGCGAACTCGGCGGGCGTGAGCCGCCTGCGTCCCTGGCCGGGGTCCACGATGTCCACGTGATCGGGCGTCCACCGCTCCACCACCACGAAGTGCTGGAACTCCCAGTGGACGATCGCGGGCATGGGCACCCGCCCGAGGTCGGCCGGCTCCAGCGAGAACGCCTTGGCGTTCAGGCCGAACTCCCGCGCGGCGTGGACGATGGCCAGCGCGCTCAGGCCGTCCCTGCCCACCTGGAGGTGGTCGGTGACCTCCTGCACGGTGGTGCGGTGGCCGTGGAAGGACAGGATCACGGCCAGGCAGGCCGCGCCGCACTCGGTCGCCGAGTTCTGCAGAAAGACCGGGACCCGTCTCACCCGCCACCCCTCAGGACCAGAGCGGTGAGAACGGCCAGCCCCGAGGTGAGCACCGCGACCGCGCACCAGAGCAGGACGAGCGTACGGTTGCCGACCTCCTCGACAGCGGCCGGGGCGGACGGCGGGGCGGCATGGCGACGCAGCGCCTCGGCGCGGAAGAGCTGCCTGTTCACAGCGTGCCGGTCCGCGCCGTGGTTCCCCAGAACCACTCGATCTTCGCGGCCCGGCGGCGTTCATCGATCCACAGGTCGAAGACCCGCCGTTCGACGCGGCGGCGCGTGTCCGCGTCGAGCTCGGCGCCGGCCACGGAGATCACCTTGAGCAGGACGTCCGGGGCGGGCGAGACGACGTCGCCGGGGCGGGCAGTGCCCATCTCGGCCGCGGGCACGTCCTCGACGATCAGCCGGGCGCCGCGCGTCCGCTCCGCCAGCGCGTAGAAGCCGGCTCCGGCGTCGATCTCGGCCGCCGCCCGCCGGGCCACCTCGGAGTCGGGGAAGGTGAGGCGGGCGGCCCTGACCGTGCCGAACTCCTCCCGGTGCTCCTCGAAGTACGGCTCGACCCGTCCGGCCGTCACCCGCTCGCGGACGCGGGCGGCGGCCACCTCCCCCGCGACCAACTCCTGGAGGTCCACCACGGTGAGGGAGCGGCGGTCCATCCACTCGCGCGTCCGTTCCGCGGTGAGCAGTCCCCGGGCGCGGCGGAAGGCGTCCACCGCCTCCTGGATCTCGTGGTCGGAGAGCTCGACCGGCGCCTCCTCCATCTCGGCCTGGACGAGGGCGGCGGCGACGATCCGGTCCACCAGCCGGGCCTCGTCCCACAGGAAGTCGAGCCAGGCGACCGCGTCGACCACCTTGACCCCGACTCCGTCGATCCGCAGCAGCAGCATCTCGCCGGCCCGCTGCACGCCCCGCAGGGGCCAGGGCAGGGCACGGTCGGGGCACCAGGACAGCGACACGGTCCCCTCCCCCGGCCGTTTGATCAGAAGGTCGTAGTGGAGCGAGTCGTCGTAGTCCTCCCGCTGCCACAGCAGCCGGAAGCGCACGCCGGGATGGCGCTCCCGCAACTCCCGCAGGCGCTCCTGGGCCTCGGACGGGTCGACGCCGTCCAGGCCGCGAAGGGTTTCAAGGGCGTCCGGCAACATGCGCGGTCTCCTCTCCGACCGTGCCGTACATCAACAGATCACACAACGCCGCGCCGATCGGCAGGCCCGTGGCCTTCTCGATCCAGAGCCACTGGCCACTGGGGTTGACCTCGAGGAAGACGTAACGCCCGTCGGGGGTCAGGATGAGATCGATCGCTCCGTAGCGCAGGCCGAGCCGCCCCACGATCCGCACGCAGCGCTCGGCCACCTCCGGCGGCAGCTCGTGCACCTCATGGCGGGTGCTGCCCGGGTCATAGCGGCGCCAGTCGAGCCTCGTGTGATTGCTCTCCTGCGAGTGGATCTCTGCCGCGAAGACGGCCCGCCCCACGACGGTCACCCGCAGTTCGACCCTCTTGGGCACGTACTCCTGGATGACGACCGGGCCGAACCTGATCGCGTCCGCGTACGCCACATCCCGGGTGGACACCGGTTCCGACATCCGGGCCACGCCCTCCCCGTCAGCGCGGGGACTCGTGGGAGCGCCCAGGGGCTTGGTGATGATGCGGCCCTGGTGCCGGCTGTAGAAGTCCAGGAACTCGTCGGGGTCGTTGGTGATCAGCGTGTCCGGCAGCTCGAATCCGAGACGACCGGCCAGGACCAGCTGTGAGGACTTGCGCTGGGCCAGCCTCACCCGTTCCCTGGGCGCGGGGACCATGCGGCAGTCGAGCTGCTCCCACAGGTCCCCGGCGAACACCGCGCACTCCTGCTCGATGTGGGCACGTGCCACCGGGTCGGCGATCTCGGGATGCGCGACGGGAGCCTGGGGACGGCGGAACCACACCGCCGTCAGATGGTCGAGATCGACGTCCGCCGTCTCCGTGCGCAGCCGCCGCCGCACCCGCCCGTCACGGTGGTAAACCGCGTCGAGCACCGCGCGGACCGGATAGTCGGCCGGGTCGAAGACGACCGCTTTCGCCCCCCGCGCGGCCAGCAGACGGGCCACGTGCTCCGCATGGGGGTCTCCGTCGATCGTGAGGATGAGTATCTCGCCGGGCATCTCTCGTTCTTCCTTGACTGGCATCCTGATCTGGGGCGGGGCGCCGGAAGGGCGCCCCGCCCGGCCACTCAGAAGCGGTCGCTCAGAAGTCGAGGTCCTTGGCGTCGATGCTGCCGTCCGGGGTCATGACCTGGCTCGACCAGTCGAACTTCCGGCCGCCGTTGACGAGACGGAGGTCTCCCTCGTCGAGCTCCGGCCCGGCCGCCGCGATGTCGTCAATTCTGATCTTGGGCATTGTGATCCTCCAGCCGTCCGGGGACGGCGCGGTTCCTGATGTGATGGCACCCGGTCGGGCGCCGGACACAGACGCTAGGAGGGCCTTCTTGGCGTCCACTTCGGACGATCTGAGGATCGGCTAAACGGTCGCTTAGTCAGGGGTGCTCAGGCCGCACCGACGAGGGCACCCAGCGGAAGTGCCGCCGGGCGAGCAGGTGCCACAGCCCGAACCCGACGAGCACCACCCCCGACCCGATCCGACGGCTGTGCCGGTGACGAGCGAGCCCGTGACACTCACGGCGACGACCACGACGGCCGCCGACGCCAGGTGTCCCAGCGCGATCACCGGCAGGGACTGCAGGGGCAGGTCGCGGCTGCGCTCCTGCGGCCCTGGGCGACGGCGAACAGCCAGCCCGTCGCCGGGTTGATCCCGTGGAAGGCGCCGAGCAGGACGACGGCGGCCGGCGTCACGGGTAGCAGTAGCAGCCGGAGGAGGCAACCGTTCAGATCCGGTCCTCGGCAGCGTTCACGCCCCAGCGCCCTACATGCCGCTCTGCCGGTCGCTCCGGGCAGGAGCCACGGGGTTGAACCCGGTGTCGACCAAGCCGAACCGGTGCGCCATGACCGCCGCCTGGGTGCGGTTGCGCAGCCCCAGCTTCTCGATGATCGCGGCGACGTGGCTCTTGACCGTCGTGACCCCCACGTGCAGCCGGTCGGCGATCTCGGCGTTGGACAGGCCCACCCCGATCAGGGTGAGCACCTGCGCCTCGCGCTCGGTGAGGCCGGACGGGAGCGGCACCGCCTGCCGCTCGGCCGCCAGGGCCCGTTCGACGACGCGCCGCAGCACGGACGGCGCGAGCGGCGGCTCCCCCGTCGCGGCCCGCCGTACCGACTCGACCATCCGGGCGGGCGGGTCGTCCTTGACCAGGAATCCGAGCGCGCCCGCGCCCAGCGCGGCGTAGAGGTTCTCGTCCTCGGAGAACGTGGTGAGGACGACGATCCGGGCGGAGGGCTGGGCGGCGAGGATCCTGCGGGTGGCCTCAAGGCCGTCGACGCGCGGCATCCGCAGGTCCATCAGCACCACGTCGGGACGGTGCCGCTCGGTCAGCCGTACGGCCTCGGCCCCGTCGGCCGCCTCCCCGCACACCTCCATGTCGCCGGCCGCCTCCAGCATCATCCGGACACCCGCCCGCACCAGGGCCTGGTCGTCGGCGACCACGACGCGGATCACGCGAACCTCCCCGTCACGCGGCACTCCGGCCGGCTCTCGCGCGGGACCGGCAGCGAGGCGGTCAGCCGCCAGCCGCCGTCACCGGACGGGCCCACGGTGACGTGCCCGCCGAAGGCGCGGGCCCGCTCCCGCATGCCCGCGATGCCCTGGCCGTGGGACGGCAGTACGTCCGGAGGACGGGACGTGCCGGGGCCGTTGCGCACCTCGACCGTGAGCGCGTCCGGGCGCATCGCCACATCGACCTCCGCTCGGGCCCCCGGCCCGGCGTGTTTGAGCACGTTCGTCAGCCCCTCCTGGACGATCCTCGCCGCCGAGGCCCGCACCACCAGCGGGGCCCGTTCGGCCTCGGGCGCAAGACGCAGATCCACCCGCAGGCCGGCGGCCGACATCCGGGCCACGGCGTCGCGCAGCACGTCGTCGGGATCGGCCAGCATGTTCGCGAGCATGAGATCGGAAGCCAGCGCCTCGTCCGGGTCGCGCAGCACGGCCAGCAGCCCGCGCAGGTCCTCCAGCACGCGATGCCCGGTGTCCCTGATGTCGGCCAGCGCCTCGGCGGCCGGGCCGCCCGCCCCCGCGTACTGCGCCGCGCTCGCCCGCAGCACCATCGCCCCCACGTGGTGGGCCACGATGTCGTGGACCTCGCGGGCGATCCGCTCCCGCTCGGCGAGCCGGCCGGCCCTGTCCCGCTCCACGGCCAGTTCGGCGGCGTGCCTGGCCTGGGCCTGCCGCACGCCGACGTACCGGCCGATCGCCACGGGCGCGGTCACCATCATCATCAGCGCCACCACCCGGAACGGGGTGACGTCGGCGGGGTCGTCCACGACCACGATCGCCGCGACCGAGCAGGTCAGGGCGTACGCCGCGGCGACCCACGGCCAGGCGGCGCGGGTCGCGAAGACGCCGAGTGCCACCAGGGCGAGCAGTTGCAGGCTGTTGCCGGTCCTCGGGACGTACTGGTCGGCCACGACCAGTACGAGGCTCTCCAGCAGCAGGACCGTGCCGGGCAGGTGCCGCACGACGCCGAGCGCGAGCCCCGCGAGCATCACCCCGAGCGCGACCGCCCACACGGGCGGCTCGCCGCTGTGCCAGTAGGGCCAGGTGGTCAGCACCGACAGCGCCACCCCGCCGCCGGCGAGCAGCAGGTCGAGCAGCGGCGCGGGGTCCTCCTTGCGCCACCCCTCCTGGCCGCGCAGGTAGCGGCCGATCAGCACCGGGGCCGCGCTCAGTCCGACGGAGTAGAACCAGGTGTTGCTCGTGAGGGCGATGCCGGGGTCGGCGAGGTTCACCGCCGTCGCGGCGCAGGCGAGCACGGCGGCCGGCGCCGTCCAGCCCCAGCCGCGCGACCGGGCCAGCACGCCGACCGAGATCGGCAGCAGGACCTGCAGGGTGTTGACGGTGAACGCGCCGATCTGGTCGCAGACCACCAGAAGCACGGACAGGTAGACGGCCACCGGGCCGGGCCATCGGCGCACGAGGCCCATCGGCAGCCCGGCCGCCAGCGCGAAGCCCATTCCCACCCACGCCGGGGCCGGGCCGCTCCCGCCACTCCAGGACCCGCCGCTGACGAGCACGTCGAGCCCGGTCCCGCACACCGCCAGGCCGATGTCGAGGGCCGTGCCGCGCGAGAGCGCGAAGGGCCTGCCGGTGACGAGCCGGCGCGTCGAGGGCCACCGCATGAGGGAACGCTACCTTCCGCCCGCGCGGTGACTAGTCCTCCTGCGGGAGGACGGCTTCTCCTCCTTCTGGCCGCTCCCGCCCGCCGAAGGGCCGTACGCGGTGATCCACCTGGCCGCCAGGCCGGCCCGGACGGCGGGCGGCCAAGGCGGGTCCGCGGCCCTAGCGTCGCCGCATGACCAGCGAATCAGCGATCTTCTTCGGGCAGTTCCTGCGCTCCCCCGCCGTGACCGGGGCGGTCGCGCCCAGCTCACGGCGGTTGTCGGAGGCGGTGTGCGTGCCGGTGCCGGAGCGCGGCGACCCCGTCGTGGTCGAGCTGGGGCCGGGCACCGGCCCCTTCACCGCCGAGATCCAGCGCCGCATCGGCGGGCGGGGGCGGCACCTGGCGGTCGAGATCAATCCGCGCCTGGCCGGCCATCTCGGCGCCCGCTACCCGGGGGTCGAGCTCGTGGTCGACAACGCCGCGCGGCTGCCCGAGCTGCTCGCCGGCCGGGGCGTGGCCGCCGCCGACGTGATCGTGAGCGGGCTGCCCTGGGCGGCGTTTCCCCCCGCCCACCAGGCGGACCTGCTGCGGGCGGTGGTCGCCTCGCTCGCGCCGGAGGGCGCGTTCACGACGTTCTCCTACGTCCACGCCCGCGCCCTGCCCGCGGCCCTGCGGTTCCGCCGCAGGCTGGGCGAGGCGTTCGAGGAGGTGGTCGCCGGGCGCACGGTGTGGCGGAACCTGCCGCCCGCCTTCGTCTACCACGCGCGCCGCCCCCGCCGCTGATCTCGCAGGCCGCCGAACGGCGTTCTAGAGTGGCGGGCATGGACTTCACGCTGCCGGAGAGCGCGCAGGCGGTGCGCCGGGGCATCGCGGACATCTGCTCGCGGTACGACATGGACTACTGGCAGCGCTGCGAATCGGACAAGCGCTGGCCCGAGGAGGTGTGGGCCGAGCTCGCCAAGGGCGGCTGGCTCGGCCTGGCCGTGCCCGAGGAGTACGGCGGAGCCGGACAGGGCCTGCTGGAGCTGGCCGTGGCCACCGAGACCCTGTCGGCCTCCGGCTCCGCCGGCGGTTCGGCGTTCATGTACGTGCTGACGCCGGGGTTCGGGGCGCTCACGCTGGCCAGGCACGGCTCGGCCGAGCAGAAGGCCGCGCTGCTGCCGAAGCTGGCGACGGGAGAGATCGAGACCTGCTTCGCGCTGACCGAGCCCGACGCCGGGTCCAACTCGCTGGCGATCTCGACCTTCGCCCGCAGGGACGGCGACGACTTCGTCGTGAACGGCCAGAAGATCTGGATCACCGGGGTCCAGCGGGCCACCTGGATGCTGCTCGTCACGCGGACGATCCCGGCGGCGGAGGCCAGGCCGCGCACCGACGGGATGACGGTGTTCCTGGTGAACGTGCCGGAGGCCGTGGCGGCGGGGCGGCTGTCCTACCGGCCGATTCCCAAGATGGGCGCGAACACCACGCCGTCCAACATGGTCTTCATCGACGACCTGCGGCTGCCCGCCTCCAGCGTGCTCGGCGAGGTGGACCGGGGGGTGGCCGTGCTGTGGGACGTGCTGAACCCCGAGCGGATCCTGCTGGCGGCCAGCGCGCTCGGCGGGGCCGAGGTGGCGCTGCGGGTGGGCGTGGACTACGCGAAGCAGCGGGAGGTCTTCGGCCGGCCCATCGGGTCCAACCAGGCCATCGCGTTCCCGCTCGCGCAGGTCAAGGCCAAGATCGAGCTGGCCAGGCTGATGCTGTACAAGGCGGCCTGGTCGTTCGACAACCAGCTGCCCTGCGGCACGGAGGCCAACATCGCCAAGCTGACGGCCTCGCAGGCCGCGTGGGAGGCCGCCGACGCCGCGTTCCAGACCCACGGCGGAATGGCGTACTCGCTGGAGTATCCCGTCGCACGGCTACTGGCCGATGCCAGAATCGGCAGGATCGCACCGGTGACCGAGGAACTGCTGCTCAACCACTTGGCCACCCAGGTGCTCGGCCTGCCCAGGAGCTTCTGACGCCACCGACCGCTTGCGCGCCGCCCCGGCGGGGCACTTACTTGAGGCAGCGGAAGGAGTCACACATGCGCGGTCCGTACGCCAGCACGGTGATCAGCGCGGACGCCGGGGACGTCTGGGGATATCTGCGCGAGTTCGGCAACCTCCACGAGTGGCTGCCGGGCGTGTCCGTCTGTGAGATCGAGGACGGCGCGCCACTCGCTCCGGGGGTCGTGCGGCGGGTCGAGGGGGCGGGCGGGGTGTTCCGCGAGCGGTTGCTGACCCTCGACGACGAGGACCGCACACTGACGTACGCCACCATCGAGTCCCCGCTGCCCATGCGCGACTACCGCGCGACGTGCCGGGTCGCCCCGGTGACCGACTCCGGACAGGCGTTCGTGGAGTGGTACGCGAGCTACGAGGCCGACGACCCGGAGAAGATCGCCAAGATCCTCACCCGGGGCGTCTTCGTCCCCGGCCTGGAGTCGCTGCGCAAGCGTTTCAGCTAAGTCGTGTCTGACAAATCATGCCCCTGCTGCGCGTGGCCCAGGCTCGCGACGGGCAGCATTTGTCAGACACTCCTAGCGCTCCGCCTCACGACTCCGGCCGGAAGCGGGGCGGGCGCTTCTCCCGCAGGGCCAGCACGCCCTCGGCGGCGTCGGGGCCGGTGAAGCCGAGGAACTCCATGGCCAGCGAGGCGTCGAACGACGGCCCGGCCATGCGCAGCCAGTTGTTCAGCGCGTACTTGGTCAGCCGGATCGCCTCGGCCGACCCGGCGGCCAGCCGCGTCGCGATCTCCAGCGCCTTGTCATGGACCTGGTCGTCGTCGACGCACAGGCTCACCAGCCCCATCGCCTCGGCCTGCTCGCCGGTGACCGGCTCGCACAGCAGCAGGTGATACTTGGCCTTGGCCAAACCGCACAGCAGCGGCCAGATGATCGCCGCGTGGTCGCCCGCCGCGACGCCCAGCCGGGTGTGGCCGTCGATGATGCGGGCCGTCCGCCCGGCCACCGAGATGTCGGCCAGCAGCGCGACGGCCAGCCCCGCCCCCACCGCCGGGCCCTGGATCGCCGAGACGACAGGCTTCGAGCAGTTGAGCACGTTGTAGACGATGTCGCGGGCCTCGGCGAAGACTTCCAGGCGCGTGGCGTGGTCTCGGGTCATCTCCTCGATCATCGACAGGTCGCCACCCGCGGAGAACGCCTCGCCCTCCCCGCGCACGATCACCGCCCTGACGTCGTCGTCGCGGTCCACGTCGCGCCAGATCTCGGCCAGCTCGCGGTGACCGGTGCGGTCCACGGCGTTGCGCCGGGACGGCTCGCTGATCACGACGCGCAGGACGCCGTCCGCCGCCCAGCCGACCTTCAGCTTCTCGTAGTCCCTCACGACGCGACCTCCAGGGCATCCCTGATCCTGGCGGCGAGGAACTCGCGGCCCTCCAGCGCCTGGTCGAAGAACCCGGGCAGGCCGAGGAAGCCGTGCAGCGCGCCCTCGAAGCAGCGGTGCTCCACGGGGACGCCCGCCTCGGCGAGCGCCAGCGCGTAGGCGGCACCCTCGTCGCACAACGGGTCGCACTCCGCCGTGATCACCGTCGCGGGCGCCAGGCCCGACTTGTCCGGCAGGTGGATCGGCGCGAGACGTGGGTCGCGGGGGTCGGCTCCGGAGGCGTACTGCTCGATGAACCACCTCATCTCCGCCGCGTCGAGCCCGAACCCCTTCCCGTACGCCCCGTAGCTGGGCGTGTCGGTCGCGACGTCGATGACCGGACAGATCAGCGCCTGGTGGGCGAGGCGGAGCCCGGCGTCCCTGGCCAGCCAGGCCGCCACCGCCGCGAGGTTGCCCCCGGCGCTGTCGCCGACCACCGCCACCCTGCGCGCGTCCGCGCCGTAGAAGGCGGGGCGGGCGTGCACGTCGCGGACCACGCCGAAGGCGTCCTCGGCGGCCGCCGGGAACGGGTGCTCGGGCGCGAGGCGGTAGTCCACCGAGACGACGACCGCTCCGGTCCTGTGGGCGAAGTCGCGGCCCAGGGCGTCGTTGCGCTCGACGCTGCCGAAGATCCAGCCGCCGCCGTGGAAGTAGACGAGCACCGGCAGCGGATGCTCGCCCGGCTCCGGACGGTAGATCCGGACCGGCACCCCGGCCGCCGTCTCGTCCCTGACCACCGGCAGGTCGATCCTCGGCCCGCGCTGCTCCACCATCCCGTCCAGGGACCGCAACTGGACGATCTGCTCGCGGGTGAGGGAGGCGATGTCCACTCCGAGATCCGAGGGGAACAGCTTGAGATAGGCCTCCGCCTGGGGATGCAACGCCATGCCCCGCACAGTAACAGCGCCCGCCGACACAACCGCCGAAGCGACCGCGGCGCGCTCTCCCGGCCGCCCGGCGCCGCCTGCGCCGGGACACGGCCCGTGCGGCTCAGGGGCGGGCCGCGTCCACCAGGGCCTCGACCAGGCGGTTGTCCGCGCCGCGCTCGGGGTGCCACTGGACGCCGACCGCGAACCGGTGCCCCTGGAGTTCGACGGCCTCGACGATCTGGTCGTCCGCCCACGCCACCGCGATCAGGCCGGTGCCGAGCCGCCGGACGGCCCGGCGGTGCGCGCCGGTCACCTCCGCGCGGTCGCCCACGGCCTTGCCGACCTTGCTCGACACGCTGACGGTGACCACGTGCGCGGCCGTCTCGTGACGGTCGTGGCCGACGGCCTCCCGCAGGGACGTGATCAGCGTGCCGCCCTGGGCGACGTTGAGCACGTGCATGCCGCGCGAGATCGCCAGCAGCGGCACGTCCGCCTCCACCGCAGCCTGCGCCAGCGCGGTCTCGAACCGGTCACGCTGGGGCTGCGGCCCGCCGAGCCCGTCGTCGTCCTGCTCCCCCGCCGGGACCTCGCCGTACAGCGCAGGATCGACATCGACGCCCCCGGCGAGGACGAGCGCGTCCAGGCGGCGCACGTAGTCGCCGGCGGACACGGGGCTCAGCGGCGGCAGCAGGACGGGCGCGCCGCCCGCCTTCTCCACGGCGCGCGCGTACGCCTGGGGCGAGATCGCCGCCTCACGGACCCATGTGCCCCAGCGCGCGGCCTCGAGATAGGTGGTGATGCCGACGATGGGACGCGCCATGGCCATCTCCTGGGGGTGTGCGAGCAGGCAGGCCCATCATGGCGCAGATCGTTTTCCTTTTTGTCAATTTTCACATCAGTCACATCAGTCACAGCAGCAACATCACGACAAATAACGAAGTGTTCACAGTCGGTTGCCTTGCGGGGAATCGGTTGTGACGCCCAGGAGCCAGTGGAACACTCACGGTTGAGCGATCGGTTGAGCCGGGGCCGCCGGCGCTCGTCACCCGGAGCCGTCAGGGAGGTGGATCGACAGACCGGAGCCCGTTTCCGGTCCCTAGGGTGGGACACAACTGATGCCGCTGAATCCGCGCCTCGTCAAGGAGAGCTTCTCGGTCGTCGAACCCGTCGCCGGGAAGGCCGCGGGCTACTTTTACGGACGACTGTTCACGCAGTGCCCGCACATGCGGGGCATGTTCCCGCCGGGCATGGAGGTGCAGCGCGACCGGCTCTTCCACGCGCTCACAAGGGTCGTCTGGATGCTCGACAGCCCCGAGGGGCTGGCGTCCTATCTCGCCCAGCTCGGGCGGGACCATCGCAAGTACGGCGTGTCCCCCGAGCACTACAGAGCCGTGGGAATCGCCCTTCTCGCCACCATCAGGCACTTCGCCGCCGAGATCTGGACCGAGGAGATCGAGGCCGCCTGGACCGAGGCGTACGCCATGGCGGCGAAGATCATGATCGACGCCGCCGCCGCGGAGACCACGCCCCCCTGGTGGCTGGCGGAGGTGACCGACCACGAGCCGCGCACCCGGGACATCGCGGTGCTCACGCTGCGGCCCTCGCAGCGCATGGACTTCGCCCCCGGACAGTACGTCACGGTCCAGACGGCCAGGTGGCCGCGGGTGTGGCGGCGGTTCTCCATCGCCAACGCGCCCCGCGAGGACGGCACGCTGCGCCTGCACGTGCGGGCCGTACCGGGCGGCTGGGTGAGCACGGCGCTGGTCCGCCACACCCGTATCGGCGACCAACTCCTGCTCGGCCCGCCGGTGGGCACGATGACGCCGCCCGAGTCCGACCGCGACCTCCTCTGCGTCGCCGGAGGCACCGGCCTCGCGCCGCTCAAGGCCGTCATCGAGCACGTCATCACCTCCGGCGACCGCCCGAACATCCACCTGCTGTTCGGCGTCCGGCGCTCGTGCGACCTGTACGACATGCCGGACCTGGCGAGGATGGAGGCAGCCTTCCCCTGGCTGCGGGTCGTGCCGGTGGTCTCCGACGACCCGGCCTACGACGGGATGCGCGGCCGGCTCCCCGACGTGGTCGAGAGGTTCCACTCGTGGGCCGACCACGAGGCGTACGTCTGCGGGCCGCCGGCGATGGTGAACGAGACCGTACGGCGCCTGCAGAACTCGGGGATGCCGCTCGCGCGGATCCACCGCGACCCGATACAGAGCGACACAGCGCAGAGCGGCACAGTGCGGAGCGAGGCTTGACCGGAACGCCGGGCGACGTCGAAGGTTTCCTGGGAGGATTCGAATCGAAAACATAATCGAAATCGGCACAGGGAGGACATATGACCGCACTGCTCGCGATCGGTACTCGCAAAGGATTGTTCCTCGCGCGTTCCTCGGACGGCGGCTCGTTCGAGGTCGAGCCCGTGCGGTTCTCCACGATCGGGATCCACTCGGTCGCGATCGACACCCGCGGGAGCACGCCCCGCCTCCTCGCGGGCATCGAGTACGGCCACTTCGGCCCTTCGGTGATGTGGTCCGACGACCTCGGCGAGACCTGGCAGGAGGCGACGGCCCCGCCGGTCGCCTTCCCCGAGCGCACCGGGGCCGCGCTGGCCCGGGTGTGGCAGCTCCAGCCGTCGCCGGCCGAGCCGGACGTGGTCTGGGCGGGCGCCGAGCCCGCCGCGCTGTTCCGGTCGGAGGACCGCGGGGCCACCTACACGATGGTCGACGGCCTGTGGGACCACCCCACCCGGCCCCAGTGGCAGCCCGGCGGCGGGGGCCTGTGCCTCCACACCGTGATCCCCCACCCCTCCGATCCGCGGCGCATCGCGGTCGCCGCCTCCGCCGTGGGGTTCTTCCGCAGCGACGACGCGGGAGCCACCTGGCGGCCGTCCAACAAGAACATCCGCGCCCCCTTCCTCCCGGAGGGCGCGCAGTATCCCGAGTTCGGCCAGTGCGTGCACAAGGTGGCGCAGCATCCCGCGGCGCCCGAGCGGCTCTACCTGCAGCACCACTTCGGGGTCTACCGGTCCGACGACTTCGGCGACTCCTGGACCGAGATCGGGTCCGGCCTGCCCTCCGACTTCGGGTTCCCGATCGCCGTGGATTCGGACGATCCCGACAGGCTGTACGTCTTCCCGCTGCACGGCGACGTCGACCGGACCCCGCTCGGCCACCGATACCAGGTGTTCCGCAGCGACGACGCCGGGGCCACCTGGCACGGGCACTCCGCCGGGCTGCCCGAGGCCCCGGTGCACGCCTCGGTGCTCAGGGACGCGATGTCCGCCGGGCCCGCCGGGCTGTTCTTCGGCACCCGCGACGGCGAGGTGTACGGCTCCGCCGACGCGGGCGAGACCTGGTCGCTGATCGTCCGTCACCTGCCCGACGTGCTGTGCGTGCGGGCCGCCGTCCTCTGACCCGCCGCCGCGGCCCCGCGGCGCCCTTCCGGGCGACCGCGGGGCGGCGGCTCAGACCTCGGGGGCTCAGACGTCGGCGGCTAGACCTCGGCGGCTCAGACCTTGCGCCAGCCGGGAACCCAGGCGCCGTCCTCGACGACGTAGTCGCCGAACAGGGCCGGGGCCTCCTCCCGCATGATCTCCCCGATGCGGTTGAAGATGAGGCGGATCTCCTCCTCGGCTCCCCCGGCCGTACGGGCCTCGATCGTGTGCCGCAGGGTGCGCACGTTGGCCGTCCAGACCAGGCCGGTCGCGACGCCCTCGGGCGCGAAGCGGCGCATGAACGAGGTGCGGTGCTTCTTCTCCGCGAACGGCACGCCGTCCTCGTCCAGGCCGAAGTGGGTCGCCATCCAGTTCTGGAACTCCTCCATCCGATCGAGCATCTCGGTCGCCCGCTTCATCAGCTCGGCGTCCTCGTGCGCCCACTCGGGGAACCAGAACGGGATGTCGCTCAGCCGGACGAACCGCAGCGACTCCTGCGAGATCGCCACCCCGGGCCGGTGCCGTACCAGCTCGTGGGTGAGCACCCGCGAGACGTTGTGCAGCACGAAGCTGAAGCTGAGGTGCTCCAGGACGCTGCCGTGCGCGCTGGCCAGGATGTTGCGCAGGTACGCCTCCTGGTCGGTGCGCACCCTCGTGACGTTCGGGTTCAGGCCCGGCTCGAACGAGCGGTAGCACAGCCGCCCGGCGAACTCGGCGAGGTTCTGGGCGTCGAACTCGCCGCGCTCCAGCCGCTCGAGCCAGCTCTCTCCGCCGATCTCGTGGAGGTAGCGGGCCAGCTCGTCGTAGTCGATAGACGGTTTGGCGACGAGGAAGACCTCGGGCTCGACGCTGCGCATGCACATTCCCCGTGAAGTGGTGCCGATGGGTGACCGTCCAAGCAAACCAGTTCGCGCCCACGATCGCGACCCGGCCCATGCCATAACCCACACCTCTACGATGTCGTCGAGCCCGCCCTGATCGGCCCTGAACTCCTGTCTCCGACCCCGGCCGCAAACCGACCGCCGGGTGGCTTTCGGGCCGCCAGGTCTTCCGTTCCCCTGCCCCGCGGCGTCTCGTCGGGCCGAACGAGTGAGGTTCGAAGTGCGAGGAAGGGGCGGGGTAGGCGGCAAGAGTGGTCGCCGGAAGACGACCGGCTTGAGCGGGACGGCGATGTCAAAAGGCGTACGGCCCGAACCGGCCCCAAGCCACCACTGCGGCCGGCACGAGCAGGAGCGCGTTGGCCACGATCATCTGCGGCTCCTTGCGGCGGGCGTGCACGACCGCCGCGCCGCTCATGAGGACCACCAGGCCCAGCGCGGCCACGGGAACCAGCACCGCGGCTATGCCGAGCAGTGCCGGGAGTATCAGCCCGGCCGCCCCGGCGACCTCTGCCGCTCCGATCAGCCGCACAGTACCGTCGCCGAACTGCGCCGCCCAGCCGAGCCCCGAGTCGGCCAGTTGTTGCCTGGTGCGACTCAGCTTCATCACCCCGGCCGCCAGGAAGACCAGGGCCAGCAGGCCCGCGACGATCCACAAGAAGACGTCCATGCGTCCCCACTCCTTCGCAATGACTTCAAGCTTAGAGTGACAGTAGCGCTCGATCACTTCAAGCTCATAGCGATCGACTGTTTTGCATCGCTTCATGCTTGAAGTTACGGTGGAGATGTGGAAGAGCACAGGGAACGCCAGGAAGCGCCTGTCAGGCACCGGCTGGACGCCGACGAGCAGCAGCAGTGGTACGCGTTCGCCTATGTCCTCACCCAGCTGCCGGCCGCCCTGGAGGCGCAGATGCAGCGGGACGCGGGCATCGGGCACTTCGAGTACATGACGCTGTCGGCGCTGTCCGGGGCACCCGAGCGCACCCTGCGCATGAGCGATCTGGCGCGTTACGCCGGCAGTACGCTCTCGCGGCTGTCTAATGTGGTCGCCCGGCTGGAAAAGCGCGGCTGGATCCGGCGCCGACCGGACCCCGCCGACGGCCGCTACACCCTGGCCACCCTCACGGAGCAGGGCCAGGACACGGTCACCGGCGCCGCGCCGGCCCACACCGAGGAAGTGCGCCGCCTGGTGTTCGATCCGCTCACCAAGGCGCAGCAGCGCCAGCTGGGCGCCATCGCGCAGCGCATCCTGCGCGCGATGGACGCGCCCTGCCCCACCGACTGGTCGCCCGCTGATCCCCGCTGATCCGGCTCGCCCACCGCACACCCCCGCATCCCGTCCCCGGGTGCCCGTTCGGCCCCCGGCAGAGCAAGGAGAAGGTTCCGCCATGCCCACTCTCGCCATCGTCGGAGCAGGTCCGGGTCTCGGCCTGTCGATCGCCAAGGTCTTCGGCAACCACGGCTTCGACGTCGCCCTGATCTCCCGCAGTGCGGACCGGCTCGATGCCCTGGTGGCCGAGTTGGGCGCCGCAGGTGTCACCGCCGCCGCGTTCCCCGCGGACGTCGCCGACACCGACCAGCTCACCGCCGCCCTGACCGAGGCAGCCGCCCGCTTCGGGCGCATCGACGTCTTGGAGTTCTCCCCGTACGCCGGGCTCGCCATGGTCCAGCCCCAAGACGTCACGCTGGACGCGCTGCGCCCGCAGGTCGACGCCCTGCTGTTCGGAGCGGTCGCCGCGGTGCAGGCCGTGCTGCCCGCCATGCGCGAGGCCGGCTCCGGCACCCTGCTGTTCACCACCGGCGGCGGCGCCATCGACCCCTACCCCATGCTCGCCACCATCAACATCGCCCAGGCCGGTCAGCGCAACTGGGCCCTCAACCTCCACAAGGCCCTCGCCGACCAGGGAATCTACGCCGCCAATGTCGCGATCAACCTCATGATCGCCGACGCCGGGCAGGCCCCCGAGGGTGTCCCGTACCGCGCCCCGGACCACATCGCGCAGGACTACTGGGAGCTGTACACCCGCCGCGAGGCGGCCGAGCACTTGATCGGCTGAGAGCAGCAGGGACGGGGTGACCGCCCCGGCTCCGTCCGCATCACCGCTCCGGTGGGAGGAGTGGGCGGCTCCGGCCCCCGGCGCCCGGGGCCAGGACATTGCGGGGGTTCGGGGGTCGTCGCCCGGTGTGGCCGGTCAGGTGATGTCGCGGCGGACCGTGGTGGCGGTGGCGACGGCCGCGAACAGCAGGCCGTAACCGACCAGGACGGCGGCGCCCGCCCAGGCGGGCAGCCATTCGGGCCTGCCCAGGCCGGTGTCCACGTCGATGCTCATCAGCGCCTGCGCGGCCCCGCCCGGCAGCCACTTGCCCACGGAGTGCAGGGCCGGGATCCCGGTGAAGATGTTCTCGATCACGTATGCCCAGACGACCGCCGCGACGATCCCGGCGATCTGGTTGCGGACGAGCGCCCCCAGCCCGATGCCGAACACCGCGTACAGCGCCAGCGTCACCAGGATGCCGAGGCTCATCTGCGGGACGCGCGAGGCGGACAGTGAGAACTCGCCCCCGGAGAGCGTCACGGCCGGGATGACCGTGACCGCCTGGAAGACCAGCACGGCCAGGCCGAACAACGCGCCCACGAGCAGCCCGGTCACCAGCTTGGCGACGATCACCAGGCCCCGCCGGGGAGTGGCGAGGAAGGTGCCGGTGATCGTCTGGTAGCGATACTCGGAGGTCATCATGACGACGCCGAGGATCATCGCGAAGATCGCGCCGCTGGACCCGCTCGACCAGGCGATCTCGGCCCACTCCGCGGTGTCCCGCGCGGGCAGCGCCGCGCTGCCGTTCTGCTCCACCCCCGCGAACCCGATGAGGAAGCCGAGGCCCACCCCGACCAGCACCAGCATGACCAGCAGCATGATCCACCACAGCCGGGTGGTGAACAGCTTGCGCAACTCCGCCCTGACGAGACCGGTCATCGCCCCTCCGTCAGATCGAGGAAGACCTTGTGCAGCCCGGATCGCTCCTGCGCCACCTCGGTGAGCACGATCCGCCGGTCCAGGGCGACCCGGCCGACGGCCTCCGCGTCCAGCCCGCGCACGCGCAGCAGGCCGTCCTCGACGCGTTCGACCACCCCGCCCGCCGCTTCGAGCGCGGGGGCGAGGTCGGCGGCCTGGGTGGCGCGCACCCGGACCGCGTCCGCGCCGTCGCTGGTGAGCTCGGCCAGGCTTCCCTGGCGCACCAGGCGGCCCCTGGCGATGATCACGACGTCGTCGACGGTCTGCTCGACCTCGGCCAGGACGTGGCTGGAGACGAGCACCGCCGCGCCCTGGTCATGGGCGAGGTGGCGCAGGAACCCGCGCAGCCACTCGATGCCCGACGGGTCGAGTCCGTTGGCCGGTTCGTCGAGGATGTACACCCGGGGCCGGCCGAGCAGGGCGGAGGCGAGCGCGAGCCGCTGCCGCATGCCCAGCGAGAAGCCCCCGACGCGCTTGCCGGCGGCGTCCGCGAGGCCGACCTGCTCCAGCGCCTCGTCGGCGCGGGCGTCGGGCAGCCCGGCGGCCGTGCACAGGACGCGCAGGTGGTTGCGGGCGGTGCGGCCGGGGTGGAAGCTCGTGGCCTCGAGCACGGCACCGATCTCGGCCGCCGGATTGGAGAGCGTGACATAACGCTCGCCGTTCACCAGCGCCTCACCCGAGTCTGGCGTGACGAGGCCGAGCAGGCAGCGGAGCGTGGTCGTCTTGCCGGCTCCGTTGGGGCCGAGATATCCGGTGACGGATCCGGCCTCCACGCTGAACGAGACGCCGTCCACGGCCTTCACCGGCCCGAACGACTTCATCAGATTGCGGATCTCAATAGCAGCCATCGGGCGCGATTATTCCGCGCGATAAATCGGAAATCATCCTCACAAAGGAGGATCGTTTCGGCTCGGACAAATCCAGAATTTCAGAGGCGGTAAACGCGGCGGGCGTTACCCGAGCCGATCATGTGAGCGATCCGGGCGGCGTCGGCCGGGCTCCACTCGCCCTCGGCGATCCGGTCGGCGAGCACGCGGGCCAGTCCGCGGCGATGGCAGAGTGCGGCCAGGAAACACAGCTCGGCGGCGCCGTGGCAGCCGGAGCCGTACATCTGTTTGTGGAACGGGACGAGTTCGAGCAGCTCGCGCAGGACGTGGGCGGAGCCTGCGGCGGTGTGGGCGACGGCGGGCCCGGCGTCCACGTACACGTGCGGGAAGACGCCCGCAAGGTAGGCCGCCTGGCGGTGGTAGGGGTAGCAGTGCAGCAGGACGACCGGCACCCCGAGCGGAGCGAGGGCCCGGACGAACCCGGTCAGCAGCGCGGGATCGCCTAGATGTCCGGCGACCCCGGTGTCACCCGGGCCCATACCGGACAGACCACAGTGGAACTGCAGCGGCAGGCCCCGTTCCCTGGCGACGTCGACCGCCGCCCAGAGCAGGTGCCGTACGAGGACGGGGTCGTCCAGGCGGGACTTGGGATCGGCGAGCCTGCGGCCGGCCGCCGCGATCACGCTGCCGCGCGAGGGCCTGGAGGGGTCGAAGCCGAGGCCACAGCGGTGCGCCGCGACCGACTTGAGCGCGGCGGCGCGGGCCGCGCGGACCGCCAGCTCGTCCCGCAGCGTCCCGGCGTAGTCGGCGGCGGGCAGCCCGGCCTCGGCGACGTCCTGCTCGACCTGCTCCAGCCGGACGATCTCGTCGGCGGCGGCCGCGCCGAGACGCCCCATCTCGGCGGGCGAGAGCACCATGGGGACGTCGAGCCCGGTGTCGACCAGGAAGGCCGACACCGCGGCGCCGCGCAGCAGCCGCCGGTTGACCTCGGCCGCGCCGAGTTCGGCGCGGCGCGACAGGTAGACGGTGGCCGAGGCGTGCGGCTCCAGGCTGAGGACCGGCGCGCACCAGCGGCGGATGGCGGCGCCCGCCGGGGTGTCGAAGTGCGTGGTGCCGGGCGGCGCGGGCGTGCCGCCTTCGCCGATGAGCTGCTCGAACCCCGATCTGGTGGTGTCGTCGCGGCGCACGCCGTGGCAGTGCTGGTCGACCATGGGCGCCAGCAGGGCCGCCCGCACCGTGTCGGGAAGGGTCACGGGCAACGGGTCTACGGGAAGCAGCATGTCGTCAGGTCTCGGCTCCGGCACGGCAGTGGACTCTACGGCTCCCCCACCGTGCCGGCGCCGCCTTGGACGGCCTCTTTACTCAGCCATGACGTGCGCAAAGCCGCAGGACGTTGGCGATGATCCGCGCCCCGGCTCCGCCCTGCGTGGTCAGGATCGACTCGGGGTGGAACTGGACGCCGAAGCGCAGGTTCTCGGCGTCCTCGATCGCCATGGCCGCGCCGTCCGGCGTGTACGCGGTGACCCGGAAGCCCTTGACTCCCTGCTCCTTGGCGTGCACCGAGTGGTAGCGGGCCGCGACGAACTCGCCGGGCAGCCCGTCGAGCAACGCGCTGTCGCCCTCGCGGCGGACCCGGCCGCGCTTGCCGTGCTCCGGGTAGGGCAGCAGTTCGAGCGTGCCGCCCGCCTGCTCGACCATGGCCTGCAGGCCCAGGCACACCCCGAACACCGGCAGCCTCCGGGCGTACAGCGCCTCGACCAGCGCCGAGCAGCCGAAGTCGGACGGCCAGCCGGGGCCGGGCGACAGCACGACGAGCGTGGGCGCGATCTCGTCCAGCTTCTCCAGCGGGAAGCCGTGGCGCAGCGTAACCACCGACGCGCCCTGCTGCCGGAAGTAGTCGGCGAGCGTGTTGACGAAGGAATCCTCGTGGTCCACGAGCAGCACGCGGTGGCCCTCGCCCGGCAGGTCGGCCCGGGGCTCCGCCCGCGCCTCCTCCCGGGGGCGGGCGGACGCGGCGAGCGCGCCGAGGAGGGCGCTGGCCTTGAGCTCGGTCTCCCGCTCCTCGGACTCGGGGTCGGAGTCGTACAGCAGCGTGGCCCCGGCGCGCACGGTGGCGACGCCGTCGCGGATCTGCGCGGTGCGCAGAGTCAGGCCGGTGTTCATGGAGCCGTCGAAGCCGATGAAGCCGACGGCGCCGCCGTACCAGCGCCGGGTGGTCTCCTCGTGGTCCTCGATGAACTGCATGGCCCACGCCTTGGGGGCGCCGGTGACGGTGACGGCCCACATGTGGGTGAGGAACGCGTCGAGGGCGTCGAACTCGGGGCGCAGGCGGCCCTCGATGTGGTCGACGGTGTGGATCAGCCGGGAGTACATCTCGATCTGGCGGCGGCCGATCACCCGCACGCTGCCCGGGACGCAGATCCGCGACTTGTCGTTGCGGTCCACGTCCGTGCACATGGTCAGCTCCGACTCCTCCTTCACGCTGGACAGGAGCGTGCGGATCGCCTCGGCGTCCTCGACCGGGTTGGCCCCGCGGGCGATGGTGCCGGAGATCGGGCAGGTCTCGACCCGGTCGCCGGCCACCCGGACGTACATCTCCGGCGAGGCGCCGACCAGATGCTCGCCGTCGCCGAGGTTGAGCAGGAACTCGTACGGCGCGGGGTTCTCGGTGCGCAGCGAGCGGTAGAAGGCGGAGGGGTCGGCGCAGGCGCCGTGGAAGACCTGGCCGGGGACGACCTCGAACAGGTCGCCGCGCTGGAACTTCTCCTTGGCCTTGGCGACGACCTCGGCGTAGGTCCCCCGCACCGGGTTCGGCGGGATCTCGCGGGGCGCGACCGCGGGGATCGTCTCTCCGGAGCGCTCCAGGCCGCTGGTGGAGACGCCGTCCACGGTGAACTCGTAACAGTGCTCGATGCTGGTCTCGCGGACCCGGTCGATCACGACGAGCCGGTCGGGCAGGTGCAGCACCAGGTCACGCTGGTCGCCGGGGCGGGTCAGGCGGTAGCGGATCGGCTCGAACTGGAAGGCCAGGTCGTAGCCGAAGGCGCCGTACAGGCCGAGGTGCGGGTCGTCGGACCGGAAGGCCGCGATGATCTCGCGGATCGCGGTGAAGACGGTGGGCCTGCGGCTGCGCATCTCCTCGGGCAGCAGGTCCTCGGACTCGGGGACGTGCACCTCGACGTAGCCGTGGGCCGGCTCGGACACCGGCTTGCCGGCCGCCAGCAGGCAGGAGGCGACGACGGGCAGCACGACCTGGCCCCGCTCGTTGAGCGCGCGGGCGGAGATGCGCCGTCCCCGCGCCACGATCTCCAGGCAGGGATCGACGTAGCCGAACGCCCACCTGCTGTAACGGCCCGGGTAGTCCATGCCGGACGAGAAGGCCCCGCCGCGCCGCTCCCCCAGCGACGTGACGATCTCCTCCAGCGCCTCCTCGGACACCTCGCGCACCCGGCGCTCGACCGCGATGCCGCCGGCCGTGGTATATCCGCTGATCTCCACTGTCCACGCCCCTTTTTTCGTATGCCCCTGGGGCGGACATACAGAAGGCCGCCACTCACGGGGCGGCCAGTCGATTCGACGCGAATGCGAAAACGCCGCCTGCTAGCGGCGCCACCACTGGGAGGGTGCATGAGTTCGCATGCGCCAAGGGTAGCGGCGGGAACCGCGATCATGCAACGCGGCACGACTGGAACGGCGAACAGCGGATAGATATTCTGTTACTGGTCGGGAAACCTCACTCTCGGCGCGGGCGATCGGCCCGAGGCCGGGGAAGGAGGGGGCATGGTCCGCGTGCCGGTGCATCACCGCCACCCAGTCGGACCGGGTGGCTCTCAAGGCCACCGAGTCCGGGTCCGCCGCGACATGCCCGTGCCGATGGCCGACGGCGTGACCCTCCTGGCCGATCACTACGCCCCCGTCGGCGCCGACCGGGCGCCGACGATCCTGATCCGCACGCCGTACGGCAGGGGCGGGGTGGTCGGCTGGATGTACGGCTGGACCTTCGCCCGGCACGGGTTCCAGGTGCTGCTGCAGAGCTGCCGGGGCGGCTTCGGCTCCGGCGGACGGCTCGATCCCCTGGTCCACGAGCAGGAGGACGGCCTGGCGACGGTCGAGTGGATGCGGGCGCAGTCGTGGTATGGCGGCAGCTTCGCCATGCACGGGCCCTCCTACCTCGGCTACACGCAGTGGGCGATCGCGGCGGAGACCCCCGACCTGCGGGCGATGGCCATCCAGGTGACCGCCTCGTGCTTCCGGGACGCGGCGTACGTCGGGGGGTCGTTCGCGCTGGAGTCGACGCTGATCTGGACGACGCTCACCGCGCACCTGGAGGGCAGGCTGGGCGGCGTGGCCGCGTTCACCGCGCCCCGGCGCACGCGGCGGGCCGTGCTGTCGGGCCGCCCGCTGTCCGAGCTCGACCTGCTGTCGGCGGGCAGGCAGCTGCCGTTCTTCCAGGAACTGCTGGCCCACCACGGCGAGGCCCTCTGCACGTACTGGGACAAGAGGGACTTCTCCGCGTCGGTGGGGCAGGTCGGCGCGGAGATCACGATGACCGGCGGCTGGTACGACGTGTTCCTGCCGTGGCAGCTCAAGGACTACGCGGCGCTGCGGGCGGCGGGGCGGCAGCCCTACCTGACGATCGGGCCGTGGTATCACGCCGACATCCGCCACGGGCGGGCCGCCAACGCCGACGCCCTGGCGTGGTTCCGCGCCCACCTGCTCGGCGACCCGTCGGGGCTGCGCCCCTCCCCCGTCCGGCTGTACATCACCGGCGCGGGCGAGTGGCGGGACGAGCCCGACTGGCCGCCGCCCGGGATGCGGCGCGAGCGCTGGCACCTGCAGCCGGGCCTCGCCCTGTCGCGGGACAACCCGGCGGGCGGCGAGCCGGACCGCTACCGGTACGACCCCGCGCATCCCACGCCGGTGCTCGGCGGGCCGGTGCTGATCGGCAACTCCGAACCGAGGGACAACCGGCGCCTGGAGGCCCGGCGCGACGTGCTCGTCTACACCTCGGACGCCCTCGACCGGGACACCGACATGATCGGCCCGGTGAGCGCCGAGCTGTTCGTGCGCACCGGCAGGGAGCACACCGACTTCGTCGTACGGGTGTGCGACGTGCATCCCGACGGCACGTCGATGAACGTCTGCGAGGGCGTGCGCCGCCTGACCCCGGCGGACCGCGGCGACGAGGACGGCGTGCGCCGGGTGGAGATCGACCTGTGGCCGATGGGCCACAGGTTCCGCCGCGGCCACCGCGTCCGCGTGCAGGTGGCGAGCGGGGCCTACCCGCGCATCGCTCGCAATCCGGGCACCGGCGCACCGCTGACGGCGGGCACCCCGATGGTCGCCTCCGACCAGGAGATCCTGCACGACCCCCGGCATCCCTCCGCCGTGATCCTCCCCACGCTGCCCTGACACGACTCCAGCCGGACGCCGCCCGCGGGACCCTCAGTACCCCCTGAAAAGGCCCCAGTGCAGGGCCAGGCCGTACAAGGGCACGAACGACAGGAGGCCCAACGGCACGCAGAACAGGAGCCGTACGTACACCGGCCCCCATGTGTCGGGGCCCGCGATGGTGGCCCGCTTGTGCGGGCGCGCGGGGTCGTAGCAGACCCGGACCGACGCGCCTTCCTCGTACCCGAAGGCGCCCGGCCGGTCCTTGAACTCGACCGACTCGCCGTCAGGGGTGCGGAAGGCGAAGGTGAACTCAGGGTGGCTGTAGCTCCTGCCGTCCCGGTGGTAGGTGCGCCGCGCGCACCACCCCTGGGTCCGCTCACCACGCAACACCAGCCGGATCACGACCAGCGCCCGGCTGACGCTCAGCACGCAGCCTGTCAGGCAGGCCAGGCCGAAGACCAGGAAGACGCCTTCGAGCGCCGTCACACCGCCACCCCTACTTCTTCTCGGTGCCCATAAGCGCGATGATCTCGACGATATCCGAGATATCCCGTTTGGAACGGCATACCCTCCCTGGAGACCTTCGGCCTCGTCGCCGCATCAACCGCCGATCGTCGCTGGGCGCGCCAACACGACCGTTCGGCGATCGGTGATCTCCCTGTTACCCGTGGGTCCTTACGCTGCCGCCGAGTAACCGTCCCGCTGGTCCGCGCGACGGCCCCGTCACGCGGATCTGCCGGGCACGCCTGGTCCGTGTCCGATTGGAGAACGTGTGACGACCCCCCGCGCCGACCGCGGCCGAAACCCCGACCGGAGCCCGCTGAACTGGCTGCTCCTGCTGCCGATCGCGATCCCGCTCATCCCGCCCCTGTTCAACGCCGACGAACCGCGACTGTTCGGCATTCCGATGTTCTACTGGCTGCAGCTCGCCTTCATCATCCTCGGCGTCACCTCGACCACCCTCGTCTACCGCGCGACGAGGAGGAGCCGGTGAAGACCACCGAGATCGTCATCTTCACGCTCCTGTTCCTGCTCGTCAGCGGCCTGGGATTCGTGGCCGCCCGCTGGCGCCGTCCCGGCGACCTCGCCACCCTCGACGAGTGGGGCCTCGGCGGGCGCAGCTTCGGCTCCTGGATCACCTGGTTCCTGGTGGGCGGCGACCTCTACACGGCCTACACGTTCGTGGCCGTGCCCGCCCTGATCTTCGGCGCCGGCGCCATGGGCTTCTACGCCGTGCCGTACACGGTGGTCGTCTACCCGATGGTGATGCTCGTGCTGGTCCGGCTGTGGTCGGTCTCGCACGTGCACAACCTCGTCACGCCGGCCGACTTCGTCCGCGTGCGCTTCGGCTCCCCCACGCTGGCGCTGCTCGTCGCGATCACCGGCATCGTCGCGACCATGCCGTACATCGCGCTGCAGCTCGTCGGCATCGAGGCGGTGCTGAAGACGATGGGGCTGACGGGCGACCTGCCGCTGATCATCGCGTTCGCGATCCTCGCGGCCTACACCTACCAGTCGGGGCTGCGCGCCCCGGCGCTGATCGCGTTCGTCAAGGACTCGCTGATCTACCTGGTGATCCTGGTCGCGATCATCTACATCCCGGCCAAGCTCGGCGGCTGGGGGTCGATCATCGACGCCGCGAAGGCGAAGTTCGACGCGACCCCCGCACCCGGCGACGGCATCACGCTGAACGCCAACAACCAGCTCCAGTACGTCACGCTCGCGTTCGGCTCGGCGCTGGCGCTGTTCCTCTACCCGCACAGCGTCACCGGCATCCTGGCCTCGCGGAACCGCAACGTGATCAAGCGGAACATGTCGGCCCTGCCGGCCTACAGCCTGCTGCTCGGCCTGATCGCGCTGCTCGGCTACATGGCGATCGCGGCCGGGGTCAAGCCGATCGGCAAGGACAGCAACACGATCGTGCCGCAGCTGTTCGACAGCGTGTTCCCCGACTGGTTCGCGGGGGTCGCCTTCGCCGCCGTCGGCATCGGCGCGCTGGTGCCGGCCGCGATCATGTCGATCGCGGCGGCCAACCTGTTCGCCCGCAACATCTACCGGGAGTACATCAAGCGGGACGCCACCGCCGCCCAGGAGGCCACGGTCAGCAAGATCGCGTCGCTGGTCGTGAAGATCGGCGCGGTGCTGGTCATCCTGCTCATCGACCCGCAGTTCTCGATCGACCTCCAGCTCATCGGCGGCGTGATCATCCTGCAGACGCTCCCGTCGGTGGGCCTCGGCCTCTACACCCGGTGGTTCCACCGGGGCGGCCTGATCGCGGGCTGGGCCGCGGGCATGGCGGCCGGAATGCTGCTGCTGTACAACATCGCCAACCCGGTCACCAACCACGCCCACTTCGGCGGCTCGGCCTTCCCGCTGTCGCAGCTCGGGTTCGACACCAAGATCACGGTGTACGCCGGGTTCCTCGCGCTGATCGTCAACCTGGTCGTCGCCGTGCTCGGGACCTTCGTGGCCCGTGCGCTCAAGAGCGCCGACGGCCCGGACAGCACCCGGCCGGAGGACTACTTCGCCGACCAGGGCGACCAGAGCGTCCACGAACTGGAGACCACAGCGCCCACCGCCTGATCGGGATCCGTACGGACTTGTGGCCGGCTTGACGCGGCGGCGCGCGCCGCGTGGAGTCGGCCACAAGCATGCGGTGGGACAAAGAGGCATCACCTCGAACAACGAAGGAGCGAAGGATGCCTCTCAGCAACGACCTGATCCTCACCGGCGGCCACGTGCTCAGCATGGACCCGACGGTGCCGACGGCCCGGCCGACGTCGTCGTCCGCGACGGCGTGATCGTGTCGGTCGGCCCCGCCGCCGAGGCGTCCCCGGGGGCGGACGTCGTGGACGCCTCGGGCTGCGTGGTGATGCCGGGACTGGTCGACACCCACCGCCACACCTGGCAGTCCGCGCTGCGCCACATCGGGCTGGTCCGCACGGTCGTCTGCGACGGCGTGGTCGTCAAGCGGGACGGCGTGCTCGCCGGGCCGGTCGGGCGGGCCATGGACGCCGCCGCGGCGAGCCTCGCCCACCTGCGCGAAGCCGTGCCCGGGGCGCTCTGCGCCTGAGAGCGGAGTGCTCTGCGCCTGAGAGCGGAGTGCTCTGCGCCTGAGAGCGGAGTGCTCTGTGCCTGAGGACTCAATCTCGCCCGATGATCGTGGCACAATCCCGGCATGGCGGTCATGTTGTCTCCGCCACGACGGTGCGGAGGCCGCGCCCGGGGAGCCCGGTCAGTCGCCGGGAAGGCACACGGTGCCGGGCGGGGGCGGCGTCAGGTCCGTGAGATACCGCGTGGCGTGCCCGATCGCGCACCGGTTGCCGGAGAGATAGAGGACGTGGCCCGGTCCCTCGTACTGAACCGTGGCCGAGCCGGGGACCCGCCGGACCAGGCTGTCGGTCCAGGCGAAGTCGCCCCAGGCGCCCGCGCCGAGCAGCGGCGGCAGGCCGCGGGCCGGCAGGGGGCGGGACGGGTTCGCGACCGGCAGCGGCCACCCGGCGCAGCCGAGCTGGTCGAACATCGCGCCGCCGAGGTTCGGGGAGATCCTGCGCGCCTCGCGGCGGACCCTGACGTACTCCTCGTAGCCGTCGTAGCCCCGGTCGTCGGCGCATGTCATGCCGAGTATGAGGGGCATCGTCCAGACGCGGGCGTTGCCCAGGGCGGCGTCGGTGAAACCCGAGCCGTCGCCGTGCCGGGCCTTGTCCACCGCCTCCGCGAAGGTCAGCCATCGGGAGTTCCCGGGCCCGGGGTCGGCGGCGAACCCGAACCACCGCAGGTAGGAGCCGGTCAGCTTCCCCCGGCCGAACTGCTCCGAGGTGACCGGTATCGGCGTCCTGTCGGCCCGTGCGGTGAGGTCGCGCCAGACCTTCCCGGCGTCCTCGCCGTGCAGGGCGCAGGCGGCGGTCTCCGCGCACCAGGCGGTGAAGCGGCCGAACATCCGCTCCAGATCCCGGTAGGCCAGCAGGTGCTGGTTCGCCCAGCCGGCGGGCTGGTTGATCACGCCGTCGAGGTACATCGCGCGGACGTGTTCCGGGAACAGCCGGAGGTAGGCCTCGGCCGGCACCCCTCCGGCGGACTCGGCCATGAAGCTGAGCCGCCGCTCGCCCAGGGCCACGCGGATCGCCTCCATGTCGCGGGCCACCGACACCGAGTCGAGCCTGCCGTACAGCCCGCTGCGGTCCTCGGCGCGGCACCTGCGGATGGCCGCGGCGATCGCCCCGGCCTGGGCGTCGTACTCGGCCCGGTCGCGGGGCTCGATCAGGGCCGGCACCGCCGGCTGTGCGCAGGACTCGGGCAGCTTGGCGGCGAGCCCGGTGTTGCGCGGATCGTAGGCGACGAGGTCGAAACGCTCCCTGATCCCGGCCAGGTCGCCCGCCGCCAGCTTGATGTCCTCGATCCCGCTGTTGCCGGGGCCGCCGGGGATGTGCAGCACGCTGCCGATCCGGTGGGCGGGATCGGTGGCCGGCAGCCGCGCGAGGCGCAGGGTCGTCGTCCTCCCATTCGGATGCGCCCAATCAAGCGGCACGTCGAGCGTGCCGCACCGCGTTCCCGCCGGGAACCCGTCCTCGGAGCAGGCCGTTCACTCGATCGCCGGCCGGTCCCCCGCGGCCCGGGCCTGCGACGGGACGAGCCCGGCCGTCATCGCCGCCGTCGCGAGCCCGGCGGCCACGAGTCGTGTTCTGCCACGCATGCGTCATGTCCTCCTTCGCGTTGTGCCGCTCTCTTTCACGCTCGTCGAGACGCACGCCGGGCGAAATCCGAAGGGCCCTCCGATCGGGCGTAGGGATATCCCCCCGCCGCGCCCGGTCCTGGGCCGGAGCAGGCCGCGAGTCGATCGGCGAGTGCGGATCTATGCCGGGCAGGGGAACGGTCCCTATGCTCTCCTCGAAATGGTGCGTTTATGGGTTCTCGGCCAGTTACGGGCCGAGGTCGGAGGGCGGCCGGTCGATCTGGGGCCGCCACTGCAGCGAGCGGTGATGGCGCGGCTGGTCTGCGCCGGCGGGCACGTGGTCTCCACCGACCGGTTCATCGACGACCTGTGGCAGGGCCAGCCCCCGCCGAAGGCGCTGGGCGCGCTGCAGGTCTACGTCTCCAACCTGCGCCGCCTACTCGAACCGGGCCGCGCGCCGCGGACCCCGGCGGAGATCCTGGTGACCGCCCCACCCGGATACGTGCTGCACCTCGACGCCGACGCCGTCGACGCGTGGCGCTTCCCCACGCTCATGAACACGGCGTCGGCCCTCCTCGCCGAGGGAGATCCGCCAGGGGCGCTGCGCGTGATCGACGAGGCCCTGGCGCTGTGGAAGGGACACGCCTTCGCCGAGTTCGGCGACGAGGACTGGGCGATCCCGGAGGCGGCGCGGCTGGAGGAGCTGCGCGTCCTGGCCGCCGAGTATCGCGCGGAGGCGAAACTCGCGCTCGCCCGGCATGCCGAGGTCGTGCCGGAGCTGGAGCGGCACGTCGCCGACCACCCGCTGCGCGAGGACGCCGTACGGCTCCTGGCCCTCGCCTACTACCGCTCCGGACGGCAGGCCGACGCCCTGGCGGCGCTGCACAGGACCCGGGCCAGGCTCGCGGAAGAGCTGGGCATGGACCCGGGCCCCGCCCTCCGGGCCCTCGAGGCCGGCATCCTCACGCACAGCGAGGCCCTCGACGCGCCGAAGACCGTCACGGTGCCCGCGCCTCTCGCCCCACCACCGGCCGCCCAATCACCGGCCACACAGCCACGGGGCGCACAGTCACCGGCCGCGCCGCCGCCCCGGATGATCGGCCGTACGGCGGAGCTCGCCCGCCTGGTCTCCGCCGCCGAGGAAGCCGGGCACGGGTTCCGTGTGGCCTGGGTCGGCGGGGATCCCGGCGCGGGCAAGAGCACGCTGGCCGACGCCCTGCTCCGCCGCCTCGGCGACGAGGGCTGGCGGGTCGCGGTCGGCCGCTGCCCCGAGACGCTCGGCGGGGTGCCGCCCGCGTGGGCGTGGAGCGAGGTCCTGCGGACCCTGTGCGCCGCCCATCCCCCGGACCCCGCGACGGAGGCGCGGCTCGCGCCCTTGCTGAGGGAGGACTCCCCAGGCGCCGGCCAGTTCTGGCTGGCCCAGGCGGTGGGCGACTACCTGGAGAGCGTGCCGGGGCCGCTGCTGCTCGTACTCGAGGACGTGCACCGCGCCGACGACGTGACCCTCGAGTTGCTCCGCCATCTGGCGGCCAGGCTGGCGGACACCCCGGTCCTGGTGGTCCCGACCCACCGGCCGTCCGAGGCGGGCGACGACCTGACGGCGGCCGGGGCCGCCCTGGCCGTGCAGACGGCCGAGAACGTGACCCTGCACGGGCTCGGCGAGGACGACGTCCGCCGCCTGCTGGTGGAACGGTCCGGCATGGAGGTGGACGCCGGCACGGCCCGGACCATCGCCGAGCGCACCGGAGGCAATCCGCTGTTCGTGGCCGAGACCGCCCGGTTGCTGGCGACCGAGGGCGCGTCGGCGGCGCACTCGCTGCCGCCCGGGGTCCGCGATCTCATCCGCAGGCGGATCGCCCGCCTCCCGGCGGCGGCTCAGACGACCCTGCGCAACGCCGCCGTCATGGGCAGGGACGCCGACGTCGACGTGCTGGTCGACGTCCAGGACGCCGACGAGGAGACCGTGCTCGACGGCCTGGAGGCGGGGGTGCTCGCCGGGCTGCTCACCGAGCCGGCCCCCGGCCGCGTCCGGTTCACGCACGTCCTGGTCCGCGAAACGCTTTACGAGGGCATCCCCCGGCTGCGCCGTACGCGGCTGCACGCGAGGGTGCTCACCGCGCTGGAGCGGGTGCACCCCGGCGACGTCGGCGCGCTCGGCTACCACGCGCTGGCCGCCGCCACGGCGGCCACGGCGCGCGCCGCAGCGGAGTACGCGCGGAGGGCGGCCGCGCAGGCGTCCGGCGTGTACGCCCACAGGGAGGCGGCGACCCTGCTCGAAGGCGCACTCGAGGCCCTGGATCTCGCGACCGAGCCCGCGGACGAGTTCCGGCTGGATCTGCTGTGCCGCCTGGTCTCCGCGCAGGCGAGCGCGGGCGATCTCGTACGGGCGACGGCCACGCGCAAGCGTGCCCTGGCGGTGGCGCGGCGGCTCGGCGACCCCCTCGCCGTCGCCCGCGCCGCGGTCGCCAACGACGCGCCCATGATCTGGAAGAACGACCCCACCGCCGACCCGGACCTCGTGGACGCCATCCGTGCCTGTCTGCCGGTCGCGACCGGCGAGCTGCGCTGCCGGCTGCTCGCCGCCCTGGCCTACGAGATAGGCGGCCATGACGAAGAGCTCCTCGAGGCCGCGAGCGCCGAGGCCGTCGAGATCGCCCGCGGCCTCGGCGATCCCCCGGTGCTGTGCCTGGCGCTCGGGGCGCGTTACTGGGCGACGTTCGTGCCCGGCCGCCGCGACGAGCTGGAGGCGCTTGGGCACGAGCTGCTGGAGATCTCCGCCCGGGGCGGGCTGCTCGGCTACCAGACCCTCGGCCACCACGCGCTGAGCATGGTCGCGCTGGGGCGCAACGACTGGGCCGCGGCCGAGCGGCACGCCGGGCGGGCGGTGGAATACTCCACCAGCGGCCAGCTGGGCCTCGTCCTGGCCATCATCGCGTTCCTCGACGCCCTTCGCCTCCTGGTGAAGGGAGAGTTCGAGCAGGCCGAGGCGGCCTACACGGTGCTGTCCGACCGGATGGGAGAGGCGGGGGCCAGAACGACGTGGTCTTCGGGAGCCTGGCCCGGTTCACGGTACGCCTCGCCTGCGGCCGTGCGCACGAGTCGGTGGCCGAACTCGCCGCCGCCCGCGAGGCCATCCCCGATGAGATCGACGAGTTCTACGTCAGCGCGCTGGTCTCGGCCGGGCGTCTTGAGGAGGCCAGGTCCGCCTGGCCGGGCGACCGCTGGCCGACCCGATGGGTCTATCACACCGTCAACGTGGGGCTCCGCGCCGGCACCGCGATGGCACTCGGCGCCCGGGAGGTGGCCGAGGAGTGCTACCGGCTTCTCCTCCCGTTCCGGGGAGAGATGGCCGGCCTGAACACCGGGGCGATCACGCTCGGCCCCGCCGCTCTCGTGCTCGGGCGGCTGGCGGAGTTCCTGGGCGACCGCGCCGCCGCGGCGGAGCACTACGCCACGGCCGCCGGTGTCGCCGGACAGCTCGGCTCGCCGCACTGGCGTGAGGAGGCGACGCGGGCGCTCGACACGCTGAAATCGTGAGGACAGCACCGCCAAGTGGCCGCCAAACAGGCGTTTAGCGGGCGGGGCCACCGTGGTTCCGAGACCGATTCGGACATCATGGAGGCTCACCTTGGACACGCCCGACCTCACCGGGATCCGCATCATCCACCGCGCCATGCGCGGCGACCTGCACCGGCTCCACGCGCTCGCCGAGAACCTCGACGCGGGACGCCTGCGGGCGGACTCCGCCCGCGCCGCCGCCATCGCCCGCTACGCGGAGGACGTCTGTGCGGCGATCCATCACCACCACAGCAGGGAGGACGAGGTCGTCTGGCCGGTGATCGAACGGCCGGCGGGCGCCGCCGTGGACCTCGCCGACCTCTCCGACGACCACTCCGAACTCGACCCCCTGCTCGACCGGGTCCGCGCGACGGCACGTGCCTTCGCGAGCGGCCGGGGCGTCCGCGACCTGGCGACCGCGCTGCGCACGCTGTCGGAGCTCATCGACGAGCACATCGAGGAGGAGGAGCGCAGGATCTTCCCGGTCATCGAGAAGTACGTGCCGGCGGCCGACTGGAAGGAGATGGAGAAATCGCTCAGGGGCGGCGACCCGCGTTTCGAGCTCGCCTGGGTCGACCGGTACGCGAGCCCGGACGAGATGGCGCACATCCGCAAGCTCGCCGGGCCGATCCTCAGCCTGCTGCTGATACTGCTCCGCCCCGGCCACCGCCGCCGCCAGCGGATCGTCTTCGGGAGCTGAGCGGACATGGCACGACGCTCCCGCCTGTTCAACCTGGCGATCAAGTGCATCTGCGACTGGCAGGTGCGCACCTACCGCAGGACCGGCGGGCGCAGGCCCGCCACCATGCGCGGCATCCCCGTCCTGCTCCTCACGACCCGGGGCCGCGGGACCGGCCTGCCCAGGACCCGGCCGGTCGGGTACGGCAGGGACGGCCGGCGCTTCGTCGTGATCGCCTCGAACGGAGGCGACGACGCCACTCCCGCCTGGTGGCTCAACCTCAGGACCCCGTCGCCGAGATCGAGGTGGGCGGCGCCGGCGGGCTCACCGTGCTCAAGGTGCGCGCCGTCGACGCCACGGGCGAGGAGTACGAGCGCCTGTGGCGGGCGGAACCCGCCTGCCGGTGCGCCAGGGCGACGGCCGGCCGAGGACCGGCACGACCCCGCCCCCTCCTGAGGACGGGGCGGGAACGCTGTGGAGCCGTCAGGGCGTGGTCGTGTCCGGCGCGGCGCGCCGGGCGTCGAACTCCTCGTCCGGGATGACCAGCTCGTTGCCGGCCAGGCCGGCCTCGCCGGAGACCGCGGCGAGCTCGGAGCCGAGCGACTCGTGGGCGGCGGCGCGGTGCCTGCGGCCGACGCGGTCGGTCAGCAGCGACGACAGGGCGGCCACCAGGCACGCGGCCACGGCGAACCAGAAGGCGATGACCAGGCCCTGGTGGAAGGGGCCCGCGATGAGGTGCGGGAAGAACTCCTTGCTCGTCAGATGGGCGCCGCCGTCGGGCAGCCGGTCCAGGATGCCGCCGAGGAGCTGCCGGAACGGGTTGTATCCGAGGAACGCCGCGAACAGCACGGCGATCGGCGGCAGCTGGGCGATGCCCTCGGCCTGCGCGGCGGGCACGCCCTGGGCCACCAGCTCGTCGTGCATCGTGTGCGGCAGCGACTGCGACAGGCCCGCGATCATCAGGCTGAAGAACACGCCGATGGACAGGACCATCGAGGAGTTCTGGAAGGTGGCGGTCATGCCCGCGCCGACGCCGCGGGACTCCGCCGGGACCGAGTTCATGATCTCCGCTCGGTTGGGCGAGGAGAACAGGCCGGACCCGACGCCGTTGATCAGGATGAGCAGCGCGAAGACGCCGTAGCCGAAGTCCGTCGGCAGGGTCATCAGGGCGTAGAAGCTCGCGGCGGTGACCAGGGCGCCGCCGACCGTGAACATCCGCGGCCCGAAGCGGTCCGACAGCCAGCCGGAGACCGGCGCCGACAGCAGGAAGCCCACGGTCAGCGGGATCATGTAGATGCCCGCCCACAGGGGCGTCTCCTCGAAGCTGTAGCCGTGCAGCGGCAGCCAGATGCCCTGCAGCCAGATGATCAGCATGAACTGCAGGCCGCCGCGTCCGAGGGCGGTCAGCAGGCTGGCGACGTTGCCGGCGAGGAACGCGCGGTTGCGGAACAGCGTGAGCCGGAACAGCGGCTCGTCCACCCTGGTCTCGATCCAGGCGAACAGCGCGAGCAGCAGGACGCCCCCGCCGAGCGCGGCGATCACCCAGGGGTTGCCCCAGCCCATCACGCCGGTCCCGTACGGCTGGATGCCGTAGGTGATGCCGACCAGCAGCGCGATGAGGCCGACGGCGAAGGTCGCGTTGCCCCACCAGTCCATCCGCGCCCGGCGCCGCACGCCGTTGTCCTTGAGCTTGACGTACGCCCAGATCGTGCCGAAGACGCCGAACGGCACGGAGACCAGGAAGATCGCCTTCCAGTCGACCGGGGCCAGGACCCCGCCGACGACCAGGCCGAGGAAGGAGCCGGCGATGGCGGCGATCGAGTTGATGCCGAGCGCGGTGCCGCGCTGGCGCACCGGGAAGGCGTCGGTCAGGATCGCGGTGGAGTTGGCGAACAGCAGCGCGCCGCCGATGCCCTGCACGATCCGCCAGCCGATCAGCCACATCGCCCCGGCGTCGCCGTCCATCCAGGTCAGCGACAGCATGATCGAGCACAGGCTGAAGACCGCGAACCCGAGGTTGTACATGCGAACCCGGCCGAACATGTCGCCCAGGCGGCCGAACATCACCACCAGCACGGCCGTGACGACCATGAAGCCCATCATCATCCACAGCAGGTAGCCCGTGTTGCCGGGATCCAGCGGGTTCAGGTGGATGCCGCGGAAGACGTCCGGAAGGGCGATCAGCACGATGGACTGGTTGATCGTCACCATCAGGACGCCGAGGGTGGTGTTGGACAGTGCGATCCATTTGTACCGCGAGGACGGCGCCGACTGCGGCGACGCCCCCGCCAGGGACTGGTTCGCTACGGCCACGGAGTGGTTCCCCTCCTCTTGGTCCGCACAGCGCACGGCCTGTTTCCGCGCAGCGCGCGACGGACGGACAGTTAGTTAGCGCAACTAAATTACCCGACCGGGCGACATCGATGTTTCACGGGCATGCGCAACGAAGGCCCCTATGGGGCCCTTAAACGGATTTGAGTGTTATCTGACCTGATTTAGGGCCACGGCGGGAGACGGCGTCAAGACGTGAGCGCCCCGGCGATCGCGTCGGCAAGGCTGTCCACCACCGTGTCGCGGTCGAGCCCGGGGTTCTCCAGCCACCAGTCGCCGATCGCCTGCACCATCCCGACGAACGCGTGGCCGAGCACCCGGGCGCGTACCGGGTCGGCGACGCCCTCCTCCGCGAGCACCGCGCCCAGTTCCTCGCCGACGCTGCGCACGATGGCGGCCATCTGCGTGCGGGTGCGGCTGTCCTCCGCGCTGGCCCGGTGGAACAGGAAGCGGTAGAGGTTGGGGTTGGCCGAGATGGTCTCCAGGTAGGCCTCGATGGCGCCCCGGGCGCGAACCCGGGGGTCGGCCATGGCCCTGGCGAACTCCGGGCGCAGCAGATCGATCACGACGCGCGTGTGGCGTTCCGCGAGCGCCTGGTAGAGGCCGCTCTTGTCGCCGAAGTGACGGTAGAGGATCGGCTTGGTGATCCCCGCCTCCGCCGCGATCGCGGCCATCGACGCCTGCGGGCCCTCCCTGCGGATCACCCGGTCGGCCGCGTCGAGCAGGTCCCTGCGCCGCTCGGGGCTCCGGCCGCGCTCCCCTGTGCCGCCCGTGGTGCCGCCCGTGGTGCCTCCCGTCGTGGCGCGTCCCGTCGTGAGCCCCGTCATGAGCACAGCATAGGTGCCGGTTCCGCGTCGCCTGGATCAAGACCGGGCCCTATGGGCGATCACTCCGGTAATGTGCCGGACGCGGGATTTCTGGTCCGGGATTTCTGGCCCGGGACTCTCTGGCGAACGGTTCCGCCGGGTCCTCTGGAGGTGCGGGGTGGGCGAGGCGGGCGGGCCGCTGGTGCCGGGCTACGAGGTGCTCGGGATCCTGGGCCAGGGAGGCTTCGGGGTCGTGTACCGGGCCAGGCAGCTCGCGGTGGGCCGTGAGGTCGCGCTCAAGGTCGACAACCGCGTGCTCGTCTCCGACCGCGACCGGCGCAGGTTCATGCGCGAGGTGACCTCCGCCGGCGCCCTGTCCGGCCACCCGCACGTGGCCGACGTCTACGACGCGGGCGTGCTGCCCGACGGCCGGCCGTACATGGTGCTGGAGCTGTGCCCGAACGGCTCGCTGGCCGACCGGCTGCGCGACGGCGGCCCGCTCGGCCCCCGCGAGGTGCGCGACATCGGCATCAAGATCGCCGACGCGCTGGCCGCCGCCCACGCCGTGGGGGTCCTCCACCGCGACGTCAAGCCCGCCAACATCCTGGTCAACTCGTACGGCATGGTCGCCCTGTCGGACTTCGGGCTGGCCACGATGCCGGGGCAGGGCGGCGCGGCGCCGGGCGAGGTGTCGGTCACGCGCGAGTCGCTCACGCCCGCCTACGCCCCGCCGGAGGCGTTCGACCTCACCGAGCCCACGGCCGCCGGGGACGTGTACGCGCTCTCGGCCACGTTGTACGCCCTGCTCCAGGGCAGGCCGCCGCGCTTCCCGGACAGCGGCGTGGTGAACATCGCGGCCATCATGGCGCTGCACCGGCTGCCGATCCCCGACATCCCCGGCGTGCCCGCCGCGCTCACCGCCGTCCTGCGCCACGGCATGGCGAGCGACCCGGCCCAGCGGATCCGGACGGCCGCCGGGCTGCGGGACGCGCTCGCCGCCCTGGCGCCCGACGGCTCCGCCTCCGGGGATCCCGCGCATTCGGGCGCGCCCGGGGGCCCGGGGTGGGGTGCTCCGTCCCCCTCCGGGCCCGACGCGGCGCCCAGCCGGCACCTCGGGGAGCGG
This sequence comes from Microbispora sp. CA-102843, assembly GCF_050936215.1. Classification (NCBI taxonomy): domain Bacteria; kingdom Bacillati; phylum Actinomycetota; class Actinomycetes; order Streptosporangiales; family Streptosporangiaceae; genus Microbispora; species Microbispora sp. CA-102843. The sequence continues at coordinate 5,096,979 of NZ_JBNJNF010000001.1, forward strand.
CGGCCTGCCGGGACTCGCGCCCCCGCCGCGCCGGGGCACTCGCTCACCGGCCCGGCCGGAGGCGTTCCCGCGAGCGGCCAGGACCTGCGCCGCGCGGCGACCGCGCCGAACGCGGCGCCGAGCCCCCGGCCACCCGGTCACCGGCCGCAGAGCCCCCGGCAGGGGTCCGCTCCCCCGCCCCCGCCGCGCACCGGCATGTCCCGGCAGTCCATCGTGTTCGCCGTGATCGCCGCCGTCTTCGCGCTGCTGCTCACCGCCGGGATCGCGGCGCTCGCCTTCGGCGACGACCGGGGGACATGGCCTGGGACACGGCCGCCCTCCGTCCCCGGCTCCACGTCCGGCCTCGGCGCGGACCACACCGGACCGCACACCACGGGCGGCGCCCTCTCCTGACCGCCGTCCGGCGCGGCCCGGACGGCCGTGGTGTGAGCCGGCCCGGCGAAGGCGTCAGGCGGGCGGCTGCGGAGGCTTGCGCGTCCGCCTCGGCTTCGGCGCCGTGCCCTGCTCCTGCCGGGGCCCCTCGGCCGCCCGCGCGCCGCGTGCCGCCGCCACGCCCGCCTTCGCCGTCCTTCGCGGCTTCGCGCCCTTCGTCGGCTTCCCGGGCTCCGCCGTGCCCGGCTCGGGGGCCGCCAGAGCGCCGTACTCGTCCAGCGAGTCCCGCAGGTAGTCGATGAGGTCCCACACGTCGGGCACCATGTCGCGGTCGGTGACGATCCCGAACCCGAGCCTGCCCTCGTAGGAGAACACCGTGATGTTGATCCCCCCGCTGACGTCCGTGATCACCGACATCGGGTAGAGCGCGGTGACCCGTGCCCCGCACACGTAGAGCGGCGTCTGGGGTCCCGGCACATTGGAGACCAGCAGGTTCATGGCGGGAGCCGCGCGCGAGGCGATCCGGAAGGCGGACCTGGCCGCCAGCGCGCTCAGCGCGGCCGGCATCGCCTGGCTGAACTCCAGGAGCCAGGCCGCCGGCGCCGCGGCGAGCCGTTCCTTGAGCAGGCCCATCGAGCGGTTCACCGACACCAGCCGGTCGCGCGGGTCGGCCATGTCCGTCGGCAGGGTGGTCATGGTCAGCATGACCTCGTTGGCTGCCGTGCCGTTCGCGGCCTGTCCCCGGGTGGAGACCGGGATCCCCGCGACAAGCGGCTGACGGGGCAGCTCGTCGCGCTTGGCCAGCCAGCGCCGCAGCGCCGTGGCGCACATCGCCATGACGACGTCGTTCACGGTGACGCCGAAGGCGTTCTTGATCCGCTTGACCTCGTCCAGGGGCAACTGGCCGAACGCGAATCGGCGGTGCCGCGAGATCGGCCCGGAGAACGGCGTGCGCGGCACCACCGTGCGGGGCAACTCGGGCAGCGGCTCGGCGTCCCCGCCGCCGATGCCGCGGACGAACCGCGAGACCAGTCCCGCCCCCGGGAGCTGCGCCACGAACGGCACCTCGTCCAGCCGTGGCACCGCCTCGGCGATGAAGCGCAGCAGCGCGAGCGGATTGTCCAGCACCCGCGCGACACCCCTGATCACCATCTCCACGGCGTCGGGGGCACTCTGCGGCTCGGCCTCGGGGGCGGGAACGTCGGCGGGCTCGGGCTCGAAGTCCATCACGGCGGCCAGCACCTCGGCCCCGGTGACGCCGTCGACGGCGGCGTGGTGGACCTTCGTGTAGATCGCCACCCGGCCCCCGGCCAGCCCGTGGATCAGGTAGATCTCCCACAACGGCCGCCCCCGGTCGAGCCGTGCCGCGTGCAGCCGGGCGACCTGCTCGGCGAGCTTGTGGTCGTCGCCGGGAGGAGGCAGCGCCAGATCCCGTACGTGGTAGTCGAAGTCGACCTCGCGGTCCTCCGCCCAGTAGGGGTGGTCGAGCCCGAAGGGCACCTCGACCAGCCGCCTGCGCAGCGGCGGCGCGAGATGGAGCCGCCGCTTGAGCAGCGCGATCAGGTCCTCGCGGGTCAGCGCGCCGCCGGGCCTGCCGGAGGGGTCGAGAATCGTGAGCGCCGCGATGTGCGCGAGGTTGGTGCCCGTCTCGAAGTTGAGGAACTGCGCGTCGAAGGCGCTGACTTGCTGTGCCATGCCTACTCACGTGCCCCGAAACACCGGGGTCGGACCGCCCGCGCCGCCCCGGAACCGGGTATTCCGCATCGTCAGTGCCGGTGGTCCGCGTCGGGCTGGGCCGGGTCGGCCGGATGCTCGTGCCCCGGCATGAGCACCACCGCGTCGGCGTGCCGCGCGTCGAGCCACCGGGCGAAGGTCCGCTCCCCGCTCTCCTTCGCCAGCTCCTCGCGGATCCGCTCCCGCACTGCCGCGTACGGCTCCCGCCGCGCCGCCTCGATCCGCTCGACCACCAGGGTCCAGGGGCCGCCGGGGCCCTCCACGGGCCCGACCGTCTCACCTTCCCTGGCGGCGAAGACCGCGTCCTCGATCGGCCCGGCCATCTGCCCACGCCTGACCGGACCGAACGGACGGACCCAGCGCGTCTCCGGCGTGGTGAACCGGTCGAGGTTGCGCCGATAGTAGTCGCGCACCTCGTCCTCGGACGGCTCATGGCCCGCGGCGAGCGCCCGGCAAAGCGCTCGCGCCGCCGGTGACGCCGCCAGCACCGCCGCCGCGACTCCTCCGGTGCGCAGCGCGCCCGCCAGTGTGAGCACGGCCTCGGGCGCGGCGGCCGTCCCGCCAGACGCCCTGGCCGAGTCGTCCGCCGCGTCCGGCCGCGCCGGACGGCTGGACGGCGGGCAGGGCGGCGGGCAGGGCTCCGGCGGTGGGAGGGGCTTCTGCGGGCCGACGTGCTCGGGCGCCAGGCCGAGGCGGGCCGCCTCCTGCTCGGCCAGCGTCTCGGCCACCATGACCTGCACCAGCCAGCGGCGCAGGTTGCGGCCCTCGGCGGTCTCCGGGCGCGGCAGCCGGGCCGCGAGCGGGCCGCTGCGCATCAGGCGTAGCCGCCGGTCCACCTCGGCGACCGTGATCACCAGGTCCCCCACCGTCGCCGCGGCCCTCGGACCCGGGCGTGGGCGACCGTCCTGTTCGCGGGACGCCGGTGCGGCGTCGCCGGTCCGGGGAGCGTCTGGGCCGTTCACGCCTCGACCTCGACCTCGATCGTGTCGGTGTAGTGCAGCCACCCGGCGCAGGCGATCTTCACGAGCGCCCACCAGCGGCCCGGGCGAGCGCCCGGCGGCACGCGTACCGGGAAACGCACCTCCGCCTCCCCCTCGGGCGGCACGACGACCCCGGTGTTCCATTCGGGGAACATCTCGAACGTCTGCCACGGGCTGACGAGCTGCGCCTGCGCGGAGACCGGCGACCGCGCCTCGGACCGCAGCCGGACCACGATCTCCGCCCGGCCGCCGGGCGTCACCCGCAGGTGTGGCGGGTGGCCGAGACCCTCCAGCGACACCTCCAGCCCCGGCGACCGCCGCCCGCCCTCGCCCGGCCGGAACACGTGCAGCCGGGTCACGTCCTCGTACGCCTGGCCGCCGAACTCGGTGCGCGCGGTGAGCAGGTAGAGGCCGCCCTCGGCGCCGGGCGGCGGCGTGAGCCGCACCGGCACAGCGGCGTGGCCCCCCGGCGGCAGCACGTACGGCCGGACGGCGGGCGCCACCGACCAGCCGTCGGGGGCGGTCAGCGTGACCACGCCCTCCGCCCGGTCCTCCGTGAGGCCGGAGGCGATGGTCAGGGTCAGGTCCACCGGCCCCGCGACGTCCAGGTCGGGTGGGGACAGGTGCACGGCGACCGGCAGGTCGCCCATCGGCGCGGGCCCGGTGTTGTTCAGCCAGTAACGCGTGTGGACCGGCTGGTGCGGCTCGGTCTCCGGCACCGCGGGCGCACTCCCACAGGCCACCGTCCGGCCGCCCGCCGCCACGCCGTCCACCCCCGGGGGTCCGGAACGGAGCGGGGCGACCAGCGTGACGATCTCCATGCCGTCGAGCGCGCCGGGGGCGTCCCCTACGGCGTTCTCCAGGAGGTCGGCCCGCCCCCACGATCCCAGGGGCAGTGTCGTGGCGATCGACAGCGGGACGGTCCGGCCGCCGGCCTCGTACACGCGGGCGGTCAGCGCGGCCACCGCACCGGGCGTCCGGCCCGAGGCGATCGGGTTCCCCGCCGCCTTGAGCGCGGTGAGGACCAGGCCGGGCCCCGTCTCCAGGAACGACCGCGACCGGCCCGCCGGCCCGTCCTCTCCAACGGTCGCCGCCAGCGGGTGGTTGACGTCGTGGCCGAGCCGCACGAGGTCGGCCGCGCGCCAGTCGCCCGGGGCGGCCACCAGCGAGCACTCGAACGTGTGGGTCCAGTGCTGGAGCTGGAAGCCGGAGCCGTCGGGCGCGGTGCGGCGCGGCGGGTCGATCCATACGCCGGACGGCCAGCCGGTGCACGACCGCATCAGCGACACGTGCAACGCCCCCGACGGGTCGACCGCGAAGCCCGGAATGCCGCGGTTCACCAGCCCGATCGTGTAGTCGTCCGTGTCGTCGCGGATGACGGCCTCGGCCGGTTCGGCGTCCGTCACCACCTCCACGGCCGCGTCGGCGAGATCCGCGACCAGTTCCTCGACCGCGCCCTCGCCGCAGACCACGAGCACCGGAAGGTCGCGGGGGCCGGTGAGGTCCGCGCCCGGCACCCAGACCTTCTCCAGCGGCTCGTCGGCAGGCACCCACAGGCGGGCCCGGCCCTCGGCGTCGAGTCGCGCGCGTAGCTCCGCGACCTCCGCGTCGTCCAGCAGCGCCGCGACGAACGGGTTCTCCTCGGGCGTGCCGACCGCGATGCGCACGTCGGGCAGGTTGGAGTCCACGGCGAGGTTCCCGTACCGGGGGCCGGGCCCGGTGGAGCACGTCGAGGTCACGCCCTGGCGTACGAGCGCCACGGCGAGGTCTTTCAGCTCGCCGGCGGCCGCGTCCAGCGGCGCGATGATCTCGGCGACGCCGACCGCCCGCGCGCCGAGGGGGCGTCCCGCCGGCGAGCGCAGCACGACGCGGGCGGTGGACGACAGCGCGAACCAGTTGTGCGCCGGGTTGTCCAGCGTCCACGGGTGCTCCGCGGAGTCGACGTCGATCAGGCCGAACCCGCGGCCGACGACGGCGCCGGCGACCTCGCTGACCGGCAGCGCCCCCGGCACCCGCACCGGCCAGCGCAGCCGGAGCAGCACGTCGGAGCCGTGGAACTCGTCCACGTGGGTGGTGAGGTCCACCCGCGGCAGCCCGTCCCAGAGCGTGATCTCCTGCGTGTAGGCGACCGGGCCGACCCGGCCGCCGACGATGATCCGCCGCCCCACCGGACACTCGGCGACGGCGACCTCCGCGGGAGCCTCGGCCGAGCCGCTCACCCCGCCGCTCGGCACCAGGTGCCAGGGGCCCTCGCCGAAGCGGGGATGCGCCGGGTGCTCGTCGTAGACGAGCAGCTCGTTGCCCACCCGGTCCTGCTGCAGCAGCTCGCGGCCCTCGACCGTCAGGCTCGACACCGTCCCGCCGCGCTCGGGGTCGACCTCCACCGCGTGGGTGGCGTTCTCGATCCGGGTCCCCTCGCGCAGGGCCCAGCCGATCGGGGCGGGCGCGGCGGTGGGCACCAGCCGGAACGTCCGATATCCGAGCGCGGGCACGTCGCCGGCGACGAAGACCGCGTCCACGGCCGCGATGCTGCCGTCGGGGTGCCGCTCGGGATGCTCCAGCAGCAGCCCGCGCACGGGCGGGTCGAGCGCGACGCCGTACGCCCCCGGCTCGGGCAGCGTCAGCCGTACGCGGACGAGGTCGGTCCTGGGCCAGGAGGAGGGGTTCCAGACGGCGACTCCGGTCAGCCCCGCGCCGAGGCGGCGCAGCGACGCGTCGAGGACTCGCCCGCCCAGGTCGTACGCCTCCCGCCAGCCCGTCATCAGGTCCAGGTAGACCTGGTCGGACTCCGATCCGGTGATGCCGTCGTGGTGCGCGCCGTACGCGATCTGACGCCAGGCCTTGTCGAGGGCGGCGTGCGGGTAGGGCGCGCCAAGGGTCGCCGTGGCGACGGCGGCGAACTTCTCGGCGTCGGCGAGCCGCGTCTCGGCGTGCCGCTGCGCCTGCTTGGTGTCGATGTACGACACGTCCTTGCCGGTGTAGATCGGGTTCATGTCCCGCGTCTGCGGCGTCAGGCGGACGCCCTCGTCCCGCACGGCGGCGAAGAACTCCCTCGGCAGCCCGCAGACGAACCGGGGCGAGACGTAGCGCCGGTTCCAGTCGCGCTGGATCTCCATGACCCACTTGTTGGGCGGGGTGTAGTCGGTGCCGACGGGCAGCAGCACGTTGCGGGTCGCGGCGACCTTCTTGAGCAGCGTGAACAGCTCGTAGACGGCGGCCTCGGCCTGCTCCAGGGTCGGCGCGGAGTCCATCCACCACCCGGCGCTGTAGTGGGCCGGCATGTAGTGGGTCGTGACCCCGCGCCCCGACGGCGACAGCCACTCGAACTCCGACGGGAACTGCATGGCCGACGGGTCGCCCCAGCCGCCGTCGGCGAGCATCGGGCCCCACTGGTGGTAGGGCCCGCGCGCCCACGAACTGGAGGTCAGCCCGGCCTCGGCGATCAGCCCGGGAAACCGGGGGTCGTGCCCGAACGCGTCGAGCTGCCAGGCCGTCGCCGGATCGCCGCCGAGCACGTCGCGCTGGAAGCCGATCCCGTGGACGATGTTGCGGATCGTCGCCTCGGGGCCCGTCAGGTTGGTGTTCGGCTCGTTGTACGTGCCGCCCATGATCTCCAGCCGGCCCTCCGCGAGCAGGCGGCGCAGGTACGCCCGGTCCTCGGGGTGGGCGTTCCAGTACGGCTTGAGGTAGTCGACCTCGGCGAGCACGAACTTGTAGCCGGGCTCCCTCCTGGCGGTGTCCAGGTGGAGCCGGACGAGGTCGAACCCCGCGTGCTGGAACTCCTGCCGGTTCGCCTGCGCCAGGCCGCCCGCGTGGTCCCAGGTGGCCGTGTAGGCGGCCTGGGTGTTCCACCAGACCGGGTCGTAGTGGAAATGGGGGATCATCCAGACCGTCCACCCCGGCTCGGCCACGAGCAGTTCGCCCTCGGCCGTGCACCGTTCCCGGCCCGCGGCGGCCCGCACGGTGATCGGGACGCGCGCACCCGGGACCGCGGCGGGCGCGGCGGCCTCCACCGCCACCTCGACCACCACAGGCACCTCGACCACCACGGGCGCCTCCACCACCACCGGCACCACCCGCGCCTCGCTCGCCGCACCCGGGGGCCGCCCGTCCGACGGGTGCTCGCCCCGCACCCCGGGGCCGGTGACCTCGACCACCGGGGACGCGTCCTCCGGCACCTCGTCGAGGACGACCCGGACCACCTGGCGCGGGCTCTCGTCCACGGCCATGCGGACGAACAGCTCGGTGGATTCGACGGCGGTGATGCGCATGGCGCGCCCCTCTGGTCGCGGCCGGCATCCGGCACGGACGGTCAGGCTCGGACGGTCAGGCTCGGACGGTCAGGCTCGGACGGTCAGGCTCGGACGGTCAGGCTCGGGGACAGGCGGGCTTCGACGAGTCGGCTCTAAGAGCCGACTTCAGCGGGCGTGTGGGGACGGGACCGGCAAGGTTCATGCCCCTGCGGCGGCCCGTTCACTCGGGATCCGGTGACATCCTCCGGGCGGCGGCGCGAAGGAGGCCGGACGCCCCCTCAGTGACGGGTTCCCCGTGGCCGAAACAGGCGATCTCGACGTCGAGGGCCGCCTGCCGTACGAACGAGGCGACGGCCGCGGGCGGGTCGGCGTTGAACACGCCGAGGATGACCTGCCCGTCGGGGCCGCGCGCGATGGTGTCGCCGGTGAACAGCACGCCCGGCTCGGGCAGGTGCAGCGCGAGGCTGCCGGGGGTGTGGCCGGGCACGGCCAGCACCCGCGCCCCTCCGCCGAAGTCCAGGGCGTCGCCGTCGCCCAGTTCGCGGTCCACGCGTACGGGCGGCGCGGGCACCTGCGGCATCCCCGCGTGGACCCGGTCCCACAGCTCCCGCTCCCATCCGGACAGGACCGGCGGGGGTCCGGCCGCCTCGCCCCGGACGAAGGGCGCGTCGTCGCGGTGGGCGTACACGGTGACGTCACCCCAGGACGCGATGTCGGCGGCCGAGCCGGTGTGGTCCTCGTGGAAGTGCGTCAGCACGAGGCGCCGTACGTCGGACGGCGAGTGCCCGAGCGAGCGGACGGCGTCCTCGATGAGCGGCGCGGAGCCGGGGACCCCCGAGTCGATCAGCGTGAGCCCGTCCGGGTCGCGCCACAGGTAGACGTGCCCGACGGGAAACCGCAGGAAATACAGGCTGGGCAGAAGCTCGACGACGTCCATGCGGCGACGCTAGAACCGCCGGGACGGCCCTCGGCGGGATCTTCGCGCAGAGCGATTCCGCCCTGGGCCGAACCGTGCTCTCACATCCCTGCTCTCAAGTCCCTGCTCTCAAGTCCCTGCCCGCGAACCGGCACCCGGCGAGAAGCCGGGGACACGAGACCGCGACACGGCCCCTCCGGGCTGACGGTCCCCCGTCACGAGCCGCCGCGCCGTGCGCCCGACGACCGGCGGCCGGCCTGCGGGCGTGAAAGTTTCGTCCTGCGCGGCTGGTGGCGAGTGTCCGGGAGTCACATCGTTTGACCCGAAATTCCGGCGATTCCTACGGTCGGCGGGAACATCGAGGAGGACCTGATGACATCCCGGCTGAGGCCCGTCTGGGTCACCGCGCTCGTGGCGCTGCTCGCCGCGGCGCTGAGCGCCGTCTTCGCCGCCGACCACAGGGTCGCGCGGGCGGCGGACGCCCCCTACAAGGATCCGAGCCTTCCGGTGACGGCGCGGGTGGACGACCTGCTGTCCAGGATGTCGCTGGACGAGAAGGTCGGGCAGATGACCCAGGCCGACCGGTCGGTCCTGACGACGACCTCAGACGTGGCGACGTACCGGCTGGGCTCGATCCTGTCCGGCGGCGGCTCGGCGCCCTCGCCGAACACCCCGTCGTCCTGGGCCGACATGTACGACAACTTCCAGCGGCAGGCGCTGTCCACCCCGCTCGGCATCCCGATGATCTACGGGATCGACGCCGTGCACGGGAACAACAACGTCGTGGGAGCCACGATCTTCCCCCACAACATCGGGCTGGGGGCGACCCGCGACCCCGACCTGGTGGAGCGGGTCGGGCGGGCGACGGCCGAGGAGGTGTCGGGCACCGGCATCGACTGGACCTTCGCGCCCTGCCTGTGCGTGGCCCGCAACGACCGCTGGGGCCGCACGTACGAGTCCTTCAGTGAGGACCCGCAGCTCGTCACCCAGATGACGACGATCGTGGACGGCTTCCAGAAGGCCGGGAACGCCTCCATCCTCGCCACCGCCAAGCACTACGTCGGCGACGGCGGCACCACGGGCGGCAAGGACCAGGGCAACACCGAGCTCAGCGAGGCCGACCTGCGGGCCATCCACCTCGCGCCGTTCAAGGCCGCCGTGCAGCGTGGCGTGGGCTCCGTCATGGTGTCCTACAGCTCGTGGAACGGCGTCAAGATGCACGGCAACAAGTACCTGCTCACCGACGTGCTGAAGGGCGAGCTGGGCTTCACGGGCTTCGTGGTCACCGACTGGGCCGGCATCGACCAGCTCGACGGCCAGACCGGCTTCACCGCGAACGAGATCACCACGGCGGTCAACGCGGGCGTCGACATGGTGATGGTGCCCACCGACTACAAGAAGTTCGTCTCGCTGCTGAAGTCGGAGGTCCAGGCGGGCCGGATCGCGATGTCGCGGATCGACGACGCCAACCGGCGCATCCTGACCAAGAAGTTCGAGCTGGGGCTGTTCGAGAGGCCGCTGACCGACCGGTCCTACACGTCCACCGTGGGCGGCGCGGCACACCGCGCGATCGCCCGCGAGGCCGTGCGCAAGTCGCTGGTCCTGCTGAAGAACGCGGGCAACGTGCTCCCGCTCGGCAAGAGCGGTGGCAAGATCTTCGTGGCCGGCAAGAGCGCCGACGACATCGGCAACCAGAGCGGCGGCTGGACGATCAGCTGGCAGGGCTCGTCCGGCAACATCACGCAGGGCACCACGATCCTGCAGGGCATCCGCGACGCCGTCGGTTCCGGCACGCAGGTCACCTACAACCGCGACGGAAGCGGCATCGACTCCTCCTACCGCGCGGCGATCGCCGTCGTGGGCGAGACGCCGTACGCGGAGGGCCAGGGCGACCGCACCGGGTCGATGGGCCTCGACTCCACCGACCTGGCCACGCTGCAGCGGCTCAAGGCGGCCGGCGTGCCGCTGGTCGTGGTGCTCGTCTCCGGCCGACCGCTGGACATCGCCGGCCAGATCGACCAGTGGAACGCGCTGGTGGCGGCCTGGCTGCCGGGCACCGAGGGGCGCGGCGTGGCCGACGTGCTGTTCGGCGACTACGCCCCCACCGCGAAGCTGCCGATGACCTGGATGCGCAGCGCCGACCAGCAGCCGATCAACGCCGGGGACGGCAAGCAGGCGCTGTTCGAGTACGGCTTCGGGCTGACCTACACGGGCTCCAGCCCGTCCCCCTCCCCCTCCTCTTCACCGTCCCCGTCTCCCTCTCCCTCTCCCTCGCCGTCGCCTTCTCCGTCCCCCAGCCCCTCGCCCAGCGCCAGCCCGTCGCCGTCGTCGTCCCCCGGCGGGTGCGTGGTGACGTACAAGGTGAACGACTGGGGCAGCGGGTTCACCGCCGACGTGACGATCACCAACAGGTCGTCGAGCCCGGTCAACGGCTGGCGGCTCCAGTGGACCTACGCCGGCGACCAGAAGGTCACCGGTTACTGGAACTCGACGGTCACCCAGTCGGGCCGGCAGGTCACCGCGTCGAACGCCACCTGGAACGGAACCATCGGCGCGAGCGGCGGCACGGCGAACTTCGGCTTCCAGGGGTCCTACAGCGGCGCCAACCCCGCCCCCACCGCTTTCACTTTGAACGGGACGGCCTGCGCGACCGGATGACCATGCGCCGGAGGGGGCGGGGACGCCCAGAGGCTCAAGATGTCTGTGCTCACAACGGCTGTGCTCAGAATGTCTGGGCTCACAACGTCTGGGCTCAGAACGTCTGGGCCAGCGCCACCCCCGCCCCCGCGGTGAACAGGACGATGCCGACCGCGAGGAAGATGCCGCCGAGGAGCGTGCCGTTCCCCGCCGCGCTGTCGATGCGGATCCGCGTCGGCCTGGCCGGGTCGTACAGCACCGTGACCTCCTCACCCGGCCGGGCGGGCGGCGGGTTGCTCCCGTAGGTGGTCTCGGCCTCGACCTGCTGGCCGTACATCGTGGTGAAACGGATGGTCGGGTAGTACGAGGTCCCGTCGTCGGACCGGCTCGCCCGCAGTCCTACGACCAGGCCACGGGTGCGCTGGGCCCGGCGGCGGAACTCCCGGGCGTTCATGGTGATGCCGCCGCCGATGAGGCCGAAGACGAGTCCGAGACCCGCCAGGATCAGTGTGATGAGAGCGGTTTGTGACACGAGCGGACCTTAGGGCCCCGCGCTTGCGATCGGCTTGCACCGTTCCCGAAGCGCGGCGCGCGCGTACGGATATCAGGGGCGCAGCCGCATGAGCGTCTCGGCCACGTCGACGACCGGCTCGCCGAGGTCGAAACGGCTGAACAGGTGGATCTGCTCGCCGGCGTCGATCTCCAGCAGCTCGGTCGTCAGGCCGTAGCGGCGGTAGGCGTCCACCCGGATGCGGTCCACGTCGTTCCAGGAGATGCGTTCCCGGCCGGCGAGCCCGGTGACGACCAACCCGTCCTCCCCCGCCGCGAGCCGCACCGGCGCCACCAGGTCGCGGCCGGTCAGCAGGCCGAAGCCCAAGGCGGCCACGCCGGCGAGGAAGAGCTGCGCGCCGTCGCCGGCGACCGCCAGCACACCGCACAGCACCGTGCCGACGGCCTTCAGCGCAACGATCCCGCGCGGCACCCGCCATTCGTGCCGCAGCTCCTCAACTCCCGCCATCGAGGCAGCGTAACGAATGCGAGGTCCTCTCGCGGCTCCTTCCCGGCCCCTCACGCCACGCGGCGGCCCGGCCGACCGGCCGCCGCCCTGTCCCCCTACGGCGTCTCGTCCTCCACGCGCATCGCCTGCTCCTCCGGCGCGTAGCCGCCGAAGTCCGGCCCCACGTCCTCGGCGATCATGTCCTTCTCGGTGTCCACGCCCATGCCGCCGTCCGGATCGACGAGCCGGCCGGCCCGGCCGGTCTCATCGGCCTTCTCCTCAAGACGGCCACCCGTCGTATCAGGCTCCGTGCCGAACCGGACGTCCGCATCGGGGACCTCACGGGACAGGCGACGGCCGAGGGACTCGCCCTCGCGCATCTCGTTGGGCGTGGTGCCGTACTCATCGAGGCCCAGGGGCCGGTCGCCGGGCAGCGGCATCTCCTGCGGATCCTCGGCCCACTGCCGCTCGGGCGTGCCCTCCTGCAGGTCGGGAATGCCTTCGTCCTCGAACCGCGAACGCGGGTCGGGCTGTGGTCTGTTCTCTCTCATACCGGCCCCATGCCCCGGCGTACGGCCCTTAGGCAGGTCAGGTGACGGGGACGATCTCGGCCCGCCGCAGCACGCCGCCCTCGACGTCGAGCAATCCGATGGTGCCGTGCGGCTGCCGGCGGCGGTCGGTGGGCGAGCCGGGGTTGAACACCCGCACCCCGTCGCCGGTCAGGTCCATGGGGATGTGCGAGTGGCCGAAGACGACCAGGTCGGCCTCGGGGAACCGGCGCCGCATCCGTGCGGTCCGCCCGGCGGCCTGCCCGCTGTCGTGGATCATCGCCACCCGGAGCCCGCCGAGGTCGAGTTCGAGCGTCTCGGGGGCGCCCCACGCCGCGACGTCCGGGCCGTCGTTGTTGCCGAGCACCGCGTGAACCGGGGCGTACGCAGACAGCTCCACGAGGACGTCGGCGGTGCAGACGTCGCCCGCGTGCAGGATCAGGTCCGCCCCCCGCAGGTGCTCCGCGACCGTGGGCGGACAGGACTTCCAGCGCCGGGGAGCGTGGGTGTCCGCGAGCACGACGACCTTCACTGTTCCATCTTCCCCGCAAAGAAGAGGTGCCAAATCACATATTCGGGGAATAGGGACTCAGGACCCGCACGACCCTCATGCCCTGCACCCCTACACCGGTCTCCCCCGGCCGGTCCCGTTCGGGAGGAACGATGAGCAGGCAGATCGCCGACGGCTACCAGGCCCCCACCCTGTCCCAGCTCGAGGCACGCGTACGCGGGCTGGAGACCCAGGTCGCCCACCTCACCGAGCTGGTCAAGACGCTGTCCGGCCAGAGCCGGGAGAGCCGCTGACGACGGACCCGTCCGGGTGCGAGACGCGCCGGACGACGACGTCCCCGCCAGGGAAGCCCTGACGGGGACGCTGACGCCGGCCTGGGTCTCGCTATGCGCGACGCGCGGAGGCGGCGACGGCCCGGACCTGCCGGTCCGCGCCCCGGCCCGCGGCGCGTCCGTTCACGTGTCCGTTGCCGGACGCGTTCACGGGCGCTTTGCCGGACCCGTTCGCGGGTGCTTTGCCGGACCCGTTCACGAGCCCGATCGCGGGTGTCTTGCCGGACCCGTCCGTGCCCGTGCCCGCCGGGACGGGTGTCGCCCGTCCGTGGGGCTCGCGCCCGGTGCTCACCGCCATCGCACCCAGCCATACGAGGGTCGCGATCGCGATCACCACCACAGCGCCGAACACCAGCACCGCCACCGCCGCCAGGGAGACCACGGCTCCCAGCAGCTCCACCATTTAGATTCCTCCAGAGGTCGACCCCGATTACGGCACTCCGGTGGCCGGTGGAAGACCACCCGCCACGTAGAGGAACGGAAATTGCCGGTTATTGGTGCCTTGCCCCGTTTGGATGACCCTCATACCTTACTGATCGGCCAGCGGGGGGCGACCCATGGGCAGGCCGTCGAGCCTGCGCAGGATCACGCCCTCCCGCAGCGCCCACGGGCAGATCTCCAGCACCGGCAGCTCGAACAGGTCCATCGCGGCGTCCGCGACGACCGCGCCGGCGAGAAGCTGCGCGGCCCGCCCCGCGGACACGCCGGGAAGCTCCGCCCGGCGGCCCGCGGGCATCGTGGCCAGCCGGGCCGTCCACTCGACCAGGTCACCGTGCGTCAGCGTCCGCCTGACGTACGCGCCCTCCCCGGACGACGCCGCCCCCGCGATGCGCGCGAGCTGGCGGAAGGTCTTGGACGTGGCGACCGCGTGGTCCGGCCTGCCATACCTGGCGACCGTCCCGACCTTCCGCGCGATCTCGGTGCGTACGTGCCGCCGCAGCGCGCGGACCTCCTCGGGATCGGGCGGGTCGGCGGTGAACCAGTCGCGGGTGAGCCGTCCCGCGCCGAGCGGGAGGGAGACGGTGACGTCGGGCTCCTCGTCGATGCCGGAGGCGATCTCCAAGGAGCCGCCCCCGATGTCGGTCACGAGCAGCCGCCCGGAGGACCAGCCGAACCAGCGGCGCACGGCCAGGAACGTCAGCCTGGCCTCGTCGTCCCCCGACAGCACCCGGATGTCCACCCGGGTGTCGGCCTTGATCTGGGCCAGCACGTCCTCGCCGTTGACCGCGTCGCGGACCGCCGAGGTGGCGAAGGCGACCAGGTCCTCCACGCCCTTGTCCTCGGCGATGCGGGCCGCCTCGCGCACGAAGGCCCCAAGCCGCGCCGCGCCCTCCTCGCTGAGCCTGTCGCCGTCGATCAGGTGCTCGGCCAGCCGCAGCTCCTCCTTGTGGGAGAACGCGGGCAGGGGCCGGGCACCCTGATGCGCGTCCATCACCAGCAGGTGCACCGTGTTGGAACCGACGTCCAGGACTCCGAGTCGCATGCCCCGACGCTACCGCTCGCAGGGGAAAGATCCACCGTCTCTCCCGGCCCTCGTGCACCGGTCCCGGAACACACGATCGCTCTCAGACCGGCTCCAAGCCGCCGGGTCCACGGCGCTGTTCCGGTTCGGCCCTCGCCGCTCGGGTAGTTGCAGGCCGATCAGGCGAGGGGGTGCGGCGGAATGAGCGTCAGGCAGAGGTACGGAGGCCTGTCCGGCGGAAGGCCCGGCGACAGGCTCGGCGGCACGGGGGGCGGCTGGTCGAGGGACTGGTCGGGAAGCTGGGCCAGGGGCTGGGCGGGGGGCCGCTTCGGCCGGCATTTCGGACGCAGGGGCAGGCGCCTGCGGGCCACGGCCAGAGAGGCGTTCGGCTGGCAGCAGCTGCGCCCGGGCCAGCAGGAGGCGATGGAGCACCTGCTCGCCGGGCGCGACGTGCTGCTGGTGATGCCGACCGGCGGCGGCAAGTCGGCCGTCTACCAGGTGCCCGGGCTGCTCCTGGAAGGCCCGACGATCATCGTCTCGCCGCTCATCGCCCTGCAGCGCGACCAGGTCATGGGCCTGCTCAAGGCGGGGGCCGCGGGCGCGGTGGCGGTCAACTCGGCCGGCTCGGTCGAGGCGGGGCTCGACCAGGTCACGGCGGGCGACGCCGAATACGTGTTCCTGTCGCCGGAGCAGCTCGCCAAGCCCGAGGTGGTCGAGCGGCTGGCCCAGGCCCGGCCCTCGCTGATCGCCGTGGACGAGGCGCACTGCGTGTCCGCCTGGGGCCACGACTTCCGGCCGGAATACCTGCGGCTCGGCAAGGTCATCGAGCGTCTGGGCCATCCCCCGGTGATCGCCATGACGGCCACGGCCGCGCCGACCGTGCGCGAGGAGATCGTCGAGTCGCTCGGCCTGATCGGGGCGCAGCAGATCGTGCGGGGGTTCGACCGGCCCAACCTCCATCTCGAAGTCCACCGGTTCACGAGCGACGACGACAAGCGCAGGGCCCTGGCCGACCACGCCGCCGGGCTGGACGGCGTCGGGCTGGTCTATGTGGCGACGCGACGCCAGGCCGAGGAGTACGCGGAGGTGCTGAAGGAGCGGGGCCGCCGGGCCGAGGCGTACCACGCGGGGATGAAGACGAAGGAGCGCCGGACCATCCACGAGCGGTTCCAGGACGACGACCTCGACACCGTCGTGGCGACCTCGGCGTTCGGGATGGGCATCGACAAGCACGACGTGCGCTACGTGCTGCACGCCGCGCCCCCCGAGTCGCTCGACGCGTACTACCAGGAGATCGGCCGGGCGGGCCGGGACGGCAACCCGGCCGACGCCGTGCTGTTCTACCGCCCAGAGGACCTGGGGCTGCGCAGGTTCTTCGCCGCGGGCCGCGCGGACGAGGCCCTGATGCGACGCGTCGCGACGCTGGTCCACGAGCACGGCGGGGAGGTGGCCGCCGCCGACCTGCGCGAGCTCCTCGACATCGGGGCCGCCCGGCTGACCTCGCACGTCAACCTGCTGGAACGGGCGGGCGCGGTCGAGGTCACCCACGGCGGCGCCCTGCGCTACGCGCCGGACGGCCCGCCGCCGGACGAGGCCGCCGCACGCGCGGTGGAGATCGACGACCTCCGGCACCGGATGGAGGACTCCCGGCTGGAGATGATGCGCGGCTACGCGGAGACGACGGGCTGCCGGCGCCGCTTCCTGCTGGAGTACTTCGGCGAGCCGTACGAGCGGTCGTGCGGCGACTGCGACACCTGCCGCTCGGGGACGGCGACCCCGCCGGAGACCGGCGACGGGCGGTTCCCCATGCACGCGGACGTACGGCACGCCGAGTGGGGGCACGGGATCGTGATGAGCCGCGAGCAGGACCGGATCACGGTGCTGTTCGACTCCGTGGGCTACAAGACACTGGCGCTCGGCCTGGTCGACGAGCTGCTCGAAGTGGTCTGACGGATCACGAGAAGCAGCAGCCCGGCTGGGCAATCATTACCGATCGTGGCCTTGGCACCACTTGCAGTGGTTTCACCCTGTGTTGAGACTCGTAGGCGGAGGTCGTGAGTTCGGGGGTGGTACCGGTGCGGGAGGGAATCAGCACCAGGGAGGCATGGCCGTTCGAGTGCCTGCACTGCATGCTGGTCTGGGAGGAGGAGTACGTCGTCCTCCGCACGTGCGACGAACTCGGCGGCGACGTCGTGGTGTGGACCCGGGACGACGTGACCGTCGAGCCGCCCTGGTCGGGGATGACCTGCCCCGGATGCGGCTGCGGGACCGTGACCACGTTCCCCACCGGCTACCTGGCCCATCATCCGGAGTTCACACTGGGCCGGCCCGCGCTGGAGACCCCGGCCGGCGAGAGGCCCGCCCGGGGCGCGCCGTTCGCGTCGCACGGGCTGCTCACCCTCGCGCTCCTGCTGCTGACCGGCGCCGGCCTGTACGAGCGGCTCCACGCCCACTGAGTACGCGCCGGGGCCGCGGCGGTCTCCAATGGAGGTCGTCAGGTGTCCGGAAATCGGCGCGCGCAGAAGCCCATGGGCCTCTCAGCGATCCCACCTGGATATACGTGGGGCCGCCCGTCGGGGCCGGAGTCGCGCGATTCCCACTGCATCACGGGCCGGAATCGCCTCGGGTCCGCGTCGAGCGACGCGCCTGAATCCCTATGCACGACAAGGGCGATAGGCCCGTCGCCCTTTCCCTCCAATGGCCAGGTGAAGGATTTTCCGCGCGGCAATCGGTTTCCAGCGGGAACCGCCGCGGTCCGCGGTCTTCCGCCGCGTGGACGTCGTCACGGGGGCGGCCGACGTAGCGGCCCCGCACGGGTTGTCCACAGGTGGGGCGAGGGGGCCCGGCGGATCCGGCAGAATGAGAGCCGCCGGAGAGGGCCGACCCGGAAGAAGGCGGATAAGGATCGTGACGACGTCCATTCAGCAGCGGATCGCCGAAGAGCTCGGCGTGCGCGAGAGTCAGGTCACCGCGGCCGTCGACCTGCTCGACGGCGGGGCGACGGTGCCGTTCATCGCCCGCTACCGCAAGGAGGCCACGGGCACGCTCGACGACGCCCAGCTGCGCACACTGGAGGAGCGGCTGCGCTACCTGCGCGAGCTGGAGGAGCGGCGGGCCGCCATCCTCGACTCGATCCGCTCCCAGGGCAAGCTCGACGAGGCCCTGGAAGCCCGGATCATGGAGGCCGACTCGAAGGCCCGGCTGGAGGACATCTACCTGCCCTTCAAGCCCAAGCGCCGCACCAAGGCGCAGATCGCCAGGGAGCTGGGGCTGGAGCCGCTGGCCGACGCGCTGCTCGCCGACCCGTCGCTGGACCCCCAGGCGACCGCGGAGGAATACGTGCGCGAGGGCGTGGCCGACGCCGCCGCCGCGCTGGAGGGCGCCAGGGCCATCCTGGTCGAGCGCTTCGCCGAGGACGCCGACCTCATCGGCGACCTGCGGGAGCGGATGTGGTCCCGCGGCCGGCTGGTCTCCCAGGTGCGGGAGGACAAGCAGGAGGCCGGGGCCAAGTTCTCCGACTACTTCGACTTCTCCGAGCCCTTCACCCGGCTGCCCTCGCACCGCATCCTCGCGATGTTCCGGGGCGAGAAGGAGGAGGTGCTCACGCTCACCCTCGACCCGGAGGCCGAGGAGCCGAACGACTACGAGGCGCGGATCGCCCGGCGCTTCGGCATCGCCGGCCTCGGCCGTCCGGCCGACAAGTGGCTGCTCGACACCGTGCGCTGGGCCTGGCGGACCCGCGTCCTCGTGCACCTGGGCATCGACCTGCGCACCCGGCTGTGGCAGGCGGCCGAGGAGGAGGCCGTGCGCGTGTTCGCGGCCAACCTGCGCGATCTGCTGCTGGCCGCCCCCGCCGGGACGAGGCCGACCATGGGCCTCGACCCGGGGCTGCGCACCGGTGTGAAGGTCGCGGTCGTGGACGGCACCGGCAAGGTCGTGGCCACTGAGACGATCTACCCGCACGAGCCGAAGCGGCAGTGGGACCAGTCGCTCGCGGTGCTGGCCCGGCTGGCGACCGAGCACAAGGTGGAGCTGATCGCCATCGGCAACGGCACCGCGTCGCGGGAGACCGACAAGCTCGCCGGTGAGCTGGTCAAGCACATGCCGCAGCTCACCAAGATCGTGGTTTCGGAGGCCGGGGCCTCGGTGTATTCGGCCTCGGCCTACGCCTCGCAGGAGCTGCCCGGCCTGGACGTCTCGCTGCGCGGCGCGGTGTCGATCGCGCGGCGGCTACAGGACCCGCTGGCCGAGCTGGTCAAGATCGACCCCAAGTCCATCGGCGTCGGCCAGTATCAGCACGACGTGTCCGAGGTGCAGCTGTCGCGCTCGCTCGACGCGGTGGTGGAGGACTGCGTGAACGCGGTGGGCGTGGACGTCAACACCGCGTCCGCCCCGCTGCTGACCCGCGTCTCCGGCATCAGCTCCGGACTGGCGGAGAACATCGTCGCGCACCGGGACGCCAACGGGCCGTTCCGCTCGCGGACCGGGCTGAAGGATGTGTCGCGGCTCGGCCCGAAGGCGTTCGAGCAGTGCGCGGGCTTCCTGCGCATCCCGGGCGGCGACGACCCGCTCGACGTCTCCAGCGTGCACCCGGAGGCATACCCGGTGGTGCGCCGCATCCTCGACTTCAGCAAGAGCGACCTGCGCACGCTGATCGGCAACACCTCGGCGCTCCGCTCGCTGAAGCCGTCGGACTTCGTCGACGACACCTTCGGCCTGCCGACCGTCACCGACATCCTCAAGGAACTGGAGAAGCCGGGCCGCGACCCTCGCCCGGCGTTCAAGACCGCCACCTTCAAGGAGGGCGTCGAGAAGCCGTCCGACCTGTCCCCCGGCATGATCCTGGAGGGCGTCGTCACCAACGTCGCCGCGTTCGGGGCGTTCGTCGACATCGGCGTGCACCAGGACGGCCTGGTCCACGTGTCCGCGATGTCCAACTCGTTTGTGAAGGACCCGCGCGAGGTGGTCAAGCCCGGCGACATCGTCCGGGTCAAGGTGCTCGACGTGGACCTCCAGCGCAAGCGCATCTCGCTCACCCTGCGCCTGGAGGACGAGACGGCGGGCAACGGCCGCAGGGGCGGGCCGAACGGCGAGGCCCGCGACGACCGGCAGGGCGGCCGGCGCGGTCAGCAGCGCCAGAACCAGTCCCGCCAGAGCCAGTCCCCCCAGAACCAGGGCGGCCAGAACCAGGGCGGCCAGAACCAGGGCAGCAGGGGCGGGTCAGGCCGTGGCAACGGCCGGGGCTCGGGCGGCGCGCCGCTCGGCGGGGCCATGGCCGAGGCCCTGCGCCGGGCCGGTCTTGCCGACCCCGGCTCCGGCGACCG
This sequence comes from Microbispora sp. CA-102843, assembly GCF_050936215.1. Lineage (NCBI taxonomy): Bacteria > Bacillati > Actinomycetota > Actinomycetes > Streptosporangiales > Streptosporangiaceae > Microbispora > Microbispora sp. CA-102843. The sequence goes on from NZ_JBNJNF010000001.1 coordinate 5,117,045, forward strand.
CCGCTCCCGCTGACGCGCCCCACCCGATCCGCCGGCCTCTCGCGCCCGGCGCCCGCCTTCGGTGCGCCGGGACCGCGTTCTGCGACGGAAAATGCCCCGCGAGGCAACGGACGCGGGGCACAGGGTTGATCAGGCACGATGGACGGTCATTCGGTCACTGCTGCTGTTGCTGCTGTTGCTGCTGCTGACCACCGCGGCCCTGCTGTTGCTGCTGCTGTTGCTGTTGCTGTTGCCGCGGTAGATGCTCCCGATGGTGGCGGTAGTGACGGTGGTGACGGTAGTGCCTGCCGCGGCATCTGCCTCCCGGGCAGTCCCCCGTGGTCGACGGCCGGATGACCTGTTCGGTCGTGCCGGCGGCGTTGGCGGGCTGCGTCTGCATCGTGACAGGGACGACGAGGGCCGAAGCCGTCACGACGGCAGCAGCCAATGCTTCTTTGAACATGGGTATCCCTTCGTCGACTCCGCGATGAGAAAGCGGACGACGTCCGAATTCACGGAGCTCGAATCGCTCCATCGAACCTTGGATCTGGACCCTGTTTCTCACGCTAGAGGCAGCAAACGCCTGAGTCGCCCATCTGGGAGCAAATAAGCATTTTTGGCATCAAAAAGCGCACAGGCGGGAAGCAACGGGATATCTGCCCAAACCCGAACGGGTCCGCGATTGCGGCTTTGCCAAGGTCCGGGGGGAATTCCCCCTGATTTGGGATTCCGATTGTTGCTTCCATGGCCTCGAAGGTCCTCACGACGGCCCCGGCATAGATCTGCCGGGGCCGTCCCGCGCTCAGCGAGCCGCGCCAGGACCGTCGGCGGGGGTCTGGAGCAGGTCCTCCAGAACGGTGGCGAGGGCGGCGACCCCGGCGAGGCAGTCGGCCTCCTCCGCGTGCTCGTACGGCGAGTGCGAGACCCCCGTGGGGTTGCGCACGAACAGCATGGCCGCCGGGACCTCGCCGGCGAGGATGCCCGCGTCGTGCCCCGCCCCCGTGGGCAGCACCGGCGCGCCGCCGAGGACACCCGCGACGCGGTCACGCAGGGGCACGTCGAAGTTCACGACCGCCGTGTAGGACTCCCGGGTCACCTCGGCCTCCTCGGCCGCCCGGGCCGTCTCCTCGACGATCCTGTCCAGCAGGGCGGCGTCCGGCGCCCGGCAGTCGAGCCAGGCGCTGACCAGCGACGCGATGGCGTTGGTGCCGTTGGGCTCGACCCTGATCCTGCCGAAGGTCGCCAGGGCCCCCAGACGCTCGGCGTTCGCCCGCGCGGCCAGCACCGCCGCCGCGTACGCCGGCATGGGATCGCGCCGGTCCTCCAGCCGGGTGGTCCCGGCGTGGTTGGCCTCCCCGCGGAAGTCGAAGCGCCAGCGGCCGTGCGGCCAGATCGCGGAGGCGACCCCGACCGGGTGCGGCGTGGCGGCGAGGTGGCGGCCCTGCTCCACGTGCAGTTCCACGAACGCGCCGATCCGCGCGAGGCGCTCGGCGTCACGCCCGGCGGCCCCCGGGTCGCGTCCCGCCCGTTCCATCGCCGCCGTCAGGGTGACGCCGTCCGCGTCGCGCAGCGCCCCTGCCGTCTCGGGACGGACGGCGCCGGTCATCAGCCGCGATCCCAGGCAGGCCAGGCCGAATCTGGCGCCCTCCTCCTCGGTGAAGTTCACCACCGCCAGCGGCCGCTCCGGCCGGAGCCCGCGCGCCCGCAGGGCGTCGAGCGCGGCGAACGCCCCCACCACGCCCAGCGGGCCGTCGTACGCCCCGCCGTCGGGCACCGAGTCCAGGTGGGAGCCGGTCACCACGGCGTCACCTGCCGTGGGATCGCCCAGCCAGGCCCACTGGTTGCCGTTGCGGTCGGTCTCGTACGTCAGGCCACGCTCCCGGGCCTGCCCGGCGAACCAGGCCCGGCATTCCGCGTCCGCCGCCGTCCAGGCGTGCCGGCGGTAACCGCCCGTCGCGTCGCACCGGCCCACCGGGAGCAGGTCGCGCCACATCCGCCGGAAGCCGTCCGACACCTCCTCCGGCAGGACCCGCGCCGCCCCCTCAGACATCGGCGTCGGAGCCGGCCGGCTCCGCCCCGGCCATCGGAACGCGTACGCCGCGCTCCCCGGCGACCTCGGCCGCCCTGTCGTATCCGGCGTCCACGTGCCGGATCACGCCCATGCCGGGGTCGTTGGTCAGCACCCGGCGGATCTTCTCCCCGGCCAGCGGCGTGCCGTCGGCGACCGTGACCTGTCCGGCGTGGATGGAACGGCCGATGCCGACCCCGCCGCCGTGGTGGATCGACACCCAGGACGCGCCGGAGGCGACGTTCACCATGGCGTTGAGCAGCGGCCAGTCGGCGATCGCGTCGGAGCCGTCCAGCATGCCCTCCGTCTCGCGGTAGGGCGAGGCGACCGAGCCGCAGTCGAGGTGGTCGCGCCCGATCACGACGGGCGCGGAGATCTCCCCTGAGGCCACGAGGTCGTTGAACCGCTCGCCCGCCCGGTCGCGCTCGCCGTACCCCAGCCAGCAGATCCGCGCGGGCAGGCCCTGGAACCGCACCCGCTCCCCCGCCATCCGGATCCACCGGGCCAGCGGCTCGTTGTCGGGGAAGAGATCGAGGATCGCGCGGTCGGTCGTCGCGATGTCGGCCGGGTCGCCGGACAGCGCCGCCCACCGGAACGGGCCCTTCCCCTCGCAGAACAGCGGCCGGATGTAGGCCGGCACGAACCCGGGGAAGTCGAACGCCCGCGCGTACCCGGCGAGGCTCGCCTCACCCCTGATCGAGTTGCCGTAGTCGAACACCTCCGCGCCCGCGTCCTGGAAGCCGACCATCGCCTCGACGTGGCGGGCCATCGACTCGCGGGCCCGTTGGGTGAACCCCTCGGGGTCCTTGCGCGCCAGCGCGGCCATGTCCTCGAACGCGACGCCGAGCGGCAGGTAGGCCAGCGGGTCGTGCGCGCTCGTCTGGTCGGTCACCACGTCGATCTCCGCGCCCCCGGCCAGCAGGGCGGGCACGGCCTCGGCCGCGTTGGCCACGACCCCGATCGACAGCGGCCGGCGCGCGTCCCTGGCCTCGTACGCCAGGCGCAGCGCCTCGTCCAGGTTCTCGGCGCGTACGTCGAGGTAGCGGTGGCCGATGCGGCGCTCGACGCTGCGCGGGTCGCAGTCGACGCAGATCGCCACGCCGCCGTTCATCGTGACCGCGAGCGGCTGCGCGCCGCCCATGCCGCCGAGCCCGGCGGTGAGCGTGATCGTCCCGGCGAGACTGCCGCCGAACCGCTTGGCCGCGACCGCCGCGAACGTCTCGTACGTCCCCTGCAGGATGCCCTGGGTGCCGATGTAGATCCACGAACCGGCCGTCATCTGGCCGTACATCGTGAGCCCGAGCCGCTCCAGCCGCCGGAACTCCGGCCACGTCGCCCAGTCGCCGACGAGGTTGGAGTTGGCGATGAGCACCCGGGGGGCCCACTCGTGGGTGGTCATCACGCCGACCGGCCGGCCCGACTGCACCAGCAGCGTCTCGTCGGCCCGCAGGGTGGTGAGCTCGCGCACGATGGCGTCGTACGACGGCCAGTCGCGGGCCGCCTTGCCGCTGCCGCCGTAGACGACGAGCCGCTCCGGGTGCTCGGCGACCTCGGGGTCGAGGTTGTTCATCAGCATGCGCAGGGCGGCCTCCTGCTGCCAGCCGCGCGTGTTCAGCGTGCCGCCGCGCGGAGCCCGGATGGGAGCCCGGTCGCCGGAAGCCCGGTCATGGGGAGCCCGGTCCGTGGGAGCCCGGTCCTTGGGAGCGCTGCCGCCGTCGTCAGCCACGAGTCCTCCTTCCACCCGCGCCCGCGGCGCATGGTCCCATTCAGTAGGTCCCACCTATCGTGGGTGAATGAATAGATTCAGTCAATGAGGAACACCCCACGGGCGGCGGCCGACGCCTCGAACGCCTCCAGACGGGCCTGCGCCCCGGGCAGTTCGTCGCACATCGCCTCGAGCAGCACCCGGCCGAGCATCATCGGCGCGCACGCCGTGTCGAACACCAGGTGGGTGCCCACGGCGGCGGTGAGCAGAACATGCGACAGGCCGGTGAGGGACGGCACCCGCCGGTCCGCGACCGTGACGACGGCCAGCCCGGCCGCGCGGGCCGCCCGGAGGGCGTCCACCAGTTCCGCCGGGTAGCGGGGCAGGGCGAAGCACAGCAGGGCCGTCGCCCCGGCCGCCGCCGCCTGCTCGATACGGTCGGCCAGGAGGGACCCCGCCTCGTGCAGGGGCCGTACGTCGGGGTGGACCTTCGCCGCGAAGTAGGCGAACCCGGCGGCCTGCGCCGCGGCGGCCCGCAGGCCCAGCACGGGCAGCGGCCGCGAGGCGGCCAGCAGGCGGGCGGCCGTGGCGACGGGTCCGGGGTCGTCCAGCGACCGGGCGAGGGCGCGCAGGTTCTCGATCTCCGCCAGCACGGCCCGCCGGTATTCGCCCCCGGGGCCCGTCGCCCGATCCAGGCCGGGACCGGGATCCGCTGGCGCGGGACTCTCGGGCACGGGACTCTCGGGCACGGGACTCTCGGGTGCACCGGGTCGCGACGACGGGCGATGCGAGCCCTCCGCCGTCTCATGAAGCGTCTCCGCATGCCCCCGCCCCCTGCCCCCGGCCCGTTCGGCCGCGCCGCCGCCGGAGAGCCGGGTGGCAACCGCGTGCCCGGAAGCGCCGGCATCCGGCCCGGTGTCTTCCCCGTTCCGGCCGCCGTCCCGTCCCCCGCCGGGCCGTGCGCCCAGCTCGCGGAACCTGCGCCGGAGGCCGGGGTATCCGGCGTAACCCAGCGCCATCGCGAAGCGGGTCACCGACGGCTGGCTGACCCCGGCCAGCTCGGCCACCTCGATGCTCGACAGGAACGGCGCCTCCGCGGCGTGCTGCGCGAGGCAGTGGGCGATCCTGCGCTGCACGGGCGTCAGCCGGTGCCCCTCGAACAGCCGCAGCAGGCGGGACGCGGCGTCGCCGTCGAAGTCACCGAGGACGTCGCGGTCGCCGAGATCGTCGCGGTGGCCGGCCGGGCTGTCGTCCGCGTCGTAGCCGGTGTTCATCGTCCCCCCCGCCTCGCCTGCCCGCGCAGGGCCGGTCGGTCTGCATGGTTTCATTCATCACGCAGTCTCCAGGGAAGGTTGTCCACAGGCAAGGCGCCTTCGGCGCGCACCTGCGCGGAGATTGCCTAGTCTGATCGGCAGAACCCAGCAAGGAGATTGCCGTTGAAGACCGGTGGATTGAGAAATGGTGACCTGGGCCGTCGCGTGGGGCTCGTCGCGGGAGCGGCCGCCCTGGCGGCGGCGGTGTGGGCGATACGGAACGTCCCCGCCGCGCTGGGGGCGCGGCCGTCGGGCGAGCGGGCGCTGCGGGTGCGGCGCTCCAGACAGTTCCGCGACGGCGCGTTCCGCAACACGACGCCGAGTCCCGTCCTCCCGCCGGGGACCGGGCGGCAGGTCGCCCGCGAGTTCCTCCGCCGGACGCAGCGCAAGCCCCGCCTGCCCGTGCCCCTGATGACTCCCGGCCCGTCCCGGGGCGGCGACCTCGACGCCGTCTGGTACGGCCACTCCTCGGCGCTGATCGAGATCGAGGGGCGGCGGGTGCTGCTCGACCCGGTGTGGAGCGAGCGTTGCTCCCCGGCGTCGTTCACCGGGCCGCGTCGTCTGCACCCTCCGCCGGTGCCGCTGTACGAGCTGCCCGAGCTCGACGCGATCGTCATCTCGCACGACCACTACGACCACCTCGACATGGACACGGTGCGTCTGCTGGCCCGCACGCAGTCCGCGCCGTTCCTGGTGCCGCTCGGGGTCGGCGCCCATCTCGAACGGTGGCGGGTGCCCGCGTCCAGGATCGTCGAGCTCGACTGGAACGAAGAGGCCACGGTGTCCGGTCTCCGGTTCGTGGCGACCCCCGGCCGTCACTTCTCCGGCCGCGGGTTCCGCCGGGACCAGACCCTCTGGGCCTCCTGGGTCGTCGCGGGTGAGCGCAGGCGGGTCTTCTACACCGGCGACTCGGGCTACTTCGATGGGTACGCGGCGATCGGCGAGGCGCACGGGCCGTTCGACCTGTCGGTGATCCAGATCGGTGCCTACAGCAAGGGCTGGCCGGACATCCACATGACGCCCGAGGAGGCGATCCTCACCCACCTCGACGTACGCGCCCGGGTGCTGCTGCCGGTGCACTGGGGCACGTTCTCGCTCGCCCCGCACGCTTGGAACGACCCGATCGACCAGCTGTGGCGGGAGGCCAAGGCACGCGACGTGCGCATCGTGGTGCCGCGACCGGGCGAGCGCGTCACGGTCGACGACCCGCCGCCGGTGGACGGCTGGTGGCAGACGATCTTGTGACGAGCCGGTTCCGCGCCGGCCGGTCAGTTCATCTGGGCCGTGTCAGGGGGCATGGCCTCCGGATGGCGCATCGCGTCGGCGCGGGTCGGATACACGGTGAGCCTCGAGATGAGGCCGAGCAGCGAGAACAGGTGGCGCATCTGCGGGCTCATCCCGCAGACGGCGCCGTCACCGTCCTTCGGCGGGGTGCGGACGCAGGCGTCGATGAGCACCCTCATGCCGGCGCTGTCGATGAACCGCAGCTTCTCCACGTCGAACAGGATGCGCGTCGCGGGACGGGCCAGGAGGGGGGCCACCCGCTCACGCAGCTTGGGGACCGTGATCACATCGAGTTCGCCGCTGAGGGTGACGAGAGTGAAGGGAGGCGACTGCGCCACCGACACCTGGAAGTCGTGCAAGGGTCCCACCTCCGCTGGTGAGACGACCCTATCCGGAACCACTTCCGGCCTCGCCTATATTACGCATGCCGGGTGATTAATCCCATATCACCGGGCGGAAACTCCGTTCAGGTTTCACTTTCGTCTCCCGGGTAGTCGCGGTCCATGGGCATACGAGCAACGGCGGTCGTCTGCCTCGCGCTGGTCGCCGCGGGGTGCGCCTCGGCGGACAACGCCTCGGTCACCGCGACGGCGCAGCGGTTCCTGTCCGCGGCCGGGGAGGGCCGGGGAGGACAGGCGTGCCTCCTCCTTGCCCCCAGGGCCGCACGGTCGCTGGACGACTGCGAGAAGCAGATCGTGTCGGCCGGCCTGCGGGCGGGCGCCGTACGCGGCGTGGAGGTGTGGGGCGACGAGGCACAGGTGCGGGTGGACGGCGACACGCTCTTCCTGCACCGCTTCCCCGACGGCTGGCGCGTGCGGGCCGCGGGCTGCGAACCCCGCACAGAGCAGCCGTACGAATGCGAGGTGGAGGCTTGAACGGTGCGCGCACGCTCTACGCGGTGCTGCTGGTCACGATCGCGCTGGTCCTCACGTACGTGATCGTCGTCGGCCTGGCGGGGAGGTAGCGGCAGGTGAGGCGTCTGGTCAGGGACAACGCGCTCGCGCTGTGCTTCCTGCTGCTGTTCCTGCTGAGCCTGGCCGGGCAGTCGGCGGCGGGCGCGGCGGCGTTCAACGAGGAGCAGGTGGCGAACGGCGGTTTCCCCGTCACGTGGGCCGAGTACGTCACCTCGTCGGCCTTCGCCGTCGACGTGGCCGAGAACTGGCAGTCGGAGTATCTGCAGTTCTTCCTCTACATCCTCGTCACCGTCTGGCTGGTCCAGCGCGGCTCGCCGGAGTCGAAGAAGAGCGGCGAGGAGGGCCTGCAGTCCGACGCCGAGCAGAAGGTCGGCCGGTATGCCGAGCCCGGCTCCCCCGCGTGGGCGGCGGCGGCAGGCTGGCGACGGGCGGTCTTCAGCCACTCGCTGGGCATCGCGATGGGCCTGCTCTTCGTGCTGTCCTGGCTGGCCCAGTCGGTGGCCGGTCTCGCGGCCTACAACCACGAGCAGCTCGCCCAGCTGGAGGACCCGGTCGGCTGGGGCGGCTACGTGACCTCCGCCGACTTCTGGAACCGCACGCTGCAGAACTGGCAGTCGGAGTTCCTGGCGGTCGCCTCGATGGTCCTGCTGGCGATCTTCCTGCGTGAGCGGGGCTCATCCCAGTCGAAGAAGGTCGGCGACCCACATTCCGCGACGGCGTCCAGCGGCTGACGGCCCCCATGCCACCGGATGACAATCCCGGCCAAAGGCTCCGAATGTCCACGTTTGTCGCATTCCACGGTTTGGGTACGCCCAGCGCCAATCGTGGGGAGGAGCACCGAGATGACGTTCAATCCGCTGAAGGAGCGAGGGATTCCGCTGGATCGGCAGCTGCGCAACTGGCGCGAGCTGAATGTGACGCCGATCGATCCCGACCGCGCCGATCCCTACACGCGGTGCCGGATCATCACGATGAACGGCATCGAGATCGAAGCGATCATGTTCAGCCATCATTTCGCCAGGCGCTGCCCTGACCTGGAGGTGCGGCAGCGCCTGGCGGAGGTGCGCTACATCGAGGCCCAGCAGCAGAAGGCGGTCAACTGGCTGCTGCCCGGGCTGGCCTCGGTGCTGGAGACGACCCTCGCCTACGAGCAGGTGGCGGTGGACCTGACCGCCTGGGTGGCCCGGATGGAGCCCGACCCCTACCTCAAGCAGGCCTACCAGTTCGGCGTGCTGGAGGACTTCGACCATCTGTACCGGTACGCCAACCTCTACGAGATGATCGAGCACCGCAAGGCCGAGAAGATCGTAGACCGGCTGACCGAGGTGATGCCCGGCCGGCCGACGAAGATGCATCACCGCCATCCGATCGACAACGTGCGCGAGCACTACGACCGGGAGAAGGCGAAGCCGATCTCGAAGCTGCACGCGTTGACCGTCATGTCCGCCGAGCAGCAGACGATGAACTTCTACATGAACGTCGGCCCGATGTACATGGAGCCGATCGCGCGGCAGCTCTACCAGGAGATCGGGCTGATCGAGGAAGAGCACGTCACGCATTACGAGTCGCTGCTCGATCCGGGTGAGACGTGGTGGGAGCAGTGGCTCAACCACGAGTACAACGAGTGCTACCTGTACCACTCGTTCATGGAGACCGAGTCGGACCCGAGGATCAAGGCGATCTGGGAGCTGCATCTGAACATGGAACTGGAGCACCTGCGGATCGCCGCCGACCTGTTCCGCAAGCACGACGGGCGCGATCCGGAGCAGCTGGTGGCTCCCGCGCTGCCCAAGCCGGTGACGTTCGAGCCCAACAAGGAGTACCTGCGCGAGCTGATCGCCACGCAGATCGACTACACGACTCTGGGCACCGGGTACGTCCAGGAGGCCCACGAGCGGTTCCAGCGCTGGCAGGAGCAGCTCATGGGCGGGGAGGAACCGCCCAGCGAGCGCGTCATCGACGAGAACCGCGCCAGGTCGGGCGACGAGTACCGCCTGGAGACCGAGGGCACCCACCCCCTCTACAGCCTGCGCGCCCACTGAGGGCGGGTCCCGGCCCGGCTCCGCACGTACGCGTACGGACCCGGGCCGGGGATCGGGCCCTACCTGCGCAGCGCCTGGCGGATCAGGTCGCGTGCGCGATCCATGATCGCTGCGGGCGGGCCCAGCAGCAGGTTCCTCGTCATCGACTCCACCCCCGGGTGCGGACGGGTCGGTGCCATCGCCTCGGCGGCCCGGACGCCGAGCGCCATCGCCCGCCGCTCGGCCGCCGTCGTCTCGGCCCGGAGCCTGGTGAACTCGTAACGCTCCTCGGCCCGCGCGTGCGCGAGCACGGCCATCCGCAGTTTGTTCAGCTCGGGCATGAAGCCGGGGTGCTCCGGGCCCATCTCGTCGAGCCTGCTGAGGATCTCCTTGGCCTCGCGCTCCTCCTTGAGCCGGTCGGCCACCACGCCCGCTCCCCCGTCCACCCGCAGCCGCGTGTAGGGGTGGACGATCTCCTCCTCCGCCGTCTCGTGGACGGCCAGCATGCGCACCAGCCGCCGGAACGGCTCGTGGCGCTCGCCTGGCGCGGCGTGCTCCACCTCGTCGAACATGTCCCTGATCAGCGAGTGCTGGTGGACGAGCAGGTCGACGACGTCGCCTTCCTTCATCAGTTCGGGCATCGGGTGCTGCACGTCGGTCATGTCCCTCTCCCCTCGGATGCGGCGCCCGGCCTCCCCCGGGAGGCCGGGCGCCGGACGAAACGGGACCACGGTCGAGCCTGACCGCACATGGCGGACACCCGGCTATCTACCCCTGCCGTGAGGTGATCAGCAGCCGATCGGGCTCGACCCCAGCGCCACGTCGTCGTACCAGAGGGTGTCCGCGTCGCCGCCGTAGCTCTCCCAGCCCAGGCGGAACGTCGTGGGCCGCGGCGCGGTGGAGCGGCGCAGCCACTGGGCGTCCACGTCCTGGGTGGGCGTGCCGTCCACCCGCAGGCCGGTGATCTCCTGGTCGTCCAGGTACGTACGCATGGCCTGCTGGGTGGTGTCGATCTGGAAGCGCAGGCAGACCCAGCGGTTGACCGGCAGCGGGCTGCTGAGCGCGACGCCGGAGGGGCTCTGCTCGGGGAGCGTGGCGTCGTCGGACTCCCGGTTCCACTGAAGGGCGCCGTTCTGGCCGCCGATCCGCAGGTCCTTGCCGCCGTCCCTGGAGTCCGACATCGTGATCATCGAGACGTGGGTCGCCGGGAGAGCGGTCGTGTGCCGCACCCACATGCGCCCGTACACCACGGGCGAGATGGCGGAGACGTTCTTGGTGGTGGCGGCGAAGACGTGGTTGCAGTAACCGCCGCCGCCGTTGATCCGCAGCGACCTGCCGCCGCTGTGCGCGGTCGTCGTGTCGATCGTGGCGGTGCCGGTCCCCTGGCAGTTGGGGGTGGTCACCTGCCACTCACCCGACGGCGTGCCCGACTGGTCCTCGAAGCCGGAGCAGACGACCAGGCCGGTCCCCGAGCAGCCGGACGGCGGGGGCGTCACCGACGGGCTGGGCGAGGGCGAAGGAGACGCCGAGGGGGACGGGGAGGCAGACGGCGAGGCGGACGGCGAGGGAAACCGCGACGGCGACGGCGACGCGTCCACGGTCGGGGACGGCGAAGGCGAAGGCGATGGCGAGGAGGTGCCGCCGCACGGCACGCCGTTCAGCGACCAGTCGGACGGCGGCGTGAGGCTGCCCGACCAGGTGCCCTGGAACCCGAAGTCGGCGGTGCCGCCCGTGGCCAGCGAGCCGTTCCAGTCGACGTTGACCGCGGTCACGGTCGCACCCGACTGGCTGACCTGGGCGTTCCAGGCGTTGGTGATCTGCTGGCCGGTGCCCGCCGTCCAGCGCAGCGTCCATCCGCTGATCGCCGAGCCGAGGTTGGTGAGCCGCACCGACGCGGTGAAGCCGCCCGGCCACTGGTTGGTCGTGTAGTCCACCTTGCAGACGGGAGCCGCGGAGGCGGCGCCGGGCACCAGCACGACCACGAGGCCGGCGACCAGCGCGGCCAGGGCCGCGACCAGGCGCGCCGCCGGAGAGCCCGGCAGGCCGCGGGCGGGGCGAAGCCCTCGGACGGGACGAAACTGCTTCATGCGTACCTCGATTTCTGCGCATCTGCACGTACGGCACGCCGCCCGGCTCGCGCGCCGCGCCCCCGGGACACGCACGGACGGGCGAGGGCAGGCGCTCCCGCTCGGGGCCGCGGCCACTGGGACAGATGGGTCGCGACGCTGCGGCCCCCGGACGCAGATGTTTTCTCCGCGTCGCGGAACCGGTCAACGGACGCCGCCGCTCCCGGACCGGGCCCGCCCGCGCCGCGACGACGCCCGCGCAGCTCACGGGCACGGCGGCGGCCGGAGACGACCTGGCGCGGGCGACGGCGCGAACTGAATCTTTCACCGTGCGCACCCGCGCGCCTTCGCGCCCCAACCCCCGCGCGCCCGCGTGCGGCACGCGCTCCGCCCGTTCCGCCCCGGCCGGTGCCCCCGAGCGCCCGACTCTCGTAGTCTTCGCACTGACACGCGCGAACGCAAAGGACAACCCCCAATGGCAGATGCAGGGTCCTGGGTCGTAGTCGGGCTCGACAACGGCGGCACAAGCAACAACGCGACCGTTCTCGACGCCTCCGGGCGGTTCCTCGTGGACCGGATGGTCGAGACCCCCAGCCTCGTACGGGAGGGTCCTGAGACAGCGGTCGAGCAGCTTCTGCTCGCCCTCGACAACGTGCTGGAGCTGACCGGCACGCCGCGCTCCACCGTACGCGCGGTGGGCCTGGACACCCCCGGCCCGGCCAGCGCCGACGGTGTGATCTCCTCGAAGGGCGCGACCAACTTCGTCGATCCCGGCTGGTTCGGCTTCGACTTCCGCGGGGCCCTGGAGGCCCGGCTGGGGCTGCCGGTCGTCTACAACAACGACGGCAACGCCGCGGCCCTCTACTCCCACCACGTGCGCTTCGGGCCGGACGCCTGGCAGCACTCGTCGGTCTCGGCGATCGTCGGCACCGGCCTCGGCGGCGGCGTCATCCAGTCGGGGCACGTGGTGAAGGGCGCGGCCGGGATGGCCGGCGAGCTCGGGCACGTCCACATCCCCCTGCAGGGCCTGCTGGAGGACGACCAGCCGCTGCCCGAGTGCAACTGCGGCTTCGTCGGGGACGCCGAGAGCGTCGCCTCGCTGACCGGCATCGAGAAGAACCTGCTGCCCTACTGGCTGACCCGCTTCCCCGGCCACGAGCTCCACGGGGTCGAGCCCGTCGGCAAGGCCGCCAAGCTGCTGCGCGCCTACGCCGAGAACGGCGACCCGCTCGCGCTCAAGGTCTTCGAGCAGCAGGCCATGGCCATCGGCAGGCTGTTCACCATCGCGGCCAACTTCACCGACCCGGACGCGTACTTCCTGGGCGGCGGGGTGGTCGAGGCGGCCCCGCACTTCCGCGAGTGGTTCCTGGAGAAGGTCCGCGAGCACACCCTGCTGCGCGAGGAGCAGCGGCGGGTGGCCACCGTGACGCTGGTCGAGGACCTCGACATGGCCGGCGCCCGGGGAGCGGCGCTCGCCGCCCTCGCCGAGATCGTCGGCCGCTGACACCTGTTCACGATCCGGCCCGGCCGGGGCGGGTGATCTGGACGGATCACCCGCCCGGCCGGGGTCCGGTGAACGGAACGTCCAGAGCGGGTTGCGAATCTCGTTCGGTTCGGCACGATGTGGAGTCGTGAACGACACAGACCTGCTCAACGGCCGCCGCTTCGTCATGATCAGCTCCACGGCCAGCGAGGTGGACGCCGACGCGCCCACCGAGTTCGCGTACGAGGAGTCGGGCGGCGTCATCTGGGGGCACTACACGGGCGACACCGTCGTCCACGGCCGGTTCGTCGGCACGCGGGACGCCGACCGCATCGAGCTGTCCTACGTCCACCTGCTGAAGACCGGCGACCGCGCGAGCGGCCGCAGCACCAGCCGCATCGAGATGGGCCAGGACGGCCGGCTGCGCCTGGTGGAGGAGTTCCAGTTCGAGGGCGACGACGCCACCCACGTCAGCGTCTGCGCCGAAGTGATCTCGTGATCCGTCTCCCCTAAGTCGCATCACGCAGCGCCGCGCGGCCCTCGGCCGCACCGACGAACCGCATCTTGCCGAGCGGCAGTCCCTGCCCCTGTCCCTGCTCGGGGTCCGACGAGGGCGAAGGGCCGGGCCGCCGCGGGGCGCCGCGGCCCCGGTCCCGCTCCCGGTCGCTCGGCAGCACGTACGGCCGCCTGAGCACCTCGTCGAGGATGAACACGGTCTCGGTGGCCTTGACGGCCGGGATGTTGGCCAGGCGTTCGGTGACCATCGCGTGCACCTCGGCCACGTCGGCCATCCTGACCTGGATCATGGCGTCGTGCTGCCCGGTGGTGATGGCGCAGTACTCCACCTCCGGCATCTGCGCGAGCTGGGCGCGGAACTGCCGCCACATCTGCTGGCGCACGGTCACGAAGATCAGCGCGACGATGCCGAGGCCGGCCCGCTGGTGGTCGATCTCGGCCGTGAAGCGCCTGATGACGCCGTCGGCGCGCAGCGCCTCGAAGCGCGTGTAGGCGTTGGCGCGGGAGATCCCCACCCGCTCGGCGAGGGCGGACACCGAGACGCGCCCGTTGTCCCTCAGCACCTCCAGGATCTTCAGATGGGTGGCGTCCAACTCCAGGCCGATGCCGATCCGTCCAGTAGGCCCGCCCCCGGACCCCGAGTTGCTTGACATTTCGGTCACTGGTTCATCCTCCACGGGAGATTCGTCTCGGCTTGGCCGCATGAGCTGGACTTTCTGCCGGACAATCCTGGACGATCGGCGACCAAACGTCCACACGGCCACGAGTTGGCCAATTTTCGGAGGACACATAATGACGACCCGTTCGTGGCAGGTGAGGGCCGGCCTGCTCCCGGTTGCACTCACCGGCGCCCTCGCCCTCGCGGCCTGCTCCGGCGGCGGCTCGTCCAGCAGCACCCAGAGCGGCGCCGCGGGCAAGACGCTCGTGATAGACACCTCGTTCGACCTCAAGACGGCGGACCCGGGGCGGACCTACGAGCCGACCGGCCTGATCGTCGACAAGGCGACCTACGACACGCTTCTCACGTTCGAAGGCGCCGACGTCACCAAGCCGGTGCCGTCGCTCGCCGAGTCGTACGAACTGTCGCCCGACGGCAAGGAGCTCACGCTCAAGCTGCGGCAGGGCGCCAAGTTCGCCGACGGCTCCCCGGTGACGGCCGACGACGTGGTGTTCTCCCTCACCCGCGTGCGCGACATGAAGGGCACGCCGTCGTTCCTGCTCGACGGCGTGGAGATCGCCAAGACCGACGACACGACCATCACCCTGACGTCGAAGACCCCCAACCCGGCGCTTCCGTACATCCTGCCGAACCCGGCCCTCGGCATCCTCAACTCGAAGGTGGCCAAGGAGCACGGCGCGACGAACGACCCGAACGACAAGGCCGAGCAGTACCTGAACTCCACCGCGGCCGGCTCGGGGCCGTACACGATCGAGTCGTTCAACGTGAGCAGCCAGGTCGTGCTGAAGGCGAACGCGCAGTACTGGGGCGCGAAGAAGCCGTACTACGACAAGGTCGTCATCCGCAACGTCGAGTCGGCCACGCAGAAGCTCAACGTGCAGCGCGGCGACAGCCAGGTGGCGCTGAACCTGTCCGGCGACCAGGTGACCGGCATCTCCGGCGGCCTGCAGGTCAAGCGGACCGCCTCGGCGTTGGTGTTCTACGTGCTCGCCAACCAGGACCCGGGCGTCAGCAAGGTCACCTCCAACCCCAAGTTCGTCGAGGCCGTGCGCAAGGGCATCGACTACCAGGGCCTGCTGGAGCTGGCCGGCGAGGGCTCGACGCAGGCGTCGGGCATCATCCCGTCGATGTTCCTCGGCGCGCTCCCGGCCGACCAGGCGGCCAAGCGCGACGTCGAGGGCGCCAAGGCGGCGCTGGCGGAGAGCGGCGTGTCCGACCCCACGGTCAAGCTGGAGTACCCCAGCGAGCTGACCGTGAACGGCCTGTCCTTCCAGCCGCTGGCCGAGCGCATCCAGGCCAACCTCAAGGAGGTCGGCATCACGGTCGAGCTGACCCCCGCTCCGGTCACCACCGCTCTGGACAACTACCGCAACGGCAAGGAGGAGCTGGGCCTGTGGTACTGGGGCCCCGACTTCCCCGACCCCAGCAACTACCTGTCGTTCGCCCCGGGCAAGCTGGTCGGCCTGCGGGCCGGATGGAAGACGGGCGCGGACAAGGACGTCGAGACCGCGGCCGACAAGGCTGGCGCCGCGGTGACCGACGACGACCGCAAGCAGGCGTACACCGACTTCCAGCAGAAGCTCAACGCGACCGGTCCGTTCATGCCGCTGATCCAGCCCGGCCAGAACATCGTGACGGCGGCGTCCGTCACCGGTGTGGAGTACCACCCCGTGTGGACGATCAATGTCGCCGACCTCGGCGCCAAGTAGCCGCCGTACGGGGAGCCGGGCGGTGCGCAGCCCGCTCGCCCGGTTCCTGGTCCGGCGGATCATCACGGCGCTGCTGCTGGCGGTGGGCATCACGCTGGTCACCTTCGTGCTGGCCAACCTGGTGCCGGGCGACCCGGTGGCGGCCAACCTCGGTCAGCGGGCGCTCGGCGACCCGGCGATCGTGGCCCAGTGGCGCGCCGACCACGGCCTCGACAGGCCGCTGCCGCAGCAATACCTGATGCACCTCGAAGGACTGCTGCACGGCGACCTCGGGACGAGCCAGCAGAGCCACCGCCCGGTGCTGGACGACCTCGCCGAGTCCGTGCCGGCCACCCTGGAGCTGGCCGGGGCCGCCATCCTCATCTCGCTGATCCTCGGCGTCGGATTCGGGGTGGTCGCGGCGCTGCGCCGGGACCGAATCTCCGACCATGTGCTGCGGGTGCTGAGCCTGGTCGGCATCTCGGTGCCGACGTTCTGGCTCGCGCTGGTGGCGTTCTACGTGTTCTTCTTCCGGCTGCAGATCACCCCGGGCAGCGGCCGCATCGATCCCGGGATGACCCCGCCGCCGCAGTTCACCGGCCTCTACACGGTCGACTCCCTGCTGTCGGGACGCTGGGACGTGTTCTCCTCCGCCGTCGGCCACCTGGCCGCTCCGGCGCTCGTGCTGGCCCTCTACACGATCGGCCTGCTGACGCGGTTCACCCGCTCGGCGGTGCTGGAGGTGCTCGGGCAGGACTACGTACGCGCCGCCCGCGCCAAGGGCCTGCCCGGCCGCGTGGTGCTCTTCCGGTACGTCCTGCGCCCGGCGCTGGTGCCCGTCATCACCGTGGCCGGCCTTGCGTTCGGCAGCCTGCTGTCCGGCACCGTGCTGGTGGAGGCCGTCTTCGCCTGGCCGGGTGTCGGCCAGTACGCCTACAAGAGCGCCACCACCCTCGACCTGCCCGCCGTCATGGGCGTCGGCCTCGTGGTGGGCGTGGTCTACCTCGTCATCAACCTGGTCGTCGACGTGCTGTACGGCGTCATCGACCCGAGAGTGAGGGTCTCGTGAAGCGCGCCGGCCTGTTCGCGCGCACCCGCGTGAGCCGGCTCCCGCAGGCGTGGCGGCGGCCGCTGGCTGTCGTCGGCACCGTCGTCGCAGTGGCCTGGATCGTGGTCGCGCTGGCCGCGCCGGTGCTCGCGCCGCACGACCCGCTGGCGCAGGAGCTGCCCCGGCTCGCGCCGCCCGGCCCCGGCCACTGGCTCGGCACCGACCAGCTCGGCCGCGACATCCTCAGCCGGATCATGTACGGCGCGCGGGTGTCCATCCCGCTCACGCTGCTGCTCGTGGCACTGTCGGTGCTGATCGGCGGCCTGCTCGGCGCCTGCGCCGGATACTTCGGCCGGTGGGTGGACGAGACGATCATGCGCCTGGCCGACCTCGTGTTCGCCTTCCCCACCGTCATCCTCGCGATGGTCGTCGCCGCCGCGCTCGGCGCGAGCCTCGGCAACGCGGTGCTCGCCGTGCTCGTCGTCGCCTGGCCGGCGTACGCGCGGGTGACCCGCGGCCTCGTGCTCGGCGTACGGGAGCGGGAGTTCGTGCTGAGCGGCCGGTTGCTGGGCTTTTCGGCCTGGCGCTCGCTGCGGGTGGACGTGCTGCCCAACGTCACCGGGCCCGTCCTGGTGCTCGCCACCCTCGACATCGGCACCGCGCTGCTGCTGCTGTCGGGCCTGTCGTTCCTCGGGCTCGGCGCCAAGCCGCCGTCGCCCGAGTGGGGCGCGATGGTCGCCGCCGGGGTGGACGTCTTCGACAGCTGGTGGGTCGCGACGTTCCCCGGCCTGGCCATCCTGACGGTCGTTCTCGCGTTCAACTTCCTCGGCGACACGCTGCGCGACGCGCTCGACCCGCGTACCGCCCGGGCGATCAAGGAGCGTGCGCTGTGACGGCGCAATCACGGGCGGCCGCGCTGACGATCGAGGGGCTGCGGGTGTCGATCGGCGGCCACGACGTGCTGCACGGCGTCGACCTGACCCTGGAGGCGGGGCGCGTGCACGGCCTCGCCGGGGAGAGCGGCTCGGGCAAGACCATGACCGGTCTCGCCGTGCTCGGCCTGCTCCCCCACGGCTCCCGCGCGTCGGGGCGGATCGATTTCGGCGGCCGGGACCTGCTGGAGATGCCGGCCCGTGAGCTCAACGAGGTGCGCGGCGCGAAGATCGCCATGGTCTTCCAGGACCCGGCGACCAGCCTGCACCCGATGCTGACGGTCGAGCGGCAGCTCACCGAGCACATGCGCCACCACCTGGGGATCGGCAGGAAGGAAGCGCGGGAGCGGGCCGCCGGCCTGCTCGCCAAGGTGCGCATCCCCGGCCCGCAGGAGGCGCTGAAGCGCTACCCGCACCAGTTCTCCGGCGGCATGCGGCAGCGGATCGCCATCGCCGTCGCGCTGGCCTGCGAGCCCGAGGTGCTCATCGCCGACGAGCCGACGACCGCGCTCGACGTGACCGTGCAGGCCGGGATCCTCCGCCTGCTGCGCGGCCTGTGCGACGACCTCGGCCTCGCCGTCCTCCTCGTCACCCACGACCTCGGCGTGATGTCGGCGGTCGCCGACGAGGTGAGCGTGATGAAGGACGGGCTGGTCGTGGAGACCGGCCCGCGCGCTCAGGTGCTGCGCGAGCCGCGCCACCCCTACACCCGCTCGCTGCTCGACGCCCTGCCCGTGCCTCCTGGGGAGAACTCGCCATGACCGTGCCTCTTACTGGGCCCCTGTTGTCCGTGGAGGACCTGGTCGTGGAGCACCGCACACCGGGCCGCCCGGTCGTGCGGGCCGTGGCCGGGGCCAGCCTGCACGTCGCCGCCGGCGAGGTGGTCGGCCTGGTCGGCGAGTCGGGGTGCGGCAAGTCCACCCTGGCCCGGGCGGTGTGCGGGCTGCACGGCGCGGCCTCCGGACGGATCCGCGTCGGCGGGCACCCGGTGAGCCCCCTCGGGCTGCGCCGCAGGGACCCGGCGCTGACCGGCGTGCAGATGGTGTTCCAGGATCCGTACTCCTCGCTGAACCCGCGCCGCCGCGTCGGCGCGCAGATCGCCGACGGGCTGCGCACGGCGGGGGACACCGCGACCGAACCCGCCGACTTGCTCGAACGGGTCGGGCTGCCACGCGCGTTCGCCGGCCGATACCCGCACGAGTTCTCCGGGGGGCAGCGGCAGCGCGTCGCGATCGCGCGGGCGCTCGCCGCCCGGCCCTCGCTGCTGATCGGGGACGAGCCGATCTCCGCTCTGGACGCCTCGGCACAGGCGCAGGTCGCCCGGCTGATGCGCGACCTCGCCGTGGAGTCCGGCGCGGGCCTGCTGTTCATCAGCCACGACCTGTCCGTCGTACGGCTGATCGCCGACCGGATCGCGGTCATGTACCTCGGAAAGGTCGTGGAGACCGGGCCGACCGCGGAGGTCTGGGCCGACCCCAGGCACCCGTACACGCGGGCGCTGCTCGCCGCGATCCCCTCCCCCGACGGCGCCGGGGTGCTGCCCGCCGAGCTGCCCGGGGACGTGCCCGACCCCGCCGATCCCCCGGCGGGCTGCCGGTTCCACCCCCGCTGCCCGTTCGTCATGGACGTGTGCCGGGAGCGGGAACCGGACTTCGGCCCTGTGGCCTGCTGGCTGCACGAGCCGGAGCCGTCCGCCTCGTCATGATCGACCCGCTCATACTGGAGGACGTACGCGCCGGGATGGCCGGAGCGGGCATCGACGCCCTCGTGCTGCGGCCCTCCCCCGACTTCCGGTATTTACGCGCACGCTCGGCGGGGCTCTCGGAGGCGGGCGTGTGGGAGGCGGGCTACCTCGTGGTGGCGCTCGACGGGCCGCCCGCCCCGGCCGACGACCCCCGGCAGGCGGCGGCTCTCGTGCCGCCGACGGCCCGCCGCGTGGCGGTGGACCCGCAGATGCACGCCGCCGAGCTGTTCGCGCTGCGTCTGGACGCGGAGCTCGTGCTCGCCTCGGCCGTGCTCGCGCCGCTCCGCCTGCGCAAGCGGTCCGACGAGGTGGCCGCGATGCGGCGCGCCGCCGCGGCGGCCGACGCCGTGCTGCTCGCCGCCCGCGAGTTCGCGTGGTTCGGCGCCACCGAACTGGCGATGGCCCGCAGGCTCCGGGCGATGCTCGCCGAGACGGGTTGCGAAGGGGCGCCCTCCGTGCTCGTCGCCGCGGGCGAGCACTCCGCCGACGCGCGGCACCAGCCATGTGAACGGGTGATCAACCCCGGCGACGCGCTGCTCGTCTCGCTCGGCGGACGCTGGAACGGCTACTGCGCCGAGATCGCCCGGGTCTTCGCGGTCGCCGAGCCGCCGGAGGACTTCGACGCCATGTACTCGGTCGTCCTCGCCGCCCAGCGGGCCGCCGTCGACCGCGTACGCCCCGGAGTGGCGTGCGCGGAGGCCGCGACGGCCGCCCGCGAGGTCATCGACGGCAGCGGCTACGGCGACTACGCCGCCGCCCGGGCCGGCCGGGGCATCGGGCTGAGCCCGGCGGAGGCGCCCTGGCTGGCGGCCGGGGAGAAATTCGCGGCCGGGATGACCGTCTGCCTGGAGCCCGCCATCTACCTGCCCGACCTCTTCGGCGCCCGGGTGGCCGACGTGGTCGTGTGCGGCGAGGATGGGCCGGAGTTGCTCAGCACCGGTTCCCGCGCGCTGCACGTCCTCGACCGTTAGGCCGGCGCTCACACGGGCAGTCCCGGACCCACCGCGTCGAGTTCCTCTACCCGGTCGAACAGCAAGATCCCTATGCGTGTCAGGCCCACCATCCTCGCGCAGGGGGCGTACGGAGACGAAACCACCGGCAAAAGTGGGCAAATAGTCGCTATCGGCACCAGCAACCACAGGAGGCTCGATAGAGGATAGAAAGGTCATTTTCCCGAAGCTTCCGTGGGTCGAGCAGAGATCCGCGATCGGGGGGATACGTCATCGGGGGAGGATCCATGACCACGACCGAGGCGACGCCGGGCACGACCACGGCAGGCACGACTGCCGGCACGGCCACGACCGGCACGACGACCGCCCGGGGCCGGACGACCCGTGCCCGGACGACCAGGCCACCCACACCCACGCCCACCCCGTCCACCGGCCCGGGCATGGAGATGAAGGAGGAGCACCGGCCTCAGCTGGACCTGAACCTGCCGTTCCTGCGGCTCCAGCTGCGGGCGCCCGAAATGCACCTGCCGCACGTGGACATGCCGCACATCAGCGGCCGTGACGTCGGGCACGCCATGGACGTCGCCCGGACGTTCCTTCCGCCGCCCGAGCGCATCATGTACTACGGCGGTCTCGGCGCGCTGGCCGTGCTCGGCATCCTCGAATGGCCGGTGGCGGCGGCGATCGGCGCGGGCACGTTGATCGCGCAGCGCGCCAGGTCCCGGGAGCAGCGCTGGTCCCCGCTCGGCGGCCCGCAGAGGGAGGCACGGGGGACGACCGCGCCCACACCGGGGACGGCCGCCGCCGGCGCCGGAGCCAAGCAGGAGCCGGCGGCGCCGGCGGCAGGGCGGACGGCGGGGAGGAGAACCACCACGGCCAAGGGCGAGGCGAAGACCCCCGCCACCGGCACCACCACCCGGCGCACCAGGGCCGGCGCCAAGTAACGCGGGGCGCCTCGCGCGGGTCCGCGAACCGGCGGCACCGCGCGATCGGCGCGCATCACATCACCGGAGCACGGAGGGCGACCGGCGCGCGTCCAGCGCCCGCAGCGCACCGTGTGACGAGCGCGCACCGCGTGACGAAGCGCACCAAGTGACCAGCGCACATCGGGTGACGAACGCGCACGTCGTGACGAAAGCGCACGTCGTGACGAACGCGTACGTCGTGGCGAACGCGCATGTCGTGACGAAAGCGCACCGCGTGACGGTGCAGCAGGCGATCGGGGCGCAACGGGCAACCGGCGCTCAGCAAGGGAAGCCGGCGCGCAGGGGGCGACCGGCGGACGATCGGCGCGCGGCGACCGGCATGGGTCGGTGCGGGGCCGGCGCACGCTCGGCGCCAGACCCGGGCACACTCGGCACGGGACCGGCGCACGCTCGGCCGCGCCGGGGGCAAGTCATGATCGGGGACCCGGCAGGGGACGCATGATCAGGACGCGTATCCGCAACGGTCATCGACCGTTCACCGAACGGTAACCTTAACTACGCCGTTCTGGGAGGTTTATGCGTCACTCTTCCCTAGAAGCCGATTTGTCCTACCGAGGTGTGAAGTGTCTGAGTTCCTCGCCGCCATACTCTCCCGTGCGGCCATCATGGTCCTGGAGGCGCTGCTCGTGCGTCTCATCCAGACTCTCGTGACGTCGACCTTCCGCGTCTCGCTGCCGCACGCGGCCTGACACGGCGAGCGTCCTTCATCTTCGCGGGCCGGCGCCGCCTGCCCGGAACCACCGGCTCTCTCCGCAGCGCCACGGATCCGGAGACGACCGTCCCCACGCGAGCCCGCGTCCAGTGAACAGCGTCCAGTGAACAGCCGGTGAACAGCCCGGTAAACAAGGAAGCCGGCTCCCCACGGAGCCGGCCACTCTCTCCATAACCTCACCGGGGGACGGGAGCGCCGGGAAGTCGTGCCCGGCTCGGCGGCCCCTCGTCCCCCGGCGACGGTCACCGACCCGATCGTCCGGGCCCCTGATGACCTGTCGCCTCCCGCGCGGGTCAGTCCTTGAAGGCGTCCTTCACCTTGTCTGCGGCGTCCTTGACCTTCTCGCCGGCCTGCTTCATGTGACTCTTCGACTGGTCGGCCCGGCCCTCGGCCTCCAGGCTCTCGTCGTCGGTGACCCTGCCGAGCCCCTCCTTGGCCTTGCCGGCGACCTCTTCCGACTTGTTGCGGAACTTGTCCTCGGTGCTCATCCGGACGCTCCTCTCGGTTCCAGAAGCTGACGAACACCCTCTTTCCGCTGGTGAAGGGGCTAAACGCCGCCCGGTGTGTCCCCGCTCACACCTCGCAAACACAATCCCACCAAAACGGGAAAAAGTGACGAATCCGGCGTACGCTAGGAATAAGGACTAAAGCACACACCTCTGAAGGGTGGTGTGACGTATGACACACGGTGCCGACATCGGGACGCATCCCGACATCATGCAGATGCGCGCTCGCTACGAGGCCGCCGCGGCGAATCCCGCGGCACAGCTCGCCGATGGCCTCACGCTCCTGAGCGGCCTGTATCTAGCGCTCTCGCCGTGGATCGTCGGATTCAGCGGCACGCGAACTCCGCTTGCCGTGAACAACCTGATCATCGGCCTCGCCGTGGCGCTCCTGGCGATGGGGTACAGCTCGGCGTTCGGGCGCACCTATGGAATCTCCTGGGTCGCCCCGCTGCTCGGTATCTGGACCATCATCGCCCCCTGGGTGATCCGCGGGGGCATGGCGACCACCTCGACGATCATCAGCAACGTGGTCGTCGGCGCGCTCATCCTGATCTTCGGCCTGGCGACCATGCAGTTCGGGATGATGGAGCGCGGGCGCCCCGGCGGCTTGCGCACCACGGGATCGGCGCACATGGGACCGGCCCACTGACCGGACCCGGCCAACGGCGGGCGGCGCCCCGCCCCGCGCCGGCCACGCGGCGCGCAGGCGCGGCACCGCCGTCCCGGGAATGCCGGCGCCGCCGATGCCACGGCGGTCATGTCACCGGCTCCCGTTACTCTCGTCGGAGACGAGAGGACGGTGGCGGCGTGACGACAACGGCCCCCGTCGCGAGTCCGGTGGACTTCGCGGCCTACGGTGACTACACGATCAAGGCGGCCACCCGGCCGGACGGGTCGTTCGAGCGGCCCCTGTACCGCTTCCGCGACCGCGTGACGGCCGACGGAAGCGGCGGATATCCCGCTGAGTCCGGCCGGTACCACCTGTACGTGTCATTGGCCTGCCCGTGGGCCCACCGTTCGGTCATCGTCCGGGCGCTCCTCGGGCTGGAGGACGTCGTGTCGATGTCCGTCGTCGATCCCGTGCGCGACGGGCGCGGGTGGGCGTTCCGCGAGGGCCCCGGCCACGGCCCCGACGAGCTCAACGGATTCACCCTGCTGCGGGAGGCGTACGAGGCGACCGAGCCCGGCTACGACGGCCACGTGTCGGTGCCCGTGCTGTGGGACCGGCGCACCCGCAGGATCGTCAGCAACAACTTCCCCGACATCAGCCTCGACCTCGGCCAGGCGTTCGGGCGGTGGGCCAGGCCGGAGATCGACCTCTACCCGGAGGACCTGCGGGGCGACATCGACGCGCTCAACGAGCGCGTGTACGCCGACGTCAACAACGGCGTGTACAAGTGCGGCTTCGCCGAGAGCCAGGAGGCGTACGACGCGGCCGTGACGACGCTGTTCGCGGCGCTCGACGAGCTCGAGGAGCGCCTGGCCGGCAACCGCTACCTGTTCGGCGACCGGCTCACCGAGGCCGACGTCCGCCTGTGGGTCACGCTGGCCCGGTTCGACATGGTGTACGTGACCCACTTCAAGGCGAACGTCCGCCGCCTGGCCGACTACCCCAGCCTCTGGCGCTACGCCCGGGACCTCTACGCGAACCCGGCCTTCGGCGGCACGACGAACTTCGACCACATCAAGCGGCACTACTACGGCACCCACCCGAAGATCAACCCGCTGCGCATCGTGCCCTCGGGGCCGGTCGTCGACTGGAGCCTGTAGTCATGCGGAGGGCAGCGCCTCGCACAGCCGGTCCAGTTCGTCCTCGGTGTTGTAGTAGTGCACCGAGGCCCGCACGAGCGAGGGCAGCGCGCGGGCCTCGAAGTCCCACCGGGCGGAGTACGCGGCGGACACCGAGACGTTGACCTTCGCGGCCGACAGCCGGGCGGCCACGTCCCGGCTGTCGTGCCCGTCCACGGCGAACGTCACGATGCCGCACCGCCGCGCGCCCCGGTCGTGCACGGCCACGCCGGGGAGCGCGGCCAGCCGCCCGCGCAGCGCCTCGGCGAGGCCGGTCACGCGCTCCTCGATGGCGTCGAGCCCGAGGCTCAGCGCGTAGTCGGCCGCCACGCCGAGACCGATCTTGCCGGCCACGTAGCCCTCCCAGTTCTCGAACCGCCGGGCGTCGCCGCGCACCTCGTAGGAGTCGGCGGAGGTCCACGTGGCGGCGTGGAGGTCGAGGAACGGCGGCTCCAGGCGGTCGAGCATCCGTCGTGAGCAGTAAAGAAAACCGGTGCCGCGCGGCCCGCGCAGGAACTTGCGGCCGGTCGCCGACAACAGGTCGCAGCCGATCTCACCGACGTCGACCCGCAGCTGCCCGACCGACTGGCAGGCGTCCAGCAGGAACGTCACCCCGGCCTCCCGCGCCACGGCGCCGATCTCGGCCGCCGGGTTGACCAGGCCGCCCTGGGTCGGCACGTGGGTGACGGCGATCAGTTTGACCCGCTCGTCGATCATGTCCCGCAGCGCCTCGACGGACAAGGCGCCCGTCTCGTCGTCGGGCACCACCTCGACCCGTACGTCGTACCGCCGGGCGGTCTGCAGGAAGGCGATCACGTTGCTGGCGTACTCGGCGCGGGACGTCAGGATGCGGTCGCCCGGCTTCCACGGCAGGGAGTAGAAGGCCATGTCCCAGGCGCGGGTGGCGTTCTCGACGAGGGCGATCTCGTCGCGGTCCGCGCCGACGAGCTCGGCCAGCGCGTCGTAGGTCCGCTCGGATCTGTCGAGGGCGGCGGCGGCCGCCTCGTAGCCGCCGACGCGCTCCTCCAGGCGCAGGTGGTCCACCACGGCGTCGGTCACCTGACGCGGCGGCAGCGACGAACCGGCGTTGTTGAG
Organism: Microbispora sp. CA-102843; assembly: GCF_050936215.1. Taxonomy (NCBI): domain Bacteria; kingdom Bacillati; phylum Actinomycetota; class Actinomycetes; order Streptosporangiales; family Streptosporangiaceae; genus Microbispora; species Microbispora sp. CA-102843. Next base: position 5,142,522 of record NZ_JBNJNF010000001.1, read on the forward strand.
GTGGACGACGTGCTCGCATCCCGGCGTGTCCGCCCGCACCCGTCCGACGTCGATGGTCACCTGAAGCCTCCCAGAAGATCCCGAAAGCCCCATTCTGCCCGCACGGCCTGGGCGGGTCCCGCCGTGGCGGTGCGGCAGGGGTGGTCGACCCTGGTTTCGCGAATCGCCCATCGCATAATGAGGTATGAGCACCTCCTCCCCGGCGGGTGGCTGGGCGTTCCTGACCAACCACGCCCACGTCCTGCTCGCGCTGTCCCGCGATCCCGACGCGCGGCTGCGGGACGTCGCCGAGTCGGTCGGCATCACCGAGCGGGCGGCCCAGGCGATCGTCTCCGACCTGGAGGCGGCCGGCTACCTGCGCCGTGAGCGTGTGGGGCGGCGCAACCATTACACGATCAACCCACTGGCCCCGTTCCGCCACCCGATCGAGCGGCACCGGCACATCGGCGAGCTCCTCGAGCTGTTCGGGGCGCCGGTTGACGCACGAAGCTGATTTCGTGAATACTTGAACACAGTTCGAGGGGGAGTACCCGGCTTCCTCAGCGTCGTCATCACGGCCGCCGTCGTAGGGCGTCCCGGCGCGAGGGTCACCGCTGGCGGTGGCACGGGGAGACCGTCGACCTGCCGAGCCCGCCCATGCGGCGGTGAGGAGGTTGACGATGTCTGTGCCCCTGTGGGTCTGGGCCGCGGTTCTGGCGGTCATCCTTGCCATGCTCGCCGTGGACCTGTTCGCCCATCGCCGCGCCCACGTGGTGGGCGTCCGCGAGGCGCTGGCCTGGTCGGGGGTGTGGATCGCGCTGGGCCTCGGCTTCGGGGTCGTGGTCTGGCTGGCCTGGGGGCCGGGGGCGGGCGGGGAGTACCTGGCCGGTTACCTCATCGAGAAGTCCCTGGCCGTCGACAACGTCTTCGTGATCGCGCTGCTGTTCTCGTTCTTCGCGGTCCCCCGCGAGCTGCAGCATCGCGTGCTGTTCTTCGGCGTGCTCGGCGCGCTGGTCTTCCGCGCGGCGTTCATCGGCGCGGGCGCCGTCCTGCTCGACCGCTTCCACTGGATCCTGTACGTCTTCGGCGCGTTCCTGCTCTACACCGGCGTGAAGATGGCCAGGCATTCGGCGATCGAGGTGCACCCCGACCGCAACCCGGTGCTGCGCGCGATGCGCCGGCTCATCCCCGTCACCGACTCCTACCATGGCCAGAGGTTCCTCGTACGGCAGGACGCGGACCGGCGGGGCGGGCGGCCGGGCGGCGGGTGGGCCGCGACGCCGCTGCTGGCCGTCCTGGTCGCGGTGGAGACCAGCGACATCGTCTTCGCCGTCGACTCGATCCCGGCGATCTTCGCCGTCACCTCCGAGCCGTTCCTCGTCTTCACCTCGAACGCGTTCGCGATCCTGGGGCTGCGGGCGATGTACTTCCTGCTGGCCGGGGCCATGCACCGGTTCGGCTATCTGCGGTACGGCCTGGCGGCGATCCTCGTGTTCGTCGGCGCGAAGATGCTCCTGGCGGACGTGTACAAGATCCCCGTATGGCTGTCGCTCACGGTCATCTGCGCCTTCCTCGTGATCTCCGTCGGCGCGAGCCACTACAGGAACCGCCGCGAGGAGCGCGCGGCAGCCCTCCGGCAGGGGTCAACCGGCACCGCTGATCCCTTGCCGTGATCGAGGGTCAATCGGGAAGCGGTAGCGGACCACCGTGGCCGGGCATGCCCCGGTCGGCCGGGATCGGCTCCTCGACCGAACCGTCGGCGGTGATGCCCTGACCGCGGGTCTGCTCGGCGAGGCGCTGGTAGTAGGCCGAGACCGCGGCGAGCGCCTCCCGTGTCGCGTTCAGCAGCGTGGCTCCCGCCTGCTCGACGACGTCGGCCTCGTGGATCTCGAACGCCCGGATTCCTTCCAGCACGGCGGTTTTCAGGTCGCGCAGCAGTTGGACGTCGGCGTGGGCGTAGACGCGGCACAGCGCAGTGACCCGCCGGAAGTCGTCCCCGGCGAGCAGCAGATCCTTGACGGCGGATACGGAATGCCGGACCAGCCCCACATCCGGCCGCGCGGACATGACGGCGAGATCCGTGTCGAAGGACCGGATGTCCAGGTGCGGGTCGCAGAAGCCTGCGGTGAGTTGCCACAGGGTGCGCAGGTCCTCGTGCACCAGCCCGTCCAGATAACTGACCAGGAACCGCCGGTGCGCCTCGAGGACGTACTGCGCCTTGAAGGGCGTCAACTCCCGGGGATCTTCGCCCAGGGTGGTGACCGACGTGGTGAATCCGTAGTCGCCGGTCAACGCGTTTTCCATGCCGACCAGCAGGTACACGAACCGCACCCAGGTCCGGAACAGTTCTTCCAGCGGCAGCGCGCGCAGACCGTCCTCGGTGAGCACCACGCCCCACCGGGCGCCGAACCGCAGCCTGCGCAGATGGCCGATCTGGTACATCGCGAGTTGGGCGTCGATCTCGGCGTGCACGTGGTGCAGCACTTTCCGATACGCCACGGTCGCGTCGAGCCCGACGTGATTGCGGATGATGTGCGGCCCGCCGATGTGCAGGTGCAGGAATTCGCTGACGTCGTACACCGCGCCGCCGATCGCCATCCAGTAGCCCGCGTCGGGGGTGTTGCGCCGCGCCAGATCCGACACCTCGAAGCGGGGACCCTGCTGCGCGTGGCCCAGATAGGTGGTGAAGACGTCCTGGCCCAGACGTCCGTCGGCCACCAACCGGCGGAGGAATTCGCGGCCGTCGCCGGGCACGATGTCGGTCAACGCCTGGAGTACGGAGGCGGCGAACCGTGCGCTGCCGCACACGTAGACGAATGCGCCGCGGCCGCCGTCGTCGGTGGGCCGCAGCAGCTCCCAGAGTGCGTCCGCCTCGGCGCGGATCACGTCGTCCACCCGGCGGCGCTGTCCGGCTTGGACGACGTGGCGCCGGCCGTCGAATCCGATCGAGGCATCGGCGCGGGAGAACGCGACGGAGAGCTTCAGCCGGCCCGCGGCCGCCGCCGCGTCCAAGTCCGCGTGCTCGACGAACTCCTCCGGCGTCCGGATCCCCAGATAGAGCCGATTCTCGCCCGGCCCCATGTTCTCGCCCGGCCCCATGTTCTCCGCCGGCTCCATGTTCTCCGCCGGCTCCATGCGCGCGGCGACGAATCCCAGGAACGGGGCGATCCCGGAACCGGCCGCGAACATGACGACGGGCCGGGCAGGATCGGCCGGCAGCCGGAACCGGGGCGTGGGGACGATCTGCAGCGACAGCCGGTGCCGGCCCTCGGCGCTCACCCGGCGCAGGAAATGCGATGCCGTACCCTGTCGTTCCCGCGGGTACGACCACGGCGTCTGGGCGGAGGTGTAGCCGAGGCCGGCGACCACCAGCCGCAGCGTGGTGGCCGGTTGGCCGGGCGGCGGCGCCGAGGCGATCGAATACAGCCGGAACGGCTCGGGCGGAATCACCGCGCAGAACGCGTCGTCCTCCTGTGGATCGGCCTTCCACAGCCGGGTGACGTCATATCCGCCCGCGTACAACAGGTTCAGGACGTCCCACAGCTCCCACTGGTCCTCCATGCGGGCGTCCACCACTCGCTGCCACGAGCCCACGGCTGTCAGTTTCACCAGCCGTTTCGCCACCTCCCGTCCGATCGGCCGGAGCCTGGCGAAGCGCAGCAATGTCCGCAGCGGCAGCACGTCGACCTCGCCGTAGCCCGCCCGGCAGGCCACCGCCGCTCGCCACTTCGGGGTGAGCCGCACCAGCTCGTCTCCGGTCGCCTGCAGGGCGGCGACGGTGCGGCGCACCAGCTCGTCGTCGTTCTCGGCCAGTACGCCGACCCGGTCGCCGGGCAAGTGGTGCACGCCCTGCCCGGCGACGTCGACCTCCAGATGACAGGTCCATGCGCCGGACTCTCCGGTGACGACACGGCCCCGGCGGGCGGTCCCGAACACCACCGGCGGACCCACCGGTGGGCGGCGCTCGTCGCGGACGACGGCCAGCTGGTCGTCCACCTTGTCCCAGGTGCGGTCCTTGAACAGTCCGGTGAACCGGGCTCCGGTCGTCACCTGCCGGCCGACCTTGAACGCCACCTCCAGAAAGCCGTACGCCTTGATGCGGTGCAGGCCCATCCAGCCGCGGTCGCCCAGATAGGCGTCGAGCATGGCGTTGTAGACGCCGCGCAAGGTGCTGTTGCGGGTGTCCTCGATGTACTGGCGCACCGACACCTCGCGTAACGCGGCCACCAGTTCCTGCCAGTGCCGAGGGAAGAAACCGGCGAGGTAGACGCTCTGTCGCCCGACCAGCGAGCCGTAGTCTCGGCGCTCGAGAAAAGCGTCCAGCGCGTGGATCTGCGGTTGGGCGGTGCCGCTCGGGCTGGGTGCGCCGTCGAAGATCGGGATGCCCGCGGTGCCGACGGTCTTGGCCCACAGCACCTGATCGAGCGGATGCCGGGCGCGGGGGTTGGGATCGAGTTGCGGATAGATGGCCTGGGTGACGTGCTGCAGCCGGTCGAGGATCACCAGTAGCGCGCTCTCCAGGGCGGCCGGATCGTCCGCGACGACGGCCTCCTGGGCATCCAGCATGGCGCCCAGCACGGGCGTGAGCCCCATCGCGAATTCGGTGGTGACCAGGTAGAACACCTGCTCCGCCGAGTTGTTCCAGGTCGGCACGAGCAGGTCCATGTTGTCCAGCGCCCGTGGCCCGGCGGGATCGCGCAGCCGCCAGTTGTAGAAGAACAGATCGATGTAGGAGACGGCCGGGATCTTCTTGCCCAGTCGGCGCGAGACCGTGGTCCACGGCCGCAGCAGCGACTCGGGCAGAGCGGTCGGCGGATCGATCGCCATGTACTGATAAGCGTGGGCGAAAACGCCGAGCAGAGTCGAGGCGCGCAGCAGGTATCGGTCGGGCAACGCCTCGGGCCGGGCGTCGAGCACCGGCATCGCGTCGAACGCCCGGCGCAGCGACAGCCGGCGGAACAGCTCGGGGAGCTGGTCGGTCATCTCGTCCCAAGCTCGGTGCGATTCCGCGAAGGCCGACAGCGGCGGCTCGTACGGCAGAAATCCGTGCGCCAGCGACAGGAACCCGTCGAGTTCGTGCCCGACCCGCCGATTGTGCGCCTCGGCGGCCTCCACCACGCGCCGTGCGGGGATGCGCGGTGGCGCGACCGGCCGCAGCATGGTCATCTGGCTCGGATCGATGAGGCCCGTCGCTTCCGGGTCGAAGAACGTCCACGTCAGCTCGTATCGGCCGATGCGCATGCGATCCCCGGGGACGAGCACCCGGCGCGTCACCCGCGTGTCGTTCACGTAGGTTCCGTTGGAGCTGCCGAGATCGGTGAGCACCAGGTGGTCGTCGACGATCTCCAGCCGCGCGTGGCGCCGGGAGACCGTGCCGTCGTCCAGCACCACCGCGGCCGCACCGCCGTCCCGGCCGAGAATCGCCGGCAGCGCGCACACCCGCTCGCTGGTCTCTCGGGTGTGCCGATCGGTGAGGGTCAGCCGGAGTTCAGGAATGGTAGATCACCGCCCGGCACAGATCGGCCCGGGACAGCGTGCCCACAAGGGTCCCGTCGTCGACCACGGGAAGCCTTCGGATCCCGCGGTCGATCATCACGATCGCCGCCCGGGCGAGCTCGTCGATCGATCGGACCGTCGCCACGTCGCGCACGACGAGGGGGTCGATGACACGGTCGGCGAGTGCGCGGCCCCGCTCCAGGAAAATCCGGAACGCGTCGGCGAGCGTGCCGCCGGCGGCGGTCACGTCGTCGAAGCCGGGCAGCATGGCGCGCACCAGGTCCTCCTCGGACAGTGACCCGACGAACCGGCCGTCGTGATCCAGGACCATCAACTGGCCGACCTCCGACACGCTGATCATCTCAGCCGCCCGCCGGATGGTCGCGCCGAGCCGTATGTAGGCCGGGAACGCCGTCATGACGTCACTGACCAGCACGCCACCTCCCAGGTCCGCCCCTGCGGCCGTCCCGCACAATCGGTCGCCCTGGCCACTTATCCGAGACAATTATCGGCGAGTATAAATCCACACGAATGCGGTGTACATATACCCGGACGCGGTCTGTACGTACGTCAGGCCGGCCACCCCGACGCCGGTTCGGGGCCGGAGCGCTGAAGGCACCGAGCACGGCTCCGGACGGGGCAAACAGCGCTGGGCCGTCGAACAGGCCATCGCTCTGCTACACGACTCCCGCCGGCACCGCCTCACCTCATTGCGTCAGCAGCGTTACGCGAATGGAAATCCGCTGAATGCGCCGTTGTAGCAGTGCTGAGCGTGGTGACGCATTCGGGAACCGTAGTCCTGATGGGTGACCAGGGTGAGCTCGCAGGTCAGACCGCGCCGTCGGGAAAGCGTGCGGCGAGGCGCGGGTACCGGTCGAGCAGAGGCGTCGGCGGTGCCACCGGCGAGCAGGCAGGCCGCCGCCCACACCTCGGGCCGCCAGGCACGCTCCAGCGTCCGCTCGAAATGGACCGCGAAGTCGACGATCTCCCCCGAAGGCAGTCTGTCCAGATCGTCCCGCCATGCCTGCGCCACGGCGTCGCGAGGAAACTCGTCCTTGTAGTAACCGCATTCCAGCGCGGCGTACGCCTCCTCGATGACGTCCCAGAACCCGGCCTCATCCATGCCGGCCACCGTAACCGGTGGCACCCGCGCATACCGCCGCACTTACGTTCGCGCTGTCTCGGCGAGGTCAGCAGGCAACTCGTCTACAGGTTTACCGTTAGAGCCCGGCAGGCGTGCGCGTAGTACCGCCAATCCGAGCAAGGCCGGACTACCGCGAACCCGGTCATCGCGGTCGTTTCCAGTCACGGCACTAGTTATCGCAGAAAGTACGCAATTGTCTGCGATAACCTCGGTGTCCTCCTGGGAGAACACACCACCGCGGCGAAGGCGACTCCCACCGCTTTTTCCGCGATAGCGCTTCGGAGGGCATCATGGGGACGGTGCACCGGCTCAGCAGCCAGGCCGAGTCGCCCTCGCTCCGGACGAAGGCCATCGACTCTCCGCACATGGCCGCGGCGGTGCAAGGGATGTTCACGCCGCCCGGGACGGCCGCGTGATCGGCGAGATCCTGCCCCCGTGGGTGGCGTCGGCCGAGAAGTTCGGCGACGTGCCGGAGGAGACGCTGTTCCCGGAGGAGAGACCGCTCATCGCGCGGGCCATCGATCGGCGGCGGCGTGAGTTCGTCACCGGACGCCACTGCGCCCGGCTCGCGCTGGCCCGGATCGGCGTGGCGCCGGCGCCGATCCCGCGCGGCGAGCGAGGCGCGCCCGTCTGGCCCGGCGGCACGGTCGGCAGCATCACGCACTGCTCGGGATATCGCGCGGCGGCCGTCGCCTCCACGGACGACGCACGCGCGATCGGCATCGACGCGGAACCGCACGAACCCCTCCCGGAGGAGGTCCTCTCCATGATCGCCTCCCCCGAGGAGATCGCCGGCCTCCGGGCGCTGGGCGACGCGGACGGCGAGGTCTGCTGGGACAGGATCCTGTTCAGTGCCAAGGAGTCGATCTACAAGGTGTGGTTCCCGCTGACCGGCCGCTGGCTCGACTTCTCCGAGGCGGCCGTGGTCATCGAGCCCTCGGGCACGTTCCGCGCACGGCTCCTGGTCAGCGACCCGGCCATGGGCACGCGCGCCCTGTCGGGCCGGTGGCTGGCGAGCGACGGGCACATCGCGACCTCGATCGCCCTCCCCCGGCCCTGACAATCCCGCTCCAGCTCGTCGGCCGGCCGCCGGGTCGCCGGTCATCCTGCGCGGAAGTAGTGGCCCTTGCCGAGGTCGTCGATCAGCCCCGGCTGGGCCGGCTGCCAGCCCAGCAGTTCGCGGGTCAGCGCGCTCGACGCCGGGGCGTCGATCCCGATCATGCCGCCCAGCCAGGAGAAGTGCTCGCTCGCCTCCTCGCGGGGGATCGAGACCACCGGCAGGTCGAGGTGGCGGCCGATCACCTCGGCGACGGCGCGGATCGGCACGCCCTCGTCGGTGACCGCGTGCAGCACCGATCCCGCCGGGGCCTTCTCCAGCCCGAGGCGGAACAGGTGCGCGGCGTCGAGCCGGTGCACGCCCGGCCAGCGGTTGGACCCGTCGCCGACGTAGCCGGAGACACCCCTGTCACGGGCGATCCCGACCAGGCCCGCCATGAAGCCGTGGTCTCCCTCGCCGTACACCGTCGGGGGCAGGCGCAGCACCGACGAGCGGACGCCGTGGGAGGCGAGTGCGAGCGTCCTCAGCGCGGTGGCCTGCCGGGCCCGCGGTCCGTCGTCGTGCGCCGCGTCGGAGCCGGGACCGCGCCCGTCCCGTTCGGTCGCCACCCGCCCCGAGGTGAGCCCGAGGAGCCCGGAGGCGAGGACGAACGGCCGATCGGAGCCCGCGAGCGCCTCGCCGAACGTCTCGACGGCGCGGCGATCCGCCTCGGCGGCGCCCTGGAAGTCGCCGGTGAAGGCGATGTCGTGCTTGAACGCGAGGTGGATCACGCCGTCCGACGCCGCGGCCGCGCTCCGCAGAGTGTCGAGATCGTCGATGGTGCCCCGGCACACCTGCGCCCCGGCCCTGGTGAGGGCGGCGGCCGACGCGTCGGAACGCGCCAGGCCGACGACCTCGTGGCCCGCGCCGATGAGCTCGGGAACGACGGCGGAGCCGATCCAGCCGGACGCGCCGGTGACGAACACGCGCATGACGTACTCCAAGTGGTCGATTGCCCTCCGCTCCGGGGAACACCAGAGGGGAGGCGATGTCAGTTACTGTCATCAACGTAGCACTGATGTCAGCGACTGTCATCAGGGTAGGATCCGGGGCATGGGTCGATGGGAGCCGAACGCGCGCGGCCGTCTCGAGCAGGCGGCGCTCGAGCTCTACATCGAGCGCGGGTACGAGCAGACCACGGTGGCGGAGATCGCCAAGCGGGCGGGGCTGACGGAGCGCACGTTCTTCCGGCACTTCGCCGACAAGCGCGAGGTGCTGTTCTGGGGCTCGGGCGCACTGCGGGAGCACCTCGTGAGCGCCGTCGCCGGCGCGCCGGACTCCGCCACGCCGATCGACGCGGTAGCCGAAGCCCTCGAGGGCGTCGGCGTCGTGTTCCAGGAGCGCCGGGAGAGCGCCCTGCAGCGGCAGGCCGTCATCGTCGCGAACGCGGAACTCCGGGAACGCGAGCTGATCAAGCTCGCGTCGTTGTCCGCGGCGATCGCCGACGCGCTGCGGCGGCGCGGCGTCTCGGACCCGGCCGCGAGCCTGGCCGCAGAGGCGGGGATCGCCGTCTTCAAGATCGCGTTCGAACGCTGGATCGGGGAGCCCGGCGAGCCGGACATGACCCGGCTCGTCCGCGAGTCGTTCGACGAGCTGAAAGCCGTCACCGCGGGCAAGCCTTCGTGAGCCGGGTCACGGAGGATGCGCACGGCCTGCGGGAGGGCGGCCGGACCGGCTAGTGGGAGTCGCGGGACACCCGGTGGCCGCTGGAGCCGGTGAGGAAGCCCAGGTCGGCGCCGGTGTCCGCCTGGCCGACCGTCTCGACGTACAGGCGCTCCCAGCCGCGGCGCGGGGCGGCGAAGGCCCGCACCATGGCCGGTGACGGTTCGCGGGCGGCCAGTTCCTCGGCGGGAACCTCGACGTCGAGCCTGCGGTTTTCGACGTCGAGGATCACGATGTCGCCGGTGCGGACGAGGCCGAGCGGCCCGCCGGCTGCCGCTTCCGGCGCGACGTGCAGCACGACCGTGCCGTAGGCGGTGCCGCTCATCCGCCCGTCGCAGATGCGGACCATGTCCCGTACGCCCTGGGCGAGCAGCTTCGCGGGCAGCGGCATGTTGGCGACCTCCGGCATGCCGGGGTAGCCCTTGGGGCCGCAGCCGCGCAGGATGAGCACCGAGTCGGGGGTGACCTCCAGGTCCGGATCGTCGAGCCGGGCGTGCAGGTCCTCGACGCAGTCGAACACGACGGCGGGGCCGCGGTGACGCAGCAGCTCCGGGGAGGCGGCGGCCGGTTTGATCACCGCGCCGTCGGGGGCGAGGTTGCCGCGGAGCACCGCGATCCCGGCCTCCTCCAGCAGGGGCGTCTCGCGGGGGCGGATGACCTCGGGGTCGTGGATGCGGGCCTCGTCGAGGTAGTCCACCAGCGGACGGCCCGTCACGGTGATCGCCCGCGGGTCCAGCAGGTCGCGCACCTCGCGCAGCACGGCGTGCAGGCCGCCCGCCCGGTAGAGGTCGTCCATGAGGAACCGCCCGGCGGGCAGCAGGTCGACGAGCAGCGGCACGCCCGACCCCGTACGGTCGAAGTCGTCCTGCGTGAGCTCCACCCCCAGCCGCCCGGCGATGGCGAGCAGGTGGACGACGGCGTTCGTGGACCCGCCGAGCGCGGCGAGCGCGACGATGGCGTTGAGGAAGGAGCCGCGGCTGAGCACCCTGCTGGGGCGGCGGTCCGCGGCGACCATCTCGACGGCGAGCGACCCGGTGGCGTGCGCGGCCTCCAGCAGCCGGCTGTCGGCCGCCGGGGTGCCCGCGACGCCCGGCAGGGTCATGCCGAGGACCTCGGCGAGCAGTCCCATGGTGGACGCGGTGCCCATGGTGTTGCAGTGGCCCCTGCTGCGGATCATCGACGACTCCGAGCGCAGGAACTCCGCCTCGGTCAGCGTCCCGGCGCGGACCTCCTCGCTGAGCTTCCACACGTCGGTGCCGCAGCCGAGCGGGACGCCGCGGAAGTGCCCGGTGAGCATCGGCCCGCCCGGCACGACGACCGCGGGCAGGTCCACGGACGCGGCGGCCATCAGCAGCGCGGGGATCGTCTTGTCGCACCCGCCGAGCAGCACGACCCCGTCGATCGGGTTGGCCCGCAGCAGCTCCTCCGTGGCCATCGCGGCCATGTTGCGCCACAGCATGGCCGTGGGGCGCACCTGCGTCTCCCCCAGCGACACCACCGGCAGGTTCAGCGGAACGCCGCCAGCCTCCCAGACGCCGCGCTTGACGTGCTCGGCGACCTCGTCGAGGTGCATGTTGCACGGGGTCAGGTCCGACGCGGTGTTCGCGATCGCGATGTGCGGACGGCCGTCGAAGGCGTGGGAGGGCAGTCCGCGCCTCATCCATGCCCGGTGGATGTACGCGTTGCGGCCGGTCCCGGCGTACCACTCGGCGCTGCGGCTCGTCCCCATTCGGCACCCAATCTGCGGGGAGGCAGAGACTGTGCGAGGTTAACCCACCATTCACCTCGCCCGGAAGATCCGGGCGAGGGCCTTTTCTCCCGTCCGAAATCGGCTCTAGTATCCGGAACATGACCGCGCTTCCGCTCGCTCCGCCGCGGGCGGTTCCCGGCGGCCCGCCGTCCATCGGTGCGATCGCCGCCGGACAGGAGGTCCCATGACCAGGCAGTTCACCGCCGCCCAGGCCTCCGGCGAGGTGTACGTCCTCGGCGAGGGCCCCGTGTGGGATCCCGCCAGGCAGCGCCTGCTGTGGGTGGACATCGACGCGGGGGCGGTGCACGAGGGACGGCTCGATCCCGCGACCGGCGCCGTCACCGCCACCACGGCGCACACCTTCGGCGGCACGGTGGGGGCAGTCGCCGTCTCCGCCGGCGGAGAGTTCGTCGTCGCCGAGCGCGAGGTCCTCACCCGGGTCGACGCCGCCGGCCGTCGCACCGAGCTCGCCCGGGTGCTGCCTCCCGGCGTACGGAGCAGGCTCAACGACGGCGCCGTCGACCCCGCCGGGCGCTTCCTGATCGGCAGCATGGCGCTGGACGACCGGGAGGGCCAGGAGGTGCTGGCCCGCCTCGACGGCACGACCTGCGTCCGCCTCGACGACGACCTGACCCTGTCGAACGGCCTGGCCTGGAGCCCCGCGGGCGACCGCCTGTACAGCATCGACAGCACTCCGCACGTGGTGTGGGAGCGCGACTACGACCCGGCCACCGGGCGGACCGGATCGCGGCGGGAGCTGTTCAGGCTCGCCGACGGCATGCCCGACGGGATGTGCGCCGACGCTGAGGGCAATCTGTGGATCGCGGTCTTCGGCGGCGGCCGGGTGGAGTGCCGCGATGCCGGCGGGCGCCTGCTCGCCACGGTCGAGGTCGGCGCACCCAAGGTCACCTGTCCCGCCTTCGCCGGACCGGATCTCGACGTCCTCGTCATCACCACGTCCACCGAGGGCGTCGATCTGGCCGAACATCCCGGGTCGGGGCACCTGTTCACCGCCCGAGTGGGCGTACGCGGCCTGGCGACGCCCTACTGGGTGCCGCCTCGATCATGAACCCCGATCCCCGTCGAGGAGACACGACCTTGCCCCCCACCCGCATCGGCGCCGTCGCGCCCGTCCCCTTCTCCCGATAGTGCGGGCACTGGTCATCACCGGCCCCGGCACGGCCGAGGTCGTGGACGTCGAGCCACCGGTCGCCGCGCCCGGGCAGGTGGTCGTCGACGTCGAGCGGGTCGGGGTCTGCGGCACCGACGTGGAGTTGTTCACCGGTGGGATGAGCTACCTGCACAGCGGTCACGCACGGTATCCGCTGCGCCCCGGTCACGAGTGGTGCGGCGTCGTCACGGCGCTCGGCGAGGGCGTCGCCCCCGGCTGGCTGGGCCGCCGGGTCACTGCCGACACCATGCTGGGCTGCGGCCACTGCCCCCTGTGCCGCGACGGCCTGCACCACGTGTGCCCCGACCGGGCCGAGATCGGCATCCGCAAGGGCTTCCCGGGGGCGCTGGCGGAACGGCTCGCCGTACCGGCGACGGCACTGCACGCGCTGCCCGAGACGATCGACGCGACGCTGGGCGCGCTGGTCGAACCCGGCGGCAACGCCCTGCGCGCGGTGCGCTGCGCCGCCCTGGAGCCCGGCGGTCGGCTGCTGGTGCTGGGCACGGGCACGATCGGCCTGCTCGTGGCGCTGCTCGCGCGGACGCGGGGCGCGCAGGTGCATCTGATGGGCCGCGATGAACCCACGCTCCGGCTGGCCCGCGACCTCGGCTTCGCGGGCGTCTGGACCCGGGCGTCACTTCCGTCCCTCCCGTGGGACGCCGTGGTCGACGCGTCCACCGCGGCGGACCTTCCGGCGCTCGCGCTCGACCTGGTCAGGCCCGCGGGCCGGGTAGTCTATGTCGGTCTCGCGGGGTCCCCCAGCCGCATCGACACCCGCGACCTCGTGTTCAGGGACGTCACCGCCGTCGGCGTGCTCAGCGGGTCGGCCGGTCTGGCTGGGACCATCGAGGCGTACGCGGACGGATCGGTCGACGCCCGCCCGCTCGTGGCCGCCACCGTCGGCCTGGACGACGCCGCCGGCGTGCTGGCGGGGCGCCGCCCGGCCGGAGCGGGACCGGGCCCGAAGATCCACATCGACCCCCGGCGATAGAGGCGCACCGGTGCCTCTGGACGGAAGCGCTGAGATCATGAGCCTTACTGATGCCGAAGCCCAGGCCGGACCGCGACGGCCGGCGCCGCCGGATCCCGCCGTGCTGGCGGCGGTGGAGGCCGCCGTCCCCGGCATCACCCGGTCCCGGGTGAGTGATCGGCTCGGCATGGCGCACGACGCGTCGCACTATCTGCTGACGCCGCAGGCTGTGCTGGTGCCGGAAAGCGCCGTGCAGGTGGCGGCGCTGATGCGGGCCGGCCTGCCGTTGACGTTCAGGTCCGGCGGCACCAGCCTGTCCGGGCAGGGTGTGAGCGAGCACCTGCTGGTCGACACCCGCAGGCACTTCCGCGCGGTGGAGGTGCTCGACGGCGGGGCTCGGGTCCGGGTGCAGCCCGGGGCCGTGCTGCGGCAGGTCAACGCCCGGCTCGCCGCCTACGGCCGCAGGCTGGGCCCCGACCCGGCCAGTGAGTCGGCGTGCACGATCGGCGGGGTGGTGGCCAACAACTCCAGCGGCATGACGTGCGGCACCCACGCCAACACCTACCAGACGCTGGAGTCGATGACTCTGGTGCTGCCCAGCGGCACTGTGATCGACACCGGCGCGCCTGATGCCGACGCCCGGCTGCGCGCCCTCGAACCCGCCCTGGCCGAGGGCCTGGAACGGCTGCGCGAGCGGATCCGGGGCAACCCTGAATCGGTACGCCGGATCACCGCCCAGTTCGCCATCAAGAACACCATGGGCTACGGGCTCAACAGCTTCCTCGACCACGACACCCCGGCGCGGATCCTGGCCCACCTGGTCGTGGGCAGCGAGGGCACCCTCGGCTTCGTCGCCGAGGCCGTCCTGCTCACCGTGCCGGCGCACCGCCTCGCCGCGACCGGCCTGCTGGTCTTCCCGGCCCTGCGCGAGGCGATGGCGGCGGTGCCGCAGATCGTCGCAGCGGGACCCGCCGCCATCGAGCTGCTCGACGCCGAGTCGCTGCGGGTGGCCCAGCTCGATGCGCACGCCGACGACGTCCTGCGGACGCTTCAGGTGCGCGATCACGCGGCGCTGCTGGTGGAGTGGCAGGAGCCCGACCCGGAGGTGCTCGCCGCACACGAGCGGGAGGCCGGGCGGGTCTTCGCCGGAATGGACCTGGCCGCCCCGGCCCGGCTCAGCGGGGACAGCGCCGGCCGCGCGGCCCTGTGGCGCATCCGCAAGAACCTGTACGCCTCGGTCGCCGGGGCCCGGCCGTCCGGCACCACCGCGTTGCTGGAGGACGTAGCCGTCCCCGTCCCCGCGCTGGCCGACCTGTGCGACGAGTTGGCCGAGCTGTTCGCCAAGCACAGGTATGAGCGCAGCGTGATCTTCGGGCACGCCAAGGACGGCAACCTGCACTTCATGCTGAACGAGCGCTTCGGCACCGACCTGCACCGCTACGCCGACTTCACCGAGGAGATGGTCGAGGCGGTGCTGTCTCGTGGCGGTACGCTCAAGGCCGAGCACGGCACCGGCCGGGTCATGGCCCCCTTCGTCCGCCGCCAGTACGGCGATGAGCTGTATGAGGTGATGCGGGAGGTCAAGCGGCTGTGTGACCCGGCCGGCACGCTCAACCCCGGCGTGCTGCTCACCGACGACCCGCGGGCGCACCTGCGCGACCTCAAGCCGGTCGCCACCGTGGAGCCGGAAGTCGACCGGTGCGTGGAGTGCGGCTACTGCGAGCCGGTCTGCCCGAGCCGTGACCTCACCACCACCCCGCGCCAGCGCATCGTGCTGCGCCGCGAGATCGCCGCGGCCGAGGCGGCCGGTGATCACGCGCTCGCCCGGCAGCTGGAGGAGGAGTACGGCTACGACGCCGTCGACACCTGCGCGGTGGACGGCATGTGCGCCACCGCCTGCCCCGTCCTGATCAACACCGGAGACCTCACCAAGCGCCTGCGCGCCGACCGTCACGGACGCGCGGCGCGTGCGGGCTGGAAGTCCGCCGCGAAGCACTGGGGCGCGGTGACCCGTGCCATGGACCTCGCGATGGACGCGGCCGCCGCGGCCCCGGCCGGGCTCGCCGAGGGGGCCAGCCGGGCGGCCCGCGCCGTCGGCGACCCCGACACCGTTCCCCAGTGGAGCCGCGATCTGCCGCGCGGCGGCACGCCCCGGCGCGCCGCGCCGCGTCACGAGGCCGACGCGGTGTACGTGCCGTCGTGCCTGAACACCATGTTCGCCCCGGCCGACGGCGGTCCGGGCGTCATGGCCGCGGTGCAGCGGCTCGCGGAGCGGGCCGGCCTGCGGCTGCACGTGCCCGAGGACGTCGGGAGCCTGTGCTGCGGCACCCCGTGGTCCTCGAAGGGCTTCGGCGACGGCTACGAGGTGATGCGCCGCCGGGTGCGGGAGGCGCTCCTGACGGCGACCGACGGCGGCCGGCTCCCGGTGGTCAGCGACGCCGCCTCCTGCAGCGAGGGATTCGAACGGCTGACCGCCGCGGGGTCCGAACCGCCCACGGGCCCGGACTCCCCCGCCTTCCGGGTGGTCGATGCGGTGACCTTCGTGGCCGAGCACGTCCTGCCGCGGCTGCCGCAGCCGCAGGAGGACCGCAGGCCGGCCTCGCTCGCCCTGCACCCGACCTGCTCGTCCGTCCGGCTCGGCCTCGACGCCGCCATCGCCAAGATCGCCGCAGTGGTGGCGAAGGAGGTCGTCGTCCCGGAGGGGTGGCAGTGCTGTGCCTTCGCCGGCGACCGGGGGCTGCTGCACCCGGAACTGACCGCCTCCGCCACGCGCGCCGAGGCCGCCTCGGTGGCCGAGGGCGGTTTCGCCGCACACGCGTCGGTCAACCGCACGTGCGAGATCGGCATGACCCGCGCCACCGGAAAGACCTATCACCACCTGCTCGAACTGCTCGAGCAGGTGACCGCCTGAGAGACGCCGCCACCTTGCGTGCCGACCGGTGGAATGCCGGCGTACGCGGGGTGGCGACGGGAGGTGGACGGTCAGGGCGGGTCGGCGGTAGCTTGACCATCCATGCGGGGACATTTCGCCACGAGCCTGCCCAAAGGTGAGCAAATCACGACGCCGATGCCGGGCGGGACCGCGTGCGCCTGACCCCCTCCGAACGGGACCGGCTGCTGATCTTCACCACGGCCGAGCTTGCCCGCGCCCGCCGCGCCCGCGGGCTGCGGCTGAACGTCCCGGAGGCGACCGCGATCATCGCCGACACGGTCTGCGAGGCGGCACGTGACGGCAGGCGGCTGGCCGAGGCGATCCGGGCCGCTCGCGAGGTGCTCGGCCCAGCGGACGTGCTGCCCGGAGTGCCCGACGTGGTCACCGAGGTGCAGGTGGAGGCGGTCTTCGACGACGGCACCCGGCTCGCGGTGGTCACCGACCCCTTCGGCGGCGGAGGATCCCTCGGCGACGACGCCCCCGGAGCGGTCGTGCTCGGGCCCGGCGACGGCTACGACCCGCCCGCCTCCTCCGTACGGCTGCGCGTGCGCAACACCGCGCCCGTGCCGATCTCGGTGACGTCCCACTTCCACTTCTTCGAGGTCAACCCGCGTCTCGCCTTCGACCGGGCCGCGGCGTACGGCATGCGCCTGGCCGTACCCGCCGGGTCGTCCGTACGGTTCGACCCCGGGGCGACGCGGGAGGTCGAAGTGGTGCCGATCGGCGGCGCCCGGGTGGTGATCGGGTTCGCGGGACTGGTCGACGGCCCGCTGGACGCGCCCGGGGCGAAGGAGGCCGCCCTGGCGAAGGCGCGGGCGTGCGGCTACCTCATGGAGGCGACGTGAGCGAGCACGGTTATGGCGAGCACGCTTACAGCGAGCGCGGTTATGTCGCCGCGCACGGTCCGCGGGCGGGCGACCGTGTCCGGCTCGGCGACTCCGGCCTCGTGATCGAGGTCGAGGGCGACGCGCAGCGGCCCGGCGACGAGTTCCTCGCGGGCTTCGGCAAGACCGCGCGGGACGGCCTGCACCTGAAGGCCGCGGCGGTCCGCGATACCTGCGACGTGGTGATCAGCAACGTCGTCGTCATCGACGCGGTGCTGGGCGTGCGCAAGGTGTCGATCGGCATCCGGGCCGGACGGATCGCGGCCGTGGGCCGGGCCGGCAACCCCGACACCCTCGACGGCGTCGACGTCGTGGTCGGCACCGGGACCACCATCGTGTCCGGCGAGGGCCTGATCGCGACCGCCGGGGCCGTGGACACCCACGTCCACCTCCTCTCGCCGCGGATCATGGAGGCCTCGCTCGCCTCCGGCGTCACCACGATCATCGGCCAGGAGTTCGGTCCGGTGTGGGGCGTCGGCGTCAACTCCCCCTGGGCCCTGCGGCACGCCTTCAACGCGTTCGACGCCTGGCCCGTCAACATCGGCTTCCTCGCCCGCGGCTCCTCCTCGGGCGCCGCCCCGCTGACCGAGGCGCTGGCCGAGGGCGGAGCCTGCGGCTTCAAGGTGCACGAGGACATGGGCGCGCACGCCCGCGCGCTCGACACCGCGCTGCGGGTCGCGGAGGAGTACGACGTCCAGGTCGCCCTGCACACCGACGGCCTCAACGAGTGCCTGTCGGTGGAGGACACCCTCGCCGTGCTGGAGGGGCGTACCATCCACGCCTTCCACATCGAGGGCTGCGGCGGCGGCCACGTCCCGGACGTGCTGCGACTGGCGGGGGTGCCGAACGTGATCGGCTCCTCGACGAACCCCACCCTCCCCTTCGGCAGGGACGCCCTCGCCGAGCACTTCGACATGATCGTGTCCTGCCACGGCCTGAAGACGGACCTGCCCGGCGACGCCGCCCTGGCCCGCGACCGCATCCGCGCCGGCACGATGGGCGCCGAGGACGTGCTGCACGACCTTGGGCTCATCGGCATCACCTCGTCCGACGCCCAGGGGATGGGCCGGGCCGGGGAGACCGTGCGGCGGACGTTCGCGATGGCGGCCAAGATGAAGGCGGAGCGCGGCCCGCTGGACGGCGATCCGGCGGGGCACGACAACGCCCGGGTGCTGCGTTACATCGCCAAGCTCACGATCAACCCGGCGATCGCCCACGGCCTGGCGCACGAGATCGGCTCGATCGAGCCCGGCAAGCTCGCCGACATCGTCCTGTGGCGGCCGGAGTTCTTCGGCGCCAAGCCGCAGCTCGTGCTCAAGGCCGGATTCCCCGCGTACGGGGTGGTGGGCGACCCCAACGCCGCCACCGACGCGAGCGAGCCGCTGGTCCTCGGACCCCAGTTCGGGGCCCACGGCGGGACCGCCGCCGACCTGTCGGTGGCCTTCGTCTCCGGCGCGGCGGCGGCCACGGCCACCCCCACGTTCGCGGGGTCGGCGCACCGGCCCGGCGACGGCCTGCCCACCCGCCGGGCCCGGATCGGCGTACGCGGCACCCGGGGCATCGGCCCCGCCGCGATGGTGCGCAACGCCCGCCTCGGCGAGGTGCGCGTCGATCCGGGCACCGGGCAGGTGAGCCTCGACGGCGACCCGCTGAGCTCGCCTCCGGCTCAGTCCGTCTCGCTCAACCGTCTCTACTTCCTCTGAGGGCCCCGGACGTCGGTCGCGCCTGACGAGCGGGTATCCTCGCAGGCCGGACGGCACAGACCGACGTGGACAGGAGTCGCCGATGAAGTTCATGAGGGCACGCGAGGTGCCGGGCCGGGTCGCCACGGGCGCGTACATCCTGCACTCCGGCGTGGAGAAGTGGAACGGTGACGACGAGCGGGCCGCCGGCCTTCACGGCATGGCGGTCAGCGCCTTCCCGTTCCTGAAGTCCGTCCCGCCCCGCCGGTTCCTCAAGCTGCTGTCCGCGGCCGAGATCGCGACGGGCGTGGCGCTCCTGGCGCCGTTCGTGCCGGCCGCGATCGCCGGGGCCGCGCTCACCGGCTTCTCCGGCGGCCTGGTCGCGCTGTACCTGCGCACGCCCGCCCTGCACAAGCCCCGCAGTGTCTGGCCGAGCCCGGCGGGCATCGGTGTCAGCAAGGACGTGTGGATGCTGGGCATCGGGCTCGGGCTCCTCGCCGACGCCGCGACTCAGCGGCGCGACGGCTGACCGACCTCGGGCTGCCGCCCTCGTCCCCTTCACCGAGAGGGGCTTCAGTGCCGCCTCAGTGCCGCCTCAGGGCGCGCCGGAGGCGACTTCCCAGTGTGAGGGGCTCGTCCTCCTCCGGCGCGGCGTCGTCGTCCGGCAGGTCGTACCAGTGAGTGTCGCCCGGGAACGGGTCCGGCGCCGCGCCGCCGGGCCGGTCCTCGGCTGCGGCGTCGGCGTCCGGTGCCGCGAACGGCGGGAACTGCTCGGAAACGGCCACTGGTGCGGTCCTCACGGTGAAGCGGACGCGTCCCGCCGCAGGGACGCCTGCGAGAACTTTACGCGGAGCTTCGGGGCAACTACCCCGGTTTGTCCCGGGTTATGAAAGATCCGCCGGGCGGGCACGGAGGATCCGGGCCAGCAGGGCGGTCATCCGCTCGCGCTCGGCGGAGCCCAGGCAGGCGAACCACTCCCGCTCCCTGCGGGCCTGCTCGGCGAAGGCCTCCCGCACGGCCGCCTCGCCCGCCGCGGTCAGCGTGATCACCACCGCGCGGCCGTCCTCCGGCACCGGCCGGCGTTCGACCAGGCCGCCGCGTTCGAGGGTGTTGACGGCGTTGGTCACCGCGGACCGCGACATGGCGGAGATCTCGGCGAGCCGTACTGGCTGGGTGGGCCCGAGCAGCCAGAGCTTGAACATCAGCCGGAACCCGGGCAGCGTGAGGCCGCGCGGGCGGTGGATGCGGGTCTCCAGGTCGGTGACCAGCAGGTAGGCGAGCTGGAGCAGGTGGTAGGCCAGCGCGAACGCCTCGGCGTCGGCCGGCGGCGGCATGGCCGCCAGGCGCTCGCGCGCGAACGCGGCGTACCGCAGGTCCGGCGGCACGTCCACGCCGAGATCCGGCTCGATGTCGGGCTCGCTGTTCACCGGTCAAGTCTTGCGCAGCCGCAGAGATGTCGTGGATATTGTTATGGCCATAACAATATCTCGCCTCCGGAGGCGCCCGTGCGCATCGTCATCGCCGGAGCGGGCATCGGCGGGCTGACCGCCGCACTCAGCCTGCACGCGGCCGGGTTCGAGGACGTGACCGTGCACGAGGCCGCCCCCGAGATCCGGCCGCTGGGCGTCGGGATCAACCTCCTCCCCCACGCCGTACGGGAGCTGACCGAGCTGGGACTGGCCGACCGGCTGGCGAAGATCGGCGTGGCCACGGCCGAACTGGCCTACTTCAACCGTTACGGCACGCCGATCTGGTCCGAGCCCCGGGGACTGGACGCGGGCTACGCCTGGCCGCAGTACTCCGTCCATCGCGGGAGGCTGCAGACGCTCCTGCTGGAGGCGGTGGTCGAGCGGCTGGGCCCGGACGCCGTACGGACCGGCAGCCGGATCACCCGCCCGGGCACGGAGGACCTGCTGGTCGGCGCGGACGGGATCCACTCGGCCGTGCGCGCCCATCTGTACCCCGGCGAGAGCCCGCCGCCGTGGAACGGCCTGGTCCTGTGGCGGGGCGTCACCTACGGCGAGCCGTTCCTGACCGGCCGATCCATGATCATGGCCGGCGACGGCACGCAGAAGTTCGTCGCCTACCCGATCGAGACCGGCGAGCGCACGCTGATCAACTGGATCGCGGAGCGGCCTCTGGACGGCGACGCCCCGGACCGGGGGAACTGGAACCGCCCGGCCGACCTGGCCGAGATCGGCAGGCACTTCGCCGGCTGGCGCTTCGACTGGCTCGACGTGCCGGGGATCATCGCCGGGGCCGAGACCGCGTACGAGTATCCGATGGTGGACCGCGACCCGCTCCCCCGCTGGACCTTCGGCAACGTCACGCTGCTCGGCGACGCGGCGCACGCGATGTATCCGATCGGCTCCAACGGCGCCTCCCAGGCGATCATCGACGCCCGGGTGCTGGCGTACGCCCTCGCCCGGGGCGACCTGGCGGCGTACGAGGAGACGCGCCGCCCGGCCACGACGGCGCTGCAGCTGTCCAACCGCGAGATGGGCCCGGAGATCGTCATGAAGCTCGCCCACGAACGCGCGCCCGGCGGATTCGACGACATCGAGCAGGTCATCCCCCACACGGAGCGGGCGGAGATCGCCGCCTCCTACAAGCGCACGGCCGGGTTCGACCCCGCCTCGCTCAACGAACGCCCCTCGTGGAGCGTCGATCGGAGTGCGATCTCGTGAACCTGCAACCCGTGAACCTCGAACCCGTGAACCTCGAACCCCTCGCCACGTTCCAGGTGGATCTCGATCCCGTGCTCGACCTCGGCGACTCCCAGTGGGGTCACCGCCGGGTGGTCAACATCGTGGGCGGCACGTTCGACGGTCCCCGCCTGTCGGGCACCGTGCTGCCCGGCGGGGCCGACTGGCAGGTCGTGCACGCCGACGGCATGATCAGCATCGACACCCGCTACACGCTGCGCACGCACGACGACGCCTACGTCTACATCACCACCAGCGGAGTCCGGCACGGCTCCCCCGAGGTGCTCGGCCGGCTCGCGCGGGGCGAGGACGTGGACCCGTCGGAGTACTACTTCCGGCTGTTCTGCCGCTTCGAGACCGGCGACGATCGCTATCTGTGGCTCAACCGCATCCTGGCCGTGGCCTCGGCCGCCCGCGTGGCCACCGCCGTACGCTACGACGCCTATGCCCTGACCTGAGGAGTCCTCATGCCGAAGCTCGACCGCCCCCCGCTCCCGGTCACCGTCGAGCACGACGCCCCGATGCCGATGCGGGACGGCACCGTCCTGCGCGGCTCCGCCCATCGGCCGACCGACGGCGGTCCGTTCCCGGCGCTGCTCATGCGCACGCCGTACGGCGAGGACTCGTTCCGGATGGCGCCGGTGACGCCCGCGCTGCGGGCCGGGTTCGCGGTGGTGCTGCAGCACTGCCGGGGGCGCGGGAGCAGCGACGGCGAGTTCCGGCCGTGGATGGACGAGGGCACCGACGGCTACGACACGATCGCCTGGATCACCGCACAGCCCTGGTCGAACGGCGAGGTCGTGATGAGCGGCATGTCCTACCTCGCCGGATGCGCGCTGCAGGCGGCGGCGACGCGCCCGCCGGGGCTCAAAGCCGTGGTCG
Source organism: Microbispora sp. CA-102843 (assembly GCF_050936215.1). Taxonomy (NCBI): domain Bacteria; kingdom Bacillati; phylum Actinomycetota; class Actinomycetes; order Streptosporangiales; family Streptosporangiaceae; genus Microbispora; species Microbispora sp. CA-102843. Next base: position 5,164,875 of record NZ_JBNJNF010000001.1, read on the forward strand.
CCTCGATGACGCCGCACGACTTCCACGACGGCCTCAAGTATCACGGCGGGGCCTTCGCGCTGGGGTCGGCCCTCAACTGGGGCGCGATGCAGGCGCTGCTCGGGCTGCTGCACGCCGCGCAGGCGGGCGAGGACGTCGGCGCGGGGTTCGCCGCGGTTCTTCCCGTTCTGGGCGACCAGGATGCCGCTGTGCGAACCCTGCCGGTTGGCGACATCCCCGGCATCCCCTGGTGGCGCGACTGGACCTCGCATCCCGAGCGCGACGCCTACTGGGAGGAACTGGCCGAGACCCTGCGCCACGACCGCATCGAGGTGCCGGTCATGCACGTGGCGGGCTGGTTCGACCTGTTCCTCGGCGGCACGCTGGAGAACCACCGCCGGCTGGGCGGGCCCCTGGTGGTCGGCCCCTGGTCGCACCTCGCGCCGGGCGCCGCGGGCACGGGACGGCTGTTCTTCGGGACCGCCGCCTCGGGCCAGGCGATCCAGCTGGAGCAGCGGCAGCTCGCGTTCCTGAAGGGCGAGGACACCGGCCCCGCCGTGAAGATCTTCGTGATGGGCGACGACGTCTGGCGGGACGAGGAGACCTGGCCGCTGGAGCGGGCCGTCGAGACCCCCTACTACCTGCACGCGAACGGCCTGCTCTCTCCCGAGGCTCCCTCGGCGCACGAGCCGGCGACCTTCACCTTCGACCCGTGTGACCCGGTCCCGACGGTCGGCGGCCCGACCCTGCTGCCCGACCCCACCAACGTCGGCCCGCAGGACCAGCGCGACGTGGAGCTGCGGCCCGACGTGCTCTGCTACTCGACCGATGTGCTCACCGGCGATGTCGAGGTGACCGGCCCGGTGTCGGTGACGCTGCATGCGGAGACCTCGGCCGCCTCGACCGACTGGACGGCCAAACTCGTGGACGTGTATCCGGACGGCCGGGCGATGAGCGTGATCGACGGCATTGTCCGCGTTTTCGAGTCCTCCGGGACGTTCGCCATCGATCTGGTCGCCACCAGCCAGGTCTTCAAGGCCGGTCACCGCATCCGGGTGGATATCTCCAGCTCCAACTTCCCCCGCTTCGACCGCAATCCCGGCACCGGCCGGATCGGGGCGACCGAGGCGGACCTGGTCGTCCAGCACCAGAAGGTCTTCCCCGACTCGTACATCACGTTGCCGATCGTCCCCCGCTGAACGACCGTGGCGGCGGCGAGCACGACGGGTGCGCCCTGCACGTAAGCACGCCAGAGGAGTTCCAGGCGATCCGGCAGGTCGGCCGCTGCCTCGGTTCAGCCGATCAGCGGCCCCCGCCCCACGACACGCGAGTCGTGTACCGGTACGGCTCACACCATTCTCCTGTCTGACCAGCGCCCCCCTGAGTACGACGCTGACGGCCAGCCCATGGTCGTGTCCGCTCTGGCGATCACCTCGACGCTCATCGAGGCAAGCAGCGAGGAAGCCGTCGACGCCATGCATGGCCTGGCCACAATGGAACACGTCATGGTCGCGCCCATTTGGGACGCGGAACAGGCCGAGAACCTCGCCCTGGTGGCCGCCGCCACCGGCCTGGACGTCTGCGAGGCGCACACCGCGTCGATCGCCGACGTCTCGGCCTGCCCAATCCTGACGTTCGACGCCGCCCGGTGGAACGAGGCCTCACGGTCCCTGGACAACCACCTGTTCACGATCGAGATCGCCGATAAAGTTTTCCTCGGCGCGTAGGCCGTACGAGGTGGGCTCACATGTGAAGACCGACGTCGATGCGGAGCACCGCCGGAGACGACCTTCACCGCGAAGCCCTCTGCCCGGCGGACTCCGGCAGCGCCGGCAGCGCGGCCGGGGCATCACGAGCTGTCGCCATCGCCGCCGTCGTGATCAGAGGCCGTGCGGTCTCCCCCGGGGCGCCCGGCACGGCGGGGGCGATGTCACGGGGCGACGTCAGGAAATGTCGTTGAGCAGCGCGTCAGAAGAGTCGACCGTTGCGGCTGCTCGGAGCAAGGCAGCCAGCCGGTCGAGGTCGTGACATTTCCGGATCTTTTCGGAGATGTCCTCGGGCACCTCGATGCCCCGGGCCGACAGAACAGTCAGGATCGCCTCGGCCTGTCCCTCCGCCTTGCCCTTGGCGATGTTGTCGCCACGCTGGACTTCCACGATCACAGCCAGGACGGGTTCGGGCTCATCGTCGGGGCTCTTACGACGTAGGGCTACGACCGAGTCGGCGCGACGTTCTGTGGGCGTGACCTCGGTGAGATCGGCCGATTCGAGGCCCGCGTAGTCGTAGTCGGGCAGGTCGACTCTGAGGGACTGGGTGAGCAAGTCGGCGGCGAGGTCGGGTCGTTCGCCAAACAGGCGGACGAGGGCTTCGTGTTCGGCTAGTGCCACTGCGTGACCGTATCCGCGCTGACACAGGCGGCGAGGCTCCATGTCACTTACCGTCATAGATTCGTTACTCTAAGTTCGAGCAACCATGCACCCGCAGCCATTGAGGCCGACCAGGAATGCCGAATGCCGCTCCGCGTACAGCTCGCTCGGATGGTGCTCACCAGCTTCCGAGAGCGGATCGTCAGCCGCAGGCTCAGTTCGCGCAACCCGGTCATGCCGCAGCGGCCGAGGGACGGAATCGAAGACTGCTGCTGCGGGCCGGTTCGCCGACCGGACGGGTGAGGGGGGCTCGGAAGCTAGATATACCAGCAGGCCCATTACGGGCCTACCTGGAATCGAACCAGGTTAGAAGGAAGCCTCCGAATGGCCTCACCCGCCGGAGCGCAAGGAAAGCGGGAAAGCTAGAACCAGACCGGCGCCCGTACGGGCAGACCGGTTCCAAAAAAGGTGAGAAGGAAGCTCTCCCATGGCCTTGCGGTCAGCAAGATATCAGGCCGGGATCAACTCGTGCAGCGTGGCCGGCGTGTAGATCCGCGCCCCTTCCGGGAGGTCGGCAGGTGCCTCAAGCCCGATGTATGTGACGTGCCCGTCCGTGGAGGACTTGGCCCGTAGCAGGTCGGCCAGGTAGCCGACCCGGAGGTAGTCCCGCTCCACGATCGAGCGCACGAGCAGCGACGCGGTGACCCGATTGCCCTCCACCTGGTTGAACGCCGGATGGCCCGACAGGTAGAGATGCAACCACTTCACCCGCCAGCCATCGTCGTCCCCGCGAAGAAAGACGAGTGGGAGCGCGATGCGGCCGGACCCGCGCAGGTCGGACTTCATCCGAACGGTCCGCGGTTCGAACGGCCTGCCCTCCTGTGCGGCGTCCCTGGTCATGTAGCCGAAGAACGCCTCGGCGGCCTCGTCGAACCGCTCCCCGGCATAGATGTTGACCTGAGGGATGATGATGGGCTTGGTGGCGCGGGACAGACCCACGTCGATGAACTCCGAGGCGCCGTCGGGGGCCTCGATGAGGTCGCCCGAGTAGGTCGCGAACTCGTTGGCGTAGGACGTCCACGAGATGTTGGTCGGGTTGTCATAGGTCGGATCGAGCATGAGCGCGGACAGGTCGTAGTCGGTGCGCCGCTCGCGCTGTCGCCAGTGCACGAAGAATCGGAGCAGCTCACCGTCCACGGGCGACAGCGAGCCGCGGGGCAGCATCCCGAGCCCGGGCGCGACCGCCTTGCCCGACAGGGGCAGCGCCACGTCGAGTACGGCGGCATCGACGATCAACTCTCCGGGGTCGGGCAGGCGGCGGCGGATCTCCTCGTCCAGGATGGCGAGCGTCCGGGTGAGGGCCTCCTCGTCGAGTGGCGATCGGGTGTCGGGTGCCGTCCACGCTCTGCCCTGCCGATTGGTGAAGACCCGGTTCACCGGAGCGAGCCGGTTCTGGAGGTGCTCACGCAGGGACAGCAGCACGCGGCCGGAGGCGCGGGCGGCGGACATCTCCGCCGCCTCCAGCACGGCGGAGCCGCCACCCGCGCGCAGCAGGTGGTCGAGGCGGCGCAGCAGTGCGCCGGGCGTGTGCTCCAGCAGCGAGACGGCCTCGTCGGTACGGCCCGCGGCCAGCGCGGCCTCGACCCGGCCGCCGAAGCTCGCCGCCTTGCGCACACCCCTGGCCACGTCGAAGACCTGGGCCGCCCGGGCGAACTGCGGGTACTCGTGCGGGTGCAGCCGCTCGCCGAGCCGCTTCCACTGCTCTCGGTGACGCAACACGTCCCCGTGTTTGGCCGCCGGGATGGCGTCCAGGGCGGCCAGCAGGATGCGGCGTTCGGGCCGGCGGAAGGAGCGCAGGCGGGCGGGGGTGGCCAGGGTGACGTCGCCGCCGGAGCAGAGCGAGGCCAGCCGGAGCACGTCTGTCACGGTGTCGACGAGCAGAGGCTGCCCGGCGGCCAGTCGCACTTCGTTGATGACGGCCCGGTTCTCGCGTACCGGGACGTGCTCGGGCTGGTCATCGGAGCAGAAGGCGGCCAGCGCGCGCAGAGCGGCCAGGTCCTCGGCGGCGAGCGGGACCTCGGATCCGGCCAGCGAGAGGTAGAGCTCCCGCGCTTCGTCTCGCAGGCTTCCGCCCAGCTCCAGCACGGTCACCCGGTCTCGGGCCAGGGGGATCAGCTCGGCGTGCGCGGCCAGCAGGTCGGCGTAGGTGTGCTGGTAGCTGCCATATCGCGGCAGGTCCAGCAGGTTGAGGATGCCTGGCTGGAGCCGGGCGGCGGCGACCGGGTCGAGCATGGCCTCACGCAGCAGCCCCGCCCAGAACTCCAGGGTGTCCGGGACGTTTTCCGGGAAGTCGATGAAGTAGGCGTTGTGTTGGACGTGGTCGCCGACCAGGCGGCGGACCGCGGACAGGACGCGCACGCCGAGATCGATCACCTGCTCGCCGGGCAGCCCGGCCAGGCGGTCGAGCAGCGCCGGCGAGCACGTGAAGCCGACGCTGAGCAGCGCCGCGTCGAGCTGCCGGGCCGCCACCCCACCCCAACCGGACGTGTCGTCCCCCGCGTCGTCGACGGGAACACGCAGACGCCGGGCGATGATGAGATCTTCCACGCAGGAACGATATAGCGGCCATATGCGCGGATCGCCACTGCCGCCCTGCCGTTGAGCCGACCCGTAGCCGAAGATCATCGTATGGTGTCGGGCATGGACTGGGTCGAGCGCGTCGCGGGGATCCGCCGCTGGACGCGGCAGGGCGAACGGGCGCCGCACAAGCCGCTCCTGCTGCTCTACGCCCTCGGCCGCTTCCAGCGCGAGGGCGGCCGGCCGATCCCCTTCAGCTCCGCCGAGGCGGATCTCAAGGTCCTGCTCAAGGAGTTCGGCCCGCCGCGCGACACCAGCCCCGGCTACCCGTTCCACCACCTCACCGGCGACGGCCTCTGGCTCGTCGACACGGTGCACGGGCCGGGCAGTCCCGGCTCCGAACTCGGACGCCTGCGTGCGGCCCAGGCAACCGGCCGGCTTCACCCCGACCTGCTGCGCGCCCTGACCGACGACTCCCACCTCGTCGTACGGCTCGCGCGGCACCTGCTGGACGCCAACTTCGAGCCGTCCCTGCACCCCGACATCTGCCGCTTCGTCGGTCTCGATCTGGACGACCAGGTCGCTTCCACCGAGCAGGTCGCACCGTCCGCGACCCGCCGGGACCCGGCCTTCCGGCAGAACGTGCTCATGGCGTACGAGTACTGCTGCGCCTTCTGCGCCTACGACGGGTGGCTGGACGGCGTCGCGGTCGGACTGGACGCCGCGCACGTCCGCTGGTGGGCCTTCGAGGGACCGGACGACGTCACCAACGGGCTGTGCCTGTGCGCCATCCATCACAAACTGTTCGACAAGGGCGTCCTCGGGCTGACTCCCGACCGGTCGATCGCCGTCTCCCGGAAGTTCGTGGGCCGGAGCCGGGCGGCCGAGCGGATGGTCCTCGCGCTGGCCGGGCAGCCCGTACGCGATCCCCAGACCGGTCTCGACCCCGTTGACGTGAGACACATCGAATGGCACAGCCGCCAGGTCTTCCGCACCCCGGCCCGCCAGGGATAGCCGATAGGCTTCGGACCCTATGGACAGCTCGATCTTGGAGAAGGTCCGCGAGCTCCGCGGACAGGGCAACTCCCCCAAGCAGATCGCCCGCGCTCTCGGCATGTCACCGGCGGCGGTCGCGCCGTACGTCCGGGCGGTGGCCGAGCAGGCGAACAGCACGGAAGCCTCGGAGACCGAGCTCGCCGGGTGCTGGATCAACGTCGGCTGGAGCGAGGGACTGGGCGTCCCGGACACGACCGGCTGGGCGGACGACGTCCGTGGCGAGCAGGAGGCCGCGGGCACGGTCAGCGTGATGGTGGCGCGCAAGCACGGCTGGGACAAGCTCTCGATCTGCGCCTACCTCGTCGACGTCTACTGCCTGGGCGTCAAGCACGCCCTCGGCCCCGACGTGATGAGCGAGGTGGAGCTGCACCGCTTCCTGCCCAAGTACTTCAGGATCTACCCGCACGGCTGGCGGGAGGCGCCGCTCGATCTGGCCCGGCACCTCGTCTTCGGCGCGGTCGACTACGCCCGTGATCTCGGCTTCGAGCCGGTGGCGGACTTCGCCGGGGCGGCCGGTCACCTCGGCGCGTGGGAGGAGAAGTCGGCCGTCACCTTCGGCAAGGACGGCAGGCCGTTCTATCTCGCCGGACCGAACGACGACGTCAGGCACGTGGTGAAGACCCTGGAGCGGAGGGTCGGCCTGCCGCCCAACTTCGACTTCTTCGCCCCGATGCCCGAGTCGCAGATCTCCCTGGGCGGTCACAGGCTCACCCCCTGACGCCGGGGTACAGTGCCAGCAGGCCAGACGAGCGCGGAGACTCCGATGGGTTCGATGAGAGAGCACGCTCACCCATGAACGGTCCGGGGGCGCCGGCGCACCGGGTCAGGGGCAGCCGGCCGCCGCACGGCGAGCCGGTGGTCGACCGGGCGCTGTCCCTGCTCGCGGCCTTCGACTCCGGGCACCGCTCCCTGACGCTCGCCGAGCTGAGCAGGCGCAGCGGCATCCCCGCGAGCACGGCGCTGCGCCTGGCCTCCCGGCTGGTGGCGTGGGGCGCGCTGGAACGGGCGGACGACGGGCGCTTCTCCATCGGGTTGCGCCTGTGGGAGGTCGCCTCGCTCGCGCCGCGAGGCCAGGGGCTGCGGCAGGTCGCGATGCCCTACATGGGCGATCTGGCGGAGGTCACCCGCCAGCACGTGCTGCTCGCCGTACGCGAGGGCGACGAGGCGGTGCTGGTCGAGAGGCTCTCCGCGCACCAGGCGATGCCGGTGCTCTACCGCGTCGGCGGCCGGCTTCCGCTGCACTCCACGGGCGTGGGCCTCGTGCTGCTGGCCTTCGCCGAACCCGGCTTCCAGGAGGAGATCCTCGCCCGGCCGCTCGTGCACGAGCCGGAGCGGACCGCGGTCTCGCCCGCCGAGTTGCGGCGGGCGCTGGCCGAGGTGCGGCGGGAGGGGCTGGCCACGGTCCGCCGCCGCACTCCCGAGCCGCTGGTCACCGTGGCGGCGCCCGTCTTCGCCGCCGGGGGCCGGATCGCGGCCGCGTTGTCCGTGGTCGTGCCGGAGGAGCACGCCGAACCGCGGCTGCTCGGCCCGGCCGTGCGGACCGCGGCGCGCTCGATCTCCCGGGGTCTCGGCGCCCACTGACGGCTCCACTCGCCCCGGCGGATCAGAGCCGGCCGCGGTCGTCGCCGGGGGCACGCGCTTTCCCGCTTCCGGAGGCGCCGGGTCAAATGAGCCCTCGCTCCATGGCCACGACGACCGCCGCGGCCCTGCTGTCCACACCAAGCTTGGCGAAGACGTGCTTCAGATGCGTCTTCACCGTCGTCTCGCTGATCAGCAGGGCCCTGGCGATCTCCTTGTTCGCCGAGCCCCGCGCCACGAGGCGCAGCACCTCCAGCTCGCGCCGGCTCGGCTCCTGGGCCGCGGGCCTGCCGATCAGAGCGGACGCGATCGACGGGGCCAGGACCGCTCCCCCGGCGGCGGCCGTACGGACCGCCCTGTGCAGTTCCTCCCGTGGCGCGTCCTTCAGCAGGTAGCCCGCCACCCCGGCGGCCATGGCCCGCGTCACGTCCGCGTCCGTGTCGTACGTGGTCAGCACGATCACCTTGATCTCCGGGTGGTCCACGCGGAGTCGCTGGATCGCGCCGACGCCGTCCAGGCCGGGCATGCGCAGGTCCATCAGCACCACGTGCGGCCGCGCCCGTCTGGCCATGACCAACGCCTCCAACCCGTCGGACGCCTCTGCCACCACCTCGATGTCCGCCACGTGGTCGAACATGCCGCGCAGCCCGTCGCGGACCACCGGATGGTCATCGACGATCATCAGCTTGAGGGGATGCGCAGGCACAGCGCCGTCCCTTCTCCCGGCGCGGACTCCACCGTCAGCGTGCCCCCCACGCTGCCGGCCCGCTCACGCATGGCCGCCAGCCCGTAACCCGCGCTCCGCACGGCCGGGTCGAAGCCCATCCCGTCGTCGAACACGTCGAGCGTCACCTCGTCGTCCATATAGGTCAGTGTGATCGCCACCCTCCCCGCGCGAGCGTGCTTGGCCGCGTTCGACAGTCCTTCCTGCGCCGAACGCAACAGCGTCGTTCCCACCTCGCCGGACAGCGGCCGGGGCGTGCCCTCCACCGAGACGGTCGCCGTCATTCCCGACGTCCGCGACCACCGCCCGGCCACATCCGCGAGTGCCTCGTCGAGCCGCGCGCCGGCGAGAGGCCCAGGGCGCAGCGCGTCGACCGACCGCCGCGCCTCCTGCAGATTGTCGCGCGCCAGTTCCTTGGCCAGCGCGACCCTCTTCTGTACGGCGCGCAGATCGGGCATCGCCTGCTCGGCCGCCTCCAGTTGGGTGATGATCCCGCTCAGCCCCTGCGCGAGGGTGTCGTGGATCTCCCTGGCCAGCCTCGCCCGCTCTTCCAGGACCCCGACCATTCTGTTCTGCGCACTCTGCCTGGACACGTAGTCGACGAACAATCCGATCGCCACCACCAGGCCGGAACTCCCGATGAGCCGCCAGAAGGCGTTGGGCTCGTCCAGATAGCCTCTGGCGCCGAACGTGCTGAGCACCGTCGCCACCGCCCCCACGTAGGACCACGGGCTGGTCAGCATCAGGTACGGCTGGGGCATCAGCCCGAAGATCACCACGTCGAAGGATCGATTCGACGCCACCAGCGCGACGTAGAGCGCACAGATGACCGCGAGGTGGACCGCCATCGGGCTGAGCCGCCCGAGCAGATGCGGCCGTCGTACGACGAAGAAGCCGTGCCAGCCGGCCGTCAGCGCGGCGATCCCGAGCGTGAGCGGATCGGGGCCCGGGTCCTCGCCGAACGAAAGGACCAGTCCGAGCGCCAGGCAGGCGTAATAGAGCACGTGGAAGGCGCGCAGCCAGCGCGCCTCCCAGACGTTCACGTCCTCACTCCCAACGGAACAGCGCGGTGGCGACAGCCGTGGCCACCACGATTATCGCGGCCAGGATCAGCAGGGGGAAGACCGCGGCGGTGCCGGACCAGGCGTTGCCGAGGGCTTCCACGCCCGGGGTCAGGGGCAGGAAGTCGCCGATCCTGCGCAGCGAGCCGGGCAGTGCCTTCCTGGGCACGGCCGCCCCCGCCAGGAAGATCATCGGAAACATGACCAGCATGCCGACCAGGCTCGCGCCCCTGGTGTTGCGCACGACGGCGGCTATCACGAAGCCGAGCGAGCAGACCATCACCGAGCAGAGCAGGAAGGCCGCGGCCAGCATGAGGACGTTGCCGGGTGCCTGCGCGCCGAACACCGCGACCGCCGCGACCACCAGCAGCACCGAGCCGGCCAGGCCCGCGGCGACCTGCGCCACCAGTTGGGCGCCGAACAACAGGACGGGGGAGATCGGCGTTGTGGCCAGCCGCTTGAGCACCTTGCGCTCGCGGTAGGACGCCACGATGCCCGGCAACGCGCCCATCCCGCCAATGGTGACGATCATCGCGATGTACCCGGGGACCGCGTCGTCGTCGCCGCGCTTGAGCACCAGCAGCATGAGAGGGAAGGCCATCATGAAGAACAAAGAGGCGGGGTCGCGGAACAGCAGCCTGAGCTCGGTGGCCGTCAGAGCGGTGAACGCCTTCATCGGTCTGCTCCCTCCAGGGCGAAGTAGGCCTCTTCCAGCGAGGCGGTTCCGGTCTGGGCGATGATGCCGTCCGGGGTGCCCATCGCCACCACCCGGCCGTGGGCGAGGACGGCGACCCTGTCGCAGAGCGCCTCGGTCTCGTCGAAGTAGTGGCTGACCAGCACGACGGTGGTGCCCGCCGTCTTCAGGCCGTCGACCAGCCGCCAGGTCTCGCGGCGCGCGATCGGGTCCAGGCCCGTGGTCAGCTCGTCGAGCACGACCACCTCGGGGTCGCCGACCAGGGCGAGCGCGAGCATCAGGCGCTGCTTCTGCCCGCCGGACAGGTCTCCGTACGCCTTCCTCGCCAGAGGTTGGAGGCTCCAGCGCTCCATCACCTGCCGCCAGTCGGCCGCCTCGCGGTAGAAGGCGCCGAACATGCGCAGCGCTTCGGCGACCTTGATCCGCTCGGGCAGCGAGCTCTCCTGCAGCTGCGCCCCGATCCGCTGGGCCAGGGCCCGCCGCCTGCGTGCCGGGTCCTCGCCAAGCACCCGCACCGTGCCCGCGTCGGGTCGCCTGAGCCCGATGAGGCACTCGACGGTCGTCGTCTTGCCGGCGCCGTTGTGGCCGACGATGCCGAACGTTTCACCGGCGCGGACCGTGAACGTCACCCCGTCCACGGCGTTCGTGCCGCCGTACGTCTTGCGAAGGCCTGTGACCTCGATGGCTTCCATGGGTCAAGGTTCGTGCCGGGGCGAGTCGCACGGCATCGCCCATCACGCCGTCCGGCATCCCCCATTCGGAGGATGGACGGCCTGCTCTCACAGCACGCGGGAAGTAACGGTGAGAACGCCTGCCGTTCAATGGCAGGCGCCTGGCGACCGGCGGCCGGGGTGGCGCATCATCGGCCAGTCCGCCCACGCCGAGTTGGAGACGCGATGAGCTTCGAATATCTGGCCGACCCCGAGAGCGGCCCGCAGTGGAAGGGAATCCTGCCGGGCGCCCCCGAGGCGTTCTTCCTCCGGCGCGGCGAGGGCGAGCGCGCGATGGTGTTCACCGACCTGTTCACCGTGTTGCTCAGCGGCGACGAGACCGGGGGCCAGTTCGGGATCTTCACGATGGACGCGCCGAAGGGCCGGCTCATCCCGGCGCACACCCACCACGACACCCACGAGACCTTCTACGTCGTGGAGGGCAAGGTGCGCGTCCACGTCCAGGACCGCGACGGGACGAAGACGTCTCGGCTGCTGGCCCCCGGCGACTTCGGCTTCGTCCCGGCCGGGCTGGCGCACGCCTACCAGGTCGAGGAGCAGGCCCGCGTGCTCGGCGTGGCGACCGGCGGCTTCGAGCGGTTCTTCCAGCAGATGGGCACGCCCACCGACCATCCCACGGTGGGCCAGCCGCCGTTCGTGCCCGACTTCCCGCGCATGCAGGCGGCCGCGCGGGCGCACAACATGGACTTCCTGCCCGACCTCGCCTGGCCGGAGCCCGGGGAGTGACCGTGCGGCTTCCCCCGCCCGCCCACGACGCGCCGCTGCCGCCCGCCCGCCCGGGCGCGTACGGCACGCGCGTCCTGCCGGGCGTGCCGTACGCCGCGATCCCCGGGGTGCGGCCGCTCGAACTGGACCTGGTGCTGCCGCCCGAGACGGAGGGGCCCGTTCCCTGCGTCGTCTTCCTGCACGGCGGCGGCTGGCGGGCGGGCAGCCGCCGCTCGATGGGCCCGGCCTTCGAGGGCGCCGCTCCCACACCGTTCGAGCTGGTCGCGTGGGCGGGCGTCGCGGTGGCCGGCGCCGACTACCGGCTCTCGGGCGAGGCCCTGTGGCCCGCGCAGCTGCACGACGTCAAGGCCGCGGTGCGCTGGCTGCGCGCACGCGGCGGCGAGCTGGGGATCGACATCGGCCGGATCGCCGCCTGGGGCGAGTCGGCGGGCGGCCACCTGGCCGCGCTGCTCGGCCTCACCCCCGGCGACCCCACGCTGGAGGGCGGTGTCGGGGTGACGGGGCCGTCCAGCGCGGTGGCCGCCGTCGCCGCGTGGTATGCGCCGAGCGACCTGCGTACGGTCGCGGCCGGCATCGGTGCCGACCCGGCGGACCCCGCGTCGCGGGAGGCCCTGCTGCTCGGGGCCCCCGTGCCGTCCGTTCCGGACGCGGCGGCCCTGGCGAGCCCGGTCACCCACGTCTCCCCCGGCGCGCCGCCGTTCCTGCTGCTGCACGGCCGGTCCGACCGGATGATCGCCTGCGCGCAGAGCGAGCGGCTGCGCGACGAGTTGCGCGCCGCAGGCGCCGAGGTGGACCTGCACGTCTACGACGGCGCGGACCACATGTGGCTCGGCGCCCCCGAGGCGGCCCGCGAGACAGCCCGCGAGACGGCCCGCGACGCACTGGACCGCACGATCGCGTTCCTCCGCGAGCGGCTGCACATTTGAGCCGGGCCTGCCCGGAGCGCGACCTCTACCGCATCCTTTCGACAGGAGACCCGCATGACCGATGAGGACGGCGTCCGGGAGGACCGTCTCGACGCCCTGCTGTCCGCCGTGCTCGGCCAGATCGGCGGAGCCGACCCGCGACTGCGCGAGCTGACGACCTCGCTGGTCCGGCACCTGCACGCGTTCGTGCGGGAGACCCGGCCGACCGAGGACGAGTGGCTGACCGGGATCGACTTCCTCGTGCGCACCGGGCACACCTGCACCGACCTGCGCAACGAGTTCATCCTGCTGTCGGACATGCTCGGCCTCACCTCCGCGGTCGACGAGGTCAACCACGCCGGCCCGGCCGAGGCGACGCCGTCCTCGGTCGAGGGCCCCTTCCACGCCCCCGCTCCCCCACGCGAGAACGGCGCGTGGATCGCCGAGGGCCCCGAGCGCCGCCGGGGGCAGGTCATGGTGGTGCGCGGGCGGGTCACCGACACGGGCGGGACGCCGATCGCCGGGGCCACCGTCGACATCTGGCAGGCCGACGACGCCGGGCACTACGACAGCCAGGACCCGGCGCAGCAACCCGGCAACCTGCGCGGCCTGTTCACCACCGGGGCCGACGGCGCGTACTGGTTCCGCAGCGTTGTCCCGTCCAGCTACCCGGTGCCCACCGACGGCCCGGTCGGCGGGCTGCTGCGCGCGCTCGGCCGCCATCCGATGCGCCCGGCCCACATCCACTACCGCGTGGAGGCGCCGGGGCACCGGCCGGTGACGACGCACGTCTTCGTCGCCGGCGACGAGTACCTGGCTTCCGACGCCGCGTTCGCCGTCAAGGAGGAACTGATCGTGACGCCCGTCATGCGCCGGGAGGGCGAGTCCTACGGGCTGGACGGCCCGTTCGCCGATTTCGTGTTCGACGTGCGGCTCGTTCCGCTGGAGGTGGCTCGGTGAAGCTCGTCGGGATTCGCGAGGGACGGCGGGTGGACGTCGCCGTCCAGATCGGCGACCGGGTCACCCCGATCGCCGACGTCGGCGACTTCTACGCCGACCTCGATCACTGGCTGCCGCAGGCCCGCCGTACGGACACCGGGCTGCTTCCGGTCTCGCACGTCGATCTCGCCCCGCCGGTGCCGCCGTCGGCCCGGGTGGTCTGCATCGGGCTCAACTACCGGGCGCACGCGGCCGAGGGCGGCTTCACGCCGCCCGAGCATCCGACCGTCTTCGGGCGCTGGGCCGCGTCCCTCACGGCGGGCGGGACACCCGCTCCGGTGCCGGCCGGCGAGCCCGGACTGGACTGGGAGGGCGAGGTCGCCGCCGTCGTGGGGCGGCGGCTGACCGACGCCGACGAGACGAGCGCCGCGGCGGCCGTGCTCGGCTACGCCGCCTTCAACGACCTCACCGCCCGCACCGCGCAGAAGCTCACCGCGCAGTGGACGCTGGGCAAGAACGCCGACCGCAGCGGACCCATGGGCCCCCTGGTGACCGCCGACGAGGTCGGCGACCTGGCCGACGGGCTGCGCGTGCGCACCCGGGTCAACGGCGAGACCGTCCAGGACGGGAACACGCGCGACATGATCTTCAGCGTCGGCGAACTCCTGTCGCGGATCAGCCGTACGTTCACCCTCGAACCGGGCGACGTGCTCGCCACCGGCACGCCCGAGGGCGTGGGCTACGTGCGCAAGCCGCCGCGCTTCCTGGGGCCGGGGGACGTGGTCGAGGTGGAGATCGACCGGCTCGGGGTGCTGCGCACGCCCGTCGTCGGCCCCGATCAGCGGCCGTGAACGTCCCCGTCCTCGTCGCGGGCGGCGGGCCGAGCGGCCTGGCCGCCGCCGTCGAACTCGGGCGGCGCGGCGTCGAGGTGCTCGTCGTCGAGCCCCGGGCCACGCCGGACACGCTGCGACCGCGCGCGAAGACCACCAGCGTCCGCACGATGGAGCACCTGCGCCGCTGGGGCCTGGCCGACCGGCTGCGCGCCGCCTGCCCGCTGCCGGTCGCGTACGCGCAGGACGTCGTCTTCTGCACCGGCCTGTTCGGGCACGAGATCACGCGCTTCCGTGAGGCGTTCGGCCTGACCACGTCCCGCCGCGAGGAGTACGCCGAGGCGGGGCAGCAGGCGCCTCAGCCGCTCGTCGAGCGGGTGCTGCGCGAGGCCGCCGCCGAACTGCCGGCCGTACGGCTGCTCATCGGGTGGCGCGTCACCGGGATCGCCGACGGCGACGACGAGGTCAGGGCGGTGATCGAGGGCCCTGGAGGGGAGACCCGGCGCGTCACCGCCGGTTACCTGCTCGGCTGCGACGGCGGCGGCGGCGTCAGCCGCGCCGCGATCGGCGCGAGGTACGAGGGGTCCTCCGGCGCGCTGCCGAACCTGAGCGTCACCTTCCGCAGCCGGGCACTGCGGGAGCGGCCGTTGTGCGCGGTCGGCGTGCACTACTGGGTGATCGGCGCCGAGCGCGGCGGGCTCATGGGCCGCCTCGACCTCGACGGCACCTGGTGGGCGATCATCCAGGGCGTGGACCCGGCCGCCGAGCCGGCCGACCCGGCCCGGCTGGTGCGGGCCCTCGCGGGCGCCGACATCGACGTCGAGGTGCTGGCCACCGACCCCTGGTCGGCCCGCATGCTGCTGGCCGACCGTTATCGCGGGCGGCGGGTCTTCCTGGTCGGCGACGCCGCCCACCTCAACCCGCCGTGGGGCGGGCACGGCTTCAACACCTGCGTCGGGGACGCGGTGAACATCGGCTGGAAGCTCGCCGCCGTGCTGGGGGGCTGGGCGCCGGAGTCGCTGCTCGGCAGCTACGAGCCGGAGCGCCGCCCGGTGGCCGAGCGGACGATCGCGGCAGCCGGCGAGCAGGAGGCGTTCCTCGCGCCGTCGTTCGCCGCAGGGGACCTGCACGACCCGGTCGCGGGCAGGCCGCTGCGCGCCGAACTCGCCCGCCGTCTGGTCGTCAAGGACACCGAGTTCCACAGCCTGGGGCTGGTGCTGGGCTACGACTACCCGGACTCCCCCGTCGTGGTCCCGGACGGCCGGCCGGTGCCCGCGCCGGGGCTTGCGGCCTACACCCCGTCGGCGCATCCCGGCGCCCGGCTGCCGCACACCTGGCTGCCGGACGGCCGTTCGCTCTACGACGCGCTCGGCGACGGGTTCACCCTGCTCCGCCTGACCACGGGCGCGGACACCCGCCCGCTGGCGGACGCCGCCGCCCGGCGGCCGGCGCCGCTGGGGGTGCTCGACCTGTCCGCGCTGCCCGGGCTGGAAGAGCGGTACGGCGCCGCCCTGATGCTGGTGCGGCCCGACCAGCACGTCGCCTGGCGCGGCGACCGCGCCGAGGAGCCGGACACCCTGCTGGCCCGGGTGCTCGGGGACGGCGTCCCCACGGCCTGACGAGCCTCGCCGCCGCACCGGCATCGCGGCTAGCCCACGTTTGTGGGGTTGTCTCACCCACTTCCCACCAGCACATACTCGACATACACCGCATTCCCGTCAGACAGAGAGGTGAAGGCATGGCCTTCGATCCGAGGGAAGCTCTGCGTGAAGCCGGCATCCTGAACAGCCCGCTGGCCGCCGAAGTCGAGGAGGCGTTCGCCACCTTGACCCGCGAGGAAGTCGACCTGCTCATCTCGCTCAAGGACAAGCTTCCCGCCGCGCTGCCCAGCGTGCTGGCGCACGCCGGCGCCGGCGGCGAGTGGTCCCGGCCCGAGGTGGAGGCCCACACCGTGCCAGTCCAGGGCCAGTGCCTGTGCGGGGCCTGGTCGGGCTCCGGGTCCGGAGCGGACTAGTCAGAACGGTTCGCGGGTGCGGCTCCGGCCGCGCGTCGCCCACAGAGTCTGGGGCCGCACCTGCGGCTGAGAGCGTAAAGGGGAATGATGCCTGGGAAACTCGCCCGGAACCGCTCGTTGATCGACGTACCGGCAGACCTGACCTACTTCGTGCACGACGAGAAGTATCTGGTCCTCAACCCGCAGGTGGGCGGCCGGATCGTCCTCGACGCGCGCGAGTTCGCCGTCCTGGCGGCCCTGGCCCGTCCCCGGGCGGGCGCGGAGCCGGCCCCCCTCGGCGAGAACGACGAGACCGATCGGATTCTCGCCAAGCTCATCTTGAACTGCATCGTCTACTACAACGGGAACCGTCCGAAGCTCAGCATCATGGAGCCGGCGCTCCGCCAGGTGTATTACGCGATCACCGACGGCTGCAACCTCCGCTGCCCGTACTGCTACGCCTCCTCCGAGAAGTGCCTCCCCGGGGAGCTCACCACCGCCGAGTCGCTCGATCTGGTCTCCCAGGTCGCCGCCTTCGGCGCCAAGACCATGATCTTCACCGGCGGCGAGCCGATGCTCCGCAAGGACCTGTTCCAGATCGTGGAGCACGCCAACGACAGCGGGCTGAGGTCGAACATCATCACCAACGCCACGATGATCAGGAAGCCCGCGCAGGCCAAGCGGTTCGCCGAGCTGTTCGGCATGGTCACGGTGAGCGTCGACGGCGGCACGGCCGAGACCCACGACCGCACCCGCGGCGCCGGCTCCTTCGCCCGGACCTACCGCGCCCTGCAGCTGCTCAACGACGCCGGTGTGGTGCCGCGGATCAACCACATCGTCACCTCCGACAACGTCGAGGAGCTGGAGGACTTCGCGAGGTTCGCCGAGGGGCTCGAGGTCCACAGCATCCGGCTGATGTACCACAACGACCTGGGCCGGGGCGAGACCGACGAGTACGACTTCGGCTGGGAAGACCACATGCGGATCCAGCAGATCACGTGGACCTCCCCAGCCGCCGGCAAGCTGTTGCCGGACGGCCCGAGGCCGATCACGCCGTGTTCGGTGAAGGCCAACTGCGGGATGGGCGGCAACGAGATCTACATCAACTCGCTCGGCGACGTCTACCCGTGCAAGCTCGTCACCGGACGGTCGCACCACGCGGGCAACGTACGGCGGCAGCCGCTGTCGGAGATCTTCGCGGGACCGCTCCTGCGCGGGATGCGCACCAGCACCGTGCTCGGCGGCGACTACCACGCCGACTGCGCGAAGTGCTACATCAAGGCGTCCTGCGGCGGCGGATGCCGGGCCTCGCACATGGCCGAGTCGGGGGACCTGCGGCGCAACAGCCGCCACCAGTGCCGCATCCTGCGGCACGGCGTCGCCACGCAGCTGTGGATGGAGGCCGGTGTCAGCCGCTCGGAGCTCGCCGCCGACGAGCGCGAGATGACGACACCCCGCCTGGTCGTCAACGACGACGTCCATCCCGTCTTCGACGACTGGAAGACCTATGTTCCCCCCTCGCGCGGCACCGTCAGGGTCGGCGAGTTACTTCCCATCACGCCGGTATAGAGGAGGTCAACGTGTCACTGCGGATCAGCGAGGCCGTGATCTGGCAGGAGACCGGGGAGGGCGTCTCGCTCTACAACACCGAGACGGGCGACTTCCACAGCCTGAACGACACCGGCTCCAGGATATGGAGGCTGGTGGCGAGCGACGGCGAACGGGAGCCGGTCATGTTCAAGCTGTCCCGCGAGTTCGCCGGCAGCAACTCCGCGATGAGCAAGCGCATCGTGGCGGACGTCCAGGAGTTCATCGGCACCATGATCGAGCAGGGCCTCATCGAGGAGATCCCGGCCGAGGAGCCCGCGGTCAAGGAAGAGTCGCTGTCGTGACGCGTCCGCCGGCCGCCCTCCGATGAGCAGGGCGGTCGTCCTCGGCGGTGGCCTCGCGGGTGTGCTCGCCGCCACCGTGCTCGCCGGGCACGCGGACGAGGTGGTCCTGGTCGAAGGCGACCGTTATCCATCCGGTCCGCGCCCCCGGCGGGGGGTGCCGCAGTCGCACCACAGTCACGTGCTCGTGGCCGGCGGCGCGCGGGCGCTGGACGCGTTGCTGCCCGGGACGGTCGACGCCCTCCTCGCGAACGGCGCGCACCTGCGGGGCCTGCCCGGCGACGCCCTCATCTACTCCGCCGACGGCTGGTTCCGCCGTCTCCACACCGACGCCCACCTGATCTCCTGCACCCGCGGGCTGCTGGACCAGGTGGTGCGGCGGCGTGCGCTCGGCGGCGGCGACGTCGAGGTCTGGGAGGACGCGCGGGCGCTCGGGCTCACCGGAGACGCCGCCCGGATCACCGGCGTCTCGGTCAGCCGGCAGGGCGCCCCGCCCGAGACCGTACGCGCGGACCTCGTCGTCGACGCGACGGGACGCAGGTCGAAGTCGCCCCGCTGGCTCGCCGAGCTCGGTGCCGGAGCCATCGAGGAGGTGTCCGTCGCCACCGGGCTGGCCTACGCGACGCGCCTCTACCGGGCGCCCGGCGACCTGGCCGCCGCGATCCCGGCGATCATGCTGCACCCGGGGACGGCGAAGGGGCAGCCTGCTCGGGGGGCGACGTTGTTCCCCGTCGAGGACGGCCGGTGGATCGTCACGCTGACCGGCACCCGGGGCGGCGAGCCGCCGACGGACGAGCAGGGCTTCGCGGCCTTCGCGCGCTCGCTGCGCGACCCGATCGTGGCGGACCTCATGGCGGAGGCCACACCCCTCGGTGTCGTCCGGCCGTACCGCGACACGGTCAACAGGAGGCGCTTCTTCGAACGGGCGCGCCTGCCCGCCGGTTTCGCCGTCGTCGGCGACGCGGCCGTCGCGGTGAACCCCGTCCACTCGCACGGGATGTCGGTCGCCGCGCTCGGCGCGCTCAGGCTGCGCGAGGAGCTGGCACGGCACGGAATCGGGCCGTCCCTGTTCGGCGGGCTCCAGGCCGCTCTCGCGGCGGAGGCGGAGCGGTCCTGGCGGATGGCGATCGAGCAGGACAGTGAGCGGATCACAGAGCGGGCCGGGAAGCAGCCCGGCCGCGACGGTGCGCCGCGACGGGAGCAGAACGCGTTCGAACGCGAGATTCGCACCCGCCTGGCCCAGGCGAAGCTGAGCAGCCAGCGGCTCGCCGCCGAGTTCTTCGGCGTCCAGACGCTGATCTCCGGCGACACCGCGACGGACAGGTCGGAGGTCGCCCGGGTGCTGACCGGGCGGCCGGAGCCCCTCCTCACCAGCGAGGAGGCGATCGGGCAGTACCCGGCCCTGGCCGCGTGGCGGCGCTCGCGGTTCGCCGCCGCGACCAGCTGACCCCCGTGAATCCTGCACGCCCGCCGAAGCCCCGCGCCCGCTCGATGTTCCACAAACGCCGGGTCCCCCGCCGAACGCACCGAGGTCGGTTCGCCGGTGCTCGCGACGGCCGCGCACTCCGGCATGGCGGTCACAAACCTCCTCGGGGCATCTCGAGAACGAGCGGCGCGGACCCAGGTGAATGCGTCGCAGGGCGGCTGACAGCGTGGTCCGGGGGCGGAGCTCAGGCCGGCTTCGCGACGAGGACCCGGACCTCCGAGCCCCCCAGCGGCGGCGTGACCTCGGCCAGTTCGAAGCCGGCCGCGGCGAACAGGTCCCGGAACTCGGTCATGCCGCGTTCCCGGCCGCCGGTGTAGACGAGCATGGCGATGTCGCTCATGACGGCCCCGGCCGCCTCCGGCGTGCCGAGGCTGGACGGCATCACCGGCTCCAGCACGAGCAGACGGCCGTCCGCAGCGATCGACCTGCGGCAACTGCGCAGAAGAGCGGTGCAGCGCCGGTCGTCCCAGTCGTGCAGGACGCCCTTCACCAGCATGACGTCGCCCTCGGGCACGGCCTCGAAGAAGTCGCCGGCCTCGATGGAGCACCGGTCGGACAGTCCGGGCCCGCCGCAACTCCTCGGCGGCGCCCGCGACCCCCTCGGCGGTGTCGAACAGGATTCCCTTGAGGCCCGGGGTGGCGGCCAGCACCGCGGCCAGCAGCGTGCCGTTCCCGCCGCCGACGTCGACCACGGTATGGGCGCCACTGAAGTCGTAGGCCCTGGGGAGCGCGGGCGCGATCTGTTCTGTGCCCTCGCGCATCGCCCTGTTGAACACCGCCGACAGCTCCGGGTGGCGGGCGAGGTGGTCGAACAGCGGCCTGCCGTGCACGTGGTCCCACGCCGCCTCACCGGTCCGCACGCTGTCGGTCAGCGCCCCCCACGCCCGCCACGTGTCGGGGTCGCCGAGCAGCAGGAGGCTGGAGCGCATCGACCACGGGTGGTCGGCACGCAGCGGCTGCCCCTGCTCCGTCAGCGCGAAGCACCCGGGCTCCCCCTCTTCCGCCACGCCCAGCACCTCCAGTGCGCGCAGCAGCCGGCCCACGCGTACGGGTCCGACCCGGTGGACTCCGCGAGCCGCGTGACCGGCACGGCCCCCTCCGCCAGCAGATCCGGCAGGCCGAGCCGGACGGCCGCGTAGAGGATCTGCGAGGACTGGTACCCGAAGGCCATCCGGGACAGGTTCGCGTACCCCGCGAGGCCTCGCCGTCGGTCACTCATGGGCCGGCTCCTTTCTGCGTCTGACAGGTGTCTGGCGAGTGCGCAGCCGCAGGGGCAGGCGGCGTACGCCGTGCAGGAAAAGGTCGGGCGTCCACTCCAGGTCGGCGTGATCGACCGCCAGGGCGATCCCGGGGAAGCGGCGCACCAGCGCGCCGACGGCGGCCGCCGCCTGCATCCGCGCCAGCGCCGCGCCGAGGCAGAAGTGGACGCCGTGGCCGAAGCCCAGATGGCGGTTCGGGCTGCGGCCGATGTCGAAGACGTCCGGCCGGAGAAAGACCGCCGGGTCGCGGTTGGCCGCCAGCAGCACCGGCACCACGATGTCACCGCGAGGGATCACGGTGCCGCCGATCTCGACGTCGGCGAGGGCGTACAGCGGCCGGGAGTGCCCGACCGGGCCGTTGTACCGCAGCGTCTCCTCGACCATCGAGCCGATCAGCTCCGGTCGGGCGCGCAGCCGCTCCAGCTGGCGGGGGTGCCGCAACAGCTCCAGCACCCCGTTCCCGATCAGGTTGACCGTCGTCTCGTCCCCGGCGAGCAGCAGCTGGAACACGCTGGAGATCAGTTCCATGCGGCTGATCCCGCCGGCCCGCTCCGCCTCGGCGAGCCGGGACAGCAGGTCATCCCCCGGGTGCGCCCGCCGCTCGTCGATCCTCTCGTTGGCGTACGCCATGAACTCCACGCCGGCGCGGCGCACCCGGAACGGGTCCCCGCTGCCCACGATCTCGTCGCTCCACCCGCGCAGCAGGGCGCGGTCCTCGGAGGGCAGGCCGAGCAGCTCGGCGACGACCAGGATCGGCAGCGGCAGCGCCAGGTCCCGGTTCAGGTCGGCCTCGCCTCCGGCGGCCGCCATGCCGTCCACCAGTTCGCCGGCGACCCGGTGGACGTGCCGCTCCAGCACGGCCACCGTACGGGCGCCGAAGGCCGGCGCCATCAGTCTGCGTATGCGCGTGTGGTCGGGCGGATCGAGGTGGAACACGTTGCGCCGCAGCATGGCCAGCGGGTCGCGGCTCTCCGCCCGGCGGTGCGGCGCGGCGAGGTCGGGGGGCAGCCGGTCGAGCTGACGCCCGACGTCCGGGTCGAGCAGCGCACGCTGCACGTCGGCGTACCGCGTCAGATACCACAGCACCCGGCCGCTCGCCGGGCTCACGTACCGGTAGACCGGCGCGTGCTCGCGCATGCGGTGGAACAGCGGGTGGGGGTTCGGACGATGCCGCGCGGCCGCCGGGTCGAACGGCTGCTCGGACGTGGTCACGGTCATGACCCTCTCCTCACGGGGCGCTCCGGCGGCCCGGAAGGCGAACCACAGGCGCCGATTCGGCCCACCGCTCCGCTCACTCGTCGGCTCGCCGCTCGGCTCATGGTCGCGCTCTCCTCCTCATTCGCTACGCGGGCGGCCTCGTCCCTCGGCCCACCGCTCCGCTCACTCGTCGGCTCGCCGCTCGGCGGCACGCGCGTTCTGGACGTCGAGGGCGAAGAACCTCCTGACGGTGTGTCCCAGCTCCTGCATGCCGGTGAAGCCCCGCCGGGCCAACTCCACCTCCGCCGAGGTCCCCTTCCTGTGCCAGTGGCGCAGGAAGATCTTCGCGCAGATCTCCGGCGGCGGGATGGCGAGCCTGCCGCGGGTCCGCTCCGCGGTCTCGTCGGCGCGCTCGACGATCTCGGACCACTCCTGCCAGTGGCCCGACTCCCTGACCCGTTCCAGGACGACCGGCCTCCAGTCCTCCGACTGCCAGATCGGCCAGACCCGCACCATGACCAGCCGGAGCTGCTCGGCGACGGGGAGGGCGGCGAGCTCCGTCTCCGTGAGCCACGACGCGAGGACGGGCGGCAGGGCGGCGGGCTCGGCGACCCCGAGCCTGGCGCGGGCGTACGCCTCCAGGCCGAGGCTCCGCGCGCCGGCGAGGTCCGTCAGCAGGCCGGTCAGCGCCTCCTCGTGCAGGCGGGGGTAGTCGTCGCCGAACAGCCGCCCCGCGTTCACGACGTCGAGGTCGGTCATCCACCTGCCCGGCGCGTACTCGCGCCTCGACCGCCATTTGAGCGCCTCGTAGTGGGTGATCCCCGTCAGCGCCGTGTCGGCCGCCCAGGTCGCGGACCTCTCGCCGGGGCGCTCGCCGACCGCCCGCAGCGCCGCCATCGCGTCCAGCCGCTTGACGTCCCACTCGCCCGTGCCGATCAGCCGCTCCAGGGTCGCGAGGCAGGCGCGGTCGTCCCGGTCCACCGCCGCGTCCAGCTCGCGCCAGGTCCGCCGCATGAAGGGCAGCGCCTTCGCGGCCCGCACGATCCGCTCCCCGGCCGCCGCCGGGATCAGGCCCGTCCGCGCCCCTTCGCGACAGCCGTACCGGATGTTGACCAGCGCCACCGTCCCGGCGGGGTACCCCCGGTCGGCCGGTCCGTGCACCACGGCGACCTCGTCGTCCCCGTCGACCTCGCCCGTGGCGTACATGTCGAACACGGTCCCTGCGCCGTTCATGCCGTAGGGGCTCAGCTCCGCCGCGCGCAACGCGCCCATGCTGGCCGCCCCGATGACGTGCACGCCCTCGTCGAGCAGCCAGAGGATCTCCTTGTGGCCCACCGACAGCCGCTCGCGGTAGTAGCCGTCGATGATGACCGCGGTGTCGTCCGGGCTCCAGGTCTCGGAGAGGAGGTCGCCCCGGGCCACGGGCGGCCGTACCCGCGCGTGCGGCACGACGCTCAGGACCTCGTCAGGGGAGATCGTCGGGCCGGCGTAGACGACCACGTTCCGCGAGCTCATCAGAACACCTCCGGGCACACGCGGCTCCCCGGCGCCAGCACCCTGACGACCGGCACTCCGATGTCCTCCCTCGTCAGGTCGACGACGAGGGGCGCGTGGGAGAAGGCGACCGCGGCCCGTTTCACCACGTCCTCCAGGTCGTCGACCAGGCTCTCGTGCGCGTGCATCGGCGATATCGGCGCTCCGGCCTCCACCGCCGGCTCCGGCCTGCGCTTGGCGCTCAGATCGTCCTGGATGTCGGGCCGCAGGTCGTCACGCGCGCCCGAGACATAGCCCAGCCTGGCCTGCGCGGCCTCGGTGAGGGCGCGGCTGAGCGCGATCTCCGAGCTCAGGTGGCAGCCGAAGCCCATGAACGGCGGAGGATAGTCGTCGCAGGTGATCCGGGCGACGAAGCACGGCAGCCCGGTCGGCGAGGTCAGGGACCTCGCTTCCAGGCGGACCCCGGCCCGCTCCATCGTCACGCACAGGTCGTCGACGACCGGCGACCCGAGCGAGGCCGGGTCGATCCGGACGCCCCGGTCGCCGCCGGTGACGAAGGCCGTCACCGCGTCCCGCTCGATCACCTCGTACAACGCGTGCAGGATGGCCTCCGCCTGCGTGTTCCCGCTGGCCAGGCCGTTCGTCGAGGAGAAGAACGCCGGTGGGTTCCAGCCAGTCCTGCGGACGAGGGTGAACTCCACCACGTCCCTCGGGACGAGGGCCCGCGATCCGTCGGCCAGCGACTTGGCGGCGACCCAGTCCACCGGCAGGCCGTCGTGCAGCAGGGTCGGCGTGCACAGCGGGAGAGCGTGGACGTCGTAGCCCAGCTCCCCGGCCACCTCGCGGGGAGAGGCCGTCGTGAGCGGCCGCATGGGCTGTTCCGCGTGCCAGAGCTCGATGGCCTCCATCATGGCCGACAGCTTCGCCAGGTCGGGCGTGACGCCCTTCCCCTGGGAGACCGCGAGGGTCCGGGCCGTGGGCCTTACCGCCTGGAACGTCGGGATGCCGAGAGTGTCGAGCATCGTGATGTCCGCGACCCGGGAGATCCCGGCCCTGCGCGCCGCGTGGCCGGCCATCTCCAACGAGGCGGCGGGGTCCCGGGCGCGGTCCGTCCCCGGCAGCCGGACCTTCGACTGGTCGGAAAGGGAGAGGATCCATGAGTGGGAGGAGGTGTCTGTCCGCATCGTCCCCTTGCCCTGGTCGAGGTGAGGTGCCGAGGTCAGGTGTCGAGATGAGGTGCCGGATCGGGCCGGCCCGGTCGGATGGTGCTGCTCAGATGTTGCCGGCGCGCTTGAGCAGGGCCCGGCCGCCCACGGCGTAGCCGACGACCGCCATGACCGCCAGCACGAGCAGGTCCACCCACGCCTCGCCGACGCCGAAGACCGCGGCGTCCCGCATGCCGTTGATCGCGTACGTCAGCGGGTTGACCACGGAGATCCACTGCAGCACCGTGGGCATGCTCTCGGTGGTGTACATCGACGGGGCGCTGAAGACGAGCACGGGCATCGACACGTTCGACAGCACCATGAAGGCCTGGTAGTCGGTGATCGTGATCGCGGCCGCCAGGTAGAGCCCGTTGAGCGCCAGGGCCGACAGTATGAGCGCCGTCAGCAGCCCGAACCAGTTCTCCAGGCCGAACGGGAGGTCGAAGATGATCGCCGCCACGGCGAGGCCCAGCAGGGTCTGCCCCAGCACCAGGGACACCCCGGCGATCATCTTGCCGAGCAGGAAGCGCGACCTGCGCATGGGGTACGACCAGAGCTGCGTCGCAACCCCGCTCATCTCCTCCTGGAACACCGCCATGGCGGACGTGCCCGCCGCGCTGACGACCGACATCGCCAGCGTCATGGGGAGCAGGAAGACCGCGAACCCCACGTTGACGCCCTTGTAGTCGACGACCCTGACGAGGTTGCTCAGCGAGGTGTTCACCAGCAGCAGGTACACCAGCATCGGCGCCAGGCCGAGGATGAGGTAGACCCGGTTGCGGGCGAGCAGCGCGTACTCCCGGTAGAGCACCGCGGACAGGTCCGCCGTCCTCGCGGTCCTGGCGGGGGGCGCGTTGTGGAATTGCAGCCCGGCGGCCATGGTCACCCCTCGTTCCCGGTCATCCGGAGGAAGACCTCCTCGAGCGAGTCCACGGCGGTCGACACTCCGGTGATCGCGATCGCGTGGTCCTGGCAGTAGCGGGACAGCTCCGGCAGCACGTCCCGCGCCTTCGCGTCGTCGATGCGCACCTCGTTGTCCTCGGCCTTGGCCCGCAGCCCGGCGGACTCCGCCCAGGCGGCCACCAGGCCGCCGGAGGCGGGGTCCTCGACGGTCACCAGCAGGTGGGTGGTGCCGAACTCCTCCACGAGCTCGCGCGGTTTGGCGAAGCGCAGCACCTTCCCCCGGTCGACGACCAGGACGCGCTGGCTGTTGCGCTCCAGTTCGTCGATGTGGTGGCTGGTCCACAGCACGGTCACGCCGTGCTCCTCGCGCAGCCAGGTCACGAAGCGCTCGACCTGACGCCGCCCCGCGACGTCAAGGCCCGCCGAGGGCTCGTCGAGGATGAGCAGCTGCGGGATGGTGAGCAGCGCCCGCACCAGCTGCAACCGCTGCCGCTGACCGCCCGACATCTGGAAGACCAGGCGCTGCATCGCCCCGGTGAGACCGAGGAAGTCCGCCACCTCCAACGCCCACGGCCGCACGTCGCGCCACCGCAGCCCGCGGAACCGGGCGGCGATCCGCAGGTTGTCGAGCGCCGGCAGCATCATGTCGAACGGACCGGTCTGGTGCATCGCCCCGATGCCGCTCTTCGCGAGCACGGGCTGGCGCACCGGATCGGCGTCGAAGACCCGGATCTCACCGGAGGTTGGGGTGGTGACTCCGCAGATCATCTTGATCAGGGTCGTCTTGCCGGCGCCGTTGGGGCCCAGGAGCCCGACGGTCTCCCCCTGGGCGATCTCGAAGGAGACATCGTCCACCGCCGGGCTCTCGCTGCCCCTATAGCGTTTGGTGAGCCCCACGGCCGTCACGACATCTCTCAACACAGCCTGCCCTTCACTTCGCCCTCCCGCTGTCGGTGTGCTCCTGAGCGATGTGAGCGGCTCTCCGCTCGTACCCGGCCTGACCGGAACGCGTCGCAGGTCGAGTATGAACAGGGGACGAGCAGGTAACACAACCCCACAAACGTGGGCTACCGGCGTGGCCAGGAGGGCCGTAACCGGGGCCATGGTCAGGCCATACCGATCGTTAAGCTCCCCTTTCTAGGGTCGCCGCAAAGGGACCCCCACCAGGCTCCCTTCAGTCGAACGGCGATCCCGGGACTGCACATGGACCTTGTTTCCGACGGCCTGATCAATGATCGCGACAGGTGGCTGATCGTCATGCTGGCCAGGGGCTACACGACGACGAGGATCGCCCGCGAGATGCACCTCAGCCGGTACACGGTGGCGGAGCGGATCAGCAAGCTGCTCGTCCAGTTCGCCTGCAGCAACCGCAGTCAGCTCGTGGCCTACTTCTACGTGCACCGGCTCCTGAACGTCGACATCTGGCCGCCCAGCGTCTCCGGCGTCGTCGGGTAGGCCGGGTCGACCGTCCACGCGCGGACAGGAGCAGGCCGGCGCGGCGAACCCCGGCCCGGGCGCGGCGAACCGCGGCCTGTTCGCCCGGTCACCGCCCCGGACCTGGCGTCCGGCCGCGTCAACGGCTGGACGCCGTCGCCTTGGGTGACGCGCCGACGGACGGCGACACGGACGAGGCGGGCGCCGACGGCGGGGCCAAGCTCGTCGCCGCTCCCGTGACCGCTCCTGTGGCCGCTCCTGTGGCCGAGGAGGACGGATGCGGCGAGGCGTTCGCGACGGGCGTCGCCGTGTCCGGCACTCTGGCCGTGATGAAGACCAGCACTCCCGTCGCGACGGCCACCACCGCCACGACGGCGACGGCGGCGTACGTGATCCTTCGCGTCAGCCGCCTGCGCTCCTCGCGCCGCCTGGCCTCCTCGCGCCGCACGGCGGCGCGCACGCGCTTCACCTTCCGCTGTGACATGGGCACTCCCGAGACCGCTCCCCGAGACGTCGTCGGGCGTCACCATAGCCGCGGGCGCATAACGCGGATCTAAAACCGCCCGCGCGAATGGTCGGGGTCTCAGCCGCCGAGGGCCGCGGACTCCTCTTCCTCGATGCGGCTGTTCCACTCACGCTTGGAGGACTGCCAGCCGTCCTCGTCCCGACCCCGCCGCCAGTAGCCGGAGATCGACAACCGCTCCAGCGGCAGGCCGCGCTCCACGCGCAGGTATCGCCGCAGCTCCTTGACGAAGGTCGCCTCTCCGTGGACGAAGGCGTGCACGACGCCCTCGGGGAACTCCAGCTCCCGCACCGCCCGCACCAGGGCCTCGCCCACCGGCGCGCCGCGGCGGTGCAGCCACACGATCTCCGCGTCGCCCGACGTCGGCAGCTTCTGCTCCTCCTCCGAGTCCTCCACCTCCACGAACACCCGGGCGGGCGCCCCGGCGGGGAGCCGCTCCAGGGCCGCGCCGATCGCAGGGAGCGCGCTCTCGTCCCCGGCCAGCAGGTGCCAGTCCGCCTCAGCGCTCGGCGCGTACGCCCCCCCGGGGCCCAAGAAGCGGATCACGTCGCCCGGCCGGGCCCGCAGCGCCCAGGGACCGGCCAGTCCCTCGTCCCCGTGGTAGACGAAGTCGATGACCAGTTCCCGCGCCCTCGGGTCCCAGGACCGGACCGTGTACGTCCGCGTCTTCGGCCACTGGTCGCGCGGCAGCTCGGCACGGATCACCGCCATGTCGAACGGCTCCGGATAGGCCACTCCCGGCAGCGGGAACAGCAGCTTCACGTAGTGGTCGGTGAACTCGCCCGCGCCGAACCCGGCGAGTCCCTCACCACCGAGCACCACCCGGATCATGTGCGGGGTCAGCCGCTCGGTACGCTCCACCACGCCGGTGTTCACCTGGGGTGCGCGCCGGGCCGGTTCGGTCGTCGCCATAAGGGTTCCCTTCGTCAGATGCTTAGGTAAGCCTAACCTCCTCTCAAGGTCCCGCGGATCGTGCCGGGAGAGCACGACCCGCGAGACGAGGACGGACCGGGGAATCGGTCAGAAGCCGGCTGTGATGCGGGTGAAGTCCCAGTTGTTCTGGGACACCCCGCTGCAGGTCTCCTGCACGCCGCCGCCCGGGCACGGCCGGTCGCGGTTGACCGACCAGAACGCCAGGCGCGTGAGGCCCTTCGACAGGGCCCAGTCGCGGATCTGGGTCCAGGTGGCCACGGATGTCTGCTCCTGCTGGTCGGACAGGCCGTTCATGCCCGAGATGCCCATGTGGGCGTACGCCTGGGCGTCGGTCCAGCCCCAGGCGCTCTTGAGGGCGTTCTTCAGGCCCTCGGAGGCGTTCACGGTGCTCTGGTACATGTTCGCGCCGCCGCCGAAGTCGAACGGCATGATCGTGTAGTTGTCGACGTTCACACCCAGCGCCTTCGACTGGTTGATCAGGCGGATGCCGTCGGCGCCGGGGCCGCTCGTGCCGGTCCCGAAGGTGAGCACCACCTTGACGTTCGGGTTGTTCTGCTTGACGATCTTCAGTCCGCCGAGGATGCGGTCCTGCACCGTGTAGTTGGAGAACTCGTCGGTGTTCTCGATGTCGAAGTCGACGACGGCGGGCCCGACGGCGTTGACGACCTGCTGCACCGCGCCCGCGAAGGCGGAGGCCGACGAGCAGTTGGGGCCGAGCTTGTTGCCCGACCAGCCGCCGAAGGAGACCTGCACGCTGCCGCCCGCTGCCTTGACGGCCGAGATCGTCTGCGCGTCCACGCCGCCGGTCAGCGGGCGCGAGCCGTCCCACATCAGCGTGCATCCGCCCCCGGAGAGGATGAACGCCATCGTGAACGACTTGACCCCGGTCGCGCTCATCACCGAGGTGGCGCTGGGCGGGTTGCCCCAGCCCATGTAGAGGTACGGCGCGCCGGGCAGCCTGCCGGGGTTCGGCGGGGGCGTGGTGCCGCCGCCAGGCAGCGTCCACCGCTGGTTGGCGTCGGCGAAGCAGTCCCAGATCTGCAGCGGGGTGCCGTCGGCCGAACTCGGCCCGGTCGCGTCCAGGCACTTGCCCAGCGCCCGGATCGTCCCGTCCGAGCCCACCGTCCACTGCTGAGCGCCGGTCCCGTTACACGTGTACCGCAGGGACATGGCGGGTCTCCAACCGAGGGATGAGTGAAGAGCCGCCCGTACGGTCCTGCCCGACAGCGCACCGGCGTGAGGTAGTGGTAACACGCCCGCGGGTCCGCCGCAACAGGGACAACCGCGAGGTGGCATGGGCTCCTCCTCAACCACCCATAGATACAAGCTTGTATCTATAGCTGCTACGCTCCTCGCATGGCCGATCCCGCGAAGCGTCCGTCCGCCGCCCACACCGCGTACGCGGTGACCAAGGAGCTGATCCTCTCCGGCGAGCTGCCGGGTGGCAGCCTCATCAGCGAGGGTGAGATCGCCGAGCGGGTACGCGTGAGCAGGACGCCCGTCCGGGAGGCGTTCCTGCGCCTGGAGTCGGAGGAACTGCTGGCGCTCCACCCCAAGCGCGGCGCGGTGGTGGTGCCGGTGCCGCCGGGAGAGGCCGCGGACGTCCTGGAGCTGCGGCTGGCCCTCGAGCGGTCCGCCGCGGAGCGCATCGCGCGAACCGGCCTGCGCGGCGATCACCACGAGAAGATGCGGGAACTGCTGCGGCGTCAGCGGGCTCTCGCCGACGCCGCGGACGTCGGCCGGTTCGCCGACGCGGACGAGGCGTTCCACCGGTGCATCGTCGAGGCGTCGGGAAACCGGCTGGCCAGCCGGTTCTACGCCACCCTCGGCGACCGGCAGCGGCGGATGAGCATCTCCGCGCTGCGCCCGCGGCCGGAGCGGCTGTCCCTGCTGGCCGACGAGCACGAGGCCCTCCTCGGCCACCTCCTCGGCGGCGACAGCGCCGCCTTCGCCTCGGCCCTGCTCGGTCATCTCACCGCGACGCACGGCTCGCCGTACGCGACCGGCCGCGACGACCGCTGACCCGCGCCTTTTCACGCACACTCCTCGCGAAGGTCTGACCCTCCCATGCCCGAAACCCAGCGGATGCCGGAACCCCGGCAGGCCGCCCCCTCGCCTGCTGCCACCGCACTCAAGCCGGACTCCTGGCGGACCGTCGCCGCGGCGATGTTCGCCTGTGGCTGGGGCGGCAACCAGTTCACCCCGCTGCTGCTGATGTACCGCCGGCTGGGCGGCTACTCCACGCTCAGCGTCGACGCCTTCCTCGGCGCGTACGTCGTCGGGCTCGTGCCGGGGCTCCTGCTCGCCGGGCCGATCTCCGACCGGCGCGGGCGACGTCCCGTACTGGTGGCCGGCACCGTCGCCTCGGCCGTCGCGAGCCTGGTGCTCTGCTTCGGCGGCCAGAGCGCCTGGCCCATCTACGCGGGCCGGCTGATCACCGGTTTCGCCGTCGGCATCGCCATGTCGGTGGGCAGCAGCTGGGTGAAGGAGCTGTCGAGCGGGGCGGACGGCGGGCTCGCGGCACGCCGCGCCTCACTGTGCCAGACGGCGGGATTCGGCCTCGGCGCGGGTGTCGCGGGCGTGCTGGCCCAGTGGGGGCCGTGGCCCATGGTGACCCCGTACGCCGTCCACCTTCTTCTCACCGCGGCGATCCCCGTGCTGCTCCTGTGGGTGCCGGAGACGCGGCCGCCGCTCGCGCACGCGACGGGTTCGGTCCGGGAACTCCTCACGGCACTGGTGAACGACCTGCGTGTCCCCGCGCCGGCCCGCAGGCGGTTCAGGCTCGTGGTCCTGCCGATGGCGCCGTGGGTGTTCGGCGCGGCCGGACTGGCGTACGCGGTCATGCCCCAGCTGGTCGGCTTCCGCGTCGGGGACTGGGGACTGGCGTACGCGACCGGGCTGACCGTGCTGACCCTGGGCACGGGCGCGGCCGTGCAGCCCGTGGCCAGGTGGTTGCACGGTGATACGGGAAACGGCGAGGCGGGAACCCGTACGGGACGGGCACCGGTGGCGGCGATGGCGGTGATGCTCCTCGGCGCGGCGCTGTGCGCGGCGAACGCGGTGCTGCTGTCGCCGTGGCTCGCGGCCGTCACCGCGGCCGCCCTGGGCGCCGGATACGGCATCGCGGTGGTCTCCGGGCTGCTGGAGATACAGCGCATGGCAGGCCCCGACGACCTGGCCGGCCTGACCGGCGTCTACTACACGCTCGCCTACGCGGGCTTCCTGCTCCCCACCGTGCTGGCCACCCTGTCGTCGTGGCTCTCCTACCCCGTCATGCTGGCGGCGGTGGCGATCGCGGCCCTGGTCTGCCTGGGCCTCGTCATGACCGGCGCCCGCGTCACGGAGCCGGCGGCCCCGGCGCGATGACGACCTCCAAGGCGTCTCGCCTGAAGCTTCAAGGCGGCTGAAGCTTTCAGGGAACGCAGCGTGCGGCGGCATCGGGCGGCATCGGGCGGCGCGGCGTTCGCCGAGATGAGAGCGGGTGACCGCCCCCGGCGCGGCCACGCGTGTGACGCGCGGTGCGATCCGGCGCTGTACGCGCCCGCCAGGCCGGTGAATCGTGCGTGGTGACGAAGGTCCCACGCATCGAGGAGGCACGGCATGGCGGTGCGGCTGGGCACGCGTCTCATGGCGATGGTCGCGGCGGTGATCCTCCTGCCGGTCACGGCGCTCCTCACAAGCGCCCCGGCCGCCGCGGACACCCGCGTCGACAATCCCTACGTGGCCGCCGGGCGCTACGTCGATCCCTGGTGGTCGGCGTCGGCCGCGGCCGAGCCCGGCGGTGCGGCGGTGGCCAACCAGCCGACCGGGGTCTGGCTCGACCGCGTCTCCCTCATCGAGGGCACCGCCTCCTCCCCCGGGCTGCGCGCGCATCTGAACGAGGCCGTCCTGCAGGACGCCTTCGACCCGGCCCCCCTCACGATCCAGATCGTGCTGAACGACCTGCCCGACCGGAACTGCACCCACCTGGTCTCCAACGGGGACTTCAGCGTGACGTCCGACGGCCTGAACCGCTACCAGACCGAGTACGTCGATCCGATCGCCGGGATCCTGGCCGACCCGGCCTACCAGCGGTTGCGCATCGTGGCGATCGTCGAACCCGATTTCCTGCCCGGGCTGCTCCTGCCCGCCGCCACCTCCCGCTGCTCCGCCGTACAGGCGAGCGGCGCCTACCCCGCCGCGGTGCGGTACGCGGTGACCCGGCTGCACGCCATCCCCAACGTGTACGTCTACCTCGACGCCTCCCACCACGGCGTCGTCGGCCATCCGGACAACTTCGGCCGGGCCGCCGGCCTGCTCGCGAGCATCGTGGGCGCGACCGGAGGAGGACCGTCGCTCGTGCACGGCTTCACGGTGAACGTCGCCGGCTACGGCGCCCTCGTCGAGCCGTACTACAACACCCACATGGGCCTGCCGGTGAAGAGCTCGCGGTGGGTGGCCGGAAACGACTACGTGGACGAGCTGTCCTTCGCCCAGGCGTTCCGGCAGCGGCTCATCGCGGCCGGCTTCGGGTCCGACATCGGCATGGTGATCGACACCTCGCGCAGCGGCTGGGGCGGCCCGTATCGCCCGGCCCGCACGAGCACCTCCGGTGACGTGAACCGGTTCGTCGACGAATCCCGGACGGACCGCCGCTACAGCGTCGGCAACTGGTGCAACCAGGCCGGCGCCGGGCTCGGCGCGCGGCCCACGGCCATCCCCGCCGCCGGCATCGACGCGTACGCGTGGATCAAGCCGCCGGGCGTCTCCGACGGCTCGAGCGTGAACGTCACCGCTCCCGACGGCACCCGGCCCGACCCGATGTGCGATCCCACCTACTTCCAGGCGACCAACGGGTACGTGCCCAGCGGGGCACTGCCGTACGCCCCGCCGGCGGGGCAGTGGTTCGGCGCGCAGTTCCAGCAGCTCCTCGCCAACGCCTACCCGCCGCTGTGAGGTGCCGGCTAAGCGGTCGGCCGTTCGTCGAGAAGCCGGACCAGCCGTTTCGGCGCGATCAGCCGGTAGCTGTCCTCGATCAGCCCGGCGATCTCGTCCCAGTCCTGGTCGGCGTCCAGGCGTGCGCCCACCCAGCCGTTGCGGCCGACGTACGGCGGGACGAAGAAGCGCTCCGGGTCCGAGGCCACGAGGGCCTCCTGCGCCCCCGGCCCGGCCTTGAACGTCAGCGACCGCCCGTCCTCACTGGTCATCGCGAACAGCCTGTCGCCGACGCGGTACGAGGGCGCGGTGTGGCCCCCGAACGGCTTCTCCGCGGCCTCCGGCAGGCTCAGGCAGATCTCCCGGAGCCGGGCCGCCGCATTCTCATCGCCCACGTGACCCGCCCCTTCGCACGATCGTCATGACCGACCAGGGTAGGGGCCGTCCCCCGGCCGCACCACCCGGCCCGCAGCGGTGAGGGCGGCCAGCAGCGCCACCGCTGCCAGGACGGCCGGTGCGGCACGGGCGCCCGCCTCGTGGGAGGCCCCTGCGAGGTGCAGGGCCAGGGTCACCGCGGCGATGCCGAGCGCCGTGCCGATGCCGCGTGCCATGTTGACCATGCCGCCGACTGTGGCGGATACCCGTTCGGGGACGGCGGCCATGACGACGGTGTTGTTGGCGGGCACGAACAGGCCGAGACCGGCGCCCGTCAGCGCCAGGCAGGCCCCGGCCCAGCCCTCGCTGACGGGATCCACGACCAGCAGCGCGCAGCCGGCGGCCGCCGCCACCGCACCGGCGACGCACCTGCGCCGGTCGCCCCAGGCGCGGGGCAGCAGGTGGTCGCCCATCAGGGCGCTGGCCGCGAAGCCCCCGGGCAGCGCCGTCAGAACCAGGCCGGCGACCAGTTCGCCGGTCCCGCCGGCCACGAGGATCTGCGGGATCAGCACCAGCGGGCCGAACAGCACGAGGTAGCCGCCCAGCGCTCCGGCGAGGCCCGCCGTGACGACCCGGCTGCGGAGCAGGGCGGTGTCGATGAGCGCGGACGGCACCCGCGCCTCCCACCGCCAGAAGCCGATCGCGGCCCCGGCGGCGACGGCGAGCAGGACGGGGACCGACCAGGACGGCAGGTCCAGGCCGGAGATCACGGAGGCGGCGAGCAGCAGGGCGCTGGTGGAGGCCGCGAGCAGGACCAGTCCTTGCCAGTCGAAGCGGCCGCCCCTCCCCCGTTGCCGCGTGCGCGGCAGCAGGTAACGCCCGGCGATCACGGCCACGCAGCCGACCGGCATGTTGATCCAGAACACCCACCGCCATCCCCCCGTGGCGACCAGCACTCCGCCGAGGGCCGGCCCCAGGGCCAGGCCGAGCGCCTGGGCCGCCGCCTGCATGCCCAGCCCGGTCCGCATCCGCGCCCGGGGGAGGCTCGACACGACCAGGGCCACGCTGTTGGCCTGGAGCATCGCCGCACCCGCCGCCTGCACGAGCCGGCAGGCCACCAGCACCACCAGGGACGGCGCCAGCCCGCAGGCGGCCGAGGCGGCGGTGAACACGACGAAGCCGTAGAGGTAGACGAGCTTGCGGCCCGCCACGTCAGCGAGCCTCCCGGCCCCGGCCAGCAACGCGACCAGCACCAGCAGGTAGCCCAGGGACACCCACTGCACGGCCGCCAGCGAGGCGCCGAACTCCCGTTCCAGCGCAGGGAAGGCCAGGGTGACGATGCTCGCGTCCAGCTGTCCCATGAACGCGCCGATGCACACCGCGCCCACGGCGAACCAGGGGGCGTACGGGTGCTCGCGCACGCGGTGGGGGCGGCGCGACTCCCTCAGCAGATCACGCATCCTCCGACCCCTGCACCAGCCTATCCCCGCAGGTGGGGACGCCCCCATGGCGGCTCAGAGGGCATGACTCAGAGGGCATGACTCAGAGGGCACGGCTCAGCCGGGGGTGCCGCGCTCGAACGGCAGGCGGTGCTGGACGGCGAGCAGCCACGCGATCGACGGCAGCACCAGCAGCGCGCCCGCCCCGGCGACGGCGAGAACCGCCGTGATCACCGCCGGTTCCGCCGCCGCCTGCCGATAGGACATGGCCGGCGGCAGCATGAGCGGATACTGCGCCACCGCCCAGCCCCCCATCACCGCGGCCACGGCCAGGGCGGCGGTGCCGCGTACGAGCAGGTAGCGCCGCAGCCACAGCAGCGCGATGGAGGCGATGCCGAGCACGGCGCTCGCCAGGACGAGCGGCAGCGCGCGGTGGGTGAGGCCGGTGAACAGCCGGGGGGCGTCGGCGTACAGCACCCCGATGCCGCAGAGGGCGACCACACCGGTGACGGCGGCCGCGGACAGCGCCCTGCGCCGCAAGGTCTCCGCCATCCCCGGCAGGCGGGACCGCACAGCGTCGTCGCACAGGTAGACCGCGGCCAGGTAGGCGCAGACGGTCACCGCCAGGACGCCGCCCAGCATCGAGGTGGGGTTGACCCACGCGCCCACCAGGTTTCCCCTGGCCAGGCCGGGCGGCACCCGGCCGGACGCGATGGCCCCGGCCACCGTGCCGAGGAAGAACGGCGTGAGCACCGACGACAGCGCGAAGGCCCCGCCGAACAGGCGCTGCTGCCACAGCTCGGTGCTGCTCTTGCGGAACGCGAACGCGGCCCCCCGGCCGATGATCCCGAACGCGGCCAGCGTGAGCGGGATGTAGAGCGTGGACATCACCGCCGCGAAGACCGGTGGGAAGCCGGTCCACAGCACCACGAGCACGAAGATCAGCCACACGTGGTTGGCCTCCCAGACCGGACCGAGCGAGTGCTCGATGAGCCGCCGCTGGGGCATGCCCGCCCGGCTGCCCCCGGCCAGCAGGTCCCACAGGCCGCCGCCGAAGTCCGCCCCGCCGAGCAGCGCGTACAGGGTCAGGCCGGTCCACATGACCCCGAGCAGGACCTGCGCCGCCTCCATCAGGCCGTCTCCCGTTCCTGCGGCGCGGCCACCGGCCGGGCGCGGACCATGAGCCGCAGCACGTAGACGGTCGACACCGTGAGGACCGTGTAGACGGCGACCAGCAGCAGGAACCCCGCCCACAGATTGGGCGCGGGGTTGACCGCGTCGGCGGTGCGCAGCTTGCCGTACACGACCCACGGCTGACGGCCGAGCTCGGTCACGACCCAGCCCGCCTCGACGGCGAGGACGGCGAGCACGCCGGAGGCGGCCGCCGGCCACAGGAACAGGCGGGAGCGCGGGATCTCGCGCCGCCGCCACCAGTTGAAGGCGAGCCAGGCCGCCAGCAGCAGGAGCAGGACGCCGATGCCGACCATGACGTCGAAGCAGAGGTGGACCGGCGTGACGGGCGGCCAGTCGGCGCGCGGCGTGCGGTCCAGCCCCTGGACGACGGCGCCCGGGCTGTAGCCGACCAGCAGCGACAGTCCGTTGGGGATCTCCAGCGCGTAGCGCAGGCGGCCGTCCACGAAGATCCCGCCGACGCTCAACGGCGCGTGCGGCCCGGTCCTTGGCAGTCCTTCCATGGCGGCGAGCTTGGTGGGCTGGTAATCGGCGAGAAAACGCGCGGCGTAGTCGCCCACCAGGATCTGGATGGGCGCGAGCGCCCCCGCGACGGTGAAGGGCACCAGGAAGCCGAGGCGGTGGTAGCGGTCCCACCGTCCGCGCAGCAGGGCCACGGCATAGACGGAGGCGGTGACGAAGCCCGACACCATGAACGCCGCGATGATCATGTGGATGGTCTGCGGCGGGGTGGCGGGGTTGAACATGGCCGCCCAGGGCGACACGTGGGTGACGCGGCCGCCCTCCAGGCGGAAGCCGCGCGGCTGGTTCATCCACGCGTTGGCCGTGACGACGAAGAACGCCGAGGCCACCCCTGCGATCATCACCGGCACCCCGCTCAGCAGGTGGAGCCGGGGCGAAAGCCGGTCCCACGCGAAGAGGTAGATCCCGATGAAGATCGCCTCAAGGAAGAACGCGATGCCCTCCAGCGCGAACGGCAGCCCGATCACCTGGCCGTACACGCCCATCAGGCCCGGCCACAGCAGGCCCATCTCGAAGCTGAGGATCGTGCCGGAAACGGCCCCGACGGCGAAGAGGACGGCCACCGCCTTCGCCCAGCGCCGGGCGAGGCGAAGGTAGTCGTCGTCGCCCCGGCGCAGCCCCCGCCACTCGGTGAACAGCAGCAGGGCGGGCATGCCCACCCCCAGGCACGCGACGATGATGTGCCACCCGAGCGACAGGGCCATCTGCGTCCGCGCCGCCGCCAGGTCGACCCCGCCCGCCGGGTCGGCCGCGGCGATCAGCGGCGCCGCGAGCGCCGGTCGCATCGTCCGCTCCCCGCCGGGGAGTCCCGGCTGGGGCTGAGGTCAGTGGTCATCCCAGTGACCGTCGTGGTGGACGTGGCGGTGCCCGTCGTGGATGTAGTCGACGTGGTCGCCGTGCGGCACGGCCACGTGCCCGCACCCCGGCCCGTGCTCGTGGTCGTGCGCGTCGTGTACGGCGTGCCCGCCCGCTTCGCACTCGTCGACATGGTTCTCGTGAACCCGGTGCAGGTGGCCGTCGTGGACGTAGTCCACGTGGTCGCGGTGCGGCACCGCGACGTGGCCGCACCCGGCGCCGTGCCGGTGATCGTGCTCCGTGTGCTGATGGTGCTCAGTCATTGTGGTCATGGGGGGATTCCTCTCTCCGAGAACCGCGGACTGGTGCGTAGGTACCCCCGCGCGTACGCCGGAGGCCGCGCCTGGACCGGCTTTTGCGCAAGCCGATGAGAGGCTGTACCCGCGTTTGAGGCACACCGCCGTTCCCGATCACGGCATGACGCCTGGACGCGTGCCGACCCGGGCCCTGACCGCCTCGACGGCCTCCCACTCCTCGGTGCTCAGACCGGTCAACGCCGCCGGAAACACGCCGTCCTGCTCTTTGAGGATGTGGGCGCGCAGCAGGTTCAGGACGTCGAGCAGTCTGAGCGGCCAGCCGGGATCGGCAGGCGTGGCGCCCGCGGCCTCGCCGAGGACGGCCTCGACGCGCCGATGCTCCGCTTCCAGCCCTGCGATCTGCTCGGGGAACTCGTCCGCCAGGGCGGGGAACAGGCCGTGCTCCTCGACCTCGGTGTGCGGGCCGAGCACCTCGGCGATCCGTCTGGCGATCACGGCCATGGTCTCCGTGTCGCCGGCGGTGTGCGCCGTGCGCGCATCGCCGATCAGGTCGACCACCAGATCGTGCTCACGGGTCAGTTCGCCGATCACGGTCACGGCCTGGCAGCCGCAGTACTCGCACATGTGCTCTCGATCCCCGAATAGTGAGGTGACACCGCAGGACTCACCCAACGTTGCCCGGCCGCCGGACCGGCCGGGCAGGGACCTTGGACCTCTCCACAGGGGTCCCGGGTCACCTGCCGGCGCTCGGGCCGGTCCTCCGTGTCGCCGGCATCACCTGAGGCGGCCATATAATTGGGTTGTTCGTTCTCTTGAATTAGTCGTGTTTGGAGCGATAGGTTTAGCGCCATGATCGCGCCCAGGAACCCGACCACCGCCGAGGAACTGCGGGGGGCCGGCCTGCGGGTGACCGCCGCCCGCGTCGCATTGCTCGAGACCGTCCGCGGCGGTGACCACCTCGACGTGGAGGCGATCGCCTCCGGGGTGCGCGATCGCGTGGGTCACGTCTCCCTGCAAGCCGTGTACGAGGCTCTCCACGCGCTCACCGCGGCGGGACTCGTACGCCGCATCGAACCGGCCGGCAGCCCGGCCCGGTTCGAGGGCCGCGTCGGCGACAACCACCACCACATCGTGTGCCGATCGTGTGGTGTCGTCGCCGACGTCGACTGTGCGGTCGGAGAGGCGCCGTGCCTGACCGCGTCCGACAACCACGGCTTCACGATCGACGAGGCCGACGTCATCTACTGGGGACTGTGCCCCGGCTGTTCCACCGCCCGCACTGCCTGAGCCCCATGATCGCCTAGTTCAGAAGGATTGCCTTGACTGAGAACCACGACGCAATCGTTGTAGACCCGAAGACGGAGGGCGAAGGCGGCTGCCCGGTCGCGCACACGCGCGCCCCGCACCCGACCCAGGGCAGCGCCAACCACCAGTGGTGGCCGGAGCGCCTCAACCTGAAGATCCTCGCCAAGAACCCCGCCGTGGCCAACCCCCTCGGTGAGGACTTCGACTACGCCGAGGCGTTCTCGTCCCTCGACCTCGCAGCGGTCAAGCGGGACATCGCGGAGGTGCTGACGACCTCGCAGGACTGGTGGCCGGCCGACTTCGGCCACTACGGCCCGCTCATGATCCGGATGGCGTGGCACAGCGCGGGCACCTACCGGATCAGCGACGGCCGCGGCGGCGCCGGCTCGGGCCAGCAGCGCTTCGCCCCGCTCAACAGCTGGCCGGACAACGGGAACCTCGACAAGGCCCGTCGGCTGCTGTGGCCGGTCAAGAAGAAGTACGGCAAGAACATCTCCTGGGCCGACCTCCTGATCCTCACCGGCAACGTCGCCCTGGAGTCGATGGGCTTCAAGACCTTCGGCTTCGCCGGCGGCCGGGTGGACGCCTGGGAGCCCGACGACGACGTCTACTGGGGCCCGGAGACCACCTGGCTCGGCGACGAGCGCTACAGCGGCGACCGTGAGCTGGAGAACCCGCTCGCCGCGGTCCAGATGGGCCTCATCTACGTCAACCCGGAGGGCCCGAACGGCAACCCGGACCCGATCGCCGCGGCCCGCGACATCCGCGAGACGTTCCGCCGCATGGCGATGAACGACGAGGAGACCGTCGCCCTGATCGCGGGTGGTCACACCTTCGGCAAGACCCACGGCGCGGGCCCGGCCGACAACGTCGGCGCCGACCCCGAGGCCGCCCCCATCGAGCAGCAGGGCCTGGGCTGGAAGAACAGCTACGGCACCGGCAAGGGCGGCGACACGATCACCAGCGGTCTCGAGGTCATCTGGACGCCCACCCCGACCACGTGGGACAACAGCTTCTTCGAGGTCCTCTTCGCCTACGAGTGGGAGCTGTTCAAGAGCCCCGCCGGCGCCAACCAGTGGCGGCCGAAGGACGGCGCCGGGGCGGGCACCGTCCCCGACGCCCACGACCCGTCGAAGCGGCACGCCCCGACGATGCTGACGACCGACCTCTCGCTCCGGTTCGACCCGATCTACGAGCAGATCTCGCGGCGATTCCTGGAGAACCCCGACGAGTTCGCGGACGCCTTCGCCCGCGCGTGGTTCAAGCTGACCCACCGCGACATGGGCCCGGTCGCGCGCTACCTCGGCCCGGAGGTCCCGTCCGAGGTGCTCCTGTGGCAGGACCCGCTCCCGGAGCGGACGTACGAGCTCGTCGACGCCGGCGACATCGCCGCCCTCAAGGGCCAGATCCTCGCCTCGGGCCTGTCGGTCTCCCAGCTCGTGTCCACCGCGTGGGCGTCGGCCGCGTCCTTCCGCGGCAGCGACAAGCGGGGCGGCGCCAACGGCGCGCGCATCCGCCTGGAGCCGCAGAGCGGGTGGGAGGTCAACGACCCCGACCAGCTGGCCACCGTGCTGCGCACCCTGGAGGGCGTCCAGCAGTCCTTCAACGCCGCCCAGACCGGTGGCAAGCAGGTCTCGTTCGCCGACGTGATCGTGCTCGCCGGGTGCGCCGCCGTCGAGAAGGCCGCCAAGGACGCG
Organism: Microbispora sp. CA-102843; assembly: GCF_050936215.1. NCBI lineage: Bacteria > Bacillati > Actinomycetota > Actinomycetes > Streptosporangiales > Streptosporangiaceae > Microbispora > Microbispora sp. CA-102843. Next base: position 5,205,912 of record NZ_JBNJNF010000001.1, read on the forward strand.
GGCTTCGACGTGGAGGTCCCCTTCACGCCGGGTCGCGTTGACGCGTCGCAGGAGCAGACGGACGTCGAGTCGTTCGCCGCGCTCGAGCCGACGGTCGACGGCTTCCGCAACTACTACGGGAAGGGCAACCGCCTGCCGGCCGAGTACCTGCTGATCGACCGGGCGAACCTGCTGAACCTCAGCGCCCCCGAGCTGACGGTCCTCATCGGCGGCCTGCGCGTCCTGGGCGCCAACCACCAGCAGTCGAAGCTCGGCGTCTTCACCGAGACCCCCGAGGTCCTGACCAACGACTTCTTCGTCAACCTGCTCGACCTGGGCACGGAGTGGAAGTCGACGTCCGCGGACCAGGCCACGTTCGAGGGGCGCGACGCCGCCACGGGCGAGGTCAAGTGGACCGGCACCCGGGCCGACCTCGTCTTCGGGGCGAACTCCGAGCTGCGCGCGGTCGCGGAGGTCTACGCGAGCGACGACGCCAAGGAGAAGTTCGTGAAGGACTTCATCAGGGCGTGGGACAAGGTGATGAACCTCGACCGGTTCGACCTGGTCTGAGCATGACATGACGTCCGGGCCGGCCCGTGTGGGCCGGCCCGGACGTTCATGCGTTCAGGCGGGCGGTTCAGGTGGGCGGTTCAGGCGGGCAGGGAGGCGAGCCAGCCGGTGAGGATGTCGTTGACCTCGTCTCGGCGTTCCTGCTGGATCCAGTGGCCGCAGCCGTCGAGTACGCGCGAGGAGACCAGGCCCGGCAGGGTGACCGGGTAGGCCGCGACGGCGTCGGCCATCCAGGTGGTGGAGGCGTCCAGCGCGCCGCCGACGAACAGCGACGGCTGCGTGATGGGGGCACCGTCGAAGCCGGCGAGGTCCTCCCAGTCCCGGTCCATGTTCCGGTAGCGGTTCAGCGCCCCGGTCAGGCCGGTCCGTTCGAACTCCGCCGCATAGGCGTCGAGATCGTCCGTACCGAGCCAGGCGGGCAGCCGGCCGGCGGGGAAGCGGTCGCGCAACCTTCCGCCCCTGGACACGAAGTGCGGGTCCGGGGCGCCGGCGGGCGGCATGGTGTCGGCGGACAGGGCGGCGTAGAAGCCGGCGAGCCAGCCGCGGACGTCCGGCTCGATCTCCGCCTCGGCCCGGCCGGGCTCCTGGAAGTAGCCGACGTAGAACTCCTCCTCTCCGCCCATCCGCGCGAACACCTCGCTGGGACGCGGCCCGCCGCGCGGGGCGTACGGCACGCTCAGCAACCCGACCGCTCGGAAGACCTCGGGCCTCACGAGGGCGGAGTTCGCGGCGATGGTCGCGCCCCAGTCGTGGCCCACGATCACCGCGGTCCGCTCGCCCAGGGCGTGCACGACGGCGACGTTGTCCTCGACCAGCTCCAGCATCCGGTACGCGGCCACGTCCCCGGGCTTGGAGGAGCGGCCGTAGCCCCGGACGTCCAGGGCGACGGCCCGGTAGCCGGCCGCGGCCAGCACCGGCAGCTGGTGGCGCCAGGAGTACCAGGACTCGGGGAACCCGTGCACCAGCAGCACCAGCGGCCCTGAGCCCTGCTCCACCACGTGGATGCGACCGGCGGGAGACGAGACCAGACGATGTGTGACCGCCGCGGCGGGAGCGGGCTGCGCCATCGATCCTCCAAAACTCCTGGTGGTTCCTGCGTGGATCATCCACCGGACCGTGACACCGCCGCGAATCGTGTTGCCGGTCCGGCAAATCGCTCCGAGCCTCGGGTGCATGCCGCGCTGCCGGCCCGCTGCCAAGAGGAACGACCGAGCCCCCCACGCCCAAGGTCGATCTCGTAGCCGATCACGTGCGCGCCTGCCCTGGCCGGCGCCGGGTGACCCTCGCCGCCACGCCGTTCGTCCTGCGTGAACGTCATCCGGGCGCCTTGCGGCTGAGGTGCTCCCAGGCGCGATACTTCGCCACACGGTCCTGAAGGTCCTGCTGGACGATGTCGTAGGACGCGGCGCCGACGATGAGCCGCCGCGGCGGCTCCGGCAGGTCCACCAGCTCCATAATCACGGGAGCGGCGGTGTCCGGGGCGGGACCGGCGTCGTCGCCCCACATCTCGATCAACTTTGCGCGCAGCTCCTGGTAGTGCGGGTCGGGTGTCGTCATCGTGGTGCCCGTGGTGAACAGGCCGGTGTCGTAGCCGCCCATCTGGACGATGGTGAGCTTGACGCCGAACTGCTCGGCCTCCATCGCCACGGCCTCGCTCACCGAGTCGAGCGCCGACTTGCCGGCCGCGTACAGGCCGACCATCGGGAAACCCCCGCCGGTGCCCATCGTGGTGACCTGGAGGATGCGCCCGCCGCCCTGGGCCCGCAGGTACGGCAGCACGGCCTGGGTGACCCAGATCGCGCCGAACAGGTTGACGTCGAAGTGGGCTCTGATCCGCTCCTCCGTCGCCTCCTCCAGCATGCCCAGGAGCATGGCGCCGGCGTTGTTGACCACGATGTCGAGCCTGCCGAAGGCCGCGACCGCCCGCTCCGCGGCCGCGAACACGGCCGCGCGGTCGGTGACGTCGAGCGGCAGCCGTACCAGGTCGTCGGGATATTGCCGGGCCAGGTCGGCGAGCGGTTCGACGTTGCGCGCGGCCCCGACCACCCGGTCGCCCGCCTGCAGCGCCGCCTCTGCGAACGCCCGGCCCAGTCCTCGTGACGCGCCCGTGATGAACCACACCCGGGTCATGGGCTCCACCCCCTCTTGCTTGGTCCACTACAACGAGGCAAGACGGTACGTCTCGCTTCGCGGCAATGTCAAGACGGAACGTCTCGTCTTATAACCGTGATACGATCCGGGACATGGCCAAGCAGCCCAATCCCGCCCGCCGCAGTGAGCGCTCCCGGCAGGCCATCCTCACCGCGGCCCGCGAGCTGGTCTCCGAGGTGGGGTACGCCAAGCTGTCCATCGAGGCCATCGCGGCCCGGGCCGGCGTGGGGAAACAGACCATCTACCGCTGGTGGCCCTCGAAGGGCGCGGTGGTCTTGGACGCCTTCCTGGTGCTCAGCGAGGACGGGCCGGAGCGGAGCATGGCGCTGCCCGACACCGGCGATCTGGAGGCCGACCTCAAGATGGTGATGCGGGCGACGGTGGCCGAGTTCGCCGACCCTGCGTTCGAGGCCCCGATCCGCGCGCTCAACACCGAGATCATCAACGACCCCGCCCTGGCCGCCCAGTACCGCGCCAAGCTGGCCGGCCCGGTGGACGAGGCCAAGAAGGCCCGGCTGCGCAGCGCGCAGCGAGCCGGGCAGCTCGCCGCCGATGCCGACCTCGACCTGGCGCTCGAGCTGCTGTACGCGCCCCTCTACCAGCGCTGGCTGTTCCGCTCCGGCCCGCTCACCCCTGAGTATGCCGACGCCCTCGTCGAGTGCTTTCTCAAAGCCATGCGGCCGGACATCGACCAGTTCATGGACGGCAAGGGCTCCGGGGAACCGGATGAGCAGCAACCGAACGGCCGGTGACGTTAGCGAGCCGGGGCAGGGTTACTGCCAACTGGCAGTCGAAGCGAGCGGAGCCTTTGGTCGGGGTCGTGGGAGCCCTGCAGCTCACCGGTGAGGAACTCCAGGCCGATGCCGGCCGTGCGCAGCTGCTCGGCCAGGCTCGGGCCGGGTGGTGGCGCGGGCGTAGCCGATCCGCACGTGCCCGGCCGGTTCGGCGCCGGCCATGGCCGGGCGGGCGCCGTCCGGACCTCAGACCGCCACCGGGTAGGTCTCGGGGACCTCTCCGCGCTCCCAGCGGGCCGTGCGCTCCAGGGGCTCAAGCGCGCCGGTCTCGTCGATGTGGATCACCGCGTCGAACTGGTCGGGCAGGCGGGTCTGGAAGTAGTGGCTCTGCCGCTCGGTGGCCGGACGGTAGACGACGCCGATGGCCCGTTCGAGCAGCGCCCTGCGCAGCAGGTCCGCCGCGTCTGCCGAATGCGTGAAGTCGACCAGGAACTCCTTGTGCCCGACCTCGTGGAACAGCTCCTCGACCGAATCGGGCAGCGCCGGGCGCACGTTCTTCCGCTCGGCCGGGCCGCCCCAGCCGTCGGCCGCCGTGACGGTGCCGGTGTAGGTGGTGAAGCCGATGAGCCGGCAGTCCTCCGGGTTGTGCTCGCGCACCAGCCGGCCGAGGCTGAGCTCGCCGCGCGCGCCCATCTCCGTCGCCCACGCGTCGCCGAGGTGGGAGTTGTGCGCCCACACCACGATCCTCGCCGGCTCGCCGCGCTGCCAGCCGAGGTGCTCGGCCAGCGCGAACAGGGTGTCGGCCATGTGCCGGTCGCGCAGGTTCCACGACGACACCCGGCCGCCGAACATCGTGCGGTAGTACCGCTCCGCGGCCGCCACCACGGCGGCGTTCCGCTCGGCGTGGAAGAACTCGTCCTCACCGAGCAGTCCCTGTGCCCGCTGGTAGCGCAGCGCGTTGCGCTGGAGGTCGACGAGCTGGTCGATCACCCGCCGCTCGCACGACTCCCCCGCGCCGAAGGCGGCGGCGAAGCCGTACGCCTGCCCGTCGTCGCCTTCGCTGTGGTCGAAGCAGGAGTAGCGGTCGCGGGCCCGTTCCGCGGCGCCCGGGTCCACCCTCTCCAGGTACGCGACGACCTCGTCGGCGGACCGGTGCAGGCTATAGAGGTCGAGCCCGTAGAACCCGGCCCGCGCCCGCTCGTCGAGCCGCTCGTTGTGCTCGCGCAGCCACCCGGCGAACTCCAGCACGTCGGCGTTCCGCCACATCCACCCCGGGAAGCGCTGGAAGCCGCGGAGCGCCTCCTCGGCGGTCGCGTCGTCGCCGCGCCCCCGTACGTACCGGTTCACCCGGTACGCGTCGGGCCAGTCGGCCTCCACCGCCACGGCGACGAAGCCCTTCTCCTCGATGAGCCGCCGCGTCATGCGGGCGCGCGCGGCGTAGAACTCGTGGGTGCCGTGCGACGCCTCGCCGATCAGCACGAACCGCGCGTCGCCGACGATGTCGAACAGCACCTCGTCCGAGGGCACGCCGTCCTGTGCGGGCACGAGCTCCGAGCGCAGGATCGCGAGGTCGGTCCGGGCGGGCGGGGTCCAGGCCCGCGCCGAGGCCGCCGCGCGGAGGAGCCTGCGCACCTCCTCGTCGGCGGTCTGGGTGAAGTTCCAGTACGTCTCCCCCACGGAGAAGAAGGGCGTGGGCGTGGTCGCGCAGACGACCTCGTCCACCAGGGTGGACAGCTCCTGGCAGGTGGACTCCGGCGCGGCCGGCACGGCGACCACGATCCGGGCCGGCCCCCGCTGCCGGACGGCGCGTACGGCGGCGCGCATGCTCGCCCCGGTCGCCAGCCCGTCGTCCACCATGATCACGATCTTGCCGCTCAGATCCGTGGCGGGCGTGTCGCCCCGGTAGGCCCGCTCCCGCCTCGCCAGCTCGCGGGCCTCCCGCTCGGCGACCTGCCGGACCGTGTCGGACTGGATGCCGAGCCCCCGGACGACGTCCTCGTCGAGCACGATCACCCCGCCGCCGGCGATCGCCCCCATGGCGAGCTCCTCACGGCCGGGCGTGCCGAGCTTGCGGACCAGGAGCAGGTCGAGCGGGTGGCCCAGGCCGGTCGCCACCTCGTACGCCACCGGCACGCCCCCGCGCGGCAGGGCGAGGACGACGACGTCGGGCAGCCCGCGGTAGTGGCCGAGGAGCCCCGCGAGCACCCGGCCCGCGTCCCGGCGATCCGAAAACAGGCGATCAGTCATGAGCCTCGCCTCCCGGTCGCGCAGCCGAATACCCCTCTCCCAGCAGCGCAAACACGACCTATCCGACGTGGACCCTGGGACGGCGCTCGGGATCGGGCTCGGCCTCCCTGAGCACCTCCCGGGTGAACCACGGGACGTCCCCGACGCCGAACACCAGGTAACGCAGCATGGCGGCGACGGGATTCTCCTCGGCCCAGTGGAAGTAGATGTGCGGCATCCTGCCGAAGCGGTCGCGGATGTAGAGCAGCAGGACGGCCAGCGCGTTGGGGATCGTGGAGCTGTCCAGCCGCAGGACGCGGTGCCCGAACCGCTCCTCGCCCCGGACGTGGAGCTCGCTTTCGAACTCGGAGGCGTCCGGGACCGTGGCCTCGACGAACAGCACCGGTGTGGCGGGGGCCAGCCGGTGGTTGCGCCACTGCTCGCGCACCTTCCCTTCGTACTCGGCCCGGTCGCGCCGCTGCGGATCGTTGGCGATCAGGCGGATCTCGTCGCCGCGCGCCTCGCGAAGGAACCGCTCCGCGAGGGGGTCGAGGACCACGCGGGTGACCCGCAGCTCGGTGGACCTGGTCGCGCGGGAGATCAGCGAGGTGATCACGATGGCGGCGATGAACAACGACGCGATCTTGACACCGTCGGGGCGCTCGAACACGTTGGCCACCAGCGTGTACGCGAGGACGAGGGCGACGACCGCGAACGCCGCGGTCGCCGGGCGCCGGCGGCGCCGGTGGACCGTGAACGTGACCGCGACGGCCGCCGAGAGGATCAGCACGAGGACTCCGGTGGCGTACGCCCCGCCCTGTGCCGTCACGCTCGCGCGGAAGACGACGGTGATGGCGAACGCGACGGCGGTGAAGACCAGGACCAGCGGCCGGACGGCCCGCGTCCAGTCGGGGGCCATCCCGTATCGGGGCAGGTAACGGGGAACGAGATTGAGCAGGCCCGCCATGGCGGACGCGCCGGCGAACCACAGGATCGCGATCGTGCTCACGTCGTAGAGCGTGCCGAACCCGTTCCCCAGGTAGGCATGGGCCAGGTACGCCAGGGCCCGGCCGTTGGCCCTGCCGCCCTCCCGGAACTCCCGCAGCGGGATCAGCATGCTCGTGACGAAGCTGCTGGCGATCAGGAAGACGCTCATGACCAGGGCGACGGTCGTGAGCAGCCATCTGGCGCCACGGATCCGGCCCGGCAGCTCGCCCTTGATCAGCGGCATCACCGCCACACCGGTCTCGAACCCGGACAGGCCGAGGGCGAGCTTGGGCATGACGAGCAGGGACAGGGCGAGCACGGCCGCCGGTCCGCCGTGCATGGTGAGCATGGCCTGCGTCCAGCCGATCGCCGGGGCCGGGTGCCCGGCGAGGTGGAGCACGGCCACCACGACCACCACCGCGTTGAGCGCCAGGTAGGCGGCCACGAGGACGACGGCGAGGCCGATCGCCTCGCTGAACCCCAGCAGGAACACGCCGCCGAGCAGCGCCAGCAGGCCGATCGTCACGGCGATCTGGTGCCCCTGCAGGGCGCGGGGCACGAAGGGGTTCTCCAGGATGTGGGCCGTCGCGTCGGCCGCCGACAGCGTCATCGTGATCACGAAGTCGGTGGCCGCGAACCCGAGCAGGACGAGGACGAACAGCTTGCCCCACCACCTCGGGGCGAGCCGCTCCAGCATCGCGACCGACCCCTGGCCGTACGGGCTCTCGACCGCCACCCGCCTGTAGACGGGCAGCGCGCCGAACAGCGTCAGCAGGACGAGGAACAGGGTGGCGACGGGTGCCAGGAGGCCCGCCGCGAGCACGGCGATCCCGGGCTGATAACCGAGCGTGGAGAAGTAGTCGAGACCGGTGAGGCACATGACCCGCCACCACGGATGCCGCCGGTGCGGCACTTCCGCCGCGTGGGGCCCGGCGGGCAGCACGTCCTCGTGCCGCAGCCCCTCCAGGAGCCACGAGCGGACGCCGTACCCGGCCGCCGTGACGGGCCCCCCGCGTGTGCCTCTGTGCCCCCGGTCGTGCCGGCGCGTGTCCGCGTCCACCTCGGCTGATCAGCCGATCCCCGCCGGGCGCGGGACGATCTTGGACACCTGCGGCGGCACCGGTCAGCCCTCCGGGTTCTCGTACGCGACGACCAGGTCCCCGCCGGACAGTTCCACCCGGATGGTCGCGCCGTCCCTGACGTCGCCGGCGACCAGCGCCCGCGCGATCCGGGTCTCCACCTCGCGGGCGATGTAGCGGCGCAGCGGGCGGGCTCCGTAGATCGGGTCGAACCCGCGCTCGGCGACGCGGCGGACCGCCTCCGGGCTGATCTCCAGCGTCATCCGGCGCTCGGCGAGCCGCGCCCTGATGTCGTCGAACATCAGCTTGACGATCTGCTCGATCTCGACCTCGGTGAGCGGCTTGAACAGCACGATGTCGTCGATGCGGTTGAGGAACTCGGGACGGAACCGGGCGCGCAGCTCCGCCATGACCATCTCGCGCACCTCCGGGTCGATCTCGCCCGACGGCGCCGCCTTCTCGCTGAGGTACTGCGAGCCGATGTTGGACGTCATGATGATCACGGTGTTGCGGAAGTCGACCGTACGCCCCTGGGCGTCGGTGAGCCGCCCGTCGTCCAGCACCTGCAGCAGGGTGTTGAACACGTCCGTGTGCGCCTTCTCGATCTCGTCGAAGAGCACCACGGAGTAGGGCTTGCGCCGCACGGCCTCGGTGAGCTGACCGCCCTCCTCGTAGCCGACGTACCCGGGCGGGGCGCCGACGAGGCGGCTGACGGTGTGGCGCTCCTGGTATTCGCTCATGTCGACGCGGACGATGTTCTCCTCCGTGTCGAACAACGCCTCGGCCAGGGCCTTGGCCAGCTCGGTCTTGCCGACTCCGGTCGGCCCGAGGAAGATGAACGACCCGACAGGGCGGCGGGGGTCCTTGATCCCGGAGCGCGCCCGGATGATGGCGTCGGCCACCGCCCGCACGGCCTCGTCCTGGCCGATCACCCGCTGGTGCAGGATCTCGTCGAGCCGCAGCAGCTTCTCCCGCTCGCCTTCCTGCAGGCGGCTGACCGGGATCCCGGTCCACCGCGACACGATCCCGGCGATCTCCTCCTCGGTCACCACCTCGCGCAGCAGCCGGTGCCCGCCCTGCTTGCTCTCCAGCTGCTCCTCCGCCGCCCGCAGCCTGCGCAGCAGCTCCGGAAGCCTGCCGTGCCGCAGCTCGGCCGCGCGGTTCAGGTCGTACACGCGCTCGGCCTGCTCGGCCTCCCGGCGTACGCTCTCGATCTCCTCGCGCAGCTGCTGCACGCGGCGCAGGGCGTGCCGCTCGGCCTCCCACTGGGCCCGCATGGCGTCCGCCTCGGCCCGCAGGTCGGCCAGCTCCTTGCGCAGCGCCTCCAGCCGCCGCCCGCTCGCGGGGTCGTCCTCCTTGGCCAGCGCCGCCTCCTCGATCTCCAGCCGCGTCACCCGGCGGGTCAGCTCGTCCAGCTCGGCGGGCATCGAGTCGATCTCCGTACGCAGCATGGCGCACGCCTCGTCGACCAGGTCGATCGCCTTGTCGGGGAGGAATCGGTCGGAGATGTAGCGGTGGCTCAGCACCACCGCGGCGACGATCGCGCCGTCCTGGATCTTCACGCCGTGGAAGACCTCGAGCCGCTCGCGCAGCCCGCGCAGGATGGAGATGGAGTCCTCGACCGACGGCTCGTCGACGAAGACGGGCTGGAAGCGGCGCTCCAGCGCGGCGTCCTTCTCGATGTGCTTGCGGTATTCCCCCACGGTCGTCGCGCCGATCATGTGCAGCTCGCCGCGGGCCAGCATCGGCTTCAGCATGTTTCCGGCGTCCATCGCCCCCTCGGCGGCGCCCGCGCCGACCACCGTGTGCACCTCGTCGACGAACAGCAGGATGCGCCCCTCGGACGCCGTCACCTCGGTGAGCACGGCCTTCAGCCGCTCCTCGAACTCGCCGCGATACTTGGCCCCCGCGACGAGCGCGCCCATGTCCAGGCTGAAGATCGTCTTGTCCTTCAGGCCCTCCGGCACGTCGCCGCGCGCGATGCGCTGCGCGAGGCCCTCCACGATCGCCGTCTTGCCCACGCCCGGGTCGCCGATCAGGACCGGGTTGTTCTTGCTCTTGCGGGACAGGATCTGGACGACCCTGCGGATCTCGCCGTCCCGCCCGATGACCGGCTCGAGCTTGTCCGCCCGCGCCGCGGCGACGAGGTCGCGCCCGTACTTCTCCAGCGCCTCGTACGCGACCTCCGGGTTGGCGGAGGTCACCCGCTGGTTCCCGCGCACCTGCGTCAGGACCTGGAGGAAGCGCTCACGGGTCAGCCCGTGCCCCTTGAGCAGCCGGCCCGCCGCGCTCTCGACGCCTTCGTCCAGCAGCGCCGTCAGCAGGTGCTCGACCGACACGTACTCGTCCTTCAGCCGGCCGGCCTCCCGCTCGGCGGCGTCGAGCAGCCGGGACAGCCTCTGGGTGACGTAGACCTGGCCGGGGGCGGCGCCGGGGCCGGTGACGCGGGGCCGCCGCTCCAGCTCGTGCTCCAGTTCGAGCCGGAGCTTGTCCGGGTCGGCGCCCGTGGCGGACAGCAGGCGCGGGACGAGTCCCTCGGGCTGCCGGATCAGCGCCAGCAGCAGGTGCTCCCCGTCGACCTCGGTGTGCCCGAAGCGGGTCGCCGCGGTCTGGGCGTCGTGCAGGGCCTCCTGCGACTTCTGCGTCAGGCGGTTCAGGTCCACGATCTGTCTCCGGTCGTCCTCGTACGGCTGCGCAGAGCCGCCTCCAGCTCCGCGATGCGGTCCAGGAGGTCTGTCACGAGGCCGAGGGAGGCGTAGTTGACGGCGAGCCCCGCGTGCAGGCGCTGAAGGCGGCCCGCCGCGACGACCTGGGCGGGCGGGAAGCACAGACCGCCCGAGGAGTCGGTCCGGGCGTCGATCAGCCCGAGCGCCACCAGGCGGCGCACCAGCTCCGGGTGCAGCCCCGTGGCCCGGGAGAAGGACTCCAGATCGAGGTGGGCGGGCCGGACGAGCGGATACGTCATGACGGGCTCCTCGGGGTGGACGCCGAGATCCTGGCCAATTGCTCGTACAGGCGGCGCTCCTCGTCGCCGAGCGTGGGCGGCACCATGATCCGAACCTCGGCCAGCAGGTCTCCGGGCCTGCCGTGCGGGTTCGGCATGCCCTGTCCGCGCAGGCGCAGGCGGCGCCCGGACGAGGTGCCGGGCGGCACCTTGACCTTCGCCTCCCCGCCGGGCGTGTCGACCGCGACGGTCGCCCCCAGCGCGGCCTCCGACGGCGTCAGCGGGAGGCGGACGTGGATGTCGCGCCCCTCCAGCCGGTAGCGCGGGTGGTCGGCGATCCGCACGATCAGGTACAGGTCGCCCGCCCTGGCGCCGTCGTCGCCCGCGCCGCCCTGGCCCGCGAGCCGGATCCGCTGGCCATCTGTCACCCCCCGGGGGATGTTCACGTTGAGAGTCCGCCCGCCTCCCGGGCCGGGGATCGTGATGCTCCGCCGGCCGCCGCGGTAGGCATCCTCGACCGTGAGCGGCAGCTCGGCCTCCTGGTCGGCGCCGGGCACCGGGCCCCAGCCGCGGCCGGCGGCATGGCCCGCAGTGCGGCCGGCCGTGCGACCGGCCGTCCGGCGTCCCCGCCCGGCGAAGATGCCGCCGAGAAGGTCGTCGAGGTCGATGCCCTCGAAGCCCTCGCCGGTGGTGAAGCGGATCTCCTCCCCGCCGGGTCCGCGGGCCCAGCCGGGTCCGGGACCCGCCGGGCCCGGTCCTGCCCCGGCGTGGGCACGGGCGTACGCCGCCGGGTCCACACCCTCGGGCACGCGGCGGAAGTCCGGCCCGAACGCGTCGTACCGCCGCCGCGTCTCGGGGTCCGACAGCACCTCGTACGCCTCCGAGACCTCCTTGAAGCGGTCCTCGGCGTCCGGCGAGTGGTTGACGTCGGGATGGCAGGCACGGGCCAGCTTCCGGTAGGCCCGCTGGATCTCGTCCTGATCGGCCGTCCTCGGGACGCCCAGGATCTCGTAGAAGTCGCGCTCCGCCATCACTCGCCGGCCATCACTCGTCGGCTTTGGTGGAGACGACGACGGAGGCCGGGCGCAGTTGCAGCCCGCCCTCGCCGTAGCCGGGCCGTACGACCTCGACGACGGTGCCGGGGTCGGCGTCCGGGACGGCGACCGTGCTGACGGCCTCGTGCCTGGCGGGGTCGAACCGCGTGCCCACGTCGTCGCTGCGCGGGAAGCCGAGGCGCGCGAGCACGCCGACCGCCTGGTCGCGGACGGCCCGGACCCCCTCGATCACCGCGTCGGCGTCGGCGCCCGCGTGCTTGAGCGCGAGTTCGAGGTTGTCGATCACCGGCAGCCACTCCGCCGCGACGCGCGTGCGCTCGTCGATCCGCTGCCGGTCCATGTCGCGCGCGACCCGCTTGCGGAGGTTGTCGAGCTCGGCGACGGCGCGCAGCCACCGGTCCTCCAGCTCGGCGAGCTTGTCCACAGCGGACTCCTCGACGGCCTGCTCGGGCTCCGGAGGTGGTGTCTCGTTCGGCTCGGTCATGTCACGTCACGCCAAGGGCTATTCGGGGCTGGTGAACTCGGCGTCGATGACGTCCTCGTCCGAGGGGCCGGCGGCGGACTGCCCGGGCCGGGACCGCGCCTGGTCCTGTCCCTGGGAGTGGCCGGAAGCGGCGGACGCCGCCACGCCGAGGCCGTGGTAGACCTGCTGCAGCTCCGCGGTCAGGCCACGTAGCCGTTCTGCGGGCACCTCCTCCTTGACCGCCCCACGCGCCTCCATGATCAGCTGCTCGGCCCGCGCCTTCTCGTGCACCGGGACCGCCTCGCCCAGCTCGGACAGCCGGCGTTCCACCTGGTAGGCGACCGAGTCCAGCTCGTTGCGGGCGTCGATCGCGGCGCGCAACCGGGCGTCCTCGGTGCGGTGCCGCTCGGCGTCGGCGATCATCCGGTCGATCTCGCTCCTGTCCAGGTTGGAGCTCTCGCTGATCGTGATGCGCTGCTCGGCGCCGGTGTCCTTGTCCTTGGCGGAGACGTTCAGGATGCCGTTGGCGTCGATGTCGGTGGTGACCTCGATCTGCGGCACCCCGCGCGGCGCGGGCCGGATGTTCTCCAGCCGGAACCGGCCGAGCACCCGGTTGTCCGCGGCGCGCTCGCGCTCGCCCTGCAGGATGACGACGTCCACGGCCGACTGGTTGTCGTCCGCCGTGCTGAAGACCTCCGTACGGCGGGCCGGGATCGTGGTGTTCCGCTCGATGATCTTCGTCATCACACCGCCGAGCGTCTCGACGCCAAGCGACAGAGGAGTGACGTCGAGCAGCACGACGTCCTTCAGCTCGCCCTTGATGATGGCCGCCTGAACGGCCGCGCCGACGGCCACGACCTCGTCCGGGTTGACCGTCATGTTCGGTTCCTTGCCGGTCAGCCGCCGCACCAGTCGCTGCACGGCCGGCATACGGGTGGAGCCGCCGACGAGGATCACCTCGTCGAGGTCGTTGGTGGTCAGTTTCGCGTCGGCCATGGCCTGCTCGACGGGGCCCCGGCAGCGTTCGAGCAGGTCATGCGTGATCTGCTCGAACGTCGAGCGCATGAGCGCGGTGTTCAGGTGCTTGGGGCCGGTCGCGTCGGCCGTGATGAACGGCAGGTTGACCTGCGTCTGCGTGACCGCCGACAGCTCCACCTTGGCCTTCTCCGCGGCCTCGAACAGCCGTTGGAGGGCCTGCGGATCGCGCCGCAGGTCGATGCCCTGCTGGTTGTGGAACTCGTCGGCCAGGTGGTCGACGATGCGCCGGTCGAAGTCGTCGCCGCCCAGGTGGGTGTCGCCCGACGTGGCGCGGACCTCGATGACGCCCTCGCCGATGTCGAGGATGCTGACGTCGAACGTGCCCCCGCCCAGGTCGAACACGAGCACGGTCTCGTTGCCCTTCTTGTCCAGGCCGTACGCCAGGGCCGCCGCGGTCGGCTCGTTGATGATCCGCAGGACCTCCAGTCCGGCGATCTTGCCGGCGTCCTTGGTGGCCTGGCGCTGGGCGTCGTTGAAGTAGGCGGGCACCGTGATGACGGCCTCGTTGACCTTCTCCCCCAGGAACTTCCCGGCGTCCGAGGCCAGCTTGCGCAGCACGAAGGCGGCGATCTCCTCCGGCGCGTACGGCTTGTCGCGCACGTCGAACCGCACGGCGCCGTCCGGGCCCGGCACGACGTCGAACGAGACCGCCTTGATCTCGCTCTGCACCTCGTCGAACTTGCGCCCCATGAAGCGCTTGGCCGAATAGATCGTGCCCTTCGGGTTCAGGATCGCCTGGCGTCTGGCCATCTGGCCCACCAGCACCTCACCCTGGTCCGTGAACGCCACCACCGAGGGAGTCGTACGCGACCCCTCGGCGTTCGGGACGACCGTCGGATGCGCGTCCTCGGTGGCCGCGATGACCGAGTTCGTCGTACCGAGGTCGATGCCCACCGCCTTGGCCATGTCTTCATCCCCCTCCCGGCGGGAGGACGCCTGCCGGCCTCGCCACGTTCTCCGCAGGTCTTCTCGCCTGCCGATGGGGCCGGAGCAATCGGAACTCACGGCTCGTCCCCTCGTGCCACACCAATAAACCGGTGGCTACCTCGCCTGAGCCGTCTCAGACCAGGCCGTTGGAACGCCGGACGAGGAGCACCGGGCCGCCGCGCCCCTGGGGTGTCGGGCCGCGAATCGCGGGTACGGTATGACCGCTTCGTCACCGTATATCACTGATCATCACGTACGTTCCAAGCGGGGAGCGAGGCGAAGCCGACATGACCGGAAGACATCAGCGCGCGTCCGAGCGGCTTTCCCGGGCGCTGTCCGGCGCGATGGAGCGGGTGGGTCCCGCCCTCGAACGCGTACGGCTCGCCGCGCCGTCCGCCGTCAGGCGAATCGGCCGCCCGGCGGCGGTGGCGGGAGCGGCCGCCGCCACCGGAGCCGGTGCATACGCGGCGGCGCGGGCATGCGGCAGGCGTCCCGAGGCCGGACCAGGTGAGGGCATGGACCTGCACGCCGCGATCACAGTGAAATGCCCCCGCGACCAGGTGTACCGGTTCTGGCACCGGTTCGAGCAGTTGCCGAGATTCATGACACACGTGGAATCGGTGACGACGGTCGACGGCATCACCCACTGGACGGCCAGGGGCCCCGCCGGGATGGCGGTCGAGTGGGACGCGAAGATCGTCGAGGATCTCCGGGACGAGGTGATCTCCTGGCGCTCGACGAGCACCGCCCTGGTGCCGAACAGCGGAACCGTGCGGTTCTGCGAGGCGCCCGGCGGGCGCGGCACCGAGATTCGGGTCCACCTGCGGTACGACCCGCCCGGAGGCAAGGCCGGCCTCGTCGTCGCCAGGCTGCTGGGCGAGCACCCCGAACAGCAGGTGCGCGACGACCTGCGCCGGTTCAAGCAGGTCATGGAGACCGGCGAGGTCGTCCGGTCGGAGGGCAGCCCGGAAGGCACCCGGGCGCTGCGGCAGTTGAGACGGCGTCCGGCCCAGCCGGTGCGGTGAGGAGTCGCCATGAAGGCCAACTGCTGGATGGGCCGCGGCAACGTCGAGGTTCGCGAGGTGCCCGACCCGCGGATCCTGAACGGCCACGACGCCGTCGTGCGGGTCACCTCGACCGCCATCTGCGGCTCCGACCTGCACCTGTACGACGGGTTCGTCCCCACCATGAAGAAGGGCGACGTCCTCGGCCACGAGTTCATGGGCGAGGTCGTGGAGGTGGGCCCCGACGTGCGGAACCTCCACGTCGGCGACCGCGTGGTCGTCCCCTTCCCGATCGCCTGCGGCCGCTGCGCCGCCTGCGAACTCGGCCTCTACTCGGTGTGCGAGAACTCCAACCCGAACGCCGGCCTGGCGGAGAAGTTCCTGGGTCACTCCCCCGCCGGCGCCTTCGGCTTCTCCCATATGCTGGGCGGCTATCCCGGCGGCCAGGCGGAGTACGCCCGCGTGCCGTTCGCGGACGTCGGCCCGATCAAGATCGAGGACGGGCTGGCGGACGAGCAGGTGCTGTTCCTGTCCGACATCCTGCCCACCGGGTGGATGGGCGCCGAGATGTGCGACATCAAGCCCGGCGACGTCATCGCCGTGTGGGGAGCGGGACCGGTCGGCCAGTTCGCCGTCGCCGGCGCCTACCTCATGGGCGCGGAGCAGGTCGTCTGCATCGACCGCTTCGCCTACCGCCTGCGGATCGCCGAGCGCGCGGGCGCGACGACGCTCGACTACGAGGAGGTCGACGTCAGGGACGCCCTGCTCGACCTGACCGCGGGCCGCGGGCCCGACGCGTGCATCGACGCCGTCGGCATGGAGGCCCACTACGCCAACCCGGCGCTGTACGCCTACGACCGCACCAAGCAGGCGACGCACCTGGAGACCGACCGGCCGTACGCCCTGCGCGAGGCCGTCATGTCCTGCAGGAACGGCGGGATCGTGGCGGTGATCGGGCTCTACGCCGGCTTCGTCGACAAGTTCCCGATGGGCGCGGTCATGAACCGGTCGCTGACGCTGAAGGCCGGCCAGTGCCACGTGCAGCGCTACCTGAAGCCGCTGCTCGCGCGGATCCGCGAGGGCGACATCGACCCGAGTTTCGTGATCACCCACCGTCTGCCGCTCGCCGAGGCCCCGCGCGGCTACCAGATGTTCAGGGACAAGCAGGACGAGTGCAACAAGGTCGTCCTGACGCCGTGAGCCTGCCGGGGATCGCGAGGAGGGTGGCGCTCGCGGCAACCGTCGAGGGCCGGACCGCCATTCAGCGGCTACTCGTCGTCATCGCTCGGGTTCCGAAGCTCCTTGTACATGTCCCTGCACTGCTTCGTACGCATGTCGTCCGGGGCGCACAGCCGCAGGTCCAAGGCGAGGTCGACCGTGCGCTGACGGCCGGCGGAGGTGTAGAAGACGCGAACGCCCCCGGCTCGCGCGGTGGCGTCGCCGGTCTTCCCGTACTGCAGCCCGAGCTCCGTGCGGAGGATGTCGTCTCCGCTCCTTCCGCAGATCGTGGTGACGGCGGGGCTGCGGGCCGGGAAGCCGAGCTCGGTCAGAGGCTGCTCGGCTTCGCCGAGCATGGCACGCGTACGGCTCTGCAGCCGGGAGGAGAACGCCTGCAGGATGATGCCGCCACTCGGGTCGATCAAGTCGATCTTGTCGATGACGACAGAACCGGGCCGATCCAGGCACATCACCCAGCCCCCAAGGGAGTAGGGCCGATCGGCCACGGTGTCGGGC
The DNA here is from genome assembly GCF_050936215.1 of Microbispora sp. CA-102843. Taxonomy (NCBI): domain Bacteria; kingdom Bacillati; phylum Actinomycetota; class Actinomycetes; order Streptosporangiales; family Streptosporangiaceae; genus Microbispora; species Microbispora sp. CA-102843. Next base: position 5,222,803 of record NZ_JBNJNF010000001.1, read on the forward strand.
AGCACGACACCGATCGAGGCGGTCTCGCCCGTGTCGGGGTCCTCGTCGAGGAGCAGCCGCGGGCCCTCACCCGCACAGCCGGCCGTCATGACCGCGATGATGACGGCCGGCGCGATCAGGCGAATGAGGGCACGCATCAGCGGATCTCTCCACTTCGATTTCCTCGTCCTCTGCTGGGCGGAGGGGCACGACCCGGCGGTCAGCGGTACGTGTAGCAGTAGTTCGACTTGCCCTTGAACCGGTGGAAGGCCTTCGGGTCGTGGAAGCGCCAGCGGCAGCCCGCGTCGCGCTGACTCTGGGTGAGGTACATGGTGTCGCCCTTCCGCTTGACGCAGTAGGCGCCGGGCGTGGGCGTCTCCCGGTACTCGACCCACTCCCAGCCGAGGCTGACGCAGTACTCGGTGAAGTGCCCGGGGCCCAGCTCCACGAGCCGCCTGGCCGGCGTCGGCGAGGGCTTCGCCGGCTTGGAGGCCGGAGAATCGGCGGGGACCGGCGCGGTCGTCTTCGAGCGGCGGACGGTCGGCCGTGCCGTGACCGTCCTCGTCGGGGCCGGCCGGGTGACGTCCGGCCTGGCCGTGGACCGGCTCACCCGCGGCCGGGGTGAGGAGGCGGGTGACGCGGATGGCGAGGCGGCGGTGGGCGGCGAGGTCTCGGGCGGAGACGAGCCGCCGCCGGTGTCCGCCGAGGAGGCCGGGGCCGTGCCCGCCGCCGCCGCCCGCTCCGTCCCGGAGGCGCCGGTCCCCGCGGACGGCAGATGCAGAGACGGCAGCAGCGCGACGGCGGCGGCCACCGTGGCCGCCACGGCCACGACCACGGCCGCGATGGCGGCCCGGACCCGCCTGCGCCGGCCGCCGCCCGGTACGGTGACCGGCCCGGCGGCCGGCCCTGACGCCGCGGACGGCACAGCGAGCGCGGCGGATACGGCCGGTGGGACCGGTGCGGCCTGCGGGTCGTGGCGCGGGCGTACGAGGCGGTCGAGGATCTCCCGCGCGGTCGGCCGCTGTCCCGGGTCCTTGGCGAGGCAGGCCGCGAGCAGGTCGCGCAGCGGCGCCTCGATCCCCTCCAGGTCGGGCTCCTGGTTGAGGATCCTGTTGATGATGGCGGGGATGGCGTCGGCGCCGAACGGCGGACGGCCGGTGGCGGCGAACGCGATGGTGGACGCCCAGGCGAACACGTCGAGGGCGAAGCCGAGCTCACCGGCCGAGAGCTGCTCGGGCGCCATATAGGCGGGAGTTCCCACGACCTGGCTGGTCATCGTGCTCGTGTTGGCGAGGGCGCGGGCGATCCCGAAGTCGATGACCCGCGGCCCGTCCGGTCCGATCAGCACGTTGTGCGGTTTGAAGTCCCGGTGGACCACCCCGGCGTCGTGCAGGGCGACCAGAGCCGTCGCCGTGCCGATGGCAAGCCGTTCGAGCGCGCCGCCCGACAACGGCCCCCCCGCGGCCACCAGCTGGCTCAGGGGAGGCCCCTGGACGTACTCGCTCACGATGTACGGCCGGCTTCCGTCCATGCCGGACTCCAGCACCTGGGCCGTGCAGAACCTGGCGACCCTGCGGGCGAGCTCCGCCTCGCGGGTGAAGTCGGCGCGGGCCGCGGCGTCCTGGCCGAGCCGCGCGTGGAAGAGCTTGACGGCCACGAGATCGCCGGACTCCGCCTCGCCGAGGTAGACGACGCCCTGCCCTCCCTCGCCGATCCTGCCGGTGATGCGGTAGGAGCCCAGACGTGCGGGATCGCTCGGCTCCAGCGGCTGCGGCATGACTCTCCGGTGGGTCGGGGGCACGTACGGCACCCCAAGTATCCCGCCGAAGATCGCCGACAGGCCCCGGTTCGACGAAGATCAGGCGAGCGGGCCGCCGGGCCTATGCCGGAACGAGCCCGGTTTCCGCCTTTCTCCAGACCTGGTGAGCTTCGCCGTCGACTGGGTAGGGCGGCGGCGAACAGGCGAACAAGGGGGAATCGCCATGGTCGTCACCACTCGTCCAAGGCAGGACCGGTCCCAGAACATCATCGTGGTCCGGCAGGCGCCATCGATGTCCCGTACGATCTCCGCGGCAGGGCTCGGCGCCGTCGGCGGGATGATCACCGAGTATCTGTTCGATCCCGAGCTCGGCCGGACTCGCCGTACTCGGGTCCGCGACAAGGGTGTCCACCTGACGCACGAATTCAGAAACGCCACCAGAGCAGTCGTCTGCGACGGCTTCAACCGGAGCCGGGGCGTCGTCAAGAGCATCCGCTACCGCACCGGCGGGCGGAACGTCGACGACGAGGTTCTCCACGAGCGTGTGCGCGCCGAACTGGGCCGTTACGTCCGCCACCCGCACGCGGTGGAAGTCCGCGTCGAGAGCGGCCGGGTGACCCTCACCGGTGACCTGCTCGAGAAGGAGAGCCGGCGGGCGTGCCGGGCGGTGGCGTCCATACCCGGCGTCAAGACGGTGAACGCGAACTGGACCACCCACCGCGATGCCACGGGAGTGCCCCGGTTGCAGGGAGAAGGCGGGCCGCGGGGACCGGTGCCCGAACTCCTCCAGCAGCGGTGGTCGCCGGCCTCCAGGTTCCTTACCGGCCTGGCCGCCGCACTCGTCTGGTCGCTGTCCGGACGGCTGCCCCGGCCGCTCGGCTACCTGCTGCGCGCCGGTAGTGCCGTACTGGCGCTCCGCGCCGCGACGAACCTGCCGCTGACGCGTCTCACCGGGATCGGAGCAGGGCGTCGCGCGATCGACATCCAGGACGCGATTACGGTGAACGCGCCGGCCCAGGAGGTCTGGCCGCTGCTGAGCGACTACAGCCTTTTCACCCGTTTGATGCCCGACGTGCTGGAGGTACGGCGCTCCGCCGATGGCCTGCGATCCCACTGGTCGGTCGCCGGGCCCGCCGGGGTGCCCATCCGTTTCGAGGCCGTGGAGACGATGCGGGAAGAGGGCCGGAGGATCGCCTGGAAGACCGTCGAAGGGCAACTGATCGCCCATACCGGCACGCTCGACCTGACCCCGGAGAACACCGGCCGGAGCCGTATCCAGGTCCAGCTCACCTACAACCCGGTGTTCGGCGCGGTCGGTCACGCGATGGCGGTGCTCTTCGGCGCCGATCCCGCACACAAGCTGCAGGCGGACCTGCTGCGACTGAAGTCGGTCATCGAGGCGGGCAGGTCACCGGTCAGCGCCGGCCCGCGCGCGTGAGCACCGTGCCTGCAGCCGGCGGTATCCCGTCACGTGGTCGATCATCTCGACACCGCCGCACCGTTCGAGGGCCCGATGGTCATGATGGGCTCAGATGTTGGGCGGTGCGGCGCTGATATCCGAGAGCGCCGAGGATGGATCTCGCTCCAGTGCCAGGTCACCGAGCGAGACGACGCCCACGGGTCGCCCCTCCTCGACCACCGGGATCCGGCGAATCGCCTTGTGGCGCATGAGGTGCAGAGCCTGGGTGGCGTCCTGGTCAGGGGTTACGGTGGCCAGGTCGGAACTGCTGCAACACGCGCCCACGGGCGTTTCGGTCAGGTCGCGGGACTCCGCGACCGCGCGGACCACGATGTCCCGGTCGGTCATCACACCGTAAAGCCGGTCATCTTCTGTGACCAGCACATCCCCGATATTGTGCTCGCGCATGAGCCTGGCCGCTTGCACGACGCTGGCATCTCTGGGGACGGTGACCGGGGCAGGAGTCATGACTTCGCGTACCAGCTGTGACATCTTCCGCCCTCCTGCTCATCGCCTGCCTGCACGCATCGGCCGGTCCTAACCGCCCGACCCAGCCTCTTCAGCCCCTGTGGACCGCCCGGCAGGGCATGCGGCCTCCCCCACCGGTCTCTCACCGGTGAGCCAGGGCGCGGATCTCCTCGCGGCGCCGATCGAGGTCGACCTGGGCGAGTGCGCCGACCAGCCACGCGAAGCGCTCCGACTCCTCGGACTTGGCCAGTTCGGCCAAGTCTTCGACGGTGCGGGCCAGCCCGAGCTTGCGGGACGCGGTCAGCGCCCGCCGATCGGCGAACGGCCCCCCTCAGGCCACACCACCTGCGCCAGCACCTCGGCCCGCTGCCCGTACGGCGAGGCCGCTCTGTGCTACGCCTACCCCGCGCCCCCGCTTCGAACCCGTCACCCGGCCGGGCGGGGGGTTCTTCTGCGGCACGTCTCCTTCGGCCGTATGGAAACGCTCTCCCATTCAGGCCCGCAGCCCGCGATCGGGCGGCGGCCGACGTCCCGCGCCCTTCCACTCCCGTGCAGCGAAGATCAAAGACGGGATGTGTTGGGAAATGTTGGGTCTTGACGGACGGTCATACCACTGTAAAGGTTCTTTTCAGAGAGCGCTCTCACGCCTCGTCCACCCCCCAGAAGGACTGCCGTGAGACTCACCGTGCTGACCGGCGCGGCGGTGTTCGCCGTCGTGCTCGTCCTCCCCTCCGTGTCCGCGCACGCGTCCCCCTCCCCCGTCCCCCGGCCGGATCCCGCCGCCACGACGGCGACGATGCAGCAGGCGCTGCAGCGCGACCTGCACCTGACTCCCGAGCAGGCGCGGGTCCGCCAGACGCACGAAGCCGCGGCGGCGGCCGTCGAACGGCGCGTCCGCGCCGAGCTCGGCGACCGCTTCGCCGGCGCCTGGTACGACCCCGCGCAGCAGCGCCTGGCCGCCGGTGTCCTTGACGCGGGCGACGCCGAGCGCGTGCGCGCGGCGGGCGCCGTGCCCGTCTCCGTGAAGCGCGGCGACAGGCAGTTGAACGCCGTCAAGGCCACGCTCGACCGGGCCGCCGGCAGCGCCGGCACCGGCGTCTACGGCTGGTACGTCGACCCGGCCGCCAACGCGGTCGTCGTGTCGGCCACCGACCAGGCCACGGCGGCGGAATTCGTGCAGGCCGCGTCCGCGGACGCCGCGGCGACGCGGATCGCCGTCGCCCAGGCACCCCGCCTCGTCTACGACATCCGAGGCGGCGACCAGTACGTGATCAACGGCAACGTGCTGTGCTCCGTCGGATTCTCGGTGAACAACGGCGGCTTCGTCACCGCCGGGCACTGCGGGCGCGCCGGCAATCCCACGCTGGGATACAACAACGTCGCCCAGGGCACCTTCGCCGCCTCGTCGTTCCCCGACAACGACTACGCCTGGGTGCGCACCAACGGCGACTGGACCCCGCGCCCCTGGGTCAACAACTACGGCGGCGGCACCGTCTCGGTGGCCGGCTCCCAGGAGGCCCCCGTCGGGGCGTCGATCTGCCGCTCCGGGCGCACCACCGGCTGGCGCTGCGGGGTCGTCCAGGCCAAGAACGTGACCGTGAACTACTCCGGCTCACTGGTCTACGGGCTCACCCAGACCAGCGCCTGCGCCGAGGGGGGCGACTCGGGCGGCGCCTACATGTCCGGCGACCAGGCCCAGGGGGTCACCTCCGGCGCTGCCGGGAACTGCTCCACCGGTGGCACCACCTTCTTCCAGCCGGTCAACGAGATCCTCGGCGCGTACGGCCTGAGCCTGACCACCACGGGCGGCGCCACGAGCGCGCTGATCAGCAGCCTCAACAACAAGTGCATCGACGTGCCCAACTCCAACTTCAGCGACGGCGTCGCGCTGCAGATGTACACCTGCAACGGCACCAATGCCCAAAGGTGGACGTTCACCGGCGGCACGCTGCGCACGCAGAACAACCTGTGCATGGACGTGGCCTGGGGGTCAAGGGACAACGGCGCCGTGATCCAGATCGCCTGGTGCAGCGGCAACCCCGCTCAGCAGTTCGTGCTCAGCGCGGCCGGCGACCTGGTCAATCCGCAGTCCAACAAGTGCGTCGACATCGACGGCTGGAACCCGAACGACGGCGCCCGGCTGATCCAGTGGGAGTGCCACGGCGGCGCCAACCAGAAGTGGCGGCGGGGCTGATGCCGATGATCCGACTTCGCCGGATTCTCGCCGCGGCGACCGCCCTCCTGCTCACGGCGGCCTGCCTGATCCTGACCGCGCCCGCCGCGTCCGCCGCCGTCTGGCAGCCGAAGACGCCGCCCCTGTCCACGCCCTGGACCGCCCAGGTGTCCCCCGCCAACGCCCTGCCCGACTATCCGCGTCCCCAGCTCGTCCGGCCCGACTGGCTCAACCTCAACGGCGTGTGGGAGTTCGCCGGCGCGCCGAACCTCGACTCGCCCCCGATCGGCCGGACGCTGGCGGAGGGCGTGCTCGTGCCGTACCCGATCGAGTCCGCTCTGTCGGGGATCAAGCGCCACGAGGACACCATGTTCTACCGGCGCGCCTTCACCGTCCCGTCCGGCTGGACCGGACGCCGGGTGGTGCTCAACTTCGGGGCGGTCACCTGGGAGACGCGGGTGTGGGTGAACGGCACCCAGGTCGGCCGGCACACCGGCGGCTACGACGCCTTCTCCTTCGACATCACCTCCGCCCTGCGGTCCGGCGACAACGAGCTGATCGTCGGGGTGTCCTCGCCCATCGACGGCAGCACGTTCCCGATCGGCAAGCAGCGCCGCAATCCGAGCGGCATCTGGTACACCGCGTCGTCGGGCATCTGGCAGACGGTGTGGCTCGAACCGGTGAACGCCGCCCACGTCACCCGGCTCGACACCACGCCCGACGTGCCCGCCGGGGTCCTGGACCTCGTCGTGCAGGGCACCGGCGACCAGGCCAGGGCCGAGGTGCTGAGCGGCGGCACGGTCGTCGGGTCGGCCACCGGCGCGGTCGGGTCGCACATCCGCGTGCCCGTCCCCAACGCCCGCCTGTGGTCGCCGGACGACCCGTTCCTGTACGACCTGCGGGTGACGCTGACGGGCGCCGGCGGCGGCGACGTCGTGACCGGCTACTTCGGCATGCGGTCGATCGGCAAGGCGGTCGCGGGCGGTGGGCTGCGCCCGGTGCTGAACGGGAAGTTCGTGTTCCAGCTCGGCACCCTCGACCAGGGCTACTGGCCGGACGGGATCTACACCGCGCCGACGGACGAGGCGCTGCGCTTCGACCTGGAGCGGCAGAAGGCCCTGGGCTTCACGATGGTCCGCAAGCACATCAAGGTCGAACCCGCCCGCTGGTACTACTGGGCCGACAAGCTGGGACTGATGGTCTGGCAGGACATGCCCTCGCTCGACGCGGTGGACGCCACGCCGGAGCGCAGCCACGCCAACTACGAGTCCGAGCTGCGCAGGGTCGTCGAACAGCTCAAGGGCATCACGTCGATCGTGATGTGGATCCCGTTCAACGAGGGCTGGGGCGAGTACGACAACCAGCGCATCGTGGACCTGGTCCGCTCCGTCGACTCGACCAGGCTGATCAACCACGACTCCGGGTCGAACTGCTGCATCTCCGACCCTGAGCCGACCAACGGCGATGTGATCGACGACCACTGGTACCAGGTCCCCGGCGAGACCGACACCCGGCTTCCCTCGGCCACCCGGATCGCCGTGCTCGGCGAGTTCGGCGGCCTCGGCAGGCGCGTCCAGGGCCACGAGTACCAGCCAGGCGCCGGGTTCGCCTACGGCGACCTGTACCCCGACGAGGGGTCGCTGACCAACCGCTACGTCGAGGTCACCAGGCAGGTGGAGCGGCTCGTGCACACCCGCGGGCTGTCCGCCTCGGTCTACACCGAGCCGTACGACGTGGAGAACGAGGTCAACGGGTTCTACACCTACGACCGCCGGGTGCTGAAGATGACCGAGTCGCGCGTGCGGGAGGCCAACCGGCACCTGCTGGCGGTCGCGGCGGGCACCGACGTCCCCCGGGGCGAGCTGGTGTCGCTGCGGGTGACCACGCCCGGCTACACCGGCCGCTACCTGCGCCACCGGGACGGGCTCGCCCGCACCGACGTGATCGACGGCGGGAGCGCCGACCTGGCCAAGCAGGACGCGACGTTCTGGACGCGCCCGGGCCTGGCCGACTCCTCGTGCGTGTCGTTCGAGTCGCGCAACTTCCCGGGCGATTATCTGCGCCACTCGGACTACCGGCTGCGCAAGGACCGGCAGGACGGCACGGCCCTGTTCGCGGCCGACGCCACGTTCTGCCCGCGCGAGGGGCAGGGCGGTACCAGGCTGGAGTCCTACAACCTGCGCGGCTACTACATCCGCCACTACAACGAGCTCGTCTACATCGCGAAACAGGGCGGCGCCAACCCCTGGGACGCCGCGGCGGGCTTCGCCGCCGACACCACGTGGGCGGTGACCGTGCCCCTGTGGCGCAGCGGCGCCGACCTCCCCCTGGACCAGGCCCGCTCGTTCCGGGTCACCACGCCGGGGTTCACCGACCGCTACCTGCGGCACCAGAACAGCCTGGCCCGCACCGACGTGGTCACCAGCGGGAGCGACGCCCTGCTGAAGTCGGACGCCACCTTCGTCGTACGGCGCGGACTGGCCCAGCCGACCTGCTACTCGCTGGAGTCGCGCAACTATCCGGGCCGCTACCTGCGGCATGCCAACTTCCGGGTCCGCCTGGACGCCCCGGACGGCGGCGAACTGTTCCGCCGCGACGCCACCTTCTGCGCGCAGCCCGGCAGCACGCCGGGAAGCGTGCGCCTGGCGTCGCTCAACGAGCTGGGCGCCAACGTCCGGCACTACGCCGAGGAGGTCTGGGTCGCCTCAAGCGGCGGCGCGCATCCCTACGACAACCCCGCCTCGTACGCCGAAGACGTGAGCTGGGCCGCCACCGCCGCCTGGGCTCCATAACAGCAAGGCGAGCCGTCGTGCGGAGGACCCGCACGACGGCTCCCCCGCGGCCGGGCGTCTTCGGGAAAGCGGGTGCCCCGCTTCTCACCCGGCCACGGGGGTGTACACGACCAGGTGTAGATCGGGGTGGTCGGCGGGGGCCAGCCGGTGGTGCTCGAAGCGCACCATGCCCGCGACCGGATGCCTGAAGACCCGCTCGCGGGAGGTGAAGCCCTCGATGTGATGGCTCTGCCAGGCGTCGCGGAACGGTTCGCTGATCCGTAGCAGGCGCTGGATGACCGGCGAGTGGGCCAGGTCGCCGAGGCGCGGCCCGGCCTCGGCACGGAACTCGGCGAGGAACCGGCGGCTGGTGGTCTCCCAGTCGGGCAGCAGGTCGCGGACGTAAGGGTCGGTGAAGACCAGCCACAGCAGGTTGCGCTCGTCCGGTTCGGCCGCGGCCACGTTCGGATACAGCGTCGTGTAGGCGGCGTTCCACCCGCAGATCGTCCAGTCCGGGGCGATGGCGTAGGCCGGGAAGCCGACGAGCGCATCGAGGAGGCGCTGGACGTGAGCGGGAGCGGCGTGCTCGGACGGCCCCGCGGGCCGGCTGGGCTGCGGGGCGTATCCGGCCAGGGAGAGGACATAGGTGTGCTCGGCGGCGGTCAGGCGCAGGGTGCGGGCGAGCGCGTCCAGGACCTGGCGGGAGGGCTGGATGTCGCGGCCCTGCTCCAGCCAGGTGTACCAGGTGGCGCTGACCCCGGAGAGCGTGGCGACCTCCTCGCGGCGCAGGCCGCCCCGGCGACGGGGCCCGGCCGGGGGCAGGCCGACCGCGGTCGGGTCCAGACGCGTGCGCTTCGCGCGCAGGAAGCCGCCCAGTTCCATCCGCCGCTGTGGTGCCGTACCCATGGCAGTCAGGGTAGGTGCTGGTAGTGGAAGTACTAGCAGTGCGGGTGTCTTCGCCCCGCCCTCGTGCGCCGCGAGCATGGGGGGCATGCCACAACTGAGATCACGTACGGTCACCCACGGGCGGAACATGGCCGGAGCGCGTGCCCTGATGCGCGCCTCCGGCGTGCCGAGCCAGGACATCGGTGTCAAACCCGTTGTCGCGGTGGCCAACAGCTTCACCGAGTTCGTCCCCGGCCACACGCACCTGCAGCCGGTGGGCCGCATCGTGTGCGAGGCCGTCGCCGGCGCGGGCGGCATCGCGCGGGAGTTCAACACCATCGCGGTCGACGACGGCATCGCGATGGGACACGCCGGGATGCTGTACTCGCTGCCGTCCCGGGAGCTGATCGCCGACTCCATCGAGTACATGGTCCAGGCCCACTGCGCCGACGCCCTGGTGTGCATCTCGAACTGCGACAAGATAACGCCGGGGATGCTGATGGCCGCGCTGCGGCTGAACATCCCGACCGTGTTCGTCTCCGGCGGCCCCATGGAGGGCGGACGGGCGGTCCTGGCCGACGGCACGGTGCGCACCCGCCTGGATCTGATCACGGCGATGTCCGAGGCGGTCAACCCGGCCGTGTCCGACGCGGACATCGCCCGCATCGAAGAAACGGCGTGCCCCACCTGCGGCTCGTGCGCGGGCATGTTCACCGCCAACTCGATGAACTGCCTGGTGGAGGCGCTCGGCCTGGCCCTGCCCGGCAACGGCTCGACCCTGGCCACCCATACCGCCCGCCGGGCGCTGTACGAGCAGGCCGGACGTACGGTCGTGGAGCTGGCCGCACGCCACTACGGCAAGGACGACGCCTCCGTGCTGCCCCGGGCCATCGCCTCGCGGGCGGCCTTCGACAACGCCATGGCCCTGGATCTGGCCATGGGGGGCTCCACCAACACCGTTCTCCACCTGCTCGCCGCGGCCCAGGAGGCGGAACTCGACTACACCCTGCGCGATATCGAGGCCCGCTCGCGCACCGTGCCGTGCCTGTGCAAGGTCGCCCCCAACGGCCCCTATCTGATGGAGGACGTCCACCGGGCCGGTGGCGTCCCCGCGATTCTGGGCGAGTTGCACCGCGCCGGGCTTCTCCACGAGAACGTGCAGGCCGTCCACGCCGACTCGCTCACCCAATGGCTGGCCACCTGGGACATCCGTGGTTCGGCGCCCGCACGCGAGGCCCTCGATCTCTTCCACGCCGCCCCCGGCGGCGTCCGCTCCGCCACCGCCTTCTCCCAGTCGGCCCGGTGGGAGTCCCTGGACACGGACGCCGCGGGCGGCTGCGTCCGCGACACGGCCCACGCCTACACGCCCGACGGCGGGCTGGCGGTCCTGCGCGGCAACCTCGCCCCCGACGGCGCCGTGATCAAATCCGCCGGTGTCCCCGACGGCATGCACGTCCTCACCGGCCGCGCGGTGGTGACCGAATCACAGGAGGAAGCCGCCGAAGCGGTCCTGTCCGGGCGGGTGACGCCGGGCAGCGTGCTGGTCATCCGCTACGAGGGCCCGCGCGGCGGCCCCGGCATGCAGGAGATGCTCTACCCCACCGCCTACCTCAAGGGCCGCGGTCTCGCCGGCACGTGCGCCGTGGTCACCGACGGCCGCTTCTCCGGCGGCAGTTCCGGCCTGGCGATCGGCCATGTCTCACCCGAGGCCGCGGCGGGCGGTCCCATCGCGCTCGTCGAGGACGGCGACGTCATCACCATCGACGTCACCGCACGCACCCTCCACATCCGGGTGCCCGACTCGGAGCTCGCCGCCCGCCGTGCCCGGCTGGAGCGGAACACCGGCTATCGGCCCCGCGACCGTGAACGGCACGTCTCCGCGGCCCTGCGCGCCTACGCGGCACTGGCGCAGTCCGCCGACACCGGAGCGGTGCGACTGCCCGGGTGATCGGGCCCCATCACATCGAGCCCCGTCACATCGAGCCCCGTCACATCGAGCCCCGTCACATCGAGCGCGGTCAGCCGATGCCAGCACGCGTCCGCCGACAGAAGCAGAGGACTGACCTGCACTAACGCGATCACGTGTACCTGGTGGCAGCGGTCTTACCGACACCCCCGGTCGGCGCGACTATGGGAGGCGGTCTATCGGGTTGTCAGGTGTGGGAGCCGACGCGGTCGGCGATGCGGGCGACGGCGGTGGCGACGCCGTCCTCCGCTGCCACACGACCGGAGAAGGTGCGGGGCAAATCGGCGCCGGCAACGCGGACACCGTCCACCACGCGCTGCGGGACATCACCCGGCACACCCGCGGGGCCCTGCGACCGCGGTACCGCCTGTCCGGCTTCGTCAGCCCGCCCCGGCCCTCCGGGACACCGCGCAACCTCATGGGTTTCAAGGACGGCATCGCCAACCCGACCGAAGCCGACGGTCCCGGCCTCATCCGGGTCGGTGCCGGCCGGGGCGAGCCCGCCTGGACCGCCGGCGGCACCTACCAGGTGGTGCGCCTGATCCGCATGCTCATCGAGTTCTGGGACCGCATCTCGCTCACCGAACAGGAGGGCATCATCGGCCGGCGCCGCGACAGCGGCGCCCCGCTCGACGGCACTGTCGAGTCCGACATCCCCGACTACGGCCGCGACCCGGCCGGCGCGCTCATCCCGCTCGACGCGCACATCCGGCTGGCGAACCCCCGCACCTCGAAGAGCGCGCCCAGCCGGATCCTGCGGCGCGGCTACAACTACGACAGTGGCCTGCTGCCCAACGGCAACCTCGATGCCGGTCTCATCTTCTGCTGCTACCAGCAGGACATCGGCCGGCAGTTCGAGACGGTCCAGAAGAGACTCGCCGACGATCCGCTGAACGACTACATACGTCCGTTCGGCGGGGGGTACTTCTTCGCCCTGCCCGGCGTGACCACCTCCCAGGACTGGTACGGGCGAGCCCTGCTGACGTGATTGCGCGGCGGCGCCGCGAGCGTCGTGAGCACCGCGGTGCAATCACGGGTCAGCGCGAGAAACGACCGCGGGCGGCGAGTTCGATCGTGACCACGACGGCCGCCGACTCGGCGGCCAGCAGGGCGACGAGGACCGCGAGCTGCACGGCCCCCGCGTGCACGGGGTCGGAGCCGGCCAGCATCATGCCGACGAACGCGCCGGGCAGCGTGACCAGGCCCACCGTACGGGTCTGGTCCAGCGCGGGCACGAGCGCCCGCGCGGCGGCCGGGCGGCAGATCTCCAGTGCCGCGTCACGAGGGGACAACCCCAGCGCCAGCGCGGCCTCCACCTCTCCGCGCCGCTGACACAGCTCGTCGAGCGCGCGGCGGCCGGCCAGCGCCGTGGCGGTGAGGCATCCGCCCAGCAGGATGCCGGTCACCGGGATCAGGGTGATCCCGCGCGCCGGCAGGACGCCCGTGACCAGCATCAGGACCACCACCGGCGCCGTGCCCGCCGCGATCGGCACGGCGGCCCACCAGCCGGTCCGCCCCCGCGTGATCCGCCGCCCGGCGGTGCCGCTCGCCACGCCGTACATGACGAGCAGGAACAGCACCACGGCGGGCAGCAGCCCGATCGCCCACCCGATGAACAGGGACACCAGGGCGAGCTGAACGGCGGCCCGCCCCGCGGCGGCCAGGACGGCCACGGCGTGGCCGGACCGGCCCAGGGCGGCGACGGCGGCCCCGGCCAGCGCGAGCAGTGCCATCACGACGCCGAGCATCGGGGTCACCGGGAGCAGCGTGTTCACACTCCGATCGTGCCCCGGACCCATGAAGCGGGGCGCACAAAGCAGGGCACCCCCGCGCGTGGCGGGGGTGCCCCTGGCGCTCCTCCTGGTCAGGAGCGCGTCATCGCGGTTCCACCGGTCAGGAGGCGCTGCACGTCAGGGTCGGCGTGTCGGCGCTGCCGTTGGCGGTGAAGCCGAAGGTTGTCGTGCCGCCTGCGGGGAGGGAGCCGTTCCAGGACTCGTTGCGCACGGAGACCGAGGCACCGGAGCCCGAATTGACGCCGCTCCACAGCTGGGTGATGGACTGCGAGCCGGACCAGCTCCAGTTCACCGTCCAGCCCCTCACCGATGAGCTGCCGGCGCGGACCGTGACCTCGGACTGGAAGCCGCCGGGCCAGGAGTTCACCGTACGGATCGTCGCGCTGCACCCGCCGGGTTGCGGCGAGTCCCCGGGCGACGGGCTGACCGGCGGCGTGGGGCTGGGACTCACCGGCGGGGTCGGGCTGGGGCTGGGGCTCACCGGCGGGGTGGGGCTGGGCGAGGTGTTCGGAACGGCGGCGTTGAGTGCGTCGAGGACGGAGGTGTAGGCGGCCTTCTTGTTGCCGTTGCCGTCGAACAGCAGCGGCGTCTGGCTCGACCGCCAGGAGTCGCTGTCGCGCACGCCCCACACGGTGATGCCGACGCAGCGCGAGACCGCCAGGCAGTCGTTGACGATGTCGGCGTAGGTGCTGGCCGAGGCACCCTCGACGTCCAGCTCGGTGATCGCCACGTCGACGCCCAGAGCCGCGAAGCTCTGCAGCGTGGTGCGGTAGTTGGCGTTGTAGGCGCTGCCGCTGTTGAAGTGGCCCTGGAACCCGACACAGTCGATCGGCACGCCGCGGGACTTGAAGTCCTTGACCATGTTGTAGACGCCCTGCGTCTTGGCCCAGGTCCAGTTGTCGATGTTGTAGTCGTTGTAGCACAGCTTGGCGGCCGGGTCGGCGGCGCGCGCGGTCTTGAACGCGACCTCGATCCAGTCGTTGCCGGTGCGCTGGAGGTTGGAGTCGCGGCGGCCGCCGTTGCTGTCGTCGAAGGCCTCGTTGACCACGTCCCAGTAGGGGATCTTGCCCTTGTAGTGGGCCATCACCCCGTTGATGTGGTTGATCATGGCCTGGCGCAGCGCGGTGCCGCTGAGGGACTGCATCCAGCCGGGCTGCTGGGAGTGCCAGGCCAGCGTGTGCCCGCGCACCTGCTTGCCGTGCGAGGTCGCCCAGTCGAAGACCCGGTCGGCGTTGGTGAAGTTGAACTGGTTCTGGTTGGGCTCGGTCGCGTCGATCTTCATCTCGTTCTCGGCTGTCACCATGTTGAACTCACGGTTGGCGATCGTGGTGTACGCCGAGTCATTGAGCTTGCCCGCGTTGATCGCGGTGCCGAAGTAACGGCCGCTGCGGGCCGCGGCCGCCCCGAGGGTGGTGGCCGGCGGGCCGCCGGTCGGGCCGGACGACGGGCTCGGCGACGGGCTCGGAGACGGGCTGTTCGGCGGCGTCGGCGACGGGCTGGGCGACGGCGTCGGCGACGGGCTGGGCGACGGGGAGCTCGGCGTGGTGCTGTTGAGGCCGAGGAAGTTGATCGCGTAGGAGATCATGCCGTTCAGCGGCAGCGAGTGTCCCTGACCGGAGACGCTGACGCCCTCGACCGGCGGCTGGGTGCCGGTGTTGCCATACCGGGTGCGGGTCCACCCCGACGAGGGGCTGTCGGTGGACGCGGGCGTCTGGCTGACGCCGTTGAGGTTGGTCCACTGCTTGATCTCTTCGCCGAAGTTGTTGTAGTTCAGCGTCGTGTCGGTGGTGCCGTGCCATAGCTGCATGCGCGGGTACGAGCCGCCGTAGCCGGGGTACATCGACCGGGCCAGGTCACCCCACTGCTGGGCGGTCTTGATGCTCTGCCCGCCGGAGCACTGGCTGTTCCAGGTGGAGCCGTCGGTGGTGGCGAAGCAGCCCGCCGGGACGCCCATGAAGGCCGAGCCCGCCTTGAAGACGTCCGGATACTCGGCCGCCAGCACGTTGGTCATCATCGCGCCGGAGGAGACGCCGCTGACGTAGACGCGGCCGGGGTCCACGTTGTAGCGCGACTTGGCGTAGTCGACCATCGACATGATGCCGACCGGGTCGCTGCCGCCGCCCCGCTTCAGCGCCTGGGGCGAGTACACGTCGAAGCACTGCCCGCTACGCGTGGCCTCCGGGAACACGATGACGAACCCGTACTGGTCGGCCGCCGTGACGTAGTCGTGGAAGTACCCGCTGTACAGCGCCGACGCGGTGCCCGTGCAGTAGTGGACGGCGACGAGCAGCGCGGGCCGGGCGGCCACCCGGTCCGGCACGTAGATGTACATGTTCAGGTTGCTCGGGTTGTTGCCGAAGCTGGTCACCCGGGTCAGCGAGGCCGCGGCGGCCGGTTGGGTGGCCAGTAATGTGATCGCCGCGACCACGGGCATCAGCACGGCGGCCAGTAAGGCCACGATGCGTCGTCTCACGTGAGCTGTCCTTCCTCCGGTTGCGCCGACCGGGACGTGTGGCCGTGGCGCCCGGGACCGGGCTCCCCGTACTGCTCGGAGATCGCGGACATCGGCCACGCCCTCACCGGATCGGGCGACGTTAATGTTTCAGCAGCGTCCCTAAAACTTTCTGGCAACTCAAGTCCCAGATCATCGCGAGTTCCGTGCCGCCGGAGAGACGGACGTCAGGGGCACATCAGCCCATCCGAGCACCCGCGATACTTGGAAAGTTTCATGGAGTCTCCGAAATATTGTCAGATCGCGCAGACGGCACCATGCCGCGGGGAGGGCGTGGACGTGCCGTGAGAACGCCCCGCGGGCGGGCATGGTCTACCGCGTCAGCCGGCGAAGGGCGACGACGGGAGCCTGGACATGCTGGAGGTCATCGGCGCGGGACTTCCGCGCACCGGAACGACATCGACGAAGGCGGCCCTGGAGCGGCTCGGCTTCGGGCCCTGCTACCACACCTTCGAGGTCCTGCTCCGCCCGGAGCTCGCCGAGCGGTGGCTGCCGGTCTGCTCGGGCGGGCCGGCCGACTGGGAACGGATCTTCGAAGGCTTCCGGTCCTGCGTGGACTGGCCCGCCAGTTTCTTCTGGCGGGAGTTGGCGCGGGCCTATCCGGACGCCAAGGTCGTCCTCACGGTCCGCGATCCGGACAGCTGGTACGCCAGCTTCCGCGTGCTGGGCTCGCTCAGCCCGCGCGAACCGATGCGGGAGGACGAGGCGCCCGAGGCCGTCCGTCCCGTGGTCGCCGCGATGACGAGCCTCCGGCCGCTCTTCCAGCGGATCAGCGGGTCGGTCTTCGGCGAGGAGTGGCGGCCGGGTCACACACCGGACGAGGAGCGGGCCGTCGCGGCCTACCACCGGCACGTCGCAGCGGTGCGTGCCGCCCTCCCCGCCGAGCGGCTCCTGGTCTTCGACGTGCGCGAGGGATGGGGACCGCTGTGCGCCTTCCTCGGGGTCGCCGCTCCCCCGGGCGCCGCGTTCCCGCACCTCAACGACGCCGCGTCGATTCGCAGGACGTTCGAGCTCATGCGCACCGAGGGCCGCGTCCACGTCCCCTTCCAGCGCGGAGGCTGACGGCGGGCCGCCGCGCGCCCACTCGAGCGTCCCGGGGCCGCTGACAGACCCGGCCGGACACTCTAAGATCGCCGCCCATACCCGGGCGTATGGCTCGACGAACGGCTCGGGTACGAGAGAGGCGGCACTTCCCATGATCCCCGACGCATGGTCCGCGACGGCCGCGGACGACCTGTCATCGTCACCGCTGGAACCCCTGCTCACCCGGGAGTACGACGCCGATCCCGCGGTCGTGCGCGAACGCCTGCGCGGCAGGTACGGCCCGGTGGCCCCGGTCGATCTGCTCGGTGTGCCGGTCTGGTTCGTGCTCGGCTACGACGAGGTGCGATACGTCCTGCAGAACGTGGGCGGCAACTGGAGCAAGCGGCCGGGCAACTGGCGGGCGTACGCCGAAGGCCGGATCCCCGTCGACTGGCCGCTCACCACGCTCTTCCAGGCCGACAACTCGTCGTTCATGGACGGCGACGTTCACCAGGCGTACCGGGGGGCGTGGATCTCGGCACTGCGGCCATACCAGGACCACACCCAGCCGCAGGCCCAGACGCTGGACCGTGCCATGGAGAGGTACTGCGACGACCTGATCGGCCTGGTGACGGAGGGCGGCCCCACCGGCTTGGCCGACCTGGCCGCCCAGTACGCCCGGCCGCTGCCCCTGATGGTCGCCAACCACCTCCTCGGCGTCAGCAGCGCGCACGGCGACGACATGGTGATGGACATCTGGCGCGTGCTCGACGCCGGGCCGGACGCAGCGGCGCACCACCGGCTGCACGCGGCTTTCATGGAGCTGGCGGCCGCCAAGCGGCGCGATCCCGGGCAGGACATCCCCTCCTACCTGCTGCAGGCCAAGCCGGACCTGACCGACGACGAGCTGACCCGCGAGCTGTTCGTCCTGCCGGCCTTCCTCGACTTCACGGCCGGCCTGATCTGCAACGTCATCCTGGAGGTGATCACCGATCCGCGGACGCGGGCCACGCTGTCGATGGGCGCCGCCGAGGAGGCGGTCAACCGCGTCGCCATGGTCAATCCGGTGCTGACCAACCTGGCCTTCCGCTTCGCCAGGACCGACCTGAAGCTCGGCCGCTTCAGGATCGCGGCCGGCGACCCGGTGATGCTGTCCATCGCGGGCGCGCACGCCGACCCGCGGTTCGCCGCCGCGCTCCCCCAGGACGCCCTCCGCGGCACCCGCGCCCACCTGGCGTGGGGCGCGGGCGCCTACGGCTGCCCGAGCCAGCGGCTGGCCACCCGGATCGTCACGATCGCCGTACGCCGGTTGTTCGCCCGGTTCTCGGCGCTCACCCCGGCGCTCCCGCCCGACCAGCTTCCCTGGCGCCCCTCCCTGTTCGTCCGCGCGCTGCGCTCGCTGCCCGTGCGGTATGAGGCCGCCCCGAGCCTCACCCCCACGCCGGCCCCTACCCCCGCGGCGCCGCACGCGGCGCCGCGCCCGACGCCCGATGCCGACGGCGGCTGGCAGCCCTCGCGCTCCGGACTCTGGGCCTTCCTGCGGAAGCTGCGCCGCGGCCAGTGAGCCCCGGCGGTCACGGCCGGGGCCGGCGCCGAGACGTCGTGAGATGGTCAGGGCCGCACCGCGTACACCTTGCGGAGCGTCTCGTGCACCGTCCACACGGTGCGCGCGCCGCCGGGCATGAGGACGACGTCGCCCGGGCCGACGTCGAGCACCGGGCCGCCCTCGACCTCGATCGTCGCGCTGCCGCCGAGCACGACGAAGACCTCGTCCGCCTCGGTGTCCGTGCTCACGCCAGGCCCGTGCTGCCAGACGCCGACCGCCAGGTCCGTGCCCGACGCCAGCTCCAGGTGACGGACCTCAGGGGTTCCGGACACGACCTGGGCGGGGTCGAGCGGGTCGGGATCGAGGTCGGCGTCGGCCAGGGCCGCCGCGCGCACCACGCGCGGGGTGCCGGTGAACGATTTGTCGTGTCGGTTCATCGTCGATCAGGTCCCATCGTCGGAATTCGTACGGCCGGGCCTCGTCATTCTCACGGGGCCTCCGGCCGGGCCTCGCGTCCGCTCTGTCGGCGCGGGACGGGCCGGCGCCCATAGGGCGGACCGGCTCATTTCCTGCCGGCGAGGGTGTGGGCGACCAGTGCGTTGGCGTGGCCGTGCCCGAGACCGTGTTCGGACTTGAGCCAGCTGACGAGTTCCATGTGCTTGGTCAGGGGCGAGGAGTCGATGAGGTCGATCCACTCCTGGACGGGGCGGCCGTACTTCTTCTCGATCGCGGGGAAGTAGCTGGCGGGACCGTTTGCCGGTGTGGTCATGTCCGGGGTCCTTTCTGCTGGTGAAGGGGTGTCAGGCGACAGCCGCGTGGATGATATCGGCGCAGGCGGCGACGTCGAGAGCCAGCCCCTGATGGTCGCCGGGGAAGAGGAGCGGCTCGACGCCGAGCCGCTCGGCCGGCACCCGGGCGGACAGAGCCGGAACACCGTCGCCCGAATCCGCTCCGACGCCGACGGCGACCGGCACGGGACCGGAGCGCAGCGCGGCGATGTCGGGCTCGAAGAGCAGCACGGGCAGCAGCACATGGGCCAGGAAGTGGTCGAGGTTGCCCTGGATGCGGCCCATCGAGGCTGGTGGAGGCGACGAGCTCGCGGATGCCGTTGATCGCGTCGGCCATCTCGCCGGTCTGGTGCGGCCAGACGGCGGCGAACGCCTCGTAGGTGACGCGTCCCATGGGCGACTTCACCCTCCGCCTGCAGATCACCGACGGAGCCCTGACGGTCGGCATCGGCCCGCACCCCGCCCCGGACCTCGTCGTCGAGAGGCAGAACGATCAGGGGATCCACGCTCTGATGACCGGCGCCACGACCCCCGGCCAAGCACTCGCCGACGGCAGCGTGCGGGTGGAAGGCGATCCCGCGCTGCTCCACCGGTTCGTCGAGGCGTTCCGCTTCTGACCCACCAGCGGATCCTCAACCCCCGGTCACGCGTCGCGGCGCTTCAGCAGGACCGCCGCGACGGTGATCGTGGCCGCGGCGTAGCCACAGAAGACCGCGAACCCGGTCCACGGAGCCAGTTCGCCGGGCGCCGGGTGAACGGACATGATCACCTGACCGGCGTTGGACGGCAGGTACGGAACGACATGGCCGGCCCAGTCGGCCGGCAGCACCCCGCCGAGGGTCGGCAGCACCAGCAGCAGTCCGAACAGTGTGGCGACGGCGCCCGCGGTGTTGCGGAGGATGAAGCCGAGCCCCACCCCGAGCAGCCCCACGACGGTCAGGTACAGCCCGGCCCCGGCGACGGCGCGGGCGACGCCGTTCGCCGCGAGCCTGGTGCCCCGCTCGCCCAGGACCGCCTGGCCGCCGAAGAAGGCCGCGAACGACGCCGCGGTCGTCAGGACGGCCGCGACGACGGTGAACACCCCGGCCTTGGCCCACAGAACCGGGAGCCTGCGGGGCACCGCGGACAGCGTGGCGCGGATCATGCCGGTGGAGTACCCAGAGGTGACCAGCAGCACGCCGAGCACGCCGATGGCGAGCTGGGCCAGGGACACCCCGCGCAGGCTGGCGCCGGCCGGGTCGAACAGGGCCTGGTGGGGCAAGCCGGGCAGCGCCGCCTCGCCCGCGAGGAACGCGCAGAGCACGATTCCCGCCCCGACCGTCGTCACGACCGCCGCGACCAGGGTGTACACGGTCGAGCGCAGCGACCGCAGCTTGATCCACTCGGACCGCAGGACCCGGCCGCGCGTGACCCGGTGGCAGTCCACGGCCGCGCCCGGCCCGGCCGTACGGCTCAGCCCGGTGACGTTCGCGGTGCTCATGCCGCGCTCCTTTCCGCACCGGCCGTGCCCTGGCCGGTGACGCCGTGATACTCGACCGCGTCGCGGGTCAGCTCCATGAACGCCTCCTCCAGCGACACGTGCACCGGGGTCAGCTCGTACAGCGTCACGCCGTGCCGCGCGGCGATCCTCCCGACGGCCTCGCCGCCGAGGCCGTGCACCCGCAGGACGCCGGCCCCGTCGGCGGTGACCGTCACGTCCGGGCCGGCCAGCAGGTCGCGCAGCCGGTCGGCCTGCGGAGACCGGACGCGCGTGGTCAGGCGGGAGGAGTCGCGAACGAAGTCCGCCACCGGAACGTCGGCGATCAGCCGCCCGCGGCCGACGATGATCAGCTGCTCCGCGGTCAGGGCCATCTCGCTCATCAGGTGCGACGACACGAAGACCGTGCGTCCCTCGGCCGCGAGCCCCTCGAGCAGGGTGCGGATCCACAGGATGCCCTCAGGGTCGAGTCCGTTGACGGGCTCGTCGAGGATCAGCGTCGCGGGGTCGCCGAGCAGCGCGGACGCGATGCCCAGCCGCTGGCCCATGCCGAGCGAGAACCCGCCGACTCTTCTGCGCGCCACCTCGCCGAGGCCCACCAGATCGATCACCTCGTCGACGCGCCGCCGCGAGATGCCGGTGGTGGCGGCCAGGGCGAGCAGATGGTCGTAGCCCGACCTTCCGGGGTGGACCGCCCTGGCCTCCAGCAGCGCGCCGACCTCGTGGAGCGGTGCCGGGTGCCGGCTGTAGTGGCGGCCGTTGACGGTGACGTGCCCGGCGCCGGGGGCGTCCAGCCCGAGGATCATCCGCATCGTGGTCGACTTGCCGGCGCCGTTCGGGCCGAGGAAGCCGGTGACGACGCCGGGCCTGACGGTGAAACTCAGGTTGTCGACGGCGACCTTGCCGCCGTAGCGCTTGGTCAGCCCATGCGCTTCGATCATGAGGAACCTTCTCGCTGACGAGTGTGCCGGATGCCGCGGCCCCCGCGGGGCCGCCGACCCGACACTCGCGGCCGGCGCTGTCCCCTCGCTGCCCATCCGCCGCCCGTCCACTGACATCCGGCTGTCCGCCCGGCGCGACCCGGGCCCGTGACGCGCGAACGCCCTGCCGGCCACGGCCGGCAGGGCGCTGATGCGGGTGTTTAGAAGGTGGGGTAGATGTCGTAGGTCTGTCCGCCGACGCCGTAGTAGTTGGAGCCGGTCGACCAGAGGCTGTCGTTGACCAGGGGCTTGTAGAAGAACTGCTGCCCCACGGGGACGTTGACCCCGCACTCCCACAGGTCGGCCGCCTTGTTGACGCAGTCCTGGCCGCTGGACCAGCTCAGGGGTGTGTCACCGCGGAGGGCGATCCGGTTGCCCGCGCCCGCGTTGTAGTGGACGCGGACCGTGGTCGTGGTGGCGGCCGTCTCGATGCTCGCGCCGAGAGCGGTGCGCACCGAGACGCCACCGGTCGAGGTGGCGGTCAGCACGCCTCCGTACAGGCTGGTGCTGCTGTTCACCTGGTGCAGGGTGACGGTGACCTGCGCGGTGCCGTTGGCGGGCACCGTCACCTGGTTACCGCTCAGGGTGAACAGGCCGGACGGGGCGGGCGTGCCGCCGGTGGAGTCGGTGGCCGACGCGGCCAGGTTCAACGTGACCGGGGTCGCGGTGTCGTTGGTGTAGGTCACGGTCTGCGTGGCCGTGGGCTGGGCGGCGGTGACCGACAGGGCGGCGCTCGGCGGGTTCGCGGTGACCTGCTGGCTCACCGCGCGGGCCGCGTCGACCCGGCCGGTGCCGTACGTGTAGGGGCTGGACCCGGCTGCCGCCGCGGTGGTGCCCATCAGGACGTCCTTCAGGCGCTGCGCGCCCCAGGCGGGGTGGCGCTGCTTGACGAGCGCGGCCGTCCCGGCGACGTGCGGGGTGGCCATCGAGCAGCCGCTCATCGTGCCGTAGCCGCCGCCGGGCACCGCCGCGGTGATGTCCACGCCCGGCCCGGTCATGTCGGGCTTCAGCCCCTGGGTGCCCACCGGACCGCGGCTGGAGAAGCCCGCCACGGTGTCGGTCAGGTCCACCGCGCCCACGGTCAGCGCCTTGTCGGCGACGCCGATGGAGCTGATGGTGGACGTGCCGGGACCGTAGTTGCCCGAGCAGACCACGAACAGCGCGTCGTACTGCGAGGTCAGCGTGTCGATCGCGGAGGCGACGGGGTGGCCGGAGAAGCCCGGGTCGCTCTGGATGCTCATGCTGACGATCTTCGCGCCCTGCTCGCCGACCGCCCACTCCATCCCCGCGATGATCGCAGAGCTGGTGCCCCAGCTGTCGTCGCCGAGGACCTTGCCGACGACCAGGCTCGCGCCCGGGGCGACCCCCTTGTACAGCCCGCCCGAGGCGGCGCCGGACCCGGCGACGGTCGAGGCGACGTGGGTGCCGTGCGAATTGCCGTCCTCGACGCCGTTCGCGTTGCCGGTGAAGTCGGCGGAGGCGACCACCTTGCCCTGCAGGTCGGGGTGGTCGGTGTCGTATCCGGTGTCCAGCACCGCGACCTTGACGCCGGTTCCGTCGTACCCGCTGGCCCACGCGGTCGGCGCGCCGATGTGCGGGACGCTCTGGTCGAGGCCGGCCGACACCTTGCCGTCCAGCCACAGCTTGGTGACACCGCCGCGCAGGGTGCTCGGCGCGGCCGAGCCGCCGGTCAGGCCGCGCCAGCCGTCACGGGCGGACTTCTTGCCGACGGCGAACGCGCTGACACCCAGGCGGGGGAAGGCGTGCCGGCGCTTGGCCGCCGCACCGAGCGCGGCGTCGGCCCGCTCGGCGTTCTGGCTGGTGGCGCTCTTGGGGTAGGTGGTCATGACCGGGATGGACTGGCTGTGCTCGTCGTCGTAGCCGTCCGCGATCAGCGTGCCCACCTCGAAGAGCTGGGGGTCGAGGCGGTTGGCGCGGATGAGCGGGGCCGCGTCGGAGGGGACCACCGACACCTGGTCGCCGCGGTCGGTGACCGCGAAGGTGATGCCCGTACGTCCCTCACCCGGCTCGACCGACAGGACGCGCAGGTCGTGGTTCTCCAGGCGCGCCTTCACCGTGTCGCCGGTGACGAGGGTGACCGTGTGGTCGCCTTCCGCGGCGGCTCCCGACGCCGCGGAAGGACCGGAGGGAGCCGAGGGGGTAGAGGGGCTTGAGGGGCTGGTCTGCGCCGCGGCGGACACGGCGGGCAGACCGAGGAGAGCGGCCGTCGTGACGACGACGGCCAGGGATGATCTCCGCAAGGGTTGTCTCCCGAGTGGTGGAGTTGATCACTACGCCGACCACGTTAGGCTTTTGCGCGGAGTTCTGACTTTTGCGAGATTCTTTTGTCTGCGAGCTTCGTGATCATGGATCCGCAGCGCGCTTCGCAACAAGAAAGCGGTTTCAGTGGCAGCCGACCCGGTTCGTCCACGAGATCGGCAAATCGTCGCTCACCTGTGGCTTCAATCACATCTGTCGATATTGTTTTCTTCGTTGTCCCTGATGTACAGGGCAACCGGGTGTCATCACAAGGAAACGAAGCGCATTATCCACCGCGAAACAAGTACAGATTTCAACCTGCCGAACAATGCGTGAAAGCGATGTAACAGATTTTTATTTCATGAACTTTCTACTACTTCACGAGCCAGGCGACGAGCGGCGACGAAACGGCGCAACGCGGGTTCGCCGGAACTCCGGCCGGTCTCGCGGCCGGCCCCGCAGAGCGGCGCGCCTCCAGGCTGCGGGCCCCGGCCGTCTACCGGAACCCTGCGGGCGCCCGGGGAGTTCTCAGTGCAGGCACCTCGGAAAACTGCACCGCACGGTACGAGGGGATCGCGGATGTCGGACAGGGACAAGAGGGCCGTCCTGGCCTGGCGGGCCACCATACTCACCGGCTTAACGATCCTGAACGTGTTTCTGATCATCGAGAACACGGCCCTGTGGACCGAGCATCGCTTCGCGATCGTCGTCGTGGCCCTCGGCGCCGTCGTCCACTGGATCGCCGCCATGCGCACCAAGGAGGATCCGGACGAGGCCGCCGAGAGGATCTACCAGGAGACCCGGGTCCAGCGGCCCCTGTCGCCTTCCGACGTACGAGACGAGGTGCGGCTGCGATACCGGATGTGAACCCCGTCCCCGGTTCCGTCGGCGTCGTTCCGGCCGCCGAACTCCGCAAGCTGGACCTCTGCACCTGAACCCATGCGGCCGAACCGGCCGGCACGTCGTGCCGGCCGGGCACGAGCTCGTCAGCGCAGGAACGCGGCGGCCACTCCGGCGTCGACGGGGATGTGCAGGCCGGTGGTGAGGGACAGGTCGCCGCCGGTGACGGCGAAGACGGCGGCGGCGACGTGCTCGGGCAGCACCTCCCGCTTGAGCAGGGTGCGCTGGGCGTAGAACTCGCCCAGCTTCTCCTCCGGCACGCCGTAGACGGCGGCCCGGTTGGCGCCCCAGCCGGAGGCGAAGATGCCGGAGCCGCGGACCACACCGTCGGGGTTGATCCCGTTGACCCGGATGCCGTGCTCGCCGAGCTCGGCCGCGAGCAGGCGCACCTGGTGGGCCTGGTCGGCCTTGGCCGCGCCGTACGCCACGTTGTTCGGCCCGGCGAACACCGCGTTCTTGGAGGCGATGTAGACGATGTCGCCGCCCATGCCCTGCTCGATCATGATGCGGGCCGTCTCGCGGGAGACGAGGAACGAGCCGCGGGCCATCACGTCGTGCTGACGGTCCCAGTCGTCCACGCTGGTCTCCAGCAGGGAACGCGACAGCGACAGCCCGGCGTTGTTGACCACCAGGTCCACCCCGCCGAAGGCGAGAACCGCCTGCCGTACGGCCTCGATGACCTGGGTCTCGTCGGTGACGTCGGCCTGGACGGCCACGGCCGCATCCGCGGGGCGATACGCACGGGCCCCGATCTCGGCGGCCACCTTCTCGGCGGCGGCCAGGTCGCGGTCGGCGACCACCACGCACGCGCCCTCGGCGGCCAGGCGTCGGGCGGTGGCCGCGCCGATGCCCGAACCGCCTCCGGTGACCAGCGCGATCCGGGTGGCCAGCGGCTTGGGCGCCGGCAGGCGGCGTAGCTTGGCCTCCTCCAGCTCCCAGTATTCGATGCGGAACTTCTCCGACTCCTCGATCGGGGCGTAGACCGACAGCGCCTCGGCGCCGCGCATCACGTTGATCGTGTTGAGGAAGAACTCGCCCGCCACGCGAGCCGTCTGCTTGTCCTTGCCGAAGGAGAACATGCCGACGCCCGGCACGAGCACGATGGCCGGGTCGGCGCCGCGAAGCGGCGGCGAGGTGGGGGTGGCGTGCCGCTCGTAGTAGGCGCGGTAGTCCTCACGGTAGGCCGCGTGCAGCTCGCCGAGGCGGGAGACCACGTCCTCCAGGGGCGCGCCGGCGGGCAGGTCCAGCACCATCGGCGCGACCTTGGTGCGCAGGAAGTGGTCGGGGCACGACGTGCCGCGGGCGGCCAGCTCCGCGTGCCGCTCACGCGACAGGAAGTCGAGCACCTCGGGGGTGCCGGTGTAGTGGCCGACCTGCCGCACGTCGGTCGAGCACAGCCCGCGCAGCACCGGGAACAGCGCCGCCGCCCGCTCGTGCCTGGCCGCCTCCGGCAGCGGCTCGTAGCCCGGCTTCACCGGTCCGAACGGCTCGGGCCTGCCGTGCTCGGCGATGTACGCCTCGGCCGTACGGATGATCCACAGTGAGTTGTCCGCGCACTCGGCGGAGGTGTCGCCCCAGGCGGTGATGCCGTGCCCGCCCAGGACGCAGCCGACGGCCTGGGGGTTGGCGTCCTTGATCGCGGCGATGTCCAGGCCGAGCTGGAAGCCGGGCCGCCGCCAGGGCACCCAGACGACCCGGTCGCCGTAGATGCGCCGGGTCAGCTCCTCGCCGTCGGCGGCGGCCGCGATGGCGATCCCCGCGTCGGGGTGGAGGTGGTCGACGTGCGCCGCGTCGACCAGGCCGTGCATCGCGGTGTCGATCGACGGAGCCGCCCCGCGCCGCGTTTGTCCAGGCCCCGCCACCCCGCCCAGTCCGAAGGCGCAGTGGTCGAACGCCGCCACCATCTCGTCCTCGCGCTCGACGCCCGGGTAGACGCCGGTGAGCGCACGCAGCCGGTCGAGCCGGAGCACGGCCAGGCCGGCCTCGGTGAGCGTGCCGAGGTCGCCGCCCGACCCCTTCACCCACATCAGCTCCACGTCGGACCCGGTCACCGGATCCACCGCCGTTCCCTTGGCCGAGGCGTTGCCCCCGGCGAAGTTCGTGTTGCGGGGATCGGCTCCCAGCAGGTGCGCACGTTCGAGCAGCTGCTCAACCGGCGTGGTCATGAAATTTCCCCCTACGAGTGGTTCGGTGTGCGCGGACGAGATGGACTTATAGGACGAACTACGGCAAACCGGGCGACGTGGCCGCTCGGGCAGGCTACAGCGGCGGGCCGAGCAGCCGGAGACCGGCCCCCGGACCCGGCCCCCGGTCGGGGCCGGCGGTGAAGGGCTGTGCGCTGGAGGGAGCGCGGCGGGAGCGGGGGCTAGATGTCAGGCGCCCCAGCCGGCCTGGGTGCCGCCCACGCGTTCGGCCCGGATCTTCTCGAAGTAGCCCGACCGGGCGTAGGCCCGCATGGGATCGGGATCGAGGCCCATCTCCTCGCGGAGCGAGGCCAGCAGCGGCCGCACGTCGGTGTTGTAGGCGTCCATCAGCACGGCGTTCGCGCCGAGCACGTCGCCCGACGCCTGCGCGGCGGCCAGGGCCTCGCCGTCCACGAGCAGCGCCTTGGCGGTGGCCTCCTGCACGTTCATCACCGAGCGGATCTGGCCGGCGATCTTCGGCTCGATGTTGTGGCACTGGTCGAGCATGAACGCGATCTCGGGCCGCAGCCCGCCGCCGCGCACCACCTCGTACATGATCCGGAACAGCTGGAACGGATCGGCCGCGCCCACCATGAGGTCGTCGTCGGCGTAGAAGCGGGAGTTGAAGTCGAAGCCGCCGAGCCTGCCCTCGCGCAGCAGGAACGCCACGATGAACTCGATGTTCGTGCCCGGCGCGTGGTGCCCGGTGTCCACGACGACCTGCGCCTTCGGGCCGAGCTTGACGCAGTGGGCGTAGGCGGTGCCCCAGTCCGGCACGTCGGTCATGTAGAAGGCCGGCTCGAACAGCTTGTACTCCAGCAGGAACCGCTGCCCCTCCCCCAGCCGGTCGTACACGGCGGCCAGCGCCTCGGCGAGCCGGTCCTGGCGGGCGCGGATGTCGTCCTGCCCCGGATAGTTCGTCCCGTCGGAGAACCACAGCTTGAGCGTGTCCGACCCCGTGGCGTCCATGATGTCGACGCACTCCAGCAGGTGGCCGAGCGCCTTGCGCCGCACCGCCGGGTCGGGGTTGGTCACGCTGCCCAGCTTGTAGTCGTCGTCCTGGAACACGTTGGAGTTGACGGCCCCGATGCCGACCCCGAGATCGGCGGCGTGCCGGGCGAGGTCGCCGTAGTCGCCGACCCTGTCCCACGGGATGTGCAGGGCCACCGTCGGCGCGACCCCGGTGAACGCGTGCACCTGCGCGGCGTCGGCGATCTTCTCGTACGGGTCGCGCGGCACGCCCTCCTGGGCGAACACCTTGAACCTGGTGCCGCTGTTGCCATACGCCCACGACGGCGTCTCGATGCGCTGCGCGCGCAACGCCGCCCTGATGTCGTCTCTCATCGCATCCCCGATTCAGTCAAGGTGGAAGACTTCGCGGAGGGCGACCACGCCCTCGTCCGGCATCTCCGGCCACGCCTCGCGGTGCCGCTCCCGGTGCTCCTCCAGCCGGTCCGGCCGGACCCGCGGCACGAAGCAGACACGGCGCATGGTCGCCCTCCTCCCGATACGGCGCTAGAAGTCGAACTCGTCGACGTTGCTTGAGTCGAAGGTGAAGGGCGGGCCGAGGATGACCTCGCCGTCCTTGCCGATGGTGTACTCGCCGAGCCTGCCGGCCGTGAACTTCTCGCCCTCCGCGCCGGTGATCTGGCCGGAGACCAGCGCGGCGGCGGCGTAACCGGCCAGGTAGCCGAGGTCCTTCGGGTTCCACAGCGCGAACTTCTCGACCGTGCCGTTCTTCACGAACTCGCGCATCTGGTTCGGCGTGCCGAGGCCCGTCACCACGACCTTGCCCTTGTACTTCGAGCCGGAGATGTAGCGCGCCGCCGCCGAGATGCCGACCGTGGTGGGCGCGATGATGCCCTTGAGGTCCGGGTACGCCTGCAGCAGGCCCTGCGTCTCCTGGAACGACTTCTGGTCGTCGTCGTCCCCGTACGCGACCTTGACGAGCTTCATGTCCTTGTACTCGGGCTTGGTCAGCTCGTCCTTCATGAACTCGATCCAGGTGTTCTGGTTGGTCGCGTTCGCGGTGGCGGACAGGATCGCGAACTCGCCCTTGCCGCCGATCAGCTCGGACAGCATCTTCACCTGGCTGCGGCCGACCTCCTCCGAGCTCGCCTGGTTGATGAACAGGTCACGGCAGTCCTTGGAGGCGTCGGAGTCGTACGCGACGACCTTGATGCCCTTCGACCTGGCCTGCTGGAGCGGGCCGCAGACCGCGTTGGCGTCGTTGGCCGCGATGAGGATCGCGTCCTGCCGCTGCTGGGTGAGGGTGTTGATGTAGGAGACCTGCGAGGACGCCGAGGCGTCGGAAGGACCGACCTCCTTGGCCTCGCCCTTGTACTCCGCCGCCGCCTCGATGCCCGCCTTGTCGACGATGGTCTCGTACGGGTTGTTGATCTGCTTGGGCAGGAAGGCGATCTTGAGGCCCTCCTTGATCGGCGCATTCGGGTTCGCCGAGGCGGGCGCGGCCGCCGACGCCGGGGCGGCGGCGCTCTGCGAGGCGGCGGTGGAGTCCTTCGTGGTCCCGCCGCAGGCCGTAAGGCCGATCGCGACCAGCCCAATCAAGACCGGGCCGATCAGAGCGGCCGCCGAGGTTGACCTTCGCGAAGAGATGAGCATGCGTGTTTCCCTCAGGAGTTCGGAGGTGGGGGTGCCGGCGACAGGGAGGGGCGCCGTCGTCGCCGGGCCGCGGCGACCAGGCGCGGGGTGATCACGGAGATCACCAGGAGCAGCCCGGTGACGATCGACTGGATCTCGGTCGAGACGTCGTTGAGCATGAGCAGGTTGCGGAGCAGGCCGATCAGCAGGACGCCCGCGATGACGCCCCCGAGCGTCCCCTTGCCGCCGCCGAAGTCCACTCCGCCGAGCAGGACGGCCGCGATGACGGCCAGCTCCAGCCCGGTTCCGTTGTCGGCGCGGGCGCTGCCGTACCGCAGCGTGTAGACGACCCCGGCGAAGGCCGCCACGGTGCCGGAGACCACGAAGAGGATCAGCTTGATCCGCTTCACCCGGATCCCGGCGAAGTGGGCCGCCTCCACCTGGGCCCCGATGGCGAACAGGGACCGGCCGAAGCCGGTCGCGTGCAGCGCCACCCCGGTCACCGCCGCGAGCAGCGCGAACAGCATCACCGGATAGGGGATCGGGGTGCCGGGCACGTCGCCCACCGCCAGCGAGGTGTAGCCGGGCGGGAACTCGGCGACGGCCCGGTCACCCAGCACGACGTACGCGAGCCCGCGGTAGAGGGCCAGCGTGCCGATCGTGACGGCGAGCGAGGGCAGCCCGAGCCGGGTCACCAGGAGGCCGTTGACCAGCCCGCACGCCGCGCCGATCACCACGACGAGCGGGATGATGGTCTCGATCGCCCAGCCGCCGTCCCACATCGCGCCGACGAGCGCGCTGGACAGGCCGAGCACCGAGGCGACCGACAGGTCCACCTCCGCGGCGACCACGAGCAGGGTCATCGCCAGGGCGATCATCGCGATCTCGCCGAGGTCGCCCAGCGCGAACGACAGGTTGTCGACGGTCGCGAACTCCGGCGAGCCCACCGCGCCGCCGATGAAGACGACCACGAGCAGCAGGCCGACCAGCACGTCCCAGCGCAGGAACCGGCCGGGGTTCGCGGCGGTGGCGGGCGCGGCCGCCGTGGCCGCCGTCACGTCAGGAGCCATGCCGGGCGTTCCTCCTCCGCAGGATGCGCGCGACCCGCAGGGCGAGCAGGCGGTCCACGCTGATCGCGAGCAGCAGCAGCGCTCCGGTGATCGCCTGCTGCCAGAACGGGTCGACCCTGAGCACGACCAGCGCGCTGGTGATCGTGGTGAGCAGCAGCGCGCCGAGCGCCGCGCCGTACACCGTGCCGACGCCGCCGGTGATCGCGACCCCGCCGACCACGACGGCGCTGACAACCTGGAGTTCCCACCCGTTCGCGGCGTCGGCGACGACCGTGCCGAACCTGGCCAGCCACAGCACCCCGGCGAGCCCGGCGAGCGCCCCGCTGAGCAGGTAGGCCGCCATCACCCGGCGGCGCACCGGCACCCCGGCCAGCCCCGCCGCCTCGGGGCTCGACCCGATGGCGTAGAAGTCGCGCCCGGAGGGATAGGAGCGCAGGTAGAAGCCGACGGCGAGCATGACCACGACCGCGATCAGCGGCAGGTAGGGCACGCCCAGCACCGAGCCGTTGCCGAGCGACAGCAGCGCGGGCGGCAGGTCGACGGCGTTGATCTGCCGCCCGTGCGCGATGTAGTGGTCGACGCCCTGGATCACGTACAGCGTGCCGAGGGTCACCACGAGAGCGGGCACCCGGCCGAAGCTGACCAGCAGGCCGTTCACGATCCCGCACAGCGCGCCGATCGCGACGCCGAGACCGGCCGCGAGAAGGACGCCGCGCCCGTGGTCGGCGGCGAGGAAGTCGCCGACGGTGAACGCGACCAGCCCGACGACCGAGCCGACCGACAGGTCGATGTTCCGCGTGATGATCACGAAGGTCTGGCCCACGGCGAGCAGCACGAGGATCGCGGCATTGAGGAAGATGTCCTTCAGGCCCTGCGCGGACAGGAAGTTGCCGTTGGCTCCGGCCGTGACCGCGACGAGGACGGCCAGCGCGGCGACGATGCTCGCCTCGCGCGCCCGGAACACCAGGTCGACCACGCCGCGCGTGCTTCTCGCCGTGACGGCGGTCATCGCGCCTCCCCCTGCCGCCGGGGCGCGGCGGGCGGGGTCATGCCGCCCTGCCGGTGGCCGCGGCCATCACGCTCTCCTCGGTGGCCCGGTCGCGGGGGATCTCGGCGGCGAGCCTGCCCTCCTGCATCACGAGCACCCTGTCCGCCATGCCGAGCACCTCCGGGAGGTCCGACGAGATCATCAGTACGGCCATGCCTTCGGCGGCGAGCTCGGACAGCAGGCGGTGCACCTCGGCCTTGGTCCCCACGTCGATGCCGCGGGTGGGCTCGTCCACGATGAGCACCTGCGGGCGGGTGGACAGCCACTTGCCGAGCACGACCTTCTGCTGGTTGCCGCCCGACAGCACGCTCACCGCGTCGGACAGGCGGTTGTACTTGAGCCGCAGCCGGATCGCCCAGTCGCGGGCGCGGTCGCGCTCGGCGGCCCGGGAGATCACCGGGCCCAGCGACGACCGGCGTAGTGACCGCAGGCCGGTCAGGCCGATGTTGCGCTCGATCGACTGGTCCATGACCAGGCCCTGCTGCCGCCGGTCCTCCGGCACCAGGGCGAGCCCGGCCGACATCGCGGCGGTCGGGGAGGCGGGCGGGAGTCGCCTGCCGTCGACCTCGACCCATCCGGCGTCCCAGCGGTCCACCCCGAAGATCGCCCGGGCCACCTCGCTGCGCCCGGCTCCCACGAGCCCGGCGAGCGCCACGATCTCGCCACGCCGCACCTCGAAGGAGACGTCGGTGAATACCCCCTCGCGGGTGAGCCGGTGCACCCTGAGCGCAACCTCGCCGGGGACGGTGTCCAGCTTGGGATACAGGGCGTCGAGGTCCCGCCCGACCATCCGGCGGATGAGGTCGTCGTGGGTGAGCCCGGCGACCGGCTCGCTCGCCACCCAGGCGCCGTCACGCAGCGTCGTCACCCGCTGGCACAGCTCGAAGATCTCGTCGAGGCGGTGGGAGATGAACAGGACGGCGCAGCCCTGCTCCCGCAGCGCCTTGACGACCGCGAACAACCGGGACACCTCCGCGCCGGACAGCGCGGCGGTCGGCTCGTCCATGATCAGTACGCGCGCCTCCCGCGACAGCGCCTTGGCGATCTCGACGAGCTGCTGGTCGGCGATGGACAGGCCGCGCGCCGGCTGCCGCGGATCGAGCGGGACGCCCAGCCGGGCGAACAGTTCGGCGGTGCTCGCGTGCATCCGGTCCCGGTCGATCCGGCCGAGCCGGGCCCTGGGGTGGCGGCCGATGAAGATGTTCTCGGCGACCGACAGGTCGGGGAACAGCGTGGGCTCCTGGTAGATCACGGCCACCCCCGCCGCCTGCGCATCGGCTGGGCTGTGGAACTCCACCGGCCGCCCGTCGAGCAGCACCTGACCGGTGTCCGGCCGGTGGACCCCGGAGAGGGTCTTCACCAGTGTGGACTTGCCCGCGCCGTTCTCTCCGGCCAGCGCGTGCGCCTCGCCGGCGTACAGCTCCAGGGTGACGCCGCGCAACGCCCGGACGGCCCCGAAGGACTTGCTCACGCCGGTCAGCGCCAGCACCGGCACCGCCGCGCCGGTCCGGTCGTCAGGTCCGGTCACCTGCTCACTCCTTCCGTGGGGAGAAAAACGTTTTAGAGCGAGTTGCCCGGGACGGTATGCCGGGGTTCGCGGGGCTGTCAATGGGTCATGAAGAGGCCGTTTCCGAGGCGTTACGGAGCCGCGCGGCGGCCCGCGGACCCATTGCCCGCCGACCCGCCTGCGGTAAGGTCTGGCCATCGGCCGTACAACGTTTTAATTTGATCCGAATCCTTGGATCCGCATCCGAGCAGGTCCGAGGAGCCGAGGAGGACAGTGGGCACCGTCAGCATCCGGGAGGTCGCCGCCCGCGCCGGTGTGTCGCCCGGGACCATCTCGAACGTGCTCAACCGCCCGGAGCGGGTGGCCCCGGAGACCCGTGAGCGCGTCCTGCGCGCCATCCGCGAACTGGGCTTCGTACGGCACGGGTCGGCCTCGACGCTGCGCGCCGGGCACAGCAGGACGATCGGCCTGTCGGTCATCGACATCGGCAACCCGTTCTTCACCGACGTCGCCGCCGGGGTGGAGGAGGCGGCCAGCGAGCTCGGCTACGCGGTGATCCTCGGCAACTCGGCGGGCTCACGGGACAAGGAGGAGCGCAACCTGCTCGTGCTCGCCGAGCAGCGCGTGCGCGGCGTGCTGATCACGCCGTCGGACGAGGACCCCGCGCGGCTCGACGCGCTGCGCGAGCGCGGCATCAGCGTGGTCCTGGTGGACCATCCCGCGCACCGGCCCGACCAGTGCTCGGTGGCCGTCAACGACCTGGCGGGCGGTCAGATGGCCGCATCCCACCTGCTGGCGCTGGGCGCGCGGCGGATCGGCTACGTCACCGGCCCGCGCTCGATCCGGCAGTGCGTGGAGCGGGGGCGGGGCGCCGGGCAGGCCGCCTCCGCCGCCGGGCTCGACCCCGAGACCGCGATCGTGACCGTGGAGGTGCCGGCGATGACGGCGCGCGAGGGGCAGCGGGCCGCCGCGTCGCTGCTGGCCTCCGGCCTGCCCGACGCGGTGTTCTGCGCGAACGACCTGCTCGCCGTGGGGTTCCTGCGCGAGCTGCTGCGGGCGGGCGTACGCGTCCCGCGCGACGTGGCGCTCATCGGGTATGACGACATCGACTTCGCCGCCGCGTCGGCCGTGTCGCTCAGCTCGATCCGCCAGCCCACGCACCGGCTCGGCCGGATCGCCACCGAACTGCTCCTGGACGAATGCGACCACCCGGACACGCACGTGCACCAGCAGGTGATGTTCCAGCCCGAGCTCGTCGTACGCGAGTCCACCGCGGGCCGCGCCCGGGCGGCGGGTCAGGAGACTCCGTGAGCGTCCACGCGGCCGTGGACCTCGGCGCGTCCAGCGGCAGGGTCATGACCGTGCACGTCGACGGCGGCCGGGCGCGCCTGACGGAGGCGCACCGCTTCCCCAACCGCCCGGTGCGGGTGAACGGGACGCTCCACTGGGACGTGCTCGCCCTCTACCAGGGTGTTCTCGACGGGCTGCGGGCCGCGGGGCCGGTCGACTCGGCCGGCGTCGACTCCTGGGCGGTCGACTACGGCCTGCTCGACGGCGACGGGCGGCTGCTCGGCAACCCGATCCACTACCGCGACGGCCGGACGGACGGGATCATGGAGGCCGTCTCCGCCAGGCTCGGCGCCGCCGCGCTCTACCAGGTCGGCGGCCTGCAGTTCCTGCCGTTCAACACCGTCTACCAGCTGCTCGCCGAGCCCGCCCTCGACCGGGCGCACACCATGCTGCTGATCCCCGACCTGCTGGCGTACTGGCTGACCGGCGCGGTCGGGGCCGAGGCCACCAACGCCTCCACCACCGGCCTGTACGACGTCCGCGCGCGGGGCTGGTCGCACGACCTGGCGCGCGAGCTGGACCTGCCGCCGGGCATCCTGCCACCGCTGCGCGAGCCCGGGACGCCCGTGGGGACGCTGCGGCCCGAACTGGCCGCCGAACTCGGGCTGCCCGGCGGCGTCGAGGTGACGGCGGTCGCCTCGCACGACACGGCCTCCGCCGTGGCGGCCGTCCCCGCCTCGACCGAGAGTTTCGCCTACATCTCCTCCGGGACCTGGTCGCTGGTGGGCCTGGAACTGCCCGCACCCGTGCTCACCGAGGACAGCCGCCTGGCGAACTTCACCAACGAGGGCGGGCTCGACGGCACCATCCGCTATCTGCGCAACGTGATGGGCCTGTGGATCCTGCAGGAATGCGTGCGCGCCTGGGGCGATGCCGACCTCGCCGGGCTGCTGGCCGGCGCGGCGCGGGAACGGCCGTTCGCCGCCCTGATCGACCCGGACGATCCCGTGTTCCTGCCGCCGGGCGACATGCCCGCAAGGATCGCCGCGTACTGCGCACGCACCGGGCAGCGCCCGCCGGACGGGCGGGCGGCGACCGTGCGGTGCGTGCTGGAGAGCCTGGCACTCGCCTACCGCCGCACGCTGCGCGAGGCCGTACGGCTCAGCGGCCGGGACGTGGAGGTCGTCCACGTGGTCGGCGGCGGCGCGCGCAACGCCCTGGTGTGCCAGATGACCGCCGACGCCACCGGACTGCCGGTGGTCGCCGGACCGGTCGAGGCCGCCGCCCTGGGCAACGGCCTGGTGCAGGCCCGCGCCCGCGGTGAGGTGGACGACATCCGCGACCTGGTGCGCCGCAGCGAGCCGCTCCTGACCTACCACCCGCTGGACGGGGAGGCCGCCTGGGATCACGCCGAGGCCCGGCTGCCCGCTTCCCCGTGAGCCGGAATATCCCGCTTCAGCCTCAGCGGACGCGGCCCACTCCGCCGAGCGCGCCGGCCTTGCCCTCCCGTACGAAGGGGTAGTCGGTGTCGGGCTGCCACTCGTGCAGCGGCACCACGCCCGGCTCGACCAGGTCGAGGCCGTCGAAGAACGCAAGGATCTGGTCGTACGACCGGGAGGTGGTGCCGGGGGCGGAGGTCCGGCTGAAGACCTTGCGGCCCTCCTCCTCCTGGTCCTCGCTCAGCTCGCCGAGGGAGCCGTGCGAGACGACCAGGTAGCCACCCGGCACGAGCGGGTCCCGGAGCGCCGTGACGATCTTCATGGCCTGGTCGTCGTCTGGAATGAAGTGCAGCACGCCGAGCAGGAGGACGGCGAGCGGCTGGGAGAAGTCGATGTGCTCCCGGACCTCCGGATGCCGCAGCAGCGCCTCGGGGTCGCGCATGTCCGCCTCGACCGTGCGCACCCGCTCGTTCTCGGTGAGGATGGCCCGCGCGTGGACGAGGACGATGGGGTCGTTGTCCACGTAGACGATCCGGGACTCCGGGGCCAGTTCCTGGGCGACCTGGTGGACGTTGCGCTGCGTCGGGAGCCCGGCGCCGACGTCGAGGAACTGCCGGATGCCCTGCCGCGTGAGGTAGGTGACGGTCCGGATCAGGAACTCGCGGTTCTCCCGGGCGATGTCGGGAAGGTTGGGAAGAATCTCGATGATCTTCTCGGCGGCCTCGCGATCCGCCGCGAAATTGTCCTTGCCGCCCAGGTAGTAGTCGTACATCCGGGCGACGCTGGGCGTAAACGGGTCGACGCCCGCCGGCGCCTTACGCTCGTCCACAACACTCCCCTCGTCGTACATCAAGGATGGTACGGCCTTGATCACGACCGGGAGGACACGTCACCAGATTGTCATCAAACCCCAGAAACCAGCATGAAGGGGCCATTGAGGCGGCGCATGAGGGACGGGTCCGCAGCGGCAACGGACACCACCGGTTCGCACTCCTGACACGCCGGACCGCACCGGGCGAACGTCCCGCGAAATCTTTCGTCCGGCACCGGCGTCCGGAATCGCGGGGCGCCCCGAGAACCCCCGTCGCCGGGCCCTCCTCCGCCGCGTCGGCGCCAGCGAAGGCGTAACCGGCTGACCTGCGTGCATTCGCTCTCCACGGCACTCCTCGCGGAAGCGCGTCGATCTGTTATCAGCCCCTGGGGACCACTCCCTGACGTGCCGAGACGGTAATTATCGGGCTTACGGACAGTACGTTACCCACCTCGATGGACGTCCGACAGTCTTGACAGTGCGCGCCGCCCCGCCTACGGTCACGAAACACCGCCGTCATCCACAGTTAAATGTTAGCGCTAACAGCATGAGGAGCCCCCCACTCATGAGAGCGGCCCCCGCCACAGCTCGCCCCGTCCCCCGTGGGAACGTTCCGCGCCTACCCGTCCGTGCGGACCGGGCCCCTCATGAGCGATCGCCTCGTGGACGTATCGCCCGCACCCCCGAGGTGAACGCCTCGCTCTTCGCGCGGCATCACCGGTAGGACTTCGCCTTCACCCCGACCGCTCACGCCCCGACCCCTCACTCGTATTCCACGCCCCCCGTGTCAGGCATTGCCTGACGTCGCCCATCAGAGGAGTTCCGCGTGCCCAGAAATCGCCGACGCACGGCGATCACCCCACTGACCCCCCGGCAGTCGCGGGGGGTCTCGCTCGCGACGGTCGCCGTGCTCGTGTGCACCGGTCTCGTGTCCACGGGTGGCGTGGCAAACGCCGCCGCCGGGTGGTCCCCGAAACCCTCGTACACGTCCACGGACAAGGGCGACGGCACCTACTCCGTGCCGATTCTTCGCTCCGACGTGCCGGACATCAGTGTGGAGCGCGTCCCGGCCGCCGAGATCAAGGAGCACCGGGACGTCTACTACATGATCAGCACGACGATGCACCTGAGCCCAGGCGCGCCGATCATGAAGTCCTACGACCTCGTCAACTGGGAGACCGTCAACTACGTGTTCGACCGGGCGGACATCGGCGACGCGTTCTCCCTCCGCAACGGGCAGAACTCCTACGGCCAGGGCCAGTGGGCGTCGTCCTTGCGCTACCACGACGGCAAGTTCTACGTCGTCTTCAACACCAACAACCTCGGCGGCGCCTACCTCTACAGCACCGACGACGTCGAGAACGGGACGTGGAAGCGCACGCCGCTCGGCCGCGCCCTGCACGACCCGTCGCTCTTCTTCGACGACGACGGCACGCCGTACATCTTCTACGGCTCCGGCGGGACGAGCGCCGTGCGCCTCAACAGCGACATGACGGCCATCGCGCAGGACTACCCGAACATCTTCACGGCGGCGAACTACGCCGGCCAGCCGTTCATCGGTGGCCTGTTCGAGGGCGCCCAGGTCTTCCACATCAACGGCTACTACTACGTGGTCGTCATCACCTGGCCGTCCGGGCAGGGACGCCAGGTCGCCATGTTCCGCTCGAAGGACCTGCTCGGGCGCTACACGTCGGCGGACGGCTCGAACACCTACGAGGCGCGCGGGGTGCTCAACTCCAACGGCTTCGCCCAGGGCAGCCTCGTGCCGATCTCGCGCGAGGGCGGCGGCACCGACTGGTACGGCATGTTCTTCCGCGACAACTTCCCGATCGGGCGCACCCCCGCGCTCATCCCCGCCACCTGGCAGGACGGCTGGCCGACGTTCGGCAACAACGGGGTCGTGCCGGTGGAGGGCACGTTCGCCAAGCCGATCAAGCTCAGCCCCGAGGAGGAGACGTTCGAGCAGCAGAAGGGTCTGGTCGCCTCCGACGACTTCGCCAACGACGCCCCGCACAAGGCGTACACGGACGAGCAGTGGACGATCCCTGACCCGCCCAAGTACGACGACTCGCTCATCGGCGTCGAACTCCTACAGAACCCCGGGTTCGAGTCCGACGCGGTCTCGCCGTGGGCCGGGCAGTACAGCGCGACACTCAGCCGGGACACGACCGACCCGGCCGCGGGGTCCGCGGCGCTGAAGGTGAGCAACCGCACGCTCAACGGTTCGGGGCCGAACCAGTACCTGAACGGGAAGATTCAGCGCGGCGTGACCTATACCGTGTCGGCGAAGATCAAGTACGCCTCGGGCCCGAGCAGCATCCGGTTCAACCTCGTGGCGGACTGGGGCGCGGGCGTCCAGACGATGGCGTCCGGGAACGTTCCGGCCGGGCAGTGGACGACGGTGACGGGCCAGTACACCGTCCCTGCGTCGGCGAACGTGGACAGCTTCAAGTTCGCCGTCGAGACCCCGTGGGGCAACCCGCAGCCGGCGTCGTCGAGCGTGGACTACCTGATCGACGACGTCTCGATCGTCGGCCAGCCGGTGACGACCGAGAGCCCGAGCGAGGCGGAGATCGCCCCCAACGGGTCGCGGCTCGACCCCGTGTGGGAGTGGAACCACGCCCCCGACAACCGCTACTGGTCGCTCACGGACCGGGACGGATGGCTGCGGCTGACGACCGGCAAGGTGGTCACGGGCAAGTACGTCTACACCAAGCTCTCCGGCCGGGACGAGCTGACCTGGTTCGAGGAGGCGCGGAACACGCTCTCGCAGCGTACGTTCGGGCCCCGGCAGTCCGTCGAGACCAAGATGGACATCTCCGGCATGAAGAACGGTGACGTCGCCGGCCTCGCCGCCTACAACCGCGGGTTCTCGTACGTCGCGGTCAAGCGCGTCGACGGCCAGAACACGCTGGGCGTCGTCAACCGGGGACAGCCGTTCGCGGTCGACATCGACCAGTCGGCGATCGAGAACTTCGTGCCGGGCACCACGGTGTCGCTGGGAGACGCGACCCAGGTGTACGTGAAGGCGGACCTCGACTTCAGCTCGCCGGTCGGGCAGCTGTGGACGACGTTCTACTACAGCCTCGACGGGCTGAAGTGGACCCAGCTGGGCAGCCGCGTCGGCCCGCAGACGCTGGACGGCAGCCTCTCGCACTTCATGGGGCACCGCGTCGGCCTGTTCGACTACGCGACGAAGGAGAAGGGCGGGCACGTCGACTTCGACTACTACAAGCTCAGCGACACGCTGACCGCGCAGAACAAGCCGCTGGACACCAGTGCCCTCGACGCGACCATCGCGTACGCCGGCACGCTCGACAAGCGCGACTACCCGGCGGACGCCTGGGCCGGGACGCAGGCCGCGCTCGACGGCGCGAAGGCGGCGCGGGCCGGTGAGTTCGGCACCCAGAACCAGATCGACGCGCCGGAGCGGGCGCTCAGCTACCAGCTGGCCCGGCTCGGCACGCTCAAGTCCGTCACGCCGGAGGTCAAGCTGACCGTCACCGCCTCCTCCCGCTGCATCGGCACCTCGGCGTACCTGGCGGTCACGGCCGTCAACGACTCCGACGTGCCCGCGACGGTGACGCTGACGACCCCGTTCGGTTCCAAGACCGTGGCCGACGTGACTCCGGGCAAGCAGGCCTACCAGTCCTTCAACACCCGGGCCGGGCAGATCGACGCGGGCACGGTGACCGTGAAGGGGACCGCGACGATCGGCGGCAAGCAGGTCACCTCGTCCTACGACGCCGCCTACACCGCGGCCGGCTGCCGCTGAGCTGCTCACACCGCGGTCAGCTGCCGCTGACCGCACCGGCGGTGACCACGGTCCACGCGACGAGGACCCGCCGTAGCACAACCGGGGCCGGCCGGCCGACCAGCCGACCGGCCCCGCCCCATAACACGTCGCGCACATCTGCGCGGTTCGCCAGGGCGGGCGGCTGCCCATCCCTATCCGCGTTGAGCCGACCCGCCCCGGCGCGTCCGTGTCCCCCCGGAAAAGTCTGAGGTCAAGGAGGATATTTCGTGTTGAAGCGTGTTCGAAGGACGGCCCGGCGACGGGTCGCCGCCATGGCGGTGGCCGGCGCCCTGCTGGGCGCGGCGGTCACCGTGACGGCGGGGCCGGTCCAGGCCGCCGCCCCGAACATCATCGTGAACGGCGGGTTCGAGGACGGCCTCGCCGGCTGGTTCACCAACAACGGGAACGCGACCGACGGCGCAACGCTGTCGCCCACCACGGACGCGTACGCGGGCGCGAGCGCCGTGCTCGTCACCGACCGCAAGACGACCGGATCCGGTCCGATGCAGGACCTGTCCGGCAAG
The DNA here is from genome assembly GCF_050936215.1 of Microbispora sp. CA-102843. NCBI lineage: Bacteria > Bacillati > Actinomycetota > Actinomycetes > Streptosporangiales > Streptosporangiaceae > Microbispora > Microbispora sp. CA-102843. Next base: position 5,263,810 of record NZ_JBNJNF010000001.1, read on the forward strand.
GTGCAGGCCGGCAAGACGTACGCGATCACGGCGCGGGTGAAGTACGAGAACCCCAACAGCCCGGCGACCAAGCAGTTCTTCGCCACCATGCACTACGGCGGCTCGACCTACACGAACGTCGGCACGGTGACCGTGGCGCGCGGGCAGTGGGGGCTCATCCAGGGCACCTTCACGATTCCCGCCGGGCAGAGCGTCTCCACCGCGAGGTTGTTCTTCGAGACGCCGTGGACGTCGAACCCCGCGTCCGCGCCGGACACGCACCTCATGGACTTCAAGGTCGACGACGTGTCCGTCTCTGAGTTCGTGCCGTCGACGACCATCGAGGCGCTCGGCAAGAACCCTGGCGAGGGCAACCCGCTCATCTCGCACAAGTTCGGCGCGGACGGCAACGCGTTCGTCCACGACGGCCGCGTGTACATCTACATGACCAACGACACGCAGGAGTACAAGCCCGGTCCCACCGGGGTCTCCCCCACCAACACCTACGGCGGGATCAACACGATCACGGTCATCTCGTCCGACGACCTCATGAACTGGGTCGACCACGGTGAGATCCCCGTCGCGGGCCCGAGCGGGATCGCCCGCTACGCGAACAACTCGTGGGCCCCCGCCATGGAGAGCAAGGTCGTCGACGGCAAGGAGAAGTTCTTCCTCTACTTCGCCAACAGCGGCGGCGGCTCGGGCGTCATCGTCGGCGACACGCCGGTCGGCCCGTGGCACGACGAGCGCGGCAACCTGCTCATCACCAGTGCCACTCCGGGCGCGTCCGACGGCAAGAACTGGCTCTTTGACCCCGGCGTGTTCATCGACGACGACGGCCAGGGTTACCTCGTCTTCGGTGGCGGCGGCGACGACGGGTCGCGCAGTGCCGAGAACACGAACCACCCGAAGTCCACGCGCGTGATCAAGCTCGGTGACGACATGATCAGCACGAAGGGCTCGGCGGAGGTCATCGACGCGCCGCTTGTGTTCGAGGCGGGCCACCTGTTCAAGCGCGACGGCAAGTACTACTACTCGTACTCGTCGAACTTCGGGTTCGGCGGCGCGGTCGACCCGAACGGCCCGCCGACCGGGGCCATCGCCTACCTCATGGCCGACAGCCCGATGGGCCCCTGGACGCCCGACACGTACAAGGGGATCATCTTCCGCAACCCCGGCACCTACTTCGGCGCCGGCGGCAACAACCACCAGTCGGTGTTCAAGCTCGACGGGCAGTACTACTTCACCTACCACGCCCAGACGCTCAACAGCCGCATCACGGGCGGCGCCACCCAGGGCTTCCGCAGCCCGCACCTCGCCAAGCTCGACTTCAACCCGGATGGCACGATCAAGGAGGTGAAGGGCGACTACAAGGGCGTCGAGCAGATCCGCAACCTCGACCCCTACCGGGTGATCGAGGCCGAGACGATCGCCTGGCAGCAGGGCATCGCGACGAAGAAGATCGACGGCGGGTCGGAGGAGTTCGGCGCGCAGGCGCCCAACCTCGTGGTGTACGACATCGACAACGGCGACTGGACGTCGCTCGCGAAGGTCGACTTCGGCAATGACGGCGCCACCGGCGTCACCGCCAAGGTGCGCCCGCTGGCGGCCGGCGGGAAGATCGAGATTCGTCTCGACGGCCGAACTTCGCCCGTGGTCGCGACCATCCCCGTCGACGCGCCGCTCGGCGAGTGGACGAAGCTGACCGCCAAGCTCGACGGCGTCAAGGGTGTGCACGACGTGTACTTCACCTACGCCGGGCCCCAGGGGGCGGACCTCTTCGAGATCGACTCCTGGTCCTTCGACGCGAACCCGTCGTCCTCGCCGGAGGTCAAGCTGGCCGTCACCGCCTCCTCCCGCTGCATCGGCACCTCGGCGTACCTGGCGGTCACGGCCGTCAACGACTCCGACGTGCCCGCGACGGTGACGCTGACGACCCCGTTCGGTTCCAAGACCGTGGCCGACGTGACTCCGGGCAAGCAGGCCTACCAGTCCTTCAACACCCGGGCCGGGCAGATCGACGCGGGCACGGTGACCGTGAAGGGGACCGCGACGATCGGCGGCAAGCAGGTCACCTCGTCCTACGACGCGGCCTACACCGCGACCGGCTGCCGCTGAGCTGCTCACACCGCGGTCAGCTGCCGCTGACCGCACCGGCGGTGACCACGGTCCACACGACGAGGACACCGCCACAGCACAACCGGGGCCGGCCGGCCCCGCCCCCCACAGATGGAGTAATCGCATGAAAACCAAGAGAGCTGCCCAGATACTCGCCGTGTCGGTGCTCGGTGTCGCGCTCGCCGGTGTCGGCGTGGCCGGTCCCGCGGCGGCGGATGACGACCCGGGCAACGGCATCGACGTGTCGGTGAACATCGAGCCCACCACCACTCCCGGTCAGCTGTCGATGACCGTGGCCGACAACAACGGAGTGGCCCTCACGGAGAACGGCTCGGATGCCGCCGCCCGCCAGTTCACCGGCACCCTTCCGACGGTCACGGTGACCGACACCCGCCTGCCCGAGGAGATCCCCGCGGGCGAGTTCTGGGCGGTGGTCGGCCAGTCCAGCCAGTTCACCGCGACCGGAGACTCCGCCAAGACCATCGGCCCGGAGTACCTGGGATGGAAGCCGCGCCTGCTGAGCGACTCCTCCACCGGGGCGGTGTCGGCCGGTGAGCCGGTCTCCAGCGTCATCTCCGACGGCACCGGAGCCCCCACCGTGGGTCTGGAGGGCCAGGAGCTGCTCGCCTCGATCGCGAACTCCGCCGACGAGATCGGCACCTCCCAGGTCAACGCCGACCTCGCCCTGCGCACCCCGGTCGACGTCGCCGCCGGCGAGTACCACTCCACCCTGACCCTTTCACTGTTCAACCAGTCCTGAACCGCAGGCGGGACGCCACCGCCCGCTGTGAGCGTCCGGGACCTGTGCGAACTCGGCACACGTCCCGGACGCTCACGAGCAGACACGAGACACCTTCGTCGACCAAGAGCCGTTCGCGGGGCGCCCTCGCCCTCCTCGCCGTCCTGCACACTGTCGGCGCGACCGTCTTGGTCGCCCTGGTGGCATTCGCCACCCCGTCGAACGCCGACACCACCTGGTCGGTCGTGCCGGCCGACGCCAACGGCCCCGACGGCCGCAGCGTCATCGACATCGATCTCGCCAGCGGGCAGCAGGTGACCGAGCACATCGCGGTCGTCAACCGCTCCACCCAGCCGGTCGACTTCGCGATCGACGCCAACGACGGCTACCTGACCTCCAAGGGCTACTTCGACATGCGGCCCTCGGACGCCAAACCGACCGACGGCGGCTCCTGGGTCGAAGTCCCCGACAAGGTGACCATCGCCGGCGGAGCCACCGCCGTCGTACCCGTCAAGGTGTCGATCCCGCAGAACGCGACGCCCGGAGGCCACCCCGCGGGGACGGGCGACGTCCGTGCTCGCGCCGCCCGAGGACTGGGAGCTCGTCAAGGGCTGCATCACCCACGACACGATGAACACCACCTACGCCGAGGCGCCGATGGTGGTCAAGGCGAACCCCGGCGACGTGCGCGGGAAGGGCTACTACCTGTGGGCGGACCAGAAGTGGGCCGGCGCACCCGCGGGGAGCTACATGGAGCAGCAGCTCAGCCCCTACTGGGGCAAGGACCTCGCGTCGGGCGAGTGGACCCCCATCACCTGGCAGACGCCGGGCTACGACCTGGCGAACGGTGTCATCCGCCACGGGCACGTCTTCGCGCTGACCCAGGCGGAGCACGCCGCCCTGCGCGGCGCGGACCTGTCGTCGGTCTCGGTCGAGACGCCCCCGGCCACGACAGGTCAACGTCTTGGATGTGTCCGGCTCGAAACCCTCGGCTACCGCGTCGTCCTCGAACCGGTTTATCTGACCACAAACAGCCGCGGACCCCGGCCGGTCGTGACCGGCCGGGGTCCGCTGCCGCCTGCCCACGCATCGTCCGATTCTCGGATCAGCGGTAGCCGGCGGAGGTGACGTTGGCCTGCACCGCGTTCTCGGTCGCGTCGGAAGGGTAGCCCGAGACGATGGCTCCCTCGTAGAAGGTGCCCTGGCTCAGGTTGGTGTTGGTGGCGCAGCAGTCGCCGCCGCTGCCCAGGATGATCGCGCCCTGCTTCTTCATCGGGCTGTAGCCGGGGGGAAGCGCGCCGTCCCACAGCGTGGTCACGCCGCCGGACTGCGCGTTGCCGCCCTTGATGGCGAAGCGCGACGTCCCGTTGTTCTTCAGCATCGCGGTGACGAACTTGCTGGTGAACGCCCGCTGGTTCGGGTTCCAGGACGAGCTGCCGCCGGGATAGAGCCCCCATTCGAGGTCGGCCTGCACCCACGGGCCGGAGCCGGAGCAGCCGCCGAACCAGCAGCTCGTGCCGAAGTAGATGGCGTCCATCGCGCCGGCTCCGTCGGCCTTCCTGGTCGTCTCGCTGTTGCCGTAGTCGAAGCAGCAGCCGCTGTTGACGTGGGTGCCGCTGGTCACCATGTACATGCCTTCAGGCGCGCTGCCGGTCGGCACGCCGGTCAGGTGACCGTCCCGCCAGTAGCTGTTGCCGGGCTTGATGTAGAGCGAGTACGCCTTGCCGCCGCCGACGGTCAGCGACTCGGATGTGGCGGTCGCGGGGGTGTCCTTGCCGCCGGCGCCACCGGGTCCCTGGTAGGCGACGTCGTTACCGTGCCCGGACTGGTCGTAGATCACGGTGATGACGCAGGTGGTGCCGGCGCAGAAGGAGTCCTGCGCCGCCGCGTTGGCGGTGCCGCCCGCGGCCAGGACGCCGATGTCCCGGGTCGCGTTGTCGGAGGAGCGCCTGACCTGGTACAGGTTGCCGCTGTAGGAGCGGTAGAGCGCCCGCGTCGTGCTGTGCGCGGCCACACAGGGCGTACCGCCCGCAGCGTAGATGTCACACGGCTTGCTCGCCACCGGTGTGGATGACGGGCTGGCCGAAGGACTCGGAGAAGGGCTCGCGGAGGGGCTCGCGGACGCGCTGGGGCTGGGTGAACCGGTGACGCCACCTGTGCAGGCCGCGCCGTTGAGCGTGAAGCTCGCCGGCGCCGGGTTGGTGCCGTTCCAGGAGCCGTTGAAGCCGAAGGACGTGCTCGCGCCGGTGGCCAGTGTCCCGTTGTAGCCGGCGTCGGCGACCGTGACCTGCGCGCCAGACTGCGTCATCGAGCCGTTCCACAGCTGCGTGACCGTCTGCCCTGCGGAGAACGACCAGTTCAACCGCCACCCGTTGATCGGGTCACCGAGGTTGGTGATGCTCACGTTCGCGCCGAAGCCGCCCGGCCATTGGTTCGTGACCGAGTAGTCCACGCGGCAGCCTGTGGCCGCGTGCGCGGCGGGCGCGGTCAGCGCACCGACCCCGCCGGCCACGGCGACGAGCCCGGTGGCAAGCCAGAGCCGCAGTCGAGGGACCTTCATCCGTACTCCCGAGGGTTCGTTTCACGTCTTCATAGCGGTCAGCGGACAGCACAGACGGCTCGGAGTTCTCGTGAGCCGACAGAGATGGCGGATCGTGCTGTTAACGCTAACAATTCATCTGCGAGACCGGTCCTTGTCTGTAGGAGCATGTGATGGTGGTGGTGCGGCGGAGCAAATACGACGCGAGGGAGCCTCGTCAAGGTCCGGTCTTCTCCGCGCCGGCCCTCGGTCCGCCCGGGGGCCTGTCCCACCTGCTCGCATCAGGGCGGAGGTCCGGCCAGTCGCGAGGCGGGGGTGGTGAAAGTTTCACCGCAGTACCGGCGTAACGTTCTGAGCGCTAGCGGCCAGCTGCGGGGCCGAGAAGCCGTTCCAGGGTGGAGCTGCGGAAACTTTCACCGACCACGCCGCTCACCAGCACAGGCCAGCGGGGATAAGGTCCCCTGCGCCGCAACGAAGCAATTTCAAGATTTCCTTGACAGGTTTCGTCGTGGTTTCCACACTGAGTCCCGAAGCGGCCTCCTGCCGGGGTCGGTGGTGAGCGGCAGGGGTCCCCGGTCACGACGCCGTGAGTGTCGCATCCGCAGACGGATCGGGCCGCGAATTCGCCGGGTCCGGCTTTCGCTCGCTCTCCTGAACGCCGATGGAGCGCCGGCCGGCCTGAGTTCCCCGCAGCCGGAATCACCGCGTACGGCGGCATAGTCGCCGTCTCCCCCTGGAGTGTGAATGAACACGTCCGCAGGATTCCGCACCGCGTTGTTCGCCGCCTCTGCGGCCGGGATGGTTCTCGCGGCCCCGGCCGGCAGCGTGTCCGCGGGCACCGTCCCGGGCGCGGCCCCGGCGGTCTCACTGCGCCTGGCCGCCTGGCGCCAACGGCGCGGTGCTGAAGAACGTCATCATCGGCGCGCCCGCGGCCGACGGCGTCCACTGCATAGGCACCTGCACCCTGCAGAACGTGTGGTGGGATGACGTCGGCGAGGACGCGGCCACGTTCAAGGGCACCTCGTCGTCGCAGACGATGACCATCGACGGCGGCGGCGCCAAGGCGGCCAGCGACAAGGTCTTCCAGCACAACGGCCCCGGCACCATGTACATCAAGAACTTCCAGGTGCAGGACTTCGGCAAGCTCTACCGCTCCTGCGGCAACTGCTCGACCCAGTACAAGCGCAACGTCGTCATCCAGAACGTCACGGCGACCACGCCTGGCAAAGTCCTGGCCGGCATCAACACCAACTACGGCGACACCGCTCGCTTCTCCCAGATCACGATCGTGAACGACCCGAGCAGGAAGGTCGTCGTCTGTGAGAAGTACAAGGGCGTGACCACTCAAGGAGGATCCTTGCGGAAGGTGCGAGCTCTACTCGCCGCCGGCATTCTCGCGGGCGCCCCGATCGCCCTGCAGGACCCGGCCGGCGCCCTGGAGAACGGCGTGGCCCGCACGCCGCCCATGGGCTGGAACAGCTGGAACACGTTCGGCTGCGACATCAACGAGACGCTGATCAAGCAGATGGCCGACACGATCGTCAACTCCGGCCTGCGCGACCTGGGCTACAAGTACGTCGTGGTCGACGACTGCTGGTTCAACCCCACCCGCGACTCCGCGGGGAACCTGCAGGGCAATCCCTCGCGATTCCCCAGTGGGATGAAGGCGCTCGGCGACTACCTGCACGCCAGAGGGCTGAAGTTCGGCATCTACCAGGTGCCGGTGGACAAGACCTGCGCGCAGTACTTCGGCGGTTATCCGGGCGCGACAGGGAGCCAGGGGCACGAGGTCCAGGACGCCAAGCAGTTCGCCGCCTGGGGCGTGGACTACCTGAAGTACGACTGGTGCTCGCCCAACGGCACCATCGACGACCAGGTGCGTACGTTCGCGAAGATGCGTGACGCGCTGGCGGCGACCGGGCGGCCGATCGTCTACAGCATCAACCCCAACAGCATCCACGCGAAGACAGGGCCGCAGCGAAACTGGGGCGACGTCGCCAACATGTGGCGGACGACCGAGGACATCACCAACAAGTGGGACACCGGTCAGACCAACGGATACCCGATGGGCATCCAGAACATCGTCAACGTCACCGTCCCGCTCGCGTCGTACGCGAAACCGGGAGCGTTCAACGACCCGGACATGATGGAGGTCGGCCGGGGCGGCATGACCGACACCGAGATGCGCAGCCACTTCGCCCTCTGGACGATGATGGCCTCACCCCTGATCGCCGGAAACGACCTGCGCAGCATGGACTCGGCGACGCAGGCCATCCTGAAGAACCAGAACCTGATCGCCATCGACCAGGACCCGCTCGGCCTGCAGGCACGCGAGATCAGCAACGACGGGACCCGGCGCGTGCTGGCCAGGAAGCTGGGCAACGGCGATGTCGCGGTCGCCCTGTTCAACCAGGGCGGCAGCACCACCACGATCAGCACCACCGCGTCCGCGATCGGGCTGTCCGGCGGTTCGTTCACCCTGCGCGACGCGTGGACGAACGCCGTCAGCGGCAGCACCGGCACCATCTCGGCCGGCGTGCCGTCACACGGCACCGTCGTCTACCGCGTCAGCGGCGGCACGACCCCGTCGCCGACTCCCACGCCCTCGCCGTCCCCCACCGCGTCCCCCATCGCGTCTCCCACTGTGTCACCGAGTGCGCGACCGGGCGGATGCACGGCGACGTACTGGCTGGTCAACAACTGGGGCAGCGGCTTCCAGAGTGAGGTGACCGTCGGCAACACCGGGTCGGCCGCGCTCAACGGCTGGACCGTGAAGATGACCCTGGCCGGCGGACAGACCGTCACGAGCCTGTGGAACGGCGTGAACACCGGCACCAGCGGCGCGATCACCGTCAAGAACGCCCCCTACAACGGAACCGTCGGCGGCAACGGGTCGACGACGTTCGGATTCACCGCCGAGGGCGACGGCTCGATCGCCCCCACCAGCGTGACCTGCACGAGCCCGTAGCCGAACGGAGCCGAGCAGGAAGTCGGGGGCTCACGGCCAACCATCACCCTCAGAGATTGGGAAAACACCTGTGCGACATGTCAGCTCTTCTCGCCGCCGGTTGAGGCTGTCGGCCGCCGCCGTCGCCGCGCTGTTGACGGCCGGCGCCGGTGTGGCCGGCACGCACGCCGCCTCGGCGGCCGCGGCCGGATGCCAGGTCACCTATACGGTGACGAACCAGTGGCCGGGCGGCTTCGGCGCCAATGTGAGCGTTAACAACCTCGGGGACCCGGTCAGCGGCTGGAAGCTGACCTGGTCGTTCTCCGCCGGGCAGACCATCACGCAGCTGTGGAACGGCACCTACACCCAGTCCGGCTCCCAGGTCACGGTGACCAACGTGGACTACAACGGCAGCATCCCCAGCGGCGGCAGCACGAGCTTCGGATTCAACGGAACGTTCAACGGCTCCAACCCGGTGCCGTCGAGCTTCGCGCTGAACGGCGTGACCTGCACCGGCGGCGTCACCTCCCCGTCCCCCACCGTCTCGCCCACCGTTTCGCCTTCCACGTCTCCCTCGCCGCCGTCGTCCAGGCAGCCGTGTGACATCTACGCCTCGGGCGGCACGCCGTGCGTCGCGGCGCACAGCACCACCCGTGCCCTGTACGCGAACTACAACGGCGCGCTCTACCAGGTGCGCCGCTCTTCGGACAACACCACCCGCGACGTCGGCGTGCTGAGCGCGGGCGGGGCCGCCAACGCCGCCACCCAGGACTCGTTCTGCTCCGGCACCAGCTGCGTCATCACCAAGATCTACGACCAGTCCGGCCGGGGCAACCACCTCACCCAGGCGCCTCCCGGCGGGTTCTCCGGCCCGGCCGCGGGCGGCTACGACAACCTGGCGACCGCGACCAAGGCACCGACCACGGTCTACGGCCACAAGGCCTACGGCGTCTATGTCGATCCCGGGGTCGGATACCGCAACAACGCCACCAACGGCGTGGCCAAGGGCGACCAGCCGGAGGGGATCTACGCGGTCTTCGACGGCACGCACTACAACGGCGGCTGCTGCTTCGACTACGGCAACGCCGAGACCAACAGCCGCGACAACGGCAACGGCACGATGGAGGCCATCTACTTCGGCAACATCAAGGTCTGGGGCTACGGCACCGGCAACGGCCCCTGGATCATGGCCGACCTGGAGAACGGCCTGTTCTCCGGCGTGAACCCCGGCTACAACGCCAACGACCCGAGCGTGAACTACCGATACCTCACCGCCATCGTCAAGGGTGAGCCCAACCACTGGGCCATCCGGGCCGGCAACGCCCAGTCGGGCGGCCTGTCGACCTTCTACGACGGCAAGCGGCCCAACGCCTCGGGCTACAACCCGATGAAGAAGGAGGGGGCCATCATCCTCGGCATCGGCGGCGACAACAGCCACGGTTCCGCCGGCACCTTCTACGAAGGCGTGATGACCTCCGGCTACCCGACCGCGGCCACCGAGAACGAGGTGCAGACGAACATCGTCGCCGCCGGTTACAAGTAGACCGGCGAAACCCACGACGGATCGGGCCGTCCCCGGGCACAGCTCCGGGGGCGGCCCGGCGAGTTCCCGGTGGCGCAGCACGTTGGTGTACGCGTACCCCTTCAGCCGCAACGCGCGATGGAGGACCGGGAAAAGGGCGCACGCTCCGGGAGACGGGTGCGTGCACGGCAGCGCCGGGCCCGGCCGGACAGTTGGGCCGCGGCCTGGAGGACGCGGTCGGGGAGCTGTTCGATCAATGCGGCCCAGACCGAGAACGGCATCGGCGCGCGCCGCGGCCAGGCGAAGGAAATCACGCGCACCGCGATCACCACCGATGGTGGTCATCATCGGCGTCTGCTCCCGATAACCGTGGCGCCAGGCGACCGCCCGGGCGATCAGCCTGCCGCCAGCCATGCCGGGCGCCCCGTGACGCCGGGGTCGTGCTTCCCTCGTCGCAGGTGTGGGTCGCCGAGTTGGGCGGCCAGATTGTGGGATTCGCCGCCCTGCACGGCGACCGGCTGGACCACCTGTACCTCGCGCCCGCCGCGCAGAACGGCGGCGGAGCGCGCTGCTCGACCACGCCAAGAAGGTGCGCCCCCACGGACTCGACCTGTACGTGTTCCAGCGGAACACGGGCGCCCGGCGCTTCTACGAGCGGAACGGCTTCACCCTCGTCGCGGAGGGCGACGGCAGCGGCAACGAGGAGAACCTGCCCGACGCCCGCTGCCGCTGGCGGCCCTGACCACCCGCTCACCTCCGGCTAGAGGAACCGCCACAGGTGGTCGTTCGCTCCGTTGTCGTCGGCGAGCACAACCTGGGCGCCCTGGGCGGTGGAGCCGCCGCTGACGCCGAGGACCCGGCCCCCGTTGGCGCACTGGATGCGGAAGCACCCGTTGGATCCGTACCGCAGCCGCCACCGGTGGTCGGCGGTGCCGTTGTCGGCCCACTGGAGCACGCGCGCACCGGCGGCCGTGCTCGCGTTCTCCACGCCGAGCACCTTGCCGCTGTTGGAGTTGCGCAGGCGCAGGTAGCCGCCGGCGTCGACGACGGCGGTCCACAGGTGGTCGGCGGTGCCGGTGTCGCCCCACTGGAGCACGAGGCCGCCGTCGGCCGTGGACATGTTCTGCACGCCCAGCACCAGCCCGCTGGCCAGGTTCTGGATGCGCCGGGCCCCGTTCGGCACGAACCGCCACTGGTTGTCCGCGCTGCCGTTGTCGGGGTCCTGAACGACCTGGGCTCCGCTCGCGGTCGAGCCGCTCTGGATGGCGAGCAGCTTGCCGCTGTTGACGTTGCGGATCTTGTGGGAGCCGTCGCCGGCTTCGGCGACGGTCCAGCGGTGATCGGCGGTGCCGTTGTCGGTCCACTGCAGGACGCGGGCGTTGTCGGCGGTGGACATGTTCTCCACCCCGAGCACCTTGCCGCTGTTGACGTTGCGGAGCCGTACGGCGGTGCCGTCTACGACCATCTCCCAGTCGTGGTCGGCGGTGCCGCTGTCGGCCCACTGCAGGGCGAGACCGCCGTCGGCGGTGGACATGTTCTGGATGCCCAGGACGAGTCCGCTGGCTGCGTTGACCAGCCGGTAGCTCGCGGTCCCGCCCGCGCCGCTCTGGCCGCCGGTGTTCCAGTAGACGGTGTAGTTGTACCCGTGGGCGTCGTAGAACGGTCCGAGGTTGACCGACGACCCGTTGGCGGTGGCCGTGAACGCCAGCGTCGTGGTGCTGGTCCGGGTGATCGACCCGGTGTTCAGGGCGGGCAGCGCCGACAGAGTGGTGTTGCCGTAGTTCCCGGACAGGACCACCGGGCCGTACGTGATCGCCGCGACGTTCGGGTTGTCGTTGGCGGCCTTCATGACCACGCGCATGGGCAGGCTCAGGGTGACGGTGTCGCCGGAGGTCCACGAGCGGGTGATGACGGCGTACGTGCCGGGGGTGGTGTCCACGTCCTGCTGGACGCCGTTGACACTGATCGTCGCTCCGGTGGCCCAGCCGGGGATGCGGACGCGCATCGACCACGACCCACCGGCGTTGCCGGTGACCTGCAGGGTGACCGTGTCGCTCGCCGGATAGGACGTCGTCTGGGTGACCGTGATCCCCCGCTGGGTCCAGTTCAGGACCGACGGCGTGAACAGGTTCACGATCAGGGTGGTGCCGTTGTAGAAGTAGACGGAGTCCATCAGCGCCGTGTTGACCTCCAGGCCCGTGCCCTGGCAGCACCAGAAGGAGTCGTAGTCGGTGCTGTAGGTGCCGCCGCCCCAGGCCGGGCCCACGCCACGGCGGCCACCTGGTTTGAGCGGCGTGAAGTAGGTGACGTGCCCGTGGCCGTCCGCCGGGTTCTGCGCGCCGATGACGTGGTTGGTCAGCGCCTGCTCGTAGAAGTCGAAGTACGCCGCCCGGTTCGGGTCGAGCAGCCACAGCTCGCGGGTCAGCTTGAGCATGTTGTAGCTGTTGCAGTGCTCGCAGGTGTCGTTGGTGAGGTAACCGGCGATGGCGTTGGGAGCCCGGAAGTGCTCGGCCTGGCTGTTGCCGCCGATCGCGTAGGTGTGCGCGCCGACGGTGATGTTCCAGGCGTTGGCGGCGATGTCCCGGTAGCGGGTGGTGCCGGTCGCCTTGTACTCGCGGGCCGCGCCGATCCACTTGGGCACCTGGGTGTTGGCGTGCAGGCCGTTGAGCTGGTCCTGGTTGGCCGCGAGAGGGTTGAAAACCGCCGCGTGGTCGAACCGCTGGGCCGCGGTCAGCCAGCGGACGTCGCCGGTCTGCTGGTACAGGTCGGTCAGCACGGCGTTCATGCCGCCGAACTCGGTGCCCAGCATGGCCTGCATCTGGCTGCCGCTCAGCCTGCCGGTCCGCCAGTCCACCCAGCCGGCCAGTGCCAGGAGCACGTCGCGGGCCTGGGTGCTGCCGATGTGACGCCACGCGTCGAGCAGCCCGGCCAGGGTCTTGTGAAGGCAGTAGTACGGCACGTTGCCGTTACTCAGCGTGCGGGCTTCGAGTGCGGTGAAGTCGGACTCGGGGAAGCCGGACAGGTAGCCGGCGTTGAACCCGGCGGCGCCGTTGTTGGCCTGGCACTTGGCCAGCTCGGCCACCATCTGGTTCGCCTTGTCCCGGCACGTGGTGTCGCCGAGCACGGCATAGGCCTGGGCCCACGCGGTGAGGAAGTGCCCCTGCACGTGAGTGCGGAACGGGAACGTCGGTGCATCCCATCCGCCGCCCGCCGCCGCCCCCTGCGTGGACAGCCGGTGATTGGCCCGGAAGTTGTACAGCAGCCGGTCGACGTCGACGAACCGCAGATACGACAGCGTCCGGTTCTGGTTGTCCAGCCAGCGGCCCCCCGTCAGCCGCACCTGCCCGAGCTCGAAGGCGTACGTGGACACGCCGATGTCGGCCCGGGCCGGCGCGACCGCGGCTCCGGCCGCCGGAGCACCGGCGACCTCCCCGACGGCGGAAGCCACGACGGCGGCCCCGGCGGCCTGGAGCAGCCGGCGTCGGCTGAAGGATGAGGGCGACACGTGACCTCCTGAACGACCTTCTGTTAGCGCTAACAATCGCGTGCGCCCGCCGTCCGGCATCGGATGACGTCGAACGAGGTGCGGGACAGCCGCGGAATCGGCGGCGCGGCCCCGTCGCGGGAGCGTGCGGTGGGCGGCGTTTCCACCGCCCACCACCGCTCCGACAGGAGACCACCCGGGCTCAGTGTGGAAACCGTCACGAAAAGTGTCAAGACTGAGCCGGAAACTTTCGCATGACCGCTCATCGGCCACACACGTCTGCCTGGGACGACGTGAAACGCCGTCGCGGCAACGTTCCGAGAATGCCCCCAGCGGCGGCCGCGGCTGAAATTTTCACCGCAGCCGTTCCCCGATGCGGCGACCGAACCCCGTAAGCGCAGGCGGCGCGGCGTCCGGCGAAGCACAAGCGCCGAGACCTCTTGACGGGATCGGCGGGGTCGTATTTGCTCCGCCGCACACCACCGACCACCCGACGGGAGGGCCGACTCGGCACGAAATGTTATCGATAACAGATCCTGATCCGCCCCCAATGGCGGCGGGCCCGGCCAGAGGTAAGGAGTCAGATGCACAGGATCGTTCGATGGACGCTGGCGGCGGTGCTGGCCGCCGGGTCCCTGGTCGCGGCCGGCGGCATGACGTCGCCGGCCGCCGCGCTGGACAACGGGCTCGCCCGTACGCCCCAGATGGGGTGGAACGACTGGAACAGTTTCGGCTGCAACGTCAACGAGAACCTCGTGCGGCAGACCGCGGACGCCATGGTCTCCAGCGGCATGGCGGCGGCGGGCTACACGTACGTGAACATCGACGACTGCTGGTCGACCAAGAGCCGCAACGCCAACGGCGACCTGGTGGCGGACCCGCAGAAGTTTCCCAGCGGGATCAAGGCCCTGGCCGACTACGTCCACTCCAAGGGACTGAAACTCGGCATCTACTCCTCGGCGGGCACCACGACCTGCGCGGGCTATCCGGCCAGCCTGGGTTACGAGCAGCGGGACGCCGCCCTGTGGGCCTCATGGGGGATCGACTACCTGAAGTACGACAACTGCGGCGACCACCAGGGCAAGAGCGGGCAGCAGCGGTACGTCGCGATGCGCGACGCGCTCGCCGCCACCGGGCGTCCGATCCTGTTCAGCCTGTGCAACTGGGGCCAGGAGAGCGTCTGGACCTGGGGCATGCCGACCGGCAACTCCTGGCGTACGACCGGCGACATCCAGGCGAACTGGAACTCCGTCATGGGCATCCTGGACCAGCAGGTCGGGCTGGAGGCGTACTCGGGGCCGGGCGGCTGGAACGACCCCGACATGCTGGAGGTGGGCAACGGCTCGCTGACGGCCACGGAGGCCCGGGCGCACTTCAGCCTCTGGGCGCTGCTGAACGCGCCGCTCATCGCGGGCAACGACATCCGCTCGATGAGCGCCGAGACCCGCGCGATCCTCACCAACACCGAGGTCGTCGCCGTCGACCAGGACTGGGGCGGCAGGCAGGGCCACAAGATCAGCGACAACGGAAACCTGGAGGTGTGGCGCAAGCCGATGTCCAACGGCTCGGTCGCCGTCGTGCTGCTCAACCGGGGCAGCGGCACGGCGACGGTGTCCACCACCGCCTCCGCCCTCGGCCTCGGCGCCGCGGCCTCCTACTCCGTACGCGATCTGTGGGCGCACACGACAGGCTCCTCGTCCGGGACGATCACCGCGTCGGTGCCCGCGCACGGGGCCGCCATGTACGTCGTGAGCGGAGGGGGCCTGGTCACGCCGTCTCCCACGCCCACTCCCACCGGAGCGAGCGCGATCAAGGGTGCGGGGTCGGGCCGGTGCCTGGACGTCACCGGCGCCTCCCAGACCAACGGCACGCAGGTGCAGATCTGGGACTGCAACGGCCAGTCCAACCAGCAGTGGACGCCGACCGGCTCGGGTGAGCTGCGGGTCTACGGCAACAAGTGCCTGGACGTCTACAACCGTGGCACCGCGGACGGCACCAACGTGATCATCTGGGACTGCAACGGCCAGAGCAACCAGCAGTGGCGATTCAACGCCGACGGCAGCATCACCGCGGTCGGCGCGAACAAGTGCCTGGACGCCTACAACCAAGGCACCGCCAACGGCACCAAGGTCATCATCTGGACCTGCAACGGTCAGGCCAATCAGCGCTGGACCCGCGTCTGACCACACGTACCGGCGCCGGGGACCTCACCGCCCCGGCGCCGGACCTGCCTTCGCTCCCTCGCCCTCGGAGATCTCCTGTGACCTGGCGATGGCCGGACGGCTCTTCGAGAGCGTCTACCCGTCCACCGTGATCGGCCGTAGGGCGGGGAGGAGGAGATCGGAGGTGCCGGGTGATGGCGTTCCTCCTCCCCGGTGCCGTGAAGTGGCGCTGCCCCCGGGAGGGTGGGCCCGGCGCGGGTGCGATCCCCACTCCTTTACACTGCTAGACATCCGATGTATGCGGCCTCGTTCGGGCGGAAACAGTGGAGGTGGCTTCGTGGCGGTCACGGACGCGGCGATCGACAAGATCAAGCAGATGATCACGTCGGGCGAGCTCGCTCCGGGTGACCGGCTGCCGAAGGAGGCCGATCTGGCCGAACGGCTCGGCCTGTCCCGCAACTCCCTGCGAGAGGCCGTCCGCGCCCTCGCCCTGATCAACGTACTCGACGTGCGGCAGGGCGACGGCACCTACGTCACCAGCCTCCAGCCCCATCTGCTCCTTGAGGCGATGTCGTTCGTCGTGGACTTCCACCGCGACGACACCGTGCTGCAGTTCCTGGAGGTGCGGCGCGTCCTGGAACCCGCCGCCACCGCGATAGCCGCGATCAAGATGTCGGACGCGGACGTCAAGGAGCTCCGCGCCATCCTCGACGCGCTGCCCGCCGACCCGAGCGTGGAGGAGCTGGTCGCCAACGACCTGCGGTTCCACCAGCACATCGCGGCGGGGTCGGGCAATCCGGTGCTGTGCTCGCTGATCGACAGCCTCTCCGGGCCGACGACGCGGGCCCGGGTGTGGCGCGGCCTCACCCAGGAGGGGGCACTCGACGACACCCGGGAGCAGCACGTGATGATCTGCGACGCGATCGCCGCCCGGAGGCCGGAGGTGGCCAGGGCGTGGGCCACGGTCCACGTGGCCGGCGTCGAGGAGTGGCTCCGCCGCACGCTCTGAAACGGCGCAGGCCCGGGTCACGCCCCGGCCCGCCGTCCCGGCGGTGCGCCCGCTGAAGCCAGGCCGGCCGGCGCCGAATGCCGCAGCCGCCACTGCGCCTTTACCTCCGCCTTTTCCGGGCGTTGACGGCGCATTAGCGCCTATGTAACATCTGGCCAAAGCACTGCAATAACCGTGCAAGCAGCATCAAATCTCTTGCTGTTTACCGCAACACCCTGAGTGCATCGCGTCCGTGCATTCGCCGCCCATCCGGTTGCCGTGGAGGCCGCACGTCCTCCCGCACCGGCCTGCCGTCCCCGTACGAGAGATGGAAGAGCGCGAATGAGGACATCGCACGGTCCGTTACGGCTGCTCGCGACCCTGGTCGTCGCGGGCATGCTCACCCTCCTGGCGTGGGTCGTCCCGGCCGCCGCCGCGGCAGGGCCCAACCTGTCGCCGGGCAAGGCGACTCAGGTCAGCAGCTCCACGGCCGGGTATCCCCCGCCGGCCCTCAACGACGGCAACCAGGACACCTACTGGGAGAGCGCCAACAACAGCTTCCCGCAGTGGGCGCAGGTCGACCTCGGCACCGCCAGGAGCGTGGACCGGATCGTCCTCAAGGTGCCCGCGCCGAGCGTCTGGCAGACCCGCACCCAGACGCTCTCGGTGCAGGGCAGCGCGGACGGCTCCGCCTTCGGCACGGTCGTGGCCTCAACCGGCTACACCTTCGACCCGGCGACCGGTAACAAGGTCACCATCGACTTCACCGCCGCGACGTACCGGTTCTGGCGGGTCAACGTCACCGCGAACACCGGCTGGCCCGCCGCGCAGATCTCCGAGTTCGAGATCTACGCGGCGAGCGGCACCGAGGCCGACACCCAGGCGCCGAGCGCCCCCACCAACCTCGCCTACACCCAGCCGGCCCCCGGCCAGATCAAGCTCACCTGGAACGCCTCCAGCGACGACGTGGGCGTGACCGGCTACGACGTCTACGCCAACGGGCGGCTCCGGGCCGACGTCGCGGGCACCGTGCTCACCTACACCGACACCCAGCCGGCGTCGGCGACCGTGACGTACGTCGTCCGGGCCAGGGACGCGGCGGGCAACCAGTCGGCCGACAGCAACGCGGTGACCCGCAACGGCACGGACGACCCCGGATCGAACCTGGCCATCGGCAAGGAGATGGTCGAGTCGGGCCATGTGTACACGTTCGTCGCCTCCAACGCCAACGACAACAACCCGGTCACCTACTGGGAGGCCAACCCGGGGGCGTTCCCCAACACGCTGACCGTCAAGCTCGGCGCCAACGCCACCGTCAGTTCGGTCGTGCTGAAGCTCAACCCCGACCCGATCTGGGCGACCCGCACGCAGAACATCCAGATCCTGGGCCGCGAGCAGAGCGCGACGACATACCAGACCCTCAAGCCGGCGGCCAACTACACCTTCAACCCGGCCTCCGGCAACTCGGTGACGATCGATCTGTCCGCGACCGTCGCCGACGTCCAGCTGAGGTTCGCGAGCAACACCGGCGCGCCGGGCGGCCAGATCGCCGAGTTCCAGGTGATCGGCGTCCCGGCGCCGAACCCCGACCTCACCGTCACGAACCTGTCGTGGGCCCCGGCCTCCCCGACCGAGACGGACACGATCACGCTGTCGGCCACGGTCAAGAACGTGGGCACCGCCGCTTCGCCCGCCGACAGCGTCAACCTCTACGTCGGCGGCGCGCTGGCCGGCGCCCCGGCCATCCCGGCCCTGCCGCCGGGCGGCACCGCGACCGTCACCCATGCCATCGGCACGCGCGCCGAGGGGACGTACACGGTCAGCGCCAGGGTGGACGCCGACAACACGGTCTTCGAGCAGAACGAGAACAACAACCTGCTGAACGCCTCGTCGCCGCTGGTCGTCGCGCAGGCTCCCGGTCCCGACCTGCAGGTTCTCGGCGTCACCCCCAACCCGCAGAACCCCGCGGCCGGGACGCCGGTGACGTTCACGGTGTCGGTGAAGAACCGCGGGACCACCGCGACGGGGGCGACCACGGTCACCCGCGTGGTGGTGGGCGGCACGACGCTCAACGGCTCGACCCCCTCGATCGCCGCCGGGGCGACGGTCTCCGTCGCCGTCAGCGGAAGCTGGACCGCCGCCGACGGCGGCGCGACGATCATCGCCACCGCCGACGCGACCGGCGTCGTCGCCGAGACCAACGAGAACAACAACACGTTCTCGCAGGCCATCGTGGTCGGGCGCGGTGCCGCCGTGCCGTGGGTCGAGTACGAGGCCGAGGCCGCCCGCTACCAGGGCACCCTGCTGGAGGCCGACCCGTTGCGGACGTTCGGGCACACCAACTTCGCCACCGAGTCGTCGGGCAGGAAGTCGGTGCGGCTGAACGGCACCGGCCAGTTCGTGGAGTTCACCTCGACGAACCAGGCCAACTCGATCGTGGTGCGCAACTCCATCCCCGACGCGCCGAACGGCGGCGGCATCGACGCCACGATCAGCCTGTATGTCAACGACACCTTCGTCCAGAAACTGGCGCTCTCGTCCCGGCACAGCTGGCTGTACGGCAACACCGACGACCCCGAGGGGCTGACGAACACCCCGCAGACCGACGCGCGGCGGCTGTTCGACGAGGCGCACGCCCTGCTGCCGGAGACCTACCCGGCGGGCACCAAGTTCCGGCTGCAGCGCGACGCGAGCGACACGGCGGCCTTCTACATCATCGACTTCATCGACCTGGAGCAGGTCGCACCGCCGGCGAGCCAGCCGGCCGGCTGCACCTCGATCACGGCGTACGGCGCGGTGCCGGGCGACGGGGTCGACGACACGGCCGCCATCCAGCGGGCGGTGACCGACGACCAGAACGGCGTGATCGACTGCGTCTGGATCCCGCCGGGCCAGTGGCGGCAGGAGCAGAAGATCCTCACCGACGACCCGCTGAACCGCGGCCAGTACAACCAGGTGGGCATCAGGGACGTCACCATCCGCGGCGCCGGCATGTGGCACTCCCAGCTGTACACCCTGACCGAGCCGCACCTGGCGGGCGGCATCAACCACCCGCACGAGGGCAACTTCGGCTTCGACATCGACGACAACGTCCAGATCTCCGATATCGCCATCTTCGGCTCCGGCCGCATCCGCGGCGGCCCGGGCGGCGCGGAGGGCGGCGTCGGGCTGAACGGCCGGTTCGGCAAGAACACGAAGATCACCAACGTGTGGATCGAACACGCCAACGTCGGGGTCTGGGTCGGCCGCGACTACGACAACATCCCCGCCCTGTGGGGCCCGGCGGACGGGCTGCAGTTCAGCGGCATGCGCATCCGCGACACCTACGCCGACGGCATCAACTTCACCAACGGCACGCGGAACTCGCGGGTGTTCAACTCCTCGTTCCGTACGACGGGCGACGACTCGCTGGCGGTCTGGGCCAACCGGTACGTCAAGGACCCCTCGGTCGACATCGCCCACGACAACAGCTTCGTCAACAACACCGTCCAGCTGCCCTGGCGCGCGAACGGCATCGCGATCTACGGCGGCTACGGCAACACGATCGAGAACAACCTCGTCTACGACACCATGAACTACCCGGGCATCATGCTGGCGACCGACCACGACCCGCTGCCCTTCTCCGGGCAGACGCTGATCGCCAATAACGCCCTCTACCGCACCGGCGGCGCCTTCTGGGGGGAGAACCAGAAGTTCGGGGCCATCACGCTGTTCGCGGCGACCAGGGACATCCCCGGCGTCACGATCAGGGACACCGAGATCCACGACTCGACCTACGACGGCATCCAGTTCAAGTCGGGCGGCGGCGCGACGCCGGGTGTGGCGATCACCAACGTGAAGATCGACAAGTCCGATAACGGCGCCGGCGTCCTGGCCCAGAACGGCGCCCGCGGCAGCGCGACGCTGACCGGCGTCACGATCACCAATTCGGCCAAGGGCGACATCGTCCGCGAGCAGGGCACGAGCTTCGTGATCAACGGCGGCTAGCGCGGCACGACGGCGGCCCGGAGGTCACCTCCGGGCCGCCTTTCCGTGCGGGGCGCGGGGCCGGGGCCACGCGGGCGGCGTACGGTCAGTCCTGCGCCTTGCCGCTGGTGAGCCGGGCCATGATGAGGGCGAGCAGGATGATCGCGCCGTAGATGGCCTGGATCCACTGGGCGGACACACCGGCCAGGGTCAGGATGTTGTTGATCAGGCCGAGCACGAGCACGCCGCACAGGGCGCCGAACAGCGTGCCCTTGCCGCCGTCCATGCTCACCCCGCCGATGACCGCGGCGGCGAACACGGTGAAGATCATGCCGTTGCCCTGGTCGGCCGCCACCGAGCCGAGCCGTCCCGTCATCAGCAGGCCGGCCAGGGCGGCGAGCAGGCCACCGAGCACGAACACCGTCCACACCACCTGGTCGGCTCTGATGCCGGCGGCGCGGGCCGCGTCCGCGTTGCCGCCGATGGCGTAGACCGACCGTCCGTGCCGGAAGTAGCCCAGCACGACGATGCCGACCGCGAACAGCACGCCGCAGATCCAGACGGAGGCGGGCAGGCCGAGCCAGCGGGCGTTGCCGAGGTAGAGGAACGACTCGGGCAGCTCGAACAGGTTCTGCCCGCCGGTGAAGCCGATCTGCAGCCCGCGCAGCACGATGAGCATGCCGAGCGTCACGATGAACGCCGACAGCTTGAACCGCACGATGAGCAGGCCGTTGAACGCGCCCACCAGCGCGCCGACCAGCAGGCAGAGCGGGATCGCCGTCCAGGTGGGCAGCTCGGCGCCCAAGCCGTTGGAGGCCGCGGGGATCACCAGCCCGACCGCGAGGGCCGGGGCGAGGCCGACGGTCGACTCCAGGGACAGGTCGAACTTGCCGGCGATCAGAATGATCGCCTCGGCGAGCACCAGCAGCGACAGCTCGGTCTGCTGCTGGAGCACGTTGACGATGTTGTCCCCGCTGAGGAAGGCCGAGTCGATCAAGGCCCCCACCAGCACCAGCACCGCGATCGCCGGCAGCAGCGCCAGGTCGCGGAATCTGGCCAGCCGGAGCATCGGCGCGGACGTCACAACACTCGTCGAGGGGGTCATCGGTTGCCGACACCTTCCATCACGGCCACCAGCTCGGCCTCGGCCCAGCCCTGTGGCATCTCCTTCACGACCCGGCCGTGGAACATCACCAGCACCCGGTCACAGATCCGCAGATCCTCCAGCTCGTCGGAGACGAGGACGGCGCCGGCGCCCCGGGTGACGGCGTCCTCCACCGCCGTCAGCAGGGCCTGCTTCGACTTCACGTCCACCCCGACGGTCGGGTTGATCACCACCAGGGCCTTCGGGTCGTCGGCGAGCGCCCGGGCCATGACCACCTTCTGCGCGTTGCCTCCGGACAGCTCCCCGACCGCCTGCTCGGGCCCGGACGTCTTGATCGCCAGGTCCTCGATCATCCGTTCCGCCTTCGCCCGCCGAATGGCCGGGGAGACGACGCCGAACCTGCCGAGCCTGTGCGCGATCGGGAAGGTCGCGTTCTCGGCGATCGACAGCAGCGGCACGAAGCCCTCGTGGTGACGGTCGCGCGGCACGAACCCCAGACCGGCGCGCAGCGCGGCGGTCACGTCGCCGGGCCGGGGCACGGTGCCGTTCACGGTCACCGTCCCGGTGTCGGCCCTGCGCAGTCCGACGAGCGTCTCGGCCAGGCCGACCTTCCCGCTGCCGCCCGACCCGGCGAGGCCCACGATCTCGCCGGCCCGCACCGACAGGTTCACCTCCCGGTATCGCCCCTCCAGGCCCAGCCCGGCCGCCTCCAGCACGACCGGCGCGGCCGGGTCCGGCGTACGGCCGCGCGTCTGGTAGGCCGCGGCGGCCTCGCCGGTCATCGCGGCGACCAGCTCGTCGTGCGGCAGGTCGGCGACGGGGGCGGACATCACGTGCCGAGCGTCGCGGTAGACCGTGACGGCCTGGCAGATCTCGTACACCTCGTCGAGGTGGTGGGAGATGAACAGCATCGTGACGCCCTGCTCGCGCAGCGCCCGCATCCGCTCGAACAGCCGCTGGATGGCTGGGCCGTCGAGCTGCGCGGTGGGCTCGTCGAGGATGATGAACCGGGCCCCGAACGACAGCGCCCTGGCGATCTCCACGAGCTGCCGCTGCTCGACCGACAACTCTCCCGCCACCACCCGGGCGTCCACGTCGAGGCCGTACTGCGCGAGCAGCTCGGTCGCGCGGTCGCGCAGGGCCTTCCACCGGATCGGTCCCCGGCCCGACTGGCGGTTGAGGAAGAGGTTCTCCGCCACGGTCAGGGTGGGGATGATCGTGGACTTCTGGTAGACGCAGGCGACCCTGCGGCGCCACGCGTCCCGGTCCGCGATCGGCGGGGCGGGCTCCCCGCCGAAGCGCACCTCGCCCTCGTCCGGGCGTTGCAGGCCGGTGAGGATCGACACCAGCGTCGACTTGCCGGCCCCGTTCCTGCCGACGAGCGCGTGCGTCTCCCCCTCGGCGACGGAGATGCCGACGCCGTCGAGCGCGACCGTGGGGCCGAACCGTTTGGTGACGTCCCTGGCCTCTACCGCGATGCTCATGTCCTCACTCCGCGCGGCGAGCCCGTCACTTGCCGACCTGGTTGCCCCAGAGCTTGGGGTCGTCGACGTTGTCCTTGGTCACGAGCGGGGCCTTGAGCTGGTCCTCCAGGCGTCCGCCACCCACGTCCACGATCGTGCTGTCGTGGTCGGTCGGGCCGGGCGCGAAGGTCTTGCCCTCGATCGCGGCCTTGGCGTAGTAGACGCCGTACTTCGCGTACAGGTCGGCGGGCTGCGAGAGGGTCGCGTCGATCTGGCCGGCGCGGATGGCCTGCAGCTCCTGCGGGATGCCGTCGTTGGACACGATGAAGATGTGCTTGGGGTCGTCCGGGCCCACCAGCAGGTTCTTGCTCTTGAGCACCTGCAGGGTCGGGGCGAGGAAGACGCCGCCCGCCTGCATGTAGACGCCCTTGATGTCGGGGTGCTGGGTCAGCCGGGTCTGCAGCGCGGCCGCCGCCTTCGGTCCCTCCCACTCGGTGGGCTCGGCGAACACCTGGATGCCGGGGTAGTTCGCCTTCATGCACTCGCCGAACGCCTCCGACCGGTCACGGCCGTTGACCGACGACAGCGAGCCCTGGAACTCGATGACCTTGCCCTTGCCGCCGAGCTTGTCCCCGAGGAACTTGCACGCCTCGCTGCCGTAGAGCCGGTTGTCGGTGCGGACCACCATGAACGTCTCGCCCTTGTCCGGCCGCGTGTCCACCGTCACCACCGGGATCTTCTTGCCGGCGAGCTGCTGCAGCGTGCTCGCGACGGCGCCGGTGTCCTGCGGCGCCATGACCACGGCCTTCGCCCCCTGGCTCACCAGCGCCTGGACGTTGGCCACCAGCTTGGCCACGTCGTTCTGCGAGTTGGTCGGGGGCATCAGGTCGACCCCGAGCTGCTTGGCCTGCTGCGGCACGTACTTCGCGTAGGAGTTCCAGAAGTCGGAGTCGGCGCGGGGCAGATCGACCGCGATCTTCCCTCCGGCCGCCGCTGCACCGCCTCCCGCCGAACCGCCGCCTCCCGCCGCCTTGTCGCCGGAACCGCAGGCCGCGAGCGAGAGCGCGAGGGCGAGCGCGGCCGCGCCCGGGCCGGCCGTACGGATTTTCATGGTGTACCTCGATTCGCCACTGTGGGGGGTTGAAGAAAGATCACGAGTGTCAGGGCGACGCGCCGCTCCAGGCGGGGCCGTCCGGGAAGGAGTACTCGGCGATCGACTCGGCGCGCATCTCGGCGCTGAAGCCGGGGGCGGCCGGCGCCCGGTAGGCGCCGTTCTCGACCACGACGGGATGGGTGAAGTGCTCGTGCAGGTGGTCGACGTACTCGATCACGCGATCCTCGAGCGTGCCGCTGACCGCGACGTAGTCGAACATCGACAGGTGCTGCACCAGCTCGCACAGGCCGACGCCGCCGGCGTGCGGGCAGACGGGCACACCGAACTTGGCGGCGAGCAGCAGGATCGCGATGTTCTCGTTGACCCCGCCGACGCGGGCGGAGTCGAGCTGGAGGATCGACATCGAGCGGGCCTGCAGCATCTGCTTGAAGACCACCCGGTTCTGCACGTGCTCGCCGGTGGCCACCTTGATCGGCGCGAGCGCGCGGGCGATCACCGAATGGCCGAGCACGTCGTCGGGGCTGGTCGGCTCCTCCACCCAGTAGGGGTCGAACTCGGCCAGCGCGCTCACCCACTCGATGGCGCTCCGCACGTCCCACCGCTGGTTGGCGTCGATCGCGATGCGGAAGCCGTCGCCGCAGACCTCGCGGGCGATGCGCATCCGCCGGATGTCGTCGTCGAGGTCGGCGCCGACCTTGAGCTTGATCTGGGTGAAGCCCTCGGCGAGCGCCTCCTTGCACAGCCTGCGCAGCTTCTCGTCGCCGTACCCCAGCCAGCCGGGCGAGGTCGTGTAGGCCGGGTAGCCGCGCTCCCGCAGCAGGGCGACGCGCTCGGCCCGTCCCGGCTCGGCCCGGCGCAGGATAGCGAGCGCCTCGTCCGGGGTGAGCGCGTCGCTGAGGTAGCGGAAGTCGACCAGGGACACGATCTCCTCGGGCGCCATCTCGCCCAGCAGCAGCCACAACGGCTTGCCCGCCCGCTTGGCCGCCATGTCCCACAGCGCGTTGGTGACCGCGGAGACCGCCATGTGCATGACGCCCTTCTCCGGCCCGAGCCAGCGCAGCTGCGAGTCGTGCGTCATCTCGTGGTGCAGCCCGGCGAGGTCGGCGGGGTCGCGGCCCACGACGTACGGCTCCAGCGCCCTGATCGCGGCGGCCTGCACATCGTTGCCCCGCCCGATGGTGAAGGCGAAGCCGTGCCCTTCGAGACCGTCGTCGGCCCTGAGCACCACGTAGGCGGCCGAGTAGTCCGGGTCCGGGTTCATCGCGTCGGAGCCGTCTAGTTCCCTGGATGTGGGAAAGCGGATGTCGTGGGTCTCCAGCGCCACGATCACGCTGCGCTCACCGGTTCGCTCGCTCCGCTCGCTCATGCCACCCCCTCGCCTGGCGGCCCGGGCCGTCCGTCTCCGGTTCCGAGGCCGCGTGCCCGGAAGGTCTCACTCGCAGCAGCTTCACACCGCATCCCTTGGTCATACATCCGATGTGTCGTTCTCGGATGCTGTCCCTGCGACGCCGACCATGTCAATACCCTCACTGCGGATACATCCGATCTGTTATCCGGTCGATCTCTCGGATATCGAGCAGTGCTGCCTAACAGCCACTCATGGGCAGCAGAGACATCGGATCGATGTCTTGTTACACCGGAGTTTCAGTGCTATCTCCTTGTCTCAAGGTCACCCTGTGATCGGAGGAATCCGTGACCCACCCCCCGTTACGACTTCCAGCCGTCCTCGCGGCCGTCCTCGCGCTGGCCGCGGGTCTCGCCCCGCCCGCCCAGGCGCGCGCCGAACCCGCCCAACCGGCGAACGCGCCCGACAACCTGACCCTCTGGTACGACAGGCCCGCCACCGACTGGGAGACCCAGGCCCTGCCGATCGGCAACGGCCCGCTGGGAGCCAAGATCTTCGGCGGCGTGGCCACCGAGCAGCTCCAGTTCAACGAGAAGACCCTGTGGACCGGTGGTCCCGGCTCACCGAACTACGACTTCGGCAACTGGAAGACGCCGCGGCCGAACGCCATCGCCGAGGTGCAGGAGCAGATCGACCGCGACGGCAGGATGACGCCGAACGCCGTGGCCGCCAAGCTGGGCCAGCCCAAGACGGGCTTCGGCGCGTACCAGACCTTCGGCGACCTGTATCTCGACTTCGCCGGCGCGCCCCAGAACCCCACCGCGTACCGGCGGGAGCTGAGCCTGCGTGAGGCCGTGGCCCGGGTGACCTACGCGTCCGACGGTGTGACGTACTCCCGCGAGTACTTCGCCAGCCACCCCGGCAACGTGATCGTCGGCCGGCTCTCCGCCGACCAGGGAGGCAAGGTCTCCTTCACGCTGCGGCACACCTCTCCGCGCAACGACAAGACGGTCACCGCCACGGGCGGGCGGCTCACCATCCGCGGCGCCCTCTCGAACAACAAAATGAAGTTCGAGGCCCAGGTGCAGGTGATCAACCAGGGCGGCGTCCGCACCGACGACGGGGACAAGGTCACCGTCACCGGCGCCGACAGCGCGGTCTTCGTGCTGTCGGCCCGGACCGACTACGCGGGCGACTACCCCGCCTACCGGGGCGCCGACCCGCACGCCGCGGTCACCACCGCCGTGGACGCCGCGGCCGGCAAGAGCTACGACCAGCTCAAGCAGGCGCATCTGGCGGACTACCGCGGCCTGTTCGACCGGGTGAAGCTGGACGTCGGCCAGGGCACCCCCGCCGTCCCGACCGACCAGCTGCGCGGCGCGTACACGGGCGAGGACTCGGCCGACGACCGGGCGCTGGAGGCGCTCATGTTCGCCTACGGCCGCTACCTGCTGATCTCCTCCTCCCGGGAGAACGACCTGCTGCCCGCCAACCTGCAGGGCGTGTGGAACAACTCCACCAGCCCGCCCTGGTCGGCCGACTACCACGTCAACATCAACCTGCAGATGAACTACTGGCTGGCCGAGCAGACGAACCTGGACGAGACCACCCGGCCGTACGACCGGTACATCTCGGCGATGGTCGCTCCCGGCACCAAGACCGCGCAGGAGATGTACGGCGCCCGGGGCTGGGTGGTCAACAACGAGACCAACCCGTTCGGCTTCACCGGCGTGCACGACTACGCCAGCTCGTTCTGGTTCCCCGAGGCCGCCGCCTGGACCACCCAGCACCTGTACGACAGGTACCGGTTCACCGGCGACGTCACCTATCTGCGGGACACCGCCTATCCGGTGATCAAGGGGGCGGCCGAGTTCTGGCTCGACTTCCTGCACACCGATCCGCGCGACGGCACGCTGGTCGTGTCGCCGAGCTACTCGCCCGAGCACGGCGACTTCTCCGCCGGCGCCTCGATGTCCCAGCAGATCGTGCGCGAGGTCCTCACCAACGCGCTCGCCGCGGCGAAGAAGCTCGGGGTGGACTCGGACTTCCAGGCCGAGGTGAAGGCGAAGCTCGCCAAGCTCGACCCGGGCATCCGCGTCGGCTCCTGGGGTCAGCTCCAGGAGTGGAAGAGCGACTGGGATTCCAAGACCGACGACCACCGGCACGTCTCGCACCTGTACGCGCTGCACCCCGGCAACCAGATCACCGCGGGGACGCCCGAGGCCGAGGCCGCGAAGGTGTCGCTCACGGCCCGCGGCGACGGCGGCACCGGCTGGAGCAAGGCCTGGAAGATCAACTTCTGGGCCCGGCTGCTCGACGGCGACCACGCGCTGAAGATGCTCAGCGAGCAGATCAAGACCTCCACCCTCGACAACCTCTGGGACACCCACCCGCCGTTCCAGATCGACGGCAACTTCGGCGCCACATCGGGCGTGGCGGAGATGCTGGTGCAGAGCCAGCACGACTACGTGCATGTGCTGCCGGCGCTCCCGTCGGCGTGGAAGAACGGCTCGTTCTCCGGCCTGCGCGCCCGCGGCGACGTCACCGTGGACGCGACCTGGAAGGACGGCGCCGCCGACACGATCACCGTGCACCCGGGCAGGACCGGGCCGCTCACGGTGAAGTCCGGCTTCATCGCCGGCCGCTACCGCGTCTACGACGAGAAGGGTCACGAGGTCGGCCCGCACCGCGACGGCGACACGCTGACGTGGAACGCCACCGCCGGCAAGGCGTACACCATCCAGAACGAGGCCGCGATCACCGTCACCGCGCCCTCCGCGACGGGGCCGGACACCTCCTTCCCTGTGAAGGTCACCGTGACCGCCACCCGCAGGCGGGCGGTGCCCGCGTCCGACGTGACGCTGACCCTGCCCAAGGGCTGGACGGCGACCCCCGCCACGGTCCACCTGCCGGCGTCCCCGCCGGGCGGGACGCGGACCGCTACGTTCACGGTCACCAGCGGGCCCGCCGACGGCACCAGAAGCGCGCGGATCACCGCCACGGCGACCGGGGACAGCTGGACCGGGGACGCCTCGGCCACCGTGGCGCTGAACCCCTGTGCCACCCCCTCCACAGACCGGCCGCTGGTGGCCTGGGACCCATCCTCCGGCGACACCGTGACCGACGTCTCGGGCAACGGGCGCGACGCGCGGATCGTGGGCGGCGCGGCCTACGACGCCACCGCGCCGAGCGGCAGCGGGCTGGTCCTGTCCGGCTCGACCTACCTGACCACGGGGAACACCACCCTGGGCTACCTGCCCGATGCCACCTTCGCCGCCGAGGTCAAGGTGGCGGGCACCGGTTATCGGCGGCTGTTCGACTCCCAGCCCTCCGGCAACCCCGGCACGGACGGCATCATCGTCGATCTGACGCCGTCGAACACGCTGCGGTTCATCGGAGCCGGCCTGAACGTGGGGATCAACACGACGATTCCCACCGGCCGCTGGATCGACCTGGTCGTCACCCTGGCCAAGGGCGGGGCCATCGACGTCTACGTCGACGGCGTACGGGTGGCCGGCGGCCAGGCGACCGGCGACGGCATCACCGGCTGCACGTCCCGCCCGCTGCGCTTCGCGGCGGACCAGGGCGGCGGTCAGCGACTGTCGGGCGCGGTGGACCGAATGGCGATCTTCGCCAGGAGGCTGTCGCCGGAGCAGGTCAAGACCTGGCGAGACCTCGCTTTCTGACACCTGGCCTTCCGACACCTCCGTACGGCCGAGGACGCGGGCTCCGGGGCGCGCCGCCCCGGAGCCCGTTCCGCGCGCCGACCTTCCGTCAGCGGCCGTACACCTCCAGTTCGTACACGCGGGCGGCCCGGTCGCCGTCGCCGGTCGGGGTCAGGACGTCGAGCCGGACGTACTGCGCCGTCACCGGCGTGATCGCGTGGGTGGTCACGTCGGCGGTGTTGCCACGGACCGACGCCACGGTCGTCCAGGTGGTGCCGTCGGTGCTCGTCCGCAGGTCGAAGTCGCGGGTGTTCCAGCTCGCCTTCTCCCCGCCCGCGCCGGAGTGCCGGACGACGAGGCGGCCGACGGTCACGGCGGAGCCCAGGTCGACGCGCAGCCACTTGGCGGCGCCGAGCGAACACCACTTGTCACCGATGCCGCCGGTCCAGCTTCCGTTGACCGCCTTCGCGGGGCCCTCGGACGGCGCGCAGGCGCTGTCCGCCGTGACGGGCCGGTTGAGCGCGAGGTCGGCCGGCGACCCGGCCCGCCGGTTCTCGAATTCCGTCGTCCAGTACTTCGTCCGGTCGAGGTAGGCCGTCTCGGCCGCCGCGCCGGTCCTGTCGTACGCGCCCTCGTAGGTCTGGTAGCCGTACCCGGCCGGCGGCGTGCCGGACGCCGGCTCGATCACGCTGCCCTCGTGCCACTCGTTGAACGAGGTGATGGAGACCCACGTCGGCAGCCCGCCCGTCGCGGGGTCGAGCGCGTTCGCCCATTCCTTGTCGTACGTCGCGCCGTTCGCCCGGCCGAGCGTGGGCGTGGTGTTGCCGGGGACGGCCCGGTCGTCGACGTACCCGGGGCCGATCGACGGCGCCCAGACGAGCCCGTGCTGCTTGGCGTAGTCGGAGGCGTTCTTCCAGCCGGGGGCCGTGGCGCCCGCGACTTGATGCGGCCGCTGGAGCGCAGGCTGGTCGGCCAGCCTCTGCGGCGGCGAGTGCGGCGTTGCCGAGTCGGCGCTGTCCTGTTCCCAGGGTGCCAGGGTGGACTGCCGGAGGGGCCAAACCGGCCCGGCCGGCCGGTCAGCCCTTGCCCGACGTCGCCTCGCCATCCACCAGGGCCTGGTAGACGCCGGCCACCGAAGGGTGAGCGCCCCTGTTTTTGCCCGTGGGAATGACCAGCTTGCGGGCGATCTCGGGCACGGGGGTTGACGAACATCGGAACGGAAAGTCCCGCTAAGGATCCTCGCTCGTGACACTTGGATCTTCAGGCGGACCCAGACGGCACCTACTCCTTCAGCCGACCCGACCTCGGCCCCACCCGGCGTCCGACCATACGCGACCCCGACCAGACCGATCGGGGCGAATAACCCCACCTGAGCGGGCGTCCCGGCAGGAGCGGGATCTTCGACTGACCAAAAGGACCAATTTGGTCAGTTCGTCTCGTAGCATGGGCTGGAACCCCAATGAGAGGGAGTCGTCATGTCAAACGTCGGCAAGCCTGGCGGACGGGCGCTGGTGGTCGGACTGGGGATCGCCGGCATCGCCACCGCGTTACGGCTGCGCCAGGTCGGGTGGGAGCCGGTGGTGGTGGAACGGGCGCCCGTGCGCCGCTCCGGCGGATACTTCATCATGTTGTTCGGCGCCGGCATCGCCTCGGCCCGGCGGCTGGGCGTGCTGGAGGCCATCGGTGACCGTAGCGGCCCCCATGTCACCAGCTATGAGGTGGACCGCGCGGGGCGCCGCCGTCCCGGCCTGAACCCCTTCGCCATGGCCGGGGGCCCCCGGCCGTTGCTGCGCGGCGATGTGGAGCGGGGCTTGTTCACGGCGTTGCCGGACGATGTGGAGATCCGCTACTCCACCGTGCCCACCCGCATCGCCCAGGACGACGCCGCGGTGGAGGTGACGCTGCACGACACGGCCGCGGACACCGTCGTCACCGAGCGCTTCGACCTGGTGATCGGCACCGACGGCATGCGCTCGACGGTACGCAGGCTCGTCTTCGGTCCCGAGGAGTACCTCCACCCGCTGAACTACATGGTCGGCGCCACCGTGCTGGATTGCCCGGTCGACGGCTTCGGCCTGCATGAGGGCCTGGTTCTCGCCGAGCCGGGCCGTTCGGTGTGGGCCTTCCCGTTCGCCGACCACGCCCCGAGCCTGCTGTTCTCCTACCGCACCGACGACATCGACGCCGAGTTCCGCCGCCCGCCCATCCAATCCATCCGCGCCGCCTACGGCCCCGAACCAACCGGACCCCTGCTGGAATGGCTGCTGACGCGCTACGAGCAGGCACCCGATGCGCTGTTCGACTCAGTGCAGCAGGTCAAAATGCCCCGCTGGCACCGCGGCCGGGTCGTCCTGATAGGCGACTCCGCCTGGTGCGTCACCCTGTACGCGGGCATGGGCGCCTCCAGCGGCATGGCCGGCGGCGAACTGCTGGGCACCATGTTGCACCGCCATCCCGGTGACGTGCCCGGGGCGTTGCGGGCCTGGGAGGCGCGGATGAGGCCGTTCATCCACCTGCAGCAGGAAAGCGCCTTGCCCGGACGGCGCATCTTCACCCCGCATGACCGCAAGGAGCAGCTCCTGCGAACTGGGATGATGCGCCTGATGCGGATGCCGGGCGTCGGAAAGGCCATGGGCAGGAAAATGTTCAACAACAAGGACATGCGGGCCAAGAACATCGACGTCGCGCTCCCCTGACCGGTACCGAATCTGACAGCAGCAACCCCAACAGCACGACCATGGAGGACAGCACGGTGAGCCAGCTGGTCGAACACCACTCGCACAAAGCCGCCCACATCCTGGACAGCGCGCGCCAGCTGGTGGCCGATCACGGCGTGCGCAAGGTCACCGTCAGCGAGATCGCCGCAGCGGCCGGGGTCGGCAAGGGCACCGTCTACCTGTACTGGCCCACCAAGGAAGACCTCATCCTCGGATTGTTCGCCCGCGAACTGCTGGCCTTCCTGGAGCAGGTCATCGCCCGCATCACCGCCGACCCCGCCGCCGTCCTGCCGCGCCACCTGGCCCCACTGCTGATCCGCACCGGGCTGCGATCCCCGCTGGCACGCCGCCTCACCACCAAGGACGCCGACCTGCTGCGGCTGCTCACCCAGCAGGCAGGCGACCGCGACCTGTTCGACCGCACCCAGCCCAGTGCCATGTGTGAGGCGGTCATGCCGATCCTGCGCCAGCACGGACTACTCCGTCAGGACCGCCCGCTGGCCGACCAGTCCTACGCCATGCACGCCCTACTCGTCGGCTTCAGAGTCGCCATGTCCGACCCGGATTCCGCCCCGCCCAGCGCCGGCGACCCCGGCGACGTCCTCGCCGACACTGCGGCTCTGCTTCTCGAACCCGCGGCCGTACCCGCCGAGCAGGCCGTCACCGCGGCCGCCGACGACACCGTCACCGTCTTCTGCCAGATCAGGGACGCCGTTCTGCACATCATCGATCGCAGCCAGACCACCCAGCAATGAACTCGTAAGGCAAGGCCGACCGTACCGGGGCGCGGCGCTTACCCCCGCATCATCCACCCCCTGGGCGGGATCAACTGAACAGCCTGTGACCTGCACTCATGAGCGGTCGAGCATCACTCGAACGAAAAGTCGCGCTAGGCAGCTCTGGGAACCGGGGTTGGCGGGACTTTTCGTTCCGATGTTCGTCGACCCCAGAGAGCACGCGATACAAGAGGGCGATCCAAGCGTTCTGGCCGGTTTTCGCGCCATGCTCGATAGTCTCGACCCGGAGGATTACCGGGGCAAACGAAGTGCGGCATTCGCCTTCATCGAGGCATCCACCGGCATGGGCCTCGAGAGCGAATGGCTGGATGTGGAAGCTGCGCCCGTCGTCGTCCTCGACAACTGGAGTGCGATGTGAATCGCAACGGTCCAACCTAGCGACGCCTCCGGCGGGGGCACTCCGGCTCAGGTGATCGCCAAGGGCCTGCTCGCCGTGGCCAGCCGTACGTGGCTGAGGTAGGGGGCCTGATCACCCCGCCCGCCATCGAGCCGGGACAAGCCGAGCAGACCAAGGCCGCCGGGTCCAGGTCGTTCGTCCAGTTGAGTGCCTGCCGGTTCTGCAGTTGCTTTGTCTCGATCGTCCTGCCGTCGTCTATTCTGTGATCAGCGTTTTGACGGCGAGTTGCTCCTCGCCCATGGGGCCGTCGAGGCGGATCGACAGTTCCCAGACGCCGCTCATCGGGAACAGCTCGCCTACGGCCACGAAGTGGCCGGGCTCGCGCTCGGTGGCGGAGATCTCGGGTGTGGAGTGTCCCATCTCGGCCATGACCGCTGACAGGGCCACGGTGTCGGCGTCGCCCTTGCTCACCTTGATCTCCACGGTGATCTGGCCGGGAGCCGGGTCCGCGATGAGGATGGTGGCGGCGTAGCGGGTGCCCATGGTGGTCAGGTTGACCGGTTCGGCGGCCGTGCTCCGGCCCACGACGAACAGCGCCACTGCCGCGGTCACGAGTGTGGCTGCGGCCACCGCGGGCCACCTGTAGATCACTGGGTCTCCGATGCGGTCACGTTCACGGTGAAGGGTACGGTCACGATGCGGCCGGCGGTGGCGTACTGGATCCAGGCGAGGTAGCGGCCCGGTTCGGGGAAGCTGAAGGTGAAGCGCACCCGGGATCCCGGGGCGGCCATCTCGTGCACGTGGCCGAAGAATTCGCCGTCCTGGCTGCGTATGAGCAGGTGGCCGGACATGCCGAGCCAGGTCCGGACGCCGGCGGGGGTGTCCAGTTCGACGGTAGTGGGGCGGCCCGCGACGGGCACGGCGGGTTGTAGTCGCGGCGTGACGGTCGTGCCGGCCTGCGTGGCGGGCGCGCCGGTTTGACCGGACCGCGTGACCGTGTCGGCCTTTTGCGATGCTTTGGCTGTCCCACCGACGGTGAAGTCCGCAGCGAGGAGTTGCCCGCCTGAGTTCTCCCGTTCGATCTCGGCTTGCGCCAGGTACCGGCCGGGGCGGTCGGCGGTCAGTTTGACCTCCAGGCGCCCGGGTGCCGTGCGCAGGGGGTGCACGTGGCGGAAGTAGTGTCCGTCCTCGCTGGTGACGATCACGTGCGCGAGCGCCTCGTGGTGTGCGGTGAGGTCGTCGACGGGCCGCCCGGTGGAACCGTCGATGAGATCGACTCGTAGGGTGAACTCCTCTCCCGCGGACGGCTGGGCTGGGACCGTCTCCATGCGGACCTGCGCGTACGGCCGCCCTTGTGCGGTCGATGTTGTGGGGGTGGGGGCGGCTCCGTCAGGAGGGGAGGCGGGCATCTGGGGCTCGAACACGATGACCATGGCGGCGACCGTCACCCCGGCGGCGGCGCCCGCGGCCAGCGCCATCGCCGTGCCGTGCCGGGCGAGTGCCCCAGTGAGCAGGCCGCCCACCAGCAGGAGCGCGGCCACGAACAGGCCGCCGTAGATGAGGAAGTCCCCGGCCGACTCGCGTTCGACGAGGACGCGGAACGGGATGATGGCGGTCTCGTTCCCGGCGCTCAGTTTCAGCTCATGCGGCCCGGTCCGCTCCACCCGGAGCTGCGCGTACTGCGGTTCGGCCGCCGCCCGGGCGGTGCCGGTCACCGTGTGGCCGTCCTCGAGCGAGTGGACCTCGAGGCCGATGGGCAGCCCGGACACCGGCTGGTAGGCGATGACGCCGATCCGCAGCGGCCCCGGCACCCGGGTTGTTCCTTTGATCACCACGGTCACCTCGGCGCCGGCGATTGTCTGGGCGATGCGCAGGTCCGCTCCCGCCGTGACGTTGTGCGCCGCGGCGGGGGCGGCCATCACCAGCACGAGGGCGGCGGCGAGGCACAGGACTCGGATCATGCCCGCCCGGCACCGGGCGCGACCGGCTCGGCAGCGGCTGCGTTGGGCAGGAACAACGCCCCGAGTGCCAGTCCGATCAGCCCGGCGACGACCGGCGCGCCGGTCCACAGCTCGGGCACGGCGGGCAGGCCTCCGCCGATGGCCGAGGCGATCCCGATGTACAGCGACCAGGTGACGAAGGCGGACAGCCCGGCGAAGGCCCAGTAGGCGGCGCGCCGCTCACCCGACGGCCGCAGCCGGCGGATCAGCAGATCGCTCACGAACCCGGCGGCCACGAACGACAGCAGGATCGGCAGGTTGCGGAACGCCGTCTGAGCGCCCGGCATGAACGCCATGATCGTGTACATGACGGTCACAGAACCGAACGGCAACAGCCAGCGGCGAACCAGGAGCAGCACCGGGCTGAGCATGATGACGTTGGTGACGACCATCGCGACGGCCACCTGATTGGCGCCCAGGGCGACAGGTCTGGGGCCGGCGCCCCGTGGCGCGGCACCCGCGTCCTGCGCCATGGAGAACGCCTGGACGATTGCCTGAGGCCGGTACTGCAAGGCGTCGCCGTATGACAGGAACAGCGACACCAGTGTGGTGGCGAACGCGAGCCCGAGCAGCGCGGGCAGCAGGCGGCCGAGCGAGGGCCGGGCGCCGACATGGGGGGCGTTCCACGCCGAGCGCAGCGGTGTCGTGATGATGAGCATCATCGTCACAACGAGGCCGAGGTGTGACGGGCTGAAGAAGATGTTAATGGTCGTCTCGATGCCGAGAATGGTGTGCCACATCATGTCGGCGAGCCCGGAGGCGGCGAACGCGGGAATCGCCACCAGCCCGGCGAGATACCCGGTGGGGACGGCCGCCAGCCCCTGCCGTCCGGCGCGTACATTCCGCCACACCTGCCAGATGATCCAGCCGGAGACCACGGCGAAGCCGGAATAGAACACCGCGTGCCATGGGGTGAAGAACGTCTCCAGTGCCGTCAGGTTGCTGTGCGCCCAGGCGTCGATCATCAGTCCGACCCCGAACCAGATGCCGAGCAGCGCCGTCACCAGGTCGGTCCTGGGGGACACCCATCCGCGGGGCTCCCCGGTGCCCGCCATGAATCGCCGAGTGCCGGCGGCGTCAGATGCCACTTCGGGGTTCCTTTCCGTCGATCGAATCGATTCGTCTAGACGCCGGTGGGCCGGGCGCCCGTCGGCGAACGCTGGTGAGGCGGATGAGATGTCTGCGGGATTGTGCGGGCCTCGGTCCGCTGGGCGCCGCTGCTGCCGACGCCTGCCGAGCGGGGCCGGTCACGCTGTTTCGGCGCTGAGGGTCTGTGCCACGGGTCGGCGGGCCGCCAGGCGTGCGGGCAGGGCGGTGAGCGCCGCCGTCGCCAGGAGAGTCGCGAGTGCGGCGCCGAGCAGCCAGGAGGAGGGGGCTTCCGCCGGATTCCCGGCGGCGAAGAGCGAGAGCAGGCCGACGCCCAGCCGGACGCCGATGACGGCGCCGGGCAGCGCGGGCAGGAGCTGGGCGACGGACAGCCCCGCGGAGATCTGTCCTGGGGTGGCGCCGAGCGTACGTGCGATGGCCATGTTCGCCCGGGCCTCTATGGCAGTGGTCCAGGTGAGCGTGATGGTGTTCACGACGGCGAGTGCGATCAGCAGGACGGTGACCGCAAGCAGCAGCCGGCGGTCGTGAACGTCTCGCAGGTTGGGCAGGGCGGAGGAGCCATCCAGGCCGTAGCCCCTGTCCGGCTGGGCGTAGAGGGTCAGCAGGGCGACGATCGCGATCACCGTGGTGGCGGTGGAGCATGCCTGCAGCACGGCGCGGCCCGGCCGGCGGGCGGTCAGCCGCAGCCCGAGCAGCAACGGCGTGGGCAGCAGCGCGGACAGCGTGGTGAGCCAGGGCCGGTGACGGGGCTGGTGCGCGGTGGCGGTCAGCGCCGTGACGGCCGCCGTGCGCATGGCCCGCAGCGTGGGACGCAGCGTGGACAGCACCGCCACCGCCACGGCGAGGACGGTCGCCGTGGCGACGGTGGCACCGCCGGGGCTGGCCGCGTCGCCGATCCGGCTGGCTGTGGGGCTGGCGATGGTGGGCGCGGTCAGGCGGGCGATCACCAGCCCCAGCGCGTCGCCGGCCAGTGCCAGCGCCAGGTACTCGGTGAGCAGGACGGTGGCGATCAGCCCCGGGGCGGTGCCGACGGCCTTGAGCAGTCCGGCCCGTCGCGTCTGCTCGACGGCGCGTCCCGCGGCCAGCGCCGCCACTCCGGTGATGGCCAGGAAGCTGAGCAGCCAGCTACCGACGACCAGGATGGGCTGGGTGTCCTTGAGGATGACCATGTCCTGCTCGGCGGTGAACTGCCAGGTGTGGAAGTTGATCACGATGGTGGAGACGCGGTGGGCGTCGCGGAAGGCCTCGGTCGCGGCGGGGTCGCGCAGCTTGAGGTCCAGGGCCATGGTCACCGGGAGATCTTGGGACGACGCCAGGGCCTGGGCATCTGATCGGGTCATCCAGGCAAGGCCGCTGTAGTCGCTGGGACCACCGCCCGGGCCGATCTGCGCCGCCCAGGGGTAGATGGAGGTGGCCGCGGTGACAGCGATCCCGACGACGGGGTACGACCGGCCGGCGATGGTGACGCGGTCGCCGACGCCGACGCCCAGCGCGGTGGCGAAACCGCGTTCGAGGACCGTGCCGCCGGAGCGTACCCACTGACCCGAGGTCACCAGCGGCCGGTTGACCGCGCCGGGCGTGTCGGCGAAGCCCTGCACCACCACTGGGGACGAGGTGGAATCGCGCGTGGTGAGGTTGGCGTAGACGATGCGATAGGGGCCATGGTGGGCGATTACTTCGGGAGAGTCCGCCAGCGAGGCCAGAGCCGAGGTCACGGCGGGGCCTGTGTCGCCGGAGAGTGCCACCACATCCGGCCCGGCGGTGGCCGCGCGGGTCTGCTCGTACAGCGCGTCGCTCACGCCGCGCAGGGACAGGCCCAGGGCCATCGTGGCGGTGGCCACGGTCACCGCGAGCAGGAGCATCACGGCCTGGACCTTGTGCCGGCGCACGTCAGCCAGCACCAGACGCACGACGAGCACGATGGAGCCCATGATGTTCAGTCCTCCAGCCCGATCAGCCCGCCGAGCCCGCGCGTGTCGGTGCCGGCCAGCCGGGTGTCGTCGACGAACATCCCGTCGCGCATCGAGACCAGCCGATCCGCCGTGGCCGCCACCCGCTCGTCATGCGTGACGATCATGAAGGTCTGCCCCGCGGAACGCAGCTCCTCGAAGATCCTCAGCACATCGAGGGTCGCCGCGGTGTCGAGGTTGCCGGTCGGCTCGTCGGCCAGGACGACCAACGGATCGTTGACCAGCGCGCGGGCGATCGCGACCCGCTGACGCTGCCCGCCGGACAGTTGCGACGGCAGGCGCCGGGCGCGGTCGGCGAGCCCGACCCGTTCCAGCAGCAGGCTCGCGCGCCGCCTGGCCTGGCGGCGCGAACGCCCGGCCAGCAGCGCGGGCAGCTCCACGTTCTCGGCCGCCGACAGTTCCTCCATCAGATGGAAGGCCTGGAAGACGAATCCCACCGACCGTCGCCGCAGCCGCGCCAGAGCCCGCTCGCTCAGCGTGTCGATCCGCTTACCAGCCAGCCACACCTCCCCCTCGCTGGGCCGCTCCAGGCCGCCCAGCAGGTGCAGCAGGGTGGATTTCCCGCAGCCGCTGGGCCCCATCACCGCCAGCATCTGGCCCTCGGGCACCTCCAGGTCGACCTCGTCCACCGCGCGGACTCGACTCTGCCCCTGACCATGCGTCTTCACCAGGCCGCAGGCCCGGACCGCGGCACTTGACACGTTCATGCACCCTCGGATTCGTCATCGGCTTTGGACCAGGCTCGCTCGCAGGCCTCCAGCCAGCGCAGGTCCGCCTGCAACCGCAGCACGACCCCTTCCAGCAGCAGGCCGGCGCCCGATCCCGCCGGCTCGGCCAGCGCCGCCTGCTGCGCCTCACGCAAGCGGCGCAGCAACTCACGGCGCTGCGCCGCCACCAGCTCCACCGGGTCGGCCAGCCGGGCCGCGGCGGCAGCAGCGAGCTTGAGATGAAACTCCGCCAGGTCAGGTTTCGGCCAGCCCACCTCGGCCAGCCAGGCGGCCACCCGCTCCTGCCCGGCCGGCGTCAGCGCGTAGACCTTGCGCTCCGGCCGCTCAGGAAGCCCGTTCGCCCGTTCACAGACGACGAGGCCCGCTTTCTCGAGCCGGGCCAAGGTCACGTAGATCTGTCCGGGGTTCATCGACTCGCCCAGCGGGCCGAGACTCTGCCGCAGCCGAGCGCGCAGGTCGTACCCGTGCGACGGTTCTTTGGCGAGCATCGCCAGCACTGCGTCCTGCATGCCACCCCCTAACGGTTGGCCAATAGATAGCGGTTATCCGTACGAGGTGTCAAAACGCTACACCTGGCGATCTCCTGGACTGGCCCGCCGCCAACTGAGGGATAGAGGGAAAGGCAGAGGTAATGGGGTGGGCCGGTGGGTGGCAGCAGGCCCGCCAGGCGGTGGTCGCGCTGTGGCGGCGGGCGCGTCCCGAACGGGCACTGGCGATTGAAGCCGAGCTGGAGGAGACCCGCGCCGAGGTGGTGGCCGCCCAAGCGGGCGACCGGCTGATCGAGGCGGCCTGGGAGTGGCCCCCAACGAACTTCGAAGGCTCATGACTGCTCGTCGGCGTGCCCTAAGCCTGGCGATGCTCGGCCCAGGTGGTGTAGCCCAGACCGTCGGAGCACCGCTGCGCGAGCGTGAGCGGCCGAGTGTAGGCCGCCAGCAGACCCAGGATGCTATCGGCGAACGCCGAGCCGTCGCCGTGGCGGGCCTTGTCCACGGCTTTGGCGAAGACGCCGGGGTCCGCCTCTGCGAGGCCGGCTGCGACCTGCAGGTGGAAACCGGTCAGTTTTCCCTCGCCGAACTGCGCCGACGTGACCGGGATCGGAGAGCGGTCGGCGTCCTTGAGCAGCTTGCGCCAGACCTTCGCTGCGTCCTCCCCATGCAGCGCGCATGCGGACGTGCGCGCGCACCAGTCGACGAACCCGCGGAACTGCTTCTCGCCGTACTCACGAAGCATCCGGTCCCACAGCAGCTTTCCACCGGGCTGGTTGTACACCCCGCCCAGGTACATGGCGCGGATGCGCTGCGGAAACAGCCGGGCGTAGGCGGTCGCCGGTGACCCCCCGGCCGACCACGCCATGAACTCAGCCGTTCCTCCCCCAGCGCTGCACGGATGGCCTCCACATCTCTGGCCATCGAGAGCCCGTCCAGACGGGTGAACAGCCCGCTGCGGTCCTCCTTCCGGCATGTGGCCACCGCCCGGGCCAGCACCTTAGCCTGCGCCTCGTATTCCCTGCGGTTGCCCGGCTCCGACACCCCCGGCCCGAGCTTCAGGCATGACGCCGGCAGCGTATTCGCCGCGTGCTGTTGCGAGGGGTAGAGGTGACCACGTCGAACCGTTGGCGCAACGCCGTGTATCTGTCCGCGAGCTGCTTCATGCTCGCGATCCCGTCCTCGCCCGGCCCGCCGGGGATGGTGAATACGCTGCCGATGCGGTGGGCGGGATCGGTGGCTGGCAGCCGGGCCAGATCCAGCGTGAGCTTGGTTTCGCTTGGGTGTGCCCAATCGATCGGCACCTGGATCGTGGTGCACTCCATGCCCGCCGGGACGTCCTCCCCCGCGCACGCCCCCCATGTGAGTGATGCGGCACGTTGCTCAGCCGAGGCTGGCGGAGCCGGCAATAGCACCAGCCCGGCCGCCGCCACCAGCCCTGCGGCGAGTGCTTTTCCTCTGCTTCCCTGGAAGGTCAAGTTCATAGGTCTAGGCTCGCCCTGCCAGCAGGCGCTGTTCCTCGTCCGTAGGGACGCTTTCGCGCCTGGGATCGGGGTACCGGCCCGATGCCCTGGCTGGGAGCCAGGGCCCGGAGTCAGGGGTCCCCAG
The DNA here is from genome assembly GCF_050936215.1 of Microbispora sp. CA-102843. Lineage (NCBI taxonomy): Bacteria > Bacillati > Actinomycetota > Actinomycetes > Streptosporangiales > Streptosporangiaceae > Microbispora > Microbispora sp. CA-102843. Next base: position 5,304,695 of record NZ_JBNJNF010000001.1, read on the forward strand.
GGGTTCAGCCACCACCCCCGCCGCCGGCCGAAGCCCCGGTGATGGCCTGCGTCTCCTGCCCGATCATCTCCTGCAGCGGCACCCCGTCGCAGTTGCCGAGGATGACACCGACCCAGCCGGTGTACGGGTAGATGTCCCAGTTGGCGCTGACACCGGGGTTGCCACCGGCGCGCTGGTACTTCCACTGGCCGTTGACGATGGAGACCGGGATCCCGTACGCCCCGAACGACGCTGGTCCGTGGGGGATCTTGGCCCCGGTGAGCACGTCGGCCCAGGGGCGGTCCAGCACCGTGCCGTCGTCCAGCGCGTGCGCGAACCGGACCAGATCCGGCGCGGTGGCGAAGCCGCCGTCGCCGGGGGCATCGATGAAGCTGCGGCCCGGGTTCTTGCCTAGTTCGTACGGGTACGGGCTGCCCTTATCCAGATTGCGGACCGCGTCCACCACGCTGCCGTCCGCCAGCGTCATGTACGGGTGCGCGATGTGCTCGTCGGTGAGCCACTGCGGCCGGGTGTAGAACGCCGAGCCGGTCATGCCGCAGCGCTTGAAGATGTTCTCCTGGACGTAGTCCCAGTACGTCGTGCCGGCCACGGCCTCCACGATCAGCGCGGAGATGGTGACCTCCGCCTCCGCGTGGGCGGTGTCGGGAACGCCTGGGACGCCCACCAGTTTCGCCTGCCGGGCCCGCTGCTTGTAATACTTGTGCACCTCCTTCCGGCTCTGGAAGACGCGTTGCACGTTCTCATCCGGGCTGTCCAGCCCTGAGGTGCCGGACAACAGGTGGTGGATGGTCACCTGCTCGGCGATGTTCTTGGCGAAGCCCTTCAGGTGGGTGCCCACCGTGTCCGACAGCTTCAGCTTGCCCTGCTGCGCCAGTTGCAAGATGGCCACCGCGTAGAACGGCTTGCCCGCCGAGCTGAGGCTGAACGCGATGCCTTCGTGATTGCGGATCCCCTTCTCCTTGTCGGCCATGCCGTAGCTGCGCGACAGCACCGTCCGGCCCTTGTGCGACAACAGCACCACGCCGGAGAACTTGCCCTCGGCGGCCAGCTTCGCCACGTACCGGTCGTAGGCTCCGCCGGGACGGGTGTCCGGTGGGATGTCGGGGCCGGTTGGGGCCGGAAGGTGCTGTCCCGCAGCTACGGCATGCCCGGATCGGGAGCCCACCAGCGGCTCGCCGGCCGCCACCACGCCGGCGGCCGCCAACCCGCCCAACCCGAGCAGCCGCCGCCGATTGATACCACGTACAGAATCCAAGTCCATGATCACGGTCCTTTCCTGATCGACAAATCGACCGTTGCAGGTCTACCGGCGACCGCTATCGGCAACCGATCACCCACCCATGTGGTCCCGGTGCCTCCACTGAAGACGGAAGACTGTTGCGGTGGCGTATGCGATTTTCGATACGCCCGCGATACACCGAATCCCGGGCATCAAGGAACTGGCGCAGGCCGGCAGTGCGATGGTCCTGCCGCTGGTGATCGCGACAGCCCGGTTACTGCAGGTGCTGGACGACTCGTCGGTGAACATCCGGGTCCAGAACTGGTGAAGTCTCGTAACCGTCTGGCGTTTATTCCTTGGGTAGAGGGTGTATTCGCTCACCGTGTGTGGTCGCCGGAGGTGTAGCGGCTCCAGGGGTCGGCGGCTTGAGCGGCGATGCCGGCGACGCTCTCGTTGTGGTAGCCGAGCATGCGGGCGACGACGGGTGCCGGGGCTTGGACGAGTTCGCCGTCACGCCCGGCGAGCAACCGCGGTCAACTCTCACGAACAAAACCACGCGGCGGCGGGACGCGCATCCACCGGAAGGTCTAGGACCTGTTTCGAAGTCCGCTGACTGACGGCGTGTCGTGCCCGGACAAGCAGTGAGGTCTCCGGTAGAGGGTTCATCGACCAAGAAGAACCTGAACACCGGAGACCTCGTTGGCCACCTTAGCGGTGACGAGGCGGTTCGACCTGACCGATGCGCAGTGGGCCCGGCTGGAGCCGCTGCTACCTGCGCCGAGCAGACCAGGGCGGCCGTCGAAGTGGACCAAGCGGCAGCTCATCGACGGGATCCGGTGGCGGGTACGGGTCGGGGCTCCCTGGCGGGACGTGCCGGAGTGCTACGGCTCCTGGCAGGCGGTGTACGCCCTGTTTCGACGCTGGCAGCGGGCCGGTGTCTGGCAGAAGATCCTCACCCGGCTGCAGGCCCTGGCCGATGCCGCCGAACTGATCGGCTGGCAGGTCGGGGTGGACTCCACCATCGTGCGGGCCCATCAGCACGCGGCAGGCGCGCGGCGCGATCCGCGTCTGCAGGCCGAACCGCCGGGTGGGGTGAGCACTGAGCCGGTCGACCACGCGCTGGGACGCTCACGCGGTGGCTTGTCGACCAAGCTGCACCTGGCCTGTGAGCAGGGCCAACGGCTGCTGTCGCTGGTGCTGACCGCCGGCCAGCGGGGCGATGCACCACAGTTCCAGGTGGTCATGGCCGGCATCCGCGTCCCCCGGCTCGGACCCGGCCGGCCCCGTACCCGGCCTGAGGTCGTCCGCGCCGACAAGGCCTACTCCTCCCGGGCGATCCGCGCCTACCTGCGCAACCGCGGGATCAGATGCACCATCCCCGAACCAGCCGATCGCATCGCCGCTCGCCTGCGGCGCGGCAGCCGCGGCGGTCGTCCTTACAAGTTCGACGCCCGCGACTACCGCGCCCGTCATGCTGTGGAATGTGGCATCAACCGGCTCAAACGCCACCGCGCCATCGCGACCAGGTACGACAAACTCGCCGTCCGCTACCAAGCCGCCATTCTCATAACCGCGATAGACGACTGGCTCACCAGGCTTTGAGACAGGCCCTAGACGGGTCCGCCTAAGTGGATGGCGGAGCTGGCCACAGAACAGCTGCCGCTGGAGTCCCTGAAGGAGTCGACGGGCCGTTCGGCCGCCTATTCCTGCGTACCCTGGCCATGGTCGCTTTGAGTTCGAGGCCAACCTGGGGCACCTGCGCATCCGCGAGGGCATGGCCCTGGCCAAGCGCCAGGACAAGCTCAAGCAAGGAGGCCAAACTCCCCGAATCCGCGCAGCGGACCATCCGCCGCCGTTACGCCACCGGCGAAGTCTCCCTCGGAGCCGATCAACGATCTAGTGGGCCCCGCTCGGGGACGATGCCTGCGGCGTGCCGGGAAGTCGAATCGTGACGACGAGACCGCCGGTGGGGCGGGGTACGAGGTCAAGGGTTCCGTCGTGTGCTCGGACGATGCTGTGCACGATGGCCAGCCCGAGGCCGGCCCCGGCATGTTCGTCGGTGCGTGTGCGTTCTGTTCCGCGTTGGAAGGGTTCGGTGAGGGTCGGTAGGAGTTCCGATGGCAGCGGATGGCCGGTGTTCTCGACCCGCAGCACGCTCGCGTCGTGCTGCGATTCGGTGTGGACCGTTACGGTGCCGCCGGCGGGGAGGTTGTGGACGATGGCGTTCTGGACGAGGTTCGTCACCATCCGCAGAATGAGCGCCGCAGAGCCGACGGTCTGTGTTGCCTGGCCGGTGACGTCGAGCGTGATCTGGCGTTGTTCGGCGAGAGGAAGCAGCGTTTCGGTGGCTTCTTCGGCGACGAGAGACAGGTCGACCACCTCGCGGGTGAAGCTCTTGCGGTCGCTGCGACTGAGCAGCAGAAGGGCCTCGGTGAGGTCGATCGCCCGCGTGTTGACGGTGTGGAGGCGTTCGATGAGTTCACCCTGGTTCCCCGTGAGGTCGTTGCGGGCGACGTCGAGGAGTGTCTTCGAGATCGCCAGCGGGGTACGCAGTTCGTGGGAGGCGTTCGCGGCGAACCTCTGCTGTTCGCCGACGTGGGATTCGAGCTGTCCGAGCATGGTGTCGAACACGTCGGCGAGTTCGCGGAATTCGTCTTTGGGGCCCTCCAAGCGGATCCGGTGGGACAGTGATCCGTTCGCGGCCATCCGTGCCGCGCCTGCGATCCGTGTGAGTGGTGCGAGCATCCGGCCGGCCAGGATCCATCCTCCGAGGAGGCCGAACACCAGTAGGAAGGCCAGTGCCGCGGCCGCGGCGGGGGCGAAGACTTGCAGGAGGACGTAGCGGTTGGGTGCGACCCGGAGAAGTCCCTTGGGACTGTCGGGTACGTAGCGCAGCAGGAATACCCATACCACGGCCAGCAGGAGAGCGCCGGCGAGGAGGAGGAATCCAGCGTAGCTGATGGTGAGTTTCAGTCGGGCGCTGAGGCCTGGTCGTCTATTCATGAGTGCTGCCAGAGTCGGCGGGGGCGATGCCGGTGTCGATTCGGTAGCCGACGCCGGGCACCGTGGCGATGAGCCATGGTTCGCCGAGTCGTTTACGCAGGGCGGAGACGGTGATGCGGACGGCGTTGGTGAAGGGGTCGGCGTTGGCGTCCCAGGCCCGCTCCAGTAGCTCTTCGGCGCTGACGACACCGCCTTCGGCGGCGACGAGGACTTCGAGGACGGCGAACTGCTTGCGGGTGAGCGCGACGTAGCGTCCGTCGCGGAAGACCTCCCGGCGGAAAGGGTCCAGCCGCAGGCCCGCGATCTCGCTGACCGGGGGCCGGGCGTGCGCGCGCCTGCGGTCGAGCGCCCGCAGCCGCATGACGAGCTCTCGAAGCTCGAACGGTTTGGTGAGGTAGTCATCGGCGCCGAGCCCGAACCCGGAAACCTTGTCGTCGATCCGGTCGGCGGCGGTGAGCATGAGGATCGGGATGCCGCTGCCGGAGGCGACGATGCGCCGGGCGATCTCGTCGCCGGAGGGGCCGGGGATGTCGCGGTCGAGGACCGCAAGGTCGTAGGAGTTGACGCCGAGCAGTTCTAGGGCGGAGTCGCCGTCGCCGGCGATGTCGGCGGCGATCGCTTCCAGCCGGAGACCGTCACGGACGGCTTCGGCCAGGTAGGGCTCGTCCTCCACGATCAACACGCGCATACCTGGAGCCTAAGCAGCACGGCATATCGCCGGCATATGCAACATGCCTAAACGGCCTGCAAGGCGCTCACCAGATAGAACGCTTGACACCCCAGATAACCGACGCGGCGGCAGCACCTCCACGATCCGGCGGGCCAGCCGGATCTTCACGCCGTAGTAGCCGGCCGGCGGCCGCATCACCGCGCGCTTCGGCACCAACCTGCTGCGCTCCGGCGTCGACATCGTCGTGGTCGCCCAGTTGATGGGCCACCGCCGCCTCGACACCACGCGCCTGTACACCTTGCCCAACCACACCGACCTCGAGACCGCGGTCACCAAACTCCCCACCGACCAGCCACGAATTGGCGCACCAGCCGAAGCCGAACACCAAGGCCGCCCGTCACGCGCTGCGCGGCTACAAGCGGCGGCTCCTGGCTTGCACAAGAAGGGCCGCGAACGGCTGGAGGAACTGCGTGAGGCACACCGTGCGGAGTCCGAGCGGCTGATCGGCGTGTTCGGCGAGGTCTTGGCCGGCGCGCGGGAAGTCACCGCTCCGGCCGAGGCCAGTCAGAGTGCGGCGCCAGCTGCGGGTGACCCGGGTGTGGGTGTGTCCGGAGTTCCCCCCGAAGTGTGGACACCGGCTGTTATGCGGCAGCCAGCACCTTATCGGGCTGCTGCTCGTAGTCGATCGGGCTGAGGTAGCCCAGGCTCGAGTGCCTCCTTCGGGTGTTGTAGCGGGTGATCCAGGCGAAGATGGCCAGGCGGGCGGCTCGGGCGGAGGGCCAGCACTTGGCGCCCTGAAGGGTTTCCCGCTTGAGAGTGGCGTTGAGAGATCTCATCCTCGGTCATGATCTGCACTCCGCGTACGGGGACCGCTGGAGGGTCCTGCCCCCACCCGCGCTTGTACGGCAGGCAGGACCCGGCGCCCCGGGCGGGCCGGTCGCCGGCGGCGGCGCAGCGACCCGGGACCGCCGTACCTCATCTGGTCCTGGAGACGATCAGCGCGATCGCGGCGACGACCAGCAGGGCAGCGAGGACGGCGGCTGCGATCTTGCCCGCGCTGTACGGCCGCTCCCCGGTTATCTCGCCGGTCCGGGCGTTGAGCATCACCTGCCAGCTCCTGCCGGCGTGCAGGTAGCTGAGGAACCACACCGGGAGCAGCACCAGCTTGTAGGTGAGGTCGGAGTACTGGGTGCTGACGGATTGGACGCGCTGCTCATCCCCGCCGATGTCGTGGCGGCAGTCGTCCTCGATCACCTTGGCCATCTCCTGCTTGGCCAGGTCGAGGCCGTCCTCCGGCTCGATGTCGTAGCGCATGGTCTGGAACCCCGCCAGGTACTCCGCCTGGTACGGCAGCGCCTGCTCCAGCGGCCAGGGCGTGAGCTTGGCCAGCTGAGGGGAGCCGAGCCTGGTCGTCGCGGCGACCAGCACGTCGTCGAAGACCCGGGAGACCGTGCCGCGGGCCCGTGACCAGCGGGTCTTCCTGACCTGGCGGGTTTCGGTGCGAGACTGGCCGTTCTCGGTGACGGTGTAACTCTCGGTCACGTAGTAGTAGTCGCCGCGCTGGCCGCTGTAGTCCGAGACCGTGCGGGCGTCGTACGTCCAGTACGGCAGGTAGGTTCCCTTGAGGGTCTCCGCCGCGGTCACCTTCTTCAGACTGGAGGGGGCGAACCAGCGGGAGGACGTCCACGTGCGTAGCGCCTGCCGGGCGCCGTCGCCGTCGAGGCCGAACGGGAGGAGCGCCTCGGGGACGACCCGCTCGGTCGCCTCCACGTCGGCGATCAGAGGCGTGGTGCAGAACTGGCAGCGCTCGGACAGCGTGTCGCTCTCGGTCCGCGCCCCGCAGCCCGGGCAGACGAACGCGTTCACGCCGCCGGCCGTCCCCGATCGGACCGGCAGCCGGGTCAGCTCGGCGAAGGCGTGCTCGTGCACCAACCGCGCCTCGGAGACGATCTGCTCCTCGTGGTGGCAGTACGGGCAGCGCATGGCGCTGGTGCCGGGGGCGTATTCCAGGGTGGCCCCGCAGGCGTGGCAGGGATAGGAGTGAACAGCCGCGCCTACGGCGTTCGGGTCGGACACGACCGCTCCTCAATACGGGGTGGGCGGGGCACTCGGCGGCGCTACGCCTGCGGCGGCAGCGGCGGCGGGACGCTGGACATCAGCCCCGCCAGCTCGGGCACCTGCTCGGCCGGGAGCCAGGCGGACATGCCCGTCCGCCAGACCAGCGTGGCCCGGGTCAGCCCGCCGCCGCCCACGAGACCGGACAGCGCCGCCAGGTCGTACGGACCCTGCTGCCGGCCGTCGGCGCCGACGTACCACTCCGCCGGGGACGGCAGCGGCGGAGGCGCGCTCACGGCGGCGGCCTGGGGAACGGCACCGGCCTGCGGGGCCGCCCCGGCGGCCACCCGCTGCCCGAGGGCCATGCCGAGGCCGAGGCCGAGGCCCTCGCCCGGTCCACCGGGGTTGCGCGCCGCGTCGCCGATCGCGTTCGCGGTCTGGAATTTGGTGTACTGGTCGAGGTCGCCCGCGATCGCCATGCGGCTGCGGGTGTCGATCGCCGCCTCGACCTCCGGGGGCAGGGAGATGTTCTCGATGACGAACGTGGGCACCGAGACTCCGACCGGGGCCAGTTCCTCGGTGAGGATGCCGGCGAGCCGCGCGCCCAGAGCGTCCTGCCGGCCGGCCAGGTCGAGCACGGGGACGTTCGCGGTGGCGATCGCGTTCGACAGCCGCCCCACGATCAGCTGCCGCAGGAAGTCTTGCACCTCCTCGGTGCGAAACTGCGGGTCGGTCCCGGCCAGGTCGCGCAGTAGTGCGGCGGCGTCGGTGATCCGCACGGTGAAAGCTCCGAACGCCCGCAGCCGCACCATCCCGAACTCGGCGTCCCGGATGATGACGGGGTTCTGCGTGCCCCACTTCATGTTGGTGAACTGGCGGGTGTTGACGAAGTAGACCTCGGCCTTGAACGGCGAGTGGAAGCCGTACTTCCAGCCCTTCAACGTCGACAGCACCGGCAGGTTCTGCGTCTCGAGGACGTACGTGCCGGGGGTGAACACGTCGGCGATCACGCCTTCGTTGACGAAGACGGCCGTCTGAGACTCCCGGACCACCAGCCGGGCGCCCATCTTGATCTCGTTCTCGTATCGCGGGAAGCGCCAGACGATGGTGTCCCTGCTGTCGTCCGTCCACTCGACGATGTCGATGAACTCACCGCGGATACGGTCCATCAAGCCCACGCTGCCACCGCGTCCCAGTCTGGCCGGTCGTGCCTGTTGCGCCGGCATCGGCGATAGACGATAACAAGCGAGATCACGAACAACCAGACCTGCCGGGACATCCGTCGCGAAGAAGACGCTGAACTGGTCAGCCCACGACCACGAGGCAGAGTCACCGCCTGGCACTCCCGGTCGAGGTTGTCCGGCAGCATCGGCAACCAGAAGGGGCTGGACTCCTCGTCAGAGTCCCAGTCGTCGTAGCTGACCCGGTTGGCGAGCTGGAGATCGGCGACAACAACGACTGCGTCATCGCCCCTCCACCACAGGCCTTGGGAACCGGCGGAACCGTCACCGTCAACTACCCGGGCACGGAGCCGACGACCCCGCCGCCCTCGCCGCCGTGTGTCTTGTACGGGGGCTGCCGTGCCTGGACCGTCCTGCGGCTCACCCTCGCGGGCCGTCCACCCATCGTCTGATCAGCAGCGGCCGTCCCGGCGCCGCCCATGTCCCGGGAGCGCCGACAGATATGCCCACGGTCTTCAGGCCCACGTTCGCGGGCAGGCACGCGGTCACCGCGGCCAGCAGCGGCCCGTCGAGCTGCAGCATCGAGTTGATACGGTCCGGTTCGATCGTGAGGCGACAGGCGGCCGATCACGTACCCGCCAGCGCAGTCGTAGCCGCGATCGCCACGCGCTGCCCATGCGTCGGGCGCGGGGCTGAGGACTTTGATGCCTCGGGCGGGGGCCTCGGCTCCGGGGCGATCCCCGAGCGTGAGCCGCAGACCGTAGCTGGCTAGGGTGGGAGCCTGATCGCCTCACCTGCCGCGACCTAGGCAGAGCCCAGCAGACCGTCTCCTACGGCTCAAGCCCGTCTGTGACCGTTGACATCCAGTGATCGAGAGGCGGTCGGTTGACGTACACACGAAGACGGGCCTGCCCCTCCGCCGCCGGCCCGCTGCCGCTTCTCGGTGGGCCGAGGCAGACGGGACGATCAGTCAGGGGCAGGCGTGCGCGGTCGCGCGGGGATATGCAGATCCACCGCATCGCAGCACACGGTGAAGCCGCTGTGTCGAGGACACTCCACCTCCTGTGAGGTCGGGCAGAAGTAGATATCGGGGCAGCCGCAATCGAAGAAATCTGGAAGCAGGCTGGGGAGGCCTTGGGCGGACATGCAGCCCAGCATGCCTGAGTTGAAGCGCAATGGCTGCATAGGCACGAACGACGGACGGAACGAGCACCTTGGGGCTTCGCTCAAGACCGAGGCTTGAGTCCCTGACCCTAGCCAGACCAGCCAGCGCAAGACGAGGACGCCCGCGAGCCAAAAGGCTGCCGCAATCATGGCACGGATAACGACACGCTGAGCTGTGATCATCTGGGGGCCGTCAATGAAGTAGTCCCCAACCAGATCCCAGACGTACCCGCCGGTCATGAAGCACGTCCAGCCGAGCAAGATCTTGCGGGCCTCGCTGTCCCACTTCTTGTGAGAGATTGCTACGCGACCCACCATCCCAATCCCGTGCACCAGCCCGACCCTTCCCGGTCACGCGTAGCCTTCGGCGGGGCGGTGCCGGCTCCGAACCAAGGCCGTCGCGGGCTGCCGGACTCGAACCGGCTCATCCCGTTACTGGGAGTTAGCGCGAGCGCTAATACGATCTTTCCCATTCACCTTTACCCGCTGGTCGCGGGCGAACCCCGCCTCGCCCGCCTTCAGCGGGAGTCGCCTGTTGTGTCGACCTCACGGCACACCTGCGGACGGCGGACGACCGGGCCCTCGGGTCGCTGCTGCGGGAGCTGACGACGGCGATGCGCCACGCGGGCCCGATCCCCGTGACCGTCGAGCGTTTCTCCTGACCGGGTGGGCCGGCCGCTGACCGTACGGCCCGGCGCGGGCTCGCACGAGCCACTCACTGCTGTCTGGTCCGCCTGCGGCGGGTCAGGCCAATGGGAGCGGCGGCGAGAACATCGCGTCGTTCCTGTGGCACGTCCTTGTGCAGGTCGAGTCGAGCCGGAAGTGAGCATGTACGGCACTCGCCGTCATGATCGGGAAAGTTCCATGTGCCAGTTACGGCGGGACGTGCCTTGCTACGCTCCGAAGATCGTTAGTTGAGGCACCGGAGAACCGACATGGGCCAGCCCCCCTACCCGCCCAATCAGCCGCCGTACGGGCATCCGCAGCAGCCCTACCACCAGCAGCAGCCGCCGCACCATGGGCAGCCGTATTACCAGCAGCAGCCCCCCTACCAGGGGCAGCCCTACCAGCAGCCGATGCCGTACCCGCCGCAGCAGCCGATGCCGCACAGGAGCGTGACCAAGCACCGCGGGCTGTCCGCAAAGTCCCACACGTTCCACCTGCTCGCGACGATCTTCACGTGCGGGCTGTGGGGACTGTTCGTGTGGCTCCCGCTGTGGATCTTCCGGCTGTTCGTCCGCCGCAAGAAGGTCACCAAGCACTACTACTGATCAGGAAGGCCCTCGCACTGCGGGGGCTTTCGCTTGTCCGGCGCCACCAGCGCCCGGACGATTGCGTGGAACAAGTAGTCCTTGACCCGCTGCTGCTCAGGCAGGTCCTCGTACAGCACGAGGCACGGGTGCGCGGCCGGGTCCTTCACCGGGCCGTACACCCAGCCGGCCGACAGCTTCTCCGCGCGCCACGACTCGTGCAGCTCGGCCGGGGTCGCCCCCGACAGCGCCCGCAGCACACCGTTCGTCATCGTGTCGCGCTGCCACTCCGGGGCCTCGTCCCAGTGCGGCGACACTGCAGGGTCGCCGTAGGCGATCTTGCAGCACGCGGTTCGCCTCGTGGCGCGCGGGCGACCCGCTCAACCGGGAGCTTCACGAGCTGGACGATTAAGACGCCGCTGCACCCACGTGCCGAAACGCTTCGTGTGCAGGTACACCGACAGCAACCTGCCGAGCCGAAGATGCGCCTCCAGCATGTGCTCACTGGCGCAGTTGCCCACCTCGAACCCGACCGAGAACCCCGTCAGCAGGCTTCCGCCGACGACGATCTCCCCGCCGATGCCGCCCGTGGGGTGATCCGGCCACGCGGCGGGCGGACCGTACAGCCGTTCCTCGGTGCCGTACCGCAGCTCGGGGACCAGCGGCGCCTTTTCCCCTGGAGGCAGAGCTGGAAGTCCGGGCCCAACTACTCGCGGTGCCGTGCGGCTCGGTGGGCCAGGGTTGACCGCGTACGACCTCACCATCAAGACCAAGCAACTCGGGGGGCAGATGCGGTTACTTGCCGCGGGTGGGTACACGTACCAGTCGGGAGGGCCGCTACAGCAAGAGTTGCCGGACGGGAAGATTTGGTGGAGGGCGCGGTTCACGGCCAGTGACCGTAACCCGTTCTACTCGGTTCCGCCGATTTTCGAGTCGGCCACATACAAGGCGCTGCTGGCCACCACGACCAAGCGGACCGGTGGGGTTTATCAGGGTGCCATCACCCTGGGGACGCTGTACAAGGTCTCGCCGTCCCTGCGTGCGCAGCCTGAGATGAAGCCCACCCAGCGAGAGGCCAAACTGAAGGTCCACTGGTGGTTGTGGATGGACCGGAGGAGCCTGCCGACTCGGCTCTACACGACCTTCGCCGATCCGGGCTACCCGACGGGAGCAATGAGCAGCCGCACCGACATGCGTTTCTCGTCGTGGGGAACCAAGGTCCAGCTCACCCTTCCGGACAAAGAGAACACCTACCAGCCGAGCTGATCAGCCAGCCGGCCGAGCGACCCGCCTCCAGCAGCGGGATCAGCCGGAAGCACGCGTCGGAGAACCCGCCGAACTCGTGGCGGTTGCCGGAGCCGGTCGGCATCGCCGCCGCCTTGTAGCCGGCGAGGTTGAACCCGTACAGCGGCACATGCGCCGGGACCGCGGTCGTGACCCCGCTCGCGTAGTGGCCGGTCATGGTCTGCATGTCCGAGAGGATCATCGCTCGGTCGTGCCCCTTCCAGGACCTGCGCAGCGCGTCGGCAATCTGCGTGCCGTGGCCGACCTCGCCGATCCGTCCGCAGAAGCGCTCGACCTCGCGCAGCACGGACGCTCCCGGCCGGATCTCGTGCCGGAACGTGCCATCTGCGAAGCCCACGAGGTCCACCTGGTCGCCGCGCGCGGCCAGGGTGACGCCGAACAGCGCGGCGGCCTGGACCGGCGTGACCGCCGACCGCGCGGAGACCGCGCCGGACGACATGGACGCCGACGTGTCGACGAGCACGAGCGTGCGCCCCGGGAATGAGGGCACGTTCCGGGTGGCCAGGGTCAGCGCCGTGTCCAGCGCGTGGCCCCAGCGCAGAGACGGCGCGGTCCGGTACGCCGAGTAGAAGCGGAACGGCAGCTGCCGCGACCGCGCGACCTCCTCCGGGCCGGTCAGCTTGGCGATGATCTGACCCGCGAGCTCGTCGCTGATGCCGGCCTCGTCGAAGTTCCGCAGGTTCCGCAGCAGCGCCATGTAGCCCATGGAGGGGATGACCGCCGACCAGGCCTGCGCGTCCATCGGGCCCTGCAGCCAGCCGGCGAGCGCCTCCCAGGTGATACCCGCGGCGGCAAGCCGATCGGGGGTGGCCAGCACGGAGCGCCGCTCACCGACCGGGAGGGCGAGCAGCTCGGCCCGGTCGCGCAGCATGCGCAGCGACTGCGGGACCGGCTTGTCCCGGCCGTGACGCCGGTCGAGCGCGTGCGCGTACAGGTCGCCCTGCCACAGCCGCTTGTCGTCTGCCGGGGTGGGGTGGACGAGGTCGATGACGTCGCCGAAGCGGAAGCCGCGGGCGTCGCTGTCGTACTTCGCCAGGGACCGCTCGGTGTAGAGCCGCTGGACGGCGTCGGCGATGCCGCGCTTGATCGGCTTGGGAATCGCGCGGCCGTACCGGGAGGTCCAGTAGGCCAGGGCCTCCCCCGGCTCGTCCGCGCGCTGGAGCACGGACGCGACCAGCTCGCGGTTGCCGCCCTGGATCCCGGCGGCGAGGCGAGCCCGGACGGCCTCCAGCGCGGCCACGACCGGTGCGGAGCGCATGTTGGCCTCGCCGCGCAGCCACGGCAGGAAGCGGGCCATCCACTCGCCGTCCTCGACCGCGACCTCGTGGACGAGGGCGCGGAAGCGCCCGTCGCGGTCGCCGGCCTTCTCGTAGAAGCTGTCCTCGCCGACCATGTTGGACACGGCGAGCAGGAACAGCTCGGACTTGGCGTCACGGGTGTACCCGGCGGCGCCCTCGTACGTGCGGCCGGTCGGCGTGGCCTCGGTGGTGACCGGGCTGAAGGCCGCGGCCTGGGTGGTGCCCCGGTTGAACTTGGACATGAGAACGGGCCCCTTCCGTGCTGGGAGGAGCCCGCGTCCAGAGACCGTGCCCGAGATCAAATCGGTGAAGCCACGTGGTGCTCTGCCGACTGAGCTACGGAGACCGAAGCCCCCGGCTGGACTCGAACCAGCGACAACCCCATTAACAGTGGAAGTAGGCCTCGCCTGCGCACCGGGCACGCTCTGAAGTTGTGTTCCCCCCGAGATCAAGGTGACGGCGGACACGCCCACCAGATGGGCGACAGCCCCATGGGTGGAGCTGCAAGGAATCGAACCTCGAAGTAACCGCTGTCGGCGCACCGGGAGGCGCATATCAAGTTGTGCGTTCCAGAGGTCGGAGGACGGCACCGGCATAGTTTCACCTGAAGAAGTAGCCGGGGCCTTCGCACCTGGAACGCCAGGAGCCTAACCCGCAGGAGCATTAGACCGCGCGCCATTTTTCGCCCCCAAAAAAACGACAGGAATGCGGGCGACGAGCGAGAACACCTCGATACGCCGGAGCCGCGGGCGTCGTTTCGCATCGCGGTTACCGTGCGAGCGAAGCCATAGGAGCCGGGATCCGAGTGGAGCGGGCCCGCCGCGTCCCGGGGAGCGCGCTCGCCGGGTGTCCTCGTGAAACTTCCACCGGCGGATGAGGAGGCGTGGCTGCTCAACGCGTACCCTCGGCGCTCCGGCGAACCGCGTTCTTGTTCCTCGCCCGGGTCTTGGCCAGCGTGATGGCCTGGCCGCTCAACGGGATGCTCCCCCGCGTCCTGCGGCCCCAGAACCCCGGAATCCCAGGACCCTCAGGGAATCGAGAGGAGACCCGTGCGAACGCGAACGCTCCCGATCGCCCTCACCGCGGCGATCGCTCTGTCGATCGGCGCGGCCGGACAGGCGCCCGCCCTCGCGGCCGCCGACGGCCCGGCACTGACGGTGGACACCACCACCGGGCGGCATCCCATCAGCCCGTACATCTACGGCATGAACTTCGCCGACGAGGCGCTGGCCAAGGAACTGCGCCTCCCGGTACGCCGATGGGGCGGCAACGCGACGACCCGTTACAACTACCTGTACGACACCAGCAACCGCGCCTCCGACTGGTACTTCGAGAACATCGCCGAGGACAACCCCGACCCGTCGAAACTGCCGGACGGCTCGACGACCGACCGGTTCGTCGAGCAGGACCGGCGCACCGGCACCGACACGATCCTCACCGTCCCGCTGATCGGCTGGGTCCCCAAGGGTCGCGACGCCTCCTGCGGGTTCTCCGTCGCCGCGTACGGACCGCAGCAGCAGACCGACCAGTGGCGTCCCGACTGCGGCAACGGCGTGAAGCCCGACGGCACGAAGATCACCGGCAACGACCCCCACGACACGAGCGTCGAGGCCGGCGCGGCGTACGTGAAGGACTGGATCGGCCACCTCACCGGCAGGTACGGCACCGCCTCGGGCGGCGGCGTGAAGTTCTACAACCTCGACAACGAGCCCGACATCTGGCACAGCACGCACCGGGACGTCCACCCCGAGGGCGCGAGCTCGGTCGAACTGCGCGACAAGGCCTACCTCATCGGCGCCGCCGTGAAGGCCGCCGACCCCGGCGCGAAGACCCTCGGCCCGGTCGGCTGGGGCTGGTCCTCCTGGGACTACTCCGGCCTCGACCAGGAGACCTGCGGCCGGACCAACTGCTGGTCGAACCCGCCGGACAAGGAGGTCCGCGGTGGCCTTCCGTTCACCACGTGGTATCTCCGGCAGATGAAGAAGTACGAGGACGAGCACGGCCTGCGCGTCCTCGACTACTTCGACGAGCACTTCTACCCGCAGGCGTCCGGCGTCGCCTTCGGCTCCGGCGGCGACCCGGCCACCGACGCCCTGCGGCTGCGCTCCACCCGGGCGCTGTGGGACCCGTCGTACACGGACGAGAGCTGGATCAACACCCAGGTCCGGCTGATCCCGCGGATGAAGGAACTGGTGGCCGCCGAGTATCCCGGCACCAAGACCGCGATCACCGAGTACAACTGGGGCGCCCTCGACCACGTCAACGGGGCCCTGGCGCAGGCCGACATCCTCGGCGTCTTCGGGCGGGAGGGCCTCGACCTCGCCACCTTGTGGGGGCCGCCCACGGCCTCCCAGCCGGGAGCGTACGCCTTCCGGATGTACCTCAACTACGACGGCAAGGGCGGCCGGTTCGGCGAGACGGCGGTCGGCGCGAGCAGCGCCGACCAGGGCAAGCTGGCGGTGTACGCCGCCGAGCGGGCCTCCGACGAGGCGCTCACGCTCGTCGTGGTGAACAAGACCGGCGACGACCTGACCAGCGAGGTCGCCGTCAAGGGACGCGACGGCGGCGCGACCGCCCAGGTCTACCGATATGGGGCGGCCGACACGTCGGCCATCAGTCGCGACGCCGACGTGCGGGTCGGGGCGGGCGGCTTCACCGGCACGTTCCCGGCCAACTCGATCAGTACCGTCGTGATCCCCGCAGGCGCCGGCCCGTCGCCCTCCCCCTCGCCCTCCCCCTCGCCGTCCCCGAGCCCCAGCCCGTCGCCGTCGCCGTCGCCGAGTCCCTCGCCGACGCCGGCCTCCCTCTGCACGGTGACGTACGCGGTCACCAGCCAGTGGCCCGGCGGCTTCCAGGCCGGGGTCCGGATCGTCAACCGGGGGGCCTCGGCCGTGAAGGGCTGGCGGCTCGGCTGGACGTACGGCAACGGGCAGGCCGTGACCCAGCTGTGGGACGGCTCGTACACCCAGAGCGGGTCGAAGGTGACGGTGACCAACGCCGGCTACAACGCCACGATCGCGGCGAACGGCGGCAGCGTGACCTTCGGCTTCCTCGGCCGCTGGGACAACGGCGCCAACCCCGCGCCCAAGCAGTTCACACTCAACGGCTCGCCCTGCGGGACGAGCTGACCTACCTGTCCCGGTGCCGGCCCTCCCCGGCCGGCACCGCCGGGAGTCATTCCACCATCGCGCCCTTGTCTCGTCCGCACGCGCTGACGTCGTCGTGCCTGCCGCACGCTCTCACGAGGGTGAAATCACGCCAGACGGCCATCGGAGAGGAGACCGCCTGACCGTCGAGGCCCACAGGGAAGGGTCCGCACCGATGCCACGGGCCGCCACCCGGCGGCCAGACGTCGAGCCACACCGCGTCACCCGGGCGGGTGCGGCCGGTGAGGGTCGCCCAGTAGTGCCACTCCCCGCGCGGGCCCGCGTCGCCGCGCCAGAGCGTGACCTCCACCTCGCCGCCCCACTTCTCGCTCGTCAGCGAGTACACGGGCCCGGCGTTCTTCACGTCGCGGGGGTTCGGCCACGACCAGCCGCGGCAGTCGATCGGCCGATCACCGGCGGGGCCGGCGGAGGTCGCGCGGGACGAGGAAGGCAGGGCCAGGAGCACGGTCGCGGCGACGATCGCCGTGGCGGTCCCGCCACGCCTGGTTCGAATCACCCCGGACCTCCCCGAGTGCGGCTGCCACCCGGACGAGTATCGATGACAATGGGTGCCGACGCAAACGCAATCTGTAAACAAACAAACAGCGCCAGTCGGGGCAAACCTTGTCGATACAGGCACTAGAACGGCCAAAAAACAATCATTGACCGGCATTTGACAAAAAGTTACATTACGTCGGCAGATCGGGGGCCGGGCGCTCGAAGGGAGACCCTTCTCATGGTGCGACGATTCCTGATCACCACGGCGGCGGCCGTGCTCGTCCTCGTCTGGGGCGTTCCGCCGGCCGCCCACGCGGTGGACGGCATCAGGACGCCCGGATCGCCCTCCTACACGGTCACCTTGACCAGCGACACCGCGGGCAGCACGTGGACGGGACACGAGAGCGTCACCTTCGCCAACCCGTCGGCGGACCCCCTGACGGAGGTCTACCTCCGCCT
This sequence comes from Microbispora sp. CA-102843, assembly GCF_050936215.1. Lineage (NCBI taxonomy): Bacteria > Bacillati > Actinomycetota > Actinomycetes > Streptosporangiales > Streptosporangiaceae > Microbispora > Microbispora sp. CA-102843. The sequence continues at coordinate 5,321,943 of NZ_JBNJNF010000001.1, forward strand.
GTGGGACAACTATCACGGGACCTGCCCCTCCACGCCGGTCACCGTGACCAACGTGACCGGGGGCACGCCGTCCCCGCTGTCGGTCTCCTGTACCGCGATGAAGATCACTCTGCCTGCCCCGCTCGCCCAGAACCAGAGCGCCTCGATCGGGTTCGACCTCAGCATCGTCGTGCCCAGCGGCGCCGACCGGTTCGGGCGCGACGGGTCCTACAACTTCATCGGCAACGCGCTGCCGGTCCTGGCGGTCCGCGACGCGAGCGGCTGGCACCTCGATCCGTACAGCAACAACGGCGAGTCCTTCTACGCGCTGACCAGCGACTACTCGGTGACACTCGACCACCCGACGTCGCTGCTTGTGCCCGCGACCGGCACCTCCGTCGACACGCCGGGAACGTCCGGCCGTACGATCACCAAGGCGACCGCGAAGAACGTCCGCGAGTTCGCCTGGGCGGCCGGGCCGTTCGTCAAGACCACGAGCACCACCACGACGGGCGTCGTCGTGAACGTCTACCGGGTCAGCTCGATCACCTCCGGCAGCGCGAGCTCGATGATGACCACCGCGAAGAACGCGCTCGTCGCCCACGCGGGACGGTTCGGCGCCTACCCGTACGGCGAGGCGGACGTGGTGCTGGACAACAACTTCTGGTTCGGCGGCATGGAGTATCCGGGCTTCGTGCTCGACGTGGTCAGCTCCACGGCGCTCGCCCACGAACTGGCCCACCAGTGGTGGTATGGGATCGTCGGCGACGACGAGTACGCCAGCCCGTGGCTGGACGAGTCGTTCACCGACTACGCCACCGACCTCTACAACGGCGTCTCGGGCACCAACTGCTGGAACAGCGTCTCCTGGCAGTCGTCGGCCGAGAAGATCAGCAACTCGATGGCTTACTGGGACGCCCATTCGAGCCGGTACGGCACCGTCGTCTACACCTACGGCAAGTGCGCGCTGCACGACCTGCGGCGCACGATCGGCACGACGGCGATGGAGAACCTGCTGAAGAACTACGCCACCGCCCACTGGTACGGGATCTCGACCACCGCGGACTTCAAGGCCGCCGCGCAGGCCGCCACCTCCGTCAACCTGTCGTCGTTCTGGACCACCCACCGCATCGACGGCTGAGTTCCCCGAGTGTCCCGCTCCCGGCCGGGCCGGGAGCGGGACCGCTCGCATCGCTCCGATTTCCGGCGGCCCGATGTCACACACGCCGGCGCGATGACCGGGGTTGACGCGCTCCGGCCACCTATCCTGGCCGAATGAAGATCGGCAAGCTGGTCTGCGGTGTCCTCCTGGCGGTCGTCCTCCCGGGGTGCTCGGCCGAGGGCGCCCCGGCCGCGGACGCTCTGAAGGTGAGCACCCCGGCCTTCGCCGAGGGCGCCGAGATCCCCAGCAAATACGTGTGCGCCCGGCAGGGCGGTCAGGACGTCTCGCCCCCGCTGGCCTGGAGCGGCGTTCCCGGGTCCGCTCGCGAGCTGGCGATCGTGGTGAATGACCCGGACGCTCCCGGCGGGACGTACATCCACTGGATCGTGACCGGCATCCCCGTCTCCGAGACGAGCGCGCCCGAGGGCCGGGCCCCGGGGAAGGTCCTGCCGGGCAGCGACGGCAAGGCCGCCTACGCCGGCCCCTGCCCGCCGAGCGGGGTGCATCACTACCACTTCATCGTGTACGCGCTGCGCGGCCCGATCGCGCCCGGTGGCGACGCGACGGCGGTGCACCAGCGGATCAAGGACGCGGCGATCGCCTCGGGCGAGACCGTCGGCACCCGGAAAGGCTGACAGGGAACCGCGGCCACCCTCACCGGATGGCCGCGTTCCGGGCTGTCAGCGGAGGTTGAACGCGCGGAGCGTGGTCTGCTTGACGCGGTTGCCGGCCGCGTCCCACGCTTCCACCTTCATACTGACCGCGCCCTTCGTGGCGCGATAGGCGGGATACCTGGCGCGGTGAACGTCCACTCGACCTCCTGCAGGTCGTTCCTGGCCGTCAGCCGGTAGGTGCCCTCCTCCTTCGGCAGCGGGTAGCGCGGCAGCGTGGCGAACGGCTCGACCGGCGCGTTCGGGATCTCCTTTCCGTCGCGGTACAGGTGGAGGTCATAACGTGGCGCGATGTCGCCGAACGCGACGCCGTCGTCACGCCGCTCCTTGACCCCGCTGACCATGGACGAGGTCACCCAGAGGTTGCCGTCGTGCACGCAGATCGCGCACGGCACCCCGATCACGAGCTTCGCCAGCGGAGCGGCGTCCGGGTCGCCGAGCTTGTACACCTTGTCCGGGCCGACAGCGCGTGGTCGTTCCCACTCCGCGCGGGCCCGTTCTGGGCGGGCGGGCGGACCCCCCACTTGCGGCCCAGCCCCGTCGCGCGGTCCAGGTCCCAGCGCGCGCCGAGGTCCCCGTACGAGGAGACGGCACGGCCGAGCCGCACGGCGGCGGCGGGGTCGCCCAGGACGAAGAGACAGGCGGCCGCGTGCTCGTTCGCCTGCGCGGCCTAGTACAGCGCCGGGACCTGCTCGAACGCGTCCGCGGCCGCGGCGAACTCCCCCGCTGCCTCCTCCCAGCGCGTCCCGGCCGCGGCCAGCAGGCCGCGGGCGTGCCCGAGAGCCGGTGTGGCCAGCGGAGCGTCGAGCCCGGCCAGCCGGGCGGAGTACTGCGCGACCATGTCCGCGGCGTCCGCGGGACGGCCCGCGGCCAGCAGCGCCCCGGTCAGCGCGGGCAGCGCCCGGACGGCCACCGGCCACAGGCCGCTCGCCTCCCAGTGGACCGCCGCCTCGGCGGCCGCCACGATGGCCGGCTCCGGCTCGCCCCGGGCGGCGGCCAGCCTGAGCAGCGTGGCGAGGGGAAGGACGAGATCGTCGAATTGCCCGCGCGTCCGGGCCGTCGCGATCGCGTCGAGCAGGGGTGACGGCGCTGCCTCCTGGCGGCCTTGCACGGCGGCCAGGCAGGCGGTCACGATGTCCACGAGGATCCGCTCGTGCGGTTCGTCCTCGAAGTGGTCGCGCAACTCCTCCAGCTTCGGCGCCAGCCCGTCCCACGAGCCCTCGACGTAGTCGGCCGCGGCCAGGTTCACCAGGCAGCGGAGCTCGAGCCGCCCCCGCAGGTCGGGCTCGGCCCCGTCCTCGATCACCGCGGTCAGCAGGCGGCGGGCCGTGCGGTGGTGGCCGCTGAACAGCGCCGCGCCTCCGATGGACCGGTAGGCGTTGACCTCGCGGCGCAGCAGTCTCCGCCCGCCGGTCTCCCGCAGCAGATCACTCACCAGCCCGGCCCAGCGCGAGTCGCCGATCACCACGAAGATCATCGAGATCTTGCCGAGCACCAGCATCCGCATGGCGGGATCGTCGACGGCGGGCAGGGTCGCGAGCGCCCTCTCCAGCCAGGCCTTGCTCTCGTCGAACGGCAGGCCGCTGGGCGGGCGGCCCACTCCGACCATGGCCCAGGCGGCCAGTCCCGGCTGACCGGCCAGATCCTCGGCGGCCCGGGCGAAGGCTTCCCCGATGCGGGCGCCGTCGGTCCGCGTACGCTCCAGGTGGAGCGCGAGCAGCAGGCGGAGCGTCCCGTGGAGCGGGCGCGGCACGTCCTGCTCCAGCGCGCCCGTGATGAGGTCGGCGACGGGCGGAGGGCGCAGCAGTTCCAGGGCGGCCCAGCCGAGCTTCACCGTCAGCTCCGCCCGCCGTACCGCCGGCAGGTCGGTGTCCCGCAGCACGTCCTCCAGCAGACGGGTGGCCTCGGCGTCGTCGCCCAGTCTCGACGCCTGGTCGGCCGCCTCGATGGCGGTCTCCACCCACTGCCCGGCTCGACCGGCGTGGCGCAGGTGGTGCGCCAGCCGCCCCAGCGGCACCGGCCGCAGCCCGCGTACGGTGTCCGCGGCGGCGGCGTGCAGCGCCCGGCGGCGGCCGAGCGGGATCGCCTCGTAGACCGCCTGGACCGCCAGCACGTGGCGGAATCCCACCTTGCCGTCCGTGTCCGCGAAAAGCCCGGAGCCGAGCACCTCGTCGATCACTTCGGTGTGGCGGGCGGCGAGCGACTCGATGGGCACCGGCGACTGCAGGACGGCGGCCCGTTCCGCCACCTCCTTGGCCCCGGCGGACAGCCGGGCGACACGTTCCTGCACCGTGACACGCACACCGCTCGGCACGTCCAGTTCGTCGAGCGCCCGCCGCGCCCAGCCGCCCTCCCACCTGATGAGCGTCCCGCGGGCGCGCAGCAGGGCGAGCAGTTCCTGCACGGCGAGCGGCAGCCCGGACGCCCTGACGCACAGATGCTCGGCGAACTCGGCCGTCACCTCATCGGCCCCGAGGATCGCCGAGGCCATGACCCGTGTCTGGGCGGCGTCGAGCGGCGGCAGCACCAGATGCTCGCTTCTGATCGCGTCCGAGGTGCGCGCGGTGATCGCCCGCACCGCGGCCGGCGCCTCCTCGCCCCGATACGTCAGGACCACGCGCAGCGTGCCGGGCAGCACGGACATCAGATAGGTCAGGAACTCGATCGTCTGCCCGTCCGCCCAGTGCAGGTCTTCCACGGCCAAGACGGCGGGGCCGAGTGCGATGAGCACCTCCGCGAGCCCCCGGAAGACCCGGTGCCGCTCGGCCGCCCGGTCGTCCAGCGGGGGCGGTGTCTCCGGCAGCGCCGCGGCGAGCTCGGGCAGCAGCTCGCGCAGGGCTCCCGCGACCGGCGACAGGGCCGCCTCCGCCAGGTCGGGCCTGCATCCCCGCAGCGCCTCGACGATCGGCCCCAGCGGGAACGGCTCCCGGATCTGCACGCAGGCCCCGCTGAGCACCCGCATGCCGGCCACGGCGGAGCCGCCGAGCAACTCGGCCGCCAAGCGCGACTTGCCGATGCCGGCCTCGCCCTCGATGACGGCCACGGCGGGCGCGGCGGCGACGAGCGCGACGAGCCGGGCGAGCTCCTCCTCCCGCCCCACCAGAACCGGGGAGATCACCCGCCCAGCACGCACCCGATCATTCAACTGCACGTGAAGTGATAGATCAATGTGCGGCCCCGGGTCACAGTTCGAGGACGAGGCGGGCGGACCTGGCCCGCGACACGCAGATGAACATGACGTCCCCGGCCTCGCGCTCCTCCTCCGTGAGCAGGTGATCGCGGTGGTCGGGGACGCCGCCGAGCACCGCCGTCTCGCAGGTGCCGCAGGTGCCCTCGCGGCAGGACGACAGCACCGCGACCCCCGCCTCCTCGACCACCTCCAGGATCGAGCGGCCGGTCGGCACGGTCAGCGTCGTGCCGGTCAGGGCCAGCTCCACCTCGAAGGCGCCCTCCGCCGTACTCTCCGCCTCGCCCTGCACCGTGCCCTCTGCTGTGCTCGCGCCGTTCCGGGTCGCAGGCACGAAGCGTTCCACTCGCAGCGCTCCCTTCGGCCAGGAGGCGCACCGCTGCTGCGCCGCCGCCAGCAGCGGCTCGGGTCCGCAGCAGTAGACGAGGGTGTCCATGCGCGGGACGCCGAGCAGCGCGTCGAGCTCGAGCAGGCCCGTCTCGTCCTGCGGGCACAGCTCCACCCGGCCCGGATGCCTGCGCACGAGCCGGTCGGCGAACGCCATCGAGGCCCGGGTGCGCCCGCCGTACACCAGCCGCCAGTCGGATCCGCGCCGCGCCGCCTCCTCGATCATGGGCAGGATCGGAGTGATGCCGATGCCGCCGGCGACGAACAGATAGCGCGATGATTCGGCGAGGCCGAAGCGGTTGCGGGGACCGCGCACCCGGATCGTGTCGCCCTCGGCGAGCCGGTCGTGCACGTACGCGGAGCCGCCCCGCCCGCCGGGCTCCCGGAGCACCGCCACCTGGAAGACCGAGGGATCGCCGGGGTCGCCGCACAGTGAGTACTGCCTCACCAGTCCCGGGCCGAGCAGCAGGTCGACGTGGGCGCCCGGCGTCCAGGCGGGCAGCGGGCCGCCGTCGGGACGGACGAGGCTCAGGAGGACGACGCCCTCGGCGACGGGCGCCCTGCCCGCCACCTTCACGTCGAACTCCGGTTCGGTGACGGGCATGGTCGCCGAGGCTTCCTTTCTGATGGATGTCCGTCTCAGACGAGCGCGGCGGCCGGGGCCGGGAAGTCGTGTGCCTCCACGGGGCGGGGCCGGTGGCCCTCGGGGTGGCCGAGCAGCCAGTCCCACAAGGCCACCGGGTCCTCGAACTCGCGCTCCGCCCCGCAGAAGCAGGAGGCGTGCAGCCGGTCCGTCCCCGGCAGCCAGCGGATGCGGTAGACGGTGCGACCGGCCCGCGCGCCGGCGTCGTCCGCGCTCATCGGGCGGCGGCCTCCGGTCGTACGGCGCCGGCCTCGGCCATCCGGGCGAGGAGGCGGCGGGCGGCCAGCCCGCCGGTGTCGATGTTCACCGACAGCTCCTGGTATCGGTCCGGCTCCGCGGCGAGGACCTGCTCCAGCGTGTTGAGCGCGGCCACGTCCTGAAGGACGACGGTGCGGTTGCTGTCCCGCAGGAAGTCCGAGACCTTCTCATCGTCGAGCGCGAAGTCGCGCGCCACGGCCCAGAAGTCGTACGTGGTGTTCTCCGTGGACGGGGTGATCGCGTACACGACCTCGACGTGGAAGGCGTGCGGGTCCGTGCCGTCGGCGGCGGGCGGAGGCGACCCGACCGGGGCGACGCGGCTGTGCAGCAGATACAGGCACGGCGGGTGATACTCGATGTCCTGCCAGCGGGTGATCCGGCCCTTGATGCCGGTCGACTCGGCGTAGAACGGCGGGCAGGCCGCGTCGTCCATGTGGCGGCTGACGTAGACGACGCCCGCGTCCTCGTCCACCTCCGTCGTGATCGGGGTCTCGGCCACCTCCGGGGTGCCGATGTACCCGCCGTGCAGGTAGGTCTCGTGGGACAGGTCGAGGAGGTTGTCCACGAGCAGGCCGTACCGCGCGTTCAGCGGCTCCATCCCGCACACCGTGGCGTAGTCGGGCGAGACCAGCCAGGGCGCGCGCGGCGGCAGCGTGCCGCCCGGCTCGCGGTCGCCGATCCACACCCAGACGAACGAGTCCTGCTCGACCACGGGGTAGGTGCGCAGCCGCGCGGTGCGCGGGATGCGCCGCTGCGCGGGCACGGCGACGCAGACGCCGTCCGGGCCGTAGGTGAAGCCGTGGTAGCCGCAGACCACGCGGTCGCCGACCAGGTGGCTGGGCGATTCCGACAGGGGGAACCGGCGGTGCACGCAGCGGTCGGCCATCGCCACCGCCCGCCCGTCCTCGGTGCGGTAGAGCAGGATCGGCTCGTTCAGGACGGTGCGGCCGAGCTGACGGCGCCCCACCTCGCGGCCGTAGGCGGCCACGTACCACTGGTTGCGCGCGAACTCGGTGACGATCACAGGTCACTCCTCGGGGTCGGCGGGCAGGGGCCGCCTGCGCAGGTCGGGTTTGCGGATCTTGCCGGAACCGGTCTTCGGCAGCGCGTCGACCACGTCGACGTAGACCGGGATCTTGTACTTCGCGAGCCGGGGGTGGAGGAAGTCGCGCAGCTCGCCGGGGGTGACGGCGACGCCGGGGCGCGGCACGACGAAGGCGCGGCCGACCTCGCCCCATTTGTCGTCGGGCACCCCGACCACGGCGGCCTCCGCCACCGCCGGGTGCTCGAAGAGCGCGCCCTCGATCTCCGCCGGGTAGACGTTCTCGCCGCCGGAGATGTACATGTCCTTCACCCGGTCGACGACGTGCAGGTGGCCCTCGTCGTCCAGGGTGGCGATGTCGCCGGAGTGGAACCAGCCGCCCTCGGCCAGCGCGGCGGCGGTCGCCTCCGGATCGCGCCAGTAGCCGGGGGTGACGTTCGGCCCCTGCACGAGCACCTCGCCCGGCTCGCCGGGCGCCACGGGGGTGAGGTCGGGCCTGACGACGCGCACGTTCGCGAAGAACACCGGGACCCCGGCGGAGCCCACCTTGCGCACGCTCTCGCCCGCTTCCAGGAAGGTCGCGCCCGGGGAGGTCTCGGTCATCCCGTAGCCCTGGCAGAAGACCAGGCCCCGTTCCTGGTAGGCGCGGATCAACGCGACCGGGATGGCCGCGCCTCCGGACATGAGGGTGCGCAGCGAGGACAGGTCGGCGCCGGGCCACCGGGGCGACCGCGCGAACGCGGCGAACATCGCGGTGACCCCGAACATCCACGTGACCCGGTGCTTCTCGATGAGCTCGTAACACCGCTCGACGTCCCACGACGGCATGATGACCGAGGTTCCGCCCTTGAGGAAGGTCGGCAGCAGGGTCTGGTTCAGGGCCGCCACGTGGAACAGCGGCGCGCTGATCAGTGTGACCTCGGTGCTCGCCACGTCCACGCCGATCAGGACGTGGAAGCAGTTCCACGCCAGATTGGCATGGCTGAGCATGGCGCCCTTGGGTCGCCCGGTGGTGCCGGAGGTGTAGAGGATGAGGGCGATGTCGTCGAGCGCCACCGGGGTGTCGATCGGCGTGGGGTCGCCCTGCGACAGCCAGGTCTCGTAGTGCCGCTCCCCCTCCGCCGGGGATTCGAGCGCCACGACCGTGCGCAGGCCCGGAAGCCCGGGGAGATCGCGGACCGCCGCACACTGTGCCGCGCATTCCGGCGCGTAGACGAGGACCGACGCGCCCGAGTGCTCGAGCATGTACGCGATCTCGGGCGCGGCCAGCCGGAAGTTCAGTGGCACGAAGATCCCGCCGAGCACGTGGGTGGCGAACATCGTCTCGGCGAAGGCGACGTGGTTGGGACCGAGGTAGGCGACCCGGTCCCCCGCCCGCACCCCCGCGTCACGCAGCCGCGACGCGAGCCTCGTCGTCCGCTCGTGGACCTCCGCGTAACTGAGCGGCCGGTCCTCGTAGACGAACGCGGTGCGGTCCGGGCTCATCTGGGCCCGGCGGGCCGGCCAGCCTCCCAGTCCGGCGTTGCGCATCGATGGCACCCCTCGTCAGGCGGAGGACGGTTTCGCCGTGTCCGCGACGCGACCGGACGCGGGCACGGCGGAGGTGACCGAGGTCAGGTCGTGGCGGCTGGTCTCGCGCAGCGCCAGGACGCAGACCACGGTCAGCAGGCAGCAGGCGGCGATGATCACCGAGATCGTCGTCGTCCCGCCGCCGGTCGACGCGTCGAGCTGGGCGAACAGCAGCGGCGCGAGACCGGCGCCGAGCCCGGCGATCTGGTAGCCGAGCGAGGCTCCCGTGTAGCGGCTCCCGGTGGCGAACAGCTCGGTGTACAGCGCCGCGAGCGGGCCGTACATCAGCGGGTGGACGAGCGACTGGCCGAGCACGAGCGCGAGGGCGAGCACGGCAGTGCTGCCGGAGTCCACCATCGGGAAGAGCGCGAAGCCGTACGCCGCCATGAGCACCGCGCCTGCGAGCACCACCGGCCGGCGCCCGACCCGGTCGGACAGCGCCGACCAGCCGACGATGCCCAGCACGGCCAGCGCGGACGAGAGCGTGAGCGCGTTCAGCACCGCCTGCCGGGCGAAGCCGGCGCGCACGCCGTACGCGATGAGATAGGTGGTGAGGGTGCCCTGGGCCACGAACGCGGACAGTCCGACGCCGACCCCGAGCAGGAGGGCCTTCGGGTGGTCGCGGAACACGTCCAGCAGCGGCATCCGGGACACCCGCTCCCTGGCGGCCTCGAACACCGGGGTCTCCTCGACCCGCAGCCGGACGAACAGGCCGACCGCCAGCAGCACGATGCTGATCAGGAACGGCACCCGCCAGCCCCAGCTCAGGAACGCCTGCTCGCCCATGACGGCGGCCGTGCCGCTGAGCACCGCCGTGGACAGCACCATGCCGAAGGGGGCTCCGGCGTTGGTGAAGCTCGCCCACAGGCCGCGCCTGCCGGTCGCGTGCTCGGCGGACATCAGCACCGCGCCGCCCCACTCGCCGCCGACGGCGACGCCCTGCAGGACCCGGAGCACGACGAGCGCGATGGGCGCGAGGCTGCCGATCTGGGCGTAGGTGGGGAGCAGGCCGATAAGGAAGCTGGCGACGCCCATCAGGGTCATGGTCAGCACCAGCATGCGCTTGCGTCCCAGCCGGTCGCCGTAGTGGCCGAAGACGACGCCGCCGAGCGGCCTCGCCAGGTAGCCGGTGGCGAACGTGCCGAAACTGGCGACCGTCGCCGTGAGCGAGTCGAGGGAGGAGAAGAAGACCTTGTTGAAGACCACGGCCGAGGCCGTGGCGTACAGCAGGAAGTCGTAGTACTCGATGACGCTGCCCAGGAAGCTGGAGGCCACCGCGCGGCGGAGCTGAATCGGGCTGGGGGGTGCGACTGACAGGTTCGGCATGACCGAGCTCCTCGTCCGGGAGCGAGCTGAGACTCTCGCCTTCTCGTCCGGAGGTTAGGCAGATTCCTAACGGAGGTCAAGACTTTGCCCAATATGGGTGCCCTCAGGCCGGTCCGGACGCACGAACCTCGGCCTCCATCACCCGTCGTACCCTGCCCGGCCGCGGCGCCCCACGCCGCGCTGCCCTACCTGCGCGAGCAGGGCGCAGGACACGTCATCCAGCTGTCCTCGGCCGCGGGGCTCATCGCGATGCCGCTCGGCGGCGCCTACCAGGCCTCCAAGTGGGCCCTGGAGGCCCTGAACGAGACCCTCGCCCACGAGGTCGCGGACTTCGGCATCAAGGTGACCGTGAGTGGACCAGGACGGCTGCCGCCCGCCCGTCGAGGGGATGGGGCGGCAGCCGTACCGGATCGCGCCGGCGGCGCGGCCTCAGACGGCCGGCTTGCGCTCGCGCAGCAGTTCGCGCGCCTGCAGGAACGGCGCCCGCAGGAAGGCCAGGTGGTCCTCCTGCCCGTGCCGGTGGCAGACCTGGCCGGGCCACAGACGCCGGCTGCGCTCGTCGATGTACGCGAGGGAGCCGTCGATGAGGTTCAGCATGTGGTCGACCGTGGCCGCGTCGAAGCGGGCGTACTCCTCGCCCGTGCGCAGGTAGACCGGAGACGTGTGCGCCATGATCGGCCTGGCCCACACGTCGTGGTGCCGGGCGACGTCGGCGCCCGGCCCGTAGCAGCGCGCGGCGATCCAGCTGTCCTCGGTCACGGGCACGTCCGCGGTCAGTTCGAGCACGCGGCCGGGGGTGTCGATCCGGCGCTCGGCGACGACGTGGCCGTTGACCACGATCTCGAGCCGGTCGACGTCGAAGATCGACTGAACGCGGGCCTCGACGCGTACGGTTCCGCTCGCGGGCACGCGGGCGTCCTGGCCCGGCCGACGGCCGTCCACGTCGAGCCACAGGAGCGGGCCGCTGGTGACGAAGGTCGCGCCCGCCCGGACGGCCCGGCACCAGGACCAGTAGTCGAACTCCTCGTCCGCCGGCACGTGCGCGTAGGTGCGGATGAGGCCGATCGGCACCTCGCTGCTCATCTTGTCGGTGCCGCCCACCAGGGTGATCCGGTAACCGGCGTTGAGGTAGCGGTAGTACTCCTGGATGTTGTACTGGTCGTAGGCGATCATCTCGACGGCGACGAGCCTGCCGGTGGCGAGCAGGGCCGCGGCCTCGCCGTTGGGCACGGGGAAGTGCGCCAGCACGACGGTGCCACCCTGTTCGTGGCATTCGTCGGCCCAGTGGGACAGCGTGGTCTCCAGGCCGCCGCCGAGCTCCGACTCCTCGGCGCCGCCGGTGCACCACGGCATGATCGGACGGCGCAGGCCGAGCAGGTTGATGTGGCCGAGCATGCCGCTGCGGTTCTCCTGCCCCGCGAACACGTGCGTGTGCCCGTCGTGGGAGGTGTGCGGGCGCCCGGTGAACTCCTCGGTGTTGGTGAACAGGTGCCCCCACTGGCTGAGCAGCAGGTTGGTGACCCGGACGTCCTCGCCACGGGCCTCCAGCTCGGCGCCGAGGGTCGAGACGAAGTGCACGTGGGTGTCGCCGCTGTACCAGCCCTCGGCGGCCATGTCCGTCACCCTGGCCAGGGTCAGCTCGAGCTCGGTCTGGCCCGGCCGGATGGTGACGGTGGTGTGCAGCGGCTCGTACTCGAACCCGCGAGCGGCCTCGACCGTGACCTCGCCCAGCGGCAGCCAGCCCTCGCAGGTGCCGTCGACGTAGGAGTAGGTCGTGGTGCCGAGGCGGACGTCGCCGCCGATGTCGAGGTTCCAGGTGTTGCCGTCGGAGTTGATGTGCCCGTGATGGCCGTGCGGCGGGTAGGGCACGCCGTCGGCGGAACGGAAGTGGATCCGGCACGGGACCGGCTCACCGGTGGCCGCGTCCCTGACCGTGGTGCGCACCCAGGCCCGCCCGGCGTCGGGGACGTGCCAGGTGACCCCTCCGTCGCTGTGCCGCCCGGCGGTGAGCAGCTCCTCCCATCCGCAGGCGCTGATCACCGTCTCTCCGCGGGTGAGCGTCAGCCGCGCCGACGGGGTGGCGGTGACGCGTACGTAGCCCTGGTGGTGCTCCCCCATCGGCGTCCCCCAGGCCGGCGTGTCCCCGGCGGCCGCTTCGCCGGAGCCGACCGTGCGGTAGACGTAGGTCGCCGATCCCCGGTCGACCGTCACCGCCAGGTCCTCCGAGATCGGCCCCGCCGACGGGTCGAGATCGAGCAGGACGTCGCGCCAGACGGTACGCCCGAAGGGGTCCTCGTCGAGCTCGCTGGTGGTCAGCGCGCCGACGAGGAGGGCCGGGCCCGCCGAATGGATCTCCAGGGCGCGAACCGTCTTCTCCGGCCGGGGGTTGCGGCAGGGCCACAGGTAGAACCGGTAGGGCAGGACGTACGGCGACCGGGCCTGCGGGTCGTCGATGTCCACGAACCGCGCCCCGGCGGCGTCGAACCGCCCATGAGAGCGCGGCATCAGCCGGTGCTGGGCGTCGGGGACGGCCAGGAACGGGGTCTGCCCCCAGTCGAGCGGGATGGCGCGGTCGCTCCACAGCCGGGGGGTGGGCCCGATCTCCAGGCGCTGGCGCACCGGGAGCCGCTCGGTGGTCCCGTCGTCGTAGACGAGGGTGTAGTGCCCGCAGAGCTGACCGACCATCTGCCCGTCGAACAGCTCCGGGGACTCCAGGGCGTGGGCGACCACCATCCACGTGAACGCGCGGTCCACCGGTACGGTCACGGTCGCCGGGTCAGGCCCGCCCACGCGCAGCAGCGCCGCGCCCGTGTTCCGTTCGTCGCCGAACAGGAACGGCAGGCCGTAGAGCGTACGCGGCCCGAGCGGATAGGAGTCGCCGTCGTCGAGGACCGAACGGGATGCGTTGAGCACACCGGCCAGGTCGAGCGGCAGGTAGCCCCGGCAGCCGCCGGGCGATGAGTGGTCGTGATCAGGCATTTCCGATGGCCGGCTCTCTCCGCCCGGCGGGCGGCTCGTCGACGGACGTCTGGGCCAGTCCGGCGTAGAGCCGGGGTGCGCGGGCCCGCAGGTACAGCGCCCTGGTCACGCCGGCGACGACGGCTGCCACGCCGAGACCGACGATCAGGATGTTGGTGGCGGTGCCGGCACCGGTCAGCAGCGGCAGGTTGCTCAGGACGAGGAAGAGCACCACGGCCAGGGCGGCGAAGCTGAGCCCAGGGGCGATCGTGGTCCGGAAGATCCCGGCCTCGGGCGCCTGCCGGCGCAGGAAGCGGATGATCGCCAGGGAGCAGAACGCCCACAGGCAGATGATCCCGAGGAACCCGAGCGCGCTGCCCCACAGCAGCAGCCCCAGGTAGGGGTCGATCCCGCAGATCGCGAACGTCACGACGGCCACGGCCGCCAGCACGGTCTGCACGAGGCCCGCCGTCAAGGGGGCCTTGGTCCGCGGGTGGGTGCGGCCGAGCGCGCGGGGCAGCAGACCCTCGCGGCCCATCGCGTAGAAGTAGCGGTTGGCCGCGTTGTGCAGCGCGAGCAGCGCGGCGAACGCGCTGGTCAGCAGCAGGATGTGCATCACCTCGGTGATCGGGGCGGGCACGTACCTGTCGAAGACGGCGACGACGAGGTTGACCGGGTCGGCCTCGGCCGCGGGCCCGATCTTGTCGACGCCGTAGGCCATGACGATGACCCAGGTGATGAAGGCGTAGAAGACCGCGATGAACCCGACCGCGGTGTAGGTCGCCCGGCGGACCGTCCGGATGCCGCCCCGCGCCTCCTCGCTGAAGATCGCGGTGGCTTCGAAGCCCATGAACGCCCCGGCGACCAGGGCGAACATCGCACCGTTGCCCGGGTCGAAGACCCTGCTGGGCGCGAACGACTCGGCGGACCAGTCACCGGCGCCGCCCTTCAGCAGGACGTAGGCCGCCAGCACGACGAGCACGGCCGTCTCCAGCACCAGCAGGGTCCCGAGGATCCGGGCGCTGGTGTGGATGCCCCGATATCCGAGCCACCCCACGAAGATCAGGCCGACGAGCGCGAACACCCACCACGGCACGTCGCGGTGGAAGTAGTTCTTGAACGTCTCGTTGGCGTACACGCCGAGGGCGCCGTACGTGCTGATCTGCAGGGCGTTGTAGGCGACCACGGCCAGCATCGCCGCACCCGAGCCCGCCGGCTTGCCCAGGCCGCGCGAGATGGTGGCGTAGAAGGCGCCGGCGTTGCGGACGTAGCGGCTCATGGTCATGAAACCGACGGCGAACAGCGCCATGACCACCCCGGCGACCAGGTAGCCGCCGGGGACGGCGGCGCCGCCCTTGAGGAAGTGCAGGGGGGCGACCGCGACGATGAGCGTCAGCGGGGCGAGCGCGGCCAGGACCGTGAAGACGAGGTCCTTGGTCCCCATGGCGTTGCTGGCCAGTGAGTCGGGCGCGTTCGCGGAGCCCCCGGGGGGATGACCTGGCATGGTGTGTGTGCTCCTTACTGCGGGTCGGCTCGGGGCTGAAGGCAGGAGGGGCCCGAAGGCGGGAAAGGGGAGCTCAGCGGCTCACCGCGACGAAGACCTTCTCGCTCGGCTCCAGGGTGATCCAGTCACCGCGGAAGCCCTGCGGGATGTGAAACGACTCTCCCGGGCCGAACTCCTTGCGCCGCCCGGAGTCGTCCTGCACGGCGACACGGCCCTTGAGGATGAAGCAGATCTCGTCGTAGGGCCAGGAGTCGAACCGTACGGCGCCGGGCTCGCCTCTCCAGAAGCCACCGGTGAACGAGCTCGCGCCGCCGCCGAAGACGCGGAACTCCTCCTCCGTCCACTCGGCGGACAGCAGATGATAGTCGCTCAGCGGGGGCACGAAGCGCTCGCCGTTCTCGGCGGAGACGACGCGGACGGCGTCGACGCCCGTCTGAATCTGCCGGTCGTTCACGATGCGGCTCCCCCGTGGTGGTTCTCGAAGCGGCTGGTCATGCCGAAGCGGCGCAGAACGTTGTGGGTGATGCGCTCGACGAAGGGGTCGCCGAGGCTGAGCACGTGGGACCACTCGGTGGTGCCGCCGTTGAAGACCTCGCCGTCGCCGCGGGTGAACGCCGCGATCATCCCGGCGCCCCGCATCTCGCCCTCGTGCACGTAGTCGGGCAGGTCGTCGCCGAGGTCCTTGTTGTAGTTGTAGACCTCTTCCTCCGGCCCGCCGATCGGCACTCGGCCGCCGAAGCGGTCCTCCTCACCGCGTACGGCCGGCGCGAGAGCCAGGATCTCCAGCGTCTCCGGGGCGCCGTCCTCGAACGTCGGGTACGGCAGGCCGCGCCGGAAGGTGTACTCGACCGAGTCGAGCTCGAAGGCCGCCAGGAAATACGGGGGCCCGCCGAGCAGGTCGCCGTAGTAGAGGTCGGTCCCCTCGAACGCCCAGTGGTGCGGCCGATAGACCGTGAAGCCTCCCGACGAGCGGGGAGTGGCGACGCCGTAGCGGTTGTAGATCCCGCCGAGGCCGTTGAGCCCGATGGTGGTGGCGCCAGGACGGCCGACCGACTTCGCCTCCCACACCGTGGTGGCCAGGTGCGGCGTCGTGGCCGCCTCGGGGTCCAGCGACGGCAGCCGGTAGCAGTACTGCGTGGTTCCGTCCTCGCTGAGCCGCACCTGCCACTGGTAGTTGCCGCCCAACCTGGCCAGGTTGCCGCCGGCGTCGACGAACGCGTCGACCGTGTCGCGCATCCGCCACGACCAGTACTCGTCGTGCCCGACGACGAGGGCGCAGGAGTAGCCGTCCAGCGCGTGGGGGTCGAAGTGCAGGTCGTGCTGGGTCAGATAGTCGATCTCGTATCCGTTGCGCTCGGCCCACACCACGAAGTGCCGCTCGTAGGTCGCCCAGAACGCGTCGGCGTGGTGGCGGCTGTACCCGAACAGGCGCGCCCACTCGTACGAGGGGTAGCGGGGGGCGCCGTTGATCGGCAGCGTGCCGGGGTTGGCCTCCCGCGGCGCGCTCAGCGGTTTGCGGATCATGCCCCGGGCGATCGGGCGCTGCGTCGAGGCCAGCGGCGATCCGTTGTCGGAACGCGGGTCGTCGCCCAGGCCGCGGTAGTGGTTGGCGCCGCCCCAGTCGTTGTAGGCCAGCATCGTGCCGGTGGTCAGCACGAGCGCGGCGGGGGCACGTCGCCCGGCCGGCGCCTTGACGACGAAGAAGTGCTCGCGCTCCCACAGTTCGCCCGACGGCGTGACCGCGCGCACGGTGACGATGTAGAAGCCGCTCCGCCAGTCGTCCGGAATCTCCAGCTCCAGCCCGACCGGCCAGCCGCAGCCGACGGCGTGGGCGTCGGCCGGTGCCTCGAACCGGCCCGCCGACAGCCCCTCGCGCGACCAGACGACGCGCGGCTCCAGCCCGTCGCGGACCACCTCCAGGTCGAAGGAGGGGACACTCGCGCTGAGATGGAAGCGGACGGTCTCCCCCGGGAAGTACGAGAACCGGTCGGTGTAGCACCACACCTCGGCCGCGTCCGGCGTGCTGAAGGCACGCTCCGAGGGCCAGCCCTTCGGGGACCATGCGAAGGCGGCGGGGAGCCCCTTCGTCGCGTTCGTGTCGCTCACTTCTCCTCCTTGAGTGCGAGCAGGCTGATCAGGTCGTAGGCCACATGGGAGGCCGCGACGGAGGTGATCTCGGCGTGGTCGTAGGCGGGCGCGACCTCCACGACGTCGGCGCCGACCAGGTCGGCGCCCGCGAGGCCGCGCAGGATCTCCAGCAGTTCCCTGCTGGTCAGCCCCCCGGCCTCGGGGGTGCCGGTGCCGGGCGCGTGCGCCGGGTCGAGCACGTCGATGTCGATCGAGAGGTAGAGCGGGCGGCCCCCAATGCGCTGCCGTAGCGCGTCGACGACCTCGTCCACACCCCGGCGCATCACGTCGGCGCTGGTCACGATGCCGAAACCCAGCCGGCGGTCGTCGTCGAGGTCCTTCTTGCCGTACAGCGGACCGCGGGTGCCGACGTGGCACACCGCCTCGGTGTCGAGGATGCCCTCCTCGACCGCCCGGCGAAACGGCGTGCCGTGCGTGTATTCGGCCCCGAAGTAGGTGTCCCAGGTGTCGAGGTGGGCGTCGAAGTGCAGCAGCGCGACCGGGCCGTGCCGCCGGGCGGCCGCCCGCAGCAGCGGCAGCGCGATCGTGTGATCCCCGCCGATCGTGACCAGCCGGGTGCCGCCCTCCATCAGCCCGGAGGCGGCCTCCTCGAGGGTCTCGACCGCCTCGCGGATGTCGAACGGGTTGCACGCGATGTCGCCCGCGTCCGCCACCTGCATCGCCGCGAACGGCGAGACGTCCAGGCCCGGGTGGTACGGCCGGAGCAGGCGGCTGGCCTCGCGGACGGCCGAGGGGCCGAACCGGGCGCCGGGGCGGTAGGAGACGCCGCTGTCGAACGGTACGCCCACCACCGCCACTTCGGCGTGCCCGACCTCGTCCAGCCGCGGCAGCCGCGCGAAGGTGGCCGGTCCGGCGAAGCGCGGCACCTGGGAGGAGTCGACGGGCCCCCGGGGCACGGTCATACCTGATCCTTTCTCTCCGGCGCGAAGCCCCAGGTCAGGGGCTTATGGATGGGCAAGTCTGCATGCAATCGGACTAAACCGGCAATTGGTGCAACAACGGAGAGTCGGGGGCAGGTTTGTGGATGAGAACAAATGCCGACGACCCGGCGGCCGGGATGGCCGCCGGGTCGAAGGCGTCAGGCGTCAGGCGTAGTGCCGGTAGATCACCCGCGCCACGCAGGCGGGCTTGGCGGAGCCGTCGGTCTCGACGGTGAAGTCGAGCAGCATCTGGACGCCGTCGCGGGGGACGTCCTCGACGGAGACGACGACGGCGGCGAGGCGGATCTTGCCGCCGACCTTCACGGGGCTGGGGAAGCGGACCTTCTCCAGGCCGTAGTTGATGCTCATCTTCACGCCCCGGACGTCCAGCAGTTCGTTGAAGAGCGGGATGACCATGGACAACGTCAGGTAGCCGTGGGCGATCGGGCCGCCGAACGGCCCGTCCCCGGCCCGCACGGGGTCGACGTGGATCCACTGATGGTCGTCGGTGGCGTCGGCGAAGGTGTTCACCCGGTCCTGGGTGATCTGCAGCCAGCCGCTGTGGCCGAGATCCTTGCCGGCCAGCGCCTTGATCTCGTCGAGCCCGTGGGCCGTGGTGGTCATGCGTCTGTCGTCCTCTCCTTCGTGCCGAGCCCGAGCAGGCGTACGGCGTTGTCCTTGAGGATCCTGGGCCGGACCTCGGGCTTGACGTCGAGCCTGTCGAAGTCGGCGAGCCACCGGTCGGGGCTGATCACCGGGTAGTCGGAACCGAACAGCACCTTGTCCTTGAGCAGCGTGTTGGCGTACCGGACGAGCTGCGGCGGGAAGTACTTGGGCGACCACCCCGACAGGTCGATGTAGACGTACGGCTTGTGCGTGGCGACGGCCAGCGCCTCGTCCTGCCAGGGGAACGACGGGTGGGCCAGGATGATCCGCAGGTCGGGGAAGTCCACGGCGACGTCGTCCACCAGCATCGGGTTGGAGTACTTCAGCCGGATCCCGCCCCCGCCGGGGACCCCCGCGCCGATGCCCGTCTGGCCGGTGTGGAACAGGGCGACCGCCCCGAGCTCCTGGATCGCCTCGTAGAGGGGGTAGGCCATCCGGTCGTCGGGGGCGAAGCCCTGGATGCTGGGATGGAACTTGAAGCCGCGCACGCCGTACTCCTCGACGAGCCTGCGCACCTCGCGGACCCCCGCCCGGCCCTTCCAGGGATCCACGCTGCCGAACGGGATCAGCACGTCCGGGTGCTCCGCGCAGCTTTCGGCCACCTCCTCGTTGGAGATGCGAGGGTGCCCCGTGGCGTGCTCCGCGTCGACGGTGAACACCACCGCCGCCATCCTCCGCTCGCGGTAGTAGGCGGCCATCTCGGGGATGGTCGGCCTCGGGTGCTCCTTGAAGTACTTCTCCGAGGCGCCGAACAGCTCGGCGCTCAGCGAGGCGTGCCCGCCGGCGGAGACCTCGGCGTGCGTGTGCACGTCGATCGCGACCAGGTCCTCGACGTTCACCGGGTCTCCGTTGTCTTCGGCGCCTCCGGCACGGGATTCCTGGGTGCGGGGATGCCGTACGTCTCGGGGCCGGCGCCGACGCCCGTACGCCAGGAGGCCGCGATGGCGTCGGCCGTCCAGCCGCCCTCGGCGTACGCCACGGCCTTCTCCGCCGGGTGCGACCACAGCGCGAGCCGGTCTCCGCCGATGCCAATGGCCTGGCCCGTCACCCCGGCCGAGGCGTCCGACGCGAGGAAGACGACGAGCGGGGCGACGTCCTCGACCGTGCCCAGCCCTTCGTCCTTGCGCAGCCAGTCGGGGAACGGCTTTCCGATCCGCTCGGCCTCCTCGATAACCGGGGCGAACGCGGGAATGGTCTTGGTCATCTCCGTGGCCGCCACCGGGACGACCGCGTTCACCGTGATGTTCGCCCTGGCCAGCTCCATCGCCCAGGTCCTGGCCATGGCGACCACGCCCGCCTTGGCGGCGGCGTAGTTCGTCTGGCCGAAGTTCCCGCGCTGGCCCGCGGGTGAGGAGACGAGGATCAGCCGTCCTCCGCTCCCCTGGTCGCGCATGCGCACCGCCGCCGCCCGGGCGCAGGTGAACGTGCCGCGCAGGTGCACGCCGATCACCGCGTCGAAGTCGTCGTCCGTCATCTTCCACAGCACCCGGTCGCGCAGGATTCCCGCGTTCGTGACCATCACGTCGAGCCGGCCGAACTCCTTGACGGCCGTGTCGACCAGCCGCTCGGCGACCTCGGCGGACCCAACCGGGGCCACGACGGCCGCGGCCCTGCCTCCCTTCGCGGCGATCCCGCCGGCGACCCCCGTGGCCGCGTCGCCGTCCACGTCGTTCACGACGACCGCCGCCCCCGCCGCCGCCAGCGCCTCGGCGTACGCGCGCCCGAGGCCGCGGCCCGCGCCGGTGACGACGGCCACCTTGCCGGAAAGATCCATAGTGTCGCCCTTCGCTCGGCAGCGTGACTTCGTCGAATGTATGGCAACTATGTGACGGTCGTCAAAGATTTGCATGACGTTGGGTTCGGTCTACCCTTCTCCTGTGACCCTCGGCGGCGAAGACGACCAGACGGCGCCATCCTTGCGCCCGCAGTCCCTGATGTTCAGCTTCCTCGGCATCTACGTGCTGCACCGCGACATCGCCGTCTACTCCGGGAGCGTCATCGACGTCTTCGCTCGCCTCGGCGTCTCCGAGGAGGCCGTACGGTCGACACTCGCGCGGATGGTGAAGCGGAACCTGCTGGCGCGGCACCGGCAGGGGCGGAAGGTGTATTTCGGGCTCACCCCGCGTGCCGTCGAGGTCCTGGAAGACGGGCGCAGGCGGGTGTGGGAGACCGGCGCGGTGAACCGCGACTGGGACGGCACCTGGACGCTCGTCGGCTTCTCCATTCCGGACAGCCGCCGCAGCACCCGGCACGACCTGCGGTCCCGGCTCATCTGGCACGGGTTCGGCCTGCTGCAGAGCGGGCTGTGGATCGCGCCGGGCGTCAAGGACGTCAGCGACATCCTCGCCTCTCTCGATCTGGGCGACCACGTCACCGTGTTGACCGCCAGGGCGTTCAAGCCGACCGAGGCGGCCGACCTCGTCGGGAAGGCGTTCGACATCGAGCAGATCGCCGCGCGCTACCGGGCGTTCCTCGCCCAGTGGGACGTCTCCCGGCCGCTCCCCGGCGCGCCCGACGACCTCGCGAGGCAGTTGCTGTTGCACACCGACTGGCTGCAGCTCGTTCGCCAGGATCCGCACCTGCCGGCCGAGCACCTGCCCCGGGACTCGCCGGCGATCCAGGCCGAGCAGACCTTCCAGACGCTCGCCCAGCGGTACGAGCCGCCCGCCGCCGAGCTGGCCGCCACCGTCCTGGACACGCTGGCCCTCTGACGCCCGGCCGCGCCGCCCCCTGACGGCTCGCGGTGCGGCAGGGGACGGCAGGGGGCAGGGTGCGGGCCGGGGCCGGTCAGGCGACGGTGCAGGCCGCGCCGTTGAGGGCGAAACCGGCCGGTGCGGTGTTGCTGCCGCTGTAGGAGGCCTGGAAGCCGAAGCTCGTGCTGCCTCCGGCGGGGATGGCGGGGTTGTAGGAGACGTTGCGCGCGGTGACCTGGGCGCCGGACTGGGTCACGCCGGCGTTCCACGCGTTGGTGATCTGCTGGTTGCCCGGCCACGTCCAGGTGACGGTCCAGCCGTTGACGGGAGCGGTGCCAGTGTTGGTGATCGTGACGTCCGCCGTGAAGCCGTTGTTCCAGGAATTGGCCCTGTAGGTGATCCGGCAGGAACCGCCCTGCTGCGGATTCGACGGGCTCGCGGACGGCGAGGGACTTGCCGACGGCGACGGGCTCGCGGACGGACTGACGGACGGGCTGACAGTGGCGCTCGGGCTCGGGCTCGGACTCGGACTGCTACCGGTGAGGCCGAAGAACTGGACGGCGACGGCAGCCATGCCGCTCATGGGGAGACTGTGGCCCGCGCCCTGGATGGTGTAGGCCTCGACCCGCACCGTGCCCGAGGAGTCGGCGTAGCGGCGGCGGCTCCACCCGGACTGCGGCGTGTCCGTGGCGGTCGGCGTCTGGCTTAGGCCGTGCACGTTCGTCCACTGCTTGATCTCCTCCTCCAACTCGGCATAGGAGACCACCGTGTCGCTGGTGCCGTGCCACAGCTGCATCCGCGGCCACGGCCCCCGGTAGCCGGGGTTCGCGTTGCGGACCGCGTCGCCCCACTGCTGCGCGGTCTTGCCCACGCACGGGGAGGAGTTGCCCCCCGGGCTGTAGGCCGCCTCGTTGGGGAAGCACGTGAACGGCACGCCCATGAACGCCGCGCCCGCCTTGAACACCTCGGGATACAGGGCGAGCATGGCGTTGGTCATCATGGCGCCCGAGGAGGCGCCGGTCGCGAACACCCGGTTCGGGTCGCCGTGATACTGCTGCTCGACGTAGGTCACCATCGACATGAGCGACACCGGGTCGGTCTGACCGCCGCGCACCTTGGACGCGTCCGACCAGTTGTCGAAGCAGTTCATCTTCTTCGACGCCGACGGATAGATCACGATGAAGCCGTACCGGTCGGCCAGCGACGCGAACTCGGTGGACGAGTAGAAGCCCGGCCCCGAGCCGCCGCACGTGTGCATGGCCAGCACGATCGCCGGGTTCTGCTGGGCGCTGTTCGGGACGTACACGTACATACGCAGGTTGCCGGGGTTGGCGCCGAAGTTGGTCACCTCGGTCAGCGTCGCCGCGGCGGCGGGGTGCGCGGACACCAGCGCCGACACCAGGACCGCGGCGGCGCACAGCACCGCGGTGACGGCGCCGGCGAGTGCCGTGAGTAATCGCTTCATCCGCTCCTCCTTTGTCGATCAGCGGCGGTTCCCTTTTTCTCGTGCCTTTTCCACGCACGTTGCCGAACCGCCGCTCAGTCGCAAGTAGTGACGTCAGCCGGTATAGGAGCGGAGGCGCCCGGCGGTCAAGACATGACCCCGAGGACTCCGGCGATCGAATACGCGTTTCCACTGCTTATCAAGGTACTTGCTATCAAGTCACTTGATAGCTATCCGCGAAACTTACATTCTGGAGATCGCGCGGTATGGTCGTCCGGTGACCGCCCGCCGTCCCCCTCCCGCCGCCCAGCCGCCCGCGCCCGCGGCACGCCTGAGCTACCTGGTGTTCCGCCTGGAGCGCCGCATCCGCGCCCGCCTGGACGACGCGCTCGCCCGGCACGGCGTCACCACGACCGAATACATGGCGCTCAGCGAACTGCGCACGCGCGACGGGGTGTCGTCGGCGGAACTGGCGCGCATCGCCTTCGTCACGCCGCAGGCGATGAACCTCGTCATCCGCGACCTGGAACGGCGCGGCCTGATCCGCCGCGACCCGCACCCGGACGGCGGCCGCACGCTGTGCGCCCGCCTCACTCCCGAGGGGGTGGCCGTGCTGCGGCGGTGCGACGATTCGCTCGACGACATCGAAGCGGTCATGCTCGAGAAGGTCGACGACGCGACGCATGAGACCCTCAGGGAGGGCCTCACCGTGTGCGCCCGGGCCCTACGTCCCGACGCGTACTGACGAAGTCGTCAGAGCAGCCTGGTCATGAACACACTGTGGGGATCGGGCCGGTAGTCGGCGAAGGGTTCGCAGTAGTCGAAGCCGAACTTCTCGTACAGCCTCCTGGCGGCCAGGAAGAAGTCGGCCGAGCCGGTCTCCAGGCTCAGCCGGGTGAAGCCCATCCGCCCGGCCTCGGTGATGATGTGCCCCAGCAGCAGGGACGCGATCCCGCTGCGTTTGCGTGCCCCCGCGGTGCGCATCGACTTCAGCTCGGCGTGCGCGGAGTCGAGCCTCTTGATCGCACCGCAGCCCACGATGGCGTCGCCGTCCATCACCGACCAGAACGTGACCTCGGGCGTGCGCAGGCCGTCGAGATCGAGGGCGTGCTTGCTCTCCAGCGGCGTGATGGACCGCATCTCCCGCACGTGCTCCCACAGGAACTCGGCGATCTGCGGGCCGGACAGGTCGTCCTCGACGATTCTCATCGCGCTCGCTCATCCATCGGTGCTCAATGACATCAGTGCTCGGAGGCATCGGTGCTCACGGAACCGCGGCCGGACGCCACTCTAGCCGCCGTCGCGTCAGTTGAAGCCGAAGCCGGGGGGCAGCGGTTCCTGACGGAACAGGTGGGCGGGTACGGCGTCGGCGAGGGCCTGGTAGCCGGTCGGGTTCAGGTGCAGGTGGTCGCCCACGTCGTAGGCCGCGAGCAGTTGGCGGGGGTTGGCCGGGTCGCGGGCGGCGCGGTCGAAGTCGATCACGGCGTCGAAGCGGCGGCTGGTGCGGATCCACTGGTTGACCGCCTGCCGGGCCGCCTCCCGGTAGCCCTGCGGGTCGTCGTAGGAGGTGTTGCCGCCGAACGGCGTCAGCGTGGCGCCGTAGACGCGGATGCCGCGTGCGTGCGCCCGGGTGATGATCTGGTCGTAGGCGTCGACGAGGTCGTCGGTCACCTGCTTTTGGGCGGTCGGGCTCGCCTCGGCGGCGCCGATGTCGTTGACGCCTTCGAACAGGATCTGCCAGGTCACGCCGCTGTGGGCGAGCACGTCGCGGTCCAGCCTGGCCAAGACGCTGGGGCCCAGGCCGTCGTTGAGCACCCGGTTGCCGCCGGCCGCCTGGTTGACCACCGCCACGCCGGAGGTGGCGTGCTGGGCCTGCAGGCGGTCGAGCAACCGGTCGGGCCAGCGGTTGTTGCCGTTGGTGGTCGAGCCCCGGCCGTCGGTGAGCGAGTCGCCCACCACCGCGACCGCGGCGACCGAGGGTTTGGACCACACCTCGAGGCCGCTGAGGAAGTACCAGTGGTCGACGGAGGTCGCCCCGGGCAGGTCCGCGGCGTCGGCGTGGTCGCCGGCCAGCAGGTAGGAGGTGGTCCGCGAGCCCGGGTGCGAGGTGATGCCGGTGGAGCGCTGCCCGTCGGCCAGGTAGACCGTCACCGTCAGGTTCGACCGGGGAGCGACCGCGAAGTTCAGCGGATCGGAGACCGCCTGCGCCCCGGCCGGGATCGTCGTCGACGACCGCCCGTGGAAGGTCACCGCCCGCACGCTCCCCGGCTGGATC
This sequence comes from Microbispora sp. CA-102843, assembly GCF_050936215.1. Lineage (NCBI taxonomy): Bacteria > Bacillati > Actinomycetota > Actinomycetes > Streptosporangiales > Streptosporangiaceae > Microbispora > Microbispora sp. CA-102843. Next base: position 5,346,775 of record NZ_JBNJNF010000001.1, read on the forward strand.
GCGCTCACCCCGGCCTGACCGCCGCCGGGAAGCGCGACGGTCACCTTCGTGATGGGCAGCGCCGCACCTCCGAAGGCGTTCGAGAAGCGCAACCGCATCTGCCGCCCGCCCACCGAGACCCGGACCGTCTGCCGCAGCGTCGCGTCGGCGAGAACGACATCGTGCCCGGTAAACGGCGCGGGCGGCATGTTGTCGGGCTCGGCGGCCTGCGGCATCGCCGTCCAGGTGGCGACCCAGTGCCCGTCCTCATCCGGAGCCGCTTCCGTCATGGGATTCGGCGGCCGTGGGCGTCGGGGATCCCGGACTTGCGGAAGAAGTAGGCGTTGATCTGGTCGCGCCACTCCTCCGCGCAGCGGACCTGCTCGTCGAGAAGATCTTTGACACGGGCGTGCAGGGACGGGTCGAACAGCCCGGCGGCCTCCTCCCATCGCCTTCTGGCCTCGATCGCCTGCTCGGCACCCGCGAAATGGGTGTCGTAGATGTGCTGGACGACGGTCGGACCGCCCCGCAGCACGTGCCCGTACGGGACGTGATGGAAGAACAGCAGCAGTTCGTCGGGGCACTCGGCGAGCGACTCGTACACCTCCGACCACGGCGGCGGATACTGGCCGGTGAAGCCGGTCCCGGTGGCGCGGGTGCGGTCCACGCCGACGCCGTCCCGGTCGGCGAAGTGATAGGTGCCCCATGGGGTGTACTCGTATCCGTCCACGTCGGGCCCGTAATGTTGCCCGGGACGGACCATGAATCCGACGCCCATCGGCGCGGTGTACCGCTCGTAGGTGCGCCAGGAGTCGTCCATGATCGCATGGAGGGTCCGCCGTAGCCGCTCGGCATCCCCACTCGCCGCAGGGGCGAAGGTGAGGTCGATCCACTCGTCGAGGATCGTCTCCGGGTCCGTCCAGGGCGCCCAGGCGAGCCGGCCGAAGGCGTACAGGTTGGCCTGGGCGAGCGGGTGGCCGGTCCAGTAGGGGTCGTCGCCGACGTTGGAGACCCCCACCAGATCGCCGCCGTCGACGGCGTCCGCCACGGCGGCCCCGTCAGGTCCCCAGGGGCGGAAGCCGAGCACCTCGCGCCACATCGGGGCGAGGTAGCAGACGTGCCGTTGCTGGCCGGTGTACTCCTGCGTCACCTGCATTTCCACGGCCAGGCGGGTGGCGGGCATGGCCGCGATCACCGGCGACACCGGCTCACGCACCTGGAAGTCCATCGGGCCGTGCTTCACCTGCAGGATCACGTTGTCGCGGAACCGCCCGTCGAGCGGGGCGAAGTGGTCGTACGCGGCGCGGGCCCGGTCGGTGGACCGGTCGCGCCAGTCCTGCCGGTGGTTGTACACGAAGGCGCGCCAGTGGACGACCCCGCCGAACGGCTCCAGCGCCTCGGCCAGCAGGTTCGCGCCGTCGGCGTGGTCGCGCCCGTACGCGAACGGGCCGGGTTGCCCCTCGGAGTCGGCCTTCACGACGTAGCCGCCGAAGTCGGGGATCGTGCCGTACACCCGCTCGGTGACACCCGCCCACCACTTCCGCACGTCCTCGTCCAGCGGGTCGGCGGACGGCAGCCCCCCGAGGACGACGGGCGAGGCGAAGCTCACCGACAGGTGGACCCTGATCCCGTACGGCCGCAGCACGTCCGCGATCGCGGCGACGTCGCCGAGCCGGTCCGTCAGCAGGTGAGCCTCGGTCGCGTGCACGTTCACGTTGTTCACGGAGATCGCGTTCACGCCGCACGCGGCCAGCAGCCGGGCGTAGGCCCGCACCCGGGCCAGGTCGCCGCGCGGCGCGCCGTCGTGCCAGAAGATCGACCCGCCCGCGTAGCCGCGTTCGACCTGGCCCATCACCGGGTGGACGTCCACGTTGTCCCAGTGGTCGAGCATGCGCCGCCGCGTCGCGGGCCGATGACGCTCGACCTGCCGCTCGCCGGCGAACGCCCGCTCACCGAGCCGTACGACGTGGAACAGGCCGTAGAGCAGCCCGGCGGGATCGTCGGCGAGCACCGCCGTGACGCCGTCGCGCCGTGCGACCAGGTATCCCTCGGCGCCGATCGCGGAATCGGGCCGGACCTCGCCCGCGACCCCCGGCAGGGCCTCCACCGTCGTGAGCGCGAGCACCAGGTCGTGCGGTCCGTCTTCGGCGCGACGGCGCACGCGTCCGCCATACCGGGCACAGGCCCGCGCCACCTCGTCGTGGACGGTTTCGGCGAGGAGCCCGTCGCCGAGCACGAGCGTGCGGCGCGCGCCGATCGCCCGGAACGCCTCCGGCGGCAGCCATGCCGGATGGACGGGATCAGGAGTCGTCACGAGGCCCCTCCGGGGGATCGGCCTGCACGGTGAACCTCTTCGTGACCTCGGCGACCAGCGGCCGGCTGTTCAGCAGCAGCACCGCCGCGAACACCGAGGCCAACAGCGTCAGCGCGGCCTCGGAGGCGACCAGCGTGACACCGGCCGCGACGACGAGCAGGCAGGCGTTGGCCAGCGCGACCCGAGGCGAGGAGAAGAGGAAGTACGCGGCCAGCCGGGCTACGTCCCTCGCCCGGAACGCGAACAGCGATGTGATCACGAGGGCGTTCGCGCCCCACAGCGCCGCCGCCAGCGCGATGAGGACCAGCAGGATCGCCCACCACCCCGGGACGCCGGCGGCGCCGAAGTTCGCCAGCGTCGATCCGACGACGGTCAGCCACGCCAGCCACGGGATCCAGAGCTTCACCACCCCGCGGACGTTCATTTTGTAGCCGCGCCAGAACGCCGTCGCCGGGTGGAGATCCGTCAGGTCCAGCCGGCGGTGGTGCAACGCGTACAGCGCGGCGGACAGCGCCGGGCCGGCGGGCAGCAGGCAGGCGGCGGCCAGCGGGACGTTGGCGGCGTCGTGACCGAGCAGGACGAGCCCGATCAGGCCGGGCACGGTGGTGGTCAGGAACATGAGCTCGACCACGAGCAGGGTGTAGACCAGCGCGGAGGCGCGCGAGAGCGGTCCCTCGCCGAATCGCCGCATCGTCGTCTCGGTCACAGCGCGGCTCCCCCGTCCGAGCCACGCTGATCCAGGCCGAGCAGGCGGCCGTCGTCCCACCAGGGCGGGGTCTCGTCCACCACGGGCGTGATCTCCAGCAGGGTGACCTCGTGGCGGTCGAGGGTGATGTCCAGACCGACGTGTCCGTCCTCGATCGGCAGGCCGCGATGGCTCCGGACCGGCTCGGCCGCCTCCCGCAGCGCGTCGAGCTGCCGGGGCCGGGGAGACGCCGGGCGGCCCATCTCGCACCACGCCCTCCAGACGTTGCCCTTCTCCTCGCTCACCGACGAGCGCAGCACGAAGGCCGAGGCCGCCCGGGGGGCGACCGGGATCGACAGCCGCACGGTGTGCCCGTCGACGGGCGGGCCGCCGGTGACGTCCACCGGCGCCCAGGCCAGCACGGTGACCCGGCCCGCGCCGTCCCGCGTGACGAGGTGGTCCGGTCCGCGCGCCAGGATCTCCTCGCCCATGCGGGCCATGAAGGCGTACAGGTGATAGGTCGGCTTCTTGATCTGGCGGTGGGTCAGCAGGCCGAAGCCGCCGTGGAACAGCGAGGCCGGCACCCCTGCCTCCTCGAACACGTCGCTGAAGGTCCAGTAGGAGAAGGAGTCGGCCAGGTCTCCCCCGGCCGCAAGCACAGGCGCGAGGTACGCGGCGTGGAAGGCCGTGTCGTGGATCGGGTTGTCGGGCCGGTAGGAGGAGTTGAACTCGGTGATGTGCACGGGCAGGTCCGCCAGCGGACCGCCCCGGAGCTGCCGCCGGGGTGTGGCGAACTGCTCCAGCAACCACGACGGCGGGGCCAGCGTCTGGTGCACGCCGAACGGCACGTGCTGGGCCGGGCCCGAGGTGTAGGCGTGCCGGCTCACGAAGTCGATCGGCAGGGACCGTTCGACGACGAAGTCGGCGAAGCGCACCAGCCACTCGTCGGAGCCGGGAGAGATGGCCGGCCCGCCCACCTGGAGTGAGGCGTCCACGTCCTTGACGGTGTTCGCGGTCACCTCGTACAGGCGGTGGTAGGCGTCCTGGTCCGCGCCGAGCCAGAAGGCCTCCAGGTTGGGTTCGTTCCACACCTCGATCGGCCAGGTGCGCACCTGGTCGATCCCGTACCGGTCGACCAGGTGCGCCACGGTGGCCCGCACCAGCGCGGCCCACTCCTGCCACGACCGGGGCGGTGTGATGTTGCCGCGCCACCAGAACACGGTCTGCTCGCCGGACGCGAGCCCGGAGGGCATGAAGCCCAGCTCCAGGAACGGCTTGATCCCGAGGTCGAGGTAGGCGTCGATCACCTGGTCCACGTAGGTGAACACGTGCCGCACGTGCCGGGTCCCCCGGTGCTCGTACGGCCGGTGGACGCCCACCCCGTCGCTCAGCAGTCCGTGCCCCCGGATGTGCCGGAAGCCGATCTCCCGCTGCACCAGCGCCAGGGACTCCTGGTAGTCGCGCCGCAGGGCCAGGTCGAAGCGGCCCGTGCCCACGCAGAACCGCCAGGCGTCCGTCAGCCGGCTCGGGGTCTCTTGGACATCGGGGGCGGAGCTGGGCATCATCGTCCTTCACTCACCGTCAGATGAGGCTCGTGTCGGCCACGGGACAGGCGCGGCCGGCCCGGGCCGGTCAGCCGTGCTGCTGCTTGTACCGGTCGTACGCGCCGTTCACGAGGTTCATGTAGGACGACAGGTTCTTCGCCTCGAGCTCCTTGACGTACGCGTCCCACTCGTCGAAGCTCCGCTTGCCCAGGATGAAGTTGAGCATGTTCTGACTGACGTGGTCCTTGAGCGGCGTCTCGTACAGCGAGGCCTGCTCGCGTTCCTCGTCGCTGAGCGGATGGGGAGGCGCCACCGGCAACGCCTTCCTGGCGTTCATCGTCTTCTGGAACTCGATCTCCTCGTCGGAGAAGGTCGACTGGAGCAGTTCGGTGCTGCCGCCGTAGGCGAACACGCCGTTGGAGAAGCCGAAGTCCTTCTGCAGGTGCTTGGGCGCGCCGGGGTTGAGGCCGACGAAGTCGACGTCCTTCGCCAGCTGGAACTTGCCGGAGCCGTCCTTGGTGTACGTCGTCCCCTCGACTCCCCACTTGGCGAACACCTGGCCCTCGTCGGAGTACCAGAGCCAGTCGATGAACTGCATCATCGCGACGAAGTTCTTGCTGTCCCGGGCCTTCTTGGAAATCATGATGCCGTTCTCCAGGCGGGTGGTGTTGGACCCCGCCTTGATCGGGCCGAGCGGCCCGACGGGCACCGGAATCTTGACCAGCCTGGCTTTCGGGTCCGCCTTCTTCAGCGGCGGACGGTACTCGTTGACCAGTGTCTGCGCATTGGTGCTGATGGCGAAGGACTTGCCGGACACCAGCTTCTGGATCGCCTGGTCGTCCTGCTGCGTGAAGCTCTCCGGGTCGAGCAGCTTCTCCGTCACCAGTGTGTTGAGGAACTGCAGCGCCTGCTTGAACTGATCCATGACGCCCACGTAGGCGAACTTCTGCGCGGTGGAGTCCCAGATGAGACCGCCGCTCGTGTAGCCCCACCCCCAGGGGGCGCCGTAGCCCGTGCCGAGGTAGTTCATCAGGGCGCCGCCCGTCGTGGAGATGGTCCCCCACCGGTCGGAGAAGGGGTAAGAGTCCGGGTGCTCCTCCTTGATCGACTTGAGCACGGCGTGCACGTCGTCCCAGGTCTGTGGAATCTCCAGGCCGAGCTTGTCGAGGACGTCGGCGCGCATCGCCATGGTGTAGTCCACCCAGTAGTCCTCGTGGAGGCCGGGGAGCACGTAGAAGCGACCGTCGGACTGCCGGAGTGTGTCAAGGTCGGGCTGCAGGTTCCACTTGGCGACCTTCTCCTTGAAGTTCGGCATCAGGTCGAGGTAGTCGCTGACCGGCAGGACAGCGCCGGAGGCGACGAAGGGGGTCTCCTGGCCGGGGTAGGTCTTCGGGATGATCATCGGCGCGTCGCCGGCACCGATCAGCAGGCTTCGCTTGCTCTCGTAGTCGCTCAAAGGCACCACGTTCGGCTGCAGCGTCACGTTGGTCCGCTTCGTCAGCTCCGACCAGAACAGCCAGTCGTCCTTGATCGGATAGAACGGGTGGTTGTTGTAGAGGACGCTGAACGAAAGCGGGGCGGCGGCCTTGAACTGCTTGCCGGCGGCGTAGTCCGCCATCGCGCCGTCCCGGTTCGCCGCGAAGTCGTCACCGCTCTTCTTGCCGCCGGAATCGCCCTCGCTGCTGCAGGCGGCGAGCGCGAGGAAGGCTCCCGCGGCGACCAACGCCTGACGCCGGTTGATCTCATACATGAAAGGGGGGTCCTTTCCCTGGGGAAACGGGCTGGGGTGAAAGCGGAATGAGAGGTCCGGCGTGTTATCCCTTCACCGCGCCGAGCATGACGCCCTTGACGAAGTACCGCTGGACGAAGGGGTAGACCACCAGGATCGGGACGACGGTGAGCACCATCGTCACCGACTTGATGTTGGTGGCCACCGTCATGTCGGTGGCGTCGGCGCCGACGGACGTGCCCGTGGTGGCGCCGGCGATGAGGTTGCGCAGGTAGACGGTCACCGGGAACAGGTCGTTCTGGGTCATGTAGAGGAAGGCCGCGAACCACGAGTTCCAGAACGACACGGCGTAGAACAGCACCATCGTCGCGAGGACCGCCTTCGACAGCGGCAGCACGATCCGGAGCAGGATGCCGTAGGTGCTCATGCCGTCGATCGCCGCGGCCTCCTCCAGCTCGGCCGGCAGGCCCTCGAAGAACGCCTTCATCACCAGGAGGTTGAAGACGCTGACCGCGTTGGGCAGCACGATGGCCCAGATGCCGTCCTTCAGCCCGAGGCTGGAGATGAGGATGTAGTTGGGGATGAGCCCGCCGGAGAAGAACATCGTGAAGACCGCGATCCCGATCAGGAACGTGCGGCCCTTCAGGTGCTTCTTCGACAGGACGTACGCGTAGCACGTGGTCATCACCATCGCGATGGCCGTGGCGACGACCGTGTAGACCACCGTGTTGCGGTAGTTGATCCAGAACGTCGGGTCGGAGGCCACGAACTCGTACGTACGGAAGGTGAACCCGACGGGGACGAGGTTGACCTTGCCGGCGCGGATGGCGAACTCGTCGCTGAGCGACCGGGCCACGATGTTGACGAAGGGGTACAGGGTAACGACCACGACGCCGGCCAGGATGATCGCGTTGACCACCCGGAACACCCGGTAGCCCCGGGTCCTGTCGACGGTCACCACAGGCTCGCCCCCACCGTGCGCCGGGAGATCAGGTTCGCCGACATGACCAGGGCCAGCCCGATCACGGCCTCGAACAGGCCGATCGCCGCGGCGTAACTGAAGCTGTTGGAGACGATGCCCATCCGGTACAGGTACGTGGAGATCACGTCGGCGGTGGGATACGTCAGCGGGTTGTACAGCAGCAGGATCTTCTCGAAGCCGACCGCCATGAACGTGCCGATGTTGAGGATCAGCAGGGTGACCGCGGTCGGCCGGATGCCGGGCAAGGTCACGTGCCAGACCTGCCGCCACCGGCTCGCGCCGTCGATCCGGGCCGCCTCGTACAACTGCTCGTCGATGGTCGTGAGCGCGGCGAGGTAGATGATCGTCCCCCAGCCGACCGTCTGCCACATCTCCGAGGAGACGTAGATCGTCCGGAACCATCCCGCTTCCTGCAGGAACGCGATGGGCTCGTTGCCGGCCGCGCGCAGGAGCTGGTTGACCGGCCCGTCCACCGACAGCATCTCCATGACCAGCCCGGCCACGACCACCATCGACAGGAAGTGCGGCAGGTAGGACACCGACTGGACGAACCGCTTGATCCTCCGGCCGCGCAGCTCGTTGATCAGCAGGGCGAGCACGATCGGCGTCGGGAAGCAGAACAGCAGGGTCAGCGCGCCGATGACCACGGTGTTGGTGAACACCTGCCAGAACGACGGGTCGTTCAGGAACATCTTCACGTAACGCAGGCCGACCCATTCCTCGCCCAGCACGCTGCCGCCGGGCTCGAACTTCCGGAAGGCGATGACGTTCCCGATCATCGGCAGATACCGGAAGATCACGAAGAACAGCAGCGGAAGGATCGCCAGCGAGTAGAGCTGCCAGTCACGGCGCAGCGCCTGCCGCCAGGTGCGGCGCGGCGGGCGCTTCGCACGGGCGGGATCCGGCCTCGCCCGCCGGGGACCCCCGGTGTCCGGCGACGCGCCGATCGTCCTGGTGGTGCTCATCCCGTGCCTCCGGTGCCATCCGAACGGATCCACGGCGGCGCGTGCGGCCGCCGGAAGGGGGCGACTTCGCGCACTCCGCGCCCCGGAAAACGGCACGACAGCGCGAACCGAAAGTTTCGAAGATTCCCGTTAATATTGCGGAAATATAGGACCCGGGCAGAGGTGCGTCAAGAGGGCAGTCAATCGCCGTTGCTCCCTCTCCGCCGAGCCGAACACACGCTGGATCTCGGCATATCTCAGGGCCGTCCAATGGTAGAGTTTCGCGAAACTTTCGGAAAAATGACGAGCGGACAGATGACCGGCCCCTCCCCCGCCTCCGATCCACGCCCCGCGACGATCGCGTCCATCGCCGAAGAGCTCGGCGTCTCGGTGACCACGGTCTCCAAGGTCCTCAACGGCCGCCCCGACGTCGCGCCCGGCACCCGGGAACGCGTCGAGGCCGGACTCGCGCGGCACCAGTACCGCCGCCGCCCGAAGCGGCGCACGCTCAAGGGGCAGATCGACCTCGTCTTCCACCAGCTGAACTCCGCGTGGTCCATGGAGATCATCCGCGGCGTCGACTCCGTCGCCTCCGCCGCGCGGATCGAGGTCGTCCTCTCTCAGCTGGGAGGAGCGCACCGGCCCTCCGACGAATGGCTCGACGGCATGCTCGACCGGCGGCCTCTCGGCGTGCTGTTCGTCCTGTGCGGCCTGTCGCAGGCCCAGCAGCAGAGGCTGCGGCGGCAGCGGGTCCCGTTCGTCGTCGTCGACACCGACGGCGAGACCTCGGCGTCCGTGCCCGTCGTCGGCTCGAACAACTGGGACGGCGGCCTGCTCGCCACGCGTCACCTCCTGGAGCTGGGCCATCGCCGTATCGCGGTCGTCTCCGGCCCCCGCGACGTGCTGTGCAGCAGAGCACGAGTCGCCGGTTTCCGGGTCGCCCACGACGAGGCCGGACTCCCCGTCGATCCCGACCTGGTCCGGTACGGCACCTTCTACGTCGACGCCGGCTACGAGCACGGCATGGATCTCCTGAGGCGTACGGACCGGCCGACGGCGATCTTCGCCGGGTCGGACCTGCAGGCCCTCGGCGTCATCCGGGCGGCCCGGCGGCTCGGCCTCGACATCCCGGGAGACCTGTCGGTCGTCGGATACGACAACGTGCCGGCCGCCGCGTGGATCGACCCCGCCCTCACCACGGTGAACCAGCCGCTGTGCGACATGGCGGCGGTCGCGACCCAGACGCTGCTCGACCTGGCCCGCGGCGTGGACGTCGCGGTGAACCGCATCGACCTCGCGAACGAACTCGTGGTCCGAGAGAGCACCGCGCCGCCGGGGGGCCGGGCCACGGTCACACCTGCCGCGCCCGGCGGACGACCGCCGCTCCGAGGGGAGGCACGGTGATCTCCCCTGACACCGGCAGGCCGGTGAGGAGGTCCGTACCGCCGCCCTCCACCGGGACGGCGACGGGCGTCTCGGGGTCGTGGTTGAGGAGGAAGAGGTATTCGTGCCGCTCGTCCTCGCGGACGGCGCACTCCAGGTGGGCGGGGAGGCCCTCGAAGCGGTTCTCCACGCCCGCCGCCCTCAGCTCGCCGAGCAGCACCCGATCGAAGGCGTCCTGGTCGAGGAGGGTGGCGAAGTAGACGACCCGGCCGGTTCCGAAGTCGTTGGCGACGACCGCCGCGCGTCCCTGGAGCAGTCCGTCCGCGTAGGTCGCCAGTGCCGTCCCGGTTTCGAGGTGGATGTCCTCGCGCCACCAGTCCGCCGTCGCCGTGCGCCCGTCGGCGAACTCGACGGTGAACCGCTCGCCGGGACGCGCCGGCCAGTATTCGTCGATCTTCGCGCCGATGAGGTCGCGGAACGCGCCCGGGTAGCCGTCCGGCCGGACACGGTTGCACGCGTCCACCACGCCCGAGAAGAAGGACATGACGACCGTCCCACCACTGCTGGCGAACTCGGTGACGGCGCCCACGCCCTCGTCGTCCATCAGGTACGCGTTGGGCACGACCAGCACCTTGTAGGGCGACAGGTCGCTCCGGGTGGACACGACGTCGACCGCGTGGTGGTGCTCCCACAGCGGCCGGTAGTGCCGCATGACGGTGTCCACGTAGCTGAAGTCGTTGCGGGGCAGGCCCCACAGTTCCTCCAGCCCCCACCAGCCGTTCCAGTCGAACAGGACGGCGACCTCGGCCCGCGTGGTCGTTCCCGCCACGGGTGAGAGCAGCCCGACCTCGCGGCCGAGTTCGGCGACCTCTCGGAAGGTGCGCGTGTCCGGGCCGGAGTGCGGCAGCATCGCGGAGTGGAAGCGCTCGTGCCCGCCCCTGCCGGCCCGCCACTGGAAGAACATCACCGAGCCGGCCCCGCGGGAGACCGCCTGGAGCGAGCCGAGCCGCATCCGGCCCGGCTCCTTGACCACGTTGAGCCTCCACTGGCTGACCGCGCTCGCCGCCTGCTCCATCAGCAGCCACGGCCGCCCGCCCTTGAGCGACCGGAACAGGTCGAACTGGAAGGCCGACGACACGTGCGAGTCCGGCTCGGCGGGGTCGGGGTAGATGTCCAGGGCCGCCGCGTCCTCCTCCGGAGCCCAGCGCCAGTAGTCGGCGTTCCGGTAGAAGCGCATGAAGTTGGTGACGACCGGGATGTCGTCGCGGAAGGAGCGGACGATGTCGCGCTCGGCGATGAAGCACTCCAGCAGGGCGTCCGAGGTGAAGCGCTTGAAGTCCAGGATGCGGCTGGGGTTCATCCAGGTGCGGGGCACGCTCGGCGCCTCTACCTGGTCCCAGTCGGTGTAGACCTGCCCCCAGAAGCGGGTGGTCCACGCCTCGTTGAGGGTCTCCAGGTCGCCATACCTGCGCTCGAGCCAGCGCCGGAAGCCGGCCGAGGCGGCCTCGTTGTACGCCGTGGGGCCGTACTCGTTGCTGATGTGCCACATGGCCAGGGCGGGGTGGAAGGAGTACCGCTCCGCGAGCCGCCTGGTGATGTCCGCCGCGTGCTCCCGGTAGATCGGCGACGAGGGGTCGTAGTGCAGGCGGTTGCCGAAGCCGAACCGCTCGCCGTCGGCCATGACCGGGAGGACCTCGGGATGCCGGTGGGTCAGCCAGGCGGGCGGCGCGGCGGTGGGGGTGGCCAGGTTGACCGCGACGCCGTTCTCGTGGAGCAGGTCCATGACCTCGTCGAGCCAGCCGAACTCGTATTTCCCGGGCTCCGGTTCGAGCGAGGCCCACGCGAAGACGCCGAGCGACACGAGGTTCACCCCCGCCTCGCGCATGAGCCGGACGTCCTCCCGCCACACGGCCGGGTCCCACTGCTCAGGGTTGTAGTCCCCGCCGTACGCCAGGCCGCCGACGCGGTCTCTGAAGGCGCGCATGCGAGGGTCTGTCATTCAGGAGCTCCTGAGGTCCGTGGGCGTGGCGGAGGACGTCGGTCTCGTCGGCGGGATCAGGGGCTGGAGCAGCTCACGCCGCCGGGCGCGGCCGCGCCGTCGCCGTTGGCGACGAACCCGAACGTCGTCGTGCCGCCGGCCGCGACGGTGCCGTTGTAGGGAGCGTTGCGGACGCTGACGGCGCCGCCGGTGCCCGTGTTCACCCCGCCCCACAGGTTCGTGATGCTCTGGCCGGCGGCCAGCGTCATCCGGGTCGTCCACCCGTTGAGCGCGGACGAGCCGGTGTTGCGCACCGTCACCTCACCCTGGAAGCCGCCCGGCCAGCTGTTGACCGTGCTGTACGTCGCGGTGCAGCCGCGGTCGCCGGTGGGCGAAGGCGTGGGCGACGGACTCGGGCTGGGCGTCGGAGTGGGGGTCGGAGTGCGGGTCGGGGTAGGGCTCGGGCTGGGAGTGGGGTTGGCGTCGCCCAGGCTGCCGGGGACCGAGCGGAGGGCGTTGTACCAGACCGTGGCCATCTTGCCGTAGCCGCCCGCGTTGGGATGCACGCCGTCGGCCAGGTCGGCGGTGGTCAGGGCGGGGTACATGTCGACCAGATGGACGTGGCGCCCGGCGGCCGCCCTGGTCTGCACGATGCCGGGGATCGCCGCGTTGAAGGAGCGGACGGTCGCGTCGGCGCCGGACAGCGGGATGATCGTGGCTACGAACACCTCGGCGTCCGGCGAGGTGGCGGTGATGTGGTCGATCAGGGTCGCCAGGCGGGAGGACGCGCCGTTCGGGTTCTGGTACATGTCGTTGGTGCCGATGTGCAGCAGGATCGTGCGCGGGGTGTAGGTGCGCAGCCAGGTCACGATGTTGGCGTCGATCTGGTCGATGCGCCAGCCGGAGTGGCCCTCGTGGTCGTGGTCGCCCAGGCTCGACGGCCCGTTGGACAGCGAGCCGACGAAGTCGGCCTTGTAACCGCCGGCGACCAGCTTCTGCCACAGGTCGATCCGGTAGCCGCCGGGCACGGTGAGACCGTCGGTGATCGAGTCACCGAGCGGCATAACCCGCACTCCCCCGTTCGACTCGGCGGCCGCCTCACCGGTGGCGGACACCGTCCCCGCGACCAGCGCCAGCACGGCCACCAGGCCGCCCAGCAGGCGCGTCATCCTCACCATGGGCATCTCCGTTACGTGTCGAAGTGGAGAGCGTCAGAAGCCGTTGCCGGGACGGTTCGAGTCGGGAGAGGCGAGTCAGGGCCCTACCGGGCGCCCATTGTCAGAGGACCTAACCGGATGTGTAGGGATAAGTCAATGAATCCGGGTATGCGGCAGCCGCCGTGGCGTCCGCTCCGTTCCTCCTTGTGGCATCCCTCACCTGGCGCCGAACTCCCGCGGGGGCCGCCCAGGTGTGCGGCGAGGCGTGCTGAAACTTACACGGCGGCCGCAGGGTCAGTTGGCGGCCGGCACGGGGGCGCTCTCGTCGCGTGGGCCGGCGCCCGCGCGCAGCGGGTAGAGGAGGAAGCAGCCGAAGGCCAGCGCCAGCACGACCAGGGGCAGCACGCCCATCATCAGCCGGACGCCGGTCACGACGGAGTCCGGCTGGACCGCGGCCCCGTTGTGGTAGCCCGATCGGGACAGCACGACGGTGATGATCACGGCTTGCAGGGACACCGCCCAGCGGACGATGAACCCGTTCATCCCGAAGTACATCCCCTCGCGGCGGGTGCCCGTCCTGTGCTCGTCGTCGTCGATCACCTCGGCGAGCAGGATCTCCAGGAGCACCAGCATGCCCGCGATCCCGACGCCGACCGCGGCCCCCGTGACCGCCGCGAGGGCGAGGTTCCCGACGAGCAGGAACGGCGCGAGCGCCGCGCCGTACACGACGATCGCGACGAGGACGGCGCGGCGCGGGCCGATGCGGGTGGTGACCCGGCTCCACACGTAGACCATCGGGATCGCGGTGACGAACACCGCGCCCAGGATGACGGTGTTGGCGGAGTCGGCCTCGCCCAGGGCGTACTTGGTGAAGAACGGGATCCCCGCCTGCAGCAGGGCGAAGGTGAGCTGCAGCAGGAAGCTGCCGGTGACGTACGTGACGAAGGCCCGGTTGGCGAGCGTATAACGGAGCGCGGCGAGGAACCCGAAGCTCTCGCGCTCCGCGCGGGCCCGCTCGGCCGAGCCGCGCAGCGACAGCGCGAAGAAGGCCAGCGCCACGACGCCGAAGGACACACCCATGGCGGCCCATCCGATGGCGCCGTACAGCAGGGGCGCCGCGGCGACGCCGACGATCATGCCGACGATGGCGAACATCTGCCGCCACGACGCGGCGGCGGCCCGCTCGGCGATGGTGGTGAACATCTCGGGGAACAGCGCCACGTAGTTCAGGACCACGACGACGAACAGCACGTCGTAGACGAGGACCACGATCAGGAAGTACCAGAACCTCGCGGTCGCGCCGTCCACGAGCGGGATCCAGATCATGGTGAACGCCGCCGCCAGCGGCGCCATGCCGATCGCGATGTACGGCACCCGCCTGCCCCAGCGCGTGCGGGTCCGGTCGGAGACGTGTCCCACGAGCGGGTTGAGCACCGCGTTGACGATGCCGTGGATCACCATGGCGACGCCGATGAGCGACGGGTCGACGCCCAGGTGGTCGACGTAGTAGAAGGTGCCGAAGGTCGCGAACGCCTGGCTGAGCAGGTTGACCGACAGGTTGCCCGACCCGTAGGCCAGCACCTGCCCGCGCCTCATCGGGCCCTCTGGGCCGTGCGCAGGTCGGACCAGCCGATGAGCCGGACGCCCTCCTCCGCGATGGCGCGGCGGACCTCCGGATCGGTGAACAGCCGCAGCTCCATGCCGCGTTTCGCGTGATGCGGCATGATCTGCCGGAGTTCGCCGGTGTCCTCGAACGGGTGGATGTAGATCTCGGTGACGCCGGGGCGCAGCGCCCGGATCAGCCCGATCATGTCACGGCGGACGCTCTCGTACGTCTCCCCCTCGGCCAGTTCGAAGGGCAGCGTCCACAGCCGGTCGAGGATCGCCACACCCGCCGCGTCCGCGGCCTCGGCTCGCGCCTGCGCGAACGGCTCCAGCTCCTCCGGCAGGCCCATGCCGTCGAGAGTCCGGGGCAGCCGGAACGGCAGGCCGTGCTCCGCGCACGCCTTGAATACGACGTCGAGGAAGTCCCTGCCGGTGGCCAGGCCGTACAGGCTGCCCATGTGGTTGTCGGCGTGCGACGGGTCGAGGCCGAGGGCGACGGCCCTGCGGATCTGCGCGTCGATCTCCGCGTGGACCTCCTCGGGGTCGGCCCGCTCCTCCACCGTCTGGCAGTCGGCCGGGAAGTAACCGGCGTCGTCCACGAGCGAGGACACCGCCCGGTCGCGGGTCACAGGGCCCCACCGGTATCCCTCCCACTCGCTGGTGAACGTGAGGTGGACGCCCACGTCGTAGCCGCCCGCGACAGCCGTACGGACCGCGTCGGGAGCCCACGGACACGGCGTCATGACGGTCGCCGAGCTGATGGCGCGGGCGGCGAGCAGGGAGGTGATGCCGGTGTTGGCCGCCCGGCACATGCCGTAGTCGTCGGCGTTCACGATCAGCAGCCGGTCGTCCGGCCCGGCGCCGAGCCGTTGCGCGAGGTTCACGTGATGTCCCCTTTCCCTGACCCGGTGAGGTCCGTGTCGTACGGCCTCCCGGTCGTCATGTCGTACGGCCGCCCGCCCATGACGGCGGCGACGGCGCGTTCCCGCGCCCGATGGCGGGCGAGCCAGGCCGCGCCGCGCAGCACCGCGTCCCCGGGGACGCCGCTCGCGATGATCCTGATGGGCAGCGGCGCGGCGTCCCTGGCCAGGTGGCGGCGGATGCGGCCGAGCAACAGGTCGGCGCTGGCGCCGAACGCGCCGCCGAGCACGAACAGCTCCGGCTCGATCACCAGGGCGACGGAGGCCGCGACGTGGGCGATCCTGCGGGCGGTCGCGTCGACGACGGCGAGCGCCCGCTCGTCGCCGCCCCTGGCTTGTTCGAAGATCTCGCGCGGGGACGGGCTGCCCTCGATGCCGGCCTGCCTGGCCTGCTCGGCGATGCGGCGGGCGCCGAGCACCTCCGTGCCGAGCTCGGTCGCCGGGTGGGGCAGGAACCCGACCTCGCCCGCTCCCCCGGCGAAGCCCCGGTGCAGACGGCCGCCGAGCACGATCCCGGCGCCGAGGCCGACCCCGACGCCGAGCAGGACGAAGTCGGCGACGTCGGCGCACACGCCGAATCGCTGCTCTGCGACGGCGGCGAGGTTGACGTCGTTCTCCAGCAGCACGGGCACGGGCAGATCGCGCTCGATCGCCTCGAGCAGGCCGCGGCCTCCCTGCGGCAGCCCGTAGGCCCGCCTGACGGTGCGGCCGTCGCGCGCCACGACCGCGGGAACGCCGACGACGGCCTGGCCGATGGCGCCCGGCTCTGTCCCGGCGCGTTCGGCGCATTCGGCGGCGAGCGCGGTCACCGCCGCCGCCGTGTCGGCCGCCCTGCGGCGCGGCGCCCTGGTCTCCGCCTGGGCGAGCGTCTCCCCCACCGCGTCGACCAGGACGGCGCGGACGCGCAGGTGGCCGATGTCGACGCCGAGCCCGAGCGCGCAGCGGGGGGCGACCCGGTAGAGGGTCGCGGCGGGCCCGCGACGGGTGGTGTCTGCGCCCGCCTCCTCGACCACCCCGCGTGCGACGAGCTCGCGCAGCGCCTGGGCGACCGTGGTCTTGGACAGGCCCGTGGCCCTGGTGATCTCCGGCCGGCCCAGCGGCCCCTCGCGGTCGATGACGTCGAACACGGCGCGGGCGTTGATCGACCAGAGCAGGCCCTGCGGCCCGGCCAGGTAGTTCCCGCTCACGCTCACCTCGCGTTCCGGCCTGAGTAGGTCGGAAAGTTTCCTACTCGAGGTGAGCCGTTTCTATCCCATCGGCGGCCCCACGACAAGACCGCTACGGTTCATTCGAGGGCAGAAAGGGGATCATCGTGATTCATGCCGAAACGGGTGACATTTCGTTCGGGGCGCGGGTACGCGGCTGCCTGCTCGGCGGAGCCGTCGGCGACGCCCTCGGCGCGCCCGTGGAGTTCGACTCGATCGCCGCCATCCGCCGTGACCGCGGCAAGGCGGGGCTGACCGACCTCGCGCCCGACTGGCGCGGCGAGACCGGCCTGGTCACCGATGACACCCAGATGACGCTGTTCACCGTCGAGGGGCTGATCCGCGCCGACGTACGCGTCAGGGAGAGGGGCATCGGCGGCGGTGAGGTGCAGGTCGTCCGCCACGCCTACCTGCGCTGGCTCGACACGCAGGAGCACCGCGTGCCGCCGCCCCCGGACGACCTCGTCCGCACCGGCCGGCTCCGCGAGCAGACCTGGCTGTACTCCCGTCGCGCACCCGGCAACGCCTGCCTGTCCGGGCTGCGCGCCGACCCCGGCCCGCTCTCCGCCCCCGGCCTGCCCGGGCCGGTCAACCCCGGTTCCAAGGGCTGCGGCACGGTCATGCGCTCCGCCCCGTTCGGACTGGCCACCCGCGACCCGCGCGCGGCCTTCACGCTCGCGGCCGGCTGCGCGCAGATCACGCACGGGCACCCCACCGGTTATCTGGCGGCCGGGGCCTTCGCCGCGCTGGCCTGCTTCCTGGCCCAAGGCGCGCCGCTCGCGAAGGCCGTACATGACACTCTCGGCCTGCTCGCCGAGCGGCCCGCACACGAGGAGACCACCGCCGCGATCGAGGCTGCGGTCGCCCTGGCCGATGCGGCGGAGCCGTCGCCCGAGACGGTGGAGACGCTCGGCGGCGGGTGGGTGGCCGAGGAGGCGCTGGCCATCGCGGTCTACTGCGCGCTGGTGAGCGGCGACGACATCGAGCGGGCACTGCTGCTGGCGGTCAACCACTCCGGCGACAGCGACTCAACCGGCTCCCTCTGCGGCAACCTCCTCGGCACCGTGTACGGCGACGCGGCCCTCCCCGCGCATTGGGTGTCCCGGCTGGAGGGCAGGGACACCGTCGTCGAGCTCGCCGACGACTTCACCACCCAGTTCACCGGCGGCCGCCTCGCCTGGGACAAATACCCCGGCTGCTGACCGCCACGGGCCCGAACGGCGCGGGACGCCAAAGCCACGCAGCGGACGTAGCGGTCCCAGCTCGCCAAGCTGATGAGCGCCGCCCGCGTCCCCGTCTTCCTCCTGGACGAGCATGAGGTGGTGCGGCCGGGCGAGACCGGGACCGTCGCCGACATGGACCAGCGACCCCCACTTCGAGGTCACCCTCGCCGACTCGCCGTACGAACTGGAGGGACTGCTGCGTGCGAAGCTGAACGACGGTTACTCGGCACGGATGACGGCCGGCTTCTGCTGGCGTTGGAGCGACCCGGACGGCGACCGCCTCGTCTCCGACGTGCGGATCGACGGCTGGTCCAAGCTGTGGAACGTCAAGGGCGACCGCGCAGTCGGCGACGGCCCTCCCAGTGAACACCTACAAGGTGCTACTCACCCGCGGCATGATCGGCACGGCTGTCCACTCCGTCGGCGTCAAGACGCAGGCCTTCCTCGCCACCCTGCTTGATCGATAGGGTGTCCCGGCGCGCATGTTCACCTGCGCGGCTTGACGGTCCAGACGCTGCACGCTGAGAACGAGCTCATGACCCTCATCACCCTGAGGCAGGCCGCGATCCGCTTCGGCATCCCGCTCGCCGCCCTGCGCAAAATCGCGGACGCCGGTCTGCTTCCGGCGATCAGCCGGCACGGCGACAAGCCGGTCGTCCCTTCGGACGTGGCGCGGCGAATCGCGGCTCGCTCCGCTGTCGCGCCGCACCACCTCATGCCCATGACACCGGGCACCGCCAGAATGGCCGTGTTGCGTGTCGACGTGGCGAAGCCGGTCCCGGACGACGACCGGCCCTTCATCGGCTTCCACGCCGATCTAACATCCGCGGAGCTACTGGAAGCACTGCGTGGGTGGTGGGTGGGGAATCCGTCGAGAATCGCGGAGGCCGGCGTCCTCCCCGTGACGCTCGGCGGGTTCGTCGTCGCGGTACTGACAGGCCTGAACGGTTGGGACAGCAGAGTGACCGTCGACGGTGTGACGCGTCACCGCTCCGACGCACGACTGGCCGGCTACATCAGGGACCTCGATGCTCCCGCCAACATGGTCGGGAGCGGCACGCCTGACGACCTGCGAATCGCCGAACTCCTTCTTGGCAAGCGCCTCACATCCACATCGGGCGGCCCCATCGCCTACGTGAACCTGCCGGCTCACGAACCGCATTCTGGGCTCAGCGGGCGCTGATCTCGGCTACCGAATCCCTCGGGTGCGGCGCCGGCAGGCCATCATTGGACGCGTGATCGAGGAGCGACGACTTCCAGGCGGGAACACGAATGGAGCGGTCCGGGTCGGCGACACGGTCCGCCGTGTCCCCGGGCCGTGGACGCCTGGCGTGCACGCACTGCTCCGGCATCTGGAGGACGCCGGGTTCGACGGGGCCCCGCGCGCCCTGGGGTTCGACGACCAGGGCCGGGAGGTCCTCTCGTACCTTCCGGGAGAGGTGGTCGGGACCGCGCGGCCGTGGCCCGCGTGGGTGCACGGTGACGACGCGCTCCGTCAGGTGGCCGGTTGGCTGCGCGACTTCCACTCCGCGGTGGCGGGTTTCGTCCCTCCGCCGGACGCGGTCTGGCGCGAGGGAGGGACGTGGCGGCCCGGCCTAATCGTCGGCCACAACGACGCGGCCCCGTACAACGCGGCGTGGGCCGGCGGGCGCCTCACCGGGTTCTTCGACTGGGACTTCGCCGGTCCGGTCACACCGGAGTGGGACCTCGCCTTCACCGCCTTCTCCTGGGTGCCGCTCCACGCCCGCCATGTCGTGGCGGCGGAGGGGTTCACCGCGTTCGCCGACCGGCCCCGGAGGCTGCGGCTGTTCCTCGGCGCCTACGGCTGGGACGGCCCGGCCGGGCGGGTCATCGAGATCGTCCGCCAACGGGTCAGCGCCTCCGCCGACGGCATCCGGCGTCACGCGGCAGCGGGTGACCCGGTGTACCGGAAGCTGGTCGACGACGGCGTCGACAGGTCATTGGACACGGCGGTCGAGGAATTGACCGGCTTCCCCGGCGAGTGAGACCGCCGCCTCCGCTGCTCAGGGACGAGGCCAGGGCCGTCCGGCAAGACGTTCGATGTCGGTGTTGAAGCGTCTCAGGGAGGCGGCGAAGGCCGCGACGTCCTCGGCCGTCCAGTCGGCCAGCACCTTCTCCAGGCCGAGGATGTTCTTCTCCCGCTCCTCGTCGAGCCGCCGCTCGCCCTCCTCGGTCAGGCGGAACTTGCGGGCGATGCCGCCGTCGGGGTCGGGGATGCGTTCGACCAGCCCGGCGCGCAGCAGGGCCGAGGTGTGCCGGTTGAGGGTGGACACGTCCAGCCCGAGGGCCTCGCTGAGCTGTCCGATGGACATCGGGCCCGTCATGCGGATGCGACTGAGGAGCAGGTAGGCGCTGCGGTCGAGGTGCCGGTGCCGCCCGAGCAGCATGGTCTCGAACTCGATGAGATGCGTGGGCTTGTCCATGCCGGTTCCTTCTCGTACAGGTATGTGCACCCTACACGAATTGTGCGTGTAACACGTGATGTGTAGGGTGCACATCGTTTTGACCATCGATTTGAGGGAGACCCACGTGGGAGGCTCCACGTCCGCCGCTCGCCCCGGCGGCATCGTCAGCGTGATGGCGGTGGCCGGCATCGTCGCGTCGCTCATGCAGACCCTGGTGGTGCCGCTGATCGGCGAGCTGCCGAACCTGCTGCACACCACCGCGTCGAACGCCTCATGGGTGATCACCGTGACACTGCTCGCGGGAGCGGTCACCACTCCGGTCACCGGCCGGCTCGGCGACCTGTACGGCAAGCGCCGCATGATGCTGGTCTGCTCGGTGCCGTTGATCGCGGGCTGCGCCGTCTGCGCGATGGCGGGCTCCCTGACGCCGATGATCATCGGAAGGGGCCTGCAGGGCATGGGCATGGGCATGATCCCGCTGGGCATCAGCGCCCTGCGCGACCTGCTGCCGCCCGAGCGGCTCGGCCCCTCCATCGCGCTGCTGAGCTCGTCCATGGGGATCGGCGGCGCGCTCGGCCTGCCGATCGCGGCGGCGGTCGCCGAGTACGCGAGCTGGCGGGTGCTGTTCTGGGGCTCGGCGGTGCTGAGCGTGCTGGTCGCGGTGCTGATCTGGCTGCTGGTCCCGGCCACCCCCACCCGGGCTTCCGGCCGGATCGACGTCGCCGGCGTGCTCGGCCTGGGCGCCGGGCTGGTGTGCCTGCTGATAGGCGTCTCCAAGGGCGCCGACTGGGGCTGGGCGAGCGGCACCACGCTCGGCCTGCTCGCCGCCGCACTGGTCGTACTGCTGCTGTGGGGCTGGTGGGAGCTGCGCGTCAAGGACCCGCTGGTCGACCTGCGCGTCACTGCGCGGCGGCAGGTGCTGCTGACCAACCTGGCCTCGATCGTGGTCGGTTTCTCGATGTACGCCCAGGCGCTGATCGTGATGCAGATCCTGCAGCTCCCCACGGCCACCGGCTACGGCCTGGGCCAGTCGATGCTGGCGGCCGGCCTGTGGATGGCCCCTTCCGGCCTGATGATGATGGCCGTCTCGCCGCTGGGCGCCCGCCTGTCGGCCGCCCGCGGCCCCAAGGTCACCCTGATCGCCGGCAGCCTGGTCATGGCGCTCGGGTACGGCTCCTCGACGGCCCTGCTGGGCTCCACCTGGGGCCTGCTGGTCGTCACCTGCGTCTGCAACATCGGCGTCGGCCTGGCCTACGGGGCGATGCCCGCCCTGATCATGGGCGCGGTCCCCCGATCCGAGACCGCCGCCGCCAACAGCTTCAACACGCTGATGCGCTCCATCGGCACCACGGTCTCGGCCGCGGTGGTCGGCGTCGTCCTGTCGCAGATGACCATCCGGCTGGGCGGGCACGTCCTGCCGTCGGAGGGCGGCTTCCGCGCCGGGATGCTGATCGGCTGCGCCGCCGCCCTCGTCGCCGCCGCCGTGACCATGGCGCTCCCCGCACGCCCGGCGGGCCGTACGGCCGGCCACGACGTCCCCGCCGAGCCCGTCACCGCCACGAAGCCCTGAGCCGGGGGCAAGGGGTCGCGCTGCACGACCCGGTTCAGTGATCCGCCGGGCCGGACGTCTCGGCGAAACGACGAGTGGCCACGAGCGCGGCCAGATCCGGCGCGAGCCGGAGTTCGGCCGCGTCCAGGTCTGGGTGGTCGAGCCAGTGCATCCGCGCCTGGTCGACGGCGCCGTCGAACCGCGGCGGCCAGTGCCGGGCCGGGGTCAGGTCGTCGATGACCAGCGTGCCTCCCGGCCTGAGCAGCCGGTGCGGATCAGCCGGCTGCTCGCCGCTCTTGCCCTGGCCGCCACCATCGAGCACGAGCAGGTCATACGGCCCGTCCCGATAGATCTCCCGCCAGTCGCCACAGATCACCGAGACCTGCGGATGGTCGAGGAAGACCTGGGCGGCCAGGGACGCTCGACGTGCGTCCCGTTCGACACTGACCAGCCGGGCCCCGGGCCGGGCGCCCGAGACCAGCCATGCCAGGCCCACACCGCACCCGGTTCCGGTCTCCCCGATCAGCTCGGCCCCGGCCGCCATGGCGTACAGCAGCCGTCCTTGCTCAGGCCGGCAGGAAGGAGCGAAGCCCGCCTGCCGGGCCACCTGGAGCGCACGCTCGACCAGTGGAGGCAATCCCGCGAGATCGGCATATGCCGCCGTACCGCCAACCGACATCGCCCCAGATTAGGCCGGCCGTCGTCGTTTCCCTAGTAGAAGCAGGCACGGCGGGGAAGCTTGCCGGACGCCTCGATGACGACCGTCTTGTGGCGTGAGCTGTTCGGATCGTTGATCCACATGGTGAGGCGCGGGTATTCGTGGGCGCACACCCGCTTCTCGCTCTTCTTCAGGTGCTTGAACTGGTAGATCACCCGCTTCCAGTTCTTCTGAGGGGTCTCGATCATCCATCCCTCGCCACTCTGCATCTCTCCCATGCAGTTGCGGATCCCCTGACACGGGCTGCTGTAGGTCGTCGCGGCGTCGGCGGGCCGGGCGGCCGACGGCTGCGCGATCAGCGCGGTCAGGGCGACGGCCACGCGCGCGGCGAACTTCCTGGTCACGTTTGCTGTCCTCACGATGGGTCTTTCAAGGGTCGTCATCACATCGACCGCGCCAGCTTGACGCGTCGCCCTTGTGATCCGCTTGAGGATCGTTGCAGCCCCGCACCCCCGCCTCGCGCGGGCCTTGGAGCGGCGGGTCCGCCTTACGCCGGCAGCGCGGACGGCCTGCAGAGCACCGCGCTCCAACTCGGCGGCGCGGGTCCTAGCCCTGGTCCTGGTCCTTCAGGAGATGGTCGATCGTCGCCCGCAGCCAGCGGATCTCCTCACGGCTGGTGGCGGTGGCGATGGTGAGCAGGCCCTGGCGGAACGGGTCGTCGAAGTCCGCGGCACGCAGCGGCCGCCCGCCCTCCCAGAAGAAACTGGCCGGCTGCGTCAGGAACGTGAGCCTGCGCCGAAGAACCGCCGCCTGTTGGGCGGGATCGCCGAGATGGCGGAGAAACGCCAGCACCGTGAACCAGCGGTTCTCGTCGGTGATGAAGAGCTCGCCGGGTTCCCGCAGGCGGCGCAGGAGTTCGGCCCGGCCGCCCGGCGTCAGGATGAGCACGTGCCGCGGAGCCGCGGCGGACCCCGGCCGGGTCTCCCGGATGAGCAGGCCGGCTCGTTCCAGCCGCTTGATGGCGGGATACAGGGTGCCGTCGGCGATCGGGCGCACGTGGCCGGTCAGGGCGGCCACGCGGGTGCGCAACTCGTAGCCGTGGAGTTCCTCCTCGTAGAGGAAGCCGAGGATGGCGAGCTCCAGCATGTCCGTCCTCTTGTCGCGCCTGCCGTCTTACGAACGCTGCCGTCGCGGAAACATACCAAACCCGACTGCTACCATCCTGTCGATATACCTCGATGTCTAGGTAAGGAGTTGCCATGCGCGCGGCACGGGTGCGTCCGGACGGCACGACCATCCGCTGGGTGGAGCTGCCGGGTGCCGAACCGCCACGGGTGTACGTACACGGGCTGGGCTCCTCCTCCGCGCCCTACTACGCCGAAGCCGCCGCCCATCCGGCGCTCGCCGGGTTCCGCAGCCTGCTGGTGGACCTTCTCGGGTTCGGCATCAGCGACCGGCCGGACGACGCCGCCTACACCCTCGAAGAGCACGCCGATCTGCTGGCGGAGGCGCTGACCCAGGCGAAGGCCGTCCCGGCCGACGTCGTCGCGCACAGCATGGGCGGAGGGGTCGCCATCCTCCTCGCGGCCCGGCACCCGCACCTGGTGGAGCGGCTCGTCCTGGTCGACAGTCACCTCGACCGCCACACGTACGATCCGGCGTCGGCTTCATGGAAGATGGCCGGCTACGGCGAGGAGGAGTTCGTCGCCGAGGGGTGGGAGCCGGTTTCGGAGCTGGCCGGGCCGCACTGGACGGCGACGATGCGGCTGGCCGGCAGGCGGGCGCTCTACCGTTCGGCCGTGGACATGCTGAACGACACGCGGCCCACCATGCGTCAGACCCTGCTGGGCCTCCGGATCCCCCGGACGGTGCTGTATCCGGCCGCCGGGGGCCCGTTGCCCGGAGAGGCCGAACTCGTCGGCGACGGTGTACGGGCCGTGCCCATCCCCGACTGCGGCCACAACATCATGATCGACAACGTCGACGGCTTCGCCCGCGCCGTCTCGGACGCGCTGGCGCGCTGATCACGCCGCCGCCGGCGCGGGTCCGCGCCCGTCGGCGCACCGGCGGCGCGTCGACCCCATGGACTATGCTCGTGGTGTTCGCAACATGAACCTACGTTCGCATCGCGAACAAGAAGGGAACGTCATGGGCTCGGCCTTCGTCTACGCCGCGGCGCGTACGCCGTTCGGCAGGTTCAACGGCGCGCTCGCGGATGTCCGGCCGGACGACCTCGCGGCCACCGCGTTACGCGGCGTGCTGGCAAAGCTCCCGCGGCTGGATCCGGCGGAGATCGGCGACGTCGTGTGGGGCAACGCCAACGGCGCGGGTGAGGACAACCGCCACGTGGGCCGGATGGCCGTGCTGCTGGCCGGGCTGCCGGTGACCGTGCCGGCCACGACGGTGAACCGGCTGTGCGGGTCGAGCCTGGACGCCGCCATGATCGGCTCGCGGACCGTCGAGAGTGGTGACGCCGACGTCGTCGTCACCGGTGGCGTGGAGTCGATGACGCGGGCCCCGTGGGTGCTGCCCAAACCCTCCCGGGCCTTCCCCGCCGGCGATGTGACCGCGGTCTCCACCACGCTCGGCTGGCGGCTGGTGAACTCGCGGATGCCGAAGGAGTGGACGGTGTCCCTCGGCGAGGCCAACGAGCAACTCGGCGAGAGGTTCGGCGTCTCGCGCGAACGGCAGGACGCCTTCGCCGCGCGGTCCCACGTGCTGGCCGACGCGGCCTGGAACGACGGCTTCTACGACGACCTGGTCGTCCCGGTCGACGGTGTCGACCTCGCCCGGGACGAGGGCATCAGGCCGAGCTCGACGCCGGAGATCCTCGCCGGATTGAAGCCGGCCTTCCGCCCCGGCGGCACCATCACGGCCGGCAACGCCTCCCCGCTGAACGACGGCGCCTCCGCGGTCGTGCTCGGCTCGGAGGCCGCCGCGGACCGAGTCGGCGCCGACCCGATCGCCCGCGTCGCCGGTCGCGGGGCCTGCGCGCTCGAACCCCAGATGTTCGGGTACGCGCCGGTCGAGGCCGCCAACCAGGCGCTGCGCCGCGCCGGCATCGGATGGGACGACGTCGGCGCCGTCGAGCTGAACGAGGCGTTCGCCGTCCAGTCGCTGGTGTGCCTGGACGCCTGGAAGGTCGATCCGGGGATCGTCAACACCAGGGGCGGCGCCATCGCCGTCGGCCACCCCCTGGGCGCCTCCGGCGGCCGCGTGCTCGGCACGCTCGCCCACGTGCTGCGCGAACGGCGCGAGCGGTGGGGCCTGGCCGCCATCTGCATCGGCGTCGGCCAGGGCCTGGCCGTCGTGCTCGAGAACGTGAGCGCGTCATGACCGCCGTGTTCACCGACCCCCACGAGGCGGTCGCGGGCATCGCGGACGGCTCCACCGTGCTGATCGGCGGCTTCGGCATGGCCGGCATGCCCGTACGGCTCATCGACGCGCTGATCCGGCAGGGCGCCACGGACCTGACGGTGGTCAGCAACAACGCGGGCAACGGCGACACCGGCCTGGCGGCGCTGCTGGCCGCCGGGCGGGTGCGCAAGATGATCTGCTCGTTCCCACGCCAGAGCGACTCGTGGGTCTTCGACGGCCTCTACCTCGCCGGGAAGATCGAGCTGGAGGTCGTCCCGCAGGGCACCCTCGCCGAGCGCATGCGCGCGGCCGGGGCCGGGATCGGCGCCTTCTACTGCCCGACCGGGGTCGGCACGCCGCTGGCCGAGGGCAAGGAGACCCGCACCATCGACGGCCGCGACCACGTGCTGGAATACCCGATCAAGGGGGACGTCGCCCTCATCAGCGCCCACGTCGGCGACCGGATGGGCAACCTCGTCTACCGCAAGACCGCGCGCAACTTCGGGCCCGTCATGGCGACCGCCGCGACGCTGACGATCGCGCAGGTGCACCACGTGGTCGAGACCGGCGGGCTGGACCCCGAGGCCGTGGTCACCCCCTCCATCTACGTCGACCGGATCCTCGACCTGAGCGCGACGGAGGCCACCCAGTGAAGACCCTCGAACACCTCGACCGTGGCCCGCTCGGCCGCGACGAACTCGCCGCCCTCGTCGCCCGGGACATCCCGCCCGGCTCCTTCGTGAACCTCGGCATCGGCCAGCCGACGACGGTCGCCGACCATCTCCCGGCGGACTCCGGCGTCGTCCTGCACACCGAGAACGGCATGCTCGGCATGGGGCCCGCCGCCCACGGCGACGAGATCGACCCCGACCTCCTCAACGCCGGCAAGATCCCCGTCACCGAACTGCCTGGCGCCTCCTACTTCCACCACGCCGACTCCTTCGCGATGATGCGCGGCGGCCACCTCGACGTGTGCGTGCTCGGCGCCTTCCAGGTCTCCGAACGCGGCGACCTGGCCAACTGGCACACCGGCGCCCCCGACGCCATCCCCGCCGTCGGCGGCGCCATGGATCTGGCCACCGGCGCCAAGCAGGTGTTCGTCATGATGACGCTGTTCGCCAAGGACGGCACGCCCAAGCTCGTGCCCCGGTGCACCTATCCGCTCACCGGGCTCGCCTGCGTGAACCGCCTCTACACCGACCTGGCCGTCTTCCACATCGGCCCCGAGGGCGTCACCGTGGTCGAGACGTACGGCACGAGCGTGGCCGAGCTCGCCTCCCGGCTGAAGGTCACCGTACGCACCCTCGATCATGTGGGGACGTGAGTCCTGGGGCCATCCTGAGTGGCGGCCACGCCCGTCCTCGCGTCCGGGGTCCGCGGCAGCATGGGGACGCGGAGCACGAATCGGGTCCCGCGCGGGGCGTCCTCGATCGTGAGGGATCCGTTGTGGGTTTTGGCGGTCTCGCGGCAGATGGCGAGACCCAGCCCACTGCCGCCGGGGTCGCGGCGCCGCCCGTCCGCGAGGCGGACGAAGGGTTCGAAGACCCGCTCGCGGTCCTGCGGGGCGATGCCGTCGCCGTCGTCCTGAACGGCCAGCACGGCATGATCCCCCGCCCGTTCCACCGTGACCTCGACGCGGGAGTGGGCATGCCGCTGCGCGTTGGTCAGGAGGTTGTTCACGACGCCGATCAGGTGCAGCCGCACACCCTCGACGAGCAGCGGATCGCCCGTGCTGTGCAGCGTCACCGGTGTGCCGTGCGACCGGGCGGCGACCTCGTCACGCACCAGCGCGGTGAGGTCGAGCGGCTGGGGGCGCGACGTGGCGGCGTTCGTGAGCCGGGTGTAGGCCAGCAGCTCGTCGATGATCGCCTGGAACCGCTCCGTCGTGCGCATCGCGGTGCGGATGGTCTCACGGGGGTCCACGTCGTCGGGGTAGGTGAGCGCCTCGTCGAGCTGGATGCGCAGAGCGGCGACCGGGGACCTGAGCTCGTGGCTGGCCAGGGAGGCGAAGCGGCGCTGATAGGTGACCGCTTCCTCCAGCCGTTCCAGGTACTGGTTGGAGGTGCGGGCGAGCTGGGCGATCTCGTCGTCGCCGGGCGATTCGGGGACCCTCAGCCGCAGGTCGCTGCGGGTCGCCTCGCGCACTCTCTCGCGGATGGCCGTCACGGGCCGCAACGTCCGGCCCACCACCAGCCAGGTGGTCCAGGCGGCGACGGCGGAGACCAGTAAGACCGCGGCGAGGATGCCGAACTCCAGCCTGTGCCCTGCCAGGATCCACGGCTGCACGGTCGCGGCGTACAGGAAGTGCGGCTCCCCCGCCCACAGCACGTCCGCCGCCTGCGGCAGGATCCGCATGGCCGTGACCAGAAGGCAGTGCCCCTCGGACGGGCACTCGGTGAGATACCGGACGCGATCGCGGATCGAAGGCCGGATGTCACTCAGAGGCGGCCTGTTCGCCGCGGCGCGGGTGGCCGCCTCCACCCGCCCCTTGGAGTCGACGAGCTGGAGGAACTCGACATGATCGACCGGGTAGGGCTGGGGTATCCCGCCGGGCCGCATCGACGAGACCCAGGCGATGCCGACGCGCTGCGTCTCACCGAACGCGCGATCTTCGACCCGGCCGCGCGCGCCGAGGTCCAGGCTGATACCGATCACTGTGAGGACGATCAGGGACAGGACCCCCACGGTGAGGGTGTATCGAGTGCGGATGGAGTGGGGACGCAGTCTCAGTCGTCCGGATCTCACAGCCCTCCCTCCCGGTCGACGCGGAGCTGCAGGGGCAAAGCACCACGATAAGTCGGCAAAATTCACACAACAGGTACATATGACGCTGTCTTTGCCGAGAAACACCCATCGCTTTCCTTCGAACCGCCGCATCGCCAAGCCGTGCGCTCGATCACCCGTCCTGTTCCATGACCCGGCAAACAACGCGGCTCTCTCCTCCAAGGGGAACCAGCGGCTGCCCGACGTCCGCGGAACGGCACTCGCCTCGATGATCGGGACAGAAGGGACGCTAGTCTCCCCCTGTGAGTAAGCGAGCAGTCCTCGTCACCGGCGCGTCGCGCGGAATCGGACGGGCGATCGCGGTGGCCTTCGCCGCCGCCGGCGACCGCGTGGCGATCCATCACCGCGGCTCCCCCGAGCTGGCCGAACGGGTCCGTGCCGAGCTGCCGGGAGAGGGCCACGCCGTCGTCCAGGCCGACGTCGCCGACCCCGCCGACGCGCGGCGCGTGGTCGAGGAGGCGGCTGCCGCACTCGGCGGCATCGACGTCCTGGTCAACAACGCGGGGGTCTTCGTGCACCACCCGATCGCGGAGACCTCCTACGAGGAGTGGCAGGCGGTGTGGCGCGAGACGCTGGCCGTCAATCTCGTCGGACCGGCCAACGTCATCTGGAACGCCGTACGGCACATGGCTCCGGGCGGCAGGATCGTGAACGTCTCGTCGCGCGGCGCGTTCCGCGGGGAACCGGAAAGTCCCGCCTACGGCGCGAGCAAGGCGGGACTCAACGCGCTGGGCCAGTCGCTCGCCATCGCCCTGGCGCCCCTCGGCATCGCCGTGGCGACCGTGGCGCCCGGCTTCGTCGAGACCGACATGACCAACGAGCATCTCAAGGCGCCGCGGGGCGACGAGATCCGCGCGCAGAGCCCGTTCGGGAGAGTGGCCAGGCCCGAGGAGATCGCGGCCGCCGTCCTGTATCTGGCGTCACCTGACGCCGAGTGGGCCAGCGGCACGATCGTCGATCTGAACGGCGCCTCCTACCTGCGAAGCTGAGCCGGACGGTCAGTTGGGCGACCAGTATTTGACCAGGACCTTCTCCAGCCTGCTCACGACCGGTTGCCAGGTCGGGGGCAGGGCGTACCGGGTGGCCCGGTGCCCCTTGTAGGCCAACCGGTAGGCGATGAAGTCGGCCCCCGGCGGCCGGGACTCGGAGCGCCCGAGCCGCAGATGCTTCAGTGAGCCGCGCAGGGCGCGCCACTCGGCTGTGGTCAGGCATTTGCGGACGGTGGGCCCGGTGCGGCGGCTCAGCACCGCGCAGCCGTCCGTGTAGACGGCCACCCGGTTGCGCAGCCCGGCGAAGCCGCCCTCCTCCCGCAACTCCACGACGAGCTTCCTGTGCGCCGTGGCCGCCTCGGCGGGAGCGGTGACGGCCAGCACGGGCAGGGCCGCCAACGGCAGCAACGCGATACGCGAAATCCTCATGCTCTCTATGACGCATCACGGCGCCCTTCGGCTCAAGGAAGACGTCAAGGTGTAGGGCAGCCGATGCCGGGCAGGCGGGTCCGAGTCTCCGAGTCGAAAGGTGACGACAGTGACCACTGCTACAGAAAAGGACGTCATCGACCTGCTGCTGGCGCAGCACAACCAGATCAAGACCATGTTCGCTGAGGTCGCCGCCGCGCGGGGCGAGCGCAAGCGCGAGCTGTTCAACGACCTCGTACGGCTGCTGGCGGTGCACGAGAGCGCGGAGGAGCAGGTCGTGCACCCGTCGGCGCGGTCGAAGGCGGGAGACGAGGTCGTCGAGGCCCGGCTGCACGAGGAGGACGAGGCGAAGCACGCCCTGTCCGACCTGTACGGCCTCGGCGTCGACCACCCCGAGTTCGACTCCCGGCTGGCCGCTCTGGAGAAGGCGGTTGCCGACCACGCCACGCACGAGGAGCGGGAGGAGTTCCCCCGGCTGCGTCAGGAGACGTCCCCGGAGCGGTTGCGCCGCATGGCCGGCGCGGTCCGGGCCGCCGAGGCGATCTCGCCGACGAGGCCCCACCCGGGTGCCGGCGAGTCCGCGACCGCGAACCTGCTGGTCGGCCCGCCGATGGCCGTGTTCGACAAGATTCGCGACGCCGTGCGGGACTGGCGGCAGTCGAACAAGGACTGACCCCACCCGGCTCGGTCCGGCACGAGAGCGGCACGAGAGCGGCACGAGAGCGGCTCGGCAAAGGGGCCGCTCCGGCCTGACCTCGAGGTGACCCGGACTGGCGTCCTGATGCTGATCGAAAGCCTCTTCGGCGGCGGCAGACCCGTGGCGGTCCTGCGGAGTGTCGACCTGCGCCTCAGAGACGGGGCTGAGGCGGCTCCGCCGGCTCGCCCTTGTAGACGGGGTCGGATGGGTCGTCGATGATCGCCTCGATCCGTTTGGAGACGTCGGTGGCCTTCTCTGCCGCGGCCAGGAGTCCGAGCATGGACCTGCGGAACGCGTCGACGTCCGTGTGGTCGGCGGCCTGTGTGCACTTCGGACCCGCGCTCCGGGCGTCCAGTCCGAACTGGTGCCAGGATGCCTGCGCGCCCGGGTCGGGGACCTGGAAGTAGACGGGTTCCCAGGCGGCCACGTTCATCATGTTCTGGCACGCTGGTCGCACCTTGGCCATGAGATCGGCGGTGATCTCCAACTGGTGGTCGCGCACCGCCGAGCGTAGCTGGGTCGCCATCCAACTGCCGTTGCGGGCGGCGTTGACGAGGAGGTATCGGCCGCCGAGCCGATACCAGGCGTGGACCTGCCGCCGGCGCATGTCCTGCGATACCGGCAGGACCGGCAGCCCCGCCGTCTGCTGGAAGGTGGTCTGCGCGGCGACTGTCACCAGCTGCGCCTTGCTCGCGAGCTGCGTCTCGGCGTCGCCTGCTATCAGCGCGGCCGCGGTCGCAAGAGCTGCGCACGGTATGCCGACCGCTGACAGCATCGCGCCGGCGTACCGTCTTCCGGTGCTGCCGTGCGAGGTGGTCGCGACCTGCTGAGGCGCCGGTGTGCCGCCCTTCGCGCGGATCGACCGCCGGGCAAGGCGGAACAGGGCAGCCGCTGCCGTGGCCGCCACCGCGGTGACCGGGGCTACGAGCAGCGTGCTGCGCGCGACGAGGTCGAACGTGCCACCGCCCTGCAGTTGCCGCCAGGCGGGACGCCAGGCGCAGCTGTCGTTGAGGACGCTCAGTGGTTGGATGCATCCGTCGACGGAGATCAGCGCGGTCGCGGCGCCCAGGCCGAGCAGCGCGCCGATTCCCGTGGCGATGAGCGCGGCCGGGAGCCGGAACCGGGCCGAGGCCGCCGCGGCCAGGGCGGCGACGAGTGTGCCGGCGGCGATCGCCCACAGTGACCAGATCGCGTAGCTGAAGGCGTACATGCCGCCGCGTTGTCCCGGTCCGGCGTGCAGGGTGTGCAGCCATGCCTGGACTCCGGCGACACCGACGGTGGCGACGACCGCTCCCATCAGCGCGGGCGCGGTGGCCTGCCGCAGCGTGGGCGCCTGCCATACGACGGGAGCAGTGGTGTCCGCCGCCGCGCGGTCGCCGCCGGCGGCGTCCCGTGAGCGGAGCCAGCCGGGGCCGCGTCCGGTGGTGCGCGCGGCCCACAGAGCGAAAGGCGTGACCCAGGCCGCGACGGCGGCGGCCGGGGCCACCGGCTGATACGCCGCGTATCGCAGCACGACGATCGTCTGGGCCATGACGGCGGTCGTGTCCGGGTGGGCGGTGCCCACACCGGGAAACCAGTGCACGATTATCGACCGCAGGCCCTCAGGGTCGAACCAGAATCCGGTGGCGTACGTCGCCCCGTAGTAGTTCCACCAGGCGAACCATGCCGAGAGGATCAGCCAACCCGCGATCAGACAGAGCGCCAGCGGCCATCGCAGCGACCGGCCCGGCCAGGACGCGGCGGCGAGGCGAGCGCACTGAGAGGTCCAGCACGTCAAGGCGACCGCGAAGGCCACGACCAGCACCAGCACCCACCATCTGCCGGGCAGCCACAGGCTCCAGGTGGTCTGGCCGCTGATCAGCGATCCGGCGATCAGCCCCAGGCCCAGCCACAGCCCGGCCCGCACACCCGCGGGAGCCGGGCAGCCCAGCACGGCGGCGCGGACCACCGCCCGCCACAGCACTGCTGTGGCGACCGCTGCGACCACGGCAGCCGGAACGGCGGCGAGGCCCTGCCCGAGCCAGTCGCTCAGGATGGCGACGTGAGGCGCGATATGCCCCATCAGGTGGAAGTTCATCAGCGTGGCGCTGGCGCCGGTCAGAAACATCAACAGTGGACTCACCGCGAAGAGCGGCGCCGGATCGTCGAGGGTGTCACGGCGGATCTCCCACCTCGGGTGGGTGCGCACCTGGTCCAGCAGGAGGCTCGCCAACCGGTGCAGGCGCGGGTGCCCGGCCGGCGTGGGCATCGCGGCCCACACGTGCTCCAGCGGCGCGCCCCACCGGCTGGCCGTCAGGTCGGCATACAGCTCCCTGCTGCGCAGCACGTCCGCACGGGCGAAGCGCATCACTATGGCGATGACCACGGGAACGGCCAGATAGCGCATGCTCACCGCGGTGAGCGCCGGGCCGGCGCCGGCCGCGATGCCGAACACCCCAAGCCCCGACCACCACAGCAGGAACGGGGTGATGACCAGCGCGATGAACGTCCGCCACAGGGCGACGGTGGCGTGCGTGATCGTGAGATCCCGGTTGGCGACATGGCCGAGCTCGTGCAGGACAACGGCGTCGAACGTCCGCGGGTCGGTGGTGCGGCAGGCGACCAGTCCGCCGTTCAGAAGCAGCCGGGGGCGGCCGTTGGTACCGAATACCGCGGCGCTCCTGGTAGCCGCGGCCGGCGCCATGAACAGTTCCGGCACCTGCGCGACGCGGCCCGCGGCCAGTTCCTCGACGCGCGCGGCGATCTCAGAGCCGCCGGGAACGAGGTTCAGGCGAACGCAGCGGCCGCGACGCTGCTTCGACAGCGGCAGCAGGACGGTGACTGCGGCTGCGGCGGCGACGACCACCGCCGGCCCGGCCAGGATCTGCCACATCGGTGGAGGCGGTGCATACCGGGCCACGCATGGCAGAAACGCCAGCGCCTGCCCGACCATGCGCGTCGCCGCCGCCACCGCATGAGCGGCGTCGAAGTCGATGCCGGCCGCCAGCTCACACCCCAGGTAGTCGCCAGGGCGGAGGGCGGACAATACCGGCACCAGCAGGTAACCGCTGGCGGCCACGAGCAGGAGCAGCAGCAGAGCGAAGCGGGAGTTCGTGCCGGCGCCGAGCATCCGTTCGTCGAGCCTGGCCCGGCCAGGCTCGACGGTGGTCACCGCGTCTCCCTCACATCGGCTTCACCATGGGACTCGCCCGGCTCGGCCAGCGCCAGGGCGGCGACGACGCCGTCGGCGATCCGCTTGGCCCGGCTCGGCGACAGCCCCGCCTCGGCGGCCGCGTCGAGGACCGTCCGCCTGACCATCGCCTGCTGCTCGCGCGTAAGGGGAGGGATGACTTCGGGCTTCGCCTTCCGGCGCCGAATGCGCCGCCACAGTGACGCCGAGCCGCGCGCCGCCTTCTCCACGGCTGCGTCGGTCAGCTTCTGGCGGGCGCTTTCCAGCGCCAGCCACAGCAGCGGAGCCACCAGCGGAACGACGTCGGCGAGTCCGAAGCCGAGCGGGTCACGCCCGTGCCTGCGCCGCCGCAGCCGGGCCAGCACCTCGGCATCGCTGTAGCGCAGCAGCCCCTCGACCACGACCGCTTCCTCCGGCGCGCAGTCGGCCACGACCCTCCGTACGACATCACGCACCAGAACCTCAGCAGAGCATTCGGGCTGTGTGTTCAACGTCCCATCCCTGTGGAAGTTCGCTGACTTCGGAATCGGCCCCCTGGGCGTGATGCTACAAGCGCTGATCGACCCGCATGCCGTGATCCGGGAACCCCTTCATACGATCTCGGCCGAGCGGCTGTCGCTGCTATAGGCGCGGCGCGAGGGGCTCAGCGGCCGGACTTCCCGCGCTCGCACGAGCCTCTGCGGTGCCGCCGGACGCGCCACACGACCAGAGCGGTCACGACGACCGCGGCGAGAACGGCCGCGACCACACCGCCGACGGCCGACTGCACCTGCTCGTACGCCTCTCCGGCGAAGAAGCCCAGGAGGGTGTAACCGACTCCCCAGAGCACCCCGCCCAGGACGTTGAACAGGAAGAACCGCCGGTAGTGCATGCGCGACACCCCGGCCAGGGTCGGCATCATGGCGCGGAGGAACGCGACGAACCGAGCGATGAGCACCGCCTGGGGACCCCATCGGCGGATCAGCGCCTGGGCCCTCTCCACGCGGTCGCGACGGCGGCGCAGGACCCCTACGTCCAGGATGCTGGGGCCGAGGCGGCGGCCGATGAGGTAACCCGCGCTGTCGCCGGCTATGGCGGCCAGCGTCACCACGAGCCCCAGCCAGTACACCGACAGCCTGCCCTGGCTGGCGAGCACGCCGCCCAGCACGGCGGCCGTCTCCCCCGGCACGACGAACCCCACGAACAGCGCGTCCTCGGCGAAGACCAGCGCGGCCACGACCGCGTAGAGCACCGTGCCCGACAGGCCCCAAAGCCAGTTGATGATCGCGTCCACCCGTCCTCCATGCGGCCCCTCCGTTGTCGTCTCCCCCAGGAGGTGCGCTTACGCGCGCCGCACGGCCGAGCGTGGTTCGCTCAGTTGCCGCGGGATCGCCCGGTTAGGCGTCCATGCCCTTGCGCAGCAGGGCCCACGCCCGTGCGGCGGCGACGCGCCGGGCCGGCGCCGGTCTCATGGTGAGGACCGCGGCGAACATGCTGACGGCCAGGATCAGGTCCTCGGTGGTGAGGTCCGCGCGGACGTGCCCCGCGCGCCGGGCCGCGGCGAGCTTGCCGTCCAGCAGCTTGGCCACGCGGTCGCGTACGGCGATGGTCCGCAGGTCGTCGCCGGACGCGCTGACCATCTCGATGAACGCGGTCGATGCGATGGTCTGCTCGGTGATCAGACTAAGCAGGTCGTCGAGCGTCGAGCAGGGCTCGGCGGCCAGCGCCTCCAGTTCGGCGACGCCGTCCTCGAACACGGCCAGGGCGAGGCTGGTGCGGTCGGGGAAGTGCCGATAGAGGCTGCCCTGGCCGACCCCGGCGGCGCGGGCGACCGCGCTGAGCGGTGCGTCGTAGCCCGCGGCGGCGAACACCTCCCGGGCCGCGGCGATCAGCGCCGCCCGGTTCCCCGCCGCGGCGCTGGGTCCCCTGTTCGTCCGGCGCGCTACAGCCATGTGGCCAGGATAGCAACCGGACATCAATGTCCGATTCCTCGACATCTCACCAACCTTTACTCGACATATCACTGTCAAGCGGGCTACGGTGTTCCGGACAAAGTTGTCCGGTTGAACCCGGTCGTGGGCGTCCCCCCGAGCCCCTGGCCGGCGCCACCGCCGCCGGTCTCATCAGCGAATCGGAGGGAACGCGATGAACACGCTGGGGCAGTCGTGAACCGGGTCGTGATCGTCGGAGCCTCGGCGGGCGGGCTGGTCACCGCCGAGGCGCTGCGCAGGTCCGGCTACCGAGGCGTCCTCACGCTCGTCGGCGACGAGCCGCATCCGCCGTACGACCGGCCGCCGCTGTCGAAGCAGATCCTGACCGGGGAATGGGAGCCCGGCCGGCTGCCGCTGCGGCGGGAGGACGACATCGAGGCGCTGGACCTCGACCTGCGCCTGGGAGTGGCCGCGACCGGGCTGGACGTGGCCTGGCGGGCGCTGGAACTGGCCGACGGCGCCCGCGTGCCGTACGACGGGCTGGTCGTCGCGACCGGTGTCCGCTCCCGTCGGCTGCCGGGAAGCGAGGGGGTGGCCGGGATGCACACGCTGCGCACCCTGGACGACGCTCTCGCGCTGAAGGCCCGTCTGCGTCCGGGACGGCGGCTGGTGATCGTCGGCGCCGGGTTCGTGGGAGCCGAGGTCGCCGCCGTCGCCCGCACCCTGGGGGTGGAGGTGACGATGCTGGAGGCGGGCCCGGTACCGATGGCGCAGGCCGTCGGCGAGCAGGCGGGACGGTTCCTGGCCGGGGTCCATCGCGACCACGGGGTCGACCTGCGCACCGACGCCGCCGTCCGCGAGGCCGTCAGCACCGGCGGCGCGGTCAGCGGTGTGCGGCTGGACGACGGGACGGTCCTGCCGGCCGACGACGTGCTTGTGGCCATCGGCTCCGTGCCCAACACCGGCTGGCTGGAGGGCAGCGGGCTCCCCCTGGCCGACGGGCTGGTGTGCGACGAGTTCAGCGCCGCCGCACCCGGCGTGTACGGCGCGGGGGACGTCGCCCGCTGGCACAACCCCCTGTTCGGCACGGCCATGCGGGTCGAGCACCGCACCAACGCCGCCGAGCAGGGCATGGCCGTGGCCCGCAACCTGCTCTCCCCCGAGGCCCGGCGGCCGTTCGCCCCGGTGCCGTACTTCTGGTCCGACCAGTACGGCATGAAGGTCCAGGCGTACGGGCACCTGCGCGGCCACGACGAGGCGGTCGTCGTGGACGGCGACATCGCGCAGCGGCGTTTCCTGCTCGCCTACCGCACCGGCACGCGGCTGACCGGAGTGCTCGCCGTCGGCATGCCGCCGAAGACCCTGCGCACCTGGCGGGCCATGATCGCGGCCGGCGCCGCCTGGGCGGCCGCCGTGAGCACGGTCGCCGCCCGCCCCTGAGACGCCCCGCCCCTGAGACACCCGCCTCTGAGACACCCGGGAGTTTGCATGCAGACGGGCACCGGCAAGACCGGCCTTCACGCTTCCCCGGGCATACGTGAGGGGCGCCGTCCTTCCGATCCGGAGGGTGCACGGCGACCGACCATCCATACACAGGAGATGCCGAATGAGTGTCAACGACCAGGTCCTGAGCTACCCGATCCCCAACGACGCGGCGCTTGACCCGCCCGCGGAGTGGGCCGAGTTGCGCACCCAATGCCCGGTGGCCCACGTCACGCTGCCCAGCGGCGACCGGGCGACGCTGCTGACCCGCTACGAGGACGTCAAGCAGGTGCTGGCCGACCCGCGCTTCACCCGCCAGCTCAACGCGCCAGACGCGGCCCGCCTGTCGGCGGACGGCGGCGGGGTGTTCAGCAGCGAGATGGCGACGATCATCCCCGACAGCGGCGAGGAGCACCAGCACTGGCGGCGCCTGGTCGGCAAGTGGTTCACCGCCAAGCGCATGAACGCCATGCGGCCGGCGATGATCCGGATCGCCGAGGATCTCATCGACGACATGGTCAAGCGCGGTGCGCCGGGCGACCTCAGGGCGAGCCTCGGTTTCCCGCTGCCGGTCTACGTCATCTGCGACATGCTCGGCGTGCCCGCCGCCGACCGGGACCGGTTCTCCTACTGGTCGGACACGCTGCTCAACCTCACCCGCTACGGCAAGGCCGAGATCGAGGCCGCCCAGGGCGAGTTCTTCCAGTACATGTCCGACCTCGTCGCCGCCAAGCGCGCCGAGCCCGGCGACGACCTGCTGAGCGAGCTGATCACGGCCGGAGGCCCAGAAGACGGCGGGCTGTCCGACATCCAGATCCTGGTCACCGGCATGGCGCTGCTGGTCGCCGGGCACGAGACCACCGCCAACATGATCGGCAAGATGGTCTCCATGCTGCTGGCCGACCGCTCCCGGTGGGAGCGGCTGCTGGCCGACCCGTCGCATATCCGGACCACGGTGGAGGAGTCGCTGCGCTTCGACGCCAACTCCGGCTTCGGCCTGCCCCGCTACCTGAACGCGGAGACCGAGGTCAGCGGGACGGTCCTGCCCCGCGGCACGACCGTGGTGTGCAGCATGGCCGCCGCCAACCGCGACGAGACCGCCTTCGACGACGCCGCCGAGATGGACCTGACCCGAAGCCCGAACCCCCACCTGGCCTTCGGCTCCGGCGCCCACTCGTGTCTGGGGCAGGCGCTGGCCCGCACCGAGCTGCAGGTCGTCCTGGAGGTGCTGCTGCGCAGGCTCCCGACGCTGGAGCTGGCCGTGCCCGTGGAGGAGCTGGAACGCGTGGAGGGACTGGCCGTCGGCGGCCTGCGCGAGGTCCCGGTCCGCTGGTGACCCCTGACCACAAAGACTCGATGGCAAGGAGGACATGGACATGAAGGTCATCGTCGACGAGGAGAAGTGCTGCGGCGCCGGCCAGTGCGTGTTGATCGCACCGGAGGTGTTCGACCAGCGCGACGAGGACGGCATCGTCGTCCTGCTGGAGCCCGAGCCCGCCGAGGACCAGCACACCGCGGTCCGCGAGGCCGCCGCCGTCTGCCCCGCCGCCGCCATCCAACTGGACGAGGACGCCTGAGTCCCCCCGCACCCGTGAGTCGGGAGCGTGCCCGCGTCTGCTGAGGCAGGCGCGCTCCCGCGGGGGCACCCGAACGGCCGTCGCCGAACCAGCAGGATCGCCCCCGCACTGGACAGCTCGTGATCAAGACCGCATTGTC
Organism: Microbispora sp. CA-102843; assembly: GCF_050936215.1. NCBI lineage: Bacteria > Bacillati > Actinomycetota > Actinomycetes > Streptosporangiales > Streptosporangiaceae > Microbispora > Microbispora sp. CA-102843. The sequence goes on from NZ_JBNJNF010000001.1 coordinate 5,385,589, forward strand.
GTCACATGACCATGGATGCGGATCCGGCATCGCCCGGCTCGCCCAAACCGTCGGTGCTCGTGACATTGCGGGTAGCGCAGATCGCGGGCGCGTGGATCGTCGGATCGTTGCTGCTCGCGTGTGTGGTCCCCGTCGTGATCCTCGGCACGCTCATGGTGGGGATGGTGGGTTTCGTACTGTCCGCCCTTCTGCTCGCGGCCGTGGCGGCCTGGGTGCTGGCCGGGGTGGCCCGGTTGACCGCGGGCGCGTCGCCGATGACCGCTACGCCCGGCCGGTGTGTCGGCTGGGGCGTCCTCGTCGTCACCGGAGGCGGCGTCTGCTGGATCGCCTTGGGAGGGATGTACTCCACCCACGTGGGCCCGCTGCACCTCCCCAGCGCGGTCACCGCGGTCGTCACCGGGGTCCCCTTCGCACTGGCCGCAGCGCTGCTCGCCGGCGGCCGGACTGCGCTGGTCTCTCTCGTGGTCGCGATCGCGCTCGTGGTGGCCGCCGTGGTCGCCGTCCGGCTGTCGGACGGGCACGGATCGGGGAGCCGGGCGAGCGCGACCGGTGGTGCCGGGACGGGGCGGCCCGTCCCGGCACTCACGGGGGTTCAGCCGGCGGCCGGAGGGGTCCAGCCGGCCGGGATGCGGGCGATGCGGACGCGCTGCGGGTGGTCGCCGACCGGCACCGAGGTGATCTTCTGCCCGGTCGCGAAGTCGATGGCGGTGACCCGGTCGGCGCCGCTCTCGGAGATGACGCAGGCCCGTCCGTCGCCGCTGACGGTGGCCCAGTAGGGCTTGGACGCGCTCACCAGCGGGCCCTCCTGCAGCGTGGCCCGGTCGACGACGGTGGCGTAGTCGTCCATCGTCCCGGCGACGCAGAGCTTGTCACCGGCGGGGTTGATCGACAGCCCGTGGTGACGGGAGTCGTTGACCCAGGTGGTGCGGTCCTCGCTGGTGGCCGGGTTCTTCGGCAGGGTCTTGATCCGCGTGATCTTGTCGGTGGCCGTGTCGTACTCGGCGAAGCCGTTGAAGAACGAGACCTGGAAGTACAGCTTCGACTCGTCGGGCGTGAAGATGGCGGGCCGCACCGCGTCCGACAGGTCCTTGCGGCCGAAGGCGTCCAGCCGGCTCCGCATGTCGACGGTCCTGACGACCTTGTACGTCGAGGCGTCCGCGATCGTGATGTGGCGGTCGCCCTTCAGCCAGTCCTGGGACGGGCTGTCGAAGTCGTTGTCGACCTCGCCGATCGACATGTTCCAGATGTATCTGCCGCCGCCGGTGAAGATGTTCTCGTGCGGCTTGTCTCCGGTGCCGAACGAGCCGAGCTGCCTGCCGGTGTTGATATCCAGGACGTGCACGGTGTTGGAGGTGGAGGCCGACACCGCGACCCGGGTGCCGTCGGGCGACACGGCCATGTGGTCGGCGCGGAAGCCGGAGACCGGGAACCGCCATCTGACCGCGCCGGTGGCCAGGTCGATCGACACCACGTCGGCGAAGCTCGGGCGTGAGACGACCATGGCCGTGCCGTCCGGGGTGGCGTACATGTCGTCGACGAACTGGTCGTGGCCCTCGCCGGGCCCCTGCCGGATGCCCAGGAAAAAGGCCAGCTTGACGGGATTGAGGTAGATCTCGGCCAGCCGCCGGGCCTTGTCGGGGATGACGTTGATCCGGCCGATCCTGGCGAAGCTCCCGCTCGACTCGATGACGTCCGCGGTGCCGTCCCAGTTGTTGCCGACGAACATCACCTCGCGCAGTCCGTCGGCGGCGCTCGCGGGACCGGCGGGAACGCCGCAGACGACGACGCCGGCGACCGTCACGGCGGCGGCGAGCAGGGATCTGCGCCAACGTGCGAGGGCCGGAGCGTGCATGTTCTTCCTCCGGGGGGTGGGAGGTGGGCGGAGATGGAGCATGGCCGGCCCAAAATTCATGCAAACGGAGCGGAGGACGCGGTGGCGGGCAGGATCACCCCGGCGGCGGGCTGGTACGGCGGCAGGTCGGCGGCCGAACGGCAGGCCAAGCGCCGCAGGCGCTTCCTGGAGGCGGGCCTGGACCTGTTCGGCGCCGGCCCCGGCTACCGCGCGACCAGGATCACGGACGTGTGCCGGGCCGCGGGCCTGTCCAGCCGTCAGTTCTACGAGGAGTTCCACACCCTGGAGGACCTGCTGGCCGAGCTGCACCTGTACGTCAACGACGTCGCCCAGCGGGCCGTCCTCGACGTCCTCCCCCAGGTGCGGCACCTGGAGCCCATCGACCGCTGCACCCGGCTGTTTCGCGCGTACGCCGCCGGGGCCACCGCCGACCCCCGCCATACCCGCATCGCGTCCGTGGAGATCATCGGCGTCAGCCCCCGGCTCGACCGCCAGCGCCTGGACCGCCGCGCCCGCTGGATCGACTTCCTGTGCGAGCAGCTGGACGACGCCGCCAGCCGCGGCGAGATCCCCTCGCGCGACTTCCGCGTCACGGCCGCCGCGTTCATCGGAGCGATCAACGGGCTCATGCACGACTGGGCCGTGGGCTGGGTCGACGCCACCCTCGACCAGATCGTCGACGAGCTCCTGCTGATGCTCCTGGGCAGGCTCCAGGTCACCGATGAACAGGGCGACGGCGAGGCCGGCCCTGCCTCACACGGGTCGCGATAAGCAGTGGCGGCCCCTCCCCCGCGGCGTGAGATCCTGCATCACCCACCCCACCCCGAGACCGGCCAGGCGGCGAAGGCCAAGGAGACACCGGCATGAGCGACAAGACCGCGCTCGGCGACCGCATGAAGGCCTACGAGCGCGCCACCAGGAGTGTGCTGCCGCGCCGGGCGTACACGATCCTCCGCGTCGACGGGCGGGCGTTCCACACCTTCCTCCGCGACGCCCACCGGCCGTTCGACCATGCGGTCATGGACGCCATGAACGAGGTCGGCAGGGCGCTGTGCGAGGAGATCACCGGCAGCGTGTTCGCCTACGTCCAGTCCGACGAGTGCAGCGTCCTCATGACCGACTTCGCCGCCCCGTCCTCGCAGCCGTGGTTCGGCGGCGTGACTCAAAAGATCGTCAGCGTGGCCGCGAGCATCGCGACGATCGCGTTCAACGAGGCGTACGCCACCGGCGGCGCCGACGGCCGGCATGCCACGTTCGACGCCCGCGCGTTCACACTCGCCGACCCGTTCGAAGTCGCGAACTACTTCCTGTGGCGGCAGAACGACTGCGTGCGCAACAGCATCACCATGGCCGCACAGGCGAAGTTCTCCCACCGGGAGCTCCACGGCAGGTCCACCGGGCAGATGCAGGAGATGCTGTGGTCCGGCCACGGCGTCAACTGGAACGACTACGACGCCGGCGCGAAGCGGGGCCGCGTCGTCGTCCGGGAGACCGGCCAACGCGAGGTCGGCTACCGGGACGGCCGGACGGGGAAGGCGGAGACGATCCTCGCCGTACGGTCGTGGTGGGAGGCGCAGGCGGCACCGCGCTTCTCCGCTGACCCCGCCGGATGGCTCGCCGGCGTGATCCCCGCCATGCCGTCGCTGAGCGCCGGGAGGACCACATGACCCCCGTGCCGGCCGCTTGCCGACCGGCACGCCCGGCCTCCTCGGGAGGCTGCCTCAGGTCCGGGTGCGCGGCGGCGCGGTGCTGTCGCGGACGACCAGGCGGGTGGGGACGAGGTCGGTGCCGGGCTGCGAGGTGCCGCCCTCACGGATCTGCCGCAGGGCGCCCTGGACGCAGCGCCGGCCGACCTCGGCGAAGTCCTGGTGGACGGTCGTCAGCGGAGGGACGAAGCAGGAGGCGTCGGGGATGTCGTCGAAGCCGACCACGCTGACGTCGGCGGGGACCGCCCTCCCCCGCTCGTGGAAGGCGCGCAGCAGGCCGAGTGCCATCTGGTCGTTGGAGGCGAACACCGCCGTGCAGCCGGGTTCGCCGGCCAGCGCCAGCCCGGCGGCGTAGCCCGACTCGGCGGACCAGTCGCCGTGCAGCGGCGGGGGCACAGGACGCCCTGCCTCCTCCAGGGCCAGGCGCCACGCCTGCGCGCGGCGCTGACTGGCGAAGGACGTCTTCGGGCCGGTGACGTGCCAGACCGTGTGATGGCCCAGGTCGAGAAGGTGGCGTACGGCGAGCCGGGCGCCCTCGGCCTGGTCGGTGTCGACGACGCTGTAGCGGTCTCCGGCGTCGGAGTCCACGACGACCACGTGGACGCCCGGAGGAAGCGTCACCGTGCCGGCGTCGAGGAGGTGGATCTCGATGATCACGATGACGGCGTCGACGGCCAGCTCGCCCATCCGGGTGAAGGCGCCCAGCACGTTGTCCTGGGTGGGGATGCCGATGGGGATCAACGTGATCGCGTAGCCCTCGGCCGCGGCGTGGGTGGCGATCGCCTCCACGGTGCGGCTGTTGCCGGTCGACGCCAGCCCGAAGAGGATCACGCCGATCGTGTTGAACTGCCCGTACCGCAGCGCCCGGGCGGCGCTGTTGGGGCGGTAGCCCAGCTCCCGCATCGCCGCGAGCACCTGTTCGCGGGTCGCGCCGACGACGCCCGGATGGCCGTTGGCGACCCTGGAGACCGTCTGCGACGAGACACCCGCGAGCCTGGCCACGTCGGCCATGGAGACCCGCTGCTTGCGGCGCCCGCCCGGGATGCCCGAGCCGCCCCGCTGCGCGCCGCCGATCGGCGCCGGGACCTGCCGGGCCCGGCCGTCCGGATCCATTCCTGTGTCGCTCCCGCCTGCTCGCCCCCGTCGCCGGAGATCGTACGCCGCGATCCGACCGGCTGTGACGTGGGGAGCCCTTGACCTCTCGTAGGACGGGTGCCACCATACCGCAGCAGAAGTTTACGTAAACATAACCTCGGCGACTCGAGAAATCACCCTCCGCAACGACTGAGCCGTGCTCGTTCGCTCGCGATGTTCACGTAAACATGCTCGCGATGTTCACGTAAACAGGAGAGTCACGGCCGGTAACCACGCCGCGGAGAGGAGCGAGCCGGTGGTCTCGGAAGGGTATTCGAACGGTCGGGGGGTCTGGGCCGCCAGACGCCGGTCATGGGTCGGCTGGCAGTTCGTCGGGCCGTTCATGGCGGTCTTCGCGCTGGTCTTCCTGGCCCCGATCGCGTACTCGGTCTACCTGAGCCTGTTCCGCACCCGGCTGATCGGCGGGACGTCCTTCGTCGGCGCGGACAACTACCTGAAGGTCCTGCAGGACCCGCAGTTCTGGTCGGCGTTCGGGCGCGTCGCGCTCTTCCTGGTCGTCCAGGTGCCGATCATGTTGTTCCTCGCGCTGCTGATCGCGCTCGCGATCGACAGCGGCAGGCTGTACGGGTCGGCGTTCTTCCGGATCTCGGTGTTCCTGCCGTACGCGGTGCCCGCGGTCGTCGCCACGCTGATGTGGGGCTTCATGTACGGGACCAGGTTCGGCCTGATCGGCAACATCGACGAGGCGTTCGGGATCTCGCTGCCCGACCCGCTGTCGCCCGACCTGGTCCTCGCCTCCATCGGCAACATCGTGACCTGGGAGTTCGTGGGCTACAACATGCTGATCCTCTACTCGGCGCTGAAGGTGGTGAACCCCTCGCTGTACGAGGCCGCCGCGCTCGACGGGGCCGGCCAGCTCCGGATCATCTGGGCGATCAAGCTCCCCGCCCTGCGCGGCGCGCTGCTGATCGCCACGATCTTCTCGATCATCGGCAGCTTCCAGCTGTTCAACGAGCCGAGCATCCTCAAGACGATCGCGCCGAACTCGGTCACCACCTACTTCACGCCGAACTACTACGCCTACTCGCTGTCCTTCGCGGGCCAGCAGTTCAACTACTCGGCGACGGTCGCCATCGTCATGGGGATCATCACGATGATCGTCGCCTACCTCGTCCAGCTGCGCGGCATGCGGAAGGCGGTCTGAGCCATGGCGACCTCCACCCCCACCGCCGACCGGGCGCCTCGCCCGAAGACCGCCCCGGCCCGGGGCCCTCTGGTCGTCCGGCGGCGCCGGTCCCCGCAGGACCGCCGCAGCGCGACGCTCACCGTGCTGACCGCGCTCATGCTCGTCTACACGCTGCTCCCCCTGGTGTGGCTGGTGATCAACGCCACCAAGACCCAGGAGGGGCTGCTCGGCTCCTTCGGCCTGTGGTTCGACGGCGACTTCGCCCTGTTCGACAACATCGGCACGGCCTTCACGTACAACGACGGGATCTTCGTCCGCTGGCTGCTCAACACCCTGCTGTACGTGGTCGTCGGGGCGGGCGGCGCGACCCTGCTGGCGACGCTCGCCGGCTACGGGCTGGCGAAGTTCGACTTCCCCGGCAAGAAGGCGGTGTTCGCCGTGGTGATCGGGGCGGTGGCGGTGCCCGGCACGGCACTGGCCGTCCCCACGTTCCTGATGTTCGCCAACATGGGCCTGACCGACACCCCGTGGGCGATCATCATCCCGTCGCTGGTCTCGCCGTTCGGCCTCTACCTGATGTGGACCTTCGCCACCGACGCCGTGCCCAAGGAGATCCTGGAGTCGGCGCGGGTGGACGGCTCGGGCGAGTTCCGCACCTTCTTCCGCATCAGCCTGCCGCTGCTGGCCCCCGGCCTGGTCACGGTGCTGCTGTTCAACGTGGTCGCGACCTGGAACAACTACTTCCTGCCGCTGATCATGCTGAAGGACCCCGACTGGTATCCGCTCACCGTCGGCCTCAAGGAATGGAACCAGCAGGCCCTCACGGCGGGCGGCGAGGCCGTCTTCAACCTCGTGATCACCGGATCGCTGCTCACCATCGTCCCGCTGATCGTGGCGTTCCTGCTGCTCCAGCGCTACTGGCAGTCGGGCCTGGCCGCCGGAAGCGTCAAGGAATGACCGGCCAAGGAATGGCCGGCCAAGGAATGACCGCCCCCACCGACGTCTGTCTCCCCGGATAACTCAGAAAGGCACATCCCATGGCGATAACCCGCCGTCGCGCCCTCCTGCTGAGCGCGGCCCTGACCGTGTCGCTCACCGCCGGCGCCTGCGGCTCCGGCGACGACGCCTCCTCCTCGGGCGGCGACGCGGCCGCCCCCGCCGCGTCCGTCGGCGTCTCCGACGCCGACATCCAGAAGGCGCTCGACACCGGCGGCTCGATCACCGTCTGGGCCTGGGAGCCGACGCTCAAGCAGGTCGTCGCGGACTTTCAGACCAAGTATCCGAAGGTCAAGGTCAACCTCGTCAACGCCGGCACCGGCAACGACCAGTACACCGCCCTGCAGAACGCGATCAAGGCCGGGTCCGGGGTTCCGGACGTCGCACAGGTGGAGTACTACGCCCTGCCGCAGTTCGCCCTCGCCAAGTCGGTCGCCGACCTCAACGCGTTCGGCGCGGGCACGCTGGACGGCACCTTCACCCCCGGCCCGTGGAACTCCGTCCACATGGGCAACGGCATCTACGGCCTGCCCATGGACTCCGGCCCGATGGCCCTGTTCTACAACAAGGAGGTCTTCGACAAGTACGACCTCAAGGTGCCCACCACCTGGGACGAGTTCGCGGCCGACGCCGAGAAGCTGCACAAGGCGAACCCCAAGGCGTACATCACCAACGACACCGGTGACGCGGGCTTCACCACCAGCATGATCTGGCAGGCGGGCGGCAAGCCGTACACCGTCGACGGCACCACCGTCGGGGTCGACTTCGCCGAACCGGGCACGCAGAAGTTCACCGGCCTCTGGCAGAAGCTGATCGACGGCAAGCTGCTCGCGCCGGCCACCAGCTGGAGCGACGCCTGGTACAAGGGCCTGGGCGACGGCACCATCGCCACCCTGGTCATCGGCGCCTGGATGCCCGCCAACCTCGAGTCCGGGGTCAAGGCCGGAGAGGGCAAGTGGCAGGTCGCGCCCATGCCGCAGTGGGAGGCCGGCGGCAGGGCCACCGCCGAGAACGGCGGCAGCTCGCTGGCGATCCCCGAGGCCGGCGCCAACAAGAACCTCGCCTACGCCTTCCTGAAGTACGCGAACGTCGACGAAGGGGTGCAGACCCGGGTCGACGGCGGCGCCTTCCCCGCCACCACCGCCCAGCTGCAGGACCCGAAGTTCCAGGACAAGGAGTTCCCCTACTTCGGCGGCCAGAAGGTCAACCAGGTGCTCGCCGAGTCCGCCTCCCAGGTCGTCACCGGCTGGTCCTACCTGCCCTTCCAGGTCTACGCCAACAGCATCTTCAACGACACGGTCGGCAAGGCGTACACCTCCTCCACCACTCTGCAGGACGGCCTGAAGGCCTGGCAGGACGCCTCCCTGAAGTACGGCGAGGAGCAGGGCTTCACCGTCAAGTAGCAGCCACCGCCAGTAGTCACCGGGCGCCATCGCTGCCGCCGCTCCGCGGGGAGCGCGGCGGCAGGACGGGCCGGGCGCCGAGACCACCCGGCCCGCGCGTTCCCGGCCCCATGTCCCGATTTCACCGCGCCGCACCACCGCATACGTACTTCCGCGGCGCCGCCGACCGGCGGCGCCGTCCCGGCCACCGACAGCCGATCCCCTATCTGACAGACGGATCCAACGGACAGGTCCACTGGACCTCGGCCCGGCTGCCGGTCCTCCCCCCGAAAGGAAGCACCATGCACTCCCTGCCCCGCAACCACCCCGGAATGCGTTCACACCGCCGTTCACTGGCCTGCGCGCTCGCGGCGCTGGCCGTCGGCTCCGCCGGCGTACTGGCCGGCGCGACGCCGGCGGCGGCCGACACCAGCCAGTTCAAGGGCGTCAACTGGGCCGACCCCCGCGACAACTACGCCGACGACCCCGTCGTCCCCTCCGGACTGTCCGCCTCCGACAGCTACGCCACCGTGAAGGCGAAGGCCGACGCCATCCTCACCGGCTTCCAGAACAATCTGGGCGCCAACACCGTGCGGCTGCCGGTCAACCCCTACTCCGTCGGAACCGGCTGGTGGAACTCGTACACGGGCGCGATCGACGCGGCGACCGCCAAGGGCTTCAAGGTCGTTCTCGGCTACTGGGAGGGCACCTCCGCCAAGGACGGCAAGATCGACGACGTCGCGGCGTGGACCTCGATGTGGAACACCATCACCGCCAAGTACGGCGGCGACAGCCTGGTCTACTTCGAGCCGATGAACGAGCCGTTCGGCTACGGCCAGTCGGCGTGGGCGGACGTCGCCGCCGGCTGGATCAGCGCCCACCCCTCGATCCCGAAGAACCGGATCTTCGTCAGCGGCACCGGCTACAACGACAACGTCACCTCCGTGTGCGCCGACAGCCGGCTGAACGGCACCTACCTGTCGCTGCACCACTACGGCTTCTGGGGCACCCACACCTACGCCGACTGGATCACCGACTTCAGGAACCGGATCGGCTCGTGCGCGTCCCGCACGGTCGTCGACGAGATGGGCGCGCCGATGACGACGGGCCTGAACTACAACGACGCGAGCAGCACCGACAACTTCGTGCGCTACCTGCGCGCGGACACCGACACGATCCGCTCCCTCGGCATGGGCGCGATCTACTGGCCGGGCCTGCGCAACGGCGACCCCTACACCCTGCAGACGCTGCAGGGCAGCGGCGTCAACCTCACGCTGAGCACCCCCAACAGCAGCGGTGTCGACCGGGTCAGGTACGCCTGGGGCTCCGGCTCCGGGGGCGCCTCCGTGCTGCGCGGCGTGGCCTCCAACCGGTGCCTGGACGTCCCCGGCTCCTCCCAGACCAACGGGACCCAGGTGACGATCTACGACTGCAACGGCGGCGCCAACCAGCAGTGGACCGCCACCGCCTCCGGTGAGCTGCGCGTCTACGGAAACAAGTGCCTGGACGCGTACGGCCAGGGCACCGCCACGGGCACCGTCGTGGACATCTGGGACTGCAACGGCGGCGCCAACCAGCAGTGGACCCTCAACTCCAACGGCACCGTCACCGGCCGCCAGTCCGGCCTGTGCCTGGACGTCAACCAGGCCCGCACCGCCAACGGCACGCCGGTCATCCTGTGGACCTGCAACGGCGGCGCCAACCAGCAATGGAAGACCACGTAATCATCACTTGAAGGAGTCGTTGTGAACGCTGACCGACACCGTTGGGTGCGCTGGCCGTCCGACCCCGGACGGGCCCGCCTGGGGTTCGGGGCCGACTACAACCCCGAGCAGTGGCCCCGGGAGGTCTGGGACGAGGACATGCGCGAGATGCGGGCGGCCGGGGTGAACATCGTCTCCTTGGCGATCTTCTCGTGGGCGCGGATCCAGCCGAGCGAGGACGTCTGGGACTTCGACTGGCTCGACGAGGCGATGGACCTGCTGCACACCCACGGCATCGCGGTCGATCTGGCCACGGCGACGGCCTCGCCGCCGCCGTGGCTGACCGCGGAGCACCCGGAGATCCTCCCCGTGGACCAGCACGGCCACACGGTGTGGCCGGGGGCTCGGCAGCACTGGCGGCCGACCTCGCCCGTCTTCCGCGAGCACGCGCTGCGGCTGACCCGGGCCCTCGCCGAGCGGTACGGCGGCCACCCCGCCCTCGCCGCCTGGCACGTCAACAACGAACTCGGCTGCCACAACGTCTACGACTTCTCCGACGACGCCGCGGCCGCCTTCCGTGAGTGGCTGCGCGCACGATACGGCACGCTGGACGAGCTGAACCGCGCCTGGGCGACCTCGTTCTGGTCCCAGCGCTACAGCGACTGGTCGCAGATCCTGCCGCCGCGCCTGGCCGCCTCCTACCCCAACCCGACCCAGCAACTGGACTTCAAGCGGTTCTCCTCCGACGCGCTGAAGGACTACCTGCGCGCGGAACGGGACGTCCTGCGCGGGCTGACACCGGACATCCCCGTGACCACGAACTTCATGGTCATGGGCGAGACCAAGGGCATGGACTACGCCGACTGGGCCGGCGAGGTCGACTTCGTCTCCAACGACCACTACCTGCTGACCGGTCCCCAGGCCCAGGACGAGCTGTCCTTCTCGGCGAACCTCACCGGCTCGCTCGCCGGCGGCCGGCCGTGGTATCTGATGGAGCACTCCACCAGCGCGGTCAACTGGCAGCCGGTCAACCTCGCCAAGAAGCCCGGCGGCCTGGCCCACGACTCCCTCACCCACGTCGCCTACGGCGCCGACGCGGTCTGCTTCTTCCAGTGGCGGCAGTCGGCGGGCGGAGCCGAGAAGTACCACTCGTCGATGGTCCCCCACGCGGGCACCGACAGCGACGTGTTCCGGTCGGTCGCCGACCTGGGCGCCACACTGGCCGCCCTCGCGCCGGTCGCGGGCACCCGGCGGCTGCGCGCCCCGGTGGCGATCGTGTTCGACTGGGACTCCTGGTGGACCAGCGAGCTCGACTCCCACCCCACCTCCCTGCTGCGCTACCGCCAGGAGGCCCTCGACTGGTACACCGCGCTCCTCGACGCGGGCGTCCGGGTGGACGTGATCGACGTGGGCGACGACCTCACCGGCTACCGGCTGCTCGTGGCGCCGATCCTGCACGTCGTGCCCGGCACACTCGCCCGCAGGCTGGAGGACTACGTCGCCTCCGGCGGGCACCTCGTCGCCACCTACTTCTCCGGCATCGTCGACGAGAACGACCACGTCTGGCTCGGCGGCTACCCCGGGGCCCTGCGCGACCTGCTCGGCATCCGCATCGAGGAGTTCGGCCCCCTGCTGGACGGCGACGCCGTCGACCTCGACCTCGGCGTGTCCGGCACCCTGTGGACCGACCGGATCGACCTCGCCGACCCGGCGACCGAGGTGCTGGCGACGTACAAGTCCGGCGACCACGCGGGCCGTCCCGCCGTCACCACGCGCCGTACGGGAGCGGGATCGGCGTCGTACGTCTCCACCCGCCTCGGCCCGGACGGTCTCGGGGTCGTCCTTCCCCACCTGCTGGACGTCGCCGAGCTCTCCTCGGAGCTGCCCCTCGAAGCCCGCGGCCTGGTCGACGTCGCCGTACGCACCGACGGAACGGACGACTACTGGTTCCTGATCAACCGTACGGACCGGCACGTCGACCTGTCCGGGATCCCCGGCGACCCCCTGCACGGCCCCGCCCTGGCCCCGGACACCACCCTGGCTCCCCGGCAGGTCCGCGTCCTGCGGCGCCCCCACCGATAGCGGGGGCCTCGCCGGCTGGCGCCGTCCCCTCGGCCGGGAGAGGATGACGACGCGACGAGGGGCGGGCGCTGCACGCGCGGTCCACCGTCCTCGCACCGAAGACCACGGTCGGCGGATCGTTCTCGGGAGAGGCACATGGGAGAAGTCGTCATCGTCGGAGGCGGCCCCACCGGGCTGTGGCTCGCGGCGGAGTTACGTCTCGCGGGGGTCGAGGTCACGGTCCTGGAGAGGCGGGCGGAACGCGACCCGCACTCCAAGGGCTTCACGATCCACCCCCGCACCATGGAGTTGTGGGCGTCGCGCGGCGTCGGCGAGTCGTTCGTCGCACAGGGCACGCGGGTGCCCGACTCGCATTTCGGTCTCCTCGACCATCGGATGGACTACGGGACGCTCGACACCCCCTTCCCGTACGTCCTCCTGCTCGCGCAGCCGAAGGTCGAGGAGCTGACCGAGGGCTACGCCCGCGACCTGGGGGTGGACATCCGGCGCGGGCACGCATTCACCGCACTGACCCAGGAGGCGGACCGGGTCGTGGTGCGCGCCGAGGGCCCCGGAGGGCCCTGCACCGTGGAGACGGGCTTCCTCGTCGGCTGTGACGGGGTGGGCAGCCCGGTCCGCTCGGCCGCCGGGATCGGCTTCCCGGGCACCGACTCCACCGCGTACGCCTGGGTCGCCGACGTGACGCTCGACGAGCCTCCGGCTGTGCCGTACTTCCAGAGGACCGGCGAGGCCGGTCAGGTGCTGGTCGTGCCCATCGGACCCGGTCTCCACCGGGTGGCCGGCGTCGCTCGGGTCGCGTTCGGGGGCCACCCGACGGAGAAGGACCTGCGCGCCTGGCTCGTGGCCGTCGCCGGCACCGACTTCGGCCTGCGCGACCCGGTCTGGGCGTCCGGCACGGGATCCACCTCGTGCCTGGCCGACCGGTATCGCAGCGGCCGCGTCCTCCTGGCCGGAGACGCCGCGCACCGCCTGTTCCCCGCCGGGGGCATGGGCCTGAACCTCGGCGTGCAGGACGCGTGGAACCTCGGCTGGAAGCTGGCCGCCACGGTGCGGGGATGGGCACCCGACGGGCTGCTGGACAGCTACCACGCGGAAAGACACGCGGTCGGCGCCGCCACACTGCGCCTGACCCGGGGGCAGACCTCGCTCATGACGTCGTTCACGCCCGAGACTCTCGCCCTGCGGTCGGTCCTGGACGACGCCATCGCGCGGGTGCCGGAGTTCTCCCGCTTCCTGGCGGAGCAGGTCTCCGGCATCGGCGTGTCGTACGGACGGGACGCCGATGATCACCCGCTCGTGGGGACACGGGCCCCGGACCTGCGGATGTCAGACGGGCCGGGGCTGTTCGCGCTGCTAGCCCCCGGGCACTACGTGCTGCTCGACCTCACGGGAGCGGGCCGCGCCCTCCCCGGCCGGGCGACCGCGTCCCCGGCGCTGCCCATGCCCCCGGGACTGACCGTACGTGTGGACGGGCCGGCCGAGTCCCGGGCCGGATGGCGGCGGGTCCGAGCCGCGCTGATCCGTCCCGACGGGCACGTCGCCTGGGCCTCGGAGGAGGACGACGACGCGGCGCTGCGGTCCGCGGCGGCCACGGCTCTCGCCGCCACGACGTGCGTCAGGACGCCGGGTTCCTGACCGCCTCCCCCGCGGCGTCTCCTGAGGCGTCTCCTGGGGCGTCTCCTGGGGCGTCTCCTGGGGCGAGGACGAGGCGGTCGATCACCGCGACGGCGACGACGCCCGCGCGCAAGAGCTCACCCGGCGGTCGGACGGCTCTTCGCGAGTCACGATCAGCGGGGCGCGTCCGCGATGACGGCGAACACGCCGCGGACCTCGGCCCCGTCCGGCAGCCGCCAACCGGCCGTGACGTGCCCCCGGGTCCCCGCGACGTCCCCGTCGCCTGGCCGCAGGACTCGGGCCACCCGCATGGTCAGCCGTCCGTCCCGGCCGCCGTCGGCTGTGGCGGCGTCCACGACGATGTCGGTGGCGTGCGGCGCGTCGGCCACGGCCGTCAACCGGACCGGGTTCGGCGCGGCGGCTCCCGTGAAGCTCCTGGCGACCGAGGGGTCGGGGGTGTTGCTCACGCTCTGGGCCTGCGGCTCGGCGTCACCCTGGAACAGGGCGTGGAGTTGCGCGGCGAGGACCGGATCGTGGGTCCCGTCATAGATCCACCGCCGTCCAAGGACGCCGTGCTCCCCCGTCCCGACGAGAGCGTGATCGGCTCCCTCCAGCGGCGCCCCTCGGTAGGTGAGCGGCACATGATAGGAGACCGGCCGTTCGCCGGACACGTCGGTGACCACCATGAACTCGATCCCGACCTCGCCCTGCGGGTCGTCGAGCCGGAAGCCTCCGGCCTTGGTCAGCTCCGGCCGCCCCCCGCCTTCGTACCAGGCTTGGGCAGGAAGCCACGACGTGAGCAGCTCCATTTTGCTGGGCGTCAAGGTGGTGCGATGAATGACAGCCATACCGCGAAGCCCCTCCGTCGGTGTCCCGTCACCGTGCATCCCGGCGCCACCGTCCGGGGCCGATCATCGTCTCACACGTCCTGCGGCGGCGATGATCGGGGGCCGCGCTCAGCCGACGGGTGGGACGACGGCGACGGAAGATCAGCAGGGAGGAGCTGCGTGCACGGGCGATTGTCAGGACCTGTGGATGGGAGCCGCACCGACCCAGCGGTGATAGGCGTCCACGTCGACGTTGCTGCCGCACACGATGGTGACGACGTGCCGGCCGGCGAAGCGGTCGCGGTCTTCGAGGATCGCCGCGACGCCGAGCGCGGCCGACGGTTCGACGACGAGGCCGGCGTGGTGGAGGAGCATCCGCATACCGGCGATGATCGACGCCTCCTGGACCAGGACGGCGTCGTCGGCGACCAGGAGGAGGTCGTCCAGCACGGCCGGGATGGGACACCGGCCGGCGACGCCGTCGGCGATGGTGTCGGTCGTGTCGGTGGTGACGACGCGCCGTTGGCGCCACGAGTGTGTCATCGCCGGCGCGCCCAGCGGCTGGACGCAGATCACCTCGACTTCGGGCGCCACGGCCTTCACCACATGCCCCACACCGGTGGCCAGCGCCCCACCGCCGAGGGCGATCAGGACCGCGTCGAACGACGGCACGCTGTCCACCAGTTCCAGGCCGATGGTCGCCGCGCCCTCGCAGGTCTCGATGTCCAGGCTGTCTTCGACCAGCCGGATGCCGTCGTAGCGCGCGATAGCCGCCGCCCGCTCGCGAGCCATGTCGAAGTCGCCGTCCACCAGCTCCAGCCTGGCGCCCAATGCGCGGATGCGATCAAGCTTGGCAGCAGGCGCGAAGCGGGATGCCACGACGGTGACGTCGAGCCCCCGGCCGCGACCGGACCAGGCGAGGGCCTGGCCAAGGTTGCCCGCGCTGGCGCACACCACGGCTCCCGAGCCGTTGCCGGCGAGCAGGCTCGCGACCACCTCGGTGCCACGTGCCTTGAAACTGCGGACCGGGTTCGCCGTTTCGAGCTTGATGCTCACCGTGCACCCGAGGTCGGGCTCCAGCGCCTCGCAGCGGTACAGCGGAGTGTCGAGAAAAATCGGGTCGATCATCCGGCGAGCCGCCCGGATGCGAACAGTGTCGAGGCGCGTCTCCTGCACGGCACAGCAGCATAGCGCCGTCGGCGCTGTGCGATCTGTCCGACCTGCCACCGTGGTGGCCGCAGCCTTACGCGAACCAGATGATCGCCTGCCCGTGCGACCGAGTCCAGGCGAGCGGCGTGCCGTCCAGCACGAGCACATTGTGCAGCGCCGCGCCGGGCGGGTCCGGCAGTGCGTCGTACGGCAGCACGTCTGGGGCTTCGTTCGCGATCCAGTGCCCGGGCAGCCCGCGTACCACCTCGGCGAACGCCTCCCGCCGCGGCTTCGGGACCTGGTACAGCACGGAGGTGTGGAACACCACCAGCGTCGCGCCGGTCGGCGCCTGCGCGGCCAGCGCCGGCAAGTCGTCCACCAGGTCACCGCGCATGAGCAGCGGCGGCTCGGCCGCGGCGATGGCCGCCGCAGCCCGAAGCCGGGCACGGCGGTGCTCGTGCTCCGGCCAGATGAGGGCGGCGAGCCACGCGACGTCCGCGGAATCCGTCACGTCGAGCGGGCTCAGATCCAGGCCCGCCCGCCACACCACATCGGGTACGGAGGCCGGCGGCGCCACTCCGGTCGCCTCGCACTCAAGGACCGGTTCGCCGGAGCCGATCCTGTGGTCGCCGTAGCAGTAGGCGTATCTGTCGGGGTAGAGGCACAGCCCGGCGGCCGCGCCGACCTCCAGCAGCGCGAGCGGCTGCGGCAGCGCGGCGAGCACTGGAAGCAGTACGGCGCACCGACCGGCCTCGTTCGTCTGCGTGGCCCTGGTGCGCATCTCCGCCTCGATCGCCGACCAGTTCCCCACCGTGTAGTCGTGGAACGCGGCCGGATCCTCGACCGGGCCGCCGAGGAACCGTACGACGCCGAACAGCAGGTTCGGCTGCCGCTTGACGGGCGGGAGCGTGCCGAGCAGTGCGAGCACCTCCTCGTCGCGGGAGACCGCGCGGGCCAGACGCTCGTATGTCGGCGACACTTCGTGCGCCTCTCGCGCGGCGAACTCGGCGTACTTCTCGGCAGTCGTCATACCCCCATGGTCGCGCCGCATCGTCGGCTCACGGCGGTCTCCCGCTCCACCCGCGACAGCTTCTCGGGATTGCGCACGTGATACGCGCCGGTGACGTAGCCGTTCTCGAGCCGCACCGCCACCACGCCGTCGATCTCCCCGTTGACTCGGACGAGCAGCCCCGGGGCGCCATTGATCTGTACCAGCTCGACCGACCTTTCGGCGTCGCGCTTCCACCAGCCGACGGCCAGCAGGCGAGCCACAGCGCCGACCCCCACGATCGGCCGAAGCAGGGCGTGTTTGATTCCACCGCCGTCGCTCAGGGCGACGACGTCGGGTGCGAGGATGTCGAGCAGGCTCTGCAGGTCGCCGGTTTCGACCGCTCGTTGAAAGGCCCCGAGTGCGGCTCGGGTCTCGGCCGGGGAGGCGATGCCGCGGGGCCGGCGGGCGGCGACGTGGGCCCGTGCGCGGTGGGCGATCTGGCGGACCGCGGACTGGCTCTTGCCGACGGCCTCGGCGATCTCGTCGTAGTCGAGGTCGAACACCTCGCGCAGCACGAACACGGCCCGCTCGGTCGGCAGCAAGCGTCTCCAGCACCAGCAGCATCGCCATCGAGACGCTGTCGGCCAGCTCGACGTCCTCGGCCACATCCGGCGCGGTCAGCAACGGCTCGGGCAACCACGGCCCGACGTAGGACTTCCTGCGCCGGCCGAGCGTACGCAACCGGTCCAGCGCCTGCCGGGTGACGATCCGAATCAGGTACGCACGCTGCTCCCGCACGGTGGCCAGATCGACGTCCACCCAGCGCAGCCAGGCCTCCTGCAGGACGTCCTCGGCGTCGGCGGCCGAGCCGAGCATCTCGTAGGCGACGGTGAACAGCAGGTTGCGGTGGGCGACGAACGCCTCGGTGGCCGAGTTCACGCGGTCGGCACGGTCGAGCGGCTCGGCCGCGTCCGTCGTTCGCTGCGCTGGCTCATGCCTGGCTCCTGCCTGTTCTCTCCGGGTCCTGCCACACGCAGTAGACGCCGGTCCCCACCGCTTTGTGACAGCCCAGGATCGGTGGCCCATGTCACAGGACCGCGGCTGTCACAGGGGCCGGGTCGCCGGCGTCTGGTGTTCGTCCAGGGACGCCGCGCGAACGATCCGTACGACACGCGACACCACGAGTTGATCTTGAGAAGGGAAGACCTCACCATGTCCACACCCACGACGACCCACCCGACGACCAAGCGGAAGGGCCTGCGGTCGCGATACCCAACCCCCAGCCCAAGAAAGGCATGGAACATGAGCGCCGAAAAGTTCGCAGTGGCAGGAGCAACCGGCCGGCTGGGACTCCACGTCGTCGAGGTCCTCGCCGAACGAGGACACCAGGTCGTGCCGATGTCCCGAGCCACCGGCGTGGACATCATCACCGGTGAGGGCCTGGTCGAGGCCCTCACCGGGGTCGATGTCGTCGTCGACGTCGCGTCGTGGCACGCCTCCGACCAGGAGTCAGCCACGGAGTTCTTCCGCACCGCGACCGCAATCTGCACGAGTTCGGCCAGAAGGCAGGAGCCGGCCAGATCGTCGCCGTATCCATCATCGGCTCAGACAAGGCCACCGCCGGTTTCATCGCCGCCCAGCAGGTGCACGAGGAGGCCAACCTGTCCGGCCCGCTGCCCGCTCGCATTCTGCGGGCCGCGCAGTTCCACGAATTCGTCGGTCAGCTCCTGGACTGGCAGCAGGGCGACGTCGCCTACATCCCGGCCTTGCCCGCCCAGCTCGTGGCCTGCCGCACCGTGGCCGAGGAAGTGGTCGACCTGGCCACCGACCCCGGCGCGCCCGCCCAGCCCGCTCCCGGAACGCCGATCCCCGAAATCGCCGGGCCCCGCAAGGAGATCATGGCCGAGGCGGCCGGACTTCTCGGCGCCCGCCGAGGCATCAAGGTCGTCGGCGTCGACGGCTCCGGCATGCCCGATGCCGAGATCGCCGCCAGCGGCGGGTTCCTGCCCAGCGCTCACGCCAAGCTCGCCGGCCCCACCTTCCAGCAGTGGCTCGACGCCCAACCCTGACACGGTCGTACGCCGGTGATGCCGCCGCCATCGGCATCACCGGCCGCGACCGGTACACCCGAGCCGGCACCGCCTCCCCCACCGCCGGGCAGCGCATCGCCGCCCTGGCCGACGGCAGCCGCCGTCGGCGATCCGTGAGGAGACGCGCAACGTCAGCGCCTTCTCCGACTGGTCCGGCGCCGAGCCGGCGATCCGCTGCACCCGCTGCTTGGACGGCGGCCTCTCGGTGCTCAGCCGAGCGCCGACATGAACGACGCGACGAGACGAGACCGGTCGCCGGGGAGCGCCCGCCCACCGTGGACCATGAACGACGTCGTGGAGGCCTGCGCCACGCCGCGCCCGGCGATCCACGAGGTCAACTCCTGGTGGTGGTGGTGGTGAAGGTCAATCCTGATCCGTACGTCCGCGCCCCCGGCCAGGTCCGTGACGAGGGCGCGGGCGGTCTCGTCGTCCTCCGCGACGACCGGCCCGACGAACAGTTTGTCGCCGCTCCGCCAGGCCGCCCCGTAGCCGGTGATCTCGCCGTCCCGCTCGACGACCCGGACCTGCTCGGCGAAGGCGAACAGACGGGCCAGCAGGCGCGACCGATCGGCCCCGAAGACCTCGATGTCGAGGGCGCACAGCGCGGCCAGGTCCCGCCCGGGCTCGGCGAGCCGTGAGTGCTTCCGCTGGGGACTCGACCCGCCGTGCGGGCCGTCGCCGGCGTCGAAGCGGCCGACCCAGGCCTCGACCACGCCGACCGTCTCGAAGCCCAGCTTCTCGTAGAGGGGCCGGCCGTATTCCGTCGCGCACAGGAACAGGGTCGCGTCGCCAACCTCCGCCAGGACATGGTTCATGAGACGGCGTCCCAGCCCCTGCCCGTTGTAGCGGGAGGCCACGAGCATCATGCCGACCGCGGCCGCCGTCCTGCCGTACCGGGTGAGGACGACGGTCCCCGCCAGGCCGCCGCCGTCCGGGGCGTCGATGCCGAAACCCTCGCCGTTCTCCAGCAGGAGCCGCCACTTGCGCTCCTCCCTTGGCCAGGAGCGGTCCTGCGCCAGGTCGAGGCAGTGGGGCACGTCGCCGAGGCCGAGGCGGCGGACAGGCGGGGAGGATGGGTCTGCGGGCTTCATGGGCACCTTTCCCTTGACGGCCCTCCGACGTTAGCGCCCCCGGCATCTCGGCCTGCGGCGGTGGTCGATAACCGCCAGAACCGTCAGGTGCGCCCTGAGACGCCGTGCATGACGGTGTCGATCACCTTCGTGGCCAGCGCGTCGGGATCGGAGTCCGGGAGCGCGGCGCGCGCGGCCTCCCCCAGCAGCGCAAGATAGACCTGCCTGGCCCACACGATGTCGGCGTCGGGGCCCAGCAGCTTGTCGAAGACGGCCTCGCACACCTTCATCACCTCGGCCTGCACAGCCTGGGCCTCTTGGCTGAGCGGCAGCTCGCGGGCCAGGGTGAAGCGCCAGCCGAGCTTGATCTGCACGATGTTGGCGGTGGCCTGGTGCAGCGCCACCAATGCAGGAGCGGTGTGCGGGCGGGCGGCGAGCACCGCCTCCTGGATTTCCCGCCACGCGGCCACCTCCATGGCCTCGATCAACGCCTCGCGGCTGGCGAACCTGCGGTGCACGGTGGCCCTGGCCACGCCCGCCGCCTCGGCGACCTGCTCCATCGTGGCCAGCGGGTTACCGCTCAGCACCTCTTCCGCCGCCGCCATGATCGCTCGCATGCTGCGTTCGGCGTCCGCCCTCAGCGGCCTGTTGTGTCCCACACAGGAGACAGTACCGGCAATAGCTGAGACTATTTGTTGCAGATATATGAGGATCTGCTACCTTTCCTCTCATGACTTCTCAGGGAACCGCCCTCGTCACCGGAGCTTCCTCCGGCATCGGCGCCGAGTTCGCGCGCCGGCTCGCCGCCCGCGGCCACGACGTCGTCCTGGTCGCCAGGTCCGCGCCGGCGCTTGAAGCGCTCGCGGCCGAGGTGCGCCGCGACCATGGCGTGCGGGCCGAGGTGCTCGTCCAGGACCTGTCCGCCCCCGACGCGGCCACGCGGGTCGCCGAGGAGGTCGCCGCCCGCGAACTCACCGTGGATCTGCTCGTCAACAACGCGGGCTTCGGCACGGCCGGCCACTTCGCCCAGATCGCCCCCGAACGCGAGCACCAGGAGCTCATGGTCAACGTCGTCGCGCTGGTGGGACTGACCCACGCGTTCGTGCCCGGGATGCTCGGGCGGGGCGCCGGCGGGGTGATCAACGTGGGATCCACGGCCGGCTTCAACATCACCCCGTATTTCGCCACCTACGGCTCGTCCAAGACCTTCGTGCTCAACTTCAGCCTCGCGCTGTGGAGCGAACTGCGCGGCAGCGGCGTGAAGGTGCTCGCCGTCACGCCCGGGCCGGTCGAGACGGCGTTCTTCGACCGGATCGGCACCAGGAAGGCCGCCATCGGGGCCAAGATGACCACACCTGACCAGGTCGTCACCTCGGCCCTGCGGGCATTCGACCGTGACCGCGGCTACGTGGCACCGGGCCGGGGCACGCTGATGATGGCTCACCTCATGCCGCGCCGGCCGCGCAAGCTCATGGCGCTGATCGGCCGGAAGGTCACCCGGCCGGTGGCCGACGAGCTCACGCCCGGCCTGGCGCGCTGACGCCCCGGCGGACCCGACACGAGACGCTTGGCATACCCACCGTGGCGGGCCGGCGCGCCCGTGGTGCCCGGCCCCAACTGCCGGCAGACCCGCGTCGCGGCCCCTTGCCCGTCGAAACGCACGGCGGGAACAGCCGCTCCGCCGCCGCAGCGCCCCGACCGCGACCGCGCCTCGCCCACGGCGCCTCGCTCCCCCACCCGCTTGCAAGGTCATGCCGGAAGGTCCCCGGTGGGTGTCGGTTCCCTTCCGGAGGTGACTGCGGGTGCGTCGGCCCGGATGGGGTCACCGAGTGGCAGAACTGTGACGAGTCACGCCGCGAGCGGGCGACCGCCTCCGACAGTCGGGGTGGCGCCGGGCGCAGCTCGCGCACCGGCAGAGACGATCACTGAGAGGACGGGTGTGGTGCGCTCCAGATGCCGCGTAGTGGTCGCATGCCTTCCTCGACGTAGTCGGCGATAGGGCGGTTGCCGCCGTCGAGGTACCACTGCTCGAGTGCGGCGAAGTAGCCGAAGGCGAGGGCGTTCGCGATCACGCGAGCCTGCGTTTCACTCACCTCTCCGCTCGCCGCGATCAGCGGTGCGATCCGCTGGCCGGCGCGGTCGAGCGTGGCGCAGACGGCCATGCGCACCGATGGTTCGGCGAAGAAGTAACGGACCCTGCGCCACGGGCTCCTGTCGGCCTGAGGTCCTTCGCCCTCGTTGCGGGAACCGGATGTGCCTTCTGGCGGGGATTCGTAGGCGCGGACGGCTCCGAGCAGGCTCCCAATGGGATCAGCGGGGTCCAGGATGCTCTCGAGCGCCTCCGGGCTCATGTTGTCGAACTCGACGTCGGCGACGACGATCCCTTCCTTCGTACCGAAGATGCGGTACACCGACGACGGCGAGACCTCGGCCGCCGCCGCGATCTCCTCGATCGTGACGGCGCCGAACCCTCTCTCGTCGAACAAGTCGAGGGCGCGTTCCTGGATGGCGCGCATGGCCTTGAGTCGCCAGCGCTCACGAAGCCCGCTCATGCGCTCACCGTATCAGAAAGCCACTTTCTCAAGCCCGCGACTGCCATAGAGACATTGACTGTCCGAACGAGACACCCCTAGAGTCACTTGCTGAAGACAGTGACTGTCTCGTTCGAGTACGGCAAACGGACGACCTTGATCGCAGCCGTGCACGCACGCACGCGGGCCCGATGACGCGCTGACGCCTCCCGCCTGCCACCGGCCCGAACTCACCAGGAAGGACCCATGCCATGACGAGGCTGCAGCAGAGATCGCACAACCGGACCGCGCTGCCGATGATGTACATCGGGGCAGGACTCACCGCGATCGCCGCCCTCTTTCCGTTCGTCGACCGAGCCACCACGACCGTCTTGGCGGACCACATCAAGGCGAGCTATCCGGCCTACGAGCCAGGTGCGATCGACACCGCTGTCACCGCGTATCTGGTCATCCTGTCCACGGTCGGGGTGCTGGGACTCCTCGGCTGGGTTGGCACGATCTGGGCGGCCCGCGCCGGCAAGCGCTGGACTTCCTGGCTGGCGATCGGGCTGCTCTCGATCGCGCTCTGCATCGCGATCGCCGCATTGACCGTCCAGGACACCTCGGGTGATGTCGGTCTGGCGCCGCTGCTGGGCTGGCTGCTGATCCTTCCGTGTGTTCCCGGTCTCGCCACGGTCGCGCTGTGGAGAAGGGCGGGATGACCAAAGGCCCCACGGTGGCGCGGAGCGTCGGCCGTGCTGTGGCACGCGGAGCCGCGGCACTCAAGCGGGCGATGTATCGAGGAGGGCGGCCGAACGCGCTCATGCGGCTCATGAACCGGCTTGATGTCCTGGTGTATGGGGCTCGGTGGCTGTCACCGCGCCATGCCGCAGTCTTGAAGGTGGTGGGGCGCCGCAGCGGGAACATCACGTCGGTTCCGGTCGCGGTCACCCACTACCGCGGCGCCGACTTCCTCGTCTCGATGCTCGGGCCGGACGCGAGCTGGGTGCTCAACGTCCAGGCCGCTGGCGGCAAGGCCACGCTCCGCCGTCAGGGGCGCGAGTGTCAGATCCTGCTCGAGGAGATCCCGTCCGAGCATCGCGCCGAGATCCTGCGCCGCTACCTTGCCGGCGCATCTGGTGCGCGCCCTCACCTGGGACTGGGACCGACGGCGCCGTTGTCGGACTTTCACCGGATCGCGCCTCGGCACCCCGTCTTCCGCATCCACGAGCGCCCCGTTCACGTCCACACGTGAGAGCTTTAGGCCGGACTGGCATCCTCAGTGAAGTGCGGCAGAACCATCTCGGCCAGGTTCCGCCTCCTCCGGCGACGCCATTCCATGGCCGTCGCCGGGGGTACGGCCGCATGCGGACCGTGTCGTCTCGTTCAGGGTCTTTGCAGGGGAACGACCCTGCGGAATTTGCCGCCGGGCGACTGCTCGGGTGGCTCCTCGGCGCGTTCGAGCGTGATGTGGCCGGCCTTGTGCTCGGTCAGCAGCCGGCCGATCTCGTCGCGCACCGTCTGCCACACGCGCTCGGGGTCGGCGCCGTACGCGAGCTTCAGGCGTACGCGCAGTGTGGTGGACGCGGTCTGGACGAGCTGGAACTGCTCGATGCCGGGAAGACGGTCCAGCAGGGTGCCGAAGAGCATCGGGGAGATGCCGACGTGCTCGCCGCGGCTGGGGAAGACGAGCATTTCGGCCGCGCGACCCTGCACCTGGACGGCGGGCAGGGGGCTGCCGCACGGGCAGGGGTCGGGACGCAGCAGGACGTTGTCGCCCAGGTCGTAGCGCAGGATCGGCTGGACCTGGTTGGCGAGGTTGGTCAGCAGGACCGTGTGCGACGGCTGACCTGGCGGGACGGGCCGGTAGCCGGCGTCGACCGGCTCCAGCACGGCCCAGTCGCTGTTGACGTGGAGCCAGTTGTGCGCGCAGCCGTACGCGAGGAAGCCGCACTCGGTGGCGGCGTAGGCGGAGCGGACCTGGGCGTGGAACGCGCGGGCGATCCGGGCGCGGTTGTCCGCCGTCAGTGCCTCACCGCCCGCGATGACCATCCCCGGGTGGATGCGCAGGCGGCCGGCCTCCTGTTCCCCGGCCAGCAGCCCGAGCATCCCGGAGAAGCCGGTGAGTGAGCTGGGGTTGTACCGGTTGAGCTCGGCGGCCAGGTCCGCGAGCGGCTGGTGTATCGAGAACTCTCGCAGCATCCAGCCGAGTCGCGGGTGGTCCCGGCGGAACCGCGCCGCCGAGGCGACGGTGGCGAAGTGGCCGCCGGGTGCGGAGACGATGGCCGTACGGCCGACGCCGCGCAGGAGGCGGAGGACGTCTCCGGCCCCCAGCCCGGCGCGGGCCCGCCGTCCGACGGAGTTGCCCACGGCCACGCTCCGCTCGTCCTGCAGGAAGATGCCCCGCAGGCCGCTGGTGCCGGAGGTGGTGGCCACGAGGTAGCGCCCCTGGAACCGCTCACCCACGAGAGCCGGGTCGGCCACGAACGCCTGGGCCTTCTCGAGCGTCACGTTCCGGTCGGTGACCCACTCGTCGAAGCGGGCCATGAGCGTCTTCTTGTCGGTGACCGGAAGAAGCGCCGGGTCGGCGACCTCTTCCGGCAGCGC
The DNA here is from genome assembly GCF_050936215.1 of Microbispora sp. CA-102843. NCBI lineage: Bacteria > Bacillati > Actinomycetota > Actinomycetes > Streptosporangiales > Streptosporangiaceae > Microbispora > Microbispora sp. CA-102843. Next base: position 5,410,449 of record NZ_JBNJNF010000001.1, read on the forward strand.
CCGGTACAAGTCGCGGAAGTACGGCGAGCGGGCGCGAGCAAAGGCCACGATCTCGGCCAGACGGGCGCGTTGCCGCTGCCTGATCGCCGTAGGACCCTGCCTCAGGACGCGTCGTGCGTCGTGCGCGAGTCGCCCCACGCTTTCCGTCATGGTGGGCTGTTCCTTCCTCATGAGGGGCCCGGCGCGGATCAGCGGACGCCAGTCGCGCCTGATGGATGACTCGTCCGGATGACTCGCCGGAAGCGCGTCACGGATCGCCGGTCTCCGGCCGCACCGAGAGCAGGCCGTGCAGAGCGATGCCGAGGCCATGCCGCGCGGCCTCCCACAGCTCGTCCTGGGATCGGCCGAGCTCGACGCTCGCCAGACTCGCCTGCTGGATGGCGCCGATCAGGGATCCGGTCATCGCCGCCGCGGTGATCGGATCCAACCGGCCCGGGAACGCCTTCATCAGCTCGCCGGCGATCCGCCGCTGAAGATCCATCATCAGGTACAGGCCCTTGGCCTGGAGCGCCGGCGTCGTCAGCACCAGGCGGGTCGCCGCCGACAACTCCTCGGGCTCCTTACGTGGCACGGCGGGCCGGCGGCGGGCGGCGTACTCCTGGACCATCCTCGCCAGCAACTCGCCGGGACCCTCCTGCGGCCGTCGTTCCGCGAGTGTCCCGAGCAGCAGGTCGAAGATGTGCTCGTTGTCGGCGAGCACCACCTCGTCCTTGCTGCGGAAGTAGTTGAAGAACGTTTTGGGATCGACGTCCGCCGCCACGGCGATCTGCGCGACCGTGGTCTGCTCATACCCCTGCTCGTCGAACAGCTTCATGGCTGCGGCGACGATCCGCTGCCTGGTCAGCCGCTTCTTGCGTTCGCGACGCGACTCCTGCACGATCCGAACATACATCACATGGAATCTTCCAGTTACTAGAAATATGGAAGCCGCAGGCCACCTTTGGCCGGAGGGGTGGATTCGCGGGCACGGATGGGCCCCGGCAGTTCCGGAGCCGGCTGCCGACGAGCCCCAGGTCGAGCCGATCCCATTCCCACGCCTTCGTCGACGCCGGGGCCGATGCCGGAGTGGGTCACTTGGTGTTCCGGTGCCCGAGCGCCGACTCGTCAACCATCAGGCGATGGCGTGGGAAGCGGCCGGCTGGGGTCCAGCCGGCCGCGTGGCGGGGAGGCTGTCAGAAGGGATAGCGCGCGGGCTCGCCGCGCATGGTGATCCAGCGGGTCTCGGTGAACGCCTCGATGTTCGCCGCGGCGCCCCCGAACCGGGATCCTGTGCCGGATGCCCGCACGCCGCCGAATGGCGCGTTGGCCTCGTCGTTCACGGTCTGGTCGTTGATGTGCACGATGCCGGTCGGGATGCGTTCCGCGACGGCGAGCCCGTGCATCACGTCGCGTGTCACGATGCCCAGCGAGAGCCCGTACTCGCTCGCCGCGGCCAGTTCGGCGGCCTCCTCGGCCGAGGACACACGGGTGACCGGCGCGACGGGACCGAACACCTCATCGGCGAAGGCGGGCGCGGTGAGGGGGGCGTCGGCCAGCACGGTCGGCCGGTAGAAGAGGTCGTCGTACGTTCCGCCGGACGCCAGTGTCGCGCCCTGCTCCACGCTGGCCGTGACCATGCTGTGGATCTTGTCGCGCTGGCCCGCGTCGATGACCGGTCCCAGCGCGACCTCCCCGGACTTCGGGTCGCCGATCGGGAGTGCCCCGGCCTTCGCCGCGAGCCGTTCCACGAAGTCGTCATACAGCCGGGCGGAGACCAGGTGGCGGCCGGTCGTCATGCAGATCTGGCCCTGGTGGAAGAACGACCCCCAGGCGGCCAGGTTCACCGCGGCGTCCACGTCGGCGTCGTCGAGCACGAGCAGCGCGGAGTTGCCGCCAAGTTCGAGATGGGCGCGCTTGAGGTGCCGGCCCGCCAGCTCGCCGATACGGCGGCCCACGGGGGTCGAGCCGGTGAACGAGATGACCCGGACGTTCGGGTCGGTGACCAGGGCCTCGCCGACGCCGGCTCCGCCGGGCAGCATCTGCAGGACGCCGGGAGGCAGGCCGGCCTCCTCGAAGACGCGCGCCATCAGCGTGCCGCCGGTGACGGCGGTGCGGGGGTCCGGCTTGAGGATGACGGCGTTGCCGAGGGCGAGCGCCGGGGCGACCGAGCGGATGCCGAGAATGATCGGCACGTTGAACGGTGAGATCACCGCGACCACGCCCGCCGGCATCCGCCGCGCCATGGACAACCGCGGCTGCTCCGACGGCAGGACCTCGCCGATCGCCCGGCCCGGCAGGGAGGCCGCCTCGTAACACTCCTCCGCCGCCACGTGCAGCGCGAATCCGGCCATCCCCGGGACCGCGCCGACCTCACGGATGTTCCAGTCTCTGATCTCCTCGGCGTGGCGCTGCCACAGGTCTCCGGCTCTGCGCAGGACGGCCGCGCGCGCGGTGTGCGGCATCGCCGCCCACTCCCGCTGGGCCCTGGTGGCCGTCTCCCCCGCCTCGGTGACATCCTCGGGGGTCGCCAGCCCCATCCGGCCGAGTTTCTCACCGGTGGCCGGTTCGACGACCGCGTAGTCGCCTCCCCGTCCGGCGGTCCACTCGCCGTTCTTGAAGACGTTTCCCTGCCAGTCGACGCTGTCGAGAAGTCCCACAGCGGGTGTCCTTTCCTCGTTGTCCTCAGTGGCTCATGCGCAGGACGGGCTTGAGCACGTCGCCCTGTCGGCTGTCCTGCAGTGCCGTGTCGATGTCGGCCAGGTCGTAGAACCGCACCAGCCGGTCGAATGGGAAGCGTCCCTGGCGGTGCAGTTCGACGAGGGTGCCGATGAGCGTCTCGCTGCGGCCGCTGCCGCCGAGGGCGCCGACGATGCGCTTGCCCCACAGCGTCGACAGGTGGTCGAGGCCGAACTCCGCGCCCGCCGGCGCACCGCCGATGAGGACACAGGTCCCGAGCATCCCCACGCTGTCGGCCGCCTGGCGTACTACGGAGATGACGCCGGTGCACTCCAGGGCGTAGTCGGCCGGCCCACTGCAGATCCGGTGCACCTCCGCCACGGCGTCGGCCTCGGAGACGTCGACGGTGTGGGTGGCGCCGAACTCCTCGGCCAGGGCGAGGCGGGCCGGATGCCGGTCGACCGCGATGATCGTCGTGGCCGGGGAGAGCCGGGCGGCCATCACGGCGGCCAGCCCGACCGCGCCCACCCCGTACACCACGAGGCTCGACCCCGGGCCGGGCTTCAGCGTGTTGAACACCGCCCCCGCTCCTGTCGAGATGCCGCAGGCGAGCGGGCCGAGCAAGTCCAGCGGCGCGTCCCGGGGAACCACGACCAGGGCGTCGGCCCAGGTGAGCGAGTAGGTGGAGAACGACGACTGCCCGAAGAAGTGGCTGTGCACCGGTGAGCCGTCAAGGCGGCGCAGGGCCGTCTGCCCGGCGCGCGGACCGAGCAGCCGGCCGCCTCCACACAGGGCCTCTCCGAGGCGGGCGCAGTAGCGCGGCTCGCCGTCCCGGCAGTTGCGGCAGGCCCCGCACGACGGCCAGCCGATCACCACGTGGTCGCCCGGCCGCACGCGGGTGACGCCCTCGCCCACGGCCACGACCTCCCCGGCTCCCTCGTGGCCGAGCACGCCGGGGAACGGCATCGGCAGGTCCCCGTGCCGAGTGATCTCGTCGGTGTGGCAGATCCCCGCAGCGACGATCTTCACCAGCGCCTCGCCCTGCCCGGGCTCGTCGAGGTGGAGTTCTTCGATGCGAAACGGCCCGTGGAGTTCGTCGACGACAGCGGCGGTCACCTTCATGACGTTCTTTCCTCGGGGCTCATAGGGACGGCGGGAGGAGACAGCGGCGGGGTCAGCCGCTCGACCATGCGGGCCGCGTGCAGGACGACCTCGTCGCGCATGGCGGCGCCGGCGAGTTGCAGGCCGACCGGCAGTCCGCCGGCCAGCGCCACCGGCACCGAGACGGCAGGCAGTCCCGTAGCGTTGAAAGGTGAGGTGAGCCGGGTCAGCACGAACTCGACGGGCCACTCCTGGCTCCCGGCCGTCAGCGTCATCGTGCCGATGGGCGGAGCCACGACGGGCACGGTGGCGCAGGCCAGCACGTCGCAGGAGGCGAGCGCCTGGCTCAGGGCGCCGGTCAACCGGCGTATGGCCGCCTCGTGGGCCTCGACCTGCTCGGCGGTGGGCGGAGCCATCCGCATCAGTTCGGCGATGTCCGGCCCGAACAGCTCGGGGCTCCGCTCGAACGCACGCCGGTGGAAGGCGCCGGCCTCGCGGGCGATCCTGGCGAGCAGGGCCTGCGGCATGAGCGGCTCGCCGGGGATGTCGACGTCATCCACGCGCAGCCCGTGCTCCTCCAGCCGGCTGCGGGTGGCGGCCAGCGCCTCGCGGACCTCCGGAGCGAGCACCGCGTCGAACCAGCCACCCAGCCAGCCCACACGCGGCTTCGCCGGAAGATCGGCCGCCGCCGGTGCCGCGAGCCCGGTCGTCAGCAGCGCGGCGTCGTCGACCGTGCGTGCCAGGACGCCGAGGTGGTCGAGCGACGGGGCCAGCGGCAGCACGCCGTCGAGCGGAATGCGGCCCCGGCTCGGCTTGAAGCCGACGCAGCCGCTGAGCGCGGCCGGAATGCGCACGCTGCCGGCCGTGTCGGAGCCGAGCGCGCCCAGGCAGCTGCCCGCGGCGACGGAAGCCGCCGAGCCGCCGGAGGAGCCGCCGGGGATGCGCCCCCGGCGGTACGGGTTGTGGGTGGGGCCGAAGAACGGGCTGTCGGTGCGCCCGCCCCACGCCAGCTCATGGGTGGTGTGTTTGCCGAGGATCACCACCCCCGCCTCGCGCAGGCTCCGCACCGCGCTCGCGTCCCGCTCCGGGACGTGGCCGGTGAAGAGAGGCGATCCGTAGCCGGTGGGGACTCCCGCCGTGTCGATCAAGTCCTTGATCCCGATGGGGAGGCCGTGCAGCGGACCACGGGCCGGTTGCCCGGCGAGCGCCGCCGCCCGGGCCCGCGCCTGGTCGGCCGTCACCGTCGCGTACGCGTTGAGGTGCGGCTCGGTGGCCTCGATCCTGGCCAGCATGTGTTCGGTCAGCTCGGCGGGCGACAGTTCACCGCGGGCGACGGCGGCCGAGGCGGCGGTCGCCGTAAGGGCGGCCGTCTCAGCCGGAGACGACATCGGTGTCCCGCTTCCGGACGAAGTAGCCGACCGGGAACAGGCTCAGCCCGGTGCGGTCGCGGGCCAGGCCCCACAGGCCGCGCGGCAGCCACAGCGCGGCTGCCATGCCGACGGCGCCCAGGAGCACCAGGTACCACGAGCCATAGTCGGACAGCAGCTGCTGCAGCGCGAAGAAGATCACCGCGCCGAGCAGCGGGCCCTCGATGTAGCCGATGCCGCCGATCACGACGATGAAGATCATGTACGCCGACCACTGCACGTTGAAGATGGCGTCGGGGTTGACGCTGAGCGAGCTGACCGTGATCACCCCGCCCGCCGCGCCGCACCCGGCGGCCGACACGAGGTAGACCACCCGCTTGGCCCGCGGTACGTCGATGCCGGCCGAGCTGGCGGCGGTCTCCTCGTCGCGCACCGCCATCAGCGACAGCCCGAGCCGGCCGCGCAGCAGCAGGTAGCACGCGGCGACGGTGGCCAGCGCCAGCCCGAGCGCCACCCAGTAGGTCAGCGCGCCGCGCATGGTCTGGTCGATGCCGGACAGCCCGGTCAGGCCCTTGCCGCTGCCGCCGCCGAGGCTGTCGATCCGTACGACCAGCAACCGGTAGACTTCGGCGATCACCCAGGTCCCGACGGCGAAGTAGTCGCCGCGCAGCCGGAACGCCAGCCACGACGTCGGCACCGCGAAGAGCACACAGGTGAGCGCGGCGAGCGGCACCGCGAGGTACGGCTGGACGCCCAGGTCGGCCAGGGCGATCACGCTGTAGGCGCCGATGCCGATGTAGGCCTGCTGGCCCACCGACACCAGGCCGCCGAACCCGGCGAGCAGGTTCCACATGCTCGCCAGCGCGACCAGCACGAACAGGTTGACCAGCGTGTCGGTGACGTCGCTGAACACCATGAACGGCAGCGCGGCGAGCACCACGACGGCGACCGCCATGACGGCGGCCGACGCCTTCGACGACCGGGCCGCCCGGCTCACGTCGAGTGCGGCGGCGGCCCGGGAGGTCAGCATCTCGGAGATGGTCATGCGGTCCGTCCCGCGATCAGGCCCTGCGGCCGGAAGGCCAGCACGGCGAGGAAGACGAGGTGGCCGGCGAGCAGGGTCAGCGCCGGGTCGATCTGCGCGCCCAGCGACTGGGTGACGCCGAGGACGATCCCGCCGAGCAGCGTCCCCCACAGGGATCCGAGCCCGCCGATGACGACCGCCTCGAAGGCGAAGATGAGCCGCGAGGGGCCGGTCGCGGGGTCGAACGACGAGCGCATCGCGAACATCAGACCGGCCAGCGCCACGGTCGCGAACGCGATTGCGGTCGCGATGCCGTACACGTGCCGGCTGTCGGCGCCGACGAGGTTCGCGGTCTCGCGGTCGTCGGACGACGCGCGCAGCATCCGGCCGAGGCCGGTGCGGGACAGGAACAGCTGGATGCCGACCAGTACGGCACAGGCCAGCAGGAACGTCGCCAGCGACAGGTGGCCGACGGAGATCGACTCGGTGAGCTCGAAGGAGCCCGTGGCGAACGATCCCCCGTCGAGGGTGCGGGTGTCCGCCGAGAAGACCTCCAGCAGCACGTTCTGCAACACGATCGACAGGCCGAAGGTGACAAGCAGGGTGGCCAGCGGTCCCGAGGACAGGCTGCGCTGGAGCAGCACCCGCTGGGTCAGGTAGCCGAGCACCGCGAACAGCGGCACGGTCACCACCAGCACGACCCACAGCGGCAGCCCGGTCCCGCTGACCAGGGCCAGCGCCAGGAAGGAGGCCACCACCGCGAGGTCGCCGTGCGCGAGGTTGACGATCCGCATGACGCCGAACATCAGCGACAACCCGGTCGCGAACAGCGCGTAGAGGCCGCCGAGCAACAGCCCTTGGATGACGGCGTTGAGCCAGCCCATGTCAGTCGTGTCCCCCTCGCGTGTCCCCGGTGGGGAGCGTGTTGCCGATGCCGAAGTACGCGTGCTCGACCTGCTCGGCGGTCAGGTCCCGCGGCCGCCCTTCGAGCACGGACCGGCCTTCCAGCAGGCAGTGCACGCGGTCGGCCACCCGCATCGCCTGCGAGACGTCCTGCTCGACGATCAGGGCGGTGGTGCCCGCACCGACGATGCCGGGAAGGACCTCGTAGATGCGGCGTACGATCACCGGCGCCAGGCCGAGGGACAGCTCGTCGATGAGCAGCAGGTCGGGGTTGGACAGCAGCGCCCTGCCGATCGCCACCGACTGCTGCTCGCCGCCCGACAGCTGCGAGGCGTTCTGCCTGCGCCGGTCGGCCATCCACGGGAACAGCTCGTAGACCCGGACGACCGTCCACGGGCCGGGGCGCTTCCGGTAGGCGCCGGTCAGCAGGTTCTCCTCGACCGTCAGGGACCGGAACAGCCGCCGTCCCTCCGGCACGAGGGCGATCCCCTCCGACACCCGCCGGTGTGCGGGGAGGCGGGTGATGTCGCGACCGCCGAGGTGGACGGACCCCGACGTCGGGGTGTTCAGCCCGGCCAGGGTACGCAGCAGCGTGGACTTGCCCGCGCCGTTGGCGCCGATGATGGCGAGCACCTCGCCCTTCTCCAGCTCCAGGCTGAGGCCGTCCACGGCGCACAGCTGTCCGTGGTGCACGGTGAGGTCACGGACCGAGAGCAGCGTCACGAGCCCTCCTCGTCGGTCAGGCCGGTCTCCGGGCCGCCGCCCAGGTAGAGCTCGCGCACCCGGGGGTCGGCGAGCACCCGCATCGGCTCGTCGTCCGCGATCACGTCGCCGCCGGCCAGGCAGACCATCCGGCCGACGGTCTTGAGCAGGGCGTGTACGACATGCTCGATCCAGACGATGCCGAGACCCTCGGCGTGCAGCTGCTTCACGACCTCGACGAGCTCGAGCACCTCCGGCTCGGTCAGCCCGCCGGCGACCTCGTCCAGGAGCAGCAGCCGGGGGCCCGTGCCCAGGGCCCGGGCCACCTCCAGGCGCTTGCGCTGGAGCAGCGCGAGCCGTCCGGCGGGGGTGTTGGCCAGGTCGGCCAGGCCCGTACGCTCCAGCACCTCCATGGCGTGCGTCCAGGCCTCCCGGCCCTTGAGCGCGGCGCCCTGATAACCGCACACCAGCACGTTCTCGAACACCGTCAGGTGCTCGAAGGGCCGCGGCACCTGGTAGGTGCGGCCGATGCCGGCGCGGGTGCGGGCGTGCGGCGGTACGGCGGTGACCTCGCGTCCCTCGAACCACACGGCACCGCTGTCGGGGCGCAGGTCGCCGGAGATCATGGCGAACAGGCTGGACTTGCCGGCTCCGTTCGGCCCCACGATCCCGAGCGCCTCGCCCGGCTGTACCGAGAGCGTCATCTCCCTGGCGACGGTCACCTTGCCGAAGCTCTTGGTGACGCCGTCGAGGTGCAGCAGTGTCGACGTCATCGGGCGTCGGTGGGCTTGAGGTCGCCGCCGACGGGGACGTCCTTGTTCGGCGTGTTGTCGACGATGACGACGTCCCAGGGGAAGCGTTCGCCCTTGCGCCACTGACCGCCGACCGGGTGCTGGATGGCGATGCCGGGCTGCGGGCCCGTGGTGAAGTCGAGGTTCCCGCTCATGCAGTTGATCTTCATGCCGCGCAGCTTGGAGGCCACCTCGTCGCGGTCCTTGGGGTCGCTCGCGTCCTTGAACGCCTGGATCGCGATCTCGAACAGTGAGTAGACCGAGCCGAGGGCCTGGGTCCACTGCTTGCCGGTGGCCGCGGCGAAGTCGTCGGCGAGCTGCTTGGCGCTCTTACCGTCGAGGGCGGAGGTGTAGGGGTGGGCGGGGCTCCACCAGAAGTCGGTGGCGATGTTGCTCGCGAGCTGTCCGAGGGCCTCGGCCTCCGAGGGGAACAGCATGACCTTCGCGACGGTGGCCAGCTTCGGCCGGAAGCCCTGCTGCTGGGCCTGCTTCCAGAAGGTCTGGAAGTCCGGGGGGATCGGAGTGCAGGTGAACAGCTCGGCGTCCGACTCCTTGAACTTCGCGATCTGCGCGGTGAAGTCGGTCGCGCCGTCCTGGTAGGCGCCGCCGTCGATGACGGTATAGCCGGACTTCTCCATCATCGGGCCGAGTCCCTGGCGGAACGCGTTGGCGTCGGTGTCGTTGGGCCACAGGGCGGCGACGTTCTTGTTGGAGACGTCCATGCGCTCCCACATGGGGAAGAAGCAGTCGGCGAACTCCTGCATGCCGAAGAAGAACAGCGTCGTGTATTTGAAGCCCTCGCCCGGCTTGCCGCCCCGGCCGTGGAACCACGCCTCCCACGGAGCGATCGTGGTGACGTTCGGAATGCCGTTGGCCTCGCACTGGTCGGCCACGGGGTTGGTGGTGTCGGGCGTGGAGGAACCGACGATGAGGTCGACCTTGTCGCTGTTGATCAACTGCCGGGTGACCTCGGTGGCGCGGTTGGGGTTCGACTGCGTGTCCTTGACGACGATCTCGAGCGTGCGCTTCTTGCCGCCCGAGGTGAACCCGTTCCGCAACGCCTCCTGGATCTGCTTGACCACGAAGTTATCGGCGGTGGCGAAGCCGGCCAGCGGGCCCGTCTGAGGGCTGACGTAGCCGATCTTGAGCACGTCGGACGACGAGGTGCCCGTGCCTTTCAGCCCGCCGCAGGCGCTCAGCAGCGGGGCGCCGCCGATCGCGGCGGCGCCGAGGCCCACCGCGCTGAGGAAGGAACGGCGGTTCATGCCGCCTACGGAAGCGTCGCTCACGCGAGGACTCCTTGCGTCGTACGGGGCCCGCGGGCATGGGGAAGCCCTGCCGGGACACCAGGGGGTGCTCTTGAAGGCTGGGTCGGTGGGGTCGCGCGGTCGATGACCGCGGCGCCGACCCTGGGGAAGCCGGAAAGGTGACCCGACCGTACGGTCCCGTTAACACAGGAGCAACAGGGCGTCCCGGATGTTCGAACGCGAATTCCTTCGCTGGAACGGCTACGCCTGCGGCCGGTATCCGAGTCGCCGGGAGATCTCGGCGGCGGTGCGCCGCAGCGGCGCCTCCAGCCGCCCCGCCAGGGCGTCCACGGTGGTCGGCGCGAGGGTCAGGTACACCGCGACGTTGATCGCCGCCACAACGTCGCCGGACCGGTCGCGCACGGGCGCGGAGAACGACCTCAGGCCGGGGGCCAGTTCCTCGTCGTTGACCGCCATCCCGCTCTGGCGCACCTTGGCCAGCGCCGCCAGCAGCTGCTCCCGGTTGGTGATCGTCTTGGGCCCGCGGCGGGCCATGTCGGTGTGGTCGAGGATCTGCCGCAGCGCCGCCGGGTCCTTGTACGCCAGCAGCACCTTGCCCATCGAGGTGCAGTACGCCGGCAGGCGGGAGCCCACGTGCAGGTTGAGGTCCATGGCCAGGGCGCTGCGCCGGCCGCTGCGCCGGCGGTCCACGTAGACGACGTCCGGCCCGTCGCACAGCCCCAGGCTGACCGTGAACCCGGTCTCGTCGGCGAGCGCCTGCAGCAGCGGCCCGGTGACCCGGGTGAGCTCCATCGAGTCGATCGCCGCGAACCCGAGGTCGACGGCACGCGGGCCGAGGAAGTATTTCTTGGTCTCCGGGTCCTGCTGGAGGTACTCCAGCACCGTCAGCGTGGCCACGTACCGGTGCGTCGTGCTCTTGTTCAGGCCGACCACGCGCGCCAGGTCGGCGATCCCCAGCACCGATCGGTTCCCGGTGAAGGCCGACAGGATGCGCAGGCCGCGCTCCAGGGAGACGGAGTGCGAGGCGGAGGGATCGGCCGTTACACGGCCGGGCCGGCGGGGAGAGTCCTCTTCGATCACGGCGGTCAGCATATTGCCACCGAGTTCCAGCCATCCGAACGCATTTGACTGCCGGCCCGATTGCGTGAACGCTTTCTCGACCGTGCGGACGACGTGGGGAAGAGGATCGAGCCATATGACCGGAGCGGGGCGCGCCGGGAACGGGTGGCGCACGGCGCGACTCGGCCACTTCATCGGCGGCGACTGGGTGGCCGCCGGCTCCGGCCGCACCTACCTCGACCACTCCCCGTGGTCCGGGGCGGTGCTCTGCGAGGTCGCCGCCGGCGACGCCGAGGACGCGCACCGGGCGATCGAGGCCGCCCATGCGGCGTTCGGCGGCTGGGCCGGGGAGTCGCCCTGGCGACGCCAGCAGATCTTCCTGCGGGCCGCCGACATCCTGGAGGGCCGCCGTGCGGAGGTCCTCGACGCCCTCGCCGACGAGACCGGGTGCGGCCGTCACTTCGGCGACGTCCAGTTCGATTTCACACTCAGGCTCCTGCGCCAGGCCGCCCATCTGGCCTATCGGCCCGTGGGGGAACTACTGCCGTCGGACGTCGAGGGCACCCAGGCCATGGCCGTACGGCGCCCGGTCGGCGTGGTCGCGGCGATCGCGCCGTGGAACGCCTCGCTCACCCTGGCGGGACGGGCGATCGTCGGCCCGCTCGCCCTCGGCAACACGGTCGTGCTGAAACCCTCGGAGGAAGCCCCCTACACCGGAGGCGCGCTCTGGGCCGAGATCCTCCACGAGGCCGGCCTGCCCGCCGGCGTGCTGAACGTCGTCACCCACGCCCCGGGCGAAGCCGGCGACATCGGCGACGCGATGCTCGCGAACCCCCTGGTCAAGCGGATTAACTTCACCGGGTCGACGCCGACGGGACGGCGTCTCGCCGAGAAGGCCGGGCGGCACCTCAAGCGCGTCGTGCTCCAGCTCAGCGGCCAGAACCCGCTCATCGTCGCGCGTGACGCCGAGGTCGGGTACGCGGTGGACGCCGCGGCCTACGGCGCCTTCGTCCACCAGGGACAGGTGTGCATGTGCGCCCGGCGCGTCTACGTCGAACGCCCGCTGGCAGAGGAGTTCGCCGAGCGGTTCGCGGCCAAGGTGGCGGCCCTGCCGACGGGCGACCCGCACGACCCGGAGACGGTCGTCGGCCCGGTCATCAACGAGTGGGCCCTGGCTCTCCTCGACCGCCGCGTCAACGAAGCCGTCGAACTCGGCGCCCGTGTCCTGGCCGGAGGGGTGCCCCGGCCGCCGTGCTATCCGGCCACCGTTCTCACCGACGTCCCAGACAAGGCCGAGATCGCTCACGGCGAGACCTTCGGGCCGGTCGTGATCCTGGAGGCCGTCGACTCGGCCGAGGAGGCGGTCGCCCGGGCCAACCGGTCGGATCTGGGCCTGGCCGCCTCGATCATCACGGGTGACAGCCGCCGCGGCCTGCGCCTGGCGGCGAAACTGGACGTCGGCATCGTCCACGTGAACGACCAGCCCGTCAACGACGAGCCGCACATGCCGTTCGGCGGCGTCAAGGACAGCGGCTGGGGCCGTTTCGGGCTCGGTTTCGCCGCCGAGGAGTTCTGCGAGCTCCAGTGGGTCACCGTACGCGACCAGGACCGGACCTTCCCCTTCTGACCTACACCGCCGGCGGCGGGACTGGATTCCGGCTCAGGCGCGGACGCTCTCACGGCGAGTGAGCGCGCAGAGCGCCTGCCGGCTGGAAAAACCCGCGACGCACCTGCCTCTGGTACCAAGCCCCCAATCCACGTGACGGTGGCTGTCGTGGCCGCCGCGAGGGCCTGGGCGGGCTCCCCAAGAGTTCAGTGGCCGTCGGCGGAGGTGGACACTTGGCCGACGGGGAGATCTGCCGGTGTTTCGATCAGTACGAGGTACGTCCACCGCACGTGGTGCACGAGCAATGGTCAATACCTGCGGATCGGTTTGGGTGTTGCTGAGTCAGCGAAGTTGTCCGGCCTGGTGTAGGTCATCGAAGATGATCTGGTCGACCGGGGACACGCGGTCGCGGTCGGCGTAGCTCAGCCAGGTGATTTCTTCGATCTCGCTGCTGGGCGTCGGTACGCCGTGATGGTCGGCGGTGTAGCAGGTCATCTGCACGGTGATGCCCTCGGCGTGGCCGTGCGCTTTGGCCTGGTAGGTGCCCACGTGGGTGGCGGTGGCGGGGATGATCGTGATGGAGAGTTCCTCGTCGATCTCGCGGACGAGGGTGTCGATGTCGCTTTCGCCGGGCTCGCGCTTGCCGCCGGGGATGTAGTAGGCGTTCTTGCCTCGTGATCGGGTGCTGAGGATCTTGCCGTTGTCCAGGTGGATCCAGGCGATCTTGTCGATGATGCTGTTCACCGTGGTGCTCCTGTGGTCGGGGACAGAGGGATGGGTCAGGCGGCCAGGTCGTCAGGGCGTTCGAGGAGTTTCCCATTGGTGAAGACCGCTCCGGCGCGGACGAGGGCGACCAGGTGGGGTGCGTTGACCGCGCGCCAGCGGGCTTGGGCGGATTTGATCAGCTTGAAGGCCATGGCCGGCCCGGCAGGAGGAATAGTCACGACCTGTGGATCGGCGTGTCGCGTGGCTTGCTGATCACCTCCTGATTCGTCGGGTCGTTCGACGAGCTGGCGTTCTCGAACCTTGGCTCTGTGAACGGCATGTCGCGCTGCAAGGCGAGTGTTTCGTCGAGCCGGGCCTCACCATCGAGGGGGTCAGCGAGCGGCCCATTGCGCTGATTGCAACCTATGTCACGCGCCCGGACCCGGCATGAGGTCGACGTCGCCGGCGTGCATCGACTCGCCGCAGTGGGCGCAGCGCAGGTCGACACCGCTGACCTCACCGCACGCGTGGTGGCGGTAAAGCACCGGCGGGCCGGCCTCGCCCGCGAGCCACTTGTCGCCCCAGTTGGTCATGACCATGAGCAGGTCGACCAGCTCGGTGCCCTTCTGCGTCAGGTGGTACTCGTGCCGCGGACGCTGGTCGTAGGGACGGCGTTCCAGCACACCCTGGTCGACGAGGTGGGTCAGCCGCTCGGTCAGCACCTTGCGTGAGATCCCGAGGTCGGCCTGGATCTGTTCGAACCGGCGGAGCCCGACCCACACGTCACGCAGGATCAGCGGCGACCAGGGCTCCCCGATGACGTCGAGTGTGCGCGCGATCGAGCATGCCATTCCGCCGAAGTTCGTGCGCTGCATGAGACCAGTCTAACAATTGGGGGTTCCCTTAGGGAACTCGATGGTATTAAAGTCTCTTAAAGGAACTCAAGGAGGATCACCGAGATGAGCAAGGTCTTCAGCGCCCACGCCATGTCGGTCGACGGATACATCACCGGTCGCGATCCCGGTGCCGGGCACGGACTCGGCGACGGGACGATGCTCTTCGACCGGTACTTCGACGGCGACACGCCCAGCCAGGTGTTCGACGGATTCCGGCTGAGCGAGCCCAGCGCCCGGGCCTTCGACGCCCTCGCCGGACGCGTGGGCGCCACCGTGGTGGGACGGAACACCTACGAGGACTCCGACGGCTTTGGAGGCGGCAGCCCCCACCCGACGGCCCGGCTGTTCGTCCTCAGCCATCGGCCGGTCCCGGAGATGAGCGAGCGGCAGTCCCTCGTCACCACCGGCATGCAGGACGCGATCGCGGCGGCCCGCGAGGCCATCCCGGTGCCCGGTGTCACCCACCTCCACTACGAGGTCGAACGATGACCTCGTCACTCACCGACGATCACCACCAGAAGCCCGCCGACAACCCACACCAGGAGATGACCATGATGCTCGACCCCACCGTGCGCCGCGTGCTCGACGGCACCCCGCTCGCCCACCTCGCCAGCGTCCTGCCCGATGGCGCCCCCCACACCGTCCCGGTCTGGATCGGGACGTACGGCGACCACATCGTGTTCCTCACCGGCCCTGAGTCGCGAAAGGCCCGCAACCTGCGCCGCGACCCGCGGGTCGCGCTCTCCCTGACCCCGCCCGACAACCCGTTCCAGCCGGTCATCGTCCGCGGCCGCGTCGTCGAGTGGCTCGAAGGCGACGCCGCCTGGACGATCGTCGACCAGCTGGCCACCAAGTACATCGGCCGGCCGTACTCGCGAGACGAAGAGCGCGTCGTCGCGGTCATCGAACCCGAGCGGCAGACGGTAGGCCTCGCATGAGCGGCAGCGGCAGCCGCCTGGCCGGCGTGCAGCGATCCGATCACATCATTGACGATCTTCATCTGTGAGACCGCGCTTTTGTGGGTGGATCGTCTCGCCGCGGGCGAGCATCTCAACCAACTGGGTGATGCGGCGGGCTCGGGTGTCGGCGCGTTTGGCGTTCGCGATCCGATAGAGGACGGCGTAGCGGTTTTGGGAGGTAAGGATGTCGAACATCGCTTGTGCCTGGGGGTTTGCGGCCAATGCGGCGGCCAGGTCGGCTGGTATCTCGATGTCGGCTTGTCCCGCGTAGGCCGTGTCCCAGCGGCCGTCGGCCTTGGCGCGTTCGACCTCGGTCATTCCGGCCGGATGCATCCGGCCCTCGCCGATCAGACGCGTGACGATGGAAACGTTCCGCGCCGACCAAGGGCTTTGCCTTCCGCGAGGGGTGAAGCGCCGAAGGAAGGTGATCTCATCCCGCCGTCGCAGCTGACCATCGATCCAGCCGTAGGACAGTGCTTCGTCGAGCGCCTGGTCATAGGTCAGGCTGGTGGGCCGGGTCGTGTTCTGCTTGGCGAGGACCAACCACACCCCTGCCGAGCTGTCGTGGTGCTTGCCGAGCCACTCCCGCCAGGCTCGGGCATCGGTAACGGTCAGTTCCAGTAGTTCGTCGCTCACCGTTATGCGCCTCTCGTGATCATCCGTTGGGGGTCGGTCGACAGAGGCTACGACATGACCCGGTCGGAAACGGTCCTGGTTATCGAACAGACTGGTGTCCGTGCTCAACACCTCGGCGCGGCTGCTGCGGCTGCTGTCCTTGCTGTCCACACGGCAGTCCTGGACATGCGCTGATCTGGCGGCCCAACTGGAGATCGCCGAACGGACGGTTCGCCGCGACATCGCCCGGCTACGTGAACTCGGCTACGGCATCGAATCGGAGATGGGCCCATGGGGCGGCTACCACCTCGGGCCCGGGACCAACATTCCGCCACTGATCCTCGACGAGGAGGAGGCGCTCGCGGTCGCCGTCGGGCTGCGCGTCGCCGCCTTCAGCGGAGTCTCCGGCAGCGACCAGGCAGCCCTGTCGGCTCTGCTGAAACTACGCCAGGTGTTACCGGCCAGGATCGCCGACCGGCTCGGCGAGTTGGACGCCGCGTTCACCCACACCACCCGACCCGACGACAGCCAGATCTCCCCCGCGCTGCTGCTCGACCTGGCCACCGCGTGCCGACAAGGCGAACGCACCCAGCTGACCTATCGCGACAGGGCCGGATCGACGTCCACCCGCCGGGTGGATCCTTACCGTCTGGTCTACACAGGCCGCCGCTGGTATCTCCTTGCCTACGACCTGATGCGGCAGGACTGGCGCACCTTCCGTGCCGATCACATCATCGATGCCACAACCACCGGGCAGTCCACCGCCCTGCCCGACCCGCCAGATCCAGCACAGATGGTCAGCACGGGCATCGCGCTGAGGCCCTACCCGGTGCGGGTGACCATCCGCCTGGCCGTACCGGCCGATGAGGCCCGCAGGCTGGTGCCACCAACGGTCGGTGTCCACCGCCCCGACGGCGATGACACCACGATCATCGAGATCGGCGGGCCAGACGCCGACGGCCTGGCCCGCTACCTGCTCAGCCTCGGCCGGCGACTCCAGATACTGCACCCAGAGGAGGTCCGCCAGGCATTCCTCGCCCGCACACAACAGCTCCTCAAGGACAACCGGTAACACAAACGCCCGGCGATCGCTGGCACGGCTACCTGCCGTGACGGTGCCGGCCTCGCCCCGGGGACCTCTGGCACCCCGGCTTCGCCCGTCACGCCCTGGGATCCAGCAGTCGCGCGCTCAGGGCTGCCCGAGCCCCGGCTCCGGCCGCTTGATCCAGAGCGCGCTCCCCCGTGCGGGGGAGGCGAGTGGTTCCCGTGGGGGAAGTGGACGCCGGGCGCTCGCCGAAAGGATCTCGACCATGGACACGGGTTGGAAGCATCGGTGAGCGGCACCACGACACCGGTCGAGACGGACCAGGTCGGTGCCAGATGGACCGCGGCGCGCGTAGTGGCCGGCTATGGCGCCGCCCTGTCGCTGTCGCTCTATCTCGCGGTGAAGGTCGTCTGGGTGGTCGCCGCGCTGCTCGGGCACACGCCGTCCACCTTCACCGACGGCGACTGGGTCTTGTTGAACGCGGTCACCATCGCCATGGCGGTCGTCGGCATCGTCCTGGGGCTGGTCCTCGCGCAACGATGGGGACGTCGCGTCCCGGCGTCACCGCTGGTCTTCTTCGCCTGGGCGGGAGCCGGATTCCTCATACCGATGATCCCGTACATGCCGTTCAGTGCGGTCCTCGGAGGAAGCGCGGGAGCCGGCGACTCCGGCGGCGGGGATGCGGCCCCGTCCTGGGAGCTGGTCTTCATCGGCATCGGATTCGCGGGCATGGCCCTGGGACTGGCCATAGCGCTCCCCATCTACATGCGGGAAAGGTGGCCGACCGCGTTCGTCGGACGCGTCGGCGACCACCCCGTGCCCCTCGGCCGATTCCACCTGCGAGCGCTGTACATCCTGGTCGCGGCGCTGGCCCTCCTATGGACGCATTGGGCGGCGGGCGGAACGCTCGGCCTCGCCCCCGCACACCGCGACCTGATGGACGTCAACGGACGGCTGCTCGCCGGCAACTCCGCGCTCTGGGCCGTCTTGGGTGCCGCTGCGATCCGTACGGTCGCCACAGGACGGCCGAGGATGCCCTGGTGGATCCCCATGGCGTTGGCCTTCGCGTCGTCGGGCTCGCTGTTCGCGTGGGCGGTGTGGAAGCTCCCGTGGGCTCTCATCCGGCCGGGCGGCTACGCGACCGCCGAATATACGGCCGTTTCCGTCGTCCAGCACGGGCTGAGCGTCACCGCCGGAATCGTGATGCTCGCCGCGCTGCTCAAAGCCGCGCGGCCACGCCAGAGCGGGGTCCGGTGACTCGCGCCCCGGCGGCCCGCCTGGCCGCCGGGGCGCCGGTCGGCTCGAACAGCCGGCCGGCCGGGTGGATGGGCACGCCGGTGAGGACGTGCCCGATCCGGACCTACTGCGCCCGTTGCGGGGTGCTACTCGATGAAGGCCGTCGCGTGGTCGCGGGCCCAGGTGGCAAAGGTTCGAGGAGCGTGGCCGGTGACCTGTTCGACGGTGCCGGTCAGGGGCACGGGGCGGCCGTCATTGGCCCGCCAGTAGTCGAGCAGGGCGTCGGCGTAAGGACCGGGGATGTAATCGGCCATCTCCTGTTTCCATTCCTCCGGGGTGACGTGGTCGACGGTGATCGGCCGGCCGATGATCTCGGCGAGTCGCTCGATCTGTTCGCTGAACGTGAGGCTCTCCGGGCCGGTCAGGTGGAGGGACCGGCCCTGGTGGCGTGGGTCGGTGAGCACGGTGAAGGCCACGTCGGCGAGGTCCCGTTCGTGGACGGGGTCGGTGTGGGAGCCCGGGTAGGGCAGGCTCACCGGACGCCCGGCCTTGATGGGCCACGCCCAGGCGCCCGCGTTGCCGGCGAAGGAGCCGGGGCGCAGGATCGTGGTGGTGAGCGGTGAGGCGAGCAGTGCGGTCTCGACGTCGAGATGGGACTTGGCCAGCAGATTACTGGCCGCGTCGGGATCCAGCACGCTGGCGGAGGACAGCAGGACGACGTGCTTGACCCCGGCCGTGACGGCGGCGTCGACGAACTCGGCGATGTGCGAAGCCTCGGCGTACAGGAAGACCTCGGTGACGCCGGCGAGAGCCGCGGGGAAGGTGGCGGGATTCGTGAGGTCGCAGGTGACGGCCGTGACGCCGGCGGGGACCTGTAGCTGTCCGGGATTGCTGGAGGCCACGCGTACGGGGCGATCGGCCTGGAGCAGCAGGGTCAGCAGGTGGGTGGCGACCGCGCCGCGGCCTCCGGTGACGAGAATCATGGAAATACTCCCGTGATCGGTACGGATATGGATGCGGGTGCCTTCCGGAAGCGCGGAAGGCTCAGTGGGCGTGCGCTCCCCGGCGGGGAAGCAGCGGGATGCTCATCGCGCATGCCGCGGTGATGGCCAGGGTGAGGAGCAGGCAGGGCAGAACGCCGCTGGAAGGAACGCTCGGCGTGACGGTGGCCAGGTAGACCGTCGACACGATGGCGGAGCCGGCCGCGTTGACGATCTGCTGCACCGCGTTGAGCACGCCGCTGGCGCTGCCCGCCTGGGCGGCGTTCACATCGCCGAGGGCGACCGCGAACACGGCGCCGAAGCAACAGCGGCGATGCGGCTGCGCACCGTGAACGAGGCGGCGATGATGCCGACGAACACCGGCGCGGTGACCACGGCCGCGTGGAACGGACTCAGGCCCAGACGCTGCTGCAAGTAGAGCGCCGTCACGTACATGACGCCCGTGACGGTGCTGAAGAACAGCGCGCCGAAGACCAGACCGGCCACGAAGCCGCGATTGCCGAACAGCGACCGTTCCAGCAACGGGCGACTGGTGCGTGCCTGCTGCCATCCGAACGCGGCCAGCGCGACGGCGCCGGCGGCCGTGCCGACGAGGGCCCGGGCCGTCCACTCGCTCGTGCCGCCGTCGACCAGTCCGGCCAGGAGCAGTCCGAGACCCGCCATCAAGGTCATGGCGGCACCCGGCCGGACGCTGACAGACCCGTCCCCGCCGAAGGGCGGGATGACCCTCAGACCTGCCGCGAGCATCAGGACTCCGAACAGGACGTTGAGGAGGAACACCGAGCGCCAGGACAGGCCGAACATCATGCCCATCGACTCACGAGGGATGACCCGCACCAGCAGGACGAACCCCTGAGGGATGAGCAGGCCGCCGAACGCCCCCTGTCCGATACGGAAGGCCACGAGTTCGAACGGCGTGGCGGCCAAGGCGTCCGCGAGCGAGCAGAGGGTGAACCCCGCCAGCCCGATGAGGAACAGTCGCCGGCAACCGAACCGATCCCCCAGGCGGCCGCCGACGATCATGAGGGAGCCCATCGCGAGCGTGTAGCTCGCGCCGAGCCAGGGAGCCAGTGACCAGGAGGCGCCGAGGTCCCGCACGATGGTGGGGGCGGCCACGTTGGTCACCGTGGTGCTCAGCAGGTCGATCACATCGGCGGCGACCACGAGCAGGAAGACTGCCCATGCGCGTGGAGACAAGGTTGAGGACATGGCTGGGCGAACTCTCCGCTGAGAGATCCAGACAACCTGCTCTGAGGCTGTCGTGCCGGCCGGATGTCCCGACACGCTCGCGTACGAGCGCTGCACCTTACGATCAAGAAGGTACCAGGAATCTCACGCGACCGGAGAACCCGCTCGAAAGGCCCGGCCCGGCCTGCGCCGACGATTGTCGCCCAGGACGGCGGGCGGCCAGGTGGTAGCCGATCGGGGTACGCCAGTCGCGCCCTATCACGCATGGGCACGGGTCACATCTCGCCCGCACCGGTCGTGACCCCGTGCATGGGCAGGGCACCGATCTGGCCGTACTCGTGGGTCGGCTCCACCGCCGGCCATCCTCTGCCGTCGAAGGAATTCAGGGCGGTCCAGTGTCCAAAATCAAATGACGGCACGTCCAATACCGGCTTTATGCTCGTCGCCGTGGTCGGCGCGCGGCATCCGCTGGCCGATCGCTCAGCGGTGCGGCTGCGCGACCTGCGTGGCGAAACGTTCTGCTTCCTCAGGCGCGCCCTGGTGCCCGCCTACCTACGACCTGGTCATGTCGGCGCTACGGGAGGCCGGCGAGGACTTCGAGGTCTGGGAACACCCCATGCCCGGCCTCCGCGTCTCCCCGCTGCGCGACGACGGCACCGGCTTCACCCTGGTCTCCGAGTCGGCCGGCACCCGATTGGGGGCCTCCCTGATCGCCCTGCCACTCCTGGACCAACTGCCCGCCATCGAACTGCGGATCCTCTGGCGGACCTCCGAAGTGCCGGCACGCGCCCAGGCCGTCCTCCGGGCCGCGTACGAGCTGGCCGGAAGCGAGAGCTGGAGCAGCTCCCCCGCCGGACAGGCGTGATCGCAGCCGCACCGGCTTCTTGAGCGCCGCGTTCCGCGACCGTGGGCCCGGCCTGCCGTCACTCGCCGTGAGTGCCCGGTCTCCGCGGCACGACATGCACGCCGGAGGTCTGGCATGCCGACGTACGCCCTGTGCATCGCACTGTCAACTTGTCTGACTTACCGACCTAATATCACTTTATTTGCCCTTTATGTTAACAACATGACTTGGATCCTTTATGGGCGAAAAGAATTCATTGACAGGTGGTGACAGTAAACGTTTAATGTGTGCGATCTTGCGGATTTCGTACGGGAGATAACCCATGTTTAGGTTTCCCGGACTGCGGCGTTGGCGTGCGCTCACTGCCGTGGTCGTGGCGGGTGTACTGGTGGGAACCGGGGCACCCCCGGCCGCGAACGCGGCGGAGGAAGGTCGGACGGCGTCCGACGCGGGCCGGCTCAGCGGCTGGCAGCGGGCGCTGGCGCGCGCCGCGGAGATCCGGGAACCGGTCGAGGTGACCGAGGCCCGGACCGAGTTCACCACCACATACGCCAATCCGGACGGCGAGTCCTTCCGGCTGGAGCAGTCGACCACCCCCGTCCGGGTCAAGGGACAGGACGGGGCGTGGGTGTCACCCGACGCGACGCTGCTGCGGCGCGCCGACGGAAGCGTGGGGCCGGTCGCCGCCGCCGTGGGCATCTCCTTCTCCGGGGGCGGTGACGGCGGGAACCTCGTCACGATGAACCGGGACGGCCGGACCCTCGCGCTGGGCTGGCCGGGTACCCTGCCCGCACCGGTGCTGGACGGTCCGAACGCCACCTACCAGAACGTGCTGCCGGACGTGGACCTGAGGATGACCGCGACGACCGAGGGCTTCCGCCAGGTCCTGATCGTCAAGACTCCGCAGGCCGCGGACAACCCGGCGCTCGCCCGGATCCGGTACGCCGTCAGGTCGTCCGGACTCACGGTGGAGGAGACCGCGGACGGCGGCATGTCCGCGACCGACGGCAACGCCACCGAGGTCTTCACCTCGCCTCCCGCCGCGATGTGGGACTCCACCGGGAACCCCGCCGCCGGGCAGATCGGGGCGGCCGACGCGCCCGCGGCGCCGTCCTCCTCGACCCCTTCCGCCGCCTCCACCCCGGCCTCGAAGGGCGGCGCTCCCCAGGGCGCGCCCGCAGCGGGCGACTCACCGGCCCCGAAGACGACACCGGAGACGAGCGTGCCTTCCGGCGAGGGGCAGGCCGCCGACGGTCCCGCCCCCGGAGCGGGGCACGCCGAGCTCCCGATCGAGGTCGGCAAGGACACGCTCACGCTCGTCCCCGACGCCGGCCTGCTGCGGCAGAAGGACGAGTCGGCCTACCCCGTCTACATCGACCCGACCGTCACGTGGGGCGAGACCGACAGGACGCTGCTGCGCTCGGACGGCTACAAGTCGTACAACTGGGGCAACGGCAGCAACAACCAGGGTGAGGGCGTCGGCCACTGCGGCACCTGGAACGGCTACTACTGCGGGCCCGGATACACCCAGCGGCTGTACTTCCAGTTCTCCCCCGCCAGCCTCAAGGGCAAGCAGGTGCTGAGCGCGGCGTTCCGCGTCACCGAGCCCTGGGCGTTCCAGTGCAGCCCCCGGTGGGTCGACCTCGTCCGTACGAACAACTTCACGTCGTCCACCACCTGGTCGGGCCGTCCCAAGGAGCTCGACTGGATGGTGGACCGCAACGTGTCGGCGGGCCGCGGCTCGGCGTGCGACCCCGACCAGCCGACCGCGCCGATCGAGTTCAAGGACAACCCCGCCGAGCCGAACGAGAACCTGACCCCGACCGTGAAGGACTTCGCGGCGGGCAAGTTCTCCAAGCTCACGCTGGAGCTGCGGGCGCACGACGAGAGCGACACCTCCGCCTGGAAGCGGTTCAGGAACGACGCCGTGCTCGTCGTCGACTACGTGGGAGTGCCGGCGCTGCCGACCGGCATCGGCATCGTCACCGGGTCCGGCACCGTCTGCGAGACCAAGGAGTCGGCGCCCGCGATCGTCTCCAGCCCCACCCCCACCCTGGCGTCCACTCCGCAGACCGCCGCGGGCGGCGAGTCGGGCGCGATGCTGCGGGCGGCGATGGCCGTCGACAAGAAGAACGCCGACGGCACCTGGACCGAGGCGTTCACCACGATGGAACGGCCGACGACGGGGCACGTCGGCGACAACGTGAAGGTCACCGCCTCCACGCCGACGCTGTCGGAAGGGGTGCTGTACCGCTACCGCTCGTGGACACGCTCGTACTACAGCAACTACACCAAGCAGTTGCCCGGGCCGTCCAACGCCTCGACCACCGGATGGTGCTACTTCAAGGTCGATCCGACCGCGCCGAAGGCGCCGGTGGTCACGCTCGGCGCGCCGTACACGGCCTGCACCGCCACGAGCTGCGCGCCCGCCGGCGGGCCTGGCCAGAGCACGACCGTCACCTTCGGCCCGGCGTCCGGTGACTCCAACAACGTCGCCTACCAGTACCGCGCGTCCAGCAGCTCGACCTGGTCGTCCGACATCGCGGGCGCCACGGCCAAGGCCGTGATCACCCCGCCGGCCGCCGGGACGTACAGCCTCTACGTCCGGGCCAAGGACATCGTCGGCAGGTACGGCGCGACCACGGTCGTCGACTTCCTGGTCGCCGCGGGCGCCGGCCCGGTCGGCAGGTGGCACTTCGACGAGGACTCCGGCGCCGCCGTCGACCGGGGCACCGGACACCACGACGCCACACTGTCCGGCGGCGCCGCACGGGACACCCGGGGACGCCGCGGCGAGGTCTGGTACGACGACGCCGGCACGGCGCTCACCACCCCGAAGGTCGACAAGGGGTTGAGCCTGAACGGCACGTCGGCGTACGCGGCGACGTCCGCGCCCGTGCTGGAGACCCGGTCGGCCTACACGGTCGCCGCCTGGGTGCGGCTGGACAAGGTGAGCGACGACGGCATCGTGCTCTCGCAGGACGGCTCCGGCGGCTACAGCCCCTTCCTCCTCTGGCACGAGAAGGACTACGGCGCCTTCTGCTTCGGCGTCAAGGAGAAGGACGAGGCGACGGGCAAGGCGTACTACGGGGTCTGCGGCAAGAACAACACGTCCAGGACGAACGTCTGGACCCACCTGGCCGGCACCTACGACCCGGCGACGCAGAAGCTGAGCTTCTACGTCAACGGCGTGCCGCAGGGCACCGCCACCGTGTCCGGCGTGTGGTCGGCCACGGGCCCGTTCGAGATCGGCCGCTACAAGTGGGCCAACATCTTCCAGTTCTACTTCCCCGGCTCGATCGACGAGGTCGCCGCCTGGCAGCGCGTCCTGACCCCGGAGGAGGTCGCGACGGAGGCGCGGTCGGAGTCCCCGGCGTCCGGGCGCAACGACGTGGAGCTGGTGGCCGACTGGGACCCGGCGGGCGCCGCCGGGACGCAGGTGCCCGACTCGCTGTCGGGGTACGGCCGGGCGCTGGCGCTGGCCGGCGGGGCGTCGCTGGACGGCGAGGGCCTGGTGCTCGACGGCGTGGACGACGCCGCCACCACCGCGGGCCCGGTCGTGGACGACACCGGCTCGTTCACGGTGACGGTGAAGGTCGAGCTCGACCGGGACAAGGTCCTCGCGAAGCCGATCGGAACCGTCGGCCAGGTGGCCGGGCAGCGTACGGCCGACGGGTCGTCGTGGGGCCTGTGGTTCGAGCTGACCGGCAAGGAGACGCAGCTCGACGACGACGGCAACGAGGTCAGCGTCCCGGTCGGCTTCTGGCGCTTCGGCCGCGTCAACAAGGACGGCACGAAGACCTGGGTGAGCTCCGACACCTCGGCCAGCCTGGACAGCCCGGTCCGCCTCACCGGCGTGTACGACGCCCTGGCGGCGAACGGGCGGGTGGCGCGGCTCTACGTCGGCCACGAGCAGAACGACCTCGACATGGCCTACACCGCCCTGCCCGGGTCGGGCGACTTCGCGGCCGGCAAGGGCTTCAGCGCGACCTCCTGGGGTCACTTCCTCCCCGCGAGGATCACCGATCTGCGGCTGTGGGCGGGAGCCATGGCCGACTCCGACCAGATGGACGCCGTCATCGGCGACTGACGGAGGGTGCGGGGACCGGCGGCGCCGGTCCCCGCACCGCCTCGCTTCACCCCGGTTTACCTGCGGGTTCTCTTTCGTCCTCTTGAGGAGGTTGGGTCATGCGACGGCCCGGAATTCGTGCTGCCCTGGTGGCCGCGCTGGCGGTGGTGATCTCGTTACCCGTCGGGGTGACGGCGGCCTCGGCCGCCGTTGTCTCTACGGCACAGAGCCCGCCCGGCGCCCCTCCCGTACAGAAACAACGGTCCAGCAAGGTCAAGGCCATGGACGTGAGCGGGGCGAAGGAGGCCAGGGAGCGGGTCGCCGCGTCCAGGGCGCGCAACGACGCCGCCGCCGACCGGGCCGCGAAGGAGCGCGAGGCCTCCCGGTGGCCGGACGCCGGCGAGGCCGACGTGCCGATCGGCGGCGAGCGGAGCGTCAGCGTGGGCGGGCTCCCGGTGAGCCTGAAGCCCGCCGCCGCGGCCTCCGGCACCTCCACAGAGCAGGCGGCGGGGACGGCCCGCGTGCGGGTGCTCGACCGCGCCGCCGCCGAGGCGGCCGGGGTGGACGGGGTGCTGCTGACCGCGTCGGCGCAGGCCCCGGGCACCGCGACGCTGAGCGTCGGCTACGCCGCCTTCGCCTCCGCGTACGGCGGCGGGTGGAGCGGCCGGCTGCGCCTCGTGCGCCTGCCCGCCTGTGCCGCGACCACCCCGGAGCGGGAGGAATGCCGCACGTGGACCCCGCTGGACACCGACAACGCCGCCGCGGCGCAGACCCTCTCGGCACCGGTCGCGTTCGACGCCGCCCCGGCGGTGCTGGCCGTGACCGCCGCCACCCCCGGTGAGGGAGGCGAGGCGGCGGACGGCAGCGGCAACTACGCGGCCACCCCGCTCGCCTCGTCGTCCACCTGGGAGGCGGGCGGCAACTCCGGCTCCTTCTCCTGGTCCTACCCGATCGCCCCGGTGGAGCCGGCGGCGGGACCGGCGCCCGCGCTCGACCTGTCGTACGACTCGGGCAGCGTGGACGGGCGCACCTCCACCAGCAACAACCAGGGCACCTCGATCGGCGAGGGCTTCGAGACCGCAGCCACCTCCTACATCGACCGCCAGTTCGGCACCTGCCGCGAGGACGGCCACGACAAGCAGTACGACCTGTGCTGGAAGTACGACAACGCCTCGCTCGTCCTCAACGGCAAGGCCACCGAGCTCGTCAAGGACGACACCAGCGGCAAGTGGCGGCTGAAGAACGACGACGCCTCCACGGTCACCCACTCCACCGGCGCCGACAACGGCGACGACGACGGCGAGTACTGGACCGTCATCACCGGCGACGGCACCAAGTACGTCTTCGGCCTGAACAAGCTGAGCGGCGCGGGCAGCCAGCGCACCAACTCGGTGTTCACGGTCCCGGTGTACGGCGACGACTCCGGCGAGCCCGGCTACGACAAGGGCGGCGCCTTCGCCGACCGCTCCGTCACCCAGGCGTGGCGGTGGAACCTCGACTACGCCGAGGACACCCACGGCAACGCCATGACGTACTGGTACACGGCGGAGACCAACTACTACCGCAAGAACAAGTCCGCCACCGCGGCCACCTCCTACGTCCGCGGCGGCTACCTCGACAAGATCCTCTATGGGCAGCGGTCCGACACGCTGTTCACCGTGGACGCGCCCTACAAGGTGGACTTCTCCTACGCCGAGCGCTGCACGGCCTCCGACTGCGGCAGCCTCACCAAGGACACCGCGGAGAACTGGCCCGACGTCCCCTTCGACGCCATCTGCAAGAAGGACGCGAACAAGGACGACTGCCACGCCGAGAGCCCGGCCTTCTTCAGCCGCAAGCGCCTGGTGAAGATCGAGACGAGCGTCCTGTCCGGCACCGCGTACAAGGCGGTCGACTCGTGGGCGTTCACCCAGAAGTACCTGGACGGCGGCGACATCGGCAGCTCCGCCGACCAGACGCTGTCGCTGACGTCGATCGTGCGGACGGGCTCGGCCGGTGACACGCCGCTGACGCTCGACCCCGTCTCGTTCACCTACGCCATGCGACCCAACCGGGTGGCCGGCGGCACCCAGCCGGGAGGCGGCAACATCCTGCCGCTGACCAGGCCGCGCGTCGAGACGGTCACCTCGGAGACCGGCGCGATCACCACGGTCAGCTACAACGAGCCCGAGTGCGTGCGCGGCTCGAAGATGCCGAAGGCCGAGGACGACAACGCGCTGTCCTGCTATCCGCAGTTCTGGCACATCAACGGCGCCACCGACGCCTCCATCGACTGGTTCAACAAATACCGCGTGCTCGCGGTGAACCTCGCCGACCCCGCCGGGCACAACCCGCTCGTCGAGTACGCCTACGAGTACGCCGCGCCCGGCTGGCGCTACAACGACAGCCCGTTCACCCCGGCCGACGAGCGCACCTGGTCGCTGTGGCGCGGCTACCAGAAGGTCACGACGTACGTCGGCGACGCCGACGGCACCCGCACCAAGTCGGTCGAGGTGTATCTGCAGGGCATGAACGGCGACCGGCTGCTCAAGTCGGCAGACCCGCGGACGGTCGACCCCGACAAGAGGCGCGCCGCCACCGTGCCCGGCCTCGACGTCGCCGGTCTCGACGTGCCCGACCTCACCGACTCCGAACAGTACGCCGGCTTCACCCGGGAGGAGATCACCTACGACGGGGCCGACCCTGTCGACGTGACGGTCAACGACCCCTGGTCGGCGAAGACCGCCACCCAGCACAAGTCGTACGCCGACACCGAGGCCTACTACGTGCGCATGGGGAAGACGTCGGAGCACACCTACCTGACCGTCCCCAAGACCTGGCGCACCGTCACCACGTCCACGACGTACGACTCGTACGGCATGGCGGTCAAGGAGGACAGCACTGGCGACACCGCCAAGAGCGGCGACGAGACCTGCACCCGCACCTGGTATGCCCGCGACGACGCCAAGGGCCTGAACTCGCTCGTCTCCCGCACCCGCGTGGTCGGCCGCGCCTGCTCGGTGAAGGAGGCCGACCTGTCGCTGCCCGCGGGCTCCGACACCTCGGGCGACGTGCTGTCCGACACGGCCACCGTGTACGACAACGCCGCCGCGACCGGCTGGGCGGCGAGCCAGAAGCCGGTGAAGGGCGACGCCACCTGGACGGGGCGGGCCACCGGCTACCCGTCGGCCGTCACCGGCGACGACCGCCCGCCGACCGGCTGGCAGCGCACCGAGTCGACCACCTACGACACGCTGGGCAGGCCGCTGACCGTGACCGACGCGGGCGGCAACCCCGCCACCACGGCGTACACGCCGACGGGGGCCGGGGTCCTCACGAAGAAGGTGGACACCAACGTCAAGCAGCAGAAGGTGACGACGTTCCTCGACGGGACGCGCGGCCTTCCGGTGCGCACCTACGACCCGAACAACGGCAAGACCGAGCAGACCTACGACGCCCTCGGCAGGCTGACCGGCGTGTGGCTGCCCGACCGCAGCAAGGACGGCGGGCAGACCCCCACCTACGCCTACTCCTACGTGTACGAGCGGGGCAAGGCGCCCGCGATCGGCACCTCGACCGTCAAGTCGTCCACCACGGCGAGCTGGTCGTATGAGATCTTCGACTCGCTGCTGCGGCCGATGCAGACGCAGAAGCCGACCCCGAACGGCGGCCGGCTCCTGACCGACACCCGCTACGACTCGCGCGGCCTCGCCTACGAGACCTACGCCGACATCTTCGACTCCAAGCAGACGCCGA
Source organism: Microbispora sp. CA-102843 (assembly GCF_050936215.1). Classification (NCBI taxonomy): domain Bacteria; kingdom Bacillati; phylum Actinomycetota; class Actinomycetes; order Streptosporangiales; family Streptosporangiaceae; genus Microbispora; species Microbispora sp. CA-102843. The sequence goes on from NZ_JBNJNF010000001.1 coordinate 5,439,218, forward strand.
ACGCCACCTACACCAGGGAGGAGTACGGCGAGGCGCCCAAGCAGGCGAACATCGTCTTCGACGGCGCCGGCCGGCAGATCCGCAGCACGTTCCTGACGTACGGCGTGGAGAAGTGGACGACCACCACGACCTACACCGGTGACTCCACCGCCGTCAGCGCGCTGACCGGCGGCACGGCGACCCGGACCGTCACCGACGCGCTCGACCGCACGGTCGAACGGCGCGAGTACAACTCGCCCTCCCCCGCCGACACCCAGTGGGGCGCGCTGACCTCCAGCGGGTACACCTCCACGTCCTTCACCTACCGGACCGACGGCAAGCAGCTGACCGTCACCGCTCCCGACGGCGCGAAGTGGTCCTACGCCTACGACCTGTTCGCGCGGCAGACCGGCATCAGCGACCCCGACAAGGGCGCGAGCACCGTCCGCTACACCGCGCTCGACCAGACCGACACGGTCACCGGCGCGAACGGCACGGTCCTGCTGTACGGCTACGACGAGCTCGGCCGCAAGACCGGGCTGTGGTCGGGGTCGCGGACCGACGCGAACAAGCTCGCCGCCTGGACCTACGACACCGTGGTCAAGGGCCAGCTCGCCTCGTCCACCAGTTACGACGGCGGCGTCTCCGGCAAGGCGTACACGAAGAAGATCCTCGCGTACGACGGCCAGTACCGCGCGACCAGCACGGAGATCGACATCGACCCGAACGACCCGATGGTCCTGTCCGGGGCGGCGAAGGCCAGCTACACCTTCGGCAGCGACTACAACCTCGACGGCACGCTGAAGAGCTCCACCGAGCCCGCGGCCGCCGGATTGGCCGAGGAGAAGATCAGCCTGACCTACACCCCGACCGGGCAGGTGACCGGGCTGACCGGCACGACCGACTACCTCCAGAAGGCCGACTACAACGCGCTGGGCAAGCCCCTGCAGTTCACCCTCGGGCTGTCGGGAGCCACCGAGGCCAAGAAGACCTTCCTCAACAACACCTACGAGGAGGGGACCGACCGGCTGAAGCGGTCCTTCGTCACCACCCAGTCCACGCCGGTCAAGCCGCAGGACCTGGCCTACCGCTACGACGACGCGGGCAACGTCACCGCGATCGCCGACACCCCCACCCAGGACGGCGCCGGACAGAGCGACATCCAGTGCTTCGCCTACGACGGTCAGCGGCGGCTGACCGAGGCGTGGACGCCGGCCACCGACGACTGCGCGAACAAGACCTTGGGTGGCGCGGCTCCGTACCGGACCTCCTACACCTACAACACCTCCGGGCTGCGGGCGACGGAGACCCGCTACACCGGCTCCACCGCGACCACCTCGACGTACTGCTACGGCGACACGTCCAAGCGGCACGCCCTGACCTCGGTCGTGACCGGTTCCTGCACGGGCGCGACCGCCACCTACTCCTACGACAAGTCCGGCAACACGACCGGGCGCAACGGCCAAGTGCTGACCTGGGACGCGCAGGGCCGCATCGCGACCCTGACCCAGAGCACGCAGAAGACGGCCTACCTGTACGACGCCGACGGTGGGCTGCTGATCCGCCGCGCGGTGAGCGACGGGGAGAGCGTGCTCTACCTCGGCGCCACCGAAATCCACTCGAAGAAGACCGGAAGCACCGTCACGACCTGGGGCAGCCGCTTCTACGCCGCCGACACGCAGGTGATCGCGGTGCGCACCACGCAGGGCGGGAAGAACGCGGTCTCCTTCCTCGCCGGCGACCAGCACGGCACCTCCTCGCTGTCGGTCGACGCGGCCGGTCAGGCGATCAGCAAGCGCTTCACGACCCCGTTCGGCGCGCCGCGCGGGAGCACGGTCGGCGGCGCGTGGCCCGACGACAAGGGGTTCCTCGGCAAGCCCGCCGACGCCGCCACCGGGCTCACCTACGTGGGGGCCCGCATGTACGACCCGGCCGTCGGCAGGTTCCTGAGCGTGGACCCGGTGCTGTCCACCGACCAGGCCCAGTCGCTCAACGGGTACTCGTACGGCAACAACAACCCCGTCACGTTCAGCGACCCGACGGGTGAGGAGATCGGGTCGCGGCCCAACTCCTGCCAGTACGACCTGAAGTACTGCTCGAAGAAGGAGCAGGGGAAGGTCGGGTACGACCCCAAGACCGGCAAGGTCGACCCGTACAAGAACAAGAAGAAGCCCAAGAAGAGCTCCCCCACGCCGAAGCCGTCCCCGGGCCCGTCGCCCAAGCCTCCGGCGGGCGGCTGCTACTGCAAGCCGGTCCACCGCGGCAACGGCGTCAACCTGCTCAAGGCGCTGCTCATCCACCCGTTCCACTGGCAGAACAACCTGAACGGCGCGAACACGCTGGCGGTGACGTACGAGATCTTCGCCAGCGAGGGGTGTGAACGGCGGGCCCTGCAGTACGTCTGCTACGGCGGCTCTCCGGGCGGCGACCAGCCCATGACGGTCGGCGACGTCCACTTCTACCCGCACTCGAAGAAGGAGTTCGAGAGCCGGCTGCGGGACGAGAAGCAGGCCAGGGACGACATCGCCAAGATCGCTGGGCGTGCGACCGCGGACAAGTACGGGCCCAACCTCGAAAAGCACGAGGCGGTGCACTCCGAGCAGTGGTCGCATTACTACAGCGCCACCGACTACATAGTCGACTACGGTTTGGCCACCGCGAAATCGCACTTGGAGACGGGCAGCAACGTGGCCACCAACCGCTTCGAGGTGGGGGCCAACCTGTGGTGGGGCGGCTACGTCGAATGGCAGCCGCTGCACTGGGGCCCGGTCAGCTAGGAATTCAGGGCGACAGGAGGAAAGGACGACGATGACGCGCAGAAGAAGGCCGGGGTCCGGGTACGCGGCCGCCGCCCTGACCGCCCTGGCCTTCTTCGCCGCGGCGTGCGACAGCACGCCCACGCCCAAGGGCGTCCTCGCCGTCGAACGCGCCGAGGACGGCGGCGTCAGGCTGCTGCTCGCCGGCTGCCCCGGCTACGTCGCCCGGGACTTGTCGGTCCTGGAGGACACCGAGGGCGGCGAGACGGTGGCCTGGAGCGTGCACAACGGCGGCGCCGGCGCGGCGGTGCGGGACATCCGGGCGTTCCAGGCGCCGCCCGAGGGCTGGCGGTCCACCGACGACAGCCTCACCGCGCTGCGGGAGGGCGTGCCCTACGTCGCGACCGTCAACGGCTTCGTGGACGGCCGGAACCTGCGGGGCAGGGTGCCGTTCACGGCGGCGGATCTGGCGGGTCTCGGCGGCGGGCAGGTGCTGGCCTGGGCGGGAGGCGACGAGACCGTGAAGACGGGCCGGGACGCCTTCCTGCGCGCCGACCCGGACCGCTGCCGTCCGTGACCCGCGCCTCCGCCCGGCGGGACCGGGCGGAGGCGCGGGAGGCCCCCGTCAGCTCATGCGGAAGACCGGGCCGCGCTGCGGGCCGGTCTCCTCATATGGGGACCGTGTACCCGGGTTCCTCGATGCCGCTCCAAAATGTCGGCAAAGGTGGTGACCAGAGTTTCCCGCACTGGTGCGACGCCTCGTCCAGGCCGGGGAGTGGACGAAGAGATTGACCTGCCTGCGACTGTCCGCGTTCCTGCAGCCCGGTAAGGGAGCAGCATGTCCGCGAAACCAAGAGGTTTGGTGCGTGCGGCGGTCGACTGGGCCGTGCGGTGGGTGATCGGTGCCGTGGGAGGCCCGGCGCGCTTCCAGATCATCGCCGTCCTCGCCTGCGTGCTGGCGCTCGACGCGGCGGACAAGGGAACCGTGGGAGCGGTGGCGGTGGAACTGAAGGAGAGCCTGGGCATCACCAATACCGAACTCGGTTCCTTGACCGCGGTGTCGTCGGCCTCGGCCGCCTTGGCTGTGATACCCGTGGGTGTCCTGACCGATCGGGTACGGCGGGTCAGGCTCTTGGCCGCCAGCGTCGTGCTGTGGGTGCTGGCGATGCTGGCCAGCGGCTTGGCGGATTCGTACCAGTGGCTCCTGCTGTCGAGGCTGGCGCTCGGCGCCGTGTCGGCCACGGCAGGGCCCACGCTCAGCTCCCTCATCGGCGACTTCTTCCCGCCGGGTGAACGAGCCCGTGTCTACGGGTTCATCCTCAGCGGAGAGATGCTCGGCGTCGGACTCGGCCTGCTGGTGGGTGGCAATCTGGCGCACCTGCTGTCATGGCGTGCCGCGTTCCACCTGCTCGCGCTGTTGGGGATCCTCCTCGTGATCGTGATCGTGCGTAAGCTTCCCGAGCCGGCGCGCGGCGGCCAGAGTCAGCTGCGTCCGGCGGAGCACCTCCCGGCCGCGGAGCGGGGCGCCGGCACGTCACCGAGCCGGAGCGATGCGGTGCACTTCGCCTTACGGGGCCGCGGCGTCGAACCCGATCCTGTGCTGATACTGCGGCGAGACCCCACGCGGATGTCGATGTGGGAAGCGGCGCTCTACGTCCTGCGGATACGCACGAACGTCGTGCTGATCATCGCGTCCGCGGTCGGCTACTTCTTCTTCGCCGGCCTGCGAAGCTTCGGCGTGCTCTTCGTCAACCGGCAATACGGTCTCACCATGGCGGCGGTCACGGGCCCGGCCCTGCTCGTCGGATTCGGCGCCCTGGCGGGCGTTCTCAGCGGTGGGCGGATCGCCGACCACCTGATTCGCCGTGGTCGTCTCAGCGCACGCATGATCGTTCCCGCGGTCGCCTACCTGACCACCGCCGTGTTCTTCGTCCCGGCTCTGCTGACGACGTCGACCGTGACGGCGTTGCCGTTCTTCCTCGTCGCCGCCGGGTGCCTTGCCGCCGCCAATCCCCCGCTGGACGCCGCACGTCTCGACGTCGTCCACTTCCGGCTCTGGGGACGCGCGGAAAGCATACGTACGTTCCTTCGAATGGGTGCGGAGGCAGTCGCCCCGGTGACCTTCGGATTCCTGGCCGACGTCCTCGGCTCGGGCGGCGCCAAGAGCGCGCGGGGCCTGCAGATCACTTTTCTGATCATGCTCGCGCCCCTGGTGGCGAACGCGATCATCCTTCTCCACGGCAGGCACTCCTATCCCCGCGACGTCGCGACAGCGGCCGCCTCCGGGAAGCCTCGCGTCCGGTGACCCGTCCCGCCGCGCCCTTGCCGGCGATCGGCAGCACCAGGACGGCCAGCGCGCCACCGATCCACAGCACGTTCGTCGCCCCGGCGGCCTCGGTGGCGGTGGGGGCGGCGTTGAGGATCCAGGTCTGGAAGGTGACCGGGACGGCGTAATTCCTCACTGAGCTCTTCGACGACCCGCTCTTGATCTTACATGGATTTTAGTTAATACTGAAATGACTGTAAGAGGGAGGTGGGCCGGGCGTGACCGAACAGGAACCGCTGCTGGAGTGGGTGGAACGGATCGCCATGTACCTGGCTCGCGACGGGGTGCCGCCCATCGCCGGGCGGGTGCTGGGCTGGCTGATGATCTGCGATCCGCCCGAGCAGTCCGCCGGGCAGATCAGCGACGCCATCGGCGCCAGCCGCGCGTCGCTGACCTCGAACCTGCGGCTGCTGACCGGCATGGGCTTCCTCACCTCGCGGACGCGGCGGGGCGAGCGCACCGTCTACTACCGGATGGCCGAGGACGCCTGGGCGATCGTGGTGCGCCGGCAGGTCGCCGGGATCACCGCGTTCTTGGACATCACCCGGGACGGGCTGGCGCTGACCGGCCACGACGAGGACCGTTCCGGGCGGGTGCGTCAGGCGCACGCCACGTTCGAGTGGATGGCCAAGGTGTTCGACGACGCCCCGCCGCCACCATCGCAAGCACGGCCCCGATCGGAGGGATGAGGCATGAAGGGACGGCCCGCGGCGGCACAGACCGCGCTCGGCCCCGTGGTGATCGCCGCCACCGAACAGTACGAGCCACCCGGCCGGCGCCTGATCGATGACGGGCTGGCGATCGGCCTGCTGCCCGTGACCATGCGCGGTGTCGTCCGGGCATGCCGGTGGCCTGCCGTACGCCGATGGATGATCAGGGCGTCGGAGCAGCGCGCACGCGGCATCTGGGGCGGCGTGCTGTGCCGCAAGCGTTACGCCGACGACAAGGTGGCAGAGGCCCTCCATGCCGGGATCACGCAGGTGGTCGTGCTCGGGGCCGGCCTGGACACCCGTGCGTGCCGTCTGACGCCGCCCGGCGGGTATGCCTACGAGCTGGACCTGCCGGCGAACGTCGAGGACAAGCGGCAGCGGCTGCGAACACTGCGCGGCGGTGTACCGGAGCACGTGCGGCTGATCGGTGTCGACTTCGAGACCGCCGATCTGGGCGGGGTGCTGGCCGAGCACGGGTTCCAGGCCGACAGGCCGGCGGTGTTCGTGTGGGAGGCGGTCACGCAGTATCTGACCGAGGAGGCGGTTCGCGGCACGTTGGCGTTCTTGTCCCAGGCCGCGGCGGGCAGCCGACTGCTGTTCACCTATGTGCTGCGGGACTTCCTGGACGGCGGCGGCCACGGAGCGACGGCGATGTATGAGGAGTTCGTGGTCAAGCGGCGCCTGTGGCGGTTCGGTCTGGCTCCGGGCGAGGTCGCCGGCCTGCTGGCGGACTACGGCTGGGCGGAGCGTGAGCAGGTCGGCCCCGCCGAATACCAGGCCCGCTACCTGGAGCCGGCGGGACGTGAGCTGCCGGTGTCCGACCTCGAACGCTTCGTCTACGCCGAGAAGCAGTAGACGCACTCAGCCTGCGGCGAGGAAATCACGAATCCCCGCGGCGACGCGGGGACGGTCGGGGCGGCTCCTCCCAGTCGGCCTCCCGGGGCTCGACCGCGATCCGCACCGGCCCGTCGCCGAGGTAGGCGGGCCGGCCGGTGAGCCGGAAGGCGGCGAGGTCGGTCGTCTCCCGGAACGCAGGGAGACGGTAGAGGTCCCGCGCGTACGGCCAGAGGTGGGGATAGTCCGTCAGCGGCCGTTCACCGATCCCGGCGAGCGGATTGTGCAGCAGGTCCCACCTGACCAGGACCACCCAGAGCTGCACGTCGGACTCGGTGAGGCGATCCTCGAACAGGTATCGCCCGTCGGCCAGGCGGGCGTCGAGGCGATCCAGCGCTGCGAGCACTCCGCCGCGCCGCCGCTCGTACTCCTCCTGCGTGGCGGCCCGTGGGAGGAAAGGCTCAGAGACGGCTCCGCGCCAGCCGTAGCACGGACTCTACACCAGACCTGCATCACTCGAAACGATCAGTGTGATAACCCCCGTACCCGGCCTGCTCGCTCTGGGGCGCTGCGTCGGGCGCGGGCACGCCATCTTCCCCGAGTACCCGCCAGCCGAGACCGAGGAATGCGACCGTTACGACCGGGCGGGCGGACGGCGGACGACGACCCGGCCGTGAGGTCGTGTAAGACTTCGACGATCTGGCGACGATCGAGGGCTGCATCTGGCGGGGCGAGCAGGTGCCTGTGACGCGGGAGGCGCCGGATGCGTTGCGTGCTCGATTGGCGGCGGCCGCGTGAACTGATCGGGGTGGAGATCATGGAGCCTCGGAAGCATCAGCGGGTGACGGGCCCGGCGCGCGAGGCGTTGAAGGCGGACCTCAAATGGAGGTACACCGCGGGGAGTCGATTCGTGAGCCGGCGTCCTCGACGGGCCGTTCGTACGGGTTCGTTCACCAGCTCCTGACGGAGTCGGGCGCGCTGCTGCGTCCTCGCGGGCGGGGTCGGAAGCCGGCCGCCGCGGCGTGAGGCGTCCGGTCAGGTCACCTCGATGTGGAACCGCTGGTTGAGTTGCCCGATCGCCTGGTCGAGGTGGTTCAGCGAGTGGCGGAGCATCAGGACGGCGCCGATGAGCTGGAGTTCGTTCTCCCCGGCGCCGCTGGCGATGACCTGGTGGAGCGGCGGGGTGACGACGGCGGCTTGGAAGCGCTGCGCGGCCGCGTGGACCTCGTGGAGCGCGCAGACTTCAAGGGCGGCGTGGAGCTGCTCGCGGGCGGCGGGGTAGTCGTCGGCGACGGTCATCTGCGCGGGGTCGGCGTGTTCGTACAGGTTCTGGTAGGTCTCCTTCGGCAGCCCCCCAGCCCCCGCCGCTCGAACAGGTCCGCCGCCTCGTCCCAGGTGAGGTAACTGTTTCGCATGGCGGCGACCGTAGCAGTCACTCCCGACAACAGATCACCGCGCCGTTCTAAGGGGCGTTGTCGCATGTCACGGGTGCGCCACGCCGTACGCGATGAATCTGGGAACCTCGGCACCTCGCCCGGTTCGCCGAATATCCGGGGGCTTTGTCCGCCCTGTGGCGAAGTGCTTGACCTGTGCGCGGTTCGTTCGAAAGATGACGTCTTGGGAATGCGGGGAGGATTCATGGCGGTGATTCGCTTCCGGACGAGCGACCTACCCGTGGCCGAGCGGTTCGCGAGCTGGTGCGAGATGGCGAACAAAACTCTGATTCCCAATGCTGTCAGCAGTGACCACGCGGCTGACTTCCATGCGGAGCTGTGCCTTCAGGATCTCGGCGTGGTGCGGCTCAACGCGCTGAGCTATCCGCCATTGGAGACCTACCGGCCCGCCAGGCTGATCCGGCGTTCGGACCCCGAGGAACTCCAGATCATGATCGCCTCGCAGGGAAGTCACAGGATCATCCAGGGCGGCCGGGACGTGACGAGTTCCCCGGGCGAGCTGCTGCTGTACGACACCTCGCGCCCCTGGCACGGTTGGTGCGTCGCGAAGAGCGGCATGGTCCGGGGCACTCTTGTGCAGTTTCCCCGGGCCATCCTGCCTCTCCCGGAGAACCGGCTCCGGGACCTCATCCTCCGGCCGTTACCGGGGCGTGAGGGCATCGGCGCCCTCCTGGCCGGTTGCCTCAGGCGGATGACCGCCCAGGCCGGCTCCTACACCGCGGCGGACGGCCAACGACTGGCCTCGATCGTCATCGACCTGGTCACCGCGGTGTGCGCCCACCACCTCGAACGGGACCACGCCGTTCCGCCCGAGACGCACCGTCGAACCCTTCTGCTGAAAGTCCGCACCCACATCGAGCAACAGCTCGGCGACCCCCGCCTGTCGCCGGAGACCATCTCCGCCGCCTGTCGGATCTCCGTTCGCCACCTGCATCGGCTCTTCGAAGGCGAGGAGCTGACGCTGTCCGCCTGGATACGCCACCGCCGGCTCGAACGCTGCCGCCGTGATCTCGGCGACCCCGCTCTTCTCCATCGCCCCGTCCACGCCGTCGCCGCGCACTGGGGACTCACCGAACCCGCCCACTTCAGCCGCGTCTTCCGCGCGGCGTACGGGGTCTCTCCCAGTGAGTACCGCGACCGAGCCCGCGTGAAGGCAGGGTCAGGGAATCAGAGCACTGGGAGCAGGGGATGACGCGTCGCGAATCGCCGCGGCCCTTTTCGACTCGGCCGGCGCGATGTCTCCACAGCGCCCTTTCTTCTTCGCTGGAAGGCGCGTACGGCTCGGATTCGATGGCGACGGGAAAACGTCAGGAGGTGGATTCCGGGTTGACCAGGTAGAAATAGCTTCCGGTCCACAGGGTGGTTCCGTCTGCGCTGACCGCCTCGACGTCCAGCAGCCAGTAGTCCAGGCCGCTCGGCGTGAGCGTCACGGTCGTCGATCCGCCGGCGGCGGCCTGAACCTCTCTCCACTCGCCTTCGAACGAGTACCGGTAGAGGGCGATGTCACTCGCGAGGGCGTTTCCGGAGAAGACGAAATCTCCGGGCACGCCGATCCCGCCGCCGTACTCGAACTGCGGATACGTGTCCGATGATATGGTCGGCGCGCCTTTGACCAGGAACGGATACGCGCCCCTCCAGATGGCGTCGCCGTCCTTGTCGATCGCCACGACCGTAAGGGTGTTGTCGTCGAATCGCGTGGGGGTGATCGAGACGACCGTCGGCCGGTTCTTCACGGCCGGTACCTCGACGGCGCCCTCGCCATTGAGCGTGTATCGATATCTGGTGACGAGGGAGGCCAGATCATTGGGGGTGAACGTGAACTCGCTCGCCCTGCCGACCCAGCCTCCGTACTCCCCCGGCGGATAGTCGGTCGAGGAGATCTCGGGCAGGCGCGTCGGATTGACGTCGAATCTGTACTCTCGCGGCGGGCTCGCGTTTCCGGCCCGGTCAATGGAGTGGACCGTGAGCACGTTGGACCTGTCGCGTAGCGGCTTGATCCTTACTTTCGCCGATCCGTCTCCACGGGCCGGGACCTTTTGGGGTGGCTGGTCGTTCAGCCAGTATCGGTAGGCCGCCACGTCCGGCTCTCCGGCGGCGGTGAAAACGACGTCGCCAGGTGTGCCGACGCCGCCGGAAGGCGTGTCCGAAGGGTAGTCCGAGGACGAGACCACAGGGGCCTGCCGGGGAGGGGTGAGGTCGACCGTGAACTCACACCAGTCGCTCCACGGTCCGACGTCCCGGGAATCGGGCCCGTACTGGTTCTCCGCCCGCACCCGCCACTTGTAGGAGCCCTCTCCGGGAAGCTTCCCGTCGGGAATGAGGACATAGGTTCGCCCGGGTTGGTTCAGGAGACCGCTCCGGATGCTCCCGAGGATCTGTCCATCGGACCCGGCCCATTCGAAGCTCCCGTACGTCGTCTCCTTGTTTCCGTCGCCGCCGTCGATGTACGCGGCGAGGAGCGGCCGCGCGGTGCGCACGTAGATCGGCCGCTGCCCCTTGCCGCAGGGAATCTCCGCGGACGGCCCCCATTCCTCGGCTATGGTGAGTGCGGCCGGTTCGGCCGGGATGGTGTTGTACTCGATCACAAGCACCGGGTTGTTCTCCAGCATGGTGGGCGCGGCGGCCGCTTCCTCGTCCGCCGCGCGCACTCCCAGGGTGAGGATTCCGCTGCGGGCGGCCGCTTCCGCTACCGCTTCTGTCAGTTCGAGGTCGTATACGGTCGCTTCCCAGCAGGGGGGAGGGTCGGTGACGGCGAGCAGCGTCTTCCAGCGTGGTTGGCTGGTCCATGTCGTCTGCCGGCTGATCGGACCGGTCCGCCAGAACTCCAGGGTGGATCCGCCGCAGTCGCCTACCCGGCGGGCGTTCAGAGAGGCCCGTATTATGTGGCGTCCTGCCACCTTGGAGAGGTCGAATCGGAAGTAGGCCCGGGTCACCTCTCCGGTGCCCGGGTCGCGGCCGACGGGCATCGGACCGGCGGTGTCCGAATAGGTCGAGCCGGGATGCCGGGACGATACGTACGTCCAGCTCAGGGGGTGTTCGCCGAGCACAGGAGGATCTGCCCGGGCGGACGACGTCAATGCCAGCGCGGCAGTGGTCGAGACAAAGGCGAATGTCGTGGCGAGAAGCGCACGCATAGCGTTCTTCACTGCATCGTCCAATATGCGAGATGTCGACCTGAACGATCGACAGTCAACACCGCTGAGCCGGGGACGCCTTTGCCGCCGGGTGCCAACCCCTTGACGATGTGCGCCATGCTGCCGGTCCCCGAGGCCCGGGGGGAGTTAGTCGGCGAACCTGTTCCGCTGGGACCCGAACAAGGGGAAGGTGTTCGGCTATCACCGGGACGTGGTGAACCTGCACCTGGAACTGGCACAGGACGCGATCGGAACCTGGCTCGCCTGCCAGCGGCCCGGCGGGCTGGAAGCCCTCGTAGAGCCCGAGATCACGCACGACCGACTCGCTGAGCTTCAGAAGAAGAACAACGGCTGGCCCGCCTCGCTAGACGAGCTGCAAAAGAGCCTGATCGAGGTCCGCATCCAGGACCTGGAGGCCGTCATCAGCGGCGCCCTCAGCCGATTCAGCGTGGGCATCGGCGACCTGTCCGACCGCACGCCCACCGTCTACTCCATGGCGTTCCTGCAGCTCTACAACCACATGGTCGAGAACGCGCAGGTTCGCCAGTGCGCGAACGAACGCTGCCCCCATCTGTTCGTGCGCCAGCGCGGCCGCGCCGAGTACGGACAGCACCGGACGCAGGGCGTGAAGTACTGCTCCCGGGAGTGCGCTCGCGCCCAGGCGCAGCGTGAGCTGCGTCGGCGGCGGAATGCTGACCAGTCCGGCACTTCACCGCAAGCCGTGCCGGATGCCGCCGAGTCACCCGAAGCGTGAGCTTCTCTCCCGAATGTCAGAGCGGTTGTCCACAGAGCGTCGTTCGCCGCCGTGATTTCAAGCATCGGCTGTGGTGCGGCTAGATCACAGCAGGTAAGCCTCCCTACGAGTAAGGCAGCCCCATGTCCGAGGTCTTCATGTACGCCGACGAGACCGGCAACCTCGACTACAACATCGCCGGCGGCGGCTCGAAGTACTTCGGCATCGGGACGGCGACGTTCGAGGGGTTGATCTTTACGGCGGTCCACTCCGCGATGTACCTGCACCAGGCGCTCTCGGATGGGGGCAGCCACTCGGCCGGGTCCTTGTCGGCCTTGGAGCGGTTGGCGCGGGCGGTCACCGCCACCAGGTGGTACGGCTGGTCGAGGTCGTTGGCGTACGCCTCGCGCTGCGCCGGCGTCCAGGCGTAGGCGCCCGAGTCCCACGCTTCGGCGAGCGGCAGAGGTGGTCGACGTCCAGGCTGGAGGCTTGATCGACGGTGGTGTCGTCGTAGTAGGAGTACCACTGCCCGCCGGTGAGGGTGCAGCCTGGCCCGACCTGCGGGGGCGTGACGGCCTCGGCGAGGAGGACTTCGGCCCGGGTGTTGCATCCGTCGTGGTCGGCGTCGATCCAGTGCTTGAACGAGGTGCGCTTGTACCCGGTGCGGTAGGACTGTGCACCCGCAGCGGAGGTGGACCAGCATCTCGACGCTGGTCCAGGCCAGCGTCGACGTCATCACGGTCCTTCCGGCGGCTGCTGACGGGTTCGTCGGCCTTCAGGGAAGCTCAGGCGGTTCCTTCAGCATCACGACCGTCGACATGGTGGCGCGGGTGCCGCTCTGGCTGACCGTCACGTTGTCATCGGCCTGCGGCGGCGGGCTGCCAGGCGGGTCTTAGGTCACCTCTCTGCCACGCTTGCGATGCATTTGGCCGCCGGAAGCAACCCTTGGCTTCATTCGCCGAAGTGCCGGCCCGCTTCGCGCACAGGTCAGCGCTGCATGTCGATGATGAGCTTCCCACGGACTCCGCCGGCTTCGAGTCGTCGGTGAGCCTCTGTGACGTCGCCGATCGGGTAGACGGCGTCGATCACAGGGCGGATGCTGCCCGCCTCGGCGGAGGCGGTGAGCTCGGCTATCCGCGCGGGGGAAGGGTTGTTGCTGAAGAGTTTCATGCGCCGGGGCGAGAGGGCGGCTCGCAGTCCCGTGGTGGCCATGGAGGTCAGGATTCGGTCCTGGTCGAAGGCCAGCGCGACCATGCGGCCACGACGATCGAGCCGGGCCTGGTAGGCCCCGAGATCGGTGCCCACGACGTCGAGGATCACATCGTAATGACCGAGGTCCTGCGGCCGGGTCGTGCGGTAGTCCAGGGCCGCGTCGGCGCCGAGTTCGGTGACCCAGCCGAGATTGCGTGCGCCGGCGAGCGCGGTGACGTGGGCGCCGAGCGCCTTGCCCAGTTGCACGGCGATGCTGCCGACGCCGCCTGTGGCGCCGCGGACCAGGAGCCGTTCACCGCTGGTGAGGCCGGCCTTGTCGGTCAGGGCGGTCAGGGCTGTGGTGCCCGACGAGGGCAGGGCGGCGGCGTCCAGCAGGCTCAGGTTCTTGGGGGCCCGGGCGAGCCGCTGTTCGGGGACGGTGACGTAGTCGGCGATGGCACCGAAGGCGAAGTGCGGCATCAACCCCCACACCTCCTCTCCCTCGCTCCAGGCGTGTACGCCGGAGCCCAGGGCCGCGATGCGGCCGGTGAAGTCGCCCCCCAGGCCGCGGGGGAAGCGGGCTCGGGCGATGCCGCGCAGTCTGCCTGCGCGGAAGGCGAGTTCTCCGGCATCCACGCTCGCGGCGCGGACCTCGACGAGCACCTCTCCCGGCCCAGGCTGAGGCGTGGGCACGTCGTTGATGCGCAGCACCTCGGGAGGGCCGAATCGGGTGTATTGGACAGCGCGCATGATCTCTCCCAATCGTCGGACCATAAGTGGGCTCGCAGCCCACTTACGGTTCGGCTACTCTAACCGGAGCGCCAGCCCACTTGTCAAAACCTGGAGGAGGCCATGCCCCACGCCGCCCGGCGACGGCCCCTGCGTGCCGACGCCCAGCGCAACTACGACCGCATCGTCAGCGCGGCCCGGGACGTCTTCGCGCGTGACGGCGCCGGCGCCGCCCTGAAGGAGATCGCCCGTCAAGCCGGGACGGGATCGGCGACGCTGCACCGCCTCTTCCCCTCCCGCCGGACCCTGCTCGAAGCCGTCTTCCACGACCGCGTCGAGGACCTTTGCGCCATGGCGGCACAACGCGCCGAGGAGAACGAGCCGGGCCCCGCGCTCCTGGCCTGGCTTCGCGACCTCAACACCTACGCGTGCGCCAGTCGCGGCCTGGCCGCCTCACTGCTGCAAGACAGCCGGGATGCCGACCTGTTGGAGCAGAACGCAGGCTGCCAGGCGATGATCACCGATGCGGCGCGCAACCTCCTGCGGCGAGCACAACAGACAGGCGCCGTACGCCCCGGGATCCGCGCCGAGGACCTGCTCGCGCTCGTCAACGCCATCTCACTGGCCGCCGAGCAGCACGATGACGACGAGCAGGCGGACCGGCTGCTGGAGATCGCGATCGAGGGCATCCGAGGCCAGGCCGCATGACGGATCAGGTGGAGACGCCCTTGGCCGGCGCAACCCTGCCGGGGTGCGCTCGCGGAGCCGCATCGATCAGGGCCAGCTGGGGCGTAGGGGGATGTCAGTGACGCATGGCACTGTGACGTCCATGAATTTGAGCGTGCGTGAAGCCGTCCTCGACGCTGGACGGGCCCTTGCCGTACCCGATCCGGTGACCGAAGCGTTCATCCGCCTCCTGCGCCCCTGCATCTACCTCTGCCCCTACGACGAACTGCCGCAAGAGCTGAAGAAGGATGCCCGGCCGGCCGCTCGGGCCCTTGGGTTTCCCCATCTGCCCGAGGACGTGGAAGTGCCCTCGTACCGGTCGCACGTGGTGACCATCGACTGCGCCGCCCTACCTGCCGATGTCCTCGACATCGACTTTCCCGCCGACGGCCACCTGGTCATCCTCGCCGAGATCGCGGACGACCACGGTCGCCTTCCTCCAGTGCGGCAGTGACGATAGCGCGCCCCAGACCGCGCGAACTGCCGGTAACGAACCAGCCTTGGACATGAGAACGCTCATTTCGTGTCGCGACAAGAGGGCCGGCACTCCCCGGGCGGCGGGCGCGAACAGCACTCCTCGTTTTCAGACCGGCGGTCTGTTGTGTCGGATCGACTATAAGAGACCATCGGTCTGATGTCAAAGGACCGGTGGTCTGTAATATGTGAGGATGACCGCCTTCCAGCGCGCACGCAGTGAGGAGCAGCGGGAGATCCGGCGTCAGGCCGTCCTCGATACCGCTGACGCCATGCTCAACGAGATGTCCGTCGCTGACATCAGCCTGAACGAGCTGAGCCGCCGCACCGGACTGGCCAAATCCAACGTGCTGCGGTACTTCGAGTCCCGCGAGGCGATCCTGCTGGAACTACTGGACCGCGCCTGCCGCCGGTGGACGGCCGACCTGCCGGCGCAACTGGATGCCGGCATCGACCCAGCCGAGCCGGCGAGCAGGCGCGGCGACCAGTTCGCCGCCGCCATCACCGCATCCCTCGCCGAACGCCCGGTCCTGTGCGACCTGCTGAGCTCGCAGGCGGGAGTCCTCGAACACAACGTTTCCGCACAGATCGCCGCCCGCTACAAGCGGGCATCGGTGGCCAACGTCAGCGCCATGGCCGCCCTCGCCCGCCACTACCTTCCCGAGCTGGGCGACGGCGCCCCCCAATTGGCCGCAGCGGTAATCATGGCGGTCGGTGCCGTATGGACGCACGCGCGGCCATCGGAGGCGATGCTCGCCGCCTACGAGGCCGACCCCTCTCTCGCGATCTACAAGATGGACTTCGCGGCCAACCTGCGTGACATGCTGGCCACGCTCACCGCTGGCGCCCTTGCGCGCGCCTCATCCTGACCCCGCCCACCTCCTCGCCGTCGTCGGAACAGAAGGTGGTGTAGCCGCCGAGAAAGCCGACGCCGAGGATGTCGTGCCAGCCGGCGGTGACCGCGCCGGCCATCCACAGGCCGGTCAGCAGCCCGAGCAGGAGCGCCCCGGAGATGTTCACGCGATGCTGTGCACCGGCGGCGAAGAACTGTCCGGCAACGGCTACGCCGTGCAGTTCGTACGCGAGGCGTTCAAGCACGGCAAGACCATCGGCGCACTGCCGGACGGGGAGCCGCTGCTGCATCCGCCGCCCTGCCCGGCCGCCAAGGCGTGATCGACTCCGCCCCGGGCGACGACTTCACCGGCCGTTTCATCGCCGCCATCGTCAGACACCGCCACCACGACCGGGAGGTGGCCGCCTTCCCCGCCTGAGACCCTCGCTTCCTGTGGGCTTCTGTGCGGGTATCGGCTGGCCCTGCACATGCGTGCCCGGTTCCGGGGTGCTCGGCGTCCACGCTCCATGATCCCGCCCTCGCGCCTTTCCGGTCACGCCCTCACCACGGCACCGGCGTACCGTCCCAGGACAGGAACTGCCCGGTAGGCCCGTCGTCGGCCAGCAGCGCCAGTCGTACCGCGCCCGCCGCGGCCTCGGTCGGATCGCCGCCGCCCGCCGCCGCCGTGGCGTTGAGGTCGGTACGCCGCAGGCCGGGCGCCAGCGCGTTCACCTTGACGCCGTCGCCGGCCAGGGCGTGGGCGTAGAACACGGTCAGCGCGTTCAGCGCGGACTTGGACGAGCGGTAGGCGGCGTAGGCGCCCTGGTGCGGGAACTGCGGCCCGGTGGCCCAGGTCAGCGAGCCCGTACCGGAGGAGATGTTCACGATCCGGGGGTGCGCGGAGTGGCGCAGCGTCGGCAGGAAGGCGTTGGTGACCGCGACGACCCCGAAGACGTTCGTCTCGTAGATGCGGCGGAAGGTGGCGATATCCTCCAGGTCGGGTGTCCTGTCCTCGCCGGAGATTCCGGCGTTGTTGACCAGGATGTCCAGCGTGTCCACCTGGCTCGCGGCGTCGGCGATGCTCGCGGGGTCCGTCACGTCGAGGACGAGCGGGCGGGCGTCGCCGCCGATCTCCTCCACGGTGCGCTCTCCGCGCGCGGCGTCGCGCGAGCCGACGTAAACGGTGAGACCTGCGCCCGCGAGCAGGCGCGCGATCTCCTTGCCGATGCCCTTGTTGGCGCCGGTGACCAGTGCGATCGAGTTGTTCATGTCATCGAGGGTGCCCGCGGGCGGGCCGGTCGATCCAGGCACAATCGATACCAGGGAGGTACAGAATGGCAAGAGGCGAACTGGCCCGGTTCCTGCGCGACCGGCGAGAGGGGCTGCGCCCGGACGGCGTCGGCCTGCCCGCCGGACCCGGCCGCCGCACGCCGGGCCTGCGCCGCGAGGAGGTCGCCGACCTGGCCGGCATGTCGGTCGACTACTACGTACGGCTGGAGCAGGCCCGCGGGCCACGCCCGTCGCCGCGCATCCTGGAGTCCCTGGCGGACGCGCTCCGGCTCGCGCCCGCCGAGCGGACACACCTGTTCCGCCTGGCCGGCGTGGCCCCGCAGCCGCCCGCCGTACCGCCGCGCACGGTCCGCCCGTACGTGGCCGGCCTGCTGCACCGCCTCCCGCAGACCGGCGTCGTCGTCACCGCGGCGACCTACGACGTGATCGCCTGGAACCCGCTCGCGGAAGCGCTGCTCGGCAACCTCCACTACCAGCCCAACCTGGCCCGGCGGCGCTTCCTGCTCCGCGAGGAGGTGCTGACCACGGGCCACGAGGAGTTCGGCGAGTACGCGGTGGCCCGACTGCGCGCTGCCGCCGACCGCTACCCCCGCGACCGCGCCCTCGCCGCCCTGCTGGCCGAGCTCAGGGCGGGCAGCGCCGAGTTCAACCAGATCTGGGCCACCAATCCGGTACGCGCCCCCGGCCACCGCACGAAGACCATGACCCACCCCGAACTCGGCCCCCTCCACATCAACTGCGACATCCTCACCGTCCCCGACGACGACCAGCAAGTCGTCTTCCTGACCGCCGACCCGGACACCCCGACCGCCCGCGCCCTGCACCACCTGTCCGCCCTGCTCCCGACATGAGGTCACCGTGCACGTTCCGGCCCCAGGAGGCGATGGAGGTCGCCGGTGCCGGCCTGGATTGACGGCCTCGGCGAGGCGGGCGGTGCTTGTTCCCTGAGTGTGAAATAGCCCCTGTGTTCGTTGAGCGGTTGAGCGTGGCCATAGCCGCAGGACCTCGGCTGACTTCCTGGGATCGGTGGTTCTTTCGAGCTTGATGAGATTTCCGAAATTCTGAAGGTCTATCGTCCTCGTCGCTCGTCTTGCATGAGCGAAGACGAGGAGGCCGAGGCGGCCTGAGCCGTCCGGCCCCGGCCGGTGGCCTGCCGAATGGGCCGATCCCCAGATGGGGATGAGATTCGTCATCGGGCCGGCCTTCGCCGGCAACGATGCGGCGGCGTCAGCGCGCCTCGCTCTGGTCCCGCTGCCTCACCCTGCTGGCGAGTGCGGCTCAACGTATGGGCGCGCTTGAAAAGTCACGGCCGCGAGTGCGGTGACCTACAGGGGCAGCAGGTCAGGCCGTGAGGGCGGCCGCCGCTTCCCGGTAGATGACATTCGGGTCCTCGGACAGCCATGCCTTCACCTGGCGGCTCCAGTCGTCGGCGAGCACCTCGGGCCGGTGCGCCTCGATACCGTCGAGGGCCGCCGCGACGATCACCTCGGGGGCGCTCTTGTCGCCGTTGTACCAGGCCATCATGTCGGTGTCCGCAGCGCCCAGGTGCAGGCCCGTCACCAGAGTGCGCTGGTGGGCCAGCTCCAACCGTACGCTGTTGGTGAGCGCCCACTCGGCGGCCTTCGCCGCGTGGTATGCGCCTGCGCCGTCGTAGGCGAGCCACGAGATCGCGGACAGAACGTTGAGGATCGCGCCGTCGGCCAGCTGGGGCGCAAAGGCACGGATCACGTTGAGGGTGCCATAGAAGTGGGTGTCCATCTCGCGGCGAATCGTGTCCAGGTCCCCGGTGACCAGATTCGCCCCGGTCGAGATTCCCGCATTGTTGATGACGATCTTGACACCAGGTGCCGCTGCCGCCGCGGCGGCGACCGATGCCGGATCCGTGATGTCGAGCCGCAGCGGGACGACCCCCGGTACGTCGATGAGCTCCGGGCGGCGGGCAGTGGCGTACACCTTGCCTGCGCCGCGGTCGAGGAGAGACAAGATGAATTGCCGTCCGAGGCCGCGGTTGGCCCCGGTCACCAGCACATGTGCTCCGTTGATCTGCATGCCGGATAAGCTAAAACCTGACGTTGACGTCAGAGGCAAGTCTTGTGATGGAGGTCACGGTGCGCATCGGCGAGTTGGCGGCAAGGTCGGGCGTCAGCGTGCGGGCCCTGCGCTACTACGAGGTCACGTCCAGGGAAGTGGTGTACGAGCTGCCACCGCGTAATCCGTTTCTGCAGGTTAAGCGGTGAGGCTGTCCGGGAGCTGTTCCTGGTCCGGTGTGTCGCCCGGGATCACGCGTAGGCGGGCTTTGGCCAGGACATCCAAGGCCATATAGCGGCGGGCTTCGGTCCACTCGTCGGTCTGCTCGGCCAGCACGGCGCCGACGAGCCGGATGATGGCGGCGCGGTCGGGGAAGATGCCCACGACGTCGGTGCGGCGGCGGATTTCCTTGTTCAGCCGCTCTTGGGGGTTGTTTGACCAGATCTGCTTCCAGATCTCGCGGGGGAATTGGGCGAAGGCGAGCAGGTCGTCGCGGGCGGCGTCGAGGTGGTCGGCGGCGGCTGGGTACTTGGCCGCCAGGGCGTCGATGACCCAGTTGTGCTGGGTGCGCACCTGCTCGGCGGTGGGCTGGTCGAAGATGGTCCGCACCAGGGTGGCCACCCACGGCTGGGCCGACTTGGGCACGGTGGTGAGCAGGTTGCGCAGGTAGTGGGTGCGGCAGCAGGACGCGCCGGGGAGGGTGGCGCCGATCGCCTCCACCAGCCCAATGTGGGCATCGGAGATGACCATCTGCACCCCGAATAGGCCGCGGGCTACCAGGCCGCGCAGGAATGCCAGCCAGCCGGCGCCGTCTTCGCGTGAGGTGACCTCCAGCCCGAGGATCTCTCGCTGGCCGTTGGCGTTGACCGCGGTGGCGACCAGGGCCAGCCTCCGACGGCTGCAGACCGACCACATCGACTTGTACCAGATGCACCACATCGACCGCTCCACGCCGTGGGACGAGATCTGGCAGGCCATGGAACAACTTGTCCGCGAGGGCAAGGTCACCTACGTCGGCAGCAGCAACTTCGCCGGTTGGCACATCGCCACCGCCCAGCAGGAAGCGGGCAAGCGGCACTTCCTGGGTCTCGTGTCCGAGCAGAGCCTGTACAACCTGGGCGCCCGCACCATCGAACTCGAACTGATCCCCGCCCTGCGCCACTACGGTCTCGGCCTGATCCCTTGGAGTCCGCTGGGCGGCGGCCTGCTCGGCGGCGCCCTGCGCAAGGCCGACAGCGGTCGGCGTTCGTCCCCCGACTTCCTGGCCACCGTCGAGCAGCACCGGCCGCAGCTCGAACGCTACGAAGCCTTGTGCGCGGACCTCGGCGAGCGGCCCGCGGACGTCGCCCTCGCGTGGCTGCTGCACAACCCGGCGGTCGCCACCACCATCGTCGGACCGCGCACCCCCGAGCAGCTGACCGAATCGCTGCGCGCCCCGCACCTGTCCCTGTCGCCCGAGGCTCTCCGGGCGCTCGACGAGATCTGGCCGGGCCCCGGCGGCGAGGCCCCCCAAGGCGTACGCCTGGTAGCCCGGCGAGCAAGGCGACAAGACGGCCGCCCGCCGGTCAGCGCTCGCCGGGGACGACGCGGCCGCCTTACAACTGCGCACCCCGTCACTGCAGTGGCAGTGCCGAAGGAGGACACCATGCACCAGCGCACACTGGGCCGCGACCTGCGGGTCTCTGCCATCGGCCTCGGTGCCATGGGCATGTCCCACGGCTATGGCCCGAACCCCGGTGACCGCGCCGACATGATCGCCGTGCTTCGTGGCGCCGTCGACCGCGGTCTCACCTTTTTCGACACCGCAGAGGTCTACGCCCCCTACGCCAACAGGCCCTTGCCCCGGTGCGTGAGCAGGTGGTGATCGCCACCAAGTTCGGATTCCGTATCGAGAATGGCTCCTCCATCGGCCTCAACAGCCGGCCCGAGCACATCCGTGCCGTCGCCGAGGGCAGCCTCAAAAGGCTCGGAGTCGAGAGGGGCCCTGGAGTCGCCGCCGACGACTGGTCAGAACGGCGGCTCGGCGTCCTCGTCGGCCCCGCCGGGCCACCCGCCGCCGGTCGAGCTGGTCGCGGCGCCTGAAGATCGCGGAAGCGCTGGAGGAGATCGCCCGCAACAAGGTCAGCCTCAAGCGGATCGAGACCCACTGGCCGGACATGCTCCGGGTAGCCGGATCGCTGATCACCAACCAGGTCCGCGCCTACGACCTGCTGCGGATGTTCGGCCGCGAGGGTCAACCCACCCCGCTGGGCGCGGCGTTCGCCGAGTACGGCCGCATCGACAAGACCATGCACCTGCTCGCCCTGGTCGACCCTGTCGACGACACCTACCGCCGGCTGATGAACCGGCAGCTCACCGCCCAGGAGTCCCGCCACCGGCTCGCCCGCGCGATCTGCCACGGCGGCCGCGGCCAGATCCGCCAGGCGTACCGCGAGGGTCAGGAGGACCAGCTCGCCGCCCTCGGTCTGGTCCTCAACGCCGTGGTCCTGTGGAACACCCGCTACCTCGACGCGGCCGTCACCCAACTGCGCGCGGAGGGCCACGACATCAAGGACGAGGATGTCGCCCGGCTCTCCCCGCTCAAGGACCGGCACATCAACTTCCTGGGCCGCTACCTGTTCAACATCAGATCCAGCGGCATGGCCCGCGCCCGCTGCGCGACGCGGACACCGCCGAGGACGCCGGCGGCGAGTAGGCGTGAGGCCGGCCTGCGAGTCAGCGCATGGTCAGGCCGCAGCCTCTTTTCTTGAGCGATCGATCCAGATAGGTTACGGTGGGGTCATGGCAAGGACCCGGGAGTTCGACACTGAGGCGGCGGTGAGCCGCGCCATGGAACTGTTCTGGACGCGCGGCTACGAGGCGACCTCGGTGCGCGATCTGGCCCAGCACCTGGGGATCGGGCAGGGGTCCCTGTACGCCGCGTTCGGTGACAAGGATGGCTTGTACCGGGCCGCGCTGGAGCACTACCGCACCACCCTCGCGGCGGCCGCCCTGTGCAGTCTGGAGGAGGGGGCGGACGCCCGGGCGGCGATCCGTACGCTGCTGACGGAGCGGATCCGCATCGCCGTCAGGAGCGGCGGCCAGGGCTGCCTGGCCGTCAACGCCGTCTGCGAGCGGCTGCCTCAGGACGCGGCGACCCGGCGCACCGTGCGCGACATGCAGGACGCGAGCCGGGAGGCGTTGACCGAGGTGCTGCGGGCCGCGATGGAGCGGGGCGAGATCGCGGCGCGGCACGACCCGCACACGGTCGCCGCGTTCCTCGTCACCTTCCTCAACGGGCTGCTGGTCTCCTCGAAGGTCACACCGGACGCGTCCGCCCTCGAACCCCTCGTGGAGGTCGCGCTGACCGCTCTCGACTGAGGGGCCCCGCGGCCTCGGCTGGACGTTTCTCATGCCCCGAATCTGTAACGCTCGATCAAGAAAATGAGCACCCGTCCCGGCCGCAACGACAGCGCCCCCAGCAGCGGCGACGGTCCGAGCCGCCTGCTGACCTCATTGACCCACCGCACCCACCCAATACAGGAAGCACCACGTCATGATGTACGACCACACCACAACACCCCTGCGCACCGGCCGTGCCGCCGTCAACGGAACGAGTGTGCACTACCGGACGGCCGGGTCCGGCCCCGCCGTGGTGCTGCTGCACGGCGTGCCCAAGACCGGCTACCACTGGCGTCACCTCGTCCCGAAGCTGACGCCCCACCACACCGTCGTCGTGCCCGACCTGCGCGGTCTCGGCGACTCCGCCCGCCCCGCGGACGGCTACGACTCCGCAACGATGAGCGACGACATCGCCGAGCTGATGGCCCGCCTCGGACACCAGACCTACGCCGTGATCGGCGAGGACTGGGGCGCGGTGATCGGCTACCAGCTCGCCGCCCGCCACCGCTCCCACGCCACCTCCCTCGTCTTCGCCGAGGCCCTGTTCCCCGGCTTCGGCTTCGAGGACCACACGGCCCTCACCCCCGAGAACGTCTCCAGTGGCATGCACCTATGGCACCTCGGCTTCTACTTCCAGCCCGACGTCCCCGAGATGCTGATCGCCGGACACGAACGCGAACTGATCACCTACATGATCAAGAACGAGCGCAGCCACCCCGACACCGCCACCCCCGACGCGATCGAGGAGTACGTGCGCTGCTACTCCATGCCCGGCGGCATCCGCGCGATGCTCGCCGTCTACCGGGCGATGCTCACCGACGCGGAACAGAACCGACAGGCTGCACGGCAGAAGCTGGACATCCCGGTCCTGGCGCTCGGCGGCTCCGCCTTCATCGGCCAACGCAACGAGTCCCAGGCACGGCTCGTGGCCCACCACGTCACCGGACACGTCTTCGACGCGGGCCACGACCTCGCGGAGGAAGTACCCGACGAGATGGCCGACGTCGTCCTGCCGTTCCTGGCCGCACACCGGTAGCCGACGTCCGTCCGCCGGGGCCGGAAGGCTCCGGCGGACGGAACCGGTCACCACACGTAGCCTCATCGACCTGGGAACATCACCGTGATATATCGTCCGATGCTGACCACCGGCGTGCTCTTCTCCGCGACGTTCACGGCAGGAGTCGCCGAATACGTCCTGACCGGACAGCTCGACCTCGTCGCCCAAGGGCTCGGAGTCAGTGAGGCGGCCACAGGCCAGCTCGTCACCGTCTTCGCTCTCGCGTACGGGCTGATCACTCCCGCGCTCGTCGTGCTGACGGCGCGCGTGGAACGGCGCCGCCTCATATCAGCGGCTCTGCTCGTCTTCGCGGCCACAAACCTCGCGTCCTGGCAGAGCCCCGCCCTCCTGACGATCATGACACTGCGGGTCGTCATGGCGGCCAGTACCGGGCTCGTCGTCGTCACAGCGCTGAGTCTCGCGGTACGCCTCGCGGCTCCGGAACGCCGCGCTCGCGCGGTCTCCACCGTGGTGATGGGGGTGACGGCATCCCTCGTCCTCGGGGTGCCGGCCGGGCGCACCATCGCGGAGCACTGGGACTGGACGACCATTTTCCCGCTCAACGCCGCGTTCGCGGTGCTCGTGGCGGGCCTGGTGCGGACGCTCCTTCCCCGTACCGCTCCCCATGCCCCTGTGCCGCTCCGCCGCCAACTGGGCCTGCTCTCCGACGCGCCCGTGCTCCTCGGTCTGACGGTCACCTTTCTCTGGCTCGGCGGCTATGCGGTACTGAACACCTACCTCACGCCCTACCTGCTCGGCGTCAGCGGCCTCGACGGCGATGCCATGGGTCTGGTCCTGCTGCTTTTCGGCATCGCGAGCATCGTGGGCATACAGGTCGGCGGGTCCCTGACGGACCGGGTCGGACCTCACCGGACGCTGACCGTCACCAAGGCTCTGCACGTGCTCGTACTCATCGCCCTCTCGGCGCTCGGAGCCGCGGCCGGGGCTGCGGGGGTCGTGTTGGCGGTGCTGTGGGGCGCCGCGGCGTGGGCCAGTACGTCCGACAGCAGATCCGCGTGGCCTCGCTGGCGCCCGATGCGTCCGACGTGCTGCTGAGTCTGAACCAGTCGGTCATGCAGATCGCCATCGCCGCGGGGGCGGGAGCAGGTGGTCTGGTCGCAGCCCGCACCCTGACCGTGCTGCCGTTGATGGCGGCCGCAGGTGTCGCCGCATCACTCGTCCTTCTGCTTCTCACGCGCTGCCATGGCCGAAGCGCTCACAACTCATCAGCGGCGCTCACCGAGTGTCCGAAGCCATGAGCGATGACCCGTGGTGTGGCATACATCGGGTCCTGCTGGACTCCTGGAGGGAGGCTAGAAGGCCACTGAAGATCTTGCGTTCTGGCCTCGTTCTTTCTGGGGTGAGGCCACAGTGGTTGCTGTGCAGGGTGAGTGGGCTGGGGAACTGGTCGGGCCGGATGTGTGGCAGACCTGCCGGGAGTTGATCCCGGCAGGCAGCGTGTTCGCGTTCTTGGCCGAGCATCGCCAGGCGCTGTTTCCCGCAGGGCTGTTCGCGGACATGTATCCCTCACGCAACGGGCGTCCGAGCATGCCGCCGCAGGTCCTGGCGGCTGCGGTGGTGCTGCAGACGCTGCACGGGCTGTCGGACGCCGACACCGTGCAAGCGTTGCGGTGTGACCTGCGCTGGAAGGCGGCCTGCGGACTGGGACTGTATGACACCGCCTGCGATCCGTCGCTGCTGACCTACTTCCGGCGGCGGCTGGCCCGCTCTCGCAGGCCGAACCGGATCTTTGAGGCTGTCGGTGAGGTGGTCGCGGCGACCGGGGTGCTTAAGGGCAGGCAGCGGCGGGCGCTGGATTCGGCGGTGCTGGACGATGCGGTGGCCACCCAGGACACCGTCACCCAGTTGATCGCCGCGATCCGGGCCACGATCCGCCACGTGCCCGGTGCCGCGCAGGTCGCCGCCGACTGCTGCACCGCTCATGACTACGGCGATCCGGCCCACGTGGCGGTCGAACCCGACACCGGCCTGTTCACCGCCGTGGCGTTACGGCCCGGATCCGGTGCCGCCCATCACGAGGCTGCCCTGGCCGTCGACCTGCTCGCCGAGGAGACCAGCCCTGTGGAGGTCTTCGGCGATGCCGCCTACTCCAGTGGGGCCTGCCGCCAGGCGCTCACCGGCGCCGGGCATCGCGTGGTGATCAAACCCGCACCGCTGCGCCCGGCCGTGCCCGGCGGGTTCGACCTGGACGACTTCGCCGTCGACACCGCAGGCAGCACCGTGACCTTCCCCGCCGGGCACCAGGTTGCGTTGTCGGCGCCCTCAGGCCGCAACCAGCAGCGCAAGGCGTTCTTCACCGGCCAGTGCGCCGGCTGCCCACTGCGCTCGCGCTGCACCAAAGCCAAAGCCGGGCGCATCCTCACCATTCGCCCGCACCACGACGAACTTGCCGCTGCCCGCCGGCAGGCTGCCACCGATCCGGTCTGGCAGGACGACTACCGGCGCTGGCGGCCTCCCGTTGAACGCGCCATCGCCTGGATCGTCGCACGGGGCAACCGGCGATTACGGTACATCGGCACCATCAAGAACAACGCCTGGCTCCACACCCGCGCCGCCCTCAACCTGCGAACCCTGATCAATCTCGGACTCACCCGGACCGGCAACGCCTGGACACTGGTTCCAAACTGACCTGAGTGAACCCACAGGCCGACCACAAGCACCGGCCGTCATTGAGACAAGATCTTCAGTGGCCTTCTAGGCGCCGTTGATCCTTGTGTCTTTCACTGGACAGACCCCCGCACCGCATTGGCCAAGCTCACGCCAAGCACGGCGGACCGCCCGCTCCGAACCTCACTGACCTGGACCTTCTTGCTTGGCAGAAGTTTCCGGCCGGATATGACCGGGACCCCGTCCCCCTTCTGTCCCTCCAGGACGAGCGCATATAGTGATGATTCATGCGCGGATCGTCACCTTCGGGCAGTTGTGGCCTCGATCCGGAGCGGTGAGCCGCGCTGCCGTGCGTGCGTGCCGCCGGTCGGCGGGCATCCGGCGAGTGGTGTACCCGCCCGCCGGAAGGGTGTCCGCAGGAGAGCTCCACCCGAGAAAGGGGATTGTCCGTGAGTCGTGCACTGATCATCGTCGATGTGCAGAAGGACTTCTGCGAGGGCGGCAGTGTTCCGGTGAAGGGTGGCGCGGATCGGGCCGCCGCTATCGCCGAGCTGGTCCGGCGCGCCGATGGGCAGTACGCCTTCGTCGTCGCCACCCGTGACCACCACATCGATCCGGGCGCTCACTTCTCCGACAACCCCGATTTCCAGGACTCGTTCCCCGTGCATTGCGTCGTCGGTAGTGAGGGAGGCGAGTTCCATCCGGATTTCGCGCCCGCCGTCGCCTCCGGGCACGTCGACGAGGTCTTCTACAAGGGCGCTCACTCCGCCTCCAAGAGCGGGTTCGAGGGCTTGACCCAGGAAGGCCAGACGCTGTCCGCCTGGCTGAAGGCCCGTGACGTCACCGACCTCGATGTCGTGGGCATCGCGACCGACCACTGCGTGAAGGCCACCGCGCTGGACGGAGCGCGCGCGGGCTTCACGGTGCGGGTCCTGCTCGACTACACCGCCGGGGTCGCCGCCGACACCACGCGCACCGCGTTGGATGAACTGCGCCGGGCCGGTATCGCGTTGAGTGGCGAACCCGTCGTCGCCTGAGCAGGCCTGCCCGGCCTGCTCACAGGAGGGTTGGCGGGTCCAGTCCACCTAGGAGTTGGGGCGACGGGAGCGCGCCTCCGTTCGCTGAGCGGCCCATCTCGAGATGGGGGCGCGCCCAGCTCTGCCGCTGGTGTACTGGTCTGCCCGCCGACCAGGCCGGTAGGGGCCGGGCGGGGCACTCGTCCAGGTCAGAGCGAATCTGAGGGTTCCGATGCCTCGCCCAACTCTCTCAGGTTCCCCGTTCCTCCCGGAGCCGGTTGCGAATGGCGGACCAGGCCAGGTGCGCGGGGTCGGCTCGGTGGTTGGCCGGGCCGGCCCCGCGGGCGCGGGGGTTAGAGTCCGCCGCGTATGGAGGGGAAGGCGGTCAGTCGTGCCACGACGGTGTCAGGGGCCTCCGCGTTGACCAGGTCGACTGGCTTGGCCAGCTGGAAGCGGTCGCCCCTGGCTGGGTACTGGGTGAGTGTCGCGATGAGGATCATGGGGTCCTTGGTGGTCAGCGTGACCGGCTCACTGTCTTGCTGCGTGATGGTGGCGCAGAAGGGCAGGACGTCTCGTTCCTCATACCGTGGCGGGAATTTCTGCGTGAGCCGCAAGGTGCTGGCCGCTTCGACATCGACGTCGCACTGCTCGAAGACGACTGAGGTGTCGGAGCCGACTTGGCCGGTGACCTGGAACCCGACGGTGCGCAGCCGCACACTGTTGATCGGGTCGTCGGGGTTGGGCTCAACGCGCTGTTTGATGCCGCCTCTGAAGTCGAGGGCGTAGGTGGTGTTGTGAAATTCCAGCGCGCTGTTGAGCGCGAGCATCGAAGAGGGGATCTCCGCGCCTATGGGCGGCAGCCCTGTTTGGGCCGTCGCAGGTGGTGCGGCGGCCATCGCGGTCGCTGCGGCGGACAGGGAAACGACACCGGTGGCGAGAGCACGGCGTAGGGGGACGAGCATCGGATTCCTCCGTGGAGTTGCGATCGGGGGTGCGGCTGCTTGACCCGGGGGTCAGTTCTCGGCACGGCTCGGGCGGCCAGAGCGACGCCGTCCCCGCCGGTGCGAGGCGGCTGGGGGCGGCGGCGTGCCCGGAGAGCGGGTGCTAACACTCATCGACGCCGACCGAGGAACACCGGCCGGGTGTCAGTGCGCCGTCACGCTTCCGGCGGTCAGGCGAGCCGCCATTCCTGGTTGGTGGCGCCGTTGCAGGCCCACTGCACGACGTTGGCCCCGTCGGCGGTGCTTCGGCCGTAGACGTCCAGGCACTACTTCGCTTTGAGCCGGGTCCCCCCGTCGGCGCTGGCGGCGGTGGCCGATGCCAGGGTGAGCGAGCTGGTGAGCAGACAGGCGGCCACCGCCAGTGTCCGACCGGTCAGTGCGAGTGCCATCGAGCCTCCTGAACTGGTAGAAGATCCAGTAAGCCTTTATCTACCACGGCTGATTACTTACCGTGACGATAGTTTCTACTTACGGTAGTTATCCCTGCACACTGAAGGCTGCACCTCTGTGCCGCCGCCCTCGGCGACCGTGCTGCGGCTCTGGGTATACGAACGCCCCGCTCCTTCAGAAGGGCGGGGCGGTTCACTGGTTGCCGGTCAGTAGGCGCGCTTCCAGTGCCAGCGGTCGTCGCTGGCACTGGAAGCGCGCGCCTACTGACCCAAGCCGACTCCAGCGGAATCGCCGTTGGTGGCCGCTCCCGCGCACGGGAGCGGCCACCACGGGCTTCAGAGCGTGTCTTCGACCTTGATCTGGCCGCGCTGGATCACGAATTTCTGGTCGGTGTTGGTGGCGCCGCGCGCATCACCGTGGAGCACGATCCTGCGGCCCGCCGACGCCAGCGCCGACACCTGGCGCCGGGCACCGCTGGATGTGTTTCTGGCGCACTCCGGCCGAACCGGCGCGAAGGGCGGGTGCTGCCGCTGACGCTTACTTGACGGGCGAGTGGTCGTCTGAGTACTCCCACCGCTTCTCCACGCTGTTCCACTGGGTACGCCTGGTGCGGTCATAGGTGGAAATGGTGACGGTCAGGTGCCCGTCGTTGTCACTCAGGCCGTTGTCGTCGTCGTTCATCCTCAGCCACAGGGTGCGCCCGTCGGCACTACCGAGCCGTTCGAGGTTGGCGTGCGTGCCGACGACGAACGGCTGTCCGTCCTTGCCCCAGCGTCCGATCAGCTGCCCCACCTGGCCCCCCTCCCCGTGGTAGGGGTACTCGGCGCGGCCCTGCGTGCTGCCGTCAAAGAAGGCGCCGCTGTTCGGTTTGCGGGCGTCGGCGTTGCGAGTGGCGAAGTCCCGCGCGGCGGTGTTGAAGCACCACACTCCCTCCGCCCTCAGGATCCAGCCGGTGTTCTCCTGGTGCGCCGGCAGCGCGAATCCGGTGTCCTGCCAGCCCTTGCTCGCGTGAATGTCGATGACGCGTCCGCCCATGAGAGGTCCTTCCTGTGACAGAGGTCATTCCTGTGCCGCCATTCCCGGCCCGGAACATGACCGGTGATAGCTCAACGCAAACAGGTGCTTACTCCACGGAATGCCTAGAGTGGCCCCGCCTGCCTCCATGGGCACCCTCGCTCAAGACGCACCGCGAGACAGACTCGCCCCTGCAGGTGCGGCGGCCTTGGCGCTGCCAGCGGACTGACGGCGGTTTCGTGTCCCGGCCCGAACAACTCGCCCCCCGCCCCGTCCTTCAGGGAGATAAGCCTGTCGAGTAGGACGTTGCGGGGCACTCGGTTATATTCTGTCCGGTTAGATTTCTGAGCGTCCTCCCCTGCCGAATTGCGCTCCTAGGGGATCAAGGGCGGCGCTTCGCGCCGCCTCGCGGCCCTACGCCCGCTCGGCGGCCGGGCATGCGGCCTGGGGGCCGGTCCCGGCCGCCAGCAGCTCGGGCCACACTGTCACAAGCGTCCCTTGCTCACGAACTTCGATGTCTGCCAGGAGCGGCAGCGCCCCGCCTACGCCGAGGACGTTCGGGTAGCTCCGCCCACCTATGCGCGACAGGCATACCGAGAATGGCAAGAACGAGCAGGAGCCAGACAGCCAGCTTCCACCGCCCAAGGACATCACCCCACCGGATGAGCACCCCGATCAGCACCATGCCGACCGAGACACTCAGACCAAGGAATCTGTACGCGCGGATCCTCCACGACAGCGTGACGCAGGCGCCCAGGAACGTTAGCCCAACGAGCCAGTCCCACAGGAAGCTTCCGAGAATGGGAGTCGGCTCGTCCTGGCGGAGGAATGCGCTTCCTAATACGAACCATGGCCAAGGCGACCCGAAGAAAACGCGCACCCATCGCACGTTCCGACCATAGCTGATCGCTTAGCTAGTCATTAGCTCCGGCCACTTCGCTCGATACAATCCCAATGTGGCAGTCCCCCCAGTCCTCGCCAAAGTCTTCTGGCGGATCGCCCCGCTCATCGCAGGTGCCTACGTGGCCGACCTCCTCTTCAAGCTGATCGACCGAAGAATGCCATTGTCGGAAGCCCTCCTGGACGCGCTGCCCATCGTCTTCAAGATGCTGGCTGTGTCCTGCGTGTTCCTCCCTGTCATCATCTGGCAGGAACACCGGGAGGCGAAGAAGAGCGCCTCCGGCGGGGGCCTCGGCTCCGGGATGATCGCCCGCGCCTGGGCCAAGGCCGTAGCTGGCTGAGGTGGAAGCCTGATCATCCCGCCCGCCACGACCCAGGCAAGCCCAGCAGACCGGCTCCTCCGGCTCCTCCGGCTCAAGCCCGTCTGTGCCCCTTGGCGTCCGATTGCCGAGGAACGGCGACCGGCTGACGTACACAGTGAGAATGGGTTCGGGCGTCACCGAGTGAGACCTGACCCACATGTACACAGACCCCGGTGTCCTTTTCGCGATTTGTCGGTCTCGCTCGGGGGCGTCTGCAGTGCACGCAGCCGGACGAGCGGCGTGACTTAATAGGAGCCTGCCAGCTGCCCATCACTGTGCTGTCCGTCCGCCTGGCCGGCGCGTGCCGTCTCGTCTCGACGACAGAGCGGCGGTTCCAGCATGGCACGCAACCGCAAGATGCGGATCATCGGCGGCGTTGACACCCACGGCAGTACCCACCACGCGGCGGTCATCCTCATGAGCGGCCGGCGCCTGGCCGACCAGGAGTTCCCCGCCACCCCCGACGGCTACGCCGCCCTGCTGCAGTGGATGCGCAGCTACGGCCGCCTGGCCATGGTGGGGGTCGAGGGCACCGGCGCTTACGGCGCCGGACTGTCCCGTTACCTCCATCGGGCCCAGGTGAAGGTCGTCGACGTCGACCGGACCGACCGCAAGACACGCCGCCACAAGGGCGAGTCCGATCCCATCGACGCCTACGCCGCTGCCGAGGCCACCCTGGCCGGCCGCGCCAGCACCGTGCCCAAGACCCGTGACGGCCTGGTTGAAGTCATCCGTGTGCTGCACGTCACCCGCGCCAGCGCTATCAAGGCCCGGGCGGCGACGATCAACCAGCTCAAGACGCTCCTGGTGACCGCGCCAGCCGATCTACGCGAGCAACTGCGCGGCCGACCCTCTCGAGCGCTTGTGGAAACCTGCCTCAAGCTCCGCCCCGGCGACGGCCCCGCTGACCCCACCACCGCCGCCAAATACGCCCTACGCAGCCTGGCCCGCCGGTACCGGCAGCTCTCCGACGAGATCAACGACCTGGACGCGCAGCTCCGGCCGCTGGTCGCCCGGGTGCTCCCCGTCTGCTCGACCGCCGGGGGATCGGCTTCGAAACAGCCGCCCAACTGCTCATCACCGTCGGAGACAACCCCGACCGGCTGACCAGTGAGGCCGCCTTCGCCCACCTGGTCGGCGTTGCACCCATCCCCGCCTCCACCGGGCAGATCCGCCGCCACAGGTTGAACCGCGGCGGCGATCGTGACGCCAACCGCGCCCTGCACGTCATCGTCATCAGCCGCATGGCCCACTGCCCCACCACCAACGCCTACGTACAGCGCCGTACCGGGGATGGGCTGTCCAAGAAAGAGATCATCCGCTGCCTGAAACGCTACGTCGCACGAGAGATCTACAAGGACCTCACCACCCCAGACGCCGCCTCAGCACGCGCAGATCAGGCCGCTTGACAGTCATAGGAGCATCAGTGAGACGACGTCCTTCAGCCCGGCCAGGTCGCGCACGATGGCCACGCGCTGGGCCCAGGGGCACACGTACGAGACGTACAGGTGGTAGCGGCCGGGTTCGGCGGGGTCGCCGCCGGAACCGCCGGCGGTGATCCGGCCCCGGAACGGGTAGAGGGGTCCCGGCCGGTCGGTCCTGCCCGGCCCGTACGGGCCGAAGGCGGCGACGTCGGCCGGGCTCGCGTACGCGGAGCGTGGGTGGTCATCAGGCGGTCGCCCTCCTCTCCAGTGCCGCGGTCACCTGCGCGGCGACGCGATCCGTCCAGTCGGTGAGGATCCGGCCGAGGTCGGGGATCTCGGCCTCGAGCAGCGCCAGGCCGGGGGTGGGCACGAGCGCGCCCAACTCGACCAGCACGGGACGCAGGTGCAGCTCGACGGCCAGCGCGTGCCGGGGAGAGCCCATGACCAGCAGCGGCAGCGCCACCGTTCCGGTCAGCGCGCCGCCGGGGAGGCGGTCGAGGAACGCCTTGAGCAGGCCGGTGTAGGTGGCCTTGTAGGTGGGGCTGGCCACCACGAGCACCTGCGCCCCTGCGACCAGTTCGAGCGCCACCTCGACGGTCGGCGAAGGACCGGGGGTGAACAGGTGCGGCCCGATCGCGGACAGGTCCACAACCTCGGGCGGCGTCTCGTGCCCGATCCGGCGTCCCACCGCCTCGGCCGCCGCCACGGCCGCGAGGTGGGTCCGTGAACCGCCGCGCGGATTGCCGACCAGCACCACGAGAGAGCTCACGAGGCCACCGCCTCGTGCCGTTCACCGGCCGGTCCGGTGCGGGGAGCCGCGGGACGTCCTGTGCCCGTGGCGAAGAGGGTGTGAGTGGTCAACAGACGGTCCTCCAGATCGGAACGGGCGTTCGCGGGAAGCGGGAGCGGGTCACGGGTGGGCGATGAACCGGCCGAAGCGGCCCTGGTGGTACAGCAGCGGACGTCCCGGCCCGCGCACCTGGGCCTGGGTGACCAGCCCCACGACGAGGACGTGGTCGCCCACGCCGACCCGCTCGTACGGCAGGCAGATCAGGTGCGCGGAGACGTCGTCAAGCAGCGGCGCCCCGTGCGGTCCCGGACGCCACCGGGTGGGCTCGGCGAACCGGTCGGCGCCCTTGCGGGCGAACCGGGCGGCGAGATCGGCCTGGTCGCTGGCCAGGACGTTGACGGCGAAGTGGTCCGCCGCGCGCAGCGACGGCCAGGTGGTGGACGACTGGTCCACATAGAAGGAGACGAGGGGCGGGTCCAGGCTGACCGAGGAGAACGAGGTCGCGGTCAGCCCCACCGGCACTCCCCCGGTCCGCGCGGTGATCACGACGACTCCCGCCGCGTGCACCGCGAGGGCTCGCTTGTAGTCGTCGGCGTCGAGGGCGGGGCCGAGCAGGGTCTCCGTCATGGCAAACCTCCGGAAGGTCGCAGCTGCTCTCAAGGGCGATCCCGCCCGCCGCAGGCACCACGACACGCGGGATCAGGGATTCGGATGGAGGCGGGACCGGGCGTGACACGGTCACGCACGGCTCGCGAAGGGGGCCGACGCTCTCGGCCGGCCCCTCATCGGCACGAAGACGACGGGAGATTCACAATCAACGACACTGCGCGCTGGCGACGTGGCCGTAGTCCACGCTCGAACGCCGGGTCAGACGAACGCCCTGGCTCATACCACCGAACGTACGATCACAGGAGGAGAAAGTCAATATTTCCTACTAGCTTTGCAGGAAAAGTCTTTCTCAGGTCGCGACCACCGGGTGGCGCACCACCGCGTCGTAGGCGTAGCCGAGGGCGTTGTACGCCGCACGATCGGGCTGCCCGGCGCCCGTCTCGTCGGCGGCCCGGGCGAGCAGCCGGAGGTTCCCCGCCTCGCGCGGGGTCCAGGGGAAGGTCCAGCGGACCCATCCGCGCGGGTGCCGGTCGTCGCGCAGGCGGGCCGGCCGCCACGACACGCCCTCGTCGTCGCTGACCTCGACCCGCACCACGCGTCCGCCACCCGACCACGAACGGCCGCGCAGCAGATGCTCGCGCCCCGCCTCGAGACGCGCCGGCCAGGGCAGTTCGAAGGCGCTCTTCACCCCCACCCGGGTCAGCGGCGGGCCGCCCCCGGGCGGGTGACCGGGGCCGTGCATCCGGTACAGCCGCGTGCTCCACGGCGACTCCAGCGGCTCCGCCGACACCTCGATGTCCCCCAGCCACTTGATCGAGGCCGCGCCCACCCAGCCCGGCACCACCAGCCGCGCCGGATGGCCGTGGTCGGGCGGCAGCGGCCGGCCGTTCATCTCGTAGGCCACCAGCACGTCGTCCAGCGCCTTGGCCACGGGAAGCGGGCGCCGCACCCTGCCCAGGTTCTCCCCCGCCTCCACGTAGTCGGCGTCGAGCCCGCGCGGCATCAGCGCGACGGCCCTGTCGCTCATCCCCGCCCTCTCCAGGAGCGTCGCGAGCCGCACGCCCCGCCAGCGCGCCACCCCCACCGCGCCCAGCCGCCAGGGGGTGCCCTGCACCTCCTGGTTCTGCTGCTCGCCGTACAGGCGGCGTCCGTTGCCCGCGCACTCGATGAACGCGGTCACGGTCTCGGCCGGCATGCCGAGGAGGTCCCGGTAGGTGAACGCGACCGGCCCGCCGCGCAGGGCGTCGCCCCACAGCGTGAGCCGCCAGGTGGCCGCGTCGATCAGCGGCGTCGCGGTGTGGTTGCGGACGAAGAAGAGGTCGTCCGGCGTCAGATAGTCCTCGCCGCGCAGCGCCTCCCAGCGGGTCTCCGCGTTCGTGCCGTGCACGGCGAACAGGCGGGGCGGCAGCGGCTTGCGGATGCCGGGCGGGGGTCCCGCCTCCGGCGCCGTACGCCGTCCTTCAAGGCCGTCCTTCATGGAAGTCATGCGCCTCCTCACCTGCCGCTGTCAGCCGGCCGGCCTCCGCAGGGCGACGGCCGGCATGGGGATGGGCGGGAAGGGGTTGTCGGGCAGCAGGATCACGCGGCGCGGCCGGTCCGCCTGTCCCGCCGCGTCCAGGTGCAGCAGGGCCGCCCCTATCCCCGCCGCCCCGGTCAGGTAGCCGGTGTCGGCCGACACCTCTTCGGGGCGCTGCCGCCGGTACGCCTGATACCAGCGGTATCCCCTGTCGTCGTAGCCGGTCGCCCGGCCGATCAGGTGGTCGGCGAGCCTGCGGGCGAACTCCAGGTGCTCCTGCTCCCCGGTCGCCGCCCAGAGCCCCACGTACAGCTCGATCAGCCCGGCGGTGCCGCAGCACTGGCAGGCGACGTTCCACAGCCCCGCGGTCTGCCGGAAGGGCGCGCCCGACTCCCTGACGCCACTGGCCAGCCGCCTCACCCACTCCAGGTCGCCGCTGTCGCCGGTCACCCGATACAGCTCGTAGAACATGCGCGCGATCCCGGCGGAGCCCGAGCAGTAGCCCAGGTGGTCGGTGACCGTCGCGCTCCGGCCGGTCAGGACGCCGGCGGCCCGGACGAGACCCGCGCCGCGGCGTGCCGCGTCGAGGAACGCCTCCTCGCCCGTCGCGCCGTACAGGCGGGCGAGGAGGAAGGCCGTCCCGGCCGTCCCGGCCAGGAAGCCGGGCGGGGCCGCCTCCCCGGACATGGCCGGGCACGCCGCGGGCCGCTCCCGGGGCGCGGTCAGCCGCGCGATCCGCCGTCCCGCCTCGACGGCCATCTCCTCGTAGGCCGGAACGCCCAGCGCCGCCGCGGCGCGCAGCAGCCCCAGCACCACGCCGCCGTCACCGCGCAGCGTCGGATCTCCCGACCAGCCGATGCCGCCGTCGTCGAACGCGCGGGCGCTCCTGACGATCCTGTCGGCGACCGCGACCGCCACGGCCTCGAAACGCTCCTCGCCGAGCGCCCAGCCGGCCTCGGTCAGCGCGAGGACGACACCCGCGAGGCCGTGGTGAAGCGACACGTCGGCCTGCCGCCGCCACGCCGACGTGAGGTAGCGGGCGCCCGCGCGGGCGTCCTCCAGGTAGGCGTCGTGCCCGGTCCCGGCGGCGAGCTCCAGGAAGAACAGCACGATCCCGGCCGCCCCGGAGTGGAGGGACGCGGGCCCGCCGGGCGTCGCCGGCCTGCCGCGCGGGTCGGGGTTGGCCCGCCATCGCCTCCCGCTCTCGTCGTCGACGGCGGCCGTACGTATCCACCGTCCCGCCATGATGGCGGCCGTCAGCGGGGTCTCTGCGCGCTCACCGGATGAGCGGAACGGGTCCGGGCCCATGGGTCCTACTATCCCACAAACTTGGTAGGTAATAGCAACTATCGCTCCGAGAGGCTGGCTTTCCTGTATTCCCTATTGACTTGATGGGTATTTCCGTCCCACAGTCGAGCCGAGCACTCGCACTCCCGAGAAAGGCCTCCGGCGTGAGCAACGAACACCCCCCGACCGTCGCCGAGCACACCCGTGCCGCGATCAACGAGGACTGGGCCGCCACCATCGTCGGCCTCGCCCTCCTCGTGCTGGTCATCACCGGCGTGATCCCGACGGGGCTGGTGCCGTGATGAGCGGCGAAGCGGCCGTCCCCACCGCGACGAGGGCCACGGCGTGGCAGTGGCCCGCCCTGGGCGTCCTCACCGTCCTCGTCCTCGCCGCCGGGACGAGAGCCCTGGAGAAGGGCGTGCCCGAGTGGTTCGCGGGTTCCGGCCTGGCCAAGGCGATCGAGTACCCCGTCTACGCGATCGCCCTCGGCCTGCTGGGCAACGCGGTGCTCACCGCGACCGGGCTGCGCGACCGCCTGGCCGCCGGCTTCCGCACCGAGTTCTTCATCAAGACCGGCCTCGTGCTCCTCGGGGCGTCGATCAACCTGAAGGTGATCGTCACGGCGGCCGGTCCCGCGATCGTCCAGGGCATCGTGCTGATCAGCGCGGTGTTCCTGTTCACCTGGTGGCTCGGCGGCCGCCTCGGGCTGGACGACAGGCTGCGGGCGCTGCTGTCGGCCGCGGTGTCCATCTGCGGCGTCAGCGCCGCCATCGCGGCGGCGGGAGCCGTACAGGCCAGGCGCGAGCAGCTCGCCTACAGCGCGAGCCTGGTGATCGCGTTCGCCCTGCCGTCCATCTTCGTCCTCCCGGCGCTGGCCTCGGCCCTGGGGCTGAGCCCGGAGGTGGCGGGCGCCTGGATCGGCGGCAACATCGACACGACGGCGGCGGTGACCGCGGCCGGCACCCTCGCGGGCGAGAACGCGCTGGCCGTCGCCACCATCGTCAAGGTCACGCAGAACGCCCTGATCGGCGTCGTGGTGGTCGCGCTGACCGCCTGGTTCGCCTTCCGGATCGAGCGCCGCCCCGGCGCCGAGCGGCCGGGCGCGGGCGAGCTGTGGCGGCGGTTCCCGAAGTTCGTGCTCGGCTTCGTGGCGGCCTCGGTGCTGACCACGTGGTACCTCACCACGGTCGGCGCGGCCGAGGGCAAGGCGGTCGTCGGCGTGGCCAACGACCTGCGCACCTGGTTCCTCATCCTGGCCTTCGTCAGCATCGGCCTGGAGTTCCGGGTGGCCTCGCTCCGCGAGGCGGGCTGGCGTCCGGTCGCCGTCTTCGCCGCCGCCACCGTGGCCAACGTGCTGCTGGCCCTGGGGCTCGCCACGCTGCTGTTCAGCGGCTTCACCGTCGCCTGAGCCCCCGCTCGCTCATGCCCGGGCCCCTGCCGGGACCGTGCTCGGGCCTTCGGCCGTCCCGGCCCGCACGGCGTCCAGCGCCCTGCGGGCGTAGGCCCGGACGTCGGCGTCGGAGTCGCCGAGAGCGGCGTGCAGGGCCGCGGCGACCTCCGGCCGCGCCGCCCATCCGGACAGCGTGAGCACCGCGGCCTTGCGCACGTCGAGGTGTGCGTCGGCCAGCGCCGCCACCAGCGGTTCCACCGCCAGGGCCGGGTCGGCGGCGGCCAGTCCGCGTGCCGCGCCCACCCTCACCTGCCAGGCCGGATCCGCCAGGGCCCGTACGGCCGTCTCCGCGAGGCCGGGCTCCCGGTGGGAAGCCCGGCCGAGCCCGGCGAACGCCTCCAGGGCCGCCGCCCGGACGAGCGGGTCGTGGTCGGCGGCGAGCCGAGCGACGGCGGGGGCGCCGTCCGGCAGGCCGATGACACCGAGCCCTCTGGCCGCCCAGACGCGTACCTCGCGGTCCCGGTCGCCGGCGGCGAGCGCCACCCGCTCCGCGTCGTCGAGCGCGACCAGCCCCCTGACCGCCTCGATTCGCACCCGGGTGTCGGCGTCGGCGAGCGCCGCCTCGAACAACGCGGCGTCACCCAGGCGCAGCGCCCGCAGGACGTCGAGTACGGCCGCACGGACGACCGGGTCCCCCGCTCCGCCCTGGCCCCCTCCACCCTGGCCCCCTCCGCCCTGGCCCGCCTCCGCGTAGCCCGCGACCGCGCGGAGCGACGCGCCGAACTCGGCGGTCGCGGGCAGCACCTCGACGAGCTCGCGCAGGCCGGTGGCGGCCGCGCGCCGCACCGTGCCGTGCGGGTCGGCGAGGGCCCGGGTCAGCGCGGTCTCCACACCGGGGGGCGCGGTCTCGGTCAGCGTCGCGACGGCCGCCCTGCGGACCTTGGGGTCGGCCTCCGCCAGGTAGGGGGTGATCTGGTCCAGCGCGGGCTCGCCGTCGGCGAGCCGCAGGAGTTCGAGGATGCGGGGCGAGCGCCCGATCGCCTCCACCACGAGCCGCCCGCCCGCCCCGCGCCGCGCGGGGCCCGCCGTGCCGTACGCGCCGAGCAGGACGGGCTCGGCCGGGCGGGGGGCGAAGCCCTCGACGGGCACGAGGTAGGGCGCGACCGGGCGCTTGACGAACTCCATCGCGCCGGCGGCGTTCTTGCGCAGGTCGAGGTGGTAGAGCCACTCGTCGTCGTCCCGGCGGGGCAGGTCGGCACGCTCGTGGTAGAGACCCCACCTGCTCTCGGTGCGGATCAGCGATGACCTGGCGGCCATCTCGGCGCAGTCCCTGATGAACGTCACCTCGGCGCAGCGCATCAGCTCGTGCGGGGTCCTCGCGCCCATGTCCGCGATCTCGTCGCGCATCCGCTCGAACGTCTCCAGCGCGATGTCCAGCTTCCTGGCGGTCTTCGGCGGGGCGACGTAGTCGTTGACGAACCGGCGCAGCTTGTACTCGACCTGCTGCTGGGGCGGGCCGTCGGGGTTGCGCAGCGGGCGGTAGATCAGCTCGTGCGCGTCGGCGATCTGGTCCTCCGGCAGGCCGCCCGGCGTGCGGTGATGCTCGGCGGCGTGGGCGCCTGCGAGGTCGCCGAACACGAACGCCCCGATCATGTAGTTGTGCGGCACGCAGGCCAGGTCGCCCGCGGCGTACAGGCCGGGGACCGTGGTGGCGCCGTTCTCGTCCACCCGGACGCCGGAGGCCGAGTGGCCGCCGCACAGGCCGATCTCCGAGATGTGCATCTCGACGTCGTGGGTGCGGTAGTCGTGCCCGCGTCCCGCGTGGAAGGTGCCCCGAGTGGGGCGCTCGGTGGTGTGCAGGATGCCCTCGAGCGCGGTGAGCGTCTCGTCCGGCAGGTGGCTGACCTTGAGGTAGATCGGGCCGCGGGCCGAGGCGATCTCCCCGGCCACCTCGGCCATCATCTGACCCGACCAGTAGTCGCAGTCGACGAACCGCTCCCCCTCGGCGTTGACCTGGTAGCCCCCGAACGGGTTGGCGACGTACGCGCAGGCCGGGCCGTTGTAGTCCTTGATCAGCGGGTTGATCTGGAAGCACTCGATGCCGCTGAGCTCCGCGCCCGCGTGGTAGGCCATCGCGTACCCGTCCCCGGCGTTGGCCGGGTTCTCGTACGTGCCGTAGAGGTAGCCGCTGGCGGGCAGGCCGAGCCGCCCGCACGCGCCGGTGGCGAGGATCACGGCCCCGGCGGCGACCGTGACGAACCGGCCCGAGCGGGTGTCGAACCCGGCGACGCCGACGGCCCGGCCCTCGCTCGTCAGCACGCGGACCGGCATCACCCGGTTCTCGATGCGCACCCTCTCGCGGATGTCGCGGCGGCGCAGCACGCGGTAGAGCACCTTCTTGACGTCCTTGCCCTCCGGCATGGGCAGGACGTAGCTGCCCGAGCGGTGGACCCGGCGCACCGCGTACTCGCCGTGCTCGTCCTTCTCGAACTTCACGCCGTAGCGCTCAAGCCGGCGCACCATGTCGTAGCCGCGCGTGGCCGTCTGGTAGACCGTGCGCTGGTCGACCACCCCGTCGTTGGCCCTGGTGATCTCGGCGACGTAGTCCTCGGGGGTGGCCTTGCCGGGGATGACCGCGTTGTTCACGCCGTCCATGCCCATCGCCAGCGCGCCGCTGTGCCGTACGTGCGCCTTCTCCAGCAGGATCACGTCGGCGCCGCGCTCGGCGGCGGTGATCGCGGCCATGGTCCCGGCGGTGCCGCCGCCGACCACCAGGACCTGGCATTCCAGACGCGTACGGTCCGCCGGGGCAGGGATGTCCATTCACAGCTCCTCGATGATGTGGGCGCGCAGCCCGGCGCGGTCGATGTCGGGGGTGCGCGGGTCCGGCACGCGCAGGAGGCGTCCGATGCCGCCGCGTCCGAGCACGACGACCCGGTCGGCGAGCAGCAGCGCCTCGTCCACGTCGTGGGTGACGAAGACGACCGTGGCGAGGGTGTCGCGGAGCACGTCAAGCAGCAGGCGCTGCATCCCGGCCCGGGTCTGCGCGTCCAGCGCGCCGAAGGGCTCGTCCATGAGCACGGCGCGCGGCGCGCCCGCCAGGGACCTGGCGAGCTGCACCCGCTGCCGCATGCCGCCGGACAGCTCCCGGGGCAGCCGGTCCTCGCAGCCGGTGAGGCCCACCCGGGCGATCCAGCTCTCGGCGGCCGTCCTGCGCTCCCGCCTCGGCACGCCGCGGATGCGCAGCGGCAGCTCGACGTTGCGCAGGACCGTGCGCCAGGGCAGCAGCGCGTCTTCCTGGAAGACCATCGCGCGGTCGGGCGAGGGCCCGGTGACCGGGACCCCCTGGGCCAGGACCCGGCCGGCGCGCGGCGCCAGCAGTCCCGCGATCGCCCGCAGGACGGTGGACTTGCCCGATCCGGACGGCCCCACGATCACCAGGACCTCGCCGGGAGCGATGTCGAGGCGCAGGTCCTCCAGCACGGCGTGCCGCCCGTAGCCGAGGGACACGCCCTCCAGCCGGATGGCGAGCCCTGCATCCAGGGCAGGCGCGACCGGGGCGCTCATCGGCTGCCCCCTTGGGCACCCTCATCAGCACGGGGCAGAGCCCCCTCATCGGCACCGGGCAGCCATCGGGTGAGGCGCCGGCCGAGCAGCTCGATGGAGGCCGAGGCGACCCAGCCGAGCACGCCGATCGACGCCATGCCGACGAGCACCGCCGGGTAGTCGACCACCGTGTAGGCGTGCCAGGTGCGGTAGCCGACGCCGAACTCACCGGAGATCATCTCGGCGGAGATCACGCAGATCCACGCGACGCCCATGCCGACGGACAGCCCGCCGAAGACGCCCGGCAGCGTGCCCGGGAGGACGACGTTCCACAGCACGTGCGCGCGCCCGCCGCCCATCGTGCGGACCGCGTCCTCCCACAGCGTCGGCAGCGCTCGTACGGCGTGGCGCGTGCTCACCATGATCGGGAAGAACGCCGCGGCGAACGTGATGAACACGATGCCCTGCTCGTCGGTGGGGAACACCAGGATCGCGATCGGGACGAGGGCGATCGCCGGGATCGGCCGGACGACCTCGATGGGAGGCAGCAGCACGTCGCCGGCCCACCGGGACCGCGCGACCAGGACGCCCAGGGCGATGCCGGCCACGGCCGCCAGCGCGAACCCGGTGAGGATGCGGATCATGCTCTGGGCCAGGTCGAGGTAGTAGATCCGGGTGCCGAGCTGCCGGCCGAACTCCGCCGCGACCTCGGCGGGCGAGGGCAGCCGGTCGAACCGCAGTCCGACGCGGGCGTCCGCGGTCGTGAGCCACTGCCACAGCGCGACGACGGCCGCCAGGGAGCCGAGCCTGACCGCCCACCTCCGCAGGCCGGCCGCCGTTCTCGTGCGGCCTCTTCCCGCCGCGGCGTCCGCGCTCGCGGCGGCGGGGGCATTGGGAGCGAGGGCCGCGTCCAACGCCGGAGTGCTCATCGCGACGCACCTTCCGCCGCGGCCTTCAGCGCCTCGTCGTAGCCGACGATCCGCGCCCGGGGGTGCTCCTTCACGTACGCCTGCGCGCCGTCCCCGGTGGTGAAGGGCTTGAACCGCTCCTTCTCGTCACCCGAGGGGTCGCGCACCCAGACGGACCTGTCCGCGAACCAGTGCGTCCCGGTGTCCGCGTCGGGCACGTAGGCGGCCCTTACGGTCCCGCCGCCCGAGGTGGCGGCGGCGATCTGGCGCAGCAGGCAGGTGGGGGTGGTCGCGGGGCGGAGCCGGTCCTCCCCGGCGAGCCAGAGCTCGCCCGCCTTCGCCGGGTCGCCCACGGCGGTCCCGCAGGCCTCGTCGGTCCCGGTGATCCTCGCCGCGTTGACGGTGCTCGCGACGCCGGCGTCGTAGGAGGCGCCGTACGCCTTCCTGATGTAGGAGTCGTTCGCGAACCTCGTCACGTCGACGTCGGTGAAGTCGGCGCCGATGATCTTCAGGTACTTCTCGTCGTGCTGCAGGGCGTCCAGCAGTCGCGGCTTCACGGTCACGTCGAACGAGGCGATGCCGTCGCGGCCGTTGTAGAGGTAGACCACCTCGGGCGGCAGGCCGGTGGCCTCGGCGACCGCCTCGGCGGCCTCCACGGGATGCTCGTGGAGGTAGTTCGTCGCGTCGATCTGCGCCTGGAGGAACGCCTGGAGCACGTCGGGGTGCTCCTTCGCGTACGCCTGCCGTACGACGACGCCGTGGAACGTCGGCACGCCGAGCGCCGACCCGTCGTAGACGAGCCTGGCCTGGTTCTTGAAGACGAGCAGTCCCGGCCAGGCCACGAACTGGGCGTATCCCTGCACGTTGCCCGACTGCAGCGCGGACGCGCCGACCGGCGGCTGCTGGTTCACGACCTCCACGTCCGTCGCGGGGTCGAGCCCGGCCCGCTCCAGGGCCTGGATCAGCGTGCCGTGCCCGGCCGACCCCGAGCTGGCGGAGACCTTCTTCCCCTTCAGATCGGCCAGCGTCTCCACGTCCGACGACGGGGGCACGACGACCGAGTTCAGCCCGCCGCGCAGGTTGTAGCCGGTCACCGAGACGAGCTCGGTCCGCGCGGAGGGCACGCCCTGGGTGCGCGAGGCGTTGATGAGGAGCGGGTAGTCGCCCATCGACCCGATGTCGATCTTCCCGGCCACCATCTTGGCGGTGATCGGGGCGCCGGTGTCGTAGTCCTGCCACTCGACCCGGTATCTGCCGCCGAGGCGCTTTTCGAGGTAGCCGAGGCCGCGCAGCAGCGTCCCTGCCGTCACCGTGTTGATGGTCTTCGACTGGTATCCGACGACGACCGTCTGCCTGCCGTCGTCGGCGCCGGCGGACACCGAGCACCCGGCCGCGGCCAGCAGCGCCACGGCGGCGAAGAGCTTACGCATGGGGGTGTCCTTCTATCGGAGCAGGTAGGGGATGTTCACCGTGACCGCGTCCGCGGGGCACCGGTCGGCGCAGGGGCCGCAATACCAGCACTCGTCCACGTGCATGTACGCCTTGCCGCTGACCTCGTGGATGGCCAGCGAGTCGAGCGGGCACACGTCGACGCACAGCGTGCAGCCCTCGATGCACAGCGACTCGTCGATCGTGACGGGCACGTCGATACGGCTATTGACCAGGGTCATCGGTGTTCCTCCAGAGATGGCCACGCATGGTGAGGCGGTCGCCGCGGAACCTGACGAACTCCAGGTCGACCGGGCGGCCGTCGGACAGGTGGGTGAGGCGCTCGACCATCAGCAGCGCCGCGCCGCGCGGCGCGTCGAGGACGGCCGCGGTGTGGGCGTCGGCGCTCACGGCCTCGATCGTCAGCTCCGCCACGCCGAGCGGCTGCCCGGCGACCCGTTCCAGCAGTACGAACACGTCGTTGTGCACGAGATCGGCGTCGAAGAGCGGCTCCCCCACCTCGCGTACGAGGTAGGTCAGGTCGAGCGAGAGCGGCAGCCCGTTGAGCCTGCGCAGCCGCTCCACGTAGACGACGGACTCGCCCGGCGGCAGGCCGAGCCGTCCCCGGACGGCGGCCGGAGGCGGGATCAGCCCCATCGCGCGGACCTCGTTCGTGACC
Source organism: Microbispora sp. CA-102843 (assembly GCF_050936215.1). Lineage (NCBI taxonomy): Bacteria > Bacillati > Actinomycetota > Actinomycetes > Streptosporangiales > Streptosporangiaceae > Microbispora > Microbispora sp. CA-102843. The sequence continues at coordinate 5,483,740 of NZ_JBNJNF010000001.1, forward strand.
TCGCCGTGCTCTCGAAGGGTCTCGGCGAGGCCGAGCAGCCGGTGCAGGCCGTGCGGGTACTTCTCCGCGGCGACCGTGGTGCCGACACCCGGGCACCGCTCGATGAGGCCCTCGTCGCGCAGCAGGTCCAGGGCGTCCCTGATCGTGTTGCGTGAGGTCCCGAACTCCCGCGCGAGGGCGGACTCCAGCGGCAGGTGACCACCGTAGAAACCGCCGTGCACGACCTCCCGCCGCAGCAGGTCGGCGACCTGGCGGGCCCTGTCCGCCCGGCGCCGTCTCGCGTCCGCCAACTCCATGAGGCATAAGCCTATTCTTCAGGTAGGAATATGTGGATAACGGCGGAGTTACGCCACTCCGGCAGGTCGCCTCACGTCTTTGACCTGTGACTTCATGCGGACACGGCGCACAACCGCCACCCCTGCCGCGTTCGGCACGCAGCAGTGTTCGCACGGCCCGCGCAGGAGGCGCGATCGGCTCGCCGGCGTCAGACCCTTGCTCGAACTCGTCCCGAAAGTTTCATCGGCGGCGCGCACGTCCCCCCATCGGGCAGCAGATGGGGGCCCGGCGGACCTGAGGGGCGGCCGGAGAGAGGCGGGGGCCCTTGACGCGGATCGACGCGTCTTATTTGCTCCAGCTCACCCCTCTGTCCGCTTTCTATGTGAGCGCTAACAACACAGGGCTTTTCCGCGCACACCTCGGAGTACCGATGAAGATCGCATTCCTCCGACGCCTGCCGAGCGCCGGAGTGACCTGGTCGAGTGGATGGCCGAAGAAACGGATCACCATGAAGCTCATGCGCCTGGCCGTCGCCGCCGGCACCGTCATCGCCGCGGTCGCGACCGCGCTCGCGACGCCACCCGGAGCCCAGGCCGCCGCCGGAGACGGGACACCCACCGATCCCAACATCCGCTTCGTCGGCCGCTGGGACACCCGTGACAGCGGCGCCTACGTCCCCGGCTGGGCCGGGGCCTACCTCACCACCGGGTTCACCGGGACCACCGTCAAGCTCAAGCAGCGCGACACCATCGACCTCTACTACAGCATCGACGGCCGCCCCGACGTCTACCTGCAGAACGTGCGGGGCGCGGTCAACCTCACCGCCACCCCGCTTTCGGCGGGCAACCACACCCTGCGCGTGTCCTACCGGGTGGTGGCCGGCTCCTACCACGGCGACGCGGTGTTCCAAGGGCTGGTGCTCGACCCGGGGGCGCGCACCCTGCCCGCCCAGCCGGCCCGCGGCATGGTCGAGTTCGTCGGCGACTCCATCACCGTCGGCACCACCACCTCGAAGAACGCCCTCACCGCCTACGGCTGGCTGGTCGGCGAGCAGCTCGGGCTGGACCACATGCAGGTCGCCCAGGGAGGCGCCTGCCTGGTCAGCACCGCCGACGGCTGCGTCGGACTGGACCGCCGCTTCGTGAAGGCCGGCGCCGCGGACGGGGCCGTCGACCACGACTTCACCCGATACCAGGCGGACGTCGTCGTGATCAACCTCGGCACCAACGACGCCGGCCACGGCGTGTCCACGACACAGTTCCAGAACGCCTACGTCGAGCTCCTGCGCACGATCCGGGGCAAGTACCCGAAGGCCGCGATCCTGGCCCTGCAGACCTTCCGCGGGCGGTTCGTCCCGCAGACTCAGGCCGCGGTGCAGACCGTCGACAACGCCGGCGACCACAACGTCTTCTTCGTCGCCACCGACGGATGGGTGCCGCCCGACGGCCTGTCCGACAGCGTCCACCCCAACGACGCCGGACACCGCGCGATCGCGGCCAAGCTCGCGCCGATCGTGGCCGCCCACCTCACGCCGCGCTCCACACCTACCCCGACACCGAGCCCGTCCCGGACACCGACCCCGACGCCCTCCGTGTCGCCCAGCCGCACCCCCACCCCCACGCCCTCGGCGTCGCCCAGCGTCACGCCGAGCGGCCCAGCCGCCGGCTGCGAAGTGCGCTACGCCGTGACCAACCAGTGGCCCGGCGGCTTCCAGGGCGAGGTGCAGCTCACCAACACCGGTACCGGCACGCTCAACGGGTGGACGCTGCGCTGGACGTTCGCCGACGGCCAGCAGGTCGGCCAGGGCTGGAACGGCACGTTCACCCAGACCGGTGCCGCGGTCACCGTCACCAGCCCTTCCTGGAACCCGGTCCTCGCCCCCGGCGCCTCCACGACGCTGGGCTTCACCGGCACCTGGAACGGCGCCAACACCGCCCCGGCCTCCTTCGCCCTCAACGGCGCCGGGTGCGCGCTCACCTGACCCGGTCGTGACCGCGGCAGTGGCGGCCGCGATCCCACCCCGCCCGAGAAAGAGAGAACCGTAGATGAAGATGTTCCGACGACGCGCCGCCACGGCGATCGCATCGGCCGTGGCCGTGCTGAGCGGGGCGCTGACCGTCGCCGCGGCGCCGGCGCTCGGCGCCGCCCCCGCGTGTGCCGTGCGCTACACGATCACCAGTCAGTGGGCCGGTGGTTTCGGCGCGGACGTCACCGTGACCGACCTCGGCGACACGATCGACGGCTGGACGCTGACCTGGACCTTCACCGGCGGGCAGAGCGTCACACAGGCGTGGAACGCGGCGGTCACCCAGGCCGGGGCGAACGTCACCGCCAAGAACGTCGACTACAACCGCACCATCCCGGGCAACGGGTCGGTGAGCTTCGGATTCAACGGCGCATGGAGCGGCGGCAACCCGGCGCCCGCCTCCTTCGCGCTCAACGGCACTCCCTGCACCGGAGCAGGCCCGGCCTCGCCGTCACCGAGCCCCTCCGCCAAGACGCCCAGCCCGAGCGCGTCCCCCAGCAGGAGCCCGAGCCCGGCGCCGAGTCCCACTCCGGTCCCAGACAAGATCACCGTCTGGCTGGCCGGTGACTCCACCGTCGCCAACAGCTCCGGCGCCCCCATCGTCGGCTGGGGCCGGGAGCTCGGCCAGTACCTCACCGCCAACGCCACCGTGGTCAACAACGCCGTCGGCGGCCGCAGCATCCAGACCTGGCTGTATGAGTCAGCCGTCACCAGCAGCAAGAACTCCGCCGGCGAATGCGTCCTCAGCTCGACCACCTACTCCGCCCGCTGGCAGTCCATGCTCAACGCCTCCACCGGGATGAAGGCCGGCGACTACCTGTTCATCCAATTCGGCATCAACGACGGTGACACCACCTGCCCACGCCACGTCGGCGCCGCCCGGTACCGCGAACTCCTCACCACCATGGTCCGCGCCGCCCAGCAGCGGGGCGCCCACCCCGTGCTGGTGACCCCCGTGGCCGCCCTGATCTGCAGCGGAAGCACAGCCATCCCCAACCGCGGATACCTCACCGACACCTTCGACGTCGGCACCGCCACCGGCGCCCCGGTCATCGACCTGCACCAGCTGAGCTACACCCTCTACAACAGCCTGCACTTCTGCCCGTTCAACGGCGACTACACCTCCGGCCCCGTGGGCGCGTTCTTCGCCGACGACCACACCCACTTCGAGGCGGCCGGCGCCCGGCAGATCGCCGGCCTCGTCGCCGGGGCCGTGCGTGACCAGCGGCTCGGCCTCACGGCCTACCTCCGGTGACAACCGTCACGGCCGCTGCAGCCCGGCGCCGCCCCACGGCGGCGCCGGGGCGACGGCGTCGCGTGGCCGGTGCGGCCGCCCGCGCGATGCCCGTCGATCGCGTACGCGGAGGGCGGACCTGGGCTAGCGGGCCGGCTCGGGCTTGGGGACGTAGCCCGTCAGGTCGTCCTGCTCGATGACCTCGTCGGCGGGCGGGGCGGTGACGACGACACGGCATCCCCAGTCGGTGTAGCGCGTGTCCGTCCGCGCGAACACCGAGGTTTTCGCCTCTCCCAGGGTGTCGGTGGTGACCAGGCGCGTGACCAGGCCGTCGTGGCCGGTCCAGAGCCGCCAGGAGATCTTCCCCTTGCTCTTCTTGGCGGACAGTCCCGAGAACGGGTCGACGTAGTGGCCCTTCGAGACCCTGCCCATCTCCTTGTGACTCATGGTGCCCTGGTAGAGGCGGCCGCCGGAGACGGGCGTGCTCCTCGACCGCTTCAGCACGGCCCTCAGGATGGACGGGTCGTAGACGTTGACCGGCTGCAGGCTGGCGGCCGGGGCGAGGTAACGGGTCATGCCCGCGGCGTGGTTTCTCCGGATCCACTTCTTGCCGTCGGGGACCGGCCCCGGATACTGCGCGACGTCGTAGTACACGTCCTTGCCGACCCGGATGACCCGATAGGACGGCGGCTTCTCGGACGGTGTCCCGCCCGTGCCGGTGCCCGGTTCGGGCACGTCCCGCCAGGTCAGGTCGACCGCCACCGCGCCCGAAGGGCCGAACTGCACCCTGCCGTTGATCCGGAACGCGTTCCTCGACTTCGCGCCGAAGTACACGCGTGCGGTCTCCGACGTACGGACGCCGTGCTCCTTGCGGAACTGCCGCTTGAGCGCGTCCACCGGGCCGGGCGGACCTCCCTGCGCGGCGGCGGGGCCGACGGCGACGGACGCGGACGTGATCAGTACGGCGACTGCCAGGGCAGCCCATCGTCTCATGGGGGGTTCATCCTTGTTGTCGAGCTATTGCGGCATTTCACGGCACACGTGGTCTATGCGGGAAGTCGTCATCTTCCCAGACGGAAGCGACCCAACCCATGCTTCAGCCTGCCGTCGGCCCTCGCACTACCCGCCGAACCGATTGCGAGCCGCAACCGGATGGCCTAGCGTTGACTCACCGATTGCAAAACGCAACCAGCCAGCAGGAGGCGACGAATGAGCGACACCGAGCCGCAGACCGCGACCGGGAAGGTGCTCTGGCACTTCACGATGTCGCTGGACGGTTTCGTGGCGGGGCCGAACCACGAGATGGACTGGATGATGACCGGGATATCGGCCCGTCCGGGCCTCGTCGACGAGTACGTCCGGACCACGGGCGCCGTGCTGGGCGGCCGGGACGGCTGGGACTCCGCCGGCGGCCACCGCCCGTACGGCGGCTCCTGGGACGGACCGATCTTCGTGCTCACCCACCACCCCGAGGACGCGACGCCCGCCGACGGCGTCACGTTCCTGGACTGCGACCCGGCCGAGGCGGTGCGGATCGGGCTGGAGGCGGCCGGCGGCAAGAACCTCGAAGTGTTCTCGCCCACCATCGGACGGCAGCTTCTCGAACTGGGGCTGATCGACGAGATCGACCTTCACATCGCGCCGGTCCTGCTCGGCGAGGGCATCCGGCTTTACGACAACCCCGGCGGTGCGCCGGTCCGCCTCCACCGGCTCGGCGAAGGCGACCCCACGTCGGTCGTGAACGTACGCTACCGGCCGGCCACGTGACCGGGCGGCAGCGGCATCGATCGCCGCGCACCGCCGGGTGGGGCCCTTCGACCTGACGGGACTGTCGCTTCCGCACTACGTGCCCAACGCGGGCATCCGCCTGATGACCGACGGGATCGTCCTGGCCTACACCGGGGACACCGGCCCGACCCCCGTGCTGGCCGAACTCGGCCGCGACGCCGACCGTTCATCGTCGAGGCCACCGACCGCGACGGGAGATCGGGGACGCCACATCGGTGCAGGCGCGATCGTGAAAGACGTCCCGAGCGGTAGCGCGGAGCGCCGGATGACGCACCGCCGGCGCCTGGCGCGCTGATCGAGCCCGCTCAGGCCGCCGGCGTACGGTCGAGACCCCTATCGGGTGGCGCGAGTCCGCGCCGGGGTGGTCAGTCCTTGCTGTGCCCCGGGTTCCGGCGCGCGACGTACAGGCGGTTGCCCTCGGGGCCGGTCCACTCCAGCCGTACGACGCCGGGCACGGCGGCGTCGCCGATGCGCGACGGGTCGGCCCAGTAGCCGAAGTTGGGGTTGCGGAAGAACGTCGCCCACAGCTGGCCGCTGCGATCCGCGAAGATGTTGTTGTGGCCCGCGCCGACGCCCAGGGTCCACCGCTTGGAGTAGGGCCCCTCGAACTTGTCCGCGACGGCGATGATCGCGTCGTACTGGTACTGCACGCGACCGGCGGCGGCCGTGTCGTAGGCGTACCGCGTGCTGCCGTCCGCGTTGGCCGACGACCGGTCCCATGCGGCGTGGACGAGGTAGTACTTGCCGCCGTACTTGAACACGTACGCGCCTTCGAGATACGGCTCGGGCGCGTAGGGCGTCTGCTGGAACTGCGGCAGGTTCGTCGTCGGGATGATGTCCTCCATGTCATCCCGGAACTTCGCGTACAGGTTGTTGTGCAGCACGAGCCACGCGTCGTCGCCCTCGCTGTAGAGGCCGCCGTCGATGTGGTGGTAGGCGCCGGGCTTGATGAAGGCGGGCCCGCCGATGAAGGAGTCACCGAACGGCTTGTCGTAGTTGCCCTGGACGAGCCGGTAGGGGCCCTCGACCCCGCCCTCGCTCACGAGCATGAACGAGCCGACCTTCTGGGAGTGGTCGCCCATGCACGCCACGATGTACCACTTGCCGCGGAAGTAGTGCACCTCCGGCGCCCAGGCGTTGCCGCGCTTGCCGAACTGGTCGTCGTACCAGTACTCCTGCCACGGGGCGACGACCGTGCGCCCGGGCCGGTTCTCGCCGACGAACTCGGGCGACCACACCTTGCCCTTCTCGGCGTCCGGCCGGATGCCGGTGGTGTCGGCCAGCCGCCACGGCCCGTGCAGGGACGTGGCCGTCCACACGAAGATGCCGTCGTTCCACGGACCGGCCGCTTCGAGCCCGGGCACGCGAGTGGTGCCCGTGGCGACGTAGATCGGACGACCGCCGAGGTCGAAGCAGTTGACGTAGGTGTCCCGCATCCAGACCCGGCCGAGCTGCTCGTCGCGGGGGCGCAGCTCCAGCGGGAGGATGAAGGAGTTGTCGTCACGCGGCCACAGATCCGGCCGCGTGTCGGCCAGGCCGTAGGGCGCGAGCTCGGGCCAGTTCGACGGGTACCGCCCCTTCGGCGCGCCCCCGTTCGGCAACTCCTTCGGGTCCGCGTGCGCGGCGGCCGCGGGCAGCGCCGCCGCTCCCAGCAAGCCCGCCACACCGGCCAGCACGGACCGCCGGCCCACGTACAACCCGTTATCGGAACCAGTCATCAGCAGCGTCCTCCTTTCTCACGCAGGACGCGGGCGCCCTGCCGGGAGGACACGGTAGTAAGACTTATTTCGACAGTGAACAGACGACAGAAAGGTTCTCGACACGCTTGCGTCGGCTTGGGGACGGACGCCGCCTCCCACCGGCCACGGAAGTCTCCCTCCGTTGTTTCCGGGCAGGGCGTAGAAAGCACCCGCCGCCGAATCCTTGTGCGGCGTCGGCGGGACACGAAATAGCCGGCGCGTTCAATACAGAATCGCTCTCCATATCAATCGTGAATTCGAAATGCTCACAGGTCGATGTTGCTCATGACGTGCTTGATCCGGGTGTAGTCCTCGAATTCGTACATCGACAGGTCCTTGCCGTATCCGGAGTGCTCGAACCCGCCGTGCGCTTTATTCGGCCGACGCGGCCGGACAGACCAGGGGAACGCGTACGGAAGGGTCACAGACGGGTGGTCACGTACGTCTTCCGCACGGTCTCGTGGACGTGCCACTCACCCCGCCAGCCGGCCGGCATGACCAGGGTGCTGCCGGGGCCGGCCTCCTGCTCCGTGCCGTCGGCGGAGACCACGGTCACCCGCCCGGAGAGGATCTGGCAGATCTCGTGGTAACCGTCCCGTACGGCGGTGAACCTGCCGGGCGTGCACTCCCACACACCGGCGTTGGTCCTGCCGTCCTCAGAGGTCCACACCGCGAGGGTCGCCTCGCGCTGGTCGCCCTCGACCGAGGTCGGCTTGGGCGCGGCCGGGCCGAGGACGGCCGTGCTCGCGTCGGGTACGACGATGCTGGTCAATTGATCTCCTCCGGGGGGTGTTCGTACGAGTGCGTCGCTCAGTGGCGGCGGGCCACGGCGTCGGCGATCCTGGCGATGGGCGACGTCGTCGTCCGGCCGCCCACGATCTCGGCCCGGTCGGCCGCGCGGTAGGCGGCGTACATCCCGCGCACGCCGATCCAGCGCAGCGGTTCGGGCTCCCACCTGCGCACCTTCCTGCCGACCCAGGGCAGCCGGGTCAGTTCGGTGTCGGCGCCGAGCACGAGGTCGCGCAGGGTCCTCCCGGCGAGGTTGGTGGTGGCCACGCCGTGGCCGACGTAGCCGCCGGCCCAGCCGAGCCCGGTCCGCCGGTCCAGCGTGGCGGTCGAGCACCAGTCCCTCGGCACGCCGAGGACGCCGCACCAGGCGTGGTCGATCGCGGCGTCCCGTACGGCGGGGAAGAGCCGCACCAGTGCGTCACGAAGGGCGCGCACCGTCGTGGCGTGCGTGCGCCCGTCGTCGTCCGTGCGGGAACCGAACAGGTAGGGCACCCCGCGCCCGCCGATGGCGATGCGGTCGTCGGCCGTCCGCTGCGCGTAGATGTAGGCGTGGGACATGTCGCCGAGCAGTTCGCGGCCCTCCCAGCCGATCCGCTCCCACACCCGGTCGGGCAGCCGCTCGGTGACGATGAGCGAGGAGTTCATCGGCAGCCAGGTCCGGCGCTCGCCGGCCAGCCCGGCGGTGAACCCCTCCGTGGCGCGCAGCACGAAGTCCGCCCGCACGGCGCCGTACGGCGTGCGCGCCTCGTGCGGCACGATCTCCGTCACCGGGGTGGACTCGTAGATCCGCACCCCGAGCCCCTCGACGACCCTCGCGAGCCCCTGCACGAGCTTGGCCGGCTGCACCCTGGCGCAGTGGGGGCTGAACGAGGCGCCGAGCGCGCCGTCCACCCGGATCCTGGCCGTGGTCTGCTCGGCGTCGAGCTGCTCCACATCGGTGTCGCCCCAGGCGCGGGCCGCCCGCACCTGGGCGGTCAGGCGCGGCAGGTGGGACGGGGCGTGCGCCACCCTGAGGATGCCGCCCTTGACGATGTCGGCGTCGATGCCCTCGGCGCGCGCCACCGCGATCACCTCGTCGACGGTCGCGTTCATCGCCCGCTGGAGGGCCTGCACGCCTTCGCCGCCGTGGGTGCGGGCGAACCTGCGAGGCGACCCCGCCAGCGCGGCGGTCAGCCAGCCGCCGTTGCGGCCGGAGGCGCCGTAGCCCGCGAACTTGCGCTCGAGGACGACGACGTCCAGGCTCGGCTGCGCCTTCTTCAAGTAGTAGGCGGTCCACAGGCCGGTGTAGCCGGCCCCGACGATGCAGACGTCCGCGTCGACAGGCCGCTCCAGAGGCGGGCGTCGCGCGGGCAAGCCCGTCTCGCGGTACCAGAACGACACTCCGCCGTTGGCGGTCATGTGAGGATCCTTTCGGTGGTGGGGTCGTCGGGCAGCAGGACGCCGTCGTCGGGATGCCAGCAGAGGCAGGCGCGGTCGCCCACTCTCAGGTCGCTCGACGCGCCCGCCTGCTCGCGTACGAGGCCCCGCGCGCCGCCGGGCAGCAGCACCTCCAGCTTGCGGGCCGCCCCGAGGTAGATCTCCTCCACCACGGTGACCGGGACCGCGTTCCCGCCGCCGGCGTCGGTGCCGTCGGCCTCCAGGCGGAGCCGTTCCGGCCGTACGACGAGCGCCGCCGGACCGCTTCGCACCCCGCCCGGAGCCCGTACGGCGATGCCCTCCAGATCGAGGCGGCACCGGTTCCCGTCCGGTGTCGTGGTGCCCCGCAGGATCGTGGACTCGCCGAGGAACCGGGCCACGAACAGCGTGGCGGGCCGCTCGTACAGGTCCCGGGCGGTGCCGACCTGCTCGATCCTGGCGTTGTTGAACACGGCGATGCGGTCCGAGAGGACCAGCGCCTCCTCCTGGTCGTGGGTCACGAACACGAAGGTGGACCCGACCTCCCGGTGGATGCGCTTGATCTCCAGTTGCAGGAACTCGCGGAGCTTGCGATCGAGCGCGCCCAGCGGCTCGTCCATGAGCAGGACGCGCGGGCTGAACACGATGGCCCGGGCGAGCGCGACCCGCTGCTGCTGGCCGCCGGACAGCTCGCGGGGGTAGCGGGAGGCGTGGCCCGGCAGTTGCACGGTCTCCAGGGCGGCGGCGACGAGGCGGTCGCGCTCGGCCCTGGGCACCCTGCGCTGCCGCAGCGGGAAGGCGATGTTCTGGGCGACCGTCATGTGCGGGAAGAGCGCGTAGTGCTGGAACACCACGCCGATGTCCCGTTTGTGCGCGGGCACGTCGCCCACGGGCCGGTCGTCGATCCGGAGGGTCCCGGACGTGATGTCGGTGAAGCCGGCGATCATGTTGAGGGTCGTCGTCTTCCCGGAGCCGGAGGGCCCCAGGAATGTCATGAACTCCCCCGGCTCCACGGTGAGCGTGACGTCGTCGGCGGCGACGGAGCCGCCGTAGCGCTTGGTCATGCCGCTCAGGTCGATGCGGGCGCCCTTGCCTGCGGGCAGGGCCGCCGCCTCGGGCCGGTCAACGGGCACGGTTCCTCCTTGCGGCCAGCGTGAGCCCTCCGCCGACCAGGACCGTGGTGAGGGCCAGGATCATGGTCGCCGCGGCGGCGAGCGTGGGATCGGTCTCGCGGGTGACGCTCGAGTACATCTGGACGGGCAGGGTGACGAGGGTGGGGCTCTGGATGAACAGGGAGACGACGACCTCGTCGAACGAGGTCACGAACGCGAACAGGGCGCCCGAGACCACGCCCGGCATGATCAGCGGCAGGGTGACCTGCCGGAACGTCGCCCACCGCCCGGCGCCCAGGCTCGCGGCCGCGGTCTCCAGCCGGACGTCGAACGTGCGCAGGGAGGCCGTCACGGAGACGACGACGAAGGGCATGGCCAGGACGGTGTGCGCGGCGACGAAGCCGACAAGAGTCCCGGCGAGGCCGAGCTTCAGGAAGACGGCGTAGATCCCGATGGCCAGGATGATGCCCGGGACGATCATCGGGGCGAGCAGCAGCACGCTCGCGGCGGCCGCGCCCCTCCCGTTCGTCCAGCGGCCGAGCCCGAACGCCGCCGCCGTGCCGAGAGTGGTCGCGACGACGGCGACGAGAACGCCGACCAGCAGCGAGTTGGCCAGTGCGGCGGTCCACGCCGGATCGCCGAAGAAGTTGGCGTACCACCTGGTCGACCAGCCGGTCGGCGGGAACGTCAGCGACACCTTGTCGGTGAAGCTGAGCGGGATCACCACCAGGGTGGGCGCCACCAGCCAGGCGGCGACCAGCACGCCGGTGGTCCACAGGGCCGCGCGGGCGAGCCGGGCGCTCATCGGGCACCCGCCCTGCTCCGGCGGCCGGCCCGCATGGCCAGGCCGAGCAGTCCGATCAGCAGCAGTGTGGCGGCGAACAGCACGACCGCCATGGCGCCGCCCCTGCCCCACATCAGCATGCCGCTGACCTGGGTGTACATGAACTGCGAGATCAGCGCCTCACCGGGCGAGCCGAGCAGGGCCGGTGTGACGTAGAAGCCCAGCGAGGTGATGAAGACCATCGTCGCCCCGGCGGCGACTCCCGGCAGGGACAGCGGCACGAAGACGCGCAGCAGCGCGACCAGTGGGCGGGCGCCGAGGCTCTGGGCGGCGGTGAGCAGCCGCCGGTCGATGCCGCTCATCACCGAGTACAGCGGCAGCACCATGAACGGCATGAGGATCTGGACCATCCCGATGAGGACTCCGGTCTGCGTGCGGACCAGGCTCACCGGTCCGAGGCCGAGCAGCCCGAGGAACCCGTTGACGACGCCGGTGTCCTGGAGCAGCACAAGCCAGGCGAAGGTGCGGACCATGAGGCTGGTCCAGAACGGGAGCATGACGATCAGCAGCAACGCCGCCCTGGCCCGGGGGGAGGCCACCGTCATCAGGTACGCGTAGGGATAGGCGAGGCACAGGCAGATCACGGTCGCCCACAGGGCCGTCGAGAACGTCCTGGTCAGCACGGCGACGTTGGCCGGAGAGCCGAAGAACCAGGCGAAGTTGCCGGTTCCCGGCGAGGGCGTCGTGAACGCGCTGACGAACGTCTGCCCGACCGGGTAGGCGAAGACCGCGAGCAGCACCAGCAGGGCGGGGACGATCAGCAGGAACGGCCAGTTCCGCGCCCCGCGGCGGGAGCCGGCGCCCTTCCCGGCGGGCGCGGCGGCCGCCGCCGGGCCGCTCGGGGACAGCGGGCTCAGGAGAGCAGCCACTGCTGGAACCTGTCGTTGACGGAGTCCCGGTTCTTGCCCCACCACTCGTCGTCCACCTTGACCTGGGTGTCGAGGTGCGTGGTCGGGAGGTTCTCCTTCGCCGAGGGGTCGACCTTGTCCTGCGCCGCCTTGCTCACCGGTCCGTACGGCTGGTACTTCGTGAACTCGGCGGTGGGGCCGGCCGAGGTCATGTAGGCGATGAGCTTCATCGCCTCGGCCTTGTTCTTGCTGCCCTTGACCACGACCCAGTACGCCTCCTGCGACAGCCAGGAGTCCCAGGCGATCTTGATGGGGGCGTTGGCCGCCGACAGCACGGCGCGGGCGATCCACACCATGCCCATGACCGCCTCCCCGCTCTCGAGGTACTGCTGGGCCTGGGCGCCGGTCTCCCACCAGATGAGCTGGTCCTTGATGGTGGACAGCTTCTTCAGCGCCCGGTCGACGTCGATCGGGTAGAGGTCGGCCGGGGCGACGCCGTCGGCGAGCAGCGCGATCTCGAAGATGCCGCCGCCCACCGACTTCCACGCGGTGCGCTTGCCCGGGTACTTCTTCAGGTCGAAGAAGTCGGCCCAGGGGGTGGGCGCGGCGTCACCGGTCTTGTCGGAGCGGTACGCGAGGACGGTGCCCTCGATGTCGGCGGCGACGCGGTACGTCTGCGCGTAGCCGTCGACGATGGACGACTTGTCGACGACCGCGTAGTCGATCGGCTCCAGCCACTGGGCGTCCGACTCGCTGCCGAAGTCGTTCCCGACGACCACGATGTCCCAGGACGGGTTGCCCGACTCGGCCTGCGCCTTGATCTTGGCGTTGTCGGTGGGGCCGTCCTCCTTCACGGTGATCCCGTTCTTGGCGGCGTACGGCGCCCACATGGTCTTGGCCTGCGCCTTCTGGTAGTCGCCGCCGAAGCTCACGACCGTCAGGGTCGTGCCGCCACCGCCACCGCTCGACGACGAGGCGGAGAAGCCGCCGCCGCAGGCGCTGAGCACGCCGGAGGCCGCGAGCAGGCCGAGCCCTTGGCCACCGCGGATGAACAACGTTCGGCGGGAGAGCATCCCGTGCGCGCCGGTGTCAGTCACTGGTTCCTCCTGAAGGAGACGGCCGCCCGGCCGCGCCGGGCGAGAGAGGGGTGGGGGGAAGGTCGCTTCCCTGCTTCCATCGGGACAGGCGGCGGCCCGCCTCGGCGCCGTGGGCGAGGGCGGTGGCGGGGTCGGTCGTCCCCGCCGCGCCGCCCGCGACCGCCACGCCGCCCGGCAGGCAGTAAGGTCCGTCCGCCTCGTCACGGGGGACGTCGAGCGTGACGTCGCCGTGGTAGAGCCGCTGCAGGAGCAGTTCCTCGGCCGGTCGCCGTCCCGCGGCCACCACCACCGTGTCGCAGGCCAGCCGCATGACCGGGCCGCCGGCGTCGTGCGGGCCCGGCGGGGCGACCACCAGGCGGCGCACGCCCCTGCGCCCCACGGCCTCCCGTACGGCGTGGCCCGGCAGGTGCGGCACCCGCGCGGCGGCGAGCGCCTCCGGGAACGCCCCGGCCGGGATCTCCCCTCGCGGCCGGGGGTCGACGACGGCCGCGAGCGCGACGCCGACGGCGTGGAGCTGCTCGGCGAGGCCGTAGCCGTAGGGCTCGGCGGCCACCACGACGGCGCGCTCGCCGGGGCGGACGTGATCGACGTTGACCAGACGCTGGACCGGGCCGGCCAGCATCACGCCGGGGAGGTCGCTGCCGGGGAACGGCATCGGGACGTCGTAGTCGCCGGTCGCGACCAGCAGCCGGTCGGGGCGCAGCGCCAGCAGGCCGTCCGGGGTGTCCACCGGCAGCACGCCGCCCTCGTACCAGCCGAGCGCGGTCGACGCGGTGAGCACCGTGATCGAGGCGTGCGCCCGCGCCCGGGCCGCGAGGCCGTCCGCCAGCCGGTGTCCCGGGACCTCCACGCCGTCGAGGCCGCGCACGTGACGGGTCTCCGCCCGGAGCGCGCCGCCCGGCTCGTCGCCCTGGTCCACCAGGATCACCTCCAGCCCGCCCTCGGCGGCGGCCAGGGCGCCGGCCAGCCCGGCCACGCCTCCGCCGACGACGGCGAGCGGGGTCCGCCGCTCCCCCAGGCCGGGCCGGAGCGCCCGCGCGGCGACCTCGGGCGCCGCCGTGCGTCCGCCGCCCGCGATCACGCCCATGAGGCGTTCCGCCAGATGGGCCAGCCGGGGTGAGCCGCGGAACAGCCGGAACTGGAAACCCGCGGGGACGAGCGCGGAGAACCGGTCGATCGCCCCGAGCAGATCCCAGTCGGCGCCGGGCCAGGCACGCTCCCGGCGCACCGACTCACCCCCGCGCAGCGGAGTCGCGCATCCCGGCACGCCGTACTGGCCGTCGATGGTGAGCTGACAGCCGGGGCACGAGGGGGTGCCGCAGGTCAGCCCGATGCCGCGGGGGCGGTGGTACTTGAAGCTGCGCGAGAGCACCCGCACCCCGGCGGCGTGCAGCGCCGTGGCGACCGGCTCGCCCTCGTACCCGTGCAGGGTCCGGCCCTCGAACGTGAACGCGACCCGCCTGGTCCTGCCGGGCGAGGCCGACGGATGGGTGGTGATGCGCAGGTTCACGCGGCGTTCCCCTCCTCCGCGGCGACCACGAGGGTGCCTTCCTGGATGAGCCGTCCCTCGTGCAGGCGGGTGACCGAGAAGGGGCGGAGCAGCTCCGGCATGACGCCCTCGTGGATCCCCCTGGCGAGCAGCGCGCCGGTCGCGGGGGCGCCCATGAAGCCGTAGACCCACCCGCAGGTCAGGTGGAACCCGCCGACCTCGGGCACCGGGCCGATCACCGGGGACAGGTCGTCCGCCTGGTCGACCAGCCCCGCCCAGTGGCGGAGCAGCCGGACCCCGGCCAGCCGGGGCAGCAGCCGGACGAACTTCGCGGCCATGTCGGCGAGCAGCGTGTAGGTGCCGTTGAGGCTGTCGCTGACGTCGGGGTACGGCAGCTCGGTGCCGCCCACGAACTCGCCTCTGGCCGTCTGGTGGCAGTAGCCGAGCAGTTCCAGGCTGGCGAGCGCGGGACGCAGGAACGGCGCCACCGACTCGGTGACGATCATCTCCAGGCGGCAGGTGCGGGTCGGCAGCCGCACCCCGGCCATCTCGGCGATCGCCCTGGCCCCGCCGCCCGCCGCGTTCACCACGACCGGCGTGGAGACGTCCCCGCGGTCGGTGCGCACTCCGCGTACGGCTCCGCCGGCGACCTCGACGCCGGTCACCGTGACCCCGGTGTGGATCTCGACGCCGAGGCGGGCGGCGGCCCGGGCGTACCCCCACACGACGGCGTCGTGGTGGGCGAACCCGGCGTGGTCCTGGTAGACGCCGCCGAGCGCGAGATCGGGGTTGACCTCGGGCACGATCCGGCGCGCCTCCTCGGCCGTGACGAACTGCGAGCGCACGCCCAGCGCGGCCTGCCGTACGGCGTCGGCCCGGCACCGCTCGACCTGCTCGGGCGTGGAGGCCAGCACCAGGTAGCCGGTGCCGGAGAACAGCACGTTGAAGTCCAGCTCGGCGGAGAGCGTGCGCCAGCGGCGCAGCGACTCGTCGAACAGGCCCGTCCACTCGCGGGAGCCGAACGCGGAGCGGATCATCTCGCCGTTGCGCCCGCTGCCGCCGCCTCCGGGGTAGCTCCGGTCGAGCACCGCGACGTCCCGGACGCCGAGCTTGGCCAGCTCGTACGCCAGGGCGAGGCCCTGCACGCCCGCGCCGACGATCACGACGTCGTACGCGCGGCGGAGCGGGGAGCGGCAGGCTCCGGGGACCGCCATGGTCAGGCACCCCCCGTCGTGCCGCTCTCAGCACTTGTCCCGGGGCCCGTCTCGGCGGACGGCCCGGCGGCGCCGGCGAGCACGCCGAGGAGGACGGGACGCAGCGGCGGCCGGGCCGTGGGGCGCCGGGAGACCCGTGCCTCGTCGCCGCCCGCCAGCTCCCGCAGCAGTTCCATGACCGGGCCCGCGCAGTGCTTGCCCTGGCAGGGGCCCATGAAGACGGCCGTCGCCCGCTTCAGCGTCTCGGGGTGGGTGTAGCCCGCGGCGTACATCGCCCGGATGTCCTCGACGGTCACGTCATGGCACGGACAGATGATCGTCTTGCCCACCGCCCCCTCCAGTCCATGGCTCTGCGGGGCGCTCCGACCTGCGTCAAGCGACCCGGCTCCGTTAGTACCGCATTATTAGAAGAGCGGGTTCATTCCCTTGTCAATAGGGCTTTTCGGGTTCCTTTTGCGCGTCAGGGATGGCTATAGTGCGACCCGGAGGCGACAGGACAGGACCGTCCGAGAAAGGGCAACGGGTGGACGCCGCACTGGAGGTACGGACCGACGGTCAGCGAGGGCGGATCCTCGCCTCGGTCATCGAACTGGTCGCCGGGATGGGCTACGAGCGGGTCCGGTTGCGGGACGTCGCCAAGCACGCGGGGGTGTCGATCGGCACCCTGCAGCACTACTACGAGACCCGCGACGGGTTGATGCTGGCCGCCTTCGCACACCACACGGGGAAGATCGTCAAAGGGCTCGAGGAGATCGCGGCACGCCATCGCGACCCCTGGGACCGGATCCGCGACCTGGTGGAGTACATCACCCACCCGCGAGGCTTCCGCAACCGCTGCCTCGCCTTCATGGAGTTCGCCGCCGCGTCCGCGAGGGACAAGGAGCTCAGACACCTCTTCGAGCTGCAGTACGACGGCTGGCGGGCGCCGGTGCAGGCGGCCGTGGAGGAGGGCCTGGCGGCGGGGGCCTTCCGGGTGGTCTCCACCGTCGAGGAGACCGTCGACCTGATCCTCACCCAGATCGACGGCCTGGAGATCGCCGTGGCGACGCAGATATCCGGCCTGACCAGGGCTCGGATGCACGACTCGCTGCTGCGCAGCATCTCGGTGCATCTCGGCCTGCCGCCGTGGGCGCCCGATCAGGTGACCGCGGACACCTGACGGGCGGCGAAGCCGCCTCAGGGGCCGAAAACAGGTTGCGAGACAGGGGCGGAACGCGGAACGCTCCCGGCGTGAAGATGCACGCCGACCAGCTGACGGTGTCACAGGAGACAGTGCGCGCCGTGGTCGACGAGCAGTTCCCGCAGTGGCGGGGCCTGCCCGTCACCGGCATCGCCGCCCATGGGACGGTCAACGCCATCTTCCGCGTCGGCGACCACCTCACGGCCCGGTTCCCCCTGCAGCCCGGACCGGTCGACGCGACGCGGCGCTGGCTGGAGTCCGAAGCGGAGGCGGCCCGCGAACTGGCGGGCAGCACCCGCATTCCCACGCCCGAGCCGGTCGCGCTCGGTGAGCCCGGGGCGGGATATCCGCTTCCGTGGTCGGTGCAGACGTGGCTGCCGGGCGCCGTGGCGACCGACGAGGACCCGGGCGAGTCGGTCGCGTTCGCCCAGGACCTCGCCGGCCTCATCACCGACCTGCGCGCGGTCGGCACGCGTGGCCGTACGTTCGCCGGCAAGGGCCGCGGAGGCGACCTCCGGTCCCACGACGCGTGGATGAAGACCTGCTTCGAGCGCAGTGAACGGCTCCTGGACGTTCCCCGGCTGCGCCGGATGTGGGAGAGGTTCCGGGGCCTGCCGCGCGAGGCGGCCGACGCGATGAACCACGGTGATCTCATTCCCGGCAACGTGCTCGTGTCCGCCGGCCGGCTCGCCGGGATTCTCGACGTCGGCGGCTTCGGGCCGGCCGATCCCGCTCTCGATCTCGTGAGCGCCTGGCATCTGCTCGAGGCGGGGCCACGCCAGGTGCTCCGCCTCGACCTGGGGTGCGACGACCTGGAGTGGGAACGGGGCAAGGCGTGGGCCTTCGTGCAGGCGATGGGGGTCGTCTGGTACTACCTCGAAACCAACCCGGCCATGAGCCGGATGGGCCGGCGCACGCTGGAACGCATCCTGGCAGCCGACGGGCCCGCCTGAGCCCGGGTCCGATCGCCCCACCCGCGACCGGGCGCCCCACAGCCGGAAGCCCCGCAGCCGAAAGCCCCGCAGCCGAAAGCCCCCCAGCCGAAAGCAGGGCTCAGCCGCGGGTGACGCTGACGCCGCCGAACAGGCCGTAGTTGCGAACCCGGATGACACGGCCGGAAGGGTCCGGCGTTCCCGGCTCCACACGGCGGCCGCCGAACAGGTTGAAGCCCTCGACCTCCACCGTGATGTCGGCGGGCACCCGCAGCCGCACGCCGCCCGCGATCGAGATCTTCGTCACCGTGGTGACCTGCCCGATCTCGGCCTCGCTCAGGTCGAGGTCGGCTCCGCCGACGGGAGTGAGGACGACCGTGTCCGCGGGCATCCGCCCCCGCTCCCGGCGCTTCAGTCCGCCGAGCAGGGAGATGTGCCAGTCCGTGCGCTGCGATGAGGGGGTGTTCGTCATGACCTTCACGGTACGGATCGGCAGATGGGGCGATAAGTGCCGCGCGTCGTGTCCTCACCCGTGACACCCGTCATATCCGCAGCTCAGCCGTCAGAAGAGCGTCCCGGAGAAGGGCGACGCGTCCGTGTGGAACAACTCCTCGGCCGTCTCCAGGGCGCCGTCGCTGTGGACGGTCACCCGTCCGGCCCTGGCGTGCTGCCACCAGCGGGAACCGCCCAGATAGAGGGCGGCCAGGGTCGCGACGTCCACGGAGAGATCGGCCGCAGGGAGATCCGGTCCCTTCGTCCTGGCGGCCCCGCGTGCGCTGATCAGGTAGGTCCCGGTGTTGCCGGGCAGCAGGTCGTCGGTGACGGCCAGGACGATCGAGCCGGGGCCCCGATAGTCGCGCCGCGCCAGTGCGGCGGGCACGTCGACGAGGCGCAGCCACGTTTCGTCGCGGACGGAGACCGTGCGGACGGCGCGGTCGTCGGTCAGCAGCAGCGGCAGCGGGTCGTCCGTGGCGGTGAACGACAGGATGATCCGGTCGATGAGGTCGAGGCCGAGCAGCCACCGGATCAGCCCGGCGTACGCGTCCGGTGTGGCGGCGACGAGGTCGTCGACGACGATCGTCCGGTCCCGGCTGGTGAACCATTCCGCCGTGCCGACGGGGTGGTAACGGACGAACCCGTCCTCCGAACCGTCCTGTCCGTGCACGGCGACGTAGGCGGGGCCGGGGTCCGCGGCCTGCCGCTGCTCCTGCTGCCGCCACCAGGAGACGGGCCGGCCGATCGCCCCGGTCCAGGCCGCGGCGGACTCGTAGATCTGGGCGAGCGTCTTCCAGGAGGACGCGGGGTCGGCCAGCCGGACCCGGCCCCCGGGCGGCACGGTCGCGCGCAGCACGGCCTGCCTGCGGGACACCTCCCGGTGGGCGGCCGACCCCGCGATGCCGTAGCCGAAGCGCTCGTAGATGACCGCCTCTGAGGCCCGCAGCGTGGCTGCGATCTCTCCCCTCGCGGCGGCGTCCGCGAGCTGGCGGCGCATCAGCGCCGTCACGATGCCCCTGCGGGTGTGCGTGGGCAACACGCCCACGTGCGTGACCGCGGCGTGCGGGACCCGCGCGCCCCCCGGCACGACCAGCGTGCTCGCGTAGGAGTCCGCGGTGCCGACGAGCTCGGTCCCGTCGAAGGCGCCGAGGGTGCGGCCGGGTTCGAAGAACTGGGTGACGTCGGTTCCCGCCGGCACGGGCGGCAGGCCGAGGAGGGCGGTGCGGAACGTCGCCGACGCCGCGAGCAGGTCGTCCTCCCCGCTCAGCACGCGCACGTCGAAAGTCATGTCTTCTCCTTCACAGGGTCAGCGGGCGGCGGGGTCGCGCAGGCGGGTGACGACGTCGACGGCGAACGTCGAAACCACAAAGATAGCGGCGGCGAGGATCGTGGTGCCGATGACGACGGGGAAGTCCCCTCCGACGGCCGCCTCGACGGCGAGCCGTCCGACGCCGTCGAGGCCGAAGATCTGCTCGGTCACGATCGCTCCGCCCATCAGCGCGGCCAGCTCCAGCCCGCCGAGCGTGATGATCGGGTTCAGTGCCGCGCTGAGCGCGTGGCCGAAATGTACCCTCCGCTCGGTGACGCCCTTGGCCCGCGCCGTACGGATGTAGTCGGCGCCGAGCACGTCGAGCATGTTCGCCCGCACGACACGCTGGAAGATCCCGATCTCGGCGACGGCGATCGTCAGCCAGGGCAGTGCGAGATGCCTGGCCCACTCGAAGGGATTCTCGGTGATGCCGGCGTAGCCGCTGCTCGGAAACCACCTGATGCCGTACGTCGAGAGCGTGAAGTACAGGAAGTAGGACAGCAGGATCCCGGTCAGGAACGTCGGAACGGACAGGCCCGCGTAGGACAACGCGGACAGGATCCTGTCCACCCAGGAGTCCGGTCTCCTGGCCGCCGCCACGCCGAAGAGGATCGACAGCGTCATCCAGATGACGAGCGCGCCCAGCGCCAGCGAGAGCGTCACCGGGATCTTCGAAAGGATCAGCTCGGTCACCGGCCGCTGCTGCCTGAACGAGTACCCCAGGGCGGGCGGCCAGTTGAACAGGCCCATCGGGGCACCCTGGATGTCGGGCCCCCGGTAGAGGTAGTGCCATAGCTGCAGATACCACGGCTCGTCGAGGCGCAGCGCCCGGGTGATGCCGTCCAGTGTCTCCTGGGTGGCGTTGCGGGGAGCGAGCACCGCGGCGGGGTTGCGGTAGGCGACCCGGGTCATCGCGAACGTGATGACCAGCACGGCCAGCAGGGTCGCGAGGGCGCGGGCCGCATGACCCGCGATGTGCCTTCTCATCGCCGGTCACCCCTGGGGATCGAGGACGTTGCGGATGCCGGAGCCGATCGCGTTGAACCCCAGCACGGTGACGAACATGGCGATGCCGGGCCCGAGCAGGAACCACGGCTGCACCTGATAGAGGGACGACCGCTGCGCCTCCGCGATCATGTTGCCCCAGCTCGCCGTGGGCGCCTGGACGCCGACCCCGAGGAACGACAGGGTCGCCTCGGCGAGGATGTTCACGGGGAGCTGGACGGCCCAGTAGACCGCGACCACCGGGAGCACGTTGGGCAGGATCTCCCGCACGATCAGGCGGCGGCGGGTCACGCCGATCGAGAGCGCGGCCTCCACGAACGGCCGGTTGCGCAGCACGACGACGAGCCCGCGGGTGAGCCGGGCGAAGTAGGTCCAGGCGAACAGCGAGATCACCAGCACGACGAGCAGCACCGGGTTGACGACGGGCTCTCCGTCGCCGCCCCGGTTGAGCGCGACCAGGCTGAGCGCGGTCACGACGAACGGGAACGACAGCGCGACGTCGGTGCCCAGGGACAGCAACCGGTCGGTCCTGCCCGGGAAGAACCCGGCGACCAGGCCGACGGCCGTGCCGGCGACGAGGGCGAGGGTGGTCGCCGGGATCCCCACCAGCAGGGAGATGCGCGCGCCGTACAGTGTCCGGATCAGCACGTCGCGGCCGTTCCCGTCCGCGCCGAGCAGGAAGCGGGCGTCCGGGCCGATCGGCAGTCCGTTCTCGGCCAGGGCCTCCGACCGGAACTGCTGGTCCGGGCCGTGCCCGGTGAGCGCCGCCGCGACCGGGGCGAGCAGCGCCGCAAGCACGACCACGCCGACCAGGATCAGCCCGGTCCTGGCGGAACGCTCGGCGAGGATCGCCCGCAGCACCGGGAACCGGCGTACGGCCTCCTCCTCGCCGTACGCCTCGGCGACAAGAACCTCAGACATGCGCCACCCGTCCCGGGATCGAGTCGAGCAGCTCCCGGGTGTACGGATCCCGGGGGGCGTCGAACACCCGGTGGACCGGGCCCTGCTCCACCACCCGGCCCTGGTTGAGCACGACGACCCGCTCGCACAGGTCGGCGACCACCCCCAGGTCGTGGGAGATGAACAGGAACGACGTCCCGAGCTCCGCGCGCAGCCGCCGGATGAGGGCCAGGATCTGCGTCTGCGTGGTGATGTCGAGCGCGGAGACGGGCTCGTCCGCCACGACGACCGAGGGCTCCAGGGCGACGGCGCGGGCGATGGCCACACGCTGCCGCTGCCCGCCCGACAGCTGCGCCGGGAGTCGGTGCAGCACGGACGGGGGCAGTTCCACCCGTGCCACCAGCGCCTCGACTCTGGCGCGGATCTCGGCGGCCGCCAGATCGGTGTTGACGACGAAGGGCTCGGCGAGCGTGGCGGCGACGGTGCGCCGCGGGTTGAGGCTTCCGTAGGGGTCCTGGAACACGACCTGGATGGCCGGACGCAGGCTCTTCGGGAGCTTCACGTCGCCGGGCGCGTTGTACACCTCGCCGCGCAGTGACACCGATCCGGCGGTCGGCCGGGCCAGGCCCGCCACGATCCTGCCGATCGTGGACTTCCCCGACCCCGACTCCCCCACCAGCCCGACGATCTCGCGTTGCCTCAGGTCGAACGACACGTCGGTGAGCGCCGTCAACGACTCCTCGCGGCCGGGCCTGCGGTAGCTCATGTGCAGCGCGCTCGCCCGCAGCAGCGGCACGCTCTCCGCCGGGAACTCGGGGGGCTCCGGTGACCGTACGAGAGCCCGCCCGTGCCGGGCCGCGCCGAGCAGCGCGCGCGTGTACGCGTGCCGGGGGGCGGCGTACAGCTCCGCCGCCGGCGCCGACTCGACCACCTCGCCGTCGCGCATGACGACGACGTCGTCGGCAACGTCGGACACCACGGCCAGATCGTGGCTGACGAAGATCAACGCGGTGCCGTGCGCCTCCTGCAGCCGCCGCAGCAGTCTCAGGATCGACGCCTGCACGGTCACGTCGAGCGCCGTGGTCGGCTCGTCGGCGATGATCAGCTCCGGGTTCAGCGCGATCGCCATGGCGATCATGACGCGCTGGCGCATGCCCCCGGAGAACTGGTGGGGGTGGTCGTCGATCCGGCGTTCGGGGTC
The DNA here is from genome assembly GCF_050936215.1 of Microbispora sp. CA-102843. NCBI lineage: Bacteria > Bacillati > Actinomycetota > Actinomycetes > Streptosporangiales > Streptosporangiaceae > Microbispora > Microbispora sp. CA-102843. The sequence goes on from NZ_JBNJNF010000001.1 coordinate 5,506,613, forward strand.
CTTGATGCCCACCTCGCCCAGCAGGTCGAGCACGCGCCGTCGCAGCGCGGTCCGCCCCACTCGCTCGTGGGCCGTGACGGCCTCGCCGATCTGGACGCCGACGGTCTTGAGCGGGTGCAGGTTGCTCAGCGGATCCTGGAAGACGAACCCGATGTGCCTGCCTCTGATCGCCCGCAACCGGGCCGGGGTCAGCCGGGTGAGGTCCGCACCGCGGAACAGGGCGCTTCCCCGCACCTCGGCCCGGCTCGGCAGCAGCCCGGTCGCGCCCAGCAGCGAGACGCTCTTGCCCGAGCCCGACTCGCCGACGAGCGCCAGCGTCCTGCCGGGCTCCACGGCGAACGACACGCCGCGGACCGCGGTGGTCGTCCGTCCGCGCCGCCCGAACGTGACGTTCAGATCCTCCACGGAGAACAGGGCCATGAGGACTCCCTAGCGGGCCGGGCCGACGGCGATGTTGGTGATGTCGGCCTGGGTCGCCAGCGACGACCAGGTCCAGTTGCGCACCCGGTCGGAGGTGATCGCGACCTTGCGCTTCTCGAACAGCGGGATCCACGGGAGGTCGGCGGAGACCAGCTTGTCGGCCTCCGCCCAGACGGGTCCGGGGTCGTCGGAGGGGAACGCCTTCGCCGCCAGCTTGTTCAGCTCCGGGTTGTCGTAGCAGATGGCGTGGACGTTGCCGGTGCCGCAGGGCGCGGCGTCGGAGTCGAGCCAGCCCCCGAGCAGCATCCGCGTGCTCGGCCCCTGCCAGTCGGGCGCGAAGGACGCGCTCAGGAACACGTCCCAGCGGCTCTTCGGGTCCTGCAGGTACGCGCTGGACTGGGCGGGTGGGACGGGGATGAGGTTCAGCTCGATCCCGGCCTTCGCGAGGTCGGCCTTGAGCGTGACGGCGACCGTCTCGAACTGCGCGTTGACGCGGTAGACGGCGTCGAGCTTGAGTCCATCCGGGTATCCGGCCTCGGCGAGCAACTGCTTGGCCTTCGCGGGGTCGCCGGCGTTGCCCGGCGTCGGGTACGGGTCGAAGTCCTGGTGGCCCAGGATCGTCGAGGTGATGATCTGCCCCAGCGGCCTGGCCGCGATCTTGCCACCCTGCGCCTGCACGAGGTTGGCCTTGTTCACCGCGTACGCCAGGGCCTGCCGCACCTTGAGCTTGCGCAGCGCCTGGGCGCCCGGAGAGGTCACGCTCGGGCGGGCGTTGATCGTGATGAAGTTGGCCGCCCCGCTGTCGGAGGAGTGCAGGTAGGGGCTGTTCTGCGCCTGGTACTGCTGGATCGTGGACAGCGGCGGCACGTCGAGGTACAGCGACAGGTCCGCGTCGCCGGACTGGATCTTCTGCACCACCGCGTCCTCACTGTTGGTGGTGAAGTCCACGACGATCTCGTCGACGTACGCCTTGCGTGCCGGGTCGCCCGCGTGGTCGTAGCCGGGGACCTTCTTCAGCACCAGGCTGCGTCCCGGCTCGTACGAGGCGATCTGGTATGGCCCGCTGGAGGGGTAGTTCTTGCGGAACTCCAGCGAGTCGCCGACGTACTTGGAGGCGACCTCCTCCGGCAGCGGCGACACGAAGTTCATCGACAGGATGCTGAGGAAGTCGTAGTTCTTCGTGTCCGAGCGCAGCACCAGCGTCTTGTCGTCGGGCGCGGAGACGCCCGCGATGTCGTGGCTGTCGATGAACGCCTTCGACGTGGCCGGGTCTCCCGAGGGCACCTTGGCGAACTTCTCGCAGTAGTCGCGGAAACCGGAGAAGGCGAGCTGGAAGTAGTTGATCGCGGCGACCTGCTTGTTCGGGTCGCAGAACCGCTTGATCGCGTAGACGAAGTCGCCCGCCACGATCTCGCGGGTGGACGAGCCCGAATATCTGATGTCGTCGCGCAGGTGGAAGGTGTAGGTCTTGCCGTCCTTGCTCACGTCCCACGACTCGGCCAGGTCGGGCACGAGCGTGGTGTCGTCCTTGATGTCCTTGACGCTGCCCGAATAGGTGACGAGCTGGCGGGTGAGCGCCCGGATGATCTCCCAGGAGTCGGTGCTGTACCCGGTGAGGGGGTCGAGCGCGTCGAGGTCGGACTGCAGCGACGCGATGCGCAGCGTGCCGCCGGCGGCGGGGGCCCCACCGCTCGCTCCGTCACCCGCGCCGCCGCCCGTGCCGCCGCTTCCTGGCGCGACCGGGCCGGCGCAGGCGGCCAGCAGGGCGGCGCACGCGGACGCGGCGAGCAGGGAGAGGAGCGGCCGGCGTTCGCGGGGCGTCTTGTTCACGGTGCTTGTCTTTCGCACGTTCTCGGCTTTCGCAGGGGTTCTCACAGGGTCGGGCCGGCGGGATCGTCCGCCTTCGGGGACGCCAGCAGTCCGCGGGACCGGAGCACGGCGCCGGCTCCCTCGGCGAACCAGTAGGCCTCCTCCAGGTGGGGCTGGCCGGAGAGGATGAAGTGGTCCAGGCCGAGCGCGTGGTACTCCTCGATGCGGTCGGCGACCTCCTCGTGGCTGCCGACCAGGGCGGTGCCCGCGCCGCCGCGCACCAGGCCGTAGCCGGCCCACAGGTTCGGGTAGACCTCGAGCCTGCCCGGGTCGCCGCCGTGGAGTTCGTACATGCGCCGCTGGCCCACCGACTCGCTGCCGGCGAAGTCCTTCCGCAGCGCGGCGATCCGCTCGGGGGTGATCCTGCCCAGCAGCCGCTCGGCCTCCGCCCACGCCTGCGCGGAGGTGTCCCTGCTGATGACGTGCAGCCGGATGCCGAAGCGCAGCTCGCGCCCCTCGGCCGTGGCGAGTTTCCGCATCCGCTCGAGACGCTCGGCGATCTGGTCGGGCCGTTCGCCCCAGGCGAGGTAGACGTCGGCCTGCCGGGCCGCCACCCGCTCCGCGGCCGGGCTCGCGCCGCCGAAGAAGATTTCCGGGCGTCCCCAGGGCCCGGCGTCGACGCGCGCGTCCTCGATCTGGAAGTGCTCCCCGGCGAAGCTGAACGTCTCGCCCGGCGGCAGGCCGGTGACCCCGCGCAGCACCGCGAGGAACTCGTCGGTGCGGGCGTAGCGCTGGTCGTGGTCCAGGTGGTCGCCGAAACGCCGCTGCTCGGCGGAGTCCCCGCCGGTCACGACGTTGAGCAGCAGGCGGCCGCCGGAGACGCGCTGGAACGTGGCGGCCTGGTGCGCGGCGAGGGTGGGCGAGACCAGCCCGGGCCGGAACGCGACCAGGAACTTCAGCCGTCTCGTCACCTGGGTCAGCGCGGCCGTGGTGATCCACGCGTCCTCGCACCACAGACCGGTGGGGGTGAGCACGGCCTCGTAGCCGAGTTGCTCCGCCGACCGGGCGATCTGGCCGAGGTAGTCGACGCTCGGCGCCCGGAAGCCGCCGGCGACGGCGCCGAGCGTCTTCTCCGAGCGGTCGCCCGAGCCGACGATGTCGCGGTTGTCGCCGTTGGTGGGCAGATACCAGTGGATCCGGATGGGGCGCTTGAGGTCGTGGCTCATTTTCTCCGTCGTTCCGTTCCGCGCCGTCACGAGTAGTAGGTCGGCTCGGGCGACCGCCCGTTGAGGGCGAAGTGGCCGATTTCCAGCAGCTTGTAGTGGGCCGGGTCGTGCAGCGTGTGCGTCCGGACGTTGCGCCAGTGGCGGTCCAGCCCGTACGCGCGGGCGGTCGATCGGGCGCCGGTCAGCTCGAAGATCCGCGAGGTGACCTCGAGCGCCACCTCGGTCGAGTGGACCTTGGACTGGTAGGCGGCCACGGCCGCCCGGCCGCGCTCCTCCTCGGTGAGGTCGCCGCCGCGGTCGATCGCCGCCTGGAGCAACTCCCCCGCCTTGTCGGCGAGCGCCACCGCAGACTCGGCCAGGACCCACAGCCGGCCGTACCGCTCGACGACGAGGGGGTCCTCGCTCGCCGAGGCGGCGCCGGAGGTGAGCCACGGCCGGGACCTGGTCCGGGTGTACTCCAGCGCCTCGTGCAGGGCGCCGAGGGCCGCGCCCAGGTAGAGGTTGCCGTAGGCGAGCTGGCCCTGCGGGACCTGGAGCGTCTCCTGGGGCGTCGGAGGGGTGTCCGGGTGCGTGTAGCCGAGCAGGTCGTCGGCCGTCACGCGGACGTCGCGGAGGGTCGTGCCGCCGCTGACCGTCAGCCGCTGGCCGATGTTGTCCCAGTCGCCGTGGAACTCGATGCCCTCGGCCGGCGAGCGGACCCCGAACTGGCCGACGAGCCCCGACACGTCCACGCCGCCGACTTCCGCGCCCTCGCCGAAGCGCACCCATACGATCAGCGTGTCCGCCACGGCCGCGCCGCTGGTGAACGGCTTGGAACCGGTCAGCAGGAAGCCGTCGCCGTCCGGCGTGGCCACGACCAGCGGCTCGTAGGCGGCCTGGGCGACGGCCGCCACGAACCGGCCCTCCTCGACGACGCCCTTCGCCCAGCGCTCGGCGAGCGCCCGCCCGCCGCCGAGCCCGGCCCGGCTGCCCAGGAAGTGGAAGGCCGCGAGCTGGGCGATCGAGGTGTCGGCCGCGGCCAGGACGCGCACGATCCTGAGGACCTCCTCGTAGGTCGCGCCGCCCCCGCCCAGCTCCTCGGGGATGTGGATGGCGAGCAGGCCGGACCGGCGCAGCAGGTCGACCTCGGCGACGGGGTCGGCGCCGGCGATGTCGCGCTCGGCGGCGTCGGCGCGCAACCGGTCGGCCGCCTTGAGGGCCGCCTCGTGCCATTCCGCGAAGCGGCCGGAGCCGGAACGCGGGCGTATCTGATCGATGAGACTCATGGGATTCCTTGCGGTCGTGCGTGGGGAGGTACGGGCGGCCGTGCCGTACGCGGAGAGCCGGCGCGCTTCGGGGCGCGGGGCCGGATCAGGGGCCGGATCAGGGGGCGGTCACGGCGCTCGCGGGGGACGAGCGGCCGAATGGGATCGCACCGCGACAAGAGATAGGAGCAAGAGAAGCGGGCAGCCGTCGAGGACGGGCGGTGCCGCGAGGGGCCGTAGGGAACGCGCCGCCGGGCGCCGTCGCCCGGCGGGGCCGGGAGAGGTCAGGACTGGCGACAGAGGCCGGCGGCGAGCCGAGCGAGGTCGACGTAGCGCCGCACAATCAGTACTTTCCCTACAGACATAGTAGGAAATTAGCAGAATCCAACATTCGGCGCAAGAGCGCTTGCGGTCAGCCGTGCGGGACGAAACTGCCGAACCGGCCCTGGTGGTAGAGCAGCGGACCGTCGGCGCCGTGCACCGTCGCCTCGATGACCAGGCCCACCACCAGCACGTGGTCGCCGATGCCGGTCGCCGAGTGGGGCCGGCAGATCAGGTGCGCCGACGCGTCCGCGAGCAGGGGCGCCCCGAACGCTCCGGGACGCCACCGGGTGGGCGGGGCGAACCGGTCGGCGCCCTTGCGGGCGAACCTGGCCGCCAGCTCGCCCTGGTCGCCTGCCAGCACGTTCACGGCGAAGTGGTCGGCCGACCGCATCGACGGCCAGGTGCTGGAGCCCTGGTCCACGTAGAAGGAGACCAGCGGCGGCGCGAGGCTGACCGAGGAGAACGACGTCGCCGTCAGCCCCGCCGGGATCCCCTCGTTCTGCGCCGTGATGATTACCACCCCGGCCGCGTGCGCCGCCAGCGCCCGCCGGAACAGCCCGCCGTCCACCGCCGGGCCCCGCAACGTCTCGGTCATGGGTCTGCCTTTCCCGCGGCCGCGTGGCCGCGTGTGCTGTGAATCTCGCGATGGATCTCGCCATGGATCGGGAGCACCGCGTCGAGCAGCGCCGTGGTCACCGGATGGCGGCCGGCGGCGGACAGCTCCCCGGCGCGGAAGGTCTCGAGGAGGACCCCCCGCCCCAGGACCCCGACGCGGTCGCACAGGAACTCGACGATCGCGAGGTTGTGGCCGATGAACAGGTAGGTGAGATCGAGCTCTTCCCTCAGGTCCAGCAGCAGGTTGAGGATGTTCGCCTGGGTGGACACGTCCAGCGCCGACGTCGGCTCGTCGAGGATCAGCAGGTCGGGCTCCAGCGCGAGCGCGCGGGCGATGCCGATCCGCTGCCGCTGCCCGCCGGACAGCTCGTGCGGATATCGGTGGAGGTAGGAGGACGGAAGCCCGACGAGGTCGAGCGCCTCGGCGGCCCGTGCCCTGCCCGCGGCACGTGAGGCGGCCTTGCCGAAACGCAGGAGCGGACGGCTGATCTGCTCGCCGACGGGCACCCGGGGGTTCAGGGAGCTCGTCGCGTCCTGGAACACGAACTGGAACCGCGGCCGCAGCCGCCGCAGGTCCGCCTTCGGCAGCCGCGCGATGTCCCGGCCGTCGAAGACGATCTCACCCGCGTCCGCCCGCAGCAGGCCGCCGATCAGTCGCGACAGCGTCGACTTGCCGGAGCCGGACTCTCCGATGAGACCGAAGATCTCGCCCCGCTCGATGCGCAGCGACACGTCGCCGACCGCCCTGAAGCGCCGCTTGCGCTGCCCGGTCCCCAGGCCGCCGACCACGAACTCCTTGCTCACGTTCCGCAGGGTCACCAGCGGGGGCCGGGTGGTGCCGGCGTCCGGGCCCTCACGCCGGGGCTCGGCCGCCGCGCCGGCCGGGCGGCGGTCGCCGCCGGCCGGGCCGAGGCGACGGGGCAGGCCGCGTTCGGCCAGCCGGAACCGTGCCCCGATCTCCGGGACCGCCTGGATCAGCGACCGGGTGTAGGCGTCGGCCGGCGCGGTGAGCACGCGGTCACGCCGGTCCTGCTCGACGATCCGGCCGTCCTTCATCACCGCGACCCGGCCGGCGGCGTACGAGACCACCCCGAAGTCGTGGGTGATGAGCAGCAGCGAGCCGCCCGTCCCTCCGGTCACGCTCGTGAGCAGGTCGAGGATCTGCTTCTGCACGACCGCGTCGAGCGCGGTGGTCGGCTCGTCGGCGATCAGCAGGGCCGGGCCGGACAGGCTCGCGAGCGCGATCATCACCCGCTGCCGCATCCCCCCGCTGAGCTCGTGGGGGTAGGCGGACAGCACCCGGGCCGCGTCGTCGATCCCCACGTTGCGCAGCCACGTCTCGGCGATCTCGTGCCGCTCCCGCTTCCCCGCGGCCGGGCGGTGCAGCGCGATGATCTCTTTCAGCTGGTTGCCGATCCGGAACGACGGATCGAGGGAGGCGAGGGGGTTCTGGAAGATCATGCCGATCGTGGAACCGCGGAACCTGGTGACCGACGACCGGGCGGCGGTGAGCACCTCCTCGCCGTTCAGGGAGATCGACCCCGACGTCACCACCGCGTCGTCGGGCAGCAGGCCCAGGATCGCCGAGGCCGTCAGGCTCTTCCCCGCGCCGGACTCTCCGACGATCGCGAACGTCTCGCCGGGCCGGACGTCGAAGGTGACTCCGTCCACCACGCGCTCGGCCGTGGGTCCGCGGCCGAACTCGACCGACAGATCCCGCACGCTCAGCAGTGCGCCGGTCATCGTCCTGCTCTCCTTCTGTGGGGGTCGAAGACGTCACGCAGGCCGTCCCCGAGCCAGTTGAAGGCCAGGGCCACGACGAGGACCACAAGCCCGGGCAGCAGCGCGGGATACACGTTCCCGCTGATGATGACCTTGGCGCCCTCGGAGATCATCCGGCCCCAGTCCGCCGTCGGCGGCTGCACGCCGATACCCAGCGCGCTGAGGCTGGAGGAGAAGACGATCATCCCGCCGACGAGGCCGGTGCCGTACACCACGATCTGGGCGAGAACGTTCGGCAGCACCTCGCGGAACAGGATCGAGAAGAACCCCGCGCCGAGCGACCTCGCGGCCTCGACGTACTCGCGGCCGCGCTGGAGCTTCACCTCCGCGAAGACCACCCGGGTGACGTACGGGACGGCGGAGAACACGATCGACAGGACGACCACGGGCGTGCCGGGGCCGAGGATCACCGCGAGGACCAGCGCGATGATGATCACCGGGAAGGCGAACATGACGTCCACCGTCCGCATGATCAGGCCGGCGGCCCGGTCGCCCGAGAAGCCGGCGACGAGCGCGAGCACGCCGCCGGCGACGGTCGACGACAGCGACGCCGCGAGCGCGACGACCAGCGAGGTGCGCCCTCCCCAGATCAGCCGGCTGAGGATGTCCCGGCCCAGCTCGTCGGTGCCCAGGAGATGCCCCGGCGCTCCGACCCCCAGGTATTTGACGCCGCCGTCCGCCAGGTCGGGGTCGTACGGCGCCAGCACCGGGGCGAGCAGGCTGACGAGGACGAAGCCGGCGATGACGAGCAGCGCGACCGCCACCTGCGCGTTCACGCGCAGCCGGGAGCGACGCCGGCGCGGCGGCGGCCCCTTGAGCGGGTTCGGCGACCGCGTGTTGGGAATTGCCGTGAGAACCATCGCCGGCCTACCTCCTCAGCCGTGGGTTGAGAGCGTCCACCGTGATGTCGGTGAGCAGGTTGACCAGGAGATAGCAGAGCGCCACGAGGATCACGCCGCCCTGGATGACCGGGTAGTCCTTCCCGTTGACCGCGTTCACGAGCTGCGTGCCGATGCCGGGCCAGTTGAACACGCTCTCCACGAAGATCACGCCCGTGATCAGGGTGCCGATCTCCAGGCCGATGATGTTCACCACGGCCGGGAGGATGTTGCGCCCGATGTGCTTGCCGACGAGCCGCCGGCGCGGCACCCCCTGGGAGGTGAACGTGCGGACGTAGTCGCTGTGCGACTCCTGGACGATGCCGAGCCGGGTGAACCTGGCGAGCACGAGCGTCGAGATCAACGCGGCCGACAGGCCCGGCAGCACCAGATGGGCCAGCAGGTCGCCGAAGCCGCCGCCGTTCCTCGACTCCATGCCGCTCGTCGGGAGCCAGCCCAGCCGCAGGGAGAAGATCCAGATGAGGATCAGCCCGAACCAGTAGACCGACAGGTTGCTGCCGGTCTGGACGAACAGCATCGCGAAGCGGTCCAGGAACCCGCGGTGGTTGGTCCCGGCGACCACGCCGATGACGACGCCCAGGACGGCGCAGATCACGACGCCCGCCGCGGTCAGGATCAGGGTGTTGGCGAAGTTCGGCAGGAGGATGTCGAAGACCGGCTGGTTCTGCGCGATCGACATCCCGCCGCCCGCCGTGAACAGGTCCTTCACCCACTTCACGTACTGCTGCCACAGTGGGAGGGTGAGGCCGTACGACGCCCGGATGGCCTCGACCTGCTCCGGCGTGTGGTCGCGCGCGAACTGCGCCTCGATGGGGTCCCCGGGTGTCAGCCGGCCGACCAGGAAGGTCAGGGCCGACACCACGAGGAGCACCGGGACGATGTTCAGCGATCGCCACAGGATGTGCTTGACGGTTCCCATCGCCGTGATCGGGCCTCAGCCCGCCAGCCAGACCTTGGTCAGGTCATACCAGTTGGTGGCCGCGTACACGAACCCCCGCACGTTCGGGCCCAGGGCGTAGTACCTGGTCAGCGACACCGCCGGAATGGCGATCGCGGCCTCGCGGGCCTTCTTGTCGGCCTCCTTCCACAGCTCGATCCGCTTGTCCTGGTCCGTGGCGTAGCGCGCCTTGTCCAGGGCCTTGGTGATCTCGGGGAAGTCCGCCGGGACGAGGCCCTTGACCGCGATGTTCGTGTAGTAGACCTGGTAGAGCCATTCGGCGTAGCTGCCGCCGTACTCGTCGATGCTCAGGCCGTCGTCCGGCTCGGGCTTGCCGAATGCGCGGGCGACGTAGCTCGGGCGGTCGAGGGTGACGACCTTGACGTTCACCCCGATGCCCTTGAGCCGGCTCTGCAGCCACTCGGCCAGGTTCTGGTTGGCGACGTCGGCGACGATGGTGAAGCCCAGCCCGCCCTCGCCGTAGCCGGCCTCCTTGAGCAGGGCCTTGGCCGCCTCGGGGTCGTAGTCGAAGTCACGCGCGTCCGGGTCGTAGGCCTCGTTGCCCGGCGGCTGCAGGGAGTGCAGCGGGATCGCGTCGCCGTTGTAGACCTCCTTCGCGAGCTTGTCGCGGTCGATGCCCTGGATGACCGCCTGCCGTACGCGCTTGTCCTGGAAGGCCTTGTTCTTGAAGTTGAACGTGAAGTAGAGGAAGGCCGCGCCGTGCCCCTCCGGCACCTGGAATCCCCGGGACTCCAGCGTGCTGACGTCCTCGGGCTGGACGTAGCTGACGATGTCGGCCTCCCCGCTGAGCAGCGTCGCCAGCCGCGTCTGGTTGTTCGGGATGACGCGGAAGACGAGCTCGTCCAGGTAGGGCTTGGCACCCCAGTAGTCCGGGTTCCTCTTCAGCACGATCCGGTCACCGATCGTCCGGGAGACGAACGTGTACGGCCCGGTGCCACCGGGGTGGTCGGCGAACCCGTCGTTGCCGTACTTCTCCCAGGTCGCCGGATTGCCGATGGTGAGGGTGCTCATCGACTGGGCGAGGATCCTCGGCAACCCGAGGAAGGGCTTGGAGAACTCGAACTCGTAGGTGTGGTCGTCGACGACCCGGCCCTTCACGAGGTCGCCGAACCAGGCCGCGAGCCTGGCCGCGCTCGTCTTGTCGTAGAACTTGTACGTGGGATCGGAGATCCGGCGGACGTTCTTGTCCACGGACTCCGCCGTGAAGTCGGTGCCGTCGTGGAACTTGACCCCGCCGCGCAGGGTGAAGGTCCACTTCTTGCCGCCGTCGGACGCCTTCCAGTCCGTGGCGAGGGCCGGGAGGAGCTTCGTTGGCCCCTTCGCGTCGGACAGGTCCTCCTTGACCAGGCCCTCGAAGATGTTGCTCGTTACGCGGTAGGTCTCCCAGTAGCCCTGCCGGTGCGGGTCGAGGGCGAGGGGTTCGAGATAGAGGCCGCTCACGAGCGTGCCGCCCGCCTTGGGCGTCTCGCTCCCCTGCGCCCCTCCGGCGGCGGTACCGCCGTTCGCGCCGCCGCCGCAGGCGGCCAGAGCCAGGGCGGTCAGGAGTGCGACCGCTCCGATCACGGCCGACCGGGCGTGCCTGACGAATTTCATGAAGTTTTTCAAGACGTTCCTTTCGAGCGCCGCCTAGAGCGCGGGCTGGGGCTCCGGGGCCGGGAAGACCGGGCGGGCGCCGGCGAGAAGACGGGCGGGCTTCGGCAGGGCCAGGCGGTCGCGCAGCGTCGCCCCCTCCGATGCGCGCACGACACCCAGACCGGCGAGGCGCGGGACGACGTCGCCGACGGCCAAGGCGTCCACGTCCGCGTCCGGCCGCAGGAGGATCCCGTCCACTCCCGGACGGGCGGCCACCGACTCGGCCTCCGCGACGAGGTCGGCGGCGTCGCGGCCGCGGCTTGCCGCCACCTGGACGAACAGCAGCGGACGACGCCCGTCCCCGGCGAACCGGGACGACGGGGCCGCGTCGAGCGCGTCCACGGCCCCTCCGAGCAGGGCCGGATCGGCGCCGGCGAGCACGACCAGGTCGGCCACCTCCCCCGCCGCCGCCACCGCGGGAACGGAGTCGGCGTACCAGGCCAGGACGGGAGAGCCCTGCGCGGTGGACGGCACGGTTAGCGGCCCGGCGATGTCGAACACCCCGCGGTGGTCGACGTGCACGATCTGCTCGGCGCGCGCGAAGATGCGGCTCTCGCGGTCGGCCACGATCGACTCCTGCGGCCAGCTCTGCCAGAGCTTCTGGACGGCGACCGCCACGTCGCGGGTGGTGCCGACGCCCAGGGGCGCGCCGTCTGTGAGCCCGGCGCCTCCCCACGCCGTGTCCCCCGGCGCGTACCCGTCGCGGACGCCGAGGATCAGGCCGGACCTGCCCCCGGACAGGTGGTCGAGGGAGGCGATCCGGCGCGCCAGGTTGTACGGATGGTCCCGGTGCGGGGCGGCCGCCGCCAGGAACGCCGTTCCCGGCGCGTGCGCGGCGAGGAACGCGGCGGCGACCGTGGGCTCCACGGTCACGCCGCCGGGCGCCGAACCGTCGATCCCGTCGATGCCGGCGACGACGAACGCCGCCCCCGTGCCGTCGAGCCGGGAGACCTGCCGGGGGTCCGCGATCAACGCGGCAAGGTGGTCTCCCCCGAGCCCGATGGCCAGGTATGTGGATGTTTCGGTGGTGGTGCTGTCACCCATGTGCGGGTCTCTCTGGTGATGTGCCGATGTGGTCGAGTGCCGGCGGGGCTCAGGCCGAGGCGGCCCGGAAGTGCCCGCGGAGAGTGTCGGTCGTGTATTCGTGCCGGAAGAGGCCGCGCTTGCGCAGGAGCGGGACGACCTCGTCGGCGATCACTTCGAGGCCGTCGGCGAGGAGGTCGGGCTGGAGGTTGAACCCGTCGACCGCGCCGGACCGGTACCAGTCCTCGATGTGGTCCACGAGCTGCTCGGGCGTGCCGACGAACCCGCTGTGCCCCGAGCCGGTGTACCTGGTCTGCCGCAGGTACTCGCGTACGGTCGGATCGGTCGCGCGGATCTGCTCGTGGATGGACTGCCGGAAGCCGATGCTGCCTCCGGAGGAGGCGGGATCGACGATCGCGGCGAGCACCTCTTCGGGGAACTTCGCGTCGAGGTCGAGCCGCGAGACGTCGTATCCGATCGCCTGTGAGAGCCACTGGACCGAGTAGGACGCCGGGCCGAGGTCGTGGAGCTCGTCGCTGCGGCGCCTGGCCTCCTCCTCGGTGCTGCCGAGGCTCAGCAGGAGCCCGGGAAGGATCTTGACGGAGTCGGGCGAGCGGCCCGCGCCGGCCGCGAGCCGCTTCACCTCTCGGTAGTGCGTGATCGCCCCCTCCTTGGTGAGCTCGGCCGCGAACACCCCTTCGGCCCGCCTGCCGGCGAGCGCCCGCCCCTTCGGCGAGCCGCCGGCCTGGAGCAGCACCGGATGTCCCTGCTTCGACGGGGGAACGCGCAACCTCCCGTCGAGGTCGAAGAACTCGCCGTGGTGGTGCACCTCCTCGCCGGTCCGCGCCGACTCCCACAGAGCGAGGACGAGATCGACGAACTCCGCCGCCCGGTCGTACCTGTCGTCCCGCGCGGGGATCTCCGGGAGGCCGAAGTTGCGGGCGGCCGACGCGTCGCGCGTCGTGACGATGTTCCATCCGGCCCGCCCGCCGGACAGGTAGTCGAGGGACAGCAGCCGCTGGGCCAGGTCGAAGGGATCGTTCAAGGTGGTCGAGGCGGTGGCGACCAGGCCGACCCGCTCGGTCGCCGCGGCGACGTGGCTCCAGTTGACCGTCGGCTCCAGGCGGCCGGCGTTGGCGTCGTAGGACGGGTTCCCGAGCGCCGGCGCGTCGGCCAGGAAGACGGCGTCCAGGGTGGCCCGCTCGGCCACCCGGCCGATCGTCTTCCAATAGTCGCCGTCGATGAAGGAATCCTTGTGGAGGAGGTCTGACTGCCACGCGGCCGGCAGGTAGCCCAGCACCAGGACGTTGACCCCGAGGATGACGTGACCCGTGCGTACGTCGGACATCGATGGACCTCTCGCCTACTCGCTCTGACCGGCGGAGATCGCGTAGACCTTGGCCGGGTCGGCGTCGTTCACGTGCCAGTCGCCCAGGATGCGTTCCTTGTAGACACGCGGGTTGTGCGAGGCGAGGGTGCGGGCGTTGCGCCAGTGCCGGTCGAGCAGCAGGTCCTCGGAGACGCCGGAGGAGCCGAGCGCGTCGAACACGACGGTCGTGGCCCGCAGCGCCGCCTCGATGATCACCAGTTGGGCGCGCGTGGTGGCGACGTGCCCGTCGAGAAGCGCCCGCTTCACCGCCTCCTCGTCACCGGCGATGCGAGCGTGCGCGATCTCGTCCAGCGTGACGGTCGAGGCCGACAGCGCGGCCTGCGCGCCGAACGCGTCGGCGGACACCTTGCCGATGACCTGCAGCAACTGGGGGTCCTCGCCGGCGCTCCGCGCGAGACCGTGCCCGTAGTTGCGCTTGCGGCCCTTGAGCGCCGTGATCCCGTCGCGCAGCGTCGCCTGGGTGATGCCGGCGAGAATCGCCAGCAGCGCGGTCTGGTAGAAGAGTCCCTGGTAGGCGAAGCGGTCGGTGGCGGGGAAGAGGTGGTCGCTCTCCACCAGGGCCCGCGAGTAGTTCGCGCTGCCGCTCGCCGTGGTCTTCTGGCCGAATCCCCTCCAGTCGTCCACCAGGCTCACACCCGGCTGGTCCGCCCTCACCAGCGCCGTCGTGGGCACCCCCTCGGGGTTGACGGCGAGCACGTCCAGCCAGTCGGCGTACAGGCTGCCCGTGGCGTAGTACTTCGCCCCGGTCAGGAGCCAGTGGTCGCCCTCGGGAACGAGCTTCGTCTGGATGTCGGCGTACGTGCCGTTGTTGGCCTCGGTCCACCCGCCGCCGACGAACTCGCCGTTGAGGAATCTCTCGATCCAGGCGTCCGTCGCGGCCGAACGCGGGGCGTTCAGCCGGTCCTCGACGAAGGCCAGGTGGTTGCGCCACACATGGGCGACGTTCGGGTCGGCGGCGCCGAGCTCACGCAGGAGGTCGAAGGTCTGCCGCAGCGACGCGCCGAACCCGCCGAGCTCGCGGGGGATGCGGACGGCGCCGAAGCGCGCGTCGATCAGCCACCTGACCTGCTCGTAGGGGAAGACCCGCCCCTTCTCGCGTTCCAGGTTGCCCTCGGCGATCTTCTCGAAGACCGGGCGGAACCGCTCGCGCAGCTCCTCGATGTCCGCGGTCGCGTGCCGAAGCGAAGACGTAGAACCAGACATGTGCCATCTTTCGTGTCGGAGGCCGGGCAGCCGTGTACGACCCGGGCCTCTCCGGTGTCACGGAGTAGTGGTCGCCCCGGGCAGCTCGAAGCCACGGGACGGGAAGGAAACCGAACGAGATCAGGCCGGCGGCGTCCGGACGACGACGTCCGGACGTGTCAGCGGGCGCGAGTCTCGTTCGGGGTGGGGAAGGGTGCCGGGAGCCGGTAGAGACCGATCCGGCCGGGACATGCGGCTGCCGCGCGCCGCGGTTGTGCGGTGGTGCGACGGCCGTCAGCGACAGCGGTTGCTGGTCACGCGCATGTAGTCGACCACGCGGCGGACAGTCAGGGCGACAGATCCGGACATATCCTTAATTTCCTACATGCATTGTCGGTTTAGCAACCATGTCTCGCGTATCGAGACGATCTCGACGGCGGAGACCTCGGTGCCGCCGGTATGCGAAAGGCCGGCGTGCCCCGCACGGGCACGCCGGCCGCTTCCGCTCACGCGGGCACGATCTCCTACCTCGTGCGGCCCTCCCCGGGCGCCGTCTCGGAGCCGGGGAGGCCGGAGTCGACGGGTCCGGGGCCGAGTTCCGCGGCCCGCTCGCGCACCTGCGGGATGACCTCCCGGGCGAAGAACTCCTGCTCGCGCACGGTCGGCAGGGCGAGCAGCAGCGAGGTGAAGCCTGCCGCGACGATGGCGGTGAGCTGGTCCACCACCGCGGAGACGCCGCCGGTGACGAACTCCGGGGTCGGCGGCCTGGAGGGATCGACGAGGACCCGGACGTTGCAGGCGCACGTGATCGAGTCGGGGTCGCGCCCGGCGTCCCGCGCCGCCCGGCGTACGGCACGGCGCATGGCAGCGGCCTGGGCCAGGGAGATCCGCCCGAGCGAGGGGAGCCATCCGTCGGCCATCTCCCCGGTGAGCGCCAGCGAGCGCGGGCCGTAGGAGCCGAGCCAGATCGGGATGGGTCGCCGGGGAGCCGGCGCGATGACCGCGTCCCGGACCGTGTAGTGGTCGCCGTGGAACGAGACCGGCTCCCCCGTCCACAGCCCGCGGATGATCCCGATCGCCTCCCGCAATGCCGCGACCTTCTGTCCCGGGCTGCGCCCGGCGAGCCCGAACGCGGCGAACTCGTGGTCGAAGCCGCCGCCCCCGAGGCCGAGGACAAGCCGCCCGCCCGACAGCCGGTCGACCGTCTCGGCGGTCTTGGCCACGACGGGGGGCTCGCGGTAGGGCAGCCCGAGCACGTTGGTGCCGACCTCGATGGTCCTGGTGCGGGCGGCGATCCAGGACAGCGCGGTCAGCGGCTCCAGGCTGGGGCGCTCGCCGTGCAGGTGGTCGCTGAGCGTGAACAGGTCGTAGCCCAGCTCGTCGGCGCTCTGCGCGAGGTCGAGCGTCTGGCCGGCCGACAGGCCGCCGACGGCCCCTCCCGCGCCGAAGCGCAGCCGGTTGTGCGCACTCATGCCCGTGCCCCCTCCTGGTCGTGCGGCCAGGGCCGGTCCCCCCGCGCGACGGGTCGCCCGGGATCCGCGGACCAGGCGGACCAGGAGCCCGGGTAGAGGGCGGCTCCGCCGATGCCGATGAGCTCGAGCGCCAGCAGGTCATGGCACGCGGTCACGCCGCTGCCGCAGTAGACGGCCACCTCGGTGTCACCGTCCACGCCGAGCTCCCGGTAGCGCAGCCGAAGGCGCTCCGGCGGCAGGAAGACGCCGTCCACCGTCAGGTTCCCCGTCCAGGGAGCGCTGACCGCGCCGGGCACGTGGCCCGCGCGGGGCTCGCCGGGCAGCACGTCGACGCCCGCGTAGCGGCCCGGCGCGCGGGCGTCGAGTGCCACCCCGGATCCGGAGGAGGCCATGCGCTCCACCTGGTCGGCCGACAGGAACATCCCGTCCGGCCACGGCACGGCCCGCCGGGAGACCGGGGGCCGGATCACCTCGCCGCGCTCCAGCGGGGTCCATCCGGTCAGGCCGCCGTCGAGCAGGGCCGCCGGGAAGCCGAGGCGGCGCAGCAGCCACACCAGCCGCGCGGCGTAGGCGCCGCCGTTGTCGTCGTAGGCGACGACGACGTCGTCCTCGCCGATGCCGAGATCGCCGAGCGCGCGGGCGAAGTCCTCGGCGGACGGGATGGGATGCCGGCCCCCGGCCCGGGTGGGCGGGCCGGACAGCACTGTGTCCACGTCGACCCAGACGGCCTCCGGGAGGTGACCCCGGAGGTATGCCTCGCGGCCGCTGCGGCCGTCCAAGTACCAGCGCACGTCCGCAGGCACGACCTCCGGGTGGCTCCGGACCCACGCGGCGTCGACCAGGGGTGGGAGGGAGACGGGTGTGGGCAACACTCAGTCCTTCCTGTGAATGTGGTTCGGTCGCAGCCGCAGCAGCACGCGCTCTCCTTCGGCGGCCCTCGGCGTGGGATCGCCCGTCCACTTCTCGAACGTGGTGCGCGCCAGGCGCAGGGCGCTCTCGCCGTTCTCGACGGCGACGACGACGGCGCGCACCTCGATGTAGCGGCGCGGGTTGGCGGAGTCGAGCAGCAGCAGGCCGACACGCGGGTCCGCGACGACGTTGCGGTACTTCTGCCGCGTGGTGTTGGTGCCGACCAGCAGATGGTCCCGGTCGGCGTGCGGCCAGACCAGGCTGCTCTGCGGCTCCCCGCCCGGCATGAGCGTGGTGAACAGCGCGAGCGTGCGGGCCATGGCCAGCTCCCGTACGTCGTCGTCAAGCACGCGCGGCCTCCGGCGCCTCCGCCATCTGCGGGAGGACCTCAGAGGCGATCAACTCCGTGGCCCGCTGCACCTCGGCGTGGGGGATGCCGCCCAGGTCGACGGCCAGCAGGTGCAGGTCGTGCCCCCACGCCTCGCGCAGCCGCCCCAGCTTGTCGACCACCTCCGCCGGGCTGCCGCACAGCGCGGGCCCGTCCTCGCCCACGTACTCGTCGAACTCCAGGCGCCGGTGTGCGTGCGGCGCGCTGAGATAGTTGGCGATGTGGTCGCGCCAGAGCGCCCGCGCCTGCTGGGAGGTCCTGGCGACGAAGGCGTGGCTGGCGGCGCCGAGCCGGCCGGGCGCCTCCGTACGGCCCCGCTCGCGCCACAGCGCGCGGTAGGCGTCGAACACGGGCACGAAGTCGGCGGGCGGACGGGCGGTGGTGCCGATCACCATCGGCAGCCCGTTGTCCACCGCGAGATGCACGGACTCCAGCCCGGTCCCGCCGCTGATCCACAGTGGCGGCCGCTCCTGCAGCAGGCGGGGCTGCAGGCGGACCTCGTGCAGCGGAGGCCGGAACCGGCCCGTCCAGCTCACCCGATCCTCGGCCCACAGCCGCAGGAGCAGCTCGACGTTCTCCCGCTTGCGCGCGGCCTTGCTCTCCGGCTCCTGGCCGAAGACCGCGTACGGCTCGGGAAAGAACGAGCCCCCGGCGATGAGTTCCAGACGGCCGTCGGAGAGCAGGTCGAGCAGGGCGTAGTCCTCGGCGACGAGCACCGGATCCCGGTTGGCCACCAGGGTGGTTCCGGTCGCGAGCCGGATGGAGGAGGTGCGCTCGGCGATCGCGGCCAGGACCACGACGGGCGAAGGGATCACGTCCCGCTCGCCGAAGTGGTGCTCCCCCACCGTGTACCAGGCGAAGCCGAGCTCCTCGGCGGCGACCGCGGCCCGTACGACGTCGCGCAGCCGTTCCCGCTGGGACAGCCGTGCGCCCGTGTGCGGGTCCGGCAGCAGGCTGCCGAAGGTGATGAGACCTAACTCCATCAGAACCTCCGCAGGGGACCGTCGCCTTCAGGCGACGGGGGAATGCCGTCCCTGACTGGTTTTGTGTCTGGGCTCATTGCGAGTTCCTTTCGCTGGTGGATGAGATGGGCGGTGCTTTCATGGTGATCGTGTGACTCGTCAGGTGCGCCTCCCCCAGACGCCGCCGGTCAGGGCCGGTGGTCGTTCTCCTCGCAGCAGGCCACGTTGCGGCGGTTGGACAAGGCGTTCGCCGCGTTCTTCCGCCGTGTGAAGGCCGGGCGCACGCCCGGGTTCCCCCGGTTCAAGGGGCGCGGCTGGTTCGACACCGTGACCTGGCCCAAGGACGGCGACGGCTGCCGGTGGGACTCCCAGCCCGAGCACCCCACGGCGACGTTCGTCCGCCTTCAGGGCATCGGGCACGTCCGGGTACACCAGCACCGCCCGGTCCAGGGCCGGGTGAAGACGCTCAGCATCACGCGGGAAGGCACCCGCTGGTATGTGATCCTGTCGTGCGATGACGTCCCCGCCGAGACCTTGCCCGCGGCGGGCGCGGCCGTGGGCTTGGACATGGGCGTGGCATCGCTGGTCACCACCAGCGACGGGGACCCCCTGGACAACCCGCGCCACCTCAAAGCGTCCGCCGGGCGCCTGGCCTCTGCTCAGCGGGACCTCGCCCGCAAGAGGCGGGGGTCCAAGCGGCGCCGTGAGGCGGTGGCCAGGGTGGCGGCGCTGCACGCGAAGGTCCGCCGCCAACGCTTGGACAGCGCGCACAAGGCCGCGCTGACCCTGGTCCGGGCGTATGACGTGATCGTGCATGAGGACCTGCGGATCGCGAACGTGACCCGCTCGGCTTCGGGCACGATCGAACAACCCGGGCGGAACGTCGCGGCCAAGTCCGGGCTGAACCGGAGCATCCTGGACGCGGGTTGGGGGGTGTTCCTGTGTGTGCTCGCGCACAAGGCTGAAAGCGCCGGTCGCGAGCTGATCGCAGTTGATCCCCGCAACACCTCCCGCACCTGCTCGCGTTGCGGGCACTGCGCGAAGGACAACCGCGTCACCCAGGCCACGTTCTGCTGTATGGCGTGCGGGTATACCGCGCACGCCGACGTGAACGCGGCCACCAACATTCTCAGGGCAGGGCTTGCCCTTCGCGACGCTGCGCAAGCGGCTTAGCGAGAAGCCGCTCCCTTCAGGGAGCGGAGGAGTCACTGGGGTTCCTCCGTCTGTGTCCGGAAACCGGGAATCGCGGCGAGCAGCTCCCTCGTGTAGGGGTGCCGCGGGCTGGTGAAGACCTGCTCCGTGTCGCCCTGCTCCACGATCCGGCCGCCGCGCATGACCGCGATGCTGTGGCTGACCTGGCGCACGACGGCCAGGTCGTGGGAGATGAACAGATAGCTCAGGCCGCGCTCACGCTGCAGCCTGGCCAGCAGCTCCAGGATCTGGGCCTGCACGGTCACGTCGAGGGCGGAGACCGGTTCGTCGCACACCAGCAGGTCCGGGTTCAGTGAGAGGGCGCGGGCGATGGCGACGCGCTGCCGCTGGCCTCCGGACAGCTCGCTCGCCCGGCGCCGGGCGAGCGAGGCGGGCAAGGCCACGTCGTCCAGCAGTGCGCGCACGGCCGCCGCCCGGCGGGCCGGGTCGCCCACCCGGTAATTACGCATCGGCTCGGTCAGCAGGTCCTCGACCGTGAAGCGGGGGTGCAGCGAGGCGTAGGGGTTCTGGTAGACGAGCTGGACCCGGCGCCGGAGCCGCCGCAGCGCCTCGCTCCGGACGGCGGTGACGTCCTCGCCCGCGAAACGCACGCTGCCCGCCGTCGGCCGTTCCAGGCCCAGGACCATCCTGGCCGTGGTCGTCTTGCCCGACCCGGATTCCCCGACCAGGCCGAGCGTCGACCCCTTGGGGATGTCGAAGTCCACGCCGTCCACCGTGTTCCTGGTGCCTCGCCGCCGGAGCGGGCCGCTGCGTACGGGGAAGGTCTTGCCGAGGCCGCGGACGCTGAGCAGCACGGACGCCTCCCGCGGGGCCGACGCGAGGCGCCTGCCCGTCAGCGCGGGAACGTCGGCCAGCAACCGCCTGGTGTAGGGATCGCGGGGATCGGTCCTGATCCGCCCGGCCTGGCCGGCCTCGACCGTCCTGCCTCTCGACATCACCACGACGTGCCGGGCACGGTCGGCGACGACGCCCAGGTCGTGGGTGATGAGCAGCATCGCGGCTCCCGTCGCGGCCACGACGCCGTCGAGGTGGTCGAGGATGCGCCGCTGGACCGTGACGTCGAGGGCGGAGGTCGGCTCGTCGGCGATCAGCAGGCGCGGCCGCGCCGCCATGGCGATCGCGATGAGCACCCGCTGCCGCATGCCTCCCGACAGCTCGTGCGGATACTGGCGGGCCATGGTCGCGGCGTCGGGCAGCCCGGCCTCGGCGAGCAGTTCCACCGCCCGCACCCGCGCCTGCGCCCGGGTGGCCAGCCGGTGCACCCGCAGAACCGCCGCCACCTGCCTGCCCACGGGCTGGACGGGATCGAGCGCGGTGGCCGGATCCTGCGGAATGAGCGCGATGCGGCTCCCCCTGATGTCCCGCCAGCCCTTCTCCGGGAGCCCGGTCAGCTCCTCGCCCTGGAAGCGGACGCTGCCCGACTCGATCGCGCCGCCTTCCGGCAGCAGCCCGACGAGCGCGTGCGCGACGGTGGTCTTGCCCGAGCCGGACTCCCCGACCACGGCGGTGATCTGGCCGGGGTGGACCTCCAGGTCGAGCCCGTCGAGCGCGGCGGCACGCCCCGCGGGCGTACGGTAGGACACGCGCAGGTCCCTGACGACCAGCAACGGGTCCTGCCGGGGCGGTTCGGTCATGGCGTACTCCTGTCGGTCTCCAGGAGGCGGGACAGCCGGTTGGCGGCCAGCACGACCGCGGCGACGGTGAAGCCGGGCAGTGTGGTCAGCCACCACGCGGACGCGAGGTAGTCGCGCCCGCCCGCGATCAGCGCCCCCCACTCCGGAGCGGGCGGAGGCTGGCCGTAGCCGAGGAAGCTCAGGGATGAGACGGCGAGCACGACCAGCCCGAAGTCCAGCGCGGCCAGCGCGAGCACCGGCCCCGCGGCCGACGGCAGCACGTACCGCAGCAGGATCCGCCACCAGCGGGCGCCGCACAGCACGGCCGCCTCCACGTAGGCGGCCGTACGCACGCGCAGGACCTCGGCGCGCATCACCCGCGCGAACGCGGCGACGCTCACCACTCCGACCGCGATCGCGATGTTGAGCGTGCCGAACCCCAGCGCGCTGATGATCAGCAGGGACAGCAGCACGGGCGGGATGGACAGCGCCACCTCCACGACGCGCATGATCGCGGTCTCCGCCCAGCCGCCGAAGAACCCGGCGAGCAGGCCGAGGGCGCCTCCCGCCAGCAGGGCGACGCCGATCGCGGAGACCGCCGCGCGCAGCGACGGAGACGCGCCGTGGACGACCCGCGCGTACACGTCGCGGCCGAGCTGGTCGGTGCCGAAGAGGTGGTCGGCGGTCGGCGGCAGCAGCCGCTGCGCGGTGATCCCCTCGATGGGGCTGCGCCCGGTGAACAGGCCGGGCGCCAGCGTCCAGCCCAGCACGACCAGCAGCACCAGGATCGACAGCACCGCTCCCGGACGCGCGGCGGAGTAACGGGCCACGCGGGTCATGCCGCCGCCCGCCTTCCCGTGACGCGGATCCGCGGGTCGAGCGCCGGGTAGAGGAGGTCGACCGCCAGGTTGACGGCGGCGAACGCGACCGAGGCGACCACCACGACGCCCTGCACCACGGGGAGGTCCTGGGTCGCGACCGCGAACTGGGTGACCCGCCCGACGCCCGGGCGGGAGAAGACGGTCTCGACCACGACCGCGCCGCCGATCAGGTTGCCGGCGAGCAGGCCGACCACGGTCACCGCGGGGAGGGCGGCGTTGCGCAGCCCGTGGCCGAGCAGCAGCCTGGTGCGGCCCGCGCCGGTGGCCCGGATCGTGTCCGCGTACGGCTCGCGCAGCGTGGCGTGCAGGCTCTTGCCCAGCATCTGGGCCACCATCGCGGTGCCGGGGACGGCCAGGGTGCAGGCGGGCAGCACGGCGGAGGCGAGCCCGGAGCCGCCGAGCGACGGGAACAGCGGCCAGCGCAGGGACAGCAGTTGGATGAGCGCCAGACCGACCCAGAACGACGGCAGCGAGATGCTCAGCGAGGGCACCGAGCGCAGCGCCTGCCGCGCGAACCGCGACCGGGGGAGGTTGGCGAGGACGCCGAGCGCCGTCCCCGCCGAGAGCGACAAGGCCAGGGCGATGGCGCCGATCTGCAGCGTCGGGGGCAGTGCCTCGGCGATCATCTCGGATACCGGGCGGCCCGTCTGGATCGACCGGCCGAAGTCGCCGCGCAGGGCGGCGCCCAGCGCGGACAGGTACTGCTCCCACGCGGGGCGGTCGAGGCCGAGCTCGGCCCGCACTCGGGCGACCTCCTCGGCGGAGACGGCCTCGAAGCCGTTGCGCCCGCTCAGCATCAGCGCGACCGGGTCTCCGGGGAGCAGCCGCAGCACGACGAAGGCGACGGTGAACGCGGCCCAGACGACCAGCGGCGCCTGCAGCGACCGCCCGGCCAGATAGCGGATCACCGCGCGCCGCCTTCCGGCGTGGCGAGCGCGCCGGTCACGGCGCGAGCCGGGCGTCGTGCAGGTCGAGCCGGGTCGACGCGTCGGTCTCCAGGTCCTTCACCGCGTCCGAGACGCCGTGGACCAGGGCGTTCTCGTACAGCGGGACGGTGTCTGCGTGGTCGAGGATCCACTCGGCCGCCTTGACGACGGCCTCGCGGCGCTTCCCCTCGTCCGTGGCCGCCGCCTGCTGCTCCAGATAGTCGTCCAGCTTGCTCGGCGGCAGGTGCCAGAGGTTGGAGCCTTTCGAGTAGAAGATGTTGCGCAGCACGTCGGGATCGGCGCGGGTGACGGCGACCGCGGTGATGTCGAACTTCCCGGCCTGCTGCTGCTCGACGTACTTGGTGGGCGGCACCGCGTTCAGCTTCACGTCCACGCCGACCTTGCGCAGTTGCTGCTGGACGTACTCGTCCACCGGTGGCATCGGAGCGGGGATCAGCCAGTTCAGGGTCAGCGGCTTGCCGTCCTTCACCCTGATCCCGTCCGGGCCCGGCCGCCAGCCGGCCTCGTCGAGCAGTTCGGCCGCCCGGACCGGGTCGTAGCGCAGCTTGTCGCTCTGGTCGACGTACAGGGGCGTGGTGCCGGCCAGCACACCGGTGGCCGGCGTGAACCTCGGGCCGAGGACGGTGTCGACGAGGTCCGCGCGGTCGACGGCGAGCAGCAACGCCTGCCGTACCCGCTGGTCGGCCAGGACTCCGGCATGGTTGAGCGACAGCGGCGGCACCAGGCCGGGAACCCGCGTGACGAGCAGGTGGAATCCGTCCTTGGCGAAGGAGTCCTGGTCGGAGGGCTGCACGTTCTCCGCGACCTGGACCTGCCCGGAGCGCAGGGCGGTGGTCCTAGCGCCGGCCTCGGGGACGAACACGAACCTGACCTCGGCGAGACTCGCCTCGCCCCGCACCGTGGCGAGCGAGGACGGCCACGAGTAGCCGGCACGCCGCTTGAGCACGACCTCCTGATTGGAGGTGTAGTGGTCCAGCACGTAGGGCCCGGAGCCGACGAAACGGCCGCGGCAGCGGTCGGCGAGCGGTGTCCCGGCGGTCGCCGGGGACAGGATGCCGAGCCCCGCCCCCGACGTGGCCTGCAGGAACTGCGCGTTCGGCGAGTCGAAGTCCACGTGCAGGCGATGGGCGTCGACGACCGTGGTGCCCTGGTAGCCGCGCAGGTAACTCGCCGCGCCGTTTGCCGGGAGCGTGGCCAGGCGATCGAAGCTGGCCTTGACCGCCTCGGCGTCCAGCGGGGTGCCGTCGCTGAAGGTGGCGCCCTCGCGCAGGGTGAACGTGAACCGGCGGGCGTCGTCGGAGGCCGAGAACTCCGAGGCCAGCCAGGGCACGATCTTCCCGGTACCCGGGTCCTGATCGGTCAGTGTGTCGACGAGCGACCTGCTGATGTCGAGCGCGACGAGCTGGCCGGTCTGCTGCGGATCCAGGCAGGCGGGGTCGGCCGGTATCGCCACGACCAGCGTGGCGCCCGCGCTGGAGGCGTTCGTTCCGGTTTCCGCCGCGCAGGCGGCGAGCAGCCCGTTCAGGGCGAGAAGGGCGAGGGCGAGGGGTTTCCGACGAGGGGACATCCGGTGGCTCTTTCCACAAGAAGCGGGACGGCCGCGACGGCGGCGGCGACTCCCGAGAAAGTTCGTAGTGCGTATAGTTCGCACTGCGGCCAAATTAGCAAGTCGCCGCGATAACCGTCAAACAGACTCGGGAATAGGGGAAAGCTTCCGCCGTACGGCGAGGGGCGACACCGCGACCCCTGCGACCGCCACCACCGCACCCAGCCAGAACAGCAAGGAGAAGGCGGAGTCGGGCACGGCGCCGGTGCGGCCGGAGGTGGTGGACGCGATCACGGCGGCGGCGAGCTGACTGCCGATGACACTTCCCACGGTGCGGGCGATGTTGTTGATGCCGTTGGCGGTCCCGGTCCGGGCCAGCGGCACGATGTCGGCGATCAGCTTGGGCAGCGCCCCCATAACGAGCCCGGAGCCCGCCCCCACGACCGCGTAGAACACGAGGTGCTGCCAGTACGAGGCGTGGCCGAGCGCCATCAGCGCCGACCCCACGGCGAACAGCGTGAACCCGCACGCCAGCGGCCCTCGCGAACCCAGGGACGCCGAGATGCGACCGACGGCCGCACCGGCCGGGACGATGGCCAGCATGCCCGGGAGCATCAGGAGACCGGCCACGGTGACCGATGCGCCGAAGCCGGCGCCGTCCGCCCCGGGCTTCTGCTGGGCGAACAGGGGCATCCCCAGATAGAAGAAGTACGACCCGGCCCCGAACAACAGGGCGGCGGCGTGCGTGGCCAGCATCGGCCGATCGGTCAGCTCGCCGACGTCGATGAGCGCGTGGGCCCTGCCGCGTTCCACCACGACGAGCACGGCCGCCAGCAGCACGCCGAGGACGAACAGGCCGAGCACCCGCGCCGACGTCCAGCCCCACGAGGGGCCCTGCGTGAGCGCGAGCAGCACCGCGACGAGGCCGAGGCCCAGCAGCACGGCTCCGAGCACGTCGAGCCTGCCCGAGGTGTCGTGGCGGCGGACGGGCACGTACCGCCAGACCATCGCGAGACTGAGCGACGCCAGCAGCGCGCCGAGGACGAACAGATACCGCCAGGACAGGTGGTCGGCCAGCAGCCCGCCGACGACCAGGCCGGCCCCGCCGCCCGCTCCGACGATGCCGGAGACCAGCCCCATCGCGAACGGCAGGCGTTCCCGTGGCAGCGCCTCACGGAGGATCGCCATGGACAGCGGCACCACCGCCAGCGCCGCGCCCTGGACGACGCGGGCGGCGATGAGCTGGCCGATGTTCTGGGCCGCCGCCGCGCCGGCCATGCCCACCGCGTACGCGATGAGCACGCCCATCATCACTCGCCGCCTGCCGTACATGTCCCCCAGCCGGCCCAGGAGCGGGGTCAGCACCGCGCTGGAGAGCAGGAAGGCGCTGAGGATCCAGGCCGACCAGGCGGGCGTCGTCCGCAGTTCCCTGGCGAGCAGGCCCAGGGCGGGGACCACCACCGTCTGCATCAGGGCGTAGCCGAAAACCGCGATGCCGAGCGCGACCAGCAAACCGGTGCCTTCCGCGGCGGGGCTCGTCGTGTCACCCGTGCTCACGAAGCCTCCTTAGTTCGTAGTACAAACAGTTCGTAGTGCGTACAAATTAGTTGGCAGTGCGAACTGATGTCAACTACGCTCGGACCGGGAGGTACAGGTGACCAGGACGACGACCACGGAGGCCGGCACGGAGTCGACGTTCGCCACCGCGCTGGTGCGCATGTCCCACGTGGTGCAGTACGTCTTCGCCGATGTGAGCCGGGAGCACGGCGTCACCCCGCAGCAGGCGCAGTTGCTGTGCATGCTGACCGGCGGCCCCATCGGCATGACCGAGCTCAGCCGCCTCCTCCATCTGGAGAAGTCCAGCCTCACGGGGCTCGTGGACCGGGTGGAACGGCGCGGGCTCGTGACGCGGGTTAGCCATCCTCGCGACCGCCGAGCCTGCCAGATCTCCCTCACGCCCGAGGGCGCGCAGCTCGGCGAGAAGGTGCACGGGGAGATCTGCGCGCGGCTGGACGTCCTGGGTGAGGCGATGCCAGAGGCCGACAGGCGCCGGATCGCCACGGCCCTTACGGGCGTGGTCGCGCGCTACGCCACCTGAGTGTCCGGCGGGGCACCAGGCCGCCGCGCGGGACATCCGCCATCTCCGGACCCGAGCGGGGGACCGCGGGGCGCAGGCGCGCCTGCTGGCGCGGGCGGCGGACCTCTTCGCCGATGCCGGGCATCCGCGGGACGCGGCCCGCTGCCGCACTCCCCTCGTGACACCGCCTGACACCGCCTGACATCGGGGAGCGGCCTCGCTGACCATCGACCCGACGTCGGCCGCCGACCCCGCACCGGCGTGCGGCTCAGGTCGCGGTGAGCCTGCGGACCGGCGACTTGCACGACCGGCGCTGCGACGGCGCCTGCGAGTCGAAGCGGACCTGCCAGTCGCCCGTCGACGGCACCTTCTTCCGCAGGGTGAACCTGCCGTCAGAACCCGTCGTCGCCGACCCCTGCACGGCGTCGGCGCCCGAGCCCGACGGGTCGAACCAGAGGCGGACGCGCTGCTGGGGCAGCGGGTCCCACCTGGCGGGCCCCCCGGCGGGCTCCACCCGGACGAGCAGCGTGCCGGTGTGGGTCGCCTTCCTGCCCCGCCTGCCGCTCTTGGGGCTCGCCGAATAAGTGATCGTGGTCCGGGCCCCGGCGGCTCGCACTGTCGAACGGACCTCGGCGCTCCTCGCGGCGGTCTCGCGCACGCGGTCCTCGGCGGCCCCGCGGAACTCCGCCGACCAGAAGCCGGACTCGGTCGCCGTCACCCTCGCGTCGAACCGGCCCGACCTGCCGGTGACGACCCGCGCCACCTCCCTGCGGGCGAGCATGTCGTCGGGCCGGAACAGCAGGACGACGGTCCGGCCGGGAAGACCGCCCCAGTCGTCCTTCCCGGTCACCGTCTCCAGACGGCCTGAGACGGTCAGGGGGCTCCCCTCGTCGACCGGATCCGGGGCCAGCTCGAAGCCGTCGATCCTCGACAGCCGCAGCCCCTCCTCGGCGTGGACCTCGAACTCCCGCTCCTCGGTGACGCCGTCGGCGCCGACCACGACGCGCCAGGTCCCCGCCGCCGCGTCCCGGCCGAACGCGTGCCTGGCCCGCCACCGCTCCTCGAAGGTCGTGCGCTCCTCGCTCTCGAAGCGCAGTCCCGTGTGGGACCCGTCCGGGGCGATCAGGTGCCCTTTGACTCCTGCGGCCCGGCCGCTGGTGACCACGTCGACGGTCGCCTCCGCCGCGCCCTCGCCGCCGATCCGGACGGGGTCGGGATCGACCTCGACCGACTCGATCTCCACGGGAGCGCTGTCGGCGGCGGGCCGTCGCAGGAGCCGCTCGAGCAGGTGGTGGATGATCGTCATGTCGCTCAGCACACCTTCCGGTAGGGCGCCTCCGGCACGAGGCGCCGCCAGTCGTCTTCTCCCAGGGCGCCGCCCGCCCGCGCGCACACCTCGGCCGCGGCCCGTTCCGGGTCGATCGTGTAGCGCCGCAGCGTCCCGTCCTCCCCGGCGCTGTAGAGGTAGCGCCCGTCCGCTCCGAAGGCGAGCGCGAGCACCCGGCCGGTGTGGACGGCGTACGGCAGGCCCAGCGGCGACCGCGTGCCGGCGTCCCACAGGCGGACCTCCCCGCTCGTGCCGCCGGTGGCGATCAGCCGTCCGTCGGGCGAGTAGGCGAGCGCCACGACGTCGTCGAACCGTCCCTCCTCGGGCGCGAGCGTCCCCGTACGCCGCAGCGTGCGGGCGTCCCACAGGCCCACGCCGGCCTCATGGAAGCCGGTGGCGATCGCCGAGCCGCCCGGGCTGAACGCGATCGACCGCACCCCGTCGAGGACGGGCCCGAAGGGACGGCCGGTGACCGTTCCTGTGGCCAGGTCGACCAGCGCGGCGTCCCGGCCGCCGATAGCGAGGACCCGGCCGTCCGGGCTGACCGCCATGACGTCCCATCCGCTGCGGCGCGGGACGGGAATCTCCGTGCCGCGGGCGAGGTCCCACGCCCGGACCGGCTCGTAGTCCTCGCCGACGGGTGCCACGGCGAGGACCCCGCCTCCGACTGCCAGCCCGCCCACCGAGCCGGCGCCCGCGACCGGGACGCGGCGGAGCGGGCGGCCGTCCGGAACGCTCGAGAGGCTCACCGTCGCGGCCCCGCCCGGCACCTCGCCGGCGGAGGCGGAGGCGAGCGTGTGAGCGTCGGGAAAGGCGAGCGCCCCGGCCGGTGTGCCGCCGAGCGGCGGCCCGAGGCGGATGCCCCTGGCCGGATCCCACAGGAGCGGCCCTTTCCCGGCCGGCGAGACGGCGAGCGTCCGTGCGCCTGGGGCGAAGGCGGCGGCGACCGCCGACGGGGACACCGCCGTGGAGCGGGCCCCCGCCCCGACGTCCACCGTGGCGACCCTGCCACCGCTCAGCAGGTAGCGCAGCACCGGGCCGCCCGCCGCGCCGGTGGCGACCCTGATGTCCGGCATGCCGGTGGTGTCCCCCGGCGTGGAGTAGGCGAGCAGGCCGCCGCCGTCCGCGCTCCACAGCCCGGCGCCGGTGCGGTCGAAGGTGAGGACGAGCCTGCCGCCGTCGCCGTACGCGAGCCAGACGGCGGAGGCGCCCTCCAGGACGGTGCCGCGGCGGCGGCCGGTGGACAGGTCCCAGAAGCCGACGTCCTCGCCGCGGCCGACCGCGATCGTGCGGCCGTCGGGACTGAAGGCGACGGCGTCCCCCCGGCCGCCTCCGGGGGCAGGAAGGCGCCGCGGGCCGTGCGGACGCCCCGCGACCGGCTCGTACAACCGGTACCGGCCGTCGTCCAGCAGCACGGCGGCGTGCCGGGCGGAGACCACGACCCCCTCCGCCCGCTCGTCGCGCACGTCGAGGAGTTCGACACCGCGAAGGGCGTCCCAGACCTGGCCCCGATGGCCGGGCGCGAGCACGGCGAGGCGCCGGCCGTCCGGGCCGAACGTCATCTCCAGTGCGCCGTTCCCGAACGCCGGCCCGAGCGGACGGCCGGTGGACAGGTCCCACACGCGCAGGCGGCCGCCGCCAGAAACCGCGAGGCGGCGGCCGTCGGGGCTGAGCGCGACGGCGTCGGGGGCCGGTCCGATGCCCTGGGCGCCCCCGGCCACGCGGTGGGCGGCCACCTCCCACAGGACCGCCCGGCCTGCGTCGGCGACGGCGAGCAGCCGGCCGTCCCCGCTCAGGTCGAACCGGGCTCCGGCGGTGACGGGCGGGGGCGGGTCGATCCGCCGCAGCGGCTGGGCGAGCGAGCTGTAGAGGGCCGCCCGCGCCTCGGGCACCCCGGCCAGCCGCCAGGCGGCCACGCTCAGCGCCATCGCCCGGGTGGGATCGGACGAGCGCGAGGTCTCGGCCAGGGCGGCGAGCCGCCGGGCCACGGCCACGTCCCGCTGCCGCTCGGCGGACGACTTCTGGTCGAGGGCCAGCCCGGCCGAGGTCGCCGCGACGGCCGTGAGCACGACGAGCGCGGCGGTGAGGCGGCGGCGCCGCCGGGCGTGGACCCGGGCGAGGGCCCGGGACGCGTCGAGGAACGCCTTCTCCAGCGTGTTCAGCGTGACGTGATGGCGCGCGGTCGCCGCCCAGCCGAGCGCCGTCTCCAGCGCCGTCCCCTGGTAGAGGTCGCCGGCACGCCTCCCGTGCAGGTCCCACATCCGGGCGGCCTCGGTCAGCGGCCGCTGCACCCGCAGGCCCGCCCGATCCGCGTCGACCCACCCGCGCAGCCGGGGCCAGGCGCGCAGCAGGGCGGCCGCGGCGAGAGCGACCGTCTCGCCCTCCCGGACGACGAGGTCGGCGCGGGCGAAGCCCGACAGCACCCGGCCGGCCGTCTCCCGGTCGACCAGCCCGTCGAGGAGCTCGTCCTCGGGCACCGGCCGGGGAAGGTCGTCGCCCCCCTCCCCCGGCGCGACCATGCGCAGCAGGATCCGCGGCACCAGCGCCTGGTCGGCCGGGACGAGCGCGCCGTACGCCTCCTCGGCCACGGCCGCGAGGGACGGCGGCGCGACTGCCCTGGACGGCCCGAGACCCTCGGCCGTACGGGTGCCCGCCGCGAGCAGCGCCTCGCCTCGCGGCGACGCGTGCCCGAGCAGCGTCGAGAGGAGGGTGTCCGCGTCCGGCCTGGCCTCCGGGTTCTTGTCGAGCGCGCGGGCCACCAGGCCGCGCAGCGGCTCCCCCAGCGCCGTCAGGTCCGGCTCGGCCGCCAGGATGCGGTGCAGCAGGGCCGCCACCCCGGTCAGCGCCTGCCCCGCCGCGCCCGGATCGCCGCCGGGTACGGGCAGACGCGCGGACCCCTCGGCGAACGGCTCTCGGCCGGTGGCGGCGAACAGCGTCACTGCTCCCCAGGCCCAGACGTCGACGGCAGGGCCCGTCCGTGCCCCGAGCACGCTTTCCGGAGCCATGAAGGCCGGTGTGCCGGCGACGTGCCCGGTCGTCGTCAGCGACATGTCGGCGGTCCGCGCGATGCCGAAGTCGATGACCCGCGGGCCGTCGGGGCCGATCAGCACGTTGTCCGGTTTGAGGTCGCGGTGGACCACCGACGCTCCGTGGATGGCGGCCAGCGCCGTCGCGATGCCCGTGGCGAGACGGTGCAGCTCCCCCGGCCCGTACGGCCCGTCCCGCGCGACCGCCGCGCGCAGGCTCGGCCCGGCGACGAACTCGCTCACGATGTACGGCTGGGGGCCCTCCAGATCGGCGGCGATGACCCTGGCCGTGCAGAAGGGCGCGACCCGGCGCGCGGCGGCGACCTCCTTGGCGAACCGTGCCCTCGCCCGCGCGTCGCCCGGCCCGCCGGCCGGGCGGAGGACCTTGACGGCCACCCGGCGACCGGCCTCGTCGTAGGCCTCGTACACGACGCCCTGCCCGCCCTCGCCCAGGCGGCCGGCCAGCCAGTAGCCGCCGAGCCTGCGCGGATCGCCGGGAAGCAGGACGGTCGCCATCCAGACCTCCCGCCGGCCGCGGACCGCTGCCCCGATCGTGCTACGGGTGTCCTCCGCCGCCAAGACCCCTGTGGCGCGCTCGATCAGGCTCAGGGCCCGCGAAGGGCGTGTCTTCTCGACCGGTGCGGCCGGCGCCCGATAGGAGTAGGAACACTCTCCCCTTCCTGATCGAGATCGGTGATCGATGGTTCCAGGCGAGGGGACGCGCAGAGAGGTTCTGGTCTCCAGGCGCTGGATTCAGGCGGCGGCGCTGGTGGCGGTGTTCGGGTTCTTCGTCATGGGGTTGCTCGCCTTCCGCACGTACGCCGCGGGGCCGCCCGTGCCGCGGCTCGTGGTGAGCGAATCCGGGCAGGAGCTGTACACCGGGCGCGACGTCGCCGACGGGCAGAAAGTCTTCCTGGCAACGGGCTCATGATCGCTGACCTCCGCTCGCAGAGGCAGGCGACGGCAGGGGGACGACAGGGCCTTCCTCGATCACCTCCCACCGGCGTACGGCTACCGGCTGGACCCGTCGGATGAAGGCGCATTCATGTGGCCGAGTCGCTGCTGGAGCGCGGCGGCCTGGACACGCCGGACGTCTTCGCCCGCTTCCGGTGGGTCAGAACTGAGCACAGGTGCCAGTGAGGCTGGTGCCGTGCCCACGGCGATCCGTGCTCCGCGCCGACGTCGCACGCCACGCATCGTCAGAACATCGATCAAGATCGGCGATAAGGAAGGCAACTGAGGGCTCAGTTTCGAGAGCGGGGGCGTGATGAGGCCGACGGCTCCGGGAGCCGTCGGCCTCATCACACGGTGGCGCTGTCAGTCTGCGACGAAGAACATCCGCTTGTTGACGAACTCGTCCATGCCGAGGGGACCGAGCTCGCGGCCGAACCCGGAGCGCTTCACCCCGCCGAACGGAACTTCTGCGCCTTCACCGGCAGGGGTGTTCACGTTCGCCATCCCGGTCTCGAGCAGTGAGGCCATGGATGTGGCTCGATCCACGTCGGTGCTGAACACCGCGCCACCCAGTCCGTACTGCGTGTCGTTCGCCAGCTCCAGGGCCTCCTCGTCGCTGCCGACCTTGTAGACCACGGCGACCGGCCCGAACAGCTCTTCGCTATAGGCCCGCATGTCCGGGGTGACACCCGTGAGGACAGCAGGCGAGTAGTACGCCGCCGGGGCGTCGCTGAGCACACCGCCGGCATGCAGTGTCGCTCCCTTGCTGACTGCGTCGTCGACCTGGGCCGCCAGCGTCTCCGCAGCCGCCCGAGATGACATCGGGGCGAATGACCCCGGCTCGATCGCGAGCGCCTTCCGGGTGAGCTCCGAGACGAAGTCATCGAAGATGTCCTGCATCACGATCATGCGCTTGTTGGAGTTGCAGGCCTGGCCCATGTTGTACATGCGGGTTTCCCACGCGGTCTCCGCCGCCTCGGCGACGTCGTCGGTGTCGAGGATCACGTAAGGGTCCGAGCCTCCCAACTCCAGCACGCACTTCTTCAGGTGCTTCCCGGCGAGCGACGCGACGATCGCACCGGCCCGCTCGGATCCGGTCAGCGAGACGCCCTGCACCCGTGGGTCGGCGATGATCGTCTCGATCTGCTCGTGGGTTGCGAACAGGTTGACGTACGCGCCCTCCGGCACGCCGGCGTCCTTCATGATCTGCTCGACTGCGAGCGCCGACCGCGGCACCGACTCGGCGTGCTTGAGGATGATCGTGTTGCCCAGCATCAGGTTGGGCGCCGCGAAACGGGCGATCTGGTAGTACGGGAAGTTCCACGGCATGATCCCGAGCAGGGGGCCGATAGGCAGTTTCTGTACGACCGCCTTTCCGCCTGCGAAAGTCTTGATCGGCTGGTCCGCAGCAAGCGTCGGGCCTTCGGTCGCGAAGTAGTCGAAGATCGCCTGGCAGAACTCGACCTCCCCCACTCCCTCCGAGACCGGCTTGCCCATCTCCTGGGCCGCGATCGCGGCGAGCTCATCCGCACGCTCGGCGAACAGTGCTCCGACCTTGCTGACGATCTCGGCACGTCGGGTGATCGGGACATGCTTCCACGTCGCGTACGCCGCGGCGGCGGCCGCCAGCGCGGCCTCCACGTCTGCGTCGGTCGCCGGCTCGAAGGTCTCGACGACCTCGCCTGTCGCCGGGTCGGTCACCTGGTAGGAGGGACTGGTGCTCATTGTCGTTCTCCTGTCGGGAGTGGTTCAGCCGGTGCCGGGTCGGGCACCGATTGTGAGTGTCGGCGGTGCGGAGTGTGCGCCGACACGTCCGCCCCTCGCTCGCCTGGTCGCTCTCGAAGGAGACAACAGGGTCGAGCGCCTCGGGCCCGAAGTACGGAGGCGACGGCAGCCCTGCCGGATCTGCGTCGGCCGCCGTACGGCTCGCGGCCCGGCTTCGATCATGTCGATCGGAGCTGTCTGGTCTGGGGGAACCCACAGGCCGCTGAGTTCGAGCGTCCTCCGCCGATCTCTTCGGTTCAGAGACTACCGCCAGTGCGTTCGCGAGCGCTGGGAGGTCTACGCGGCCCCCGGCGCTCTCCGCCTACCTGGTGCCGTGCCCGGTCACCTACCGCCCTCAGCGAGACGGCTACCACCAGCGGGAGGGGCAGTGCAGATTCCGGGTGCCGCTGAGGTCAACATACCTCTGAGGCCGCACGATCGGACAAACGAACAACGACTGTTCACGGCGAGCAGGCGGCAGCCATGCAGCCGCGCCTCCTCGAAACGCATACGGCAGGGCCGCCCGCGCCCCTTCAGGACCCGTCTCCACCAGTCCTCCGGCCACCGGCTCCGAAGTCCGATCTGACGGACTTGGACCGAAAGTCCCACGATCACGGGACTTCGAGACGGCCGCGGCGTGCCGTACGGCTCCTGTGGCACGCCCGCTACTCGCGGTTTCCTTGAGGTGTCGAAAGAGAGAAAGACGTTGAAAGGGGCCGGCAATGGCCATCACCGAAGGGCGTAACCAGAGGAACCACCGCCTCCACGCCGCCGCTCCCACCGTCCCCGCCCCCCGCGTGCACGGCGAGGCGCTCCCCGCCGCCACCGCCACCCGCCCGGTCCAGTACGTCTGGGCCGCCGCCCGGATCGCCGTCGGCTGGGTGTTCCTGTGGGCCTTCCTGGACAAGCTGTTCGGCTGGGGCTTCGCCACCCCCGCCGCCAAGGCGTGGATCAACGGCGGCAGCCCGACCACCGGCTTCCTGAAGGGCACCGCCGACCACACCTTCGGCGGCCTGTTCAACGCCCTCGCAGGCCAGGCCTGGGTCGACTGGCTGTTCATGACCGGCCTCGCCGGCATCGGCACCGCCCTCATCCTCGGCGTGGGCATGCGCGTCGCCGCCGGTGCGGGCGGGCTGCTCCTGCTGACGATGTGGGCCGCCGAACTGCCGCTGGCCACCAACCCCTTCATGGACGAGCACATCGTCTACGCCATCGTCCTGGCGGGCCTGGCCCTGGCAGGCGCCGGCCAGACCCTCGGACTCGGCAAGTGGTGGGCCGCCACCCCCCTGGTCCGCCAGCTCCCGATCCTCAAGTAGACCGACTCTCAAGCAACGGACTCCGGCGCCCACCCCCGGCCCCCTGGGGGTGGGCGCCGGCTTGGCCGGGCCGCCCAGCTCCGCCTTGCGATGTCTCGGCGCGACGACGGCGAGCCCCCGCAGAAGACTTCCACGAGAAGGTGCGCCGTGAATTCTCCCCTCGCCACAGAACTCGCCTTCCACCGGCTGCTCACCGCCGCCGGGCAGGCGCCCTCGGTGCTCAACACGCAGCCGTGGCGGCTCGAAGCGGTCCGTGGGGAGTCCGCCGAGCTACTGGCCGACCCCGACCGGCGGCTCCGGGTCAGCGATCCCCGAGGACGCTCGCTGCACGTCAGCTGTGGCGCCGCCCTGTTCAACCTCCGGCTCGCCGTCCGGATGACCGGTCACCGGCCGATGGTCTGGCTGCTGCCGAACACCGCGGAGGAACCCCGGCTCCTGGCCGCCGTCCGTGTGTCGCCGTACCGGCCGGCTGCTGTGCGAACTCGGGAACTGTACGACCGTATCGGCCTGCGCCGGACCAACCGGGAGCCGTTCGGCGAACGGCGGGTTCCCGAGCATGTGCTCGCCGACCTGCGCCACGCGGCCGCCTGTGAGGGTGCCTGCCTGGTCATGCTCGGCCGGCACGCCGCGGCGGATCTGCTGGAGTACGTCGCCATCGCCGACGACGAGCTGGCCAAGGACGGCGGCTACCAGGCCGAGCTGCGGGCGTGGACGATGAGCGGAAACCGCCGCGACGGACTGCCGTCCTACGTGCAGGGGTCCGGCTGCGCCGACGACCCGGCGCCGGTCCGGGACTTCGGACTGCACAGGGAGCGTGGGCCGGTCCATTTCGAGTCCCGTCCCCAACTGGCGGTGCTCACCACCCCGGGCGACGGCCCCGTCGACTGGCTGCGCGCAGGCCAGGCGTTGCAACGCCTGCTGCTGACCGCGACCCTCCACGGGATCTCGGCCTCGTTCCTCAACCAGCCGCTCGACCTCCGCGACATGCGCCGCCGCAGCGATCCCCACCACCGGCGCGGGCACATACAGATGATCATCCGGCTGGGGTACGGCCCCTCGGTGCCCCGCGCACCCCGCCGCCCCGCCGCGGAGCTGAGGGCAAGCGCTCCGGCCCGAATCCCCGAAGGCTGCGCGGTGTGAGCCGGTGCCCCGGGCCTACTGCTCGCGGGGCAGGCCGGGCGGGTTGACCAGGGATTCGGGGACGGCCTCGTTGGCCAGGCCCCAGCGGGCGAGGACCTTGGCGTAGGTGCCGTCCTTGATGAGGGCGTTGAGGGCGTCGGCGATCGGCTTGGCCAGGCCGTTGCCCTTCCGCGTCATCGCGGCGATCAGGCCCTGGAGGGTGGGGCCGGCGCCGGAGTAGGTGCCGACGATCTTCGTGTCGCCGCTCACCGCGGCGTGGTAGGCGGAGGTGGGGTTGGGCGCGAAGAACGCTTGTATCCGGCCGGACTTGAGCGCCAGATAGGTGTCGGCCGCCTGCTTGTAGTACTGGATCTGGGCGGGCTTCAGACCGGCGGCGCGGTTCTGCTTGTCCCAGCCCAGCAGGATCTTCTCCTGGTTGGTGCCGGAGCCCACGGCCACGCTGAGCCCGGCGACGTCGGCCGGCTTGGCGATCGACGTGATCGTGCTGTCCTTCGGCACCTCCCATGCCAGCTGGTCCAGCCGGTAGGTGGCGAAGTCGTAGATGTCCTTGCGCTCCTCGGTGACGGTGATGTTCGAGAAGCCGGCCGCGTACTTGCCGGACCGCACCGCGAGGAACAGGTTCTCCCACGACGTGGCCTCGATGCGCGGCTTCAGGCCGAGCACGTCGGCGACGATGGAGGCGATGTCCTCCTCCACGCCGATCGGGGTGACGTTGTCGTCGGCGACGAACGACAGCGGCGGCTCGAACGTGGAGGTGCCGACAAGGAACTCCCCCTTCGCCCGGATCGCGGCGGGCACCTCGGCGGCGATCGCCTCCACCTTCCTGGCCCGGATCCGGTTCTGCTCCGGACTAGTGTCGATCTTCAGGACGCCGGGCGGGGCCGCGGCGGCGGCCGCGCCGTCGTCGGGAACCGTGCCGCAGGCGGCGAGCAGCAGCAGAGCGGACACGCCGAGCACGGATAACCGGGATGATGACATGCGATTGTCCTTGGAGGTCAGAGCACCTTGCTGAGGAAGGCGCGCGTACGGTCGTGCCTCGGCCGGTCGAGCACCTGCGGGGGCGGGCCGTGCTCGATGATCCGGCCGGCGTCCATGAAGACCACGGTGTCGGCGACCTCGCGGGCGAAGCCGATCTCGTGGGTCACGACGATCATGGTGGTGCCGCTGCGGGCGAGCGCCTTCATCACTTCCAGCACCTCGCCCACCAGCTCGGGGTCGAGTGCCGAGGTGGGCTCGTCGAACAGCACGACCTTGGGCCGCAGGGCCAGGGCCCGGGCGATCGCGACGCGTTGCTGCTGTCCCCCGGACAGCTGCCGCGGATAGGCGTCGGCCTTGTCGGACAGGCCCACCTGCTCCAGCAGCTCGGTCGTCAGCGCCTCGACCTGGTCGCGGGGGCGGCCCTGGGCCGAGATCGGGGCCTCGATCACGTTCTCCCGGACGGTGAGGTGGGGGAACAGGTGGAAGTTCTGGAAGACGAAGCCGATGTGGGTGCGCCGGCGCAGGATGTCGCGCTCCCGCAGCTCGTACAGCCGGTCTCCGGACCGCCGGTAGCCGACGAACTCGCCGTCGATGGCGACGTACCCGCGGTCGATCTTCTCCAGGTGGTTGATGCTGCGCAGCAGCGTCGACTTGCCCGACCCGGAAGGGCCGATGATCACGGTCACCTCGCCGGGCTGGACCCGCAGGTCCACCCCGCGCAGGACCTCCAGCGGGCCGTAGCTCTTGTGCACGCCGCGCACGTCGACCATGGGAGTGCTCATCGCCGCCCGCCTCCCCCTCCGGCCGGGCGCTGCCGCCGGGCGGCCCGCCGTACGGTGAGGATCCGGCGCACCCGCTGCACCGGCGTGGGCGGCAGGGCCCTCGCGAGGCCCCGGCCGAATCTGCGTTCCACGTAGTACTGCGCGGCCGACAGCACCGTGGTGAGGACGAGATACCAGATCGCGGCCACCAGCAGCATCGCGATCACCCGGCCGTTGCGGTTGTAGATCACCTGGACCTGGTAGAACAGCTCGGGCAGCGCCATGATGTAGACGACCGAGGTGCCCTTGACCAGGCCGATGATCTCGTTGCCCGCGGCAGGGACGATCGACCGCATGGCCTGCGGAAGCTGGATCCGGAAGATCTGCCTGGCCCTCGGGATGCCGAGCGCGGCGGCCGCCTCCAGCTGGCCCGGGTCCACCGACAGGAAGCCTCCGCGCACGATCTCCGCGGCGTACGCCGCCTGGTGCAGCGCCAGGCCGAGCGCGGCGGCCGTCACCGGTCCGATCAGGTCCATCGAGTCGACGGAGAAGAACGCGGGCCCGAACGGCACCCCGAACGAGATCTGCTTGTACAGGGCGGCGAGGTTGTACCAGAACAGCAGCTGCAGGATGAGCGGCACCGAGCGGAACAGCCACACGTAGCCCCAGGCCGCCGACGCGAGCAGCGGGACGCGGGACAGCCGCATCAGCGCGAGCACGGTCCCCAGCAGGAAGCCGAGCACGATGCCGAGCGCGGTCAGCTCCACGGTGAACAGCACCGCGTGCAGCACCGAGGGATGGAACAGGTACGCGCCGACGACCGGCCAGTCCCAGGCCGGATTGGTGACCAGCGCGTTGACCGCCATCGCCAGCAGCACCGCCACCACGGCGCCGGCGATCCAGCGGCCCGGGTGACGCGCCTTGACCACGGTCAGCGGACCGGCGGTCTCCGCCGCCGCCTCCTCCAGCACGGCGGGCGCGGTCATCGTGCCTCCGTGGCGTCAGGTGGATGGACGTTACTGAGCGCGAAGGGCTCGACAGTCATGGCTCAACCCTCCCGGCGACCGCGCTGATCGCGGGCGTCCGACATGTCTCCATCTTCAGCACAGGAACCGATATACCGTCAAGCCCTACTTGTTTAGTAGGTAATTGCTTAGGATGCGTCCACAGGACGACGAGCGACAGGAGGTCCGATGCCGAAGGCATGCGTGTTTCCCCCGCGTGGCGGCACCCGACGGCTACGCCCGCGACGAGACGGCCATGGAGGTGGGCGCGTGCGCACCGGCCACGGCGACGCGTCCCGAGGAGAGCCGCGGTGAGCGACCGGCACCTCCTGGACAACCCCGTGTGGGCATCGCTGACCGGCCCGCACGCGCGCTTCGCCGGACGGTACGGCAACGCGGTGCGCTACCCGGACGACGTCTCCCCGTTCTTCGCACTGCCCGACGAGCCCGGCCCCGCCGACTGGAACGACCTCGCCGCGCTCGCCGGGCCCGGCGCGACGGTCCCGGTCACCGGTGACGTCACCGCAGCGCCGGACGGGTGGGAGGTGGTCTCGCGCGGCGGGGGCGTGCAACTGGTCGGCGACGACGTGGTCCCGGCGCGCGACGACGAGGCGGTCCGCCTGGAGGCGGCGGACGTGCCGGAGATGCTGGACCTCGTCGCGCGCACGCAGCCGGGCCCGTTCCGGCCGCGCACCATCGAGATGGGCACCTACCTGGGCATCCGCCGTGGGGGCGCGCTGGTCGCGATGGCCGGTGAACGGTTGCATCCGCCCGGCTGGACGGAGATCAGCGCGGTCTGCACCGATCCGGCCTTCCGCCGCCAGGGCCTGGCGTCACGGCTGGTGCTGGCCGTCGCCGCCGGCATCCGCGCCCGCGGCGAGACCCCGTTCCTGCACGCCGCCGCGAACAACACCCCGGCGATCCGGGCGTACGAGGCGCTCGGCTTCCGCCTTCGCCGGCGGACGGCGTTCGTCACCGTCCGCGCGCCCGCCGGCGTACCGGTCGCGTGAGCGCGAGGGCGCGACCATCACCCCTGAGCAACGGACGTCAGGAGTCCCCGTGACCAAGCAGATCCATCTCGCCGCGCACTTTCCCGGCGTGAACAACACCACCGTCTGGTCCGATCCCGCGTCGGGCAGTCAGATCGACTTCGACTCGTTCCGCCACCTGGCCCAGACGGCCGAACGCGGGAAGTTCGACTTCTTCTTCCTGGCGGAAGGCCTGCGGCTGCGCGAGGCGAAGGGACGCATCCACGACCTGGACGTCGTGGGACGCCCGGAGTCGCTCACGGTCCTTTCCGCCCTGGCCGCCGTCACCACCCACCTGGGGCTCGCCGCGACGGTGAACTCCACCTTCAACGAACCGTACGAGGTGGCGCGACGGCTGGCCACGCTCGACCACCTGAGCGGCGGCCGGGCCGCGTGGAACGTGGTGACCAGCTTCGACGCCTTCACCGGGGAGAACTTCCGCCGGGGCGGCTTCCTGGCCGAGGCCGACCGGTACACCCGGGCGAAGGAGTTCCTGCGGACCGCCAGGGAGCTGTGGGACTCGTGGACGCCCGACGCGGTGGCCGCGGACACCGCGTCGGGACGGTTCCTCCGGCCCGGCGGCGTCACCCCCTTCCGGCACCAGGGCCGGCACTTCGACATCTCGGGGCTGTTCAACGTGCCGCGGGGCCCGCAGGGCCACCCGGTGATCATCCAGGCCGGCGACTCCGACGAGGGCCGCGAGTTCGCCGCGTCGTCGGCTGACGTGATCTTCAGCAGGCACAGCAAGCTGGAGGAGGGCCGTGCCTTCTACCGTGACGTCAAGCGCAGGCTCGCCGCCTACGGACGGCGGCCGGAGGACCTGAAGATCCTTCCCGCCGTGACGTACGTGCTCGGCGACACCGACGCCGAGGCCGCCGAACGGGCCATCGAGATCCGCCGCGCGCAGGTCGGCCCGCAGACGGCGCTCTACTTCCTGGAGGCCGTGTGGGGCCGCGACCTGTCGGGATACGACCCGGACGGCCCGCTGCCCGACGTCGAGCCGAACCTGGACGAGGGCGTGTCCAAGGGCCACGCGGCGTTCCGCCGCGACCGCGGCGAGCTGGTGGCCAAGTGGCGCGCCCTCGCCGAGGAGAAGAACCTGTCGATCCGCGAGCTCGCCATCGAGGTCTCCGCGCCGCAGACCTTCATCGGCACGCCGCGGTCGGTCGCCGACGAGATCGACCACTTCGTGCAGGCCGATGCGGCCGACGGCTTCATCTTCGTCCCCCATCTGACTCCCGGCGGGCTGGACGACCTGGTCGACAAGGTCGTCCCCCTGCTGCAGGAGAAGGGCGTGTTCCGGGCCGACTACACCGGGCCCACCCTCCGCGACCACCTCGGCCTCGCCCCCCGCACTCCGAACCCCATCGAGGAGACCTCATGACGCTGCATCTCGCCATCGCGCTGGACGGGGCGGGCTGGCATCCGGCCGCGTGGCGGGCCGAGGGCGCGCGGCCGGACCGGCTGTTCACCTCCGGCTACTGGACCGAACTCGTCGCGGAGGCGGAGCGCGGCCTGCTCGACTTCGTCACCTTCGAGGACGCGCTGGGCCTCCAGTCGGCCCGCCTCAACGAGCCCGACGGGCGCCTCGACCAGGTGCGCGGGCGGCTCGACGCGGTGCTGATCGCGTCGCGCGTCGCCCCGCTGACCTCGCGGATCGGCCTCGTGCCGACCGCCGGCACGACCCACACCGAGCCGTTCCACGTGGCG
This sequence comes from Microbispora sp. CA-102843, assembly GCF_050936215.1. Classification (NCBI taxonomy): domain Bacteria; kingdom Bacillati; phylum Actinomycetota; class Actinomycetes; order Streptosporangiales; family Streptosporangiaceae; genus Microbispora; species Microbispora sp. CA-102843. The sequence goes on from NZ_JBNJNF010000001.1 coordinate 5,548,132, forward strand.
ATCGGCATCGCCTCGCTCGACCACATCAGCCGCGGCAGGGCCGGGTGGCGGCCCCAGATCTCCGGCCGCCCCGACCAGGTCGCGCACTTCGGCCGCCGCTCCCCGTTCCCGCCGCAGGACTACTCCCGCGACCGGGATCCCGTCTTCGGCAAGCACGTGCTGGACCTGTTCGCCGAGGCCGCCGACGCGGTCGAGGTGGTCCGCCGCCTGTGGGACAGCTGGGAGGACGACGCCGAGATCCGCGACGTCGCGACCGGCCGCTTCATCGACCGCGACAAGCTCCACTACATCGACTTCCGCGGCGAGTGGTTCAGCGTGAAGGGCCCGTCGATCACGCCGCGCTCTCCGCAGGGCCAGCCGCTGGTCACCTCCCTGGCCCACGACACGGTGCCGTACGAGTTCGCGGCCCGGTCCTCCGACGTCGTGTACGTCACGCCGCGCGACAGGGAGGACGCCGCCGCGATCGTCGAGAGCGTCCGGGCGGCGGAGGCGGCCGTCGGGCGCACCGAGCCGCCGTTGCGGATCTTCGCGGATCTGGTGGTCTTCCTCGACGCCCACGACGCGGCCGGCCGGAAAGCCCGGCTGGACGACCTCGACGGCGCCGAGCTCGACTCGGACGCCCACGTCTTCACCGGCACCCCCGGGGAGCTCGCCCGGCTGCTGCTCGGCTGGCGGGAGGCGGGGTTGGAGGGATTCCGCCTCCGGCCGGGACGGCTGCCTCACGACCTGACGGCGATCACCAGGGGCCTGGTGCCCGAACTGCAGGCCGAGAACGCGTTCCGGACGGCGTACGACACGGTGGACCTGCGCGGGCGGCTCGGCCTGGCCCGCCCCGCCAGCCGCTACGCGGCATAGAGCCGCATGAGGGGCGAGCCGGCCGCGGCCGGCTCGCCCCTCGCGCGGGGCCACGCGGGTGGCCTTGTCAGCCCCGCGATCGAGGGCGGTACCACGAGACGGCCGAGACGAGCAGGGCGGCCACCAGTGCACCGCAGGCCCAGGCGAACACCGACGAGATGCCCTCGGCGAGACCGTTCGCGCCGAGCGGGATCAGCATGGCGGCCAGGCCGAGCGAGCCCCCGACGGTGAGCGCGGTCTGCAGCAGACCGGCGGCGACCCCGGCGTACTCGGCCGGGGCGGTGGTCAGGACGATCATGTTGAAGGGGATGATCGCCACGCCGACGCCCAGCCCCATGACGACGAGGGCCGGAAGCACATCGGCGGCGTAGGCGCTGCCGCCGTCGAGACGGGTCAGCCAGGCGACCCCGGCGAGCACCACCGCCAGGCCGAGCAGCGCACGGGTCTTGAGGCCGACCGCGGCGATGCGGGCGGTGAGGATCTGGGTGCTGACGAGCAGCGCCAGGCCGAACGGCAGGATGGCCAGGCCGCTCCGCAGCGCGTCGAAGCCGAGCACCGCCTGGAGATACTGCACCAGGTAGACCAGGAAACCGGTGAGGACCGCCGCGAGCAGCAACAGGCCGGCGAAGGCGCCGGCCCGCTCCCGCCCGGCCAGGACCGCCAGGGGCAGCAGCGGCTCGGCGGCCCGCCGGTCCACCAGGAGCAGCGCCCCGGCCGACACGACCGCGCCGACGAGCGCGGCCGCCGTCCACGGGTCGCCCCAGCCCTTCTCCGCGGCGTGGACCAGGCCGTACACGGCGGCGGCGAGTGTGGCGATGCTGAGCAGTGCGCTGTGCATTCCAGGAACACGGGGCAGGCCGAGCGAGCGGGACCGGGTCGCCTCGTCGCGCACGCCGAGCGCCCGGGCGGCGAGCGCGACGACGACCAGCCCGATCGGCACGTTGACCAGCAGGCTCCAGCGCCAGTCCCCCGCCCAGGTCAGCAGGCCTCCCAGCACCATGCCCGCGGAGGCGCCGAGCCCGGTCACGGTGGAGTAGAGCCCGAAGGCCCGCTGCTGCCGCTCGCCCCGGAAGACGATCGCGAGCAGCGCCAGGCCGGTGGGGCCGGCGATCGCGGCACCCGCGCCCTGCAGGACCCGGCCCGCGAGCAGCACCTCCACGTTCGGCGCGAGGCCGGCGACCAGCGACGCCACCACGACCAGGCCGATCCCGGCGAGGAACACCCTCCGGTGCCCGAGGGCGTCGCCGAGGCGGCCGGCGAACAGCAGGAGCCCGCCGAAGGCGAGGAGAAACCCGTTCGGCACCCACGATCCCCCGGCCACGGACAGGTGCAGGTCGGACTGCAGGGCCGGGAGCGCGACGTTCACGATCGTGCCGTCGAGCTGGAGCATGAACTCGGCGCCGACGATCGCCGCGAGCGCGAGGGCCCACGCGCGGTCGCGGCCGTTTCCGGGCAGGCCGGCCGAGACGTCGCCGGTCGCGGTGGTGCTGTCTGTGCTCATGGAAACCTCCACGGTCCGCCCGATGCGAGGGACAACAAGGCGAGGAAGCCTCAGGTTAGGCGGCGGCATTATCCTGAGGTCGCCTCAGGTTGATGGTGAAGATTCAAGTTGAGGTAACCTCAGGATGTCAAGCGGGAGGTATCGATGGACGGCAAGCCCTACATCGCCCAGCGCCCGAAGCGCGCGGACGGCCGGCGCAACTACGACGCCATCCTCGCCGCCGCGCGCAAGGCGTTCGAGACCTCGGGCGCCGACGCCTCACTGGAGGACATCGCGAGCCAGGCGGGCGTCGCGATCGGCACCCTGTATCGGCACTTCCCCACCCGCGCCGCACTCGTGGAGGCCGCCACCCGCGACGGCCTGGAGAGCCTCGTCGCCCACGCCGAACGGCTGGCCGCCCGGCCGGATCCCCTCGACGCGCTGACCGAGTGGATGCGCGAGGCCGTCGTGCACTTCAGCACCTTCCGCGGCCTGGTCGGCATCCTCGCCCGGAGCATGTACGACGAGGGCACTCCCTCCCACACCATGTGCGCCGCGATGCACCGCAGCGGCGCCGACCTGCTGCGCGCCGCCCAGACGGCCGGCAGGGTGCGCCCCGACCTCACGCCCGAGGAGCTGTTCGACCTCCTCAGCGGCGCGGCCTGGGTGCGCGAGCAGGCCGCCTCCGGCAGAGACGGCAGCCCGCGCTTCCTGCGACTGGTGCTGGAGGGCATCACCACCCGGGAAGACTGACCCTCGCCTACAGAGACGAGACGATCTTGGCGATCAGTTCGTAGGAGCGGATCCTGGCCTGGTGATCGGGCACCTGCGTGAGGACGAACAGCTCGTCGGCGCGGGTGCGGCGCAGGAGTTCGCCGAGGCGGGGGGCGATGCGCTCCGGGCCGCCGACGAACTGCGGGTCGATCTTCTCACGCAGGAACCGCTCCTCGGCCGGGCTGAACCGATGCGCCGCCGTCTCCTCCTCCGTCGGCAGGACGGTCGCCGGGTCGGTCGTGCGCATGAGGATCTGGCCGTACACGAAGGAGGCGGCGAGCCGGTGCGCGCGCTCGTCGCTGTCGTTCGCGACGGCGATCACCGCCACGCAGGCGTGCGGCTCGGCCAGGGCCGGGGAGGGCCGGAACGCCTGCCGGTACGCCTCCAGCGCCTCCGGCGCCCCGCCGCCCACGATCGCGTGCGCGTACACGTACGGCAGGCCGAAGCGGCCGGCGTAGGCGGCACTGGAGGCGCTCGACCCGACCAGCCATATCTCGGGCGGGATGCCCGGCTCGGGGATCGCGCGCACGCCGCCGCTGCCGCCGGAGAAGTACTCGCCCAGCTCGCGCAGCGCGTCACCGAAGTCGAGCCGGCGCGGGTCGCCGAGGCGGGCCGCGGCCTCCCCCGAGCCGCCGGGGGCGCGCCCGAGCCCGAGGTCGACCCGGCCCGGGTAGAGCCCGGCCAGCACGCCGAACTGCTCGGCCACCACGTACGGCGAGTGGTTGGGCAGCAGCACCGCACCGGAGCCGACGCGGATGGCGGAGGTCGCCGCGAGGATGGACCCGGCGAGCACAGCCGGGCTCGAAGTCGCCAGCGCGGGGGTGTTGTGGTGCTCGGCCACCCAGTAGCGCCGGTATCCCAGCGCCTCGACGGCCTGGGCCAGGTGGACGGAACGGCGCAGCGCGTCGCCCGCGGTGTCGCCGCGCCAGACGGGGGCGGTGTCGTGCACGGAGACGGCGATTCCCTCGGCCAACGTCCTCTCCTTTACGGAAGGGGGATATCCGGAGGTGTCCTCAGGTTCACCGAAGTCAACCTGAGGTATCCTCAGGTTGTCAACGGCCGACCCGCCGACAGTTCATCCGGGGAGCCGGGGCACGGCCGCGAGCAACTCCCGGGTGTACGGGTGCCGGGGATGGTGGAAGACCTCCTCGACGGCCCCCTCCTCCACCACGCTGCCGTCCTTCATCACCAGGACCCGGTCGCTCAGGTGACGGACGACTCCCAGGTCGTGGGAGATGAACAGCAGCGCCGTCCCGTCCTCGGCCTGGATCTCGGCCAGCAGGTCGAGCACCTGGGCCTGGATCGACACGTCGAGGGCGGAGACGGGCTCGTCGCAGATCAGCACCTCGGGCCGGGACGCGAGCGCGCGGGCGACGGCCACGCGCTGCCGCTGGCCGCCGGACAGCTCACGCGGACGCCGGCCGAGCAGTTCGGACGGCAGCCCGACCCGGCCAAGCAGTTCGATCGCGCGCTCCCGGCGCCGCCGCCTCGGTAACCCGGAGAGCGGGTCGGCCACCAGGCGGCCCACCGTGTGGCGCGGGTCGAAGGAGTCCAGCGGGTTCTGCGCGATCACCTGGACGGCCGGGCGGAGAGGGCGCCGCCGTCGCTCGGGCAGGCCGCTCCACGGGCCTCCCCGCAGGGTCACCTCGCCCGCGTCCGGCGCGAGCAGGCCGAGGGCCAGCCGCGCGAGGGTCGTCTTGCCCGACCCCGACTCGCCGACGACGCCGAGCGTCTCCCCCGCGTGCAGGCGGAAGGAGACGTCGTCCACGGCCCTGCGCGAGCCGTACGCGACCGACAGCCCCGTGGCGGCGAGTACGGGATCGCGCGGGGCGGCCCCCGGGGAGCGAGCCGCCCGGCGCGGCACGGCGACAGCGGAGGGCACGGGAGACGTGGAGGGCACGGGAGACGCGGAGGGCACGGCGGCCAGCAGTGCCCGGGTGTAGTCGTGCCGTGGAGTCGTCAGCACCTCCCGTGCCAGGCCCTCCTCGACCACCAGGCCGTCCCTCATGACCAGGACGCGGTCGGCGACCGCGGCCACCACGGCGAGGTCGTGACTGATCATCAGCAGCGCCGTCCCGGCCGCCTTCCTGTCCGCGAGCAGCCGCAGGATCTGGGCCTGCACGGTCACGTCGAGGGCGGTGGTGGGCTCGTCGGCGATGATCAGCTCCGGCTCCGCGGCGATGGCGGAGGCGATCAGGGCCCGCTGCCGCAGCCCGCCGGAGAGCTGGTGCGGGTGCTGCCGCACGCGCGCCTCGGGGTCCGGGACGCCCACCGCCTCCAGCAGCGCCAGGACGCGATCCGGGCGGGCCCTGCGGGGCACCACGTCGTGCTCGGCCAGCACCTCGGTGATCTCGGCCCCCACGGTGCGCAGCGGGTCGAGCGAGACCAGGGCGTCCTGCAGGACCAGCCCGGCGAACCGGCCGCGCAGGCGGCGCCACTCACGCGGGCCGAAGGTCAGGGCGTCCCCTCCGCCGACGTGGAAGGCCGACGCCCGCACGTGCGCGCCCGGGCCCGCCAGCCCGATGAGGGCGCGGGCCGTGACGCTCTTGCCCGACCCCGACTCGCCGACCAGGGCGACGCACTCCCCCGGCGCGATCGACAGCGACAGCCCGCGTACGGCCTCGACGCCGGAGGCGGGAAAGGAGACCCGCAGGTCCTCCACCGCGACGAGCGGTGGAGCGGCGGTGGCGGCGGAGTCGGCGGGGCCGGGGGCGGAGCCGGCGCGGGTGATCGCGAGCTCTGTCATGGGGTCCTTCCCTCGAAACGCCGCTGGAGGTGCCGCCCGGCGACCGTCAGGCACACGACCGACAGGGTGAGGGCCGCTCCCGGAGAGAAGGCCACCCACGAGGCCACACGCAGGTAGTCCCGCGACTCGGCCAGCATGGTGCCCCACTCGGGGGCGGGCGGCTGGGGGCCCATGCCGAGGAAGCTGAGGCCCGATGTGGCGATGACGGCCTGGCCGAGCCCCATCGTGGCCAGCACGGGGACGGGGCCGACGACGTTGGGCAGCACGTGCCGGGTGACGACGCGGGCCCGCGAGTGGCCGAAGGTCACCGCCTGCTCGACGTAGCCGGAGCGGCGCACGACGAACGTCTGCGCCCGGACCACCCGCGCGTACGTGGGAATCTGCGCGATCCCGATCGCCGCGACGACGTTCCACGTGCCGGGGCCCGTGATCGCGATCACCAGGAGCGCGAGCAGCAGCTCGGGGAAGGTCGACAGCACGTCGAACAGGCGGGCCAGCGCCTCACCGGCCACGCGGGTCGCCAGCCCGGCGGCCAGGCCGAGCAGCGAGCCCGCGCCCACCGCGAGCGCGGTGGCGAGGACCCCGATGCCGAGCGAGTGACGGGCGCCGTACACGACGCGGGCGAGCACGTCGCGGCCGAGGTGGTCGGTGCCGAGCGGATGGCCCGCGCCGGGCGGGGCCAGCGCCCGCAGCGGGTCGGCCGCCAGCGGGTCGACCCGGGTGACCAGGCCGGGGGCCGCCACGGCGACGGCCAGGACGGCCAGGACGAGCAGCGCGAGGACGAGGCCGGGGCGCGGGCGGGCGGCCGGCCTGAGAGCGGGTGCGGCGACGGCCATCATGCGCTCCTGAGCCGGGGGTCGACGAGCCGGTAGGCCAGGTCGAGCAGGGCGCTGATCGTCACGTACACCGCCGCGGACAGGATGACGACGGCCATCACGACCGGCATGTCCTTGGCGTTGACGGCCTGCATGGTCACCCGGCCGAGCCCCGGGCGGCCGAAAAGGGCCTCGGTGATGACGGCCCCGCCGAGCAGGACGCCGGTGAACCAGCCGGTGAGCGTGACGGCCGGAAGGAGCGCGTGCCGCAGCGCGTGCCGGGCCACCACGGCCCGCTCGCTGAGGCCGCGCGAGCGCGCCGTCACCGCGAACGGCTGCTCGAGCGCGCGTTCCAGGCCCTCCCTGAGCACCTGCCCGAGCACGCCGGCGACGGGCAGGCCGAGCGCCAGCGCGGGAAGGACGAGCGCCTGCGGGTCGGCCGCACCGGAGACGGGGAACCAGCCGAGCGAGAACGAGAACACGAACAGCAGCACGATGCCGATCACGAACTGCGGCACCGACACCGCCACCAGCTCGACGGCGGAGACGATCCGGCGCGGCCAGGCCGACCTGCCCGCCGTCGCCACCGCCAGGACGAGCGCCAGCACCACGCCGACCGCGGCGGCCGCCAGGGTCAGCCGCACCGTCGGGCCCACCTGCCCGGCCAGTACCTCGCCGACGTCGCGCTGCAGCTGGTAGGAACGGCCGAGGTCGCCGTGCAGCAGGCGGCCGAGGTAGCTCAGGTAGCGCACGGCCTCGGGCCGGTCCAGCCCCCACTCGGCGACGATCCGCGCGCGGATCTCCGGCGTGTCGGCGCCGTCGCCCACGAGGATGTCGACGGTGTCCCCCGGCGCCAGCAGCAGGGCCGCGTACGCGGTCGTGGCGGCCGCCCACAGCACGGCCACCGCCGAGACGACCTTCCGCACCGGCGCGCCCAGCCAGGCGGGCGCGCGCAGGCCGGAAAGCCGCCGCCGCGCGGGCGGCCGGGTCACGGGCGGCGGTGTCGTGGGTGCCGGCTTCGTGGGTGCCGATGTCGTGGGTGCCGGCTTCGTGGGCTGCCGGGCCGGTAGCGCCGCCGTCATGCGGCGATCCGCACGTCGTAGACGCCGCGCGGCGTGCCGGAGACGGGGTCGAAGCCCAGGCCCTGCACGTTCCTGCTCGCCGCGATCTGGTCAGAGGGGACGTAGATGGGGAAGACGGTCGCCTCGTCGGCCACCACCTTGCGCTGGACCTTGGCGTACAGGGCCTTCCGCTCGGCGGCGTCGGAGCTCGCCGACGCCTTGGCGAGCCATCCGTCGAGCTCGGCGTCCTCGTAGTGGGTGCGGTTGATGGCCCCGCCCTTCGGCAGGATGAGGTTGAGCGCGGCCCCGACGTCGGAGTCGCCGCGCGAGTTCTCGAAGATCTCGTACGCGTCGTCGTCGAGCGCCTTCTGCGCGGTGCCCTGGTCCACGATCTTCACCTGGAAGTCGATCCCCGCCGCCTGCTTGACCTGCGCCTGGACCGCCTGCGCCAGGATGTCCCTGCGGTCGCGGACGAACGGCGCCGACGCCACCGAGCGGACCGTCAGCCGCTTGCCGTCCTTGACCCGGTAGCCCTCGGCGTCGCGCCCGGTCCAGCCCGCCGCGTCGAGCAGCGCGTTCGCCTTGGCGGCGTCCCCGCCGTACGTCCTCTCCAGGGACGCGTCGTAGAAGGGGCTGGTGTCGCCGACGACGCTCCAGGCCCGCTTGGCGGTGCCCTGGTAGACGGAGGCCAGCACGGCGTCGACGTCGACGGCCTCGCGGAACGCCTGCCGCACCCGCCTGTCGTCGAAGGGCGGGTGGGAGGTGTTGAAGTAGTAGGAGAACGACGTGCCGGAGTTGAGCGCCGACTGGAAGGACAGCGCCGGGTCCCGCTTGATCGACTGGATGTCAGTGGCCGGGACGCCCTCGACGACCTGGACCTGCCCGGAGGTGAGCGCGCCGACGCGGACGGCCGCCTGCGGCAGGAAGCGGTAGGTGACCTCCGACAGGTACGCCGGTCCCTGGTGGGCGCTGCCCCGCGGCGCCCAGTTGTAGCGGGGGTTGCGCCGGTAGTGGACCTCCTGGCCCCGCACGTACCGGTCGAGGACGAACGGGCCGGTCCCGACCACGTCCGGGCCGCCGGCCTTGAGGTCCTTGGCCTCCCGGAGGGACTTCGGGGACACCTGCCCGGCGTACGGCGAGGCGAGGAAGTCGAGGAACAGCCCGTCCGGCTCCTTCAGCGTGATCTTCAGGGTGGTGGGCGAGAGCACCTCGGCCTTGTCGAAGGCGTGCAACTGGATGGCGGCGACCGTCGGGTTGTAGCCGGGCTCGCGCAGCTTGTCCAGGTTCGCCTTCACCGCCGCCGCGTCGAACCTCGTGCCGTCCTGGAAGGTGACGTCGCCGCGCAGTTCCAGGGTGTAGGTGCGCCCGTCGTCCGACACCTTCCACGACTGGGCGAGCCACGGGACGAACGACCCGTCCTCGCCGTGCGCGAGGAGCGCGTCGAACTGGTTGAACACCAGCAGCCTGGCCTTGTTCTGCGCCCACAGATGGGGGTCGAACGTGATGGGCTCGGTCTCGACGGCCCACGTGAGAGAGGTGCCGCCCGCCTGCCCGGCCGGCGTCTCGGAACCGCACGCGGCCAGGGCCGCGACGAGGATGACGGGCAGCGCGCCTCTGACGACCTTCACCGTGGTCCTCCCGCCGTCCATGCCTGCGCGAGCAGCTCGTAGGAGCGGACCCGGTCGGCGTGCCCGTGCGTGATGGTGGTGACCAGCAGCTCGTCGGCGCCCGTGACCCGCTGGAGCACGCGCAGCCGTTCCACGACCGTCTCCGGGGAGCCCGCGAACTGGGTGTCCACGCGGTCGGCCACCAGTTCCCTGTCGGACTCGCTCCAGACGTGCGCGTCCGCCTCCTCCGGCGTCGGATAGGGGATCGCCCCCTGGCCGCTGCGGATGGCGCGCACCCAGAGGCCGTACGGTTTGGCCAGCGCCCTGGCCGTCGCGTCGTCCTCGGCCACGACCACGTCCGCGGAGACGACGACGTACGGCTCCGACAGCGCCTTGGAGGGGGTGAACGCCTCCCGGTAGGCCTCCACGGCCTCCAGCACCGACGCCGGGCTGACGTGGTAGTTGGCGGCGAACGGCAGGCCGCGCTCCCCCGCCACCTTCGCGCTCTGCCCGCCGCTGCTGCCGAGGATCCACAGCTCCACCTCGGCGTCCTCACCCGGCACGGCGTGCGCCGCGATCCCCTCCGGCGACCGGTAGGTGCCCTCCAGGAAGGCGACGACCTCGTCGACCTGCTCGGCGAAGTCGGGGGTCCGCGCGCCCGGCTGTTGCAGCAGCGCGGCCTGGAGCGCGAGCTGCGGAGAGCGCGCCAGCTCGGCGAAGGAGAACGCGGGCGGGATCAGCAGCCCGTCCACCACGCGGGACTCACGGGGCACGGGGGCCTGGGCGGCCTGGGCGGCCTGGGCGGCCTGGGGGGCGTGGGGGGTCTGGGGGGCCTGGGGGGCCTCAGCCACGATCTCGGCCCTGCGCTGCCCGGAACGGCCGAGCCCGAGGTCGATCCGGCCGGGATGGAGCGCGTCGATCAGGCCGAACTGCTCGACCACCGCGACAGGCGTCTGATGGCCGAGCTGCACAGCTCCGGAGCCCACCCTGATGTGGTTCGTCGCGGCCGCGATGAGGCCGATGAGCACCGCCGGGGCCGAGCTCGCGACGCCGGCCGCGAAGTGGTGCTCGGCCACCCAGTAGCGGAGGTAGCCCAGGCGCTCGGCGTGGCGGGCGAGGTCGATGCTGTTGCGCAGCGCGTCTCCCGTGCCGCTGCCGGACGGGATCGGGGACAGGTCGAGGATCGACAGGGGAACCGGCCGGCTGACCGGCCGTGCTGTGGACGGGGGGATGCTCATGCCGGCACTCCGGTGTTGTGCGGGGTCGCTGCGGTGCTCCGCCGGGTCGCGGCGGCGCTCTGCGGGGTCGTGCTGTCTCCCTGCCGGGTCCCTGGTGTGGAGGGGAACGGTGCGGCGGGGAACGGCCTGCTCGGGATCTCCTTGCGCAGCACGGGGGCGATGTCGCTCTGGAACAGCTCCAGCGCCCCCCGGTGCTGCGCCCGGGTCAGGCCGTCGGCGTCCGCGCTGATGTGCATGACCTCGTGGCCGAGCCGCTCGTGGTAGCGGAGAACCTTGTCGACGATCTGCTGGGGGCTGCCGACGAGGATCGAGCCGCGCTCGACGGCGTCCTCCAGCGAGTGGAAGACCGGCTCCACGCCCGACTTGCGGAACAGCGCGACGCGCGCGTCGTAGATCGGCCGGTAGGTCGCGATCGCCTCCTGCGAGGTGCGCGCCGCGTAGAAGCCGGCGCTGCCCGCGCCCACCAGCGCGCCGGCCGGATCGTGCCCGTAGTGCGCCCACCTTTCGCGGTAGTGGTCGACCAGCTCGGCGTACGGCTCGACGGGGTTGGTGACGTTCGCCGAGAACAGCGGGTCGCCGTAACGGGCGGCCAGGTCGACCGAGTCCTTGCTGGTGGCGCTGCCGTGCCAGACCCGGATCGGCCGCTGCAACGGGCGTGGCCAGGTCTCCGCGTCCGTGAGGGACGGCCGGAACCGGCCCTCCCAGGTGACCCTGTCCTCCCGCCAGAGCCTGCGGAACAGTTCGTACGCCTCCCGGTTGCGGTCCCACTGGTCCTCGGGGGTGACGTGGAAGAGCCGCGCCTGGGCCGATCCGTTCCCCTTACCGATGATCAGTTCCAGGCGGCCGCCCGACAGGTGGTCGAGCGTCGCGTAGTCCTCGTACGCGCGCACGGGATCGAGCAGGCTGAGCGTGGTGACCGCGGTGAACAGCCGGATGCGGGAGGTCCGGGCGGCGATGTGGCTGAGCACGACCGGCGGAGAGGAGGAGATGAAGGGCCGCTCGTGCCGCTCCCCCACCCCGAAGCCGTCGAAGCCCAGCTCCTCGGCGAGTACGGCGTTGTCCACGACTTCGCGGAACCGTTCGGTGGTGGACCTGGTCTCGCCGGTCAGCGGGTCGGGCCCGTGCGCGATGAGGGTGATGGCGAGGAATTTCACGTGGTCGCATACCTCTCGAAAGGGCTTTACCTACTAACTATGTAGGAAAAGCATGCTTTGTCAACGGCCGCGAAGGAGTCGACCTCCGGCCAGGCGCGGGCCGGTGGCAGGATGCTTGCGGTAGCCACCATGGCGGTCACGGTGCGAGGGGACGCCCGCCGGACCGAGGGATAGTCGAAGGAGGCCGATGAGCCGGAAGAACCATCGCGTCGCCGTGCTCGTGCTCGAGGGCGCGAAGCCGCTCGACGTCGGCATCCCCGCGCAGGTGTTCTCCAGCCGTCCGAGCATGCCGTATGAGGTGCGGGTGTGCGGCGCCGCGCCCGGGCTGGTGACCGGCGGCGACGGCCTCTCCTATCACGTGGCCGAGGGCCTCGACGCCTTCGAGCAGGCCGACACCGTCTTCATCCCCGGCTATCGGGAGCCGGCGACCACGGAACCGCCGGCCGCGGTCGTCGGCGCGCTCATGGCCGCCCACGAGCGCGGAACCCGGCTCGCGGCCATCTCGACAGGGGCGTTCGCTCTGGCGGCGACGGGCCTGCTCGACGGCAAGCGGGCGACGACCCACTGGCACTACACGAAGGCTCTCACCGAGAAGCATCCGCTCGTGCGGGTGGACGAGAACGTGTTGTTCGTGGACGAGGGCGACGTGCTGACGTCGGCGGGCGCGGCGTCCGGCATCGACCTGTGCCTGCACCTGGTGCGGCGCGACCACGGCGTCGGGCTCTCCAACCATGTGGCGAGACGGCTGGTGGCGGCGCCCTATCGCAGCGGGGGCCAGGCGCAGTACGTTCCCCGGAGCGTCCCCGAGCCGCTCGGCGACCTGTTCGCGAACACGCGTGAGTGGGCCCTGGCACACCTGTCCGAACGGCTGACCCTCGAGACGCTCGCCCGCCACGCGCGGGTGTCGGCGCGCACCTTCTCCCGGCGGTTCGTGGAGGACACCGGCTACACGCCGATGCAGTGGGTGCTCCGAGCACGCGTGGACCTGGCACGCGAGCTGCTCGAACGCACCGATCTGGGCGTGGAGCAGATCGCCGACCGGGTCGGGCTCGGCACCGGCGCCAACCTGCGCCTGCACTTCCAGCGCATCCTCGGCACCTCTCCCACCGAGTATCGCCACACCTTCTCCGCCTGAACGGCCCGGAGCTCCGGTCTGTGTATGGGGAGGCGTGGCGAGATCCTTGCGGACGGTGGCGAAAGTTCTGGCTCGATCCTTGCGCACGCTGTCGTTCAGGCCACTGTCGGCCCGGCAGCCGGATGCCGATCATGGAGCGCGGAACGAAAGGAACGCCCATGACCCGCATCGCCGTCAACGGATTCGGCCGCATCGGACGCAACACCATCCGCGCCCTGCTCGAACGTGACAGCGACCTCGAAGTGGTCGCCGTCAACGACCTCACCGCCCCCGAGACCCTCGCGCACCTGCTCAAGTACGACAGCGCGCTCGGCCGGCTCGGCCGCTCCGTCGAGGTCGACGGGACCGAGCTCGTGGTCGACGGCCGCCGCATCAAGGTGCTCGCCGAACGCGAGCCCGCCAAGCTGCCCTGGGCCGAGCTCGGCGTCGGCGTCGTGCTCGAGTCCACCGGCCGCTTCACCGCGGCGCACGCCGCTCGCTCGCACATCGACGCGGGCGCCAGGCGCGTGCTGGTGAGCGCCCCCTCCGACGGAGCCGACGTCACGCTCGCCTACGGCGTGAACACCGAGGCCTACGACCCCGCCGAGCACGTGATCGTCTCGAACGCCTCGTGCACCACGAACGCGCTGGCTCCGCTGGCGTCCGTGCTGGACGACCTGGCCGGCATCGAGCACGGCTTCATGACCACGGTGCACGCCTACACGCAGGAGCAGAACCTGCAGGACGGCCCGCACCGCGACCTGCGCCGCGCCCGCGCGGCCGGCGTGAACATCGTGCCCACCACCACCGGGGCCGCCAAGGCCATCGGCCTGGTGCTGCCGAACCTCGACGGCAAGCTGTCGGGCGACTCGATCCGCGTGCCGGTCCCGGTGGGTTCGCTCGTGGAGCTGAACACCGCCGTCACACGCGAGGTCACCCGCGACGAGGTGCTCGCGGCCTACCGTGCCGCCGCCGACGGCAGGCTCAAGGGCATCCTCGACTACGCCGACGAGCCGCTGGTCTCCAGCGACATCACCGGTCAGCCGGCGTCGTCGATCTTCGACGCCGCCCTGACCCGGGTCGAGGGCAGGCACGTCAAGGTGGTGGCCTGGTACGACAACGAGTGGGGCTTCTCCAACCGCGTCGTCGACACGCTGGAGCTGCTCGCACGCGACTGAGGGCGCACGCCCTCCGGCCCCGGAGCCGGCGCAGGTGTCCGCGGCCTCACATCGTGAGCTGGTAGTGCCGCTCGGCGCGCCACTCGACCAGCATCACCGTGGCGTCGTCCTGCAGGTGGCCGCGCTGGTAGACGAGGATCGAGTGGATCAGGCGGCGCAGGGTCTCCGGCGCGGAGACGCCGTCGATCTCCCGCCGGATGACGTAGTCGGCGAAACGGTCCAGCCCGAACCTCTCCCCGTCCGGGGTCTGCGCCTCCACGATGCCGTCGGTGTAGAACAGCAGCCGGTCGCCGGGCTCGAGCTGGCGGCGGGCGAGCACGGCGGCCGGGCCCAGGCGAAAGCCCATGGGGGTGTCCGGCGGGCTGTCCAGCACGGAGGCCACCCGCCCCTGCCGCAGGACGAGCGGTGGAGGATGCCCCCGGTTCACCCAGGTCAGCCACCCATTGCGGATATCCAGGTCGGCCAGGACCCCGGTGGCGAAGCGTGAGGTGCCGAACTCGCAGGCGATGGCCTCGTCGATCGCGTCGCTGACCTCGAGCAGCCCGGTTCGGTGCCGGCGGCGGTTGTTGCGGTAGGCGCTCAGGGCGATGGCCGCGGTCAGTCCCGCGGAGGTGTCGTGCCCCATGGCGTCGAAGATCCCGATGTGGAGGGTGGCGCCGTCGAGGGCGTAGTCGAAGGCGTCCCCGCCGACGCGGTAGGCCGGCTCCAGCGCGGCGCTGACCGTCATCGTGTCGGTCGCGAAGTTCCTGATGGGCAGCAGGGTCCACAGCATCTCGGCCGACAGGTGCATCTCCTCGGTGCGCACCAGCCGCGCGAAGGCGTCGCTGTAGGCCCGCTTGCTCACCACCAGCAGCGCGACCAGGCTGCCCAGCTCGGTCGCGATCCGCTCGGTGGTCTCGTCGACCACGGGCACGGTCACGCCCAGCACGCCGACCCGTTCCGTGCCGTTCAGCATCGGCACCCACAGCCGCCGCGCCCCCTCGCTGCCGAGCGGTTCCGCGGCTTCGGCGGCGAACGGGTCGGTGGCGGGACGGGCCTGGACGATCTCCAGGTTGCGGTAGGCGCGCCCGGCCAGGGTCGTGTCGATGGACAGGCGGTTCAGCGGCTCGCCGTACGCGTCACTCTGCGCCGGCAGCGGCACGAGATACAGCGGTCGCAGGCTGGCCACATAGATCATGACCTCGGTGAAGCCGAGCGGCCGGACGTGCTCGATGACGGATGACGCCAGGTCGTCCAGAGGCGTCAGATGGTGGTCGCGCACCAGCCCGCCCCAGATGCGCCCGACATCATGACACCCGTTGGCCTGCCGCGGCACATTCCCGACGCTACCCGGCCTCGGTTCACACAGAGCCAACGCGCGGGGCATGCGCAGGCCAGCACCGGGGCGCGCATGGTCTTAAGAGAACCCTCATGCAGGTGGTCTAGCGTCCCACAGACGTCACCTCAGGAGAGGAAGGCAATCGTGGGACACGATCATCAGGGCGCTGCGGGACACGATCACGAAGGCCAGAGGGTCAGCCGCAGGACCGCCGTCGCCGGGATCAGCGCGATCGGGCTGGGCGCCCTGCTGTCTGCCTGCGGCACGAAGGCCGGCGGCTCGGCCTCGGTCTCGACCACGTCGGGAGCCACGGTCTCGATCACCCCGACGACGGGCACGTCGGCCGGCTTGACCGGCCTTTTCGCCGGTTCCAACACCTGCGTCCTGACTCCCGCGACCACCCAGGGGCCCTACTACTTCGACGCCGACAAGATCCGCTCCGATATCCGCGAGGACCGGCAGGGCAGGCGGCTGAAGGTCGCGATCAAGGTGCAGGACAGCGAGAAATGCGAGCCGATGGCGAACGCCGTCGTCGAGATCTGGCACTGCGACGCGTCGGGCCTCTACTCGGGAGCCGAGGCGCAGTCGAACGGACAGGGCGGTGGAGGCGGCGCGCCCGGAGGACCCGGCGGCGGCCCGGGCGGGCCGCCCCCTTCGGGCATGCCGGCCGGAGGACCCAGCGGGCCGCCCCCTTCCGGCATGCCGCCGGGAGGACCCGGCGGCGGGCCCTCCGCGAACGACGGGATGGCCGACCTCACCCCCACCGACGACAAGCGCTACCTGCGCGGCGCCCAGGTCACGGACAAGAACGGCATCGTCGAGTTCACCACGATCTGGCCCGGCTGGTACCGCGGCCGGACCGTGCACATCCACGCGATGGTGCATGTCGGCGACGAGCGCACGCTGACGACACAGGTCATGTTCGACGAGGACCTTAACGCGAAGGTGTTCAAGGAGCAGCCCTACTCTACGCACACGGGCAGGGACACCCTCAACGACAACGACACCATCTACAAGCCCAGCATGCTCATGAAGGTGAGCGAGGACGGCGACGGCTACCTTGGCGTGATCACCTTCGCCGTCGATTCCGATAAGAACGGCAAATAGCGCACCGCCCTGATCCTCCCTCCGCGGTGGCCGCCGGGTCTCATCATCCCGATCTTGACGCGGCGGCTCGCCCGATATATGGGAGACTGAGCACCTGTGACCCCCGTGCTCGACCTCGTCGGAATTTTCGTATTCGCCCTGTCCGGCGCGCTGGAGGGCGTACGCAAACGGCTCGATGCGGTCGGCATCGCGGTGCTCGCGTTCTTCACCGCCGTCGGCGGCGGCATCGTGCGCGATCTGTTCATCGGCGTGCAGCCCGCCGCGCTGCGGGACACGGGATATCTCCTCGTGCCGATCGTGGCCACCGTCATCGCCTTCTTCTGGCATCCCCAGGTCGAGCGGGCGATGCCCGGGGTGCTGGTCTTCGACGCGGCGGGCCTCGGCCTGTTCTGCGCGGTCGGGACCTCCAAGGCGCTTTACTACGGCCTCGCGCCGATGCACGCCGTGTTCCTCGGGGTCTGCACGGCGGTCGGCGGCGGCGTCATCAGAGACGTCCTGTCCGGCGGGAAACCGACCCTGCTCTACGACCGGGAGCTTTACGCCGTGCCCGCGATGCTCGGCTCGACGACGATGGCCGCGCTGTACGCGCTGGGGGTGCGGGGGTTCGTCGCCACCCTGTCCTCGG
The DNA here is from genome assembly GCF_050936215.1 of Microbispora sp. CA-102843. Taxonomy (NCBI): domain Bacteria; kingdom Bacillati; phylum Actinomycetota; class Actinomycetes; order Streptosporangiales; family Streptosporangiaceae; genus Microbispora; species Microbispora sp. CA-102843. The sequence continues at coordinate 5,565,204 of NZ_JBNJNF010000001.1, forward strand.
CGGTGCTCGCCTTCGGGTTCCGCATCCTCGCCATGCGGTACCGCTGGCGCGCTCCCCTGGCCAGGGGCGTCAGCGGGACGGAGTGAGCGGCGCCGGCGACCAGCGGGACCTTACGAGGAACTAGCATGATGACCGGGGTCGCAGCCCCGGCCCACCGCTTGGCACCCGCCCTCTCCCGCAGCGGCGAGCGACCGGCGCCCCGCCCGGCCCGCGAGTGCGTGCGGGGGCGCACCTGCCGACACAGGAGGAGAGACGGGTGAGCATCATCCTTCCCGAGGATCCGTTCCACCGCAGGCTGCACCATGTGGCGCCGGCCGGCCTGACGCCCGACACGGCGCAGACGGGCGGTATGCGGCGCCAGGCCGCCATCAGCGGGGCCACCGTCGGTTCGCGACGACTATGGATGGGCCAGACCCGCGTGGCTCCGGCGACCGTCTCCGCCAACCACCACCACGGCGACTCCGAGACCGCGATCTACGTGGTCAGCGGCACACCGTCGTTCGTGTTCCTCGACGTCGACGCCGACGAGCCGCACGAGGTGCGCATCGACACGAAGCCGGGCGACTACATCTTCGTGCCCCCGTTCGTGCCGCATCGAGAGGAGAACCCCGACCCCGATCTGGAGGCCGTCGTCGTCATAGCCCGGAGCACCCAGGAGGCGATCGTGGTCAACCTGCCCGAACTCAAGTGGACTGGCCCGGTCCGGACGACGGCCTGACCACACGGCGTCATCCCCCTGGCGGCGTCGAGCCCTGCCTTGAGCCCTTCGCCGCGGCCGGTCTGCCGGTGTGGAGAGCACGGGTGGCCGGGGTGGTGGTCTTCGATGGGCGGTTGTGGCCGGTCGATGTCGGTCGCGGCGGTTGGCTCCGCAGTACCCAGCCGGGACAGGTCACGTCAGGCCGTGTGAAGTGTGCCCCGACGCGGCCCAAGCGGCTCGGCCGTGATGCCCGTCGGCACCTACCAGATGCGCGGCGCGGCCACCCAGCGACTGCTGGCCGCGCTGCCCACGCTGCTGGTGCTGCGCGGCGACCCCCAGATCGCTGGATCAAATGTGGGCTTCCTCCGGCTGTGTGGCTGCAGGCTGGGCCGACGGGTGCCCCTCGACATCGCGGACCTCCACCGATCGAGGACGGCAGGCCGGTCTCCGAGGGCGGTTGCTCGACTCGTAGGTGGTCGCTGCCATGTGGCCGCGCTCGCAGACCACCCCGGCAGGACCGCGCCAAGTCAGCCGCAAGGTTCGCAAGTCGGGGGCAAAGGGCGGATGCCATCGTTCGGTGCGCTGGGACCGCGAGGGATGCGCGTCCGCTCACGCGGCCGCGGCCACTCCTCCGTGCCGCTCGTCAGGGACGCGGCGCAGGGCTCTCGGCCTCCCACCCGGAAGAAGCGACAAGGGACACCGCCATGAGCTCGAATCACGAAACCAGGCCTGCTCTGGAACCGATCGCCGTCGTGGGGATGGCCTGCCGGCTGCCCGGCGCCCGCTCCCCCGAGGAGCTGTGGGAGCTGCTGTGCCGCGGCGAGAACACCATCTCCGAGATTCCCGCCGACCGGTTCCCGGTCGAGGACGTCTACGCCCCCGTATCCGGGGTGCCGGGAAAGCTCGCCTCGAAGTACGGCGGTTTCGTCTCCGGCATCGACGAGTTCGACGCGGAGTTCTTCGGCATCTCCCCGCGGGAGGCCGCGGCGACGGACCCGCAGCACCGCATGGTGATGGAGGTGGCCTGGGAGGCCTTCGAGGACGCCGGCCTGGTGCTGGAACGGATGCCGGAGCTGACCGGCGCCGTCTTCATGGGGGTCATCACCAACGACTACTGGGACCGGCAGTCGGGGGTGCTGGAAGAGCTCGATGTGCACACGGTCACGGGAAGCGCCAAAGGGGGCAACGCGGGCCGCATCTCCCACGCCCTGAACCTCACCGGTCTGAGCGTGGCCCTCGACGCCGCATGCTCCTCCTCTCTGGTGGCCGTACAGCTCGCCGTACAGTCGCTGCGGGCGGGCTCGTGCGATCTCGCCTTCGCCGGCGGCGTGAACGCCATCCTCACCCCTGATCACGGCATCGGGTTCTCCCAGGGCGCGATGATGGCCCTCGACGGCCAGTGCAAGGCGTTCGACGCCCGCGCCAACGGCTACGTCCGCAGCGAGGGCGTCGGCGTGCTGGTGCTCAAGACCCTCTCGCGAGCGCTGGCCGACGGGGATCGGATCCATGCCCTGATCCGCGGAGCAGCCGCCAGCAACGACGGGCACTCGGACGGTTTCATGGCCCCCCAGGTCCACGGACAGCAGGCCGCGCTGCGGGCGGCCTACCGCGACGCCGGTGTGGATCCGGCGAGCGTCGCCTACGTGGAGGCCCACGGTACCGGCACCGGCGTCGGCGACCCGGTGGAGATCGCCGCCCTGGACGGGGTGCTCGGGCAGGGGCGGCCGAAAGACCGCCCGCTCCTGGTGGGCTCGGTGAAGACCAACCTGGGCCACACCGAGGCCGCCGCCGGCGTCACCGGGCTGATCAAAACCGTGCTGTGCGTCAAGAACGGCCGGCTCCCGGCCAGCCTCAACTTCACCACGCCCAACCCCTCAATCGCGTGGGACGACATCCGGGTACGCGTGTGCGACCGGGAACAGTCGTGGCCGCAGGAAAACCAGCCACGCAGGGCCGGGGTCAGCAGCTTCGGCATCACCGGCACCAACGTGCACATCGTCGTCGAGGAGCCTCCGCAGACCGCGCACCCGGACGAGAGCCGCGAGGACGGCGACCGCCCCATGCTGCTGCCGGTCTCGGCCCGCACCTCCGGCGCTCTCACCGCGCTCGGGGCGCGCTACCGCGACCTCCTTCGGACGGCCCCGCTTCAGGATGTCGCAGCGGCGGCGGGAGTCCGGCGCAGCCATCACGACCAGCGGCTCGCCGTGGTCGCCGTCACGGCCGAGGAGGCCGCGGCCAAGCTGGACGCGTACGCCGCGAACGGCCACGCGGAGGGCGTGTACACCGGCGAAGCCGACGATCTCGGCGGGCCGAGTCGCACGGCGTGGGTGTTCCCGGGACAGGGCGCGCAGTGGGTCGGCATGGGCCGCGACCTGCTCGACCAGGAGCCGGTCTTCGCCGCGGCGATCGCCGACTGCGAGAACGTGATGCGCCGCTACGCCGGCTGGTCCCTGACGGCCGAGCTCAGGGCGGAGCCACAGGCCTCCCGCCTCGCCGAGATCGACGTGGCCCAGCCGACGATCTTCGCGGTGCAGGTGGCGCTGGCCCGCCTGTGGCGGTCGTGGGGTTTCGAGCCGGATGCCGTGATCGGGCACTCGATGGGCGAGGTCGCCGCGGCCCACGTTGCCGGAGTGCTCGACCTCGACGACGCCGCCCGGATCATCTGCGGCCGAAGCCGGCTGATCCGCGCCACCAGCGGTCGCGGCGCCATGGCCGCGGTGGAGCTGTCACCCGAACGCGCCGAGGCGCTGATCGCGGAGCGCGGCGGCCGGGCGGTCCTGGCCGTGCACAATGGGCCGGCCTCGTGCGTGCTCGCCGGCGAACCCGAGGAGATCGACGCCATCCTCCGCGACCTCGACGCCGAAGGCGTCTTCGGGCGGCGCGTGCAGGTGGACATCGCCTCGCACAGCCCGCAGATGGACCCGCTCAGGGAACCGCTCCTCGAGTTGCTCGCCCCCCTGCGCCCCCGGCAGGGCGACGTTCCGCTGATCTCCACGGTCACCGGCCGATTCGTCGACGGGTCAGACATGGACGGGGCGTACTGGGTGGACAACCTTCGCGAGCCGGTGCTGTTCGCGGACGCCGTCCAGCATCTGGCGGGGTCGGGATTCGACACCTTCGTGGAGTTCAGCCCCAACCCGCTGCTCGCCCGAGCCGTCCAGCAGAACCTGCGTCACGCCGGCGCGGACGGGGTGGTCGTCACCGCGCTCACCCGCGACACCCCTGGCCGTACCGCGCTCCTCGAGGCCGCGGCCGAACTGTACGTCAACGGCCGGGCCGTCGATTTCTCCCGCCTGCAGCCCGACCGTGGGCACCACGTGCCCCTCCCCTCCTACCCCTGGCAGCACACGAGGTACTGGAAGGACCCGGTCAGGCGACCCGGTGTCGTCCGGGACGGCGGCGGCCACCCGATCATCGGCGCGGCTCTCACGCTGGCCCCGGCCGGCACTCTGGTGTGGGACTTCGACCTGGACACCGAGCGACTGCCCTACCTGAATCACCATCAAGTCCATGACATGCCGATGCTGTCCGGCACCGCCTTCCACGAACTGGCCCTTGCCGCCGGGGAGGAGGCGTACCGCGGCCGGACCTTCGCCGTGGAGGATCTCCGCATCGAGCGCGCCGTGTTCCTCACGGCGGACGTCCCTCAGCGCCTTCAGGCCCGCCTCGACCCGGCCGGAGCCGACCACATCCGCCGCTGGACGTGTTACCTCGCGGACACGACCGGCGAGACCACCGAATGGTCCCCGGTCGCCACGGCCCTTGTGCGTTCCACCAGTTCCCCCGAGGAGACCCCCTGGGTAGGCCGTCCCGACCTCACCTGTTATCCCCGAAGGGTCGACGTGGCGGAGCACTACGCCGCGCTGCGCCGCCGGGGCATCCAGCAGACGGGCCCGTTCCAGGCGATCGTCGCACTCCATCGGACGGAGGCGGCCGTGGCGGCCGAGCTGAGGATCGACGCCGGCATAACCGCCGGTCTGGACCGCTACCTGTTCCATCCGGCACTGCTCGACGCGGCCCTCCAGCCGGTGATGGCCCTCCTCGGCGACACCGGCGGCGCGCATCACACCTATCTGCCGGTGCGCACGATTCGGTGCCGGGTGCACCGGCGCCTGCGGGCAGGCACCCGTCTGTGGGCGACCGCCGTACGAATCTCGCCCGCGGAAGAACCCGAGCTGGTCGAGTTCGACGTACTGATCAAGGACGACGAGGGCCGGGTCGTCGCCTCCGTCGACGGCTTCCAGATCAAACGGCTGAACGAAGACCCTCCCGAGATCGCCGAGCGGAAGGCCGCGCGCCTTCTGTACGGGATGGAGTGGGCGGAGCTCCAGCCCCTGCCCGATCCCGCACCCGATCATGCTCCCTTGCTGGTGGTGAGCGACTCTCCCCTCGGCGCCGAACTGTGCGCCTCTCTCTCGGCGATGGGAGGCGAGCCGCTGCTGGTCCAGCCGGGTGCCGGCTATCGGAGACTCGACCAGCACCGATGTGTGCTCGACCTGGCCTCCGCGGAGGACTGGACGATGCTCATCAAGGAACAGGCCGCGAGCCGGGCATGGCCCCCGAGAGCCGTCGTACGCCTGTCCGCCCCGCACTCCGGCGAGGGGGCGACCGGACCGGACGCAGTGGCGGGCTCCTACGAGGTGCTCGCGCTGGTCAAGGCACTGACGAGTGCGCGGCAGGCCGCTCCCCGGCTCTGGCTGGTGACGACCGCCGCCCAGGCTCCCGACGGCATCGGGGATGTCAACCCCGCGGAGACCGCCGTGTGGGGCATCGGCCGCGTGATCCCCTACGAGCACCCCGAACTGCGCTGCTCTCTGATCGACCTCCCCGAGGACCCGGACTCCGGCGTACTTCGCGCGCTCTCGGCCGAGATCAGGAACGACGGAGTCGAGACCGAGATCGCTCTGAGGGACGGCCGCAGGTACGCGAGCAGGCTCAGCCGCCGGGCGCTTCCCCCCGCACACCCGGTCCCTGTACGGCTGGACGCGACGTACCTGATCGCCGGCGGCTGCGGCGGGGTCGGGCTGCTCACCGCCGAATGGCTCGTCCAGAACGGCGCACGCCACCTCGTGCTGGTGGGCCGGAGCGGCGCTCCGGAGAGCGCGGCGGACCGGATCGCCGCGATGCGGTCCGCCGGCGCGGACGTGCACGTCGCCGCGGCGGACATCGCCTCACGGGCGGCGGTGGCGAATCTGCTCGACGAAATCGCCCGGCGTATGCCTCCTCTGCGAGGAGTCGTCAACTCCGCCGTCGTCCTCGACGACGGGACGCTGGCGCAACTGGACCGCACGCGGTTCTTCACGCCGATGCCTCCCAAGGTCGACGGGTCGTGGAACCTGCACGAACTCACCCGCCACCTGCCGCTCGACTTCTTCCTGATGTATTCGTCGGCCGCCTCCGTGATCGGCTCGCCGGGCCAGGGGAACTACTCCGTGGCCAACGGCTACCAGGACGGGCTCGCCTGGCACCGCCAGGCCAACGGGCTCCCGGCCCTGACCGTCAACTGGGGACAGTGGGCGGCGACCGGACAGGTCGCCAAGGCGGACAAGGACCTCCGGCTGAACGAGCGCGGCTTCGCCGGTTTCACTCCCGCCGAGGGCCTGGCCGTCCTCGACCGGCTACTCTCCTCTCCGCACGCACAGGCGTCCGTCATGTCGTTCGACCCCGCTACCTGGACCCACTACTTCCCCGCTCTGCGCACCTCGTCCCTCCTTCGGCACCTCGTGGAAGAAGGAGCGGCGAACGGCGTCCCCATGGCGGAGCTTGAGCCGGCCGCCCTCGCAGGCCTTGGCGAGGAGGAGGCCCAGCGGCTCATCGCGGCGTACCTGTGCAGGCAGGTCGCGGCCATCGTCCAGCTGCCTCAGGAGAAGGTGGACCCCGCACAGCGCCCGCACCGGATGGGCCTCGACTCCCTCATGGCGGTCCAGCTGCGCAACCGGATCGCGGCCGACCTCGGCGCCCACCTGCCGGTGGCGGTCTTCCTGCAGCGCCGTACGATCGGCGATCTCGCGACCGTCGCCCTCGCCCACCTGAAGGAAACCGAAGCCGTTTCTATCGGCTCCGATCGTCCGATCGGCGCGGGTCTGTGAGCAGGCGGTCGGGCATCCGCCGCACCGGCGTGACGTGTGGCCGTACAACATGCACGAGGGCGGCGGCGTCCACCAGGAGGCCCGCCGGCTCCGCTGGCTGCGCGAGCGCGGGTCCTGAACTGCCGCCTCCGGCCTCACGGTTCTAACGTGGATTCGTTTCCGCTGTAGGGCCGCGCAGGCCGTGATGTGCCGGGAGTAATGATGGGTGACGTTCGGGTGGAGGTCGAAGGACCGATCACCACGATCTGGATGGACCGGCCCGACCGGCGCAACGCCGTCGACCGTGCCATGGCCGGGGAACTGCGGGCGGCGTTCGAGGGGTTCGAGGCCGACCCCGACCAGCGGGTGGCGATCCTGGCCGGCAGCGGCGGCACCTTCTGCGCGGGCGCCGACCTGACCGCGGTCGGGGACCCCGAGCGGCGCAACGAACTGGATCCCGAGGGGGGCGGCGGCGGCCCGATGGGGCCGACCCGGATGCAGCTGGGCAAGCCGCTTATCGCCGCCATCAGCGGGTACGCGGTCGCGGGCGGCCTGGAGTTGGCGCTGCTGGCCGACCTGCGGATCGCCGAGTCCGACGCGGTGCTGGGGGTGTTCTGCCGTCGCTGGGGGGTGCCGCTCATCGACGGCGGCACGGTCCGGCTGCCGCGGATCGTCGGCCTGGGCCGCGCCCTGGACATGATCCTCACCGGCCGCCCCGTACGGGCCGACGAAGCCCTCGCGATCGGGTTGGCCAACCGGGTCGTCGAGCCGGGCCGGGCGGTCGAGGCTGCGCGCGAGCTGGCCGGGCAGATCGCGGCGTTCCCCTTCGAATGCGTCCTGGCCGACCGGGCCTCCACGTATGCCGCCCTGGACCTGCCCCTGGCCGAGGCGTTGCGCGCCGAGGGGGCGGCGGGCGTCCCGATCGTGGAGCGCGAGGGCATGACCGGGGCCGCCCGCTTCGCCGCCGGCGCCGGCCGCCACGGAGTTTTCACGAGACCACCCCATGAGCCCCGCTGAAGCCGCGTCTTCTAGGCGGTACGGTCCCCGGCAAAGCGTCTACACCCGCTTTTATGCTGTGGCTCTAACCGACCACTTCGAAGACAGGCTCTAGCGGCGCACCTTGAACCTCAGATGTAGCACTCCGTCGCCCTGGATGACCACGTGGGGATCCTCCAGCAGATGCTGCCCATCGATGCTGCCGAAGTAGCGTTTGCCCGACCCGAACACCACCGGCACCACGTCCATCGCCACCTCGTCCACGAGACCGGCCGCGAGGATCTGGCCGCCCACTTCGCCGGCGTTCACAGCGACGGTTCGCTCCCCGGCGAGCTCCTGGGCCTTGTCGATCGCAGCCGTCACGCCATCGACGAAGTGGTACGACGCCTCGGGGTGCCAGCCCTCGGGCTTGGGCCGGTGGGACACCACGATCACGTGGTCACCCGCGGGCGGCTGACCCTCCCAGCCGTTCACCAGGTCGAACAGGTTGCGGCCCATCACGATCGCGCCGATTGCCTCCCACATCGGCCGGACGTACTCCGCCGATGCACGTGACATCTTGAAGCCGCTTCCAGCGCCGGAGTGATCGTACTGCTGGTCGCCGCCTTCGGTGATCGGGGTGTCCCCGTTGAAGTACCAATCGTGGAGTGGCCCGACGTCGTCGTTCTCGTCGGCGATGAAGCCGTCCACCGACACCACATTGTGCATGATTACTGTGCCCACAGTTCTCCTCGAGCCTCCTTGCGCATGCGCCTCCGATCTTGTCGGTCCTGAGGGCGAGTGGGCTTGTAAAAAATCAATCAGCGGGCATCGGACCGCTGTCCGGTGGGAACCCCTGCTCGGCGGGGAATCGGCGCCGCAGGGCCAGGTATTCCGTCGGGGTGTGGCCGGTGAAGTCCTTGAACTCCCTGCTGAAGTGGGCCTGGTCGAAGTAGCCCGCTGTTTGGGCAAGCTGCGACCAGTCGACCGGACGCAGGGCGTCTACGGACAGGATCAGCCGCGCAAAGCGGTAGATCCGCGCCACCCGCTTCGGGGTGATCCCGACATGGGACTTGAACTGCATGGCCAGGTGATTGCCACTCACCCCGGCGGCATCGGCGAGCGCACCGACCGGGATCGCGCCGTGGGAGGTCTCCAAACGCCCGCCTGTGTGCTGGACCAGGTCGAGGCTCCGCGATGGCGCCTCGGCAAGCATCGATCGCAGTTCCTCCTCCAGTACCCGCAGTGTCTCGGTGGCCGATGCGATGTCGCCGACCTGGTTGCGAATCCGGTCCAGCGATCGTTGCCAGACGGCGTCGACCGGCACCCATCGGTCCCGCAGCTCGGTCGCCGGCATGTCGACGAACGGCGACATCCCCCAAGGCTTGAAGTGCACCCCGACGAGCCGCACCCGCGTGGGGTACTCGAAGAGGAAACGCCTGGTCCACACACCCATGAACCACCCATCGGTGAACACCGCCGGCGGCACCGAAGGGTTGGAATCCCACAGGCGGGCGGGTCCGCCCAGGTTGATGAACAGGTGTGCCGACGGCATCGGCGGGACGTTCATCCGGCGGTGTCGCGGCACCCCGGTCAGGCAGTAGATGTCGTCGATGAGCCGGTCGAGCGGCGGCGCGGGCACCCGGCCGACGTATTCCATGGACTCAGTGTGGCCGACGAGGGTCCAACTCGCGAGGGAGGTCGCCGCGGCCCTAGGTGTGCCGGTCCTCGGGATTGGCGTTCGCGGGCCCGTCGTGGCCATGGTGGGCATGTTGACTGTCGTCGGGGCTCCCGCCCATCGTCTTCAGCATCGGCAAACCGCCGGTGGCGAAGAACCGGATCAGCAGCACCGCGGCCAGCGCCAGGAAGGCGACGTTGAGCCAGGTGGTGTAGTTCCAGGAGATGTGGGCCTCGACCACGGAGGCGTGGCGGTGGCCCGGCACCAGGCCCAGAAGTGTGAACAGGAGCTCGACCGCGTAACCGGCCAGCACCATGGTGGCGTAGAAGGTGCCGGCGACGAAGGCGGCCATCTTCCAGCCGTAGTACTTCCGGTAGATGTTCAGGATCGGCAGGATGATCAGGTCGGCGAAGATGAACGCGATCACCCCGCCGAAGCTGATCCCGCCGTTCCACAGCACCGCCGCCAGCGGCACGTTGCCGATGGAGCAGACGAAGCTGACAACCGCGACGATCGGCCCGACCAGTGGTCCCCAGATGCGGGCCCACAGCGGGTGGCCGGTCAGGAAGAAGCTCTTCCAGAAGTCCATCGGCACCCAGGCGGCCAGCGCCCCGGTGATCAGGAGGCCGGCGACGATGTCCCTCCAGATGGCCGCCCATTCCATGACGAAGATGTGCGACACCGAGGTGAAGCCCTTGGCCGAGGTCAGCCGCCGCCAGAACGAGCCCGGTCCGGTGACGGACATGTCCATCGCGGCGTGCCCCTCCATCGACCCAGCCACGCCCTGCTCGGCCTGGCGCAGCGCGTCGTCGACCAGGCGCCGGCGCAGGAAGACGCGGAACAGCACCGCCAACAGGACGATCATGATGGGGCCGCCGATGAACTCGGCCAGGGTGAACTGCCAGCCCATGAGCAGGGCCAGGATGATGCCCAGTTCGACGACCAGATTGGTTGAGGCGATCTCGAAGGCCATCGCCGCGGTGAAGCCGGCCCCCTTGCGGAACAGCGAGCGGGCCAGTGCCACTGAGGCGTAGGAACACGACGAGGAGGCCATGCCGAATCCCGTCGCCGCGGCCAGGGCCCGGGGTGAGTCATCCCCCAGTGCCCGGGTGATCGCCTCCCGGCGGACCACCGCCTGCACGATCGCGGACAGGGTGAACCCCAGGATCAGCGCCCACAGGATCTCCCAGGTCATGGACCCCGCGATCCCCAGCGCGCGCCACAACCCATCCATGATCTGCCCCCTCTTCCACCCTTGTCTTCAGCTCCCCCGCCGAGATCGAGTCACACCGTTCACCCGCCGGGGACAGCGCGTTCCGATGCGGAAGGGCCTCCGAGCGAGTTGCCGGAGGCCCTTCGTACGACCTAGCGGAAGCGGCGGAGCCTGAGACTGTTGCTGACGACGAAGACGCTGGAGAACGCCATCGCCGCTCCGGCGATCATGGGGTTGAGCAGCCCCGCGGCGGCCAGCGGCAGAGCCGCGACGTTGTAGGCGAACGCCCAGAACAGATTGCCCTTGATCGTGCGCAGCGTCCGCCGCGACAGCCGGATCGCATCGGCCGCCACCCGCAGATCCCCCCGCACCAGAGTCAGATCGGCGGCCTCGATCGCCACATCGGTGCCCGTGCCCATGGCCAGACCCAGATCCGCCTGGGCCAGCGCGGCGGCGTCGTTGACCCCGTCGCCGACCATCGCCACCGTCCTGCCCTCGGCCTGCAACCGCTTGACCACATCGACCTTGTCGGCCGGCAGCACCTCGGCGATCACCTCGTCGATCCCCACCTCCGCGGCGACCGTCCGGGCGACCGCCTGGTTGTCGCCGGTCAGCAGCACCGGCGTCAGCCCCAGCCCACGCAACTGCGCGATGGCCTGCTTGCTGGTCGGCTTGACGGTGTCGGCCACCACCAGCACCGCGCGGGCCGCACCGTCCCAGCCGACCGCCACCGCGGTGCGACCCGCGACCTGCTCCTCCTCCAGCGCTTGGGCCAGATCGGCGGGCAGGCGCTGGGCCCAGTCGGCCAGCAGACGGGGCCGGCCGACGAGTACGGCGTGGCCGTCCACGATCCCCTGCACGCCCAGGCCCTCGACGTTGGCGAAGTCCTCCGGCGCGGGCAGGTCACCGACGCGTTCGGCGGCGCCCCGGGCGATCGCCTGGGCGATGGGGTGCTCGGAGGCGTGCTCCAGCGCCCCGGCCAGGCGCAGCACCTCATCCCGGTCCTGTCCGCCGGCCAGGTGGACCTCAACCAGGGTCATCTTCCCCTCGGTGACGGTGCCGGTCTTGTCCAGCACGACCGTGTCGATCGCCCGGGTGGACTCCAGCACCTCGGGCCCCTTGATCAGGATGCCGAGCTGGGCGCCGCGGCCGGTGCCGACCAGCAGCGCGGTCGGGGTGGCCAGCCCCAGCGCGCAGGGGCAGGCGATGATCAGCACCGCGACCGCGGCGGTGAAGGCCGCCCCGACGCCTTCACCCGTGCCGAGCCAATACCCCAGCGTGGCGACCGACAGGGCGATGACGATCGGCACGAAGATCCCCGAGATGCGGTCGGCCAGGCGCTGCACCTGCGCCTTGCCGGTCTGGGCGTCTTCGACCAGGCGCGCCATCTGGGCGAGCTGGGTGTCCGACCCCACCCGGGTGGCCCGCACCACCAACCGGCCGCCGGCGTTGACCGTCGCCCCGGTGACCGCATCCCCCACCCCTACTTCGACGGGGACCGACTCGCCGGTGAGCATCGAGGCGTCGACCGCCGAGGCGCCCTCCTCGATGACGCCGTCGGTGGCGATCTTCTCCCCCGGCCGGACCACGAACTGGTCGCCCACCGCCAGCTCGCCGATGGGGACGCGCACCTCACGGCCGCCGCGCAGCACGGCGACGTCCTTGGCGCCCAGCTCCAGCAGCGCCCGCAGCGCCGCGCCGGCGCGGCGCTTGGAGCGGGCCTCGAAGTACCGCCCGGCCAAGATGAACGCGGTCACCCCGGCGGCGGCCTCCAGGTAGATGTTGCCCGAGCCGTCGCTGCGGGCGATGGTCAGGTCGAAGGCGTGGGTCATGCCCGGTGTGCCGGCGTCGCCGAGGAACAGCGCCCACAGCGACCAGCCCAGCGCGGCGATCGTGCCCAGCGACACCAGCGTGTCCATCGTGGCGGTGCCGTGCCGCAGGTTGGTCCAGGCGGCCTTGTGGAACGGCAGCCCGCCGTAGACCACGACCGGGGCGGCCAGCGTCAGCGACAGCCACTGCCAGTAGGTGAACTGCAGTGCCGGGATCATCGCCAACGCGATCACCGGCACCGCCAGCACCACCGAGACCCACAGCCGGGTCCGTAAGGCCGCCAACTCATCCTGCGGCTCGGCGGGCGCCTGCTCGGGCGTGGGCGGCTCGGGCAGCTTGGCCGTGTATCCCGCCTTTTCCACCTCCGCCACCAACGCCGCAGGGTCCAGGCCCTCGGGGAAGGTCACCTTGGCCTTCTCCGTGGCGTAGTTCACCGTCGCGGACACGCCCTCCAGCTTGTTGAGCTTGCGCTCGATCCGGTTGGCACACGACGCGCAGGTCATGCCGCCTATCGAAAGCTCGACCGCGCCACTCGGCCGGTCACCGGTGATGGAGGCCATCACCCCTCCTTTCCGCGATATGCCCGGGGTCAGTGCCCGGAGTGCGAGTGCTCCGAACCGTGGTCCGCCGTGGCGGTGGGGGCCGCCCCTGACGGTTGCTCCGCCCCCACGGTGAAGGCGGCGGTGTGCACGGTTCCGTCGTGCTGGAAGTCGAGGAAGAGCCGGTAGTCGCCGCGGCTGGGGACCTCGGCGTAGAAGGTGATGTCCGGACCGGCGGGGGTGACGCCGTCGCCCGGGGCGCCGTCGGGGTGAACGTGCAGGTAGGCGAGGTCACCGACACGCAGCGCGACCAGGTGGCCGTAGGCCCCGAGGTAGGGCTGCAGGTCGGTGACGGGCTTGCCGTCCCTGCTGATCTCGGCGGTGAGCTTGCTCGCCGTACCCGGGGTGAGGGTGCCGTCGAGCCGGACGGTGTATCCGTCGACCGTCACCGTACGGCTGGGCGCCGGCAGCGGCCGGGGCGTGTAGTCGCCGGCGGCGTACAGGTCGGCGCCGAGGGTCAGGCCTTCACCGCCTTGGGGGACGAAGTCCGCGAAGATCCGGTAGGCGCCGGCGTCGGGCAGCGTCAGCGGCACCGACCAGATCCCCTCGCCGGACAGTTCGGGGTGCAGGTGCCGGAAGACGGTCGCATCCCGGCTGACCACGATGAGGTGCAGATTCTTCTCGTGCTCGGTCTCGTAGGCGGTCACCGGGCGGCCGTCGGGGCCGTTCACGGTGAACCGGAAGTCGGTCTCCGTCGCGGGGGTGATGGTCGTGGTCTGCGGGGTGAGGGTGTAGCCGTTCTGGGACACCTGAAGTCCTCCTGGCACGTGTTCCGTCTTCTGCGTGGCCTGTGAAGGGGTCGTGTGGCCCCCATGTCCGTTCTTTGCGGGCGCGGGCCCGGTCGCGCCGACGGCGCCGCCGACGCCGAACGCTCCCGCGAAGACCACGGCGAGGCCGAGAACATAGGCGCCCAGCCGGGCTGGCGTGTTCATCGCTTGTCCACCAATTCGTATCCGGCCTCCTCGACGGCGGCCCTGATCTCGGCCGTGTCGAGGGGGCTGTCGCTTTCGACTGTCACAAGCCCGGTGGCCAGATCGACCTCGACACCGGTGACACCGGGGACCTCGCCGACTTCTTCCTTCACCGAGCTGACGCAGTGGCCGCAGGTCATGCCGTCGACGGTGTAGGTGGCGGTGGTCATGACGCTTCTCCTTCGATCGATCGGTCAGGAACGGACGAGACGGGCGACGGCGTCGGAGGCTTCCTTGATCTTGACGTCGGCCTCGGTGCCGCCCTTGGCGATGGCCTCGGCGACACAGTGCGCCATGTGCTCGTCCAGCAGTTCCAGGGCGAACGCCTGAAGCGCCCTGTTGGCGGCCGAGACCTGGGTGAGGATGTCGATGCAGTACTTGTCCTCGTCGACTATCCGCTGCAGTCCGCGCACCTGCCCCTCGATCCGGCGCAGCCGCCTGAGGTGGTCTTCCTTGGCCCCCGCGTATCCGGCCATCTCCCCGCCTTGCTCTGAGGTCTGTTGGTCTTCATTAAACACCCTACCCCCCTAGGGTATTTAGCGGGCCACCGCCACCACGGGCGGGCCCGCTCGGTGGGACCTACACCTGCACTGCCTCGGTGTCCGTCGCGGCGGGGGCTGCCACCACCGGCTTCCGCATGAGCAGCAGGGTCAGTACGGCCCCAGCCGCCGCCACGACCGCCGCGCCGACGAAGGCCGACTGGAAGCCGTCGGTGAGCGCGGCCGGGCCATTCGCCGCGGCCGCTCCCCCGCTGGTGGCGAGCGCGGTCATCACGGCCAGGCCGAGCGCCGAGCCGATCTGGTAGGTGGTGTTGACGATTCCCGAGGCCAGCCCGCTCTCCTCGTGCCGCGCGCCGGACATCGCCGACATCATCGAGGGAATGTAGGCCAGGGACATCCCCACCGCCGCGACCAGCGAGGCGGGCAGCACGTCGGCGACGAAGGTCCCGTCCGGCCGGACCAGGGACAGCCCGGCCACCCCCGCCGCCAGTACGGCGAGCCCGATGACGATCAGCGGCTTGGCGCCGAACCTGCCGAGCAGCCGGGCGGTGATCCCGATCATGAAGATCATGATCGCGATCGTCATGGGAAGCAGGGCCGCTCCACTGGGGAAGGCGCTGTAGCCCAGGACCTGCTGCAGGTAGAGGTTGAGGAAATACCACATCGGGATCCAGGCCGCGCCCAGCAGCGCCATCGCCAGGTTCGCGACGGCCAGCCCGGGGGTGCGCCAGATCCCCAGCGGCATGAGCGGCTCCCGGATCACGCGCTGCACGAGCAGGAACAGCGCGAGAAGCACGACCGCCCCCGCCAGCTCCAGCAGCGTCGCGGCAGAACCCCACCCCTGTTCGGGGGCCCGGACGATGGCGAACACGGCCAGGGCGATCCCGGCGGTGACGGCGACCCCGCCGAGCACGTCCACCGAGCCGCGCCGCCCGGCGACCGCGGGCAGCAGCGCGGGCACGGCAAGCAGGGTGGCGATGCCGATGGGGATGTAGACGATGAAGACCCACGGCCAGCTCAGATACTCGGTGATGACTCCGCCGAGGAACACCCCGGCGGTGCCACCGGCCGGCGCCGCGGCGCCGTACAGCGCCATGGCCTTGCCGAGCTCCCGCGAATCGTGTCCGAAGAGCATCATGAGCAGGGTCATCGAGGCAGGGGCGATGAGCGCGCCGCCGACGCCCTGCACGCCCCGGCCGAGGATCTCCACCCACGGGCTGCTCGCCGCGGCGGCGACGGCCGACCCGGCGATCAGGATGAGCCAGCCGGTGATGAAGACCCTGCGGGCGCCGAACAGGTCGGACAGGCGTCCTCCGAGCAGCAGCAGGCCGCCGAAGGCGATGACGTAGGCATTGAAGACCCACTGCAGCGCGTCCGCGGAGAAACCCAGATCGCGCTGCATGTCGGGTAACGCGACCCCGATGATCGAGGTGTCCATGATGACCATGAACTGCGCCGCGGCGAGCACGACCAGCGCCCGCCACCTGCGCGGATTTACGGCGTTCATGCCGCACTCCTGTTCTTCGCATCCGCCCCGCGATGGGAGGATGCGCTAGGGGGTTGGGTGTGATGCCGAATCGGACCGGCCCCGCAGGTGGGCGTGCATGCCAGTGCACGCCCACCGCCTTCTTCGGGGACCCGGTTTCCTAGGACCGGCCCGCCAGCGCGTAGCCGGCCTGTTCCACCGCGGCGCGGATCTCCTCGTCGGTGAATCCCGAGCCGCTGACGGTGACCGCGCCGGTCGGCAGGTCGACCGCCACGCCGGTGACGCCGCCGATCTTGCCGATCTCCCCGGACACGGACGAGACGCAGTGGCCGCAGGTCATCCCGCTCACCGAATAGACCTTGCCGTCCGCCGTGCCCGCCTCAGCGGTCGCCACGGTCTGAGCCGATTCTGTACCGCACGCGCATGCAGTGCACATGTCCATTCTCCCTTTCTTTGTACCCGTAGGGGGTATCGCCGGGACAGACCATAACATACCCTAGGGGGGTGTCAATCGGTCCGACTGGACGCATCGAGGGGCCTACCGGCCGGCGGACGGAAGAGGCGTGGGGCGCGGGGCCCGGCGCTGAGCGCGGCTCCTGCCAGCGATCACATCCAGGGAGCCGCATGGTCACGGAGAAGATCGGACTGAAGCGCGACCGCGTGTCCCTGGCCGAGTCCGCCGGACAGACGGGATCCGAGCCGGGACCTCACCGATGGGCGGAGATCAGCTCGGGGGGACGATCTTCAAAGCCTGCCGCAGCGCTTCCGCCTCCGCGGGGGTCAGTTCGGAGAGGAAGTGCACGA
Source organism: Microbispora sp. CA-102843 (assembly GCF_050936215.1). NCBI lineage: Bacteria > Bacillati > Actinomycetota > Actinomycetes > Streptosporangiales > Streptosporangiaceae > Microbispora > Microbispora sp. CA-102843. Next base: position 5,582,025 of record NZ_JBNJNF010000001.1, read on the forward strand.
ACGCCGCCGCCTGGTTGTTGCTCGTGGCCAGCGCTGCGCGCATCAGACGAGCCGTGTACGCCTCGCGCGAGGCCACGGCCTCGTAACGGTAAGCACGGCCCTCCAACCGACGGCGCAGCCAGCCCTTGCCGTGGAGGGTGTCCATCACCGTCATCACCGTGGTGTAGGCGATGTCGCGGCTCTTCTGGAGTTCGGTCAGCACCTCGCGTACGGACACGGGTCGGCCGAGAGTCCAGATACAGTCCATCACCGCCGCCTCGAGCTTGCCGAACTCGCGCACGTCTCCTCCGCCTTCGCCCTTCCTAGGCAAGGTAGTAGACCAGGCCTGGCGCGAAAAGCGGTCATCAATTCCCAGGCGTTGTGACAGTCCAGCTGCCGGGATGCGGCGAGGGGATCAGCGGGAGTCTCCCCCTCCCCCGGCGATCACAGCATCCCTTGTTCCAACCCACAGCCCGGCACCGATATCGCCGGAGACCATCACGGCCACTAGTACCGGTAGTAGTAAGTTCTTCGGGTGGCATTGCGAGGCGATGCGCGAAGCGCGCGGACCCATGGGTAACGTGTCCACTGTGACTACGGGCGGCGCGGCGCGCAGGCTCGCTCCTTTGGGCGGGCTGCTCCTGCTTGCCGCTGTCCTGTGCGGGCTACTGGCCATGCACGGGCTGCAGCCCTCACCTGGGCCTCTTCCCACTCCGAGCGTTCTGGCCCTGCACTCCGCTCAGACCGACGACCCGGCGATGCCGACGGCTGGACCCCACGACCGGCACGGCGACGAACCCAGTTCTCCCCACCAGGGGCACGGTGGCGGCCAGGTCTGCCTGGCCCTCCTCCTGGCCGGAACGGTCCTACTACTTTTCCTCGTCGTGATGGGTGCAGGCCGCTTCGCCGCCCCGTCAAGCAGGCTGTTCTTGCAGTCGTTCCTCCCCCGCGGGCCTACCGCCCGTCCTCGATGGCCGACTCTCACGCAACTCTGTGTGATCCGGGTGTAGAAGGCGCACTCGACGGTCTGTCCGCCGTCGAGCTCCGGCGACCTGTCTTCACCCATACACGGAGAGTGTTCATCCATGAAGCGTTTTGCCGTTCCCGCCGCCCTGCTCTCGGCCGGTCTGCTGGTCAGTGCCTGCGGCTCCACGGACACCGCCACCCGCGACATGTCCTCCACGTCGTCCATGTCTGCGATGCCTACCGAATCGCAGGATCCTGCCACCAGCCCGGCCGCGGACCACAACGACCGGGACATCTGGTTCGCACAGATGATGATCCCGCACCACCGTCAGGCCCTTGAGATGGCGAAGCTGGCGGAGGGGCGCGCAGCCGGCAGCAAGGTCAAGGAACTGGCCAAGCAGATCGAAGCCGCCCAGGATCCCGAGATCCAGATGATGACCGGCTGGCTCGAGAGCTGGGGCGTTCAGGCCCCCGGCGAGGACGGCATGCCGATGGACCATACGGACCACGGCATGCCCGGCATGATGTCCGGCGAGGACATGAAGAAGCTCGAGGGCCTCAAGGGCGCCGCATTCGACAAGGCCTTCCTGACGATGATGATCCAGCATCATGAGGGCGCCATCACCATGGCCAAGGAGGAGCAGGGAGCCGGCATCTACGAACCGGCCACGCAGATGGCCGGCTCCATCATCACCAGCCAGTCCGCGGAGATCAGCACCATGAGGAAGCTCCTGAAGTAGGACTCTCGATGGGTGGGCGACGTGTGGTCGTCGCCCACCCGTTCCTCGAATCCCGGCTCCTCACGTACCCCCGCCGATCGGCCGTACGGCGACGGAACCGGCGCGAGGCGACCACGCGCAAGGGGTTGCATCCGATACCCAGGTACAGGTTTACCGGCAGAGGCATGACCCAGGACATCGCCCTTGACCAGGGATGGGCTCCCTCAGCGTGCACCCTCCCCACCGCGGAGCAGCCGCTGCGGGTGGCCGAGTTCGACGCCTTGTTCGCCGAGGCGGTCCAGACGGTGCGGCGTCCTGGGCGTGAGCGGCTGCGGCTGGAGCTCGTCTTCAGCCCGGAGCACGCGGCCCGGGCGGCCGAGCTGACCGCGCGGGAGAACGGCTGCTGCTCCTTCTTCGCCTTCACCTTGACCATCGCCGACGGCAGCCTGGCGCTGGAGGTGGCGGTGCCGCCGGAGCAGATCGACGTGCTGGACGCGCTGCAGGCACGCGCCGGCGCGGCGGCCGCTGCCGCATGAAGCGGCCCGCCGGACCAGCGCCGCGAGGAAGGGACGTGATGGCGTCGCGCTCGCCGAACAGACGCTCCTGACCGTGGCCGGGGTGCTGGTCGCCGCCGCGGCGGGCATGTGGTGGCTGCACCGCCGACGCGCGTCTCGCACGAGCTCGCGCTGCGGATGCGGCGGGAGCAGCTGCGGATGTTGAGCGCCTGCACCACGGCAAAGCGGACCCGACGGCGGATGGGCCGCTGCCGTGCGGTGTACTACCGGCCATGACGGTCGTCCGCTCCCTGCTGCTGTTCGTTCTGGCCGCCCTCGCCGAGATCGGCGGAGCGTGGCTGATCTGGCAAGGCGTACGCGAGCAGCGTGGCCTGCTGTGGATCGGCGGCGGCGTGATCGCGCTGGGCCTGTACGGGCTGGTCGCCACGCTCCAGCCGGACGCGAACTTCGGCCGCATCCTGGCCGCCTACGGTGGCGTCTTCGTCGCCGGGTCCCTGGCCTGGGGCATGCTCGTCGACGGGTTCCGGCCCGACCGCTGGGACGTCATCGGCGCGCTCGTCTGCCTGGCCGGCGTACTGGTCATCATGTACGCGCCACGTGGCTGACCGAGCGGACCGGCTGGGGCCACGCGCTGACCCTGGCCCCGGCAGGTCCGCGTTCTCCGGCGCCCTCGCTCGTCCGCCTATCCCGCCCGGCGCCACCGCAGGGCCAGCGCCGCAGCGCATCCCAGGCAGATCACCAGCGAGGCCGCGGACAGCCCGATCGCCCATGAGACCCCCGCGTCCGGCCCGGTCTCGGCCGCGGTGGCCGCCGATTCGGCAGCCGGGGCCGGGGCCGACGCGGTGCCCGCTTTGGCCGTGAGCTTGAGCACCGGCGCGGGCCGCTCCGGCTCCTCGTCGCCGGGGGTCTGATCCTGGATCCAGCGCACCACTTCGCCGTTGCTGTAGTACTGGAGCGTCTTGAACGCCAGCTGGCCGGTTTCGGGCAGCGGCCCGGCGCTCACCGAGAACTCGTCGTACTCACCCGGCTTGATCGCCGATTCCTCACCCGACGCGGTCCAGGTGATCTTCGAGGTGACCTCGCCGATCTTCGCGCCGTGCGACTCGATCGGCGTGGCCAACGTGGCCTTCTCGATCTCGTACGACCAGCCGGGGTGCGGCTTCACCGAGACCGAGGCCAGCGGGAAGTCGGCCGGGAGCTGGACCTCGATCTTGGTGGTGCTCGCGTCGTCGCGCTCGTTCGGGACCCGGAACGTCAGCGCGGTGTAGCCGCCCTGGACGGCCGCGTCCGCGGTCACCTTCACATGCGCGAACGCCGCCGCCGGCAGGACGGCGACCAGGCAGACCGCCACCGCCGCGATGACCAGCCCGCGTGCCGCGCGGCGCAGCGTGCGCACCCCCCGAGGCGTACCGGACGCCCCGCCGCCCGCGGCCCCGGCCGTATCGGAGCCTGCCAGAACGGGCGCCGCGCTCCGGATAACCGGGTGCGCGGGGCCGGCGCCCATCGTGGCGGGCGCCACGCCCGTCGGAAGTGCTCTGCCGCTCAACGTTCCTCCTATCGGCGGGACTCCCGCCGTTCTCGGACCTGCCATCGATGATCTGCCGGGACGCGCTAGCCGAGGCGGGCCAGCGTCGTCGTCATCAGGTCCTTGACCTTCTCCTCGGTGTCGGACCGTGCACCCACCTTCTTGATCTGGGTGTAGCCGACGTAGAGGACCGCGTTCGCCTTGTGCACCACGACGGTGACCAGGTCGTCATAGGTGTCCGAGCCCAGGCCCGCCGGCGGGGTGTGCACGAGGTGCTGGGCGAACCCCTGCCACCCGTCCAGTTCCAAGGGCCGGCTGCTGGTCTTGTAATCGCCCACGATGGACGGCGGCCCGCCGAGGATGGTGAACGTCGCCGGGCACTTGGCCGACTCGGCCGTCACGGCGTCCATCGCGTTGCCGGCGAGCGTGGTGCTCTCGAAGACCACCGCGCCCTGGGTGACCACCGGGAGGGTCTCCGGCCCCACCTTCGGCGGGGCGACGATGAACCGGCCGGTCGAGTTCCCGCCCACCGGCTCGACCGCCGCTTCCACCTGAGCCTGGACGTCGTCGGAACGCTGGACGTACGGGCAGGTGGGGATGCTGTTCGGGGGCGTGTAGATGGTGTGCGAGGCGTGGTCTTTGTCCTCGAACGCGACCGCGCCCTTGCCCAGGTCGCCGGCGCCGACGAAGCCGGAGCGGATGGTGTCGACGGTGTAGGGCGGCTTGGTCGCCGGCTGCGGCGTCCCGCCGGAGCACCCCGCCAGGACACCGACGGTGATCGCACCGGCGGCGGCCAGGGCCATCCGCGACCCGGGGGCCTTGCGGTCAGCGCCTCGCATGTGTGTCACCAGCCTTTCAATGTGCGGTGAACGGGACACGTACGCGTGTCTCGTCGAAGTCGGAAACGCGGATGTCCAGCCGCAGCGCCCACTCCCCGGGGTAGGGGATGGACATCGAGCCCGCCACGTAGTGGCCGGGTTCGGCCGCCGTCACCTTGACGGGCAGCGCCGGTACGGTGCGGTCCCGCGATTCGAGCGCACCGGAGATCTCGGGCACCGGGATCAGCGTGCCGTCCCGTCCGGTCAGGTAGATGTCGGCCGTGTTGCTGCCCGGTCTCGCCGATTCGATCTTCAGCTGGATCGAGCCGCCGCGCAGCCCGCCGTACGGGCCGGACGCGCTCGCGGCAGCGGCGGGGAACGGGACCGTGGTGTCCACCGGCGGCGCGTAACTGGTGCGGGCCGGGGCCGTGTCGACCAGGACGGCGGTGATGGACACGACGACGACCCCGAGCACGACCTCACCGGCGACCGAGCGGCGCAGCCGGCGCACCGCGGCACCGGGGTCCTGGGGGGCACGGCGGACACGGTCGCGCCGCTGTACGAACCGCCGCGCTCCGGAGGCGAGCGCCAGCACCCCGAGCACGGCGGCGAGCTTGCCGAGCAGCAGCCGCCCGAAGTCGGTACCGCCCAGTGCGCCCCACGTTCCCACCTGCCGCCAGGACAGGTACAGGCCGGTGACCGCGATCACCGCGAAGCAGAGCAGCGCGAGCCGGGAGAACCTGGGGAGCGCGGGCTCCAGGGAAAGGAGCGCAGGGCCCCGCTTGCGGGCCGGGGCGAGCACGCAGACCGCGAGCGCGACCAGGCCGCCCAGCCACAGCGCCATGGCGAGCAGGTGAAGGCTGGTCGCCGGGACGGCCAGCCAGATCTGCGCACCGCTCTGTGCGTGGTCCGCGAGCGTCCAGGTCAGCGTCATGGCGACGGCGCCGGCGACGGCGACCGCGGGCAGCGCGATCCTGCGGGCGGCACCGGCCGGCTCAAGACCGGCTGGTTCGAAACCGGCTGGTTCGAAACCGGCGGACTCGAAACCGGCCGACTCCGGACCAGCCGATGCCCGACCGGTCGTCTCCGGGCCGGTCGTCTCCGTCGTGTCCGGGCGGGCGACGGGCGAGGGGCGGCCCACCGCGATCAGAAAGACCACGCCGATGACGGCCACGAGCACCAGCCGGGCCAGCAGCGCATAGCCCAGCCGGGTGGACAGCGTCGCGCCCAGCAGGCGGGGGTCGAACACCGCGGTCAGCGACCTGCCGTCGGCGTACGGCCCCTGGACGAGCAGCACCACCGCGGTGCCGGCGGCCAGCGCGGCGAAACCCGACCACACGACGCGCCGGCCGCGCCGGTCGTCGCGGCCGGCGGGCCAGAGCACGGCCACGAACAGACCCCCGCCGAGGGCGAGGGCCACTCCGAGGTACGCCACGGCGCGGCCGACCGCGGCGACGACGGGGACCGCGCGGTCGGTGTCCTGCTCCGCCGGGACGGCCGTCGCGCTCGGGTGGCCGACGCTGAAGCTGAACGCGCCCGACACCACGTGCGAGTCCACGGAGGTGACCCGCCAGGACACCACGTAGGTACCCTCGGCCAGGTCCCGGGGCAGGCTCGCCCGCGCCGTGTCGATCCTGCCGTCCGCGTACTCCGCGGCGCCGATCACCAGCTCCTTGCCGGTGGGGTCGAGCAGCTGGATGGACCGCCGGCCCAGACTCACCGCTTCGTCGAAGCGCAGCCGGACCTCAGCCGGGGGCGAGGCCAGCACCTTGCCGTCGACCGGCGAGCTCTCCAGCAGGTAGGCGTGCGCGTACGCCGGCCGGGCGGCCGTACCGGGGAAGAGGCCCACGACCAGGCCGCCGGCGGCCAGGAGCACGACCGCCACGAGCCGCGCGAACAGCCGGGCCCGGCGGGGCCCCGCAATGGGCACGGCGGCTCCCGCCCCTCGCGTGACATGTCGGCGTCGCACCGTCAACCTTCCACTCCATCAGCGGCGAAGCCGGCCCGAGCGGGGCTCCGCGCTCGGGCCGGCTTCGGCTCAGACGGTTACTTGTCGCAAGAGTTCCAGCAGATCTTCTCGTCCGGCTCGCCGGCCAGCTTGCCGTCGAACCGCAGCACGTCGACGCCCCGGTTGTAGTCCGCGATGTAGACCAGGCCGTTGTGCCAGTACGCCGCCGACGCCGAGCCGGCGGTCACGCCCGTGCCCGACGGCACCCGGAAGTAGCCGACCTGGGTCGGCTTGGCCGGATCGGACACGTCGAGGAACCGGGTGCCCTGCCCGTACCACGCTATGGCCACGATGTTGCCGTTCACCGTGAACCAGTGGGCGGAGCAGCTACCGCTGGTGGCCGACCCCTCCTTGCCCCACGGCGACCAGTGGCTGACCAGGTTGAGCCGGAGCGGGGCCTCCGGCGTGGACTTCCAGCCCTCGCCGTCGTAGCTGCCCTTCAGCGAGACGATTTTGAACTCGCCGGCCTTCGAGCAGGTGGTGATGTTCTCGTTGGTCACGTAGACCAGCTCGCCCTTGTCGAAGGAGCCGAGCTTCTCGGTGTTGTGGTACGCGTTGTGGTCGAAATAGTCGAAGAAGGCGGTGCCCTGCGGGTCGGTCGGGACGGCCGTACCACCCGCGTACGGGACCGGGTCGTACGCCGTCGCCACTCGCTTGACCTTCTGCACCGGGTCGTAGTGGTTGCCCTTGGTCCAGTAGCCGCGGACGCCGCCCTCGCCGGAGACCCAGGCGACACCGTTCTTGTCGACGTCGACACTGTGCACGTAGTCCGTGACGCCGTCGAACCGGCCGAGGTCGAGCGCCAGGTCCAGGGTCTTCGGGTGCTTGACGTCACGGATGTCGGTGACCCGGACCGGCACGCCCTTCCAGGACGGGTCCTGGCCCGGCGTGCCGGTGTTGGCCGGTCCGACCGACCACAGATACGAGCAGTCGTTGATGCAGGTGGCCGTGTGGCCGGCCGCGATCGGCTGGAAGACGACGACTTCCGGCTTCCACGGGTTCTTCACGTCGACGATGTAGACACCCGACTGGCCGGTCGAGACGGTGCCGCCGAAGCCCCGCGGGTCCCTGCTGAGGAAGACCAGCTTGCGCTTCGGGTCGACGGTCATGTTCTCGCCTTCCCAGAACCTGTCCTGGGTGTCCCCCGGCTGGCGCAGCTGGGCAGCCGTGACGGTGGAGACCAGCGCCGGATGCTTGGGGTCCTTCAGCGACCAGACGGCGAGGCCGCCGGTGCCGTTGGCGAACATGAAGTCGTAGCCGTACTTGTCGTAGCTGATGAAGTTCAGCCCTGAGTAGCCACTCACGCCTTTGACGTTGTCAAGGAACGTGACCTTGCTCGCGACGGCGGTCGTCGGGACGTTGTGGACGTCCTCCAGGACCGGTCCGCCGTGGGCGGAGTTGTCGGACGGACTGGGATCGGACGGGCCGGCGAACGCCGGGCCGACTCCGGAGATCTGCAGTGCCGCCGCGGCTAGCAGGGCGACGGCACCGGCGACGAGGGGTTTCGTTCTCACACACCCTCCTTGGGGGGCAGCGACGCGGAGGGGGGAGCCGCATCGCCGAAGATCATAAGCAAATTGACTCTAATGATGACGAGTGTGGATGTCACGGGGCAAAGGTTTCAAAAAGGTATCTATAGGAACTCGGCAACATCTGCCGTTTAGGGCGTTTCCCGGCGCCTTTGGCCATAGATGGGCGCTCTGGCGGCCACTGGTTCCCCCTGGGTGAGATGCGTCGGCCCCGTTCCTCGGCTGTCGGCGTGCAGGTCTTTCCGTTCGGCCGCACGGGGTCGGGCGGGTCGCAGCGCTCCCGGGAGGTACCCCGGAAATCGGGTGACAAGGGGCTTCACTCACCGTTCGGCCGATCTTCACGTCGGTCGTGTGGTCCGCGTCACGGGGCGTTCCTAGCCTGAGCTGGTCGCAGACACCCCCCTGTGGAGGACAGCCATGCCGTCCCGCCGTATCCCCGCTCTCGCCACCGCCTTCACGCTGTCCGCGGCCTCCCTGGGCCTGTGGGCCGCCGGAGGCTCCAACGCCCAGGCGGCCACGTTGCCGACGCCGGACCACACAGTGGTCGTGGTCTTCGAAAACCACGCCTACTCCCAGGTCATCGGCAGCTCCAGCGCCCCCTACATCAACTCCCTGAAGAGCGGCGGGGCCAACCTGACCGCCTTCTACGCCGAGACCCACCCCAGCCAGCCCAACTACTTCGCCATGTTCTCCGGGTCGACGCAGGGCATCACCGACGACTCCTGCTACACCCCCGGCTTCAGCTCCGCGCCCAACCTGGCCTCGGAGCTGATCGCCGCGGGCAAGAGCTGGGCCAGCTACAACGAGACGCTGCCCAGCCAGGGCTCGACCACATGCAGCAGCGGCAAGTACGCCCGCAAGCACAACCCCTGGTTCGGGTTCTCCAACGTGCCGACGTCCACCGCGTACACCTTCGCCCAGTTCCCCACCGACTTCACCAAGCTGCCGAAGGTGTCGTTCGTCATCCCGAACCTGTGTAGCGACATGCACGACTGCTCGGTGTCCACCGGTGACACCTGGCTGAACAACAACCTCGGCGCGTACGCGACCTGGGCCAAAACCCACAACAGCCTTCTCGTGGTCACCTTCGACGAGGACAACCGGCTGAGCGGCAACCGCATCGCCACCGTGCTGTACGGCCAGCCGGTGCTGGCGGGGTCGTCCTCCGGCACCACCTACAACCACTACAACCTGCTGCGCACCATCGAGGACATGTACGGCACCGGCCACGCGGGCAACGCGGCGTCGGCGTCGGCCATCTCCGGCATCTGGAACTGACCGCGTGTACCTCGCGGACAGTCGCGACGCGCCCGCCGTCGTCCCGCACCCGGGACGGCGGTGGGCCGCGGTTCCGGGAACCGTACTGGCCCTGGGCGCGGTGAGCCTGATCACGGACGTGTCGGCGGAGATGATCACCGCCGTGCTGCCGCTCTATCTCGTCTCCGGGCTGGGGCTGTCCCCGCTCGGCTTCGGCGTGCTGGACGGCGTCTACAACGGGGTCGGCGCCCTGGTGAGGCTGGCCGGAGGCCATCTCGCCGACGGTGGGGGCGGGCGGCACAAGGCGGTCGCCGTAGCCGGCTACGGCCTGTCGGCGCTGTGCAAGCCGCTGCTGCTGGTCGCCCACACCCTGCCGGTGATCGGCGCGGTGCTGGCCCTCGACCGTACGGGCAAGGGCCTGCGCACGGCCCCCAGGGACGCCCTCATCTCCCTGGCCACCCCGCCCGAGCGCCGGGGGCAGGCGTTCGGCGTGCACCGGGCGATGGACACCGCCGGAGCCCTCTGCGGGCCCGTCCTCGCGTTCCTGGTGCTCGGGGTGGCCGTGGAGGGTTACGACGCCGTCTTCACGGTCAGCGCCTGCGTCGCCGCGCTGGGCGTGCTGGTGCTGGTGCTCTTCGTCCCCGGCCGTCCCGGCGGCGTGGGCGCCGCCGGGAGTGCGGCGCCCACCAGCCCGCTCCGGGCATCCGCGCTCCTGCGGATGCCCGGCCTGCGGCGGCTGACGGCGTGCGCGGTGCTGCTGGGGCTGACGACGGTGAGCGACTCCTTCGTCTACCTGCTGCTGCAGCGTAGGTTCGAGGTGCCCGCGCAGTGGTTCCCCCTGCTGCCGCTCGGGACCGCGGCCGCCTTCCTGCTGCTGGCCGTACCCGCCGGTGCCGTCGCCGACCGCATCGGGCGGCGGAAGCTGTTCCTGCTCGGGCACCTGGCGCTGCTCCTCGCGTACGGGCTGGTGCTGGCCGTTCCCGGCGGGCCGCTGCCGGCGGTGGTGGCGGCGCTCGTACTGCACGGGGCCTTCTACGCGGCGACCGACGGCGTGCTGGCGGCCGCGGTCGCCGGCGTCGTGCCGGACGCGATGAGGGCGAGAGGGCTGGCCCTCGTGGGCACCGGACAGGCCCTCGCCCGATTCGCCTGCTCGATCGGGTTCGGTGCCGCCTGGACGGCCTGGGGCGACGGCCCGGCGCTGGCCGTCGCGGCGGCGGGGCTGGCGGTCTCCACCCCCATCGCGATCGCCGCACTCCGCTCCTCCGCGTGCCCCTCCGCGCAGCGGACGACCTGACCGTGCGACGAGAAGGGAACCCCATGACCGTCCCACCCCGCCTGACGGTCCTGCTGGCCGCGGTCCTGCTTCTCGGGGGCCTGTCCGCCTGGGCGGTGGTACACGCCGCCGCCCGGGCGGAGAGCCGGGGCCTGCCGCGGGCGGGGGAACCCCCCGCCGGTCGTGGTGCGGTCACGCTCGCGTCGGGACAGGGGCGCCGGATGCTCTTCCGGACGATGGCATGGGGTCCGCACCGCGACGAGGTGGTCTCCGTGCCCGCGGACGACCCGGAGGGCCCGCGCGTCTCATCCGGGGTGCGGTGCCTCCGATTCCACGCCTCGTCCGGCACCGGCACCTGCCTCCAGGCCGAGCACGGCTCGCTGGGCGACACCTACCGAGCCGTGGTGCTCGACGCGCGACTGCGGGAGCGGCGAGCGTTTCCCCTTGCCGGCATCCCCACCCGCACAAGGGTCTCCCCGTCCGGCCGCATGGCGGCCTGGACCGTCTTCGTGAGCGGCGACTCATACGCGGGGACGAACTTCTCCACCCGCACCTCGATCCTGGACACGCGCACCTGGTCCCTGCAGGACAACCTGGAGGCCTACCACGTGGTCAAGGAGGGCCGTCCCTATCACGCAGCCGACGTCAACCTGTGGGGGGTGTCCTTCGCCGACGACGGCCACTTCTGGGTCACCCTCGCGACCGGGGGCCGCACTTGGCTGGCGCGCGGCGATGTCGCGGCCCGCACCCTGACCACGGTCCGGCAGAACGTGGAGTGCCCGTCGCTCTCCCCGGACGGCACCCGCATCGCGTTCAAGAAGCGGGTGCCCGGCCTGCCCGAGGACGCGCCGTGGCGGCTGTACGTCCTCGACCTTCAGACCATGCGGGAGACCCCGATCGCCGAACGGCGCAGCGTCGACGACCAAGCGGTGTGGCTCGACGCCCGCACGCTCGGCTACGCCCTGCCGGGGGACTTCGGCGCCGACATCTGGACGGCGCCGGCGGACGGCTCAGGTGCCCCGCGCCGCCTACTTTCCGCGGCGCTCGCGCCCGTCGTCGTCGAGTGAAAGCCGCCCCCCGCGGGCCCGGCCAGCGGGGAAGGCGGCGACTCATCGCATGTCGATCCCGCGCCCGCAATCGCCCCTGGCCGTTCCCCCCACAGCCCCGGCACTCGCCGTAGCCGGAAACTAGCGACACGTACGCCGGGACGGCGGCCACCCGCCGGGCAACCCCTCAGGTCTACAGCCGTCCCCCGTCAGCCAGATCCAGCCGCTGGTGGAGGAGGGCCTGCTGGGCCGGGTTGGCGGTCAGGCCCAGCGCCCGCTCGTCTGAGAGCCGCGCCTGGCCTGTCTGGCCCAGGGCACGCAGCAGTTCGGCTCGGGTGGCGTGCAGGAGCGGGTAGCGGGACAGGGCCTCCTCCAGGCCGGTCAGCTCTGCCAGCGCGGCCGCGGGCCCCTTGACGTAGCGCAGGGCGACGGCCCGGTGCAGCCGGGTGACCGGCGAGGGCGCCACGGCCAGGAGCATGTCGTACAGCACGAGGATCTGTGCCCAGTCGGTGTGCTCGAAGCCGGCGGCCTCGGCGTGGCAGGCCACGATCGCGGCCTGCAACTGGTACGGCCCCGGCCGGCGATGGGCTCTGGCGGTGCGCGTCAGCAACGCGGTCGCGTCGGCGATCGCGGCGCGGTCCCACAGGTCGCGGTCCTGGTCGGCCAGTGGCACCAGACGCCCAGCGGGGTCGAACCGGGCCGCGCCGCGCGCCCGGTGCAGGCGGATGAGCGCGAGCAGCCCGGCCACCTCCGGCTCGTTCGGCATGAGCCCGGCCAGGAGAGCGGCCAGCCACTCGGCGTCGTCGACCAGGTCGCGCGCCTCGGCCCGTTCGCCGCCGCTGGACAGATAGCCCTCGTTGAACAGCAGGTAGACGACCGCGAGCACGGCGTCCAGCCGCTCGGGCAGCTCCTCGGCGGCTGGAATCCGGTAGGGGATGCCCGCTTCGGCGATCTTTCGTTTGGCGCGGGTGAGCCGCTGGGCCACCGTCGTCTCCGGCACGACGAAGGCCGCGGCGATCTGCGCGGTGTTCAGCCCGCACACCACCCGCAGGGTCAGCGCGATCCGGGCCGCCGGCGACAGCGCCGGATGGCAGCACGTGAAGATCAGCCGCAGCCGGTCGTCGGCCTGGGCGGGCTGCGGCCACCGCAACTGGGCCAGCTTGGCGCGGTAGTTCGTCTCCCGCCGCAGCACGTCGAGGCCGCGGCGGCGGGCCACGGTGAACAGCCAGGCGTCCGGCCGGTCCGGCACGCCCTCGACCGGCCAGCGGCGCAGCGCGGTCTCCACGGCGTCCTGCACCAGGTCCTCCGCCGCGGAGAAGTCGCCCAGCAGCGACACCAGGCAAGCCGCGAGGCGGCCCGCGTGCTCGCGCACGACGCGGGCCAGCGCCTCCCGGCTCCTCCGGCCGTCGTCCGGTCCGCTCACGAGACCGGGCGGATCTCCACGACCGGGCACGCCGGCCAGGACCTGACCATCTTCAGCGCCTCGTCCAGATCGGCCACCTCCACCTCGGCGTAGCCGCTGACGACCTCCTTGCCCTCGACGAACGGCCCGTCGGTGACGACGGGATCGCCGCCGCCGAGACGTACGGTGGTCGCGCTGTGCGCGGGTGACAGATGCGCGTGATGCGTGATCTTATTGGAGTTCTCGGCGAACCAACGGCCCACCGCCTCATAGGCGGCCTCGCGCTCCAGCTCGCCCATCGCCTCCAATCGCTTGGCGAACTCCTCGGTCTCGACGAACAACAGCACGTACTTCATGGTTGACTCTCTTCCTTCGCTACGCATCCAGCAGAACCCCGATGATCGGTCTGCAACAGGAAGACGAACGGGCGGCTGCCTCATACGACACTCGGCAACGAGACTTCTGCCGCGTCGCTGTCGCGGGACCATGCAGAAGGGTTCAGTGAGCCGTGGCGCTCAGCACCTTGCGGAGCAGCGTGCCGAACTCGGCGGGGTGTGTGCTGAGCCCCGTGTGCCCACCCGGGAAGTGGACGAGCGACGTGCCGAACCTCTCGGCGAGGAAGGCGGCGGGACGGTAGGGCAGCTCACCGCGTGAGTCCGATCCAGCGGCGAGCACGAGCCGGTCCGACAGAGCCTCCAGGCGATCCACGTCCGGCGTGTAGGACATGAAGCTCGGCACGATACGCCCGAGGAAGTAGGGCATGTCCGCCATCGTCCGCTCCACTCGGGCCGCCGCCTGCGGGGGTGGTTCGGTGGCCACCCGGGCGTCGACGGGATCGGCGCCGGGCCGTCTGAGGCCGGCCGCGAACACCGCCGCTGCGGGCATCAGCCCCTCTCGGCGGAACGTGTCCTGTACGCGGGCGAGCAGCGCGCGATGCTCGGCGGCGTCCGGCAGCACCTCCACCACCGGCGGCTCGTGCGCCACGACGCGTTCGATCCGATCGGGATGGGTGGTGAGCAGATGCAGCGCGACGATCGCCCCCGAACTGCAGCCGGCCACGCGGGCGGGCACGCCCGGAGACAGCAGCTCAAGCAGCCGGAACGCGTCGTCGGCGTGCTGCGCCACCCGCTGCCGGGCTTCCGGGTCGTCCAGTGGGCTGCGGGACAGGCCGCGCGGGTCGTAGGACGCGACCGTGTAATCGGCGGCCAGTTCGTCGGCGACGCCGTCATAGGAGGCCGCGCCGCCCGTGCCGCCGGGGATCAGCAGCAGGAGCGGGCCCTTTCCGCGCACCTCGTAGTGCAGAGTGGCGCCGTCCACGCGTAGATGGCCGATGGCCGGGCTGGTCACGTTCGGTCTCCTTCGTCGTGCGTGGGCCAGCGCTCCAGGAGCGTGTGCAGGGCGTCGAGGCAGCGGGCCCAGGTGTCTTCCGCCGGGCGCGCGTGTGCGAACCCGCCCGCGGCCTCAAGACTGGTGAAGCCGTGGAGCGTGCTGCGCATCAGCCGCACCGCGTCGGTCAGGTCGGGTTCCTCCAGTGCGTAGGCGCGCAGCATGCTGTAGGTCAGCTCGACGGCGCGTCGTGGCCCGGCCGCCCGGGCCACGAGCTCGGGATCGATCTGTATCGGGATCTGCGTCGCCGTGTATCGGCCCGGGTGGTCGTGGGCGTACTTCCGCCAGGCGTTGGCGTACGCCACCAGTGCGTCCTTTCCGGCCCGCCCGGCGGTCGCCTCCGCGATGCGGATGGTCTTCTCGTCCGCCGCCAGCAGTGCGATCCGCCCGCGCAGGTCCTCGAGGCTGCGGACGTGCGCGTAAAGGCTGGCGTCCTTGACCCCGAGTCGTCGCGCCACCGCCGACATGGTGACGTGCTCGAGCCCGACCTCGTCCGCCAGCTCGGCACCGGCGAGCGTCACCCGATCCGCCGTCAACCCGGCCCGCACCATGTGCATGCCGCCCTTCTGCGCCTAGAGGAATTGCCTAGGAATATTAGCTTCTTCCTAGAGATCCTAGGTTGCCTCAGGCAGAGTGAGCAGCACAAGCGGTTATTGAGGTGACGGCTCGGAGGGCAGGTGCCAGGGGCGGTCGGGGTCGGTGGTCTTCGCCTGGACCGACACCCGCAGCGCGTAGGTGGCGGGGTGGGCGCCGGGAACCGGACCGAGGTAGGCGTGGCCGGTCAGGTGGCACCAGGCGGGCAGGTCGATCGGAGCGGCCGGGTCAGTGGCGATCAGGTGCACCACGGTGCCCGGGGCCAGGCCATCGACCAGGCGGCGCAGCTCGATGAGCAGGAGGACGCAGCGGCGGTCGCCGCCGTCCAGAACCACCGGCGGCTGCCGGCCGGTCATGCCGTGACTCCCGTCGCGACCGGCAGATCCGCCAACCGCCACTCCAGCATGCCCTCGGCCAGGCGGGCCGCCGGACGGCCCCGGGCGGTCAGGGCGCGTACGGCCTCGTGGGCGAGCACGCAGTAGGGCACCTGCAGGTGGTTGGAGGCGGTGGTCAGCCTCAATCCGGCGGCCTGCGCCAACGCCTCGACCGAACGCTCTCCCCGGGCCGGCAGGTCTACCAGCTCCGGCCGTTTGCCACTGGCCAGCGCCTTGCCCACGGAGGCGAAGGCCTCTGACAGCTCGATTTTTGCTGTCCGGTCACTCATTGACATTCCTCCAAATATCCCTGGCCTCTGAAGCGTGTCATCCTTGCGGGCCCGTGGCCGTCATGTTCGGTGTCCTCACTTCTCCGGGGGTCAGAGGTCGATGACGAGTCTGCGGCCGCGCGCCCTGCTCACGCTGCGCAGGAACGTGCGCCCGGCGGCCCGTTCCATATTGGAGACCGGACCCGATCGCCGCCGATGCCGCCGGCTCGGGGTGGAACGGCATCGTGGGCGGCGCCACGGCCGCAGTAGATCCTTGACCGTGCCGCACACAAGTGGTCACTCGGGTGATCGCCCTCCTCGATCGGCGGACGATGCGGTTTTCAGACTGCGCCGTGCCGTCGACGGCGTGAGCCGGCGCTTGAGAACCTATGCCCACGAGCTCATGCCGTCTCCTCCCCTGTGGTGATCAGCTCATGGAGGCGCCGGGCCTCTCTGACGAAGGCGCTGCCGCCGGGACGCTCCGTGATCGTGGCCAGCCGTGGTATCCGCAGGCGGGCGCCGGTGAGGGAGGCGGCGGTCGCGGCGACGCCGAGCAGGTCGGTCATGCCGGTGCGAGGTCGCTCCCGCGCTTCGGGGAGGAGCTCGGCGAGCATGCACGCGGCGGCGGCCCAGACCTGCGCGTGCGCACCCGCCGCCAGGGCGTCCGCGAGAGCGGTGACGACGCGGCCGAGCCTGACCATGCCCGCCGCCGTGAGGACGGACAGGAACCCTCCGAGGTCCTCGCCGTCCAGGTCGCCGCGGGCGGCGTGGACCAGCAGCGCGTCGACCGCGATGCCCCGTGCGCCGTCGTCCTCGCAGCCGAGACCGTGGGCGAGCGCGGCGGCGGTCACCGCGCCGACCGGCCCCTGCCCGCACGCCAGCCGGTACAGCGGTGCCAAGCCGGCCCGACGGGAACCGACCAGCGGGGGAAGTCGCGGCAGGATCCAGGCGGTGATCACCTCCCGGTGGGACGGCATGAGCAGGGGCCACCAATCCATCGTCCGGGAGGCGGTGTTCACGGCGTCGGCGGGATCGACCACGCACATGCGCCGGACGAGGCCCGGCAGGTCTTCCTCGCAAGGCCGTACGGCGGGGAAGATCCGGGTCACGGTCGTGGCGGAGCCCTGATAGGAGGGCAGCCGCACGACCCGGTGGCCGATCATCGGGTCGGCGAGCCCGCCCCGGCGCAGCCACGCCGCCAGCTCCCGGCCCGCGGCCGACGTCAGTGTCCCGGCTCGGGCGGCCGCTGCCGGGGGGATCGTCCGCGGTAGCCGCAGGAGCGCCTGCTGGAAGTCTGCATCCAGGGGCTCGGTGCCGGCCGCTTCCAGCAGCTCCATGCGCTCGACCAAGGTTATGGGGTCGATGTGCCCGGACGTGACGGTGGGCGTGGCCAGCAGCACCGGCACATCCGCGGTTTCGAGCTCGCGGACGATCTCTCGCAGGCGTGTCACGACGAGGATGTCGGGAGCCGGGTCCCAGTCGCGGAAAGGATAAAAGCTCAGGACGCCGCGGAGCCTTCTGCCGGCCTCGGGCGCCACCGCGGCGAGCACGGCGCGCATCGTCAGCAGATGCGGCTCGTCGTTCATCCCGCCGATGCCGTAAGCGGCGAGCTCGGCATCGAACAGGTCCGGCCGGCTCGCGCGGAGCACCGGCTCGACGACCGCGCGGACCGCCTCGCGGTCGCGGTGGACGAGCGTCACCAGCCCGGCGAGCAGCCGCTCGACCGTCAGCGGATCCCGCGCGGTGACGGCCAGTTCGGCGAGTTCCTCTGGCGACTCGACGGCAGGGACCGGCTCGGCATCCTCCGCCGGCGGGGTCGGCAAGACGGCCGGAGTGGGGACCGGCCGCGCGTCCAGGCGGAAGGCCGGGGCCAGCCCGTCCCGTAGATCTGCGGGGAGAGCGTCCGCCGCCGCGCGGACGGCGGCATGACCGTCCTCGTCCGAGTGACCGGCCAGCCGTGACGCCGCCGCGACGGCGCGTTCGGCGATGTCGCGATGAGCGCTGCCGAAGGCCGCGGCGAGCGCTCGCAGAGCGGCGCCGGTCCGCTCCCGCCTGCCGCGGGTGCCGGCCTGCGCCCAGGTGAGGGCCGCCCGGACGATTTTCTTCTCCGGACGGAACATCAGCGTCTCGGCCGCTTCGGCGAACAGCTCGTCCGAAAGCAGCCCGGCGTCGTCCGCGCGCCGCAGCTCGCTCACCGCGAGCTGAACGACCGGTCCCGGGGCGGTGGGCACCAGCCGCGCCAGATCGCTGACGGGGATCTCATCCGGGCTCGGCCGCAGGGCGGCGTAGAGGTCGGTGAACGGCCGGGTCTCGCCGTCGTAGAACGCGCCGGCGCAGCCCTCCAGCAGGGTGCTGCGCTCCAGTACGCCGTCGCCTGCCTGGCGCGCCACGGCGGCGGCCCATGCGGGAGCCACTTCTCCCGTTCCACGCAGCTCCGCCGCCAGACCCCGGCTGCGCAGCAGGCTTCCGGCCAGATGACGGGTCAGCCGCTCATCGGTGACACCACCACCGGAGCCGGCCACGGCATACAGCCAGCCGAGCACGAAGGCGGAATCACCGGGCGGCTCGATGCCGGTCTCCTCCACCAGGCGGGCGGCCGGATACCACGCCGACAGCCGGTGCGCCCACCCCCCGTCGGCCTCGTCCCTCCACACGTGCTCGTCCGCCAGCCGGCCGACGAGTTCCGCCCGCCACCGCGCCGGCCGGCCGCGCACCACCCTGACGATGCGGCGGGCATCGTCCTCGTACCCTTCGAACAACCACAGGTCGGGACGGGTGAGCCAATGTGCGACTTCGACGGCGTCGTCGAGACACGCCGCGGCGGCGACACGCAGCGCGGGCGCCTGCGGGTCATGCGGCGGGCCGTCCCACCAGCCTCTCCCGAGCCCGCCCTGTCCGGCGAATGTCCGCAGGTGCCCCGCCAGCGCGCGCCTTGCCTCGTCATCCGCCCGCTCGAGCAGATCGGCGGCGCCTTCCGCGTCGCCGGTCCTGATACGGCCCGGCAACCCGTTCATCGCGTGCCGCCCTTCGGGGCGGACTCGACCTGGTCGCGCACCTGCTGAGCTGCCAGCACGTGCTTGCACGGGCCGCGGCTGCCCCGGAAGTCGGCGTACCAGGGGCACGTGCAGATCGGGCCGTCCGGAGTCAGCCGCACCCGCCGCTCCCCCACCACGGCGGTGTCGGGTGCGGTGAACCGGACGGCTCCCCTTTGGGCCAGGTCCCTGGCCGCCTTCAGCCGAGGATTCATCGCCGCCACCCGGCCGGGGTCGTAGGGCAGCTCCCGGTGGAAGTGCGCCGCCTCGGCCACGTCGTAACCGACCCGGCCCGCCGTGCCGAGCTGCGTCAGCGCGGCACGGATCCGGTCCCTGGGCAGCCCGCACCGTTCCGCCAGCAGATCGGCGTCCAGGCGCGGCTCGAACGCCAGCATCGCGCCGACCAGGTCGGCGTCTTCCCGCGCGTGGGCGGTGGCCAGGTCGTCCAGCACCGCGCCCTCCCCGGAGAACCCCCTGCGCGGCTCCGGCGACAGGGTCAGCACGTAACGCATGCCGGGGAGCTCCAGCTCCCAGGCGCTCGCGACCGGAAGCCCATGCGCCGGGACGGGCGGGCCGTACACCCGCAGGCCGGTGGCGAAGCGCAGCAGAGGCAGCAGGGTAGCCAGCCGGTCGGGGCCGGGCAGGCAGACCGCGCCGGCCGCCGGGCAGGCCGACAGCCGCAGCGACCTCCCGGCAGGCACCGCCCACAGCACCCCGCGCCTCGGCAGCGACCGCAGGAACCGCACCGCCTCCGGTCCGGTCAACTCCGCGCGCAGGTCGAATCCCGAGGCGATGACCTGCACCTCGGCGAAGCCCCGCACCCACCGCTTGGGCAGCGGCACCTTCTTCTCCACCACCGCGCCGTCGAGCGTGGTGGCCACCAGCTCCTCGGCGCCGACCCGCAGGTGCAGAGGGTCGTTGCCGCCGACCCGGACCAGCGCCCGCCGCAGCGGGTCGTTGACGTCCACGTTGGTGGTGCCGAGCTCGACGACTTCGCCGTCGAGGGCCTGCTGCAGGACATCCAGCCGGGCATAGACGCCGCCGCAGGCGGAGAAGGACTCGAAGCGCAACCGGTCGCCGTTGCACGTCACCACCGGATCACGAACGATCCCGGTGGGCCGGGCGTCGTAGTAGCGGGCCCGAGCCACGTCGGCGACACCGAGCAGCCCGGCCGCCGCCGGCGCCGCCCGTGTCAGCAGGCCGCTGAAGAACGCGGGGTGGGAGGCCGGCCCGCTGGGGGTCATGCCCCCAGAGGTGGACAGGTCGAGCAGACCAGAGGAGAGGTCGAGCCCGGAGGAACGCACGTAGGAGTACGCCAGCACCGCATCAGCCATGGCCCGGGACGGTACAGATCATGACCGACATTCCTCCGACGCCTTGCTCGACCGGCCGTCTGGTCGAGCACGCCCTGGGCGGCGGGCGGAATGTCGGTGGCGCCCGGCAGACTGCGGCCCATGAGGAACGGCGATGCGCTGGAGGGGCTGGACGAGATTCCCTGGAGGAAACTGGAGCACGCCTACGGCAGTGCGCGAGACGTCCCGAAGCTGCTGCGGGCGTTGCGCTCCACATCTCCCGGCAGGCGGGAACGCGCCCTGGACGAGCTCTACGGCAACATCTTCCATCAGGGCAGCAGATATCAGGCGAGCGCGTACGCCGTCCCGTTCCTGGCACGCCTGGCCGTCGATCCGGCGACACCGGCACGGCCCGAGCTCGTGTACCTGCTCGCCGCCCTGGCGATCGGATACGACCAAGCGCACCTGCCGGGCGGCTTCGACATCGCGGCGGAGCGGATGCGGGCGACGGACCCCGCGCAGCTGTGGCCGCGGCGGTGGCGCTCGCGCGGCTCGGCGTCGTCGGACCCGATGTGATCGCCGCACTGTTGGCGGCCTGCGCCGACCCGCCCGCAGACGGTGTGGGCTTCCTCGACGGGGATTCGCGGGGGTACGCGGCGCGCACCCTGGCCCGGCTGGGCGATCGGCTCCCCGAGGAGGCCGTCGAGAGCGTGCTGCGGGGCCTGCGGCAGAGCGCGGAAAGGGCCGCGTTCCCATGGCGACCACCGCACTGCGGCTGACGTGCCCTGATGGCGCCCTTCGCCCGCTGCCCGCGTTCGAGGAGCTGACCGAACTCCAGCGGCGGGCCGTGCGTACCCTGGCCGAACTCGACGCGGCGACCTGGTGCTGGGCCGACTTCATGGAGATCATGCGGGCCTGGAACCTGCCGGCGACGCGGGCTGACTGCCGCACCTACGCGGGCCTCGGCCCGGAAGCATGAGTGGTTGTTCGCCGAGCAGGGCGCGCGACGCCGGCGGCGCCGGTGGACTGGCTGAGCTGGAAATCGGCTGCCTGACGCGTGAACAGGCGGGCGTACTCGCCGCCGAGGGCCATCAGCTCGTCATGGGTGCCCTGTTCGGCTATCCGGCCGTCGGCGAGGACGACGATGTGGTCCGCGCCGCGCACCGTGTTGAGACGGTGCGAGATGAGAAGGCTCGTACGGCCGCTGCGGTAGTCGCGGAGTCGCTGGTGGATGGCGTATTCGGCCTCGGGGTCGAGTCCCGAGCTGGGCTCGTCGAGGATGAGCAGGTCGGCGGTGTCCGCGCGGAGAAGGGCGCGGGCGAGGGCGACGCGCTGCCACTGCCCGCCGGAGAGCAGTACGCCCTGGCCGGGATCGTCGTCCGGGTCGGGGGCGAAGAACCGCGACAAGATGGTGTCGTAGCCGCGAGGAAGGCTCGCGAGTTTTTCGTGGATGTCCGCCCGCTGGGCCGCCTCGTGGATCCGTTCCGGCTGATCGAGGGAGTCGACGGCGCCGACGGCGATGTTCTCCGCTGCGGTGAGGTCGTAGGCCATGTAGTCCTGGAAGACGGCTCCGATCCGGCGGCGCAGGTCGTCGATGCGCAGTTCGCGCAGGTCGGTGCCGTCCCAGCGGACACTGCCGCGCTCGGGGTCGTACAGGCGGCACAGGAGCTTGACTATGGTGCTCTTGCCCGCGCCGTTCAGGCCGACCAGGGCGACGCTCCGCCCGTACGGGATGGTCAGGTTCAGGCCGCGGAGCACGTAGGGATGGCCGGGGTCGTACCGGAACCAGACATCGCGGAGTTCGATGCCGCGCCGCAGTGGTCGCACGTCGCCACCGGTGGCGGGTTCCGGCAGGTCGGGTCCCGTGGTCACGACATGCGCGTAGTGGCCGGCCAGGACGAGTGCCTCGTTCAGGTGTGCCAGCTGGATCACCATGCCGGAGAGGGAGGACTGGGTGCCGGCGAGAGCGGCGGTGAGAACGGCCAGATCGCCGATGCCGGCCTGGCCCCCCGCTATCCGGGAGACCAGCACGATCAGCGCGGCGCCCGCGATGACCGTGCTGAGGGCGGTGAGCGCCCCGTTGTAGCGGATGGCCGTCAGGTCCATCCGGCGTTCCGCCCGCTGCTCGGCGGCCAGTTCGCCCAGCATGCGCCGCCGCAGGAAGCCTCCGATGCCGAACAGCCGGATCTCCTTGGCGGCCTGGTGGTCGAGCATCAGGGTCTGGTAGAACATCCGGCGGCGTTCCGCGGGGGCGATCTCCAGGCGGAGGTACGCCCGGCGGCGGCCGAGCCTGAGCTGGACGATCAGTTCGGGTACGGCGGCCGCGGCCACGACGGCGGCGAGTAGCGGGCTGAGCGTGGCGAGCGCGCCCAGGAACCCGGTGATGGTGATGCCGCCGCGTGCCGCTCCGAGCGCCGACTCGGCGACGAGTTGCGGGGCGGTCTGGGCGGACTGCTGGGCCAGCTGGAGCCGATTGTGGAAATCCGGGTTCTCCAGCCTGGTCAGTCCTTGCATCCGGCACACCGCGGTGAACAGTTCGTCGCTGGTGCGCCATGCGATGCGGCGCTGCTGCTCCCGCTGGACGTACCCGGACAGGTGGGGCAGCAGCGCGGTCAGAGCTCCGAGCACGGCCATCGCGGCGGCAAGCGGCGTCGTCGAGGGGCCCGACCCGGTGGTCAGGCGATCGATCAGAAGCTTGGTGAGCCACGTGATCGCGACGGGCGAGGCGCCGTTCAGAACCGCCATGACGAGCTGGCCCAGGGCGAGAACCGGTCCGGCGCGCCAGACGAGCGCCAGGGTGAGCCGCAGCGGCCCGAGTCGTGACCTCACGCCGGTCAGGCCGGGGACGGCACGGCCGCCGGCAGCTCCGGCTTCAGGCTGCTGCCGGCGACGGTCCCGTCGGGGCCGACCAGGAAGAACGACGGGAAGGCCCTGACCTCGAACGCGTCCGCCATCGCGCCGCCCTCGCTCTCCACGACGACGCTCACGTCGTCCGTCAGGGCGGCGAGCAGCTCGGCGGTTCTCTTCTCGCCCTCCACCACCACCGCCAGCGCCCGTACGCCGTCGGCGGCGGCGTCACGGGCGGTTGCGACGAAGGCGGGCGCCTTCGGCAGGCAGTGCGGGCAGTCGGTGCTGAAGAACCCGACGAGGGTGCGCTCGCCCGCGAAGTCGTCCGTGGTGACCTTCCTGTCCGTGACTGTGAGCGCGGAGAAGGCCGGGACCTCGGCGCCCACGGCGAGTCCGGGGCTTCCGGGAACTCTCCCGGCAAGGGACTCCTTGGTGATTTTCCGGAGTTTCCTGATGACCGCGCCGGTCAGGAGCAGGTTCACCAGGACGAGCCCGCCGAGCAGGACGACGGCGGCGGCCAGGACGGCCATGGGCGTTCCCTTCGATTCGAGGGTCAGCGGAGGAGGTGGAGCAGGTCGTCGAGGAGCACGACGGCGCCGACGGCGACCGAGGCCCCGAGCAGGCAGAGCGCGGCGGCGGGCGGCGCGACGGGCGTGCCGCCCGCCACGGACGTCATGGCGGCCCCCGCCATCGCGCACGCGACGAGAACGGCGTTGCGCGCCACGTGCCGGCGGTTGACCGGCTCGTCCGATCCGCCGAAGCATCGGCACGCGACGGTCGTTCCGCGCCGCAGCGCCGTCACCAGGACCGCGGCGAACCCGAGGAGCAGACCCCCGGCGAGCAGGAGGCCCGCCCTGGCGTCGCCGTCCAGACCGGGCGCCGCCAGCATGACGACGGTTCCGGCCTCGACGGTGACGACCACCACGGCGGCGGGCGTCCCGAGACGCATGGGAACGCCGCCGAGTCGCCGTACCGCCGTGGTGAAATCACCGAAGGCCTGCCGCGTGCGCAGCTTGGTGAGGACGGAGACCAGGAAGACCCCCATCAGCACGAGCCGGACAGTCAGCACGGCATAGACCATGGGACCTGTTACCCCGCGTCAGCAGAAACCCACGTTGTACCAAGTGCCGCAGTCTGAACGGATGTACTTCACGCAGATGGCGCCGGTGGGGTTCGGGTAGCAATGCTTTTCGTGGTGGCACTCGTAACCGGGCGGGCCATATACGGACCCCACCATGTAACACGTCTCGGCCTGGGCTTCGGCGCCGGGGAGGAGCCTTTCGAGTAGGCGGTCTCCCAGGCGGTTCAGAGTGCGGATCATGTGTTGTCCCTTCGCTGGGTTCGGGCGTGGTAGGCCGCCCGCTCTGTGAGGATGCGTGGTGCCGCCTTCGCCGCGGTTGCGGCCGGTTGCGCGATGGGCCGCAGGCGTCCCGCTACCGCGGCGCTACCGGAGCCGTTCAGAATCGCGATCGCCCGACCAGGCCGAAGGGGTGATCATGCGATATCTCGTCATTCTGCTGTCGCTGGCCGTGGCGGCAGGGATTGTCGCGGCCCGGCGCCGCTTCGTCGTGGTACGGGTGGCCGGGACGAGCATGGTTCCGACGTACCAGCCCGGAGATCGGGTGCTCATCCGGCGCGGCGGGCGGGCCGTCCTGCGGCGCGGCCAGGTGGTGGTCTTCCGGCGCCTCCAGCCGGACGGCGCGGGCTCTTCGGGACGCACGCCCGGACTGCGCGGGACGGAGTGGCTGATCAAGCGGGTCGCCGCGATGCCGGGCGACACGGTGCCCGACCAGGTCGCGCCGGGCGTGCACGCCGTGCCGGGCGACGTGGTCCCGGCCGACCGGCTGGTGGTCCTCGGCGACGGCCCCATCAGCAGTGACTCGCGGCACTGGGGTTATCTGCCGGTGAGCGAGGTCCTGGGCGTCGTCATCCGCAGGTTGACATGATCGGGCGAGACCCCGTCCGCGCCCGCCACGGCGATCTCGGCGGCCTCGGCGGTGTTGCCGAGCCGCTGGAACAGCCGGTGGGCCGCCGCCCAGGACCGTGCGGCCGCCTCCTGCTCGCCGCGGTCGTGGTGGGCCTGCCCGAGGGCTCTCAGCGCGAGCGCCTGCTCGTGGAGGTCGTGCAGCCCCCGCGCCGTGCGCACCGCGTCGTCGAGCGTGCGTACCGCCAGGTCCGCCCGGCCGTTGGCACGGTGAGACTGACCCAGGACGCGGAGCCCGGCGGCCCGTCCCAACGGGACCGCGTACTCGTCGAACACGGCCAGCGCCTGCTCGATCAGCTTCGCCGGATCCCGGCGCCCGAACCGCAGGGACAGGTCGCCGAGGGCGAGCATGAGGTACGCCTCGAGCAGCGGCTCGCTCCGCCGCCGGCATGTCTGCAGGCCCTCCCACAGCTGATGGGAGATGCGCGTCAACGCGGTGTCGTCGCGGCAGGCGGCGGCCATCTCCCGCAAGGCGAGAGTCCTGGCCAGGACGCTGCCTCCACGGATCGCCAGTCGGAGCGAGCGTTCCGCGCAGGCGGCCGCCGCCCTGTGGTCTCCCTGCTCCCGGTGCGTGACGGCGCGGACGTACCAGAAACGGCTCAGGGCGAGCTCGTAGCCGATCTCCTCAGCCACGGCCATCGCCTCGTCCGCCACCGCGCGGGCCTGGTCGGGGTCGCCCGCGCGGCACAGCGCGAACGCCCGCAGGCACAACAGGTCGACCACGCCGTGCCGTTCCCCCGCCGCGAGGAACACCGCGAGGGCCGCCTCGGTCTTCTCCGGGGCCATGCCATGCCGCGGCTCCACTCCTGTCGTGCGCAGGTAGCCGAGGTTGCGCGTCATCACCGCCTCGCCCCAATGGTTGCCGGCCAGCGCGCATGCCCGCAGCGCCAGGTCGTGTGAGGAGGACCAGTCCCGGTAGTGGCCGCGGAAGGCGTAGTAATTGACCGCCCTGGCGGACAGCTCCCAGGCCGGCTCGTCCAGACCGAGCCGGCTGGCCTGCGCCACCCCCGCCAGCAGGGTCAGCCGCTCGCTGTCGAACCAGGCCGCCGGATCGCCCACCAGGGCCCTGGTGGTGGCGGGGTCGGCGTACCAGCGAGGGGCCGCGCCACGGATGCCGGAGGCCACGCGTTCCGGCAGGCCGCACTCCGCGGCCTCGGCCATCGCGAGCAGCGCGCCGAGAACACGGGTGATCGCCTTCTCCCGTTCGCCGGCGGTCTCCTCCAGCTCGGCACGTTCCCGCGCGAAGGGCCGTACGAAATCACGGAAGCGATAGCGGAACTGGCCGTTCTCGTCACTGCCCTCGCAGCTCAGCAGCTGGGCGTCGACGAGCAGATCGGCGTACGTCTCGCCCTCGCGCACCGTCACGTCGAGGGCCGCCGCGAGCACCCAGGCGGCGAAGTCGGGAGCGTCGAGCAGGCCGAGCATCCGCAGCGCCCGCCGGGTGGTCTCGTCGAGCATGCTGTAGTCGGCGGCCAGCCCCGCCCGGACCGACAGGTCGCCGACGACGAGCTCGTCCAGGCGCTGTTGCTCCACTCGCAGGCGATCCGCCAGGTGTTCGAGGTGCCAGTGCTCGCGCAGCGCCAGTTTCGCCCCGGCGATCCGTATCGCCAGAGGCAGGTGACCGCAGAGCCGGACGATCTCGGCCGCGACCGCGGGTCGCGCCGCCACCCGATCCGGCCCGGCGATCCGGCCGAGCAACTCCGACGCGCATGCTGGGTCGAGCGGGCCGACGCGGACGGAGCGGGCGCTCAACCCGGCGACCCCGCGCCTGCTCGTCACCAGTACGGCGCAGCCCGCACCGCCCGGCAGGAGCGGCCTGACCTGCTCCTCGCCCGCGGCGTCGTCCAGCACGACCAGCACACGGCGATCGGCCAGGACGCTGCGGAACAGCTTCCCGCGCTCCTCGGCCCCGTCGGGCACCGCCCGCCCGTCCACCCCGAGGGCGATCAGGAACCGCGCCAGCGCCTCGGCCGGGTCGATCGGCCGCGGGCTGGTCCCGCCGAGGGCGATGTAGAGCCGGCCGTCGGTGAACGTCTCCCGCAGGCGGTGGGCGACGTGGACCGCGAGCGTCGTCTTGCCGGTGCCCGCCCCGCCGTACAGCGCCACGACCGGCGTCGCGGCGGAGTGTCCGTCCGCGCCGGTGAGCCACAGCCGCAGCGACTCCGCCGTGTCCTGGCGTCCGGTGAAGTCCGCGATGTCAGGTGGCAGATGGCACGGCACGGTCGTCGCGGGCGCCGACCACCCCTCACCCGCCCGGCCCTCCGCGTCACTCCCGGCATCGTCCCCGGCGGGGTTTCCGGCTTCGAGGTACGCGGCGCGCCCGTCCGCGCAGACCGTCCCCTCCGGCCCGAGGAACTCGTCGACGAGCGGGCCGGTCGCTTCATCACGCAGGATCGCCTCGTGCACCCGTCGCAGCATCCGGCCGGGTTCCACGCCGAGTTCCTCGCCGAGCACGGCCCGCGTCCGCTGGTAGACCCGTAACGCCTCGACCTGGCGCCCGGCCTGGCTCAGGGCCAGCATCAGGCAGGCGTGCAGCCGCTCCCGGTACGGATGCAGCTCGGCCATCTCGGTCAGGCCGGTGACCAGCTCCGCGTGGCGGCCACGGGCCAGGCTGACGACGGCCAGCTCCTCACAGGTCAGCAGCCGCTCCTCCTCAAGCCGCCGGGCCTCGTCGGCCACCAGCGCCACGTCCCCGATGTCGGCGTAGGCGGGCCCCCGCCACAGACCGAGCGCACGCTCGAACAGCATGCCCGCCTTCGCCGGATCCGCGTTCCTCCTGGCGGCCCGCCCCGCCGCCGTGAGCTCCTGGAAGCGCAGCGCGTCCAGCTCCGGCGGCAGTACGGTGACGGCGTAACCGCCGGTGTCGTGGACGACCCGGTCGCGCTCGCCCATCGCCTGCCTCAGTCGCAGCACGTATATCTGAAGGGTCTTGTGCGCGCTGCGCGGCGGCGTGTTCCCCCACAGGACCTCGATCAGCGCCGGCACCGCCACCGGCCTGCCCGGCGTGCACAGCAGGGCCGCCAGCAGGCGTCGCAGCATCGCCGCGCCCAGCGGGACGGGCACCCCGTCGCGGCTCACCCGCAGCGGTCCGAGAACGTCGAACTCGAACACCGTCACCCCTCGCGAGGCCGGTCGCCGCGGCGAGCTTCGATCGGCCGAGGTGCCCGCCGCCTCTCCCCCGGCCATGCCCTGCCCCGGCAGCCCCCGTCGCATGGTCGCCTTCTCTTCGCGTGAGTGTGCGGGCGGGCCCGAGCATCGAAGACGCCGGTATATGCGAGGTATAGGCCCTGGTGGAGCGGCCGGGGAGCTGTTCGCGCCGGAGGTGACGGGTGTCAGTGGCCGCCGGTGAGCTGCCCGGCCAAGGTCTTGTGGAGTTCGGCGCTGGGCTTGTTGAGACCGACGACGGTGACCTTCTTGCCGCGCGCGGCGTACTTGTTCTCCACCGCGTCGAGGGCGGCGACCGAAGAGGCGTCCCAGATGTGCGCGCCGGTCAGGTCGATCACGACGTCGTCGGGGTCGCCGGCGTAGTCGAACTGGTAGACCAGATCGTTGCTGGAGGCGAAGAACAGCTCGCCGGTGACGGCGTAGACGACCTGCCCGCCGTCCGGGTCGAGGCAGGCGGTGACGTTGGCCAGGTGCGCCACCCGCCGCGCGAAGATCACCATCGCGGCGATGCTGCCGACGACGACGCCGATCGCCAGGTTGTGGGTGGCGACGACGACGGCGACCGTCGTCACCATGACGATGGTCTCGCCGTACGGCATGCGCCGCAGCGTGGCCGGCGCGACCGAGTGCCAGTCGAAGGTGCCGAACGACACCAGGATCATCACCGCGACGAGGGCGGCCATGGGGATCTTCGAGACCCAGGGGCCGAAGACGATGCAGAGCACCATGAGGAAGACACCGGCGGCGAAGGTCGACAGCCGGGTGCGGGCGCCGCCGTTCTTCACGTTGATCATCGTCTGGCCGATCATGGCGCACCCGCCCATGCCGCCGAACAGGCCGGTGACGATGTTGGCGATGCCCTGGCCGATGGACTCGCGGGTCTTGTTGGAGCGGGTGTCGGTGATGTCGTCGACCAGTTTGGCGGTCATGAGCGACTCCATCAGGCCGACCAGCGCGAAGGCGAGCGCGTAGGGGGCGATGAGGGTGAGCGTGTCGAGCGTGAAGGGCACGTCGGGCAGCTGCGGGACGGGCAGCGAGGACGGCAGGCTGCCCTTGTCGCCGACGGCGGGCACGGCCAGACCGGCGCCCAGGGTGACGGCGGTGAGGATCGCGATGGACACCAGCGGCGCGGGCACCACCCGGGTGATCCTCGGGAACAGGACCATCAGCGCCAGGCCGCCGGCGACCAGCGGGTAGACCGCCCACGGCACGTCGGTCAGCTCGGGCACCTGCGCCATGAAGATGAGGATGGCCAGGGCGTTGACGAAGCCGACCATCACGCTGCGCGGCACGAACCGCATCAGCCGGGCCACGCCGAGTGCGCCGAGCACGACCTGGAACAGACCGCCGAGGACGACGGTGGCGATCAGGTAGCCCAGCCCGTGCTCCCGCGCGAGCGGGGCGACGACCAGGGCGATCGCACCGGTGGCGGCCGAGATCATGGCGGGGCGGCCGCCGACGACGGCGATCGTGACCGCCATGGTGAACGAGGCGAACAGGCCGATGCGCGGGTCGACGCCGGCGATGACCGAGAACGAGATCGCCTCGGGGATCAGGGCGAGCGCGACGACCAGGCCGGAGAGCAACTCGGTGCGCAGGACTCGGGGAGCGAACGTGCGCAGCGCGTTGCGGAGGTCAAGGCGGCCGGCGACCGCCGGGGGTTGAAAAGACAAGACAGCGCCAATCCAGGACAAAAGGCCATGAACACGTGGGTGTCCATGGCACGGCACAAGCGGGGTCGTCGCAGCGTAAGCGAGGAGACCTGGCACACTCGGGAGCCAGGACGAGGCTCACGGACGTGAGCACGTCCCACAACCTACCGTGACGTGAGGTTAGGGATGACGCAGAGGGGCGTGAGAAAGATCTCATCGCCTGCGGACGCCGGCCGGTCGATGACGTCCAGCAGGGATTCCTTCCTCCCACTCCGCCGATGCAGAATCTAACTTCACGTCACCGTAGGCTGAACGCGATTCACGCGCCGGCTGTCCGCGGGTCCGTCGATGCGGTCGCCGATCTCCCGTCCCGGCGGTTCGGAAGGACCCCGCCGAGGACCGCGACGACGACCAGGACCACGGCTGTGATCGCGAACGCCCGGCCGTAACCGGCCACGGTGGCCTGCGCTGTCCCGGAGTGCCGGCCGGTCAGCGCGACCAGCGCGGCCAGGCCGAGCACCCCGCCGGTCTGTTTGGCGGTGTTCATCAGCCCGGACGCCGCGCCCGCGTCGGCGGAGGGCACCCCGGAGGTGACGACGACGGTCAGCGGCGTGGTGAGCAGGCCGCCGCCCACCGCCAGCGCGATCCCCGGTCCGAGCACGGCCGAAATATAGGTGTCGTCGGCGGTGATTCGGCTCTGCCAGGCGAACCCGGCCGCCGCGACGAGCGCCCCGGCGACGACCAGGGGCCGGGTGCCCACCCGCCGCATCAGCCATGGCGTCAGGCGCAGGCCGACGACGAGCATCACCAGCGTGTGCGGCAGGAACGCCAGGCCGGTCCGCAGCGCGTCCAGGCCGAGCACCTGCTGCAGATACAGGGTCAGGAAGTACCACATCGGGATCTGGAAGGCCGCTCCGGCCAGCAGCATCTCCAGGTTGCCCAGCCAGATCGCGCGGGAGCGGAACAGACGCGGCGGAACCAGTGGCTCCCGCGCCCAGCGCGCCTCGACCGCCACGAACGCCGCCAGGGCGGCCAGGGCGGTGACCAGCGCGCGGCGGTGACGGCATCGGCCCAGCCGCGGACGGGGACGGACGTCAGACCATAGGTCAGCGCCGCCAGGCCGGACGTGACCAACACCGGCCCCCGCCACATCGAGACGGCCCGTGCGAGCGCGGACCGGTGCGCCCGGCAGTACGGCCACGGCAAGTGCGGCGGCGACCGCGCCGATCGGCACGTTGATCAGCAGGGTCGAGCGCCAGGTCAGATACCCGGTCAGCGCGCCGCTGAGGAGATTGCCCGACGCGCCGCCGGCGAGGCCGACCGCGGTCCAGATCGCCACGACGCGGCCCCGCCTGGTGCTCACCGCCGTGCTCGGCGAGCTGATCCCCGCCGATCCCGCGACCGAAGCCCACATGCGGGTACGCCAGTCCTTCAACGCCCTGGCACTGGCCGACCAGGCCATCGCCGCCAAAGTGCGCCTGCTCTACGACGACTTCCACCGGCAGATGGCCGATCTCGTGCGCAGGGACCAGCAGGCCGGGCACATCCCCGCCGCCCTGGACGCCCGCGAGGTGGCGGCCGGCCTCGTGGCCCTGGCCGAGGGACTCGCCTTCTACGTGCTCATCGACGTCACCCCCGCCGCCACCGCCCGCGAGCGTCTCAGTGCCGCGATCGCCGATCTCTACGCGAGCGCAGGGCCCTCATCCCTGGACGTGGGCGAAGAACCACGCGCCCAGGGATGAGGCCGGCTCACAGCTGCTCGCCGAGCTTGAAGCCGCGCTCGACGTCGCCCTCACGGGTGTAGGAGAAGCCGTCCGCGCCGACCGTCACGGCCATCTCGCTGCTGTCCGTGCGCTTCACGACCGGCACCAGGTTGCCGTCGAGGTCGAGCACCGCCGACGCCTCGGTGTACCAGCTCGGAACGACCGGGTTACCCCACCAGTCGCGACGCTGATTGTCGTGGACGTCCCACGTGACGAGCGGGTTGTCCGGGTCACCGGTCCAGTAGTCCTGCGTGTAGATCTCCACGCGGTGGCCGTCCGGGTCGAGGATGTAGAGGTAGAACGCGTTCGAGACGCCGTGACGGCCCGGGCCGCGCTCGATCCGGTCGGAGATGCGCAGAGCGCCCATCTTGTCGCAGATCGCGATGATGTTGTGCTTCTCGTGGGTCGCGAAGGCGACATGGTGCATGCGCGGGCCGTCGCCACCGGTCATCGCGGTGTCGTGCACGGTCGGCTTGCGGCGCATCCATGCGGCGTACACGGTGCCCTCGGCGTCCTCGATGTCCTCCGTCACCCTGAAGCCGAGGTCCACCATGTGCTTCGCCGCGCGCGGGACGTCCGGCGTGACCTGGTTGAAGTGGTCGAGGCGGACCAGCGCACCCGGGGTGTGCAACTGGTAGTGCCAGGCGAGGCGCTCGACGTGCTCGACCTCGTAGAAGTACTCGATCGGGAACCCGAGGGGGTCCTGGACGCGGACCGCGTCGCCGATGCCCTTGACGAACCCCTCCGTGCGGCGCTCGACACGGCAGCCGAGCTCGGTGTAGAACGCGACGGCCTTGTCGAGCTCCTCGGGAGAGCGAACCCGGTAGGCGAAGGCGGCGACAGCGGCCACCGGGCCCTGACGCAACACGAGGTTGTGGTGGATGAACTCCTCGAACGTCCGCAGGTAGATCTCGTTCTCGGTCTCCTTCGTGACGACGAGACCGAGCAGGTCGACATAGAACTCGCGCGACTTCCGCAGGTCGGTGACGACCAGCTCCATGTACGCGCACCGGATGATGTCGGGCGCCGGAGCCTTCGGGGTGGGGATGTCGGTGGTCACGGTGCTTTCCTCGCTCATTTCTGCGTCGTGAACGACGTGGCCGCCTCGGGTCCGCGGCCGAAGCGCGGCGAGTGGGCCTCGTTTAGGGTGATGTGCACGGCCTGCTGATCCGTGTAGAAGTCGATCGACCGGTAGCCGCCCTCGTGGCCCAGGCCGGAGGCCTTCACGCCGCCGAACGGGGTGCGCAGGTCGCGCACGTTGTTCGAGTTGAGCCAGACCATGCCCGCGTCGACGCTCTGGGAGAACGTGTGGGCGCGCTTGAGGTCGTTCGTCCAGATGTACGCCGCGAGGCCGTACTTGACGCCGTTGGCGAGCTTGAGAGCCTCCTCGTCGCTGTCGAACGGGGTAATCGCGACAACCGGGCCGAAGATCTCCTCCTGGAAGATCCGGGCGTCCGGCTTGACGTCGACGAAGACGGTCGGGGCGACGTAGTTGCCCTCGGGGAGGCCCTCCGGACGGCCACCACCCGCGACGAGACGGGCCTCGTTCTTGCCGATCTCGACGTAGCTCATGACCTTGTCGTAGTGCTCGGGGTGCACGAGCGCCCCGACCTCGGTCGCGGGGTCGTGCGGGTCGCCGACCACGATGTTCTTCGCGCGCTCGGCGTAACGCTCCACGAACTCGTCGTAGACGGACCGCTCGACCAGGATGCGGCTGCCGGCCGTGCAGCGCTCCCCGTTGAGCGAGAACACCCCGAACACCGTCGCGTCCAGCGCCGCTTCCAGGTCCGCGTCGGCGAAGACCACGGCCGGCGACTTGCCGCCGAGCTCCATGGAGAGGCCCTTGAGGTGCGGCGCCGCGTTGCCGAAGATGATCTGCCCGGTGCGGCTCTCGCCCGTGAACGAGATCAGCGGCACGTCGGGGTGCTTCACCAGCGCGTCGCCGGCGTCCTCGCCGAAGCCGTTGACCAGGTTGAAGACACCGTCAGGCACGCCCGCCTCGCGGAAGATCTCCGCCCACAGCGATGCCGACAGCGGGGTGAACTCGGCCGGCTTGAGCACCACGGTGTTGCCGGTGGCCAGCGCGGGGGCGAGCTTCCAGGACTCGAGCATGAACGGGGTGTTCCACGGCGTGATGAGGCCCGCGACGCCCTTGGGCTTGCGGTTCACGTAGTTCACCTGGCGGCCGGGCACCTTGTAGGTGTCGTCGCGCTGAGCGACGATCAGGTCCGCGAAGAACCGGAAGTTCTCGGCGGCGCGCTGGGCCTGGCCGAGCGCCTGCGTGATCGGCAGGCCGGTGTCCCACGTCTCCAGCTCGGCGAGCCGCTTGTCCTGCGCCTCGACCAGGTCGGCCACCCGGTGCAGCACCCGCGAGCGCTGGCGGGGCAGCAGCCTCGGCCACGTGCCGTCGAAGGCCCGCTGCGCCGCGGCGACCGCGAGGTCGATGTCTGCTTTCTTCCCGGCCGCGGCCTTGATGTAGACCTGGTTGGTGACGGGGTTGAGCACGTCGAAGGTGTCGCCGTCGACGCTGTCGACGAACTTCCCGTCGATGAAGTGCCGGATGCGATCCGGCAGCCCGTCGGGGGCGTGCTGTCTCATGGTTGCTCCTGGGCAGGTGAGTGGGTCGGGTGAGTTCGGTGGATCGGGGTCAGCGGTCGGCGTCGGACGTGGCATGCCGCTGGCGGTCGGCCTGGTAGGCCAGCACCGCGTCGAGAGTGCGGAGCCGGTGGTCGCGAGCCGCGAGTTCGATGGTCAGGGGTGTCTCTCCGGCCTCGATCAGCCGTAGGAGCGCCTCGTGCTCGTCGACGGACTCGTGCGCGCGACCGGGCACGAAGCCGAAGACGGAGTCACGGAGCACGGTCAGCCGCTTCCAGCCGCGGTGGACGAGGTCGACGATGTGCGGATTGGGGCACTCCTCGAAGAGCACCGCGTGAAAGGCGCGGTTGAGCTCGGTGAACCGGTGCGGGTCGAACGCCTTCAGGGACTCGGCCATCTGGTCGTTGACCGCTCTGGCCCGGGCGATGTGGTCCCCGGTGATGCGGGGTGCCGACAGCGCGGTCGCGGCGCCCTCCACGAGTGCGAGCGTCTGCATCGTGTACACGTACTCCTGCTCGTGCATGAAGGCGACCTGGGCACCGATGTTGCGCTCGAAGGTCACCAGGCCCTCCGCCTCGAGCAGGCGGATCGCCTCGCGCACCGGGACCGTGCTGACGCCGATCTGCCTCGCGACGGCGTCGAGGACCAGGCGGTATCCGGGCGAGAATCGACCGGTCTCGATCCGCTCGCGGATCCAGTCGTACGCGATCTGCGACTTGCTCCTGGTCTGGGTCAAGCCTGTTCCTCCCGCCAGGCCTGATAGCGCCGGCGCCACTCGGCGTTGAGCGGGAAGAGGCCGTCGACGGGGTGACCCTCCGACACCCGTGCGGCGACCCACGCGTCCTCGGCCTCCTGGTCGGCGGCTCCGGTGGCGACCCGTTCGACGAGCCGCTGCGGGATGACGACCACTCCGTCGTCGTCGCCGACGACGACGTCACCGGGCACGACGGCGGCGCCTCCGCAGGTGATCGCGGCGTCGACCTCCCACGGGACATGCCGCCTGCCGAGCACGGAGGGATGCGCGGCCTGGGCGAACGTGGGAATGCCGATGCCGGCGACGGCGGCCGAGTCACGCGCGGCCCCGTCTGTGACGATCCCGGCGGCGCCCAGCGTCCTCGCGCGCAGAGCGAGGACGTCGCCGACGGTGCCCGCTGTGGCGTCTCCGCGGGCCTCGATCACCAGCACCTCGCCCTCCGCGAGAGAGTCGAAGGCCTGCTTCTGGGCGTTGAAGCCGCCGCCGTGCGACTCGAACAGATCCGGCCGGTGCGCGACGAAGCGCAGGGTCCGCGCGACTCCGATCATCTTCGTCCCGGGGACCAGCGGGTGGACGCCGTCGATCGACGCGTGCGGATAGCCCAGCTTGCGCAGCTGCGCGCTGATCGTCGCCACGGCGGCCGAGGAGAGCTTGTCGCGCAGCTCGTCGGTCAGGACGAACGGCGCCGGCACGGTGACACCCGCCGTCTCGGCGTCGCCCCACGCCTCGATGCGCTGCAGATCGTCGACATGGGGCTTCGCGCCGTACTCGGCGAACGGCGTCGTCCCCTCGACCACCCTGGTGATCAGGCGGCCTGTGCTGGGCGCACCGGGGGCGGTCGGCGCGTCGACCTCGACCTCCACCACGTCGCCCGGGACGGCCACGGAGGAGCCGGCCGGTGTGCCGGTCAGGATGACGTCACCCGGCTCAAGGGTGATCAGTTGGGACAGGTCGGCCACGAGCGTTCCGAACGGGAAGACCAGGTCCGCGGTCGTGTCGTCCTGCTTGAGCACACCGTTGACCCAGGTGCGGACGCGCAGGGCCGTGGGGTCGACCGACGCGGCCGGGATCACCTCCGGGCCCAGCGGGGTGAACCCGTCTCCCCCCTTGTTGCGCAGGTTCGAGCCCTTGTCGACGAGGCGGAGGTCGTAGACGCCCCAGTCGTTGGCGGCGGTGATCCCCGAGATCGACGCCCACCCCTCCTCGGGCGTGACCCGGCGCGCCCGGGTGCCCACGATCAACGCGACCTCCCCCTCGTACGCCAAGAGCTCCGTGCCGGCGGGACGCTCGATGACGTCGCCGCTCGCGGCCATCGACGAGGTCGGCTTGAGGAAGAACGACGGGTGCGCCGGGGTGCGCCCGCGCTGCGCGATGCGGGACGGGTAGTTCAGGTGCAGGGCGATGATCTTGCCGGGTCGTTCGAGCCCGCTCACGGTGTCTCCTCGATGAACTCGGCGGCGAGCCTCTCGCTCCCGCGGGCGAGCAGTTGGACGTCGGCGCCGACGAGGATGAAGTCGGCGCCGGCGGTGAGGTATCGCCTGGCCAGCGCCGGCGCGAAGGCGTTGAGGCCGACCTTGACGCCGGCCGCCGCGGCGGCTCGGAGGCAGTGCTCGACCGCGGCCACCACCTCGGGATGGTCCTGCTCTCCGAGCACGCCCATCGAGGCGGCCAGATCGGACGGTCCGACGAAGATGCCGTCGACTCCGGGCGTGGAGGCGATGGCTTCGACGTTCCCGACCGCCTCGGCGGACTCGATCTGGAGATAGAGCGAGATGGTCTCGCGGGCGGTGCGCAGATAGTCGGGGACCCGGTTCCAGCGAGAGCCCCGCGCCAGTGCGCTGCCCACTCCCCGGATGCCGCGCGGCGGGTACTCGACCGCGCTCACCGTCGCCGCGGCCTGTTCCGCGGTGTCGACCATCGGGATCAGCAGGTTCTGCACGCCCAGGTCGAGGTACTGCTTGATGACGACGGGGTCGCCGGCCGGCGGGCGCACCAGCGGGGTCACGGGGTAGCCGTGGACGGCCTGCAGCTGGGCGAGCAGGGACTCCAGGCCGTTGGGGCTGTGCTCGGCGTCGATCAACAGCCAGTCGAGTCCGCTACCGGCACAGATCTCGGCGACCAGCGGGCTGCCGCTGCACACCCACATGCCGATCAGCGGCCGGCGGGCCGCGGTGAGAGCGTCGCGGAAGGTCGGGTCTACTCGAAGCGGCACGTGATCGCCCCCAGGTCGCCGTAGTCCGCGTGGACGGTGTCGCCGCGCTCCACCCACACCGGACGGGTGAACGAACCGGCCAGGATGATCTCCCCGGCCTCGAGCGTGGTCCCGTGCTGGGCGAGCTTGTTGGCGAGCCAGGCCACGCCGGTGGCCGGGTGATTGAGCACACCCGCGGCGACCCCGGTCTCCTCGATCGTCTGGTTCTTGTAGAGCAGGGCGCTCACCCAGCGCAGGTCGACCGCGTCGACCGCGACAGGGCGCCCGCCGACGACCATCCCGCCCATCGCCGCGTTGTCGCTGATGGTGTCGACGATGGTCCGGCCCTGCAGCTCGATGTGGGAGTTGAGGATCTCCAAGGCAGGGACGACGTACCTGGTGGCGTCGAGCACGTCGAACAAGGTGCAGGCCGGGCCGGTGAGCGGCTTGTCCAGCACGAAGGCCAGCTCGACCTCGATGCGCACGTTGGAGAAGTCGTCGAACGGGATCGCGGCACCGTTCTCGAAGACCATGTCGTCGAAGATCACCCCGTAGTCGGGCTCGGTGATCCCGGTGGCGGCCTGCATCGCCTTGGAGGTCAAGCCGATCTTGTGGCCGACGATCCTGTGGCCCGCCTCGACCCTGCGCCTGGCCCACAGCGCCTGGACGGCGTAGGAGTCCTCGATCTCCATCCCGGGGTTGCGCGCGGTCAGGAGCGGCACGACGCTCCGCTCACGGTCGGCGGCGAGCAGCTCGTCGGCGATCCGCTCGATCTGTTCTTGCTGCAGCAAAGTTACTCTCCGTTACGTACATTTACGACTTCATGCGTTCCGATATGGCGAGTTCGACTAGGTGACGACCATGAGGATCAGGAGGACGTTCAACGCCGCGACGGCCGCGCAAACCACGCCACTGACGGCACGAAGCGCGGGACCGTTGGCGAAGTCGCCCATGACGCGACGCCGGCTCGTGTACCAGACGAGCGGCACGAGCACGAACGGGATTCCCACCGAGAGCACCACCTGGGTGAGGACGAGGGTCCAGGTCGGATCGACGCCGAGCCCCAGCACGATCAGCGCGGGGACAAGGGTCGCGACCCGTCTCAGGAGGAGGGGCACCCGGACGTGGAGAAGGCCGTCCATGACCGCCGCTCCCGCATGGCTTCCCACGGAGGTGGACGCCAGCCCGGAGGCGAGCAGACCCACTCCGAAGACGAGACCTGGGACGACTCCGAGATGGGCGGTGATGGCGCGCGCGGCCCCCTGGATCGTGTCGACGTCGGCCACGCCCCGCAGAGCCGCTGCCGCGAGTAGCAGCATGGCGACGTTGACGCCGCCGGCGACGACGAGAGCGCCCACGACGTCGTAGCGCGTGACCTTCAGCAGCCGCCTCGTACGTCGCGGATCCTCGTGGAAGCCATGACGATCGCGCACCAGGCTCGAGTGGAGGTAGACCGCGTGCGGCATGACGGTCGCACCGATCATGCCGGCGGCCAGCAGCACCGTGGGCGACCCGTCCAGCCGGGGAACCAGGCCGCCGGCCGCGCCGGACCAGTCCACGGGGCTCACCAGCAAGCCGCCGGCGAATCCGATCGCGATCACTGCCAGCAGGCCGATGACGAGTATCTCGAAAGCCCGCTGGCCATGGCGGGACTGCAGTTCGAGCATGACCGTCGAGAGCACGCCGACGAGGATGCCGCCCACCGGAAGGGGCAGACCCAGCAGAATCTCAAGGGCGATCGCACCGCCGATCACCTCCGCGAGGTCGGTGGCGGCCACGGTGACCTCGGCCTGCGCCCAATAGAGCAGACGCGCCGGTCGTGACAGTCGGTCACCGAGAATCTCGGGGAGCGTGCGCCCCGTGACCAGTCCCAGCTTCGCGGACAGATATTGGACCAGGACCGCCATCGCGTTCGCGAGGACGAGGACCCACACCAGCAGGTAGCCGTACTTCGCCCCGGCGGACAGATTCGCGGCGACGTTACCGGGATCGACGTAGGCGATCGCGGCGACGAAGGCAGGGCCGAGCAGCCGGAGCAACTGACGTTCCGGCCGAGGGGTGACGGGAGTCCGGAGGTCGGCCACCAGGGGCCCGGCGGTCATCGCGCGGGCTCCGTCGCGGCCAGCCGGGCACGGTTCGGACGGGCACGGTTCGGACGGGCACGGTTCGGACGGGCACGGTTCGGTCGAGCACGGTTCGGACGGGCGCGGTTCGGACGGGCGAGCGGCCATCGCCCCGCCATCGTGCCGTGGGCCACGCGCGCCACCTCCCCCGCTACCAGCCGGAGCGGCGCAGGTCACGGCGCCGCGGTCGATCGCCACGCACCATATACGATCTCGCATCAGAATGGAACCGGTTGAACCTATTCAACATGCTGAATAGGCCCGCAGTGACAGCACAGCCACAGATCAACCCTATTAAACATGTCTAATATGCACTATCGTGGCCGCTGCCACGTCTCCTTGTGACTGGTGACGCTGCCGTGGACTGGAAGGACACGATGAATCAGAGTGCTATCGAAGCGCCCGGCGTCGGACTCGCGACGGGCGCCGTGGGGCTGCCCGCCGATCTCAGCGGGCTCTTCGTTGGTGGGCCGCTTCGATGACGGCGATGCAGCTCGACCGACCGCTTGAAACCGGCGCGAAGGCGCAGCCGCCGTCCCTGGCCCTACGTGTCGTCACACTGCATTGGGAAGCGGCGGGAATCGTGTCCGTCGTGCTCGCCTCGGACGACGGGGCCGCTCTTCCGGCGTGGGCGCCGGGCGCTCACGTCGACGTCGAACTGGCGCCGGGCCTGCTCCGGCAGTACTCCCTCAGCGGTGATCCCGCCGACAGTTCGTCCTACCGGATCACCGTTGCTCTCGAGCACGGCGGCCGCGGCGGGTCGAAGCACGTCCACGAACGGCTTCGGGTCGGCGAGATCCTGAAGGTGAGCGCGCCGCGCAGCACGTTCCCCTTCGTCGACGCCCCGCGTTATGTCTTCCTCGCGGGCGGCATCGGCATCACCCCGCTCCTCCCGATGATGCGGCGTGCCGCCGCCGAGGGGAGACCCTGGGTTCTGCACCTCGCCGTCCGTTCGCGCCACGCCATCCCGTTCCGTGACGAGCTCGGCGACGGCAACGGCACCGGGACCGTTCACGTGTTCGCCTCGGACGAGGGACAGCGTCTCGACCTGCGCGATGCCGTCGCGCGAGCGCACCCGTCGGCGGCCGTCTACTGCTGCGGCCCCGAACGGATGCTGGTCGAGGTGGAGCAGCACGCGCGCGACCTCGGGCGCGAGGTCAGAGTGGAGCGCTTCCAGGCCAAGCCGTTGAGTGAGCCGTTGCGCCAAGGGAGTTTCGTGGTGCGTTGCGCGCGCTCGCAGCAGTCTATGACGGTCGAGCCCGACCAGAGCGTTCTCGACGCCCTGGCGAGTGTCGGCATCGACCTCCCGTCTTCCTGCCGCGAGGGCGTCTGCGGCACCTGTGAGCTGGCCGTGCTCAACGGCGTGGTCGACCACCGCGACTCGATCCTCACCGACGCGGAGAAGCAAGCAAACGACACGATGATGGTCTGCGTCTCGCGGGCCCTGACAGAAGAGCTGGAACTCGATGTCTGACGCGACAACAACCCCCGCCACCGAAGCCGCACTCGACACAGGAACCGCCTACGGGCTGAAACTCGGCGGGCCGCTCAACGAGCTCGCCCAGGTCGGCCCCGGCACGCCGTACGGGGAGGTGA
This sequence comes from Microbispora sp. CA-102843, assembly GCF_050936215.1. NCBI lineage: Bacteria > Bacillati > Actinomycetota > Actinomycetes > Streptosporangiales > Streptosporangiaceae > Microbispora > Microbispora sp. CA-102843. The sequence continues at coordinate 5,622,679 of NZ_JBNJNF010000001.1, forward strand.
TGCGCCGATACTGGCATCCGATCTCGAAGGCCGAGAAGGTGACCACCACCCCGCGCCGCGTCAAGGTGCTGGGCGAGGAGCTCATCCTCTTCCGCACCGGCCGCGGCAAGCCCGCCCTGCTGCATCCGCGATGCATCCACCGCGGCGCCTCGCTCTACTACGGAGGGGTGGAAGAGGACGGCATCCGCTGCTGCTACCACGGCTGGGTCTTCGATCCGACCGGGCACTGCCTGGAGCAGCCCTGCGAACCCGACCTCGGCCGGCACCGCGACAAGGTCCGTCAGCCCTGGTATCCCGTGCAGGAGCTGTACGGACTGGTGTGGGCCTACATGGGGCCCGCGGACAAGAAGCCCGTCCTGCCCCGCTACGACGTCTTCGAGAACATCCCCGACGGTTGTCATCTCATCGTCAACGACGCCGGCGTCGGCGGCGGCGGGCCCGAGGTGCTGGACTTCAACTGGCTGCAGCACTGGGAGAACGTGATGGACCCCTTCCACGTGCCGATCCTGCACGCGCGGTTCAGCGGCGAGCAGTTCACCCCGGAGATGGCCGTGATCCCCGAGGTCACGTTCGAGTACACACCGGTCGGGGTCCGCTCGACGCAGATCAGGAAACTCGACGACAAGCGGGCGCTGCGCCGCCGGACCGAGGTGATGTTCCCCAACCTCCGTGTCGTGCCCAGCCCCCGGCTCACGCCCGGCCAGACCAATCTGATCGGGTGGGTCGTGCCCGAGGACGACACCACCTTCCGCATCTTCACCCTCGCGGTCCACGAGGACCCCGACTTCCTGGTCAAGCTGCGCTCCACCTTCGGCGGCAAGCCGTGGGCCGAGCTCACCGAGGAGGAGCACCGGCGCATGCCCGGTGACTACGAGGCGCAGAAGAGCCAGGGACCGATCTCGCTGCACTCCGAGGACCACCTCACCACCACCGACCAGGGCGTGGCGATGCTGCGCCGGATGATGGCCAAGCAGATCCGCGCCGTCGCCGCCGGCGACGACCCGGCCGGCGTGATCCGCGACCCCGCCGACGAGGTCGTCACCATCACCGGCGGCAACTTCTTCCTCACCCCGGAAGAAGCACTGGCGGAGGGACTCGTGGATGCCTGACTCCGTCGCGCTCCTGGCCAAGTACACGCCGGCGGCCGTCTCTTCCGAGACACCGCTGGCCGTGCTCGGCGTCGACGGCGTCGTCGTCCTCGAGGGCGAGGCGCGCGTCCCGGCCCGCGTCGAGCATCTGTCTGCGCGAGGAAAGTGGGCGCGCGACCTCCGGGTGCCCGATGGCACCCGCGAGGCCGTCGCCCACCTCGCCCAGCGCTACAGCATCGTCTGGGCCTCCGAATGGGGACCGAACGCCCACCTCGCGCTGGCCGACGTTCTCGGCCTCCCGGCCACCCCGTGGCCCTACCTGCCGTTGCAGTTCAACAAGCTCGCCGCCATCCGGCAGTACGCCGGTGGCCGGCCCTGGGTGTGGATCGACGACCCGGTCGTCGATCTGGAGCCGCTGCCCGACGATCCGGGCGGCGTCGTCGTCCGGGTCGACCCGTCTGAGGGCCTGGTGGGACTCGACCTGTCCGCGATCGACGAGGCGGTCGCCCGCGCGGCGTCTCGAGGAGCGTCCCGTCAGGGAGCCTCGACGACGTGGAAGTCGTCGTAGACGGTCTGATGGCGCCTGACGGCATCCGCGGTGGCGATCCGGTCTCCCGCCACGATCGCCGCGACCAACTCCTCATGGATCTCGAGCCGGATCCCGGAGTTGGGCGGGATGCCGTCATCGGCGACATAGAAGTCGTCGTGTGACTCCACGTACGCCAGCAGATTGAGGTAGACCGTCTTCAGGACGGGGTTGGGCACGATCTCCGCGATCCGGCGGTGCAGGCGCCAGTTGGTACGCAGGCCGGCGACCCGGTCACCCCATGTCGTGCGGAGCTTCTCGAGGATCAGGTTGAGGTCTTCGGCGTCAGCCGCGGACCGGTGCTCGGCCGCCGCCTGCGCGACGGCCGGCTCCAGCGCGTCGATCACCCGGACGCAGTCGATCGCGGTGCTCGTCACGTCCTGGAGGTTCAGGAATCCGTTACCGATCACGGCCTGCGCCGTCCGCTGGGCGACGAAGACTCCGCCCTGGGGGCCGGTGCGGGTCGTGATCAGTCCCTTGGCCTCGAGGACGCGCACCACCTCGGCGATGGTCGTCGGCGCCACACCGTATCTACCGGCGAGCTCCGCGCGGGTGCCGAGTCTGCTGCCCACCCGGAGCCGTCCCTCGGTGATGCCGTCTTCGATCTCGGACGCGACAGCGTCGACGGCTGAGCGCCGGCGTGGAACAGCTCGTGCAACAGACATGGTGCATCCAGTATCTCAGGCCGGTGGCGTTCAAGCAGCCGACAAAGACCGGCAAGTCGGTCGCTGATCGCGTCGTCGCGGCCCCCGGGCCGGCGCGGCTCAGCCCTTGGGGGTGCCGAAGACGTCCTTGAACTTGGCCGTCATCGGGTCCCAGAGAGAGGTGATCTCCTCCGGGCCGGGGATGTCGAGCAGCTTCACCTGGTCGAGCGGGACCAGGCCCTGGACCGCGGGCGCGCCCGGCATCGTGGGCAGCGCGTCGATCCCGGCGAACGCCTGCTGCGCCTCCGCCGTGAACAGCCAGTTCATGAGCAGCTCGGTGGCCTCGGGGGCGGCGCCGTCCTTGAGCGCGGCGAAGTAGGTCGGGGTCGACACGTTCCCGTCCTCCAGCGGGAAGGCGAACCCGATCGGTGCGCCCTTCCTCTTGGACGGGAAGTAGAAGTCCGACAGCGTGGTGAGCAGGATGTCGAACTCGCCACGCGCGACCGACTGGTCGGCGATCTCCAGTGACGACTTGAACGTGACGTCCTGCGCCTTCAGCCGGTCCAGCCAGGCGTCGTCGATGGCGTGCGCGCCGTACAACCGGATGAGCGTGCCGGAGGTGGCGCTGGGCGTGGTGGCGTCACCCGCCACGATCCGGCCCTTCCACTTCGGGTCCAGCAGGTCGGACCACTTCTTGGGCACGTCGGCGCCGGTCACCTTGTCCGAGTTGTACTCGATGCCCCAGACCGTGGTCGTCGGCGCGTAGAAGATGCCCGCGTCTTCGCGGTAGGCGGCAGCCAACGTCTTGGCCGCCGGCAGGTCCAGGGGCTTCAGCACGTCCTTGCGCTGGAAGTCGGGACCGCCGAGCAGACTGCCGACGTGCTTGCCGGAGGAGCGCTCGGCGGACAGCTTGGTCGTCAGCTCGGGTCCGTTGACCGCCAGGCCCTTGGTGGTGATCCCGGGGAAGCGCTTCTGGAAGGCGTCCCACACCTTCTGGTACTGCTCCCAGCCCTGCATGTATCCGACGATCTTCGTGTCGCCGCTGTCCGTGGCCTTGGTGTAGAGGTCCTTCAGGTGGGCGGCCGTGGCCGCGTCCACCTTCAGCGGCGCGAGGTCGAGTTCGTCGGCCCCCACAGACGTGCCGGCGGATCCGCCGCAGGCCGCCGTCAGCGAGAGCGAGACCGCGGCGGCCAGCGTGCAGGCCGCCCTGAACAGGTGCTTCATCGGTTCTCCTTGAGGCGCCGGCCCAACGCGCGGGCCGACAGAGCGAGTACGGCAAGCACTCCCCAAACGGCGAGCAGCAACCCGAACAGGGCGGCCGCGGTGGCGGTGTCCCCCGATCGGTTAAGGTTCAGGACCTCGATCGCCACGGTCGCGACGTCGGGTGAGGCCAGCAGAAGCGGGACGGCGAGGTTGCCGGAGATGAGGATGGCCGCGACGAGCCAGCCGTACCCGAAACTGGGGATGAGCAGGCGCAGGATCAGACCGAGGAAGGCGCGCACGCGACCGGCCCCGGAGACCCTGGCGGCCTCCTCGAACTCCGCCGGGATCTGCGCGACCGAGCCCTCCGCGGTGCGTACCGCGACCGGGACCGCGGCGATGACCAGGCCGATCAGCATGATCCAGACGGTGGCGTACAGCTGGTTCAGGCCGGGGACCGAGAGGAACGACCACATGATCCCCATGCCGAGCACGATCCCGGGCACCGTGACGGTCACCCAGAGCGCGCCGCCCATGTAGCGGCTGAGCAGGCCGGGCCGCGTCCTGATCACCCAGGCGAGCACCACGCACAGGAGCATGGTCGCGAACCCTCCGACGAAGGCCAGGCCGAAGGTGGTGGTGATCGCGCTGACCGTGTCCGGGTCGTCGAGCACCCTGCGGTAGTTGTCGAGCGTCCAGTTGTCGTAGAGCCCGAAAAAGGACTGGAAGCTGCCGATGTAGAGCTGGATCAGCGGCAACACCAGGGCGAGCAGCGCGTGCAGCGCGATCATCGCCGTGCCCAGCCAGCGCACCGGACCGAGCGACCATCGCTCCGTGCGGTAGGACTTGCCGCTCATCGTGGTGTAGCGCTTCCTGCCCAGCACCCGGGACTGCACCGCGATCAGCACCACGATGATCACCATGAGCACCAGCGCGAGGCTGCTGGCCTCGGCGTACCGGCCGCCGGCGTCACCGCTGATGTAGCGGTAGATCTCGGTGGAGAACACCCGGATTCCCGCGGGGAGCCCGATGATCTGCGGGAAGTCGAACGCCTCCAGGAAACTCACGAACGCCAGCAGCAGGGCTCCCAGCAGCGCGGGGGCGAGCAGCGGCACGTGAACCCGGAAGAACGTGCGGATCTTTCCCATCCCCGAGACCAGCGAGGCCTCCTCCAGCGACCGGTCCATGGCGAGGAAGGGCGCGAGGATCAGGAAGTAGTTGAACCCGACCGCCTTGAGCACACACACGAAGATCAGGCCGGGCCACGACGTGATGTCGATCGGCCCTCGCTCCGCCCCGGTCATCGCCATGATGACCTGGTTGATGAGGCCCACCCGCGGGTTGCCGAGCATGTCCCAGGAGATCGCGAAGAACAGGTTCGGGCTGACCATGGTGAGCAGCATCAACGGCGTCACCAGCCCGCGCAGCGGCACGTCGGTGCGGGCGACCATCCAGGCGAAGACCGCCGCGATCAGCATCGACAGCACCGACACGACGCTCGCGAGAAGGACCGACTGGCCGAGCACGGCGAGCGTGCCGGGGTCGGAGAGCGTCTCGACCAGAGGTCCGGCCGTCCAGGTCCCGCCCGGGTCGCTGATCAGGCCGTCGTGGAAGGCGGCGACCACGATCATCGAGACCGGCCACACGAAGAGCACCGTGCAGAGCGCCGCCAGCGCCCACGCGCCCGGGCCGATCCCCCGCGCCCGCGCGATCAGGCGGCCGGGGAGGCCGCGCGGCACGCCGGGGTACGGCGGCGCCCCGGCGGTCGCGCGGCCGTCGGCGGTCATGCGGCCACCCCGGCCGAGATTCCGGCCATCCCGAGCACCACGGCGTGCCCCGCGCTCAGCGTGACCGCGATCCGCTCCCCGGTGCCGGGAACCCGGACGCCGTCGTCCTCGTGCCCGTCCCCGGGTGCGTACGCGTGCCCGGCGCCGGGCCCGTGCGGCACGGACACGGTGATCGGCAGTCCCTCCGCGTCCACCGTCAGCTCGGTCCGCCCGCCGAGGTAGACAGCGTCGCGGACCACGGCCCGGCGCACGCCGGGCTCCTCGCCCGCCGCCCCTCCCGGGACCACCCGCACGTGGGCGGCCCGTACGGCGACCTCGACGGCGGAACCGGACGGGCCCGGCGGCGGCCCGGCGACCCTCAGGGGCGGCCCGCCCGGGGACGGGTGGAAGGCGAACCCTGTGGCGTCCGCCTCCCCCACGGTCCCGTCGAAGATGTTCTCGAACCCCATGAAGTCCGCGACGAACCGGTTGGCCGGGCGCGTGTAGACCTCACGGGGCGTGCCCTCCTGCTGTATCACCGACTCGCTCATCACCACGACCCGGTCCGAGAGCGCCATCGCCTCTTCCTGGTCGTGCGTGACGTAGACGGCGGTGGTGCCGATCTCCCGCTGGAGCCTGCGGATCGCGGTACGCATGCCGACCCGCAGCTTGGCGTCGAGGTTCGACAGCGGCTCGTCGAAGAGCATGAGCCGGGGGTGTCCGGCCATCGCCCTGGCGAGCGCGATCCGCTGCTGCTGCCCGCCGGACAGCTCACCCGGATAGCGCCCGGCGAAGTCGGCCAGGCCGACCGCCTTCAGCATCTCGGCCACCCTCGCCCTGCGCTCGGCCGCTGCCATCCGGGCCGCGCGGAGCGGGTAGCCGACGTTGGCGCCGGCCGTCAGGTGCGGCCAGAGCGCGTAGCTCTGGAACACCATCCCCACGCGGCGCCGCTCCGGCGGCACGCACACGCCGCGCGCGGCGGAGTAGACGGTGTCGCCTCCGATGGCGATCTCGCCACCGGTCGGCGTCTCCAGTCCGGCGAGGCAGCGTAGCGTGGTCGTCTTGCCGCAGCCGCTCGGGCCGAGCAGCGTCAGGAACTCGCCGTCGGCGATCGTCAGCTCGACGTCCCGTACCGCGGTGACGTCCCCGAAGCGCTTCACCAGTCCGGTGATCCGCACTTCTGCCATACCGGCTCCAACCAAACGAAAGAGATGATTTCTGATCCCGCGGCCCCTATGGGAGAACCGCGGTACGACCCGTCACGTGAGCGGTGACGCTTCAGGCGACGCCTTCGGGCAGGCCGACCACGGCCTTGGTCTCCAGGAACTCCTCGATGCCGTAGCGTCCGCACTCGCGGCCGATGCCCGACCGCTTGTAGCCGCCGAAGGGCGCCGCGACGTTGAGTCCCGCCCCGTTGATGCTCACCATCCCGGTGCGCAGGCGGCGGGCCACCGCCAGGGCCCTGGCCGGGTCCGCCGACCACACGCCACCGGACAACCCGTAGTCGGAGTCGTTGGCGATGGCGACCGCCTCGTCCTCCGTGGCGTAGCTCATGATCGAAAGGACCGGGCCGAAGATCTCCTCACGTGCGATCGTCATCTCCGGGCGCACGCCGGAGAAGACCGTCGGGGAGACGTAGGCGCCCGGCCCCTCTGTCGCCGCGCCGCCCACGATGAGCCGCGCGCCCTCCTCGATGCCGGCGCGGATGTAGTCCTGGACGATCCGCTGCTGCCGCCGCGACGCCTGCGGGCCGATCCGGGTCGCCGGGTCGGAGGGCGGCCCGGGCACCCACCCGGACGCCGCCTCGATCGCGAGCCGTTCGACCTCGTCGAGCAGGTGTGCGGGGACGAGCAGCCGGGTCAGCGCGGCGCAGATCTGCCCCGCGTTCGCGAAGCACCCGCCGACCGCCTGCGGGACGACGGACGCGAGGTCCGCGTCGTCGAGCACGATTCCGGCCGACTTCCCGCCGAGCTCCAGCGTGACCTTCTTGATCGTGGGGGCGGCCAGTTCGGCCACCCGCGCTCCCGCCCGGACGGATCCGGTCAGCGTCACGACGTCCACCAGGGGATGCGCGACGAGCGCTTCACCGGTGACCGGCCCGTCGCCCGGCACCAGATTGAACACGCCGGCGGGCGCGCCGGCGGCCTGCACGATCTCGGCGAAGACGTAGGCGTCCAGCGGGGTCAGCTCGCTCGGCTTCAGCACGACCGTGCACCCGGCCACCAGGGCCGCGCCCACCTTGAGCGCGATCTGGTGCAGCGGGAAGTTCCACGGAGTGATCGCGGCGACCACGCCGGCGGGCTCACGCACCACCAGGGCGCCGCCGACGACCTCCTCGGCGGCGTAGTCACGTCCGGCCTTGACGATCTCGTCGAGGTCGGCCAGCGTGACGCCGAGCTGCGCCTGCCTGGCGAACGTGATGGGCGTCCCCATCTGGAGCGTGAGCAGCCCGGCCAGTTCCTCCCGCCGCGCCTCGACACCGGCCCTGATCCGCTCGACCAGCGCGACCCGCTCGGTCATCGGCACCTGGGACCAGGCCGGGAACGCCGCGGCGGCGGCCCGGACCGCGGCGTCGACGTCCTCGGCCGACGCGATCGGGACACGTCCCACCACCTGGTCGGTGGCCGGGTCGACCACGTCGATCGCGCCGGAAGCGCCGAGGGCGTCGCCGCGCGCGGCGGTCCACTCGCCGCCGATCAGCAGGTCGTTGCGCTCGATCACGGCTTCTCCAGCGGCTCGGGGCGCGGCACGCCCTCGTGGATCAGGTGCCAGGGGCCGGGGAACTCCCCGACGGGCGCGTCGACGAGCACGGGCTCGTCGGCGGCCAGCGCCTCCTTCAGCACCGCCTCCAGCTCATCGGGGCCGGTCGCCCGGGCGGCGGCGATGCCGAACGAGTCGGCGAGCTTGACGTAGTCGGGGTTGACCAGGTCGGTGGCGAAGTAGCGGGCGCCGAAGCGGTTGCGCTGGATCCGCCGGACGTTGCCGAAGAAACCGTCGTTGAACACGACCGTGACTGTGGCCAGGCCGTACTTCTTCGCGGTGGAGAGCTCCTGGAGCGTCCAGGAGAAACCTCCGTCGCCGGTGACGGAGATTACGGGCCGGTCCGGGTCGGCCGCCTTGGCGCCGAGCGCGGTGGCGAAGCCGTACCCCAGCGTGCCCTGGTATCCCGGGGTCAGGTATGTGCGCGGCTGATAGACCGGGAAGCAGACGTTGGCGGCGTAGCCGACCTGGGTCAGTTCGCTGACCAGGACGCCGTCGTCCGGCAGCGCGGCGCGGATCGCCCGCAGGTAGGCCCGTTGCGGGGCGATGTCGGCGTACTGCTCCTCCAGCCAGCCCCGCGCCGCCTCGAACTCGGCCGTGCGGGACTCGCGGTCCTCGCCGCGCAGCTCCTCGGCCAGCGCGGCGAGCGCCAGCCGGGCGTCGCCGAGCACGGCGAGGTCCGGGGTGCGAGGCTCGCCGAGATCGGCGGCCTCGGCGTTGATCAGGACCAGCCGGGCCCCGGCCGTGTTCACCTGGGCGCTGAACGCGGTCACGAAGCGGGTGCCGACCGCGATCACGACGTCGGCGTCCTCGCGCAGCCGGCGGAACGCGAGCGCGTCGAACGCGAGCGGGTGCCTGGCGGAGATCGCGCCACGGCCGTTCTCGCTCACCACGACCGGCGCGTGCAGGATCTCCGCCAGCTCGCGCAGCTCCTCCGAGGCGTCGGCGGCGATCACGCCGCCGCCCGCGTAGATCAACGGCCGGCGGGAGCCGCGCAGCAGCTCGGCCACGGCGTCGATCAGCTTCTGGTCAGGAACGGCGGGCGCGTGCGGGGCGGCGCCGGGGATCTGGACGTCGGCCCGCGCGGCGAGCACGTCAGGGGGGATCTCCAGGCCGACCGGCCGGGGCCTTCCCGAGCGCATCTCGGAGAACGCGCGGTGGACCAGGCCCGGGATGTCCTCGGGACGCTCCGCCAGGCCGCTCCACTTGGTGAGCGAACGCAGGATGCCGCTCTGGTCGGGGATCTCGTGCAGCGCGCCGAGTCCTCTGCCGATCGCCGTCGAGTCGATCTGCCCGCAGAGGTAGAGCAGCGGTGAGGAGCAGGCGTACCCGGTGGCGAGGCCGGCCAGGCCGTTCAGCATGCCCGGGCCCGGCACCACCATCGCGACGCCGGGCCGGCCCGTGGAGCGTGCGTAGCCGTCGGCCATGTAGGTGGCGGCCTGCTCGTTACGCACGCCAGTGAAGGCGATGTCGTCGCTCGCGTGGTAGAGCGCGTCCGCGGCGTGGTCGAGCTGCACGCCGGGGATGCCGAAGATCTGGCTGACGCCGTTGGCCGCCAGCGAACGGGCGAGAGCCTCGCCGCCCGTCATGTCCATGTATCTCCTTAGGGAAGTTCATCGGTCGAGGACCAGGCGGGGCGAACGGCCGTATCTCGTGGACGACCAGCCGGACCGGCACGGGGGCGTCCCCGATGGCCGTGAGGGAGGCCCGAGCCGATCCCGTAAATCATGTATATGGTTATGTCTGTTGAGGGAGAGTGTCAACCATTTGTATGGTTTCTATGGATCGAGGACGCGTGAACGACGCCCCGACGACACGGCGAACGATCTACAGTTGACGGGTCGCCGCCCCAGAGAGAAGCCGGAATGTACGATGCAGACGCGGTCACCCAGGTGACCTTCGACCGCAGCGACGCGCGGTCGTCGATCGCCGAGACGCTGGTCGAGCGCCTCGAAAACGCGATCCGCCGCAACCACCTCGCGCCAGGCCACCGCCTGGGCACCAAGGACGACCTCCGCCAGCAGTTCGGAGTCGCGCCCGCGACATTGGCCGAGGCGATCCGTGTGCTGCGGCTGCGCGGCGTTCTGGACGTGCGCCCAGGGCCGGGTGGCGGCATCTTCGTCGCCGAGCAGTCCCCGCTGGTCCGGCTCGGTCACGACATGCTGCAGATCGGCGCCGACGGCGCGTCGGTGAAGCACTGCCTGGCCGTCCTGGACGTGCTCGACCAGGAGGTGGCGCTCGACGCGGCCGCCCACCGCACCGAACAGGACATCGACGAGCTGACCGAGATGCTCGAGCAGCTGCGGCGGTCCTGGCCGGACGCGGCCGAAGCGCAGCGCTGCAACTGGGACCTGCACCGCCGGCTCGCCCTGATCTCCCCCAACATCCTGCTGCGGACCATGTACACCCGGCTGGTCGACTACATCAGCAGGGATCTGTCCTCCGCCATAACCGCGGAGGACTTCCGCAAGGGCTCGGCCGACCGGCTCCAGGTGCACGTCGACCTGGTCGAAGCGGTCATCCGGGGCGACCAGCGTGGCGCCGAGGCCATGGCACTGCGCCACCGCGGTCTGACGCGCGACGACCGCTGACCTCGCCCACCCGGAAGGGGCCGGCGCCTGACAGGCGCCGGCCCCTTCCGTGTCTTGCGGCCCAACCAAAACCATTATATAGATTTACGTGATTTCGTCCTGCCGTAAGAGGAGTGAGATGACCGTCAAGCACCGCGCCGCCATCGACGAGTTGGCCGCCTACAAACCGGGCCGGGCTCCCGTGGCGGGCCGCCCCCAGGTCAAGCTCTCTTCGAACGAGATGCCGTTCGGACCGTTGCCAGCCGTGGTGGACGCGATCTCGCGGGCCGCCGCCACGTTGAACCGCTACCCCGACTTCCACCGGGTGGAGTTGACCGAGGCGCTCGCGAGGCGGCATGGCGTGGATCCGTCGCAGGTGGTCGTGGACAACGGCTCCGGCGCGCTGCTCCAGGTTCTGGCCTCGGTCATCGCCGGCCCCGGCGACGAGATCCTGCACGCGTGGCGGGCCTTCGAGAGCTACCCGATCGTGACCGCGGTCTCGGGGGCGACCGGGGTCACGGTCCCGCTGGACGGCCGGCACACCCACGACCTGACCGCGATGGCGGCGGCGGTGACCGACCGGACCCGGATGGTGATCGTGTGCAACCCGAACAACCCGACCGGCACCGTGGTGTCCCGCACCGAGCTGGACCGGCTGCTCGACGCGCTGCCCGATGACGTGCTGCTCGTGCTGGACGAGGCCTATTGGGACTTCGTCACCGACCCCGGCTCGCCGTGCGGCATCGACCTCGTCGCCGAGCGGCCCAACCTCGCTGTGCTGCGCACGTTCTCCAAGGCGTACGGCCTTGCCGGACTGCGGGTGGGATACTGCGTGACGCGGCCGGAGACGGCGGAGCTGATCAGGAAGGCGATCGTCGGATTCTCGGTCTCCACCCTGGCTCAGGCCGGCGCCCTCGCCGCGCTGGCCCCCGAGGCCGACGTCGAGATCAAGCAGCGCATCGCACACGTCGTCGAGGAGCGCACCCGCGTGACCGACGAACTGATCCACCTGGGCGTGCCCGTTGTGCCCAGCCAGGCCAACTTCGTGTTCATGCCGATGCCGGACGGCCCCGCCATGGCCGCCGCGTTCGAGGAGCGCGGGGTGATCCTCCGGGCGTACGGCACGGACGGGCTGCGCGTCACCATCGGCACGACCGAGGAGAACGACCGCTTCCTCGCCCTCGCCGCCGAACTGCTGCGGAGGTCCTGACCCCTGCGGCGCCGACGCGGCGGCGGTCTGCCGCGTGTCGTCGGCGCCGCAGGCGGGCGGCAGGAGGTCGATACGCCGAGGGCGCTCAGCCCCGGGCCGCGACGTGTCGCAGCGCGAGCGCGGCCAGTGCCACAGCCTGGTCGGCGAGCACGCCGTCGTCGAAGAGCGCACGAGGCGAGTGATTCATCTCGGCCTGCGCCGGGTCGACGTGAGAGGGCGTCGCCCCCAGGAACACGAATGCTCCGGGCACCTCGTCGAGCACGAACGAGAAGTCCTCCGAGGCCATGATGGGCGACTCGAGCCGCTGCACGCGGTCGGCCCCGAAGGTCTCGGACAGCGTCTGCAGGGCCGTTTCGGCACGCTCCGCATCGTTGACGGTGACGGGATAGACGATCTCGAACTCCGTCTCGGCGCGGCAGCCATGGGCCTCCGCGATACGCGTCGCGAGCGCGGGCAACTCCGTGGCCAGGCGTTCGGACGACGCCTTCGACATGGTGCGCACCGTCCCGCCGAGCTCGGCGTCATCCGGGATCGCGTTCAGCACCTCGCCCGCCGAGAGCTTCGCCACCGAGATGACGACCGGATCGAACACGGAGACGCGACGGGTGACGTACGACTGAAGCGCGAGCACGATCTCCGCGAGCACCGGCACCGGGTCCACCGCTTCGTGAGGGCGTGAACCGTGTCCGCCGCGTCCGGCGACCCGCACGCGCAGCACGTTCGCGCCGCCCATGAGCGGACCGGGACGCGTGGAGAACGTGCCGGGCGCGCCGGGGAGGACATGGATGCCGTAGGCCGCCTCGACGCGCTGCCCGGCCGCGTCGAGAACTCCCTCGTCGATCATCAGGGGCGCGCCCCCGCCCGCTTCTTCCCCGGGCTGGAACATGAAGACGACGGAACCGCTGATCTCGGACCGCCGAGCCGCGAGCAGCCGGGCCGCGCCGACGAGACCGGCGACGTGCAGATCGTGACCACAGGCGTGCATCGCACCGTTCCGCGACGCGAACTCGAGGCCGGTCTCCTCGGGGATCATGAGCGCGTCCATGTCCGCCCGCAGCAGCACCGAGGGGCCGGGCCGGTCGCCGCGGAGGACGGCGGTCACGGAACTGAGGCGCTCGCCCAGGCGGATCTCGAGGTCGAGCGGCTTGAGCGCCTCGACGATCGCCGCCTGGGTGCGCGGCAGGTCGAAGCCCACCTCGGGTTCGCGATGCAGACGGCGTCGAAGCGCGACGAGACCTTCGGCGAGTCCGGCGGCGTCCGCACGCAGCGACTCGGGCGTCGACGCGCTCATCGCCCGGCCCACCGATCCGCCACGATCGGCGCGCCGTTCTCGACCCGGTAGACCTCGCGTCCGAGGATGTGCACGCGCTCGACGGTCGAGCCGACGTCGAGCGGGTCTCCGCTCCACACGACGACGTCGCCGTCGCGGCCGGGCTCGAGGGCTCCGACCCGCTCGTCGAGCCCGGCGATCCCGGCCGCGGCCGAACTGATCGCCGCGATCGCCTCGTCCCAGGTCAGTCCGGCTCTTCTGGCGACGGCCGCCTGCAGGACGAGAGCGTCGACCGGCACCACCGGGTGGTCGGTGCAGATGGCGGTGCGGACGCCGGCGCGCGTCAGCGCGACGAGATTCTTCACGGACGCCTCGCGGGTCTCGACCTTGCCCCGGGTGCAGAGCACCGGGCCGAAGATGACGGGCACGTCGCGTTCGGCCAGCTCGGCGGCGAGCCGGTGGGCCTCGGTGCCGTGGTTGAGCACGAGGCGAAGGTTGAACTCGCCGGCGATCCGCAGCGCGGTCGCGATGTCGTCGTGGCGGTGCGCGTGCTGGTCCCACACGAGGTCGCCGGCAAGCGCGGCGGCGAGCGCCTCCTTGCCGAGGTCGCGCGCGAAGAACTCGCCCTTCTCCTGGGCGCCGGCCCGCCGGGCGGCGTACTCGCCCGCCGCGATGAGCGCCTTCCGGATGACCAGCGCGACGCCGAGCCGCGTGCGCGGCAGCTGGCCGCGTTCCCCCCAGGCGTTCTTGGGGTTCTCGCCCAGGGCCGACTTCATCCCGACCGGATGCTTCACGACCTGCTCGTCGACGGTCCGGCCGCCCCAGGTCTTCATCGCCACGCTCGTCCCGCCGATCGGGTTGCCCGATCCGGGCTTGACGACGACGGTCGTGACTCCGCCCGCGAGCGCGTCCCTGAAGGCGCGGTCCTCGATGTTGACGGCGTCGATGGCACGCACGGCGGACATGTCGGGTGCGCTGACCTCGCTGGCGTCCGCACCCGCCGGGCCTTCGCCGTCCTCGTGGGCGCCGATGTGGGTGTGCGCGTCGACGAACCCGGGGAGCACCCAGCGTCCGTCCACCTCCACGATGGGGACGCCCTCGGGTACGAGTGGATCGTCGTCGACGCGTTCGATGACGCCGTTCCGCACCAGGACCGTGCCGCGGTCGATGACGCGACCGGTGCCTGTCACCACGCGTCCACCGACGAATGCGACCTCCGCCATGCTCACTTCCCTTCCCTGCCGTTGCCGAGCGCGGCCGTCCGCCGCGCGAGTGTGTGGATGCCGGCGCCCGCGCTCCCGGCGTTGTCGATCACGCCGTTCCCTCGCGGACGAAGGCCCTGAGGTCGGCCGACAGCGCGGCCGAGCTGTGGGGGTCGGTGTACATCATGTGTCCGGCCGGGTAGCGCCCCTCGCGCAGTCGCGCGGCCGGCAGTCCGTACTGCGAGAGCAGGTGCTCGAGCGAGCCGACGGTCGTCAGGGTGTCGAAGTATCCGGTGCCGAAGAACAGGCGCGCGCCGGCGTTGGCACGGAGCAGCGCCGCGAGGTGCGCCGGGTAGTCGAACAGCGCGAAGGGCGAGGGCATCGCGCTGCCGCCGAACCGCGCGACGGCGGCGTCCTCGAGGTAGTTCCAGCGTTCGTGAGCGGCGACGGCGACGCGGTAGCGGCGCTTGCGGGGGATCCCCAGGTGCTCGGTGAACAACCGCCGTGCGGCGGCGTAGAAGACGGGATCGAGCCGTACGGACGCGGCGTCGACATGCGGCCCGCCCGCGCCGGCAGCCGGGGCGGGCAGGGTGTAGCGCGCGTCGGTCAGCCCGACCACGAGTCCCCGGTCGGCCAGGAGCAGCCTGCGGTACTCCTCCTTGTCGACGCGGAGGCGGCGTGCCCGCAGTTCCACGGCGCCGAGCCCGGTGAAGCCCGCCAGCCGCTCGACGACCGGGTCAGGCATCTCCCCGGTGAGCAGCGCCGCCGCGTACTCGTCCACGGCGAACGCATGCGCCCGGCGCACCACCTCGTCCAGGGCGAGCGCGCCGTAAGCGCTCTTCCCGTGGTACCACGCGGTGGCGGCGAGCAGCGGGAGGGCGGCGATGAACCCGACGGGGTTGCCGGGACGTTGCGTGGTCTCCTGCGCGTTCACGCACTGGCCGAGCATGGCGACGCCGGAGACCGCGACCGGCTCCTCGGCGGTGAGAAGGGCTGTGGCGGTCAGCGCGGCCCGGGTCGTGCCGTAGCTTTCGCCGAGCAGGTAGACGGGCGATTCGAGCCGGTTGTGGCGCTCCAGCCACGACCGCACGATCTGCGCGGTGATCGCGGCGTCGCGGTCGACACTCGAGATCGCGGCGGGTTCGACGCCGTCGGCGAGCCGGCCGAAGCCAGTGTCGATCGGGTCGATGAACACCAGGTCGGCGGTGTCGATGAGGGCGTCGGGGCTCGGCGCCAGCGTGTCCCGCGCGACGGGCGCGGCGTCGAGTTCGCGGGGAACCGCGGCACGCCAGGGGCCGAGCCCCCCGAGGTGGAGCCATATGGAGGAACAGCCCGGCCCGCCGTTGAAGAGGAAGAGGACCGGACGCTCCGCCTCTCCCCCGTCCCGGACGTACGCGAATGTCCAGGCGTCGCCCAGCGTGCGCCCCGACTCGTCGGCGATCGAGACGCGACCCGCCTCCGCCGTGAAGTCGATCGAGACGTCACCGATCACCGCGGAGTGCCGGCTCGTGTAGTGCTTGGGCATGTCGGGGTCCTCGCGAAGCCATCACATAAATGGTTATAATCATTTATGATCGTATGAAACAGGAGTTACGGGTGTCAACAGCACCCGGGACACGGAAGCAGGGGCCCGGAGACGACCTGGGCGCACACTCCGCGCGAACGGGCATCCACAGGGCATTCCGCTAGGCTATTCGCAATAATCTATATATTGATTGGAGCAGGATGACCGAGCCCGGAGCGGCGGTCGACGCGGAGGAACGCGTCGAGACCCGGCACACGATCCGATTCGGCGAGCGCACGCTCGAGTACACCGCGGCCGCGGGAACCGTCCTCGTCCACGACGACAACGGGCGCCCGAGGACGAGCATGTTCTACGTCGCGTACTCCGCCCTGCGTGAGGAGGGCGCCGCGAGGCGACCGATCACCTTCCTCTTCAACGGCGGACCCGGCTCGGCGAGCCTGTGGCTCAACATCGGCGGATTCGGGCCGAAGCGCACGCCGACCGCGACCCCGGCGGCGACCCCGCCCGCGCCGTACACCGTCGGCGACAACCCGCACAGCCTGCTCGAGCACAGCGATCTCGTCTTCCTCGACGCTCCCGGCACCGGCTATTCGCGCCTGCTCGGCGACACGTCGGCCGCGGAGGTCTGGGGCGTCGACCAGGACGTCGACGCGTTCGCCCGCGCGATCACCCGCTACCTCACCCTCACGAACAACTGGAACGCCCCCCGGTTCCTCTTCGGCGAGTCGTACGGCACGACCCGGGCCGCCGCGCTCGTGCACCGGCTGCAGAACCAGGGGCTCGATTTCAACGGCGTCGTGCTGCTCTCGACCATGCTCAACTGGGCGGAGAACCACCTCGGTCTCGACCAGGAGCACATCAACCTCCTGCCTTCGCTCGCCGCGACCGCCTGGTATCACGGCCGGTCTCGCATCGGCGCGACGAGCGTCGAGGAGGTGCTGGATCAGGCGCGCGAGTTCGCGCAGACCGAATACGCGACCGCGCTCCAGCTCGGCGACCGGCTCCCCGCCGATCGCGAGCAGGCGGTGGCCGAGCGGTTCAGCGCGTTCACCGGCCTCGACGCCGACCTCGTGCGCAAGCGTCGGTTCCGCATCGGCATGGAGCCGTTCCGCTATGCCCTCCTCGCCGACAAGGGCCAGGTCGTCGGCCGCTTCGACACCCGCTTCGTCGCCGATCACCAGTACGTGGTCGGCACGGGCTCGCATGACCCGGCCACCGACGACGCGGCGACCGCCGGCGTGAACAGCGCACACCTCTCGGCGTTCCGGGAGCACATCGCCGGCGATCTCGGCTACACGAGCGACCTGCACTACCGCCACCTGTACAACATGGTGATCTCGCGCGCCTGGGACTGGCACCACAAGGCCCCCGGCATCGACGAACCGATGCAGGTGCCCGTCGTGAGCCTCGATCTCTCGGCGGCGATGCGCCGCAACCCGAACCTGCGGGTCGCGGTCATGGGCGGCGTCTACGACCTCGCGACTCCATTCTTCGGCGCCGAAGTCGACATCGCCAAGCTGTACCTCGCCCCGCACCTGCGCGAGAACGTCGAGTTCCGCTTCTACGAATCGGGCCACATGACGTTCGTCGACGAGGTCGTCGTGGCGAAGATGAAGGCGGACCTCGCGGACTTCTACGCCCGATCGACCGCTCACAGGCCGGTCGACCCCTCCTGACGGCCTGAGGCGGAGCGAGCCGCGCGAGCGTGAGCACCGCGGCTCGCAGACCGCCTGGCACAGCAGATCATCCACGCGCACGCACGCGGAAGCCCGTCGACCACAGGCCGCCCGACGACGTCCTCGGAGTCAGCCGAGGTGCCGGATCGCCAGCGAGGCGAGCGCGACGGCCTGGTCGGCGAGGACGGCGTCGTCGAAGACGACGTGGGGCGAATGGTTCGGCGCGGCCGTCTCGTGATCGATGTCGCGCGGTGTCGCGCGGAGGAAGACGAAGACCCCGGGCACCTCGCGGAGGACGTAGCTGAAGTCCTCCGATCCCATGACGGGAGCGGGTGATACGCGGACGCGTTCGTCGCCGAAGGTCGCCGACAGCGTGGCCAGCGCGCCGGTCGCGAGGGCGGGGTCGTTGACCGTCGGGGGGCACAGCACGCGGACCTCGACGTCGGCGGCACACCCGTGAGCGGCGACGACGCCCCTGACCAGCTGGGGAAGCTCGGCCCGCAGCCGGTCGAGCACATCGGCGGACAGCATGCGGACCGTCGCGCCGAGCCTGGCCTCGTCGGTGATGATGTTGCGGGCCGCTCCCCCCGCCTGGAGTTGCGTGGTGGTGAGCACCACAGGGTCGAAGACGTCGAACCGGCGCGTCACGAACGTCTGGAGCGCCTGGACGAGCTCGGCGGTGGCGGGCACGGGATCGACCGTGAGATGCGGCGCGGACGCGTGACCGCCCCGGCCCCGGACGACGACATCCAGCTCGGCGCATCCGGCCATGAGCGGTCCGGGACGCGTGGAGAAGACGCCGTACTCCCCCGGCACCACGTGGATGCCGTAGGCCGCCGTGGGACGCACCCCCGCGGCGTCGAGCACCCCCTCTGCGATCATGCGAGCGGCGCCGTCTCCGAGCTCCTCACCGGGCTGGAACATGAACACGACGTCGCCGGCGAGCTCTTCCCGCCGCTGGTGCAGGAGCCTCGCGGCGCCGACGAGTCCGGCCACGTGGAGGTCGTGCCCGCACGCGTGCATCGCGTCCCCACGCGCCCGGTACGGCACGTCGGCCTCCTCGCGCATGGGCAACGCGTCCATGTCGGCGCGCAGGAGCACGACCGGCCCGGGACGGCCGCCCCGCAGCACCGCCACGACCGAATCCAGCTCCGTGCCGAGCGTCACCTCGAGGTCGAGGTCCGCCAGCGCGTCGATGACCCGCTTCCGGGTCCTCGGCAGCCTCAGGCCGAGCTCGGGGTCGGCGTGGAGCTCGCGGCGCAGCCGGACGAGCTCGGGCAGGATCCGGCCGGCGTCCTCACGCATCATCGGAGACCCTCCGTATCGGCGAACCGCAGCAGGTGATCGGTGCCGGCGTTCTCGATTCGCGGGATCGCCGACACGAGTGCCCGGGTGTACGGCTGCCGCGGATTCGCCACGATCTCCTCCGCGTCTCCGTACTCGACCACGCGTCCGCGGCTCATCACCGCGGTGGTGTCGGCGATGTAGCGGACGGCGGCGAGGTTGTGGGTGATGAAGATCATCGAAAGTTCGAGCTCCCGTTGCAGGTCGCGGATGAGGTTGAGCACCGCACCCTGGACCGAGGCGTCGAGCGCAGAAGTGATCTCGTCGGCGACGATGAGCCGCGGACGCACGGCGAGGCATCGCGCGATGGCCACGCGCTGCCGCATCCCGCCCGATATCTGCGACGGATACTGGTCGGCGACCGCCGGCTTCAGGCGCACGAGATCGAGCAGTTCGCGAACGGACGCGGCCCGCTGCTTCGCGTCGAGGTCGCCGTGCGTCGTCAGGGCCTCCTCGATCGTCTCGCCGACCGTCATGCGCGGGTTCAGCGACGAGTAGGGGTCCTGGAAGATCATCTGCACGTCCCGCGCCCGTCGGCGGCGGTCGACGCCGCGCGTACGCAGCAGGTCGTCGCCGTCGAGCGTGATACGCCCGGAAGTCGCCGGCTGTAGCCCGGCGACCGTGCGCGCGACGGTGGACTTGCCCGACCCCGACTCTCCGACCAGGCCCACGATCGTGCCGTGCGGCACGGTCAGGGAAACCCCGTCGACGGCGTTGAAGGCGCGGTTACGGTGACCGAAGGTCACGACCAGATCCTCGATGACGAGCTCGGCCATCAGGCTTCTACCTCCTCGCGCCCAGGTGCGGTGTCCGGTGCGGTGTCAGGTGCCATCGCGTCCTGCGGATGCCAGCACGCGACCCTGCCGCCGTGCCGGTGCGGAGCCAGGACGGGGGTCTCAGCCCGGCAACGGTCGGTCGCGAACGCGCAGCGGGCGGCGAAGGCGCACCCGGTTATGGGACGCGACAGGTCCGGCGGCTCGCCGGGGATCGTCACCAGCGGCTTGGTTCGATCGGTGTCGAGGTCCGGGAGCGATGCCGCGAGCGCCCTCGTGTAGGGATGCGCGAGCTGCTCGGGGGTCGCCAGGAGGGCGATGTCGACGTCCTCGACGATCCGGCCGGCGTACATCACGAGAATCCGCTGACAGAGCTCGGCCAGGACGGCGACGTCGTGCGACACGACGATGGCGGCCGCGCCGGACTCGGCGCACTCGCGCCGCAGGAGCGCGAGCACACGCCGCTGGACCGTCACGTCGAGCGCCGTGGTGGGCTCGTCGGCGATGATGAGCGACGGCGAGCCGATCTGCGACATCGCGATGAGCGCGCGCTGGCGCATCCCTCCCGAGAACTCGTGCGGGAACTGCTGAGCGCGGTGCGCGGCATCGGGGATCTGCACGTCGTCGAGCGCTCGAACCGCCATCTCATGCGCCTTCCTGCGGCCGGCGCCGTCATGGACGCGCGGGATCTCGGCGAGCTGGGTGCCGACGCGCAGGGCGGGATTGAGCGCCGTGAGGGAGTCCTGGAAGACCACGCCGACGCGGGTCCCGAGCACCTTGCCCGCGGCCGCGGGCGTGAGACCGGTCAGGTCCTCGCCGTCGAAACGGAGCCGCCGGGCGGTCACGGCGGCACCCGCAGGGGCGAGCTGCGCGACCGACATCATGGTGACGCTCTTGCCGCTGCCGGACTCGCCGACCACGCCGACGATCTCACCCGGGGCGATGCGGAAGGAGACATCCTGGACGGGGCGGATCCAGCCGTCCGGTCCGGGAAAGGACACCGAGAGCCCGTCGACCTCGAGGAGCGGGACAGCCGTCTCCGCGCGCTCGGTCTCGGTCGTGGACGGCGTCTGCGCCGGTCGCTCGGCGACCGGCGCAGGACCGAGCCGGCGAGGCGGCAACGCCTTCCCGCGCTCGCGGTTGCGCAAATGCGCGGCGAGCGACTCACCGAGCATGCTGAACGCGAGGCCGGCGAACACGACGGAGACACCCGGGCCGACGGCGGCGACGGGCGAGTTGTACACCTGGCCGAATCCCTCGCTGAGCAGGCGGCCCCAGTCGAAGTCCGGCGGCTGCACGCCCACGCCGAGGAAGCTCAGGCTGGACAGCGCGAGCAGGCCGCCTCCGATCGAGGTGGTCACGTTGACGATGACGGGCTCGGCGATGTTCGGAAGCACGTACCGGGTGAACTGGCGCCCCCGGGAGACGCCGAGCATGCGCGCGGCGGCGAGGTACTCGGAGCCGCCGACGCGTGAGGAGAGCGTCTGCGCGAGGCGCGCGAACGACGGTGTCATCGTGAGCGCGAGGGCGACCACCGCGGTCGCGGCCCCCGGCCCGAGGAGGATCACCGTGAGCATGGCGACGAGGAGCACGGGGAACGCGAGCCACGTGTTGACGACACTCGCGAACCAACGCTGGGCGCGCGCGCCGAGCACCGCGGGCAGGGCCCCGAGCAGCAGTCCGACGCACGCGCCCATGAGTGTCGCCGCGACGGCCATCACCAGCGAGAGCCGCGCGGCCACGAGTGTGCGCAGGAGGATGTCGCGACCGAGCTTGTCGGTGCCGAGCAGGTGCGCGGCCGACGAGGGCAGCGCGATGGCGTCGGGATTCGCCGCCACGGCCTCCTCGCCCCACAAGACCGGCGCGAACGCGGCGAGCAGGACCAGCACCCCGAGCATGCACACGGCGATGATCGCCATCGGCTGCCGCAACAGTGCGGCACGGCGGGTCGTCATGAGGTCTCCAGGAGCGAGGTACGCCGGTCGAGCAGGGAGAGCACGAGGTCAACGAGCAGGTTGACGACGAGGATGATCGCGGCGTACACGAGCGCGAGGCCCTGGACGATGCCGTAGTCCTTCGTGGTGATGGCTCCCACGAAGGCCATTCCGAGCCCCGGCCAGTTGAACACCTGCTCGACGAGCACGCTGCCCGCGATCATCGCCCCGAGCAGCGTCCCTCCGATCGTGAGCGTCGCGGTGAGCATGTTCGGCAGGGCGTGCCGGAAGTAGACCATCCAGGCGGGCAGCCGCTTCGAGCGCGCCGTACGCACGTAGTCGTCTTTGAGCGTGTTGAGAGCCTCGATACGGGCGATGCGCGAGATGGACGCGGCCGCCGACACCGACAGGGCGATCACGGGCAGCACGTACGACGCCGGGCCGGTGCGCCCGGCGACGGGCAACGCGTGCAGCGTGATCGCGAAGACGATGACGAGGAGCACGCCCAGGAGGTATTCGGGGATGGCGGCGATGAAGGCCGTGATCCCTGTGAAGACCGTCTCGGCGCCGCGGCGGCCGTTGCCCTGGGTGATGATCGCGATGCAGAGACCCACGGGGACGGCGACGAGCAGCACGACGAGGAAGGCGATGCCGGCGAGCTCGAGCGTCGCGGGCAGCCGGTACGAGACGAGCTCGGTGACGGAGCGGCCCGTGATGATCGAGACGCCGAGATCGCCGCGGAACAGACCTCCGAGATAGTGGAGGTACTGCAGGATGAGGGGATCGTCCAGACCGAGCTGCTCCCGCCGGGCCTGCACCACGCTCGCGTCGGCGGTCGCGCCGAGCGCGGAACGGACGGGGTCGCCCCCCGCCATCCGCAGCACGAGGAACGCGACCGTGATGATCACCCACATCGCGACGAGCATGCGTCCCGTGCGGCGCAGAAGGAAGCCGAGCCACCGGTGGCCGCCGCGGCGGCCACCGGAAGCGGATGTCGAGCGCGTCATCAGGCTACTTCGACGACACGCGCAGGCTGGTGGGCACGACGAGCGTGTTCGAGTTCAGGTCGAACTTGACGCCGTTGCCGTAGGTGGTCTCGGTCGACTCGTAGAACGGCTGCACCTCGAGGTCCTTGACCAGCGACTGCTGCGCGGCCTGCCAGCTGCCGCAGCTCTGCTCGCCGGCCTGGTCCTGAGCCTTGGCGGCGAGGTCGAAGAACTCCTTGTTGGTGTTGTACGTCCAGTTGCCGCCCTTCGGGGGGAAGTCCCCCGAGAGGATGCCCTGCCACGTGTTCGGCAGGGTCGTCGAGATGGGAGCCCACACCAGGTCCCAGTCGCCGCCCTGGAAGATGACGTCGGTGTACGACGGCGACGGCGTCGGGGTCGCCTTCACCCCGATCTCGGCGAGCTGCTGCTGCATGAGTTCGATACCCGAGACGGCCGACTTGTCGGAGTTCGCGGGGTAGAGCAGCACGAGCGACAGCGGCTTGCCGTCCTTCTCCCGGCTGCCGTCCGCGCCCTTCACCCAGCCGGCCTTGTCGAGCGCGGCCGCCGCGGCGTTCTTGTCGAACGCCGTGAGCGCCGGAGTGATGTCGGTCGTCTTGCAGACGTTGCTGTACGACGTCGTGAGGCTCTTCATCGGCGTGCCGCGACCGCCCGTGCTCACCTTGCCGACCGCGTCGCGGTCGATGGCGCCGGCGATGGCCTGGCGCACGGCGAGGTCGTGGGTCGCGCGCCCCTTGGCCTGGTTGAAGAACAACAGGCCCGGGCGAGCCGGCACGTCGATCTTGTTGAGGCCGAGCGAGTCGAGACGCTCACGGTCGTCACCGGCGACGAGCCCGAGGTTCACCTCGCCCGACTGGAGCATGTTGGCGATCGTCGACTCGCTCTCGACGACCTGGACGGTCACGGTGGCAGGCAGGCCGGCCGTCTTGGCGGTCACCCCACCGGCGCCCCATACGTACTCGGGGCGAAGCTGAAGCGTGTAGCTCTGGCCGGGCGACGACTTGGCGAGCTTGTACGGGCCGGTGCCGAGCCACTCGGTGTCGAGCTTGCCGGGGTCGGCCGAGCCCGCGTGGCAGACGACCGGCATGAGGCCGATCGTGGCGAGCAGGAAGCTCTGCGCCGTATCACTGTGGAACGTGACGGTGCGGCTCGCGTCATCGGCGTCGATCTTGAGACCGGTGGCCGGGAAGTAGACACCACGGAACGGGGACCCGGTCTCCTTGCGGCCGGCGTATTCGAAGCTCGCCTTGACGTCGCCCGCGGTCAGCGGGGAGCCGTCGGCGCAGACGATGCCGTTCTTGAGGGTGAAGCTCACCTCGGTGGTCGACTCCTGCCACTTCTCGGCGAGCAGCCCCTGGGGGTCGGCACCGGCGGTGAAGGACACGAGAGACTCGTAGCCGAACGCGGCGAGGCTCTGAGCCGCCACGGTCGCGTTCTTTATGGGGTTGAGCTGGCCCGGGTCGCCGGCGAGCGCGTAGGTGACGCTGTCGTCCGACGCCGCGTCGCCATCGCCGCCCGTCGAGCCGCAGCCGGTCAGCGCGAGCGCGGTCGCACCCACGGCACCGAGGAGGGTAACAATGCTTCGTTTCATGGTGGTCCTTCAACACAGACGCGTAGCCCGCGCCCGGCACTAAATGAATGTTATGAATTATGTAGATACCGATGTTTCGACGGTGTAACGATTCGTTACACGGCCTCGCGCAAGCGAAGCCGCCCCCATGACCGGCTCGCACTCGGCGGGCTGCTCTAAGCCGCGACCCTCTCCTCCGCGGCCGAGCTTCCGACGGCCTGGAGCCCTCGGCGTCGCACCGTTCCACCGGGGATGCCGAAGACGCCGAGCCTCATGGGCGATCGGCGCGTCGGCGAGCGGATCGTGATCGGCCTGTTCCTCCATCGGACCCCCTCCCCGCTGATGGCGGACCACTGTATTCGTTACAATCATTAATGGCAACCATGTGTGACCTGCGTGATCGCGGTGCGCTCGCCCCCGGACGAGCACGTCCTGAGGTTATGAGGTGGCCGATAGCGCTCTGGCGCCATGGAATCGCGGCGTAACTTGTCCCCCGTGCGAGCTACCCGCGAGTGTCCACCGTGCGGTGACGATTCCCGGCCCGTGAATCCCTAGCGTTCCTGCATAGCCGCGGCGCTCCGGCCGCGGGATCTCACAAGGGAGTCGTCATGCGACTGTTGAAGCAGCTGGTGCCCGTCGCGGCGGTCGCCTTCCTCGGCAATGTGGGCGTGGGTGCGGTACAGGGGAACGCGCTTCTCACCCTGATTCTCGGTGTCGCGACAGCCGTCCTCGCGGTGTTCGTGTACGCCCGGGTGGTGCGGTGGTCCGAGCGCCGCGCGCCGGTGGAGGTGGCAGGGAAAGGCGCCGTCGCCGCCGTCGGCCGGGGGCTGCTGATCGGCGTCGGCATGTTCGCGGCCGTCATCGTGAACATCGCCTTCCTGGGCTACTACCGGGTCGACGGCCTCGGCTCGGTGACGGGTGCGATCGGGCTGCTCGGCTTCATGGCCGCCGCCGCCGTGACGGAGGAGCTGATCTTTCGCGGCATCCTGTTCCGGATCGTCGAAGAACGGACCGGCACGTGGATCGCGCTGGCGCTGACCGGCCTGCTGTTCGGCCTGATGCACCTGGGTAACCAGAACGCCAGCCTGTGGGGCGCGGTCGCCATCGCGATCGAGGCGGGCAGCATGCTCGCCGCCGCCTACGCCGCCACCCGCACCCTGTGGGTGCCGATCGGCCTGCACTTCGGCTGGAACTTCGCCGAGGGCGGCGTCTTCAGCACGGAGGTCTCCGGCAACGGCGCGTCGGAAGGGCTGCTGCACGGCGTGACGTCGGGCCCGGCCCTGCTCACCGGCGGCGAGTTCGGGCCGGAGGCGAGCACGTACGCGGTCGTGTTCGGCGCGCTGCTGACGATCGCCTTCATGTGGCTGGCCCGCCGGCGCGGCAACCTGGTCCCCCGCCGGCGCGGCGCCCGGACCGGCGCGGCCGCTACGCTCTCCCAGTGATCGATTTCCGGCGGGTCCCGGACCTGTGGAGACGGTGCGACGTCACGGTCCGGGATCTTCCGCTCGCGCTGCTGCTGGCCGTCTCGTCGTTCCTGCCGGCGATGCACAACCACGGGACGCAGCTCGGCGACCTGCCGACCCGTCCCTTCGACGCGTGGGTCGTCCTGGTGGTCGCCCTCGAGTGCCTCTCGCTGGTCGTCCGGCGACGATGGCCGGCCGTCTGTCTCACCTTGGGGTCGCTCGGCTTCGCCCTCGACCAGCTCTACGCCTACCACACGGCGGCGGCCACCGCACTGCCCATCGCGATCATGAGCGCGGGCGCCCATCTGGAGCGTCACCGGCGCGTCACCGCGGTCCTCCTCTCCTTGGCGTACGTGCCGCTGGCGGTCGCGCTCGACCGGACCGGCTCGGTCGAGGGACCGGAGGGATTCGTGACGTTCTACCTGGTGCTGGTCCTCGCATGGGGCATCGGGGCCTGGCTGCGCTCCACCCGGGCCGCCGAGGCCGAGCGCCGCCGCCACATCGCCGAGGCCACCCGCGCCGCCGAACGCACCCGCATCGCCCGCGAACTCCACGACGTCGTGACCCACCACGTGACGGCGATGGTCGTGCAGGCCGAGGCGGCCCGCTACCTGACCGCCGCACCCGATCGCCTCGACGCTGCCCTGAGCGCCGTCACCGACACCGGCCGACGGGCAATCTCCGATCTGCGGCACCTGCTCGACCTGCTCAACCCCGATCACGACACCGACGTCAGGATGCCGTCCGTCGGCGAACTTCACACGCTGGTGGAGCAGACGCGCCAGGCCGGGCAGCCGGTGGAGTTCGCCGAGGAGGGCAGGCCGGCGGAACCGGCCGGCAGCGCCGAGTTCGTGGCCTATAGGGTCGTGCAGGAGTCCCTGACGAATGCCCTCAAATACGCCCACGGCAGCCGTACGGTGGTGCGCGTGCGCTATGGAGAAAGGGAGATCGCCGTGGAGGTCGGCACCGACGGTTCCGGCTCGCGGACCGGCTCTCTCGGTGGAAGCGGGCGAGGCCTCGCCGGGCTCCGCGAGCGGGTCGACGCCCTGGGCGGCGAGTTCAGCGCCGATCGGCGGGCGGGCGGCAGCTTCGTCGTGCGGGCACGCATCCCCGCGGGGAGCCCGTCGTGAGCGCGCCGCTCCGGGTCCTGGTCTGCGACGACCAGGCGCTGATCCGCACCGGGTTCGCGACGATCATCGATGCGCAGCCCGACCTCGAGGTGGCGGGCGAGTGCGGGGACGGCCGGGCCGCCGTCGACCTCGCCCGGCGGCTGAACCCGGACATCGTGGTGATGGACGTACGCATGCCGGTGCTCGACGGCATCGAGGCGACCCGGCTGCTGGCCGGCGCCGGGGTGGAGCATCCCGTCAAGGTGCTCGTGGTGACGACGTTCAACCTCGACGAGTACGTGTACGAGGCGCTGCGTGCGGGGGCGAGCGGGTTCCTGCTCAAGGACGCCCCACCGGCGCAGCTGCTGCACGGCATCCGCACCGTCGCGACGGGCGCCGCGCTGCTGGCACCCGAGGTGACGCGGCAGCTCGTCGGCAGGTACGCGGCGCGGATCCGTCCCGCCGAGGGCAGGCCGGACGATGTCGCGCTGACCCCGCGTGAACTGGAGGTGCTGCGCCTCATCGCCGACGGCCTGTCCAACAGCGAGATCGCCGCGACATTGGTGATCAGCCAGGAGACCGTCAAGACGTACGTGTCGCGCATCCTCACCAAGCTCGACCTGCGTGACCGCGTGCAGGCGGTGGTCTACGCCTACCGCAGGGGCCTGGTGACCTGAGACAGGCCGAGCGTGCACGGTCCCGGTTCTCCTGGCGGCGCCCGCCCCTGCGGTGTGGATCAGGCCCGCCGGCTCGGCATCATGGTCAGGGGCGAGACGAGTATGGGAGCAGGGCCATCTCCCGGGCGTTCTTGATGGCCCGGGCGAGCTGCCGCTGCTGTTGCACGGTCACGCCGGTCACGCGGCGGCTGCGGATCTTGCCCCGGTCGGAGATGAACCTGCGCAGCAGGTCGGTGTCCTTGTAGTCGATGTAGGCGACCCCGAGCAGCGGGTTGGTCTTCTTCCGGGGGATACGGCGGGGCTTCATGCGATCTCCTTCATGTCGATGAAGTCGGCGAACGGGTCGGAGTAGGCGGCCCACTCGGCGGAGCCGGGACGGGCGTCCCGTTCGGTGAGCAGGCAGGAGTCGAGCAGAGCGCAGATGCGCTCGCGGTCGAGGTCGGGCCCGGTGAAGACCAGGTGCTGGATGCGATCGCCGGTGATGCGGTTCCAGTCCAGGGCGGCGGCGGCGCGGCGTGCCGGAGAGACCAGGTCCCAGGCGGCCTCGGGCAGCGCGGCCAGCCAGGGTCCGACGTCCTCGACCGAGACGACGCCGGCCACGGCGTCCCAGGCCAGCATCCGTTCGTGCCGGTTGGCCAGCCAGAACCGGCCACGAGAGCGGACGGAGCCGGTCACCAGCTCGTCGACCGCGTCGAACAGGCGTCCCGGATGCAGCGGGCGCAGCCGGCGCCAGACCACGGTGGTGATCTCGCCGGTCTGCGCTTCGCCGGGCAACTGGGCGGTGGCCGGGTCCACTCGTTCGCCCAGCTCGTGGACGCACAGAGCGGGGCCGGTCACCTCGGGCAGCGACGTCGAGAAGACCGGGGTGTGCGGAGCCAGGTGGCCGAGCACCACGGCGGACAAGTCCATGTCCTCCTCCTCGTCACCGAGAAGGAAGAGCCCGGTGGCGTACTCCATCTGGCGGGCCAGCACCTCGGCGAGGTAGCGCCGGTCGCCCGCGGCGGCACGCTGCCCAGTCTCGGCCAGGCGCTCGCCGCGGCAGATGTCCACCGGCATCAGCTCGGCGTCGAGCGCGGTCAGCACGCTGGTCAGGGCCAGCAGGTCAGCCGCGTCCTCATGGCCCAGCGCCTCCGCCACGGGACGGGGCTCGACGGAATCCCACAGGTCGACGATCAGCAGGGACGCCGTCCTCGCGTGCCGTACGAGCTGTGGGAGCAGGTCCTCGCGGACGGTGCAGGTGACGCAGCCGTGGGCCAGGCGCACCTCGGTCCGGTCGAGGATGCCCGAGCCGTCGCGGATGACGCGCTCGACCCGGTCGGCGACGACGGCGGTCAGATCGTGGTGGATCGCGACGGCTCCAGGGTGGGCGCGAAGCAACCGGTCGACCAGGACCGCCCGGGCGTCGCCGTACAGGCCTGCCACGAGGACGACGGGCGTGGGCATGTGACCTCCCAAGGATGAAAATGAAAACCGTTGTCGTTATCATGGCACAGCCGCCAACCGAGAAGGACGAGAGGGATGGCCAGAAACGAGCTACGACCGGTGATCAAGCTGCGGTCCGCCGCAGGCACCGGCTACACGTACGTGACCACCAAGAACAGGCGCAACGACCCCGACCGCCTGAAGCTGCGCAAATACGACCCGATCATCCGCCGCCACGTCGAGTTCCGGGAGGAACGATGAAGAAGGGCATCCACCCCGACTACCAGCCGGTCGTCTTCCGCGACCCCGGCGCGGACTTCGCCTTCCTCACCCGATCCACGATCACCAGCGGCAAGACCGTCGTGTGGGAGGACGGCAACACCTACCCGGTGGTGGACGTCGACGTCTCCTCGGCCAGCCACCCCTTCTACACGGGCCGCAACCGGGTCCTGGACACCGCCGGCCGGGTCGAGCGGTTCAACCAGCGCTACGGGAGAAGCTGATGTCCGCGCACTGCCAGCTCACCGGCGTCAAGCCGGTCTTCGGCAACAACGTCTCCCACTCCCACCGCCGCACCCGGCGGCGGTGGAACCCCAACATCCAGCACCGCCGTTACTGGCTGCCGAGCGAGAACCGCCTCGTACGGCTCACGCTCAGCGCTCGCGCGATCAAGACCATCGACAAGATCGGCATCGAGAACGCCGTCGCGCGGATCCGCGCCAGGGGAGAGAAGGTGTGATGGCCAAGAAGAGCAAGATCGCGGCCAACGAGCGCAGGAAGGCGACCGTCGCCCGCCACGCCGAGCGCCGCGCGGAGCTGAAGGAAGCCATCCGCACCGGCACCCCGGAGCAACGGGCCGAGGCCGTACGCCTGCTGAGCCGCCAGCCGCGCGACGCCAGCGCCACCCGGGTGCGCAACCGCGACTCCGTCGACGGCCGTCCCCGCGGCCACCTGCGCACGTTCGGTCTGTCTCGCATCCGATTCCGTGAGATGGCGCACCGGGGCGAACTGCCCGGCGTCAGGAAGGCGAGCTGGTAGCCGTGGCCGTACCCAAGCGCAGGACCTCTCGCAGCAACACCCGGCACCGCCGCGCCCAGTGGAAGGCGCAGCGCCCCGACCTCATCCCGATCAGTCTGAACGGGCGGGAACTGCTGGTGCCTCGCCGCCTCGTCCGCGCCTACCAACGCGGCCTGATCGACCCGCCGGCGTGAGAATCGCCGCCGGGCTCGGCGTCACCCTCCCCGCACCCGCCGGCGAACCGAGGAACTGACCGCCGCCGTCATCCCTGGCGCCAAGGCGCCAGGGATGACGGCACCGGCTGACACGCGCGCTCCCGAGGCGGCAGCCCCGCTGATGCGGCAACTGCTCATCGGGGCATCCCCAGGGACCGCGCGACCAGGTTGCGCTGGATGTCGATGGTGCCGCCGCCGACGACCTGCATGATCGAGTACCGCAGGTTCCACTCGAACGCCCCGCGCCCGGGGACGTCCGGGACCTTCTCCCCCAGCGCCGCGGCCGGGCCGAAGACGCGCAGCGTGGCCTCGCCGAAGTCCTCGTGCAGCCGGCTGGCGATGATCTTCGCCATCGGTGCCTCCAGCCGTGCGCCTCCACCGGTCGATGTGGCCCGAATACTGGCGGCGACCAGCACCCGCGCGGCCTGCAGCCGGGCGGCGAGCTCCGTGATCAGGGCGCGCTTGGCCGAGCCGCGGCCACCCACTGTGGCCTGCGGGTCCTTGCGGACCTCGGCGAGCATGTCGTCGAGCAGCCGGAGGATGTCGGCGGCGACGTTGGCCATGAGGACCCGCTCCTGGGCGAGGGCGGTGGTGATGACCTTCCAGCCGCCGTTGACCTCACCCACCCGGTCGCTGTCGGGGATGCGGAAGTCGTCGAAGAACGTGGAGCACGAGGTCTCGCCCGACAGCGCCCGATGCCGCTGCAGCTCGAAGCCGGGGCGGTCGACGCGGGTGAGGAAGACGGTGATGCCGGCGTGCGGCGGTGTCGCCTCCGGGTCGGTGCGCGTGGCCAGCCACACCCACTCGGCGGTGTGCGCGCCGGTGCCCCACATCTTGCGGCCGTCGACCACCCACTCATCGCCGTCGCGCACCGCGCGGGTGCGCAGCGCGGCGAGGTCGGAGCCGACCTCCGGCTCGGAGTAGCCCAGGTAGAAGGGGAACGTCCCGCCGGCGATGAGCGGCAGCAGGCGCCGCTTCTGCTCCTCGGTGCCGTGCCGCAGGATCGCCGTGCCCAGCATGTCGATCGCCGCCTTGCCGTGCAACGGGAGCCGGGCGTAGGAGAACTCCTCCCCCAGGACCGCCTGCCGCTCCACCGAGGCATCGGACCCGCCCGCGCTGCGGGGCCACGCCATCGTCAGGTAGCCCCTCTCGCGTGCCGCCGCGATCAGGTCCTCGTCGGGCTGCTCGTCGATGTGCCGGACGGCGACGTCGCCGGCGAACCGGCCGATGAACTCCCGCACCTCGGCCCGGAAGGCCTCCGCGTCCTCGCCCAGCGCCAGCGCCGGCATCCGGGCGCCGGTCTCGATCAGCATGTCGGCCACCTCCCCGGCGGCCGGCGGGAAGGCGTCCACGCGGCTGACGTCGGCGTTGACCCGGCGGAACAACCAGGGCGCCTCGTGCTCCTCGAAGTAGCCCGACGCGGCCAGCGTGTGCTGGGCGCCGAACTGGGTCCGGATGGCGGCCGGTCCGGCGAAGGCAACCGCGAGCTCCGAGGCGAGCACGGCATCGGGACGTCCGGCCAGCCGCGCCGCCACCGCCTCCGTGATCAGCCGTAGCGACGCGGCGATGTCGGTGGCCCCGTCGGCGGCCCGGTGGGAGACGGCCTGGAAGCTGCCGATGGGCTTGCCGAACGCGACCCGGTCCTTCGCGTGCGCGATGCTCAGCTCCAGCGCCCGCTCCGCCGCGCCGACGGCCCGAGCGACCAACCCGAGCCGCAGCGTCGCCTTCGCCCGCTCGATCGCGTCGGCCCCCGGGGCCGTCTCCATGGTGACCTCGTCGGCGAGCGTCACGTCCGACCAGGCGGGTTCCGCGAGGCCCGGTGTCGGCGTCCGCGCCGCGATCGGCCGGAGCACCGCCCGGGCGCCTTCGGCCAGCAGCAGGACGTGCGTGGCCGCTGACGCCGCCTCCACGAATCGCACCGTCGGCAGGCTCGCGGTGGCCACCGCCACCACCGGCCGGATCTCGCCGGCGGCGATCCGCTCTGCCACCGACTCGTCATCGGCGAGCAGCTCCAGCGCGGCGTAGGCGTCGACGAGAGGCAGCGGACAGGCCACCCGGCCCAGCCGGCCGGTCGCGGCCATCAGGGCGTCGAGGGCGCCGTCGGCCGCGAGCCCCGCCCAGCCCTGGGCCGCGGCCACCGACCACAGCTCGCCAAGCGTCCGGTCGGCGTTCTCTCCGGCGGCGGTCGCCGACGGCCAAACGCGGCGGAGTTCGCCGTCCACCGACTCGGCGAACGCATCGAGTTCGTATCGCGTGAGTGCTGACATGATCAGGCCTCCTCCATCGTGGTCAGCGGTTCTTCCATTGAGGACGGCGCTTCTGGGCGAAGGCGGTGAGGCCCTCGATCATGTCCTCGCTGAGCATCAGGTCGTCGACGGCGTCGGTGGGGTGGGTGACCGCCTCGACGGTGTCGGTGATGCCTTGGGTCTCCTCCATGACCCGCAGGGAGATGCGTACCGAGGTCGGGGACGCCGCGAGGATCTCCTGGGCCAGCGCGCGGGCGCCGTCGAGCGCGGCGCCGGCGGGGACGACGCGGTTGACCAGGCCGTGCTGCAGCGCTTCCTCGGCGGTGAGCCGGCGGCCGGTGAGGATCATCTCGTTGGCCAGCTTCGGCGGCACCGCCCGGGGCAGCCGGACCAGACCTCCCGCGCCGGCGATGAGGCCGACCTTGACCTCGCTGAGGGCGAACTGCGCGGTCTCGTCGGCGACGACGAGGTGGCAGGTCAGGGCGATCTCGCAGCCGCCGCCCATGGCGAAGCCGTTGACCGCGGCGATGACCGGCTTGAGCAGCGAGCGGCGGCTGGTCAGTCCGCCGAACCCGTTCTCCGGCACCCACATCGGCTTGCCGCCGGCCGACCAGATCAGGTCGTTTCCGGCGGAGAAGGCCTTGTCGCCGGCGCCGGTCAGGATGGCGACCCACAGGTCGGGGTCGGCGAAGAAGGCGTCGAAGACCTCGTCGAGCTCGTCGTTGGCCGGCGGGGTCAGCGAGTTGCGCTGGTCGGGCCGGTTGATGGTGATCTCGAGGACGTGTCCGTCGCGGCGCACGAGGACGTTGTCGTACCGGTCGCGGAAGCCGGGCACCCGGGCCGGGTGCAGGTCGGCCATGCGCGCCTCGGTGGTGGTGACCCGGTTGCCGCGAGGCGTCCACTTCACGAAGACCCGCTGCCCGATTGGTTCTTCGGTGGACAGCAGGTCGAGGATGTCGTCGTCGCCCTTCGTGGTGGCGGCGAGGAAGCGGCGGCCGTCGGCCTCGAGCCGGCCGACGACGATGCCGGTGCGGTTGCCCTTGCGGTCGTGCTTGACGGTGTACGTCTCGATCGTGGCCCAGCCGTTGGCCTTGTTCGTCTGGGCGGGCGCCTGCCACGAGTCGATCTCCGTCTGCAGGGCCGCGCTGCGGTCGGGGCGCCACTCCACCGGGGTGGTCGAGTAGACGCCGACCGAGTATTTGCTGAGCATCCCGCCGTTGGCGCCGACGAAGCCGAAGGTGCCCGGGGCCGTGCGGGCCCGCTGGACGGTCTCGGCGACGGCGTGCATGGAGTAGTTGTTGCCGGCGCCGCCGAAGAACGGCAGCCCGCCGGTGAGGGTGAGCCCGCGCGGGTCGTCCGCGGCCAGGCCGAGGCCGTCGACGGCGGTGTTGAACACGGCGACCGGGAAGCAGCTGTAGAAGTCGAACGTCGCCATGTCGGAGGCGGTCACACCGGCGACGTCGAGGGCGTGCTCGGCCGCCATCACCGACGCGGGTCCACTGCCGAGGTCGGCGCGGTCGAGCAGGTCACGCTCGCGCAGGTCGGCGTGCCCGTGCAGGAACACCCACTTCTCCTCCGGCACGCCGAGCCGCCGGGCGGCCGCCACCGACATGAGCAGGACCGCGGCGCCCTGGTTGACCTGGTCGCGGGCGACGACGTAGCGGGTGTAGGGGTCGGCGATCGGCCGG
Organism: Microbispora sp. CA-102843; assembly: GCF_050936215.1. NCBI lineage: Bacteria > Bacillati > Actinomycetota > Actinomycetes > Streptosporangiales > Streptosporangiaceae > Microbispora > Microbispora sp. CA-102843. Next base: position 5,656,638 of record NZ_JBNJNF010000001.1, read on the forward strand.
TTGGCCTCCGTGGGGGTGACCAGTTCGGCCGCGTCCCGCTCGACCCGGGCGGCGGCGTGCGGATTCTTCGCGGCGACCCGGGTGAACGGCGCGAACAGCTCAGCCATCGCGCGGGCGTACTCCTCGCGGGACAGGCCGAGCCGGGCGCGGCGCGCGTTGTCGAACAGGGCGTACATCTCCGGCGCGCCGGTGAGCCCGTGCTCGGCCGCATACCGGGACACCAGGCCCTTGAGCCCGTAGCCGCGGTCCTCGAGGTCCCCGTCGACGTGCTCGGTGAAGTCGGGCTTGTCCTCCGCGCCGGCGAGGTGGCGGGCAGTGGAGATGGCCTCGGAGCCGAACAGGAGAACGACGTCGGCCTCGCCGGCGGCGATGATGGCGGCGAACTCGTTGACCAGGTGCTGCGGGGACTGCCCGCCGCCGACCTCCAGCACCGCCCGCCGCGGCGCCGCACCCACCCGTGCGGCCACCGACCGCGGGTAGTTGTCCGATTTGCCCAGCGGGGCCGGCGCCCCGGGGGTGGAGATCTCGAACTGCCGCACACCGGCGACGGTGTCGACGGCGTCGGAGATCGCGTTCACGTCCGCGCCGGTGTCGGCGAGGGCCTCCCTGGCCGCGTCGGCGGCCAGGTCGACCGGTGAGCGACGCCGATACCCCGGCTCGCCGATGCGCTCGGACGACTGCCCGACGCCGACGACGACCGGTGTCCGCGGATCGAGGTCCTCGTACTGCATGCCATGACTCCTGAGGGTGGGATTCGGGAAGGCCGGGCGTGCGGGTCAGGCGCTGCGCCAGGTGACGACGGCGTCGAGGGCCTCCACGACGGAGCCGTTGACGCGCAGTGGATTGATCTCAAGGGATTCCAGGTCGTCGCCCAGCGCCAGGGCGAGTTCGCCGACCCGGGCGACGACCGCGGCGACCGCGTCCAGATCGGCCGGCGCGCCGCCTCGGACACCGTCGAGGACGGCCGCCGCCCGCAGTCCGGTGAGCAGCCGCCGGGCCCGAGCGGCGGTGACGGGAAGCGGGGTGAGCGCGGAGTCCTTGAGCACCTCGACGAAGACGCCGCCGAGGGCCACCGCCAGCATCGGACCCCACTGCGGGTCGCGGACGACGCCGACGAGCAGTTCGACGCCGCCGGAGCGCATCGGAGAGACGAGGATCCCCTCCAACTCTGCTCCGTCGACGGTCGCGGCCGACGCGACGAGCGCCTCGTACGCCGTGCGGGCGTCCACGCCGGTGACGCCGAGCCGGACGCCGCCGATGTCGCTCTTGTGGAGGATCTGCGGTGAGCACACCTTGAGCGCGACCCGGCCGCCGAAGTCGGCTGCCGCTTTCGCCGCCTCGTCCGCCGACCGCGCCAGGACGGCGGGGACGACCGGGATTCCGGCGTCGGCGAGCAGCCGCCGGGCGGCGTCCTCGGACCAGGCACCCTTGCGGGCGGACGGCGCGGGCACCGGAAGCTGCTCCCCCGGGGATTGCCTCGCGTTCGACATCTCGCGGGTGGTCTCCGACCACCAGCCGACGTTCCTCAGGGCGACCACCGTCTGCCGCAGGCCGGGAATCGTGAACGGCACCCCACCGGCCCGCATCGAGTCGCGCGTGACGTCGGTGACCGGTTGCAGGACCTGATTGACGTACACGCACGGCGTGGCGGCCCGCCGCATCCCCTCACCGATGGCGTTCACGTAGCCCTGGCCCATGTAGGGCACTTCGTCCGGCCGCCATGGCAGCCCGTTGACGACCGCGACGACGCCGACCGAAGGGTCTTGCGACATCGCAGCGATCGCCCGCGTGAACATCGTCGGGTCGATGACCGCGGCACCGGTGACGTCGAGCGGGTTCTGCACCGTTCCGTATTCGGGCATGATCTCGGCGAGCGCCTGCTCAGTGTGCGGGGCGAGGGCCGGCAGAGGCGCCCCGAGGTCCTCCGCGCGGTCGGCGACGATGTCGCAGGCGCCGCCGGAGATCGACACGACACCGATCCCCGGGCGTTCGAGACGGCCCAGCGCCGCCGCGGCGCCGGCGGTGATGAGCATGTCCTCGATCGAGTCGACCCGGATGATCCCGAGGTCCTTGAACACGGCGTCGATCGTCGCGTCGTCGCCGACGAGGGCGCCGGTGTGCGCGGCCGCGGTCCGGGCGGACAACTCGCTGCTGCCCGCCTTGAGGACGACGATGGCCTTGCCGGCCTCCGCTGCCCGGCGGGCGGCGTGCCGGAACGTCTCGGGGTCACGGATGGTCTCCATGAACACGGCGACGGCTTTCGTGTGCTCGTCGTCGACCAGGTAGTCCAGGACGTGCCCCGCCGAGATCATGGCTTCGTTGCCGAGGGTGACCATGTACGACATCCCCACGCCGACCATCGACGCGAAGTCGAGCATCGCGCTGGAGCTGGCGCCGCTCTGGGACAGCAGCGCGACCGTGCCGTGCTCCTGGGGCAGCTTGGGGATCGCGGTCACCGGGATCCGGTCGACGAAGTTGGCGAACCCGAGCATGTTGGGCCCCAGCAGCACCATGTCCAGCGACCGGGCGTGCGCGACGAGTTCCGCCTGGGCCACGCGGCCGGCCTCCCCCGCCTCGCCGTAACCCGACGACAGGACGACGGCGTTGCGAATACCGGCGGCCGCCGCGTCCGAGAGCGCCTCCAGAGTGCCCGCCTGCGGCACCATCATGAACGCGACGTCGACCGGCGAACCGATCTCCTGGCAGGAGGTCACCGTGGGCCGGCCGTGGGTCTCGGCACCGCGCCGGTTCACCAGGTGAACATGCTCGCCGAAGCCGAACTGGAGCAGGTTGTGGTAGACGATGGCCGAGAACTGCGACTTGTTGGCTGCGCCGACGAGGGCGACGCTGCGCGGCCGGAACAATGAGGACAGCCGCTGCGGGGTGATGGTCGTCATCGGGATCCTTCAGGTGTGTGGACCACCCTCCGTCCGGGCGAAGCGACGGATCGGAGGTCTCCCGGGGCCAATCGGGAGCGGAACAAGCGGTGGGCGGCATGCACGGTCGCGAGTTGCCGAACGGCAGCCGTAAAAGACCTGCGACGCGTACTGACGGGCGTCGAGAAATCGGCCTGGCAGCCGGAGTGACCTCGGGCACCCGCAGCTTATGCGGCCGAAGACGGCAGCAGGGCCCCAAGGTCGGTGATGCGCTGTTCGCAATCGGCGACGAGGTCACGGACGATCTCCGCGGCCGGGCGCACCTCGCGGAACGAGCCGACGACCTGGCCGACGAAGAACGACTCCAGCTTCAGGGCGCCTTCGTGACCGGCCTCGGCCGCGGCGTCGATGCGTTGCCAGGCCTCGTTCACCAGCAACGGCTGCAGCGGCATGGGCAGCGGCATGGGACTCCCGGCGGCCTCCCATTCGTCGTGCCAGGCGGTGCGCAGCTGCCGGGCCGGCTTCCCGGTGCGCGTGGGTGAGCGCAGGGTGTCGGAGCTGGAGGCGGCGAGGAACTTGTTCTTGATGGCCTGGTTGGCGACGTCCTCCTCACTGGACAGCCACACCGAACCGGTCCACACCCCGGCGGCGCCCAGCGCCAAGGCGGCGGCCATCTGCCGCCCTGAGGCGATGCCACCGGCGGCGAGGACGGGCCGGTCACCGGCCATGTCGACGATCTCCGGGGTGAGGACCATGGTGGCGATGGTGCCCGTGTGCCCGCCCGCCTCGGTGCCCTGCGCGATCAGCACGTCGACTCCGGCGTCGATCTGACGACGGGCGTGCTTGGGCTGGCCGACCAGGGCGGCGACCACGACACCGGCGGCCTTGCCCCGCGCAACGAGGTCCGGCGGCGGAGTGCCGAGGGCGTTGGCGATCAGCGAGATGCGATGCTGGAACGCCACGTCGAGGAGCGCGGCGGCGCCGCCCGGGTTGAGGCTGGCGGCGATCTCGTCGAAGCTGCCGGTCCCCTCGGGTGCGGGCGGGATGTCGTACCGCTCGAGAAGGTCCTGGACGAAGGCGAAGTGCTCGGCCGGGATCTGCGCGCGCAGACTGGCGATGAGATTGTCCGGGTCGCCGGCGGCGAACTTCTCCGGTACGAGCAGGTCGACGCCGTACGGCTTGCCCTGGACCTGCTCCTCGATCCAGGTCAGCTGGGCATCGAGCTCCTCGGGCTTGTACGCCGAGGCGGCGAGCACGCCGAAGCCGCCGGCGTTGGTGACGGCGGCGACGACACCGGGTGAGCGATTGAAGCCGACGACGGGATGCTCGACGCCCAGCAGGTCGGTCAGGGCCGTACGCATGATCTTTTCCTCCAGCTTCGCGGAACCGGCTTCGCGCCGCTCGAACAAATACTGAACGCTCGGCGTTCAATTTTTCGCCACTGTATCCTGACGGAAACCGTTCAGCAATAGGCCGCTGAAGATCAAAAGGTAAGGTGAGCTCGGTGAGCGCGACGCCATCGTCACCGGGGCGCCCCCGCGACCCCGACGTCGACCGCCGGATCGCCCAGGCGGCCCTGGACGTGTTCGGCGAGGCCGGCTGGGCCGGCTTCGCGATGGAGACGGTCGCCCGGCGCGCCGGCGTCGGCAAGGCCTCGCTCTACCTGCGCTGGAACAGCAAGGAAGCGCTGCTGACCGATGCGCTGACGATGGGCCTGCTCCGGGTCAATGACGTCGACACCGGTACGCTGCACGGCGATCTGGTCGAGCTGGCGACGCAGATGCTCGACCTCTACGCCGGCGAGAGCAGCCGGGCGGCGCTCCGGATCGCCCTGGAGGCCCCGGCGATCCCAGGCGTCGCCGAACATTTCGAGACGATGAGGCGGGACCAGATCCTGGCCGCACGCGCCGTCGTCCGCCGCGGCATCGCCCGGAACGAGATACCCGCCACCGCCTCGGTCACCTTGCTGCTCGACACTCTGACGGGCGGAGCGATGATGCACGCGCTGAGCACACCGCCGGGCGCGCAGGCGACGCTGGCCCGCGACACGGCCGGCCACGCGCGACGGCTCGTCGATTTCCTGCTCAACGCGGTCACCGCCCCGACGACGGACCACGAATGATCACCGGTCGCAGCCGGTCGGCGAGGTGCGGTAATCACGCCCATGCCCCGGCGGGGACGCGGCAAAGCAGCCCTGGTGTGGAAAACCAGGTTTCATCTATGAATCTCTCGGTCCTGAAAGCCATTTCCGCGAGAAACAGGTTCATCTCTTGGGCGATGTCGGACGAGCCGACGAGATGGGCTCCTGCACCCATCGCCTCATCCCAGAAGTCTGGGGTTATGTCCCACCATCCGCCATCGGCGACGTAGTGTGGTTCGCTGCCTTCACCGATTTCCTGGTTGCACCACAGACAGAACCCTCGGCCGCCGGGCTCGGGCACTGATGAGAGGGCCGACAGGGTGCACCATCCGGATAGCTGGAAGACGCCGCCATCTTCCGATGGGTGGACAAGATCCAGACCTGGGAGCTGTACACCGATCAGGGCCTTGAGCCGTACCTGCCCTACTAACTACCAGGGGGCCACCCAGCTCGGCTGGGCGTCCCTGAGCTTCGCCCACCTCAAGGGCCTGACCCGGTATCCGGGGCTCTACCAGCCGAACTCGGTGCTGCCCGCGTCCCTCCGCTCCCGCTTGGTTACCGCCGTAAGCACCACCGGTGGAGGGCACCTTTCCTGCCACGCCGCCCACCGCTGGACCGGCTACTGCGAGCAGGCCGGTGTCGAGATCGGCATCCACCGACTCCGCCACACCCACGCCGCCGAACTCATCAACAACGGCGTCTCCATCGAAGCCGATGCCGTGCTCGGACTGACGCCCGCATCCAGCGCTTCGGCGGCTACGCCACCGACGAGGTTGCCCTCGCGCCCGAGCCGTTCGACGCCCGCCACCACTGATCAGGATCTTCGCGTTCGACCTGGTCCAAGAGCTTGTCCGCGCTGGGCGCGCTTGAGGAGGCGGAGCGCAGTCGCCGCGAAACTGCCGTGATCGCTGACGACCGGCGTCCCGGAAATTTCTTCAAAGAAGTCCGGGAGGGGGTGTCGGATCGGGGTGGTGGTGTTCGTAGCAGGGGTGAGGCCGTCCACAAGGGGCGGCGCCAAGGTGAAGGAACGCGATCATGAAGCTGACGACCATGACTCAGGTCACCATCGATGGAGTGATGCAGGGAAACGGCGCCGCGTCGGATGACCGCAGTAACGGATTCGAGCGCGGCGGATGGGCCCGAGGGAAGGGCGACGACGAGACCAGGACGTTCATCACGCAGACCTACCAGCGCGCAGAGGCGTTCCTGTTCGGCCGGCGCACCTACGAGCTGTTCGCCGGCTCCTGGGGATCGATCGACCAGATGCGCGCACATCCCATCGGCGTGGCCTTGAACGAGGCCCCCAAGTATGTTGCTTCGACCACGCTCACCGCGCCGCGTTGGGAGGACACGACCGTTCTCCACCGCGGCGACCTCGCGGCGGCCATCAGTGAGCTGAAGGCCAAGCCCGGGGGTGAGCTGCAGGTGCACGGCAGTGGCGCCCTGACCCGGTGGCTGCTGGAGAACGATCTGGTCGACGAGATGACTCTGATCGTGATCCCGGTGATCCTCGGCCAGGGCGCGAGACTGTTCCCGGAGACCGGCCCGGATCTTGCGCTCGACCTGGTCGAGTCGCGGGTCGACTCGAAGGGCGTGACGATCCAGGTCTGCCGGCCGGCCGGGCGCCCTCAGTATGCGCCGACGGCTTGAAGTCCCTGACCACCGAATCACGCTGTCTTGACACCACAGGAGATGATCTTCAGATGCAGTACCTGGTTTCCGTGATCGATGACAAGAGCAATCCCGGCAGCACGGACAGGCGTCCGGCCATCAGCGCGTTCAACGAACGACTGATCGCCGAGGGCTACTGGGTTTTCGCGGGCGGACTCGCCTCGCCCGACACGGCCACCGTCATCGACAACCGGGGCGAGCAGGCGGTGTTCAGCGACGGGCCTTTCGTGGAGTCGAAGGAGTACCTCGCCGGCGTCTGGGTGTGGGAGGCCCCCGATCTGGATGTGGCGCTCAAGCTCGCCGCCGAGGCGTCGAAGGTCTGCGATCGGAAGGTCGAGGTGCGGCCGTTCCAGTGAACGACGTCGACGTCCGCGAGGCGATCACCCGGGCCCACCACGAGGAGTGGGTCCGGGTGGTCGCCGCCCTGACCAGGCGTTTCGGTGACCTCGACATCGCCGAGGAGGCGGCCGCCGAGGCGTTCGCGACCGCCGTCGAGCGGTGGCAGGCGGACGGCGCACCGCCCAACCCCGGCGCCTGGCTGACCACCACCGCCAACCGCAAGGCCATCGACCGGATCCGGCGCGAGAACAAGCGCGACGACAAGCACAAGGAGGCGCAGATGGTGTACGACGACGACCCGCCCGAGCCTCCCGGCGCCATCGACGACGACCGGCTCCGGCTGATCTTCACCTGCTGTCACCCGGCGCTGGCGATGGAGACCCGCGTGGCGCTGACGCTGCGCATGGTCGGCGGTCTGACCGTGCCCGAGATCGCCCGCGCCTTCCTGGCGGCCGAGAGTGCCATGGGGCAGCGGATCACCCGCGCGAAGGCCAAGATCAAGGCGGCTCGCATCCCCTATCGCGTGCCGGCCGCCGAGGATCTCCCGGCTCGTGTCTCCGGCGTCCTGGCCGTCCTGTTCCTCGTCTTCAACGAGGGATACCTCGCGACCGGACCCAACACCGATCCCGTACGTCACGACCTGACCGCCGAGGCGATCCGGCTCACCCGCCTGATCCGCGCGCTCCTGCCGCAGGACGGTGAGGTGGCCGGGCTGTTGGCGCTGATGCTCTTGACCGAGGCCCGCCGCACCGCCCGGGTCTCGGCGAACGGCGAACTGGTCGCGCTCGACGAGCAGGACCGTGGGGCCTGGGACGCGGCGCTGATCGCCGAGGGTCACCGGCTGGTGCGCGAGCGCCTGGCCGCTGCCGCCGCCGGGGTGGCTCCGGGTCGCTACCAGATCCTCGCCGCGATCAACGCGGTGCACACCTCCGCCCGCGACATCCGCGACACCGACTGGTCGCAGGTCCTCGCCCTCTACGACCAGCTCGTCCGCCTCGACCCCTCGCCGATCATCGCCCTCAACCGGGCCATCGCCGTGGCCGAGCTCGACGGGCCGGAGGTGGCACTGGCCATCGTTGACCGCCTCGCCGAGGCGTTGGCCGGCTATCACGCCTACCACGCCACCCGCGCCGACCTGCTGCGCCGGCTGGGCCAAAGTCAGCAGTCACGCACGGCCTACGACCGGGCCATCGAGCTGGCCGGCAACACCGGCGAGACCGCCTACCTCACCCGCCGCCGCGACCAACTGCAGTAGCGCCCGCGCTTGAAGAGCGCGCTTGATACCGTACGCGATCAGTCGTCGTCGGCCTCGTTACGGTCGGCGGCGTGCTGCGCCCGGTCGTCGAAGCCGCTCTGTGCGGTCGCTGAGTCCGGGTCGCGTTCGGCGGCCGCCGAGATCCGGTCAGCGGCCTCGTGATCCATCGGAGTCGAGTCGCCTCGTCCCATGAGGTGCCTCCAGGGCAAAAGGAAACGGTCGGTTTGCCCCGTGGATGGAGACGGGAGATGCCCGCCACGACCCCGGCTCATCGCGAACGGCTACACCATCCTGCGCCGTACCAGCCGCCGCCTGGCTTGACATCGACGGTCCCGCCTCTGTGGACGGCGCGGCAGCCCTCCCTCGAAAGCACCGGGACGAGATCACCGGGCAACCGCGGACCCCGCTCCCGACTGACGCCCAGGAGCAGGCCATGTAGTAGGCCTCCAGGCTACGAACCTGCCGCCGGGCCAGCCGACCCTCACCAGCACCCCAAGTTCCACCCCCAGATCAGCGCTGAGCAGGCCGGGGATGTGTTCCAGGCCGGTGCATCGGCGTAGCCGATCGGCTCTTCGTCCGGTGAGGACGAGGAGTCCGGTGGCGGCGTCCAGGGCCTGGACGGAGGAGGCGCCGTCGTCGGTGGATGCCGGCGAGGAATCGGAGCAGACCCGAGGTGGCCGCGGGGACGGCGAGTTCCCAGGTCAGGTTCACGGGGTTGTCGTCGGGGTCGCGTCGCCGCTCTCAGGGTTTGCGGTGTCGGCGCAGGTGAAGGCGTCGGCGAGGGCTTGGGTGGCGGCCGACAGCCGTTCGGATCGCCAGTAGGCCAGGGCAAGCATTATCAGCGCGCTGCGCTGGCGGCCAGGTCGATCTCTCCCTGGTGGTCGGTGGTCGCGTGCTCGGCCGGGAGCACCCCGCCGTGCTCGGCGGCGAGCGAGGCCTCGGCGGCGATCGCCTGCTGCTCGGCCGCGGCCACCAGAGCCCGCGCGAGGTGCAGCTGCTCGGCAGGTGCCTTCGGCGGTCGCGGGCACGGTGTGGCCGAGCAGGGCCAAGGCCTTTGCGAGGCGCTGGCGTCGGCCAGCGGGGGCGGAGCAGTCACGATCATGTTTTCTTCGGGGCAGTCGGGTCCGTCAGCTTTCGTCTTCGTCGTCGTGTGCGTCGGGGTCGCGGCCTTGGCTCCCGGCCCTGGTCGTCACGCGCCCGGCTCTCGGCCCGCACGCGGTGGACCTACTGGAGCGCTTCCTGGAGATCCTCGCCGACCATCCGGCGCCCGTCGCGCGCAGAGACTTTCGGCCTCCTCAACGCGATGACCGCGATGTTCGTCCAGAACGAACTGGCCGCTACCGCCTCCTCTGCGGCACGCCGGACCGCCTACCTGCGCCACGTGGCGGCCGCCGGCACCCACCCCCGCGTCACGGCCGCCCTCAGGGCCTCTCCACCGCCGGATGCGGTCGGCGCGGATCCGTTCGACGGCGCGATCGGCCGTGTCCTGAACGGCCTCCTGGGCTGAAACGCGGCGCCGAGTGAACAGCACCGGGAGGATGGGGCGGCCGCTCGTGACTTCGCGCGGACCGGGGCGGTGCGCAGTCGGGCAGGTTTGACCGGTGTCAGTCGCCGTCGAGGATGAAATCGGCTATAGCGGCAGCGACGGCTTCGGGCTGCTCATCGGGGATGAAGTGTCCAGCGTCCGGCACGACGACTCCGGTGGCGTCGTCGGCCCATGGGCTGATGGAGGCCGCCATGTCCGGGATGGAGCCATGGCTGCTGGAGATTCCGAGGATGGGCACAGTCAGGTGCTGCCGCTTGAGCGCCTCGTGGTTCTTGCGCGCCGACTCGGCGGCGTCTCGGTAGTAGGCGAGGAAAGCGCGGAGGCCACCGTCGACGGCGACGGCCGCTGCGTAGTGGTCGAGCTCGGCGTCGTCGAACGTGTCGGGAGAGAGGGCCTTCATTTTCAGGAACCAGCCGACGTAGTCCCGTTCGCGGCCGGCAAGCAGCGTCTCGGGCAGGTCGGGCACAAGGTGGAACGCGAAATGCCAGGTCTTCCACGCCCGATCCGGGTCGGTGGAAATCGCTTCCGGGAGGGTGATGCCGGGAATTCCGGCGTCGAGCAAAGCGACCCCGCGCAGTTGGCTCTCGAATTTGAGTGCGAGGGAGAAAGCGACCCAGGCGCCGATGTCGTGGGCGACCAGCCAGTAAGTCGACACTCCGAGAGCCTTCACGGCGGCGTGGACGTGCGCTGCGACCGTGTGCGTGTCGTAGCTGCGCTCCGGACGCTCGGAGTGGCCCTGACCCGGCAGGTCGATCGCGATGACGTGGAACCGGCCGGCGAGGCTGGGCATGACCTTTCGCCATGCCCACCAGGTTTGCGGGAATCCGGCGAGCAGGACAATGGCCGGGCCGGTCGGCTGGCCGCCTTCGACGGCATGAAGGCGGACGCCATCCGCGTCGACCCAGCGGTGAGTGAATCCCGCCAGGTCGTGCAGGGGCAGGTCGCGGACAGGGTTACTTTCGCAGACGTGCCAAGCGCTGGTCGCAGGGTCAGTCACGGGGATCCTCCATCGGTGTTAGGTGTGCTGGTTCGGTGCTTCGCCCGAGGGTTAGGCCCACGAGCGCGGTACAGATGACCAGAGCGGCCAGCGCGGTGCTCGAAATCCGGGTCCCGACGGCCTGATCGATGAAGCCCAGTAGCAGGACGGGGACGACGAGCCCGGAATAGACGAACAGGAAATACGTCGCACTGAGCTCAGCCCGGTTGCCGGATCGCGCAGTGCGTCTGTGACGCCGAGGCCGTGGCGGAGCAGAGTCCCGACAGCTGCCCCGGCGAAGGATGGCCGGTGGTGCGATGATCTGAGCCAGCAGTGCGCTGATGAACAGGGCTCCGACGCCCACGCCGATGACGGCCAGGTTCGATATGCCCAGGTCGTCACGTAGGAACGCTGGGGCCAGAGACGAGAAGAAGCCGTTCACACCGGAGGACGCGGCGACGAGCACACCGCTGGCGAGAAACGAGCGAGCCCGGCTCGCGCCGGGGGGAAGTGCCGGTCGGCGAATGCGAGGCTGCCAACCCGTCCTTCGATCTGAAGTCTCGGGGACTGCCAGCCAGGCAATGCTCGCCACGGCACAGACGACCAGGTAGCACCAGAACACGGTGCGGGTTGGCGCTTGGACGAACTGCGCGAGCAGGCCCGCGGCGATGGTGCCGAGACTCAGGCCGCCGACGTTGGCGGCAGTGGCCAGCACAGCTGCGGTCTTTCGGCCGGGCACGATTTCCGCGACCGACGACGTCGCTGTTGCGGTAATGAGGCCGGTCGCTGCGCCGCTGACGACCCGTGAGATGAGCAGGATGGTGAGGCTGTTGGCGAGGGCGAATCCGAGGGTGCTGAGCGCTGTGAGCGCGAGCGCCAGCGCGAGGACGGGACAGCGACCGATCGCGTCGGACAGTGAACCAGACACGAGCAACGTGCCGACGACTCCGATGACGTAGGCGATGAAGACGAGGGTGGTGGTGACGGGTCCGAAGCCGAACTTCGACGCCCACAGGACGTAGAGCGGGATGGTCAGCGTCCCGCCGGCCATGACGACGGTGTAGATGAGGACGACGGCGGCGGCTGGGACCACGTGGTGTGCTTGTCGCGCTGTCGCGAAGTGTGGGACAAGCCCGGCCATGACCATGCTTGGACGCTAGCACATCTTGAACTGATTGGTTCAAGATAGGATGGTGCGCAGCGCAGCCCGAGACATCGACACACCGGCAAGGAAGTGCCACGTGGCAGGCAAGAAGCAATTCGACATGGACACGGCACTTGACGCCGCGATGATCCAGTTTTGGCGCGCCGGCTACGCCGACACGTCAGTGGACGATCTGTCCCGGGCAACCGGCCTGAACCGCAGCTCCATCTACTCCTCGCTCGGCGACAAGGACACGCTCTTCCTACGCTGCCTGGATCGCTATGCCGCGCGCTACGGCGAAAAGTACGACGCCGCCCTGTCGTGTGCAGCCTCGGAGCCCCTTACAGCCGTTCGTGCGTTCTTCGACGTCACCCTCGAACGCATCGCCGATCCCGAACTGCCGGATGGATGCCTGGTTGCCCAATCGGCCATGGCAATCCCGGTGCTGAGCCCGAGCGTTGCGGCACACGCGAAGGAGGCGCTGGGCTTCCAGCGCTTGCGTCTACGCGCCGCACTGAAGGCCGGCCGATTGACCGACCAGGACGCCGAGGCCTTCGCTGAACACGTGGCGGCCGTGAACCAGTCTCTCGCCGTCATGAGCAGAGCTGGGGCGAGCCCGGCGCAGCTCCTGGCCATTGTGGGCGTAACCGTCGACGCGCTCTCACAGACGTTGCGCACGCGCGACTAGCTAGGGCGCGTTCGGGTTTGAATCATGAGGTTGCGGATTTGCCTGCGCGGCGCCGTCCTGCCCTGGTAGGTAGTCGCCGTGGTCACAGGGCGAGCACCGCCGTGGGCCGCAGTCACGCATGTTCGGCGCTGATCCCGCAGCGACAATCGTCCGGGCCCTGCAGAGTTATGCGGTTGGCAGGCAGCCCTGGGGTACCGCGCTGCGGATCCTCGACAAGATCAGCGCGAGAGGAGGGCCGCTCCGACCCACACAGTGTGATGGTCAATGAGCTGACATCACTGGCGCTCGCCGTCCGTTCCTCCTCGCCTGCGGAGACCCTGCGCGTCCTCACATCGCGGTCTGCGCCTTGATCAAGGGAATCTGCCCACCGGCGAGCACCATCGCGATCTGGCGGGGGGAGAGCCGGTGGCGGACGACGACGTCGGCGCCCGTGGTCGTGTCGCGTACGACGATGTCTCCGCCCCTCTCCAACGCGGCCCGCAGGTCCCGCAGGGACAGCTCGTCGCCCTGGCCGATGCGGTCGTAGTCCGCCGGGTCGGTGAACTCCAGGGCCAATACGCCGAAGTTGGCGAGGTTCTGCCAGTGGATGCGGGCGTAGGATTTCGCGATCACCGCGCGCAGGCCGAGGTAACGGGGTGCTATCACGGCGTGTTCGCGAGACGACCCTTGACCATAGTTGGCGCCCGCGACGATGACATGCGATCCGGCTCGATGTGCTCGGGCGGGATAGCCCTCGTCGATCTGGCCGAAGGTGAACTCGGCGAGCCGTGCGATGTCGCTGCGCAAGGGCAGCACACGGGCCCCGGCGGGCAGGATCTCGTCGGTGGAGACGTCATCGCCCAGTTTGATCAGGACAGGGCCGCGCAGCAGGTCCGGCAACGGATCGAAGTCGGGCAGCCTCCCGATGCTGGACGCCTTGACCAACTCGACCCGCCGCGCCTCGGTAGGGGCGAGGGGCGGCTCCAACATGCCCTCGGGCGCACCGGCCCGCGCGGGCAACGTCAGGGCGGGATACTCGATCCCCAGCAGGTCGGGCAGCGTCCTCGGGTCCGTGATGCGCCCGGTCAGCGCGGCGGCCGCCGCCGTCTCTGGAGAGCACAGCCACACCGAGTCCTCCTTCGTTCCCGACCGGCCCGGGAAGTTACGCGGTACGGTGCGCAGGCTGTTGCGGCCGACCGCGGGCGCCTGCCCCATGCCGATGCAGCCCATGCATCCGGCCTGGTGCAGCCGCGCGCCGGCCCTGATCAGGTCGAGGGTGGCCCCATGCGGGTGAGGTCGGCGAGGATCTCCCGCGAGGTCGGATTGACGTCCACCGACACCTGAGGATGCGCCTGGCGACCCGCCAGGATGGCGGCGACGATCGCGAAATCCCGCAACCCCGGATTGGCCGAGGAGCCGATCACGACCTGGTGAACGTCCTCGCCGGCGACCTGGCGTACCGGGACGACGTTACCCGGCGAGGTAGGCGCGGAGATCAGTGGTTCGAGGACCGACAGGTCGATCTCCTCGCGAACGTTGTAGCGGGCACCGAGATCGGGAAGGATCTCGGCGAAGTCGCCGGCGCGCCCCTCGGCGGCGAGGAACGCGCGCACCTGCTCGTCGGCGGGGAACACGGACGTTGTCGCGCCGAGCTCCGCGCCCATGTTCGCGATGACGTGCCGGTCCATCGCCGATAGCGCGGCCAGCCCCGGTCCGTGATACTCGATGATCCGGCCCACCCCGCCTTCGACGCCGTGACGGCGCAGCATCTCCAGGATCACATCCTTGGCCGACACCCACGGCGGGAGCGTGCCGGTCAGGCTCACTCCCCAGATCTCTGGCATCGTCAGGTACAGCGGTTGCCCCGCCATCGCCATGGCGACTTCCAGACCGCCCACGCCGACGGCGAGCATGCCCAGCGATCCGGCGGCACAGGTGTGGGAATCAGAGCCGACCATCGACGCGCCCGGAACTCCGAAGCGCTGCATGTGCGTCGGATGCGACACGCCGTTACCGGGCCTGGAGTACCACACCCCGAAGCGGTGGCAGGCCGAACGCAGGAACAGATGATCGGCCATGTTCCGTTCATCGGTCTGCAACAGGTTGTGGTCGACGTACTGCACTGATGTCCGGGTGCGAACCCGGTCCAGGCCGAGCGCCTCCAGCTCCAGCATCACCATCGTCCCCGTCGCGTCCTGCGTCAGGGTCTGGTCGATGCGCAGCCCGATCTCTTCCCCGGGTGTCATCACGCCGTCCACGAGGTGGGCGCCGATCAATTTCTGGGTGACGTTGAGTCCGGTCATGGCTAACCTCTGTGAGCGCAAACCGCCGGTACGATCGAGTGGCTCGTCGATCCCGACGTGCCCGCACAGCACGCCGCCGTTGCGCTCACAGCACACTGTACGGCGACGCCGGAAACCGGTCGGGTCGAGGGCCGCCGTCACTTCCCTGACCGCATGGGACGCGCTATCTGGTCCGTCTAGCTAGTACTCCAGCCGTAGATCGTGATCTTTATGTCTGATTCGCGGCTTGTCGTCGGTAATGGCTAGCTCGGGCTGGGGCTCGGTGGCGGCGTCGCCGGACGAGCCGGTGGGCCGCGTCGTGCACGGGCTCGACGACCAGCGTCGTGAATAGCCGCTGGATCTCGTTGCAGGTGAGCGGGATGAGCCCGTCAGGTGCGGGGTGCCGGGCGTGTTCGTCGGCGCGGACACCGACGAGGAAGGCGTGGACGAGCATGGCCAGGGTGACCCAGCGGGACCAGGAGGTGTAGCGGCGGACCTGGTGCTCGTCGAGTCCGGCCAGGCCCTTTCCGGATTGGAAGGCCTCCTCCACCCGCCACCTTGATCCAGCGACGCGGACCAGGGCGGCCAGGGACACTGGGTCGGGTGAAAAGCAGCGGTAGTAGGAGAGTTCGCCGGTAGTGCGGTTGCGGCGGATCAGCAGCTGGCGGCTGCCGGGGCGGGGTTCGGCCAGGTCGATGACGGCCCAGTCGTAGAGGCGGTGCCCCTTGGCACCGGCCCCGGCCGACAGCTTCTGCCAGGCCCGCTTGGGCACCTTCGCGGCCAGGGCATCCGCGCGGAACTTCCCTGCACTGGTGGTGGCTTCATGTGAGCAGGCGACGGCGAGCGCGTAGCCGACCTGGCGCTCTTCCAGTGCGGTTCGCAGCTTCGGGTTGCCGTCGTAGACCTCGTCGCCTGCGACCCAGCCCACGCGGTGCCCGGCGTCGAAAAAACCGGCCGATCATACGCAGGCCCGCATAGACGAGGTAGACGGCGACCTGGAAGCCCTCACGATCGGCTCACTTCGCCGCTCGCCGTAGCGGGCCGGGGCCGATCGCCGCCCGGGGCCTCGTCCCTCGCCCCGTGCATCGGGGGCCGCTGTGGGTCGAGCGCCTGCGGTTGCGCCCGACCGCCTCGACCGGGCCGGCGCGCACACCTGCCCGCCAGCGGATCGAGCAGGGCCCGAGGGCCGCCAGGTCGACGGCGAGCTCGGGCGCGCAGGACAGGAAAGGCCCGACAAGGTGTGACCTGCGAAAACTCTGACCATCCACTACACATGTAGTGGAGGTGTCGAGCGATGCGTGTTCCATGCCCCTGGCCGTCGTGCACCTGCACGCACGTCGGGTGGTCCGCTGGTTGGGTGGACAACCGCGGGGATCGGGCCGTGCCGTGTCCCAACTGCCGGCCCGAGGTCGCGCGGCACCTGCGCCGCGCGCCCGGTCCTCTGTCGCAGGCCCGGGCCGGGCTGCGCTACGTGCCGCGGCCGTCGAGGCGCACCCGGCCCGCCGCCTGACCGGGCCTCTGTTGGGACCCCAGGTGCTCGAGGTCGGCCGTCCGCCGGCGGGGCAGACTGGCCCCTGTGACCGACCACCTCGCCGGGCCCGCCCGGGCCCTCGCCGAATCCCTGCGGCCCGGGCTGGAACAGCTCGCGGCCGCGCTCCCGTCGCCCGAGCAGGCCGAGGCCCTGCGCCGCGACGTCGCCGTCGGCGTGCGGGCCCTGATCCCCTCGCCCGAGCAGGTCGAGGCCGTGCGCGCCGAGCTCGCCCGGGGCCTGGCCGGGTTCCTCCCGCCGCAGCCGCCGACCGGGGGCACGCTGTGACCGAGCAGGCGGCCGCGCCCGATCCCGCACGGCCCCGGCGAGATCCTCGACCGGCTGCCCGAGCGCTACCGGGCGAGCACCGCACGGGCATCCTCGTAACGGTTGACCTCCCAGGGGGTGCTGCCGTCCCACAGTCTCACGCGCGAAACCGGCGCTTCTTCGATCAGGCGGCCCAGCTCCGGTGCCGGATCGAACGGACGCTGCGCCGCACGGGCCATCGGGAACATCTGCGGCTCTGACAGGTCGTCAGCCATGAAATCTCCTTGTCTCGCATTGCGGTCGGCGATGATGTCGGGCGTGCTGACCAGGGGATCGAGGTCCTGAGCCGGATGGAGAAAAAGCTTCAAGCCGCGGAGGAACCTTGCCCCCTACTCGCCGTTGGCGAAGGTGCCCTGTCTCGTCAACTTGAGGTACGGGGTGGCGCTGAGCTACGGAGCCTCAGATTGGATGAGACGCGCACAGCCAAGGGCGTCTCGTCGATCACGAGGCGGGGCATGACGAGCGCAGTTCGCGGGCGCCGACGGCGTCGAGGACGCGGCGGATGGTCTTGGGGGCAACCCGGTGCTGCCGGGCCAGGGCCTTGACGGCGGCGCCCTGGCGGTAGGCCGCCATGATGGCGGTCGCCGTGCTCGGGTCGAGGGCGTTGGGGCGGCCCAGGGTCTTGCCGGCGGCCTCGGCGGCAGCGACACCTTCGCGGGTGTTCTCGCTGATCATGTTGCGCTGCAGGAGCCTGCGTTGCGTATCCATGCGGTGGTCTCGGTCGTCTTTGCGGGTTGCCTGGCGCTGGCGAGCCAGCCGGCTCACGCCGCCCCGTTCAGCACGGAGCGGAGCCTGCGCGTAGCTGCCGAGGTCGTGGAGTACGAGTGCACCACCGATGGCGCGACCGAGACGCAAGACGTGAAGATCAACGTTGAGCTGACCATGCCGGACAGCGCCACCGCGGGGCAGCAGATGTCGATCGGCTGGAGCGGAAGGTACATCGACGGCAGCGAACTGCGGGCGCCCGCCGCCGGACTGCCCGGCAGCGTCAAGTTGTACGCGTACGCGGCCCTTACCGGGATCGAGGGCCTGACATCCGCCACCGGCGTGAGCGAGCCCGTGAGCGTCGCCGCCGGACGGACCATCCCGATTCCGGAGACCGTCAGCCTGAAAACGACCTCGTCCAAGGCGGGCACGGCGAGGGTGCGGCCGGCCGCCATCAACATCGGGGCCTCACCCACGACACCGTTGATCGAGTGCGAGGTGCGGAACGCGGCCGCTCTGACCACCTACACCCTGACCGTCGCCGAGGGCGGTCAGACGAGCACCACTCCCACTCCGGACGACGCCACCACCAGCCCGAAGCCGACCCGGACCGTCACGGCCACCGTGACGGGCCGCCGCTTCGGACGAAGACGACCTTGACGAGGAGATCGCGGCGGCGCAGGAGGTGGACACCACCCCGGTAGGCGGGGCCGCGACCGGAGGCGGTGGCGAGGCCGGGCCGGACGGGCGGATGTACGTGCTCACCGGTCTTGTGATCACTCTCGCCGCTTGCGCCGGACTCCTGGTTCGCCGTCGTCTTCGGTCAGAGTGAGCAGGCACGCTCCCGTAAGCAGGACGGTCCTGGCCGTTGTGCTACCGTCCCGACGGCCTACGTCCTCATTCCGCAGGTCATGAACGCTGCTCACCCCGGCCATCATCAGGGGCTCCTGGCCGAGGTCACTATTGCGGCTCAGCACTGAGGTAGCCAGGACGTCGAATCACCGTGCGAGGGGCAGCGGAAGAATCAGCACGACCAATCTCATCGTCACTTCCCAGGGTGGCATCCTCCCGGCCCAGGATGAGCGGTAGCAATGCCGTTCAGGGCATCCCGAGTTTGTCGCAGACGCGGAGAATCTCCCGTACGTGGGGTGGCACCGGAATACGGCGGAAACGGGTTCGGTTGCCTCCCCTGCAGTCGCAGGTCAGACGGCTGAGCCTGTGCCGGGCGGTGGGCTGTCGCGTGGAGCATGGGACCGGATTGGCACCCGCACCGGCTATAGGGTCTCTGACCTGCGGCGACAGAGCTTCCGAGATCGGACAGCGCTGTGGTGGGGATCATTTCCGATCGAGGCGGCCGTCATCGTCTGGCGTTGTCACTGGTCTGCGCTGGGGTCAGGCGTGCCTGGCGCAGTACCTGCCGCACCGACGCTTCCAGCGGACTGTCCTCTCCGATGACCGTCTCGCACCCGTCCGGCAGCAGGTCGCGCTCCTGATACCACTCCCGCATCTGGTCTGGGGTGAACTCCGACCGCTGGGGGCGGGTGTCATGCCGCCGGAGCGTCTCCGGGAAGGACACGTCCAGGTAGAAGAAGGCGCTGGTCCCGGCGTGGTCACGGCGCAGGGACCGCAGCATCGCCCCGTACCGGCCGGCGGTGAGGATGCCTTCGAGCAGGACGTGGTATCCGTGATCAAGGGAGTACCGGACGATCGTGTCGATGAGCCCGATGTTCACGCCGCCATCCACGTCCCGCTCCCGCAGCAGATCCCGCCGTACGACGTCCTGGCTGACCAGCGCCAGACCGCGGCCATAGGCCGCCCGCACGGCACGGGCGACACTGGTCTTCCCAGAGCCGGAGTTCCCGCGGACAACGATCAAACGGGTGTCGAGAGAACCGGTACGCACCGGCTCAGGGTACGAACAGTCCGGAGGCGACACGCCGTCTTTCCCTGCCGGCGGGTGACGTCCCGCCCAGTGGTGTACGAGCTGCCTCCGGGTGGGGTTTGGAGATACCCCGGCACCAGATCATGCGCGGCTCATAGTGTCGGAGCCGTCATGAGCGACTCCGCGTCCTACCTGGCCTACGTCGCCTCCGTACCGCGCCTTCGTGCCGCGGCAGGCGCATTGCTCCGAGACAACGAGGGGCGGGTGCTTGTCGTGCACCCGGTCTACAAGGACGACTGGGAGATCCCCGGCGGAATCGTCGAGGCAGGGGAGTCCCCCGTCAGTACCTTGCTACGCGAGTTGCAGGAGGAACTGGGCATCGCGCCGCCGGTGGTTCAGCTCGCATGCGTCGACTGGGTGCCACCAGCACCGCCCTGGGACGCCGGGCTGATGTTCGTCTTCAACGCAGGCGTGCTCACCGATTCCCAGATCGCGACGCTACGTCTGCAGCCCGAGGAACTCGACGAATATGCATTCATTCCCCCCGCGGACCTGGACAAGCTCCTGCCGCCAGGCTTGGCGCGAAGGATGAACGCGGCGATCTCGGTGGCAGACACCGGGCAGACTGCTTACCTGGAGGACGGCCTCACCCGCCAGCTCCCGTAGCCCAGATCCATGAGCGGGCTTGTAGCTTGGCGTCGCTGCCGCGGCCGGCGAGCACACGGTCAGCGACCGGTCGACTCAATGAGCGGCCGGGCAGGGCACCGAGTCCAAGAACTGGCAGGCATTGTTAACCGGCGCGGCGCGTAACGTGGTCGGGGGACTCCAGCATCGGCCAGCCGGCAGGCACCCGCAAGGGGTTCGGCTCCGGCGTCGTTGCCCACCGACCTGAGCTCGACAGGCGCGCAGCCATGCCTCACGGTTGAGCCGGTCGGCAACGGTAGCGGTGACGGACCCGGACGCCGACTTGATTTCCCCGCGCCGACTCGCCTGATGAGCTCGGCGAGTGTGCCTCGCCGCCGTCAGTGGCGGTTCTCCAGCTGCGCAACCTCTCGTGCGTCTACCGGAATCGCCCTCGTGGCGCCGCTGCGGTGGTGTAGGGGCGGATAGGGGAACCGCCGCTGTCCCCATTCTTGACGCTGTGGACAGGTCGAGGCGGGAGTCGTAACCGTCGGCGCCGGTGGTCATCGCCTTCAACCGACGTAGCGTTGCCGCCCGCTCGGAGGCACCACTATCGAGGGTTCCGCCGCGGCGCAGCTCCAAGATGCAGATGTCCTGCCACAGCTCATCGCGCAGCTCGGCCGGGGCGGCCAGCAGCATCGCGGTCCCGGGACCCGGCTCACGTGCCGCAGCCCGGGTGTAGCGACAAATCCATGCCGGCGAGCCTGCAAATGAGGCGTTGCTCGCCATGTGACAAGGCCGCTGCGGCAGCCTTGCTCGCAACAAAGCTGTGCCCCGGCTGCGTGCCGTAGCAGAGGCAATACCGGGGCTTATGTCACGCAGAGTAGCACAGGGGGCACGGACGCGAAATGGAGGAGACCGAGGCCAAGCGGCTACGGGAGGTGCTGTCGGTCGCCTGCGTCGCCCAATACGAGGCGCTGTGCGACGGACAGACCGCCGCGGCGCTGCGCCCGCTTGCTCGTCTCGCCCGTCGGATGTGGCTGCACGCGGACGAACAGGGTCGCCTACAACAGCTGCGCGACCATCTCGGCGAACTCCTCCGGGGAAACGATCCGCACGCCGAGGGATTCGGCCTTTGCCCGCTTGGACCCCGCGTTCTCCCCCGCGACGACCAACGAGGTCTTCGCCGAAACGCTGGACGACGCCCGGCCTCCGGCCTGTTCGATGAGCTCGTTCATCTGGTTGCGGGACAATGCTGCCAGCTGCCCGCTCATCGCGCCCGTGACCACGACCGTCATCCCGGTCAGCGGCGCAGCACCCGGCTCGTCGCCGCCCTGCGTCGGGGTGGTCGTGCCGCCCTCGTCACCGGCCACCGCCGCCACACCCGGCTCGACCATGTTCACCCCGGCGCGGACGAGCTTGTCGATGAGGTCGCTCAGCTCGGCCAGCTCGGCGACAATCACGGGCGCCTTCTCCGGGCCGATGCCGTCCACCTCCTGGAAGCCCTCGGCGTCGGCCGCACGGATGGCCTCCATGGTCCCGAAGTGCCGGGCGATGCGGCGGCTCATCGAGCGCCCCGTCCCCCTGACCCCGAGCGCGCAGAACACCCGGCTCAGCGGTCTGGTCCTGGCCCTGCCGATGGCGGTCAGGAGATTGTCGGTGGACACCTCCCCCATTCGCTCCAGGTCCAGTAGCTGCTCGCGTGCGAGGAAGAACAGGTCGCCGAAGTCGGCGATCAACCCGGCGTCCAGCATCTGCTGGATGCGGTTGTCGGCCAGCCCTTCCACGTCCAGTTGGTCGCGGCCGACCGCGTACCGGATCGAGGCGATCGCGCGGCAGTATCGGCCTCGCACGCACCTCCACCGCTCCTGCGAGGTGTCGATCTCACCGCCGCAGGCCGGGCACACCTCCGGGAACACGATGGGCTGCTCGTCGCCGGTGCGCAGGTGCACCACCGGGGACTCAACCCGCGGGATCACGTCGCCGGCCTTGTAGACGACGACGCTGTCCCCCAGCATCAACCCGCGGCGCTCGATGTCGGAGGGGTTGTGCAGCGTCGCGTACGTCACGACGGAGCCGTCCAGTTCCACCGGCTCCAGGACCGCCCGCGGGGCGATCACACCGGTCCGGCCGGTGTTCCACTCCACCGTGAGCAGCTTCGTGATCTTCTGCACGGCGGGCAGCTTGTACGCGATCGCCCACCGCGGTGCCCGCGAGCCGAACCCGGCCTGCGCCTGATCCGCCGCGTCATTCGCCTTGATCACGATGCCGTCGATCCCGAACGGCAGCTCCGGCCGCGCGGCCGCGATCTCCTCGACCCGCTGCTGCACCTGCTCCACAGTCGTCGCGACGATCCCGGCGACCGCGGTCCCGGCCGTGGTCTGCACACCCTGTCCGGCGACCCAGTCCATCACCTGGCTGTGCGGCGACTTTCGGAGCCGCGTCGCGAGGTCGGAGGTGTCATCGGGCAGCGGCAGTGCGCCGTACCCGAAGAACGTCAGCTCGCACACGTACGGCCGGTCCTGCGCCCTCAGCGTGCCCGCGGCGGCACTACGCGGGTT
Organism: Microbispora sp. CA-102843; assembly: GCF_050936215.1. NCBI lineage: Bacteria > Bacillati > Actinomycetota > Actinomycetes > Streptosporangiales > Streptosporangiaceae > Microbispora > Microbispora sp. CA-102843. The sequence continues at coordinate 5,679,158 of NZ_JBNJNF010000001.1, forward strand.
GGCGAACGTGGTCCCGTCATGCGCCTGCCGTTTCGCACACGCCTCCTCGAACTGCCGGGCGGTCATCATCACCTCACCACGCAGCTCCACGGTGACCGGGTCGGCGAGCCGCCCGGGGAGACCGACGATCGTGCCGATCGCGTGTGAGACGTCCTCGCCTGCGCTCCCGTCGCCGCGGGTGACCAACTGGACGAGGCGGCCATCACGGTAGCGGGCGGCGATCGCCAGCCCGTCCAACTTCGGCTCCACGGACCATGCAGTTACCGGACGGCCGAGCCGGCGTTCCAGCGAGGCGGCCCAGCCGGCCAGCTCCTCAGGCCCGAACACGTTGTCCAAGCTGAGCATGGGCACGGTGTGCGGGACATCACCCACGACTCCGGCGACCTTGCCCGTCGGCGAGGCCTCCAGCACCTGGCCGGGGTGGGCCTTCTCGTAGGCGGCGATGCCACGGACGAGCCTGTCGTAGGCGTCATCGTCCAGTGGAGAGGTGCCGTCGCCGTAGTAGGCCGCGGCTGCGTCGGCCGCCAGCTGGACCGCCTCGGCGTAGGCGGTCTCATCGAGGATCGCGTCGATCGGGGGCGCTTCAGTCATGCGGCCATCGTGCCGGGTGGGTCCGACAAACGCGTCCGTCGCCTCTGCCTCGCATCCCACGACCAGTCGGCGCGCGCCGACGAAGCCTGCTCGGCGTACCTGGCCGACAGCCCGCAGGACGCCTCCGTTCCCGTGTACGTCCAGCCCACCGCCCACTTCCGGCCCCCCTCCGACCCTGCCACCCCGACGATCATGATCGGCCCCGGCACCGGCATCGCTCCCTTCCTCGGCTTCCTCGACGAACGCCGCGCTCTGGGCCACCGCGGCCGCAACTGGCTCTTCTTCGGCGAACAGCGCCGTGCCACCGACTTCTACTACCGCGACGAGCTGACCGCGCTCTGCGACGACGGGCTGCTCACCCGGCTCGACCTGGCCTTCTCCCGTGACCAGCGCGCCAAGGTCTATGTCCAGGACCGCATGCGTGAACACGGCGTCCAGCTATGGTCTTGGCTGCAGGAGGGCGCCCACGTGTACGTGTGCGGCGACGCCAGCCGGATGGCCAAGGACGTCGACCGGACGTTGCGGGACATCGCGGCCCACCACGGCGGCCTGCCGGCCGAGGACGCCGCCGCCTACGTCAAGCAACTCGCCGCGGCCAAGCGCTACGTGCGCGACGTGTACTGACCGACCCCGGGAGCCGGACGGCGTATTCGAAGGCTCGCTGCTGGAATCCCTCGCATATGCGAGGCCAATGTTGGAAACGGCCCGCACATGTGTGTCCCTAAGCTCAAGTTCGGGCATAGGGAAATCAAGCCGTGTATCGCGAGGAGGGGCCGGTGCAACCCGAGTCGATCGGTCTCCGTACGGATGCCCTGCTGAACCTGTCCGGCGAGGTACGCGTCCCGGCCAGGCTCAGCGTGGCCACGCTGCGCTCGATGCCGCAGCGGGAGACCACCGTGCGCTTCGAATGCCGGACGTCCGGGCTGCGGCGCCACTACTTCAGCGGACCGCTGCTCGTCGACGTGCTCCACGCCTCCCAGCCGCTGTTCGACCCGGCCGAGCGCAAGGACAGGCTGCGCTTCCTGATCTCGATACAGGGGCGGGACGGCCACCGCGCGGTGCTGTCGTGGGGCGAGATCGACCCGGAGTTCGGCAACACGGCGGCGCTGCTGGCCATCAGCATGGACTGCCGGGATCTCGACGAGGAGGGTCCGCACCTGGTGATGCCCGGGGACCGTTGCGGCGCCCGGCACATCAGCCAGGTCGCCGAGATCAAGGTGCACGCCGACGACCGGCTACGGGGTTGACGAGCCGCAGGCAACGGCTTCGCCGGCCCAGTGCAGGGCGATGTACGGCTGCTGCCGGCCGTGATAGCAGACCCGCTCGCGGGTGATGCGGTAGTCGACGCTCAGCTCGGGATCCTCCGGTGAGCGGCGCGGGACGAGGATGGTCAGAATGCCGATGTCCTGGTCGATGTGGGTGAGCAGGCCGTGACACGGCCCGCCGAGGCAGATGGCGTTGCGGTCGTGGCGGTCGTCCGTCCGGGGCCTGCTCATGCCGGGTAGGCGTGGGTCTCGGTGGCCTTGATCGAGGCCCAGATCTGCTGGCCTGGGCTCAGATCGAGGTCGGCCAGGGCGGCGGGGGTGATGTCGGCGAAGGCGGTGATCGGGCCGTCGAGGTGGACGCGGACGTTGTCGCCGTGCCGCTCGATGCCGTCGATCACGGCCTGCCAGAGGTTGCGGGGGCTGCCGTCGGGGCGGGTGCGGTAGAGGGCCACGGCGGCGGGTGAGAAGGCCACGAACGCGGGCCCGTCGAGCCGTTCGACGGTGCTGAACGACAGCTCGCCCAGCCTGACCCGGGCCCCGTCGCCCAGCCCCCGGTAGAGGTTGAGCCCGACGAGGCGGGCGACGTAGTCGGTGCGCGGGCGGCGGGCGACCTCGGCGGGGGCACCCTCCTGGACAACGGCGCCGGACTCGATGACGATCAGCCGGTCGGCCAGCACCATCGCGTCGAGCGGGTCGTGGGTGACCAGCACGGTGGCGCCGTCGAAGTCGGCCAGGTGACGGCGGAGCTGGGAGCGGATCTCCAGCCGGGTGTGCGCGTCCAGCGCCGCCAGCGGCTCGTCCAGCAGCATCAGCCGGGGTCGTACGGCCAGCGCCCGGGCGAGGGCGACGCGCTGTGCCTGCCCTCCGGACAGCTGACGAGGCTTGGCCGCCGCCCGCTCGGCCAGGCCGACGCGCTCCAGCAGGGTCGCGGCGACGCGGCGCGCCTCGGCCTTGGAGACGCCCTGGCAGCGCGGCCCGAAGGCGACGTTGTCGAGCGCGGACAGGTGGGGGAAAAGCAGGTAGTCCTGGAAGACCATGCCGATCGGACGGCGCTCGGGGGCCAAGGAGTGCAGCGGCCGGCCGTCCAGGCTGATGTGCCCACCCGACATCGGGGTCAGCCCGGCCAGGGCGCGCAGCGCGGTGGTCTTGCCCGCGCCGTTCGGCCCGAGCAGCGCGACGACCTCGCCCGGTGCGACATCGAGCGTGATGTCCAGGGTGAAAGCGGATCGGTGGACGACCAGAGCCGCCCGCAAACCATCGGCGGTCATGGGCTGTTCACCCACCGATCGCGCAGGCTGGCCAGGATGACCACCGAGACGGTCAGCAGGACCAGGCTGAGCACGATGGCCGCCTCCGGCTCGGTCTCCAGCGCCAGATAGACCGCGAGCGGCATCGTACGCGTGGTGCCGGGGAAGTTGCCGGCGAAGGTGATCGTGGCGCCGAACTCACCGAGCGCCCGTGCCCAGCACAGCACCGCTCCGGCCACGATGCCGGGCATGACGAGCGGCAGGGTGACCCGCCGGAAGACGGTCCAGCGGGAGGCGCCCAGCGTGGCGGCGGCCTCCTCGAACCGCTGGTCCGCGCCGCGCAACGCCCCCTCCACGCTGATCACCAGGAACGGCATGGCCACGAACGCCTCGGCGACGATCACTCCGACGGTCGTGAAGGGCAGCGTGATCCCGAAGGCGGACTCCAGCCACTGCCCGATCAGCCCGCGCCGACCCAGCACCAGCAGCAGCGCGACACCGCCCACCACCGGCGGCAGTACCAGCGGCACGGTCACCAGAGCCCGCACCACCCGCCGGCCCGGAAACTCCACCCGGGCCAGCAGCCAGGCCAGCGGCACCCCGAACAGCACGCAGGCGGCCGTGGCGGCGGTGGCGCACAGCAGCGACAGCCGCAACGCCTCCAGCACCTGCGGCTCCGCCAGCCGCTCGAGCAGCGTGGACCAGGGCGCCCGGATCAGCAGCCCGGCCAGCGGCAGCACCAGGAAGGCCAGCCCCGCCACGGCCGGCAGCACCAGCATCCACGGCAGACGGCCGGACACCTTGCCGCGGGCGGCCGAGTGGCCGCCCGCGCCGCCGGCAGGTGGGTCTGAGCGGCTGGGGCGCCGCGCCTGCGAAGAGATCATCCGGGTCAGGGGGCCTCGAAACCGGACTTGGTCAACACGTCCTTGCCCTGCTGCGAAAGCACGAGATCGACGAACTGCTTGGCCAGGTCACCGGCGGGAGCCTTCGACAAGGTCGAGATCGGGTAGTCGTTGATCGCTTTGTCCGCCTCGGGGAAGGCGATGCCCTGCACCTTGCCCGCCGCGGCGATCACGTCGGTCTTGTAGACCAGGGCGGCGTCCACCTCTCCCAGCTCGACCTTGGTCAGCGTGGCCTTGACGTCCTGCTCCAACGTGACCGGTGTGACCTTCAGCCCGGCCGCGTCCAGCGCCTTGACGGCCGCCGCCCCGCACGGCACCTGCTCGGCGCACAACGCCACCTTCACCTTGGGGTCGGTCAGGTCCTTCAGCTCGTCCACCTTGGCCGGGTTGTCCTGCGGCACGGCGATCTCCAGCTTGTTACGCACGAAGGTGGTCGGCCCGCTCGCCAGCGACGCATCGGTGACGGTCTTCATCGTGGCCGGGCTCGCCGCGGCGAACACATCGGCCGGAGCCCCCTGAACGATCTGCTGGGCCAGCGTCGCGCTGGAACCGAAGTTGAACTTCACCGTCGAACCCGGGTGGGATGCCTCGAAGGTCTTGCCGAGTTCGGTGAACGTCTCGGTCAACGACGCGGCCGCGAACACCGTCACCTCCTTCGCCCCACCCGCGGCCGACGTCGAAGCCGCAGCGGAAGACGTGGACTCGGCCGTATCGCTTGAGCCGCAACCGGACAGCCCGGCGATCACCAAAGCGACGGGCACGGCGATCGCCCATCGCGAAAGGCGCCTTAACACCAAGGGAGCTCCTCACGAGGTGGTGGCCACGCGCTCGTGGCCGGGAATCTCGACGACGACGTTGGTGGACTTGATCACGGCGACCGCCACCACCCCTACTTCCAGACCCAGCTCGTCAGCGGCCTGCCGGCTCATCAGCGACACCACCCGGAACGGCCCGGCCGCGATCTCCACCTGAGCCATCACCGCGTCCTTGATGACCTCGGTGACGATCCCGCGGAAGCGGTTACGCGCCGAGGACCGCCGGCCTTCGCCGGTCGTCTCGACCTGCGATCGGGCGAAGGCGGCCAGGTCGACCCCGCTGATCTGCCGGTGGCCGTGCTCGTCACGCACCGCGGCCAGCCGGCCCGCGTCCACCCACCGGCGGACGGTGTCGGAGCTGACCCCGAGCAACGCGGCGGCCTCGCTGATCCGAAACGTCGTCACGAACCTTCACCTTACCTTTCGCACATTCCAGCCTGAATACCGGTCTTCCACCGCAGCAGCGACATGATCTACCTTGTTTCCATGGCATTCACGAGATCGGAGAGCATGCGCGCCATGGGCTCGGGATCCCGCCGCTGGGGCGCCGTGTCGGCGCTCACGGCCGTGCTGCTGACCACGCTCACCCCCACGGCCACCGCCGCCGTCACCGCTACCGCTGCCGGGCCATCCTCCACCGTCCAGGCGGCGCCCGGAGCGGCGCCCGGAGCGGCGCCGGTCAAGGTGCGCGGCCAGGTCGACCACCCACGCTCGTTCACGATGGATCGGCTGCGCGGCCTGCCCCAGCACACCGTGCGCGTGCGATACGAGACCTCCCACGGCTCGGAGAAGCACACCTTCACCGGCCCTCTGCTGGCCGACGTACTGACGCCGGCCGAGCCGCGCATCGACCCAGAGGTCAAGAACGCGCAGTTGCGCATGTTCGTCACCGCGACAGGCTCCGACGGCTACCGCGCCACGCCGGCCTGGGCCGAAATCGACCCCGCCTTCTCCGGCAAGAAGATCCTGCTCGCCGTCACTCAGGACGGCACGAAACTCGACAAGCAGGGTCCGCGCCTGGTCGTCCCCGGAGACGTCAAGGGAGGGCGCTACGTCAGCGGCGTGGTGCGCCTGTATGTCGGCGACGCCGACGCCCTCGACCCCGCCTGACGGAAGCGCGACCTCTCCCCTGCGGCCACCGAGCTCACCGTTCCCGGAACGGGAAAGGTGAGCTCCTCATGGAATGGGATCCGCCACCGGCGGTCGCTATGTCGATCGCCGAATTCGCTCGACGTCTGAGTCGCTCATTGCCCGACGCCGAGGGTCTCTTAACCTGACCTCCTCTACTTTGAGGTGCGTGATTGTCAGGAGGTCCGGGAGCGGGCCGCGTTCACACGCGTTCGCCGCGACATGCCTCGCGGCACTCGTGGCGATCATCATGGTGCATTTCGCCCTTTGCCTGTCGGGGCACAATGCCGACGGGGCAGGGTCCGCCACCGCGGCCACGGTATCGGTTGCCCATTCCGGGCACTCCCACTCGGCCCATCAGGGGAACTGCGCGAGTGCGGCCGCCCTCTCTCCGCAGGGGAGCCATCGGCCCGGCGATCTCCTCCTGATCGGTCTGCTGTTCGGCGCCGGGCTCCTGCTGTCCGCCAACCCGTTCCGCCCGCTCATACGACGGGCGGGAAGATCAAGGCGCACCGTTCCACTGTCCGGAGTAGGCCTCCTGACAGTTCTCTGCGTACTGCGGACCTGATGCCCCCTGGGCATGCGCCAGTTGGAAGGACGGCAGCACGCACCGCGCCTTGAAAGCGTCGCGCTCGACAGACGTCCGGATCTGGCCCGTGTCAGCGATCTGTTCTGTTACGTCGCTACGGGGAAAACGATGACAACAACTTTCGGCGCGCGTGATGCTCGTCCGGCTCTCGGCGTCGCCCTGCCGGCCCACCGTGTGACCGCTTCAACCTGCCCCTCTCAGAGCGAGCTGGTGGGAAACACACCCGCATTGTGGATCCCGGAGATCTGGACGGGATCGGGACGTGGATTCTGGGCCAAGCTCGAAGGATTCAACCCCGGGGGGATCAAGGACCGGGCCGCGCTCCACCTCGTGCGAAAGGCGCGCGAGCGCGGTGAACTGGCGCCCGGAGAACCGATCATCGAGTCGACCAGCGGCACCTTCGGCCTGGGGCTGGCACTCGCGGGCATGGTCTACGGGCACCCGGTCCAGCTGGTCACCGATCCGGGGATGGAACCGATGATGCACCGGCTGCTGGCCGCCTACGGCGTCGGTATCCATGTGGTGGAAGAGCCGCACCCGATGGGCGAATGGCAGGAGGCACGACGCCGACGGGTGGCCGAGCTGCTGGGTGAGCATCCGCGCGGCTACTGCCCCGACCAGTACAACAATCCGGACGGCGTCGCCGCGTACGAAGACCTGGCCATGGAGCTGGCCTGTCAGCTCGGCCGCGTCGACGTGCTGGTCTGCAGCGTCGGCACGGGTGGGCACAGCGCGGGGGTCTCCCGCGTCCTGCGGCGTCTGTTCCCCGACCTGCGGCTCGTCGGAGTCGACGCCGTCGGCTCGACCATCTTCGGCCAGCCCGCCCGTCCCCGCCTCATGCGCGGCCTCGGCAGCAGCATCCATCCGCGCAACGTCGCCTACGACGCCTACGACGAAGTCCACTGGGTCGCTCCCGCCGAGGCCGTGTGGGGCTGCCGCCGGCTGGCACGGGGCAGTTACGCCACAGGAGGATGGAGTGTCGGCGCCGTCGCGCTCGTCGCGTCCTGGCTGGCCAGGACCCAGCCGAACGGCGTCCGCATCGCAGCCGTCTTTCCCGACGGCCCCCAGCGGTACTTCGACACCGTCTACAACGACGAGTACTGCCGGCACCACGGCCTCCTCGGCACCGTTCCCGGGCCGCATCCGGACGAGCTGCGTCACATGACCGAGCGCGAGGTCACAGGCTGGGCCCGGTGCATGAACGTGGCGGACCCGCTCGCATGAAGACGACAATCGCTCAGGCCCGCTCGTTCAGCCGGCCCGTCCAACTGCTGCTGCTCAACCAGCTCACCATCAATGTCGGCTTCTACATGCTGATGCCGTACCTCGCCGGCCACCTCTCCGGGCGGCTCGGCCTGGCCGCCTGGCTCGTCGGGCTCATTCTCGGTGTACGCAACCTGGGCCAGCAGGGGATGTTCCTGGTCGGCGGGAGCCTCGCCGACAGGATCGGCTACAAGCCGATGATCCTCACCGGACTCGTCCTGAGGACCGTCGGCTTCGCCTTGCTCGGCCTGGTGGACGCGGTCCCGGCCCTGGTGGTCGCCTCGGCCCTCACCGGGCTCGCCGGAGCCTTCTTCAACCCCGCGGTCCGCGCCTACCTCGTACGGGAAGCAGGCGACCGCACGGTGGAGGCGTTCGCCGTCTTCAATGTCTTCTACCAGCTCGGGATTCTCCTCGGTCCGCTCATCGGCCTGCTGCTGACCGGGCTTGCCTTCCAGGTCACCGGTCTCACCGCGGCGGTGCTGTTCGCCCTGCTCGCGATCGCCCAGGCTCGCGCGCTACCGGCCCGCCGCGGCGATCTCGCCGGCGCTGGCGGGAACATGCTGCAGGACTGGCGGAAGGCGCTGGCCAACCGCCCCTTCCTGTTGTTCTCCCTGGCGATGATCGGCTCCTACGTCCTCAACTTCCAGATCTATCTGGGACTTCCGATCGAGGTCCGCAGGGTGAGTGGGAGCGAGATCGGCGTGACGCTGCTCTTCGTCGTCTCCGGCGCCCTCGCCATCGTGGGTCAGCTGCGCATCACGTCGTGGGCCGAATCTCGCTGGACATCCACCCAGGCCATGGTCCGCGGCCTCTGGCTGATGGGAATCGCCTTCCTGCCGTTGGGCACCGCCGCCGCGTTGCGATTGCCCACGGTTCCCACACTCGCCTGCGTGCTGCTGACCACCGTCCTGCTGACCCTCGCAACGTTGATCATCTATCCGTTCGAGATGGCCACCATCGCCACCCTCGGCGGAGAAAGAATGATCGGGACCTACTACGGGCTGTACAACACGCTCTCAGGTGTGGGCATCGCCGCCGGAAACCTCCTGACGGGAGCCGCCATCGACGCCGGTCAACGGACCGGTGCCGAAGGGCTCCCCTGGTGGACGTTGGGAGCGATAGGAGCGGCCTGCGCCCTGACCCTCCACGCCCTCAGCAGGAAGGGACGGCTGGCGCCTGAAGCGACTGACGCCGGAAAGGTGCCGGCCTGAGAGGCTGGCGACTGGCCGGCGTCGCCTCTCGGGCTGACGAACCGCCCCGTCCAGGAGGCGCGCGGTTACCTTCTACTCTCAGTAGAGAGTCATCGAGGTGACAGAGAGGCGGGACGGTGCGACTCGGCAACCTGGAGCGATCGATCATGGAGGCCCTGTGGAGCCACCCGGAGGGGATGTTCGCTCAGGATCTGGCCGGCAGTCTTCCCTCCCGGCCGGCGGCCACAACGGTGCTGACCGTTCTCGTACGGCTCTCACGGAAGGGTCTGGTCTCGCGGGAGCGGCAGGGACGGGCCCACCTGTACAGGGCCAGCGCGGGTAAGGACGCGTTCGTGGCCGAGACCATGCGCGCCGCCCTCGACGAGGCCGGTGACGTGGAGGCTGCCGTGAGCCGGTTCGTCGGCACGGTTTCCCCGGAGGTGGCCGCGGCCCTCCGCGAGGCACTCAACGGGCGAGACGAGGCTCCCCGGTGAGCCTGTGGCTGCTCGCGGCAGGCGTCGCGGTGGTGCCCGTCGTGTTGGGAGGTCGGGTCTCCGCGCGGCTTGCCGCGGCGCGGTGGACCCGCCGCTGCCAAGTTGCCGATCATGTCCCCGTTCATGACGCCTACGTACTGCCCACCGCGGAACGAGTCGTCTACTTGCGTTCCCGGGCGGCGCGCCCGCATCGTGCTCAGCCGGGGAACGCTCGACCTGCTGGAGCGGCAGGAGTTGCTGGCCGTCCTCGGCCACGAACGAGCGCACGCACGGGGAAGGCACGATCTGATCCTCCTGCCGTTCATCGCCCTGGCCGACGCGTTTCCCTGAATCGCGGCGGCACGGACGGCTCGGCAGGTCGTTCCCGTCCTGCTGGAGATGCTCGCGGACGACCAGGCCCGTCGGGTGCACGGGGAGCTTCCGCTGGCTCGCGCCCTGGCGCGGATGACCACGCCACGAACGGGCTCCTCTGAAGCCGGCGTGCTCGCTCTGGCCGACACCGCGGTCGTTCATCGCCTCGAACGGCTTCTCCATGGCGCGGACGAGCGGTCGCGGTGGATTCCCGCCGTGGCCTATTCGATCGCCAGTCTGCTCCTCAGCGGGCCTGTGGCCGTGTTGATCGCACCCTTGCTGTGCGTCGTCATCTGGCCTGTGTGACTCGCGAAGGCCAGGTAGCGCGGGCCGTGAGCACGAATCAGGTAGGGCTCCTCCACTACGCGAACCTGGAGTCGCACCGCCACGACCAGGGCGGCAAGGCCCAGCCGGGCGACGCCGACGTCGCTTTGATCGGTTGTCCGCGTCACTCGCACAGTACATGGATGACTGAATTCAGGATTCTGTGTACTGTGAGGGAGTGTTCACCATCGCATCCGACATCGAAGTGCTCGCCCGCTTCGGCCGCGCCCTGGCCGACCCCATTCGCTGCCGGATCCTGATCGCGCTTCGCGAGGCGCCCGCTTACCCGGCCGACCTGGCCGACCTCCTCGGCGTCTCCCGCACCCGCCTGAGCAACCACCTGGCCTGCCTACGCGACTGCGGCCTGGTGGTGGCCCTTCCCGACGGCCGGAGGACCCGCTACGAACTGGCCGACGAGAGGCTCGGCCACGCACTGGACGACCTACGCACCGCTGTGATCGCCGTGGCCGCCGGTCGGACCTGCGTGGACGCGGACAGGAAGGGCTGCTGCTGATGACCAGCCTCTCGCTTGGCCCTACCCCAGCCCGGCGAGAGCAGCTGCGGCGGCGCATCCGGCTGCTGGTGACCGCGACCATCGCTTACAACGTCATCGAGTCCGTCGTGGCCATCGCGGCCGGCACCATCGCCTCATCCGCGGCGTTGATCGGCTTCGGCCTCGATTCCGTTGTGGAGGTCGCCTCGGCCGCCGCGGTCGCCTGGCAGTTTTCCGGACCTGACCACGAGAAGCGGGAACGGACCGCGCTGAGGATCATCGCGATCTCCTTCTTCGCCCTGGCCACCTATGTCACCGTCGATGCCGTACGCGCCCTGCTGGGTGCCGGCGAGGCCGGTCACTCCACACCAGGTCTGGTGCTGGCCGCGGTCTCCCTGGTCGTCATGCCGGTGCTGTCGGCCGTACAGCGCCGCGCCGGCCGCGAGCTCGGCTCGGCCTCGGCGGTGGCCGACTCCAAGCAGACCCTGCTGTGCACGTACCTGTCGGCGGTGCTGCTGATCGGGCTGGCCCTCAACAGCCTCTTCGGGTGGTCCTGGGCCGACCCGATCGCCGCCCTGGTCATCGCTGCGGTCGCGGCCAAGGAAGGTCGCGAGGCGTGGCGCGGAGACGCCTGCTGTACGACGCCCGCGATGGGCGGCGGTGAACCGTCCGGCGCCGCCTCATGCTCCGATGGGTGCTGCGCGGGTGAGGACGAGCTCGACTGACGACCCGGCCGCACTGGGCTAAGCAGACTCCGGGATGCCCGTAGGCGGACTCGTACGCCGCCTGCCCCCTGACGGCGGGCCTGCAGCAGGCCGGGGTAGGGCTGTGCGGATTTTGGCGCAGATTCTCATACTTGCCCCTTATTCATCCAGCGGGCATTCCCATGCCTCGTTATTGCTTGATGTAATTTGCCCGCTTTGGTCGGGATCGCAGAGTTGGAAAGTAAAGGAATAGTTGAGCTGTTGCTCAGACGTGTAAACGAGCGGTAATTGGAAAACTACCTATCGTAAGCACCTTCATGGTCAGCGTCAGGAACCGATACCAGAACCCCGTTCCACCTGCCACCTCGCCCCAGACCTGAATCCAAGTCGGGACGATTTCCCTCATATCGCGCAGACATTTCTTCATGCCTCCGAAAGGGTGCCGGGCCGTCCGGTCCAACCGGCGTCTCCGGAACCCCGAGTCCCGGTAACGAGTGAAAGGTTCGGTGATGCAGGCCATGGGCGATGGGCACGGACACGGACACGGACACGACACGGAAGTCCTCGAAGGCGACCCCCTCCCCTTCAGCGGCCGCGACACGGCGTCGCGACTTCTCACCCCCGGCGACGTACGCAATCAGGTGTTCACCGTGGTGCGTCTGCGGGAGGGCTACGACCTGGCTGAGGTGGACGGCTTCCTGGGCCGGGTGGAGTCGGCCTTGAGCAGGCTGCTGCGGGAGAACGAGGAGCTGCGGTCGCGGCTGAACACGGCGGCCTGTGCCGCTCTGGAAGCCCCTCCCTCGCCAGGTGAGAGGGCGGCCCGCATCGTCGAGGTGGCAGAGGAGGCGGCGGACCGCATCGTCGCCATGGCTCGCAAGGAGGCCGACACGATCCTCACGCAGGCCCGCGAGCGCGCCGAGGGTCTGGGACGAGACACCGTGGAGCGGATGCTGGAGCTGCAGCGTCAGGCGCAGAAGACTCGGCGCGAGGTCATGGAACGCCGGCTGCGGGATCTGCAGGCGCTGGTCGCGGACTTCGACAGCGTGTTGCGGCAGTGCTTCCACGACCACACGGATCAGATGCTCAGGTTGCTCGGCGAACTCGAAGACCCCGGTCAGGCGGCGCAACCGCATCCTCCGTGTCACGACCCGGCCCGAAGCGCCGGGAGCAGTGACCATTGCGTCGAGGCCGACGCCGTTGACGTGAGTGCGGGCTGACGCACTCGACGATCGGCCGTGCAGCCTGCCGCTAGAAGACCTGCGGCCGGCGGTCGTCGCCGCGCTCGCGGAGCGACCCGTCCCCACCATGCGTCACGCAGCCACAGGGCGTCCCCTGTTCGCTGCGCGATGTCGCGTGCCCGCTTCAACGACTCGACCTCAGGAGACGCACAGATGCCACTGACAGGTTGGCCGGGGGTTGTCGGAGCCGCCTTGGAGCGGCAACCCGCCGGGCAGGAGGCGTGGGCCGCCGTGGCGCTGGTCTGCGCCTCGACCCTCGCAGGCGCATGGCTCGCCCGGCGGAACTCGGAACGGATGACGATCTGGCTGGCGATCGCCTCGGCGATGATGCTGGTAACGGCTCTCGTCGACCTGCTTCCCGACGCCTGGCACGACGCGGCGGAAAGCGGCACCCCGCTCTGGATGGTGGCGGCGGCGGCCGTCTTCGGTTTCACCGTGATCACTTATTTCACCCGCAAGGGTTGCGCCTGTCCTCACGACGAGGACCAGCCCCGTGCCGGCAGGCACGCGCCCGGTCTGCACCGGCGGGTCAAGGAGGTGGTCGGTGCGGCGCTGTACGGCGGCATGGGCACGGCGGCGGCCCTGACATTGCATCGGGCGATCGAAGGAGCAACGCTGGCGTTGACCGCCTCCGCTGTGATCATCCTTGCCCTGACGGTGCACTCCGCCAGCGAGGGGCTGGCGCTCGCCGCGCTTCTCGACATGGCCAAGCAGCGGTTGAGCCCGTGGTTGGTGGTGGCCTGCCTCAGCCCTGCCGTAGGTGTGCTGATCGCCACCCTTCGGCCGCTGCCTCAGCAGTGGGTGCCGATCCTGCTCGGAGTGGTCATCGGCGTCCTGTCGCGCACGGCGATCGTCGGCATGAGGCTCGCCGGCAGCAGGCAGCGGAACGGCCGCCTCTCCAAACGGCATCTCGCGATCGCCGCCACCGTTTCCCTAACGGCCGGCGCCCTTCTGGCCGCGGCGCACGGTATGCACGAGGAGGAGGAAGGCGCCCAGACAGCGGAGCCGCCCGGCAGGGCCATGGCAGCCGGCTCTGCCTCTACCAGGGCCGTCGCTCACGTCGCCGTGGCGCGGCTCAGCGAATCATCTCCCGTGTCCGCGGTATCTCGGCTTCCGACCCGAGCAGAGCTCCGGGCGGCGGTCGCCTCTGGCCACATGTCGGCGGCCCAGGTGGTGAATCGGGAGGACTCGGTGACGAGGCACATTCCCGTTGCCGGTCTCCTTCGCGCCCTTCCTCGTCATGATCGCTCCCCTGCCGCCGCGCTCATGGCGGCAAGCGGCATCGGCAAGAGAGCCCGGGTGGGTGACCCGAGCGAGCGGCAGCGCCAGAGCCTGCTGAGGGCCTTCCGGCACTGATGCTTCTCGGCGATGGCAGGAGGAAGCCGTGCCGTCGAGCCGTCACAGGCGCTTGGGATCAGGAGGCGTTCTCACCATGGCAGTTCCGCATCACCCGGCACCGGATCAAGCAACCGGCCACGAGAACCGGCACGAGCCGGGCCACGGCCACGGCCACGGACATGGCCACCCCCATCACGAACAGCCGCATCATGAGCATGATCAGAGCCGGAGAGACGGAGCGACGTCTGCCGACGAAGGCGGACCCCCTCGCGGAGACAGGCAGAGTCACGGTCGCGGGGGAAGCGCGCACCACGGTCACGGTCACAGCCATGGACACGGACACGGTCACGGACATGCCGTTTCGGCGAACGCGGACAAGCGGCTCCTGAGCGCCGCTCTGGCGCTTCTCGTCGCGTTCATGGCGGCCGAGCTGGTCGTCGGGCTCGTCGCGCGGTCCCTGGCACTCATCTCCGACGCCGGGCACATGCTCACCGACGCCGCCTCGATCGCCTTCGCCCTGGTGGCGATGGCGCTGGCCGCCCGCCCGCCACGAGGCGGGTTCACCTACGGGTTCAAGCGAGCCGAGATCCTGTCGGCGCAGCTCAACGGTGCGACGCTGCTGGTGCTGGCGGGGTTCTTCTTCTACGAGGCGATTCGGCGCCTCATCGTCCCGCCGGAGGTCGAGGGCGGCCTCGTGCTGGTCACGGCGCTGGCCGGCATCGTGGTCAACGTCGCGGCCACCTGGCTGCTCAGCAAGGCTGACCGAAGCAGCCTGAACGTGGAGGGTGCGTTCCAGCACATCCTCAACGACCTGTTCGCGTTCATCGCCACCGCGATCTCCGGGCTGATCGTGCTCGTGACGGGCTTCGCCCGGGCGGACGCGATCGCCACGTTGATCGTCGCGGCGCTGATGCTCAAGGCCGGGTACGGCCTCGTCCGCGAGACCGGGCGGATCTTCCTCCAGGCGGCCCCCGCCGGGCTGATTCCCGCTGAGATCGGCGCGCGGCTGGCCACGCAACCGGACGTCGCCGAGGTGCACGACCTGCACATCTGGGAGCTCACCTCCGGCGACCTGACGCTGTCGGCGCACGTCTTCGTCCGGCCTCCGGGCGACTGCGGCACGGTACGGCGCCGGCTGCAGGAGTTGCTCGCGAGCTCCTACGGCATCTCCCACACGACATTGCAGGTCGACCAGGCCTCTCGACCGGCGACGGATGCGCTCGACTGCGTCGACCCCCGTCACTGTGCCGACCCGCACGGCCCCCACTACCTCTCCCCGAACGGCTGACCGTGCGTACCGCGTACGGCCACAGCCGTGACAGACGGCGCCGGAGGACCCGGACGACCGGCGGAATCCGCCGCAGGGCCGCCGGGCCCGTGGCGCTCCTGGTCTCGCTGCCCCTCGCCGCCGCGTGCTCGGGGGCGGGCCCGGAGGACGTCCTGGCACGCGCCCGCGCCACCGGCTCTCTGCGCGTGGCCCTGACCCAGGCCAATCCCCCGTGGAACTTCCTCGACGACGCGGGGCAGCCGGCCGGATACGACGTGGACGTCGCCAAGGACCTCGCGAAGCGGCTGGGAATCCCCCGTGTGGACTTCATCGGCTCCGACTACGCGAGCTTCATCGGAGGCATCCAGGCGGACAGGTTCGACATCGTGGTGTCCGCGCAGACCATCACGGGCAAGCGCGAGCAGGAGGTCGACTTCTCCCTCCCCTACGCGGTCAACGACGTCGCCGTCTTCGTGCGCAGGGGCGCCACCGGCATCACCGCGCCGAAGGACCTGGCAGGCAAGAGGATCGCCGTTTCCGAGGGCACCACGGAGGCCGAGTTCGTGCGCGCCTCCGTTCCCGGAGCGGACGTGCGTACCTACAAGAACGCGATGCTGGGCCTGACGGACCTGTCCCAAGGCCGCGCCGACGCCGCCCTGGTCTCCCGGTTCCAGGGCGGCTACCTCGCCGCGAAGAAAGCACTCCCGGTCCAGGCGGCGATCCCGGTGCTGCACCAGGAGGTTCTCGGCATGTCCTTCCGCAAGAGGTCCCGGCGGTTCAAGGACGCCGTGAACAGGGCGATCAGCGCCATGATCGCGGACGGCACCCTTTCGACGATCTCGCGCCGCTGGTTCGGCGGCACCGACATGGCGGCCGCCGTACGCGGCCTGCCGGCAGCTCAAGCCCCCCTGCCACCCGTGGAGAGGAATTCCTGATGGACTTTCTCGCTCTGCCGATGCCCGCCCTGCTCCAGGGGCTGGCCGTGACGCTCCTTCTCGGCCTCGTGTCCTTCGTCCTCGGCTCCGGCCTCGGCACCCTCGTCGCGCTGGCCAGGATCTCCGCGTTCCTGCCGCTCAGGCTCGCGGCCATCGCCTACGTCTCGGTCTTCCGGGGCACTCCCCTGCTCATCCAGATCATGCTGGTCTACTTCGGGCTGCCCCAGCTCGGGGTGAGAATCCCGCCCATCCCCTCCGCGATCCTGACGTTCACCCTCTACTCCGCCGCCTACCTCAGCGAGAACTTCCGCGGCGGAATCCTGGCCGTCGACAAGGGGCAATGGGAGGCCGCGAACTCGATGGGGATGACCTACCGGCGCATACTCGGGCGGATCATCTTCCCCCAGGCGATCCGGACCGCCCTGCCCGCCATCGGCAACCGGTTCATCGCCCTGATGAAGGACACCTCGCTCGCCTCGGTCATCACAGTCGTCGAACTCACCCGCGTGGCGGAGAGCGCGGGCAGCTCGTCGTTCCGCTACATCGAGGCCTTCGTCGTCGCCGCCATCGGCTACTGGCTCATCAACACCGCCCTGTCCCTCGGACAGACGGCACTCGAACGGCGCATGGGAAGGGCGTACGCATGACAGACAGGCTCGCGATCGACGCGCACGGGCTCCACAAGCGCTTCGGCGACCTCCAGGTGCTCAAAAGCGTGGACCTCTCGGTCCACAGCGGCGAGGTCGTGGTCGTCATGGGCCCGTCGGGCTCCGGCAAGACCACCCTGCTGCGCTGCCTGAACCTCCTGGAGCAGCCCGACGCCGGCACGGTCACCGTCCGCGGCCGGACCGTCGACTGCTCCGTACGGGGCTCCGGGCGTGGCCAGGCACGGCTCGTCCGCGACATCCGCATCCGCACCGCGATGGTGTTCCAGCACTACAACCTCTTCCCCCACCTGACGGTCCTGCAGAACGTCGTGGAGGGGCCGCTGTCCGTACGACGCCTGCCGCGGCCCTACGCGCTGGAGGTGGGAGAGCGGCTGCTGGAACGTGTCGGCCTCGTCGACAAGCGGGACGAGTACCCTTCGCGGCTCTCCGGCGGCCAGAAGCAGAGAGTCGCCATTGCCAGGGCGCTGGCCATGGACCCGGAGGTCGTCCTGCTCGACGAACCGACCTCCTCTCTCGACCCGGAGCTGCGGGCCGATGTGTTGCGGGTCCTGAGAGACCTGGCCAGGAGGGGCATGACGATGGTGATCGTCACGCACGAGATCGCGTTCGCCCGCGAGGTCGCCGATCGCGTCCTGTTCATGGACAACGGCTACATTCTCGAGGAGCAGACCCCCCAGACCTTCTTCAGCGATCCCGCCAACACCCGGGTCAGGTCCTTCCTCCGTCTCATGTCCGGGACGGAATCCCAGCCGGAAATCGAAGCAGCCGGATAGCCGGTCAACGGTCCTCGGACGGCGGGCCTGGGGACGGCTCGACCTCTGCGGGCGCGTCCGATGAGGCACTGCCGCTGTGTGCCGGGCCGTGCGCGTCGGCACAATGCGGTTCGGCGGCCTCTGCCGCCGTTTCGCCGATCGCGAGGAGCTCCGGCGGGGCGTGGTCGACCTGGAGTGTGGTGTGGTCGATGCCGTACTCGTCGTGGACCATTCGCTGTGCCGCCTGCCGTACGGCGTGGCAGTCGGCGCCGGGGGTGACCAGGATGTGGGCGGACATGGCGGGGTAGCCGCTGGTGACCTCCCAGATGTGCAGGTCGTGCACTTCGACGACGTGTTCCAGGGCGGCGGCCTTGCGGCCGATCTCGGCGGGGTTCATTCCGGCGGGGGCGGCCTCCATGAAGACCCGGCCGGACTCGCGGACCAGGTCCCAGCCGGCCTTGAGCATCAGGGCGGCCACGACCAGGGCGGCCAGGGCGTCGGCGCGCCCCCAGCCGGTCAGCCAGATCACCGCGCCGGCGGCGGTGGTGGCGATGAAGGCGAACAGGTCGTTGAGGATGTGCTGGAAGGCGCCCTCGACGTTGAGGCTGGCGCGGTTGGCCTTGTTCAGCAGCCAGGTGGCGGCGAGGTTGACGGCGATTCCGGCGATGCCGGTGGCGACGACGTAGACGCCTTCGACCTCGGGGGGTTCGATCAGGCGGCGGATGCCCTCGTAGACGAAGTAGACGCTGAGCAGCAGCAGGGTGATGCCGTTGATCTGGGCGCTGATGATCTCGGCGCGTTTGAGGCCGTAGGTGAAGCCGCCTTGGGGCGGGCGGGCGGCGATCCGCATCGCGATGATCGCGAAGGCGATGGCGATGGCGTCGGTGAGCATGTGCCCGGCGTCGGAGACCAGGGCGAGGGAGTGCGCGATGACACCGATGACGACCTCGACCGCCATGAAGCCGAGGATGAGCGCCAGCGCGCCGGTCAGCAGCCGCCGGTCGGCCTCGGCGCTGACCGCGTGCCCATGCCCATGCCCATGGCCGTGCGCATGGCCGTGCCCCTTGCCGTGGTCGTGGCCCTTACTCATGGTCCCGGTCCTGCTCGCCGTGCCTCATGTGCGTGATCGCCAGATCGAACAACATGCGTACGTGCGAGTCCGCGAGGCGGTAGTAGGCCATCCTTCCCGCGCGCCGCACCTTCACCACGTTGTGCACGCGGAGCAGGCGCAGGGCATGGGACGCGGCGGACATGCTGTGGCCGGTCGCCGCCGCGAGATCGCACACGCACATCTCGCCGCCCTCGAGCAGCGCCGCGATCAGCCGCAGCCGCCCGGGATCGGCCAGGAGGCCGAAGATCTGCGCCAGGTCCTCCACCGTCTCCGGGGCCGGCATCGCCCGCCGCACACTCTCCACACGGTCCGCATCGACGACAGGCAGTGAGCAGGAGTCGGCCGAGGCGATAGGCACAATATTTGCACTACTGTTCATATATGAGAGCATAACGAGACGATCTCATCTGTCAACGCTCCCGATGCCAGGACACGCACGCAGGCATCTCGCCCGTAGGGTGTCCGGTTCACCGCGACATTCGCCGCGACAGCCGACAGGCGAGAACCGCGCTTACGAAAACCCCCGCTTCCGAGCCCGGGCGACCTCGGAAGCGGGGATGTCATTCGCAGAGGATGCCGACCTCAGTGGGCGGCGGAGTGACAGCAGGGGCCCCGACCGTCCTCGCGCCCGTCCTCCTGATGCGCGTGGCCGGCGTCATCCGCCGGCTCCTCACAGCCGTCGCCGTCGTGTGGATGCGTGTGAACGTGCTGCGGGTGTGGCTCCACGAGAAACCTCCATGATTGCGATGAGGCGTTCGGAGGGGGCTTGATGACCGACAAGGGTTACGTTGAGCAGGGCCGCGAAGCCCTGCTCGGGGAAGGGGATCCCTCGAATGGATGGAGCAGGATTCGCGCGCTGCCGCCTAGCGAATCTTGTGGAGGTAGTGCGACGAGGCCCAGCCGACCCTGCCGTCCGGGAGCTTGACGGCGATCCAGCCGCCCCGGCTGCCGCAGGAGCCGGGAACCCGCCCGTCGCCCGGCCTCAGCCGCCCGATCGGACGGTGGTGCACCCCCGGCCCCTTCCGCACGTTGAGGAAGCTTCCGGTTCGCACCCGCGTGACCTGGTAGTCACAACGCAGGTGCGGTCGCGAGGGGTGTGTCGTCGCGCTCGTGCCGCGGAGGTAGTAGCCGGAGGCCCAGCCGGCCCCGCCGCCCGGGAGCTTGACGGCGATCCAGCCGCCCCGGCTGCCGCAGGAGCCCGCGACGTGCCTGTCGCCCCGGTGGAGCCGCCCGATCGGACGGTGGTGCAGCCCTGGCCCCTTGCGTACGTTCAGGTGGCTGCCCGGCCGCAGCCGCCAGACCCGGTAGGAGCAGGTGTGGGCCGAATGGTGGACGGTTACGCCGGTGGAGCGCGTCGTCGCCTGAGCGGCTGCGGGGACGACGGTCAGCCACCCCGCTGCCGCACACAGGGCGAGCGCGGGGACGATCCGTTTCGAGAGTGCCACGATGTCTCCCTTCGGTCGCATCTGCCAAAGTCCGGCGTCGGCCGGAATGGCTGGCCGATCCCTGTCTCGACCTGCGATGCTTACCAAAAGTAGTTCCGCGAATACGCAACGTTTACACATGTGAGCAACCGATCAACTATTCCTTTACCTTGTCGGCCTCGCCGAGGGCGCGAGCGGAGTCGGTCGGCGACGTCCACGAGCCCGCCCGAACTGGCTTTACAGCCGCCATATTCTACGTTCCGTAGAAGTTCTACGCATCGTAGAAGGTAGGCGAGAGGAGAAGCCCGATGAGCGGTGCGGAACAGGCGACCAGGAAAGAGCGCCTCTCACAACTGCAGGCCCGGCAGCGAAGGTCCGACCGGTTGCGGAGGGTCACTCTGGTCGGCACCTCGGCCCTTCTGATGAGCGGGATCGCCGTGGCAGGTGGAGTACGGCGGTGACCACGACCCGACCTGAATCAATTGCGGCGTCTATGACCAGCCGGTTCGCACGGAGAACGTGGTGCACGCGCAGGAGCACGGCGCCGTCTGGATCACGTACTCGTCTGATCTCCCGGAGGGAGATCTGCGGAGACTCCGCGATCTCGTCGCCGGCCAGGAGTACGTGGTCCTCTCTCCGTTCGCCGACCAGAGGTCCGCGGTCGTCGCGAGCGCGTGGGGCAGGCAACTGACGCTGGACGGTGCGGACGACCCGAGACTCGCGCGTTTCATCCGTGCCCATGCGAAGAGCCCTCAAGCTCCCGAGCCGGGCGCGCCCTGCGACGGGGGAACGGGAGAGCCCGCCGTATGAGCTGGATCAGACGCCTGGGACCGCGGGCCCTGGCCGTCGCAGCCGTCGCAGCCGTGGTGGTCGTCCTGGCCGGAGCGGCCCTCAATCGTCAGGGCCCGGCGGACGACTCCCCCGAGGCCGGATTCGCCAGGGACATGCAGAGTCACCACGCGCAGGCGGTCCGCATGGCGATGATCGTGCGCGACCGCACCGCGGATGCGGAGGTACGCACTCTCGCCTATGACATCGCGCTGACCCAGCAACAGCAGATCGGCCAGATGTTCGCCTGGCTCGACATGTGGGGGCTGCCGCAGACCTCCCTGACTCCACCGATGACATGGACGCGGCAGGGGCACGGCTCCATGGGCCACACGGCCGCCTCCATGCCGGGAATGGCCACCTCCAGCCAGCTGAAGCAGTTGGAGGGGGCCCAGGGTCGTGAGGCGGAGGCGCTGTTCCTCCGCCTGATGATCGCGCATCACAAGGGTGGCGTGGACATGGCGCGTGCCGCTCTGCGGTTGAGCGGCGACGAGCGCGTCCGACGGCTGGCAGAGGCGATCGTCGCAGCTCAACAAGGGGAAATCTCGCTGATGGAAGGGATGCTGTCGGCGAGGGAGGTGTCAGGGTGAACAGCACGCCGGGGTTGTGACCACCACTCTGGGACGCTCCCCCAGGCTCGGGATACGAGAGCCGGCGGAGGCGGTTGCCGTCCGCCTCACTTCTCCGCTCGCTTCTTCCTGCCACCCGCCAGCAGGAAGACGGCGAGCGCCAGCACGACGGCTCCGGCGACGAGCAGCCAGACGTTGGTCGACGAGGTGCCGCTCGTCGAAGCCGCCTGCGGAGGCCCGGCCTCGGTCGGTTCCGACGCCGGGGCGGCCGGCGCCGATGGCGTGGTGACAACCTCCGATGCCGCACTGTTCACGGCTGTGGGGGTGGCAGCGGCAGGCGTCGCGGGCGCGACGACGCGGAACGGCACTTCGCCGGTGATCGGGTGCCCATCGGATGAGACGACCCGGTAAGCGATCGTGTAGCCACCGGACGGCAGCGTTTCGGACAGTTTCTGGGTCACCTTGCCGCCGTCGACGCGGGCGTCGCCTTCTACGAACTTGCGACCCGAGGAGTCCGCCACGACCACCTTCGGGAACTGCACGGCCGAGGTGAACGTGAGCTCGACCTCGTCGACCTCCGTGGCCTTCGCGTCCTTCCCGGGGTTGCTCGACCTCAGGGCGTCATGTGCCTGAGCAGCGGATACCGGCCACAGGACGGCCGCGACCACTGCGACGACGGCCAGAGCCTAGCGCGCGAACACGACTGTCTTCCCCCTTGTGCGAGATCTTGTACGGCCCTCGGACGAGACGAGACAGGCAGTCGCACGACGGCCCGCCACGAACATCTTCTACATTATGTCGAAGATGCGGATGCGCGCTCGGCGTGGTCGTTTCCGCGAACCACACGGGCTACATCCGGGTCCGCGCGTACGCGTGCAGTGCGTCGCGGACGAACGTCGCCCCTGCGGCGTCGTCGTACATGGCGGCGAAGCGGGGGTCGTCGACGTACATGTCGCCCAGGCATTTCACCATCTCGATCGAGCGCTCCCGGTCGCCCTCGGCCGTGGGGGTACCCGGGATCCGGCTCAGCCACTGGACGTGCCGGGCAGCCAGTGACTGAGCGTGTTCCGATGTCGGACAAACCCCGGCCTTCACTGCGGCGACCCATGCCGCGACGAGGTCTTCGGCGGCCTGCTTCCAGGCCCGCTGCTGGTCGAGGGTCTTGCCGTGCCACCAGTCGTTGCTCGCTTGGAACGCGCGCTCGCCCCAGCGTGAGATCACCTCGTCCTTGTAGCGGTCGTTGAACCCCGCCAACATGACGTCCATCCGCGGTTCCGCCCCTGTCTGCAGGGCCTCCAGCGTGTGACGCACAGACCGGATCTGCCGTTCGATGCGGTCCCGTTCCTCTTCCAGCGCGGCGATGTGGGCGCGGAGCCCGTCGCACGTGTCCACCTCGTCGGCCAGGACCTCGGCGATGGCCGGCAAGCCCATGCCGAGCCGGCGCATGAGCAGGATCCGCTGGAGCCGGGCGACCGCGGTGGGGTTGTAGTAGCGGTACCCGTTCGCGCCGACCCGGGACGGTGCCAAGAGCCCGACGCGGTCGTAGTGACGCAGGGTGCGGCTGGTGATGCCGGCCCTCGTCGCGAGTTCCTGGATCGTCCACTCCATCGTTCCAGTGTCACCCGCGGCGGAGCGTGGCGGCGATGATCTCCGAGCTGTCGGCGTGCAGGGCCTGCGCCGCCGTCTGCCCAGTCGCCGCCAGGTAGGTGTCGACCAGCCTGTTGCCCGCGGCGTACCCGGCGCCCATCGGCAGTCCCACCGGGGTGAGGCCGAAGCGCTCGGCGCTGGGGTCGCCGTGCACCCAGGCGGTGAAGTTCCGCATGCCTGTCACGTCGAGCCCGGTGAGCACCTTGCCGAAGATCTCGTCGTCGTGCAGGTGCGGCACGCCGATGCGGGTGGGGCCGAGCCGGTCGCCGTATAGCTGTCGGGCGAAGGCGTCGGCCAGGCCCTCGGAGACGATGTGATCGCCGACCGTGACGGTCATCGGGTCCCACACAACCCCGCCCGGGCCGAACCGCAGGTTGTGGTGGAGTTCGTGCACGGCGGTGGCCTCCAGCCGCTCCACGTTCTCGGGGAAGGGCCAGAGCGTGATCACGATGTGGCCCGAGATGCCGCCGAACCCGGTCACTCCCTGGCAGGGACCCATGAAGTGCTCGTCACCCGGATCGCCGAGCACGAACAGCACGGTGATGTCCGGGGCCCCCAGCCCCGGCGTCGCCTCCAGCAGTACGGCGAGAGCGTCGTCGAGGGCGCGTCGCATCCGCTCCCATGCTCCGGCCGCCGCCAGGGTTTCGAGCGCGTCGAGGCAGCGCTCCTCGTCGCGGTCGATGGGGAACCCGGACGCTTCGAGGTGCATGGCCACCAGGTCGACCTCGCCGGGGTGGTAGCGGTACATGCCCCTCGTGGGCTCCAGCATCGAACGCAGCAGGTCAACGCGGTCCGCGACCGGGGCCAGCAGGATCCGCCTCATGGCGGAGTAGGTGTCAAGGACAGTGATCGACATGGCGCCGATGCTAGAAGTTGACGCAGCGTCAAGGTCAAACCAGCGGCGCTCTTCGCCGAGGTACGGCCGGCATGCCGTCACCCAGTCCCGTCACGACCGACGGTTCGCCGCTGCGATGGACTCACGCACCTTGGTCGGCTCCGGTCGGCTACCTGTTCTCCGCCCCGGTGCGCTTCGTGAACGGCAGCACGAGCCGGGACCGGTGGGCGGAGTCGCGATAGATCTTGTGGGTGACGGGGCGGCCCACCGGCAGGTGGAACGCGTCCGGCGGCAGCAGCGAGTTGTGCGCGTCGGCCAGCGGTTCGTCGTTGGACAGCTCCACCACCAGACGGTGGCCGGGGTTGAACGTCGCGGCGAACGGATAGAGCCGCAGGACGTACTCCTCGATCTTCCCGGGCTCCACCGGCACGGCGCGGGTGTGCGGGTGGTACGGGTTGCCCTCGGTCGTCCGGTCGTCCAGCTCGCGGTGCGACGCCTTGAGGAAGCCTGTGGTGATCAGCTGGCGGCTTCCGTTCGGGGCGACGTCCCACAGCCGCATGATGAGATTCGTGTCGTCCTGGTCGATCTCGGCGAACAGGTGCGCCGCACCGGCGCCGATGAGCTCCGTGGGCTCCTCGAACGGCTCGGTGCTCCAGCTGACGATCTCCACCTTGTCGGTCACCGTCAGCGGCGCCTGGTAGAAGCCGTCCGGGGCGGCGTGCTCCGCGCCCATCAGCTCGGGCTCCCGGGAGAGCTTGTGGCGCGGGCGCAGGTACAGCGGCTTGTACTCGATCTCCTTCGGCGGCCACTGCTCCGCGGTGACCACCTCGCGCGAGCCCTCCACGAAGACGCTCACGGCCGGCTCGTCCATGATTCCGTTGTCGATGCCCTTGAGCCAGTAGTCGTACCAGCGGAACATCTTGTCGTGCTCCTCGATCCAGGGGCGCGACTGCATCGGCGGGTAGGAGCCGATGTCCAGCTTCTTGGGACCCTTCAGCACGTCGAACAGCTCGATGTGGCCGTCCACGGTCCAGCCGCGTCCCTGGTCGATCTGCAGATAGACCGGGATGTCGATGTTCTGGGCCAGCGTGATGGGGTTGCGCTCCTCGTACCACTCCCCGTCGAGGGGGTTCATCACGATGTCGAACCAGAACTCGCGGTTCTTCGGGTACCTCAGCACGTGCACGAGGTTGGGCCACGCGGCCACGTCCGGGTCCCGGAGCCGCTCTCCGACGAGTTTCCCGAGCTCCTCCGGGGAGTGGACCTCCTGCATCCGGGACCTGACGTCGGTGTGCGCGATGCCGGAGTCGCCACCGCGTCCCTCGCGGGCGGCCCGCGGCATGAACCACATGATGCCGCCGTGGTAGGTGGTCTCGTAGAAGTCGAAATGGCCGCCGCTGACGAAGATCGCCTTCAGGTGCGGCGGCCGCTCTGCCGCGGCGTACACCTGCATCGACCCGAAGTAGGAGATGCCGATCATGCCGACGTTTCCGTCACACCACGGCTGCTCGGCCACCCATTCGATGAGGTCGTACAGGTCCTGGCCCTGGGGAACGCCACCGGCGTTGTAGTTGCCGATCATCACGCCGCCGGAGTCACCGGTGCCGCGCATGTCACCGATGACGTGGACGTAGTCCTCCTTGACGACGCGCGCGATGTCACCGGCCTCGATGCAGCCGTCCCACATCGGGCTGGGGCGACGCTGCGGCGGCGTGGTGAGGGCGAGCGCCTGCAGTTCCTTGCCGTAGGCGCTCATCGCGATCAGGGCCGGCCGCGGCCTGTCCTCCGTGCCCTGGTAGGCGTCCACGGCGAGGGTGACCCCGTCGCGCATCGGCACCCGCAGGTCCTTACGGACGGCGATCGTCTGCTCGCCCGCCTGGATCGTCTGGAAGTCAGCCATGAGTGCGAAGTTCCTTGTCCTGTGTCACGAGTTCTGGTCGAAGTGCGTGCGGTAGCCGTGCATCGACGTGAAGAACGGCGACGGCTCCAGCGTGGGGTCGCCGGTGTAGCCGAGCGTCTCGGCGACGGGGGCGAACGGGGAGTACGGCGAGTCCGTCTCCCGCAGGCCGTCCTGAAGACAGCGGCAGGCCGCTTCGCCGACACCGGCCTCGACGTCCAGGCTCCCCTGGAGCGCCTCCCGAGCCTGGCCGGCGTCGAGTTCGACGCCGTACGGCACGCCGTCCGCGCGGCGGTACGGATGCCCGAGGTACAGGTGCCGCGGACGGATCTCGTCGCGCAGATACCGAAGGCTGGCGCGGTACGCGACGGGATCCGCGTAGCCGGGGAAGCCGTTGGCGGCCCCGTGGACCTGGACGGCGTCGCCGACGAACACGGAGCCCTGGCCGTCGATCACATAGGCCACCGATCCGGGCGTGTGGCCTGGGACCGAGTGGACGGAGACGGTGACGTCGCCGCCGAGCGAGAGGGTCTCGCCGCCCTTGAGCAGCATGGTCGGCTCCATCTCGCCGGAGATGACCGCATCGGCGGCGGCCGCCACCTTCGCCGCGCCTTCGGGGTCGTCCAGATACCGCGCCCGGCCGTGGAGGTACTCGTTCACGTGCGCCCGGCGCGAGCGCAGCATCGGGGCGTCGGCCTCGTGGATGACCACCTCCGCGCGCCGGCCGGTGAGTTCCCAGAGGGCGTGGGCGCCGCCGACGTGGTCGATGTGACCGTGGGTCAGCAGGATCCAGCGCACGTCCTCGATGCGGCGCCCGATGGCCTCGAGCGCGGGGACCATGCCCTCGGCGGGCGAGGAGGCGATCCCCGTGTCGACGATGGCCGGCTGGGGGGCGTCGATGAAGAAGCTGTACAGACCGAACCGGCCCCACGGCGAGACCAGGGGATGAACGTTCACGTGCGTCATGACCCGCTCTTCAGGAAGGCGGCCGTCTCCTTGAAGACCCGGTGGTACTCCGGGATCCAGGAGAAGTTCTGCGCGAATCCGTGGTTGGCGCCCGGGTAGCGGCTCACCGTGGCGTCGACTCCGGCCTTCGTGAGGCGCCGGCCGTAGAGTTCGCCCTCGTCGCGCAGCGGGTCGCACTCCGCGGTCACGATCAGGGCGGGCGGCAGCCCGGCGAGGTCGGCCCGCTTGATCGGCGAGACCAGCGGATCGGCGGGGTCGGCGCCGCTGCCGAGGTAGAAGGCGTTGAACGGCTTCAGCCCCGCCGTCTCCAGGCCGTAGCCGACGGCGTTCTCGCGCAGCGAGGCGTAGCGGTCGACGTCGAAGTCCAGGTCGAGCGACGGGTAGAACATCACCTGATGGGTGATCCGGTCGAAGCCGTCGTCGTGCGCCATGCCGGCGACCGCGGCGACGAACGTACCGCCGGAGCTGTCACCGGCGATGGCCAGCGTCGTGCCGTCCCAGCCCAGGGTCTCGCCGTTCTCCGCGGCCCATCGGACCACGGCGTAGCAGTCCTCGAGACCGGCGGGAAAGGCGTGCTCCGGCGCCAGCCGGTAGCCGACGGAGACCACCTTGAGCCCGGTCTCCTTGGCCAGGGAGCGCGCGAGGTGGTCGTGCGTCTCGAGGCCGCCGAGGAAGAACGCGCCGCCGTGGAAGTAGACCAGCAGGCCGTACGCGTCGGCCTCGACCGGCGTGTAGATCCGCACGGGGACCTCGCCCGCCGGAGTCCGCGCCGCGGTGTCCTCGACCGAATGGAGCGGCAGGCGCTCCCCCATGGGAGGAACCTGCGCCTCCTCGGCCGCACGCATGGCGACCGGGTCGAGCGGACCGGGCGGCGGGGCAGGCAGGGTGGCGAGGACCTGGGCGATGTCGGGGTGCAGTGGCATGGCGTCAGGCCCCCTGCTTCTGGGACACGGGCTTCTGGGACACGGGCTTCTGGCCGGGGAAGACGTCGTTGATCTCGTCCTCGGTCCAGCCCCGGCGCGAGATCCGCTGCAGCTCGTCGGTCACCGGCTTGCGGGTGGCCTGGTAACGCGCCAGCGCCTCCTCGACGGAGTCGGCCTCCTTCAGGGCGTCGGCGAGGGCGCCGGCGTCCAGGATCGCCGAGTTCGCGCCCTGGCCCTGGTGGTGCAGCATCGAGTGGGCCGCGTCGCCCACGAGGACGACGGAGTCCGAGTGCCACGTGCCGACCGGGTCGATGTCGTAGACCGCGCGGCAGTTGACGGCGTCCATGTCGAGGCCGCGGGTGATGTTCACGATCCGCTCGTCGAAACCCTCGACGGTCTTCAGCAGGTCGTCCTTGGTGACCTGCGGCGCCCAGGTGCCGTCCGGGCACAGGGCGGTGATGTCGAACGAGACCTGGTCGCGGTGGCGCAACGGCAGGAAGTAGACCTTCGTGCCCCGGCCGATGTACATCCGGAGGTTGTCGTCGACGGCCATCCCGTGAGCGTCGTCGACGGAGATCACCGCGCGGTAGGCGTGCTCGCCGGAGAACACCGGCTGGTTGTCGCCGAACAGCTGCCCGCGCACGACCGACTTGATGCCGTCGGCGCCGACCACCAGGTCGGCGGTGACCGACTCGCCGTTGGCGAAGAGCAGCGTCGCCTTGTCACCCTCGTCCTCGACGCTCTCCAGCTTGTGACCGAGGTGCACCATGCCCTCGGGGAGCACGCCCAGGAGAGCCTCGATGAAGTCCCCGCGGTGGATCAGGTGGGTCTTCTCGCCGAAGGTGTCGATCTCCGGCCACGCCTCCTTCATGATCGGTTCGGCGGTGGGGGTGAGGATCTCGAAGTAGTCGCTCGGCGAGCTCACCTTCGCGATCGCGTCGAAGATGCCCCACTGGCGGAAGCGGTCCATGGTGGACGGCCGCAGGCCGATGCCGGCGCCGACCTCGCGGATCTGGCTCGCCTGCTCGTAGACGTCGACGGTGGCGCCGAGGAGGCTCAGGGCCTTGGCCGCGGCGGCGCCGGCGTACCCCGCGCCGACGACGGCGATGTTCAGGTTCTTCAGGTCTGAGGGCTGCATGGTCCGGTCCTTGTCAGTTCTGGATCGTCAGGAAGTCGGCGGGGTTGTCGACGAAGACGGTCGTGATCGCAGCCTCGTCGAGCCCGGCGGCGCGCAGGTCCGGGATGAGGTCCTCGAAGATGTAGTTGACGGTGTGGCCCTTCACGCCCGGCCAGCCCAGTGGGCTGCAGTTGGCGTCGGCCGAGGCGAGCACCTTGCCCAGGTGCCCCTGACCGATGAACCGGAGGAAGTGGTCCAGCCGCTCCTTGCGCGGGCGGGCCCAGAAAGGCGGGTCCTCGAGCTCGGTCTCGTAGCCGAAGGTGTCGAACCCGACCCGGCCGCCCTGCTCCGCGATCCAGGTGTCGCGTGTCTTGTCGGCGTTCACCCCATCGTCGACGTGCCCGAACAGAACGCGGTCGAGCGGGAGACCCTCCGCGTCGAAGATGGCGATCGCGTTCTCGGCGTCGATCGCGAGGTGGGTCAGGATGGGCACGCCGGTGGCCAGGGCGGCGCGGGCGGCGGCGCGGTAGATGCGCTTGTCCAGGTCCGTCATGCGGCCGCCGCGGCTCACGCCGACCTTGATGATGCCGGCGCGTCCGCCGGTGTCGCCGACGCCGACGGTGATCTCGTGGATGAAGTGCTCGGTCAGGTATTCCACGCTCGCCCGGGCGAAGAACGGCAGCGCGGTGTCGCCGCCGACGAAGCCGGTGCTCGCGACGATGTGCACGCCGGTCTTCGCGGACAGCGACTTGTAATAGTCGACGTCTCGGCCGTTGCAGATGCCGGTCGCGTCGACGAACGTGCCGCCGCCGTACTCACGGAACCGGCGCAGCTTCGGGACGGTCTCCTCGAACCGCTGCTCGGGGGTCTTCCACCACTTCGTGTCCAGCTCGGAGCCCGGCATGCCATACCCGATGTGCTCGTGGACGGCCACGAGACCCAGTTCTTCGGTCGGGATCGGCCCCAGGACGGTGTTCACTCTCGACACAGCACTCACCTTTTAGGCAGAAACTTGGTGATCTTGGGCTGTCGCGCGCTCAGCGCACCGACAGCAGGTCGCGCGGGTTGTCCACGAGGATCCGCCGGACGTCCCCGTCGCCGAGGCCCTGCGCCTTGAGGAGGGGGACGAACGTGGTCAGGACGTAGCTGTAGGCCACGTCGTTGGCCGGGTGGCCCTTGGCGACGCCGGTCGCGTTGCTCGAGAGCAGGATCCGGTCGCCGTGGCCGGCCTCGATCAGTTCGGCGACCAGGGCGGCGCGCTCGGGGTCGGTGACGTGGGCGTCGTCCTCGGTGCCCACGTGGTCGAGGGCCACGTAGGCGCCGCGCGTCGCGACCTCGAACGGCGCGCCGGCCGTGACGGCGTCCTTGCGGTCGAGCCCGCCGGCGACGACGCGGCCGGCCGGCAGCTTCTCGTCCAGGACGACCTCGAGGTCGCGCACGGCGTCGTTCCCGTAGCGGATGGACACCGGGACACCGGTGGCCGAGGCGGCGCGGGCCGCACCGCGGAACAGGCTCTCGTCGGTCGCGGTCATGCCCGAGAGGGTCGCGGCGGTGGCCACCAGGCCCGCGGCACCCCGCCGCTCGACACGGGGAACCGCCATGCCCTCGGTGACCTCCTTCGCGAAGAGGTCGGCGAACCTCTCGGCCGGCCATGGCGTCGGGGGGTTGGTCTGCGGCGTCAGGAAGTAGCCGCCGAGCATCTCCTCGGGGCCCTGGCCCGTCGAGGCGACGATGTGCACGCCGGTCGTGCGCGAGAGGGCCTCGTACAGCCGGACATCGCGTCCGTGGAACATGCCGGTGCTGTCGACGATCGTCCCGCCGCCGTGCCTGCGGAAGTCCTTCAGCTTCTCGGCCAGGATCTCGAAGATCTCGGCACGGTCGATGGTGACGTCGAACGCGTACTCCGCTCCCGGAACCACCGACAGCAGAGCCTCGTGGACCGCGACGACCCCCAGCTCCCGCGCGGGAACGGGGCCGAGGACGGTGTTCACGCTGTTGCCGCTGGCGTTCTCGGCAGTCTGGGCACCCATCACTGCCACTCCTTTCGGTCTCGACGGGTGACTGCCGTCACGCCGCGCTGTGAATGGTGTCAGTTGGATTTACAGGACGTCAAGTGTATTTCCTGCAGGTAAAATTAATTGTCTTACGGTAAGACGGCACGGGTCGAGGTCCCCACCTCCGGGAAGCGGGGACCTCGGCTCGGTCCTGCGGTTCTCAGGTCACCCGGCGGGGACGGGCTCCTCGTCGATCAGCGGTTCCTCGACGCCGGCGCGCTTCGAGCCGAAGAGTCCGAACAGCGTCAGAGCCGCGGCGGCTGCGGCACAGAGGCTGGCGACCAGGAAGGCGAGGCTGTAGGCGCTGCCCAGCGACTCGAGTGCGAGCGCG
This sequence comes from Microbispora sp. CA-102843, assembly GCF_050936215.1. Lineage (NCBI taxonomy): Bacteria > Bacillati > Actinomycetota > Actinomycetes > Streptosporangiales > Streptosporangiaceae > Microbispora > Microbispora sp. CA-102843. Next base: position 5,710,414 of record NZ_JBNJNF010000001.1, read on the forward strand.
CGGAGGCTCTCCGGCATCGGCACCGGCGGCATGGCCGGACCGGTGCCGGGCACGACAGGCATCGAATTGATCGCCATGGCGCCACTCCCCTGTGCGATCCCCCCGGCGACCTCGGTGTACGGCGGCTCGAGCCCGGACCCGCCGATCGCCTTGCCGAAACCGGCGGTCAGGTCACCGTTCGCCCGGCTGACCGCGAGCGCGGCGATGAGCACAGGACCGAGAGCGAAGCCGAAGTCGCGGAGCAGGTTGGTGGTGGCGCTGGCCATGCCGGCGAGCCGCAGCGGAACGGTGTTGATCGCGACGGCCGTGACCGAGCCGACGGTGAGCGCGAAGCCGACACCGAGGGCCAGCATCGGACCGATGAACCGCGTCCAGTCCATGTCGTGGACGTCGAACGTCGAGCACCAGACGCCGCTGACGGCGATGAGGGCGAAGCCGGCGGTGAGCACCCAGCGAGGCGAGAAGTTCCGGATCAGGTGGGAGACGGCCGGCACCAGCACGAAGGCCGGACCTTGGATGAACAGGAACAGCACGCCGATCTTGAGAGCGCTCTGGTGCTGGACCGCGCCGAGCCAGATGCTCATCGAGTAGCAGGTCGCGAGGAACGCGAACATGCCGACCACCGTGGCGATCGCGACGATCGAGTAGGAACGGTTGGCGAAGATGCCGAGGTGCAGCAGCGGCACGTCGGCCCGCAGCTCGATGACGACGAAGGCGCCGAGGAGCACGAGGCCCGCGACGAAGGCACCGATGATCTCTGGGCGGGCGAAGCCGGCTTCGGAGCCCTGCGTGGCGGCGAAGAGGATGGCGATCAGACCGAGGGCCAGCGTGACTTGGCCCGGCATGTCCAGCTTGCGCCCCTCCGGCGCCGAGGAGTCGGCAGCGAACTGAGTGACGATGATCGAGACGACCGCCGCCGCGATCACCACGATGTACGACGTCCGCCAGTCGCCCTCCGCGGCCAGCCACCCACCCATCAGCGGAGAGATCGCCGCACCGATCGACAGGAAGCCTGCCCAGACGGCGATGGCCTTGGAGCGGGCCTCCTGCGACGGGCTGACCGCGGCCAGCATGGCGAGCGAGATCGGGTAGAGGATCGCCGCCCCGAGCCCCGCGACGACCTGCCCGATCCACAGGACCTGGATCGTCTCGGCGAGGTGGCAGGCGACCGAGCCGGCAACGGTCAGCAGAGCGCCGACCTGCAGCAGCCGCTTGCGACCGAACAGGTCACCGATCACGCCGGTGGTCAGCTCGAAGACGACCATCGGGATGGCGAAGGCGGCCGTGACCCAGGTCAGTTCGGCACCGGTGGTCTGGAACTCCTGCTGGAAGGTGCCGTTGAGCGCGCCGGGCAGCGAGTACGCCACCTGCGCGAGGAGTACGGCGAAGCAGCCGGCGACCACCGTGGCGGTGTAGCCCTGCTTGCGCGCAGCGGTCTGGGTCATTGCGGACTTCTTCCTTGTCGACGAGCCGGGCGATCGGTTCCGACCGCTCGGGACCGGCCACCCGCTGTGAGCGCGATCCCCTATTGGGTGTGCAAGGTGTCACATGACTTAACACGACGTCAATCGTCTGAGCGGAACGTATTCACAACGATCAGTGAGAGCGGAACGCAGCCGTGGTGCCTTATGCTGACCGGCATGGCGACGCTTCGTGCGGCACAGAAGGAGATGACCCGAAAGCTCCTGCTCGACGCCGGTCTGGACCTGTTCGTGTCGAAGGGCTACGCGACGACGACGGTCGACGACATCGCGTCGGCGGCGGGGACGACGCGGGTGACCTTCTACGCGCACTTCCCGTCAAAGGTCGACCTGATGAAGGCCCTCATCTCGGAGCGGCTCAACGCCGCCCTCGACCGGGTCCCCTCGGCCGAGCACGGGTCGACCGAGCGTGAGCTGGTCGCCGTGGTCGAGGACGGCTCGCGCGAGCGGATCCGCGGGTGGCTCGCGTCGACCTCGGAACGATGGGATGCGATCCGCCCCTACACCACGACCGCCTTCGAGGCCGCGGCCGTCGACCCCGCGATCCGCACGCTCCTCGACGAGTGGCTGAACGAGGCCATCGGCGACATCAAGGAGGGGCTCGACCGTGCCGGCCGGTTCCCGGCCGGCACCCGCCACTTCCGCAGCGTCATCGCCATCACCGAGCTCGACTACGTCGCGCGCCACTGGAAACCGGGGACCTGGGGTGTCGGGCGCGACGAGATGCTGGACGTCCTCACAGAGAGCTGGGTCGGCTCGATCGGCCGCCACTGAGCAGGTGCGGAGGACGCTTCCGCCATGCCGATCAGGTCGGAGACGCCGACAGGATCCAATCGGCGGAGTCGAGTGGGATCGGTGAGAACATCGGCGGCTCCTCCCCCGGCGTCAGTGCCGTGGGGCCGTAGATCCACTCCGTGAAGGAGTAGTCGTAGGTGTCGCGGGCCCGCAGGAGCGTGTTGCGCTGGAGCCGGGCGACGCCGTCCAGGTGCCACAGCTCGCCCCAGGCGCGGGCCGTGGTCAGGACGCGCCGGCAGTGCTCGGGGCGGACGGCTTCGTAGGCCGCCAGGGCGCCCTGCCAGTCGATCGTGCCGTCCTCGGCGCGGCGAGCGGCGACGTGCTTGGCGAGCACCCAGCCGTCCTCGACCGCCATGATCGCGCCCTGCGCCATGTACTGCAGCGGCGGGTGGGCGGCGTCGCCGAGCAGCGCGATGTTGCCGTCGACCCAGGTCATGATCGGGTCGCGGTCGAACATCCGCCACCAGCGGTCGCGCCACATCAGCGGGATGCCGGCCCGGACCTCCGGGCAGGTCGCGGCGAAGGCGGCGTCCAGTTCGTCGGGCGTGCCCCAGTCCTCCTCGCCCGCGAGGGCCTTGGGGGACTCGAAGACCGCGACCTGGTTGAGCATCTCGCCGCCGCGCAGCCCGTATTGGACGAAGTGGCAGCGCGGGCCGACGTGGACCGAGACCTCGCTGAGGTCGACGTCCCTGCCGACCTGCTCGATGGGCACCGCGGCACGATAGGCGACGTAGGAGGAGCTGACCGGCTCGTCCTCGGCCAGAAGCCGGCGCGCGACCGAGTGCAGGCCGTCGGCGGCGACGACGATCCGGGCCTCGTCGGCGCGGCCGTCCGCCAGCAGCACCCGGGCGCCGGACGCGGTGTTCTCGTAGCCGCTGACGCGGGCGTCGGTGACCAGGCCGACTCCTGCGGCCCGGCAGGCGCGCAGGAAGATGCCGTGCAGGTCGCTGCGGTGGATGACCATGTAGGGGAAACCGTACGTGCGTTCCAGGTCGACCAGGTCCAGGCGGGTCAGCTCACTGCCGTCGACGGCGTCGCGCATCACCATGCTCTCCGGCAGCACGCCGAGGCTCTTGGCCTCCTCCAGCAGGCCGTAGTCGTGCAGGATCCGGGTGCAGTTGGGTGCGATCTGGAGACCGGCGCCGACCTCGCCGAACTCGCGGGCCTGCTCCAGCACGCGCACCCGCAGGCCCTCGCGGGCCAGGGCGAAGGCCGCGCTGAGGCCGCCGATGCCGCCTCCGACGATCAGGACGTCGACGGGGTTCGCGGAGGTGGTGGATGTCGTCACGCTGCTCTCCTCGGAGGCCGGGACGCTCACAACCACGCCGGCAGGGTCGGCGCGAGGGAGCCGTCGGAGGTGGTCAGGGCGTGCGGGCGTCCGGCGAGGTACGCCGCGACGTCGGCGAGCGGGCCGTCGACGGTGGCGGGCTCACCCTCACCGGGCAACTCCAAGCGGTCGCCGGTGTCGGTGGCGGCCAGGACGACCGCGGGACCCGCGGCGCTGCCGCGCTTGGCGGCGATGTCGTCGGCGAGGGCGGTCAGGAATCCGGCGGGCAGGTCGGTGAAGGCGATGCCGGAGGCCAGGTCGACGACGTGGACGCAGACCTCGCGGGAGCGCAGCCACGGGATCTCGGTCGCGGGGACGGTACGGCCCTGGGCTGTGACGACCTCGGCGTTCCACTGGTCGTCGTTCAGCCCGGCGATGCCCGCGGCGAGCCGTTCGGCGGACGAGCTCAGCCAGGCGGCCAGCTCGGCGGCCGGCTTGCGGGAGCCGGTCTCGATGTCGGCGTCGCGCTGCTGGGGCGAGGAGTACATCGGGGTCTTCTCGCCGGTGGCGGCCCAGTGCACCAGGTTGCTCAGTGCGTCGGCGTTCGCCGCCAGGTGGGCCACCAGGTGCTTGCGGGTCCAGCCGGGGAGCCCGGAGGGGGCGAGGTACTGCTCCTCGCCCCACCCGGCGACGGCGCCGAGGAGCAGTTCGGTGCCCGTCCCGCTCCAGCTCAGGGTGTCGTCGAAGGTGCGGCGCATCAGACCGCCCCGTCCTTGGCCACGGTGTTCTCGAGCCGGCCGATGCCCCGGATCTCGGCGACGACGCGCTCGCCGCCGGTCAGGTAGCGCTTGGGGGTGCGGGCGTGGCCGACGCCGCCGGGGGTGCCGGTGGCGATGACGTCGCCGGGGTTGAGGCGCACGATGGTCGAGACGTACTCGACCAGTGCGACCGGGTCGAAGAGCAGGTCGCCCGTGTTGTCCTGTTGCATGACCTCGCCGTCGACGCTGAGGGTGACCTCGAGCTCGGGGCGTACGCCGCCGGGCAGTTCGTCGGGGGTGACGAGGTAGGGGCCGACGGGAGTGGAGGAGTCCCACATCTTGCCCTGCAGCCACTCGCGGGTGCGGAACTGCCAGTCGCGGCAGGTGACGTCGTTGAGGACGGTGAAGCCGGCGATCGCGGCCTCGGCCTCGGCGCCCTTGGCGCGGCGGACCGGCTTTCCGATCACGACGGCGAGTTCGACCTCCCAGTCGAACTCCGCGGTCTCCTCGGGGCGGGCGATGTCGTCGGCCGCGCCGATGAGGCAGTCGGCGAACTTGGCGAACAGGGTGGGGTACTGCGGCAGGTCGCGGCCCATCTCCTGGATGTGGTTCTTGTAGTTCAGGCCCACGCAGACGACCTTCGAAGGCCGCGGGACGACCGGCGCGAAGTCGGCGCTCTCGACGGGGTAGGTCGTGGCCGCGCCCGCGTCGACGGCGGCGGCCTCGGCGGCCCAGCCGTCCTGGGAGAGGAGTTCACCGAGGTCGGCGGCGCCGAGGTCGACCAGCCGGTCGCCGTCGAGCCGTACGGCGCGGGTCGAGCCGTCGATGCGGAGGGTGGCGAGCTTCATCGGGTGGTCCCTTCGATACGGGTGTCGCGCTGGGCGCGGTCGAGCTGGAGAGCCTCGAAGACGGGAGAGTCGCTGAACCGGAACAGGTCCAGCGCGCCGGAGTCGGAGTCGGTGGAGCCCGCCTCGGACCGGGCCGAGAAGGGCTGCCAGGACGGGACGGCGAACAGGTCGCCGCGGGTGACCGTCCACGTCCTGTCGCCGACGGTCACGGTTCCGGAGCCGTCGAAGACCTGGTAGACCGACGAGCCGGTCTCGCGGACCGGAGCGGTCTCGGCGCCGCGCGCGATGCGGTGCATCTCGGCGCGGAGCGTGGGCAGCACGTCGGCGCCGGTGGCGGGGTTGCTGTAGCGGACGGCGGCGTGGCCGGGCTCGACGGTGCCGCCGAAGCCCTCGGCCTCCAGGGCGAGCTGATCGGCCAGGGCCCGGTCGGTGAACTCCCACTTGTAGGACAGCAGCGGGGTGCCCGGGGTGAGCTCGCCGACCGACAGCGGGCGCAGGCCGGGGTGGCCCCAGAGCCGCTCGGAGCGCGACCGCTCGGGGGTGATCCGCTCGGCGTCGCTGATCTCGTCGCGGCCGAACTCGAAGAACTGCGTCTCGGTGACGTATTGGAAGGGGATGTCCAGGCCGTCGAGCCAGGCCATCGGCTCGCCGGTCGCGTTGTGGTGGGCGTGCCAGTTCCAGCCGGCCTGCGGGAGGAAGTCACCGCGGCGCATCGGGACCGCGTCGCCGCCGACGACCGTCCACACGCCCTCGCCCTCGACGACGAAGCGGAAGGCGTGCTGCGTGTGGCGATGTTCCGGAGCGTCCTCCCCCGGCATCAGGTACTGGATCGCGGCCCACAGCGTGGGCGTCGCGAAGGGCCGTCCGCCCAGCGCGGGGTTGGCCAGCGCGATCGCCCGCCGCTCTCCCCCGCGGCCGACCGGGACCAGGTCGCCGGCCTGCTCGGCGAGCCGCCGCAGGTTCTCCCAGCGCCACAGGTGCGGCACCGCGCGCGAACGGGGATGCGCCGGCATCAGGTCGCCGATCTCCGTCCACAGCGGCACGAGCAGCTGCCGCTCGAAACCGCGGTAGAGGTCTTCGAGTGCGGGGGTGACGTCGGGCTGGTCCGGTGAGTCGACCGCACGGAGCCGCACCGGGGACTCTGGCGTGGTCACAGGGGTGGTCATACGGCTAATGTTGCTGCTGTACCACCATGAAGAACCTGTAATTCTGCTCTGCAGAACCCAGAGGAACTAGGGGCCGTGGGCAAGCCACTGAAGAATCCGCCGACCTACATGATCAACAGCGTGGACCACGCGCTGCGGATCGCCGCGATGCTGCAACTGGAGGGCGAGCTGACCGTCTCGGAGGTCGCCGAGCGGCTGGGCGTGGCCCGCTCCACCGCGCACCGGCTGCTCGCGATGCTGGTTTACCGGGACTTCGCGGTCCAGGACGAGCGGCGCCTCTACCGGGCCGGCCCGATCCTGGAGCTCGCGGCCCACTCGCCCTCGGTCGTGTCTCGTCTGCGGGCTGCGGCCCTGCCGCACCTGCACCGGCTGGTCGGCATGCTCGACGAATCCGCCAACCTGGCGGTGCGCACCGGGGACACGATCCGCTTCATCGCCAGTGTCGAGTGCTTCCAGATCCTGCGGGTGGGCTCCCGCGAGGGCATGGTGTTCCCGGCCCACCACACCACGACGGGGCTGCTGCTGCTGGCGGAGCTGACCGACGAGGAACTCGAGGCGGTCTACCCGGCCGAGCGGTACGCCGACCGGCCCCCTGAGCGGCTTACTGCGCGGCCCGACCTGGACCGGCTGCGGGCCGAGCTGGCCCGGGTGCGGCGCAAGGGTTTCGCGCTCAACCAGGGCCGCTCGGAGCGCGGCGTGGTGGCGCTCGGTGTGCCGGTCAGGGCCCCGGACGGGACCGCCCTCGCCGGCCTGTCGGTGTCGATGCCGAGCGGACGCTACGACAAGCACCGGCTGCCGTCACTGGTCGACACCCTCTCCCGTATCGCAGGCGCCGTCGAGGCCGATCTCGCCCGCTCCGTCTGACGTGGCGTCCACGTCGTCCACGTCGCCCGCCCTGTAGGGCGGAAGCCGCCGTACTCCGGTTCGAACGGAGTACGGCGGCCGCGAGATCGACGCCTATCCGATCAGGCGATGGAGAAGTCGTCGGCGTAGACGTTGCCCTGGCCGTACCAGCCGTTGACGTAGACGGTCACGGCGCCGGACGAGCCGGTGGTGAAGGACACGGACAGTTCCTTCCAGCCGGCCGACGAGGTCCAGGTGGAGCCGGTCGCGCCGCCGGACACGCCGAGGAAGGCGAAGTTGCCCTGCACCCAGGCCTTCAGCGTGTACTGGTGGTTGGGCTCAAGCGTCAGCGACTGGGTGCACTGGCCGGTCTGGCTCTGCGTCGGGGTGACCTGCAGGGCGTGCGAGCCGGAGTGTGCCGGGGTGCCGACGACCGCGCTGCCGGACTGGCAGACCCACGGGCTGAGGCCGCCGGACTCGAAGCCGGGGTTGCCGACCGTGCCGCCGCCGGTCGATCCGTTGATCTTCAGGTTGAAGGTCGTGGTGTGGCTTCCGGACGGTGAGGTGCCGGTGACGGTGATCGGGTACGTTCCGGGCTGGGCCGCCGAGGTGGTGGCCAGGGTCAGCGTCGAGCTACCGCCGGCCGTGACGGAGGCGGGGCTGAGCGTCGCGGTCACCCCGGAGGGCGCCCCGGCGGCGGTGAGGGTGACGGTCTGCGCGTCGCCCTTGGTCACCGCGGTGCTCACGGTGGCCGTCGCCGTCCCGCCGGGATCGACCGAGCCGGACGAGGGTGACACGGAGATCGAGAAGTCGTTGTCCGGGGGCTGCTGGCCGCCGCCGGAGAACGGGGCGAACGTCTGGCTGAAGAACCAGGTGCTCTGCTCGATGCCCGAGCAGCTGTCCGAACCGCCGGTGCCGGGGCAACCGCCGTTGTCGCGCTGGAGCGCCCAGAACGAGATCATCGCGAGGCCCTTGCCGGTGGCCCAGTTCAGCACGGGCGCGGCGTCCGCGGTGCGGAACGTCTCGGCCGGGCCGTAGTCGTCGATGCCGATCATCTCGGTGACGCCGATCATGTTCCAGACCTGGTCGGACGTCTTGTCCGGGTAGAGGGCGGCGAGCTGGTCGTGGAGCCCGGTCGCCGCGGTCTGGGTGTCGGTCGCCATGTTGTGGTTGGCGCCGTCGTAGTAGTCGAACGTCATGATGTTCACGACGTCGATCCTGGCGTTGTTCGTCTTGGCGTTCCGCAGCACGGCCAGGCCGCTGTCGGCGAGGCCGTGTGTGGTCGTCGGCAGCGTGTACGCGAACTGGACGGTCTTGCCGTTGGCGGCGGCCCAGTCCTCGGTCAGCTTGATCGCCTTGTTGCGGCGGTCGATCCCGGCGCTGTTGTTCAGCGAGTTGTCTTCGATGTCGAGGTCGATCCTGGTGACCCCGTACGTGTTGATCACGCTCTGGAAGACGGCTGCGATCGAGTTGACGTTGGTGCAGCTGTCGGCGATCTCGGTGCCGGTGTTGGTCGCCGTGTAACCGCCGAAGGACGGGATGACGTCGCCGCCGGCGTTCCGGATCTTCGTGATCGACGCACCGAACGTCGAGGAGGCGATCGGCATGCTGGTGTCGCCGTTCCAGTAGGCCGTGCACGAGCCCTTCGTCGCGGCCTGGAGGAACGCCATGGACAGATATTTCGCCCCGGACTGCTGAGAGAGCGTCGCGGGGTCCTCGCCGGTCCACGCCTCGAAGTAAGGCGCGAACACGTGCGCGGGTAGGGCGGCCGCGGCCTGTGCGGCGGTCGCCCGTGTGGTCGCCGCCTGCGCTGAGGCGGTCTGGGTCGCGGTGAGGCCGAGCGTCGCGGTGGCGGTGGCGATCAAGGCCACAGCGGCGCGCAGCAGTGTGCGTGGACGCATGAAATCTCCTGCACCAGGAGTGATCGGCGGCTTGACGCCGATCGTGGGGGGTGATTGGTGCACCGGCGAGGCCGCCGGTGGATTTGCTACAGCAGCGAGCTGCTGGACGAGCACACGGATCCGCGTACTCCATGGTCGGGATCGGCGAGCCTATTTGTCAAGGTTCTTAACAATTAACCGCCTCACCAGCGGAGACGCACGCGGCAGTACCGCAAGGACCGGGAATGCGGGCGAAGGCCGCTCCCCGATCGAGAGGGAGCGGCCTTCGCGCTCGTTGGGCGGTGTCAGGCCCGGTCTAACGGCCCTGGAGCGACCTGGCGTTGTCGCCGAAGGTCCAGCCCTTCGACCCGTCCCAGTTGATGGACCAGGTCATCAGACCCTTGAGCTGGCCGTTGAAGCTGTTCCAGCTCTGGCTCACCAGGGACGGCGACATGTAGCCGCCTCCGGCGCCGGGCTGGGCGGGCAGGCCGGGGACCTGCTTGTCGTACGGGACCCTGATCGTGGTGCCCTGGATGACCAGGCCCTTGTCCAGGCAGGTCGTCTGGGCGACGAAGCCCTGGACCGTCCCGGCGGAGTAGGAGTCACCCGAGCAGCCGTACATGCTTCCGTTGTAGTACTGCATGTTCAGCCACCACAGGCGGCCGTTGTCCACGTACTTCTTGATGATCGGCAGGTAGGCGCCCCAGATCGAACCGTAGGTGACGCTACCTCCGGTGACGTACGCCGTCTCGGGGGCCATGCTCAGGCCGAAGTTCGACGGCATCTGGGCGAGCACGCCGTCGATGATGCGGATGAGGTTGGACTGGGAGGCGGACAACTGGGTGATGCTGCCGCTGCCGCTGAGGCCGGTCTCGATGTCGATGTCGATGCCGTCGAAGTTGTACTTCTTGAGAATCGGCACGATGGTCTCGACGAAGCGGTCGGCGACGCTGCTGGAGCTGAGATCGATGCCCGCGGTGGCTCCGCCGATGGACATCAGGATCGTCGCGCCGTCGGCCTTGGCCTGGCACATCTCAGCCGGCGTGGAGACCTTGACGGTGCTGTCCATGCCGTCTTCCCACAGGACCGTGCCGTCCGAGCGGATGACCGGGAACGCCGCGTTGATCACGTTGTAGCCGTGCTGCCGGATGCGGGCGTCGTTGATCGGCGTCCAGCCGAACGGCGGGTGCACGCCGTTGGACGAGCCGTCCCAGTTCTCCCAGTATCCCTGGATGACCTTGCCGGCCGGCCGCCCCTTCACCGGGCACGTCGTGTCTCCCGGCGACGGCGAGGAGGAGGGAGAGGGGGAAGGTGAAAGTGACGGAGAAGGCGACGGCGACGGCGATCGGGACGGGGACGGGGACGGGGACGATGACGGAGAGGGTGACGAAGAAGGCGACGGCGACGGCCCGCCGGGGCCGTCGAAGCTGATGTCGTCGGCGTAGTAGGTGCCCTGGCCATACCAGCCGTGCAGGTAGACCACCGCGCTCGTCTGGCTGGCACCGGTGGTGAAGGACACGCGGAGCTGCGTGTAGGCGGACGGCGACGAAGTCCAGGTGGACGATCCGCCGTCCACGCCGAAGTACACGTAGCTTCCGCGGACCCAGGCGCTCAGGGTGTAGGCGGTGTTCGGCTTCACGGACACGGTCTGGGTGCACTGCGCGTTGTCCGAGCCGCTGGCCGCGCCGGCCAGCGCCTTGCCGCCGGCGTGGACCGGGGAGCCGACCACCGACCCCAGGCCGCCGGTGCAGGACCAGGGGGCGAGATTGCCGGTCTCGAAGTCGGAGTTCACGAGCAGATTGGCCGCGGTGGCCGGTGTCTGCGTGAGGACGGCGCCCGTGGCCGCCAGCAGCAGCGATGCTGCCAGCGTCAGCAGGCGAGGTGTGCGCTTTCGCATGGAGGTCTCCTGAACCAGGAGTGATCGGAGCCATGGCGCCGATCGCGGGGGGTGTGATGGCGCGCCGGCGACGTCACCGGTGGGTTGGTTCACCAGCGAGCCGCTGGACAGTACGGATCCGTGATCCCATGGTCGGGACCGAGGCTCCCAATTGTCAAGGTTGTTAACAGATAACTCGTTTACCAGCGAGGATGTCCGTACGTCCAAGCCGCCGACCAGATGACAGCCCGATACCTGACGCCCTCTGACATGAATGGGCTGTAGCCTCCCGCCGGAAGGAGGCGATGCCAATGCGATACGTGGCGCTGTTACGCGGCATCAACGTCAGCCCCGCCACCACGGTGGCGATGGCCGATCTCAGGGCACTGCTGGAACGGCTCGGGTACGGGAACGCGCGCACGCACCTGCGCAGCGGGAACGCCCTGTTCACCGCGGACGGGGACGCCGAGTCGATCGCCGCCGCGATCGAGCGCGGGCTCCAGGAGGAGCTCGGCTTGTCCGTCGCGGTGATCGTCCGTACGGCTGAGCAGCTTCGCGGCGTGGTGGAGCACAACCCCCTTGAGGTCCGGGACCCCGCCCGGTTCGCCGTGGCCTTCCTGGCCCGGCCGCCGGACCGGGACGGGCTGGCGAGCATCGATCCGGCGGCGTACGCCCCGGAGGAGATGCGGATAGGCGAGCGGGAGCTCTACATCTACTTCCCCGACGGGCTGCGGCGTCCCAAGCTGCCGCCTCTCTTGGAGAAGCATTCGACCGGCCCGGCGACCATGCGCAACTGGAACACCGTCACCCGCCTGCTCTCCCTCGCCGAGGACCTCTAGGAATATTCGGGTGACCGGGCCGGAGCGGCACGTCACCATGATTGCGATGACGACACCGAACCGGCCCTACCGCTGGGATCTGATCCGGCCCGACCGGCTCGGCACCCTCCTCGATGGGCGCTCCGAGCCCACCCTTCCCTGTCTGGACGACCTGGCCGAGTGCGGCGCGGCGGCGCTCCGCCCGTGAGACCGTTCGGCGGGGCCGGCTCGGGACCCGGTAGGGTCTGTGTCCTGATGAGCGCCACTCTTGTCGCGAAGGAACTCACCGCCGGGCACGGCGACCGCGTCCTGTTCGCGGATCTCGATCTGGTCGTCGCACCCGGGGACGTCGTGGGGCTGGTGGGGGTGAACGGCGCGGGCAAGTCGACGCTGCTGCGCCTGCTGGCCGGCCTCGACGCCCCCGAGCACGGCAGCGTACGACTCAGCCCGCCCACCGCCAACGTCGGCCACCTGCCGCAGGAGCCCGAACGGCGGCCCGGTGAGACCGTCGCCGCCTTCCTCGCCCGCCGGACCGGGGTCGCCGCCGCACAGCGGGCGCTCGACGCGGCCACCGAGGCGCTCGTAAACGGCGATCCCGGCGACGCGTACGCCGAGGCCCTCGATCGCTGGCTCGCCCTCGGCGGCGCCGACCTGGAGGAGCGGGCCGCGGAGGTGGCCGCCGACCTCGGGCTCACGGTCGGCCTGGAGCAGGAGATGGCGTCCCTGTCCGGCGGCCAGGCGGCCCGGGTGGGGCTGGCCTCGCTGCTGCTCAGCCGTTACGACGTGTTCCTGCTCGACGAACCCACCAACGACCTCGACCTCGACGGCCTGGACCGGCTCGAACGCTTCGTGACGGGACTGCGCGCCGGGACCGTGGTCGTCAGTCACGACCGCGAGTTCCTCGCCCGTACGGTGAACAGGGTGGTCGAGCTCGACCTGGCTCAGCAGCAGGTCCGCGCGTACGGCGGCGGTTACGACGCCTACCTGGAGGAGCGCGACGTCGCGCGCAGGCACGCACGCGAGCAGTACGAGGAGTACGCCGACACCAAGGCGTCTCTGGAAGCCCGCGCCAGGTCCCAGCGCGCCTGGATGGAGAAGGGCGTCAAGAACGCGCGCCGCAAGGCCACCGACGGCGACAAGATCGGGCGGAAGTTCCGCACCGAGGCGACGGAGAAGCAGGCGTCCAAGGCCCGGCAGACCGAGAAACTGATCGAGCGGCTGGAAGTCGTCGAGGAGCCGCGTAAGGAGTGGGAGCTGCGGATGGAGATCGCCGCCGCGCCTCGCTCCGGGGCCGTGGTCGCAACGCTGCGCGGCGCGGTCGCACGACGTGGCGCCTTCACGCTCGGGCCCGTCGACCTGCAGATCGACTGGGCGGACCGGGTCGCGATCACCGGCGCGAACGGCTCGGGCAAGAGCACCCTGCTCGGCGTGCTGCTCGGCCGGGTACCCCTCGCCGACGGGACGGCGGCGCTCGGCCCCGGTGTGGTCGTCGGCGAGGTCGACCAGGCCCGCGCCCTCTTCGAAGGCGACGAGCCGCTGCTCGACGCGTTCGGCGCGCTCGTCGACCTGCCGCCCGCCGACGTCCGCACGGTGCTGGCCAAGTTCGGCCTGCGCGCCGACCACGTGCTCCGCCCGGCCGCCACGCTGTCGCCGGGCGAGCGCACGAGGGCGGCCCTCGCTCTCCTTCAGGCCCGTGGGGTCAACCTGCTCGTCCTGGACGAGCCCACCAACCATCTCGACCTGCCGGCTATCGAACAGCTGGAGTCCGCGCTCGCCTCGTACACGGGGACCCTGCTGCTCGTCACCCACGACCGGCGCATGCTGAAGGCCGTCCACACCACACGCCGCGTCGTCGTCGAGGCCGGCCGGATCCACGAAGGCTGAAAGCCCGGTCGCGTACGCCGGTTCAGAACGGCCACCACGGCGGTCAGTCTCTCGGCATCTACCCGACGATCAGGGATCGATTTCTGGGCGTCAAGAGCCGGACGCGGACGGTGTTCGCGGATCGGTCGAGGCGGTGTACCGCGCGGGTGCGATCGCCTGTTCCGCCGGTGTTCACGACGGCCTTGGAGTGGCGTCATCCGCCTTTCTCAGTGGATCACTTTGATGCCCTGGCGCACCTTTTGATCACTAGGGCGCGTTGTCACTCTGTTAGTCGGGGTTCCTATGAGATTGATGGTTTTGAACCATCGGCGTACGAGGCCACTGCTGGTGGCTCTCGCCACGGTGTCCACACTGGCGTTCTTCCCGGCCACCGCGCACGCGAGCGTGGGTCCACCGGCGCCGGTCACCGGTGGACTCCCTTTGATCAACAGGACTGAGGAGATCGGTCCGGGGGTCAACCTGCGGCACGTGAAGGCGCTGGACCAGCAGGGCTGGTACGACGCGCAGTTCCTGACCGTGGATCTGTCGAACAACGCGGTCACCACGGACCTGCTGACCGCTGGACCGGTCGCGTCCGGTGGGCCGCTGAGCGTGGCCGCCAACAAGGCCGGCGCGGTCGCCGGCGTCAACGGCGAGTTCTTCGACATCGGCAGCTCCAACGCGGCACTGGGCGGCGAGATCCAGAACGGGCAGCTGCTCAAGACCGCCGATATCGGCGGCCGCCAGCACGTCGGGGTCAGCGATGACAGGATTGCCCGGCTTGTGGACCTCACGGTCAACGCGACCGCGAACTTCGCGGGGGTGGACCACACGGTCTTGTCGATCAACGCCGCGAACGGGCGCGGGGTCCCGGCGGACGGTCTGATCGCGTTCACGTCCGCGTGGGGCGACTACAGCCGCAACCGCGGCCTGACGGGCGTGGCCGACAACCAGATCGCCGAGGTGCTGGTCGAGAACGGCTCGGTGGTGTCGGTCACGCCGAACGGCCCCGCGGGTTCGGGGCCGATCCCGCAGGACGGTGTCGTGCTCGTCGGGCGCGACGCCGCGGCGACCGCGATCCGTGCGCTGCGGCCCGGCGACCCGGTGAAGCTCAGCTACGCGCTGGCTGACGATGTCGCCAAGACGATGAAGTTCGCCCTCGGCCACGGCGGCACCATCGTCTCCGGCGGCCAGGTCGTCAACGGCCTGGACACGTCGATCGCTCCGCGTACCGCACTCGGCTTCAAGGACGCCGGCCGCACGCTCGTGCTGGCCACCTGGGACGGCCCGGGCGGCACCGGCAAGGGCGGCGTCGGGATCGACAAGGAGGCGCGTGACCTGGCCGCGATGGGCGTCGAGACCGCGGTCAACCTCGACGGCGGCGGCTCGACCACGATGGTCGCCCGCGCGCTCGGCGCGCAGGACGCGACCCTCCGCAACGCCCCGTCCGACGGCGGTGAGCGCAGCGACCCGAACGGCGTGGGCGTGTTCGTCGCGAAGGGCGACGGCAAGCTGCATCAGCTGCTCATCAAGCCCGCGCCGGGCGCGGCGTCGGCCGATGGTGGCGTGAAGGTGTTCCCGGGGCTGCACCGCGCGCTGATCGCGCAGGGCGTCGACGACCACCAGACGCCGGTGACGGTCGACCCGGCGTCCGTGAGGTGGTCAGGGTCCGGAGCCTCCGTCACGGACGGCGTGCTCGCGGCCCCGGACAAGCAGCGCGACCAGATCAACGTCAAAGCCAAGATCGGTGGCGAGGTGGTGCACGAGAAGGTCACCGTCCTGGGCCCGGTCACCAGCGTCGAGCTGTCGTCCCAGCGCCTGGCGATCGCCGATGCGACGCCCTCCTCTGCGGCCACCGTCTCCGTGACCGGCCGCGACGACCAGGGCTACACGGCCCCGATCGACCCGCAGGACCTCTCGCTGGACTATGACCACAGCGTCGTGGACATCCGGCCGGTGGACGGCACGTTGAAGATCACCCCGCTGACCAACGCGGGCACGATCCTGACCATCTCGGTCGCCGGCAAGTCGGTGAAGCTCCCGATCACGATCGGCGTCCAGACACAGACGGTCTACGACTTCAATGACGACGTGCTCGCCCGCTGGCGCAACAACAGCACGGCGGCCACGACGTTCTCGGTGGACCCCGACGGCCTGCGGATCGACTTCCAGGGGATGCGCAACGTGGGCATCGCGGCCGCATCGGCGGCCCAGCGCGTCCAGGTGCCCGGCCAGCCGCTGCGCCTGCGGATGCGGATCAAGTCGAGCATCAGCGTGCCCAGCGGTCTGACCTACATGGGCTACTTCGACGCGACCGGTAAGAGCGGCGGCGTCTACGGCACCGGCCTGACCGCGAGCAGCGACTGGCAGTACGCGACGTGGACGCTGCCGGCCAACACGGCGTTCCCGATCTCGATCTCGAGCTTCCAGGGCATCAACACCAACGTCGCCCAGCAGAAGCCGGGCACGTTCGTCCTGGACCGCATCGAGGCCGACGTACCGACGTCGATCGACCTGCCTGCCCGGGCCGACCTGCAGCCCGACCCGATGGTCTCCGCCGACGGCTCGCTGCCTGCGGGCGGCGGCACCTGGCGGTTCGCCACGCTGTCGGACGTGCAGTTCACGGCCGACAACCCGGCGCTGACCCAGGTCGCGACGGCCGCCATCAAGCGGATCCGCGCGACCAAGCCGGACCTGATCGTGCTCAACGGTGACATCACCGACCGTGGCCTGCCGCAGGACCTCGCGCTGGCCCGGCAGGTGCTCACCGACGCCGGGTGCGACCTGATCCCGGTCGGTCAGGAGCCGGCGAAGGACAGCACGCCGGACCCGGCGGCCGGCTCGGTCCCGTGTTATTACGTGCCGGGCAACCACGAGTCCTACGGCCTCAACAACGTCCAGTCCGACCTGACGAACTTCACCGACCAGTTCGGCCGGCCGTACCGGACGTTCGACCACAAGGGCACCCGCTTCATCCTGCTCGCCAGTTCCCTCGGCTCGCTGCGCGGGACGGCGTGGGACCAGCTGCCGATGACGCAGAAGGCGCTCGCCGACGCCGAGAACGACCCGACGGTGCGCAACGTGCTGGTGTTCGCCCACCACCCGGTGGACGACCCTGACGACGCGAAGTCCAGCCAGCTCGGCGACCGCGACGAGGTCGCGCTCATCGAGAGGATGCTCACGGACTTCCGTGACTCCACGGACAAGGGCGCGGCGATGGTCGGATCCCACGCCCAGATCGCCGACGTCCATCGCGTCGAAGGTGTCCCGTACGCGGTGCTGCCGTCGTCGGGCAAGAACCCGTACGGCACGCCGGACCGCGGCGGGTTCACCGGGTGGGTCGGCTGGTCGGTCGACTCGCGGCGCACGGCGGACCAGCAGTGGATCGAGGCCGATGTGCGCGCCTTCGCGCAGTCCATCACGCTGAACACCCCGGACTCGCTGCAGGTGGGCAAGACGGCGCAGCTGTCGGGCAGCATCGTCCAGCCGGAAGGCGTGTCGGCGGGTACGCGTGTCGTGCCGCTGCAATACCCGATGTCGGTCCACTGGGGCGGCTCGTCCAACCTGGCGATCGGCAGCGGAAAGGCGGCCATCGACGCGGCCCGCCGCGCGCGCAAGGTCGCGATCCTCGACCCGCAGGCCCGGACGCTCACCGCGCTGCAGCCGGGCTCGGTCACCGTATCGGTCACCAACGACTCGATGCGCGCCTACACCGACGACAGCTCGCTCGCACCGATCACGACCTCGAAGACCGTCCAGGTCGTGCCGTCGGGGTGAAGGCCGTCGGCAAGAACGGCGATTCCGAACACCAGACCCTGATCGACGCCTGGCCGGTCACACCCGCCGCGTCCGGCTGATCATCGCTGCGGTGGCTGAGCGACACACCCGGTGCCGCTCAGCCACCGCGGGCCGTACGCCTCCCAACCCGGACTCCTGGTGCCTGATGCAGCCGCCCGTCCGGCATCCCCCTGGCATCCCCCTGGGGGAAGATCCGCGCGAGGAGGGATGATGTCGTGGCGCGAGTCGCACGACGGTCGTCGTGCCGATGTCAAAGGAGGCCGTTGATGTCCATCCACGTCCGTCCAGGCGGTCCCGGCGACGTCCCGGTACTGCTTCAGATGTTCGACGACGCCGTCACATGGCTGACCGCACGGGGAAGCGCCGGTCAATGGGGCACGCGGCCCTGGTCGGAGGATCCACAGCGGATCGAGCGCATCCGCGGCATGGCCCACGGCGGCGGACTGTCGATCGCCGAGATCGGCGGTGTGCCGGCCGGGGCCCTGGTGCTCACCGAACGGCCACCCGCCCACATCCCGCCGGTGAACGAGCGCGAGTTGTACGTCGACCTGCTGATCACCGCCCGGTCCTTCACAGGGCGCGGGGTCGGCGCCGCTCTCCTCGACATGGCCCGCACGGAGGCGCGAGCCCGCGGCATCACGCTCCTGAGGGTCGACTGCTGGGCCGGCGGCGACGGTGACCTGGTGCGCTACTACCAGGGGCAGGACTTCACGCCGACGGACAGGTTCGACGTCAACGGCTGGATCGGCCAGGTGTTCGAGCAGCGCCTGAACGAGCAGCCCTCCGCGGACGCCGGTTCAGCCCGCAGCGCCGCACCGCCCCGGTGACCACGAGGGGGCCCGTCAGCGTCATCCGCCCGAGGTGACGCGCATGGCGACCGGCCGCAGGACCAGGCCATCGGCCCATGTCACCGACTCGGGCGAGGTGGTCAGGCGGAGGGCGGGTCGCCGAGTGACCAGGGCTCCGATCGCTTCGGTGAGCTCGACCCTGGCGAGACTGGCGGCCAGGCAGCGGTGCGGACCGTAGCCGAATGCCACGTGCGGGTTGGGGGGATGGTCGGTGAAACGGTGGATGTCGAACCGGCCGGGCTCGGGAAACGCCTGCGGGTCGTGGTTGGCCGCGTTCAGGTTCGGCATGACGACCGTCCCCGCGCTCAGCGAGCCACTGGGCAGGTCGGTGTCCTCCGTGATCCGGCGCATGAAGGCACTGGCGGGCGGCCCGTCGAAGCGCAGGATCTCCTCGACGGCGGTAGCCGTCAGGGTCGGGTCCGCGACCAACTCGTCCCACTGGCTTCGGTGAAGGAGCAACCGGAACACGCCACGGGCGATCATTGAGGCTGTCGTCTCGTAACCGGCCGTGATCAGAGAGAAGACGGTGTTGACGAGCTCGCCCTCCGAGAGCCGGTCGTCCTCGTCCCTGGCCTGAATGAGCAGGTCGATGAGGTCCTCGCCAGGTGAGAGGCGATGCTGGGCGACCAGTTCTGCGGCATAGGCCATGAAGTCGCTGTAGCCCTCGTAACGCGCCTGCTCGGTGGCGGTGGAGGTGGTCAGGAACATGTCCGTCCAGCGGACGAACTGCTCGTAGTGGTCCATCGGCACGCCGAGCATCTCGCAGATGACACGGGCCGGTAGCTGCAGCGCGTATCCCTGGACCAAGTCGAAGGGGTCGCCCAGGCCCTCGAGGAGTTCTTGGGCGATCTTCGCGATGCGGGGACGCCACGGTTCGATCTGGCGCGGGGTGAAGGTGCCCTGCATGATCCGGCGGTAGCGCGTGTGTTCCGGCGGATCCTGGTTGACCAGCGCGTCCGGGTCGTCGTCGATGCCGACGCCGCTCACGAACCGCGGCAGCCCGGGGAGGCGTAGATTGCGGCTGGATGTGGGCGAGGCCAGCAGGGCGCGGACGTCCTCGTACCGGACGGCCATCGGGACGCGGTCGCCGCTGGGCATGGTCGCCGGCTCCAGCGGCCCCGACTCGCGTCTGCGGGCGAACTCCGGCGGTGGCGTGGCAAGTGGTCCCGGCACGATGTCCGGCCCAATGTTTGGTGCAGTCCCGTTCGAATCCGGCTCGCTGGTCACTGCAACCCCTTCCGGTTCGGGGCGCCCGGGGGACGGCCTACGCGGAACGTACGAAATGTCATACCGTCCGTCAACCGGCGAATCATGCCAGCAGGACGACGGCACCCCCGACGATCAGGGCTCAAGCCCCACGGCCTGACGCCCGGCGGCCGGCACGTGCTCGCGCAGGCTTGGTGCCGACGCCGATGATGGTCTTGTTGGACGCGACCTTGATCTCCGTGCCGTACGGCGAGACGGTGATCGCGCCGTTGACCTTGATGACGTACGGCTCGCTCGCCCCGGCGTACTTCACCAGGTCGGCGTACGTGGTGACGGTGACCGTGGAACCGGCCGCGCCGCCGGTCGTGGTGCCGTCGCCCATGCCGCTGGTGGAGGCGAAGCCGTCAGGCGTGTTGGAGTAGGGGACCGTGGAGGTGGGCGTGGGTGTGGGGGTGCCGTTCGTGGGGGTGAAGCGCCATTGCATCCGGGCTATGTCGGAGCAGGGTTCCTGGCTGATCGGGTTGTTACCGGCGGTGGAGCTGTCCTTGTTGCTGACGCACAGGCCGTTGAGGTTGCTCTTGATCAGGTAGCGGTCGGCGACGGTGGAGGGTGTCAGCGTCCAGGTCTGGTTGCTGCTGGCTCCGCAGGTCCACTGCCACAGCTGCACGCCGCTGTCGGTGGAGTAGTTGGGCACGTCCACGCACTTGCCGCATGTTGACCAGGCCGTAGGCGCCGTTCTGCGATACGGCGCGGAACTGCTGCCGGCGGCCCGCGCGGCGGGCTGGACCGACCGGCAACTGCTGGAGACCACCGCGCTCGTCGCCCTGCGGACGATGACCGACTACGTCGACAAGCCGGCCGAGACCGAGATCGGCTGACCTCCGGCCTCCTGACGTTCCCGGCCCAGCCGCCTGACCGGCTTGATCAGCAGCAGCGCCGCCGCCACGCCGACCGTCACCAGGGCCGACCCCAGCATGAAGGCGCGTGGTTCGACCAGCGCGGTGACCGGACCGGCCAGCGCCTGACCGACCGCCATGCCCGCGACCGACCCGGCCACCTGGTAGGCGTTGACCCGGTTCATCACGTCCGGCGCGACCTGCGTCTGCACGCTGGTCGACCACATCACCGACCAGAACGCCAACGCGCACCCTCCGAGCAGGTGCCCCGCCATCAGCAGCGGCAGCGGCAGCCCGAGCGCGACCGTCAGCGGCACCGCCACGTACCCGCTCAGCGCCACCGCCCCGGCCGCCAGCGGCCTGCGCGGCCTGAGCCTGATCGCCACCAGCCCGCCCAGCACGGTGCCGAGGCCGAGCGCCGCCATCACCCAGCCGTAGTCGGCCCCGATGACCTGCGACGACAGCGGCACGTACGGCCCGACCACCAGAACGCCCCAGAACACCCAGACCAGGATGACCGACCACATCCAGCTCCTGGCCTTGAACTCCTCCCAGCCCCTGCGCAGGTCGCTCAGCACGTTGGAGGGCTCCGGCCTGGGTACGGCGACCCGGACCAGCAGCAGGCACACCCCGCTGACCAGGAACGTCGTGGCGTCCACCGTGTAGACGAAGACCGGCCCGGCGACGACGATGAGGACTCCGGCCAGTGCGGGACCCGCCAGCTGGGTGACCGCTTCGGCGATCTTCAGCGTCGCGTTGGCCCGCTGCGGATCTCTGGCGACCAGGGGGACCATGCCGTTGACGCCCGGCTCGAACATCCCGGCGGCCGTGCCCGACAAGAACGCCATCACCAGCAACAGGGCGTACGGCGGAGCGCCGTCCAGGAAGGCGACGGCCACGACCCCCTGGGTGACGACCCTGACCGTGTCCGCGCCGATCATCAAGCGCCGGGCGCCGATCCGGTCGGCGACAACCCCGCCGAACAACATGACCAGCACAGCCGACGCGGTCCAGAGCGCGAGCACGTAGCCGACGCCCGCGATCCCATAAACTTTCCCGATCGCCAGCGCCGAGGCGACGGGCATCATCGCGTCACCGAGCAGCGAGATCGTACGGGCCCCGAAGTAGAGGGTGAAGTTCCTCGTCCACATGAGCCCCGATTCTGGATTTTTCCAGATCAGAGCACCGGTGTCCCAAATGACATCATTGGGTACATTTGCGCCATGCCCCTGGATTGCCCGGAAACGCCCCCGACGCCCGCCAACCCGCATCGCGTGGTCGCCTTGGTCGCCCCGAACCAGGAGCTCTACCCGGTCACCTCCGCCTCAGCCGTCTTCGGCTACCACGGCCCCGACATCCCCCAGCACTACAGCTTCAGCCTGTGCGCCGAACACCCCGGCTCCCTCCCTACCACCCTCGGCATCCCCATCCAGGTGGACAGCGGTCTCGAAGCCCTCGGCGACGCCGACACCGTCGTCATCGCGAGCTGGACTCTCACCCCCTCGCCCGCCGTACTCCACGCGGTGTCCCAAGCCCATGCCCGAGGCGCCCGCATCGTGGCCGTCTGCGCCGGAATCTTCGTCCCCGCCGCCCTGGGCCTCCTGGACGGCCGCCGCGCCTCCGTCCACTGGGAACTCTCCGGCGAACTCGCCGCTCGCCACCCCCGCGTCATCCCCGACGACACCGTCATCTACGTGGATCACGGCGACGTCGCCACCGCCGGAGCCTCGGCCGCCACCCTCGACCTCTGCCTTCACCAGGTCCTCCAGGAGTACGGCGCGGCCCACGCCATGCGCATCGGCCGTCAACTCGCCGCCGGTCCGCACCGCGAGGGCTGCCAGCGGCAATACCCTCCCCTCCCCACCACCGGCCCCATGCCGGACTCCCTGGCCCCCCTGCTCGAATGGCTCCTGTCGCGCCTGCCCGACCAGGTCACCGTCAAGGACATGGCCGCCTACTCGGGCGTCTCCCCCCGCACCCTCACCCGCCAGTTCGCCGATCAGCTCGGCGTCCCACCCGCCCGCTGGCTGCTGGAACGCCGTCTGGCCGCCACCCGCGCCCTGCTGGAGGAGACCGACCTGCCCGTCGAGACCATCGCCACCCGCGTCGGCCTCTCCTCGGCGGTCAACCTCCGTCGCCGCTTCCACACCGCCCTGCGCACCACCCCGGCCGCCTACCGCCGCTCCTTCCGCTGAAGGTCCCGGGCCGCGGCCCGGCGGCGCAGCACGCGAGTGGTGCTTCCGTCGTCTTCAGCCATGTCCCGGACGTGCTCGAAGCCGATCCTGTCCAGCACGGCCAGCGAGGCACTGTTCGGCGCCGCCACGGTGGCGTACACCTCCGTGAGCCCCAGGGTGTCGAATCCGTAGGCGACGATCGCCCCGGCCAGTTCTCTCCCCAGGCCCGATCCCCACATGTCAGGGGTCAGCGCATAGATGATTTCGTAGCCTTCCGCCACGTCCGTCGGCTTGATCTCAGCGTGCCCGGCGAAGCGGCCGTTCCGTCGAACGGCCCAGACGTCGAACAGATCCTGGGCGTAGACCTTTGTGAAGATCCGTCCGAACAGGGCACGGTCATCCGCCTCGGTGGCTGGACCGTCGCCCATCCACTGCGAAACCCTCCCGTCCTGGAACAGGGTGACGAAGTCTTCCTCGTCTTCAGGGACGTACGGCTCCAGCAGCAGGCGCTCAGTACGCAGAGTCGGGGTCATAGGCCGCGAAGTTACCGCTGCGTCGCTCTTCACGACAAATCACTTTTGCCAGGGCAAACTCGGCACACAGCAACAATTACGAGTTGCCCCGCGATTGAGGCGGGGCGTGAAGCGGGTGATCGCGGTCCTGGCAAGATGGCGACATGGAGCGTGTGCTTGGAATCGGCGGATATTTCATGCGGGCCGCTGACCCGGTGGCCCTGGGTGCGTGGTATCGCGATTGCCTGGGCCTGGACACCGATGAAAACGGCGTGTGGCGTCAGGAGGCCGGGGTGACGGTGTTCGCGACTTTCGAGTCCGAGACCGAGTACTTCGGCTCCCGCGCCCAGCAGACGATGCTCAACTTCCGTGTCCGCGACCTGGACGCGATGCTCGCGCAACTGCGCGCCAAGGGAGCGGACGTGTCCAAGGAGACTCAGGACATGGAGGGTGTCGGCCGGTTCGGCTGGGTCACCGATCCTGAGGGCAATCGGGTCGAGCTGTGGCAGCCCAGCTGACAGTGTCTTCACGCAGGGAGTGACGTGCTGGTGGCCGGCTGGGTTGGGCCTGTTCGCGGCGCGCGACGGCCGGCATCAGGGTGAAGGCGAACGCCGCGCACAGGACGCCTGTCGCGGCGCAGGCCCACCACAACATCCCTGCCTGGAACAGTACGGCGCCGACGGCCGGGCCGGCGAAGCGGGCGATGGCGGTGGTCCAGCCGTACAGGGCTTGGTAGGTGCCGTGGGCGCCCTCAGGGGTGAGGTCGGCGATCAGTGTCGCCTCGAAGCCCGCCATGCCGATCTCGCCGATCGACCACAGCACCACCGTGGCCACGTAGTGCCAGGGCCGGCTGGCCGCGCCGGTCAGGGCCAGGCCGAGAGCCACCACGGTCATGGACAGGCCGAGGACCGGCAGCCTGGGCAGATGCGACAGCCAGGAGATGAGCAGCGGCTGGAAGATCACCACGATGGCGCCGTTGACGGTGACGAGCAGCCCGTACAGGGTGGCCGGGAGCCCGTCGGCGGCCAGCGCCAAGGGCAGCGCGTAGGCGGCCTGGGCGTAAAGGACCAGGCCGATCAGCAGGAAGACGAGCGCCGCCATCAACACCCGGTCGCGTGCCGCGATCGCGTAGCCGTTGGGGGCGGGCTTGGCGCTCGCGGTGTCGTGGCTGCGGGGGACGCCGGCGGCCACGATCACGGCGAAGGCGAGGCTGGTGGTCACGTCCAGGATGACCAGGAGCCAGAAGCCGTGGGCGAGCAGGAGTCCGGCGATGGCGCCCGCGGCGGCGGTGCCCATGTTGACCGCCCAGTGCATGAGCCCGAACGCCTTCGGCCGCAGGTGCGGCGGAGTGGTCTCGGCGACCAGCGCCGAGGCGGCGGGCCGGTAGACGTCGCCGGCCAGTCCCATGGCCAGGGCGGCGGTCAGCAGCCAGGACAGGTTGCCGGCCGCCGCGATGAGGATCACGCAGGCCGCGGTGGCGAGCAGGCCGCCGACCAGGGTGGCGCGGCGGCCGAACCGGTCGGCCAGGTAGCCGCCCAGCGGCTGCCCGCCCAGACCACCCAGCCCGTACGCGGAGACGACGGCGGCGATCTGGGCGGCCGCGTAGCCTCGGCCGGTCAGGTAGAACACCAGGAACGGCAGCACGACCCCGCCGAACCTGTTGACCAACTGGCCGGAGAACAGCAGCCAGAACACCTTGGGCAGCCCCTGGAACACGGTGGGGCGGGCGGAAGCCGTGATCGTCATGAGTGCATGGTGTGGTGGCGCACGCCGCCCGGCGACACATTCGGCCCCTGCCGAATCAACCGTCCAGCAGGGCGTGGGCGCGGGGCGTGCGGACGTAGAGCATGGCCCGGCCGACACGGTGCTTGGTCACCAGACCGGCCGACAACAGCAGGGCGAGCTGTTCGGAGACGCTCGCGGGGGCCAGGCCGGTGCGGCGGGACAGGTCGGTGGTGGAGGCGGGGGCGTCGAGCTCACCGAGCAGCAGCGCGCGGGAGCGGCCGATGACGGCGGCCAGCGCGTCGGGGGCGGGCGCGGTGCCGCGTTCCCACAGGGTGGCGATGGCACGCACCGGATAGGTGATGGCGGCCTGGCCGGGAGAGTCGGTGCGGTAGAGAAGTCTGGGCCAGACGAAGACGGACGGGGCCAGCAGCAGGCCCTCGCCGTTCAGCGTCCGAGACAGCTCCTCCGGGCGCTCCTGCAGGTAAAGGGTGCGATCTTCCCAGCGGATGGCCGGGTGCATGTCCGCGAACACCCCGGCGGGGCCGCGTTCGGCGAACTGCCGGGCGCGGTAGAGCAGGTCGCCTTCGAGCAGGTTGCGCATGCGCGCCCAGTGCGGTGCCATGGCGAGCCGCCAGAAGGCTTCGATGGCGCGCACCAGCCGGTCGAGGCCTGGGCCCGGATCCTGGTGCAGCTCCATGGCACAGCCGGTCAGCGAACCCGGAGTCTCGTCGGCCATGCGGTCGAGGTCCGCGCGAATGATCTCGTGTGGGGTGGCGCGCAGGACCGCCAGTTCGCCGGCCAGGTCCGGGGTCGGGCTGGTGGGGACGGGGCACAGGAAGTCCGGGATGTACGGGCCGCCGGGAACGAGGTCGAGCAGGGGGGCCAGATCACCGCCGAGTTGGGGGCGCACCTGCTTGAACCACGGCAGATGCAGGACGCGCCCGGCGGGAGTACGCAGTGCGTGGATGCCGGCGGAGACCTCCCTGAGCGGGGAGTACGCGAACCTGATCGAGGTCAGGTCGTAGGCGGAGAACGCCACGGTAAGCATGCCGCCGGGGACTCCTTGGATTCGGCTGCGGCCGAATGTATCGCAGGGGCCCGCGATCGGGCCACACCATAGGGCCATCGACCCGATCCGTCGTCCGCGACGGCAAGAGACTGTTCGAGACCGAGGGCGACCGGCTGCCCGGCGCGCTCGTCGGCTCACCCACCTACAAGAGCGGCACCGTCTCCGCGCACTTACGCGATCAACCACGCGATCAACCACTCGATCGACCACGAGGAGAACCACATGCGCAAGGTCGTGCTCTACCACCTGATGTCGCTCGACGGCGTCGCCTACGAAGACGGCGACTGGCTCGCCGACGACGGCCCCCAGCTGGTCGCCTACCTCGGCCGGGTCATCGCCACCCAGGACGACGTCCTGCTGGGACGCGGGACCTACGACTACTGGGCCGGGCACTGGCCCACGTCGGACTTCCAGCCGTTCGCCGACTTCATCAACGGCACCCGCAAGCACGTCGTCACCTCCAGCGCGCCCACGCAGGAATGGGCGAACTCCACCCTGGTCACCACCCCCGCGCACGACTACGTGACCGCCCTGAAGCAGGGATCCGGCGGCGACATCGGCATCCACGGCAGCATCGAACTGGCCTGCTCACTGCTGCGGGCCGGGCTCGTCGACGAACTGCGGCTGGTCGTCGCACCGGCGGTGGTCGGCCACGGCAGGCGGGTGTTCGAGGGCGACGACGTCCAGTCGTGGAAGCTGCTCGAGGTCGAACGGGGCAAGAACGGCACGTTGTTCCTGGACTACTGCCGCTGAGACGCCTCGGCGGCCCTGCTCGCGGGTGTCGGGATCGTGCACTCGCCGACGGCTCTACGCACGTCAGCCGCGCTTGCCGTAGAGGTGGAGGGTGAGCGGCGCGCAGACAGCGGTGATGGCAGCGGTCGCGATGAGCGACCAGGCGACAGATCCGCCGGTGCCGCCGGTGTTGTTCATCAGGCCCCTGGCCGCGGTCGCGACGTGGCTGAGCGGGTTGACCTCGACGAAGGCTTGGAGCCAGCCGGGCATGGTTTGTGGCTGGACGAAGATGTTGCTTGCGAACGACAGTGGCATCAGCACGACGTTGGCGATGCTGATGACGACGGCCGGGTCGGGTAAGAGCAAGGCGACCGCGGCCCACAGCAAGGACAGGGAGAGCCCGAAGGCGACGATGAGGGCTACCGCGGCGAACACACCTGGTGCGCCACCCTCGGGCCGATAGCCCATGATCAGCCCGAGGACCATCACAAGGGCGGAAGCGAACAGGTAACGGGCGGCATCGCTGAGCAGGCCGCCGAGCACGAGCGCGCCGCGCCAGACGGACAGGGAACGGAAACGGTCGAACGCTCCGGTTGTCACGTCCTTGGCGAGACGGGCACCGCCGTACATGGTGACGATGGCGATGCTCATGCCAAGCGTGCCGGGCAGGAGGATCTTCAGATAGTTGCCGGGCGAGCCGCTGACAGCGCCACCGAACAGGTAGGTGAACAGCACGGTGAACAGGATCGGGATGGCGGCCGAGTCCACAAGCTGTTTGGGGTCGTGCTTGATTTTGAGAATGGCTCGCCAGCCGAAAGCCGCGGAAGCGGCGAGTGCGCCGGCACGACGGCGTGCCGGGCTCGTGGCGAGCAGAATGCCGATCCGGTCGGTTTCCGCCGCGGTGGGGCGCGTGATGGCGGCCGGGATGCTCATGCGTTCACGTCCTCGTGGTCGGTGGTGGCCGGACCGGCCGTGTGGCCGGTCAGGGCGAGGAATGCCTCGTCCAGGCTGGGCTGGCCGAGAGTGACCTCGGCGACACCCACCCGGGCCTCGGCGAGCTGGGTCAGGGCGTGCCCGACCAGCCGGCCCACGTCTGTCGCGTCAGCCGGAGTGGCAAGCAGCACGGACAAGGCGAGCGGGTCGTCGGCGGGATGGACCATCCCTTCCAGGGCGCCGGCCAGGACCTGTTGCGCCTGCCGGCGCTGCTCACCGTCGAGAAGCCGGACGTGCAGGGTGCCCGAGCCGACTCGGGATTTGAGCTGGGCGCTGGTGCCTTCGGCCACGATCCGGCCGTGGTCGATGACCGCGATCTGCTCGGCGAGCTGGTCGGCCTCCTCAAGGTACTGAGTGGTGAGCAGCACCGTGGTGCCGGCCGCGGCGATCTGGCGGACCAGCTCCCACACCTGGCTACGACTGCGCGGGTCCAGCCCGGTGGTCGGCTCGTCGAGGAACAGGAGGTCGGGGGTCACGATCAGGCTGGCGGCGATGTCCAGCCGGCGGCGCATCCCGCCCGAGTATCCGCCCACGGGGCGGCCGGCCGCGCCGGCCAGGTCGAAGGCGGCGAGCAGGTCGTCGGCTCGCTGTTTGCCGGCGACGCGGGACAGGCCGTGGAGACGGCCGAGGATGATCAGGTTCTCATAGCCGGTCAGGTCCTCATCCAAAGCGGCGAACTGGCCAGTCACCGCCACCCGGGCCCGGATCGCGTCCCGTTCGCTGATCACGTCGTGACCGAGGACGCGGGCGGTGCCGCCGTCAGGCCGGGTCAAGGTGGCCAGGATGCGGATCGTGGTGGTCTTGCCCGCCCCGTTGGGGCCGAGGAACCCGAACACCTGACCACGCCGGACCGTGAGGTCGATCCCGTCCAGCGCTCGGTGCTCGCCGTAGACCTTGACCAGGCCGCACACCTCGATCGCCGGGTGGCCCCCATCCGTGCTTTTCTTTGACATGCTGTAAGAGTTGTTTATCTCTTACGGCTTGTCAAGGTTATGGCGGAACGGATATCCTCGCCCCGATGGTTGACGCACCCGACACCGCCACGCCTGCCCGCCGTCGCCGGTCCGACGCCCGGCGCAGCATCGACGCCATCCTCGACGCGGCCCGCATCGTGCTCGGCGAGCGAGTCGACGCCAGCATGGAAGAGATCGCCGGCACGGCCAACGTCACCCGCCAGACCGTCTACGCGCACTTCCCCTCGCGCGACGCCCTCATGGCCGCCCTCATTGAGGCCGCGGCCGCCGAATACGCCGCCCTGCTCGACGCCGCCGGCCTCGACACCGCCCCGCCCGCCGACGCACTGGCCCAGTTCCTCGACGCCGGCTGGCGGTTCCTGCGCCGCTACCCCCTCCTGCTCAACCCCACCGTGACCCGGACCCACCGGCCCAAGAGCAACGACCCCCACGACGTCGTGCCGCCGCGGCTCGAACGGCTCATCCGGCGCGGCCAGCGCACGGGCGACTTCGACGGGTCACTCCCCGCCGCCTGGCTCGCCGCCGCCGTCATCGGGCTCCAGCACGCCGCCGCGGCAGAAGTCGCCGACGGCCGCCTCACCCCCGCTGAGGCGGCGGCTCTGTGCCTGGAAAGCACTCTGCGCCTCTGCGGCAGCTGACCACCTGCGAGCCGCTGGTGCTCCAACGGGATCGACGCGCTGCTGTACCAGACACGACAGATCGGTCCGTCCAGGCGCCTCGCCTCCGTCAGCGCGACGGGCCGTACCGCTCGCTCACGTCACGCGTCGGATCCGTGCTCGGGGGGCCACGCGACATCGTCGATCGCGAGGAACGGCGAGACCGCAAGCGCGGTCGGCGTCATCCCCGCGAAGGCCATGACGTCTCTGTGCAGGTGGGACTGGTCGGCGTAGCCGCTCTCCGCTGCCACGGAGGCGGCGCTGTGGCCGGCGGCGAGCCGGTGGGCCGCGTGGTCGAAGCGGATGAGCTGGGCGGCGCGCTTGGGGGTGAGGCCGACCTGGGCGCGGAACCGAGACCAAAGGCGCTTGCGGCTCCATCCGATCTCGGCGACCAGTCGTTCGACACGTACCCGACCCCGGCTGGTCACCATCTGCCCCCAGGAGAAGGTGACCTCCGGATCGACGGCTCGGCCCGCGTCCTCCAGCCGAGCCAGCGCGGCCTCCGCGATCGCGAAACGGTCCTCCCACGACCCGGCCGCACGCAACCGCTCTTGGGTTCGTACGGCCTCTCGTCCCCAAAGATCATCGAGGGCGACCACCGTCCCGCCCAGCTCCGAGGAGGCGCCCAGGACCGCGTGTGCGAGCATCGGCGAAAGCCGCAACTGGAGACACTCGGAGCTTCTGGCCAACCCCCGCCCCTGAGCCCTCGTGGGCGCGAGTCCGGCGACGACGCGTTCTCGCTGCCGTGAACCACAGCCGTCTTCGATGACGAACGGCTGGTCGCCGAGATCGAAGATCACCGTAACCGCGGGGTGCGGGACCAGCGCAACGCTGAGGAACTCGTTCGCGTGATCGCTGAACCCTGCCATCTCGACCCCCGGCAAACGGCCGGGACGCGACGGGACCGTGATCTCCCATCGAGGCACACCGGCGCGAGCGGGCTCGGCTGATCGCACGCCGACATGGTAGGAGCCGCTTCGCAGTGGCCGCAACGAGCACCCCGGTGCTGGTGAGGGCGGGGGCTCCGCCCCGGTCCAGGAGCTGTTCGCCGGTCGATCGGAGTCGTCCGTCATCGGGTCGTGCCCCACGACCGGCGACCGCCCGACGCGGGCCCCGGGCTCGTCGAATGGATCATCATGTCGAGCCGCACGGTCGGCACCAAGTGACCACTCCCGGTCAGCGTCGCCAGGCCCACACCTCGCGCCCGGCAGCGTCGGGGTCGTCGACGACGGTGATCCCCTCGTCGATCAGCGCGGTGGACCGGTCGGCCAGGGTGTATCGGGGCCAGCCCGGGTCACCGTCGGCAACGAAGCGGACCCAGGCGCCGTGGGCCGTATCGGCGACGACCTGTGGTGGTTCGTCGCCGATGAGTGCGTGGCTGGACTGCTCGTCGAGGAGGTCGAACACGTACGGGAGCTCCACCGCGTGGGCGGCACCGAGGCGGCCCGCGAAGCTCGGCGACTCGTGGTCGAAGCGGTACACCCAGGTGTCGGCCTCGCCGGCTTCGAGGCGTGCCTCGGCGACCCGGGTCGTCGGAATCCGCATAAAGCAGTCGGTGGTCACGGCAGAGAGCACGTCCCCGTCGCTCGCTCCCGGCCGGGCCGCCCGGTAGCGCTCGACCGTCCCGTCGGGCGCGCCGTTGGCGTTGACGACTGCGGAGAGGATGCGCTCGTCGATGATGTCGATCATGCCGGTGGGGACGAGCCCGATCCGGGTGTCGTCGCGGTTCCATCCGGCCAGGAGCCGCACGCCGCTGCCGGCGCCCCTTCGCAACGCGTCGAGCGGGTGGTCGGGGAGGGTGTCGCCGTCGATGACCGGGGCGAAGGGGAGGCTTCCCCAACTGGAGGGATCCGCGGCGGTCTGGACCTCCTCGACGAGGGCGGAGGCCGCCCGCGTGAGCCGTTCGACCGGCACCTCGCCGAAGGCCTCGCGGGCCGGGGCGACGCCGAGCGACTCGGCCAGCCTTGCGGTGACGCCCGCGGCGGTCTCAGCCGTGAGCGTCTGGGCGGCCGCCCCGCTTTGGGTGAGCGCCTGGCGGAACAGGCCTCGGGCGCGGGGCATGGCCATGAGGGTGATGACGCTCATGGCCCCGGCGGACTGGCCGGCGACGGTCACCCTCCCCGG
The DNA here is from genome assembly GCF_050936215.1 of Microbispora sp. CA-102843. Lineage (NCBI taxonomy): Bacteria > Bacillati > Actinomycetota > Actinomycetes > Streptosporangiales > Streptosporangiaceae > Microbispora > Microbispora sp. CA-102843. The sequence goes on from NZ_JBNJNF010000001.1 coordinate 5,741,716, forward strand.
GTCGCCGCCGAAGGCGGCGATGTTGCGTTGGACCCACTCGAGCGCGGCGATCTGGTCCAGCAACCCCAGGTTGGCGGTGCCGTCATCAAGGTAGAGGAAGCCCTCGGCGCCGAGCCGGTAGTTGATCGTGACGCACACGACCCCGTCGCGGGCGAAGGAGGTGCCGCGGTAGCCGGCGACGGATCCGGACCCCTTCGTGAACATGCCGCCGTGAATCCACACCAGCACCGGCAAGCCGGATCCCCCGGGATCGGGGGTCCACACGTTGAGGTTGAGGCATTCCTCGCCAGGGATCACGACCTCCGGGAACAGCGCTTCGCTCTGCGGACCGTCGTTGTCCTTCGGGCACGTCGGCCCGTAATCGGTGGCGCTGCGCCCGCCTTCCCACCGCGCGGGCGGCTCGGGAGGCCGCATACGGCGCGCTCCGAAGGGCGGGGCGGCGTACGGGATCCCGAGGAACGCTGCCACACCCCGGTCCATCCGACCCCGCAGCCGACCACTCTCGACGCGAACCTCTGGCGCGCTGTCCACGATTTTCGTCATCACCTCTCCTGTCGCTTGGAGCTCCGTCGGCATCCGCACTTGGAGCCGTGCCGGACACGAGAGCGAGCATCACAAGCTCAGGGACAGGGTGTCTTGAACAAATGTTCCGCCCTGTGGTCAGCACCAGGTGGCCGTCAGCCCGCACGGCACGAGGAGCCGCCCGGAACACGCCCGGAGGCACTGACTGCTTCGATAGCCGCCCCGAACTGCGCCCGCGAGCCCGGCGACGACGAGCTCCACCGCTGTGCCGAGGGCCGCGTCGGCGGGCGCCGGTGGAGGGCGTGAAGTCGACGTGCGGTCGCGGCGTGGGGTGAGGGCATGGCGAAGGGCCGGGCGCTCCTGATGGAGCGCCCGGCCTCAGGTCGTGTCCCTGCCGCGGGACACTCCCGGCCTCGCGAGAGCTGGGGAGAGAGAGGTCAGCTCTCGGAGGAGAAGGCGGCGTCGAAGGCGGCGGCCGGTGGGGTGATGGCGTTGAGCGAGCGGATGTAGGCGAGGGATTCCGGTGCGCCGTGCAGCCGGTCCATGCCCGCGTCCTCCCACTCGATGGAGATCGGGCCGTCGTAGCCGATGTGGTTGAGCGCCCGGAAGCACTCCTCCCACGGCACGTCGCCGCGGCCGGTGGACACGAAGTCCCACCCGCGGCGGGGGTCGGCCCAGGCCAGGTGGGAGGCCAGGCGGCCCCGCCGGCCGTCGCGGGCGGCGACCCGGGCGTCCTTGCAGTCGACGTGGTAGATCCGGTCGGCGAAGTCGAGGATGAAGTTCGCCGGGTCCAGGCCCTGCCACACCATGTGCGAGGGGTCCCAGTTCAGCCCGAAGGCCGGCCGGTGCCCGATGGCCTCCAGCGTCCGCACCGTGGTGTGGTAGTCGTAGGCGATCTCGCTGGGGTGCACCTCGTGCGCGAAGCGCACCCCCACTTCGTCGAAGACGTCGAGGATCGGGTTCCACCGGTCCGCGAAGTCCTGGTAACCCGTCTCGATCATCGACGGCGGCACCGGCGGGAACATCGCCAGCGTGTGCCAGATGGATGAGCCGGTGAAGCCGACGACGGTCGTGACGCCGAGTTTGGCCGCCGCGCGGGCGGTGTCCTTGATCTCCTCGGCGGCGCGCTGCCGTACGCCTTCGGGTTCGCCGTCGCCCCAGATGCGTGCGGGCACGATGCCCTTGTGGCGTTCGTCGATGGGGTGGTCGCACACGGCCTGGCCGACCAGGTGGTTGGAGATCGTCCATACCCCCAGGTTGTACTTGGCCAGGGTCTCCTTCTTGCGTTCGATGTAGGAGTCGTCGGCGAGGGCCTTGTCGACCTCGAAGTGGTCGCCCCAGCAGGCGATCTCCAGGCCGTCGTAGCCCCATTCGGAGGCCAGCCGGCAGACCTCCTCGAACGGCAGGTCCGCCCACTGCCCCGTGAACAACGTGACCGGCCTGGTCATGAACCCTCCACAGTGATGAAGCGGCTGCCCTCAGCCGCGCTCCGCTCGGCGGCCGCCGTCACCCGCTGCACCCGCAGCCCGTCCTCGAAGGACGGCGCGGGGCCGGTGCCGGCGGCCACCGCCTCCAGGAAGTCCTTCGTCTCGTGGACGAAGGTGTGCTCGTAGCCGAGGCCGTGGCCCGGCGGCCACCATGCCCCGGCGTACGGGTGGTCCGGCTCGGTGACCTGCACCCGCCGGAATCCGTGCTCGGCGCCGCCGATCGCGTCCACGCTGCGCCAGGCCTGGGAGTGGGTACGGCCCATGACCGCGTAGCCGACCATGCCGGCCCCGATGACAGGCCTCATGACTCGAAACCCGTTGGCAGGTATCGGGTGGCGTTGTCCTTGGTGATGGTCTCCGAGGCCAGAGTGATCGACTGCGGCACCTCCTGCTCCAGCAGGTCGCTCATGCCCTTGCCCTGGGCGATGAGCCGGGCGATCTTGATCGCCGAGGCGGCCATGGTCGCGGGATAGGTGACCGTGGCCTTCAGCACGCCGTTGTCGGCCTGGATGTCACGCATCGCGTTGGCCGAGCCGGCGCCGCCGACCATGAAGAACTCGTCGCGACCGGCCTCCTTGATCGCGGCCATCACGCCGATGCCCTGGTCGTCGTCGTGGTTCCAGATCGCGTCGATCTTCTTGTGCGCCTGCAGCAGGTTGCTGGCCACCTGCGTGCCCGACTCCACCGTGAACTTTGCGTCCTGCTGCGCCGTCACCTTGAAACCGTAGGTCTTCAGGGCGTCGGCGAAGCCCTTGCTGCGGTCCTGGGTCAGCGGCAGCGTGGCGATGCCCTGGATCTCCAGGATGACCGGGTCGGAGACACCCTTGTCCTTCAGCGTCTTGCCGACGTAGTGGCCGGCCGCCACACCCATGCCGTAGTTGTCACCGCCGATCCAGGCGCGGTACGACAGCTTGTCCGGGAACACACGGTCCACGTTGATCACCGGGATGCCGGCGTCCATGGCCTGCCGGGCGACCTGGTTGAGCTGCTGACCGTCGTTCGGCAGGATCACCAGCGCGTTGACCTTGGCCTGGATCAGCGACTCCACCGCCGAGATCTGCTGGTTGATGTCGTTGGTCGGCTCCACCGGCTTGAACTCCACATCGGAGTACTGCTTGGCCGCGTCCGCCGCGTTCTTGCTGATGGCGGCGATCCAGCCGTGGTCGGCGGCCGGGGCCGAGAAGCCGATGACGACCTTGTCGCCGGGGGCTTCGTTGCCGCCCGTGGCCGCGGCCGCGGACGCGGCGGCGGGCGCGCTCGCCTGCGCGGCCGGCTCGTTGCTGGTGCAGGCCGTGACGAGGGCGCCCGCGCCGAGGACGGCGCCACTGACGAGGAAGCCGCGCCGGCCGACGTTCTTGTCCATATGTTCTCTCCTTGGCTGAAGCCGGTCGGGTTGCGATCCGGCCCCCGGTATCAGGTGTGTGATTTGAGGCTGCGTCGCTGCAGCAGCACGGCGACGACGATGATCAGGCCCTTGGCGACGAGCTGGTCGGCGGTGTTCAGGCCGTTGAGGATGAACAGGTTGGTGATGACAGTGAAGATCAGCAGACCGAGGATCGAACCGATGATCGTGCCCCGGCCGCCGCTCAGCAGCGTCCCGCCGATGATGACGGCGGCGATCGCGTCGAGTTCATACAGGTCGCCGTGGGTGGACGACCCGGTGGTGGTCCGCGCCATGATCAGCACCGCGGCGATCCCGCAGCACAACCCCGACAGCGCATACAACATCAGCGTGTGCTTACGCACATCGATACCGGCCAGGCGGGCCGCCTCGGGATTGCCGCCCACCGCGTAGGTGCGCCGGCCGAACGTCGTGCGGTTGAGCACCAGCCAGCCGATCAGCACCACCAGCGCGAACACATACACCAGCAGCGGCAGCCCCAGCACCCGCGTGGTCGACAGATTCACGATCAGCGAGTTGTCCGGCTGCACCAGCTGGGTGCGCTGGTTGGACATCCGCTGCGCCAGACCACGCCCGGCCACCATCATCGCCAGCGTCGCGATGAACGGCACCATCCGCCCGTAGGAGATCAGGATCCCGTTCAGCAGTCCCGCGCCGGTGCCCACCACCACCGCGCACACGATCATCACGACCGGCCCGTAGGACTGGGTGGCCAGCGTGGTCGCCCACACCGACGCCAACGCCATCAACGCCCCGACCGACAGATCGATGCCACCACCGATGATCACGAAGGTCATGCCGACCGTGATCACCCCGATGGTCGAGGCCAGCGCCAGGATGCTCACCAAGTTGGAGGAGGTGGCGAAGTTCTCCGGCCTGGTCACCAGGCCCACGATCGCCAGCAACACCAGTGCGACAACCAGACCCAGATGCCGGACCTCACCCAACCGGCCGAGGCGACCGCCCGGGCCCGCCGCCTTCACGCGGGGACCGGCCGGCGCGGCCTGATCGACCTCAGTCATGGAACGCTCCTTCAAGGGGGGGATTTGCTTCATCGGACCCGGACGTCTCCCCAGTGGAGACCATCACCAGATCGAGCACGCGGTGCTCGTCCAGGTCCTCGGCCGGCGCCTCGTGGACGATCCGGCCCTCACGGATGACCAGCACCCGGTCGGCCAGACCCAGCACCTCGGGCACCTCGCTGGACACCAGCAGCACACCGATGCCGTCATCGGCCAGCTTGCGCACCAGCGCATACAACTCAGCCCGGGCGCCGACGTCCACACCACGCGTCGGCTCATCCAGCAACAACAGCTTGCGATCCTCGGCCAGCCACCGCCCCAGCACCGCCTTTTGCTGGTTACCACCCGACAACGTCCGAATCGGCCGCCGCGGATCAGGCGGACGGATGTCCAACGCCTCCGACAACCGCTTCGCCTCGGCGAACTCGGTCTTGCGATCCAGCCAGCCCAGCCACCGCGGCTTGGTATACCGGCTCAGACTCGCCAGCGTGATGTTCTGCGCCACCGGATGATCCAGCAGCAACGCCTGCGCCTTACGCTCCTCCGGCGCCAGACCCATGCCCATCCGCACCGCCCGGGTGGTGCTGCCCGGCCGCACCGTCTGCCCGTCCAGCACGACCCGGCCACTGCCCCGCCGCGCACCGTAGATCGCCTCGATGATCTCGCTGCGGCCCGAACCCACCAGCCCGGCCAGACCGACGATCTCCCCCGCCCGGATGCTGAACGACACATCCGCGAACCGGCCCGGCAGGCTCAGGTTCTCCACCCGCAGCACCTCCGGCCGCCCCTCATGAGCGCCCTTACCAGGCCGGGGCGGGAAGACGTACTCGACATTGCGGCCGGTCATCAACGCCACGATCTGCGAGGTCGGGGTGTCCTTGGCCGCCAGCCCCACCGCGACCGTCCGCCCGTCCTTCAACACCGTGACCCGGTCACCGATCTCCCGGATCTCCTCCAGCCGGTGGGAGATGTAGATCACCGCCACCCCCTGAGAGGTGAGATCACGAATCACCCGGAACAGGTTGGCGACCTCGTCATGGGCCAACGCGGCCGACGGCTCGTCCATGATGATCAACCGGGCCGAGTGCGACAACGCCCGGGCCATACTCACGATCTGCTTGTGCGCCGGCGACAACCGGCCCACCTCGGTACGCGGCCGGATCTCACCGTGCCCCAGCCGCTTGAGCAACTCGGCCGTCGCCCGATCGGCCTCCGACCGGCGGGAGAACCCGAAGGTCGCCATCTCATGGCCGAGGAAGATGTTCTCCGTCACGCTCAACCCGTCAACCAGATCGAGCTCCTGATAGATGGTGGCGATCCCGAGGCCCATCGCCGCGGTCGGCGGCGCCAGCCGCACCGGCTCACCGCCGAGCAACACCTCACCCTCATCCGGCGCATGCGCACCGGACAGGATCTTGATAAGCGTGGACTTCCCGGCGCCGTTCTGGCCGAGCAGGCAGTGCACTTCTCCGGCTCTGACCTCAAGGTCCACGCCGTCCAGCGCACGTACGCCGGGGAACTGCTTGACGATCCCTCGCATCACGAGCAGGGATGACGAGTCGGATGATGACCGCGGCACAGGAGCCTCCCTGGGTTATGGGTAGCGGCCGTGGCCCCGCCCGCCTGACGGCGCCGGCTGGCACCACCGCGACGGCACCGAGGTCGGCGTCAACGATGCCGGTGCGGCTCCGGACGGCCGATCAGGCGGGCGGGACGTTCTGATGGGGAAAAGGGCATGGTGGTTCCCGTCCGCCTGACCGCATGCGCCATGGCCGCGGCACCAGGGATGGGCGGGATGTGCCGAGGCATGCGGAACAGAACGGTCAAGCGGACGGGACGTCTAGATCGGGCAGGCGATAGGTCGGGACCGCGTGGCGGACACGCGGGTCAGGGTGAGTGAGGCAATCAGGCCATCGGGGTTCCCTCGGTCACCCCGATGGTTGGGGACATCGGATCGCGATGGTCGTGGGGTCGGACAGTGCTCGTTCGACGACGACTCCGGCCGCTCCGCGTGAGGCGGCGCCGAAGCCGAGGTCGGAGGCGGCGAACCGGCAGCGCTCGACGGCTCCGCTCATGCCCAGGCGTGCCAGCTCCTGCTCCGCCGCGGGGATGAGCCGGTCGGCGAGCCTGGCGAAGTACCCGCCCAGCACGATCACCCGCGGGTTGAAGAGGTTGACCAGCATCGCCGCCCCTACTCCGAGCCATCGGCCCACCTCCGCGACGGCCGCGTCGACCCGTGGGTCTCCATTGGCCCGCCGCAGTTCGATCTCGGCCAGCCGCTCCTCGGGATCGCGGACGAGCTGCCGGCCCGTGCCGTACGCACGGTCGGGGGTGGCCATACGCACCAGCGCGGCGAGTCCGACCTTGGTCTCCCAGCAGCCGACACGGCCGCAGCGGCACGGCTCACCGGACGGATCGACCACGACGTGACCGAGCTCCCCGGCGAACCCGTCCGCTCCGCCCAGCAGCCGGCCGCCGGAGATGATGCCGCCGCCGACGCCCACCTCGCCGGTGAGATAGACCAGGTCGGGGGTGCCTGCCGCGACGCCCGAGGTGTACTCGGCCAGGGCGGCGAGGTTGGCATCGTTGTCCACCGCGATGGGGATGTCCCCGCGGATGTCGGCGTGGGTCAGCCGCTCCGCCACCGTCACCCCGTGCCAGCCGAGGTTCGGGGCGACGACAACGGTGCCGGTGGTCGTGTCGACCAGGCCGGGGACGGCCACGGTGATCCCGGCCGGTGTGACCCCGAGCCGGTCGAGATCGGCGACGGTCCTCTCGACCATGCGGGCCAGTTCGTCCAGTGAGCGCTCGGGGCCGCCACCCATGGCGTCGAAGCCGATACGCCTGTCGATGAGCACTCTGCCGGCCAGATCGGTGGCGATCGCGGCGATGTAGTCGACGTTGACTTCCACACCCAGGGCGCCGACCCGCGAACCGTCCAGGACGAGCGCGACGCTCGGACGGCCGACGGAACCGGCGTGCTGCGGCCCGGTCTCCTTGACCAGTCCCCGTGCCTGAAGCTCGCTCACCAGGCTGGTGACGGTCGTCTTGTTCAACCCGGTCGCGACCGCGACGGCCGACCGGGAGCACGGGCCGTACGCGCTCACGTGCCGCAGAACCAGAGCGAGGTTGGAACGACGCACGGTGGCCTGGTCCGCGGGAACACCCGCGGACCCGCCGCGACTCGGCGAGTCGGTCCTATGGCCGTCGGCCCTGCTGTGGTCCACGCCGCTCCTCAATTAGTTCGCATGGCTGGCCGAATTAAAGACAGGGACTTCCGGGAGACACAAGAGGAAACCGGGCGAAAGTTACGTAACGTTCCCATAACTGCATAACGAATGAGTCCTGAACTGGGCAAAAGGGGAGCGATGCCAACTCGTTACGGAACTCGGGGGTGCACAGAAGGACACCTCCGTGTTACAACCCTGATTAATTGATCTCGTAGACAAACAAAGGATCAGGTGAGACGGGTGACGAACGAGCAGTACCTCACCCGCCTCTCGGGCGGCTCTCCGCCGGCGGGCCCCGCCGCACTGCGCCGGGCGAACCTCTCGCTGGTGCTGCGTGAGCTGCGCGACCACACCTCCCTGTCGCGCGCCGACATCGCGGACGCGACCGGGCTGCACCGGGCCACCGTCTCCAACCTCATGGCGGAGCTGCTGGAACGGCGGCTGGTGCGGGAACTCGGCGTCGAGCACGCAGGCGCCATCGGGCGCCCCAGACGGGCGGTCGCGCTGCACGGCGCGCACATCGGCGCCCTGGGCATGGAGATCAACGTGGACTACATCGCGGTCCACGGCACCGACCTCAGCGGCCGGGTCCTTGTCGAGCGCCGGGTGGTCTTCGACGCGATGGGCAGCCGCCCGGACAGCGCGGTGCGCAGGCTGGGGCTCGTGGCCAAGGAGTCCGTGGAGGCGATGGCGCGGGCCGGCGCCGTCCCCGCGGGCATCGCGGTGGCCGTCCCCGGCCTCGTGGACGTGGCACGCGGCGTCGTGACGCTCGCGCCGAACCTCTACTGGCAGGACCTGCCGCTGGCAGACCAGCTGTCCGCCATGCTCGGCCCGCTGCGCGTGCCGGTGCGGGTGGACAACGACGCCAACCTCGCGGCGCTGGCCGAGTTCACCTCGGGCGTCGCCGCGGGCACGCCCGACATGGTCTACCTCACCGGTGAGGTCGGCGTCGGCGGCGGCATCATCTCCGGCGGCAAGCTCCTGCGCGGAGCGGACGGCTTCTCCGGCGAGGTCGGGCACCTGCGGGTCGACCCGAACGGCGACCAGTGCGGCTGCGGCCGCATCGGCTGCTGGGAGACCAAGGTCGGACTGGCGGCGCTCGTCCGCGCGGCCATGCCCGAGCAGGCGTACGGGCTGCCCGGCATGCCGGTGCCCGACCCCGGCGAACGAGTAGCCGACATCGCCAGGGGCCTGGCCTCCGGCGACCGGCGAATGATGCAGGCGGTGGCGCAGGTCGGCCAATGGCTCGGGCTCGGCGGCTCGATCGTGGCCAACCTGTTCAACCCGCGAGTGATCGTGATCGGGGGCTACTTCGCCTCACTGGCCGAATGGCTGCTGCCCCACGCGCAGGATGAGCTGCAGCGGCTCGTGATGGCCGCCCCCGCGGCCCAGTGCCGCTTCGTCGCCTCGACGCTCGGCTTCGGCGCCGCGTCCCGCGGCGCCGCGAGCATGGTGGTCAGCCAGATCATCGACGACCCGACCACGATCATGGATTCATTACCCCGGCCGTCAGCCTACTGACGGCCCCCACAGACCTGGAGACGGCACCTCTCCAGTACCCCCGGTATCCAACGCAAGTAAGCGGCAACAAGCGCGGCGGCGCGCGCCTTGCCTGACCTCCCCCCCAGTCAGGAAGGGTTTTCCATGTCACCACGTCATCGAACGTGGGCCAGGCCGTTCAACACGGCCCTGCCAGAAAAGGGACGACGTCCGAGACGTCGAACCGCGGCGACGATGGCCCTGGCCCTCGTTTCGCCCGTCATCACGCTCCTCGCGGCGCCCGTGAGCGCCGAGGCCGCTACGACCGCGGCGGCACCCGACTTCAAGGTGCTCGTCTTCTCCAAGACCACCGGTTTCCGGCACGACTCGATCCCCGAGGGCATCGCGGCCGTGCAGAAGCTCGGTCAGGAGAACAACTTCGCGGTCGACACGACCGAGGACGGCGCCAAGTTCACGGACGAGAACCTGGCGCAGTACCAGGCCGTGGTCTTCATGTCCACGACCGGTGACCCGCTGGGCACGCAGGACCAGAAGGACGCCTTCCAGCGCTACATCCAGAAGGGCGGCGGCTACGTCGGCGTCCACGCCGCGGCCGACAGCGGCTACGACTGGGCGTGGTACGGCAAGCTGGTCGGGGCCTACTTCAAGCAGCACCCGGCGATCCAGCAGGCCACGGTCAAGGTCGAGGACCCGGCGCACCCGTCGACCGCGGGCCTGCCGACCTCCTGGACCCGTACCGACGAGTGGTACGACTACCGAACCAACCCGCGTAACACGGTCCACGTGCTGACGTCGCTGGACGAGAAGTCCTACAGCGGCGGCACGATGGGCGCCGACCACCCGAACACGTGGTGTCAGGACTTCGACGGTGGCCGCTCCTGGTACACCGGCCTCGGCCACCAGAAGGAGAACTACAGCGAGGCGAACTTCCTCAAGCTGCTCCTCGGTGGCATCAAGACCGCCTCGGGCGCTGTGAAGGCCGACTGCTCGGCCTCGCAGAGCAGCGGCTACGAGAAGGTCACCCTCGACGACAACACCAGCAACCCGATGATGCTGGACGTCGCCAAGGACGGCCGGGTCTTCTACATCGACCGGCTCGGCGACGTGCGGGTCATCAAGCCGAGCGGCGGCACCGTGACGGCGGCGCACCTGAACGTGTTCACCGCCAACGAGAGCGGTCTGCTCGGCATGGCGCTGGACCCCGGGTTCGACACCAACAAGTGGATCTACCTCTACTACTCGCCGGCCGGTTCGGCGAATGTGGACCGGCTGAGCCGCTTCACCGTCACCGGTGACACCCTGGACCTGGCCAGCGAGAAGAAGCTCCTCGACGTGCCGGTGCAGCGGGCCGAGTGCTGCCACCACGGCGGCGGCATGGTGATCGACCCCAAGACCGGCAACCTCTGGCTGGGCACGGGCGACAACACCAACCCCTTCGCCTCCGACAGCTACACGCCGATCGACGAGCAGCCGGGCCGGTCCGCCTGGGACGCCCAGCGCTCCGCGGGCAACACCAACAGCCTGAGCGGCAAGCTGCTGCGCATCCACCCCGAGGCGGACGGCACCTACACCGTCCCGACGGGCAACCTGTTCGCCCCCGGCACGGCCAAGACCAAGCCGGAGATCTACGGCATGGGCTTCCGCAACCCGTTCCGTATCGGGGTGGACCCCAAGACCGGCAACATCATGCTGGGTGAGTACGGCCCCGACGCCAACGCCGCCAGCGCCACGCGCGGTCCGCAGAACACGGTGGAGTGGAACATCATCTCCAAGCCGGGCAACTACGGCTGGCCGTACTGCATCGGCAACAACACTCCCTACATCGACTACGACTTCGCGACCAAGAAGTCGTCGGGGGTTGCCTTCAACTGCGCGGCTCCGGTCAACGACTCGCCGAACAACGACGGTCTGACCAACCTGCCGGCCGCGATCCCGGCCACGGTGTGGTACCACTACGCCTCCGACCCGAACAACTTCCCCGAGCTGAGCGGCGGCGCCCCGATGGGCGGCCCGGTCTACCGCTACAACGCCGACATCACGTCGACGAACAAGTGGCCGGCGTACTGGGACGGCAAGGCCATGTTCGGTGAGTGGAACAACAACGCCATGTGGTCGTTCCAGGTCAACGAGGACGCCACCAAGCTCGTCAAGACGAACCGGATCCTTCAGACCCTGAAGTTCCTGAAGCCGATGGACATGAAGTTCGGTCCCGACGGCGCCCTGTACATGATCGAGTGGGGCTCCGGCTTCGGCGGCGACAACGCCGACTCCGGCGTCTACCGCATCGACTACGTCAAGGGCGTCCGGCCCCCGATGGCGCGCGTCAGCGCCGACAAGACCGACGGCCCGACTCCGCTGACCGTCAAGTTCAGCAGCGAGGGCTCGCGGGACGCGGACGGCAAGGCGATCACCTACGCCTGGGACTTCGACGGTGACGGCACGACCGACTCCACCGAGGCCAACCCCACCTTCACCTACACCAAGGCCGGTGAGTTCAACGCGGTCCTGACCGTGACGAACCCGGACGGTCTGACCGGCAAGGCCAGTGTGACGATCAACGCGGGCAACACCAAGCCCGAGGTCAAGGTCGAGCTGCCGCCGAACGGCGCGTTCTTCGAGTTCGGCGACCAGGTGAAGTTCAAGGTCACCGTCACCGACGCCGAGGACGGCACGGTCGACTGCAGCAAGGTGCAGATCCAGTCCATCCTGGGTCACGACACCCACGGTCACCCGCTCGACCAGACGACCGGCTGCGAGGCCGTCGTGCAGACCGCCATGTCCGGCCACGGTGAGTACGACAACCTGTTCTACGTGATCGAGGCCAGCTACACCGACAAGGGCGCCGGGTCGGCCAAGCCGCTCACCGGGCGGGGCCAGGTCATCCTGCAGCCCAAGCGCAAGCAGGCCGAGCACTTCAGCGCGACCGGCCGGATCACGGGCGGCACGGGCACCGACGCCGCGGGCGTCACGGTCGAGGACACGACCGACACCGCGGGCGGCAACAAGAACATCGGCAACATCCAGGACGGCGACTGGTGGTCGTTCGACCCGATCAACCTGACCAACATCAGCGCGATCCGGTTCAGGGTCTCGTCGAACACCACTGGCGGTACCATCCAGGTCCGGCAGGGTGACCCGGCGACCGGGACGCTCATCGGCTCCGTCGACGTGGCGAACACCGGCGGCTGGCAGACGTTCAAGGACGTCACGCTGAACCTGACCAACCCGCCCGTCACGAGCGGCCCGCTGTACTTCGTCGTGCGCAAGCCGGCGAGCGCGGCGGACAACTCCTTCCTTCTCAACTTCAACTGGGTCGACTTCATCGGCAAGGGCGCCACGGAGAACCAGCGTCCGACGGTGTCGGTGGCCGCGAACGCGACCACGGGCATCGCCCCGCTGAAGGTGGACTTCACCACCACCGCCAGCGACCCCGACGGTGACACCCCGCTCACCTACAAGTGGAACTTCGGGGTGAACGGCGCGCCGCAGCCGACCACGGCCAACGCGAGCTACACCTACACCGCGCCGGGCACCTACACCGCCACGGTGACGGTGACCGACGCCAAGGGCGCCGCCAGCAGCGCTCAGGTGCAGATCAAGGTGGACGCGCCGGCCACGGTGTGCTTCACCGGCCGTTCCGACGACTTCCTGGGCAACCAGCTCGACCGTGACCGCTGGTCGGTCATCCGGGAGAACCAGGACCTCAGGGTCGCCAACGGCAGCCTGATCATCCCGACCTCGACGACCGACATCTACGGCGCGGGCGGCAACACGCCGAACATCGTCGTGCAGCCGGCTCCGTCGGGCGCCTGGACGGCCACCGCCAAGCTCACGCTGAAGGCGCAGGACGCCTACCAGCAGGCGGGTCTGATCCTCTACGGTGACGACGACAACTACGCCAAGATCGTGCTGCAGGGCCGGTCGACCTCCGGGTCGAACCACGCCAACCGCATCTTCCAGTTCATCCGGGAAGACAAGGGCGCCACGAACGAGGTGACGGCGAGCAACACGGCCCAGCTCGGGGACGCCTACCCCGACACGGTGTACGTGCGGTTCATCAGCGACGGCACCAACATCACCGCGCACTACTCGGCCGACGGCACCACCTTCACGGCGATGCCGGAGACCAAGCCGCTCGCCGGGATCACCAACCCGAAGATCGGCCTGATCTCGCTGGCCGGGGCCAACCACCCGGTGGTGGACGCGTCCTTCGACTGGTTCCACATCACGCCGGACGACAAGGCGACCGCGCCGGACCCGAACGACGAGTTCGACGGCACCGCGCTCGACGCCTGCCGCTGGAACGCGATCGTTCGCCCCGACGCCACGGCGATGCGCGTGAGCAACGGCAACCTGGAGCTCGACACGACCACGGGTGACATCTACGGGTCCGACAACAGCAACCCGAAGAACTTCATCCTGCAGACCGCGCCGAGCGGTGACTGGACGCTGGAGACCAAGGTCGACGGTTCGGCTCTCAACGAGCAGTACCAGCAGGGCGGCCTGATGGTGTACGGCGACGACGAGAACTACGTGAAGTTCGACTTCGTCGCCACCAATGCCGCAGGCTCGACGGTGACGCGGAACATCGAGCTCCGGAGCGAGGTCGGCGGAACCGTGCAGAACCCGCAGCCGCAGGTGACCGGCCTGAGCACCGGCGTGTGGTGGCTGCGCCTGAAGAAGGTGGGAGACAGCTTCACCGGCTCCTACTCTTCGAACGGCACCACCTGGACCGACCTGACCACCAGCGGCAACGTCGCCGTGGTCAAGAACAGCGCCGTGGCCAACGCCAGCAAGGTCGGTGTCTACACCATCGGCACCAGCCAGAAGGCGTCCAAGACGGTCAAGTTCGACTACTTCAAGCTCGTCAAGGCAGGTAGTGAGGACAAGACCGCGCCGGTGACCACCGCGACGACCGACCCGGCCCAGCCGGAGAACGGCTCGTTCACCGGTCCGGTCACGGTCACGCTGAAGGCCGTCGACGAGGCCAACGGCAGCGGGGTCGCCAAGACCGAGTACCAGCTCGACGGCGGCGACTGGACGGCCTACACCGCGCCGGTCAACGTCACGGGCGAGGGGCAGCACACGCTGCGCTACCGCTCGACCGACAAGGCGGGCAACGTCGAGGAGGTCAAGACGCTCACGCTGACGATCTCCGCGCCGTCCTCGGCCGAGGTCAAGCTGACCGTCACCGCCGCCCCCCGCTGCATCGGCACCTCGGCGTACCTGGCGGTCACGGCCGTCAACGACGGCGACGCGCCGGCCACGATCACGCTGAACACCCCGTTCGGCAACAAGACCGTGACCGACGTGGCCCCGGGCAAGCAGGCCTACCAGTCCTTCAACACCCGGGCCGCCCAGATCGACGCGGGCACGGTCACCGTGACCGGAACCGCGACGATCGGCGGCAAGCAGGTCACCACGTCCTACGACGCGGCCTACACCGCGGCCAGCTGCCGCTGACCGCACCGGCGGTGACCACGACGAGGACACCGCCATAGCACAACCGGGGCCGGCCGGCCGACCAGCCGGCCGGCCCCGCCCCCCATAGATGGAGTAATCGCATGAAAACCAAGAGAGCTGCCCAGATACTCGCCGTGTCGGTGCTCGGTGTCGCGCTCGCCGGTGTCGGCGTGGCCGGTCCCGCACTCGCGGACGACGACCCGGGCAACGGCATCGACGTGTCGGTGAACATCGAGCCCACCACCACTCCCGGTCAGCTGTCGATGACCGTGGCCGACAACAACGGAGTGGCCCTCACGGAGAACGGCTCGGATGCCGCCGCCCGCCAGTTCACCGGCACCCTTCCGACGGTCACGGTGACCGACACCCGCCTGCCCGAGGAGATCCCCGCGGGCGAGTTCTGGGCGGTGGTCGGCCAGTCCAGCCAGTTCACCGCGACCGGAGACTCCGCCAAGACCATCGGCCCGGAGTACCTGGGATGGAAGCCGCGCCTGCTGAGCGACTCCTCCACCGGGGCGGTGTCGGCCGGTGAGCCGGTCTCCAGCGTCATCTCCGACGGCACCGGAGCCCCCACGGTGGGTCTGGAGGGCCAGGAGCTGCTCGCCTCGATCGCGAACTCCGCCGACGAGATCGGCACCTCCCAGGTCAACGCCGACCTCGCCCTGCGCACCCCGGTCGACGTCGCCGCCGGCGAGTACCACTCCACCCTGACCCTTTCGCTGTTCAACCAGTCCTGAACCGCGGGCGGGATGCCACCGCCCGCTGTGGGCGTCCGGACCGTGTGAGCGTTTCTCGCACGGCCCGGACGCCCACGATGAGACCGGAGACACCTTCGTTGACCAAGAGCCGTTCGCGGGGCGCCCTCGCCCTCCTCGCCGTCCTGCACACTGTCGGCGCGACCGTCTTGGTCGCCCTGGTGGCATTCGCCACCCCGTCGAACGCCGACACCACCTGGTCGGTCGTGCCGGCCGACGCCAACGGTCCCGACGGCCGCAGCGTCATCGACATCGATCTCGCCGGCGGGCAGCAGGTGACCGAGCACATCGCGGTCGTCAACCGCTCCACCCAGCCGGTCGACTTCGCGATCGACGCCAACGACGGCTACCTGACCTCCAAGGGCTACTTCGACATGCGCCCGTCGGACGCCAAACCGACCGACGGCGGATCGTGGGTCGAAGTCCCCGACAAGGTGACCATCGCCGGCGGAGCCACCGCCGTCGTGCCCGTCAAGGTCTCGATCCCGCAGAACGCGACGCCCGGGGACCACCCCGCGGGCGTGACCGCGTCCGTGGACACGGTCTCCGGCCAGGTGCGGGTCCAGAACCGGGTGGGCGTCCGGCTGAACATCCGGGTGACCGGCAACTATGTGGCCAAGGTCGCCGTGACCGATCTGCGGGCCGAATACCTGGGGTCGTGGAACCCCTTCGCCTCGGGATCGGTCGAGGTGACCTACACCCTCGCCAATGTCGGCAACGTCCGGCTGGCCCCCGACGCCCGGGTCCTGACGTCCACATTCGTGGGTGAGAGCACCTGGGACGACACCTCCGAAGCCAAGGCCAGGGAGATCATGCCGGGCGGCAGCCGCACCTTCACCGCACGGGTGACCGGCGCCTGGCCGATGGGATCGATCACCACGACGGTCATGGCGATTCCCGCCCCCGCGGGCAAGCCCCTCCCGGGCATCACCGCCGAGCGGGTGGCGATCGACACCACGGTCTGGGCAGTCCCATGGCCGCAGCTCGCTCTCCTCGCCCTCCTCATCCTCGCCTTCCTCGCCATCCGGGTGACCCGCTCTCGGCGCCGCAGGCGAATCGAGAAACTGATCATCCTCAGCGGCCGAGGTACGCCTCTCGGGGCATGAGCACCTGAGCGCGTGGGCGGAGCAGATCCACGAGCATCGCGAAGAAGTTCTCCTGGTCCGCGACCGCGGGGCACGGCTCCGAGGGGCGCCCACAGACCGGAAGAGGATTCTCCACCCCGCTGAACCACCCGCAGATCACCCGCGACACGTGTTGCGGGGCCCCCGTTTCCCCGATCACCGACTTCCGCCCTCAGGAGGTGGCGACCATCAACCGACCCAGGCGCCCGACGCCGGTCCGGCATGCGACCCGGAGCCGGGCGCTCGGCCTCGCGGTAGCGTTCCTGCTCGGCGCTCTCGTCTCCGGTGGCCTGGTGTTCACGGTTACCAGGCCGAGCTCGATCGAGCAGATGGCCGACCGGCTACGCGCCGAATCCGCACTCCGGGACAAGACGCAGATCAAGACCCTGACCGAGCTGGCCCGCACCACGCGGGACCGGCTCGTCCCCGTGCTCGACGGGCTGGACCGGGCCCTGCCCGCCGACGGCACCGCCGGGCCGGCCGTGGTGACCTCCGCCGACGCCGCGAGCTGGCGGAAGGCGGCCGCGGCGGCCGTCGAAGGCTTCGCCGACCCGCCGTCCGGCGAGACCGCCACCAACGTGGCGAGGTCGAGCCTCGCCTCCGCCGTACGGCAGATCGCCACGACCGTCGACACCTATGCGGCCGCGCGGGACCTCGCCGGACCGGCCCGCACCGCCGCGATGGACCTGGCCGTACGGCAACGCGCCGACGCGATCTTCACCTGGTCGGTCGGAGCAACCGCCCTCGACGCCGTGAACGTCGACGCGGGCTACGGGCACCAGCACGTGTTCCTGCCGACATCACCCGGCGACGGGGCGCTCACCCCCGACACCGAACCCGAGGGGAGTCACGACTCGTGAACAAGGCACTGACATACGTCCTCACCGTTTTGCTGGCCGGGCTCGTGCTGGTGGCCGGCGCACCGGCGGCCTCCGCTCATGGCGGAGCGATCAAGCTGGAGGTGATCGGGGACGGCGACCACAACGTCAACGTGCTGGCGACGTACAAGAAGGACGGTCATCCCGTCACGGAGATCGTCGAGGCGACGCTGGTCGCGACCTCGGCCGACGGCCGGTCCTTCGGGCCGGTGCCGCTCAGGTCGTCGCCCGAGGGCCAGAATCTCTACCACTCCGCCGAGCCGCTGCCGAGCGGCGAGTGGCAGATCACCGTGACCGCGACCGAGCCCTCCAAAGCACACGCGACGGTGAAGGTGAAGGCGGGAGACATCGCCGCCTCGCCCGTGGCGGCGACCGCGCCCGCACCGGGCCAGGCGACGGAGGGCGCACCGGACAAGGCCGCGGTGGCGGCGACCGTGGCGGACGACGAAGGCGCGATGGGGATGCCCCTCAAGATCGGCATCATCGCTCTCGTGGCGCTCGCCGCCCTCGCGGCCTGGATCGGCCTCGCCTGGCGCAACCGGGTGGGCGTCCGGCGCTGAAGGAGATCCGGCTGCGGGCCGGACATGCCCGTGACCGCTCCCCCGACGACCACACCCGGTCCCTATCGATCAGAACCCACCTCCGGCGGCAGCGGCGAGAGCGGGCGGTGCTGATCACGAATGGCCCCGCTGCATCCCGCCGGATGCAGCGGGAACGGGACTACCTCAGACCGCGGGTGCGGCATGGGACGCTCTGATCTCCGGTAGCGACGGCGAGGTGGGCGTCCACGACGGGACCTTCAGAAGGTGCGGCGGTGCGCGTCGGCCGACCGGGCCGCGGCGGCCTCGCGAGCTCGAGACCGCGCTCTCTTGAACAGCGGGAAAGCGGCAGGCTCCCGGCCTGCTGCCACCAGGTGTCCATATCACATACGGCTATTTATAGGCCATATATGGCTGGACAGCGTTTCAGCCGTGTTAGGCCGGGAGTCATTCCCGCAGTCAAACATCCCCAGTGGACGTTCGCCTCGACGCCACCACCGGGGAGCATCATGGATCCCGCCCTCAGCCGCCGCGCCTTTCTACTCGCCTCCGGAATGACCGCCTCGGGCGTCGCACTGGAGATCGCACTTTCCTCCACCCCGGCCGCCTCCTCGACCGTGACGCCCTCGACCGCGACGCCCATGACGACGGTCCGCACCGTCGCCGGATCGCACGGCACCGGCGGATTCCGCAGGCTGTCCGACGGCCCTGGCTGGCGGCGGGTGACACGCACCGAGCTGGCCGAGGCCAAGAAGGGCAGGGCCGAACGCCGCACGGTGCTGGCCTGCTTTGTCCAGTTCACCGACCTGCACATCACCGACGTGCAGAACCCGCAGCGCTACGAGTTCCTGCGCGCCGGAGACTTGGGCTCCTGGCGCCCGCAGGAGGCGTTGACCGCCGTCGGCGCCGTCTCATTGATCGAACAAGTCAACGCCCTGCGATACGGCCCGGCCACCCGGGCGCCGATCGGCTTCGTCATGACCACCGGTGACAACACCGACAACAACTCCCGGATCGAGGTGGAGTGGTTCCTCACCGCCATGACCGGCGGCCGTTTCACCCCCAACACCGGCGACCCCGGCGCGTATGAGGGCGTGCAGGACGCCGGCCTGGGCCTCTACTGGCAGCCCGAATCCGGCATGCGCGATGTCGACAAGCGGGTGGGATTCCCTCGCCTGGACGGCTTCCTGGAGGCGGCCATCCGCGAGGTGAGCAGCCCCGGCCTGGCCGTACCGTGGTATTCCACCATCGGCAATCACGACCAGCTGTTCGGCGGCGCCTACTCCGCGGCCGGCAGTTTCTTCGCCGACCTGGCCACCGGCTCGCACAAGCTGTTCGCCCTGCCCGCCTCCGAGGCCGGCGCCGTCTACCGGGCACTGCGCCAGGGCGACCCCACGGGCGCCCGCTTCCGTGCCGCGTGGAAGCGCTACAGGAGCAAGGCACGTACGGTCACCGCCGACGAGCGCCGCGCCCCCTTGAGCCCGCACGCTTACATCGCCGCTCACCTCGACCCGGCGTACACCGGCTCGGGACCCGTCGGCCACGGCTACACCCGGGACAATCTCGACAGCGGCCGGCTGGACTACTCCTTCCGGATCGCCGACGGCGTCGTCGGCATCAGCCTGGACACCACCGACCGCGGCGGCGACTACCGCGGATCGGTCGGCGCCCGGCAGCTGGCCTGGCTGGAACGGACCCTGAAGACCCACGCCGACGACATCGCGCTGATCTTCAGCCATCACCCGAGCTGGGCCATGACCAACCTCACCCCCAACCCGGCCCGCCCGCGCGAGAAGCGCCACGGCGGGCAGGAGTTGCTGGCAGTGCTGAGGAAGCACGGCAACGTGGCCGCGTGGATCAACGGTCACTCCCACCTCAACAAGATCGTCCCTCATGGCGGCCTCTGGGAGATCTCCACCGCCTCCCACGTCGACTACCCGCAGCTGGCGAGGGTCGTCGAGCTGGCCGACAATCACGATGGGACGCTGTCCCTGTTCACCACGCTGGTGGAGTCGGCCGCGCCGCACCGCACCGACTTCACCGATCTGTCCCAAAGCGGCCTGGCCGCGCTCTACCGGGAGCTCTCGTTCAACTCCCCCGGCATCCGGAGTGGGCTGGCGGGCCTGCCCGGTGACCGCAACACCGAGCTTCTGTTGAAGAGGCGCTGACGGCGCGCTTGCGGGCACCTGCGCGGGTGAACGGCTACCCGAGCGGGTGATCGCTTCCGGTTACAGCACTAGGGACAGCCGATGGACGGGTAGTCGGCGTGGTAGGTGACGCTGCGCCCATCACGGGTGCCGGTCACGGTGACGGTGCCGGCGGGCAGCGACGCTCTGCGGGCGTTGAACGACTGGTACGCCTGCTTGCCGGGCTCGACCGCGTCGAACGTCTTGCAGAGACCGTGTCCACGGACGCGGTGACCCCCGCGGGGTGATCTCCGGGCGTCGCGTTCTGCGGGATGGAGACCTTGACGGGCACGACGGCGGTGGCTCCGGCGTCGATGGTCACCTTGTCGGGGATGTCGATCCACGCGCCGCCGTGTCCGGGACGGGTGCCGGTCTGCACCCGTCCCGGACGCCCCCAGCGGGCGATGGCGTCCCGCCGCCGGTTCAGGACTGGTTGAACAGCGAAAGGGTCAGGGTGGAGTGGTACTCGCCGGCGGCGACGTCGACCGGGGTGCGCAGGGCGAGGTCGGCGTTGACCTGGGAGGTGCCGATCTCGTCGGCGGAGTTCGCGATCGACGCGAGCAGCTCCTGGCCCTCCAGACCCACCGTGGGGGCTCCGGTGCCGTCGGAGATGACACTGGAGACCGGCTCACCGGCCGACACCGCCCCGGTGGAGGAGTCGCTCAGCAGGCGCGGCTTCCATCCCAGGTACTCCGGGCCGATGGTCTTGGCGGAGTCGCCGGTCGCGGTGAACTGGCTGGACTGGCCGACCACCGCCCAGAACTCGCCCGCGGGGATCTCCTCGGGCAGGCGGGTGTCGGTCACCGTGACCGTCGGAAGAGTGCCGACGAACTGGCGGGCGGCGGCATCCGAGCCGTTCTCCGTGAGGGCCACTCCGTTGTTGTCGGCCACGGTCATCGACAGCTGACCGGGAGTGCGGATGGGCTCGATGTTCACCGACACATCGATACCGTTGCCCGGGTCGTCATCCGCGAGTGCGGGACCGGCCACGCCGACACCGGCGAGCGCGACACCGAGCACCGACATGGCCAGTATCTGTGCGGTTCTACGGGTTCTCATTTGATCTCTCCACTTTCTGGATAGCGGACCGGCCGATCAGCCGGCCCTGGGTTCGGCTTTCACGGCACGCGGCATCGCGGCACGTGAGCCATGACCACCGCCTGGGGTCATCCGCAACTGGTCGCGGCGTACGTGGTGTGGTAGGAGGTGGTGACCTGCTCCCCGTCGATCGTCGCCGTCCCGGTGACCGTGACCTCACCGGCCGGCACCTGCTGCGCGCGGGCGTTGAACGACTGGTAGGCCTGCTTGCCCGGGGCGACACCGACCACCGTCTTCGACCCGTAGGGCGTCGTCAGCGTCACCGTCACCGGCACATCCGCGTTGTTGACCGCGGTCACCGCGACGTACGCCGACGACCCCACGCACCTCGACGAGGCGGTCACGGCCAGCGACACCGCGGGCGAGGACTCGTACTGGGCTTTCTGAGCGGTGTCCACGACCTTCGCGCCGTCGGCCTGGCTCAGCAGGCCTGCGGTCACCCAGGCGTCGACGGTGGCCTTCACGTGCTGGAGCAGCAGCCCCTTGCCGTTGAACGGCGCGGCGGCCCAGATCTCGTCGAGCAGCGTGGTGCCGTCGGGCTTGGCGGGGTTGGCGACGCCGGAGTCGAGGCCGCCGAGGACGACCTTGGGCTCCGAGCGGCGGAAGTAGACGTGAGTGGGGTCCTCGGTGCCTTCGAAGAACGGCGCGATCTCCAGATCGCCGAGCGTGAAGTGCAGCGGTTTGTCCTTGACCGGCGTGAGGGCGGGCAGCAGGTCGCCCGACAGCGCGGCCTTGCCGTACAGGCCGAGCTGCAGGTAAGTGGTTCGCGGGTCACGGGCGACCAGGTTGACGGGGCCGTAGAAGAGGGTCTGCAGCCCGGGGTCGTCCAGGGCCTTCTCCACCCGCAGCCGGAACGGGATCTCGACGCGCACCGTGTCGCCGTCGCGCCAGTTCCGCGAGACGGTGAAGTACGTCCCGGGCTCGGCCGGGCCCTGCACGACCTCGTCGTTGACCTTCACGGTGAAGCCGTCGCTCGCCCAGGACGGCACCCGCAGGTGCAGGTCGAACCGGGCCGACCCCTTGATGGTCAGCGTCGAGCCCTGCTCGACGGGGTAGGCGGTCTTCTGGACGACGGTGATGCCCTTGTCGGCCCAGGTCAGTGTGGACGGGCTGTAGAGGTTGACGTACAGGCCACTGCCGTCCGCCTTTACAAAGTAGATCGTGTCCTGGTATTTGGTGGCGCTCTCCATGCCGGTGCCCTCGCAGCAGGTCGTGCCCTGCTTTGGCGTGTAGTCGCGCACGTGGCCGGGGACCAGTCCGATGAAATAGGTCGCCAGCGGCTTTTCGGCGTCCGCCTTGTCCTGTTTGGAGCCGAGGACCTGGTTGAACAGGGCACGCTCGTAGTAGTCCATGTATTTGGGGTCCTGCTCGTGCAGGAACAGCACGCGGCTCAGCTTCAGCATGTTGTAGGCGCAGCAGGTCTCGGCGTTGGTGTCGCTGAGCGTGCCGGCGATGCTGCCGGCCGCCCGGAAGAACTCGCCGGTGCTGGTGCCGCCGATGCTGTACATCCTCGGCGGCACGACCATCCCCCAGAAATTCCGCGCCGCCGACAGATAGCGCTCCTCGCCGGTCTCGTCGTACAGCCGGACCAGGCCGGTCAGGATCGGGATGTGCTGGTTGGCGTGGATCCCGTTCAGCACGTCGGTGCCGGCTGCGCAGGCGTCGATCAGCTTGTCGAGGTCGAACAGCTTGGCCAGCGCGAGATGCTCGGGCTTGCCGGTGATCGTGTGGACGTCGCAGATCGCCTCGGCGATCCCGCCGAACTCACCGCTGGAGAAGATGCCCCACATCCGCTGCAACGTGCTCTTCGGCAGCTTCGACAACCGGGAGTACATCCAGTCGCACATCCCGGACGCGAGGTCCAGCGCCCGCTCGTCGCCGGTGTTGAGGTACGCCTCGACGATGCCGCGCAGGATCTTGTGCGCCGTGTAGTACGGCGCCCACACCACCGAGTAGTTGCCGGACGTCATCGTCTCCAGCGTGATGAACTGCGTCTCGGGGTAGGCGGCGAGGAAGCCGGGGTGGCTCGGCCCGCCCCAGGTGCGGCGCAGCGTGGCGTTCTGGCCGCGGCCGGAGGCGTCGGCGAACGCGCCCCCGGAGGTCTCGTCGAAGTCGTACGACGCGAGGTCTCCCCTGCCCACCGGCGATTGGGCGGCCGCGGCGTCCTGCAGGGCGCGGATCTCCTCGGCGCCCAGCGCCCGCGACCAGATGTTCACCTGGTCGAACGCCCCGGCGAACACCGGATCGGCGGAGTAGAGCGAGCGGCCGAGCCAATTGTTCTTCAGCGTGCCGAGCGCGGCCGGGTTGAGACTCATCGCGGTGTTCGTCCCGGCCACCGCGCCGTTGACGTACAGCGTGCCGGTGGTGCCCGCGATCGTCACCGCGATGTGGCTCCACTCGTTCAGCGGCAGCGCGGCGGTGCCGTTGACGGCCTGCTCGCCGCCGGCCCCGCCGGTCGTGATGGCGAAGCGCGGCGCGCCGGAGGCGTTGCGCACGGCCAGGTACATGTAGCGGGTGGTGTCGTTGCCGAAGTCGAACACCCGCGCCCAGTTCGCGCCGTGCGTGGGCTTCACCCACGCCGAGATCGTTATGGCGGCCGAGCCCCCGAGGACCGTGGCGGGCAGGTCGACGTACTGGTAGGAGCCGCGCACGTTCTCCGCCGCCGTGCCGAACCTGCCCGGCACGCTCAGCACCGCCGGGTCCTTCCGCAGCGCCTCGCGCACCTCGGTCAGCGCCCCGATCATGTAACGGATCTTCTCGGCGTAGACCTCCTCCCCCGTGCTGCCGTACGCCTGGGACAGCATCGTGAGGAAGTGCCCGGTGTAGTGGCCGCGCAGGTTGCCGTTGGCCTCACCGTCCAGCCCCTCCCAGCCGCCGGGCGCGACCGCGCCGCGCGTGGACAGGCCGGCGTTGGCCCGGAACACCTGCAGCAACCGGTCCACGTCGTAACCGCGCCCGTAGTCGAGCATCAGCTTCCGCTTGGCGGCGAAGATCCCCTCACCGAGCGACACGTCGCTCAACGCGAACGGCCGCAGCGCCCAGGCCGCCGGCGCCGGGAGCGCGCCCCCGGTCGCCGTGACCGCCATAGCGACCTGTGTGGGGAGAAGCGAGCCGACAAGGGGTGCCGCGCCGGCGAGGGCGGCGGTACGGAGGAAGGACCGCCTGTCGAGGGGTATTGCCATGATCGTTCCGTTTCTTCGGGGGGTGGCAAGACGAGAACCCCTGTTAGCGCTAACACACATCAGCGTGATCCACAGGGTATAAAGCAGGTGATCGGAGCAAGAGGCGCGTTGCGAAAATGTTAACGTTAACGGCCTATCGATCCGGCGCGGCGGCCGTGCGATGGGGGTCTGCGGGCAGTCGCCCTTTTGGGCATGAGCACTTTGTTTCTCCGTTTCCGCGTGCCGGGGCCGACCGGGCTCGGCCGGCCCCGGTGGGGTCATGACACCCAGGCGACGGCGTTCGCCCTGACGCCGCTACTCGGTCACCCGCAGCCGATCGCGGAGTACGTGGCGTCGAAGGACGAGGTGACGTGCTTCCCGCCGATCCTGGCGGTCCCGGTCACCTTCACCGCGCCCGCCGCGAGCTGCCCGGTGCGGGCGTTGAACGACTGGTAGGCCTGCTTGCCCGGAGCCACATCGGCGACCGTCTTCGACCCGTACGGCGTCGACAACGTCACCGACGCCGGCACATCCGCAGCGTTGACCGCCGTCACCGCCACGTACGCCGACGACCCCACGCACCTCGACGAGGCGGTCACGGTCAGCGGGACGGAGGGGGAGGATCCGATCACGGTGATCGTCGCGGTGGCCGCGACGTCGGTGCCGATGACATCGCCCTTGACGGTGAAGGTGCCGGCGGTGGCGAGATCCTCCGGGTCGATGGCGTTCCAGGTGACCTTGCGCTGTTGCGTGCTTTCGTCGCTGAGGTGCACGGTCACCGCGTCCGGCAGGGCCGGCGAGACGCCGACATCGGTCTGCGCCGCGACCCCCTCGACGCTCGTCGTGTGCAGGCCGGCGAGGCGCTCCCACTCGCCGCCGCGCAGGGCGAT
This sequence comes from Microbispora sp. CA-102843, assembly GCF_050936215.1. Lineage (NCBI taxonomy): Bacteria > Bacillati > Actinomycetota > Actinomycetes > Streptosporangiales > Streptosporangiaceae > Microbispora > Microbispora sp. CA-102843. Next base: position 5,766,973 of record NZ_JBNJNF010000001.1, read on the forward strand.
CACGGCGCCGTGCTTGGTGTTGGCGGGCAGCTCGAAGGTTCCGCTGGGCGCCGCCCAATCGCCCTTCGCGATGTCCGTGGAAACGAGCGGCGCGTAGCCCTGGACCGAGCCGTACCGGTCGACCCACAGGTACCACTTGTCGGCGTAGCTGTCCTTGAAGACCAGCGGCCCTTCCACCGAGCCGCCGTACTGCGCCTCGCCGATGTGTGACTTGATCATCGTGAAGTCGTCGGCGAGGATGCCGGACCCGACATCGCCGTACACCTTCAGGTTGGTGGGCCCGTTGTCCTTGTGGAACCGGTAGATCTTGCCGCCCGCCTTGATCATCGTGGTGTCGATGGTCGCGCTGCCGGTGTCCAGCAGGACCTTGGCGGGGGTGAACTCCGTGAAGTCCCTCGTCCGCGCGTAGAGGATCCGGCTGTAGGTGGAGCCGGTGTGGTTGGGGTCGGTGGCCTGGTCGAAGAGGTTGGAGGCCCAGAACACCACGTAGTCGCCCTTGTCCTCGTCGTAGACGACCTCGGGCGCCCAGGCCATGCCGGCGCTCGGGGGCGCCACCTCGGCCAGCCGGGGCTCGGACCAGTGGACGAGGTCGGTGGACTCCCACACCACCAACGATCGGCTGCCCTTGGAACCCCAGACTCCCCACCCGGCGTTGTCTCCGCCGAAAATCCTCAGGTCGGTGGCGACGATGTAGAACTTGTCGCCTTCCGGGGACCGCACGAGGTAGGGGTCGCGGATGCCGGTCGTTCCCAGGTTGGACGTGAGGGCGGCCTCGCCGTTGTTAAGGCGGTACCACCGCGTCGGGTCCTCACCGCGGCTGAGCGAGAAGTAGACCTTCTCCTTGTATCCGTTGGCGTCCTCGACGAAGTGCGCCAGAAGGTAGCCGAAGGGCTTTTCCGCCTTGGGCAGGGCGGGCACCGTGGCGGCGATGTCCCGGGTGGCCGAGGCGCCGCCCTTCTCGCCCTTGACGGTCAGGGTGACGGTCGCGGCCGCCTTGCCCGCGGCCGGCCGGCTGACCTCGCCGGTGCCGGTGATGATGTCTGGGTTCGACGACGTCCAGGTCAGGGTCACCCCGGCGAGACTGGCCGGCAGGTTGAGGTTCCCCCGCACGTCGCCGATGTCCTTGACCGTGACGTGGTCGAGGGCGTACGCGACGGTCTGGGCGTCGCTGAGCTCCGGCAGGACGGTGACCGGGAAGGTCCTGGTGCGGGTGACCACGCCGCGGGTGACCGTGGCGGTGAGCGTCGCGGTCGCCGGCTCCGCTCCGTACGGGGGACGGGTGACCTTCCCCGCGGCGGTGACGGCCGCCGGGTCGCTCGACGCCCAGGTGATCGCCGAGCCCTGCGCGCCCTTGGCGGGAAGTGCGAGGTCGCCGGCCACGCTCGTCGTGTCGCCGAGGTCGAGGGCGTTCGCGTCCGCCTCGGCCGCCGCCGTGGCAGTGGCGGAGGCCAGGTCGGCGACCTCGGCGGAGCTGAGCGCACGGTTGTACAGGCGGAAGTCGCGGACCTGCCCCTTCAGGTATTTGTCACCCGAGTAGAGGGAACGGCCGATGTAGTTCGCGGTGGTCACGCCCGCGCCGATCTCCTGCGGGTCGATGGTGACGCCGGTGTTCTGGCCGACCTGCGCGCCGTCCTCGTACAGCGTCGCCGTGGTGCCCGACAGCGAGTACGTCAGGGTCTTCCAGACGCCGCGGGTGAGGGCCGATCCCTTGGTCACCGTCTGTTCGGTCCGGTAGTTCCCGGTGGTGATGGAGGACCGGTAGGCGTCACCCGTGGTGAACAGGTAGCCGTTGCCGCTCGTGCCGCTCGTGTTGCCCAGGCCGTAGATGAAGTAGGGCGTGGCCTGCGCGGCGTCGACCAGCACGTCGACGCTCACGGTGAGGTCGGTCAGCCCGGCGAGCAGATTGTGCGGCAGGTCGACGTAGTCGTCGACGCCGTCCAGCTGCACGCCTTGGGCGGTGCGCACTCCCCCGCCGGCCACGGCGGCCGCGCCGAACGCCGACCCGGACGCCGCGTTGGCCGCCGCCGTCCCGCTGGTCTCCTTCAGCGGGTACCACGCGACGAGGCCGTCGTTCGAGGCGGAACCCGCCGCCAGCGCGGACGTCGGGCCGGTCAGCGCGGCTGTGCCGGCGGCTAAAACGGCGGCGGCCATGCCGATGACACGCCTGATTCTCACGATGTTCCTTTCCTTGCGGTTCGTGCGGGGCGCGGGACGTGTCCCTGCCCTCGTCAACAGGCGACGGCGGGGTAGGCGGCCTGGTAGGAGGTGGTGACGGGCTTCCCGCCGACCGTCGCGGCCCCGGTGATCGTGACCTCACCGGCCGGCAGCTGCCGCACCCGGGCGTTGAACGACTGGTAGGCCTGCTTGCCCGCAGCCACGTCGGCCACCGTCTTCGACCCGTACGGCGTCGTCAGCGTCACTGTCGCCGGCACGTCGGCGCCGTTGACCGCCGTCACCGCCACGTACGCCGACGACCCCACGCACCGTGACGACGCCGCCACGGTCAGGGGAAGGCGGGACGGGCCGGGGACCTCGACGGGGTCGACGCTCTCCAGCGTGGGCACCACCTTCGCCATCAGCCCGTCGGCGGTGTAGGTCAGACGGTCGATCGTGGTCTCGCGGTGGGTGCCGTCCCCACCGGGGATCGCGAAGCGGTGGTAGGCGATGTACCACTCGTCGGTGCCGGGGACCTGGACGACTGAGTGGTGGCCGGTGCCCTTGATGCCCAGCGACAGGTCCTTCTCCAGCAGCGTGCCGCGGTTGGTCCACGGGCCGAGGGGGGTCGGTCCGGTGGCGTAGCCGACGTGGTAGTTCTCACTGCCCGTGTCGTCGATGGACCAGGACAGGTAGTAGACGCCGTTGCGCTTGTGCATGAAGGAGCCCTCGCGGAACCCGGTGAGCCCGGTGAAGCGCTGCACCTTCACGGGGTCGTACGAGATCATGTCGGCGTTGAGTGGGACGACGTAGGCGTTGCCGTTGCCCCAGTACAGGTACGACTGCCCGTCGTCGTCGGTGAAGACCATCGGGTCGATCTGCTGCGCGTTGTTGAAGTCGGCCTTGTTCACCAGCGGCTTGCCGAGCGGGTCCCTGAACGGCCCGGTCGGCGAGTCGGACACGGCGACGCCGATGTTCTGGTCGGCCGAGTAGTAGAAGTAGTACGTGCCGTTCTTCTCGGTGGCCGTCGGCGCCCAGGCGCGGGCGTCCGCCCAGGTGACGTCGGGGCCGAGGTCGAGGATCGTGCCCCGGTTGGTCCAGTGGACGAGGTCCTTGCTCGACCAGGCCTCGAACTTCGTGCTCCCCCAGCCCGCGATGCCGTCGGTCGTCCCATAGATGTAGTACGTGTCGCCGAAGACGACGATGTTCGGGTCGGCGTAGTAGCCCGGGATGACCGGGCTGCGCATCGGCAGGGCCTTGACCGTCCAGGTCCTGCTCATCCCGCCGGGGCCGGTGAGCGTGTAGACGACGGGGTGCGTGAAGTCGTGAGCGGACCCGTTGGCGGGCGAGACCGTGGTCTGGGGCGAGACGATCAGGGTCGGCGCGAGAGCCGTGAGGTCGGCTTCCGGCACGACCGGCAGCGTCACGGTGCCCGCGGTGATGTCGATGACGGCCGGCGCCTTCAGCTGGGGCGACGTCACCCCGGTCACGGCCGCGTGCGTTCCGGCCAGGCCGGCGACCTCGGACGGGCTCAGCGCGCGGTTGAAGAGCCGGAAGTCGCGCACGTCGCCCTTGAGGTACTTGTCGGAGGAATACAGGGACCGCCCGATGTAGTTGGCCAGCGTCGTCCCGCCACCGATCGCGCCGGGCTTGAGGGTCACCCGGGTGTTGCGGGCGACCTCCACCCCGTCCTCGTAGAGGATCCCGGTGTCGGTCGCGTCGTCGAGCGTGTAGGTCACGTGCTTCCAGACCCCGCGTGCGAGGGCGGATCCCTTGCTCGTGTTCTGCTCGGTGGTCCAGTCCCCCGAGGCGATCGCCGCACGGTAGGCGTCACCCGTGGTGAACAGGTAGCCGTCGCCGCTCGTGCCCTTCGTGTTGCCCAGGCCGTAGATGAAGTAGGGGGTGGTCTGTGAGCTGTCGATCCGCACATCGAGCGAGATCGTCACCGAGTCGAGCCCGGCCAGGATGTTGTTCGGCAGCCTCAGATAATCGTCGACGCCGTCGAGCTTGACGCCGTCGGCGCCGTTGAGCGCGGCGCCCCCCGCGATGGTGGCGGCCGGGACGCCCGAGTCCGCCACCGCGTTGGCGGCGGTCGTGCCGCTGGTCTCGTCCAGCCGATACCAGGCGACGAGTCCTTGGTCGTCGGTGGTGGTGGCTTCGGCCGCTCCGGCCGGGGGCACCGCGGTGCCGAGTATCGCTATGAACGTGGCGGCCAGCACGGCGGACCTGCCGCCGCGGCCGGGCCAGCGATCGAACCCCATGTGTTGCCTCTTCCTGTCTGTCGCGGACGTCCTCGCCGCGCCTTCGCCGCCGGATTCGCGGGCGCCCGGGAGGCGGTCAGGGCCGCCTCCCGGGCGCGTGCCGTCAGCCGCAGCCGATGGCGGGGTAGGCGGCCTGGTAGGAGGTGGTGACCGGCTGCCCGCCGATCGTCGCGGCCCCGGTGACCGTCACCTCACCGGCCGGCAGCTGCTTCACCCGGGCGTTGAACGACTGGTAGGCCTGCTTGCCCGGAGCCACGTCGGCCACCGTCTTCGACCCGTACGGCGTCGTCAGCGTCACCGTCGCCGGCACGTCCGCGCCGTTGACCGCCGTCACCGCCACGTACGCCGACGACCCCACGCACCGCGACGACGCCACCACCGTCAACGGAACGGTCGCCGAGGACGGCAGGACGGTGACGGCGACCTTGACGTCGCGCCGCGCCGGTGCGACCTCCTCGTCCTTGGTCATGTCGAGGATCGGCATGCCGTCGGCGGCCCAGTGCACGCGCCGCACGGCGACGTCGCGGGACCCGCCGGAGCCGAGCTTGGCGTGGAAGACGATGAGCAGGTTGCCGTCCTCGTCGTAGGAGAAGCTGTTGTGTCCCGGCCCCCACACGTTGATCGTGGTGTCGGTCTTCAGGACCGGGTAGTTGAGCTTCGACCACGAGTCGGCCCGGGTCAGGTCGGCGCCGACCTTGGCGGTGAGCAGGCCGACCACATAGGTCGGTCCCACGCCAGAACCGGAGTAGGTCATCGACAGGACGCCGTCGTGCTCGACGACGAACGGTCCCTCGACGACGGCCGCGGTGTTGTGGTCCCAGCCATACTCCGCGGTCGCGATCCGGACCGGGGCGCTCGTCAGGCGGTACGGGTCGGCCGGATCCATGGTGGCGATCCAGATCTCGGCGTCACCGGTGACGCCACCCGTGATGTAGCGCTGCGACCAGGCGACGTAGGACTTCCCGGCCGCCTCGAAGTACGTCATGTCCAGGGAGATGCCGGGATGGGCGGCGTCCAACTGCAGGGGCGAGCCGTCCGCCTTGAGGACGCGCTGCGGCGGATCCCAGTCGGCGGCCTTGGTGGGGTCGCCGCCGGGCTTAAGGGTGAGCACATGCGACTGAACGGCCGTCCATGCGTCCTGCCCGATGCAGGGCGAGAAGAAGACGTGCAGGGTGCCGGCGAACTCGTGCAGTTCGGGCGCCCAGAAACACCCCTTGATGTTGGCCACGTCCGTACTCAGGAACGCGTTGTCCGGAGCGGTGCGCAGACCGGCGATCGTGTCCGCGGCCCTGATCAGCAGCTTGTGGCCGTTGAGCTCGTCCGTGGCGATGAAGTAGTACTTGCCCTTGTAGGCCTGGATGGTCGGGTCGGCCCGATCCTCGATGAACGGGAACGGGTAGTCGTTCTGCTTCACGGTCCCCCGCACGGTGTACGTGCCGGGCTTGCCGGTGTCGACGGCGGCGAGGTCGTCGGCGTTCCAGGTGACGGCGCGCTGCGCGGTCGATCCGTCCGAGTAGGTCAGCTGCGCCTTGACCTTGTCCAGCGCCGGCTCCTGGCCTGCGGGGACGGTCTGGTCCTGCACCTCGACCGCCGTGTTGGTGATGCGGCCGAATCGCACCTGCAGCTTGTCCGCCACGTCCAGGTCGACCGGAATCACGTTGGACGGCACGGCGCCGGTGATGGACGTGGTCACACCCGGCGCCTGGAGGACACCGGTCGCCGCACGTCCTTCGGACCGAGAGCCCGAGTCGTCCAGCTTGCTCATGGTCACGTACCGCAGGTTTCCGCCGTCGTCGGCCCAGCGCACCAGGTAGTGCCCGGCGGCGGAGTCCCAGGTGACCTGGGGCCGGTTCACGCCCCCGGTGGTGCCGAGGTCGACCAGGCCCTTCTCCGTGTAGGTGCGCAGGTCGGCGGAGGTGAAGTAGAGCATGGACGACGCGGCCGAGCCGTCGCCGGCGCCGGAGGACAGCGACCGCGTCGCGACGACGCCGAACGTCCCGTCCGGCTGGTGGAAGACGTACGGGTCGCGGAGCGTGCGGATCTGGTTGACGTCCAGCGTGGTGGTCGGCACGGCCTTGGCGAACAACACGCCGTAGTTCTCGTTCAGCGCCTGAAAGGACGCCGGGGTGGTGCCCAGGGCGAGGTGCATGCTGTAGGCGAGGTTGCCGTTGTAGTTGTTCCCGTCCGCGGTGGGCGTGCGGGTGTAGCTCATCACATAACGCGCCTTGGACGCCGGGAGCACCCTGACGGCGAACATCTTGCGTGCCACGACCTCGTCCCCGTCGGTGACCTTCGCCGTGATGTGCGCGTCGACGGGCTCGTCTCCGCTCGCGGTCAGCACACCACCGGTCGCGGTGACCGCGGGATCGTCACTGCTCAGGTCGAGGGTCAGGCCCGCGGGAGCGCTCGGCGCAGTGAAACCCGACGCGACCACCGGCGGGATCACGTACCCGTCGGCCAGGGCGTCGGCCGCGGCCGACCGTGAAAGTGTCGTGACGATGAACGTCTTCGTCGCCGTGAGGTCCGCCTTCGCCAGCGTGGCGGTGAGGACGGCGGTGCCCGGCTGATCCGTGAGCGTCACCCTGCCCGTGGCGTCGACCACGCCGGGAGCGCTGGACTGCCACGTCACCGCGATCCCGTCGCCGGCCGTGTCCGGCAGGACGAGGTCGGTCGTCACGCCGCTCGTGTCCCCGAGCGTGAACTGCCGTACGGCGGCCCTGAGCTGGTCGCCGACCAGTTCGTCCGAGGTGAGCGCCCGGTTGTAGAGGCGGAAGTCGCGCACCTTTCCCTTCAGGTACTTGTCCGCGCTGTACAGCGACCTTCCCACGTAGTTGGCGGTCGTGACCCCGTTGCCGATCTCCGACGGCTTGATCGTCACCGCGGTGTTGCGGGCGACCTGACGTCCGTCCTCGTACAGGGTGGCCGTGTCGGTCGCGTCGTCGAGCGTGTAGGTCAGCGTCTTCCAGCCGCCCCTGGCCAGGGCCGAGCCCTTGTTCGTGTTCTGCTCGGCGCTGTAGGTGGTCTTGGTGATCGCCGAACGGTAGGTGTCACCGGTCGTGAACAGATATCCGCCGGTCGAGGAGACGCCGAGCCCGTAGATGAAGTACGGCGTCGCCTGGCCGGAATCGATCCACACGTCCACGGACACGGTCACCGAGTCCAGTCCGGCGAGCAGGTTGTCGGGCAGGCGCACGTAGCCGTCGGTCCCGTCGAGCGCCACTCCCTCGCCGCCCTTCGGCGTCGCACCGTTCACGAGCGTCGCCGCGCCGAACGACGAGCCGGAGACGGCGTTGTGCAGGGTCGTGCCGGTGGTCTCGTCCATGGGATACCAGGCGATCGGCTGGGCCTGCGCGCTCGCCGCGGACGAGGGCTGTGGTGCGAGAACCGTGAGGGACGTGGCGGCCGCGGCGGCGACACGTGCCGCGGCCGATGTGCGTAACTTCAAGAGGGACTCCTTCGGGGGGTGCGGGGGGCGTACGGCATCGCGTGCCGCACGCCCCCGAGGGACTAGCCGCAGCTGATGGCGGGGTAGGCGGCCTGGTAGGAGGTGGTGACCGGCTGCCCGCCGACCGTCGCGGTTCCGGCTACCGTCACCTCGCCGGCCGGCAGCTGCTTCACCCGGGCGTTGAACGACTGGTAGGCCTGCTTGCCCGGAGCCACGTCGGCCACCGTCTTCGACCCATATGGGGTCGTCAGCGTCACCGTCGCCGGCACGTCCGCGCCGTTGACCGCCGTCACCGCCACGTACGCCGACGACCCCACACACCGCGACGACGCCACCACCCTCAACGGAACGGTCGGAGTGGTGTCCGGATCGCCGAGGTGCGCGACCTCGTCTGCGGTCAGGGCCCTGCCGTAGACCCGGAAGTCGTCGAGAGCCCCGCCCAGATAGGGGTCGGCGGAGTAGAGCGACTTGCCGAGGTAGCCGTCGAAGCCCGCCGACCCCGCCAGCTGCCCTGCCTTGTAGGTGGTCGGCTTCGAGTCGACCTTGCTGCCGTCGACGTACGTCGTGATGGACGAGCCACCGTCGAGGACCACGGTCACGTGCGACCACTTCTGCGTGCTCAACGGGGCGGATCCGGTGGCCCGGACCTCGGCGGCGCCGACCTTGACTCCCGATATGAGGGTGTTGCCGCAGCGGGGGCTGGCGAAGAGGTTGCGTGTGCTGCTCTCGCCCAGGCCGAACGCCCACTCACACGAACCGGCCCCGTCCCAGCGCACCCAGGCGGAGACGGTGAGGTCGTCGGCGTCCGGCGGGATGACCCCCTGGGGAATGGTCACGTACGCGGCCGTCGACGCGTTGGTCCCGCCGGGGAGACGCAGGGCCGAATCGCCCGCCGCCCCGGTGCGGCCCTCGGTGGACGTGGCTCCGTCCCCGCTGACCCGGCCGTCGAACCCACGGCCGGACAGGTCGGTGAGCCGCGACCCCGGCGTGGTGGCGGACGGGTCGTCGAAGCCGTAGCGCAGCAGGAGGTCCGCCGGAGGCGTGACGACGTCGAGCGCGTAGCCGGCCGTCTTGTCCCCCGCCTTGGCGGTGATCGTGGTGCTGCCCTTGGCGACGGCCGTGACGACGCCGGCCTCGTCGACCGTCGCGACGTCCGGACGGCTGCTCGTCCAGTTCACGCCGGCGACGGTGGCGTTGAAGGGGCTGACCACGGCCTTCAGGGTGGAGGTCGCCCCGGTACGCAGCGTGTGCGACGCGCCCGTCACGGTGAGCGAGGCGAGCGGGATCGGGTCCGACGTCACCGTGACCACCACTGTGGCGGGTGTCGCGGCGCCGTTGCCGAGCTTGCCCTTCACGGTCAGGCTGTCGCCGGCCTTCGTCAGCGACGACAGGTCGAAGGCGTCCCAGGTGACCGCGACCTCGGCGGTGTGGCCGTCCTTGAACGTCGCCTTGACGGTCTCGGGGAGGGTGAGGGTGCGGGTGCCCGCCGCGATGGGGGCGTTCACCGGCTCGACCGAGGTGACGAGGAGATCGGCGGCGAAGGCGCCGGCCAGACTGTCGCGCTCCTCGCGGGTGATGCCCATCACGGTGCCGTGACGGGGCCGGACGGGAAGGGAGTAGACGGGCGGGATGCGCCAGTCGATGTCGCCCTTGAGGGAGTCGGTCGTGAGCGGGATGTAGCCCACCCCGCCGTAGTTGTCCACCCACAGGTAGTACTTGCCGCCATGGGTGTCGCCGGGGTTGGCCTTGAACACGCTCGGGCCCTCGACCTCGGGAGTGCCCGCCGTCCGGCCGATGCACTGGTCGATCAGCGTCCAGTTCGTCGCGCGCAGCGTGGCCGACTTCTGGCCGAGGATGTCGGGGGAAGCACAACCGCTGACCTGGGTGCCCTTGGTGAACCTGTAGTAGGTGTCGCCGTCCTTGAGCACCGTGGAGTCGATGAGGCCGCCGGCCTTGACCAGGCCCGGCTCGTCGGCCGCCTTGAACCACGGAACCGGGTCGGAGAAGGTGACGAAGTCACGCGTGGTGGCGTAGAAGATCTGCGGGCCGTTGCCGTCATGTGTGGAGTGCGACGCGTCGGTGTACATCGTCGACGTCCAGTAGACGACGTACGCGTCGATGGTGTCGTCGTAGTACGCCTCCGGCGCCCACGTCATGCCGGCCGTCTCCGGGGACACGAGCACATGCCGCTGCTCACCCCAGTGGACCAGGTCGGTGGACTCCCAGATCTCCAGGTACCGGCTGCCGTTGACCGTCTGGTCCCCCCAGCCCTCACGGCCGACCGACAGGTCGGTGGCGATGAGGAAGAACCGGTCCCCCTCCTTCGACCGCATGATGAAGGGGTCGCGCAGGCCCATGTCGCCCTTGGTGGACTCTAGGATGGGCTGGGCGTTGTTGAGGTTCTGCCACTTCAGGGCGTTGTTGCCGTCCGAGGTCGCCAGCCGGATCTTCTCTCCGTCGATGTTGTCCCCGGTGAAGTACGCGAACACGTACGCCTCGTAGTCGGACTCGTCGACGTCCGGCATGGCCGGCACCTCGACGTCGATGTCGACGCTGTCCTTGACATCCCCCACGGTGACGGTCGCGGTGAGGGTGACCTGCTTGGCCGTCTTCCCGCGCGTGACCGAGCCCTTCTTGGTCACGTTCGGCGTGGTTCCCCTGTCGGTGTCCGTGATCGCCGAGGAGTCCGAGGAGGACCATGTGATCACGGCACGCGAGGCGTCGGACACGCCGAGCGAGGCCGGCAGGTCGCCACCCGTCTCGGGCAGGGTGATGCTGCCGCGCACCGGCGCGGTGAAGGCCGGCAGCTTCGGAAGCGCCTTGACGATCTCCGCCACGAGGGCCGTGTCGGGGCCTTCACCCGCCGGCCAGGCCTTGACCGTGACCCGTATGGCGGAACCCTGAACCGGCTTCGTGCCGAAGGTGGCGGTCGGGGTGAGCTCGACGGTCGCGTCCGGGGAGCCCGCGGCGGGCCGGGTGACCGCACCGGCCGGGCTCACCACGGCCGGGTCGCTGCTCGCCCACGTGAGCGTCGACCCGCCCGATCCCTTGACCGGAAGAGCGAGGTTTCCGGTCACCGCGCCGGTGTCTCCGAGGGAGATCGCGGCGATGTCGGCCTGGGCGATGCGCTCGAAAACGGGTTCGCCGAGGGCGGCGACCTGCGCACCGGTCAAGGCCGACGCGTACACGCTGAAGTCGTCGATCGCGCCCTTCCAGTACGCGTCCGCACTGTAGAACGACTTGCCCAGGTAGCCGGAGAAGGTCGCGGCACCCACCGCGGCGGCGGCCGTGTGAGTCGTCGCGGCGGAGCCGACCTCCACACCGTTGATGTAGGTCTTGATGAAGCTGCCGCCGTCGACCACCACCGCCAGATGCGCCCATGTGCCGCTCGGAACCGCGGTGCCGGCCGTGGCCCGCACCTCCGTGTTGGCACCGTTCTTGATCGCGCCATAGCCGTAACTGCCGCACTGCGTCGTCGCGAGCACATGCTTGTTGACGTCGGAGCCGAGCGTGTACGGCCAGGTGCACGCCGGGGAACCGCTCCACTTGACCCACGCCGAGAGCGTGACGTCGCCGGCGGTGCCGTCGAGCAGCCCCGGAGCGATGCGTACGAAAGGAGCCGCCGACGTGTTGGCGCCTCCGGGCAACGACAACGCCCGGTCCCCGTCGAGCCCCGACGGGCCCGCGACGACGGACGCGCCCGCGTTCACCACGACGCCGTCGTGGTGACCCTCCTGGTCCTCGACCACCGCATTCGCGGCCACCGGTAGTCCCGGCGCGGGTAACCGGTCGAATGTATACGTCAGAATCGGGCCGGTCGCCGCAGCGGCCGCCGGTACGGCCGAGGCGAGGGCACCGATGACCGCGAGGGCGGTCCCGACGCTCGTCGTCGCCCTCAGGATTCCCTTGACCATGCCATTCCTCTTGCAACCTCCTGCGACTCGTCACTTGTTAGCGCTAACATTCCTTGTCATGTAAGCCTCATACGAATGGGCAGCGAGCCAAGCTCCGGCCCGCCTCCTCGGTCACATTCCTTGCGTTAGCGCTAACATTTTTGCCGCCACCATGGACTGCTCTCTTTTCCTGCAGGAGAGCGAGGGGCACCTTGTAGCGAGCCGGGCGGCGAGACTCACACGTCCGGTGGAGCCGTCAGTCTCGATTCACTGGAGGGGCACCTCCACGCGGGGACCGCCGACAGCACCGCGGATTCCCTCGGGGTCTGGCACGACCGTCTGGCGCGGCATCCCCCAGCTTCAGCACGCCTTCCCCCAAAGGGAGGCGACGCTCCGGGCTCGATCCCACCGACGGCTTCCTTTCTACGGCGTCTGGCCAACACTGTGAGCGTTAACAGCAGGTAACACAAGACCGATCATCGTCACGGTGTGATTACGAACGCACCCGGCGAGCCGGTCGACCAGATCCTCTTCCAGTGCTGCTGGTGGGAAGTCGGCGAAACGCGGTGATGTCGTCGGCGGCGTCTCCGCGAGCGGCATGCCGCGTCCATCGCCTCCCCTTCCTCCACCACGCCGGATACCTCGGCCGCCACATCACCTGGCCGCGTTGACGGTGCGGCCGGTGCCGCCGGCAAGGCCCGGCTGCCTGCGGTGGTGTGGCTGCTGGGCGCAGACGCCTTCCTGATGGGCACCGGTGAGCTCATCGTCGCGGGCCTCATGCTGGTACGGAGGCGGCGGAGCCTGCTTCAACGGTGGATCGCGGCGCCGAGAACGGGACGCTCGGCGTGCGCGGGTGTGCCGCGGCGCGGGAAGTCGACGCCGTCATGGGCAGGGTGACTACGCCGCCGGCGGGCTACGAGGGTCCGCCGTGACCGGGTGCGAGGGCCACTGCGCTCAGCGTTTCACGTCTTGCGCTTCATCAGTTCGGCGAGCTCGCCTCGCTCTTGGCCGCTGACGGCGCCGGTTCGGCGGCGGGGGCTTCCTGTAGTTCCTGATGGGTGACAAACATCTCGACCAGCGATAGCAGCATGGCCACCACGGGCACGGCCAGCAGCGCACCTACCACGCCGAACAGCGACGTCCCAAAGATCACGGCCGCGAACGACACCCCCGGATGGATGTCCACCGTCCGCGCGCTGATTCTCGGCTCCAGCACCAGGTTCTCCACCTGCTGGTACAGCACCCCCCAGCCCAGTGCCGCCAACCCGACCCAGGGCCGGGGCGAGACCAGCCCTACCACCACTGGCAGGGCGATCGCGATGTAGGTGCCGATGCTGGGCACAAACTGTGCGACCACTCCCGTCCACACCGCGAGCGCGAACCACGACGGCATGCCCAGCGCCAGGAACACCAGGGCGGAGGCGGCGCCATTGACAGTGGCCAGAATCAGCCGGGAGGAGACATACCCACCGGTCTTGATCGTTGATACGTCCCAGACGCTGATGAAGACCCGCTGGAACCGGCCGGGCAGCAGTTGCGCGATCCACCGGCGCAGCCTCGGCCCGTCGGCCGACAAGTAGAACGTCAACAGCAGGAGAGCAAACGCGTTGAAGACTGCCCCCGTCACCGTCCCCAGCAGGCCCAGCACACCGCCGAGCACGCCCTGCGCGTACTCGGCGGCCTGCTGCGGAGTCAGGTTGATGGAGGCGAGGATGTCGGAGATCTCATATCTCGTGCCGAGACGAGTGTTGAGCCAGTCGACGGCACCGGTGACGACGCCGGGCAGCATCTCCAGCAACACGGCGACCTGCTGGACGAAAAGGTTGCCGAACAGGACCAGGAAGACCACCACGGCAACGATGAACAATGTCATCACCAACAGTGCGGCCCTGCCACGGCGCATGCGCACAGAAAGCCGGCGTACGGCTGGTTCCATGGCCAGCGAGATGAACCAGGCCACCACCAGCATGACGATCAGCGAACCCGCCTCGACCAGCACGAAGCGCACGAAGAACAGCGCGGCGGCGACGGCCGCCAGGGCGAGCCCGGCGCGCCAGATGCCGGCGGGCGAGAGCAGTACCTCGACTGCGGATCTGCCCTCGCGCGGCTCCATCAGCTTGTTCATAGCTCCCCGGGAATCTCGACGTCCGCGCCCTGTGACACGCAGCAGGACAGTACCGAACATCTGCTTTTCCGGTTCGGCCGCGGCCGCCTACCGCATCGCCGTCGTCCTCACCCGTGTGTCGACGATCGCCGGGTGGGCAAGGGGCCGAGCAGCGCCCTTCTGGGTATCGCACTTCCGTCGCCTTCAGTCGGCCGTGACGCAGATCCGGGGTCTGAGGAGTCTCTCTGTTACATGTCTCGGGAGCCGGGCATTCGCAGCGGTGGAGTGAGGAGTCAAAAGGATGCGGAAGCGTCGAGGCGGCCGTCACGGCATCGCCGCAGTGGCCGTCGGTATAGCGGTGTTCGGGTTCACCGCTGCCTGCGGGGAGGATCACCAGCCCTTTCCCCCCAGATCCCCTGCGACCGGCAATTCCGGGGCACCGCATTCAGAGCCGAGCGCTCCGCGTTCCTCCAGCTCCGGTATGGATCGCACACCTGCACACTTCGCTGCTCAGGTCGCCACCCACGCGGCCAGGGCCGGAGTGAATCCACGGCTGCTGATGGCAATCTTGATGAACGAGTCGAACAAGCCGCATGATCCAGCGCTGGAGCGGGCCTGGCAGAAGATCAAGCCAGATGCCGCCTTCGGTATAGCCAATATGCACAAGGCCACCTTTGACGAGGCCAAGCGGGGGCGTGACTTCGCAGCCCGAGAATGGCAGGAGCTACCCGACGACCCCGATCTGGCCATTGAGGCCGCGGCGTGGTATCTCCACGACCTTGCCGAGCACCTACCGGCGAAATGGCCTGCTCCGTACACGAAAAATGAGCTGCTCGCTCTTGGCTACAACGCTGGGCCGGGCAATATGAAGGCGTTCGCACAAGGAGCAGAGCTCGGGCAGGTGGCCCGGTCATACCTGGAGCGGTTGCGCGGGAACTGGCCTGCGGCAGAGGACGCTGTACGACGCTTTCGGTAGCCATCGAAGCAGGGCATAGCCGTACGGGGGCGTCGGCTGGTCCCGTGCGGAGAGTGTGGAGGCCGTTGGCGGATGGACTCCTGACCGCGGAGGACCGAGCCAGGCCATCGGTTCGGTTTGCCGGCCGAGGTGCGCGACCGGGGCCCGTGGACTGCCGAAGACGCCACTCGTCACATCTTGTTCCTGCTGATCCACGCGTCGGCGACTACGAGGAGGCGGTCCACGGTGCCATGCCGGCAGCTACCGCCGGGTTCCTCACCTCACCGGACACGTGAGCCTGCCTCTCATGACGGCCCAGGCCAGGCCCACCAACCCGCCGGCGAAGGGCCAGACCAGGCAGGAGCCGCTTCCGGGCATATGCGAAAGTCAGTACACTCATCAACGTTTGCGCAATGTTGCAAATGACGACGGTGTGGCTTTGGTCAGGTGCGGTGGCCCTGGCTCGACTTCCTGGAGTAGCACGTGAGCAGGGGGCTTGTCGATGCTCCGCCGTCTTCGCCCGCTGATACTCCATCCCCGCGCCGCAGGCGGTGGCTGTGGTGGCTGGTCGCGATCCTCGCGACGATCGCGTTGGTGGCCGTCGCCGTCACAGGCGGCGCCTACCTGAAGCTGACCAACAACGTCAAACACATCGACGTCACCACCGATGATCTGAGCGCGACCCGCCCGCCCAAGGCTCCCACGAGCGCACTCAACGTGCTGGTCGTCGGCTCGGACGAGAGGGATGGCAAGAACGCGAGGTACGGCCACCGAATCTCCGGGCAGCGCACCGACACGCTCATGCTGGCGCACATCTCCCCCAAGCGGGACAACGCCATGATCATCAGCTTTCCGCGCGATTCACTGGTCCAGTTGCCCGCCTGCCGTGCCAAGGGAGATCTTGCGGGGCAGCGACCACACCTCGGGATGATCAATGAGTCGTACGCCTCCGGGGGAATCGCCTGTACCTGGAAGACCATCGAGACGCTCACCGGCATTCGTATCGACCACTTCGTCACGGTCGACTTCACCGGTTTCAAGGACATGGTGAACGCGATCGGGGGCGTGGAGGTCTGCGTCCCCGAGCCCATCCACGACAAGAAGGCCCTGCTCGACCTGCCTGCCGGACGGCAGACCTTGAAGGGCGAGCAGGCCCTGGGCTATGTCCGGGCGCGCTACAGCCTGGGCGACGGGTCAGACATCGGCCGTATCCAGCGCCAGCAGATGTTCATCGCCTCAATGGTCAAGAAGGTGATGAGCGGCCAGACGCTCACCGATCCCGCCCGGCTGTTCGGCTTCCTCGACGCGGCCACCAAATCCGTGACCACCGATCCCAAGCTCACCGTGGGTGTGATGAAGGATCTGGCGGACAGCGCCCAAGGCCTGACCGCCGGACAGATCCGGTTCATCACCGTGCCCTGGCGCTATTCGATCAGCAACCCAGGACGCGTCGAGTGGGTGCAGCCGCAGGCCGGAAGGCTGTTTCAGATTGTCGCAGCCGACAAGAACATCGCCGGCTCGGGCGTCAAAGGCGGGCAGAACAAGGTGCCCCGCTCCAAGGTGCACATCGAGGTCCGCAACGGCACCACCCGCGGCGGCCTGGCCACCCAGGTGGCCGCGGCTCTCGAACAGCGCGGCTACCACATCGTCAAGATCGGCGACGCCCGGCGCAAGCCGTATCCGAAGACCACGATTCTGTACTCCCCCAACGGCGCCTCCCGCGTACTCACTCTGTCCAAGGACCTGAAATCCGGCGTTCCGACGCTGGTCGACCGCGCGACCACCTCCCGCCTCGTGCTGACCATCGGAGACGACTGGAAGGGCCTGCGGGCGCCGCGGGCCGATGACGACGAGGCGCTGAACGGCTTCGACGCCACCCAGGACTCCTGCGCCGCCGACAACGGCACGTGATGCTCGAGTGGTGCCGCGACCCAGGCCACACGGACAGCTGTCGATCTGTCGCACCTTCAGCCACTGGAGGCGATAATTCGCCGCTGGTTTTCCTGGATGACAGGTTCGTGATCTCTCGGGTTGGCTGATTACCGGCACCCTCACCGTGGACATCCGCGTCGCCGACCAGGAGCAGGTGCCATGCGCTTCAGATTTCCGTCCCGCCGGGCCTCGGTACGTGGGGCGGCCCTCGCCGCCGTCGCCGGGGTCGGCGTCGCCGTCTCAGCGCCGGTCGCGCTCGCCGCGCCCGGTTCGCCGGGTGCGCGGCCGTCGTTCTGCGGCCACGACAATCGCAGCACGCCGTTCGCGAAGTACTTGTGTGCGGAGCCTGGTGACCTGCTCGACGTCCGGATCGGCGACGTGCACCCGACCCAGCCGTCGCTGGGTTATGACGAGGTGTACTACAAGCTCGGCCGCTACACACTGGGCAAGGACGCGGTCAACAAGAAGTTCGACGACTGGTGCGAGGCCGACGGCCGGGTGGCGGCGGCGACGGTGTCGCCCGGCGCCCGCTTGGACGACCCGTCCTCGTTCACGTGTCAGCTCGCGGTCGGCGCGGAGACGGCGGACAGCATCGCGGCCATGAAGACCGTCGTGATCGGTCCCGGGGGTGAGCCGTTCCTCACCGATGGACACCACACGCTCACCTCCTTCTTCGAGACGCCCGACGCCGGCGCCGACCTGCACGTACGGCTCCGGGTGGTGGCCAACCTGAGCACTCTCACCCGTCAGGACTTCTGGGACGAGATGCGGGCGCACAAGTGGGTGTGGCTGCGCGACCCCGACGGCAGCCCGGTCAAGGTGAACAAGCTGCCGACCGGCGTGGGGTTGGCCAACTTCACCGACGACAAGTACCGCAGCCTGCTCTACTTCGGCCGCGACATCGGCTACGCGCAGAACGGCCTGCCGTTCCAGGAGTTCTACTGGGGCGACTGGGTTCGTGACGCCAAGCCGATCGACCTGGCCGGCTGGAACCAGAGGGACCTCGCCGGCTACCTGGCCACCGTCAAGGGAGTGACCGAGGCGATGACCGCGTTGCCCAAGGACAACGTGGTCGACAGCGGCTTCACCGCCGCCCAGCTGGGCGCGCTGAACCAATGGAACGACGGCAAGGCGGCCAACAAGGGCGAGTTCGACAAGCTGAGCAAGCCGTACTCCGACGCCAAGCCCGGCAAGCTGGCCTACGCCCTGGAGTACAAGCGGGTGCACGGCCTCGGCTGAGGTCTCCCGGGGCCGCTACGGCCGGGTGCCTGCATGTTGTGCCGCTGGATCCCGAAACCGGTTATTCGACGCCTGCTGTGGTGGTGCCGTCCAGTTCTTCTTCGATGGCCTGGGTGCGTGCGGCTTCTTCTGCCTCCCGCTTCCGATCGCGGAAGTACATGACCGCCACGGCGATATAGAACAACCCGACCATGGGCAGTGCGAGAGCCAGCATCGTGAACGGGTCCTGGCTGGGCGTCGCCACGCCCGCGAAGACGAACAAGAGGAAGACGACCATCCGCTGATGCTTGGCCACGGGCCGATACCTCAGCACGCCGACCAGGTTGAGGAACACCATCAGCAGCGGCATGAGAAAGGAGACGCCGAAGATCACCAGCATCATCAGCAGAAACGAGAGGTAGTCGTTCACGTCGATGAGCGGGATGGCGCCGTTGGGCACGAATCCGAGGAGCAGGGAGAGGCCCTGGTCCATCGTCAGGTACGCCAGGGCCGCGCCGGCGCCGAACAGCGGAATGGACAGGCCGAGGAATCCGAGCGAGTAACGCCGTTCATTCCGATACAGGCCGGGCGCGACGAATGCCCACACCTGGTACAGCCAGACAGGGGCGGACACCACCACGCCGAACATCACGGCGACCTTCAGGTTGACGAAGAAACCGTCCACGATGCCGCGCACGACCAGCGTGCACCCCTCGCCGCCGCTCAGTTTGTAGGCCTCGGGAAGCCGGCAGAACGGCCCCGTCATGAACGTCCAGATCGGGTCGAAGAAGGCGAACCCGATGGCAGTTCCGGCGATGGCGGCGAGGATCACTTTGATCAGCCGGTTCCGCAACTCACGGATGTGCTCGATGAGGGACATGCGTCCCCCGTCCCTCGAAGCCGACGTGCTCGACCGCTTCAACAGCGCCATTCAGGTGATCCTTCTTGGAGATACGAGAGCCGCGTGCCAACGGCGGCTGGTCCCTCAGACGAACGGCGAAAGGCCGCCGCCTCAGGCGGCGGCTCAGACGCTCATGGCGAGCCCGGACATCTGATACAGGTCGAGCAGACATATCAGCGCCCACAGCATGAGAGCGACGATCCGTTGCGTCCCGTCTAAGGAACGTCCCCGTGGCCGCATGTCCCGCCCTCGCAATCGCCGTCGGCCGCACGATGCTTGCTACATTGCGCAACTATACAACCGTTGGGTGCGGGAGTGCAGGGATGAGCATGCACGCCCCCGGCGGGCGTGAGCCGGCGCTGACCGTCGCGCGATTGTTCCGCGGCGCGCGGCGTGAGTCTGTCGTGGCGCCCGGCATCACGATGATCCTCGGCACGAGCTATGCGAGCGCGCCCACTCCCAGCGCGCTGCCCTCGGCTCTCAGTCGCACGATGCGCTCGGCCGACGACGATCCCTGCGCCGATCTCTCGCATGGCTGAGCGCCCACAGCACCGCGCCGTACAGGGCGATGACGACCGCGAGGAGCAGGTAGTAGGCGATCGGCAGTGCGGTCAGCCCGAGGGCGGGCGCCACCGGTGAAAGCGGCAACAGCAGGCTCAGGCAGGCCAGCGCTCCGGTCGCCGCCTTCAGCGGGCGGGACACCTGCCGGCCCGGACGCAGGAGCAGCATGACCAGGGCCTGGGTGAGCAGGTTCTCCGTCAACCACCCGCTGTGGAAGGCGGACTGCCCGCTCGGCGTGGCGGCCTCGGGGACGGCCCACATCAGCGCGGCGAACGTGGCGAGGTCCGCGACGGCGTTGAGGGTGCCGAAGGCGGCGACGAAACGCAGGAGGTCCCGCGGGCGCACCAGGATCGGGCGCCGCACGATGCCGGGGGCCTCCCGGTCGAAGGCGAAGGCCAGCTGGGCGGCGTCGAAACAGAGATTCTGCACCAGGACCTGGGCGGGCAGCATGGGCAGGAAGGGCAGCAGCAGCCCCGCCCCGAGCATCGCGATCACGTTGCCGAAGTTGGACGACAGCGCCACCCTCAGATAGGTCGCGATGTTGCCCGTGCTGCGCCGCCCGACGACGATCCCCTCGCCGATGGCGGAGAGATCCTTGGCGGCGAGCACTACGTCGGCGGCCTCGCGCGTCACGTCCACCGCGTCACGCGGGCAGACGCCGACGTCGGCGGCGCGCATGGCGGGCAGGTCGTTGACCCCGTCACCGAGGAAACCGGTCGTGTGGCCCGCCGTCCGCAGCACCCGTACCAGCCGCGCCTTGTGCTCGGCGGTGCACCGTGCGAAGACGGTCGACCGGCGGGCGAGGTCCGCCAGTGCCGCGTCGTCAAGGCTGTCGATCCGCTCGGCGGCCACGACCGCGCCCGGGTCCAGGCCCAGGTCCCGGCACACGCGAGCGGCGGTCGCCGGGTGATCCCCCGTCAGGACCTTCACCGCCACGCCGTGCCTGGCGAGGTCCGCCAGCGCCTCCGCGGCGTACGGCGCGAGCGTGTCGCGCATCGCGACGAACCCGAGGAAGGTCAGTCCGCGCTCGTCGCCCGGGCGGTGAGATCCAGGCCGCTCGGCGAGCCCGACGGCGAGCACCCGCAGCCCCTTGCCGGCCAGCCGCGCGGCAAGGCGCCGCAACCGCCGGCGCGACCCGGGATCGAGAGGGGCGTCCCGCGTACGCACGCTGCGATCCAGCACGTCTTCGACGGCGCCCTTGACGACGACGTGTGTGTCCGGACGCGCGGGGTGGGACACGACGGCGCAGGAGATCCGGAGCACCGGGTCGAAGGCAAGAGCGTCCACCCCCTCGTACTCACCGAGATCCAGTTCCACCTCGAGGATCGCCTCGTCCAACGGGTCAGGCGTCGGAGGGTCCGCGAGATGGAGGGTCCAGAAGCTGTTGACCGCGGCCCAGCGCAGCACCTCGGGGTCGGGGCGGCCCTCGTGGTCGACCGAGCGATCGAGCCTGGGCCGATCCTGGGTGAGTGTGCCGGTTTTGTCCGTGCACAGGACATCGATCGCCCCCAGATCGTGCAGGGCGGGCAGCCGTTTGACGATCACGGCGTGGCTGCGGGCCAGGGTGGCCGATCCCCTGGCCAGCGCCGTGGTGACGACGACGGGGAGCATCTCCGGCGTCAGCCCCACCGCCACGGCCACGGAGAACGGCAGCGCCTCCAGCCCTCGCCCGCGGAGGACCGCGTTGGCCACGAGGGCGAGCGGCGGAACGAGCAGCATCAGCCGCACGAGGATCCAGGAGATCCCGTTGACGGATCGGTCGAAGGCCGACAGCCTCTGCGTGTCCTGCTGGTGGACGCCCGCGAAGCGGGTAGCGGCCCCCGTGGCCACGATCACCGCGAGAGCGCTGCCGGAGGCCACGCTGCTGCCCTGCCAGCACAGGTGCCCGTGGTCCGCGCCTTCGGGCACGTCGACCGCCTGCTTGACCACGGGAGCCGACTCTCCGGTGAGCGCCGCCTGGTGAACCGTGAGACCGCTGGAGCGCAGCAGTCGAACGTCGGCGGGCACGAGGTCGCCCGGCCCCAGTTTGATCACATCGCCCGGGACCAGCTGATCGGCGGGAATCTCCCGCTCCACTGACGTGACCCGCCCGGCAGCCCGCTCACCGGACCGTCGCCGTACCGTCGCCGTGGCGCCCAGGAGCTTACGCAGAGCCGCGGTGGAACGATCTGCCCGATACTCGCCGTTGGACCTCAACACGCAGGTGACGGCGACCAGGATCACGATGACGCAGGCCGTCCCCCACGAGGCGATGAGCGCGGAGACCAGCCCGAGACACAGCAGCACCAGGGTGAAAGGGTCTTTGAGACAGCGCACGAACCGCCGCGGCCACGAGGCCGGATGCCGCTCCGGGAGCGTGTTCTCGCCGAGCAGCGACAGGCGCGTCTCGGCCTCCTCCTCCAGGAGCCCGCCCGGCCCGCTGTCCAGCGACCGCAGCACCTCGAGGCGGGTGTGCCCCGCGACATCGGCGAGCGACAGGCAATCGGGCAGCCTGTCGCCCGGAGGATCGCCGACCGTTGCTGGCGGGGCGTCAGGCGCCCAGACCACGAGCCCCTCCGGCCGTCTCGGCATCGCCCGCGCGCTCGGCCAATCGGCCGATCAGCCACTGGACGGTGGCCACGACGTCCTGGTTGTCCACCAGATAGACCACCCGGCGTCCCTCGCGCCGCGACCGTACCAGCCCGGCCAGCTTCAGCTTGGCCAGATGCTGGCTGACCGCGGGCAGAGCGCCGCCGACTCGTTTGGCCAGCCCGCTCACGTCGCTCTCGTGCTGCGCCAGAGCCCAGACGATGTGCAACCGCGCGGGTGAGGCCAGCAACCCGAACGCCGCGGCGGCCTCGGCCAGCACCTCCGGAGAGGGGTCCTCGAAGCCACTCGGCGCCACTGTCGATCTCCTGTCCCGGCCGGTCCCGCGGATGCCCAGTCTAGATACAGCGGGACGCCGGCAGCCATCAGCCGACTGCAGCCTTGCCCGCCTTCCACTCGGCACCGGCCGGCCCACCGGCGACCGCCGAAAACGCCGGCGATCGCCGTACCGACCAAAGCCGCGATGACACCTACGACATACGACGAGGAACGTTGCCTCACCAATCTGCACGGTTTTCCCGGGCACGGCTGAGGTGCTACTTTTCGCGCGTGACGCTTCCATCAAGGCGCGAACGCCGCGTTTCGACCAGGCAAGTCGACTTGCGTGCCGCTTCTGCTGCCCTTCCATCGGCTGGTCGATGAAAGCTCCTCCTCCGCTGGGCCCTATCCGTCGCTTCTTGACCACAGGTCTACCGAGCGCCGCGTGACGGGAAGAGGATGAAACAACAGCCTGGCCACGGCTCGTCCAAGGGGAGGACGCTGAGGATTGATCCTTGATCTGCTCTTCCTGCTCGCCGCACTGGCCCTGATCGTGGCGAACGGGCTCTTCGTCGCCGCCGAGTTCTCCCTGGTCACGGTAGAGCGCGGTCAGGTGCACCAACTCGCCGCGGCGGGAGATCGGGGAGCGCAGGGAATCGAGGCCGCGTTGCAGCGGCTGTCCTTCCACCTCTCGGGCGCCCAACTCGGCATCACCATCACGTCTCTCCTGCTGGGCGTCATCGCAGAGCCGGCGATCGCCGACCTCCTCCACCCCGTCCTGCGGCTGTTACCCGGGATTCCCGCTGATGTGGGAAAGGGCGCGGCGGGTGTTCTTGCGATTTTCCTCGCCACGGTGAGCCAGATGGTGCTGGGAGAGCTGGTGCCCAAGAACGCGGCGCTCGCCACGCCGCTGGCCGTGGCCCGGATGGTCACCCGGCCGCAACGAGCCTTCTCCACGGCGTTCGCGCCGCTTATCAAGGCGTGCAACGCCGTCGCCAACGCGATCGTTCGTCGCCTGGGCGCCGAGCCGCAGGACGAACTGGCCTCCGCCCGCTCTCCCGACGAGTTGAGCCTCCTGCTGCGCCTTTCCGCCGAAGCGGGAACCCTTCCGTCGAGCACCGCCGCGATGTTGCATCGAGCTTTGCGCTTCGGCGACAAGACGGCCGCCGAGGCGATGACGCCCCGCACCCGGTGCGTGACCGTCCCGCACAGCTCCAGCGTCGCCGACTTCCTCGCCCTCGCCCGGCGAGAACGTCACCTGCGTCTGCCGATCTCCGGCGACGAGGTCGACGACGTACTCGGCATCGCCAGCATCCCGGACGCCTTCGCGGTTCCGGCGGACGACCGAGCGCACACCCCGGTGACCGCGATCGGCCGATCGCCTCTTCTGGTTCCCGACTCGCTGGATCTGACGACGGTGCAGGAGCGGCTCACCCTCGCTGACGCCGAGGTGGCCGTGGTGGTGGACGAATACGGTGGCTTCGCCGGCATCGTGACGGTCGAGGACCTGGTCGAGGAACTCGTCGGCGATGTCGCCGACGAGTACGACCTGCCGGGTGAGGAGTCCGCGGCCCCCGAGCCGGCCCACCTCTCCCCCGGAGCCTCCATCGAGGTGCCCGCTCTGCTGCACGCGGACGAGATCGAGGAGCGTACGGGTTTCCGGATGCCGGAAGGGCCCTATGAGACCCTGGCGGGACTGGTCATGGCCCGCCTCGGCCGCCTTCCCGTCCCCGGGGACGAGGTGGAGGTCGACGGCTGGACGTTGCGTGTCGACACGGTCCTGGGGCGCCGTGTGGAGCAGATCAGCGTGACGGCCCCGCCTCTTGCGGGAGGTGAGGCGTGACTCTCTTCGACGCACTGATCCTCGTCGTCCTGCTGGGGGCCAACGGGTTCTTCGTCGGCTCCGAGTTCGCCCTCATCTCGGCTCGCCGTACACAGATCGAGCCGCTGGCCCAGGCCGGCTCACGCCGCGCCCGCGCTGTCCTGACGGCGATGGACACAGTGCCCACCATGCTCGCCGCCGCCCAACTCGGCGTGACACTCGCGTCGCTCGCTTTGGGTGCCGTCGCCGAGCCCGTCGTGGCCCACGCCGTCGAGCCCGCTTTCGCCCGGCTCGGCCTTCCGCTCGAACTGGTGCATCCGGTCTCGTTCGCTCTCGCTCTGTTCCTCGTGGTCTCCGCGCATGTGATCATCGGTGAGATGGTGCCCAAGAACCTGGCCCTGTCCGGACCGGACAGGGCCGCGCTGTGGATGGTGCCCCCGCTGCTGGTCGTCGCGCGGGCGACCCGTCCGCTGCTGGCCATGATCCAGGCGCTTGCGTCCGGGGTGCTCCGGATTCTGCGCATTCCCCCGTCGGAGGAGGTCCGGTCCGTCTACACGCCCGAGGAGTTGCCGGCGCTGATCGAGGAATCGCGCCAGCATCGGCTGCTTGATGAGGACGAGCGCGATCGTATGATCGCGACTCTGGCGCTGCGGGCCGCCCCGGTCCGCTCCGTACTCGTGCCGCTGAACCACGTGGTCAGCGTCCCGGCGACAACGGATGCCGTTCAGCTGCAGCAGTACTCCGGGCGGTATGGCCACTCCCGCTTTCCCGTCCAGGGGGATCATCCCGGTGACCTGCGCGGTTATCTGCACGCGTTGGACGCGTTGAACGGGCACAGGCCGGGCCGTCCGCTACCGGTACGCGCCTTGCCCCGCATCCCGGCGTCCACGACCTTGGCAGAGGTGCTGGCGACAATGCGTGCCCAGCGCGCCCAGCTCTCGGCGGTGACCGACGAGAACGACCAGGTGCTGGGCGTCGTCACACTCAAGGACGTTCTGGCCGGCCTGCTACGCCAGCAGAGCACCGGATGAGCGCCTCTCGCCTCGTACGAGCGCGGCACCTGGCCCAAGGCCCCGAATAGCGTGACGTCCCGCCACGACGGAGGGCGCGCTTGTTCTGACGGCCTGTGTGAGCTGGACGAACACGGTGGCGGACAACATGCTACCGATTCGTTATGTGTCGAACCGGATCGCAAGGGCACAAGCTGGGACAGTCAACCCTGGGAGCGTGAAGTAATGGCCGTAACAGGCATCATTTCCGCCATAATCATCGGTCTCATCATCGGCGCGCTTGGCCGGCTCGTTGTACCTGGACGTCAGAGCATCCCCATCTGGCTGACCATCGTGATCGGCATCATCGCCGCCCTCATCGGCACGGCGATCGCCGGAGCCCTGGGAGTCGCCGACACCCGCGGCATCGACTGGATCGAACTGATCATCCAGGTGGTTCTCGCCGCGGTCGGAGTCATCCTGGCCGTCAGCCTGTACGGCAGGCGTCGCCTCGACTAGGAGTGCACGGAGTTCGGATCTTCAGGCGGGCCGGAGGCTTCGAATCCACAAGATGGCACCTCGTAAGTAGAGGCCGGCGAGACGGCTCTCGAGGGTCTTGTCGAAGCGGAAGGCCAGACCGCCCCACTGCTTGATCCGATTGGCCGGCCGGGCGGCCACCGCGTGACCCACGTCTTGCGGTTGGCCGCCTGGTCGGCCTTTCCTGAATCACCGCCCGGAAATCGTCGATCGCAGGCTCAGCGCCAGCGCGACCTGCCCTGCAGATAGCTTCCGGCGTCCTCCAAGCCGATCGGCTGATAGGGCGTGTAGAGGTTCGGCTCGAATCGGCTCCGGTAGCGGTCGAAGACCGGCCGGTACAGATCCCAGTGAATGTCCGGCTGGCGGTGCCGGGCCCGGAACGCTCCGATCGGGATCTGGCCGAGGACCAGCTTCTCGAACTTGCTGTCGGCCGACGCTATCGCCTCGCCATCCGGGCCGTAGATCGCCGAGCCGCCGGCCCCGGTGTCCTCGAAGTAATTGGTCTCCGCCGCGAGCACCGAATTATTGACGATCGCGCAGTACGCCCGGTTGTGCAGGGCCGTGGCTCTGACGTCGATCTCGCTGAAGCCGCCCGTCGCGGTGCGGAGGAAGACCTCGGCGCCCTTGATCGCCGCGGTCCGGAACAGCTCCGGCTCCAGCTGGGTGGACGACATGGAGATGTTCCCCAGTGGCGTACGGGCCACCGGAACGACCTCGTCCCGGCCGTACTTCTCGATGTACTCGTCCAGGACGTCGTACACGGTGGTGGTGAACAGCTCGAAGCCGCTGAAGACGCCCTTGACGTTGCGCGACTTCCAGTGCTTGGCCACGATCTCGCCGTCCGGGCCGATCAACGTGGTGACGCTGAGCACGTGCCCCGGCCAGTCCGGGTCCCGGACATAGGCGCCGAAGGCGATGTAGCAGCGGTACTGCCGGGCCTTGGCGGCGATCAGTTCGGTCTCCTCACCCGGGATCTCGATGCAGCGCCGCTCGGTCTCGGCCTTGTCCCACCGGTCCCAGCCGCTGATCGGGAACTCGTGGAAGAAGAGCAGATCCGGAGCCGCGCCGAATCCCACCCGGAACGAGTTGTCGATCAGGTGCAGCATGTGGTCGAGGTTCACCTTCATGGCCGCCCGGTCGGGGGCCGCGTTCACCCGGGACTGGACCACACCGAGCGTCCATACGTCCTTGGCCAGCGGGACGGTCGCGTACCCGCCGTCGGTGGCCTGGGTGAGTGCCATGTCGTGCGTGCTCATTGGATTCGTCTCCGTTCAGGAGGAGTGGGGAGCGGCGAGTTCGGTCAGCCGGAGGCAGGCCACCCGGCGGCCGTCCGCCTCGGGCTCGAGCGCCGGCTCGGTACGCCCGCAGGCGTCGACGGCCATCGGGCAGCGGGTGTGGAACCGGCAACCGGACGGCGGGGACACGGCGGACGGCACCTCCCCTGTCAGCAGGGCCGCCGGTTCCCGGGACTCGAGGCCGGGCACGGCGGCCAGCAGCGCCCGGGTGTACGGGTGGCGGGGGTCGGTGAACACCTGCTCGGCGTCACCGGTCTCGACGATCCGGCCGAGGTACATGACCGCGACCCGGTCGGCCAGATGCCGTGCGATGTCGATCTCGTGGGTGATGAGCACGTAGCTGAGACCGAGCCGCCGCCGCAGGTCGGCGAGCAGGTTCACCAGCAGTGCCTTGACGCTGACGTCGAGGCTGGCGGTCGGCTCGTCCAGGACGAGCACCCGCGGCTCGACGGCCAGGGCCCGTGCGACGGTCACCCGCTGCAGCTCGCCGCCGCTCACGCCACCGGGCCGGCGATCGAGGTACTCCTCGGTGAGGCCGACCAGCTCCAGCAGCTCACGGACCCGTGCGGCCCGTGCCGCGCGGTCCGGATACAGCCGGTGAACCGCGAGCGGCTGTTCCAGCGCGTGCCGGATGCTCTTGCGCCGGTTCAGCGCCGACCAGGGATTCTGCGAGACGAGCTGTATCGCGCGCCGGTCCGTCGTGTCCCGGCCCTGGACGAGGATCCGGCCGGCGGTCGGCTCGGTCAGCCGGACCAGCATCCGGGCGATCGTCGACTTGCCGCAGCCGGACTCGCCGACGATCGCGAGCGTGCTGCCCGCCTCCAGCTCGAACGAGACGTCGTCGACGGCGTGCACCACGCGGTCGGGACCGCGACCGCCCGACCGGATGCGGTAGTGCTTGCTGAGCCGCTCGGCGCTGATGACGCTCATAGATCTTCTCCCGCCCGGTGGCAGCGCACCAGCGAGGCCCCCGTCTCACGTGGTGCCGGGTTCTCCTCGCGGCACAGGTCCAGGGCGGCGGCGCAGCGTGGGGCGAAGGGGCAACCGCTCAGGCGGTTCGCACCGGTGACCGTGCCCGGAATGGTGCGCAGCGGCTCACCTCGCCGGTGCCGGCCGGGGATCGCCGCCAGCAGCGCCCGCGTGTACGGATGCCGGGGGGCGGCGAACAGCTCCCTGGCCGGGGCGACCTCGACGAGCCGGCCCGCGTACATGACGCCGATTCGATCGCTGATCTGGGAGATCACGCCGAGGTCGTGGGTGACGAACACCATCGCCGACCCGACCCGGTCGCGCAACCCCAGCAGCAGCCGCAGCACCTGCGCCTGAACGGTGGCGTCGAGCGTTGTCGTCGGTTCGTCGGCCAGCAGCAGGTCCGGCTGCTTGCCGAGCGCGGCGACGGCGATGAGCAGGCGCTGGAGCTGGCCGCCGGAGAACTCGAACGGGTAGCCGTCCAGCCGGTCGAGGAGGGCGTCCAGCCCGACCCCGCCGAGCAGTTCCTTGAGCCGCCCGGCGTCGTCGAGCCCGTCCAGGTGCCAGCGCAGCTGGCGGCCGATGCTGGTGGCCGGTGACAGCGAGGTCATCGGCCGCTGCGGGATCAGGCCGATGCGTTCGCCGCGAAGCCGCCGCATCGCCGGCTCCCGCAGGGCCAGCAGGTCGGTGCCGTCGAAGCCGATCCGCCCCGACGTGATCCGCGCGTTGCGCGCGAGCATGCGCGTGAGCGCGCCGAGCACCGTGCTCTTTCCCGAACCGGACTCCCCGACCAGCCCGAGGATCTCTCCTCGGGCCAGGTCGAAGGAGACCTCGCGCACCGCGGGCACCTCGCCTTCACGGGTGCGGAACGCCACCGCGAGGTCCCGTACGGACAGCAGCGGCTCGGCCGGGGACTCCGCGACCGTCATGGCGGCCATCAGACGAAACGCATCGGGGGAAGCGGGACGCGGCTGACGCCCATGAGCTTCTCGTCGATGTCGGAGAGGTCGGTGCGCTGGGCCACGATCATCTGGGGATAGACCGGCGGCAGCAGGATCGCGTCGTCCGCCAGGAGCTTGTCGATCTTCTTGCACGCCTCGGCGCGGGCTCCCTCGTCGGTGGTGGCCCACGCCTCCCCGAGCAGCTTGTCCACCTCGGCGTTCTTGTAGCCGAAGTTCAGCGGATTGCGTGAGCTCATCTGCCCGAGCAGGGTGAACGCGGTGCGGCCGGAGCCGAAGCCGCTCTCGAACCCGGTCATCGCCATCTGATACTGGCCGCTCGCCCAGTTCTTCACCCAGGGCCCGATGTCGAGGACCTCGAGGGTGCAGTTGATGCCGGCCTGCTTCCACCCCTCCACGAGCACCTGCCCGATGTTCTTCATCACCGGGTCACTGGTGATCATCAAGGTGAAGTCGAGGGAGGAGACCCCGGCCTCGGCCAGCAGCGCCTTGGCCTTCTCGGGGTCCGGCCCCTCGGCGTAGATCTGCAGCGAGGGGTCGTGACCCTCCGTGGCGGGGCCGATCGGACCCTGCGCGATCGTGGCGGTCCCCGCGTAGACGACGTCCCGCACGCCCTTGCGGTCCATCGCGTGGCCGAGCGCCTGCCGTACCTTGACGTCGTCGAAGGGGGCCTTGGCGGCGTTGAAGTAGGTCACGATGTCGCTGGGGGCGGCCACCTGGTGGATCCGGATCTTGTCGTCCTGCTTGAGCAGGCCGACGCTCTCCGGCGAGACGCCGGTCATGATCTGGATCTTGCCTTCGCGCAGGTTGACCAGCCGGGTGGCGGGATCGGGGACCGCCTGGAACACGACGCCGCGCAGCTCCGGTTTGGTCCCGTGGTAGGCGTCGTTGGCGGTCAGCGTCACCTGCTGGCCCTGGGTCACCTTGTCCATCGTGAAGGGACCGGTCCCCATGGTCGTGCCGGTCTTGCTCACGTAGTCCTTGTGCACGATGGGCAGGTTCGTGAGGTGGGAGCGGAGCACGCCGAACGGCGTCGTCAGCGTGATCTTCACGGTGTGCTCGTCCGGGGCGGTGACCTTCTTGACGTAACCGACGAAGTAGGCCGTCCAGTCGCTCGTGCTCTTGGGGTCGGTGACGAAGGTCAGCGTCTCCACCACGTGGTCGGCGGTGAACGGGTCGCCGTTGTGGAAGGTGACCCCCTGCTTCAGCTTGATCGTCCAGGTCAGCCCGTCCGACGAGATCTCCGGTTCGCCGTCGGCGAGCAGCGGCACCGAGTTGAGCGACGCGTCGTAGGTGTAGAGCGACTCGACGACGGGGTCGGTGATCCAGTGCACCCGGCTGGAGGTGGTGCTGAGCGGGTTGAGGTAGTCGGAGATGGACGCGACGCCGAACGTGAGCGTGCCGGCCGCCTTGGCCGCGCCGCCGGCGCCGTCCGTCGCGGTCCCGCCCGTGCCGGCGTCGTCCGTTCCGCCGCAGGCGGCGAGCGCGAGCGCGCCGGCGGTGAGCACGCCGGCGGCCGTCAGGAAGCGGCGCCGGCTGAGCGCGCGGATGGTGTATTCGTCAGTCATTGACTCTTCCTCAGAGGTGGGGGGTGTGTCTGCGAACGGGTCAGCGATGTCCCTGCGCGTCGAGGGCGTCGCCGAGGCCGTCGCCGACGAGGTTGAAGCCGACCGTGGCGACGAGGATGACCAGGCCCGGGATGACCGAGTACCACCACGCCCCGAGCAGCATGTAGCTGGTCGCGTCGCCGAGGATGTTGCCCAGGCTGGGCCTGGGAGGCTGGATTCCCAGGCCGAGGAAGCTGAGGGCGCTCTCCGCGAAGATCGCCACACCGAGCCACAGGAACGCCTGGACCAGGACCGGTGGAAGCACGTTGACCAGCACCTCACCGGCGATGACGCGCCACCGCGGCACCCCGATCACCCGCAGCGCGTCGACGTAGTCCTCCTGCACCTCGACGAGCGCGGCCGACCGGGTCACCCGGGCGAAGTACGGAATGAAACCGACGCCGAGGAGGAGGACGACCTTGGTCGTCGAGGTGAGCGGCAGCGGGCCCAACTGGGAGTCCCCGGTTCCGGTGATCCCGATGACGAACAGGGCGAAGACGAACAGCGGGAGCGCCTGGAGCGCCTCCAGGACCCGCATGATCAGGTCGTCGGGCCAGCGCCCGCCGAAGTAGCCCGCGACCAGTCCGGCCGGCACCGCGACGACCAGTCCGAACGCCACCGCGGCCACCGCCACCAGAAGCGAGACCCGGGCGCCCTCCGCGGCGCGGGCGAACAGGTCCCGCTGGAGATGGTCGGTGCCGAACAGATGCTCCACGCTCGGTGCGGCGAGGGTCTGGCCGGTCCGGGCGTCGGGCTCGCCGGCGAGCAGCGGGCCGAACACGGCCAGCAGCAGGAACAGCGCCAGCAGCACCACGCCGGTCCACGTGAGCGCGGACATCCTCGGCAGCCGCCGGCCGGCGGCCGAGGAGAGAACCCGGGTCATCACCATGTCTAGCGAGCCGTCCCGTTCAGGAACCCGGCGCGTATCCGGGGATTGAGCACGAAGTAGAGGAGGTCGACGACCAGGTTGGCGACGAGGAACACCGAGGCGGTGATCAGCGTGCAGGCGATGGCCAGCGGGTAGTCGTGCCGGGTGAAGGCGCCGACGATGGTCTGGCCGATCCCCGGGATGTTGAACACGTTCTCGATGAGCACGGTGCCGCTCACGAACACGCCGAGCATGAGCCCGATCACCGTGGCCGTAGGGATGATCGCGTTGCGCAGCGTGATCTGACGCAGGACGCGCCGCTCGGTCATGCCCATGGCCCGCGCGAAGGACACGTAGTCGGACTGAGCCGTCTCGATCATGGATGCGCGCAGCGTTCTCGCGATGATCGCGCCGGATCCGAGACCGAGCGCGAAGGCGGGCAGCACCACACCGCGCAGGTTGTCCCATGGATCCTGGCTGAAGGGCGTCCAGCCGCTGGACGGCAGCACGCCCTTGACGTACAGGCCGAAGACGACGACCAGCACCAGCGCCAGCCAGAAACTCGGGACGGACAGCGCGACGACGCTGATCACACGGACGCATCCGTCGACGAACGAGTCGCGCCGGCGGGCCGCGAGCGCCCCGGCGACCAGGCCCACCGCCACCCAGAAGAGGAAGGCGACCAGGCTGAGCTCCAGGGTTACCGACAGGCGTTCGCCGATGACGGCGCTCACGGGGCGGTCGCTGAACAGCGAGTTCCCGAGGTCGCCCGAGGCGAGATTGCCGAGGAACTTGGCGTACTGCGCCCAGATCGGCTGGTCGAGGCCGAAGCGGTGTTCCACCTCGGCCCGCTTCTCCGGGGTGGGGTTCATCCCGAGATAGGCCTCGACAGGGCCGCCGGGGGCGGCCCTGAGCATGAAGAAGACGAGCGTCAGGACGATGAGCAGAACCAGCGCGAGGCCGGCGACCCGACGAACGACATACCGCAGCATTTCCGGGTCCACTTCTGTCGGACGACATCCGGTTCCACAAGTAGGAACGTCGTTTCTGTGGCCGGAATAGTAGCCGTGCGAAGGCGGGGCGGGAAGTGGCGACAAGCGATTGTGAAACGCTGTTCCGCAACCCGTCAGGCGTCCCCCCGGACTCCTGGATCGCCGGCGACGATCAGCCGATCTTGGTCTCGCTGATGATCGTGCGCTTGACGAGGCGGTCGCCGTCCATCCAGTGCCAGGTCCGGCACTTGTGACGCCCGTCGCGCGACAGCTGGATCAGCTCGTAGAGGTAGTTGTTCGGGTCGTCCTTGTACGACCAGGTGAGCACGATCGTCTGATCGTCCACCTGGCTCATCTCTCCGACGATGCGATCGGTGTCGAAGTGGCAGACTCCGTCGGCGTCGAGCTTGCCGCCGAAGTCGAACGCCTCCTGCCGCCCGTCGGCCCAGGTGTAGGTGTTGGTCTGCAGGATGTCGTAGGTCCCGTCCTCCGGGACGCGGCAGTAGAGGTGTGAAGCGTGCCGGTCGACGATGGTGCCATCCGCGTCGACGTGGACGTACTCGCCCCGCCATTCCCCGAGGTGGCTGTTGATGATCGGCATCCCTGAGATCGCTGCTCGCATGATTCCTCCCTGGTCAGACGTGATTCGACCCATGGTGAGGCCCGTTGAGAGGCCCGTTGACAGGCCGTCGGCGGGGAGCCTAGCGTGATCCGCACCAGATTGAAACAGTGTTCCGAGCACAGGAACAAGAAGCGCCAAGGGGATCACGTGAGCGAGGACAGCCGGCAGCCGCTGGTCGAGGGGATAACCGCCGCGATGGTGGGCGTCACAGAATTCGGCCCCCATCTACGCTTCTTCCGCGACGACCTCGGCTTCGAGGTCGCCTCGGAAGGGACCGTCCCGGCGGCGGTGGCCGACGCGTTGTGGGGCTCGGGCCCCGCGGACGTCGAGGTGGTCGCGCTGGCGGCGGCGGGCGCCGGGACCGGGAGAATCCACCTGGTGCGCGTGCCGGAGCCGATGGCGCCCGCCGAACCTCCGCACAACCTCGACGACGGGCTGATCGGGATCGACCTGTACGCCCGCGACATCGATGCCGCGCACGCCGAACTCGGCCGGGTGGGACGGGCCTGGGCCACTCCCCCCACGACGTACGGCGTGGCGGTGGGCGAGCGCGAGGTGCAGGTCACTCAGGGCGTGTGCCCGGGCCCGGACGGGACGGTCGTCGTCTTCGTCCAGCCCGCCGCGGTGCGCGGCACCGAGGCGTGGGCCGCCGACCCCGGCCGCCCGTTCACCGAGTTGACCTCGGTCGTCTGCCACGTCCCCGACGCCGACGCCGAGGTCGCGTTCTGGGGGCCGGACGGCCTGGGCATGTCGGTCTGGTACGACGTGGTGTTCTCCTCTCCCGGTTTCGATACCGTCGCCGGGCTGCCCTCGGGCACGAAGATGCGGCTGGCGTTCCTCGCCGGGGAGAAGACCGCGCGGATCGAGGTCACCTCGGCCGCCGGCGAGCACCGGGTGGACCGCCGGGCGGTGCAGCGGCCGGCCCGCTCCCTCGGCCACAGCGGATGGTCGGTTCGCACCCGGGACCTGGATGCCGCGCTGGAGAGCGTGCGCCGGACCGGCGGACGGGTGCTCGGCGCGCCGATCGAGACCGACGATCCGCTGCACGGCCGGGCCGTCGTGGCCGCCGCCGATACTCCGAACGGCGTCTCGGTCACGCTGTGGCAGCCGCGAATCTGATCGGGAACCAGATGAAACTCCCCCAAACCATGCACCGTCTTCTGTGGAGGAAGTGACATGACCGTCCACCGTGGCGGGGCTTCCCTGTCGATCGCGGGCGGCGTACGCGAGTTCGCCCGCGCCACCCCTCGCGCCACCGCGGTGATCGACGGTGATCGCGCGCTCACCTACGCCGCACTCGACGAGCGCTCCAACCGACTGGCCAGCGCGCTCCTCTCGCGCGGGCTCACGACCGGGCAGCGGGTCGCGGTGCTGCTGGGAAACCGGCTGGAGTATCCGGAGATCGCGGCCGGCATCGCCAAGGCGGGCCTCGTCATGGTGCCCCTCAATCCCCGGCTCACCACCGGCGAGGCCCGGTTCATCCTGGAGCACTCGGGCGCGCGCGCGATCGTCCTCGACGACGCGCTCTCCCCGATCGCCGGAGACGCGATCGAGGACCTCGGGTTGCCCGCCCTGTCCATCGACGGCGCCCAGACCGGCCGGCCGTACGAGGACGCGCTGGCGGCGGCGCGGGCGGTGGATCCGGCGGTGCGGATCGACGAACTCGACCCGTTCTGCATCACCTACACCTCCGGCACGACAGGACGGCCCAAGGGCGTGCTGATCAGCCATCGGAGCCGGTCGCTGACCTTCTACTGCTCCGCGCTGGAATGGGGGCTCGGCGCCGGGCGGGTGTCGGTGGCGGTCGCGCCCATGTATCACGGCGCCGGATTCGCCTTCGGCTACGCCCCGGTCTACACCGGGGGCACGGTCACGATGCTCCGCAAATGGGACCCGGAGGCGCTGCTTCACCTGGTGGAGCGTGATCGCGCGCAGTCCGCCTTCCTCGTGCCGACGCACGCGCAGATGCTCCGCGCGCTGGACCGCGGGGCACTGACCGCCAGAGACCTGGCCAGCCTCGACACGCTCTACTTCAACGCCGCCGCGCTGCCGTGGCCGCTGAAGCAGTGGGTCATGGAGGCGTTCCCGTCGTGCGGCGTCCACGAGCTGTACGGATCCACCGAGGCCGGCATCGTGACCAACCTCCGCCCGGTCGACCAGCGTCGCAAGCCCGGCTCCGTCGGCCATGCCTGGTACATGACCGAACTGCGGGTCGTGAACGCGGCCGGGGAACCGGTCGGACCCGGCGAACCCGGTGAGCTGTTCAGCCGCTCCCCCTTCCTCATGAACGGCTACCACGACGATCCGGCGGCCACCGCCGAGTGCACGACGGACGACGGCTTCCTCACCTGCGGCGACATCGTGGTGCGGGACGACGAGGGATACGTCCACGTCGTCGACAGGAAGAAAGACATGATCATCTCTGGCGGGGTGAACGTCTATCCCCGCGAGATCGAAGACGTTCTGCACGCGCACGAGGCGGTCGCGGAGGCAGCGGTGACAGGCGTCCCCTCCGACACCTGGGGCGAGGAGGTGATGGCGTACGTCGTCCTGCGCGCCGGCGCCCCCGCCGCCGGGGCGGACGGCCTGACCGCGCTGCTGGAGGCGCACTGCCGCACCAGCCTGGCCGGTTACAAGGTGCCGAAACGCTGGCAGGTGGTCGCGGCGCTCCCCCGCAACGCCGCCGGCAAGGTGGTCAAGCGCGACCTGAAGCCCCTCGACGAGGGCCTCTGACCGTTCCTCACGCCTTGAGAACCCTTGACCCCAAAACC
Source organism: Microbispora sp. CA-102843 (assembly GCF_050936215.1). Classification (NCBI taxonomy): domain Bacteria; kingdom Bacillati; phylum Actinomycetota; class Actinomycetes; order Streptosporangiales; family Streptosporangiaceae; genus Microbispora; species Microbispora sp. CA-102843. Next base: position 5,802,672 of record NZ_JBNJNF010000001.1, read on the forward strand.
TCAGACAATTACGCTCCAATGATTAGAAACGGCGTTCCAGCTTGCGGAACACGGAGCATCAAATCTTCGGAAGGACATCACAGTGCGCCCCCACGTCGAACTGATCCAGGAAGACGACTACGTATGGCACGGCGCCGAGCTCGTCAACGGTGAGGGCCGGGCCAGCGAGCGGCGCCTGTCCGTTGACGAGGAGGACGGCTCCTCCTCGCTGCGGATCGACTTCCACACCGATTGGGGCCGCGGCCCGGGCATCCACCACGCCAACACCGAGTACTACGTGGTCGAAGGATCCATGACGTACGGCGGGCGCACCATCGGCAAGGGCGGGTACGTCTTCGCGCCCAAGGGCGTGCCGACCGACGCGATCACGTTCGCCGAGGGGACCCGGATCCTGCACTACCGGGAGTACGGCGACGCGGGCTTCGACCGTGTGGACAGCCTGAACGCGCCGCGCTGGGAGAACGCCCGCGAGGACGTCATCGTCATCGACAGCGAGGCCATGCAATGGGACGCGGTGCCCAACCCCGGCCCCATGCCCGGCCTCTACATCAAGTACCTGCACGTCGACCCGGTCACCGGCTTCTACACCCGGCTGGTGCACTCGCAGGAGGGCTGGGCCGACCACCGGCTGGCCCACCACCCCTGCTACGAGGAGGCGTATACGCTCCAGGGCCACATGGAGTACAACTTCGGCACCCTGGACGTCGGCACGTACTTCTTCCGGCCGGCCCGGATCAAGCACGGCCACTTCACCACGATGGAGGGCGGCACGACCTGGCTGCTGCGCTCCGACGGTGAACTGCAGAACTGGTACACCCAGAACGAGTGGCTCCGCTGGGGCGGCGAGGCGGTCAACTACGGGCCGGAGGGCGGCCGCATGCGCTGGTCGCAGTCCTCGCACGACCTCGGCTCCGGCCCCACCCGGCGCAGCGAGAAGGACATCGCCGACCTCACCGCGGCGTGGCAGTACCAGCGCGACCAGGGTGAGCCCGACGCCGAGTACGTGCAGCACGGGCAGGGCGCCGACAAGAGCCTGCTGGCGATCGCCAAGGCCCTGGACGCGGCCCGCCTCCAGGGCGGCCACGGCGACGATCACGACCACAGCCACGACCACGACCACGGGCACGACCACAGCCACGAGCACGACGCGCCGGCGCTCGACTGGGGCGCGGACCCCGCCTCCCTCGAGCACGCCGACGAGCGCACCGACGAGGGAGCGCACAACTGGGCCCACGGCCGGCCCTGGAAGCCGGGCGACCCCATTCCCGCCCCGGTCCTGTCCACCCTTCCCGTGCGCAGCCGGTCCCGCGGCCGCTGGGACGGCGACGGCATCTAGGTCCTCCCCGGACGATCAGCCGCGACCAACCACTCATCGCATATCAAAACGTGGCCGGGCCCGTCGGGGCCCGGCCACGGTCGCATCCACGGAGATTCTCCCCATGACTCCCACCACGACCATCGAGCCCGTACACGGGCTCAACGCGTACAGCTTCGCGATCCTGCTGCACCTCGTCCTGTTCGTCTACTGGCTCGGCAGCGACATCGGCGTCTACTACTCCAGCCGCTTCGTGCTCCGTCCCGATCTCGCGCCCGCGGCGCGGTCCGTGGCCGCGAAGATCATGCATGTCGTCGACATGGCGCCGCGGATCTGCCTCGTGCTGTTCCTGCCCAGCGGCGTGACGCTCATGTCGCTGAGCCCGTTCGGCGAGGACTACTTCCCCGGCTGGCTGGTGGCACTCGTCTGGGTCGCGGCGCTGTGCTGGCTGGCCCTGGTCGTCTACGACTACACCCGCGGCGCCACCCCGCTCGGCCGCGTGGTGCAGCGGCTGGACCTGCTGGTCAGGTACGGCCTGGTCGCGGCCCTGCTCGTCATCGGCATTTACATGATCTTCGCTTCCGAGCCCTTCGGCGTGCAGACGAATCCGAAGTGGCTGGGCGGCAAGCTCATGGCCTACGGCCTGTGCATCCTCGGCGGTGTGCTGATCCGCCGGCAGCTCAGCCCGTTCGGCCCGGCCTTCGGCCGCCTGATGACCGAGGGCTCCAGCCCGGAGGTCGAGCAGGCGATCACCCGGTCGGTCAGGTCCTGCCTGCCGTACGTCTACCTGATCTGGGTGATGGTGCTGGTGGCGGCGTTCCTCGGCGTGGTCAAGCCGGGCACCACCGCCTTCGGCTGACGCGGCAAGGCGCCACCTGGGACGACCGCGGTGGGCCGTCCGGCCCCTGATGCTCCAGCGGATCTCTGTCGCTCTTCCGGCAGAGGAAGATCATCGCATGACCGACAACGAAGCCCCCGTCGCCCGGATTCGACTGTCCGGACAGACGGGGGCCTTGCGCTGACTTCAGAAGGTGAGCAGGAACTTGCGAAGCGTTCATGTGCGGCGCGGACCTGGTGAAACGGGTAGCGGTGCGCGACGCGCAGGCGAAGCTCACCTCGTTCTATCAGGGAGGCGAGATGGGCGAGCTGTTCCTGGTCCTCCTGGACGTAGCTTTTGACCGCGCCGGGAACATCCGGTAGGGGATGGTCGGCGATGGAGATGTACCAGCCGCCGGGCGCGAGGGCGCGGCTCGCATCAAGGCCGGCGACGTCGAGTCGGTGGCTGCGCCGAGGTTGAAGGCACCAACGTTGGCGGCGACGGCCAGGGTGGGGGCATCGCCCGCGTGGCGCAGAATCAGCCCCTGTAAGGGCGCGATGGTGGCGGTGGCGAGCAGGACCGGGCGGCGAGTCACCACCCGGACCTCGTCCCGCAGCCGCGTGGCCGGGGCCGGCTGCTTGGGCAGGATGACTGCGAGCAGCACGACGTCTGCCAGTGCCAGTGCGGTCAGGATGGCGAACGGGTGCTGCGGAGCGGCTGACCGGTCAGGACGTGGGGCCGGACTGCGCGGCAGGACCATGGATGATCTGTTCCAGACAATCGCGGAACAGATCGTCGACGGTGCGGCCAGGTCGGAAGTACTCGGCCACACCGGCCGTCACGGTGGGGTACGCCGCGGCGTACGCGGCCATGTCGAAGCCGTCCAGGGCGTCCGCGTCGGGGCGGCCGAGCTGTTCCTCCAGGACGTAGCCGACGGTGAAACGCAACACCGTCAACACGATCAGGCGAGCCTGCCGCAAGGGGATGTTCCGCCCGACCAGTGTGCTCATCGCCAGTTCGGAGATGGCGGCCATCTTGAGGGACAGTTGGGAGGCCGCGATGATCCGGGCGCCGTCCGGGTGGGCCAGCAACGCGCGGCGCAGCCGCCCGGCCAGGCCGATCAGCCAGTCCTGCCAGCACTCCTCCGGCGCGGGCGGCTCCAGCTCGGGGAACTGCTGCTCAAGAATCGCCTCGGCGATCGCGGTGACCAGGGCCGCCTTGTTCGGGATGTGCCAGTAAAGGGTCGGCGACCGTACGCCGAGCCGGGCGGCCAGTTTGCGCGTGGTCACGCCGTCGAGACCCTCGGCGTCCAGTAGCGCGACTGCCTCGGTGACGATCCGCTGCTTGTCCAGAGCCAATTCCGGCACCTCCCTTCCAAACCCTATCACCGATAGAGTACTCTATCGGTGATAGAGGATCATGCGCCAGGGGAGGCAACGATGAGACATCGGCATTCGCTCCGCGACCTGCTGCACTGGGCGACCCATCGCGTTCCGGGGATTCCCGCGCACATCGAGCGGCCGGCCGGCCACCAGGGCCAGGCCCGGCACGGCCGTGGGTGGCGGCACTCGCTCACGCACCACCGTTCGCACCACCACGGGTTCAACCACTCTCCGGCCCGTCCGCCTCGCGTCCTGGCGGCGTGGCAGACGCGGATCGCCCGCTTGTTCGGTCAAGAGCTGGGATGAAGGCAGCCGTGCTCCACGAGGCCGGCGGCATCCCGCGCTATGAGGACTTCCCCGATCCGGTGGCCGGCGACGGCGAGGTGATCATCGACGTCAAGGCGGTCGCCGTCGAGAACGTCGACAAGGCGATCGCGGCCGGTACGCACTACGCCAGCGAGAAGTACATCGGCCGGTTTCCGGCGATCCCTGCCTTCGACGGCATCGGCGCCCTCCCGGACGGCACGCTCGTCGGGTTCGGCAACATCCGCCTGCCCTACGGCGCGCTCGCCGAGAAGGCCGTGGTGCCCCAGGGCTCCTACGTGCCGATCCCTGACGGCATCGACCCGGCCGTGGTGACCGTGATGGCCTCGGCCATCACCGCGATGTCGATGAAAGCGGCCGGGGGGTTCGTTCCCGGGGAGACGGTGCTGGTGCAGGGCGCCACCGGGGTCGCCGGGCGGCTCGCGGTCAAGGTGGCCAGGCTGCTGGGCGCCGGCCGGATCGTCGCCACCGGCCGCGACGACAACCAGTTGCGCGAGGTACAGGCCATCGGGGCCGACACGGTGATCAACACCGCGGTCTCCGACGAGGCTCTGGCGCAGGCGTACCTCGACGCCAGGGGGGACGGCTACGACGTCGTCGTGGACTACCTGTGGGGCAGGCCCAGCGAGATCCTGCTGCGCGCGCTGGTGCCGCGGTCGTTCGCGTTCGGCAAGCCGACCCGGGTGGTCCAGATCGGCGAGTCGGCCGGCACTGAGCTCGCCCTCGCCGAGTCGAGCCTGCGCACTTCCGGCGTGGAGATCTACGGCGCGGCCAAGGGGCTCGACCCGCAGACCATGGACGAGGTGTACCAGCAGGTCGTGACGTGGACGCGGTCCGGCGAGCTCACCTTCGACGTGGAGAAGGTCCCGCTGAGCGACATCGAGACCGCCTGGCAGCGAACCGATCTCAAAGGCAGGCGACTCGTCGTGATGCCATGACCGGCCCGGCCCACGACACACCAGCGATGATCACCGGGAAGCGTTCCGTCGCCGTCCCCACCCACGACGTCGACGGAACCGTCTCGAGCGGCGCTGCCTGGCCCCAGCGGCCGCAGGCCCTGCCCCGGGCCCCACGAGGCGATCACATAGCGACCCCAGGCAGCTGAGATGGGGCGTGACCCAGCAGAGACAGCCGAGCCACGTCCTCGTCCCTGCACCAGCACGCCCTGAGCCCGCTGCCCGAAGCCCGTCCGGGCAGCGGGCTCAGTCAGTCCCGGCTCGCGCAGTTGGGCGGGCCGCAGCGGCCGCCAGCCGCCGGTGTCGAGCTTGGTCAGTTCCGCCTCGACGTCGACATTGATGAGGCCGAAGAAGTTGATGCTGTCGCTGTGGCCGGGCGAGATGTACGAAAGGATCTCATCCGACACGTCCCGGCCCAGGGTGCCCCGGGTCGGGTCCCGCATCCGCGGTGTGAGGGCCTTGCCGACCAGGTCCAACAGGGCAAAGTTGATGAGCGTGGCGCCGTGCGTATCGCGGGTCGAGGAACATCGGAACGAAAACCGGCGCTAAGGGCTCCTAACAAAAGTGGTGGACTTGACCTGGTCAGCGGTCGGTGTCGCGCACGAGGCCGCTTGGTAGCGGGACGCGGTCAGCCGCGCAATCGCACGCGATAAACCTGGTGACGTCGCCGATCGTCCCCGGGATAGTGGTCGCCATGGACGAGGTCAAAATGGTCGTCGCCCATTCCGAGCGCGCGACCCTGCGCGTCGGCGACGTGTTCCTGAAGGTGGACGCCGATCAGGCGCGCATCGACGTCGAGGTCGAGGCGATGGCCCTGGCGCCGGTCCCGACCCCGAAGGTCCTGTGGCACAAGCCGCCGGTGCTCGCGATCGCCGCAGTCCCGGGGACGGCGCTCGGCCGCCTCGGCGAGCCGTCGACCGCGTCCCCGGCGGCGTGGGCCGCGGCGGGCGCCGCCATCCGGAGGTTGCACGACGCGCCGTTGCCGCCCAGGCTCGGCCGGGCCGGCCGGGGCCTCGACGAGTTGGCGGCGGAACTCGACGGCGAGTGCGAGTGGCTCGTGACGAACGGCGTCCTGCCCGCCGACCTGGTCACCCGCAACCGCCAGGTCGCCGAGGCCGCGCTCCGGCCGTGGGCTCCGGTATTCACGCACGGCGACCTGCAGATCGCTCACGTGTTCGTCGACGGCGACGAGGTCACGGGCATCATCGACTGGTCCGAGGCGGGCCAAGGTGATGCCCTGTTCGACCTCGCCATCTTGACGCTCGGACACGAGGAGCACCTCGGCGACGTCGTCGCCGGCTATGGCACCGACGTCGACCTCGACGTGATCCACGCGTGGTGGTCGTTGCGAAGCCTGCTGGTGGTTCGCTGGCTGGTCGAGCACGGCTTCGACCCGTTCGCGCCGGGCTGTGAGATCGACGTGCTGAGATCCCGGCTGTGAGGCTGCGCGGGCCCGACTGGTAGATCATTTTGTTAGGGCTTCTAACGGTCGTCTGCGGGACGGCCGGCCAGATCGGGCCCGTGATCCTGTTTCCGCAGGAGCGATCGTCCCGAAACCCATCCCCGAAAACCTGGGTGGCAGTGACGCCCGAACAGCCCGCGCCTTCCTCGTCGTGTTCGGCGGGCTGGTCGCTGTAATGGCCTTTGATTCCGGACCGGACTCCTCGGAGGCGAGGGGCCTGACGATCTACGCCGCGACAATGATCGCCCTGTTCGCGGCAACGATCGGACAGGGTAAGGAGATGAGAGGAGCGGCCGCTCACGCACTGCAGAACCCGGACGGGGGAACGCGCCAGGTGAGGCCCGGCCCATTCACCGTGAAGTTCCTGTTGGTGCTCGGTGCCGAGATGCTGCTCTTGTCCTTGGTGTTTCCCGCCTTCTGAGAATCGGCCAGGTCCCTGATCCATCCGGTGCCCGGAGGCGCTCAGGTGAGCCGGGCCCACCGCCTGAGGGTGTCCGTGGCCTCGGCGTAGTCGCGAGAGGACAGGTGGCCGATGCTCGCGCCGTGGTTGGCGCGCGGGGCGACGAACACATGGCAGTCCGTCCCCTTCGGCGTGAACCGCTCGGCACTCCAGGGATCCCGCCCGCCGTAGACGAACATCATCCGGCTCGCCTGCCGGGTCACCCACGCGTCCACGTCCCGCATGGCCCTGCCGTCGAAGCGGGAGCGGAGGGACGCGGGCAGCACCGAGTTCGGCTGGTAGAGCCCCGGATACCGGGTCAGGCCCTTGAGGTGGGCGAAGCTCAGGGACGCCCAGCCGAGCTGGGTGGCCGCCTGGTAGTAGTAGGGCAGGTACGGCTCAAGGCCCTGATCGGTGTACAGCTCCCAGGTCTGGATCTTGTCCACCCATCGGAAGATGGCGGCGTCGGAAGCCTTCTCACCGGGGATGTCCTTGCAGTCCTGCTGCCGGGAGTACTGCCAGAACGTCCAGGCGGAGTCGAGCACGCTCAGCTCGAAGGAGCGGTCGGCCGTGCCGATGGTGCGGCGGAAGGTGAGGCCCTCGCGCCTGGCCATGGCCGTAAGCCGGGGGACCAGGCTCTTGCGACGCTTGAGCGCCTCCCGCTGCACGGTACGCAGGGCGGCCCGGCACGACGGCGTGCCCCCGGTCGTGAAGAACCGCTCGTAGACGCGGTCGTCATCGTTGACCGCGTCGTTGGGCGCGACATAGGCCACGACTCCGTCGAGGTCGCCCGGGTAGAACCGGTGGTGGTAGACGGCGGTCATGCCGCCTTTGCTGGCCCCGGTGCCGATCCAGGCGCCGCCGTAGACCTGCTTGAGCGCCTCGACGATCGCGTGCTCGTCGCTCGCCTCCTGCCAGATGTCGAGCTTCGCCCAGTCCTTCCGCTTCGGAAGCGATGCGCCGAAGAAACGGTGCTCGACGGAGAGCTGGTTGGCGTCGAGCCCATAGGTGGGCTCCTGGAGCCACACCTTCTCCGGCATGAAGTATCCGCTGGTGTAGAGGACCACGGGCCGGTCCACCGATCGGTGCGAGAGAGTGAGCCGCTGCTGGAACGTGCCGCCGCGCGGGTTCCGGTGGTCCACCGGCTGGGTGAAGGTGAGGGTGTAGTCCTTGTAGCCCTTCGCCCGCCCCTTCCTCACCGACACCACCCGGAGACCGGGGACGGCCCTGAGCCGCGCCAGGAGGTCGTCCTTCGCGATCCCGGCCGTGGAAGCCGCGGACTTCGCCAGGACCGTCCCGGCACCGGTCGCCGGGGCGGCCGCCGCGGGGACCGCGACCAGGAGGGACGACGCCAGCGCCGCCGAGAACAGCGCCAGGGGCCCCCGCGTCCGCCGGACCGGACTCTTCAGCCGCGCGTACGGGCGACCCGCCATGCCGTTTTCTCCCATGTCGACGTAGATCCACAACGGTGATCGGGGAAACTCTGTCGTATCGGCATATGTCGGCACAACTGCAAAAGGGATCCGGCTCACGGCCGCCCGTGTCGCCCCAGACCGGGCAGATGTTGTCGGTGGCGTAGTGCAGCATCGGATCACCGAGCTTTCGACGGAATGGGAGATCGCGGTGGCGCCGACGAACCGGCAGGTGGCCGAGCACGCCTTTCTCAAGGGCATGTACGAGGACGAGTACTTTCCCAATCACGTCGTCGACAAGGGGAAAGCCATCCTCCTGCGGCTCTGCGAGCGGATCGAGGCCGAGCGGCCGCCGGACCTGGCGGCGCTGTACGTGCTCACGGAGGCCGCGACGGAGGAGTTCAACGCGCTGGAGGCGGAGTTCGAGGCGGCCGGCAGTGAGATCGAGACTTTCGCACGAGAGGCGATCGCCGAAGACTTCTGGTTCGTGGCGTCGGCATACGGGTTCGCGGAGGCGGACGCGGAGGAGTTGATCGCCGGCCGGGAATGGTGAGCCGAGTCCCATAAGCCGCAGAGGCGGGGCCGGGGGTACGTCGTGGCCGCTCCGCGATGGTCGCCGCCTACCGGACTGCTTTCGCGCGGATGAGGGCCGGATGATGCAGTGGCATATGTAACGATATTTAGCTATTCGCGGGAATTCTCCTGAAAGGCTCAGGGATGACATACAGGTGACATCGCGTGGGTCATCATCCCGAGCTGCACGCCGCAGTCGACCTCCTCGGGAGCGAACTGCAGCGTCCGCCTCGCCGTCGAGGGACTGGGTCGCCAGGCACGCCTGTCCCGCGTCGCGTCCGGGCACAAAAAAGTTCCCCCGCCGGTTCGTCCGGCGGGGGAACTGCGTATGGACGGCGGTTCGTCAGGAGGCGTTCTGGCGGAGCCGGCCCAGGTACGCCGCCTGGACGCGGGGGTCGTTCCGGAGCTCGGCTCCGGTCCCCTCCACCGCCACCCGCCCCCGCTCCAGCACATAACCGCGATCGGCGAGCTTGAGCGCCGTGCCGGCCTGCTGCTCCACGAGGAGGACGGCGAGGCCGCGCTCCTCGTGCAGCCGCTTGAGGTAGCCGAACAGCTCGGCGACCTTCAGCGGGGCCAGGCCGAGCGACGGCTCGTCCAGCATGAGAAGCCGCGGTCCCGCCATGAGGGCACGCGCGATGGCGAGCATCTGCGCCTCACCGCCCGACAGCGTCCCGGCGAGCTGCTCGGCGCGTTCGGCCAGCCGCGGGAAGATGTCGAGCACCTCGGTGCGCCTGCGCTCGGCCTCCGCCCGGTTCCGCCGGACGGGGAAGGAGCCGAGGTGCAGGTTCTCCATGACGGTGTGGTCGGGGAAGATCTGCCGCCCCTCGGGCACCTGGCACAGGCCGAGGGACGGGCGCTTCCAGCCGGGCACCCCGGCCAGGTCCCGGCCGCCGAACCTCATCTGCCCGGACACCGGCTTCAGCAGCCCGGACACGGTCTTCATCGTGGTGGTCTTACCGGATCCGTTGGGGCCGAGCAGCACGACGAACTCGCCCTCGTCGACGTGCAGGTCGAGCCCGTCGAGGGCCCGCACCCCGCCGTACGCCGCCGCGAGCCCGGCGATCTCCAGCAACCTGCTGCTCACGCTGTCTCCTCGATGAGTTCGGGACGGCCGAGATACGCCTCGAGCACCGCTGGGGAGCTCTGCACCCGCTCGGGGTCGCCCCGCTCGATCACCTTGCCGCTCTCCACGACTGTGATCTCGTCGCAGAGCCCCATGACGAAGTCCACGTCGTGCTCGATGAGGACCACCGCGAGCCCGCGCTCCCGCAGGGCCCGGCACAGGCGGCCGAGCGCGTCGAGCTCCGTGGAGGTCAGGCCGGTGGCGGGCTCGTCGAGGATGAGCACCTTGGGCCGGGTCGCCACCGCCCGCACCACCTCCAGCAGCCGCTTCTGGCCGTGCGACAGGGACGAGGCCGGCCAGTCGGCGCGGGACGCGAGGCCGGCGAAGGCGAGAAGCTCCCGCGCCTCCGCCCGTTCGGCGCGGTCCTGGCGCCGGTAGGCGGGAGACCGGAGGGTGGCGCCGAGCCACGTGTAGGACTCCCTCATCCGCATGCCGGTGAGCACGTTGTCGAGCACGCTGACGCGTTCGAACAGGTGGGGAACCTGGAACACCCGGGTCACCCCGGCCGCCGCCACCCGGTGCGGGGCGGCCGGCGCCTCCTCACCGAAGATCATCACCTTTCCCGAGTCCAGCCGGTGATAGCGGGTCAGGCAGGAGACCAGGGTGGACTTCCCCGAGCCGTTGGGACCGATGATCCCGTGCACGGTGCCCGGCATGATCTTGATGTCGACCCCGTCGACGGCGTGCACGCCCCCGAAGTGCTTCACGAGGCCGACCCCCTCGAGCGCGGGCACCTCGGCTGCGGCGTCGCGGACCTCCGGCACGACGTCGGGAACCTCGTCGGGAAGCGTGTCGTCACCCGCGTCGGACACCCTGTCGCGACCGGCCCGGGACGCCCGCCAGGTCCCCACGATCCCGCGCGGGATCACCATCATGGCGACCAGCAGCAGGACGCCGAGGACGAGCGTGGTGTAGCGGGCCTGGTCCTTGATGAGCTCGACGAGCACGGCGATCAGGGCGACCCCGATCACGGGCCCGATCAGCGTGGAGATGCCGCCGAGGAACAGCCCGACGAAGAAGATGATGCCGTTGTCGAGCAGGCCGACGTCGGGGTTGATGAACCCGAGCTGCAGCGCGTACAGCGCACCCGACACGCCCGCGATCCCGCCGCAGACGCCGAAGAGCAGAAGCTTGGCGCGGGCCGGCGAGATGCCCATGGCCGAGGCGGTGTCGGAGGATTCGCGCACCGCCATCGCGGCCCGTCCCACGCCGCTGCGCACGATGTTGCGCTGCACGACGTACGCGAGCGCGAGGAACGCGAGGACCACGTAGTAGAAGGCTTGCTTCGACATCGGCTCGTCGCCCAGCTTGGGGGCGACGCCGCTGAGGCCCACGATGCCGCCGGTAACGGATTCCCACTCGCGTCCGGCCTCGATCACGATCAGGTTGGCCGCCAGTGTGATCATGCCGAAGTAGAGGTAGGTCGCCCGCAGGCTGACCAGCAGGACCAGGACCGCGAGGAGCACTCCGACGGCCGCCGACGCCGCCACGCCCAGGAGCCAGGAACCGCTCGCCTTGACCACGACGTACGCGGTGGCGTAGCCGCCGGCGAGCTGCAGGCCGCTGTGCATCATCGACAGCATCCCGCCGTATCCCATGGACAGGTTCAGGGAGATCGTCAGGATCGCGCTGATGGCGGCCGAGGCGACGATGCCGTTGTAGTAGGACGCGTTGTAGCTGTAGTAGTCGGTGATGCTCGGCCACATGAGCAGCACCGCGACGGCGACGACCACGAGGACGCCCATGGCCACGGTCCGTATCCGGTGATAGAGCTCCGTGTCGAACAGGGAACCGGCCCGTTCCGGGGGAGCTGGGTCCGCCGTTGCCATCAGTGTGCCTCCATGGGCTTGCCGAACAGTCCGGACGGGAAGACGATGAGGATCACCGCGAGCGCCGCGAACACCGCGAAGTTGCCGACCGTCCCGCCGACCACGCTCCGGACCACGGTGTCCAGCAGACCGACGATCATGCCTCCGGCGAGCGCCCCTCGTGGCGATCCGACGCCTCCGATCACGGCGGCGGTGAAGCCCTTGATGGTGAAGGTCAGGCCGACCGCGGGAGCGATGAAGATCACGGGCGCGGCGAGCAGGCCCGCGACCGCGGTGATGACGGCGGCGATCACGAACGAGAGCACGACGATGCGCTGCACGGGGATTCCCATGAGCACGGAGGTGTCCGAACTGTGCGCGGTGGCCCTGATCGCGCGGCCGTAGACCGATCGCCGCAGGAACAGGTCGTAGCCGGCCATGACCGCCAGCGCCACGACGATGGTCAGCAGTTCCTGCCACTCGACGGAGACGCCCGCGATCTCGAAACCGCCCGCGACCACCGGATCCGGCCGCAGCGCGTCGACGTCGAAGAAGCCGAGGTTGAACAGCGACTGGAAGATCAGGGCCGCGGCGAGCGTCGCGATGATCCACGCGTAGCGCGAGCCCGACATGCGGACCGGTAGCATGATCATGCGCTCCATGAGAACGCCCATGAGCGCGGCTGCCACGATCGTCACGACGAGGGCGAGCGCCCAGCTCATCTTCTCCAGCGCCACGATCTGGTACGAGACCGCCGCGCCGAGGATCAGTGCCTCGCCCTGGGCGAAGTTCATGATCCTCGTTGGCTGGAAGACGATGGCCAGGGCGAGCGCGACCAGTGCGTAGACGGAACCGGCGAACAGCCCGTCGATGATCACCTCAGGGCTCATCTGGAACGCTCCTGGAAGTGTTGCGAGAGTTGACCCACCCTGTTCCGCGAACCGGAACAGGGTTTTGGCAAAAGTAGGGTCGACATCAATCGACTGTCAATAGGTCTGACGTTTAACCGGGACCGTCAGCCGCGGTGTGCGTAGCGTCCCGACGGCTCGCCGACGACATCGCCGTCGCGGAACCGCACCTGCCCGCCGACGACGGTGGTGACCGGCCAGCCGGTGAGGTCGACTCCCTCGAACGGGCAGTGGTCCTGGCCCGACAGGCAGCGCTCGGCCGTCACGGTCTGGGTCAGGCCGGGGTCGACGACGGTGAGGTCGGCGTCGAAGCCGACGGCGAGGCTGCCCTTGCGACCCCACAGGTTGTACGCGCGGGCGGGGTTGGCCGAGGCCAGCTCGGCGACGCGGGTCAGGGAGAGCCCGCGCTTCACATGCCCCTCGGAGAACAGGACGGGATAGAGCAGGGCGGTCCCGCCGAAGCCCGGACGGGCCGGCCACAGTTCCTCGCCCTTCTCCGCCTCCATGCAGCAGGCATGGTCGGAGGCCACCCAGTCGACGGTGCCGTCGGCGACCCGGCGCCACAGCGCCTCGTTGTCCGCCTTCGTGCGGATCGGCGGATTGACCTTCCCGCCGAGCCCGCCGCGGGCGTCCAGGGTGTCGTGGTCGAGGCACAGGTGGTGCAACGTGGTCTCGGCGCGCATGTCGATCCCGCCGTACGACGCGCGGGCGAGGGCGACCGCCTCGATCGCCTCCTGGCTGGACAGGTGCAGCAGGTTGATGTTGGTGCCGGTGTGGCTCGCCAGCGTGGTCGCCTCGCCGATGGCGACCCGCTCGGTCAGCGGCGGACGCCCTTCGTGGTAGGCCCGGAGCGTCTGCGGGTCGCCCTGCGAGCGGACCCGGTCGATGAACACCCGCATCAGCTCGGACTGCTCGCAGTGCAACGACAGGGACAGCCGCAGGTCGGGACGCGCCTGCTGCACCGCCGCCACCTGCTCCATGATCAGGTAGAGATGGCCGAGATCGTACTCGTCGCCCATCGTGAAGGCCTGGGCGTCACGGCTGTTGGCCGCGAGGTCGAAGCCCTTGTAGAACATGTAGTACTTGAATGAGGTGACGCCGTGCTCCTCGACCAGGAACGGGATCTCGGAGATCTGCTCCACGGTCATCGGCGCGAGGTGGAAGCCGTAGTCGGTCCAGCACCGGCCGGACACCCGGTCGAGGACCTCGGGGAAGATCTCCTTGTAGGGTCCCGTGCGCTCGAGATAGTGCGAGCCGGTGCGGAAGTAGGAGACAACGGTGGTCGCGCCGCCGACGAGGGACGATCGGGTCTCCTCGAAGGCGTCGAGGGCTAAGTCGCGGTAGATGCCGAGGTGGAAGTGGGCGTCGACGGCGCCGGGAAGGACCACCTTCCCGGCCGCGTCCACGACCTCGCCGGCTTCGGAAGCGGCGATGTCGTCGGCGAGAGCCGCCACCTTCCCGTCGCGCACGGCCAGGTCAGCGCGGACCTCTCCGTGGTAGGGAAGAACGACGGTGCCACCCTTGATGAGCAGATCGTATCGGGACATGCGCGCGACGGCCGGCCGACCGGACGGCCGTCACCTCCTTTCTTCTTCTGTCCAGCCCATCTGGCCGGACAGTCGTGCGGTGGATTCGAGCAGCGCCTCGGCGCACGTGTCGACCTCGTCGCGGAACCGCTCCTGGGGGCCGCAGACGCTGAGGACGGCGATCGGCCGCCCGTGGTGATCGAACACCGGCGCCGCCACGGACGCGGCGCCCGCCATGCGCTCGCCGAACGAGCGGGCCCAGCCGCGCTTCCGGATGGCCGCGAGTTCTTCGCGCAGTTTCCCGGTGTCGGCGATGGTCTCGCTGGTCAGCGGCTCAAGTGACCGCTGCGCCAGGTAGCTCTCGATTTCCTCTTCGGTTAAGAAGGCGAGAAACGCCTTGGACGACCCGCCGGCGTGCAGTGGGTAGGGCACACCGAGGGTGACGCTCATGATTACCTCGCGGGCCGGCGTGACCTGGTCGACGTAGATCCGGGTCCAGCCCGTGCGCATGGACAGGGTCGCCGTCTCGTCGGTGCGCTGGGACAGCGCCATCAGTTCGGGCGCGGCGATGCGCCTGATGTCCAGCCGGTCCAGGTAGGCGAGGCCCAGGCGCATGGCGCCGACCCCGAGGGAGTAACGCCGGGTCACCAAATCCAGCTCGATCAGCCCGCGAACGCGCAGCGAGGCCAGGATCCGGTGCACGGCCGCCTTCGACATGCCCAGCGCCTCGGCGATCTCGGTTACACCAAGCGTCGGCGACGGGGTCTCGGCGAAGTGCATCAGTACCTCGACGGCCCGCTCGACCGTCGCGATGGCCTGTCCGGTGTTCTCGCGCACGGGCGCGTCGGTTTCCGTTGCGGCACGGCTCTTGGGCGACATTGTTCCTCCAGGAAATTCGGATGGGTCTGATCACCTATCCTGGCGTCGGAACCCGACCGGCACCGGAAGATCGGTGACGATTCTCGTGTCGAGGAACTCCCACCAGTCGTCCTGGCCGACCCGTCGTGTCTCCCAGTCGCCGTCCGCCTTGAGGCCGGCGAGAGCCGTGCGGTACTCGCCCCAGGCCGCTTCGTCGTCGAACGCGGCCCAGTTCTCGAGGACGTACACGTCGCCGACGACGCTGTAGTACCACCGCACCTCCCGCACCATCGGCAGATCCCGGTAGAACCAGTTCTCCCGATCCTCCAGCCACTGCCAGAAGTCCCTCATGTCGCGACGTGCCCGCGAGCTGAGCTTCATCCGGTAGACGAGGTAGATCATCGGGGCTGGTCCCCTTCGGAGTGCGACAGCTACAGTGGACTTGTTCCGCACACAGTAACGCTGTTTCAATAGCTTGGGAAGCCCCGGGGCGCGTGACCGCCCGTCCGGGTGCGTTTCGAACCATGTCCCAGGTCAAGGTCCTGGTGCGCACTCCAGGACACGTCCCAGGCACACAGCGATGTCTCAGGCACACAGCAGGTCGAGGAGGCCCATTCCGTGGATGTAGAGCAGATCGTTCCGGAGGAACGATCAGCGGAAGCCCAGCAGCCTGGAACGCCCGCCGGGCCGCTGGCCGGCGTCGTCGTCGTCGACGCCGCCACGCTGTTCGCAGGGCCACTGGCGGCGACGATCCTCGGAGACTTCGGCGCCGATGTCATCAAGGTGGAGCACCCCAAGCGGGGTGACCCCTCACGCACTCACGGCGCGAGCAAGCACGGGATCGGCCTGTGGTGGAAGATGCTCGGCCGGAACAAGCGAACGGTGACCGCCGACCTCAGCAGCTCCGAAGGCGCCGAGCTGCTCAAACGGCTACTCGCCCGCGCCGACGTGCTGATCGAGAACTTCCGCCCCGGCACACTCGAACGATGGGGCCTGTCCCCGGAGATCCTGCACGAGCTCAACCCCCGCCTGGTCATCGCCCGGGTGACCGGCTTCGGACAGTTCGGCCCGTACGCTCGCCGCCCTGGATTCGGCACCCTCGCCGAGTCGATGAGCGGTTTCGCCGCGGTCACCGGGGAGCCCGACGGCCCGCCCACCCTGCCACCGTTCGGTCTGGCCGACGGGATCTCCGCGCTCACCTGCGTCAACGCGGTCACGATGGCGCTGCATCACCGCGACCGGCCCGGAGGGAGCGGACGCGGCCAGGTGATCGACCTGGCCATCATCGAGCCGCTGGTCACCATTCTCGGCGCGCAGCCGCTCGTGTGGGACCAGCTCGGCCAGGTCCAGTCGCGCACCGGCAACCGCTCGGTCAACAACGCTCCGCGGAACACCTACCGGACCCGGGACGGCCTCTGGGTGGCGGTGTCCACGTCGGCCGACTCCATCGCGCAGCGGGTGATGCGGCTGGTCGGGCATCCCGAGGCGATCGACGAGCCGTGGTTCGCCACCGGTGCCGGCCGGGCCGAACACGCCGACCTGCTGGACGGTCACGTCGGAGGGTGGATCGCCGAACGCGACCTGGCGACCGTGATCGAGGAATTCGAACGGGTCGAGGCGGCGGTGGCTCCCATCTACGACATCAGGGACGTGTTCGAGGACCCGCAATACCGCGCGCTCGACACGATCACCACCGTGCAGGACCCCGACCTCGGGCCGGTACGCATGCAGAACGTGCTGTTCCGGCTTTCCGAGACGCCGGGTTCCATCCGATGGACCGGTCGCGCGCGCGGCGCCGACAACACAGACATATGGGGCGGCCTCGGCGTCAGCGCCGACGAGCTCGCCGCCCTGCGAGACAAGGGAGTGGTGTGATGTCGTTGTGGCGGCATCTCGACGGCGCCAAAGTCGTCGATCTCGCGCAGCCGATGCGCACGGGCATGCCCCAGTCGCCGAACCATCCGCGGTTCAGGATGGTCATCGAGCGCAGGCACGGCGACATGGTCCGCGAGGACGGCGGTTCGGCGGCCAACGAGGTCATCCTCACCGGGGGGCACGTCGGCACGCACGTCGACGCCCTCGGGCACGTGTCCCAGGACGGCTACGTGTACGGACGGGTCGAGGCCTCGGGCATCCAGTCGCACCAGGGGCTGTCCCGGTACGGGATCGAGACCTTCAAGCCCTATGTCGGACGGGCCGTGCTGCTCGACGTGGCCGCCGTACACGGCGTCGACGTGCTGCCGCCCGGCTACGAGATCACTCCCGAGGACCTGGAGGCCGCGCGGCGCAGGGCCGGCGTGGAGCTGCGCCGCGGCGACGCCGTGCTGATCGGCAGCGGCTGGTCCCGCGAGTGGGACCGGCCGTCCCGGTTCACCGGAGAGGAGGGCGGGGTGCCCGGCCCGGGCCCGGACGCCGCTCGATGGCTGGTCGGGCACGGGGCCGCGGTGGTCGGCGGAGAGACGATCGCCTTCGAGCGCATCGCCCCGGGGCGCGGCCACGCGACCCTGCCCGTGCACCGGATCCTGCTGGTGGAGGCGGGCGTGAACATCGTCGAGACGATGCGCCTGACCGAGCTGATCGGCATCGGGAAGCCCGAGTTCCTGCTGGTGCTCAACCCGCTGCCCGTCGTGGGCGCCACCGGCGCACCCGTGCGACCCCTCGCGGTGCTCGCGGCATGACCATCGTCTCGACCCTGGCCGAGTTCGCCGCCGCCAGTCGTGCCGGCCTGCCAGAACCGATCGTCGCCGACGTGACCGGCCGCGTGCTCGACACCTTCGGAAACTGCCTCGCCGCCCAGGAGCTCACCGGCCCCGCAGAACCGCACGAGGCGGTCATGCGCATGGCGGGCAGATGGGGCGGCGTAGGGGAGTCGTCGGTCATCGGCCGCCGGCTCTCCCTTCCCGCGCCCTCGGCGGCGCTGGTCAACGGCACCCTCGCGCACGCGCTCGACTTCGACGACACCCACCTGCCCTCGGTGCTCCACCCGTCCGCCTCCGTCGTTCCGGCCGTGCTGGCCGTCGCGGAGGCGGTGGGCGCCTCGGGCGCCGAGTTGTGTCAGGCGGTCGCGGTGGGCGACGAGATCACCAACCGTCTGGGGATGGCGTCCTACATACCGGAGATGCGCAACTCCCTCTTCTTCGAGAAGGGCTGGCACGCCACGTCGATCTGCGGGACCGTCGGCGCCGCGGCCGGCGCGGCGCTGCTGATGGGCCTGGACGCCGTCGGAATCGCCCACGCGATGGGGATCGCCGCCAGCATGGGAGCCGGTGTCATCGAGGCCAACCGCACCGGCGGCACCGTCAAGCGGATCCACTGCGGCTGGGCGGCCCACGCGGGCGTGGTGTCCGCGGGGATGGCGGCGGAGGGCGTGACCGGGCCGCCGACGGTCTTCGAAGGACGATTCGGGTTCTTCCAGGCGTTCCTCGACGGGCAGTACGACGAGGGCGCCATCACCGACGGGCTCGGCGATCGGTGGGAGCTGCTCAGAACGGTGTACAAGCCGTATCCCTCCAACCACTTCACCCACCCCGGCATCGACGCCGCCCTCGCCCTGCGCGCCGGCGGGCTGCGGCCCGGCGACATCGCGGAGATCGAGCTCGGCGTGGCGGCCGCCCCGCTGCGCACCATCGGCGAGCCGTACGAGGAGAAGGTGCGGCCGCGCACGCCGTACCACGCGAAGTTCTCCGGCCCCTACACGGTGGCCAGCGCCCTCATCGGGGGTGGCGGACTCGGTCTGCACCTCGACGACTTCACCGAGTCCGCCTTCCGGGACGAGCGCAGGCTCGCCCTGGCCGCCAAGGTGCGCGTGGTGCCCGACGCGGAGTGCACCGAGGAGTTCCCCCGGGCGTTCTCCGCGGTGCTGAGGGTGCGCACGACGGACGGGCGACGGCTGGAGCACCGCGTCCACTCCTCGCGGGGCGGGCCGGAACACCCGCTGACCATCGACGAGCTGCAGACGAAGTACGAGCTCAACGCCGCTCGCGTGCTGCCGGCCCAGGCCGCGGCCACGCTGGCGGAGAAGGTGCGCGGCCTGCCGGGCCGGGCGAAGGTCGCGGGCCTGCTCGACGCGGCGCTGATCGCGAGCTCCTGAGCATGGCAGCGGCCGGGACGGCGGTGATGTCCATCACCGCCGTCCCGGCCGCGTCCGCGTTCAGGGAGGTCCGGAAGAGCCCCGGCTCGTCATGGCGTCAGGGAGGCACCGGACCAGCGCCGGACCAGGACGGGACCTGAGAGCCTGGGAAGGGGCTCCCCCTGCGGGACGTACGCCCACCGGGCCACGTCGGCGAACAGCAGGTCGACGGGCTCGGCGAGGCGTTCGGGGAGATCGGCGACGGAGGGGAGCATCGCGGCCTCCCCCGGCACGGCCGGGCTCCGCTTCCGGCGCTGGCCCGGTGATCCGTGCACGGGCCCGTTAACCGGGTCGTGGTCCGGGATGCCGGCGGCCGGCCCATCCCGCCAGACGGGCGCGCCGGAGAACCAGGCGACGGCCAGGCAGCCGCGGCCTCCGGCCAGGGTGGCCGTCCTCGTCGCCCCTGGGGGCAGGTAGGCGTACGTCCCCGCCTCGAAGTCCGTGCCGCTGACGGAGATGCGGCCGTCGAGCACGACGAACTCCTCGGCGCAGGTGTAGTGGCCGGCTCCCGGCCTGCTCCACCCGGAGGGGAAGCGCACCAGCGACACCGAGGAGCGGGTCGCGTGGTCGAGGTGCAGGCGGACCAGCCGGACGGGGTCCGCCGCCCCGGGCATGGGCACGGTGGTCCACGCCAGGTCCGGGGCGTGCAGATCGACGACTCCGGCCTCGCCAGATGTCACCGTGCTCTCGCGAGAATTCTCCGTGCCTGGCGCACGACGGCCTCGTCGACCATGCGCCCGTTCGAGTCGACGAGCACGCCCGACCCCTCGGCCTCGAACCTGGCCACCAGGTCACGCGCCCAGCCGACCTCGTCGTCGGCCGGTGTGAAGACCTCGTTGACCACCGCGATCTGCGCCGGGTGGATGCAGGCGCGGCCGACGTAACCGAGCCGGGCCAGGCCGAGCGTCGAGGCCCGCAGCGCGTCGAGGTCGCGGAAGTCGGTGGAGACCGGACCCACCGGCGGGTCGATGCCGGCGGCGGCCGAGGCGAGCACCACCTGGGAGCGGACCCAGAGCAGCTCCCGCTCGTCGTCGCCCGGAGTGATGCCGGTGTCCGCGCGCAGGTCCGCCTCGCCGACCTGCAGGCGAGCCACCCGGGGGGCCGCCGCGATCTGCGGCGCGCGCAGGACGGCCGCCGCGGATTCCAGGAGCGGGACGACCGGCAGCCGTTCCGCGCCGATGCCGGTCAGCAGAGCGTCGAGTGTGCCGAGCTCGTCGGCGGTCTCGACCTTCGCCAGCACGAGACCGGCCACCTTCGGGGAGGCCGCCACGGCTCGCACGTCCGCCTCGCGCAGCTCACCGGGATTGACCCGGACCCAGATCTCCACCGGTCCGGGGTCGGCCGTGTCCAGCCAGTCGCGTACGGCGGTCCGCGCCTCGTCCTTGCCCGCCGCGGGGACCGCGTCCTCCAGGTCGACGATGAGGGCGTCGGCGCCCCGGCCGAGTGCCTTGCCGAGCTTGTCCGGCGAGTCACCCGGCACGTAGAGATAGGAGCGCGCGGTCACCCGCCCCACCCCACCTTCGCGTCTCCGCGGGTGAGGGCCTTGGCCACGACGGTGCGCAGCACGTCGTTGGTGCCCTCGCCGATGCTCATGAGCACGGCGTCGCGGTACAGCCGCTCCACCTCGTATTCCGTGGAGTATCCGTATCCGCCGTGCACCTTCAGCGCGTCGATGGCGGCCTGCAGCGCGACCTCCGAGCAGAAGATCTTGGCCATGCCCGTCTGGGCGTCGGCCCGTCCGCACCGGACCCGGTCGGCGGCCCAGTACGTCATGAGGCGGGCCGCCTGAAGCGCCGTGGCCAGCGAGGCGAGCTGGAGCTGAACCGCCTGGAAGTCGGCGATGGGCCGGCCGAACGCCTTGCGCTGCCCGGAGTAGGCCAAGGCCTCGTCGTAGGCGCGCTGCGCGATGCCCACGGAGCGGGCCGAGATGTTGACCCGGCCCCACTCCAGCGCGGACAGCGCCTGCTGCATGCCCCGGCCCTCGACGCCGCCCAGCAGGTTCGCCGCCGGAACCCGGGCGCCGTCGAGCACGACCTCGCACGACTCGGTGCCCTTGTAACCGAGCTTCGGGATGTCCTTGGTGACCGTGTAGCCGGGGGTGTCGGCGTCCACAAGCAGGATGCTCATTCCGCGGTGCGCGGGCGTCGCGTCCGGGTCGGTCTTGACCAGCACCGGCAGCGGATCGGCGTGCCGCGCGTTGGTGATCCAGGTCTTGGTGCCGGTCACCACGTAGTGGTCCCCGTCGCGGCGCGCGGTGGTGCGGATGCCCTGCAGGTCGGTGCCCGCGTCGGGCTCCGTGAGGCCGATTCCGGTACGCCGCTCGCCGCTGGCGAGCCCCGGCAGATAACGCCGCTTCTGTTCCTCGGTGCCGTGCATCGCGATCATCCGGCAGGCCAGGGAGTGGCTGCCGAGAATGCCCGCCACACCCATCCAGCCGCGCGAGATCTCCTCGAAGACGAGCGCGAAGGACACCGGGTCCAGGTCGAGCCCGCCGTACTCCTCCGGCACGGTGATGCCGAACAGGCCCATCGCCTTGAACCCGTTCACGATCTCGGTCGGGTATCGGCCGGAGTGCTCCCAGTCCCGTGCGACGGGCACGATCTCCTTGTCGACGAACGCGCGCAGCAGCGCGCGGAACTCACGCTGGTCGTCGTTCAGCTCGAAGTCCACAGGTCAGTCACCTTTCGGAAGGTACGAAGACCGGCAGCGCACGCCCATCGGGCAGCGGCCGCCAGTCGAGCCGGAGTGCGTCGCCGACACCCACGTCATACGGGCGCTCGGTGACCACGTTGCTGAGCAGCAGCACGCCCTCCGGGAGGCGTACGCGCGCCACGACATAGGGCGGCCGGAAACCGGGCATCGCCCGCTCGACGACCGTGCAGGCGTCCACCACGCCGTCGCCGGTCGCCTCCGACCAGCCGAGGTCGCGCGGGGATCCGCAGGCCGTGCACAGCGCACGCGGCGGATGCTGCGCGTGCCCGCAGGCCGCGCAGCGCTGGACGAGGAGGACGCGCCGCCGGGTGGCGTCCCACCACGGCGCGGTCACCTCGTCGGGGTCGGGCACCTGGCAGGCCCCCGGTGCTTCGGAGCTCACCCGGGCTTCGGAGCTCACCCGGGCTTCGGAGCTCACCCGGGCTTCGGAGCTCATCCGGGCTTCGGAGCTCATCCGGGCTTCGGGGCTCATCGATCCACCCCCAGCAGGACGGTCGCGTGCGTGGACAGGATCCCGCCCGTGCCGTGCGCGAGGGCGATCTCCGCGCCCGGCACCTGACGGGCGCCGCACTCGCCGCGCAGCTGCCGTACGGCCTCGACCAGCAGCAGCACGCCGTACTGTCCGGGATGGCAGTAGGACAGGCCGCCGCCGGAGGTGTCGAGCGGGAAGTCGCCGCCGGGCCGGATCCGTCCTCCGGCGATCCAGTCGAGTGCCTCGCCCCGGCCGCAGAACCCCAGCGCCTCCAGGGTGAGCACGACGGTGATGGTGAAGGAGTCGTAGACCTCGGCGACGTCGACGTCCGCGGGGGTCAGCCCGGCGCGGGCGAACGCCGCCCGTCCGGACTCGACGGCCCCCGTCACGGTCAGATCGTCCACGGCGGTCATCGAGGTGTTGGTCGTGCACTCGCCGTACCCGAGCACGCGGACCGGCGGCCTGCGCAGATCGCGGGCCCGGTCGAGCGAGGTGAGCACGACCGCCCCTCCCCCGTCGGTCACCAGGCAGCAGTCGGCCGTGGTCAGCGGCGTCGACACCATGGGAGCGCCGATCACGTCGGCCACGCTCAGCGGACCCGCCCCGTGCCGGAACGCCACCGGGTTGAGCAGCGCCCACTCGCGGGCCGCGACGGCGACCTCGGCGAGTCGCTCCCGGGTCCCGCCGTATTCGTGCAGGTACCGCTGGGCGGCCATCGCGTAGTAGGAGATGGGGTAGAGGGGTCCGTAGGGCGTCTCGAACTGCGCCTCCGGAGTGTGCGACTCGACCACGCCGGCCAGGGATCGGGACCGGGCGGAGCGCTGGTTGGAACCGTACGAGATGACCACGGTCGAGCACTGGCCGGCCTCGATGGCCTGGACGGCGCGGGCGACGTACATCTCGAACGCGGAGCCGCCGGCGAAGGTCGAGTCGGTCCAGGCCGGGCGCAGCCCCAGATAGTCGGCGACCTGGGTCGCCGAGAACCGGGACACCCCGGTCGTGGCCAGACCGTCCACGTCGGCGAGGGTCAGCCCGGCGTCCTCCAGCGCCCGGCCGATCGCCTGGGCCTGCAGGCCGAGGATGGATCTGCCGGTGACGCCGAGATCGCTCTCGGCCGCTCCGGCGATCGCGACCGAGGTGGTCATGGCGCCTGCGCCCCCTCCGGTTCGCGCTGCCCGGGATCACCCTGCTCGGGATCACCCTGCCCGGGATCACCCTGCTCGGGGTCACCCTGCTCGGGGTGGCCCAGCACGACCTCGGCCCCGGCCGGCTCCACCGCCACCCGTTCCGGTTCGTCTCCGTCGACGATCAGGATGCGCTGCTCCACCCGGATGGTGTCGCCGTCGACCGAGGTGACCCGCCCGACGCAGCGGACGGTGTCCCCCGCGAAGACCAGATTCTTGAACCGGAAGTGCAGGCGGCGGACGACGGCTCGCGGGCCGAGCCAGTCCTGGATCTGCTCGACGAGCAGTGCGCCGAAGACCTGCCCGTCGACCACGGGCGCGGGCAGCCCCCGCTCCTCCAGGTACTCGTGGTCGTAGTGCAGCCGGTGCCAGTCCCACGTGGCGCCGGCGTAGGCGATCATGTCGCGGAGGCCGATCGTGCGCTCCAGCGGAGCGACCTCGGCGCCGGCCTCCACGGTCGGCTCGGACACCGTCGGCTCGGTCACCGTCGGGTCGGTCACCGTCGGGTCGGTCACCGTCGGGTCGGTCACCCTTCCTCCTTCAGCGCGACGAAGATGATGGTCTCCTCGTTCGTGACGAGCAGCCTGCCCTGCTGGTCGGTGTACTCGGCGGCCGAGGAGACGACGAGCATCTCCTGCCCCCCGGAGGTGCGGCGCTCGGCGATGTCGGTCAGGCGCCAGGTCGCGGTGACGACGTCACCGGGCCGGACGGGGCGGTGGAAGGTGTAGGTGTTGCCGCCGCGCACCTTCCGGGTCCCGGGGATCTCGATGTGCCAGTCGTGCCCGGCGTAGCCGTCGGGGTCGGGCGGCACGTCGGCGTACTGGTTCGTCTCGCAGACCAGGGTGGGCGGGGCGATGACTCCGTCGTAGCCGTGCCGCCTGGCGTACGCGTCGTCCGTGTAGAGCGGGTTGTCGTCGCCGACGGCGCGGGCGAAGTAGCGGATCGCGGCCCTGCCGAGCTCCTCCGGTGCGGTGTAGGAGACCTCCCTGCCGACGAGCGCGCGGATCTCCTCGGTCAGCAGGCTCATGACTCCTCCTCGCCTTCGGCTCGGAGTTCGGTCGTGCCGGAGGCGCGCAATCCAGCACCTCGCCAGGCGCTGTTTTCCCTGATTCGCTCGCTGCGCTCGCTCATGGGAGCACCGCCGCGGGGAAGACCTCGATGAGGAACTCCGGACGCAGCAGCCCCGCGCAGATCGCGCCGGTGGACGCGGGCCACGGCTCGCGGAGCAGGCGCTTGCGCACGTCCGCGACGCCCCGATAGGCGCTCAGCCCCTCGGGGCAGACGTATTCGATCGTCGACAGCAGGTGCTCCGGCCCGGCGCCGGCGGCGTCCAGAACCCGCAGGATCGCCTCATAGGTCACCTCGGCCTGCGCCACCACGTCACCCGGATGCAGCGCCTGCTGCGTCTCCATGTCCAGCGCCGCGAAACCGCTCATCCACAGCATGCCGCCGGCCTTGACCCCGGGGGTGTAGGTGAGCGTTTCGTAGCGGGCCCAGCCGGGGTTGACCGCCTCCAGGGGGTGCCGGGACGCGGTCACATCGAGCGCGACGAGCACGCCCGGGCGGTGCAGCCGGCTCATCAGGATGCCGCCGGCGCCGGGGTAGACGCCGGCTCCGCCGAGCCGCTCCTTGCGGACCGCGTGCGTACGCCGGTAGACGTCCCGGGTGGCGGGCGTCGTGTAGTCGTAGGTCGTGACGGCGGCGTCCAGCGATGACCCGACGCCGCGCAGCAGCCGATCGGCCTGCTCGAGGCAGTAGGCGTACTGGCCGGTGAGATCGCCCTCGGCGACCACGTCGCCCCGCTCGTCGAGGGGCAGCACCGTGGGCAGGAAGATCGTGCCGTCCGGGGCCTCGGTCACGCCGCCGGCCGCGGCCGCCGCGCCGCCCGCGCTCGCGTGCACCTCGATCTCGATGAACGCCGCCGGGCGCAGCAGGCGGTCGACGATCACCGTGCTGACGGCGGGGCGGTGCTCGCCGAAAATCTCCGCCCGGACGGCCGCCGCCTCCTGGTAGACGTCCAGGCCCGCGACCGTGACGTTCTCCGTGACGCGCGTGACGTCGGCGAAGGACAGCCCGGCCGCGTCGAGGATCGCGCCGATCTTCGCGTACGCCGTACGGGCCTGGTCGGTCATCCCGCCGCGCACGACGATGCGCCCGGACTCGGGGTCGTACTCGCTGGCCGAGTGCCCGGACAGCCAGGCGTCGTCACCGTGCGTCAGGCCGAGCGAGAACGAGTAGCCGTCATAGCGGAACCACGGGAAATGGCTCGGACGGATGGCTTGCAAGGTCATCTCTGTTCCTCCGGCGCCGGCCGGGCGAGCCGGTCGGCGAGTGCGGCGATGGTGGAAAGATCGGGCTCGTCGGCGAGGCCGCGCACCCTGCGGGCCAGCTCGGCGGTCTCCTTCGGGTCGCCCGCGACGTTGGCGGTGAACTTCGCGTCCAGCTCGATGTCGCCGAGCGGGCGGTCGGGGCCGCCGACGCTGCCGGGCACCCTCCCCTCGATCACACGTCCGCCGGCGAGCCGCAGGAGTACGCGTCCCGGCGCGTCGGCGGCGACGGTGCCCGATGTGCCGGCCGGGGTGACGACGGTACGCACGCGCGCCGCGAGTTCCGCCACCTCGGGACGGCGAAGGGATTGCGGGGAGTACGTCGCGAGTGTCACCTCGCCGTCGAGGAGCAGCGCCGCCACACTCCACGGCAGGGAGAACTTGGCGTCGTACGGCGTGCGCGGACGGGCCTTCCGCTCGGCCGGCTCGCACACGATGGCCGCGCTGTCCGGATGCACGGCGGCGACCACTTCGATCACCTCGGACACCCGGACCTCGTGCCCGCGCAGCGCCTCGGCGACCGCGTCGAGGGTCACATGCATGAGCTGACAGGCGGGGTAGGGCTTGACGGTGATACGGGTGGTCTCCCACGACTCCCCCAGCCCGGCGGTGACCGCTCCGGCGTCGACGGTCCGGCCGGCCAGCGCCGCGTACAGACCGTGCGGGCCCTCCAGGACACTGTCCGGACCGGTGGCCCCGGCCGCCGCGAGCCGGGCGGCGAGGATGCCCGAGGCCGACGCGAAGCCCGGGTGGAGTTGCTTGGTGGACGCGCCGGTGGACAGGAACTCGAGCAGCCCGCCCGCCTGGCTGCCCGCGATGCCCAGCGCGTCGACGGTCCGGTCGGCATCGAGCCGCAGCAGCCGGGCCGCCACGACGGCGGCCGACATCACCCCGCAGCTCATGGTCGCGTGCAGCCCGCGGGTGTGGAAACCGTGCGGGACGGCGGCGGCGACGCGGCACACCGTCTCGTAGCCCGCGACCGCCGCGGCGAGCACCTCGGCGCCGGACGCGCCGACCTCCTCGCCGACCGCGAGGGCAGCGGGCAGCACCACCGCGGTGGCGTGGACCAGTCCGCCCGCGTGCGTGTCGTCGAAGTCCAGGGCGTGCACCAGCGTGCCGGTGGCGAGCGCCGCCGCCACCGCCGACCCGCGTTCGCCGGTGCCGAGCACCGTGGCCTCCGCCGGGCCCCCGAGCCCTCGCGCCACCGTGACGGCGGGCGCGGCGATTCGGGTACGACCGGCCGCGACGGCCGTGCCCAGACCGTCGAGCAGGTGACGGCAGGCCGCCTCCCGCACCTCCGGGGGCGCGCCGGCCGGCCCCGGGCCCAGCGCCCACTCGGCCAGGACGCGCGCGGCGGTCACGACGCCCCCTCCCGGGTCGGCGGTCCGAAGGCACCCGCCTCCGCGAGCGCCGCCACCCGCGCGTCGTCGTATCCCAGGAGCCCGCGTACGACGTGACCGAAGTCCTCGTTGCGCTGGGGCGCCCGCCGATACTCGGGGGGCCGCGAACCGACCCGGATCGGGGAGGCCACCTGGCGCAGCGTGCCCCAGCGAGGGTGCTCGGTCTCCACGACCAGGCCGCGGGCGGCGGTGTGCTCCTCCGTCAGCGCGGTGGCGACGTCGTTGATCGGGCCGCACGGAATCGACGCCGCGTAGAGCGGCTCCAGCCATTCGGCGACCGTTCGCCGGCGGAACACGTCCTCGAGCATCGGCAGCAGGACGTCCTTGTTGCGGCGGCGGTCGGCGAACGTCGCGAACCGCTCGTCGTCCGCCCATTCGGGGTGGCCGATGACCTTGGCGAGCCGCTGCCAGAACTTCTCCTTCGCGCAGCCGACGACGAGCCAGCCGTCCTTCGCCTCGAACGCCTGGAAGGGGACCAGCGACGGATGGGCGGAGTGACGGGTGCGCTCCGGAACGAATCCCTCGTTGAGGTGCCAGACCGCCGGATAGGTCAGCAGACCGATGGCGGTGTCGTAGAGGCTGACGTCGCAGTCCATGCCCACACCGTCCCTGCGGGCCGCGTGCAGGCCGGCCAGCAGCGAGATCGCCGCCACCAGGCCGCCCGAGTAGTCGACCATCGACAGCCCGGACTTGGTGGGCGGCCCCTCGGGCTCCCCGGTGATGTCCATCCATCCGGCGAGGCCCTGCAGGACGTAGTCGTACCCCGGCTCCTTCTGCCTGGGGCCGGTCATGCCGAACCCGGTGAGCGAGCAGCACACGATGGCGGGGTTGAGGTGCTTCAGGTCGTCGTAGGTGATGCGGATCTTCGCGGGCACGTCGCCGCGCAGGTTGCTGTAGACCACGTCGCTGACCCGCACCAGGTCCTCGAAGACCGCACGCCCCTCGTCGCCGGCGAGGTCGAGGGACAGACTGCGCTTGTTGCGGTTGAAGGTCTCGAAGAACAGCGAGTCCTCGCCTTCGCCGTACGGCGGCACGTACCGCCCGACGTCGCCGCCGACGCGCGGATCCTCGATTTTGATCACCTCGGCCCCGAGGTCGGCCAGGTGCACGCTGCCGAACGGGCCGGCGCCGTACTGCTCGACGGCGACGATCCGGACGTCCTCCAGGGGTCTCACGCCCGCCCTCCTGTGATCTCGGCGATGAGCTGGATGATGGATTTCTGGACCGCCCTGGTCTCGGACGCGGGGAGGCCGTGTGTCGGCGGGGTCAGCTTGACGGTGTCGGCGAGACCCTCGTAGGCGGCCAGACGGGCGCGCACCTCGTCGGGGTCGCCGGCGACGGTGACCGCGTCGACCATCCGGTCCGGCACGACGTCGCCGAGATGGTCGGCGCCGCGTCCGGAACGGAAGGCCTCCACGACGGCGGCCTGCTCGCCGGCCAGATCGTGGAAGGCGAAGAAGTCGGCGTAGCTGCGCACGCTCGCGTAGAAGCCGACCAGGCCCGCCGCACGACGCCGGGCGACGCCCGCGTCCGCGTCGACGGAGCAGCACGCGGACACCACGAGGTCGAGGTCTTCCCGTTTCTTTCCCGGCGCCTTCGCCAGCCCCGCCTCCACCTCCGGGAGGATGCGCTCGGCGAGGTACGCCGGGGAGCACAGTTCGTGCGATATCCAGCCGTCGCCGATCTCGGCCGCGAGCCGGGTCATCGCGGGGCCCACCGCCGCCAAATAGATCGGGATCCGGGTACGGGTGACCGGGAACGGCCGCCGGTATCCGCGGATGCGCATCGGCGCGTGCTCTCCGTCCAGGAGCATCGGCTCGCCCGACGCGCAGTGCGCCCAGAAGTGCCGGATGTCGCGGACGGTCTCCCGCAGCCGGCCGACCGGCTTGCCCCACCGCACGTTGTGCCAGTCCTCGTTGAGCCGCTGCACACCGGTGCCCAGCCCGAGGACGAAACGGCCGCCGGACAGTTCGTCGACGTCGAGCGCCTCCAGCGCGGTCACCATCGGACTGCGGGTGAAGGCGAGTGCGATCGCCGTGCCGATCCGGGCGGTCTCCGTGGACTGGGCCAGCGCCGCCGCCGACACGATCGCGCTGCGGTGCATCTCGGGAACCCAGACGACCTCGGCGCCCGCCCGCTCCGCCGCGCGCGCCGCCTCCGCCTGCTCCGCGAGGGTCTCCCCCCAGGGGCCGTAGGTGATGCGCATGTCAGCCCTCCAGGCTGAGCGGCTGCTCGGCCGCGGGGAAGACGCCCTCGATCTGCTCGGCGCCGCGGCGGTAGACGTAGAAGGTCCGCTTGAACGAGCAGACCTCCTTGCCGTCCTGGTTGAGCGTGCGGGTGCGCACGGTGACGATGCCGGCGTGCGGCCGGCTGGCCGACTCGCGCTTGTCGAGCACGATCGATTCGCTCCACAGCGTGTCGCCCGCGAACACCGGGTGGGTCATCTTGATGTCGTCCCAGCCGAGATTGGCGAACGCGTTCTGGGTGAGGTCGGTGACGCTCTGCCCCACCGCGATCGCCACCGTGAAGGTGGAGACCACGAGGGGCCGGCCGAACTCGGAGCGTGCCGCGTACTCCGCGTTGAAGTGCATCTGGTTCGTGTTCATCGTCAGGAGCGTGAACCAGGTGTTGTCCGCTTCCGACACCGTCCTGCCGAGCGGGTGCCGGTAAACGTCGCCGATCTCGAAATCCTCGAAGAACCGGCCCTGCCAGCCCGGCTTGACACCCATGACGCTCCCTACCTCGGACCTGTCGTGTTACGGGCCCGAGCCTAAACGTCAGACTATTTGGGGGTCAAGGGTTTGTTCCGCTGTGCATAACGGCGTTCCAATCTGCGGGTGCCGCGGCCCTCAACCGTCGCCCCGGCGGCGCTCCCTGTCGATCAACAAGTAGGTGGCGCGCAGGTGCTCCAGATGCTCCCGCTGAGCCCGCTCGGCGCCGAGAGAGTCTCCCGCCTCGACGTACGCCAGGATCTTCCGATGGTCCTTGTCGACCCTGTGCCAGTGGCCGTCCGAAACCCCGCCCCTGTCGAAACCGCTCTCCAGCACGCTGAACACGGGCGCCGTCACCGCGTCCAGCAACGGGTTGTTCGCCGCCTCCAGAAGCGCCTTGTGGAACTGCCGGTTCGCCGCGTAGAGGTCCTCGCGCTCACCCTCACGCGGGTCGAAGAGCGCGGCCCGCAGCGCCTCCAACTGCTCGGGCGACCGGCGGACGGCGGCCAGTCCGGCGGTGGGCACCTCCAGCAGGAGGCGCACCTCCAGCAGGTTGGCGACCGAGCCCGAGTCTCGGAACAGCGCCAGACTGGACAGGAGATAGCTGCTGATGTGCTCCGGCTCGGGACGGGCGACGAAACTGCCTCCCGCCACCCCCCGCCGGGTGACCAGCAGCCGCTCGCTGGACAGAACGCGTAACGCCTCGCGCACGGTGCTCCGGCTCACGCCGTACATCGCGCACAGCTCGGGCTCGACGGGAAGACGGTCTCCGGGCTTGAACTCTCCGGAGAGGATCTGCTCGCGCAGCCGGTCGGCCAGATCCTGATAAGCGGGTGCCGAAACACGATCGGTGGACACGGCGACAGCCTAACCTCAACGAGGCTCGATGTTGAGCCAATGTTCCCCCTAGCGAAACGACGTTTCGATATGCAAGCCTGGGGTCCTGCCTGACCGAGCCGGCGTCGCCGGAGAAGGAGAGTCACGCATGACCGTCACCCTCATCCAGGAGAAGCGGATCGGATGAGCCTCCCCGGCGCGCAACGGAGAATCGTCCTGGCCCGGCGCCCACGAGGCGTTCCGGTCGAGAGCGACTTCCATACCGAGACGAGCGCCCTGCCGTCGCCGGGGCCAGGCGAGATGCTGGTCCGCACGGTTCACCTCTCACTCGACCCGTACGTCCGCGGCACCCTCACCGGGCGTGACCTCGGCCATCCGCCCGTACACCCCGGCGAGCTCGTGCCCGGCAGGGCCCTCGCCCAGGTGGTGGACACGGGCGAGTGGGTGGTGGCCGAGACCGGATGGCAGGAGTACGCGGCCGTCCCCGTCTCGTCCCCGCGTCCGCTGCCGGTGCCGTCCGGCGTGCCGCGCACCGCGGCACTCGGCGTGCTCGGCATGCCGGGGCTGACCGCGTACGCCGCGGTGAGCCGGCTGCTGCGCCCGGAGGTGGGTGACACCGTCGTCGTGTCCTCCGCGACCGGCGCGGTCGGCGGCACGGCGGGGCAGCTCGCCGGGCTCGCCGGCGCCCGCACGGTGGCGATCGCCGGCGGCCCGGACAAGTGCCGGGTCGCGGTCGAACGCCTCGGCTACGCGGCGGCCGTCGACCGCCACGACCCGGACTGGCTCGACGCCCTCGCCGAGGCCTGCCCCGACGGTGTCGACGGCTACCTGCACATGGCCGGCGGCGCGGTGCTCGAAGGCGTGCTGAACCGGCTCGCCATCGGCGCCCGGGTGGTGCTGTGCGGCCTGCCCGACAACGCCAACGAGACGGGACCGACCGCGCTGCCCGCCGGGGCGGTGATGCGGGCGCGCGCCACCGTGCACGGCCTCGTCGTACACGATCACCAGGACCTGCTGCCGCGGTTCGCCGACCGGGTGGGCCGGCTCGTCGCGGACGGACGGCTGCGCGTCCTGGAGGACACGCACGAGGGGCTCGACTCGGCCCCTGCCGCCTTCCGGCGGCTCATGGCCGGCCGCAACATCGGCAAGACGATCGTGCACGTCACCTCCGGCGACGGACCTCCAAGGGGCGCCGCCGGCATCACCGAGCCGGGTGAGTGAGAGTCCCGTGACGACGCCGTCGACCGTCCTCCCCCAGCCGGGACTCCTCGGCCCGGTCATCGTGACCGGCGACACCGATCGGCAGACGAGCCTGTTCACCGGCGCGTTCGGGCTCCAGGTGCACAGCGTCATCGAGCGTTCGGCCCAGGATTCGGAGCGCATCTGGTCGGTCGGCCTGCCGGCCCTGGAGACGACGCTCATGACGCCGGGTACCCGGGCCGGCATCCGCCTCCTGGAATTCACGCCGAGCTCGCCCGCGGCGGCGCGCGCCCCGGAGAACGGCGACGCGAGGGACGCTTTCAAGGTCATCGACTTCTACTGCCCCGACCCGGAGAAGGTGGAGCGCGGCGCACTCGACCTGGGGGCACGCAAGCTCAAGCCGACCTCCCGCTACGACCTCGACGCCTGGAGCTTCAGCGAAACCCACCTCTGGGTCGATGACGGAGTGGTGTGCGCGCTCTGCTCGGGAGACGCGGACCGGTTCCGGCGGTACGTGAGTGTGACGGATCGCGACGTCTCCGAGGTGATGAGCGTCTCCGCCCCCGTACGCGATCCCGGCGCCGCCCGATGGTTCTACCTGGACGTCCTGAGGCTGAACAAGGTGTACGAGTACGCGTTCGCGGACGAGTCCTTCCAGTCCATGGTCGGCCTCGCCGAGGGGCACGGCATCAGGGCCGTGAACTACGGATCCCGGCTCGCGGAGCCGTACATCGGCATCATCGACTACGGAACGGGCGCGCGGGATGTCTCGCTGCGTGGAGTGCGCCCCCCGACACGCGGCCTGGTCGCATGCACCGTCGTCGTGCCCTCGGTGCGGGACGCGGCCGAGGCGGCGAGGGATGCGAATCTGCCCGTCCTCGGGCCCGCCGAGGAGGAGATCCCTCCGTACGGCAGGGTGATGAGCGCGCTGATCGAGTCACCGAACGGAATGCTGCATCACGTCGTGTCGCCGCCGGGCCCCTGAGCCCCTGGACGCTTGCGCGACTTCGATGCCCCAGACACCCAGGTTGAGTTGAAACGACGTTCCATTGGTGGAACGCATTCGGAAAGGCAAGCGCATGACCACACCGCTCGGCACCGCGGAGGCGATGCTCACCGCCGTCATCGAACGGCGCTTGGACGGCGTGCTGGAGACCTTCTCCCCCGCCGACGACGCGTACGTGTTCGTCGAGGGGCCGCGCTGGACCACCCACGGCGGCGACCGGATCAAGGCGGGATGGGAGGCGTATTTCAAGGCGCCGATCCGCATCGACGGGTTCCGCTGGGTCGAGGGCCCCTTCACCTGGGAGAGCGACACCCTGGCCCAGGTCGTCGGCGTCATCGACTACGACATCATGGGCGACGGCAAGGCCGGGCGGCTGCGCATGCGGATGACCTGGCTGGTCCGCCATGAGGAGGGACGCTGGCGCATCGTCCACGAGCACGGATCCCAGCCCCTGGAGGATCCGTACGGCGCCGGCGACTGGTGGCCCGAAGGCGCCGGCCCGCTCTCGTGACCGGCGACCTGCCCCCTCCAGGCCCCGTGCTGCTGGAGGAACTGGCCTGCGTCTGGATCGAGGTCCCCGGACTCGACGACGCGGCCGAGCGCTTCCAGCGGTTGCTCGGCCTCCAGCTTCGGGGAACCGGCCTGCTGAACGAGGAGTTCGAGGCGTTCTGGAACGTCCGGCCCTCGGTGACCGATCGTCGCTGGGCGCTGCTCGGTCCCCCCGGATTCCCCTATGGGATGGTGTGCCTGGTGGCAGGGACTGCCCGGCCGGTCCGGCACACGCTGCCGCGGGGCTGGGATTCCGTGGAGCTGGTGGTCGAGGACGTCGACGCGGCCGCCGCCCGGCTGGCCGAATGGCCCGGCGCCGTGCCCGTCGTCCGCCCCTTCACCGCGGACCTGTCCTCGATGGGGAGCAACGTCCACCGGTCCACCGTGTGGCGTATGCCATGGGGAACTCACCTCGTTCTCACGACCGGGATCACCCAGCCGGCCGGGCGGCGCTTCCCCTGGGCCGAGTCCGGCACCGGACCGGTGTTCGAGGTCCACCTGCGCACCGACGCATACGCCGAAGCCCATCGGCTGTATGCGCGGACCCTGGCCATGCCGCCTCTGATGAGCGAGGAGTTCACCTCCGGGCCCGTACACGAGGCGTGGGGCATCGAGCCGGGCACCCGGGTGCGGATGAGCCTGTTGAAAAGCGGCCGCGAGGGCACCGGACGGGGCGCGATCGAGCTACAGGGCCATCCCCGCGCGGCGATCGACCCGCCGAGCGGTGACGGGCTGCTTCCCGGCGGCACCGTGATGGTCACCTATGCCTGCGCCGACGTGGACGCGGCCCATGCGGCCGTGCTCGCGGGCGGCCACCGCGCCGGACCGGTGCGGGTGACCGGTGCGGGCCCGCTGGGCGACCGCCGGTCGTTCATGGTGTTCGGAGTCGAGGGTGAGCGCGTCCACATCGTGGAACATGATACGAAGGGAAGCATGCCTTGATCAGCGAGCTACGGGTGACGACGGTGGCCGTCGCGGACCTGGAGCGGTCCTGCGCCTTCTACGCGGACACATTCGACTACGTGTCTCTCGGTGAGGGAGCGATCGGCGGCCGGGAGGCGGAGCTCGCCTGGCAGATGCCGAGCGGCCTCACCGGCCGGGCAGTCGTCATGGGTCCGGCGGGCGCCGTCACCGGACTGCTGCGCCTTGTCCAATTCAACGCCGCCCAATTCAACGCCGCCCAATTCAACGCCGCCCAATTCGACGCCGCCCGATTCGACGCCGAACAGTGCGGCATCACAGGTGAGCCGTACTGGGGCGACTACTCACGACCGCAGGACTACGGCCATTACGCGCTCAACATCCGGGTGCCCGACATCCGCTCGGCGATCGAACGGCTGCGCGCGGCGGGCGGCCGTTCCAAATCGGAGCCGACTCACTGGACGGTGACGCCGGACCTGTCGGCGTGGGACTCGTTGTCCTACGACCCCGACGGGATCGTCCTCGACGTGTTCGAACTCGAACCCGGCGAGGGCTCGGCCCTGGCCGACTACGACGGGCGGCCGAGCGAGCTGCAGACCGTCGCGATGCACGTGAGCGACGCCCGCGCGTCCGCGTCCTTCTACAAGGCGCTCGGTTTCGTCGAGCTGTACGACAAGCTGATCGAGAACATGGAGTCCTTCTTCCGCCTGCCGCGGGGAACCGGGCTGCACAACATCAACCTGTACGTTCCCGGCGGCACGCTCAACGGGCGGGTAGAGCTCGCGCAATATGTCGGGTTCCCCGGTAGGCAGCAGCGGGACCGCGCCGTTCCGCCCAACCTCGGGATCCTCTCGGTCTCGCTGGAGACCGATGACCTGAAGGCCACCGCGGACCTGGTCGAGGGGCTTGGAGCCGAGCCGGTGTGCGCCCCCGTCGAGGTGGACCTGCCGCCGTACGGCCCCGCCCTCGTACAAACCTTCTTCGGTCTGGACGGCGAAATCCTGGAGTTCTACCAGTGCCGGTGATCACGGGTACCGCACTGGTGACCGGCGCCGGAAGCGGCATCGGGCGAGCGGTCGCCGAGTCCCTGGCGGCGGCGGGGTACGCCGTGGTGTGCGCTGGGCGGCGCGCGGACCGGGTGTCCGAGGTCGCCGAGGGGATCCGCGCCACCGGAGGCACCGCGACCGGCGTGCCGCTCGACGTCACGGTGACGGAGCAGGTCGACGCCGTGGTCGCCCACATCGCCGACGAGTACGGCAGGCTCGACGTATTGGTCAACAACGCCGGAGTGTTCCGCAAGGGCGAGATCCTGGAGCTGACGGACGAGGCGTGGCGGGAGACCCTGGGCGCGAACCTCACCGGCGCGTTCCTCTGCGCCCGCGCCGCGGTGCGGCAGATGGTCCGGCAGGAACCGGTCGCGGGCAAACGCGGCCACATCATCAACGTGAACTCCGGCGCGGGCCTGCGCGGCTACCCCACCGGGGCGGCGTACTCCGCGTCGAAGTTCGGTCTGCTCGGCCTGTCCGACACGTTGTGCCAGGAAACAGCCGGCCTCCTGGTGAAAGTGACGGACCTCGTGATCGCGGCCATGGTGAAGAGCGAGCTGTCCAGCCGGTTCAACCCCAACCGGCTGGACGCCTCCGTGGTCGGAGAGCTGGTGCGGAACCTGGTCGCGCTCGACGGCGCCGCCGTGGTCACCCGCCTCGATCTGGGCCAGCTCCCCCCGGCCTGAACCGGGTCGTGCTCCCGGCACGGTCGCCGGCGGTCATCACTCCTCGCGCAGCTCGGCGAGGTGATAGGTCGAGGAGAGCCGGTCGGAGCGCAGCCGCACCATCAGCCAGTCGCCGTCGCGGGTCGTCCACAGGTGCTCCTCCGCGCCGCCGTCGCTGGTCAGCAGGAAGTGCCATGTAGGGAAGGTCCCGGCGGGGACGGTCACCGTCTCCTCGCCGACGAGCGCCGCGGCGATGCCGGTCATCTCCTCGGCGTACGGGCCTGTGGCGCCGTTGGGCCGGGGCGAGGAGCGGAACCCGCCCACCAGGTCCTGCCGTCCGCCGGCGGCGAGGTCGTAGGAGGGCACGATCCAGGAGTCGCAGCAGACCGCGTGCGGGACGAAGAAGGGCGGCGGCGCGGCCAGATCGATCCGTTGTGACACGCGGCCCTCCTCGCGGAGCAGCAGGTGCGACTCCAGCAGGGCATCCCCCATGACGAACCAGCCCTCCCCGAGGAACTCCCCGGCCATCCGATGGCCGATGAAGGTCCGCATCGGGCGGAACGCGGGCGAGACCGTGTGAACGACGTCGCGTTCGATCCCGCTGTCCCACATGCGGCAGTGGGCTCGAAGCGTACGGGTGCCGTCCTCGGCGACGGTGAGCGTCCACTCCTCCCGGCCGCGCAGGCCGACGGCGTCGCCGACGTAGTCGATGACTCCGTACCGGTACCGGCTCATCCTTCCACCTCGTCCAGAGCGCTGAGCAGTTCGTCCGTGCCGCCCCGCCCATCGCGGCGGGAGGCCGGCGGGGTGGTCTCCGTCGCGGCCAGGAACGGGTCCCAGATCGGATCCGCGGCCACGACCGGGGTTCGGAGATCGGCGGGGCATGGCGCGAGGGCGGCGAGCACCCCGGCACGGAAGGCGGAGCCGTACGAGGGCCAGGCCTTGACGATGTCGAGGACCCTGCGATGCGGCTCGCCCAGAGCCCGCCCGTCGTAGCCGTGTCCGTCATATACCTGGGCCGCACGCAACGCGCCGTCGCGGATCAGATGCCACGCCCGCAGCAGGTGAATCCCGTGGTCGTCCGGGGTGAGGCCGGGAGTGCGTGCCGCCGCGAGATCGGCGGAAATCTTGTCAGGATCGGGCAGCGCGGCCAGCGCCAGGGCGTGGACACGCTCCGGACGGCGCCGGGCCACGACGGCGGCGATCGTACCGCCAGCGCCCGTGCCGTACAGGTCGACCGTGTCCAGGCCGAGCGCGTCCACGATGTCGGCGACGGCTCCGGCCAGCTCGCCCGCGTCCGGGTCGAGGGGTCCGCTCAGCTCCGAGTCGCCGGTGCCCGGCAGGTCGACGGCGACCGCGGGCCGGCTCGCGGCGGCCCGTTCCAGCAGTCCCTCCACGGCGTGCCCGGAAGCCGGGGCCGGCGGGAGGACCACCAGCGGCCTGGCACCGGCCGGCGGCGCGGCCCATCTGATCAGGCTCTGCCCCAGCCGGGTCCGGACATAACGACGGGACAGCCGGTCCGTGAGGAGCGGCCCGGGCGGTTCCGGCGCCTCCCGCATCCCGGCGGACCCCGCCGCCCGGTCCCGCAGGCGGGCCGCCACATGCGCCGGACCGGCTCCGGGTGGAAGATGCTCGACGCGGATCGCGGCGTCCACGGCCGGAATCCGGGCGAGGTGCGCGTGCAGCGGGTCGCCGGGCGAGGCCAGGACGAGGGTCGGCACCGCGAGCCGCGCCAGCATCGGCACGGGGTCGCAGGTGAAGGCCGCCCGGTATGCCAGCGGGTAGGCCTCCCCCGCTTCGAGCAGGCCCACCGTCACGTCGTGCAACTGTTCGGGGTCCGGCATCGCCGCGGACAGCCGCGCCCCCGGCTCCTCCCGGTACCAGGGCCAGAACAGGAACATGTTGCGCACCTGGTGCCATGCCGCGACCAGGTGGGCGCCGTCCCCTCGCGGCAGCACGGGCGGGAGGTAGTTCGCGAGCTGGTCGGCCCGTTCCCCGGGCGTCGAGATCCCCAGTCCGTCGAGCACGAGGGACGCGACCCGTCCCGGGTGCTCGACGGCGAACGCCAGCGCGATCTTCGCTCCGGTGTGCGTGCCGTAGAGGTGAACCCGGTCCAGGCCGAGCGCGGTCAGCGTCTGCCCGAGCGCGGTGCCGTAGTCTTCGACGCCCGGCTCGGCGACCGGGAGCCGGTCGGACCCGCCGTGGCCGGGGGTGTCGAGCGCGTACACGCTGAACCAGGGCGCCAGCTTCCGGACCAGTTCGCGCAGTGGCCTGTGGTCGCCGGGCGAGGCGTGCAGGAGCACGACCGGCACGCCCCGCCCCGCCCTCACGTAGTGGACCTGGCGGTCGCCGACCGTCACATAGTGCCGTTCCATGCGCGCAGGCACGTCACTTGGTGACTTCGACGGTGCTCCAGCCCTTGTCGTCCTTCTTCCACTGGTAGATGTGGATGTCGTCCATGCCGAAGAACTCGTGCTTCTCCGGGGAGATGGAGTTGCCTGACGGTGTCTCCTGGTCCGAGATCTCGAGCTTGTCGATCGCCCCGGCGACGGCGTCGGGGTCGAGCGAGCGGGCCTGGTCGGCCGCCCGCGCGTACGCGAGCACGCAGTCGGCGGCGATCTCGGCGGCCTTGGGCGACTCGGCGCCGGTCTTCGGGCCCACGTTCTTGCCGAACCGCTTCTCGATCTCCTCGGTGTGCTGCCGGAATCCGGGCTTCCAGGTGTCCCGGGCGTCGCGGCTCGGGTACGGGTAGTACGTGGCGCTGAAGAGCGCGCCGTCCGCGGCGTCACCTGCCGCCTCGACGAAGGAGATGTTGCGCGCGCCCGAACCGCCGACGAGGAGCCCCTTGTAGCCCGCCTCGCTCGCGGCGGCCATGGTTTTGGCGCCGCTCGACGAGTTCGAGATCCAGATCGCCCCGGCGTCCTTCAGCTTGTCGACGTACGCGCGGTGCGACTGGTCGTCGGGCCGGGTCGCCTCGAAGCCCTTCCACGTCAGGCCCGCCGCCTCCGCCTGGGCCTTGACCTCGTCGGCCGTGCCCTTGCCCGCGTCGTCCCCTTCGTAGATCACGCCGATCGAGGTGACCCCCTCCGCCTTGAGATGGTCGATCATCTTCGCGACGTCGAGGCTGACCGGGTCCTGCGCGCGGAACCCGTACTTCAGCGAGCTGAAGTCGCCGGTCGCGACCATGGGCTGGCAGTTGACCTTCTTGCCGCTTTCGAAGCTGCCCTTGGCGGCGTTGTAGAACGCCGACAGCGCCGGCCCGACCACCAGCCCGACGCCGTCGTCGCCGGCGAACTCGTTCGCGGCCTGCACGGCCTTCGCCGGGTCGAGGCCGGAGTCGCGGACCACGAGCTCGAGCTTGGCGCCGCCGACGCCGCCCTCGGCGTTGACCCGGTCGATCTCAACCTTCAGCGAGTTCTCCAGCGAGATGCCCGCGACGGCGAACGGCCCGGTCATGGGGCCGATGAGGCCGACCTTCACCACCGGACGACCGGCGCTCCAGCCGCTGCCGGAGGAGACCTGCGTGCCTCCGGCGCGTTCCTCCTTGCTCGCGCAGGCGGTGAGCAGCAGGGCCGCGCCGAGCAGCGCGGTCAGTTTGCGACCGGTGGTGAGGGCCATGGGGGGATCCTTTCGGGGCGAAGATCAGGCTTGCTCAGGACTTCGGGGTGACATCGGTGATGAACCAGCCGTCGGCGTCCTTGTCCCAGCGGTAGATGTGGATGTCACCGACGTGGTAGAACTCGTGGTCCGCCGGCTTGATCACGTTGCCGGACGGGGTCTGGGTGTCGGGGATGTCGAGCTGCGCCACCGCCTCCGCCAGCTTGTCGGGATCCAGCGACTTGGCGCTTTCGGCGGCGGCGGCGAACGCGGTGACGCAGTCGGCCGCGATGGCGGTGCCCTTCGGCATCTTCGCGCCGGACTTCGGCCCCTCGACCAGCCCGAAACGCTTCTCGATCGCCTCGACGTGGGCGCGGTAGCCGGCCTTCCACGTGGCGCGGTCGCGGATGTTGAACTGCAGGTTGCCCGCCGCGAAGACGGAGCCGATCGCGAGGTCCTGCGCCGCGTCGAGGAAGGACACGTTCTGCAGCCCGGACGTGCCGACCATCAGGCCCTTGTAGCCTGCCTCGTCGGCCGCCGCCATCGTCTTCGCGCCGCTGGCGTTGCTGGAGACCATGATGGCCCCCGCGTCCTTGAGCTTGTCGATGTACGGCCGGTGCGACTGATCGTCGGGGCGGGTCTGCTGGTAACCCAGGTAGGTGAGCCCGTACTTGGGCGCGAACTCCTTGAGGTACCCGTCCATCGCCTTGCCGGTGTCGTCGGCCTCGTACACGAGTCCGACCGACTTGACGCCCGTGCTCTGGAGATACTGCGTCATCTTCTCGACCCCGATGTCGTTGGGGTCCTGGGAGCGGAAGCCGTACTTGAGGGCGCCGAAGTCACCCGTGCCGACGCCGGGCTGGCAGTTGAGCATGCGGTTCTGCTCGTAGATCCCCTTGGCGGCGTTGTAGAACGCCGAGAGCGAGGGGCCCACCACCATCTTGACCTGGCTGTCGCCCACCATCTCGTTGGTCGCCTGCACCGCCTTGCCCGGGTCGAGCGCGGAGTCCCGCACGACCAGTTCCAGCTTGGCTCCGCCGATGCCGCCCGCCTGGTTGATCCGGTCCATCTCCACCCGGATCGAGTTCTCCTGCAGGATTCCGAGGATCGAGTAGGCGCCGGTCATGGGACTGATGAGCCCGATCTTGATGGTGTCGGCGCCCGCGGTCCAGCCCGAGCCGCTCGTTCCGCCCGTCGCGGCGGCCCGCTCTTCCTTGCTCGCGCACCCGGAGAGCACCAGTGCGCCGACGGCCGCCGCCGTCACCCATCGAATACCTGGTCCGCGCACGTGCCACCTCCTGTTCTTTTGACCCCGAGTCGATAGGTTCCGCTGAGCGGAACAGCGTTACGGGGAGCCTAGGAATTCGGCCATCCCCATGTCAATGAATTGGTCTGATGTTTAATCCAGTCGCAATGAGCCGGCTCACAGCGGCTGCCAGAGCTCCACGGAGATTCCGTTGGGCGTGTCGACCACGGCGAGCCGGGCGGTTCCGTGCAGCGGAGTCGTGGTCTCGAACGGATGACAGACCACGCGCCCTCCGGTGCGCACGGCGCGGGTCACCGCCGCGCCGACATCCCGCGTACGGACCGACCATCCCGTGTGCCCGAGGCCGCGGCCGGGCCGCTGCGACGCGCGCCGGTCGACCCCGCGCGCAGCGCCGGCGATGTCGACGATCTCGATGCGGGTCGTCCCGCCCTCGGCTCCGGCGACGAACGCCAGCCGTACGGCGGTGCCCGCGGGCAGGTCGGCCATCGCCTCCAGGCCGGGCGAGCTGAACGTCACGTCGTACCAGACCGACAGGCCGAGCCCGTCGGGACCCCAGAACCGCAGCTCCGCCTCGATGTCCGGAACGTGACAGACCACGGAGGTGAGCTCCGTGTAGTGCCGGGCGGGGTCGGTGTTCCAGGCGACCGTGCCGCGCGCGTCGCCCGGCTGGACGAAGACGATGTCGAGCCCGTCCGGCCCGAAGCAGAAGCCCTCCGTGACCGATATCGACCTCTCCCCCAGCGGCACCTCGTACGTCGACGGCCGGCTGCCCCACGGGTGGCCCCGTGCCCGCAGGCGGTCGTGGGTCGCCTGGATGTCACGGGTGTAGAGATCGATGCCGGCGAGGCCGAGATCCAGCGTGTGGGGGTGCGCCGCGGCCGCGACCGGTTCGGCGACCTTCAGCAGGTGGATCCGGCCGGTGTCGGCACCCGCCGCGGTGAGCAGCCTGATCTCCACGTCGCCGAGTCCGTCCCCCCACAGCCCTGCCGCGTCGGCCGCCGCCACCACGCCCTCTCCGGACACCTCGAACCCGAGCTCACCGCAGAACAGGTCGAGATGGGCGTCGAACTCGGTGACTCCGATCACCGTCGAGGTGACGCTCTCCACCAGCGGCGCGGAACCGGAGCCGGCACTCACGGAACCTCCTGGCCGGCGGCGGGCCGATCCGCCGCGAGCCGCGCGCCGAGCAGCCGGCCGAGTGTCATGGCCGGAGTCACGCTCATGCCGCCGACGTAGTTGTCACCGGCGAAGACGTTGTTGCCGAGCACCTCTCCCACGGCGAAGAGGCCGGGGATGGGAGCGCCTTCGCGGTCCAGCACGGCCAGATCGCCGTTCACCCGCAGGCCGTCGCGGCTGAGCAGGGAGGCGGCGATCGAGGTGATGCCGTAGAACGGAGGTGTCTCGATGGGCATGGGCAGGGTCGTCCGCCCATGCTCGGGATCGTGCCCGGCGCGGACCGCGGCGTTGTATCGCTCCACGGTTTCGGTGAGCGCGGCGGCGTCCACGCCGAGCCGTTCGGCGAGCTCCCTGAGGGTGTCCGCGGCGACGATCCACCGGTCGCTCGCGCACTCGGAGAGCATGCGCTCCCGCGTCCAGTCCCCCGCGCCGTTGCGGATCAGCGGTTCCGCGGTCTCGGCGATCGCCCGATCCCAGACGACGTGCAAGGCGAGCCCCGGCTGGCGCAGCAGCGCCCGCTCCCGGTGCTCGGGGCTCGTGCCGTCCTCCGCGACGAAACGCCCGCCGTCGCGGTTGACCCAGATCTCGTACGGGGTCCGGTAGGCCGGGGCGAACTCCAGGAACGCCTCCCGATAGTCGACCGCGAACCCGCTGCGGCCGGGATCGGGGATCAACCCCATCACCGGAATGAAGAACCCGTCGCGGCTGACGTCGGCGCCTATCTCGACAGCCATGGCCAGGCCGTCACCCGTGGCGTGGTCGAGACAGGCGACGATCGCGTCCTCACAGCCGGGAGGGAGGAACTCGTTGCGCAGGGCCGGGTTGGCGTCGTACCCGCCGGTGGCGAGCACGACGGCGTCACCGTACGCGACCACCTCACGGCCGTCTGAGCCGGTCCCGGCAACGCCGGTCACCCGGCCGTCGTCCAGCACGGCGCTTCGGATCCGCGTGCCGAGGAGCAACCGCACCGAGCCCGACCGGACGGCGTCGTCGAGTCTCCGCCGCAGCACCCGCAGCACCGACCTGCCGAATTCGACGCCCCAGTAGGTGCGCGGCACCGAGTAGACCTCGTGCCCGTGGACGAGGCCCGGGGTCGCGGGGTCGAAGTCGAAGCCCTCGCTCTCCAGCCAGTCGACCGTGTCGCCCTGCGCCCGCACCGTCTGCCAGACGAGGTCCCGATCGGCCTTGCCGTGGGACAGCCGCATCACGTCGTCGAAGTGGCGTTCCGGGGTGTCGTCGATGCCACGGGCGGCCTGGCGCCGGGTGCCCGCTCCGCTGAACTCGCCGTTGGCGATGTGCAACATGCCGCCGACGTCGGTGAGCTTGTCGACGACGAGCACGCTCGCTCCAGCGGCGGCGGCCTCGATGGCGACGCACAATCCACCGGTCCCGGCCCCGACGACCACGACGTCGAAACGTCCGAGATCCCCTGCGGTCACCGCGCGCCTCCGCGCGGCTCACACAGCTCCACCTCCAGGCCCGCCGGCCCGCGCACCACGCGCTCCCCGAGGCGTACGCCGCCGTGGGCCTCCAGCCTGGCCGCCGTGGAGGCGGGGTCGTCCGCTTCGAACACCACCCGGCGCAGCCCGAGCGGCCGATCCGACAGGTCCGCCGCGTCGACCCCGGTGAACGACATGATCTCGAAACGGGCGGGGGCCTGGCCGGCGGAGACGAGGAAGGAAAGCCGCAGGCTCGCCCCGCCCGGCATGCCGGTCATCCGCTCGAACGTCTCACCGTTCATCTCGCCGTCGAACGCGACGCTCAGACCGCCGCCGTCGGCGAAGAACCGCAGCGCCTGCTCGTGGTCGGCGGGCACGACGACGGCCGTGTGCAGTTCGCCGTGCAGCCGGTCCGGATCTCCCTCGAGCGCAGGGCTCGGCCGATGCGCGGCGCCCGCCTGCGGAATCGTCCACCAGACGCCGTCGGCGCCGAGCGCGACGCATTCGCTCAGCGTGCCGGAGCCGTAGGGATAGGTCGCGATCGGCAGCGACCGGCCGCCGGCCTCGTCGATCTTCTGCGTCGTCTGGGCGAGGTTCCTCGAGTAGATGCCGAGAAGCCTGGGGCCGATGTCCCAGACGCGCGGATCCGCGGCCTCGGCCGCGTCCGCGGGAGCAGGCACGAGCCGTATCCTGCCGGTCTCGACGCCGCGCACTCCCAGAAGCGCTTCCGTGTCGTTGCGTTCGATCACGTCGAGGTCGAACGCCCGGGTATGGAAGGCGATCGACGCCTCGACGTCCCGGCATGCGATGACGGCCTCCACGACCGCTCCGAGCGACAAACCAGCCTCCGTTCCTTCGGTTCCAGTGTTCCGCAGAACGGAACAGTGTTTCAAGCTAAGCCGGACAGCCTCTCCATGTCAATGAAGCGTCAGACCTTTCGGATCCGGGCGGCCCTTCCCTATAGTCGGGACAGAAACAGCGTTTCGATGTGTGGAACGGAGACCCTGTGAGTCGAGATGGTGCGGAAGGGGCGGTGACCGCCTTCCGCGCGGTCGCGCTGCAGACCGCGTGTCACGCCGTCAATCGGGCCGATGACACCCCGGCGAGCCGCGACATGATCCGTACGGCCATCGACCGGGTCCGGGAACAGGTCGTCGCGACGAAACGCTTCGTCGGGCCGGACCTGCGGCTCGTGGTGCTCCCCGAGTACCTCCTGACCGGCCACCCCATCGGGGAGCCGATCCCCGAGTGGTGCGAGCGGGCGGCCCTGGCGCCCGACGGCCCGGAGTACGCGCGCCTGGCCGAGATCAGCCGAGACGCCGAGGTGTTCCTGTGCGTCAACGGCTACGAGCTCGACGAGCACTTCCCCGGCGTCTACTTCCAGGCGTCGGTCGTGTTCGACCCGCGCGGCGACGTCGTCCTCCGATACCGCCGGCTCAACTCGATGTTCGC
Source organism: Microbispora sp. CA-102843 (assembly GCF_050936215.1). Taxonomy (NCBI): domain Bacteria; kingdom Bacillati; phylum Actinomycetota; class Actinomycetes; order Streptosporangiales; family Streptosporangiaceae; genus Microbispora; species Microbispora sp. CA-102843. Next base: position 5,847,665 of record NZ_JBNJNF010000001.1, read on the forward strand.
CGTGACTCCGCACGACATCCTCGCCGACTATCTGTCGGTCTACGGCGAGGACGCGCTCTTCCCCGTCGCCAGGACCGAGATCGGAACGCTGGCGGCGATCGCGTCGGAGGAGATCCTCTTCCCCGAGGTCGCCCGCTGCCTCGCCATGCGGGGCGCCGAGGTGTTCCTGCACAGCTCCTCGGAGGTCTGCAGCGCGCTGTTGTCGCCGAAGAACGTCGCCAAGCTCGCCCGCGCGGTCGAGAACGGCGCCTACGTGGTGTCCGCCAACACGGCCGGGTTGTACGGCACCGGCCTGCCGGCGGAGTCGGGCGACGGCGGCAGCCAGATCGTGGACCACAGGGGCATCGTCATCGCCAAGGCCGGTCAGGGCGAGTCGATGGCCGCCAACGCGGAGATCGACCTGGCCGCGCTGCGCCGGGCGCGCAGGACGCCGGAGATGATGAACCTCCTCCCCCGGCAGCGCTTCGAGCTCTACGCGCCCAGCTACGCCGGCACCTCCTTCTACCCGCCGAACAGCGTGCGGCCGGGCGAGATCTCGCGCGGGCATTTCGTGGCGGCGCAACGCCAGGTGATCGACCGGCTGTCCGCGGACGGCCTGATCTGAGAAACGGTTGAGATGACGAAGAAGATCTCTGTCCGCAACCCTCGCACGGGTGTGGCGGACTACACGATCGAGGCCGCGGACGCCGGAGAGATACGCCGCGCCGAACAGCGGCTGCGAGCCGGCCAGGCGGAGTGGGCCGCGCGGCCGGTCGAGCGGCGGATCGCCGTCCTGCGGGAGTTCAAGGAGGCACTCATCCGCCGGCGGGACGAGATCGTCTCCAGGCTGGAGGCCGACACCGGACGACGGTGGGTGTCCGGGCTGGAGGTGGACGCCGTCGTCGGCGGCATCGACCGGGCGTGCCAGTTCGCCGAGGAGACCTTCGCCCCCGCCGCACCCGCCCCCACCCCCGATCCGGAGGTCCACGCCGCCGGTGATCTGGTGGCCTACCCGCTGGTCGCCGTCATCTCACCGTGGAACTTCCCGTTCCAGCTCGCGCTGATCGATGCGGTTCCTGCGCTGCTCGCGGGATCGGCGGTGCTGCTCAAGCCGAGCGAGATGACGCCGCGATTCATTCCCGCGCTGCGCGCCTGCGTAGAGGAGATCCCTGACCTGTCCGGCGTCTTCGCGGTGGTCGAGGGCGACGGCTCCACGGGGGCCGCGATGATCGAGGCGGCCGACGCCGTCTGCTTCACCGGCAGCGTCCAGACCGGCCGCGTCATCGCCGCCGCGGCGGCCGCCCGCTTCATCCCGGCGTTCCTCGAACTCGGCGGGAAGGACCCGGCGATCGTCACGGCGTCGGCGGACGTCGACGGCGCCGCCTCCGCGATCCTGTGGGGCTCGACCATCAACTCCGGGCACTCCTGCATGTCCCTCGAGCGCGTATACGTGGACCGGCTCGTCGCCGGCGCGTTCGTGGAGACGCTGGTCGCCAAGGCGGAACGCGTACGGCTGGCCTATCCGGACCTCGCCGACGGGCAGATCGGGCCGATCATCACCGCCGCACAGGCGGAGACCATCCGCGAGCACCTGGACGACGCCGTCGCGAAGGGCGCCAGGGTGAGGACCGGCGGCTCGATCGAGATCCTCGGCGGCGGCACCTACCTGCGGCCGACGGTGCTGACCGAGGTCGACCACACGATGCGGGTGATGTGCGAGGAGACCTTCGGACCGATCATCCCGGTGATGGCCTTCGACGGCGCGGACGAGGCCGTCGCGCTCGCCAACGACACCGACTTCGGGCTCAGCGCCGCCGTCTTCGCGGGCACGGCCGACGAGGCGCTGTCGATCGCCCACCGTCTCGAGGTCGGAGCGGTGAGCGTCAACGACGCCTGCCTCACCGGCATGGTTCCCGCGGTCGAGAAGAACTCCTTCAAGCTGTCCGGACTCGGAGCCTCCCGCATGGGCCCGCCCTCCGTACGGCGCTTCCTGCGGCGGCGGGCCCTGCTGGTGCGCGACGCCGCCGGTCCCAGGCCCTGGTATTACGACGGCGCTTCCAGCCAGACGGAGGAACGATGACCATCGCCGACATCCTGCGCGACATGTCCGGAGTGTGGGAGGGCACCTACACCGTGCTCGACGCCGCCGGCGCCCTGGTGGAGCGCTTCGCCAGCCGGCAGGAGGGCCTCATGGAGGGGACCGATTGGACGGAGAAGGTGGTGTACCTCCGCGAGGGCGAGGAGCCCGCGGTACGGCACTACCGCGCCGTCGTGGACGGCGACCACGTCGAGTTCGTCGACACCGAGATGTGGGGCACGACCAGCCGTGCGGGTGACCAGGCCATCGTCTTCACCTTCGGCTGGAACCACCGCCCGCAGGAGCGGATCGTCGAGATGTCGATGCCGCAGGGGGACTACCGCACACGCCTGTGGCAGCACTTCGAGGCGGGCAGGCTGACCCGGCTGACGCTCATCGAGGAGCGCCGCGTTCCCGGCGCCGAGCCCGAGCGGTGGTACAGCCCGGCCGCCGGGTGAAGGACACGGCGGAGCGATGAGAGCGAAAACGGAAAGCACTACAGGAGATCCACCAGTGGAATTCAGCTACGACCTCGTGGTGGTCGGCGCCGGCACCGCCGGCATCCCCTGCGCGGCGGAGGCGGCCCTCGCGGGCGCGAAGGTGCTCCTGGTGGAGAAGGACCACCAGATCGGCGGCACGCTGCACATCTCGGGCGGCCACATGGCGGCGGCGGGGACGCGGCGACAGGCCGAGCGGGGAATCGCCGACTCCGTCGAGGCGCACCTCGCCGACGTCCACCGGATCAGCGGCGGGACCGCCCGCGAGGATCTGGTCCGCATCGTCGTGGAGAACGCCGCCGAGACCGTCGACTGGCTGGACGACCGCGGCTTCCGCTTCGCGTCCGAGACACCCCGGATCATCTACGGGCACGAGCCGTACACCACGGCCCGGACCTACTACGGGGTCGACGAGGCGATGTCGATCCTGGAGGTGTTCGAAACCCTGCTGGATGAGGCGGTCGCCACGGGCCGTCTGGACGTGTGGAAGAACTCCCCGGTGATCGGGCTCATCCCCGGCGACGACGGCGGGGTCGGCGGGGTCGCCGTCCTGCGAGGCGACCGGGACGTGGAAGTCCACGCCCGCGAGGTGGTGCTGGCCACCGGCGGCTTCGCCGCCGACCCGGATCTGTTCCTGGAACTGGAGGGAGCGCCGCTCGTGTCGGCGGCTCATCCCACCTCGACCGGCGACGGGATCCACCTGGCGAGAGAGCTCGGCGCGGCCGTGGCGGGAACCGGTTCGTTCCTGCCCTCGTTCGGTGGCCTGCCCCATCCCACCTCGCCGGGAAAGGCCAACTGGTCCGACCGTCAGCTCCTCGTCGCGGCCGAACGCCCGCCCGTCGAGATATACGTCGACAAGCACGGCCGGCGCTGGGTCGCGGAGGACGAACTCTCGATCGACGACAAGGAACGCGCGCTCACCCGCATCGACGACATGACCTTCTGGACCGTGTTCGACGACGCGATGCTCGAATCGACGCGGTCGGGCCGCCCGCTCGTGGTGGGCTGGACACCCGAGGAGTTCCGCGCCCGTGCCGACCACCGCACCGGCATACACTCGGGCGGCACACTGGAGGAACTGGCGGCGAAGGCCGGGATCGACCCGGCTGGCCTGACCGCGACGGCCGCCCGTTACAACGAGGCGGTGGCCTCCGGCGTCGACCCCGACTTCGGGCGCACGCATCTGCCGCTGCCCCTCCTCAAGCCGCCCTTCTACGCGGTACGCAACCACGCCATCTCCTTGGTCACGTTCGCGGGAATCGACATCGACTCGGACTTCCGCGTACGGCGGACCGACGGTTCTTCGCTGCCCAACCTGTACGCCGTCGGCGAGGTGATCGGCGCCGCGGCCACCTGCGGACAGAGCTTCTGCTCCGGAATGCTGGTCACGCCCGCCATCACGTTCGGCCGGCTGCTCGGCCGCCGCCTGGCCGCGGGAGATCGACCGGCGTAGAGGTTCGTGAACGAACCGCCTCCTCCGATGAGGGGGCGGTTCGTTCGTTCCACCGTGATCTCAGCCGATGCCGTCGAGGTAGCGGGCCAGCATGACCGCGTTGGCCTCGGGCGAGCCGGGGGCGCCCAGGGGCGCGAAGGTGGTCTCGGTGGCCTCCCGCAGCAGCCGCAGCGCCACAGGGGTCATCGGCGCCAGCGGATCGGTGCGCGTGCTGCCGACCAGCGCGGGCCGCTTCACCAGCGGCAGCCGTTCCGTGCAGGGCCACTGCCAGGCGGCACGGTAGTAGCGGTGGTAGTGGGGCGCGGAGCGCAACATGTCGAGCACGACCCGGTGCAGGAACTCCGGCCGGTAGGCGTCCACGTCCCGGATGCCCTCCGGGGTGTGGTTGAACCAGGGCCACCACAACGCCATGTCCGCGCTGGCTCCCCAGGCGCGGCGCAGGTGCGAGCCGTGCGTGTCGGGGGTCAGGTCCACGAAGTAGTTCTCCGTGACGGAGGCGACCAGCTCGGGCTGGTCGTCGAACAACGGCATCCCGTCGAGGACGAGCGCGCCCACCCGGCCCGGCGCGGCGATGGCCAGCTCGACGGCCATCGCGGCGCCGGTGTGGGTGCCGTACACATCGCAGGTCTCGATGCCCAGCGCGTCGAGCATCTCCACCAGCAGCGGCACATAGGTGCCGGCGAGGGTCGGCGCGTCCTTCACGGCGTCCGGCAGCGGAGTCGACCGGCCGTGACCGGGGGTGTCCCAGACGAGGGTCGGACGGGTCTCGCCCAGCGCCCTGGCCAACGGCTCGAGGCCGGACCCGGATCCGGGATTGGCATGCAACATCAGCACCGGACGGCGGCCTGAGGACCGTTCGCCGAATCGGCGAACGTGGACGAGGCCTGTACTCACCTGGACGTAGCCGCGTTCACCGGGCTCGCTCCTCGCCGGCTCCGCGGCTACGTCCCCCTCGGGCATGGCCAGGATGTCGGCGGCCCAGTCGTCCCCGGCGACGACCATCTCGGAGGACCCCGCCAAGCCGGGCCAAACCTCGGCCGCGCTCGACGCCAGCCACCGGTGCGCGTCGCCGTGCGCGTCCGTGTCGAGGAAAAGGGCGTGGAGGACCTCGGCGGAAGGCAACCCCCGACGGCGCCGGTTGCGCGCCGTCGGGCGCCACCAGGGACTGAAGATCATGCTGTCCCGGACCTCGTCGTACAACCGCAGCACATGACCGCCGCTGCCGTCCGGCGGGGACGGCGCAGGCGGGCGTTCGGCGCCGCTGTACGGGACGTGCAGCACCAAGATGCCGCGGACCAGACCGGGATGACGCTCGGCAAGCCGGGCAGCCACGGCGGCCCCTGCCCCCTCGGCCGCCACCGGGGTGCGGCGCACGCCGAGCAGGGCCAACGCCGCGGCCAGCATGTCGGCCTGGGCGTCGAGATCGCCCGCTGCGCTATCGGCCACGGTGGTGCCGCCGAAACCGATCAGGTCCGGGGCGATGACCCATCGCTTGCCCGCGATCGTCTCGATCAGCTTCGGGTCCCAGCCCGCAGCGCCGCCGGGAGCATCGTGGAGCAGTAATACGGGCGAGCCGCTCCCGGCCTGGCGCAGATGCACCTGCCCCGCGGGCAGCGTGAGGTATCCCGGTCGCATCCTGTTCCTCTATTTAGAACGCTGTTTCAATCGGAACATATTGATGACCGGGTAGGCATGTCAACGCCCGAGCGGTCGCGTCGAGCATGGTCAGGCTCCGGTACGCGTCACGCCGCCGTCGACGTGCAGGATCTGGCCGGTGATGAAGCCGGCGTCGTCCGAGACGAGGAAGGCGAGGGCGTTGCCGAGGTCCGCCGGGGCCGACTGGCGCTTGATGGTCTGCATGGCCGTCATCCGGGCGAGCACCTCGTCGGCGGTCGGGCCGTTCGTCCGGGTGCGGCCCAGGAAACCCTCGGTCGCCACCAGTCCGGGCGCGATCGCGTTGACCGTGATGCCGCTCTCGCCGAGCTCGTTGGCGAGCGCCCGGGTCAGCGCGTGCACGGTGCCCTTGCTGGTCATGTACGCGAGGTCGCGGTTCTGCGTCACGGTGATGCCCGAGCCGGTGTTGACGATGCGCCCCCACCCCGCGGCGCGCATCCCCGGTGCGAACGCCCGGGCGAACAGCAGGATCGCCTCGACGTTGACCGCCTGCACCCTGCGCCACAGCTCGATCGTCACGTGGTCGAGGTCGGTGAACGGGAAGATACCGGCGTTGTTGACGAGGATGTCGCAGCGCCCGTAGCGGTCGAGGACCGTGCCGACCACGGCGTCGACCTGCGACGGCTCGCTGATGTCGCACACCAGCCCCAGCTTGTCGCCGCCGCCCTTCAGCTCCTTCACGCCGTCGGCCGGATCCTCGATGTCGACGGCGACCACGTTCGCGCCTTCCGCGGCGAGCCGCCGGCAGTACGCGTACCCGATGCCCCGCGCCGCCCCGGTCACCACCGCCGTCTTACCGTCAAGCGCCACGGGTGAACTGCAATCCGAGCTGGCGCGCGATCCCGAAGTAGTCCTCCAGGTGCCACGTCCGCACGATCCGGCCGTCGGCCACCTGGTGGAAGTCCGACGCCCGGAACTCGACCTCGCGGCCCGTCCCCTCGACGCCGAGCAACTCCCCGACGTGTAGGCCGCGGCCGACCGAACGCACGGCCACCATGTCGCCGGACTCGACGACGTGCTCGATCGTGACGGTCAGGCCGGAGAACACGCCGCGAAGGTGATCGATGCTCTTCTTCCATCCGTCGGGACCGGGCCCGGTTCGCATGGCCGGGACGGCCTCCCAATCGGCGGCGAGGGCCTCGTCGACCAACGCTGTGTCACCGGTGGCGAGGGCCTCGTAGAAGCGCCGGACCGCGATCTCATTGTCAGTGGGCATGGATCTCACGGTAGGGACGCACACCCTGCGTGATCAAAGACCTGTTTCGGAACAGGTAATACGATCCAGGCATGACGGACCTCGACCTGCGGCTGGTGCACTACTTCACCACCGTCGCGTCGCATCTGCATTACGGCCGCGCCGCGGCCGAGCTGCGCATCGCGCAGCCGTCGCTGAGCCGGCAGATCAGCAAGCTCGAGGCCCAGGTAGGCGCGCGGCTTCTCGACCGCACACGGCAAGGCACGCGGCTCACCGAAGCGGGAGAGGCCTTCCTCCCGCACGCACACGCCTTGTTACGTTCGGCCGAGCAGGCCGCCGCCGTCGCCCGGGCCGCCGCGCAGCCCACTCGGATCACCGTCGGCTACACCGCGGGTCTGATCGTCACTCCGGCGGTGCAGAACTTGCGGCACAAGCATCCCGACGCCGACGTACGCACGCTGCACCTGGAGTGGAACGAGCCGCGCGAGGCCCTGCTCGACCGTCGGGTCGACGCGGCGATCACCCGGCTGCCGCTGCGAACCGACGGCCTGCAGGTGACGATCCTCTACGACGAGCCGAAGATGCTGCTCGTGCCGGTCGGGCACCGGCTGGCCGACAAGGAGTCGGTCACCCTCGACGACATCGACGGCGAGCCGATACCCCGCTTCCCGGATCCCGAGTTCGACGCGTACTGGCGCATCGACCCGCGACCCGGAGGCCGCCCCGCGCCCGGCGGACCCCCTGTCGAGACCATCGAGGACAAGCTCGAATACATAGCGGCCGGGCAGGCCGTGGCCATCGTCCCGGCCGCCCTGCACACCGGCGGCGCCCGACCCGACCTCACCGCGATCCCGCTGCACGGCGTCGAACCGGGCCACGTCATCGTGGCGACCCGGGCCGCGGACCGCAGCAGACTGGTGGCCTCGTTCCGCATGTCGGCCCGTGACTGCCTGAAAAGACGACCTCAACCAGAGCATCCCCCGGACCCGGCCCCGGGTCCTTGACCCAGGCGCGGCGGCTGGGTGTCGCGCCGCTGAAGGCGCTGTTTGAGTCGCTGCCTTTGGCCCTGCCGGCGGGACCGGCAGTGGCGAGACCGCCTGTGCGGAGCGAAGCGACCCCGGGGGGCGCCTGAAGCCCGGCCGAGGCCGGGCGGAGCTACGGTGTTCCGCCCGGCCTTGGGGTTGATTGGTTCAGGTGGGTTGGGTTATGGGCAGTTGCCGATGTCGCTTTCGGAGGAGGCCAGAACGACGTTGGTCTTGGCCAGGCCGAGGGCGTCGACGGTGACATGGACGGCGTTCACGGTCAGGCCCTTGTCGGGAGTGGTGAACGGGGTCTGCTCGTTGAGGACGAGCTTGACGACGCCGACGTTGACCGTGGTGTTGGGTTGGATACTGGTGGGTTCTGCGATGACCACCGTGTTGCCGACCTTGAGGGAGGCGATCGTGGTGGCTCCGGTGGAGCCGGCGCAGGTGGTGGTGGAGCTGGATTTGATGGTCTTGACGGCGATCACCGGGATGCCGGTGATCCCGATGGTGGTGTCGTCGATGGAGGCGGTGGCCACGGATTTGCCGGGGAATTCGGTGGTGGCGACCTGAGCGCATAGGGCGTGCGCGCTGATCAGACCGCTGAGGGTGGCGGTGCAGGGCACCGAGGTGGTACCGGTCGAAGTGGTGGAGATGGGGCCGGTGTCGGGGGTGCGTGCGATGTTGACCAGTTGGATGCCGGCCAGGGCGGCGTCTGCGGTCAGGCCGTAGGCCCGTCCGGTCAGCCGCTGCGGCGTGACGGTGACTTGTTCGTCGCTGCACGGTGAGGTGACGGAGTTGTTGTTGGCGTCGCCACTGTAGGTGGCGGTCCACCGGTAGGTGCCGGCCGCGCCGATGGTCACGTTGCCGGATGCCGCGGTGCCGCTGCCGGACAGCGTCTCGGTGCGGGTGGCGATCGGCGTCGCGCAGGTGGTGTCGCCGGGGCCGTACAGCTGGAATGTGACGGTACCGGTGGGGTGGAACCCGCCGGAGATGGTGGCGGTGTCGGACACGACGCCGCCGGCCGGCTTGGACCCCGATGGGGTGGTGGCGATGCCCGGGGTGGCCTTGACGACCACGACCTTTTCATCGCCGCACGCCGAGGTGACCGGGTTGTTGGCGTCATCGCCGCTGTAGGAGGCCACCCACCGGTAGGTACCCACCCCGCCCGCGGCGATATTCCCGGACGCGGCGGTGCCGCTGCCCGACACCGTCCCGGAACGAGTCGCGATGGGCGTCGCACAGTCGGTGTCACCAGGCCCGAACAGCTGGAACGTGACGGTGCCCGTCGGGTGGAACCCGCCGGACAGGGTCGCTGTATCAGAGACGTTCCCGCCCGCGGGCACCTGGCCCGATGGCGTCGTGGTGATCGACGGGGTCGCCTTCGGGACGTGTTCAGTGATCGTTTCAGTGAAGCCTGGGGACAGGACGCCGTTGAGCAGGAACTCCACCTTGCAGGTAACGGTGCTTCCCGGTGCGGCTCCGGCGCCGACGGAGACGGCCTCGGTGAAGGTGGCATCATCGCCGCTGGTCGCCGCCCGACTGCCTGGGGTCAAGGACACCGACAGGTTCGGATCGCAGTCGCGCAGCTGGTGGGTGACCGTGACCGGCAGGTTGTGCAGGGCCGCCAGGATCGTGTCGCTGACCTCTGAGGAGTTGAGGCCGGAGAACAGCCGTCCACCCGTGGCGTTGGTGATCGCGGTCGCTTGACCGGTCGAGTCCAGCCCGGACAGGTCGAACGCGAGCACGGTGATGTCGGCTGCCTGCAGGGCGCTGATCGCATTGGCCAGCGTATGGCCGTTGCTGGGGTCATGGCTGGGGGCGTCCCCGATCAGCAACACGATCCGAGAGCTGTTCGACCGAAAGCCGATCGCCCCGGACGCGACCTGGAACAGACCGTTGATGCCGTCCTCGGGGAAGTCGCCGCCGCCCGACGCGACCAGCGAGTTGAGGCCGTTGGTGACGTCGGTCTGGTTGGCGGTGAGGTTCTGCGCCACCCGGAACGACGTCGCGTCCGCCGACACGTCCCTGTACTCGGCAACCGCGAACTGCGCGTCCGGCTGCGCCGAAGCGACGGTGGACAAGATGGTGTTCGCATTGGTCCGCACGTTCGAGATGACCCCGCCCATGCTCCCTGTTGTGTCGATCAGGAACGTGATATCCGGCTTGGGGGGGATCGCCGGAGTGGATACGGTCTTGGCGATCGTCGTCGATCCGCCGGGGTCCAGGTTCAGCGTCACGTCCGCCGGGGTGACCCCGGGCGCGGCGGACGCCGTCCCTACCCCGGCCACCAGCATTGCGCCGGCCACCACCACGCACACGGCGGCCCGTAATCTTCGCGTCATTCTCACGGTGTCATTCCTTCTGGTGCGGCGTTATGCCACAACGAATTCGGGATCGCTGGCCGTGCAGAATTTCTATGATTTCTTTAACCGGGACGTCCTCTCCTCACGTTTGGCGCGAGCGGATATCAAATCGCATTCGTTGACAACCTCGGTGACCTTTTCAGCGCCAGCCGCTGATCAGCGAGGGGGTGTGGCCACGGTCATATGGTGACTGGTCGACGAATAGATGTAAATAGGCCGCTTACGGCAAGTTCCCGACTGGCCACAGTCGGCCACTCCTTACTGATGAGAGGTGTCCGCGAGTAGCGAATCTTCTTCAGATATGCCCGATGAAATGCGCGATCGGCGGTTTGCCGCATCAAAGAGAGCGGCCGTTTCCAGTCCTCCGGCCGTCTGAATTGCGGTTATGAGCATCGCCGCAAAGTCGACCGACGGCCTCCCACGCCCATTGGGCACCGGTCAGATCCGACGGATACGACGACTTCCGGTCATGGCTCCGGCACCCCGGCGAGGCACAACCGCGGGAGGGTCGGCCGCTGGGGGATGGCCGCGACTTGCGCTGTTCTTCAATTCCCAACCGGCGAGAGTGCCGGCAACGCGGCACCGGACAAGGATCGCGCTTCACGCAGGCTCGAGTTCACGACCGAGGATGTCACACCCAGTTGGTGGACATGCCACCCTCACCGAACAGACACGGAACAGTGATCGTTAGAGGCTCTGCCTGCGCACAGCGAACCCCGCCCTCCGCTACTGGAGGGCGGGGTCTCTGTATGTCAGGGGCTACTTGAGGAGCTGGCGGGCCATGACCATGCGCTGGATCTGGTTGGTGCCCTCGTAGATCTGGGTGTTCTCCGTCGTGCTCCTCACCCGCCTGGACCCACTCGCCGATCTAGCCCTTGAACTGGCCGTACGCCTTCGGACACTTGCCACAGGTTTTCACTGCCTTACGGCCTCTGACGGAACACCGACGGAACAAGATCGCGATTCCGCTACCCTGCCCCTGCGATCCGGCGCCCATGGGCCTGGACCCTATGCACCAGATCCAAAGGACCTGAAGCCGCATACCACCTACGCGAGACCTCGCCTGGTAGCAGCAGTGCGCATCGCCCGACGTGAAAGCAACAGACTCGACCTCGCGTTTTGTGTACGCTGTGGAATCGGTGGCACGGAACCTCAGGCCCAACGGGACCCTCTCAGCTCAGCCTAGGTATTACTCGTTCGGCGATTGTCGTTTCAAGTAGTCACGGACGTAGTCGATCCACAACTCCCCCGGAACTCTGCCACGGGCTCCCAGCGGCCGGCTGGTTGCGTGTGCCCATTCTCGAACAAGCTTCTCCTGTAGGAGGAGATCTGGCCCAAGCAACTGAAGATGCCCTGCCCCGTGCAGCCAGTAGGAGGCGGTTACCCTGTCGGGTACGCGCCCGCTGCTACCGATTGCGATTCCTAGGCTGCGAGCCCATTCACGAGCGGCCGAGGTGTCGGTTCGAGAGATGACGGGCCGCGGCTGTCGCTTAGCCTGGTCCTGCAGGCAACCGCAGCTCCGCGTGTTTCCAGACGTTACCTGGGACTGGACAGCAGTGGTCGTCCGGCCGCATTGGCAGCGGTAGTCACGAATAATCTGATCAGGTCGTGAAGGGTTACGGTAGGGATCACCCTTGGGGACCAGCAAGCTGTCCCGATGCGGTTCGGTTGACTTGAGCCTACGAGGCCGGGGTGTGGCGCGCTCCCGCTTAGGCCTTGGCGGGCGGAGTTCCCCCCAGGTCGCAAGGATGTATGCATCCGCATGATCCTGCCGCTGTGCTCGTCCACCGGCGAGGTAATCGCCGAGGCCTGGGATAGCTCCAGGAAACCGGGCTTCGAGAGCGGTAGCCACAGCGCATGCCTGCTCGTAGGGAGTTGACTGCTCAGGTACCGAGACGCTCAAGGCGTGAGGTGCCTCTAGAGGTTGTAGATCACCCACACGGACATGGACAACGAGGTCCAAAATTCCAGCCTGGACCAAGACGTCACTCTTCTCGATCTCGCGCGCTTGACGGTCCCGCAGTTTGGAGGAGTGATGATAGGAGCCGTCGTATTCAATCCCGATCCTCATGCCGCTGTGCTTGAGACGGAAAACGGCGTCGACCTCTACCGCCTTATAGCGCCAGTGCGCTGGCTTGAACCGCAGGGGGATCTTGATCTGGTGGGAGGCGAAGTCAGGCACACCCTCCGACAGGCGCGGATCCGGCGGTACAGGCGGCACAAGCTCCATGAGGCCCGAAAGTTCGGCGACGAGGCGCACCTGCTCTTTGGATATCCCCGATCTTGAACATTTCGGACAGTTTCCACCCTGGACCCGATTCAGGATGGTTGCGTTCCATTGGTGGCCATGCCGACACCGCCAAGGGAGAGTGGCGTAAACGTCACCACCTTCCCTTTCGACCAGGTCGCTGCGAGAGGCACTGTGCTTGCTGGTCGGCAGCTTATGCGGATCTATGTTGGGATCGTCCAGTTGATCGGAAATCTCTTCGAACCACGTCACAAGCGAGTTCGTGTCATCGATCACATATCCGGCACAGACTCGGCAGCCGTCTCCTTGCAGCGCTCGTTCTTTGATCACCGCTTCGTAATGGTGGTCGACCTTGTACCAGCGTCCCGTCAGGGGTTCGACTGCCCAAGTCCGGCACACCCAGGGCACCTTGTCGTGCGAGGCGTAAGTGATTTCTTTTACGGGGATCGGCCCGCGGTACTGCTCCGCCAGTGTTGGGATGTCTGCGAGCTTGATCAACTGCTGGCAGGCCGGACAACGTGTGCCGGCTTGGATCCGATCCTTAGGCCATGCAGGCCAGGCTGGGTGCCCTAGCCCGAGTGGGCAGCGCCACAGATATGGGCTAGTTCCCCGCTTCTGGGTACTGGCCGAAACAGTGTCAGGACGGCCGGGATTACCGGGGTGCCACTGCGCGGCGACCTCTGGAATGTCCGCCACAGTGGTCTCGCCGCGGCCTCCTGTCCTCTTGGCCCACCGTTCCTTGACCGTGGCTTTGTGCCGGTCCCAGAAGGCATTCACTTCTGCCTGGCGGGCGCGTGCCACCTGTAGCTCCGCCATGACCTGGTTGCGCCGCCCACGGCTGATCTCGTTCCAGAAGATGCGCATCTGCTGGAGCATCCGCAGTTTATCTGCCTGCGTTCCCTGTCCAGGATCGAGCGGTATAGGCTCCTGCGGCCAGTCAGCGGATGCGGCTGCATCGGCGCCAATTTCCGATCTCGACGCCCGATCCGTTGCCAAGCGGCGCTTGGCCACATTGTACTTCTCGCTCGTCGCTTTCATACGGGCGCGGATCGCCTTCTTGCGGGCATTGTTCTCAGTCATGCGAGTGCTCTCCGCGGCGAGCCCCACGCACTACGCCGAACAACGGCACGACTGGATAGCGCGAATCGGAGATCCTTGTCCAACGTGCCGGGACGGCGTGGGCGTCGATCCAGCTGGAGCGGGCAGGCGCTGGCTGCCTTCCGCAGATCATAGCGGCAGGATCCAAAGGTTTCGCAACAGAGTTCGAACTTTTCCTTTGCGGGGTGGCGGGCACCCTTCCTCGTCCACCGTCCTGTGCCTTTGGTAGCTCGTCTCGGCGCCTGGGGATCGGAAGGGAAGGCTTCACCAGTTCCGGCACTACTACCCAAGCGTCATGATGGCCGGCGCAGTCTCGATCGAGGATCTCGCCGAGTGCCTTGGCTACGCGACCCCGGCTTCACTCTCCGCATATACGCCCATAGATGCTCAGCAACCACCACCGGGCTTGCCAGCGAGGCGTGATCACGCCCATCGCTGTTACTGGGTGCTGCTATACCGCCGTAGGCCCGCTGCCTCTGATCACCGCCCTAGTGCTGACCGCGTTGTGACCACTGGCTTCGTGGCGGCCCGGGTCGGCATCCGGCGGGAGGACGGGCTATGCGCGGCGGGGCAGCCTCGGTGGAAGCGTCGGCGCGGCTGGCGCGACCGTGACGGGCTTGAAGGTCCGGAACAGTGGGCCCAGCTCCCGTATTGCTAAGACCAAGTTGCTCCACTAATGCCAGGCGTCCAGGCAGGTGGTCCTACACAGCGGTACGCAGCACGATAATCATGAAATGTCTTCGCCTGCTTCTGTCAGCATGCGCAGGCAGACGGCGAATCACGAGATGGAATAGGTGCCCCCGGGCAGGATTCGAACCTGCGGCACCCGCTTTAGTCTCCAATCTCCCCCTGGTGGAGGAGGCCGTTCGGGCCTGAAAATCGGGGTGGTTGCTCGCTGACGTCGTATCTCCTTGGTCGTTCAGGCCGTGCTTTAGTCGGACGCCGGGAGCCGCGCCTGTGGGCCTTTCACTGTTGCTTCGAGCACGCGGATCAGATTCGCTACCGTCCCCTGCGGCTCCCGCGGGCAACCACCCCAGTTCCCCGGTGGTAAGGAGGCCCGATGCTCGCCCATACCCACGACACCGAAGAGATCATCGAAAGGGTCGCCGCCCTGGATGTCGGCAAGGCCACCCTGGTGTGCTGCGCCCGTGTCCCCGACGACAGGAACACAAGCCGTCGGCGGCAGGAGGTCCAGACCTACGCGACGATGACGCGATCGCTGTTGTCGATGGCGGATCGGCTGCGTTGCCTGGGCGTCACGAGGGTCGTCATGGAGGCCACCTCCGACTACTGGAAGCCCGTGTTCTACCTGCTGGAGGCGCAAGGCTTCGAGGTATGGCTGGTCAACGCCCGCGACGTCAAGCACCTGCCCGGCCGGCCGAAGACGGACAAGCTGGACGCGGTCTGGCTGGCCAAGGTCGCCGAACGTCAGATGCTGCGCGCCAGTTTCGTGCCGCCGCCGCAGATCCGGCTGCTGCGTGACCTGACCCGCTACCGGGTGGACCTGGTTGAGGCCCGTACCGCCGAGAAACAGCGGGTGGAGAAGCTGCTGGAAGACGCGCAGATCAAGCTGAGCGTGGTGGCCTCCGACATCTTCGGCGTCTCCGGCCGTGCGATGATGGCCGCTTTGATCCGCGGGGAACGAAGCCCGAGGACGCTGGCGCAACTGGCACGCTCCAGCCTGCGGGGCAAGATCCCCGCGCTGGAGGAGGCGTTCACCGGCCGCTTCTCCGACCACCACGCGTTCCTGCTCGCCACGATGCTGGCTCGAGTCGATGCGATCAACGCCGACATCGCAGCCCTAGACCAGAGGATCGCCCAAGAGATCGCGCCGTTTACCGCGGCCGTCGAGCGCCTGGACGAGATTCCCGGGATCGGCCTTACCGCCGCTCACGCGATCATCGCCGAGATCGGCGTGGATATGAGCAGGTTTCCCACCGCCGCGCACCTGACGTCCTGGGCCCGGTTTGCCCCCACCGTCAAGGAGTCGGCCGGCAAGCGCAAGGGGAAGAACGCCACCGGGCACGGCAACCGATACCTGGCCCGCGCCCTTGGCGAAGCCGCGGTCGTTGTAGGCCGCACCGACACCTTCCTCGGTGAGCGCTACCGCAGGATCGTCCGTCGCAAGGGAAAGAAGCGAGCCATCGTTGCGGTCGGCCGATCGATGCTGGTCATCATCTGGCACCTGCTGTCTGACCCGGACACGAACTTCATCGATCTCGGCGCTGACTTCTACACCAAACGCACCAACCCCGACCGCAAGAAGCGGGACCACATCCGCGAGCTCGAAGCCCTCGGCTATCGCGTCACCCTCGAACCCGCCGCCTGACTTTCACGACCTGTCTGCCCTGCTCCACATCAACGGCGAGGTTCGCTGCCGCGTGCCTGGCAAGTGTCTGATTTTCGGATCAGGAGTCAGGTGAGCTTGTTCCGCTTTGACGGACACCGTCGGTGTGGTGGTCAGGCCACGCGAGCTTCTTCGTAGGTGGCGGGGCTAACGTAGCCGAGGCTGCTGTGGAGGCGGCGGAGGTTGTACCAGCTTTCGATGAACTCGAAGATCGCGCTGCGGGCGGCGGCCCGGGTGGGCCAGCGGTGTTCGTCCAGGAGTTCGCCCTTGATCGTCGCGAAGAACGACTCGGCCAGCGCGTTGTCCCAGCACTGACCCCGGCGTCCGACCGACAACCGGACTCCGAGCCGCTCCGCCAGCCGGGCGTAGGCGGTGCTGGTGTATTGGCAGCCGCGGTCCGAGTGAAAGATCACCGGTGTGGTGGGGCGGCGGTTGCGCCACGCCTGCTGTAAAGCGTCCGCGACGAGCTCGGTGCGCAGGTGGTCGGCGGTGGCCCAGCCGACCACCCGGCGTGAGGCGATGTCGATGACCGTGGCCAGATACAGCCAGCCCTCATCAGTGGCGATATACGTGATGTCGCCACACCAGCGAGTGTCGATCCCGTCGGGTTCCGGCTGGAAGTCGCGGCTGATCAGGTCCGGCCGCTTGGCGGCGTCCGGATCGGGGATCGTGGTGGTCTGCCGGCGGCGCCGATACCGGCCCTGTAATCCCAGCGCGCGCATCAGCCGGGCGACGCGACGGCGTCCGCATCGTTCGCCTTCGTGCTGAAGGGCCGCGTGGATGCGTGGCGCGCCGTAGGTTCCACGCGATTCACGGTGGACGCCGCTGACGCGTTCGCTCAACTGTTTGTCGCGGACAGCGCGGGGGCCGGGTGTGGGGTTGCGGCGGGCGTAGAAGGCGGCGCGGGAGACTTCCAGCAGTTCACACGCCCGTTTGACGTTGTGACCGCCCTGCTTCTCCGCCTCGATGAACGGGTCCACGCTCACCGGGTCTCCCGCACGAAGAAAGCCGTGGCCCGCTTGAGGATGTCGACGTCCTCGCGGAGCCGGCGGTTCTCCCGCCGCAACGCGGCCAGTTCCTCGCGTTCGCTGCTGGTCAGCCCGTCACGCTGCCCGGCGTCGACCTCGGCCTGGCGGACCCAGTCCCGCACCGCGGTCTCGGTCAGGTCGAAGTCCTTGGCAACCTGACCGATCGAGCGATCACCGCGCTGGCACAGCTCGACGATCTCGGCCTTGAACTCCAGCGTGAACGAGCGGCGAGGACGCTTCTTCTTCCCCATGCTCTCCATCTTGGACATCCTTCCGGGGACAAACCCCTGATCTCAGATGTCCGTCAAACCGGATCAAGCCCAAGGCGAACCACAGATGCTCCATGACGCTGCTACATGCGGAAACGTGGCGATGTTGAAGCTGGCCAGAGCCTCGTGGGGGTAGGGATTGGGAAAGGGTCACGGTCGACATGCCACTCCATCTGAGGAGAGGCGCTGTGTCGATGCCTCCGCGCCCTCGCCCCGGGGGAAGCATGGGAGGCATCACGTCAACCTGTACCCGCCGCTATCACCTTGCCCACAGAGGCCGGCACGAGTGCATGGCTGTTCGTGATCCCTGCGGCGCTGTAATCGGAGGAGGATGATCACAAATCGTGATCCGCATCTGCTGCAGAGTTGCCGTTCAAGCTTTGTAAGCTTCCCACAAGGTCTTCTCGTTCGTAGCTACCAAATATCTGGCTTAGTTGACTGAGGAGAATCTCGCGATGCTGAGCTCCCAGGGGTGCGAGGAAGTCCTTGATAATCTCGGCAATGCGCTCGACCGCCAGCGCTTCTTCGGGGGTCCTAGCCGACCCCATGCCATTCCGAATTAAACCAATAACTTGCTCGAAGTTATTGCCCATCTTGAGAAGTTCTGGTAACTTTTCAGCCCTTCCGTCGAGCCACCAGAGTCTAGCTATTTGGGCGTCGACAAGAAGGTGATCCCGTACATAGCGAGCTTGACGGGCTTTCATCTCATATGTTGCTTCAGTTAAAGCGCTCTTACGTAGTTCCTTCTCAAAGTTCTCGGCATAGGCCTTCACGTCATCGTTCACCGATAGAATGACTTGCACGGACGTCAGGCGCCGATCGATACCGCGCGCTTTTCTGTAGACTGCAATTTCGACCTCGCTTTGGGCTTCTCCTATTGATAGGACTGAGAAAGCCGGTGTGATTCGTTCCAATATCTCGCGGAGTTGACGATGGGCCTGGTAGGTATCCTCGGTGCTTGGTGCGCTGCCATCACCTGCAGACGTCCATGCAACTTGAACCGATGCCTCGAAGTATGCCTCTCGCAGAGAGCTCGGAAGGGATCGGACCGAAAACCTGCTTTGAATATGCCGCTCAATCGACTCTTGGCGATACCCAAGGCCAAGCAGATCGCGGATCCAAGCTACTACACCCACGACGTCTCCTACATCTCATCAAATGTGCTCCGACACGAGTGGTTCCAGAGGTGGGGCCGGAAGTCCTCAATCCTTCCTAGAAGCTCCTCGTAAAGCGCCTCGCGTGGCGATACGGATGACTCGTGAAAGTCGTGTAACCACCGGCGCGCGAGGGGGACAAGCACTCCGATGTCGTAGCTGCTCTTACAGGCTGCAGCGAAGATTTGGGTGACGACATCACTAGATGCCTGCATCTGGACACATGATTCCAACCATTCTAAGGCCAGCGTGGAAGCGCCGGTTGCGGTTTGATCGTGCCGCAGACTTGCACGCCAGCCCTGGGCCAGGATTTCGATCAAGTCCTCATCTGCAGGAGAATCAGGAATGTATATGAACCGCCCACCGTCGCGCTCTTTGGCCACAGTCACGAATGCAAGAGCACCGGTGGTCCGACGTTCCGGCGTGCTGCTGGTCCAGTCCGCAATCTCACTAAGGACCATCCTACGCAGGTTGTCATCATCTCTGCCGAGTGCGGCAAGAGCCGCACACACAGTACCTTTGACCCGAGGCGAATCGCGATCTGCGAGATGTCTAAGGCGTGTTAACGCTACTGCCGGAAAGTAGGTGCCGAGATCTCCTCCGCAAACTTCCGCTACGGTGACCTGAATGTCCTCTGGTGTGGATGATAAGACAGACCATCGGTATAGGGACTGTCGAATGCTGCGCCCTATCTCGGTGCTAAGTGCTGCGTTATCTAGCAGCTGGACTGCACGGGATCGGCTTGTGTAAGCACTTGCCCAGCTCGTTACTGCATCGACTATCAGGTTAGGTGCATCGTGAGATTCGGCAAGATGAAGTAGCGCAGAACCTACATGGTCGCTTTCAGTCGTAGTGCCAATAGCAATAAGCCAAGGGTCTAGGTGCTTGCGCAGGTAGACGTGGTCCCCCCAGGCATAATCTAAAACTGGTAATGCGTAGTCCGGCCGGCGGAAGTGTACTACTCCGTCGGCCAATTTCGCTTCAATGGATGATAATAGTTTCGACGCTCCTGGCCCGAAACTGCCACGCCCGGGGTACTTCTCAAGCTCTAATGCCTCCACAAGTTTCTCTGTGGCTGAGAACACGACATCCGCCCGTGTGCCCTCCAAGGCAGATACGGCGAGTGCAAGCGCTTGGCGATACTCATCCTGGTCTGTGCTTGTATTGCCGAACAAAGCTTTCACGTCTGCATTGGCTCGCTCGAAGTATTCGGCTAATACTTGCTCCATTGTCTCTTCGGACGTCGGGTCCTCATCATTGGCCCGCTTCCTTGCTAAGCTGGCTAGCCGCGTTGCTTCACGAGGGGAAGCGGTCTGCAGAACCTCTCCAAATTTGGGGTAAGCAGCATATTTTTCTGCATAATGCCTATCGGTTGCATATGCAAGATTTGAACGGAACACGGCCTTTGCGTTAGGGCCCACGATCGGTACCACAGCGTCGTCATCTGGATCAAGCGCGCGGCATTCACCAGGCGTGGCAATGATGATGAGGGCAGATGCGGCGGATCGGACTCGGGCAACGTAGTCGCGGAGGACTTTGGACAGTCTCGTGACGGCTTCTTCTTCGAGTTCACCTAGGTCGATAAGTTGGCCCTGTCCGGCCTTCGCTATGAGCGAGCGCTCTAAATCATCAGATTCCAGGAGTATTTGCACGGGATGCAGTTGAGTGGCCATGATTGCGTTGATGGCAGTTATGAAGCGACCGGTTCCTTCGTCACCAGCGACGACGACGAACCTCTTCTGGTGCAGAACCCTCTCTACCTCGCTCGCCTTGTCGTCTCCATTTCGATCCCTGCGCACATACGTGTCACGCATTTCTTGTAGGACATCTGCATGGAGTACGCGGCTTGCTACGTTCTTGCGGGCCTCGCCTAAGGTGACACTACCGATGCGGTTCCCGACGAAAGCCGCTCCCACAGCTTCTTGGAAGCTCGACTGGAGTAGTAGCGGTTCTTGTAATTCGTCCCGTGTCTCGTCAGGCTCATCATCGGAACCCTCATCATTGATGCCCTCGGTGGCCTCGGGCAGATTCGACTCGGCCGCTGCCTCGACTTTCCCCGATGAGTCGGCTTCAGGTACCGATTCAGCGTCCACCACTACTCCTGCTCATTACTCCGACGAGAATCAAAAAATCCCTCTGGAAGGTCTATGCGAACTCCGTCGTGGATCTCACTCGCGGTGATGTTTCCCCCCACATTGCCATGAAATATTGCCGTAGTGCTTGGTTGGGGAGTCGGTAGCGATTTAGTTGTACTCGATGCTGCCGTCGGCGTGTGTGATTCTTTACGGTGATGCGATCGTCGCGGTATGTAGAGCCACGCAGACTGCTTGAATCCTTTGTCCGGCACCGTCGCGGCAACTGGCTCGAACTCTGTCTCGTGTAGCTGTAGGTAGCCAGCCTGGACTACATCTTCGAAGACGCGCTGAGAGATTATCGCCGCGACTAGGGTCACGTCTGGCTGGCTGAGTTTTAGCGCTTCCTTCAAGGCAGCGGAATCTAATAATCTGCATGCGTAGATCGTCGGCTCGCTGATCCGGTCTCTCAGTTCGTCGCCATCGTCGTGTATAGGTCCGATGTGAATGCTGATCCGCAGGCGTAGATTAAGAGATCGATCTTTGGCTCGCAGTGTAGGCGCCAAATCATGAAGCACATTTTGTAGGCTGGGAACGACCTGCTCAATGAGGGCAGGGACGTACCTTGTCTTGGTTCCGAAGATGTAGCCATCCCCCGTACCCTGCGGAAACCGTCGCTTCTCCCATACCTGAGGAATGCCGCATCGGGTTAGAGCGGTTTGAAGCGCTTCCGGTATAGCGGCACTTAGATCGGGAAGATGGACACTTCGATGCTTGCTGAACTGAACGCTGTCTACTGCAATCAGTCCGCGATAGGGCGGAAGCCGTCGGCCGGAGCCGCTTTGTGCTGCCTGTTGCATTGAGCCTTCCCTTCGCCGTGCGCCCGTTTCCCGAACTGTGAGCTGAGGTTCGTCAGTTCAAGCGTCAGCGAACGACCGCTATAGCTCATCCATACGTTGCTCTCGGGACTTTGACAAGCCTCATGGAGTCGCCGACACCATATGTGCTTCTACGTCCCGAATGTGTCCGGGCAGTGGAGCGTCAAGTCGTCGGGATGACAGTGTTCAATGAGACGGAGGTAAGGGTGGCGATGAGCGCTAGCAACAACAGCCAGAAGCCCCAGCGGATGAGGCGGTACTTGCGCCGGACGATACCTGCGACCTGTCGTAACTGATCGGACACCCGCGCAAGATCCAAGGTTCGGGAGCGCAAGAGTGCCTCAGCGACTTCCTCGGTTGTGGTGTAGGGGAGAACGTCGGCCCAGTAGCTGACCATGCCACGACGTAGGGCTCCCACCCTAGTCGTACGTGGGTAGACAGCAGCTGCGAGGCATACAAGTGCCATAAGAGCTGCTCCGGAGCCGACCCACCAGAGCCACTCGATGCCGTTCGAGAGAGAGAAGGGTGACCAAGTGCCGGCGAATAACCCGGCGGCGGTGGCGCCTAGTCCAAGACCGACGATTCCAAGCAGCACTTGAGCTTTGGTATCCGCCCTGTTCAGCTCCTCCCTCGCCTCGCTGAGAAGCAGCGCTCCGTAAGCGCATGCGTCATCCTCAGCTAGATCGTGCGGGCTGGAACTGGGGCCTGCCAGGGCGGCCAGGACTCGACGAAGCATGATTGATCTTCTCCCGAACAGGACGGCTGTTAAAGGGAGAGCCATGAGTTCGGGGTCACGTCCACCGAGGTGGTGTGGGAGCTGCCACCGCGTGATCCGTTTCTGCAGGTTAAGCGGTGAGGGTGCCGGGGAGCTGTTCCTGGTTCGGTGTGCCCGTCGATGTCGGTGAAGCGCAGTTGGGCGCCCGGGTGGGGACGTTCCTTGCGCACGATCAGGCGCATCCCCTTCGGCCAGCCCTCCAATCTGGGCAGGCCGGTCAGCTCGGCGACCCACGCACCCGGCCGAACCTAGCCCTCGGCGTCGTAGGCGGGCGTCTACGCCTGCTCGGGCAGAGCAAGGATCGCGGCCTGAACCTCCTCGGTGAGGGTGAACCCGATGGAGTAGGACAGCCGCCGCCCGCGCCGGGACAGCCAGGACAGGAACTCGCGGGTGCCGCCGCCGGAGTCTGCGCGGATCAGCACCTGCCGGCGCCGCTGCTTGGGGAGCTGAGCCAGCGCCAGCCGGGTCGCGGTGATGTGATCGGCGGCGGTGTTGGATCCGGCGTTGCCGGGCCGCAGCAGCAGGGCCAGCGGTTCCCGCCACCTGCGGGGCCGTGGTCGGCAAAGACCGTCATCGGGTGGAACCCGAAGGTCTTCTTCCAGGTCGGGGCGGCCTGTTGCTTGTCGGAGTGGGCGATGACGATGGTCGCGGCGATGTCGATGGGGATCAGCTCAAGATTCTCTTATAGTGTCGGCGAGTATGAGAATGCTGCGCAGTTGTTTCAACGGGCATGGGGGCTATATGAGGCAGTGGAGGATTTCGGCGGTCGAGCCGAAGCGGCAGACTTGCCGATTACCTCGGCCACGCCGATCCCGGCTTCACACTGCGCGTCTACGCCCACCTGATGCCCGGCTCCCACGACCGCGCCCGCAAGGTCATCGACGACCGCCTCTTCGGTACACATCGTCTCTAATGAGAAGTAGAAGGAATTAGCAGCCATGGCATTGCAGGCGCACTCAGCTATCGGCGGATGCGATCCAAAATAAGACCAAGCAGTCAACAATGACTAATTTAACTGCGAGTGATCAATAGCTTCAAGAAGCTGTTGTAGCTTAGTAGCGTCAGAGTCACGACCTTGTTCCTGATACAGATTGAAAGCCTCCTGCCACACCAATCGCGCATCCTCGCGCCGCCCGAGCGCTAAGTATGGATTGCCGAGCCCTTCCAAGGTACTGGCCACGTTGTAAACATGACGAAGGGCTCGCCGCAACGCAAGGGATTGTTCATAAAAGTCCACGGCTTGATCATGATTTCCAGAGTGGTAGGAAATATAGCCAAGGCTATCCAGCACAGCCGCCTCACCAGTACGATTCTCGAGCTGACGATACAAGGATAGTGCCGCCTCGCATGCGCTCCGCCCTACTGCATATCGACCAAGTCGAGCCGCAAGCCAACCCACTTGATTAAGCGCTGCAGCCTCCCAAGCCGGATTCGATACAGCGCCGAACAGATGTTGTGCATGAGTAGCGTGATCAAAAGCTACTCGGTCATCTCCGCGCAGCTCTGCAGCTCGTGCGAGAAATTGATGCGTGTGAGCCTGTGCGGCGACATCGCCGATATGTTCAGCCAACATCAACGCCTGATGCAGGTGCTTCAGCGCCTCGACGTGACGGCCTAAACGAGTGTAGGTCGCGCCCAGTCGCCGGTGCGCCAAGATACAGGTGGAGGGGTCACCTAACTTCTCGGCTGCCTTCACTCCAGCAAGCCATGCCACCGCTTGATCATGGCTATGTCCCCGCCGGTAATGGAAAGTGTCCAGGCTCCAGGCGAGTTGCCAGACCGCCTCATACCAGCCGTTGGTGACTGCTACGGTCTGACTGGCCAACACGCATTGCTGTTCAGCAGTGAACCACTCCATTGCTGCGGCAGAATCACTACCCAAGTCTTTCTGACAGGACTCCGCATCCAATCGAATCCGCAGCCTATGTGGATCCAAAAGCTCATCGGCGACATAGGCAGTATGCAAGTAAAAGTCGACCACTCGCCGCAGAGCGGATTGCCGAGCAGTTCCGGATTGAGCCTTGCATGCGAATTCACGAGCCTGGAGACGAATAAGGTCATGCATCCGATATCGACTGGCCCCATTCTGCTCTATAAGTGATGCTTCTTCCAGCGCGCGCAGTACCCCCCTTATGTGATTCTCAGTTGAACCGGTTAGGGCGACAGTAGCCGCCACACTGATATCCGGACCAGGAGCGAGCCCTAGTAATCCAAATACTCGGGTCTGCTCATCAGTAAGCGTTCGCAGAGACCAGGACAGCACCGCGGGCAAACTCGCGCCGGGATCGTCATCGTCCAAAAAATCGAGGCGAGTCGCCTCATTATTGAGTTCCGACGCAAGTTGCGCCAAGGGCGCATCCGGAGCAATATAAGCACGACTGGCTACTATTCCGAGTGCCAGCGGAAGTCCGCCACAGGCGACAAGTAACTTCTGCACAGCACCGGATTCAGCTGCAACTCGCTTGGATCCAATCCGGTTACTCAGGACATGGCGAGCATCCCGACCAGAAAGGGGACCCACGCGTAAGTGCCGGGCGCCGTATCTCGTGATCAACCTGGCGAGGCGCTGCCGACTGGTCACATGTACCGCACAGGAGGAACCACCCGGGAGCAGAGGAGTTATCTGGTCAGCGCTAGCAGCATTGTCCAACACAATCAGCATCTGTCGCCCCACGAGCAGGCTGCGGTACAGAGCCGATTGCGCATGGAATTCTGATGGCATTCTGCTTGGTCCGACCCCCAGCGCTTCAAGAAACCCCCGCAGTGCGACAGAAGGGTCCATCGGCTCGATAGCAGGCGAGTAGCCCTGGAGATCCACGAAGAGTTGGCCATCAGGGAATTGGTGAACATTCTGATTGGCCCAGTGCAGCACAAGCCAGCTCTTGCCCATTCCGCCAGCACCCGCCAGGACGGAGATTACAACTGTGCCGTCCTCAGTTTTCTCCTCACACATCGTCGACGTTAGCCACGCCAACTCCCGGTCACGGCCCACAAAGCCATTCGGCGCACTCGGCAATTGCCGAGGAACCTGAACCGAACGAGGCTCGACCCGAGTCGATGGAGAGCGTGGCGGGCTCGGAGGGACGACAACTGCTTGATCGTAGCGGTCCATCCAGTACCGCAACCGCTCTTGGCCTTCAGGAAGGACAATAGGAGGTCTACGTGTATCCGCGTAATGTAGACAGGCAAGCACAAACGCTTCAACTGTTTGCCGACGGGGGTTCGCCTCCCCCTTAAGTAGGTGACCAACGGCTGACTTCGACAATGGCCCCGCATGCTCGTCCTGTCGCGCATGTTGCTCGAGCACTCGTAATCCTGGCGACCGGACCAGCTCGTACAACTCACTAAGCACTACGGCCCATGACGGCGCCGGTAGAGACTCTGCCTCCACGAGTGCTCCTTGCCTAGGCTCTGCGTCTTGTCCAGTGTCCAGCCTGGACCCTCCTGGACACGTTGCTCTCCATGGTTTTTCTCGACAACATCTCCACTACCGGGAGCAGCCATGTTGACCATGCTCGTCCCAATCATCACTGTGGTTAGCCACCAGGCGCATGAGTGGCTACCAGAAGCTACTGCAGCTCTTCACCTGGGTGCCGCGGCCCTCAACTTCAGCATCGCGATCCACCGCGCCGCTCGTTACTGGCGCAGCGATCGCAAGCGTTGAACTGACGATGGAGCGCCCCCGCCCATCTTCGATGGTGGGGGCGCTCCATCCACCCGGTCAACCAGCATGACGCCTTTACACGTATGTCCGTTCTGCGGCAAGGCATGGCCGGATTACCACGAACAGGACCCTCCCTGTTTGCGCGCTCCTCACGTCCTGCGACTCGAAGCTCTCCTATCTGGCCTCGGTAAGGGCTGGCACGGAACAGGGACGGAACACTGATCGCTAAGAAGCTCTGTCCAACCACAGCGAACCCCGCCTGCCCAGTACGGGAGGCGGGGTTTTCGCTGCTCAAGGACTACTTGAGGAGCTGGCGGGCCATGACCATGCGCTGGATCTGGTTGGTGCCCTCGTAGATCTGGGTGATCTTGGCGTCGCGCATCATGCGCTCGACCGGGAACTCGCGGGTGTAGCCGTACCCGCCCAGAAGTTGGACCGCGTCGACGGTGATCTCCATGGCGGCATCCGAGGCGGCGCACTTGGCCGCGCTGGAGAAGAACGTGAGGTCCTTGA
Source organism: Microbispora sp. CA-102843 (assembly GCF_050936215.1). Classification (NCBI taxonomy): domain Bacteria; kingdom Bacillati; phylum Actinomycetota; class Actinomycetes; order Streptosporangiales; family Streptosporangiaceae; genus Microbispora; species Microbispora sp. CA-102843. The sequence continues at coordinate 5,873,974 of NZ_JBNJNF010000001.1, forward strand.
CCGGGGTGCCGTGCATCGCCAGCTCCGACTTGGCCGCGGCGGCGTAGGTGAGCTGGCGGGCGGCCTCCAGCTTCATCGCCATGTCGGCGAGCATGAACTGCAGGCCCTGGAAGTCGGCGATCGGCTTGCCGAACTGCCTGCGCTCCTTGACGTACCCGAGCGCGTAGTCCAGCGCGCCCTGGGCGATGCCGAGCGCCTGGGCGGCGATCGTGACGCGGGTGTGGTCGAGCGTGGCCAGCGCGGTCTTGAACCCCGTCCCCGGCTCGCCGATCATCCGCGAGGCCGGGATCCGCACGTTGTCCAAGATGACCTGGCGGGTCGGGGAACCCTTGATGCCGAGCTTCTTCTCCTTGGGCCCGAACGAGACGCCCTCGTCGTCCTTTTCCACCACGAACGCCGAGATGCCCCGGGCGCCGGCCGACGGGTCGGTCACGGCCATGACCGTGTAGTACTCCGAGACACCGGCGTTGGTGATCCACATCTTGGTGCCGTTGAGCACGTAGTGGTCGCCGTCGCGCTCGGCCCGGGTCTTCATCGCGGCGGCGTCCGAGCCGGCCTCCGGCTCCGACAGGGCGTAGGAGAACATGGCCTCCCCGCGCGCGACCGGCGTCAGGTAGCGCTGCTTGAGCTCCTCGGACGCCGACAGCAGCAGCGGCACGGTGCCCAGCTTGTTGACGGCCGGGATCAGCGAGGAGGAGGCGCACGCGCGGGCGACCTCCTCGATCACGATCACGGTCGCCAGCGCGTCGGCACCCGCCCCGCCGTACGCCTCGGGCACGTGGACGGCGTGCAGATCGGCCGCGACGAGGTCCTTGTAGACCTCCCAGGGGAACTTCTCGTTCTCGTCGGCCGCCGCGGCACGCGGGGCGATCTTCTCGTCGGCGAGGGCCCGGACCGTCTCGCGGAGCATCTCGTGCTCCTCCGCCGTGTCATGCAGGTGGTCAGCCAGGCTCATCCACTTCTCCCCAGACATAAAGAGCACTGAGTGCCTCATAATAAGTCACTGAGTGCCAGTGTGCCAGAGCCAGTGTACGGTAGGTCAGCAGGTAGCGGCCGGAGGGACCTATGTCGACCAGGCGGGACGCGCGGCGGGAATTGATGTCAGCGGCCATCGGTCTGTCGCTCGATGCAGGCTTCGACCAGACGACGGTGGACGAGATCGCCAGGACCGCCGGAGTGGCCAGGCGGACGTTCTTCCGGCACTTCCGGAGCAAGGAAGACGCGATATTCCCCAACCACGAAGAGTGCCTGGGACGAGTGACGCAGTTCCTTGAATCGGCCTCCCCCCTGCGGCCGCCGCTCCTCGTGGTCGCGGATGCCGCCGCGATCGTCCTGGACATGTACGTGGAAGATCCCGAGACAGCCGTCAAGCGCTACGAACTGACGCGGCGCGTACCGGCCTTGCGTGAGTGGGAAATCGCGGCGACCAGCCGTTATCAGCGGGCGTTCGTGCGCTACATGGATGGCCGCCGCGAGGAAGCGGACAGGGAGACATTCCGGCTGCGTCACGAGGTGGCGGCCGCCGCCATAGTGGCCGCGCACAACCATGTGCTGCGCACCTGGCTCCGTACGGGTGCCCACGGGGACGTGCGAGCGCAGTTCAACGCTGCGATGACCGAGGTGACGACGGCGCTACGCCCCTGGATAGACGGCCGGGCAACTGTGGACGAGTCATCTTCTGAGGTCGTCGTGGTCTTGACCGTCAAGGGCACCCCACTGTGGAAGGTGGCCGAGGAGATCGAGGCGGCCACCCGGCACTGACGGGCATTAGCGCTGCTGCGGCGTCAACAGCTGTCCACCAGGAACCGAGTCCTGGTCGAGGCCGGCCCGAACGACCGGCTCCTTCGCTCCGGGAGAATGCAGGCATGGTTGAACAGAGCATTTGGATGCAGAAGGTTGCCGCCGACCCCGATAACTCCACCTGGTATATCGAGCGCTTCCGTTCCATGGCTCGCGCCGGTGACGACCTCGCCGGGGAAGCCCGCCTCGTGGACGCCATGCTGCCGCGCCACGCCCGCATCCTCGACGCCGGTTGCGGATCCGGCCGGGTCGGTGGCGCGTTGGCCGAGGCCGGCCACGACGTCGTCGGCGTCGATGTCGACCCGGCCCTGATCGAGGCCGCCGAGCAGGACCACCCTGGGCCGCTATGGATGGTTGGCGACCTGGCCGAACTCGACCTTCCCGCGCGGGGCGTCACCACGCCCTTCGATGCCATCGTCTGCGCCGGGAACGTGATGACGTTCCTCGCGCCGAGCACCCGTCGTGAAGTGCTGAGGCGGTTCCGTGCCCACCTCGCGCCGGACGGCCGGGCCGCGATCGGCTTCGGCACCGACCGCGGCTACGAGTTCAGCGAGTTCCTCGCGGACGCGGCAGCCAGCGCGCTCGAACCCGACCTGCTGCTGTCCACCTGGGACCTGCGTCCGTTCAGGGACGACTCGAGCTTCCTGGTCGCCCTCCTCCGCCCTGCCTGACACGGCGGCTGAGGACGGCTGAGCACTCCGGCCATAGATCCTGATCTTGTGTGCCCAGGTGGGTAACCAGGAGCTGATAGGCAGCTATCACGTACGCCCGTGCCGTCAAGGTCCGCGCCCGTCGAGTCTCATCAGGCGATCATGTGGTGGGCACCGGCTGGCCCTTGATGGATTTGATGAGGAGCTGGGCGACGTCCACGACCTCCAGTGACTCCTTGGCCTGACCGGCGTTCTTCTTCTCGTTGATCGCGTCGCCGAGCATCACGAGGCAGAACGGGCAGGCGGTGGAGACGGTGTCCGGGTCGGTGGTCAGCGCCTCGTCCACGCGCTCGGTGTTGATGCGCTTTCCGATGCGCTCTTCCATCCACATGCGCGCGCCGCCGGCGCCGCAGCAGAATCCGCGTTCCTTGCAGCGGTGCATCTCCTGGGCCTGGACGCCGGGCACCTTGGCCATGATGTCGCGCGGCTGGGCGTAGACCTTGTTGTGCCGGCCGAGGAAGCACGGGTCGTGGTAGGTGATCTTCTCCTCGATCGGGTTGATCGGGGTGAGCCTGCCCTCCTCGACCAGGTGCGCCAGCAGCTGGGTGTGGTGCACGACCTCATAGGTGCCGCCCAGCTGCGGATACTCATTGGCCAGGGTGTTGAAGCAGTGCGGGCAGGTCGCCACGATCTTCTTGACCCCGGCCTCGTTCAGCGTCTCGATGTTCTGCTGGGCGAGCATGGTGAACAGGAACTCCATGCCCAGGCGGCGGGCCGGGTCACCGGTGCAGGCCTCCATCGGGCCGAGCACGCCGAACTTCACCCCGGCGATGTGCAGCAGTTCGGCCACCGCCTTGGTGGTCTTCTTGGCCCGGTCCTCCAGTGCGCCGGCGCAGCCGACCCAGAACAGGTACTCCACATCCTCGGGCATTGTCGAGTCCACGATGGGGACTTCGACGTGTTGTCCGTCCACGGAGGTGGCGAGCTCCTCGATCCACTCGGCGCGCTTCATCTCCGACATGCCCCACGGGTTGCCCTTGTTCTCCAGGTTCTTGAGCATCACCCCGGCCTCGGACGGGAACGACGACTCGATCATCACCTGGTAGCGGCGCATGTCGAGAATGTGGTCGATGTGCTCGATGTCGACCGGGCACTGCTCCACACAGGCGCCGCAGTTGGTGCACGACCACAACACGTCGGGGTGGATGACCCCGTCCTCGCCGACCAGCGGCTTGTCCAGCAGGGCCAGCACATCCTGCGGGAAGCTCTCCTTGTCCTTCTCCCCGGCCAGCAGGTACGGCGCGACGGCGAAGGCGTGGTCACGCTGGTCGAGGATGAGCATCTTGGGCGACAGCGGCTTGTCGGTGTTCCACGCCGGGCACTGGGACTGGCAGCGGCCGCACTCGGTGCAGGTGTAGAAGTCCAGGAAGCCCTTCCAACTCGTTTCCTGGATCTTGCCGCGGCCGAACACATCCGTCTCGGGGTCGGCCTCCTCGAAGTCCAGCACCGTGCCGCCGCTGCGCATCGGCTGGGCCGGGCCCAGCCCGTCGGGGCGGCGGGAGAACAACACGTTCAACGGCGCGGTGAAGATGTGCAGGTGCTTGGAGTTCACCACGAAGACCAGGAACACCAGCATGACGCCGATGTGCAGCAGCAGGCCGACGGCCTCCAGCACCTCGCTGTCGGGCAGGATCTTCGCGACCGCGTCCGAGGCGAACGCCCCCGACTCATAGGGGAGGTTGCCGGTGTTGACGGCCGCCCCGCGGAACAGGAACATCGTCCAGATCACATTGAAGATCATGAACAGCGCGAACCAGGCCCCGCCCAGGTGCGAACCCGAGAAGCGGGAGCCGCGGCCCAGCTTCTTGGGCGAGTTCTTGATCCGGATGACGGCGAAGGCGATCAGGCCGATCAGGGCCGCGACCGCGATGAAGTCCTGCAGGAATCCCAGCACCGGCCAGGTCCCGATCAGCGGGATGTGGAAATCCGGCTTACCGGTTATGGCGCCCTGGATGAGCGCGCCGTAGGCCTCCAGGTAGACCGTGGCCAGGATGAAGAACGCCCACATGACGAAGAAGTGCGCGGTGCCCGACGGCGTCCACTTCAGCAGCTTGCGCTGACCGAAGACCTCGACCAACTGGGCCTTGACCTCGGCGCCCACATGTTCCCTGGCGTACTCGATGCGCTCCGGGGCCGGCTGGCCACTGCGGGCGAGCCGATAGAGGAACAGCACGCGACGGCCCGCCAACACGACCGCCACAGCGGTCGCGACGAGGCCCGCAATCGCTACCCAGAGCACGAGTCCCTCCACTTCATAAGGCATTGAGACGTGACCGCCAATGGGCACGGTGCCCCCGCGTTCCCGGGTCTCTCACTGAATTCGGCGGTCGCCAGCGCGTCAGGCCGCGAGGTCGTGGCCAAGCCGGGCCGACAACTCGCGCACGAGGTCGAGGGCGGCGTCGGTGATGACGGTGCCGGGCAGGAAGACGGCCGTGACCCCGGCGTCCAGCAGCGCGGGGACGTCGCCGGGCGGGATGACACCACCCACCACGATCATGATGTCGTCACCGCCCGCGGCCGCCAGTTCCTCGCGCAGGGCGGGCACCAGCGTGAGGTGCCCGGCGGCCTGCGACGAGACCCCGACGATGTGCACGTCCGCCTCGACCGCCTGGCGGGCGACCTCGGCCGGGGTCTGGAACAACGGGCCCACGTCCACGTCGAACCCCAGATCGGCGAAGCCGCTCGCGATCACCTTCTGGCCCCGGTCGTGGCCGTCCTGGCCCATCTTGGCCACCAGAATCCGCGGGCGCCGCCCCTCGGCCTCGGCGAAGCGGTCACTGGCCTCGCGGACGACGTCGGCCCCCGAACCCATCTCCTGCCGGTACACCCCGGAGATGGTCTGCACGTTCGCCTGATGCCGCCCGAACACCTTCTCCAGCGCGTCGGAGATCTCCCCCACGGTCGCATGCGCCCGGGCCGCGTCCACCGCCAGGGCCAGCAGGTTGCCGCCGGTGGCCGCCCCGCGGGTGAGCGCGTCCAGCGCGGCGCGTACGGCCTCGGCGTCCCGCTCGGCCCGCAACCTGCGCAGCCGCTCGACCTGCCGGGCGCGTACGGCGGTGTTGTCGACCTTGAGCACCTCCACCTCCGGTTCGGCGTCGGTGCGGTACGTGTTGACGCCGATCACCGGCTGGACACCGGAGTCGATGCGGGCCTGGGTGCGGGCGGCGGCCTCCTCGATGCGGAGTTTGGGCAGCCCGGCCTCGATCGCCCTGGCCATGCCGCCCGCCTGTTCCACCTCGGCGATGTGCTGCCGCGCCTTGCGGGCGAGCTGCCGGGTGAGGGCCTCGACGTAGTAGGAGCCGCCCCAGGGGTCGATGACCCGGGTGGTGCCCGACTCGTGCTGAAGTACGAGTTGGGTGTTGCGGGCGATCCGGGCGGAGAAATCGGTCGGCAGGGCCAGCGCCTCGTCCAGGGCGTTGGTGTGCAGCGACTGGGTGTGCCCCTGGGTGGCCGCCATCGCCTCCAGGCAGGTACGCACCACGTTGTTGTAGACGTCCTGGGCGGTCAGCGACCAGCCGGAGGTCTGAGAGTGCGTGCGCAGTGCCAGCGACTTGGGGTCCTTGGCGCCGAAGCCCTTCACCAGGCCCGCCCACAGCAGCCGGGCGGCGCGGAGCTTGGCCACCTCCATGAAGAAGTTCATGCCGATGCACCAGAAGAACGACAGCCGGGGCGCGAAGGCGTCGATGTCGAGGCCGGCGGCGGTCCCCGCGCGCAGGTACTCCACCCCGTCGGCCAGGGTGTAGGCCAGCTCCAGGTCGCAGGTGGCCCCGGCCTCCTGGAGGTGGTAGCCGGAGATGGAGATGGAGTTGAAGCGCGGCATATTGGCCGAGGTGTAGGCGAAGATGTCGGAGATGATCCGCATCGACGGGCCCGGCGGGTAGATGTAGGTGTTGCGGACCATGAACTCCTTGAGGATGTCGTTCTGGATGGTCCCGCTGAGCTGCTCCGGCTTCACCCCCTGCTCCTCGGCGGCCACGATGTACAGCGCCAGGATCGGCAGGACCGCGCCGTTCATCGTCATCGACACGCTCATGCGGTCCAGCGGGATGCCGTCGAACAGGATCCGCATGTCGAGGATCGAGTCGATGGCCACGCCCGCCATGCCGACATCGCCCGCGACCCGCGGGTGGTCGGAGTCGTAGCCCCGGTGCGTGGCCAGGTCGAAGGCCACCGACAGACCCTTCTGCCCGGCCGCGAGGTTGCGCCGGTAGAACGCGTTGGACTCCTCCGCCGTGGAGAAACCGGCGTACTGGCGGATCGTCCACGGCCGCGTCACGTACATCGTCGGGTACGGCCCGCGCACGTACGGCGCGATGCCGGGATAGGTCCGCGCGTCGTACTCCCCCGCCGCGCCCGGCGCCTCCAGGTCATCGCGCGTGTAGAACGGCCTGATCGGGATGCCCTCCGGGCTGTCCCACGCGCTGTCGCCGATCTCGGGCGGCGTGTCCGGTCGCGCGGCTCCGGCCAGACCGACACCTCGAAAGTCCGGGATCATTCGTCCACCTCCAGAACCGCGAGGGTCGTGCGCAGCACGTCGAGCACATCGCACCCCGCGTACAGGTTCCCGTCCACGCCGTCGTACCGGCCCTTGCCGGCCAGCCAGACCCTGACCGCGCCCGCCTCGCGCAACGCATGCGCGACTGCGGACGCGTGATCGGCGTACAGCGCGTCGCCGGAGCACAGGCACGCCACCGCGCTGCCGCTCGCGGCGAACTCCTCCGCGATCGCGTCCAGGTCGGTGGCCGGGCTCGATGTGACCGTCTCGATGCCGCCGGCCTGGAACAGTCCCGCCGCGAACGACACCCGGGCTCCGTGCTCCCCCGCCGGGCCGACGGCGGCCAGGAACACCTTCGGCCGGACGGGCAGGGCCTCGGCCCGGTCGCGCAGGTCCTCGAACTCCTGGGCGTGGCGGATCCTCGGCAGCGCGCCCTCGGGCAACCTCGGCGTGGGGGTGCGGGCGGGCGGCGCCTCGGACAGGTCCGGGAACTGGCTGACCCCGACGATCGGCGCCTTCCGGCGCGCGATGTCGCGCGACCTGCTCTCCCTGGTCCGTGCGACCTTTCCGTGCACGAGTCCCGAGGCGAGCGCCGCGGCCATCCCGCCCGCATCCTCGATCTCCTGGAACCACTGCCAGGCCTTCTCCGCGAGGTCGGCGGTGAGACGTTCGACATACCAGGACCCGGCCGCCGGGTCGGTCACCCTGGCCACGTGGCCCTCCTCGACCAGCAGCACTGAGGTGTTGCGGGCGATCCGGCGGGAGAAGCCGTCCGGCAGGCCGAGCGCGTCGTCGAACGGCCGCACGGTCACCGCGTCGGCCCCGCCCACGCCCGCCGCGAAAGACGCCAGCGTCGTACGCAGCATGTTCGTCCACGGGTCCCGACGGGTCGTCATCGCCGCCGATGTGACCGCGTGCTGGAACTGACCGGGCGGCCCGCCGCAGACCTCCGCCACCCGCGCCCACAGCACCCGGGCCGCCCGCAGCTTCGCGATAGTGGCGAACTGGTCGGCGGTCGCGGCGTACCGGAACTCCAGCTGGCCGAAGGCCTCACTCACGCCGAGTCCGTGACCGGTGAGCGCCCGCAGGTAGGCCAGGCCCGTCGCGATCGAGCAGCCGAGTTCTTCGGCGTCGCTGCCACCGGCCTCGTGATAGATCGTGGCGTCGGCGACGGCGGCGCGCACGCCGGGCAGGCCGTCGGCACAGCGCCGCGCGAGCACGGCCATCTCAGCGAGACCGGACCCGACGGGGCCCGGGCGGCTCAGGGGATCGGCCCCGAGGCAGCCCCGCAGCGACGAGGCGGGGACGCCGCGCCGGGCGGCCAGCGACAACAGCGCATCCGCCGCCTCCCGGGTCCGGTCGCCCGCGTCCAGCGTGATCGAGATCCAGTCCAGGCGCACGCCGTCGAGGACCCGGGGCAACTCCTCCGGGCCGACCGCCAGCCAGAGCGAGCCGACACCGTTCTCCAGATCGGCCATCACGGCCTCCGGATCGGCGACCTCGTGCCGCTGCCGCACCTCCCACCGGCCGCCGAGCCCGCGGCCCCCCGGCGCGTACGGCGCGAGCCCGGGCAACCCCGGCATCTCGGGAAGGTCCGTGGCGTCGTAGAGCGGGGCGACGATGATCTCGTCGTAGGTCGTGCTCGCCAGCGCCTGCTCCGGCGAGTCCGTCTCCCGGCCCGACCGGCGCAGGACCTCCCGTGCAAGCTCGCGCCACTGCTCCCGGGTGGCGGAAGGGAACCCGGCGCCGCTCACGCCTGGTCCTTGATTTCGCAGATGACCGCGCCCGCGGCCACGGTCGCGCCCATGTCAGCGGAGAGGCCGACCACCGTGCCTGCCTTGTGTGCGGTGAGCGGTTGTTCCATCTTCATCGCTTCGAGGACGACGATCGTGTCGCCGGACTCGACGGTGTCGCCGTCGGCGACGACGACCTTCACGATCGTGCCCTGCATCGGGCTGACGAGGGAGTCGCCGCTCGCGGCGGCCTTCTTGGCGGCGCCTCCGCCGGAGCGCCGGGGCGTCGCCTTCCTGGCCGGGCCGGGGCCGCCGGCCGCGCCCGGGTTCTGCGTGCCCAGGCCGGCGGGCAGGACGACCTCCAGGCGCTTGCCGCCGACCTCGACCGTGATCCGCTCGCGCTCGGCGGGCTCGGCCGCCTCCACAGCCCCCTCATACGCGGGGATCTCGTTGGCGAACTCGGTCTCGATCCACCGGGTGTGCACCGTGAACGGCTCGCCGGTGAAGGCGGGGTCGTCCACCACGGCCCGGTGGAAGGGCAGCACGGTCGGCATGCCGCCGATCTCGTACTCGGCCAGGGCCCGGCGTGAGCGCTCCAGCGCCTGGGCCCGGGTCGCGCCGGTGACGATCAGCTTGGCCACGAGCGAGTCGAACGCCTGCGGCACGCTCATGCCGGTCTCATAACCGCCGTCCAGCCGCACGCCGGGGCCGGACGGCACCCGCATCGAGGTGATCGTGCCCGGCGCGGGCAGGAAGTTGCGGCCCGCGTCCTCGGCGTTGATGCGGAACTCGATGGAGTGGCCGCGCAGCACGGGGTCGTCGTAGCCCAGGGCCTGGCCGTCGGCGATGCGGAACATCTCGCGGACCAGGTCGATGCCGGCGACCTCCTCGCTGACCGGGTGCTCGACCTGCAGCCGGGTGTTGACCTCCAGGAAGGAGATCGTGCCGTCCTGGCCGACGAGGAACTCACACGTGCCCGCGCCGACGTACCCGGCCTCGGCCAAGATCGCCTTGGAGGAGGAGTAGAGGAGGTCGAGCTGCTCCCCGGTCAGGAACGGCGCGGGGGCCTCCTCGACCAGTTTTTGGTGGCGGCGCTGCAGGGAGCAGTCGCGGGTGGACACGACCACGACGTTGCCGTGGGTGTCGGCCAGGCACTGGGTCTCCACGTGGCGCGGCCGGTCGAGGTAGCGCTCGACGAAGCATTCGCCGCGTCCGAAGGCGGTGACGGCCTCGCGCACCGCGGACTCGTACAGGTCGGGGATCTCCTCCAAGGTGCGGGCGACCTTGAGTCCGCGCCCGCCGCCGCCGAAGGCCGCCTTGATCGCGATCGGCAGGCCGTGCTGCTGGGCGAAGGCGACGACCTCTTCCACCCCGGAGACCGGGTCGGGGGTTCCGGCCACCAGCGGGGCGCCCACGCGCTGCGCGATGTGCCGGGCCTGGACCTTGTCGCCCAGCGCGGTGATCGCCGAGGGCGGCGGGCCGATCCAGATCAGGCCGGCATCCAGCACGGCCTGGGCGAAGCCGGCGTTCTCGGCGAGGAAGCCGTATCCGGGGTGGACGGCGTCGGCGCCGGTCTTCTTCGCCACCGACAGGATCTTGTCGATGTCGAGGTAGGTCTCGGCCGGGCTCTGCCCGCCGAGCGCGTGCGCCTCGTCGGCCACCCGCACGTGCAGCGCGTCCAGATCCTGGTCGGCGTAGACCGCGACACTGGACATCCCGGCGTCTGCGCAGGCCCGGGCGATCCGTACGGCGATCTCACCGCGATTGGCGATCAGCACCTTCCGCATGGTCGTGCTCACAGAAGTCCTCCACGGTTCCATCTCGACTCCCGCCACCCCTGCGGGCCTGTGGCGAGCGGGCGGCGCATCGCGTGCCGCCGCGCCAGAACGCACCAGCCGGAGGATGCCGGCGGTGCGACCGGGCCGGTCTGCCGCGCCGCGAGCAGCACCACGGCCAGCGCGGCCAGTTCCTCGGGCGACGGAGCGCCCTTCATCACACGGAACCCGGTCACAGCGGGATGTTCCCGTGCTTCTTGGGCGGCAGGGCGACCCGTTTGCCGCGCAGCATCCGCAGCGCGCGGACGACTTCCCGCCGGGTGTCGCGGGGCGCGATCACCGCGTCGACGTAGCCGCGTTCGGCCGCCAGGTATGGCGTGGCGAGGGTGTCCTCGTACTCACGCACCAGCTCGGCTCGCAGCGCGTCGGGATCGTCTGATGCGGCCAGCGTCCTGCGGTGCAGGATGTTGACCGCGCCCTGGGCGCCCATCACGGCGATCTGGGCGGTGGGCCAGGCCAGGTTGACGTCCGCGCCGAGGTGCTTGGACCCCATGACGTCGTACGCCCCGCCGTACGCCTTGCGGGTGATGACGGTGACCAGCGGCACGGTCGCCTCGGCGTAGGCGTACAGGAGCTTGGCGCCGCGCCGGATGATGCCGTTCCACTCCTGGTCGGTGCCGGGGAGGAAGCCCGGCACGTCCACGAGCGTCAGCACCGGGATGCCGAACGCGTCACAGGTGCGCACGAACCGGGCGGCCTTCTCCGATGCATCGATGTCCAGCGTGCCGGCCAGTCGCATGGGCTGGTTGGCGACGACGCCCACAGAACGCCCCTCGACCCGGCCGAAACCGACCAGGATGTTGGGCGCGAACAGCGCCTGCACCTCCAGGAACTCGCCGTCGTCCAGCAGGGCGGCGACGACGGCGTTCATGTCGTACGGCTGGTTCGCCGAGTCGGGGATGAGCGTGTCGAGGGCCCGGTCGCCCTCGTCGATCTCCAGGTCCGCCGGGACCTCGAAGGACGCGGCGTCGTCGAGATTGTTCTGCGGCAGGTACGACAGCAGCGCGCGGGCGTAGTCGAGCGCGTCGTCCTCGTCCTCGGCGAGGTAGTGGGCGTTGCCGCTGCGGCTGTTGTGCACGCGGGCGCCGCCCAGCTCCTCGAAGGTCACGTCCTCGCCGGTGACCGTCTTGATGACGTCCGGGCCGGTGACGAACATGTGGGACGCCTCGTCCACCATGACCGTGAAGTCGGTGAGGGCCGGCGAGTAGACGTGACCGCCAGCGCAGGCCCCCATGATCAACGAGATCTGCGGGATGACGCCCGAGGCGTGCACGTTGCGGCGGAAGATCTCCCCGTACAGGCCGAGCGAGACGACGCCTTCCTGGATGCGCGCGCCCGCGCCCTCGTTGATGCCGACGATCGGCGCCCCGATCTTCAGGGCCAGGTCCATGACCTTGCAGATCTTCTCGCCGTATACCTCGCCCAGACTTCCGCCGAACACGGAGAAGTCCTGGGAGAAGACGCAGACCGGGCGGCCGTGGACCGTCCCATGGCCGGTGACCACACCGTCGCCGGGCACACGGGTGCGCTCCATGCCGAACGACGTGCTGCGATGCACGGCCAGGGCGTCCAACTCGACGAACGATCCGGAGTCGAGCAGCCGCTCGATCCGCTCGCGGGCCGTGAGCCTGCCCTTGGCGTGCTGCTTGCCGGCCGCCCGTTTCTCAGCGGCCCGAATCGCCTCGTCCAGCCGCTCTTCGAGTCGGCTGAGGCCGGCCGCGGTGCCACGCGGTTCCATCGATCACCACATTCGGCGGTAGGACTGAGTTTCGCAGTGACGATACTCAGTCTCGCAGGCGTGGACAAGCCCGGGGTCCGCGACAATGGCGGCATGGCCACACCGTCCATCAGCCACCGCCTCGCCGAAGCGGCGGTGGCCCTGTTCGACGAGAACGGTTACGACGAGACCACCGTCGACGACATCGCGGCCCGCGCGGGGGTGAGTCGCAGCACGTTCTTCCGCTACTACCGGTCGAAGGAAGACGCGATCTTCCCCGACCACGACACGCTGCTCGCGAAGGTGAACGCCCGCCTGCGGGCCTCGACCGCGGACACGGCGTTCGTCGCGGTGACCGACGCGGTCCGCATCGTGCTCGCGCACTACGTGGAGGATGCGGAGGTGTCGCTGCGCCGCTACCGCCTCGTCGGCCGGGTACCGGCCCTCCGCGACCGCGAGATCGCCAGCGTCGCCCGCTACCAGCGGCTGTTCCGCGAGTTCATCGGCAAGTGGCTGGCCGGGACCCCCGACGCCGACCTGCGCGCCGAACTCATGGCCGGCTCGGTCGTCGCGGCGCACAACCAGGTCCTGCGGGGCTGGCTGCGCGCCGGCGGCACCTACGATCCCTCAGGTCCCCTCGACCACGCCCTCCAGTATGTGATCGCGACCTTCCGCCACCTCGAACAACCGAAGGAGCCCGGAAACGAGCAGGTCGTCGTCGCCACCTTCAGCCGATCGACCTCGCCACAGGCCGTTATGGAGGCCATCGAGAAACATCTGAACACCCGCCCCTAGGGGGACCACTCCTGCGGGCCGTTATGGGGGTCACAACGAAGGTCCACTGCGGATGTGCTCGTCCCGCTCAGGATCCGAACCTCCGCACCGCGTCCACCGCGTCCAGCCAGCGACGGTATCCGTCGTCCGGCAGCGGCTGGGGCGTGAACACCTGGCGGCCCTCGCCCGCCTCGGCCAGCTCGGCGAGGTCCTTCCAGACCCCGGCCCCGAGTCCGGCCAGCAGGGCCGCGCCCATCGCGGTGGTCTCGGTCGTCCTCGGCCGGACGACCGGCCGTCCGAGGAGGTCGGCCTGGATCTGGCAGAGCAGGTCGTTGACCGAGGCGCCGCCGTCCACGGCGAGCCCGTCCACCTGAATGCCGGCCGTTCCGGTCACCGCCTCCACGACGTCGCGGATCTGGTACGCGATGCCGTCCAGGACGGCCCGGGCGACGTGCGCGTCGGTGGTGCCCCGGGTGATGCCGAGGATCGCGCCCCTGGCGTGGGGATCCCAGTGCGGGGTGCCGAAGCCGGTGAGCGCGGGGACGAAGACCACCCCGCCGCCGTCCGGGACGGACGCCGCCAGCGCTTCGCTGTCGGAGGAGCGCTCGAACAGCCTCAACCCGTCGCGCAGCCACTGCACTGCCGCGCCGGTGACGAACACCGACCCCTCCAGGGCGTACTGCACCGGCTGCCCTTCGAGCCGCCACGCGACGGTGGACAGCAGTCCGGCCCCCGCCGGGGGGATCCGGTCGCCCGTGTTGACCAGCAGGAAGCTGCCCGTGCCGTACGTGCACTTCATCGCGCCGGGCACGAACCCGGCCTGTCCGAACAGCGCCGCCTGCTGGTCCCCTGCGACGCCGGAGACGGGCACGTCCAAGCCGAGGAAGTGCTCCGGGTCGGTGCGGCCGATGCTCCCGCTCGACGGGACGATCTCCGGCAGCGCGCCCAGGGGCACCCCGAAGAGGCCGGCCAGCTCCTCGGACCAGCAGGCGGAGGCGAGGTCGAGCAGCAGCGTCCGCGAGGCGTTGGACGGGTCGGTCGCATGCAGCCGGCCGCCGGTCAGCCGCGCCAGCAGGTAGGAGTCGACCGTGCCGACCGCGACCCGCCCCGCGCGCACCCGCGCCCAGACGTCGGGCAGGTTCGCGCTCAGCCAGGCGAGCTTGGTCGCGGAGAAGTACGGGTCGAGGGGAAGCCCGGTCAGCTCGCGGACCCGCGGCTCGTGCTCCCGCAGCCGGTCGCACTCCCCGGCGGAGCGGCGGTCCTGCCACACGATCGCGCGGGTGGCCGGGCGCAGCGTGCCGCGGTCCCACAGGACGACGGTCTCGCGCTGGTTGGTCAGGCCCACGCAGGAGACCGTCACCGCCCGCCCGCCGGCGGACGCGGCGGCGAGCGCGTCAGAGGACGCGGCGAGCACGGCGGCCCAGATCTCGTCCGGGTCGTGCTCCACCAGCCCGGGGGCGGGGAAGTGCTGCGGGAACTCGCGCTGGCCGCGCGCCAGCACCCGTCCGTCCTCGCCGACCAGCAGGCAGGTGACGCCGGTCGTGCCGGCGTCGATGGCGAGGACGGTCACGCGGCACCACTCCTGCGCCCGGCCAGTTCGTCGAGCAGCGGCACCAGCTCGGCGTCCTCGGACAGGTCCAGCGCCGAGCGGCGCACCTCGGCGGCGCGCAGGTACTCCTCCGTCTGCTCCCGCGCCCACTCGGCGGTATGGCCCAGCGCCCCGGCGAGCAGCCCGGCCACGTGCGGGGCCGCCTCCGTGCCGGTGTCGGCGGTCTCCAGCCCGGCTCTGCTCCGGCGCAGCAGCACGTCGTCCACGGTCATCGCGGCCTCGTGCCTGGCGGCGTAGAGGACCTCGGCGGCCAGCAGCGAGGGCGCCCCCGGCACCGGCCGCAGCAGCCCGGCATCCCGCCGCCCCATGGCGAGCAGCGCCGGATAATCCGAGCCGTACCGGCGGGCCAGCCGTTCCACGGCGGAGACCGGCAGCCCGGCGGCGGTCGCGGCCGCGTCGCGGCGGGTCCACGTCTGGGCGAAGCCGTTCGCCCCGACCAGGGCGAGGTGCTCCGTGGCGGAGGGGCGCGCGGCGCGCAGCCCGGGCACGACCGCGTCCACCGCGTCGCGCGCCATCACCCGGTAGGTGGTGAGCTTGCCGCCCGCGACGACCACGCAGCCGGGCGCGACCTCCCGCACGACGTGCTCGCGGCTGATCGACTGCGTGCTCTGCCGGTCGGGCTGGTCCACGAGCGGCCGCAGCCCGGCGTACACGCCGAGCACGTCCGACCGGCGCAGCGGCTCGCGCAGCCACTGGTTGGCCTGGTCGAGCAGGTAGCGGACGTCGGCGCCGGTCGGCAGCACCGGCCCCGGGCCGATCTCCCACGGCGTGTCGGTGGTGCCGACCAGCACGACGTCGCCGGTCGGGATGACGAACAGCACCGAGCTGGGCGTGCGCACGATGAGAGCACTGTCCAGCGGCAGCCGCTCCCGGGAGACCACCAGGTGGACGCCCTTGGACGCGCGCACCCGGATGGCGCCGGCGCCGAGCATCTTCTGCGCGAGCCCGGACCACGGCCCGGTGGCGAGGACCACCCGGCGGGCCCGGACCTGGAACTCCTCACCGCTCAGCGCGTCCACACAGGTCGCCACCGTGTGGTCGGAGCGGCCGGTCAGGCCGGTCACCTTCACCCGGCTGAGCACGGTGGCACCCTCGCGCGCCGCCGTACGGGCCAGGGTGAGGACGAGACGGGCGTCGTCCACATGCCCGTCCTCGTACCGGAGCGCGCCGACCGCGACGTCCGGCCGGAGCTGCGGCACCTGCCGCAGCAGCCCGCGCCGGGTCAGATGCCGGTGCCTGCGGAAGCCGTGCCGGTCGCCCATGCCCGCCAGCGCGTCGTACAGCGTGAGCCCGGCCCCGATGTAGCCGCGCTCCCACACCCGGTGGGTGAGCGGGAGCAGGAAGGACATCCGGCGCACGAGGTGCGGCGCGAGGTCGTGGAGCAGCCCGCGCTCATGCAGCGCCTCGCGCACCAGGCCGAACTCCATCTGCTCCAGGTAGCGCACGCCGCCGTGCAACAGCCGGCTGGAGTTGCTCGACGTGCCGGAGGCGAGGTCCCCGCCCTCGACGAGCGCCGTGGTGAGGCCGCGCGAGGCCGCGTCGAGCGCGGCCCCGGCGCCGGTCGCGCCGCCGCCCACCACCAGAACGTCGAGCAGGTCGCGGCTCAGCTCGGCCAGGTCGGCGTCCCTGCGCAGCGGGTCGAGCGCGGAGCCCGCCCCGAACGGCAGCCCGGCCGCGAACGGCTCCGGCCTCTTGTCTGTGTTGATCACGTGAACCGTCCCCCTACCAGCGCCGCTGGACCTCTTCGGCCCACCCGAACAACTCGCCGACATCGATCACGGTCCCGTCGTCGGCGACGACGGTGCCGCTGTAGTGCCCGAACACCTGGTCCTCGCGACTGCGCATCCAGTAGAGCCGCCGCACATCGGCCGAGCGGACGTACTCCGGGGTGAACACCAGGTCGACCCGCTCGCCGATGATCCGCCACGGGGCCATCCAGTCCGAGGTGTCGTAGTGCCAGACCAGCTCCTCGCTGATCTTGTGCAGGCGGCCGTCGATGATCAGGCCGTTCTCGACGCTGCCGGTGCCGTCGGTCCACTTGCCGCCGATCTGGACGGCGATCTCACGGTCGCCGGCCCGGCCGTAGCCGGCCCCCCAGTTCCACACGATGTCGCCCGGCCAGCGGCCCCGGCCGAGGTCCTGCGTGGCCCGCGCGTCCTCCGGCGAGAACCGGATCCGCCGCCCGTTGACCGTTACGGTGCCCTCGGCGGGCCGGCCCACGTCCTTCACCGTGTACTGGAACCGGCGCGACGACCACGGGACCACCACGCTCAGGCTCTCGCGGCCCTCGATCCGGTGGACCAGCAGGTCGGCGTCGAACTCGGCGGACCGCACCCGCAGCCGGGTGCCCTCGGCCGTCTCGTCCACCGCGATCCGCACCGCGCCCCGGCCGATCCGGACGCTGCCCTCGCCGCCGCGCGGCGAGAACGACAGGCCGTGGCCCGGCACGAGCAGGCTGCGGCTCACCACGTCGCGCCGGGTCGTCCGGTCCAGGTACCACGCGGACTCGCCCGCCAGATAGTCCAGGCTGGACGCGCTGAACGCGAAGATGTGCTCCGGCGTGGCGACGCACCAGTAGTCCCAGCGCATCGTGCGGCCCCAGCCGCGGATGTTGGCGCGGTGCAGCGGGGTACGGCTCCAGCCCACGGCCTCGGGGTTGAGACGCCCGTCGGGGCGGCATAGATCGACCCGGCTGGTGATCTCGCGCTCGGTCACCCGCCGCGCGGAGACGTCCGCCGGCCCGGCTGCGGCTGTCGTGCCCGTCATCGGCCCAGTCCCAGGCTGACGTACTTCCACTCCACAAAGTCCTCCACTCCGTGATGGCCGCCCTCACGGCCGTACCCGCTGCCCTTGACCCCGCCGAACGGCCCCTGCGGCGGCGCGAGCGGCGCGCCGTTGATCGAGAGGATCCCGAAGCGCAGCGCCTCGGCGACCCGCACCACGCGGGCCAGCTCCCGCGTCCACACGTACGCCGCCAGCCCGTACGGCGTGGCGTTCGCCCTGGCCACGACCGCGTCCTCGGCGTCTCCGGTGTCCCCGGAGAAGGTGAGCACAGGGGCGAGCGGGCCGAACGTCTCCTCCCGGCAGACGAGCATGTCGTCGGTGACCCCCACCAGGACGGTGGGCGGGTGGAAGCACCCGCCGGGCTCGCCCGGCTCCCGCGCCGTCACCCGCCGGGCGCCGCCGGCCAGCGCGTCCTCGACGTGCCGCCGCACCTTCGCGACCGCCCGCTCGTCGATCAGCGGGCCCATCGTGACTCCGTCGGCGGCGCCGTCCCCCACGACGATCGCGTCCGCGATGCGGGCCAGCTCCGCGGTGAACTCCTCGGCGACGGACTCGTGGACGTAGATCCGGTTGGGCGAGGTGCAGGCCTGGCCCGCGTTCATGAACTTGGCCCGGGCGACGCCCGCCGCTGCCGCCGCCACGTCCGCGTCCGGGAAGACCAGCACGGGTGCGTGGCCGCCCAGCTCGACGCTGAGCCGCTTCACATCGTCGGCGCTCTGCCGGATGAGATGCCTGCCGACGGCGGTCGAGCCGGTGAACGAGATCTTCCGCACCCGTGGGTCGGCCATGACGACGTCGGTGAACTCCTGTGGCCTGGTCGTGGTGACGAGGTTGAAGACGCCCGGGGGGAACCCGGCGTCGGCGAGGCACTCCGCCACCGCTACCGCCGACATCGGGGTCAGCTCGGACGGTTTGAGCACGACCGTGCAGCCCGCCGCCAGCGCCGGCCCGAGCTTGCGGGTGACCATCGACACGGGGAAGTTCCACGGGGTGATGCCCGCGACGACGCCCACCGGCTCGGGCAGCACCATGATCCTGGTGTCCGTGCTGGTGGAGGGGATCGTCTCGCCGTACAGGCGGCGGGTCTCCTCGGCGGACCACAGAAGGTGGTCGGCTCCCGCGACTACCTCGCCGACGGCCTCGCCCAGCGGCTTGCCCTGCTCGGCGGTCAGCACGGCCCCGATCTCGGGCGCCCGCTCGGCCAGCAGGGCCGCGGCGCGGCGCATGATCCCGGCCCGTTCGTGGGCGGGCATCGCCCGCCAGCCCTGCGCCGCGGCCGCCGCCGCGTCCACCGCCTCGGCGAGGACCTCGGGGCCGCACTCGGCCGCCTCGGCCACGGTCTCGCCGGTGGCCGGGTTGGTCACCGCGAACGTCTCCGCGGCCGTGTGCCAGCGCCCTCCCACGAGGGCCCTTCCTGTCTTCATTCCTGCCTTCTTCGATTCGCGTCCATTGCTTGGATCAATGCGGCCATGGCAGCCATCTCGTGGGCGCGCTGCAGCTCGCTCGCGCGGGCGATGTCACCGGCGACGAGCGCGTCCCTGATGGCCAGGTGCTCCGCGTGGGAGAACGGCAGCCGCCAGGGGACCAGGCGGAAGCCGCGCTGCGCGGTCTCGGTCTTGGCCCACAGCCCCTGCAGCATCCGGTGCACGATCCGGGACTCCTCCGTGTCGCACAGCAGCGAGTGGTAGCGCCGGTTCAGCCGGGCGAACGCAGCGACGTCCCCGCCCTCGATCGCCCGCTCGGAGGCGGCGAGGACCTCGTCCACGGCGGCCAGCCGCTGGCCGGAGAGGGGCGCCGCGTGCAGATCGAGGGCGAGCGCGGTCAGCGCCGCCCGGATGCTGTACAGCTCCCGCACGTTGGCCACCGTGAACTCGGCGACCACGGCGCCGATGTGCGGGCGCTCCACCAGCCACTCCTCGGAGACGAGTTGCTTGATGGCCTCGCGCACGGGGGTGTCGCTGACGCCCACGGCCTCGGCCACCACCCGCGTGATGATTTTGGTTCCGGGAGGGGTCTTGCCGGACATGATCATCTGCTTGATGTGCTCGGCGGCGAGCTCCGCCTTGGTCCGGAACGGCCGGTCCGGCGCGAGGAACGTTTCCGTCATCGTTTGCGACACCCCTCAGACCCGTTGGACGGTCAGCGGTTCGATCACCGCGTGGTCCAGCTCTACACCCAGACCTGGGCCCTCGGGAACGGCCACGAAGCCTGTGGAATCAGGGAGAAGCGGCTTGGTGAGCATCACGTGGAAGACCTCGGGCACGATCACCGGAGGGTCGTACGGATACTCCAGCCAGTCGCAGGTCGGCAGCGAGGCGGAAAGGTGCAGGTTGCCCGCGACACCGAGCCCGGTCGCCCACGCGTGCGGGACGACCCGGCGCTGCCGCGCCGCCGCCATGGCGCCGAAGTCGCGCAGGGCGGCGATGTCCTCGCTCTCGTTCGCGTCCGGCTGGTAGATGGTGAAGCAGTCGTCCTCGAGCAGGCGGACGAGCTGGCCGATGCCCCGGTTGTGCTCGCCTCCCGCGATCGGGATCGGCGACAGCGCCGTCAGCTCGCGCAGCGCCCGGTAGTCGTGCCGGGGCAGCGGCTCCTCCAGCCAGGTGACGCCGAGGCCGGCCAACTCCCTCGCCGTGGTGAGTGCCCGGTCGAAGTCCCACATCATCCGGCTGCCGTCGGGCCGGTAGCGCCAGCGGGCCGCGGCCTGATTGGCGTCCACCATGATGGCGACGCCGGGGCCGACCGCCTCGCGCACCGCCGCCACCTGGGCGATGTCCTCGTCCACCGTGTCGGCGTGCACCCGCAGCTTGAGCCCGGTGAAGCCCTCGGACACCACGCGCAGCGCGTCCTCGACCCGCTGCGCCGGGTCGCGGACCTCCCCGAAACTGGCGTACGCACGGATCCGGTCGGTGTGCCCGCCCCAGAGCTTGTGCAGCGGCGTGCCGCACACCTTGCCCACGGCGTCCCAGACGGCAACGCTCACCACCCACGGGCGGGGGAAGACGTACTCCGCGACGTAGCGGAGATGGTTGGCGATGTGCTGGGTGGCGAACAGGTCCATGCCGACCAGCCGCGGCCGGATCCACCCTCTGATCGTCTCCAGGAGCAGCGGCCCGGTCGAGTGGCCCATGTCGCCGCCGGACACGCCGACGACTCCCTCGTCCGTCTCGACCTCGACGATCACAGCGGACATGCTCCGGTGCGCGCCCTCGGGGGCCCAGGACGGGACGAAGGGGCGCGGATAGGGCAGCTCGATGAGCCGTGCCCTGACGTCGCGGATCCTCATCCCTTCGTTGCTCCGTCCGCGAGCCCCTTGACCAGGTACTTCTGCACCGCGAGCGCGAAGATCACCACGGGGAGGACGGTGAGCACGCCCACAGCCGCCAGCGGCCCCCACAGGCCGCCGTTCTCTGTGTCGGCCGCGATGCCGGCGATGGCCACCGGGATGGTAACCGCCTTGTCGTTGGTGAGGATCAGCGCGAAGAGCAGCTCTTCCCAGGCGAGGATGATGCAGTAGATCATCGTGGAGATCAGCCCAGGCAGGCTGCACGGCACGATGATCCGGAAGAAGGCGCCGAACCGGCCGCAGCCGTCCAGCATCGCCGCCTCCTCCAGCTCCTTGGGCAGGCTCCGGAAGAACGCCCGCATCAGCCAGACCACGTACGGCACCAGGAACGTCACGTAGGCGAGGATCACGGTGATGTACTGGTCGGTCAGGCCGAGCCGCCGCGCCACCAGGAACATCGGCACCACGAGCGCGATCGGCGGCACCGCGCGGGAGGCGAGGATGAGCCCCGCCATGACGCCCGCGCCGCGCATCCGCATCCGGGTCAGCGCGTATCCGGCCATCGCGCCGGCGACCATCGAGACGATCGCCGACCCGGCCGCCACGATGACGGTGTTCACCATGCGGGGCAGGATCCGGGCCTGGTGGAAGTAGCTGGTGTAGTTGTCGAAGGTCAGCTCGCTGAACCAACGCGGCGGCACCGTGAAGATGTCGCGCGGCAGCTTGAACGAGATGCTGACCATGTAGATCACAGGGAAGAGGAAGACGAGCGTGGCCAGGATCGCCCCGCCGATCGCCGCCGCCCGTCCCAGGCGGCCGCTGCTCACCATCGGTTCTCCAGATAACGGCTCAGGCGGAACAGGAAGAAGGTGATGATCATGGTGATGACCAGGACGATGGTGGCCATCGACGACGCGGACCCGAACTCCAGCCCCCGGAACCCCTTCTCGTAGATGTAGAGGTTCACGACGTCCGTCGCCTGGCCGGGACCGCCCTTCGTCGCCGCGAGCGCGATGTCGAACATCTTGACCGCACCCAGCCAGCGGACGACGAAGGCCGCCGCGATCACCGGGACCAGCAGCGGCACCGTGACGTGCCGCAGCGTCTGCCAGCGCGACGCGCCGTCCGACCTGGCCGCCTCGTACACGTCGGACGGCAGCGCCATGATGCCCGCCGACGCGACCAGGACGACGAACGGCGTCCAGCGCCAGCTGTCGATGAGGATGAGGCTGACCATGGCGAGAGTGGGATCGCCGATCCACTCGACCGGCCCGATCCCCACCAGGCCGAGCGTGTAGTTCACCACTCCCCACAGCGGGTCGAGCAGCATCCGCCAGACGCCGCCCGCGACGACCGGGGCGACCACCATCGGGATGAGGAACAGCGCCCGCAGCAGGCCGCGGCCGCGCCACTCGACATTGAGCAGGAACGCGATGGCGAAGCCGAGCACGAGCTGCAGCGGCAGGGCGATCACCAGGTAGACCCCGGTGACCTTCAGCGACTGCAGGAACCCGGGATCGTTGATCACCGCCTCGTAGTTCTTCAACCCGACCCAGTCACCGGGCTGGAAGGTCGACAGGTCGAAGTCGGACAGGCTCGTCCAGACCGTGTAGATGATCGGGTACAGCAGCATGCCGGCCAGGAGGACGATCGCCGGGGTGAGGAACACCCAGGCCGTGCCCGGCTCGCCGAGGCGGAGTCGTCGCGCCCGCGGAGGCCCCCCGACCCCCCGGGTGGGACCCGTGGCCCCAACCCGGGAGGACGAAGTGTGGACCGCACTCACTGCTGGTAGCCCTTGGACTTGAGCAGTGCGGTGATGTCGGTGGCCGCCTGGTGGATCGCCTCCTGGGCCGTGGCCTGGCCGGAGACGGCGCGGCTGGTCTGCAGAGCGAGGATCTGCTGCACGGCGTCGGACTCGGGCAGGCGCGGGCGCCACATCTGGCCCTTGGTGGCGGCGTCGAAACCCTCCGCGATCGCGGCGTAGACCGGCTTCAGCCACGGTGCGGGCGGGGTGCCCTTCAGCGTGGAGTCACGCGCGGGAAAGCTACCGAGGTTGGCGCCGATCCACTGCTCGCCCTCCTTGGAAGTCATCCACTGCAGGAGCGTCCACGCGGCGGCCTGATGCGTCGACTTCTTGGCCACGCCGGCCGTCCAGATGCCGCGGTGCGCGCCCGGCCCGGCGCTGCCGGCCGGCATCGTGGTGATCCCGACCTCGTCCTCCTTGAGGGTGGTCGTCGCCTTGTCGACGGCCGTGCCCTTGTAGACGCTGCCCCACATGAACATCGTGGCGACCTTGCCCTGCCGGAACGCCTCCAGCGGTTCGTTGAACTGGTAGGTGGCCGCACCGGGCGGGGCGTACTTCAGCAGGTCGATCTGCGTCTGCAGCGCCTTGACGCCGGCCTCGTTGTCGAACTGCACCTTCAGGTTGTCATCCAGCAGCTTGCCGCCGTTCGAGTTCAGCACGGTCTGCCAGATCGTGGGCGTCAGCGGGTCCTTGGTGAAGTAGGTGCCGACCGCCCAGGAATCGGTCTTGCCGTCTCCGTCGGTGTCCTGGACGAGCTTGGCCGCGTCCTTGAAGTACTGCTCCCAGGTCGTCTGCGGGGTCGGCTCGTCGACCTTGGCCTTCTTGTACAGCGAGCGGTTGTAGAACATCAGCAGCAGGTTCGAGCGCACCGGCACGGTGTACTGGTGGCCGTCCCACTCGCCGGCCGCCAGGGCCGCGGGGTCGATGTCGTCCCAGTCGTAGTTCGCATCGGTGAACTTGGCGAGGTCGGTCTTCAGGTCGGCCAGGCCACCGGTCTTGGCCAGCTGCGGAGCCCAGGGATCGTCGGCGACCACCACGTCGTACGTCGGGGTTGGGCTGGTCAGCTCCAGCATCGTCTTGGCGATCTGGTCGTTGTACGGCACGCCGTCCACGGTGACCTTGATGTTCGGGTACTTCTTGGTGAACTCGGGGACGAGCTGGTCCTGCCACTGCTTGGCGAAGGCGTCGTTGGCGAGGACCCGGATCGAGACCGGGTTCTGCGCGGTGCCCAGACCACCGCCGTCGGAAGCGGAGGCGTCGTCACCGTCGGACGAGCCGCAGGCCGTGACAGTGAGGCTGAAGACGGCGGCGGCCGCCGCCAGCCGGAGATAACGGCGCATGGCCGGTTCTCCTCTCAAGGGGTTGTACGGGGAAATTGCCGGAAAAAGAGGCTCAGGCCCGGGGATCGATCGCGAGCTTGACGATCGGCCGGCCGTCGAGGGAGAAGCCGCCGCCGAGTGCGGTCAGCGCCTCTCCCACCCGCTCCAGGGGCACGCGGTGGCTGACCACACGGTCGTACGGCCGGCCTCCGCGCTCCAGGACGAGCAGCGCCTCGTGGTACCTGCGCTGCATGTCGGGGCCGGCGCCGTAGACGCCGGCGATGGTGATGTCACGCTTCAGGAGGTCGCTGAAGGGGTTGAACGCGACGGTGCCCCGGTCGGTGAAGTTGCCCAGCTCGGCCAGGACGCCTCCGTCCGTGACCAGCCCGATGGCCTCCATGAAGGCCTGCGGGGACCCGCTCGCGCCGATCACGCAGTCCGCGCCGGGCGAGCCCAGCGCGTCGAAGACCGCCCGCCGCCGCTCGGGAACGTCGGTCACCGCGGCGATGTCCACGACCGCATCGGCGCCGAGCGCCTCCGCCAGCTCCAGCCGTGCCGCAGGCGCGCCCACGGCGACGATCCTGGAGGCCCCGGCGGCGCGCGCGGCGACCACGGCCATCAGGCCGATCGCGCCGACACCCTGCACGACGACGGTCGAGCCGAGGCGGACCCCGCCGCGCTCGATGCCGTGCAGCGCGACCGACAGCGGTTCCTGGAGCACCGCGACCTCAGGCGGCAGGTCCGTACGGTGGAACACCGTGCCGGCGTTGGCCGCGTGCAGGTACTCGGCGAACCCGCCGGTCAGATGCGGCGGGGTCGTCACCGGGGACTTGAAGCCGTAGGAGGGGCGGCGGTCGGGGCAGTTCGCGGGGCGGCGCCGCACCTGACACTGGTGGCAGCGACCGCAGCTCACGGCCGGGAAGACGCCGACGCGGTCGCCGACGGCGACGGGGCGGCCGCGGTGGTCGGCCGTCACCCCCTCGCCGAGCGCTGCCACGGTGCCGACGATCTCGTGTCCGAGCAGCGCGGGAAACACGATGCTCGGCAGCCGTCCCTGGTAGACGTGGGCGTCGGTGCCACAGACGCCGCACAGCTCCACTTCGAGCGTGAACTCCCCCGGCCCCGGGTCGGGCACCTCGTAGGTTCTGATCTGCACCTCGCCGCCGGCGTCAACGACGATCGCTGCTCGCGACGTGATGCTCATCCAGATCCTCCATATTCTAGATTCTATAGAATATGGAGGAGACGATAACGAGCTGCTGTGCTTTATGACAACTTGCGTGGCATGTCCGTTATCGAGATGTTTCCTCCGGCGCACCGACCCCACCCGCCCCGGTGAGCCTGTGAGCGACGTCAGGAGGCGGGCGTGATCCGTCCTACGGCGCCCGCGCCGATGACCAACTCGGCCCGGTGGGGCACGCGGAGGCCTCCTCCCCGAGCCGTACGTACCGTCCGCGGCCGGCCAGGTGCTGGTGGCGGGATTCAGCCTGCAGTTCGGGTGCGGTGCGGTGCGGCCGGCCTGGGCCAGGTGCCGGAGATCGGCGCATCGCCTCACATTCCCAGCGGTTGCGTCGTCGGACTACCGAGGCCTCAGAACACCGCTGAGATTCAGAAGGGAAGACTTCGCGATGTCCACACCCACGACGACCACGCAGGACGACCTGCGGTCGCGTCTGCCCGACCCCACCCAGTTCTTCCCCGAGGTGGCGGCAATCGCCGGAGGCATGGCCAAGGCCATCGGGAACGGTTCGATTCCGCGGACCACCATCGGCCTGGTGCAGCTCCGCGCCGGGCAGATCGTCGGCAGCACCTACCACACCGTCCGGCAAGCCGGCGACCTCCGCGCGGCCGGGGAAACGGAGGAGCGCATCACCGCCGTGGCGTCATGGCGGGACGCCCCCTACTTCACCGATGCCGAGCGGGTCGCGCTGGAGCTCGTGGAGGCCGTCCTCACCCCGAACCCGTCCGGGGAGCGCGTCTCCGACGAGCTGTACGCCAAGGCATCCGCCCACTACGACGACAAGGCGTTGTGGACGCTCACCTTGGCGATCGGCCAGATCTGCTTCTTCATCCCCGTCGCTCTCATCGGCAAGCCGATCCCTGGTAAGGCCCTCGGGGAGAATTGGAGCAAGTAACGCCGGCAGGCTCAGGGTGAGAACGCGCAACCGTGCCTCACCCCACGGCCGGCTCTGAGTGAATGCTTCGTTGCGCCAGTTGCCCTGCTCGTCACGTGACGAGCAGGGCAACGCACCCATCCTCATCAACCGCCAAGACTGACGCGATCAGGGGTCGACGGCGGTCAGTCATGACCGGCTCCACGCCGAGGTCAGCGGGCCGTGAAAATGCTTCGTGGTCTTCGTCGAAGAGCGGGCGCCGTGCCCGGAGGCCCTTTCTCATGCCTGCTGTCGTGGGTCAGAGTCGCTCGATGACGGTGGCGTTCGCGAGACCGCCGCCCTCACACATGGTCTGCAGACCGTAGCGGCCGCCGGTGGCTTCGAGGTGGTTCAGCAGAGTGCCCATCAGACGTATGCCGGACGCGCCGAGCGGGTGGCCCAGGGCGATCGCGCCTCCGCGAGGGTTGAGTTTGTCGAGGTCACCGCCGAGTTCGGCCAGCCAGGCCAGCGGCACCGGGGCGAAGGCCTCGTTCACCTCGTAGGCGTCGATCGCGCCGATGTCCAGCCCGGCCCGTTTGAGCACCTGCTGGGTGGCCGGGATCGGCGCGGTGAGCATGAGCAACGGGTCGTCACCGGTCACCGCGAACGCGTGGAAGCGGGCCCGCGCCCGCAGGCCGAGCCTCCCGGCGACGTCCTCGCCCATGATCAATGCGGCGGAGGCCCCGTCGGTCAGGGGCGAGGAGTTGCCCGCGGTGATCCGCCAGTCCAGGTCCGGGAACCGGTCGCGCATATCCGATGTGTCGAACGATGGACGCAGCGCCGCGAGGCCGTCCGGAGTCGTCGTCGGACGGATCGTCTCGTCGGCGCAGAACCAGCCGCCGTCGCCGGTCCACACCGGAACGATCTCGTTGTCGAACCCACCCGCCGCGGCGGTCTCGGCCGCGAGCCGATGGGACCTGGCGGCGTACTCGTCGAGCCGCTCACGCGATAGTCCCCACTTGCGCGCTATCAGCTCCGCGGAGACCCCCTGGTTCACCAGCCCCTCGGGGTAGCGGCGGGTGATCGACGGTCCGTACGGGTCCTCGCCCATGGCGGCGACGCCCATCCGAACCCGGCTCATCGACTCCACGCCGGCGGCCACCACGATGTCGTAGGCGCCGGCCATCACGCCCTGAGCGGCGAAGTGGACGGCCTGCTGACTGGATCCGCACTGCCGGTCGACCGTCGTGGCCGGCACCGACTCCGGCCAGCCCGCAGCGAGCACCCCCTGACGGCCGATGTTGAGTGCCTGCTGGCCGGCCTGGCCCACGCAGCCGGTGATGACGTCGTCGACCCGTGCCCGGTCGAGGTCGTTGCGCAACTCCAGGGAGCGGAGCACAGTGGCGAGCAGTTCGACCGGATGTACTGCGGACAGCGCTCCCCCGGGCTTGCCCTTGCCCGAGGGCGTCCGGACGATGTCGACGATGACCGCGTCGCGCATGACCTCCTCCTTCTCTCGCGGGGCCTCTCAACGCGGAGCCATTCGAATGGCGCCATCGAGGCGGATGGTCTCGCCGTTCAGCATCGGGGTGGCCACGATCGCTGCGACCAGCCGGGCAAACTCCGCCGGATGACCCAGGCGACTCGGGTGCGGCAACCTGGGTTCCCGGGCGCCGGCTGCAACGAGTGCCTCCACCGTCGCCGGCCCGAGCCCGGACGCGCCTCGGGTCACCAGCGCCTGCTTCCCGTGGACCTCCATATCGACCCCCTTGGGCCAATTTAGTTAGCGATCGCTAAGTTAGGCTGCCGAGCGACCGAACGCAACCACTCGCCGCGCCGAGTGCCCGCCGGACACGCTTAGCGAGCGCTTGCTAACCCCTCGCGGGCCGCTTTAAACTCGTTCCCGCTACCGGCACAGACCTGGGCGGGAAAGAGGCGGGGATGCCGGTGACCGAAGACGCATTCGACTGGCGGGCCTACCCGCCCCTCGAGCTGTCACCGATCCTCTCCGCGGCGCTGGCCGAGATCGTCGAACACGGCTACGAGGGGACGACGGTTCGCAAGATCGCGAGCCGTGTCGGCGTCACGGTGCCGGCGCTCTACTATCACTTCGAGAACAAACAAGCCATGTTGCGAGAGCTTCTCGATCGTGCGATGCGGATCGTCCTGACCCACGCCCGGGCGGCCCTCGAGGAGGCCGGCGCGAGCTGCGTGGACCGTCTCAGCGCGCTGGTGGAGGCCATCGCCCTGTACATGGCCCACCACCGTGACCTGGCGTTCCTCGACTCCGAGCGCCGGAGTCTCACCCCGGGGAATCGGGCCGAGTACGTCTCCCGGCGTGACGAGCTTGAGCGAGAACTGCGGGCCGCGATCGATACCGGAGTGCGGCAGAAGGTCTTCCGCACTCGGTATCCCGACGAATGCAGCCGGGCGATCCTCTCCATGTGCCAGGGCATCGCCGGCTGGTACCGTCCCGATGGTTCCATCGACCCCCAGACCATGGCCATGAGGTACGTCGACATCGCCCTGGCGACCGTGCGGTACCAGGAACAGGATGAGGCCGTACGATGACCGATCCGCTCGATGCGTTTCGGCTCGACGGCCGAGTGGTGATGATCACTGGCGTCCGGCGGCGGATCTGAGGCTCGCCGTCAGCCGGCGAAAAACGGCGGCCGGCTGCGATCGGGCAGTCCCAGCATCTGCCCGAGCAGGGCGGCGGTTCTCTCCTCGGTCACCGATGGGTCGGAGGAGCGGGCGAGGTCGGTCACGACGTTCAGTGCCGCATGCGTACGGAAGCGGGTCTCGGACGGTTCCTCCCCCGGACTCACCTCGGCGACCAGGCCGACCCAGGTCTCGACGTGCCGCCGCTGCGCGGCTCGCAGCCGCCGAAGGTCGGCCGGAGCCAGGTTCTCGCTCTCCGAGAGGTAGACCGCGGCCAGGTCGGCCTGGTCGAAGGTGATCTCGACGTAGGCGTCGATCAGCCGGCCCAGGGCCTGCGCCGGCGTGCTCGCATCGGCCAGCTCCGCGGCCACGGTGTGCTCCAGACGGCTGGTGGCACGGTAGTAGGCGGCGGCCAGCAGCTCGGCCTTGCTCGCGAAATGCGTGTACACACTGGAGGCGTTGATCCCGGCGGCCTGGCCGATGTCGGAGATGCTCACCTGGTGGTAGCCGCGCTCGTGGAACAGCCGTATCGCCTCGGCCAGCAGCCGCTCCCGGCGGGGCAGCAGCGTGAACTGGTCCGGGCGACGATGCCGTGAGCGTTTCTGCCGCGGTGCGGGCAGGTCGGCGGCGATCACGGCGGTGACACAGTCGAGAATCGCGCGTTCGGCCTTGGTTCTGGACAGGCTCGCGCGGTGGGTGGAGGGGCTCGCGATCACACTCAGTGCCGCGACCGTCAGGAGCGCGGCATCGTGTCTGGCCAGTTCGGGCCGAAGGTCCAGCAGCAACTCGCGGAGCGTGTGCACGGCGCCGTCGAAGGATGCGGCGAACACCGCCTGTTGCTCGGCGCGGAGATAGCGGCCCTCCCACTGGTAGAGCCGCGCCACGGTGCGCCTGTCCAGGGTGTAGCGCACCAACGCCCGCAGAGCGGTGTGCAGGCGGTCGTGGGGAACATCCAGATGAGCGCCGGAGCGGACGCACTCCCCGAAGCGGGTGACCAGTTCCTGGACGGCCGCGGCGAGGACGGCCTGCTTGGTCGGGAAGTGCCGGTAGATCGCCGGGCCGGTGATGCCGACTTCGTGGGCGATGTCCTCGATGCCGACATTGTGATAGCCGCGGGCGCAGAACAGCTCTGCGGCGACGAGGGCGATGGCCTGCTTGCGATCCTTCGACCGTCGGCGCTGGCTTGTCGGCATGAACCGAGTGTAGCGGTCGCGTAGTGGCTCCATAATCGCAGACTTTCATCTCATAAAATGCCGTTGAGCTGCTGAAACAGAAAAATAAGTGAGTGGGGATTCGGATGTCTTGACAGTAGAACGATGTTCGGGTTCTGATGGATGCGCTCAATGCCCGGCGGAGGGAGCGATGGATGGTCACGGAGGAGGACGTGCGCGCCGCAGTGGGGGCGCACACGGTGCCAGGACTGCTGCGGCGCAATGCCGACGAGTACGGAGGCCTGCCCGCCCTGACCGGAGCCGACGGGCGCACCTGGACCTGGCGGGAGCTGTACGACCAGGTGCTGTCCGTGGCGAACGGGCTGCGGGCGCTGGGACTGCGACGCGGCGACCGGATGCTCATCGGCATGTCCAGCCGCCCGGAGCACTGGGTCGTCGACCTCGCCGCGGTCGAACTCGGCGCGATCCCGTGCACGACCTACGCGACATTGAGCCCCGAGCAGATCCGGCAGGTCGCCGTGCACAGCGCGGCGACCGTGGTGGTGCTGGAAGGTCCCGCCGAGCTGGCCCGCTGGACGTCGGCGCTCGCCGAGATGCCCGCGGTCAAGGTCGTCGTCGTCGAGGGCCCGGAGGGCCGGCACACGCGCTACGCCGATCTGCTGGCGGCGGGGCATGCCGCGCCGGCCGCCGAGACCGGCCAGGACGATCCGGTAGCGATGATCTACACCTCGGGCACGACCGGCGATCCGAAGGGCGTGGTGCTGTCGCACCGCAACGTGCTCTACCAGTGCGCGCTCCAGGAGCTGGTCCAGCCGGGCCCCGCGCATCCCAGGACGGTCGCCTACCTGCCGCTCGCCCACATCGCCGAGCGGGTGCTCGGTATCTATCTGCCGATCTACACGGCCGGACACGTGACGATCTGCTCCGACTCCACCCAGCTGCTCGCCACGTTGATCAGGGTGCGGCCGCACGGGTTCTTCGGCGTGCCACGCATCTGGGAGAAGTTCGCGGCCGGGGTGCAGCACATGCTGTCCGGCCTGGACGAGGACCGCCGTGCCGCGGTCGGCCACGCACGGGAGGTAGCCGCTGAGGCGTACCGGATCCGTGCCACCGGTGACCCGCTGCCCGACGAGCTCGCCGAGGCGCTGACACGCGCGGACGAGATTCTGCGCCCGCTGCGGGAACGGATCGGACTCGCCGAAGCGGTTCGGCCGGGCAGTGGCGCCGCGCCCATTCCGGCCCAGGTGCTGGAGTTCTTCGGCAGCCTCGGCCTGACGATCATGGAGGTCTGGGGCCTCAGCGAGACCACGGGCGCGGCCACCAGCACGTTCTCCGACAACTACCAGCCCGGCACGGTCGGCCTGCCCATGCCCGGGATGGAGGTCCGGCTCGCCGAGGACGGCGAGGTCCAGGTGCGCGGTCCGCTGGTGTTCCTGGGCTACCTGCAGCCCGACGGGCGGATCCAGACGGTGGTGGACGCGGACGGCTGGCTGTCGACCGGTGACATCGGCAGGTTCGACGAACGCGGACTGCTGCGGATCGTCGACCGCAAGAAGGAGATGATCATCACTTCGAGCGGCAAGAACATCGCACCGAGCGCGGTCGAGTCGCTGCTGCGGACGCACCCCTTGATCGGCTACGCCACGGTGGTGGGGGACCGTCGCCCGTACCTGACGGCGTTATTGGCGCTGGACGAGGAAGCCGCGCCCGTTTGGGCCGCGGCCCACGGCCTGGCCGCTGTGGAGTTGAAGGAGCTGGCCGCGGAGTCCCGCGTGCTTGAGGAACTGGCCGCCGCCGTCCGGCAGGCGAACGCGGCCTTGTCCCGGCCGGAACAGGTGAAGGCGTTCCGCGTGCTCGACCACGCGTGGCGCCCGGAGAGCGGACAGCTCACTCCGTCACTGAAGCTGCGGCGGCGCGTGATCGAGCAGCGCTACGCCGACGAGATCGAGAAACTCTACACGGAAGGGTCGTGATCTTGACCTTGACCGACGAGCGGCGCGACTTCGTGGCCGCGATCGAAGACCTCTGCCGGCGCGAGGCGGGGACTCGCGAGCAGTGGCTCAAGCTGACCGACGGCGGCAGCTCACCGCACAACGCCGAGCTGTACCGGAAGATGGCCGAGCTCGGCTGGCTGGGGGTCGCCGTGCCGGAGGAGTACGGCGGCGCCGGTCAGAGCATCGTCGACCTGCTCCTGTTCCTGGAGACGACCTCCTACTGGCAGGCCCCGATCGGCGGCTTCGCCACGTCCGCGATCACCGCCGCCTCGTACGAGAAGTTCGGCAGCGAGGAGCAGAAGCGCCGCGTGCTCGGCGACTTCGTGAGCGGCAAGGTGCTGGCGGTGTCGATGTCCGAGCCCGGTGCCGGTTCGGACGTCGGCGCGCTGAACTGCAGGGCCGAACGGCGTGACGGCGGGTGGGTGATCAACGGGCAGAAGACGTGGTGCTCCAACGCGCACCTGGCTGAGCACATCCTGCTCGTCGCCCGCACCTCCACGACGGGTGACAAGCACGACGGGCTCACGATGTTCTCCGTACCGGCCGGCATCGACGGGCTCACGGTGCGCGGCATCGACACGATGGGCGGCCGCGAGGTCAACGACCTGTATTTCACCGACTGCTTCCTGCCTGACGACGCGGTGGTCGGCCAGGTCGACCAGGCCTGGCGCCAGCTGATGGCGGGACTGAACCAGGAGCGCCTGATCATTGCCGGTCTCATGCTCGGGGCCGGGCGCAGGGCGTTCGACGACGCGGTGTCCTACGTGCGGGAACGCCGGCAGTTCGGCCGGCCGATCGGCAGCTTCCAGGCGCTGCGGCACCGGCTCGCCGACCACGCCACCGAACTGGAGTGCACCCGGCTGCTGGTGCACGACGTGGCACGGCGGGTCGAGGCCGACCCGGCGCGGCAGCTGCCGCGCGAGGCGTCGATGGCCAAGCTGAAGGCTTCGGAGTTCGCCAAGGCCATGGCGCTGGACGGCATGCAGATGATGGGCGGCTACGGCTACGCCACGGAGTACGGCATGGAACGCCTGCTGCGATCCACGGTGGTGTCCACGGTCTACGGAGGTACGAGCGAGATCCAGCGCGAGATCATCGGTAAGGCCTACGGACTCTGACAGTGCCGACCCGTGAGTGGGACGAACACGACCAGACTCGGGCCGGTGACGTCCAGGCCACGCCCGCTCAAGGGCACGATCGATTCGCGGGACCGTGAACGCGGCCGGCTGACAGGTCGGCCGCCATCGGCTCCACCAGAGCGCGCTCGTGGCGGCGACGAGCCACCGCGCTACGCGAGAAAGTCCGCAGTGCTCCGGCCTGAAGGCAGGAGCGCTGCGGACGACCTGGTGACGGCGGGTGGCCAGCGTGCCGAGCATCTTGCCGGCGCCGGAGTCCAGGACCTCTGGTCTCCGGGTAGGCACTCCCACCGCACGATGCGCCTCACATGTTCTCGGCGCCAGCCCTGATGGCTTCACGGATGCGGAAGTAGGTGCCGCAGCGGCAGATGTTGCGGATGCCGTCGAGGTCGGCGTCGGTGATCGCGCGGCCTTCGGCGGCGACACGACGGACCAGCGCCACGGCGGCCATGATCTGGCCGGGCTGGCAGTAGCCGCACTGGGCGACGTCGTGGTCGAGCCACGCCTGCTGCATGGGGTGCAGGTCCTTGCCGACCGTGGCCGGAAGTCCCTCGATGGTCGTGACCTCGTCGGTCGGCTGGAGGTCCGCGACGGGGACCGCGCAGGGGTTGAATGCTTTGCCGTTGATATGGCTGGTGCAGGCCTTGCAGACGTTGATGCCGCAGCCGTACTTCGGCCCGGTGATGCCGAGGATGTCGCGCAGCACCCACAGCAGTCGCACGTCGTCGGCGACGTTGACCGTGACCTGCTCGCCGTTGACGCGGAACGTGTGTTCAGGCACTCACATCTCCTTTTTCAGCGGGCATAGCTCAGGCCGTCGGTCGGCGATTCGGGAATGGGGGGAACAGTCGGTTTGGGGGTGAAGGAGAGCGTGCCGTGGTTGATCGGGAAGCTGGTGGGCATCTTTCCGGTCGCGCGGCCGTACGCACAGGCGACCGCCGCCATAGACGCGGCGACGCCCAGCTCCCCGGCGCCGCCGGGCTTCTCGGAGGTGCTGGGCATGACGATGATCTGGAGTTCGGGCGGAGTGTTCCACTGCCGGGTGTAGAAGTAGTTGTCCCAGCTCGCTTCGAGGAAGTACCCGTCGCGCAGGTGCAGGCTGGAGGTCAGGGCCAGCGCGATGCCGTCCATGATGCAGCCCATCATCTGCGCCTCCAGACCCCGCGGGTTGACGGCGAGGCCGACGTCCACGGCGAACACGGCCTTGGTGACGCGTGGTCCGGCCACGCCGTCGCGGATGGGACGGTTGACGGTCTCGGGCCGGCAGTCGATCTCCACCAGCGCGGCGCTGACGGACTTGTACTCGCTGTGGAACGCGATGCCCTGCGCGGTGCCGGCCGGCATCGACCGCCCCCAGCCGCCGGCCTCGGCCACCTTCGCCAGCACCGCCCGGGCGCGGTCGTCGCTGAGGAAGTCACGCCGGAACCGGTAGGGGTCCTTGCCCATCTTCGCGGCGAGCTGGTCGACGATGAGCTCCCGGGCGCAGGTGACGTCAGGCGAGTAGACGTTACGCATGCTGCCGGTGTTGAAGCTCTTGTCCGTTTCGCTCAGCAACCGGCTGTTGCTGCCGAAGTTGTAGGGCATCGACTGGCTGAGCTGGAAGAACGTCTCGGAGAACCCGATGTCGCCCACCGGGAGCTTCGCGGCCATGGCGGTGATGATCTCGCCGAGCCCGTGGCCGAGGTCCGTGGAGACGCTGGTGTGCCGCTGACTGTAGCTCAGCACGGTGGCGCCGAGGTAGGCGACGCGTACCCGCGAGGTGGCCATCGGGTGGGTGCGGCCCTGGCGGGAGTCGTCGGCGCGGTGCCACATGAGCTTGACCGGCTTGCCGGTCTTCTGGGACACCTCGGCGGCTTCCAGCGCGGCGTCGAAGAACAGCTTGCGCCCGAAGGAACCACCGCCCTCGACGACGTGCACGGTGACCTTGCCGACCGGCAGCCCCAGCTTGGCCGCGATGGCCTCCTGGGCGACGATCGGCGACTTCAACCCCGACCAGATCTCAGCCCGGTCGGCCCGCACGTCCGCGATCGCGCAGTTGGTTTCCAGCGCGCTGTTGCTGCGGAAGTAGAAGGTGAACTTGCCTTCGACGATCGGAGTCGGCGGCCTGAGCCCGAGCGGCAGCTCCGCGGCTTCCAGTTCCCGGAGCACGGTCGCGTCGGACTTTCCTTCCGCGGTACCGGCCTTCCAGGAGACCTTCAGGGCGCGTACGGCGTCGATGCACTGGCCGAAGGTCTCGGCGCGCACCGCCACCCCGGTGGAGATCGTCACGACGTCGGTGACGCCCGGCATGGCACGGACCTCGGC
The DNA here is from genome assembly GCF_050936215.1 of Microbispora sp. CA-102843. NCBI lineage: Bacteria > Bacillati > Actinomycetota > Actinomycetes > Streptosporangiales > Streptosporangiaceae > Microbispora > Microbispora sp. CA-102843. The sequence continues at coordinate 5,909,197 of NZ_JBNJNF010000001.1, forward strand.
GAGATTGGCCACCGAGCCGACTTTGCCGTTGATGGTCGGCGGGCGGCACACCATCGTCGGTTTCGCGCCCGGGACGTCGAGGTCCATCGTGAACTTCTTGCGTCCGGTCACCGCGTCCAGCGCGTCGATGCGGTTGTGCGGCCTGCCGATGACGGTGAAGTTCTCGCGCGGCGTGAGCTGCACCGACACCTGCTGGGTCTGCGCGCTCGCGGCCTTCTCGGTGAGCGCGCCGATGTCGATGCTGCGGCCGGAGCGATCGGTGATCACTCCGGCCTTCAGCGTCAGGTCGGAGACCGCCGAACGGAGTTCAATCGCCGCGGCCGCCATCAGCCGGGACCTGGCGATGGCGGCGGCGACCCGGATCGGGGTGTAGGTCGCGATGGTCGTGTTCGACCCTCCGGTGAGCTGGTTGAACACCAGTTCCGGCCGGGCGTCGGCCAGCGTGACACGCACCCGGTCCAGCGGAACGGACATCTCCTCGGCGATCAGCATGGCAGTCGAGGTGGTGATGCCCTGCCCCACCTCGGCCCGCGGCAACGCGAACGACACCGTGCCGTCCCGGTTGACCTCGACCGTGATCAGGCCCGAGGTCGGCAGCGCCGCCAGGGTCATCATGTCGCTGAGGTCGAGTATGTCGGTGATTTCCGGTGAAGGCAGCTGGACGCTTGCCGGCGCCGGCGTCGGGACGAGGTTGGCGGCGGCAACCAGGGTCGGAGCCGCCACCACGTACCCGAGGAACCGCCGCCGCCCGATGGCCTCGTCCAGCAGCCCGCCACCATGGGTTTCCGTCATCGCTCAGCTCGGGTTCGGACGGTTGACAGCAGGGATTTCGATCTTGGTCTCCTGGCCCTTCGTGAGATAGAACAGGATGTACTTCCGCAGGGCTTCGTCGATGACCCAGGCGACCTCGGGGACCAGCGGCAGCGGAATGAGACCCTCGCGGAACTTCACCAGAAGCGGCCAGGCGGTCTTGATCGCCGCGTCCCACACCGGCTCGCGCGGGATATCGTCCCAGCCCGCGACCTGGTCGCCGACCAGGTGCCGGGCGAGCGCGTTGCACAGGGACCGGCTGGCCCTGGTGCCGAGGCTGGTCTGCTCGGCGAGCTGGTCCAGCAGGATGTCGGTCAGCTTCACCCCCTCGGGCGTCGGTCCCATGTTCCGGGGCAGGATCTGGTCCGACTGCGCGTTGGCCGCCGCCCAGGTGGCGGGGATGTATTCGTCCCTGATGCCGAGCATGTGCGCGGTCACCTGCCACACGTGCAGGTACGCCTCCGACTCGGCGGTCTTGATCGGGACATTCCACTCGCGCATCTTGCGCATCGCGTAGGTCGGCAGGGTGTGCCAGGTGACCAGCATGTCTTCCTGGCTGATCGGAATCTCCTCGCCGGAGACCTGCCCCCAGTACGGGGACTGCGGCAGCAGGTGCCGCACCGCCGCGTGCACCAGCCGGGTCTTCACGGCCTGAACGATGCAGGTGCCGTCGGGCCGGTAGGCGTTCAGGTCGCCGACGGCGAATCCCAGGAGGCTGGTCTTGGCGACGCGGTCTTCCATGTCCGCGCCACCCTTGGAGTAGTAGACCGCGATGGCCTCCTTGGGAATGGCGGTGCTCAGCATGCCGCCACCCACGCCGTTGAGCAGGTTGAGGTAGAACCCTCGGGACTTGTTGAACTGGGCCGCGAGCTCCAGCTTGCCCCGGTCCGCCCACGAGGGCAGCTGACGGGCTCGCTCCATGAAGTCCCGCAGATCCGCCGGCAGCCCTTCGGGCAGGGGCTGGTCATTACGGTTCCAGCCCCACAGCAGACGGTTGACCTCGGGCACGGCGCCGCGATCGAGCAGCGAGGCGACCAGCGGGTCGGCTTCCTCGTCCCACACCCACCGCGGATCGACGCCGGCGCCGGCGCCGGCGACCGAACCGCTCGGCGCCCAGGTCCAGGGCATCGCCCGAGCCGGGAACGCCACCCCCAGCGCTCCGAGCGTCCCCAGGGCCCTGCCTGAAATCAGAATCTTGCGCCTACTCAGCTCCGCCATTCCGGGCTCCTCGTGAGTTGCGAAAGCTAATGATACGTTGATACGTATTAGGTTTACTTGTATCTCGACAAGAATGCGAAACACCCATAGAAACGGCTGTCGCTTCGCGGCTCCCGGCCGGACCTCGGTATCCCGGCCGGCTCCTCATCGATATCGGACCAGCCACAGCGCCGCCACCGAAAAGCTCTGGTGCTTTGCGAGCTCGGTAGGGCGGAACGGAGATCCTGGGGCCCGGACTCCGCCAGGTCTCGGGCCCCGGAATTCACAGCGGTGCTCATCGCCTCGGCCGTGGGTCTGGCTCAGGGGTCCTGATCAGTAGTTCGGGTTGTTGGACAACGGAATCTCGATGCTGATCTTCCGTGCTTCGGACAGGTAGACCAGGAGCACCTGGCGAAGGAGCTCCTCGAAGAGCCAGTAGATGTTCTGCGTCCCGGGGAACACCTTGAGCAGGCCTTCGCGGACGGCGATGAACGGCCCCCAGAGCGTGTCGAGGATCCCTTCCCAGAACGGCTCCTTGGGGATCTTCATCCAGTCGCCGATCTTGTCGCCGAGCAGGAAGCGCGTGAACGCGGCGAGGATGTCCTTGGTGATGAGGCCGCCGTCGATGCCGGAGCCGAGTTTGAGGAGGATGTCGGCCAGCTTGATGCCCTCGGGCGTCGGGGCCAGCACCGGGTCCAGGACCTGCTTGGCCTGGGAGTTGGCCTCGCTCCACGACGCGGGGATGTACTCGTCCTTGATCCCGAGCATGTGCCCGGCCACCTGCCACGAGTGCAGGAATGCGTCGGACTCGTTGGCGGGGAGCGGCACCTTCCACGCCTGCAGGGTCTTCATGACGGTCGTGGGCAGGCTGTGCCAGGTGACCATCATGTCCGCCTGGCTGATCGGGATCTCCTCGTCGGCGGAATTCTTCCAGTACGGGGACTTCGGCAGCAGGTGACGGACGGCCGCATGGATCAGCCGGGTCTTGACGCAGGTCACGATCATTTCGCCGTCGGCGTCGTAGGCGTTCGCGGTCCCGATGTCGTACCCGAGCTTGGCGGTCTTGGAGACGCGCTCCTTCATGTCCGCACCGCCCTGCGAGTAGTAGACCGCGCGCGCCTCCTTGGGGATGGCCGTGCTGATCATGCCGCTGGCGAAGCCGTACAGCACGCCGAGGTAGAGACCCCGCTTGTTGTTGAACTGGACCGCGGTGGCGAGCTTGCCCCTGTCGACCCACGAGGGCATCTGGCGGGCTCGCTCCATGAAGTCCCGCAGGTCCGCCGGCAGTCCGGCCGGCAACGGCTGACCGTTCGTGGTCCAGGTCCGCAGCAGCGGATTGACCTTGGGCACGTCTCCCCGGTCGATCAGCGAGGCGACCAGCGGGTCGGCCTCCTCGTCCCACACCCACCGCGGATCGACGCCCGCTCCCGCGCCCGCCACCGAACCGCTGGCCGACCACGTCCACGGTACGCGCGCCTGCGCGGGTGCCGCGATGCCGAGCGCACCGAGCGCGCCCAGCGCCCCGCCCGCCTTCAACATGTTGCGCCTGCTGACTTCGCCCATGCTTTCGTTCCTCCTCCTTGTCGAGGCCGAGCACACGCGTTGATACGGTGACACAGGGGCTGCCTCCGTGTATCGTCGCAATGACAGCACACTGTTACGTTTCTCACAAGACCCACAAAAGCGCCTGTTAGGGCGAACCGGGCAGATGACTCACAGGAGGTGATCGTGGAATCTGCGTTGTCCGCACTCATGGCGCCTTCGGACTCGGAGTCGTTGTTGGAGCGCGCATACCTCGATGCCGTCGAACGCGTCGACGACATGGACGAGACCCGGGCGCGCATACTCGATGCGGCGTATGAGCAGTTCTGCCGGATGGGCATCCGACGGTCCACCGTGGAAGACGTGGCCCGGCGGGCGGGGGTTTCACGGATCACGGTCTACCGGCGGTTCGCCACGAAGGACGTGCTGGTCGAACACGTGGTACGCCGTGAGTTCCGCCGGTATTTCGATCAGTTCCTCATCGATATAGAGCAAGCCGACACCGCCGCCGACCGGGTGGTTCTGGGCTTCGTGAGCTCGTTGCGCGCGATCCGGAGCAACCCGCTGATCGGCGGTCTGATCGCCGCGGAACCGGACCTGCTCGTGCCCTCCATGATCAGCGACGGCGGCCGGACCCTCGCCACCGTACGGCGGTTCGTCGCGGGCCAGCTCCGCAGCGAGCAACGCGCGGGCAACGTGTCGAGCGACATGGACACCGATCTCGTGGCCGAACTGATGGTTCGAGTCTCTGCCTCCTTTCTGGCGATCCCCAGTCTCGTCGTCGACCTCGACGACGATGAGCAGCTGTCCGCGGTGGCCCGGCAGTTCCTCGTGCCCATGCTGGAAGCAACCGGCTCGTCGGATTGACCGCCGAGAAGAAAGGCGGAAGCCCGCTTCCATGCGGACGAGGCGGTGATGGATCCGGTCGACGAACCCTGTACCGCTTCAGAAGTCATGGCAGGCGCTTGACCTGCGGCGGCCTGAGCCGGCGGCGCAGGCGAGCATCCGATGTGCTCGGGTGGTTCGGCCGGCTGGTGGGGCCGGAGGCGAGGCGGCGTCGTCCCCCAGACAAGCGGGGAGGTCCGGGACCTGGTGATGCGCCTGGCGCGGGAGAATCCCCCTTGGGGACCGCGCCGGTACGGATGGGAGGGGCCGATGCGTGATGTGCTGTGCCGGCGGGAGTAGGGGCGGCGGTTCGGCCTCGCCACCGTCGTCGGCACCTTCCGCAGCGCGCCGCGCCCCGCCCGCTTTGTGATCCTGCTCATCGGGACGTCCGTTTCGACGCTCGGCCTTTTCCACCGCCACCCCTCACCTGGACAGGCATCGCCGGTACTGGTGACCCTCGGTTTCCCGACTCCGGGGATCAGTCACGTGACGTACCCGCGCACGGGCACGGGACCCGGACGGCCGTTATCTGGGGTCGCCGCCCGTGACGGCGAGAGCGTCACTCTGAAACTTCCTCAAGAGGCTTGACCCATTTCAAGCCGCCCTGAGTAGCGGATCTTTCGGCCGCCGCCTGCTCCCATGAACCGGCGCAGCTGGTCATGAGTGCTGCGCCCGCGCCATGTGGGTTGCTTTTGGCGTGTACGAAATGAGCTGAGCTCGCCCTCGGAATCGACGACGCGCTCGACCGCGGCGGCGCCGAGGGCGCGGATCAGCTCGTCTTCCAGGTCGGCCACGCACACGAAGAATCCGAGCGCCTCCAGATCGCTTCTGTTGAGGGTGGATCCAAGGCCGACGCGCTCGAGACCCCTCCGGAAGTCGCCTTCATCGCCGGCGTCACACAGACCGGCCAGCCGGAGATCGGGACCGGGAGGGCCGAACTTGCCGATATACGTCCCGATGTGCGTCGGCGGCGCGCCAACGGGCCCGGGCCGACTGTGCGGAGGCACAGGCGATCTCCCACAGCCCCGATCCCGCAGTGGCGACGGCTGGTCACCGCCCGCCATCAGGTTTATGATTCTGATATTAGTATCAGTTTTGTGCTACCGCCGTCGCGACCCGCTCCAGGCGAAGCGTGCCGGCGTGAGACCGGAGGGCGGCAACATGGGGCGCAAGATTCTCTTCATCACCACTGATCAGCAGCGCTACGACGCGTACGGGTGCAATGGAGGGAAGATCGCCCGAACGCCGGTGACCGACGGACTGGCCGCGGAGGGCATCCGGTTCGAACGGGCCTACTGCGCGAACGCCGTGTGCACCCCGGCCAGGTCCACCATGCTCACCGGGCAGTACCCGCGGACGCACGGCGCGATCGCCAACGGAGTCCCGCTGCCGCAGGACGCGCCCAGCGTCGCTCAGGTGCTGGCCGACGCCGGCTACCGGACCGCGCTCATCGGCAAGGTCCACTTCGAGCCGATCGCCGACCCCACCGGCCGCTACGAGCAGAACCGGCTCGCGCTCGCCGACGAGCACGGGCCCTATCGGGGCTTCGAGCACGTGGAGTTCGCGGGCCACGGCACCTTCGGCGCCTCGCACTACGCGAACTGGCTGCGGGAGCGGTACCCCGACGAGACCGGCGGCTTCCTCCGGACCTTCTCCAGCGCGCCCGGCGGCGACACCGGCGCCCCGGGTGTCGCGCCCAACCCGATCCCCCGCGAGCACTACCACACCGACTGGGTGGCCGATCGGGTGATCGCGTGGCTCGACTCGCTGTCGGACGACGACGACTGGTTCTGCTGGATGAGCTTCCCTGACCCGCACCACCCCTGGGACCTGCCGGCCTCCGAGGCCAAGCGGGTGGACTGGCGCGAGCTGGACCTTCCCGCCGGGCACCCGGGCTCGGACGAGCGCATACGCGAGATCCTCGCCGGCCGGCCCGCCCACTGGCTCGCCTGGTACGACGGATCGGTCCCCAACGTCGACGGCGCTCCCGGCGACTTCGTCCCGGCCGACCTGACCCACGACCAGATCCGCGAGATCAACGCCCTGATCCACGCGAAGAACGAGATGCTGGACGAGGCGTTCGGGCGCGTGATCGACGCGATCGAGCGGCGCGGATGGGGCGACGACACGGACGTCATCGTCACCACCGACCACGGCGAGTTCCAGGGCGAGCTGGGGCTGCTGTTCAAGGGGCCCTACCACGTCGACGCCCTGCTCCGGCTGCCACTGATCTGGCGACCGGCCGGTTCCGCGGGGTTTCCGCCCGCGGTGGTACCCGAGCCCGTGGGGCAGGTCGACCTGGCGCCGACGTTCTGCCGGATCGCCGGCGTCCCGGTTCCCGAGTGGATGCAGGGGGCTCCGCTGCCCACCGCGGCGGGCGCCGGGCGGGAACGCGCGATCATCGAGTGGGACAGCCAGCTCGACACCGGCTACCGATTCAGGACGATCGTGAAGGACGGCTGGCTGTGCACCGCGTACGAGCCGACCGACCACGAGTACGGCATGCCGAAGGCGGAGCGGTACGCGAGTTTCGGCATGGTCGCGCCGGATCGGGAGATCGTGTACGACGGCACCGAGGGTGAGCTGTACAACCTGGAGGACGACCCGCATCAGTGGGTCAACCTGTGGGACGACCCGGCGGTCGCCGAGGTGCGCGCCGCGCTCGTGGCCGACCTCTACGCGCATCTCGCGCCCGCCCGCGAGCCGCGGCTGCGCCCGGAGGCGATGGGATGACCGGCGGCCCGGCGCGCGGCCTCACCGGAGTGTTCCGGCCGAGGTCGCGCACCGGGCGGACCGCGCGGACGGGTCAGGCGCCTTCGCCGGGGTCGACGGCCGTCTTGGGGACGGCCGACAGCAGGCGGCGAGTGTAGGGATGCCGCGCCGCCTCCTCCGTGAGGCCGGCCGACGGCAGCTCCTCCACCACCTCGCCCCTGTTCATGACGAGAATCCGGTCGCAGACCAGCCGGATGACGCTGATGTCGTGACTGATCAGCATGTAGGCCAGGTCGTTCTCCTGTTTGAGGTCGAGCAGGAGCTGCAGGATCTGCGCCTGTACGGAGACGTCGAGGGCCGACACCGACTCGTCCAGGACGACCAGGGACGGGGAGGCGGCCAGGGCGCGGGCGATCGACGCGCGCTGCCGCTGCCCGCCGGACAGGCTGCCCGGCCTGCTCCGCGCCGCTCCCGATGACAGCCCCACCCGGTCCAGCAGTGCCAGCGCGCGCCGGTCGGCGTCCCCGCGGCCCAGGCCGTGCCAGAGGCGCAGCGGCTCGGCCACGATCTCCGTGACGCTCATGGCCGGGTTGAGCGACGTGTACGGATCCTGGAAGACCATCTGGATCGTCCGCCAGACGTTCCGGTCCAGCCCACGGCGCGCGTACACGTCCCGGCCGGCGACGCGCACCGTTCCCGAGTCGGGCCGGGTGAGGCCGCAGATGATGCCGGCCAGGGTGGACTTCCCCGAGCCCGACTCGCCGACCACGCCCACGGACTCACCCCCCGCGATCCCCACGCTCACACCGCCGACCGCGACGGTCGGCGTCCTGCCGAACCGTCCCCCCAGCCGGTAGGTCTTGGTCACCGACTCGACCTCGACGAGCAACTCCGCCATCGTCCCTACCCCTCCGATCCGCGCCGATCCGCGTGGTGGCACCGGACGAGACGCCCGGCCGCCCGGACCTCAAGCACCGGGTGTTCCCTATCGCACTCCTTGGTCCGCAGTGCGCATCGCGGCGCGAACCGGCATCCCGACCGCACCTCCCCCGCCTGCGGCACCCGTCCCGGCAGCGGACGCAACGAGCCTGCCGCCAACGCGTGCTCCGGAGTGCACTGCTTCAACGCCCGCACGTACGGGTGCGCTGGCCGCCGGAGCACATCCGCGGTCGCGCCCGACTCCACCAACTCCCCGGCATACATCACCAGCAGGCGGTCGCAGCGTTCCCCGACCAGCGCGAGGTCGTGGGATACGAGCAGAACGGCGAGCCCCAGATCGCGGCGGAGCCGGTCGAGGAGGTCCATCACCCCGCGCTGCACGGTCACGTCCAGGGCGGTGGTGGGCTCGTCCGCCACGAGGACGGACGGTTCGCCGGCGACCGCGATGGCGATCATCACCCGTTGCCGCATCCCGCCGGAGAACTCGAACGGATACTGGCGGGCCCGCTCGGCGGGCCGGGTGATCTCGACGCGATCGAGCAACTCCACCGCCTCGCGCCGGGCCTCGCGCCGGGACGTCCCGGGCCTGCGCAGCCGGATCGCCTCGGCCACCTGGTCTCCCACCCGCATGGACGGGTTCAGGCTCGTCATGGGGTTCTGGAAGACCATCGCCACCCCGTGACGCGGCGCGGCGCGGCCCGTGGCCGGGCCGGACGCGTCGCCGCCGATCTCGACGGCGCCGCCGGTGAGCCGCACCCCGCGCGGCAGCATCCCCGCGACCGCCGAGGCGGTCAGGCTCTTGCCGGAGCCGGACTCGCCGACCATGCCCACCATCTCGCCGTGCCGGATCGTGAAGGAGACGTCCGTGACGAGCGGCGCGCTCTCGCGCCGGCGGTCCAGTTCGACGGTGAGGCCGGTCACCCTGAGCATGGTCTGCGCGTCAGCCACGGCGCTCCCCCTTGCTCTCGATATCGCCGATCACGTTCAGGCTCAGGATCAACAGGGACAGCACGGCGGCCGGGATGAGCACGACCCGGGGGGCGGAGGCCAGCATGGTCGCCGCGCCCGAGAGCATGGTGCCGAGGCTCGCGTTCGGGGACTCCACGCCCACTCCCAGGAAGCTGATGCCGGCCTCGATCAGGAGGGAGAGCCCCAGCAGGTAGCTCACCTGAACGAGCACCTGTGCCCTGATCCCGGGAAGCAGGTACCGCGCCAGGATCCGGGTGTGCGAGCAGCCCGACATCCGGCCCGCCATCAGGTACGGCAGGGTGGCGACCTTGACGGTCTCCGTGCGCACCACCCGGTAGATCCGCGGGGCGAAGACCACTCCCAACGTCACCATCTGCCCGGTGATCCCCGTACGGAGCGCGGCATGCACGGTGAGCAGCAGCACCAGCGCCGGGACGGTCAGGATCACGTCCGCGAGCCGTCCGGTGACCGCCTCGATCCAGCCTCGGCGGTATCCGGCCAGCATCCCGAAGGGAAGGCCGACGGCGGTGGCGACGGCGATCGCCGTCAGCGCGGCGAACAGCGACGTGCGCGTGCCCCACAGCAGCCGGGTGAGCAGGTCGCGCCCCAGCTGGTCGGTGCCGAACAGGTGCTCGGCCGAGTACGAGGCCAGGGTGTCGCCCAGGTGCTGCTGGTTGGGATCTCCGAGCGGCAGGAACGGCACGGCCAGGGACACGGCGAGGCAGACGAGCACGAACCCGAGGGCGAACGCCCGGGTGACGCCCAGGCCGGCGAGCCGGCCGGCGGAACGGGACCGTCCGGTGGCCACCACCTCGGTCATGACAGCCCCCTCGACGCGGGATTTAGCCAGAGCGCGATGAGATCGGTGATCAGGTTGGCCGCCAGGATGACCAGGGCGCACAGAGCGACCAGTGCCTGCACCACGGGGAAGTCCTGGCCCTGGACGGCCTCCAGGGTGAGGGTGCCGATGCCCGGGATCGCGAACACCGACTCCACCAGCAGCGCGCCGGTGATGAGCACCCCGACCTCGAGGCCGATGACGGTGACCCAGGGCGCGGAGGCGTTGCGGGCGACGTGCCGGAAGAAGACACCGCCCGGGGAGACGCCCTTCATCCGCGCGGTCCGGACGTAGTCGCCCTCGTACTCCTTGATGAGCGAGGCCCGGAAGGTGCGCATCTGGACGCACATCAGGCCCAGCGCCAGCGACGCGGCCGGCAGTGCTAGGAACTGCAGCGCGGTCCCCCAGCCCACCTCCGCCGGATCCCGGTAGCCTCCGGCGGGGAACCACCGGAACCACAGTGAGAACACCAGGATGAGCACGTAGCCGACGAGGAAGTTGGGGACCGCGATGCCCAGCACCGCGACGGCGCCGAGACCCCGGTCCACCAGCCCGCCGGGCCGCGACCCGACGGCGCTCCCCATCAGTACGGAGGCGAGAACCGCCACGGTCAACGCCAGGAAGGACAGCAGGAGTGTCGGCGGCAGGTACTGGCCGATCAGGCCCAGCACCGCGCCCCTGCTGTGCAGGGACTCCCCGAAGTCGCCCCGGACCGCGTTCCCCAGCCAGTCGAGGTACTGCGTCATGACAGGCCGGTCCAGTCCCAGGCTGTAGCGGACCTGCGCCACCTGCTCGGGAGTGGCGGACTCGCCGGCGACCACGGCCGCCGGATCGCCGATGGCGAAGAGCATGACGTAGGTGCAGGCGGTCACCACGATGAGGGTCGGGACAGCCGCGAGGACCCGTAGCGCGGCCTGCCTGAGAATCAGCGTAAACATCGGGGAGACCTCCGGGAATCGGCGGGAGCCGTCCGGCGGACCGGACGACTCCCCCCGGACATCGGACGCACCCGGTCAGCCCTTGACGCCGCGGAACGTCGGGAAGGCTTGGGACCAGGGGTTCTGCCAGCCGGTGACCGCGGGCGACACCGCGTAGCCGGACTTGACGCTCAGGATGGGCACCATCTGGAATCCGTCCATGACGGCGACCGAGAGCTTCTTGTAGATCTCGTCGCGCTTGGCCTGGTCGGTCTCCCGCACGGCCTCGGCGGCCAGCTTCACCACCTCGTCGTTGGTGTAGCCGCCGGGGTTGTACAGCCCCTTCGGCAGGACGTACCGGGCGACGGTGGCGGAGGGATCAAAGGTGTTGCCGCTGGCCCCGACCGCCATCGCGACGCTCTTCTCGGCGGTGAACTTGCCGACCACCTGGGGCGGCGCGACCGGGCTGACGGAGGCCTTCAGCCCGATGCTGTTCATCTGCTCCTGCACCACGGAGGCGAGCTGCTCCATGATCTGGTTGCCTGCGACGGTGACGATCTCCACGCTCGCCCCCGTCGCTCCCGCCTCCTGGATCAGCTTCTTGGCCTTGTCCAGGTCGTACGGCACCGCCTTGAGGCCGAATTCCTTGTCGTACTGGGTGGTGCCGGCGGCGAAGAACTGGCCGGTCGGCTCGCACTGGCCCTGGAACAGCCCCGTGCAGACCGCCTGGCGGTCCACCGCCAGGTTGACCGCTTCCCGGACGCGGGGGTCGTCGAACGGTTTCGTCTCGGTGTTGAAGGAGAAGGAGAAGTTCTCCGTGCCGTAGGCGCGGTCCACCTTGTAGCCGGCGTCCTGCGCGGCCTTGGCCATCTGCTCCGGGATGACCGTGACGTCCAGGTCGCCGGTGCGGATGGCGTTCAGCTTCGCGTCGTCGGTCAGGTAGTTGAGCTCCAGCGTCTCGCTGGCCGCCGCCTGGGAGTCCCAGTACTTCGGGTTCCTCTTGTAGACGACCCGGTTCGGCTGCACGGTCTGCAGGGTGAAGGGGCCGATGCCCACCGACTGCCGCGTCAGATCCGTGCCGTCGGCGACGGCCTTGTCGGAGATCATCATCCCGGCGGGTCCGGCGAGCGTGCGCGGAAGGTCTCCCACACCGGCCTCGTGACGGAACCGCACCATCGACGGCCCGGACTCCTCGACGGTCACGCCGGCCAGCTCGGCCGCGTTGGTGCTCTGCTTCAGCGTCTGCGAGCGCTGCACGTTGGCGATGACGGTCTTGGGGGTGAACGCGGTCCCGTCGGGGAAGGTCAGCCCCTCGCGCAGGGTCATGTCCAGATAGGGACCCTTGTCGTCCTCACCGGTCTCCCACTTGGTGGCGAGCATCGGCTGGATGCTGTGATCCGGCGCGAGGTAGGTGAGCGAGTCGTACAACGGCTGGGTGTAGACCACCATCTGCCGTACGGGGATGAGGTCCGGGTCCAGGGTCGTGTCCGCCAGGACGGCGCCGAACTTCAGCACGCCGTCCGCGCCGGACCCCGTGGTCGCGGCCCCGCCCCCCGAGCCGCCGCCGCAGGCCGAGACCAGGCCCAATCCCATGGCGGCGGCCATAACCGCCAAGTGCTTTTTCATGTGGGAGCCCACCCTTCCGCGGGACACACGTCCCGGAAGCAGAGTGTGAGAAATTTCTGAAACTGACTTTATCCTCAGAATCTCGGCCCGGACAAGGCTTTGACGGCAGGCATCGGATAACGGAAAAAGCACTGGTTGACGGCGGCGGCGCGGCGCGTCAGCGCGGCAGGGGCGCGGGGCGCCACGGCGCGAACGTGGGAAGCACCAGGATCCCCGGAGGCGCCGCGCAGACCTCCTCGATCGCCTGGACGACCGGTCCCGCTACCGCGTACTGCATCGCCTTGGACCTGTCCGGGTAGCCCTCGGGGTCGTCCAGGCCGACCTGGATTTTGAGCTTGGGGGCGCCGTCGATCGTGATCGTCCAGCCGTCCTCGCCCTGGAAGTCCGGCTGGTCGTCGTCGGCCCGCCAGTCCATCTGAATGGTCAGGAACCGGCCGGCCTCGGTGTTGGCGTGCCAGCGCCAGCGGGCGCAGGAGACGGTGCCCTTGGGGATCGTGCCCACGACGATGTGCACGTCCTCCTTGGCCACCGCGATCTCATGGTCCTCCTCGACCGAGACGAATTCCACGTTCAGCGCGTGCGACACGTACCCGGTGATCTCGCCGAAGAGCTCGGTGAAGAACGCGGCGCGGCCCGCGGTCGCCTCCTTGAACCGCTCGGGGGTCATCCCGAATCCGCACAGTTCGTAGATGAATCCCGGTGAGATGACCGGCGAGCAGTCGTAGACCTCGCGGAAGTGGATGTGCCTGACGTCGGTGCACATGGTGGTGGCGGTGACGGCCAGGCGCTCGGTGATCAGGCCCGGGTTGACGCCCGTGCCGAACAGCGTGGCGCCTCCCTCGAGAGCGGCCTGCCTCAGGCTGGCGGTGTGCTCCGGCTCCGCCTTGCCGGTGTTCCCCGGGGTGATCGGCCACGGGTAGGTGAAGGCGACCGTCGTGATGACGTTCTTGCCCGAGCGCAGCAGCCGGACCAGGTCGTCCACGTGCTGGCCGGGTGACTCGCCGTTGAGCGGGGTGTGCAGGACGACGTCGGCGTCCAGGGCGAGGATGTCCTCGATGTCCTTGGTCGCGGTCACGCCGATCGGCCGGCGTCTGAGGATCTCTCCGGCGTCCCGGCCGGCCTTGTCGTCGCTGTAGGTCAGCAGGCCGACCAGTTCCATGCCGGGCCGGTCGATCACGTGGCGCCCGCAGACCCGCCCGATGGCGCCGGTGGCCCACTGCACCACCCGATAGCTTCGCGACACTCTCACTGCCCTTCTTCCGTTGTCCGCCGAGATTTGGAGCGCCGCCCGAGTTGCACCGAGGCGCCCCCGTCGAGGTTGACCGTCTCGCCGGTCATCCAGCTCGATTCGGGACCGATGAGGAAGGCCGCCAGCGACGCGACGTCGTCCGGCTCGCCCAGGCGTCCCATCGGGCTGCGCGCTCTCATGAGGGGCTCGGCCGTCTCCCACACCGCCCGCGTCCCCGGCGTGCGGATCAACCCGGGGGCAATCGCGTTCACCCGTACCCGTGGGCCGAGTTCGGCGGCGAGCATGCGGGTGAGATGGTGCAGGGCGGCCTTGCTCACGTTGTACAGGCCCATGTTGGCCTGCAGCGACACGCCGCCGAGCGAGCCGACGTTCAGCACGACCCCGCCGTGCTCGGACATCCACGACCGGTACGCCTGCCGGACGAGTCGCAGCGGAGCCGCCACGTTGACCTCCCACACCCGTGAGACGGCCTCGTCGTCGTAGTCCAGGAGCCGCCCGGGAGGGGGCACGTAGGCGGCGTTGTTCACCAGCACGTCCAGGCGGCCGAAGTGCTCCAGCGCCGCCTCGACGCAGATCCGCTCCACGCCCGGCCCGCCCGCGTCCACGACGACGGGCCGGGCGACGGCCGTACCGAGCTCCGCGGCCAGGGCCGCCAGCGGCTCGCGGCGCCGCGCGGTGACGACCACCCGGGCGCCCTCGGCGGCGCACCGGGTGGCGATCGCACGGCCGATCCCCTCCGAGGCGCCGGTGACCAGGGCCACCTTGCCCGACAGCGGCCCTTCCCGCTGAACCGTCATGACGCCGCCGAGGAGCCGGGCCCGGTCACGCCCGCCCGCCGGAGCCGCCCACGAGCCCGGCGTCGCTCGCCTGCCCGGGCGTAGCGGCGGTGAGCAGCGACAGGCATCCGGCCGTCGCGGCGGCGTCCCGCAGCCGCGACGGCTGCCCGTCGAGCGCCGCGGCCGCCCTCGCCCGCCTGAAGTACAGGTGGGCGTCGTGCTCCCAGGTGAACCCGATCCCTCCGTGCACCAGGACGAGGGCGTCGGCCGCCGCGGTGAACGCCTCGGACGCCTCGGCCTTGGCCAGCAGGACGAGCTGGTGCGCCTGCTCGTGGTCGCCCGCGTCGACCGCCCTGGCGGCGGCGAGCACGAGTGCCCGCGCCGCCGTGACGGCGATCGCGACCTCGGCGCAGCGGTGCTGGATCGCCTGGTACGCGCCGATCGGCTGGCCGAACTGACTGCGGATCTTCGCGTACTCGACCATGTGGCCGAGACAACCCTGGGCTCCGCCGACCTGCTCCGCGGCGAGCAGCAGCCGGGCGACGTCGCCGAGGCGGGCGACCGCCGAGGCGTCGCCGGGCGTGGTCATCGGCACGGCCGGAGCCCTGTCGAGGTAAAGGTCGGCCGGCCGCGCGGTGAGGTCGACGGCCCGGACCGGCCCGCGGGTGACGAGGGCGCGCCCGTCCGCGTGGGAGCCGAGCGGCACCAGGACGACGGCGGGGCCCTGCGGTCCAGCGGCGACCATGAGCAGCGCATCCGCGGTCATACCGTGGGTGACCTGCCGCACCACGCCGGACACGCGTCCCTCCGGATCCAGCGCCGGCAGTGGCCCCTGCGACGCGAACGCCTGCGGCATGCCGACGATCACGGTGCCGGACAGCACCCCCGCCGCGTGTCCGAGCAGGTCCTCGCCCATCGGGCCGTCCAAGCCGAGCGCCCAGGCCGCGAGCACCGAGGCGCGCAGCGGCCCCGGGTACAGGCAGGCCCCCGCCTCCTCGGCCGCCGCGACCACGTGCTCCAGGCCGAGACCCAGCCCGTCGGCCGCCTCTGGCGCGGCCATGCCGATCAGGCCGACCTCTTCGGCGAGAGTGCGCCAGCGCCCGCGGTCGAACCCCGCCTCGTCGACGTCCGCGGCGCCGTCACGGAGCGACCGGGCCTCGTCCAGCCCGGGGTGGTCCGCGAAGTACGACCGCACCGCCGACCTGACCTCGTCGGGACTCAGCAGATCGTCGCTCACGCCCCCGCCTCCCCGTCCGCGTCGCCGAGCTTCGCCCGGACGATCTTTCCCGTCGCTGTCCTCGGCAGCGCGGGCAGGAAACTCACGGTCTTGGGCACCTTGTATCCCGGCAGGTACGTCCGGCAGTGGTCCGTGACGGCCCGCTCCGTCAGCCCGTCCTCGCGGGCGACCACGACGGCGCACACCCGCTGCCCCCACAGCTCGTCCGGCGCGCCGTACACCGCGCACTCCAGGACCTCGGGCATCTGGTCGATGACGTTCTCCACCTCGCCCGGGTGGACGTTCATCCCGCCGGTCACGATCATGTGGTCGGACCGGCCCTCGACGTACACGTAACCGTCCTCGTCGACATGCCCGACGTCACGGGTGTTGAGCCAGCCGTCGGCCAGGACCTCGCGGGTGGCGTCGTCCCTGCCGATGTAGCCGCGCATCATGTACGGGGAGCGGAAGTACAGCTCGCCGGAGACTCCCGGCGGCAGCTCGGCACCGGAGCCAGGCTCGCGCACGCTCAGCTCGACACCGGGGGTGAGACGGCCCGCCGACGACAGCCGGCCGGCGTGCTCCGGATCGAGCCGGTGGTCCTCCGGCGGAAGGCAGGTGACCGGGCTGCCCGCCTCGGTCATGCCGTAGATCTGGCAGAGCTCGCAGCCCAGCACGTCAATGGCCTCCTTCAGCAGGCTCATCGTGATCGGAGACGCGCCGTAGGCGATGTGCCGGAGGTGGGGAAGCTTCCTCGGGTGCTCCTTCAGGTTGTCGACGATCGCCCGGAGCAGGGTGGGCACGAGCACCGCGTGCGTGATCCCGTGCTCGGCGAACGCGTCAACGATCGCCGCCGGTCCGGCCTCGGCGATGTAGACCTGGGTGGTGCCGTACCGCAGGCCGTACTGGACCCAGGTCGCCCCGGCGAGATGGAACACCGGCGGCACGATCAGCTGCCGCGACTCGGAGCCGAAACGGTGCACCGTCCGGTTGGCCACCCCCAGCTCGTTGGCCATGCGGGTCAGCGGGACCGCCTTGGGCACGCCGGTCGAGCCCGAGGTGAAGAAGACGATGGCCTCGTCGCCGGGCTCGGGTTCGAGGGTCTCGCCGGGCGCGTCGTCCGGCCACAGCCTCTCGCCGGCCGCCGAATGCGTGGTGAGCCCGGACGCGACCTCCGCTCCGCGCTCGGCGAACCCGGGACCGGAGATCAGGTGGGTCAGCCCCACGAACCCGATCGCCTCGCGCTGGCCGGCGGCGGGGAGCCGCCAGTTCAGCCCCACCAGGGAGGCGCGCCTGCGCCATGCGGCGAGGAGGACGACCGTGAAGGCGGCGTCGTTGCCGCCCAGCCATCCGACCCGCGACCCCGGCCCGACCCCGTGGCCGGCCAGGTGTCCGGCGCAGCGGTCCGCCGCCTCGTCGAGCTCGCGCCAGTTCAGGGACAGCCGCGGGCTCACTACCGCGAGCGCGTCCGGCCGCGTGCGGGCGTGCTCGCGAACGGCCTCGTCGATCGTGCGCACCGGCCAGTTGCGGTGTTGCGTCATAGCGATCCCGCCCAGCCTCGCTTCGCCATCCAGTCGGTGATCACGCCCACCGCTTCGGCGAGGTGCGGACGCTGGTCCCTGCCGGAGTAGTAGTGCGTGGCGCCCTGGACCGTGTGGAGGGTCCTGTCCGGATGGCCGACCGCGTCGTACAGACGATTGGTGTGACTCGGCGTGCACGCGTCGTCCGCCGAGTTGCCGATGACCAGCGCGGGCACACGCAGGTCGGCCGCGCAGCGGACGCCGTCGGCGTACGCGTCGTCGTAGCTCCACTGTGACAGCCAGCTCCGCAGCGTGCTGAAGCGGGCCAGGCCGACCGGCCCCATGTTCACGATCCGGGGATCGCCCAGGTAGCAGGTGCCCGGCACCCGGTCGTTGGGGTCCAGGGCGGGGTCCAGCCAGCGCGGGTCGGCCATCGTGCCGTGGGTGACGAAACCGCGTTCCTCCAGCCCGCGCCCGGACGAGCGCAGGTCCTCCAGCGTCTCCTTGACCCAGGCGGTGATCCGCCGGTTCCTGGCGATCTGCGCCTCCCGGTAACGGGCGACGAACTCCGGGGTGTAGGGCGGCTGGTTCGGGTTCGCCGGGTCGTAAAGGTCGAGCTCGGGATCGCGCTTGCCGGGATCGCTCTCGTCCAGGATCGACGCGTCCAGCCACTCGGTGAGCGTGCCGTGCCGGCTGACGTGCGCCGCCAGCAGCATGACCCCGTCGGCGGGCTGGAGGTCGAGCGCGGTGAGGTCCGGCGGTTCGCCCGCCGGGGTCCGCGTGACGGTGGGCGACTGGGCCTGCTGCTGGTAGTACAGGGACAGCGAGCCGCCCCCGCTCCAGCCGGCGAGGACGACGTTGCGGTACCCGAGCCGTTCGCGGGCGTCGCGGACGCAGGCGCCGAGGTCCTGGACGACCTTCTCCATGATGAGCGCGCTGTCCACGCCGCGGTACCGGCTGTTGCAGTAGATGACGTGGTGACCGGCCCTGGGCAGGGCGTTGCTCATCGGCAGGTAGGCGCCGCCCCCGATCGGGTGCATGAAGACGATGACCGTGTCGGACGGGAGGTTCTTGGGCCGGAGCAGGTAGCTCTCCAGCACGACGTCCTCCCCGACGCCGCCGTACGTGTCGCGGTAGGCCGATTCGTCCCGGAACAGCACCAGGTAGGGGATGCGTTCGTACTCGAAGCGATCGGCGGCGGTCATGCCTGCGCCTCCGCGGGGACCTCGACCTGGGCGGCGGCCAGCAGCACCTCGCTGGGCGTCAGCCGGCGCCGGCTGTCGATCGAGATGACCTTCCACTCGACCCGGGTGTCGACGTCGTGCCGTCGCCGCGAGCGCTCGCGCGCGCGTTCCGGCACCCCGTGGTGCACGCCCTGCGGGGCGTGGGAGATCAGGCCCGCGGGCATGTCCACGCCGAACACGCTGCCGCCGTGGTAGAAGGCGACCTCATCGTAGTCGACGTTGCGGTGGTACCAGGGCATCCGCTCGGCCCCCCGGACCGACTCCACCGGGCGAGGCAGGAAGTGCATCACGTACACCCCGGTGGCCTGCATGAACAGGTGGACCGTCGGTGGCAGGTGGACGCTCTCCGACGTGATCACGTCGTAGTCCTCGATGTTGAACGTGAACGGGAAGTTGTCGCCCTTCCAGCCCTCCGCGTCCAGCGGGTGATGCGGGTAGAACAGCGACGTCCGCCCCCCGGCGTGACGGAGGCGGACCTCGTACTCCTCGAGCACCGGCTCCTCGAACGCCTCCGCCTCCGGAACCGTGACGAGCGAGGAGTCGTAGGGGAAGTGCCTGCCCAGCACACCCGCCGGGGGAACCCGGAACTCCTCCGTCGCCTCGATGACGAGCATGTGCCCGTCGTCCTCCGGCACCTGCCGGTAGGTGGTGGACTTGGGCAGGTAGACGTAGTCGCCGGGCCTGTAGGGGAGGCGGCCGAACTCCGTCTCGAAGTGGCCGCGCCCGCGGTGCACGAACCAGAGCTCGTCGCCGTCGATGTTGCGCTCGTAGAAGGGCGCGGCCGCCCGCCGCCGGCTGAGCGAGATGCGACAGTCCTCGTTGCTGAACAGCAGCATCGGCCCGCCTTCCGGATCCCGCAGGTCGCCGGGCTCGAGGTCGCCCGTCTGGGCGTCCAGCGGGCGCAGGTCGCCCTCGACGCGATAGGCGGTCGGATCGTTGCGCCGGTAGAGGTGAGCGGTGCGTCCGGTGAACCCGGACCTGCCCATCTCGTCGTCCTTGAGCCCGTCGAGATCGCGGTGGACCTGGCGTGGCGTGCGTCCCTTGCGCAGCTGGATGAAGGATTCCACTGCAGTGTCCTTTACTTCCGTGTCGTTTCGCGTCCGGCGGGCTTGGGCGGCCGGGGCAGGCCGAGGCCACGCTGGGCGATGATGTTGAGCTGGATCTCGTCCGTGCCGCCCGCGATGTGCAGGGCCGGCGCTCCGAGCACGAACTCCGACCACGCGTAGGTGTCCCACCCGCCGTCGTCGGTGAAGGCGCGCTCACCCAGGACCGAGCCCGCGAGCTCGGCGATCCGGTCGACCGCCCTCGTCATGAGCAGCTTGAGCACGGAACCCGACACGGGCCCCAGTCCGTGGCTCCAGGATCCGTCCGGGAGCTCGGCCGCGGCCCGCATCGCGACGATCGAGGCCACGGTCCGCGCGATCTCCTGGCGGTGCACCGGATCGGCGACGGCGTCCAGCCGCGTGACCAGGGCGGCCAGCCGCTGCAGCACGTACGGGCTGACCGGGCCGTCGTCCCCGCTCATGGAGTCGCGCTCGCTGCCCAGGCTGGTGGCGGCGACCCGCCAGCCCTCCCCCACGGCTCCGATGCGGTTCGCGTCGGGAACGCGCACGCCGTCGAGGAAGACCTCGTTGAACGCGGCTCCGCCGGTCATCTGGCGGATGGGCCGTACGGTCACCCCCGGCGCGCGCATGTCCACCAGGAACATGCTCAGCCCCTCGTGCTTGGGCGCGTCGGGGTCCGTGCGGACCAGGGCCTCGCCGACATCGGCCAGGTGTCCCATGGAGGTCCACACCTTCTGGCCGGTGAGGATCCAGTCGGCGCCGTCCCGGACGGCTCGCGTGGCGACGCCGGCCAGGTCGGAGCCGGCGCTCGGCTCGGAGAAGAGCTGGCAGCCGATGATGTCCGCGCGCATGAGCGCGGGCAGCGTCCGCGACCGGAGCGAGGGGGAGCCGTGCCGGTCGATCGCCGGGGCCACGATGTGCAGGCCGACGAACAGCACCTCCCTGGACGGGAATCCCAGTTCGGCGAGCAGATCGTCGAGAACCTGGTCGTGCTCCCGGCTCAGGCCGCGCCCGCCGCAGTCGGGCGGGCCGCTCGGCCAGGCGAACCCGGCGTCGAACAGCCGGGCCTGCAGCTCCCGGGCCTGCTTGACCTGCAGCTCGTGGCCCTCCCCCAGCTCCTCGACCGCGGCGATGCGGTCGGATTCGCGCTGGTCGGCCTCACGGGCGCCCTCGGCGGCGATCGAGCGCAGGAACGCGCCCGCCTCCTCGCGGAATGCCTCCGGGCTGGGAGCGCTCGGGTTGTTCACGGTGCGGTCCCCTCAGTCCTTCGAGAGCCCGGCCAGCTTGAGGGCCAGCGCCTTGGCGTCGTCCATCGGGTAGTGCTTGCGCGCGACGAGCCGCTGGGCGTAAAGACCGCCTCCGGACTGGATCATGGTGACCAGCTGCCAGCCGCCGTACGCGTCGGCCGTGAAGTCGCGGATCGCGTGGAACAGACGGGTGCGATACTCGCCGTCGCCCACTTCCTTGCCCGCCATGTACTTCTTTATGAAGGGCCCGACCTCGTCGTGCTCGACGTCCGCGATCGAGGGGGCGGTGACGATGGAGCCGCCGCCGATGTCGTGCAGGTGGCGGATCATCAGGCTGAACTCGGCCGCGCCGTAGTGCTTGGCCGCGTTGGTGAACAGCTCGCTCGGGAAGTACCAGCCCTCCGGGCTCGCCTCGGCGTTCGCGATGGCGGCCTCCAGGCCGGCCCGCACGAGCGTCGCGTAGATGACCATTTCGGCGATCTTCTCGCGGATGTGCGAGACGCGCTCGGTGCCGTTCGCCTCGGCGACGAGCTGCGCCAGGCCCACCAGCGTGTCGCCGTACTCGGCAAGGTGCGCGGTCCCGCCCAGGCGCTCCCAGAGCCCGAGCGAATGGGCGAACGTCGCCGAGTGCTCGGTCTCACCGGCCAGGAACACCCGCTCGTTCGGGACGAAGACGTCGTCGAGGATGACGAAGCCCTCGGGCATGTTGTGCCGGGAACTGACCGGGAAGTCCGCCGCCCGGTCGCGGGGCGCGTAGTTCGTGTTCACGATCTTGACGCCCGGGGCGTTCACCGGGATGGCGCAGGCGACCGCCCAGTCCTCCTCACCCGGCTTCATCTTCTTGGTCGGCATCACCACCAGCTCATGACTCACCGCCGCCGAGGAGATGTGCAGCTTCGCCCCTCGCACGACGATGCCGTCCGGCCGCCGCTCGACGATCCGCGTGTAGCTGTCGGGGTCGCCCTGCCCGCTCGGGGGCCGCATGCGGTCCCCCTTGGCGTCCGTGATCGCTTGCACGCAGCGCAGGTCGTTGTCCCGGCAGTACTCGAAGTAGGCCTCGATCCGCCGGGCGTACTCCTCGCTCTTCGGGCGGATCCGCGCGGCGGCGGTGAGCAGCGCGAGCAGGCCCTGGGAGGTGGTCACCGTCACCATGTCCCAGCCCAGCAGCAGCTCCAGCAGGTCCTTCAGCTCCTCGCGGCTGCGAGGGATCATGAAGTACGGCCCCTGGGCGTCGGCACCGGGGCGGTGGTGCCTCTCGTATCCCCCGGCCACCAGGTCGAGCGCCGTGGCGAACTGCGGGTGGGTCGCGAGGTCCTTGACCTCCTCCCCGTCGGCGAAGATCCGCCTGCCGTCGTTCAGCGAGGCGAGATACTCGCCCCCCGTCATCATCGCCATCGTGCATCCCCTCGGATCGCGCGCACCTTCACATCGCCTAGAATTCTGATGCTAAATTCAGTTTTAGTCAATGGTAGTCGAGCGGAACAGATCCCGGTGCATGAACATCTAGACTCGGGTCCGCCGCCAGGTAGACGGTTCGCCAGTGAATGAGAGACGGAGGAAACCGGCCATGCCAGCCACGCCGAAGGGACGGCGCACCGAGGCCGCGTTCTTGGAAGCCGCCCGGCAGGTCTTCGCGGAGAAGGGCTACTTCAACGCGAAGATCTCGGACATCGCGCAGGCTGCCGGCAAGTCGCCAGGGTCCTTCTACAACTACTACGAGAACAAGGAGGAACTGCTCGAAGGGCTCCTCGAGCAGTTCTCGACGGAAGTTCTCGAGGAGTCGCTGAAGAGCCAGACCGACGACCCTCTCGGCGGGATCCGCGGGGCCGTGCGGGCGTACTGGACCACCTACCGCAAGTACCTGGCGGAGATGGTGGGGGTCTTCCAGATGTCGATGACGGACCCGGTCTTCGCCGACCGCTGGCGGGAGAACCGGGCGGCCGGCATCCGGGCGGTGCTCGCGGGGATCAAGCACGCCGAGAAGGCGGGGTACCGGGTCGGCCTCGATCCCAGCGCGCTCGCGTCCGCGATCGTCTCGCTGCTGGAGTCCTACTGCTGGACGTGGATGGCCGCCGGCGGCGACGCGAACGTGGATCCGCCCGACGACGAGACCTCGATCGAGACGCTCAGCGCGATCTGGTACCGAACCCTCTACTTCCGTCACGAGCCCGGTTAGGACCCCGCCGCCTCCCCGGCGGTCTCCTCCACCAGCCGCAGCCGGAAGATCTTCCCCGCGGCGGTGCGCGGCAGATCGGAGACGATTCTGATCAGTTTGGGCACCTTGTAGCCGGCGAGGTGCCTGCGGCAGTGGTCCCGTATGTCGTCGGGGCCGGCGTGCGGCGCCCGGAGCACGACCGAGGCGCACACCATCTGACCCCAGTGCTCGTCGGGTACGGCGTAGACCGCGCAGTCCGCGACCTCGGGCATCTGAGCGATCACGTTCTCCACCTCGGCCGGGTGGACGTTCTCACCACCCGTCACGATCATGTCGTCCGATCGGCCCTGGACGTACAGGTAACCGTCGGCGTCGACGTAGCCGACATCGCGGGTGTTGAGCCATCCGTCGACGAACACCCGCCGGGTGGCCTCCTCGTCGTTCAGGTATCCGTCCGCCACGCTGGGCCCGCGGAACCAGAGCTCCCCCGGCTCGCCTCGCGGCACCTCGGCGCCGGTCACCAGGTCACGGACACTCAACTCGACCCCGCGGCCGGGCCGGCCGGCCGAAGCGAGCCGCCCGGCGTGCTCACCGTCGAGCACGTGGTCCTCCGCCGCGAGGAAGCACACCCCGCCGCCGGCCTCGGTCATGCCGTAGACCTGGCTGAACTCGCACCCGAGCGCCTCGATCGCCTCGGTCAGCAGTGCCCGGCTGATCGAGGAGGCGCCGTAGCCCACATGCTCCAGTCTGGGCAGCGGCACGGGCTCCTCCCCGAGCCGGCCGAGGATGGCCCTCATCAGGGTCGGCACGAGGATGACATGGGTGATCTCGTGTTCCACGAGCGCCCGGACCAGTCCGGCCGGAGTGGCGTCGGCGGTGAACACGTGCGTCGCGCCGACCGCCAGTCCGTACTGGACCCAGGTCCCGCCGGCCGCGTGAAACGCCGGCGGTACGATCAGCAGCCGGGATCCCGGGCGGAAGTGGTGCACGTCCGCGTTGGGGATGGCGCAGTTCACCGCACGGTGGGTCAGTCCGACCGCCTTGGGTGTTCCCGTGGTGCCGGAAGTGAAGTAGACCACCGCCAGGTCGCCGGGCCGCGGGGCGAGCACCCCGGCGACCGGAAGGTCCGGCCACGCAGGTGCCTCCTGGTCGAGCACGGTGTACGCGCCCTCGGGCATGATCTGCCGTGCGACGTCGGCGAACTCGGCGCCGGCGATCAGGTGCGTCAGCGCGACCGACTCGGCGGCGGCGCGGAGTCCGGCGACGGGCAGCCGCCAGTTCAGTCCGACATGCGCGGCCCTCCGTCGCCAGGCGCCGAGCAGGGTCACCGGGTGGCCGATGTCGTTCTGGCCCAGCCAGCCCACCCGGTCGCCCGGTCCGGCACCGTGCCGGGCCAGCAGCGCGGCGGTCCGGTCCGCGGCTTTGTCGAGTTCGCGCCACGTCAGGGTGAGCGCCGGGCCGACGAAGGCGACGTTGTCCGGACGGGCCGCCGCGTGGTGGCGGACGGCCTCATCGACACTCATGGCCTCTTCTGCGCTGTTGTCTTTCATTTTTGTCTCACCACGCTCTGGCACCAGGGCCAGTCCTCGATCCGGGCAGCGTCATCGTGCGTTGAATGATGTGCGGGAGCTCGCCGCGAAAGGACGGCATCGGGTACCGGGGTCTCCTCAGCCCACGTCAGAAGGGGCTGGTGTGGCTTGTGATAGTAAGTTCAGATTCAGGAAAGAACAAGAGTCTCTTGTGAAGTCCGTCACCGGCGTACGGGCTCAGCCCGAGCGGAGGAGCCTGGCGTATCGGCCGCGATAGTAGAGCAACGGCTCGGTCCGCCCGGTTCCGCCGAGCCGCACGACCCGGCCGAGCACGATGTCGTGATCGCCGCCCGGATAGACGGATTCGATCTCACACTCGATGTGCGCCAGCGCGTCATCGATCAACGGCGCGCCGGCCAGGCCCGGCCGCCAGGAGATTCCGGCGAACTTGTCGTCCCGGCGCTGGGCGAACACATCGCTCGTACGCCGCTGAGACTCCGAAAGGATGTTGACGCAGAACGCCCCCGCCGACCGGATCTGCCGCCAGGTGACCGACGCGACCGACGGGCAGAAGGCGACCATGGGCGGAGTCATGGACAGCGACGTGAACGACTGACAGGTGAAGCCGACCGGGTCTCCCCCGGACATCCCGCTGATGACGACGACGCCCGAGGCGAAACACCCCAAGGCGTCCCGGAAGGTTCGGGAATCGATCTCAGTCGCCGGAGACGCCTGCATCACTTCAGACGGGTCCTCCATCGGGTTCCTCCTTCACGATGGGCCGGCCGCCTCCGCATGGGACGAGGCGGTCGCGGTCGCGCTATTGCCGTGGCCCGGGCGACCCAAGCCCTTGACCAGGGCGCAGAACAGAAACTAACATCAGTTTCAGTTTTGCAACAAGGCCCGTCTCTGGAAAGGACTGGATGCAGCGGTGAAACTGGGAGTACTGAGCCTGGGAGACCACCTGCCGAACCCGCACGACGGACAGCGCGTGCCCCAGGCAGCCCGGCTGCGATCGGTGGTCGACAGCGGAGTGAGGGCCGAGGAACTCGGGTTCTCCATGATCGCCATCGGCGAGCACCACTTCAACGACTACATCGTGTCGTCGCCGCAGCTGCTCCTGAGCGCGATCGCGGCACGCACCGAGCAGATCCGGCTGGCCACCGCGGTGACCCTCCTCCCCATGCTCGACCCGGTGCGGGTCGCCGAGGACTTCGCGACGCTTGACCTGCTGTCGCAGGGCCGCCTGGAACTGGTGGTGGGGCGGGGCATCTCGCCGGAGCACTACCTGGCGTTCGGCTTCGATCCCGAGGACGCCAAGAGGAATCTCGAGGAGAAGCTGGCGCTCCTGGTTTCCCTGTGGTCGGACGACCAGCCCGTCACCTGGTCCGGGAACTACCGGAGCCCGCTCCATGAGGTGACGGTGCAGCCACGGCCCTTCAACGGCGTGCCGCGGGTCTGGATGGGAACGGGCATGAGCGAGGAATCGGTGCGCCGTGCGGCCGAAAGCGGCCTCCCGCTGATGCTTCCGAGCATCTTCAAGCGCGCCGAGGAGTACCGGCCCCTGGTGCAGCTGTATCGAGAGATCATGGCTTCGGCCGGACGGGCCGCCCAGGCCCTCGTGGGCTGCTGCAGCCATGTGCACGTCGGCCCGACCAGCCAGGCGGCACGCTCCGGATGGCGGCCGTACCTCCTGCAGTACCTCGACTGGGGGAACAGACTGCGCGGCGTGCGGCTGGAAGTGGACTACGACCGCTTCATCGAAGGTCCGGCCGTCTGCGGCAGCCCCGCCGAGGTCGCCGAGCGCCTTCTCTCCATCGAGGAGGCCCTGAAGCCGGACATTCACCTGTCGGTCTTCGATCTCGGTGGTCTGCCGGACGCCGACCTCGCCCGCACCATGGAACTGTTCGCCGGCGAGGTGATGCCGAAGGTCCAGGCGGTCCCCTGAACCAGGGGCGTGTCGCCCGCGTGGCGGGTCGCGGGCCCCGGTCCGCCCGCGGCGGCGTCGGGGATCTGCCGCACAGGCCTCGCGAGCCGTCGCGGCGGATTTCCCGGACAGAACGATCAACGACGACTTGGGATATGGGGTTACGGTCAGTGCAGGAACGGTCGGGCGCGCTCGAACGGACGGATCTGGGGCCGAAGGGCCTACGCACCGAGCGGTCGCTCAAGGACGCCGCGCGTCGCGTGTTCGCCCGCGACGGATACGTGAACGCCAAGATAACCGACATCGCCGTCGAGGCGGGAAAGTCGCCCGCGTCGTTCTACAACTACTTCCAGAACAAGCGGCAGATCCTCGAAGCCCTGCTCGACGACTTTATGGAGGCGCTGAACGACCGCACTCTCTTGCTGACGCAGCCGGGGACCGCGCGATACGAGTCGCTCCGCGCCGCGGTTCAGGCCTTCTGGCAGACGTACCAGGACTTCCTGCCCGAGCTGGTCGGCGTCACCCAGGCAGCGGCGGTGGACGAGGATTTCATGCGGGTCTGGCTGCGCGTGCGGGAGCTGGGTGTCCAGAACATCGCCCGGGCGGTCGCGGCGGCACAGCGCAACGGCCGGCTACCGGCCCGGCTGGACGCCATGATGGCCGCCTCCGCCCTGTCGTCGATGCTCGAGCACTCGTGCTACCTCTGGCTCGGCATGGGCGTGGCCACTCTCGGCCGGCCGTCCACGGACGAGACGGCCATCGAGACGATCGCCACGCTGTGGTACCGGGCGCTCTGGTCCCCGGACGAGGCCGGCGCCGGAGACTGAGCGCCCCGCCGCCGCCACGCCGGCGGCTCGTCCGCCTGGTCGTGATCGTCTCGCTGCCGAGTGCGTCAGCGGCGACCGCCTGGCGTGGGACGAGCACCCCGGATACCGACCGGCGTCACCTGGCCTGCGCGCGCCGGGCGATCACCGGTGCCGCGCCCAGAACCCCGAGGGCGAACGCGGCCCACCCGGTCCACGGCCTGGCCAGTTGCCAGCCGATCAGGCCGTCGAGGCTGTAGCGGCCCGGGCCGCAGAACCCGAGCGCGAGGGCGATCAGGCCGTACATGAGCGGCAGTTCGAAGCCCTTGCCGGTCGCCCACAGGCCGTTCCGCCAGTGCACGGAGGCGGCCACGAGCATCGTGGCGAGCATGCCCGCCGCGGCGAGAGGCGTGAGGAGACCGACGACGACGCCGAGACCGGTGGTGATCTCCATCACTGCCGCCACCAGAGCCATCTGCCGACCCGGCCGGTATCCGACCTTCTCGAAGATCGAGGCCGTCTTGGCGAGCCCGTCGCCGTCGAGCCAGCCGAAGGACTTCTGGAGTCCGTGGCCGAGAAGCAGGAGACCGGCCACGACGCGCAGGACGAGCAGGCCCGCGTCGACCGAGGCCATCTACCGCCCCCGCCACACCGGCGGGCGCTTCTCCGCGAACGCGGTGGCGCCCTCCTTCGCGTCCTCCGAGGCGAAAACCGGCTCGATGATCTGGTCCTGCCGCTCCCAGCCTTCGGCGATCGACCAGTCCGGGCTGGAGCGGACGATCTTCTTCGTGGCCGCGACCCCGAGCGGGCCGTTGGCGGCGATCTTCTCGGCCAGTTCCAGGGCACCCGCGAGCGCCCCGCCCGCCGGCACCACCCGGTTCACCAGACCCACCTCGAAGGCGCGCTGTGCGGTGATCGGCTCACCTGTGAGCAGCATCTCCATGGCGACCACGAACGGCACGCGACTCGGCAGCAGCAAAGCGCCCCCCGCCGCCGCCACCAGTGAGCGGCTGACCTCCGGAACGCCGAACCTGGCCGTCTCGCCCGCGACGACCAGATCGCACGCCAGCAGCAGTTCGAACCCGCCAGCCAGCGCCCAGCCCTCCACCGCGGCGATCAGCGGCTTCCGCGGCGGGGTCATGGCGATCCCGGCCAGGCCCCGGCCCTCGATGGACGGCCTCTCGCCGCGCAGAAACGCCTTGAGATCCATTCCGGCGGAGAACGTCCCACCGGCACCGGTCAGGACACCGACCCGCAATTCATCGGAAGCGTCCATCTCGTCGACCGCGTCGGCGATGCCCTGGGCGACGGCCGCGTTCAGGGCGTTCTTCGCCTTCGGGCGGTTGATGGTGATGATCTGCACGCCGCCGCTGCGCTCGACGAGGACTTCCTTCGTCTCGCTGCTCTCTTCTCGCGTACTCATTTTCAACCTTTCATTATTGTCGGATGGAGTCGGAGTTTTGCGGCGGCATGACGGGGCTCAGCGCCTCGGCGGCGAACCCGTGCTTCTCCGGTCAACCGCCCGCGGAGGACGCCGATCCCCAGGACGGAGCGTCCTGCCGGATGCCCGCGAGGAACGTGTCGCAGAAGACGTCCGCGACGGCCCGCGGCGGCAGCGCCGCCTCCCTCTTCAACCACACATAGGAGTAGTTGAACATCCCGAGTATTCCTTTCAGAATCACGGGATCCGGCGACTTCTTGAATTTCCCCTTGGCCACCCCGGCGTTGAGCGCACGCAGCCATACCTGCTCGTACTGCTTGCGCAAATCGAGCATCGTGTCCCTGCGCTGGCCGGTGAGCGCGTTGAAGTCACGATAGTGGACGGTCCATTCGAGAACGTGGTCCGCGACATTCTCCATAAGAGTGCGGGCCAGTTCCCGCAACCGTTCCTCGGGATCCTCCGTACGCGCTTCGATGTCGTGGGCGGCGTCGACCATCAACCGCAACTGAGAAGTGCTGATCTCGAACAGCAGCGCCTCTTTGCTGCCGATGTGGTGATAAAGGGCACCGCGCTGGAGACCGACGGCCGCCTCGAGCTGCGACATTCCCGTCCCGTGGTAACCGTGTTCCGCGAACAACTCGGCGGCGACGCGCAGAATCCGAGCTTTCTGCGATGACTCGCGGACCATTAACCTGCCGATCTCTCTAGGGGATAAGGCCTGCCGATCAGCGCCGGCGTGAAGGTACGATACGGGTTTTCACTCCCCCTTCGGGGAGTCAGGGTGCCCCAGGTAGCTCGGATTGGCGACGAGAAGCTTGTCGTGCACCGTCTCGGCCACGGCCCATGCGACCTCCGCCGGCTCGGCGGCACCGGAGCGGATCGCCGACGCGAGGTCCGCGTCGCTCGCGAACCCGAGACGACCGAGCCGCCGTCGGTGTCTGTCCTCCAGCTCCGCACCGAGCAGGATCTCTCGCCGGGCGATCCGGATCGCGTTGGCCGCGACCCGCGCCATGAAGCGCGGCGAACCGGCGGGCAGCGACTCCCCGAGATCTTTCTGGAGGGAGTCGGCCACCACGGCGAGCAGCCGGTCCGCGTCCGGCGCGTCGTGCGGCGCGCGGCCCGTCGCGGCCGTGCCGGCCGCCTCGGCCGCCACCGTGTCGGCGGTGGCCAGCGGGTCCCGGACGGCGCCCGGCCGGGTCAGGCCAAGCGCGAGCAGCAGGTCGAATTCCGCCTCGCATACCCGGCGGCCGATGACGGCGTGCTCGAGGGAGTTCCGCCTCCCCTCCAGGTATACGGCGGCCTGCTGACGGCAGATCAACACCCAGCGCAGGGTTCCGTACACCTCCCACCAGTGCAGCTGCTCGTCCGAAGGGCGCCAGCCCGCCACTCGCTCGTATCCGTCGAGAAGCTGCGCCCTGGTCCCGAAGCCGCCGACCGGGAGCGCCGCACCGAACCGCCATGCCTTGACGCACAACCAGCCAAGGTCCTCGATCGGGTCGCCCCGATGGACCAGCTCCCAGTCCAGGACGGCCCGGATGCCCTCGGGCCCGACGATGGCGTTGCCGTTGCGGAGGTCGCCGTGCACCACGGCGTCGGGAGCCTCGGCCCTGGGGTGGTCGCGGAGCCATCGGATTCCGAGCTCGACCGCGGGCCGGGGCGTGTCGTACCTGTCGGACAGCGCGCGCAGCGCGTCGATCGGATCCTGGCGGGGCAGCGAGCCCAGATCGGCGACGGGAATCGAGTGGATCCGCGCGGCGATGCCGCCGAACTCGACCGCGAGCGCCGAGCGGACGGCGGCATACTCCTCGTCGCGCAGCAGTCTGCGCGGGATCGTCTCGCCCACGATGTGGCTCATCACGATGTACGGGTGTCCCCCGAGCGACGGGCCGCTGTCCACCACCTCCGGGACCGGCACACCGGCGGCGGCGGCCGCCACCATTGCCCTGGCCTCGTTCTCCATCGCCACGACGCCGTCCGGACCTGACGGATCCCGCCGGAGCACAAGGTCCCGGGTGCCACCGCCGGTCTCGGCCGTGAATCGCATGGTCTGCCGGCTGGCACCGCCCGGCATCGTGCTCGGGACCGTCACGGTGACCGGCTCGCCCCACACACGGCTCAGCCGCGCCTGGATCTCCGAACGATCAGTCATCATGATCCGTCAGCCATGGGGCGCGGGAGGGATCGGCCAGCAACCGGCGCGCGACGACCATCCGGTGGACCTCGTCCGGACCATCGTAAATCCGGGCGTAGCGCGCCTCCCGGTACATCCCCTCCAGAGGTGTGTCGTCGGTGACGCCGAGCGCGCCATGGACCTGAATCGCCCGGTCGATGACGTTGTGCAGCATGCGCGCGGCCCAGAACTTGATGATGCTGATCTGCACCCGGGCCTGGCCGTCCCTGTCGTACTGCTTCGCCGCGTCCAGGGTCATGAGCCGCGCCGCGTGGATCTCCGCCGCCGACTCCGCGATCAGCCGCTGGATCTCGCCCTTCTCGGCCAGCAGAGATCCGTGCGCGTACCGGGAGCCGGCCCGGTCGACCATGAGCTCGAACGCCCGCTGTGCCTGGCCCAGCCAGCGCATGCAGTGGAAGATGCGGCCGGGCCCGAGACGGACCTGGCCCACCTTGAATCCCTTGCCGCGCTCGCCGAGCAGGTTCTCCTTCGGGACCCGCACTCCGGACAGGCGGATCTCGCAGTGGTCGCCGCTGGTCGAGCCCATTGTCCGCAGCACCCGCACCACCTCGAATCCGGGAGTGCCGGCGGGCACGATGATCGCGGACAGCGCGTTGTGGCCGTCCACGTCGTCGGGTTCCGTCCGTGCGAAGACGGTGGTGAACGCGGCGGTCGAGCCCCCGGTGGTGAACCACTTGTGCGCGTCGAGGACCCACTCGTCGCCGTCCAAGCGGGCCGTCGCCCGGATGAGGGTCGGGTCGGACCCGGCGACCTCCGGCTCGGTCATCCCCGTGCTCGGCGTGATCTCCCCCGCGACCAACGGCCCCACCCAGCGCTTGCGCTGCTCCTCGGTGCCGAACCGGTGCAGCATGATCGCGTCCTGCATCGACAGCGTGCCGGCGGCGGTCTGGCCGTACTTCGACCGGCCGATGATCTCGTTGACCAGAGCGAACTCGTAGAACGGCAGGCCTCCGCCGCCGATTTCGGCCGGATGACCCAGCGCCCAGAGGCCCTGCTCCTTCGCGCCGGCCTGCAGTCGCCGCATCGTCGCTGCGGCTTCCTCGCCGCCCGCCTCCAAGGACGGTTCGGCCGGGATGACCTCCCCGTCGATGAATCTCCGCATCGCCCGGCGGAGCCGCGGCCCTGCGCTGCTCATGAACATCACTCCCGAAATGGTGGCCGACCGTGTGGCTGACGGTTACTTCGGCGGAAGCCGGACGCCGGCGTCGATCCGGATGACCTCGCCGTTGATGTAGCTGTTGGACAGCAGCTCCCAGGCGAGGCTGGCGAACTCCTCAGCCTGACCGAGCCGTCGGGGGAACACCACGTCCTTGGCGAGCTTGGCCTTGAACGCGTCCGGGTCCGGCACGGTGTTGTAGATCGGCGTGTCGATCAGCCCCGGGGCGATGGTGTTTACCCGCACCCCCACGACCCCGAGGTCACGCGACAGCGGCAGGGTGAGGCCGACCACGCCGCCCTTGGACGCGCTGTAGGCGGCCTGCCCGATCTGGCCTTCAAACGCCGCGACCGACGTCGTGTTGACGATGGCGCCACGCGCGCCGTCAGCGTCGGGTTCGTTGCGGGACATCGCGGTCGCGGCGAGACGCACGACGTTGAAGGTGCCGATCAGGTTGACCTCGACGACCTTGCGGAAGGCATCGAGGCTGTGTGCCGAGGCGTACTCGCCGTCCTTGCCGATCGTCCGGGACAGGCTCGGAATCCCGGCGCAGTTGACGACGGCACGCAGTGGGGCCTGCGCCGCCGTGGCGTCGATCGCAGCGATGACCTGCTCGGTGTCGGTCACGTCCGCGGCGAGGAACCGGCCGTCGATGTCGGCGGCGACCCGCTTTCCGTTGTCGGCGTCGAGGTCGATGACGGTGACCTTCAGGCCCTTGGCCGCCAGAAGGCGGCTGGTGGCCTCTCCGAGTCCGGACCCGCCGCCGGTGACGATAGCCGAGCTACCAGTCAGATTCACCTGTGTCTCCTTGAGCTTCATGAACGGCTTACTGCTTGCGGAGGAAGGCGGCGATCATCGCCTGCGCCTCGGGAGCGGAGATCACGTCCACCTGGTTGACGATCTCCGCTTCGAGCGCGGCCGCGAGGTCGGTCTCCCACGCGTCGTTGAGCAATGACTTGGTGCCGGCGAGGGCTCTGGGCGCCAGGCCGCGAAGCCGGTCGGTCAGCGCGGCCACCTCGGCTGGCAGCCGGTCCTGCGGGACGACCGCGTTGATCATCCCCCATTCCAGCGCGGTCGCCGCGTCCAGGGAGTCACCGAGGAACGCCAGCTGGCGAGCCCTCCGGCCCCCCACCAGCCGGGGCAGCAGCCAGCTCGCCCCGCTGTCCAGCGACAACCCGCGCCTGATGAACAGCTGCAGGAAGCGGGACCGGTCGCTGGCGATCACGAAATCGCAGGCGAGGGCGAGGTTCGCGCCGGAACCCGCCGCGATGCCGTCGACCACGGCGACGGTCGGGACCGGCGCCTCGTGCACGGCCAGGACGCACCGGTTGGAGACCCTGATCCGATCCGGCAGGCCGCCGAGGTCGTCGAGCAGGCCGCCGACGTCCGATCCTCCGCAGAACACGCCGCCGGCCCCGGTGAGCACCACGACCCGGACTTCCGGGTCCGCGGACAGCTCCGCGAGGGTGACGTCCAGCGTGCTCCACATGGCGTCGGTCATCGCGTTGAGCTTGTCCGGGCGGTTCAGCGTGATCGTCGCGACGCCGTCCCGGACCTCGCGGTCGACGCTCATACCCGCTCCGCCTTGGCCGGCGAGTCGATGGACCGGCCGATGATCTCTTTCATGATCTCGTTGGTGCCGGCGTAGATGGTCTGCACCCGCGCGTCGAGGAAGGCCCTGGCGACCGGGTACTCCTGCATGAATCCGTAGCCGCCGTGCAGTTGCAGGCAGCGGTTGACCACGTCCTGCTGCAGGTCGGTGGTCCACCACTTGGCCTTGGCGGCATCGTCGGCCGTCAGCTCGCCCGCCACGTGCCGGCGGATGAGGTAGTCCACGTACACCTGGGCGACCTCGGTGGCCGTGGTGAGCTCGGCCAGCACGAACTTGGTGTTCTGGAAGGAGGACAGCCTCTCGCCGAACGCGGTCCGCTCGCGGCAGTAGTCGATCGTCCACTCCAGTACGGCACGGGCCGCGGCGATCGCCGACACCGACAGGGCGATCCGCTCCTGCGCGAGGTTCCGCATGAGGGTGCCGAACCCGGTCCCCGGCTCGCCGAGCAGGTTCTCCGCCGGGACGCGGGCGTCGTCGAAGAACAGCTCCGCGGTGTCCTGGCTCTTCAGCCCGATCTTCTTGAGTGCGCGGCCCCGCTTGAACCCCGGCGTGCCCTCCTCCACCACGATGAGGCTCATCCCGCGGTGGCGCTGCGCCGGATCGGTCTTGACCGCCACGATGACCAGGTCGGAGTTGAGCCCGTTGGTGACGAACGACTTGGAGCCGTTGAGCACGTAGTCGTCGCCGTCGCGGATCGCGGTGGTCCGGATCGACGCCAGGTCCGACCCGGTCCCCGGCTCGGTCATGGAGATCGCGCCCATCGTCTCCCCGGTGACCATCCCGGGCAGCCACCGGGCGCGCTGCGCGGGGGTCGTGACGGTCATCAGGTAGGGCAGCACGATGTCGTTGTGCAGGGTGATGCACATGCCCGAGCCGATGACGTTGGCCCGTTGCAGTTCCTCGGAGATGATCACGTTGTACCGGAAGTCCGGCTCGCCGAGGCCGCCGTACTCCTCCGGCACCGCCATCCCCAGGAAGCCGCCCGCGCCGGCCGCGAGGAACATCGATCTGTCCACGCGTCCCCGCTCCTCCCACTTCTCGTGGTAGGGCTCGATCTCGGTCCGCACGAACGCCCGGAAACTGCTCCGGAAGTCCTCGTGGGTGTCGTCGAACAGGTCACGATGTACGGCCATGCCGTCCCTCCTCCTGGTTCATCGCGCGGTCCAGCCCCCGTCGACGGCGATGGTCTGCCCGGTGATGAACGCCGATCCGGGGCCGGCGAGCAGCAGAAGGACCGCGTCCAGTTCCTCGGGCCGCCCGGGGCGGCTCATAGGGGTGTTGCGCTCGATCCACCGGCGCGCGGAGTCGTCGGCGAGCATCCGCTCGGTCAGCTCGCTGGGGAACCAGCCGGGCGCGATCGCGTTGACCCGCACGCCGTTGCGCGCCCATTCGCAGGCCAGGTGCCTGGTGAGGCTGATCACCGCACCCTTGGCCGCGCCGTACGCCGCCTGCGGGACGGGAGCCGAGGCCACCATGCCGAGGATCGACGCGATGTTGACGACGGACCCGCCGCCCCGGGCCGCCATGGACTTCCCGGCGAGCACGCTGAGCTGGAACAACGCGGTCAGGTCGACGTCGAGGGTCCGGCGGAACGACTCGATCGGCTGTTCGAGGGCGGGGCGCGAGTCGGCCCAGCCGGCGTTGTTGACCAGGACGTCGATCCCGCCCAGCTCGTCGGCGCGCTCGATCAGCCGCGCGCAGTCGGCGTCATCGGTGACGTCGCACCGTTGGGCGAGGACGCCGTCCTGCTCGGCGACCAGTTCGTCGAGCAGCTCCGTCCGGCGGGCGGCGGCGATCACGGTCGCGCCGGCGCGGGCGAGCACCAGGGCGAACCGCCGCCCGAGCCCGCTCGACGCGCCGGTGACGACCGCGACCTTGCCGCTCAGGTCGGTGAAACCGCTCATGCGACTCTCTCGATGATCGTAGCGTTGGCCATGCCGCCGCCCTCGCACATCGTCTGCAGGCCGAAGCGGCCCCCCGTGCGCTCGAGCTCGTGGAGCAGCGTGACCATCAGCTTGGCGCCGGAGGCGCCCAGCGGATGCCCGAGGGAGATCCCGCCGCCGTTGACGTTGACCTTGGCCGGGTCGGCGCCGGTCTCGCGCTGCCAGGCGAGGACCACCGAGGCGAAGGCCTCGTTGACCTCGAACAGGTCGATGTCGCCGGCGCTCATCCCGGCGCGGTCCAGGACGCGCCTGGTGGCGGGGATGGGCGCGGTCAGCATCTCGACCGGGTCGGCGCCGACGACCGTCATGTGCCGGATCACCGCACGCGCGCGCAGGCCCAGGGCTCGCGCCCGGTCGGCGCTCATGATGAGGAGCGCGGCCGCTCCGTCGACGATCTGCGAGGAGTTGCCGGCGGTGATCCGGCCCTCCGGCACAAAGGCCGGCTTGAGCGCGGCCAGCGCCTCCATCGAGGTCTCGCGGATGCACTCGTCGACGGTCAGCGTCCCGCCCGGCACGGCGACCTCGCCGGTCTCCCGGTCACGCCGCTTGAGCGCGACGGGAACGATCTCACGGGCGAACCGGCCCTCGTCGCGGGCGGCCGCCGCGCGCTTCTGGCTGAGCAGGCCGTAGGCGTCCAGCTCCTCCCGGGTGATGCCCCACCGGTCCACGACGAGCTCGGCCGAGATGCCCTGCGGCACCAGGCCGGTGTAGCCGTACGCCTCGCGGTCGGCGTACCGGCTCTGCGCCGCCTCGCCGTACACGGCGCGGATGTCGCCGCCGGGAGCGTTGGAGAACATCGGCACGGTCGACATGCACTCGATGCCGGCGGCGACCACGACGTCACACGTCCCGGCGAGGATCGACTGCGCGGCGAAGTGGACGGCCTGCTGGGAGGAGCCGCACTGACGGTCGACGGTGGTCGCGGGGACGGTCTCCGGCCAGCCGGCCGCAAGGACCGCGGTGCGTCCGACGTTGGTGCTCTGCGGGCCGTTCTGGGTGACGCAACCCATGATCACGTCGTCGACGATCGCGGGGTCGATGCCGCTCCGCTCCTGGAGCGCGGTCAGCGTCTGGGCGGCGAGCTCCGCAGGGTGCCATCCGGACAGAGAGCCGTGACGCTTGCCCGCAGGCGTGCGCACCGCCTCCACGATCACTGCTTCGGACATGGGGGAAACCTTTCTGATCTGCGCCCGGACCGGAGGCGGCGCCGCGGCCGGAACTGCTTCAGGGGCCTGTGGAACAAGGGGGCCGGCTCAGAGCCGCCCGGCGAAGCCGCGCTCGGCCAGCCACGAAGTGACCACTCCGATGGCCTCGTCGAGCTTGGGCCGCTGGTCGGGGCCCGCGTAGTAGTGCGTCGCGCCCTGGACCACGTACAGCGTCTTGTCCGGGTGCCCGACCGCCTCGTAGAGGCGGTTGGTGTGGCTCGGCGTGCAGGCGTCGTCCGCGCTGTTGCCGATGACCAGCGCCGGGATCTCCAGGTCGGCGGCGCACTTCAGGCCGTCGCCGTTGGCGTCGTCGTAGCTCCACTGGGACAGCCAGCTGCGCAGCGTGCTGAACCGGGCCAGCCCGACAGGGCTGTTGTTGACGATCCTCGGATCGCCCAGATAGCAGCGCCCCGGCACCCGGTCGTTCGGATCGATGGCCGGGTCGAGCCAGCGCGGGTCGGCCATGGTGCCGTGCACCACGAAGGCACGCTCCTCGAACTCCCGGCCGGAGCCACGCAGGTATTCCAGCTGCGCCTTGACCCAGGCGGTGATCCTCCGGTTGCGGGCGATCTGCGCCGCCCGGTACCGCTCGACGAACTCCTCCGTGTACGGCGGCTGGTTGGGGTTCTTCGGGCTGTAGAGGTCCAGTTCCGGATCTCGGATGTCCGGGTTGGACTCGTCCAGGATCGACGCGTCCAGCCACTCGGTCATCGTGCCGTGCCGGCTGACGTGCGCGGCGAGGATCATGATCGCGTCGGCGGGGATCAGGTCGAGCTGGGTGAGGTCAGGTGTGCCGCCGGCGGGGGGCGCGGTGACCGTCGGGTGCTGCGCCTGCTGCTGGTAGAACAGCGACAGGGACCCGCCGCCGCTCCAGCCGGCAAGCACAACCTTGCGGTAGCCCAGGCGCTCGCGGGCGTCGCGGACGCACGCCCCGAGATCCTGCACCACCTTCTCCATGATCAGCGCGCTGTCGACCCCGCGGTAGCGGCTGCCGCAGTAGATGACGTGGTGGCCCGCGCGGGCCAGTCCGTTCATCATCGGCAGGTAGGCGCCGCCACCGATGGGATGCATGAACACGATGACCGTGTCCGACTCCACCCCGCGCGGCCGCAGCAGGTAACTCTCCAGCGCCACGATCTCGCCCGGACCGCCGTAGGTGTCGCGGTAGGCGGAGTTGTCGTCGAAGATGACGAGGTACGGGATACGGTCGTAGCCGAACTTCTTGTCGTCGGCGCTCATATCTGGACCTCCGGGTCGGAAACGCTCGCCGCGGCGCGCACGGCCTCGCTCGGCACCAGACGCCGCCGCGTGTCCACCGCGATGATCTTCCACTCGACCCGGTCGTACTGGTCGAACTTGCGCCGGGCCCGCTCGCGCGCCTTCTCCGGGGCGCCGTGGTGGACGCCCTGCGGGGCGTGCGAGATCAGCCCGGGCGGCATGTCGATGCCGAAGACGTTGCCGCCGTGGAAGAAGGCGATCTCGTCGTAGTCGACGTTGCGGTGGTACCAGGGGTAGCGCTCGGTGCCCGGCACGCCCTCGGCCGGCCGGGGCAGGAAGTTCATGACGTAGACGCCGGTCGCCTGCATGAACAGGTGCACTGTGGGGGGCAGGTGCACGCTCTCCGAGGTCAACACGGTGTAGTCGTCGATGTTGAAGGTGAACGGGAAGTTGTCGCCCCGCCACCCCTCCGCGTCACAGGGATCATGCGGGTAGAAGATCGAGGTGTGCTGACCGGAGTGGTACAGCCGCACCTCGTACTCCTCGCGCCCGTCGTCCTCGACCACGCTCGCCTCGGGGATCACGACGAGCGCGCTGTCGAAGGGGAAGTGACGGCCGAGCACACCGGCCTCCGGAACGCGGAACTCCTCGGTCGCCTGAACGATCAGGACGCACGTGTCGCGGCCGTCCGGGATCTGACGGTACGTCGTCGACTTGGGGATGTAGACGTAATCGCCGGGGCGGTAGGTCAGCTCGCCGAACTCGGTGACGAACTTCCCGGTGCCGCGGTGCACGAAGTGCAGCTCGTCGCCGTCCACGTTGCGTACGTAGAACGGCGGGGCCTCGCCGCGCTTGCTCAGGGAGATGCGGCAGTCGGCGTTGTCGAACAGCAGCAGCGGCTCACCGCTGGGATCGTCGGCGTCGGTCGGCGACAAGGCGTCCGTGGAGACGTCGACGCCGGTGAGCGGCCCCTCGCTGCGGAACTGGGTGGGGTCGTGGCGGCGGTAGAAGTGCGCCGTACGGCCGGTGAAGCCGCCACGGCCGAGCTCGTCGTCCTTGAGGCCGTCGAGGTCGGCATGGATTCTCCGGGGAGTCGTCCCCTTGCGCAGCTGGACGAATGACTCCACTGATTCGTCTCCCGTCTCCGTCCGAGAAGACCGGACGGCTCGCATTCGGCATCCCGGACAGAGTCAACAGAATGTACCGACTGATCAGTACAGTACTCAGGTCGTATAAACGCGTCAACTGCCTCGTTCGCTGACCGGCACTGGTTCTTGTGTTGTACTGTCTGGTCGGTCAGACTCCACGACTGCACTAACGCGCACTGGACCAAGCACCCGATCCATGCCGGATCATGCCTGTTTGGGCAAGGATGTCGCAGTCTCAGCCTGCCATGACCGGCGCGCTGCCCTGACCCCCTATCCGGACGAGGTCGGCGGCGCCGGCAAGACGTACACGGAGGAGCAGGGGCAGGGCGCGCGGCGGGCGCCTCCCCCGGAGCGCGGCGTGAGTGCCATGGGCCGACGTGGTTGCATATATCAGCGGAACCGCACCGGAGGCAGACACGATGACCAGACCATCGGACAAGGTCTACGAGGACCTGCGCCGACGCATCCTCACCGGCGCCCACCAGCCGGGTGAGTGGTTGCGGGAGGAGGGTATCGCGACCGCCCTGAACGTGAGCCGTACCCCGGTCCGGGACGCGCTGCGCCGTCTGCAGGCCGACGGCCTGATCGAGTTGCACCCGAATCGCGGGGCTCGGGTGGCCGGGTTCGCCGATGCCGATCTCGACGACATCTTCAGCATGCGCGCACTGCTGGAGGGGTTCGCCGCGCACCGGGCGGCCGAGCGCGGCGGCGGTGATCCGGCCGTGGTCACCGAGCTGAGCGGGCTGTGCGACGAGATGGAGGAGCTGGTGCGTACCGGCGCCCCGGACGCCTACGACCGGATCACCGAACTCAACATGCGATTCCACCGCACGCTGCACCGCGCGGCCGGCAACGCGCTGCTGCCCGGCCTGCTGTCCGGCGTCATCGAGATCTCCCTCGTTCGCCACACCTTCCACCACTACACGCCCGAGGAGATGCAGCGAAGCTTCAGCCAGCACCGCGAACTGGTCGAGGCCGTCATCACGCGCGACGGCACCTGGGCGGAATCGGTCATGACCGCGCACGTCCTCGCGGCGCGGGCGTCGCTGCGCCGCCGCATGAACCATCAGCAGGCGATCCACCCCTGAACCGGCCCCTGGGTCACATCTGACAGAACCATGCCCTGCCGCGCGCCCCCGGTGGCGGCCGGCCGCGCTCTGTCCGCGAAAGCTCCTCTCGCGGGCGGCGATCGGCATTCGTCCTCGGCACGCTCGTGGCGTACCGACTAATCGGTACAGCGGGTGGCGGCCGTACCGAGAGGGTACGGCCGCCGCCGGTCGGCTCGTCAGGTGTCTCGCCTGGCAGCCGCCAGCCGTGCGTTGAGCGGCGTGGGATCGACGTACTCCTCGATCCGGTAGACGAGCCCGTCGTCACAGCGGACGCGGAGCATGGCCGGCATGCGGAGGCCCTCGCACTGCCCACCGAGCTCGACCACGTGCTGCTGCACGAACCCGTCCTCCAGCAGGATCCGCCGCACCTCCACGTACCGCAGGGGCCCGGCCTTGCGGGCGAGCCAGGCCAGCAGCCGCATGCTCTCGTCACGCGTCTGCGCGACGTCGTCGTAGTTGTGCCACACGACGGCGTCCTGGCTGTAGAGCGCGTCGAGTTCGGCCAGATCGCCCCGGGAGACCGCCTCGAAGAACCGGTCGGCCAGGGCGGACACTCCGGAGCTCACCGCGGGCTCCCGGAAGCGAAGTTGAGCTTGAGTCCCGGCCGCTTCCAGTCCACCTTCAGCAGCTTGCCGGTGCTGGAGGCGGTGATGTACGCGGTCCGCATGTCCCGGCCGCCCCAGCAGATGTTCGTGATCCCCGGGTCGCCGTCGACGGCGATCGGGACGAATTCCACCAGCTCGCCGTGCGGGTTCACCACGGAGATGCCGGCGTGGATCATCGACGCGACGCAGACGTTGCCGTTGGCCTCGACCCCGAGGGAGTCGAAGTTGGTGTAGTCCGGCGCGGTGTAGAGGAAGTTGCCACCGCCGGATCCGCCGAGTGACTTGCCTCCCTTGACCACCCCGGGGGCCGTCACGTCCCACCACCACACCCGCGCCGTGTACGTCTCGCTGACGTAGAGGCGCTTACCGTCAGGGGACAGGCCGATGCCGTTCGGGCCCTCCATTCCGCCGGCGATCTGCTTGATCGACCTGCCGTCCGGGGTGGCGTAGAACAGGCGCCCCTTGTCGCCGGTGCTCCCGTCGCTCTTGCCGTGGTCGGTGAAGTAGAAGCCGCCCGCGGCGTCGAAGACCAGGTCGTTCGGCCCGCGCAGCGGCTTGCCCTCCGCTTCGGTGTAGAGCGTCTGCACCGCGCCGGTCGACAGGTCGACCGCCTGGATGCTGCCGCTGGTGTAGTCGGCCGGGATTCCACCGGCGAAGACGAATCCCCCCACCTCGAAGGCGTACATGCCGCCGTTGTTGGCGACGTAGACCCGGCCGTCCGGGCCGAGGGCGGCGCCGTTGGGCCCCCCGCCCAGCTCGGCCACGACCGAGGTCTTCCCGTCCGAAGTGATCCGGGTCAGCGTCTTGCGGTGGATCTCGACGACGACGACGTCGCCGTTCGGCAGGGCGACCGGGCCTTCGGGGAACTTCAGCCCGGTTGCCAGAACGGTGATGGCCACTTTCTTTCCCTTCCCATGCTTCTTGCCTTTGTCGTCGCCCTTGCCGGGCTGAGCCGCGGCTGCGGCACCGGTCGTGCCGAGCAGCCCGGCGCCTGTGATGCCGGCCACCGCCATGCCGCCGATCAGTGATCGGCGGGAGAGCCGGCGCGGCG
Organism: Microbispora sp. CA-102843; assembly: GCF_050936215.1. Lineage (NCBI taxonomy): Bacteria > Bacillati > Actinomycetota > Actinomycetes > Streptosporangiales > Streptosporangiaceae > Microbispora > Microbispora sp. CA-102843. The sequence goes on from NZ_JBNJNF010000001.1 coordinate 5,951,041, forward strand.
ACGCGGGTTCGTGGTCCGCGTCCCTTGATGCGGGGACGTTGAAATCAGGCACGGTCACCGGCCTTCGATCGGGGGAAGTGGTCATCTGGAAACGGAACTCGCCGGAAGGTCACTGTCCGGCGCCGAACTGGTCGCGGAGATCGCCCTTACGGATCTTCCCGCTGACCGTCTTCGGGATGGAGTCGACGAAGAACACCTCGCGCGGCTGCTTGTAGGACGCGAGCCGGCTCTTGCACTGGGTCACGATCTCCTCGGCCGAAACGCGCTGCCCCTGCTTGGCCACGACGACGGCGGCGACCTTTTCGCCCCACACCTGGTCCGGAAGGCCGATGACCGCCGCCTCCGCGACGGCCGGGTGCTCGTAGATGGCGTTCTCGACCTCGCTGGAGTAGACGTTCTCACCGCCAGAAATGATCATGTCCTTCTTCCGGTCGACGATGTAGAGGAAGCCCTCCTCGTCCTGCCGCGCGAGGTCGCCGGTGCGGAACCAGCCACCATCGAAGGCCTCCTTGGTCGCCTGCGGGTTGTCCCAGTAGCCGGTCGTCACCTGGTCGCCCCGGACCACGATCTCGCCGACCTCGCCGTAGGCGCAGTCCTCCCCCGCGTCGTCCACCACGCGCACGTCCACCAGGGACATCGGCTTTCCGACGGCGTCGAGCAGGTGCTCCTCGCCGTTGGCGGCCCGGATGTGCGCCTCCTTGCCGAGGGTCAGCATGTTCCCGCCGAGCTCGGTCATCCCCATGCCGGCGTAGACGATCGGCCCGAACCGCTCGATCGTCTGCCGCAGGATGTCGGCCGGGATCTTGGAGGCGCCGTAGCCCATCCATTCCAGACTGCCGAGGTCGTAGTCCCGGATCTTCGGATGCGCCAGCAGCATGGCCATCATCGTCGGCGCGAACCCGCCGCTGGTGACCCGATGGTCCTGGACCAGCCGCATCCACTGCTCCGGATCCCATCCGGACATCATCAGAACCGACCCGCCGTAGAACTGGTTCACCGGCGTGAGGTATCCGGCGACGTGGCACAGCGGCATGGCGTTGAGGTATGCGGTCCGCGGCGTGGGGTCGTACTCGAGCACCGACTGGATCAGCGCGGTGCAGAGGTTGCGGTGGGTGAGCTGGGCGCCCTTGGGGAATCCGGTGGTCCCGCTGGTGTACAGCAGCCATGCGACGTCGTCCTCGCCGACCCGGATCGCGGGCGCGCTCGGCGCGGCGGCGCCGAGCAGGTCCTCGTACGTCCGCACGCCCGGCACCGGTTCACCGATGACGATGATGTGCTCGACCGTGGACAGTTCGCTCCGGTGGTCGGCGATCACCTCCAGGTACGGCCGGGAGACGAGGACGACCCTGGCGCGGGCGTTGTTGAGGATCCACACCCACTCCTTCGGGTGCAGCCGGTAGTTGAGCATGGTCAGCGCCATGCCCGCCGCGGGAACGCCGTAGTAGGCCTCGACGTACTCGGGGCTGTTCTCGGACAGGATGGCGATCCGGTCTCCCTGCGACGCGATCCCCAGCAGCCCGTTGGCCAGGCGCATCGCGCGCTCGTACAGCTCGGCGTAGGTTCGCGACCCCGAGCCGTCGACCATGAGCAGGGCGTTCCGGTCCGGGTTCCGCGTCGCGTTGCGGCGCAACACGTCGTTGATGAGCATGCCGTTCTCCTTGGAGTCAGCGCTGGAGGTGAGTGGCGGAACCGCGGTCGACGACCACGCGCCGGTCGATGAGGCAGGAGATCTGGTCGCGGTCGTAACCCGCCGCGAGCAGCAGCTGGAGGGAATCCCGTCCGGGGACGGGCGGCGGCGCCGGCGCGGCCGCCGGGGTGCGGCTGAACCGGGGCGCGGGGGCCGGGTGGACGACCCCGTCGACCTCGACGAACGTGCCGCGTTCCCGGTTGTGCGGATGGCCGGCGGCCTCGCCGAGCGAGACGACCGGGGTCACGCACGTGTCGGCCCCGTCGAACACCTCCAGCCACTGCGCCCGCGTCCGGCCGGCGAACGCCTCCGCCAGGCACTCCTTCATAGCGGCCCAGTTCGCGGGATCCAGCCGGTCGCCTCCGAGCCGGGGATCGCCGGCGATGCCGAGAGCGCCGACCAGAGCCGCGTAGAACTGCGGCTCGGCGGCGCCGACCGCGACGTACTCGCCGTCCGCACAACGATAGGTGCCGTAGAAGGGTGCACCGGAATCGAGCACGTTGGTGCCGCGCTGATCGTTCCAGGTGCCCGCGGCCCGCATTCCGAACACGGTGGCGAGCAGCAGCGCCGCGCTGTCAACGATGCTCGCGTCGACAATCTGCCCCCGCCCCGATCGCCGGGCCTCGAGCAGCGCACAGACGATCCCGAAAGCCAGGAACGTTCCGCCCCCCGACTCACCGAGGTAGTTCACCGGCGGCACCGGAGCCTGCCCGGCGAGGCCGATGGTGTGCAGCGCGCCGGTCAACGAGATGAAGTTGATGTCGTGGCCGGCCCGGTCGGAGAGCGGACCCCGCTGACCCCACCCCGTCATGCGCCCGTACACGAGACGGGGGTTGCGCGCGTGGCAGTCCGCCGGGCCGATGCCGAGTCGTTCTGCCACACTGGGGCGGAAGCCCTCCACCAGCACGTCGGCGTTCTCGACGAGGCGCAGCACGATCTCGACGCCTTCGGCCGCCTTCAGATCCACCGCCAGCGATCTGCGACTGCGTTCCGAGACGCGGAACCGGGGGTCGTCCAATCCGGGCAGTGGCTCCACGGGGTCGAGGCGGTCGACGCGGATCACCTCGGCGCCCATGTCCGCGAGCAGCATCGCACCGAACGGCGCAGGGCCGATCCCCGCGATCTCCACTACACGCACACCTGCGAGAGGCCCACTCACGCCAAACTCCTTGTTGTACCGTTCGGTCGGTACAGAGATGTAACCACACGCGCATCAGCGCGTAAAGGCTCTGAAACAGGTCGGAAGCGGTGCCGACGAGCGTTCGGGCCGCGGGGCGCCGTCACAGGGCGCGCGCCGCTCACCCGCTGTCCGCCGACATCGGACCGCCGGGTCGCCCGGCGGTCGATGTCAGGTACGGAACGCGCCGTGGCTCACGCCGCGGGGCGGGGAAACCTTCCGGTGCGCAGCAACTGGCCGGGCAGCGGCCTGCCGAGCACCTCGGTGATCCAGGCGGAGACCGACAGCAGCTCGTCGAGATCGATGCCGGTGTCCACGCCCTGCCCCTCGAGCAGGTAGACGAGATCCTCCGTGGCGATGTTGCCCGTCGCGTTCGGCGCGAACGGGCAGCCGCCGATGCCGGCGACGGAACTGTCGAGCACCGACACGCCCGCTTCGAGCCCGGCGATCGCGTTGGCGTAGCCGGTGTTGCGGGTGTTGTGCAGATGCAGGCCGAGCGGAATCCCGAACCCGGCCGCCCCGGTGAGCAGCCGGGTCACCTGCCGGGGCACGCCGACCCCGATGGTGTCGGCGAAGATGATCTCGTCCACGCCGGTGGCAGCGACCCGTTCGGCGATGGCCAGCACGCGCCCCGGATCGACCACGCCCTCGAAGGGACAGCCGAAGGAGGCGGCCAGGGTGGCGCTGGCGCGCCGCCCGTCGGCGTGCGCCGCCTTGACGATCGCCTCCGCCTCGGCGATCGACTGCTCGACGTCGCGGCCCTGGTTGCGCCGGTTGAAGGTCTCGGTGACGCAGAACGCCATCCGGGCCTCCACGCACCGGGTGTCCGCCAGCCGGGTGTAGCCGCGCTCGTTGAGCACCAGGGCGACGTGGTCGACGCCGTCCACCGGCTTGGCGAGGGCACAGACCTCCTCGGCGCCGGCCATCCGCGGTACGCGCGACGGGTTGACGAAGCTGGCCACCTCGACGGCGGCCACCCCGGTGCCGGACAGCCGGTCGACGAACTCGGCGCGCCGCTGCGGGCTCAGCTCCTCCGGCTCGTTCTGCAGGCCGTCACGCGGGCCCACCTCGCAGATTCTCACGGTCACGGCCTTCCGCTCCCCGATCAACCCGTTCAAATGACCCTCCGCGACCTGAGCCCGGCCAGGGCCTCAGCGTCCAGCCCCAGGACACCGCCGTAGACCTCGTCGTTGTGCTGCCCCAATTCCGGCCCGAGGGCCCGGACGGCGCCCGGGGTCTCGGACAGGCGGGGGGCCACGTTCTGCATCGGGAACGAGCCCAGCTTCTCGTGCATCAGCCGGACGATCGCCTGCCTCGCCTCGAAGTGCGGATCGGCGAACATGTCCTCCGCGGTGTAGATGAGCCCGGCCGGAACCCCGGCATCGTGCAGGCGGTCCAGCAGCGCACCGGAGTCCTGCTCCCGGGTCCATTCCGACACCAGCTTGTCGAGCTCCGCCTGGTTCGCCCCGCGCGCGCCGTGCGTCGCGTACCGGTCGTCCGTCTGCCACTCCGGCCGGCCCATGAGCTCGGCCAGCCGGTTGAAGACCGTGTCGCGGTTGGCCGCGATCAGGACGGCCGAGCCGTCCCGGGTGGGATACACGTTGCTGGGAGCGACTCCGGGCAGGATGGAACCGGTGCGCTCCCGCCGCGCCCCGCTCAGCTCCCATTCCGGCAGGATCGACTCCATCAGCGCCAGCACCGCCTCGTAGATCGCGGAGTCGACCACCTGGCCGCGACCGGTGCGCTCGCGGGCGAACAGCGCCATCACCGTGCCCAGCGCGGCGAAGGTGCCCGCCAGCGAGTCGCCGATCGATACGCCGGCGCGGCTGGGGGCGCGGTCCGGTTCCCCGGTCACGTAACGCAGGCCACCCATCGCCTCACCGATCGAACCGAAGCCGGCCCGCCTGGAGTAGGGGCCGTCCTGGCCGTAGCCGGTGATCCGGGTGACCACGAGCCTCGGGTTGAGCTGGGCCAGCTCCGCGGGTCCCAGCCCCCAGCGTTCGAGCGTGCCCGGCCGGAAGTTCTCGATGAGCACGTCGGCGTCGGCGAGCAGCCGCCGCAGCAGCTCCTGCCCCTCGGGCCGACGGAGATCACACGTGATCGACTTCTTGTTGCGGGCGATGATCGGCCACGACAGCGACAGTCCCTGCGGAAGGTGGTTCCCCCACTGCCGCATCGGGTCGCCGTTGCCGGGATCCTCAACCTTGATCACTTCGGCGCCGAAGTCGCCCAGAAGCTGGCCGCAGAAGGGCCCGGCGATCAGCGAACCGGTCTCTACGACCCGCAGCCCGGCCAACGGGCCACGGGCGGCCCCGACGTCCTCGGGACCCTCAGAGTGATCCACAGCCACAGCCCTCACCTCTCTACGCCCAATGCGTCACACATGCAGACCAGCGGCACAATTTTGGTACACAATCTAACGCCCACAAAGCCCTTAAACAAGCAGCGATGTCCTGGTCCGCGACAGTGATCCGCGTTTTTGTATGCAATCATGGCCACCTCGGGCGCCCGGCACACGACCGGCCTGTGTCCCGCCTCCGCTGTCGTTGCCGCCCGGGCCGCCGCATCAGGAGCGCTTTGGCCGTCCTGGACCCCGGCGTTGGCGATCGTCGCGATCACGTCGCCGGTCGCCGGATCGTGCATGTCTCACTTCCGGACCGACGCGAGCAGCTCCGCCTCGGCCGCGGCCGTCGTCTGCCGGCTCACAGCTGCTCGCCGAGCTTGAAGCCGCGCTCGACGTGTGACCTGTGCTGGACAGCCGCAAGGAACAGGTCGATTGTCGAGTTCGGTGTAGTGCTGTGGGCGAGCGACTGGCACAGTGCGCCGAGAGCACAGAACTCGAAGGCGATGCATTCCTCGACGGCGCAGCCGGCCTCGCCCTACTTGCTCAAGCGCGAGGTGCTGCCCGAGCACGTCGCCGCCGCCGTGTTCGCCGGGCATCCCACGATCTCCATCGATCGCAAGACACTCGCGGCACGCGCGTTGGACGTGGTGGACACACTGGCCGCGATCAACTTCGCTGAGACGGAACACATCCGGCACGTCGTGCGGTCACACCTGCTGTGGCGTGAGTCCACGTGAACAAGCGTCGGACAAGCGAGGGCACATCGTTCAGGAGAGCGGGTGAAGAACCCACCGCAGGCCGACCACGATTACGCCGATCCCGGCGATCGTCACCGGCGACAGCGGCTCACCGAGGAGCAGGAAGCCCCACAGGACGCCGAAGGCCGGCACCAACAGGTTGACACTGGCCGTGCGGACGGGTCCCTCATGGTCGATCAGCCAGTAGAACAGGAGGTAGGCCAGCCCGCTGCCGAGCACGCCGAGTCCGACGACGTCCGCGGCGACCCCGACGGTGAACGGACCCGGCGGCGGTGACAGCACGAGAAGCGGGGCCAGGACGGCGGCCGCGCCGAGTTGCTGCCCGGCCGCCACGACCAAGGGCGGCACTCCGGCGAATCCTCGGCCTGCGTACGAGCCGCCGTACGCGAAGACGAAGGCGCCGAGCAGCACAGCCACAACGCCGATGACCCCGTCACCGCTGACGCCGAGGCCGCGCGGGGCGGTTGCCAGTGCGACCCCGGCCATGCAGGTGACGAGGCCGGCGAGGCGCCTTCGGCTGAGCCGTTCCCGCCCGGCCGTGACCTCGATGAGCAGGGCGAACGCCGGACTGGATGCGTTCACCACCGCGGTGGTCCCCGCGTTCAGGCTGGTCGTGGCGATCGACAGCAGCAGGAACGGCGCCGCGGCCGACAGCACGCCGAGCAGCGCGAACCGTCAGGCCGGCACGTCGCCGCGCTTCAACCCGCGGGCACGTGCGACGGCCAGCAGCAGGACTCCCCCGATGAGCGTGCGGCCCAGAGAAAGGGCGACCGGGCCGAGGTACGGCACGGCCGCCCGGACGAACACGAAGGAGAGCCCGAAGACGGCCCCGCAGCCGATGAGGATCGCCAGTGAACGGCGGCTCACAGGCCGAGGTAGATGCTGCGCACCTTCGGGTCGCCCCGCAGGTCCTCACAGCTTCCGGTCATCGCGATCTCACCGTTCTCCATCACCAGGCAGCGCCCGGTGACCTCGAAGGTGAGCTTGGCGTTCTGCTCGACCAGCAGGATGCTCAGCCCCTCGGCGTTGAGCTTCTTGAGGACCTCGACGATCTGGCCGACCAGCTTGGGCGACAGGCCCATGGACGGCTCGTCCAGCACCACGAGCCGGGGCCGCGACATCAGCGCCCGGCCGATGGCGAGCATCTGCTGCTGCCCGCCCGACAGCGCCCCGGCGAGCCGGTCACGCATCTCGCCGAGCACCGGGAACAGGTCGTAGACCTCGTCCAGCGACGCGCGGGTCTGCGCCTTCCACGGTCGCGTATAGGCCCCCAGCAGCAGGTTCTTCTCCACCGACAGGCCGGGGAAGACGTGCCTGCCCTCGGGGACGTAGCCGATCCCGGCGCGCACCACGTGGTGCGCGGGCATCCGGCACAGGTCGTGCTCGCCGAAGCGCAGCGACCGGACCACCCTCGGCGCGAGACCCATGATGGCCTTGAGCGTGGAGGTCTTGCCCGCGCCGTTGGCGCCGATGATTCCGACGGACTCCCCCGGCGCGACGGAGAAGCCGATGTCGTGCGCGGCTCGCACGCCGCCGTAGCTGACGCCGAGCCCGGCGACGGTCAGTTCCGGGCCGCTCATCGGGTGACCTCCTGTGTGTCCTGCGTCTCGGCGTTCAGGTAGCCGGCCTCGCCGAGGTAGGCCTCCACGACCTCGGGCACGACGGCGACCTCGGCGGGCGGGCCGTCGGCGATGACCCGGCCGCCGGACAGCACGGTGACCTGGTCGCACAGGGACATGACCAGCCCCATGTGGTGCTCGATGATCACGACGGTGACCCCGGAGTCGCGGATGGATCGGACCATCTCGGCCAGGTGCCGCACCTCCTCGTCGTTCAGGCCTGCGGCCGGTTCGTCGAGGAGCAGCAGGCGCGGCGACATGGCCATGGCACGGGCGATCTCGATGCGGCGCTGGATGCCGTACGGCAGGGATTTCGGCTGGCCGCCGGCGAAGTCGCCCAGGCCGTAGCGGCCGAGGAGCTCGTCGGCGTGACGGCGCAGGTCCCGGTCGTGCCGTACGACGCCCCAGGGCAGCAGCACGTATCGCCAGATCCAGTGGGTGCGGGTGCGGTCCAGGGCGACCAGGATGTTCTCCCGGACGGTGAGGTCGCCGAACAGGCGCAGGTTCTGGAAGGTGCGCGCCACGCCGAGCTGGGAGAGCCGGTACGGCGCGGCGCCGCCGATGCCGCGCCCCTCCAGGAGGACCTGTCCGGAGGTGGGGACGTAGAAGCCGCTGATGATGTTGAACAGCGTGGTCTTGCCCGAGCCGTTGGGTCCGACCACCCCGCGAATCTGGCCGGCGGGCACGCTCAGCGTCACGTCGTCGAGTGCGCGCAGGCCCTTGAAGCTCATCCCCACGCCACGCACTTCCAGCATCACGCCGCCGCCGCGGACGGGAGCGGGCTCGTACGGCGTGAAGGATCCGAGCGCGGCCCGGCGGCCCTCGTCGCGGCCCGTACGCCGGCGCAGCCAGGAGCGCACGAGCCGGGGGACGCCCGCGAGCCCGGTGGGGGCGAACACGACCATGAGCACCACGACGGCGCCGTAGCCGAGCTGCGCGTAGACCGAGAAGTCCACCAGGAGCTCTCTCAGCAGCGACAGCGCCAGCGCGCCGACGACGCAGCCCACGATGCTCTGCCTGCCGCCGATGATGACCATCGCGAGCAGCAGGAACATGTTGGCGATGCTGAAGGTCTCCGGCGCCACGTAGCGGATCAGGCCCGCGTACAGGACGCCGGCGACGCCGCCGTACAGGCCCGACAGGACGAACGCGGTGATGCGCAGCAGCGGGATCTCCGCGCCGAGCGCCCCGGCGGCGAGGCTGTCGTCGCGCATCGCCCGCATCCGGCGCCCGAGCGGGGTGCGAACGATGAACAGGGCGAAGGCCAGCGCGATCGCGAAGACCACCAGTTCGACGTAGTAGAAGAGGTACTCGCTGCTCAGGTCGATGCCGAACATCGGCGGCACCGGCAGGTCGCTGATCCCCTCGGATTTGCCGGCCAGGGCCGCGTTGGTGATCCAGTTGATGAAGGCCAGGGCCAGGCCCAGCGTCACGATGCCGAGGTAGTGGGACTGCACGCGCAGCGCGGGGACGGACACCACCAGGCCCACGACGATGGCGGCCAGCACGGCCAGCGCGGCGGCGACCCAGAAGCCGAGCCCGGCCCGGGTGGTCAGGATCGCGCAGGCGTACGCGCCGATACCGAAGAAGGCCACCTGGGCCAGGTTGATCTGCCCGGCCACACCCATGACGAGGCCCAGGCCGATGCCCAGCAGGGCGAAGACGACGGCGACGTCGACCACATGGATGGCGTAGCGGTCCAGCCCGTACGGCAGCAGCCAGGCGGCGACCGCGAGGAGGACGAGGGCGACGGGGGTCAGGCGCTTCACGCGCGGTTCACCGTCCTCTCACCGAAGATCCCGGTCGGGCGGATCATGACGGCGACCGCGAACACCAGGAAGACGACCAGTTCCGAGTACCCCTGAAAGGCGCCGGCGGCGAAGGAGTCGAGGATCCCGAAGGCCATGCCGCCGACGATCGCGCCGGGGATGCTGCCGAAGCCGCCGAAGATGGCCGCGGCGAAGCCCTTGATGCCCAGTGATCCGCCCATGACCGGGCTGACGTAGAGGAGCGGCCCGACCAGGCCGCCGGCCAGGGCGGCCAGACCGGCGCCGATGGCGAAGGCCATGGCGTTGCTGCGGCCGACGTGGACGCCCACGGCTGTCGCGGCGTGCGGGTTCATCGCGACCGCCTGCATCGCCGCGCCGAGCTTGGTCCGCTGCAGGAACAGGGCGAGCAGCACGGTCGCCACGGCGGCGATGGCGATGACGACCAGGCTGTAGGTGCGGATTCGGATGCCGAACACGTCCAGCGGCGCGCTGCCGACCGGAGAGGGCACGGCGTGCCCGGTGGCGCCCCAGATGAGGACCGCCAGCGCCTCCAGCACGGTGCCGAAACCGATGGTGCCGATCAGCATCAGATCGAAGTCGCGGCCCTCCAGCCGGCGCAGCATCCGCTCGATCACGAGGCCGACGACGCCGGTCACGACGATGGCGACCACCATGGCCACCGCGAACGGCAGATGGGCGGACATGTAGAACGTGGAGGCCGCGTACGCGCCGATCATCACCACGTTGCCGTGCGCGAAGTTGACCAGCCCCATAGTCCGGTAGACGATCGAGAATCCCATCGCCACCAAGGCGTAGACGGCGCCGAAGCCGATCCCTCCGATGAGGGTCTGCAGAAATACCTGCATGGTTCTCCTTGGTCCGGGGCGGAGCGGCCACCCCGGACGACGGCCGAGATCAGCTCGCGCTCTCGGCGACGAGCTTGCCGGACTTGATGACGGCGATCCGGGTGGAGTGGAGGCCGACCCCCGACTCGTCGTAGGCGAAGTCGCCGAGCAGCCCGGAGTGCTTGGTGGCGCGGATGGCGTCGGCCAGCTTCTGCCCGCCCTCGCCGCCGGTGGCCTTGAGCGCCTCGATCACGATGCGGGCGCCGTCGTAGGCCTTGGCGCCGTGCAACTCGGCCTCCTCGTTGTAGGCGGCCTTGTACGCGGCGGCGAAGGCGCGGCTCGCGTCGGTGGCGTCGTTGCTCAGGTACGGGGAGCTGACCACCGAGCCCTCCACGTTGTCCTCCCCCGCCGTGCTGATGTACGGCGCGGTGCCCATCGGGGCGCCTCCGGCGAAGACCGCCTTGAGGCCGAGTTCGCGGGCCTGCTTGGCGATGAGGCCGGACTCCACCTCCTCGGCGCCGATGAACAGCACTTCGGGGTCCTTCTGCCGGATGCCGGTGAGCGCGGCGCTGAAGTCCTTCTGGTCGGGTGTGACGACCTCGTCGGCGAGCGGGGTGAGCCCGCGGGTCTTGAGCGAGGCGAGGAAGGCGTCGTGCTCGCCCACGCCGTACGAGCCGTTGTTGCTGATCAGCGCGTATTTCTTGAAGCCCTTGGACTCGACCAGATACTTGGCCAGCGTCTCGTCGTAGGCGACGCTGGTCGGGGCGTTCAGGAACAGGAAGGGGCTCTTCAGGTCGGCGAGCTTGGGCGACTGGCCGGACGTGATGTTGGGGATCTTCGCGTCCTTCAGGATGGGGGCCATGGCGAGCGTGACCGCGCTCTCCGCGGTGCCGAACATCGCGATGTAGCCCTCGCTCGCGATCTTGCGTGCCAGGTTGGTGCCGATCGTCGGGTCGCCCTGGTCGTCGAAGAGGTCGAGCTGGATCTGCCGGCCGTTGATGCCGCCGGCCTTGTTCGCCTCGTCGACGGCGAGCTTGACGCCCTTGTTCTCCCACTTGCCGAGCGGGCTGAGCTGCCCGCTCTGCGCGTTGATGTTCGCGATCTTGATGGGTCCCGTGGCGTTGGCGCCGGACTCGTTCGATTCGCCAGGTGCGGCGCAGGCGGCGAGCGTGGCCAGGGCCGCGGCGGTGGCCGACACGGCCAGGGACCGGCGCCAGGAGATGGAGGACATGACTGTCACCTCGTTACGAGAGGGGGGTGATGGTGCGAGGCCCGGCATCTCGCGGACGCACAGGCGTAATGTACGAACGAGTACGTTAGTTATACGATGCTTCGTCGCCGCGGGGAATCTCGAAAGCGCAACGGTTGGCGGCGACGGGGCGGGTCAGTCGGCGAACACGCCGTGGTAGATGTCCTTGATGTTCCAGTGGCCCGGCGTGGGCACCGGTTCGTTGACCATGGGCACGTCGATCACCGTCGGCCGGCGAGCGGCCAGGGCGGCACGCAACGCGGCCGAGAGGTCCGCCGGACCGGCGACCGAGTAGCCGTCCGCCCCACACGAGCGCCCGAACGCGGCGAAGTCGGGACTGTACGCCTCGCCCTCCCGCGTGCGGAAGTCGCACCCGTAGCTCTGCCCGTAGTTGGCCGACTGCAGGTCGGAGATCGTGCCGTGGGCGCGGTTGTTCATCACGACGAAGACGACCGGCGCTCCCTGCTCGACGGCCATCGGAACGGCGGGCAGCTGCGCGCTCATCCCGCCGTCCCCGATGAGGGCCACCACTGTGGCATCCGGCCGGGCGATCTGCACGCCCACCGCCGCCGCCGGGCCGAATCCCATGGTGGAGGCGCCGCCGGGGGTGATGAACCGCCCCTCGGGCGGCAGCTCGTAGCACTGCGCGACACCGTTCTTGTTCCAGCCGACGTCGGTGACCAGGATCGTGTCGGCCGGCACGGCGTCGCGCAGGTCGGCCAGGATGCGCTCGGGCCGCAGGGGGAACTGGTCGCTGGTGCCTCGTTCCCGGCTGGCCGTGAACAGCTCGCGGCGCGCGGCCCCGATCTCCTGCCGCAGTTCGGGCCTGCTGACCGGGGGCCGCGCCTTGACCGCGTCCGCGATCGCCCGCAGCGCCAGCGTGACGTCGGCGACGGCGCCGATTTCCACGGGGTAGTTGCGGCCGATCTCTGCCGGGTCGATGTCGATCTGGATGAGCCTCCCCGGCGGGAAGGCCCAGGTGTAGCGGGGATCCCAGGAGCTCGCGTCGGTCTCGGCGAAGCGGGTGGCCAGGGCGAGGACGACGTCGGCCTCGCGGGTGTAGCGGTTGGTCAGCTCCAGGCCCCAGAAACCCGGCATGCCCAGCACCAGCGGATGCTCGTCGGGCACCGCGCCCTTGGCCATGAGCGAGTGCACCAGGGGAATGTCCAGGTGCTCGATCAGGGACAGCAGCGCGGCGCGGCCGTCCTCTCCCCTGGCCCCGCCGCCGAGGTAGACCAGCGGGCGCTCGGCGCCGGCCAGGGCGTCGGCGATGCGCTCGGCCACCGCCTGCGGCAGGTCGGGCGCGGCCGCGAGCCGCACCGGCGGACGCGGCCCGGCCGCCAGCGGACGGGAGAACAGGTCCATCGGCACGTTGACCATGACGGCGCCCGGCCGGCCCGAGGTGGCCGTCCAGAAGGCCCGCTCGACGTTGCGGAGCAGGTCCTCGGCCCTATGGGTCTCCCAGGCCCGCTTGACGAACGGCCGGACGATCGAGGTCTGGTCGGCGTCGGCGTGCAGGTTCACCTCCTGGTGGGGATGCCGGCCCCGGTAGTAGGACGGCACGTCGCCCGCGATCACGACCAGCGGGATCGAGTCGAGCGCCGCGGTCATCACGCCGGTGACCGCGTTCGTCAGTCCCGGGCCCACGTGCACCAGCAGAACACCGGGCTTGCCGGAGGCGCGGGCGTAGCCGTCGGCCGCGTGCGCGGCGGCCTGCTCGTGCCGGGCGATGACGAACTCGATGGGGCTGTCGCGGAGCGCGTCCAGCACCGCGATGTTGGTATGGCCGCACGTCCCGAAGACGTACTCCACTCCCAGCTGTTCCAGTTGTGCCACCAGCGCGTGGGCGGCGGTCATCGGCGTTTCCTCTGTCCTGTTCATGATCATTCCCCCCAGACGGAGACGCCGCGCAGGAGCAGCGTCTTGACGACGGTGAAGTCCTCCAGCATCCACCGCGGCGACTCGCGGCCGATGCCCGAGTCCTTCACGCCGCCGAACGGCACGTGGTCGAGACGGAAGTTGGAGGAACCGTTGACGACCAGGCCGCCCACCTCCAGCTCGCGCCAGGCCGTCATGATGCGCCGGATGTCGTGGCTGAACAGCCCCGCCTGCAGGCCGTACCTGCTGCGGTTGCACTCGGCGAGGACCTCGTCGAAACCGTCGTACGGCAGGACCGCGACGAGCGCGCCGAAGACCTCCTCGCGCACCAGCGTGGCGTCCGGCGGCGGGCCGGCCACGACCGTGGGCGCCGCCACGGCGCCGTGCCTGGTGCCGCCGGTGGTGACGACGGCCCCGCGGTCGCGTGCCTCGGCGGTCCAGCGGACGACCCGCTCGGCGGCCTCCTCGTCGACCATCGACCCCACGTCCGTGACCGGATCGAGCGGATCCCCCACCACCAGGGACCGCACCTGCTTGGTGAACGTCTCGACGAACTCGTCGAACCGGCTGCGCTGGACGTACACCCGCTGCACCGAGATGCAGCTCTGGCCCGAGTTGCTGTAACCCGTGGCCGCGCAGATCCGGGCCGCCTGATCGATGTCGGCGTCCTCGCAGACGATGGTGGCGGCGTTGCCGCCCAACTCCAGCGCCAGCCGTTTCGGCCCGGCCGCGCGGGCCACGGCCGCGCCGGTCGCCGCGCTGCCGGTGAAGCTGATGACCGTCACCTCGGGCGCGGCGCACAGCGCGGCGCCGAGCGCGCCGTCTCCGTGCAGCACCTGTACGGCCTCGGGCGGCATTCCCGCCTCCAGTAGCAGGCTCACCAGCGCGGCGGAGACGGCCGGCGCCTGCGGGGGCGGTTTGACCAGCGTGGTGTTGCCCGCCGCGAACGAGGCGCCGAGCTTGTGGGCCAGCAGATTGGCCGGGGCGTTGAAGGGGGTGATCGCCAGCGCCACTCCCGCCGGCGCCCGGTGGGTCAGGGCCGTGGTGCCCGCACCGCGTTCCCACCCCGCGACCGGAAGCACCTCCCCGCCCAGGGAACGGGCCTCGGCCGCGCACACCGCGAACGTGTCGGCCACGCGCGTCATCTCGCCCCGGCCGTCCTTCAGCGGCTTGCCGAGTTCAAGGGCGAGCAGGCGGGCGAACTCCTCCCTCCGTTCGATCACCATGCGCGCCGCCTCTTCCAGGACCCCCGCTCGCGCCGCGGGGGTGAGCCGGGCCACGGTTTTCGCCTGCTCTCGCGCGTACCGGCGGGCGGTGGTCACGTCGTCGGGCCGGGCGATCCGAGCCTGGCTGACCACGTGTCCGGCATAGGGGCCGACCCGTTCGAGCCACTCCCCCTCGGACACCCACTGACCTGCGATGAAGCAGCCGGCTCGGCTGATGCTGTCCAAAGACCTCTCCTCAGGTGATCCGCTAAGCGGTACTTATGGACCGCAGTGTGGACTGGGTGTTAACGTACGGGTGCCCGGACGTTCTGGCAATAGGAAGTTTCAGAGCCGTTACGGGCACGGCATCCCGGCCGCCGGGAGCGCCTGACAAAGGCTGCCCGTCGTGAGCGTGGAGCCGGACGGACGCGTCGCAGCGACATCGCGGCGACCGCCATCCGGGCCAGGCGCGGCAGGGCATGATTTGTCCGACGCGACCGAGGGCGGGGTGACACCACCGCGCCATCCCTACTGTCTAGTGAGGACCTGTGCCTTCATCCGAACCCGGCGAAGCCGGCGGCGTCCGCAGCGTGCAGCGCGCGTTCGAGATCCTGTCGCTGCTCACCGAGGACCGGCCGGCGATCACGATCAGGGAGGTCGTGGAGGCCACCGGCCTGGCCAAGACGACCACGATCCGGTTGCTCCAGACGCTGGAGCAGATGGGTCTGCTGTGGGCCACGCCCAAGGGCTACACCGCGGGTCCCGCGTTGTGGCGCTGGGCCCATCTGGCCAAGCGGGCGTGGGAGCTGCCGCCGGAGACCCAGGCCATGATGCGCCAGCTCGCGTTGCGGCAGGGCGAGACCGTCAACCTGTACGTCGCCCGCGGCATCTTCCGGGTCTGCGTGGCCCAGCAGGAAGGCACGCAGGCTCTGCGGCACGTCGTACGCATCGGCGACGAGCTGCCCATGTGGGCCGGAGCCTCGTCGAAGGTCCTGCTCAGGGATGCCAAGCCGGAGCTGCTGGAGCGGATCGCGGCCACCTCGCCGCGCGGAGCCGCGCACCTGGCGACTCTGCAGGGATGGATCGCCGAGGCGACGCGGGCCGGATACGCCACCAGCCACGGAGAGCGGGACACCGGTCTGTCCGCGGTGGCCGTTCCGGTCGTCGCCGCGTCGGGCTCGGTGGTGGCCGCGCTGACCCTGAGCGGACCGACCCAGCGTTTCACCGAGGACCGGGTCCGGGAGTTCGCCAAAGAGCTGGCGGATGTGGCCCGCCGCATGTCGGAACGGGGCTTCGACCACCCGCTCGCCTAGCCGCGGCGGGCGTACGGGGACAACGACTTTCCACAACCACGTGACGAGACGGCGTCGTCGGTGACGGCGCCGCTGGAGGTGTGCCCGAATGCAGGAGTTACCCCTCGCGGGGATCAGGGTCGTCGACCTGACCAACGTGCTCGCCGGACCGTACTGCAGTTATCAGCTGATGCTGCTGGGCGCTGAAGTGATCAAGGTGGAGGTGCCGGGGCGGGGCGATCTCGCCCGCCGTCTGGGCGCCGAGGCCGAGCTCAACGAGGCCGGCATCGGCGCGTCGTTCCTCGCACAGAACGCGGGGAAGAAGTCCGTGGAACTGGATCTGAAGGACGACGCCGGACGGGCCGCCTTCGAGGAACTCGTCACCGGCGCCGACGTGTTGCTGGAGAACTTCCGCGCCGGGGTGATGGCCCGGCTCGGTTACGGCTGGGACCGGCTGCGCGAGCTCAACCCGCGCCTGGTGTACTGCGCCATCTCCGGCTTCGGGCAGAGCGGGCCGATGAGCACCGCCCCCGCGTACGACCAGATCGTGCAGGGGCTGTCGGGGATGATGAGCATCACCGGCACCCCGGAGACCGTGCCGCTCCGGGTGGGATTCCCCGTGTGCGACACGATAGGCGGCCTGTCGGCGGCCATGGCGGTGTCGGCGGCGCTTGCCGGGCGGAGCCGTACGGGCCTGGGGTGTTTCCTCGACCTGTCCATGCTGGAGGCGTCCATCTCGGCGATGGGCTGGGCGGTCTCGAATCTCCTCATCAGCGGGATAGACCCGGAGCCGACGGGGCGCCAGAACGCCACAGCGGCTCCGTCGGGGACCTTCGAGGCCGCCGACGGCCCGCTCAACATCGCCGCCAACCGTCAGGAGCAGTTCCTGAAGCTGTGCCGGGTGATCGGGCGCCCCGACCTGGCACAGGACTCCAGGTTCGCCACCCGTGAGGCGCGCAAGCGCAACCGGGAGGAGCTGAACGCCGAACTCAACGCCGTGCTCCGCACCAGGACCGCGCAGGAGTGGGAGCAGGACCTGTCCGAGGTGGGCGTCCCCGCGGGACGGATCCTGACCCTGCGGCAGACCCTCGCTCTGGAGCAACTGGCGCATCGGGGCTTCTTCACCGAGTTGCCCTTCCCTGACGGCTCGGCGCGGCGGCTCGCCGTCGTGAGCAACGGCGTCGTGGTGGACGGCCGTCCGCTGGGGCCGCCCGCGCCGCCTCCTCTTCTCGGCGAGCACACCACGGAGTTCGTACCGGCACCGGCCGGTGCGACCCCGGCCGGTCCCGCTCCGGCCGCCCCTGCTCTGTCCGACGCGGCTCTGTCCGACGCGGCCCTGTCCGACGCGGCTCCGTCCGGGAAGGCGGCGACTCGATGAGCCACAACACGCTCGACCAGGCCACGGCGGCGGCCGACTGGTGGGCGACCGGTGTGTCGCGGATCGCCCCGGACGTCATCGAGCTGCGCGGGCTCCCGGTTCAGGAGCTGATCGGCAAGGCCGGATTCGCCGAGATCGTGTGGTTGATGCTGCGTGGCGCGCTGCCCGAGCCCCGGCAGGCGGCGCTGCTGGAGGCCGCGCTCGTGTGCTCTGTCGACCACGGCCCGCACGCTCCCTCGATCGCGGTCGCCCGGATGGCCGCCACCTGCGGCATCGGCCTCAACGGCGCGGTCGCCTCCGGCGTCAACCTGCTCGGGGACTCCCATGGCGGGGCCGGGCAGCAATGCGTCGAACTCCTGGAGGACGTGCTGGAGCGGGGGTCGGCGGAGGAGGCGGTGGCCGCTTGGCGCGCCCGCAGCAGGTACCTACCGGGCTTCGGCCACCGCTTCCACAGCAAGGACCCGCGTCGCGATCCGCTGCTCGGCCTGGTGGAGGAGGCGGTCGCCGACGGCGTCGTCCCCGGGCGCCATCTGCGGGCGGCGCGTGAGGTGGAAGAGATCCTGAACAGGGGAAGGAGCAGGCCGATCCCGATGAACGTCGACGGCGCGACCGCGGTCGTCTACGCCGAGCTCGGCTTCCCCGCGCCGCTCGCGAGAGGCCTGTTCGTGCTCAGCCGCAGCGTCGGCATCCTGGCCCACGCCTGGGAGGAGTCCCAGCAGGGCCGCCGCAACAAGGGCCCCATCCCGCCGTCCATCCTGCCCACGCAGCTCTGAGATCGGAGGAGGGCCGGCTCGCCCGGCCCTCCTCTTGTCGCCTCCCGACCGCGAAACGCGTCCGGAGGCTCGTCGACGCACTAATGCCGAAGCGCCCGCCGCGAGGTCACGGCGGGCGCTTCGGCGTCTGTCGCGGGGGTCAGTAGACGACGATCTTGCCGGTGTTCTGCGGGAAGATCGCGTCGTTGTAGAAGAACTCACCCGGGGTGTCGAAGGTGTGGGTGAACGACTGCCCGGGCATCAGCACGCCGCTGTCGAACTCGTACTCGAAGAACGAGACGGCCGCGTGGGCGTAGGCGTTGTCGGCGGGGTTGACGAAGGTGACGGTAGTGCCGACGGGAACGCGCAGGTGCTGCGGGGACATCGCGTTCTGCGCGACCGTGTTCTCCTTGGCGCCGGGCCGCTGGGTGGCGTTGTCCCAGACGCGGCCCAGGGTGACGGTCGTGCCGTTCACGGCCGCGACGCGGATGTCGTTGCGCTTCTTCGGCGGCACGGGAGCCGGCGCGGGCGGCACGGTCCCGCCGAGCTTGAACGCCCACAGGTGGTCGCCGCGCGGGATGTCGGGGTACGGCAACCCGTTGCCGCCGGCGAACACCGCGATGTACTGCTCGCCGTCGATCTCGTAGCTGACCGGGCTGGTGTGCACGCCCGCGCCGCACTGGAAGCTCCACAGGACGTCGCCGTTGGTGTCGTCCATCGCGTGCAGGACACCGTCGGGACCGCCCTGGAACATCACACGGCCCGCCGTGGTCAGGATGCCGTTGCCGTGGGCCAGGGACCACTCCCGGTCCAGCGTCCAGACCGGTGTGTTCGTACGGGGATCCACGGCCGCGATCCCGCCGGCGAAGTACTCCCCCAGCGGCCGGGAGGTGTTGACCCGCCCGTCCCTGGAATTGGAGAAGCCCGAGTTGATGAGGCCGTACCCGACGTAGATCCAGCCGGTCTCGGGATTGAACGACAGGTGCGTCCAGTCGCCACCGCCGCCCGCACCGGGGAAGATGATCGTGGCCCGGTCCCAGTGCGGTGTGTACAGGCCGCCCCAGGCATAGAACGGCACCGGGCGGGTGGCGTTGTCGAAGCGGGGCGCCTGGGGGATGAACGGCTCGCCGCCCGGGAACGGCTGGGTCTTGGAGGTCTTCTGCCGCTCGTCCTGCGGCACCGGCCGTTCCTCCATCCCGTGGAGCGGCTCGCCGTTCGTCCGGTCGAGGATGTAGAACATGCCGACCTTGCTGCCGTAGACCACGGCCTTGCGCACCCGCTTGTCGATTTTGATGTCGATCAGGACCGGCGCCATGACGTTGTCCAGGTCCCAGATGTCGTGGTGCACCGACTGGAAGTGCCACTTGCGCTTGCCCGTCTTGGCGTCCAGGGCGACGATCGAGTTGGCGAACAGGTTGTCACCACCGCGGCTCGCCCCGTCGAGACGGGGATAGGAGCCGCCGAACGTCCAGTAGACCAGGCCGAGGTCGGGATCGATCGCGGGATGGATCCAGGGCACCGCTCCCCCGGTCTTCCAGGAGTCGCCCTCCCAGGTGTCGTTGCCGAACTGGCCCTCGCCCGGGGCGCTCCAGAAGATCCAGGCGATCTCACCGGTGGCCGCGTCCAGCGCGTACGCCCGGCCGCGGGCGCCGCCCGTGCTGCCCTGCATGCCGACGTAGATCAGGCCGTCCCAGTAGACGATCGCTCCGGCGAGGGTGCCGGTGAGCCCCCCGCACTGACCGTTGGACGGGTCGCATCCGCTGTCGGCGCCACCCGTCTCGCCCTCGGTCATCAGTTGCTTCTGCCAGACGATCGCCCCGGTGTCCTTGTTCAGCGCGTAGACGATGTTGGCGCCCGAGGTGGAGAACACGAGGCCCTTCGCGACGGCGACGCCCCGCATGTTGGTGGTCTTGCTGCCGAGGTTGGTCTTCCACTTGATCTGACCGGTACGCCCGTCCACGGCGAAGACGTTCTGCTGGGTCGTCTGGACGTAGATGACGCCGCCCTGCACGACGCAGGTGCTCTGCTGAGGGCTGGCGGTGCTGCCACCCTCCAGGTTGACGTGCCAGGCCCCGCCCAGCTTCTTCACGTTGCGGGGGGTGATCCGCTTCAGAGTCGAGTGGTTGCTGTTGGCGAGGTTGCCGCAGACCTTGGGGTAGTCACGGCCCGCTTCGCCGAACGCGTCGGGCTGGCGAGGCACCGGTACGGCGAGGCCGTCCGTCACGTCGGCGCGGGCAGCGGTGGGGATGCTCAGCGCGGCGGCGCCCGCCGTGACGCCGGCGGCGCCGGCCAGGAATCGTCGTCTGTCCACGGTAGCTCTCCTATGGTCCATAGAATGGACCTATAGATCCGTTTGATGGACGCACAATAGGCCGGTTCGCATTCGGAAACAAGAGGCTTCATAAGCGTGACAAGGGGTTGTGGTGGCGGCGGAGAGACGGTTACCTTCGACCTCTAGATGGTTCTGATGGTCCATCTAGCGGATCAAGAAAGGCCCCCCATGAGGATCAGACGCTCCACCCTGTTCACCGCCGCGCTCTCCGCCGCAGCCGCGGCGGCCGTCGTCACGCTGGCGGCTCCCACTTCGGCCAGCATCACCGCCGGCAATCCCAAGGGAGCCACCGAGCTCGGCGACCCGGACTACGGCGTCTGCCGCGGCGTGGACCCGCGCTGCTACCACGACTGGGGCAACTTCGACCCGGCGAAGGGCTACCGCATCCTCGTCTACACCCGCACGGCCGGGCCCCGGCACGCGCACCTCGGCACTACGCTCGGCCCCGGCCTCAACCCGTCGCTCAACGACAACAACGTCGCCGTCAAGGCGGTGATCAAGCTCGGCCAGGAGAACGGCTTCGCCGTCGACTACACCGAGGACGTCACCCAGCTCGCCAGCGCCCAGACGCTGCTGAAGTACAACGCCGTCATGTTCCTCAGCACGACGCGCGACGCCCTGGACGACGGCGCGCAGACCGCGCTGCGGCAGTACATCCGCGCGGGCGGCGGCTTCATCGGCGTCCACAACGCGTTCGGCACCGAGTACAACTGGCCCTGGTACGAGGGCCTGCTCGGCAACGCCAACTTCTACGACCACGGCTCGAACCAGCCGGGCACGGTCGAGGTGGTCGACAAGCACGACGCCTCGACCGAGGGCCTGCCGAAGCGCTGGAACTTCACCGACGAGTGGTACAACCTGGTGCCCTTCCCCACCAAGGTGCGGTTCCTCGCACGAGTGGATGAGAAGACGATGCCGCAGGGCGCGCGCGGGAATCTCGGCCATCCCGGGCACGGTAGCGACCACCCCGTCTCCTGGTGTCAGTACTACGACGGCGGCCGTTCCTGGGTCACGACGCTGGGGCACGACGTCAAGGCGTGGACCGACGAGCCCATGGAGGGCGACCAGTACTTCCTGCAGCACCTTCTGGGCGGGATCAAGTCTGTGATCGGCATGGCGCCCTTCTGCAGGTAGAAGTCACGCCGGGGGCGCGCCGCGGTCAGGGCGCGGCGCGCCTGCCCGCCCCGGTCAGGTAGGCCACCACCATCTCGCCGATCATGGCGCGCTGCCGCTCGCGGTGCTCCGGCGCGGTCATGTCGCGGCCGAACAGGGCGCCGAAGGTGTGCTGGTTGGAGATGCGGAAGCAGCAGAAGGCGCTGATCATCATGTGCACGTCGATGGCGTCGGCGTCGGTGACGAAGACGCCCTGAGCCTGCCCGGCGTCCAGGATCCGGGAGATCAGGTCCAGCACCGGGGTGCCCAGGTTGGCCAGCACCTCGGATTTGCGGATGTGCTCGCCGTGGTGGATGTTCTCGATGCTGACCAGCTTGATGAAGTCCCGGTGGGCGTCATGGTGGTCGAAAGTCAGCTCCGTGAGCGTGCGGATCGCCTCCACCGGCGCCAGATGCTCCACGTCGACGGTCCGCTCGACAGCCCGGATATCGGAGTACGCCTTCTCCAGCACCGCGACGTACAACTGCTCCTTGCCGCCGAAGTAGTAGTAGATCATCCGCTTCGTGGTGCGGGTGAGCGCGGCGATCTCGTCCACCCGCGCCCCGGCGTACCCGTTCCTGGCGAACTCTCGCTGCGCGACCTCCAGGATCTCCGCCCTGGTCCGCTCGGCGTCACGTGAGCGATCCCCGGGGGCGCGGGTGGCGGGCTGGGAGGACATGACGCTCCACTGAGGCCGGTGAGTCAGGGTCGGCCTCATCCTATTGCCGTCCCGCCGGCGGTACGGGGCCGTGCTGGACGGCGAGCCGGATCGGCGCGTTCTGCGCCCCGTACCCTTGGTATCCGCCGAATCGCTGGACGACCTCGAAGAACATCCGGCCCGCGGTGATCGTGTACAGGTGGAGGAACTCCCCGGCGGCGTCGCGGTCGTACAGCAGGTCGAGCTCCCGCAAGGTACACAGCCGCTCCGGGGCGAGGTCATACCTGGCGCGCAGGTCGTCGTAGTAGTTGGCGGGGACGGGCAGCACCAGCCCGCCGATCTCACGCAGTCGCCGCGCCGTGGCGAGGATGTCCCGGCTCGCCAGCGCGACATGCTGCCAGGGAGCGTCGGGCGCGGAGGGATGACCGCCCACGTAGCCGACGTTGATCGCGATCCTGACCGTGCCGTCCGCGTTGGTCATCGCCCGGCTGCGCAGCAGTCCGTACGGGTCGGGCAGTTCGAGGCTCTCCTGCGGGCTCAGTCCGAGCACGCCGCGATAGAACAGGGCGGCCTCGTCGAAGTGGTGCCAGGGCTGGGTCAGCGCCACGTGGTCGATGTGGGTGATCTCGCCGCCGGGCCGCCCCGCGCGGACAGGGGCGAAGTCGCCGGTCCAGCTCGGGTGATCGGGCTGTGCCGTACGGCAGAAGAACAGCGCGGTGCCGTCGGGCGCCGCGACCGCGTCGAGCGGCGCCTCGTCCGGAGCACGGTGCCGCGGCAGCACCGGCGACAGCAGCGACTGGGCCCGTTTGACCGATCCGGCCGGATCGGGTGACTCCAGCCCGATCGCCGCCACCGCAGGCACGTCGGCGGGCTCGCCGGTGTTGAGCAGGATCCGGGCCTCACCCTGCTCCCACAACTGGACCGGCTTTCCCGTGTGCGTACCGGTATGGGCGAAACCGAGCGCCACGAGCAGCGGCTCCAGCGCGTTCCGTCCCGGCAGTGCCCCCACCGGCAGCGGCGCGGCGGACACGGGCATGGCCAGTTCGGCGAAGGCGAACCCGGTGGGCTGCACGGGCGGCGGCGGAACGGCGAGCACGGCGGCACCCGGCAGTCGCGCGGCGGTCTCCTCCTCCAAGGCGATCAGCGAGCGCATCGCGTCCACGGCGGTGCGTGCGGTGTCCGCCTGCCGGAACACGTCGTTGAACACTTCCAGCGACAGCGGACCGCTGTAGCCGGTGCGCAGCACGTGTGCCAGCAGCCCGGCCAGGTCGAAGCCGCCTTGACCCGGGAAGCAGCGGTAGTGCCTGCTCCACTGGAGGACGTCCATCGCCATCAGAGGCGCGTTGGCCAGTTGCAGGAAGAAGATCTTGTCGCCGGGGATGGCTTCGATGCCGCCGGGATCGGAGCCGCGCGACAGGATGTGGAAGCTGTCCAGGCAGGTGCCCAGATTGTCGTGGTCGGCCATCCGGACGATCCGCCACGCATGCAGATACTCGTTGACGTGCCGCCCCCAGGCCAGGGCCTCGTAGGCGATCGTGATGCCGTGGTCGGCCGCCGCCTCGGCGAGCAGTCGCAGTTGCCCGGCCGCCAGTGCGTCGTCGTCCACGGCGGTGGCGCTGACATTGGAGCACACCAGCAGCCGAGTGACACCGAGGCGTTCCATGACCGCGAACTTGCGCCGTGCCCTGCGCAGGTTGCGTTCGAGCAGGTCGGCGGGAACGGCCTCGAAGTCCCGGAACGGCTGGTAGAGGTCGATGCTCAGGCCGAGGTCGGCGGCCCGCACGCGCACCTCCTCCGGCGACATGGCGCTGGCGACCAGGTCGTTGTCGAAGATTTCCACGCCGTCGAAGCCGGCCGCCGCGATGGCGTCGAGTTTCTCGGCCAGGGTGCCGCTCAGCGACACCGTGGCGATGGCCTTGCGCATCGGCGGCTCCTCAGGCGGCGACGAGGTCGGTCATGTGTGCGAGCATCCGTTCCGCGTCCGGCTCGCGGCCGGTGAACAGGCGGAACGCATGGGCGGCCTGGAAGACGACCATGCCGCCGCCGTGGAGCGTGCGGCAGCCGACCTCCCGGGCCTGCCGCAGCAGCGCAGTCTCCAGCGGCCGGTACACCACGTCGGCCACCCACAGGTCGGGCGTGAGCAGTTCGGCGGGCAGCGGCAGGCCCGGATGCGCGGCCATCCCGGTGGGAGTGACGTTGACCAGCCCGTCGGCACCCGCGAGCAGCGCCGGCAGCCGGTCTGCCGTGGCGGCGACGGCGCGGCCCGTCCCGAAGCGCCGGGCCAGCTTGACGGCCAGTTCGACGGCCCGGTCCTGCTGGACGTCCACCAGCGTCACCCGGTCGGCCCCCAGGGTCAGCAGCGCGTGCGCCACCGCCGAGCCCGCCCCGCCCGCGCCGAGCTGTACGACCCGGCGGGTCGCCGCGTCAGGCAGGCCGCGGGCGAACGACTCGGCGAACCCGGTCCAGTCGGTGTTGTGCCCGATGGCGCGGTCGCCGTCGAACACCACGGTGTTCACCGCACCGAGCTTCTCGGCGTCGGGCGACAGCTCGTCCAGATGCTCGATGACCGTCTGCTTGCAGGGATGGGTGATGTTGAGCCCGGTGAAGCCGAAACGGCGGGCCGTCGTCATCAAATCGCCGGCGGCCTCCGCGGGCAGCCCCAGTTCGGCGATGTCGATCAGCCGGTAGATGAAGCGCAGGCCGTGGAAGCCGGCCTCGCGCTCGTGCAGGGGCGGGCTGAGCGAGGGTCCGATCCCCGCCCCGATGAGCCCCACCAGATATGACGTCATCGTCCTTCCTTCTTCAGGAGCATGGCCGCGTGGGCGAGGGCCAGTGCGTAGCCGTGCGGCCCCGCGCCGCAGATCAGCGCGTCGGCGACCTCCGACACGTACGAGTGACGGCGGTACGGCTCCCGCCGGTGGATGTTGGTCAGGTGGACCTCGACCACGGGCAGTCCTACGGCGGCCAGCGCGTCCCGCAGCGCGACGGACGTGTGCGTGTAGCCCCCGGCGTTGATCACAATCGCGTCCATCTCGCGCCCGGCCTCCTGAACGGCGTCGATGAGCACGCCCTCATGGTTGCTCTGCCGGAAGTCGAGGGCCAGGCCGTGCTCGCGGGCGGCGGCGAGGGACAGTGCCTCTATGTCCGCCAGGGTCGTGGTCCCGTACACAGCGGGCTCGCGGCGGCCGAGCAGGTTGAGGTTGGGCCCGTTGAGGACGAGTACGCGGGGGTCGGGCGGCATCGGCGCTCCATTATGTACGAACTAGTACGTTACTTTTATAGACCAGCTCGGCCGGCGTGGGAAGCCACGCCGGCCGGCGCCGGCGGAAGGGTCAGGCGATGACCGCGACCCGTCCCGTCAGGGCCTCCGAGAAAGACGGGTGCACGGCCAGCACCTCGGGGTCATGACCGGGGAGGATCAACTCCGGCCCTCCGGCCAGCTTGTTGATGCGGTCGAAGGCCGCGTACATGCCGGTCATGCTGTGCAGGATCGCGAAGGGCCGGTCCTCGCGGATGTTCTCGTAGTAGTGGCTCGCGTCGGAGGCCACGACCACGTCGCCGCGCGCGGTGGCGATCCGGACCACCTGCATGCCGGCGGTGTGCCCGCCCACCAGGTGGACGCTCAACCCCGGAAGAAGCTCCACGTCGCCGTCGACGAGGAGCAGCCGGCCGTCCTCGCCCGCCTCCAGCAGGTGGTCGACGTCGTTCCGGTCGAGCAGCCACTGCTCGCGGGTGATGCGCTCGGCCCATGGCCCCGTCCAGTAGTCGAGCTCCGACCGCTGCAGGACGTATCGAGCACGGTCGAAGTCGCGGGCGGTCCCGGTGTGGTCGTAGTGCAGGTGCGTGAGGACCACGTGATCCACCGATGCCGGGTCGACGCCCATCTCGGCCAGCGTCTGCGCGGGCGAGGCCAGATAGGTCATCCCCGCGATTCCGGCGGCGCGCTCGGGACGGATGCCGCTGTCGATCAGCACGGTATGGCTCTCGGAGACCGCGAGCCACACGTAGTAGGCCGTGGGATGCGGTTCGTCCCAGCGGTCGTCGTATCCGTGGAAGTGCTGGCCGCGGCGGCCCTCGCGCTCGGCGTACCGGATGGCGTAGACGCGGAACACGCTCATGCCGGCACCTTGACCCGCGTCGTGGCCCTGAGGCCGAGCTGGTCGGTGGGCACCCGATAGGTCTCGCGCGCCGTCGCCACCGCCGCCACGTTGACCAGGCACAGCAGTGCGGTGAAGGCCGCGACCCCGAGCCAGCTGTCCGGGCCGGTGCCCGCGACGGCGGTGGCGATCGTGGGCGCGAACCCGGCGATCGCGAAGCCGATCTGGGTGCCGACGGCCATCCCCGACAGCCGCACGCGCGTGCTGAACATCTCGCCGTAGAAAGCCGGCCACACGCCGCTGGTCGCGCTGTGCACGACGCCGAACATGAGGATGCCGATCACGAAGATCAGCAGGTAGTCGCCCGCCGAGATCGACCACAGGTAGCCGAACATCAGCACCGCGCACCCCAGCGAACCGCCGGCGAACACGGGCTTACGGCCCACCCGGTCGGAGAGCCTTCCCCACAGCGGGATGGCGATCAGGGCGGCCACGTTGGCCAGGACCCCGACCCAGAGCATGGGCGTGCGATCGAGCTTCATCGTGTTCACCGCGTAGGACAGCGCGTGAACCGTGAAGATCGTGCTGACGGACGCGATGACGGCGGCCACCACCACCCGCAGCACGTCCTTCCAGTGGTCGCGGAACAGCACGGCCAGCGGCATCTTGGCGACCGCGCCCTCGGCCACCTCCTGCTCGAAGGCGGGAGTCTCCTCAAGGGTCCGGCGGATCAGCAGGCCGACCGCGGCGACCACGATGCTGAGCCAGAACGGCACTCGCCAGGCCCAGGTCAGAAGCTGGTCCTCGGGGAGCACGGCGATCGGGAGGAAGACGGCCGTGGCCAGGATCTGCCCGGCCTGGGTGCCGTTGAGCGTGAAGCTCGTGTAATAGGCGCGGCGTCCGGGCGGGGCGTGCTCCAGGGTCATGGAGTTGGCTCCGGCCTGCTCCCCCGCCACCGAGAAGCCCTGCAGCAGCCGCAGCACAACCAGCAGCACCGGGGCGAGCACGCCGATGTCGGCGTACGTCGGCAGGCAGCCGACCAGGAAGGTGGACAGGCCCATCAGGACCAGCGTGGCGACCAGCACCCGCTTGCGGCCGAACTTGTCGCCGATGTGCCCGAGCACGAAAGCGCCTACAGGGCGGGCCAGATAGCCGACGCCGAAGGTCGCCAGCGCCAGCAGCGTTCCGGTCGCCGGGGCCGACTCCGGAAAGAAGATCTTGCTGAAGACCAGCGCTGCGGCGGTGCCGTAGATGAAGAAGTCGTAGTACTCCAGGGCGCTGCCGATCCACGCGGCGAGCGCGGCCTTACGGGGCTTGCCCCGTGCGGCATGGGGACGGTCCACGGGAACAGCCGACACGGCGGGTCTCCTCTGTGACATCGGGCGGCGAGTCGGGTCGCGCGCGAAGGGGTGGGGTGACCGCTGAGAACGGGGGTGCCGTGTCGGGCCAGGGGCTCACCCATAGCAAGCAAAGTTACCCACTGAGGGATAACAGGCCGCCAAGCCCTCACTGGTACGGGGTGTCCGTTCCAGGCCGACTTGTGACGTTGAAGTTAACTCACTAGTTCGTTCATTACAAGGGTGCCCAGAGCAATTCGCCGATGCCGTCGGAGCCGGCGGCCGGCGCCGCATCGGGAAAGATCACCTACCACGAAAGTCCCGTCAGACCAAGATCGAACCCACTACGCTCTGCGCGTCTGCAACTGGGAGGATTCGGGATGCCCCTCATCTACGGCGGGTTCGGTCTGGTTCTGCTCGCCTTATGGATCTTCTGCCTGATGGACGTGATCGTCACGGCGGAGGAGGACTGCCGCAACCTGCCCAAGGGGCTGTGGATCATGATCGTCCTGTTCCTCCCCGAGGTCGGGTCGGTCCTGTGGCTGGTCGCGGGCCGGCCGCAGAGCGTGACGCGGCCGGGCGGGCTGCCGTACAAGGGCAACACCGGGCGCTTCCCCGAGTACGACCGGCCGGGCCGGTTCGCCCCCTCCAACCCCGACGACGACGAGGAGTTCCTCCGCCGCTGCCGGGAGCGGGCCGAGGAGCAGCGCCGCGCCTACCTCAAGCAGCAGCGTCAGGCGGAGAAGAACCAGGACCAGTAGTAGAGGCGAGCCCGATCCGGCGAGGCGAAACCGAGCACGGACCGGTCCCGGGGCAGCGCGAGGACGTCCGCGGAGATCTCGGAAGCACGGTCGCGCGCCTCGGCGAGAGGTCGCAGCGCGGCCTCCGGCAGGTGGTCGCCCAGCCTGAAGGCGGGCGCGACGGCAGCGGTGAACCTGACGCCGTAGAAACCGGAAGCCGGCTGGCGGGTCAGGTCCCCGGTCCACGTCCGGGTCGGCCCCGGGGAAGTGGGCGAGGGTGAGGCTGGCGCTCGCCCGGGCCAGCACACAGGCCGCGGACGCCGGTATCTCCCCGAGCACGGCGACGGCCGGCTCGTCCGCGGGGAGCCAGGCCGGCAACTCGGCCGCCAGTGCGGCGACAGGGGACCCGGCAGAACCGGGCCGTTCCCCGAGCACGCCCACAGCTGGGAGTTAACATCTAAATCATATATAGGCAAAGGCGAAAATCCGGTATCATCTGCCGTGATGGCGATCGCACTCCAATGAGGAGAACCCGGACAAAGATGACGGACTGGCAGCTTCTCGCCCCAGACGAGGACACCCTCGCCCTCGCCGACACCGCCCGCGCCCAGTTCCGATCGCTGCACGGCCCGGCGGTCATGCGTGCCACCCTCGACGGCGGTGTGCCGGGCGGGTGGGAGACGGTCGCGGACGGCGGCTACGCCGACATCGGGATACCCGAGGACCTCGGCGGGATCGGCCGGGTGATCGACCTGGTGGTCATGCTCGAAGAAGCCGGGCGCGCACTGCTGACCGCTCCCCTGCTGGCGTCGGCGCTCGCGTTCCGGACGCAGGTCGCGGTCGGGGTGCACCGCGAGGACTTCCGGCGGGCGCCCGCGGGCTTCGGGATCGCCGAGGGGGTCGTCGACGGGAACGGCCGGTGCCGAGTCGAGCGGGCGCACGTCCTGGGCGGCCCCGGTGCCGCCGCGTTCACCCTGATCGTGAAAGGCCCGGACCGGGCGTGGGTCGTCGTGGTCGATCCGGAGGCCGAGGGGGTCGAGCCGGTGGGGCAGGCGACCCTGATCGACCCCTCCCGGCCGCTCCCGGCGTTCCGGCTCGGGGGCGAGGCAGGCGTGGCCTGCGCCGAGTGCCGGGAACTGCCGCTCGGCGACCTGGACCGGGTGCTGGCGGGAGCCCGCGCCTGTGTCGCCGCCGACCTGGTGGGGACCGCCGCGGGTGCCCTGGAAGCGGCCGTCGGGCACGTGCTCCAGCGCAGGCAGTTCGGCCGGGCCATCGGCACCTTCCAGGCGGTGAAGCACCAGCTCGCGGACGCCTACACGGCGGTCGAGCGGGCCCGCAGCCTCGCCTACGGCGCGGCCCTGAGCCTGACCGGGGGCCCGCCCGGCGACGCGGCAACCCGGGACTGCCTGCTGGCCAACGCGGTCGCGGCCGAGACGGCCGTCCGGGGCGCGTCGCTGTTCACCCAGCTGATGGGTGCCATGGGGGTCACCTTCGAGGCGGACTGCCACCTGTTCCTGCGGCGCGCCCACCAGACGGCCTGCCTGCTCGGGGAGCCGGACGACCTGTACCTGGCGGCGGCGCGGATCGAAAGGCGGATCTCCCGATGACGGATGTGACCTCCGAGTTCGAGGCGTTCCTCGACGGCTTCCTGCCCGCCGACTACGCCGAGAACTACCGGCGCTACCGCCGCGACGTGAAGCTCCGCACCGAATACCAGGCCGCCGCGTTCGACGCGGGCTGGCTGATCCCCGAGTGGGGCCCGGGCGAGGGCGGGCGCCACCTGAGCGTCCCCGACGCGCTGGCCGTCAAGCTCGCCGGCGCGGGCCGCCGGGTGCCGCGGCTGATGAACATCCAGGGCGCCGGGGTCGCGGCGCCGGCCATCCGGGCGTTCGGCACCGCCGCCCAGCGGGAGCGGCTGCTCCGGCCGGCCGCGCGCGGGGACGAGTGGTGGGCGCTCGGCATGTCGGAGCCCGGCGCCGGGTCCGACCTCGCCGCGCTGCGCACGACGGCGACGCTCGCCGACGGGGTGTTCACCGTCAACGGCCAGAAGGTGTGGACGACACAGGCCGACGAGGCCCGGTGGTGCGCGCTGTACGTCCGCACCGACCCGGAGGCCAGGCCGCACCGCGGCATCTCCTGCCTGGTCCTCGACCTGCGCAGCCCCGGGGTGGAGATCCGGCCGATCCGCACCGCCGGGCCGGCGGTCGAGTCCTTCTGCGAGGTCTTCCTCGACGACGTGAAGGTGCCCGAGGAGGCGCTGCTCGGCCCGCTGCACGGCGGCTGGGGCGTGGCCATGTCCAGCCTCGAACACGAGCGGGACATGATCTGGATCAACACCTGGCTGGAGACCACCCGGGCGCTGGAACCCACGCTGACGGCGCCGGAACTGTCGGAGCACCAGCTCGTCCGGCTGGGCCGGTCGCTGGCGGACGCGGAGGGGGTGCGGCTGACCGGGCTGCGGACCGCCGCCCAGCTGTGGGCGGGCCTGCCGTCCCCCGCGTCGTCGATCCTCAAGCTGCTCGGCTCGGAGTCGGTGCAGCGCGCGGCCCTGCTGTCGCTGGAGACCGCAGGGGCGCGGGCGTTCGACGACCCCGCCCTCTTCGACGAGCGCCTCGAATCGCTGGCCGCCACCATCTACGGCGGCACGTCGGAGATCCAACGCAACATCATCGCGGAGCGTACGCTCGGACTACCGAAAGGCACGCAATGACAGACACCCACCCCCTGCTGGGCAGGACAGCCGTCGTGTCCGGGGCCGGGCGCGGACTGGGCCGGGCGATCTCCACCGCGCTGGCCGGGGCGGGCGCCGTGGTGTGCGGCGTCTCCCGCAACGCCGAGGAGCTGGAGAGCCTCGCGGCGGAGATCAAGGCCGCGGGCGGCCAGGCGTACGCCTTCCCCGCCGACATCCGCAGCTCCGCCGACCTGGACCGGCTGCGCGACGCGGTGCTGGCCGAGGTGGGTGGCGTCGACATCCTGGTGAACAACGCCGGCAACCTGGTCAAGCGGCCGGTCGTCCCGCTGCCCGTGGACGAGGCGTCCGGGGAGAAGGTGGGGCAGCCCGGCTCGGGGCCGGCCGGCGTCGCCATGACCGACGAGGAGTGGGACTCGGTGCTGGACACGCACGTCCGCGGGTCGCTCCACCTCGTGAGATCATTCGTACCGGGGATGCTGGAGCGGGGGCGCGGCCGGGTGATCAACATCGCGTCGAGCAGCGTCGCCCGTTCGGCCAACCTGACGGTGAGCTACCAGGTCGCCAAGGGCGCCATCGCCCAGCTCACCCGGGCGCTCGCCAAGGAGTGGGCGGCGTTCGGCGTCACCGTCAACACCATCGCTCCGGGGCACTTCCGCACCAGCATGACGCAGGCTCTTCACGACAGTCCCGAAGGTCAGGCCTGGCTGAAGGAGCGCATCCCGATGCGGCGCACCGGCGACCCCAGGGAGCTGGGGGCGCTGGCCGTCCACCTGTCGGGGGACCTCGCTTCGTTCATCACCGGTCAGACCATCTTCATCGACGGCGGTGAAACACTCTGATGACCGAGTCCGAGATCCCACCACGCCCCCGCCGCATGCCGTTGCGGACACCCCGGGTGGCCGAGGCCCTGGCGGCGCAGCTCAGGCTGCGCATCCTGGAAGGTGATCTCGCCGACGGGGCGGAACTGCCCACGGAGCCGGTGCTGCTCCAGGAGTACCCGGTCAGCCGGCCGAGCCTCCGCGAGGCGTTCCGCATCCTCGAGACGGAGGGGCTGGTGGTCGTCCGCCGCGGCAAGCGCGGCGGCACCGTCATCAAGGCCCCGACCCCCGGGTCCGCCGCCTACCACATGGGGCTGCTGCTGCACGCGCGCACCACCTCCATGCGGGACCTGGCGGCGGCCCGCAACCTGCTGGAGCCGCTGTGCGCGGAGCACGCGGCCCGCCGGGACGACCACGCGGCCGTCGCCGAACGGCTCCGGCAGCTCAACGACGAGGCCGCGCAGGTCGTGGAGGACGGGCCGGCGTTCACCGGGGCGTCGGTCAGGTTCCACGAGGGGCTGGTGGACGCGGCCGGCAACGAGACGCTCCGGGTGGTCGTCGGGATGCTGGAGAGCGTCTGGAGCGTGCAGGAGCGGGGGTGGGCCCGCCGGGCGTCCGACGAGGCGAGCTACCCGGCGGTGGACCGGCGGCACGCGGTGCTGCGGGCGCACGGCGCCATCGAGAAGGCCATCGAGGCGGGGGACGCGGCGCTGGCCGGCAAGCTCATGCGGGCGCACCTGGAGGTGTCGCAGCTGTACGTCGCCTCGGACGACGCCCCGCCGGTCCAGGTGCTGGACGAGTACGGCAACCCGCGCATGGATCCCCGGGACTGACCGGAGACCACGAACCGGTACGCGAAAGCCGGCCAGGTCCTGGACCTGGCCGGCCTTTCCCTTTGCGGGCTACCGCCACGCGGCCACCGGGTAGATGCCGTCGAACCCCTCAGCGGCGACGGCCCGCGCCAGCAGGTCGGTCGACCTGATCCGCCCGGCCGGCCGGTGCAGCACGCTCTGCAGGTGGCGGTCGATCACGGTGAGGTCGTGCTCCTCGCACAGGCCCATGGCGCCCAGCACCTGGTGCCCGTTGGCCAGCACCGTGTTCGCCCCCTCGATCATCTGCACCCGCAGCGCCAGCAGGTCGGCGGACCGCGCCTCGCCCCGGCGGACGAGCCACCACGCGTGCAGCGCCAGCTCCTCCAGCCCGTCGAGCGCGAGGGAGATGTCCGCGACGCGCCACCGGATCTCGCCGAACTTGCCGATCGGCTTGCCGAACTGCTGCCGGTCCCGGGCGTGCGTCACCGCCAGCTCGACGGCGGCGGCGAGCGCGCCGGCGACCCAGAAGGCGTCGAGCAGCATGCGCATCGCCGTGACCCGCGCCGCGTCCACGCCTGGCACCTCGGCGCCGAGGACGACGTCGGACGCGAACGGGTCCAGCGGCGCCGGGCGCGGCGCACCGGCCGTCACCCGGCGGGCGACACCCCGGTCCAGGTCGACGGCGACCGCGTCGCGCAGCAGGTCCGCGTGGTCCAGCCGTTCGGTGTCCCCCGAGGTCAGGTGGACGCCGCCGACGTCACCGCGCAGGTCCGCGGGTACGGCCAGCTCGTGCGCCAGCGGCCAGGGCAGCACGACGGCGCCCGCCGCCCGGGCCGCCAGCATGACGGCGGCCGACTCGTCCTCCTCGCCCCACGGGTCGAGGCCGCGCAGGTCGAGCCGGTCCAGGGCGGGCGCGACGAGCGCCTCCCGCCGGGTCCGGTCCGCCTCGGCGGCGCGCGCGAGGTCCACCCCGCCCAGCGCGTCGAGGGCCCTGGTCACGCTCTCCTGGTAGGCGACGGCCGCCTGTGGCCAGTCACGACGCACGCCGGTCCCCCTCGATCGACGACCGGGCGACGAGCATGCGCTGCACCTCGATGGTGCCGGACGCGATGGTCGCCGAACGGGCGTACCGGAACACGTCCTCGACGTGGCCGAGCAGGCCAGCCGACGGGTCGGGAACGAGGGCGTCGGCGCCGGAGACGTCGAGAGCCAGCTGAGCCACCTCCTGGTCGAGTTGGATGGAGGCCAGCCGCGCGGTGGAGGCCTCCCGGTCGGTGAGCCGGCCGGCGTCGTTCAGCGCGACGGCGCGGTAGTTGAGCAGCCGGGCCACCCGGGCGTGCACCAGTGCGCGGGCGTACTCGTGCAGCGCGGCCGGTTCGGCCAGGGACGGGTGACCCGCCAGCGCGGCGAGCACCCGCTCGTCCCGGGCGTACCGGGAGATGCCGATCCGCTCGTGCTTCATCACCCGCCGGATGACGTCCCAGCCGCGGCCGACCTCGCCGAGCACCGCGCCGGGGCCGACCCGGACGTCGTCGAAGAACACCTCGTTGAGGTGCTGCTCCCCCATGATCGAGTCGATCGGGACGACCCGGATGCCGGGTGAGTCCATCGGCACCAGGAAGACGGTGATGCCGTCGTGCTTGGCCGCCCCCCTGCCGCTGCGGGCGGCGAGGAAGCACCACTGCGCCAGTCCCGCGTACGAGGTCCAGATCTTCTGGCCGTTCAGCACCCACTCGCCGTCATGGAGCTCGGCGTTCAGTTGCAGCGAGGCGAGGTCGGAGCCCGCGCCGGGTTCGCTGAACCCCTGGCACCACACGGCCGTGCCGGAGGAGATGGCGGGCAGGTGGACGGCCTTCTGCTCCGGCGTGCCGACCTCCATGATCACCGGCCCGACCCAGTTCAGGCCCATGTACTGCGGTCCGCGGGGCTCGAAGTGCGCCCACATCTCCTCCCGCAGGACGGCCTGCTGCCAGATGTCGGTGCCGGCGCCCCCGTACTCCTCGGGCCAGCTGAGCGTGAGGAGCTGCTCCTCGGCGAGACGCTCGACGACCCTGGTCACCACCGACTGGACCGCCGGGTCCGGCGAGAACGACGTCGTCCAGTCGTCGGGGAGGAGCTCCGCCAGCAGGGCCCGCAGGCGGACGCGCAACGCGTCCGCCCGCGTTCCCAGCCGGAGATCCACTGAGGTCTCCTCGGGCATTACTCCCCCGCACTCACGGCGGCTTCGACACACTTGCCGTCCGGGCACGGCTGAGCGGGTACGAAGACGCCGAGCTGGTCGGCATCGATTCCGATGCGCTTGTCAGGACCGAACGTGTACGTGCCGTTGGCGCCTTGGAAGGTTCCCCCGGAGACGAGCGCCTTCTTGATCGCGTCGGCCTCGGTGGACTTGGCCTGCTGCGACGCCTGGGTCACCAGCAGCGCCCAGTCGAAGGAGACCGCGCCCACCGAGTCGAGGGCGTTGAACTCGGTCTTGCCCTTGGCCTTGAGGTAGAGCTTGACGAAGTCCGCCGTGATCGACGCGTCGCCGGTCGAGGACGACAGGAACGTCTTGGCGATGGGCCCGGCGGCGAGGGTCTTCTTCATCCCCTCCGGGATGAGCTCGGTGGTCGCCGGGTCGCCGATGCCGAGCACCGCGGACATCTGCGGGTTCCAGCCGATCTTGTTCAGGCTGGACATGGTGGCGACCAGCGGTGCGCCGTACGACCAGACGATGAGCGACTCCGCGCCCGAGTCCTTGAGCTTGGTGAGCTGCGCGGTCACGTCCGAGGCGGTGTTCGGGAAGCTCTCGTGCACGATCTTCACGTCCGGGAACTGGCTCTGCGCGATGGCGAGCGTGTCCTTGGTCTGCGAGGTGCCGAAGGCCGAGGAGTCGTCGAGCATGGCGACCGTCTTGCCGGCCGACGCCGCGTACGCCAGCAGCGGCGTGATCGAGGTCTCGCCGGAGGTGCCGGCGCCGGTGCTGAACGCGTACTTGTACCGCTTGGAGTCGCCGACGTCGGCCGCGATCGAGCCGATGCCGCCGGCGGTGTCGCCGGGCACCTTCACCTGGTTGAGCACGTCCTGCACGGGCGGGAACGCCTCGGTGGTGAAGTACAGCGCGGACACGCCGTCCTGGGCGAGGGCCCGGGTGGCGGCGACGGCCGCGGTCGGCTCGCCCTTGGTGTCCCGCTGCTCGATCACGATCTTCGTGCCGGGGTTGTGCTGCTGCACGTACTCGGCGCCGGCCTTGAGCCCGGCGAGCGAGTTCTGACCGCTCGGGGAGAGCGGGCCGGTGAGCGCCCCGACGAAACCGATCTTGATGGTGGAGCCTTCGGCCTGGCCGCCGGAGGATCCGCCGTCGCCACACGCGGCGAGCGCGAGCAGCGCCGCGCACACCATGGCTGTGCCCACTGTGGCACGTGTCCTCATGGGGGGTCGTCCTTCCTGGGGGTTTCCTGGGCGTTTCCTGGGGGTGGGGGTGGGTCAGGAGAGGTAGGCGGCCTGCAGCAGGTCGGGCAGTTCCGGGTCGGTGCCGCGCACCCGGTGCGCGACGTGCCCGTGCCGCAGCACCACGACGTCCGCCTCCAGCTTCTGGGCGACCTCGACCCGCTGTTCGACCAGCAGGACGGCGAACCCGGCGTCGCGCAGGTCGGCGAGGATCTCGATGGTCCGGCCGACCAGCTTGGGCGACAGGCCGTTCGTGGGCTCGTCCAGCATGATCACGCGGGGTGCGCCGGCCACCGCGCGGGCGATGGCGAGCATCTGCTGCTGGCCGCCGGACAGGCCGCCCGCGAGGCGCTGCAGCATCGGGCGCAGCTCGGGCAGCAGGTCGAGCGGGTCGAGTTCGGGCTTGCGGGCCGCGCGGGCCGCGGCGACCCGGAGGTTCTCGGCCACCGACAGGCTCTTGAACACGTGCCGGCCCTCCAGCACGTGGCCGAGCCCGGCCCGGGCCCGCCTGCTCGCCGGGAGGTTGTCGAGGCGCAGGTCGTCCAGCCAGATCCCGCCGCCGGCCGACTCCAGCCCGCCGATGCCGCGCAGCGTGGAGGTCTTCCCGGCGCCGTTGGCGCCCAGCAGGGCCAGGCAGGCGCCGGGCTCGACGGTGAGGGACAGGTCCTCGACGGCGGTGACGCCGCCGTACCGGACGCGCAGCGCGTCCACCTTGAGCCGGCCGCCGTTCACGCGACCCCCATGTACGCGGCGCGGACGCTGTCCACGCTGTGCAGGTCCCCGGGCTCGCCCTCCCACAGCACTTTGCCGAGGTCGAGGACGACGACCCGGTCGACCAGGCGGCTGATCATGTCCAGGTGGTGTTCGACGATCACGACGGCCACTCCCGCTGCGGCGACGTCACTGACGACGCGCTCGAATCCTTCGATCTCCGCGGCCGACAGCCCGGCCGCGGGTTCGTCCAGGAGGAGGACCTCCGGACAGGTGCCGAGGGCCATGGCGGCCTCAAGGAAGCGGAGCTGGCCGTGGCTCATCACCCGGCTCTCCCGGGTGCCGGCGGCCGGGTCGTGCGGGTCGAGGCCGCCGAGCTCCAGCAGGGTGAGCGCGCCGCGCCGGCAGGCGTCCCGCATCGCCTCGTCACGTTCCCCGTGGACGGCCGGGAGCGCGAGGTGCTCCTCGATGCTCATGCCGGGGAACGTCTTGGGGGTCTGGAAGGTGCGGGACACGCCGCGCTTGGCGACGGCGGCGGCGCCCAGGCCGCCGAGGTCCGTCCCGTGCAGGGTGATCCGGCCGGCGGTCGGCGGGTAGTGCCCGGACACGACGTTGAGCAGCGTCGTCTTGCCCGACCCGTTCGGCCCGATGAGGCCGACGATCTCGCCGCGCCGCAGCTCCATCGACACCCCGCCGAGCGCGTCCACGCCGCCGAAGCTGCGCCGCAGGTCGGTGACCTTCAGGATCGGCTCGCCGGGCGCGCGCTCCGGCACCTCCACCTCCGGAGTGGCGGCCAGGTCGCGCAGCGCCTGGGGGGCGGGCGCCGCGGTGCGGCTGAACAGGCCGCGCGGCCGCAGCCGCATGAGCACGATGAGCAGCGCGCCGTACAGCAGGTTGTTCAGGTGCGGGTACGCGTCGAGGCGCAGCGGGATCAGCACGAGCAGCACCGCGCCGGCGACCGGGCCGAGCCGGGAGCCGCTGCCGCCGAGCACCACCATGACCAGGAACAGGATGGACAGGTTGGAGGAGAAGGCGTCCGGCGAGATGTAGGCGGACAGGTAGGAGAACAGCCCTCCGCTGAGCGCGCCCAGCGCGGACCCGGCGGCGAAGGCGACGACCTTGGTGAGGTAGCCGGAGACACCGAGCGCGGACGCGCCGATCGGCTCGTCGCGGACCGCTACGGTGGCCCGGCCCAGGCGGGACGTCCGGTACCGGGCGTGCAGCCAGTAGCTGACGCTCGCCACGACGACGATCACGATCGCCACGACCCACGGGGTCGAGACCGGCTCGCCGCCGAACCAGAACCGGGCGTCGATGCCGGCCAGGCCGTTGTTGCCGCCGGTCACCGACTGGAACTGGATGAGCATGTCGTTGACGACGAGCATCAGGCCGAGCGACATCATGGCCAGGCCGATCGCGCCCAGCCGTCCGGCCGGGAACCCGGCCAGCGCCCCGGCGGCGAGCCCGGCCAGCGCGGCGACCGGCAGCGCCGCCCAGATCGGCCAGCCGTGCGAGACCACCAGGATGGCGGTGACGTAGGCTCCGATGGCGAACGACGCGCCCTGCCCGAGGGACAGCGCGCCGGCGTAGCCGGTGGTGATGTTGAGTCCCAGCGTGGCGACCGCGTACAGGCACACCAGTTGCAGGACGTAGCCGTTGTAGGACAGCGGGCCCCACAGGGCCAGCAGCGCCGTCGCAACGACCAGCAGCGCCGCGCCGTGCGCGGCGGGCCTGGCGAGCACCCGCCGGACGGGCGCGGGGGTGGCGTCGCGGCCGCGTGCCGCCGCGGCGCGCAGGGTCCGGGACAGGGCGGAGAGTCGGTACGACATCACACCGCCCGCACCGGTGCCGCGCCGAACAGGCCGTGCGGGCGCACCACGTAGACGACGACCAGCAGCAGGAACACCGCCAGGTTCACCGTGAGGCTGCCGACGTGGACCCCGGCGAACTGGCTGACCACGCCGATGACCAAGCCGCCGACGACGGCGCCGCCGATGCTGCCCATGCCGCCGATCGCGGTGGCCACGAACCCGTAGAAGGTGTACGACAGCCCCAGCGACGGGGTGACGAGCTGGGTGGAGGCCACCAGCACCCCGGTCACCGCGGCGACCAGCGCGGACAGCACCGTGGCGATCTGCGAGGCGCGGGCCCGGGAGATGCCGATCGCCTCCGCGCCGTCGAGATCGTCGGCGATCGCGCGCAACTCCAGCCCGATCCGGGTGCGCCGGTAGAACACGACGAGCAACCCGGCGACGACGAACAGCGCGGCGACCGCGGTCAGCTCGGCGGGCGACACCGCCAGGCCGGCCAGGTCGAACCGGTGCTTGCTGACGCCGTACGTGAAGTTGCGGGACTCCCCGCTGTAGGGGACGGCCAGCAGTTCGGCCAGGACCACGCTGACCGCGAGGGTGGACAGCAGCCAGGAGGCGGACTGGCCCGACTGCACGAACGGCCGCACCGCGGTCCACTCGACGGTGAGCGCCACCACCACCATCACGGCGAGCGCGGCCACGTAGGCGAGCCAGACCGGCAGGCCGGCGCCCACCGCCACCAGCACCGACATGGGCATGAGCATCACCATCTGCCCGTGGGCGAAGTTGATGACGCCGGTCGTCGTGAACAGCGTGGCGAAGCCGACCGCAACCAACCCGTAGATCGCGCCGTCCGCCAGGCCCGGCACGAGCACCGTCTGGAGGAACTCATGCATGGGGGGACCCACTCCCGGCGCGTGACGTGACGTCTCTCTTCACCATGGCGCGAAACGTATATATGATTTGGATGACAGTCAAGAAGGGCGTCTCGGCGCCCGTGGGGAGGCGCCCGTGTCGGGGAAGAGCGGCCGAGCAGGCCTGGAACGTGCGGATGGGGTGCTGCTCAGCACGGTCGTCGGCGGGACGCTGGTCGTGACCCTCAACCGTCCGAAGTCCGCCAACGCCCTCGACGACGAGCTCATGGACGGGCTGGCGAACCTGTGGCGGGCGGCGGCCGGGGCGCCGGAGCTGCGCGCGGTGCTGCTCACCGGCGCGGGCAAGGCGTTCTGCGCCGGGGCGGACGTGTCCATGCTCTCGGTGCCGAGGGTGAAGGTGGGCGACACCGCGGCCGAGGAGCTCGACTTCCTGCCCGGACCACGCCTGGGGATACCGGTGATCGTCGCGGTGAACGGGGTGTGCGCCGGAGGCGGCCTGCACTTCGTGGCGGACGCCGACATCTGCATCGCGTCGCCGGCGGCCCGCTTCCTGGACCCGCACGTCAGCGTCGGCCAGGTGTCCGCGCTGGAACCGCTGCAGCTGCGGCTGCGGATGCGGCCGGACCTGCTGACCCGCCTCGTCCTGCTCGGCCGGCACGAGTCGCTGTCGGCCGAACGGGCCGAGCGCGCCGGTCTCGTCTCCGAGGTCGTCGAGCCGGACGCGCTCGTCGACCGGGGGATGGAGCTGGCCGCGATGATCGGGCGGAACTCGCCGGAGGCGGTGCGGCTCAGCCGCCGGGTGCTGCGCACGTTCGAGGAACGGCTCATCGCCACCGACATGGATCTCGGCTGGGAACTGATCCGGCGGCACCGGTACCATCCGGACGCCGTCGAGGGCCCGGCCGCCTTCCTGGACAAGCGCGAACCGAAGTGGACGACGTCGTGAGGACAGCCGACTGGAACCGCAGGCCGCGGGTGGTCGCCCCCGAGCTCGCGGACGTCTGGCGCCGCCGGGGCTTCCTCACCGAGGAGCGGATCGGCGACCTGCTGGACCACGGCGCGACGCGGTGGCCGGACCGACCGGCGATCATCACCACGCACGGTGAGACGAGCTTCGCCGAGCTGGCCGCCAAGTCCGCCGCGGTCGCGCGAACCCTGATCGCCGGCGGGGTACGGCCGGGTGACGCCGTCTGCTGGCTGCTGCCGACCGGCCCGGACGCCGTCGCCGTCGCGGCGGCGATCTGGCGGATCGGGGCGATCAGCAGTCCGATCGTGCCGCTGTACGGCCCGCGCGAGATCCGCACCGTGCTGGACCAGATCCGGCCGGCGGCCATCGTCACGTACGCCGACGACCGGCGCCGGGCCTACCCGGACGAGTTCGACGAGGCGCTGCGCGACATCTCGCACGAACCCGCCGCACGGCTGCTCACCACCGGCCGGTCGGCGGGCTGGCGGGCGGCGGGCGGGGAGGGCCCCGGCGCGCTGCCGTCCGGGATCGAGCCCGCCGCCCCCGCGGACCCCTGCCTGGTGCTGTTCACCTCGGGCACCGAGTCCGAGCCCAAGGGCGTGGTGCATTCCGTGGCGGGCCTGCGGCACGAGCTGCGGACGACCGTCGTGGAGTGGGGCCTGACGTTCCGCGACCGCATGGTGATGGCCTCCCCCATCACGCACATCACCGGCCTGCTGCAGGGCTTCATGATCCCCTGCTGGGTGGGGGCCACCGCGGTGCTGATGGAACGGTGGGACCCGGCCGTGTGCGCCGAGCTGGCCGACCGTACCGGTGCCACCTACATGGCCGGCGCCACGCCGTTCCTGCGCGAGCTGCTCGACGTGTACGCCGCCGAGGGGCGGGACCGGTCGCCGCTGCGCCAGTACTGCTGCGGCGGCGCGGCGGTGCCGCCGGCCCTCATCCGGCGCGCCGACGAGCTGGGCATCGCGGCGTACCGGGCGTGGGGCATGACCGAGCTGCCCACCGCGACGCTGCCCAACGAGCTGGACCCGCTGGAGTTCCGGGCGGAGACCGACGGCCGGCTCGCGCCGGGCGTGAAGCTGCGCGCCGTGGACCCCTCGGGTCGGGACGTCGAGCCGGGCGAGGTGGGCGAACTGCTGCTGCACGGCCCGGAGATGATGCTCGGTTACGTGCGCGAGGAGCTGAACGCGCACGCGTTCACCCCCGACGGCTGGTTCCGCACCGGGGACCTCGGCTCGCTGGCCGCCGACGGGCAGGTGCGGATCACCGGGCGGCTGAAGGACGTCATCAACCGCGGCGGCGAGAAGTTCTCGGCCAGGGAGATCGAGGACGCCATCGTCAGGCACCCCGACGTGGCGGCCGTGGCGATCGTCCCGGTGCCCGGCGGCCGGCTCGGTGAGCGGATCGGCGCGGCCGTCGTCTCGGACCGGGAGGACCTGACCCTGGAGGAGGTCGGCCGCGCGGTGACCGGCCAGGGGCTGGCCCGGCACAAGCAGCCGGAGCTGCTGCGGGTGGTCCGCTCGCTGCCGACCAACCCGACCGGCAAGATCAACAAGGCCGCGGTGGTCGAGCTGTTCGACCCGGAAACCGACTGATGGGCGGCCTGCTGGACGGGCGCTGCGTCGTCGTGACGGGCGCCGGGAGGGGCCTGGGCCGCGCCTACGCGCTCGCGTGCGCGGCCCACGGCGCCGGGGTCGTGGTCAACGACGTGGACGCGGCCGCCGCGCGCGCCGTGGCCGCGGAGATCGCCGCCGCCGGCGGGCACGCGGTGGCGGAACCGGGCTCCGCCGGGTCGTGGGAGGTGGCGGCCCGGCTGGCCGGGACGGCGGAGCTGGAGTTCGGCCGGCTCGACGGCCTCGTCGCCAACGCCGGGATCACCCACCACGCCTCGCCGTGGGAGGAGGACGAGGCGCGGCTGCGGCGGATCGCCGAGGTCAACGTGCTCGGTGTGCAGTTCGCCGCGGTGCACGCCATGCGGGCGATGGTCCGGCGGGGCGCCGGCGGGTCGATCGTCACGGTCGTGTCCGGCGCCCGGTTCGGCATCCCCGGCATGAGCGCCTACGGCGCCACGAAGGGAGCGGTGGCCGCGATGACCGCCGGCTGGGCGCGGGACTGCGCGTCCGCCGGCATCCGGGTCAACGCCGTGTCGCCGCTGGCCGAGACCGGCATGGCGGCGCTGGACACCCGGCCCGACCGGCCCGCGCTGGGCGCGCCCGGAGACGTGGCGCCGGTGGTGGTCGCGCTGCTCAGCGACGCCACCCGCGGCGTGACCGGCCGGATCGTCCGCTTCGACGGCACCGATCTCGGCGTGTATGCGCCGGAAGCCCTCACCCCGGTCACCGGCTGGACGGCCGGGGATCCCGCCGAGTCGATCGCGGAGGTCCTGGCCCGGCTCGGCGGCCCCGCAGCGGCCTGAACGCCCCCTGTCCACCCCGGCCCGGGTCCGCGGCCGGACCACCGTTCGAGACGAAAGCCACCGCTGAAATGATCACTACCTCCTTCACCGAGACCTTCGGCGTGCGGCACCCGCTGCTGTGCGGCGGGATGACCGGCCTGGGCCGGGCCGAACTGATCGCGGCCGTCGCCGAGGCCGGCGCCCTCGGGTTCCTGACGGCGCTGACCCAGCCGACGCCCGAGGCGCTCACCCTGGAGATCAAGCGCACCCGCGAGCTGACCGACCAGCCGTTCGGGGTGAACCTCACCATCCTGCCCACCATCCGCCCGGTCCCCTACGACGAGTACCGGGCGGCGATCATCGAGTCGGGGATCACGGTCGTCGAGACGGCCGGCGGCAACCCGGACGCGCATCTGCCCGACTTCAAGGCCGCCGGGATCAAGGTCATCCACAAGGCGGTCGCGGTACGGCACGCCGTCAAGGCGCAGGCGCTCGGCGTGGACGCGGTCAGCATCGACGGCTTCGAGTGCGCCGGCCACCCCGGCGAGGACGACATCGGCGGCCTCGTGCTCATCGCCGCGGCCAGCCGGGCGCTGGACGTCCCGGTCATCGCCAGCGGCGGCATCGCCACCGGCGCCGGCCTGGTGGCGGCGCTGGCCCTCGGGGCGTGCGCGGCGAACATGGGCACCCGGTTCATGGCGACGACCGAGGCGCCCGTCCACGACAACGTCAAGCGGCAGATCGTGGCGAACTCCGAACGGGACTCGATCATCGTCTTCCGCGAGTTCCACAACTCGGCGCGGGTGGCGCGCAACTCGGTGTCGGAGGAGATCGCCGAGATCTCACGCCGGCCGGGCTCGTCCTTCGAGGACGTCGCCCACCTCGCCTCGGGGGTACGGGGACGGGAACGCGTCCTCGGGGCGGGCGACATGGAGGACGGGCTGTGGTGGGCCAGCCAGGCCCAGGGGCTCATCACCGAGGTGGACA
Organism: Microbispora sp. CA-102843; assembly: GCF_050936215.1. Taxonomy (NCBI): domain Bacteria; kingdom Bacillati; phylum Actinomycetota; class Actinomycetes; order Streptosporangiales; family Streptosporangiaceae; genus Microbispora; species Microbispora sp. CA-102843. The sequence continues at coordinate 5,994,810 of NZ_JBNJNF010000001.1, forward strand.
GCTGCCGGAACGTGGTGGACCGGATCGTCGCGGACGCCGAGGAGATCATCCGCCACCGGCTGCCGGGGTTCCTGCCGGCGGCCTGACCCGGGTCGGCACTGCGGTGTGGCCGCTCCCGGCACCGGAGGTCGCACCGGCCGTTGCGCGCAGTGCGGCTTATGAGGCCACGCACACCGCGGGTCGGCGGCCGGTTCCGGTGCCACCGGGCGGTCAGTCGCCCGGCTGCCCCCACTCGCGCAGCACGTCCGCCGCGTCAGCCGCCGCCCGCGGCACCGGGGCCACCGGGGCGGCCGGGGTGCGGGAGAACCTGGGCGCCGGGGCCGCCTGGACCACGCCGTCCGCCTCGGCGTACGTGCCACGGGCCGCCAGGTGCGGGTGGCCGGGGGCCTCGGCGAAGCTGAGCACCGGGGTGACGCACGCGTCGGTGCCGGCGAAGTGCGCGGCCCACTCGTCGCGGGTGCGGGAGGCGAACGCGGCGGTGAACCGCTTGCGCATCGCCGGCCAGCTGGCCGGGTCGTTCTGCTCGCCCAGCTCGGCCGGGTCGATGTCCAGCCCGGCCAGCAGCGCCGCGTAGAAGTGCGGCTCCAGCGCGCCCACCGCGACGAACCCGCCGTCGGCGCAGGTGTAGGTGTCGTAGAAGGGCGCGGCGCCGTCGAGCAGGTTGCCCTCCCGTTCGTCGCGCCAGGCCCCCATGCCGCGCAGGGCGAGGGTCATCTGGCTGAGCAGCGCGGTCCCGTCGACCATGGCGGCGTCGACCACCTGGCCACGGCCGGACCGGGACCGTTCGAACAGCGCGGCCAGCACGCCGACGAGCAGCAGCATGGACCCGCCGCCGAAGTCGCCGACCAGGTTGAGCGGCGGCGCCGGGGCCCGGTCGGCGCGGCCCATGGCGTGCAGCGCGCCGGTCAGGCCGATGTAGTTGATGTCGTGGCCGGCCTGGCCGGCCCACGGCCCGTCCTGGCCCCACCCGGTCATCCGGGCGTAGACCAGGCCGGGGTTGCGGGCCAGGCAGGTGTCCGGGCCCACGCCGAGCCGTTCGACCACGCCGGGGCGCAGGCCCTCGATCAGCACGTCCGCGCGTTCGGCGAGGCCGAGGACGACGGCCCGCCCGCCGGCGGACTTCAGGTCGGCGTGGACCGGGCGCCGGCCGCGCAGCACGGCGTCGGTCGCGTCCGGGGCGCCGAGCCGGAGCCCGCGGCCCGCCGGCCGTTCGATCCGGACCACGTCGGCGCCGAGATCGGCGAGCACCATGGCCGCGTGCGGGGCCGGGCCGAGCCCGGCCAGTTCCACCACTCGCAGTCCCGCCAGGGGGCCGTCCTTCATCGGGTTCCCGCCTCTCTACTTGCGCTTGCCGTTCACGAACGCGTCGAGCCGGGCCCCGGCCGCGGCGGACGCGGCGGCCTCGGCGATCGTCGCGGCCTCGATGTCGAGCTGGTCGGCCAGCGACCGCGCCGGGGCGTCCCGGAGCAGGCGCCGGGTCCGGCCGAGCGCCGGGAACGGCCCGGCCGCGATCCGCGCCGCGGCCTGCCGGGCCGACTCGGCGAGCTCCTCGTCGGGGTGGACGTCGGTGACCAGCCCCCAGTCGGCGGCCTCCCCCGCCGTCAGTCGGCGATCGGTCAACGTCAGGGCGAGCGCCCGGCGCAGCCCCACCACCTGCGGCAGCAGCCAGGACGTGCCGCAGTCCGGGGTCAGCCCCGCCTGGGCGTACGCGGTCAGGAACGTCGCCGACTCGCCGGCGAGCACCACGTCGGCCACCAGGGTGAGGGCCAGTCCGGCGCCCGCCGCCGCGCCCTGGACGGCGGCCACGACGGGGACCTCCAGACGGGCAAGGGTCAGCACCGCGCGGTGCGCCGTCCGGGCCAGCTCCAGCACGTAGCCGGCGCGGTCCGCGGCGCCGTGCATCGCGGTGACGTCCCCGCCGGCGCAGAAGTTGCGGCCGCGGCCGAGCAGCAGCACGCAGCGCACCCCCGGGTCGGCCGCCGCGGCCTCGGCGGCGTCGCCGAGCGCACGCGCCATGGGCAGGTCCAGCGCGTTCGAGGACTCCGGCCGGTCGAGCTCGATGGTCGCCACCCCGTCGGCGACCTCGTACCGCACCCAGGTCCCGGTGACCGCCTGCTCGTCCACCGGTGCGGTGGTCAGGCCGGCGAGGACCAGGTCGGCGAGGTGCCGGTAGGCCTGTGCGGCGTCGAACCCGGTGGCCGACTGGATGGCGCCGCGCTGGATGGAGTTCATGACCTCGGCCACCGCGGCCCCCACGAACGACGCGTGGATCGGGCGCAGCACCCCGGCCCTGACCCCCTCCGTCACCAGGCTCTGCACCCGCTCCGCCGCGTAGCGGGTGTTCTCCTGGTAGACCTCGTTGGCCGGGCCGAAGGCGGCCACGTCCGCGAGGAACGCGGCCGAGGCGGGCTGCAGCTCCGCGGCGACGGCCTCCAGGTAGACGGCGAGCTGCCGGGCCGGGTCGCCGGAGGCGGCGACCCGGGCCTCGATGCGCTCGGCCGCCGCCTTGAAGAACGAGCGGACGGCGGCCACCACGATCTGCTCCTTGCTGGGCGCCACCGCGTACAGGGTGGTCCGGGAGCAGCGCAGCCGCTCGGCGAGGTCGCCGATGTTGAACGACGCGAATCCCTCGGCCAGGAACAGCTCGCGGAGCTGCGCCAGTGTCTCCTCGCGCCGGGTGCGAGTCCTGTCGGGCGACGGCATGGCACCGACTCTACGGCAGCCCCTGGCGATCAGTACAGTTTCTGATACTTTGGTACTCCATTCCGTACTCTAAGGAAGCTTCGATGCCCGCATCGCGTGTCATGCCAAGCGAAGAGAGTGCCGACCTGATCGAGATCGTCCGGCACCTCGCCGACGGGGAGCTGGCCCCCCGGGTCGCGAAGGCCGAGGCGGACGAGGACTTCCCGCGCGACGTGTTCCGCACGCTCGGCGCGATGGGCGTCCTCGGCCTGCCGTACCCCGAGGAGTACGGCGGCGGCGGTCAGCCCTACGAGGTGTACCTGCAGGTGCTGGAGGAGGTCGCCCGGGTCTGGTCCAGCGTCGCCGTCGGCACCAGCGTGCACGTGTTGTCATGCTTCGGGCTGTTCAACTTCGGCACCGACGAGCAGCGGCGGGCCTGGCTGCCCGACATGCTCGGCGGCGAACTGCTCGGCGCGTACTGCCTGAGCGAGCCGCACGCCGGCTCCGACCCCGCCGCCATGACCACCCGCGCCGTCCGTGACGGCGAGGACTACGTGCTCACCGGCGCGAAGGCGTGGACCACGCACGGCGGGCGCGCCGACTTCTACACGGTGATGGCACGGACCTCGGACGACCGCAGGGGCATCTCCTGCTTCCTCGTCCCGGCCGGCGCCGAGGGCCTGAGCGCCGACCCGCCCGAGCACAAGATGGGCCTGACCGCCTCTCCGACCGCGACGATGCGCCTGGACGGCGTGCGGGTGCCGGCCGAGCGCAGGATCGGCGCGGAGGGCGACGGTCTCGGCATCGCGCTGGCCGCCCTCGACTCCGGCCGGCTGGGCATCGCCGCCGTCGCCACCGGCCTGGCCCAGGGCGCCCTGGACCACGCCGTGGCGTACGCGAAGGAGCGCTCGACGTTCGGCAGGCCGATCGTCGAGCACCAGGGCCTGGCGTTCCTGCTGGCCGACATGGAGGCGGCCGTGCAGACCGCCCGCGCGATGACGCTGCACGCCGCCCGGCTGAAAGACCTCGGCCTGCCGTTCGGCCGGGAGGCGTCCATCGCCAAGATGGTCGCCACCGACAACGCCATGAAGGTCACCACCGACGCCGTCCAGGTGCTGGGCGGCTACGGCTACACCCGCGACTTCCCGGTGGAGCGTTACATGCGCGAGGCGAAGGTCATGCAGATCTTCGAGGGCACCAACCAGATCCAGCGCATGGTCATCGGCCGCTCGCTCGCCGGGAACACCGCACCCGTGATCACCGCAGTCAGCAGGGAGAAGCACTGATGCAGGTCGCCGACACCGCAGTCATCGTCACCGGCGGGGCCTCCGGCCTCGGCGCCGCGACCGCCGAGTTGCTGGCCAAGGAGGACGCGGAGGTCTTCGTGTTCGATCTCAAGCAGAGCATCGACGCCGTGGACCCGGTGCCGGGAGTGGAGTACCTCCCCACCGACGTCACCAGCCCCGAGGAGGTGCGGGCCGCCGTCGCGACGGCCGCCGCCGGCCTGCCGCTGCGCGCGGTCGTCAACTGCGCGGGCATCGGCCCGTCGGCGCGGATCCTGGGCAGGAACGGCGTGCACGACCTCGACCTGTACGCGCGCGTCGTGCAGGTCAACCTCATCGGGACCTTCAACGTGCTCGCCCTGGCCGCCGAGGCGATCGCCCGCACCGAGCCGGACGAGCACGGCCAGCGCGGCGTGATCGTCAACACCGCCTCGGTCGCCGCCTACGAGGGGCAGATCGGGCAGGCCGCGTACTCCTCGTCCAAGGGCGGCATCGTCGGGCTGACCCTGCCCGCGGCGCGCGACCTCGCCCAGCACGGCATCCGGGTCAACACGATCGCCCCGGGCATCGTGGAGACGCCGATGCTGGCCACGGTCTCCGCGGAGTTCCGGGAGGGTCTGGCGGGCGGCGTTCCGTTCCCGCGGAGGCTGGCCCGCCCGGACGAGTACGCCCACCTGGCGCTGACGATCATCCACCACGACTACCTCAACGGCGAGGTCATCCGGATGGACGGCGCGCTCCGGATGGCACCCCGCTGACCTCAGCAGTCACGACCCGGGCAAAACTCTCCAGAAACCAGAGATGGCCCGGTGCGTGTCGTTTCGAATCGTCAGTCGCGTGTCGGCGACCTGGAAGTCCGACTTTCGGTGAGCGTGGATATCCCTCACCCGAACTGCGAGTGCGGTTGAGTGCACGGCAGTTGCGTTCTCGTGGCTTGCGCGTAGACCTTCCCGCGAAGCAACTCACAGGCATCGACCACCAGATGCGGACCAAGGGGATGAGGGGGTCATGCGCGGGCTCTGTCGGGGAGAGCCGGACTACCGGCGAAGTGGCAGGCGGCGCCGTGCGGCCGCTCGCCGGCGCTCTCGATCGGGTCGGTGGTCACGCAGATCTGTCGGTCGCTGCGCATGGCCGGTCCGATCGGACAGCGTGGGTGGTAGCGGCAGCCGGTCGGCGGGTTGTGCGGGTCGGGCGGCTCGACGTCGGCTGTGGCAGCAACCTCATCGGCCAGCAGATTTCCGGTGCGCGATGGTGCAGCGTCGACCAGATCGCGAGTGTAGGGGTGCCGTGGATCGGTCACCACGGCCTCGGTCGGGCCGACTTCGACGATGCGGCCGAGGTACATGACGGCGATGAGGTCGGACATGTGACGGACCACCGCGAGGTTGTGCGAGACGAACAACATCGACAACCGCAGTTCGCGTTGCAGGTCCCGGCACAGGTTCAGCACAGCGCCCTGCACGGACACATCCAGCGCCGAGGTGATCTCGTCGGCGATGACCACCTTGGGCCGGCCGGCCAGCGCCCGGGAGAGCGCCACGCGTTGCCGCTGCCCTCCGGAGAGCCGGCCGGGCAGCATGCCGGCACGGTCGGAGCCGAGATTGACAAGCTCCAAGAGCCGGCAGACCTCGACATTTCGGGCGGCCCGGCGAAGGAACGCGCCGCGCGGCATGGCCTCGGCGATCGATTCACCGATCGTCATCCGCGGGTCCAGGGACGAGGACGGGTCCTGGAGCACCATCTGGACCGGCCTGTTGCGGCGCGCCTGCCGTCGTACGTCGGTGCCGTCGAGCAGCACCCGGCCGCCACTGACCGGCGAGAGCCCCACTGCGGTACGGGCCAGCGTCGACTTGCCCGAGCCGGATTCGCCGACCAACCCGACGACCTGCCCGGACGGAACCGTCAGGCTGACCCGGTCGACGGCAGTGAGGCCAGTGTGACGGTGACCGTACCGCACGCTGACTTGGTCAAAGCGCAGCTCGCTCATAGCACTCCTTCACGATCGGCGGCCACCCGCCGCCCGTGCTCCGGCTCCGGCGCAGCGCCCGTCGGTTCGGGCGTGTCGGCGGCAACAGGGTGCCAGCAAGCGACGCGGTGCGGCGATGATCAACTTGGGGGAGCCCATAAGCCCCATGCCGATCATCGCGCGTTGCCGCATGCCGCCGGAGAACTCGTGCGGGTACTGCCGCGCGCGGCGTTCAGCGGCCGGAACCCGCACCGCACGCAGCCGTTCCACCGCCCGGTCGAACGCCTGCTAGCGGCTGAGCCCTTGGTGCTGTCCGGCGACCTCGGCCAGCTGACTGCCCATCCGCCGGGTCGGGTTGAACGACGTCATCGGGTCCTGGAACACCAAATGGCCGCATGCCGACCGCAGCCGTCCGCGAGGGGCGAATGTTTTCAGGGGCTTCCCCGCGGGCCGGTGGGGAGTTTGGATCGCTTCGCCGGCACCTGCGGTGAGCTTCCTCGCGCCACCACCACCGAAGCAGACCGTTGCACGGGACGAAGACAGCGTCTCAAGGCCACAGGTTGGTTGTGAACAGCTCGGCGAGCAGCACATACTAGAGGGAATGAAGCCAGCCAGCGGCGCGTCCCGCCGTCACCTGCCCACCAGTCCCTTCAAGCCTCCGCCTCCTGCCCCGCCTGTCGAGCAGTTCAGTGTGAACGACCAGGTAACCCATGATCGGTACGGTCTCGGCGTGGTCTTGGCTGTAGAGGATGGGATTGCTGTGATCGTCGACTTCGGATCACAGCAGGAACGAATCATGACCCCATACAAGAAGCTGCACAAACTCTGAGACAGATGCCCCGTAGGGGAAGCGCATCGCGCGAGTACGGCTCCGTCGGCGGCCACCTCGGCGGGCGTCCACGCGCCGGCGCCCTCCTGCGCGGGCAGGACCTGGATCTTAATCCGTCCTCGTCAGAAGCTCACCTGCCCAGACCGGGCAGCGGCGCTTGCAGGATCGACGAGGTGCGGCATGAGGGAGCGCCTGCCCGGACATGAGCCGGGGCCCGCGCTTGTCGAGCGCGGACCCCGAATCACGATGCGGACCTGGGTCAGACGAGAACGATGTTCTCGGCCTGGGGACCCTTCTGGCCCTGGGTGATGTCGAACGACACCTTCTGGCCCTCGTGCAGCTCGCGGAACCCCCGGGCGGCGATGTTCGAGTAGTGGGCGAAGACGTCGGGGCCGCCACCCTCCTGCTCGATGAAGCCGAAGCCCTTTTCCGCGTTGAACCACTTCACGGTTCCGACAGCCATGTTGAATCTCCTTAAGCAGGGGCCGAACCGGAATCCGCACTGCACAGATTCCGCGTCGCCGGATGAGGCCCCCTCCGGAGATGGCCGGAAAAACAAAATGCGCCTGAAGGTCACATCCCGCCAGGCGCACACAAGTTTTATGGGTACCACAACTGCAACTGCATGGATGGTAGCACACGCCTAAGGTGACGGAACATCCGAGGTTCAAAAGGCGGGATGTCCTGGCCGCTCGGGAGCCCGATCCGCGATAAACCCTGCAGACGCCAAGGCGAGGGGCCGAGCAGGGTCGACCTCGACGGAATTCTGATCACACCGCCCGTGTCGGGCGTGCGGTCCCACCGGCTCTTGCTCTTTCCAGGGTACGGCAGTGCTTTACCCCAGATGACAGGCTACGCGTTACTTGGGATTACAGGAAACAGCGCAAACGTGCGGACGAACGGGGGAAACGATGGCAGAGTCGGCATCCCCGGAAACGGAGCCGTTGTCTCCGGATTTCAAATTTCTCAGATATCTGCGATCACCTGGCACAGCTCCACCAGGGCGTCGGCGTCGACCGTACGGTGCGCGCCCGCCTCCTCCACCGCCGAGGGGACCGGCCGCTCGCGCGTCGCCTACAACCGCCCGGCGTCACTGCGCATGATCCGCCGGTGGAGATCATTCAAAGTCACCTGGTACAGCTGAGCCCTGCAGAAGACAGGCGCTCCCCCTTCCGTTAGCTCAGTCGGGCTACGGCTGGGTGAGGACAGCGGCCGCGTCGTGGTCGGTCGCGTGACCGTTGCTGCCGGCCCAGTCGGACAACATCGAGCGGCCACCGTTTATCCGCGGCAGGACGGGGGCCTGATGGCAAAAGCCCGGCCCCTGTTCGCGGAACGCCTGCCGTGGGCATCCCAGCGCCGGGCAGACCAGGCGCCGTACTGTCACCGACACCACCGCTGTCCGCCCGTCGACCGGGACGTCCGTGGCCGTCCGGCCGCAGAAGCCGTGACACGGGCGGTCAGGACCCCGCACACCGGGCACGGCACGGGCTCATCCCGAGTGCGGGCCATGACCCGGCAAGGCTGGCCGACCTGAACGTCACGGTTGCCGCGCTGCTGGTCCCGCACGGCTGCAACGTCGGCTAAACCCGGTCATCGGCTCGGCCGAACCGCTGACCCGGGACCGGCTGTCGCACGTGGACCAGACCTACCTGCGGCACGCGACCTACCGCGCCGCCAACGCCGCGCTGATCGCCGCGCAGCAGTCCATCGGCCTCGCACAGGCGTGGGGCGGCCGGCTGGTCGCCTCGATCGACGGGATGCGGTTCGTGGTTCCGGTCCCGTCGGTGTACGCGCGGCCCAACCCCAGGTACTTTGGCCGCCGCGGCGGCGCGACCTGGCTCAACATGATCAACGACCAGGCGGCGGGCCTGACTGGCAAGGTCGTGGCCGGCACCCTCACGCGACTCGCTGTATGTGCTGGACGTGCTGTACGACCGCGACGGCGGCGGCCGCCCCGAGGTGGTCGTCACCGACACCTCCTCCTACAGCGACATCGTGTTCGGCCTGCTCACCCTGGCCGGGTACGCCTACGCGCCGCAGCTGGCCGACCTGCCCGATCAGAAGATGTGGCGGATCGACGGCCGCGCCGACTACGGCCCGTTCAACGACGCCGCCCGCGGCCGCATCGACCTGAAGCGGATCGAGCGGCACTGGGAAGACATCCCGCATCATCGGCTCCATCCACACCGGCGCCGTGCGCCCACGACGTGATCCGGATGCTCTCGCGCGACGGCCGCCCCACCCCGCTCGGCAACGCGATCGCGCACTACGGTCGCATCTCTAAGACGCTGCGCATCCTGGATGGCCGACGAACCCGGGTATCGTCACCAGATCAAGGCCAACCTGCAGGAAGGCCGCCACGCCCTGACCCGAAAGATCTCCACGGCCGCAACGGGCAGCTGTACCAGAACTACCAGGAGGGCATGGAAGACCAGATCGGCGCACTCGGCCTGGTCCTGAACGCGATCGTGCTGTTTAACACCCGCTACATGGACGCCGCCCTATCCCACCTCCGCACAACCGGGTTCGACATGCGCGAGGAGAACGTGGCCCGGCTGTCGCCGTTCGTGCCGCACCACATCAACATGATGGGCCGCTGCTCCTTCCAACTCCCCGAGATGCCTGATGGGCCAGGGCCGCTGAACCCCACGTCGTGACCACCTACTCCTCAAGACCGAACACCGCGGAGACTCGCCGTACGAGATCTTCCTCGGTGCCCCCGGAAGCCACCCTGAGCCCGTAGAGGCCCAGATGCCGGGTCTGCTCGCTGAGCCGGTCAGTGAACAGTGCGTCGCGCTGGAGCAGGTTCTGCAGCGCCTGCTGCGGGTCACGGGTCTTGGCGAGGAATCCCCATGCCGGTCCGCCACGGCTGTCGAACACCGCCTGGCGGAACTGGGGAGTCGGCAGCAGCCACACGGCATGGCCTACTTCGGTGAGCAGGGGTCGGACGAGGCCGGGCAGCAGCCGGAATCCCTCGGCGACCACCGGCCGGTCGGCGGGGAGGGCGAGAAGGTCTTCGATGATCAGCTTGAATCCTTCGCCGTGGAACCAGTGGAAGGTATCGAGCATCTCGCGCGGACTTCTGGCCACCCAGCGTTCGTCCATGTTCATGGCAGCGAACCTGCCCAGGTAAGGAGCTTGCTCCACGGGCACGCGGCGGGCGTGGTCGGACATGACCGCGTCGGTATCGTAGAGACGCATCCCATACCGGTCGGCGATGCGTCGGGCGATGGTGGATTTTCCGGACCCGCTGCCGCCGCCGATCCAGTAGACGTGGCGCAAACGTTCCCTCCAACCGCTGGGGGAAGCCCCTTCGTGCAGTGCAGAGTTCATGCGTTAGCTCCTGTCGAGTGGCTGCCCGGCGGGCGTTGAGGGCGAACACCCGGTGCACAACCGAGCCGGACGCGCCGTTCACCGGAGGCGGTCGCCGGGGCCAGCAGGCTGGTGACCTCGGCGATTGCCTCCGGAGAAGGATGAAAGTAGCGGCGCACGTTCTCGGTCTTCTTGTGCCGGGACCTGGCCATCAGCATCAGCAGGCTCGCGCCGCCCTCGCCCAGATGGGTCAGCGCCGAATGCCGAGTGCCCGGCCCGCCGATCGCGGTGTGGGCGTCCAGCAGCGCGCGGGCAGGCCGCCACCGATCCCGTCTGGCAAGACGACTACCGGCGCTGGCTGCCCCCGTCAAACGCGCCATCGCCCGGATCGTCGCGCGGGACAACCGGCGATTACGCTACATCGGCACCATCAAGAACAACTCCTGGCTCCACACCCGGGCGGCCGTCCTCAACCTGCGAACCCTGATCAACCTTGGACTCACCCAAACCGGCAACGTCTGGACACTGGTTCCCAAACTCACTTGAGCGAACCACGGGCCGACCACAAGCAACGGCCGAGACAAGATCTTCAACGGCCTTCTAGAGCGGTCGCCGCGATGCGACGCAGTCCCGGGAACATCGCTGCCGGACTTCCTCCGGCTGATTTCGCCTGTCTGACCTGCGGTGAGCGTGGATGAGAACTCAGCTGTTCCTGCTCGGCTGGTACGGCGCCTGGTCGGCGGCACCGCAGGGGTGGTGCCATGATGGCCGCGTGATGGAGACCCGGGAGCGCGGCCCAGACGCTGCCGGTGTCCCGCCGGAGCCCGGCGACCGGGTTCAGGCGCAGGTGCTGCTGCTGTTCGGCGACCAGGCCGAGGTGATCGCGCCCGGCTACCCGGCGAGCGCCCCGCTGCGGATCCCGGCCGAGCGGCTCGCCGCCGAACTCGGTGTCGCACGCCGGGAGCTGCCGGGATGCGGTTCACCGCGCGGGCCAGCACCGGTCTGGATGGCGAGACGCTCGACGACGCCCGCCTGGTGCAGCTACCGAGGGCGGCGGCGGGCACGGCGCCCGGCTACCGCCCGGTCGACCGTGGAGCGTCCCGATAGGATCAACGCGGCGCACCGCACCGACGCCCCGGGTGTGGCCGGTGCCGGCGATTCACCCTCGACACGTCCGACTGAGCCATCACGTCATGCGTGGGATCACCACACGCGGTGCACGTGCTCACTCCATGGGCGGTTCGCACTGCGGATCATGCGGCGATCACCCGGCGTAGTCCGTCCGGTCCGGGCGTCGGCGAGAACCCTGCCATCACCGACGCACGCACCTCGTCAATGTATGACAGACGGAGATCCGCCTTCCCCACGGGGCGCCACTATGGACCGTTCCCAGAGAGCCGGCTCTTCCCGTTCGCGTCTTCCCATCGATCACCCGACTCCGTAACGACCCCGACCCGCGCGCCGGGTTGAGATACCTCCCCGTGGAGGCCTCCATCGCCAAGCCTCTGCCCGGCCTCCCCCGGCGACAACGCTATGGGCGCAATCGCCGGCACCCGAGCGTTCATCCGTCCCCCTGCCCTGGAAGCAGGACTGCTGCGAGGACGCGCCGACTCGAACGCGCGGCGCCCGAAATCTGAAGGGCGTGATGCGGGCATGGGGGACATCATTCGTGATCATTGTGCATGCGTTGACAATGTGAAACGCATGTCAGTTCGTGCATTAAGTGCTATCGGTCCGCTCCATTGCAATATAGCATCTCTGTTGTCGATAACATTGCGGGCCTTGACAACGTGGGCATCCCAGCAGACAGCGGCGGGCTCCGCATGAGATCACAGTATCACCAAACGATACGACGGAGGTTTATAATTGCATGGAGATATTTCTCAGCACCTGCTTGATCCTGTATATGCTCTACTCAGGTTTCTGGGCTGAACCCGGGCTCATCATGAGCTGGCCCATGTATGCGAGGCGCTGTGCCATCACCATTACCTTCGAGCTTCAGACCGAGCATGGCGATGTTCGCCATGCGGAGCTGTATGACGTCATTCCGCCAGATGACTTGAGCCTCACTCCGTGGCAGCTGATTCACATTTCAGAATATCTGCAACAGCGATACCCGGCGGTATCGGGAGAGGGAAAGATCTATTACGCCGATGGCGAGCGACACCTGAAGCTGGAGAATCAGCGTGTGGTTCTTAGAGGCATTCGTTAGCGGATTTACGCTCCCAACACACGAATGGCGTCTACAGGTATTCCGTATCATCATAGGGGCCGCCTGCCTACTGAAGTTCTCCCTGGCACTTGGCGGGGGCGGGCTGCAGCGATACTCAAGTGACGGGTATCCCTACTACTCCCTGGTCAAACGTCACGGGGAAGATCGTGCAAGAATAATCGCACGGCTGTACAAGCCCGTTGTCATGCTCAGGATACCGGCCGCAGCGAGCTTGATGCTCGGCCTGTATCCGAAAATCGCCGCGCTGCTTGTGCTACTGGCATTGGCATACGAGCTTCTTTACAACTATCGTTCGAATACAACATACCTAGGGCTTGCGGTCGCTCCACTATTGATCGCAGGAAGTTTGGGGCACGGGCTGGATATATCGATGACCGCCATAAGCTCCAGCAACACGTGGGCACAATGGCTGATAGTCTTGATAACCATCGATATGTACTGGAACAGCGCATGGATCAAAGCGAGAACTCCTCAATTCACCAGCGGCCTGGGACTTTCCCAGTACCTCCAGGTATGTGCGAGCGTGAAGGACAGTTTGCCGGCGAAGGAGTACTACTTCCCGAAATGCGTATACACTCTTATCGGTGACGGTAGCGCGAGAGCGCAGAGAATATGGTCCGTGGCGTCTCATCTCACCCTGGCTGCAGAGATCGCCTTGCCGGTCGGCCTGCTGGTCCCCGTCCTCACACCAACAGCTTTTGCTGTCGGCATTGTCCTCCATACGGCATTCGTCTTTCTAAGTCCACGAAATATCGTGGGCTTCAGCGTAGGGACGGTCGGCAGCTACGTCCTATTTGCTAATTGAAGTGCGCTTTCCAGTCGACTCGACGCCGACGCCCTGGATCAAGCGGTGTGCCGTCGAGGCGATGTGAATCAAACGCCAGGTCACAGACGGTGACGTCCGCGACGTCACCTACGCCGAAGACCGTGGCCAGGTCCGTGCCGGCAACGCGCCCCGCGCCATGGTCACCTGCGCAACCTCGCCATCGGGGCCCTACGCCTGACCGGCACCGACAACATCGCTCCAGCCATTCCGCCACATCTCGCGCGACGCCACCCGCACCCTCACCGTCCTCGACCTCGCATGATCGGGTCAACGACAACAGTTCACGCGTCGTCGACGCGGCTTCCCTTCGCATCTCGGCCCGTGCCCACGCCCTCTTCGGTAGCCGGAGCTGGATTTGGCGCGTCCGCGATGCAACCCCAGGGCGCTGTCAATCGTGGGGAAGAAGGCCGGAAGTGGCGCCGGTGTGGTGATGGTGTGGCGCCCAGGCTGACTGTGGAGACTGTAAGCCATCCGCGATCGAGAGCTGACTCCCAGCCCAATCACCGAGGGCCGAGGCGTCAAGCAATAACTCCTTGAGGTCTGATCGCATTGCCGTTCCGATCACGCGGCAGGACCTCACCCCGCACCATTCAGGCAATGACGTCGGCTGGTGTGCAACGCCGGGCACGTGCTGGACCAGCCGCGTCGAGCTCAGCGGGTAGGGCACCAGGACTTGGGCACCGCGGCAACACTGCGAGCAACGACAACTCCCGAGAGCTCCGGTAAAGGGTTCTAGGCGCAGCGGCGACCGTTCGGGCCGGCGTACTGGTTGGTCGGCTCGGGCGTCGAGGCCGAGAAGACGCCCGAGCGCCGATGGCTCAGACGGAATCCGATACGAGGCGAGTCAGAGCGGTGACCGGTGATGGGCTCCGCCCTCACTTGTCCCCCACATGCATCCCACAGAGCGGCGGCAGGACATCATCATGGGCAAACTGGAAAGTTATCGGCATTCTATACGAGTCAAAATCGTCAGTGCCCCGAAGAGGGTGAGAGAAGCAGCAAGCCAAAGACCGGCCGGCACCGCTTACCTGTACGTCGAAAGCCTCGTCGCATGGATCGGGACCGGTCTCTACCTGACCGGCAGCATTTTCTTCTTCACGCGATTCGTCGGCCTCTCCCCCGAGCAAGTCGGCGCGGGCCTGACTGCGGCTGGCATAGCCGGTCTCGCAGTGAATGCGCTGGCTGGACGTGTGATCGATGCTACCGACGCACGAAGCGTCGCGATGATCGCTGGTATCGCACGAGCCGGGATGGCCATCCTATTGATCTACGCCGGCTCCTTTATCGCGTTCATCTTGCTGGTCACACTGCTAAGTATCTCGAACCGGGTCCGGGAGATCGCGATTGGCAAGCTCGTCGCCAATCTGGCCGTGGGGCAGAATCGGGTCGGCGTCAGCGCGTTCATCCATACCTTCAGCAATACCGGATTCCTGATCGGCGCAGTATTGTGCGGAGTGACTCTCGGGTTCGACAGTTCAATCGCCTACTGCCTTATGATGCTGGCATACGCGGCCACCGCTGTCATTTCCGTGCTATCGATCTCCAAGGTGCCCAAATCGGAACGGCACAGCGTAACCAAATACTCGCCGAATGAGCGCACACAGAGCGCGATAAGAGATCTGCCGTACCTCACGATCGCGATGCTGTGTGGAGTCTTGATGATCTCCGACACAGTGCTGACCGCGGGCCTCCCATTACTGATTTCGAATAATCAGAGCATCCCGTCGTCGGTCGCGCCATCGCTGGTCGCACTGAACACCGTCTTGGTGATCGCGTTCCAAGTGAGAGCAAGTCGAAATGTTGGCGGCGCGCAGACGTCGCAACGCAGGATTCGTCAGGCTGGTTTCACCGGTGCAATCGCGTGTGTGCTTTGTGGCGGCGCTGCCATGGGGACGTCGGTTGTCGCCGTCGCGTTTCTTTTCGCCGGCGTCATCGTTCTGACAGTGGGCGAACTGTTACAAACACCGACATCCTGGGACTTGCGCTACAGGCTCGCACCAGAGAGCAAGCAGGGCGAATATGGTGGCATGTTCCAGCTCGCAAGCGGCATCCCGCAGGCCATCGCACCCGGCCTGCTAACACTACTGATAACGCAGACCACTTTCTGGGCCTGGGTGGTTCTGGCCGGGCTCCATGTGGTTCTCATCATGCTGGCCGGCCCTTGTATAGCCTGGGTGGAAGCCACTCGTTCCCAGATCAGGCACCCGCAAGGTGCAGTGACAATTCATGGGCTTGAGTCACGTTCGTAAGCATCCAGCGCACGTGATCGCCGACGATCTGAATTTATCCACGCCTGAACGGAGTTCACATCATGATCCGGGTTCTCCTCATCGACAGTGTGCGGATCGTTCGAGAAGGGCTTGCGGCCATCCTTTCCGGCCACGCCGAAATCGAGGTGGTCGCCAGCACCGCCGCGTCCGCCGAGACCATACGAGCCTTATTGAAGTACCGTCCAAGCGTGATGATCTGGAGTTCGTGCAATCTCGAGCACGAGGAAGTGGCCCTTCTCACGCGCCTGTGCGAGGAGAATCCGGACTGCAGGATGCTCATCCTGACCCAGTGCCGACGGCCGGAAAGGGTGCAGCGCGCCCTCACCACGCGGGTCGCCGGCATTCTGGCGACAGACACCTGTTCCGAGCACGTCATCGACGCGATTCGTACTGTCGCGTCCGGCCGCCGGGTACTCGATCCGGAGCTGGCCTTCGCCATGGTCACCGTTCGCGCCAACCCTCTGAGCGATCGCGAAATGGAGATTCTCGGGCTACTGGCGAGCGGGGTCGGACCCCATGACATCGCACGGAAAATTTCCCTGTCGCCGGGAACCATCCGTAACTACCTGGCCTCCGTGGTGCGGAAGCTCAACGCGCGCAATCGGCTTGACGCGATCCGCATCGCCGCGGAGAGAGGACTCCTGCACTGACTTCGCGCCCCAATCCACAGTGCGGCGGTCAGCTCCTCGCCGATCGGTTCCGACGTGTTCGGAGAGCGTCCACGGAGAGTGCGTGCATGGAAAGCTCCAGTTCGCGACCGAGCAGTATCCGATTCGCCGTCATATGAATCAGTGCCGCTCCCACCTGTGCCGGAGTCGCCGTGGTGGCGTTGCCGAGCGCCTTTTGGAGATCGATGAGAGCGCTCCGATGGCCTTCCCATACCGCCTCCGCGAGCGGCGGCGGTGCGCCGAACGCATAGTCACGTGTGGCAGGCCTCACGTCCATCACGCGCCTGCGCTCGCTGCGTTCCAGATCAACGGGCCGGTACGGCCACTCCCCAGAGCAGACGTGATCGGTGATGTCCAGCGCCATGGCGGTCGCGGTGACCAAACGGTCGTTCGTGACGCGGTTGAGAGTGGCGATCGCGAGCCGTGAGGATTCGCGAAAGACATTTTCGGCCGCCTCCATGACCTCCGGACCTCCATACCGCTCGATTTCCGGGTCATATGAGACGACGCTGATGGGCTTGCAGAGAGCGGATCGCGTCATGGTCTCGGACCACGCGATGATCGCCGGTACCACCACGCTGCGAAGATGGGCGGATGTGCCCCGCACGCGAATCCGGAGATGGTGGCCGACGTGGGCGTCCTGATAACGAAGGAAGAACCACGCTTCGTCGGCGAGTACCTTGGCGACCCGGGCGAGGAGCTCGTCCTGGCAATCGATCAGAGCAGGGACGATCACCGTGAGCCAGGTCTCTCCCGCGTGCCACAGGCCTGCGCCGGGGGGTCGCGCAGCCGCGGCAGGGAGCGGCTTCACCGGGATGCGTGTTTCCCCGTTGGCCGGGCCATCGGCGAAGAGCGGCATCACCACATCGACGATGTGCTTGCCTGTGGGACCGGGCAACCAGGCCGCCGACTCTGGCGGCTCCCATACGTGGGTGGCGCCACGGAGTACCTGACGACGAAGCAGGGCGCGACCGGTGGCTGAGAAATCGACGAGAAGGTGCTGATCATCCACCCCGACCACGATCTCGCCGGGCAACGGCGGTGAGGTGACGTCGCGCCAGCGGTCGATCGCCTGATTCCATCGTTCTGTCTTCGCCGCGGCGACGAGATCGGCCGGAAGGCGCCACGTCGCGGGAGACAGGACAACGGGGCCACGAGACACCCGGGGCGTAAAAGACAGATGCCGGCCGATCGGGCCCCAGTTCCAGTGCTCCCAGCTCATGGCGCCATCGCAGGAAATGGCCTCGAGAAGGTTCACCAGGGGAAAACGCGCGGGGTCGTCGAGCCGATCGAACACCACGGGACGAACCCTGCGGCAATCGCGCCGCGACACGAGGTAGAGGCGATCCGCGGTCGCGCCGATGAGCAGATCGTCGGGAGTCAAATCATCCCCGCCGGCACTCTGATCGATCACTATTCGCCGGTCAGTCCATCCGGTCTTGGCGCTGAGGAAGCGCGTGTGGAGAAATCGCGGCCGGTAGACCACCTCTGCCAGATCTGTTCCTTTGAACTGCGCGGCGAAGACGTCAAGCGCGCGTTGCCCGGTGAGGAGCGGCGCGAACCGGCCGACCATCGCCCCGGCCTGCTGCGATCCAGATCCGAGCAAATGCAGCCGATATCGGCCACGGGCCAGGTCTGCGGGCGATGACGCGATAATTCGGGCGAGCACTTCGACCGATCTGGGAACTTGTCCCGCAGCGGGCGAGATGAGCCTTTCGACGATGGCGTCGTCCAAAAAGATCTCCCGACGACCATGCGCGGCGGCCGTGGCAGCGAGCTCGCCGAGCACCGCGGCGCGCTGGGCCTGCCACGTGTTCGCGCCGGGCGGCTGCACGCTCCCCTCCGGAACCAGAGGCCCGAGGCCGCGCACAGGGTCAAGAGCGGCGAGAGCCGGAATCAGCCTGTGGTGCCCCCAAGCCTCGACGAATCGCGCATGCCACGCCGTGAGCCCACTGCGGAAATCGGCGTGGACGGGAAAGCATCGGGTGAGCAGTGCCACCGCCTCAGCCAGATCGTCGCCAACACTCGTCGGCAGACTTCCTTCGAGCTCGGCCGCCAGATCGGCATGTACGGGGAAGCGCGGCGGGACGGTCGATGCGCCGAACGGAGCGCTGTCGAACTCAGCGCAGACTGAAGTCGCTTCGCTGAGCTCGTTCAAGTGCCCGACACGTTCCATCGTCCAGGCGGCCGGGGCGGATACGGTGGCGTCGGGAACGATGTCGCTGACGAGGAATCCGGCCTGCAGCAGTCGCCGAATGAGTTCGACCGACTCCGAGCGAGGCGTCGCAGGCGATTCCTCGGCAAGGCGGTCGATGACCTGCTGAAGCGTGGGGTGGCTCCGCGCGAGCGAGATGATGCTCTTGACGACGGGCAGGCGTGGCACAGATGCGCTTTGACTGAAACGGGCGCGCGCTGAAGCGGTCTCCCCCGGAGCGAGAGTGACGTAGCGGCTGCCACGAACCGCGGTGCAGTGAGCGACTCCGATTCGTATGGCGGACAGTTCGCTGTCGAGGCCGAATCTCCCCATCGCCTGACGCTGAAGAAACTCGGGACTGGGGCGCGTCCAGGAGCGCCACCCACGCAGCAGGAGCGATGTGCTCTCCGTGGAATCGACCGGTACCAGCGAGACACCGGCGAAGAGGCCGAACGGGGTGGTCCGGTACCGCAATCGCGACGCATACGCGGCGACAGAGGTCACGAGCCGCCCGGATGCGGTTTCATCGACGCCCCGCATCACCTCGGCCGCGACATACGGATTGGCGATGCTCAGGGCTGTCATGAAGACCGCGTTACCGCTTACTTCGCTCGGACTTTCTGGGAGACGGAGAGCCTGCGCAGCAGGAAGAAGCGGGACACGAAGCATGGCGGCCTTGCCTGGCGAATACATACGCTGCACCTCAACTGATCCGGCCGAGGCCCCGATAGGTGACGATCTCCGTGTGTCGTCCGACTCGCTGCGCCCTCCTGCGCGGGGCTTCGCCATGATGCCGACCGGTGAAAATGCCGAGGTGCCCGAGCTCTACGTTGGAACAAACCGATCACGTAGTCCAAGAAAGCGAGGTCCACGCACGCACGGCGGGCGGTGCGTGGCCTACGGGTTCTGGAGCACGCAAGCCATTCGCCGGTCGGCGCGAACCGGCTCAGGACGTGCGGCCGAAGCGGGCCCGCAGGAAGTGATCGGAAACGCGCATACCCGGGTGGGGGCTGTAGGAGAGCACGGCGATCAGGCGCGATCTGCCCTCACCGACCGGGGTCACGCGATGCAAGGTCCGCGTACCGACGAGCAGGAGGAGGCTGCCCGCCGCTCGCGGGCAGCCGTGCACCAGATCCCTGTCTCCATGGAGCACCCGGCTCACGGCATCGTAGTTCTCATCGTCCTTGGACCGGACGTTCGGCACGTATTCGAAATCACCGCCTGATTCCGCTGAGCGGATGTCGAGCAACACGGTGAAGGGCGCGAAGCGGCCGCCATCAAAATGCCAGTCGTTACGATCACCTTTGCCGTATTCAACCACGTTGAGCGGATAGAGCGGGTCGGTCAGCCGGTGGACCGAGGGGAGGGCGAACGCATGAGCGATGAACTGCGCCATCTCGTCTGATTCGTAGAGCCGGCGCAGTAGCGAATCTTCCGGAATCAGGTCGTACGCGACCGCGTTGACCGCAGTTCGGCAGGGGAAGTTACGTGGGTGGTCCGCGGGAAATCTGGAGTCGGACAGAGCACCGGCTTCACTCACCAAAGAATAGACGCTTGATGTGCCGCTGGTGTGGTTGCCGAATCGCGCCAGCCGTTCGGCCTCCGCGCAGATGTAGTTTCTGGCATCATTTGCAATGAATCCGGGCAGCTCGACGATTCCATAATCGCGTAGCCGGGTCTGGCAGGACTTGACGACGGCCCGATAGCGCGGGTCCGCGTGGTCACCGAGGGGATAGGCGGACACGTCGACGACGTCCGCCATCGAGATATCGGTCGGTGTACTCAATTCTTTTCCTCCGTGATCAATATCAGGTGGGTTCGAGCAGGGCCGGAGCACGTGGCTTTCCGCGAACGGCCCCGCCCGAAAATCCTCTGACCGCCATGAGTGGGCTACCGTGCGATACGCGGACGGACCGATTTGCTTGGTCGCCCACTCGATGGCGGCACGATCACGGACCGAAGCTGGATACGACCCGCTGGTTGGCGCCTTCATCGAAGGTGATCACAAGATCAGGGGTTTCCAAGGTCTCCAGCACCGGGCAATCGTTGTCGAACGCTGCGAGCGACATGTTGTCACCTCCTTTTGGATATCCATCCCATTGATAATAGAAATGCTACGTCGCAGTAGAGCGCCGGCGATAGTATTTGATGCACGAACTGACATGTGTTTCGCATTGTCAATGGATGCGAAACGCCGGACCTGCTCGAGAGCCCGACTCTGGGGACGCACACAGCGCGGTCTTCACCACGCCGTGGTCATGGGTAGTGCAGGCCCGAAGGTCAGGGAGGCGGGATGGCATGCAGCCTGAGCAGTGCGGCGACCTCGTCGGCTTCCGGCGAGGATGTGGCGTCCAAAATCGCGAATGAGCGTTGCCAGGCGTCAAGGGCGGCGGGGAGGTCTCCGGCGTCGCGGTGCACATCGCCCAGGGCGCGGAGAGCCAGGCCATGGCGGCGGGTGGCAGGCATGGCCTGGCACATCGCAACAACCTCCGTCAGCGTGGCGACCGCCTCGTCCAAGCGCCGCTGCCTGCGCCGAAGTTCCGCCGTGGTGAACAGGACGCGGGCCTCGCTCACGCTGTCTTCTGTTTCACGATAGATCGCCAGGGCCCGGTGGAGCAGGCGTTCGGCGTCAGCGAAGTCATTCTGGGCGAGCCTGGCCTCGGCCAGTCCCAGGGACGCGTAAGCGACTCCGTGGGGGAAACCCAGCGCGTCGAGGCCTTCCAGCGCCTGGCTGAAGCAGCCTTCGGCAGCAGTGAGGTCGCCTCGGGCGAGCTCGATCTCCCCGAGTACGATCCTGGTGAATTCCCGCGAGCGTACATCGCCGGTGTCGTCCGCCAGCTGTATTGCCCGCCGGATGGACCGGTCTGCGAGTTCGAGCTGCTTTCGATTGAGGTGGATTCGGCCGATGCCCCGCATCACGGTGATCTCTGTGCTCCGGTCACCGGCCTGCGCCAGGCCATCGGCGGCCTGCTCGTAGCGGGCCAGCGCGTCGGCGTTGCGTCCTTGAATGCGGTCGAGTTCGGCCATGTTGACCAGGGTCAGGGCATGTCCGTACCGGTCTTTGGCCTTGTCGAACAGGTGGAGGGCTTCCTCCAGGGCGTGCTTGGCGGTGGCCAGGTTGCACTGAGCGAAATGTAATCGCGCGAGCCCGCCGACCATGGCCGCCTGCCCGCGTATGTCACCTGACATCTGGGCGCTGTGCAGGGCGGTCTCGTGTGTGGTGCGCCATTCGTCGTGGAAGCTTCGTGTCTCGAACAGATTCACGGCGCTCATGGCCAGGTCCCAGCACAGTTCGTCGAGCCCCAACGCCGCGCATTGACGAACGCCGGCGACGATGCCCGCCCGCTCGGCTTCAATCCAGGCGAGTGGGTCATGTACCACGCGTTCAGCGGTCTGGGAATCGGGCCGCCAACGGATTCCGTTACCGTGAATGACGCGGTAGTCGCCACCGCACAGCAGGCTATGTGCTCGCTGTGTCATGACCAACCATCCGCTGAATGCACGTTGGAGAGCGGCGGTCCGTTCACCGACTTCTTCGTCGGCCTCGGCGCGCTCTCGTGCATACTCCCGGGTCAGGTCATGGAACCGGAAACGCGCCTCTCCATCCGGACTGTGGCCTACCGCCTCAAGGAGGCGAACGTCGGCCAGTTGCTCGATGAGCTGCTCAGCGACATGTTCCGATGTTTCGAGCAAAGCGGCGCCGACCCAGGCCGCGAAATCGGGTGCCTCCAGTAGGCCCAGTCGGCAGAACATCCGCTGGGTTTGGGAGGGCAAGCCGTGGTAGCCGATGCCAATGCTGGCCCGGACCTCGTGGGAGCCGTGGGAGAGCTGGCTGAGCCGGTCGCGGGTGTCGCTCAGGCGCGAGACCAGGTGGCGCAGGCTCCAGTACGGGCGCGCGGCGAGCTTGGCGCCGGCGATTCGCACGGCCAGCGGCAGTCTTCCGCAGAGCTCGACCAGGCTGCGTGCGTCAGCGGGCGCTTCGGCGGTCTTGTCGTCGCCGATGATGTTCCCCAGCATTTCGACCGCGTCTTCGACGGGGAGAACGTCGAGATCGATGCGCTGGGTCGCGGGCAGCGTCGCCAAACGGTGCCTGCTGGTGATCAGGGCGGCACACCCTTGCGTCCCCGGAATCAGCGGGCGAACCTGCGCCTCCTCCGCCGCGTTGTCGAGCACCACAAGGTAGCGCCGATCGGCGATCCTCTCCCGGTAGAGCTCGACGCGTTGATCCAGTTCGGCCGGCATCGTGGCACTGTCCGTGCCCAGGGCGCGCAGGAATCGTCCCAGCGCTTCGGCGGCGTCGAGCGGACGCTCTTCAGACCCGCGCAGGTCGATGTACAACTGGCCATCAGGAAATTCGCGCCGGAGCTGATGGGCGATGTGTACGGCCAACGTGCTCTTGCCCACACCTCCTTGGCCGGAGATGGCGCTGATGGGCAGGGCCGTACCGGCGGGTGAGACGTGACGGTGGGCCGAGAGAAGGTTCCTCGTCACCGTGACCAGTTCCTCACGTCGGCCGACGAAGTCTGCGTGGTCGGGCGGGAGCTGGCAGATCGTCTTCCGGCGCCCGGTATCGACCGCAGGTAGGGCGTCGGCCAGGATGACGACCTGCAGTTGCCGCAGCTCATCGCCGGGCTCGATGCCCAACTCGTCGACGAGCCGCGTGCGCGCCTGCTGGTACGCGTCCAGAGCCCGGTGGCGCTGGCCGGCTCGCGCATAGGCGAGCATGAGCAACCGCCACGCGCGTTCGCACAGGGGTTGTTCCGCGAGGAACGGCCGCAAGTCGCCGATCACCTCTGCGTACAGGCCGATGCCCAGCATGGCCTCGGCGCGGTCCAGACGCGTCTCGGCCAGCCGTTCCTCCAGCTCCGCTACCCGGGAAAGCGCCCAGTTGTGCAGCTGGATGCCCTCGGCGGGACGCCCTCGCCACGACTCCAGGGCCCGTTCGAACCGGCGTAAGGCAGCGACGAGATCGCCTTGCTTCACCTCGGCTCGCGCGCGTCGCGTCTCTTGGTCGAACATAAGCAGATCTAGCTCTTCGGGAGTCGCCTCGAGCAGATATCCCGGGCCTTTCGTTAACAGCCGGATGTCGCAGGAGAAGGTCTTGCGTATGCGGGCGACGTGAGTTTGCAGATTGGAAACGGCAGAGGCGGGAGGTGTCTCCCACAGCGCGTCGATCAGCCTCTCCCTGGAGACCGGCACGTTGACGTTGAGGAGGAGTGCTGTCAGAACCGCGTACTGTTTCCCTACGAGCACAGCCTCTCGTCCATCTGCCCTGTGCGCGTGGACGGGGCCCAAGATGCCGAAGGTTGCTCCCGTCATGGCCTCGCTCTCCCGCTGCGGCGATCTATGGTTCTTTCGAATAAGCGTGCGGATACCAGGTTCGTCAAGACCTGAAAAGATGTGCTATGGATCACACCGACGGCGGCCGGCACCTCGGCGGGCGGCAGGCCGGCAGACAGGACACCGGAACGCCATCCTCGGCCGGCTTGAGTGGCCGCGAACCGCCTGGAAAATATCTCGCCCACGAGCGATGATTCTGCCTCACGGCCGCAGTCCCACCTGTCAGCCGCATCGCCGTGTTCGCCGACCCGGACGGCAACCGTGTTGGGCCGGTGCGCCGCTAGGCTACGCAACTCCAGCCCCGCCCGCGTCGGTGGCGGAATCCGCGCGTATGGCTCCCGCGCGGCGCGGTCGAAGGCCTCCGCCGCGTTGTGCAGCCGTCGGTCCTTCAGCAGGCGCGCCGCGACGTGAAGCAGATCGGAGGTCGCCCCGGGCACGTCCGCCACGCCGCCCGGTTGGAGTCGCGGGCGGCCTGGCCGGCGTACAGGTCGGTGGTGGCCGAGGCGATGCCGGCCGGCAGCAGCGCGATGATCGCGATCCACACCGGCAGCAGCATGCGGTCCCTGCGCACAATGAGCCGAATCAGGGCCCAGGTGCCGGTCATCTGGCGGCTCCCTCGTAGTGGCGCAGGAACAGCTCCTCCAGAGTCGGCGGCTGTGTGGTCAGTGCGCGCACGCCCGGCCGGGCCAGCTCGGCGAGCACCGCGGTGAGCGCGTTGCCGTCCACCTGGCAGCGCAGCCGGGCGCCGTCCACGGTCAGGTCGTGCACGCCGGGCAGGGCGGACATGCCGGGTGCCGGCCCGATCAGGTCGGCGGTCACCGAGGTGCGGGTGAGGTGGCGCAGGTCGGCCAGGCTGCCGGACTCCACGGTATGGCCGGCGCGGATGATGCTGACGCGGTCGCACAGCGTCTCCACCTCCGACAGGATGTGGCTGGACAGCAGCACGGTGCGGCCGTCGCGTTTTCCTGCAGGACGCACTCGTTGAAGACCGCCTCCATGAGCGGGTCCAGACCCGAGGTCGGCTCGTCGAGGATCAGCAGTTCCACATCGGAGGCGAAGGCGGCCACCAGCGCCACCTTCTGCCGGTTGCCTTTGGAGTAGGTGCGGCACTTCTTGCGCGGGTCGAGCTCGAAGCGTTCGAGCAGCTCGGCGCGCCGCCTGGGGTCCAGGCCACCACGTACCCTGCCCAGCAGGTCGATGACCTCACCGCCGGTGAGCGAGGGCCACAGGGTGACGTCCCCTGGCACGTGCCTTCGGTGCAGTTGGGTGGCCTCGTGCCAGGGGTCGCCGCCGAGTAACGCCATCCGGCCGCCGTCGGCGCGCATCTGGCCCAGCAGAATGCGGATCGCGGTGGTCTTGCCTGCGCCGTTGGGGCCGAGGAAACCGTGCACCTCGCCCGTCTTGACGGTGAGGTCGAGCCCGTCCAGAGCCTTGGTCCGGCCGAACGTCTTGACCAGGCCGTCGGCATGCACTGCGGCGTTCATTGGTGTCCCTCGAACTTCTCCAGGCCCGTCCGCGCCTGGCCGAACAGCTCGCGGCCGAGGAATTCCGGTCTGATCAAGTCGAGCTGGGCCTTGCCGACGCGCAGTGCGCCTCGCGGGGCGTAAAGGTCCGTGCCGAGGGCACGGGAGACGTGCTCGTGCAGCACCGTGATGCCCAGCTTCATTGCCGTCAGCACGGTTGCGCGGGCGCGGTGGTCGGCCTCGGAGTGGTCGTCGTCGGCGAGGTGCTCCTCCGTCACGCTGACGAGTTCGTCGAACATCGCGGCGGCTGCGGGGGGAACCGTCCACGAGCGCGCGGCCGAGGGCCTACGGTGACCTGCTCGCGCAGGTAGCTGAGGACGTACTCGTCACAAGCCTGTCTCAGCGCTTCCTTGGTGCCGAAGTGGTGCTGCACCAGGCCGGGCGAGACTTTTGCGGCCTCGGCGATCCCGCGGATGGTGGTGGCCTTGACCCCCTGCTCGGCGAACAGCGTCATCGCGGCGTCGCGGATGCTGGCGCGCGCCGCGCCGGGCCCGGCCCTGACCCGCCCCCCGGAGCGGCGCTCGCGCCCCGCGCCGAATCCCGCCTGCCGGCCTGATCGACCGCCATACGAGGCCGCCCGGCAGTGCGGCTCCGAGCGTCCCGCGCCCACTGGCTCAGGACGGGCACAAGGCGAAGCCGGCGCGAGTTCCCAGCCAGGATCCCCGGCGCCGCCGGCGTAGGCGCAGGTCATGTACGCCTACGGCGGAGCGGGCCACCGGTAGAGGTGCTCCGGTCGTCCCGTGGTGCCGTATCTGAGCCCGACGGTCACCCGCCCGGCGGCGGCGAGGTCTGCCAGGTACCGCTGGGCGGTGGCGCGGGACAGGCCGAGGTGGGCCGCGAGATCGGCGGCGGTGACCGGACCTCCGGCGGTGCGCAGGGCCTCGATGACGAGTTGCGCGGTGTGGCTCGACCTTCCCTTCCTGACCGCCGCGTCGACCCGGTCGCCCTCGTGAAGCGTCCGTACGGCCCGGTCGATCTCCTCCTGGCTCAGTGAGGCGGTGCCGCCCAGCCGCCGGTGGAACCGCGCGTACGCCCGCAGCCGCTCGGCGAGCTCGCCCTCGGAGAACGGCTTCACCAGGTAGTTGATCACTCCACGGCCAAGCGCCTCGCGTACGACTCGCGCTTCGTCGGCGGCGGTCAGCATGATGACGTGGCCGCCGAGGCCGGACGCGATCGAGGTCCCCGGCGAGTCTGGCAGGTATTGGTCCAGCAGCACGAGGTGGGGCCGCAGCCGGCGGGCGAGTTCGACGGCCTCGGCGGCGGTGTGGGCGATGCCGACGACCTCGAAGCCCGGCATCCGGCCGAGATACCGGGCGTGCAGGTCGGCGACCCGGAAGTCGTCGTCGACGACGAGCGCTCGGATAACGGGGTCCGTCTGCGTCATGGCGTCCCCTCCGGTGCCGGCAGGGACAGGTGGCCTGCGGGTTCTGCGGCTTCGAACGCGCCGGGGATCCGAGCCACGAAGACGGCGCCGCAGTCCGCTCCCGAAGGCCGGGTGAGTGTGAGGTCGCCGCTGTGCCGCCGGGCCAGCCGGCGTGCGAGCGCCAGCCCGATGCCGTGCGGGCGAGCATCGGCGGGGCTGGTGGTGAAGTCCGGGTCGAACAGCCGGTCCGCCGCTTTCGCCGGGACGCCGTCCCCGCTGTCGACCACCACCAGGTGGAGGATGTTGGCCTCGGCCAGCAGGGACACCTCGACCCATGCGGGCCGCCGCGCGCCGGTGCACGCGGCCGTGATCGCGTTGTCCGCGAGGTTGCCGAGAATCGTGACGATGTCGAGCGGGCAGGAGAGCGGCCCGGGTAGGAACGAGTCCGGGCTGAGCCGCAGGTCGACCCCGCCCTCCGAGGCGACGGCGGTTTTCGCGGCGAGAAGGCCGCGGATGTACGGATCCCGCAGCCGTCCGCCGTCGCCGTACTCGGTTGCGAGGGGGTCGTCGGCGAGTTCCCGCAGATAGGCGGCGGCCTCGTCCCAGTGGCCGAGGCTGAGCAGGCCGGACAACGTGTGCAGGCGGTTGGTGTACTCGTGCGCCTGGGCGCGCAGGGCGTCCGACAGCGCGCGGACCACGTCGAGTTCGCGGGCCATTTCGTCCAGGTCGGTGCGGTCCCGGAGCGTGACCACGTGGCCGAGGTCGTGCTCGCCCCGGCGCACCGGCCCGGCCGTGACGACGAGCACCCGGTCCTCGGTGGCGACGAGCACGCCGCGCGCCGTGTCCCGGTCCGTCAGGAGCGTGCGCAGGTTCGACGGCAGGTCCGCGTCGGACACGGAGGTGCCCGGCTGGGGCCGGCCGTTGAGGAGCCGGGCGGCGGCGTCGTTGCAGATCGTGATCCGCCCTGTGGGGTCGACGGCGAGCACGCCCTCGCCGATGCCGTGCAGGACGGCCTCACGCTCGCGGAGCAGGTCGGCGAGGTCGGCGGGCTCGAGCCCCAGCGTCTGCCGTTTGAGCCTGCGGGCGAGGGCGGCGGAGGCGGCCACGCCGAGCGCCAGCGCGAGACCGGCGAAGCCGGCGGCCCACCGCAGCAGGTCGCCGGCCCTCCTCGCCACCTTGTCCGCGGCGATGCCGACGCTGACCTGGCCGATCACGTGGTGCGTACCGTCCAGGACCGGCACCTTGCCGCGTGCGGAGGGCCCGAGCGTGCCGCGCTCGAAGGTCACGACATCGCTGCCGTCGAGCGCCGCGGGGTCGGTGCTCACCCGTCGGCCGATCCTCGTCGGATTGGGATGGGAGTAGCGGATCCCGTGGTCGTCGGCGACCACCACGAACAGCACACCGGTGCGGAGGCGGACGGCCTCGGCCCGCCGCTGCACCTCGGGGGAGCGGGTGTGGGCCGTCAGCGCCCCAACGACGACGTCGTCGGCTGCCACTGCGCGGGCGACGGCGAGGGCGCGCTGTTCGTACTGCCGCTCCAGTTCCGTGTTCAGCAGGTACGCCACCAGGGCGAACCCCACACTCATGATCAGCAGGAGGACCGCCACCTGCATGAGAAGGGCCTGGGTCGCGAAACGGGGGTGCGGTCTCGGGCCGGACCAGGGCATGCGAGCACGATACCCGTCGCATCGCGCGAAACAAGGGTGAGCAGAACGCGCAGAACGCGATCTATGCGCATTACCCGAACAACTGTCACAAGCCTGGTGCCGTCCGATCACCCGGCTTTACCGTCCGGGCAGCTTTCGCACAACCGACCTCCGAAAGGGACGAATTCCGTGTCAGAAACGTCACCAGCCATCGAGCTGCGTGGAGTGACTAAGCGTTTCCGCACCCGCGACGGCACCGCTTTCACCGCTACGCGCGACATGTCGTTCACCGTACGGCAGGGAGAGTTCGTCAGCGTCGTCGGTCCGACCGGGTGCGGCAAGTCCACCAGCCTGTCGGTGATCTCGGGGCTGGCCGCCGCCGGCGAGGGCGACGTCCTCGTTCACGGCCGTCCGGTCGCCGGCATCCCGGACGGGCTCGGCTACATGTTCCAGCAGGACGCCGTGCTCCCGTGGCGTACGGTCCTGGACAACGTCGCCGCCGGACCGCGGTACCGGGGCGCGGCCAAGCGGGCCGCGCGGGAGCAGGCCGCCGAATGGGTCGCCCGCGTAGGGCTGTCGGGCTTCGAACGCTACTACCCGCACCAGCTGTCGGGGGGCATGCGCAAGCGCGTCGCCCTTGCCCAGACACTGATCAACGAGCCGTCGATCCTGCTCATGGACGAGCCGTTCGGCGCGCTCGACGTGCAGACCCGTGAGCACATGCAGGACCTGCTGCTCGACCTGTGGTCCGGCAGCGGAGCCGCGGTCGTCTTCGTCACCCACGATCTGACCGAGGCCATCGCTCTCGCCGACACCGTTGTGGTCATGACCGCGGCCCCCGCGACCGTCAAGGACGTCGTCCCGGTCAACCTGGAACGGCCGCGTCAGGTCGAGGAGATCCGGCTGGAGGAGGCGTTCCTCGGCGTCTACCGGCGGGTCTGGGACTCGTTGCGGGAAGAGGTCGAGATCGCCCGAGCCCGGGGAGCCCGCCGTGCCGCCTGAAGCCGTGCCCACCGTCGCTTCGGTCCCTGCCGAGGACCCGGAGGACGGCGTCCCCGCGCGTCGCGCCCGCCGTCTCGCCGCACCGAAGATCACGGCTACCCGTGTCCTGCTCGTCGTGTTGTGGCTGGGCAGCTGGGAGCTCGCCACGGACGGCTGGCTCGACCCGTTCTACTACTCCAGGCCGAGCGCCATCTGGGGCAGGCTCGTGGACTGGTTCACGACCGGGACCGCGTTCGGCTCCATCTGGAAGCAGATCGGGGTCACGCTGGAGGAGGCCGTGCTCGGCTTCGCGATCGGCTCGCTCGCCGGGGTCGTGCTGGGCGTGCTACTCGGCCGGGGCCGGTTCATCGCCGAGGTCTGCGCGCCGTTCATCAAGGCCGCGAACGCCATCCCTCGCATCGTGCTGGCATCGCTGTTCGTGATCTGGTTCGGCCTCGGCATGTCGTCGAAGGTCGCCACGGCTGTCGTGCTGGTCTTCTTCGCGGTCTTCTTCAACGCCTTCCAGGGCGCCCGCGAGGTGGACCGGACCCTGGTGGACAACGCCCGGATCCTCGGCGCGAGCCCCCGGCAGATCCTCACCTCGATCGTGCTGCCGAGCGCGACGTCGTGGATCCTCGCCAGCCTGCACGTGGCCTTCGGCTTCGCGCTGATCGGCGCGATCGTCGGTGAGTACACCGGCGCGGACAAGGGCCTCGGCCTTCTGATCAGCCATGCCCAGGGCACCTTCGACTCGGCCGGCATCTACGCAGGAATGATCATCATGACGGTCGTCGCCCTGCTCGCCGAGTGGCTGCTCACCCTCCTCGAACGCCGGCTGCTCGCCTGGCGCCCCCCGTCTTCCGCCAGCGACGTCCAGACCTGATCGGAACCCCCCATGACCACACAGCCCATCGAACTGGCCACCAAGCTCCCCCGCCTCGCCGCCGCCACCGTCACCGGCCTCGCCCTGGCAGCCGCCCTCGCCGGTTGCGGCGACTCACACACCGCAACCACCGGGCCGGGCGGCGCACCGCAGGTGAAGATCATGGTCGGCGGTATCGACAAAGTGATCTACCTGCCCGCCAAGCTCACCGAGCAACTCGGCTACTTCAAGGCCGAGGGGCTCGATGTCCAGTTGCTGTCGGAACCGTCCGGCGCCCAGGCGGAGAACGTGCTCGTCGCCGGGGACGTCCAGGGTGTCGTCGGCTTCTACGACCACGCGATCGACCTGCAGACCAAGGGCAAGTGCATCCAGAGCGTGGTGCAGTTCGCCGACGTGCCCGGCGAGGTCGAGGTGGTGGCCACGGGGAAGGCCGATCAGATCACCTCACCGGCCGACTTCGCCGGCAAGAACCTCGGCATCACCAGCACGGGATCGTCGACCGACTTCCTCACCCAGGCACTGGCCGTGCGGAACGGGGTGTCGCCTGACAAGTTCACGCGGGTGAAGGCCGGCGCGGGAGCCACCTTCATCTCGGCGATCGACAACGGCGGCATCGACGGCGGCATGACCACCGACCCCACGGCTGCCCAGCTGACGACGACCGGCAAGGCCAGGGTCATCGTCGACATGCGGACAGAGGAGGGCACCAAGGCGGCGCTGGGCGGGCTTTACCCGGCGAGCTCGCTCTATATGGACTGCGCCTGGGTGAAGGCCAACAAGCCGGTGGTGCAGAAGCTGGCCAACGCCCTGGTGAAGACGCTGAGGTTCATCAACGGCAACTCCGCCGAGGAGATCGCGGCGAAGATGCCCGCGGAGTACGCCGGCGCCGACCCCAAGCTGTACGTCAAGGCGATCAACGACACCAAGACCATCTTCACGTCCGATGGCGTCATGCCGGCCGACGGCGCCAAGAACGTGCTGGAGGTGCTCAGCTCCTTCTCACCCAACGTCATGGGCAAGAAGGACGCGATCGACCTGGCCGCCACCTACACCACCGAGTTCGCCAGCGCGGTGAAGTAGAGCAGCCCGCGCCCGGCGCCGGGAAGATGCCGGCCCTGGCTGGATCGACCGCGGCCACGGCCCGCCGTGGCCGCGGTGACGCCGAGAGCCTGGCCCACACGCGACCGGCGTGCGGTCGCGGCGATGGATGGCAACGGCACTCACTGAGAGGTCCCGGTAGCGCGGAGGTGGGCTCGAGTACACCAACCCCCATCTGGAACAGATCATGGCCTATCGCCTCTCCCAGGCGATAGGCCGCCCGGTCCTGGCGGTGGATTACCGCCTCGCCCCCGCCCATCAGTTTCCGGCCGCGCTCCAGGATGTGGTGGCCGTCTACCGGAGTCTGCTCGCTCAGGACGTGTCTGCCTCCCGGATCATCCTGGCGGGCGAGTCGGCAGGCGCGACCTTGGTGCTGTCTGCGTTGCTCGTGCCCGCGGCGGCGCTGGCCATCTCGGCAGGGTCGGTTTCGGTCGTGACGCGGGCGGAAGGCTCTTCACCGCCGCGCGGCCGCTCGGCCGGTATCGCCTCGGTCGTCTCCAGATGCTCCGCATCACGCGAGCGCGATCCGGTCACCACCGGGCACTCGCGTGCACCGGGCACCGTCGCCGGCGTCACCTGCCGCAGTTCCTCGAACCCGGTCAGCAGGCCCAGCCCGGCCTACGCCGGTAACTGATCGTCCGGGAAGACGAACAGGTCCCGCGGAGTCCGGGTCGATCTCCTCGCCACGTCCTCCAGCTTCCCATTGCGTGGGCAGCCGCGCCTGACGCAGTGGCGAGTTCGCGACTCCAGCGCGTCGAGCGGCGCGGCGTACCAGCCTCCTTGCGGCAAGGGGGCCAGGGCGCCGTTACCGGTAGCCAGGGTGGACGCCGGGTGTGAGCTTCTGCTGGGCGGCGATGGCTTCCAGTAGCTCGGTCAGCTGGGCGCGCTGGGCGTGGTCCAGGGCGGCGCAGATGTCGTCCTCATGTGCTTTGCCGAGCCGGCGCATCTGTGTCATGACGTGGGTGCCTTGCTCCGTGAGGTGCAGGGCGTAGTTGCGGCGGTCCTGCGGGTTTCGCCGTCGTTCGACGAGCCCTTTGCGCTCCAGGTTGTCGATCAGCGCCACCACCGCAAAGCGTACGGCGCGCAGGCGCGCGACGCCGCGACGGACCTGCTCGCCGATCCCGGATTCGCGGCGAAGGTGGACCGGCTTCCCTTCAAGCCGGGCCAGCGCGTCATAGCCATCGGCGAGAGCACGACCGGCGACCTGCTGTCCTGGTTCGAAATCTTGCGTCACCTCCTCGACCTGCGGCGCCCGGCCGACGCCATCACCCTCATCAACATGGCGATGTCCGGGCAGACGACCACCCAGGCCCTGGCCGCGCTGCCCGGCCTCTGCCTGCAACGCCCCGATTGGGTGCTGTGCATGCTGGGCGCCAACGACGTCCAGCGTTTCCGACCTGCTGAAGAGCCGG
Source organism: Microbispora sp. CA-102843 (assembly GCF_050936215.1). Lineage (NCBI taxonomy): Bacteria > Bacillati > Actinomycetota > Actinomycetes > Streptosporangiales > Streptosporangiaceae > Microbispora > Microbispora sp. CA-102843. The sequence continues at coordinate 6,027,319 of NZ_JBNJNF010000001.1, forward strand.
CCGACGGGCCCACTCTGGTCAGCCTCGCCGAGACCGAACGCAACCTGCGCGCGCTACGCGAGCTCACGGCGCAGCGCACGACGGCACGCTGGGTGTGGCTGACGCCTCCCACGTGGACGAGGCCCGGGTCGCGGCCTACCCGCCGTTCCAGCACCTGGGGATCACGTGGGCCAATCGCGACATCGACGCCGTCGGCCACATCGTGACCCGGCTGCCGGACAGCACGGTCGACACGCGGCCCGTCATCGCCGGGCAGACGGCGGAGCCGTTCCATATTGAAGACGGGCTGCACCTTTCCCTCACCGGCCAGCGGGCGCTTGCCGCCGCTCTGGTCGACGCCCTCGCCGATGCGCCATGAAGCTGCTCATCTTCGGTGCCACCGGCGGCACCGGTGCCCAACTCCTGGCCCAGGCTCTCGACGCCGGCCACGACGTCACCGTTGTCGCCCGCAACCCGGACAAGATTCCGGCACACCATCGTGACCGGTCAGTCATCGTCCCCGGGGATGTGCTGCAAGCCCGGACGTGGGACGCCGTGACCGGTGGTCACGACGCCGTCCTGTCCTGTCTGGGCAGCCGTGATCGTCGGCATCCCACCGTTATCTACTCCCAAGGCACGGCCAACATCATCGGCGCGATGCGCCAGTCCGGGGTGAGACGCCTCGTGTGCTTGTCCTCCGCGGGTCTCGAGATCCCTCCGGGCACTCCGCTGCCCCAGCGGCTCGTCACCAAAGTCCTCATCCAGCGCCTCTATCGTCACGGATACGCCGACATGGCCCTGATGGAAGGCATCGTCACAGCCAGCCCACTCGACTGGACGATCATCCGCCCACCGATGCTCACCGACCGGCCGCCCACCGGGCGCTACAGGGCCGCCGCGGGCCACCATCTGCCAGACCAGAAAAGCATCTCCCGCGCCGATCTCGCCCACTACATGCTGAATCACATCGAGGATCAGAAGACCTGGAAGAAGATCGTCTGGCCGAGCGGCTAAGAGGTCCTGACAAAGGACCGGTTCGGCGTGCTCATCAACTGCCTGTTCGACGAGGCCAGCCCGGGCCCAAGCCAGCCACGACGTGGACCGTGATGACCGGCGGCGGGTCAGCCCGGTTCCACCACGGCGATGCGCAGCGCACGATGTTCGCCCGGCTCGCCCCCTCGCTCTCCAAAAGAGGTCGCGAGGTTGCGGAATGCCTGCCTGGCCCGCCTGACTCGCAGGGCGCTGCTGTCCGGCGGCGGCGTGGTGGCCGCGGGCGTGACGAGTGCGGCCGTCGTGGCACGGGCGAGCGCCGACACCGAGGACCCGTGTACGGCGGGCTGTACCGCCGACCCGGGCGCGGGCTCACTCCAGGCGGCGGTGGTGGAGCCGTTCCACGGCGCCCATCAGGCCGGTGTCGCGACGCCGCCACAGGCGCACGCCGCGTTGTGGCGTTCGACCTGCGGTCGGGAGCGGACCGAGAGGGCGTGGCGTGGCTGATGCGCCTGCTCACCGACGACGCCCGGCGACTCACCCAGGGCCGGTCGGCGCTCGCCGACACCGAGCCCGAGCTGGCACCGCTCCCCGCCCGATTGACCGTCACCTTCGGCTTCTTCGGACCGGGTCTGTTCGCGGCCACCAAGACGTCCGGTCGGCGGCCGGCGTTCATCGCTCCCCTCCCCACCTTCCGTATCGACCCGTGCGCGAGCTTCGTGGACCACGGGCAGCGTCCCGGTCGCGCTTTCGGTGCCGAATACCTCGATTCCGTCGCCCGATCCTTTCCACTTCTGTTGCGGTCGCATCAAGTTCTGTTCATTCATGGCGAAAGTCGTTAACCTCGACGCAATCGGTCTCACCGGTCCGAGCCGCATCTCCCCATCCAGGGGCCGTACCTCATGGAGAGCAGAAGTGACGATGGCGCGCTGGTTGGGCCGGTTGCTTCTGCCGATCGTCGTCGGCGTGCTGGCGATGACCGCCTTGGCAGCGCCCGCCTCCGCCCACGGCCAGCTCGCGATGTCGACACCGGTCAAGGACAGTACGGTGCGCGAGCCGATGGAGTCCCTCGCGCTCTACTTCACCGAGGCGCCCGCCCCGAACGCGTACTTCGCGGTCACCGCCCCCAGCGGCGCCCGGGTCGACCGGCCCTGGACGCACGGTCAGCCCAAACGCCTCGACAAGCCGGTTCAGGAGTACAACCTCGTCAACGGGGTGTGGGAACCGAGCGTGTACAACACCGGGTTCCCGGCGGTGATCCCGGTCGCCTACTGGCCGGAGCGGGGCGAGTACGTCGTGCGCTACCTGTCGATCGCCTCCGACGGGGAGCCGGTGCGGGGAGAACTGCGGTTCACCTACAAGGGCAAGACCTCGGGGCCGCCCAAGGGCTGGCAGGCCCCGGACAACGAGCCCGACTCCATCCTGCTCGCCTCGGCCGAGCCCGGGAGCGGCACCCAGGCCCCGGTGCCCGAGACCGGCGACAGTCCGGCGGCGATGGGCCCGGCGGTGCCCCAGGCCGGCGGCAGCCCGGCCGCGGTGCCCGAAACCGGCACGGCCCGCACTGCCGCCGGGAACGCGCAGCCGGCCGACTCCGGCGCCGGGCTGTCGGTATGGTTGGTGCCCGCGGTCCTCGTCGTCGGAGCGGGCGTCCTGGTGGTACGGGCCGCGCGACGGCCCGCGCCCGCCACTCCGGCGGCCCGGCGTCCTTCCGGCCGTCCGCAGGTCAAGAGGCCCACACGCGCCCCGGTGTCACGCACCCCAAACAGCCTCAAATCCACCAAGCGACGCTGACTCACCCCGCCCCCTCAGGAGAACCCCCCATGACGATCGCCCCTGCGCGTCTGCGCCCGCTGCTTGCCGCGCTCCCGCTCGGCGTGGCCCTGCTGATGGCCACGTCGGCCTGTGGCGGGTCGGATGCCGCCGCCCCCGCCCAGTCGGCTGCCCCGGTATCCACCGAATCGGCTGCCCCGGCTCCTGCCGAGTCGGCTCCCGCAGCCCCCAGCGAGTCGGCCGCAGCCGCCCCCACCGACTCGGCCATGAAGGAGATCACCGTCACCGTCGCCGGTCGCAAGGTCACGCCGCCGCCGGGACGGATCGAGGTGACCAAGGGCCAGACGGTGCGGATCACGGTCACCAGCGACGCCGCCGACGAGGCGCACCTGCACGGGTATGACAAGGAGGCCAGCTTGAAGCCCGGCACCCCCGCGAGCATCGAGTTCGTCGCCGACGAGACCGGGCTGTTCGAGATGGAGACCCACGAGTCGGGACTGCAGCTGTTCCAGCTCGTCGTGCGTTAGGCCGGCGAGATGCTGCTGGCTCACGGCGTCGGCGGCCGCCAGGACCTGCCGATCCCGTTCTCGGCCGCGCTGACCGGAGCGGCCCTCGCGTTGCTGGTGTCGTTCGTGGCGCTCGGCGCACTGTGGAAGGAACCGCGCCTGGGTGCCACCCTCACCGGTGCCCGCTCGCTGCCCACCGCCATCCAGACGGCGGTGACCGCGCCGGCCTGGCGGTGGGTCTGGCGAATCGCCGGGCTCGTCGCCGCGGCGTACTTCTGCATCGGGTTGATCTTCGGTCCCGATCGGGCCGACAATCCCACGGCCGGGGCGTTCTACGTCCTGTTCTGGGTCGGCCTGGTGCCGCTGTCGCTGCTGTTCGGCCCAGTGTGGCGCGGCTTGAACCCGCTGCGGACGCTGCACCTGCTGGCCTGCAAGGGGCTCGGACGCGACCCCGAGCTCGGCCTGCGGCCACTGCCTCCGAGCGTCGGATACTGGCCCGCCTGCACCGGCCTGTTCGCCTTCGTCTGGCTGGAACTGGTCGCCCCCGAACGGGCCACCCTGCCGGTCATCGGAGCCTGGCTCGCGGCCTACGCCGTGCTCATGCTCGCCGGAGCGGTGGTCTTCGGCTCCCGGTGGTTCGACCACGCGGATCCGTTCGAGGTCTACAGCGACCTCGTCGGCAGGCTCGCCCCCGTGCACAGGCGCCGCGACGGCGTCGTGGCCTGGCGCAACTCCCTCGACGGCATGGCCGGGCTACGACCTGCACCGGGACTGACAGCACTGGTGGTGGTGCTCTTGGGCTCCACCATGTACGACAGCCTGTCCAACGCCCCGGTATGGGTGCGCTTCATGCAGGAGAGTTCGGTGCCGGCCCCGGTTACGGGCACCGCCGGCCTGGTCACCGTCATCGCTCTGGTGCTCGTGGCGTACCGGACCGCGACCGCGCTCGCCGGCCGATGGGGCGCGGCCCAGCCCGGCACGACGGCGGGTGAGATCGCTCACTCGATCGTGCCGATCGCCGTCGGATACGTGATCGCCCACTACTACACGTTGTTCCTCCTGGAGGGGCAGCGGACCATCGCCCTGCTGTCCGACCCGCTGGACATCGGCGCCGACTGGCTCGGCACCGCCGGGTGGATCATCCAGGCGCTCGGCACCACTCCGGCCGGAGTCGCCACCCTCCAGGTCACGGTCATCGTCATCGGCCACGTGCTGGGCACCGTCCTGGCGCACGACCGCGCGCTGGCACTGTTCCCCCGGCGTACCGCCGTGCTCGGGCAGATTCCCCTGCTCGTGCTGATGGTGGTCTACACAGTGGTGGGCCTGCTTCTCCTGTTCGCCGCCTGACTTGAGATGGAGGGTGCGGCGGGTCGGGAGAATAGCGGTGCCGGTATCAACCAGGGCCCCTGGCCGGCTCCGTAGTCGCGCCCTCTCCGCCGTACGCACCTCAGGTCATGTCCACTCACGCTCACCACTCACTACATGGCGGGTGAGGTAGCCGAAGCCCGGAGTTCCTTGCGGAGCCGGGCTCCGGCTGCACAAGCCATGCGCCTAGCCGGCCATCCTGGAGCGGAGCCCGAGCAGGGTGTCAATCACCCAGGAACGCGGCCAGGGAGATGCCCATCAGGGGCAGGAAGTACCCCACGACGAGGGCGAGCAGGGCCAGCGGCGCCAGGACTCCCCAGTGCACCGCCCGCCAACCGCCGCGGGGGTAGGGCCTGCCGAATCCGCGGGTCGGGCGGCGCCGCCACCACATCCGGTAGCCCAGCACGATCAGCGTGATGAGCCCGGCCGCGATCGTGGCCAGGACGATCTGGTTGACCAGGCCGAACAGCAGCCCCCTGTGCGCGTCGATGCCCCACCGGGTGAGCTTGGCGGCCAGGGGGTAGTCGGCGAACCGCAACGCGCCCACGATGTACCCGGTCGCCGGGTCGACCGCCACCTGGTCCAGCCGCGTGGGCGCGGTCTTGTCGATCTCCATGACGATGTAGGGGCTTCCGGTTTCGCCAGGCCAGGTGATCTCCAGCGGGCCGGACAGCCCCGTGCCGATCCCGACCTCCAGGACCCCGGTCCACGCCCACGTCAGAGTTCAGGTCGACGTTCTGGTGGCCCATCGCGACGTGCGCGGCGTGGTCGATGGGAGCCGCGCTGATCGACGGAGTCGCCCAGCCGAAGGCGGTGCGGAGTTCGTCGATGTTCGCTCCGGCATACTTCGACCAGGTCAGACCGGTAGCGGACGGGAACAGCACGCCCAGCACAGCCCACAGGCCCACCGAGCCGTGCCAGGACAGCATGCGGCGCAGCCCGGTGGCGGCGCGGTCGGGAGCGAACAGGCCGCGCAGGCCACGGCCGTTACGGCGACGCCTGCTCAGCCACAGCGTCAGCCCGCCGAGGGCGACGACCCACAGCCAGCTGGCGGCCAGCTCGCTGTAGATCCGCCTGGGCTCTCCCAGGTGGAGGCGACGGTGCAGGTCGGAGATCCAGGCGCGTACGGGCAGTGCGCCGGAGCTGCCGTAGCTTTCCAGCGTGCCGCGCACCTGACCGGTCCGGGGGTCGACGAAGACCGCCATCTGGGTGCTTTCGGGCAGGTTCGGCACGTCCAGCAGCACCCGAGTGGTCAGGCCGGGCTCGGCCGATGAGCGAGTTGAAGCCGTTGGCGGCGGCGGTCTCAGAGGCGGACACTGCGCCCATAATCGAGGCGGGCATGGCGGAGTAGCCGAGACCGGTTCCGGAGGACACGACGGTCGCGGCGAGCACGATGTGCCATACGTCGTCCATCAGGAACAGCGCGACGGCGTAGCCGGCGACCGCGCACAGGGCGCCGATCATGAGCGTCACCCGAGGCCCGTAAGCGCCGGTGGCACGGGCCGAGACCGGCGAAAGCACCATCATCATCGCGCCGCCGACGGCCATGCACAGCCCGGCCTCGAACAGGGACAGTTCCAGGCCGTAGCCAGTGATGCCCGGGGCCTGGAGCACCTGAGGGAACACCAGGCTGGCCCCGAACATGGCGAACCCGAACGCGATGGACGCGACGTTCGTGATCAGCACCTCGCGCCGGGCGGCCGCCCGCAGGTCGACCAGCGGATCTGCCACCCGCAGCTCCACGAACCCCCACACGAGGAGGATCACCGCCGACACGGCGAACAGGCCCAGGGTGAGAGGGCTGTCCCAGCCCCAGCCGCCGCCCTTGCTCACAGGCAGCAACAGGCACACCAGACCCGCCGACAGCCCCGCCGCACCGAGGAAGTCGAACCGTCCGCCCGTCCGCAGCGGCGAGGCGGGCACCCACCGTGAGGGTGAGGACGAAGCCCACCGCCCCCATGACGGCCGCCGCCAGGAAGAGCATGTGCCAGTCGACGACCTGTGCGACGAGAGCGCCCAGCGGCAGCCCGATCGCACCGCCGGCACCCAGGGTGGCACTCATCAGCGCCATGGCCGAGGTGAGCCGCTCGGGCGGCAGCAGGTCGCGCATGATGCTGATCCCGAGCGGGATGACCCCGACGGCACAGCCCTGCAGCGCCCGCCCGAGCACCACCACGAGCAGCGAACTGGAGACCACGCAGACGACCGAACCGGCGACCATCAGCACAAGGCTGACCACCACCATACGGCGCTTTCCGTACATGTCGCCGAGCCGTCCGCTCACTGGGGTGAACACGGCCGAGGACAGCAGCGTGGCGGTGACGACCCAGGAGGCGTCCTCTGCCGGAGCCGACAGCAAGCGGGGCAGGTCGGGGATGACGGGCACCACCAAGGTGAACATCATCGAGACCACCATGCCGCTGAACGCCAGCGCACCGGTGACGACACCGGATCTGGCACCCGTGATGGGCGTCGCCACCGTACTCCTTCCATCGAGGACGATCGATCGCCACCTCAGCCGTTCGGCCTACCCTCAGGCCGTCATGGAGGCGGTCATGAGCCACCTCAGCTCCCACCCCTGGCTACCGACTAGCGGTCACGGAAGACGGGGTCACGTTTCTCGAGGAAGGCCCGGATCGCCTCGCGGGTGTCCTGGTGGTCCCGTTGAGGTTCTGAGCGTTCGCCTCCCGCAGTGCGCTTTCATGGAAGCCCGTCGCGGCGGCGAGGTTGAGCATCTCCTTGGTCTGCGACAGAGGGAGAGGGGCGAGGGTCAGCAGCTCGCGCGCCCACTCGTACGCGTGCGCCAGGGCCTCCCCCTGCGGCACCACCTTGTTGAGCAGCCCGATGGCGTGGACCTCGCTCGCGGAGAGCACCCGGCCGAAGAAGGCGAGCTCCTTGGCTCGATGAAGTCCGATCATGTGGGTCAGAAGCCAGGTTCCGCCGAAGTCGACGGAAAGGCCGCGTTTGGCGAAGATCTGGGAGAATCTCGCCGTCTCCTCGGCGATCGCCAGGTCGCAGGCGAGCGCCATGTTGAAGCCGGCGCCGACCGCCACCCATGGCGCAGCGCGGCACGTACGTACGCGAGTTCGGCGTGATGCAGCCCGCGCCCGCCCCCCGGTTCTCCCTGACCCCGGCCCGGATCGGCGTACTGACCGAACTCCTCAGACTTCAGGACAGCTCCGAATAGCCGCCATGCGCTTGGCAGTGGTGAGGCGGCGAGCGGCGCACTCGGGCTGGGGTGGCCGAAGGCGGAGTGCCGTCAGCGGGTGTCCTAGCCAATGATCATCCGAAGACGGCCACCCGCATCCAGGGAAGGTTCGGAACGCATCGCACCGAATCGATTCGAAACAAGAGCCATGAGCTGGAACTTCAGCGCAGTCACCCGAAAACCTTCGCAGGTCCAGGAGCCGTAAACATCCCCTTCATACACAGGCCACATCTGATTGACATGCCTTCCTGCCCAAATTTAAGCTGTCTGCGAATCGATTCGATTAGGTGGACCTGCGTTGAGGCCGCCCGTTCGCTTCACCCCGACCGCCGGACGGCGACCCCACAGGCTCCAGGACGATGCCACGGCTCGTCCTGCAATCCCCACCCCCCTTCCGTCGAAGGAGTCACGCGTGGACATCACCTTCAGTTGGCGGCATAGACGCCGCGGCCTGGCCGTCCTGCTCTCCGCCGCTGCGCTCGTCGCCGCGTCCGTCGTCGCGACCGCCGCGCCGGCCCAGGCCGCCGACGAGTCCATCACCGTCGACTTCTCAGTCGCAGGCGGCTCCCCGACGTATCGGGCCTCGGGGTGGATCTACGGCATGACCGAGAACGCGGCCGCGCCGCCGGACAACTACTTCACCGACGTGAGGTTCCGGTACATGCGGGCCGGCGGCGCCCAGCTCGACAGCCCCGGCGGATGGGTGTCGGGCAAGTACGACCGCCGGTGGAACGCCACCCGCGCCCAACTGCTGCGCACCCGGTCGCTAGGCGGCCAGTTCGTTCTGCTGGTGCACGACCTGTGGGGCGCCGACGGCTACCCGATCTCCCGCTTCCCCGGCGACAACGGCAACTGGACCGACTACGACGACTTCCTCACCCGCCTGATCAACGACGTGCGGGCCACCGGCGCTCCGGTCCAGTGGGACATCTGGAACGAACCCAACATCACCCTGTTCTGGAACCGCCCTCAGGCGCAGTACTTCGAGATGTGGCGCCGCGCCTACCAGCGTATCCGCGCCGCCTTCCCCTCCCACCTGATCGTCGGCCCCAGCTGCGCCTGCGTGCCGTCCACCAGCGGCTGGTGGACCCAGTACCTCGACTACGTCAAGGCCGACAACGTCGTCCCCGACATCGTCAGCTGGCACTCCCTGCCGGGCGACCCGGTGGCGAACGTGGCGACGGCGAACACCACCCTCGACTCGCGCGGCATCGCCCACCCACGCCCGTACCAGATCAACGAGTACGGAGCGTCCAACGAGCAGAACCCCGCCGACGGCGCCTGGTACATCGCCCGGCTGGAGCGGGCCGGCGCCGACGGCCTGCGCGCCAACTGGGCCGGCGGGAGCAACCTGCACAACGACCTGGCCAGCCTCCTCGTCCACAACTCCTCCGGCCAGTACCAGCCCAAGGCCGAATGGTGGGTCTACCGCTTCTACGGCTCCCAGACCGGACAGATCGCCTCCGTCACCCCCAGCACCTCCTACGACGCCTTCGCCACCAAGGCGAGCGGGAACGCGAAGATCCTCGTCGGCGGTGGCCGCACCACCGGCGACATCGCCGTCAACCTCCAGCGCCTGGACACCACCAGCGGCATCGTGCAGAACAACCAGGTCCGCGTCCTCGTCGAGCGCATCCCCTACAACAGCGGCGGCGCGGTCCAGGGACCGGTCACCGTCCAGAACACCGTGGCGACCCTGTCCGGCAACGGCACCACCGTCAACCTGCCGCACACCGCCATCGACGACACCTTCACCATCACACTCCTGCCACCCTCGAGCGGCGGCGGGTCGACGTCGGCGTTGCGCAACGTGAACGCCGGCCGCTGCCTCGACGTGCCGAACCTGTCGCAGGCGAACGGCACGCAGCTCCAACTGTGGGACTGCAACGGCCAGGCCAACCAGCAGTGGACGTACACCACCTCCCGTCAACTGCAGGTGTACGGCAACAAGTGCCTGGACGCCGAGGCCGCCGGAACCGCGAACGGCACCAGGGCGATCATCTGGGACTGCAACGGCCAAGCCAACCAGCAGTGGAACTTCAACGCCGACGGCACCATCACCGGCGTGCAGTCCGGCCTCTGCCTGGAGGCGAGCAACTTCGGCACCTCGAACGGGACGAAGGTACAACTGTGGTCCTGCACGGGCACGACCAGTCAGAAGTGGACCCGAAGCTGATTCGGTGACGGGCGACGCCGACTCGCTTCGTCTGGAGCCGCCACGCCGGTTGGACGTACACCACACGTCCAACCGGCGTCCGGCCTTGCGGGCCCACGGGCTACACGCGGGGCCGCTCGCTTGACGACGCCTGATCGTCCGAGCCGGCTGTCTCCCGTTCCCGGCGCTCATGGGCGGCGGCGAGGATGAGATAGGCGCTGGCCGTCCACGTGTAGGCGCGGTCGCGCAGGCCGATGCCGCTGAGGGCGTCGAAGTTCTCCGCGAATCCCGACTTCTCACACAGGACGCGGAAGCGGGTACTGATCTCGTCCGCGAGCTGCGTGTGCCCGGCACGGCGGAGGCCGTCCTCGATCAGAACGGTCGAGGGTGCCCATATCGGACCGCGCCAGTAGCCGTCGTCCTGGTAGTCCGGAGAGGTCGGCAGCTCCGTGGCGAGCCCGAACGCGGTCAGGTGCGCCTCGATCCGGGCGGCCAGCACGTCGCGGACGGATGCGGGCAGTTCGTCGGCCAGGACGATCGGCATGAGGTCGAGGAGGCTGGCGCTGGACCAGGTCCGGCCGGAGTGCACGCCCCGTGTGACGAACCTGTCGCCGTCCCACAGCTCGGCGATCAGCGCGTCGCGCATGCGGTCGGCCTCCCGCGTCCAGGTGACGGCCGCGCCGGGCATGGCGAGCTCGGCCGCCAGGCGGGCGAGCTCGCGCATCTGGAGGATGAGGAACGCCGCGAGGTCGGCCGTCTCGACGAGGCGCTCGGGATCGAAGGCGGTGGCGTTGTCCCAGCCGCTGTCGTTGCCGTGCTGGTAGTGGGCAAGTGCGCGGCCGGGGACGCGGCGAGCGGTAAGCCAGAATGAGGTCCAGCGCTCCAGCAGCCGGTAGACCTCGGCCGACTCGCCCTCGTGCGACGAGCGCAGCCGGCCCAGGGCCCACCCGTGAATGGGCGGCTTGACGAAGTTGTAGAGGACCTCGGAGTGGGCGACGGAGTCGGGAAGCGCTCCGGCGGCGTCCTGGTGGTCGAACACCAGCCGCAACTGGTCCCATGCCAGATCCGGCAGGCCGCCGGCGAGAGCGATGGCGTTGAAGCAGTGGTCCCAGCTCCAGACCTTGTCCATCCAGTGCTTGGACATCAGCACGGCAGGGCGGGTGACGAATCCGGCCGGACGCACCGTGGCCGACCAAAGGACGTAGGCGGCCAGCTCGGCGGCGGGGGTCCGGTCGCTGCGCCAGGGCGCGACGGCGTCGCGGAACGCGTCGAACTCGGCCCGCGCCGATGCCGCCACGTGCTCGAAGTCGTTCGCGCCTGTGTAAGGGGCGCGGGCGGTCTCGTACTCCTCGACGGCGATCTCCCACGGCTCGCCGTCACCGGACAGCAGGACGCCGCGCTCGGCCGTGCCGAGTGTCTGCGCTCCCCACACCTCGGCCCGGCCTGCGAGCAGGGTGATCCGATAACGGCGCCCGGTCTGGTACACGGTGAAGACCCACGAGTCGTCGCCGGGGTTCTGGTAGAAGTACGGGCCGCTGAACGGCGTGAGGACCGGGTCGGCCGCCAGCAGGCGCAGGCCGAGGCCCTGGCCGCGCAGCCGTACGGTGTCCGGGTTCTCGTACGCGAGGTCGATCCGGCCGGCGTCGCACGTCCAGGTGAGCCGGTGCGGTGCGGCGGCGACGGTCGTCTCGGCGCGGGCGCCCTCCACGGTGGGGATCAGCCGCAGGATCGGGTGCATCCCCGTCTGGTGGGACACCAGGTGGACGTCCTGCGCGTACCTCTCCTCTCCGATCACCGGGGAGAAGCCGAACCAGGATCCGCGGAAGCTGAACGGGATCTCCCGCAGGGAGAACGCCGGACCTGCGGCGACGGTCATGAAGTGGGAGTCCCTTCTATCGGGGAGAGGGCGGGTCAGTGCTTCACCGCGCCCGCGGTGACACCGGCGGCGACGTAGCGCTGCGCGACGACGAGCGCGCCGTCCACCCGGGCCGCCTGCAGCAGTTCCTCGGGGATGCCGGACATGAACGTCGTCAGGACCAGCACGGCGAACGGCACCGCCAGCGTGGAGTCGGCCACGATCAGCCCCGGGACCGTGTTGAGCACGCCGGCGCTGAGGAAGATGGCGTAGAAGCCCATCGCCATGATGATTCCCGGGATCATCTGGGCGATCAGCAGCAGGAAGCCGAGCGTCCCGCCGCCGCGCGGGCGGAGTTCGGCCAGCGAGTAAGCGGCCGGCGCCGCGACCAGCAGGGTGAGGGCAACCGTGCCCAGCCCGACGACCAGGCTCACCCCGAGGTACGGCAACTGCTGGTCGAACACCGCCCGGTAGCCCTCCAGGGTGCCGTCCACCGGGAACCAGTTCGGCGGCGACTTACGCATGTCCTCCTCCCGGGTGAAGGACACGTTGATCATCCAGTAGACCGGGAACAGCATCACGCCGGTCAGCACCAGCCCGATCGCGGTCGTCCCCCACGTACGCGAGGCGCTCATGACAGGGCCTGCCTTCGCTGTAGGCGGATGTAGATCAGTCCGAAGACCAGGGCCGTCACGATCAGCAGGTTGCCGACCGCCGCCCCGGGGCCGAAGGCCGGCAGGAGGTTGCCGAAGCTCAGCCGGTACGACCAGGTGGCGAACGTGGTCGAGGAGTCGCTCGGCCCTCCCCTGTTCATGATCCAGATGATGTCGAACACCTTGAGCGTGTAGACCAGCCCGAGCAGCAGCGTGATCGCCGAGACCGGCCTCAGCAGCGGGAACGTCACCTTCCAGAAGCGCTGCCAGCCGCCCGCGCCGTCCAGTGCCGCCGCCTCGTGGATGACCGGGTCGATCGCGTGGAGGCCGGAGTACAGCACGACCAGGTTGAAGGGGATCCCGATCCAGATGTTGGCGATGGTCACCGACCACAGCGACCAGTCCGGCGAGGTCAGCCAATGGACGGGCCCCACGCCGAAGACGGCGAGCACCGCGTTGACGACGCCGGAGTCGCTGTCGAGCATCCACGACCAGGTGGAAGCGGACACGATCAGCGGCAGCAGCCACGGCACCAGGAACAGCGCCCGCAACGTGGCCGACAGCCGGAAGTTCCTGTGGAAGAACATCGCCAGGGCGAGCCCGACGGTGAACTGGAAGCCCAGTGACACCAGCGTGAACACCATCGTGTGCCACAGCGCCGGCCCGAATGTCGCGTCGCGTACGACCTTCGCGTAGTTGGCGAGCCCGGTGAACGGCGCGTCGCCCTGGACGAACGAGCGCACCGTGTAGTCGCGCAGGCTCAGCTCGACGTTGCGGTAGAGCGGATAGGCGTAGAAGACCAGCAGGTAGACGACGACCGGCGTCAGGAAGGCCCAGGCCGCCCACTGCCCGGACCGGGCACGTGTCGCCGCCCGTCGGCCCAGTCCTGGCGCCGGCACGAGCGCGGCGACGGAACGGACCGCGGCCTGTGTGACTCGATTCATACTCGCGTCGTCCAGGTGTCTACCGCGTGGCGCTCGCCGCGGCGGCCTCGGCGTCGGCCATCGCCTGCTGCGGGCTTTTCGACCCGCTCAGCGCCGCCTGCACCGCACCCCACATGGGCTCGGAGATCTTCGGATACTTGGTGCCGAGATCGTCGCTGGTGCGGCCCTTGGCAGCCTTCACCGCCTCCACCCACACCTTCAGGCTCGGGTTCTGCTCGACCTGCTTGGCCTGCACCTGCTCCGTGGGCGCGACGTACGACAGCGTGGTCGTGGTGGTGAGCGAGCTGTCGGTGCTGGTCAGACACATCACCAGCTTCTGTGAGGTGGCGTAGCGGGCGGCGTCCTTCTGCACGGGGATGGTCACGAACTCGCCGCCGGTCGGCGCCGGGGCGGTGCCGCCGTCCTTGCCGGGGATGGGGATGATGCCGTACGCGAAGCCGGTCTTCCCGGCGTTGGCGAGCTGCCAGGTGCCGTTCTCGCCGAAGGCGAAGTCGCCGGTCGCGAACTCCTGCCAGCTGGTGGTCTGGGTGTTGTTGATGACCGAGTTGGGGGCGTACCCCTTCCTCAGCCAGTCGGCCCACAACGACAGCGCCGCCACGCCATCCGGCGAGTCGAGCTTGGTCAGCTGTGCCCCGGATCCCCAGAACCACGGCAGGAACTGGAAACTGCCCTCCTCGGTGCCGATCGCGGAGAAGGTGATGCCCTTCTTGCCCGCCGCCTTGACCTTCTCCAGGGCCGCGGTCAGCGAGGCCCAGTCCGTGACCGATGCGGCGTCCACCCCGGCCTTCTTCAGCACCTCCTTGTTGTAGTAGAGGGCCAGCGTGTTCGCCCCGATCGGGACGCCATACGTCTCGCCTCCGCTCTGGCCCGCCGCCAGCAGGTTCGGCGCCACGGCCGAGGTGTCGAGCTTGTTCTCCTCCGTGGTTGTCAGGACCCCGGCCTCGGCCAGCGTCGAGACCACCGGGTTGTCGACGATCAGCACGTCGGGCGCGTTACCCTGCTGAGCCGCCAGCAGCGTCTTGTTCGTCAGGTCCGTTGTGTCGTAGGCCGTGCGCTCGACCTCCACACCTGCCTGAGTGCCGCACGTGTCCAGCAGCTTGCCCCACGCCGAGCTCTTGTCGTACTGCGGGTACGGGTCCCAGATGGTGGAGGTGCCTCCCCGTCCGGCCTGGCTTGCGCTCGCGGTGCCACCACCGCCGCTGCTCGAGGACGAGCATCCGATCAGACCGCCCGCGGCCGCGAGGACCGCCAATCCAAGGCCGGCCGCACGCCGGTTCGTTGTCGCTGATCCCATGATCATGACCTCCGCTGACCCGCGCGACGCGGTCGCCGCCGCCTAGAAGTCGAATCGGTTCGCATGAACATAAGCCCGTAGACGGCATGCGTCAACGGGGTGAAGTAGGACGCCGCCGGAGTCGAGGGCGTCGTTCCATACGCTCGATTCGACTTACGATGTGCGTATCGGTCGGATCAGGTGAGGAGGGCCGGTGAATATCGGGGAGATCGCCAAGCGGTCGGGTGTGGCGCGCAGCACCGTCTCGTACGCCCTCAGCGGCAAGCGTCCCGTGTCGGAGGAGACCCGCCGGCGTATCCAAGCGGTCATCGACGAACTGGGCTACCGGCCCAACGCCGCCGCCAAGGCGCTCAAGGAAGGCAGGACCCACACCATCGGGCTGGTCATCCCGCCCGCCAGCCGGCGCCTGACCGACATGCAGCTCGGCTTCGTGGCCAGCGTCGTCGACGCCGCCGCACGCGCGGACCTGGACGTCCTGTTGTCACCGTCCGGGGGCGAGCACGACCGGTCATTCGAGCGCGTGGTCGGCGGCAGACGCGTGGACGGCATCATCGTCATGGAGATACGGCTGGAGGACGACCGGGTCACCCGCCTGCGGCAGGCCGGGCTGCCCTTCGTGGGAATCGGCCGTACCTGTCACCCCGAGGAGATGTCCTGGGTGGACATCGACTACGAGAAGCTGATCGCCAACTGTGTGCATCACCTGGCCGACCTCGGACATCGCCGCATCGCCCTGGTCAACCGTTCAGAGGAGCTGGTGGCGGCCGGGTACGGTCCCGGCCACCGCGCCCAGGCCGGTTTCACGAGTGCGATGACAGAGCGTCGTCTGGACGGCGTGCAGGTGTGCTGCGCCGACGATGCCCAATCAGGGGTGTCCTGCGTCGAGCGGCTCCTCGACGCACACCCCGGCCTGACCGCCATCGCCACCATCAACGAGGCCGCCACCCCCGGGATGTACCACGCGCTCGCCCGGGCCGGCCTGGTCGTGCCCCGTGACTTCTCCATCGCCGGCGTCTCCGCACGGCACTGGGCGGAGAACCTGCACCCTCCGCTCACGGCCGCTGACGTCCCCGCGGATGAGCTCGGTGCCCGCGCCGTCGAGATGCTCATCCGGCTGATCTCCGATCCCGCCACCCCGCACGGCCATCTCCTGGTCGCGCCGCCCATTTCCCTGCGTGGCACGACCGGACCCGCGCGCGCCCGGGATCACCATCACTGACGGCTGCGCGGCACCGGCGGCACGCCCGGCCGTCACGCGGGTCCTCCGCCCCATCCCATTCGCCGGCTGTCGAATCGGGTCGTTGGTGGGTGTCCGTTCAGCATGCGGGCTGCGCGGGGGTCCGGTCAGATCGCGGTGACGGTCCACTGCAGGTTGGTGCTGGAGTCCGGCGTCCACAGCTTCACCCTCGCGCCGACCGTTGAGTCGCCGCCGCTGTCCAGTGCCGTGCCGGTGCCGCGGTTGACGACCCGGTAGCGGCCGTTGCCAAGGCTGTCGAGCCTCCATTGCTGGTTGTTGCCGCCGTTCCAGGCCGCCTGCAGACAGGTCGCGCCGTTGGTGGTGTCGCCCCAGCTGTCGGCGACCATGCCGTTGGTGCGATTGACGATGCGGTAGTACCCGTTGCCCAGGTCGACCAGCTGCCACTGCAGGTTGGTGCTGCCGTCCCAGCTCCACTGCTTGAGTCCCGAGCCGGACGCGACGTTTCCGCCGCTGTCCAGGACGAGGCCGGTGGTGACGTTGGCGATCCGTACCCATCCGGTGGGGATGGGACCGGATCCCAGGGCGGGGATCTGGCCGCTGAAGGTCAGCTTGACCACGTACGCCGGGGCGCTGAACGGGGCGTTGGACGAGGGCATCGAGATGTGCAGGGCGGAACCGTCCTGAGTGCGGTTGGGGAGGTCGATGTACTGGCCGGCCGAGGGGCCGAGCAGTTGCACCGACACCAGGTTGCTCAGGTTGATCCGGTTGGCGCCCAACGTCGTGATGTGGAGGGTGCTGCCTGGCCAGCCCATCACCGTGGCGTACAGCACGGTGTTGTCCTTGCTGCGAGTGAAGCGGATGTCGGTGTTGGTGCCCGCCCGCGGCGTGGTGAACGAACCGCCGCCCATCTGCGTCGGGCCCTCGCCGTAGGTCGCCCAGGCCCGGGTGGCGTAGACGGACTCGCCGAAACGCTTGAGGTAGTCGCCGATGCCCAGCAGAATCGACCGCTGCCCGGACGGAATGGTGCCGTCGGCTATGGGGGCGATGTTCAGCAGCATGGTGCCGTTCTTGCTGACCCGGTCGATAAGTGAGTGCAGCATGGCGTTGAGCGAGTAGTAGCCGATGCCGACGGTGTAGCACCAACTGGAGCTGGAGATGCTGTCGTCGGTCAGCCAGTAGGGGTTCTGGATGGCGGCCGGGCCGCCGCGCTCGTAGTCGAAGACCTCGCCCCGAGTGTTGAACCCGTCCTTGTAGGTCGCGATGACGTCCCTGTTCCAGGCGACCGCCTGGTTGTAGTAGTACGCCAGGAAGGCCAGCCGCCGGGACTCGTCGAGCCGGCTGAGGTTGAAGTCCTGCCAGATGATGTCGGGCTGGTAGCCGTCGATGACCTCCTTGAGCTTGTCGTACCAGAGCTGCTGCTCCTCGGCGAAGCCGAGCTGGCCGTACAGCTTCTTCAGCGAGGTGGTCGACTGGGCCGGCACCCACTGGTAGAAGCCGGTGAAGTTGTAGGTGTGGTGCATGGCCACCAGCAGTTTGAGGCCCTTGGACCGGATGGCGTCGGCGTGTAACCGCAGCAGGTCGAGCTTGGGGCCGGTGGCGACCGAGTTCCACTCGTTCACCCGGCTGTTCCACATCGAGTAGCCGTCGTGGTGCTCGGCCACCGGCCCGGCGAACCTGGCGCCGGCGTCGGCGAACAGCTGCGCCCACTCGCCGGGGTCGAAGTTGCCGCCGGCCGACTTCAGCTTCGGCGCGAACTGCACCCAGTTGCCGGCCTTGTCCCGCGCCCCGTTGATGAAGTTGTGATACGGCCACACCGACGGATCACCGTAGACGCTCTTGTGGTGATTATTCTCGTTCGACCCGTTGCTGTACATGTTGCGCGGGTACCACTCGTTGGCGAACGCGGGGACGCTGAACACGCCCCAGTGGTAGTAGATGCCGAACTTCGCGTCCTGGAACCACTCGGCGGCCGGCGGATGCTGGTCCACCGACGACCAGCTCGCGGTGTAACTCTGCGGACCCGCCGTGGCCCACGCAGGAGCCGCCTTCAGCAGGCCCGCGGCCGTGGCGGCCCCGGCCGCGACGAGCATCTGTCTGCGACTGAACTGGAACGAGGACGAAGCCATGGGTGAACCCTTTCGGAGTGGGACGTTCTTCTCGATCACTTGAGTCGCGCGAAATGGAGACTCAGCCGCATGCCGGATCGACGCCTTGCCCAACGCCCAGCGGCGTGGTCGCGCGAATCCATGATCTCGAACCGATTCGACAACGGATGTCATCCGCCTGCGAGCACCACGCCGCCCATCAACGCGAGCCCGCACCCTGTTGCCGCGGCGGCCCCTGCCGCCCGCCACCGACGCAGGATACGACCGTCCGAGCAGCCAGTCTGAAAACCGTCACGAAACATGTCAAGGCTGTAGGCAGATAGTTTCCAGGATTCCGATGGAAGATCTGGCCATTTACCTGGTGTTTCTTCCGGCCTTGTGGAGTGAAATTTCGTCAGCTCTCGCTGAATGCCTCGAGTGACTCGTCAGCGTCAGGTCATTGTCGTGAAAGTTTCATTTCTCGCATCTCGCAGCGATCGGGCCCCACCCCCGTTTCGGCAGGTGAGGCACCCCGGCAGCCCGGAAGGGTCGGCCGGAGAGAGGCGGGAGCCTTGACGCGGGATCCGCGCGGCGTATTTGCTCCGCCGCACCACCGTCTACGTCAGCAGAGAGAGGAGCCCGGCCTATAGACAGAAATGTTAGCGTTAACAGGATCGGCCGGATCAAGGGCCGGTCCCTGCGGCCCGCCACCCACAGCCCGCACATGATGGACGAGCCCGTACGCCCATCCACGAATGTGAGCGCCAACAGCGCATGCCCTGCACTGCACACCCAGGAGTATCCATGAAGATCGCATCCCTCCGGCGCCTGGTCAGCGCCGAAGTCACCGCAGCCGGCGAAGTGACCGGCGGCCAGGGCACCAGAGGCCGAACCGGCCTCACCGACATCCGGATGGAGGGCTGACCGTGCGCACCTGGAGACGATGGGCGACCACGGCGCTGCTGACCGCGGTCGTGGCGGCGACGGGCACGCTGATGGGCACGGGTGCCGCTGTCGCGGAGTCGAACGGCGGGGTGCGGGTGATGCCGCTGGGCGACTCGATCACCGAGGGCACGCAGGTGCCGGGCGGGTACCGGATCGGCCTGTGGCAGCGCCTGGCCGCCGGCCGGTACACGATCGACTTCGTCGGGTCACAGTTCAACGGGCCGGGCAATCTGGGCGACCACGACCACGAGGGACACCCCGGGTGGCGTATCGACCAGATCGACGCCAACGTCACCGGCTGGCTGCAGACCTCCACCCCGCGTACCGTGCTGTTGCACATCGGCACCAACGACGTGCTGCAGAACTACAACCTGTCCGCGGCGCCGCAGCGGCTGTCGACGTTGATCGACCACATCACGACGGCGGCGCCGAATGCGGACGTGTTCGTGGCCACGATCATCCCGCTGTCGAACTCCGGTCAGGAGGCGGCGGCCCGGACGTTCAACGCGGCCATCCCCGGCATCGTGCAGAGCAAGGCGAACAGCGGCAAGCACGTCCACTTGGTCGACATGCACAGCAAGCTGACCACGGCCGACCTCATCGACGGCATCCATCCCACCGCCGACGGCTACGACAAGATGGCCGCCGCCTGGTACGCCGCGCTCCAGTCGGTCCCCGGCACCATCGGCCAATCCGGCGGCACCCCCAGCGCGACGCCGACGCCCTCTTCCACGAGTGCCATCCGGGGAGTGGGGTCGGGCCGGTGCCTGGACGTCACCGGAATCTCGCAGGCCAACGGCGCGCAGGTGCAGATCTGGGACTGCAACGGTCAGAGCAACCAGCAGTGGACGCTGACCGGTGCCGGTGAACTGCGGGTCTACGGCAGCAAGTGCCTCGATGTGAACGGCGGCGGCACCGCCGACGGCACCGGCGTGATCATCTGGGACTGCAACGGTCAGAACAATCAGAAGTGGCGGTTCAACGCCGACGGCAGCATCACCGCGGTCGGCGCGAACAAGTGCGTGGACGTGCCGAACTACTCGACCGCCAACGGCGTCAAGCTTCAGATCTGGTCCTGCAGCGGACAGGCCAACCAGCGCTGGACCCGCGTCTGACGGTGACGTCGCCGCCGTATCCGCTTTCGCCGGGGCGGCCCTCGGCAGCCTCCGCCACCACCGCGGCGCGCTCATCCTGCTGAGCCCCCTGTCCCTCCTGGCGGCCCATCACGTGCTGATCTCGATTAAGCATTCCGGAACCCGGGTCATGCGGAGGCAAGGGAAGATCGTCCAGCAGAAGCGGTACGGGGGGCGGCTGCGCAGACCCACAAGCGACCTATTTCAAACTCAGTCCCCATTGACCTCTTCCCATCGGGCTCCTGGTGCGTGACAGAGGTCATTGCCCTAGCGAAGGAGATTCGATGGAACCGAGAGACGGCCGGGAGTGCTGGTGGCGGATCTGACAGAGGCCCGGGTCGCGGACGCGCGGATCAACACCGCGATGGCGCACCCGGCTCGGGTGTACGACTATCTACTGGGCGGCAAGGACAACTTCGCGGCCGACCGCGAGGCGGCCGAGGAACTGATCAGACTGTCTCCCGGCACGCGTGAGGGTGTGCGTGCCCACCGTGCCTTCCTCGGACGGGCGGTGCGCCATCTCGCCGAGGCGGGTGTCTCACAGTTCCTCGACATCGGCACCGGTATCCCCACCCAGGGCAACACCCACGAGATCGCGCAGGAGGTCGACCCCGAGGCGCGGGTGGTCTACGTGGACAACGACCCGATCGTCTTGGTCCACGGCAGGGCTCTGCTGACCGGCACGGGGATGACCACGGTGATCGAGGCCGACCTCCGGCAGCCGGAGGCGATCTTGTCTCATCCCGAGGTCCGGACCGTGATCGACTTCACGCGTCCGGTGGCTGTCATCCTGGCCGGCGTGCTGCACTTCGTCACCGACGAGGAGGATCCGTACGCAACGGTGGAGCACATCAAGGCCGCCGTGCCTGCGGGCAGCCACCTGCTGCTGTCGCACATCACCCTCGACTTCGCGCCCCAACTACGTGAAGAGGACTTCACCAAGCCCTACGACAACAGCGCCGCGCCCATGGTCCCCCGTACGCATGCCGACGTGCTGCGGTTCTTCGAGGGCTGGCATGTGGTCGATCCGGGCGTCGTCGAGGTGGTGAAGTGGCGGCCGGATGAAAACGGGCGTCGGGAGCACATCCCGGGCGGTGGTCACGCCTGGGCCTACGGCGGGGTCGCGATCAAGCCCTGATCGAAGGACCGGGGCGGCGCCTGCTCCACGAGTGATTCGGGAAGCGGCGCGGTCGCGGGTGACGAGGTTCGTCACGAATGCGCGGCCCGGGATCCGGGCCGCGCATTCCCCACTTCTGCCTCGGTTACGGGCGTCGGTCGTGGTCAGGTGGACCGGCCAGGGCTCGTCGCCCGGCCCGCGGACCACCACCATGGTCCGCGGGCGTGGCGACAGGTCGTACCGATGGGGTCAGAGGTCGCCGCCATGGGCGACCGTGTCATCTCAGTTGCGGCTCCACTGCTGGTTGGCTCCGCCGTTGCAGGCCCACAGGACGATCTTCGTTCCGTTGGCGGTGGCGGCGCTGTAGGCGTCCAGGCACAGCCCGGACTGGACGCCGGTGACGGTGCCGTCGGCGTTGACGTTCCACTGCTGGTTCGCTCCGCCGCCGCAGTCCCAGATGACGACCTGGGTGCCGTTGCTCGTGCCCTGACCGTAGGCGTCCAGGCACTTGTTGCCGTACACCTGGAGCTGCTTGCCGGAGGTGTAGGCCCACTGCTGGTTCGCGCCGCCGTTGCAGTCCCACAGCGCCACCTGGGTGCCGTTGGTCTGCGACTGGTTCGGCACGTCCACGCACCGGCCGCTGGCCAGGCCGCGCAGCACGGTGCCGTTGCCGGGGCCGGGGCCTCCCTGGCCCGGCGTGATCGTGAGGTTGTCGAACTGGGCCGTCTCGGTGGTGCTGGTGCCCAGGCCGATCTCTCCCGCACCCCAGGTGCCGTCGGTGACCGAGGCCACCTGCGTCCCGTCGATGCTCGCGGTGATCGTGCTGCCGGAGAAGCCCAGGGCCAGGGTGTGCCAGCGGCCGGTGCCGAGCCCGGCGACGTTCCCGCTGCGGATCGTCGTCATCGCGTTGTCGACGTTGTTGCGGATGATCTGCCAGGCGCCGCCGTCGGTCACCCGCAGGTAGTAGGCGTTCAGCCCCTCGGGGCCGAAGGAGTGCTGGGCGCCCGCCCGGCCGATCAGCTCCGCGTAGCCGCTCTGCTCCAGCAGCACGTCTGCGGAGACGGTGTAGTTGCTCCAGCTCAGGTCACCCAGCAGGGCGTACGGGTGGGAACCGCCGGTCCACAGGATCGGCTGGCGCGGGGCCATCTGGCGCACGCACCGGCCGGACCGGCCGCCGCCGCAGCCCACGATCTCGAACGAACCCTGCATGTCCGAGAGGTACTTCGCCTCGCGGCCCACGGCGTAGGAGTCGAAGTCGTCGGAGTACGGCAGGGCCATCGTGCCCCGGGCCGGGCTGGTCGCGGTGCCCTTGCCCTGGCCGGTCGTGGTCGTGATCGAGTAGACGTACCCCGGCTGGACCGTCAGCGAGAAGGCGCCGTTGGACGGGGTGATGTCGCTGGAGTGGACGAAGTAGTCGGCGGAGTTCCCCGAGTTGAGGTTGGTCGCCCACACGTGCACCTGGCCGGTGGACAGCCCGCCGGTCACGTTGAAGTTGAGCGTCTGGGCGCCGGTGGCGTCCATCGTCTCGATGATCGTGCTGTAGTCGGAGCCGCTGGGCGACCTCAGCGACACGTAGCTGCCGTTGTTGCGGTTGCCGCCGATGTAGCCGCTGGACGAGTCGAGGTACTTCCAGCCGGGAGCGGTGACCTGGGTGGTCTGCGCCATGACCCAGGCGCTCTTGCCGATGGCGTAGTAACCGGACCAGGGCTGCGGCGCGACCGCCACGCCCATCGTGGCGAAGGGCAGGTTCGGGGCGATGGCGGCGATGACCGGCCAGTTGATGTAGGCCGTCATCTTCCCGTCGATGTAGTCCCGGTTGATGCCCCTGGCCAGCGCCTTGGCTCCGTCGTTGTAGTCGTCGGAGCCGTTCTCGCTGGCCCACAGCGCCTTGCCGGAGTTGATCGCGTTGGTGGAGCTGGGACAGTTCGTCTGGGGACCTCGGTAGCCACAGACGTAGTGCGATCCGTACACGTCGACCGCGTTGCGGAAGGCGGTGTTGTTCACCGCGTCGTCGGCCATGCCCCAGCCGAAGTTGTCATCGGCGATGATCTTCACGTTGGTGTAGCCGTGGGAGTCCAGGGCCGAGTTGAGGTCGACATACCAGCTCGTGTTGCGGCCCTTCTCGTTCCAGCCGCCCAGGTAGTCGATGGTCAGGTTGTGGCTGTTCTTGGCGCAGCCCAGCCAGTCGACCAGGTAGTTGATGGTGTCCTGCGACCAGAAGTTGCCGTTGCCGAGCCAGCCCGGGGCGCCCCAGGCCAGACCGACCAGCTTGATGTTGGGGTTGCGGGCCTTGGCCTGTTCCATCAGCCACCACTCGTAGCCGCGGTTGCAGTCGAGGTCGCCGGAGGTGTGCCGGTGGCTCGGCTCGGCCCCGTCGGTGGAGTTGGTGTCACCGCCGATCTCGACCTTGAGGATCTGCATCGAGGCGCCGTACCCCGGCTTGAACAGGTAGTCGAGGATCTGGCTGCGCTGCGGCTCGGGATAGTCCACCAGCAGGCGGCTGTTGCCTCCGCCGCCGCTGATCGCGCCGACACCGTCGAAGGTACGGCCGCCGGAACCACCGTTGATCGTGATTCCGACCGCCGCACGCGCCGGCGACACGGCCACCAGGGACATCGCGACTGACAGGAGCGCGACCACCACACTCATGGCGACGCGCGCCATGCTTTCTCTTCGCCGGCTCATGGGGGTCCTTTCGATGAGGTAGGGCGAAATGGACATGGCGACAGACCGGCCGGGAGCGGGCGCCGTCAGGGGCGCCCACGGCCGGGGACTCGGGCGTCGACCGTCGCGTGACGTGCTGCCGCCGTGCGGGAGGCGCGCTGCCGCAGGCCCCCGAGCCCTGCGGCAGCGCGTCCTCGTTTCACCGCAGGGTCAGCTGCGCCTGCTCCACTGCTGGTTGGTTCCGCCGTTGCAGGCCCAGAGGATAATCTTCGTGCCGTTGGCGGTGCCGGCATTGTTCGCGTCGAGGCACAGCCCCGACTGCACGCCGGTGATCGTGCCGTTGGAGTTGACGTTCCACTGCTGGTTGGCCTGCCCGTTGCAGTCCCAGATGATCACCTGGGTGCCGTTGCTCGTGCCCTGCCCGTAGGCGTCCAGGCACTTGGTGCCGTAGACCTGCAGCTGCTTGCCGGACGTGTAGGTCCAGCGCTGGTTGTTCTGGCCGTTGCAGTCCCACAGCTGCACCTGGGTGCCGTTGTTCTGCGAGACACCGGTGACGTCCAGGCACCGGCCGGACTGGCCGCCCACAATCTGCTCCCCCTGCTGCGGGGTGCCGCCGCCCGACATGGAATAGCCGACGGAGGTGATGTTGGCCTGGACGGCGTCCTCGGTGGCGTCGGACGGGTAGCCGTTGGTGACCGCGCCTTCGAAGAACATCCCCTGGCCGGTGGGGCTGTTGTCGCCGCCGGTGCCGAGCAGGATCGAGCTCTCCAGCCGCATGGGCGAGTAGCCGTTGGGCAGCGGGCCCGAGAAGGTCCTGGTGAGCCCGCCGCTGTTGCCGTTGCCGTACTTGAGGGTGAAGTTGGTGGTGCCGTTGTTCTTCAGCCAGGCGCTGACGAACGGGTAGTGCACCCCGGAGTTGTTCGGATCCTTGTTGGAGCCGGTGTTGGTGTGGTACATCCCGTTCTCCAGGTCGGCCTCCACCCAGGGGCCGCTGCCGGTGCAGCCGCCGAACCAGCAGGCGGTGCCCCAGTAGATCGCGTTCATGGTGGCGTTGCCGGTGTCGTTGTGGGAGTTCTCACCGCTGCCGTAGTCGAAGCAGCACCACTGGTTCACGTAGTTGGACGAGGTCACCATGTAGATGCCCTCGGGCTTGCTGCCCGTCGGCACGTTCCTGGCGTTGTCGATCCGGTAGCCCGTGCCCTGGGTGCTCTTGATCCCGAACACCTGGTGCCCGCCGGCGGTCACCGGCAGGGCCATGGCGTCCGCCCCGATGTCGGAGCCGTTGGGGCCGGGGCCCTTCCAGAAGCCGCCCCACGAGATCGGCAGGTCGTTGTGGTTGGCGGTCTGGTCGTAGATCTTCGTGATCGTGCAGGAGGTGTTCGCGCAGAACGAGACCTGCGCGGCCCCGTCGGCGTACCCGCCCGCCTCCAGCAGCCCGATGTCGCGGTAGCTGCGGTCGGACGCGCGCTGCACCTGGTAAAGCGGCCCGTTGTAGGACGCGAACAGCGCGCGGGTGGTGCTGTGCGCCGCCGCGCACGGCGTCCCGCCCGTGGCGTAGATGTCACACGGAAGCGACGTGACGGCCTGCGCCGGCGCCTGCGCGGCGACCGCCCCGGCCAACGACACGGCGAACAGCGCGGACAGCGGGACCAGCGCTGCCATGATGAGGCGGACGAGTCTTCTCCTCGTGTTCACCAGATTCCTCCGATCGGGGGCGCGATGCCGTCGTCCTCAGGCGGCGGTGCAGGTGAGGGACCATGCCGACGGGGTGCCGCCGGCGAGGAAGCCGAACGTCGTGGAGGCGGACGGCTGGAGTGAGCCGTTGTAGGAGGCGTTGCTCACCGACACGGCCGAGCCGGTGGTGCTCAGCGTGCCGTTCCAGACCTGGCTGATGGTCTGGCCGTTGTTCAGGTTCCATTTGACGGTCCAGCCGTTGATGGGCGCGTTGCCGGCTGTCACCGTGATCTCGCCCTGGTAGCCGCCGGACCAGGTGTTGGTGGTGTGGTAGGTCGCGTTGCAGGCGCCGCCGTTCGGCGTGGGCGTGCTCGTCGGGCTCGGTGACGGTGACGGTGACGGTGACGGCGACGGTGACGGCGAAGCGGGGGGTGTGGGTGAGGGGGATGTCGGCGGTGTGGGTGAGGGGCTGGCGGTCGGCCCGTCGTTGCCGGTGAACTGCCACCAGTTCACATTGAACAGGTAGCCGCTGCCGCCGGTGAACCTGAGGTACAGGTCGTGGGTGCCGGTCGCGCCGGTGACGGGGCAGGAGACGGTCGTCCAGGCCTGCCAGCCGCCGGTGCCGGGGACGTCGCAGGTGCCCATGAGCGTGCCGGTGACGCCGTCGCGGCGAAGCTCGATCTTTCCGCCGCCGGCGCCTGAGGCCACCCGCGCGGAGAACGAGGCCGCCCCGGTGCCGAAGCCGACGCCCTTGACCTTGATGTAGTCGCCGTTCTCGATGAAGCCGACGTTCATTCCGCCCTCACTGGAGGGCTCGGTCTCGACGCCGGACTCCCAGGCGATGGTCTCGGCCTCCTGGCGGACATAGGGGTTCAGCGTGCCGATCTGGGGTGCCCCGGTCGTGCTCATGGTGATCGTCGGGATGGTGCCGTCGGCGTTGTAGCTGAACTTCTCCACCGCGACCGAGCGGGTGTAGCCGCCGCCGCCCGGCAACGCGCCGTTGTGGTAGAAGAAGTACGATCCGCCGTTGAAGTCGATGACGCCGGGGTGGTTGGTGAAGCTGCCGCCCTGGGTGGGCATGATCGTCCCCCGGTAGGTCCACGGTCCGGTGGGGCTGGGGGCGGTGGAGTAGGCGATGAATTCCGAGCAGCATTTGGCCGCGAAGACGATGTAGTACAGGCCGCCTCGTTTGTAGACCCAGGGGCCTTCTTCGAACAGGGTCGGGCGGTTGGCGTCGCCGGTGCGGGTGCCGAACCCGGCGGTGGTGAGGGAGATCTTGGTGGGGCTGCCCGAGTAGGAGGTCATGTCGGCGTTGAGTTTGACGTACCACAGGTTGGGGTTGCCCCAGTAGAGGTAGGCCTGCCCGTTGTCGTCGATGAAGACGGTGGGGTCGATCTCGCCGTTTTCGACCAGCGGATGTCCCAGGGCGTCCTTGAAGGGCCCGGTGGGGCTGTCGGAGACGGCCACGCCGATGGCCATCCTGCCGGTCGCCCGGTTGGTGGTGGGGACGTACCAGTAGAACTTGCCGTTGCGGTAGACGGCCTGGCCCGCCCACGCGTCGGACTTCGCCCAGCTGAAGCTGGCGACGCTCAGCGGGGAGCCGTGGTCGGTCCAGTTCACCATGTCCGCCGACGACCAGACCCGCCAGTCCTTCATGGTGAAGTACGTCGAGCCGTCCTCGTCGTGTCCGGTGTAGAGGTAGACCCGGCCGTTGTAGACCAGCGGCGCCGGGTCGGCGGTGTAGATGGTCTGGATGATGGGGTTGTCCGCCCTGGCCGCGCCGGCCGGGAGCAACGCCAGCATGCAAAGCAGGCCCACGATCCAGGCGACTGAGCGCCTGGACAAGGCGTGGCCGCTATTCAGAAGTGCCATGTGCACGATGTCCTTCTGCTGATCACTCCCGCTCAGACGCGGGTCCATTTCTGGTTGTTCTGGCCGTTGCAGGTCCAGATGATGACCTTGCTGCCGTTGGCGGTGCCGTTGTTGTACACGTCCAGGCACTTGTTCGCGCCGACGGCGGTGATGCTCCCGTCGGAGTTGAGGCGCCACTTCTGGTTGTTCTGACCGTTGCAGTCCCAGATGATCACTGCGGTGCCGTCGGCCGTGCCGGCGCCGTTGACGTCGAGGCACTTGCCGCCGTAGACCCGCAGCTCACCGGCGCTGGTGGAGGTCCACTGCTGGTTGTTCTGGCCGTTGCAGTCCCAGATCTGCACCTGCGCGCCGTTGGTCTGCGACACACCGGTGACGTCGAGGCACCGCCCCGAGCCCACACCCCGCAGTGCCGTCGTCGCCGGCGGAGTGCCCGTCGGGGAGGTGGTCGGCGAGGCGCTCGGCGAGGACGAGGGCGACGAGCCGCTTTCGAACTGGGTGAAGAACTTCCACACCTCGGCCGAGGTCCAGGTCCTCCAGCCGTCACAGGTGCACCCGTCGATCGGACCGGGGTCGTGACCGGCTCCGTCGAACGCGGCCCAGACGACCGGATACCCGGCCCGGCACCCCGAGTAGGCGGTGACGATGTGAGTCAGGCTGCCGTTCGCCGGCTCGGGCGGGTTCTGCGGGGTGCAGCCGTTGTTTCTGACGAACGTGTCACGCAGCGACCGGCCCAGGGAGATGTTGAGAACGTTGTCCCTGAGGCCGTGCAGGCCGATGTAGGCAACGGGCTGTGTGCCGCCGCTGCATCCGCTGAGGTTCGCGCCGGAGTAGACCGCGACCGCGCGGAAGACCGTCGGCCGGGCACAGGCGAGCGCGTACGACATCGCGCCGCCGTAGCTGAAGCCCGAGGAGAAGATCTGGCTGGTGTCGACGCACAGGCCGGCCTCGATCTGCCTGAGCATGTCGTCGACGAAGGTCACGTCCTGGCCGCCGGGGTTGGCCCAGCCGTTGTTGTTGCCCTGGGGCGCGACGAAGATCGTGCTGTTGTTCGCGGCGTCCGCCAGGCGCCTGAGTCCGTAGTACGACCAGTTATACCCGTCGGTTCCGCCCGAGTCGACGTCGTTGGCGGTGCCGCCGTTCCAGTGGAACCCGAAGATCAGGCGGTAGGGGTGGTTGCTGTCGTAGCCGGCGGGCACCCGCAGGATGTAGCTGCGATTCTGGCCGCTGCTCACAATCGAGTGCGTGCCGCTCGCCAGCGTCGGGGCCTTGCCGCATCCGGCGGTCGCCGCGGCGGCGGCGTTCACACCTGTGGCCGACGTGGTTCCGCCGAGCGCCGTGCCGCTTATGCCCAGGACGAGAAGTACTGCCGCCGCGATGGCGGCGAAGAAGGATTTATGGCTCAACGTGCACAACTCCATCCGTGGTTGGGGGGTCAGCGGTAGCCGGCGGCGACGACGTCGGCCTGTACGGCGTTCTCGGTGGCGTCGGAGGGGTAGCCCGCGACCATCGCTCCTTCGTAGAAGGTGCCGGCGCTGAGGTTGGCGCCGCCATCGGGCTTGCAGCAGTCGCCGCCGCTGCCCAGGACGATGGCGCCCTGCTTCTTCATCGGGCTGTAGCCGGGGGGAAGCGCGCCGTCGTAGAGGGTGTACAGGGTGCCGGACTGCGCATTGCTGCCCTTGATCGCGAACCGGCTGCTGCCGTTGTTCTTCAGCGTCGCGGTGACGAACTTGCTGGTGAACGCCCTCTGGTTGGGGTTCCACGACTGACTTCCGCCGGGGTAGAGCCCCCATTCGAGGTCGGCCTGGACCCAGGGACCGGTCCCCGAGCAGCCGCCGAACCAGCAGCTCGTGCCGAAGTAGATGGCGTCCATGGCGCCGGCGGCGTCGGCCTTGCGGGTGGTCTCGCTGTTGCCGTAGTCGAAGCAGCAGCCGCTGTTGACGTGCGTGCCACTGGTCACCATGTACATGCCCTCGGGCGCGGTGCCGGTCGGCACGCCGGTCAGGTGACCGTCCCGCCAGTAGCTGTTGCCGGGGTTGATGTAGAGCGAGTAGGCCTTGCCGCCACCCACGGTGAGCGACTCGGTGGTCGCGGTCGCGGGCTTGCTCTGCGTCGAGCCGGGGACCGCGCTGGAGCCCTGATACCACAGGTCGTTGCCTCGGCCGGACTGGTCGTAGACGACGGTGATGACACAGGTGGTGCCGGCGCAGAAGGAGTCCTGGGCCGCGGCGTTGGCGACACCGCCCTGTGTCAGTACGCCGATGTTCCTGGTCGCGCTGTCTGAGGAGCGCCGCACCTGGTACAGGTTGCCGGTGTAGGCGTTGTAGAGCGCCCGCGTGGTGCTGTGCGCGGCCACACACGGTGTGCCGCCGGCGGCGTAGATGTCACACGCGCGCGAGCCGGGTGGCGGCGGAGTCGGTGACGTGGTGGGCCCGCCTCCGGCTGTGGTCCACTTCTGGTTGCCCTGCCCGTTGCAGGTCCACAGGGTGACCGCGGTCCCGTTGGACGTGCCCGCTCCGTACACGTCGAGGCACAGCCCCGACTGCACGCCGGTGATCGATCCGTCGGCGTTCTGGCGCCACTTCTGGTTCGCCTGGCCGTTGCACGACCAGATGACCGCCTTCGTGCCCGGCGACGTCCCCTGGCCGTACGCGTCCACGCACCGGGTGCCGCCGAACGTCCGCAGCTCACCGGCCGAGGTGAACTCGAACGCCTGGTTGGCCTGGCCGTTGCAGTCCCAGATCTGCAGGGCGGCGCCCAGCGCATCGGTGTTGCCCGCGACGTCCAGGCAGCGCCCCGACGACGCGCCGACCAGCTGCGCCACCGCCGCCGACGCCGGTCCCGACCATGTCAGGGCGGTGGCGAGGAGGGTCGCGAGCGCCGCCACGAGGCAGGCCGCGACGGCCGCCGGTGAGCGCCGCCCGCGAGCCGCAGGGCCCGATGAGTCAACGGACGAAGAACCCATTGCTTTCACTCCTTGGGGGGAAGGCACGGCGGAGACAGCCACGTGCTGAATCCGGGCAGCCTCGCCGGAGCCGGCGATAGGCGGTCGTGTCCCATTCGGTGGGTCACTGTGGGGACAGCCCGCCGTGGACGGCTGGGCCGTGGGAGCTGACCGCTCCTCGATCCTTACGCTCGGTACCGATCCAGCGTTGTCCGTAGCGTGCGGACCGAGAGAATCTCGGGTCCCGGTCGCGGACCCGATCCGCGCGAAGGCGCATGTACGGGAGGAGGAAGGGGTCGCGGACAGTGGTGAGGAGTCCGGTCGCGGCCCGAAACGCCGGCGGCGCACCTCACGCCGTCGTGCGCGGCGAATCGCGGCGCCGGTGGGTCACCATCCAGGTCACACCGGATCGGCAAGAGCGTCTCGCTCTGAACCTCCTCGCGAAAGGTCCACGAACCGATTCGCGTCCGACCGGGTGGCGGAATCCAGCCCCTGTTGCCTCGTGGCGGCGATTACGGGATTGTTAGCGCTAACAGAACGTCGGAGTATTGATCCTTCCTGCCGATGGATTGGGGGTGGCGGGTGCAGCGAAGCAAATACGACCGGCCAAGCGCCTGTCAAGAACCCTGTCTCCCTTCTTCCCTGCCTGCGTAAGGGCCTGGAGTCCCTTCCACGGCTCTCAGCAGGGATGCTCCTGGTCCCCTGCCGATCGCACGAGAATGAAAGATTCACAGACCGCCCCAAGCGGGCCGGTCCCCTCAGCCCGCCCCGGCCCAAGCAAGATCGCTTGATCGAAACGATTCGCCCGTGCACACAGGAGTGACTACGGAGGCACTGCGGTGGCGCGGGCGGCTGGACGGCGTCTCAGTCGGCCGAGGAGAACAGGCGCTGCTGGATCTCCCTGCGGTAGTCGTCCAGCGTGTTGTCGATATGCGTGGCGGCGGCATGGGCCGCCGCTTCCGGTTCGCCGGCGCGGATGGCCTGGTAGATGGCGTCGTGTTCCTCGACGGCCTTGGCCGCATGCCCGCCCACGGAACCGCGCAGCCCGATGATGGCGGACTGAGCCTGTAGCCGGCGGGCCTCCCCCACCGCGATCTGCAGGAACATGTTGTGCGAGGCGATGGCGATGGCGGCGTGGAAGGCGTCGTCACCCTCGTTGAACAGGTCCTCGCGTCCGGTCTCGAACCCATGGCGGCACACCCCGGCCGCTTCCTCGATGGCCCGCAGCTGCACCGGGGTGGCGCGGCGGGCGGCCAGCCGGCTGGTCTCCATCTCCTGCGCCCGCCGGAACTCGAACAGCATGTAGACGTGGTCCAGGTCAGTGGGGAGGAAGAACGATGCCAACCGCCCGGCGCCGAGCATTCCCTCGTCGTCGGCCACGTACAGGCCGCGGCCCTTCTGGGCGCGCACCCGGCCGAGCGCGGAGAGGATCTTCACCGCCTCGCGGACGACAGTGCGGCTGGTTCCCAGCTGCCGGGCCAGGTCGTTCTCGGTCGGCATGCGGTCGCCCGGGCGCAGGCCCAGCCGGGCGATGAGCTCCAGCACCTGCTCGGCCGCCACCTCGTAGCCCGGTCGGTATCCGCCCTCACGCGGGGTGTCGGTCACGGTGCTCCTTCCTCGCGATCTCCCTAAAAGTATGACTCTGCGGGCCATGTAACCCGCAGGCTGTCCGGGATATCGCGCCGTGAGTACGAAACATCCTGACGGTTCACGTGAGACGGTCCGCCGACCGGAGCAATGCCGATATGCATTTCCGCTGGCCAGAACAGTTCTTGTCGTTACAATGACATGACGTTCACATGCCAACCATGAAAAATAAGTGTGCTTAAGGTCTTGACGGGCCTCGGTGCCGGCACCGTAATTGGTAGCTGAGCACCCGGAGGGAACTTCTTCCGGGCCCCTGCGGCTGGACCACACGGCGGGTGTGTGGAGGCGCGTCGCATGCCTCCCCACCGTGGTCGGCCACGTCGGCTTCCATCGCCTCACTCCACCCCGACCCCTCGTGGTGCCACGTGAGGCCGCGCCTTCTTGGAGAAGCACGTGACCGATCGGATTGAGCATCCGTCCCCACCGGTCGCGGTGTTGAGACCGCTTCTGGTTGGTCTCGTCATCGCGGCGCTGACCGCGGCGATGGCAGTCGTCGCATCGGCCACCGCGGCCCGCGCCGCCACCACGACCCTCTACGTTTCGCCCTCGGGCACCGGCAGCACCTGTTCGTCCGCCCAGCCGTGCTCGCTGTCCGGCGCGCAGACGGCGGTGCGGTCGCAGAACAGCTCCATGTCCGGCGACATCGTCGTGCAACTCGCCGACGGGGTGTACCGCCTCTCCTCGCCGCTACGGCTGACCTCCGCCGACTCCGGCACCAACGGATATCGGGTCGTGTGGCAGGCGGCCCCGTCGGCGCATCCCGTCATCAGCGGCGCCAGGGCGGTCACCGGCTGGACGCTCGCGAACCAGGCCAAGAACATCTGGCAGGCCAACGTCGGCACCGGGATCGACACACGGCAGCTCTACGTCAACGGCGCCCTCGCCACGCGGGCGCGTACGCAGGTGAACCGGTCCGACTTCACCGCCACCGGCACCGGGCTGAGGTTCGGCAACAGCGCGCTGAGCTACCTGAACAACCTGGCCGGTCAGAACCGGGTCGAGCTGGAGAGCGTCGGTTCGTTCACCGACCGGTACGTGCGGGTGCAGAGCATCAGCGGCAACTTCATCACGATGCAGCAGCCCAGCTGGAGCAACAACATCTTCGGGTACGACACGTTCACCAGCCCCCACCGGGCGGGTCCGCTCTACATCGAGAACGCCTACGAGTTCCTCGACTCTCCGGGTGAGTGGTACATCAATCCCGCGACCGGCGTGCTCTCCTACATCCCCCTCTCCGGGCAGAACATGAGCAACGTCAGCGTGGAGCTGCCGGTGTTGCAGTCCCTGGTGGACGTCGGCGGCACCTACGACGCGCCCGCGCACCACATCACCTTCAGCGGCATCACCTTCACCGGCACCAGCTGGCTCGGGCCCAGCAGCAACCAGGGCTTCGCCGACCAGCAGACCGGCTCCTACATCGCGGGCAACTCGAACTGGCCCGGCGACCTTCCGGCGTCCTGCCAGGAGGGCTGCCAGCAGTTCGAGTCCACCAGACCGAACTGGTCCCAGATGCCCGCGGCGGTGCAGGTCTCGGCGGCCGACCACATCACCTTCACCGACTCGCAGTTCGTCAACCTGGGCCAGACCGCCGTGGGCATCGGCAACGACGCCAACGCGCACGCCAGCGGTGTCGGCCTGGGCGCGAGCGACATCACGGTCACCCGGTCCGAGATCGCCCGCAGCTCGGCCGGTGGCATCGTGGTCGGCGGCGTGCGCGCCGACGCCCACCACCCCAGTGACCAGCGGATGGTCAACCGCAACATCACCATCAGCGACAACCGCATCCACGACCTCGGGCTGGACTACCGGGGCATCGTCTCGGTCCTGACCACCTACGTCACCACCACCGACGTGTCCCACAACGAGGTCTACAACATGCCCTACACCGGCATGTCGATCGGCTACGGGTGGGGCGCCAACGAGCCCGGCGGCAGCACCCAGTACGCCAACCGGGGTCTGTACAACTACCAGCCGCGGTACACCACGCCCACCACGGCGTCGGGCAACAAGCTCGTCGGCAACTACGTGCACGACGTCATGCAGCAGATGACCGACGGCGGATGCATCTACACGCTGTCGTGGAACCCGAACGCCGTGATCAGCGACAACTACTGCCTGCGGACCAACGGCTGGTTCGGGCTCTACTTCGACGAGGGCTCCAAGTACTACACCGTCAGGAACAACGTCTTCTCGAACACCGGCACCTGGGCCACCGCCAACTACTGGGGCGGTGAGAACATGGGCAACTTCACCGTCACGGGCAACTGGTCGACCAACGGCAGCACCAACATCACCAACGGCGACCGCGGCAACGTCGTCAACAACAACGTGACCGTCACCAACGGGCAGTGGCCCTCGGGCGCCCAGTCCGTGATGGCCTCCGCCGGGCCCCGGAACGGCACGTCGACACCCTCCCCGTCGCCGTCGTCGTCGGGGAGCACGAGCGCGCTCAAGGGTGTGGGGTCCGGGCGGTGCCTCGACGTCACCGGTGTGTCGCAGACCAACGGCACGCAGGTGCAGATCTGGGACTGCAACGGCCAGAACAACCAGCAGTGGACCTCCACCGACTCGGGCGAGCTGCGGGTCTACGGCGGCAAGTGCCTCGACGTCAACGGCGCCGGCACGGCCGACGGCACCGCAGTGATCATCTGGGACTGCAACGGTCAGAACAACCAGAAGTGGCGCCTCAACTCCGACGGGAGCATCACCGCCGTGGGTGCGAACAAGTGCCTCGACGTGTACAACAGCGGCACCGCCAACGGCAGCAAGGTCATCATCTGGACCTGCAACGGCCAGAACAACCAGAAGTGGACCCGAGCCTGACACCATCCGGGCACGCGCCTTCGCCGGGGTGATCCGTCGCCCCGGCCAAGGCCGCACGTGACGCTTCCGCCCCACCGGCGCGCCCGGCGCCCGCCACCCTCGGACGCCACCGAGAGGCCGGCCAGTCCCCCGCCACGAATCCCCATCCGGAGGAGCAGGCAGTGCACTCACAGGAAGTCTTGCCGACGGCTCCACGCCGAGCCCTTGCACGCGCACCTCATGAGACCGCGACGCCCGCGGGCCGGAATCCTCGCCGGGATCGTGGCCGTCCTCCTGGTGATCGCCGGACTGGTGGCAGGACCGTCCGCCGCATCCGCCGCGGACAACCCCTACGAGCGCGGGCCCTCCCCCACCGCGGCGAGCATCGCCGCGGACCGCGGTCCTTTCACCACCGCCCAGGTGACCGTGCCCAGGGGCAACGGATTCGGCGGCGGGGTCATCTACTACCCGACGGACACCAGCCAGGGCACCTTCGGCGCCATCGCGATCGCCCCCGGCTTCGGCACCGCCTGGAGCTACTACGCCTGGCAGGGCCCGAGACTCGCCTCATTCGGCTTCGTCGTGATCGGGATCGAGACCAACACCCTGACGACTACGCCGCCGCCCGGGCCACCCAGTTGCTCGCCGCCCTGGACTACCTGGTCAACAGCAGCCCGGTGCGTGACCGGGTCGACCGCGGCCGGCTGGCGGTGGGCGGACACTCGCCTCGACGTGTCCGGCGCCGGCACCGCCTACGGCAGCAAGGTAGAGATCTGGACCTGCCACGGCGGCACCGACCAGAAATGGACCCGCACCTGACCGATCACCTGCGGACCTCCCGCCCGGCGCCCCGGGCAAGCTCCAGCACCTCCGCAGCGCTGAAGCGGCACTGGTCCTCTTGACGGACACTCTTTCCGGAGTGTCCGTCATACGTATTATATATTATCATACGGGAACCGGGGACAAGTGAGACAGGGCCATTTGGCATCCCTCGTGGGAAGGATCTCCCTCGTAGCCGCCGGCGTCGTCGTGGCCGGCGCCAGGCACGGCGCTCGCCGTGCCGCCGCATCCCGGCCGGACCACGATCGTCGTCTCGCCGGGCGGCGATGATCACAATCAGGGCACGCCGGGCACGCCGCTACGCACACTGCCGCGCCACAGGCGATGGCGCGTGCGTCGGCGAGGGGCGTCCGTACCCGGCCATCCATGGCTCCGTGCACGATGTGGAGATCGGTTCCGCACAACCCGCAGTACGCGACGGCGATCTGAAGTTCACCGGAACCGGGTGGCCCGACGTCCATCGAGACGGTCTCCAGGCGCCCCCCGCCCACATACGCAGCACCCTTCATGGGCGTCCTCACTCTCCTTCGACCACACCGCGGCGACCCTTGTGCTCATAATACGTATGCCGTTACTTTTATCACTATCTCTCGCCCCCTGATGTGGGAGACAGGACAAAAGGACTCGAAAATGTTCCGTTTCAGACGAGCCGGACGCCCGGGCCCATGGACGCGCACGATCAGCGGTGCCGGGGCATCGGCCATCGTCCTGACGCTTGCCGGTTGCGGCGGCGGTGGCGGCACCTCAGTTGGTTCCTACGGCTTTCCGCAGGTCACTCAGGACGACAAGGCCCCCATCACGGTGTGGGTGGACTCCGACCGGGCGAGCGCGGCCGACGCCTTCAAGAAGGCCAATCCGGACGTCAAGATCAACGTGGTCACGTACGACGGCTCGGCGAACGGCTCCAACTCGTTCCGGACGAAGGTGCAGCTCTTCGATCGGGCCGGCAGCGGCTGGCCCGACGTCGTGTTCTCGACGCAGAACAACGACGCGGCGTGGGCGAGCCAGAAGAGCAACGGCAAGCAGGCGTTCGCGGCCGTGCTCAACGGCGGGCTCGTCCCAAAGACGACGCTCGACGCCTTCACCCAGGGTTCGCTGGACCCGTGCACCGTCGAGGGCAAGGTCTACTGCCTGCGCAACGACCTCGCCCAGGTGGTGCTCTGGTACAACAAGAGCCTGCTCGACAAGTTCGGCTATGCCCTGCCCACGACGTGGGAGGAGTATCAGGCGCTCGGCGAGAAGGTGGCCAAGGAGCACCCCGGCTACATCGTGGGCGCCGTCGGAGACTCGTTCGCCCCGGAGATCTACTTCTGGAGCGGCAAGTGCCAGGCGAACGGCATCACCGGTCCGAAGTCGGTGACGGTCGCCACCGGCAGCACGGAGTGCAAGCGCGTCGCGTCGATGCTCGACGTTCTGATCAAGAACGGCACCGCGCCCAACCTCAGCGTGTTCACGCCCGAGTTCGTGAAGAAGTACTCCGGAAAGGTGCTCCTGATGCCCGGCCCGGCGTGGTACGCGGGCGCCATCTTCAACAACCCGCAGTCGCTCAACGTCCCCGCGGGTCAGCTCGGTGTCGCGGCGCCGCTGGCATGGCAGGGCGACAGCGCCGCGACCGGCAACGTCGGCGGCGGCACCTGGTTCGTCAGCAGCCATTCGAAGAACCTCAAGGCGGCCGAGAAGTTCGTCGAGTTCGTCACGACGGCCGACGACTACCAGGTGAACGTCGCTCCCGGTTACCCGGCCTACGCGCCGGCCGCGGAGAAGTGGCTCAAGAAGCAGGAGTCGAGCGGCTACTACGCGACCGACCTGCAGGCATTGCTCAAGGCCGGGTCGCAGATCTGGAGCGGGTGGGGCTCCGGCGTCTTCAGCCAGGAGGCGATCTGGGCCAAGACGATCACCCCGGCGATCGCCGGCGGCAAGAACCTGGCCGATCTCCTTCCCGAGTGGGAGACCGCGATCAAGAACCAGGCCCAGGTCAACGGCTACACGGTCAAGTGACATGACAGTCGCGGATGAGGCCGCCCCGGCGGCCACGGCGACACCGCACGGAGGGCCGGGCGAAAGGAGCGACGCCGGCGAGCGGAGCGCGATGAGCTACGGCTTCATCGCCCCCTATGCGCTGCTGGTGGTCGCGTTCGGGGTCCTGCCCGCCCTCTACGCCGTTTTCCTCGCGTTCACCGACGACGAGGGCGGCTTCGCGGGGATCGCCAACTTCACCAAGGTCGTGAGCGACTTCCGCTTCCTGCCCGCCGTCGCGCACGTCGCGCTCTACCTGGTGATCTGGCTGGTGGCCCTGGTGGTGCTGGTCTCGTTCCTGGCCGTCGTCGTGCACGCGGTCCGGGTGCGGTGGCTGAGCCGGACGCTCCGGCTCGTCTTCTACCTGCCTGGCGCCCTGGCGGGCGCGTCGAGCGTGCTGCTGTGGCTGTTCGTGCTCGACCCGACCGCCAGCCCGGTCAGCGGCCTGCTGCGTCTGCTGGGATTCTCCAGCTTCGTGCAGGTCATCGTGCCGGCGAACCTCCCCCCGGTCTTCGCCATCATCGCGTTCTGGACCGGCGCGGGCGGCTGGATCGTCATCATGTACGGCGCGCTCAACAACATCAGCGCCGACGTGATCGAGGCCGCGCGCATCGACGGCGCCGGCGCCGTGCAGATCGCCTGGCGGATCCAGTTGCCGCTGCTGCGCAAGTGGATCTCGTACATGGGGATCATGTCGCTCGCCGCCGGCACGCAGCTGTTCGTCGAGCCACAGCTGCTCTCGCAGGCCAGCAACGCCGTCGTGCCCAACGACTACTCGCTCAACCAGCTCGCCTACCAGTACGCGTTCCAGCAGAACGACTTCAACGGAGCGGCGGCCATCTCCCTGCTGCTGCTCGTCATCGCCCTCGCGCTGTCGTTTGTGTTCGTGACGCGCGGCGGCCTGTTCGAGAGGGACTGAGGCCATGACGACAGTCGACGTCGGTCACCCCGCGGGGCGACGGAGCAGCGTGAGCGGCTGGAGCGGACGGACGATCGTCGCGGTCGTGGTTGCGATCTTCGTGCTGTTCTTCGTCATCCCGATCGTGTGGCTGCTCCTGGCGACGACGAAGTCGGCACACGGGCTCATCGTCGAGAACCCGTTCCGGCCCGGCGGCATCTCCGACCTGGCCGCCAACTGGGAGCAACTGTTCGGTTTCCAGGACGGCGCGGTGACCGCGTGGGTGGGCAACTCGGCGCTGTACGCCCTGGGC
This sequence comes from Microbispora sp. CA-102843, assembly GCF_050936215.1. Lineage (NCBI taxonomy): Bacteria > Bacillati > Actinomycetota > Actinomycetes > Streptosporangiales > Streptosporangiaceae > Microbispora > Microbispora sp. CA-102843. Next base: position 6,066,182 of record NZ_JBNJNF010000001.1, read on the forward strand.
GCGCTCGTCATCACGCTCATCGCGAGCATCCCGGCGGGCTACGCGATGGCCTTGACGGAGTTCCGGTTCCGGCGGCTGCTCCTGGTGCTGACGCTGATCGTCATGCTGATCCCGAACACCGCTCTGGTGCTGCCGATCTTCCTCGAGCTGAACGTGGTGGGGCTGATCGGCAGCCCGCTGTCGGTGATCCTGCCGATGTCGTTCTTCCCCTTCGGCGTGTACCTCACCTACATCTACTTCTCCACCAGCGTCCCGCGTGACCTGCTCGCGGCGGCGCGCCTGGACGGATGCGGCGAGTTCCAGGTGTTCACGAGGGTCGCGCTGCCACTGGCCGCGCCGATCGTCGCCCTGGTCGCGTTCTTCAGCTTCGTCCAGAACTGGAACAACTTCTTCCTGCCCTTCGTGATGCTGCCGTCGAGCGAGGGGTACCCGATCCAGGTCGGCCTGACCTCCCTGCTCGCCTCGACCCCGGCGTTCAACCCGAGCTCTGCCGGCGCCCAGTCCGTGCAGCTGCCCACGCTCGCGCTCGCGACCGTCGTCTCGGTGTTGCCGGTGCTGATCGTCTTCCTTTTCGCACAGCGCTTCCTGGTCGCGGGCATGACGGCCGGAGGCACCAAGGAGTGAGTCGAATTTCCGTCACAAAGGAGCAACCGTGAAGGTCACCGGCTATCGCAGCCTGACGACTGCGCACGACTGGGGCCGGCTGATCGGCGACGCCAACGGCGTCATGCCCGAGCCGCGCACCGATGTGCACGTGCTGATCCTCGAGACCGACAGCGGTGTCGAGGGGGTCGGGCTCGGGGCGCACGGCGACATCGAGCGCGTCTTCGGCGCCGTCGAGGGCGAGGATCCGCGGGCCGTCTCCTCGCTCTACGACCGGATGCTCGACCGGGTCTTCAAGACCGGCCACTCCGGCGCGACGTTCGGCGCGATCGGTGCGATCGACATGGCACTCTGGGACCTCAAGGCGAAGGCGGCCGGCGAGCCGCTCTGGCGCACCCTCGGCGGACGTGACCGGTTCGTTCCCGGCTACGCCTCCGGGCTGGACATCGCACTCGACGACGACGCCCTCGTACGCCTTTATGAGCGCTTCGCGGAGCGGGGCTTCAGCGCCGCGAAGCTCAAAGGCGGCCGGAGTCTCGAGCACGACCTGCGCCGGCTGAAGGCGCTGCGGGACGTCCTCGGGCGCAACTCGGCCGACCCCGCCCTCATGTTCGACGCCAACGAGTCGTGGAACCGCTCGCAGGCCGTGCGCTACATCGCGGCACTGGAGCGGTCGGTGGAGCTCACCTGGATCGAGGAGCCGGTGCGGAGATGGGACGCGGCCGGGCTGGCCTCGGTCCGGCGGGGCATCCGCGCCGGCGTGGCGACCGGAGAGAACCTCACCGGTCTCGAGCAGTACCGGCCACTCCTGGACGCCGACGCCGTCGACATCGTCCAGGTGGGCAACGTGTGGGGCATCACGCACTTCCTGCGGGTGGCCGCGGTGGCGCACAGCCGCGACCTGCCCGTGAGCCCGGTGGCGTACCACGCCAACCCGGTCGCGCACGCCGCCGTGGCCGTGCCGAACCACCTGGCCTTCGAGGTCCAGGACCTCTCGGCTCCCATCGGACTCGACGTCGACCAGGAATTCGAGGACGGCGGGATCGTCCTCGGCAATGAGCCGGGCCTCGGCATCCGGGTGGACGAGGATCACATCAACGCCGTGCGAGCCGCCGACCCGCCGGCCGCGATCGACGGGCCTCATGTCCGCCCCAAACGGGCGGGCCTGCGCCTCGTCCCGGATTCTCATCGGGACGACCGCATCGGCGTGCCCTCGGGAGAGCGGGTGGGATCATGAGCGCGCGGCACCGCATCGAGCGTCACGCCCTCGTCGTCGGCGTCCGGCCGGAGCGCCGGGAGGAGTACCTCGAACTGCATCGCGACGTCTGGCCGCAGGTCGAGCAGACCTTGCGCGACGCGAACGTCACGAATTACTCGATCTTCATCTTCGGCGACACGCTGTTCGCCTACTACGAGTACGTCGGCGACGATCACGCCGCCGACATGGCCCGCATCGCCGAGGACCCGGTGACACGCGAGTGGTGGTCGCACACCGACCCGTGCCAGGTACGCATCGCCGAGGAACGGGATCCCGGAGCTCTGTGGCAGCCGATCGACGAGATCTGGCACCTGTCATGATCCGTTCCGTCGACGCGCACGCGCATCTCCGGAACCGGGCCGGCGACTGGCCGCTCGCCGAGCTGGGGGCCGGCCCGGTCGAGTGGCGAGGCGCGGTGGATGAGCTGATCGGCGAGCTGAGCCCGGCGGCGCGCCAGACGATCATGTCCGGCACCGCGTCGGCCCACTATCGGCTCGGCGCATGACCGCGCAGGTCGCGAATCTGCTGAAACGGGGCCGGTCGAGGCACGGTGTCATCGGCCTCGGCGGATCGCAGCTCGGCAACTTCGCCCGTCCCATGACCGACGACGAGGCCGCCCGGACGGTGCGCCGCGCGTGGGATCGCGGCATCCGCTACTTCGACACCGCGCCGCACTACGGTCTCGGGCTCTCAGAACGCCGCATCGGAGCCGAGTTGCGCCGCCGCCCGCGCGATGAGTTCGTCCTGTCCACCAAGGTCGGTCGCCTGATCGTGCCCAACCCCCGGCCTCGGGAATGGGACGACGACGGGTTCGCCGTCCCCGGCGACCTCACACGGCGGTGGGACTTCTCGGCGACGGGTGTCGAACGCTCGCTCCGGGAGAGCCTGACGCGCCTCGGACTCGAGTCGGTCGACATCCTGTACCTGCACGACCCCGACCAGGCGTGGAAGAGCGCGGCCCGGGAGGGGCTCGCGTCCTTGGCGCGGCTGAAGGCCGCCGGTGTCGTGAAGGCCATCGGCATCGGGACCAACTCCACCGCCGGGCTCGCCGCGATCGTCGAGGAAGGGCTGGTCGACATGATCATGCTGGCCAACCGCTACTCGCTGCTCGACCACAGCGCACTCGACTCGGTGCTCGCGCCGGCCCATCGCTTCGGTGTCGCCGTGGTCGCCGTCGGTGTCTTCGCCACCGGTCTGCTCTCCACCGCCCGGCCCGCACCGGGCTCGACGTACGAGTACCGTGCCCCCGACGGCGACGTGGCCGGGCGCGCCGAGCGCATCGCGTCGATCTGCGAGGATCACGGCATCGAACTCCCCGCGGCCGCGCTGGCCTTTCCGTTGCTGCACCCCGCGGTCTCCGCGATCGCCGTCGGTATGCGCTCGCCACGAGAGGTGGACGAGAACCTCCGGCGGTTCGAGACCGACATCCCCGACGGGCTCTGGAACGACCTGATCGCCGAAGGACTGATCCCGGCCGGGGCCGTGCGGACGCACGAACACCGACGCCCTGGCCGCTGAACCGTGCGGGCCCACGGCGCCGTCGTCCCCGTCTGAAGGAGGCGCCCTCGGCCTAATCGCGCCGGCTGGATCGCCGGAGAATTCCCGCATGGGACCGGCACGGAGGCACACGGCCTTACATCATATGAATTACGTATGCGCAGGCGAGATATACTCGGGTTGTGATGATCCTCCTGGAGGCCCAGTGACTGCCGCGTTCTCTCAACCCGGTCCTACCGGGAGCACCTCCCGTGACGCGCTGGAGCCGCCCAGCTACCGGCGCCCCCGTCGCCTCGGCGATACCGTTGTCACCTATCTGGTCGACCGCATCGTGTCGGGGGCCTATCCCGTCGACACCGTACTCCCGACCGAGCCCGAGCTGTGCCAGGAGTTCGGCGTCTCACGCACCGTGGTGCGCGAGTCGATCAAGCTCCTGGAAGCGAAGGGCCTGGTCAAGGCTACTCCGGGCCGGGGAACGCGGGTCCTCGAGCCCATCGGCTGGAACCTGCTGGACCCCCTCGTCCTCGAGGCGCAGATCCGGCACGACAGCGACCTGTCCATCCTCGACGACCTCGTCAACGTCCGGGCGGCACTCGAGTGCGACATGGCGGCGCAGTGCGCGCGCGTGATAACACCGGCTCAGGCCGAGGCGCTGAGCAAGCAGGCGAACGTCCTCGCGGAGAGCCTGCACGACCCGGAGCGCTACGGCAGGGAGGACGTCGCCTTCCACGAAATGATCATGCTTGCCTCCGGCAATCGCCTCGGTCACGCGATCATCCACGGCATCCACGCCAAGGCGCGGCTGTCGAGCCAGTACAACGGCGACCCGAACAGGGAGGAACTCGTCCAGTCACTCGCCGAGCACCGGCAGATCGAGTCGATGATCCTTCAGGGCGACGCTCAGGGCGCCGCGGCCGCGATGCGCGTCCACATAGTGGGCTCATGGGCCAGGCGCCGCCCCCGCGTACACGGAGCCATGGGCCAGGAAGCCGGCTCCTGAGAGGGCGGTCGCCGGGGACGACGGTGGCCGCCGTCGGCAGCGGCGAAGGCCGCCGTGCGTCATGCCGACTGCGTCACCGACATCACCGCCCACGGCGCGAGTTCGACGTCGAGGTCGAGCACACCGGTGTCGGGCACGGTCAGCGTGAACCTGACGAGCGAGTCGGCGACCCTGCTCAGGTACTCGCTCTCGGCCCGGGACGGGTTGAGGGGGGACCCGAGCCGATGCCAGGCCTCGGCGGCGTTCCCCTGCTCCCAGTCCATTATCTCGACGAGAAACGTGGTGCCCGGCTCCAGTCCGCCGATCGAGTGCCGGAGCCTCCGGCTCGGCCCGGAGGCCTCCATGTCCACCCCCGTCGTCCTGGTCGCGGGCCTGCACGCCTCTGCTCGCACGGCCGTCGTCGATCGCCTCCTGCGCGACCACCCCGGTTCTCCCGCCGTCCACCACGACCTGCGGGAGGTGCCCGCCGGCCGGGTGCAGCGCGTGGTGCGCGACGCCGCCACCGTGTCGCTGCTCGTGGTCGACCTCTGGGACTCGGTCGAGCCACGCTCGGTCGCCGAGGCTCTCGATTGCGAGGAGGCCCACGACATCCTGCGGCTGACCTGCGTGCTGACCACGCTGCACGCCGAGCACATGCCCGTCGACATCACCCGCGGCGACCGCCTCAGCGAGACCGGTCAGCCGGCCGCGGCCGGCGACCAGCGCTATCTCGCCGAAGTCCTGACCCGGCAGATCGAGTACGCAACCGCCCTGACCTTGCACGGCGGCGATGAAGAGGACGGGGAGCTCTCCCGCGCCGTGCTCGCCCACCTCGCGCCCTGCACCCCGGTCTTCGCCGAGTCGCTGCCGGGCGTGACCGGCGCCCGGCTGTGCTCGCGGGAACTGGCCGAACGCGTCGACCCCGCCACCGCCCTGCTTCCCTGCGACGCGTAGACCGACTAGATCACCACGGTCGTCTGGCGCCGGCTGCGCCCGCTGCACCCGCTGCACCCTGCCCGCCTGTTCGAGGCCGTGGACGAGCTGGTCACTCAATCGGTGCGCTCCCGCGGGCGGTTCTGGCCGGCCAGCCGGCCCGATCAGTTGCTCGCCTGGGACGCGGTCGCCGGCGTCGTGTCGGTCGAGGACGCCGGGCCCTGGCTGGTCGCGCTACCGGAGGCCGCCTGGGACATGGTCTCTCCCGCCCGCCGCAAGGCCGCCGACCTCGACTGGGACCACATCACCGGCGACCGTGTTCAGCACCTGGTGTTCACCGGGCCCGACCTCGACCGAGAGCGCCTCCACGCTCTGCTCGACTCCTGCCTGCTCACCGAGGAGGAGGCCCTGGCGGGCTCCGACGTGTGGGTCGGCTACGACGATCCCTTCGCCATCGGCCGGCGCTCGGCGACGTCCTCTGACCGGTAGACCATCGGCCCGTTCGAATCCGCGGCCGTAGGACCACAGTGTGCTGCGGCCGCGGATCGAGCCGGCAGAAGGAGCAGGCCGGCGGGGACGTCGGCATGATTCCGCCCCGGGGGCCGACACCGTGCCGGCGAAGACACATCTCCGGACGTACGTTCCGATCAGCCTGCCGCCGCGTCCGGCTGTCGCAGTTCCACAAGCCCATGCCCGAGTTCCCGGGCCGCGAGCCCTGCAGCCGTCGCTTCCGAGACCACGGTTGCCGGGCTCACTGGGAACATCGTGAAACGCACACTGCGATCGTCCAGGGTCTCTCCGTCGCGAACGGCGCGGTAGGTCATGGTCCATTCCATCGCGGTCTGGTCCTTCGGCCGGGCGCTCATCCAGCCCTCGTAGGTCACGTCCCCGACCGTGGTCATGTGGTAGCGCTGCGACGGCACGGTGCAGACCTCAGGCGGGTCCTGAACCTCGACCACGGCGAGAGCCCGTGGGGCGAGACGGTCAGCGAGCACCTTCATGAACTCGCGTCGCCCCGCGGCGTCGAAGTGATGCAGGACGCCGATGGCGATGACGGCGCACACCCTCTCGGGCAGGGCCGCCTCCGAGAGCGGCAGGGGAAGCACGGTGACCCGCCGGCGCAGGTCAGCGTCAGCGGCGACACGCGTCAGCAGCACGGTACGCATGGACGGGGACGGTTCCACCGCGACGATTCGCGCCTGTGGGAGGGTGTGCGCGGCGACGAGCGTCGACAGTCCGGTTCCTGCCCCGACATCGACGACGGGACCGGTCGCCGGGTCCACCTCGGCCAGCGCGTCGGCCAGTACGGGCCGCAGCACGTCCCAGTAGGGCTCCGACATCAGCTGGTAGTACTCGGCCGTGCAGGCGTAGGAATCGGTCATCGTTCCCTCCAGGGGGCTCGTGCGGGCTGGAGAAGCGCAATGTGGCCGTCTGATTGCGTCCGAGAAATACCGAGCGATCGTCCGGTGAAGGCGAAGAGGCGGCGGGGCACCAGGGATCCCGGTAGATCGCTGGCATCGGTGGAACGAAAATGATTATCGTTGTCTCTTGGATCGCACTTTACTCCCCTTCGGAAGGACGTGAGCGCATGGACGCGCTGCTCGACGTTGTAGTTGTCGGTGGAGGGCCGGCGGGGTTGAACGCCGCCCTGGTGTCCGGGAGGCAGCGGCGCCGCGTGCTCCTGCTCGACAGCGGCCGGCCGCGCAACGCGCCGGCGCAGGAGACGCACATGCTGCTGAGCCGTGACGGCTTCGGCCCGGCCGCCCTCAGGGAGGTCGCGAGGGCGGATCTGCGTGTCTACCCGACGGTCGAGGTGCGGTCGGCCGAGGTCGTCGACGCGCGGCCCTTCGCCGGGGGGTTCGAGGTGGTCCTGGCGGACGGTTCCCGGGAACGTGCTCGCAAGTTGATCCTTGCCACGGGCCAGACCGATGTCCTCGCGGACGTCCCCGGATTGGCGGAGCGGTTCGGCCGCAGCGTTTTCCACTGCCCCTTCTGCCACGGCTACGAGACCCGGGATCGGCCGCTCGCCGTTCTGGGGGCGGACTTCCCGAGCGTGATGCTCGCCCTGTACGTGGCCGACCGCTTCTCTCAGGACGTGACGCTGTGCACCAACGGGGAGGAGCTGCCGCAGGAGCACCGGGACCGCCTGGAGAAGGCCGGCGTGGGGCTGCGGGAGGAGCCGGTCGCGGAGGTACGCGGTGAGCTCGGCTCCCTGGAAGTCGTCTTCGCCGCCGGGGAGCCGCTCCCGCGCGGGGCGATGTTCCACCGGACGCGCATCCGTCAGCACGCCGACCTGGCCGAACGACTGGGGTGCGAGCTGCTTCCCGACGGGTGCGTACGCGTCAACGAGTTCCAGCAGACCTCGGTGCCCGGCGTCTACGCGGCGGGTGACATGGCCCGCCTGGCAGTCCTCCCGGATGCCTTGACGTTCGTGGTGACGGGCGCGGCCGACGGCGCGCGCGCCGCGATATGGGTGGACCAGGAGCTGTTCCGCGCTGACGCCGGCCTCACCCCGCCGGCGCAGCCCTGACCTCTGGCGGTGCGGTAGGCGACGACGCGCCGGCGCGAGCCCGGTCTCCTGCTCGTCAAGGTGGCGAACAGGAGACCGGGAGAGCGACCGCCAGGGCCGCAGGATGTCACGTGGCCCCGGCGGGAGCCGGCCGAGAAGGTCATTGCGGGGAGAGAGACCTCTCGCCGCGGCGCGGTTTCTCGCGGATGGACGCGGCGAGGCCGGCGACCGTGGGTGCGGCGAGGAACGCTCGAGGTGTCACATGCGGCAGTCCTGAGCGGGCCAGGCGGCTGAGCATCCGTACAGCGTTGAGAGAGTCTCCTCCGAGCGCGAAGAAGTCCGCGGCGCGGTCCAGCGGGACGCCCTCGGGCAGGTCGAGCACCTCTCGCCAGCAGGCCGCCACCGCTCGCTCCAGGTCGTCACGTAGCGGACCCCCGCTCTGCGCCGTCCTGACAGGTGGCCGGGCGTCCAGCCGAAGTGTCGTGTCGTCCGCCGCGGGCTCCAACGCCTGCGGCAGTTCGTGCGCGGCCTGCCAGCCTGATGGGCTGACCAGGGACTCCAGCAGGACGGTGAATTCGGAGAACAGGTCGCGGACGACCGAAGGGTGGAAGAGCTCCGCCACCAGCGAGAAGACGATCACGAGCTCGTCGCGCGCCTCGTAGAGTCGCGCCTCCAGCGCCACCTGAGGGGTGCGTAGCTCCTGGTGGTGGTCCGTCAGGTCGATCCTTCCCAATGGGCCGGCCTCGTCGGGAATCGTGCTGCCCATCGCCGCGTCGACGCCGAGGGTGCTTTGAAAGACGACCGGGGCGACCGGCCGTGTGGTGCCCCGACGGCGGGCGAGCTCCCGTGAGACCTCCACTCCGGAGACCAGGTTGTGGGCGAGCGCGTCGCCGGTGAGCGTTTGGCAGGCGCGAGCGAGTTCGGCGAGTGTGCCGCGCTCGGGCAGGTCGACCGGCAGGAGCACGGTGGACGAGAACGCGCCGACCAGGCGATGGACGTCGGGATGCAGCGGCAGGCGGTTGAGCTGGAGGCTGTTGAGGAGGAAGCGCCGATGGCCTGCCGCTCGGGCGAGCGCGACGGCATAGACGGCGAGCGCCGCAGCCGACGGTGTCACCTGATGCTCGCGGCACAAATCCTGCAGGCGGGTCCAGCGAGACGCGTCCATCCGCTGATGCAGGCTCTCCATCACCGGCACCCGTACGGCATCCGGCTCGACGGCCAGAGGAAGGGCCGGCGGCTGGGGGAAGTCGTCGAGCCTGCTCCACCACCAGTCGCGGTCGGCTTGCCACTGCGGCGTTTCGGGCAGTCGCTGGACAGTGGTGACGTAGTCCCCGAAGTCGACGTCGAGCGGAGCCAGGACGGTGTTCCAGTCGGAGGCGAAGGCGAACAGGTCCCGGTAGAACACCCCGGAGGACCAGCCGTCGACAAGGAGCAGACTGGTGGCGGAGTGCAGCCGGCCGCGGCCGCCCGGCAGGAGGCTCAGGCGCAGGTCGATGCCGGGCCCGCTCATCGGGTCGGGGCCGTGCCGGCGCATCTCCTCCCGCAGCTCGGCGAGGTGCCGTGCGGCCTCCTGCTCACCGAGTCCGCGCCAGTCGTGGACGCGAAGGGGCACGACTGCGGCCGGATCGTCGACGTCGAGGATGTGCTGGCGGCCGTCGGGAAGGATGCGTGCCCTCAGCGTGGGCTGGTGCGCGGCCAGCCGGTTCACCGCGTCCTGAAGCGCTTCGGGGGCTTCCTCGCCGTCGACACCCACGAGGCCGATGTCCAGGTAGTGGTGGGCCGAGTCGTAGGACAGCTCCCAGCCGTCCTGCTGGCCGACGAAGTATCCCTGCTGCAACGGGAGCAGCGGGAACGGTGTGAGCGGGTCGGGCCGTCGCGTGATGTGCAGGTCGGGAGCATCGGCGGTCCGTCCTGCCGAACGGTCGCGGATGACATTGGCGAGCTCGGCCAAGGTCTGCTCGACTCTGATCTCGGACAGCGCGAGCACCACTCCAAGCCGTCGCCGCACCAGAGCGGCCATTCGAACGGCCAGTACGGAGTCTCCGCCGAGAGCGAGAAAGCGGTCACCGGAAGCGATCTCATCCTCCCGGACGTCCAGGACGTCCGCCCAGATCCCGCGCAGCATGACCTCCACGTCTGCACGGGCGGCAACGTACGAGTTCGGGCGGGGGTCTGGCGTGAGGGCACCGTTTGCGGAGACCGCGTCCGCTGGAGCGGGCGGGTGCATGGGCCTGATCGGCAAGGGCTTCTCCCATCGGGATGAGGGTGACGGTTTGTCCGGCGCAGATACGGTGGTCAGCGGTCGCCGGGGCGACGACAGGGCGACATCGCTAGGCCGGGGAAGGCATCAACGGACTGGATCTCCCGGAGCACCAGGTGCCGGGGTAGGCGTTCGGCGGCTGCGGCGAGAAGCGAGGCGGGGTCGGGGCGGTGGGCACCCTCCCCACGCACGGTGCTGAACACGTACTGTCCGGCGGCGGCGATCGGGTCGTCGGGGTCGGGCCTGACCTGCACATCCCGGAAGCCCACCGCCGCCAGTTGCCGGAGCCATTCGGTGCGGGTGAGGAAGACCCGGTCCTGCCCCTCCCGCAGGTCGGCGAATCCGGCGAGGGGCTCCTCGGGCCGCGGCGACATCAGGAAATGCATCGAGGTCGAGACCAGGTGATGCTCGATACAGGACTCGAGCAGCACCAGCGTCCCTCCGGGGACGAGCAGTTCACGGATCGCCGCCAGGGTTCGGCCCGTGTGGCGGGCGTTGTGCAGGACGTTCGCCGCCAGGACGATGTCGAAGGGAGCCTCGTCGCCGCACTGTGTAGACGACAACTGGGCAGACGACAACTGGGCGGACGACAACTGGGCGGACATCGTGGCGTTGATGTCCAGCAGGGCATAGCGCATTCCGGGCATGTGGCCGAACCGCTCGTGTGCGGCGTCCAGGAAGAAGCCGGAGACGTCGGTGAAGAGGTAGTCGAGGGGGACATGGGCGAGGGCGTCGAGGACGAATTCCGTGGTGGCGCCGACCCCCGCCCCGATTTCCAGCACGCGCAGCCTTCCCTGCGCATCGCGGGACCGGGACGCTGTCGCGACGGCAGCCGCCGCGAGCGCGTTGAGGTGGCGGCTGACCAGGTTGTCCCGATAGTTGCCCTGCGCCGTGCCGGTCTCCCCTCCCGGGAAAAGTAGCGACTGCAGACTGATCTCGTCGCGTACCAGATTCGGCAGACTCCGAAGGGCGGTCTGGAAGAACCGGCCCATCTCCGCCGGATACCCCATGCCTCGTCGCCCGGTCTCCAGGTTTCGCATCGCCGCGGCCAACTCCGGGCGCGACACCGGGCGCAGCCCGTGATGTTCTCCTCCCTCGCAGCGGAGCATTCCTTCGCGGGTCAGAGCGGCGAGCCAGCGACGGACGATCCAGTGATGGCGAGGGGCCGCCCCGAGCGCGCTGAGGATATCTCCGGTGGAGTACGAGCGGCCATCGCCGAAGAGCCCGGCGCGGTGCAGGGTGTGGGCCATGGCCAGCAGGGCGGCGTGGTCCATGGATGCCAGGCAGTCGGGTACGGCATGAGCGTCGCGGAGGGGACGCGTCCTGGCAATGGGTTCCAGGGGGAGAGGGCTTTCCGGGGGTGCTGTGCCGCCGGTCGTGGGCGCCGCCCCAACCCCGCGGACCAGCGCCGCCGGAGCCACTTCCCCACCCTCTGCAATGAGAAAGACCTGTGCTTCGGCCACCTCCGGCAGCGCTTCCAACGCGCTGCGGATTCGTACTGAATCCTCGGTTGTGAAGGGAACGTCAGGCGTGCGGGAATCAGCGGACACCTGCGGTCACATCCGTTTCCAGGCTGATCTGCGGGAGACGCGCGCCGGGAAGAGCCGACCGTAGGTGGTCGTGCAGCACTTCGGGGAGGCGGCGTGCCACGAAGACGGGCAGCGGCTCGTGGATGAGAGAGCCAGGGTCGGCGCAGTCAGCCAGCGCGGCGACGCTTTCGGCCACGACTCGACCGGCCAAGGCGGGCAGTGCGACGGCGAGGCGGGCGGGGTCGGCCGGGTCGAGGAGAACCGCCCCAGTACCGATGCCGTCCGCTCTGTTCGTGAGGGACTCGGCGAGGGCGTGCGGCGTGATCGCATCCGGCGCGTCGTCCAGGAGGGCGTTGCGGATGCCGGTCTGCAGCCCTTGGGCCTCGAGGAGGCCGCGGTCTGGTGTATGTGGCGAGAGCTGCCATGTGGCGGACGGGGACTCCGGGGGGCCGACATGGAGCACCAGGTCATAGCGGTAGCGGGTGAGTTCGGTGTCCTGCGCCATGGTGCGGGCATGGACCGCCAGTGATACGCGGCGGCCCGCTTCGGTGGCGATGCGCGCGATCAACCGGGGGTCGATCAGCATCTCCTCTTCCAGCGCGGCACGGCGCGCCGCTCGCCACTCGATCTCCTCAGGAGCGGCCGAAGGGTCCTTGGCGCGCTCGACCCAGCGGCAGTAATGGGTGAGGAGTCCCGCATGACGGACATCGCCCACGATGACGGTCCCGCCGGGGGCGACGAGATCGATGGCGTCGAGCAGCACAGCTCGCAGATAGCCCAAGTCGGGGAAACACTGGGTGACCGAGTTCAGCAGCACGCAGTCCGGCCGCACGCCGGGCCCCATGGCCTGGGTCAGGGTGCGGGTCACCTGCTCGGAGCGGGCTTCGTGAGCGGCGGCGAGCACGACGGCGGTTCCCGGATCCCGCACGGCTGAGAGGCGTTCGACGGCGGCGACGGAGACGTCCGTACCGACGTATGCCGTGAGATGGTCGCGCAGCGCGTGCAGCAGCAGCCCGCTTCCGCAGCCGAGTTCGAGCACCCGGGTCGGGCGGCAGCTCAGCACCAGGTCGGTGGTGCGGCGCAGCCAATCGGTCATGTGCGCGGTCGGCAACGGAAGGCCGGTGTCGGACGCGCGCCAGCCGGACAGGTCGAGCCCCGCCGAGTGACGTCCCTCCGCGCTCTCGTACACCCAGTCGTAGACGTCGCTCCAGTGCTCCAGGAACTCGCGCAGCAGGGCACCAGGGACAGGACGTACGGCGAGGGTCTCCGGGGCGGGGGTCACCACGATTCCGTCGGGGCCGGGACGGGCGCCGCCCACCCACGGATGGGTGAGCAGCGGGTCGAGCAGCGGCTCGAAGGTCGTTTCATCGGGCACGTGTTCATTACGCACGGGAGTCCTCCGTCGGATCGGCGTGCGGGGTGAGGGACGGGACGGTGACGGGTGTGGCGCCCGTCAGGTCGTGCAGGGCTCCGGCGCCCAGGAAGAGGACGCGGTCCGCGCGGCCGGCGACGGTGCGGTCGTGCGTGGCCATCAGTACGGCCAGTCCCTCGGCGCGGAGCACGTCCAGAAGGTCGAGCACGCCCGCGGCGGTGCCGGCGTCCAGCGCCGAGGTGATCTCGTCAGCGAGGAGCACGGCCGCGCCGGGAGCCAGGGCACGGGCCAGGCAGACCCGTTGACGCTGGCCGCCGGAGAGCCGTCCTGGGCGGAGGCGGGCGTGCGCGGCGTCCAGCCCCACCTCGGTCAGGAGGCGCAGCGCCTCCCGGCGCGCGGGCGCCCGATTCAGGCCCGCGAGGGTACGCAGGGGGCGGGCCACCGCGGTGACGGCGCGGTGTGCGGGGTTCAGCTCGTCCTGGGGGTTTTGGCCGACGAGCTGCACACGGCGCAGTTGGACGCGGTCGCGGTCGGCGGCGTGCGGCGGCAGCACGGTCGGCTGGCCGCCGCTGCCGGGCGGCGTCAGGACCACGGTTCCGGCGGCGGGCGGATGAAGGCCGGCCAGGGCATGCAGGAGGGTGCTCTTGCCGCTGCCGGAAGGACCGAGCAGCGCGACCGACTCTCCCGAATGCAGCGTCAGGTCGGCGGCGGCGAGGAGTGGCGGCCCGCCCGCCGGATGGTCGAGCCTCAGCCCGCGTACGTCGAGGACGGGGGGCCCTCCGACGCCGCGTCGGCGGCGAGGGACGGGACGGTCCACAGCGGGTGGGGGCGAGCAGGCGAACTCGACCACGTCGTCGGCCAGTTCCGCCACCAGCTCAGGGTTGTGGGTGACCAGGACCGTGACGCAGGCGGAGCCACCGCGGCGGCGGCGAACGGCCTGGACGACGAGCCGGACGCACTCCGCGTCCAGGCCGCTGGTCGGCTCGTCGAGCACCAGCAGCGGCGGGTCTCCGGCGAGGGCGCGTGCCAGTGCCGCCCGTTGTGCCTGACCGCCGGACAATCGGCCGGGTGACCTGCCGTGGAGCTCCGGAGCGAGCCCGAGCCGTTCCATAAGAGCGGCCGCCTCGCGGTCTGCCGGCATAGGGGACGCCCGGTCGGACAGAGCTTCGGCGACCTGTTGGAGCACGGACCGCCGCGGATCGAGGGCCGAGGCGGGATCCTGTCCGAGCCAGCCGACCTCGGCGAGGCGCCAGCGGCGCCCGGCGCGTCCGGCAGGTACGGGGCTACCCTGCCACCGCACCGCTCCGGACGCGATTCGCAGGCCGGGAGGCAGGCAGCCGAGCATGGCCCGCAGGGCCGTGGTCTTACCGCTGCCCGAGGGGCCGGTCAGGGCGAGGACCCGGCCGGGGGCGGCATGCGTGTCGAGACCGTCGACGATCACGCGTTCCGCGAGGTCGACGACGCGTAGGCGCCGGGCACGGAGCCCGTCCCCACTGGTTTCTCCGGTGGACGCCCTCACCATGTCTCTCCTGTTCCGAAGGCGCGGCGGGCCCCGGTGTGCGCCGCGGCGGCGACGGTCAGGGCGAGCACGGCGAGAAGCAGGGCGGGAACGACGAGGGCGGCGGGGTTGAGTGCCGCCCCGGGCAGGTTCTCCCTGAGCATCACGGCCCAGCTTCCGGCTGATGACACAGTCCCGGCAGCTGAGACGGTGCCGAAGCCGAGCACGGCGAGTGCGGACGCCAGTTGGAGCGCGGTGACGAAACGCAGCCCGACGTCGGCCGCGAGCAGCCCAGCCATGGCGGGCATCACCTCCCGCAGGAGCACCGCACCGCCGCGTTCGCCGCGCAGCCGGGCGGCTCGGACGTACCCGGAGCCCCGGATGCTCGCGGCCGCGTCCTGGGCGACGCGCAGCGTCAACGGCGCACCGGCCAGCACGGTGCCCGTGACAACGGCGATGTCGCCGGGCAGGGACACCGCGAGCAGAAGAGCGGGCAGGAGCACCGGTACGGCGATCATCAGGTCGGCCGCCGCGTTCAGCGTCCGGGAGCCTGCCCATCCGGCGGCGAGCCCCGCCAGAGCGCCGGCGAGCGAGGCGGCGACGGCGGCCAGAAGCGAGACAGCCAGCAGGTGTCTTCCCCCGGCCATCGCGCGGGACAGGACGTCGCGGCCGAGCACGTCGGTGCCCAGAAGGTGATCGGAGCCGCCCGCCGCCCACGGGCCGGCCACCGGGGCGGCCGGATCGTACGGCGCCAGGGCGGGCCCGAGCAGGATAGCCGTGACGAGGAGAACGCCCGCCACGACGGCGACTCGGCTGAGCATGCGTCTCATGACCGCATCGCCTCTTTCCATCGAAGGACAGAGCCGTGTGGCGGTGCGGCGAGGTCGGCGACGAGCAGTAGGGCGAGCACGGCCGCGCCGGAGCCCACGCCGATCAGCTGGACGACGGGGGTGTCGCGAGATGCGACGGAGCCGACGAGCAGCTCGCCGACCCCCGCATAGCCGAAGACGGTCTCGACCAGGGCGGTGCCCGCGGTGAGTCCGCCGACCACAGCGGCGAGCACGCGCCACGCGGGAGCCGCCAGGACGGGCACCACCTGCCGGACGAGGATGCGGAACGTGGGGACGCCGCGGATCCGGGCGTCGGCCACGTGAGGTGCTCGCAGCGCGTCGGCGACGGCCCCGCTCAGCAGCGCGACGGCGAAGGCCGCCGACGGCAGCGCCAGCGTCAGTACGGGGAGGACGAGGATCGCGGGTTCGATCAACGGATTGCCGCCGGCCGGCAGCAGGGATACCGGCGGCACCCAGCCCAGGACCCCGCTGAGCAGCGCCGCCAGCCCGGCCGCCACCACCACCTGCGGTATCGCGGTCAGCCCGGCCGCCAAACCGCCGGGAGAGGTCCCTGGACGGCGCAGCACCCGGCGCCCCACGACCGCGCAGCCCAGCAGGATGAGCGGAACCGTCGCCGCGAGCGCCGCGGTCATCAGCACCAGGGTGGCCTGCAGCCGCTGCCCGACCAGGTCCGCCACGGGGCGGCCGGTGAGCAGGGACCTGCCGGCGTCACCGTGGAGCAGTCCCCACACCCAGACCGCCCAGCGCTGCCAGGCGGGCCTGTCCAGCCCCTGCTCCGTTCGCAGCGCGGCGAGCTGCGCGGCCGAGATCCGGCCCCCGCCCAGGGCGTCGGCGGCGTCACCGGGCAGGAGCTCGGTGATGGCGAACACCAGGGCGGAGGCGGCGGTCAGGAGGACGGCGGCCCGCGCGACGGCGCGGACCAGGCCAGGCAGCCGCATCGGTCACCCCGTCGTGCCTGGAGCGGCGAGCCGCACGGTGTCGAGGAAGAGGCGCTGGAATCCCGGCCCTGTCGGCAGCCCGCGGACTGACGGGGAGGTCAGGTCGAGGCCGTCGCCGAGTCCCCAGACGACGTATCCGCCGTCCTTCCACAGCTCCTTCTGCAGCGCGCCGAGCCGCTCGTTCCGCGTCGCGTCGTCGCCGACGGCGAGCGCCTCGGTGAAGGCCGCGTCCCATGCGGGGCGTTTCCACGCGGTCTCGTTGGTGGGAGACGCCGACATCAGAGCCACCCGGGCCACGTCGGTGAAGGGGATGCCGCCGAAGTAGCCGGTGTAGAAGTCGGCCTTGCCCCACACGGTGGTGAAGTAGGTGTCCGGCGGATCGTTGCTGACGGTGGCCCTGACGCCGATGTCGGCGAGCTGCCGCGCGTAGAGGGCGGCTGCCGTGTCCATGCCCGGGTACGAGGTGGTGGTGTGCAGGGTCACGCGCAGGCCGTCGGCGTGCCCGGCCTCGGCCAGCAGCTTCTTGGCTCGGTCGAGGTCCCGGGGCCGCTGGGCCAGGTCCTTGGGGTACGAAGGATCGTAAGGGGTGGGCAGGTCGTTGGCGATCCGGCCGAAGCCGAGGAACACCGTGTCGACCAGTGCCTGGCGGTCGGCGGCCAGTTTGAAGGCCTCTCGTACGCGCGGGTCGTCGAAGGGCTTGCGGTCCAGCCGCATCACGAAGGGGTACTCGGTGACCGCCGGCCTGCGCACGACCCGTACGCCGGCTCCGCTGGACTTCGCAGCCGCGGGGTTGACACTGCCCGCGACGTCGGCCTGGCCCGCGGCTACCGCCGCCGCGCGGGCCTGGGGATCGGCGACCGCCCTGATCTCGATCGCGTCGAGGCGCGGTCGTTCACCCCACCAGCCGGGATTGCGCTTCACCACGGCGGTCTGCCCGTCCATGCTGTCCAGCAGGTACGGACCCGAGCCGGGCACCGGCTTGGTGAAGTCGTCGCTGCCTTCGGGCACGACGAAGGTCACCGACTCCAGCGCCTCAGGAACGAGGGCGTTGGGGGCTCGGCTGACGAGCACAATGGTGTGGTCGTCGGGCGCGGTGGACGCCTGGGTGTCGAACTGGGCCAGACGTCCGTAGTTCTCGGTCGCCTTGCGCTCGATGCGGCGCAGCGAGTAGAGCACGTCCGCGGCGCGGACCGGCCGCCCGTCAGTGAACTTGGCTTCCGTGCGCAGCCGCAGCGTCCAGCGGGTGAGCGTGGAGTCCGGTTTCCAGGATTCGGCGAGGCGAGGCTTGGCGCGGCCGTCGTCGCCGGGGACGGTCAGTACGTCGTAGAGCAGGGCGAAGCGCAGGGCGTCGGACTCGTTCGCGAGCCCGCCGTGGGGGTCGTTGCCGGCAGTGGCCGGGCTGCCGGCAATCACATAACGCAGGGTGCCGCCGTCCTGCACGGCGGTCCCGATGCTGGCGGAGGCCGACGGACGTTCAGCCGTTGCGGAGCAGCCGGCGAGAAGTGCCGCGACGGCGATCAGCGCGACGGGCACGGTACGGCGCAGCGGACCGCCGGCGCCCGTCCTGGGGCGATGTATGGGCATGTTTCCTCGGAATCTGAGCCAGAGAGGTGAGTCGGTGGGTTCAGCGCGGAGCGAGTGCCTCGTCGAGTAGCGCGGCGATCCGGTGCACGGCGGGCCCGCGGAGCAGGGCGTAGTGGTGGGCGTCGACCGGCTCGATCCGGATCGGCGCGGCCAGGAACGGGCCCCAGCCGAGGTCGTCGATGCCGGTGACGTCATCGACGCCCATGCCTACCCCGGCGTTACGCGGTGAGGGCCGGGTGGCGCGCACAAGTACGGTGCGGGTGGTCCGCCCGCCGAACCTGCGGGCACCGTGGTGGCCCAGGATCCGCAGATGCCGGGTGAAGACATCGATCCGTTCCGCCGCCGAGTCGTGGGCTCCCAGCAGTTCGGCCCGCCGCAGCAGGCCGGAGACGACGTCGAGGCGTCGTCCGGCGGGCAGCGCGGCCAGCTGCTCGGCCAGGTCGGGCGCGGACACGTCAAGGTCCAGGTCGTCGAAATCAAGGTCGTCGAAATCAAGGTCGAGGAACGCCTCCAGCGAGCGGAGGAAGCGAACGGCGGCGTGCGCCTGTTCCTCGTCCGGGTTCTCGCCCGGCAGCGGCCGGATGCGGTCGGGCACATTGGAGTCGAGCATCGCCAGCAGTTCCACCTCCTCCCCCGCCTCCTCCAGGTGGCAGGCCATGAGCTGGGCGAGGGTGCCGCCCATCGACCAACCGCCGAGTGCGTACGGACCGGACGGCTGCCACTCCCGCACGGCCTGGACGTACAGGCCGGCGAGTCCTTCGATGTCGTCCGGTGGGCGCAGCCCGGCGAAGCGGGGATCGGTCAGCCCGACGACGGGCCGGTCCGTGGTGAGCAGCCGCGACAGTTCGGTGTAGCAGAGCACGTCCCCGCCGGAGGGGTGGATCAGGAACAGCGGCCGCGGGTGGGCGCCTTCACGCAGTAAAAGCGTCAGGTCGGCGGTGGAGTAGCCGGGCGGGATCGGCCGGAGGCTGCCCTCGACCGCGTCGCCGGCGCCCTCGGTCGTCTGGTCGTGCCGCGCTTCCTCGGTCTCGCCGTCCCCCCAGGCCGAAGGGTCGTCGGCCAGCCGGCGCACCGCCGCCACGTAGGCGGCGAAGGCGGCGTCGGCTTCCTGCGGCGGCAGGACGGTCTCGGCCACGTCCCACTGCAGGAGCAGGCCGTCGTGCTGGACGAAGGCCTGGTGATCCAGCCATACCTGCGGGGTCTGGCTGACCCCGTACACGGGTGTGCCGACCCAGTCGAGGTCGTGGCCGTCGCCGAGCATGTCGTCGAGGCCCAGCGCGCTGGTGAACACGATCGGTGCCTGCGCGAGGTGGCCGGTCCGCGCCGACTTCTCGGCCAGCACGTCGAGCGCCGAGAAGTCGCGGTGGTCGAGGTCGTGGAACAACCGCCGCTGAGCGGTGCGCGCACGGACGGCGAACGGGGCAGGCGGGCCCGTGCGGTCCACCTCGTGGAGCAGCAGCGAGGTGAAATCGCCAACGACGCCGCCGACGTCGGGATGGATCTGCGGCCGGTCGAACAGGGTCAGATTGACAGAGAAACGCTCGCTGCCCGACCAGACGTGCAGGGCGTCACCGTACGCGGCGAGGAGCACGGCGGTGGGGGTGAGACCACGGCGGGCGGACTCGTGCCGCAGTCGCCCCCAGGTGTCCGGGGGCAGGAAGGCGCTGCGCCGGGCGAAGCGGGGTGGCCGGTCGTCGTCCCGCGCCGGCAGGGCCGGCGGCCCGGGCAGGTCGTCCATCCGCGCGCGCCAGTAGGTGGCGGCCTCCTCCCATGCCGGGCCCCTACGCCGCTCCTCCATCGCGTGGACACACGCGGCGAAGTCCGTGCCCAGTGGCGGGAGCTCGACGTCCTCGTGTTCGTAGAAGAACCGCAGTTCACGGTCGAGCAGCAGGTAGCTGGCTGTGTCACAGACCAGCACGTCCACTCCGATGAACAGGCGCACCACGTCGCCGGGAAGGCGGGCGGCGCGTATCTCTACCAACGGCCACCGATCCGGGCGGGGCGTGCGATGGGACAGTTGTTCACGCAGGGCCGCCAGGCGTGCGTCCCGCTGCTCCTCTTCCAGCTCGCGTAGGTCGTGCACCCGGATCCGGTAGGTGGGCACACTGTCCAGAATGCGGTTCCGTCCCTCCGGTGTGATCACCGCGCGGAGCATCGGGTGACGGGCGATCACCATGTTCCAGGCGCGCTGGTAGCGCTCGACGTCGAGACCGGGACAGTCGTACTCCAGGAAGAAATGGCAGGCGGTGCCACCGTTGCGGTAGCCGCCGCCACCGCCGATCCAGTAGGCGTGCTGAACGCGGGTCAGCGGGAAGTCCACGACGGGACCGGCAGGGGCCGGCAGCAGGGTCGTGAGGGCCGATCCGCCGAGTGGAGCACTGTAGGGGACACCGCCGGGCGGGGTCGCCGGAGCCGCGGGCGCCTGGCCAGGAGCCCTGATGTCTTCGGGAGTTCCAGTGTCTTCGGGAGTTCCAGTGTCTTCGGGGGTGAGGAGGGCGGCCAGGGCGGCGACGGTCGGCCGGGCGAGCAGGTCGCTCAACCGCAGTGCGACGCCGTGATCGTCCGCGAGCCGGGCCAGCATCCGGGTGGCGAGCAGCGAGTGTCCGCCGAGCGCGAAGAAGTCGGCACCCCGGTCGTCCACGGCGAATCCGAGCAGGTCTGTCCACAGCGCGGCCACGGCGCGTTCGGCCGGGCTCCACTCGTCCTTCTCGCCTGTGTCGGACCGCTGTCCCGCGGGGGTCGCCGCGGAGGCGCGTGCCGGTGCCGACGCGTCATGCGCGAGGCGTGCGGCCAGGCCGGTCGGCGAGACCGCCACCGTCGGCGGCAGGCTCCCGTCGGCCGCCGCCGCGAGAAGCCGGTCGAGGGCGCGCATGCCGTCCTCTGCACCGATGGAATGCGCCGAGGCGACGGTGCGTTCGCGACCGGCCGGACCGACCCGCCAGCCGTCCCACGCGATGCTGATCCAGCGGCTGCCCGTCTCGCCGGACCGGCTCCGCTGTTCGGCGATCGCGTCCAGAGCCCGGTTGGCGGCCGCGTAGGCACCGAGACCGAGACCGCCGACCGCGGCGGTGGCGGACGACATCAACAGTACGGTCGCGGGCCGGAGAGCGACCGGCAGTGTCTCGATCGCCTCACGAAGGGCGACGGCCGTGCCGACCTTGGCGCGGGTGTGCGCGGCGGCAATGCTGTGCTCCGCCTCGCGCAGTGGCGCTATGCCGGCGGACGCTACGACTCCGGCACCGTGGACCACCAGGTCCAGCCGCCCATGACGTTCCGCGACCGCACGGAGCAGGGCGCTCGTCGCCCGGGTGTCGGCGGCATCCGAGACCATGATCTCCACTGACAGGCCGCGGTCGGCAAGGCGGTCGAGCCAGGCCCGGCGCTCAGCGTCCCGGCTGCCGGACGCGGAGTGCTCGGGGACCCCGGTACGGGACGTCAGCACGACCCGCGTTCCCCGACCGGCCAGGTGCTCGGCCATGGTGAAGCCGACGTCGCCCAGGCCACCCAGGATGACCGCCACGGCAGGCGGCCCCGCTGTCGACGAGTCCGGGACCGGCGGGGCCGCCGGTCGCCAGGGCGCGAAGGAACGCAGCCAGCGTAGGCCGCCGCGGGCTGCGATCTCTGCCGCGGCGGGGCCGGGCTCGGCCGCGCCGCCGGACGTCCGGGACTCCGCCGCCACGAGGTCGGCCGCCTCCGCCGCCACCGCCCGGGCGTCGACGCCTCCGGCCGGGAAGTCGACCGACCGCCAGCGCAGGCCGGGCGTCTCCTGGGCGAGGACCCGGGGCAGCGCCCTTACTGCCGCCGCGACGGGATCGACCTGGTCGGCGCTTTCCACGCGTTCGCCGCCGGCGGTCACCAGCAGGAGCCGGAGCGGAGGGCGCTCCTGCGCGGCGAGCAGCGCGGCGAAGCGGGCGACGTCCGTGACCGCGTCGGCGACTCGCCCGTCCAGGCCGGGCTCGTGCTCGTCGTACGTCGCTGCCGGAGGAGCCAGGACGTATACGGCACCGGCGCAGTCCTTCACCCCATCCGCGAGTTGGGCGGAG
This sequence comes from Microbispora sp. CA-102843, assembly GCF_050936215.1. Taxonomy (NCBI): domain Bacteria; kingdom Bacillati; phylum Actinomycetota; class Actinomycetes; order Streptosporangiales; family Streptosporangiaceae; genus Microbispora; species Microbispora sp. CA-102843. Next base: position 6,088,036 of record NZ_JBNJNF010000001.1, read on the forward strand.
GCGACCGGCTCGGCGCCGGCTTCGGCGAGGGCGGTGCGCACGGCGTCCACACCCTCAACCGGGGTTGTGGCGTTTCCGGTCACCAGCCACCGCTCGGCGGGGAGCCGGGGTGCCGGGGCCGGGACGGCGCGGTGCCAGACGGGCACCTGAAATGGCTCGCCGGGGTCCGGCGGCGCGTCGGAGGCTGCGGCGCTCGCCGGAGGATCGATCCACAACCGCCGGCGCCGGAACGGGTGTCCGGGCAGGGCGAGGCGGCGGCGACCGGGCCGGTGCAGGGCCGCGGCATCGAGAGGCACGCCGTGCGTCCAGAGGTGGCCGGCGGTCGCCAGGGCGGCGGCCCGTTCGGGCAGATCCTCACCGGATGCCGGGAAGCTCGCGAAGGCGGCTCTCAGCGCGGGCAGGCCGTGGCGGCGGGCCGCGGTGACCAGCCCGCTGCCGGGCCCGACCTGGACCAGCACCGTGGGAGTGTCCCCGATCGCGGTGCGCACGGCGCGGGAAAAGCGCACGGTCGAGCGCAGATGTCGCACCCAGTGCTCGGGATCCGCCAGTTCGGTGCCCGCCCAGTCGCCGGTGAGTGTCGTGACCAGCGGCACGCGGGGATTGCGCGGGGTCAGTGCCCGGGCGGCGTCCCGCAGTGCGGGCATGACCGGCTCGACCAGCCGGGAATGCGCCGCCGCGTCCAGGTGAAGGCGAGTGGCCTCGACCCCTCGCATGCGCAGCTCGCCGTGGACGCGATCGACGGCGCCGGCGGGGCCGGAGAACACGCAGGCGTCGGGGGCGTTGACCACCGCCAGGTCCAGCTCCCGGTGCTCACGGAGTAGATCGCACGCGGCCTGCTCCGACAGGGACACAGCGAGCATCGCTCCGCCGTCGGCGGCATCCGCCATTCCGGCTGACCGGACGGACACCAGGGAGACCGCGTCGGCGGTCGATAGCGCGCCGGCAGCAACGGCTGCGGCGTATTCGCCGAGGCTGTGGCCCAGGACGGCGTCGGGGACGATGCCCCAGGATGCGAAGAGGCCGGCCGTCGCCACACTGACCGTGAAGAGCGCGGGCAGTCCGATCCGGGGGTCGCGCGCGGCCGCCCGAGCCGCCGGATCGTGGTGTTCGGCGAGGATCAGGTCACGCACGTCCACGCCCAGCAGCGGTGCGAGCAGTTTGGCGCACCGGTCGACGGACTCTGCGAAGACCGGCTCTTCCGCGTACAGGCCGGAACCCATACCCGGGTGCTGGGCTCCCCCGCCGGGGAAAGCGAACACCACTCGGGGAGCAGTGCCGGGCACGGTTGAGGGCACCGCCGAACGCAGCATCCGTGCGGCGTCGTCGGGACCGGTCACGGCGGCGGCGAGGCGGTGCTGCAGCGCGGGCCGGCCGACCTGCAGGGTGAAGGCGGCGTCCGCGAGATCCGGCGTGACGGCGGACAGGAAGTCGGTGAGCCGGTCGGTGGATTCGGTGAGAGCCGGGGCGCTGCGAGCGGACAGGAGCATCAGTTGCGGGCGATCGTCGGTGGCGACGGAAGGCCGCTGCGGAGCCTCGCCGAGGACCACATGGCAGTTCGTGCCGCCGATGCCGAAGGCGCTGACCCCCGCGTGACGTGGCCCTTCCCACGACCGAGTGGTGAGGGCAACCTCGAACGGCGAGTCGTCGAGTTCCAGGGCCGGGTTGAGTGGTTCGGCGCCGAGCGACGCCGGGATGACGCCATGATGGACGGCGAAAACGGCCTTGATGAGGCCAGCGATGCCGGCGGCGGAGTTGGCGTGACCGATGTTGCCCTTGACCGAGCCGAGGGCGCACCAGGCGGGACCGGCCCCGCCGAAGACCTTGCGGAGGGCGGCGACCTCGACGGCGTCCCCGAGCGGGGTGGCGGTGCCGTGGGCCTCCACGTAGCCGACGCGGCGTGGGTCGACCCCCGCGACGGCGAGCGCTTCGGCCACGACGCGCGCCTGCCCACGCACCGACGGCGCGGTGAAGCCGACCTTCTCAGCGCCGTCGTTGTTCGTCGCGGAGCCGAGCAGGACGGCCAGCACCCGGTCACCGTCGGCGAGCGCATCCTCCAGGCGGCGCAGGACGACGACGCCCACGCCCTGGGTGAAGACGATGCCGCTACCGGCCGCCGAGAACGGGCGCACCCTGCCGTCCACGGAGAACATCGCGTCGGGCACGTGCAGGTAGCCGAGCCCTTGTGGCACGGTGAGCGAGACACCGCCGGCGAGGGCAGTGTCACACTCGCCGTGGAGCAGCGCCTGGGCGGCCATGTGCACGGCGACCAGTGAGGTCGAACAGGTGGTGTTCACGGCGACCGCGGGTCCGGTGAGCCCGAGCCTGTAGGCAGCCTGGAGCGGGAGGTAGTCGGCGACGGTGGCCATCGCCGTCTGCAGGCTGCCGACCGGGTCGGCGCCGCCGCCCGTGGGGTCGTACCGATCGTGGAGGTTGGCCATGAGGTAGGCGCTGTGGGCGGCTCCGGCGTACATCCCGACCGTGCCCGCTCCCGTGCCGCCCCCATGGCCGGCGTCTTCGAGCGCCCGCCAGCAGCACTCCAGGAAGAGCCGTTGCTGCGGATCGGCGAGTGCCCCCTCCGCCTCGGTCATGCCGAACACGTCGGGATCGAAGAGGTCCTGGCCGTCGATGAGGCCGCCGACGGGAACGTATCCGTCCCGCCGGAGCAGGGACGGATCCGCTCCTCGGGCGAGGAGCTCATCCGAGGAGAACCGGACGAGTCCCTCCCTGCCCTCGACGAGCAGGCGCCAGAAGGACTCCGCGTCGGGCGCGCCGGGGAAGCGACAGGCCAGACCGACGATCGCGAGGGCGTGCTGCGGAGTGCTCAACGGGCCACCTCCTCGGCATGGGCACGGGCCCGCAGCCGGGAGCCCCCCGGCGTACGTCCGGCCGGCGGTGACGGGGCCGTGGAGGCACCGGACGCCTCCGGTGGGGTGGAGGCACCGGACGCCTCCGGTGGGGTGGAGTCCCCGGGTTCGTCGGCCTTGGGCGAGGTCTTGAAGATGTGTGCCGCCAGCGCCCGTGCCGTGGGCCGCTCGAACAGGTCCAGGACCGACAGATGCGGGGCGACCTCCTGCCGCAGCCTGCGGTGGGCGAGCACCAGGGTCAACGAGGTCGCCCCAAGCTGGAAGAAGGGAGTCTGCGGGTCGACCGGCTGGTCGAGCAGGTCTTCCAGGACCGCGGTCACCGCGGCGAGCACCGCCGAGTCGCTCTGCTCGCCCGACGCCCCCTTCAGAGACGTGAGCTCACGGTCTTCGGCTGACGCCGTGTCTTCAGAGGACATCGGGAGCCGGGGAGCGTGGCCGGGAGCGGGCGAGAGGGGCTGGGCGGCGCGTAGCTCTATCAGGGCTCCCGTTGCCAAATCCTGGCGTAGCGGCACATTGGCCGACTTGGCCGCCTGGGCGGCGGTACGGCTGAGCTCGGCCGCGGCTGACAGCGCCTCGACTGGGCCGAGCGATCCCGGACGCACCGTCAGCGCTACCTCCAGGCCGTGTTCCGCGGCGGCCAGCAGCACCTTTCCCGCCCATCCGGCGACGTCCGGCGGGAGCGAGGCGTCCGGAGCAGCCTCGTCGGCCTGCGGCTCGGCCGTCGCCGTCGTTTCTCGCGTCGCGCGTGCGTACGGGTTGGGGAGTGCGGCGTGGTCTACCTTGCCGTTCGCCGTCACCGGCAACCGGTCGAGGACGACCAGCCGGGCGGGCACCATGTACGACGGCAGCCGTTCCCGCAGCCTGGCGGTCAACCGATCCTCGGACGGCGCCGTCTCTCCCTCCTTCGCCACGATGTAGGCGGCCAGCCTCGGTCGGCCGTCGGACCCGGGTACGGCGGCGGCGACGCACGCCCGCACACCGGGCTCACGTGCGAGGACGGTCTCGACCTCGCCGAGTTCGATGCGATGTCCACGAATCTTGACCTGCCGGTCCACCCGCCCCAGAAATTCAATCGTCCCGTCCGGGCGCCAGCGGCCGAGGTCGCCCGTGCGGTACAGCCGCTGTAAGAGGACTGGATGTGTCGCGAACCGCTCGGCGGTCTGCTCGGCGTCCCCGACATAGCCACGGGCAAGGCCGTCGCCGCCGATGTACAGCTCGCCCGTCTCGCCCAACGGCACCGGGACGCCCCGCTCATCGAGGATCCGGAACCACTGACCCCGTAGGGCACGGCCGTACGGGATGCTGCGCCATGCCGGATCCACCTCCCGCACGGGAAAGCAGATCGACCAGATGGACGCCTCGGTGGCGCCGCCCAGGCTGAAGAACTCTGCCTGCGGCGCGAGCGCGCGCAGCCGCTCCGGAAGGGTGACGGGAATCCAGTCACCGGACAGCATCACCAAACGCAGCGACCGCAGCTGGCGGCGCGCCGCGACGGGGTCGAGCTCGGCGTACTCCACGAGCATCTCCAGCAGTGCGGGGGCGGTGTTCCACACCGTGACCGCGTGCCGGTCGATCAGATCCAGCCAGTGCTCGGGATCACGTTGCCGGGCGGCCTCCGGGAGCACGAGCGCACCGCCGGCGCCGAGCACGCCGAACACGTCGAAGACAGACAGGTCGAAGCTGAGCGCCGACAGCCCGAGCACCCGATCCCGGGAGCCGATCGAGAACCGGTCGACGATGTCGTCCACGGTCGTGCGGGCCGCGCGGTGCTCGATGGCGACGCCCTTGGGTGTTCCGGTCGAGCCGGAGGTGAAGATGGCATACGCCAGGTCGCCGCCTGAGGGCCGCTCACCGGCCCATGCCTCGCGTGCGCCCTCGGCGGCCACGGGTGAATGGACCACGACGTTGCCGGGCCAGCGCAGCGGGTCGTCGTCGGTCGCTATCGCGTGCCCGATTCCGGCGCGCTCACACACCGAGGTAACGCGGGCCGCGGGCCAGGCCGGTTCCACCGGGACGTACCAGGCGCCCAGGGCGGCGACCGCCAGGACCGCGGTGATCTGGTCGAACCCCTTGTCGAGAGCGACGGCCACCGGCGTCCCAGCCGTGACACCTTGCGCCGCGAGCCGCGCCGCCAGCCGCCCGGCCGCCTCCGCCATCTCGCCGTGGGACATCTGGGACTTCCCCGGCCCGAGCAGGGCCGGCGATGCGGGTTCGCGCCGCGCCGCCTGGATCCACGGATCGTCGAGCAGCGGCCCGGCACCGGGAAAGGCGTCACAGTCGAGCGCCTCATCCGCGTGGAAGCCGGGGTCGGCCGCCAGCGTCGTGGAGGACCACTCCACCGGATCGATCAGCCGGCGCAGCAGGCGCACCTCAGCGTCGAGACACCCTCGGACCCAGTCTGCGGGGAGCGCGTCCACGGCGTCCCAGGCGATCCTGAGCGGCCCGCCGTCGTCGCGCACGATGTGGTCGAGGAGCACCTGCGGGGTCTGCGAGACGCCGAAGACCTCCTCGCCCAACCAGCTACTCGCCGACTTCCCCTCGGTGAGCCCGACGCCGCTGGTGAACACGACCGGGTGAACCGGGGTGCTGCCCGTGCGGCCCGCGGCGCGCAGGACCTCAACGCCGGATACCGCTCGGTGCTCCAGATCCGCCCAGAATCCGCGGTTCACTTCGGCCGCCCATTCCGCGAAGGTCCACCGCCGCGCCAGGTCCGGCACGGGCACGGCCACCAGAGCCGTGGTGGTGAAGTCCCCGGCCACATCCCGCAGCCCCGGACGGTCGGGACGATCGAAGAGCGTCACGTTCAGACAGAAGGGCTGGGCCGCACCTCGGCGATGGAGGGTGAGGGCGAAGGCGGCGAGCAGCAGACCGGTCGGGCTGAGCCCGTGCTCGGCAGCGCGGGTCCGCACCTGCGCCCACTCCGCCCGAGTGAGCCCGTCTTCGTGCCGGACGAACCTGGGCACGCCCAGATTCTCGATCGCTTCGCCGAGGGGGAGAACCGGCCCCGGCGGGAGGGTCTCCGCCCGTTCCGACCAGTAGGCACCGGCCTTGGCCAGGCGCTCACGCTCCTCCGGGTCGGCAGCTCGTTCCCGGACCAGCGTCGGAAAGTCCGTCGCACAGGGGGCGGGCCGGGCGGTGGGATCGGTGACGAGCTCGCCCCACTGGCGCATGATCAGCAGCCAGCTCGCCATGTCCAGGGCGAGGATGTCCATGCCGACGAACAGCCGGGTCCTGCCGTCGGCCAGCAACGCGGCGTGGACGTCGTACAGCGGCCACGTGTCGGTGGGCCGGAGCTGGTGCGAGCGTTCCGCACGCAGCCGGTCCAGCACGGCGCGAGTCTCGTCTGCGGAGGACGCCCGCAGGTCCGTACGGCCGAAACGGTAAGGGCCGGGTGCGGTGAGGATACGCTGCATGCCGTCGTCGCCCACCACCATCCGCAGCATCGGATGGTGGTCGACCAGGACGTTCCAGGCCCTCTCGAGACGCGCCAGATCCTCCTCCTGGTCGCCCCCCTCCGGCAGCCGGTCGTACTCGAAGTAGAAGAACGTCGCGACTCCGCCCAGTGGGAACGCCGGGTCTCGGCCTACCCAGTACGCCGACTGCACAGGAGTGAGCGGAAAGGGTTCGCCCTGTGTCTCGGCCGGGCCGTTCTCTGTGATCCGCTTCGCGATGGCCCGCACGGAGGCGTCCCCGAGGAAGGAGGCGATGGGGAGGTCCACCCCCGTCCGTTCGCGCAACCGGCGGCGCAGGCGGACCGCGGTGAACGACTCGAGCCCCAGCTCCGTCAGCCTGGCGTCGCAATCCACCTCCGCCTCGTCGATTCCAAGGACTTGAGCGACGCATGACACGACCTCGTCCACAAGCGGGCGGGACACATCGATCAGCGAGAGAGGAGTCACAGAGCCTCCACGAGCAGACGGGAGCATCAGCGGACAGAACGACCGAGATCATGTCTAGCAGTGATGAAAATGATTATCAATGCCAATTCTGCTCGACTCGGCGCCGTCGGCGTGCAGGGCCGGCCCCGGCGGATACGGGTGACCCTCGCCTGGAGCGGCGAGTATCGGGGGTGTCAACCAGGCAAGGAGGGCTCACATCGCCTGCTCATGTCAGGCGATCGTCATCGGAGCTTCCAGAAAGGGCAGGATGAAAACGACAATCGTTGTCATTGTCAGGTAGAGTCCACGCATGGATCCGGATAGGCGGACGCTCCATGGTTTAGGCCTCGCCGCGACGGCGCCCCGCCTGCTCGTCTTGCGCTCCCTCCGTCAGCAAGACCGTGCCCGCAGCGCCGGAGAGATCTACGCCGACGTGCAGAACGCCGGCGGCAAGCTGGGATTGACGACCGTCTATCGGACGTTGATCACGTTGTCCGAGGCGAAGCTCGTGCACACGTTCGAGCGCGGCGGCGAGACCGTCTATCGGCTCTGCGGTGAGGGGAACCACCGTCACCTGGTGTGTCGCAGATGTGGCCTGGTCATCGAGGCCGGCGACCTCGACCGCGCCCTTCACCGGCTTCCTGCCGCGGTCGGCTTCCATGTCGAGGAGATCTACGGCGTGTGCACGTCGTGCTGGACAGACGAGACGGAGCCCTCAACGGCCATGCGGTGACCTTCTGTGCCTCCCGCCCCATTGCGGACGATCCAGGTGGCGATGCTAGGTTGAGAATGAAAACCGTTGTCATTGCCGACAAGGATCGACATGAACATCTCCCCCCTGCGTCGTCCCTCCCTGCTCGTCCTCGCGGGCCTGGCTTCTGTGCTGCTGACCGGCTGCGGCGGCTCGTCTTCTCCCGCGACATCTCCCGAGCCGGCCGTGAGCGCGTCCACCGGCCCGGGCGCGGTCGCCGTGGTGACCTCCACCAATGTGTACGGCGACATCGTCCGGCAGATCGGCGGCGACAAGGTCGCGGTGACCTCGTTCATCGCCAGCCCCGACCAGGACCCGCACTCCTTCGAGGCCAACCCGCAGAACCAGCTGGCCCTGTCCAAGGCCAAGGTGATCATCGAGAACGGCGGCGGCTACGACGACTTCATGGACACGATGCGCGACGCCGCCGGCAACACCTCGGCCCAGGTGCTGAACGCGGTCGAGATCTCCGGGAAGACCGCGGCGGACGGAGAGGAGCTCAACGAGCACGTCTGGTACGACTTCCCGTCCGTCGCGCGACTGGCCGACTCGATCGCCGCCGCGCTGGGCAAGGCCGACCCCTCCGGAGCCGCCGCCTTCACCGCCGGAGCCGAAACCTTCAAGCAGGAGCTCAAGCCGCTGGAGGAGCAGGAGGCGGCCATCGCGCAGACCGCGAAGGGCACCGCCGTGGCGATCACCGAGCCGGTCCCGCTGTACATGATCGAGGCGTGCGGTCTGACCAACGCCACCCCCGAAGAGTTCAGCGAGGCCATCGAGGAAGGCAACGACGTCTCCCCCCGCGTCCTGCGGGACACCCTCGCCTTGTTCACCGGCAAGAAGGTGCAGGCCCTCGTCTACAACTCCCAGACCGCCGGCCCGGAGACCGAGAAGGTCCGCGAGGCGGCGACCGGCAACGGCATCCCCGTCGTCCCGGTCACCGAGACCCTGCCCTCGGGGAAGGACTACATCGGCTGGATGACCGCCAACCTCGACGCGCTCGGCAAGGCCCTGGGGCGATGACCGAACAGTCGGGAACCATCGCACCGCAGGTCGCCTCCACCAGCGGAACACCCGTCGTCCTCAGCCTGACCGATGCGGAACTGCGCCGTGGCGAGCGCGTGCTGTGGTCCGGGCTGGATCTGGAGCTGCGCCGCGGCGAGTTCATCGCCGTGCTGGGGCCCAACGGATCGGGCAAGACCAGCCTGCTGCACGCCATCCTGGGCCAGTTACCCCTCTCTGCCGGGACCCTGCTGATCGATGGCCGCCCGCCCCGGCGGGGCAGCGAGCTGATCGGCTACATCCCCCAGCAGCGCGCCGTCGCCCCGCACATGCCGCTGCGCGCCCGCGACCTCGTGCGGCTCGGCGTCGACGGCCACCGCTGGGGTCTGCCCCTCGGCAGCAGAGGGCTGCGGCGTCGCATCGACGAGCTGCTGACCGAGGTGGGCGCGCGCGCGTACGCGGACATGCCCCTCGGCCTGCTGTCCGGCGGCGAGCAGCAGCGGGTGCGCATCGCGCAGGCCCTGGCCACCGATCCCGCGCTTCTGCTGTGCGACGAGCCTCTCCTCTCGCTCGACCCGCACCACCAGCACGCGATCGTCGACCTGCTCGACCGGCGGCGGCGCGCTCATGGCACCGCAGTACTCTTCGTCACCCACGAGCTCAATCCGGTCCTGCCACTGGTCGACCGGGTGCTGTACCTGGCCGGGGGCCGATTCCGCGTCGGCACGCCCGACGAGGTGATGACGTCTTCCGTTCTGTCCGACCTGTACGGCGGCCCGGTCGAGGTGGTCCGGGCCCACGGCCGCTACCTGATCGCCGGCGCCCCCATCCCGCACCATCCCGATCCTGCTGGAGGCGTCCAGTCATGAGCACCGACATCTGGCACCAGATCTTCAACTACGACGACTACGGGCAGCTGCTGGCTCTCGTCGCCAACTCGATCATCGCCGCGGCCGTGCTGGGTGTGGTCGGCGGCCTGATCAGTACGTTCGTGATGATGCGGGATCTGGCCTTCGCCGTGCACGGGATCGCCGAGTTGTCCTTCGCCGGCGCGGCGGCCGCGCTCCTGCTCGGGGTGAACGTGGTGGCAGGATCCCTGGTCGGATCGGTCCTGGCCGCCGCGGTCATCGGTGCCATGGGGGTGCGTGTCCGGGACCGCAACTCCGCCATCGGCGTTCTGATGCCGTTCGGACTGGGACTGGGCGTGCTGTTCCTGTCGCTGTACAAAGGCCGTGCCGCCAACAAGTTCGGGCTGCTCACGGGGCAGATCGTGGCCGTGGACACCCCGCAGACGGCCTGGCTGATCGGAGTGTCGGTCGTCGTCCTGCTCGTCCTGGCGGTCATCTGGCGTCCGATGACCTTCGCCAGCCTCGATCCCGACGTCGCCGCCGCCCGCGGCGTGCCCGTTCGGGCTCTGTCCCCCGTATTCACCCTGGTGCTGGGTCTCGCCGTGGCCACGACCATCCAGATTGTCGGCGCTCTGCTGGTGCTCGCCCTGGTGGTCACCCCTGCGGCCGCCGCCACCCGGGTGACGGCCTCCCCTCGCCTGATCCCTCTGCTCAGCGTCCTGTTCGCCGTCACGTCCGTGGTCGGCGGCATCCTCATCGCGTTGGGCAGCAGCATCCCGATCAGCCCGTATGTCACCACCATCGCCTTCGTCATCTACCTGGCCTGCCGCGCTGTGGGCGCCGTACGCACCCGTAGCGGCTGGGCGCGCAGACCCCCGGCTGTGGTCGCCGGTTGAGGCGATGGTGAGCTCCGCTCCTCCCCGGCCCGGTTCACGCGACTGCCATACAGGACTATGACGGGGTCGCGTAGCGCCGATCCCAGGATCACCGCTGGGAAGTTCTGCCAGGATGAGGCACATGTCGGACCGGGTCGTGGTGGAGTCCTCGACAGAGATACCACCCCCAGAATGGGGCCGTAGATCGGCCGCACCTCCGGCGACGCCCTGGCTGTTCGCGCTCCTCGCCGCGCTTCTCGTCATCGGCCGCCTGGTGCTGACACCCCTGCTCACGGCCCCGGCGCTGCAGACCTGGGCGACCGTTTTCGTGGCGATCTGCGTTCAGGCGTTGCCCTTCCTTGTCTTCGGCGTGCTGCTGTCGGCGGCCATCGCGGCCTTCGTCCCGCCGTCGTTCTGGACGAAGGCCCTGCCCCGCAACCCCTACGCCGCGGTCCCCGTGGCGGGGGCGGCCGGAGCGGTGCTGCCGGGCTGCGAGTGCGCCTCGGTTCCGGTGGCCTCGGGCCTGATGTCGCGTGGGGTCACCCCGGCGGCCGCGCTGGCGTTCCTGCTGTCGTCGCCCGCCATCAACCCCGTGGTCGTGGTCGCCACGGCCGTGGCGTTCCCCGGACAGCCGATGATGGCCGTGGCCCGGTTCACCGCCTCGCTCCTGGTGGCGGTCGCGGCCGGTTGGCTGTGGCTGCGCTTCGGCCGGTCGTCGTGGCTGCGCGTGCCGTCCCGTACGGCCCCCGCCGGCTCGAAGTGGGCAGAGTTCCGCGACGCCATGCGACACGACCTCCTCCACGCGGGCGGATTCCTGGTTATCGGCGGGATCACGGCAGCCACACTGAACGTGGTGGTGCCCCGCACGTGGCTGACCTCGGTGGCGGACGTCCCCGTGCTGTCGGCGGTCGTGCTCGCGCTTCTCGCGGTCGTACTGTCGATCTGCTCGGAGGCCGACGCGTTCGTCGCGGCCTCACTCACCGCGTTCTCCCCCACGGCGAAGCTGGCCTTCCTGGTCGTCGGGCCGATGGTCGACCTGAAGCTCATCGCCCTGCAGGCGGGGACCTTCGGCCGGGCCTTCGCGATGCGGTTCGTTCCGCTGACGTTCCTGCTCGCGGTCGTGGTCAGCTCGGCGATCGGAGGAGTCCTCCTGTGAGCCGCATGTCCCAAAGTCTCGTGCTGACCCTGCTCGGCGGCGTCGTGCTCTGGATAACCGTCCTGACCACGTCGTACCTCAACTATGTGAAACCCGGTTTCCGCCCCTTCCTGCTCGCGGCAGGGGTGGTCGTCCTCACTCTCGGGATCATCGGCCTCGTCCAGGAGTGGCGGCGTCCGTACGCGAACGCTCACGACGAACACGTCCACGAAGGGCCGGGGAAGCAGGCCGAGGGTCACGACCATTCACGGGCGCCGAAGGTGGGCTGGCTGCTGTCCCTGCCCGTCTTCGCGATCGTCCTGATCGCGCCCCCCGCATTGGGCGCCTTCGCCGCTCGTAGTGAGGACGCGCCCATCCGGCCGCCGGCGACGACCGGCTCCTACGTCCCGCTCTCCGCGGAGAATGTCACCCCGATGGCCGTGGGCGAGTTCATCGGCCGGGCATGGGACTTCCGCAAGCGCACGCTCACCGGCAAAAAGGTCCGGCTGACCGGCTTCGTCGTACGGTCGAAGAAGAAAGACCGCTGGTACGTCACCCGCATGCAGATGAGCTGCTGCGCGGCCGACGCCATCGCCCTCAAGGTGGCTGTGTTCGGCGCCGCTCCGCCGCCCGACGACACCTGGGTCGAGGTGACCGGCACCTGGGTCCCGCCCAGGTCCCGCAAGATCCCGAACGGAACCGTGCCACCAGAGATGACCGCCATCCAGGTGACGGAGATCCCAGAACCGAGCGAGCCGTACGAGTAAGCCGCACCACACCCCAACTCTCCTCCGCCTTCCCACCCGACCCCCGCCGCCGGTCAATTCGTCCTCTCGCTGACGCCGCTTCCGGATGCTTCGCGAAGCAACGGACCGGTTTGGAGCTACGAGAAACAGGCGAGGGCACTCTGCTCGGCGAGACGGCTGATCACGGTTCGAGCACCAGGAACATCAAGCTGCCGGGCAGCGAAAGAGCGGGCCAACAGCTCCTCGCCGATCAATTCGTCGTACTTGTCGATCCTCTTGTCGGGGATCAGCCGAGCCAGATCGGTCGCTGTGGGCAGGTCGGATTCGCTCAACTCTTCCAGTAGGTGGGCGGTGGTCTGCGGTGAAGTTCCGGACAGTGCCAGTGCCAGCCCCTGCCGTTCCACAGTGACTCCCCTGCTGTGTAGGGTGAGCGCGATTGTCGTCATGATCGCGTCACCGCAGAACGGGAAGAGCAGGGTGTCGTTCCCGTAGCCCACGATCGGCTGAGCTTCCAGGCGGAAGCGGCGGTAGGCGGTGCGGCCCTGCTCCAAGAGGCGCTGGGCGGTCGCATCCAGATAGATCGGAACAGCGCTGTCCTCGTAGATGCGCCGCATCTCGGTCCGAATGCGGTCGTGTACCTCCGGGCCGGTCCCGGTGAAGCGCGGCGGGCGTCTGCCTGATGCTCGCGCGACCTCGATGACCTTCGCCCGCGTGTCGACGGCGAGGACCCGCCAGCGCCGGCCTGCGAAGATCAGCAGAGCGCCCTCGGGAAGTGACTGTTCGATCGGCAGGCTACCGAGAGTCCGTCCCCCATGCACGATGCGGTATTCGGTGGGAGCCGCGAAGGCGGCGTAGAAGGTGTAATGGTTGACCAGCTTCTCCCCCGCGTCACCGTGCAGGAGGAGGCCGTCGGTCTCCTGCCGGATGAGCGTCGCGTTGCCGAGGTCGCGCAGCAGCGCGGCGAAGGTCGCCGCGTGGACCAGCCGAAACGGCCCCTGGACGCAGAGCGTTCGGTAGGCGTCGTTCGGGGTGATGCCGCCGTGTTGGGCGACCAGCGAGAGAATCAGCGGGCAAGTGCCGTTGCCAGCAGTGCAAGAACGCCTATGCGGTTTATCGCGCTGAACGCCGCTCTTCCGGCAAGGACAACCCCCGCCGACCACGCCGCTGGGACACCGACGGGCATATCCCCCGTCGCTGGTTCCGCGACCAGATCTGGCGGCCGGCGCTGGCCGCCTCAGGCCTGGAGTTCGATGCACGACCTCCGCCACGCTCATGCCTCGTGGCTGCTGGCCGGCGGCGCCGACCTTCAGGTCGTCAAGGAGAGGCTCGGCCACGGCAGCATCTCCACCACTGAGAAATACCTTCACACGCTCCCCGATGCCGACGACACCGCACTGGACGCCCTTGCCCGCACTCGCGCCGATCTCGCCGGGCGTAACGAGACCGTCGCCATCGGGTTCACGCGCGGCCTGAGCAGGTGGCGTCCACTTCCGTTGACGCGGGCGGCAGCTGCCTGTGCGATCATGATTCGGTTGTTCACTCGCATTGATCTATCCGCAGCGGAATGATGACGTTATGTCACCGCGTGGAGCGAGGTGGGCCGGAGGGGTTGTGGCTGTTGTGGCCGTGGCCGGCTTGGTGGGCGTGCAGCCGTGCGCCAGGCCTGGGAATGGGCGGCTCCCATTAAGGCGTAGCCGACAATTCCCGATACCCAGGGTGCGGCAGGGAAGTCGTCGTCATGTGAAAGGCCCGTCACTATCTCTGCTCCGGAGTCAGGACGTGTCGGGTCCGGTCCCCGATCCAGGCCGCTTCGAGGATCGCGGTCAGGCTGGCGGTGTCGGTCGGGCCTGGATGGTTCTGGATCAAGCGGGTGACGCCACTGGCCATCTCCGCGAAGCGCGGGAGGTCGGCGCGTGCCACGCCGATGTCCGCCAAGGTGGTAGGGATGCCGATGTCGGCAAGGAGCCCGTCGAGCCAGGTGAGGAACGTATCTGCGGCCTCGGCATCCGAGGCGTCGGTCACGTCGAGCCCGCACACCCCGGCGAGGATGGCCAACCGGTCGCCGATGGCATCCTTGGCCGCGTCCAGCGCGTAGGGCAGCAGCAGCCCGACGCCCAGGCCGTGCGGTGTGTGGGTGGCTGCGCCGATGGGGTACTGGAGGGCGTGCGGAGCCGCGTTGCCTGCGTGGGAAAATGCGAGCCCGGCTAGCATGGACCCATAGGACATGTCCGCGCGCGCGTCCTTGTCGCCTCCGTCCCTGACAACACGGGGCAAGCTGCGGGCGATCCGCTCCGCGGCCAGGAGCGCGTAGTGATCGGTGATCGGGTTGCGGCCGAGGAAGACCTGCTCCACCGGGTCGCGCGGTCCGTGGGCCCGGGGTCGCGCGGTGTAGCTCTCCACCGCGTGACAAAACGCGTCGATGCCGGAGTGGGCAGTGACGGTCGCAGGGCAGCTGTAGGTGAGCTCGGGGTCGACGATGGCGAAGTCGGGCACGATGTGGACGCTGGAGACCCCCACCTTCAGCTCGCGGTCCGGGTCGGTCAACACCGAGACGGGCGTGAGCTCGGAGCCGGTGCCTGACGTCGTCGGGACCGCGACGAGAGGAATCGTCGGTCCCGGCACCTTCGACTCGCCGTAGTAGTCGCGCGGCGTCCCACCGTGGCGCCGGATGACGCCGACGATTTTGGCGAGGTCGATCACCGTGCCACCCCCGATGGCGAGGATTACGTCGGCGTCCACCTCCGCGGCGACCGAGACGGCCAGGGCGACATCGGCGAGTGGCACGTCCGGAGTCGCGTCGGCGAACACCCCGACGACTGCGACCTTCTCCCGCACGGCGGCCACGATCTCGGCCACGCCCGGCTGCCCCAGAAGAACCCGGTCGGTCACGATGAGGACTCGCGAGCCACACTCGGCCACCACTCGTGGGATGTTCTGCGCGACCCCTTCGCCCACTATCAGCTGGCGTGGTCCACGGACGGTCTCAAGCATGTCAGTGCCTCTCTGGAACGTCGGCGGTGATTTGCTGGGCGGACGTCCAGGTCACCTGCGAGACCGGGACGGCGTCGGCATGGTTGGCTGCCGGGTGGCGCGGGCGCGCGCCGGGCTCCCAGGCTCGGTCGTGCCCGGGCGCCCTCGGGTCCATCGCGATGAAGACGTCGCCCTTGGTGGGCGGGCCAGCCGGGTCGAGGGTCCCGCGGACATCGTCGCCAAGGGCGGTACGAGTCATGGTCGCGACCAGCACCTCGATCATGAGCCCGAGGCCGTAGCCGTTGGGGCCGCCGAAAGGGCTGATCGCCCCATCCACCGCCGCGGCCGCGTCTGTGGCGCGCACACCGGCGGAGTCGACGGCGTCCCCGGGCGCCGGCGGAGGCGTGCCGACCATGACCCGGGTCCCGCCCCACGGGTGGAGGCCGGTCAGGTCATGTGTGCACAGGGCGCGGTGATCCTCGGCGGGCGCCCGGAGCAGCAGGCCGGTCACGGTAGGTCGATCGCCGCGTAGGTGACGTCGAGGTACTCAAGGATGCCCTCGTGCGACCCCTCCTTGCCGATCCCGGACTGCTTCACGCCTCCGAACGGAGCTGACGGGTCCGAGATCAGACCACGGTTGATGCCGACCATCCCCGTCTCCAGCCCCTCGGCGAACCGGAGCGCCCGCTGGAGGTCACGAGTGAAGACGTATCCGGCCAGGCCGTGCTCGGTGTCGTTGGCCTTCGCGATCACCTCGTCGTCGGACGTGAACGAGATGATCGGCGCCACCGGGCCGAAGATTTCCTCCTGCAGTATCTGCGCGTCTTCGGGCACGTCGACGAGGACCGTGGGCGGGTAGAAGTGGCCCGGCCCATCCGGACGCTCGCCGCCCACCAAGGCACGCGCGCCGCGATCGACCGCGTCGGCGACGAGCTCGTCGATCTTGGTGACCGAGGCCTCGTCGATCAACGCCCCGACGTCCACGCCGTCGTCGAGACCATGACCCACCGAGAGCGCGCCCATCCGCTTGGCGAAGCGCGCCGTGAACTCCTCGCGCACCGGCTCCTCGACGTAGATTCGGTTGGCCGCGATGCAGGACTCCCCGATGTTGCGCATCTTGGCCACCATGGCACCGTCGAGCGCGACGTCCAGGTCCGCGTCGGCACACACGATCAGAGCCGCGTTGCCGCCCAGTTCCATGGAGGTGCGCAGCACGTTGTCCGCCGCCTGTCGTAGCAGCACGCGCCCGACCTCGGTCGACCCGGTGAACGAAAGCTTGCGGGTCCGACGGTCGGCCAGCAGAGCGGAGACCACCTCGCCGGAACGCTTGGTCGTCACGACGTTGACGACGCCCGGGGGAACGCCGACCTCCTCCATGATGTGGGCCAGGAACAACATGGTGAGTGGCGTCTGGGCGGCCGGCTTGGTGATCGTCGTGCAGCCCGCCGCCAGCGCAGGAGCGATCTTGCGGGCACCCATGGCCAACGGAAAGTTCCAGGGCGTCACGAAGACGCACGGTCCGACCGGCTTCGGCACGGTGAGGATGCGATATTTACCAGCGGGAGCGGTGTTGTAGCGCCCCTCGACGCGCACCGCCTCCTCGGCGAACCAACGGAAGAACTCGGCGCCGTAGGCCACCTCTCCCCGAGCCTCGGCGAGCGGCTTGCCCATCTCGAGCGTTATCAGCCGGGCGACCTCCTCGGATCGCTCGGTCAGTGCCCGGTACGTCGCGGTCAACAACTCTGACCGTTTGCGCGGCGGGGTCGCCGCCCACTCCGCCATCGCCTTGCTCGCCGCGTCCAGAGCGGCGAGCCCGTCAACGACGCCGGCGTCCGCCACCTCGGCGATGGTCTTGCCGGTCGCCGGGTCCTCGACGGCGAAGGTGGCTCCGCTGGCGGCGTCGCGCCAGGCGTCGCCGATCCGGAGCCGCCGGTGCTCGGGGGCCAGGACGTTCATCGGGTCGCTCATCGCGTCGCCTCCTGTGATGTTCTTGGTGATGTCCAGCGTGACCTCAGCGATCGCGCCACGCGCGTCGACGAACGGGTCACACGACCTCGTCGGGGTCGAGGTTGCCGAGCGGGTCGAACGTGGCCTTGGCCCCGGCTGCAGGGCGACGCCCCGCGCCCCCGATCGCCTTCTCGGGCCATGGCTGCTTCAGCGTCGTCAGGCCGTGCTCACCGGTGACGGTCCGCCGAGGCTCGATTGCCACGTGCGGGCGCATGTCGACGTCGCCGCCCTGCGCGATTACCTCCCGGCCTCGGACAGCGCCAGCCCGGTGCCCGCATCGAACAGGTGCGCACGGTCCAGGTCGACCGTGACATGCAGCCGCTCGCCCGGCGTACCGGTGAAGGTGGGTCGTGCCTTGACCTTGAGCATCTCCGTTCCCACTTGGACGTCGACCACCGTTCGGTCACCGAGCGGCTCAAGGCCGTAGAGCTCACCCGGCAACAACGCGTCCCCACGCTGCTCGACGGACAGGTCCTCCGCGCGCAGGCCCAGCAGCAGCGGACGACCGTTCTCAGCCGTGGTCCAGCGGGGCCGCGGCAGCGTCCAGCCTTCCGCCCCGACCAGACGATCTCCCTCGGCGCGGCAGGCGAGCAGGCTGATCGACGGGCTCCCGACGAAGCCCGCGACCCACTGGTTGGCCGGACGCTCGTACACCTCGGCCGGCGTTCCGACCTGCTGCACCTTCCCCTCCTTGAGGACCGCGACCCGGTCGGCCATGGACAGGGCCTCGACCTGGTCGTTGGTCACGTAGACGAAGGTCCCCCCGAGGCTCCGGTGGATGCGGGTGAGCTCGGTGCGCATCTCGACGCGGAGCTTGAGGTCGAGGTTCGTCAGCGGCTCGTCCATGAGAAACGCGCGCGGGCGACGGACCAGCGCCCGGGCCAGGGCGACACGCTGCATCTCACCGCCCGACATCTGCGCGGGACGACGCTGCAGCAGACGTTCGATGTGCAGCAGGCTCGACATCTGCTCGACGGCAGCGGCGATCTCGCTCGAAGAACAGCGGCGGGCCCGCAGCGGCGAAGCGATGTTCTCGTACGCCGTGCGTCGCGGGTAGAGGGCGTAGCTCTGGAAGACCATGGCCAGGTCGCGTGCGGCCGGGGTGTCACCGGTCGCGTCCCGCCCGTCCAGATGCACCGACCCGGCGTCAAGCTTCTCAAGGCCGGCGATCGCTCGCAGGGTCGTCGTCTTGCCTGCCCCGGAGGGCCCGAGCACGACGAAGAACGAGCCGTCCGGCACGTCCAGCGTCACCCCGTCCAGAGCCTGGACCTTACCGAAGGACTTTGACAGCCCGTGCACTGCCACGGTTCCCATCAGGCCACCAGCTCTTCCGTGTCCACGTCGTAGACCGGCGGGGGCCCGCCGGTGTGCCGCAGCCCAACCGGTGCGTCAGCGGCGAAACGGACAGTCGGTGGCATCCGAACCCGTACGTCGCGCTGGCCACCGTGGTCGACCACGTAGATGATTTCGTCGCCCAGCCACTCCGCCGAGACCACGCGGGCCGGGACCGAACCTTCCGCCCCTGGTTCTGTGACTTCCAGCGCCTCCGGCCGGACGCCTGCGACCAGGCGACGGTCGCGCGGCAGGCCTGGCGGTGGCGTGAGGACCAGTCCGCCCTGACCGCGCAGCTTCCCGTCGGCAACCTCCACCTCGATCAGGTTCATCGGCGGGGAGCCGATGAACGCGGCGCAGAAAAGACTCGCCGGACGGTCGTAGACCTCCAGCGGCGTGCCGATCTGCTCGACGCGGCCCTTGTTGAGGATGGCGATTCTGTGCCCGAGCGACATCGCCTCGACCTGGTCGTGGGTGACGTAGACCATCGTCGTCCCCAGTTCCCCCTGCAGGTGCTTGATCTCCGTGCGCATGTCCGCCCTCAGCTCCGCGTCCAGATTGGTGAGGGGTTCGTCCATGAGGAATGCGCGCGGTCGTCGCACCAGGGCGCGAGCGAGCGCGACGCGCTGCTGCTCCCCGCCGGACAGCCGGTGCGGTCGCCGGTCCAGGAGCGGACCAAGCCGCATCAGCCGGGCGGCCTCGTCGACCCGCTCCTGCACCTCCGCCTTGGGCAGTCCCTCGGCCCGCAGTGGGAACGCCAGGTTGTCGCGGGTTCTCAGATGCGGGTAGAGAGCGTAGAACTGGAACACCATGGCGATGTCCCGCTCGGCGGGCGGCAGGTCATTGACCAGCGTGTCGCCGATGCGGATGTCGCCCGACGTCTGCCTCTCCAGGCCGGCTATGGCCCGCAGCGTGGTCGTCTTGCCGCAACCCGAAGGGCCGAGCATCACGAACAGCTCGCCGTCGCCGATGGACAGGTCCACGTGTTCGACTGCGACCGTCCCGTCCGGGTAGCGCTTGTGCAGGGTGGTCACCTCGATGCCCGCCATCAGCGTCGCACCGCCCCGAGCGTCACACCGGCGACGAGGTGCTTGCGCACCAGGTAGGCGAAGACGAGCACCGGTAGGGCGAACACTACGGAGGCGGCGGCCACGAGACCCCAGTCCGTAGTGGTTCCACCGATGAGGCCGGCGATGGCGGGTGGGGCCGTCCGTACGCTGTCGCTGGAGGTGAGGAAGATGGCGAACACGAACTCGTTCCACGAGAAGATGAGTGCGAAGACCGCCGTCGCGGCGATGCCGGGCAGGAGAAGGGGAAGGGTGAATTTCCGGAACGCCTGCAGGCGGGTGTAGCCGTCGAGCATGGCGGCATCCTCGTACTCTGCGGGCACCTCGTCGACGAACCCCTTCATCATCCAGATCGTGAACGGGACGTTGAACGCGGTGTAGATGAGGATCAGGCCGAGCTTGTTGTCGATGAGTCCGAGTTGGCGGTACATGAGGAAGATCGGGATCACGACCACCACGGGCGGCATGAAGCGGGTGGACAGGATGAAGAACAGTTGGTCCTTCTTGGCCTTCACGGAGAAGCGTGAGTAGGCCCAGGCCGCCGGGACCCCCAGCACGGTGGCCAGCGCCGTGGAGACCCCGGCGACCACGACGGAGTTGAGGAACGAGACGGACAAGGCCGAGCGACCGCCGCCGGAGGCGACGAACACGTCCTTGTAATGGTCCATCGTGACCTTGAAGTCGAAGAACTTGGCCGGGATGGCGTAGACGTCCCGGTTCTCCTTGATGGACGTCTCGATCATCCACAGCACCGGAAAGAGCATCACGACGGCCAGCACGGTCAGCAGCGCGACCTCCAGCACCGAGCGGCCCCGGCCGCCACGGCGCCGCGCGGGGGGCGTGTGATCCCGGCCAGGACCTGTGGACACGGCCTCGTCGACGGAGACGGCCATCAGTCCTCCTTGAGCTTGTTCAAGTAGCGCAGGTAGAGCTGCGTGAGGACGAGGACGACGAGGACCATGAGGATCCCGTACGCCGAGGCGGTTCCGGTGTTGAAGCCCAGGAACGCGACCTTGTAGACGTGGAACGACAACGTCTCGGTGGAGACCCCCGGACCTCCGCTGGTGAGGATGTAGACGAGGTCGAACAGGCGGAAGGCCTCGATGGCCCTGAACAACACGGCAATGAGGAGCAGCGGCCACACCAACGGAAGAGTGATGGTGCGGAACCGGAACCACTCGGACGCCCGGTCGATCGAGGCGGCCTCGTACAGGTACTTGGGGACCGCGGTAAGGCCCGCAAGTGCGATGAGCATGATGAACGGCGTCCATTGCCAGGTGTCGACCACGATCAGGGAAAGCAATGCCGTTCCCTGCCGGGTGAGCCACTCCACCTTCCCCAGGCCGAGCGAGCCGAGCATGCTGTTGATCACACCGAACTGCGCGTCGAGCATGAATCGCCAGAACAGCCCGACCACGACCGGTGACAGCATCATCGGAACCAGGAACAGAGTGGTCAGCAGTCCTCGCCCGTGCGTGCGCCGTGAGATCAGGTAGGCGATGGTGAAACCGAGCACGGTCTGCAGGGCGACCGCGCCGACCACGTAGATCAACGTCGTAAAGGCCCTCAGGTGGACCTGCGCCGACGTCAGGATGGCGGTGTAGTTCTCGAACCAGACGAAATGGGCGGGCCCCCCGCGGGTGGCCGAGTAGTCGGTGAAGGACAGGTACAACGCCCACAGCAACGGGAACACCGACATGGCGAGCAACAGCAGCAACGCGGGGGAGATGAAGGCCCCGGCGAGCCAGCGGTCGCTCAGGCGGCGGGACCGGCCCGGTGCAGGCGGCGTCGCGGACGCCACCTGTCCGGGCTGGTCGATCGTCAGAGGGACGGGGTCACTCACAGTCCGCCGCCGCCCTTGCGGCCGCTGGAGTCGAGCACGGCCTGCTGCTCCTTGGCGATGTCGTCGAGCGCGTCCTTGGGCTTCTTCGCGCCGTTGAGAGCCGCGTTCACGTTGGTGTTCTCAATGTCGATGAGGCGCGCGTACTCGGGCACGTTCCACATGTCCCGCATCCGCGAAACCGAGTCGGCGTACACCTTGTTGAACGGCCCGGCATTGAGGAACTCGGGCGACTCCAGGGCGTCCGTACGCGATGGCACGCCACCAGCCGCCGCCCACTTCTTCTGGATGTCAGCCTGCTCGAACCACTTCATGAAGTTCAGGGCCTCCGCCTGGTTCGCCTTCGGGGAGTAGGCCGACACATGCATCCCCATGCCGCCGAGAGGCACCAGGTTCGTCTTCTGGCTCGGCAGGGGGGCAAAACCCAGCTTGTCGAGAATCTGCTCCCGCGTGGTGCCGAGCGTCGACTGCTTCGGGTCGAGCAGGCCGCCGCTCGCGGCGATCCAGTTGAACGCGATGCATGCCTTGCCCTGGGCGACCGCCGCGTTCACCTCGTCGATGAACCAGTTGCCGGAGCCCTTGGCGGTCAGCGGCTTCATCTTGTTGACCAGGACGTCCATCGCCTCCTGGCCCGCGGCGTCGTTGACGACGCCGTCGATCTTGCGCGCCTTGGCGTCCCAGAGGTTGCCGCCGTAGACGCCGTTGACCGTGTTGTAGGTTACGGCCGCGGCGTCGGAGCCGTTGGCCTGGTGGAAGGCCAGCCCGCTGACGCCGGGGTGGTCCGCCTGGCACTTCTCGGCGACTGAGATCATCTCGTCCCAGGTCTGCGGTGGCTTTTCACCGATCAGGTCCTTGCGGTAGATCATCGTCCAGGTGTCGCCGAGCAGCGGCAGTCCGTACATGCTGGCGTTTTCGTCGCGCTTCCCGGTCTCCGCCTGGGGGTACTGGCCGTAGGCCGCCAGGAGGTACGGGTTGTAGGCCTTGACATCGATGTTCTTCTTGACGAAGTCGGTGATGTCGAGGATGTTGCCGTTCGTCACGGCCTCGCCGATGTGTTGCGAGTCCAGGATCGGGATGTCGAAGTCGGTCTTGTGCGCGGCGAACTGGGTGAACATCGCGTCGTGCCAGTTCGCGTTCGGCACGGTGTTGACCTTGATGGTCACGTTCGACCGCTCCTTGGTGTACTCCGCGTTCGCGAAGTCTTCCAGCGCGTGGGCGGGGGGCCAGTCGAACCAGATGAAGCTGAGGGTCAGCGGGTCCTTGGTGAGCTCCGGGATGGTCGCCGGCGCCTTGGGGGCGCTCGCGCTCGCGCCGTCGTCCTGGCCGCAAGCCGCCACGGCCGTGGCCAACAACATGGCCGCCGTCGCCAGCCGCACCTTTCGACCGGGAACGGACAGTCGTCCTATTCGCTTCGGATACCGCATCCTCTTGCCTGCTTTCTGGGTGGGGACTTCTGGAGCCTTGCTGCGTGCTTCGCCGAGCAGTTGGGGGGTTGTTCAGGCGTGTTGCCGGCTGTCGCAGGGGCTGACCCGCAGACCGGCGTCACGACTACGCCGCGACGTGATGGGGCTTCAAGCAGTCGAGAAGCTCTTCGGTCCTTGTGCGGCCCAGCGGCGAATCGAGTAGGACGTCGAGCATGCTCATGGGAGCCCCAACTGATCGAAGCGGAGCGATGGCGGGCAGTTCCGCGATGGGTGAAGGATGGCTGGCATCCGCCACCTTTCCTATACGATCCGAATGGGGGCGTCAACATCCCGCAGCGTTGCGACCGATGTCAACAGGTTCCCGAGGACGTAAGAAAGGACCTCACGTCAATATGGACGACGAAGCGATGATCGCGCGGCGCCACGGGGCCATGACGGGCGGAACGCCGCCGGGAAGATCTCGCGGCCGGCTTGCCGACGAGGTGTACGACACGCTGCTCGGACAGCTGATGTCGCTACGGATCGAGCCTGGCTCCCGCGTCACGATCGACGCCCTGGCGCGAGAGCTGGGGGTTTCGCAGACGCCGATCCGAGACGCTCTCAACCGCATGGAGGCCGAGGGCCTGGTCGTGCGTGTGCCCCATGCCGGCTATCGCATTCCCCCCCAAATCACCCGTGACCGATTCGAGGACATGCTTGAGCTCCGCCTGCTCCTCGAGCCGGCAGCGGCGCGCAGATCCGCCGAACGCGCATCCCCGCAGCAGGTGGCCGGTCTGCGACGAATGCTGGAGGAGATGGCGGAACTGGAGGGGGGCAACGGGATTATGGCCTATGGCGCCTTCGGACTACGCGACGCCGCTTTTCACGATCTCGTCGCCCTGAGCGCGGAGAACCAGGTCATCCGCGAAGCGCTCGCTCGCCTGCACACGCACGTGCACCTGTTCCGGCTTCTCCACGACACCCAGGTCACTCACTTGGCCATGGCCGAGCACGAAGAAGTCGTGGCCGCGATCGCCGCACGTGACCCCGACGCCGCCGCCTACGCCATGCGTCGGCACATCCTGCTGTCCGGCGAGCGGTTCCGACGATTGTTCGATGAGGTCAAGGATGCGGACGAATGGCGGTAAAGGCTTGACGGGCGGGCTGGCCCGAGGAATGCTGACTCAACCGGATCGGATCGGATTGGATCCATCTCACCCGCCCCA
The DNA here is from genome assembly GCF_050936215.1 of Microbispora sp. CA-102843. Taxonomy (NCBI): domain Bacteria; kingdom Bacillati; phylum Actinomycetota; class Actinomycetes; order Streptosporangiales; family Streptosporangiaceae; genus Microbispora; species Microbispora sp. CA-102843. Next base: position 6,111,977 of record NZ_JBNJNF010000001.1, read on the forward strand.
GTTGCGAGGAGAAGCAGGTGCCCAGAGCGCTGCTCCTGACCGGCGACGCCGCCGAGGAGCTCGACACCATGTATCCCTACTATCGCGTGCAGGAGGGCGGCTGGGACGTTGACGTCTCGTCACGGACGATGCGTGACGTTCAGCTGGTCATCCACGAGTTCGACCCCAACTCCGACGCCTACGTGGAGAAGAACGGCCGGAAGTTGCCGGTCGACGTGCCCTGGGCCGAGGTAGACGTCGAGCGCTATGACGCCCTCATCATCCCTGGGGGACGTGCCCCCGAGTGGATCAGGGTCGACGCCGACGTCAGGCGCATCACCGAGCACTTCTTCGCGCGCAACCTCCCGATCGCGCTGGTGTGCCACGGCGCGCAGGTGCCAGCCGTGTACGGGCTGCTGAAGGGTCGGAAGACGGCGTGCTTCCCCCCCATCACCGGTGACATGGAGAACGCGGGCGCGACGGTCATCGACGCTCCCGACGTCGTGGACGGCAACCTCGTCTCCTGCCGGGGCTGGCCCGACATGCCGCAGTTCGGCAGGGTGATGATGGAGGTCTTCTCGAAGTCCATCAACTCCGCATCGGCATGAGCACACCTGGGGTGTCTCGGTGACGGCACTTCGGACCGTCACAGTCGACGGCTCCCCCGTCCACGTCCTGGAGAGCGGCACCGGGCCCGCGGTGCTGATGCTGCACGGCTCCGGACCCGGTACGACCGGATCCGGAGCCTGGGCAACGACGGCACAGGCGCTGGGCACGTCCTGGCACCTGGTGGCTCCTGACCAGGCGGGGTTCGGCCGTACACCAATCCCGGCGGGCTCCAGGGGTGGGCTCCGGCTGTGGACGGAGCAGGCCGCGGGCCTGATGGATGCTCTCGGTGTCGAGCACTACGCCGTGGTGGGCCACTCCATGGGTGGTGCCGTGGCGCTGGCGTTGGCGGCCGCGCGTCCCCAGCAGGTCACCCGTGTCGTGGCGGTCTCGACGATGGGCGCCCCCGGGGCGCCGCTGTCCGCCGAGCTCGACGCGGTCTGGGCCGCCCCCGCCGGCCCGCTCGGGGCACGAGACATGTTGAGTCGCCTCGTCTTCGACCAAGCGCTCGTGACCGAGTCGGCCGTTGCTGCCCGTGCAGCTGCGATGCGAGCGGGGGCGGCCACATTCGCGTCGTTGTTCCCTCCACCTAGGGCACGTTGGGCCGACGAGCTCACCCTCTCGGCGCAAACGCTGGCAGGGGTCCGCGCGCCCGTGCTGCTCGTCCACGGCGCCGAGGACCGAGTCACCCCGCTCGGGACGGCAGCCCTGCCCCTGCTCGAACACCTGGCCGATGTCCGTCTGCACGTGCTCGGCCGATGCGGGCACGTGCCGGCGCTCGAGCACCCGCACGACTTCAGGCGACTCCTGTCGTGCTTCCTCGGCCGGGAACGAGGTCACTAATTGCTGCGACAGGTCCGCAGCCCGTGCTCAAGCAGATCAGCATGAAGCAGGCGTGATCCGCGCAGAAGCTAGCGCCCTCCCCGAGACCGAGCCATGACGAGGCAGTGGCCGAGGTCATCGCTCGACATGGTCGCATCGACATCCTCGTGAACAACGCCGGACGTAGACACGTCGGTGCCGTGGAGGAAACCGGCGAGGCCGAGCAGCGGACCCTGTTCGAGGTCCACTTCTTCGGCCCGCCGCGCTGACCCGCGCCGCCCTTCCCCACCTGCGGGCACGGCGGTCCGGCGCGATCGTGCAGGTCAGCAGCATGGGAGGACGATTGTCGTTCGCGGGAATCTCCGCCTACAGCGCGACGAAGTTCGCGCTCGAAGGCTTCTCCGAAGCGCTACGGGCCGAGGTCGCCCATTGGGCGTAACCGTGCTCATCGTCGAGCCGGGCAACTTCCGCACCGGACTGCTCGCCGCGTCCGGCGAGAGATTGAATGAGACCGAGGGTCGCGCGCGGCGCCGGCGGGCAGCTCGCTGTCCTTGAACTGGGCCACGCCTGGCCTGGCGTGACATCGGGTCATCCCGGCGACGTGGGCGTGTACGACCCTGTTGCCTAATTCTGGTCGCGTCGGCGTGTTCGCATGATGATGATCGTTGGGGCCTGGAAGGGTGCGTTCCGGTTGAGTGTCCTGTGATCCTGCCCCCGGAATGAGGTCCTCGATGTCGATGCGCCCGCGTGCGCTGCCGGTTGTTCCCGAGCAGACGGCGGCGGTGGCCAGGGCGGCGTTTCGACACGGGTCGCTGGCGATGCGGGTCCGTGACGAGTTGGGCGAGGTGTTCTTCGATGGCGCGTTCCTGGACGGGTTCGGGATCCGGGGCAGGCCCGGGATCTCGCCCGGACAGTTGGCGATGGTCACCGTGTTGCAGTTCGCGGAGCTCCGTTGCGTGGGCCCGGCACGGGCGACGCGGTGCCACACCCGCTCGGCGTAACCGCGCTCCGCCAGTGCGGCGAGTGGCTGGTTGAGCAATCCGATCAGATTCCGGAAATCCCGCCCGCCTTCCGGACGGAGCACCGGCTCCAGCTCGGCCGGATGCCGCCACCCGACGACGTGCGGGTTGACGTGCTCGTTGGCCCGGCCTGGGCCGTACAGGTAGTACAGCAACCCGCCGACGCGCCGCCCGCGCATCACCTTTCCGATCATCGGATCGCCTTCCGGACCGCATCCGCGATTCCGTCCAGCCGCTGCACCGCCCGCAGACACGCGGCGTACGGAACGAGGTTGCCGGGATCAGTGCCGGTCGCGTTGAGCGCCGCGCCGGCCTGGTTGAGGTTGACCCCGATGCGGCGCACCTGGCCAGCGGCGTGCATCAGCTCGATCAGGGCCTCGCGCAGCGGGTCGGGCATCGGCGGGTTCACCATCCGCGCCGCCGCGAGGGCCGCCTCTGCCGCATACGCCCCGTGCGCCAGCGCGGCCGTGCGGAGGTCGGCGTACTCCTCCTCGGTCAGCACGAACTTCACCACGTGCGGCCGCGGCACCACCTGACGTTGACGCCGCCGCTGCCGCACCTGCCTGGACCCCGTGCTGGACCCGGTGTCCTCTCCCCCATCGGACATGCTCGTGACCGCTCCCCCGACGACCGCGCCCGGTCGCTATCGATCAGAACCCACCGCCGTACCAGTGGCGGGAGTGGGCGGTTCTGATCACGAATGTCCCCCGCTGCATCCCGCCGGATGCAGCGGTAATGGGACATTACAAATATCTTGCTCCCGCCCTGCGGGCCTCAGACTGCGGGTGCAGCGCCGTGCACCGACTGCCGCCATTCCAACGCCTCGGGCACGTCGCGGTACTCCAGCAGGTGCTGGGCTGTGATCCTGCGGGGGACAGAGAAGAGCTCTCTCCCGAACGAACGGCAGGACTAACAGCAGGCGGGGGCGCGAAACGGCCGCGCGAGGCTACCTCTCGTCATGGGCGAAAGCTGAGGGATGGAGTTCCAGATTCCGAGCTGGTTCTGCCTGCCAGGGAGCCGCACGTCGGCGACAATCTGCATATCGTCGGTTGCGGCCAGCAACAGAGGGTGGGCGCTCCGCGCTGCCTCACCCCGCACTGCTATGAAGGATGTCGAGGCGGAGTGAACCATCCCTGGGCCATCTACCTGCGGGCGCGGCATGACGCATCATCACCATGGGACAGCGGTGCGGCACCGACCTCGTCTGCCCTGCCCGCCGAGGAGGTACCTTCAGACGGCGGGCTGAACGGAGCGCTGCTTCCGCAGTTCTTTCTTGAGGATCTTTCCGGTGGCGCTGATCGGCAGGGCGGAGACGAACTCCACCGACCGCGGCTTCTTGTACGAGCTCAGGCGCTCGGCCGCGAACGCGATGAGCTCCTGCTCACTGATCGTGCTGCCGGCCCTGCGACACACGACCGCGTGGATGGCCTCACCCCACTGCGGGTGCGGCACCCCGATCACGGCCACCTGCTGGACGTCGTGGTGCTGCTCCAGAACACGCTCCACCTCGACGCTGAAGACGTTGATCCCACCGGTGATGATCATGTCCTTCAACCGGTCGACGATCGTGATGAAGCCTTCACTGTCGATCACCGCGAGATCGCCGGTCTTGAACCAGGAACTCTCGCGGCTGCGGTCGGTCTCCTCCGGCATCCGGAAGTATCCCGGGGAGATCGTCGGCCCCGACATCCAGATCTCGCCCGCGGTCTTCCCGTCGTGAGGGACGTCGTCGCCCTCCGGGCCGACGACGCGCAGGTTGATCAGCGTTTCCGGCTTCCCGATCGAGGCCAACTGCCGGACCTGCTGTTCGGTGCCCTCCGTGAACAGGTTCTGCGGTCGCAGGATCGTGCCACAGGAATAGCTTTCCGCCATGCCATAGATGGGATTGAAGACGTCGCCCATCAGTTCGCGTGCCCGCTTGAGGACGGGAGCCGGAAATGGCGATCCTCCGGACATGATCCCGCGCAGTGAGGACAAATCGTACTGCACGATATCCGGATTCGACACGACCATCTGCACCATGGTCGGCACGATTATCGTGTGAGTGACCCGGTATTCCTGTACCAGCTTGGGGAATTCCGCGGGGTCGAACGCGGGCGGAACGATCGTGCGGCCGCCCTTCAACAGGACCGGGTGCAGGCCCGCCGGCCCACCGGGATTGAAGAAGTAGGGAATGTTCTGCAGAGCCGTCCCGGCTTCGGGAATATCCAACTCGGCGGCGTAGGTGACAATCGCGGAGATGGCGTTCCTATGGGTCAAGATGGTGGCCTTCGGGATACCGGTGGTCCCACTCGTGGCGCCCAACTGGTAAATGTCGTCTTCGCTGACAGCCACCCGCGGCTCGTCCGCTCCGGCAGCCGCGATCAGTTCCTCGAGATCGAGGTCCAGTCCATGCCCGGAGCCGAATCCGATGACGTACTTGACCGACTGGACGGCCGGCAGCCACCCCTGCGCGTTTTCCACCAGGTCGGCGTGCACCAGGACAGCGGCCGGCTCCACGTAGGACAGGTACGAGGTCATCTCGTACGGCGCGAGCCGGACGTTCGTGGGTGCGCCGATCACTCCTGACTTGGCACAGGCGAAGAAGAACTCGACGTACTCACCGCAGTTCGGCGCGTATATGGCTACACGGTCGCCCTTCGACAGGCCCAGTCCGAGCAGGGCATTGGCGAATCGGTTGGTCCTTGCGTCCAACTCCCGCCAGGTGCGGCGTACGCGGCCTGGGAGGACAACCGCGTCCCTGTTTGGAAAGAATTGCGCGTTACGTCGGACGATGTCGCTGACCAACATGGTTCTCACACCCCTGAGCCGTGCCGTACTGCCCTTCTCCGGATGGCTTCACACTCTATAGCAATCTTACGGTGAACGTAAGATGTTGACTCAGTCGTTCTCTAATCATCACGACCGCGGTCACCACACTCCTCGGACATCGATGGTTCGGATATCGCGGTAATGGCAGGAGCGGTCGCCCACTGTGTACGCGAACTCGGGAATCCATCCGATACCCCTGGTCGAGGGTGCGTCGCATTGCGATCGGACGACGAACAAGAGAGGTCAGAGAAATCGCCTCGCGCACGCCGCTACGGACGCCGGCCGGCCTCCCACTGTTCCCGGAGCAGGCGCTTGAGAATTTTCCCGTTGCCACTGACGGGAAACTCGCCGACGAAACTGACAGATCGGGGCTTCTTGTAATGGGCGAGACGCGCCGCGGCGAATTCGAGCAACTCCGCCTCCGGCACATCGCCGCCGGGCCGGGTCCGGACCACCGCGTGGATCGCCTCTCCCCACGTGGGATGAGGAACTCCGATGACGGCGGCCTGCTCGACATCGGGGTGTTGAAGCAACGCCCGTTCGACCTCGATGCTGAAGACGTTGATGCCACCGGTGATGATCATGTCCTTGAGCCGGTCGACGATCATGACGAAGCCTTCCGCATCGATGACAGCCATATCACCGGTGGCGAACCACCGGCCATTCCTGCCGGCCGCGGTCTCTTCCGGCATCCGGAAGTACCCGGCCGAAACCGTGTCGCTCGCCAGCCAGATCTCTCCGGCGGTGCCGCCGTCGTGCGGTACGTCCCGCTCCCCCCAGCGGTCCTGTTCAGGCTGGACGACGCGAACATTCGTGAGGACCATCGGCTTCCCCACCGACGAGAGTTGGGCGACCTGCTGAGGCGTGCCTTCGGAGAACTGGTTCTGCGGCCGGAGGATCGTCGCGCAGGAGTAGCTTTCCGCCATGCCGTATATCGGATAGAAGACATCGCCCATCGATTGCCGGCCGCGGGCGAGCAAGGGGCCGGGAAAGGGAGATCCCCCGGTGTTGATCGCCCGCAGACTGCTCATGTCGTACGAGGCGACATCCGGCTCGTTCAACACCATCTGCAGCATGGTCGGCACAAGCACGGTGTGCGTGACGCAGTATCGGGGGATCGCCTCGAGAAACGCCCGCGGCGCGAAGGCCTTCGGGATCACCAGGCGCCCACCCTTCATGAGGACCGGGTGCAGTCCGGCCGCGCCACCCGGGTTGAAGAAGTAGGGGATGCACTGCAGGGCGGTTTCCCGTTCCCGCACAGGGATCTCGGCCAGCCAGCTCACCATCGCGGCGATGGCGTTGCGATGGCTCAACATGGCGGCCTTGGGGATGCCGGTCGTCCCGCTGGTTGCGCCCAGTTGGTAGACGTCGGACTCGGTGATCGCGACGTCCGGCTCCCCAGGTGCGGCACCGGCGATCAGCTCTTCGAGGTCGCGCCCGAAGCCGTGGCCCTCCCCGATCCCGATCACCTCACGCAGAGAGGGGAGATCATCCAGCCAGGACCGGGCGAAGTCGGCAAGATCTGCGTGGACCAGGATGGCGACCGGCTGAACGTACGACAGATAGGAGACGATCTCGTGCCCGGCGAGCCGGATGTTGGTAGCCGCCCCGATCACTCCCGATTTCGCGCAACCGAAGAAGAAATCGAGGTATTCGGCGCAGTTCGGCGCCAGGATCGCGAGCCGATCGCCCTTGACCAGTCCCAGACCATGCAGCGCGTTCGCGAACCGGTCGGTCCGCTCGTCGAGTTCCCGCCAGCTGATGTGCCGCTCGCCCGGCACCACGACGGCGCCATGTGAGCCGAAAAACGTGGCGTTCCGCCGGACGATGTCACCGACCAGCATGGTCTGACTCCCTGCAGTTCGATTCGCTACGAGCGACGCGCCGCGGCTCCCCGCCTCGGGTCGCGCTGGACGCCCTTCATCGATCTCGTACGTCAATGGTGAAATATCTTACGTTGAACGTCAAGAAGCTAGCAGAAACGTTTCTCCGTCAGACGACACCGGTTCCGGTGGCGGGCAGGACAGGGCCGGGCCCATCCGGCCCGCCCGCCGTTCAGTCCGCGACGACGTTCGGGTGCGGGTACCAGCGTTCCTTTCCCACCCCCTTCCGGTGGAGGAAGCCGAACGACCGCTCGACAAAGCGCCAGCCGTCCTGCTCGGCCCTGACGAGGCGGTCGGTGTAGACGCCGGTGAACTCGAAGGTGTCGCCGGCGGAGTCCGCGCCCCTCTCGGTGATGTACCAGGTCGCCGTCGCCGTGCTCCCCGAAACGTCGACGTGCCCGCTGTGGGTCAACTGGATGAGCCGGGTGAAGTTCGTCAGCAAACCGGCCAGCAGGTCGCCGATCGCTTCATGGCCGACGGCCGACGGCACACCGGGCACGTGCCACGCGCCATCCTGCGTGAAAAGCACGGCCACTTCCTTCGGGGCACGCCGGTTGACCGCGTCGGTGAAACGGGCGGCGAGGTCCCGGATTTCGAGCTGACCGCGGAGATCGTCGGATGTCATGCTCTCTCTCCTCTAGCGGAATTCGTCAGGGGTTCTTCAGAGACTCGTGACAGCTCGTCGGAGCCGGTCAGGGACTTGGACTGCCGGAGCCGTTCGGGCCCTTGCCGGCGAGGACGTCTTCGATGGTGTAGTCGCGGGCCGGGCCATAGTTCGGGCCGGGACGCACGATCTGGAGCAAGGTGCCGAAGGCTTCGCGCGGGTGGAGGAAGACCTCGTGCCAGTCGGCATCCGCCGCGGACGCACCGTGCACCCGGTAGCCGAGTCCCTCCAGTGTCGCGATGGTCCCGGTCATCTCCCTCGTCACGGTGAATGTGAGGTGGTGCAGCCCACCCAGCGGGCCCCGCCGGAAGAAGCTGTCCAGGAACGTCGATCCCGGGAGCGGTTCGAGAAGCTCGATCTTCCCCCCGCCCCGGAATTTGAGCTGTACACCCCGGTAGCCGACCCGCACGTTGTCGCCGCCCAGATAGAACTCGCCACCGAGCATGTCCTGGTAGAGCGGCAGCAGGTCACGGATTCTGTGGGCCGCCACCGCCGCGTGGTCGAACGCGGCGTCCAGGGGAAGCAAGGGAACGGCGGGGATCGAGGGGATCATGAGCCGCCCTTGGCGAGCTGCTTGGCGATCACGTTGCGCATGACCTGGTTCGTCCCACCGGCAATCTCGTACAGCTTGGTCTCGCGCCAGTACCGCTCCATCCCGTACTCGACCATGTAGCTGTAACCACCGAGGATCTGCATGCCGCGGGCCGCGCACCTGCTGCCGGCCTCGGAGCCGTACACCTTGGCCATGGACGCCTCCAGCCTGCAGTCCAGGCCCTGCTCCAGCCGCCAGGCCGCGTGCCAGGTGATCAGCCGGGCGGTCTGCACGTCCATCGCCATGTCGGCGAGCATGTGCCCGACCGCCTGATGCTCGATGATCGGCTTGCCGAACTGGACACGCTCCTTGGCGTACTTCAGCGCCATGTCCAGCGCGCCCTGGCCGAGACCAGTGCCCTCCGCGCCGACGTAGATCCGTTCGGCGTCGAGAAGCCCAAAGATGATCTTCACGCCGTCGCCCAGCTCACCGACGAGATTCTCCTTGGGCACACGGACGTCGTTGAAGAAGACCTCGCACGTGTGGGTGGACTGGCCGGCCAGCTTACGCAGCGGCCGTACGGACAGTCCCTCGCCATCCCGCGGAACAAGCAGCACGGACATGCCCCTCGACGCCGGCGCGTCGGGATCGGTTCGCACGAACGCGAAGATGTAGTCGGCGGTGTCCGCACCGGTCGTGAACACCTTCTGACCGCGGACCACGAAATCGTCGCCGTCCCGCACCGCCCGGGTGGACAGGTGGGTGAGGTCCGACCCGGCCTCGGGCTCCGAAAGGCCCATCGCCATGCGCATCGTCCCGGCCGCGACCTGCGGCAGGATCTCCTTCTTCTGCTCCTCGGTGCCGAATCGGTAGACGCCCTTCGCACAGAACGTGGCCGTGGGCAGCCAGGCGTAGGCCAGGGCGGCGCTGGCCCTCGCGATCTCCTCCACCGCGATGCAGATGGAGATCTGGTCCGCGTCGCTGCCGCCGTACTCCTCGCCGAACGCCATCCCGCACAGGCCAAGTTCGGCCACCTTGCGATAGAGGTCGGAGTTGAACTCCTCCTCCCGGTCGAAGCGTGCGACCACGTCGACCGGCGCCTCCACCTCGAAGAACTCTCGCAACGTCTGCCGCAACTGCTGGTGCTCACTGCTGATGGTGAAGTCCATGCCGCCTCCTGCTGGCTTGATGGTGCCGCCTCATCAGGCCCGGACGCGCTTCACGGCCGGCCGGGCAACGCGCACACGAAGTTCGCTTGTTCCTGAATGTGCCGTCTTGTTCAACTCTTGATAGATCCGCACCATGGTGCACCTTTCAGGGTTGATCGTCCAGGTTCACTCACCCCCTGGCGCTCCCGGCCCGCTCACTGTAACGTGATTTGACGCTCAACGTAATATGTCAATCTGCGTCTTTCCGATGAGGTGGTATGCGCTACCTTGATCTGATCCGGGGCCCCGTGGCCCGGTTCGGCGGCCAGACCGCCGTGGTAGAGGGCGACCGGCGGATCACCTTCGGCGAACTGGACGACCGGGTAGGACGACTCGGCTCGGTCTTCCGCACCCTGGGCCTGGTCCCCGGCGACCGGGTGGCACTCCTGGCCGCCAACGAACTGGAATATCTGGAGATACAGGCGGCGTGCCTGCGCTCCGGCTTCGCCCTGGTCCCGCTGAACATCCGTCTCGCGCAGCGGGAGCTGGAGTTCATCCTGTCCGACTGCGCACCCGGTCTGCTGATCGCGGGACGAGGTGAAACCGAGCGCGCGGCCGCCCTCGCTGCGGACACCGGGGTCTCGCACGTCCTCGGCCTGGGCTCCCCGGTCGCCGTCCCCTCCTACGACAGCGCGCTGCGGGCCGCCGTCCCCGCCCCCGACGCCGACCCCGACGACCCCGAGCTGCCCGCCACCATCCTGTACACCTCCGGCACGACCGGCTCACCCAAGGGTGCTGTCGTCGACCGGCTCGGCTTCACCGCCCGCGTGATGACCAACGCGGCCGAGCTGGAGGTGCAGTCCGGTGACGTGCACCAGGCCAGCCTCCCCATGTTCCACATCGCCGCATTCCTCTCCTACGCCCACACGGTCGTCGGCGGCACGGTGGTCATGCTGCCGGAGTTCTCGCCGGAACTCGCCCTGCGCACGATGGAGCGGGAACGAGTCACCACCACCGTCCTGGTTCCCACGATCATCGCGATGCTCCTGGAGAGCCCGGTCGTCGACGAGGTCGACCTCTCCGCGCTGCGACTGATCATCTATGGCGGATCGTCCATCCAGCCGGGGCCGCTGCGACGCGCCATCGAGCGCTTCGGCTGCGGCTTCCATCAGCAGTACGGCATGACCGAAACCGGCGGGCAGACGATTCTGCGCCCGGCCGACCATGATCCGGCGGACACCGAGCGGCTTGCCTCGGCCGGCGCGGAGGCGATCGGTCTCGAGGTGCTGGTGGTCGACGACGCGGACAAACCGGTGCCGCAGGGGGAGATCGGCGAGATCGTCTGTCGGGGACCCTCGGTGATGCTCGGCTACTGGAACCGGCCCGAGGCCACCGCCGAGACGCTGCGCGGCGGCTGGATGCACACGGGCGACATGGGATACCGGGACGGCCGGGGCTATCTCCACATCACCGACCGCCGCCACGACATGATCATCACCGGTGGGGAGAACGTCTACCCGCGGGAGGTGGAGGCGGTGCTGGCCGAGCACCCGGACATCGTCGAGGCGGCGGTGGTCGGAACCCCGGATCCCAAATGGGGACAACTGGTCACCGCCGTCCTGGTCGGCGAGAAGGTCCCCGCCGACGCCGAGCTGAGCGCCTGGGCCAAGGAGCGACTGGCCGCCTACAAGGTGCCCCGCCGCTGGGTCCGTACAGAAGAACTGCCGCGCAACGTCACGGGCAAAGTGCTCAAGCACCGGTTGCGGGCGATGCTGTCGAGCTGACGGACGGCGCCCGGCACGTGCGCCGGAAAACGGCTTCGGCCCGTGACACCCTTTCGGGGGCCACGGGCCGAAGCCGTACCGGGCGGCGCCCTCGGCAGCCTTACTCGCCGCGGAACTCCGGCGGGCGCCGCTGCAGGAAGGCCCGTACGCCTTCGGTGAAGTCGTGGGTCTTCCACAGCTCGGTCACCCGCTGCTGCTCCAGGTCCAGCTGCTCCTCCAGACCCAGTACGGTCGCCCGGTCGACCAGCTCCCGCACCCGTGTCAGAGCCAGCGGAGGAGCGGTCGCCAGTGAAGCGGCCAGCTCCTGGGCGGCCCGCAACGCCGAGCCGTCCGGCACCGGCGGTTCGGCCAGGCCCAGCGCCGCCGCGTCCACCGCGCTCACCGGCTGGTTGCGCAGCAGCAGGGACAGGGCGCGGGCCGAGCCCAGCATCCGGGTCAGGAAGTACGAAACACCACCGTCCGGCGACGATCCGATCCCCATGTAGCCGGGGATCAGGCGGGCGCTCTCGGCGAGGACCCGGATGTCGGCGCAGAGGGCGAGCCCCATTCCTGCCCCGACCGCGGGCCCCTCGATGGCGGCGACCAGTGGCACCGGCAGGCGACGCAGTCGCTTGAGCGAGGCGTGCAGTCCTTCGACCAGCGGCGTGAGCACGGGGGCCGGCTCTCCTGCCAACGCCTGGTCGACCAAGGCGAGGTCGGCGCCGGCGCAGAACGCCGGGCCACGCCCGGCCAGCACCAGGGCGCGGGCCCCCTGCTCGACCAGGGCAGCCGCCGCCGAGCCCAGCGACCCGGCGAGATCGACGGTGAGCGCGTTCATCCGGCCGGGGCGGTTCAGCTCGATGGTGCCCACCCGGCCGGTGAGCGATATCTCCAAAGACACGGGGACTCCTTCAGTCGGCTCAGTACCCGATGGTGCTCAGGCCGTGATCCATGCACATGTAGGGGACGCCCATACCGAGGCGTACGAAGGTGGCGTCGCGGGTCCCATCCGGGCCGAGCTCGCTCAGCAGCGGAAAGGACGTGCAGATGTACTCGGCGTCGATGAAGACGGAGTAGTACCTGATCCGCTCCTCGTCGATCCGCGGGCCGCCCGCCTTCTCGTAGGCCTCGAACATCTCCTCACGCGGCAGCAGGGCGTCCGCGCCCCGCCACAGCGCCGAGGCCCAGTCCTTCATGGGATCGCCCAAGTGGGCCTGCTCCCAGTCGGTGAGGGCCACCACCCGGTCCCCTTCGTAGATGAAGTTGCCGACGCCGACGTCACCCCAGACGAGCGAGGTTCGCGAGACCTCGGTGGGCACGTTCCGCTTCAACCAGGAGAACAGGGCCTCCACCACGGGCATCGGCTCCGGGTCGGCGGCGCGGTAGGCCTGCTCGTAGTGGGCCAGCTCCAGCAGCGCGCAGTCTTCCGGCCGCTGCGGCACCGCCATGAACTCCCCCAGCCCCGCGCTCGCCCAGTCGAGGGTGTGGACGGCCGCCAGCCGCTCGGCCAGATGCCGGCCGATCCGGCGGCGCATCTCCTCCCCGCCCGGGGCGAACAGCCTGCCGGCCGAGGCGCTCCCCGGCACCGTACGGCGGATGTAGAACGGCGCCCGCCCGATCAGGGACTCGTCGGTCTCATACCACAGCGCCTCGGCGACCGGAACCGGGGTCGGGGTGAGCGCGGCGAAGGTGCGGTACTCCCGCTCGAGGCTGACCGGCACCACCGAACCCTCGGGGTGGTCGACCCGGATCGTCAGCGCGTCGCGGAACTCCTCGCCGTCCCGCACACCGGTGACCTCGGCGAACCAGGTCTCCCTGGACATCCCGCCGACGTTCCGCTTCAGGGAGACGACCGTGAGGGTGTCGGCCCCCAGCCGGTCGCGCAGGTACGCGCCGACGCGCTCGGCATCCAGCCCCGGCGCGGCGTTCCTCCCGGCGCTCACGAGGCCAGCGGCCGGAACGACATGAACAGCGGCTCCACCATGGGCCTGGTCCGGTCCACCTGCCGTCGCACCAAGCGGTACACCTCGTCTCTCAGTTCCCTTACGGCGGGATCGGCGGGGTCGGCGCCCTCGGCGTCGTCCAGCCACCGCATCACCGCGACGACCACGCCCCGCAGCTCCTCGTTGCGGACGGTGGCGTCCTCGGACCGGTCGCCGGCCCGGCCCGCGGCGCCCGCCACGATCTCGGCCAGCTCCTCCCACCGCGGACGGCCGCCCTGGCCGGAGCGTTCCGCCAGGGCGGCGGCGCGCCCGCCCGTCGCCGCGAGGACCGTCAGCATGTCGGCGCTGTCCTCCGCCAGGGCGTCCCCCTCCGCGGCGAGGCGCAGCTGCAGATGCTGGAGGACGAGATCCATCGCGGTGCAGACATAGCGGGCCCAGCGATCCTCGACCTTGGGCAGCAGGCTTTCGTTGAGGGACAGGCGGAGGCTGTCCAGCAGGTCATCCGGTGACGGTCGCACAGGCACCTCTCGGGTCGGGACTCAGCGCTCGTGTTGAATCTAACGTAATGCGTTAAGGCCCCACAAGGAGAGGCAATCTTGTCTTACTCTTGACGTTCTTAGTTAGATTTCACTCATGGAACTGCCAGCGACGATGAGCTCAGGGGGCGGCCAACGCGGCGGCACCTGGGACAAGACCATCTCCCACTTCCTGCCGGCTTCGACGGTCACGGCAGAGGAGGCCGACCGGTACTACCTGCGGGTGCACACCCGCTTCGCCCGGCACTTCCTCCGGGAGAAGAGCCAGGTGATCAGCTACCACATCAACCAGGCCACAGCCGAGTACGATCTGCTCGGCGGCTGGGAACGACGGCCACAGGCGTTCCGCTATGTGGTGCTGCGTTACCTGCCCGGCCGTGGACTCGACTACACCGACGACCTCCGCGAGACGGTCGTGGCGGACCACCGCCTGTTCCTGCGCGAACTGCGCCCCTTCCGGGTCCGCGAGGAGGTCCTGCTCGACCGGCTGACCGGACAGACCGCCCTGGAGAAGTACCTCTTCGAGTTCGACCGCGCGGACGGCGTCGACGTGGCCGCCGCCCGGGAGCATCTGGACGGCTGCCTGGCCGTGCTGGCCGAGGAGGCGTCGTCGGCCTTCGGCATCCGGCAGATCCTGGTCAACCACGTGATCGGCGAGCAGGCGACGGCGCCCGTCGACGAGCCCGGACAGCGGCCGCTCCCCCGGATACTTCCGTCGACCTCCTGCCAGGCGTTCCTGGAGCTCTACTTCGACCAGCGGGAGTGGGCCGAGGAGTTCTTCGCCCGGCCGGTCGTCCGCGCGGTGCTCCAGGATCGGTTCTGGGCCGCGGCGCACGGCTACCGGGTCGAGGAGCAGTGTGGCCTCGATCGGCGGTGAGGCGGTGACCGGGCCCGCCCCGCATTCCACCGGTATGGACGTGTCACAACGGTCGTCCGGCGGACGACGCGAGCTCCATGAGCGGCTCATACGATTCCAGCAGCGCGCGGCGGGCGTCCCGGTCGGCGCCGCCCGCCTCGTACCGCATCCCGTTCACGTTGACCAGCAGCACGTCGTCCACCTTCCCGGCGTACTCGGAGATCCGCCGCGCGCACTGCGTCGCCGTGCCTGCCACAACCAGTTGGTCGACGACCTCGTCCGTGACCGCCCGGCGCGCTGCCGCCAGGTCGCCGCCGCGCACGCACCGGTCCACCTCGTCGGCGACGCGGGCATGGCCCTGCCGGCGCAGCAGCGCGTCGTAGTGAGGATGCGGCTTGCCCGCGTACAGGTTCACCACCGCCGCGCGCGCCGCCTCGCGGGCCCGCTCGGTGTCTTCGTCCACGGCGATCAGGGCTGCCATCATCACCGAGAAGCCCGGCCGCGCCGCCTCGTTCCGGCACTCTTCCGCGATCTCGGCGACATACGCGGCCGACTGAAGGCTGCCCAACGCGATGCCGTCGGCGACGAGCGCGGCCAGGCGGGTCATCTTCGGAGATGTGGCGGCCAGGACGATGGGGATGGACTCTCTGAATGGGTCGACCTGGCAGCGCCAGCCTGCCATCCGGTGAATCTCACCCTCGTAGTCGACCCGTTCGCCGCGTCCCGCCTGGGTCACCAGCCGCATCAGCTCGACGTACTCCCGCATTTTGCGCAGCGGCCGCTCGACGGGGACGCCCTGGTAGCTCTCGTTGGTGACCCGGTTGCCGCTGCCGACACCGAGGACGAGCCGGCCTCCGGACACTTCATCGAGGTCCACCGCGCTCATCGCGGCGATCATCGGGGTGCGCGCATGCGCGTTGAGGACGTACGGTCCCAGTTTGATCCGCTCGGTACGCCCGGCCATGGCCGCCAGGGTGACGAACCCGGACCGCCACGCCTCGGCCAGGTACGCGCCGTCGTACCCGGCGCTTTCGGCCCGCGCGGCGATCGAGGCCATGTCGGAGACGGTGAGACCGCCGCCGCCCGCCAGCATCAGCCCGAGCCTGATCGACGTCCCGCCGTCCGGCCCGCCGGAGTTCTGGCCCATCGCACTCCCAATCTCATACGACGATCTGATATGTGACGTGCAACGTAAGGTCCCATCGGTTACAGTACTACACAGCTATCTAACGTGAAGGGTGAATGAGGCATGGCGGCCGTACCGATTCTCGAGCAGGACGAGTACATGCACGAGCCCACCGACCACCCGCAGTTCAACGAGTCGGCCTACTACAACTTCGTGGACAGCGACTCGGGCTTCGCGGTGCTGATCAGGATGGGCAATCGGGTGAACGAGGGCCACGCCGAGGTCACCGTCCTGCTCTACCTGCCCGACGGCGGTGCGGCCATCCGCTTCAACCGCGCTCCGATCGCCGGCAATGACAGGTTCGAGGCGGCCGGTCTCAAGTTCGAAGTCGTCGAGCCGCTGAAGAGGATGAAGGTCACCTTCGACGGCACGGCGTACCTGCTGGACAGGGGCACCGCCCTGGAGAACCCGAAGCAGGCCTTCACCACCAGCCCCCTGGTCCCCGTCGCGATCGAGCTGCACTACGACAATGTCGTCCCGGTGTACGGCCTGGGCGGCGGCTCCGGTATCCAGGGCGCCGAGGACAGCATCGCGGTCGGCCACTATCAGGGGCCCTGCAAGGTGCACGGCTGGGTGGAGATCGACGGCGAGCGGCGCGAAATCAACGGCCTGGGCTTCCGCGACCACTCCTGGGGCCCGCGCATCTGGCAGGGGCCGCACTATTGGCGCTGGCTCTCCTGCATGGTGGACGAGCGCAACGGGTTCGTCGCCTGGGCACAAAAGATCGGCGACACCCCCTCGCCCGGCAACGGCATGGTGCTGCGCGACGGCGTGCTCGAACTGGTCGACAGGGTCTCGGTGAAGAGCGAGTACGGCGAGGCCCCGCACTACGCCACCACGATGCGCGTCTCCATGTGGACGGAGTCGGGAGAGCAGGTGGAGGCCACCGGCCGTGTCTTCCACAACGTCCCTCTGCGCAACCGGCGCGACGGGGAGATCGCCCGCCTTGCCGAGTACCTGGTCGAGTTCGACTACCGCGGCGGGGCCGGCTACGGCATCTGCGAGTACCACGACCACATGATCGATGGTGTTCCCGCCGGGATGCACGAGGCATGACCACCATGAAGGGGCTGCGCTTCGCCGGACACGGCGGGCCCGAGGTGCTGAGCTGGGACGAGGTCCCCGTGCCCGAGCCCGGACCCGGCGAGTTGCTGATCGAGGTGCGTGCCTTCGCCCTGAACTGGGCCGATCTGCTGGAACGCGCCGGAAGATACCCCGGGGCGCCGGAACCGCCCTATGTCACCGGCCACGACCTCACCGGTGTGGTGGTGGCGCACGGGCCGGACGCCCAGGGCCCGGCGGTCGGCACCCGGGTCTTCGGAGTGATCCCGAGGGGCGGCGCCGCCGCCGAGTTCGTCGCCGCGCCCGCGAGCCAGGTCTATCCGGTGCCCGGCGCGCTCGACGACTTCCAGGCAGCCGGCGCCGCCGGTCCCTACCTCACCGCGGACGCGGCCATCGTCACCCTCGGCCGCCTGCGGAAGGGCGAGGACGTCCTGATCCAGGCCGCCGCCGGGGCGTACGGCTCGGCCTGCCTGCAACTCTGCCGGGCCTACGGTGCGGGCAGGATCATCGCCACCGCCGGTTCCGACGCCAAGGTGGAGCAGGTCAGGCGGTGGGGCGCCGACGTGGCCGTCAACTACACCACACGGGATTTCGCCGAGGTCGTCGCCGAGGTGGCCGATGGGCGCGGCGTGCCGCTGGTCCTGGAGTCGGTCGGGGGCGAGGTCCTCGGCCGCAGCCTGGGCTGCGTCTCACCCGGGGGCCGGCTGATCAGCGTGGGGGCCAGCAGCGGCCGCAGCAGCGACCGGTTCCGCCTGCACACCCTGTTCGACCTGGGCATCTCGGTGGCGGGATTCACGCTCGGCAAATGGCTGGAGCACAACCCCGAACTGGTCCGCCCCTCCGTCGAACGGGTCCTCCGGCAGTTCGAGAACGGCGCCGCCAAGCC
Source organism: Microbispora sp. CA-102843 (assembly GCF_050936215.1). Classification (NCBI taxonomy): domain Bacteria; kingdom Bacillati; phylum Actinomycetota; class Actinomycetes; order Streptosporangiales; family Streptosporangiaceae; genus Microbispora; species Microbispora sp. CA-102843. The sequence goes on from NZ_JBNJNF010000001.1 coordinate 6,129,673, forward strand.
GGTGGTCGCCCAGGTTTTCCCCGCGGCGCAGGTGGCCGCGGCACACGACTTCCTCAGCAACCGGCGGTCCGTCGGCCGCACGGTCGTCGCCATGACCCCTATCCCTTGAGAGCGAGAGCCAGTGGCAGAGGCATTCATCGTCAGCGCCGTCCGTACCCCCGTCGGGCGGCGCAAGGGCGGCCTGAGTCAGGTCCATCCCGCCGACCTCGCGGGCCACGCCATCAAGGCGGCCGTGGAGCGTGCCGGCGTCGAGGCCGGTGAGATCGACGACGTGATCCTCGGCTGTGTCGACCAACTCGGCGCCCAGTCCACCAACATCGCCCGCACCGCGTGGCTGTCGGCGGGCCTGCCCGAGCACGTTCCGGGCACGACCATCGACCGCCAGTGCGGCTCCTCGCAGCAGGCGGTCCACTTCGCGGCCCAGGCCGTGATGTCCGGCACCCAGGACCTCGTCCTGGCCGGCGGGGTCGAGGTCATGAGCCTGGTTCCGATCTCCAGCCCGGCCGTCGTCGGCGAACAGCAGGGACTGGGCGCGCCGTACGCCGGTTCCGGCTGGACCGCCCGATACGGCGACCAGGAGGTCTCCCAGTTCCGCGGCGCCGAGCTGATCGCCGAGCGGTGGGGCATCACGCGGGAGGCCATGGAGGAGTTCGCTCTGCGCAGCCACCAGCGGGCGCTCGCGGCCCAGCGGGCGGGCGCGTTCGACGACGAGATCGTCCCCTTCGGCGACGTCAGGGCCGACGAAGGCCCTCGGCCCGACACCTCGCTGGAGAAGATGGCGGGCCTCAAGACCCTGACCGAGGGCGGCCGGATCACCGCGGCCGTCTCCAGCCAGATCTCCGACGGCGCCGCGGCCCTGGTCGTCGCCTCCGAGAAGGCCGTCGAACGGCACGGCCTCACCCCGCTGGCCCGGGTGCACACGATGGCCGTCACTGGAGCCGACCCGATCCTGATGCTGAGCGCCCCCATTCCCGCCACCCAGCAGGCGCTGAAGAAGGCCGGGCTCTCGATTGACGACATCGACCAGTACGAGATCAACGAGGCGTTCGCCCCCGTGGTCCTCTCCTGGGTGCAGGAGCTCGGCGTCGACCTCGAACGCACCAACCCGCTGGGCGGGGCCATCGCGCTGGGTCACCCGCTGGGCGCGACCGGGGCGCGGCTGATGACCACCCTGGTTCACAACCTCCGCCGCACCGGCGGCCGCTACGGCCTCCAGACGATGTGCGAGGGCGGCGGCATGGCGAACGCCACCATCGTCGAAGCGCTCTGACGTCCCTCCCCACCGGGGTGGCCCTCGGCGGATACAGCCTATCTAACGTAAAACGTAACTTTAGACTCAGAGGAGCCCCACAAATGGCCGACATGGAACGCGTGGACAGGGAGACCCTGTACGTCGAGAAGTATCCGGCGGACAGGTACGCCGTCGTCACGCTGCACCGGCCCGACGTCCTCAACGCCGGCAGCCCGACCCTCTTCGGGGAGCTGGCCGACACCATCGGCTCGTTCGAGAACGATGACCAGGTGCGCGCCGTCGTGCTCACCGGCGGCACCGGCAAGGCGTTCTCCGCGGGCGCCGACCTCGGCGGCATGACCTTCGACAGCATGGGCGACTGCCGCAAGTTCATCCGGCTGGCCCACGCCCCCTTCGAGGCCATCGAACGGCTGAGCAAGATCGTCATCGGCGCGGTCAACGGCTACGCCTTCGGGTTCGGCACGGAGATCGCCCTCGCCTGCGATCTGGTCCTGGCCTCGGAGAAGGCACGCTTCGGCCTGCGCGAGATGAACCACGGCCTCGTCCCAGCGGTCACGATCACGCGCGGTCTTGACATGATCGGACGGCGTCGCATCGCCTGGATGGCCTACACCTCCGACGACGTCTCCGCGCAGGAGGCGCGCGAGCTCGGCTTCGTCAACAAGGTCGTCCCGCACGAGTCCCTCGTGCAGGAGTACACCGCTCTGGCCGTCCGGATGGCCAAGCGCGCCCCGCTGGCCGTCGCCGCCACCAAGTGGACCCTCAACAAGGCGGCGGGCGGGCACTACCGCGAGGGCGAGAACCTCATGCCCGCGATCTTCGCATCGGCCGACGTGGCCGAGGGCCGCAAGGCGTTCGAGGAGCGCCGCGAGCCCGTCTTCCGCGGCGAGTGACCACGTTGAGTACGACTGCAGGAATGCGAGGACATCCATGAGCGTGTTGGACCAGTTCAGACTCGACGGCAAGGTCGCCATCGTCACCGGCGCGTCCTCGGGCCTCGGCGTCGGCTTCGCGGAGGCGCTCGCCGACGCGGGCGCCGACGTGGTCCTGGCCGCCCGTCGCATCGACCGCCTCCAGGAGGTCAAGGGAAAGATCATCGCAACGGGACGCCGATGCATCGCCGTACGAACCGACGTCTCCAAGGTGGAGGACTGCAACGCCCTGGTGGACGCGGCGATCGATCAGCTCGGCGACGTGCACGTGCTGATCAACAACGCCGGGGTCGGTCACGCCGCCCCGGCGCACAAGGAGAACCCCGAGGACTTCACCCGGGTTCTGGGCATCAACCTCATCGGCGCCTACTACATGGCCCAGGCCTTCGGGCGGGCGTGCATCAAGGCCAAGCACGGCGGCTCGGTGGTGAACGTCTCCTCGGTGCTCGGCATCAGCGGCGGCGACATCCCGCAGGTGGCCTACTCCTCCTCGAAGGCCGGGATGAACGGGATGACCCGGGACCTGGCCATGCAGTGGTCGGCACGGTACGGCATCCGCGTGAACTCGCTGGCGCCTAGCTTCTTCTCGTCCGAGCTGACCGACCCGCTGCTGGAATCCGAGGCGGGGGCGGGCAAGGTCCTCGCGCGCACTCCCCTCGGCCGGATCGGTGAGACCCGCGAGCTGTACGGCGCCCTCTTGCTGCTGGCGTCCGACGCCGGCTCCTACATCACCGGCATCACCCTGCCCGTCGACGGCGGCTGGAGCCTCCACTAGCGCCTCGTCATCCGGGACGCACGGCACCGAGCCGGACCGTTCAGCGGTCCGGCTCCGCATGCTGCCAGCACCGCGCCGGCACCGGAACGCCGACGACACCACGCCCCGCACGCATCGATGACCTCGCCCTTTGCCTGGTGTCAGTGAACGCAACGCCTTGTTTCCTTCCGTTGAACGTGAAAAACTCACCGGGCAACAGAGGCCCTCGTCAAGGGACCTTGCGCTATGGAGGTTCGCAATGCGCAACAGAACGCACACTCGCGTTGCACTCGCCTCGGCCGCCCTGCTGATGGCCGCCACGACCGCCGCCTGCGGCGGCGACTCCGGCGAATCGTCCGCCACCCACGCCGACGGGGGTGCGCAGACGGTCCGCGTCATGATGTTCCCTGCCCAGTCCTACCGCCTGCCCGTGATGATCGCGCAGCAGCAGGGCATGTTCGAGAAGCGGGGCATCAAGCTCGACATCACCGAGCAGCCCGCCAACCTGCAGGGCATGCAGGGCCTGACCGCCACCAAGTCCGATGTCGGCATCGTCACCGTCGGCACACTCGGCCAAGGATGGCAGGCCGGGACGAAGGGCGCCTTCTTCTGCGGCGGCATCAAGGTTCTTCAGACCACGCTGATGGCTCCGGCGGGCAGCAAGCTCCCGTCGACCGCCGAGGGAGCCTCCTGGCAGGAGGTGCTGAAGTCCCTCGAGGGCAAGAAGATAGGAATCCAGACTCCGGTGGGGTCGGGCCTCCAGAAGATCTTCGCCGCGGCGCTCGAGGAGGCCGGCGTCACCAATGTGACCTATGTGAACCTCGGCGGCGGCAGCAGCGCCGCCATCGCGGCACTCGGCAACGGCAGCGTCGACGTCGCACAGGTCAACCCCACCGGCACCCAGTTCATCCTGAACGCCAAGTCAGGCAAGCCGTTGCTCTACATGCCCGAGGGCCCCACCGCCTACAAGGACTACTACGGCAGCGGATGGGTGGGCAGCGCCGAGTTCCTCAAGCAGAAGCCCGCGGTCGCCAAGGCGTTCTGCGACGGCGTCAACGACGCTCTGGCGTTCATCCGTGACTCCGCGAACCGCAAGACGAACGTGGACATGCTGGTGAAGGACACCGGCGTCGCCGAACCCGTCGCCGAACTCGTCCTGGACCAGACCTACGGCGACTTCTCCACCGAACTGCCCGAGGACACACTCACCAAGACCTTCGACGCGTACGTCAAGCTCGGCATCCTCAACGCCGAACCGAAGCCGTCCTACGACTCTCTCGTGGTCATACCTGGGACCTGACTCCCCCCGGACCCGTGCATTCGCGGCCCAGGCGAATCCGGACAGGGGCACTCACGCGCCGGGATCCGGCCGCAGGCCTCGCTCGGCCGCGAGCCGGCATGAAGGAGAAGTCCATGGCAGTTAACGAAGATCGTTCCACCCGTCACCTGCCCCTGCAGGACCGCCTGGACATCGCGGAACTGCTGGCCCGCTACTGTTTCGCCCTCGACGACCGCGACTGGGGACTGCTGGAGCAGGTGTTCACCGAGGACGCGGCGGCCGAGTACGGCCTCGCGGGCCACCCGCGGGGGCTGCCCGCCATCGTCGAGGTCGTCCGCGCCTCTCTCGAACCGCTGGACGCAAGCCAGCACTTCGTCGGCACCTCGCTGGTCGAGGCGACCGGCGCCGGCGAGGCGAAGGGCCGCACGTATCTGATCGCCCAGCACATCAGGCACGGCACACCGGGTGGAGACCTCTACACCATCGCCGGCACCTACGTCGACCGATTCGTCCGCACCCGAGACGGCTGGCGCATCGCCAACCGGCATCTGACCCACACCTGGACCCAGGGCAACCCGGCCGTGCTCGCTTCGCACCGCACCCGGCCCGGCGCCCAGTAGGTCCCGGTCCGGAACCTTCGCTCGCACTCCCCATGCAGCGGCGCGATTCACCGCCGTCGGAATCGATGCCCGGCCTGCCCGTTCAGGAGATCCGTCATGCGTGTACAGAACAAGTCCCGGATAGCTCTCACCTCGGCCGCGTTGCTGGTCGCCGCGGCGACCGTCGCCTGCGGAGGAGACGGCTCGACGGCCTCCGGCTCGCCCGAGACCACGACCGCCGGAGGGACCCAGACCCTCCGCGTGATGATGTTCCCTGCTCAGGCCTACCGGCTGCCCGTGGTGATCGCGGAAAAGCAGGGGATGTTCAACAAGCGGAACATCAAGATTGAAATCCTCGAGCAGCCCGCCAACCTGCAGGGCATGCAGGGCTTGGCCGCCACCGAATCCGACATAGGACAGGTGAGCACCACCACCCTGGTCCAGGGTTGGCAGGCCGGCAACAAGGGCGCCTTCTTCTGCGGCGGCATCAACGTCATCCAGACCACGCTGATGGCCCCGGCGGACAGCACACTGCCCTCGACTCAGGAGGGCGCAACCTGGCAGGAGGTGCTGCAGGCCCTGAAGGGCAAGAAGATCGGCATCCAGACACCCGTGGGCTCGGGCGTGCAGCTGCTGTTCGCCGCGGCGCTCAAGGAGGCCGGCGTCGAGGACGTGACCTACGTGAACCTCGGCGGGGGCAGCAGCGCCGCCGTCGCCGCGCTCGGCAACAAGAGCGTGGATGTGGCCCAGGTGAGCCCGACCGGAACCTAGTTCATCATGAACGCCAAAGCAGGCAAACCGCTGCTGTACCTGCCCGACGGACCGAAGGTCTACAAGGAGCTCTACGGCAGCGGCTGGGTGGCTCCGACGAAATTCCTCGAAGAGCGGCCGGACGGCGCCAAGGCGTTCTGTGACGCGATAGACGAGGCCCTGGCCTTCATCAAGGCCCCGGCCAACCGCGCGACCAGTGCCTCCGTACTGGCTGCGGACACGGGGGTCAGCCCTGAGGTGGCGAACCTGGTCGTCGAGCAGGCCTACAAGGACTTCTCCACCACGCTCGACAAGGACACCCTCACAAAAACCTTCGACACGTTCGTCGATCTCGGCATCGCTAAGGCGGAGCCACGGCCGACGTACGACGAACTGGTGGCGGCACCTAGATAAGGAGCTATCCATGGTCGACCTGGCCGGGCGCACAGTGATCGTCACCGGTGGGGCACGTGGTCAGGGCGAGGCCGAGGTCCGCCGGTTCGTCGCCGCGAACGCACACGTGTTGATCGCAGACGTGATCGAGGATCGCGGCCGGGCACAGGCCGACGAGCTCGGCAAACACGCCCGATTCGTCCGCCTTGATGTGACCCGAGAACAGGACTGGGCGGCGGCGATCGAATCGCTGACGGACTGGCCCCCCGTACGCGTCCTCGTCAACAACGCAGGCATCCACTGGAAGCGCGATCTCCTCAGCGAGTCGGCCGCGGACATGTCGACCATGCTCGACGTGAACGTCGTCGGCGCGCTGCTGGGGATGAAGGCGGTCACCGAGGCGATGACCGCGGCGGGCGGTGGCGCGATCGTGAACGTGTGCTCCGTGCTCGCGCTGCTCGGAGGACGCGGCAGTGCGGCCTATACGGCGTCGAAGTGGGCCCTGCGGGGACTCACCAAAGCCGCCGCAATCGAACTGGGCCCACGGAGGATACGAGTCAACGCGATCCACCCCGGATACATCGACACGCCCATGCTCGCCGATGCCGGCCACGGCCGGGATGTCGATTACTACCGTTTCCTCCCGCTCCGCCGGCCAGGTGCACCCGGGGACGTCGCGGAACTGGCACTCTTCCTTGCCTCGGATGAGAGCGCCTACCTCACCGGCGGTGACTTCGTCATCGACGGCGGCATGACCGCGGGCGGCGGCCCCCGGATGAACGACGCGTCGGTGTAGCGGCGGCAAAGCGACGACGAGTTCTCGACGAAGAAGCCGAAGCAATCGCATGGCTCTCTCGCGGTGGATGCCGAGGGATGTGAGTCCCGGCCGAGAAGAGACAACGGTGACTGACACAGGAACGAGGAGGATCGGTATGAGGGATCACGACCGCCATGTGATCGTCGTAGGCGCGGGACTGTCAGGTTTGGCGACAGCCCTCGGATCGGCGCTGCGCGGATGTCCGGTCACGGTCTTCGAGGCCGCGGACCTGGTCGGCGGGGCAGCGGCCTACTCGGGCGGCCAGGTCTGGGTCGGCGGCAACCACGTCGCCGAGCGCGAGGGAATCGAGGACAGCCTGGAGTTGGCCGAGCGCTACGTGCGCGACATCGCGCACGCCGCCCCGGAGGCCCTGGACGAACGGGCCATGCGGCGCTGGCTGACGGAGTCCCCCAAGGCCGTCCGCTACTGGGAGGAGGTCGGCGCCATCCGCTGGGCGGTGATTCCCGGCCTGGCCGACTATCATGCCGAGGCCGATGGCGCGCTCGGCGCGGGCCGCTACCTCACCAACGAGGTCATCGACGGCAGCGTCCTGGGAGAGTGGCGCCGGCGGATCCGCGTGAGCCCGTACTTTCCGGTCGGCACGACCTACGGCGAGATGTTCGTCGAGGGCCGCCGCGTTTCCGGTTCCGACGCCGACGACACCGCTGCGCGGGGCGACCAGGCGCAGGCATTCGGTCTGACCCGCTCCGACGGGGAAGCGGACGGACGGCAGGTGGGCGCAGCCGATCCCCTGACCTTCGGGACCGGGGTGGTGGCGAGCTTCCTGGCCCGGCTGCTCAAGGAGGAGTCGGTCACCATCCGCACCTCCCATCCCGTCACCGAACTGCTCACCGATGATGCGGGCCGCGTGGTCGGAGTCCGGGCGCAGGGCGCGGATGGGCCTGTCGAGGCATACGGCGACGTGGTGCTGGCCACCAGCACCTACGACTGGGACCCCGAGCTGGTCAGGGACCTGCTGGGCCTGGAGCCCGAGGACTTCGGCAGCATCGCCCCGCGCAGCCTGCGCGGGGACGGGCTCAAGCTCGCGCGCTCGGTCGGCGGCGACGTCGCCAGGATCCCGGCCACCAGCGTCCCGATGCTGCCCGGCTGGGAGGCGGGAGACGGCGCCGGCTTCGCCTACGGCCCCGAGTTCGCCAAGCCCCACACGTTCATCGTCGACAGATCAGGCCGACGCTTCTGCAACGACTCCTACTGGGTCGACATCGTCGCCAAGGCGCTCGACCCGGATGACCGGCACCTGCCCTTCTACCTGATCTGGGACGAGCAGCACCGCCGCAAGTACGGCCTGGGCACGGTGCCGCCCGGCGGCGAGTACCCGCCTGGCGTGGTCACCTCGGCGCAAAGCCTGCGAGAACTCGGTGCCGCGCTGGGGATCGACGGCGAGCGGCTGGAGAGGACCGCTGCCCGGTTCAACGAGCACGCCGAGCGGGGCGACGACCCTGACTTCGGCCGGGGCTCCCTCGACTACGTCCTGCGCTTCTACGGCGACCCGCGACACCGGCCCAACCCCGTGCTCGGGACGGTGACAGAGGCGCCCTTCCACGGGATGCGGCTGCGCTTCCTCGGCACGGGCATCGGATCGAGCGGCATCCGCACGGACGAGGACGGCCACGTGCTGAACGCGTCGGGCGAGCGCGTCCCCGGCCTGTACGCCGTGGGCTCGTGCGCGGCGCTGACGTCGTCCGGCAGCGGCTACAACAGCGGCTTCGCGCTGGGCAGAGGGCTCACCACGGCCTACCTGGTCTCACGCGAGCTGGGCGGACGCTCCGGAGAGACCACGGCCGGGGATTGACCCTCGCCGCGAGGCGGTCCCGCCGGAGATCGGCAATTTGATGCTTGCTATCTCGCGTTCAACGTGAGATTTTCTTAGGAATCCGGACATAGGGGCCACGGGGAGCATGATTCCCGCGACCCCATGGCCGGAACCGCTGACTCATGTGCACCTGCTGAGGGAGATGGAGACGTTGGCAGCCAGGACTGAGAGCAGGTCGGCCACGGCGGGCGAAACCCCCGCCGCTCCCGGAACATCTCCACTGATCTCGTTCGAGGACGTGCACCAGGTGTTCCGCCTCCGGGGTGCGCGGGGTGAGGACGGCGCCGGCAGGTCCGAGGAGCTCGTCGCGCTCCAGGGCGTCAACGTCGAGATCCACGCCGGCCAGTTCGTCGCCCTGGTCGGGGCCAGCGGCTGCGGCAAGACGACGATGCTGAACATGCTGGCCGGGCTGGTGCGTCCCACCCACGGCGAGGTCACACTCGCCGGCAAGGCCCCCGAACTGCCCAACATGGACATCGGCTACATGTTCGCCAGGGACGCCCTGCTCCCCTGGCGTACGGCCCGCAGGAACGTCGAACTGCCGCTGGAGACCCGCGGCTGGGATCGCAGGAGGCGCCAGGAGCGGGCCCGCGAGATGCTGGAGCTGGTCGGCCTCAAGGGGCGCGAGTCTCAGTACCGGCTGCAACTGTCGCAGGGCATGCGGCAACGCGTGGCGCTGGCTCGCACCCTGGCCTCCGACCCGTCCCTGCTGCTGATGGACGAGCCCTTCGCCGCGCTGGACGCCCGCACCAAGCTCACCCTGCAGGCGGAGTTCCTGCGCATCTGGGAGCAGCACCAGGGCGGCGAGCGCCGCAAGACGGTCATCTTCGTGACCCACGACCTGCAGGAGGCCGTGCTCCTCGCCGACCGGGTGATCGTGATGCTCCCCCACCCCGGCCGGATAGCCGAGGACCGCGTCATCGACCTGCCGCGCCCGCGTGCGGAGGATCTCGGCGAGATCCAGTTCACCGACAAGTTCCAGAGCATCACCCACGACCTGTTCGAACGGCTCGAAGGCGCGATCGGCGACCGGAGCCCCCGGAACGCGAGCTGAGAGAGGGGGACCCATGACCATTGCCACCCAACGACCGGCGACGGCCTCGGCGCCCGGGGGCGACGGGACCGGGAACACCGGCAGACGGCCGGCCATCTGGCAGTCGAAGGTGTTCGTCAACGCCGCCCGCGTCCTGATCTGCGTGGCGTTCCTCGCCCTGTGGGAGTTCGCCTCGCGGCAGGGCTGGCTGGAGGAGACCCTGTTCGGGCGGCCCAGCGGCGTCTGGACGGCGATGCTGGATTACCTGCCGTCGGAGCGCAGCGTGCAGTCGCTGAAGGACACGGGAGGCGCCGTCGGCGTCTCCTTCGTCGTCGGCTCGGTCGCCGGCACCCTCGCCGGCCTGGTCCTCGGCCTGAGCCCCACCCTCAACTCGATCTTCGGGCCGTTCCTCGCTCCGATCAACAGCGTGCCGCGCATCGCGCTGGCCCCGCTGTTCATCGCCTGGTTCGGGCTGACCATGACCGCCAAGGTGGTCCTCGCCGTCAGCATCGTCTTCTTCATCCTCGCGGAGAACGCCCGCTCGGCGGTGCGGTCGGTCGACGCGGACCTGATGACCATGGCGCGCGTGGTCGGCCTCAAGCGCACCTCACTCCTGCTGAAGGTGGTGCTCCCCTCGGCCGTGCCGACGATGTTCGCCGGACTGCGGCTGACCTTCGTCTACGCCCTGCTCGGCGTGGTGGCCTCGGAGATGGTCGCCGCCACGGGCGGCCTCGGCCAGGACATCGTGCTGTATTCGTCCTCGTACCAGATCAACACGGTCTTCGCGATCCTGGTCGAGCTGATGGTCGTCGCCATCGTCATGAACTGGCTGTTCAACGCCGTGGAGCGGCGCCTGCTCGTGTGGCAGGTCACGCATTGACCTCCCCCCTCTTCCGCCCGCGGTCCAGGCGTCAGGAGCACCGCCGTGATCGGTGACTTCCGCTTCCGGCTCAGCGGCGCCACCCCGCCGCTGAGCGTCGAAGACTGGCGCGAGCGCGCCCGCAGGCGCGTCCCTCGCATGGTCTGGGCGTACATCGAGAACGGCGCGGACGACGAACAGACCCTCCGGGAGAACCAGGCCGCCTACCGCGAGTGGCACCTCAACCAGCGGGTGCTCACCGGCACGGCCGACCCCGACCTCACCGTGACGATCGCCGGCACCCGGCTCGACCTGCCCGTAGTCCTTGCACCCACCGGACTGGCCGGGGCCGCGCACTGGCACGGGGACCTCGGCGCGGCACGGGCAGCCGAACGGAACGGCACCCGGCTGGTGCTCAGCAGCGCCTCCGCCTACAGCATCGAGGAGGTCGGACGGGGCGCCGAGGAGCACCACTGGTTCCAGCTGTACCCCTGGCGCGACCGGCGCCTGATCGGATCTCTGATGAGCCGTGCGCGGGACAGCGGTTTCACCGCGCTGTTCGTGACGGTCGACGTGCCGGTGTACGGCAACCGCCTGCGTGAGCGGCGCACCGGGATGGCGATTCCCCCGACCCTCACCCCGGCGCGGATCCTGGACGCGGCCCGGCGGCCCCGCTGGGCCTACGGCTACCTGCGGCACCGCCGTACGACGCTGCGGAACCTGGTCCCCGACGGCGCCCGCGTGAGCGAGGTCGAGTCGGTGGAGATCCAGTCGGAGAACCTGACGGCGGACATCGGCTGGGGTGATCTGGAGTGGATCCGGTCCCGATGGAACGGCCCGCTGTACGTCAAGGGCGTTCTCCACCCGGACGACGCCGAGCGCGTGGTGGATCTCGGCGCTGACGGCGTCGTCGTCTCAAACCACGGCGGCCGGCAACTCAACGCCGTCCCGCCCACCATCCGGGCGCTCCCCGCGGTGGCCGAACGGATCGGCCACCGTGCCGACGTCCTGGTGGACGGCGGCATCAGATCAGGTACGGATGTCATCATCGCGCTGGCCCTCGGTGCCCGGGCATGCCTCATCGGGCGCCCTCTGGTCTACGGGCTCGCCGGCGGCGGCACCCAGGGGGTCGCGGCCGTCCTGCGGATCCTCAGAGACGAGATGATCCGCGACCTGACCCTGATGGGCACGGCGACCGTCAAGGACCTCGGCCCCGGCAGCCTGTCCCCGCGCAGCGGCCCGCGCTGAGCCCTGCCGCCTGCTGTCCTCCCCCGCTTCACCCGCTTCCCCCGGAGGGGCCGCCGATTCCCCGGCGGCCCCTCCTTGCTGGTCCTGGGCTACGGCTCGTCAGTCCCCGCTCCCGGCCGGCCGCCCGGCGGCGCCCTGCTGGGCGTACCACACGGACAGCGGACGGAAGTTCCACCGCGGCGGCTCACCCGGCAGCGCCACCTCCGTCTCGGTCTGCACGCCGCAGCCAGGGCAGAAGTACCGCCGGTAGTAGAGGTCGTCACGCTCCCTGATCGCGGTCTGCACGGAACTCTCGCTCACCAGGTCCTGCGAGAACGCGGCGTGCCACTTCCAGTTGTCGCGCACGTCGCAGAACTCGTGGCCGCAGCGCCTGCACCGGTAGACGCCCGCCGGCGTGACCTCCAGGTGCTCGCCCAGCACCTGTGCCGAGGTGCCGGCGAACTCGCCCCCGGGGGCGGGTGGCTGACTGTCGCGCAGATCCGCCAGGACCCCGGCCGTCGTGGGCAGTGCCGTACGCCGCTGCCGGAGCTCGGCCCGCCTGGCCGCGGTGGCCTCGAGGTCGAAGACGCCGTCGCTGGCGAGCACGGCGCCGTACGCGTCGCGAGCCGTCGCAGGCGAGATGAACCCCAGGCGCAGGTCCTCGGCGAGGGCGGCCACGGGCCGGTCCAACGGGTCACCGTAGCCGGGGCCTCCCGTGGCGCGCATGTAGTAGCCGTCCTGTTCGTCGATCACCAGGCCCTTGGCGCGGGTGGGCGTCCGCTCCGCCCGGTCGGCGTACTCCCTGATCGGCAGAGACTCGCCCCGGCTCCACCGATCCCGGACGTCGTCCATGATGCCTCGGGCGAAGCGCAGCGAGGAACCGGCACCCGACTGCCCTCCGGACACCGCCGACGACGGGATGCTCAACCGGTTGTGGAACACCACCGTGTCCCACTTCTCGGTGTCCCACGGCACGCACAGCGACTCCAGAGCGAGTCCGCCCCGCCACCGCCCCGCGCCTCCCGTATCGGGCGAGAACGCCCGCTGCAGAAAGAGGACAGGGCTCTGCAACTCATAGTCCTCAATGTTGGCGGTGAACGAGCCCACGGTCTGCACGCCCATCATCGCCGGTTCCCCGTCCCGGAAGGGCATGGCGGACGCCCCGCCGGATCCGGCGGTGAAGACGTTGAAGAACCAGGGCTCGCCGTACTGGTTGGTGCAGTGCAGCCAGGCGAAGGTCCAGCTTCCCCAGGGACCCGTCCGGCGTACCTGGTGCTCCGGGTGCCCACCGATCATGTAGTTCAGCGCTTCGAGGATCGCGTCCGTGCCGAACCAGGCGCCGTAGATCGTCGCACCCGAGATGGGCGCCGGCTTGATCGCGTTCACCAGCGTGCCACGGGGCGACTCGATCGTGACCGGGCGCATGAGCCCCTCGTTGAACGGGATGTCCGGGGCGACCACGGTCGCCAGTGCGGCGACCACGTTGCCGGTGCTGCCGACCTCCGCGCAGTTGAGGATGCCGGGCGCCTGCGGGTCGGTTTCGGTGTAGTCGAAGGTGATCGCGTCACCTTCCTTGATCACCCGCATGCGGATGGTGTAGACGCGATCCTCTGCGCCGTCATGCTCCATGTGCGCGGCGCCTTCGTAGACGCCGTCGGGAAGCTCGGCCAGGCGTTCGCGCATCGCCCGGTCCGACTGCTGGATCTGGCCGGCGTGCACCGCGCGGACGCGGTCGGCGCCGTGCTGGGCGAACAGCTCCTCCATCCGCTCACGGCCGATCCAGGTGGCCCCCATCAGGGCCTTGAGGTCGATGCCGGTACGCTCGGGCAGGCGGACATTGGTCAGGAAGGCGTCCACCAGGTCACCCTGGTAGACACCCTTCTTGTAGAACTTGACCGGTGTGAACCGGATGTTCTCGCCGTAGCACTCCATCGGCTCGACCGAGAAGCCGCCGGGAACCGCTCCGCCTACGTCGGTCACGTGGGCTGAGACACCGACCCACGCCGACATCTCGCCCTCGACGAACACCGGGGCGACCACTACCACGTCCGAGGAGTGCAGCCCCCCTCCGCCGTACGGGTCGTTGCAGAAGATCATATCGCCGGGGTGAATGTCGTCGCCGTAGCGGCGCAGACTGGCCCGCACCGTGTTGGAGACCGCATAACCCATCTGCAGCGACCAGGCGATGCTGGTCAGGATGTTGCCTTCCGCGTCCAGGCAGCCGCAGGCGAAGTCGGACGCGCCGACGAAGAGCGGCGAGCCGGACAGGTTCACCACCGCCCGGCCCATCTCGCGGTTCAGGGTGAGCTCGTAGTTGTAGATGATCTGGGACAGGACGGGATCGTAGCCCTCGACCTCTGGAGTGGGGTTCGCCGTCTGGGTCGTCGTCATGGTTTCAGCCCTCACTTCCGCCGGGCCTGCTGGAGGATGACATTGCCGAAGTCGTTGATCGCGGCGGTGAAACCCGCCGGGACCAGCACGGTCGTGTCCGGATACTCGATCAACGCGGGCCCGTCGGCCAGGGCTCCTGGGGGGGACGCGAGGCCGTCGTAGATCGCGACCTCGGTGGGCTCCGCGGTGTCGAGGTCGGCGACCGCCTGCCGGGTGCCCTTCCTGGCGAATTCGCCGCCTCCCTCGCCGGGCGCCGGAGTGGAGTCGACACGGGAAATCCGGCCGATGCCGGTCACCGCGTAGTTCTTGAGCATGTAGCCGTTCTCCGGCGAAGCCGCGCCGGGACCATACACCTCGCGGTACCGCCGGTCGAACTCCTTGACCAGGTCCGCGATGTCGGCGTGCTCCAGGGACCGCGCCGGGGCCTCGATCTGGAAGTTCAGGATCTGGCCGAGATACGACATCTCCAGCCCGTACTCGATGATCCGGTTCTCCTCCGGCACATCGTGCTGGGCCAGGTCGGCCCGGGCACGCGCCTCGAGTTCGGCGAAGATGTCGTTCACGTCCTTCAGCGCCTGCTCGGTCAGTACTCCTCCGGCGGCCACCGGAACCGTGGTCGACTTCGCATAGCTGTAGACGAGGTCGCTGCTGACCAGTCCGACCGCGGAGAACACCGACGCCATGGTGGGCACGATCACCTTGCGAATGCCGAGGTCGGCGGCCACGGCGGCGCAGTGCAGACCTCCGGCCCCGCCGAAGGAGACCAGCGCGAACTCGCGCGGATCCAGACCCGCGAAGACCGTCCGCAGCCGGATGGCGTCGGCCATCACCGAGTTCACGACCCTGAACATGCCGTGGGCGGTCGCCAGCGGGGGAAGACCGGCGCGTTCGCCCAGCTCGGTCACCGCCCACTCGGCCGACGCCCGGTCGAGCCGGACGCGACCGCCGAGGAAATAGTCGGGGTCGATCAAACCCAGCACGACGTTGGCGTCGGTGACCGTGGGCTCCGTACCACCTGCGCCGTAACAGGCCGGGCCCGGTATCGCACCGGCACTGCGGGGACCGGTCCGCAGAGTGCCGTCCACTCCGACCCCGCCGAGCGAGCCACCGCCCGCGCCGACCGACGTGACATCGATCATCGGGATCGCCAGCGGCTGCCGGTCGAGCAGTTGCTGGGACGTCGTCTGGACCCGCCCCCGGTGGATGAGCGCGACGTCGGTGCTCGTGCCGCCCATGTCGAAAGTGATGAGGTTCTGCTCGCCGAGCCGTTCCCCGAGCTGGTGCGCGGCCACGACTCCGGCCGCCGGACCGGAGTAGACCGTCTGGGCCGCCGCGGTGACCGCGCTCGCGATGCTGGCCGCTCCACCGTCGGACTTCATCAACAGGATCGGGTGACCGAGCCCGGCACCCCGGAGGTCCTGGTCGAGACGCTCTGCGTAGCGCTTGAGGGCCGGTCCCGCGTACGCGTTGATCGCCGCGGTGCTCGTGCGCTCGTACTCACCGAGGACGGGACACGACTCCGAGGAGATCGACACATAGGCCTCGGGAGCCAGCTCGAGGATGATCTCCTTGGCCCGTCGCTCGTGCTCGGCGTTTCGGAACGACCAGAGGAAGCAGACCGCGAACGACCTCACGCCCTGGCCGAGCAGGTGCCGGACGGCGCCGACCACGTCGTCCTCGTTGAGTGAGACGACCACCCGGCCCGCGTAGTCGACGCGTTCGGTGACCTCGGCGATATCGTCCGGCGTTGCCAGCGGAACCGGATGCGTGACCTTGGAGGGGTCCTGCTCCTGGCCTCGGTACTGCCGGGCTATCGGATAGGTGTCGCCGAAGCCGCGGGTGGTGATGAGACCGACACGTTCACCGGTACGGGTCAGCACGACGTTGGTGGTGACGGTGGTGCCGTGGACGAAGTGCCCCGTCGCGGCCAGCAGTTCCGGCCGGCTCATCCCAAGGTCGGCGGCGGCCAGCTCCAGTGCGGCCAGCACCCCGGCGCCGAAGTCCGGTGGGGTGCTGGAAGCCTTCCAGGTGCGTTTCGCACCCGTGTCATCCTCCACTACCAGGTCGGTGAACGTTCCTCCGATGTCCACTCCGATGCGCATGCCGCTCTCCCTGAGTCGGATCAGATCAGACCTCTCGGATCCGGCGAGCGGCCCCGGCCGGGGTGCCCGACCGGCGGTGCGCGCCGGTCACATGGGTACGGGCCGGCCCCGTGGTGACGCCTGTCACATGGGCCGACCATAAAATACCTGACGTTCAACGTCAATAAAGAAAAATTCGGCACTCCCGGCGGCGAGCGGTCTATCGACGCCCGGGAAGCTCGTCGAGGAACTCGTCCAGGCCCTTGGACAGGTGGTGTCCGCCATCGATGGTGAGCACCTCGCCAACCACGTAGGACGCGTCATCGGAGAGGAGATAGGCCACGGCACGCGCGGTCTCCTCCGCCTTCAGCAGGCGTCCGGCCGGGATCGCATCGATCAGGCGGCGGCGCACCTCCGGGTCGCTCGCCAGGAAGTCGGTGCCGCCCACCGGCATCCATCCGGGGGCCACGGCGTTCACCCGTACACCCCGCCCGGCCCATTCCGCACCGAGCGTGCGGGTCATGGCGAGGACGCCGCCCTTGGCCGAGGAGTTGTGCACGATCCCCGGGGCGCCCATCCATGCGTAAGGCGTCAGCACGTTCACCACCGCTCCCCCACGCCCGGCGCCCAGCCAGCGCCGGGCCATCTCGGAGGTGCAGTGCCAGGTGCCGTTGAGGACGATCTGGATGACGGAGTTGAAGCCGTTGGGGGTCAGGTCCTCAGCCTTGACGGGGAACAGGCCGGAGGCGTTGTTGACCAGTCCGTCGACGGCGCCGAGGAGTTCGGCGGCCTCGTCGGCCATCGCCGCCACCGAGGCGGGGTCGCGGACGTCGGCGGTGACCGCAAAGGCCTTGCCCTCGCCCAACTCCCCACTGATCGCCTCCACCGTCCGGTTGAGCGTCTCCTTGGTGCGACCGCAGACCACGACCCGGGCGCCGAGCCGGCACAGCTCCGCAGCCATGGCCGAGCCGAGCCCGCCGCCTCCCCCGGTGATGACGATCCCCTTGCCGTCCACTCCGGACAACGATGCCACGATGATCCCTTCCACGATTGCGCGGGAGAACCCGCCGATGTCAGTGCTGCCGTACTCGGCGCCGCGCCGGACACGTCCCGGCCCCGCGCGGGGCCGGGACGGCCGCGGGTCCCGTGCACGCGTACGGACGCCGGCTAGACCAGGCTGGCCTTGCCGACGTTCTCCCGGATGTACTCGGCCACCACGCCGCCGGGAAGGCCGGGTGGGAAGGACCGGTGCACGCCGAGTTCCCGGAGAGGCTCGAAGTCCACCTCGGGAATGATGCCACCCATGATCACAAGGACCTGGTTCATGCCGCGCTCCTTGAGCGCGGGGATCAGGTCGCGGGCGATCTGGATCTGCCCGCTGGTCATCACGCTGACGGCCACCACATCGACGTCCTCCTGGAGGGCCGCCTCCGCGATCTCCTCCACCACGCCGAACCGGAAGTAGACGACCTCCATACCGGCGTCTCGCAACTCCCGGGCGATCAGCTTGCTGCCGCGCCCATGGACGTCGATCTTCTTCTTGGCCAGCAAAACCTTGATGTGCTCTCTGGACACGCGTCCACTCCCCTGTGTGATGTGCGAGGCCTCGGACGGGCTCACTCGCTGACGTACCAGCCGAACGCTTCGCGCATCGGCACCATCATCTCGCCGTTGGTCACACCCTTGCGGGCCGCCTCGACCAGCGCGGGCATCAGCGGGCCCTTGCCGTCCTTGAGGTCCTGGCAGGCCCGCCGGATGCCCGCGATCGCGGCGTCGACCGCGGCCTGGTCCCGCTTGGCGCGGTACGCCTCCAGCCGGGCCTTGGCCTTGACCTCGATCGACTCGTCGATGCGGAACGGCTCGTAGTTCTCCGGCTCGTCGGAGACATAGCGGTTGACGCCGACGACCGGCAGGTCACCGCTGTTGATCATCTTCTTCATCTCGTACGACGAGTTGTCGATGTTCCGCTTGACCTCGCCGGTCTCGATGCCGCGGAGGTAGCCGCCGGAGGCCTCGATTTCGTTGAAGATCTCCCAGGCCGCCGCCTCCATCTCGTCGGTGAGCGTCTCGATGAAATAGGAGCCGCCCAGCGGGTCGGCGACGTCCCGCAGCCCGCTCTCCCACATGAGGATCTGCTGCGTGCGCAGGGCGGTGCGGTGCGACTCCTCGGTGGGCACGCCCACGGCCTCGTCGTAGGAGCAGGTGTGGATCGACTGGACGCCGCCCAGCACCGCGGCCAGCGTCTGCAGGGTGATCCTCGCGTTGTTGTTCATCAGCTGCTGCTGGGTGAGGACGTAGCCGCTGGTGTGCACGTGGACGCGGGCGAACATGTTGGACGGCTTGGCGACCCCGGCGTCCTTGCAGAGCTTGGCCCACATCCGGCGGTGCGCCCGGAACTTGGCGACCTCCTCGAAGACGTTCACGGTGCAGCCGATCTGGAACGACAGCCGGCCGATGAAGTCGTCGGGCGCCAGACCGGCGGCCAGGCCTGCATCGATGATCGACTTGCCCCACGCCAGGCCGTAGGCCAGCTCCTGGACGGGGGTGGCTCCGGCCTCCGACAGGCCGTACATGAAGATGTTGGCCGGGTTCCACGCGGGCGCGTTGTCCCTGGCCCACTTGATCAGGTCGATCATCAGGGCGTAGCCCCACTTGGGCTCCCAGGAGGGGACGTCCTGGACGGCGATGCGCGGGTACCAGTTCATGGAGTTGCCATGCATCTTCGTGGTCGGCTCGCCGCGCCGCTCGACGGCGGCGGCGAGCAGGGCGAGCGCCGGCAGGCAGTTGTCTCCGGTGATCATGGAGAAGTTCGTGGTCTCCAGGTCCCAGTCGCGGATCAGCTCGTCGTAGTCGTCGCCGGTGCTCATGTGCACGCCGCACTGGCCGATGTTGCCGACGGCCTCGGGGTGGTCGGCGTCGATGCCGTACATGCAGGGAACGTCGTAGACGGTGTTGAAGACCTTGTGGCCGAAGTAGCCCTCCATGCCCTCGGCGACCATCTTCTCCATCTTCACCCGGGTCTCCTCGATGGTCCCGTAGCCGAAGACCATCTGCTGCATCCACGGCGTCAGGGCGTAGCCGTCGGGGTGCAGTCCGCGGGTGTAGGGGTAGACGCCGGGCATCTCCTCGAGGTCGAGGCCCGCTGTGTCCTCGGGGGTGTACACGGTCTTCACCGGCAGACCGGAAAGGGTCTTGGCCGGGCGCAGCTTGGCGGCGTAGCGGGCACGGCGCTCGGTCCACGCCTGCTTGACGGCCTCGAACTTGCCACTGGTCAGGGAGCTCACTTGTCGTTCTCCGTTTCTGGGAAGGCCGCTGCTCGGGAAGGGGCGATGAGCCGGCGGTGGGCGTTCAGCAGTGCGTCGACGTAGGCCTCGGCCGCGCCGTAGGGGTCGGCCAGCCGCTGGTCGTCCAGGGTCTCCTCGGCGGCCTTCAGCAACTCCTCGCGGAGCCTGTCGGCGACGAACGCGTTGAATCTGGCCCGTCTTCGAGCACGTTCCGCGGCCGCCCGCCAGGCGGTGGCGCCGGTGAAGGCGTAGTGTTCGTCCGCCGCGGCGACCAGCGCGTCGATGCCTTCCCCCCGCAGCGCCGACACCTTGAGCACGGGGACCTTCCAGCGCGAGGCCCCGTCCGGGCCGGTCCGCTCAAATCCCTGCGAGGCCAGGTCCTTGACGGTCTGCTCCGCGCCCGGCGAGTCGCCCTTGTTGACGGCCACCACGTCGGCGATCTCGGTGATGCCGGCCTTCATCGCCTGCAGGGCGTCGCCGTAGCCGGGGACCAGCACCAGGACGACCGTGTGGGCGATCCCCGCGATGTCGAACTCGCCCTGCCCGACCCCGACCGTCTCGACGACGACCACGTCCTTTCCCATGGCGTCCATCACGTCAACCACGTCGTTGACGGCGGCGGCGAGTCCGCCGGAGGCGCCGCGTGAGGCGATGGAGCGGATGAACACCCCCCGGTCCCCGCTGGACGCCTCGGCCATCCGGTCGCGGTCGCCGAGCAGGGCTCCCCCGGTGAACGGGCTGGAGGGGTCCACGGCTATCACGCCCACGGTCCGTCCCTGGCTCCGCAGCTCCCTGATGAGCGCCGAGACCAGGGTGCTCTTGCCGGCGCCGGGAGGCCCGGTGACGCCGATAAGCTGCGCCCTGCCGCAGCGGGGCGCGAGCGCTCGCAGGACGTCCCTGGCGTGCGGGTGTCCGTTCTCGATCTGGCTGATCAGCCGCCCCGCGTGCAGCACGCTTCCGGCGACGACCTGGTCGGCCGGTGTTGTCACAGCTTCCACGGGTCATCCTCGCGATTCATTTACGTTGAACGTTAGTCTTTCCTGCATGCGTAGGGTGCCCAGCGAGGCAGGGCCCCAGACGGTGGCAATGTTAACGTTATACGTTATATTTGTACAGTCGACCCACATCGACGCCGGCCGGCGTCGGGAGCACCTAGGAGACGAGAAGATGAGCAGCAAAGACCTGGAGACCCTGTCGGTCGCGGACTCCGGGGCCCGCCTCGCCCTCACGCTGAACCGGCCGGACGAACGGAACGCGCTCACCTACGGCGCCTGGGACGACCTCGACAGGGTCATGTCGGAGGTGGAGATGCGCGACGACCTGCGCGTCATCACCCTCACCGGCGCCGGCCCCGCCTTCTGCGCGGGCGTCGACTTCGGCGCGATCGGGGCCTCGCTCGAGGTGGAGAAGGGCAGCTACCCCTCGTTCATCCGGCGCTGGGCCACCATCGTGGACCGCTTCGAGCGCGCGCCGCAGCCCAGCGTCGTCGCGATCAACGGCCCCGCGATCGGCGCCGGCCTCGAGCTGGCGCTGGCATGCGACATCCGGATCGCCAGCGACCGGGCGATCTTCGCCATGCCGCAGCTGAGGATGGGCATCGTCCCCGACGTCGGAGGAACCAGCCGCCTGGCGCGGGCCACCGGCGAAGCGTTCGCCAAGGACATGATCCTCACCTCCCGGATCGTGGACGCCGAGGAGGCACTGCGCGCCGGGATCGTCAGCCGGGTCGTCGAGCACGACCGGCTCGCCGAGGAGTTGGAGAGCGCGGCCGCCGCGATCGAGGACCTCCCCTGGCCCGCGGCCTACTTCGCGGGCGTCGCCATCGACGTCGGCCCCCGCCTCGACCCTCGGCGGGCCGCCGACATCGAGGCCATCGCCGACCAGGTGATGCTGCGCCAGGAGGAGGTGTGGACGCGGATCTCCCACTTCATGGAGAGCAAGGGCCTGCGCGGACTTCGCTGAGCACCGGACTCACGCTTTACGCATTTAACGTTTAACGATAGATTGTTGCCGCAATCGGCAGAGGAGGAACCGTGTCGGATCGAGAAGCTGTGGGAGAGCGATGAGCGAGAGCAGGATGCCCGACAAGGTCAAGCCCCTTGAGGCGCTGGGAGATCTCGTCCACGACGGGGATTCCGTGGCCTTCGGAGGCGGCTGGTTCGCCAACCATCCCATGGCGGCGGTCCGTGAGCTGATCCGCGCCGGGCGCAGGGACATCCACGCCATCACCGTCGTCGGGTCGGTGGACATGGACCTGCTGGCCGCGGCGGGGACGCTGGGTCACCTGTCGTTTTCCATGGTCACCCTGGAGGCCTTCGGCCTGGCCCCCAACGTGCGCAGAGCGATCGAGTCGGGTGTGCTGCCGTTCACCGAGTTCACCGGCCTGGGACTGCTGATCGGACTGGAGGCCCAGGGACGCGGCGTGCCGTACCTGCCGTATCGCGGCCCCTTCGGCTCGGACATCCCCGCCCGCTACCCGGAGATCTACGCGACCACCACCTGCCCCTTCACCGGCGAGGAACTGACCGCGGTCCGCGCCGTCAGGCCCGACGTGGCGATCGTGCACGCGCTGCGGGCCGACGCCGAGGGCAACGCCCAGTGGGACGGCACCTCCGGCCCCGACGTCGAGATGGCCAAGGCGGCCCGGCGCGTGATCGTGACCTGTGAGGAGATCGTGGACCGGAGCGTGATCGTCGAGAACGCCCACATGACCAAGCTCCCCGGCTACTACGTCGAGGCGGTCATCGAGGCGCCGTTCGGCGCGCACCCCACCTCCCACATCCCGCGCTACGCCATGGACGCGTGGGAACTCATGGACTACGCCGCCGCCGCGGGCGGCGCGTCGTTCTCGGACTACATCGACCAGATCCGCGGCGAGAGCGAGGCGGAGTACCGCGATCGCGTGCTCAAGGGGCGCGACGCCGTACTCAAGGGGCTGGTCGACGCCGCCGAAGTCATCCAGGAGGCACGGGCATGACCGACTACGAGATTCACGAGCTGATGACCTGCCGCGTGGCCGGGGAGGTCGACGAGCAGGGCGTCACCGTGATGGGGTCGTTCACCCCCCTCGCGTACGCCTCGTACATGCTGGCCAAGCTGACCCACGCGAAGGGCGCGTACCTGGTCGGCTTCGACGCGGTAGGCATGGCCCCGATCCAGCTCTCCTTCACCGGCGCCGAGGCCTCCGCCTACAAGGGCGCGGCCTGCCGCTGGGGCATGCTGACCGAGATCAACTCCATTCACCTGGCCGGTCACGGCGGGGTGGAGGCCGTGTCCTCCGCCCAGTTCGACGGTGACGGCGCGATCAACCTCTCGGCCATCGGGCCGTTCGCGACCCCCAAGGTCCGCCTGCCCGGCGGCGCCGGCGCGGCCGAGGTGATCAAGATGTACCGGAAGATGATCGCCTACTTCGGCAACCACAACCCGCGCACCCTGGTGGAGAAGGTCGGGTTCGTCACCGGCACCCGGTGGAAGGTCGGCGCCGAGGCCCGCAGGGAGGCCGGTCTCCAGCCGGGCCCGATCATCGTGGTCACCAACCTGGCCGTCCTGGTCAAGGACGAGGACGACAAGCCGTTCCGGATCGAGAGCGTGCACCCCGGAGTGAAGGTCTCCACCGTGGTGGAGAACACCGGCTTCGAGCTGGAAGTGCCGGAGAACGTGCCGTTCACGGCCGTGCCCACCACCGAGCAGTTGGAGTTGCTCCGCACCAGGATCGATCCGTTCGGCACGGTGAAGTTCGACTTCGTCTCCGGCAAGGACCGGCTGTCGTACCTCAAGGGCATCCTCGACGCCGAGTGGAACCGGGCGAGCGCGGCGGTCACGTCATGAGCGTCTTCGACCGGTTCAGTCTTGAGGGGAAGGTGGCCGTCGTCACCGGGGCCTCGTCCGGCCTCGGCGTCACCTTCGCCCTGGCACTGGCCGAGGCCGGCGCCGATGTCGCCTTGGGCGCCCGGAGGGTGGAGCTCCTGCAGGATACCAAGGGAAAGGTGGAGGCGCTGGGCCGCCGCTGCGTCGCCGTCCCGACTGACGTGGCCGACCCGGCGGACTGCGAGCGGCTGGTCGCCGCCGCGCGCGACGAACTCGGCGACGTGGACGTGCTGGTCAACAACGCGGGCGTCGCCCGGGTCGTGCCCTCGCACAAGGACGATCCCGCGGAGTTCACCCGCGTGCTGCACGTCAACCTGACCGGCGCCTACCAGATGGCGCAGGCCTTCGGCCGGGCGTGCATCGCCGCGGGGCACGGCGGGTCCATCGTCAACGTGTCCTCGGTGCTGGGCATGGTGTCCACCGACGCTCCGCAGACCGCCTACAGCGCCTCGAAGGCGGGCCTGCTCGGGATGACGAGAGACCTGGCGATGCAGTGGACGCTCCGCCGCGGCATCCGCGTCAACGCCCTGGTGCCCGGTCTGATCGTCTCCGATATGACCGCGGCGATCCAGGCGAACGAACAGGTGTCGGCGAGCGCGCGGGCGAGCATCCCGATGAGACGCCTGGGCGACGCGGACGAGCTCGTGGGAGCCCTGCTGCTGCTGGCGTCCGACGCGGGCAGCTACATGACGGGCTCCGCCCTGATCGTCGACGGCGGCTGGACGGCGCAGTGATGGCCGAGCCCGGTCACGCCGAGGCCGTCGCGAACCTCCGCATGCGGGTCGGGGAGTTCGTGCGCGACGAGGTGATCCCGGCCGAGCTGGAGCTGCTCGCCTCGGGCAGGAGCCCCACGGAGGAGCTCCGCCGCCGCCTGCAGAAGGCGGCGGCGGACGCCGGCCTGTTGTCCCCCACCGGACCGAAGCGGTGGGGAGGGCTCGGTCTGGACACCGGCGCACAGGCGGTCATCCTTCAGGAGGCCGGCTACAGCCTGCTCGGCCCTCTGGCGCTCAACTGCGCGGCGCCCGACGAGGGCAACATGCACCTGATGCACAAGGTGGCCACGCCCGAGCAGCAGGAGAAGTACCTGGCGCCCCTGGTGCGCGGCGAGGTCCGCTCCTGTTTCGCCATGACCGAGCCCAGTCCGGGCGCCGGCTCCGACCCGTCCATGCTGCGTACCTCGGCCCGCTGGGACGGCGACGCCTGGGTGATCGACGGCACGAAGTGGTACATCACCGGCGCCGATGGCGCCGCGTGGGCCATCTGCATGGCCCGCACCCCCGGACACGGCGACCAGCCGGCCGGAGCGACGATGTTCCTCGTCGACGCCGGCAACCCCGGCATGCGGATCAAGCGGCACATCGGCAGCCTCGACATCGGCTTCGCCGGGGGCCACTGCGAGGTGGTCTTCGACGGGTGCCGGGTCTCCCCCGACGCCGTACTCGGCGAGGTGGGCCGGGGCTTCGCCTACGCCCAGGTGCGGCTGGCGCCCGCCCGGCTCACCCACTGCATGCGCTGGCTGGGCCTGGCCCAGCGCTCCCAGGACATGGCCCTGGACCGCGCCGCCGAGCGTGAGGCGTTCGGCAGCAGGCTCGCCGACCTCGGCATGATCCAGCAGATGCTCGCCGACAACGAGATCGACCTGGCCGCCTCCCGCAGCCTCATCCGTGACGCCGCGTCGCTGCTCGACCTCGGGGAACGCGCCTCGGCCGAGACCTCCATCGCCAAGACGTTCGTCGCCGAGGCGGTCGGCCGGATCGTTGACCGGGCGGTGCAGATCCACGGCGCTCTCGGGATCTCCCACGATCTGCCGCTGTCGCTGTTCCTCCGGGAGGTCCGCCCCTTCCGCGTCTACGACGGCGCCTCGGAGGTGCACCGGATGTCCATCGCCAGGCGGGCCGTACAGCGACGCGCCGCCGCCCGCGACTCCAAGTGAACCCGAAAGGAGCACGCAGTGCCCAGTCTTGCCGTGGTCGGAGCCGGTCTCATGGGATCCGGCATCACCCAGGTCGCCGCCGTGGGCGGATATGACGTCGCCATCCACGATGTCGGCGAGGAGCAGCTCGGCCGCGCCCTCGACGAGATCGAGAAATCGATGCGGCGGCTGGAGAAGAAGGAGAAGCTCACCGCCCAGCAGGTGGCCGAGGCCCTGGGCCGGATCACCACGACCACGGACCTGGAGTCGGCGGCCCGGGACGCCGACGTCGTGGTCGAGGCGGTGTTCGAGAAGCTCGAAATCAAGCATGAGGTGTTCCGGCGCCTCGACGGGATCTGCAAGCCGGAGGCGGTGCTGGCCACGAACACCAGCGCCCTGCCGATCACTCAGATCGCCGCGGTGACCGGCCGGCCCGAGCAGGTGGTCGGCACCCACTTCTTCTCGCCGGTGCCGATGATGCGGCTGTGCGAGGTCGTCCGCGGCGTCAAGACCAGCGACGAGACCCTCGCCAGGGCCAGATCGTTCGCCGAGGACCTGGGCAAGACCTGTGTCGTGGTCAACCGCGACATCGCCGGCTTCGTCACCACCCGGCTGATCGTGGCGCTGAGCGTCGAGGCGGTGAAACTGCTGGAGAGCGGGGTGGCGACGGCGGAGGACATCGACACCGCGTGCCGCCTCGGCTTCGGCCACGCGATGGGACCGCTGGAGACCATGGACCTTACCGGCATCGACGTCTTCGTGAACGCCTCCCGCAACATCTTCGCCGACACCGTCGACCCCAAGTTCTACCCGCCGGAGCTTTCCGTCCGGATGACGAGCGCGGGCGACCGGGGCAGGAAGACCGGCAAGGGCTGGTACGACTACTCATGAGCGGAAGGACGAGGGTCGCTCTCGACATCACCGGCGGGCTGGCCGTCATCGCCCTCACCCAGCCGCCCGTCAACGCCCTCGACCGGGCGCTGATCGGCGAGCTGACGGAGGCGATCGACGAGGTGCGCGGCAGCGAGGATGCCAGGGCCGTCCTGGTCACCGGCGGGCGGAAGGTCTTCGCGGCCGGCGGCGACGTGAAGGAGATGCTCGGCTGGGACTACCGCAGGGCGGTACGCGACTCCGGCGCCCTCGGCGACGCCTGCACCGCGCTGTCGCGGCTGCCGATGCCGGTCATCGCGGCGATCAACGGCTTTGCCCTGGGCGGCGGCTGCGAGCTGGCGCTCGCGGCCGACCTGCGGGTCTGCGCGACCGACTCCAAACTGGGCTTCCCCGAGATCCTCCTCGGAGTGATCCCCGGAGCCGGGGGCACCCAGCGGCTGCCCCGGCTCGTGGGGGCCGCCCGGGCCAAGGACCTCATCTTCTCCGGCCGGGTGATCGGCGGCGGGGAGGCCCTGTCCATCGGGCTGGCCGACCACGTGGTCGAGCCGGACCAGGTGCTGGACAAAGCCCGGGAGCTGGCCGCTCCCTATCTCAACGGCCCCGTCATGGCGCTGCGGGCGGCCAAGGAGGCGATCGACCGCGGCCTCGAGGTCTCCCTCGACACCGGCCTCGAACTGGAGCGCGGCCTGTTCGCCGGGCTCTTCGCCACCGAGGACAGGGCGATCGGCATGACGAGCTTCGTGGAGAAGGGCGTGGGAAAGGCGCGGTTCGTTGGCCGCTGAATCCGCCTCCCCGGTGCCGGGCGTGCTCGTCGGACTGGACCTGGAACGGCTCACGCCGTACCTGGAGTCCGCCGTGGGGCTGGCCGGTCCCCTGCAGGCGTCCCTGATCGCCGGAGGTCGTTCCAACCTGACCTACCGGCTCACCGACGGCCGCTCCGACTGGGTGCTCCGGCGGCCGCCGGTCGGCCACGTGCTGCCCACCGCCCATGACATGGCCAGGGAGTACCGCGTCATCGAGGCGCTGCACGGCACCGACGTCCCGGTGCCCGCGCCGGTGGTGCTGTGCCGCGACAAGGATGTCCTCGGCGCCGATTTCTACGTGATGGAGCGCGTCGCCGGCCCGGTGCTGCGCAGCGCCGAGGACACCGGGGGTCTTTCCCCGCAGGAGGCCGCCCGCTGTGCCCGGAGCCTGGTGGAGGTGCTGGTCACCCTGCACGCCACCGACCCGGCCGTACTGGAGGGCTTCGGCCGGCCGGAGGGCTTCGCCGCCCGCCAGATCTCGCGGTGGGCCAGGCAGTGGTCGCTGTCGAAGACCCGGGAGCTGCCGGCCGTCGACGCGCTGGCCGGCCGCCTGGAACGGGCCGTCCCGGCGCCCCAGCGGGTCAGCGTCGTCCACGGGGACTACCGCCTGGACAACGTGATCTACGCGCCCGGCGGCGGCAGGATCGCCGCCGTCATCGACTGGGAGATGTCCACGCTGGGCGACCCGCTGACCGACCTGGGGCTGATGCTGGTCTACTGGGACAGGCTCACGGAGAAGGTGACCGGAGCCCGGCACGCGGTGAGCGCCAATCCCGGTTTTCCCGGCCGGGACGAGCTCGCCCGCGCGTACGGCGAGGCGTCCGGGCTGGATCTGAGCCGGCTCGACTTCTACGTGGCGTTCGGCTACTTCAAGCTGGCCGTGATCGCCGAAGGCATCCACGCCCGGTATCTGGCCGGCCAGACCGTCGGCGACGGCTTCGAGAAGGCCGGGTCCGCCGTCCCGGACCTTGTTGAGGCCGGACTCGCGGCGCTGGGCTCCGTACACAGGAGCTGAACAGGCTCACCCGGAAACGGCAGGCTGGCCCGGTCGTGCCGGCCGCTCTTCTACCAAGGGGACGGACGATGAACGACGACCTCACGGCGATCCACGAACTGAAGCACGCGTACTGCTGGCATTACGACGAGGGGAACCTCGACGGGCTCATGAGCCTTTTCACCCCGGACGCCGTCTGCGACCTGGGAGCATTCGGCTCCTGGCAGGGCACGGACGAGATCCGCCGGGGCTATGCCAGACAGATGGCCGCCACCGGGATTCCCGGCACCCGGCTGCACTCGGTCAGCAACCCGATCATCACGGTGGACGGAGACCTGGCGAAGGGCAGGTGGTACCTCGCCGATTACAACATCGAACCCGATTGCACGGCCCCGGTGCGCATTCTCGCGACTTACGACGACGACTACCTGCGCGACGGCGGCGCATGGAAGATCGCCCACACCAGGCTAGGCCATCCGATGGCGGGCGGCCGAATAGGACCGTGACGGGGACCGCCGACGTGAGTACCCGGCGCGGGGGCAACCCGTGACGCGACGGTCGTCGCTCTGCCGACCTCCTGCGAGCGCGTCCTGACACCTCACTTTCGGCTGAGCGGCGAATGAAAGGCGGGAGGCCATGTGGGCCATGAGGATGACCGGTCCGTACTCCTTCGAGGCCGTGGATGTTCCGGCGCCGGTTCCGGATGACCTCGCCGACGGCCAGGTGCTGCTCCGTGTCCTGGCGGGTGGACTCTGCGGTAGCGACGGGCCCTTCTACCGTGGCGCCGCCAACCCCTGGACCTCATCGAACGACCCGGTCCCGGGGTTCCCCATGCATGAGGTCGTCGGTGAGGTCGTCGCCTCCCGGACAGCCGAGCACAAGGTGGGCGACCGGGTGGTCGGCTGGGCCACCGGCTTGGACGGACTACAAGAGATGATCACCACCGAAGGTGCGTCCGTGCACGCGTACGACACTTCGCTTCGCCCGGCCGAGGCCGTCGGGTTGCAGCCCCTCGCATGCGTGATCTACGCGGTGGAGCGGCTCGGTGACGTGTCCGGAAAGCATTGCGCTGTCATCGGCCAGGGCCCGATAGGCGTGCTGTTCAGCCACGTACTCAAGAGTGCGGGGGCGCACAAGGTGACCGGCATCGACCGGATCGACCGACGTGACGTCCTCGGCGCATTCGGCGTCGACGACCCGGTCTTCCTCTCCAGTGACGAATGGGTCCGGAGGCTGACTGATGACGATGACCGTCCCGAAGTCGTTGTCGAGGCCGTGGGGCACCAGGTCTCGACACTCGCTCACGCGATCGAGGCTGTCAGGCCCGAAGGCCGCATCCTGTACTTCGGGATCCCCGACGACCGCATTTACCCCCTGGACATGGAGAAGATGCTGCGCAAGCATCTGACTCTCATCTCCGGCTCGACGCTCCAGCGTCGCCGGGTGCTGTCCGCGGCGGACGAGTACGTCAAGGCCCATCCCGGATTGATCAATTCCCTCGTCACCCACGAGTTCAAGGCCGACGCGGCTGCCGAGGCCTACCGCACCGCCTTCACGCCCAAGGCCGGCCAGTTCAAGGTCGTCATCACGATGAGCGACTGAACCGGAATTTCGCCGAGCCGTGCCGCGCCACGGCCATGTCCAAGGTCGCCACTGGAAGATCGGACACCGCCCGCACCGGCTCCCGCGGAGCGGCGGCGGCACGGCCGGCAGGAGTTCTCCTGCAGTAGCTCTTGACGTATAACGTTAATGAAAATATCTTCGCCCTCAGTAGTGGCGTGCGCTCTTCGGGGCTCGCCGCGCCTGCCGCAAGCCGCCGTACGGCTACGCCCGCCGGCAGGAGTGATCCCCCGGGCAGGGAGCCTTTATGAGGGTCGAATACATCAACGACGAAGTGGTCAACCGAGTGTTCTCCCATGCGGTGACCCTGGACATGGACGACGACTACTGGGAGCGCCAGGGGTGCATGACCGCGCTCCTCGAGTGGGATCACCCCGAGGGTCTCCCGACGGTCCGGCGCTGGCTCGACCGGGCCGTGGCCACCCAGACATCGGACGGTCGCCTGTGCTACGGCGGCACCACCAACCTGAGCTGGGGCGCCTTCCGCGTCATGGACACGGCGATCATGCGCCAGTTCGCCGGTACCGCGAGCGTAAGCGCGTACTTCACCTTTCCCCTGATCCATCTGTACGAGCGAACCCGGGAGAAGGTCTACCTGGACGCGGCCAGGCGGCAGATGGACGCGGTCCTGGCCGGGCCACGCACCAGCGAGGGCTTCCTGCTGATGAACGGCCAGGCACCGGAGATCTGGGTGGACGAGGTCTACCCGGTGTGCCGGGCGCTGGCCCGCCTGGGCACGGTCCTGGACCAGCCCGCGCTCGTCGACGAGGCCTACCACCAGCTGCTGGTGGCCGGGCGGCGGTTGGTGGACCCGGCCGAGAAACTCTGCCGGCACATCTGGCGGGAGCGGCCCGACTCCTATCCCGAGTCCACCTTCTGGTCGCGAGGTAACGGCTGGCTGATCTGCGCGACCGCCGAGGTGCTCGCCGAGGCTCCGAACCACCGCGACGCGGCGGCCGTGCGCGGGACGCTCGCGGACGTGCTGGAGGCCATGACCCGCCGGCAGGACCGCAGCGGCTTCTTCCACGACTTCCTCGACGACCCGTCCACCGCGTTGGAGGCGTCCGGCACGGTGATGTTCGCCTACGCGGCCGCGCTGGCCGCCGAGATCGGGGCCGTCCCCGACTTCGTCGAGCCAGCCGTGCGCGCCATCGACGCCGTCGCGGGGATCGTCCAGTCCGACGGGAGCATCGGGCGCACGGTCGTCCCGCCCGGCGGCCCAGGCATCCCCTTCGGGCAGATGACCCTGAGTCCCAGCTTCTTCCTCCTCGCCGCGTACCACCTGCGCGACGTCGTGCCGCTGAAGGGCCCGCGCTCCGCGGTGTGATCCACCGGACCCGCCTCACCGCCGCTGCCCTCCCCAGTCCCGACGCCACGGATCCGCGCCGTGCTCCGCCGCCGGAACACCCGGGCAGGACGCCGTCATCATCAAACGCCCCCAACGACGAATCGAGGATGCGGTGACCATTACCGTCGACCCCCTGGAAGGCACAACATTCGGCGCCGTAGTGCGCGGCGTCGACCTGCGTGCGCTCGGCGACGCCGCCTGGCGCCGCGTCGAGGACGCGTTCCACACCTACGGAATCCTGGTCTTCCATGGGCAGAGCCTGACCAGGGACGAGCACGTCGCCTTCGCCCGGCGCTTCGGCGAGATCGAGAGGCAGAGCGACCAGACGATGCGCGGCGACTTCGTCGGCAAGCCGATCGTGCTCGACATCTCCAACGTGGACGACAACGGGGTGCACATCACCGACAGGAACCACCCCCAGGTCCGTTATCTGGGTGGCAACGAGGGGTGGCACTCCGACAGCTCGTTCAAGCGCGTCACCGCCAAAGCATCGATTCTGAACGCGATCGAGGCGCCGTCGAGGGGAGGCCAGACCGGCTACGCCGACATGCGCGCGGCGTACGACGCACTGACCGATGAGGAGAAGGACCGCCTGGAGGGGCTGACGGCCTACCACTCCTTGGAGTACTCCCAGGCCGCGGCCGGGGCGACCGACACGTCACCGGCCGCGGTGCCCAGCGAGATGGCGGGGGCCTGGCACGAGATCGTCCGGGCCCATCCGGTGACGGGCCGGAAGGCCCTGTTCATCGGACGGCACGCCTGCCAGATCGAAGAGCTGCCCGTCGACGAGGGCCGGCGGCTGCTGGAGCGCCTGCTCGAAGCCGCCTGCCGCGCGCCGCGCGTCTATTACCACCAGTGGCGGCCTGGGGACGTCGTGGTGTGGGACAACCGCTGCATGCTGCATCGGGCGACCGAATGGGACCTGTCCGAGCGCCGCGTGCTCAGGCACGTACGGGTCGCCGGCGACAACTGACGCCCTCCGCTGCGCGGCCGCCATCGGGGGAGGCTCGCCACGCACCTCTCAGACCCTCGACCACCACCGGGAAAGCGCCGTACGGGCGCCCTCCCAGCTCATCGAGAGGTGAAGCCTTGGCCGACATCGACAAGTTCATCGCCGCCCATCGCAAGCAGACGGGTCCCCCGCCCCTCGCGGCCGATCCCGAGCCCCGCCGCCGCCACTGGCCCCTGGTCTCGGTGGACGACCATCTTCTGGAGCCGCGCGACACCTTCGAGGGCCGGCTGCCCGGCCGCCTCCAGGACCGCGCGCCCCGGATCGCCGAGGACGACGACGGAATGGAGTACTGGCTCTTCGAGGACGAGCGGGTGCCGATCAGCGGCGGCAACGTGATGAAGAGCTGGGACGCCGCCGACATGTACACCGGCCCGGTGCGGTTCGACCAGATGCGTCGCGGGGCCTGGGACGTGGATGCCCGCATCCGCGACATGGACGTCGCAGGCATCTACGCCTCGCTCTGCTTCCCCTCCATGGTGTTCGGCTTCGCCGGCTGGCGGTTCATGCGCATGAAGGACCGCGAGCTGGGCCTGGCGAGCCTGCGAGCGTACAACCAGTGGGTTCTGGACGGCTGGGCAGGCGCCCACCCCGACCGGCTGATCCCCAGCCAGGTCAGCTGCCTGTGGGACGCCGAGCTGGCCGCCGGGGAGATCCGCCGCAATGCCGCGCGCGGCTTCCATTCGGTGACCTTCAGCGAGAACCCCGAGTCGCTGGGCCTGCCCAGCCTGTACACGGACTACTGGGACCCGTTCTTCCGCGCCTGCGAAGAGACCGGCACGGTCATCAACCTCCATGTCGGCTCCTCCGGGAAGACCATGCTGCCAAGTGAGGACTCCCCCTCGGAGGTCCTGTCGGCACTGTTCACCGTGAGCGCGCTGTCCTCGGCCGTGGACTGGATCTTCGCCAAGATCCCCGTCCGGTTCCCCGGCTTGAAGCTGGTGCTGTCCGAAGGAGGCATCGGATGGCTGCCGATGCTGCTCGACCGGCTCGACTACATCGCCAGCGAGTACGTGCCCGGGGGGATGACCGACACCTGGACCGGGATCGACATCACCCCCCGCGAGGTGCTGCTACGCAATTTCTGGTTCGCCGCGTACTACGACCCGCGCACGATCGGCCGGTTGGAGGATCCCGTGCTGTCCCACGTCATGTACGAGGCCGATTACCCGCACGCCGACTCCTCCTGGCCGGACACGCAGGAAATCCTGCACATGCAGTTCGAGAAGCTGCCCGCGCGGGTGGCCGAGGCGGTTACCTTCCGCAACGCGTGCGACCTGTTCCGGCACCCGCTGCCTCCGGCCGGCTTCACCGACGTGGCGGGGTAGGCGGCCGCTCCATCGGGAGCGGCGCTCATCCCGGGATCGGGGTGGAGTGCCAGCAAACGAAACGCCACCGGCCGTCCTGCTCGGCCCAGACCGCGCTGTAACGAGCGTGGGTGCGCAGGTCACGCCCGCCCGCCCTGGCGTCGATCACCACCGCGCCGGTGACCACGGCGGTGCCGCCGAAGACGCGCACCTGCTCATCGGTCACCCGGACCCCCGTGTAGGCGACGGCGCCACTTTCGAGCGCCCCAATGTAGCTGTCCTTGGAGTCCAGCATCGCGTTGGAGTGGGTGTAGATCATTCGTTCCTCGAACAGTTCCTTCAGGGTGACGACGTCGGAGCCGAGCAACGCCGCCCATCGGCGCTTCTCCTGCTCCAGAACCTGTACGGCGGCCGCATCGGACATGGGATGCTCCCTCGGTTCCTTGATCGGGAATAAATATAGCTATTGACGTTCAACGTCAAAGAAAATACTTTCTCTCCACTCGATTCACAACGCCCGACGACAGGACTCCAGATGTCTGTGCTTCAATTCGCGATCCTGGGGCTGGGGCTCGGAGGCGCCTACGCGCTCCTCGCACTGGGCCTGGTGACGATCTACCGCGGAACGGGGGTCCTCAACTTCTCCCAGGGCGCGGTGGCCATGATCTGCGCCTACGTCTTCTTCGCGCTCCGCGACGACCTCGGGCTGCCCACCCCGGTGGCGGCGCTGATCACCCTGGCCTTCGCCGTCGTGCTGGGACTGGCGTTCTACCTCCTGGTGATGCGGCAGCTGCGGAACTCCCCTGTGCTCGCCAGGATCACTTCCACGCTGGCGCTGCTCCTGCTGCTGCAGGGTCTGGCGACGCTCCTGTTCGACGTGCAGACGAGAACGCCGGTCTCCGTCGTGCCGGCCGCGCCGATCAGCGTCCTCGGCATCAACATGCCGGCGGACCGGCTCGTCCTGGCCGCGGTGGCCGTCGTCTTGGCGGTGGCCCTCGGGCTGGTCTCCCGCCGCACCCGGATCGGCCTCGCGATCCGTGCGATCTCCGACAGCGAGAAGGGCGCCTCGCTCAGCGGCCTGTCGCCTGTCCTCATCGGCACCCTGACCTGGGCCGTGGGCTTCGTCCTCGCGGCCGTCGCCGGGGTGATGCTGAGCCCGATCGCGGGTTTGGACGCCAAGGCACTGACCCTGCTGGTGGTGCCCGTCTTCGCCGCCGCTCTGATCGCCCGCTTCACCTCGTTCGGCGTCGCCGTCGCGGCCGGCCTGGGTCTCGGCATGGTCGAGTCGGCGCTGCAGCTGGTCACCGGCGCCGAAGGCGCCTGGTACACATGGCTGTGGACCGGTCCCGGCCGTTCCCAGGCCATCCCCGCACTGATGGTCATCCTCGCGATGATCTTCTCCGGCCGCCTGCTGCCGGCCCGCGGCGAGGTGGTCCGCGGCCGCCTGCCGATCAGTCCGCCCCCGCGCTACCGGGTGACGGGCCCGATCGTCGCCCTCGTGCTGGGCCTGGTGTTCATCTACAACGTCCGCCCCTCCTGGCTGTCGGCCGGCGTGGTCAGCCTCGCCGGAATCCTGATCGCCCTGTCGGCGGTGCTGGTGACCGGCTTCATCGGCCAGATCTCCCTCGCCCAGGTCGCCTTCGCCGGCTTCGGCGGCATGATGACGGCCCTGCTGTCCGGCCACGGGCTGCCGTTCCCGCTGGTGCTCCTGCTCAGCGGCGCGCTGGCCATGGCACTGGGCCTGCTGGTGGGCCTGCCCTCGCTGCGGGTGCGGGGGCCGAGCCTCGCGCTGGTGACCCTGAGCGCCGCCTACATGTGCCAGGTCGCGATCTTCTCGGACGGCCGGCTGTTCGGCGACCAGGGCTTCAATCGTGTGGCCTCCCCCACGCTCTTCGGCATGGAGCTCGGCGATACCGGATTCGCGGTGGTCACTCTCGTGATCGTCATCGCCACGGCATCCCTGGTGGCGGCGCTGCGGGTATCGGCCTTCGGCCGTCGCGCGCTGGCCGTGCGCGAGAACGAGGCCGCCGCGGTGGCCGCGGGCATCAACATCAAGCGGTTCAAGCTGGCCGCCTTCGCCCTGTCGGCGTTCGTGGCCGGCGTCGGCGGCTCCCTCCTGGGCTACCAGGCGAACGTCTTCGCGTTCGAGCGGTTCACGGTGTTCGAGTCGCTGCACGTGATCGCCATGGCGTACATCGGCGGGATCGGCATGGTCAGCGGCGCGATCTTCGCCGGCCTCGGCGCCGGCGGAGGCCTGTTCTCCCAGCTGCTCGCGACCTGGGGCGCCGACGCCTATCAGCTGGTCATCGCCGGCGGCGCCCTGCTGCTGGCGGTCCAGGCCCATCCCGACGGCATGGCCTCGACCGTGCACACCATCCGGGAGCGCAGGCGCCGGCGCACCACACCGGCCGTCTCCGACTCCCCGCCCCCCGACGACGGCGAGGACCGGGCATCCCCGCTCAAGCCGTCCGTACCCGCGAAATGACAAGGAGTCCCGATATCATGAGCACGACCATCCGCCGCGGCGCCCTCGTGCGCGGCGCGGCCGGCACCCTCCTGACGCTCACGCTGACCGCCTGCGGGGGCGGGAACGCCGCCGACACCTCCGCCAGCACGGGCGGGCTCAAGGGAGAGCCGATCAAGCTCGGTTCCATCCTGACCATCACGAACCCGGCCTGGGACAACGGCTCGGTAAAGAAGATCAACGAGGCGTGGGCGTCCCACATCAACGAGGACCTCGGCGGCGTCAAGGGGCGCCCGGTCGTGGTGGAGACCTGCGACGACCACGGCGACCCGGCCAAGACCTCCCAGTGCCTGAACAACCTGATCGACTCCGGCGTGGTCGCGCTGGTGAACAACTCCTCGCTGTCCTTCGGCGCCAACGCCCTGCCCGCCATGGAGAAGGCCGGAATGGCCAACATCGGCGGGTGGCCGGTGACCGCCAGCGAGTACACGAGCCCATACAACTTCCCGGCGACCCCCGGCGCCGCGGGTTCCTACCCGGGGCTGGCCGTGTTCTTCGCGGCGACGGGCGCCAAGAAGCTAGCGGTCGCCTACAGCAACACGCCCTCCGGCCAGCAGGTCGGCCTCGCCCTGAAGAAGCAGTGGGAGGCGCTGGGCGGGACCGGGTACTACATGACCGAGTTCGACGCCTCGGCCGCGGACTTCACCCCGGCGATCTCGAAGATCGCGGGGGAGAAGCCCGACGCGATCATCCTGGCCGTGGGCGAGGGTCCCGCGCCCCGCATGTTCCAGGCGGTCAAGAACACCGGCGTCACGGCCCGGGTGGGCGTGTCCTCCACGGCGGGCACCAAGAAGGTCTTCGAGGCCGCGGGCGACGCCGCCACCGGCATCTTCTACGCCTTCGCCTCCGTGCCGTCCGACTACGACAACGAGGACGCCAAGACCTACCGGGACGTGCTCGCGAAGTACGCGCCCGACCTCGACCTGACCGGCCAGACCGCGGTCGCGGCCTCCTCCATGCAGTACGCGTACGACGTCCTGTCCTCCGTCCAGGGAGACATCACGAAGGAGTCCGTGCTGGCCGCGCTCAGGGAGGGCAAGCCGTGGAAGGGCTTCCTCACCCACGGCACCGACCCGGCGAACGCCCCGGCGGACATGCCCCAGGTCCGCAACCCGTACACGCTGATGCTCGAGTACAAGGACGGGAAGTTCGTCCCCGCGATGATCCAGGACCCCGGCCACCTGGCCAGGTACATCGACATCCAGGGTGACCTGGCGTGGATCGCCGGCAACCCGCCGAAGAGCTGACGCGGGAGGACCGAGGATGAGCCTGCTCGAACTCGACCGGGTGACCGTCCGCTACGGCGGTGTCACCGCCGTGGACTCGGTCGGCTTCGCGATCGAGCCCGGCACCCTGGTGGGCCTGATCGGCCCCAACGGGGCCGGGAAAACCACCATGATCGACGCCATCACCGGAATGGTCCGCTCCTCGGGCGACATCCGCCTGAACGGGGAGAGCATCGCCTCCTGGCCGGCGTACCGCCGCAGCCGGGCGGGCATCGTTCGCACCTTCCAGTCGCTGGAGCTCTTCATGGAGCTCACCGTGCGGGAGAACCTGCAGACCTACGCCCGCGTCCACGCGGGGGGCCCGCAGGCCGACCCGGTGGCGTACGCGCTGGAGCGGATGGAGGTCGGCTGGACGGCGGACAGGTACCCGTCGGAGCTGACCACCGGCACTGCCCGGCTGGTCTCCGTCGCCCGCGCCCTGGCGGCCGGACCCCGGTTGCTCCTGCTCGACGAGCCGGCCGCCGGGCTGGACGCCGGGGAGTCACAGCGTTTCGGCGCCAAGCTGAGGCGGCTCGTCGACGACGGGACGACGACCGTCCTGCTCGTGGACCACGACGTCGACCTCATCATGAACGTCTGCGACGTCATCCAGGTGCTCGACTTCGGCAAGAAGATCGCCTCGGGGACGCCCGCGGCCGTACGTGAGAACCCCGAGGTCGCCCGCGCCTACCTGGGCACGGGCGGCACCACGCGGAATCCTGCCGGAGGTGAGGCATGACCGCGGCCGGAGCCGGCCCCGCGGCTCTGGAGATCACCGGGCTCAGCGCCGGCTACGGCCCGATCAGGGTGCTGCAGGACGTCACCGTCTCGGTGGCCGCGAAGGAGATCGTCAGTCTGCTGGGTCCCAACGGGGCGGGCAAGACGACCACGTTGCTGGCCTGCTCCGGCATGGCGAAGGTCTCGGCGGGCGACATCAGGCTGGGCGGCAGATCGTTGCTGCGGCTCAGCCCGCACGTCATCGCCCGCAGGCGGCTGGCGCACATCCCCGGGGACCGTTCGCTGTTCCCGTCGCTGACGGTCGACGAGCATCTCCGGCTGTGCGCCAGACCGGGTGGTCTGGATGTTCTGGAGCTCTTCCCCGAGCTGAAGAAACGGCGCAACAGAAGGGCCGGCGTGCTCTCCGGCGGCGAGCAGCAGATGCTCGCCCTGGGGCGGGCGCTCGCCGCCGACCCGCAGGTGCTGCTGGTGGACGAGATGTCGATGGGGCTGGCCCCGGTGGTCGTGGAACGGCTGTTCTCCGCACTACGGGAGATCGCGGCCTCCAGCGGGCTCGCGGTGCTGATGGTGGAGCAGCACGTCCATCTGGCGCTGAAGTACGCCCAGCGCGGCTACGTGCTCGCCGGTGGCCGCGTGCGCACCCAGGGCACGGCCGAGGAACTGGAGGAGCGCTGGCCGGAGATCGAGACCTCGTATCTCGGCCGGTAGAGGGGAGAACGCGTGAGGGGAGGTACCTGGATCACCCGGCACCTCCCCTTCTTCGCGTACGTGGGTTCAGACCGCGCCACCGGTCAGATGGCGGGCCGCCAGATAGCCGAAGACCATGGCCGGGCCGAGGGTCCCCCCGGCGCCGCCGTACGTCATGCCGAACGGCGAGGCCATCACGTTGCCGGCCGCGTACAGCCCTTCGACGACCTGCCCGTCGAGGTCGAGCACCCGGGCGTGCGGATCCACCCGGGGGCCGCCCTTGGTGCCGAGTGCGCCGCTGACGACCCTGATCGCGTAGTAGGGGGGCTCATCGACGGGCCCAAGGGTGCCGCGGACCTCCCCCTTGTAGGCAGGGTCACCCCACCAGCGGTCGTGGGCGCTCTCCCCGCGGTGGAAGTCGGGATCGACGCCCTTGGCCACGTTCTCGTTCCAGCGCCGTACGGTCGCCGTGAGCTCCTCGGTCGGCATCCCGAGCTCCTCCGCGAGCTCCTCCAGCGTGGCGAACCCCTTCAGCCACGCCGGGGGCTCCTCCCCTGCCGGGTGGGGTCCCACCGTGCCGTACGCCCGCAGGTATCCCTGGTCGAAGATCAGCCAGGAGGGCAGGTTGGCGTAGTCGAAGGCGCTCACGTCCTCCACGTGGAAGGCGCCGCCGAACGCGTTGTAGTTGGCGGCCTCGTTGGTGAAGCGGCGTCCCCTCCGGTTGACCATGATGGAGCGGGGCCTGCACCGGTCTGCCGTGATCATCGCGCGGTTCATGGAGTTGATGCCCTCGGGCAGATCGGCGGCGGGGATCCACCAGGCCTCCCGCATGTTGCCGAGCATCGCCCCGGCCTTCATGGCCATGTAGAGGCCGTCGCCGGTGTTGGTCTTCATGGACACGGGATGGGTGAGCGGGCCGCGCAGGAACGCCCGCTTGTAGTCCTCGTTCCACTCGAAGCCGCCCGTTGCCAGGACCACGCCGCGCTCGGCACGCACCTCACGAGGGCCGGAGGGGGTGTCAAAGCGCACGCCTGCCACTCTGCCGTCCTCGACGACCAGTTCGCGGGCGCGGTGCTCCAGATTCGGCCGTACGCCGGCGTCGAGAAGCGCCTTCAGCAGCCGGCCGATCAGAGCCTGGCCGCGGCCGCGCTCGTCGCGGATCGCGCGGCGGGCGAGCTCCTCCTTCGACGGCGCCCGCGGGACGGCCGCGCCCAGCGGGGTCTCGCTCATGGTGAGGTGCTCGCTGGAGTAGTACGGGGTATGGGTGACCTTCTCCTGCCACTCCCCCAGCTCGTCGAAGGGGAAGAGGGGGCACTCGATCGTGCGGCCGCCTCCCGGCTTTCCCCCCGGGTGCTCGGGGTGATAGTCGGGGAAGTCGGGGACGGCGTAGAACTCCGTGCCGGCCTGCGCGTCCAGGAACCGCACCATCTCCGGGCCGGCCTTGAGGTAGGCGCGGATCAGGCGCACCTCCAGCAGGTCCCGCGACAGCGACATGATGTACTCGAAGGCTTCCACCTCGCTGTCCGTCACGCCTATCGCGGCCTGGTGGGGATTGCAGGGAATCCACACGTGCCCGCCCGACCAGGCCGCAGTCCCGCCGACCTCGTGGGCCTTCTCGAACAGGCCCACGCGCGCGCCGCCCTTGGCCGCCGTGACCGCCGCGGTGAGCCCCGCGGCTCCCGTGCCGAGCACGATCACGTCA
This sequence comes from Microbispora sp. CA-102843, assembly GCF_050936215.1. Lineage (NCBI taxonomy): Bacteria > Bacillati > Actinomycetota > Actinomycetes > Streptosporangiales > Streptosporangiaceae > Microbispora > Microbispora sp. CA-102843. The sequence goes on from NZ_JBNJNF010000001.1 coordinate 6,169,825, forward strand.
AAGCGATCGGTCATTCCCGGCTCCTCTCTCTCGTCTCGCTATTCAGATATCAAATCTATCTATTGACGTACAAGGGAAGATTTTGGGATGGTGCGAGGGGATCTAATTAGGAGCTTCGATGCTGTTTCATGAAGCGATCGCCCGCGCCCTTGCCGACCATGGCGTGACGACGATCTTCGGTGTCCTCGGCGACGCCAACCTGTACATGATGGACAGCTTCCAGCGGGCGGCCGGCGGGCGGTACTACTCCTGCTCGAACGAGGCCGGCGCGGTCCTCGCCGCCAACGGATACGCCCGCACCTCGGGCCGGCTCGGCGTCGCGACGGTGACCCACGGCCCTGCGCTCACCAACACGGTCACCGCGCTGGTGGAGAGCGTGAAGGACCACACCCCCGTCCTGCTCGTCGCCGGAGACACCGCCGTGGTGGACCGGGAGAACTTCCAGAACATCTCGCAGCGCGACGTGGTGATGCCGACGGGCGCCGGGTTCGAGCAGGTTCGCTCCCCGGAGACGGTGGCCGACGACGTGGCGATGGCCGTACGACGCGCCCTGCTGGAGAAGCGGCCGATCGTGCTCAACGTCCCAGTGGAGTTCCAGTGGCAGGACGTCGCCTACCGTGGGACCGCGCCCAGGTTCGTCGAGCCGCAGGCGGTCGCCCCCGACGAGGAGGCGCTGGACGCCGCGGTCGGCATCATCGCCAGCGCCAACCGCCCCGTGGTGCTGGCCGGCCGGGGCGCCGCCCGTCCCGAGGCCAGGGCGGCCCTGCTCCGGCTGGCCAAGCGCATCGGCGCTCCGGTCGCCACGACGTTGCGCGGCAAGGACCTGTTCCGCGGCGAGCGGTTCGACCTCGGCATCTGCGGCACCCTGTCCCACGAGGTCGCCCTCGACACGATCAGCCAGAGCGACTGCCTGATAGCCTTCGGCGCCTCTCTCAACAAGTGGACCACCGCCGAGGGCGCGCTGGTCGACGGCAAGCAGGTCGTCCATGTGGACCTGGACCGTCACGCGATCAACCAGTTCTCGCCCGGCACGGCCGGCGTCGTCGGGGATGCGGCCACCGTGGCGGACACCATCGTCAGCTGGCTGGATGAGGCCGGAAGCACGCCCACCTCCTTCGCCTCGGAGGAGTTGGCCAAGCGCTTGGCTGAACGCTCCGACGACGCCTTCACGGACCGGTCCACCGACGAGACCGTCGACATCCGCACCGCCATGCTCAAGATCGAGCAGGCCTTTCCCGCCGACCGCACCCTGGTCTTCGACGGCGGCCGGTTCATCTTCAACGCCTTCACGCTGCTGCACTGCCCCGAGCCCCGCGCCTACGTGCACACAGTGAACTTCGGCTCGATCGGCCTCGGCATGGGCAACGCCATCGGCGCCTCGCTCGGCGCACCCGGGCGGCCCACCCTGCTGGTCACCGGCGACGGCGGTTTCATGATGGGAGGCCTCGCGGAGTTCTCCACGGCCGTCCGGCACGACATCGACCTGGTGGTCGTGCTGTTCAACGACTCGGCCTACGGCGCAGAGCACATCCAGTTCCGGAACAAGAACATGGATCCGGCCATCTCCACGTTCCGGTGGCCCGAATTCGGCGACGTCGCCACGGCCCTGGGAGGGCGGGGTTTCACCGTAAGGAACCTCGCCGAACTCGACGAGGCGCTCGCCGCCGTCGCGACCCGCGACCGGCCCATCCTGATCGACATCAAGATCGACCCGGACAAGGTGTCCGCCCCCGGCCACTGAGACCAGGACCGGCGGGGAGATGGGCGCGGGCTCGCGGGCTCGCACCCCTGCCGATTCCCCCACATGTGCCGTCTCGCACCCGCCGCCGCCCGTACGGGCCGACCGGCGCCGCTGCCGCTCGGCGGACGCCATACTCATGCGGACGGACCGCGGGCTGCCCGTCGCCGGACCACGGCCCTACCGGTGCTCGGCAGGCAACAGATCGCGACACCGGCCAAGATCCCGCTCCCGCAGGCGACGTGGAAGACGATGTCGAAGGAACCGGTCCGATCGGCCAGCCAGCCGCCCAGGGGCGGAGCCACCAGTTGGGCCAGGCCCAGGCTCATGGTCGCGACACCGAACGCCGTGCCGATCTCCTTCGGGCCCAGCACGTCGCCAAGGTAGGCGACCAGCACGGTGCCGATCCCCATCATGATCAGTCCGTAGGCGAAGGCGGACAGATGCAGGACACCGCCCCAGCCCAGCGGGACCACCATAGCCAGCAGGCCGATCAGGATCATCATCACCGCAAGCGTCCCCCGTCGTCCCCACACGTCGGACACCCGGCCACCCACGACTCCGCCAAAGATGCTGGCGAGGCCCAGCAGGGAGAACATCCCCGTCGCCGCCGCGGGCGCGAAGCCCAGATCCTCCTGCAGGGCGGCGATCAGATAGTTGGTGTAGAGGCTGAAACCGACTCCGTAGAGGAAGTAGGCGACCAGCAGGACGTCGGCCCCGGGAAGGACGGTGCGCAGCGGCGTGCGCCGCCGGAGCCGGTCCGCGGCGACGGGGGCGGCCCTGCCCGGCTTGAGGAGCAGCAACTGCAGGATGAGAATCACCAGCGAGATCGCGACCTCCAGGCCCCAGACCTGGCGCCAGGCATCGTCGCCGAAGACCCGCTGCACCAGCGTCACCATCGGGCCGGTGAGGGCGAGGCCGGCCCCCGACCCCGCGGTGGCCAGCCCGAACGCGACCCCGCGGTGGCGCCGCGGCACGTGGGCGGCCACGATCGCCGGGATGGGAATCCACACACCCGCACTGAACAGCCCCGCCATGCCCATGCCCAGGAAGAGCACGGGGGTCCGGGGTGCGACGGCGACCAGGAGCACACCGGCGACGGTCAGCGCCAGACCCGCCTTGAGCAGCCTGGTGCTCTCGACGCGGTGCGCCAGCGACGTCACGACGATCACACCGGCCAGATAACCGCCCAGGTTGGCGGCGCTGAACAGGCCCGCCAGGCTGTAGGAGCCGAGGATGTCCCCGGTCATCGCCGGCAGCAGGCAGGAGAAGGTGAAGCGCACGAAGCCCTGGGAGACCGCGGCGGAGACCATGACCAGTAGAACGGGCAGGATCCATTTCCGCAGCGGAGCTCCGGCATCCCGCCCGCCGGCCGCCGGGTGCGCTGTCTTCGACGCTTGAACGGCCATGCAGGTCAGCCTCCCGAAGTCACGGCAGATCTGACTCTATACGTAAGACGTTACCTACGATAGATTCCTGTTCCTCTATCGAGGAGGTCCGCATGGACGAATACGACGTGGTGGTGCTGGGCACGGGAGCCTCGGGGCTGACTGCGGCGCTCGCGGCGGCGAGCGATGGCGCCTCGGTGGGTCTGCTGGAGAAGGCGGATCGGATTGGAGGGACCACCGCGCTCTCCGGCGGCGTGGTCTGGCTCCCGGACAACAAGTACGCCGCCGAGGCGGGGGTCGGCGACAGCCGCGAGCAGGCGCTGACCTACCTCCGCTCGCTGTCCAACGGGAGCATGCTGCCCGAGATGGTGGAGGCCTTCGTCGACAACGTCGCGCCTCTGCTGGACTGGCTGGAGCGCGAGACGCCGCTCCGGCTCAAACTGGTACCCCGTTACCCCGACTATCACCCCGAGCACCCGGGCGGTCTCCCCGGAGGAGGACGGTCGCTGGAGCCGGAACTGGTCGACACCACGGGGCTGGGAGCATGGCAGGACCTGCTGGTGGGCGCTCCTCGCCGCCTCTACATCAGCGAGATCCCCAGCGGGGGCGGGACCGGTGTCATCGACCCGGACCTCATGCGGCGGCGCACCGCCGCCTCCCGGGAAGGACTGGGCCGCGGGCTGGTGGCCGCCCTGCTGAAGGGCTGTCTGGATCGGGGCGTCGAGCCCCGCACCGGGGCGCGGGCCGTCGAACTGCTGGTGGAGGACGACCGCGTCACCGGGGTCCGGTTCGAGTCCGCATCCGGGTCCCACGAGGTACGCGCCAGGAAGGCGGTGATCATCGCCACCGGCGGTTTCGAACACGCACCGGAGCTGGTCCGGGACTTCCTCCACGGTCCCGTCGCCCACCCTCCCGGAGCGCCGAGCAACACCGGGGACGGGCTGCGCATGGCGATGCGGCTCGGTGCCGGGCTCGGCGTCATGCACGAGGCGTGGTGGGTGCCCGTCGTCCTGGCGCCGGCCGCGGACGGCTCGGCCTCCCCGACCCTGCTGCTGCGCGAGCGCACCCTGCCGGGGACGCTCATGGTCAACTCGCGGGGACGCCGGTTCACCAACGAGGCCGCCAACTACAACGCGCTCGGCGCCGCCTTCCGCGCCTTCGACATCACGTCGTACAGCTACGCCAACGTCCCCGCCTGGCTCATCCTCGACGACGCTTGTGTGACGAAGTACGGGGTCTTCGGCACCGCTCCGGGCGCCGGAGCCCCCGACTGGCTGCTTCGCGCCGACAGCCTGGGCGAGCTGGCGGAGCGGATCGGCGTCCCTCCGGGCGAGCTGATCGCGACCGTCGGACGCTTCGACGAGCATGTCGCGGCAGGTCGCGATCCGGACTTCAACCGGGGTGAGAGCGTCTACGACGGCTGGTGCGGAGACCAGGCGCACTACGGCACTCCCTACGCGACGCTCGGCCGCGTCACGACCGGCCCCTTCTACGCCACGCGCGTTCATGCGAGCACGCTGGGCACCAAGGGCGGCCCCCGGACCACCGCCACCGGCCAGGTGCTGAGGGTGGACGGCACCGCCATCCGCGGGCTGTACGCGGCCGGCAACGCGATGGCCGCCCCCACCGGGATGGTCTACGGCGGCGCAGGCGGCACCCTCGGCCCCGCCATGGTCTTCGGCCGCCTCGCCGGGCGGCACGCCGCCACGCACTGAGGAGAACACGATGTCAGACGGGGACAACCCACTGTTCCAGCCGATCCGCATCGGCGGCATGGAGCTGCGGAACCGGATCATGCTGCCGCCGCACGGGCGGCTGACCGGCGACCCGTTCGGCGGCGACAAGCAGGCGGCCGCTCATCTCGCCTACTGGCGCCGGCGCGCGGACAGCGGGGCCGCCTGGGTCTGCGGACTCAACGGGTTCATCGCCAACCCGGTCATTCCAGGCTTCGAGCCGACGGGGCTCGGCGCCACCGTACGCGGCGTCTTCCGGCTGCCGCGGTTTCGCGAGCGGGCCGGGCAGTACGCCGAGGCGATCCACTCGGCCGGCGCGTACGCCTCGGTGCAGTTGATCATGCAGGGCGGGATGCCTCAGTCACCCTCGGGACTGCTGGCGAACTACACGAACAACCAGGTGCCGCACGAGATGACGGCGGACGAGATCGCCTGGCTGGTCGAGGAGTACGCCTTCTCCGCCGGTGAGGCCAAGGCGGCCGGTCTCGACGGGGTGGAGCTGCACGCCAATCACGAGGACCTGCTGCAGCTCTTCCTCTCCCCGGCCACCAACCACCGGCAGGACGAGTACGGCGGGGACCACGACCGGAGGATGCGCCTGCTCCTCGACGTCGTCCGCCGTATCCGCCTACAGGTCGGCCCCGGCTTCACAGTGGGGGTACGGCTGAACATGGACGAGTTCTTCGAGGGCGGTTACGACCTGGAGGAAGGACTCGCCATCGCGGCCTCGCTGGAGGCCGACGGCAGCATCGACTACCTGCACTGCGTGGTCGGCAACAACTGGGGGTCGCCCAGTTACATTCAGCCGCACCACTATGCGGTGGCGCGGTGGTCGGAACTCGCCCGCCGGTACAAGCAGGCGCTGGACCTCCCCGTGGTCTACACCGGCCGGGTCGCGACGGTCGCCGCGGCCACCCGCGTCATCGAGGAGGGACATGCCGACGTCGTCGGGATGGCCCGCGCCATGTTCGCCGACGGTGACCTCGTCGCGAAGGCCCGCGGCGGCCGGACCGCCGAGATCCTGCCCTGCATCGGCACGAACGACTGCCTGCACCGGGTCACCGTGGAGGGCATGCGTTTCGGCTGCTCGGTCAACCCGCGCACCGGACGTGAGAGCGAGCCGCCCCCGACCCCGGCCGAATCCCCCAGGCGCGTGCTCGTCGCCGGCGCGGGGCCCGCCGGGCTGGAGTTGGCGGCCTCGCTGGCCGAGCGCGGCCACCGGGTGTCCCTGTGGGAGCGCGAAGACGAGATCGGCGGCCAGATGCGCGTCGCCGCGCGGGCAGCCGAGAACGCTGCCTACGCGGACTTCATGGCCTTTCAGGAGCGGCGGCTCGCCGAACTCGGCGTGGACGTCAAGCTGGGCCATGAGGCGGTGGCCGACGCGGTGGCCGACGCGGGGTTCGACGTCGTCGCGGTCGCCACCGGCGCCCGCGCCCGCCGTCCCCCGATCCCGGGCGTGGACCAGCCGTTCGTGGTCGAGGGACGGGAGGTGATGCTCGGCCGCGCGCAGGTCGGCCGGAAGGTTCTCGTGGTCGCCATGGAGGACCACATGCAGCCGCTCACGATCGCGGGCCATCTGACCGATCTCGGCAGGGACGTCACCGTGCTGTACCAGACGCCCGCCATCGCACCCCTGGTGGGCCGTTATTCCATCGGTGCCCCACTGGCCAAGCTCAGTGCGGCGGGCGCCAGGGTCGAGGTGATGGAGCGGGTGGCCGGCATCGAGCCGGGCCATGTCGTGTCCCGCAACGTCTATTCGGGGGCCGAACGCGTGCACGCCGGCTACGACTCGGTGGTGCTGGCGTGCGGGGGCGAGGCCGACGCCGCCCTGCACACGGCGCTGCGGGGCCGGGTGCCCGAGTTGCACATCCTCGGTGACGCCTACGCCCCGCGCCGCATCTCCTTCGCCACGCGGCAGGCGTACGAACTCGCGCGTCGTCTCTGAAAGAGGTCCGTCCCCGCTTCGCGTCCGGGTCCGGCCCGGTGTCGCGTCCTCACACCGGGACGGTCCGGGTGAGCAGCGCGCTCACCCGGACCGCTGGCGTCGTGGGCCGGCAACCCCGTCCGATCAGTTCATCGCGAGATTCTTCGCGCGGAGATTCACCACCAGGGACTTCACCCGCGTCATCGCCTCGATGGACGGGCGCACCCCCTGGGTTCCCATGCCGGACGCCTTGGTGCCGAGGAACGGAAAGTGGTCCGGGCCGCGGGCGGTGCGCCCGTTGACCTGAACGGTGCCCACGTCGAGCCGTGCCGCGATCTGGATCGCCGCGTCGATGTCACGAGTGAAGACGGCGGCTTGCAGGCCGTACTCCGACCGGTTACTGAGCCGGATCGCCTCCGCCGGGCTGCTCACCCGGATGATGGGAAGCACCGGAGCGAAGGGCTCCACCCAGGCCAGGTCCATCTCCTCGGTGACGTGGTCGACCACGGTGGGCTGCATGAGATTGCCCTCGCGGGTGCCGCCGTGGACCAGCACACCACCTCGGGCCAACGCCTCCTGAACCATCTTCTCCGCACCGGCCGCCGCCCCGGGATCGACCAACGGGGTGATCTTGGCATCCTCTCGCGGGTCGCCGACGGTGAGCCTCCCCGTCCGCTCCGCGATGGCGGCGACCACCCGGTCCGCCACGCTTTCCATCACGAGGACCCGCTTGATCGCCGTGCAGCGCTGGCCGCTGTACGAGAAGGCCCCCGCGACGATGTCGTCGGCCGCGGCCTCGAGATCCGCGTCGGCGAGCACGATCGCCGGATCCTTTCCCCCCAACTCCAGGAGCAGCGGGACCATCCCGGCCTTGCGCGCCAGGTCCGCGCCCGTGTCGGAGGAGCCCGTGAACGTGATCATGTTGACGCCCTCGTGCTGGACCAGGTAGTCCCCGATGCGGGAGCCACGGCCCGTGACCACCTGAAGGACCTCCGGCGGGATACCGACCTGGTAGGCGAGCTCGCACACCTTCAGCGCTGTCAGCGCCCCCTGCGACGGAGGCTTGAGCACGACCGCGTTGCCGGTCGCCAGGGCGGGGGCGATCTTGGAAACGGCCAGGTTGACCGGATAGTTGAACGGCGGGATGGCCAGGACCGTGCCGAGCGGGACCCGATGGACGATCGCCAGCTTGTCTCGCGCCTGCCCCGGGAAGGCGTCCGAGAACTGCGTCTCCCCGATGATCCGTTTGGTGTCCTCCGCGGTGTGCCGGATGTAGTCGGCGGATCGGATCACCTCGTCCCTGGCGTCCTTGCGCGCCTTGGCCACCTCCATCATCAGCAGGTCCCCGATCTCCGCCGCCTTCTCGGCGAGCCGGTGGGCGAACCGCACGAGCAGATCGGTGCGCTCCGTCAGCGGGCGGGCGAACCAGTGCGGCTGGGCCTGCCGCGCGGTCGCGAAGACCAGGTCGATCTCCTCATGCGTGTACTCGTGCACGCTGCCGACGACGGACCCGTCCACCGGTGAGATCACCGGGAGGGTGTGGTCATCGTCCGATGTCCGCCACTTCCCATTGAGCCGGTACCGGCTCACCGAAGCCGTGTTTGGTCCCACTCTGCGACCTCTCCGTAGGTGGATCTGTGCGCCCGGTCCGCCACCCCGAGCCGGTGCCCGGCGGACTGCGCGACCCCTGTGCCGATCTTCGCGGCCGGGTGATTGGACGAGAGCATCATGATGCGATATAACGTTCAACGTCAAGTTTTGTTTTGACCGCTCCCGCGGTCGCGCACGGCGAGGAGCCCGCATGTTCGACCGGTACTACGACGAACTCGCCATCGGTGACAGGCGCGTGTTCACCGGTCTCACCATCACGGAGACCCATGTGGTGAACTTCGCCGGCGTCACGGGTGACCACTTCGGCCTGCATATGGACGCCGAGTACGCCAAGACCACGCCGTTCAAGCAGCGCATCGCGCACGGGCTGCTGGTGCTGTCCTGCGGCGCCGGGCTCATCCCGCTGCTGCCCGGCCGGGTCATCGCCTTCCTGGGCATGGAGGAGGTCAGGTTCCTCGCCCCCTGCTTCTTCGGGGAGACGATCCATCCGGTGATGGAGGTCCTCCACAAGAAGGACAAGGCCCCCGGCGGTGTGGTGACCATCAAGGAGGACATCCTCAACCAGCGCGACGAGACCGTCGTCTCGGCGCGGATCAACATCTGGGTAGGCTCCCGGCCCGCCGACGGCGGTACCACCTGATGGACCTGCCGCCGCAAGGAACCGGGGCGGCGCCGAGCCGGCCCTGCCACTCCCGTCCCCCCACGGCCGGAGGCGAGGCGCACCCCACCCTGAACATCGGTGACCTCGCCAGGCAGGCGGGCGTGTCCACGCGCACGATCCGCTACTACGAGGAGCTGGGCATCCTCCCGCAACCCGAGCGTACGGTCGGCGGGACCCGCCGTTACTCGACCGACTACCTCTTCTATCTGGAGGGCGCCCGCGTCCTCAAACAGCTCGGATTCGGGCTGGTGGAGATCGCCGAACTGGGCCGGTTCGCGCTGACCGGCGCCGCCGCCTCGACCTGGACGAAGGCTTTCCTCCAGGAGAAGGTCTCCCAACTCGACCACAGGATCCGGGTGCTCACCCGCCTGCACGAGCTCGTCAAAGAAGCCGCCTCATCCCCCACCGCCTCGGGCCTCGCCGTTCCGGAGCTGCTGCGCTGGGTCAGTGAGCGGAGCGGCGACTTCACAAAGGGCGGACCGGGCGAAACCCCACGACCAAGCCGGAGCTGACGATGGAACGCATTCTCTTCGACGCCGAGCACAATGACTTCCGCGACTCCGTACGAGAGTTCATCAAGCGACACGTCATCACGGAGTACGACCGCTGGGAGGCCGAGGGCCTGGTGGACCGGGAGCTGTGGCGACTGGCCGGAGAGTCGGGCTTCCTCGGCATCGCCGTGCCCAGCCAGTACGGCGGTGGAGGCGAACCGGACTTCCGCTACAACGCGGTGCTCGTCGAGGAGTTCGCCCGCGCCGGCGCCGCCTCCCTCAGCTCCGGCTTCGGCCTGCACAACGACGTGGTCACGCCGTACCTCCTTGAACTCGCGAGCGATGAGCAGAAGCAGCGCTGGCTACCCGGGTTCTGCTCCGGCGAGACCGTGAGCGCGATCGCGATGACCGAGCCCGGCGCGGGGAGCGACCTGAAGGCGGTGCGGACAACGGCGGTCCGGGAGGGTGACTGCTACGTCCTCAACGGCACGAAGACGTTCATCACCAACGGCATCCACTCCGACATGGTGATCGTCGCCGCGAAGACCGACCCGTCGGCCGGGGCCCGGGGCATCAGCCTGCTCGTCGTCGAGCGCGGCATGCCCGGCTTCCGCCGGGGCCGCAAACTGGCCAAGGCCGGCATGCACGCGCAGGACACGGCCGAGCTGATCTTCGAGAACGTGCGGGTCCCCACGGAGAACCTGCTCGGCGAGCAGGACATGGGCTTCGGCTACCTGATGCGCAACCTCCCGCAGGAGCGGTTGTCCATCGCCGTCGTGGCCGTCGCCGCGGCACGCGCCGCATTCGAGTGGACGGTGCAGTACTGTCACGATCGCAAGGCGTTCGGCCAGGAGATCGGCAGCTTCCAGAACAGCCGCTTCATGCTGGCCGAGATGGCGACCGAGATCGAACTGGCCCAGGTCTACGTGGATCGCGCGATCCTCGAACTCAACGCCGGAACGCTCAGCCCGGTGGACGCCGCGAAGGCCAAGTGGTGGACGACCGAGCTGATGAAGCGCACCACCGACGCCTGCCTCCAGTTGCACGGCGGTTACGGCTACATGGACGAGTACCCCATCTCCCGTGCCTGGCGCGACGCCCGCATCCACACCATCTTCGGCGGCACGACAGAGATCATGAAGGAGATCATCGGCCGAGACCTTGGGTTCTGAGCGGGAGAGACCGGCGCTCCTCCGCACTGTGCGGCATTGCCGGCACTTTCCGGTGCTAAACTTAACGCTACCCGTTAAGAAGGAACTTCGCACAAGGAAGGAGTCCGATGGCCGCACGTACCTCCTCCCGAGGGAGGACACCCTCTGCCGCCGACGGCAAGACGGGGGAACCTCAGTCACCGGTGGAGGAATCCGGCAAGGAGCATATCGAGAGCGGGCTGCTCAGCATCGGCGAACTGGCCAGACGCGCGCGCGTTTCTCCTCGCACCATCCGCTACTACGAGGAGCTCGGCATCCTGCCGGTGCCCACGCGTACGGCCGGCGGTACCCGCCGTTACCCGCATGAGTACATCTTCTACGTAGAGGGTGCGCTCCTGCTCAAGGACATGGGCTTCACACTCGAGGAGATCGGGGAACTGGGCCGATGGGCCCTGGACCGCACGACCATCGCCTCCGATCGTATGCAGGCTCTCCTGCAGGGCAAGGTGGCGCTGCTGGAACACCGCATTCGGGTGCTCAACCGCCTGCATGACCTCGTCGTTGAGGCGACCCGTGGCCGCTCGAAGAAGGCCAAGCCCGCGCCGGAACTACTTCGCCTGCTTGGCGAGGAAGCACAGCTCGCGGACACCGGAAGCAATTGATCGTCTTCGCGTTCGAAACGCTGTCCCGATGCCCGCACATGCCCCTTCTGAAGTAGGGTTCGATCGCTGCCGACGCTTCCCACTGTGCTGTTCTTGGCCCCCGAGCCCGTAGGTCCCTTCCGTAAGCCGGCCGAAGCCGTCGCCGCTGAAGCTGTTCACCAGGACCTATCGACGCCCGCCTGCTCGATCTGGCGAAGAGCGCCACTTCGCCGTCGACGCCTCACATGAGTTGCGCACCCCCATCGCCGGGATTCGCGCCCAGCTCGAAAACGCGCTACGGCATCCAAAGGACCGCACGGGGGCCATCGTGGCCGCCCTGCGGGATACGGCGATGCTGGGTCGCTCATCGGCGACCTGCTCCTGCTCACCCGGATCGGTACGACGCCCGACTCCATGCGGGTGCCGGTGGATCTCTCGGAGCCCGTCGTATCGGAGGTGCGCTCGGGATGAGCCTGCCACCTCGGGCGCTTTCGGCCGCAGTCGGCACGGGCAAGACCCGGTCAAGGGCAACCCCGGAAGTGGCCGCCGAACTCGCGTACGTGGCCGGGGCCCATCCCCGTGAGGAGCTCGCGGAGGAGATGCGCGCGATGGCAAGCATCAGGGCCCGTTAGAAGGGGGCGGGCGAGGCCCGCCCCCTTGGCACTTCAGAAGTGGTGCGCAATGGCCGTGTGTCACCCCTTTGGGGTTGTCCTGCTGCCCCGAGCGGTCTTCCGCCCCGCAGTCGCCTGCGGCTGCGGAGGCTGTGGAGCAGCAGGCGTCGGAGCGGGAGGCGTCGAAACAACAGCCTCTCGCTCTCTGTCCTGCGCTTGCTGAGCGGCCCTCTCCCTGCCCTGCGCTTGCCGAGCGGACCTGGAGACGTCTTCCAACTCGTGGGCAGTCTCCTCGAACTCCTCCGCAGCCTCCCGGCTCGCCTTGCTGACGACCCTTCGGCCACGGACAGCCAAGTCCTCGTAGACCTCGCCGGCCTTGGCGACGGCATAGGGCCCGACACCTGCGAGGGCACAAAACGGCTTAGAAGTCGTGATCTTCTTGACCGGAGTAGTGAGCTGCATATGGTCACCCTTCCAGTGCATCTCCGGATGTCATTACCCTTGCGCGAACCTCCGGAGGCGCAGGCAGGTCATGCGCCGGGAGCCTGGTATTGCACCTGCTGCTTGGTAGCCTCGTCGATCTCTTCCGGCGTCAGAAGGACAACGGTCTTCGTCCGCAATCCACCAGATGCCGAGGCGGTGAAGCCCCAGGCGGCGCACGCCGCGTTGCCGGGCAGGTCGGCCACGACATAGACGTCGGTCTCGCCGAAGGCGAAGTACATCTGCTCGACGCGGCCCCCAAGGCTCTCCGCGATGCGGTCCACGACTTGGCGTCGCGCGGTGCCTCCCTCTCGAAGCACCCCCTTCAGGCCCTCTGCTGTGTAGGTGGCCTGGATCAGGTACTTGGGCATGGGATCGCCCCTTCTCCAGCCTCCGAGAACGGTCGCGAATGCGGAAGGCCCGTCGCCGCCATGCATGGACGGGCCTTCCAGGGTCCGCTGAGGCCCTGGTGAGCGAGATGAACTCGATGACCTTCTGTACCGCAGAGGGGCCTTATCGGACTCACTTTCGACGCTATCCGCCGAGCAGTCAGGTCCGAACAACGAAGGTGCCGAGGGCACACCACAAACACCGTCCACCTTCAGGGACACTTGCCCCCGGCCCAAGTGAAACGCAAAGAGCTGGCCCCGCCCCTCCGGGTCGAAGAGGACGGGGCCGTCGAGTGTCCTCCAGGATCCAACCGTGCGAAGTCTTGCCTGGGTTCGGGCGCCCGTCACCCCCGCAACGAGCGCTTACATGCAGCCTCCCACCCTCAGCCCCAACGCTCACGAAAGGCACGCACAGGGGAGCGTCTACCTCCGATCAAGAGGCATCCGCGCACACTCTCTTGATGGGCTCTTGAACCGAGCGAGACGCCGCAGTTGGCCACAGCCCCATAGGCTCCCTGTCGTAGCTGATCGCTACTGCTGGTAGCCGACCCAAGGGCCGCTGTGATCAGGAAAACGCTCATCGCCGCCCTGGCCATCATGGCCGGATTCATCACCTACAACCTGGTGGCCGGCTACCGCGAGCTCCTACGTCGAAGGGCGGCTGGTTTCCGCCGCTGATGTTGCGGTCGACCACCCGCATGGCAAGAAAAGAGGCTCCGCTCTCCTGGGAGGGCAAAGCCTCTTCTGATCAAGGGAGCTCGAACCGCTGACCGTCTTCGCTGGCATCAATGGCGGCGTCTCCAGTGTGACCAGCGCAGGCCGACCGCGCGACCGTCGCCGCCCTCGCCGGGCCGTCTACGGGCTGGTGCCCGTCGTGGGCGTGCTCGCCTCGCCGACGACCAGCGCATGGCAGGACCTCGCCCGCCATGTGAAGGAGCATCCCGGCAGCACCGACGCCGTCGACGCCCTCGGCCAGATGAGCGAGCAGGAGGCCGGGGACCTGCTGAACGACGCGCTCGACCATTGGTCCGTCGTCGGCGCGGACTTCAGCATCGTCGCGGTCGACGTGCCCGAGCCCGTCCCCGGGGACGAGCCCCCGGCCCCCGCATACGCGGTCTGCCCCGGCACCGTCCATGCTGGCGGAGGGCCGCTGCCCATGCTGGTCCTCGTCCCCGAGACACCCGTGGCCGGGGCCGACGACATCGACACGGAGCGGAGTGAAGTCGGCGTCGGACATGATCGGAACTAACCGATGCTCGCTACAGGTGACAACGCACTGCTCCCCTGGCCGCGGCTCGTAGCTTTCCGCGTCACTCGGCGTCGGTCTGGCGAACGACGGTCACAGCCGTAGCCAGGAAGGTCGCCACAACAGCCACGGGCGTCTGCGATGGCTTCCCCCTGCGGATGCGTTGTCGATCAAGTTCGCACCGCTCAGAAGCGGGGTCCTTTACGGTGTAGATCTCTCAGTCCATTTGAACACAAGGCGCTCCCCCGGCCACAGGACCGGCGAATGCGGTGACACGCTGGACATACATCCGTCACCGGGCGGCACGGTCCGGGAGTGCGACTCTTGATGACACCTGGGTGACACAACAGAAAAGCCACAATCCCCGATCTTGGGAACTGCGGCTTTGACCTGCTACAACAGTGTCGGGACGGCGGGATTTGAACCCACGACCCCTTGACCCCCAGGACGTTGGTGTAGTCGTTATTGCAGCTCAGTCGTATTCAGAGGCGCGAGGGCAAGGTGAGCACACGTGCCCGTTGTTCGGCTGTGCGCATAGCGTGTGGTCCCCGGATGGTCCCCAGCGGACACCTCCGGCATCGCCCTCTTACCGGCGGCTCCGAGAGAGGGACGGTGCCTGTGCAGACCGAACGACGCGAACACCCGTGCTAATGACAGCTTGTGTCGACTTGATTACGATCCGACTGGGCCGGTTGTGATCCCCGACACGAAGGGTGGTGCCGGGTGGATTCGCTGATGATCTACGGGCACGGGCTTATCTCATCGCTGCGGGCCTGTGCCCGCTCCGGCGATCCGGTCGACTATTGCGACGGCGAGCCTGGAGAGGAGCCGCGCCTGCTGGGCCCTGCTGCTGAGTGAAGTGCCCCTGGTGCACCCCAGGGAGCCTGGGCGTGCCGAACCTCACGCTTTGCGAACTGCCTGAAGAGGTGCCCGGTCCGGTATGGACCACTCTCCCCCGGCCGCGATAGCTGCCAGGAGCGGTATGGCGCGCTAGCAGCTCGGGAGGTCTCTTAACATCACGCCGCCTAAGCTGCCAAACCGCTGACTTGGGGGTATACGGGTCGAGCGACCGTGAGTCCCCGTGATTCCCTGCGGACCGCCGACCGTACGGGCACGCAACGGGCACGCCGGCGTGGTTCCTTTCCT
This sequence comes from Microbispora sp. CA-102843, assembly GCF_050936215.1. Classification (NCBI taxonomy): domain Bacteria; kingdom Bacillati; phylum Actinomycetota; class Actinomycetes; order Streptosporangiales; family Streptosporangiaceae; genus Microbispora; species Microbispora sp. CA-102843. The sequence continues at coordinate 6,185,035 of NZ_JBNJNF010000001.1, forward strand.
CAGATGCCGCAGTAGAGCTCGAACTCTCTCCTGTCACTTCTCCATCTGGGCGGATGCTATGGAGTAGTGCTCTGACCTGGCAATACGGCTCTCAGCGCCTCCTGCTGACTTCCGACGTTTTACGGCCTTGGGCGGAACCAGAACGGAACTGAGGTCACCCACCACGTGCACTGTTGCGTGAGCCTGTTCTACGAACGCTCTTGACCCCAGGACGTTCGAGTGACGTTTTCGCAGCTCAACGGTATTTCAAGAGGTAGGAGTCAAGCTTGCTCGCCTACTGAGTCATTTCCATCCTGATCACGCTGGTCAGGATGGGCGCAGGAGGCGGGCTGGCCGGACAAGTTGGGAGTGAGGTGAGGCTCCCGGTAAGACAGCAGTCGACCAAGATCCGATGCCCCAACCGGAAGCCTCGATGCTGTCTTACCCTGCCGCGATTCCCCTGTCGAACCGCACCCTTACCCGTCTGGCCGAACTCATCCGCGCCCGCCGCGCCGAACGCCGCAGCCGGTGGCGGCGCCTCACGCCAAGACAGCAGGCACTGCTGGTACTGGCTCACCTGCGGAACGGGGACACCTACGCCCGCCTGGCCGCCGGCTTCGCCATCGGCACCACCACCGCCTGGCGGTACGTGCGCGAGTCGGTCGACCTGCTCGCCGCCTTGGCCGACGACGTCCAGGCTGCCGCGCTCCGGGCCGCCCGTCTGGCCTACGCCATCCTCGACGGCACGCTCATCCCGATCGACCGGGTCGCCGACCAGAAGCCCTACTACTCGGGCAAGCACAAGCGCCACGGGGTGAACGTCCAGGTCCTCGCCGACCCCGCCGGTCGCCTGGTGTGGGCCTCTCCGGCTCTCCCCGGGGCCGTGCACGACCTGACCGCATCCCGCATCGTGGGTCTGATCGACGCCCTGACCGCCAACGGCGTCGTCACCTTCGCCGACAAGGGCTACCAGGGCGCGGGAGGCACGGTCCGCACCCCGTTCAAGCGCCACCGACACCGTCCCCAGCTGTCGCGCGGGCAAAAGGACGTCAACCGCGCCCACGCACGCATCCGAGCCCTCGGCGAACGCGCCATTGCGACCCTGAAAGCGTGGAAGTTGCTGTCAAAGCTCCGCTGCTGCCCTCACCGCGCCACCCCGATCGTGCAGGCCGTCCTCGTCCTGCAAGCCGTCGAAGACGACCGCTACTCAGGATGAAAAAGGCTCACTGGTTGTTCGGCTGTGTAGGGCGCGGTTTCCTCGACCGGTCAGCGAGTGGCCTGAAGCCAAGCCCGGCCGAATTGCCCACTAATGCCCTGATTGGACCAGAGGCGTACGGGTGTCGATCCGCAGGGGCTTTCATTACCCAGAGGTTCCATATGGGCTACACAACGTGAGCGACCACTTAAGCATCCAGGCAATCATCGACCGACTCATCGACGGCACCATCCGCGTTCCTGGTTTTCAGCGGAAATTCGTGTGGCCGCCGCAGCGGTCTGCGCTGCTCATGGATTCTATATACAAGCAATTCCCAGTAGGCTCTATTCTGCTATGGCGCACAGCTGAGCGACTCACGCGCGAGAATCACCTCGGATCGTTCATCCTTCCTCCTCCGGACAAAGATTACCCTGTCGATTATGTGCTTGATGGCCAGCAGCGGATAATGGCGATATTAACAGCCTTCCAAAGGACCCTTGTCCCTGCCGACACAGACCCGGATACATGGCTTCCCATCTATTACGACTTCGGAGCCGTCGACGATGTTCAGGATTCGCGTTTCGTCGCCCTAACTGACGACCAGATTTTAGCCGATCGCCACTTTCCGCTATCGACATTCCTTGAGCCGGTGGAGTTTTCGCTACTCACGAGAGAGTTGGATGAGGCGAAGTATCGCGAGATTGCGCGCGTGCAACAGCGATTCCTACCCTCCTAATTCCTGTCCAAAAGTTCGAGACAGAGGATCGCACCAGTGTCGCTATTGTGTTTGAGCGGGTAAATAGGATGGGAATCCCGCTCGACACCTTCCAGCTGTTAACTGCGTGGACCTGGAGCGAGGAATTCAACCTGCAACAACGGTTCCTAGATCTGGCTGAGGAGTTCGCAGACTTTGGATTTGAGGATGTGGGCGACGACAGCGACCTTATGATGAAATGCACGGCGGCAGCCTTAATGCGGGAGCCGACGCCTGCGTCTTTGGTGAATGTCAATGGAGCAAGCGTTCGGGATGCGTTTCCTAACGTCGAGAACGCGATTAGAAGGGCCATCGACTTCGTACGCACGAATTTTCATGTGCGACACCTCAAATTCCTTCCGTACTCGAGTATGCTTGTTCCGCTCACCGCATTTTTCTCTATCGCTGGAGCGGATCCCGTAACGGATTATCAGCGAAGAGCCCTGGTTCGCTGGTTCTGGCGCTGCGCATTCTCGCATCGCTACAGCGGAAATCGCAACGAAACATTAAGCGCGATCTTGACGAAGCGGTGAAGTTGAGGCAGGGCGAACCAAGCGCGCCCGGGGATATCTATCTGAAGCTTGGTCCGGCATTCTTCATATCAAACGCCTTCTCGGGGAAGAGCGTGGCTAGCAAAGCCTTGATTCTACTCTTGGCTTCCCTTCGGCCCCGAAGCTTCATCTCCGGAGAGCTAGTCCCCATTGAGGATGTGCTGGCCGAGCCGAACAGGAAGGAGTATCACCACTGCTTTCCGCGCGCATATCTCGCAAGCGGCGGAGCTTACCCCAAGTCGATCAACGCACTTGCGAACTTTGCCATCATTTCCGCAGCAGATAACCGCACGATTAGCGATAAAGCGCCCTCTGTATACCGACGCCTCATGCCAGAGGACATCACGGAGATCAGCCGCTCAGCCCTGCTCCCGGAGTCGCTTTTTGAGGATAATTATGAGGATCCCCACCGTTGATCAGTACGTCGAGAAGCGCACCCTGATGCGGCCCTCCCCTGCCGGCAGCAAGGAGCCATCGCCTAGCCGCAGGACTCCACACGTCCTCGGACCGTCGCCCGAAGACCATGTCCCAGCCGTTCGTCATCTGCTTTCGTACGGCTTCGTGAGCGATGAGACTCCTGCTCCGGCCCTCCGTAGCGGTCAGCAGGTCCGGGTCGGCCAGATCCAGGAAGAGGTCGGGATCGGCCTTGTATGTGTTGTTGCCGCTGAACTGAAAGTCGAGCCGGTCGAACATCAGCCGGAGAAGACGCCGGTCCGTGCGTACGAGCCGGGTGAGAGCACCGCGTGCGCGTGCAATCCCCTGATGTTCCCGCCTCGCGATGTGATGCAGGCAGACCACCGCTTCGTAAGGGTGATGCACAGCCATCACCACGGTGCAGAGTGAGATGATCACCTCGGTGAGCGCGTCGGGCAGACCCGTCCTGGTGGACCACTCGTAGATCTGACGCCGGAAGAACCAACCCTGTCGCTGGTCCTGCAGAGCTTTCGTCAGAAGCTGTACCGCTGCTCGCGTCCCGGCTCGGATTGTGAAGCGCTCCGGGTCTGATGGAGGCTCGATTCCCTGAAAGGATCGAGTCATGGCACGTCCGTCCCCCTACCCGGCAGAGCTTCGCGAGCGTGCGGTACGCATGGTCGCCGAGATCCGCCCGAACTACCCCACGGAGTGGGCCGCGATGAAGGCGGTCGCGGCGAAGCTGGGTATCGGCGCGGCTGAGACGGTGCGCACATGGGTCCGCCGGGCCGAGATCGACGCAGGCCAGCGGCCAGGAACGACCACCGCGGAGGCCGAGGAGATCAAGCGGCTGCGAGCGGAAGTCGCTGAGCTGCGACGCGCCAATGAGATCTTGAAGGCGGCATCGGCTTTCTTCGCGGCCGAGCTCGACCGGCCACACAAGCGCTCGTAGCGTTCATCGACGCGTTCAAGCAGGTGTTCGGGGTCGAGCCGATCTGCCGTGTGCTGACCGCGCACGGAGTGAAGATCGCAGCCAGCACCTACTACGCCGCCAAGAGCAGGCGGCCCAGCGCCCGCGCCCTACGCGATGAACAGGTCAAAGAGCACATCAGCCGGGTCCACGCCGACAACTACGGCGTCTACGGGGTCCGCAAAGTCTGGCGGCAGCTGCACCGTGAAGGGATCGAGGTGGCGCGCTGCACCGTCGCCCGGCTGATGCGCGAGCTCGGCCTGCACGGCGCCCGCCGCGGCACGACGATCCGCACCACCGTGCGTGATGACGGCCATGAACGTGCCGCCGACCTGCTGCAGCGGGACTTCTCCGCCACGCGCCCCAACCAGCGCTGGGTCGCCGACTTCACCTACGTGATGACCTGGGCCGGGGTGGTGTACGTCGCGTTCGTCGTCGATGTGTACTCCCGGGCGATCGTGGGCTGGTCGGCTGCCACCACCAAGCGGGCCAAGCTCGTCTTGGACGCCCTGGACATGAGGCTGTGGCGGCGCGACCGGACTGGCCACCCGGCTGGGCCCGGGCTGGTCCATCACAGCGACGCCGGCAGCCAGTACACCTCCTTCGCCTTTACCGCCCACCTGACAGCGGCCGGCATCGACGCCTCCATCGGCACCGTCGGCGACGCCCTCGACAACGCACTGATGGAATCGCAAATCGGCCTGTACAAGACCGAACTGATCAAACCCCGTAAGCCCTGGAAAGGCCTATCCGACGTCGAAGTGGCCACCGCCGAATGGGTCGACTGGTTCAACCACCAGCGCCTGCACACCGCGATCGGGCATATCCCGCCGACCGAACACGAGACCAACTACTACGCTCAACACCAGCCCCAACCGGTGGCTGGAGTCAGCCCATAGAGCCTCCACCCAACCCGGAGCGCTTCACAACTGAGCGCTTGAGAACATCACGCTCGTCTTCCAGCTCAGCGCGGTCCTTCTCCCCCGCGGCCTTTGGCGTCTCATGAGTCGTGAAGGGTGCCGGTGTGTGTCACGCCGTGCGTCCCGTCGCCGGCAATGGAGTAATCGGTGGACCCTGGCCGTTGGGCCACGTTACGCGGCTTGTTTCGGGTTTGTTGCGTCTGTTGTATTTGTCCATCAGTCGCCTGAGCGGCGCAAATCCCGCTCTGGTCAGTTCGACCTGAGCTTGGTACTGAACCAACCCGATTCACGGACCCCGCCGCGCCACGTTGAGGCGTTCGTAACCGTGTTGCGCGTGAGCGCCCGTTCACGGCGAGTTAACTGCGCCTAGCCGCGGCGTGAAACATCCGGCTGGCGTCATCGATCTCACCCCACTTCAGGAGGAGTGCATGCATTCTCCCCCACGCGGCATTCTCGCCGCCCGACGCCGGGCCAATCGACGACGGCTGGCTTGGCTGCTGACCCCGATCCTGGTTTTCGTAACAATTGGGGTCAATCCTTCCTCATCCCAGGCGCTTCCGATCGGCGTAGGAACGCCGGTGCAATTCACGCTCACCGACAACCAGGGTGCGTGGTTCGACACCGGTGCGACGCTGTTCGGCACGCGGTCGCTCGGCGTCGCCGTGACGCCGCGGACCAAGCTCGCGTCGCTGCCGCTGAACACCGACACGCTGCTCAACGGCGATCTCGGCGGCGGCCTGCTCAACCTGCCGCTGCTCAACGGCAACGCACCGCTGGTCGGCCAGCTCGGTGTGAACGTCAACAGCCTGCTCAACCTCGACCAGCTCAACTCGGCGGTCGACGCGGCGGGCGGCGCGCTCGGATTCCTGAACCCAACGATCCAGCGTGCCAAGACGCAGATCAACCAGCTCAGCCAGCAGCTGTCGACGGTGCCGGACAGCAGCGCCGTCCCGCTCGGCAGCCTGCCCGTGGGGCTCGACCTGATGCGCACGCTCAAGGAGGTCGCCGCGCTGGCGCCCGCGGACCTGAGCCTCGCGCCGAAGGCGAAGTTCGCGGTGGCGGCACCGGCGGCCGCCTCGGCCCACTCGGTGACCAGCCTGATCTGGCCGGTCGGCGCGCAGCCGCTCGACCAGAACAGTGCGTTCATCGGCAACGTCGAGGCCAACCTGACCGAACCGGGCCTGTACGCGTGGGCCTGCAAGATCCACCCGTACATGCTCGGCGCTGTGGTCGTGGACGACCCGCTCACGCCCGGCCTGGACTTCGGCAAGAAGCTCAACGTCAACGTCAAGGGCGGCATCGTCGTGCCCAGCTCGGCCGACGTGGTGCAGGAGCTCGTGCAGAAGTTCTTCCGGATCACCACGCCCGACAACTGGCAGGTCTACAGCAACACGCAGACCAAGAACTGGAACCCCTACTACCCGCCCGCGCCGATCCTGGAGTACGACGCGAACGAGCAGCCGGTGATCATCCCGAGCCTCGACGCGTACTACAACAGCAAGTTCAACGAGGGCGTCACGCTGCCCGCGCTAACCCAGCGGCCGAGCGTGCCCGGCGTCGGTGAGCTCTGGGTCGACACCCAGATGGAGCAGTACGCCGGCAAGGTCAAGTCCGGCGCGGCGACCAAGGTCGACGTGCAGAACTGGACCGTAGACCGGAAGGTGGCGCTACCACAGATCAACCTCAACAACCCGCACAATATGTGGTCGGACCGCGACGGAAAGTACATCTATCAGACGGAATGGTTCTCCGACCGCCTGACCGTGTTCGACCGGACCACGGGTAAGCTCGTGCGAACTATCCAGGTCGGCCCGGACCCATCCCATGTGATGACCCGGACCGACACCGACCAGCTCCACGTCGCCATCAACGCCGGCAACGCGGTGGTCGAACTGAGTCCCGGTGCCAAGCAGATCGACAGACGCATCCTGGTGCAGGGTCCCGGCCAGACACCGGCCCACCCGCACGCGCACTGGATGAGCGCCGACGGGCACACCATGGTCACGCCGAACGTCAACCACAACAACTCGACGATCGTCGACGTGCCGTCGGGCTCGATCCAGGAGGTGCAGACCGAGCAGCTGCCCATCGCGACCGGCATGATGCCGGACTCCTCGAAGTACTACGTGGCCAACTTCCTCGGCCAGAGCGTCTCCTGCATCTCGCTGGACGGGCCGGCGTGCCACTCCGACAGCGGCACGAACGTCGGCTACAAGGCCATCAACCTGTGGGCGAACTACGACATGGTGACCGGGGCGACGACCGGGGGCTTCGGCGGCCTGCCGATCCAGATCCCGGTCAGCCCTGACGGCAACGTGGCTTTCGTGGCGAACACGCTCACGAGCAACATCGCCGTCATCGACACCAAGACCGACAAGGTCATCAAGTACCTGCCGTGCGACTCCGGCTGTCACGGCATCAACTTCGGTGCCAAGCGCGGCGGCGGCTACTACGCCTACGTGTCGAGCAAGTTCGCCAACACCCTCGCCGTGATCGACCCTGACCCCAACGGCGACGGCAACCCCGCCGACTCCACAATCGTCGGCAAGATGGTTCTCGACTCGGCCGCGGGCACCGCCGTGGACGACGTCGTGACCGGCTACAACGGCATGGGCGGGCAGGGCGTCTTCCCCTATCCGATCGTCTACAACGGCTGGGTGCAGAACGCCACGCCGGAGATGGCGGACCAGCTCACGTGTGCCCAGCTCAACCCCATCAACCAGGGGGTCTGCGAGTAACTGCGGGCCCGCACTGCGGGGGAGGGACCGTGAAGCGGACGGTCCCTCCCCCTGACCAGGGCCCCCGATCGCGCACCACCCACGCCGGTCCATTCGGCCGCCGACACGTGGGCGCGTGCATTCCACAGTAGACGAGGAAGTACACCCATGTCTGATACGACCGCGCCGGAGCCCTTCGCGGCCCTCCGGCGTGCCCTCTCCGACGCCTCGCCACCGGTACGGCGGCTGATGCTGATCGGCGTGATCGCGCTCTCGATGCTGGTCTCCGGCGTGGCACTGTTCGCGCCGAAGGCCGCGAACAGTGCCACGAACCACACGATCGCGATCAAGAACTTCGCGTTCACGCCGGACGTGCTCACGCTGGCACCCGGCGACACGGTCACGTTCGTCAACCAGGAGACAGACGGTACCGTCCACGCCATCCGCGGCGACTTCACGTCCCCGGACCTGCCGCCCGGGGCGAGCTTCATGGTCACCGTCACCGCCGCCGGCTCGTACAACTACTACTGCAGTTTCCACCCGTACATGACCGGCATCATCAACGCCGGAACGGCACCGCCGTCGCCGTCGCCGTCCCGGTCACCGAGCGCGAGCCCGTCGCCGTCCCGCTCACCGAGCGCGAGCCCGTCGCCGAGTGGCAGCCCGGGCGCGAGCCCGAGCCCGAGCGTCACCCCGACGACGCCGCCGCCCGGCTCCGCGCCCTGCGACAAGCCGGTCCTCGGCGCCGACCAGGGCGATGGCACCCGGCTGGCCGCCTACGATCTGGTCGGCACCGTCAAGGTGTTCAAGCTGTGCATGTCGCAGACCGACTGGGAGGTCTCGCCCGGGGTGGTGAAGCAGGCGTACACGTTCAACGGCATAGTGCCCGGCCCCACCATCAAGGTCAACGAGGGCGACCAGGTGCGGGTCATCGTGCAGAACGACCTGCCGGAGCACACGGCGGTGCACTGGCACGGCATGCAACTGCCGAACGCGCAGGACGGCGTGCCGGACATCACCCAGCCGCACATCATGCCCGGCAACACCTACACGTACGAGTGGACCGCCAAGTCGACCGGTACGCACTGGTACCACTCGCACATGGGTGGCGGCCAGGTCGGCCGGGGCCTCTACGGCGCGCTCCTGGTGACCCCGACGCTGGGCGACATCGCCGCCGACAAGCACTACACCATCGAGATCGGCGACGGTTCCAACGGGTTCACCTTGAACGGCAAGTCGTACCCGGCGACCGTGCCGCTGACGGCGGCGGTCAACCAGAAGGTCCACGTCCGGCTGATCGGCACGGGCCCCGAGATGATCCACCCGATGCACCTGCACGGGGTGCCGTTCCAGGTCGTGGCCCAAGACGGCAACAAGCTCGCCTCACCGTACACCGTGGACACGCTCAACGTCGGCGTCGGACAGACGTACGACATCGTGTTCCAGCCCAAAGAGCCCGGGAAGTGGATGCTGCACTGCCACATCTTCTCCCACTCGGAGGGACCCAACGGCATGATCGGCCTCGTGACGATCGTCAATGTGACGCCGTAATCGCCGGCTGAACCTGCCCCCGAACCCGTGCCGGTCAGCCGTGAGCGCACCTGACCGGCACGGGCTCCACATACCGATACGCGCAAGGAGTCCGCGCATGAAGCCCATCCGTGTCGTCGCCGCGACGCTCGTCGCCGGCGTCGCCGTCCTGCTCGCCCCCACCTCGCCGGCGTGGGCCCACGTCACCGTTTCCCCCTCGGTCGCCACCACCGGCGGCTACGGCACGTTCGCGTTCAAGGTGCCCGACGAGCGCGCGGACGCGAAAACGACCCGCGTCGAGGTCGTCTTCCCGGAGAACGCCCAGCTCACCAGCGTCTCCCTGCGCCCCGTCCCGGGCTGGACGGCCACTGTCGCCACCCGGCAACTGCCGAACGCCGCGTCCGCCGGGCACGACGACGAGGCCGCCAACAAGGCCGTCACGGGCATCGTGTGGGAGGGCGGCGCCATCAAGCCCGGCGAGTTCCAGGTCTTCGAGGTGTCCCTCGGTCCGCTGCCCACCACGCCCGGCCAGCTCGTGTTCAAGGCGCTGCAGACCTACAGCAATGGTGAGGTCGTCCGCTGGATCGACATCCCGGAGGCCGGCGCGCCACGGCCCGAACACCCGGCGCCGGTGATCGACGTCAAGCCGGCGGACGCGCAGGCCAACGCGCCCGCCGCGGCCACCCCCACCCCCACCCCCACCGGCGACGGCGTCGCTCGCCTGCTCGGCTGGGCCGGCCTCGCGCTCGGCGCCCTCGCGCTGCTGACGGCGGCCGCGACCGGGCTGCGCCGGCGCACCCCGGTGCCGGCCTCCGCGCCGCTCGCGGAGGCGGACACCGCCGCGCGGCTCTCGCCGTGACCCGCACCAGGGCGCGCGGCGCGGGGCTCGCCGTCCTCCTCGCAGGGTTCGCCACCGCCGTGTCCCTCGTGGTGGCGAGCCCTGCCTGGGCGCACGCGGAACTGGTCGACGCCGCGCCGGCCAACGGCCAGATCTACCAGGACTCCCCTCGGACGCTGCTGCTGCAGTTCACCGACCCCGTGACCGTGCCGCCGGACGGCGTGCGGCTGTTCGGCCCGGACGGCGCCCGCATCGGCATCGGCGCACCGGTCCACCGCGTGGGCGACGACACGTCGGTGGAGGCCCCGCTGAACGGGAAACTCGCCGACGGCGTCTACACCGTCTCGTGGCGGGTGGTGTCCTCCGACAGCCACCCGGTGCAGGGCGCCTACACGTTCACCGTCGGTACGCCGGGCAGCCGCCCGGCCGGCGTCACGCCCCCGGGCGATCGTTCCGGCGATGCCGCGACGGCGTACGGCGCCGCCCGGTGGGCCGCGTTCGCAGGGTTCGCCGTGCTGCTCGGCACCGCGTTCTACCTGGCGTGGTGCTGGCCGGCCGGTGCGCGGCGACGGCCGGCCCGGCGGGCGTTGTGGGCCGGTTGGGGCGTCAGCCTCGCCGCCGCGATCGCCTCCGGCCTGTTGTACGGGCCGTACGTGGCCGACGGCGATGTGGCGGGTGCCTTCGACCCGCGGCTGCTGTCCACGACGTGGGCCACCGGCCTGGGCCGTGCCCTCGGGATTCGCGTCGCTCTGCTGCTCGCCGCGGCGCCCGCGCTCGTCTGGCTGCTGAACCGCTACCCGGACGCGCCGGACCGCCGCACGCGTTGGACGGCCGCGGCGGCGGTGCTCGCGGCCGCCGCGGCGCTCGCCGTGACCTGGAGCATCGCGAACCACAGCGTGACGGGCGAGGCCGGCGGGTTCGCCGTGCCGGTCGACGTCGTGCACCTCGTCGCCGTCTCGGTCTGGCTCGGGGGTCTCGTCGCGCTCGCCATGACGCACGTGCCGGCCCGCGACGCCGTGACCCTGCGCGTGGCGGTGCCCCGGTTCTCGCACACGGCGCTGGTGTGCGTGGCGCTCATCGTCGCCACCGGCCTGTTCCAGGCATGGCGGCAGGTCGGGTCGCCGCCGACGCTGTTCGCCACCGCGTACGGCCGGGTTCTGCTGGCGAAGGTCGCCCTCGTGGTCGTGCTGGTCGCGTTCGGTGCCGCCGCCCGCGGATGGGTCGCCCGCCACTACGGCGCGGGCGGCAACCGGCGCCGCGGCGGCCCTGACCCGTACCAGCTCTACGCGTTCTACCGGCGGCTGCTGGCCGAGATGGCGGTGGGCGCCGTCGTGCTCGGCCTGTCCGCCGCGTTGGTCGCCATGGAGCCGGCCCGCTCGGCGTACGCCGAGCGCCGCTCGACGGCGGCGCCCGCGAATCGTGCGGCGCCGGTGCCGGCTGTGCCCACACCCGTGCCGTTCTCGGCCGGCTCCGGCCCCGCCTCGCGCGGTGCGGTGCTGCTCGTGGTATTTCCGCCCAAGGTGGGGCCGGCGCAGCTGCACCTGTCGGTGCTCGACCCGAGCGGCGCGCCGCTCAACGTGCCGGAGGTGCACGCCGCCATGACCCTCACAGACCGGGACCTCGGGCCGATCCCGGTGGAGCTCCAGGGCGCCGGCGGGCACTACATCGGCCAGCTGAACCTGCCGTTCCCGGGTCGCTGGCAGGCCGTTCTCACGGTCCGCACCACGGAGACGGACCAGGCCACGGTTCGCGTCGTGGTCGACGTGAGCGCCTGAGAAGGGCGGATTCGGACAAGCCACGCGGCACACGGGCCGAGATCGACACGGCGGTCGCGGACGCGCAGTGCCGGGCCGAGACCGGCTACTCCGACGTCCGTCGCACGGTCTACACCGAGGCCCAGCAGCGGGTCATCGACCGCGATCGTGCCCGGCTCGGCGTCATCAGGTCGCTCAACGAGGCCCGCCTCGCCAACTCCGCGAAGGTTCTCGGCTCTCAGCTCAAGTAGTGGAACTCGGGTTTCGGGTGCATGAGGAAGTCGTGGTGGGAGATGTTCCAGGCGTACGCGCCGGCCATTGCGAAGGCGACGACGTCGCCGACGGCGAGTGCGGCGGTGACGTGGCGGGCGAAGACGTCCTTGGGGGTGCAGAGCCGTCCCACGAGGGTCACCGGGCCGTCCTCGCCCTCCTCGCTCCTCGCGAGGACGGCGAACGGCTGGTCGTGTCCCTTGGTCACCGGCGTCCGGAGGTGGTCGGTGCCGCCGGAGAGCACGGCGAAGCGCTCCCCGTGGACGCGCTTCACGTCGAGCACGGTGGTGAGATACCAGCCGCAGTAGGCCGTCAGGGCTCGTCCCGGTTCCACGCGCAGGGTCTCGCCCGGGCGGGCCAGCGCCCGCAGGCCCGCGCCGTACGCCGCCCAGTCGAACCGCTCTTCGGACGCGCGTAGGAGACGGCCATGCCGCCGCCGAGGTTGAACTCGCGCAGGCCCAGGCTTCTGCCGTACGCCAGGACGGCCTCGGCGAGGGTGAGCAGGTCGGGGGCGGCCAGGCCGCTCGCGAGGTGGGCGTGGACGCCCCGCAGCCGCAGCGCCCCCCGCTCGTCCGGCTCGCCCGGGAGGTCGGCTGAGACGTGACCTGGCCGCGGCTCTGGAAGGCCGTTCGAGAGCCGCCCCGACAGCTCGTCTGGGCGCCTCCCTGGAAGGCCGGGTGAGGCGGCGTCGGCGGGGGCGGGACGGCCGAGCAGGGCGAGGCATTCGGCGACCCCGTCCGGGTCCATGCCGAACGGCGTGGCGCCGCCGCCCATCGCGAGGGCCGCGCCGGTGACGGGCATGTCGAGGTTGACCCGCAGCAGCACGTCCGCCGGGCCGCGCAGGCGCCGTAGTTCAGCCGGGGCTCTCGACGTGCCACCGGTACGCCGAAGGGGCGAGGGCCAGCTCCGCGCCGGTCTTGCCCGGCCCGCCGAAGCTCAGCCGGGCGTCCGGCAGCAGCGCCCTGACATGCTCGAACTCGCCGCCGGAGGAGACCTCGAACCCGTCCGCGTACGGCGCGAGCGCCCGCAGCACCTCGGGGTCGGGGTTGGCCTTGACGGCGTAGCAGAGTTCGGTCCCCGCCAGGGCGGCCCGTACGGCCGCCGCGTGGCGGGCGAGCCCGGCGAGGTCGTACACGTAGGCGGGGACGTCGTCCAGCGATTCGGCGACCCGCCGCACGCCCGATGGGACATCCATGCTCATCCGCGCCCCCTGGCGTGGGTCGGCTCGGGCCAGAGCGGGCCGGGGTGGGGCCCGGGCGGCGCGAGCGGGTTGGCGACGTGCACGTATCCGGCCTCCCGGTCGGCCGCCCTCGCCCATCGCACGGTGAGGTTCGCCTTGGCGGGCAGCGGCGCCCCCGCCAGCAGCCGGGTCAGCGGCGCGAGGGCGTTGAGGTCGGCAGCGTGCCAGGGGGCGGTCCCGTAGGAGCCGGTCGCCCCCCGCGTCCGCCCCCCTGGGCGGATTTGAGGGGTCGCCGCAACACAATTGATCAATTGCTGTCAGCGGTCAGCATAGCCGCAAGAAAGTCCGCGCTGACCCCGAGCGTCGCGGCGATGGCCGCCCGCTCCCTCGATAGCGGGGAGTGGGCGGCCGTTCGTCTTGCCTGTTCATGCCATGCGGACGGCGGCGAGATTCTTCGGGAACCGACGCATGTGATGGGTGTCTGGCCAAGGTCGGTCACTCTGTTCAGCCTGTCGGCGTGGATACGCTGACAATGGGGTCAGGGGGTCACGCTGAGGGGTGTCAGCCAGTGGATCTCCAGGTCTTCTCGTAGGTAGTCCATGCGGTGCTGCTGGAAGTGTGCGAGTTCGGGACGCGCGAGATGCGCGCGCAGGTCGTCGGCCGACCGCCACAGTTCGTAGAACACGAACGTGCTGGGATCAGCCACGTCGCGGTGGACCTGGTACTGCATCGAGCCAGGCTCGGCCCTGGTCGGCTCCACGAATGACAGCAGCAGCCGCTCCAGCTCATCGGCGCGCTCGGGCTTCGGCCGGGCGAAGCCGTAGATACCGACCGCCCCGCCTCCTTCAGGTACGACGATTTTCATACCTGCCAACGCTAGCCATCGGTCAGGTATGATGCAAGTCGTACCTAGGAGTGAGCCATGGATCTGGGCAAGGTGTTCCGCGCGCTGGCCGACGACTCCCGCCGCCAGGTCGTGGCCGAACTCGCGGCCGATCCCGAAGACCGGGAGCGTGCCTGCGGCTCGTTCGACCTGCCGGTGAAGAAGGCCGCGCGCACGCATCACTTCCGGGTGCTGCGCGAGGCGGGGCTGATCATGCAGCGTGACCACGGCAACGGCAGCGCCGTCTCACTGCCCAGGCAGGACATCGAGCGTCATCTGCCCGGCCTGTTGCAGCTCCTGTCCGAGGAGCTGAAGTCGGGCAGCGCGACGGGCAGAACCGGGATTACTGCGGCTGATTAGCCCACCAGGAGCACTGGCCGTCCTGCTGCTCCCACAGGTCAGAGGCAGGCCGTCATGAGCTCGGTGAGGCGCTGTGCAGGAGTCTCCCAGCCGAGCGTCTTGCGAGGTCTGGAGTTCAGCTCGGCGGCGACGGCGTCGAGCTGGTGGCGGGTGTGCACGGACAGGTCGGTGCCTTTGGGGAAGTACTGACGCAGCAGGCCGTTCGTGTTCTCGTTTGAGCCGCGCTGCCAAGGGCTGGCCGGGTCGCAGAAGTAGACGGGGATGTCGGTAGCGAGCGTGAACGCCCGGTGAGCGCCCATCTCGCTGCCCTGATCCCAGGTCAAAGAGCGCTTGAGATGAGCCGGCAGCGTGGCCATGGTCTCCACCAGAGCGTCGCGCATGCGCTCGGCACTGCGGTCGATCGGCAGGTGTACGAGCATCACGTAGCGTGTGGTCCGCTCGACCAGGGTGCCGATCGCCGAGGTGCCGTTCTTGCCGATGATGCAGTCACCTTCCCAGTGGCCGGGCACGGCGCGGTCATCAGCCTCGGCGGGTCGCTCGCTGATCATCACCATGGGGGCGCTGTAGCGGGGCTGGCGTTGCTGGGCCTGGCGACGGGGCTTGCGCATAGCGCGGCCGGTGCGTAGCGGCCGGGTCAGCTCGCGGCGCAGCTCGCCGCGGCCCTGAACGTAGAGCGCCAGGTAGATGGTTTCGTGGCACACGTGCTATCTCCGCCCGCTCGGGGAAGGTCTTGCGCAGGCTCTGAACGATCTGTTCCGGGCTCCAGCGCTGGTGCAGGTGCTTTTGAATGTATGCCCGTAACTCCGGGTTCTGCCCGATCTTGCTGGGCTTGGGGCGGGGCCGGCGCGCGTCGGCTCGGGCCTGCGCCGCGTGCGGGCGGTACTGACCATTGGTGGGGTGCCGGTTGCGGCGGATCTCCCGGCTGATGGTCGAGGGCGCACGGCCCAGCTCGCGCGCGATCTCCCGGATCGACGCCTTCTCCCGCACCCGGTCGGCGATGTGGATCCGCTCGGTCTCGTTCAGGTAGCGGCCAGGCACGTCTGGGGGCGCCGCCGATGTGATCGGTAGCGCCCCCACGTTCTTGCCGGTCGGATTGCGTCCGTTACGCCATCGCCGACCGGTCCGAAGGTTGATGCCGACGATCCGGCATGCCTCCTTGTTGCTCAAGCCCTGCTGCACGAGCCGCAAGTATGCCGCCCGTTCACGGGAAAGAGCCCTGCGACCTCGACTGCGTTCCCGGTCCTCCCGAATCTCGGAGTCCATCGCGCCCCCTCAACTGGGGTGTTGCGACGACCACTCGAAGAGAAGGGCCAGGGGGAGCGGGCCGTTGCATTCTTCGTTCTCGCAGCCATCCCTGGGCGTTTTCATCATTGCGGTCCGCAGGCAGCGGGAATCTGATCAGGCACCCGGCAGCGCCCGCGCCAGGGCGAGCGGGGATCTCAGAGGTGCCAGGGCGCGTCGTTGGGGGCGATGCGCCACAGGCGGTCGGAGCTGGGGTAGGCGGTGTCCAGGTGCAAGGTGTCCCAGCTGCCGTCGTTGTACCTGTTCAGCTTCATGGCCAGGTTCTTGTTGAGCTTCGGCCGCCAGATCCACCAGCCGGTGTACTTCCCGTCGACCTTCTCGCCCTGCAGGATCCACTTTTGCAGGTCGGATCCGTCGCAGGTCTTCACGATGATGGTGGTGCCGCGCTGGGGGGCGGCGGCTGCGGGCTGCAGGCACTTGTTGGCGGCTTGGTTCTTCAAGACGGTGGTGTAGGTGCCGGTCCCATCGGCCTGCCAGGTGGAGTCGTCCTCCCACACCTCGGTGCGGTAGTTCCATGCAGGGTCGCGCAGGGTGATGGCGGTCGCACCCTCGGCGGTGCTGTCGCCCAACAGCGCCAGCCGCCCGCCACTGGTCTTGTTGATCACGTCTTGGTCGCGGGTCAGCGCGGCTGAAGCCGGTGCCGGTCCCAGGGCCAGAGCGCCTGCCAGGCAGGTGGTGACCGCGAGGACGGTGGTGGTGCTGATGCGCACGGTGGTCCTTTCGTTGCCGGTAACTGGTTGGTTGTCAGGTGCGGGGCGCGAGAGGGGCAGCCGGGGTGGGAAGCGGCTGGCCGGGGCAGGTTTGGGCGATGGCAGTCAGGGCGCCCTTTTCGGCGGGGTCCACCGACAAGCGGGGTGAGCGCTTCCTCGATCAGGACCTTGGCGCGGGTGTCGCAGCCTGTTTCCGTCGGCAAGGGTGGTGGCCAGGAGCGCCGCGATGGCCGCCACGGTGTGTCGCACGGGGACAGGCATGGTCCTCCAACCCGAGACCTCAATCACTCACAGTCGCGAATAGCAACTCTAAGTAATCAACACTGGCAGGCGTGCGTCACTACCGGGCACGGTGACAGCTACCTGTCTCGGCTCCGACCTCGGTCGGTCCCCGGCGCAGGCTCCATGCTCGGGTTTCGCTGGCTCCACAAACGGCTCATGACCTGCTCGGGCGTCAGGAGCCGAATGACGGTCTTGTCGACGTGCGGCAGGTGGGGTCGCAGCGCAGGGGCAGGCCCACGAACGAGACGCGGTTGTTGTTGCGTTCGGCCCAGGTGTGGTGCAGCAGGACGATCCGCTCGTCGCTACGGGTCAGGGCGTGCCGACAGCAGCGCGACCCATCCGAGCGCACTCGGCTCCCAGCGGCGGATCGGCACCCTGCCGCCCGACGGCAACAGCAACGTGCAGCCCCGGTCACTGCGTCTGGGATGCGGAACGGCGAAGGCCAACACTCCGCCAGGCCGCAGCGCCCGCGCGATCAACGGCACGAGCACATTCGGCGAGGTGAGCCCCAGGGCGCCGAAGACGGAGTAGCAGACGTCGTACGGATGGCACGACGATGCCAGGAACGCAACCGCGTCGGCGGCGACGAAGGTGATCCCAGGCAGGTGCCCATAGTGCGTGCGCGCCCGTTCGATTTGCCTCTCGGAGATGTCGACGCCGACTCCGGTGGCGCCGTGGACTCCGACAAGGTGAGCGAGGTGATGGCCCGCGCCACACCCCAACTCGAGGACGCGCGCACAGGCGAGGTGTCCCAGGATCTCGGCGCCTGGCCCGCCGCCAGGCTCCGGCGTCCAGCCCCGACTCCCCCGGCCCGCCAGGCGCGCATCACCTGGCAGGACTTCCATGGAGTACGGCTGCCGCTGTCGGACCTCGACGGCCCGCGCGTGCTCGACCACGACCGCGCCAAGGGCTTCTCCCACACCCGAGAGGGTGCGCTGCTCGCCGCGCTGCACATCGCCATCCGGGCAAGCTCACAGTGGGGCCCGGCGGTGTTCGAGCCCACCATCACGGAGCAGGTGGTAGGGCCCGACGCCGACCGCTTGTTGGAGCAGGCACGCACCCAGTACGAGGAACGCAGGCAGGAAGCCGGACTCCCTGATGGCAGCCCGCTCGGCAAGGCCTACGTGGACGAAGAGGCCTACCGCTGGCAGACCTACACGCGCGATGCCGCCACCGTCGACATCGTCAGCGCCGGCCCGGACCCGCGCGGCACCACGGTCCGAGCCTCCACCCGCATCCAGGTATTGAGCCTTTTTCATCCTGAGTAGCGGTCGTCTTCGACGGCTTGCAGGACGAGGACGGCCTGCACGATCGGGGTGGCGCGGTGAGGGCAGCAGCGGAGCTTTGACAGCAGCTTCCACGCTTTCAGGGTCGCAATGGCGCGTTCGCCGAGGGCTCGGATGCGTGCGTGGGCGCGGTTGACGTCCTTTTGCCCGCGCGACAGCTGGGGACGGTGTCGGTGGCGCTTGAACGGGGTGCGGACCGTGCCTCCCGCGCCCTGGTAGCCCTTGTCGGCGAAGGTGACGACGCCGTTGGCGGTCAGGGCGTCGATCAGACCCACGATGCGGGATGCGGTCAGGTCGTGCACGGCCCCGGGGAGAGCCGGAGAGGCCCACACCAGGCGACCGGCGGGGTCGGCGAGGACCTGGACGTTCACCCCGTGGCGCTTGTGCTTGCCCGAGTAGTAGGGCTTCTGGTCGGCGACCCGGTCGATCGGGATGAGCGTGCCGTCGAGGATGGCGTAGGCCAGACGGGCGGCCCGGAGCGCGGCAGCCTGGACGTCGTCGGCCAAGGCGGCGAGCAGGTCGACCGACTCGCGCACGTACCGCCAGGCGGTGGTGGTGCCGATGGCGAAGCCGGCGGCCAGGCGGGCGTAGGTGTCCCCGTTCCGCAGGTGAGCCAGTACCAGCAGTGCCTGCTGTCTTGGCGTGAGGCGCCGCCACCGGCTGCGGCGTTCGGCGCGGCGGGCGCGGATGAGTTCGGCCAGACGGGTAAGGGTGCGGTTCGACAGGGGAATCGCGGCAGGGTAAGACAGCATCGAGGCTTCCGGTTGGGGCATCGGATCTTGGTCGACTGCTGTCTTACCGGGAGCCTCACCTCACTCCCAACTTGTCCGGCCAGCCCGCCTCCTGCGCCCATCCTGACCAGCGTGATCAGGATGAAAATGACTCATTCATCTGCTCCTAGAAGGGAGCCCGTCCCCGGTCCTCGCAGCAGTCGTGGTCTTCCATCCGACCTTCCGCGACCGCCTCGGACGAACACACCGTCTCGACCGTGAAAACCTGGAGAGTCCTCGGCAAGCTCTGTTGCCGGCCTCATCGCACCACCCTGATCACGAAGGCCATCCTCGTCCTGTATGCCATCGAAGCCGCCCTACTAAGGATCAAAGGAGCTCATCGAGCATGCGAGGCGCGTCTACTCGCCCACCATGCGATTCAACTCCGATGTGAACCGGCGCCGTTGATCCTCTGGCGTCCGCTGAGCACCGAACGACAACACGTACACCCCCTGTTGGTAGGTGTCTTTCCCGTACGCGCTCGCCCCCTCCTTGGCGGCGGTCTCGTCGGCGAACCGCATTACGGTCACGGACTCGGTAGTCACGAACTCGATGCATCCGAGCTGGAGTTCATCGCAGTTGTGGGAGTTGTCCCGGGGGGACGGCACGGACAGCCCGGCGTCGGAGAACCTCTGTACGACGTCTTGTGCTGACGACGGTCCTGAGGAACCGCACCCGGCGACGAGCATCACGGCGGCGATGCCGAGTAACACGATTGGTCTCATGCCGTGACCGTATGACCACGTTCGATGACCCAAAACCTTTCGTAATCAGTCCGATACGAAATTGGGCAGGGGTGGTTCTCTGCGCGCTGTCGCCTGACAGTCTCGGAGATCTAGTGGCATTCATCGGTTGCGTCCACGGGAGTGGTGTAAGAGTTTCCGCTGGTAGAGGCGTGGCGTCGTGAAATGAGGACGGCCATCGCGTGATCCTTCGTGATTGCGAAGTCAAGATCGAAGGAGAAGGAAAGCGATGGCCGTGAACGACAGTGTGGACCCTGCCGCCTGGCTGGCGGAGCAGATCCAGGCGCAGGATCCGGATCTGTTGCGATCCATGGTGAAGACCATGGCCCAGGCGTTGATGTCAACCGAGGCCGACAGCCTGTGCGGCGCCTCCTACGGTGAGCGCAGCAGCGAGCGGACCAACTCCCGCAACGGCTACCGCAAGCGCGAGTGGGACACCCGCGCCGGCACCGTCGAGCTGGAGATACCCAAGCTGCGGCAGGGCTCCTACTTCCCGGACTGGTTGCTGGAACGCCGGCGGCGGGCCGAACAGGCCCTGGTCAGCGTCGTGGCCACCTCCTACCTGCTGGGAGTGTCGACGCGGCGGGTGGACAAGCTGGTCGCGGCGCCCTGGCCAACCTCGCCGCCGCCGACCTACCCCACCTCGTCCGCGTCATCAAGCGCGCCCTGAAGAAGATCCAGTACAGGCCCCACCTCATCGACGGATGCTTCCCACCCACCGGCCTGACCATGAGAACGGGGGTCGACATCACGAATTAAAGATCAGTAGGCCATCGCGAGACGACAGAATTACGCATGACGTTCAGCAATGTAGTCTTCGATGTTAGGTAGGCAGAAGGTCGCTATCGATGGGTGGGACGTCCCGGTTTGGGCAGTGTGTCTGTTACAGACTGTCGATTTGTCCTGTGCACCATTGCGCGTCCTGAAGACGGTCTAGGTCGAGGTAAATCGCTCTTGCTACCGTGAACTTATCTTTAGCTTGCTGGTTTCGATCACAGAGACAATACAGAGTCCCTAACTCACCATGGGCGTTGGCGGCGCCAAGCTGATTACCGATACCCCGGTAAAGTTCGAGAGCCGATGTAATTTCCTCTTCGGCTCGGCGATAGTCGCCCTGCAGCCGATACATAATCCCCAACTCACCATGGGCGTTGGCGGCGCCAAGCTGATTACCGATACCCCGGTAAAGTTCGAGAGCCGATGTAATTTCCTCTTCGGCTCGGCGATAGTCGCCCTGCAGCCGATACATAATCCCCAACTCACCATGGGCATAGGCGGCGCCAAGCTGATTACCGATACCCCGGTAAAGTTCGAGAGCCGATGTAATTTCCTCTTCGGCTCGGCGATAGTCGCCCTGCAGCCGATACATAATCCCCAACTCACCATGGGCATTGGCCGCCCCCCATCGATTTCCGAGGACCTGGTACAACTCCAAAGCCTTCCTGGTTTCCCGCTCTACGGGTAAGTAGTCGTGCAAAGAGTACTCAGTTCCAGACTCGCGGCGAGCGTGACTGTCCCCCCATCGGTTACCGATCACTTGGTACAACTCCAAAGCCTTCCTAGTCTCCTGCTCAGCGCGTGGGTAGTCATCCCGTTCGCGAGACAACGTGCCCAACTCGCGGCGAGCATATATCCCACCGAGTCGATTACCAATATCCCGATAGAGTGCCAGGGCATGCCTTGTTTCCTGTTCGGCCCGCGCATATTCACCTTGCAGGCGATACAGAATCCCCAATTCACGGCGAGCGTACGTCTCGCCCCAGCGGTTACCGATAGCCCGGTAGAGCTTCAGAACCTCTCCGGTTTCCTGTTCTGCCCGTGGATAGTCATCTTGCAGGCGATACAAAATTCCCAACTCACCTTGGGCATAGGTCTCACCCCACTGGTCGCCAATATCTCGATATAGCTCAAGGGCTCTCCTGGTTTCCTCTTCTGCCCGTGGATAGTCATCTTGCAGGCGATACAAGATCCCCAGTTCGCGATGGGCGTTGGCCTCCCCGAACTGATTGCCGATGGCCTGAAACTGTTCCAAGGCGTTGCTGGTTTCCTCTTCTGCCCGCCGATAGTCATCTTGCAGGCGATACAGAATCCCCAAATCGCGGTGAGCGTATGCCTCGCCGAGTGGATCACCGATAATCTCAAACTGCCCCAGGGCCTTCTTGGTCTCCTGCTCCGCTGGCGGGTAATCGTCCCAAAGGCGATATAAAATGCCCAGTTCACCGTGGGCGTAGGCCTCACCCCACTCGTCGCCGATAGTCTCGAACTGCTCCAGGGCTTTCTTGGTCTCCTGTTCTGCTTGCGGGTAGTTATCCCACAGACGGTACAGAATGCCGAGGTCCCGGTGCGTATAGGCTAGACCGAGCGGATCACCAACGGCGTGATACAGATTCAAGGCTTTCTTGGTTTCCTGCTCGGCGCGAGAGTAGTCGCTTTGCAAGCGATAAACATTACTGAGCCAGCGATGCGCCTTGGCTGTTCTCGACCGGCTGGTGGTGCGATCGCAGCTACGCAGAGCCTGGGTCAGAAGTCGTTCTGCTTCGGAAAGCGTCCTGTCGAGACAAGCCAGTCGTCCCTGGTACAGATCGACGAGGCCGGCCATGCCAGTCTCCTGCAGTCGGGCTGGGCCACCGGTTTCTGGAGCGGTCGCTGTATCGATCAGGATGCGTGCGGTCGACAGGTCATTACTTCGCAACGCTTGATCAAGAAGATCCTCCCAGTTATCCAAGCTGGTGGTGTCCCCGATGGCAAAGTAATGGTACGCGGCTTCCACAGGATTGTTGTGAGCGGTGTACCAGACGGCCGCAGCCCGATGGAGTGCAGTTATCGTGTCACTTTGATGACCATTAGAAAGGAAAGCCGATCGCACCAATTCATGAATCCGCAGCCAGGTTTTCCGGCTAGCCCGGTCAGAGATACGTTGAACAAAGGAGTAACGACATAGCCGACCAAAGGAGTCGTTATCGACTGGCATAGGCTTTAGGAGTGCTCGTACACCATCGATGGTGATGTGCCGTAGTACTGCCGCGGCCTGCACGATCTTCTGCTGACGGGGATCCAGCCGATACAAAAAAGACCGGTGCAGCCAATCTTGAGCAGCCGAGTCCTGAATTCCATTCATCCATTCCTGGTTCAGGCCTGATCTCTGCCCCTCACAGTAGGCATCCACCAACATGCCAAGCCATATCGGCGTACCCAAGCATCGCGCGTGCGCCAGATCAACCAATTGTGGATCATTCAGCCCGCGCTCAGCCAGATAGGCGGCTGTTTCCTCACGACTCCAAGCATCCAGTCGCAGGATGTCGGTTTTGCCATGCAGCACACCGGGAAAGTCGGGGCTTTCCCATCCAGACGTGATGATGCGTAGATCGGGCGCGGCCTCGATGAGCTGCGGCAGAAGCTTATGCGTCACCCAATTGACCAGCCCTTCGCGGGAGGTGCCGGCCGATAATCCATCATGACGATTCAGCCATTCCAAGCCATCGACAGTGAGGAGTACTTTCGACAGCGGAAGGTTGGCTAAAGCCTCCATTGCTGCGTCGACAAGAGCGGCGCGGTACGTCACGTAAAGATCAGCCGTTGGATGTCCCCGCTGATGTGAGATGGGTGACCCACTAATGGTGCTGCCATCCGAGGCGGTCATGTGAATCTGGACATCCGCATGCGACAGACGCAGCAGATTCTGTACTTCGCGTACCTGGTTGATGAACCGAGCGTGGCGCAGGGTTTGCTGGCGCTTGCTGGGACAGGCTATACGTAGCAGCGTGCGGACAAGATCATCAAGCAGACTTTGATCTAGACCGTCAGGCCGGTCGCCGGTGGCTCCGGAGCTTAGGTCGATGGCCGCATGTCGATAACCGCTTTTGACGGCACGACGGCCAATTTCGGCCAACAGCCGTGTCTTGCCGATTCCGGAGGTGCCGCAGATGCCCAAGATACGGATGTCCGATTCTTGAGCGAGCACGGCTTCTGCCTCAGCGATCTCCCTATCTCGTCCTACGAAGGAAAACGCCCGCAACGTGTCATCACCCGCCATAGCATGAGGTGAAAAATTACCTTACGTGAGGAAGGTACGTATGCCTAGGTGGATGCGACCTGCGCCGCTGGCGGCACTCGGCGCTGTACTGTCGGTAGTCGTGGGCGGTTTGGTCAACGTGCTGACTGCCTCATGGAGTTGGCGAGTGTTTGTGGTCGCCGCGGGACTGCTAGTCGTCGTGGCCGTAATCGCTTATCGCATGGAGAGCACCAAGAAGCAAGATTCCACTTCCATGACCAGAACCAGCCAGGTGGCTTCGGGGGCTGGTGCCCGTATCGCCACGAGTCCGATCAGCGCCAACAGCGCCGATGTCGATCAGGCTGCTGAGAACCACGGCCAGATCATGAACTCGCGGATCATCGCCGAGAATGCGGCGATACGGCAGAGGGCGACGGAGGGTGGAATCATCGAAGATTCAGGCATCACCGCCCAGTAGTGCCTGACGGGACACTGGGCCCTCGCAGACACGTGGCAGCGGACCAGGGCCGCAGAGTTCTCAGGTGGTAAACCGAGTAGCTGAAGGTCGTAGTCAGAAGGGGCGCCGTAGTGATCCATCTGCGCTGTCACGGCCCGGGACTGTAAGACCTCATTCGGGTCATGGCCCGCACTCGGGATGAGCCTGTGCCGTGCCCGGTGTGCGGGGTTTTGACGGCGCGTGTGCACGGCTTCTGCGGCCGGACGGTCACCGACGTCCCGGTCGACGGGCGGACAGTGGTGGTGTCGGTGACAGTACGGCGCCTGGTCTGCCCGGCGGAGCAGGTCGGGCCGGTCCCGGCGGATGACCGGGTCTACCACAGCGAGCTACGGGAATACAGCCGCTCGGCGAAGCTGGCGCGTGGGCTCGGCCGGGCCGTGCAACGTGCTGAGTCGTTTGAAAGCCATCGCCTGGTGCCGGTACGGGCTGGGCAGACTCGCGGGCGCACCCCAAAAACCTGCTCTGCGACCTTGCGGATCTCCGTGCTGTCGCCGCTTTCGCCAAGGGTGGCCGAGGTGGCGACCGGGCAGATGCATCACCAACTACAAGATGCTGGACCTGCTGTTGCAGCGCCCCGAGGACCTGGACCTGTGGGAGGGCTGCGACCTGGCGTACGTCGTGGTGGACGAGTTCCACAGCTACGACGGAGCGCAGGGCACCGACGTGGCGATGCTGCTGCGGCGCCTGGCCGCCGCCGTCGGCCAGGCCCAGCCGGGTAACCCAATGGGCGGCATGCCGGTCCTGGCGGAGAACGGAGTGCTCGCAGCGCGGACCGCGCTCGACGGTGGTACCCGGGCGTACGGCCTGCAGCGGAGATCGGTCCTGATGGACCGCGCCGGCTCGGTGCCTTCGACCCACAAATCAGCAAGCAGCCACTGCCCCCGGTGTGGAAACACCGACATCGGCGACAGTGAGCATCTGCACAAGGTGCTGCGGCCCCGGCGGGTGACCGCGCGGGATCGCAGAGACGACGCTCTCATCCGCGACGACCGTGAGCAGCGAGAACGGGTCTTCTACTGTTGAGATGCCTTTCTCTGCGAGCCGGTAGGCAACCTCGGTGACCATGTCCCTGGTCGGAACGCAGACGGCGTCACCTTGTCGTTCTCCGAGCTGAAGTACCTCTTCGAGTGCCCCTACCAGTTCAAACTTCGGTTCCTCTACGGGTTCAATCCGCCCATTCCCGAGGCACTTGGCTACGGGAAGGGCCTCCACGACGCACTCGCCGAGATCCATAACCGGGCGATCACCGGCGACCTGGCTTCCCTGGCCGAGGCTGAGGATCTCGTCGCCCAGCATCTGCACATTCCGTATGCGTATCCCGAGCTCAAGGCAACCCTCCGCCGCGCGGCCGTCGCGGCAGTTCAGCGCTACCTCAGGGAGCACGAAACTGACCTGGAGCGGACGGTGCACAGTGAGAAGCAGATTCAGGTGCACGTGGCGGCGGGAATCATTGTCGATGGCCGGATCGACCTCCTCCGCAGACTCGACACCATGAGCTCGCGATCGTCGACTTCAAGTCGACGGCTCGAGCCCAGGACGAAGACGTGACCCGAGATCAGCTGCACGTCTACGCGGTGGGCTATGAGGAGCTGACGGGTCAGCGCGCAGATCTCATCGAGGTGCTGAACCTCGACAAGGAGGGGAAGACAATCCGCGAAGAAGTCGAGGATCCGCTGCTCGCCGGCGTGCGGGAACGGATCAGGGAAGCCGGAAACTCATTGCGCGGCAACAACCTCCCTCGGTTGTCTGCCTGGGGCGACCAGTGCGGCAAGTGTGATCTAGCCGAACTCTGCCGAGACGTGCCGCCGGAGGCGAAACGGAACCGACGCGCGGCGACGGGGCGTTGACATCAGTTGCCAGTGGGCGGGTGGCCTGGCGAGTGGCCGAGCAAGCGCCTAGTCGAGCGGGCGGTCGGGGTTCCTGATGCATTGCGCTCGACGTCCGGTTCCGCAACGTCCTTCCAGCCGCCGTCGAATCCGAAGTAGTCGATCCGGCTCGCAGGGTTCTGGATCCGGTAGATCTTGAAGTCATCGTCTTGAGCGTTCTCTACGACATAGAGCCAGAACAGGTCACCATCCTCAACCGCCTGCTGATGCTGGCGGCGGGACAGCATGACGCCAGCAATGGACCACCGGCCGCCTGTTGACTTGACCTCGATCCGTCTCGCGAGCTTGTCGTGCTTGTCGTACGACTCGACATCGAAGCCTGCATTGCTATGTGCCATCTCGCGGGGCACGCGGCCACACTTGCGTTCGTACTCCAATACGCGTTCAACGCCGGCCAGGTCGATCGGTGACGAATCTGGAGCCTCGTCACCAACCGTTCCACTGTGCCCCTCATCCTCGTCGGCCTCCACGACGTAGGAGCGTAGGCGAGTCTGTCGCCCAGTTCGGGTATCCGATCCGCCGCTCTTGCGCTTCAGCTCGCCCTGCTTTGGCTCGCTGGTTCCTCTGCCGCTGCCGCCGCCCGTGCCCTGGTCAGCGCCCAGTTCCTTGCCGCCGCCCGTGCCCCTGCCGTGGGGACGCTCACTTTTGATGTCAGGAGCCGCGTTTCCGTTTGACTCCACGGCTTCACCGTCACTGCTTCCAGCGACGTTACCCTCGGCTTCAGCACCAGTCGGTATGTCATCCACGAACTCTTCGGCCACGACGGCGTCGTCCCCTACGTCGGCCGTGGGGCTCCACGAGGTCTCGTACTCGGGCGTGTCTAGTTTCGCGACACCGAAGTCGTCCAGCGCGCGGTGTGCCTCGTTGAGCGAGGTGGCACTCAGGATTGGCTCAAGCCGCATGGCGAGTGGACCGGGGTCGTCGTCGGGCGCGATGGCCCGGGCAAGTTCTCGTGCGAGTGCTCGGTCGGATGCCCCGTCCGCGTACACGAGATGCCCCTCGTCAGGCAGGTAGATCGCGTCTACACCTTGCGGACCAGTCTCATCTCGGTAGCCGAAGAGGTCGGCGCGGTAGGAGACCCGAAGCCGGCCTGCGCGCAGGATCGTGAGTCCTTGCAGCTGATCGAGCACGTGGTCGTCGTTAAACACCCGCCGGAGAGCGCTCAGACGGTCAGCGATTCTGGTGGGGAGCTCGGTGTCAACGTGAGTATCGACGTCAACCAGCTTGGCCTTGATGAGTTCCTCGACCCGACGCACTCCCGCTGCAGCGAGTGCTGGCCAGGTGCCATGAACGCGAGGGATCACGTTGTTAGCGAGCAGCGGGAAACGCTTGTGAAGTGCTCGGCTGTCCTCGAAGAAAAGTTGGTCCGGCCGTGTCAAGAGCCCACGAGGATCAAGGGTTGAGCGGATGCGCCCTAGAGCCGGGAGGATGCTGCTGGCCTCGGCATGCGTCAGGAGTTCAGACAGCAGGTACCAGCAGCCGTGGATGGCCTCAGCGCCGTCCTGATCCACCGGACCCGTGCCGTACTCGTGGAGGATCGATCGCAGTATGGCCTTGATCTCGGCCGGTCCAGGTTCCCGCTTCACGCCGACGGCGTCGAAGAATGGCCTGTACTTGAGCCAGTCCTCGGAGAGTGTTGTGCCCCACTTGCCGAATGGCGACTGCTCCCAGAACGCGGTTGCTGGATCGACAAACCGTCCTTGACCGACGTGAATACACGGCATCCCGCGTAGTTGCTTCACGGTTTGTTGATCCGCATTGTCGCTCATAACCCGATAGACGTCCGGGTTTATCTCGCTGCCGGCGGTCGCGCAGTGTTTTAGGTGTGCCACGACCATCGCGACCGGCGGAACCGACGGCATGCCGAGCCAGGTCAGCTGTGCGAAGTAGCGGCCTTGGAGGCCCCCGGCCAGTCCAAGCTCGTTGCCCTGGGTCCCATACAGATGGCGAGCGTTGCTGGGCAGTACCTCGCTGGGCTTCGCTCTTCCGCC
Source organism: Microbispora sp. CA-102843 (assembly GCF_050936215.1). NCBI lineage: Bacteria > Bacillati > Actinomycetota > Actinomycetes > Streptosporangiales > Streptosporangiaceae > Microbispora > Microbispora sp. CA-102843. The sequence continues at coordinate 6,212,825 of NZ_JBNJNF010000001.1, forward strand.
GCGCCTGAGAGGAAGCCATCGTTCCGCGGTCAGGAAATCAGGTGGACTCTCCGGCAGGTCCTTGCGCGCTTGGAGCGTGCGGAACACCGCCTCGACGACGAAGACGTCAGGATCTCCGTTCGCCAGGACAAGCTTTTGGACTGCCATGGCAAGAGCTCGGTCGGTAGGTCCCTTCTGCACGCCGAGCCAGTCCAAAACCGCGGGAGCTACAGCGGCTGTGAGCGCGACGGGCAGTTCGGGCGCCAGCGTGGATATCTCCTGGGATGGCAGATGTACCTCCGCCGCGGGGTGCAACTGCTCGTCGGTGCAGGGCACGAGTGGAGCTGATGCAAGGCTCTCCCGCAATCCGGCGAGCTTTTCCTGGTTAATGGCGACCAGCTTAAGGAGTTCTGTCGCCTGGCTTAGGGAGATTCGGCGCGCCTCTGCTGCCGGGAGAGCATGAAGCCGGATGTAATCGACTATGTTAAGCGGCCGCGCACCGAGCACGCTCAGAAGCTTGCGATAGTCCCGCGCCGTGGCGTCGGCCACCAAACTTGCGACCCCAATCGGGTCGTGGAAATCGTTCGGCAGCGACAATCTCGTCAAGGGCTCAAAACCGGAGGCAGATGGAAAAATCGGAAGCTCGGCGATCTTCTGACGGGTTGAGGCGTCGGCGTTCCCCACGCTGTTTCTGGTTAACCATTCGAGAAGATCGTCAGAAAGCGCACCGAGCGCTTCGGTGTCAACGTCCTGCAGGATATGCGCGGCACACTCGACATTCAGAGGCGGACATGCCTCCCGAAGCCCCGGGCAGTGCGCCTCGATCGTCTCCACGTCCGCAATCAGTAAGTCGTCGACCAAGACCTCGAACAGCGTGGCGTCGTCCTCCGATACCGGCCACACAACCTGAGACGACGGCGCGACCTTGCCGTTGCGGCAAGGAACGATTGCTACCTTTTCGACTCCGTCGACGTTGGCAACCTTCGCTGGTAGGCGTTCGAGCGCGTCGAGAATCTGGATCAGTTCATCGCGGGCGAGTGGGCCGTCTGACGGGTTGAACGCCTCGATGATCCCTTTGACGCGGAGTTGCTCGACGACATGCCGGCTGGTCAGTGGGCGTAATCCATACGCCGCGTACATAGTGTGCGTGTGCAGGCGACGGTGCAGATGCTGGGCAACAATTGGCAGGCCGATCTTGGTAAGCGCCTCGCCAGACTCGTAGAGCTCTGGCTCTGCAGGAAGTAGCGCATCTCTCGGGAACGCACGTATGCCGCCGATCGTGTCGACGACAGGAATGCCCGGAACCACCTGGCGTAAGGCGCTGAGGTACGTCGCAGCGTGGTTCGGCTGGCCGATGTTTGGTCTACCATTCAAATCCGTGATTCCGCCGAGGAAGTCCCAGAATGCCGGCACGCCCAATCGCTCTGCAATGCTGCTTGCCTTCTCTGCTATACCTCGTGCCGCCGCACCAATCGCTGCAAGGTTCCATTCGGAGTGATATCCTGAGGACTCAAAGCGGACTGTCTTTCGGTCGGTGCTGGGAAAGAATGCAGCATTGATGTTTGCCGGCAGTCCACTGGGGGTCTGGGTCGGCAGCGTCGCGTAGAGCACGCCGGAGTTCAAGCTCTGGTTGACCGGCACCGCGATGGTGACCGTCGTGGGCCGCCTCCGGTTGATGAGGCCATTTGCGCGGTTCACCAAGGTCCGAGCAACCTCTTGGAAGTCAGACTGGATGGTGAGCCACCGCTTGCTTGACTCCGCATCGCGGACGATCACCCCGTCCTCGACATCTTCGCGCTCGACGCAGAATTTGCCCCGTGAGGTTTGAACTGTAATGCTGGTTACGTGCTGCAGGAACAGCACCATAGTACGAGCGTCAGAGAGGAGCGCTGTCTCAAGTTCGGCGATCGTGTCGTCGTTTATTGGCGGGACTTCGAGTTTCTCCCGCAGTAGGCTGGCGACGCGGGCCCACGGCAGAACGAATGTTGTTCCTGGCCCTCCGTGCACCCCGGCACACGACCCGTCGCATGCTTTGATGCGTTGATCCTCCGGAGCGGCTTCGTCGAGAATCCAGTGTTCATCGTCGTACAAAAGCTCAGGAGCATCCGTAATCCGGTAGACCGAAGTGAAGCCAACTCCGAAAGCTCCGGTCGTAGATGCGTCGCTCGCTTTGGTGCGGCCAGCGAACCGGCGGAAGGCGTGAAGGTCACACCGCTTTGACCAGGGGCAGTTGTCGCTGTCCTCTCCACAGTCGGTGAAAGTGCCGTCATTCCAGACTGTGAGCGCGTCCTCCGTCACCGTGAATCTAATGGTCGTGGCGTTGCCAGCGTCGTCGGCATTCTGGGTGAGCTCGTGAGGGATGGTCGTCGCCCCGCCGAGGTCTCGCAGCGTCGTCGCAAGCGCGTCGAGATAGTCAGACGACTTCGAGAGCTTCCGGCGCTTCTGCTCGCTCACGGCAGGCGAAGCTGCTCGTTGAACGGGACGGCCCTCGGAGAGAGCGCCATGATCAGCAGCTCGCTCTTTCCGACGCACGGCGAATTGAGAACGGCGCCTGGCATAGCCAGGAGGTGAGTCGCCCGCTCTGTCATGGAGGCCCCTTTGGAAAGGTTTTTGATCTCTCCTTACCGTAGCCCCTACTCTCGGAGGTTTCTGGTTTTTGGACGTGCATTTGGTTCGTCGCTCCTACCGACTGAACCCCGCCAGTCAAGATCATCGGTGTGGCCCACGTGGGCACACCGGGCTGGCAGGAGTGAGCAGAACGCGACAGAACCCAGCTCAACCCGGTAGGCGCGACCAGCCCGAACAGCAAACCCGCAGGTGAGAACCCTATTACTGGTCCGGTTCGATTCCCGTCACCCGCTCCGCTGACCCTGGCCGCGTTCGAGGCGGGCGGCGCTGATGATGAAGTCGGCCACGAGCTGACGACCACCGTCGGACATCTCAACCAGGGCGCGGAGCGCCTCGCGGTTGAGGCCAGACTCGCCGATTAAAGAGGACGCCACTACCTGGTCGGCCGTCGCCTCGGCCTCCGCGTCGTCGCCGAAGTAGCCGATCGGCACGCCGAAAAACTTCGCGAGTGCCTTCAACGTCTTGAGCTGGGGGTTGTCCGACCTACCCGTCCGCAGCTTCCAGATCGTCGTTGAGGACAGCTCCTCCCCCGTCGCCTCCGAGATTGCCGCCGCCGCCTCGAGGTTGTTCTTCGGCGGTCGGCTGCCCGCCGGCCAGCGGTTCTGGATCAACCACTCGATCTTGTCGGCAAGAGACCGCGTGGTGTTCGCCGCACTTCGGTCGTCAGCCACTGCTCACCACATCAAGTTGGAGCGACACACGCCCTGCTTCATCGCTTTTAGTTGACCGTCGGTGACGGAGAGTGCCTATCCTGCTCTCGTCATCAACTTTAGTTGATGGAGTCCGCCTCTCCACGCCCGAAGGTTACCGATGCGAGCCACACCGATGCGAGCACCTGACGAGAGCAAAGCTCGTCACGAACGACTCGTCCGCCTCGGCCTTGAGGTAAGCCGCCACCGGCCGGCCCGGCTGATCCGCCGCCGCAACGGCCAGTGGGCCCTCACCGTCGGCACCGAGACTGTGTACTGCGCGGGCGCCGAAGGCGTCTACGCCTACGTCACCCATCACGGCCTGATCCTCTCCCCCGCCAACGACGAGGGCGTCGCCCGAGCCGCGACCCACCTTGCAGGAGGTGGCGGCCAGTGACCCGCAACTTCACCCGGGCCGTCGCCCTGGCTGCCTGTGTCGTGGTTCCGCTCGTGGTCGCCCTGGCCGTACTGGGCGGGATCGGCTCCTTCGCCACCCTGCGCCGTCTCGCCGAGCCATGGTTCGGCCCGCAGGCGTGGATCGTCCCGATCGGCATCGACCTCGGCATCCTCGCCCTGCTGGCCTGGGACCTCCTCATGGAGTTCGCCGACCTGCCCTGGTCGGTCCTGCGCTGGATCGCCTGGACGTTCATCACCGCTACCGTCGTCCTTAACATCGCCGCTGCGCAGGGCGACGCGATCGCCGGCCTCATGCACGCGGCCATGCCCGTCCTGTTCGTCACGGTCATCGAGGGAATCCGCCACCTCATCCGTCGCTGGGTCGGCCTGGCCACAGGCACCCGGCGTGAGCGAGTACCTTTCTCGCGCTGGATCCTCGCCCCGATCTCCAGCTTCATGCTCTGGCGGCGCATGGTGTTGTGGAACGTCACCAGCTACCCCCGCGGTCTCCAGCTCGAATACCTCCACCTCGAAGCCGTCTCCGCGCTCCACCAGACGCACGGCCGCTGGCTGTGGCGATGGAAGGCACCTCTGTCCGAGCGAACCGCCGTACGGCTCCAACTCGCGGGCGCGGCCTTTCCCACTCCTCAGATCCCACAGCAGCAGGACTCCGACGACCAGCTCATCCAGGCGGCCCAGGCCATCGTCGCCAGGGCCGAGCAGCGTGGCGTACGGCTGAGCCAGATGGACCTGGCCGCCCAGCTCCGCGCTCAGGGCCACCGCATCGCCAATGAACGCCTGCGCTGGCTGGCCACCGTCATCGGGCTCCGCCGCGAGCCGGTCTAAGGACGCGACCTCATGCTCCTCGCCATCCACGAGCACGCCGAACGCTTCTTCCAGGCCCACGTCTCCACCAGCTGGGTCCCCGACTACCTGCGCCAGCGCGGATTCGACGACGACGTTCAGCGTCAGTGGCGCATCGGCTACGCCCAGAACGAATGGCGAGCGCTGACCAGACATCTGCGCGGTCTCGGCTTCCCCGACACCGCGATCGAGGCCTCCGGTCTGGCCCGACGGACGAACCGTGGCATGCTCGTCGACTTCTTCCGCGACAGGGCGATGTTCCCCATCACCGAGCGCGACACGACCACGATCGCCTTCATCGGCCGCAGCCGTGCTGGCGAGCCCAAGTACCTCAATAGCCCGAACACCCCTGTCTACGGCAAGGGACGGGCCCTGTTCGGCCTGCATACGCTCAGCGCCGGGGCCAGGCCGGTCATCACCGAAGGTCCTCTGGACGCCATCGCCGTCACCGTCGCCGGCCGGGGCGAGCTGGCGGGACTCGCCCTGTGCGGCACCAGCCTCACCCCCGACCAGGTCAGAACTCTTGACGCAGCCGCCGACCTACGCGCCAGCGGTGTGCTGGTCGCCTTCGACGGCGACCGCGCCGGGCAGCAAGCCGCAGCACGGTCCTACTCGTTGCTCAAAGACGCCGGTACGGCGGAAGCCCTCGTGCTCCCATCGGACTGGGATCCGGCGGCGGTGCTCGGCGATGCCGGCCCCGAAACTCTCGCGGCACTGCTTCGCGTGCGGGTACGGCCCCTGGCCGACCTGGTGACCGACGCCGCCATCGAGCCCTGGCATGACTCCCTGCAGTACGCCGAAGGGCGTGTCGGCGCACTTCGCGCCGCCGGCGCGGCTATCGCCACGATGGCACCCCGTGACGTCGCTCGGCAGGTCGCCCGTGTCGCCGCGCAGCTCAACTTCGACCACGCGACCGTCACCGAGACCACCACCGATTCGGTGACCGCCCGGCTGGCCCTCGCCGATTTCCCGACAGCGCCCACATCCGGCAACACGACCACACGCTCGGGCGAAAGGAGAGCAAGTGAACGACCACTACGCGGACCCACTCCGTGAGGCAGCCGCCCACGGCATGCAGAAGGTGGTGCAGGTCGCCCCTACTGCCGCGGCGGCAGTTCAGGTCTGGCTGCACATGAAGGCTCAGCGCGTACGCGAACAGGCCGAGCGGGAGCGCCAAGCAGCAGACGCCCTCCGCACCAAGCAGCGTGCCGCCCACCGGGCGGCACGCCTGCAGTGGCTGCCCGCCAACGACCCGGCATGGTTGCGCACCGCTGACCTGCTGCAGGTGAGCCGCGCCTGGGGAGCCGCCCTGCCGTACTCGACGAGCGACCCGGGCGCCGAGCGTGCACTGCTGAGGTGCGAGAGCCGGCTCCGCGAACTCCACCCGTACGCCATGAACCGCTATGACCGGCTTCGAGTCGAAGGACATACTCCCGAAGCGGCCATGCGAGAGGTCGCCCCGTTGTTCGCCCGGGAGCCACGCCCGCGAACTGGATATCCAGCGCCCGTTCGGCCTCAGCTGCCTCCGGTCGTGAGACTCGCGCAGGAGGATTTCCCGCACACCATCGACGAGGTCGTCGAAGCCGGCGGCAGCGTCAGGGCGACGGCAGGAGCTACGGCGAAGCCAGCGCGGACAGCTACGGTCAATCGCCTTCCGTAATCGGCCGATTACGGAAGGATAGGATAGGTGGACGCCCTCGCGCACAGCTACCTGTTCTGGATCGGCCTGATCCTGCTGCTCGTTGTGCTGTACCTCCTGCCCACGCTGATCGGGCTCTTACGCGGCGTCGAGAATGTCCTCCTGCTGATCGCGTTCAACTTCTTCGGCGGACTCACCTGCATCGGCTGGCCGGCAGCACTCTTCCTGGCCTTCGCGCTGCCCACGCGCCATGACCGCCAATAGCGTCCGTCAATCACCGCCGGCCAGAGGCCGAACCGCGTCGGACTGGCTGCAGATCGCCAAGCGATGCGCGGTCCAGGCGGGGGCCGAGCGTCCTTCCAGGTTAAGGATGACGCCGCTCTCGTCAACCGTGCAGGTGATGCCATACGGCCAGTCGCCGAGGAAGACCCCTAGAATCAAATCCTCTGTACCGCCCTGGACGATTCGGTGCAGCCGCTCAGCTGCGGCACCCGGCGAGGCGATGACGAACAACCAGGACTGGCCCTCCGGAACTCCCGCGTCCGTACGCTGTCCGCTTCGCCTGACGATCTCCACCTCCAGCTCGGTCACCACCTCCTGCAAGGTGTCGAGCACCACCAGCCCCGGGTGAGCCGCGTGTAGCGCTTCCTCGCCGAACAGACGCACCGCGTCTTCGCGCGGCACGAGTACGCGAGCCGCCATATGACGCCCGGCCAACAGGTCCAGGACCATGGCACGCGTCACGTTCACGGCGCCCGGGCCGGTGAGTCCCGTCCCGTTCATTGCCGCCAGCGCGACAAGGTAGCCCAAGCTCGTCGACTCCTGTCCGAACATGGAGTCGAACGTTGAGATGGGCGTTTCATCGTCGGCCCTCATGACGGTGACCGATTCTGCCGAGGCTTCCACCGGTGGGAACGGCAATGTGTCCCTCACCTCGCCATAGCGAACCAGTCGATCACCCTGCCTAGTCAGACGGGTACGCCGCCACCACATCAACGCAGCGCCGACACACTGACGTCGTCGGTGGTAGGCGATGGCGAGCACAAGCAGCGCGGCGAGGCCGACGGGAATCGTCGGAGGCATCGTCGACGCCGACGACTCCAGAGCGGCGTGTGCTGCGTAGGGAGCCGGCTGATGCTTCTCAGGGGGCGTCGGCCGCAGCGCCGGGGTCCTCTTTGGCCGCGTCAAAGGCTTGGCTGAGGGCGTTCGAGCGACGATTACCGTTGGCCGGTGGCCAAGCCCGCGTCTCGCCATCACTTCCTCAGTCACCAGCGGCTTTTCCCCCGTGGCCGTTGCTGCCGGACTCGCCGCAGGATGGCCTAGCGTCCGCCGGTGATCGCGCCGGGGCCGGTTCCGGACGTGATGCTCCTCCGCTTCACCGTCACGGCTTATGGGTGCCGCCGCCGCCACCTTCTCGGGACTCTTTGTAGCCATGAGAGAAGGTGCGGCGGCTGGAGCAGCTGTCGGCTGCTGTGGAACCTGCGGAAGGCGTACGACCTGTTGGGACTGCTCCGGGGCCGGCTGCGAGGCCTGCCCGCGCCACGAGTCCCGTACGGCGCGGCCCACGTCGATGCTGTCACCAGCGAGCCAGTTCTGCACCTCGCGCTGCATGGCCGCACACAACTTCGTGTTGTCGACGTACCGGCCTGCCGTACCGGTCAGGTGCGGGCAGCCGGGCGGCGGGTCCGCCTGAGCCGTCCCCGCCACGGCCAGCGCTGCGGCGCCTGCCAGCACTCCTGCGGCAGCCGACCGCCACATCGCCGTCCGGCCTCGGAACGGATTGCTGGCTGTCACGACGGCACCCCCGGGTCGATCACGAAGCGAAGATGATCAACCACGATAGGGAGCTAGGCCGGTGCAACAGCGCAGCTCAGAGCCGAGTCGCACGAGCAAAATAACGATCTTCCAGCTACCTATGCCGGGGTGACGCGGACGGTGCCATAGGACCGGCGAAACGCCCGGACGAGCGCGGATTTTGGCCGGAATCCGTGCCGAGCGGCCTGGCGGCGGGCTGCGGGAAGTCCGCCGCGGCCAGCCGTACCGGGGCACCCGCCGCAGGTGACGCCACGGCGAGCTGTTGCGCGGCCGCTCGTGCCGCGACCGCCTGGGCCATCCTGCCCTGCGCCGTACGGAGCTCGGCCACCGCGGCGACCAGCGCCGCGATGTCGGCGATGAGCGATCCTCCGGACCCGCGCGTCCCGGCAGCGAGCCTTCGCGCGGCCCTACGCAACTCCAGCCCTGCTCGTGTCGGTGGCGGAATCCGCGCGTACGGCTCTCGCGCGGCGCGGTCGAATGCCTCCGCGGCATTGCGAAGCCGTCGGTCCTTCAGCAGGTGCGCCGCGACATGTAGTAGGTCGGAGGTCGCCCCGGGCACGTCCGCCGTACCGCCGGGTTCGCCGGCTGTGGCCTCACGCACATGCGCGGCGGCCTGCCGGGCAGCCGTCGTCACCAGCTCCCAGATCTCCCGACGTTCGTCCGAACCCGTTCCGCGGGGGTAGTGATCGCTTCCGCTGCTCCACCGCGCGCGGAGTTTCGGAAGAGTGAGGTCGGCGGCGAGCCTGCCGCCGCCGAACCACACCAGCTCACCGGCGCGGTTGCGATGCGTCGGCAGCGCCACCGCGTACCCCGTCACCTCGCCGGGATTGCGTTGGCTCATCCGCTGCCGCACCAGCACCCCGGCGGCTTCCAACGACCGGAAGAACTCCTCTTCCGACGCCGCTCCGGCGGCCGCGGTGACGACGTACCGCCGCAACACCGTCCGCGGCACCTCGTCCCACCCGCGCCGCCGGGTCTGTTCCGTCTCACTGCGGGTCGGCCGGCGCGCCGCCGTCCGGTCCCCCGGGGCCGTCAGGCGCAGGCCGTACCGGCGCTCGACGGCCTGGCAGGCCTCCCGCACTCGGTAGAAGTCGTTCCAGGTCCGAGGCTTGGTGCCGTCCTGACGGGCGAGCGTGGCGACGATATGGATGTGGTCGTCGGCGTGCCGCACGGCGACCCAACGCACGCCGTTGTCATCGTCGGCCGGCGCGAGACCAGTGCGGGTCATGATCTCCTGGGCGACCTGTGCCCACTCCTCATCACTCAGGGTCCGGTCCTGGCGTGCGGCACGGGCGACGCAGTGCCACACCGGCTCGGCGTACCCGCGCTCCCCCAGCACGGCGAGCGGCTGGTTGAGCAATCCGATCAGATTCCGGAAATCCCGCCCGCCTTCCGGACGGAGCGACGGCTCCAGCTCGGCCGGATGCCGCCACCCGGCGACGATGTGTGGGTTGATGTGCTCGTTGGCCCGGCCCGGGCCGTACAGGTAGTACAGCAACCCGCCGACGCGGCGCCCGCGCATCACCTTTCCTATCACCGGATCGCCTTCCGGACGCCTTCCGCGATTCCGTCCAAGCGCTGCACCGCCCGCAAGCACGCGGCGGCGTATGGAACGAGGTTGCCGGGATCGGCGCCGGTCGCGTTGAGCGCAGCGACGGCCTGGTTGAGGTTGACCCCGATGCGGCGTACTTGACTGGCGGCGTGCATCAGCTCGATCAGGGCCTCGCGCAGCGGGTCGGGCATTGGTGGGTTCACCATTCGCGCCGTCGCCAAGGCCGCCTCTGCCGCGTACGCCCCGTGCGCCAGCCCAAGACGCTCGGCGGCCGTGCGGAGGTCGGCGTACTCCTCCTCGGTCAGCACGAACTTCACCACGTGCGGCCGCGGCACCGGCTGGCGTTGACGCCGCCGCTGCCGCACCTGCTTGGATCCCGTGCGGGACCCGGTGTCCTCTCCCCCAGCGGACACGCTCATGACCACTCCCCCGACGACCGCGCCCGGTCGCAATCGATCAGAACCCACCCCCGACCGGTAGCGGGAGTGGGCGGTTCTGATCACGAATGTCCCCCGCTGCATCCCGCCGGATGCAGCGGTAATGGGACATTACGAATATCTTGCTCCCCCCGCCCTGCGGGACTCAGACTGCGGGTGCAGCGCCGTGAGCCGACTGCCGCCATTCCAACGCCTCGGGCACATCGCGGTACTCCAGCAGGTGCTGGCCGGCGATCTTCTCCAGCAGGTCGCGGACCTCCGCTGGTGTGGCGTAGAAGAACTCACGGCGAGTGTTGACCTTGTTGACCCGCCGCTCGCGCAGTTCGTCGTGGAGCCGGCCTTCGAGGGAGACGGCGTCGTCGCTGAAGATCAGCGCGTGGGTGTCGAACTTGAACGGCACCGAGGCGTCCCCCAGCTCACGCACCCGGTCTTCAGGTTCCAGCCGCCGGGTCATGCCGATCTTCACGACGTTCTCGCCGAACGCGCCGATGTTGGAGATCACATACACATAGCCCGCCCGGATGTTGGCCTCGCGCGCCTCCACATCGGCGACCGCGGCGCCGATCTCTTCCAGCTTCGCCTTCAGCTCCTCCGCGCCCGCCGTGTCGCCGTTCGCCAGCAGCTTGGCCAAGGCGGTGCGGTAGTGGGACTCCTCCTTGCGCAGGCGGGCCTTCTCGCGTTCGAACTCCCGGCGCGCGGCCTCCTCCTCCCGCTGCCGCTCCCGCTGAGCACGGACCTGTTCCTTTTCCTCCTCGACTTTGGCCAGGTAGTCGGCGGTCAGCTGCAGCTCGTACACCCGTAAGCGGTGGTAGTCGTCGCCGACGTGGATGTGCATCGTCTTGCCGAGCTTGACGATGGCCTCGCCGGCCTTGCTCAGCCGGTCGATCGCCGACTGCAGTTTGTACGGCCGCATGGTGCGTACGCAGTTGTCGGCCTCGGCGTTGTAGGCGCGCAGCATCAGCTTGGAGAAGTCCCGCACCATCCGCCGCCCCTCGGCTGCGGAGCCGTTGACCGTCCAGTTCGTCGCGCCCAGCACAGCCTGCCCGGCGCGGGCCATGCTCTTGATCTTGTCCTTGACCTCGGCCAGCTTGGCCTTGTATGCGACCGCGTCGCCGAGGGGATGCTGGTACTCATAGACGCCGACCTCCTGCAGCAAGGCGACGTCCTCGGTCTGCACGATCTGCGTTTCGATCTCCCGCAGCCGGTGATCGGCGTCCTGGATCGCCGCCTGCAATCGGGCCTGCTCTGCGCGCAGTTGCTCGGTCACGGCGGTGATCTGCATCGCGTCCAGGCCGCCGAGCCGCTCGACCCACTCCCGCAGCTGGGCGTTCTCCGCCTCCAGCCGCTTCTTGCCGCCGAACAGCCCGCCGCCGGAACGCTCCGGAACCGGAACTACGGGAGCCTCACGCACCGGCATGGCGTGACGGCCGTTCGTCCCAGCAGGAGCAGGAGGCGGAACGGGTGCGTGAGCGGACGGGACGTCGGCCACCCAGAACTGCCAACCCGCCGGAGGCGGAGGCCAGGATGGGTCCGGCTGCCATCCAGGAGGAGGCCGCCATCCAGGAGGCGGAGCCGGCCACCCCGGCGGCGAGTTGAACCGGTACTCCGTCATCAGCGCCCTCCCTCGCGTCAACCCGGCTGGTCACCGGTCGAGAAGGAGGACGGCCACCTGATAACGGCGGTGCACGAACATCAGGCGGCCACAGGCAACTGTGATCGAACCGTGAGCACGGGACGCGTCCGGCAAAAGCGGCACGCACGCCTAGCGGCCGGGGTTGGTTGGCAGGCAGCACGGCGGACGTGGTCGAGCGAGGCAACACAGCGAACCGTAGGGGCACCGCGGATCAACTGGCCGGAGTTCCAGATTCCAGAGCGATTCCGCCTCGCACACCGACACCATCGGCAACAATACGTGCGCGAGCTATTGCGAATAGTAATCAGCGCACGATTTGGCGGCGATCTGCGAGGCAGCTCCCAGACCGCCGTCAGTCACACCCGCACTGCTCTGAAGGATGTTGAGGCGGCGTGAACCACCCCTGGGTCATCTACCTGCGAGCATGCCTCGCCGTTCGGATACTACGCGCACGAACGGCCCCCACACGCGGAGCCTCCGCCGTCGAGTGGGTCATCATCACGGCCATCATCGCCGGCGTCGCACTAGGCTTGGCCACCCTGATCAAAACCGTGGTGGAACAGAAGCAAGGCGAGATCCAGCAAACCCTCGGAGGCGGCAGCGGAGGCACGTGACCCCGAACCTCCGGTCCGCCATCACATCGTCTCGCCGCTTATCAGCGGGTTCGGTCAACGACCGCCCGGCCACACCGCCGCCCTGCAGGCACCCCACTTCACGCGCCTGTCCGTACCGATCCGCCCTTCGCAGAGCTTGAAGACCTTCACCGATCCGAACAGGGAACTGTCAGTCGCGCAACCGCCCTGCGGCGCCCGCACCTCGAACGGCTTTCGCGCATCGATGGGATTGTCGTTGTGCCAGACAGCCTTGTAGGTCAGGTTGTCCACCTCGGCGTCGCACACCTTGATCATCGATCGATCGGCCGGCACGGTCACCCGACCGTCACCGTAAGCGTCGTTCCAGCCGGGCGTCCCCGCCGACGCCGCTCCGACTGGAACCAGAATCACTGCCCCGACGACCAGCGTAACCGACACCCCTGCTCGCGATCCCATTTATCCCCCCGATAAATCGCTGCAGGACAAATACTTTGCGTAGCCGCCCAAGTACGTCAAGCACTCGCAAGATCGTGTCGCCACATACAAGGGGCGCCGACGACTCTGCGGGACCCCCGACTTCTGATCGCCGCTCCCTAACTGCCCAGGTGCAGGCCCGAACTCCGCCGCCTGGCTTCGGAATCTCAACTGCAGAGCTGCACTGAGAGGATGCGTAGGGGACTCCCTGTGGCCTTCGGCTGACAAACTGGTCCGCAGCGGCGCCAGGATCGGACGATCCCTTCTGCGATCAATTCTCACATAGGCCAGTTAGAGTTCGCCCTATTCGCCCACAGGCTTGGAGATCTCTCCGGATTCCGTCCAGTTTTGATAGGTGATGCTGAACTCAGACTCATAGGTTCCGCGATCACCTACTGGGATCTTCCAGATCAGCTTGAACCTCTTCGGCCGGTTGTCAGCAACGGTCCATCCCGGTGGCGGGTTGAACGACCAACGTAAGTCAGGACGCGGAGGGATGATCAAGGGGGTCCCACTTCGGGCGATGTGGATGATCGCGAGAGATTATCCCCAATGAGAAGGATCAGCACCAGACAGCCTTGCCGCAGCAGGGACCCTCCTATACCACGTCACATAACACGCGACGAAGGGGATGAAACTTCTCTTTATAGACGCCTCCCTGATCACGCCATAGAGGGTGACTCCATGCGAAGGCGAGGATGCTCCAGGCCGAACACCAGCCCCAACCGGTGGTCGGAGTCAACCCGTAGAGCCTCCATCAGACCTGGAGCTTCAGCTCTAGGCTCTGACGAACGCGGAGGCACCCACCGTGGGAATTCGGCCAGCGAAGATATCCGTTAGCGGAGGCGACGGAGAAGGTAGGCGGCCACAAGCACCAAAGCTGAACACACGGCCAACGCAGCCTCGAGTGAGAACGCGTCGACAATCAGGCCGTTCATCGTTCCGGCGAGGGCGCGAGAACCTGTCAGCGCGACCGTCCAGAGAGCCATTACACGGCCGCGATACTCCTCAGCCACCCGTTCGTACATCATGGTGCTGAAGCTCGTCACGGCCGTGGTCATACCGATGCCGGCAAGCCCCAGCAGCACACATGCAAGCCACGGTAGGTCAACAACGACGAGGACCGCGGTGCTGATGGCGAGAAGTGCCGCTCCACCCACACTGATCCGGACGCGACCAAGGAGCCTCCTGCTCACGGAGAGAACCGGGTAACCCGCCATGGCTCCCACGCCGAAGGACGCAGCCAGGACACCTACCAATGCCTGGTCGTCCCCCAGCTTCTCGGACAGGGATGGCACCAAGGTGATCGCGGGGTCCGCCCCGATGGACACCGCCGCCGTCCCGAAGATCAGGACGAGCAGCCCGATGTCCGAGCACAGGTAGCGAAAACCTCCCAGAAGCGACGTTTTCACGTTCGAAGCGGTGCGCTTCATCCGCTCTAGGGGCAGCGTACGGATCACAAGCGCGAACACGATATGGGCTGCCGCTGCCATGGCGAACGCCTGAGCGGGCCCGGCGGACACCATGATGGCGACACCGAGCACAGGCCCGGCGACGCGGGCCAGCGTTCCAGGCAGGTTGTAGAGCGCAACGGCCTGTGGCAACTCGGACGGACGGACCAGCAAGGGAAGCATCGCGTTCAAGGCCGGTCCGCCGATGGCGAACCCGATCCCGAGCACGAGGCCCGCTCCCACCAGTGCCGGCACTGGAAGCGCTTCCGCCCCCACGGCGGCGATCCAGACCGCCAGGCCACCGGATCCCACGATGGTCAGGCTTCGGCCTAGGAGAATCTGACGCCGCAGGTTTCCCCGGTCGGCCATCGCACCGCTCAAAGGCGCCAGAACGATCTGAGGTGACCATTGGGCCGCCGTGACGAGGCCGACGACGAGCGTGGATTTGGTCAACTGGTAGGCGAGGCTGACGGAAACAATGCTGTGGATCCATACCGCCCACGTCGCCAGGTTCAGGGCCCAGAAGTAGGAACCGAAGACTCGGTCGAGTACGAGCTTGACGGAGTTCCTCGCGGCTACCGAGCCCTCCTGCGCCCTGACATCCGTCACGACGCGGCATCCGTCAGCGGTTGTCGAGCACGAGCCAGGGCGCCAGGCGCTGGCCGTACCAAACGACCATGTTGTGGTGCTTCGGTCTCGAAACCTGCCAACGGTTCATCCACGAGCAGGGTCTCCCGTTTGTCGTAGTAGGGGCGAGCGGTCGGCACGCGCCGGCGTGCCTCCTGCGTAAGCACGCGAAAATCGAGTCCAGGGGGCCCGGACGAGTGACGGCCCACCTCGTGACGTTCACGGTTTCGGGCGGCGGCGTCAGTCGCGTCAGCCGATGGTCCAGGTGTCCCCGCCGTGGAGCAGGTCGGCGAGGCTGCCGGCGCCCTTGCCGGTCGTGGCCGTCTGGACCTGCTCGTTGAGGAGTTGGTCGTAGGACGGCCGGTCGATCGAGCGGAAGACGCCGATCGGCACGTGCTCGAACGCCGGCTCGTCCAGCCGGGACAGCGCGAACGCCAGGGAGGGGTCCACGTTGTGGGCGTCGTGCACGAGGATCTCGCTGTCGGTCACCTGCGCGCGGGGCACGACCTCGACCCCGCCCGTGGGCGACCGCCGTACCGCGCGTTCGTTGTCGCCGGTGCCGAAGACGATCGGCTGCCCGTGTTCGAGCCGGATGGTGATCTCGTCGCGGGTGCCGGGGTCCTTGAGGGTGTCGAAGGCGCCGTCGTTGAAGATGTTGCAGTTCTGGTAGATCTCCACCAGCGAGGCGCCGCGGTGCTCGGCGGCCTGGCGCAGCACGCCCTGCAGGTGCTTGCGGTCCGAATCGATGGTCCGGGCGACGAACCCGGCCTCGGCGCCGAGCGCCAGTGAGATCGGGTTGAACGGCTTGTCCAGTGAGCCCATGGGCGTCGACTTGGTGATCTTGCCGATCTCGCTGGTGGGGGAGTACTGCCCCTTGGTCAGGCCGTAGATCCTGTTGTTGAACAGCAGGATGTTCAGGTTGACGTTGCGGCGCAGCGCGTGGATCAGGTGGTTGCCGCCGATCGACAGGGCGTCGCCGTCACCGGTGATGACCCACACCGACAGGTCCGGCCGGGAGGCGGCCAGCCCGGTCGCGATGGCCGGGGCGCGCCCGTGGATGGAGTGGAAGCCGTAGGTGTTGAGGTAGTACGGGAAGCGCGAGGAGCAGCCGATGCCGGAGACGAACACGATGTTCTCCCGGCGCAGGCCCAGCTCGGGCAGGAAGGACTGCACCGCGGCCAGGATCGCGTAGTCACCGCAGCCGGGGCACCAGCGCACCTCCTGGTCGGACTTGAAGTCCTTCAGCGTCTGCTTGGCGTCGGTCCGGGGGATCAGGGCCAGGCCCTTGCCGTTGAGAGGGGTCCTGCCGGAGGCGGGCAGTTCAGCGCTAGTCACTTTCGATCACGTCCTGAATGACGGCGGCGAGCTCGGCGGCCTTGAACGGGAGCCCGCGCACCCGGTTGTAGCTGATCACATCGACCAGGAAGCGGGCCCGCAGCAGCATGGCGAGCTGGCCGAGGTTGATCTCGGGCAGCAGCACCTTGTCGTAGGAGCGCAGCACCTCGCCGGTGTTGGCGGGCAGCGGGTTGAGGTGCCGCAGGTGCGCCTGGGCCACCTTGTGCCCGGCCGCGCGCACCCGGCGGGCCGCCGCCGCGATCGGTCCGTAGGTCGAGCCCCAGCCGAGCACCAGCACCCGCGCGTCGCCGTCGGGGTCGTCGACGGTCAGGTCGGGCACGTCGATGCCGTCGATCTTCGCCTGGCGCAGGCGGACCATCCGATCGTGGTTGTCGGGGTCGTAGGAGATGTTCCCGGTGCCGTCGGCCTTCTCGATGCCGCCGATCCGGTGCTCCAACCCCGCCGTGCCCGGCACCGCCCACGGGCGGGCCAGCGTGGCCGGGTCCCGCAGATAAGGCAGGTACGTGGTGCCGTCCTCCCCGTTCGGCTGCGTGGTGAACGCAACGGAGATGTCGGGAAGCTCGTCGATCTCGGGGATGCGCCACGGTTCGGAACCGTTGGCCAGGTAGCCGTCCGACAGCAGCATGACCGGCGTGCGGTAGGCAAGGGCGATCCGCGCCGCCTCGATCGCCATCGTGAAGCAGTCCGAGGGGGTGGCCGGGGCCAGCACCGGCACCGGCGACTCGCCGTTACGGCCGTACAACGCCATCAGCAGGTCGGTCTGCTCGGTCTTGGTCGGCATGCCCGTGGAGGGCCCGGCCCGCTGCACGTCCACGACGATCAGCGGAAGCTCCGTGGTCACCGCCAACCCCACGGTCTCGGCCTTGAGCGCGACACCGGGGCCGGAGGTCGTGGTCACGCCGAGAGACCCGCCGAACGCGGCCCCAAGGGCCGCCCCGACGCCGGCGATCTCGTCCTCGGCCTGGAACGTGCGGATCCCGAACCGCTTGTGCTTGGACAGCTCGTGCAGGATGTCGGAGGCCGGGGTGATCGGATACGACCCGAGGAACAGCGGCAGGCGCGACTGCACCGACGCCGCGATCAGCCCGTACGCCAGCGCCTGGTTGCCGGAGATGTTCCGGTAGGTCCCCGGACGCAGCGTGGCCGGCTTGATCTCATAAGAGACCGAGAACGACTCGGTCGTCTCGCCGTAGTTCCAGCCCGCCTGGAACGCCGCGATGTTCGCCTTAGCGATCTCCGGCTTCTTGGCGAACTTGGCCTCCAGGAAACCGATCGTCCCCTCGGTCGGCCGATGGTACAGCCACGACAGCAACCCGAGCGCGAACATGTTCTTGGCCCGCTCGGCGTCCTTCTTGGAGATGTCGTAGCCCTCGAGCGCCTTGACCGTCAGCGAGGTCAGCGGCACCGCGTGCAGGCGCCACTCGGCCAGCGAGTCGTCTTCGAGCGGGTTGCCCGCATAGCCCACCTTGGCCAGGTTGCGCTTGGTGAACTCGTCGATGTTCGCGATGATGTCGGCGCCCTTGGGCAGGTCGCCGAGGTTCGCCTTCAACGCGGCGGGATTCATGGCGACGAGCACGTTGGGCGCGTCGCCGGGAGTCAGGATGTCGTGGTCGGCGAAGTGCAACTGGAAACTCGACACCCCGGGCAGGGTGCCCGCAGGGGCGCGGATCTCCGCCGGGAAGTTGGGGAGCGTCGACAGGTCGTTGCCGAACTGGGCCGTCTCCGCCGTGAACCGATCACCGGTGAGCTGCATTCCATCGCCCGAGTCACCCGCGAACCGGATGATCACGCGGTCGAGTTGCTGAACCTGCTTGGTCACAGCTCCTCAAACCTCCCCGGGGAACCCGCGCCCGTCGGAGATTTCATCTCTGTCATGCCACATCCATCTCAGTACCTACTTGTCGGGCCGCTCGGATCGGTCAGCGCGTCATGGCCGCCACGACCCGTGAAGGGCTGGGCCGGCCGAGTCCTTCGGCCATCCATCGGCTGGTGGTCACCAGCTTCTCCAGGTCGACATCGGTCTCGACGCCCAGGCCGTGCAGCATCCAGACCAGGTCCTCCGTGGCGAGGTTGCCCGTCGCGCTTTCGGCGTACGGGCAGCCGCCGAGTCCTCCGGCGGACGCGTCGAAGGTGGTGACCCCGGCGCGCAGAGCGGCGTAGGCGTTGGCGAGCGCCTGCCCGTAGGTGTCGTGGAAGTGCACCGCGAGCCGTTCGACGGGCAGACCGGCATCGGCGAACGCGCGCAGGAGCGCGGTGACGTGGCCGGGAGTGCCGACCCCGATCGTGTCGCCGAGGGAGAGCTGCGACGCGCCGAGGTCGAACAGGCGCTTGCCGACCTTGACCACCTGGTCGATCGGCACGTCCCCCTCCCACGGGTCGCCGAAGCACATCGACACATAGGCGCGTACCTCCATGCCGGCCTCGCGTGCACGGGCCACGGTGGGCTCGAACATCGCGAACTGCTCATCGAGGCCGCGGTTGAGGTTGCGCCGGGCGAACGTCTCCGTCGCACTGCCGAAGATCGCGATATGGCGGAGCCCTTTGTCCAGGGCCCGCTCCAGGCCGCGCTCGTTCGGGACCAGCACCGGCAGCGGCACGCGCTCGTTGCGGATCAGATCGGCGATCTCGTCGACCAGTTCGGCGGCATCGGCGAGCTGGGGCACCCATTTGGGGTGCACAAAGCTGGTCGCCTCCACGACGGGCAGGCCCGCGGCGACCAGGCGGCGGATAAACTCGGCCTTGACCACGACCGGCACCACCGTCTTCTCGTTCTGCAGGCCGTCCCGGGGGCCCACCTCGTAGATCGTGACCCGGCTCGGCAGACCCGGCTCGGGCACCACCTGAGGCGCGCGCATGTCAGCTCCCCTCCACCACGAACAACGTCGCGCCGAGCGGCACCTGGTCACCCGCCGCGGCGCCGACCATGGTGACCGTGCCGGCCATCGGCGCTCTGAGCGTGAGCTCCATCTTCATGGCCTCCATCACTCCCAGTACGGCGCCCTCCTCGACCGCCTGCCCTGCCTCGACCGCCACCACGAGGACGGTGCCCGGCATGGGGGCGAGCATGGTGCCGTCACCGGTGACCGCCGAGCCGCCCGTTCCGGACGCGTCCGGCCGTTCGAAGGTGAACGTGGAACCGAGGTACGCGACCTGTACGGCGTCCCGGCGAATCCAGACAGTGCCCTCGCAGACCAGACCGTCGATCTCCAGGCGCAGCACGTCACCCTCGGCCGCGACGGGGCGGACCGACCACTCCGCGTCGTCGCAGGTCACCCGGCCGGAGCGGTGCACCCGGAACAGCGTCCCGTCTCCGCCGATGGCCAGTTCCACCGACGTCGCCGCCGCCGGTCCACCCAGCCGCCATCCGTCGGCGACGCCGAAGGGGTGGTCCGCCTGCCTGTCCCCCATACTGGCCAGCGCCCAGACCGCGAGAACCCGGGCCGTCTCCAGCCCTGCAGGCTGGATCGCCTCGGGGTTGCGGTCCAGCCAGGCGGTGTCCACCTCACAGTCACGGAACGCATCGCAGGCGGCCAGCCCGCGCAGGAAGCCGACGTTCGTGGTCAGACCGAGGATCGCGGTGTCGTCCAGCGCGGCCACCAGCGCCCGGCGTGCCGCCTCCCGATCCGGCCCGTGCACGATCACCTTGCCGAGCATCGGATCGTAGAAGGTCGTCACCTCCTGACCGGACTCCAGGGCGGCGTCGACCCGCGCCCGCGCCGGCCAGCGCACCAGCTCCGCGGTCCCGGCCTGGGGCAGGAACCCGTGGAACGCGTCCTCGGCGTACACGCGGGCCTCGAACGCGTGCCCGGTGACCGTGACGTCGTCCTGGCTGAACGGCAGCGGCTCACCGGCGGCGATGCGCAACTGCAGCTCCACCAGGTCGAGCCCGGTGACCAGTTCGGTGACCGGGTGCTCGACCTGCAGCCGAGTGTTCATCTCCAGGAAGAACACCTCCTCACCGCTGACCAGGAACTCCACGGTTCCGGCGTTGGTGTAGCCCACCTTCTTCGCCAGGGCGACGGCCGACTCCGTCAGCACCCTGCGCGCATTCGCCGAGATCGTGGGCGCGGGCGCCTCCTCGATGACCTTCTGGTGACGGCGTTGCGCCGAGCAGTCCCGCTCGAACAGGTGGACGACCGTGCCGTAGTGGTCGGCGAGCACCTGCACCTCGACGTGACGGCCGTGCTCGACGTACCGCTCGATCAGGATCGTGTCGTCGCCGAACGCGCTCATCGCCTCCCGGCGCGCCGCCTCGACCGCGCCGGCCAGATCGGCCGGCTCCCGCACGATCCGCATGCCCTTGCCGCCACCACCCGCGGCCGCCTTCACCAGGACCGGGAAACGCATCTGCGACCCGGCAGCCCGGCCGGCCGACAGCTCGGCGGACGGGACGACGGGCACACCGGCGTCGACCGCGACCTGACGGGCGGCGTCCTTACGGCCCATGAGCTCCATGACCTCGGCAGAGGGCCCGACGAATGTCAGACCGGCCTCGGTCACGGTGCGCGCGAACGCGGCCCGCTCCGAGAGGAAGCCGTAGCCCGGGTGGATCGCGTCGGCGCCGGTACGCCGCGCGGCCTGGATGACGGCGTCGATGTCGAGATAGGAGGCGGTGGCAGGCGCTGGGCCGATCCGGACGGCGGTGTCGGCGGCCCGCACATGTGGCGCCTGGCGGTCGGCGTCGGAGTACACCGCCACCGTGCGCAGGCCCATCCGGCGTGCCGCGCGGATGACGCGCAGCGCGATCTCGCCGCGGTTGGCGACGAGCAGCGTGCCGATGCTGGTCATGGTCTCCCTCTCCCCTACATCCGGAAGACGCCGTAGGCCGGGTCGGGGATCGGGGCGTTCGCGGCGACGGCGAGGCCGATCCCCAGCACGCGGCGGGTGTCGACCGGGTCGATGACTCCGTCGTCCCAGAGCCTGGCGGTGGAGTAGTACGGCGACCCCTGGTGCTCGTACTGCGCCCGGATGGGGTTCTTGAACTGCTCTTCCTCCTCGGCCGGCCAGGTGCCGCCGCCGGCCTCGATCCCGTCTCGCCGGACGGTGGCCAGCACGGTGGCGGCCTGTTCCCCGCCCATGACGGAGATCCGCGCGTTCGGCCACATCCACAGGAAGCGGGGGTCGTAGGCACGACCGCACATCGCGTAGTTGCCCGCGCCGTAGGAGCCGCCGATGACGACCGTGAACTTCGGCACCACCGAACACGCGACCGCGGTGACAAGCTTGGCGCCGTCCTTGGCGATGCCGCGGTTCTCATACTCCTTGCCGACCATGAACCCGCTGATGTTCTGCAGGAACACCAACGGGATGCCCCGCTGGTTGGCCAACTCGATGAAGTGCGCACCCTTCAGAGCCGATTCGGAGAACAAGATCCCGTTGTTGGCCACAACGGCCACCGGATAGCCCCAGATGCGCGCGAAACCGCACACCAGCGTGTCGCCGTACAGCGCCTTGAACTCCTCGAAGCGGGACCCGTCGATGATGCGCCGGATCACCTCACGCACGTCGTACGGCTTGCGCGGATCGACCGGCACCACGTCGTACAGGCCCTCGGGGTCCTCCGCCGGCTCCTCCACAGTCGCCTGCGCGAGCGACGGCCCGCCGCCTCGCTCGACGGTGCCGACGATGCGCCGCACGATCGCCAGCGCGTGCGCGTCGTCCTCGGCGAGGTGGTCCACCACCCCGCTGGTCCGCGCGTGCACCTCGCCGCCGCCGAGGTCCTCGGCCGTCACGACCTCACCGGTGGCCGCCTTCACCAGCGGCGGGCCGCCCAGGAAGATCGTGCCCTGGTTCTTGACGATCACCGACTCGTCCGACATCGCGGGGACGTACGCACCGCCGGCCGTGCACGAGCCCATCACCGCGGCGACCTGGGGAATGCCCGCCGCCGACAGACGCGCCTGGTTGTAGAAGATCCGGCCGAAGTGCTCCCGGTCCGGGAACACCTCGTCCTGCATCGGCAGGAACGCTCCGCCGGAGTCGACCAGGTAGACGCACGGCAGGCGGTTGGCGCGGGCGACCTCCTGCGCGCGCAGGTGCTTCTTGACCGTGACCGGGTAGTACGTGCCGCCCTTGACGGTGGCGTCGTTCGCGACGATCAGGCACTCGCGGCCGCTCACCCGCCCCACGCCGGTGACGATGCCGGCGGACGGCACCGCGTCGTCGTACATTCCCGTCGCGGCGAGCGGGCTCAGCTCCAGGAACGGACTGCCGGGGTCGAGCAGACGGTCGACCCGGTCGCGGACCAGCAGCTTGCCACGCGCAAGGTGCTTGCGCCTGGCCGCCTGCGACCCGCCTTCGCGGACGGCCGCCAGCCGCTCGCGCAGCTCGGCCGCCAGGCCCCTCATGCTCTCACTCACTACTCTCGCTCCGGTCTCTGCACACGCTGGACGGGCCCGCTATTCCACGGGGAGGCCGAGGCCGCGGGCGATGAGCATCCGCTGCACCTCGGAGGTGCCCTCGCCGATCTCCAGCACCTTCGCGTCCCGGTAGAAGCGGGCCACCGGCGACTCCTCGACGAACCCGTAGCCGCCGAAGACCTGGGTGGCGATGCGGGTCGCGGTGACCGCCGACTCGGTCGCGTACAGCTTCGCGACCGCGGCCGCCTGCTTGAACTCCCGCATCGGCCGCCCGGCGTCCTTGAGCGCCGCGGCGCGGTAGGTCAGCGCACGGGACGCCTGGAGCATGACCTCCAGGTCGGCGATCTGGAAGGCCAGACCCTGCTTGGCCCCGATCGGCACCCCGAACGTGGTGCGCTCGCCCGCGTACCGCACGGACATGTCCAGGCACGCCTGGATGCAGCCGACCGCCAGCGCGGCGATCGCGACCCGCCCGTCGTCCAGTGTGGCGAGGAACTGCGCGTAGCCACGGCCCCGCTCGCCGAGCAGGTTCTCCTCCGGGACGTGCACGTCATGGAAGGTGAGCGGATGGGTGTCCGAGGCGTGCCAGCCCATCTTGTGGTACGCCGGCTCCACGATGAACCCCGGGGTGCCCGACGGAATGATGATGGTGCTCAGCTCGGCCTTCCCGTTGTCACGGGTCCCGGTCCGCGCGGTCACCGTGACCAGCGAGGTGATCGACGAACCGGAGTTGGTGATGAACTGCTTCGAGCCGTTGACCACCCACTCCCCGTCGACCACCTCCGCCTTGGTCCGCGTCGCGCCCGCGTCCGACCCCGCCCCGGGTTCGGTGAGCCCGAACCCGGCGAGCGTGCGGCCCGCGACCAGGTCCGGCAGCCACGTCTTCTTCTGCTCCTCCGACCCGTAGGTGAGGATCGGGTTGATGCCCAGACCGACGGCCGCCTCGAGCGTGATTCCCATCGACTGGTCGACGCGGCCGATCTCCTCGATCGCCAGGCACAGGCTGGTGAAGTCACCGGCTGAGTCGTCCATCCCGGCGCTGCCGCCGTACTCCTCAGGAGCGGTCAGACCGAACAACCCCAGGTCGCCCATCTTCCGCACCACGTCGATCGGAAAATGGTGCTCCTTGTCCCACCGTTCCGCGTGCGGCGCGATCTCGGCCTCCGCGAACTCGCGCACACTGCGCCGGAACTCCTCGTGCTCAGGGGACAGCTCGAACGACATTCATCACTCCTAGGGGGCTTCGATGGGGAAACGAGATCGCGTCTAGGCCGGTGGCCGGGGCTGCCGGCCTCGGGAGAGCACGGCCTCGATCGCCCGCCGCGCCTCCGGTGAGGCGAAGAGCTCGGCGGAAAGATCGATCATGTCCTGACCGAGCTCGTCCAACCGCCTCCGCAACGGAGCGGTCAGCAGGGTCTTGGTCTCCCGGAGCCCTTGCGGATTGCCCTTGAGCACATCGCTCACCACGGATTCGACGGCGGCATCGAGTTCGGCTTCAGGCACCGCGCAGGTCAGCAACCCCATCCGCTCGGCCGCGGCGCCGTCGAAGGCACGGCCGGAAAGCAGGTAGTACGACGCCGCCCGGTCGGTCAGGCGAGGAAGCACGGTGAGGCTGATGGAGGCGGCCGCCAGTCCCAGGCGGACCTCGGTCAGCGCGTAGGAGCTCTCGGTCGATCCCACGGCGATGTCGGCCGCGGCCACCACTCCGAGGCCTCCGGCGCGAACGCTGCCGTGCACCCTCGCGACGACCGGCTTGCTCATCGTGACGATACGCCGTTGCACCTCGACGATGCCGCGGACTATCGGAGCCATCGAACCGGACCGTGCCGCCGCCAGATCCGCCCCGGAGCAGAACGACGGCCCGTTCGCCCGCAGCACGACGACCCGGATCGAGTCATCGTCCTCGGCCTGCTCCAACAGCCTCAGCAACTCGTCCAGCAGGCCGAACGACAGGGCATTCCGATTGGCGATCGAGTTGAGCGTCAGAGTCGCGACCCCGCGATCCCGATCCCAGCCGGACAGCACACGTTCAGACATTCGGGCACTCCTTGACGTAGATCACGTCGATTACCGGGCGGGCTCTCACCGGGGCGCCCTGGGCAGGCCGAGGCCCAGCGTGGCCACCGTCTCCCGCTGGATTTCGCTGACGCCCCCGCCTACGGGCAGTTTGAGCTCCATCTTGAGCGCGTAGTCGACCTCCCGCAGCACGGTGGCGGTTGACTCGTCGGCGGGGTCGCCGTACCGCTGCACGATCTCCGCGACGCGCGCACCGACCTCCACGAGCCGCTCGGAGTTGTACAGCTTGTTCGCCGAGGCATCAGCGGGATTCAGCGACCCGGCTCCGGTGTCCGCCACGATCCGCCAGTTGAGCAGCTCATTGGCGGTGATGATCGCGTCGATCTCGCTCAGCGCCCGGCGCACCTCCGGCAGGTCGATCATGTGACGCGAGCCGTCCAGCCGCGTCTCACGGGCCCAGCGCAGGAACCGGTCGAAATGGGCCTGGATCTTGCCCGCGGGTCCCACGATGAACCGCTCGGAGTTGAGCTGGTTCATGATGACCTTCCAGCCCTTGTTCTCCTCACCGATCAGGCAGTCGGCCGGCACCCGCACGTCGTCGAAGTAGGTCGCGTTCACCTGCCGAGACCGGGCCAGCACCCGGATGGGCGTCCAGCTGACACCGGGAAGCCGGGTGTCGACCATGAGGATCGACAGACCCCGCGTCCTCGACTGGCCGGGATCGGTACGGCACGCCAGCCAGATGTAGTCCGCGGTGTGCACCCCGGAGGTGAACATCTTCTGGCCGTTCACCACGTACGCGTCCCCGTCCCGCCGGGCGGCGGTGGTGAGGGACGCCAGGTCGGTGCCGGCGCCGGGTTCGCTGTAGCCGATGGACACCTGCAGGTCGCCGGCGAGGATGCGGGGGAGGTACTCCTTCTGCTGCTCGGGCGTTCCGAAGGTCTGCAGCGCCGGTCCGACCGAGTAGACGGTGACCAGCGGGTAGGGGACCTCGTAGCGGAACGCGGTGCTGACCACGATCTGGTCGGCCATGGGGCCGAGCGCCCGGCCGCCGTACTCGGTGGGCCAGCCCAGGCCGAGCCACCCGTCGCGCCCCAGCCGCCGGGACACCGCCTTGTACGCGGGACCGAACTCGTCCTCGCGTAGTTGCTCCCGCTCCCGGTCCGTCATGACCGTCGCGAAGTAGGCGTCCGCCTCCCGCTGGAGCTCTCGCTCCTCCGCGGTCAGGTCGATGTACACGATCGTTCCTCTCAGCTCACCCTGGCGCGGCCGGCCGCGGCGTCGAGACATGCCTCGGTGCCCCCGAGGAGCTGGCCGATGGCGAGTCCGCCGGTGAAGTAGCGGTGCAGGGGGTGGTCGAGGTCCAGCCCTGTGCCGCCGTGCAGGTGCTGGCAGGTGAACAGCGCCGGCACGAGGTCGTGGCAGACGAGATAGGTCGCGGCCGACAGGCTCCGCCGCGCCTGAAGCAGCCGGCCCGTCGACAGCTGCCAGGCCGCGGCCAGGTAGACGTTCTCCAGTGTGCGATGGGCGACGAAGACGTCCGCGATCTGCATGGTGACCGCCTGGAACTCCGCCAGCGCCCGTCCGAACTGCTTACGGGTCCTGATGTGCCCGGCGGTCAGCGTCATGGCGCGTTCGAGCAGCCCCGAGGCGGTGGCGCACAGCCCCAGCAGCGCGGTGAGCTCGAAATGCTCGGCCGCCTCCGCCACCTGCTCCCCCTCGCCGAGCAGGGCGTGCTCGGGCACGGTCACCGCGTCCAAGCCGACCCGCGCGGTGGGGACGTGATCGGGCACCGGGTGCTCGTCCAGCGTCAACCCGCCGAGGTCGGCGGGCACCACGAAAATCCCGACCCCGCCGTCGCGGATGCGTGCCGTGACGAGGATCGCCTCGGCCTCCTTGCCGAACCGGACGAAATCCTTCACTCCGCTCAGGCGGAAGCCCCCGGGAATCCGTTCCGCCCGCGTCGCCGCGTCGGCCACCCGGCGCCCGCCGGGCTCACACAGGGCCCCCGTCACCAGTGCCTGCCCCTTGGCCGCGCGGCCCATCAGGTCCTGGTGCGGCTCGCCGCCGTACCGGGCCAGGGTCTGCAGGCCGAAGGCCAGCACCGGGAGGGCCGGCACCAACCCGCCGTACAGGGCCACCTGCCGCAGCACGGCGGCGAGCACGGTGGGATCGGCGTCGGCGCCGCCCAGCGTCGCGGTGAGAAACGCCTCCGGCACACCGGCCTCCACCAGGCCCTGCCACGCGCTCTGCGAGTAGCCGTCGCTCTCGCACTCGCTGGAGGCGATGATCTGGTCCGGAAGTTCCCGGTCGAGGATCTGACCCGTCAGATCGCCGAGGGTTTCCGCCATCTCGTCAAGCCGAAAGTCCACCGCGATCCTTCCCGAGGCGGCCGGTTCGATTTCTCATCCCTTGCATGACCCGCGGCACGGTCTCAGCCCTCGAATCGCACCGGGAAGCGGACGTAACCGAGGCCGTCGTCACCAGTGGTGGTGAAAAGGCCCCGATCCCGGGCCTGGGTGGACTCCGCCAGTTCCAGGGGAGCGGTGACCCGCATCACCGGCACGTCAGCGGCCTCCAGCGCGTCGATCAGCGACTTCGCGTCCCAGCCGCGCACCGCCTCGGCGATCCGGCTGTTGATCTCGCGCGTCCTGCGCAGCCGGTCGAGGCGGTTTCCTATCCCGAGATCCGACACGTCCAGCCCGAGGGCGGCGACGAGCCGCTGCCAGAAGTGTTCTTCCAGCGCGGCGATGCTCACGTACTCGCCGTCGGAAGTCTCGAAGACGCCGTAGGCCGGCCTGGTGAAGACGGCCTCACGGCACTCCCCGAGCGAGGCCCGCCGGTCGGCTTGGAGCTGGCCCAGCACCATGTTCATGCCGTGCATGAGGCAGTCGGTGATGGATACGTCCAGATGCCGGCCGTGGCCGGTCTCGTTGCGCTGGAGCAGGGCCGTGAGGGTGGCGCTGAGGGCGTACATCGAGCCGAGGAGATCGCCGATCGGCACCCCCACACCCAGGGAGGGCGGGCCGTCGAGGCCGCCCATGAGGCTGAGCAACCCGGAGGCGGCCAGGTAGTTGAGGTCGTGGCCGGGCACCCGCGACAGCGCGCCGTCCTGCCCGAAACCGCTGATCGAGACGTAGACGAGGCCGGGGTGCCGGGCGGAGAGCTTGTCGAACCCCAGCCCGAGGCGCGTCATCACGCCGGGCCGGAAACCCTCCACCAGCACGTCGGCCTCCGCCACGAGAGCCTCGGCCGCCTCGAGGCCTGCCGGCCGCTTCAGGTCGAGCACGTGGATCCGCTTGCCGTCGTTGAGAACCTGGTAGGTGCCGGGATGGGTGGTGAAGGCGCCGTCCCTGCCGGGCCGCTCGACCTTGTCCACCTCGGCGCCCAGGTCGCGCAGGCACCGGGTCAGGAAGGGCCCGGGCGCCAACTCGGAGAAGTCGACAACTCTCAGTCCCGACAGCGGTCCCCCAGGACGGGTCCCCGCCCCCTCGTCATGTTCCATGCTCCACCCCTCCCGGCATCGCCACACGGCAGATATTACGGTATTTCGCGGAATGCTTCACTATTTCGTTGCTTGGGCATGCCGGGAGGCGCTCGGTCAGTACACCTGTGTGGTGGGCCGGATGACGACCTCGTTGAGGGCGACCTCCCGGGAACGGGTCACGACGTAGTCGATCGCGTCGGCCACGTCGTCCGCGGCCAGCCGCACGACGTCGCCCAAGGCCTTCCTGCGCTCGGCCATGATTTCGGGGCGGACATGGCTGGACAGCTCGGTCTCGGTCGCACCCGGCTCGATTACCGACACCCGCACGTAGCGGCCCGCCAGTTCCTGGCGCAGCGACTCGCTGAAGGCGCCCACGCCGAACTTGGTGAGGCCGTAGACCGCATTGCCGGAGCGCACCGCCCGCCCCGCGATCGAGCTGACGTTGACGACGTCGGCGACCCCGCGCGGCGCGGTCCGCGCGGCCAGGACAAGATGCGGCAACGCCGCGTGGGTCAACCGCAGCAGGGCCCGGACGTTCAGATCGATCATCCGGTCCCACTCCTCGACCGGCGCGTCGGCGACCGGGCCGAGCAGCATGACCCCGGCGTTGTTGACCAGGATGTCCAGCCGGCCGTGCACGGCCACGGTGTCCTCCACCACCCGCACGGCCTGGGTGCCATCGGTCACGTCCGCGGGCAGGACCGTGCACCGGCCGCCCCGCACGCCGATTTCGTCGTTCAGCTCGGCCAGCCGGTCATGCCGGCGCGCCACCAGAACGGTGGTGGCTCCCGACGCGCTGAGCCGGAGCGCCGTGGCCCGTCCGATCCCGCTGCTGGCCCCCGTGACGACGGCGACCAGCCCCTCCAGTGACCCCGCCATGGCTCTCCTCGTTCGCCGATTCGTACGGACACCCGCCGACCTCCCGTGGCAGGGAACGGCGGAGCACGGTCCGGCTACTCGAGCGATTCTCCGATGGCGGGCACACTGCGGTAGGCCACCCAGCGGCTGATCCGGCCTTCACTGTCGAACGTCCCCGCTCCCGCGAACGACGACCTGATCGGGCCGCCCTCGAACTCACGGACGATGCCCTCGACGAGGCAGCGGTCGTCGGCGACGAAGAGTGACTGGATCTCGTGGTGCCACTTGCGGTTGCCGCGCCTGCCCTTCAGCAGGGCACGCAGCGCCTCGCGCCCCTTGACCTCGGCACGCTTGGGGCTGTCCGGGTCGTAGGGCGGGTGGGAGTAGAAGGCGTCGTCGGTGAAAAGGTCCGCGACGGCGTCGAATTCCGAGTTCTCCAGGCCCTTGATGTAGCTGAGCACCGTCTGACGAACGGTCTCACGGTCGGGGTAGTTGGGCTCCGTCATGTTTCTCCCTTTGGTTACGGACGCGAGAGACCCGGAGGGCGCAGAAGCCCGCGTCGATGAAAGTCCGATCTCGCCCAAACCGGGCCGGAATCAGCGCACGGCCACGTCCAGCGCCGTCAGCATCTCCACCGGGAGCGGCTGCCAGAGCTTGGAACGGTCCGGGCGGCCGACTGGAGAACCGCCGGCGGAGAAGTGGGTCGACAGCCTCTCTGCAAGGTCCAGCACGGCGTCGACCATGGTGTCGCCCTGGCAGCTGATGTCGCGTACCCCCAGGCACCGGGCCGAATAACGGCCCTCCTCCCAGGTGATGGCCACCACGACCTCCACGTACACGGACTTGTCGTCCTGCTCGCTCATGATCCTCCTCTCCTCGGTGGTCCCAGCTCACGCGCTGAACCCGTCCGGCTTGAACACCCGTCAGTAGCGGGCGAGCACCCCGCCCAGCTGTCGCGCCAGGCGGTATCGCATGTTCGGTCCGAGCACGGCGAAAGAGATCGCGTACTCGATGTTGCGAGCGTCCCACTTCAGCCGCATCTGACCGGATCGGGCGAGGTGCTGGTACAGCCACACACTGGAGAACAGCATGTAGAAGTCCACCGCGTACGGATCGCATCTGACCCCGCCGGACGCGTGGTAGACGTCGAGGAACTTGTCCCAGTCCGTCATCATCTCGATGGTGCTGCGGAGATACCCGAGGTCACGGGCCGGGTGGCCCAGCGACGCCAGCTCCCAGTCCAGCACCGCGGTCAGCTCGTCGCCTTCGGCGAGCACGTTGTGAAAGCCCAGGTCACCGTGGACCAGCCGCACCTCTTCGTAGAAGTCCCTCACGTGCTCGTCCAGCCACTCCAGCGCGCCCAGCACGCTCGGGTACGGCTCGCTGAACTCGTCGACCGTCGCACGGAAAGCCGCCAGCTGCTCCCGCAGCTGGTCACCCGTTACGTCCTTCGTCACGAGAAACGGATCGTCGGCCAACGTGCCCACGTCGATGGAGTGGAGCAGGCCCACCTGCTCGGCCAGGGCCAGAGCCAGCCGCTCGTTCCGCGGCGGATCGAAGACCTCACCGGCCGTCGTCCCCCGCAGGCGCTCCAGGATCAGGAACGGCGAACCCAGGCGTCCGGGGTCGGACTCCAGGTGGAACGGCTGAGGGACCTTCATTCCCGCCCGATGGAGCCGCTCCAGCAACTTGGCCTCCGACACCACGGAGGTGTTGTTGAGAAGTGTCTCCTGGTCCTTCCTGATGACCAGGTCGCCCGGGAGGTCGGCCGCGCCGGCGACAGTCAGCGCGTAGGTGCTCTTCGACCGCCCGCCGGACATCCGCTCCAGGTGACGCAGCCGCAGGTTCGCGCCACCGCCCGGGTGCTCCCGCAGGTACGCCTCCAGCGTCTCGGCGTCGAGACCGATGCGCGTCGGCGCCCCCTCCCCCGCGGCCGGCGCCTGCTGCTGTTCCGGCGGGGCCTTCACCGCCGCCAGCCGCTCCTCGACACGGTCGACGTCGGCCAGCTCGTCCGCGAGCGCCGCGAAGGCCGGCCGCTCACCACCGGTCTCGGCCAGCCGGACCAGCTGGTCGACGGCGGCGGCCAGAACCTCGACGCACCGGGTGGCATGAGCGGCCGGCAACCCGGTCAGCGCCGGACGGATCGAGGTCTGCAACACGTCGACCGTGTTACGGAGCAGCCAGGACACCGCCTCGATCTCACGTGTGAGATAAGCCTGCCCGTGGTGCACGGCCGGCTCACTCCCCCACCGGGAAAGGGCAACTGCGCTCGATGTGCCCGTAAGCCACCTCGCCGTCCCAGGTGTACCTGGCCCGGCCCTCGTACAGACGGTTGCCGAGTCCGTCTCCAGCCGCTTCCTTGCCCAGCACCAGATCGTTGGGACGGCGCATCGCCATGGGCAGCACGCGCAGGATCTCCACCCCGATCTCGAACGTCTGCTCTCCGTCGCTGAGCTTCAGGTTGTCCGCTTCGAACGGCTTGTCGGGGTCGCGCAGGAACGACGGCTCCATCGAGAAGTCCTGGAACGTCTTTCCGTCGCTGACGAACCCCCGGGCCAGCGTCCTGCCCGTCGACCGCTCGTAGTTGGCAAGCACGTTGAAGCACCGGCCGCTGGGGAACACGGCGTTCAGCCACACGTGGCTGTGCAGCTTGGTGAAGTCCCGGGCCCCGCGGGAGTGGTCGCGCATCGCGCCGCCCCGCCGCATCGTGAAGGTCTCGTCGAGCGTCTCGAAGGTGCCCGTGGCCAGACAGGACTGCTCATGGTGCATGGACGCGAAGTGCTGGCCCTTGAGGTGGGCGCTCATGTCCCACAGGGGCGCCGCCGCCTCGAACTCGAGGTCCAGGCGGAACGGCTGGGCCAGCCCGTCGCGCAGCGCACCGTCCTCGACGTCGGCCTGCCGCACGTAGCGGCCCACCCCGTCGAACCGCAGCCGGAACCGGCGGAACGGCTCGACACAGGTGAGCGTGGTCCCCGCCGAGCCCGGACCGGCCTCGTGGGCGCCGCGGGCGAAGGCACGGGACAGGAAGTAGCGGCCCCCGGGCAAGAAGACCACCACGGTCTCCCGCCAGATGTCATGGTCGTACGGCATCCGCGCCAGGTGCACCCACAGGCCGAGGTCCTGCTCACGATCCCAGGCCTGGTAGCAGAAGTTCTCCGCCCACAGCGCCTCGTCCGGCGGCTTGGGGAGGGGAAGCTCGTCGACGGGATCGAGTCCGGTCGGGTTGTAGTCGATCTCGCTCATACTGATCCGTTCCTCACGAGCCGAAGGTGAGCACCGGCTTGATGACCTTGCCGCTCTCGGCGTCGGCCATGGCCTGTTCGATCTGGTCGAAGGGGTATGTCCGCACGAGGCGGTCGACGGGGAACCTCCCGTCCCGGTGAAGCCGCATCAGGGCCTGCAGGAACGGAGCGGTGCCGTCCCCCATCACGATGCCCTCGATGCGCATCGCGCCCATGATCAGCTGGACCACGGGCAGGGACACCTGCTCGCCGGCGGCCGGCGCGCCGATCAGGCCCATCACACCGCCCCGGGCCAGCGCCGGCAGAGCGGACTGCAGCACCTTGGTGCTGGCGGTCGTCTCGACGATGACGTTCGCACCGCCACCGGTGGCGTCCTTGATGGCCGCCGTGAGGTCGTCGGTCTCGGCGCCGTTGATCGTGTCCGTCGCGCCGAGTTCCTTGGCCAGAGCCAGCCGTTCCGGCACCACGTCCACCGCGATCAGGCGCGCCGCCGGGGTCAGCGCGGCCGCCATGATCGCGGACATGCCCACCGCACCGGCCCCCAGCACGACCACGCTCTGGTTCGGCTGCGGCTTCAGCACGTTGAGCACGCCCCCGGCCCCGGTCACCACGCCGCACCCGAAGGGGGCGAGGACGTCGTCGGAGATGTCGTCGGGTGCCTTGAGGACGGTGCGCTCCTCGACGAGGGCGTAGGTGCTGAACGAGGACTGCCCCAGGAACCTGGACGCGACGGGCTCGCCGTCCATGGTCAGGACCGCCGTGCCGTCGAGCCGTCCGCCTCCCCACCGCAGGGCGGGCACCGCGCAGAGGGCCGGATGCCCGGTCAGACAGGGCTGACACAGTCCGCAGGAGGGCGAGATGAGCAAGACCTTGTCTCCGGGACGGACCGTGGTCACGCCGGAGCCGACCGACTCCACCACACCCGCGCCCTCATGGCCCACCACGCCGGGCAGCCCGAAGGGAATCTTCCCTTGCATGATCGAGATATCGGTGTGGCAGATGCCCGAGGCGGTGACGCGCACCAGCACCTCCGTCGCCCGTGGCT
The DNA here is from genome assembly GCF_050936215.1 of Microbispora sp. CA-102843. Classification (NCBI taxonomy): domain Bacteria; kingdom Bacillati; phylum Actinomycetota; class Actinomycetes; order Streptosporangiales; family Streptosporangiaceae; genus Microbispora; species Microbispora sp. CA-102843. The sequence continues at coordinate 6,245,965 of NZ_JBNJNF010000001.1, forward strand.
CGGCGACCTCCACCTCACGGAACCGGAGCGGCCGGTCCGCCGCCTCGCACACCGCCGCTGTTGCTTTCATCCTTGCTCCTCGTCAGTAAGCGACAGGCGGACCGCGTCGTCGGTCACGGTCCTTGTCGGGTCTTCGTCCGTGGTGGCCGGCCGATCACCGCACGGCCGCGCCCTGGGCGGCATTCAGTGCGGCGTGCAACTGCTGAGCGAGGACCGCTTCCATCCGCGAGAAGGTGTCCACCGAGGTGACGAACATGTCGAACGTCCTGATCCGGCCGGCCACGACGTTGTTCATCACGTGGGCGCACAGGGACGCGTTGCGCAGCTGGCAGAACGCGCCGAAGAAGGTCAGCTCCCGCTCGGACACCTCCTGGCCGCCGTACTCGATGTAGCGCTCCATGAACGTGTCCCAGTCGGCCACCCGCTCGACGGCGGGCCGGCAATAGGCCAGGTCTTCGGCGGGATGGCCGACGTGAGCGAACTCCCAGTCCAGCAGTCCGGCGAGCCGGCCCTCCTGGACGAGGATGTTGTGCAGGCTCGCGTCGCCGTGCACCATGACCGGCTGTCGCCCGGCGAGCTCGTGAGCGTGTTCCCGGATCCACAGGTGCCCCAGCTCGACCGTGACCGACTCGGTCATCGCCGTGTCGCGCCACAGCTTCTCGATCTCTTGGCGCGACTTCTCCACAGCCTGGGGCAGATCGGTCGGCGGTGAGTCGACGACCCTGTCGACCGGGACGGAGTGCAGCCGTCCCAGAGCCTCGGCGAGTGCCAACGCTTCAGCCGCGGACGCACCGGCGGCGTCGAGGATCATGCCGGCGGCCCTGCCGTCCAGGCGACGGCTGACCATGAACGGCCGGCCGAAGACCGAACCGTCCGGCTCCAGCAGCAGCGGCTCCGCCACCGGAACGCCGGCCTGGAAGAGCCTTGTCATCAGGGCGTACTCGTCGAGCACGCTGTAGTCGAAGTAGCCCGTGTCCATACGCACCACGACGCCGTCGCGCCAGGCTTCGGGCGCCTCCTGCGGATCCACCTTGATGAGGTAGGTGTGCTTGGACTGCCCGCCGACGACCATCTCGACGCCGGTGACGCGAGGCCGGGCGCCCGCCCAACTCCGGGTTCCGAGGTAGGCGTCGAAGCTTTCGGCGTCCAGTCGCCGCTGGGCGATCCCCGCCGCCGCTGATTCATCGACCTCTCCGACCCAGCTCTCGCGGACCTCGGCGATGGCCTGTTCCAGCTCCTGCCGCCCGATGCTGTCGGTGGCGGCGATGTCCCGCAGCAGGCGCCAGATCTCGCCGGCCGTGTCGGGAGAGGCGACCTTCAGGCGCTCTCCCAGAGTGCGGACCCTGCAGGCCAGCAGGTCCAGCGGATGGGCGGCCGCTGTGTCGGCGGTTCCGAGCAGCGCATCGGCCCGGTCCAGGTAGGACGCGTGACGGGGAGCGAGGCCGGCTTCGATCTCGGGAAGCCGGGTCTCGGTCGTTATCAGCCGGACGAGGGCCTGGTCGAGCCGCATCGCCAGACGCCTGCGGCCGGCGTCCGCTTCGTCGTCGTAGTAGATCGCCGAGGCGGCCTGCCGCACCAGTCGCAGCGCGAGCCCGGTGGGCATGGCTCGAACCTTGGCCAAGGAGGAGCCGGGAACGAGGCTCACGGCCGCTCCTTCAGCCCGTATACCTGGTTCGGTCCCACCACCATCATCGGCGAGTGGCCGTTGCCCTGCTCGCCGCGGACGGTGACCCGGACCGGCTGCTCCCGGTGGATCGGACGGATCACCTCACCGTCGGGAAGCACCACGTTCTCGGGGTGCGACACGTCGTAGACGTCGGTCTCGACGGTGAGGCCGTCACCGCGCCATGCGCCGAGGCCCTTGCGATCGTTCCAGCCGTGGTCGTAACCGGTGCCCCGGTACACCCACGGCCGCCCGATCGCCTCGACGTCGAGGTCCCACACCTCGCCGTCGGCGGTCTGGGCCTGGAGCTTCATCGAGTCGAACACATTGGTTCCCGGGTGGAACGTGATCTTGTGGGATCCGTCCACCACCTCAGACGGTTCCCCGTCGTTCACGCGGATCGCCCCGTCGATGTAGAGCCGCTTGCCGAGCTCGTCCTCGATGGTGAAGAAGAAACCCGAGTAGCTGTCGGTGGCGAAGCCGCAGTAGACGAGCAGGATGCCCAGCCCGCCGGCCCGGGCCGCGGACGGGATGCCGCCGCGGTTGCGGGTGCCCGTGTACGGCTCGAAGCCTCCGACCCCCGGGCGGATGCCCCAGGAGTGGTCCCGCCAGCCGAACCAGCGGTCGAAGGTGTGCTCCTCACCGTCGACGACGAGCGTGCCGCTGGTCCACCCGACCTGGCTGAAGCGCCGGTAGTCGGTGTGCACCCGGCCGTCGGCCTCGCCGTAGTGCGGCGACTCCAGCCGGGTGAAGACCGGGCGGAAGGTGAGGTCGAAGGCGTCGCCGTACTCGTTGGGGTCGGCGATCAGGCGGGTGGCCGTGAACGCCTCCGGGAACTCGGTGCGCATCGGACCCAGAGTCAGCGGCTCCACGATCGGCCGCAGCGGTCGCGACAGGCGGACGTTGCGCTGGACCGCCGAACCGGCCTGCGTGCTGAAGAATCCGTCGTGGACGTTGAGGTTCTTGTACACGGCCATGCCGGTCAGCAGCGCCGCGTCCCCGTCGGGTGCCAGCAGGGTGTAGGAATAGCGGTCGTAGAACCGGTGGTCGGTCACCGCCGCCTCGGCGAACAGCCGGGACGACTGGTGGTAGAGCGACTCATCGAGACTTGTCAGCATCGGTCATCTCATCTCGAGTGGGGGAAATGGGGGACGGTCCCTGCTCAGCGGCGATCAGGCGTACACGCGGGAACCCGGGGTGAACGTGACGGGAACCGCCTTGGGGCCGCGGTTGATGGGAATGTTGCTGCCGATCTCGATCTCGCCGTCCAGCTCGAAGTCCGGCATGCGGGTCAGGACCTGCTCGATGGCGACGCGCATCTCGAGGCGGGCCAGGTGCTCACCGATGCAGCGGTGGATGCCGTGCCCGAAGGCCACGTGCGGGTTGCCCGACCGGTCGATGTCGAACTTCTCGGGATTCTCGAACTTGGCGGGATCCACGTTCGCCGCACCGAAGGCGAGGCCAACGCGGTCGCCCTTGGAGATCGGCACGCCCTGCAGCTCGAAGTCCACGGTGGCGGTCCGGCCCATCATCTGCACCGGCGACTCCAGTCGGAGGCTCTCCTCCACGGCCGCCGGGATCAGCGAGGAGTCCTCAAGCAGCCGCTTCTTGACCTCCTGGTGGGCGCCCAGGCGCCACAGGGCGCCGCCGATCCCGTTGACCGTCGTCTCCTGGCCGGCGACGACCAGGGTGACGGCCATCGCGACCGCGGTGTCGTGCCCGATGGGTGCACCCTCGATCTCGGCCTTGGCGATGAATGTCAGCAGGTCGGCGCGGTCCTCGCTCTGCTCCGCCGCAGTCACGATCGTGTCCACGTACCGGAACAGGGCGATGTTGGCGTTCTTCTTGCCTTCCGCGTCGTTCTCCGTCGCGGCGCGGTTGATGTCCTCGGTCAGCTTGACCATGAGCGGCCCGTCCTCGGGCACCCCGAGGATCGCGGCGATCACCGCCGGCGGCATGTAGCGGGCGATCGCGCTGAGGTCGCCCTTCCCGTTCTCGATGAAGGTGTCGAGCGCCTCGTCGGCCTTCCGGCGGATGAGGTCCGTCCAGTCCGCGACCCGGTCGGGGCGCAGTTCGGGAACGAGGACCTTGCGGTAGTTGCGGTGGTGCGGCGGGTCCACCTCCACGGGGATGGGACGGAACGTCATGCCCAGGGCGGGGATCGTCGAACCCAGCCCCGAGCACAGGCGCTCGGTGTCGTTCGCGGCCTCGCGCACCTGTGTGTATCCGAGAAGGGCCCAGTAGCCGCCCAGATCCTCACTGCGGGCGACCGGTCCTCCGTCGCGCACCGTGGCATAGGCCTCCGCGTGCCCGTGCGCGTTGTTCACCTTCGCGATGTCCAGAACAGGACACTTCTTCTCCGACATCAGGGCCCTCCGCCGCTAGATCTGCGGTATTTCGCGTAAAGCTACGAGCTATCGTGATATGCGTCAATGGGTAGGGAGGGAATTCACCCACCACGGACGTGCGGAAATGACGGCAGGGGTAGGGGACGCGACACGGCCGGCCGCGCCGACGGCCGAGCCGTCGCCGGTGTCCACCGGACGATCGCGCCCTCAGCGGTTGGCGCGCTGCGTGCTCGGCAGCGGCGTCACCACGCTGATGCCACCGTCGACGGGAATCCTGGCGCCGTTGACGTAGCCGGCCAGGTCGGACAGCAGGAAGAGCACCACCGACGCTATGTCGCCGGGCACTCCGCAACGCCCCTGCGGCACGGCCCGCTCCACCGCGCGCACCGCCTCGTCGTCGGGGTTCGGATCCCCGCCCGACTGCAGGATGCGGCCGACGACGATGGCGTTGGTCCGGACACCCTGCGGGCCGAACTCCTGGGCACAGGCGGTCGCGAGGTGGTGGACCGCTGCCTTCGCGGTGCCGTACAGCCCGAGCCGCCTGGTGTTGGCCACCCCCGCCAACGATCCGATGAACACCACGCTGCCGTGGCCCCTGCGGGCCAGCCGCGGGATCGCCACCTGGGTGAGGAGCACGGGATGACGCAGGACAAGGTCGAACTGCCGTTGCATCGACTCTTCCGTGCCGTCGGCGAGGAGCTCGGGCACCGAGACGCCCACCACGTCCACGATGCCGTAGAGACCGTCTCCGAACAGGTCCTCCGCCCGGTCGAACACCGACACGAGCTGGGCCCGGTCGGTGACGTCGGCGGCCATCGCTTCGCCGCCGCAGCGGGCAGCGGTGGTCTCGGCCTGGGCGCCGTCCCGGTCCACGCACAGGACCTTGCCCCCCGCCTGCGCCACGGCCTCAGAGACGGCACCTCCGATGCCCTGTCCGGTGCCGAGCACCACGACCCCGCGGCCGTCGAGCCGGAGCCGCCCGACGTAGTCGACCTCGTCTCGCGAAGCCATCAGAATTCCTCGCAGTAGGGCCGGATGTCCATCTCCTGGGTCCACGCCGTGCGCGGCTGCACGAGCACCTGCCAGAACGTCTCCGCGATCTGCTCGATGTCCACCATGCCGTCCTTCGGGCGGCGGTCCTTCGCCTGCGGAAAGGCGGTGTTGAGCCGATCTCCGTCGATGGGGCCGTGGACGATGATGTTCGCGACGTGGATGTTGCGCGGCCCGAATTCCCGCGCCAGAGCCTGGGCCACGGCTCGCTGACCGAACTTCGCCGAGGCGTACGCGGCCAGCTTGGGGCGGGCGATCACGCCGGAGATCGACCCGGTGAACAGGATCGCGCCACCTCCGCGGACGACCATACGGCGGGCCGCCTCACGTCCGGTGAGGAAGGCGCCGAAGCAGTTGGTCCGCCAGACGCTCTCGAAGAACTCGGCGTCCATCTCCAGCATGCTGGACCGCCACTGGGATCCGCCCGCGTTGTACGTGGCGACCACGAGAGGCCCGAGCTCGTCGATGGTCGCGAGCGATTCCTGGAGGCCGGCTTCCGTGCCGGCGTCGCCGACCACGGCCGTCGCCTGCCCACCCCGGCTCCGGATGTCCTCGACGACCTCGGCGATCTTCTCCTTCGTGCGTCCGGTGACGACGACGTGCAGACCGCCGGCGGCGAAGCGCCGGGCCACAGCGGCACCCGTACCTTGCTTCGCCCCGACTCCGACCACCCAGGCCACGCCGTCCGCGGGCGGGGCGCCACCGTTCACCGGCCATCCGCTGAAGTTCTGCGCCTCTTCTGTCGGTGGTGCCATATGGCTGCCCCTCTTTCGTCGCGGCTGTTGTGAATGCGTATCGGGCTGCGCCGGCTCGGCCGTCGCGAGCGGCCTCCACGGGGCCTGTTCATGAACCGCACCGGGTGAGCTCCGGCTTATACAGGTCGGCGACCGACGAGACCGCGCCCTGCCTGCGCGTGGCGTGGACAGGAGGCGGCCGTACGCGGGTGCGAGCGGCTTGATCGGCGGAAGGCGCCCGCCGCCGCCACAGGGACGGGGCTCATGGGCCTGGAGAACACAACCAGTGCTTGCACACGCATTTCCTTGAGCGTCACGTCACCCCGGCGAGGGATCCGTGTAACTTCGTGGAAATCTACGATATTTCGCAGAAGGGGCGCAAGGGGTCGGGACAGCCACGTTCACCTGCGGCCCTCGACTCCCACCGGGAGCCGACACGCACATCCCCCCGCCGCGCAGCCGCAACCCCCGGGAGACGAAGGGTCGGATGGACCAGGGCCAGCCGGAGGACCACCCGATCCGGCGCAGCCGGACACCGCCCCCGCGAGCGGCTCGCCGGCCCCGGAGGGTCCGAGCGCTCAGCGAACGCCACCCCTTGCCCGATTCAACACCTGGCCGTAATATCTACCGAGATATCGCAATCTTGAGGAAGCTAGATCGCGCGCCGAGCGCGCTCGACACCGACGGGCACCTCCGACGCGGCCGATAGCCCCACCTAGGAGTGGCAGCGCCTTCCTCGTTCTGGCGGCGCCGCACGACACCCGCGCGGGTCACACAGAATCACGAGACCGCGACTGACATACCGAAATACCGTAATACCTGGGTCCCAACCCAGCCATGGCGAAGGGATGTCGTGAATGGACCTGATCACACAGAAGAGACTGCTCATGGAGGTCGGTCCGGGCACGCCTATGAACGCATGCTTCAAGCGGTTCTGGTTGCCGATCGCGCTCTCGACCGATGTGGCCGACAACGACGGCGACCCGATGCGTGTCCGCGCCCTGGGAGAGGACTACGTACTCTTCCGCGACAGCGAGGGGCGCCTGGGACTGCTCGACGAACTGTGCACGCACCGCAGCGCTTCGCTCTGTCTCGGCCGCAACGAAGAGGGTGGCCTGCGTTGCCTCTACCATGGCTGGAAGTACGCGGTCGACGGCACGATCCTTGAGACCCCCAACGTCCGGGACCCGCGGTTCAAGGAACGGGTGCGTCAGCCCGCCTATGCCGTACGCGAGGCCGGCGGTGTCGTCTGGGGGTACTTCGGCCCCCAGGACAAGGAACCGCCCTTCCAGCACTACCCGTTCTTCGACCTTCCCGACGAGAACGTCGTGGTCGAACTCGTCGTCTGCTCCGCCAACTACACGCGTCTTGTCGAGGGCCTCATCGACACCACCCACACCGGTTCGCTGCACCAGGACGCCTTGCGTCAACTGGCAGCCGGCGAGGGACCGGCGCCCAGCTTCGGCGGGACGCCGCGTGTCGCGTCCGCAGGCGTGCTGGCGCAGGACCTCGCGCCGGACATCGAGGTGCAGGAGACCGACTTCGGCTTCCGGTATGCCGCGGTGAGCCGGCACCCGCAGGCCGACGGCTCGGTGCGCCACCGGGCAAGGGTGACGGGCTTCAAGCACCCGACGTCGATTCTCATCCAGTCCGGCTACCTCGCCCAGATGGTGCTGCCCGTGGACGACGACCGGTCGTATCTCTTCATGGTCTTCTGGGATCCGACCCGGAACATCAGGGACGGAGAGGCCCGCCAGGAGATTCTCACCTACTACGGCATCGACGACGTCGCCAAGAACGTCTACGGAGCCGGGCGCGAATTCCATGACCTGCCGGACCGCCCGAACAAGTCGAACAACTGGCTGCAGGACCGCACAGCGATGAAGAACGGCAGCTTCACCGGCCTCTACCGCTTCATCCCTGAAGATTTCGCGGTGAGCGCTTCGATGGGTCATGTCGAGCGCTTCCCCGTCGAGCATCTCGTCCCCGCCGACCTCGCCATCGCGCGCTTCCGCCGACAGATGATCGACAATGCCCAGCGGGTCCAGAAGGGCGAGGACCCCAGAGGTTTCGACCCCAAGGAACAACCGCGGCCGGCTCAATACGACGTTCCCGAGGGCGAGGACTGGCGCGATTACTACACCCGCGTCGCCGACTGACGAGAGGAGCGCGACGCCGACGCGGCGCGCTTGTCTTGTCTGAGGAAAGCGCCTTCGAACTGGGGCTGGATGTTCGCACCGATCCGGCCTTCCCTAGGTTCGAAAGGCGCTTTTCTCACTGAAACCATGGCGCCGCTCTTGCGGCTACCGGCCTCCGAGCCCTCACTGCCCGCAAAGGCCAGTAAATCCGGTTTCGGCAGTACAATCCCGGCCCGCCGAGCTGGCCCCGTCAGGAGGCGCTGCCGAAGACGGTGTCCTTGACCTCGTGCAGGATCTTGAGCAGTTCGTCCTGGCTGGAGCGCACCCGATCCGTTGGACCGATGATCCCCAGACCGACCACGTCGTCCCCGATACGACCGGAGACCGCGAACGAACTGACGCCGACTGTGCCCTCATCGACGGCTTGGTACCAGCCGAGTTCCCGGTGGCTCCGTACCTCGTCCTCGAGTTCCCGCGGCTCGGTCTTCGTCCCGTCCGTGAGCCTGGACAGCGCCTTCAGCCGCAGCGTCCGGCTCATGTCGTAGTCGTCGAGGCCGCCCAGCAGCGCCTTTCCGATCGCGGTGCCGTGGATGGTGAAGGTGTCCCCCACCCCGATCACATAGCGCAGGCGGTGCCGCCCCTGTGAGACCGCGAGCACCTTGATGCGGTCACCGGCGAGCACCGCGCAACAGGCCGTTTCGCCCGAGCGCTGCGCGAGCAACCCGCTCGCCTCGGTCCCGAACGCCGAGAGGGCGTCGTTCTCGGCGATCGACTTGGCAACGGCGAGCAGGCGGCCGGTGGGGTAGAAGCGCCGTGTCGTGACGGTACGGCTCACATAGCCGAGTTCGTGCAGAGTGTTGAGCAGGTCGGAACTGCTGCTCTCGGGTATGTCCAGCAGCCGGGCCACTTCGGATTTGGTGAGCTCGCGCCGCTCTCGCGCGAAAATCTCGAAGAGCGCCATCGCCCGGGCAGCGGCGGGCACGGTCGTCCCACTGGCCTCCGCAGGACCGCCGCGCGGTCGCCGCCCGCGCCGCACAGGTGGGGCGGCCTCGGCCGGCTGGGCCGGTTCCACAGCCTTCGCCATCGGAATCCCTTTCCATTGGTCGCACCCGCGAGCCGCTGTGCGACATCTGACTTACGATGCCTTGCCAGTCGGTATAAGCCAATCGAACGCCTGGTGCCACCCGGCCCGGGCACTTGTCACGCGTCCGCAACACTCGCACGGCACCGCGCCGATCAGCCCTCAGAATCAGCGGGTCATCGGGTAGAGGTGACGAGATCAACCGCCCACCACACCCCGGATGACCAAATCCGGATCAAGGATACCGTGGCATGGATGCCGATAACGAATTTTCGTCGAACATATCGCCCCCACGTTCGTTCTTAGAGCGGCCGAAGCCGCCCGATTTATCCCCGTTATCACCAACACACATCCCCGGCCCCACAGCGCCGGCGCGCCTCACACGGGAAGCCACCCGCCTGCGACGTGCCCGCTAGAGTGATGACAGAGACAGCATCATCCTATAACGATATTTCGGCTAAGTTAACGACTGGCCGGGCAGGCGTCGCTCCATTGCGAGAGGAACGGGCGATCCCTGCCGACAACGCCTCGCGTACGCGCTGTCGCGATGGTCAGGCGCGCGTGGTGAGACAGGCCATGAACTGGTGCAGATCGTCCATCGCCTCCAACTCGCGCCCGAACGCGAGGGCCCGCTCACTCCGCTCCCGGCCGAGAACATCGACGGTGTAACGACGAAACTTGTCTGCGATGTCTGCTGCGGTGGCTCTGGTCTGCGGCGTGTAGGAATCTCCGCGGGCATAGTCGGCGCTGCGGGTGAAGCGCCGCTCCGCGGTCTCGACCGTGACCGTCGTGCACATCCTGACGCTATGGCCGTATCGGGTCAGATCCTCCTTCGCCGCATCGGCGGCCCGAGGCTCGACCCCCACGTCGACCTTGGCCGAGAAGCGCCGGACGGCAGGGTCGGACCGGGTCTCATCGGTGTGCCACCCCGGACCGGGAGGGCCGGCCAGTGCCGCGCACGCGAGCAGGTACGGCAGGCTGAAGCAGCCGTCCACCATCGACTCGACTGACGGGTCGTTCATGTGCTTCGCGATCGCGCTGCCGGGCACCAGCGCCTCGACACGCTCGACCTCGTCGGCTCTCAGTCCCTCGTCGCGGAGGATGTCCAGGAAGACGTCGATGGCCGGGTTGAGAAATCGGCAGCCGGGATAGGACTTGTAGGAAGCCTCGTCGACCAGCCAGCGAGTGCCGATCCCGTCGGTGAGCGCCGTCCAGTCGCAGTCGAGCGACCCGGCCATGCGCCAAAGCCCGCGCTCACCGTCGAGCACGGTCGTGTCCGCGGTGAATCCCCGTTGAGCGAGAAGGGCCGCCATGACTCCGCCCTGGGCCATCTCGCCGTACAGGCCGTACTTGGTCATCGGACGGGGAAGATCGAGGCCGAACTTACCCGACGTCGGCAACGGGGTCGCCGCGGCGGCGAGACCGAAGGCGTGCCGCATGCGCGAAGAGTCGACGCCCAGCAGCCGGCCACTCGCGACCGCGGCGGCGAAGCTCGTCCAGCCGTAGCCGGTGACGGGAGCGAACGTGAACGACCCGTCCGGGGTGACGACAAGGCCGCGCAAGGAGAGCCCGATCCGTCCGGCCACTTCGTAGCCGAGAGCGATCGCGGCGAGGGTGTCCAAGCCCGAGGCGCCGACACGTTCGGCGATCGCCAGCGCCGGTGCGACGGCGGAGGCGGCGATGTGCGCGCTGTAGTTGAGTGTGTCGTCGGCGTCGATCGCGTTGGACAGATGGGCGTTCAGGTATGCCGCGGCCGGAGCCGGTAGCTTGGCGCCGCTCACCAGCACGCTCGACTCCTGCCGGCCCCCCTGCTCCTCGAGGAGCTCACGGACGATCCGGCTCGACGGCAGATCCCACGCCGCGACGGCACAGGCGATGGTGTCCAGGAGGAGACGCCGAGCTCCTTCGAGCGCCACCGGAGGCAGGTCCGCAGCACGAGTTTCGGCCGCGAAACGGGCGAGCCGGAGGGTCGGCCCGTCCCGGTCTTCGTTGACATCTGGAGCGTAGATCTCCGACATATCGTCAGATCCTACGATTTGCCGCACACTTTGGCTAGGCCGCCTCCAGCGCGGCCCGACACCGCCGTCACGCCGGCCAGGATGCCGGCCGGCCGCGAGCGGCAGGGTTCGCACATCACACCATCAGGCGACACTTGATCGGCGCACTGCGCGACGACTCCTGGCAACCGAACCTGCGACCCCATTCGGCCGTTTCAAGCATTGGCCATAACAACGAAATACCGTACACTACTACAGTTATTCGCAATATGCGCCCAACTGCTGCTGCCGCTCTCCCCCTTCGTATGTGAACACGCGTACACAGGCGATGAGGGAGCGGTATCCGCTTCGCGCGGCCGCGCGGAGTACGCGGAGGAGGCTTGACCGCATGACAACCCGTCTCACATCGCACCCCCAGGGCCGGACCATCGAAGAAGAGGTAGTGCTGTACCTCAGCTCGGACCATCCGGACCGTGCGGACATCACCCGCGATCCCTACCCCTTCTTCGACCGTCTGCGTGCATACGCGCCGGTCTACCGGACCTCGCTGGGTCCGATTCTCGTGACCTCCTACGACGAGGCGCAGGCTCTGGTCCGGGACCGGCGCTGGAGCCGGGATGAGATGGACGGCAGGACCGGCATCACCCCGACACAGCAGGTCTTCCTGGAGAGCATGGCCTTCCGGGACCCGCCCGACCACACGCGGCTGCGCGGACTCGTCTCGCGGATTTTCACCCCCAGGTCCGTGGAGCAGAGCCGGGGTCACATCAGCGAGATCGTCCAAGACCTGCTCTCCGGCCTGCGTGAGCACGACGAGTTCGACTTCATCGAGAATTTCGCGTACCGGGTGCCGCTGCGCCTGATCTGCCGCCTCGTGGGTGTCCCCACGGACATGGAGGAAGACTTCGCCGCCTGGGGTCAGGCGCTGTTCGGCGCTCTGGAACCCCTGCCCCAGGCCCCGGAGGTGGCCGCACAGCGCGAGGCGATCGCGAAGGAGTGTTTCACGTTCTTCGGGGACCTCATCAAGGAACGCCGGGCGAACCCGGGCGGATCCGACATCATCTCGCAGCTGATCGAGGCCAGCGACGCCGAGGACGTGGACGGCAGGCTCACCGATCAAGAGATCATCGCCAACTGCATGCTGCTGCACAACGCGGGGTTCAGCACCACCAAGAACCTGATCTCCAACGGCATGCACCTCTTCCTCACTCATCCGGACGCCTACGACGACATGAGGGCCCATCCTGACGTGATCCCATCCGCGGTCGAGGAGATCCTCCGCTACGAGGGGCCGCCGCGTAACAGCCTGCTGCGGATCGCGCCCGAGGACATGGAGCTCGGGGACGTGCTGATCCGCAAGGATGAGCACGTCTACGCGATCCTCTCGGCCGCGAACCGCGACCCCGAGGTGTTCACCGACCCTGACAGGTTCGACATCCGGCGGGAGGGCCCTCGCCACGTGGCCTTCGGCGGCGGAATACACATGTGCCTGGGCGCCAGCCTCGCCCGTTTGGAGGCCCAGGTGGCGTTCGCCCATCTGGCTTCGGAGCGCAAGCTGGAGCTCGCGACCGACCACGTCGAGTGGCTCGCGGGATTCCTCACACGCGGCCTCATCTCGTTCCCGGTGCGTTGGGCGTGACACAGATGGAGCGACTGGTTCCGGAAGTGCGAGACGGCGCGACGCTGGTGACAGGAGCCGGCCGCGGCATCGGCAAGGGGATCGCGCTGGAATTCGCCTCGCACGGTGAATCACTCGTCCTGGCGGACGTCGATCTCGACAACGCCAAGGCGGTCGCCGCCCAGTGCGAGGACGAGTTCGGCGTACGGGCGTCCGCCGTGGCCGTGGACGTCACGCGCACGGACCAGGTCCGCGCGATGGTCCAACTCGCGGTCACCGAGTACGGGCGGATCCGCACGGTGGTGAACTGCGCCGGGGTGTTCCCCTTCGCACCGGCCCTGGACACCGCCGACGAGACCTGGAACATGGTCATCGGCGTCAACCTGACCGGGACGTTCCTGGTCTGCAGAGAGGCAGCCAGGAGCATGGTGGAGACCGGCGGCGGATCCATCGTCAACATCTCCTCCGGGGCCGGTTCGATGGCCAACCCGAATCTCATCGCCTACTCGGCCAGCAAGGCCGGCGTCCTGGGCATGAGCCGGTGCCTCGCGGCCGAGCTGGCTCCGACGGTGCGAGTCAACGTCGTCTCTCCCGGCCCGACACGGACGGAGGGCACGGCCAGGGCCGGGGCGCCGCTGGACACCTCCCGCATCCCGATGCGGCGAACGGGAGAGGTCGAGGAGATCGCCCGGGCGGTACGGTTCCTCGCCTCGGATGAAGCCGGCTTCATCACAGGGCAGACGCTCCACGTCAACGGCGGAAAGTTCATGCCCTAGCCGCCCGGGCCCCACGTGGGTGGCCGAGGCTGGACGGGCTCGGCCACCTTTCGGATGCCGAGCCGCTCGGCGGTGCTCCGCAGTGAAGGCGTGATCTACCGGCGGGGAGCCCACGGGGAGACGCGTCGCCCGATCCAGGTCACCGCGGACTGCAGCGCGACCCCGATGATCGAGACGGTCACGATGCCGGCGTACATCCGGTCCGCGAGGAACACCTGCCACGAGTTCCAGATCAGGAAGCCGAGCCCTTCGCGCCCCTGCACGAACTCGATGCCGATGACGAGCAGCACCGCGGTGCCGATCGATATGCGCAGCGAGGTGAACACCTCCGGCATCATCGCGGGCAGTGTGACATGGCGGAACGTCTGCAGCCGGCTCGCGCCGAACGAGCGTGCCGGCTCCAGGTAGCCCTCCGCGAGGCCGGCCACAGCGGACATCGTGGAGATCGCCACGATGAAGAAGACGCCGAACGCGACCAGGAGCACCTTCGGGGTCTCCCCCAACCCGAAGATCATCAGCAGCAGGGGAAGCACGGCGAGCTTGGGCACGGTGTAGAGCGCGCTGATGACAGGCTCGAGTGCGGTCCTCAGCTTACGGAAGCTGCCCAGAAGGACGCCCAGGACGATCCCGATCAGCGCTCCGCCGAAGTATCCGAGCAGGAGCACCCTGAACGTGCTGACCGCTGCCTCGAGCACCAAACCGGAGGAGACGAGGTCCGCGAAGGAGACGACGATCTCACTCGGCGGGGGCCAGAAGCGCTGGTCCACCAGTCCACTGGAGGAGATGACCTGCCACACGAGAAGAACGGCGACAGGGGTTCCGAACCGCAGGAGATTCTCGACGAGAACGCGTCGGCGCTGGAAGCGGACCGGATCGCGCTCAGCGAGATCAGGCGTCCGGGTGACCAGCCCGCCGTATCCGTGGTCGGCCTGCGCCGGCTGCTGAGATTGTGCCAATTCCGTCATGGTTTCCTTCTTCTGCAGTCCCGTTCAGGCGCTTATCCGAGGGTCCGTCGTCATCTCGGACTTAAGCAGGTCCCAGATCTCGCCTTCGAGCTCGGCGAACTCGGAGCTCCTGCGGATCTCCGGAGAACGCGGCCGTGTGAAGGGGACATCGATCTCGGCCACCACACGCCCTGGCCGGGAACTCATCACGATCACCCTGTCACCGAGCAGAATGGCCTCGTCCAGGTTGTGCGTGATGAAGATGACGGTCCGGCCGTCCCCCTGCCAGAGCTCGAGCAGCTCCGCCTGCATCACCTGGCGCAACTGCGCGTCCAGCGCGGCGAACGGTTCGTCCATCAGCAGGATCTGCGGTTCCACCGCGAACGCGCGCGCGATGGAGACCCGCTGCTTCATTCCTCCGGACAAAGTGGCCGGGTAGGCGCCACCGAAGTCCTTGAGGCCGAGACGGGTCAGCCACCGGGAAACCCGCTCCTTCGAAACGGAGCTGGGCACCTTCGCGATGTCCAGGCCGAAGCGGACGTTGGCTTCCACCGTCTTCCAGGGGAAGATGCTGTAATCCTGGAAGACCACGGAAGTGAGTGGCGCCTCCTTACTGGTGGTGCGCAGCGACACCTCACCGGCGCTGGGGCTCAGGAGTCCCGCGATGATGCGTAGCAGGGTGGACTTGCCACAACCCGACGGGCCCACGATGCAGAGGAATTCTCCGTCACGCACATCGAGGTCGATGGGGCCCAGCGCCTTGACGGTCGAATGGCCGGAGGCGAACACCCGCTCCACACCACGTACCGCGACTCTGTTCTCGTTCACTACTACTCCCGCTTTGCCGGTTGGACCGTGAGCAGGCCCGGAGGTCGGCACCGGCCGTTTCACTGCAACGAACCCTTTGTGGCGATGCGGCGGGCGTCCCTTCCCGGTAGGGCGCCCGCCGCACGTCCTCGCGATCAGCCGGAGCTACGCAGGGGCTCCGCGAACGAGGAGTCGAAGAGGTCCTTATCGCTCAGATCGCTGTTGTACTGGAGCAACCCGCTGTCGATTTCCCGGTAGTAGTTCTGGTAGACGGGCGCGAACTCGGTGTGCAGGTTGTAGTCCGCTTCGAAGGCCGACGGCTCCGCCTCACGAATGGTCTTCTCGGGAACCTTCTGAGCCTCCGCGAGTGCGGCGACGACCTCGTCGGTCTGCCGGTAATCCTTCAAGAGGTACTTCTGCGTGGTTCTGGCCAAAGCCCGGACGAAGGCCGCTCCTGTCTCGCGATCGTCCTTCAGCAGACGCTGCCCGAACATGTAGAACACGCCGGTCGCCGGGGAGATCGCTCCCTTGACGAACTCGCAGCAGGCGTCCTTCAGCAGGAGCTCCTGGTAGGGAGCCGACGCGTAGGCGGCCCCCACCGCCCCGTTACGCAGGGCGTTGACGGCGTCAGCGGAGCTCAGGTCCTGCCAGTTGACGTCTTTGGGCCCGACGTCGACCTTGTTGGTCTTCAGGAACTCGAACAGGGTGGCCCACAGCCCAGGACGGTTGCCCCCCGGGCCGGCGAGGTCCACTCCCTTGAGGTCCTGCAGGTCGAACG
Source organism: Microbispora sp. CA-102843 (assembly GCF_050936215.1). NCBI lineage: Bacteria > Bacillati > Actinomycetota > Actinomycetes > Streptosporangiales > Streptosporangiaceae > Microbispora > Microbispora sp. CA-102843. The sequence continues at coordinate 6,261,899 of NZ_JBNJNF010000001.1, forward strand.
TGCCGTTGTCGCCGAAGATCTTCTTGTTCACCCACAGGCCCTGGTCGGTGTCCTCGGGCCGCCCACCGCCCGGGAAGACGATCCGGATGCCCTCACCCGATCCGATGATGTTCAGCAGACCGGGGGAGATCTGCGAGGCCAGCACGTCCACGCGCTTCTGCGTCATCATGACGAGCGAGTCCTGCGCGGGGAGGAATTCGAACTCGACCTTGATGTTCTCCTTCTCGAACTCTCCGAGTCGATCGGCGACCGCGAGCGCGGCATAGGAGCCGACCATGGCCGCGAGCGCGACCTTGACCGTCTTGCGCTCCTTGAGCGGGCTCGGCCGCAGAGCCTGCGGCAGCGTGTCGTCGCCCGCCGTGGAGAACGCGGTGACTTCCCGTTTCTCTGAGACATCCGAGTTGCCGCCGCAGGCGGTAGCGGCCATGCCTACGACCAGGGCCAATCCCATTGCCAGTGACTTAAGGCCAGGGCGCATCGCTCAGCCTCCAGATTCTTTCCGCCAGGGTGTCAGTCGAGGACGGCACCGTGGATCTTTCGGTAATTGATCAATCGTGAACGGGGAGGACGGCTTCGCAGGGTGCCCTGTCCCGGCGAGCGGCGTCGTGGCGCGTGGCGGGCGGCAATGCGAGGTTATGGGATATTAACCTCTTTGCGGCATATCGTGTCAATAGACGAAACTTCGCCGCTACCCTTATCGGCCACAGCACACCCGATAGCGCAGCGAAAGCAGCGGCATGCTCGGCCGAGAGGCTTCTCCGCCTGCTCTCCGATCACGACAACTCGTGATAGGCGACGATGTGACGGGCAAATGGTGCAGGCTGCGAGGTACGGTCGATCGGGAGGCGAGGACGCCGGCCGACCGGCCGCGGACGCGTCGGCGCAGACGAAAGAGCCTGCCGATATGGAAAGGACGCCGGATCCCTTCAGCATCGGCAGGCTCACTGGACCTGCTTCGGCCACGGGCTGGAAGAGGGTTCACCCCTGTGCCCGGTGCGGAGCAGGCAAGAGCAGAAGGCTCACTCCGTGATCTCGATGGCTCCCGTGGGACACTGCTCGGCGGCATCGACCACCAGGTCGCGCAGCGCGTCGGCGGGCTCTGGATCCAGAACGACGAGTTCGCTGTGGTTCTCGATCGCGAACACCTCAGGAGCTATCAAGGCACACGTGCCCGTGCAGGCGCACATGTCCTTGTCAACGCTGACCTTCATCTCAGGGCGCCGTTCAACGCTTGGTCTGCAGCCGGTGGTAGCCGACCTCCTCGCGCGCCGCGCGCAGGGGTCGCCCGCCGTGGACCGCCTCCCGGATCCGCTCCTCCGCGTCTCGGATCTCCTCCGCCGCCGCGATCACCTCGCCGATCCGCCCGGCCGGGACGCACAGGACACCGTCGCCGTCACCCAGCAGCCAGTCGCCCGGCTCGACCCGGACGCCGCCGATCGACACCGGCTCGCCGATCCCCTCGACCCGCACCCGGTCCTTTCCGGTACGCATCCAGTTGCCACGGGAGAAGACCGGGTAAGCCGTCGTGATCGAGCGGTCGACGTCGCGGCACACCCCGTCGATCACCGTGCCGGCCACCCCGTTCCGGACGGCGGTGTAGGTCAGCAGGTCACCCCAGACGGTCGCGTCGAGCCTGCCCTGGTTGTCGAGCACGACCACATCTCCAGGACCGAGATCGTCGATGTAGTCCCCCACGGTGCCGGGGTCACGGCCGACCGGGCCATAGCGCAGCGTCCAGGCCTGCCCGACGAGACGGAACGACCGGTCCAGTGGCATGATCCCCAGGCAGTGCCCGGCGATGCCCAGCCGATCGAGCGCGTCGCTGACGTCGGTGCAGCTCAGTGCCCGCAATGCCGTGGTGATCTGCTCGGTGGTGCTCGTCGTGGTCATCGGTTCTCCTGCAGCATCGTCTCGTAGCCCGTGCCCATCACCTCGGACACCGGCGCGCCTGCCTTCACCAGTTCGGCCATCGTCCGCTCGCGTGCCGCGATCCGCTCGGCCGCGGCGACGATCTCCTCGGCCCGTTCCCTGGGGAGGAACACCACGCCGCTGCCGTCGGCGATGACGTAGTCGCCCGGCGCCACCGCGACTCCGCAGATCGTCACGGGAATGTTCCAGTCCTGCTCCACGACCCTGCCCCGCGCGGTGAGCGGGACGGCGGCCCGGGCGAAGACGGGCAGGCCCAGCTCACGGCTCTCGTCGACATCCCGGCAGGCTCCGTCGACGACCACTCCTTCGATGCCGCGCTGCACCGCTGCGAGGGAGAGGATGCCGCCCCAGCCCGACACGCCGGTGCGGCCTCCGTGCTCGACCACGATCACGTCACCGGGACCGGACGCCTCGACGGCGGCGGTGCCCAGATGCCGCGGGCTCGGTGGAGCCTCCCCCGCCTCGACGAGCCGCACGGTGGTGACCCGCCCCGCGATGCGATGGTTCCCCGTCAACGGCGCCAGCCCGAGAGCGGCACCGGTCACGCCCAGACGGTCCAGCGCGTCGGACACCGCACACGCGTCGAGTGCCGCGAGCCTCCTCACGAGATCCTCAGCCATCGCTCTCCCTGTCTTCCATCACGAACGCCAGTGCCTCGAGCTGTACGAGCATCTCGCCCGGCAGATCCTGGCGCAGCAGATGCCGGGCGGGCCGGGAGCCCGCGTCGGGAAACATCCCGATCCACTCCTCGTTCACGGCCGCGCGGACGTCGGCCGCGGCGAACACCGTCACGTGCACGATGTCCTCGACGGTGCCGCCACCGGCCTCGATCACCGCCCGCAGGTTCGCGAAGGCGTGGCGAACCTGCTCGCCGGCGTCCGCCGGAAGCACGCCGTTCTCCCGGTCGACGCCGCGGACACCCCCGGTGGCCAGCAGCGGTCCGCGCCGCGACGCCGCCGGGATGGGATTCGACCCGTGCTCGAGGCCCGGCACGACGATGCTGCGTCGTCTCACGACGCACTCCTCTCCCCCGGCAGCCGGTAGACGTCCAGCGTGGATTCCCCCGCCGCGAGCCGTGCGAAGATTTCCTGTTCCGCCGTCTCCCGCTCGCGGGCCGCCTGTACGACGCCGCCGGCCCGGGCCGCGGGCAGCACGACGACACCGTCCCCGTCGCCCACCACCAGATCGCCGCGGTGTACGTTCACCTCGCCGATGCGGACCGGTGCGCCGACCGCACCCGTCCCCTCGGGGTCCTTGCCCGTGCCCCTGATGGAGACGGACGACGCGAAGGTCGGGAAGCCGCGCGTCGCGAGCTGGTCGGCGTCCCGGACGCCGCCGTCGATGACCAGCCCCGCGATGCCGCATTCCAGCGCGGCGACCGCCATCACCTCGCCCCAGTGGCCGAACTCCAGTGGGTCGCTCCCCTCGCCGAAGACCACGACGAGGACGTCCCCGGGCTGTGCCGCGTAGATGGCACGGTGCAGCCAGAGGTTGTCACCTGGAGGGCTGAGGACGGGCAGCGCCGGGCCGGCCAGGCGCATGCCCGGGCGTACGGGCTTGACCGCGGCGGGAAGGGCGCCGATCTTCCCGGCCGCCTCGTGGAGCGTCGCGGTCGGCAGCGCGGCGGCCTCCCGCAGCAGATCGGCCGGCAACGTCGTCGCAGTCGGCGGCGTTCCCGTCACAGCGACAGCCTCGGGAAGACGCGCCGGGCGTTGTGCTCGTAGATCTGGGCCCGGTCCTCGTCCGTCAGGAACTCGATGCGGTCGATCGTGTACTTGAAGTCCTCGAAGGAGCGCCCCGTCTCGGGGTTGATCGCGCCGCCGCTGCCCGGCCGTTCGGTGCCGAACAGGCAGCGGTCCACGCCGACGGTGCGGAAGAGCAGCTCCAGTGAGTGGGTGCTGTGCACGTCGGTGTCGAAGTACAGCTGACGCAGGGCGTCGTCGAAGGTGGTGAGGTCGGCCGGGGCCTCCGGCAGCGGCTCCCCGTTCATCCCCGCGTGTTCGAGGTCACGGAAGTACTGCGCGATGTGCTTCTTCTTGGTGGCGAGGTCCAGCCACCAGTGCGCCCGCCAGCGGCCGATCTGGTAGGGGATGGAGCCACCACCGTGGCTGACGATGAGCTTCAGCTCGGGGAACTTCTCGAACACCTCGGAATGAACGAGCGAGGTCACCGCCAGGCTCTCCTCGGTCGCGAAGTGCTCGTCGTAGGTCTCGCGGCCACGACAGCCGGCGCTGTGGATGAGCGCGGGTACGCCGAGCTCGACGAGCTTGGCCCAGAGGGGGTACCAGTACGGGTCGGACAGCCGCGGTGAGCGGCCGCCTCCCTCGTCGGGGTCGGGGTTGAGCAGCACGCCGATGAACCCGAGCTCGCCGATCGCGCGCTCGATCTCGTCGAAGACGATCTCGACCGGCTCGCCGGCCACCTGCGGCAGCCCGGCCACCCCGCGGTAGCGGGTCGGGTGCAGTGACACGGCGCGATGGATGAGGTCGTTCTGCAGCTCGATCCACAGCTTCACGTCCCTGGCGACCGGGTGCGAGTGCATGAGCACGAACGGGCGCGGGGAGATGAACTGCATGTCGGTGCCGACCTGATCCATCAGGCGGACGCCCTTGTCCGCGGCCGCCACGAGGTCCGCGTCGTCGATGTAGCGGTCGATGTACCACGACTTGGAGTGCTGGCCGTTGGACGCCTGCAGGACCGTCCGTACGGCGAAGACCGCGGGTGGGGTGATGAGGTGCGCGTGCGCATCGATGATCATCAGGGGGACTCCTGGTTGCGGAAGTGGCGCCGCTACGCGGGCTGCCAGACGAGGAAGGCGAGGCCGATGCCGGTGCCGGCGGGGGTGCGGTGCACCGGGATGTACTCGGAGTCGGTCACGGTCAGCCCCGTGAGCGCACCGGCGGCCATCACCCAGTTGAGGATCTCGGAGTTGCCGGACCGCAGGCCCAGCGGCGGGAGGGTCCGCAGGGTGTCGGCGTCGCCGGTCTCCAGCGCGCGGATGACCCGCCGGTCGAGGTCCTCGTCCACGGCGAAGTGGGTCAGCCCGCCCGAGGCGACGATGCCGACCCGCTCGTCGCCCGGCAGCGCGGTCAGCACCCGGCCGATGACCTCGCCGATGTCGTAGCAGCGGCCCGGGCGTGGCACGTTCGGCGGGAAGTAGGTGTTGAGCATGATCGGCAGAATCGGAATCCGCCGGTCGCCGCACAGACGGTCGATCACGAAACCGTAGGCGTGCCCGAACCCGGCCTTGCGCGGGTCGAGCACCTCACCGGCGACGGCGACGTCCACTCCCGCCTCGATGAACCCCTCGATCAGGCCGTTGGCCAGGCCGACGGCGGCGGGGTGCCGATGGACGGTGTCCATCTTGTAGCCCTTGTTCGCCTCCTTGTACCAGCTCGGCAGGTTCGGGTTCAGCTCGTTCTTCGGGTGCGTCACCAGCTCGGGCCCGTTGAAGACCGCGAGCGCGGGCAGGTGCGCCTTGCTGAACAGCTCCTCCTGGTCGTCGCCGATGATGACGAGAGCGTCGAGGTCCGCCTCGGCGATGGCGCGAGCCACACGGTCCAGCGCCTGCTGCGCCCGCAGTGCCTGCTTCTCGAAATTCTCCGGCGTCGCGACGTCGGCGTGGCGTCCGCCGGATTCCTCCGCCAACCGGTCGTAGGAGACGACCCGGCCGTCGGCCAGGTAGAGCTCCTGCTTGCGGTAGTCGTCCTTGGCGCGCTCCGCCCACAACCCGGGCTCGATGGCCAGCAGCGGGCTGTGCGACGTGCCGATTCCGAGCACGATCTCAGCCACTCGTTCCTCCCTTGTTCACCTGCGGCCGACGGCTCAGAGTTCCAGCACCAGCCGGGCGCTCTTGCTTCCGGAGCAGCAGATCATCATGATCTCGTTAGATTCCTTCTCCTGGTCGGTGAGGACCAGGTCCCGGTGATCGGGAACACCGCTGATCACGCGGGTCTCGCAGGTGCCGCACACGCCCTCGGTGCACGAGTACGAGACGTCCACACCGGCGTCGAGCAGCGTGTCGAGGATGGTGGCCCCTTGAGGGACCGCGAGCGTCTTCCCGCTTCGGGTCAGCTCGACCTGGAAGCCGCCCTCCGTGGCCGGCGCGTCCTTGGCGGCGAAGTATTCGACGTGGCGCCGCTCCGCCGGCACCCCGGCGGCGGCCTTCTCGAACGTGTCGAGCATCGGCAGCGGACCACAGCAGTAGACATGGGTGGCGTCGTCCACCTCGGCAAGCACGGCCTCGATGTCGAGAAGCTCGCCGTCGTTCTCGTCGTCGACGTGGAGGCGCACCCGGTCCGGCCGGTCACCGGCCAGACGCGTGAGTTCGTCGAGGAACGCGGCCTGTCCACGGGTCCGCGCCGCCAGGTACAGGGTCCAGTCCCGGCCGAGGGCACTGAGCCGCCGCACCATGCTGAGGATCGGCGTGATGCCGACGCCGCCGGCGATGAGCACGCTGCGCTCGGTGTCCTCCGCCAGGGCGAAGTTGTTCAGCGGCGTGGATATCTCCAGCAGCCGCCCCACCTGCAGGTTGTCGTGGATCCACGCCGACCCTCCGCGGCTGTTCGCGTCGCGGTTGACCGCGACCACGTAGCGGTGCCGCTCGCCCTGGTCGCCACAGAGCGAGTAGCTGCGGACGAACCCGTTGCCCAGGTGGAGATCGATGTGCGCGCCGGCGGTGAACGGCGGAAGCGGCGCACCGTCCGGACGGCGGAACTCGTAGGAGAAGACCGAGTCGGCTTCCCAGCGAACCGCCTGTACACGGACCGTCAGATTCTCAGCGGACTGGGACATGATGTGCTACCTCCGGTGCACTGAGAAACACCTCGCGTCGGTCGCGGGCGGATTCGGCGATGGCCAGACATGTCCGGACGGTCTCCCGCCCGAACTCACCGTCGTGGAACGCGGCGCGTCCATGCACGACGGCGTCCACGAGCTCCTGCAGGACGTCCCCTCGGCCCGGCCACCACGGCCTGCCGGGGAGGGGCAGCAGTTCGACTCCCTCGTCGGTGTAGGCGATCACACCGTCCGGGCCGCAGCGGAGGTCGGCCCCGGCGCAGGTGACGACCAGCTCACCGAAATGCGGCTGATGCGGCGGCGGCAGCGGCGATCGGGCACCGTACCCGAAGTCACTGGTGCGCGCCCGCCGCTCCTCGGCCGGAGTGAGGCCGCCCAGCCTCCGCCGCGCCGCGCCGTGAGCCGGCGTCTTCGGCGACCCGCCCTCGGCGATCCAGCCGTGCAGCTCGTCGCTGTCGAAGTGGTCGTAACCGCTGTACACCAGGTTCGCCGTCCCCCGACCGGCGAACTCGACGAGCGCCGCGCAGGCGCCTTCGGTGGGACGTGCCGGGTCGAGCACCGCCGCGCTCGCGCGTACCGACCGCACCGGCCGGTCGGCGATGGTGCGAGCGATGTCGATCTGATGGGGAATCTGGTTGTAGAGGATGCCGCCGCCGCGAGCGCTGTCCAGCTCCTCAGGCCGGCGGGGACGGTAGAGGAAGTCGGTGTAGTTCCACATGGCGATCATGCCGAGCGGCCCGTAGGCGCCCGAGGCGACCAGGTCACGGATCATGGTGATCGCGGGGTCGAAGCCGTGCGTGTGGCCGACGATCAGCACGACGCCGTTGGAGGCCGCCGCCTCGATCATGGCGTCGCAGTCGGCGACGCTGAGCGCCATGGGCTTTTCGACGATGACGTGCTTGCCCGCTTCCGCCGCGGCCACGGCATGCGCGCGGTGCAGCTGATGCGGCGTGGCCACGTAGACCGCGTCGACATCGGCCCGGGCCAGGACACCGTCGATGTCGGCGTGGGCCGGTGCTCCTTCCGCCTTCTCGAACCGCTGCCGCAGCTCCGGGTCGGGCTCGGCGGCGGCTGCCACGCGGATGCCGGGGTGGGTACGCGCGGCCGCGGCCATCACGCCCCCGGCGAGGCCGAGCCCGATCAGCCCGAGGCCGAGCGTGCGCTCGCTCATCTCCGGCCCCTCACTCGACGGGGACCGGCTCGTGGACGCCGGTCGCCTGTGTCTCGGCGCCGTAGGCCGCCATGAACTCGTCGAAGGTCGCGATCGGGCTGATCTTGCTGATCGCGCGCACGCCGAACGCCTCGGGGCTGGCGACGATGGCGGGCTCAGCCCCCTTCCGCAGGGCGTCGGTGAGGTTGACGAGCATCCGCCGGGCGGCGACCACGGCCCGGTCCGAGCTCACCAGGTGCTCGGCGGCCCGGTCGATGATCCCGGGGTCGCCGCCGCCGATGCTGCGGGAGTTCTCGGCCAGCGCCCGGTCCTGGTCGTGCACGCCCCAGATGCCGGTGAAGTTCTTGGTCCGCTGCATCTCCCGGTCGAGCAGGTAGTCGTTCTCCTTGTTCGCGACCGGGAGCCACGTGTCGATCGCATAGCCGTCCGGGAGCGTGTACCGGCCGCGCTCCATCCGCGGCGGGAACAGTGCGCCGCTCAGGTAGTAGCTGTCGAGCTCGTCCTGCGGGATGGGGTGGTCGACCCGGTAGCCGAAGGTGAAGACGGTGGTGTGGTTGTCGTCGATCGGGACCCAGGCGCGCCCGCCGCCCGCGACGAAGTCACCCGGGGCCCTGGGGATGAGGCTGAACATGGGCAGGATGAACTGCGTGACCCGCCACTGGTACTGCCCCTCGTACTCGCGCCGGGCGCCGTAGACCAGCCCGTAGTCGGTCTGGCGCAGCTCGATGTGGGGCGCCGCGTCCGCGGACATCTGTGCGCCGGCCGCCTTCTGCTTCGTGTTCTCCCTGTCGAAGTCACGGTGCAGCCAGCTGATGTGCGAGCTGTCGATCTCGCCCTCGAGCCCCTGCGACCAGTTGGTGCGCTGCAGCCATCGGGCGGCGAACACGTGGTCGTCGGGCACATTGGTGTACTCGAGCTCCGGGAACGGCGGCTGGAGTTCCTTCGGCCCCATGTAGATCCACACGACACCCGCGGTCTCGTGCACGGGGTAGGCGGTGATGCCCACGTTCTTGCGGATGTCGGGGGCGCCGGCCGGTACGTTGGGGGTTTCCAGGCAGTTGCCCTCCACGTCGAACTTCCAGCCGTGGTAGGCGCAGCGGAGCCCGCAGTCCTCGTTCCTTCCGAAGAACAACGGCGCGAGGCGGTGGGAGCAGTAGGCCGCCACGATGCCGACCCGGCCCCGGGTGTCCCGGAAGGCGACCAGGTCCTCCCCCAGGATGCGCAGGCGTACCGGAGGGCAGTCCGGTTCGGCAATCTCCGAGGTCAGCACCGCCGGCAGCCAGAACCGGCGGAACAGCTCGCCCATCGGCGTGCCCCGGCCCACCCGTGACAGGGCCTCGTTCAAATCAGTACGCAACATGATGGTCCTCCACCCAAACTCACCGGCCCGCCCGTACGTCACCGGTCGCCCGGCAACGCGTTCCTTTCGTCCTGCCGCAGCACGAGATCCCACAGCTCCTGTCCGATCGGGGACTGCTCGTCCTCGATGAGGTGCCCGAGCAGTCCCGCGCACCTGCCGACCAGGGCCAGCCCACGCGCGAGATGCAGCGGCAGGTCCATGCTCAGGACCATCGCGCCGACCGCTCCGGCGGTGTTGGCGGGCAGCCTGCGGGAGTAGACGCCGCGGGTCGCGTCGTCCATGGCCAGCAGCAGCCGCCAGTAACGGCCGAAGTAGCCGTTCCGCTCCGACACCGCGCGCAGCGCCGGGATCCGCGGGTCGCCGTCGACGTGGATGTTGTGACCCAGGCCGTACAGAGGGAGGCGCGCGGCCCGGCGCTCCTTGACGAATGTCGTCGCCACCGTCGCGACCTCGTCGTCGGAGCTCTCCTCGGTGAGGTCCCGGCCCGCCTCACGCAGCATCACGGCCGCATTCTGCATGGCGCCGAGGAAGACGCTGCCCGCACCGAGCAGGCCGGCCGCCACCGCGGCCTGCGGCGCCTCGGGAGCACCCAGGAACGTCAACCGCGCGGCGAGCGCGCTCGGCGTGAGGCCGTGATCGGTGACGGTCACCAGGATCGTGTTGAGCATGTCCTTCTCGTTGCCCTGGCACCGCCGCCCGATGGTGACGAGCAGGAGCATGTCGACGAAGTCGATCTGCCCGATCAACTCGTTCGCCAGGTCGTGGCCCCGGACGGTGATGCGGTCCGGCGTCGTCTGGCCGATCTCAGTCTTGATCACTTCGCTCCCTCCAGCGGCCCGGACGTGACCAGCACGGCGTCCAGGGCGACGACGCCCTGGCCGGCGGGCAGGACCCGGACCGGGTTCAGTTCGAGCTCCTCCACCGCATCGCCGTTCGCCTCGACGAAGCGGGACACTCCGACAAGCAGGTCGACCAGGGCGTCCACGTCGGAGGCGGCGCCCCCGCGCACTCCACGCAGCAGGGCCGCGCAGCGCGGCTCCTCGACGAGTGCCCGCGCCTGCTCCGGCGTCAGCGGCAGCAGGCGGCGCGAGACGTCCTGGAACAACTCCACGAGGACTCCGCCCAGGCCGAAGGTCATGACCGGACCGAACACCGGGTCCCTGGAGACTCCCACGAGCACGTCGAGGCCGGCCGGGGCCATGGCCTCCACCAGGACCCCGTCGAACTCCACGTCGGGGCGCGCGGCCGTGACCGACTGACGGACCCGCTCGAAGCCGGCGCGAACCTGGCCGGCGTCCGCGAGGCCGACGGCGACACCACCGACATCGGTCTTGTGCGTGATCTCCGCGCTGACCACCTTGAGGACGACGGGGTAGCCGACGCGCTCGGCGACGGCCACGGCCTCGTCAGCGGTACGGGCGATGCCGGAGCCGGGCACGGCCACGCCGTGACGGGCGAGCAGTTCCTTGGCCTCGGGCTCGGTGTGCGTCACGCGCTCGCCGCCGGACTCCTCACCGCCGGACGCAGCGGTGCCGATCGGGCGCCACCCGGTATCCGGGCTCCATCGGCCGCGCTCGACCCATCGCCGCAGCGCCTTGGTGCCGTTGCGGACGCTGCGCACCGGCACCAGTCCGCCTTCGACGAGCTCGGTGTAGCCGGCGCCGAGCCGGTCGCTCATCCACACCGTCAGGATCGGCGTTTCGGTTTCGCGCTGGACGGCGGCGATCGACGCGCCGATCTGCCCGGTCAGTTCCTCGTAGTCACAGGGGAACGGGTACAGCACGACGCCCACGTCGGGGTCGTCGGCGACCGCGCGAAGGCTCTCGTGGCCGATCTCCGGCCGGGAGAGGATGTCCGACGTGGCGTCGACCGGGTTGCCCACCGCGGCGTAGTCCGGGAGCGTCTCCCTCAGCCGGGTGTGCGTCTTCTCCGAGAACTCCGCCAGTTCGAGCCCTACGCTGCCGATGGCGTCGGCGGTCATGGCGCACCCGCCACCGGAGAATCCGTACACCGCGACCTTCTCGCGGCCGGTGGGCCGCTTGCGGGTGAACAGCGCGGCGGTGTCGATGAGCTCGTCCATGTCGTCGACCTCGACGATCCCGACCTGCTTGAAGACCGCGCTGTTGACCTCGGCGGCACCGGACAGCGAACCGGTGTGGGAGGCGACGGCCCTGGCACCGTAGTCGGACCGGCCGACCTTCAGCGCGATGACGGGCTTGCCGCGTTCCGCGGCGTACAGCGCGGCGTCGACGAAGGCGGGACCGTTCTTGATCCCTTCCATCGTGGTCGCGATCACGCTGATGTCGTCGGCGTCGGCGTAGTAGCGGACGAAGTCGGCCACTGTCAGGTCGACCTCGTTACCCGTGGACGCCCACAGGCCGACGCCGACGCCGCGCTCCATGGCCTGCAGGAAGCACCGGCCGATCCCGCCGCCCTGTGTGGCCAGCCCGATGGGCCCGGGACGCTGGTCGAGGTGGAAGGACGGGGAGAACATGAAGCCGATGCGCTTGTTCAGATTGCACAGGCCCGGTGAGTTGGGACCGTAGATGCGCATGCCGGCTTCCCTGCCGATACGGGCCATCTCCGCCTCGGCCCGCTTGCCCTCCTCGCCCATCTCCCCGAAACCAGAGGTGAAGACGATGGCGAAGCGGACCCCTTTCTCGGCGCACTCGTTCAGCACGGTGAGCGCCTGTGCGGCCGGCACGACCAGCAGGGCCACTTCCGGCGTCTCGGGCAACTCCAGCACGCTCGTGTGGCAGGGCAGGCCGTGGATCGTCTTCTTCGTGCGGCTGACGAGGTACGGCCTGCCGGTGAAGTTCGAGTGATCGAGCAGGTTGGCGACGGTACGAGCGCCGAGGCTGCCCGGCCGGTCCGACGCTCCGATGATCGCGACGGACTCGGGGTCCACGAGCCGGGACAAGTCCAATGAACCCGGACCCACAGTCGCCTTCTTGCTGGGTGAACCCATGCGACGCCTCGCTTCTCAATCGTGCTATTTCGTCAAATGCTACGAGATATCGTAGCCATCTGGCAACGATGGATCGGGGGCCACCTCAGCCGGCCGCTTCGCCGGACTCCGGGACACCGAGGCGAAGCCGCCAGGCCAGCTCCTCATCCGTCGCGCACCGCCCGAACTCGCAGGAACACGCCGGCCGCCCCGCCCATGTGACGGTCAGACAGTGCTCGCAACTGGTCGCCAGCGGCGGGATGGGCCCGCTCGAAGGGTCGTGGAATGGGGTGCGGTCGGTCATGGGAGCTTCACCTCGACATCCAGAGCCATGCGTATTGGGCCGACGACGGCCTGGGATCAGACCTCGCGAAACGCTCGGGACCTCCACCCCGCTATCGCGCGCCGCCATCGGAGACCACGACGGAGCCGGCATGACCCCTACCGGCACCCACAACCTCAAAGGGGGCACTTTCTCCGGCTCTTCGTGATGCTACACGAAATGCCGCAATTCGTCCGGAGCGGTGACACGGGTTCTCACCCCGTTTCCCTGCGGAGAACACGAGGTGGCGGCGAGACCGTCGGGGGTCGGTCGCCTGAATGACGACAAGGGCGGCCATCGAGCCATCCGTCCCGGTCGGCAGGACGCCGCTGTCTCCGGTACAGCAATGGCTCGATGACCGCCCAGGAGTCATCTCCGACCTGCTTCAACCGGTTTCGCCGGTGATCTCAGGTCCTGATCGCGACTGGCCGCCGATCTCGACTCGGCGTCTCAGCGCGACGCGCTGGGGACGGTGACCACGTGGGCCTCGGTGAAGCCCTCAAGCCCGGCCCGGTTGGCACCACCACGGCCAACGCTGCTCTGCTTCACACCGCCCCACGGCGCCCGGCCGTCGATGCCGCCGCCGCCGTGTGTGTTTATCCAGGTCATGCCCGCCTCGATCCGGCGAGCCAGCGCGACGGCCCGGTCCACATCACTCGACCACACCGAACTGCCCAGGCCGAACTCGGAGTCGTTGGCCATCCCGACCGCCTCGTCCAGCGATTCGTACCCGATCACAGGAAGGACGGGCCCGAACTGCTCCTCGCGCACCACCGAGGACGCGCTGGTCACGCCGGACACGATCGAGGGAAGGAGGAAGTGGCCCTTCTCCGGATCCGCGGCGAGGGTGCCGTACTCGTCCACCCGGGCCCCCGCCGCCCGAGCCTCCTCGATCAGGCGTGACACCCGGGCGCGGATGGCCGCGGTGTGCAGCGGGCCCATGGTCACCTCGGGCCGGAGCCCGTCGCCGACGACGGTGGGGGCGAGCACCGCCCCCAGCCCCTCGGCCACCTCGCCGATGCGTGCCGCCGGGACGTACAGCCGCTTCAGCGCGATGCACGCCTGCCCGCCGAAGGGGAACGCCGCCGCGACCAGGCGCTGATAGATCGCCGGATCCGTCAGAGCGTCGTCGAGCACGATGGCGGGATCGTTGCCGCCGAGCTCAAGGGTGATCGTCGTGTTCGTCGGCGCCGCCTCCTGGGCGACCAGCGTGCCGATGGCCGGACTACCGGTGAAGTGAACGTGGCGCACCAGCGGATGTTCCACCAGCGCCTGGGCCACCTTCGTGTCGGGCGAGGAGATCAGGGACAGCACGCCGGGCGGAAGCGCGGCGGCGAGCTGCCCGAAGAGCTTCATGACCGTCAGTGGCGCGGTCACCGGCACGTGGGCGACCACGGAGTTGCCCGCCAGCAGCGCCGGGGCGATGGTGATGACGCTCATGCCGATGGGCACGTTCCACGGCGTGAGGATGCCGATCACCCCGAACGGGTCGTGGTAGACCCGCGTGCGGTGCATGCCCGAGTCACCCAGGTCGTCGCCCTCGGCGAGCCAGGTCAGGTGCTCTTCGAGGAACTTCACCGGGTAGTCGAGATACTTCAGCTCCCGCGTGGAGTCGGCGAGCGCCTTGCCGTGCTCGCGGGTGAGCAGGCGGTCGGCGTCCGTGATGTCCAGGGAGGTCACGGCACTTATGATCATTTCGAAGCGGCGCGCCGGCGACAGCGCCGCCCACCCACGCTGCGCGTCGCCGGCCGCGCGGACGACTGCATCCACATCTCCGGCCGACATTCGCGGGATGGTGCCGACCACCTCATCAGTGCATGCGGGGTTGTACACGTTGACGACCCCGTCGGCCGACAGCTTCACAGGAGTGACGAGGTCTACGTTCACCGGGTCCACTTGGCTACTCCCTAACACCCGATATTTCCACTGAGGGGCCAAGCTCCACCCGCGACCGGCTCCCCGCCCCGGGAACCGCCGTCCGCGAGCTGCCGCATCGCACGCCGGAGCGCGAGCCCGCACGGCGATTCGACGCCCCCGTGATCGCTGCCCCGACCGGGGTCACCGGCCGCGGCAGCGTTCCGAGCTCTATCGCTATTTCGTCATACCCTACGGCACACCGTTGTTCCCAGCAAGGGTGCGCGGGTGGAGGCGTGCCCCTCATGAGCCTCCACTGGCCCGAGCGACACCATGCCCTATTGACCGACCACAACGAGAATCCGCATACTTTCACGAAACTTCGCGACAAGGGATCCTGCTGATTATCAGCACGCCCTCTCCGATTGGAGACGACATGTCAGAGCACGAAGACCGCTGGGTTGCCGACGCGTTGCTCGTCATCGACATGCAGAACAGCTTCCTCCACCCGAAGGGGGCGCTGTACCGAGCCAAGGGCGCACCGCTGATCGAGATCGAGGCGACCGTGAACGCCAACCGCAGGGCGATCGAGGCCGCCAAAGCCGCCGGCGTCCCGGTCATCTTCACCCGGCAGTGCTACCGGCCCGACTACGTGGACGCCGGGCGCCAGTCGCCGAAGAACTACCCGCTGGCCTCCGACGACGCGCTCATCGAAGGAAGCTGGGACTACGCGATCGTGGATGAACTCCCGGTCGACAACGCCCTGTTTGTCGACAAGCCTCGCATGGACGCCTTCTACAACACCTCGCTGGAGGTCCTGCTGCGCGGACTGTCCGTGAGCCGCCTGGCGATCGGGGGCGTCGTCACCAACGCGTGCGTCGAGACCACAACACGCTCCGCGGCCATGCGGGACTTCGACGTGACCGTGCTCGCGGACTGCTGTACCACCGCCTCGGCGGCGGACCAGGCGGCGTCGTTCGCGGGGCTGACCGACTACGGCCTCGCCAGAGTCCGGGACTTCGGACTCGATCTGTTCCCTGCGCCCTGAATCGCGCACGTCCCATGTGGCGAGAACGCCGCCGTGACCGCCGAGGCGTCGTCGCGCCGCCGACCCGGTCCAGCAGCAGCGACGGGACCAGCGACATCAGATCAGCATCGAGAAAGGTGCGTCCGTCATGCCGGTCAGCGATTCGCTTCGCCTGTGGGGCGAGCCCGCCGGGGGTCGTGTCCGTGCTCACCCGTCCCGCGCGTCGAGCAGGACCCGCTCCCGCAGCCTGCTGCCCGCCATCGCGGTATCGCTGATCGCGGCACTGTTCGCCACCGCCTGTGGCGGAGGCGGAGGCAGAGGCGCCGATGACGGCAGGGCCGCCGCCGCGTTCCCCTCGGTCGATACGGCGGACCCGCTGGCTCCGGTGCCGCTGAAGGAACCGAAGACGGTGCGGGTCGCGGTGACCAGCGGCGCTCTGTCGTACGGCGCGGTCTTCGCGGCGAACGGCCTCGGCGAGTTCAAGAAGGAGAATTTGACCGCCGACGTTCAGGTGCTCCCCGCTCAGGACGCCCATGTCCTGCTCAGCCAGGGGCGCCTCGACGTGGCCGTCACCATTCCGACTCCCGGCGTGCTCAACCTGATCTCCGGAGGTGCCGGAGCACGGGTGGTCTTTCCGGGAGGCGGACGCCAGGAGGACAGCACGCAGGGCTGGTACATCAACAAGAAGGCCCTCGGGCCGAACGGCAAGTTCGACGCGGCGGACGTCAAGGGCGTCACCCTGGGGGTGCCCACCGGGAAGGCCTCCGGTGCGATGGGCCTGTTCTTCGAGAAAGTCCGCGCCGAGGGCGTGGACCTCAAGCCGGACGACGTCACGTTCGAGAACCTCGCCGGTGCGGACATCGCCGGCGCGCTGGAGCGCGGCGCCATCGACGTCGGGTACATCTCCAACCCGTTCAACGACGTCATCATCAAGAGCGGATGCTGCGAGATCATGCCGGGCCTGATCTCCAGTAGGCCGAGCGTCTACTACTGGTTCTCGGATTCGCTGCGCACCCAGAACCCCGACGTCGGCCTGGCATTCGTCCGTGCCCTCGCCCGGACGACGCAGACCTACCTGCAGGGTGATTTCCGGGCCGACGAGAAGGTCGTGAGCGCCCTGGCCGCGGGCTCGGGCACAGAGGCGAACGTCGTCCGCACGCTCGAGCCGAACAAGTTCGGGACGGACCTCGACGGAGTGCCCGAGGAGATCGCCTCCTACCAGAGTTGGTATCTCGAGACGGACGCGCTGTCCTACACCACCCCGCTGACGGCCGGCCAGATCATCGACCGCCGGTTCGTCGACGCGCTGAAGGTCGGCCAGAAGACTCGGTGACCCCGCGAAGCCGCCCGGGCCCCTGGCTCCAGTCAGGGGCCCGGGCGTTTCCGGCATGACGATAAGGAATCCGACCGTGGTGGAGTTCTGGAGGCTGGGCGGTTGCCCACCGCGATGGCGACCGTCAACGCGGTCGCCGGAGGCCGGGCGGTGTTCAGCCTCGGCCGTGGCGACGGCGCGATGCACCAGATGGGCCGAGACCCCATGCGGGTCCGCGAGTTCAGTGCTACGTCGAGCGCCTGCAAGGGTATCTGCGACGGGAGACCGTCGACCTGGAGGGCTTCCCCAGCACGATCCGGTCGTTGTTCGAACGCGATCCATCGCTGGACTTGCCCAAACCCATCCTCGAGATCAGTGCCACCGGGCCACGCGTGATCGACATCGCCGCCCGGCTGGCGGACGGGGTGTCGCTGTCGGTCGGCGCCGACGTGGCCCGGCTGCGGCAATTGGTCGAGCAGGCACGGAAGGCCAGGGCAGGAGCCGGGCTGAGCAGGGAGGCCTTCCTGCTGAGCTGCTACCTGCAGGTGGCCGTCGGCACCGGAGACGACCTGGCCCGGGCCCGCGAGTACATCCGAGGCGCGGTGATGACCCAATCACGCTTCTCGGCCCTGCACGGCAAGCGCCTGGACGGCCTGGCCGCGGAGGACACCGCCATCGTCGAACGGGCGGTGACCGAGCTCAACCAGGCGTACCGCACCCATGGCGAACGATGGAGCGGCGGAGGAACCTTCTACCCCAGGGCGTGGTGAGCGACGACTTCGTCGACCGATTCGCCGTCGTGGGCTCGCCCGAACAGTGTGCGGAGAAGCTGCGGCCCATCATCGATGCCGGATTCGACCGGCTCGTGATCATCACGAAGAGCCCGGGCCAGGACCCGCACGAAGAGAACGCCACCCGCTTCGCACAGGAGGTCATCCCCTGCTGCGCACGAGCACGGGTGCGTGAACGACACGCGTCCGTGGCGCTCGCCCGGCCGGTTCCCACAAGAGAACCGGCCGGGCGAGCTGTTGGTCACGAGGCCGTCAGCACGGCGTGGAATCGGCGGAGATCATCGGCGAAGATCTCCGGCTGCTCCAGCGCGGCGAAGTGCCCGCCGCGTGGCGCCTCGTACCAGTGGACGACGGGGAACCGCCGTTCCATCCACGCCCGCGGCGACCTGACGATCTCACCTGGATAGATCACCACCCCGGTCGGCACGGTGACCGGCCCGGCCGCGCCCTCGCCGCGGGCCTGGGCGAGCGTCTGCTCCCGGTAGAGCCTGGCCGCCGAGGCGATCGTGCCGGTGAACCAGTACAGCGACAGGTTGGTGAGGAACGCGTCCCACGACACCGCGTTCCTGATGTCCCGGCGGCCGTCACGCTCGCAGTCGGTCCAGACGTGGAACTTGTCGAGCACCCATGCGCACCAACCGGCCGGCGAGTCGGTGAGCGCGTACGCCACCGTCTGCGGGCGCGTGCTCTGGATCGCGTAGTAGCCCAGGCCGTTCGCGGCGTGCAGGGCGTTCGCCTCCATCCACGGCTTCTCCCGCTCGGTCACGAGCGACATCGGGTCGGCCTCGCCCGGCGGCGGCACCGGCTGGGCGATGCTCAGGTGCAGGCCGAGGACGCGATCGGGGTGATCCGCGGCGAGGTGGTGGGCGATGAGGCTGCCCCAGTCCCCGCCCTGCACGATGTAACGGTCGTAGCCCAGCTCGGCCATCAGCCGTGCGAAGCGGCCGGCCATCGCACGCGGTGACATTCCCGGAGCCGTCGCCCCGGGGGAACCGCCGTACCCCTGCAGCGACGGCGCGACCACGTGGAAGGCGTCCTCCGCCCGGCCTCCGAAGCGTTCCGGCTCGTTGAGCCGGGGAATCGCGTCCAGGAACTCGACGATCGAGCCGGGCCAGCCGTGCAGCACGAGCAGTGGCACCGCGTCGTCGCCGACCGCGCGAGCGTGCAGAAAGTGCACGTCGAGGCCGTCGACATCCACCACGTACTGCGGGATCTCCCCCAATCGCCTCTCGGCCGCCGCGAAGTCGAAACTGTCGCGCCAGTAGCCGACGAGCTCCCGCAGGTAGCCGAGGTCGGTCCCGTAGGACCAGCCCGGCGCGTCGAACTCGTCCGGCCAGCGGGTCGTCCCGAGCCGCCGCCGGAGATCCTCGACGGCCTCCTCGGAGAACGTGAAACGGAACGGCCGCATTGCCGCTGATGTCATAGGCATGCCTGTTCTCACTCGATGCGGGACGGTGAGGGCGCCTCAGAGGTCCCTGGCGATGCTCTGCTTCATGATCTCGGACGTTCCGGCGTAGATCCGCAGCACACGGTTGGACGTGTAGATGCGCGAGATCGGCGTCTCGTCCATGAAGCCCATGGCCCCGAACAGCTGCACGCACCCGTCGATGACCCGGTTGGACATCTCGCAGAGCCAGAGCTTGCCGATCGAGCCCTCGGTGGCGGTGGCGACCCCGCTGCGGACCTTGCGCACCATCTCGTGCAGGTACGCCCGGCCGACCTCGATCTCGCTCTTCATGGTCGCCAGCGCGAACTGGGTGTTCTGGAAGTCGAACAGGGGGCGCTGGAACACCTCACGCTGCTTGACGTAGTCCAGCGTCATCTGGAAGGCCAGCTCCGCCTGGCCGAGCGCGCGGAAACCGATCTGCAGCCGGTCGAACGCCAGCGAACTCATCATGATCCGCATCGCGCCGCCCTCGCCGCCGAGCACGTTGGACGCGGGAATGCGGACACGGTCGAAGTGCAGCTCGGCGGTGTTCCCGGCCGGGAATCCCGTCGTCTTCAGCTTGCGGCGGGTCACCCCGGCCATCGACGGGTCCACCAGGAAAAGGGTGAGGCTCCGGCCGCGCCGCTCCTTCGAGGTTTTGGCCACCACGTAGAGGATGTCGGCGATGTCCCCGTTGGTGATGAAGGTCTTGTGACCGGACAGCACATAGTCGTCGCCGTCCCGCTCGGCGAAGGCTCGCATGGCCAGGACGTCACTGCCGGCGTCCGGCTCGGTTATGGCCATCGACTGGATGGCCTCACCGGACAGGATCTTCGGCGCCCACTCTCGGATCAGTTCCGGCGAACCGCCGTCCAACAGGGCACCGGTGGCCATGTCGGTGCAGAACAGGCTGCCGACCGTGCCATAGCAGTGCGACCGGGCGATCTCGTAGGACAGGATGACGTTGGCGATCGCGGTGCCGCCCGGCCCTCCGTACTCCTCGGGGATCGCGGCGCCGAGGATGCCGGCCCGGCCCGCCGCCCGCCACGCGGCGTGGCGCGACTCGCTGTCGGTCCCCAGCTCATGGAAGGTCGGCTCGACCTCCTTGTCGAGGAACGTCCGGACGGTCTGCCGGTACATCTCCTCTTCCTCGCTGAACGGCGAGTAATAGGCCAGCTCGGCTGCGACCTGCGGGCGGTCGAACAGTCCGAAGTCAGCGGTCACGGCAGGGCTCCTCACAAGTCGTCCGGATCAGGCCGGACAGTTCAGGTGGTTTCATCGAACGACGCCGGCGCGCAGAAGCTCCTCGATCTCGGCCTCGGTGTAGCCGAGTTCGGCGAGGAGCTGCCTGGTGTGCGCGCCGAAGCCCGGCGCACCGGGCTGGTCGTGCACCGGAATCTCGGTGCGGGAGAAGTTGACCAGCGGGCCGAAGCAACCGGTCAGCCGGCCGTACCGGTCGTCCACACGGTCCACCAGCACATGCGCGGCGGTCGACGCCGGGTTGTCCAGCAGCTCGGCGAGGCCGTCGGTGCGGCAGAGCTCCGCCCAGACGCCGGCCCCGGCGAGGGCGGCCAGGAGTTCCTCGCTCTTCCAGCGGAACGCCTGCTGGTCGAAGCGCGCGGCGACGGCGTCGTCCCAATCGGCGCGCGGCGGCGGTTCCTCTCCTGGGAACAGGATGTGCCACATCGCGTGCGCGGCCTCTTCGGTGCGCGCGGCCACCGCGATCCAGCCGTCGTCGGTGCGGTAGAGCCGCTCACCGGGATGGACGCCCTGCCGGGCCACGTCCAGCGGGGGCGCTCCCCGCATGGTGCCGTCGGCCGCCCGTTGCAGGTCGGACAGCAGGAACATCCCGGCGTTCAACAGGCTGAGCCACCGATCGCCGACCCGGCCCGCCGTACGGCGCTCGTACAGGGACATGAGCACGGCGACCGCGCCGAGTGCCCCGCCGGCGTAGTCGAGGTAGGGCGTCCTGATCCAGAGCGGCGGCGCGGCGGGCCCGCCGGCGCGGCGCAGCAGACCGATCAACGCCTGGATGATCATGTCGAAACCGGGAGCGTCGGCGCGGGGACCGCTTGGCCCGAACGCCAGGCTCTGCAGCGTCACCGCGTCGGGCTTGACCGCCCGCACCGCCTCGGGATCGATGCCCAGCCGCTCGGCCGCTTTCGGGCGGAAGTTGTGCATGACGACGTCGGCACCGGTGAGCAATCGCCTGAGCACCTCCGCACCGGCCGGCGACTTCGCGTCGACGGCGAGGGCACGCTTGCCCACATGGGCGGCGAGGAAGTGCCGCTGCAGCCCCCGGTTCGGATCGCCGGTGAGGGACTCGACCTTGACGACCGAGGCCCCCAGGTCGGCGAGCAGCCGGCTGGCGAAGGGGCCCGCGACGTAGGACCCGAAGTCGAGGACCGTGATGCCGGCCAGCGGCGCCCTGCTGGTCCGCTCATCGGGCTCGGCTTCGGGAACAGGGGCCGTCCCCGAGAGGCCGATCACGTTGCCGACACCGGTCGCTCCCCCCCGGCCGACCAGCAGCCGGTTCGCGGCGAGCTGCTCGTCGTCCCAGAACTCGCCGAGTTCGAGGACCGGGGCCGCGGGAAGCCCGATCTCGGCGGCGGCGGCCAGGATGTCGTCGCGGTTCATCCGGGCCACGGCTGGCGCGATCAGCGGGCGGTTGCCGAAGTAGGTGTCAGGCGAGGCACCGATTCGGGGAATGCCGCGGTCCGCGGGGTCGACCGGCTCGTCGATGCCGAGAATGCGGTACAGCTTGGCGACCGCGGAGGGAACTCCCATGACGAACTGCACGTAGGTCCCGTCGGCGCACTTGAAGGTCAGGTGCTGGACGTCCTTCGGCGTGACCTTGTGGAACTCCCCGTCGGGGCGCTCGGCCTTCATCCAGAACGGCATCATGAACATCGCCGCACCCTGCTGCAGCGACGCCGTGACGACCTGGCCGCGACCGGTGTCCACGCGGTCCAGCAGCGCCGCCCAGGCACCGAGCGCGGCCAGGACGGTCTGCCCGTACGTGGGGAAGGGCACGGCGAAGTACATCGGCCGGTCGCTGTACTGCTCGGCGACCAGCCCGGTGCGGGCCTGCACGAGCAGGTCGACGGCCGGCGCTTCGGGGGCGTACCCGTCCACGTATCCCGTCAGGTGTACGACGACGAGCCGCGGGTGCCGGGCGGCGAGGGACTGGGCGTCACGCCGGGTGGCGACCGCGGGGTGGTCCTCACCGCCGATCAGGCATACGTCCGCCTGCTCCAGCAGTTCGTCGAGATCGCCGGCTTCGGCGGGCACGGTCACAGACCGCCAGCCCCGGTGGGCGGGGTAGATATCGTCGAAGACCTCGTCGCCGGGCGCGGCGACGCGATGCACGACCGCGCCGCCGTCGGCGAGCAAGGTGCTCAGCAGCGCCGCGGCCATGCCCGCGCCGAGGTCGACGACGCGCAGGCCGTGAGCCGGCTGCGGGGTCGTCATGGCGGGTCTCTCCTCGATGCTCATTCCGATGTTGCTCGCAGGCTCTCAGCGGGCCTTGAACTGCGGCGCGCGCTTCTCGGCGAAGGCTCGGCCCGCCTCGCGGAAGTCCTCGGTCAGGTCGAGCCGGGACAGCTGCATCTGCTCGTCGAGCGTGGTGGCGAGCGGGACCCACTGCTTGCGAGTGACGCGGACGGCGTCACGGGTGGCCAGCGGCGGGGCCTTGAGCACCTCGCGGGCCAGTTCCTCGGCCGCCTTGAGGTGTTCGCCGGCGGGAACCAGACGATTGATCAGGCCGAGCCGGTGGAGCTCCTCGGCCTTGATGCGGCGGCCGGTGATGAGCATCTCCGAGGCCATCTTGGACGGCATGAAGGTCTTGATCTTGGCCCAGGTCCGTGAGCCGGACATGCCCGTGGTGGTCTCGCTGATGGCGAACTCGGCGTCCTCGGCGGCCACGATGAGGTCACACTCGGCGGCCAAGTGCGCACCACCGCCGAGGACGTACCCGTGCACGGCCGCGATCACCGGCTTGTAGTTGGCGGTGCGGCCGAGCCATCCCTCGCCGCCGGTGCCCCGGAGGTGCTGGGCGCCGCCGACGTGGCCGTTGCGCACCGCTTCCAGGGCCTTCGCCCGCCTGGTCTCGTCGTCGTCTCCGAAGGAGAACGAACTGTGCTCCTTGACGTCGAGGCCGGCGCAGAAGGCCCTGCCCTCACCATGGATGATCAGCACCCAGAGGTCGTCGTCGAGGTCGAACTCCAGCAGCGCGGTGCGGATCTCGGACTCCAGCGTGTCGCTGAGCGCGTTGAGCCGCTCGGGCCGGTTCAGCTTCAGGTAGGCCAGGCGGCCGTCCGTAGTGAACTCGATGGTCTTGTAGGCGGTCATGCCGTTTTTATCCTCAATCGTCATGTGTCATGGATAGGAGCGTCACAGGCTCAGCACGATCCGATCGCGCTCCAGGCGGGTGCGCTCGTCGTCGGAGAAGCCTGCCTCGGCGAGCACCTCACGCGTGTGCTCCCCGGACAGGGGGGCGGGGCGGAAGGCCGCCGGGTCGGGGGCCCAGTCCGAGAAGTCGATGAGCGGACCGAAGCAACCGGTCACCCGGCCGAACCGCCGGTCCGGAGTGCTGATCACCAGGTGGGCCCGGCGGGCCGCCTCGTCCGCCAGCATGGCGGCGAGGGCGTCGCCCGCACAGCGGGTCGCCCACACTCCCGCGACGGCCAGCGCGCTCAGCACGTCGTCGCAGGTCCGCCCGCCGATCGCGGCGCCGATGGCGCGGTGATCGCCGGGACCCCAGCGCGCACTGGGGCCGAGATCGCCGAGGCCCAGCACGGCCGTCAGGGCTGCGCTCATCCGCTCACCGCGGGCATCGACGGCGATCCACCCGTCAGCGGCGCGGTACAGCGACTGCGCGGGGTGGAAACCGCACCGGTCGGCGGCGAGCACCGCCCCGCCGGCGATCGATCCGTCCGGCCGGCGGACCAGCTCGCCGCGCAGGAACATCGCCGCGCCGAGCAGGCTCGTGTGCACGTCCACCGCCGCCCCGGTCTCGGCCCGCTCGTACAGCGCCGCGAGCAGCCCGATCGCACCGAGTGCTCCGGTGCAGTAGTCGACGAACGGGGAGCGGTACCAGAGCGGCTCGTCGCCTTCCCCGCCCGCGCGCACCTCGTGCCCGCACAACGCCTGCATCACCATGTCGAACCCGCTGCGGTCCGCCCGCGGTCCGGTTCCGCCGTACGCGGTGGTGTGCAGGTACGCCAGGTCGGGCCTGCCCTGCCGCAGTGCGGCGGCGTCCACTCCCAGGCGCTCGGCGACGCCGAGCCGGAAGTTGTGGTGTACGGCGTCGGCCGTCGTGGCCAGGCGCCGCACGAGCTCGCGTCCCTCCGTCGTCTTGATGTCGACGACGATGCTGCGTTTCCCCCGGTTCGAGGTCAGCGTGTTGCGCAGCCCCGTCAGGTTCGACAGCCCGGTCGGCGGCTCGATCTTGATCACGTCTGCACCCAGGTCCGCCAGCAGCTTGGACGCGAACGGCCCGGCCACCCAGTTCCCCAGGTCGAGGATGCGGATCCCGGCCAGCGGCGGCGCGTCGTCACCCGGTACGGAGGACATGACAGTGCCGGCGAGCTCGACCCCCGCGGTTTCGGAAGCGACGGTCGTGAGGCCGACGGGGCCGGCGGGATACTGATGCCCGTCCGGGTCGACGGCGACCAGACCGGCCGCCCGCACCTGGGGGTCGCCCAGGCACTCCCCCGGCGCCAGCACCGGCTCGGCCGCGATGCCGACCGCGGCGAAGGCCTCCACGAGCTCGTCCCGGGGAAACTTGGCGATGTAGCGGCCGAGCACCTCGCGGTCGGCGAAGTAGTTCTCGGCGCCCCGGGCCAGGCTGGGGGCGCCACGGTCGTCGGGGTCGACGGGCCCCGGAATGCCGAGCACGCGATGCACCTTGGCCACCGCCTGAGGCACACCCAGCACGATCTGGACGAAGCCGCCATCCGCGCATCGGAAGACGAGGTGTTTGACGTCACGCGGCGGGACCGCGTCGAACGCCGCGTCGGGTCGCTCGGCGGTGAGCCACAGGTGCGGCCAGAACAAAGCCGACCCCTGCTGCAGAGTCACCCGCACCCGCTGTCCGCGCCCACTGCGACGGCGCCGGTGCAGCGCGGCCCACGCACCGATGGTCGCGAGCAGTGCGGCGCCGTACAGCGGCGGGGCGAACGCCACCTGGGTCGGCCTGTCGCTGAACTGCTCGAAGACGAAACCGGTGCGAGCCTGCACCAGCAGGTCGGTGGCCGGGGTGGCGCCTGCCGTACCGGGCACGTAGCCGCCGACCTCGACGACGACCAGCTGTGGATGACGGGTGGTCAGCACCTGGACGTCCAGTTCGCCGAGGTGCGGCACCGCACCCGCCTCGGGGTGGTCTTCGCCGCCGACGAGAAGGACGTCGATCGAGTCCAGGAGGCCGGGCACGTCCGCGGGGTCGACCTCCGCCCAGTCGCGGGCCCACAAGGGCTGGGCCGGGTAGAGCTCGGCGAAGGGATCCGGTCCGGGGCGACGGACTCGGAGAACGATCGCACCGGAATCGTGGAACAGCCGCGCCGCGGCGGCCGTCGGCAGCCCGTTCCCGGCGTCCAGGATCCGGAGCCGGGAGATGGGCACGGGGCGTCGTCCGACGACGGTCACACCCCGCTCCGGTCTGCCTCCGCGAAGTGGTCCTTCCACGACCTGCCTTCCTCGAGCACGAGGTAGTGCCCTCGGGGCTGCTGCGTGTAGTTCAGGCCGAGCGGCTCCTCTCCCCTGGCCACGCGCTGCGCGTTGTCGATGAGCCGGCGGCGGAATCGCGCGATCGCCAGGTCGGCGGGAACCAGGTGCTCGATCGGGAACCGGTCCATCGCGCCCATCGACGCGGCCACCCCGAAGTCCTCGGGGATGAACCGATGCATCCCCGTGAAGCTCCCGTTCCGCATCGCCTCCCGGTCCTGGCCCCAGTTGTTCTCCTTGCGGGGCCGGCCGGGCAGATCGTGGAACTCGCGGCCGAGACCCCACGTGTCCATGCCGATGTCGTCGATGCCGTAGTAGGCCCGCAGCTCGTCGCGCGCCTCGCCCACGCCGATCTGCCTCGTGGGATCCCAGAAGATCATGAAAAAGTGTGACCGGTCGTTGTCGACGGGCAGCGTGATCTGCATGAGGTAGTCCGGCGGAACGAAGATCGTCGTCGGGAAGGCGTAGCTGGTGATCCGAGCCGCACGCGACTCGGTGCCGTCCTCGTTCTTGACGGTGCGGATCGCCGCATAACGCAGGCCGAAGTCGGCCTCCTGCACCTCGATGTCGGGTGCGAGGTTCTTGGCGAGGACGGCGCCCGTCGACGCTCGTGTCCGGCCGCCGAGCGTCGGCGCGGGACCGTTGCCGGCGCCGAGCTTCTTCAGCGCGTCCTGGTGCAGGACACCTGTGTGCGAGGAGTCGAGCAGGCCCTCGACCACGCGGGTGTAGTTCGCCGACGCGACGACGAGCTCGACGACGACGTTCTCCTCAGGGAGATCGAAGAACGGGTAATGCGGCAGCGGGGGCTCGGCCTCCGGTGGCCCGAAGTACCCCCACACGATGCCGCCCGCCTCGCGCACTCCGTAGGCGGGCTGGCGTACCCGCTGCTTGAACCGGTCGTCCCGAACATTGGGCGTGTCGAGGACGGTGCCGTCGACCGCGAACTTCCATCCGTGGTACAGGCACCGCAGGCCGCCCTCCTCGTTGCGGCCCAGGCACAGCGAAGCGCTCCGATGCGTGCAGAGCTCGTCAAGGATCCCGAGACGGCCCTGGGAGTCGCGGAAGACGACGTAGTCGTTCCCGAGCACCCGGAGCCGCATCGGATCGCCGTCCGGCTCGGCCACATCACGCGTCAGGCATACGGGCAACCAGAACCGGCGCATCAAGTCGTGCATGGGCGATCCGGCCGAGACGTCCATGAGCAACTTCTTCTGCTCGATCGGGTTCATGGGGCCCCTTTCGCACATCCCACACTTCCGGTATTTCGTCAAAACCTACGGCATGTCGACCTACCGGACAAGAGCAGCCTGCTTGATCGCGCCCGCATGGTTGCCTGCATAAGTATTGACCACACCTCCGATACTCCGTATAACTGTGCGAAATCTCGCAAAGGAGACCCTTGTGAAACTTCTGCGGTCACCCCTCCCCGCCGCTATCGCAGCCGCCGCCACCGCAGTCGCCACCCTCGCTGGGTGCGGGTCCGACGGTGAGACGACCGGCTCGTCCGGCGAAGAGACGATCAAGGTCATGACGTGGGCGTCGCTGGCCAACCCGAAGATCTCTCTCCCGCAGGTGAAGACGGCGGCCGAGGCACGGGTGAAAGCGATCAACGACGCCGGCGGCATCAAGGGCCATCGCGTGGAGCTGATCTTCTGCGACACCAACTACGACCCGAACACCGAGGCGGGCTGCGCCCGCCAGGCCCAGCAGGAGAAGGTCGCGGCGGTCGTCGGCGCCCACACCACCTTCCCCGGCACCTTCGCCGTCCTCGAACGCGCCAAGGTCCCCTTTGTGGGCAGCCTGGGGCTCACCGAGCAGGAAATGGCCAGCCCGGTCGTGTATCCGTTGGCCGGAGGCGTCCCGGGGTGGTATGCCGGAGCGGTCGCCCAGCTGAAGCAGGCAGGCGGCACGACCATCGGCATGATCGCCTGCAACAGTCCGGCCTGCACCTACGCGACCAAGGTCATCAAGGATTCCGTGCCCCGGTCCGGGATGAAGCTCATCGCGGAAGCATCGGTGGCCAGCGGCGTATCGGACCCGAGCGCCGGTGTGGCCCAGGCGATCGCGGGGAACCCGGACGGCCTGATCGTCGCGGTACCACCCAACGACATCCCCAAGCTGGTGCAGGCGGTCCGTCGCGCGGGCTACAAAGGCAAGATCAGTTCCAGCACGAGTCTCTTCCCCGCAGGCACGATCAAGGCCCTTGGTGCCGACGCGGAGGGCATCCTGCTGACCAGTCAGGTCAGGCCGCTGAGTCAGAGCGACGACCCGGCGATCGCCCAGTTCGACAAGGAGATGGACGCGATCGACCCCGCCGTGAAGAAGGACGAGAACGCCGAACTCGTCTGGGGTGCCTACGTCCTGTTCCAGAAGGTGGCCGAGCGGCTCGACAGCGTGGGCACCGAGTCGGTGTCCACGGCGATGAGCAACCTGAGCGAGCCGGTCGAGACCGGAATCACCAGTCCATACACCACGACGGGGAAGACCGCGCCCATGGCGAACACTCCTCGGCTCTTCAACCCCACGGTGTTCAACACCGAGATCAAAAACGGAGCCCTCGTCGTCACGTCGGACACCCCCATCGACCCGTTCAACGCGCTGACCGACGGTTCGTGATCATGGCGGCCGACCACGAGCGGGAGATCGTCCTGCAGGCGAGCGGGATCAGCGCCGGATACGGCGATCTCCCAGCGATCCGCGGGATCGATCTGCACGTCGCCCGGGGGGAGATCGTCGCCCTGTTCGGCGCCAACGGCGCCGGCAAGACGACCACGCTGTTGTCTCTCGTCGGTGAGCTGCCGCGCAGTGCCGGACAGGTGCACTGGCTCGGCCGCCCCACGCAGGCGCGACTGCATCAGCTGGCACGGCAGGGCCTGGCCTTCGTCCCCGAGAACCGCTCGGTCCTGGCGAGCATGTCGGTTCGCGACAACCTGTTGCTGGGCCGCGGCGGGGTCGAGCCGGCAGTGGAAATCTTCCCTGAGCTGGCGCCGCTGCTGGGCCGGCGCGCCGGCCTGCTGTCGGGCGGCGAGCAGCAGATGCTGACCCTGGCCCGGGCGCTGGCCGCCCGGCCGGTGGCGCTGCTGGTCGACGAGCTGTCACTCGGGCTGGCCCCGATCGTGGTGGAGCGGCTGTTCACGGTATTGCGTCAGGCAGTGCGCTCCCATGACATCGCGGTTCTGCTGGTGGAGCAGGAGGCCCGTCGTGCCCTGGACGTGGCCGACCGCTGGTATCTGCTGCGCAACGGCGAACTGGTCGGATCGGGCGACGCAAGCATCGGCACCGATCAGCTGGAACGCGAGTACCTGGCCGGACTCGGCTCGGCCGGCTGAGCGACGCTGCGGCGGCGGCCGCTGAGCGGAAACGGACGCATATGGACATCCTTCGGTTCGCCCTGCTCGGGCTCGCCTCCGGCGCGATCTGCGCGATCGTCGCCCAGGCGCTGGTGTTGACCTACCGGGCTTCAGGCATCCTCAACCTCGCCCAGGGCGCCTTCATCATGATCGGCGCCTACTCCTACTACCAGTTCACGCAGTGGAAGGCTCCGCTCGCTGTGGCGGTGTGCGGCGCGATCGCCGTGAGCGCCCTCCTGGGGATCGCCGTGTTCGCACTCGTGATCCAGCCGATGCACCGCTCCTCACCGCTCACGCGAGTGATCGCCACGCTGGGAGTGTTGATGGTCTTGCAAGCGGCCGTCATCCTCGCCTACGGCATCGACATCCGCCCGGCCCCCTCCTGGCTGCCCACCCGGACACTGGAACTGGTCGCCGGGGCACCCGTCGGCGCCGACCGGTACGCGATCACGCTACTGGGGTGTGCGGCCACCGCCATGCTGTGGGCGTTCTACCGCTTCACCTCCTTTGGCCGTGTCACCTCCGCGGTCGCGGAAAACCCGCAGGCGGCGGCTTGCCTGGGGCACTCCCCGGCTCGAATCGCCATGGTCAACTGGGGGCTGGGCTCGGCGCTGGCCGGCTTCGCCGGAACTTTGATCGGCCCGATCATCTATTTGGAGCCCACCCAGCTGGTGCTGCTGGTGCTACCCGCTCTCGCCGCAGCCATGATCGGCGGATTCGCCTCCTTCCCGCTGGCCTTCACCGCCGCGCTCGGCATCGGCGTGGTGCAGGGCTGGCTGCAGCGTTACGTGGACAACCCGGGATGGTCCACGGCGGTGCCGTTCCTCGCGGTGATCGTCTGGCTGGTGCTACGCGGGCGTGGACTGCCGCTGCGCAGCCACCTGCTGGACCGGCTGCCCGCCGTGGGCAGCGGACAGGTCAAGCCCACGCGACTGGCCGTGGCGTTCGCCCTGTCCTGCGCGCTGGTCGTGTTCGGCATGAACGAGCAATGGCTGACCGCGCTCACCTTCACCGTGCTGATCGCGATCGTCTGCCTGTCCGTGGTCGTCATCACGGGCTACGCCGGCCAGCTTTCCCTGACCCAGTACGCGCTGGCCGGGGTCGGGGCGTTCATCGCCGCCAGGCTCTCGGACGTGGTGCCGTTCGAGATCGCGCTCGTGACGGCCGTGCTGCTCACCGCGGCGATCGGTGCCCTCGTCGGGCTGCCGTCCCTGCGTACTCGCGGGGTGACCCTGGCAGTGGTCACCCTCGCCCTGGCGGACGTGGCCTACCGGCTCATCCTGGACAACGACGACGTCAACGGCGGCACCGCCGGGCTCACCGTCGCCCCGCCGTCCCTGTTCGGCTGGGACATCGACCCCCTGCTGCACCCCGAACGGTACGCCGTGGTCGCGCTGGTCGCACTGTTCGCGGTCGCCCTGGCCATGGCCAACCTGCGCCGGGGAACAGTCGGGCGGCGCCTCCTGGCGGTCCGCTCCAACGAACGCGCCGCCGCCGCCTTGGGAGTCGGCGTGTACGCCGCGAAAACCTACGCCTTCACCCTGGCCGCCGGGGTGGCCGCTCTCGGCGGGGTCCTGCTGGCCTACCAGCAGTCGGTGGTCCTCACTCCGCAGTTCGCCGTGTTCACCTCGTTGGTGTTGGTCGGCGTCACCGTCGCCGGCGGCGTCGGAATGATCGGCGGGGCGCTCGTCGGATCGCTCATGATCCCCAACGGCCTGGTCAGCCAACTGCTGCACGGCATCCCCGACATCAACGTCTACCTCCCCCTCATCGGCGGCCTGTTCCTGCTCGTCACACTCCGCATCGCTCCCGACGGGCTGTTCGAACAGAACCGGCAGGCACTGCGCCACCTGCTCCGGCGCCGCCGCACCGATAGCCGTACCGGCAGGGCGCGGACGACCGACCGGCCCACCGGGACTCCGTCACCTACGGCTTCCACCACGGCGGCCACCCCACCCCGGACCAGCCGCGTGACCGTCCAGCGGGCACTGCGTGTAGAGGGCCTCCGGGTGGAATTCGGCGGTGTGCGGGCCATCGACGACGTATCGCTCCACCTCGAGCCCGGGCAGGTCCACGGCCTCATCGGGCCCAACGGAGCCGGGAAGACCACCTTCATCGACGCGGTGACGGGATTCGTCGCCACGTCCGGAGGCACGATCCATCTCGGCGACGACGCCATCACTGCCTGGAGTGTGCGCCGCCGCAACCGCAACGGCCTGATTCGGTCCTTCCAGTCCCTGGAGTTGTTCTCCGACCTGACCGTACGCGAAAACCTCGCCGTCGCCTGTGACGACGGCAGCGCCACCCGCTATCTCACCGATCTGGTCCATCCGGGCCCCATCCATCTGAGCCCTGACACCTTGGACGCCATCGACCAGTGCGGCCTCGCGCCGGACCTCGACCTCAAACCCGAACAGCTGCCTTTCGGACGCCGACGACTGGTCGCCATCGCGCGCGCGATCGCCGCCGCGCCCTCGGTCCTGCTGCTCGACGAACCCGCCGCAGGCCTGGACGACCACGAGGCCGAGGAACTCGGTCACCTGATCCGATCCGTCGCCGACCGCGGGGTCGCCGTCCTGTTGGTGGAACACCGCATGGACCTGATCACGTCCTGTTGCGACACGGTGACCGTACTCCGCTCGGGCCGGCTCCTGACCTCGGGCCCACCCCGGCAGGTGCTCACGCAGCCCGAAGTCCTGGACGCCTACCTCGGCTCACGGACCACGGCCGAGCCGGGCACGGCTCCCTCCGCAGCCATCCCTGTCGACTCCTGACGACCGACGACATGGGCTCTCCACCCCTGCGCCGAGCGCAGCGGCTCGCGCAGTTCTTCCAGACGGCTCACGCGGGCTTACGCCCTTGGAACCAGACCGACGCAGGTGACGAAAGCACTGTCCGCGGTGGGCCAGGATCCGGTCACCGATACGGCACGGCTCGCCTTCGGCTCGGTCGACCTGCTCGCGGGCCTCGACTTCGTCGCGCTGGCGATGGGCGTCTTCGGCCTGGGCGAGTTCTTCTACAACCTCCGCCACCCGCCGGAGCAGAGCGCCGAGCGGGCCGGGTTCTCCAGCGTCTACCCCGGCAGGAAGGATCTGCGGGCGTCCCGGTGGGCAATCCTCCGGGGCACGGTGATCGGTTCGCTGCTCGGGCTCGTTCCGGGCGCCAGCGGAACGCTGTCGTCGATGGTCTCCTATGCAGCGGAGAAGCGACTGGCGAAGGATCCCGGCCGATTCGGCGTCACCGACCACCCCGAGATCTTCTGGGGCGTGCTCGCCTCGATGTTCATCGGCAACGTCGTCCTGCTCGTGCTCAATCTGCCGCTGGTCAGGATCTTCGTGCAGTTGCTGCGGCCCCGGACCGGGATCCTGGGCGCGATCACCGTGCTCAACACCGGCGTCCTCGGTTACTACATGAGGAAGTACGGCTTCGAGGCCGGTCCGCTGGTGCTGGCATTCATCCTCGGCGGCGTGATCGACGCGGCGTTCCGTCGCAGCCTCCTCATGTCGGGTGGGGACCCGCTGATACTGCTCAATCGGCCGCTGTCAGGCGTGATCCTGGCGGTGGCGGCGGTGCTGCTGATCTTCCAGATGATCGGCTACACCCGGCAGAAGAACCTGATCGTGGCGTCGGAGGAGTAGGCCGGCCGGACTGCGTCGCACCTGGCTGCCGGGTCCCGGATCGGGAATCCGCGCCGTTGTGAGTCTGGGAACCAGCCGACGAACGGGAAATTGTGCGCCCCGACACGAACAAGGAGGCAATGTGGACTGGACCGCGCCTGGCCAGGAAGAGGTGGCACCCGGGGTTCACCGGATCCCGCTGCCCCTGCCCGATGACGGCCTGAGAGCGGTGAACGTCTACGCCATCACCGGCCGCCACACCAATACCCTGATCGACGGCGGATGGAAGATCGACGCCGCCCGCAATGCACTGGACACCGCGTTGGCCTCCCTCGGGCTGGCAGTGCAGGACTTCGACCGCTGCCTGGTGACCCACCACCACCGGGACCACTACACCATGGCGGTTGACCTGCGCCGGCGTGCAGGGCTGTCGGTGTCGTTGGGCGAGGGCGAGCGAGCGAGCATCGAGTCGGTGCGCACACCTCGCCGCCCCTTCCAGGAGCAGCGGGCCCTCCTGTACGCCGGTGGGGCGGGCATCGTGGTCGAGCTCCTGGACAGGCTCGGGCCGAAGCCCGTCGACAAGCACGACTACGAAGAGCCCGACCACTGGCTCGACGACGGGCAGACGGTCCCGCTCGACGGAAGAACCCTGCGCGTGCGGGCGACCCCGGGCCACACGCTCGGGCACGTCGTCTTCGTCGACGACGAGGCCCAGCTGATGTTCGCCGGCGACCACATCCTCCCGCACATCACCCCGTCCATCGGTTTCGAGGCCGTTACCCGGCGGACTCCCCTCGCGGACTACCTGTCGTCGCTGGCGCTGGTACTCGAAGAACCTGATCGGCTGCTGCTGCCCGCCCACGGCCCAGCCGGCGGGAGCGTGCACGTACGCGCCATGGAACTGCTCGCCCACCACGAGCGCCGACTGGCGCAGACCGAGCAGGCCGTACGGGCGGGCGCCGCGACGGGATATGAGATCGCCCGGGCGCTGCGCTGGACCCGCCGGGAACGGCGGCTGGCCGAACTCGACCCGTTCAACCAGATGCTGGCGGTGACGGAGACGCTGGCTCACCTGGACGTGCTCTGCGCCCAGGGGCGCGCCCATATGCGCGACGAGAACGGCATCTGGGTCTACTCGTCCTGATCGTGGCGCCTCCCCGTCCTACCCACGCGGCCGCCCAGGGGTGACCGTCCAAGTATCGCCGACAGAATGGAGAGAAGTAGATGTCCTTTGATCCCGGACTCGACCAGTACATGTTGTACCCGTTGGCCAAATGGGCCACCGATTTAGGGTACGAGGACATTCCCGAAGCCATTGCCCACCAGGCGCGGATGTCCCTGCTCGACACCATCGGCTGCGTCGTCGCGGGGTTCTCCCACCCCGACAACCAGAACATCCTGTCCGCCGACAGGGAACTGAGCGCGGCGGGCGGGAAGAACGCCGCCACGGTTGCGGTCTCCGGTGACCCGCTGTCGGTCCCGGCAGCAGCCAAGGTCAACTCCTGCCTGGCCAGCATCCTCGAACTGGACGACAACACAGCGGGTCACGCCTCGTTGGTCACCGTACCCGTCGGCCTGGCCGTAGCTGAGGCGTACCACCTGTCCGGCAGGGACCTCATCACGAGCATGGTCTCGACCTACGAGGTCGTCGGACGCGTGCTCGACTCCGTCTTCGACACCCTCAAGCCTTACAGCGAGTGCGCCATCGTCCCCATCGCGGCGCCCAACACCATCGGCGCGGCCGCCCAGACCGCCAAACTGCTCGGTCTCGATACCGAGGGCACGTTCGATGCGATCAACGTCGGCCTCACCTTCTTGCCGTTCTCGCCCATGGTCAACGCCAAGGTCGGCAGCCAGGTCAAACCGCTGCTCTTCAGCGGTTGGCACGTGTACGCCGGGAGCTTCGGGGCCATGTACGCCAAGGCGGGCCTCACCGCAGCGAACGACAGCTATGAGAGCGAGTATGGCGGCTACCTACGCAGCGTCGCCACCAGCTGGAACGCCGAGGTGCTGACCGAGGGGCTTGGGCAGAGCTGGCACCTGGACGCGCCCAACCGTAAGCGCCACGCCTGCTGCGGCTACATCCACTCCAGTATCGACGGCTGCTGGGACATGTTGCGCGAGCACCACATCGCGATCGACAGCATCGCCCGCATCCATGTGGACCTCCCCCGCGACGCTTTCGGGCTTGTCGGCTCGCCGCTGCTGGGAGATCTGACCCCCCGTGGAGCCCAGTTCTACCTGCCGTACGTCCTGGCCGTGGGTCTGGTCGAGAACCGGCCGATTCTCCCGGCGGACACCTGCGCCGAGGCACTGGACAGGCACCTCGCCAATCCGAACTTCGCCAGGCTGATGGAGAGCATCGGCGTCTCCCTCGACCCCGATATCTCCGGACGGTTCAGCTGCCGGCTGCAGCTCATTACGAAGGACGGACGTGAGTACAAGAGCTTCGTCCAAGACGCGGTGGGACGTGGCGAGCGGCAGTTCACCGTCCAGGAGGTCGAGGAGAAATTCCACACGCTGGCCTCGACCGAACTCAACAACGATGCGGTGGACCAGATCGTTGAGATGGTCCACAACATTGAGCAGGTCGAGGACGTCTCGGAGCTGACCACGCTACTCAAGAGGTGACGCATATGGCCGTTGTACGTGGCGCAGCAGACGTAGTCGCCGTCGAGTCAGCGGCATAGACGTTGCCAAGGTCTGGACAGCACAAGTCCTTGGTCACTGCTGCCGATCGCTGACACTCCGACCCAGGGCGATCACCCTGCTGAGGGACCGCTCCGCGAGGACGTCTTGAAATGAAGACTCAACCGCGCGGCCTTTACATTGTAGATTCACGACCTCACGAGATCCGGCCATAACGGACAGCTTCTGCCCTGATGGACGAACTCATTTGAACACGGCGGCCACGCGCACCTTCGTTGACCGTGGATCCCCTGGTAAGCACCAGTATTTAGGGGCACCAGTCGGGAGCGGTTGGCACGTTCAGCTTCACGGTCAAACGACGGTCAGACATCAAAAGAGCCTGATCACTTTGAGAGTGATCAGGCCTCTGACCTGCTAGAACAGTGTCGGGACGGCGGGATTTGAACCCACGACCCCTTGACCCCCAGTCAAGTGCGCTGCCAAACTGCGCTACGTCCCGTTGCCCTGGTCTCCCCGGGCACACCCAAACCTTAGCGCAGTTTCCGCCCTCGTGCGTACACGAACCGCGCCAGTGGGCCTAGGCTGGCGATCATGGGGAGGAAGGCGCGCATCGACCAGGAAGAACTCGTCCGGCTGGCCGCCGAAGGGTGGACCAACGCCCGCCTGGCAGAGCACTTCGGCGTCACGGAGTCGGGCATCCTGCAGGCGAAGCGCGCGGCCGGCCTGTCCAAGCCGATGACGGACCACGGCCGCGCCCTGCCGTGGAAGCTCCGGCGCGAGCACAGCCAGAGCGGCCCCGCCACCAACCTCCGGAACCTCTCCGCCGCGGCCCAGGGCCGGCAGATCCCCAAGGACAGGCTCAACACCGCCCTGCGGTGGGCGAGCCGGCTGGTCGACGACGGGCTCGACATCGCCTACGACCCCGAGCGGGGCTTCCACGAGGTGCCCGCCGGGGACGACTCACACGTCGCCCGGGTCCTCGCCGAGGCCCGCGAAGCCACGGACGCGGCGGGCACCACTCCCTGACCGTACGGCTCACACACCGTCGCGGGGCAGGGGCGTCGTCTCCTCGCGTACGTGCACGTGGCGCTCGCCCGGGTGGACGGCGGTGTGCGACTCGGTCTCCTGGACGTGGACGTGCGGTTCGGCCGCCGGGTCCACGGTATACATCGTGTCCGGCTCGATGGTCTCCACCATCTCCTCGGTCCGTGGACGGCGGGTGTAGCGACCGGTCAGCACCATACCGACGACCCCCACGGCCATGAGAATCCAGCCGATCATTTGTAGGTCGATTCCAGGAACGTCCCATTTGACGGCGAACGCGAGAACCGCGCCGACCGCGATGAAGGCGAGACTGGCCCCGAAGCCCATGGCTACCTCCTCTGCTGGTCAACGGCCCTTTACCCGCAGAATCCACGATTACGCAAGGCGTGAAGGCCGTATTCCCGGGCAGTGCGGATGAACAACGCAATCACCCCTGGAGGCAGATATGACCGCCGTAGCATGGGTGGCCGTCGTGATCGTCGCCGTGCTGGTGATCCTGGCAGTCGGCTACCTTGTGCCGGCCCGCAACCGCCGGCGCCACCTGCAGGACCGTTTCGGGCCCGAGTACGAACGGGCGGTGCGCGAGAGCGACAGCCGTAGGGAGGCCGAGCAGGAACTACTCGCCCGCGAGGAGCGCCACGCCAAGCTGGACATCCGCCCGCTCGACCCGCAGACCCGGGAAGGGTACGCGAGGAAGTGGACCGAGGTGCAGGAGCGGTTCGTCGACGCTCCCGGCTTCGCCGTGACCGAGGCGGACGCCCTGGTCACCGCGGTGATGGCCGAGCGCGGCTATCCCACGGACGAGTTCGAGCAGCGCCTGAGCGACCTGTCGGTGGCTCACTCCGCCACGCTCGACCACTACCGCAAGGCCCACGACATCAGCAGCCGCGCGGCCCGGCAGGACGCCACCACAGAGGAGCTCCGCCAGGCGATGGTCCACTACCGCGCACTGTTCCAGGAGCTGCTCGGCGACGGCGCCGGCGTTCCTCTGAACGACCACGTCAACGGTGCCGCGTACGCCACCACCGACGGCTACGACGGCGCCTCGATGAACGGCCACCACGCGGACGTACGGAAGGCGGGGCGATAACGATGCGGACGAACAGGTACGACGAGCGCGACAATGTCACCGAGCAGCCGACTCCCGAGACCCCCGAGCCCCTCGAGGAGGAGGCTCGCAGAGAGAGGGCTCTCGCGGACGCCGGACGGGACGAGCACGAGGGCCCCGGCCCGGTCTACTCCCCCAGCGACGCGTACACCGCCGGCTACACGGACGGCACGGCACGCGACGCCGGCGACCGCACGTACCCGGACGGCACGACCCGGGAAACCGGCGGTGACGCGGAGACGGACGAAACCGCCGACGGGTACGCGGACGGCGACGGCCCCCGCTTCCGCGAGCCGTACGGCCAGGCGGGCGGCGACGTCCTCACGTCGCCCGGGACCGGCGGCAGGCACACGGCCGAGGGCGACCGCCTCGTCGCGGGCGACCGTAGGGACGACCACGCCGAGGACCGCACCCCGGCCGGTCGATCCGGCGACACCGCGACCGGCGCGTACGAGACCTACGAGACCTACGGCGACGACGCGGACCGCGACCCGGAGACGGACGGCACCGGGTACGCCCGGGACGATGTGACCGCCGGGGACACCGCGACCTCCCGCGACGCCACTACCGACACCACTACCGGCGCCACTACCGGCGCCACCGTCGACGGCCCGGTGGCCTACCCCGTCACGGCCACCACCGCCGCCTCCGGCACGGCGTCCGTCCTGGACGAGGCGCTGGACGGCCGGTGGCGCGAGATCAAGACGGGCTTCGTCGACGATCCCCGCCAGTCGGTCGAGCAGGCGGACGCACTGGTGGAGGAGGCCCTGTCGGCCCTCACCAGCCGCCGGCAGGCGCTGCTCGACCAGTGGAAGGACAACGAGCGGGGCGACACGGAGGCGCTGCGCCTGGCCCTGCACGAGTACCACGCGTTACTAGCCCACCTGACCCGGAAGTGAGGTAACAATATGCTCGCCATCGCCGCGGCGGTCGTCTTCGGGATCGCCTTCCTCCTCGATCT
The DNA here is from genome assembly GCF_050936215.1 of Microbispora sp. CA-102843. Classification (NCBI taxonomy): domain Bacteria; kingdom Bacillati; phylum Actinomycetota; class Actinomycetes; order Streptosporangiales; family Streptosporangiaceae; genus Microbispora; species Microbispora sp. CA-102843. The sequence continues at coordinate 6,300,287 of NZ_JBNJNF010000001.1, forward strand.
CCTCAACGCGAACATCGGCATCGGCCTGACCGCGCTGCTCGCCCTCGGCCTGTGCCTGCTGTCCCTGCACCAGGCCGGCGTCGGCACCGCCGGGGTGAACTCCTGGCGCGGCGGCTGGCGCGGCGGACGCGTCCGTCGCTGACCCCGCGGGCCGAACGTCTTCACTGGAAGACAGACCCCTGAAAGCACGAAGCGGTCTCGCGGGAGCACGCCTCCCGCGAGACCGCGAGACCGCCGAATTCGCCGCGCATGCCGTCGGTCTCACCGGCCCCTCAGGAGACGAGATGCCCCACAAGGTGGAAGAGGTCATGACGCGCGATCCGGCCACGCTGCCGGAGGAGGCCCCGGTGGTCAAGGCCGCCAAGCTGATGCGCGACCGCGGGATCGGCGACGTGCTGGTGGTCGGGAACGGCCGGCTGCGCGGGCTGGTGACCGACCGGGACATCGTCGTACGCGCGGTCGCGGAGGGCAGGGACCTCGCCGCCACCCCGCTGGCGACGCTGTGCACCTGCGACGTGGTGACCGTCGGCCCTGACCAGGACGTGGCCGAGGCGGCGCGGCGGATGCGCGAGAAGGACGTGCACCAGCTTCCGGTGGTCGTGGACGGCCACCCGGTCGGCGTCGTCGCCCTGGCCGACCTCACCCTCAGCCTCCACGCGGACCAGACACCCGCCCCCGCCTGACGGCCCTTGGACGCCCGCGTCTCCATCGGGGTCAGCGGACGACGGCCCCCTGTTCGCTCCTGCCGAAAACCATGCGTACGTGAGCTAGCTGCTCATATACCGTATTCCGCATGCTTCTGCCCTCCCCGCACCCCACCGTCCGCCCCGGACCGCAGCCGTGCTGAGTCGTCTGCTCCGCACGTACCTGCGGCCCTACTCGCCCGCGCTCACGGCGGTGGTGCTGTTCCAGCTCGTCGGCACCATCGCCTCCCTGTACCTGCCGAGCCTGAACGCCGACATCATCGACCAGGGGGTGTCCACCGGCGACACCGGCTACATCCTGGCCACCGGCGGCTGGATGTTGACCGTGTCCCTCGTCCAGATCGCCTGCTCGATCGCGGCGGTCTATTACGGTGCCCGGGTGGCGGCTGGGTTCGGCCGGGACGTCCGGTCGACGATCTTCCACCGGGTGAGCGGCTTCTCGCAGCGGGAGGTCGCCCAGTTCGGGGCTCCCTCGCTGATCACCCGCAACACCAACGACGTGCAGCAGATCCAGATGCTCGTGGTGATGACCTGCACGATGCTGGTCGCCGCGCCCATCATGGGGGTCGGCGGCATCATCATGGCCCTGCGTCAGGACGTCGGGCTGTCCTGGCTCATGCTGGTCTGCGTCCCGGTGCTGCTGGTCTCGATCGGGCTGATCGTCTTCCGCATGGTCCCGCAGTTCCGCGCCATGCAGACCCGCATCGACGTGGTGAACCAGGTGCTCCGCGAGCAGCTTTCCGGCATCCGCGTGGTGCGGGCCTTCGTCAGGGAGCGTGAGGAGACTCGCCGGTTCGCCCAGGCGAACGACGAGCTGACCGGGACGGCGCTGCGAGTGGGGCGGCTGACCGCGCTCATCTTCCCCACCGTGATGCTGATCCTCAACGCCTCCAGTGTCGCGGTGCTGTGGTTCGGCGCCGCCCGGGTGGACAGCGGCGAGATGCAGGTGGGCGCCCTCACCGCGTTCCTCATGTACCTGATGCAGATCCTCATGTCGATGATGATGGCCACCTTCATCTCGATCATGATCCCGCGCGCCGCGGTCTGCGCGGAGCGCATCGCCGAGGTGCTGGACACCGAGTCGTCGGTGCGCCCGTCCGAGCATCCCGTACGGCAGGTGGACCGCCGGGGCGAGCTGGAGCTGCGTGACGTCGAGTTCCGCTATCCGGGCGCGGAGGTGCCGGTGTTGTCCGGCATCTCCTTCCGCGTGGCCGCGGGACAGACCACCGCCGTCATCGGCAGCACCGGGTCGGGGAAGACGACCCTGGTCTCCCTGGTGCCCCGGCTGTTCGACGCGACGTCCGGCGCCGTGCTGATCGACGGTGTGGACGTACGCGACCTCGACCCCCAGATGCTCTGGACGCGCATCGGCCTGGTGCCGCAGAAGCCGTACCTGTTCACCGGCACCGTCGCGAGCAACCTGCGGTACGGCAACCCGGACGCCACCGACGAGGAGCTGTGGGAGGCGCTGGAGGTCGCCCAGGCGCGCGACTTCGTCGAGGCGATGCCCGAGGGCCTTCAGGCGCCGATCTCCCAGGGCGGCACGAACGTGTCCGGCGGGCAGCGGCAGCGCCTGTCCATCGCCCGCGCGCTGGTGGCCAAGCCCGAGATCTATCTGTTCGACGACTCGTTCTCGGCACTCGACCTGACCACCGACGCCAGGCTGCGCGCCGCTCTGCGCCCGCACACGGCCGACGCCGCCGTTGTGATCGTCGCCCAGCGGGTCTCCACCATCGCCGACGCCGACCAGATCGTCGTCCTGGACGACGGCGTCGTCGTCGGCATCGGCACGCATGACGAGCTGCTCGGCTCCTGCCCGACGTACGTCGAGATCGTCGAGTCCCAACTGACCGCGGGGAGTGCGGTATGAGCGACCGGCCCACGGCACGGCCCACAGCACCGGCGCGACCGCGGCCCGCCGGAGGCGGCGGTTTCGGGCCCTTCGGCGGGCAGATGCCGGCGGAGAAGTCGATGAACTTCGGCCCCTCCGTCCGGCGGCTGCTGCGGCGGTTGAGCCCCGAACGGCCGAAGATCCTGGCCGTGGTCGGCCTCGCCGTGATCAGCGTGGTGTTCTCCGTCATCGGGCCGAAGCTGCTCGGCCGCGCGACGGACGTGATCTTCAGCGGTGTGATCGGCGGCCGGCTGCCCGCGGGAACGACCAAGGAGCAGGCCGTGCAGGCCCTGCGCGCCTCGGGCCACGGCGATTTCGCCGACATGCTCGCGGGCATGGACGTCGTCCCCGGTCACGGCATCGACTTCGGCGCGCTGGCCACGGTCCTGGCCTGGGTCCTGGGGCTCTACGTCGCGGCGTCGCTGTTCATGTGGCTGCAGGGCCGGCTGCTCAACGACGTGACGCAGCGCACCGTCTTCCGCCTCCGGGCCGACGTCGAGGACAAACTGCACCGGCTCCCGCTGAAGTTCTTCGACGGCCAGCCGCGCGGCGAGCTGCTCAGCCGGGTCACCAACGACATCGACAACGTGTCCCAGACCCTGCAGCAGACGCTGAGCCAGCTGCTGAGCTCGCTGCTCACCGTGATCGGCGTGCTGGTCATGATGTTCGTGATCTCGCCGCTGCTCGCGGCGATCGCGCTGGTGACGATCCCGGTCACGATGATCGTCACCGGGCAGATCGCCAAGCGCTCGCAGAAGCAGTTCGTCGCCCAGTGGGCCCACACCGGCACGCTGAACGCCCACATCGAGGAGGCGTTCACCGGTCACGAGCTGGTGAAGGTCTTCGGGCGGGGCCCCGAGGTCGAGCAGGTGTTCCGGGAGCGGAACGAGGCCCTGTACAAGGCGAGCTTCGGCGCCCAGTTCATCTCCGGGATCATCATGCCGGCGATGATGTTCATCGGGAACCTCAACTACGTCGCCATCGCGGTCGTCGGCGCCGTACGGGTGGCCGGCGGGTCGATGAGCCTGGGCGACGTCCAGGCGTTCATCCAGTACTCCCGGCAGTTCACCCAGCCGCTGACCCAGGTCGCCTCGATGGCCAACCTGCTGCAGTCGGGGGTGGCCTCCGCCGAGCGGGTCTTCGAGCTGCTGGACGCCGAGGAGCAGGAGCCCGACCCCGCCGACCCGGTGCTGCCCGCCACCCGGCGGGGGCGCGTCGAGTTCGAGCACGTGTCCTTCAGGTACGACTCGGAGCAGCCCCTCATCGAGGACCTGTCGCTGGTGGCCGAGCCCGGGCACACGATCGCGATCGTCGGCCCGACCGGCGCGGGGAAGACCACGCTGGTCAACCTGATCATGCGCTTCTACGAGCTGGACGCGGGCCGCATCACCCTCGACGGCGTCGACATCACGGCGATGCGCCGCGAGGACCTGCGCTCCCAGATCGGCATGGTGCTCCAGGACACCTGGCTGTTCGGCGGGACGATCCGCGACAACATCGCCTACGGCAACCCCCGGGCCACCGACGACGAGATCCAGGCGGCGGCGCGGGCGACGTACGTCGACCGGTTCGTCCGCACCCTTCCCGACGGGTACGACACCGTGATCGACGAGGAGGGCGGCAACATCAGCGCCGGCGAGAAGCAGCTGCTGACCATCGCCCGCGCGTTCCTCGCCAACCCGTCCCTGCTCATCCTGGACGAGGCGACCAGCTCGGTCGACACCCGCACCGAGGTCCTGGTGCAGCACGCGATGGCCGCGCTGCGCAGCGACAGGACCAGCTTCGTCATCGCCCACCGGCTGTCCACGATCCGCGACGCGGACCTCATCCTGGTGATGGAGTCGGGGAGCATCGTCGAGCACGGCACCCACGAGGAACTGCTCGCCGCCCATGGCGCCTACCACCGGCTCTACTCGGCCCAATTCGCCGGCGCCCTGGCCGGCGACGACACCCCCACAGAAGTGAGGTGAGAAGTGCCGCGTGACCTCGGGTCACGCGGCACTCCCCCACAGCGGGTCACGAGCGGGCGGACAGGGTGAACTCCTTGCGCGGCTCCTCGATGGCCCCCAGCGAGATGATCTCCCGGGGGAAGAACAGCCCGAGCGTCCAGTCCATGAGGATCCGGGTCTTCTTGTTGAAGGTCGGCATCCGCGTCAGGTGATAGGTGCGGTGCATCAACCAGGCGGGGAAGCCGCGAAGCTCCCGGCCGTAGATCTGCGCGACCCCCTTGTAGAGTCCCAGGCTCGCCACCGACCCCGCGTACTTGTGCCGGTACGGCCGCTGGGCCTCCCCGCGCAGCGCCGCCAGCAGGTTGTCCGCCAGCGTGCGGGCCTGCCGTACGGCGTGCTGGGCGTTGGGCGGGCAGAACTCGCCCGGCCGGGTGAGGTCGGGGACGGCGGCGGAGTCGCCCGCGGCGAAGGCGAAGTCGGTGCCGTGCACGCGCAGGAACGGATCGACCCTGATCCTGCCCTTCTTGTCCAGGGGCAGGTCGCCCGCGCCGATCAGCGGGTTCGGCTTGACGCCCGCCGTCCAGACGAGGGTGTCGGCGTCGAACTCCTCGCCGTCGCTCAGCACGATGTGGCAGTCCTCCGCGGACTTCAGCAGCGTGCCCATGCGGATCTCGATCCCCCGCTCGCGCAGCTGCTGGGCCGTCCACTTGCCCATGTCCGGGCCCACCTCGGGCAGGATGCGGTCGGTGGCCTCCACGAGCACCCAGCGCATGTCCTCGTGCCTGATCCCCTCGAAGTACTTGAGGGCGCCCGCGACCATGTCCTCCAACTCGGCCAGGGCCTCGACGCCGGCGTAACCGCCGCCGACGAAGACGAAGGTGAGCGCCCGGCGGCGGACCTCGGGGTCCGGGGTGGACGCGGCGATGTCGAGGCGGCCGAGCACGTGGTTGCGCAGGGCGATGGCCTCTTCGATGGTCTTGAATCCGATGCCGTGCTCGGCCAGTCCTGGCACCGGCAGCAGCCGTGAGATGGAGCCCGGCGCGACGACGAGGTAGTCGTAGTCGATGGTGAGATCGGGCCCCTCGTGCGGGGTCAGCTCCGCCTTGCGGTCGGCCAGCCGCACCTGGGTGACCCGCCCGCTGAGGATCTGGCACCTGTTCAGCACCCGCCTGAGCGGGACGACGACATGCCGCGCCTCGATGTTCCCGGCGGCCGCCTCCGGCAGGAAGGGCTGGTAGGTCATGTAGGAGTCGAGGTCCGCGACGGTCACAAGTGCCTCGCCGCGGCGGAGCCTGCGCTGCAGGCGGAGTGCTGTGTACATGCCGACGTATCCGCCGCCGACGATCAGAATCCGTGGGACAGCCATGGCTGTCCCCTACCCCTACTCAAGGAGGAAACGCATCGTCACCGTGCTTCCTCTGGGACCGGTGGTGACGTGGAGTTCGTTGCTCAGCAGGCGCGCCACCCACAGCCCCATGCCGCTGGTCGCGTCCTCCGGAGGAGGGTCGTGGCCCGGCTCGCCCTCGAAACGCCACTCCCGGCCGTCGTCGTGCACGGCGACCACCAGAGCCGGCCCCTCGCGCCAGATGCCCAGCCGCGCCTTGGTCGACCCGTGGGTGACCGCGTTGGTGGCGACCTCGTTGAGCGCGACGAGGAAGTCGCCGATCGCGTCCTCCCGCATACCGCGACGCAGCGCCTCGGCGGCGGCGAACTCCCGCAGATCGGGCAGATCGGCTAAGGAGAAGGCACGCTCCCTTGCCGCTCTGGTGACGTGCGCGGGAACGCCGTCATCTTTCACCCGGTACACGCCTCCCGCCGGAAATGTGGCCGTCTCAGGATCTATGGGCTGTGGGCAGGACGAAGATACCCCGAGACACCGCCTGGGCACAGGCGGTGTCCCGGGCATCATCGCATCCTCTCATCCTGCGACGAGCTCCGCCCGGAGCTGGTCGAGGGTCTTGCGGAGGATCCGTGAGACGTGCATCTGCGATATGCCGAACTCCGCCGCGATCTCGGCCTGCGTCATGTTGCCGTAGAAACGCAGCAGGAGGATGTTCTTCTCCCGCTCGGGGAGAAGGTCGATGAGCGGCTTCAGCGCCTCGGTGTCCACCAGGTTGTCGAGCGCGTCGTCCTCTTCGGGGATCACATCGCCGAGGGCGGCGGCGTCGTCGTCGGCGCCGATCGGCGCGTCGAGGGAGAGAGTGCTGTACGCCGCGGAGGCGTCCATGGTGAGGAGCATGTCCTCCTCCGACAGGCCCATCTTCTTGGCGAGCTCGGCGACGGTGGGGAACCGGCCCAGCTCCTGGGTCATGTCGGCGACGTGCCGGTTGAGCTCGGCCCGGCGCTCCTGGTAGAGGCGGGGCACCCGGACGGCCCAGGTGCGGTCCCGGAAGTGCCGCTTGACCTCGCCCGTCATGGTGACCATGGCGTAGCCGCGGAAGCTGTGGCCCAGGGTTGGGTCGAAGCCGTTGATGGCCTTCATGAGGCCGACGTACGCGGCCTGGAGGAGGTCTTCCATCGGCTCACCGCGGTTGAGATACCGCCGGGCGATGTCCCTCGCCATCAGACGGTGCATTTCTACGATCTTCTCACGGAGGCGTTCCCGCCGCTCCTCGGACAGTCCGTCCTCGGCCAGCTGGGCCAGGAGCTCTTCGGCGGTCGGATTGCTGACGGTCTCTGCACGGACCTCGGCAGCCATCTGCGCAGTCCCCTCGTATTTTCTCGCGAGGGCGCCTACGCGCTGGGGTAACCACGCAGAAGGCACGCCTCGCTACAGTATCGAGACGAGGCCCTCTGCTGGACCTCTGCTTCAGTATATTGCCCCAAAATCAGGAGTATCACCACCCCTTCGGCACCAGTAATGTTGCCGCAGAGGAGGCGCGAGGTGTCTATCAACGGACTGCTGTCCCTGTCGTCCAGCATGGCGGGAGACATCGTGGTGATCCATGTGAACGGTGTCCTCGACGCCACGACCCGTGAGCAGTTCTCGGACTATCTGGACGCCGCGGCGGACGACCACGGCCCCGACATGGTCCTCGACCTGGGCGGCGTCACGTTCATGGACTCCCGGGCGCTGGGCCTGATCGTGCACCACTGGCAGCGCTCGACCACGGCCGGCGGCAACTTCGCGCTGGTCTCCGTGCAGTACCCGAACTCCAAGGTGATGTGGGTCACCGGCCTGTCGGAGCGGCTGCCCCTGTTCGACACCCTCGACGAGGCCCTGGCCGCGTTCGCCGCCTGAGCCCCGCCCGCCGCCACCCGCCGCCGCGCGCGTACGGCCCCGCTCAGGCCGGGGCGGCTCCCCCGTGCTTCTGCTGGTGCTCGGTGACCAGGAGCTTGGCCAGGTCGGCCACCTTGACCTGGTGGTGCTGCGACACCCGCCTGAGCTCCTCGAACGCCTCCTCTGCCGAGCAGCCGCTCTTCGACATGATGATGCCCTTGGCCTGGTCGATGACCGACCGGCCTGCCAGGGCCTCCTGCATCTGCGCCGCACCGGTCAGGACGTCGTCGAACTCCCAGATGTTGGCCAGCGCCACGGTGACCTGCTCGCGCAGCAGGGCCATGAGCGGGCCGCCGGAGCTGAACACGCCGGAGCGCACGCCGTACAGACCGATGATCACGACGGCGTTGTCCACGGCGATCGGCACGACGAGGACCGAGCGCACCCCGTGCCGCACGGCGGTGGCGGCGTAGCGGGACCAGCGGGACTCGCGCATCACGTCGGGGATCGTCACCGGGCGCCCGGTGGACAGCGCCTCCCTCGACGGGCCCTCGCGCAGGTCGCGCTCGCGGTCGATCAGCACGGTGAGCTCGCTGTGGGAGGCGGCCAGCAGCACCCGCCCCTCCATCCACAACTCGGCGGTGCCACCGGCGCAGCCGGGCACGCCGCGCGCGACCGCCTCTGTAATGCCACGCAAAACGCTCTCGGCCGACGTGCCCTCCGTCACACGGCCGAGCGCCGCGAGGTCACGCGCGAGGATGGATGTCGTCTCCATGGTAGAAAGACCATTCCCATAGTTTCCGGGTTAATCCAGGCTGGATCGATTAGACCCGGGGTTTGGCGTAGCGTCTACGTCGAGAGAGGGGGGCAGCTTGCCCGACACCGCCGAGCTTGAGCGCGCGTTGAGCGGGCTCGCCGACCGCATGGCCACCCTACGGGACGATCCCGATCCGGGTGTGATGCTACGGGAGCTGGACGCCGCCGAGGAACTGGTCCGCAAGGCCCTGAGCGAGCTGGCGCGCAGCCGCAGGCGCAGGGACGGCGGCAGTCAGCGGGAGCAGAAGCTGCTGCGCCAGGTGTTCCGCGCGCTGCCGATCCCCGTGATCATCATGGACACGGGCGGCACGGTGCGCCGCATCAACAACGAGACCACCCGCCTGCTCGGCAGCCCCGCCGGCTACCTCATCGGCCGCGCCTTCCCCCTGCTCGTCGACGTGACCGCCCGCGCCGCGTTCCGGCAACGCTTCGCCGCCGTCCTCCACGGGGACGACAGCGCCTCGTTCCAGACCCGGCTGGCCCACCAGGGCCGCGCCCACACCGTACGGCTGGTGCTGAGCCGCCTGCGCATGCCGGGCGAGCCGCAGGAGATGATCGCCGGAGTCGTGCTGCCCACCGAGGTCCAGCTGCCCGAGCCGGCCGTGCAGACGGGTGCGCCCGACGACGCCGCGGTCCTGGCGGCGGCACGGCGGCACGAGCTGCTGTCGCGGCTGACCGGGCTGCTCCTGGACGAGGAGAGCCTGCGCGAGCCCGTCGCCCTGCTGCGGGCGGCCCGCCTGCTGGCCGCGGAGACGGCCGACTGGGTGATCGCGGACGTCGCCAGGGACGGCGGCCTGATCCGGTCGGTCGTCATCGGGCCGAGCGACCAGCCGGTCGGGCGGCTGCAGCGGACGGTCGAGGAGGCCCCGCCCGCGCTGGCACCGGTCGTGGAGCAGGTGATGACGACGCAGAGCGGCGTCGTCCACGAGATGCTGACCGACGACTCCCTGCTCGGCGACGGCGTGCTCCAGGCGATGCGCGGGGGCTCGCTGCTCAGCGTGCCGATCCGGGCCGACGACGAGGCGCGCGGCGTGCTCACGCTGGTGCGGCTGCGCGACCGGCCGCCGTTCGGCCTGGCCGACCTGGGCCTGATGGAGGAGATCGGCCTGCACCTCGGCCTGGCGATGCGGGCCCAGCAGGGGTTCCAGCGCCGGGCGCAGGCCGCCGACACCCTGCAGAGCGGCGTGCTCCCCCGCACGCTCCCCGACATCCCCGGCTTCGAGATCGCCGCCGCCTACCACCCCGGCTCCGGCATGCGCGCCATCGGCGGCGAGTTCTACGACGTGTTCCCCGTGAAGAACGGATGGGGCTTCGTGATCGGCAGCGCGGCGGGTCGCGGCGAGGAGGCGGCCGCCGTCACCTCCATGGTCCGCAACGGCCTGCGCGTGCTGAGCGTGTGGGAGGACGACCCGGGGCAGGCCCTGAGCAAGGTCAGCGACGCCCTCGTCGCGCAGAACACGGGCCTGTTCGTGATGGCCGCCGCCGGGTTCGTCCGGGGCCGCAAGGTGCGGCTCGCCTCCGCGGGTCACCATCCCGCGGCGCTGATCCAGCCGGGCGGCGGTGTCCGGTTCTCCGAGGGCGGCGGGGTCCCGCTCGGCTTCGAGGAGGGTTCGGTCCCCGCGACCGAGGAGTTCACGCTGTCGGCCGGGGAGACGCTCGTGCTGTACAGCGACGGCCTGGTGGGCTCGCAGAGCCCCGCCGGGGACAACTACGGCGAGCAGCGGCTCACCGAGGCCCTCGCCCGCTGCGCCGGGCAGACCCCGGGCGCGGTCGTCAAGGCCATCGAGGAGGACCACCGGGCCTTCTGCGGCAGCCACGCGGTCGACGAGATCACCCTCCTCACGCTGCGCCGATCCCGCTGACGGGATTTGCCGCCGCCACGGGGAAGTGGTGGACTGAGGTGGATGCGGAGCCCCGAGCCGCCAGGCAAGGAGGCGGCATGAGTGAGTTGATCCACGAGGCCGGTCTGTACGGCTCCGACGACGAGTTCCTCGGAATGGCCGTGCCGTTCGTCCGTGACGGGCTGGACGAGGGCGAGCCGGTGATGGTCACCACGACCGCGGGAAACCTCGATCTCCTCGGCGCCGCGCTGGGCGACGACGCCCGGCGCGTCGACTACGCCGAGAGCGCGTACTTCGGCCGCCGCACCCCGCAGCGGGCGACCGCGTTCCTGCGCTACTGGGAGCGCAACGCGGCGCGCGGGCGGGTCCGCATCCTGGCCGAGCCGGTGTGGGCGGGCCGCTCCGCCCGCGACGTCGTGGCCTGGAAGCGGATGGAGTCGGGGCTCAACGTCATCCTCGCAGGCACGGGCGTGTGGATGATCTGCCCGTACGACACCAGAGCGGCCGATCCCGGCCTCGTCGAGGACGCGCTGCGCACCCACCCCTCGATCAGCGTCGGCGGCCGGGAGCGGCGGCCCTCCCCCGCGTACGCCGACCCGGCGCGGTTCATCGGCGAGTGCGACCGCGAACCGCTGCCGGAGGCTCCCCCGGAGGCGGCGGTCGCGACGATCGGCCACCTGCGCCGCGTGCGGCACTTCGCCGGCGAGCAGGCCCGGCTCCACGGCTTGGCGGAGGACAGGGCCGCGATGCTGTGCGTGGCCGTGCACGAGGCGGCCCGCTACCTGGGTCTGCCGCTGACCACCCGGGTATGGGAGACGTTCGGGGCGCTGGTGTGCGACCTGTGGGCCGGCCATGAGACGGAGTGTGATCCGCTCTCCGGTTTCACTCCCCCGGGCCCGGACGAGCGGCACGGGGACGGCCTGTGGGTAGCCCGCCAGATCTGCGACTACGTGGACATCCGGCGAGAGGAGGGCGGCTGCCGGATCAGGCTGCAGACGGCCACGTCGCGGCTGCAGGAGTCGACGTGATTTTTCCCGATTAGGCGTTTAGCGCGAATCAGAGTAAGGTAAACATCATCTACATCGATCGTGCCTAGGACGCAGGCACACCCTTTCAGACGCCTTCCTGTCTTGAGGTGTGCCATGGATATCGCGATTGTCTCCGCCCACGAGCTGACTCCCGACACTCCCGCCATCGCCCGCGAGCTGGGCCGGGGCCATCGGGTGACCGTCTACACCCGCTCGAAGGTCCAGGGGGCCGGCGTCGAGCACGTACCCGCCGGACCCGACATGGAGCTGTCGGAAAGCGACCTCCTCCCCTACATCTCGGACTTCAGCGACGGCCTGCGGCGCAGGTGGCGGGAGCACCGCCCGGACATCATCCACGCCTACTCGTGGTCCAGCGGCCTGGCCGCCATCGCCGGGTCAGAGGGCCTGGGCGTGCCGGTCACCCAGACCTTCCACAGTCACTACGACGACAGCCGGAGCGCCGCGCCGGTGCGGCGGCTGGAGTGCGCGATCGGCCGCCGGGCCAGGGCGGTCATCGCCGCCTGCGCCGACGAGGAGTCCGAGCTGATCCGGATGGGCGTGCCGCGCCGCAACATCTCGGTCATCCCGCACGGCGTGGACATCGAGCGCTTCCGCCGCCAGGGCCCCGCCTTCCCGAGGGGTGAGCGGCCCCGCCTCCTGCACGTGGGGCACGTGGGCGCCGACTGGGCCGTGCACGCCCTGCGGGCCGTACCGGAGGCCGAGCTCGTGGTCGCCGGCGGCGACGACCAGAGCGTCGAGCGGCTGCGCGCCCTCGCCGGGGAGCACGGCGTGGCGGACCGCGTGGAGATGCTCGGCATGGTCCCGCACACCGCGATGCCCAAGCTCATGCGCAGCGCCGACCTGGTGCTGTCGCTGCCGCCGACCGTCCCCACGGGCACGGCCGCGCTGGAGGCCATGGCCTGCGGCATCCCGGTCATCGCCTCGGCCGCCGGGGCGCACCTCGACTCGGTGGTGGACGGCGTGACCGGATTCCTGACCCGGCCCGACCGCCCGCTGGAGATCGCCCACCGGATCCGCCGCCTGCTCGGCGACGCCACTCTGCGCACGGCCATCGGCTACGCGGCCGCCGACCGCGCCCGTTCCCGCTATTCGGTCGAGCGAATCAGCATGGAACTGCTTCGCGTATACGAGAAGACGTGTGCGTAAAGGCAAGCGATATTACCGGATTTAGGCCGTTATCTGAGTGAAATCATGTGATTAACTCGGCTCATGTCACGTCATGGGCCTGGTTTAGCGGTGGCGGCGGCGATGCTCATCGCCGCCGCCACGGCCTGTTCAAGCGGGGACTCCACGAAGGTGTTCAACGCCGGAGGCGAGTCCACCGCGCAGGGGTCGGCGTCCTCCCCCGGTTCGTCCGGCGCCCAGCCGCGGAACGCGAACGCGGCAGGGCTGAGCGCGACGCAGACCGCCACCGCGGCCGCCGTAGCTCCCGGCGAGAAAGCCGGGCAGAAGGGCGACGAGGCCGCGGAGAAGATCGGCGACACCACGGTCGCGGAGAAGATCGGCGATGTCCCGGCGGAGCCGTCGCCGCGGCCCTCCCCCAGCCTCTCTCCTCTTCCCTCCCCCCTTCTTTCGTCCGGCCCGCGGGCGACGCCCGCACCTGCGACCGAGACCGAGCCGCCGATGCGGCTCGCGCGGCCCGTGCGTACGGACCGGCCGGTCGTGGTGAACGCCATCGAACCGGAGGACGTGCCCCGGGGAGACCGCGCGCCCGCCCGGGCGATCCCCGGAGGCGCGAACGGGGCCGCGCGGGAGTCCTCCCCGCCGTCGCGTGCGCCGTCCCGTACGCCACTGCCCCGCTCGTCCGGCGCCTCCACCGGCGGCTGGGGCAACCCGGCCGTGGCCGAGGACTTCGGCGGGCAGGCGCTGCGCCTCACCCGGGACGGCGGCGGCGTGGACCTGTCGGGGACGTCGGTCCAGCGGTACGGCCGCTGGGAGGTCCGCCTGCGGGCCGAGGGGGGTGCGCTTCCCGTCGCGCTGCTGCAGTCCGTCCGGTCGGACGCCGCCCAGAACGGAGAATCTCGGCGGGACGACTCCCGATACGGCGACTCCCAATACGGGGACTCCCAATACGACGAATCGCGGTACGACGACTCGTGGCGCGACGACTCGGAATACGCCGGCCCGCAGGACGACGCCTCGCGGTTCACGGGGACGGACGGCGCGGGGACGGAGGACGCGGCGATCGCCGTGGCGGGCATCGCGGGCGGGCGGCGCGTGGAGCTCTCCGTCCGGCAGGGCCGGGAACTGGCCCGAGCCGAGACGGCGGCCGACTTCACCCAGTGGCACACGGTCACCGTCGACTGGCTGCCCGGCCGGGTGACCTTCTGGCTGGACGGCAGGCAGGTGTGGAACTACACCGGCCCGTACGTCCCCCGGTCGCAGGGGATGGGCCTGGTGCTGCGCAACGACGCCTCCGGCGGCACGGTGTACGTCGACTGGGTGCGGGTCTACCGGGCTCCGGAGCGGTAGCCTTCCGGGTGATCTCGGTGTGCGGCGGCGACGCGGGGCGGGTGTGAGCGAACGGGACGGCACGGCCGGGGAACCCACTGCGGATCCCACGGCGGAGCCCGCGGCGGAGGCGATCCGGGCGGGCGACGAGGCCGTGTTCGCCGAGCTCGCCGCGCGTCACCGGCACGAGCTGCGGGTGCACTGCTACCGGATGCTCGGGTCGTTCACCGACGCGGAGGACCTGGTGCAGGAGACGCTGCTGCGGGCCTGGCGCGCGCGGGAGAGCTTCGAGGGGCGCTCGACGTTCCGGGCCTGGCTGTACCGGATCGCCACGAACGCCTGCCTGGACGCCCTGTCCAGCCCGGCCCGCGCCCGCGAGATGGTGGCGGCGGACGCCTCGGAAAGCCCGGGGCGTCCGGCCCCGGCCGACGTCCCCTGGCTCCAGCCCTATCCGGACGAACTGCTCGACCTGGCGGCGCCGTACGAGGGCGGGCCGGACGCGGCGGCCATCGCCAGGGAGACCGTGGAGCTGGCGTTCCTGGCGGCGATCCAGCACCTTCCGCCGCGGCAGCGGGCCGTGCTGATCCTGCGCGACGTGGCCGGCTGGCCGGTCGCCGAGACCGCCGAGGCGCTGGAGATGAGCGTCGCCTCGGTCAAGAGCGCGTTGCAGCGGGCCCGCGCGACGCTGCGCGGGCGGCTGCCCAGGCGGCGGGCGGACTGGGCCGCGGCCACCCGGCCCAGCCGCGACGAGCTCGACCTGCTGGAGCGCTACGTCACCGCCTCCAGGAACGCCGACCTGTCAGCCCTGGCGGCGCTGCTGCGCGAGGACGTCCGGCAGGCCATGCCGCCCGCCGCCCTGGTGTACGACGGGCGGACGGCCGTGCTCGACATGTGGCGTCCGGTCCTGGAGGGCGAGGGGCGCTGGGGCGAGTGGCACTGCGTCCCGCTCGCGGTGAACCGGCAGCCCGCGGTGGCGAACTACGTGCGGCGGCCCGGTGAGACCTCCTACACCGCGGTCAACATCGACGTCCTGTGCGCCGAGGACGGCCTCATCACGGAGATCACCACCTTCGGCCCCGAGTCGCTGCCCCTCTTCGGCCTGCCACTCTCCATCGGCCCTTCTCCTGCCGAATGGGTCGTTACCGGATCGTGACACCGGCTGCCCGCGCGGACCGATTCCCTTTCCCGGCCCCCGCCGTCGTACGAGCGGTATCGCAGAACGCCACCAACGGAGAAGGGGAACACCATGCCGGACATCACTGAGACGACCCAGCCGGACGAGCAGGTCAGGGCGCTGGACCGGCTGGTCGGCTCATGGCGCGTGACCGGCGGCGCGGAGGGCACGGTCACCTACCGCTGGATGGAGGGGGGCTTCTTCCTCCTCCAGGACATCCGGCTGGAGCATGACGGCCAGCCGATCGCCGGCATCGAGGTCATCGGCCGTGAGAGGCCCTACGGGGCGGACGCGCCGAGCGAGGACATCAAGTCCCGCTATTACGGCGGCCGGGGCGACACCCTCGACTACGTCTACGAACTCGACGGCGACACGCTGACCATCTGGGGCGGCGCGAAGGGGTCTCCGGCGTACTTCCGGGGCACCTTCAACACCGACGGCGACGCCATGACCGGCCGCTGGCACTACCCGGGCGGCGGGGGCTACGAGTCGAACATGACCCGGATCGGATAGTCCCTTCACGAGTGGCCGGTGAGGAGGGCCGCCGCCTTCAGCGACAGGTGGAGCAGCAGGCGGTCCTCCCCGTCGGCGAGGTCGAGCCCGGTGAGGTGCCCGGCCTTGCCCAGGCGGTAGTACAGCGTCTGCCGGTGCACGCCCAGCGCCGCCGCCGTCTCCTGGACCTGCCCGGCGTGGTCGAGGTAGGCCTCCACGCTCCCCGCGATCCGGGGTGTGAGGGCGGCCGACTCGGCGGCGAGGTCGGCCAGGTCGCGCGGGGACAGCCGGGCCAGCAGCCGGTAGACGCCGAGAGCGCTCCAGTCGGCGACCGGGGCGTGCCGCTCGACGTGCTCGGCCACCCGCAGCGCCAGCAGCGCCTCCCGCCAGCTCTGCCACGCCTCCCCCGGGTCGTCGCGCGGGCCTCCGATCCCGGCGGCCAGGCCGTACAGGCCGTGCAGGAGTCGCGCGACGTGCGCGGCCTGCGCGGCGGGCGCCAGCACCGCGAGGAGCGGCGCGTCCACGGCCGTCTCGGTGACGTCCGGGTCGGCGAGCACGCCGCGCGGCAGCGTGCGCGGCGGTCCTGGGACCTCCGCGGGCGTCCGCACGGCCACCGCCGTCACCGGGCCCTCGACGTCCACCCCGGCGATGGCGCGGACCGCGGGGTCGGCCGAGAAGAACTGGCGCAGCGGGGCGTGCCGTCCGCGGGCCTGCGTGGCGAGCAGCGCGGCCGCCCGGCCGACCAGCGGCGCGACGGCGGCCAGGCGCTCGTCGGTGAGCGCCCCGGATTCGAGCGCCCACAGGTAGCCGTAGGTCACCCCGCCGTGCCGCAGCGGCACGCACACGCGGCCGAGCAGGCCGGGCAGCCCGGGAATGCGCACCGGGCCCGTCGCGGTGGCGATGCCGTACGCCTCGAAGTGGGCGCGCACCTCGTCGGACGCGTGCCTGCGCAGGATGGACTCCTGCCGCACGCGGTCGATGTCCCCGCTCTGCGCGCCGTACGCCAGCAGGTTGAACGAGCGGTCCTCCAGCGTCACGGAGGCGTCGAGCAGCCGGGAGATCTCATCGACGATGTCTTGCATGCTGACATTCTTGTGCATTTGTCGAAAAATGCTGTGGCGGATGTCCGTGGAACTTCCGTGACGTGCGGATTTAGCCTGAGGCCATGCTCGGTTCCCTGCTTCTCGCGGTCTCGCGCAGCCCGCTCGCCCGCCGGGCCGTGTCGGGGCTCCCGCTCACACGCAAGGTCGTCGACCGCTTCGTGGCCGGGGAGTCCACCGCGGACGCCGTCGCCGCGACGCGTCGTCTGACCGGCTCGGGGCTGTCCGTCACGATCGATCATCTGGGCGAGGAGGTCCGGGACGCCGGGACCGCCGTCGCCGCCGCCAAGGCGTACGTCTCGCTGCTGGAGGAGCTGCGGCCGCTCGGCCTCGGCACCCGGGCCGAGGTGTCGGTCAAGCTGTCGGCCGTCGGCCAGGCCCTCGATCCGGGCATGGCCCTGGAGAACGCGCGGCAGATCTGCGCGGCGGCGCAGGAGTGCGGCTCCACCGTCACTCTCGACATGGAGGACCACACCACCGTCGACGCGACGCTGGGCGTGCTGCGCGCGCTGCGGGAGGACTTCCCGGAGACGGGCGTGGCGATCCAGGCGTACCTGTTCCGCAGCGAGGCCGACTGCCGCGACCTCGCGGGGTCGCGGGTGCGGCTGGTCAAGGGCGCCTACGCCGAGCCCGCCTCGGTGGCCTGGCAGAGCAAGCCCGAGGTCGACCGCGCGTACGTGCGGTGCCTGCGGGCCCTCATGTCGGGCACGGGTTATCCCATGGTGGCCACGCACGACGACCGGCTGATCGCGATCGCCGAGTCGCTCGCGGTGAGCGCCGGGCGCGGCCCGGACGACTACGAGTTCCAGATGCTCTACGGCATCCGGGCCGACAGGCAGGCGGCGCTGGCCGCGGCCGGGTCGCGGGTGCGGGTCTACGTCCCCTACGGCGACGACTGGTACGGCTACTTCATGCGACGCCTCGCCGAGCGCCCGGCCAACGTCGCCTTCTTCCTTCGCGCTTTGAGGGGTAAATGATGGATGCGATCACCGACGTCCCGGTGCCGGCGAACGAGCCGGTGCACGCGTACGGACCTGGCAGCGCCGAGCGCGCGGCCCTGGAGACCCGGATCAAGGAGCTGTCGGGGACGTCCCTCGACCTGACGATGACGATCGGCGGCGAGCGGCGCATGGCCGGCGGCGCCCCGATCGACGTCGTGCAGCCGCACAACCACGCCGCCGTGCTCGGCCGTACGACCGACGCCACCCCGGCCGACGTGCGGGCGGCGGTCGACGCGGCGCTGGAGGCCGCGCCGCGCTGGCGGGCCCTGCCGTTCGAGGAGCGCGCCGCGGTGTTCCTCAGGGCCGCCGAGCTGCTCAGCGGCCCGTGGCGGGCCACGCTCAACGCGTCCACCATCCTCGGCCAGTCGAAGTCGGCGCAGCAGGCCGAGATCGACGCCGCGTGCGAGCTGATCGACTTCTTCCGGTTCAACGTCGCCTACGCCCGGCGGCTCCTCGCCGAGCAGCCGCAGTCGTCGCCCGGCGTGTGGAACCGCATGGAGTATCGCCCGCTGGAGGGCTTCGTCCTGGCGATCACGCCGTTCAACTTCACCTCCATCGCGGCCAACCTGCCGGCGGCGGCGGCGCTGATGGGCAACGTCGTGGTGTGGAAGCCGTCGCCGACGCAGCAGTTCTCGGCGCACTTCACCATGCGCCTGCTGGAGGCGGCCGGCCTGCCGCCCGGCGTGATCAACATGGTCACCGGCAACGGCGCCGCCGTCTCCGAGGTCGCCCTGCCCCACCCCGAGCTGGCCGGGATCCACTTCACCGGCTCGACCGCCACGTTCCAGCACCTGTGGCGCGCCGTCGGGGAGAACATCGCGGGCTACCGGGGCTACCCGCGGCTCGTCGGCGAGACCGGCGGCAAGGACTTCATCCTGGCCCACCCGTCCGCGGAGGCCGGTGTGCTGTCGACCGCGCTGCTGCGGGGCGCCTTCGAGTACCAGGGCCAGAAGTGCTCGGCGGCCTCCCGGGCGTACGTGCCGCGCTCGCTGTGGGCCCGGATGCGCGACGACCTCGTCTCGGCGGCCGAGTCGCTCACCGTGGGCGACGTGTCGGGCGACCTGTCGACGTTCATGGGCGCGGTGATCGACGCGCGGGCCTTCGCCAAGCACAGGGAGGCGATCGACCGGGCGCGGTCGGCGGACGCGATCGACGTGCTCACCGGCTCCTACGACGACTCGGCCGGCTACTTCGTGCGGCCGACCGTGCTGGAGTGCGCCGATCCCACGGATGAGATCTTCGTGAAGGAGTACTTCGGCCCGATCCTCGCCGTCCACGTCTACGACGACGCCTCGTACGACACCGTGCTCGACCAGATGGAGAGCGTCGCGCCGTACGCGCTGACCGGTTCTGTCATCGCGCGGGACCGGTACGCGATCGACGACGCCACCGAGCGGCTGCGCTTCGCGGCGGGCAACTTCTACGTCAACGACAAGCCCACCGGGGCGGTCGTCGGGCAGCAGCCGTTCGGCGGGGCCCGCGCCTCGGGCACCAATGACAAGGCCGGCTCGATCTTCAACCTGATCCGCTGGGTCAACGCCCGCACGATCAAGGAGACCTTCGTGCCCCCGGTCGTGAGCGGGCCGTACAAGGGCGACGTGCCGCAGGGCGGCTGGCAGCAGCCCGACCTCGGCGACCTCGGCTACTGACAGGTCGTGATGCCCTCGGAACCCTGGTCCGGGTTCCGAGGGCATCGCCGTTCGTCCGGGCTAGCCCAAGCGGCACGATCTCCTTAGCCCTGCAGGAGACCCTCGAAATCCTCGCCGACCCCGAGATGCGCGCCGATCTCGTCGAGGCCGCCGCCGCCGAGGCGAGGGGCGACGTGACGACAGAGGAAGACATGGCCGCCTTGATGGCCGCTCGTCTCGGCAAGGCGAGTTCGTGAGCGACCGATACAGCGTCCTCCTCGCTCCCCCGGCGCGCCGCGCCCTCACCGCCGGTCTACCGGAGGAAGTGGCCGCTGCCGCTCGGGAGCTCATCGCCGGCGCGACAGCCTGGGAGCCGTGGCGGGTGGGCAAGCCCCTTCAGGAGCCGTACGAGGGGCTGTACGTCGCCCGGCGCGGAACTTACCGGGTGGTCTACCGCATCGACGAGGACAAGCGTGCGGTGACGATCCAGACGATCAAGCATCGCCGGGACGCCTACCGGTTCTGAGTTCGTTTCAGTCCCCGGCGGGCACGGCCATCTCGCCGAGGGGGGACCAGTCGTCCTGCGGGACCGTGACGTTGACGATGCTCGGGGTCTCGGCGAGGTGGGGCGGCAGCGTCCGCCGGGCCGTCTGGAAGTGCTCCGACCCCACGTGCGCCGCTCCGGCCTCGTCGTCGCGGAACGCCTCGACGAGGACGTACTCGGCCGGGTCGTCGAGGCTGCGCGACCAGTCGAACCACAGGCAGCCCGGCTCGGCGCGGGTGGCCTGGGTGAACTCGCGGGTGATCTCCGGCCACTGGTCGGCGTACTGCGGCAGCACCCGGAACTTGGCGGTGATGAAAATCATCTGGCGTCTCCTCAGGTGATCGCGGGCAGGACCACGTCCTCCAGGACCGCCCTCGGCGCCGTGTCCTGGCCCGCACCGTCATAATCGCCGCCGGTGACGGCCACGACGAGGCCGGGATCGGGCAGCAGGAACAGCCGCTGGCCGCCGTTGCCGAGGGCCGACGCCCGCCCGTCCGGGCCTGTGTACCACATGTACCCGTAGGAGACACCCTCCCAGGCGGGCACGCGCGGGCGCAGCATCTCCCCGATCCAGCCGGGGACGATCTCCCGATCCAGCACCGCCTGCCCGATGCGGGCGAGGCCGCGGGGCGTCAGGCGCAGGCCGGATGCGGCCAGTGCCCTGCCGTCGGAGCCGGCCGACCACTCGAAGGCCCCGGCGCCGAGCGGCTCGAACAGCGCGGTGCGGGCGAACTCCTCGAGGCGCAGGCCCGTGCCCTTCTCGACGATCGCGCCGACGAGGGCCGCGGCGCCGCCGCTGTAACGCCACCGCTCGCCCGGCTCCTCCACGAACGGGCACTCCAGCACGTAGCGGCAGCGGTCCTGCGCCAGCTCCATCGCGATCTCGCTGTTCGCCGGGCTGGTGTAGGGCGCGCTCTCGTCCCACTCCAGGCCCAACGTCATCGTCAGCGCGTTGCCGATCGTCAGCCCGGCCCTGCGGGGATCGGCCGCCAGGTCGGCGTACTCGGGAAAGACCGGCAGGATCGGCTCGCCGGGGCCCGGCACCAGGCCGGACTCCAGCGCCAGGCCGTAAAGCAGCGCCACCACGCTCTTGGTGACCGAGCGCAGGTCGTGCAACGTTTCCGGTCCGAAGTTCACGTGGCCGAGCGGCGTGTTCAGCACGTGGTCCTCGCCGCCGCCGTACCACTCCAGGACGACGCGGCCGTGCCGGGCCACCACGACGCCGTGCAGGGCCGGCGCCCCGCCCCGCCGTACGAGGGCGTCCAGCCGGTGGGGCAGGTCCGGCGCGAACCCGGCCTTCTCCGGGGTGATCAGCTGCATGCGTTTCCTCCACTTTCTCGGGGATTCTTCCTCGTCTGGAGCCTCGCATTATTCACCGGCGGTAGACGCCTGCCGGAGAGGGTACGCAGCCTCGAAAGACGCCTCCGAGCGAGCCGAGGTCGACATGCGCAGGATCCTGGCGGCTCTATGCATCGCTGCCGCGGCCGTCACCGCCGCCTGCGGCGACCTCAAGCAGGACTACTACACCCAGACGATGCCGCAGAACGAGGGGGCCAACGTCAACCTGCCCGGTCTGCTGCTCCGCAACGCCTTCATCATCGGCTCGCAGCAGCCCGCTCCGCCGGGGACCGACATGCCGATGTACATGATGCTGCTCAACGAGAGCGGCCGCACCGACCGTCTCGTGTCGGTGGACACCGGGGGCGTGTTCCGGGAGGCCCGCCTGCCCGCCGGCGGCCTGGAGATCCCCGGCGGGAAGTACGTCGGCGGCACGGCCCTCCCCCAGGTGCTGCTCGTCGGCCTCACCCGCCCGCTGGGCAGCGGCGGCACGATCCCCGTGACGTTCCGGTTCCAGAACGCGGGAGCGACCCGGGTCGACGTCCCGATCCTGCCGCCCGGGGAGTGGAGGAGCACCTACTCCCCCTGGCCGGGCACGTCGCCCAGCCCGTCGCCGACCGTTTCGCCGAACCCGTCGCCTTCGCCGAGCCCGTCACCCGCCGGGAGCTGACCCGTCCCGGATCTCGGGGTGGACGGCAGGGTTCGCGGCGATGATCTCCTCGGCGACCGCGCGCAGGCGGGGCAGGTACGCGGTCACCTCGCGCGCCCGGCGCCGCAGGTCTTCCGGCGACCCGGCGCCCAGGTCGGCCGCCAGGTCCGCGAACCCGGCGAGGTGGCCGGTCTCCCCCGGCGCGTCCGCGGCGAGGATCTTCAGGCACCGGGCGTACGTCGCGGCGACCCAGAAGACGGCCTCGCGGTGCAGTCCCCGCGCGACCAGCTCACGGCTGCCGTCGACGGCCACCGGCCGGGCCGCCTCGGTGACGTCGGCGGAGAAGGGGAACGGCGTGCGGGCCACGGCCGCCGCCGCGTCGAAGGCCCTCGTCATCGTGGCGAGGTGGGCGGTGACCCGCTCGCGGGTCAGGTGCGCGCAGCCGAGCAGGCCGAGCAGCTCCTCGTAGACGTCCATCCGGCCGTAGGCCCGCAGGAGCTCGCGGACGGCCGGGTAGCGCAGCCGTACGGTGGGGTTGCGCAGCCCGGCGGCGAGGAGCACGTGGGTCGTGATGCCGGCCGGGAACAGCCAGGCCGTGACCTGGTCGTGGAACGGCTTACGGGAGTCGAGCGCCGCGAGCCCGCCGGTGATGCGGCCCTCGGCGTCCGCGCATCGCAGGCGGACCCAGCGCCGTTCGGCGAAGCCCGCCGAGACGGCGGCCCGGAGCCTGGCCAGCCGCCCGGTGGGGTCGGCGATCACGGTGTCGGTGCGGAAGGCGCCGGCCAGGTGGCAGGAGGCCAGCACGTCCCGCGCGGAGGCGAGCCCGTCCCAGGACACGTACGTGACCTCGACGAGCACGCCCTCCCACGGGATCTTGCCGAGCTTGGGCGGCGCGACGGCATCGGTGACCACGACCGCCACGTCGACGTCCGACGTGGGCGGCAGCACCGCGTCGGGATCGGCCCAGGCCGCCGACCCGGTCAGGAAGGCCCCGGCGAAGTTCGCGGCTGAGGCGGCCTCGCGGGCGACCCATCGGGCCGCCGCGGCCCGCGCGTCCCGGACCCGTGTCCCTCGCATGATCCACAGTGAACCACAGGGACGACGATTCCCTCAGGGCGCCCGGAAGGCCGCGTTCGTGCCGGTCGGAGCCGGCTGGTGGTGCCGTTCCGGCGCCGCGCCGGTCGGAGGAACGGGGAGCATGACCTCCACCGTGGTGCCCGCCCCCGGCTCGCCGGTGACGAGGCAGATCCCGCCCAGCTCCGCCGTGCGCTCGCGCATGGAGGTCAGGCCGACGCCCGAGCGGCGTTCCGGCGGCAGGCCCACGCCGTCGTCGGCGATCAGCAGGCGCAGCGCCGCGGGCTCGCGGCGCAGCTCGACCCGGACGCGGGTGGCGCGCGCGTGGCGCCGGACGTTGGTCAGCGCCTCCTGCACGATCCGGTAGACGGCCACCTCGACGGCGGCGGGCAGGTCGGCCAGGTCACCCTCGGCGCTCACCACTGTGGTGAGGCCTTCGTCCGGCCCCGCCAACCCTTGTAGGGCGGCGGCCAGGCCCAGATCGTCCAGGGCGGGCGGGCGCAGGCCGTACACGAGTTGCCGGAGGTCGCCCGTGACCGCGTCCATACCGGAGCGCAACTCGCGCAGCAGCCCGTCCGCCTCCTTCGGGGAGGTCTTCAGGCTGACGCGGGCCATGTTGACGGTCATGGCCATGTCGCTGAGCGTCTGGCCCAGGCCGTCGTGCAGATCGCGGCGCAGCCGCCGCCGCTCCTCCTCCCGGGCGGCCAGGATGCGCTCCCGGGAGCGCTGCAGGTCGGCCGCCATCCGCACCGCGTGGGCCACGTCGGCCGCGTACGGCGCCAGCGTGTCCAGCACCCGTTCGTCGTGCGCGGCGGGGAAGCGTCGCGGGGCGGGCGGGCCGACCAGCAGCCGCCCCACCCGCTCGCCGTGCCAGACCAGCGGCACCTCGCGCGGGGAGTCGCCGACCTGCCCGCTGACCCTGCTCACCACCTGGTGCCCCGGCTCGCCGCCGGTCACCTCCACCGCGATCCCCTGCACCGCCAGGCCCTCGCGCAGAACGCCGATCACCGGCGCCAGCGCCTGCGCGGGATCACCCCGGCGCACCTCCCGGACCAGCCGCTCGGCGAGCACGCGCGGGTCGCCCACGGGGCCGTAGAGCAGGCGGTCGACGGCACGTTGCAGCATCCTGCGCAACGGCTGGAAGAACGCGCCCGTGAGCAGGGCGGAGGCGAGCCCGGCGACCTGGTGATACCCGGACATCACCAGACTCGACAGCGCGGCCGCACCGAAGTAGACCCCGCCGACCACGGCCAGCAGCCCCGCGGCGACGACGGTCCGGCTGATGACGGTGTCGATGCCGTACAGCCGGTAGCGCATCACCGAGAACACCATCAGGACGGGGATGAGCGCCGCCCAGACGACCGACAGCCAGTACAACTCGGGCAGGAAGATACCCGCGATCATGAACACGATGTATCCGGCGAACGCGAACAGCGGCCAGCCGATCTGCCGCCTGCCCACCGGGTCGGCCCGGCGGAAGCGCAGCAGCAGCGACAGCGCCGTCAGCGACACCGTCAGCATGATCAGAGTCCAGAGCACCACCTCCGCCGCCGGCATGTACGGCGCCAGGGCGGGGATCGGCAGCGGACTGGGGATGACGGCGGGTAGCGGGTAGCCCTCGAGCGGCGGATCGGGACGCACGAGCTGGAGGGTCATCTGGGTCCCGAGGGACGCCGCGGCGAGCACCACCACCACCCGCCAGCGTGGCGAGGGAAGCCTGCCGTCCGGGGTGTACAACGGGAGCAGGATCTCCAGCAGGAACCCGTTCACCGCCCAGCCGACATACGCCGTGAACCTCAGGATCCCCGCCGACGCGAGATCCCCGTCCGCCGCGGACGCCAGCGTCGTCGCCTGGAAGAAGTCGTAGACTCCGCCGGCGAGCCCGCCCACGCACATGAGCCACGCCAGCCTGAGCCGGGGCCGGTACGCGAGGAGGAACGCGCCGACCGCAGGGAAGGTCACCCCCGCCGCCGACTGCGTCGTGACCGTCTCCGGCAGGCGCCACTCCGCCGGAATCCCCGCGGAGATCAGCATCGCCACGGCCACGAGCGCCGCAGACACCACGGCCATGACGACGGCGGCCGCCCGGGCTGCCCACGCCATCCCGCCCCCGCTTTCCGGCTCTCGTTCCTGCCCGACCTCAGAATGCCCGTGGAATGACACAAAAGCGGCGAGCTCCCCGTGATCGTGGCAGTGCCGTTATCACCCGGAAAACGCGCGGCCGGGCGGCCGTCGGGCCGCCCGGCCGGGAATGGGGGGATCAGCTGTTGAGCAGATCGCGGATGCCGGACATCGCCTCGGCGTTGCTCAGGATCGAGATGTGGTCGACGCAGGCGAGGGTGTGGTTGTCCGCCCCGGACAGCCGGGTGCTGGTGTAGGGGATGATGATGCCGTCACAGGGCGACACCCAGGTGCCGTACTTCGCCGACCCCGGCGTCTCGTCGCCGCTGAGCGAGGTGATGTACGCCGAGCCGGGCAGCATCTCGACGCACGAGACGTAGATGGTGCAGGCACTGGCGTACGTCGTGCCGTGGTTGGCGCCGGCCAGCGAGGCGACGTGGCCGACGTTGGCGGCCCCGCCGAGCTTCTGCAGGTAATACCGCGTCACCAGGCCGCCCATCGAGTGGTTGACGATGTCGACCTTGGACGCGCCCGTGCTGGCCTTGATCTGGTTGACGAGGGCGGCCAGGCCCTGGGCGCTGATCACGTTCGACCCGGCCCAGTTGTAGTTGTAGCCGTACAGCCGGCTGCCGGACCAGCCGTTGGCCACCAGGTACGCCTGCAGAGTGGCGAAGTTGGTGCTGTTTCCGGTGTAGCCGTGGACGAAGACCACGGGATTGTGCGTGGCCGCCTGCGCGGGGACGGCGGGGGCGAGGAAGCCGAGCAGGGCCAGGATGCCGAGGAGGGGGCCGACGATCCTACGCATGAGATCTCCTTGCCGTGGGGGATGACAGGAGTCTCGCGATCAGGTCCGGTCACGGCATCGGGGAAATCACCAGTCGCCGTCCCCCGTTCCACCGGGGGCGGGTCTTCCGCCAGAAGAAGCGTCGCGCGGCGCGATCAGGCGGGGATCTTGAGCACGACGACGGCGATGTCGTCGCGGGGCAGCCCGGACTGGAAGGCGACGGCCTCGTTCACGACCGCCTCGGCGATCCCTGCCGCCCCCATGGCGCGGGAGGCGCCGAACAGGCGACGCAGCCGATCCTCGCCGTACAGTTCCTCGTCCCTGCGGGCCTCGACGACGCCGTCGGTGTAGAAGAGGATGGCGTCGCCGGGGGCGAGATCGACGTCGACGTCGGTCAGCCTGACCCTGGGCAGCAGGCCGAGGACGTTGCCCGGCCGTCCGATCTCGCCGACCGCCTCCCCGCTGGCCCGCAGCGGGGGCGGGTGACCGGCCAAGGAGAGGGTGAGCCTGAAGTGGTGGCCGGCGGGCGCGAGCTGGCCGTAGACGGCCGTCACGAACCGCCCCGCCCGCTCGCGCAGCAGGGTCCGATTGAGCGCGGACAGGACCGCAGAGGGGCTGGGCTCCCGGATCGGCGCGGCCCGCAGCGTGTAGCGGGCCAGGCTGGTGACGACGGCGGCCTCCACGCCCTTGCCGCACACGTCGCCGAGGGCGAGCGCCCAGCCTCCGGCGGTCTCGTACATGTCGTAGAAGTCGCCGCCCACCAGGTCTCCGAGCCCGGCGGGCCGGAACGCCCCGGCGACCTGGAGTCCCGGGATTTCCGGCAGGGCAGGGGGGATGAAGCTGCGCTGCAGGGTGCGGGCCAGCTCGCGCGCCTCCGCCTCCGACCGCTCGGCGCGCTGGCGGGCGCGCAGCAGCTCGCGCTCGTACTCCCGCCGGTCGGTCGCGGCGAAGACGCAGAAGCGGATGACCCTCGGGTCGTCCCGCATCACCGCGTTGAGCAGCACCGGCAGCCGGGTGCCGTCGGCGCGGCGCACGTCGACCGCGATCTCGCGGACGACCGACTGCATCGCGAGCAGCGGGGCGAAGTGGGTCTCGTAGAAGATGCGGTCGCCGACGGCCAGCAGGTTCTGGATCCGCATGCCGCCGGTCAGCTCGCCGGGGTCGTATCCGGTGAGCTCCAGCAGCGTCCGGTTGACCCGGATGATCGTCCCGTCGGCCAGCGTGGACAGGTACCCGCAGGGCGCGTGTTCGTAGAGCTCCAGGAAGTCGTCCTCGACGCCGCTCACCTAGAGGAACGCCTTGATCGCGGAGATGGTCTCCTCCGGCGCGCTCAGGTTGGGGCAGTGCCCGGTCGCCCGCATCAGCACCAGCTCGCTGCCGGGGATGCTCTCGTGGACGAACTTGCCCACCTCCACGGGGGCGATCACGTCCTCGGAGCACTGCAGGATCAGGCAGCGCACCGGCACCCGCGGCAGGTCGGCCCGGTTGTCCGACATGAACGTCACCGTCGCGAACCGCTTGGCGATCTCCGGGTCGGTGCGGCAGAAGCTGTTGGTCAGCTCGGCCCCCAGCTCGGGGCGGTCCGGGTTGCCCATGATCACCGGGGCCATGGCGCTGGACCAGCCGAGGTAGTTGCTGTCGAGCGTCTCCAGCAGCTCCTCGATGTCGGCCGCGCTGAAGCCGCCGACGTAGCCCTCGTCGTCGATGTAGCGGGGCGAGGGCCCCACCAGCACCAGCGCCCCGAAGCGCGCCGGCTCCCCGATGGCCGCCAGAGCGCCGATCATCGCGCTCACCGAGTGACCGACGAAGACCGCGTCGGTCAGGTCGAGCTCGGCGCAGATGTCCAGGACGTCCTGCGCGTACCCCTGGAGGGAGGAGTAACGCTCGGGTGAGTAGGCCGACAGGTCGGAGTCGCCGGACCCCACGTGGTCGAACAGGACGACCCGGTACTCGTCCTCGAACGCGGGAGCGACGAGCCGCCACATGTTCTGGTCGCACCCGAACCCGTGGGCGAAGACCATCGGGCGGCCGTCCGGCCGGCCGGTGATTCGCACGTTGTTACGCACCATCACGCTCATGACGCGCAAGCGTACAAACCAATCCGCATCACGCGTGAGTTCGGGGGGCGGCCGTGTACGCCGGGCCCTCGGGGGTAGGCGGCGGAAGTCCGCACAAGGTCCGCCGCCTGCCCGTCATCGACGGCCACAAGGTGGTGGGCATCGTCGCGCTGGCCGACGTGGCCCGCGCCCTGCCCGACCGTCCGGTGGGCGACCTCGTGGGCGCCATCAGCACGGACTGACGTCCGCCCGCCGCCGTACGGTAGGCGGTCGCCGGAGCCCCGGCCTCCCCGGCCGGGGCTTCGCGAACGCCCTGTTTCATCCTGACCGATGGGGTATGGCCGCATTTGCGTGCTCTGTCCGGCGGGACGTCGCCGGAGACGGAGCCGTGGCGACCGGGGCGAGGCGCTGCACCTCCGCGCCGACGCCCGCCGGCCAGACCCATCGACGACCGAGGTGCCGGGAGGGGTAGCGATGACCGACGACACCACCGCGGGTAAGCCTGAGCGCTTCGCGTTCGACTTCGACCCCCGATTCGCCCCCCTGCTGTCCGTCCTGGGCATCCGCCCGGACACCGCCGGAGTCCTGGTCGGCCCCGGCACCCTGCGGGTCCGCTACGGGCCCTGGGTGATCGAGACCCCGCTGGCCAACGTCTCCGGCGTCGAGACGACCGGCCCCTACTCCCCGTTCCGGGCGATCGGGGTCCACGTGTCGCTCGCCGACCGGGGCCTGACGTTCGCCACCAACGCCCGCAGAGGGTTGTGCGTGCGGTTCCACGAGCCGATCCGGGGCGGCGAGCCGTCCGGGCTGCTGCGGCATCCCGGCCTGACCGTGACGGTCGCCGACCCCGCGGGACTCGCCGAGAAGCTCTCCCGGCGCCTGTAGAAGCCTCCTGGAGGGAGATCCATGATCCGCCAACTCGTACGCGGCGCGGCCGCCGGCGCGCTGTCCACCGTCACGATGAGCGCGGTGATGCTCGCCGGGCAGAAGACCGGGCTGATGCCGGGCCAGCCGCCCAAGCACATCGTGAGGGCGGCCCTGCCGGGCCACCGGCACCGGCCCAAGCCTGGGGAGAGCGTCCTCGGCGCCGCCGCGCACCTCGGATTCGGCGCCGCCTGCGGCGCGGCGTTCGCGCTGCTCACCCGCGGGCGGAGGGCCGGTGTTCCCCTCGGTGTGGGCTACGGCCTGCTGATCTGGCTCGGCGCCTACGAGGGCTGGGTGCCCGCCCTGAACATCCTGCCGCCCGCCTCGCGTGACCCCGCGCGCGGTCGCCCGGTCGTCATGGCCGCGGCGCACGTGGTGTACGGCACCACGCTGGCGCTCGCGGTCCGCGCCATGCGCGGTGCGGGCGGGCGACACGACATGCAGGAGGACAGATGACGACGGCGGATCGGCCGCCGGCCTCGTGACCGTCGCGGCGGGGGCGCGCCCTCCCGACAGCACGTCGAGCGTGGTGACGATCTTCTGAATTCGGGAATCCGCAGTCCGACCTTCATCACGCACCTCCGGTTACCTGCTTATCGTGAGAACGGCCCCGTAGCACCGACGCGTCTCCGTACAATCCGGGAATGATCCGGCGATTGACCGCGATCGCGGTGCTGATCGCGGCCCTGGCCGCCTGCTCGGGCGGCGGCGCCCCGGACAAGACACACTCCCGGCCTTCCTCCCCGACTCCGACCCCGGCGCGTCCCTCGCTGTCCGCGGGGGTGTGGGTGGACACCCCGATGGGCACCGGCGTCATGGGGAGCGTCGTCGCGACCGCACCGGACGACGCCTGGGCGCTGGGCGGCGGCGAGTTCGGCCCGCTCTTCGCCCACTGGGACGGTCGCGTCTGGCGGCCCGCGCGGCTGCCGGAGGGTGCGCGGTCTCCGGGGGTGCTGTCCGGGACGTCCGCGGACGACGTCTGGTTGTTCGACGACGACATGACCGTCTGGCGCTGGGACGGCCGGCGGTGGTCGCGCCGGGAGCGGCCGCCCTGCCCGCCTTCGGCGATCCTGAGGACGGCCGTCGCCACGACAGGCGGGCAGGTGTGGGTCGCCGGATATCTGGACCCGCCCGACGGCCCGTCCACCGAGTTCCTCGCCCGGTGGTCCGGAGCGAGCTGGTCGTCCGTCCCCTCCCCCTCTGGCCTGCGCTTCCACAGGCTCCGGGCGGCGGCCCCGGACGACGTGTGGGCGCTGGCCTGGCGGGCCGACGACAGCGACGCGATCGAGCGCTGGGACGGGCACGGATGGCGGCCCGTACCGCTCCCGGCGTCCCTCGACGGCGCGAAGGTCTACCTATACGACGTGGCACCGGTGTCGGGGCGGGAGGCGTGGGTCGCCGGCTCCTACCTCCGGCAGGAAGGCTCGCAGGCCGCGCTGCTGATGCGCTGGGACGGCGAACGCTGGACGACGGCCGCCGGCGTCCCGGCCGGGACGATCGGGTTCGGGCGCGTGGCCGCGGACGGGCACGGCGGGGTATGGCTCGGCGCCCAGTCCGGCCACGACAGCAACCCCCACATACTGCTGCACTTCGACGGCCGGTCCTGGATGTACGAGAAGGCGCCCAGGGTCCATGACAGCCAATCGGTGTCCGCTTTCGCCCGCATCCCCGGCGGCGACCGGATGATCGCCGTGGGCGGCAACCCCTCCTACGACGAGGACAGCCAGGCCTGGATCTGGACCAGGCGGTGACACCGGCCGGGAGGCGGCTCAGGAGGCGACGTCCCTGAAGGCGACGACCTTGCCGACGCGCAGCCGGACGAGGAACTCGCCGGGGACGCCGTTGCGCCGGCCGTACTCCTCGGCCCGGTCCTCCCCCATGTAGCGGCCGCCGAGCACGGTCGCCCAGTGCCGGACCTCGCCGAGGTCGGCCGACAGCGTCGCCTGACCCTCGATCATCACGTACGAGTACGGCGGGGCCTGGTCGTCGACGCACAGGGTCGCCCGGGGATCGCGGCGCAGCGCCTTGGCCTTCACCCCGCTCTCGTGCGTGGTGAACACCACCTCGTCCCCGTCGAGCGCGAACCAGATCGGCGTCACGTGCGGCCGCCCGTCCGCCCTGGTGACGGCGAGTTTGCCGGTCCTGGTGCCGCTCGTCGCGAAGTGCCGCCACTCTGCCTCGGTCATCCTTTCCATGGCCTCGAACCTAGCGGCCCACGCCTCTTCGCCTCGTCGCCGCTCCCCCACGTGGCGGCCGTTTTCTTACGCCATACGCACAAAGGCCGTCGCTTTTCCGTAGATGTACGGATATCGCTACGGATGTTCGCACCGGGACCGTGGTTCTAACGTCGCGCACGGGCCGGTTTCCCCCGGCCCGGTCGGCGAAACGAGGAGTCCCGTGACGTAGAACTCCCCTCTTTCTCCCAGCCGTTTCCGCCATGGGAGAGACGTCTCCGCTCGTGCCCACCAGAGCGAAAGCACCATCCATTTCTCTCATCACCCCCCGAATCCCACGTGTCCGCCGCCCGGGCTCGTCTCCCGGCGGCGCGACCGCCGGCGCCCGCCCACAAGGCGGACGCCACGTGGGAGGCAGAGAAAGGAAGACGCCCATGAGGCGCACAGCACTGCTCGCGGCGGCCGCCGCGCTGGCCGTGACCGGCGTGGTGGTACCCGCCACCGTCGCCGCCGCCAAGCCCCCGCCCGGCAGCGAGAGCGCGGTCAAGTCCCTCGCCGCCGACCCCGCGCAGCGGGCCGCGGCCGCCGCCGACCAGGCCGTCGCGAGCGGCCTGGACGACCTGCGCGTGTCCCCCAACGAGACCTACCGGCGCACCGCCGTCACGCCGACCGGCGGCATGTACTACGTCACCTACGAACGCGCGTACAAGGGCCTGCCCATGGTGGGCGGCGACGCGGTCGTGGTCACCGACTCCAACGGGCGGGTGCGCGACACCGAGGCGGCGTCCGGCGCCCTCCCCCTGGGCGTGCCGACCTCGCCCACGGTCACCGCCGAGACCGCCACCGAGACGGCGAAGACCGTGCTGTCCCGGGTCGACGACACGGCCGCCCCGCGCCTGGTGGTCCTGGCCTGGGGCCACAAGCCGCGCCTCGCGTGGGAGGCCCTGGTCTCCGGCATCGCCGACGGCAAGCCGAGCATCCAGCACGTGTTCGTCGACGCGACCACCGGTGAGATCGCCGACTCCTACGACCAGGTGAAGGCGGGCACCGGCAACGGCTACTACTACGGCACGGTCACCATCAACACGAGCGGCTCCGGCACCTCGTACTCGATGACCGACTCCACCCGCAGCGGGATCAAGTGCGGCGGGCAGAACGGCTCGGCCTACACCGGCACCGACGACTCCTGGGGCAACGGCAGCGGGACCAACCTCGAGACCGCCTGCGTGGACGCGCTCTACGGCGTCCAGCGCGAGTGGGACATGCTGCGCGACTGGCTCGGCCGCAGCGGCATCAACGGCAGCGGCGGCGGCTTCCCCGCCCGCGTGGGCCTCGCCGACGTCAACGCGTACTGGAACGGCAGCTACACCAACTTCGGCCACTCGCAGGACAACGCCCGCCAGGCCACGCCGATCGACGTCGTCGCGCACGAGTTCGGCCACGCCGTCTTCCAGACCACCCCCGGCGCCGCCGGCTCCGGCAACGAGAACGGCGGCATCAACGAGGGCACCGGCGACATCTTCGGCGCGCTGACCGAGGCGTACGCCAACAACCCGAACGACCCGCCGGACTACCAGGTGGGCGAGGAGGTCAACCTGGTCGGCGGCGGACCGATCCGCTACATGTACAACCCGTCCCTCGCCGGGGACCCCAACTGCTACTCGAGCTCGATCCCGAGCACCGAGGTGCACGCCGCGGCCGGCCCGCTGAACCACTGGTTCTACCTGCTCGCCGAGGGCTCGTCGCCGGGCGGCGGCAAGCCGAGCAGCCCGATCTGCTCGGGCGGCCCCTCCTCGGTGACCGGCATCGGCATCCAGAAGGCCGGCAAGATCTACATGGGCGCGCTCCAGCGCAAGACCTCGACCTGGAAGTACGTCAACGTCAGGACCGCGTCGCTGGCGGCGGCGGTGGAACTGTACGGCGCGAGCAGCCCCGAGTGCGCGGCCACCAAGGCGGCGTGGAGCGCGGCCGGAGTGCCGGCGCAGTCGAACGAGGCGAGCTGCACCTCCTCGGGCAACGACTTCTCCATGTCGCTCAACCCCACGGCGGGCACCGTGACGCCCGGCCAGTCCGCCACCTCCACGATCACGACGGCGACCAGCTCGGGTAGCGCGCAGACGGTCACGCTCAGCGCGTCGGGGCTTCCGTCGGGCGCCACCGCGAGCTTCAGCCCCTCGTCGGTGACCTCGGGCGGCTCCTCCACGCTGACCGTCTCCACCAGCGCGTCGACGCCGGCCGGCACCTACACCGTCACCGTCACGGGCACCGGCTCGGCCGCCACCCACACCGCGTCGTACTCGCTGACGGTGTCGGGCACCTCCGGCGGGCGCACGTTCACCAACGGCACCGACTACACGATCAATGACCTGACCACGATCACGAGCCCGGTCACCTCGACCGCCACGGGCACCGCGGTCTCCCCGGTCAAGCTCAGCATCACGATCTCGCACACCTGCGCCGAGGACCTGCGGATCAGGCTGCAGGGCCCGAACGGCACCTGGTACACGGTCAAATCCAGCGGCGGCCTGAGCTGCACGTCGTTCGGCACCCGGACCTACTCCGTCCCGGTCACGCAGACGGCGGCGGGCACCTGGACCCTTGAGGTCCGCGACCAGTACACCTACGACACCGGCTACCTCGACTCGTGGAGCATCACGGTCTGAGTGACGGCGGCGCAGCCCCCGGGACCGCACCGGTCCCGGGGGTTTCCGCGTCCCGGGCCGGTCAGGCGGGCGGCGCGATCTGGGTCCGCGACCGTACGCCGAGCTTGCGCAGCACGGTGGCCACGTGGGTCTCGACCGTCCGCGTGGACAGGAAGAGCACGTCGGCGATCTCGCGGTTGGTCCGGCCCAGCGCGACCAGCCGGGCCACCTCGCGCTCCCGCTGTGAAAGCGCGCCGGCGCCCCGCCGCCCGCCGCGCGGCAGCGGGACGTCCACTCCGATGTCGCGCAGCACCCGCCTGCACCGGGCGGCGTCGTGGGTGGCGCCGAGCCGGCCGTACCACTCCGCGGCTTCCCGGAAGCCCGCCGCCGCGGCGCCGTCCCCGAGGGCGAGCCGGGCCCGCGCCGCGCCCTCGGCCGCCCGCGCCGCCGCGTAGGGCTGGGGCAGGGCGGCGTACGCCTCACGGGCCCGGGCGAAGAAGGCGGCGGCGTCGGCGTGCCGCGGTTCGGCGGCGGCGAGCGCGCCGCGGGCGGCGTCGAGCGCGGCGTGCGCGGCGGGCGCCACCCGGTCCGCGATCCCGGCGGCGTACGCGTCCACCAGCTCCGCCGCCATCTCCATGCGCCCGGCCCTGGCGAACGCGACGACGGCCGAAGGAACCAGGCCCGCGCCCCACACCCACACGCCCTTGCGGCGCAGCCACCCGACCGCCCGCTCCGCCTCCGCGACGGCCTCGTCCATCGCCCCCCGGGCGAGGTGCAGATCGACGAGCCCCCCGGCGGCGGCCGTCACGACCGGGACGTTGCGGGCCTCCGGCGCGTCCAGCCCCGCGCGGTGGAACTGCCTGACCGCCTCCTCCCACTCGCCCGTCGCCAGGGCGAGCAGCCCGAGCACCAGCCACAGGTCCACCGCGATCAGCGGCGTCTCCGTGGCCGACTCCCCCAGGGACGCCGCCCGGTCGCGGAGCCCGTCCCACCGCCCGGTGAGCCACTCCCTGCGGATCGCAGAGGCGTCGAGGAGAAAGGCGGGATACTGCGCGCCGGTCTCCAGGGCGAGCCGCCGCCCTTCCCTGGCGAACCGCTCGGCCGCCGCGTAGAGCCCCACGGTGGTCGCCGAGTCGTGGAGGTTGCAGTACGCCCGGGCGACCTCCCTGCGGACCCCCGTACGCGGGTCGTCGACCGGAAGGCGGGCGGCGACGTCGAACGCGCCGGGAGAGCCGGTCGTCATCTCGAAGGAGGCCCGGTTGGCCAGGACCGCGGCCGACAGCTCCGGGTTGTCGGCGGTGGCGACGAGCGCCTCGGCGCGGGCCATCCACTCCGCGTGCTCCGCCAGCGATTCGATGCCCCACTCCGGCATCGCCATGCTGGCCCAGCCGCGGGCGGCCAGCGTCGGCCGGTCGTTCAGCTCGGCGAGGGCGGCCATGATCTCCGGCCGTCCCGCGGCGGCGTCGCCCGCCTGGTTGGACAGGACGACGCCGAGGTTGAGCCGCACCTCGCCGCGCACGTCCCGGGAGAGGAAGTCGCCCCGCAGCACCTGCCGCAGCAGCCGCACCACCCGCTGGTGCGACAGGCCCGTCGGCGCGAAGCGGCTCAGCATCAGCACCAGCGGGCCCCGGTCCCGCACCGGCAGGCCGGGATCGTCGAGCATGCCCTCGACCACCTCGACGGCCAGGGCGGTGTCCCCCAGCGCGGCGGCCTGCTGGGCGGCGGCGGTTCCGTGGCGCACCCAGGCGTCGGTGTCCTCGGCCTGCCGCGCGTGGAAGGCCAGCTGCACCAGCGGCGGCGTGTCCGTCGCGGCGAGCGCGGCCATCGCCCGGACGTGCGCCGACCGGCGTTCGGGGCCCGGGATGGCGTCGTAAACGGCCTGCTGGGCCAGCGCGTGGCGGAAGCCGTACCGGCCGCCGGGGTGCTCGTGCAGGACCCCGGCGCGCAGCGCCTCGGCCAGGCCGGCGGAGCTCGGCCCAAGGGTGCACAGGCCGGCGGAGCTCGGCCCAAGGGTGCGCAGCCCGGCGGAGCCTGGCCCAAGCGTGCACGGGCCGGCGGAGCCTGGCCCAAGGGTGCACAGCCCGGCGGAGCCCGGTCCGAGAGCGGCGTCGCCGCCGACCGCGCTGATCAGCTGCTCGCCCGCGGGGAGCCGCAGCACCGCCGCCGCCAGGACCGCTCCCGCCGCCGCCGGGGACAGACCGGCCATGCGCTCGGCCATGGCCTCGCGCAGCAGCAGCGGGACGCCGGCACGGTCGACGGCTCTGTCGAGCGCGTCCGGGTCGTCCGCGCCGGGCAGCGAGGCGGGCAGGGATCGGACCAGCTCCTCCACCACGAACGGGATGCCCGCCGTGAGCTCGTGCAGCCGCGTGACGAACCCGGGAGACAGGTCGGACCGCTCCAGCAGCGCGCCGGCCAGGCTGCCCACGCCGGACGCGTCCAGCGGAGCGAGCCGTACGACCACGTTGGCCGTGTCCGGCTGGTGCCGGTAGGCCCGGCCGAGCGGCGGACCGGCGACGCCGTCCCGCCGGCACGTCGCGACCACCGCCAGCCCCTGCGGCGGCTGCCCGGTCAGGAAGCGCAGCAGGTCGAGCGTGCCGTCGTCGGCCCAGTGCAGGTCCTCGACGACGAGCACGGCGGGTCCGACGGCCGCCAGCAGGGCGCGTATCGCGCGGAACACCCGGTGGCGTTCGGCCCGCGGGTCCTCCAGGGGCTGCGGCGACGGCGGCAGCGCCCCGGCCAGTTCGGGGAGGTGGCCGCGGAGCGCGCCGGTGACCGGGTTGAGCCGGTGTGCCGCCGGGAGCCGTCCCCTGATGTCCCGCAGCGCCTCGAAGACCGGCCCGTACGGGAAGGGTTCGCGGATCTGGTGGCAGTAGCCGAGGAGGACGGCCCGGTCGCCGGACGGCAGGCGGTCGAGCGCGGCGCGGACGAGCCGGGTCTTGCCGATGCCCGCCTCGCCCTCCACCAGCACGACCGCCGGCGGGCGGGTCACCGCGTCGATGAGAGTCCGCAGCTCAGTGGCGCGTCCGACCAGCGGGGGCGGGGGCACGATGCTCATCCACGGCTCCAAGGTACGGGTTGCGAGTCCCCCGGGCTCAGTTATCCCCGTCCCTTGACCCTCGGTCAACCCTTCGGCGTAACGGCC
Organism: Microbispora sp. CA-102843; assembly: GCF_050936215.1. Lineage (NCBI taxonomy): Bacteria > Bacillati > Actinomycetota > Actinomycetes > Streptosporangiales > Streptosporangiaceae > Microbispora > Microbispora sp. CA-102843. The sequence goes on from NZ_JBNJNF010000001.1 coordinate 6,337,052, forward strand.
GTGTTGCGGAACCGGACAGACGTCCCGAGCCCTACTCGCGGCGGGGCCGCGCGGCGGCGTCGAGCGCGGCGGCCTCCTCCGGGGTGGGCGCCGTGCCGCCGAGGTGGGCGGGCTGCCACCACACTCCCCGCGACTGGTCGGGGTAGGTCCGCTGGGCCTCGTCGAGCAGGTCCGCCATCCGCCGCCGCAGGTCGCCGGTGAGCGCGGCGATGTCGTCACTCAGGCCCGGCCGCATCGGCTCGCCGACCAGGATCGTGATCGGGACATGCCGCTGCAGCAGCTTGCGGGGCCGGCCCTTGGTCCACAGCCGCTGGCCGCCCCACAGGGCGACCGGGATCACGGGCACCCCGGCCTCGGCCGCCATTCTGATCGGGCCGCTCTTGATCTCCTTGACCGTGAACGACCTGCTGATCGTCGCCTCGGCGAAGTTGCCGATGATCTCGCCGTCCTTGAGGGCCCGTACGGCGGCGTCGTAGGCGCCCGCCCCGGCCGACCGGTCCACCGGGATGTGGTGCATGCCGCGCATCAGCGGGCCCGACACGGGATGGTCGAAGACCTCCTTCTTCGCCATGAATCGGACCAGCCGCCCGGCGGGGTGGGCGGCGAAGCCGGCGAAGATGAAGTCGAGGTAGCTGACGTGGTTGCTCACCAGGACCGCGCCACCGCTGCGGGGTATCCGCTCCGTTCCCTCGATGCGGAACCGCAGGTCGAGCAGTTTGAAGGCGGTCAGCGCGGTCCGCAGGACCGGCGGGTACACGATCTCAGCCATGTCTGAAACCGTAACCTACTCACCCGTAACTTTTAGTAAGCCGAAGGTCCTCTTCTCGGGCTCCGCGCGGGTCAGTGGCCGAGGAAGGCCTCCTCCAGCCACCACGACGGGCGGTCGGCGGTGACCTTCGCGTGGACGAGCAGGGGTTTGTCGCGCGGCCCCTTCAGCCACTCGGCGACCCCCGACAGGTCCTCCTCCCGCCGTACGGTCACCGCCTCGAAGCCGAAGCCCCGGGCGATCCGCGCGATGTCGGCGGCCGGGAAGGTGACCGCGCCGAGCGGGAACCCGTGCGGGCCGAAGTGGTGGACCTCCGCGCCGTACCCGTCGTCGTCGTAGACCACGACCACCATCGGCAGGCCGAGCCGTACGACCGTCTCCAGTTCTGCCACGCCCATCAGGGCCCCGCCGTCGCCGAGGGCGGCGACCGTGAGCCGGTCGGGCCGCGCGACGGCCGCGCCGATCGCGGTGGCCAGGCCGAGCCCGATCGACTGGAACGCCTGGGTGAAGCAGAACGCGCTGCCGTCCGGGACCGTGAGGAACATCGACGGATATCCCATGAAGTTCCCGGAGTCCACGGCCACCAGCCGCTCCTGCGGGAGCAGGTCGTCGAGTCCGATCGTCAGCGTGCGGGGGTCGATCCGCTCTCCGGCGCTCAGGTCCTCGTACGGCACGTCGCGCCAGCGCCCCTCGCGGGCGATGCGTTCGGCGATCTCCGGGGCGCGGTAGCCGCGCGTCCCCGCCTCGCCCTCCGCCCCGGGTTCGCCCAGCAGGGCGGCGACCGCCCGCGCGGTCTCGCGTACGTCGCCGACCACGCCGAGGTCGATCTCGCGGTGCACGCCGAGCGCGTCGGGGTCGAGGTCCACCTGGACGGCCCTGGCCTCCGGCCCGATCAGCGCTCCGTGCCGGGTGGTCCACATGGTGAACGAGCAGCCCCAGCCGACGACGAGGTCGGCGTCGCGGATCAGCTCGGCCGCGAGCGGGGTGGCGAAACCGCCGCTCACGTCGAGGTCCCAGGGGCTGCCGTGGAAGTGGCCCTTGGCGACCGCCGAGGTGGCGAACAGCGCCCCCACCCGCTCGCCGAGCGCCTCCAGTTCCCGCCGCGAGCCGCGGGCTCCCCGGCCGGCCACGAAGACCGGCCGCTCCGCCTCCGCCAGCATCCGCGCGAACCGCGTCAACGCGTCGGACGGCTCCGCCGCGAGCCCCTCCGGCTCCTCGTCGTTCCCGGACTCGATGGGGAACGTCAGCCCCCACGCCGCCGGCACGCGGCTCGCCACGTCGCGGTGCGCGCCGCCCCGGCCGGCCAGCAGTTCGCGTACGGCCTCGGCGGCCTCCTCGGGCAGCGTCTCGGCCTGCACGTCCAGGGGCAGGTTGAGCACCACCGTCCGGCGCCCGAGCAGGGCGGCGAGGAAGGCCATCACGATGTCGTCCACGGCCGTGGCGGCCGACCCGACCCTGGCGCAGTGCGCGCCCACGGCCTCGGCGAGCGCGGCCTGGTCGATCCGGAAGTTGGAGGTGGGCGAGGTCACCTCCGGTGCGAGCACGAGCAGCGGGGTGCGGCTCTTGGCCGCCTCGGTGACGCCGGTCAGCGCGTTGGTCAGGCCGGGCCCCTGGTGGACGGTGAGCACGGCGACCGTGCCGCTCATCCGGGCGTAGGCGTCGGCCATCGTGGCGGCCCCGCCCTCGTGCCGCGCCGCGACGTACCGCACGCCGTGCTCGACGAGGGCGTTGGTGACGTGGAAGTTGCCGCTGCCGACGACGCCGAAGGCCGCCCGCACGCCGAGGGCGGCGAGGGCCGCGCCGACGGCCTCCGCGACGTTCACCGCTCCACCAGCGCGAGCACGCGGACCGGGCTGCCCGAGCCGCCGACGATCGGCAGCGGGCCCGCGATCACCACCGCGCCCGTCGGCGGCAGCCGGTCGAGGTTGCGCAACTGGGTCAGGCCGTACTTCCCCGCGCCGAGGAGGTAGGAGTGGCAGGGGAAGGCGGGGTCGAAGGAGTGGGCCGCGCCCGCGTCGGTGCCGACGGTCTCCGTCCCGATGCCCGCGATCGGCGTCTCCTCGGCCAGGTAGCGGGCGCAGGCGGGAGACATGCCGGGCGTGTGCGGGCCCGTCTCGTCGGCGTTGAGGAACTCCGCCTGGTCGTGGGCGCGCACGTCCCATCCGGTGCGGTACAGCAGCCAGCCGCCGTCGGGCAGCGCCCCGTGCTCGGCCTCCCACGCCTTGACGTGGTCGATCTCCAGCAGGAAGTCGGGGTTCGCGGCCGACTGCGCGCTGAAGTCGAGCACCACGGCCGGCGCGATCAGCTTGGCCGGGGCCACCTGCGACACGTCCTCGCCGTCGCGCCCGGTCACCCAGTGGACGGGGGCGTCGAAGTGCGTGCCGGTGTGCTCGCCGGTGGTGAAGTTGTTCCAGTACCAGCCCGGGCCGCGGTCGTCGTACCGGCTGATCTCCTGCATCGAGAACGGCACCGTCTGCCCGAACGGTTCGGGCAGCAGCAGGATCGGCGTCTTGTCACTCAGCGGCGCGGTGAGGTCGAGCACCTCGATCCCCCCGCCCCGGATGCCGTCCACCAGATCCCGCAACACCGACATCAACGCCTCCTAACAGATCAGGCCCCTGAGATCCTCCTACACCCGCCCCCCGGAACGCCATATCCCGTCCCCATATAGGACGGGAGTATGGATCGCCGTCGACCCCTGGGGGCTTCCGGGCGTACCCGCCGGGGCCCTTGACGCGGGTGGCCTCCAGTTTTAACTTCTATGAAACCGCGTTCGACATTATCGAACGACGTTCACACTCTGGACGGTTTCATGAACGACTCACCCCCCTCCACGTTCCAGAAGCTCCTGTCAGAACTGCTCGGCACCGCCTTCCTCGTGTACGTCGGCGCCGGTTCCGCCGCGGCCACCGGGGTCATCGCCGCCGGCACCCACGCTCCCTTCTCCATGGCCCAGCTCGGCATGATCAGCTTCGCGTTCATGCTGGTCATCGTGGGCACGGTGTACGCCATCGGGCACATCTCCGGCGCGCACATCAACCCGGCGGTCACGGTCGCCCTCGCCGCGACCGGCCGCTTCCCCTGGCGCGAGGCGCCGGGCTACGTCGCGGCGCAGGCCGCCGGGGCCGTCGCCGGCGCGCTCGGGATCTTCGCGACGCTCGGCGCGGACGCCGCCAGGGCCGCCGGAGGCGGCGTGACCGCGTACGCCGCCGAGGTCGGCTTCGCCCGCGGCGCGCTGATCGAGGCCATCGGCACGTTCATCCTCGTCTTCGTCGTCTTCGGCGTGCTCGACCGGCAGGCCGCCCCCGGGTGGGCGCCGATGGCGATCGGCTCGATCGTCTTCGCGATCATCGTCATCGTGGGCCCGGTGACCGGGGCCGCGATCAACCCGGCCCGCTACGCGGGTCCGTTCCTCGTGGACGCGGCCTGGGGCGGCGCGGTGAGCTGGGGCCAGCTGCCCGCCTACTTCGCCGGGGAGTTCGCGGGCGGGCTGCTCGGGGCGCTCGCCTACACGGCGCTTGCGGCCTCGCGACAAAGGACGAAGCTGGAGAGCACGACCACGGCAGTAGGGACCACGTCATGAAGAAGCTCATCAACGGCGTCGACTCCGTCGTCACCGACGCGCTGCGCGGCATCGCCGCGGCGCACCCCTCGCTCCGCGTCGACCTGGAGAACAAGGTCGTCTTCCGCGCCGGCGCCCCCCGGCCGGGCAAGGTCGGCCTGGTCTCCGGCGGCGGCTCGGGACACGAACCGCTGCACGGCGGGTTCGTCGGCTACGGCATGCTCGACGCGGCCTGTCCCGGCGAGGTCTTCACCTCCCCCGTCCCCGACCAGCTCATCGAGGCGACCAAGGGAGTGGACGGCGGCGCGGGCGTGCTGCACATCGTGAAGAACTACACGGGCGACGTGCTGAACTTCGAGATGGCCGCCGAGCTCAGCGGCGACGAGGGCGTCGAGGTGACGACCGTGCTCGTCAACGACGACGTGGCGGTGCAGGACTCCCTCTACACGGCGGGCCGCCGGGGCACCGGGGCCACGCTGTTCGTGGAGAAGATCGCCGGCGCGCTGGCCGAGACCGGCGCGCCGCTGGCCGAGGTGGCGCGGGTCGCCCGGGAGGTCAACGAGCGCAGCCGCTCGTTCGGGGTGGCGCTGACGCCCTGCACGGTGCCTGCCGCGGGCAAGCCCACCTTCGAGCTGGGCGACACGGAGATCGAGCTCGGCATCGGCATCCACGGCGAGCCCGGCAGGACCCGGGCCCCGATGCGCGAGGCCCGCGAGATCGCCCGTATCGCCATGGACGCGATCGACGCCGACCTGCCGCTGTCCGGCGAGACGCTCGTCATGGTCAACGGCATGGGCGGAACGCCGCTCATCGAGCTGTACATCGTCTTCGCCGAGGTGGAGGCGTACCTGCGGGAGAAGGGCGCGACGGCCGTGCGCAGCCTGGTCGGCAACTACGTGACCAGCCTCGACATGCAAGGCTTCTCGGTGACGACGTGCTCGCTGACCGGCGAGCTCACCCGGCTCTGGGACGCGCCGGTGGAGACACCGGCGCTGCGCTGGGGCCGCTGACCGCCACCCGAACCTCTGGAGTCCCCTCTTGAACACCCAGTTCTTCGCCGCCTGGATCGAGGAGATCGCCGCCGCCGTGCGGGCGCAGCGCGACCACCTCACCCAACTGGACGCCGCGATCGGCGACGCCGACCACGGCGCCAACCTCGACCGCGGGTTCACCGCCGCGCAGGAGGCGCTGGCCGGCGCCTCCCCGCAGACCCCCGGCGCGCTCCTCGTCCTCGTCGGCTCCACGCTCATCCGCAAGGTCGGCGGCGCCTCTGGCCCCCTGTACGGCACCGCCTTCCGCGAGATGGGCAAGGCGTTCGGCGAGGCCGCCGAGATCTCGCCGGCCGAGCTGAGCACGGGCCTGAACGCGGCCCTGTCCGGCGTCCAGCGCCTCGGCGCGGCGGCGGAGGGCGACAAGACCATGGTCGACGCCCTCGCCCCGGCCGCGAACGCGCTGGCCCAGGCCGTACGGGACGGGCTGAAGCCGGAGGATGCGCTGGAGGCGGCGGCCGCCGCGGCCGAGCAGGGCGCCAGGGCGACGGTCCCGCTCCAGGCGCGCAAGGGACGGGCCAGCTACCTGGGGCCGCGCAGCGTCGGGCACGAGGATCCCGGCGCCGCATCGACGGCTCTGCTGTTCGGCGCGCTGAAGGCGGCCGCCTCCCGATGACCGCGAGCGCGGACCGCTCAGGCGGCCGGGCCCCCGGGCACAGCGGAGCGGGGCGCGCCGAGGTCGCGCGAGACCGCCCGCGCGGTCTCGCGCACGGCCAGCGCGACCTCCTCCCGCCGCGCCGGGTCCAGCACCCGCTCGACCGGCCCGACCACGGCGACGGCGCCGACCACGGAGCCGTCCCGGGAGAAGACGGGCGCGGCGACACCCGCGTCCCCCAGCGCCGCCTCCTGGTCCTCGACCGCGTACCCCCGGCGGCGCACCTCCGCGAGCGCCCGCTCCAGGTCGTCGCGGCCGGTCCTGGTGAGCCCGGTGAGCGGGGCGAGGTCGTCCGACAGCAGTTCCTCCCCGCGCGGGTCGTGGGCGGCGATGGCGTGGCCGAGCGCGCAGGCGTGCCACGGGATCGCGGCGCCCACCTCCAGGATCTGCACGACGTCGTCGGGCCGGAACACGTGGTGGAGCACGATCACCCGGCTCCCCGACAGCGTGCCGACCCAGACGGCCTCGTTGACGCGCTGGGCCAGGGAGTCGGCCCACAGCAGGCTCCTGGCCCGCAGTTCCGACCCCTCCAGATAGGCGTTGCCGAGTTGCAGCACGGCGGGCCCCAGCGCGTACTTGCCGGTGTCCGGATCCTGCACGACCAGCTCGCAGGCGGCGAGCGTGCGCAGCAGCCCGTGCACGGTCGGCTTGGCGAGGCCGACGCGCTCGGCGATCTCGGTGACCCCGAGCCGGGGGGTGCCTGACCCGAGGGCCTTCAGGATGAGCGCGGCGCGCTCCACCGACTGGATCACTTTTCGATTATGCCGAACGATCTTCAGGAATAACGAATGGTTGGCATCGTACTCATTTCACACAGCAGCGGCCTGGCCGCGGAGGTGGCCGCGCTGGCCAGGCAGATCGGCGGCGCGCAGGTGCCGCTGGCAGCGGCGGGAGGCACCGAGGACGGCGGTCTCGGCACCAGCCCCGACCGGGTGACCGCCGCCATCGAGGAGGTGGACCGGGGGGACGGCGTCGTGCTGATCCCCGACCTCGGCAGCTCGGTGCTCACCGCCAGGCTGCTGCAGACCCCGGGTCACGTCGTGATCGCCGACGTGCCGTTCGTGGAGGGCGCCATCTCCGCGGTCGTCGCGGCGGGCGGCGGGGCCTCGCTGGACGGCGTGCTGGCGGCGGCCGAGGAGGCGTGGCATGTCCGTAAGCTCTGAGCCCGCGGCCCCCGAGGCCGGCGCCGGCGAGCGCACGATCGTCCTGACCGAGGACCTGCACGCCCGCCCCGCGAGCGCGCTCGCCCAGACCGCCGCCGCTTTCACCTCGGCCGTCACCCTCTCGTACGGCTCCCGCTCGGTCGACGTGCGCAGCGTGCTGTCGCTGATGGGCCTGGGCGCCACGAGCGGGCAGACCGTGACACTGCGCGCCACCGGCGACGACGCCGCCGAGGCGCTGACCGCCCTCGGCGCGGTGCTCGGCGGCTGACGACCTACCGCCGCGCCGCGCCCGCCGGCGGCGCGGCGGACTCTCCGGCGCGCTCGAGGAAGTCGCGGACCTTCTCGGCCTCCGGAACACCGAGCTCCCCGTAGAGGCCGAGAGCCAGCCGCCCATGCTCACCCGCCTGCTCCGCGTGCCCGAGCGCGAGGTGGGCGCGCGCCAGCCCGTCGTGGGCACGCGCCTGCTCCGGCCGGTTGCGCGTCAGGTCGGCGAGCGTGAGCGCGGCCGTGTGCTCCTCGACCGCCCGAGCCGGGTCGTCCGCCGCCTCGGCCAGCCCGTTGAGCGCGGCCGCCTCGTCGGCGGTGTTGCCGAGCGTGCGGTAGACAGCGGCGGCCTGCTCATGGCGGGTGCGCGCCTGGGCGAGCTCGCCCTGGTGCCGGAGTACGACGCCGAGGTGGTCGAGGATCAGCGCCTCTCCGGCCGGGTCGCCCACCTTGCGGTGGAGCGCCAGCGCCAGGTCGAGATGGCGCCGGGCCTCCTCCGGACGGCCGGCCCGGTCGAGGAGGAGGGCGAGGATGCCGAGCACGTTCGCCTCGCCCCAGGTGTCGGCGCCGATCCTGGTGAGGTCGAGGGCCTGCTTGAGGTGCTGCTCCGCCTGGACGTCCCGGCCGCGCCGCAGGGCCACGTTGCCCAGGGTGAGCAGTGCCCGGGCCCGTTCGCCGGCCTCCTCGCACGCGTCGAGGGCCTGGTGAGCGTGTTCCTCCGCCCGCTCGTACTCGCCGAGCCGCCAGTAGGTCCGCGCCAGGTCGGTGAGCGCTCGCGCCTGGACCTCGCGGTCGCCGAGCACGCGGCTGCGCCGGAGCGCCAGGGTGTGCAGCGTGAGCGCGTCGTCGTGGTGCGCGTGCCGGTCGAGGTAGGGGCGCATCGCCAGGGCCAGCATGCCCAGGCAGATCTCGGGTCCGTGGACGGCGGTCGCGATGATGTTGGAGCGCTCGGCGTCGAGCCAGGCGATCGCCTCCGCGGCGTCGCGGATGGGCGCGATCGGGGCAGCTGGCTGAGGTATGTCCTCCCGCTGGCCGACCGTGTAGGGGAACAGCCGGTCCATCGCCGCGCGGGAGCGGTGCAGGTAGTAGGTGAGCAGCCGCATGACGGCGCCGTCGTCCTCGGCGAGCGAGCGGGCGTGCTCGCGGAGCAGGTCGTGGAAGGTGTAGCGGCCCGGTTCGAGCTGCAGGAGCATGTGGGCGTCGAGGAGGCCTTCGAGCAGCTCCTCGGCCTCGTCCTCCGGGATCCCGGCCAGCGCGGCCGCGCCGCAGACGTCGATGTCGCGCCCGGGCACCAGCCCGAGCAGGCGGAACATGCGCTGCTCGTCCTCGTGGAGCTGCTCGTAGGAGAGGGCGAAGGCCGCCGACACCCCGTCCAGGAGCCGGCGGTGGTCCCGCAGCCGGCCGGCCAGATAGGACACGGTCCAGCGCGGGCGGTGCTGGAGGCGGGCGGCGGAGATCCGGATGGCGAGCGGGAGGTGCCCGCACAGCCGCAGCACCTCGCGTACGGCGTCGGGCTCCTGGTGAGCGCGTTCGCCCACGATCCGCTCGAACAGCTCGACGCCGTCAGCCTCGCCCAGCACGTCGACCGACAGCGCCCGGGCGCCGTCCAGGTCGACGAGCCGCCGCCTGCTGGTGATCAGGACGAGAGTGTCGGAGCGCCCCGGCAGCAGGGGGCGCACGTGCTCGGCGTCGAGGGCGTTGTCCAGCACGGCGAGCACGCGGCGATCGGCCAGCTCGGCGCGCCAGAGCGCGCTCCGCTCGGCCGGCGTGACCGGGATGCGGTCGGCGGGCACCCCGAGCTGGCGGAGGAGCGCCTCCAGCGCGGCGGCGTCGATCGGCTCCCGGCCCGCCGTGTGGGCCCGCAGGTCGATGAAGAGCCGGCCGTCCGGATAGCGAGCGGCCAGCCGGTGGGCCACGTGGACGGCGAGCGTGGTCTTGCCGATCCCGGCCATGCCGTCGATCGTGACGACCGCCGGACCGTGGTAGTCGTCCCCGAGCCGCTCCAGTTCGGCGGTCCGCCCGGAGAAATCGGGAATGTCGTAGGGCAGGAAGGTGGAGCGACACGGCGGGCCGGGAACCGCCGGTGCCGCGTCGGCCAGGCGCAGGGCCGGATCGTCCGCCAGGACCGCCCGCTCCAGTTCGGTGAAGGCGTGCCCGGGATCGAGGCCCTGTTCGTCCGCGAGAGCCGTACGGTAGGCGCGTGCGGCGGCCAGGGCGTCGGGCTGGCGGCCCGCCCGGTACAGGGCCAGGACGAGATGGCCGTTGAGCTTCTCGCGCAGCGGGTTGGCGGTCACCTGGGCGGCGAGCTCGTCGAGCAGATCGCCGTGCCGCCCGGCGGCGAGCTCGCCCTCCGCCAGGCGCTCGTACGCCGACAGCCGCCGGTCGTTCCAGAGCTCACGGACGCCGGTGACGTAATGCGCGTGCACGTCCTCCAGCGCCTCGCCGCTCCACAGGTCCAGAGCCTTGCGGAGCTCCCCGCCGGCCACCAGTTCGGTGAACTCCTGCGCGTCGACCTGCCCGGGCTCCGGCCGCGCGACGTAGCCGCCGGCACGCGTCTCCAGGAGCCGTACGGCTCCCGCACCACGCAGCACCTTGCGGATCGCGGTGATCGAGGCATGGATCTGTGATCGGGCGGTGTCGGGAGGGTCGTAGCCCCACATCGCGTCGATCAGCCGCTCGATGCTGACTACGCGGCCGGCGTTGAGCAGGAGGTAGGCCACAACAGCCCGATCAACCCACGCAGATACAACCCGCCGTTCGACCGCTGCTCCCTACGGGCGAACGAGGTGAACACCTCACCCGCAAAATCCTCAAGACGGCCACGCACCTCAGCCAACTCAGCCGAAGTCACCCCGAGATCATCTCAGACAAGATCTCCAACTAACAAAGTCCTACTAGACGTCGACCGTCAGTCGGCGACCAGGTCCATACGGAGGAACTCGGTGATGCGGAGCAGCCTCGGTGGGCGTGCCACCTCATCGGGGAGGACCTGGAACGCCTCACCTTTCCCGACGAGGCGTGGGGCTGCGAGTTCCACCTCCTTCCCATCGACCCGGAGCCGCGCACCGTCGGCTGCCAAGACGTTCTGCACCCAGTCCGAGCGCGATCCATACACCAGAACGAACAGGTAGCCGCCGTCGACAGGATGCGCATCGAGCGGCGTGCGGTACGTCGCGCCAGAAATGCGACCGACGTGAATCAGCACCGGCCACCTCCCGGCCGCGATCGCGCGAGGGTTGAACACCCTCTTGTTCACGTGCCCCCACCACGTCGGCATCGGCATCAGGATCTCCTTCTCTCGCCCCGGCGGGGCGCGTCGCGGGTCAGACGTTCGCCGAGCCCCAGTTGATGCAACCTCGGAGGACCCTGGACGACTTACGCCTGTAAGGCGGCTTACGTCTGTAAGATTGACTTACGCTTGTAAGGTTGTCAACCTGCCCATACCCCGGAGCCGTCGTGTCACCACCACCACCACAACCGCTCAGCAGAGGTCGCGTGCTGGAAGCGGCGATCCGAGTCGCGGATCGCGGCGGCGCGGAGGCGATCACGATGCGACGGGTGGCGCAGGAACTGGGTGTGGAGGCGATGTCGCTCTACCACCACGTACCGAACAAGGACGCGATCCTCGACGGCGTAGTCGACATGGTGTTCGCAGCGATCGAGCTACCCAGTGCCGAGTGCGACGATTGGCGCGACGCAATCCGTGCGCGCGCTTCCTCCGCGCGTGCGGTCTTGTCGCAGCACAGCTGGGCTCTCGGCCTCATGGACTCCCGTCGCAACCCGGGGTCGGCGACGCTACGCCACCACGACGCCGTCCTCGGTGTCCTCCGGGAGGCGGGGTTCACGCTGCCGATGGCAGCGCACGCTGTCTCGCTCATCGACAGCTACATCGGCGGGTTCGTCCTCCAGGAGGCGAACCTGCCGGTGACACCGCCGGACAATGTCGAGGAAGTGGCCGGCGACATCCTCGAGCAACTGCCGGCGGGCGAGCTGCCGTACCTCAAGGAGATGATCATCGACCACGCCCTGCAGCCGGGCTACGACCACATGAGCGAGTTCGGCTACGGCCTGGACCTGATTCTGGATGCGCTCGAAGCTCGGCGGAGGTAGAGCCCCGAAAGCGTCATCGGGCGACCGCTCCTGTTTTCCAGGGCGGTCCACAGAGCACCGTCCGGGGCCCGCGGCGATGCCATCGGGATCCGATGAGGGGGTGGGCAGGTCGTGCTCGGTGATCACGCTGGCGAGGGTGATGCATCCGATACGGCGGGCCGGTGCGCTCGTGCCCCTGATGGCCGCGAATATGTGGTGACGCACCCGCTGCCGGTGTTCGAACGGCGACGCCGCGGCGGTGCTCCGGGAGGCGTTTTCCCGTCCCGCTCCCCCGCTTTCAACTGTCGATCAGGTTCGCGGCACCATGCTCTGCGGCCGCGACGCCGCCCTGGAGGCCATCCACTCGGGTCCGGCCAACGCCACACCGGCACGGAGGCCATTCACTGCGTTGCCGGTCAGTAGGCGCGCTTCCAGTGCCAGCGGCGGTCGCTGCTGTAGTAGCTGCACTTGTAGCGCTTGTTCGTGACCTTGGCGTACCCGTACTTCCCGTGCGCCGCGGCCGGACAGTAGGCGCCCGGGGTGATGCAGTTCCAGTGGTTGCCCACCCGCTTGTAGCAGCTCGCCGCGGCCGACGTGGAAGCAGAAGGGGCAGACGCGTCGGCCGGTACGGCTAGTGCGGCGGGGGCGACGAGAGCGGACGCGACAAGCACGCTCGCGGCCAGGAAACGACGGAGCACGTGCTCTCCCTTGGGGCTGGGGATGTTGGCTCAGAGGAGACGGTCTCGCATTCCCAGGGGTTCACGACATGCCAGCCCCTGTGACCCCAAGAAGGATGTGGCGTGGTGCGCTTCTGGGCGACGGCGAGGATCTCAAGGGTCTGGACAAGCCCATCCGGACCATCACCATCGGGCGTACGGCCTACCTCTCCGGCGGCTTCTACTCCAACCTCCTCCCTGAGGGGAAGAAGTGGCTGCGCATGCGCGGGGAGGACCCGGACGGCGCGCTGCAGATGATCGGCGAGTTCGTGAACGCCCCTGGACTGGCGCAACCTGAAGGCCGTGCTCGCGACCACCAAGGCCAAGGGCCCGGGTGGCGTCGTCAACGGCGCGAAGACCACGGTCTACCGGGGCGCGATCACGTTGAAGCAGCTCTCCGCGGTGGTGCCGAGCCTGAGGAAGGGCCTCACCGCCGCCGACGGCAAGAACGTGGTCAACTGGAAGATCTGGATCGGCGCCGACCAGCTCGTACGGAAGGTCGCCACGTCGATGACGATGACCACGAAGTACAAGAAGACGACCATGGAGATCGAGACGGCGAACACGACCTCGTTCGTCGGCTGGGGTTCGAAGGTCACGGTCAAGGCCCCGCCGAAGAGCACGGTCGCCGACCTGTCCGACCTCGACGGCGGCGTGCCGGAGATGCCGGACATGATCAACCTGGGTGACTGAGCCGCATCGGCCATCCGGGCACGGGTGACACCGCGCGCCCGAGCCCCTCGCGCGGTGCGAGACAGAGGCGGCCGGCCCCCGGGCTGATCGCGTGATCGCCACCCGGGGGCCGAGCACACGTGGCGGCCGGAGCGGGTTTCCCGCCCGGCCGCCCAACCGGTCCCCGCGACTAACTGTGGCCGGGTGTGGGCGATCCGGCCGCTCGTGACAGCGGGAGGACGGGGATGCGGAGGGTAATCGTGCCCGCGGTGGGGAAGCGGAACGTGACGTCGATGGGAGTGGCACCGAGCGGGCGGTGAATGTCGATGAGCTCCAGGTGTGGGCGGTCGTGCCCTTGCTGGAGGGAGAGGACCCCATGAGCGGGGATCGTCACATTGACGGACTGCTGGGGGGAGGACGGCCCTTGCCGGTAAACGACCCGCTCGGCGTGGACGGTGCTGACGCCGTCGAGCGTCTGCGGTCTGTCGCTGTTGTTGACCAGGGTCAGGTACAGCCCCAGGTCGTCGCCGGCCTTCTGCTCGTTCATGGGCGGGGCGAGGATGTGGACGTGCAGCAGCCGCACCGGGCCGATCTGCCCGTCGACCAGGCCGTTCCTGCTCCAGGTGGCCTGGGGCCTGGCCCGCTGCCGCGGGGAGTCGCACGCCTGTAGCGCCAACGCCAGGCAGGTCGCGATCAGGATGCACAGCGCCGCTACTCGCCGGAGATCCGTACGACGATGGTGAGGTGACGTGTTCATACGGCGTTCCCTGGTCAGGCAGTTGAGAATGTGGCGCTGCGGGCCGGTCCTCCTGTCAGGCGGTCCGATGATGTGAACATGACCCGGCCGGAATCGCCGGCGCTCCGCGTCGCCGACGGTGATCCCGCCGAGTTGACCGCTGATCGCCCCCGCTTCGCGGGTCTTGCCCGGGCTCGGAGAAAGCCTCCACGCGCTCGGAGAATGCCCCGTCACGATCACACGGTGACGTAGTGGCGTTCATACGTGGCCATGGCACAAGTGTTGGTGCGCGCGAGATCTCCCCGCGCGCGAGTGACATCGCTCCACGCCAGTATGCGACCGGCCCGGCGGCGGTCGCAAGACAACAGAAATGCCGGCGACCTGGGCTCCTACTTGTTCTCCAACGCTCGGGCAACGGCATGGCGCCGCGTTTTCCGCCACGTCGTACACCCCAGGAGCATGGGCACCGGGAAGGTCGGGGCTCAGAGCTTGTCGATTGGTGCGTAGGTGAGAAGCAGGGTCTTCTCCCCCTCGCTCCCGAAGTCGATCTTCACTCGCGTCTTCTCGGCCTGGCCGTCCACCGCCACCACGGTGCCGAGCCCGAACGTGTCATGGGTGACCAGATGTCTCAGCCTGCTCCGGAGTGTCACCGGACTGGTAGTTCTCACCCAGAGTTGCACGTAACTACTCTCCGTATCGATCGGTGACCTTGACCGACATCCTCGATCGGAGCCCCCATGAGCACCCCACGTGCACTCCTGGCCCGTCGCCACGACGCTGACCCTCACCCTGGGCACCGCCGCCCTCAGCCCGGCGATGGCCACAACCTCTGCCGCCAGTACCTCAGCGTCCGCGCCGGACAAACCGCATCGACCCGGGCCCTGCTGTGGGACGCCATCGCCTCCCCCTGCCCCTGGCCGGCGAAGACCGCACCGGATACAAGCGCACCTCGTTCAAGCACTGGATCGACGCCGACCACGACGGATGCAACACCCGGGCCGAAGTCCTCCTCGCCGAGGCCGTCACCCCTCCGCAGGTCGGGCCAGGCTGCACCCTCACCGGCGGGCAGTGGTACTCCTACTACGACGACACCACCGTCGACCAAGCCTCCAGCCTGGACGTCGACCACCTCGTGCTGCTCGCCGAAGCGTGGGACTCGGGCGCCTACGCCTGGACAGCCTCCCAGCGCGAGGCGTACGCCAACGACCTCGACCAGCCGTACCACCTGGTGGCGGTGACCGCCCGCGCCAACCGCTCCAAGGCCGACAAGGACCCCGCCGAGTGGCTGCCCCCATCCGAGGCCGCCTTGGTGCAGGTACATCGCGGAATGGACCGCCGTAAAGATCAACTGGGGCCTGACCGTCGACGCCGCGGAGAAGACCGCCTTGACCACAACCGCACAGGACTGCCCCAACACTCCCCTGCCCGACCTGGCCGATCCGTCCTGATCGGCTCTCTCCCACCATGTGCCGCTGTCGGCCCGCCGCGTCCAATCGTCTGCTACCCGGCAGCGACGAACTGCTCAAGGGGCGGCGATTCCAGCGAGGGAGGCGGTCACAGGGTGCGCGGGACCTGGATAGCGGGTCGGAGGCGGGACATCAGCCCGGCCAGCTCGCTCACGGTCATGCCCGGCGCCTCCAGTTCCGCCCCGGACCACCGGTCGAAGAAAATACACACCGCCCCCGGCTTGTCGATGTAGGTCTTCGGCTCTATGAACCGGGTTGGGTAGCAGGCCGCCGCTCCGCCGAGCGGGGTGGTCGGCATCGCCACGATTCCGTCGGGGCACTCGTCGACGACTTGGGTGCGGGACCTTGTCGTGACCGTCCTACTGCCGGACCGCCGCAGTTTCTCGTTGAGCGAGGCGCCCGGATCTGGGTGTTCTGCGTAGAGCGGCCACACCTGGACCCTTTTCCCGCCGGGCGTCTTGTAGACCGCGACAATGACGGGCTCCTTGCCCGGGCTAGAGGCGGCACGGCGCATCTCCGCCGCCGTGGGCGGCAAATCGACGTAGGTGTAGGTGCGGGCGGCGGGCGGCGGCCAGGTGCCCTCGGGCGGCGACACACACGGCAGGGACGCCTTCACCGCGGCCACCAGGAGCACGCCCGCCACCAGGCAGACCGGCAGCAGGCCGGCCAGCAAAGCCAGCGCGATCTGCCACCGGGTCTCTGTGCCGGGCTTGGCGTCGCTGGATCCTTCGGAGCCGTCGCGTCTGCTGTTCATGTCCGCAGGGTGAGTTCCGCCTCTTGGAGATCACTTGCGCTTGGACGCACTTGCCGCCCGCCCGCCCGGCCGCTGGACACAGGCTTCCCGCAAGGACGGAATCGCCTTACCCGGGGCGGCCGGGCAGTACTCCAGCACCTTGGGCGGCAGTGCCTGGCAGACCGGGAGGGGACCGCCCGAAGGTGGGTCCGGGGTGCGGGCGCTGCGGCGTATGCCGTGGCCGTCCCGTCCCCCGCGGGCGAGGCACGCGCTCGACATCCAACACTTACTGTGACCTAATGATTACGCATAGTGTTGTCGTTGCTTCGGGAAGAGGATCCATGCGTCTGCACTCTGCCGTGGCCGCCGCCAGCAGCGCCATCATGCTGGTTCTGGCGGTTCCCGCCTCCGCGTCGGCCGCAACAGGCCAGTTCCGTTACTCCTACACGACCGCCGACGGGTACGACGCCGTCGGCTTCATCAACGACCCCGAGAGCAGGAGATGTATCGACATCCAGGGAGCCGGCTCTGACGGCACTTCGGCCGCCTACGCGCCGAAGAATCTGACCGACTCGACGGCCACGGTCTTCCTCGAGGCCGGCTGCATGGGGGATGTCTTCTACAGCCTGCGCCCCGGCGCAGGTGCTTCAGAGCGCCTGCTGGTGCGCTCCGTCGTCTTCTCCTGAAGCGCGGATTCGGGCGCCCTGGCCATCACGACCCCCGCGGAGCGGCTGGTGGGCCGTTCCGGTCCGCACCGACAGGCTGGTCAGCCCTCGACCGACGCCGCGGTGGCGTCGTGCTCGCGGAGCATGCGCAGGACGGTGGCCGGGGACGGGTGCCGGCCCTTCTTCTTGCCCTTGGTGATGACAAGCCGGCTGGGGTTCTGCTCGCGCAGGTGAAGGGCCATGGAGAGCATGGCGTCGTCGGTGACGGCGGCGCCGCCGATGGTCTTGCCGCGGCTGCGCGCGGACTCGTGGCCTTCCAAGGGTGCGGTCACGGATGTACTCGCGTTCCCCCGAACACCGAGGTCAGGCATACGTTTCCGTTCTTCCACACCCCGAAGGCCGGCTCAAAAGGCGTCTCCCACGCACCGTGAAAGGAACAGCAGTGAGCGCTACCGTCCCGCAGCATCCCCGCAGCGTTCCCGCCGTCCCCCGCCGCCCCCGCGACGTGCGCCGTGCCGGGCATGCCGGTCGGGTTCTGGCGGTCCTGGCGCTGAGCGCCACGGCCCTGGCCGTTCCCGCACCCGCCCAGGCCCAGGCAGCCGAGCAGGTGGCGGTGTCCTTGGGGGACAGCTTCATCTCCGGCGAGGCAGGCCGGTGGTGGGGCAACAGCACGGTGTCCGCCGCTGCCGGCTGCACCCGCGGCGGAACCGACCGGGCCGCTTATCGCAGGCATTTGATCTGTTACTACGACCCCCAGCGGGTGTATGACGGCACGGCCGTGCACGGAGAGGGCACCGGATGTCACCGCTCCGACGTGGCCGAGATCACCGGGCTGGGCCAGGCCGGGCTCACCCCGGTCAACCTGGCCTGTTCAGGGGCGGAGACCCAGCACGTCATCAACGAGGCGTTCAAGGAGAACACCGCCTCCCAAGCCGAACTGCTTGCTCAGGTTGCCGCCACCCAGCAGGTCAAGGTGGTCGTGCTGTCGATCGGCGGCAACGACCTGAACTTGTCCGGGATGCTGCGCCGCTGCGCCGCGCTGTACATGGCGGGCGACAAGCGCTCCTGCGCCTCCACAGGCGAGGGCGATCAGTTTCTCGCCGCGCTACCGGCGGTGGAGCAACAGGTGACCCTGGCGGTTCAGAAGATCCGCCAGGTGATGAGCCAGGCGCCCGCCCGCTCCGCCGACTACCGGCTGATCCTGCAGTCCTATCCCTCTCCGGTGCCCTCCTCGGCCCGGGTGCGCTACAGCCAGGGCGGCGGCGGCAAGGCCACCAAGCGTACGCTCGTGGGCGGCTGCCCGCTGTGGGACGCCGACTTCGACCTGATGCACGACACCCTGGCACCCGCGATCGACGCCATGCTGCGGCGGGTCGCCACCGCGACCGGTGCGGAGTTCCTGAGCATGCTGGGCGCCATGGAGGGCCACGCGTTGTGCGAGCAGGGCACAAGCCAAGCCGGCCCGCTGGACGACGCCGCCAAACTGGGCGACACGATGGAATGGGTACGGTACGGCACCGCCGGCGCGAAGATCAGCCAGGGACACCAGCAGGAGGCCATGCACCCCAACGCGTTCGGCCAGCAGGCGCTCGGCCGCTGCCTGCTGGCCCTCTACCGCAATCCCGGCACCCAGCCCTGCAACGCGGGCACGCCCAGGAGTCACACCTGATCCATTCCACAGCCCGCACATAGTCCTCGACGGCACCATCATCGAACTCACCCGGCGGCCAGCGCTGCACGCGCCTCCATCCCAGGGGCCGTGTGCCTTACCGGGGGCGGTCGCGTCACCGGCCTCGAGCGGGCCCAATGCGTGGGCGGACTCTTCAACGGGTGGTTCGTGGAGGGCTGACAACGACGACGCTTGGTTCGTCCCGAGCACAAGATAGGGCTCACCCCCGCTGGGGTGAGGTCTATTTTGGCGCCCCATCCGCCGACGAGCCACACCAGTATCGATCCCGGAGAAGTCCAGGTGAGGCCCACCCGCCCACGCCGCAGGATGCCCGGCGGCGCGCGGGTGCGGCCGGTCCGGGTGTTCAGCTGGGAACCTTGCCGAAAAACGGCGTGCCGTCGGCAGCGAAGGCGATGAAGATCCGGCCGCCTTCCTGGATGAAGGCATGGCTGACGCCGTCGATCGTGCCGGTGATCCAGCCTTGCTTCTGGTAGAAGTCGTACTTCTTGCCACCGGCCGTGAAGTTGATCGCGCCCGTGCCGTCCCAGGGGACCCACTTGGAGCGCTCTTGGCCGGTGGCGCGGTTGAGGGTGAAACTCTCGCCGGGCATGCGAAAGGGCCGCCCTGCACCGTCATCCGGATCTGACCGCGTCTCGTCCAGGACGACCGGCCACGCCCCGCCCGTCACTTCGGCCGGAGCGGGGCCGGCCGCCTGGCCTCAGGACCGGCTATCCGCCTCGGCGAGGCTCACAGCCCGGAGACGTACAGGGAGAACGTCGCGCCCGTGTAGGCGAGGAAGCGGGTCTCCCCCGGCGCGAGGTCGCCGAGCCGCGTGCCGCCACAGGTGTCGCCGTCGAATACGCTGACGGCCGCGTTGCTGGTGTTGGCGATGGTCACACCGACCCTGCTCGTGCCCGGAGTCGAGTCGATCTCGATGCGATGACACTTGCTCTCCAGGTCGGGCACGTCGATCTTGCGCCCGCCGTACCGGACGTCGCGGGGGCCGAGTGCCTCGGCGAAGGGCCGGCTGTCGAGAGGGTTGGAGATGCCCGCGGCCATGTAGGCGATGTCGATGCTTCCGCTCACGGCGCTCCTGTTCCGTCGGGGGTGATTTTTTCCCACGATCTCACCCGCGGGCGTCGGCGGAGGTTAGGGCATCAATCTGGCGCTCCAGCTTCTGCCCGCCCCTGTCAAGGGTCAGCGAAGCTGATCGCGAAGCGACGCTGCAGGCGCTCTTGACTCGGCGTTGTCGCCCCTGGAACCCTCCTGAGCCGAGCAGACATGCAAGGTCCCAGCCCGTCGGGCCGAAGCAGGTCTCCTCAAAGTCGATCCACAGCAGTCCATCGGGTACGGCGAGGAGGTTCCCGGCGTGTGCGTCCCCGTGGACGGCTTGAGCAGGACCGGACCAGCCATGTAATTCGGCGCGCAGCAGATCGAGCTCCTCGCGTAACTCGGCGAGTGTCCCCTGGTCCGAACGAGCTGGCGAGTCCAGTTTGCCGGCTTGGAGCTCGGCGGACAGCGTCATCAGCTCAGCCGCGTTGCGCGCGAGGCGCTTGAGCTCGTGCACGCTGAGGATGACAGGCGTCTCGGGCGCGGCTTCAATTGAACCGGTGGGCCAGGGCGAGTGCCTTCTCCCAGTTCGGGCCGGACCTGGGTCGGGTGGTTGACCCGATCACCGCGCCGTCGGCCGTCGCGGCGTCATCGGTCAGGCCAGGCCGTACTTCGCCTGGGCGACCTCAGCTCTTCAAGCACCCGGAAGTTCGAAGGGGGCTTGGCCGGGTGCTTGAGGGGGGGTTCAGGTCAGGGGGTGTCCGGGCCGGCTCCTCGTAGGAAGAGGTCGACGACGTCCTGGGCCAGGCGGTGGGCGGTGGCCGGGGAGCAGTCGTCCTGTGTGGGGTGGACGGTGGCGGCGAGTTCCATGAAGGCGGTGGCGAGGAATCCCGGGTCGGCTTGCCGTAGTTCGCCCGTGGCCACCGCTTGGGCCATGAGGTCGGTGACGGGCTGGATGAGGCCGCGTACGTAGGCGTGGGAGACCTCGGTGCGCTGGTCGTCTTCGAGGTGGCGGGTGGCGTAGTAGATCTGGTTGCTGAGTGCGGAGTTGTAGGTGCCCGTGGCGTAGGAGGCGGCGAGGGCGAGGAGCTTGTCGCGCAGGGTACCGGGGGTGGCGAGTGCGCTCTGGAGGAGTGCCGAGGCTTCCTTGGTGTAGTGGTCGGCCACCTCCAAGAACAGGGCGGGCTTTCCGCCGGGGAAGTGGTGGTAGAGGCTGGCCTTCTTCACGTCGACGGCTTTGGCGATGTCGTCGAGGGAGACGCCGAGGTAGCCGTAGTCGGCGAGTCGGCGGGCGAACTCGTCGCGGGCACGGGTGCGGGTGTCGCTCTGGCGGGGCATGGTGGTCAGACTCCTGTACGGGTACGGCGGGTCAGGGTGAGGTGGGCCGCGGCGGCGCCCGCCACCAGGAGGGCGAGAGCGACGAGGGTGCCCGGCAGCAGGTTCTGCTCGTTCCAGGGCGCGGTGAGCAGGCTACGCATGGCTTCCAGCGGCGGGGTGAGCGGGTTGATGTCGGCCGCGTGGGCCATCCAGCCGCCGAGCTGGTCACGCGGGACGAAGGTGGCGGTGAAGAAGGAGAGTGGGAAGAAGACCAGGGTCACGGAGCCGACTGCCGAGCTGTTGCCGGTGTGGAGGCCGACCGCGGCGGCCAGCAGCAGGAATCCCGTCCCCAGCAGGACGGTGGTGCCGATGAGAGCGAGGAGGGCGGGGGACCCGGAGGCGGGGTTCAAGCCGAGCAGCAGGCCGAGTGCGGTGAGTGCGGCGGCCTGAGCGGTCAGGACGACGACGCCTGCCAGGACGGGGGCGGTGATGAGGGTCCAGCGGCTGACCGGGGTGAGCCAGAGCCGTGCGTGATAGCCGGAGCCGATGTCGCTCACCAGCAGTTGCCCCGCGGTCGCGCCGCCGGTGAAGGCGGTGGTGAGCAGGCACAGCGGCAGAACGACGTCGATATAGCGGCCGCCGGGAGTGGTCGCGGCCGTGACCGAGGACAGCTGCCCTTCGTAGATGATCAGGAAGAACGCGCTCGTCAGCAACGGCGAGAGGAGCAGGGAAGGCGCACGGAGGCAGGATCTGAGCGAGCGGGCGGTCAGTGGTCCCAGGGCCGCCCACGACTTCGGTGCGGCGGGCGGGCCCGCGGGGCCAGCGACGGCGGCGGTGATCGTACTCATGCGGCGGTGGCGCCTTCCGGGGTGAGGGCCAGACGGAGGAATACGTCCTCCAGGCTGGGTTCGTCGACGGTCAGGGATTCGGCGTGCAGGCCGGCGGAGGCCAGGGTGAGCAGCGTCTCCCCGTCGGTTCCGGGACGGGCGAGCCGGATGCTCACCGCGTGAGGGGCGGTTTCGGCCGTGTGGAGCTGCTCGCCCCTGGCGGCGAGCAGCTCCCGGGCCTGGCCGGCGGCCCAGGCGTCGCGAAAGCGCAGGGTCAGGACACGGTCGCCGACCTCCTCCTTGAGGACGTGAGGGGCGGCGGAGGCGATGAGGCGTCCGGCCCGGAGGATGCCGACGCGGTCGCAGAGCTGGTCGGCCTCTTCCAGGTACTGGGTGGTCAGCAGGACGGTTACGCCGTGCCTGGCGGCCAGTGCGCGGATCTGGTCCCACAGGTCCCGGCGGCTGGCCGGGTCGAGCCCTGTGGTGGGTTCGTCGAGGAAGAGGACGTCCGGGCGCTGGACCAGAGCGATGGCGAGGTCGACACGGCGGCGCTGGCCCCCGCTGAGCTTGCCGACCGGGGTGTCAGTGAACTCCTGCGCGTCGAAGGCGGTGAGGAGCTCGGCGCAGCGTGCGCGTGCCTGCCGGGCGGTGAGCGACTGGAGTCGTCCTTGCAGGCGCAGCAGTTCGCGGGCGGACATCAGAGGGTCGAGGGCAGCGCCCTGAAGGACGACTCCGGTGCGGCGGCGGACCGTTCCAGGGTCACGGGAGACGTCGGCCCCGGCGACCTGGGCGGTGCCCCGGGAGGGGCGGAGCATCGTGGTGAGCATCCGGACGGTGGTGCTCTTGCCCGACCCGTTGGGGCCGAGCAGGCCGTAGACCTCTCCGGGGTTCACTTCCAGGTCGAGCCGGTGCACCGCGGTGCGCTCTGCGAAGTCCCGGCCGAGCCCGACGGCACGGATGGCTGGCGTGGTGACGTTGTTCATACCTAAAACCTACCTATCGGTAGGTAAGTTTGCAAGTGGGCCCTCACTCACCGGGACTCCGGTTATCAGATGGATTCGCGGCGCTGCGCCGAGTCGTTCTGACGGCCATACCCGAGCTTCCCCGGTCCGGAAGAAGGTCAGGGCCTGCACGGAGGCGGAGGGTGTCGGCTCGCCCTTGCCGTCGGCTTGATCGCCGCGATGACGATGTGTCCCGAGTGGGGCCCGGACGGTTTGACGTCTGGGCCCCACAGGGGACGGGGGATGCGAGCACTACCGCGTCGGGGGTTTCTGCTCCCTGGCCTCACGAGCCGAGCATTTGGCCCGTGCTCATCGCCTCGTCTCGTACCTGGTCAGCACCACGCCGCCGGGAAACGTCCGGGTCTCCACCAGGCTCAGGTTCACCCAGTTGTCCAGGGCTGTGAAGAACGGCGTGCCGCCGCCCACCAGGACCGGATGGGTGACGATCGCGTACTCGTCGATCAGCCCGGCCCGCATGGCCGCCGCGGCGAGTGTGGCACCGCCGATGTCCATGGGGCCGCCGTCGTCGGCCTTGAGCCTGGTGATCTCGGTGACCGCGTCGCCGGTGACCAGCCGGGTGTTCCAGTCGACCGCGCTGGTCGTAGAGGAGAACACCACCTTCGGCATGTCCCGCCAGCGGCCGGCGAACTCGATCACCGCCGGTGTGGCACCCGGTTGCTTGTCGGCGGTCGGCCAGTGGGAGCTCATCGTCTCCCACAGCTTGCGCCCGTACAGCGCCAGGCCCGTCGCGTCCACCCGGTCGGACCACCACTGGAACAGCTCGTCGCTCGGCGACGAGTCCGGTCCCTCCCCCCCACTCCAGCCGATGTCGTCGCCGGTCGCGGCGATGTAGCCGTCCAGGGTCACATTCATGCCGAAGATCAGTTTCCGCATCGTGCCAGCCTCCCGTGAGTCGATCTCACACGTACAGACGGGCGCGGCGCGGAAACCTAATCGGTGCGCGATCCGCGTCCGCAGGTAGTCCTCGCGTTCCGGACTCAGCACGGCGTACTCGGCGGGCTCGAGCACCACCGACCGGATCTCGATTTCACCCTCGCAAACGCCAGGTCACACAGCTACAGCGCCAGGCCCCCTCACCGCGCTGGAGATCGCCAACCAGTTCCCGACGCTTGGGCATCTCGCTCGGCGCCCAGCGGCCGCACGTGCCCGGCAAGATCCGCGAGTACCTACCTCTCCCAGCGCCGACGCAGCTAAGCGTTGTTTTTTCGGCACCTACTACTGAAGGGGCCCTGAGGGGGCAATGCCCCCGACGCCGAGTGCGCCCCGTGAGGGAAGCCCGTCAGAACAGCGTGTCGCGGACGCGCAGCGGCCGATAGCCGGTGGGACCGAGCTGGGCGAGTTCACCTTCGATGTCGACCTCGATTGCGCCGAAGAAGTTGATGTTCTCGCTGTGCGCCGGGGAGATGTGGGCCAGGACCTCGTCGTCGATGCGGCGTCCCGCCCTGCGCATCGACTCGACCGCGAGGCCGTAGTACTCGGTGGTCCAGACGACCACGGCGTTGGTGGCCAGCGTCAGGCACCACGCCTGCTCGGTCTGAGCTTCGAGGTGCCGCGCTCGGATGGCGCCCTCGTGGGCGTAGAGCAGATCTCGCTTGAGCGCGTGCAACGACTCGCCCTTGTTCAGCTGCCGGGAGATCTTGCGCCGGTAGGCCGGGTCGGCGAGGTATCGGGCGGCGTAGATGGTGCGCCGCAGTGCCCCGTACTCCTTGAGCGCTGCGGCGAGCGCGTTCTGCCTGCCGGCCGCGGACAGCTTGCCGACCAGTAGCGAGGTGGTGGCGTGACCGAACTTTAGCGAACCGGCTGATTGCGAGGACGACCCCCGGGGCCTCTGGGGACAGAATACGAAGAGGTCTTATCCCGTCAGCCGCTGTGGGATAGCCTCGCTTTGGCGCCCTACAGGCGATCGCGCTCGGTATGCACGCATTACCGCCTACCAGAGAGGTGAAACGAGTGTCTGCCCCCTACTCTGATGAAGGAACGGACCACACCTCGTCGCAGCACACCAGGCGCCCATCGCGATGGCCTGCTTTGGCAATGGCCGCCTCATGGATCATTGGCATCCTGTGGATCGTTGTGTATTACGTGGACCCCACACTTCCGGTTATCGACGGCTTAGGGAATTGGAACCTGCTGGTCGGCTTCATGCTTCTCGTTCTGGGCGTGGTGTTCGCGTTGATTCTGGCGGTGACGGCGATCGCATCGGCACGTCGTCGGTTCTGACACCTCTCGGCGCCTGGCCTGCTCAGGGCCGGCAGCGGCACCCGGTTCCCGTTGGCACGCCACACCTGACTTCCTGCTTGCGAACGGGAGCCGGCCACGACGTAGAGGCCTTCTTGCCCTTTTCGACCAGTAGATACGGGCCGGTGGGATGTGCCTGTGCAAGGCGGCGTTGCTGTATGCGTTCCCGTACGAGCGATCTCCCTTGCGACACTTAGCATGAGCTGGGCAAGGACCTATTTGAGGAGGCGGAAGTCTGGATGGGCGGCCCATGCCCGCAGGAAATCCGACGTGCCGAAGGCAACCTGCCAGGGATCCGGAACCAGCCTGACCAGGCCCGGAAGGCCGGCGATAACCTGTGCCAGGTCCTCGCGAAATTCCACGCCGGCGACGCCTCCGATCACATCCATGATCGCGGCGGTCAAGAGCGCCGTGATGATGTGGTCGATCCGGCTGTTGCACATCGAAATGACGTCCACGGCGTGCGTCGGTTTGAAGCCGATGATCGGCTCCAGATCCGATTCGTCTGCGTGCTCGGCCTCGAAGATCTCCACGTCTCCGATGCCCGGTCCCATCACGGAGACGATGAAAGGCCGATACTCGGCCGGCGTGTCGTCCTCCCCGACCCCCAGCCGCCTAGCGGACACCTTGATGTCGTACTCGCCGGGGCGCGGCTCTTCGAACCGAGGAGACAGACCGGAGAGAAGTCCGCGTAGCTCCCCCAACGCCGCGTCGGGTACTCGCTCCGGTAGCTCAATCACCAACACGGGGCCAGCCATGCCCCGAGGGTATCGAGGCAAGTTGACCTACCAGGGGTCCTCGGTAGTAATGGCGCAGGATCCAACGGATACGCCTCTCACCTGCGCTTATGCAGAGGTCTCAGGCTGATAGGCCAGACCTGGGCCCTGCCTGTCCATGCAGGCCAGAGGCATATACGTTGGATTTCCCGCCGAAGCTACGGAAACCCCTCGTCCCAGTGCGGCGACACCGCCGGGTCGCCGTGCGCGATCTGCAGCACGCGGTTCGCCTCGTGGCACACGCGGGCGACCCGCTCCACCGGCAGTTTCACGTGCGCTCCTTCGTCCGCTCGCGCCGCCAGGCCGCGAAATTCCTGCCGTACACCGCGGCGTACGCGAACGCCGACACGATGAATCCCCACTGCTTTGTGGCGATCGCGTACGACAGCCAGAGCACTTGCGCGCCGAGCCCGATCGCCCAGCCGAACGCCTGACGTCGGCCCGCGAAGTACAAGCCGGTGATGCCGACGACCGTCAGCAGCCAGGACCACCAGCCGGTCACGCCTCGTCCGGCTCGGGCTCAGGGTCGGGCTCGGTTGGCTTCTCGAGCCGGCGGGGGAACACCGACCCCAGCACCGGGAAGAACTCCCCGGCCGGGTCACGCACCACCCAGTCACCGATCCGGGCGCGCTGCATACCCTCCGGGGTGCGCATGTCGATCACCTGCTAGGCCAGGCGCACCTCACGCGAGTCGTAGCCGGTCGGGTTAAGCCGCCGCTGCACCCACGTGCCGAAACGCTTCGTGTGCAGGTACACCGACAGCAACCTGCCGAGCCGAAGGTGGGCCTCCAGCATGTGCTCGCTGGCGCAATTGCCCACCTCGAACCCGACCGAGAACCCCGTCAGCAGGCACTTGGGTAAAGGCGGGGGTGCGGTTTGGGAGTCTATGAGATGATCAGTTTGATAGCTCACGGTTTGCGGACTGTTCGCCTTCGTGACCGCTCGGGGATCGTGGTTCGGCTCGGAGGCCGACCGCATGTCGCGGGGGAACGAGGTCTGCGTGTGGTGGGTTTCCGTCACCGTCTGCGTTTGGTGACGGGTGCGTCCTATGCCGATGCTGCGTTGTGACAGGCCAGGAGAGTCTGTCGCAGCACGGCAGCAACCCCCTTATGGAGGGCACTTCATGTCTCGTCCCACCGTCACCGCATCGCCGAGCCGCCGCGGTAGGCGTGGCCGCCTGGCCGTGCTCGCCGCGGCGAGCGCCGTGTTCGGACTGCTGGCCGTCGCGAGCCCCGCGCACGCCGACTCCCTCGTCCAGATCACCGGCCCGGCCGGACCCGTCCCGGTGGACACCGGCTACACCTACACCGTCGACCTCCCCAACAGCGTGTCTGGCGACGGTGCCTACGAGACCACCATCACCCTGTCCGGCGCCGCCGCGACCTTCACCGCCGCGCAGACCTCGGACTGGTTCTGGGCGTGCGACATCCAGGGAACCACGGCCCACTGCTGGAACCTCGCCATGCTGGACATGCCGGTGTCGATCACCCTCACCGTGCTTCCCACCGCGGCCGGGACCGTCACCGCCTCCGCCTCCGCCTCCGGCAACTGGATTAACGGTACCGACACCACCACCACCCAGGTCGGCAACCCGACCCCGGCCTTCCCCTTCACCGGGTTCTTCCAGCCCGTGAACAACCTGCCGATCGTCAACACGGTGAACGCCGGGCGCGCCATCCCGGTCAAGTTCTCCCTCGGCGGCGGCCAGGGCCTGGACATCCTCGCCACCGGCTCCCCGTCCTCCGAGCGGACCGCCTGCGACGGCAGCACGACGAACCCGATCGAGACCACCACCACCAGCACCTCCGGCCTCACCTACGACGCGGGCAGCGGACAGTACACCTATGTGTGGAAGACCGACAAGGCATGGGCGGGCACCTGCCGCACCCTCCACCTGAGGCTGTCCGACGGCACCGACCACACCGCCAAATTCCAATTCAAGTAACCATCCCCTCTGATCCGCCGGGCGCGACCCCCTGACCGATGGCAGGGGGCCGCGCCCGGCGCCGTTCATCGGAAACCTCCGAGGAAACCCCCGCCTTCAGGCGGGGGAGGAATCGGACTCCCTGGGGTTTCCGTAGCTTCGGCGGGAAATCCAACGTATATGCCTCTGGCCTGCATGGACAGGCAGGGCTCAGGTCTGGCCTATCAGCCTGAGACCTCCGCCCACAGCCCGTAGTCGGCCACCTGCAGGCCCCAGCTCGTGCAGGAGTCCCAGTGGCAGACCACCACGTCGCGGCGTGACGGCGCGTGGTCCTCGCACACCTCCCTGATGGCGGCCTCAAACGCCCGCTTGCGGGCCGAGGTGCCCAGCAGCGTCGCCACCACGACGTAGAGGGTGTCCCCCTGCACGGTGACCTACTTGGCGATCTCCTTGAAGTGCAAGAACCACGCCATCCGGTACAGGTACAGGTCCCCCTTGTTCCGCACCGAGTCGTAGGCGTTCTCCTTCGCGAGGAACGTCGTGTCGAACCGCGGGGCCTGGGCCTTGATAACGTCGTACACCTCGGTCCTGGTCCGGTGGTTGTCGTTCTTCGCGTGGTAGCCCTTCGGGAAATTCCGAGGTACGCAACAGTGACCGCGTCCCCCGTGATCGGTTCCTCTCCATCCCCGCCATGCTGCCGTACGGCGATCAACCCGCCCAGACCAGTTCGTACACCGTGATCAACTCAGCCTGTTCGTCTACATGAAAATGGATGAGACCGAAATCGCCGAAGGTCGTGTCGCGGTCCGCTCCACCAGAGCGTTCAGCGCGGCGTCGGGCAGGTTCTTCATCCTCGCGAGCACTGCCGCGGCAAGGCGTACGCGGTAGGTCACGCCCGCCGCGCCTGTGCCACTCGCTCTTCCCAGTCGGGGATGGCCTCCTCCAGGGAAACGAACTCGCCGACCCCACGAGCCGCCTCCTGCGCGCGCTGCTCATAGGAGGGATCGGCGAATGCGATCGAGTTCAGCCACCACAGATTGAGGAGTTCGGGTAGCCGGTGGTACTCACCCGGCTCCCGGGCCGCCTCCCATGCCTCTCGATACTGCGCGAGAAAAACCGGCCGCCACCTCTCCGGCAGCGCCTGGAGAATCGTCTGCGGATCGAATCGCGGATCATGAACCGGCTGCGCGCTCATGGCTGAACCGTACCCGGCGCAGGACGTCACGCTCCGGCGGATCCGCGGACGGAGTCAAGCGTGGGGGCGGCGGACGACGGGGCGGGCTGGCCGCGGCGCCCGGCCGCGGCGCCCGGCCTCGGCGCGCAGGCGATTCCTGAGCATCCTGCCCTGTCCGAGGAACGACCGGAACGCTCGCGACGGCTCCCGGCGAGGCTCCAGTCGTTCAGGGCCCGCTCGACCCGTACGCACAGCCGGTCGCCCTCCCCCGTCGCGGTCCCGACGAACACCACGTTCTCCTGCCACTCCATCCCCGGGCCGTGCCGATGGAAGGTGAGGCACACCGGCCCGGCGACGGCCTCGACACCCGCGGGCAGCAGCAGGTCGAAGCCCGCCTCGGTGCGTACGGCCGAGCGGGTGCGCACGGCCAGCGGCCTGCCGCCGGCGTCGACCATGGTGACGACGGGCTCGCCCAGGCGTGCCGCGGCGGCGAGGTCGCGCAGGACCCGTTCCAGGGTCACAGGGCGGGCGCGGTCTCGTGGTCGGGACTCGACCCCCAGCCGACCGGCACGTCGGCGGTCGCGCGGAACCGCTTCAGCAGGCTCGTCTTGCCAATGCCCGGCCGCGCAACGACGGCGCCGACGCCTGCGGGGCTGGGGGCTCCGCTTCGGCGTCGGCGGTCGCAGTGCCGCCGTGCTAGAGAACGTGACGCGGGCCGCCGGATCGCCCTACGCGCGGTGGGCAGGGCCTGGAACTCGGCCAGCCGCGGATTGCGGGCCAGCGCCGCCACGGGATCCCCCGCAGCGGGAAGCCGGCGAAGCACCGCCCGGCACACCGGCAGCGCCACCGCGGCGGCGGCCACGGCCAGCGCCGCGGCGATCCCCGCGACCGCCCAGGTGGGCGTGCCCGGCCAGGCGTCAGCCGTACGACCATGCAGGACGTCGGCGACGAACCCGGTCCCCAGCGGGGCGACCGTGCCGCCGGTGAGGAGCGCGGCGAGCCCGGCGGCCGCCCACAACGCCAGGGTCACGGCGGCGAGGCCCCACAGCGCGATGAGCAGGAACCATCCGCCGAACGCGTGCCCGGGGATGACCGGCTCCTTCGGTCCCGGGACCCGGCTCACGTGCCGCGGCCTGGGTGTAGCGACACATCCATGCCGGCGAGCCTGCGAATGAGGCGTTGCTCGCCACGTGACAAGGCCGCTGCGGCAGCCTTGTCCACCAAAAGCTGTGCCCCGGCTGCGTGCCGTAGCAGAGGCAATACCGGGGCTTATGTCACGGAGAGTAGCACAGGGGGCACGGACGCGAAATGGAGGAAGCCGAGGCCAAGCGGCTACGGGAGGTGCTGTCGCCCGCGGAGGCCAGCACCATCATCGCCCGCCGGTACCGCACCGAGCTGGTGCTGCCCCGGCGGACGATCTGCTGGAGTTTCTGGCCTTCCTGGTCGGTCAGCCTGCGCACTCTGACCGGTTCTGCCACCGCGCCCCCGGGCCGTTGGGATGTGATCTACATCCAATCGGCACTGCGGACTACGCGCGAACCAGGTGATCGTTTCCGGTCACAGCACTAGAGGGCGGCGTCGACGTACGGCGCGATTCGCGCACCGAACTCCGCCGTGTCAGCGCCCGTCACCACGGCCCCCAGCAGCACCGCGGCCGCGCCCGCCTCCCGGAGGAGCGCGAGGTCGTCCGGCAGCAGCGCGTGCTGGCTCGGCACGATGACGGGGATGTCGACGGCCGACGCCACCGCCTCCAGCCTCGCCAGGGTCGCCAGCGTCAGCGGCGTGCCGTACCTCTCGGGTTCGAGCGTGGACAGTTCGAGCGCCCGGCTCCCTCGCCGCGCCAGGGCCCGCGCCTGGGATGGGCCGTCGCCCGGCCCCAGGGCCACCATGGGCGTCACCGGCCCGCATGCCTCGACATAGCCTGCGGGCGCGTCGGCCGCGTAGACGTCGAAGTAGTCGAACCCCATCTCCCGCGCCGCGAGCATCTCCGCGATCGACACTGATCCGGCCGCGCCGACGACGAGGCCCGTCGGGATGCCGAGCGCGAGGATGCCGCGCAGCCGCTCACGCTCGGCGTCCAGCGGGCCGAAAGCCGTCCCCGAGGCCCGGTGCCGTACGTTCGTGTGCACCTTCAGGCCGTCGGCTCCCGCACGCGACGCCGCCTGCGCGAGAGCGGTCTCATTGCGCGGCAGACTGACCAGGACGGCCAGCCGCGATTCGGGCAAACGCATTTGAGAACCCCGCCTCAGTAGTAGGTGACATTCGGCCAGCCCAGCTCCATGCCTTGGGCGGCCATCGATTCCTGGACCTCGGCCAGCAAGCCCGGCGTCGCGGTGACCTGGTGCGGCTCGGTGTCCCGGGCCACGCAGAACGACGCCAGGTGACCGGCCGCCTCGCCCACGCTCCACTCGACCGGGTGGACCCGGTAGCACCCGTTGGTGATGTGCGTGGTGCTGATGTTCTTGCCCGCGGCGATCACGTTCCGCACGCGCTCGGGAACCAGCGCGCGCATCGGGATCTGGAACGGCCAGGCCGGTACGTCGATGTAGTTGTCTCCGCCGGTCGAGGGGTGCAGGTCGATCCGGTACGAGCCGATCCCGACGCTGTCGTGATAGGAGACAGCCCCCTCGGGGCGTACGGCCACCGCGAGGTCCTGCTCCACGATCCGGTACTGCCCGCGGATCCGCCGCGACTCCCTGATGTACGGGCGCATCGCGAGGCCGTCGGCGGTGCCGGTGACGTCGGGACGCAGCCTCAGGCCGGGCCAGCCGGTGCCGCCGTCGGGCCGGGGCGCCTCGGTCTGCAGCCAGTAGAGGAAGCTCAGGCTCTGCGCCCGCGCCGCGGCGGTGTGGGCCGCGTTCTGCTCGGCGGTGCCGCCGATGACAGGCCCGCCCAGGTAGTCGATCATCGGCCAGTTCACGATGGTGATGTCGCTGTCGAACGCGCCCGGCCGGAAGTGGTTGCGGGCCAGGATCCGCCGGAACGTCCAGAGCTCGTCCGACCCCGGATCCTTGCTCTGGTCGGCGATGATGCCCGTCGGGTCGTCATCCGGGTTGGGAGTGAAGCGATAGCGCCGGGGTTCCAGCGTGTGCGGGTGCGGGGCGACCCAGCCGAACTGGGGGCCGTGCCACCACTCGGGAGCCAGCGCCCGCCATGCGGCGTAGTCGTCCGGCTTGTCGATCGCGTGGTTCTCCCCTGCGTGGTGCGAGAGGGCGAAGCACACCGACACGGCCTGCATGTTGTCCGGCCGCGCGATCGCCGCGGCGTGCGGCTCGCCCGTGTCGGCCCGCGACTCGGCGCCGGTCGCGAACTCGGTGCCGGTGATCGGCAGCACGTCGCCGGTCTCCGTGGCGTCCAGGACGAACCTGGCCGTGACGGTGACGTCGCCGCCCGTCTCCAGGTCGTGGAAGCCCATCGCCGTCACGTGGTCGCCGTCGATCTGGGCGGTCGCCGGGACGTGCCGGCGCAGCACGGTGATCCGCCCACCCGCCTGCCACGGAGCGAGCATGGCGTCGATCACCGCCAGGGCCACCCGCGGCTCGTGGCACAGCGGGCCGACCCGGCCCGCGCCGGGGTTCAGGTGCGGCAGCGACCTCGACTCGGACCGCAGCGGGTACTCGCGCCGGTAGTACTCACGGATGCCGTCGCGTAGCCGCCGATAGCTCGCGGTGCTTCCGAAGGCCTCGATCCAGGGATGTTCGTCGGGCGGGACGAGCTGCGTCGTGAGCTGCCCGCCCAGCCAGGCCGACTCCTCGGTGAGCACCACCTGCGCGCCGTTCCTGGCCGCGGCCAGGGCGGCCGCGACGCCGCCCAACCCCCCGCCGACCACCAGTACGTCTGCGCGGAACTCGGTCACTCATGATTCCTTTCGATTCGGGCCGCTGGTCTGTCCAGCGACGAAGGCGCATGGCAGCACGACGGCCTGCGGCTCGATCTCTTCCTCCGACTCGAGCTGCTGGACCAGCAGCTCGACCGCGCGCATCCCCATCTCCCGCCGCGGTATCCGGAAGCAGGTGAGCTCCGGACCCGGCACGGCGTCCGGCGCGTCGCTGAGCGCGGCCACCGAGCACGCGCCCGGCACGTCGACGCCCATCCCGGCGAGGAGGTCGAGCAGCCTGAGCGCGACCACCGACTCGTGGGCGATGAACGCGGTGGCCCCGGCCTCCAGCAGGTGCCGTACCTCCTCGGCTGACGGCCCCTCCTCCTTGCGGACCGACAGGACGAGCCCGTCGGTGTCGAGCCCGTGTCGGCTCTGCGCGGCCAGGAATCCGGCGTCACGGTCGGCGGACGGTTCGCCCGGATCCGCCGCCGTCAGGTAGGCGATGCGCTCGTGCCCGAGGCCCACCAGGTGGTCGACGACCTTGCCTGTCGCGTTCGCGTAGTCCGCGGTGACGTACGTGACGGGGCCGGGCACGTCACGACGGCCGATCAGCACGAACCTGAACCCCTCGTCCCGGAGCCGGACGAGGTCGTCCCGGTTGGTCTCCTTGCCGAGCAGCACGCACCCGTCGGCGAGCCCCAGCCGGTTGACGCCTTCGCGGTAGATCGACCTGCCGCCATCCGAGCCGGTGGCGCTGGTGAACATCAGCATGTCGTAGCCGAGCGCCTCGGCCGCGGCCTCGATCCCCACCAGGAACGGGTAGTAGAAGTCGTGATGGTCCATCGGGAACAGCGACTCGAACGTGTAGACGCCGATCAGGTGGTTCATCCCGCCGGCCAGGCTGCGCGCCACCGGATCGACGGCATAGCCCAGGGACCGGGCCACCTCGAAGACGTGCCTCCTGGTCTCCGGGGGGATCCGTATGCTGTCCGAATGCCTGCCGTTGATCACTATCGAGACTGTCGTCTGCGAGACACCGGCCAGCTTGGCGATGTCGGACTGGCGCGGCCTGCGGCGGGGTGCGTCTTTCACCGGCGATCGTTCCCTTCCTCGAGGTGCTCCAACTCAAAGGAAATCTCAAACGGACGATCCCACGGGAAGCAGACGCTGCCGGGCGCAATTCCGAACTTGTCGGCCGGCGGGCCGAGGGCCTCGAGAAGATCGCCCAGTTCCCGCTCCACCTGGTCCGGCCGGAGGGCCGTCCCGGCGGCGAGAAACCCGCGCCGCGCGGAGGTCTGATACCCCCAGTCGTCGAGCAGACGGTGGGTGAGGGTGCGGGCGTGCTCGGCCAGTTGCCGGTCGCCGCGGGCCAGCAGACGGCTGCACCCCTGGGCCAGCGCGCTACCGATCGTGTTGCCCGCAGTGTTCCACGCCGCGTACCCGGCGAGGCGCGGGAGCAGGCCGGCGTCGCGCAACGCCATGACCAGCGCGGGGTCGGCGCCATTGGCGTCGGCGACGTCCGCCACCGCGACCGGGCGCCCAGCCTCCAGCAGGTCTCGCGCCCGTCCGGCGAGGCGCACCGCATCGCCGGACGGCCGCTCCGGCTGGTCCGGCCCGGAGCACCAGTCGCGCGGGGGCAGGCCAGGGGGGTGTACCGCGAGCACCAGGTCGGCCTGGTCGGCGTCCTCGACGAGGACCGCGCCGATGGCGGCGACCTGGTCGGCGATCGTGTCGCGGACGGGCACGTCCTCGTAGGCCGCGATCCGTCCGAGGGCGTCCGGGTCGAGGCAGGCGAGCGCCACCCTCGGGCGCAGGCCGGCGTGCTCCAGCGCGGCCCGGATGGTCAGCACGGCGCCGGCCTCGTCGGCGCCCGGGTAGCAGCCGATCCGGTCGCCGAGGCCGAGGCGGCCGATCCAGGACTCCAGCCACTCCCGCTCGCTCGTGGACACGCTCTCGACCGTGCTGTCCTCCACCAGGATCGACAACGTGTCGACGACTCCTTCCACCACCAGCTCGACGCAGGCCAGATGCATGGCGTGCAGGCGCATCCGCCGGGTGAAGAAGTCCGCGACGAACGGCTCGGGGATCTTCGCCCTGGCGTGCGCCACCGCGTCAGGTCGTCCGTGTTCGGCCCGGTAGAGCTCCTCGGACAGGGCGAAGAACCGCCGGCCGTGCCGGTCCCAGTACTCCGGCTCGGCTCCGGCGCCGTCGGTCTTCTTGGTCCGCATCAGCGTCACGAAGGCGTGGACGGGAAGGTCCGGCCTGCCCGCCCGGATGCGCCGCAGCACGTCCAGGCGGGCCAGCGTCCGGGCCAGCGGCTCGGTGGTGCGCCGCGAGGCGACGAATCCGCCGTGGGCGAGCTGGTTGACGCTGACCACGACGGCGTCGCTGTCGGCGGCGGCGTCCTCCAGCCACCGGGACGTGCCGTCCATGTCCGCGGGTACGCCACGTGCCGGCAGGAGCCTGGCCGGCGGGAGCCGCAGCAGGGTCCCGGCGGCGCCGGCCAGCCCGGCGACGTGACCGGTGTTCACGGGCCGGTCGTCGAGCGGGAGCAGCGTCACGACCGGTCTGCTGTGACTCATCCCTTCACCCCTCCCGCGCCCAGCCCCTGCACGAAGTGCCGCTGGCCCGCGACGAAGATCACCAGTACGGGTACGATCGCGATGAACGTCCCGGCCATCAGCGGGCCGTACTGGGTCACGCCGCTGCCCGCGAACGAGCTGAGCGCCAGCGGTAGCGTCTGCATCTGCGGCGACGACACCGCCACCAGCGGCCACAGGAAGTCCTCCCAGGCGCCGGTGAAGGAGAGGATGGCGATGGTGGCGACGATCGGCCGGGCCAGCGGCATGTAGATCTGCCAGAAGATGCGCAGTTCTCCGGCGCCGTCCAGCCGGCCGGCCTCCGCCAGCTCGCCCGGCATGTCGAGGAAGTACTGACGGGCGAGGTAGATGTTGAGCGGCTGCACCAGCATCGGCAGCACGAGCCCGACGTGCGAGTCCAGCAGCCCGCTGCCGCCCTGGCCGAACAGGTCGTTGCCGCCGGCCAGCGGGAAGCCCTTGACGATGAGGAACAGCGGGATCAGCTGCACGATGGACGGCACCATGGCGCTGCCCAGCACCGTGGTGAACAGCAGGCGCGAGCCGCGGAAGTCGATCCGCGCCAGGGCGTAGCCCGCCGCCGTCGCCGCGACGCAGTTCCCCGCGACCGTGAGCGTCGCCACGATGAGGCTGTTGGCCATCGCCCCGGGGATGTTCGTGGAGTTCCAGACGTAGGCGAAGTTGTCCAGCGTCGGCTGGTCGGGCAGCAGCTTCGGTGGGTAGCTGAACACCTCGGTCGGCGGTTTGAAGGCCAGCGACACCATCCACACGAACGGCATCGCCACCAGCAGGGTGACCACCCCGGTGAGGAGCGCCCTGCGCCGGCCGCTGCCCGCTCGGGCCGTTCGCGCGTTCACCGCCGGCCTCCTCTCGCCATTGTGCGGATGCTGAGGTAGGCCAGGCCGAAGATCAGGCAGAACAGCAGGAACGCCATGGCGCTCGCGTTGCCGAGCCTGTAGTGCTCGAATGCCTCGTTGTAGATCAGCATGTTCAGGACGGTCGTGGAGGACAGCGGACCTCCTGAGGTCAGGACGTAGATCTCGGAGAAGGACTGGGCGAGGTAGATGAGGTCGACCACGACGACGTACGTCGTGATCGGCACGAGCAGCGGCAGGATCACGTGCCGCAGCGTCCGCCAGCGCCCGCAGCCGTCCACGGACGCGGCCTCCATCAGCGAGACCGGGACCGCCTGGAGCCCCGCCAGAAAAATGATCATGCTGCCTCCGAGCGCCTTCCAGGCCCGCATCCCGATCAGCGACAGCAGGGCGGTGTCCTCGTCGGTGAGGAAGTCCACCGGTGGCAGCCCGACCAGGTCCAGCAGGTAGTTGAACAGCCCGTCGTGGGAGTACAGCCACAGCCAGATCATGCTCACCGCCACCAGCGGCACCACCCGCGGCAGGTAGAGCACCGCGCGGAACAGGGCCACGCCGGGAAACCGGCCGTTGACCAGGAGCGCCAGGGCGAGGGCCGCCGGCACGGCCAGGATCAGCGTGCCGAACGCGTACTGGACGGTGATCCAGATCGCGTGCCAGAACTCGCCAGACTGGAGCACGGCGAGGTAGCCGTCCAGGCCGTGGAACCTGGGCCCGCCGCGTTCGACGGGGTTGTACGAGGTCAGGCTCAGGTAGAAGCCGTACCCGATCGGCACGATCGTGACCAGCGACAGCGCGAGGGCGGCGGGCAGGACCAGGATCCAGCCCGCTCTGCGCTGGGCCGAGCGGAGCGGGCTCCGCCTCGGCCGGCGTGCCGTCACGGGCTCGGGCCCGGAGGACGTTCCCGGCGGCCGGGTCTCAGTCACCATGATGGAGCTTCATCCGTTCGGAGATCCGTTCGAGTCGGCAGATCAGTTCTGCTTCGCCAGGGCCGCGGCCTCCGACGCCGCGCGGTCGAGCGCCTCGGCGGCGGACGTCTTGCCGCGCAGCACGGCCTCGATCTCCTTGGCCAGCGCCTCGCGCTGCTGCGTCCACGTCGCGATGTTGGGGTTCCCGCGGAACTGGGCGGCGGCGTCCATGTAGGGCTTGATGTACTGCTGGGCGGCGAGCTCGGGGTCGGCGGCCAGGGAGGCGCGCGCCGGGATGCCGCCGACGGCCTGGACGTACGCCTTGGCGTTCGCCGGCGTGAGCAGGAACTCGATGAACTCCCACGCCTGGTCCTTGTGGCCGGAGTCGGCGCTGATGAACAGCCCGTTGCCGGCTCCGCCGAACGACGCCGCGGTGGTGTCCTTCAGCGGCGGGGCCAGCTTGATCTTCGCGGCGACGTCGGGAGCCTGCTCGTAGATGCTCTTGAACGTCGCCTCGTCGATCACGGCCATGGCCGCGCGTCCAGTGACCAGCGGGTGCTGCGCCCCCGCCCCGCTCGTCGCCTCGCCCAGGCCGGTGGAGACCGCCTTCGGCCCGTTGTAGAACTCGGCGAGGAACTCGAGCGCGCGCTTGCCCGCGTCGGAGTTCCAGGTGATCGTCTTGCCGCTCTCGTCGGCGAAGTTCCCGCCGGCCTGGAACAGGAAGCTGCCGAACGCCTGCGACATGCTCGTCGGGTCGTCGGCGGGGAAGATCACGCCGGAGCGGGTGATCCTGTCGCCGTCGCGGACGACGAGCTTGTCCGCCGCCGCGCGCAGGTCCTGCCACGTCGCGGGCGGGGTGGCCGGGTCGAGGCCCGCCTCCTGGAACAGGTCGGTGCGGTAGGCGAGCAGGTGGCCGAAGCCCCGCAGCGGCATGATGATCTGCTTGCCGCCCACCTTGCCCTGGTCGAGGAACGTCAGGTCCTCCACGTCGGAGGCGGGCATCTTGGCGAGGTAGTCGTCCAGTGCGATCACCCGGTTGTTGGCGGCGTATCCGGCCGCCGCGGCGTTGCCGTGCCCGAAGACGTCGGGCGCGGTGCCGCCGGCGAAGGCGGTCGACAGCCGCGTGGCCAGGTTGGCCCAGTCCACGAACTCGACTTGGACGTCGACGTTGTGCTCCGCCTCGAACGCGGGGACCAGTTTCTCGTTCACCCAGGAGACCTCCTCGGCGAGATTGCCGGGGAACCAGACCCGTAGGGTGCTCGCGCCGTCGCCGGAGCCACCGCTGCCGGCGGTGGTGCCGCCGCATGCGCTCAGCACCATCACCGCGATGAGCCCGGCCGCCAGACGCGAAGCGCCACGCGATTTTGTGATCATCTGTACCTCCTGAGGCCTGCCCCCGGCTCGATAATGCGCAACATCATGGTGGTGTTGCGCATTATCAGTCAATACCAGATCTTGACAGGCACTGATCGGGTCGCAACACTGGCCGACACTTGCAGCCGCGATAATGCGCAACACCAGAAGGAGGGGCCATCCCGTGGTTCCCGATCGCCGAGCAGCCCGCTCGGACAACATGCAAGCCACCCCCCACATCACGACAACCCGCCGACGTCGTAGCGCCCGCCTGTGGTGCGTGAGCCTCGCGACGGTGGCACTGCTCGCCCCCGCCACCGCGGCCGGCGCGTCGCCCATCGGGGACAACCGCGGCGGTCCTCCCGTAGGCATCAGCAACATGGTGGGAACGCCGATCCCCCCGCACGCCACGCCGGAGAACAACCCGCGCTTCGTCGCACAGTTCCACGTCGAGATCGACAACTCCACCGGCGGCGCCATCGAGCACGTCGCGCTGGACGGCACGCGTACCGTGCTCGGGCACGTGCAGCGGCCGGCGACCGCCACCGTCAAGGCCAACGACGGTTTCTGGGCGTCGAAGTACTCGCGCGCCATCGACGGCACCGCGGGACACCTGCTCGCAACGTCGGTCTACGTGCTGCGCTCCAAGGTCTGGCCGGAGGAGAGCTACGACCCGCTGCGCTACGAGAACTTCGACCCGGCCACCGGCGAGCGCGACTGGACCACCAGCCTGCTCAACATCCGGCCCGACCGGTACATCGGCGCGGACTGGGGCAACTGGCTGGCCGACACCATCTACACCGACATCCCAGGCGGCTCGGGCATCTTCGGCGGGAAGAGCTCGCTGCCCACCGGCGCGCCGCTGTCCTACTTCGACGAGGCGAAGCAGGCATGGCGCCCCATCGCCGAGCATTTCCGCGCCAACCCGGACGCGGCGCCCCCGAGGAAGCTGCGCTTCACCGCCTACCAGCCCCTGGTGCGCAACGCCTCGCCGACCTACATCGAGTTCGAGAACTGGGCCGCGGGCGACACGGTCGCGGGGAAGACGCACAAGAAGAACGGCGGGATCTACGTCGGCTACGCCCGGGGTGCGAAGCGCCAGGTCGCCGACGTCGTCCAGCGGGTCCAGGGCACCGGGCGCTTCGGCGGCACGGAGTTCGCCCACATCGGCCAGATGGACACCAACCACCCCGGCGCGATGACCTTCTCGACCTCGCCGTATGTCGGCTTCAGCTGGGACGAGAACGTCCGCGGCGGCTTCCAGATCGTCCCGGCGAACCACGTGAAGTTCCTCAGCAACGACCTCGGCCAGAACTCGTTCATGGGCCGGCCCCAGTGGCTCATCGTCGGCCCGGTCGGCGCCGACCCGAAGCGGCTGTTCGACAAGCGGTACATCATCGATGGCAAGACCTCGTTCTCCCCCGGCTGGGAGGCGATCGCGCCGGTGTTCGGCATGTACGCCCGGACCACGTTCGACCCGGCCAACCTCGGCGAGTCCACCTACTTCGAGGTCTCCTACGACTACGGCAAGACCTGGCAGATGACCCCGGAGTTCACCGGAGTGCACGACCCCAGCACCTGCCAGGCGGCGAACTGCCCGCAGAACTGGACCAACATCCGGGTCCACCTCGTCTACCCCGACGGCCCCTGAGTGATCGCAGGCCCGCCGGCCACGCGGCCGGCGGGCCCCTCACCCCCCCACCCACTTAGACGAGGAGACGTCGTGTCCGCGAGGATGCACCTGAGGTCCTCGGTCATCGCGCTGCTGACCACCGC
Organism: Microbispora sp. CA-102843; assembly: GCF_050936215.1. Classification (NCBI taxonomy): domain Bacteria; kingdom Bacillati; phylum Actinomycetota; class Actinomycetes; order Streptosporangiales; family Streptosporangiaceae; genus Microbispora; species Microbispora sp. CA-102843. The sequence goes on from NZ_JBNJNF010000001.1 coordinate 6,376,911, forward strand.
CCTGCTGGCAGCGGGCAATCTGACCGCCCCACCGCTGTCGGCCGAGACCACCACCCAGAACTCCGCCCAGGCATCGGACATCGAATGCACCGGTCATCGGGCGATGGGGGCGACCGTCACGGCGTCCTCGACCTTCAGCTCAAGTTACGGCGCGAAGAACGCCATCGACGGCCTGTGCGCGGAGTCCTCCCGCTGGATGTCGTCGGCGACCGACGCCACCCCCACACTGACGATCAAGTTCCCGGCCAAAACCCGGGTCGGCACGGTCGGGATCTACAGCGGTTCCGGCTGGCCCAACCCGTACGCCGACACGGTCCTGGTGGACTTCACCGTCGAGGCACAGACCGATAACGGCTGGGTGACCGTCGGAACCGCGGTCGACAACACCAATCCGGTGGTCACCTTCAGCACCGACCTCGTGACCGACACGCTCCGTCTGGTGATCACAAAGAAGTCGCGGCACAGCACGAACGTGGCCCGCCTGTACGAGATGGTCGTCCGGGCACCCGGTGAGGGACCGCCCACGCCGCATCCCACCGCCGCCGACGACTTCCGCACCGTCACGGAGGGGACCGAGCTGGTGGCCGACGCGCCCGGCGTGCTCGGCAACGACAGCTTCCCCGACGGCGTCACGCCCGCGGTGGCGGCGTGGTCCGAGCCGGCCCACGGCACCCTGACGACGTCCGCGGACGGGTCGTTCCGCTACAAGCCCGACCGCGGGTACGTCGGCGTCGACACGTTCACCTACGGGATCGGCGACGACTCCGAGCGCTCGACCGCGACCGTCACCATCACGGTGACCGCCAAGCCGGACGAGTCGAGGCCGAACGAGCTCGGGATCTCCGCGATCTCCGGCAGGCCCGACATGGTGACCGGAGGCGACTCGCTGCTCCGGATCGAGCTGCCCCGCGCCGTCTCGCGCGAGAGCCTCCAGGTGACGTTGAACGGCCAGACCGACGTCACACCGGCCTTCCAGACCGGGGCGGGCACCGGCGAGCTCCTCGGGCTGGTGACCGGGCTGCGGGAGGGCGAGAACACGGTCAAGGTCACCACGCGGACGCCCGGCGGGCCGCGCGCCTCGATCACGCTGGTCAACCACCCCGCCCAGGGCCCGGTGTTCTCCGGCCCGCACGAGCGGCCGTTCGCCTGCGAGACCGCGGCGTTCGCGATCCCGGTGATCGGCGGCAGGCTCGGCGAGCCGCTCGACGCGGACTGCACGATCGCCCCCCGGGTCGACTACTTCTACCGGACCACCGGCGACGCGTACAAGCCCTGGCCGGCCGGCGCCACCGCCTACCCCTCCGACCTGGCCACCACGACGAACTCACTCGGCGTCACGGTCAAGTTCATCGTCCGGATGGAGACGTCCACCGCCAACCGCGCGGTGGTCCAGATGAGCATGCTGCACGACCCGCTGGCCGAGCCCGTGCCATCCCCCACAGTGCGTCCCGCAGGCTGGAACGGCCGGGCCGTGTTCACTCTCGGCGGCGGCTGCGCGGGCGGGTGGTACCGGTCGGGCAGCGGCACCGGCACCGTCACCGACGCGTTCATGCTCGGCCGCGGGTTCGCGCTGATGTCGTCCTCGCTGAACGTCTTCGGCAACAACTGCAACGACGTCACGGCGGCCGAGACGGCGATGATGACGAAGGAACTGTTCGTCGAGAGGCACGGGCCGGTCGTGCACACGATCGGCTACGGCTGCTCGGGCGGGTCGTACCAGGCCCACCAGATCGCCGACAACTACCCGGGCATCCTCGACGGCATCGTCGTCGGCTGCTCGTTCCCCGAGGTCGGCATCAGCACGGTCAACTTCCTCACTGACGCGCGGCTGCTCGACACCTACTTCACCTCCGGCACGACGGTTCCGTGGACGGACGAGCAGAAGCGCAAGGCCTCCGGCTTCGCGACGGCGGCCATGGTGTCCGCCATGTCGCGGGGCGCCAACCGGATCGACCCGCGGCTGGACTGCGACATCGTCCCCGAGCAGCAGCGCTACAACCCGGACTCCAACCCTGCCGGCGTCCGCTGCGGCGTCTACGACCACATGATCAACGTCTACGGCGCCGACCCGGCCACCGGCTTCGCCCGCAGGCCGCTGGACAACGTCGGCATCCAGTACGGGCTCGGCGCCCTGAAGGACGGCGGCATCACGCCGGAGCAGTTCCTCGACCTCAACGAGCACATCGGCGGCCTCGACGCCGACGCGAACGTCGTGCCGCGGCGGACCGAGGCCGACCCGGCGGCCACCAAGATCGCCTACCGCACCGGGCGGGTGATCAGCGGCGGTCGCGGGCTGGCCACGACGCCGATCATCGACTACCGCTCGTACTGGGACGACGTGTCCTGGGGCGACATCCACGTCCGCTACCACACCTTCTCCATGCGGGAACGGCTGAAGGAGGCCAACGGAACGGCGGCCAACCACGTCAGCCTGCTGGAGGACGCCCGATACGGGCTGTTCAGCACCGAGAGCGCGCTGGTGCGGCACGCCGTGACCCAGATGGACCACTGGCTGACGAACCTCACCGGCCTCCGCCCCGGGGGCAAGCCGATTCAGCGGATCACCACCGCGCGGCCGAACACCCTGGTCGAGGGCTGCAACACCCGCGACGAGAAACCGCGGTTCGTGGCCGAGACACTCGAGCGCGATCCGGCGAGCGAGTGCGAGCGGCTGTACCCGACCGCGTCCTTCCCCCGGGAGGTGGCGGGAGAGGACGTCACCGCCGACATCATCACGTGCCGGCTGACCAAGCCGAAGCGTGACGGTTACGCGGTGCAGTGGACGGACGAGCAGTGGGAACGGCTGCGGAAGATTTTCCCTCAGGGGGTGTGCGACTACTCCAAGCCCGGGGTGTCCCAGCAGCGCACCAAGAACACCTGGCAGCGTTTCTGACGGTCCGGGCACCCATGCAAGGCTGCCCCGCACAGGCCCATATGGGTCTGCACGGTTCTCCATAGATCCAGGTCACCCGGCAGGGCGAGTGGCGGAGCACATCGGTGCTCCGCCACTCGCTCGTTCCGGGGACGCGTTCCAGGGAGCGCAGGGCGGGCGATCCGGAACTGGAGGCTCATCCAGAGGCGCGCACGACGGGCTGCCGAAGACCGGCTACCGATGCCGCTACGCCGTCCTGGCCGTGCCCGGCGCGGCCGTCGGCCTCGCCGTGGCCGCCTGTGCCAGCGAAGACAGCTTCGGGCTCAACCAACGCCGGCCGGGGCAGCGCGAGCAGCACGTGCCGCTCCACCACCTCGCGGCGGAAGACCTCTTCGGCCTCCATCGCGTTCCTGAGCGGCCGTACGGCGGCGATCTCGTCCGGCCATCCCACTCTCATACAGCCCCAACTCTGCAGTGGGCACGTCCACCAGCCGGGCGACGTAGGCAACGACCTGATCAGGGAACTCCGCCCGGCCCGTCGGGAACCGGCCGTTCAGCGCGTAGAACCGCAGAAGCAGCGCGAACCCGAGCTTCGTCGCGCCCGCCGGCCCGACAGCTGAAGGAGAGGTCCCCGTGGGGGCAGAGCTGGGCGGCGGTTTATGGCGCCAGGCCGAGATCGCTCAACGCCGCGCAGGCGTCGACCATGGCGAAGGAGTACGCCCAGGTGGACAGCATCGCCGCGGTGAGCAGCTTGTCGCCGGCCGCGCCGATCCGGGAGATGTCGATGGCGACCGCCGGCGCGGTCAGGTCCTATGGACGGGTGGTCGGCCCGTCGAACACCCCGGCCAGCGACCTGGTGCACAGCAGGTCGAGGGTGAACACCAGGTCTCGCGTCCTTTCCCGGTAGGTCCCGTCGGTGTCGGCGCGGGCGGCCGAGCGCAGCGCTTCGGGCCCTTCCTCAATGACCGCCAGGACGTCGGGCACCGCCGGCTCACGCCGCAGCCGCTCGTCCAGCAGGTCGACCGCGCGGCCCAGCACGACCTCCTCAAAATTGGTAATCCGGCTTTCCCGAATCAACATGCACAGCGCGAGCAGCAGCGACAGGCGGCGGCCGCGCACCTCCCAGCGCAGCCGCTGCGCCTGCGGCCCGCTCATGTGCCGCAGTGCGGCGGCCAGCGGCCCGGCGTCGAGCGGGTTGAGCCGGTCCATCCCCCGCCCGACGCTGATGACCTGCCCGCCGAGGTGGGCGACCAGCGGGGTGTAGTCGGGTTTGGTGTCGCCGAGGATCAAGGCTGTGGAGCCGAACGCGACGGCTCCGACGACCAGGCGCTTGACGAGGGTGGACTTGCCGGTGCCGGGCTGGCCGAGCACGAACACTCCGGGGTTGGTCACCACCGGCGCGCAGCCTGGTGAGCGGGTCCAGGCAGACGACCTCACCGGACAGTTGATGCCGCCCGATCGGGGTGCCGATCGACGGGGCGCCCGCGCCGGCGACGAACGGGTACAGCCCGCACACCTGCGTGGTCGTCGCCTGCTACTCCACTCCTGGCGCGACGTGTACCGCACGCCCGCCGTACGGTCTGCGCCATCCCCGCGCTGGCGCCAATAAGCGACTTCTCCCCCGGCCCGCAGGGTCTGGTACGGCTCTCGCCTCTTCGAGACCGCCAGGACTGGCTGCCGGCGGTAGGAGTTCGGGGCGAGGACGAAGCTGCACCAGGGTCACGGCATGCCTCCCCATTCGGTCGATACCGCACTACGTCACAGGAGGGTTGCTCGGATCGTGACGTGAGCCGGCTCTGCCTCGGTAACCCCGGTCCCTATGGTCGCTTTGGTGCCTGCTGAGTGCTGACAAGGATGAGACCTTTATCCAGGTCTCGCATAGCTTTCAGCGGTTCACGCACAAAGCTTGCTTTTGTTAACGCTATCTTTCGCTGGCGCTGGAGGTTATGGTCTGCATTCAAGACCCGGACACCTGCGACATATAGCCCCATCCCCCCAGTTCACGCCGTCCCTCACATCTCACAGCGAGGTGAACCTTTGTCTGTGCTGCCCTCGTCTCGTCGGAGCGCTCAACGAGTCCTGATCACGCTGGGCCTCGCCGGCACGCTGACCACCCTTTCGGGCTTCGCCTCTCCCGCGCGTGCGGTCGGCCCCGCCCCAAACGGGGCCCTGCCCCACGTGTCCACAGCGACCGGATCAAGGAGGATGAATTGAGAGTGCGACAGCCAAGGTCACGTCACAGGCTGAGTCGCAAGGGTAGAGGTGTCGCGGGCCTGGTGCTGGGCGCGCTTCTCTCGGTCTCGCTCGCAGCGACGCCCTCGCACGCTGCCGAGGACAAGCTCAACGAGGGTCTGGTGCACCACTTCGCCCTCGACGAGACCAGTGGGACGACGCTGGTCAACTCGGGTAGCGCGGGCTCGGCGGCGAACGCCACGCTCGTGCATCCGGAGAAGGCGACCTTGACCGGAGATGGAGTCAGGTTCAACCCCGACTCCTACGAGAGCGCCCTCGACGGTGCGTACGTGGCGCTGCCGAACAACATCACCGCCGGCATGTTGAACCTCACCGTCGACTATGACGTGTCGATCGACCCGGCGAACGTCGGCGAGCACCAGATGTGGAGCTTCGGCGCGAAGTCCGGCTCGTGCGACGTCGACACCGGCGCCCAGGGCTCCATCTTCGCGTCGAACACCCAGCGGTTCCGCATCGCGGTGGGTTCGGCGAACCTCCAACAGAACCGGGTCCGCATGCCCGAGGGAGCGTGGACGCACGTCACCTACATCCAGTCACTGAACGCGAACGGTACGAGCTGGACCGGCAGGCTTTACCTCGACGGCGTGCTGCACGCGACGTCGACGAACCTGACCACGGCGCCGTCGGTGAACGCTGCGGGGACCAACTGCAACTTCCTCGCTCGCTCGCAGACGTCGGGCCACTACTCGTTCCGCGGAACGATCCGGGACTTCCGGGTCTACGACCGGGCAGTGAGCCCCGACGAGACACTCGCCCTGGCGAAAAGGACCGTCTCCCACGGCGTTCACGCCGACGCCGACGCCATCGACCTCGGCCTGACCAATGCGATCGTACGCGACATCGTTCTGCCCAAGGTGGGCTCCGTGGCGGGCTCAACCATCACGTGGACGAGTTCGGACCCATCGGTCGTCGAGGTTCGCACCCCGCCGGCCCTCCCCAGCGCACGCAAGGTTGCGGTGACCGGCAAGATCACCCGACCCGCGCAGGGGCAGCCCGACGCGACAGCCACTCTCACGGCGACTGTCCGCAAGGGCGCCCAAGAGGTCACCACGCGGGAGATCCCCATCGTGGTGAAGGCCGCGTTCGAGGACGCGCAGGCGGTCGACCGTGACATGTTCGACCTGACCCTGCACGACACCGACGACGTGCGCGGAAACATCAACCTCCCTGCCACCGGCGAGTTCGGATCCACGATCACCTGGAAGTCGACCACCGACCTCGTCACCCCGACGGGTAAGGTGACCCGCCCGGCCTTCGGCCGTGCTGATGTTGACGCCGTCCTGACGGCGACCATCACCAAGGGTTCGGCCTCGAAGACGAAGTCGTTCCCGGTGACCATCACTGCCATGCCCCGTTCCGAGGAGTACGAGCGGTACTTCATGGGGTACTTCAAGGGCGAGGGGATCGCCGACGGCGAGCAGATCATGTTCGCAACGTCCAACGGAAACACCGCTCTGGACTGGACCGGTCTCACCGGAGGCTGGCCGTCGCTCATCTCCCAGCTGGGCGACCAGGGCCTTCGTGACCCGCACATCGTCCGCTCACCCGACGGCGACACGTTCTACATGATCGCCACCGACCTGAACTGGTACGACCAGGGCGGATACGCCATCAACGACACCCAGTACATCGAGGTGTTCGAGTCGCACGACCTCGTGCATTGGACTCCTCAGCGGCACGTGAAAGTCGCGCCCGACAACGCAGGCAACGCCTTCGCACCCGAGTCGCTGTGGGTCAAGGAGATCGGCGCCTACGCCGTGTTCTGGGCACAGTCGCTGTGGAACGACCCCGTGAACCGCACCGGTCAAGGGAACGCGCAGATGTGGTACACCACGACGCGCGACTTCCAGACGTTCTCCGGTCCCAAGGTCTGGCAGAACCCGGCCCCTCTGTCGCGGATCGACACGACCGCGATCCGGGTCGGTGACTACTACTACCGCGTGACCAAGAACGAGGCCGGCAACCAGGGCTCGGACATCTTCTCGGAAAAGCACACCGACTTCCTGGACAGCAACATCAACAACTGGACGTTGGTCGCTCCGGCTCTGGGGCGCACGACGTGGGTCGCCAACCAGGGGTACGAGGGGCCGATCATCTTCAAGGCCAACCCTGGTGACACCTCCTGCCCCGGCCAGTTCTACCTCTGGGGTGACCGGTACACGAACGGTGGTGGATACCAGGCCGCGTGCCACGACAACATCGAGGCTCCGACCTGGAACGCCAAGGCGATCACGATGACCAACGCGGGCGTCGCCCGTCCGCGTCACGGCACCGTGATCCCGATCACCCTCCGCGAGTGGAACAACATCCGCGGGATCCCGAACAGCGACGTCACGACCACCACTGAGGTGGCTGTCGAGCCGTACGCGAGCGGGGCCCAGACGACCACGGCCACCGCCACAGTCAAGGCAGCTGACGGGTTCGAGACCGGCGGTCAGGTGCGGTTCAGCATCGGCTCGTGGTCGAAGCTCGCCCACCTGAACGCCGGCGCGGCCACGGTCACGCTGCCCACGGGTCTGCCTGCGGGTACCCGGACGGTCAAGGCCGAGTACCTCGGCTTCGACTACCTGAAGGTGTCGGAAGGTACGGCGTCGTTCGAGGTGCCCTCCGGCCCGGACGCCGTCAAGGTCCATGCGAAAACCGCGCCGGCGTCGGTTGTCCGCGGGGACACGTTCAAGCTGAACGTGACTGTTGGGCCGGCGGGCGGGCAGAAGAAGAACGCTCCGACCCCGACCGGCGAGGTCACCGTCACCTTCGGCGGCACCGTGCAGGTCGTGCCACTGGCGGACGGCGAGGCCGTCGTCACACTGCAGACTGCCGATCTGCAGCCCGGGGCGTACACGGTCCACGTTGCATACTCCGGCAACCCGACCTACCAGCCCCACGCCGCCAACTACCAGAAGTTAACGGTGCGGTAGCCAGCAGGTGGCGGGCCGGCGAGCTCATCCTCGTCGGCACGCCACGAGCGGCCTGGGCGGGTCGGCGAGCTCATCCTCGTCCGCCCGCCCAGTTGTTGTGGGGCAGATCCTAGAGACGAGCTCGTGTCCGACAGCATGAAGTCGACCGAAGGCATCGGCCCCGGCTTCGTTGCCGGGGTCGAAGGGCACGTCAATCCGTCATTATGTGGAATCTGATCTGCCAAGCGGGAGGTGCTTGAGCAGCGCGGTGGTCCACTCCCGTTGCTCGACGGTGTCGGGGACGGGAAGTCCTCGAGTGTGCTGGAGCTGCTGCCATGCCGTGTCCGGGGTGACGCCGTTGAGGATCAGGAGGGCTGCAGCGAGCAGGGAGGCGCGGCCGATGCCGAAGCGGCAGTGCGTGACGACATGGGCGCCGACACGCAGCCGTTCGGCGAGTTCCCGGAGAGCGGGCAGGACCGTGGGCAGATCGGGGACATCGCGGTCGGGGACGGGTATCGCGACGAAGTGCAGACCGGCCTCACGGGCAGCCTGCGCCTCTGCGCCGAGGCCGGTTTCCTGAAGTTCGGGCGGGGTGAGCGCGCAGACCAAGACGTCGACGCCCTCGGATCTCAGCGCGGTCATCTCATCCCGCACGGTGACGCCGCCGCGGCCGGGCCCGGCCGCGACCACGTCGACGATCGCCAGACCGGGAGTGTAGGCCTGCCAGCGGAACGCCTCCTCCACCACGTAGGCCCGCCCTCGGCGACGCCCGCCACGGCGCGGACGCCGTCGTAGGTGGCGCGAACGGCCCGCAGCAACGCCTGCCGGTCCGAGCCGGTGAACTGCTCGGCGATGGTCGGCTCGAACACCGCAGGCCCCCAGCGCGGGCTTGCCCGCATGCCCAAGTGCAGCGCCGCCAGCAACGCCCCCGCCGGGCTCGGGGCGAAGCCGTACGCCCGGTCCCCGACCACCGTGCGCGGGCCGTCGGAGGCGGAGTACGGCAGGCGCACCCCGTGGAAGTCCGCCCACCGCCAACCATCGACGTCCACCTTCCTGCTGGAGTCGGCGGGCTGAGCATGCGCCGACGGGGCCGGCGAGCTGCCAGGTGCGGAGCTCTGCGCGGCCGGCATCACTGCCAGCAACACCCCTGCCGCGATCAGCACCGCGGCGACCCCGAGGAAAATGAGCAGCCTCCGCCGCTGCCGCAGGGAGGGGCTCACCCGAAGATCGCCGTGATGATCGGCACGGCGACCGTGGCCAGTGACACACCGAGCAGCACCTTGGGCAGCTCCGAGGCGCCCTCGGCCGCGTAGTGCGACCGGCCGGACTGCCCGAGCGCCATCTTCCCGGCGCAGATCAGGATCCCGGCGACGCCACCGCGGGCGACAGGGCCGCACCTCAGCAGGTCTTCACGTAGGGCACCTCGCCTCCCACGTGCTCCTGCCATTCAGCCGGCCTCAGTGGCCGGCCCGCTCGCCGGCACACCTCAGGTACGACGCGTTCGGGGTCGACGGGCAGTTCGTGAAGCGTGCCGTCACCTCCGAGCACGTACAGCACACTGCTGTCTGCGGAGAAGGCCATGACAGGGGACAGCGCATTGTCCGCCGCCGACTCGGCGACGGTGACGACCTGCGGGGTGCCCAACTGATAGCCGCCAGCGACGTCAAACAGAGTGACGCGGGTGTCATGTGTGACCGCCAGGAACCGTCCGTCGGGGGAGAACCTTCCACCCAGCGCGCTTCCGGGCAGCCTGAGCACTTGCCCGATCGGCTTCCACGTGTGCGTGTTCCATAAGGCCACTGCCCTGCCCCCGTACGGGGCCGCCGCGAGCCCCCCCTTGGGGGCCAGCACCATCCACCCCTTGGCGAGCGTGCCCGGACCCTTCGACCGTGGCAGCAGCTTCTTCTTGGCGAGGTCGATCACGTCGACGCCGCCCTCATCCGCGGTGACGAGGGTCTTACCGTCGGCGCTTAAGGACATGGACCCTCCCGCGACCTGCCTGAACCGCATGACCTGCTTGCGGTGCCTGACATCCACGATCTCGACCTGGCCCTGGCCGGTGTAGTCGTTGGGGCGGCCGTAGCTGATGGCGAGAAAGCGGCCGTCCGGGCTGAACCGCAGTTCGCGCTTCTCCGGGTTCTCCTCTTTCAGGGTGACGTCACGCAGCTTGCGCCCGGTCTCGATGTCCCACAGCGTCAGCTTCGGTGTGGAATTGTTCAGGACGCTGGTCGCCAGCGTGCGGCCGTCCGGGGAGACGGCCATGCCCAGTTCATCGAACTCGTCGTTCCTGCCCGGCTTGATCTTCAGGCTCGTCTCGGTGAGGCCGGGTAGCGACCACCTGTGCAGTACCCCGCCGGCGAGGGCGAATAGGGCATCGCCGGTGGCGTTGAACTCCCTCCTGTTGTCCGCGTCGGCAGCCGGAACGTCGGGCTGCCGGATGCACCGGCTGATGTCGTAGGCCGTGACCTGTCCCGTTTCGTCGAGCAGGGTAAGCGTGCGGTTGTCGGGGCTGATTCTCGGCGGTCCCACGATCGCGGCGTCGATGGTCAGGTTGAGGAGTTGGACGCCGTCCTTCACCCGCCACAGTGCGACGGTGGTCCCTTGCTGGGTGGTACCGGAGGTGACCAGCAGCGTGCCGTCCGCGCTGAAGACGGCGTCCTCGCTCGGGGCGTAGAACTCTCGACCCCAGTCGCCTTCGGTCAGGCTCCACAGCCTGGTCTTCTCGTCGTCCGCGATCAGGACGTGGGCGCCGTCGGGGGAGAAGGCGAGGATTCGGCCCGATAGGTGCCCCGGGAGCCGCTTGCCCCGGACAGGGCCGCCTTCGGGGAGTGCCCGCAGCACGACCACTGCGTGTTCCCCGCCCGTGTAGGTGGCGACGGCGCCGAAGTCGTCATGCGGGCCCAGAGTCGCCGAGCTCAACTCCAGAATCTCCGACTCCGGCAGCGTCTCCGGCGGAATCTCCAGCCGCCGTTTCGCGACGTTCCACAGCGCGAAGTACGGCCCGCCCCGATTCTGGAACAAGCGGATGTAGCCGCCTCCTGGGCTGAACCTCATTTCGCTGGGATCGCCCTTGTCCGGGCCGCTGCTTCTCGGCACGGCGGTTCCCTCGCCGAGCTGCTTTCCGGTACGCAGGCTCCACAGGTGGATCCCGTTCCTGCCCAGCGCGAGGGTGTCACCATCCGGGCTGAGCGCGACGCTGAAAGGGCCCTGCCCGACCCCGGTGAACGTCCTGACCTTCTTGCCGGTGCTGACGTCGTAGGCGGTCACCTTGTCCGCACCCGCGCTGACCAATATCCGGCCGTCGACACTGAGCGCCCGCCCCTCGTTGGCGAGCGCCGGGTCCTTGAAGACGCGCTGCTCTTGCTGAGCCAGTGCGCTGAACACCGCCGCTCTCGCCTCCGGCACCGGGGCGATGCGATAGGCGGCGACGCTCAGCAGCATCGCCTTCACCGGGTCGCTGTCGCGCAACGCATCGGCCTGCAGGGCAACCCGGCGAGCGGCAGCCTGAGCACGCTGCTCGACCAGACGCCGGTCGCTGACGGCGAGCCGCCGGTCGCTCGCCTCGCTCCTGCGCGCCTGCTGCCAGGCAAGCAACCCGCCGGTGAGCGCGCCGACGAGCAGGATAGCCACCGTTCCCGCCAGCAGCCGGCGCCGCCTGCTCTGCCGTACCGAGCCGGCGCTGCTGTGCTGAAGGAACTCGTTCTCGATCGAGTTGAGCGTCAGGCGGGTGGACGCGGTCCAGGCCAGCGCGGCGTGCAGTGCGCTGCCCCGCAGGAGGTCCTCGGCCAGGCGCCCGTTCGCCGCCCAGCGGCGGGCGGCCTCGCCGAGCCGACGGTGGCGATCGATGGACTCCTGGTCGGACCTGATCCACTCGTGCAGGCGGGGCCAGGCCCGCAGCAGCGCGGCCTTGCCCAAGGTGACGGTGCCGGCGCCCAGGCGGATCAGCGATGCCCGATCGAGTGCCTCGAGTACGCGCCGGGCCGTGTCCGCGTCGGGCCGCCCCTCGACGATCTCGTCGAGCGTTGCGCTGCGCGGCACATCTTCGCCGTCCCGCACATCCACCAGGCGCAACAACAGTTCGCGCGCCACCTCCCGCTCGGCCGGCGGCAGCGCCGCGTACACCCTCTCGGCGACCGCGCCGAGCGCGGGTTCCGCCGCCAGGTTGTCAGGGGCCCGTACCCCCACGGCGGCCTGCGCGCCATCGGTCAGCAGGGCGCTTCCGGCGCCGGAACCACGGAGAAGGCCCAGCAGGAGCCGCTGAGCGGAGGGGCGGGCGGCCGGGTCCTTCGACAGGGCGGCGGCGACGAGGTCGCGCAGCCCGGCGGGCAGCGCACCAGGGGCGGGGTGGTAGGTCAGCAGGCGATTGATCACCGCGACCGGTGTGGGGCCCTCAAACGCGTCGCGACCGGTGGCGGCGAACAGGACCACCGCTGCCCAGGCGAAGACATCGGCCGCCGGCTCGGCCCGGCCGCCGGAGAACAGCTCAGGCGCCATGTAGGTGGGCGTTCCCACCAATCCTTCGGTGGTGCCCATCGTCAGGCCCGCCGCCCGGGCGATGCCGAAGTCGATCACCCGGGGCCCGTCGGGGCCGAGCAGCACGTTCTCCGGCTTGAGGTCGCGGTGCACCACGCCGGCGCCGTGGATGGCGGTCAGCGCGGTGGCGATGCCGACTGCGAGCCGGTGCAACGCCTCGGGGCCCAGGGGCCGCCCCTCGTTCACCGCGCGACGCAGGCTCGGGCCGGAGACGAACTCGCTGACGATGTACGGGCGGTCGCCCTCCAGGTCGTGCCCCAGCACTCGGGCGGTGCAGAACGGCGGGACCCGCTCGGCCGCCTGCACCTCCTTGGCGAAGCCCCGGCGCAGGGAGTGGTCCCCGGCGAGGTAGGCGTGCAGCACCTTGACGGCGACCCGGTTGGCGGCCTCGTCGTAGGCCTCGTAGACGACACCCTGCCCGCCCGATCCCAGCCTGGTCGCCAGCCAGTACCGGCCCAGCCGTAACGGTTCCCCCGAGCCCGATGCATCCGATCTCACAAGCATTAGATCCACGAGCACCCCGCTCGGTTGTCCAACGAGGCGGCGCCGCGGCGACCCGCCGGTTGTTCATCAACCGCTACACCCTTCGCCGGGCGGGCGTCCGCTCGTCCGTGAGCGGGGAGCGAAGATGCGCGATTCCGTCTGTCTTCGATGCCCGGCCTCTGGCGACGAGGTGAAGGCCGGGCACGGGCGGGTTGCTACGCGTCGTTCTGCAAGGCTGGGAGGACTCTATTTTCGAAAGGACCCAGGCCGAAGTGCGGGGGGTGCGGAGACGCGGATAGCCGTGATGACGTGCGGAAAACGGCGCTAGACCACGTCGAACTCGTTCCCCTCGGGATCCACCATCGCCACCGCATAGTGATCAACTCCGGACTGCGACAGCACCCGCACAACGGACGCCCCCGCCTGGACAAGCCGCTCCACCTCGGCATCCACCCGCGCTTTCCGGGTCTCCAGCGGTACGTCCTCCCGCTTGCCGCCCACCTTCACATCCAGGTGGAACCGGTTCTTGACCGCCTTGCCCTCAGGCACCTGCTGAAACCAGATCCTCGGCCCGCACCCCTCGGGATCGACGATGCTGTCGCTGCCGTCCCCCTCGCCCAGCTCGTCCTCGGGCACTCCGATACTGCGCCAGTAATCCCGCCACGTGTCAAATCCACCCGGCGGCGGCTCCACCCTGTACCGCAGCGCGCCCGCCCAGAACCGGGCCATCCGCTCGGGCGCCGCACAGTCAATGACCAGCTGATAAGAAACCATGGCAGCCATCCTGCCGGACAAACCTCGCGCGACCACACAACAGCAGGGCCGCGCACGATTCCCGCCCCTACCGGGTGAGCCACGCGAGAGGAGACACACAGGATGCGCGACCAGGCCGACGACCCGCTGTGTGCGACCTGCCGGGCCGCCGCGGACATGGACGCCGACCCGCCGCCAGGCCGCGCTACGTGTTCGCCCTGTGGCACATAGCCCGCCTGGCACAGACCGCGCAGTGTCACGCCCTGCACGGCGATACCGAGGCGCTGCGCGAGGCCGGGCGGGCGTCGTACCTGCGTGCGCTGGAGGCGATCGGCGACGCCGCGGGGCAGGCCCTCGCCGAGGCGCAGCCGCAGCAGCCGCCGGCCGACCCGCTCGCCCAGTGGTCGCCGAGCTCGGGCCGGGTGCGCTCGCCGCCCTGCTCGCCGACGACGAGACGGCCGACCCGTACGCCGCCGCCGACGCGCTGCCGCCTCACCTCGCCCGGCCGCTGCGGCCGCCGCGGCGACCAGCTCGGCGCCGGGCGAACAGCACCCGCCGGCGGGCCGCGCCCCCGGTCCCGTCCTGGCCGTTCGATATGCGGGCGACCGTCGAGCAGGCCGCCCGCGCGCTCGGCGTAACGCCGAACACGTTGCGCGGCTGGTGCAGGACCGGGCAGCTCGACGGGGCCGAGCTGGTGCGCCGTGAATGGCGTATCCCGTGGGAGACGATCCGGGCCGCCGCCGCGAGGTCGGCGAGGTCGGCGAGCGGCCCGCAGGCCGCAGCCCTGGTGATCGACCTGTGACCGGGCCCGCCGGCGGCGCGGCCGCCGAGGACCTGCCCGGCCTGGTCGCCGCGACCGCGACCGCGGCCGCCGTCGCCGTCGACCTCGGCGAGCTGCCGCCGCCCGGCGCGGCAGCCGAGCTCGCCGAGCTGGTCGAGCAGGCGCAGCACGCGGTCGCCGAGGACCTGAGCCGGCCCCTGACCGGCCCGCGCCGCTGCGCGGCAGACCTCGAACACCTGGGGCGCCAGGTTGGTCAGCTGACTGCACCAGGCCCGGCCCCCGGCCCAACGATGCGCGCCACGCGGAACCCGTCAGGCCCGGAAACTTACCTACCTCAATACTAGGCGTGATATTTCTTTTACTCTTCGTGATCGAAAGGAAGACCCGTGACCCTACTCCGACTGACCGCCGCAGCCGCCCTTGCCGGCCTCGGCATTCTGTTCGCCAGCACCCCGGCCGCGGCCCAGCCCGCCGGCGTCGGCGTCGGCGTCGGCGTCGACGCGAACGCCAACGTCAACGCGAACGTCGACGTGAACGCCGCCCTGAATGCCCTGATCGGCGCCGGCGTCAACTAGGGCACCGGCACGGCCTCGGCCGCCGCGGTCGCCGTGGGCGCCAGCATCGCTCGCTGAGCTGCTCGGCGCCTGGGCACACCGGCCTACCCGGGTGGTCCCGCCCGCGCCTCCGTTTCTGATGTGGCGGGCGGCTCTGCCGCCCCCGGTAGCGAAAGAAGGAAGACCGTGACCCTACTCCGACTGACCGCCGCAGCCGCCCTTGCCGGCAGACACACCCATCAACGGCCTCGACGCCCTCCTCGGCTGAGCTGCTCGGCGCTGGGCACACTGGCCTACCCGGTTGGTCCCGCCCCGCGCCTCCTACGACGCCCCGCCCCGGCGTGAGCCGCACAGCGGGGCGTCCGTCTGTCCGAGGGCGTTCAGCACCAACCGCGGGGCCGCTGTCCTGTCGACGGCTGTTCGAATGCCGTTCGGATTGTCGTCTGCCGGTTGAGTTGAGGCACTCAGTTGCCCGGTACCTGCGGTGCCGCGCCGGTTTTCGTTCCGATGTTCCTCAACCCCTGACCCGCCGGAAATTCGCGCGCGGGCCACGAACCGCTCGTGGTGTGATGAGCCGATGTGAACGAAACCAACCGCTTCGTCGGCGACTCCGATCTGCTGGTCAGGATGGAGCAGAACCTCGCCGAACACGCCTGTCACCTGCACCGGCACGTGGAGGGCGCCGGTGTCACGGAGACAGGCGACCTCCTAATCGCCGACAGCGGCCTGGACGATGACACCTTCAACATCGTCGCGGCGGCGCGTTTCGCCGCTGGCGCCGCCCCCGCCCGGATCACGCAGACCCTCAAGGTGCTGGCCGCCACGCTGCGGCCCTTCTCGTGGTGGGTGGGCCCCGCCTCTACTCCGGCGAACCTCGCCTCGCTCCTGGAAGACGCCGGCCTTCCGGCGTCCGAGACCGAGACGGGCATGTGGAAGGACCTGCGCACGGTTCCGTCCGTGCCGCAGGCCGGAGAACTCGACATCCGCCGCGTCACCACTCCCGGGCAACTCGCCGATTACGCGGCCGTCCTGGCGGCGAACTGGAACCCGCCCGCCGCCACGGTGCGTCGGTTCTTCGCCTATGCCGCCACATGGGCACTTGCTCCCGACTGCCCCGCCCGCTACCTGGTGGGGTACGTCGGCGGCCGCCCCGTCTGCTCGGCCGAGGTCTTCCTCCATGCGGGAGTCGCCGGCATCTACAACATCGCCACGTTGGCGTCGGACCGCCGGCGCGGGTACGGCGGCGCTGTCACCTCGGCGGCCCTGCGCGTCGCGTACGACGAGGGTCACCGCACCGTGGTCCTCCAGGCGTCTTCTGCCGGGGAACCCGTCTACCGCCGCCTTGGATTCACCCCCTGCGGCCGCTTCACCGAGTACGCCATCGCTCCCTGACACCGGAAAGCCCGCGAGGATCGGCCCGAGGCAAGGCTGGTCGAGCCGGCGCGATGTGGTCCTGCGGTGGGGAGATGGCGCCGAGGAACACGACCCTAGTGGGGATCATGCGGCCGGGCGGCCAGGCCCTGATTCGACGGGGGTCGAGGTGGCCGGCCCGGTGCTCGTGCTCGGCCGACGCCGTGGGCAGTCGCCGACATGGCGTGGGCGAGCAGCCCGTCGACCAACGCGCGGAGTCCCTGGGGGGTAGGTATCCCGCGCGGCCAGTGCGGGCCCATCGGTCGCCGATGGCGGCCAGGTGTGGCGAGGGTCACCATGGGCCCGCTGCTCTCCGGGCGGCGGCCAGTCCAAAGGTGTTCGGTGGCGGCACCATGTCGAGCTCGGACGGGCAGCGTTTCCCGGTCCGCGGCAAGAGCACGACCGCCCGGGACATGACCATCCACGGCGGCCAAGTGCTGTCGTCCTACACGCACGTGTCCGACCAGCACTCCACCTTCGGCACGAAAATCATCGTGCCGGAACGCCCGCGAGGCGCACTTCGTGCTGGACGACTTCCTGGGCAACGCCACCGATCTGCCGCTGTTCGAACACGCGACAGATACCCACGGTGTCACCTTGATCACTTTGCCCTGTTCGACCTGGTGGGCAAGCTGCTCTCCCCGCGTATCCGCGACCTCGGCGAGATCACTCTGATCCGGGACGAGACGCCTACGGAGACGGTCAAGCGCTACCCGCACGCCGGCCCGCTGCTGAGCGCCCGCTGGAACGAAGACCTTATCGCCGAGTGCTGGCCGGACATGCTGCGCATGGCCGGGTCGCTGAAATACGGCCAGGCCACCGCCTCGCTGGTGGTGGGCAAATGGTCGGCCGCCTCCCGGCAGAACACCCTGGCCGCGGCGCTGAAGGAGTGGGGCATGCTGCGCCGCACGCTGCACGCGGCCGGGGTGGCGGTCACGCTCGTGGTGCACGAGCACAAACGCCTCGGCCGCGGCCTCGACCTGGCCGCCCTGGCCGAGCAGCTGCGCGCCGCCGGCATCGCCCTGGAGTTCCTCACCGGCGAGCTGCAGGGCTCCCACGATCCCTCGGGCGTGGTGTTCACCGTGCTGGCCGCGCTGTCGGGGATGGAACGCGAATACATCCGCGACCGCACCCTGGAAGGCCACGAATCCGCCCGCGCCCGCGGCAAACACATCGGCGGCGCCGCCGTCACGGACGAGCACATGCTGTCCATGGCCCTACACCTGCGCGATCAGAACCTCAGCCTGCGCGACATCGCCGCCCGGCTCGTCATCACCAGCGGCAAGAAGAAGGGCCGTCACCCCTCGGCCGCGACCGTCCTGCGCATGCTGCGCGACCACGACCAGCAGAGCGCGATCTGACCGCCTGGGCCCCGTCAAGGGCGGCAGCCTTGTCGTCCAGCAGCCCGTACGACTGCGTGGCCGGAAGACCGTAGGTTCAGGCTTCAGTGATCGCCGGGGGTGACGTCACCACTGTTCTGGGAGTTCTGGGTCTGGTGAGCGGCCTCCGAGCCGGGGGCGGACCGGCCCGGCAGCTCCCGCAGGTCCTGGAGGTCGAACGCGTCCATCAGCGCCTGGACGAGCATCTCGGCGTGAATGGGATGGCGCAGGTGCTGGGTCAGCTACTGGAGGGTGGTGCGGGTGAGGGCGTCTGAGGGGTGGCGGCCCAGGAGGCGAGCAGGCGCAGACCTTCTTCGGAGGGGGATCCGGGCTCGGCGGTGTAGATGGTGAGGGTGAGCCCGGGTTCGGCGGCCATCTCCAGGCCCTCGTAGGCGAGGGTGAGGTCGCCGACGGCTTGGTGGTGGAATCGTTTGGTGCCGGTGCCGTGGTTGCGGACGTTGTGGGCGCCCCAGCGGGTGCGGAACTCGTCGCTGCGGGTGGACAGTTCGCCGACCAGGTCGTGCAGGTCTTTGTCGTGGGGGTTGCGGCCGGCTTCGGTGCGCAAGATGGCGACGGCGATGTCGGCGGCCTGGTCCCAGTCGGGGTAGAAGCGGCGGGAGGCAGGGTCGAGGAAGTTGAAGCGGGCCAGGTTGGCCTGGTTGCCGGGGGTGGCGTAGACGTCGCTGAAGAAGGCGCGGGCGAGCTGGTTGGCGGCGAGGATGTCCATGCGGCCGTTGCGGACGAACGCCGGCCCGGCGGTGATGGCGTCCAGGGTCCATTGCAGGCTGGGGTGCGGCTTCCACTGGTCCGTGGTGCGCCGGCGCCGGGGGCGGGTGAGGGCGTCGGTGCCGTCGGCGGCCTGGGCCAGGTTCAGCAGGTGGGCGCGTTCGGCGTCGTCGAGCCGTAGGGCGCGGGCGAGGGCTTCCAGGACGGATGGGGAGACTCCGGCGAGGTTGCCGCGTTCGAGCTTGGCGTAGTACTCCACGCTCATGTCGGCTAGGGCGGCGACCTCGCTGCGGCGCAGTCCCGGCACCCGGCGCCGGGAACCCGACGGCAGCCCGGCCTGTTCGGGGGTGGTCTTCGCGCGCCGTGAGGTCAGGAACTCGCGGACCTCTTCACGGTTGTCCACCCCTCGACGGTACGTCCTGCCTGCGGTTTTAGGGGGTGTACTGCCAGTACACCCCTTGGCTGTGCCTGGTTACGCGCGGCCACAGGGGGTTTCCTAGAAGGTGTGGTGCTCCTCTGGCCGGATGTGAATGGTGACCGGAGGGGCTCCTACCCGGTCCGGGCGGTCGGCTACCTGACGCCTTGGGCTCCCAGCCGCACGGGGCGCCGCCACGCACCCGGTCGATGACTGGGCTGGCGCGCCCGTCCCATTACGCAAAGGACCCCTTTTTCATGCGCGGAGCAGTGATCCACGCCCCCAGCGACATCCGTTTGGAGACCCTGGACGACCCGAAGATCCTCCACCCCACCGACGCGATCATCCGCACCGCGGTGACGTGCGTGTGCGGCTCGGACCTGTGGCCCTACCGCGGCGTCGAGCCGACCGGCGAACCGCATCCGATGGGGCACGAGTACGTCGGCTGGGTGGAGGAGGTCGGCTCGGAGGTGACCGGGGTAAAGCCGGGACAGTTCGTCGTCGGGTCGTTCGCGACCTCGGACAACACCTGCGCCAACTGCCGCAACGGCTTCCAGTCCAACTGCCTGAACCGCGAGTTCATGAGCACCTGCCAGGCCGACTACGTCCGCATCCCCAACGCCCAGGGCACGCTGGTCGCCACCGACGGCGTGCCCGGTGAGGAGTTCTGGCCGGGGCTGCTGGCGGTCTCGGACGTCATGGGCACCGGCTGGTGGGCCGCCGACGCCGCCGAGGTCAAGCCCGGTTCCACCGCCGTGGTCGTCGGCGACGGCGCGGTCGGGCTGTGCGCGGTGATCGCGGCCAAACAGATGGGCGCTGAGCGGATCATCGCCATGTCCCGGCACGAGCCCCGCCAGAAGCTGGCCCGCGAGTTCGGCGCGACCGATATCGTCACCGAGCGCGGCGAGGACGGTGTGGCCCGAATCAAGGAGCTGACCGGCGGGATCGGCGCCGACAGCGTGCTGGAGTGCGTCGGCACCGCCCAGGCGATGCGCCAAGCCCTGCACTCGGCCCGGCCGGGCGGCAACGTCGGTTTCGTCGGCGTCCCCCACGATGTCACGCTCGACGGGCAGGAGTTGTTCTTCTCCCACGTCGGCCTGCGCGGCGGCCCGGCTCCTGTACGCCGCTACCTGCCCGACCTGATCGACCGGGTCCTGACCGGCGCCATCGACCCGGGCAAGGTCTTCGACCTCACCCTTCCCCTGGACCAGGTGGCCGAGGGCTACCGGGCGATGGACGAGCGCCGCGCGATCAAGACCTTGCTGCAGCCATGACAACCCCGCAGTCCTCTTCGGCGGCTTTGGGCGCGCCCAGGCCTGCCGCCGCGGGACCGCAGCGCGTCCGGGAGAACGTCGAGGCCACTGCCCCACACCTCGCACAGTGAAGGAATCGCAGTGAAGGAGTCCATGCCATGAGCACGTGGAACAGCGACGAGTTGGACCGCATCGCCACTGCCGGCGAGCTTCGCGTCGCGCCTCGCCGCAGCGACGGAACTTTCCGCCGCCCGACCACCATCTGGGTCGTGCGTGATCGCGACGACCTGTACGTACGTTCCTGGCGCGGCGTACAGGGCAGCTGGTGGCGCACCGCCCACGACACCCACGAGGGCCGCATCTCCGCAGGCGGCGTGGACGCCGAGGTCACCTTCTGCGATGTGGCCGACCCACGCGTGAACGACCAGGTCGACGCGGCGTACCGCGCCAAGTACGGGCACTACAGCGGCTACGTCGAGCCGATGGTCGCCGACGATGCCAGGGCGACGACGCTGCGTCTCACCCCTCGGTCCTGACCACCCATCGATACGACCACCCACTTACCTCACCCCGTGATGATTAAGGAGCACCAAAAAGTGAATCCCACCTACGACTTCTCCGGGCAGGTGGCCCTGGTCACCGGCGCCTCCTCCGGCATGGGCCTGGCCGCCGCCCGCGCCTTCGCCGCCTCTGGCGCCGCTGTCGCCCTGGTCGACATCAACGCAGGCGCCGTCGAGCAAGCCGCCAAGGAGCTCACCGACGCCGGCCACCAGGCCTTGGCCCTGGTCTGCGACGTCACCGACGAAGACCAGGTCGCCGCCGCTGTCGACCGCACGGTGGAAACCTTCGGACGCATGGACATGGCCTACAACAACGCCGGCATCCAGGCCCCTCCAGCCGACGCCGCCGACGAGACGGCCGCGGACTTCGACCGTGTCAACGCGGTCAACCTGCGCGGCATCTGGACGTGCCAAAAGCACGAACTGCGGCAGATGCGCACCCAAGGCTCTGGCGCGATCGTCAACTGCTCCTCCCTCGGCGGCCTGGTCGGCCTGCCCGAACGCGCCGCGTACCACGCCTCCAAGCATGGCGCGATCGGCCTGACCCGAAGTGCCGCGGTGGAATACGCCCCCAGGGGCATCCGCATCAACGCCGTGTGCCCCGGCGTCATCGAGACCCCGATGGTTGCCGACATGCTTGAAGGTCAGGCCGAGGCCATGGCCGAAATCATGAAGCAGCAGCCCATCGGCCGCCTGGGCACCGCCGACGAGATCGCCAACGCCGTCCTGTGGCTGTGCAGCCCGGCCGCCGCCTTCGTCATCGGCGTCGCCCTGCCCGTGGACGGCGGATTCACCGCCCATTGAGATCGTTCCATGCTGACCTTGCAGGTCAGACGGCGGTTCAGACGGCAGGTCAGCCAGCAGTGCTCTTCCTCTTTCCGACGCCCGTCAGAAGCTGCACGGCCGTACCGGATCCGTAAGCAAGCACCTCGCGGCACCAGCCGAGTTACCGCCCGCCGTGGCTACAGGAGTTCAGGTCTTCGCCAGACCGAGTGGCGGCTTGCCGTAGCTATAGGAGTTCGGGGCCACTTTCGATGCTCGATCGCCTCCGCGCACGTCGACGGCCCCCGGATCGGGTGAGAGCCCGATGCGCGCGGCCCGTTTCAAGGTCGATGCGCACCGGGCGCAACCACGATCATGAAGCTAGTCCGGGTTGCCTGCCGCTGGAGCCTGCGAAGCGCCGCCGAGCGGCAGGCGCTTGGCCACGTCCAGCCGGACCTCGCCGTAGGGCTGGACGTGCTGCCAGAACAGCGGCGTCAGGCCGCGGCGGTCGGCGGGGCTGAGCAGCTTGGCCCATGCGGGCTCGGCCAGAACGTCCTGCAACATCAGGGTGTTGATGTACACGAGCGCGGCCTGCAGGATGCGCAGGCACAACACGGTCATCTCCAGTTCCTCGCGCCGGTTGGTGGCGATGCGGTTACTTCCGCGGTGCGAGGTCCTCTCGCGATTTCCACTGAGGTGTTCCGGGCATCTCGCCGAGCGGGACAGGCGACGCCCGGTCGAACCGGACGGCGCAAGGGCGGCTATTCGTCGCCCTTGCTTTCGCTCCGGAGCTCCTTGTACATGTCCCGGCACTGCTCGGTGTCCATGTCGTCGGGAGCGCACAGCTGCACGTCCAGGTCGAGATCTACGGTGCGCTGCCGGCCCGCCGAGGTGTAGAAGACGCGAACGCCTTCGGCCCGTGCCGTGCGGTCGCCGGTCTTCCCGTACTGCAGACCGAGCTCCGTGAGGAGTCCGTCGTGGTCCCGGGTGCTGCAGGGCGTGGTCACGGCGGGACTGCGAGCCGGGAATTCGAGCTCGGTCAGAGGCTGCTCGGCGTTGCCGAGCATGGCACGTGTACGACTCTGCAGCCGGGAGGAGAACGCCTGCAGGACGATGCCGCCACTCGGCCTGATCAGGTCGACCTTGTCGATGGTGACCGAACCCGGCCGATCAAAGCACATCACCCACCCTCCCAGGGAGTAGGGCCGACCGGCCACGGTGTCGGGCAGGACGATACCGATTGAGGCGGTCTCGCCCGTTTCGGGGTCTTCGTCAAGGAGTAGCCGCGGGCCCCCACCCACACAGCCGGCTGTCATGACCACGATGATGATGGCCAGCAGGATCCGGCGGATGAGGGCACGCATGGCGGAACTCCTTACCCGGATCGACTGGTCTCAGTGCTTGTGCGCTTCGGCGATACGCGAGGCGCCGTCGACCCAGCCCAGCGGTGAATTGCCGCACAACCAGGTCTTCTTGTGCACCATCCAGGTGATGGACGAGGAGTTGAACCCCGACTGCGCGGAGACGTTCACCACCTACCAAGTTCACCAAGGCGAAGCCCGTGATCTTCAAGGACCCGCGCAAGTGCAATGCCTACACCAGCGGAACCTTCATCAAGAAAACTGGCAAGAACGCCACGGACAGCGGCGGCGTCGACCTCGGCGAGCTCGCTCAACGCCATCACCCCACCGGCCGCCGCCTTCGACGCCGCCTTCTCCTCCGAGAGCTGATCTCTCGCCTCAGCTCTCGCGAGGCCCCGGGGGCCGGTGTGGCGTCGTCCGCCACCGGCCCCCGGCTGCGCTAATCGAGTGGTCACGACGTCGTCGGATCGTGGACGACGGCTGGTGGGACGGCTCGGCCTCCGGTGGCGGGCGGGGGTGCGTGGACCTTGATCGGCTTGGAGTGAGGGGCTCGGGTCTGGCCGGGGCGATCAAGGTGTTGGACGCCGCTGTCTCACCGATCTCGGCGCCCGCGCCCTGGGCGAAGAGGGCGGTGTCGCTCGCGAAGTCCAGCCAGAGCCCCGGCAACGTCGTGTCGACGGTAGAGGTGCTGGTCTGGAAATTCTCCTGCCAGAGCGCGTAGACGTCACCACTGTCTGCGAGGAGAGCCCCCTCCACACCGAGCTCGCCCTGCAGTACGCGAAGACCGGCGACGCCAGCGCGGGAGCCGGCGGTGTACGCATCACCTACACCTCGGCGGGCCGTGAGCGTACTGTCGATTTCAATCTGCGGGTGCTGCTGTGCGCACCCGGCTACACCGAGCGATGCGGGGAGGTGTACGAAGAACTCCGCACCCCGAGCGACGACGATTAGCCTTCGCCAGCTCGTGCCGCCGCGTCGAAGTCGAACGGCTCGGTCCTCGACCCGGCGAGCGACTGAACCCGAGGAGAGGACGACCATTGACGTATCCACCGCCGACCTATCACGGTGAGACGGGCGAGCCGACGGCGTCGTACCGGCGCCCGGACGCCACTCCCGAATTGGTCTACCCGAGCAGCGGAACCACGGTGCACTATCTGGCGACCGGTGCGACGACCAATGGACAGTTCGGGCTCTACCGCTGGGACATGGGCCCGGAGCCCAGCGGCCCGGCGGAGCATTTCCACCGGTCGATCTCCGAATCGTTCTACATCCTCTCCGGCAGCGTGCGCATCTACGACGGACGGCGCTGGATCGACACCAGCCCCGGCGACTTCGTGCACGTCCCGGAGGGCGGCGTACACGCGTTCCGGAACGAATCGGGAGAGCCCGCGTCGATGCTGCTGCATTTCGCGCCGGGCGCACCACGAGAGGGCTACTTCGAGGGACTGCTCACGCTCGCGGACATGAGCGAAGAGGAGAAGGCGGAGTTTTACCTCCGCCACGACACCTTCTGGCTCTGAAGAGCTGCCGACGACTGAGCCGAGGCGGCGCCGGCAGCTATTCGTCCATATGTGCCTGCCGACCTGAGACATGCTCAAGGCCCCGTGTCGCCCCGAGACGGGGCTTGCGGGGTTGTGCCCCTATTGAGCACGCGTCAGTTGTCGGTCACGGTGAAGGGCGCGTAGCCGATCGGGAGTTCGGTCCGGTTTCCGGTACATGCTGCAGGCGTCGCGCAAACCACGTCATTCGATCGGCGTGCTCGGCGCGTCACCGCCCCAGATCAAGTTGAATGCCATTTGGTCCCGGCGTCCACCCCATGGTGGTCATGATCGTCGCTGACGGTCCGCCAAGCCCTGATGCGGGGCGGTTGCCGGATGTGGCCGAGATCCAAGGCGTGTTCGTCGTACCAGACAGCGGCGATCGACGCCACATCACTGTTCACGGGCCGCCAGGCATCGGCATCTCCGGCGA
Organism: Microbispora sp. CA-102843; assembly: GCF_050936215.1. Classification (NCBI taxonomy): domain Bacteria; kingdom Bacillati; phylum Actinomycetota; class Actinomycetes; order Streptosporangiales; family Streptosporangiaceae; genus Microbispora; species Microbispora sp. CA-102843. Next base: position 6,401,874 of record NZ_JBNJNF010000001.1, read on the forward strand.
CGAAATCGAGGAGATCGGCGGCGTCATCTCAATGATGTCTTCCCATAGACGAGCCAGGTTGTAGTCGGCATAGGGCCGCTGCCGTTCAGCTGCCGGCCTGACGGGTTCACGGCTGGAAGTCGATTACCAGTCCGGCGTTCCGTGCCGGGTCACCAGGAGTGTTAACAGGCGAGCTCTGTGAGCGGTCCGCCGTTTGCCAGTGGTGCGGGGAGGCTGGTCGCTGCTCGGGATCATGGGGCCACCACCGGCCCGGGTGTGAGCCGGGGTAGGGAGGCCGGTGATTCGAGCGGGGGACCGAGGACGCGGGCACGCAGTCATACTGCGGGCACGGGGTGGTGAAGCACTGCTTGGGCGAGGGTACGCAGACGCGGCCCGGACCACAGTCGACTGCCGCACACGGCGATCCGGGACTACACGCACCGGGGGCTTGCCCGGCTGGCGGAGTGGCGATGACCGCCTTCGCCGACAGAGTCGCCGGCAGATCGTCCGCCCAGGCCGTGGCCATGGCGGCCGGTGATGCCGCTACGGCCACGCCCAATATCAGGATCAGTTTTCGGAGCATTTTTCCCCCAGCCGTGGTGATCGCTTCTGCCTCTCGCGATGTTCGCACCGGCCGCGCCCGCTGACGGCAAAACGGCTCTCAGCAAGTTGCATGGCTTGCCGAAAGCCAGGTCACCAACGCTGTCGCGCCGGGGGCTAGCCACATGGGAGGTGTGATGGATGCTGCTGAACTCCTGGAGCCCGGCGAGTTATGGCAGCAGCCGAGGTGACGGCTTGCGGCTGGAGGGGCGGCTCCGCTCCGTACGTAGGCTCCGGTGAACCGGAAGCGCTCACCACACGCCAGCGGTGAGCGCTGGTGGTGGAGGTGGCGCACCGGGGCGTGATCGTGGCTGTTGCCACTGCCATGCTCAGATACGCGTGTCGGGGATCGCAGGTCGGTCGTTCGGCAGGAGAAGCCCCGCACTTGCTGCGAGTGTTGGGGGTAACTCAAACCAAGCACAGGGATCATTCCTGCCACGGCATGCGTCCCGGAGCGCCACCTGGTCTTCGGGTTGGGCGGCATGGTTAGCTGGTCATCTCCGCCCACACGAATCCCGCCAGCTCACGGGCGACCGCGACCACGGTGACGCGGGAGACTTGCCGGCCTTGGTCATGCACCGGAACTTGCCGCGTAACCGCTGCTGGGCCTTCAAGGAACGAGCGAGAGTCCCAGCTGCGGCGTCCTGCTGACGTCGCCACAACGGGGCCCCGATCGCGGCCGATGCTGGTAGGAGGTGCCTGGCATCGCAACACGTTCAACCACACATGGCGTGCCGGTCTTGAGTGCGCGGGCATCGTGCCACCGTCGGCGGAGGAGGAGCGCCGGAAGCCCTACCGCAAACACGGATGCCAGCTGCTGCGGCATAACCACGGCGTCGGCATGGCTCGGTGCAGGGGCGGGCATTCGCACGGTCGCTGAGTACCTACGCCGACCCTGGCTTCACGCTGCGGACGTACACCCGCCTGATGCCGAACGCAACGGACCGAGCATGCAATGCCATGGACGAGTCTTTCGCTCGAGATCAAACCGGGTCGAGTGCCCTGGTTGTGCCCTCGGGTAGACCGACATGACGTTCACGTCGGCAGACGCAAGGTGCCCTTACTTCCACTGGAAGTAGACGAACAGACGGCCGTGGTTCTTGGAGTCCTTGTCGATCCGGTGGTAGAGCGCCTTGATCTCCTTCTGCTCCAGGAAGCGCAGCACCTTCTTCTTGAGCTGGCCGGACCCCTTGCCCGGGATGATCTCCACCTGGGTCGCCTTCTTGCGTACCGCCTCCTGGATGATGCCGTGCAGCGCCTTGTCGATCTCGCTGCCCTTGTTGTAGATGTCGTGGAGGTCCAGCTTCAGCTTCACGGAGCCGAGTCTAGGCCGCCTCGGTCCTTGCACGACAGGAAGAAGATCTCTGAGCTCCCGCTTTCCACCGGGCGCCGGCATTCACAGAACCAGCTGCTCAGTACCTACGATCGTGTCCATTGTCGTCCGAGTCATCGGACGCGAGAGAAGCGAACTCGCGGTCCCAATTGATGTGCTCGCCCTCACGACCAGGAGGTACCAGGGCGATCGTCTCTGCGATGAACACCCCAAGGGGATGGCGCGGAAGCCACAAGGACAGCGCATCCGGGGAGTTCGGGTAGACGGTGGCCAGAAGCCAGTCAGGGTCGTCGGACGGAAAGAGACTGAGCGCGGCCGACTCCGTCGGCTGATTGACACCCTCTACCAGGACCGTCCGGGCGACGTCGACGGGGGAAATCCCCGGAACAAGAAGCCGTATGAAGTACGGGTCTGTCGTCCGGTAGATGAGAAATGCGGTCAGCGCCGAGTCAGGTCGGTCGACCTGGTGCAGTACGAGACTGGTGCTCGCATTCACGACCATACACTCCAGAGATTCACTTGGGTTTCGTCGGGGGAAGGACTACGACGTACTGGGACGGGGCCACGGCCCCGCTACACCTTCCACTGCACCAGGGGGCGGGCGGCGGCCCAGACTTCGCTCGCGCCTTCGAGAACACCGCGCTCGTACGCGCTCTCCAACTCGTGGCCGTCTGGGTCCATCCCGATATAGGGATCACATGTGAGCTCCACGATCGCCTCGTCGCCCTGCCAGCGCGCATTCGGTATCTCTCCCGCGATCAGTTTCAACTGATAGACCGACGCCTCCTTCTTCGCCCACTGAACTCCCACGTCATAGCCCTCTTCATACTTCTTCAGCACGACCTCCGGCATAGTGGCCTGGAGGCGTTCGGCGACCGCCTGGATATCATCCATGACCTTCTCCTTGAGCCGCGCACGTCGAACCGCCTCCATGAGGGCGTCTTGGCAGATGGCCGAAATCGGCAAGTCGTAGGCCCGGACCCGCTCAGCCAGTTCGTCCGGAACCGAAATGTTCATGCGCACGACTTCCAACCTCCGATACACACCGATTACACAACATGATTACACAACGAGTGTGCACAGCACAACTCGGCTGGGCGAAGGAGGCGGACTCGAATGTCGACAAACGGATGCCACAGGCGCGACTCGGGCCAACTCTCCACGCAAGGGGGTCGGAGTGCGGTGGGCCGCGATCAAGCCAGGACATGGCGAGCACCGCTCACCGACGTCCGAGTGCGGTCGAGCCGTCGCTGGCCTCGCGCTGGGCCCTCTCGTTCCGGGCACGGCCACGTATGGGCCGAAAGCACGCGGTGCACGCTCACTCCGAGGGTGGCGCGGCGCACCGTCCGGCGGGGAGGGCGATCAGCCGTTGATGTAGTCGACCAGGGCCTCCCGTTCGCTCTCCAGTTCCTGGATCGAGGTCTTGACGACGTCACCGATGCTGACGATGCCGGCCAGCCGGCCGTCGCGGACCACGGGCACGTGCCTGATCCGGTGGTTGGTCATCGTGCGGCGCAGGTCGTCGACGTTGGCGTCCGGGCCGCAGGTGCGCACCTCCGCGGTCATGATCGACGAGACGGGCATGGCGAGCAGCGCGGCGCCGTGCTCGTTGAGCCGCCGCACGACGTCGCGCTCCGACACGATGCCCGCGATGGACAGGCCGTCCTCGGAGACCACGACCGCGCCGATGTTGAGCTCGGCCAGCCGGGCGAGAAGCTCGGACACCGTGGCGTGTGGCGGAACGGTCGCCACGCCTGTTCCCTTACTCTGCAAGATCGTCCCGATGAGCATCGACACCACCTCTCAGGGGCACCCGGGGGACATGTCCCCTCTTCCGCTCCCACCGGCCGGCTGGAGCGGCGAATCCTGTTTCCCCAGGCAACAGCGGTCGTCCTACCTCGTCAAGGGCCCCCACCCCTACGATGGCGAAATATCACCGCACCCTGGGGGCACCGAATGGCCGAGAAGCTCAATACCGGGAGCCACGATCTCCCGATCTCAGACGCGCTCGCGGAGTTCATGCGCGGCGGCTGGGCCGACACGCGCGCGGACGTGGCGCCGCTGCCGGTCGCCGCGTACGCGGAGAAGCGGCGGGCGCGGCTCGCGGAACGCCTGCCCGGCGAGCGGCTCGTCATCCCCTCGGGCACGCTGCAGGCCCGCAGCAACGACGACGACCACCGGTTCCGCACGCACAGCGCGTTCGCCTACCTGACCGGCGGCCAGCAGCCCGACGACGTCCTGGTGATCGAGCCGTCGGGCGCCGCGCGGTTGTTCCTGCATCCCCGCCCGTCCCGCGCCGAGTCGCAGGAGTTCTACCGCGACCGGCGGTACGGCGAGTTCTGGGTGGGCCGCCGTTTCGACCTCTCCGAGGCCGAGGCGGCGTACCAGATCGAGTGCGCGCACATCGACACGCTGCCGGCCGCGCTGACCGGACCGGCCCGCGTGCTGCGCGGGGTGGACGCCTCGGTCGACGCGCTCGTCTCCCCCGCTGGCGACGACCGCGACGCCGAACTGGCCGCGGTCCTGTCGGAGCTGCGGCTGGTCAAGGACGAGTGGGAGATCGCGGAGCTGCAGCAGGCGGTGGACGCGACCGCGCGCGGGTTCGAGGACGTCGTGCGCGCGCTGCCCGCGGCCCTCGCGCACCCACGCGGCGAGCGGTACGTCGAGGGGGTCTTCGGCCTGCGCTCGCGGCTGGAGGGCAACGCCGTGGGCTACCAGTCGATCGCGGCCTCCGGGGCGCACGCGTGCGTGCTGCACTGGATCCGCAACGACGGGCGGCTCGACCCCGCCGAGATGCTGCTGCTGGACGCCGGGGTCGAGGGCGACAACCTCTACACGGCCGACGTCACCCGCACGCTGCCGCTGTCGGGCCGGTTCAGCCCGGTGCAGCGGCAGGTGTACGACCTGGTCTACGAAGCGCAGACGGCCGCCATCGCCGTGCTGCGGCCGGGGGCGCGCTTCCGCGAGTTCCACGAGACCGCGATGCGGGTGATCTCCGACGGGCTGCGCGAGTGGGGCCTGCTGTCCCAGGCGCAGGCCGACGCGGGCCTGCACCGGCGTTACACGCTGTGCAGCAGCGGCCACATGCTGGGCCTGGACGTGCACGACTGCGCCCGGGCGCGGGCGGAGAACTATCTCGACGGCGTGCTGGAGGAGGGCCAGGTGCTGACCGTGGAGCCGGGGCTCTACCTCCAGCCCGACGACCTGACGCTGCCGCCGGAGCTGCGCGGGATCGGCGTCCGCATCGAGGACGACCTCGTCATCACGGCCGACGGCGCCCGGCTGATGTCGTCCGCGCTGCCCCGCCGCGCCGACGAGATCGAGGCATGGATGGCCGCCGTGGCCGGGTGACCGTCCGCGCTCCGGGTATCCGGTCCGGGCCCCCGCGGCCCGGACCGGCCGTGAGACACGGCCGACCGGCGCGTGTGCCGTGGGAACCCCGGCCGTGGGGTCCTGGGCGGACCCCAGTTCACGTGATCGTCACATCGCTCCCCTACAGTGGCCTCGTGTGCCCCCCACTGGCCGTGGCCGGCCACACCGACGACGTGCTGGACATGGTCGCCGGCACACTGAGCGAGGCCGAGCGCGAGCGCGCCGAGCGTTTCACCCGCAAGCGGGACCGCCTCGACTTCGTCGCCGCCCACCTGCTCGTACGGCACTGCGCCGCGGAGCTGCTCGGCACCCGCGCCTGCATGCTGACCGTGGTGCAGCGCTGCGAGGGCTGCGGGCAGGCCCACGGACGGCCCTGGCTGGCCGAGGCCCCCGAGGTGTCGATCAGCCTCGCGCACACCTCGGGCTACGTCTGCGCGGTCGCCGGGTTCGGGCGGGTGGGCGTGGACGCCGAGCACGCCACGGACGGCCCGGCCGACGAGAGGCTGGTGGAGCTCGCGCTGACCCCCGCGGAGGCGAAGCTGGTCGGCGACGACAACCGCGGGCTGATCCGGCAGTGGGTACGCAAGGAGGCGCTGGTCAAGCGGGGAGAGCTCACGCTCGACCGGCTGCGCGAGGCCGACCTGTCGGCCCTGCCGCTGGAGGACGGGCTGTCGGTCCCGCTGGAGTGGCAGGGCCGTCACTTCGTCGAGTGGACGGCCGGCACCGTGATCGCCTCCGCGGTCACCGACGAGCCCGCCAAGCTACGCCTCCTTGGCGGCTGACCGGCCCGGGGTGGGGTCGAGGAAGACCTGCCGGATCTCCGGGAACCGCTCGGTGAGCCGCCGCTCCACCTGGTCGGAGGCGAGCTCCAGCCGCTGCCCGGACGTCTCGTCGCGGAAGTCGACCTTCGCCGCGACCATTACCTGGCCGGGGCCCATCATGACGGTGACCAGCTCGACGACGGCCTCGACGTCCGGCTGGGCGGCCAGCTCGCCGCGGATCTCCTCCTGCAATCCGCGCGGTGCCGCCTGGCCGATGAGCAGCGAGGCGTTGGTCCTGATCAGGGTCAGTGCGACGCCGAGCAGCAGCAGCCCGATGACGATCGACGCGAGGCCGTCCCACACGGCAGAGCCGGTGAGCTGCGACAGCAGCAGGCCGACGCCGGCCGTCGCGATGCCGATCAGCGCGGCGGAGTCCTCCAGCACGACGGCCTTGAGCACGGTGTCGGAGGTGCGCCGCAGCAACCGCCCGGGGCTCACGCGCCAGCGGCGGGCCTCGCCGCGAAGCTGCCGCAGCGCCCGCCACAGGGACACCGACTCGATCGCGAAGGACACCGCGAGCACGAGGTACGACACACCGATGTCGCCCAGGCTCTCCCCCGCCGTGATCGTGTGCCAGCCGTGCGTCAGCGAGAACCCGGCCCCCACGACCAGCGTGAAGCAGGCCGCCACGATCGCCCACAGGTAGGCGGCCCGCCCGTGGCCGAGCGGATGGCGGGAGTCGGCGGGGCGCTCGCCGTGCCGGATCGCGGCGAACAGCACGACCTCGGTGGCCGTGTCGGCCGCCGAGTGCGCGGCCTCCGACAGCATCGCCGAGGAGGAGCTGATGAGGCCGGCCACGAGCTTGGCCAGCGCGATGGCGAGGTTGGCCACGCCCGCGACCACGACGGTGCCGACGCTCTCACCGTTCTCGCTGTCAGCCATTCCGCTCCGTCCGCCGAATTGATCTTATGCTGGTCGTCATGGACGTCCCCCAATGGCTCACCCCGCAGGAGCAAGGCGCCTGGCGGGCCCATCTGGCCGCCCACCGTCTGCTCTTCCACCAGCTCGACCGGGAACTGCAGGGCACCGGGCTGTCGCTGAACGACTACGAGATCCTCGTGAACCTTTCGGAGAGTCCCGACCGCCGCATGCGGATGAGCGAGCTGGCCGACGCCACGATCCAGTCGCGCAGCCGGCTGTCCCACCAGATCTCCCGGATGGAGGCCGCCGGCCTGGTGACCCGGCAGGACTGCGAGGACGACCGGCGCGGCACGTTCGCGGTGCTGACCGGCCACGGCTGGGAGACGATCCAGCGGGTGGCGCCGGACCACGTGGCGAGCGTCCGCCGGCACTTCATCGACCTGATGACCCCCGAGCAGGTGTCCGCCCTGGAGCAGATCTACGCACCGGTCGTCGACCACCTCCAGGCGGTCCGCGCCGCTCGGTGAGGAGGCTGCGGGACGGCGCGGGACGAGCACCGGTCCCGACTTCCCGTGACGGGCCGCACCAAACCGATTCCCGCGCCGAATACGTGCCGCCCCCGCCCGCCCGCTCGCTACGATCCGGCTGTGCGAACAATCCTCGGGCTCGTCGTGGCCGGCCTGCTGCTCGTGACCGCCTGCAGCGCGAAGAACGAGACGGCCCTGCCGGACGGTCCCGCGTTGCTGAAGCGCTCGGCCGAGGCCATGCGGACGGTCAAGACGGTCGCCTTCACGATCGAGACCAAGGACAAGCCCGCCGTACCCGTCCGGCACGCCGAGGGCAGCCTGACCCGGGAGGGCGACGCCAAGGGCACCCTGCAGATCGAGATCGCGGGACTGCAGGAGATCGAGTTCGTGCTCGTCGGTGACAAGGTCTACTTCAAGGGACCCACCGGCGGCTATCAGACGATGACCCGGCAGCAGCTCGTGGCCCTCTACGACCCCTCCGCGGTGCTGACCGGCGTACCCGACCTGCTGTCCACCGCGCAGGACGTCCAGCCGCAGGCGGAGGAGAAGGTCGGCGACGCCGACGCCTACCGGGTGACGGCCGCGCTGTCGCAGCAGGTGCTGGCCAAGCTGGTCCCCGGCGTCCAGCAGGGGGTCACCGGCACGCTCTGGATCGACAAGGCCACCGACCGCCTGCTCAAGCTCGACCTGCCGCTCACCGGCGGCTCCGTGGCCGTGACCCTGGGGGACTACGACGCCCCCGTGACCGTCGCCCCGCCCGCGTCGTGACGGACGCCACCGGCGCGACCGGGCAGACGCGTGCGGCCGGGGCGGCCGGGCCGGCCGGGCCCCCCACCCGGCACCGGCGTCTCGCGCTGGGCGTCGGCGGGGCCGCCGTGCTGCTCGCCGCGCTCGACGCGTACGTCGTCGTCACCGTGCTCGTGGACGTCGCCGCCGACGTCGGCGTGCCGCTGAACCATCTGGAGCGGGCGACCCCGGTCGTGACCGGGTTCCTGCTCGGCTACGTCGCGGCGATGCCGCTGCTCGGCCGCCTGTCCGACCGGTACGGCAGGCGCGCGCTGATCCACGCGTGCCTGGCCGGGTTCGCCGCCGGTTCCCTCGTCACCGCCCTGGCGGCGAGCGTGCCCGCGCTGGTCGCGGGCCGTACGCTCCAGGGCGTGGCGGGCGGCGCGCTGCTGCCGATCACCATGGCCCTCATCGGCGACCTGTGGGACGAGCGCGCCCGGCCGGTGGCGCTCGGCGCGGTCGGTGCCGCGCAGGAGCTCGGCAGCGTGCTCGGCCCGCTGTACGGCGCGGGCCTGGCCGCCCTCGCCGGATGGCGCGGCATCTTCTGGGTCAACCTCCCGCTCGCGCTGCTGGCCGCCGTCGCCGTGCAGGCGGCCGTCCCCGGCGGGCGCGAGCCGTACGGCCGGCCCTCCGGCGAGGTGAGCACGGGGAAGGTGGACGCGGGCGGCGGCGTCCTGCTCGCGCTGGCGCTCGGCCTGCTGGTCGCCGGGCTCTACAACCCCTCCCCCGACACGGCTGTGCTGCCGCCGTGGGGACTGCCGTGCGTGGCCGCCGGGGCGGTGGCGGCCGTGCTGTTCGTGCTGTGGGAGATCCGTTCGCCGGTCCGCCTCCTCGACCTGACGGGCGTGCCCAGGACGCCGCTGCTCGCCACGCTGGCGGTGAGCCTGCTCGCCGGCGCGGCGCTGCTGGTCACGCTGGTCGACGTGCAGCTCGCCGCGCAGACGCTGCTCGGCAAGGACGCGGTGGGCGGCGCCCTGGTGCTCACCCGGTTCCTCGCCGCGCTGGCGGTCGCGGCGTTCCTCGGCGGGATCCTGGTGCGGCGGTTCGGCGAGCGCCCGGTTGCCGTGGCGGGGATGGCGGTGGCCGCCGCGGGCTACTGGATGATCTCCCGGTGGCCGCTCGACCTGGCCGCGGCCGGCGTGCGGATGGACGTCGACCTCGTGGTGGCCGGCCTCGGCCTCGGAGTGGTGATCGCCCCGGTCTCGTCGGCGGTGCTGCGCCTGGTCCCGGCGGCGCAGCACGGCGTGGCGTCGGCGGCGGTCGTGGTTGCCAGGATGATGGGCATGCTGCTGGGCGTGGCCGCGCTGTCGGCCTGGGGCTTCCACCGGTTCCAGTCGCTCACCGCGCACCTGGACACGCCGCTGCCGTTCGGGGTGGACGCGGCCGAGTACGCCCGCAGGCTCGCGGACTACACGGCGAAGGTCCAGGCGGCGCTGCACACGGAGTACACCGAGATCTTCCTGATCACGTGCGGGCTGTGCGTGCTCGGCGCGGCCGCGTCCCTGGCCCTGCCCCGCCGATGCGCCTGACCCCGACCCTCCGCCGGGTCAGGCGCCGAACCAGCCGGGCACGTCGAGGCGGAAGATGTCCGGCGGCGTCACCTTCCGCAGATCGGCCTCCAGTTCCCTGAGCCGCTCGTCCCCGATGACGGCGGCCCAGCGCGCCCGCAGGTCGTCGAAGATCCGGGCCGAGCGCACCAGGACGTCCACCCCCGAAGGCGTGAGCCGTACGATCTTGCGGCGCGTGTCGCGGGGGTCGCGGGCGCGCTCCACGTAGCCGAGACGCTCGAGCGTCTCGATCGTCTTGCCCGCCGCCTGTTTGCTGACGCCGAGCGCGCGGCCCAGCTCCACCGCGGTCGTGCCCTCCGTGCCGATCGCCTGCATGACGAACCCGTGCATGGGCCGGGCGTGCGGATGCCCCTGACGGGCGAGCTCGGCGTGCAGCTCGTCGATGAGGACGCGAAACCCGAGGAAGAGCCGCAGGGGCAGCTCGAAGCCGGGCGGGTCGATTGACAAGATAGACAACCAGGTTCACTATTACCGACAACGACGTTGTCTATCTTAGGAGACGCCGGCGATGTCTGTCATCCGCCATGCCCAATGCCGCAGATCCGAGACCCCCGCCGGGGTCATGACCACCTTCGCCTCGCCCACCCTGGGCGGCGCCACGCGGGCCGTGTGGCGCGTCGAGGCGACGCCCGCGACGAGCGGGCCGCTGCACGACTTCGACGCCGAGCAGGTGTGGACGTTCCTCGGCGGCACCGCCACCGTCGAACTCGGCGGGGAGACGTTCACGGTCGCGCCCGGCGACACCGTGGTCATGCCGCCCTCGACCCCGCGCCGCGTCACGGCGGGCGCCGACGAGGGCTTCACCGCCGTCGTCACCGCCCCCGCCGGGGCCAGGGCCGTCCTGCCCGACGGCACCGTGCACGGCGTGCCGCCCTGGATCGCCTGACCTCTCGTCCTCTCTCACCAAGGAGTCACTCATGCCTGTCATCCGTTCCGCCGACAGCCGCAAAAGCACCACTCCCAACGGCGTCATGACCACCCTCGCCTCGCCCACCCAGGGAGGCGCCACCCAGGCCGTATGGCACGTGGACATGCCGGCCGGAAACAGCGGCCCCGACCACGCCAGCGACGGCGAGCAGGTGTGGACCTTCCTCACCGGCGCCGCCACCGTCGAACTCGACGGCGAGACCGTCGGCGTCGAGGCCGGTGACACCGTCGTCATGCCCGCCGACGTGGCCCGCCGGGTGCACGCCGGCACGGAGTCGGGCTTCAGCGCGATCGTGGTCGCGCCGGCCGGCTGCGAGGTCTACAACCCCGGCGGAGTCACCGCCGCGGACGCCTGCGACCTCGCGCCCAAGGGGACCGACCGGCTCGTGCCGCCCTGGGTCCGCTGACCCTGGCCGGGGTTTCCCGGCGCGGCCGAGTCCCGGACGGCCTGCCGGAGGTGGGCCCGCCGGCAGGGCGGAACGGGTCTCGCGGGCTTCCCGGGCGGCGAACATCCCGGTGAGCAGGGACGGATGTCCCGGGTGCCCGGGACACCCGACGGTCCACCATTGCGGCGTACCGTTTCCGGCTCTCGCCGCCGCCCCGCAGAACCCCCGGGGCTCGTCCCTTCCTTACTGAGGAGGCCCCATATGCGCAAGGTGTTCTTCGGGTTCGCCATCGTGCAGCTCATCGCCGTGCTCGCCCAGTTCTACCTCGCCACGTTCGGCGCGTTCGAGACCCCGCACCCGGCGCCGGGCGACCCGAACGCCGCCATCAGCTACCACGCCACCAACGGCACGATGGTGATTCCGCTCGTCTCGCTGCTGACCGCGATCGTGGCCCTTGCCGCCCGCGCGGGCGGCAAGCTCGCGGGCCTGTCGATCCTGCCCTTCGTGCTGGTGGCGGTGCAGCTGTTCGTGATCTTCCCGCTGGCGGAGCTCGCCGGCGCGACGGCCACCGCGACGACCACGGCCAGCCTGGTCGTCATGGGCTTCCACGCCCTCGACGGCGTGGCGATCCTCGCCGTGGCCGTCGTCGTCGTGCGGCGGGCGCGCGCCCTGGTCAAGGGCGCGCCGGCCGCGGCGTCTGCCGGCGCGCACGTCGCGGCGTGACCACCGCACGGCTGATCGCTCTCGATCAGATCCTGTTCGTCCTGGTCGCGGCCGCCTGGGCCGCGACCGCCGGGGTCGCCCTGGCCGGTGTGCGGCAGCCCGCCGCCGCCGGGCGGCGGACCCGCCTGATCGCCGCGGCGCTGTGCGCCGCGGCGATCGTCATGACCGCGCTCAGGGTCGCCGTCACGCTCGGCCTCGCCCGGGCGGGCTGGTGGTTCGTGGCGGAGAAGGTCACCCTGGCCCTGCCCCTGGTCGTCCTTCCCGCACTCGTCTCCGCCGCCGTCAGCCTGCCCCGGCTGCTGCGCGTGCCGTCGTCCGGGAGCGGCGCGCCCCTCCCCTCCTCCCGGCTCGTCGCGTTCCCCCTGCTCCTCACCGCGTACGGCGCGGTGGCCGGGGTCGTCTGCGGGGTCGTCGTCTCCTACCCGGTCACGGGCGGCGGGGCGGCGGCGGTGCTCGCTCTGTTCGCCGCCGCGTCCGTCGTGTCGTGGCGGCTGCTCGGCCCGGTCCGCGCGCCGGGCCACCGCTGGCAGGCCGCCGGGACCTGCGTGCTCGCCCTCGCCACCGCCCTCGCCGTGGGAGGCGGCTGGTCGGGCGACCACTCTCACTCCGATCACGACGCAGGCACCCAGGGGATATCCGTCGACCTGCTGCGCGGCCCGGCCGCGTCGGCCGCGGGCGGACCGGCCGGCGCGAGGTCCCGGGTCCGCCGGTTCACGCTCACCGCGCAGCCCGCCACCGTACGGCTGGCGTCCGGCGCGGTCGGCGCGTGGTCGTTCAACGGCCAGGTGCCCGGGCCGGTGCTGCGGGTGCGGCAGGGCGACCTGGTGGAGGTCGTCCTGCGCAACCGGCTGCCGGTGGTGGGGGGCACCGCGCAGGCGGTGACCGTCCACTGGCACGGTTACGACGTGCCGTCCGGCGAGGACGGTGTGCCGGGCGTCACCCAGAACGCCGTGGCGCCCGGGCAGATCCACGTCTACCGGTTCCGGGCCGAGGACGCCGGCACGTACTGGTACCACAGCCACCAGAACTCCAGCGTCGCCGTGCCGCGCGGGCTGTTCGGCCTGCTGGTCGTCGATCCGGCCGCCCCGCTCCCGGAGAGCGAGGACCACATCCTCGCGCTGCACACGTTCGGCACCCGGCCCACGCTGTCGGTGGACGGCGCGGCTCCGACGGACGGGCTCGCCCGCCTCGCGCTGCCGCCCGGCGCCCGGACGCGGCTGCGCGTGGTGAACACCGACACCCGGCCCGTGGTTCTCGGGCTGAGCGGCGCGCCGTACCGGATCGCGGCGGTGGACGGCGGCGACGTGCCGGGGGCGACCGACCTGAACGGCAGCCGCCTGCATCTCGCCGCAGGCGGCCGTTACGACCTGACCTTCACCGTGCCCGCCGGCCCGGTGCTGCTGACGGCCGGAGACCGCCCCGCCTTGCTCGTCAACGGACCGGCGACGCCTCCGGCCGCGGCCGGCCCGATCGTGGACATCACCCGGTATGGCGCGGCCACCGCCCCGCCGGCCCGGTTCGACCAGGAGGTCACCTGGGTGCTGGACAAGACCCTCGCCATGGCCGACGGCCTGCCGAGGCTCGCCCAGACGGTGAACGGCAAGGCCTGGCCGAACATCCCCACCCCCGTCGTACGGCAGGGCCAGACCGTCAGGATCAGGGTGGTGAACCGGGGCACGGACACCCATCCGATGCACCCGCACGGCCACCACGTGCGGATCCTGTCCCGCAACGGGGTGCCCGCGACCGGGCTGCCGATGGACACCTTCGACGTCGCACCCGGCGAGGTCTGGGAGGTCGCCCTGGTGGCGGACAACCCCGGCATGTGGATGTCCCACTGCCACGATCTGGCGCACGCCGCGCAGGGAATGGAGTTCCACCTCGCCTACGAGGGGGTCACCACGCCGTACGTCATGGGCGGCGGCAACCACCCGGCCTGACGCGTGCGGTCAGGAGCGGAGGTAGGCCAGCACCGCGAGGACGCGGCGGTGCTGGTCGCCGTCCTCGGCGTGCAGGCCGAGCTTGGTGAAGATGCCGCGGATGTGCTTTTCCACCGCGCCCTCGGTGACGACGAGGCGGCGGGCGATCGCGGGGTTCGACCTGCCCTCGGCCATCAGCGACAGGACCTCGCGTTCGCGCGGCGTCAGCGAGGCCAGCGGGTCGTCGCGCCGCCGCCGCACCATCAGCTGGGCGACGACCTGGGGGTCGAAGACCGTACCTCCGGCGCAGACCCGCCGCAGGCCGTCCATGAACTCCTCGACGTCGACCACGCGGTCCTTCAGCAGGTAGCCGACCGCCCCGCGGGCGTCGGCCAGCAGGTCGTCGGCGTACGACACCTCGACGTACTGCGACAGGATCAGCACGGGCGCGCCCGGCACCTTCTCCCTCACCTCGACGGCGGCGCGCAGGCCCTCGTCGGTGAACGTCGGCGGCATCCGCACGTCGACCACCGACACGTCGGGCCGGTGGGCGACGACGGCCTCGACCAGGGCCTCCCCCGTGCCCACGGTCTCGACGACCTCGCAGCCGAACTCCTCCAGCAGGCGGACGAGCCCCTCCCGGATGAGGACGGCGTCGTCGGCCACCACTACGCGCACGGAACCTCCGCCGTGATCAGTGTCGGCCCGCCCGCCGGCGACCGCACCGACAGCTCGCCGTCGACGGCCCGCAGCCGGTCGGCGAGGCCGGACAGACCGTGTCCCTTGGCGACGTGTGCGCCGCCGACCCCATCATCCCCGATCGTGAGGAGGAGCGTGTCGCCGATCCTCGTCAGCCCGACCGAGCAGGACGTCGCCCTGCTGTGCTTGGCCACGTTGGTGAGCGACTCGGCGGTGACGAAGTAGATCGTGTTCTCGATGAGCGCGGGATACCGCTCGGCCGTCTGGACGTCCAGCTCCACCGGGACCGTGCAGCGGCCGGCCAGGGCGGCGAGCGCCGGCGCGAGGCCGCGGTCGGCGAGGATCGGCGGGGCGATGCCGCGCGACAGCGCCCGCAGCTCGTCCAAGGTCTCCCGGGTGGCGCTGATGGCCTTGCCGATCGTCTCGTGCGCGGCCGTGGCGTCCTTCTGCAGTTCCCGCTGGGCCCGCGACAGCTCCATCGCCAGGTGGACCAGGCGCTGCTGGGGCCCGTCGTGGATGTCGCGCTCCAGGCGGCGCAGCGCGTTCGCCTCCGCGTGGGCGGCGGCGTGACGGCCCTCGGTGAGGTCGTCGATGCGCTCCTGCAGCTCGGCGACGCCGGTCAGCAGCGACCGGCCCAGCGACGCCTTGATCAGGGCGCAGGAGCGGACGATCGGATAGAGGGTGATCGCGGCGACCACTCCGATCGCGACGTAGAAGACGCTGTTGACCACGTAGCCCTGGCCGAGGCCGAGAAGTTCGGGCAGCTCGGTGTTGCCGGGGATGTTCGAGGTGATCCACCCGTACAGCGGATAGGTCAGCCCGGCGAGAGCCAGCGCCCACCAGGTGACGGTCACGCAGAACGCCACGATCGCGACCGGGAAGGCCAGCAGCGCGTACAGCACGTCGAGCCAGGGCTGGCCACCGGCGAGCGGGGTGACGGTCCTGCGGAACACGCCCGCGCCGGGCGGCGAGGTGGGATAGCGCGGCCTGGGCAGTTCCCTGCCCAGCACCGCGCGCATGCGGAGCCGCTCGACGTCACCCATCCCCCGGGCGATGAGGAGGGTGAGGGCGAGGACGGGCACGCCCAGCCAGACCACCAGCAGGCCGGCGCCGGCCGACAGGCCGGTCACCGTGAGGCAGAACGTGATCGTCGCGAGGGGGAACCCGACGAGGATATAGACCGTGTCGCCGCCGAGGCGGGAGAGAAGTCGGCGCATGTCCCCAACGCTATTGACCCGCCCGCCGGGGATCGATCCGGCGGGCGGCAGTCCCGGGGGTAGGGCATTCCCTACCCCCGGGCCCCAGCGGCCTCGATCAGGATCTTCAGCAGGTCCTCCGGGGCGTCGCGCATGAGGTTGTGCCCGCCGTCCAGCGCGTACGTCGTCCACGAGGGGTCCTCGCGCAGCCGCTCGTACGTCGGGGTGAAGGGGGACGCGCCCTCCCAGCCCGCCGCGTACACGTAGATCCGGCGTCCGATGCGCGCCGGGTCACCGGTCAGCCGGAGCGGCTGGAGCAGCGAGGCGATCGGATGGGGGGTGGCCCGGGGGTCGAAGAACGGCAGCGGCCGCGTCGCGTAGCCGGTTTCCACCACGTCCGCGTACCACTGCCGCTCCCGGTCCGATACCAGGCTCCAGCAGGAGTCGCCGTCCGCCGGCACGACGGCGTCCAGGTACACCAGGCCGGCCACCCGGGCGGGCAGGCGGTCGGCGACACCGGTGATCACCATTCCGCCGTAACTGTGGCCGACCAGCACGGCGTCCCGGACGTCCTCGGCCTCCAGCACCCCGGCGACGTCCCGGATATGCGTGTCGAGGTTCACCCCACCGTCCAGCAGGTGAGCGCGTTCGGCGAGCCCGGTCAACGTCAGCGCGACGGCCCGGTGCCCGTGGCGGCGCAGCCCCTCGCACAGCTCGCGGAAACACCAGCCGCCGTGGCACATGCCGGGGATCAGGACGAACGTGGTCATGGTGTGCCTCACTGTCTCGTGGACGCTTGCGCGCCGGGTGTCTTCCCGGCCGAACCCGGCCTGGATCCGCGGGAGGGATTCGCGAACGCCGCGATCAGGGCCGCGGCGGCGCACAGGATCGCCGTCCACGCCAGGGCGGCGGCGGTCGAGGTGTGGTCGGCGACGAGCCCGGCGAGCCACGGGCCCGCGGTCTGCCCGGCCGCGAAGATCGTGGTGAACGCCGCCAGGGTGGCCGTCCAGTCGGCGGGCGGGGTGTTCGCCTTGATGAGCGCGGTGACGGCGGCGGGCACGCCCATGAACGTCACCCCGTAGACGACCGCGGAGGCGAGGATGACCGGCGGTGCGGGAGCCGCCATCGCCAGCGCCGCGCCACCGCCCAGGAGGCCGAGCAGCACGGCCAGGGCGCGGGTGCCGGGCCAGTCGGCGGTCGGACGGCTCCACAGCGCGGGCGCCGCCACCACGGCCAGGCCGAGCGCCGTCCAGGTGAGCACCACCTGCCCGAGCGGCGCGTGCCGGTCGGCCAGGTAGGCGGACAGGAAGGTGATGTAGGTGATGTAACCGGCGGCGAACAGCAGGTAGGCCAGGGCGATCCCCCACAGCGGCCGCACGTGGACCCGTCCGGCGGTCGCGGCCTGCGCCTCCTCGCCGGTCCGCGCGTCCTCCCCCGCCCGGGCGGCGGTCCAGCTCACCAGCGCCGCCAGCCCGGCGGCCACGCCCAGGCCGGCCCAGGCCAGGTGCAGGTGGTCGCCCAGCGGCGGGATGCCGGCGCCGCTGACCACGATGCCCACCCCGGCGCCCGCGAAGTACACGGTGATGGGCGCCCCGGAGGCGGCGCGGGCGGCGAGGCGCGACGCGATGACGCCGCCGGTGACGAACACGGCGGCGCCCGCCGTCCCGGCCGCGGCGCGCGCCGCCAGCAGCACCGGGTAGGCGTCGCTCGTCGCGGTGGCCACCAGCGCCAGCGCGGTGAGGACCATGCCCCACCGGAAGGTGGCCGCGGTGCCCAGGCGGCGTACGACGACCGCGGTCACCAGTGCGCCGAGCAGGTAGCCCAGCCCGTTGGCGGCGCTCATCGCCCCGGCTTCGGCCAGGGACCAGTGCAGCTCGTCCCGCATCGCCGGCAGGAGCAGCCCGTACGCGAAACGCGCCAGCCCGAGGGCCGACGCGGTGCCGAGAGCCAGCCGTGCCGCCTGCCAGGTCTCCCGCCGGGCCGGCGTGCCGATGGCGAGGAGGTCGGGCATGACGCGCTCCCAGAGATCGAACCGATCGGTACGATCTCGAAGCGTAGCAGCGCATCGAACCGATCGGTACCATCTAGGTATGCCGGTTCCCAAGGGCTCGACGATCGACCCGGAGCGCACGCGCGCCGCCATCCTGGAGGCGGCCACCGCCGTGCTGTACGAGCGCGGGCTCGACGGCGTCGGCGTCGCCGAGCTGTGCGCCCTCATCGGGGTGTCGAAGGAGACGCTCTATCGCCACTTCGGCACGAAGGACGGGCTCGTGGAGGCCATGCTCCGGGCGCGCAGCGAACGGGTGACCCGCTGGCTGGCCGAGGCCGCCGCGGCGGCCGGGGAGGACCCCCGCGACCAGCTCGCCGCGGTGTTCGACGCGCTGCGGGAGTGGTACGAGGACCCGGTCTTCCGCGGCTGCGCGATGGTGAACGCGGCGGCCCAGCATCACGTCGAGGCCGTGCGCACCGTCACCACGCGCCACCTCGATCGCTACCTCGACCTGCTGACCGGCATCGCCGAGCGCGCCGGAGCCGCCGATCCGCCCCTCCTGGGGCGCCAGTTGCTCATGCTGGTCGAGGGCGCCACCGTCGTCGCCGCGCACCACGGCACGGCCGGCACGGGCGAGCAGGCCCGCCAGGCGGCGCTCGCCCTGCTGTCGGCGGCCTCCTGAACCGGCGGCGGAGACTGAGGCCCCGCCACCGACCGGGGATTACTTCTTCTTGCGCTTCTCGCGGATCTTCATCGTCACATCGAGCGGAGAGCCCGCGAAGCCGAACTCCTCGCGGATGCGGCGCTCGATGAACCGGCGGTAGGTCTCCTCCAGGAACGCCGAGGTGAACAGCACGAACTTCGGCGGCTCCGTGGACGCCTGGGTGGCGAACAGGATCTTGGGCTGCCGGCCCCCGCGCACCGGCGGCGGGGTGGCCTGCACCAGCTCGGTGAGGAACTGGTTGAGCCGGGCCGTCGGCACGCGTGTGCCCCACGACTCCAGGGCCCGTTCGATCGCCGGGGCCAGCTTCTCGACGTGGCGGCCGGTCTTCGCCGAGATGTTCACCCGCAGCGCCCAGGGCGTGCGGACGAGCTGCCGGTCGATCTCCTTCTCCAGGTAGTACCGCCGGTCCTCGTCGACCAGGTCCCACTTGTTGAACGCGACCACCATCGCCCGGCCCGACTCGATGACCAGGCCGATGATCCGCAGGTCCTGCTCGGTCAGCACCTCGGAGGCGTCGATCAGCACGACCGCGACCTCCGCCCGCTCCAGCGCGGCCCGGGTGCGCATCGCCGCGTAGAAGTCCGCGCCCTTCAGCTCCCGGTCACGCCGCCGGATGCCGGCCGTGTCGATGAACCGGTACGTCGCGCCGCCCAGCTCGATCAGCTCGTCCACCGGGTCGCGGGTGGTGCCGGCCATCGGGTCGACGAGCACCCGCTCCTCCCCGGCGAGCTTGTTGAGCAGCGACGACTTGCCCACGTTGGGCTTGCCCAGCAAGGCGATCCTGCGCGGGCCCCGCCGCTCGCCGAACGTCTGCGGCGGCGTCTCGGGCAGCGCGTCGAGCACCACGTCGAGCAGGTCGCCGCTGGCGCGGCCGTGCAGGGCGGAGACGGGCTGGGGCTCGCCCAGGCCGAGCGCCCACAGGCCGCTCGCCTCCAGCTCCATCTGCTGGTTGTCGACCTTGTTGGCGGCCAGCACGACCGGCTTGCCCGCGCGGCGCAGGACCGCGCCGACGGCCTCGTCGGAGTCGGTGACGCCGACGCTCGCGTCCACCACGAACAGGATCACGTCGGCCAGCTCGGCCGCGATCTGCGCCTGCTCGGCGATGCGCAGGGCCATGCCGGTCGCGTCGGGGTCCCAGCCGCCGGTGTCGACCAGCGTGAACCGCCGGCCCCGCCAGGTCGCCTCGTAGGTGACCCGGTCGCGGGTCACGCCTGGCACGTCCTCCACGACCGCCTCACGACGGCCGATGATGCGGTTGACCAGTGTCGACTTGCCGACGTTGGGGCGCCCCACCACGGCGACGACCGGCAGCGGGCCCGAGTCGGGCTCCCGCTCCGCCTCCCCGGTGGAAAGCTCGGCGAGCTCGGCCTCGATCCAGCCGCCCTCGTCCTCGTCGTACTCCCCCGTCACGTCCATACCCTGCCTCATCGGCTGCTCTTCTCTCCCCGGCCTCCCACGAGGCCTCCCGGCGGACCGCTTCCGGGGCCGGGCTCGTTCGTACGTCGCTCCGCGTGGCGCACCCCGGCGCGGTAGACGCGGCGCGGGAGGCGTCAGGCGGGGCGCGCGGGCGTCAGACCCGCTCCTTGACGAGCCGGAGCACCTCGGCGATCACCTCGTCCAGGTCCAGCGGCGTCGTGTCCAGTTCCACCGCGTCCGCGGCCATCGCCAGCGGATCGGCCTTGCGCGTCGAGTCGAGGGCGTCGCGCCGGGCCATCGCGGCCTGCTGCGCCTCCACGGTCGTCCCGTCCAGTTCGGCCGTACGGCGCAGGGCGCGCGCCTCGGCGCTCGCCGTGAGGTAGATCTTGACGGGCGCGTCCGGCGCGACCACGGTGCCGATGTCGCGGCCCTCGACCACGATCCCCCCGCCGGGCAGGGACTCGGCGATGATCTCCCGCTGCAGGGCCACCAGCCGGCGGCGCACCTCGGGCACGGCGCTCACGGCCGACACCGCGCCGGTCACCTCGGAGCCACGGATCGGCCCGTTGACGTCGACACCGTCCACGGTGACGCCGGGCGCGTCGGGGTCGGTGCTCATCACCAGCGTGGGCTCGGCGGACCTCGCGGCGATCTCGGCGGCGTCCTCCAGGTTCACGCCCCGCTGGAGCATCCACCAGGTGACCGCGCGGTACATGGCGCCCGTGTCGAGATATCGCAGGCCCAGCGCCCGCGCGACGCCCTTCGAGGCACTCGACTTGCCCGATCCCGAGGGACCGTCCATGGCGACGACCAGACCCGACACCGGCTCTCCTTCTCCCCTTCGAATCGTCGTCCCCGAGGCTACCGGGATACCGCCGGAAAGCATGCATCGGCGGCAGGACAGGGCTTCTCACGCGATCGTCTCGCGCTCGCCGGCGGCACCGCCGAGACGGCACCGCCTCTCACGCGGTCTCCTCGGCGGTCCCGCCGAGCAGCCGGACCGCCTGCGCCTCCTGCGCCAGGCGGCGCAGGGAGGCGAGCACCGGGTCGCCCAGGGCGGTCCAGATCACGATCGCCTCGGCCATGGCGTGCGGGTCGCCCCGCCGGCCGATCGCCCGCACCTCCTTGTCCGCCAGGTGCTCTGCGGTCTCGGCGTAGGTCTCCAGCAGGTCCAGGTAGTCGTCCTCACCGAGGCGGCGCAGGGTCGCCAGCGCGTCCGCCAGCGTCCGCCTGGCCGGGTTGCCCGGCTTGACCTGCCAGCCCCGCCGGGCGATCAGGTCGTCGACCTGCGCGACGGCCTCGTCCCAGGCCTCGTCCTCGGCGCGTTCCCTGGGCGGGGTCAGCGCGTACTGCGCCTTGCCGAGCACGTCGAACTCCGAGATGCCGGAGGAGAAGATCAGCGTGAGCGCCTCGCGGGCGGAGGCCACCGGCAGGCCGCCGACCTCGACCAGCGCCCGGGCCAGCCGCAGCCGCCTGACGTGCTCCTCGCCGTACCGCGCCTGGTTGGGGCCGGTCCGCTCTCCCGGCGGGACCAGGCCCTCCCGCAGGTAGTACTTGATGGTGGGGATCGGGACCCCGGTCTGCCTGCTCAGCTCCGCGATCCGCATGTCCCTCTCCCTCGCCGCACCCTCCCAGGATAGGCCCGGGGCTTGCCCGCGCCTGCGGATATGGATAGCGTCGCTATCGATACTTATGGATAGCGACACTCTCCACTATCCGGAAGGGGGGAAGCGCATGTTCGGCGCTCTCGGCCGCTTCGCGGTCCGTCACCGTCGCCTGATCCTGCTGGGCGCGCTGCTGTTCACCGTGCTCGCGGGCGTGTGGGGCACCGGCGTCTTCGGCCGCCTCGGCGGCGGCGCCGGCTTCGACGACCCCGGCAGCCCGTCCTCGCACGCCGACCGCCTGCTCGCCGGACCACTGGGCCGCCACACGGCCGACGTCGTCGTCCTGTACGAAAGCGACCGCCTCACCGTGGACGACCCCGCCTTCGCCGGGCCCGTACGCCGGGCACTCGACGCGGTCCCCCGTCAGGACGTCGTACGGCTGGAGTCGTACTGGTCGACCGGCTCACCCGGCTTCGTGTCGAAGGACCGGCACGCGACGTACGTCGCCGTGCAGTTCCGCTCCCCCGACGACCAGGAGCGCGTACGGGCCCTGCGCGGCATCCGGGACAGGTTCGGGGTCGAGGGCCTGACCGTGCGGTTCGGCGGGATCACGGCCATGACCGACCAGGTCAACAGCGCGATCGGGCGTGACATCGGCCTGGCCGAGGCGATCTCGGTCCCGGTCCTGCTGATCCTGCTGGCCGTGGTCTTCCGCAGCCTCCTGGCGGCCGCGCTTCCCCTGGCCGTCGGCGTGGTCGCCGCACTCGGCACGATGGCGGTGCTGCGCCTGGTCACGCTGGTCGCCGATGTGTCGACGTTCGCGATCCAGGTCGTCACGGTGCTCGGCCTCGGCCTGGCGATCGACTACGCGCTGCTCGCGGTCACCCGGTTCAGGGAGGAGCTCGGCAGGGGCGCGTCCGTCGAGACGGCGGTGGAGCGGACGACGGCCACGGCGGGCCGGACGATCGCGTTCTCCGGCGCGGTCGTGGCGCTGTCGTTCGCGGGGCTCGCGGTGTTCCCCTCGCGGTTCCTGCTGTCGATGGCGTACGCGGGCGCCACCACGGTCGTCCTGGCCGTGCTGACCTCCCTGACCGTGCTGCCCGCGCTGCTGGCGGCCATCGGCCGGCGGGCCGGCAAAAGGGGGCTCGGCCGGCGGGCCGGCAAAAGGGGGCTCGGCCGGCGGGCCGGCGAAAAAGGACTCGGCCGGCGAGCCGGCCGCGCCCGGCCCGCAGTCTCCGGCGAGCGGTGGTATCTCCTGGCCCACGCCGTCATGCGGCGGCCCCTCGCGAGCGCGCTCGCCGTCGTCGCGGTGCTCGCGGCGCTCGGCCTGCCGTTCCTCGGCGTGAACTGGGCCAGACCCGGCGACTGGGTGCTGCCCGCGGACGCCGACGCGCGCGCGGTGACCCGGGAACTGGCGGAGCGCTTCACCGCCGACCCGGCCAAGGTCGTGACGGCCGTCGTGGAGTCGCCGCGCGCCCTGGACCGGGCGGCGCTGGACGGCTACGCCGCGCGGCTGGACGCCGTGTCCGGCGTGGAGGGCGCGTCCGTCACCGGCACCGCGGGACCTCTCGCGCGGGTCACCCTCGGCTACGCGATGGACCCGATGTCCCGCGAGGCCGTGCGGATGGTCGAGGATCTGCGGGCCGTGCCGCCTCCGGCCGGGGGCGTCGCGTCGTTCACCGGGATGCCCGCCTCACGGGTGGACATCGTGGACATGGTCGTCTCCCGCCTGCCGTGGATGGCGCTGTTCGTGGCCGTGGTGTCGATCGCCCTGATGTTCCTGGCGTTCGGCTCGGTGATCCTGCCGATCAAGTCGGTGCTGCTGAACCTGTTGTCGCTGTCGGCGTCCTTCGGCGCCATCAAGCTGATCTTCCAGGACGGCCGGCTGGCCGGGCTGCTCGGCTTCGAGCCGGTCGGGGCGGTCGACGTGAACTTCCCCGTGCTGATCGTCGCGATCGCCTTCGGGCTGGCGATGGACTACGAGATGTTCCTCCTGTCGCGCGTACGCGAGGAGCGCGAGCGCGGGGCCGATCCCGCGGAGGCGATGGCGCGCGGGCTGGCCCGGACGGCCGGGGTCGTCACCAGCGCCGCCCTCCTCGTCGCCGTGTCCGTCGCCGGCTTCGCCTTCTCCAGCGTGACGATCATGAAGATGATCGGCGTCGGTCTGGTGATCGCGGTCGTCGTGGACGCGACGATCGTGCGCGGCCTGCTGGTGCCGGCCACCATGCGGCTGCTCGGCGAACGGGCGTGGTGGGCGCCCCGGCCCCTGGCCCGCTGGTGGCGGCGGCACGGCCTGCCCGAGCACGCTCCCGCGCCACCGTCCCCCAGGGAGGCGGTCACCAGCCGCTGAGCACGTGTAACTTCCTCCATCGGGCGCGGGCCCTGCGCGTGTTGACCTTGCCCCTGGGTGAAGCCCCAGCATCGTCGGCACCGGCCGTGGCGGCCGGGACGAGGAGGAGTGGTGCGGGAGCTGCTGACCATCGGGACGTTCGCGCGGGCCGCCCGGCTGTCGCCCAAGGCGTTGCGGCTGTACGACGAGCTCGGGCTGCTGCGGCCGGCCGCGGTGGACGGCGAGTCGGGATACCGCTACTACGACCCGGCCCAGCTGGAGCGGGCCCGCCTGATCGCCCGGTTGCGGCGGCTCGGCATGCCGCTGGCACGCGTCCGGCAGGTGTGCGACCTGCCCGCGCCGGACGCGGCCGAGGAGGTGGCCGCATATTGGCGGCACGTCACGGCCGAGACCGAGGCCCGCGGCCGGCTCGCCGCCCTCCTCGTCGACCACCTGTCGGGAAGGGGCAGCGCCGTGAAGGACACCACGACCATGCCGGGGATCCGTTACGCCGCCCGGTCGGAGCCGGGACCGGTGCGGACGAGCAACGAGGACATCGCGTACGCCGGGGAGCGGTTGCTGGCGGTGGCCGACGGGATGCGCGGCCCGGGCGGCGACCGCGCGGCCGCGGCGGCCGTCGACGCGCTCAAGCGCCTGCGGGCCCTGCCCGCGCCCCCCGAGGACCTGCTGGGCGCGCTCGCCGACGCCGTCGGCGACGCCGAGCGGGCGATCCGGGACATCGCCGCCTCGACACCGTCGGGAGAGGCGGTCACCACGCTGACCGCGCTCGTGTGGTCCGGGTCGCGGCCGGCACTGGTGCACATCGGCGACAGCCGGGCCTACCTGTTCCGCGAAGGGGGACTGTTCCAGATCACCCACGACCACTCGTACGTGCAGTCGTTGATCGACGAGGGCCGGCTCACCCCGGAGGAGGCCGTCTCCCACCCGCGGCGCTCGCTTCTGGTACGCGCGCTGACCGGCACCGGATCCTCCGTCCCCGACCTGTCGATGCACGAGGCCGTCCCCGGCGACCGTTACCTGCTCTGCTCGGACGGCCTGCCGGGTGTCGTGCCGGCCCGCGTGCTGCGCGAGGCGCTCGCCGGTCCCGGCGGCCCGCAGCAGGTCGTCGACGAGCTGATCGACCTGGCGTACGGCGCCGGCGCCCCCGACAACGTCGCCTGCGTGGTCGCCGACGTGGTGGCCGACGTGGTGGCCGACGTGGTGCCCGGCACTGCGGCTGACGTGGTGACGGGCGACGGCGGGGCCTCGCGATGAGCGGCACCACGGTACGGCGGCCCCGTCCCTCCGGGCCCGCCTCCGCGTGGGCCTTCGCCGTCGACTGCCGGCCGCTGGCCATCCCGGCGTTCCGGCGGATGTGGGCCGCCTCGGTGATCTGTGCCGTGGGCGGCTCCTTCAGCGTGGTCGCGGTGCCGACGCAACTGTTCACGGTCACCGGCTCGTCGGCGGCCGTCGGAGCCGCCGCGGGGGTGTCGTTCGCCGCGCTGGTCGCGGCGGCGGTGTGGAGTGGCGCCCTCGCCGACATGATGGACCGGCGGACGATGCTGCTGGTCGCCGACCTGGGCCTGGCGCTGACGTACGCGGCGCTGTGGCTCCAGGCGGTCCTGGGCGGTCGTTCCGTCCCCGTCCTGCTGGTGGCGGTGGCCTTCCAGGGGCTGGCCTACGGGACGGTCCTGACGACGACGGGGGCCGCCGTGCCCCGCCTCGTCCCGGCCGAGCTGCTGCCGGCGGCCAACAGCCTCAGCTCGCTGGTCCGCTATGGCGGGTCGATCCTGGGGCCGTTGCTCGCCGGTGTGCTGGTCCCGGTCGTCGGGCTCGGCACGCTGTACCTCTTCGACGCCGTCGCACTGCTCGCCGTGGTGTGGGCCGTCGCCATGCTGCCGTCGTTGCCGCCGCCTCCCTCAGCAGGCACGGAGGACGCCGCGAACGGCGGCCGAGGCTCCTCGGCGGCCGGACGGATGCTGGCCGGGTTCCGCTACCTGACGGCCGACCGGCTGCTGGTGGCGGTGCTGGCCGTGGACCTCGCGGCCATGGTCTTCGGCATGCCCTCTGCGCTGTTCCCCGAGCTGGCCCGTTACGCCTTCGGCGGCACGGCCGGGGGCGGCCCGGAGACGGGACTGCTCTACGCGGCCTACCCCGCCGGGGTCTTCGCGGCCGGGCTGCTGTCGGGCACGTTCACCCGCGCCCGGCGCCACGGCGTCCTCGTGGCGGGCGCCGCCGTCGCGTGGGGCATCGCCGTCGTGCTCGTCGGCCTGGCCGCCGAGCTGTGGATCGCGCTGGCGGCGCTCGTGATCGGCGGCGCGGTCAACTTCGTGCTGAGCACCTTCCGCACCACGATCACGCAGGCGCACACCGGCGACGCCGTACGCGGGCGCGTCCAGGGCGCGCTCACCGTCGTACTGGCCGGAGGGCCGCAGATCGCGAACCTGCTGCACGGTGCTGCCAGCGCTGCGCTACACGATGCCGCCAGCGCTGCGCTGCACGATGCTGCCAGCGCTGCGCTACACGATGCCGCCGGCGCGCTGTACAGCCCGCGCATCGTGATCTGTGCGGGTGGCCTGCTCACCGTGGTCACCGTGGCGGCGATCACCTGGGCGATTCCTGAGCTGCGCCGCTACATCGCCCCCGCTCCGCGGCCGGTCGCCACCCGGACGTCACCGGCCGCACCGGGAGACCGGGTCAGCCCGGCACCTGCCAGCCGCGCTCCCGCAGGCCGTCGGTGAGCACTCCCGCCGCCTCCGGCTGGACGTACAGCTCGGCCGCGCCGAGCTCCAGCCCGGTGGCGTGCTCCAGGCGGATGTCCTCGATGTTGACGCCCGTCTCGCCCGCGGCCTGGACCAGGCGGGCCAGCTCGCCGGGACGGTCGCCGATGAGCACCTGGACCACCGCGTACGTCCGCGCCGGGCCGCCGTGCTTGCCGGGGATCCTGCCGGTCCCCCGCACGCCGCGCGACAGGAGGTCGGTGACCTGCTCCATGGCCGCGCCGTCGCCCGCCAGCGCGCGAAGCGAGCGGGCGGCGGCGCTCAGGTCGGCCACGAGCGCCTCAAGCACCTCGGCGACGGGCAGCGCGTTGCCCTCGAGGATGCCGGTCCACAGCGCGGGGTCGCTGGCGGCGATGCGGGTCACGTCGCGCACGCCCTGCCCCGACAACCCGAGCGCCGTCTCCGACGCCTCCGCCAGCCGGGCCGCCACCGCGGCGGCCGTCACATGCGGGGCGTGTGAGACGACCGCGACGGCGCGGTCGTGCTCGGCCGCGTCCACGCGCACGGCGTTGCCTCCGCACAGGGAGATCAGCCGCTCCACCGCGGCCACCGCCCGGGGGGACGCCTCGTCCGCCGGGCAGTACGCCCACGGACGGCCGAGGAACAGGTCGGCGCGGGCCGCCGCCGGGCCGGACCGCTCGCGGCCCGCCAGCGGGTGCCCCGCGATGTACGCCGACAGGTCGCAGCCGAGCTGGGCGGCCTGGGCCAGCGGGAGCGCCTTCACGCTCGCCACGTCGGTGTAGAAGCGGGCGCTGTCGCGCTTTTGCAGGTCGAGCAGTTGCTGCGCGACGAACTGGGGCGGCACGGCGATGACCGCGAGATCCACCCGCTGCTCGCCGGTCCAGTCCTCCCCCGCGCCCAGCTCACGCGCGAGCCGTACGGCTCCCGCGTCCCGGTCGGCCAGGAAGACCCGCACGTCCCGCTGCCGCAGCGCCAGCGCGATCGACGTGCCGATGAGGCCCGTCCCGACAACGACCACACTGCCGATCTCGGCGTCCTCGATGGGAGTCATCGTGCTCTTCCTGCCGTCGCCGTCCCCAGGTGCGCTGTCCCGCGACGGATGTCTCGTAGGTGGATGGTGATGGTTCGCCGCCGTGCCGCCCCGGCGTGGGTCCTACCAGGCGGTGCTCATTAGGCGTTGCCTATTGCGCGATGTCCACGCGCAGCGCCACGGCACCGCGCAGGTACACGTGCTGGATCTCCTGCCGGGGACGGTCGGTCTGCACGTGGGCCATCAGCCGCACCACGCGCGGAAGCGCGCCCGGGACGTCGATCTCGGTCGCGCACAGCAGGGGCACGTCGTGGAACCCGAGCTTGCGCGCGGCCAGCGCGGGGAACTCGGCGGTGAGGTCGGGCGTGCACGTGAAGATCACGCTGATGACGTCGTCGGTCGTGAGGTTGTTGCGCCCCATCACCTCGGTCACCAGCTCGGTCGTCCCGGCGAGGATCGCGTCACGATCGTTGCCGTCGACCTGGATGGCTCCGCGAATCGCCCGCACCATGTCGTTCCCCTCTCGCTGGGACGGGCCGGTCTCCAGCGGAGACAAGCCCGGCCCATCTACGTGCCTTTCAGCAAATTCTGCCCAACCTGCGGCTTTCGCCCGCCGCGCGGAAAGGCTACAGGCCGACCGCCGCGTACAGCTCACCGATCTCCTGCACGGTGAGCGCACGAACGGTCCCCGGCTTGAGCCTGCCGAGCTTGACCGGGCCGAACTCGATGCGGGCCAGGTCGATCACCCGGTGCCCGGCCGTCTCCAGCAGCCGCCGGACGATGTGCTTGCGGCCCTCGTGCAGGACGACCTCGACCAGCGCCTGCTGGCCGTGCTCCTGCACCACCCGGAACTCGTCCACCTTGGCCAGGCCGTCCTCCAGCTCCACGCCCTTGCGCAGCACCTTGTGCAGGTCGCGCGCGATGGGACCGGGCACCTTGGCCCAGTACTTCTTCTGCACGCCGTAGCTCGGGTGGGTCAGCCGGTGGGCCAGCTCCCCGTCGTTGGTCAGCAGCAGCAGGCCCTCGGTCTCGGTGTCGAGACGCCCCACGTGGAACAGCCGGTGCGCGAGGTCCTGCACGTAGTCGTTCAGGCACGGCCGGCCCTCGGGGTCGTCCATCGTGCTCACCACGCCGATCGGCTTGTTGAGCGCGTAGTAGACGGTCTCCGAGGACGTCGGGATGCGCTTGCCGTCGACCCGGATGACCTGCTTGGCGGGGTCGACACGGGCGCCGAAGCGGCGCACCGTCTGCCCGTCCACCGTCACCCGGCCGTCGCCGATCATCTCCTCGCACGCCCGCCGGCTGGCCACTCCGGCCTGGGCGAGCACCTTCTGCAGCCGATCACCGCCCGGCACCTCGGTCGTGTCGCGCTCGTCGGTGTAGTCCGCGTCGTAGAAGTCCGGGTCGCGCAGCGGCTGCTTGGACGTCTTGAACGGGTTGCTCACGCCGGGGCTCTTGGCGCCTCCCGCGGGCCGGGCCGCGCTCCGCCCGCCGGCGCCCGCTCCGGGGCCGCCGTTCCGGCCGCGCCCGCCGCCCAGGCGGCCGATCGTCTGCACCTCGTCACGGCCCGCACGGCCTCTGCCGCCGCCGCGCGCCGCGCGGAAGCCACCGCGCTCGGGCCGTGCGCCCCGTGCCTCACGGTCGCCGCGTGCCTCACGGTCGCCGCGTGCATCACGGTCGCCGCGTGCATCACGGTCGCCGCGCCGGTTCCGGCCGTCCCGGTCGCCGCGCTCGCTCCATCCCTGACGGTCGCCGCGGTCCTCGTCGCGGAAGGCCGCCCGCCTCGTCTCCTGGGCCGTCTCGTGACCGCCGTCGCGGTCACGCAGCCGGTCCCGGCCGCCCTCCGGCCTGCCGTACCGGCCGCGCGAACCGGTCCCCTCCGTACGGAACGAGGGGCGGTCGGCGGAGAAGCCGTCCCGGGCGCCGCGCTCCCGGCCTGAACCGCGATCACGGTCGAAGTCACGCTCGAAGCCACGGCGGCCGTCGCGGTCGAACCCACGGCCACTGTCGCGGTCGAAGCCACGGTCGGACCCGCGGCCGCCGTCGCGGCCACCGGAACGGCCACCCTCCGGCCTGCCGTACCTGCCGGGAGAACCGCCCCGATCGGCGCGGAAGGAAGGCCGGTCGTCGTCGCGATGCCGCTCGCCGCCGGAACGCGCGTCGCGGCGGCCGGTGTCACCGTAACGACCGGTGTCACCCGCACGGCCGCGGGAGCGGTCGTCGCGGCCGTCGCCGGAACGGCGGTCGCCGTACCGGTCGCCGCGCGGGGCCTCCTCGCCGCGGAACCGCCTGGAGTCCGGCCTGTCGGACCGGGAGTCGGCCCTTGAGTCGGCCCTTGAGTCGGACCGGGAGTCGGACCGGGAGTCGGACCTGGAATCGAAACCGTACCCGGACCGGGAACCAGGGACGCGGGAACCGCCGCGCCGGTCGCTCTGGGGGCGGAAGCCGCCTGATCCGCCGCGGGATCCACGCGAGCTCGCGCCCTGCTGACCGGTGCTCCGGCTCCGACCGCGTCCCTCACCGGACGGGGTGCCACGCCTGTTGTTCACTACTTCTGCTCCTCAAGAATTTCCACGTCGTCCGGGAGGAACGGGGCGAGCTCGGGAAGCTCGTCGAGGCTCCGCAGCCCCAGTCTCTCCAGGAAGTAACTCGTCGTCCGGTAGAGCACGGCCTGGCTCTCCGGGTCGGTTCCGGCCTCCTCCACGAGGCCGCGTGCGACCAGCGTCCGCATGACGCCGTCGCTGCTCACGCCGCGCACCGCCGCCACCCGGGCCCGGCTGACGGGCTGCCGGTAGGCGACCACGGCGAGGGTCTCCAGCGCGGCCTGCGTCAGCCGCGCCTGCTGGCCGTCCCTGACGAACCTCTCCACCAGCGCGGCACACTCCGCCCTGGTGTAGAAGCGCCAGCCTCCGGCCACCTCTCGCAGGTCGAAACCCCGTCCGGAGGCCGTGTATTCCTCCGACAGCGCGCGGAGCGCGGCGACGACCTCCGCCGTCGGGCGTTCGAGCACCTGCGCGAGGGTCACCTCGGCGACCGGCTCGTCCACCACCATCAGGATCGCTTCGAGGGCCGCGGTGAGCGCGGGCCCCTCGACCGGCGGCTCCTCCCCGGCCCCTCCGCCGGAGGGCTCGCCCGCGGAACCGGGGATGTCGCTCGCTTCCATCGCTCCTCGCTCGTCGTGCGGGTTACGTCTCCGCCACGCCATTCGTCCGGCGTCCTCGGTCCGGCGCGGCCTCCACCTGGCCGGGTGTGGCGGCCCGCCTCACTCGTCCGGTTCGGCCGCCGCCTCGCCGGGCCGTTCCTCGCGCCGGCCCTCGTCGTAGTCGTCGCCCACCGTGACGTCGCCGTCGGCGGTTCCCGTCCAGGTGACGTACAGGTCGCCGAGCGCTTCGACCTGTTCGAAGGAGACCGCGGCCTCCCTGAACAGCTCAAGGACGGCCAGGAAGCGGGCGACGACCTCGAACGTCCCCGCGCAGTCGGCGGTCAGCGCCCGGAAGGTCGCCGTGTGCAGCCGCCTCAGCCGCTCGACAAGAATAGCGGCTTGCTCCCTGACGCTGGCCAGTGGTTGGTAGATGTGCGAGACCGACACCGAGGGCGGGGCCTTGGGAGTGAAGGCCCGCGCCGCGATCTTGGCGAGCTGCTCGGGCCCGATGCCCAGCACGAGTTCCGGCAGCAGGTCGGCGAAGCGCTTTTCCATCGGCACGGCGCGCGGGAAGCGCAGCGCCTCCTCCGCCATCCGGCCGGAGAAGATCTTCGCGACCTCCTTGTACGCCCGATACTGCAGCAGCCGCGCGAACAGCAGGTCACGGGCCTCCAGTAGGGCGAGGTCCTCCTCGTCCTCCACCTCTCCGGTGGGGAGCAGCCGGGCCGCCTTGAGGTCGAGCAGGGTCGCCGCGACGAGCAGGAAGTGGCTCGTCTGGTCGAGGTCCCACTCCGGGCCCCGCGACCGGATGTACGCGATGAACTCGTCGGTGACCTTGTGCAGGGACACCTCGGTGATGTCCAGCTTGTGCTTGGAGATCAGCCCGAGCAGCAGGTCGAACGGCCCTTCGAAGACGTCAAGGTGGACCTGGAAGCCGCTCGGCGCGCTCTCCTCGGTCCCCTGGTCCGTCTCCTGGCCGGTCGTCACACCTGCCATTGTCCCCCTACCGGCGCGCTCGCGCGGCACCTACGCCATACCGTCAGACGCGGGCGGGCCACCTGGCCAGCAGCTCGCGGGCCAGCTCGCGGTAGGCGGTGGCGCCCATCGAGCCGGGGTCGAACTGCGTGATCGGCTCCCCCGCCAGGGTGGCGTCGGGGAAACGCACCGTCCGGTTGATCACGGTGTGGAACACCTTGTCGCCGAAGCCCTGCATGATCGTCTGCAGCACCTCGCGGGCGTGCAGCGTCCGGGGGTCGTACATCGTGGCGAGCAGGCCGTCGATCTCCAGATTCTTGTTGAGCCGCTCCTGGACCTTGCCGATCGACTCCATCAGCAGCGCCACGCCGCGCAGCGCGAAGAACTCGCACTCCAGCGGGATCATCACGCTGTGCGCGCAGGTCAGCGCGTTGACCGTCAGCAGGCCGAGCGACGGCTGGCAGTCGATCAGGCAGATGTCGTAGTGCGGCAGCAGGGGCTCCAGCGCCCGCTGCAGGGCGTACTCCCGCGCGACCTCGTTGACGAGTCGGATCTCCGCGCCGGACAGGAAGATGTTGCTCGGCAGGAGCTGCATGCCCTCGACGGTGGTGTCGATCAGCACGTCCTCGACCGTGACGTCCGGCTCCTCCATGATCAGGTCGTAGACCGTCGCCTCGAGCGGCCGGGGGTCGATGCCGAGACCGACCGACAGCGCGCCCTGCGGGTCGAAGTCGACGAGCAGAACCCGCTGACCCACCTCGGCGAGCGCGGCGCCCAGGTTGATCGTGGTCGTCGTCTTGCCGACGCCGCCCTTCTGGTTCACCATCGCGACGATGCGGGCGGGCCCGTGCGACTCCGGCGGGGTCGGATCGGGGAACACCGGACGGGGACGGCCGGTCGGCCCGATCGCGCCGGGAGCCCCCACCCACGTCCCCTCTGTGGTCGCAGTCACCTGTTGGTCCTCCCTGACGGCCCTCGAACCTGATCGAATCTAAAGGGTAGGCACGTGGTCGGCAAGGCGGCGCGCCAAAGGCCGCCGAGATGGCCTTCTAATGCAACGCACGGGGATGCGCCGCCGCGTAGACCTCCCGGAGCTTGTCGACCGTCACCAGGGTGTACACCTGCGTGGTGGTCACCGAGGCGTGCCCGAGCAGCTCCTGGACAACCCTAACGTCGGCGCCCCCGTCCAGGAGGTGGGTTGCGAACGAATGGCGCAACATATGCGGCGATACGCCAGAAAGTCCGGCTCGCTCCGCCGCCGCCTGCAGCACCTCCCAGGCGCCCTGCCGGGTGAGCCTCCCGCCCCGCGCGTTGAGGAACAGCGCGGGTGTCCCCCGGCCGTGCGCCGCCAGCCGGGGCCTTGCCCTGACCAGGTACGCGTCGAGCGCCTGGCGGGCGAAGCGGCCGAGCGGCACGATCCTGGTCCGGCCGCCCTTGCCGCGCAGCCGCACCTGGTCCTGGTCGGGCTCTTCATCGTGGGCCGGGCCCGTGGGCACGTCGTCCACCGCCAGCCCGACGGCCTCGGAGATCCGGGCGCCCGTGCCGTACAGGACCTCCAGCAGCGCCCGGTTGCGCTGGGCGAGCGGCGAGTCCTCCGGGCCGCAGGCGGCGATGAGCCGCTCGACCTCCGCGACGGTGATCGCCTTGGGGAGCCGCCGGAGCTGGCGCGGCGGGCGCACCTCGTGCGCGGGGTCGTGGCCGGCCACGCCCTCGCGCAGGGCGAAGCGGTGCAGCCCGCGTACGGCCGACACGGCGCGGGCGGCCGAGCTGGCGACCAGCGCCGGGTGGTCCTCGTCGCCCTCCCGCAGCGCGGCGAGGAAGGCGACCACGTCCGGCTCGGCGACCTGCGCGAACGTCTCCAGCCCGCGCCCCCGGAGATGTTCGACGTATCGGCGCAGGTCACGCCGGTAGGAGGCGAGCGTGTTGGCAGACAGCCCCCGCTCCACCGCCAGGTGGGCGAGGTAGCTGGACAGCACCGCCTCGGGCTCGCTCAGGACGTCTCCCTACGGACTCATGCCTCCGGCGCGTCGGCGGGACGAAGGCCCTTGAATCCGTCGGCGGAAGCAGCGTATGCGGCGAGGATACCGGCGACGGCAGGAGAATTGTGGATCATTCCGCTCAGCACCTTGTCGACCGCCGCACCCAGGGGAATCCAGACCGCCGGCATGTCGGTCTCCTCGTGGTGGCGCACGTACGTGTTCTCCTCGTCGGGGATCGGCTCCACGTCGCGGGCCAGGAAGACCCGGATGCGCTCGTCCGACATGCCCGGGGAGGTGTGCAGGTCGACCAGCGTGTGCCACGTACGCGCCCGGTAGGCGGCCTCCTCGGCGAGCTCGCGCGCCGCGCACTCCACCAGCGGCTCGCCCGGCACGTCGCGGATGCCGGCCGGCAGCTCCCACAGCAGGCGCCGCACCGGATGCCGATACTGGCGGATCAGCAGCACCCGGTCCTCGCCGTCGAGGGCGAGCACCGCGACCGAGCCGGGGTGGACGACGTAGTCGCGGTCGGCGGTCACCCCGCCGGGCATGTCCACGGTGTCGGTGCGCACCGTGATGACCCGCCCGGAGAAGCGCTCGGCGGAGGCGACGACGTTCCAGGACTCCTCGGTGTCCTCCACCTTCACCGTGTTCCCCGCCGTCACTTGGCCCGCCCCGCCTTCGCCACGTTCTCCCGCCGGCCCGCGTACTCCAGCGCGGCCTGGACCAGCCCCTTGAACAGGGGGTGCGACCGGGTCGGGCGGGAGCGGAACTCCGGGTGGGCCTGCGTGCCGATGAAGAACGGGTGCTGGTCGGTGGCCAGCTCGGCGTACTCGACGAGGCGGCCGTCGGGCGACAGGCCGGAGAACACCATGCCGACCTTCTCCAGCCGCTCCCGGTAGGAGTTGTTCACCTCGTAGCGGTGCCGGTGGCGCTCCTCCACCTTGGCCTTGCCGTACAGGCGGCGGGCCAGGGAGCCCTCCCCGAGCTTGGCCGGGTAGAGGCCGAGCCGCATGGTGCCGCCCATGTCGCGCTCACCGGCGACGACGTCCTTCTGGTCGGCCATGGTGGAGATGACCGGGTTGATGGTCTCGGGGTCGAACTCGGTGCTGCCGGCGTCCTCGATCCCGGCCAGGTTGCGGGCCGCGTCGATGACCATGCACTGCATGCCCAGGCAGATGCCGAGCAGGGGGACGCGCTGCTCGCGGGCGTGCCGTATGGCGCCGACCTTGCCCTCGATGCCGCGTACGCCGAAGCCGCCGGGGATCAGCACGCCGTCGACGCCGTCCAGCTCGCGGGCCGCGCCCTCGGGGGTCTCGCAGTCGTCGCTCTTGACCCAGCGGATGTTGACCCGCGCGTCGTTGGCGAAGCCGCCCGCGCGCAGCGCCTCGGTGACCGACAGGTACGCGTCGGGCAGGTCGATGTACTTGCCGACCAGCGCGATCGTGACCTCCTTGGCCGGGCGGTGGACCCGGCGCAGGAGCTGGTCCCACTCGGTCCAGTCCACGTCGCGGAACGGCAGGCCGAGCCGGCGCACCACGTAGGCGTCGAGCCCCTCGGTGTGCAGGACCTTCGGGATGTCGTAGATCGAGGCCGCGTCGACGGCGGAGACCACGGCGTCCTCGTCCACGTCGCACATCAGGCTGATCTTGCGCTTGAGCGAGGTGGTGATCGGCCGGTCCGAGCGGCAGACGATCGCGTCGGGCTGGATGCCGATGCTGCGCAGCGCGGCGACCGAGTGCTGCGTGGGCTTGGTCTTCAGCTCCCCGCTCGGGCCGATGTAGGGCAGCAGGGAGACGTGCAGGAAGAAGACGTTGTCGCGGCCGACCTCGTGGCGGACCTGCCGGACGGCCTCAAGGAACGGCAGCGACTCGATGTCGCCGACGGTGCCGCCGACCTCGGTGATGACCACGTCGACGTCCGGGCCCGCCATGCCGCGGATGCGGTCCTTGATCTCGTTGGTGATGTGCGGGATGACCTGGACAGTGTCGCCCAGGTACTCGCCGCGGCGCTCCTTGGCGATCACGTTCGAGTAGACCTGGCCGGTGGTGACGTTGGCGGAGCCGTGCAGCTCGGTGTCGAGGAAGCGCTCGTAGTGGCCGATGTCGAGGTCCGTCTCGGCGCCGTCGTCGGTGACGAACACCTCGCCGTGCTGGAAGGGGTTCATCGTGCCGGGGTCGACGTTCAGGTAGGGATCGAGCTTCTGCATGGTGACGCGGAGGCCGCGAAGCTTGAGGAGACGACCGAGGCTGGAGGCCGTGAGTCCCTTGCCGAGACTGGAGGCGACGCCGCCGGTGACGAACAGATGCTTGGTTTGTGCGGCGCTGCGCAAGAAGAGCTCCCGTGGTCGATGTCGATCCGGCCGTCCGGTTGGACGCCGCGATGCCCACGGGCTCTCAGAATATCAAACGTCGGGCAACATTGGGCTTGCCACGTGCGCTAACCCGCCATAGCGGACAAGCCGACCTAACGGTAACTTGTCGCGTTATGTCGTTCGTGAAGCGCGCCGTCGGCCGTCTGGTCCACCGGGGGTGGGCCTACGTGCGCGAGGCCGCGGCGATCAGCCCGGCCGCCCAGGGCGGCTACCGGTTCCGCAGCATGGGCGAGGGAGTGTGCCTGTCCTTCCCTCAGGGCGCCATATTCGGTGAGCAGTGGATCGAGATCGGCCCCCACACGCTCGTCGGCGAGCGGGTGTCGATCTCCGCCGGGATGGGCCCCGGCGTGGACCTCGGGCCCGACTCGATCGTGCGGATCGGCCGGGGCTGCTCGATCGGCAGGGGCAGCCACATCGTCGGCCACCAGTCCATCGACATCGGCGACGACGTCTTCACCGGCCCCTACGTCTACATCACCGACCAGAACCACGTGTACGACGACCCCGAGATACCCATCGGGCGGCAGTGGCCGCGCAACAAGCCGGTCTCCATCGGCTCGGGATCCTGGATCGGGACGGGGGCGATCATCCTGCCGGGGACGCGGATCGGCCGCCAGTCGGTGGTCGCGGGCGGCGCCGTGGTGCGCGGGGAGTTCCCCGACCACTCGGTCATCGCCGGCGTCCCCGCCAAGATCGTCCGACGGCACTCCCCCGACCTCGGCTGGCACAGTCCCTCGGCCGTCCGCCTCACCTCCCCTCTTCCCGCCGACCCCCGCACCCGCCCCGAGCACGAGTCACGCACGGCCTGACCGAACGCCGGAGCCGTGTTCGCCATCCGCCCGACGAGCCGCCCACGACTACGTTTCCTGGCAGGATCATGACGCGGAGTGACAACCGCGAGGGCAGGAGGACACCGGATGGCCACGACTCTTCCCGAGTGGCTCCACCCCGGTCCGCCCGGCGGGTGGAGCGCCGGCACGCTCGACCACCTTCCCCCTGACGCACCCCGGCATGTCGAGCTGATCGATGGCTCCCTCATCATGCAGTCCCCCCAGGCCGCATTCCACATGTTCGTGCTGAGGCTCTTGGAGAGAGCTCTCGCCTCCCCGGGGCCTGTGCGCCGTGCGCGAGATGAGTGTCACCCTGGGTCTGCGCCAGCGGCCGGAGTCGGTTTCGACGTGGACATCGACCTGGATCTGAGCCGGTTCATCGGCTGACCCAGCCTTCGAGTGCCGTGACCCGCCGGTCAGCCGGGTGGGACTGCGGCCCGGGCGCGGCGAGCCGCCCGGTAGCGCCGCACCCTGCGGATAAGCCGCCAGGCCGCGAACGCCAGCACGGCCAGCGCCACCACCACCAGGACGGGCAGGAAGATCGCGATCAGGCTCATGCCGAGCGAGCCCACGTCCTCGACCGTGCTGACGACCGGCGCGCCCACGCCCGCCGTACTGGCGTTCACCACCGGCCGCGCGGTGGCCTTGATCACGTGCACGGCGAGGGCGACGGCGATCCCCAGCAGCCAGCCGACCGCCGGGTGCTCGGCCATCCACGCCGAATTGTCGACCTTCGCCGCGGCCGCCGTCGCGCTGAAGACCACGCCACCCGACGCGGGCCGCACCGCCGTCTGGATCATGTCGTTGACGTGATCGACCACGGGCACCTTGTCGAGGACGAACTCGGCGACAAGCAGCACCGCGACGATCGCGAGGACCCAGGAGTTGGACAGCCACGCGTACTCGGCCGGCAGCCGCACGGCGTCGGTGAGCCGCGCGAGCACGCCGACGAGCAGCAACGGGATGTACGCGTTGAGCCCGGCCGCGGTCGACAGTCCGAGCCCGGTGAGCGCCGCGAACATGAGCAACCTCCTCCGGCCGGCGGGACAATCCCGCCTTCCCCTCAACGGACGACCCCGGCGCCGTGTCCCCGCTTACTACCGCGAATCAGGCTTCCGACACCCGCGTGCACGAGCCGGGCGTGGCCCCGGGCCGGCGGCTCGGTATGGCCGGTCTGCCCGGCCACCCGGTCGGTGCCCGGAGGCGCCGTCAGCCCGGTGCGGCGGCGAGCGCGTCGACCAGGGAGGCGAGGTCCTCGGCGCGGGCGCCGCGCTTCGCCATCGCGCCAAGGTGCTGGGCCTGCTCTCTCGTGGGGAGGAAGCCGGCCAGCATGGCGGGCAGGAGCAGGCGCCTGCCGAGCACCTCAGGGACGGAGATGCCCTCGGGCCGCCGGACCACCGAGACGTTCACCCGGATGGCGTGCTCGTTGCCCGGCGGCACCCCGGGACGGTCGGTCTCCCTGGCCACGTAACGCGTGCCGTGCGCCACGTCGCAGCGCGGGCACCCGGCCCGGCGACCCAGCGGGCCGCCGCACTCGGCGCAGGTCAGGCGGTCGAGCGCGGCATCGACCACGCGCCAGTCGTGCCGGTCCGGTTCGTCGGCCACCATCTCGGCGATCGCCCGCTCGTCGGCGGGCGTGACTCGGTCGCCGAACTCGCGCAGGAGGAAGTCCCGCCAGCCCTCTTCCACGATGGCGTCGACCAGTTCCGCACACCGCGGGCAGGCGGGAGCACCGCCGTACTCCCAGCCTCC
Organism: Microbispora sp. CA-102843; assembly: GCF_050936215.1. Classification (NCBI taxonomy): domain Bacteria; kingdom Bacillati; phylum Actinomycetota; class Actinomycetes; order Streptosporangiales; family Streptosporangiaceae; genus Microbispora; species Microbispora sp. CA-102843. The sequence goes on from NZ_JBNJNF010000001.1 coordinate 6,440,454, forward strand.
GCAGGACGGGCACCACCGCAGCGGCTCGCCCACCGCAGGTCGCACTCATGACCTCCCGGGTTGGACCCTTCACGCAGAAGGCTAGGTCGGCCCTTGGGGGCGGGCGACCGGTTTTCCCGCCCGCCCCAAGGCGTTCGCGACTCCGATCGTGGACGGCCGCGCCGCCCGCGTGCTCTCACCGAGCGCGGCGTCGCCTTCTGCCACCAGGCCACCCAGGCCGTACGCGATCTGGAACAGCGGTGGCAGCACCTGCTCGGCCCCGAAGACCTCGGCCGACTACGCGCCGCGCTCCGGGCACTCGGCCGGTCCGGCGCCACCGGACGAGGCCAGAACTGACCGACCCGGCCCCGCAAGCACAGGACAATCAGCCGCACAGCGGTAAATATCGCACGCTATTTCCGCGAAAGACCGAGGTCGCCCGTCCAGTCGCGCCCGCGCTTTTCCCCGGCATCCCCGGTGGCCGTTCGGCGCGGAATTCACCGCACAGGACGCGTCGATTCCGGTGGCGCGGCAGACCGCCGGCCGGCCCCCAACCGCACCATGAGGAACTCGCGGAGTCACTGCCCTTCTTGACCGGCCGGCTGGAGCACCAACAGGGCGCTGTCGTCCTCGACCCGCGCGAGCCGCAGGTCGACGTCGCCGATGCGGCCCGGGCTGCTCGTGCTGATCGTCACCGCTCCCCTGACCCGGCAGCGGTCGTTGTAGCAGTTCCGGCTGATGCTGGTGTTCCAGCCGTCGACGACCGTGGAGGTGCCGGTGAAGGCGAGCCTGACGGCGTCTCCCCGCAGGCCCACCACGGTGATCTCGTCCACGCCCAGCCTCGGGTCGACCGGGATGCCGTCCCCCTCGCGCACCCGCACCTCGCAGTCGCCGTCCCGGCACCCGGCGAGGCCGCTCGGCGTCGCCGACGGACTGGGCACCGGCGACGGCGTGGGTGTCACGGACTGGCTGGGCGAGACCGGAGCGAACGTGACCGGCCGGCTCATCGGCACCGCGGCGGACGACCGCGCCGGAACCCCGCCGCAACCGGAGAGAAGCACGGTCACCGACCCGGCGGTGAGCACGAGGCGGGCGGCAGGGCTGAACGCGATGGTCGTCGAACGCATGATTTCCCCGATTGCCACAGACGGATTCGCCCGGCAGGAGCCGCTCGAATGGGCCGCTCCCATAACGCGTGTACGTGAATCCACGCGCCGACGAATGCCTTCCCCGCAACAGACCAGGTCAACCGCTTCGGAGCGCCGCGCCCCGCTCATTTCCTGGTAGCCGACGGCGTTTCCAGCGGAATAAGGACGCCAGAACTCGAACCCGTTTCCGCACTTCGCCCGCCAACGGTTATAGCGCACAATTCACTAGAACCCGCCGAATTCGAAATCCTGCGGCGCGGACGACGGCGTCACTTCACGCCGGCCTCGCGCATGTCGCGGACCTCCCGCTTGAGCTCCTTGATCTCGTCGCGCAGCCGGGCCGCCACCTCGAACTGCAGGTCGGCGGCGGCGTTGTGCATCTGCTCGGTCAGCGACTCGATCAGCGACTCCAGCTGGGCGCGCGGCATCTCCCCCGCGATCGCCTTCGCGTGCTGGCCCGCCCCGCGGGACGCGACACCCGGCACGGGCGCCTTGCCGCGCGACTGCTGGCGTCCGGCGCCGCCGAGAAGCTGCGCCGTGTCGGCGTCCTCGCGGACGAGGCTGTCCAGGATGTCGGCGATCTTCTTGCGCAGCGGCTGCGGGTCGATGCCGTGCGCCTCGTTGTAGGCGATCTGCTTGGCCCGGCGCCGGTTGGTCTCCTCGATCGCCCGCTCCATGCTCGGCGTGATCTTGTCGGCGTACATGTGAACCTGGCCGGACACGTTGCGGGCCGCGCGGCCGATCGTCTGGATGAGCGAGGTCTCCGAACGCAGGAAGCCCTCCTTGTCGGCGTCGAGGATCGCCACCAGCGACACCTCGGGCAGGTCGAGGCCCTCACGCAGCAGGTTGATGCCGACCAGCACGTCGAACTCGCCCATGCGCAGCTCGCGCAGCAGCTCGATGCGGCGCAGCGTGTCGACCTCGCTGTGCAGGTAGCGGACCCGGATGCCGTTGTCGAGCAGGTAGTCGGTGAGGTCCTCGGCCATCTTCTTGGTCAGCGTGGTGACCAGGACCCGCTCGTCCCGCTCCGCCCGGGCCCGGATCTCCTCCATGAGGTCGTCGATCTGGCCCTTGGTGGGCTTGATGATCACCTCGGGGTCCACCAGGCCGGTGGGGCGGATGACCTGCTCCACCACGTCGCCCTTGCTGCGGCCCAGCTCGTACGGCCCCGGCGTGGCGGACAGGTAGACGGTCTGGCCGATGCGCTCCAGGAACTCCTCCCACTTGAGCGGGCGGTTGTCCATCGCCGACGGCAGGCGGAACCCGTGGTCGACCAGCGTCCGCTTGCGCGAGGCGTCGCCCTCGTACATCGCGCCGATCTGGGGGACGGTCTGGTGCGACTCGTCCAGCACGAGCATGAAGTCGTCGGGGAAGAAGTCGAGCAGCGTGTGCGGCGCGGTGCCCGCCTCACGGCCGTCGATGTGCCGCGAGTAGTTCTCGATCCCGGCGCAGGTGCCGACCTGGCGCATCATCTCGATGTCGTAGGTGGTGCGCATGCGCAGCCGCTGTGCCTCGAGCAGCTTGCCCTGCCGCTCCAGGTCGGCGAGCCGCTCGGCGAGCTCCGCCTCGATGCCGGCGATGGCCCGCTCCATCCGCTCGGGACCGGCCACGTAGTGGGAGGCGGGGAAGATGTGCAGCTCGTCGTCCTCGCCGACGACCTCGCCGGTCAGCGGGTGGAGCGTCGCCAGCTTCTCGATCTCGTCGCCGAACATCTCGATGCGGACGGCCAGCTCCTGGTAGACCGGGATGACCTCGACCGTGTCGCCGCGCACGCGGAACGTGCCCCGGGTGAAGGACAGGTCGTTGCGGGTGTACTGCATGTCGACCAGCCGGCGCAGCAGCTGGTCGCGCTCGATCTGCTGGCCGACCTTGAGCCCGACCATCCGGTCGACGTACTCCTGCGGTGTGCCCAGGCCGTAGATGCAGGAGACGGAGGCGACCACCACCACGTCGCGGCGCGACACCAGGGACCAGGTCGCCGAGTGGCGCAGCCGCTCGACCTCCTCGTTGATCGAGGAGTCCTTCTCGATGTAGGTGTCGCTCTGCGGGACGTACGCCTCGGGCTGGTAGTAGTCGTAGTAAGACACGAAGTATTCGACCGCGTTGTTGGGCAGCATCTCGCGCAGCTCGTTGGCGAACTGGGCGGCGAGCGTCTTGTTCGGCTGCATGACCAGCGTCGGGCGTTGCACCCGCTCGATGAGCCACGCCACCGTCGCGGTCTTGCCGGTGCCGGTCGCGCCGAGCAGGACCGTGTCCTTCTCACCGGCGTTGACCCGGCGCTCCAGCTCCGCGATCGCGGTGGGCTGGTCGCCGGACGGCGTCATGTCGGTGACGACCTGGAAGGGTGCGACCTTCCGCTTCAGGTCCGTCATGGATGTCATCGGCCGCTCAGCTCCTCACTCGCCCCGTCCACCGGCGCGGGCGGCCGCACAGACACACAGACACGCTCGCGCCCGCTCCGGTTCACCTCCATAACCTACGCGCGGCGACCGACAATTCCGGCCCCGACGCCCGCTCCACCGTTCGCCTCCGGGCAGCCGCTCCCTGCACGGCGAACCCTTTGCCGGACCATGACCCTGTCGTTACGATTCGAGTCGGGGGCCGACACTGACGGGATGGCGGGGCTGACCTATGGCGGGGTTGCGGAGTGCCGTCGGCCAGTCGCTCGCGTGGGCGGCCAAGAACGTCGACGGGGCCATCGCCCTCGTGCTGGCCGTGGCGGTGGGCGTGCTCGGCGTGCTGCCCGACGACGTGCTCTCCGACGAGGTGAAGACGCAGCTCGTCAGCGGCACCACACTGGTCGTCCTGGCCCTGGTCGCGACCGCACTGCTGCGCGACCGGGCCCGGCAGGAGCCCGTCGAGGAGGCCATGCACGCCACCTCCGGCGTCCTTTCGCGGCTCCCGGAGCGCCTGGACCGCCTCGACGAGCTGGAGGACCTGGTCGCGGGCACCCGGCGGGCCCTGGAGGACATGGCGGTCATCCGCATCCTGGGCAGCCAGCACGAGATCGCGCAGGCGCACGCGGACGCCCGGCGGGGCACCGACCGCTGGACGTTCAAGGGCGGCACCGGCACCTACATGCGCGCCGTCACGCTGCCCGAGTGCGTGGCCGCCGCGCGGCGCGAGAAGCGGCACCTCACGGTCCGCCTGGAGATCATCGACCCGACGGACGAGGCGGTGTGCGAGAGCTACGCGCACTACCGCAGGTCGCTGTCGGACCGGCCGGACGGCACCGGCGAGGTGTGGACGACCGACCGGGCCAGGAAGGAGTCGTACGCGAGCGTCCTGGCCGCGTTCTGGTATCGCCAGCGGTACGGCCTGCTCGACATCGCGGTGGGGCTCACGCCGGTCATGACGACCTTCCGGTGGGACGTGTCCGGCCGCGCCCTGATCATGACGTCCGAGGACCCCAACCGGGCCATCATCGCCTTCAGCGGCTCGTTCTTCTACGAGAGCTGCGGCACCGAGCTGCGTACGAGCTTCGAGCAGGCCCGCCGCGTGGCGATCGACCGCTACCGGTCGGTGCCGCTGAGCGACGAGCCGACCGTCGAGGAGGTCCGCAGGCTGTTCGACCGCGTCGACCTCCCCCTGCCCAAGTCGTTCACCGACCGCGACGTGGTCGAGGTCACCCGTAAGGCGCTGCGCGCCAAGGATCCGTACGCGCCATGAGGTATGGGGACGTATCCGACGTGCTCGCCAGCGGGAGCGCCCGCGAGTGGGCACTCGGCGTGCTCGGCGAGATCAGTGCGGGCGGCTCGGGCGTGCGGGGCGTGCGGCATCCGCTGGGGTTCCTCTGCCTGCCGCTGGTCCGCGAGGGAGACCTCGGGGTGTGCGTGCACGTGTGGACCGCCGCCGCGCGGCGCGCCCGCAGCACCACCTCCCAAATCCACTGCCACAGCTGGGACCTGGTCAGCCACGTCCTGTACGGCCAGGTGCGCAACGTCCACGCCGTGGTGACCGACACCAAGCGGTCCCCCACCCACCGCGTCTTCGAGGTGGTCAGCACGCCGTCGGGCGACGTCATCCGCCCCACGCGGAGGACCGTGGCGTACGCCCCGGGACGCACCGAGCTGTTCGGCGCCGGGGACACCTACACGCTCGTCGCGGGCGCCTTCCACAGCAGCGTCATCCCCGAGGACGGCGAGGCCGCCACCGTGGCGCTCGGCCGCGGCAGGCAGGGCCTGGGCGACCTGTCGCTCGGGCCGCTCGCCACGCCCCTCCACCACGTCAGGCGGGAACGCCTCGACGACGCCGAGACCGCACGTGCCGCCGAGCTGGCCAGGAGGAGCCTGTGGACCTCGAACACGCCAGGCGGGTAGCCGTCGAGGCCGCCCTGTCCGCCGGGGCCGTGCTGCGCGAGAGCGCGCCGGGAGCGGTCGCCGTCCACGACAAGGGCGGGTCGGGCGACGTCGTCACCGACCTCGACCTGGCCGCCGAGAAGCTGATCCTCGACCGCATCCGGGCCGAGTTCCCCTCCCACCGGATCGTGGCCGAGGAGTCGGGCGTCCACAGCGGCGACCGTCCGGACGGCGGATGGACCTGGCTGGTCGACCCCCTCGACGGCACGAACAACGTGGCGATCGGCCTTCCCGCGTACGTCGTGGGCCTGGCGCTGTGCGCGGACGGCCTCCCGGTGCTCGGGGTGGTCCACGAGCCGCTCTCCGGCCGCACCTGGTCGGCCGTCAGCGGCGCCGGGGCCCGCGGGCCGGCGGGACCGCTGACCGGGCCCCCGAGCCGCGACCTCCGGCACGGGCCGGTGCTGGCCTGGACGCAGGGCCACGGGGTCTCCCGGCGGGACCCGGCGGCGCGGTCGCTGAAGATGACGATGGACGCCCGCGCCCGGCGGGTGCTCCAGCTCTGGGCGCCGCTGCTGTGCTGGGCGATGCTCGCGCGCGGCGACATCGACGGCATGATCGGCTACCGCGCGGAGGGGCTCGACCTGCCCGCCGGGGCCCTGATCGCACGGGAGGCCGGGGTGGAGATCCGGCGGCTCGACGGCGGGCCGTTCGAGGCGTCCGCCGAGGGCCCGCCCGAGGACCGCAGCTTCGTCGCCGCCCCGCCCGCCCTGGTCGGGGACCTGCTCGACCTGGTCGCCGAGGCCCGCCGGCTGGCGCCCGCCCTGCCGCCGCTCTGAGGGGCGCGTCAGTCGTCGAGGCCGCGGGCGGCGAGCGCCTCGCCCAGCGCGTCGGCGTGTCGCAGGGCGCCCACGACCAGCGGGACGGCGAAGGCGCGCGGGCTACGCTCGACCCCCCTGGCGCGCTGGGCCTCCCGCACCCGGGTGACCAGATCCGCGATCACCGGCACGCTGCGCAGCGTGAGGGACAGCAGCAGCGACAGGCGGAACGGGTCGAGGCCGGCGAACCTGGCGGGGGCGAGGCAGCGCTCCAGGCAGGCCATGAGCGCGCTGGTGCGCGTCGTGAGGGTGACCAGCCCGGCCAGGGCGACGGCGAGCACGACCCGGAGTGTGGAGGACGCCGCCGTCGGCAGGTCCGCGAACACCAGTTGCACGCCGAACAGGGCCACCGCGAACCAGCGGACGGGCCGCACCTGCGCCCAGGCCGCCGCGACGCCGACCCCGGAGACGGCGTACAGCAGCACAACGACGGCGGCGGCGCCCGCCAGCGCCGCGGGCGAGCGCAGCAGCAGGAGCGCCGTGCAGGACACGGCGAGCCCGGCGAGCTTGGCCCCGGCGGGCAGCCGGTGCAGGAGGGAACCGCCGGGCACGTAGGCGCCGGTGAGCCCGCTCACGCCATCGCCTTCCTGTAGTGGCCGATCGCGGCGGCGGGATCGGCGTCGGCGACGATCCGCCCCTCGTCGATCACGAGCACGCGGTCGAAGTCCTCCAGCAGCGCGAGGTCGTGGGTGACCACGACCACCTGCTGCGGAAGAGTCCGGAGCAGCGCGGCGACCTGCCGGGAGTGGCGCAGGTCGAGCAGCGTGGTCGGCTCGTCCATGACCAGGATCTCCGGTTCGAGCACCAGGACCGAGCAGAGGGCGAGCAGTTGCTTCTGGCCGCCGGACAGGTGATGCGCGGGGTGATCGGCGTGCTCCGCCAGGCCGTACCTCTCCAGGACCTCCCGCACCCGGCGCTCGACCTCCTCGCGCGCCAGCCCCTTGCGGTGCAGCGAGAAGGCCACGTCCTCGGCCACCGTGGGCATCACGATCTGCGCGTCCGGGTCGGTGAACAGGAACCCCACGCCGCGTCTGATGCGGGCCGCATGGCGGCGGGTGTCGAGCCCGGACACCGTCACGGTGCCCGAGGACGGCAGGACCAGCCCGTTGACGAGGCGGGCGAGCGTGCTCTTGCCCGAGCCGTTGGCCCCGACGACGCCCACGCGGCGCTCGGTCAGCGAGGCCGTGACGCCGCGCAGCACCTCGCGCTGCCCGAGCCGCACATGGACGTCCTCCAGCCGGATCACTCACACCACCTCGAACAGGGCGGCGATCCCGAGACCGCCGCCGACCGCGACCGCTGCCAGGCCCAACGTCCCCGGCGGCGCCCCGAGAAGCCGGCTGAACAGCCGGGTCACCACCACCGCGCCGCTCGCGCCCCAGGGGTGACCGAGGGCGAGCGCACCGCCGTCGGCGCACACGCGACCGGCGTCCGCCCCGAGGGGATCGAGGCCGAGCGCGTCGGTGACCGCGAGCACCTGCGCCGCGAACGCCTCCACGATCTCCACCGCCGCCACCCTCTCCAGGTCCACTCCGGCCCGCCCCAGCACGCGCCGTACGGCCGGCACCGGTCCCCACCCGGGGAGCGCGGGGTCGCAGCCGGCGACGGCGCCGGCCAGCAGGCGCAGGCCGGGCAGGCCGGCCGCCGCGCGCAGCCGCTCGGGCACGAGCGCGACGGCCGCGGCCCCGTCGCTCACCGGGGAGGAGTTGCCGGCCGTCACCGTACCCCCCGGCACGAACGCGGCGGGCAGCCGGGCCAGGGACTGCGGCCGCAGCACGCGCGGGCGCTGGTCGTCCGCCCGGCCGCCGATCGGGACGATCTCACGCGCGAAACGTCCGGCCTCCCGGGCGGCCAGCGCCCGCGCGTGGCTCCGGCAGGCGTACGCGTCCTGGCGCTCCCTGATCACGCCGCGCGCGGCGGCGAGCGCCTCGGCGGCCGGGCCCATGTCCGGGTCCGGGTGCCCCTCCGGGGCGAACGGCGCCCGCGCGTACGGCACGGCCGCCTCATGCCCGGCGCCGGGAACCCGGTGGGCCCGCAGCGGCGCGGTCGAGGCGCTCTCGACACCCCCGGCGACGACGAGGTCCGCCTCGCCGCAGCGCACCGCCTGGGCGGCCAGCAGGATCGCGGCGAGGCCGCTGCCGCACTGCCGGTCGACGGTGACGCCGGGCACCTCGTGGCCCAGCCCGGCGGCCAGCGCGCAGACCCGTGCGAGGTTGCCCCCGGGTCCCGTGCAGTTGCCCAGCACCACGTCGTCCACCGGGACGCCGAGGCACGCCACGTCGCGGGCGACCGCCTCGATGACGGGCGCGGCGAGCCGGTCGGCCGTCAGGGTCCGGAACGCGTGGCCGGCGGTGCCGATGGGGGTGCGGCGGGCCGCCACGACGACCGCGTGCTCGTCCATCTCAGGCCAGCCGCCGCAGGCCGGGGTCGTCGCCGCCGGCGAGACGGGCGGCGACGAGGCCGCGGGCCGGCTTGCCCGCAGGGGTCCGGGGCAGGGACCCGGCCGCGTACCAGCGCCGGGGCCGCTGCGCCGGGTCGAGTTCGGCGCGCGCCGCCGCCTCCAGCGCGGTCCTCGACGCGCCCTCGCCCTCGACGACCGCGGTGACCACGGCGCCCAGATAGGGGTGCGGCGTGCCGACCACGACCACGTCGTCCACTCCCGGCACCTTCCTGAGCACCTCCTCGACGTCCTCGGGCACCACGGTGGCGCCGCCGGTCTGGATCGCGCCGTCGCCCCGGCCGCGCAGCCGCAGGACCTCGCCGGGCCGGTGCGGCTCCGCCAGGTCGCCGACCGTCATCCAGCCGCCGTCGTCCCGCCGAAGAGGGCCGGTCGCGCCGGCCACGTAACCCTCGCAGAGCCACGGGGAGCGCACCCACACCTCGCCCAGGGCCTGCCCGGGCGGCACCCTGACGTCGATCTCGACGCCGGGGAAGGGCCGCAGCCCGGTGCCGTCGGCGTCCACGGCGACGAACGACAGCTCGGTGGCGCCGTAATAGGACACCACACGCACTCCGGCCGCCGCCGCACGGGTCCTGACGGCGGCGTCCAGGGCGGCCCCGCCGACCACGGCGGTGCGCAGCGGGCCTGCGGCCGCCTCCAGGGCGTCCAGCACGGCCGGCAGGCGGTGGGGCACCACGTGGACCACGGTTGCCCGCCGCAACCGCTCCGCCAGCCCGCCCGGGGACCACCGGCCGGGGACCACGGCCGTCGCGCCCGCCGCCAGCGTGTGTACGGCGGCGAAGCCGTACAGGGAGGAGACCAGCGGGCCGGGGATCAGCACGACGTCGTCGGGGCCGATCCCGGTCAGCGCGTCCAGATGGGCGAACGACCCGGTCCACGAGGCGCGGTCGCGCGCCACGGCGCGGGGCCTGCCGGTGCTGCCGGAGCTGAAGCAGGCCCAGGTGAGGTCGTCCGGCGCGGGGCGGTGCCGCACGGGCGGGCCGTCCGCCTCCGGCAGCGGCGCGTCGAAGCGGGCGGCGACCGGCACCGCGGCCATGACCTGCGCGCGCCGTTCCTCGCTCCAGGCGTGGTCGCACAGCAGCGGCGTGGCGCCTGCCAGGTCGGCGGCGAGCACGGCGACGAGCAGGGCCACGGGGTCGGCCTGGCCGACCGCGGCGAGCGCGCCGCGGCCGATCCCCTCGTCGGCCAGACGGCGCGCGGCGCGGCCGATCCGGGCCGCGAGTTCGGCGTAGCCGAGGTCGCCTCCGGGACCGGACACCGCGATCCGGTCCGGGCGGACGGAGGCGTGCCGCAGGACCTGAGCGGCTACCGGCACGGGCACGTCACCGCCCACCTGCCCGCAGCCGCTCGCGGTGCACCGCGGGGACCGCGTCGGGGTAGGCCCGCTGGGTGCCCCGCGCCACGATCGACGCCAGCACCGCCTTGGCCAGGTCGCCTGGCAGGAAGGCGGCGCTGAGCAGCGCCGTCTTGCCCAGGGACAGCCCGGTGACCAGGGCCTGCACGGGGATGCCGCACAGGTAGACCACGCCGACGCCGCCGGCCAGGCAGGCGGTCACCAGCCGCACCGTGGTCGGCGCGCGTCCGCCGCGTTCGACGATCCATCCGGTCAGGGCCGCGCCGGGGAGCCAGCCGATCAGGAAGCCGGCCGAGGGCCCGGTGAAGACGCCGAGCCCGCCGCGTCCGCCGGCCAGCAGGGGCAGCCCGGCCGCGACCAGCACGAGCAGGACCACGACGGCGAGGGCGGAACGCCACGTGCCCAGGATCGCCCCGGCGAGCATGACGCCGAGTGTCTGCAACGTGATCGGCACCGCGTCGCCGAAGATGTTCAGCGCGCCCGGCATGCCGAGCACGGCGATCAGCGCGGCGAAGACGCTGACCCTGGCGACGTCCGCCGCCGGGAAGCGCCGCCGAGTCGGACTCTGTTCATCTGTCACGGATCGATCCCATACCAAGACGCTCCGTTCGGCGCATGAGGATTCCCACAACTTTTCGCCGTGTCGTTCTCGGCGCCGCCCATAGCCGGGCGATCCGGGCCGCTCGATCTGGGACGGAGCTCAGGCCGTGAGGACCAGGACGGTCACCGTCGCGGCGAGGCCGGTCACGGCGAGGCCCGCGCCGGTGGCGACGAACTTGGCCAGCGGCACCCGCACGTCTCCGCGCCGGCACCACTCGAACCACAGCAGCGTCGCGAGCGAGCCCCAGGGCGTGATCACCGGGCCCAGGTTGGTGCCCGCGAGCAGCGACAGCAGCTGCGTGTGGTTGGCCGCGGGGACGACCTGCTCGCCCGCGACGTACGCCGGGAGGTTGTTGACCACGTTGGACAGCGCGGCTCCGGCGGCGGCCGCGCGGTAGGCGCCGTCGCCGTCGCCGCCCACTCCGATGAGCGCGCGCATGACGTCCGCCAGGCCGAGGCGGCTGAGGGTCGGGACCACGAGGAACAGCCCGGTGACGAAGACCAGCAGCCGCCAGGGGATCAGGCCCCACACGAGCTTCGCGCGGTCGCGCCAGGCGAAGGCGGCGACCACCGCGACCGCCGCGACGAGAGCCGCGACGCCGATCTCCACACCCGCCAGGATCGCGGCGATGAACAGCAGGCACGCCACCCCCGCGACGCCGAACAGCACCCGGTCGGCCACCGGCACCGGAGGCGGCGGCACGTAGCGGTCCTCGCCCCGCTCGCCGCGCCGCCAGTAGAACGCCCACAGGAACGCCATCGTCACCGCGATCGACACGGCCTGGGGCGCCCACATCCGCGCGGCGAACTCCTGCGTGGTCAGCGCGACCCTGTTCATGGCGAGCAGGTTCGTGAGGTTGGAGACCGGCAGCAGCAGGCTCGCGGTGTTGGCCAGCCAGACCGTGGTCATCACGAGCGGCAGCGGCGCGATCTTCGCGCGCGGCGCCAGGGCCAGCATGACCGGCGTCAGCAGGACGGCCGTGGTGTCCAGGTTCAGGAAGATCGTGACGAGCGAGGCGAAGGCCGTGCAGAGCAGGAAGAGCACGGCGTAGCTCCCCCGGCCGACGATCGCGATGCGGGTCGCGATGACGTCGAAGACCTGCGCCTCCTTGGTCAGCTCCGCCAGCACGATCACCGCGCCGAGGAACAGCAGCAGGGGGGCGATGCGTTCGATGCTCTCCCTGGCCGACTCGGCCGGCAGCAGGCCGGTGGCCACGAACACCAGGCCCGCCCCGAGAAGCCCGAACCTGATCCAGTCGAGAACGCTCAGTCGCCGCAGCCCGGTCGCCACGCGCACACCCTATATCGCCGCCCGCGGAGATGATCGAACCCCTCCAAACCGTCGGTGGCAGCGGGAATACTGGGCCCATGACGCACACGGGGCGGGGGGACGCGCGGACCGAGATCTTCGTCAGCTACTCTCCCGCCGACGAGCGGTGGGCGACGTGGATCGCCTGGCAGCTCGAAGCGGCCGGTTATCGCACGATGCTGCAGGCGTGGGACTTCGTGCCGGGCACCAACTTCATCGACTTCATGGATCGCGGCGTCAGCGAGGCCGACCTGGTCGTCGCGGTGCTCACCCGCAACTACCTGGGTTCCCGGTACGGCAGGCTCGAATGGCAGGCGGCGCTGCGCGCCGATCCGGACAACCCGTCCAACAAGCTCGTGACCGTCCGGCTGGAGGACTGCCCGCTCGACGGCCTGCTGTCCACGATCACCTGGGTGGACCTCCTCGGCGTGGCCGACCCCGCCGAGGCGCGGCGGCTGCTGCTGACCCGGATCCGGCAGGCGCTGGCGGGCCGGGCCAAGCCGGCCGAGCCGCCCCGGTTCCCGGTCGGGCCGGGCTCGCACGCCCTCCAGCCGCCCGCCGACCCCGCGCCCCCCGCCATACGGGTGCCGAGGGCCAGGCGCACCCCGGCGGCCGAGCCGGCGTTCCCGACGGCCGAGCGCGCGGGCGGCGCCTCCTCGGTGACCGTGCTGCACGTCGCCGGGCCGCGGTTCGGGCGCGGGCTGGCCGAGGCGGACGAGCCGCTCGACGCGGGCGAGCTGCAGGCCAGCGTGTGGGCCGACCTGACCCGCCTCGCCGACGCCGGGGTGCCCAGGCCCGACCTCCTGGTGGTGACCGGCGACCTCACCGAGTCGGGCAGCATCCGCGAGTGCGAGCAGGCTCTGGCGTTCCTCACCGGGCTGCGCGTGCTGCTGGGGCTGGAACCCGGGCGGCTGGTGGTCGTCCCCGGGCCGCGCGACGTCACCAAGGCGGCCTGCCGGGCCTACTTCGCGACCTGCGAGGCCGACGACGTGCGCCCGCAGCCGCCCTACTGGCCGAAGTGGCGGCACTTCTCCACGCTCTTCGGCGAGCTCTACCAGGGTCTCGACGGCCCGGCCTTCGACAGCGCCCAGCCGTGGACGCTGTTCGAGCTGCCCGAGCTGCGCACGGTCGTGGCCGGGATCAACTCCACGATCGCGATGAGCCACCGCGAGGAGGACGACTACGGCTTCATCGGGGAGGCCCAGGCGGCCTGGTTCGCCGAGCGGCTGCGGCCGTACGAGGGATGGCTGCGGATCGGCGTCGTCGCCCATCCCCCGCACCCCGGCCTGCGCGACGCCGCCACCCTGGAACGGCTGCTCGGCTCCCGCCTCGACCTGCTCGTCCACGGGCGGGACGCCCGGCGCGGCGGGCCGGAGGAGGTCTGGGATCTGGAGGGGCTGCCGTGCGTGCCCGCGCTCGCGCCGGGCCGCCACCAGATCCTCCAGGTCACGCCGGAGGGGCTGCGCCGGTGGACCCGGGACCGGCCGGAGCTGGGCGACCCCGAGGTCCTGCCGTACGGCTGGCGCGGCTGGCGGCCGCAGACCCCCGCCGCGGCGGCTCCCGAGCCGCCGGCGCGGGAGCCGGAGGAGCCCGCCGGCCCGGCCGACCTGCTGCTGGACCGGATCGGCGAGGTCTGCGAGACCCGCTTCGAGCGGGCCAAGATCCGCCGCGTCGCGGGCGACCCGCCGCGCCTGCTCGTCACCCACCCCGAGGACGGGTTCGTCCGCCAGGTCCTGATCGGCGCGCACGCCGGGGAGCTGGACCAGGGGCGAGTCGAGGCGTTCCTCGGTCACGTTCACGCGGCGGGGCTGGAGCACGCCGCCGAGCTGGTCTACCAGGGACCGCAGCCGTCCCGGGCGTTACGCGACGACGCCCTGCGCCGCGGGCTGCGGCTGCGCAGCTTCACCGAGTTCCAGGGCCTGCTCGACCTGTCGTCCTACGTGGCCGGGCAGACCGCGAGGCTGCGCGGCGACCGCCGCTACCCGCCGGACCTGTACGTGCCGCAGCGGTTCCGGGAGCTCGACCGGACCGGCGGCGAGGTGCGCGACGACCTGACCGATGAGCTGATGCGGCTGCTGGCGGCCGACCACGGACGGTTCGTGCTCGTGCTCGGCGACTTCGGCCGGGGCAAGACGTTCTCGCTGCGCGAGGTGGCCAGGCGCATCCCCGCGGAACTGCCGCACCTCACGCCGATCCTGATCGAGCTGCGCGCCCTCGACAAGGCGCACTCGGTCGCCGGGCTGGTCGCCGCGCACCTCGCCAACCACGGTGAGGAGCTGATCGACCTCAAGGCGTTCCACTACATGCTGCGCCAGGGGCGCATCGTGCTGCTGTTCGACGGCTTCGACGAACTGGTCACCCGCGTGACGTACGAGCGGGCGGCCGACCACCTCGACACCCTGCTGCGCGCGGCGGAGGACAAGGCGAAGATCGTCGTGGCCGGGCGCACCCAGCACTTCAAGTCGCGCAGCCAGGTGATGACCGCCCTCGGGGAGAAGGTCGGCCTGCTGCCGAACCGCCGGGTGCTCAGCATCGAGGAGTTCACCGAGGAGCAGATCCGCGCCTACCTGGTCAACCGCTACGGCTCGCACCGGGCGGCCGACGACCGGATGGCCCTGCTCACGGGCATCGCCGACCTGCTCGGCCTGGCACACAACCCCCGCATGCTCAGCTTCATCGCCGACCTGCCAGAGGAGCGGCTGCGCGCCGTCGCCCAGGCCGGGGAGGCGATCAGCGCCGCCGGTCTCTACCAGGAGATCCTCGACACGTGGCTGGCCTTCGAGGAGGAGCGCGTAGGCGGCGTGGCCGGAGCCCCCGGCGGGCTGACCCGCGAGGAGCTGTGGCGGGCCGCGACCACGCTCGCGCTGCGGCTGTGGGAGACCGGCGAGACCTATCTGCGGCCGGCGGAGCTGGCCGAGGTCGCCGACACGCTCACCGGCCTGGCCGCCGACACGCAGAGCCGCGTGCCGTACGGACCGGGCGCCGGCCGGGAGAGGCCGGACGGGGAACTCGGGCAGGCGGAGGGGACAGGCGACCCGGCCGATGCGGACGACGCCGGGACCGAGGGAGGGCAGGGGGCCGCGCGGCTGACGCTCGAGCAGGCCGCGCACGCCGTCGGAGCCGGCAGCCTGCTGGTCCGCACGGACGAGGGGTTGTTCGGGTTCATCCACGCCTCGGTCGTGGAGTGGCTGGTGGCCCGGCACCTCGCGGGGTCGCTCGACACCGGCCACACCCCGGGATTGGGCCGGCGGCCGTTGTCCGCGCTGGCCGTCGACTTCCTGTGCGACCTGGCCGACGCCTCGCGGCTGCAGGCGTGGGCGGCCCGCACGCTCGCCTCCCCCGGCGCCGGCGACGTCGCACGCGCCAACGCCATCAAGGTGACCACCCGGCTGCGCACCTCGGCCAGGACCGACCTGCGCGGAGCGCGGCTCAGCGGCGAGGACCTGTCCTACCGCGAGCTGCAGGGCGTGGATCTCACCGGCGCCGACCTGACCGACACCCGGCTCGTCGGGGCCGACCTGTCCCACGCGGTGCTCAGGGACGCCCGGCTGGTCGGGGCGCGCCTGGACGAGGCCGTGCTGGTGGGCGCCGACCTGCGCGGCGCCGACCTCACCCGGGCCCGGCTCGCCCGCGCCGACCTGCGGGACGTGGCCGTCGAGGGCAGCCGCTGGGACCGGGCCGCGCTCATCGACGTCACCGGCGTCCCCCGGGGAGCGCCGGAGCTGCGCGGCGCGGCCGTGGCGCCCTCCATTCCCGGAACGGACGGAGGGCGGGTCGGCGCCGAGCTGGCCCCCGCCGTCGTCGGTGTGCCGTACGGCTACCACTTCGAGAGCAGCCGCCTGCCCGAACCGGTCGCCTACCACCCCGACGGCGGCGTGCTCGCCCTGGGCGGGGAGGACGGCGGCGTCCTGGTCTGCGACAGCGTCACCGGGTCCGCCCTGCGCACGCTGCAGGGCCACCGGGGCCGCGTCTACAAGGTCGCCTACGGCGATGCCGGGCTGGTGACCGGCGCGAGCGACGGGACCGTCCGGGTGTGGGATCCGGCCACCGGAGAGCCGTCGCACGTCCTGAGCGGCCATCCCGACGGGGTGTGGCCCGTGGTGACCTCCGGCGACCTGATCGCGGCCGGCGGCGCCGACGGGGTCATGCGGGTCTGGGCGTCCGGGGAGCTCGTGTGGGAGCTGCCGGGCCACACCGCCCCGATCTACACCGCCGTGTTCCTGCCGGGGCTGCTGCTGACCGGCGACAGCGCGGGGACGATCCGCGTGTGGGACCTCGCCACCGGGCGGGTGCGCCACCACCTGCACGGTCACAGCGGGGCCGTCTACCGCCTGGCCCTCAGCCCCGACGGCACCCGCCTGGCCGCCGGGGACGGCCAGGGCGTGCTGCGGATGTGGGACCCCCGCACCGGCGCCGCGCTCCACGAGCTGACCGGTCACCCCGGCCGGATCTACTCCCTCGCCTTCCACCCGGAGGGCCGGCTGCTCGCCTCCGGCGACACGGAGGGAGCCGTACGGCTGTGGGACCCGGTCACGGGCGCGGCCGCCGGCAGCCTGCCCGGGCACCGCGGCGCCGTCTACCAGGTCCTGTTCGACCCCACCGGCGAGCTGCTGGCCACCGGCGACAGCGACGGGGTCGTACGGATCTGGGACCACCGCACCGGCCAGGTGCGTGCCGAGCTGACCGGGCACCGTGGCTCCGTGTGGCCGTTCGCGTTCCGCCCGGACGGCCGGCAGCTCGCGACCGGCAGCAACGACGGCACCGCCCGCCTGTGGGACCCGCACACCGGTCAGTGCGTCCAGACGCTGCGCGGCCACGGCCGCCGCATCACGTCGGTCCGCTTCTCCGCCGACGGCGGCATGCTCGCCGCCTGCGGCAACGACGGCTACGTACGGCTGTGGGACCCGGTCACGGGCCGCCGCCTGCGCTCGCTCACCGGGGCGGCCGACCGGCTGGTGTCGGCCGTCTTCAGCCCGGCCGGGCCGCTGCTGGCGACCGCGAGCAACGACGGCGGCGTCTACCTGTGGAACCCGGTGGCCGGGACGTACGAGCGTGAGCTCAACGTGGAGACCGACCACGTGTGGGCCGAGGCGTTCAGCCCCGACGGGGAACTGCTGGCCACCGCGAACGACGACGACAGCGTCCGGCTGTGGTATCGCCCCTCCGGGCGGCAGGTCGCCAACCTCGCCGGGCACCGGGGACGGGTCAGGTCGATCGCCTTCAGCCCCGACGGCAGGCTCGTGGCCACCGGCTGCGACGACCGCAAGGTCCGGCTGTGGGACGTGTCGACCGGCCAGTGGGCGGCGACGCTGAGCGGCCACGACGACCGGGTGTACGCGGTGGACTTCTCCCCGTCGGGCGACCTGCTGGCGAGCGCGAGCAACGACGGCACCGCCCGCCTGTGGGAGGTCGCCTCCGGCGAGTGCCTGCACGTGCTCGCCGGCGGCGGGCGGCTGTGGACCGCCGCCTTCAGCCCGTCGGGCGACCTGCTGGCCACCGCCGGGGACGACCTCGCCGTCCACCTGTGGGACCCGGCCTCCGGCGCGCGCGTCGGAAGCCTGGCCGGTCACGGCCGCCGGATCTGGTCGGTCGCGTTCCACCCCTCCGGCGACCTGCTCGCCAGCGCCGGGGACGACGGCGTGGTGATCCTGTGGGACGTGCCCGGACGCGAACGCCGCGCCACGCTGCTCGGCCTGCCGGAGGGATGGGCCGCGTTCTCGCCAGGGGGGCTGTACAAGCTGGAAGGCGACGTGACGGGCCAGTTCTGGTACGTGATCGGCATGTGCCGGTTCGAGCCCGGCGAGCTGGACGAATACCTGCCCGAGGTCAGGCGGCTGGCCCTCGACGAGCCCTTGTGACGAGCGGCGGGGTCACCGGCCGCCCGCGGTGTGAAGCCCGGAGACGACCATGCGCGCCAGCAGGGCGTGGCTCTCGTCGAGGTCCTCGGCGAGCTGGAACGCGCCCGCAGCCTCCAGAACGGCGAAGCCGTGCATCGCGGCGCGCAGACAGCGGACCGCGTGGATCGCGGCCGAGCCCTCCAGCCCGTACGCCCGCAGTGCGGCGAGCATGATGCCGACCAGCCGGTCTGCCGCCTCGGCCGTCTCGGGCCGCGGCGCCTGGATCAGCGCCGAGTAGCGGTGCGGATGGCGGGCGGCGTAGGAGCGCCAGCCGTCCATCAGCGCGCGCAGCGCCTCGTCGCCGGACCTGCCGAGCACCGCCTCGCTCGCGATCTCCGTCAGCTCGCCCATCACCCGTCCGGAGACCAGGACGCGCAGCTCGGCGAGGTTGCGTACGTGCTTGTAGAGGGAGGGGGTGGCGACGCCCGCGCGCCCGGCGACCGCGGACAGGGTGAGCGCGTCGGGGCCTTCCTCGTCCACGATCCGCAGCGCGAGGTCGACGACGGCGTCCGGGGACAGAGCCGCCCTAGCCACGAGCCCGCCCCTTGAGGAACGCGAGCATGGCGGCGGCGACCTCGTCGGGGTACTGCGCGTGCGGGTAGTGTCCGGCACCGTCGATCATCACCACTTCGCCGAGCCCCGGCGGCATCCCGGCGACGACGCCGTCTGCCTCGGCCCGGGGGTCGGCCCAGTCGGGGTCGCGGGTGCCCATGACGACCAGGGCAGGGCAGCGGATGCCGCCGAGGTGGGCGCCGGCGTCCGTGGGCGCGGACGCGCCCATCGCGCTCACCACAGCCATCCGGCCCGGCCTGCGCAGGTCGTTCTCCAGGGCGGCCAGGTAGTCCGCCCAGTCGGCGGGCTTGACGCCGGGGTAGGCGTGGCCGAGGTAGCTCTTCCACAGCCCGGTGCTGCGCGAGAGCGCCACGCCCATGAGCCGCGTCATGCCCTTGCGGTAGTGACCGTTGCTCAGCAGGCCGCCCAGGTCGGGCTTCTGCGGCCGGGTGAAGGGGCCGATCTCCACGAGGGCGGCGACCAACTCGGGCCGCTGCGCCGCGGCGATGGTGGCCGCTCCCCCGGCGAACGAGTGCCCCACGACGACGGCGGGCCCGCCCAGGTGCTCGACCAGGGCGACGATGTCGTTCGCGGTGTCGGTGCGGGTGTAGGAGTCCCAGCCGAGGCTCGACTCGCCGTGCCCGCGCAGGTCCATGGTCGCCACGCGATATCCGGCGGCGGCCAGCGCCGGGACGAGGAAACGGTAGGCGCGCCGACTGTCCCCCATGCCGGGGACCATCACGACCAGCGGCCCCTCCCCGGTCACCTCGTACGCGATCTCGCCTTCACCGATCTTCAGGAACTCGGTCACATCGCTCTCCAGGCTCAAGCTCATAGCCCAAAGGCTAATGGCATTAGCCGACCTGCGTCAAGACGGGTGGCCCGGCCTGATCAGCAAGGCTCACAGTCCTCCCACCGCCGCTAAGGTTGTGGATGTGAGTCCGAGGCCCGTACGCGCGATGGACGCCGACGAGAAGGTCGACCGGCAGGCGCGGATCCTCGAAGCGGTGCTTCGGCTCTTGTCCCTGCAGGGCATATCCGGAGTCAGCATGCGTGCCGTCGCGCGTGAGGCCGGGGTCTCGCTGGGGCTGGTGAACTACCACTACGAGGACAAGACGAGCCTGATCCGCGCGGCCCTGCACCGGATCGAGGAGCAGGACATCTCGCTGGTCGAGCCGGACCTCACCCTGGAACCGGAAGAACGGCTGCGTGCCGCGCTGAAGCGGGTGGCCGACCCGGAGTTCCTGACGACGGAGTACCTGTCCCTGCGACTTCAGCTCTGGGCGCTCGCCCAGGCCCACGAGGACTTCGAGCGCATCAACACGGCGGCCCAGAGACGCTACCGCGCCGGACTTGCCGCCCTCATCCGTGCGGCCCGCCCCGAGTTGTCATCCGACGAGTGCGGCAAGCGGGCCGCCGACATCGACGTCATCCAGAACGGCTTGTGGCTCACGGCCCTGCTGGGGCTCGACCACGCCTCGATCAGCAGGAGCGTCACTCGCTGCGAGGAAATCGCACTCGCCGACTGACCGATCACGCGACCGGCAAACCTGAACGAGCGTCCAGGTACGTATTGAACGATCGTTCAGACGCTCGTATGCTCCCGCCATGGCACCAGTCACGATGGCCGACGTACGCCGCGTCGGCACCGGATTCCACAAGGACCCAGGACGATCGATGTCACTGCGGGCGGAGACGTACACGGACCCGCGGTGGCTCGACGTCGACGTCCGGGCGATCTTCGCCCGCACCTGGCAGTGGATTTGCCACGTGGAGAAGCTCTCGTCGCCCGGCAGCTACGTGTCGGCCACCGTGGCCGGCATGCCGATCGCGATCGTGCGCGATCGTGACGGAGCGCTGCGCGCGTTCTACAACGTCTGCAAGCACCGCGCCCATGAGCTGCTCACGGACTCCGGCACCACGCGCAACATCGTCTGCCCCTACCACGCGTGGACCTACGGCCTGGACGGGCAGCTGAAGGCGGCTCGTCGCGCCGACAAGATGGAGACCTTCGACAAGAACGAGATCTGTCTCGACCAGGTGTTGGTGGAGGAGTTCGGTGGCTTCGTCTACGTGAACCTGGACCCGGGCGCCGCTCCCCTGGCCGAGCAGGCCGGGGATCTGGCGGCCGACATCGCCAAGTGCGCCCCCGACGTGGCCGGACTGACCCACGCGAAGCGGTTGACCTACGACATCGCGTCCAACTGGAAGAACGTCATCGACAACTTCCTGGAGTGCTACCACTGCCACATCGCCCACAAGGAGTTCGTCGACCTCGTCGACATGGACACCTACGAGGTGAAGACCCACGGCATCTGGTCGAGTCACTTCGCCGAGGCCGGCAAGAACGAGAACGCCGCGTACGACGTCGCGGGTGCGTCGGTCACGCAGCACGCGGTGTGGTGGCTGTGGCCCAACACCTGCCTGCTGCGATACCCCGGTCGCGGCAACTTCATGGTCTTGCAGGTCATTCCGGCCGGCCCCGACCGCACCCTGGAGACCTGGGACTTCTACTTCGAGACGGCCGAGCTCATGGACGCCGAGGTGGAGGCGGTGCGATACATCGACGACGTGCTGCAGCAGCAGGACATCTCCATCGTGGAGAGCGTCCAGCGTGGCATGAACACTCCGGCCTTCGACCAGGGCCGCATCGTTTACGACCCGTCCGGCTCAGGGCTGTCCGAGCACGGCGTGCATCACTTCCACGGCCTCGTCCTCGACGCCTACCGGTCGTGGGTGGAAGGGACCGCCGGCGAGCGCGACCACGGGGACGCCACCCCCACTCTCACCGCCTAGAGGAACGGCCATGCCGAAGCCCGTCATCATCACCTGCGCACCCACCGGCGGCATTCACACGCCGACGATGTCACCGCACCTGCCGGTGACGCCGGACGAGATCGCCGCCGCGTCCATCGAGGCCGCCGAAGCGGGAGCGGCGATCATCCACCTCCACGCCCGCGACCCCGAGACCGGCCGGCCGGACCCACGACCCGAGCTCTTCCTGGAGTTCATGCCGAAGATCAAGGACGCCTGCGACGCCGTTCTGAACGTCTCGACCGGCGGAGGCCTCGGCATGACCCGCGACGAGCGGCTCCGGGCCGCCGTCGCGACCTCCCCGGAAATGGCATCGCTGAACGTCGGCTCGATGAACTTCGGGATCTTCCCGATGCAGCGCAAGTACTCGCAGTGGAAGCACGACTGGGAGCCGGCCTTCCTGGAGATGACGCGCGACTTCATCTTCAAGAACACCTTCGCCGACCTGGAGTACGTCGTGAAGGAGCTCGGCCACGGCCACGGGACCAGGTTCGAGTTCGAGTGCTACGACCTCGGCCACCTCTACAACCTGGCCTGGCTCATCGACCAGGGCTGGATCGAGCCGCCCTTCTTCGTGCAGATGGTCTTCGGTGTGCTCGGCGGCGTCGGTGCCGACCTCGACAACCTCCAGCACATGCACACGGTGGCGGACAGGCTGTTCGGGGACGGCTACGAGTGGTCGGTGCTCGCCGCCGGACGCCACCAGATGCCGTTCGCGACGCAGGCCGCCATGCTCGGCGGCAACCTGCGGGTGGGCATGGAGGACAGCCTGTTCATCGGACCCGGCGAGCTGACGACGTCGAACGCCGACCAGGTACGCAAGATCCGCGGCCTCGTGGAGGCGCTCGGGTATGAGGTCGCCACTCCGGCGCAGGCCCGGGAGCGGCTCGGTCTCAAGGGAGCCGACCATGTCACCTTCTGAGCTGTCACCTTCTGAACTGGCACCTTCTGAGCTGGCACCTTCTGAGCTGGCACCTTCTGCTCGCGCCTCGTCGCCCGTCGAGGTCACCCGTGTCGCCTCGCTCGGCGGCGGAGTGATCGGCCAGAGCTGGACCGCCCTGTTCCTGGCCGCCGGGAAGTCGGTCACGCTGTTCGATCCCGACCCGGCCGCGGAAGGGCGGGTCCGCCGCGCGGTGGAGACCGCGTGGCCGGCCCTGATCGAGCTCGGACTGACGACCCGGGCCGAGCCGGAAGGTGAGCTGCTCGTGTGCGCCGACGCGCGGACGGCGGTGGCGGACGCCCAGTTCGTCCAGGAGAGCGTGCCCGAGCGGATCGAGCTCAAGCACCGGCTGTACGCCGAGATCGAACCCGCCCTTGCCGAGAACGCCATCGTGGCGTCGTCGGCATCCGGCCTGACCCTCACCGAACTGCAGGCCGGTTGGGACCGTCCGGACCGGCTCGTCCTCGGCCACCCGTTCAACCCGCCGCATCTGATCCCCCTCGTCGAGGTCATGGGCAACGATCGGACAGGGGCCGGCGTGGTCGACCGGGCCCGTGACTTCTACGAGTCCGTGGGCAAGGTGACGATCGAGGTCAAGCGGGAAGTCCCCGGCCACGTCGCCAACCGGCTGCAAGCCGCCCTGTGGCGAGAGGTCATCCACCTCGTCAACGAGGGCGTGGCGTCCGTGGACGACATCGACACCGCCATCGCGTCCGGGCCGGGTCTGCGCTGGGCCGCCTGGGGGCCTACGACGCTGTTCCACCTCGGCGCCGGCGAGGGAGGCATCGCCGCCTTCTGCGAGCGGTACGCCGACAGCTTCAACCGCTGGTGGGACGACCTGGGTCAACCACATCTGGACGAGGCCACCGCGGCCCGGCTGGTCGACGGGCTGGCGGCCGCCAGATCCGGTGACCTCGATGCCCTGGCCGCGCAGCGCGACGCCATGATCGTGGCGGCGATCCTGGCGGCCGGGCGCGCGAAAGGAGCCATGCCATCGCCGGCGTAGCCCTCGACCACACGTCGTTCGCCGTCCACGACGCGATGGACTGGGCACGGCGGCTGCGGCGCGAGCTGGGCGCGACCCCGATCTTCGGTGAGCAGCTCGCGCAGTTCGGATACCTGCTGCTCCACGTCGGCACCGCCGACGACGGTGCGAGATTGGAACTGCTGGAGCCAAGGAGCGAGGGGTTCCTCACCCGCTTCCTGGACGCCCGCGGCGAGGGTCCTCACCACCTCACCTTCGTCGTACCGGACCTGCGCGCGACGGTGGCGCAGGCCCGCGCGCTCGGCCTGACCATTGCCGGCGAGGACCACGACCACCCGCCCTGGCGCGAGGCGTTCATCGCGCCCGACCGCAAGCACGGTGTCGTCATCCAGCTCGCGCAGTCCGACCGGAGCTATCCGCCTGCCGACCGGCTGTTGTCGAGTCGCACCCGTGACGTCGAGGACTTCCCCAGCTCCCGGGGAGCCACCGAGCCACTGTGGTGGACCGGGCTGTGGGAGACCGCACCGGGAGCGGTCGCACGGCTGGGGACCACCCATCTGGGGTCGACGGACCTCGAGTTCTCCCGGCTCGTCTTCGGGGAGCTGCTGGGGGCTCGGGTGACTGAAGACGACTCGGCGCTCGACCTGTCGTGGCCCGGCGGATCGGTCCGGGTCCACGCCTCAGACCGCCCAGGCGTGACCGGAATGAGCCTGCACGGCGGTCCCGCCGGCGGCATCGCGATCGGTCCCGCCCGGCTCGGCGCCGAGGTGCTCCACCCGTGATGCTCGAAGACAGGAAAGCCGGCCCAGCCATCAGCACCAGAGGCGTTGGCTTTACGTTGTAGATTCGTACGAGGACGTCCCCGTGGCTTCCAGGGCACGGGGACGCCCGGTCAGCCCTGGGGGGAGACCCGGGCGCTCAGGTCCTGCCAAACCTTGTCGACCTGGGCGTCCAGGTCGTCCAGGGAACCCTCGTTGCCGATCACGATGTCGGCGATCCTCAGCCGGTCCTCGCGGGAGGCCTGGGCGGCGATCCGGGCGCGGGCGTCCGCCTCCGGCATCCCGCGAAACCGCAGCAGACGCTCGAGCCGCACCTCGTCGGGCGTGTCCACGACGATCACCACGTCGTACAGGGCGGCCAGGTTGTTCTCGGCCAGCAGCGGCACGTCGTAGACGACGACCGCGTCGTCCGGGGCCTCTCGCTGGAGTTGCTCACTGCGCGCGCCCACCTTCGGGTGGACGATGCCGTTGAGGACCTTCAGCCTCTCGGCGTCGGCGAAGACGATCGCGCCGAGCCGTTCCCGGTCGAGCGTGCCCTCGGGGCGGAGCACGTCCTCGCCGAACGCCTCGACGATCTCCGCGAGCCCGGGGGTGCCCGGCTCCACGACCTCTCTGGCGATCTTGTCCGCGTCGATGACGACGGCGCCGTGAGCCGCGAGCCGGCGCGACACCTCGCTCTTGCCCGAACCTATGCCGCCCGTTAGCCCAACCTTCAGCACGTCCCGCAGCCTATCGGGCGGGCTGGGGAGTGTCTGACGAAGGCTGCCCGTCGAGGCTGTGGGCGACGACGAGAAGGCAGCGAGGCGCCGCCTGGGCCACGCGCAGGGCATGATCCGTCAGGCGCGACCTAGGACTCCCGGCGCAGGTGGACCAGCGTCAGGTGGTCCTGCACTCGTTCCCGCTGGGTCTCCCGGTAGCCGAGGCGCCGGTAGAGCCGCAGGTTGCCCTCCGACAGGTGCCCGGTGAACAGGTCGAACGCCGCCGCCTCGGGCACGGCCTCGTGCATCGCGGCCAGCAGCGCGCTGCCGATCCCCTGCCCCTGCCGGTCGGGCGCGACCACGAGACGGCCCACCAGGCAGGTCGAGCCGGACATCTGGCCCCGGGCCGCGCCGACCAGCCGCCCGCCGTCCGTCGCCTTCAGCACGACCGCCGTCTCGATCACCGTACGGACCTGGCCGAGCGACTCGACGAGCGGCGGGATGAACGGGTCGCCGTAGAGCTGTGCCTCGGTCACGTACCCGGCCCGCTGCAGGGTGAGAATCTCCCCCGCGTCCGCGGGCAGAGCCCTCGCGATCTCCACCACGAGGGCCACCCTATCGGCACGCCTGCCCTCGCCGAGCGCGATCCGGCGCCCTTGATCACGGACCCTCATGCCGCTTACCGGGGGGAGGTGCCCCGTACGCGCGAACGACCATGGAAAGGGGAAAGGCCCCGCCGAAGCGGGGCCTTTCGTGATGCTGTGGAGGACGGCGTGACCTCCGGTCAGGAGACCGGGTGTCAGCTCTGGCCGCCCGCCAGCTTCTCGCGCAGGGCGGCGAGGGCCTCGTCGGAGGCGAGGGCGCCGCCGCTGGTCTGCGACGTGCTGGTCTCGCCGCTGTAGGACGACGGAGCGGCCTCGCTGGCCGCCGCCTCCTCCTGGCGGGCCTTCTCGATCTGCGAGCGGTGCGCGTCGAAGCGGGCCTGGGCCTCGGCGTACTGCCGCTCCCACTCCTCACGCTGCTTGTCGAAGCCCTCGAGCCACTCGCCGGTCTCGGCGTCGAAGCCCTCGGGGTAGATGTAGTTGCCCTGGTCGTCGTAGGTCGCCGCCATGCCGTACAGCGTGGGGTCGAACTCGACCTCGGCGCCGACACCCTCGTTGGCCTGCTTGAGGGACAGCGAGATGCGGCGGCGGTCCAGGTCGATGTCGATGATCTTCACGAAGATCTCGTCGCCGACCTGCACGACCTGCTCCGGAATCTCCACGTGGCGCTCGGCCAGCTCGGAGATGTGGACCAGGCCCTCGATGCCCTCCTCGACCCGGACGAAGGCACCGAACGGCACCAGCTTGGTGACGCGGCCGGGCACGACCTGACCGATCTGGTGGGTCCGGGCGAACTGCTGCCACGGGTCCTCCTGCGTCGCCTTGAGCGACAGCGAGACCCGCTCGCGCTCCATGTCGACGTCGAGAACCTCGACCGTGACCTCCTGGCCCACCTCGACGACCTCGGACGGGTGGTCGATGTGCTTCCAGGACAGCTCGGACACGTGCACCAGGCCGTCGACGCCGCCGAGGTCCACGAACGCACCGAAGTTGACGATCGAGGACACGACGCCCTTGCGGACCTGGCCCTTCTGGAGGGTGTTGAGGAACGTCTGGCGGACCTCGGACTGCGTCTGCTCCAGCCAGGCACGGCGGGACAGGACCACGTTGTTGCGGTTCTTGTCCAGCTCAATGATCTTGGCCTCGAGCTCGCGCCCGACGTACGGCTGCAGGTCGCGGACGCGGCGCATCTCCACCAGGGAGGCGGGGAGGAAGCCACGCAGGCCGATGTCGAGGATCAGGCCACCCTTGACGACCTCGATGACCGTGCCGGTGACGATGCCGTCCTCGTCCTTGATCTTCTCGATCGTGCCCCAGGCGCGCTCGTACTGGGCGCGCTTCTTGGACAGGATGAGACGGCCTTCCTTGTCCTCCTTCTGGAGAACCAGGGCCTCGACGTGCTCTCCGACCTCGACGACCTCGGCCGGGTCGACATCGTGCTTGATCGAGAGCTCGCGCGACGGGATAACGCCCTCGGTCTTGTAGCCAATGTCGAGCAAGACCTCGTCTCGATCGACCTTGACGACGGTGCCTTCAACGATGTCGCCGTCGTTGAAGTACTTGATGGTCTCGTCGATCGCGGCGAGGAAGGCCTCCTCGGAACCGATGTCGTTGACCGCTACCTGCGGGGTGCTCGAGGTGGCCTCAGTGCTGCTCGTCATGTGTGGAATTGCTCCGAACCGGACAGATGTCGTTGTGACAGACGCGCGGCGGGCCTTTTTCGTTCACCGGATGATGTTCCTGGTAACCACCAGATGACCGAGCGCGAGCCCGCTCCGTCCGTGACGCGCGCGAGCCCACAGCGCAGCGATCAGCATATGAGACGGAGCGAGCTGGGTCAATCCGAGGCAACCAGACGAACGCCTAGTACGTGATCACCGACTTCGCCCGGGCCGGTGAGAGCGTTGCCCGGAGTTTACGCGGCACCGACACCCGGGCCGGATCCCCATCCGACGTATAACGCTCTCCTGGGTGTTTGTCGAGCCAGTCGAGCCAGTAGGTCGTGCACCAGCGCCGGCATTCGCCGTGTTTTCCGTTGGACTGGATCCTGGGGATCGCGTACTGCGGGAAACTTTTCGCGTAGGGCGAAACGGTGGGCTCCGCCCCGGCCAGGAAGACGGCGTCGAAGTGGTAGCGGGTGCCGTCCCACGTGCCGTCGTGCGCCCTGCTCAGCTTCCTCGGCCGCGAACCGTACGGCAGCGCGAAGGTCGTCGAGGCCGGCACTCCGATCTTCTTCAGCAGCCGCTCCTGCCGGACGATCTGCTCGCTGACCCGCTTGTCGGAAAGCCGGCGGAGATCCGGATGGGAGTAGGTGTGGTTGGCCACTTCGAAGCCGTGGTCGAGCAGCCACTTCACCGCCTTCCTCTGTTGCTCCCGGTCGCGCAGGCCGAACGGGTCGCGGTTCACCCAGAAGGTGGCGGTGGGCCGGAAGTTCGGGTACTTCGCCGCGACCTCGTAGATGATGCCGACGGCCGTGTCGTTCCTCGGCATGCCGTTCTGGTCCACGGCGAAATGGCTGGGGTGGCCGTCGTCGAAGGTCAGGACGACGGGATGCGCCCCGGCAGGGATGTCGATCTTCCTGGCGGCCAGTTCGGCCGCGGTGATCGGCACATAGCCGTCCCTGGCCAGGCGCTCCAGTTCCTTTCGCAACTGGGCGGGGGTCCGGTCGATGGACGCCAGCCGCTTGGGCAGGATGCGGTGATACATGATCACGGGCACCAGGCCGGCCTCGTTCGCCTTGACCTTCCTGGCCGACTCGGCGGTCGCCTTCCGCGGGGCCGCACTGGGCGACGGCGACGGCGAAGGCGGCTGCGCCCGCACCTGCGACCGTTCCTCGCTTGCGGAGCGGGGCAGCAGCACGAGCGCGACGAGACCGATCACGACAACGACGACATTGGCGATTGCAGTCATTCGGGCAAGGTTGCGCACAGTTATTTGACCTTACTGCCCGACGTGTCCGTATTCACATGTGTTGCAATTTTCCTGTGGACTGGAGCCTGCGCGCCTGCGGACGACACGGGCACGTCACCTACGCCCCGGACGAGGAGGCGCTGAGGACCCGCCTGCGCGCCGAGACCGCGCTCGGCGAGGCGTGGCGCTGCCTGCGCTGCGGCGACTTCACCCTGGGCCCGCCGCGCGGAGCCGGACCGGCCTGCGACGCGCCCGTCGTGCTGCGGGGCCGGGCGCTGCGGGACGCCGCCGTGCTCCGGCTGATCGCCGTCTTCCGCTGGGCCAAGGTCGTGCTCCTGATCGCGGGAGCGTACGGCGTGTGGCGGTTCCGGGCCCACCACGACGCCGTACGGCGGGCGTTCGACCAGGACCTCCCGCTGGTCAGGCCGCTGGCCCAGAAGCTCGGGTGGAACCTCGACCAGTCGGGCGTGGTGCACACGCTGCGAACGGCGCTGGCCGCGCGGACGACGACCCTCACCTGGATCTTCCTCGCCCTGCTCGCCCTCGCGGCCCTGCTGCTGACCGAGGGGATCGGCCTGTGGCTGCTGAAGCGATGGGGCGAGTACTTCTCGGTGATCGTCACATCGGCGTTCATCCCGGTGGAGATCTACGAGATCGCCGAGAAGGTGAGCCCGTTCCGGATCGTGATCCTTCTGATCAACATCGCGGCCGTGCTGTACATCGCGTTGAGCAAACGCCTGCTCGGACTGCGCGGCGGGCGGGCGGCGTACGAGTCGGAGCGGCACGAGGCGAGCCTGCTGGAGGTCGAGCAGGCGGGCCTGGCCGTGGCAGGGCGGAACCACAGACCCACCCGCCCCACCAGCCGCCCCTGACCCGTCACCCGGCGAACCAGCCCGGTTCGATCAGCGCGTCCCGGCGAACCCCGACACGGCCCCCCGGCCCGGCACGGTGAGAGCGCGAGAGCCCGGGCACATGCACGGGCCGTGGTCAGTGGCCGGCGTCCTCCCAGGTGGTCCCGACGCCCACGCTGACCTCCAGCGGCACGCTCAGGTCGTAGGCCCGGCACATCTGCGCGCGCACGACCTCGGTCAGCTCCTCCAGCTCGCCCGGCGCGACCTCGAACACCAGCTCGTCGTGGACCTGGAGCAGCATGCGGGAGCGCATCCCCTCGATCGCCTTCTGCACGTTCAGCATGGCGACCTTGATGATGTCGGCGGCCGAGCCCTGGATGGGCGCGTTGAGCGCCATCCGCTCCGCCATCTCCCGGCGCTGCCGGTTGTCGCTGGTCAGGTCGGGCAGATAGCGGCGGCGGCCGAGGATGGTCTCGGTGTAGCCGTCCGTGCGGGCCTGGGCGACGATCGACTCCAGATAGTCGCGGACGCCGCCGAACTCCTCGAAGTACTCCTCCTTGAGCGCCCTGGCCTCCGCGACGGGGATGTTGAGCTGCCCTGACAGGCCGAAGTCGGACAGGCCGTAGGCCAGGCCGTAGTTCATGGCCTTGATCCGGGCGCGCAGGTCGGCGTCCACCTGCTCGGGGGGCAGGTCGAAGACGCGGGACGCGGTGGCCTGGTGGAAGTCATGGCCAGACTCGAAGGCCGCGATCAGCGACTCGTCCCGGGACAGGTGGGCCATGATCCGCAGCTCGATCTGGCTGTAGTCGGCCGTCAGCAGCGTGTCGTAGCCCTCCCCCACCACGAAGCCCTTGCGGATGCGCCGGCCCTCGACCGTGCGGATCGGGATGTTCTGCAGGTTGGGCTTCTCACTGGACAGCCGCCCGGTGGCCGCCACGATCTGGTTGAACGTGGTGTGGATCCGCCCGTCGTCGGCGATCTCCTTGATCAGGCCCTCGACCGTGGTGCGCAGCTTGGTCTGGTCGCGGTGGCGCAGCAGGATCACCGGCAGCTCGTTGTCGGTCTGCTGGGCCAGCCAGGCGAGCGCGTCGGCGTCGGTTGTGTAGCCCGTCTTGATCTTCTTGGTCTTGGGCAGGCCGAGCTTGCCGAACAGGATCTCCTGCAGCTGCTTGGGCGAGCCGAGGTTGAACTGCTCCCCCACCGCCTGGTGGGCGGCCTCCACCGCCTGCTTGACGGCCGCGCCGAACTCGGCCTCCAGCGCCGCGAAGTACTCCCGGTCGGCGGCGATGCCGGCCCGCTCCAGCTCGGCCAGCACCCGCACCAGCGGGAGCTCGACCTCGGTCACCAGCCGGGTGCCGCCGCGCTGGGACAGGTGGGCCTCCAGCGCGTCGGCCAGGTCGCGCACCGCCTGGGCCCGCAGGGCCAGATCCCGGGCCGCGCCCTCGTCGGCGTCCTCGAACAGGGAGGTCTGCCCGCCGGGTGCGGACTCCGCCCGCAGCTCGCGGTGGAGGTAGCGCAGGACCAGGTCGTCGAGCGGGAACGACCGCTGCCCCGGCATCGCCAGGTAGGCGGCGAGCGCCGTGTCGCAGGTGAGGCCGCGCAGGTCGTGCCCGTGGGCCCACAGCGCCAGCAGCGGCCCCTTGGCGTCGTGCACGGCCTTCGGCCTGTCGTCGTCGGCCAGCCAGGCGTGCAGCGCCGCCTCGTCCTCCTGGGTGAGGCGCGTGGGGTCGAGGTAGGCGGCGCCGCCAGGAGAGGCGATCGCCAGGCCCTCGAACCGCCCGGTGCCGCTGCCGTACGCGCCCTGGAAGGCCAGCCCGGCGCGATCCTCGGGGAGGGCGGCCAGCCAGCCGGCCACCTGGCCCGGCTCCAGCACGGTCACCTCCAGCTCGAAGCCCTCGCCCGCCTCCGGTTCCGTGGTGCCGAGGGTCTTGAACAGACGCTCGCGCAGCTCGCCGCGGATCTGGAGGGAGTCGAGGAGCTTGTTGACCTCCTCGCGGTCCCACGAGCCCATGGTCAGCGCGGACACCTCGGAGTCGACCGGGGCGTCGCGCTTCAGCTCGGTCAGCATCCGGTTGTGGATCACCTGGCCGAGGTGCTCGCGAAGCTTGTCGCCGACCTTGCCCTTCACCTCGTCGGCCCGCCGGACCAGCTCGTCCAGCGAGCCGTACTCGGAGATCCACTTGGTGGCGGTCTTCTCCCCCACGCTCGGGATGCTCGGCAGGTTGTCGCTCGGGTCGCCGCGCAGGGCCGCGAAGTCCGGATACTGCGCCGGGGTGAGGCCGTACTTCTCCATGACGGCCTCGGGGGTGAAGCGGGTCATGTCGCTGATGCCCCGCCTGGTCATCAGCACCGTGACCTTGGCGTCCACGAGCTGGAGCGCGTCGCGGTCGCCGGTCACGATGAGCACGTTCATGTCCTCGCCGGAGGCCCGCGTCGCCAGTGTCGCGATCAGGTCGTCCGCCTCGAAGCCGGGCGCCGACAGGTGGGGGATCCGCAGCGCGTCGAGCAGCTCGAAGATGAGCTGCATCTGGCCGCGGAAGTCCTCGGGGGTCTCCGCCCTGTTGGCCTTGTAACCGTCGTACGCCTCGTGCCTGAAGGTCGGCTCGCTCCGGTCGAAGCAGACCGCGACGTGGCTCGGCTGCTCGTCGCGCAGGATGTTGGCCAGCATCGAGGTGAAGCCGTACACCGCCTCTGTGTGCTGACCGTCGGTGGTCATGAGGTTCGCGTCCTTCAACGCGTAGAACGCGCGATAAGCAAGAGAATGCCCATCCAGAAGCAGCAGACACGGACGGGTGGGGGTCGCTTCACTCTTCGGCACACCCGCAGCCTAGTCTCCCTGTACGACAGAAAACCCGTGCTCTTCCCACAGGAGGCGTCCCCTTGACCTTGACGAATCCCGAGGAGTTCGCGTCGTCGATGAACGCGTCCGGGGACCACCTGCACCAGCGGATGGGCATCGAGATTCTGGAGGCGAGTGCCGAGCGGGTGGTCGGCCGCATGCCCGTCGAGGGCAACACCCAGCCGTACGGCCTGCTGCACGGCGGCGCCTCCTGCGTGCTGGCCGAGACCCTCGGCTCGACCGGCGCCGCCCTGCACGCCGGCGCGGGCAGGATCGCCGTCGGCATCGAGATCAACGCCACCCACCACCGCTCCGCCACCTCGGGGCACATCACCGCCGTCGCCACCCGCGTGCACGGCGGGCGCACGCTCGCGACGTACGCCATCGAGATCGCCGACGACGAGGGCCGGGCGGTCTGCACGGCCCGCCTGACCTGCATGCTCAGGGACTCTCGCTGAGGCCGGCCGGCTCGCGGGCCCGGGTCGCCCGCGAGCCGGCCCGGCAAGCACCACGAAAACCCCTTACGACGCATTGGGCCTAATAACGGAACGGCTTGCGACTCTCTTTGCACGGGGGTCGCTCCGGTCGCTACCGTTGTGGCTCCAGAGCCCGTGGGAAGACCGAGTAGACAACGTGCGGAGCCGGGGAAGCTGTGTACGGTCCCAAAGGTCCTCCCACGGGCTCACGCTCTTCTACAGCACCGACCCTCCGGTTGACTCCTTACATGCCCTGACCTGCGAACCCTTTCTCACGTCAGTGACACACCATGGTCACCAATTGGTGACGAACGACCCCGAAACGGGCGTCTCAGGCTTATGCTCCGGCCACAACATCGCAGCAACCTGACCGATGTTGCGCGTCCGCAGTGGGGGCACGACCCCGCCATGACCTGAATAGAGGGAGCACCATTGCGCAGAGCCGTGATCGCGTTCACGGCCTTCCTGGGTGGACTCGTCTTTCTGCTCTCCTCCCCCGCCTGGGCGGACGGGGAGGCACTGAAGGGCACACTCCAAAACCAAGGCCAGCCGGTGAACGGCGTGAAGATCAGCGTGGCGGGCGAAGACGGCAAACCCGTCGGCGACGCCACCACGGGTGCCGACGGCAAGTGGGAGGTGCCGGTCCCCGAGGCGGGCAAATACAAGGTCACGCTTGACCCGTCGACGCTCCCCAAGGATATCGGGCTGAAGTTCCAGAACCGGGCCACCCTGGACGTGCAGGTCTACGAGGGCAGCCAACGCAACGTCCTGTTCGCCCTCGCCCCCGCGGGCCAGCAGGGCGGCGGCGCCGCACAGGCCTCGTCGGACTCCTCCTCCTTCTGGGACCGGGTCGCCCAGCTCACCTTCGAGGGCTTCAACCTCGGGCTCATCATCGCCCTCGCGGCCATGGGCCTGTCCCTGGTGTTCGGCACCACCGGGCTCACCAACTTCGCCCACGGCGAGTTGCTCACGTTCGGCGCGATGAGCGCCTACTTCTTCAACGTGGTCCTGGGAATCCCGCTCATCCTGGCGGCGGTGATCGCGGTCGTGATCGGCGGGGCCTTCGGGTACGCCCAGGACCGGTTCTTCTGGGGAGTGCTGCGCAGACGGGGCAGCAGCCTGGTCGCCATGATGATCATCTCGATCGGCCTGGCCCTGTTCCTCCGCTACGTCTTCCTGTTCTTCTTCGGCGGCGAGGGCGCTCCGTACGCGGAGTACAACGCCCAGCCCGGCATCCAGGTCGGCCCGATCTCCGCCGCGCCGAAGAACTTCATCGCGATGGGCATCGAGCTCGCCGTGCTCGTGATCGTCGGAGTCGCGCTCCTCAAGACCCGCATCGGCAAGGCCGCCAGGGCCGTCGCCGACAACCCCGCCCTTGCGGCCTCCTCCGGCATCAACGTCGACCGCGTCATCCGGATCATCTGGACCGTCGGCGGCGCCATCGCGTCGCTCGCGGGCATCATGCTCGGCCTGTCGCAGAACGTCAGCTTCCAGATGGGCTTCCAGATCCTGCTGCTCGTCTTCGCGGGGGTCACCCTCGGCGGCCTCGGCACCGCCTTCGGCGCCCTCGTCGGCTCCATCGTCGTCGGCCTGTTCATCCAGCTGTCCACCGTCGTGGTGCCGACCGAGCTGAAGACCGTCGGCGCGCTGCTGGTGCTCATCCTCGTCATGCTCTTCCGGCCACAGGGCATCCTCGGCCGGCGCGAGCGCATCGGCTGATCGGAGACCACACGTGGACTGGAACACCATCTTCGTCACCACGGTCAAGGCCTCGATCGGCCTGGAGACCGTCGTCTACGCGCTCGCCGCGATCGGCGTCAACATCCAGTTCGGCTACGCCGGGCTGCTCAACTTCGGCCAGGCGGCCTTCCTCGGCGTCGCCGCGTACGGCATGGCCGTCACCGTGGCCACCTTCCACCTGCCGTTCTGGCTCGGCATCCTGATCGGCCTGGCGGCCACCGTCGTGCTGGCCTTCCTGCTCGGCATCCCCACCCTGCGGCTGCGCGCCGACTACCTCGCCATCGTCACCATCGCGGCGGCCGAGATCGTCCGGCTCGTCTTCAGGTCGGTCAAGTTCAGCAGCGTCTTCGGCGGCTCGGACGGCCGGCAGAACTTCTCCGGCGACTTCTTCGCGATGAACCCCTACTCCCCCGGCACGTACGGCATCGGCCCGATCAGCTTCAACGAGCGGGTGACGTGGGTGCTGACCGTCGGCTGGGTGCTCATCGCGATCGCCTGCGGACTGGTCTACCTGCTCATGAAGAGCCCCTGGGGCCGCGTGCTCAAGGCCATCCGCGAGGACGAGGACGCCGTGCGCAGCCTCGGCAAGAACGTCTTCTCCTACAAGATGCAGGCGCTCGTGCTCGGCGGCGTGGTCGGCTGCCTCGGCGGTTTCCTGTTCGCGCTCGGACAGGCGTCGGTGCAGCCCGACCTGTTCAGCACGGAGTTCACCTTCTACGCGTACACGATCGTGATCCTCGGCGGCGCGGCCCGCGTCTTCAGCCCCGTCGTCGGCGCCGCGATCTTCTGGGTGCTGCTGGTCTTCGTCGGGAACACGCTCAGCGAGGCCGTGAGCGCCGGGCTACTCCCCTCGTTGTTCACCGTGAACAACATCGGCGCGGTCCGCTTCATGCTGGTCGGTCTCGGCCTGATGCTCCTGCTCATCTTCCGGCCTCAGGGCATCTTCGGTGACAAGAGGGAGATCGCGCTCGATGCACGCTGACACCACCCAGACCAGGAAGGCGGCGGCGCTGGCCGCCTTCGCGGGCCTCGAGCACGAGCCCGGCGTCCCCAAGCCCGACCCCATCGTCGTCGTCGACAAGGTCGTGCGCCGGTTCGGCGGCCTCACGGCCGTCAACGTCGACCACGTGGAGGTCCAGCGCGGGTCGATCACCGCGCTCATCGGCCCGAACGGCGCCGGCAAGACCACGTTCTTCAACCAGCTCACCGGCTTCGACAGCGCCGACGAGGGGTCCTGGACCTTCAACGGCAAGCAGCTCAAGGGTGTGCCCGCCCACCGGGTGGCCCGTGCGGGCATGGTCCGCACGTTCCAGCTCACCAAGGCCCTGTCGAAGCTCACCGTGATGGAGAACATGCGGCTCGGCGCGCAGAACCAGCGCGGCGAGAACTTCTTCCGCGCGCTGATCCCGGGCAGCTGGCGCCGCCAGGAGGACGAGATCACCGAGCGCGCCGAGGAGCTCCTCGAGCGCTTCAAGCTCGCCGCCAAGCGCGACGACTTCGCCGGCTCGCTGTCCGGCGGCCAGCGCAAGCTGCTGGAGATGGCGCGGGCCCTGATGGTCGGCCCCGAGCTGGTCATGCTCGACGAGCCCATGGCGGGTGTGAACCCGGCCCTGACCCAGTCGCTCCTCGGGCACGTGAAGGACCTGCGCGAGGAGGGCATGACCGTGCTCTTCGTCGAGCACGACATGGACATGGTCCGCGACATCAGCGACTGGGTCATCGTGATGGCCCAGGGCGCCGTGATCGCGGAGGGGCCGCCGGACACCATCATGTCGGACCCGCGCGTGATCGACGCCTACCTGGGCGCCCACCACGACGCGCCGATGTCCGCCGAGGAGTTCGAGGAGCAGCTGCAGGAGGCCGAGGCCGAGCTGGAGTCCGAGATCGAGGAGAAGGCATGACCGCCCCCACGCCGGAAAACCACGCAGAGCCAGACCGCGCCCCCACGCCGGACGACGCCGCCGAGCCGGACCGCACCGGTACGCCGGACGACGCCGCCGCGACGGACGGCGCCGGCGAGCCGGTGCCGGTCGCGGCGGCGGACGAGGACGGCGCGGAGCCCGTCTCGCAGGCGGCCGTCCTCGACCGCTCCGACCACCTCGCCGGAGCCGAGGACGCGCTGCTGCGGGCCGACGAGCTGTACGCCGGGTACATCCCCGGCGTCAACATCCTCAACGGCGCCGACCTGTACGTGAAGAAGGGCGAGCTGATCGGCATCATCGGCCCGAACGGCGCCGGCAAGTCGACCCTGCTGAAGACCCTGTTCGGGCTCGTGCCGGTGCGCAGCGGCTCGGTCACCCTGAACGGCGAGGACATCACCAGCCTCAAGGCGCACTCGCTGGTGGCCCGCGGGGCCGGCTACGTCCCGCAGACGAACAACGTCTTCCCCAGCCTCACCATCGAGGAGAACCTGGAGATGGGCGCCTTCCAGGTGCCCGGCAAGTTCAAGGAGCGGTTCGAGTTCGTCTGCGAGATCTTCCCCGCCCTCCGGGAGCGCCGCAAGCAGCGCGCCGGCTCGTTGTCCGGCGGTGAGCGCCAGATGGTCGCCATGGGCCGGGCGCTCATGACCGAGCCGTCGGTCCTGCTCCTGGACGAGCCGTCCGCGGGCCTGTCGCCCAAGCTGCAGGACCTGGTCTTCATCCAGGCCCAGCAGATCAACAAGGCCGGGGTGACGGTGATCATGGTGGAGCAGAACGCGCGCCGCTGCCTGCAGATCTGCCATCGGGGCTACGTGCTCGACCAGGGCCGCAACGCCTACATGGCCAGCGGTCGCGACCTGATCAACGACCCGAAGGTCATCCAGCTCTACCTGGGCACGCTCGCCCGGGCCTGAGCCGCTCTTCGAGGGCCTCGGCGGAGCCTCCGCCGGGGCCCTCGTCGTATGTCTGTGACCTTATTCCCACCTGATCGGCAACCGCCGGGGTGACAATGAGCCGTATGACCCGAACCCCCCTCCGGGCGGCACTGGTCGTCTCGGCACTCACGATGGGCCTGTCCGCCTGCCAGTCACCGTCCCCGGAACCCGAAGCCTCGGCGGACGCCGTGTCGTCCGCCGCCGTGTCCACCGCCGTGTCCACCGCCGTGTCCACCGTGTCGTCCACGGAAGCCGCGTCCGGGAAGACGAGCGGCGCGGTCTACGTCACCGGCGCGAGGGCCGGAGACGACCCCTGCGCCCGCGTGGTGTCCGCCATCGGCTACCTGGGGCTGTCGCTGCTGCCGGCGGGGCAGGAGGAGGCCCAGCACTGGGACGGGGACGTACGCGGCCGTTTCGGCTATCTGCGCGGCACCCTGGAGATGTACGGCCCCCACCTGCCGGCCCCGGCCGCGGCCGCCGTCGCGACCATCGACGGCCTCGCCGAGACCCTCTCCCGGGCCGACACGGCCGATTCCCGGCGCCCGGACCTGCTGCGCCGGTATCGCAAGGCGTCCGTCACCGTCCTCGCCGCCTGCGGCCGTTCCTGACCCGCGCGGCGAGACGCCTACGGGCGACCCCGCGACGGCGGGGAAGCCCGGGGACGCCGAAAGGGCCCGCTCCACGGGGAGCGGGCCCTTCGTGCTCTCAATCAGCCGGCGATCTTGCCGGTGTTGAAGGCGACGTTCTTGTTGGTGTTGTCGGGGCCGTACTGGTAGATGCCGATCGTCGCCTCGGCCGGGTCACCGGCCTCGTTGAACTCGATCGGGCCGGACGCGCCGTCGTAGTCGATGTCCTTGCCCGCGGCGAGCAGGTCGTTGCAGGACTTGAAGTCCTTGCACTTCTCCCCGCCGGTGGAGACCTCCTGCAGATGGGCCGCGATGTCCGCGGGCGCGTCGCTCTTGGCGGCGACCGCCGCGAGCGCCGTCAGGATGGTGGCGTCGTACGACTCGGGGCCGTAGTTGAAGTCCTTCAGGCTCGGGTCGATCGTCTTCAGCTTCGCCTTGAAGTCGTCGGAGACCTGGGCGCCCGGCTGGGTGCCCTTGGCGCCGTCGAGCGTGCCCTTGGGGAAGCCGTCCTTGCCCGTGCCGTAGTTGGACAGGTTGCCGTCGACGAAGTAGTACTTCACCTTCTTGGCGGTCAGGCCCTGCTTGACGAGCTCAGGAATGATCTTCTTGGTCTCGTCGAAGCCGATCATCGCGATGGCCTTCGGGTTGGCTTCCTTGATCTTGGCGACGTCCGCCGAGTAGTCGGCCGCCTTCGGGTCGTAGATGACCTTCTCCACGACCTGGCCGCCGCCGCCCTCGACCGCCTTCTGCACGTTGTCCGCGAGGCCGGTGCCGTACGCGTCCTGAAGGGCCAGGATGCCCACGGTGTCGTTGCCGTCGGCGAGGATGAGGTCGCCGAGGACACGGCCCTGCAGCACGTCCGGCGGAGCCGTACGGAAGTACAGGCCCTTGTCGTTGTACGTGGTGAACTGGTCGGAGGTGTTCGCCGGCGAGATCTGGACCACGCCCGCACCGGTGATCTTGTCGATGACCGACAGCGACACCGAGGACGAGGCGGCACCGATGACCACGTCGGCCTTCTGCTGCAGCAACTTGTCGACAGACTGGGACGCAATGTTGGTCGAGGTGTCACCCGAGTCCGTGTCGACCTCGACCACCGGCTTGCCGAGGACACCACCGGCGTCGTTGATCTCCTTGATCGCCAGCCCGACACCCGCGAACTCCGGCGGGCCGAGGAAGGCGAGCGAACCGGTCTGCGGCAGCAGCGTGCCGACGGTGAGAACGCCATCGCCCTGGGCGGTGGCGGCAGCGGGTGCGGAGGACTGGGCCGCCGGCGCCGAGGAAGCCGGCGCGGCGCTGTCCTCACCACCGCCACAGGCCGTCAGCGCGAGGCTGGCGGCCGCGGCAACGGCCAGCACCCGCCCGAGGGGGGCAATGCGGATCATGAAGCATCTCCTTCATCCAGGCCCGGGAATCGTCAGCGCTGCCGACTGGTCCCGATCGAATGGCTGAAAGGTACATAGGCCGGGCATGGCCCGACCAGGGATGCATCAGAACTGTCCGCACTTGGATGCGGAGTCGTAATAACTCCTCAACTTAGCGGGACGGCCCCTGACCAGGAGTCTTCTCCTCCGTGATCAGCATGGCGGCGTTCAGGCGGGCGGCTGGGCCTCGTCGCCGTTCTCGTCCACCACGATCTGGGCCACCTGGCGCATGCTCATGCGCCGGTCCATGGACGCCTTCTGGATCCACCGGAAGGCCTGCGGCTCCGTCCACCCGTGCTGGGCCATGAGCAGGCCCTTCGCGCGCTCCACGAGCTTCCTGGTCTCCAGCCGCTCCGACAGCGTGGAGACCTCCTTCTCCAGCGCGGCCATCTCCTCGTGCCGGCTGACCGCCATCTCGATGGCCGGAACCAGGTCGCCCTTGGTGAACGGCTTGACCAGGTAGGCCATCGCGCCCGCGTCCCTGGCCCGCTCGACCAGATCGCGCTGCGAGAACGCGGTGAGGATGAGGCACGGCGCGATGCGTTCTGAGACGATGCGCTCGGCCGCGGAGATCCCGTCGAGCACAGGCATCTTCACGTCCAGGATCACCAGGTCGGGGCGGAGCTCCATGGCGAGTTTGACCGCCGTCTCGCCGTCGCCGGCCTCGCCGACCACGGCGTAACCGTCCTCTTCGAGCATCTCCTTCAGGTCGAGGCGAATCAGCGCCTCGTCTTCCGCGATCACCACTCGCCGCTGCGTACTCACGCACAAGAGGTTACCGACGTCCGCTACATTAGAACCACGCCAGGGGCCTCGCGGATGATCACCCATTTGGTAGGCTTCTGCGCGACGGGTTCGGACAAGTTATACAAAGTCCGGATTGAAGCCCCGGTACCCCAATTGGCATGAGGGAGCGGATTCAAAACCCGTACAGTGTGGGTTCGAGTCCCACCCGGGGCACTTTCACTCTTCGCGGTCGCCAGAAAACCCTCAGTGGCGACTGCCACGATCGGGCACGTGTGCGATTCCTCGAGTCGCCGCCGGGCTCTCCGTCTTCTCGACTCCGGCGACGAGTACCCGCGATACCTGTTCGAGAACGAGTCCGCCGGCATCCTCCGGCTGTGCGGGGAGACGCTGGACCGCCTCGGCGTCGCATGGCGCTACAACAAACGCAACGAGATCTCGATCGCCAGGCGTGATGCCGTCGCCCGCCTCGACGAGTTCGTGGGCCCCGAATACCGAGCCGTGCGATCTCAGGCGCCGGGGAGGAGGCGGACGGCGTCGAGGGCGAGGGAGAGTTCGACGATGTCCAGGGGGCGGGCCAGCGAGCGGCCGGTGAGCTGCTCGATGCGGCGCACGCGGTTGAAGACGGTGTTGCGGTGGCAGTAGAGCTCGGCCGCCGCCCGGGAGGCGGACCCCTCGCAGCGCAGCCACGCCTCCAGCGTCGCGAGCAGCACGCCGCCGTCGGGTGAGGCGATGATCGGGCCGAGGACGCCGCCCGCGAGGTGCCCGGCCAGCTCCGGCTGGCAGACCACCAGGGCGGCGGGCAGCCGCCGGTCGAGCCGTGCGATCTCCGGCGCGGTCCCCGAGCAGGTGCGCATGGCCACCTCCGCCAGGCGGCGGGCCGTGCCGAGGTCGGCGAGGCTCTCCACCACCGGGCTGACGCCGGCGCTCGCGCAGACGACCGGGGTGATCGCGGCCACCAGGTCGTCCAGCTCCCGGTCGTCGAGGTACACCACCGCCATCTCCAGGTCCGGGCGCATGCGCCACAGGAAGCGCAGCCCGCCGATCTCGTCGGGGCGGTGCACGCGGTCGGGCTGCGCGGGCAGCCGCGTTGTGACGACCGCATAGCGGCCGTGCTCCGGCAGGCCGAGGGCGTCGGCGGCCACGCCGGCCACGGCCGGGTCGGCGCGGCCCTCCAGGAGGGCGTCGAGCATGGCGTTGACGCGCTGGTTGGTCCGGCCGAGCAGCTCGTTCTCCCGGCGGCGGTAGGCGTCGGCCGCCGCCACGGCCTGGCGGTCGATGGCGTGCCACACGTGGGTGGCGCTGCGCAGCAGGGCGGGCAGCCGCTCGGGGCCCTGGTCGCCGATGATGTCGATGAAGCCGTTCCAGGTGACCTGCGCGGCCAGGCGGTAGCTGCGCATGAGCGAGTCCAGCGGGAGCCCGAACTCGGCCCGCCTGCGCCCGACCGTCTGGGCGTACGCGACGTCGCGCCGCTCGTGCCGGGGCTGCAGGATCGCGGTGATGCCGACGCGCAGCCCTTCGTGGGTGCTCTTCCAGTGGTCCTCGTAGGGGACCGTCATGCGGTAGGCCTCGTCGCTTTCCCTGCCGCGCTTCACCAGCTCGTCGGCGAGCTCGGGGAGCCGTTCCAGCAGGCCTGCGGCGGAGGTCCGCAGCAGTTCCCGGACTTCGGAGTCCGTCCTGGACCTCATGCCCCGAATGTGCCAGCCGGCGGCGTCCGGAACAAGGTTCGGTTTTCGTTTCGTGATGCGGGATTGTGCTGGAGCACAGGGCACGGCCGGCGGGCATGGGCTGGGGTCCCGACTTGGCTCCCGGCGCTGGACGGCCCTCGACCACGGTGGGTTGGGTGTGCCTTCATCGAAGTCACAGGAGGCGCGGATGTCTGGTGAGGCGGGCCCGGGAACCAGCGGCCCAGAGATCGGGAGCCCGGAGACTGCGGACTCGGAGACTGCGAACCCGAAGACTGCGCCCCCCGAGACCGGGGGCCTCGAGATCAGGGGCCTGGAGGTGCGGTACGGCCCCGTACGCGCCCTGCGGGGCGTCGACCTGGCCGTGCCCCGGGGCGCGGTGGCCGCGGTGCTCGGCGCGAACGGCGCGGGCAAGACGACGCTGCTGCGTGCCGTGTCGGGGACGCTGCGGTTCCACCGGGGCGCGATCACGTCGGGGACGGTCGCCTTCGGGGGATCCCGCCTCGACGGAGCGCCGGCGGCGGCCGTCGTACGGCGCGGCGTGGTCCAGGTGCCGGAGGGACGGCGGGTGTTCGCCCGGATGACGGTGGCCGAGAACCTGCGTGCCGGAGCGCTGGGCGTGCCGGGCAGGCGGGCGGCGGCGGCACGTGAGCGGGTGCTCGAACTCTTCCCTGTGCTGGCCGAGCGGGCCCACCAGCGGGCGGGCCTGCTGTCGGGCGGCGAGCAGCAGATGCTGGCGATCGGCCGGGCGCTCATGGCCGGGCCTTCGCTGCTGCTGCTGGACGAGCCCACGCTCGGGCTCGCGCCGCTGATGGCGGCCCGGATCGCCGACACCGTGCGGCAGATCAACGCCCAGGGCACGTCGGTGCTGCTGGTGGAGCAGAACGCCGCCATGGCGCTCGCGCTGGCCGAGCGGGCGTACGTGCTGGAGGTGGGCGAGGTGGCGCTGTCGGGACCGGCGGCGGACCTCGCGGCCAGCGACGAGGTGCGCCAACGCTACCTCGGCGTCGGCGCGCCCGATACAGACCGACCGGTCGGTACCGATCCCGGCCCCGGCCATGAGAGGCACGAGAGGACCAGGCTGGCGAGATGGACGGCATGACCCACCGCCGCGGCGAGCCGCGCGCACACCCGATGAGGCGCTTCCGCGCGCCCAGGAGAAACCAACCGGTCGGTATGGCCGACGGCGACGGCCCGGCGGAACTCGTGGTCAGTGAGGTGACGGTCCGCTTCGCCGGCCTCACCGCGCTCGACGCGGTGAGCTTCACCGTGGCCCCCGGCAGCGTGCACGCGCTGATCGGCCCGAACGGCGCGGGCAAGTCCACCTGCTTCAACGTGCTGTCGGGCGTCTACCGCGCCACCTCAGGCAGCGTGCGCTTCGGCGGCACCGAGCTGACCTCGCTGCGCCCGCACCGGGTGGCGGCGCTGGGCGTGGCGCGGACGTTCCAGAACATCGCCCTGTCGCCGCATCTGCCGGTCCGCGACAACCTCATGCTCGGCCGGCACCGCCTGACCCGTGCCGGCTTCGTCTCGGCCGGTCTGCGGCTGTCCTCGGCCAGGCGCGAGGCCGTACGGCACGGCGCGCGGGTGGCGGAGATCGCGGAGTTCGCCGGCGTCGGCGACGCGCTGTCCATCCCGGTGGGGCTGCTGCCGTACGGCGTGCAGAAGCGGGTGGAGCTGGCCCGGGCGCTGTGCATGGAGCCGCGGCTGCTCCTGCTGGACGAGCCGGTCGCGGGGATGAACGGCGGCGAGCGGCGGGAGATGGCCGCCCTCATCCAGTCGGTGCGCGAGAGCCTCGGCATCTCGATCCTGCTGGTCGAGCACGACATGGGCATGGTCATGCGGATCGCCGACGCGGTGACCGTGCTCGACTTCGGCAGGCGGATCGCGGACGGGCCGCCCGAGGAGGTCCAGCGCGACCCCGAGGTGATCCGCGCCTATCTGGGCGACTACGCGGAGGGCGACTCCGGCGGGGACGGCCGGCCCGGCGAGAGCGGGGAGGCGTGATGGCGGTCTTCCTTGAGCTGCTCGTCAACGGGATCTCGGTCGGGGCCGTGTACGCGCTGATCGCGCTCGGCTTCGTGGTGATCTTCAAGGCGACCGAGGTGGTCAACTTCACCCACGCGTCGCTGCTGCTGGCCGGCGGCTACGTGATCGCCCGGCTGCATTCGCTGATCGGGTTCTGGGCGGCGCTGGCGGCCGGGATCGCGGCGGCGGCGCTGGTCGGCGCACTGGTGGAGTTCCTGATCCTGCGCCGGGCGCACGTGGGCTCGCGCGGCGTGCTGGCCATCGTCACGA
Organism: Microbispora sp. CA-102843; assembly: GCF_050936215.1. Classification (NCBI taxonomy): domain Bacteria; kingdom Bacillati; phylum Actinomycetota; class Actinomycetes; order Streptosporangiales; family Streptosporangiaceae; genus Microbispora; species Microbispora sp. CA-102843. The sequence continues at coordinate 6,484,192 of NZ_JBNJNF010000001.1, forward strand.
TCGGCGTGGACATCCTGCTCACGACCGAGCTCACCCGTCAGATCGGCACCGAGGTGCTCGCTCTCGGCGACCCCTGGGGCGCCCGGGTGCTGCGTCTTGGCCCGATCACGGTCGCCGAGACCCGCGTCGTGGCCCTCGCGGTCGCCGCCGCGCTGATCGTGGCGTTCCTGCTCGCCTTCAAGTTCACCGGCTGGGGTGTCGCGATGCGCGCCACGGCCGAGGACGCGGAGACCGCCGCGCTGATGGGCGTGCGGCTCGGCCGGGTCTCGCTCAGCGCGTGGGCCGTCGCCGGGGCGCTGGCCGCGGTCGCGGCGCTGTTCCTGTGCGTCTTCCCGACTCCGGGCCTGGACAGGGGCACGGCCGCGGCGGCGATGAAGGCGTTCCCCGCCGCCATCCTCGGCGGGCTCGACTCGACCACGGGCGCGCTGGCCGGAGGGCTGATCGTGGGCGTCACCGAGACGCTGATGAGCGGCTACCAGAGCGAGCTCGCCTTCCTGGGCCGCGGCGTCGGCGACGCGGCGCCGTTCCTCGTGATGATCGTGATCCTGCTGCTGCGGCCCTCCGGGCTGTTCGGCACGAAGGAGCCGGCCCGTGTCTGAACCCACACACGCGCCCGGTACGGCCCCGCGCGGCACGTTCCGGCCCCTCCGGGCCGCGCTGGGTTTCAGGGCGCGGCCCCTCCGGGCCGCGCTGTGGCTCGCGGTGCTCGCGGGGGCAGTCGCGGTGCCCTTCTACCTGGAGGGGTTCTGGCTGCAGGCGGGGCTGTTCGCGATGTCGGCGGCGATCGGCGCGATCGGGATCAACCTGCTGACCGGGGCGACCGGGCAGCTGTCCCTGGGACATGCCTTCTTCCTCGCGGTCGGGGCGTACTCCTACGTCTACCTGTCGTCGGACCTGGGGCTGCCGACGCCGCTCGCGGCCGTGGCGGCGGTGATCGTCGCGGGCGTGTCCGGCGGCCTGTTCAGCCCGATCGCGGGCCGCCTCAGGGGCGCCTACCTGGGTATCGCCACGCTCGCCCTGATCTTCGTCGGCCAGCACATCCTGTTCAACGCGGAACCGGTGACCGGCGGCTTCAACGGACGGCCGGTGCCGCCGATGGAGCTGTTCGGTTTCGTCTTCGCCGACACCCCGGAGCTGGTGGTGCTGAACGTGCCGTTCGGTTCGCTCGAACGGCTGTGGTTCCTCGGGATCGCGCTGCTCGCGGGCGCGGCGGTGTTCGCCAGGGGCGTGCTGCGCGGCCGTCCCGGCCTGGCGATGAACACGATCAGGGACCACGAGATCGCCGCGGGGGTCATGGGCGTCCCTGTCGCCCGATACCGCGCGGGCGTGTTCGTCCTGTCGTCCATGTACGGCGGACTCGCCGGGGTGCTGGTCGCCCTGGTCTTCCAGCAGATCGTGCCGGACTACTTCGGCATGCTGCTGTCGCTCGACTACCTCGCGATGATCGTGATCGGCGGCCTGGGATCGGTCGCCGGGGCGGTCGTCGGGGCCGCGTTCGTCTCCCTGCTCCCCCAGCTGCTCACGCGCTACAGCGACGCCCTGCCGCTGGTGGCCGAGCCGGGTTCCGGCGGGGTCTCCCCCGCCGAGGCCGCGCGGATCCTCTACGGCGCCGCCGTCGTCGCGGTGGTGCTGTTACTTCCCGGCGGTCTGGCCGGGCTCGCCACGCGGCTCGGCCGCGTTCGACTCAAGGAGCTCAGATGGGCAAAATCGACACCCGCGCCCGCATCGCGGCGTTAGCCCTGCTGTCCCTGGCCGTCGCGACCTCGGCTGCGGGGTGCGCCAGCGGCAAGGCGACGGGCGGCGGCGGAGACGCCGGGGCGGCGAGCGGTGACGGGGTCAAGACCGGCCCCGGCGTCACGGCCACCACGATCACCGTGAGCGCGCTCACCGACCTGACCGGTCCTTACGCGTCGTTCGGCAAGAGCCAGACGCAGGCGCAGCAGCTGTACTTCGACCAGGTCAACGCCGGCGGCGGGGTCTGCGGCCGTAAGTACGAGCTGGTCGTGCGCGACCACGGCTACGACACGCAGAAGGCGGTGGCGGCCTACACCGAGGTCGCGCCCAAGTCGGCGGCGATCGTGCAGTTCATCGGATCCCCCATGATCACCGCGCTGAAGCAGCGCGTCGACGGCGACAAGCTGCTCACGATCCCGATGGCGTGGGCGACCACGCTGCTCGGCAGCCGGGCCATCCAGGTCACCGGCACGACGTACGACGTGGACATGATCAACGCTGTCGAGTTCCTCACGAAGGAGAAGGGGATCAAGTCCGGCGACAAGATCGGGCACCTGTACTTCGAGGGCGACTACGGCGAGAGCTCGCTCAACGGCTCGAAGTACGCCGCGGACAAGCTCGGCCTGCAGATCGTCGAGCAGAAGATCAAGGCGACCGACCAGGACATGAGCGCCCAGGTGGCGGCGTTCAAGGCGGCCGGGGTGAAGGCCGTGCTCGTCTCGGTGGGGCCCCGGCAGACGGCCTCGCTGGTCGGCGTGTCCCTGGCCAGGGGCATGGACGTGCCGTTCGTCGGCAGCAACTCGGCCTACGCTCCGCAGCTTCTCGCGACCCCGGCCGGGCCGGCCCTGCTGAAGGACTTCTACTACGTGTCCGCGGGGATGCCGGTCAGCGGGAAGAACCCGGCGATGCAGAAACTGGTGGCCGACTACCAGGCGAAGTATCCCGGCGAGACGCTCGACAGCGGCGTGCCCACCGGCTGGAGCGCGGCGATGATCGTGGACGAGGCGATGAGGAAGGCGTGCGAGGCCAAGGACCTCACCCGCGAGGGCGTCCTGAACGCGCACCGCTCGCAGTCGAACTTCGGCGGCGACCTCGGCACGCCGATGAACTTCACGTTCTTCGACAAGCCCGCCTCCCGGTCGTCGTACGTGCTCAAGCCCGACAAGGCGGCGCTCGGCGGCTCGGTGGTCTTCAGGGAGGCGGAGGTCTCCGAGCTGGCGAAGGACTACCCGGTGCCGGTGGGCTGACGTCCCGACGGCCGTGTCCGCGCCGGGGAGGTTACTCGCTAGTATCCCCATACCGAACAATCGTCTGGAGAATCGATGCGACGCACCATCTACGGCGAGGACCACGAGGCCTTCCGCGACTCCGTGCGGCAGTTCGTGATCCGCTCGGTCGCTCCGAGGGCCGAGGAGTTCATCGAGCGCCGGTTGATCGACCGCGAGGTGTGGCGGGAGGCCGGCCGGCAGGGATTCCTCGGCCTGGAGGTCCCCGAGGAGTACGACGGCGCGGCGGCGGGCGACTACCGCTTCAACGCCGTGCTCACCGAGGAACTCGCCGGGGTGGGCATGGCTCTGGCGTCCAGTTTCAGCATCCACTTCGACGTGGTCGCGCCATACCTGGTGGAGCTGACGACGGACGAGCAGAGGAAGCGGTGGCTGCCGCCGTTCTGCTCGGGAGAGATGATCACCGCGATCGGCATGACCGAGCCGAGCGGCGGGTCGGACCTGGCGGCGCTGCGCACCACCGCCGTCAGGGACGGCTCCGACTGGATCGTCGACGGCTCCAAGACGTTCATCACCAACGGCTACCAGGCCGACCTCGTCGTGGTGGCGGCCCGGACCAGCCCGGAGAAGCGGGCCAAGGGCATCACGCTGTTCGCGGTCGAGGAGGGCATGCCCGGCTTCCACCGGGGGCGCAAGCTGGACAAGGTCGGCCAGCCGGAGGCCGACACGGCCGAGCTGTTCTTCGAGGGCGTGCGGGTGCCGGCCGGCAACGTGATCGGCGAGGTGGACCGGGGGTTCGTCGCCATGATGGAGCGCCTTCCGCAGGAACGGCTCGGCAGCGCCGTCACCAACATCTCCCACGCCGCCGCCGTGCTCGCCGAGACCCTGTCGTACGTGAAGGAGCGCAAGGCGTTCGGCCAGGCGATCGGCAGCTTCCAGTACAACAAGTTCACCCTCGCCGACCTGGTGACGAAGGTGGAGGTGACCCGGGCGTACGTCGACCAGTGCGTGGCCGCCCACGCCGACGGGGAGCTGACCGCGGTCGACGCGGCCAAGGCCAAGATGTGGACCGCCGAGGTGCAGAACCAGGTGGTCGACGCCTGCGTGCAGCTGTACGGCGGCTACGGCTACATGAAGGAGTACCGCGTGGCGCGGGCCTGGATGGACGCCCGGGTGACCCGGATCTGGGCGGGGTCCAACGAGATCATGCGCGAAATCGTCGGCCGGGACCTCGGCCTGTGAACGGGCCTGTGAAAGACCGGAGAGCCTATCCCCACTGGCGGGACGTGCCCACCCGCTGGAAGGACAACGACGTCTACGGGCACGTCAACAACGTCGTGCACTACTCGCTGATGGACACGGTGATCAACACCTGGCTGATCGAGGAGGCCGGGCTGGACATCCACGAGGGCCCGGCGATCGGGCTGTGCGTGGAGTCGCGCTGCTCCTACCGGGCCTCGGTGTCCTTCCCGCAGGTGATCAGCGTGGGCCTGCGGATCGGCCACCTGGGCCGTTCCAGCGTCCGCTACGAGCTCGGCCTGTTCGCCGGGGACACGCTGGTCGCCGAGGGGGACTTCACCCACGTCTTCGTGGACCGGCACACCCGCCGCCCCGTGGAGATCGGCCCGCCCCTGCGCCCCGCCATGGAACGCCTGCTCCTCCCCCTGCCCCCGGCGTGATCTCGTAGTCGGCTCAGCGCCCGTGGACGTTGACGGCCACACCGCTCAGGTGGTCCTCCTGGGCGATGTCCAGCAGGGTGTTCGCCACGTCCGCCCGGGTCAGGGCACGCGGCTTGGCCAGCAGTTCGCGGCGGATCACGACCGCCCCTGCGGCGGGCCGGTCGGTGAGCCGGGTCAGCCGGACGATGGTCCAGTCCAGGTCGCCGGTGCTCACGGCCTGCTCCAGGTCGCGGGCATCGGCGTAGGGGGTGGCCAGCAGGCGGCGCAGCAGCCACATGAGCGGGAACGGCCTGCGGGCGACGATCGGGTAGGGGGTGGTGGCGATCAGGCGACGGACCCCGGTCTCGGTCATGGCCCGCATGATGGTGCGGGTGGCCTGGGCCGCGCGGTGCGGGTCGCGACTGTCGCCGCCGTTGATGATGGAGATCACCGCGTTCGCGCCCGCCACCGCCGCGCGCATCTTCTCCAGGTCGCGGCCGTCGCCTTCGACGACGACGTGGGGCCGCGCTTCCAGGGCGGCGGCATTGCGGGTGAAGGCGGTGACCCGGTGGCCGCGGCGCAGCGCCTCGGCCAGGACGTGGCGACCGGTGCGGCCGGTTGAGCCGATGAGAGTGAGATTCACGACTCCACCGCCCGGGTGAGGGCGGCGGCCGGTTCGTACGGCATGCGCGTGAGGAAGGCGTGGGAGTCGGGCATCAGAGCACCCTTGATCCGCTCATCTGTGGCCAGGTCCTCGTGTTCGAGGTCGTGGCAGTGCGGGAGGTGGCCGGCGACGCCGCCCCGTGGACGTACCTGAATGGGGTTCTCATGACCGGCAATCGTCGTCCAGCCGGAGTTCGGCGTCGTCCCACCCACGGAGTCATCTGCCGCTACCCCACCGGGATCAACCTCGGCCGGCCGGACTAAGACGCCGGGCGTAGTCCCACTGCGGATATCAGAGGGGAGAGTTGGGGGTCAGGCGAGGCTGTCCAGCCAGGCCTGGTGGAGGCGGGCGAACCGGCCGGAGCCGGCGATCAAGCGATCCGGCGGGCCGTCCTCCACGATCCGGCCGTGCTCCATGACGAGCACCCGGTCGGCGATCTCCACGGTGGACAGGCGGTGGGCGATGATCAGTGCGGTCCTGTCGGCGAGGATCGTCCGCAGCGCCCGCTGCACGAGGCGCTCGCTGGGCACGTCGAGGCTGGAGGTGGCCTCGTCCAGGATCAGCACGGCGGGGTCGGCGAGGAACGCCCGGGCGAACGCGACGAGCTGCCGCTGCCCCGCCGACATGCGGCCGCCGCGCTTGCCGGCCTGCGTCTCGTATCCGTCGGGGAGCGCGGAGACGAACGTGTGGGCGCCGATGGCCTCGGCGGCCCGCTCGATCTCCGAATCCGGCGCGCCGGGCCGCCCGAACCGCACGTTGTCCGCGATCGTCCCGCTGAACAGGTAGTTCTCCTGGGTGACCATCACCACGTGGCGGCGCAGGGTGTCCTCGTCCAGGTCGCGCAGGTCCACGCCGTCGAGCAGCACCCGCCCGGCGACCGGGTCGTGGAACCGGGCGATGAGCTTGGCCAGCGTGGTCTTGCCCGCGCCCGTGGTGCCGACGACGGCAATGGTCTGCCCGGCGGGGATCTCCAGGTCGAGCAGCGGCAGCACCGGCGGGCCGTCGGCGTAGGCGAACCGGACGGCCTCGAAGCGCAACGCCCCGGAGGAGCGCGGCAGCGGCACCGGGCGGCGGGGCTCGGCCACCGAGGGCCGCTCCTCCAGCACGCCCGACAGCTTCTCCAGCGCCGCCCCCGCCGACTGCAGGGCGTTGTAGAACTGGCTGATCTCCTGCATCGGCTCGTAGAACTGGCGCAGGTAGAGCAGGAACGCCGCGAGCACGCCGACCGTGACCGTGCCGCGCAGCGCGAGCAGGCCGCCGTACAGCAGGACGGCCGCGACCGTGACGTTGCCGATCAGCTTGATGCCGGGCATGAACACGGCGACCAGGCGCATGCCCCGCGTGTTGGCGGCGCGGTAGTCCGTGTTGAGCCGCTCGAAGATCTCCTGGTTGCGCGGCTCCCGCCGGAACGCCTGCACCGCGCGGATCCCGGTCATCGACTCCACGAAGTGGACGATGACCAGCGCGACCGCCTCCCGCGTACGGCGGTAGGCGACGCTCGACTGGCGGCGGAACCACCGGGTGAACAGCAGCAGGACCGGCAGCGGCAGCAGCGCCACCAGGCCGAGGCGCACGTCGAGCACGAGCAGCATGACCGCGGTGCCGCACAGGGTGAGCACGGCCGTGACCAGGCCGTCGAAACCGGAGTCGAGCAGTTCCGCGATGGCGTCCACGTCGGAGGTGAGCCGGGAGATGACCCGCCCGGAGGTGTACTTCTCGTGGAACGACAGCGACAGGCGCTGGAAGTGGTCGAAGACCCGGCGGCGCAACTCCAGCAGGATGTCCTGGCCGATCCGGCCCGACATCTGCAGGAACGCCTGCCGGGTGAGCGCCTGGGTGAGCGCGGCGGCCAGCACCGCGCCGACGATCGCGAGCAGCGTGCCCGCGCCCTGCCCGCGCAGCATGGGCGGGAGGCCGTCGTCGATACCCGACTTGACCAGGTACGGCAGGGCCAGGCCGGCCGCGTTGGACACCACGATGACCGCCGTGAGCACGGCGATCGCCCGGCGGTGCGGGCGCAGCAGGTCGCCGAGCAGGCGGCGCGACCGCGTGCGCAGCAGCAGGGAGACGCGCTCGGAGATCTCGTCGCGGTCCTCGGCGGCGACCCCACGCCACGTTTCTGCGCCCCCCGCGTCACCTCCGGCCCGCGCTGTCTCTCCCGCCTCGCCTGCGGCCCGCTCGGTGTCTCCCGCTTCGCCGGCGGTCCCCTGGCTCATCGCATCGAACCTTCGGGATCGAGGTCGGCGTCCTGGGCGAGCAGTTCGCGATACTCCGGCACGGCCGACAGCAGGTCGCCGTGGCGGCCGACGTGGGTGACGGTGCCGTCGCGCAGCAGCGCCACCCGGTCGGCGAGCAGCACGGTCGAGGCGCGGTGCGCCACGACGATGCCGGTCGCCTCGGCGAGCACCCGCCGCAGCGCCTCCTCGACCAGCGCCTCGGTCTCCACGTCGAGCGCCGACAGCGTGTCGTCGAGGACGAGCACCCGCGGCCCGCCGAGGACCGCCCTGGCCAGCGCGAGCCGCTGCCGCTGACCGCCCGACAGCGACATCCCCTGCTCCCCGATGCGGGTGTCGAGCCCCCACGGCAGGTCGTAGGCGAACGTCGCCTGCGCGATCTCCAGTGCCTGCCTGATCTCCTCCTCGGTGGCGTGCCCGTGGCCGAGCGTCACGTTCTCGCGCACGCTCATCGAGAAAAGCGTGGGCTCCTCGAACGCGGTGGCGACCACCGAGCGCAGCGAGGTCAGCGACAGGTCCCGCACGTCGCGCCCGTCCACGGTGACGCGGCCCGCGGTGACGTCGAGCAGGCGGGGCACGAGCGCGGTCATCGTCGTCTTGCCCGACCCGGTGGCCCCTACGAGGGCGATGGTCTCCCCCGGGCGCACCTCCAGCCACACGTCGCGCAGCACCGGCCGGTCGGCGCCCGGGAAGCGGAACCCGGCGCCCTCGAAGCGTACGTGGCCACGCGGGCGCTCGATGACGGCCGGGCCGCCGCTGATCGCGGGGACCGTGTCGAGCACCTCGACCACCCGGTCGGCCGAGGTCATGGCCTCCTGGCCCATGGCGAGGATGTAGCCGAGCGAGGCGACCGGCCAGACGAGCTGGAGGACCAGCGTGGTGAAGGCGACCAGGGTGCCGAGCGTCAGCGCGCCGGCGCCGACCGCGATCGCGCCGAGCAGCAGGACCAGGGCGAGCGTGACGTTCGGCACGACTTCGAGGAAGGTGAAGAACCGGGAGGCCAGCCGCACCTTCGCCAGCGAGGTGTGGCGGATCTCGCGGGCGGCGGCGGCGAAGTTCGCGAAGACGTGCTCGCGCCGCCCGAACGCCTTGACCGTGCGGATTCCCACGGCCGACTCCTCGACCAGCGTGGCGAGGTCGCCCTGCTGGTCCTGCACCTGCCGGGAGATGACGATGTAGCGCCGCTCGAACCGCAGCGACAGGGCCACGACCGGGACGGCGGACACGGCGACGAGCAGGCCGAGCGGCCAGTACATCCGCAGGAGCACCACGGTGACCGCGGTGAGCTGCAGGATGTTCATGATCAGGAACAGCACGCCGAATCCGAGGAACCTGCGGATCGTCGACAGGTCGGTCGTCGCCCGGGACAGCAACTGGCCCGACTGCCATCCGTCGTGGAAGCTCATCGGCAGCCGCTGGAGGTGCCGGTAGAGGTCGTCGCGGATCGCGGTCTCGAGGCCCAGAACCGGTCCGGCCTGCGACCAGCGGCGGACGAACGTGAGGACCGCCTCGGCGACGCCGAGGCCGAGGGCAAGCAGCCCGAGCGGGACCAGCCCGCCGAGGTCACCGTGGGCCACAGGGCCGTCGATGATCTCCTTGCTCACCAGCGGGATCACCGTGCCCGCGGCGATCCCGAGCAGCGCGGCGATCCAGGACACCACCAGGCTGGGCCCGTATGGCCGCAGGTAGGACCGCAACCGCCACAGCGAGCGCCACGACGACCGGCCGACACCGGGCCCGGGTGCCTGTGGGGAGTCCATCAACGGGCGCAGCGCTCCTCCGGCGTCTGACAGGACAGGACGACTCGCTCCTGTCATGATCCGTCGGAGGGCGCCGCGCCATCAAGCGCTTTTCTCCCACCGCCGGGTGCCCCAGGCCGCGTGGCCCGGGGAGACCCGGCCGCCGGGTCAGGTCGACGGGTGGGCGACCGCCGAGCCGATCGTGTGGACGCGCAGGGCGTTGGTGGAGCCGTGGTTGCCGGGCGGCGAGCCGGCCACGACGACGACCTTGTCGCCCTTCTCGCACACACCGAGCGACAGCAGCGAGGCCTCAACCTGGCGGACCATGTCGTCGGTGTGGTGCACGAACGGCACCTCGAACGTCTCCACACCCCAGGTCAGCGCGAGCTGGCCGCGCACCTGCGGGTTGGAGGTGAACGCCAGCAGCGGGATCGGCGAGCGGTAGCGGGCCAGCCGCCGGGCGGTCTCGCCCGACATCGTGAACGCCACCAGGGCCTTGGCCCCGACGATGGCGCCGACCTCGGCCGCGGCGCGGGCGATGGCGCCGCCAGTCGTCTCGGGCAGGCGCTCCAGCGTGTGGGTGGCCTGCAGCGTGGTGCCCTCGGCGGCGACCGCGATGCGGGCCATCGTGGAGACCGACTCGATCGGGTAGTTGCCGACCGAGGTCTCGCCCGACAGCATCACCGCGTCCGCGCCGTCCATCACCGCGTAAGCGACGTCGGACGCCTCGGCGCGGGTGGGCCGGGGGGCGCTCATCATCGAGTCGAGCATCTGGGTGGCCACGATGACCGGGTGGGCCTTCTCCCGGCACAGCTCGATGATGCGGCGCTGGACGATCGGCACCTGCTCCAGCGGCAGCTCGACGCCGAGGTCGCCGCGGGCGACCATCACGCCGTCGAAGGCGTCCACGATCTCCTCGAGGCAGTCGACGGCCTGCGGCTTCTCGATCTTGGCGAGGAGCGGGAGCCTGACGCCCTCCTCCTCCATGATCGCGTGGACGAGCGCGGCGTCGTCCGGCGACCGGACGAACGACAGGGCGATCATGTCGAAGCCGGTGCGCAACGCCCAGCGCAGGTCCTCCTCGTCCTTCGTCGTGAGCGCCGGGGCGCTGACGGCGACGCCGGGGAGGTTGAGGCCCTTGCTGTCGGAGATCATGCCCCCGATGACCACGCGGGTGACGACGCGCGGCCCCTCGACCGCGGTCACCTCGAGGTTCAGCCGGCCGTCGTCCACGAGGATCGTGTCGCCGGGCTTGACGTCGCCCGGCAGGCCCGCGTACGTCGTGGAGACGATGTCCCGGTCGCCGGGGACGTCCTCGGTCGTGATCGTGAAGACGTCACCGAAGCCGAGCCGTACGGGGCCGGAGGCGAAGCGTCCGACGCGGATCTTGGGGCCCTGGAGGTCGGCGAGGACGCCCACGGCGCAGCCCAGCTCGTCGGCGGCGGCTCTGACCCGGTCCAACACCTCCTTGTGGAACTCGTGACTGCCGTGCGAAAGGTTGAAGCGGGCGACGTTCATGCCCGCTTTGATGAGCTCGCGTAGGCGCTCCGGCGAGGAGGTGGCGGGCCCGAGGGTACAGACGATCTTTGCTCGACGACTCACAGCACTACCCTAATTGGTACAGACCACTTGCAGTGACGGCGCACACAGCTGTCGCCAAATGTTCAGACACTTCACGCGATCAACCGCGTGCCCTAGCCTTGGCAGCCATGGGACGTACCCGGACTTGGGGGGTAATAACGGCGCTGTTCACCCTGGCCGCGTGCGGAGGCCAGGGTACCGAATCGGCCGCGCCGCCGACGGGCGTTTCGGTATCACTGAACCAGTGGCGCAGCGACGAGGCGTCTCACGCACTGGAGGTGTCCGTGCGCAACGACACCGACACGCCGGTGCGCTTCCAGGACGTCCAGCTCGTCACCGGCTCGTTCGCGACGCTCCCGCCGACCCGTCTGGACACCACCCTCGCCAAAACGCCGCGTACGGACCTGCGGATCCCGTACGGCGAGGCGCGCTGCGACCCGGCGAAGATCCCGCCGGTGCGCCCGGCCACGGTGGTGGCGCACATCCAGGTCGGCGGCGGGCCGTCGCAGAAGGTGGAGTTCCCGGTCCGCCATCCCGATCCCACGCTGGACGGGCTGGTGAAGGCGGAGTGCGGGGCGTACATCCTGCGCCAGTCGGTGGACGTGACGTTCGGGGACACGTGGACCCGGGTGGGCCGGACCCTCCACGGGAACCTCGTCGTCACCAGGAAGGGCGGATCGGAGCAGGTCACCATCGACGACCTCGGCGCCACCACGCACTACACGATGCTCCCCCGTTCCGGAAAGCGCCGGCCGGTGGCGGTGCTCGCGGCGGACGCCACGCGGCTGGAGATCCCGGTGGAGGTCACCCCCATGCGCTGCGACTGGCACGCGTTCGCCGAGGCCAAGAAGGCGTACCTGTTCCCGGTCTACGGCACGGTGGGCGGCGGCGAGAAGCGCTACCTCATCGCGACGCCTCCGGCTCCGGTGCAGCAGACGTTCCTGTCGTACGCGCAGGACGTGTGCGGCGTCGGCGGATCCTGATCGCGAGACCGGCCCAGGAGACGAGCACGACGGCGATCACCGCCAGCCGCACGTGCCAGACGTACGCCTCCGGGTAGACCACGCCCTCGATGTAGGTGTCGATGAAGCCGCCGGGCAGCAGGCCGCGCTCCCCCGCCCTGGCCCGCCCCCAGTTCTCCAGCGCGGTCAGCGGGCACTCCACGAGCCCGGCGAGCTGCACCAGCCCCCAGGCGCACAGCGCGAGGTGCGGCCAGATCAGCCGGGGCCGCCGCCAGGCGAGGAAGCCGCCCAGGGCGATGTAGGCGATGACGAGGAAATGCGCCACCATCGTGGCCTGCCAGACGAGCCGGTAGATCATGATCTGCCCACCTCCGCGAAGGAGGGTAGGCCGCCTGTGGCCCGCCGGACATCCGGCGGGCTACTCAGGCGCGTACTCAGTCAGATCAGGGCGAGCCCCAGGACAAGCCCCAGAACGAGCTCCAGGACGAGCCCCAGGACAAGCTCAGGGCGCGACGGTGGCGGCCCGTGCGGCGTCGACGAGGCCGTGGCCGAAGAAGCCGTTCTTCGCCGTGGGCCCCTCGCAGGCCTGGGTCTCGCCCGTGCCGTAGCGGTAGGTCCGGGGCGCGGGGCAGCCCTTCGAGGTGGCCGTCGCGTACAGCAGGCGCTCCACCTCCGCGGGGTCCATCTGGAGCCCGCCCTTGCCCGGCTTGCCGAACCGGCCGATGATCAGCGCCGCCACCCCGGTGACGTGCGGCGCGGCCATGGAGGTGCCCTCCATGTACTGGTAGTAGGCGCACTTGCCGTCATGGCAATCGCGGATCACCGAGGACGTCTTCGGCTTGCCCGCGGCGTCGATGAGGCCCTTGGCGCGCAGGACGTTCTCGGGGGCGGCGGCCAGGATCTCCCGGCTCGCGCCCTTGATCCCGGTGCCGCCGTCGAACATGTCGCCGCCCGGCGCGGCGACGTCGGTCTGCTCGACCCCATAGTCGGAGTACGGCGCCTTACGCCCGCTGGGGCCGACCGCCGACACCGAGATGACGCCGTCGAGCTCGGCCGGGACGCTGAGGCAGGTGTTGTCGACGGACCGCTTCTTCTCCGCGCCCTTGGGGAAGTCCGGGCTGGAGGTGTCGGTCTTCACCTTGCCGAGGTCGAGAGCCTCGTTCCCGATCGCGGAGACGAGTGTGACGCCGTGCGCGCGGGCGTACTTGACCGCGCGGCGCATGCCCTCCAGGATCCCCCGCTGCTCCAGGCGCTCCTTCGGCGTGTCGCTCGGGTTGTTCGCGCAGTTGAACGTCCAGGGGTCGACGTAGAAGCTCATGTTGACCACGTCGACGCCGACGTCGGCGGCGTATTCCAGGGCGTCCATCGTGGGCTTGAGGAAGAAGAAGCCCGAGTCGGTGCCGGCGCGGAGGTTGACCAGCGACACGTCGGGGGCGACCCCGCTGATGCCGAGGCCGTTGATCGGCGAGCCGATCGTGCTCGCGACGTGGGTGCCGTGGCCGTCGTCGTCGACGTCGGCCGGGTCCTTGCAGCCCTTGTACTCGCAGGGCCCGTCGAGCTTCTTGCCGTTCTCGTCGGTGGGCTCGTCGATGACGAAGTTGCGGCTGAGCTCCCGGTTGAAGTTGGGCGCGATGTCGGGGTGCTTGCCGTCGATGCCGGTGTCGATGACGCCCACGAGCACCTTGTGGCTGCCCCGGGCCTTGGCGTACGACCCGGTGGGGGTGGCGCCGATCATCTTCATGTCCCACTGGCGGTCCGAGAGCGGGTCGCCGCCCGGCGCCCGCCGGGCGTGCTCCGCGCTCCGCGTGCCGGCGGGGACAGGTGCCCCGGCGGGGACGGGCGCGTCCGCGGTCTTGCCGATGGGACGGTCGAGCGTGACGCCGGCCACGGAGGGGTCGGCGCCGATCTTCTCGGGGTCGGACGTGCGCACGACGAGGTAGCCGAGCTTGTCGTCCCGCCCCTGGATCGTTCCTCCGGCCGCCTCGGCCGCCCGCTGCGCGGCGGCCCCGCCGCCGTCGGTGTAGAAGACCAGGTAGTTCCGCGCGGGCTCGGACGCGGTCGCCGCCTCCGGCAGGGCCGCGGCCCCCAGCCCGCCGAGCAGCGTGATGGACATGATGGCCCCGGCGAGCCGCCCCCGTGTGTACAACGATCCTCCTCGATTGCGGGCCTCCTCTGCTGCGGAGCCCCTCGGTTCGAGCCTCAGCATCCTCCCGGCAGCCGGGCATGCCCGCAACCCAGCTCCGAACTGGGGATATTCCCGATTTATCCCCATAAAGCGCGCCAGCCGTGGTCCGGTCCCCTGGGACCACGGCGCGGCGTGAATTCACCCTATGCGCGTCAAACGAGTGGCCGCGCTGTCGGCGGGATGGGAACGGGCAGGACGGTCCGCCCGCTCAGGTAGCGGTCCACCGCCGCCGCCGCCGACCGGCCCTCGGCGATCGCCCAGACGATCAGCGACTGGCCGCGGCCCATGTCGCCCGCCGCGAACACGCCCTCGACCGACGTCTCGTACGACGCGTTCCTGGCCACGTTGCCCCGGGCGTCGAAGAACGACTCCGGGTCGCCGGACAGCGCCGCGAGGTCGTTCAGCAGCGGGCCCTTCTCGGGGCCGAGGAAGCCCATGGCGAGCGTCACCAGCTCGGCCGGGATCTCCCGCTCGGTGCCGGGGATCGGCTTGAACCCCGCCGCCGGGCCCTCGACCTCGACCAGGCGCAGCGCCCGCACGTTGCCCTCGTCGTCGCCGGCGAACTCGGAGGTGGACACCGCGTACACGCGGTCGCCCGCCCCGGCCTCCAACTCCTCGTGCGCGCTCTCCATCTTGAACAGCATCGGGTACGTCGGCCACGGCTGGCTGCCCGGACGGCTCGCCGGCGGCCTCGGCATGATCTCCAGCTGGGTGACCGACAGGGCGCCCTGCCGGATCGCCGTGCCGATGCAGTCGGCGCCGGTGTCGCCGCCGCCGATCACGACGACGTGCTTGCCCTCGGCCGAGATCGGCGACTCGGCGTAGTCGCCCTCCTGGGCCTTGTTGGCGGGCGGGAGGTACTCCATCGCCTGGTAGACGCCCTTGAGCTCGCGGCCGGGCACCGGCAGGTCGCGCCAGGCCGTGGCGCCGCCCGCCAGGACGACGGCGTCGAACTCCTCCCGCAGCCGGGCCACGGTGACGTCCACGCCGACGTTGACGCCGGTGCGGAACTCGGTGCCCTCGGCCTCCATCTGGGCGATGCGGCGGTCGACGTGCCGCTTCTCCATCTTGAACTCGGGGATGCCGTAGCGGAGCAGCCCGCCGGTCCGGTCGGCCCGCTCGAACACGACCACGTCGTGCCCGGCGCGGGTGAGCTGCTGCGCGGCGGCGAGGCCGGCCGGGCCCGAGCCGACGACCGCGACCTTCCTGCCCGTCTTGGCGGCGGGCGGCTGCGGCGTGACCCAGCCCTCGGCGAAGGCGCGGTCGACGATCTCGACCTCGACCCGCTTGATCGCGACCGGGTCGGAGTTGATGCCGAGGACGCACGCCGACTCGCACGGCGCCGGGCACAGGCGGCCGGTGAACTCCGGGAAGTTGTTGGTCGCGTGCAGCCGCTCGATCGCATCGCGCCAGTCGTCGCGGTAGACGAGGTCGTTCCACTCGGGGATGAGGTTCCCGAGCGGGCAGCCGTTGTGGCAGAACGGGATGCCGCAGTCCATGCAGCGGGCCGCCTGCTTGGTGAGCGCGGGCCGGGGGAAGTCCTCGTAGACCTCGCGCCAGTCGCGGATGCGAACATCGACCGGGCGGCGCGCCGGCAGCTCGCGCCCGTGCGTCAGGAACCCCTTCGGGTCAGCCAACGGTGATACCCCCCTTATCGCTGCGTGGAAACGGTCATGGAGACGGTCGCGATGATTCGCATCGGCGTCACCCGTGGGCGGCGGTCATGACCGCCTCGTCGATGTCGCGGCCCTCGGCCTCGGCGGCGGCCCGCGCCCGCAGGACCCGCTTGTAGTCGGTCGGCATGATCTTCCCGAACCGGCCGAGCGCGGCGTCCCAGTCGGCGAGCAGCGCCTTGGCCACCGTCGACCCGGTCTCCGCGAAGTGCTTCTCGACGATCTCCCGCAGGAACTCGGCGTCGTCGTCGTCCAGCGTCTCCAGCTCGACCATCTCGCGGTTGACCCGCTCGGGCCGCAGGTCGAGCACGTACGCGACGCCGCCCGACATGCCGGCGGCGAAGTTGCGGCCGGTCGGCCCGAGGACGACGGCCCGGCCGCCGGTCATGTACTCGCAGCCGTGGTCGCCCACGCCCTCCACGACGGCGGTCGCGCCGGAGTTGCGCACGCAGAACCGCTCGCCCACGACGCCGCGGACGAAGACCTCGCCGGACGTCGCACCGTAGAGGCCGACGTTGCCGGAGATGACCTGCGTCTCGGCCTCGAACGGCGCGTCGGGGTGCGGGCGGACGACGATGCGGCCACCCGACAGGCCCTTGCCGAGGTAGTCGTTGGCGTCGCCGGTCAGCCGCAGCGTGACGCCGCGCGGCACGAACGCGCCGAACGAGTTGCCCGCGGAGCCGGTGAACGACACGTCGATCGTGTTGTCCGGCAGGCCGGCCCCGCCGTACCGCTTGGTCACCTCGTGGCCGAGCATCGTGCCGACGGTACGGTTGACGTTGCGGATGGGCAGCTCCAGCGTCACCGGGTCGCCGAAGTTCAGCGCGCCCTCGGCGAGCTGGATCAGCGTGTTGTCCAGCGCCCTGTCGAGCCCGTGGTCCTGCTCGACGACCTTGCGGCGCGGGGTGCCCTCGGGCAGCTCCGGCTGGTGCAGGATCGGCGACAGGTCGAGGCCGGAGGCCTTCCAGTGCTCGACCGCCTGGGTGGTGTCGAGCAGGTCGGCCCGCCCGACGACCTCGTCGAGCGAGCGGTAGCCGAGCTCGGCGAGGTGCTCGCGCACCTCCTGGGCGATGAACTCGAAGAAGTTCACCACGAACTCGGGCTTGCCGGTGAACCGCTTGCGCAGCTCGGGGTTCTGCGTGGCCACGCCCACCGGGCAGGTGTCGAGGTGGCAGACCCGCATCATGACGCAGCCGGAGACGACCAGCGGAGCGGTGGCGAAGCCGTACTCCTCGGCGCCGAGCAGCGCCGCGATGATCACGTCGCGGCCGGTCTTGAGCTGGCCGTCGGCCTGGACGACGATGCGGTCGCGCAGGCCGTTGAGCAGCAGTGTCTGCTGCGTCTCGGCCAGGCCGAGCTCCCAGGGCGCGCCCGCGTGCTTGACCGAGGTCAGCGGGGATGCGCCGGTGCCGCCGTCGTGGCCGGAGATCAGCACGACGTCGGCGTGGGCCTTGCTGACGCCCGCCGCCACGGTCCCGACCCCGACCTCGGCCACCAGCTTCACGTGGACGCGGGCGCGCGGGTTGGAGTTCTTCAGGTCGTGGATGAGCTGGGCCAGGTCCTCGATCGAGTAGATGTCGTGGTGCGGCGGCGGCGAGATCAGGCCGACGCCGGGCGTGGAGTGCCGGGTCTTGGCGATCCACGGGTACACCTTGTGGCCGGGCAGCTGGCCGCCCTCGCCGGGCTTGGCGCCCTGCGCCATCTTGATCTGCAGGTCGTCGGCGTTGACCAGGTATTCGCTGGTCACGCCGAAGCGGCCGGAGGCCACCTGCTTGATCGCGCTGCGCCGCTCGGGGTCGTGCAGCCGCTCGGGGTCCTCGCCGCCCTCACCGGTGTTCGACTTGGCGCCGAGCCGGTTCATCGCGATGGCCAGCGTCTCATGCGCCTCCATCGAGATGGAGCCGTACGACATGGCGCCGGTGGAGAACCGCTTGACGATCGACTCGACCGGCTCGACCTCCTCGATCGGCACGGGCGCGCCGCCGGGACGCAGCTTGAACAGGCCGCGCAGCGTCATGAGCTTCTCGGACTGCCCGTCCACCAGGGACGTGTACTCCTTGAAGATCTCGTACCGCCGGGTGCGGGTGGAGTGCTGCAGCTTGAAGACGGTGGTCGGGTTGAACAGGTGCGGCTCGCCCTCGCGGCGCCACTGGTACTCGCCGCCGACCTCCAGCCGCCGGTGCGGGTTCTCCGCGCGGGGGTAGGCCCGCGCGTGCCGCTCCAGCGCCTCCGTGGCCAGCACGTCGAAACCGACGCCGCCGAGGCGGGAGGTGGTGCCGGTGAAGCACCGGTCGATGACCTCGGCGCCGAGGCCGAGGGCCTCGAAGATCTGCGCGCCGGTGTAGGAGGCGACCGTGGACACGCCCATCTTGGACATGACCTTCAGCACGCCCTTGCCGTACGCCTTGATCAGGTTGCGCACCGCCTTGCGCGGGTCCAGGTCGAACTGACCCGTGGCGATCATGTCCTCGACCGTCTCCAGGGCGAGGTAGGGGTTGATCGCGCTGGCGCCGTAGCCGACGAGCAGGGCCATGTGGTGGCACTCGCGGGCCTCGCCGGTCTCGATCACGAGCCCGACCCGGGTGCGGGACTTCTCCCGGATGAGGTGGTGGTGCACCGCGCCGGTGAGCAGCAGCGACGGGATCGGCGCCTTCTCGCGGGAGGACCCGCGGTCGGACAGCACGATGATCCGCGCGCCGTCCTCGATGGCCCGGGAGACCTCCTGGCGGATCTCCTCCAGCCGCCGCACCAGCGCATCGCCGCCGCCGGCCGCGTCGAACAGGCCGGACACGACGTACGGCTGGAAGCCGGGCAGCGCGCCCTCGTCGTTGATGTGGATGATCTTGGCGAGCTCGTCGTTGTCGATCACCGGGTAGGGCAGCACGAGCCGGCGGCACGACGCCGGGCCGGGGTCGAGCAGGTTGCCCTCGGGGCCGATCGTCGACTGAAGCGAGGTGACGAGCTCCTCGCGGATGGCGTCCAGCGGCGGGTTGGTGACCTGCGCGAACAGCTGGCTGAAGTAGTCGAACAGCAGCCTCGGCTTCTCGCTCAGCACCGCCACCGGGGTGTCGGTGCCCATCGAGCCGATCGGCTCGGCGCCGTTCTTGGCCATCGGCGTGAGGATGACCCGCAGCTCCTCCTGGGTGTAGCCGAAGGTCTGCTGCCGCTTGACCAGCGCCTCGTGGGTGGGGTGCTCGTGCTCGCGCTCGGGCAGCTCCTCGAAGCGGACCAGGCCCGCGTGCAGCCACTCGCCGTACGGCTCGGCGGCGGCGAGCTCGGCCTTGATCTCGTCGTCCTCGATGATCCGGCCGCGCGGGGTGTCCACCAGGAACATGCGGCCCGGCTGCAGGCGGCCCTTGCGGACGACCTTCTCCTGCGGGATGTCGGACAGCACCCCCGCCTCGGAGGCGAGCACGACCAGGCCGTCGTCGGTGACCCAGAACCGGCCCGGGCGCAGGCCGTTGCGGTCGAGGACCGCGCCGACCAGCGTGCCGTCGGAGAAGGTGATGGACGCGGGGCCGTCCCACGCCTCCATGAGGGTGGAGTGGAACTCGTAGAAGGCCCGGCGGGCCGGGTCCATCTCGGTGTGGTTCTCCCACGCCTCCGGGATCATCATCAGCACGGCGTGCGGCAGCGACCGGCCGCCGAGGTGCAGCAGCTCCAGCGTCTCGTCGAACGAGGCGGTGTCGGAGCCGTCGGGGTCGCAGATCGGGAACAGCCGCCGCAGGTCGCCCTGGATGAGGCCGGTCGCGAGCATGGCCTCGCGGGCGCGCATCCAGTTGCGGTTGCCGCGCACGGTGTTGATCTCGCCGTTGTGCGCGACGTACCGGTACGGGTGGGCCAGCGGCCAGGAGGGGAAGGTGTTGGTCGAGAAGCGCGAGTGGACCAGCGCGATGGCGCTGAGGTAGCGCTCGTCGGACAGGTCGGCGAAGAACGGCTCGACCTGCAGCGAGGTCAGCATGCCCTTGTAGACGATGGTCCGCGAGGACAGCGAGGAGAAGTAGACGTCCGCCTCGTGCTCGGCCCGCTTGCGGAAGGCGAACACGATCCGGTCGAGGTCGACGCCGGTCTCGCCGCCGGGCGAGGTCACGAACAGCTGCGCGAAGTGCGGCATGACCGCCCGAGCGGTGGCGCCGGGCAGGTCGCGGTCGACCGGCAGGTCGCGCCAGCCGAGGATCGTCACGCCCTCCTCGGCGGCGATCTGCTCGATGAGGCCGATCGCGGTCCGCCTGGCCTGCTCGTCCAACGGCAGGAACGCGGCGCCCGCGGCGTACGCGCCCTCGGGCGGCAGCGGGCTGTGCCATCCCAAATCGGCCACGACGGCGCGGAAGAACGCGTCGGGGATCTGGGTGAGGATGCCCGCGCCGTCGCCGGTGTCCGGCTCGCTGCCGCTGGCACCCCGGTGGTCGAGGTTGCGGAGCGCGGTCAGTGCCTTGGCGACGATGTCGTAGCTGCGGCGGCCAGCGACATCGGCCACCATGGCTACGCCACAGGCGTCGTGCTCGAATCCGGGGTCGTAGAGTCCCTGGGGCTCGGGGAGACCTCCGGGAAGGCCAAGGCGGGCAGCAGGCATGTAGTCACTCCCGTCGTCAACGTCTGCGTGGAACAGAGGGACGACGCTGGCCCTGCTGCGGTTGTGGTCCTTAGAGATTACAACACGCTGCCGGAATAGTGCCCCCCAGGTCCGCTTCGCGAACCTTCACAGGTCAGCGCCGTGGATATGGTTTGCGCATGGGTGGTCATGAGGCGATCGACGAACTGCTGGCGGAAGCCGGCGTGGACGGCCTGCGCCTGCGCGGAGCGCTGGCGCTCCTGTCCGGAGGCCGCTGGTGGACCTTGTCCGACCTGGTCAGGGAGACCGCGACGTCGCGGCGGACGATGGAGTCGCTGCTGCGGGTGCTCCCCCTTGAGCACAGCGGCGACCGGGTCCGTATTCCTATTGATCAGGTCAACCGCTACAACGTCGGGATTGATACGGATATTTCCGGTCTTGGGAATCCGGTCGCCGGAATGGTCGCGGCGCACGCCGAGACGCTCGAACATCTGGAGACGCTGATCGCCGGGGCCCCCCGGGGACGGCACGCGCTCGACCACGTCTCCGCGACCGCCGAGACCGTGCTCCGCCGCGCCCTCCTGCTGGGGCGGCGGTTCTGGCTGCCCGGCGCCCGCCTGTTGTGCGTCGGCGACCACGACCTGACCTCGCTGGCCGTGCGGATGATCCACCCCGAGGTCGAGGTCGCCGTGGCCGACATCGACGACCGCATCCTGGAGTACATCGACGCCCAGGACCTGGGGGTGCGCACCCGCTGGGCCGACCTGCGCCTCGGCCTGCCGCCGTCGCTGCGCGGCTGGGCCGACCTCGCGATCACCGACCCGCCGTACACACCCGAGGGGATCGGGCTGTTCGCCGCCCGCGCCGCCGAGGGACTGCGCGACCGCGACCAGGGACGGATCCTCGTGGCGTACGGTGCCTCGGAGCGCACCCCGATGCTCGCGCTGAAGGTGCAGAAGGCCCTCTTCGACCTCAACCTGCTGAACGAGGCGATATTTCCGCACTTCAACCGGTATCACGGGGCGGAGGCGATCGGCAGCGCGGCGGACCTGTACGTGCTGCGCCCCACCACGAAGACGTGGCCGGCGATCGCCGCCCGGCTCGACCGCCTCGCCACGGCCATCTACACGCAGGGCCCCCAGGCCGTCGAGTCCGCTCCGGCGGCGCCGCCGGACGAGGCGGCCGTGACCGCGTTCGGGCCGGACCTGCTCGCCGGCGACTGGCCGCGCGGCCTGCTGCCGCAGGTGCCGCGCACCCGGCTCGCCACCCTGCTGGCCAAGCCGTACGCCGCCGATCCCGAGCGGGTGGCGATCGCCGTGCCGGCCGGGCTGGAGGCGGCGCTGCCCCGCCTGCTGCTCGCGACGCGCGCCCGGCACGTGCGCGTGCTCACCGCGGGCCCTGTGGTGGACACGGTGGCGGACCTGCCCGCGCTGGCCGCGCTGCTGGCTCCCGTCTATCGCCTGGCCGCCGAGGGCCACGTCCTCGACGCCGTACGGCTCGCGCCGCCGGACAGCGGCCAGGACCGGGCGGTGCACAGGATCTTGGACAGCGCCCACGGGAAGGTCGCCAACGCCTGGCGCGAGGCGTTGACCGAGACGGCCGGGCTCACCAAGCGGCAGGCCAGGGCGGCCGTCGAGGAGGCCGCGCCGTGGGCCCTCGACGCCACCCCGCTGGAACTCCCCCTCCACCGCCTCGCCCAGATGAGGGCGCGGATCGGCGCTCCCACCACGGCCTGACGAGGACCGGCCCGGGTCTGTCGCGCCGGATCTATCGCACCGGTCTGCCGCGCTGGTCTGCCGCGCCGGATCTACCGCGCCGGATCTACCGCGCGGCGGGGACGGACGGCTGCGCGGACGTGCTCGCGCCGGGCGCGGACACCGCAGGAGAGGCGCCGGGATCGGAGGGAGGCTCCTCGGAGGGCTGGGCGGTGTCGGCCGGGCCCGGCGGTTGCGCGGGGTCCGACGGCACCCCGGCCACCTTGACCACGCGCCGGAAGACCGCCTTCTCGGTCTCCCGCACGGCCAGGCCGAGCATGATGAAGTCGTCCTTCTCCCCCGGTTCCGCGCCGTCGGCCCGGCCGATCCATGCCACCCCGAGGTAGTGCCCCAGGACGTAGGCGTTTCCCTCGCTGTAGGCGCCGAACTTCGCCCGCGGCGACTCGAGCGGCTGCACCCAGGCGCCCCGGTAGAGCGACGCCAGCGACTTCGCCAGCGACTCGGCCGCCGCGACGTCCGCGAGGTTGAACAGGGTGTACTGCGCGACGTACACCCCGTCGGCGGTGGCGTACAGGCCGCGGACGGCCTGGCCGCATCCGGCCTCGGCCAGGGCGTCGGCGAGGTCGGCCCCCCACACGGCGCCCGCGCAGGCCTGGTCAAGGCGGGTGGCCAGCCTGCGCAGCGTGACCTTCCCGGCCGTGAGCGTCCGCGTGCCGAACACCTCCTGGACGGTCAGCGGCGCGGTGTCGGCCTTCCTGCCGGCGATCGGGGCCAGTTCCTTCAGCGACGGCCAGGACTGGAAGGACGCGGGCAGGCCCTCCCCGGACACGTCGCCCGACGCCTGCGCCGGCGGCGACTGCCCGCCGCCGATCGCGTTGACCACCAGCGTCAGCACCAGGGCGATCGCCAGCACCCCCACAGCGGTGACCGACCACACGAACACACGCTGCTGCCGGTCGTCCAGCCCCAGCTCGGCGAGGGCGGCCCCGGTCCGCCCCTCGGCCTGCGCGGACGACCGGCGCTTGCGCTTGGTCATAGACCGCCGGTTCCAATCAGCGAGCCCAGGCCCCAGGTCAGCGCCGCCGCCACGGCCCCCACCACGAGCTGGCGCAGGCCGCTGAACCACCAGCTGCGGGCCGTCACCCGGGAGACCACGGCGCCCGCGACGAACAGCGCCGCCATCGACACCGCGGCGGAGACCCACAGCCCCCGCACGCCCAGCAGGTAGGGCAGGAGCGGGACCAGCGCGCCGAGGCTGAACGACAGGAACGACGACACGGCGGCCAGCACGGGCGAGGGCAGGTCGCCGGGGTCCACGCCCAGCTCGGCCCGCGTGTGGACCGCCAGGGCCTCCTCCGGGTTCCGGGAGATCTGCCGGGCGACCTCCCTGGCGGTCTCCGGGTCCACGCCCCGCTGCTCGTACATCCGGGCGAGCTCGGCCTCCTCGGCCTCGGGGTGCCGCTCCAGCTCCCGGCGCTCGACGTCGATCTCCGCCTGGGCGAGCTCACGCTGGCTGGCGACCGACACGTACTCACCGCCCGCCATGGAGAACGCTCCGGCGGCCAGGCCGGCGATGCCGGCGAGGGCGACGATCCTGGTCTCCGCTGTGCCGCCGGCGACGCCCGCGATCAGCGCGAAGTTGGAGACCAGTCCGTCCATCGCACCGAAGACGGCGGGGCGTAACCAGCCGCCGTTGACGTCCCTGTGCTCATGGTGGATCTCGGCCCGCGCCCCCGTCGTGGCCTTGGTCATCGCTGGCCGGCCTCCGGTTCCGCCGCGGTGCCGTCGCTCGCGGCGCCCGCTCCCGCGGCCGCCGTCTCCTTGCCTGAGCCCGCGCCGCCCGGCGATGGCGGGTCCTCGGCCTCGCCTCGGGCTTCCTCGTCCCGTTCGTCGTCACGCAGGAGTTCCGGCTCGTCGGCCTGGTCCCGCCCGTGGGCGGGGTCGGCGTGGTCTCCGCCGTTGTCGCCGATCTGCGCGCCCAGCGGCTCCTCGCCCGTACGGTTGCGGGCGAGCCACAGGTACGCCAGCGCGCACAGGAAGATGACGATCGAGGTCCACTGGTTCAGCCGCAGGCCGAGGACGTGGTGGGCGGGGTCCACCCGCAGCCCCTCGATCCAGAACCGGCCGAGCGTGTAACCCGCGACGTACAGTGCGAACACCCGGCCGTGCCGCAGGCTGAACCGGCGGGCGGCCAGGATCAGCACGACGGCGAGCGCGAGGTCCCACAGCGACTCGTACAGGAACGTCGGGTGGTAGGTGGTCGCGCCGGGGACGGTGCCCGGGCGGCCCGGCTCGATCTCCAGGCCCCACGGCAGGTCGGTGGGGCCGCCGAACAGTTCCTGGTTGAAGTAGTTGCCCCACCGGCCGATGGCCTGCGCCACGGCGACGCCGGGGGCGAGGGTGTCGGCGACGGCGGTGAAGGAGATGCCGCGCCGGCGGCAGGCGATCCAGACGCCGAGCGCGCCGAGGGCGATCGCGCCCCAGATGCCGAGGCCGCCCTCCCAGATGAACAGGGCGTCGATCGGCCGCTTGGGCGCTTCCGAGCCGAAGTAGATCTGCCAGTCGGTGATGACGTGATAGAGGCGTCCGCCGACGAGGCCGAACGGCACCGCCCAGACCGCGAGGTCGGTGATCGTCCCCGGGGCGCCGCCACGGGCGCGCCAGCGGCGTTCGCCGATCCAGACCGCGACGATGACGCCGAGCACGATGCACAGCGCGTACGCGCGGATCGGGATCGGTCCGAGATTCCAGACCCCCTGTGACGGGCTGGGAATCGAGGCGAGGAGGGGCATGTAACGTGACGTTACCGCAAGAGTGGACGGGTCCGGAGCGAGGCGCGGGCATCCGTCCCGCGACCTGCGCCGACCATCCGCCGCACCCGATCAGAGCCCGGCGTCCGGCGTCTCGCGGAGGGCGGCCAGGCGCGCGGCGAGGTCCCCCAGGCCCGGGTATTCGCCGAGATCCACCAGCTCCAGCCAGCCGAGAGCGGCGACCCCCTCGGGGTCCCGGGCGCCGAGGACGCCGCCGACGAGCGCCGCGACCGTGTCGGTGTCCCCGCCGAGCGACACGGCGTACGGGAGCGCCGCGACCAGGTCCTGAGCCTCGCGGATCACGTGGACCACCGCGGCGGCCGTCTCCACGGCGTCCAGGGAGACGCCCTCGGGCGGGGGCGACCACCGGCCTCGGGCGGCGTCCGCCACGGCGTCCATCGGCGCGTAGTGCGCACCCGCCCAGCGGGCCTCGGCCGCCGCAGCGTCCAGCAGATCGGCCGCGCCCGCGCCCTCCACCGCGTACGACGCCATGGCCGCGATCACGCAGGCCGCCGCCACGGCCGCCGGCGCGCGGTGCGTCGCGGCGGACAGCGCCTCGCACAGGCTCCGGCGGCGCTCCTGCCGATGGGGCGGCACGGCCCAGCCGACCGGGGCGATGCGCATCGCCGCGCCGTTGGTGGGCAGGTCGCCGGCCGAGGGCGCCGGGAGCTCCCCCGTGGCGTGAAAGTGCGCGAGGGCCCGCCGAGTCGTCGGACCGAGGCCGCGCACCCCAGGCGCCGCGTCGGCCAGACGGGCCAGGAAGTCCATGGAGGCGGGCCGTCCGTCCGTGTCGGCCAGGCACCGGGCGACCAGCACCATCTGCGCGGTGTCGTCGGAGGTCGAACCGCGCGGCCACCCCCGGTCCGGAGCCGGCAGCCGGACGACCCCGGCCGCGTCGACGCTCTCCGGCGGGCGTCCCTCCCAGGGCACGCCGAGCGCGTCGCCCGCCGCGAATGCGATCATCGCCCCGTGGATCCGCCTCGCGGCGCCCGCGGGTTCGGTGAGGGGAGACCGGTCGTCGTACGGCATGCGGGCATGCTAACCACGGCTCCGGAGGCGAAACCCGGCGTACGCGGCCGTCCCGGCGGTTCGTGGAGCGTCAGAGCTGCTCGCGCACGCCCGCCTCGCGCGCCAGCCCCTTCGTCTGGTCGTGCAGGTCGCCCCGGACCGCCGTACGGGCCCGGCCCCGGCGGGCCACGGGGAGGAGCGCGCGCCCGTGCGCGTCCTCCAGTTCGAACGCCAGGGCGGCGTAGTAGGCGACGACCGCGAGCACCAGACCGGCGACGCCCGACGTGGTCCTCCACCCCGCGGACGCGGTGAGCTCGTAGACGCCGGTGATCGCGAACCTCGTGGCGGACATCGCCATCACGGCGGCGGCCACCAGCTTGGGCAGGCCCGCGAGGGCCGGGACGAGCATCGACGCGGCGGCCGTGAGCAGGACGACGCCGAGCGCCGCGCTCGTCGAGCCGGGCGCGGAGGTGAGCGTGACGCCGCCGATCACCGCCCACGTGCCGGAAAGGACGCCCATCGCGGTTCCGGCGGCCGGATCGCGGGCGAGGAAGCCGAGGACCGAGACGAGGAACTGCAGCGGCGCGGTGAACAGCAGTGCGGCCAGGGCGACGGCGCGCCCCTGCGCGGCGGGCACCCAGCCGAGCTCCATCGCGGCGAAGGCGGTCGTGGCCAGGGCGAGACCGAGGAACCCCAGCGGCAGCGGGCTTCCCATGGGCCGCAGGACGACACGGGCGACACCGGCCTGTCCGCCGGCCTGCTCGCCGGGGAGGTCGCGCCCGCTCATCGGCCCGGCGGCACCACTCCGCTGCGGCCTCGCCGTACCGTCACGACCGGTTGTCCGGCTCTTGGGTGCGGCTGTCGAACTCGGTGTGGCCGTTCGGGCACTTCGGGATCGTGTCGCCCTCGTGGACCGACACCTTCTCCCCGCACACGGCGCAGTGGAAAACGCCGGTCTTGCGGGCCTTCTCACCGGTGTGGGCCGGCACGGCGCCCCCTCGCTCAGCTCATCGCGGCGGATTCGCTCGTGGCAGGCGCGGGCGGGACTCCGGTCGGACCGGCCTCTCCCCCGCCCTGTGCGGAGCTTGTGACATCGCGCTCGATACCCCCGTCGCGGGAGAACCACGCGGTCCTTGCCCGATTCTTGGCGGCGGCCGGGCCGCGGGACGGCCCGCGTGGGGGGCCGTCCCTGCGGGAGGTCACTTGCCGGCGCTCTCCACCGCGTCACGCAGCGAGCTCGGCACGAAGGCGACGTTGGTCTCGAGCTCCTTGCCGTCGAGCTTGATGGTCGGCGTGCCGGTCAGCTTCTGCGTGCTCATGGTCTGCTCGGAGAACTGCTGGTGCGCGGCGACGTTGCGCTGCTGCCGTACGCAGTTGTCGAAGTCTTCGGCGGTGACGCCGGCCTGCTTGCCCCACTTGATCAGCTCGTCGACGGTGAAGCCGGTCACGGTCTCACTCGGCTGGTTCTTGTAGAGCTCGTCGTGGAACGCCAGCCACTGCCGGCCGTCGGTGATGCAGCGGGCCGCGGAGGCCGCGCGCAGCGAGTTCCCCTTGGTCGGCTCCTGCGTGAAGATCGTGATCGGGTGGTACACGACCTTGGCCTTGCCCTCGGAGGCGAGGTTCTTCAGCGTGGAGCCGCTGGTCTCCTCGAACTGCTTGCACGCCGGGCACTGGAAGTCCTCGTACACGTCGACCACGGGCTTGGTCACGCCGGACTTGGCCATCACGACCGTCCCGTCCTTCTCCACGGTGACGGGAGCGACGCCCCCGGAGGCCTCCTCCGCGGTTCCCTGCCGCACCGACCACACCGTGAAGGCGGCGGCGATCACGACGATCACCGCGATGGTGACGATCATCGTGATGCGCTTGCGCTGATCCTGCTTGCGCAAGGCCTCCCGCTGGGCCGCGATCCGGGCCCTGGCCGCCTCGCTCGTCCGCTTGCTCACGAACCTTCCCCCCTGGCTT
Source organism: Microbispora sp. CA-102843 (assembly GCF_050936215.1). Taxonomy (NCBI): domain Bacteria; kingdom Bacillati; phylum Actinomycetota; class Actinomycetes; order Streptosporangiales; family Streptosporangiaceae; genus Microbispora; species Microbispora sp. CA-102843. The sequence continues at coordinate 6,511,898 of NZ_JBNJNF010000001.1, forward strand.
TCCTCACGGTGACGTCCGCGGTCGTCCGCGGTCACGCACCGTCGTCCTCGCCGCCGTCCGAGTCGTCCTCGTCCGCCGTTTCCCGCTCCCCCGTGAAGCCCAGCGCGGAGTCCAGCGACAGGCGGCTCGCCGGCCTGGCCACGATCCACGCCGCGCAGACCAGCAGCCCGAGGTCGCGCATCAGCTCCCAGAAGTAGTTGGGGTCCTGTCCCGTGGCGAGCGTGCCGTCGCCGCCGAAGCAGCCGCAGTCGATGCGCAGCCCCCTGGCCCAGGCCGACGCGATGCCGATGACGAACGCCACCATCAGCACCCCGCCGACGGCCGCCACCGCCCGCGTGAACAGGCCGACGAGCAGCAACAGGCCCGCGATGATCTCCAGGACGGGCAGGCCGTATCCCACGACCTGCGCGACGGAGTCAGGCAGGAGCTGATAGGCCCGCACCGCCTGCACCGACAACGCGGGCGCTCCGATCTTGAGCGCCCCGGCGACGATCAGTACGCCGGCGAGCACGACCCGTGCGGCGGTCGTGACCCAGGAGAGTACGGGTTTCGCGGGCTGTAACCGTTCGGACACCGAGGCGCCGGATGCCAACTGAACCATGAGTCTCCTCGCCCGGTAGGCAACACCGACTGAACAGTACCGGGACCCAACCTCACCATGTGCTGGATAAGAGCATGGTAAGCCGTCTTATCTCGGCTGGTCGCGGCGCATGTGCAGGAAGGAAACCCCGGGGCGGCTCAGCGCCGGACGCCCCGGGCGAGTTCGGACGCGAGCTCGCGTACCGCCGCAAGACCAGACTTCTCGTCCGGCGCGTCGAGCAGGCGCCGGATGAAGGCGGACCCGACGATGACGCCGTCGGCGTACGCCGCGACCTCGGCTGCCTGGGCGCCGTTCCCGACGCCGAGCCCGACGCAGACGGGCAGCGACGTGTTCGCCTTGGTCCGCTTGACCAGGCCCTCCGCCGCCGAGCCTACGCTCTCTCTGGCACCGGTCACGCCCATCAGCGAGGCCGCGTACACGAAGCCCGTGCAGCAGGCGGCGACCCGGGCGATGCGCTCGTCCGGCGAGCTGGGCGCGACGAGGAAGACCGTGTCGATGCCGGCCTCCTTGCTCGCGGCGAGCCAGGGCTCGGACTCCTCGGGCGTCAGGTCCGGCGTGATGGTCCCGACGCCGCCCGCCGAGGCGAGGTCGCGCGCGAAGCGCTCGGCGCCGTAGCGGTCGATCGGGTTCCAGTACGTCATGACCAGCGTCGCGGCCCCCGACTTCGCCACACCCTCGACGGTGCGCATCACGTCGGCGATGCGGGTGCCGTTGGTCAGCGACCGGTGCACCGCGTCCTGGATGGTCGGGCCGTCCATGAGCGGATCGGAGTACGGCAGGCCGATCTCGATCACGTCGCAGCCGGCCTCGACCATCGCGGTCGCCGCGGCGACCGCGCCGTCCTTGGTCGGGAAGCCCGCCGGCAGGTAGCCGACCAGCGCGGCCCTGTCCTCGGCGCGGGCCTTGTCGAACACCGCTTGGAGTGTCGTCATCGGGATGCCCTATCGATGCTGATCAGAGGTTGAAGTACTTCATGGCGGTGCCCATGTCCTTGTCACCGCGGCCCGACAGGTTCACCAGGATGACGGCACCGGGGCCGAGCTCGCGGCCCAGCCGCAGCGCGCCCGCGAGCGCGTGCGAGGACTCAATGGCCGGGATGATGCCCTCGGTGCGGGCGAGCAGGGCGAAGGCCTCCATGGCCTCCTCGTCGGTCACGCCCTCATAGGTGGCCCGGCCGGTGTCCTTGAGCCACGCGTGCTCGGGGCCGACGCCGGGGTAGTCGAGACCGGCCGAGATCGAGTGCGACTCGATCGTCTGGCCCTCCTCGTCCTGCAGGACGTAGGTGCGGGCGCCGTGCAGCACGCCGACGCTGCCCTCGGTCAGGGTCAGCGCGTGCTCGCCGGTCTCCACGCCCCGGCCGCCGGCCTCGTAGCCGTACAGCCGGACGCCCTCGTCCTCGATGAAGGCGTGGAAGACGCCGATGGCGTTCGACCCGCCGCCGACGGCGGCGCAGACCGCGTCCGGCAGCTCGCCGGTGAGCTCCAGCACCTGGCGGCGCGCCTCGACCCCGATGATCCGGGCGAAGTCCCTGACGATCTCGGGGAACGGGTGCGGCCCGGCGACCGTGCCGAACAGGTAGTGGGTGTGGTCGACGTTGGTGACCCAGTCGCGGAACGCCTCGTTGATGGCGTCCTTGAGGGTCTGGCTGCCGTTGGTCACCGGCACGACCGTCGCGCCGAGGAGCTTCATCCTGGCGACGTTGAGCGCCTGGCGCTCGCAGTCGACGGCGCCCATGTAGATGACGCACTCCAGGCCCATCAGCGCCGCGGCGGTGGCGGTGGCGACGCCGTGCTGACCCGCGCCGGTCTCCGCGATGACGCGCCGCTTGCCGAGCCGCTTGGTCAGCAGGGCCTGGCCGAGCACGTTGTTGATCTTGTGGGCGCCGGTGTGGGTGAGGTCCTCGCGCTTGAGCAGGATCCGCGCGCCGCCCGCGTGCTCGGCGAAGCGCGGCACCTCGGTCAGCGTCGTGGGACGGCCGGCGTACGTGCGCAGCAGGTGGTCGAACTCGCGCAGGAAGTCCAGGTCGGTCTTGGCCTTCTCGTACTCCGCGGCGACCTCGTCGAGGGCCGGGATGAGCGCCTCCGGCACATACCTGCCGCCGAACCTGCCGAACTTGCCGTGGACGTCCGGGTCGTCGCCGCGGACCCCGTTGCCGGCCAGATCGGCGGGGGTGATGATGGTCCCTTCCGTCGGGGTCACGCGGCCTCCCTCTGCAGCGCTGTCGTTCACGAGTGCCTCTCGGAGCCGCTGTCCTGCCGCGAGGCAGGGTGGGCGCCCGCGGTCACCAGGTCGTTGACCGCCGCCTTGGGGTCCCTGCCGGTGACCAGGCTCTCGCCCACCAGCACGGCGTCCGCGCCCGCCCGCGCGTACGCGAGCAGGTCGTGCGGGCCGCGCACCCCGGACTCGGCGATCTTGATGACGCCGTCCGGCACCTTGGGCGCGAGCTTGGCGAACACCTCGCGGTCCACCTCGAGCGTCTTGAGGTCGCGGGCGTTGACACCGATGATCTTCGCGCCGGCCTCGACCGCGCGGCCCAGCTCCTCCTCGGTGTGCACCTCGACGAGCGGGGCGAGCCCGATCGACTCGGCCCGCTCGATCAGCGAGACGAGCGCCGGCTGGTCGAGGGCCGCCACGATGAGCAGGGCGAGGTCCGCGCCGTGCGCCCTGGCCTCCCACAGCTGGTAGGAGGTGACGATGAAGTCCTTGCGCAGGACGGGGATGTCCACGGTCGCGCGCACGGCCGCGAGGTCGTCGAGCGTCCCGCCGAACCTGCGCCGCTCCGTCAGCACGCTGATGACGTGGGCGCCGCCCTCCTCGTAGTCCGCCGCGAGGGCGGCGGGGTCGGCGATGGCGGCGAGCGCGCCCTTCGAGGGGCTCGACCGCTTCACCTCCGCGATGACCGACACCCGGTCGCCGCCGAGCGCGGCGTAGGCGTCCCGGGGCTCGGAAGCGCGGGCGGCGAGCCGCTTGAGCTCCTCGATCGGCACGTTGCGCTGCCGCTCCTCGAGGTCCTCCCGCACGCCCAGGATGATGTCCTCAAGAACACTCACGCGTCCTCCTCGCCTTCGGCTCGGAGCTCGCGCGATTTGCCTGTCCGCTCGCTCACGCGTAAGGGTCCCTCCGGTCGGCTGCTCTGCGTGTCCTGCCCTGCGATGGTATCGGCCCGTCTCGCGTCGATCCGCCACCGGGTCGATTCACGGTGCGAGGAATTGCCCGAAAGGCGTATTACGCACCACCCAGAAGACGGCCGCGACGGCGAGGAGTCCCCAGAGGTACGCGGGGCGCGCGATGTCTAGGCGCACGGGCCGTCCCTGCCATGATCGTAACGCCCAACGGGCCCACAAGGTGATTACGACAGGGACGCAGAAGACAAAGAGCAGGTTCATCCGCGCCGCCCCGGCGAGGTCGGCGTGGGCGAGGTCGTGCACGGCGCGCAGCGCGCCGCACCCGGGGCAGTACAGGCCGGTCAGGTAATAGAACGGGCAGACGGGGTAATGACCCGGCTCGTGCGGGTCGACCACCGCCAGGTACGTCACCGCCGCGGCCAGAACGGCCGCGGCGCCGAACGGCGCGCGCAGCGACCACACCCGGTCCCGCGCGCGCCGTCCGGTCACGTCCATACGGGTCAGCCTAACGCGGGGCGCGCACGACCACGGTGCCGACGATCTTGTCGGCGAAGGTCTGCCGCTTGGCGTCCCAGAGCGGCCACAGGTAGCCGATGTAGCAGGGCAGGCCGTCCACGATGTGGCAGATGTACCGGACGACGGCCATGCCGAATCCGATGTACTCGCCGGTCTGCTCCTTGACCGTCTGGATGCCGACGACCTTCTTGCCCACCGTCTGGCCGGTCGTGCCCTCCTTGTGCTTCAGCCACAGGCCGAGGCCGAGGCCGACGACGATGGCCACGAGGGAGAGCACCAGGCCGATCCCGAAGCCGGAGCTGACCTGACCGGTCTCCTGGTCCACCGAGCCCGCGCTCAGGGCGCTGCCGATAATGCTCAGGATCCAGGTGGGGACGCCGACGATGAGGCCGTCGATCAGCGTGGCGCCGACGCGCAGACCCCAGTGCGCGAGCTCGGGGGCCGGGTAGCCGCCGGCAGGCGGGCCGTACGCGCCGCCGTACTGGCCGCCGTACTGGTCACCGGCGGGCGGGGCCGGGTACGAGCCCTGCGGCGGCGGGTAACCGCCCTGCTGCGGGTAGCCGCCCTGGGAAGGCGGCGGGTAGCCGCCCTGCGGCGGCGGATACCCGCCCTGCGGGCCGGGCTGGTTCTGGGGGTTACCACCCGGGTTGTAGCCCGGGTCGTTGCCGTACGTCATGTGGTGCTCCTGCGTGAGTGGGGGAAAAGGAGTCTCGAATCTTCTTCAGCGCGACGAGACCGGAGACGACCACGAAGATCCGCGGAGCACCGCATGGGGACGGGCCGGGGATGCCGGGGAGGAGCGACGCGACGGCCGTGCCGTTCCCACTGGCGCCGGAGGGTGGCCGGCGCCGGTGCGGACCGGCAGGAGCGGACGGCGATGGCCGCCGGAGGTCGGCGGCCGGTCACCCCGGCCGGACGAGCAGCCATGGCCGCCCGTGCCGCCCGGCCGACTCCCGTGGCTCATGCGGTCTCCTGCTCGGTGATCAGAGGTCGGCGCGAAGCCTATCGGCAGCGGGGCACCCGGTCCGGGCAGTAATCAGGTTTGTGGACAATTTGTAACCTGAGGTGGGAACGATCCAAAGCGCGGGGAGGACGCTCCCCCGCCGGCGAACCGGCTACGCGGTGGGATCCTCGCCCTCGTCGATCGCGTCCCACATCGCCCTGTCGGCGTCCTTCACCCGGGCGGCTCCGCCCGTGCCCGCACTCCCGGCCCCCCGCTCGTACCTGCTCGACATGCCGGGCCAGCGCGCGCTCAGGACCGCCGCCGCCGCGCCCGCCCCGGCCAGGACGAGCCCGCCCACGGCGGCCAGCACCGGCCAGACCCAGGCGCGCGACTCCACGGAGATGTGACCGGCGGACGTCACCGCGGTCGTCATGTGCCCGGCGGCCGCGGCGGCGATCGTCCCGCCGCGCGTGCCGTCCCACGCCCCGGCCGCGACCGCCACGCCCAGGAGGGCGACGACCACGCTCGTCGCCCGCCGCGCGACCCCCCGGGTCGCCAGTACGGCCAGCACGGCGGCGAGCGCGGCCAGCGCCGCTGGGGTGAGCCAGGCGACCAGGTCGTCGCCGGTGAGGGAGCCGCCGCCCGCTCCGGCGGGGCTTCCCGCCGTGCCGAGCGTGACCCACACGCGGCCCGCGGCCAGCAGCGCGAGCCCGCCGCCCACGACGCAGGCGGCCAGCCAGGCGAGCAGCGGGCGCCGCGCCGTACGCGCCTCGTCGCGGGCGGGCGCGGGGGCGGTCACGGAGCGCCGATCACGTCGAGGACGTCGGCGTCGAAACAGGTGCGGTCGCCCGTGTGGCAGGCGGCCCCCACCTGGTCGACCTTGAGCAGGATCGTGTCGCCGTCGCAGTCGAGCGCCACGTGCTTGACCCACTGCACGTGGCCCGAGGTGTCGCCCTTCACCCAGTACTCCCCCCGGCTGCGGGACCAGTAGGTCGCCCGGCCGGTGGTGAGCGTGCGGTGCAGCGCCTCGTCGTCCATCCAGGCGAGCATGAGCACCTCGCCGGTGTCGTGCTGCTGGACGATCGCGGGCACCAGGCCGTCCGGCGTGCGCTTGAGCCGGTCGGCGATCTTCGGGTCGAGGGCCATAGGGCCAATTGTGCCGCAGGGCCCGGCCGCCCCCGCCGCCGCGCCCTGCCTCCCCCCGCTGCGCTATCCGGCCCCGCCGGCCGTCGTGGTCACCAGCGACAGCGGCAGGTCGCCCACCCGGCGTACGGCGTGGTCCCCGTCGCGCGGGCCGCCCCGGTAGACCGATCCCGCGACCCAGCTCGCGGTGTTGGACGCGATGACCCGGCCCTCGGCGTTGACCAGGAACGCCGGACCCGGGATCTCCCGCAGCGCCGGGAGCACCGCGGCCTCGAACCGCCGGACGAACACGTCGGCCGCCGCCACCCCGGCGAAGCTTCCCCCGGCCAGCACGGGCACCGACAGCGTGAGGCTGTACTCGTCGGTGCACAGATAGTCGACGTACGGGCCGCAGATCGTGCGCTCGGCGCCGGAGAACGGGCCGGCGTACCAGTCCCAGTGGGTGTAGTCGTAGAAGGCGCTGCTCGCCGGGTCCATGTCCCGCAGCAGTTGCACGGGGTCGCCGGAGGGGTTCTCCTGCCACCATTCGAGATACCACGGCGCGTCGGCCAGCAGACCGGGCGCGGCGATGAAGCCGATCCCCGCGATCAGCGCCGGCAGATGGGCCGGCAGATGGGCGGGCAGGCGGGCGGACAGCGCGCCGCCGCGCAGCCGGGCCCACAGCAGCGGGCGCAGCGCCGCGAGGTCGGCCACGACCGGGTGGCGCGTGCCGCCCGCGGGCAGGACGCAGGCGACGGCGGCGTCGCGGACCTCGCGCAGCGCCTCGAAGACGCCCTCGGCCGTCTCGCGCACCCGCGCCGTCGCCGCGGCGGCGTGGTCGTGCCCGGCCTGCACAAGTGACGCCGGTGTGCTCATGCTTGTTACTCCCGCAGCCGCAGCCGAAGCTCGATGAGGTGTCGTGTCGCGTCGAGCACATGCCGCTCGGCGACGGCCCTGGCCTGCTCGCCGTCGCCGCGCTCGACGGCCCCGGCGATGGCGCGATGCTGTGCCGCCGTCTCATCGTGCCCGCTCAGGCCCTCATGCGGAAGCCAGAGCAACGGTCCGATGTCAGCCTGTAACCGGATCTCCTCCTGAGTGAGGCGGGCCGACTGCGAGGCCGCCGCCACCTCGATGTGGAAGCGGCCGTCGAGCCTGCGCAGCCGCGCGCACGCCTCACCGGGAGACCCGGCGGCATCCGGCGCGGCGGCGACGATGTCCATCTCGTCCAGGGTGCGCCACAGGGGCGCGACGTCCGAGGGCAGCGAGCGCTCGGCGGCGAGCCGGGCCGCCGTCCCGGCGATGGCCGCGTAGTGGTCGCCGAAGTCGCGCAGTTCGTCGGCCGCGAACCCGCGCAGCCGCGCCAGGGGGTCGAGCTCGGCGGGCAGGCGTACGAAGCTGCCGCCGCCCCGGCCGCGCCGCGTCTCGACCATCCCCCGCTGCCGCAGCGCCATGAGCGCCTCCCGCAGGGTCACGGTGGAGACGCCGAGCCGGCCGGCGAGCTCCGCCTCGCTGGGCAGTTGCTCGCCGTCCGCGAGCAGGCCGACCGCGATCGCGTCGGCGAGCCGCCGGACGACGGCGTCCACCCTGGCGGTGCTGTCCACCGGCGAGAAGACGGCCAGGCGGGCCATGTTCACGGTCGCACTCCTGTTCGCCCAGGCCGTCCGCGACGGTTGACTCCGCGACGGCTCCGCGAAGGTGGACTCCGCGAAAGTTGACAACAGTGATACCGGATCGGGTCTTTACGCGAAACATTTAACTCCATATGTTTCAGGTCATGCCAGACCAAGCAGTCAGTCTCCGCGGCCTGCGCAAGAGCTTCGGGCCGGTCGAGGCGGTGGCCGGGATCGACCTCGACGTCGCCGACGGGGAGTTCTTCGCGATGCTCGGGCCGTCCGGCTCGGGGAAGACCACCGTGCTGCGCATGATCGCGGGGTTCGAGTCGCCCACCGCGGGGACGGTGGAGCTGGGCGGGCGCGACGTCACGCGGCTCGCGCCGTTCGAGCGGGACGTGAACACGGTCTTCCAGGACTACGCGCTGTTCCCCCATATGAGCGTGCTGGACAACGTCGAGTACGGCCTGCGGGTGAAGAAGGTGCCCAGAGCCGAGCGGCGCGAGCGGGCGCTCGCCGCGCTGCGCTCGGTGCGGCTCGAGGGCTTCGAGAAGCGGCGCCCGGCCCAGCTGTCCGGCGGCCAGCGCCAGCGGGTCGCCCTGGCCCGCGCGCTGGTCAACCGGCCCCGCGTGCTGCTGCTCGACGAGCCGCTCGGCGCGCTCGACCTCAAGCTCCGCGAGGAGATGCAGGTCGAGCTGAAGGCGATCCAGCGGGAGGTCGGCATCACGTTCCTGTTCGTGACCCACGACCAGGAGGAGGCGCTGACGATGAGCGACCGGATCGCGGTGTTCAACCAGGGCAGAATCGAGCAGGTCGGCACCCCCGCCGAGGTGTACGAGCGCCCGGCCACCGCCTTCGTCGCAGGGTTCGTCGGCACCTCCAACCTCATCTCCGGCGAGGCCGCGCGGGCCGTGCTGGGCAGGGAGGGGACCTTCAGCGTCCGGCCAGAGAAGCTGCGCGTCGTGCTCGGCGAGGAGGAGACCGGCCCCGACGAGCACGAGGCCGCCGGCGTGGTCCGCGAGGTCGTGTACGCCGGTCCGGCGACCCGGTTCGTCGTGGACCTCGACGCGGGCGGGCGCCTGATCGCCCTCCAGCAGAACCTGCAGTCGTCGTCCATGGACGTGACGGGCCTGCGCGGCGCACGCGTCCGCCTCGTGTGGCACCGCCGGCACGAGTTCCTCATCGACGCCCCCGCCGAGCCGGTCGCCGCCGGCTGACCCCGCCACCGCGCCCACAGCACCACTCACAGCAAGGAGAACCACGATGCGGTCCCCCCGTCCGCGTTTCGCCAGGCCTTCTCTCGTCGTCACCGCCGCGCTGGCGCTCGCCGCCGTCGCGGGCTGCGGCGGCGGGTCGTCCACCGCCACCGGCGGCTCGGGCGCGGCCCCCGGCGGCGGCGCGTTCACGCCGCCGAAGATCGAGGCCCTGAAGTCCCTCGGCTCCGGCGAGGGACAGGTCAACCTCGTCGCCTGGGCCGGGTACGCGGAGGACGGCTCCAACGACCCCAAGGTCGACTGGGTCCACCCGTTCGAGAAGGCCACGGGCTGCACGGTCAACACCAAGACGGCCGGCACCTCCGACGAGATGGTCAACCTGATGAAGACCGGCGAGTACGACGCCGTGTCGGCCTCGGGCGACGCCTCGCTGCGCCTGATCGCCTCGGGCACGGTCGCGCCGGTCAACACCGACCTCGTGCCCAACTACAAGGACGTGTTCGACGGGCTGAAGCTCAAGCCGTGGAACTCGGTCAACGGGGTCGCGTACGGCATCCCGCACGGCCGCGGCGCGAACCTGCTCATGTGGCGCACGGACACGGTGAAGCAGGCCCCCGACTCCTGGGGCGTCGTGTTCGATCCCGGCTCGCCGTACAAGGGCAAGATAACGGCGTACGACTCGCCCATCTACATCGCCGACGCCGCGCTCTACCTGATGTCGGCCAAGCCGGAGCTGGGCATCAAGGACCCGTACGCGCTGGACGACAAGCAGCTCCAGGCCGCGGTCGACCTGCTCAAGCAGCAGAAGCAGAACATCGGCGAGTACTGGTCCGACTACACCAAGGCGGTGCAGTCGTTCAAGTCCGGCGACACGGTCGTGGGCACGACCTGGCAGGTGATCGCCAACCTGGTGGAGGCCGACAAGGCGCCGGTCGAGACGACGCTGCCGAAGGAGGGCTCCACCGGCTGGTCGGACACCTGGATGGTCGCCGCCAAGGCCAAGCACCCCGACTGCGCCTACAAGTGGCTCGACTGGATCATCTCCCCCACGGCCAACGCGCAGGTGGCCGAGTGGTTCGGCGAGGCGCCGTCCAACGCCAAGGCGTGCGAGCAGACCTCCGACAAGTCGTTCTGCGACACCTACCACGCGACCGACGAGGAGTACTTCTCCAAGGTCCACTACTGGACCACGCCGATCGCGCAGTGCCTCGACGGCCGCACCGACGTCACGTGCACCGACTACTCCGAGTGGACCCGGGCCTGGACCGAGATCAAGGGCTGAGCGCACCCCCGGGGGACGGCCGCCCGGCCGTCCCCCTCGGCCGCACGGAGACAAGCCGCACGGAGAGAAGACGATGACGACCATCACGACGACGGCCGCCCCCGCCGGGGTGCGGAGGCGGGCCGCCTCATTCCTGCACCGGCACGCCGGGTTGCGGCTGTCGCTGCTGCTGTCGGCGCCCCTGGCCTGGCTGGGGCTCGCCTACCTGGGCGCGCTCGCGGCCCTTCTCGTCACCGCGTTCTGGTCGACGGACGTGTTCACCGGCGACGTGGTCAAGGTGTTCACCTGGGCCAACTTCACCGACCTGGTCACCGGCGAGGTCTACCGCACGGTCGCCCTGCGCTCGCTCGGGGTGGCGGCGGCGGTCACGCTGATCGACCTGGTGGTGGCCTTCCCCATGGCGTTCGCGATGGCCAAGCTGGCCTCGCCGCGGGCCCAGCGCTGGCTGGTGATCGCCGTACTCACCCCGCTGTGGGCGTCCTACCTGGTCAAGGCGTACGCGTGGCGGGTGATGCTGTCCTCGGACGGCGTGCTCGGCTGGGGCTACGGCCTGACCGCCACGGTGTTGACCTTGTCCTACCTGTGGCTGCCGTACATGATCCTGCCGATCTACGCGGGGCTCGAACGGCTGCCGAACTCGCTGCTGGACGCGGCCGGCGACCTCGGCGCGCGCGGGTGGCGGACCTTCCGCACCGTCGTCTGGCCGCTGACCTTCCCCGCCGCCGTGGCGGGATCGATCTTCACGTTCTCGCTCTCACTGGGCGACTACATCACTGTGAAGATCGTCGGCGGCAAGACCCAGCTCATCGGCAACGTGGTCTACGACAACATCGGCGCGGCCAACAACCTGCCCTTCGCGGCCGCCGTCGCCACCGTGCCCGTCGTGATCATGCTGGTCTACCTCGCGGCCGTACGCCGCACCGGCGCGCTGGAGAACCTGTGAAGGGGGCACCGTGAACCTCTCTCGTACGTCCCGCACGCTGCTGCGGGCGGCGCTGGTGGCCGGCCTGGCCGTCATCTACGTGCCGCTGGCCGTGGTGCTGCTCAACTCGTTCAACTCCGACCGGACCTTCTCCTGGCCGCCCGCCGGGTTCACACTGCGGTGGTGGAGCGCCGCCTGGGACTCGGCCGGCCTGCGCGACGCGCTGTGGACCTCGGTCCAGGCGGGTCTCGGCGCGACCGCGATCGCGCTCGTGCTCGGCACGATGGCCGCCTTCGCCGTGCAGCGCTACCGGTTCTTCGGCCGGGAGACGGTCTCGCTGGTGATCGTGCTCCCGATCGCCCTGCCCGGCATCGTGACCGGCATCGCGCTGAGCAACACCTTCCACACGGTGCTCGGCCTCCCCCTCGGGCTGCTGACCGTGATCGTCGGCCACGCGACGTTCTGCGTGGTCACCGTCTACAACAACGTGCTGGCCCGGCTGCGCCGCATGGGCCTGAACCTGGAGGAGGCGTCGGCCGACCTCGGGGCGGACACGTTCACCACGTTCCGCCTGGTGACGTTCCCGATGATGCGCTCGGCGCTGCTCGCGGGCGGGCTGCTCGCCTTCGCGCTGTCGTTCGACGAGATCATCGTCACGACGTTCACCGCCGGGGCCGGCGTCCGCACGCTGCCGATCTGGATCTTCGAGAACCTGTTCCGGCCCAACCAGGCGCCGGTGGTCAACGTGGTCGCCGCCGCGCTGATCCTGCTGTCGGTGATCCCGATCTACCTGGCCCAGCGCCTGTCCGGCGGCGACCCGCAGACCCACTGAGCACGCGGGAAACCCGGCGTCATCCCGGCACCACCGCCACCGAGGCTATCTCGACCAGCAGGTCCTCGCGGGCGAGCCCGGCCACCACGCACAACGAGTTGATCGGATAGTCCCCCTCCGGGAACCACTCGGCGAAGACCTCGCCGATGCCGCGGCGCACGCCGGGAAGCGCCTCCCGGCTCGCGACCATCGTGAACAGCGAGACCAGCCCCTCCGCCGGGGTGCCTCCGGCGTCCTCGACGACCGCGGCGATGTTGCGCAACGCCTGGACGGTCTGCCCGCACGCGTCCGGGGCGACCGTCCCGTCGGGGGCGTTGCCGACCTGTCCCGCGATGTGCAGGACGACGCCCTCCGGTGAGACGCGCGCCGCATGGCTGTACGCACCGAGGGGCGGGGCGATCCTGTCCGTACTACGCCGCTCGACCAGCACCCGCTTCCCCACGACGTCCTCCATGTCCCGCTCGCTCCCGCCCGTGCCGCCGCCCTGGCGGCGATCTTCTCTCATGAAGTCTGTCAAGATACGCAACGCCTCGCCGAGTACGTCGCGGCGTGGATCAGCCGTCCGCGCCCGTCAGGGACCGCAGGCAGGGTCGCAGCAGTTCGGCGATCTGCTCGGGAGGCGCGTCGCGCAGCTCTTCGAGCTTCAGCAGGTGCCGCCCGAGGACCACGCCGATGAGCACCGCGCTGATCACCGAAGCCCGTACGCCCGCGTCGGCGGCGGGGATGGCCTCGGCGAGCTGCGCCCGGTATCGGGCCGCCCCCTCGGAGGCGGCCTCGGAGGCTCCCGGATGGGTGAGCATCGAGCGCAGGACGGCCAGCGACTCGACCGGCTCGTCGGCCATCGAGGCGGCGAGCCGGTCGAGCAGTTCCTCGACGACCTGTTCCGGCTCGCCTCCGAGAGGCCCGGACGGCCGGGCCCGGGCGACGCTCAGGAAGAGCTCCTCCTTGGAGCCGAAGTAGTGCATGACGAGCCCGGGATTCACCCCGGCGGCCGCGGCGACGGCCCGGATCGTCGTGTCGGCGTATCCCGACTCGGCGAACAGGCGAGCCGCCGCCGCGAGGATCCGCGCCTCGGTCCTGCGGCGTCGCTCCGCCCGCGTCGGGCGGTCTCCGGCCTCGGTCACCGGTCGATTCTACGGCGTGATTGATCTCTTCCTGAATTTCGTTGTACGGTCGTTTAGTAAACGTCCGTTCAACGAATGGAGGGGCCATGGACCGGCCGACCCCGCGAGACGTCCTCGCCCGCAGACGCGCCCTGATCCTCGACGGCGACCTGGACGGCTTCGCCGCGCTGTTCGCCCCCGACGGGGTGATCGAGCTGCCGTTCGCCCCGCCGGGGATGCCCGTGCGCGTCGAGGGCCGCGAGGCCATCCGCGCCTTCTCCTCCGGGCAGGCGGCCGCGGCGATGCGGATCGAGGACATGTGGACCACGAGCGTCTACGAGACGACGGATCCGGAGGTGCTCGTCGTCGAACTCGAGACCAGGACCGTGGTGACCGCGACGGGCGCCCCCTATCAGGCCCGGTCCGTGCAGGTGTTCCGCATCCGCGACGGGCGGATCCTCCTCCTGCGCGACTACTGGAACCCGCTTACCCTCACCGCCGCGATGCGGGCCTGATCAGAGCCGGGGCACTCCAGCCCCACCCGCGAGGCGCTCCTTGAGACCGTCGTCTCGTTCCCCCGCCGAAGGCGCGGCCGCCGATACGCGTCAGCGGGCGGTGGTGGCGGTGGTCCAGGAGGCGTAGAGGTCGGCGTACACGCCGGGCTGCTCGACCAGGACCGCGTGCGGGCCGCGCTGGACGATCCGGCCGTGCTCGAACACCAGCACCTCGTCGGCCGCCTGGGCGGTGGAAAGGCGATGGGCGATCGAGATGGCCGTACGACCGCGGGTGACGCCGTCGAGGGCGCGGGCGAGGCGCACCTCGGTGGCGGGGTCCACGGCGGAGGTGGCCTCGTCGAGCAGCAGCAGGTCGGGGTCGGCGAGGTAGGCGCGGGCGAGCGCGACGAGCTGCCGCTCTCCGGCCGACAGGGACTCGCCCCGCTGGCCGACCGGGGTGTCCAGGCCGGCGGGCAGGCCGTCGAGCCAGTCGGCCAGGCCGAGCTCGGTCAGGGCCCGGGTGATCTCCTCCCGGGTCGCCGAAGGACGCCCGAAGCGGATGTTGTCGGCGAGCGTCGAGTCGAACAGGAACCCGTCCTGCGGGACCATGACGATCCGCTCCCTGAGCGAGGAGAAGCTGACCGTGCGCAGGTCGGTCCCGTCCACGAGGATCCGGCCGGAGGTCGGGTCCATGAGCCGGGTGAGCAGCTTGGCGAAGGTCGTCTTGCCCGAGCCGGTCTCCCCCACCACCGCGAGCCGCGTGCGCGGCGGGATCTCGACCGACACGTCGTGGAGCACCGGCGGTCCGCCCGGGTAGGCGAAGCCCACGCCGTCGAAGCGGACCGAGATCGGGCCGCGCGGCAGCGTCGCGCCGTTCTCCGGGTCGGCCACGTCGGCCGGGGTGTCGAGCACACCGAGGATGCGCCGCCATCCGGCGATCGCGTTCTGCGCCTCGTTCAGCACCTCGGTCGCGGTCTGCAGCGGGCTGATGAACAACGTGATCAGGAACAGGAACGCGATGAGCCGCCCCGCCGTGATCGACTCGGCGACGCCCAGCCAGACCCCGGCCACGACCACCAGCGCGACCGAGATCGAGGCGACCAGCTCGGTGGTCGGGAACGTGAACCCGACGATCTTCTGGGCCCGGGTCTGCGCCGCGCGCATCCCGTCCACCGCCGTGTCGATCCGCTCGGCCGTTCGCTCCTCCGAGCCGTACGCCCGGATCACCGCGCTGCCGACGACCGACTCGCTGACGGCGGCGAGGACGTCGCCGGCGCGCTCGCGCACGCGGGTGTAGGCCCCGGCCACCAGGCGCTGGAACCGGGGCAGAGCCAGCACCAGCGGCAGGAAGCAGGCCCACACGAGCAGCGTGAGCTGCCAGGAGTAGACGGCCATGAGCACGGTCGCCACCACCAGCTGGCCGACGGCCATGATGACCATGAGCCCGCCCCACTGCATGAACGTGCTGATCTGGTCGACGTCGCCGGTCACCCGGGAGACCAGGCCGCCGCGCCGCTCGGTGTTCTGCGTCAGCACCGACAGGTCGTGCACGTGCCGGAAGCCCTTGCCGCGCAGCGTCGCCAGGCCCGACTCGGTGGAGTGGTAGAGACGGACGTTCATCAGATAGCCGCACAGCGCGGTCAGCACCACGGCGAGCGCGCACAGGACTACCGCGTTCCGGATGAACGGCACGTCGGGCACGCCCGACCGCAGGCCGCGGTCGATCACCTGCTGGACCGCGATCGGCACGACGACCTTGCCCAGTGTGGCCAGCACGGCCAGCACGAGCGTCCCGGCGAGGCCGCGGCGGAACTCCGGCGACAGCCGCAGGCCCTGCCTGAGCGTCTCCAGGGCGCCCCGGTCGGCCGACCGGAGGGAGGAACTCTCCCCCGTGGGGGCGTCGGTCACGGCGGTCACCTGACCACACTCCTCGTCAAGGGCTTCGGACCGTGCGTCATGCGACGACCTCCTCATCGGTGTCGAGCTCGGCCCGCTCGGCCTCCTCGCGCTCGTAGGCGGTGACGAGGTCGCGGTAGCCCGCGCAGCGGGCCAGCAACTCCTCGTGCGTGCCGTGGTCGGCGACCACGCCCTGCTCCAGGTAGACGACCTCGTCGGCCAGCGCGATCGTCGCCATCCGGTAGGCGACCACGATCACCGTGGCCTCGGCGGCGCCGTCGCGCAGGCCGTACAGGATGCGCTTTTCGACCTGCGGGTCGACGCTGGAGGTGGCGTCGTCGAGGATCAGCAGCCGGGGCTCGCGCACGACCGCGCGGGCCAGTGCGAGGCGCTGGCGCTGACCGCCCGAAAGCGTCGCGCCGCGCTCGCCGATCCGGGTGTCCAGGCCGGACGGCAGCGCGCTGACGAAGCCGTCGGCCTGCGCGAGCCGCAGCGCGGCCCAGACCCGCTCGTCCGGCACCTGCCCGGCGAGCGCGATGTTGCCGCGCACGGTGTCGTCGAACAGGAACGTCTGCTGCGGGACGAGCGCCACCGAGGCGCTGACCTCGCCCCTTGCCACCTCGCGCAGGTCGACGCCGTCGACGCGGACCGCGCCCTCGGCGGGGTCGATCAGGCGCGCGAGCAGCTGGGTGAGCGTCGACTTGCCCGCCCCGGTCGGCCCGACGACCGCGATCGTACGGCCCGGCGCGACGGCGAAGCTCACGTCCCTCAGCACCGGGTTTCCCGGCACGTACGCGTAGGAGACGCCCTCGGCCTCCACCCGGGCCGGGCCGGAGGCGTCCAGACGGGCGGCGCCGTACTCCATGGAGCCGGAGGCGTCGAGGACGTCCTTGACGCGCGTCCAGCCGACGACGCTGCGCGGCAGCTCGGCGAGCACCCAGCCGAGCGCCCGGATGGGGAAGGCGAGGAGGGTGAACAGGTAGGCGACCTGGATCAGGTCGCCGGCCGCGACGCCGCCGGACTCCAGCCGCAGCGCCCCGACGAGCAGCACGGCCAGCACGCCCAGCGTGGGCAGCGCCTCGAGCATGGGGTCGAACAGCCCGCGGACCCGGCCGACGGCGACGTTCGCGTCCCGCAGCGCGTCGGCCTTCGCCTGGAACCGGGCGGCCTCCGCGTCCTCCCGGCCGAGGGTCTTGACGACGAGCGCGCCGTCGAAGCTCTCGTGCGCGACCTCGCTCACCTCGGCCCGCAGCTGCTGGGCCCGCATCGCGAGCGGTGAGAGCCTGCGCTGGTAGACCAGGTTGAGCACGGCCACGGCCGGGAAGATCAGGAAACCGACCACGGCGAGCACCGGGTCGACCAGCACGATCGCCGCGGCGGCCGTGACGAGCATCACGACCACGCCCACCGCCATCGGCAACGGGGCGAGCGGCGCCCAGGCCGCCTCGACGTCGGAGTTGGCGTTGGACAGCAGCTGCCCGGTCGGGTGGCGGTGGTGCCAGGCGAGGGGCAGCCGCAGGTACTGCCGGGTGACGGCGCGGCGGGAGTGGGCCTGCATGCGGTACTGGTGGATCCCGGCCATGATGCGCCGGCCCATGATCCCCGCGGCCTTGAGCACCGCGACGCCCACGATCAGCAGGGCCGCCGTGACCAGCGTGCCGGTGCTCGCCGCGCCGTCCCGGAACGCCGGCAGCACCGCGTTGTCGGTCGCCCAGCCGAGCGCCCAGGAGGAGGCGACGGTCATCGCGCCGTAGACGGCGCTGGCGAGGACCGCGCCGGTGAAGATCCTCGGCTCGGTTCTGATCGCCACGCCGATGACCTTGAGACCCTGGAGCATGACTGAGCTGCCGGGCCGCGCGGGGGGCTCCTTCGTCGGCACGCGGTGCGTTCCTTCCGATCGGGGGACCAGCCGGGGCCGCTCCCTGTGAGCGTCCCGGAGGGGGACGTTACTCACTTGGGGACGCCACCGGATCGGTCACCGGACCGACGCCACCCAAGCCCTTGGTCCTAGTCGTGTCTCGCAGATCAAGCCAGACACTCCTAGTTACTCCCTATCATCCTGATCAATCCGTTTATTCCTCGGACATGCTCGGCCGCCCGTCCGGACGGGACGGCGGACGCATAGGCTGATCACGTGACACACGCCCAGACGGAGCGCGCGGCGCTCTGCGACCTGCTCGACCGCCTCGGTCCTGAGGCGCCCACGCTGTGCGAGGGGTGGGCGACCGAGGACCTCGCGGCGCACCTCGTCCTGCGCGAGCGCCGGCTCGACGCCGCGCCCGGCATCGCGCTGCCGTTCCTGGCGGGCTACACCGCCGCCGTGCAGGACCGCGTCAAGCGGCGCCACCCCTATCCCGAGCTGGTCGGGCTCGTCCGGCACGGCCCGCCGCGCTGGACGCCGTACGGTCTGGTCCCTCGCCTGGACGAGATCGTCAACACCATCGAGCTGTTCGTCCATCACGAGGACGTGCGCCGGGCCCAGGCCGAGTGGGAGCCTCGCGTCATCCCGAGGGACCTGCAGGAGGCGTTCTGGAACCGGCTGCGCGGCGCCGCCCGGCTCTTCCTGCGCAAGGCTCCGGTGGGGATCGTGCTCCGCCGTCCCGACGGGGCCAAGGCCGCCGGGCGGAGAGCCGAGCCGGCGGTCGTGGTCACCGGCGAGCCGTCGGAGCTGCTGCTGTTCGCGTTCGGCCGGCAGGCGCACGCCCGGGTGACCTACGACGGGGACGCCGCGGCGGTCGCCCGGCTCAAGGAGGCCCGATTGGGGCCATGAGGAGGAAGTCGCGGGACTTGTCCGGAATCCCCCACGTAAACGTCGGGCAATGGGGCAGCATGGGACCAGCGCACGATGTGTGGGAGCGTTTGGGAGCCCCGGATGAACCTCAAAAAGGTCCTGACCTACCTGGCCATCGCGTTCGTGATCTTCTATTTGTTCACGCAGCCCGCGAACGCCGCCGGTGCGGTCAGGAACCTGTTCGGGGGCATCTCCACGGGAGCCGAACGCCTGTCCGCGTTCATCTCCTCGCTCGTCTCAGGTTGAGCCCCCCTCTTCTCAAGCTGAGTCCCGCTCTTTTCAAGCTGAGCCGGGGGCCCGGGCGGGCCCGCGAGGAGTCCGGACCACGCCGCGACGAGGCCGCCGATTCCGCCGTCTCACTATGAGGGCGGAACGGCCTCATGTCCTCTCGGCTAGTTATGATCATTACTGCCGCCGGGTACAAACGACCGGGATACCGACTGCAGGAGGCCCCCCGATGAAGGTGAAGAAGGTTCTTACGTACGCGGCCATCGCGTTCGTGGTCTTCTACCTCTACAGCCAGCCGCAAGCGGCGGCAGGCGCCGTGCGAGGCGTGTTCGACACGGTCAACACCGGAGCCAGCCGACTGGCGACCTTCTTCACCTCGGTCCTGAGTTGAGGCCGCGGACCGCCCGCCCCCGCTCTCCCTCAGGTAACCCCGACCACGACCACAGGCAGCGACAAGCGACAACCGAAACGTAACAACAGTCAGAGCCGCGAGGCTCTCCGCGCACAGGGCCGGCAGGGCATCCGCCCTTGCTCCGCCGGCCTCTCCTTTCGCATCCCCTCATGACCGGCGAGCGGCTCATCCCGGGGCCAATGCCTCTGCCCCCACATCCCGTTCTCACACCCGCCCGTTTCCCAAGGCTCCAGGGAACGGGAGCGGCCGGAGGCGCCGAGCGGCGACATGTTACCCGCGCTGCCGGTGCTCCGTGAGCTCGTACTCCACGAACGCTCCGATCATCGCCCGCCAGACGGCCTCGGCGACCTCCGGAGACAGCCCCTCGCGCTCCGCGCGCTCCCGCGCGGCCGTCACGACCCGCTCCACCCGGTCGGGGGCCCGCACGGCCTGCTCGTCCGTCTTGAAGGCGGCCGCCGCGCGTACGAGCCGCTGCCGCTCCGCCAGCAACGTCGTCAGACGGGCGTCGAGCTCGTCGATCCCGCGGCGGACGTCGTCGAGCGAGGTGGGGCCGGACACATGTTCCTCCTGGAGCGGCGTGATGATCACTGCCAACTCTAGGGGATCATCGGACACAACCGATAAAGGCCACATAATCGCCCATGCCGGTTTTCGCCCACTATCGCCCTATTTGCGGTGATTGGTGTGGACGGTTGCGCGATGTCCGGCTGACCATGGAGGAGGGCGGACTCCGGAGCGCCGCATGATCCCTCGACGGACAGGAGACAGCTATGCGTGCGAAGCGTTTCCCGAGCCTGCTGGGTCTGGCGTTCCTCGCCGCCGTCGGTCTCGCGGCGGCCCAGCCGACCCACGAGGCGTCCGCCGCCACGACCTGCTGGGGCGACCACGGGTGCGGCTCCGGCGGCGCCTTCCAGGGACAGTGGCAGTACCAGTCGATGGCGTCCTCCTCGCTCGGCACCGGCCCGGACGCCTACCCCACCGCGATCGTCGACATCGACTGAGGACCCACCGACCGGGGGCCGGATCCCGGCCCCCGGTGGCGTTCTAGCGGACCGGGTGACCGGCCTCGCGCAGCGCGTCCTTGACCTCGTGGATCTTGAGCTGGCCGAAGTGGAAGACCGAGGCGGCCAGCACGGCGTCCGCTCCGGCGTCCACCGCGGGCGGGAAGTCCTCCAGCCGCCCGGCGCCGCCCGAGGCGATCAGAGGGACGCTCACCGCCGCCCGTACGGCCCGCAGCATCTCCAGGTCGTATCCCGACTTGGTGCCGTCGCCGTCCATCGAGTTGAGCAGGATCTCGCCGACGCCGAGCTCCTCCCCGCGCCGGGCCCACTCCACCGCGTCGATGCCGGTCCCCCGGCGCCCGCCGTGGGTGGTCACCTCGAACCCGGAGGGCGTGGGCGGCCCGTCGACCACCCGGCGCGCGTCCACGGACAGCACGATGCACTGCGACCCGAACCGGCGCGAGGTCTCGGTCAGCAGTTCCGGCCGGGCGATGGCGGCGGTGTTGATGCCGACCTTGTCGGCGCCCGCGCGCAGCAGCCGGTCCACGTCGTCGGCCGACCGCACGCCTCCGCCGACCGTCAGCGGAATGAACACCTGCTCGGCCGTGCGGCGCACCACGTCGAGCATGGTCTCGCGCTCACCCGAGGAGGCGGTGATGTCGAGGAAGGTCAGCTCGTCGGCCCCCTCGGCGTCGTAGCGCGCGGCCAGCTCGACGGGGTCGCCGGCGTCCCTGAGGTTCGCGAAGTTGACCCCCTTGACGACGCGGCCCGCGTCGACGTCCAGGCAGGGGATCACCCGCACCGCTACGGTCATCGCTCAGCCCTCATCGTTGCCGCGTTCCACCGGCCGATACGCCTCGATCTCGACCTCGACCAGCATGCGCTCGTCGACGAGCCCGGCGACCTGCACGCTCGTGCAGGCGGGCCGTACGTCGCCGAAGATCTCGCCATGCGCCTTGCCGACGGCGTCGAAGTCGTCGGCGTTCACCACGTACAGACGGGTGCGCACCACGTCGGCCCGGGTGGTGCCGGCCTTCTCCACGGCGTCCAGCGCGATGGAGAAGGCGGTGAGCGTCTGCTGGTAGGCGTCACCCTCGTGCTGGACCTCGCCGCCCACGGTGGCGGTGCAGCCGGACACGAGCACGTGCGGCCCGGCGACGACCGCGCGGGCGTAGCCGTAACGGTCCTCCCAGGGGCCGCCGGAGGAGATCCGCCCCTCGGGCATTTGGGTACTCATGCGGTCTTCACCGCCGCGAGCGCCTCTTCCAGGGTGAACGCCTGGGCGTACAGCGCCTTGCCCACGATGGCGCCCTCGACGCCGTCCGGCACGAGCGTCGCGATCGCCCGCAGGTCGTCGAGCGAGGACACCCCGCCGCTGGCGACGACCGGGCGGTCGGTCCGCGCGCAGACCTCGCGCAGCAGGTTGAGGTTGGGACCGCGCAGCGTGCCGTCCTTGGTGACGTCGGTGACGACGTAGCGGGGGCAGCCCTCCGACTCCAGCCGGTCGAGCACCTCCCACAGGTCGCCGCCCTCCTGGGTCCAGCCGCGGGCGGCCAGCGTGGTGCCGCGCACGTCCAGTCCCACCGCGATGCGGTCGCCGTGCTCGGCGATCGCCTTGGCGCACCACGCGGGGTCCTCCAGCGCGGCGGTGCCGATGTTGACCCGGCGGCAGCCGGTGCTCAGCGCGGCCTCGAGCGAGGCGTCGTCGCGGATCCCGCCGGACAGCTCCACGTGCACGTCGAGCGCGCCGACGACGGAGGCGAGCAGCTCGCGGTTGCTCCCCCGGCCGAACGCCGCGTCGAGGTCGACCAGGTGGATCCACTCCGCGCCGGCCTTCTGCCAGGCCAGGGCGGCGGCGAGCGGATCCCCGTACGAGGTCTCCGTCCCCGCCTCGCCCTGCACGAGGCGGACGGCTTGGCCGTCGGCGACGTCGACGGCTGGGAGCAATACGAGCGACATGTGGTCATGACCTCCGGTCGAAGACGATGGTGACGAGCACCGGGAGCAGCAGGATCGAGCCGAGGAACACGCCCAGCCGGGCCATCCACGAGTCGAGCAGGATCCAGGCGAGCACCTGGACGAGGAACCACAGCACGACGACGACGGCGTTCTCGGTGCGGCGGCGACGGGCGAGATACCCGCGCTGCCGCGCCACCCGCACCGGCCTGGCCGGCCGCGGCAGCACCGCGGCCACGGCTCCGGCGACGGGCCCGACGAGCCGCTCGCGCATCTCGCGCCGCCTGGCGGCCCTCGCCTCGCGCTCGGCCCGGGCCGCCGCGAGGCGTTCGCGCTCGGCTTCGCGCTCCGCCCTCCGGCGGGCCCGTTCCTTGCTCATCGGGCCTCCCGCTCAGGTCCGGTCACGGCCTGGCCGGCCGTACGCGCCGCGGCCCCGACTCTGGAGACACCGTGTCCACGCACGGGGAACACCGTGTCCTCGGATGGGAGCTGTCGCGTGCCGTCGCCCCCCAGTGTCGCACCGCTGCCTCGAGATTTCGCGTGCCGGACACGCTCACAACGTGCTCAGCCAGTTGGACAGCAGCACGGCCCCCGCGTCCCCGGACTTCTCCGGGTGGAACTGCGTGGCCATGAGGGGACCGTTCTCGACGGCGGCCACGAACGGCACGCCGTGCTCGGCCCAGGCGACCAACGGCTGGCGGAAGCCGTCGCCGGCCTCCAGCCGCCAGTCGCGCACGCCGTAGGAGTGGACGAAGTAGAAGCGCGTCCCCTCCTCCAGGCCGCGGAACAGCACGCTGCCCTCGGGCACGGTCACGGTGTTCCACCCCATGTGGGGCAGCACGGGCGCGTCGAGCCGCTCGACCGTGCCGGGCCACTCGCCGCAGCCCTCCGTGTGGACGCCGTGCTCGACGCCCTTCTCGAACAGGATCTGCATGCCGACGCAGATCCCGAGCACCGGGCGCCCGCCGGCCAGGCGGCGGGCGACGATCTGGTCGCCGCGCACGCCCTTCAGCCCCTCCATGCACGCGGCGAACGCCCCGACGCCGGGGACGACGAGCCCTTCCGCATCGAGGGCCGCGTCGAAGTCGGCGGTGACGGTGACGTCCGCCCCCGCGCGGGCCAGCGCCCGCTCGGCCGAGCGGAGGTTGCCCGAGCCGTAGTCGAGCACGACCACGCGCTTGCTCACTGCCACCACATCACCCCCGCGGTGATCGCCAGGGCCGCGCCGACGCCGGTGAGCGCCGCCAGCAGCTTGGAACCCTGCCGGATGCCCGAGATGACCCCGCCGATCAGGAAGAGGCCGATGAAGATCATTCCTCCGGACGCGAAGGTCATCAGAGGATGCCCTTGGTGCTGGGCACGCCGGTCGCCCGCGGGTCCCGCTCCGACGCCTCGCGCAGCGCCCGCGCGAGCGCCTTGAACTGCGCCTCCACGATGTGGTGGGCGTTGCGCCCGTACGGCACGTGCACGTGGAGGCAGACCGCCGCCTGCGCGACGAACGACTCCAGGATGTGCCGGGTCATGGTGGTGTCGTAGTCGGGCCCGATCATCGGGGCCATGCCCTCGGGCTCGGTGTGGATGAGGTAGGGCCGGCCGGACAGGTCCACCGTGACCTGCGCGAGCGCCTCGTCCAACGGGCAGGAGGCGTTGCCGAACCGCCGGATGCCCGACTTGTCGCCGAGCGCCTCACGGAACGCCGCGCCGAGCGCGATCGAGGTGTCCTCGATCGTGTGGTGGGCGTCGATGTGCAGGTCGCCCTCGGTCTTCACGGTCAGGTCGAACAGGCCGTGCTTGCCGAGCTGGGCGAGCATGTGGTCGTAGAACCCGACGCCGGTGGACACGTCGACGATCCCGGTGCCGTCGAGGCACACCTCGACCAGCACCGACGTCTCCTTGGTCGTACGCTCGACCCGGCCGCGGCGCTCGTTGAGCTCGGTCATGAGAGGACCCCCTCCAGCGCGGCGCGGAACGCCGCCATCTCTTCCGGCGTGCCGATCGACACGCGCAGCCAGCCCGCGGGACCGGTCTCCCGGATCAGCACCCCGCGATCGAGCAGTCCCTCCCAGACGGACCGCCGATCCGCAAACCTACCGAACAGCACGAAGTTGGCGTCCGAGTCGGCGGCCACCAGGCCACGCCCGCGCAGCCATTCCACGGTGGCGTCCCGCTCGGCGCGCAGCGCGTCGACCGTGCCCAGCAGCTCCTCGCGGTGCGCCAGCGCCACCCGGGCCGCCGCCTGGGTCAGCGTGGACAGGTGGTAGGGCAGGCGGACCAGCAGCATGGCGTCGACCACCGCCGGGTCGGCGGCGAGGTAGCCGAGCCGGGTGCCGGCCATCGCGAACGCCTTGGACATGGTGCGCGTCACGATCAGCCGCGGGTTGCCGGGCAGCAGGGTCAGCGCCGACGGCGTGCCGGTGCGGGCGAACTCGGCGTACGCCTCGTCCACCACGACCATGCCGGGCGCGGCGGCGAGGATCCGCTCGATCACCTCCAGCCTCAGGGCCGTGCCGGTCGGGTTGTTCGGCGAGGTCAGGAACACCACGTCGGGGCGGTGCTCCTCGATCGCGGCCACGGCGGCGTCGGGGTCGATCGCGAAGTCCTCCTCGCGCAGGCCCTCGATCCAGCGGGTGTTCGTGCCGCCCGCGATGATCGGGTGCATCGAGTACGACGGCTCGAACCCGATGGCCGAGCGGCCGGGGCCGCCGAACGCCTGGAGGATCTGCTGGATGATCTCGTTGGAGCCGTTGGCCGCCCACAGCTGGCGGGCCGTCAGCCCGTGGCCGAGGTAGTCGGCGAGGTCCTTGCGCAGCTCGACGGCGTCCCTGTCGGGGTAGCGGTTCAGCGTCGCCGCGCCCTGCCGTACGGCACGGGCGAGGTCGTCGATCAGCGCCGCCGACGGGGGGTAGGGGTTCTCGTTGGTGTTGAGCTGGACCGGCACGTCGAGCTGCGGCGCGCCATAGGGCTGCTTGCCGCGCAGGTCGTCGCGGATCGGCAGGTCGTCGAGGGTCGTCATGCGGGCACTTCCCAGTCGAAGCGGGCGCGGACGGCGGCGCCGTGGGCGGGCAGGTCCTCTGCGTCGGCGAGCGCGCACACATGCGCCGCGGCGCCGGCCAGCGCCTCGCGGCTGTAGTCCACCACGTGGATGCCGCGCAGGAACGTCTGCACCGACAGCCCCGAGGAGTGGCAGGCGCAGCCGCCGGTCGGCAGCACGTGGTTGGAGCCCGCCATGTAGTCGCCGAGCGACACCGGCGCGTACGGCCCGACGAAGATCGCGCCGGCGTTGCGCACGCGGGCGGCGACCGCGCGCGCGTCGGCCGTCTGGATCTCCAGGTGCTCGGCGGCGTAGGCGTCCACGACCTTCAGCCCGTCGTCGATGCCCGAGACGAGCACGATGCCCGACTGGCGGCCGGAGAGCGCCTCGGTGATCCGCTCGCTGTGCCGGGTCGCGGCCACCTGGCCGGGCAGTTCCTTCTCCACCGCGTCGGCCAGCTCCACACTGGTGGTGACCAGCACGGAGGCGGCGATGACGTCGTGCTCGGCCTGGCTGATCAGGTCGGCCGCGACGTGCACGGGGTCGGCGGTCTCGTCGGCGAGGATCGCGATCTCGGTGGGCCCGGCCTCGGAGTCGATGCCGATGCGGCCCTTGAGCAGGCGCTTGGCCGCGGCCACCCAGATGTTGCCGGGACCGGTCACCATCGTGGCCGGGGGGCACTCCTCGGTGCCGTAGGCGAACATCGCGACGGCCTGGGCGCCGCCCACGGCGTACACCTCGTCGACGCCGAGCAGCGCGCAGGCGGCGAGGATGGTGGGGTGCGGGAGCCCGCCGAACTCCTTCTGCGCGGGCGAGGTGACGGCCAGCGATGGCACGCCCGCCTCCTGGGCGGGGACCACGTTCATGACCACGCTGGAGGGGTAGACGGCCCGGCCGCCGGGGACGTACAGCCCCACGCGGTCGACCGGCACCCAGCGCTCGGTGACCGTGCCGCCCGGCACGACCTGCGTGGTGGTGTCGGTGCGCCGCTGGTCGCGGTGGACCAGGCGGGTGCGGCGGATCGACTCCTCCAGCGCCGCGCGCACGGCCGGGTCCAGCTCCTCCAGGGCGCGCGTGAGGGCCTCGGCGGGCACCCGGGCGGACTCCAGCTCGACGCCGTCGAATCTCGCGGTCAGCTCCCGTACGGCTGCCGCGCCGCGATGGCGTACGTCCTCACAGATGGGCCGCACCTTCTCCAGGGCGGCCTCGACGTCGAGTTCGGCGCGGGGCAGCACGTCGCGCAGGTCGGCAGGAAGGGACCCGCGCAGGTCGATACGGGAAATCACCGTCCCAGTCTACGGATGACCAGGGACGGATCCGTGTGTGTCCAGCATTCGGGACGGGCGTTTCACCCGCGCGCGTACCGCTCGGGAGCTGGGAATCCTCTCCGCCGCACGTTTTACCGGCCCGACCCTTGACAGGTTTTCGGGCACTAATCCACACTCTCGGGCAATACCAGTCACATTCGGTCAAAGGCGGATCTCTTGCTTCCGGCACAGCGCCACCAGCGGATCATCGAAGCCCTCGGGCGTAAGGGGACCGTGCGCACCGAGGATCTGGCCGCGCTGCTCGGCGTCTCCCACGAGACCGTCCGGCGCGACCTGGCGATCCTGGAGCGCCGCGCGCTGCTCGTCCGCGTGCACGGCGGGGCGACCTCGGCGCCGTCCGGCACCGGCGAGGAGCTGTCCTACCTGGAACGCTCGACCAGCCAGTCGGAGGCGAAGGCCGTGATCGGCGAGCTCGCGGCGCAGCTCCTGCGGCCGGGCCAGACCGTGATCATCGACGTCGGCACCACGGCCGTCCACGTCGCCAGGGCCGTCCCCCCCTCCTTCCGGGGGGTGATCGCCACCTGCTCGCTGCTGGTGGCGGCCGAGCTCGCGGGCCGTCCGGGCGTCGAGGTGCTGGTGGCGGGAGGGCGCGTCCGGCAGGGCGACCTCGCCGTCTCCAACGCCCACACGCTGGGGTTCTTCCAGGACCTTCGCGCCGACGTGGCGTTCCTCGGCTCGGGCGGGGTGGATGCGGAAACCGGGCTCACCGACTACTTCCTGGACGAGGTCGCGACCAAGCGCGTGATCCTCGCCGACACCGCCCGGACGTACGTGCTCGCCGACAGCTCGAAGCACGGCAGGGTCGCCGCCTACCGGGTGTGCCCCCTGGACGGCCTGTCCGGTCTCATCACCAACGCGGAACCCCCGCAACCACTCGCGTCCGCCCTGGTCAGGGCGGGTGCCGAGGTAATCAACCCGTAGGGTGGCCCGGCGGCGCGGCCACGCCGCCAGGCCCGGAC
Source organism: Microbispora sp. CA-102843 (assembly GCF_050936215.1). Taxonomy (NCBI): domain Bacteria; kingdom Bacillati; phylum Actinomycetota; class Actinomycetes; order Streptosporangiales; family Streptosporangiaceae; genus Microbispora; species Microbispora sp. CA-102843. The sequence goes on from NZ_JBNJNF010000001.1 coordinate 6,539,264, forward strand.
CGTTGCAATCTCCCCAGCTCCAGCCAGGAGACGATCCATGACCCATCCTTCCACGCGCCCGGCATCGCATGATCAGGCCGACGCGGCCATCTCCCACGCCGGGTACGCCCAGCAGTTCTCGCGCACGCTGAAGTCGTTCGAGTCCTTCGCCGTCGCGTTCTCCTTCATCTCGATCACCACGGGCCTGTTCACGACGTACGGCACCGTGCTCAACTCGGGCGGGCCCGCGGGCATCTGGACCTGGCCGATCGTCGGCGCGGGCACGGTCGCGGTCGCCCTCCTGTACGGCGCGCTGGCCAGCCGCATCCCGCTGTCGGGCTACAGCTACCAGTGGGCGAGCAGGCTCGCCTCGCCGGTGCTGGGCTGGTGGTTCGGCTGGGTGTCGTTCGCGTTCCTCGCGATCGTCGCGGTGGCGGTCGACTACGGCCTCGCCCAGGTGGCGCTGTTCCCGCTGTTCGGCTGGGAGTACACGCCCATGGCCGGCGCGCTGACCACGCTCGTCGTGCTGGTCGTCCAGATGGTTTTGATCATCTGGTCCACCCCGATCACCACGAAGATCAACAACCTCGCGGTGAGCGCCGAGGTGATCGCGATGATCGGGCTGACGCTGCTGATCGCCGGATTCGCGATCTTCGGCGGGCACGCCGAGTGGTCCAACCTCACCTCCACCGGCGCCGTCTCCGGCGACGGCTACTTCGGCTGGCTCGGGCCGTTCATGCTGTCGGCCCTGCTCGGCGCGTTCACGCTGGTCGGCTGGGAGTCGGCGGCCAACCTCGCCGAGGAGACGATCAACCCCAAGCGGGTGGTGCCCCGGGCGATGGTCCGTGCGATCCTGCTCAGCGTCGCCCTCGGCATGCTGTTCCTCGTCGTGGTCACCGCCGCCCTCGGGAACGACGTGGCGTCGATCACCGCCTCCTCCGCGCCCGTCGCCCAGGTGGTCGAGAACGTGCTCGGCGCCGGAGTGGCGCGGGCCTTCCTCGTCGTCGTGAGCCTCGCGATCTTCGCCTGCGGCCTGGTCATCATGGTGAGCTGCAGCCGCCTGGTCCACTCGATGGCCCGCGACGGCCGGCTGCCGTTCTCCGGGGCGCTGAGCCGGGTGCCGCGCGCCACCGGCGGCCCGACCTGGGCCACCGTGCTCGCGGCCGGCGCGTCGATCGCCATCGTGCTCGCCTTCTCCGGCAACGCCGACGCCCTGTCGCAGCTCCTCGGGGCCGGCACGCTCATGCCGGCCCTGCTCTACGCAGGCACGGTCGCGCTCTACCTCGGCACCCGCCGGCGGCACCGGCCGCGGCCCGACGACTTCCGCCTCGGGAAGTGGGAGCCGCTGGTCGTCGCGGGCGCGGTGATCTGGCTGGTGATCGAGCTGGCCATCTTCCTCATCCCGTCGGACTTCCGCACCGCGCAGGTGTACGCCCTGGGCTCGCTAGTGCTCGGCGCCGTCGTGTTCGCCGTCGTGTGGGTGCGCGGGCGGGACCGCCTGACCCGCGAGACCGGCGACTCCGCGGAGCTCCTGTGAGCGCGCCGGCCGTACTGGCGATCGACCAGGGCACCTCGGGCACGAAGGCGATCGTGGTGGGCGGCGACGGCGCCGTCCTCGCGCTGGCGGAGGCGCCGGTCCGCCCCGCGTACCTGCCGGGCGGGCGAGTGGAGCAGGATCCGCGGGAACTGCTCGGCTCGGTGCTGGCGGCGGGGCGGGAGGCCGTCGCGGCGGCGGGTGTGCCCGTGGGCGCGGTCACGCTGGCCAACCAGGGCGAGACCGTGCTGGCCTGGGACCCGGCGACCGGCGAACCGCTGACCACCGCGCTGGTGTGGCAGGACCGGCGGGCCGAGGAGGTGTGCGCCGGTCTCTCCGGGCACGCCGAGAGGATCGCCGAGCTGACCGGGCTCGTGCTCGACCCGTACTTCTCCGCGCCCAAGATGGCCTGGATCCGCCGCAACCTCACCCGCGAGGGAGTGGTGACGACCAGCGACACCTGGCTCGTCCACCACCTGACCGGGGAGTTCGTCACCGACGCCGCGACCGCGAGCAGGTCGGCGCTGCTCGACCTCGACGCGGTCGAGTGGAGCGGGGAGCTGCTCGGCCTGTTCGGCCTGGACGGCGAGCGGCTGCCCGCGATCGTCGCCTGCGACGAGGTCGTCGGGACGACCGGGGCCTTCGGCGGGGAGATCCCGGTCGGCGGCCTGGTCGTCGACCAGCAGGCCGCGCTGCTGGCGGAGGGCTGCCTGTCGGCCGGCGAGGCCAAGTGCACGTACGGCACCGGGGCGTTCCTGCTCGCCAACACCGGCGAGCGGGCCGTGCGCTCGGCCTCCGGCCTGACCACGTCGGTGGCATGGCGGGCCAGGGGGGCCACGCCGTACTGCGTGGACGGGCAGGTCTACACGGCGGCCTCCGCGGTGCGGTGGCTGAGCGAACTCGGCCTCGTCGGCGCCGCGTCCGAGCTGGACGCGCTGGCCGCGCCCGACGCCGAGGGCGCGCTGTTCGTCCCCGGACTGGCCGGGCTGGCCGCGCCCTGGTGGCGGCCGGACGCGACCGGCGCGTTCCTCGGCATGACGCTGTCCACCCGGCCCGGGCACCTGATCCGCGCCGTCCTGGAGGGCATCGCCGCCCAGGTGGCCGATCTGGCCGCGGTCGTCGCGGCCGACCTCGGCCGCCCGCTAGCCCGCCTGCGGGTGGACGGCGGGCTCACCCGGTCGGCCGCTCTCATGCAGGCCCAGGCGGACCTGCTGCAGGCGCCGGTGGACGTCTACCCGTCGCCGCACGCGACCGCCCTCGGCGCCGCCGCGCTGGCCCGCCTCGCCGTGACCCCCTCGCTCACGGTGGCGGACGCCGTGCCCGCGTGGGCCCCGGCGACGACGTACGAGCCGCGCTGGCCGGCGGAGCGGGCGGAGGAGTTCATGGCGCGCTGGCGGCGGGGCGTCCGCGCGGCGATCGAGACGGGGAGGGACACGTGAGCGCACGGGTGACAGGGGTGAGCAGGTCCGGGCCGCTGCCCGACGGGACGGTCGACGTGGCGGTGGTCGGCGGCGGCGTCGTGGGCGCCGCCGTGGCCCGCGAGCTGGCGGGGCGGCAGGTGACAGGGCGCGAATCGGATGGCCGCGCCCTGTCGGTCGCGCTGGTCGAGGCGCGTTCGGACGTCGGCGACGGCACCAGCAAGGCCAACACCGCGATCCTGCACACCGGCTTCGACGCGACGCCGGGCACGCTGGAGTCGCGCCTGGTGCGGCGGGGGTACGAACTGCTCGGCGGGTACGCCGAGCGCGCCGGGATCCCGGTCGAGCGGACCGGCGCGGTGCTGGTCGCGTGGACCGAGGAGGAGCTGGCCGCGCTCCCCGGGCTGGCGGACAAGGCGGTGAAGAACGGCTACCGGGAGAGCGAGATCGTCGGCGCGGACGAGGTCTACCGGCTGATCCCGGCCCTCGGCCCCGGCGCGCTCGGCGGGCTGACCGTGCCCGGAGAGTCGATCATCTGCCCGTGGACCACCACGCTGGCGTTCGCCACCGAGGCGCTGGCGCGGGGCGCCACCGTGCTGCCGAACACGCGGGTCGAGGGCGTCCAGCGCGACGGCGACGAGGAGATTGTGCTGCTGACGAGCAGGGGCCCGCTGCGGGCCCGCTGGGTCGTCAACGCGGCGGGGCTGGGCTCCGACGCCGTCGACGGGCTGTTCGGGCACGAGCGGTTCACGGTCACGCCGCGCCGGGGCGAGCTGCTGGTCTTCGACAAGATGGCCAGGCCGCTGGCGAACCGCATCGTGCTGCCGGTGCCCAGCTCGCGCGGCAAGGGCGTGCTGATCAGCCCGACGATCTACGGCAACGTGATGCTCGGCCCGACCGCGGAGGACCTGCGCGACCGCGCCGACACCTCCACCTCCGAGGAGGGGTTCGCGTTCCTGGTGGACAAGGGCCTCGCGCTCATGCCGGCGCTGCTGAAGGAGGAGGTCACCGCCTCCTACGCCGGGCTGCGGGCGGCCACCGAGCACGGCGACTACCAGGTGCACCTCGACGCCGGGCAGCGATACCTCGTGCTCGGCGGCATCCGTTCCACCGGGCTGACCTCGTCCATGGCGCTCGCCGAGCACGCCGCCGGGCTGCTGGCCGAGGCGGGCCTCGTCACCTCCGTACGCGAGGAGCTGCCCGAGCCGCCCCGGATGCCCAACATCGGCGAGGCGTTCCCCCGGCCGTACATGTGCGACGACCTCATCTCCGGGGACCCGGCGTACGGGACCGTGGTCTGCTTCTGCGAGCGGGTCACCGCCGGGGAGATCAGGGACGCCCTGGCCTCCCCGCTCCCCCCGGCCGACATCGACGGCCTGCGCCGCCGCACCCGGGCCATGATGGGCCGCTGCCAGGGCTTCTTCTGCGGAGCCGAGATCGGCCAACGCCTCGCTGCCATGGAGGAGTCGCGATGAACCTCACCACCGACGTCGCCGTCGTGGGCGGCGGCCCCTCCGGGCTGACCGCCGCCGCCGGTCTCGCCTCCGCCGGCCTGCGGGTCGTGGTGCTCGACCGGGAGCGCGAGGCCGGGGGCATCCCCCGGCACAGCGACCACACCGGCTACGGCCTGCGCGACCTGCGCACGGTGATGACCGGCCCGGCGTACGCCCGCCTGCTGGCCAACCGCGCGCTTGAGGCCGGGGCGCAAGTGCGCACCTCGGCCATGGTCACCGGCTGGGCTGGAGAGCACGCCCTCGACGTCACCACCCCGGAGGGCCGCCTGCGGGTGGACGCCCGCGCCGTCGTGCTGGCGACCGGCGCCAGGGAACGTCCCCGTACGGCCAGGATGGTGCCGGGCGACCGCCCGCCGGGTGTGCTGACGACCGGGCAGCTCCAGAACGTGGTGCACCTGCACCACGGCAGGGTCGGCACGCGGGCCGTCATCGTCGGGGCCGAGCTGGTGAGCTGGTCGGCCGTGCTCACGCTGCGCGAGGCGGGCTGCCGCACGGTGCTGATGACCAGCGAGCACGCCCGCGCCGAGTCGTACGCGGCGTTCAGCGTGCCGGGACGCGCCGTGCTGCGCGTGCCGGTCGCCACGGGCACCAGGGTCGTGCGGATCAACGGCCGCGACGCCGTGGAGTCGGTCGAGGTCGAGGACCTGCGCACGGGCGAACGCCGCACGGTGCCCTGCGACACGGTGGTGTTCACGGGCGACTGGGTTCCCGACCACGAGCTGGCCCGGGCGGCCGGACTGGCGATGGACCCGGGCAGCAGGAGCCCGGTCGTGGACAACACCCTGGCCACCAGCCGCCCCGGCGTGTTCGCCGTCGGCAACCTGGTCCACCCCGTGGACACCGCCGACGTGGCCGCCCTCGACGGCCGCCACGTGGTGCGGCACGTCCTGGCACACCTGTCCGGGCCTTCCGGCAATACGGGCTCGGGCGCGGACGGGAGCGCCGCGGGGATTGCGCTGCGCGCCGAGGCGCCGTTCCGATGGGTCTCCCCCGGCCTGGTCAGGCCCGGCGCGGGCGCGCCGCCACGCCGCCGGATCCTGCTGTGGCCGGACGAGCACCGCGCCGTCGCCAGGGTGGTGGTGACGCAGGACGGCCGCGAGATCGCCCGCCGCACCCTGCCGTGGCCGGTCTCCCCCGGCCGCGTGTTCCGGGTGCCGTCGTCCCTGCTGTCCGGCGCGGACCCGCGCGGCGGTCCGATCACCATTTCCCTGGGCTGACCACCGCCGCCCGCGGCCGGGGGCGGCGCGGCGATCGGGGGCGCGACCAGCGGGAGCGTCCTGGCCAGCACGAGGGCGAATCCGAGCTGGAACGTCGCCTCGCCGTGGATGAGGAGCCCCTCGGTCTGGAGCACGTACACCGCGGCGAGGACGCCACCGCCGAGCTGGACCAGGAGGAACGCGACGCCGGCGACGTCACCGTGGGCCCACGCGACGAGCCGCCCGGCCAGCAGGAGCTGGAGCACGAACAGGGCCGCGCCCAACCCCCGATGCGCCCAGTCGACCACCCCGCCCAGTGTGTACGGCGTCAGCACGATCCCGGCCAGCAGCACGACGAACGAGTCGGCCATCCGCCGCAGGCGGGCCGGGGACGGCGTGCGGGCCGCCGCGTCGCGCAGCGCCCGGTGAGTGAACAGCGCGGCCCCGGCGAGACCCGCCGCGTACGGCAGCACGGTCTGCCAGTGGACGCCGTAGTAGCTCATGCCGTGGTTGACCGCCAGGCCCTCCGGCCGCAGGGTGACGCACACCCCCAGTCCGCCGAACAGGCATGCCTGTCCCTTCGCGACGTCACCCGCGACCACACCTACCGTCTCCATCGCTGCCCTTCCGCGCCCGGCCACTCCCATCGACAAAGGCCACGTAAAGAGATTGTCCCCTTTAGATCGTTTTGCCATACGCCGGGTGGGCATGAGGAATGGTTTACGCGCAGCCGGGCGGGACAATGAGCGCATGGAGATCTGGATCAACCCGGCCTGTTCGAAGTGCCGGTCGGCCCTGTCGCTGCTCGACGCCGAGGGCGCCGGATACACGGTCCGGCACTACCTGGAGGACCCGCCGAGCGCGGAGGAGCTCGCCGAGGTGCTGCGCCGCCTCGGGCTGGAGCCCTGGGACGTCGCCCGGCTCGGCGAGCCCGTCGCGGCCGAGCTGGACATGGAGTCGTGGCCGCGCGACCGGGCGTCCCGTGAGCGGTGGATCGAGGCCATGGCCGCCCACCCGATCCTGATCCAGCGGCCGATCATCACCGCCGACGACGGCACCGCCGTGGTGGCCCGCTCCCCCGAGGCCGTGCGCTCCGTCCTGCCCTGACGGGTCGTCCGCAGCGGGCGGATCGGGGAGGAGCGTCCGCACTAGGCTTGCCGTCGTGAGCAAGACCAAGAGCAAGGGCGGCCAGAGCACTCCGGCGACGGTCGCCCTCACGCAGGCGAAGGCGGAGTTCACCCTTCACCCCTATGACCACGACCCGAACGCCCAGGCGTACGGTGAGGAGGCGGCCGACGCGCTCGGCCTGCCGTACGAGCGGATCTTCAAGACGCTGGTGGCGGAGACGGAGGCGGGCCTGGCGGTCGCGGTCGTGCCAGTGGCGGGCAAGCTCGACCTCAAGGCGTTCGCGGCGGCGCTGAAGGGCAAGCGGGCGGCGATGGCCGACGCGGCCAAGGTGGAGCGGGTCACCGGCTACGTGGTCGGCGGCATCAGCCCACTCGGGCAGCGCAAGCGGCTGCCGACCGTGGTGGACGAGTCCGCGCTCGGCTTCGAGACGATCTACTTCTCCGCCGGGCGGCGCGGCCTGCAGATCGAGACCGCGCCGGGCAACCTCGTCCGGCTCGCCCAGGCCGTGACCGCCCCCATCGCCAAGGTCTGAACCTGTCGAGTGTTGCCATCGCCCGTACGGCTCACAGGTCATAGAACTGGCCGGGAACCGCACCGAACGGGGGAAATGTGAACGAACTGGTCGACCTCACCGCGACGGAGATGGCCGCGCTGCTGCGGGCGCGCGAGGTGAGCGCGGTCGAGCTGACCGAGGCGTGCCTGCGGCGCGTCGAGGAGGCGAACCCGCGGGTCAACGCCGTCGTGACGCTGACCGCCGAGCGGGCGCTCGACCAGGCCGCACGCGCCGACGAGGACCTGCGGCGCGGCCTGGTGCGCGGCCCGCTGCACGGCATCCCGGTCGCGCACAAGGACCTCGCCGACACCGCGGGCGTGCGGACCACGTACGGCTCGCGGGCGTTCGCGGACCACGTCCCCACCGAGGACGACCCGCTCGTGCGGCGCATCCGCGAGGCGGGCGGGATCGCGCTGGGCAAGACGAACACCCCGGAGTTCGGCACCGGCTCGCACACGGTCAACGAGGTGTTCGGGGCGACCCGCAACCCCTACGACCTGTCGAAGAGCGCGGGCGGCAGCAGCGGCGGCGCGGCGGCGGCGCTGGCGTGCCGGATGGTGCCGCTCGCCGACGGCTCCGACATGGGCGGGTCGCTGCGCAACCCCGCGTCGTTCTGCAACGTGGCGGGCCTGCGGCCCACCCCGGGGCGGGTGCCGGCGAAGTCGGCGACGGCGGCCTGGTTCACGCTCAGCGTGCCAGGACCGATGGCCCGCACGGCCGGCGACCTGGCGCTGTTCATGTCGGCCGTCGCCGGGTTCGACCCGGTCTCGCCGTTCTCGATCCGCGAGGACGGCACGGCGTTCGCGGCGCCTCTCGACATGGACCTCGCCGCGGTCCGCGTCGCCTTCAGTCCCGACCTCGGCGGTCTCCCGGTCGACCCGCACACGGCCGCCGCGACGGCGCGGGCCGCCGAGACGCTGGCCGCGCTGGGAGTCAAGGTCGAGCAGGTGGACCTGGACCTGTCCGACGCCGAGGAGGCGTTCCGCGTCTACCGGTCGTGGTACTACGCGCTGAACTTCGGCGACCTCCCTGAGGCGGGTCCCAACGTGGCCTGGAACGTGGAGCAGGGGCGGAAGGTCACCGGGGCCGACCTCGCCCGGGCCGAGCGGCTGCGCACCGGGCTGTTCCACCGCATGCGGGAGTTCTTCGGCCGATACGACTTCCTGGTGGCGCCCGTCAGCCAGGTGCCGCCGTTCCCGGTCGAGCAGCCGTACGTCACGGAGGTGGCCGGGGTGGAGATGCCCGACTACCTGGCGTGGATGCGGTCGTGTTACTGGATCAGCGTGCTGCACGCACCCGCGATGTCGGTGCCGTGCGGTTTCACGCCCGACGGTCTCCCGGTCGGCCTGCAGATCGTGGGCAGGCCGTGGGCCGACATGGACGTCCTGCGCCTCGGGCACGCCTTCGAGCGGGCCACCGGCCTCTGGCGGACCGAGCCCCGGCTCTGCTGAGAGCACTTCCGCCGGAACCCGGGCGCGATTCCCCACCGGCCGTGCTCACCGGCCGCCGGCTCAACCGGCCACCGCGTCCCCCCGCAGGAGGGCCGCGCCCAAGGGGGTCAGCGCATGCAGGACGGCTCCGCCGATCCGGGTCGTGGAGACCAGCCCGGCATTCCGCAGGACTGTGGCGTGCTGGCTGGCGGAGGCGAGGGACACCCCGACCCGTTCGGACAGGGCGGTCGTCGTCGCCGGATCGCGCAGGGCGGCCAGGACGGCCGCCCGGGTGCGGCCGAGCAGAGGGCCGAGTGCGTCGGCGGAGCCGACCCGGTCGTCGTCGTGGCAGATCGGGTAGACCAGCACGGTGGACTGGCCGGGCCGCCAGGTCAGCAGGGACGTCGGCGCGAAGTACGAGGGGATCAGCAGCAGCCCTCGCCCGCACAGCGGGACGTCGTAGCTGAGACGTGACGGGATGTGCAGCACGGGAGGCTGCCAGTGCCAGCGGGTGTTGAGGGTGGCGAGCAGCGCGTCGACCCCGCCGCGAAGCAGGGTCTCGGCACGCAGGGAGCGGTCGGCGGCCGCGGCGGCCTGAACCGTCTGCCACACGGGCGCCAGTGACGAGCTGAAGTAGGTGCGGAGGTCGTCGGCGAGCGTCCGCCGCGCCGCGACGGCCCCGGACGCCAGCTCCCGGAACCAGCGGCTCGGCGTGGGGCACGGGGGCAGCTCGGACAAGTCGGCGGCGAACTGCGCCGCGGGCACCTGAGCCATCAGCTCCACTCCGGTGGCGAGGTCGCGGGCCGCCGGCTGCAGCAGGAAGTCCGGGAGGAAACCCTCCGACTGGACCACCTCGAGGAGCACCCCCGCCCGGGCCGCCAAGCTTCCGTTCACCAGGTGGTGCAGCTGCCGCAGACCCGGGAGTGACCGGCTCCCGCCGCGCGGCCCGGTGCGCAGCCGGCGCACGCTGAGGGCCGTCTCGAGCACCGCGTCCGGAGTCGCGGCCACGGTGATCTGGCGCAGATCGGCATCGGTGAACTCCAGTCTCAACATGATGATGATCATGGCAGTGCCGGACCTGCCGTCAAGGACTGAATGGCCTCACCTCCCGAACCCGGGAACCGCACGCCCGGACGCCCGGGCCGCGCGAAGGGACTCGTTCCCGCGCCCCGCACCCCCGGCCCTTTCAGGCAGGGATGAAACCCGTTGTCGTGCCGATCCGGCCCCGACAGGCTTTGCCCGTCGGCGATCGCATCAACGGAGAGGCGTCCGTGAGAGGAAGAGACTCGGCTGCGCGGGTGACCGCGCCGGTGACCATGATGAGCGGCCGGCGCACGAATGTCCGGTACGGCGACAACGACGGCACGGGCGACTCGACCTGATCGTTTCCCGGGCGGCTACCGGGGCCCGTCCGGAAACAGCACCACGGCCCGGTGGCGACTCGGCGGGAGGGGACCCGCCGGCCGACGGGCCGTGGTCAGGACTCAGCGGCCCCGCTGGTTGTAGGTCACGGCGAACTCGATGACCCAGAAGACCGCGGTGGCCACGAGCGGCCAGGCGAACAGCACGCCGTACGCGGTCAGGTCCAGCGACGTCGTGGTGGTGTAGCCACCCGGTCCCGCCGCCTGGATCCCGCCCTTGGCCGTGCCGCCGACCAGCATCGCGACGTATCCGGCGAGCAGCCCGCCGGCGGCGAGCCCGACGAGGACCTCGACCGGCCGGCCGCGCGACAGCACGTACCCCGCGATTCCGCAGACCAGGCCGAACACGCCGGTCACCACGGTGAACCAGCCGTCGGCCTCGATGAGCGACTGCGTCTCGGGATCGGCCAGATGCGGCGTCCCGTCGATCAGCACGTACTGCGTGGCGGGGGCGAGCGCCGACCACACGTATCCGGCGACCACGCCGAGGACGGCGAGCACGAGGACGGTAACGACGGTCGTCGCCAGATTGCCCCTCAGATGCCGCACCGTCCCGATAGTACCCACCTGGTTATCGGGTCCGGTCCCGTTACTCTTGCTGGAGCCGGGTGCAGGGGACACGCGGCATCGTGTGCGAGGAGGCCGAGTGAGCGAAGAGGTTTGGCAGATCGACCCGTCCGGCCCGCTGCGGGGGGACGTGGAGGTCCGGGGATCGAAGAACGCGGTCTCGAAACACATGGTGGCGGCGATGCTCGGCACAGGTCCGAGCACTCTGCACAACGCCCCCGAGGTCGGCGAGGTGGGGCTCACCGCCGCCATGCTCGAAGCCCTCGGCATCCACGTGGAGATCACTCCGGGTGAGATCGCCATCGAGCGGGGCACCGAGATCAGGCCGCGGGTGCCGGAGGAGTACACCGGGCTCAACCGCATCCCGATCCTGATGCTCGGACCGCTGCTGCACCTGGCGGGCGAGGCGTTCGTCCCCCTCGTCGGCGGCGACCCGATCGGCAGGCGGCCGGTCAACTTCCACGTCGAGGCGCTGCGGTCGATGGGCGCGGAGATCGAGGTCGGCGACAAGGGCATCACCGCCAAGGCGGCCCGGCTGCGCGGCAGCCGCATCTCGCTCCCCTACCCCAGCGTGGGCGCCACCGAGACGATCCTCATGACGGCGGTGCTGGCGGAGGGCAAGACCGTCATCAAGGGCGCGGCGATGGAGCCCGAAGTGGTGGAGCTGGCGCTGTTCCTCCAGCGCATGGGCGCGATGATCGAGCTGAGCCCCGACCGCCGCATCGTCATCGAGGGCGTCGAGCGCCTGCACGGCGCCTCCACCTGGCTGGCCGGCGACCGCATCGAGGCGTTCTCCTACCTCGTGGCGGGCCTGGTGACGGGCGGCGAGGTGCGCGTGCACGGCTGCCACCAGGACCGGCTCGTCACCGCCATCACCACGCTGGCGAGGATGGGCGCGCGGTTCGAGATAACCGACGACTGGCTGTGCGCCTCCGCCCCGGACGGCCTGCGCGCGGCGGCGGTGCAGACCGACACCCACCCCGGTTTCATGACGGACTGGCAGACGCCGCTGATGGTGCTGTTCACCCGCGCCGAGGGCATGTCGGTGCTGCACGAGACGGTGTTCGAGAACCGGCTCGTGTACGTGCCCGCGCTGCAGAAGATGGGGTGCGAGATCGAGGTGTTCGCCCAGTGCCTGGGCGGACCGGCGTGCCGCTACCACGACACCAACGCCAAGCACTCGGCGGTCGTACGCGGAGTCTCCAACCTGCGCGGGGCCGACGTCACGCTCCCCGACATCCGCGCCGGGTTCTCCGCGGTGCTGGCCGCCGCCGTGGCCGAGGGCACCTCGACCCTGCGGGGCGTCAACCACATCGAACGCGGTTACCACAGACCGTTCGAACAGTTCACCTCCCTCGGGTTGAAGATCAACAGACTCACGTAAAGCTTTGCGGCCCCCGGGTTTGGAGAAACGCCAGAGGTCGCACTGATATCCCGTGACCTCTCGTCTTCTCAGCACCGTCCTCGCGTTGGGCATGTGCGGCGCGGCCGGGGGCACGCTGGTCGCCGGGCTGGTCATGCCCTACGTGGGCGGGGCCGGCCTGGCGGCCAAGAGCGCGGCCTCCACCTTCACCGACCTGCCCACGCCCCTGCGCGAGGAGCCGCTGCCCGAGGTGACGCGGCTGCTCGACCGCAACGGGCACCAGATCGCCCAGTTCTACTACCAGAACCGGCAGTCGGTGCCGCTGAGCGCCGTCGCCCCGGTCATGCGCCAGGCCATCGTGGCCATCGAGGACGCCCGGTTCTACGAGCACGGCGGCCTGGACCTCAAGGGCACGCTGCGGGCCTTCGTCACCAACACCCGGGCCGGCGGGATCCGGCAGGGCGGCTCGTCCATCAGCCAGCAACTCGTCAAGAACATCATGCTGAACCAGGCCGAGTCGGAGCAGGAGCGGGCGCAGGCCCTCGTCCGCTCGTTCCGCCGCAAACTGGACGAGCTGCGGTACGCGCTGGCGCTGGAGCGCAAATACACCAAGGACCAGATCCTCGAGCGCTACCTCAACATCGCCTACTTCGGCGCGGGGGCGTTCGGCGTCCAGGCGGCGGCCAAGCGGTTCTTCGGCGTCGACGCCGCCGACCTCACGCTCACACAGGCCGCGACGCTCGCCGGCGCCGTGCGCACGCCGTACGACACCGATCCCTCGCTGGGCGACGAGCACAGAGACCGGCTGCGTGCCCGGCGCGACCTGGTCCTGGGCCGGATGGCCGAGCTGGGGGTGATCGGCAAGGACGCGGCGCGCACCGCCGCGGCCGAGCCGCTGGGGGTGCGCCTGCGTCCCGAGCCCGGCGGCTGCGCCGGCAGCGCCGACCCCTTCTTCTGCGTGTACGTGGAGCGCGAGGTGCTCACCAACCCCGCGTTCGGATACACCAGGGCCGACCGGGAGCGGCGCCTCCAGCGGGGCGGGCTGACCATCTGGACGACCATCGACCCGGTCGCGCAGCGGGCCGCGGAGCGTGCCATCGCCGCGCGGGTCAGGCCGCGCGACAACCAGGTGGCGTCGGAGACGATGATCGAGCCGGGCACGGGGCTCATCCGCGCGATGGCGGTGAGCAAGCGGTATGGGCGCAACCCGCACGACCGCGACCTCGGGCCGAGCACCACCTACAACCTGGCGGCCGACACCGCGCACGGCGGCGGGCTCGGCCTGCAGGCGGGCTCCACGTTCAAGGTGTTCACGCTGGCCACCGCGCTCAAGCAGGGGATGCGGTTCGGCGACGGCTTCACGATCCCCGGCGCGTACGTCCCGTCGTACGGCTACCGCGACTGCTCGGGCAGGGCCGTCAACGACCCGCACACGGTCATCCACAACGCCGGCGGCGAGGGCGGCGGCGGGCCGTACAGCCTGGAGATGGGCACCTGGCAGTCGGTGAACATCTTCTACATGCGGCTGGAACGCGAGGTCGGCCTGTGCGACGTCGTGCAGACGGCCAAGTCGCTCGGCATCAGGCGGGCGGACGGCACGCCCCTCCACGAGGTGCCGACGTTCACGCTGGGGGCCAACGAGATGGACCCGACGACCGTGGCGGCGGCGTACGCGGCGTTCGCCGCCCGCGGCCGCTACTGCCGGCCGATGGCCATCGGCGCCGTCGTGGAGCGCGACGGCACCCGCACCGAGATACCGCCGGTTTGCGTGACCGCGATCGAACCCGAGGTCGCCGACGCGGTGAGCCACGTGCTCACGGGAGTCTTCACCAAGGGCACGATGCGCGGCCAGTCCATCGGCCGGCCGGCCGCCGGCAAGACGGGCACGAACAACGGCTACACCTCGGCCTGGTTCGCCGGGTACACGCCCGGCCTCGCCGCCGCCGTCAGCGTGGGCGACATCCGCGGCTCCTACCGCTATCCGCTCACCGGCGTCACCATCGGCGGCCGTTACTACGGCGCCGTGCAGGGCGCATCACTGCCCGGTCCGATCTGGGTGGACTCGATGCGCGCGGCCCTGCGGGACACCCCGGCGTACGGCTTCGTCCCGCCGGACATGGCCCGGTTCGGCGGCGGCTTCACGCCCGGCCTGAAGGAGGCGCTGGAGAAGCAGCGCGAGAAGGAGAAGAAGAAGCGGGAGGCCGAGCACGGGAAGCACGACGACGGCGACAGCGCGTCGGCTCACAAGGAGGACGCGACGGACGGCGCGGCGAACGACGCCGAGGAGGCTTCCGGCACCGCCAGGACCACTCCCCTGGCCGCGGGCCACGCGAGCACCTCCACCTCCGCAGGCGGCAGTGCCGCATCCGGCGCCGGAGGCGTCCGGGCCGCTCCCGCCGCCCCTCCGAGCCGCCCCACCACGGTCACCCACACCCGCGGCTCCGCCCGTCACTCGCCGGTCACCACCGGAGCCCAGTCGGTGGCCCGTGGCTCCTCGCCCCGCGCGCCGGTCCGTACGGGCTCCGGCGGGGCGTCGGCGACGGCCGGCAGGACAAGCTGGACGAGCCTCGCCCGCCCCCGTGCCGGGACGAAGGGAGGCAGTCACCGGCCGGCGCGCGCCATCCCGCCCGCCACGTCCGGCCACCGGTCCGGTCGTCCCACGGCCGGAAGAGGGACCGGCACTCGCGCGGCGGACGGCCGGCACCACACCGTGAACCAGGACGGCCGGCACCACGCCGTAAACCAGGACGATCGGCACCCGCGGGCGGCCCGCGGCGCGGAGCACGCGGTGAAGCATCGGGCGGGGAACCGGGGAACCCGTCGAGCCGAAGCACCTGCTCGACGCCACCATCCTGTCCACCGCGTGCGGCGTCACGCCTGAGCGGATGATCGCCGTTCTCGGCGGCGGTCGCCGTCGTGCCTGCCGCGAAGGGGGGCGGAGGGCGATGATGGGGGCATGCGCGGACGTGTTCTCACACGTGTTCTCACATGGGCCGGCGGGATCGCCGCGCTCGGCGCCGGCTCGGCGCTCGCCGTGTACCTCTCCTCGGTGGGCCTCGACAAGGCCGACAAGCTCGCGAGCGTCATCGGGCTCTTCGTCGGCCTGGCGGGCCTGGGCGTCGGGGTCTGGGGACTGCTGCTGGCGCGCCGGCAGGAGGCGCACGCACCGGCGAGCGGCGCGGGAGCGGTGAGCGGCGACGTGCGCACCGCGGTGCACAACGAGATCAGCGGCGGCACGATCCACGGCCCGGTCATCCAGGGGCACACGATCACCGGGCCGGTCGTCTCCGGTCCCCGCCCGGCCGTGCCGGACGAGCGCGCGGGGAAGGACTGAACGCGTGGCCGCGACCCGCAACACGATCAGCGGCGGGCTCTTCCTCAACGCGGTGATCCAGGGCCACACCGTCACCGTCCGGCTTCCCCCGCAGGTGACCCCGGCACTGTCCGGGGCGCCCCCGCGGGCGGAGGCCTTCACCGGCAGGGACGACGAGCTGGCCACGCTGCTCGACCTGCTCGACCCGGCTGGGGACAGCACGCGCGCCGAGCCGGACCACCCGCGCACGGCCCTCGTCACGGGTCTCGGCGGAGCCGGCAAGACCGAGCTGGCCCTGCAGGCCGCGCACCTCGCGCGAGAGCGCGGCTGGTTCCCCGGCGGCGTGCTGTTCACCGACCTCCAGGGCTACGCCGACCTGCCGTGCCACCCCGAAGACCACAACCACCCCGGACAGCACGATCGGACCGGACAAGGGCGGCAATGCTGCGCACGGCCGGGCGAGGTGCTCGGAGAGCTGCTGCGGGCGCTGGGGCTGGACCCCGAACGCGTCCCTCCCGAGACCCAGGACCGGGCCCGGCTCTTCGCGACGGTGCTCGACGCGTACGCCGAGCAGGGCCGGCCGATCCTGCTGGTCCTCGACAACGCCTCCTCGGCCGAGCAGGTCAGGCCGCTGCTGCCGGGCGCAGGGAAGGTCCTGATCACCTCCAGGCACACGCTGGACGTGGGGGCGCGCATCCTCGACCTCGGCATGCTCGCGCCCGGCGCGGCCGTCGAACTCCTGGCCCGCGCGCTTCGCCTGGCGCTCGGCGACGCCGACACCCGGGTCGCCCGGGAGCCCGCCGCCGCGGCGGACATCGCCGGTCTGTGCGGAGGGCTTCCGCTGGCCGCGCGGATCGTGGCCGCGCTCCTGGCCGCCGATCCCGCCCGTCCCCTGCGGGCGATGGCCGAGGACCTGGAGGAGGCCGCGACCCGGCTCGACGAGCTGTCGTACGAGGACCGCGGGGTGCGCGCGGCCTTCGAGCTGTCCTACCGCCGCTTGGACGCGGAGGAGGCCCGGCTGTTCCGGCTGATGACCGCCGCCCCCGGCCCCGACCTGTCCACCGACGCCGCCGCCGTCGTCGCGGACCGCGAGCCGCGACGTGCCCGCCGCCTCCTGGAGGCCCTGCACCGCGCGCATCTCGTCGAGCGCGGCGGCGCGTACGGCCGGTGGCGCATGCACGACCTCGTCCGCCTGTACGCCGAGGAGCGGGCCCGCGACCAGGCGGGGCCCGACCGGCATGAGGAGGCGTCGGACCGGCTCCTCGGCCACTGCTGCTCCCGGGCCCGTGCGGCCGGAGCGTGGCTGTCCCTTCCGGAGGCCCAGGCACGGCGGGAAGGACACGCCCGGCGGGAGGCGACGTTCGCCTCCCGGGAGGAGGCCGTGACGTGGCTGGACGCCGAGGGACGCACGCTCGTGGCGGCCGTCACCGCCGCCGCCGGGCGCGGCGACTGGGCGCGGTCGCACGCACTCGCGGTGGACCTCGCCCCCTACTTCGAGTTCCGCCGTCGCACCGACGAGTGGATCGCCACGGCCCTGGCCGCCGTGGAGGCGGCGATGAGGCTCGGGCCCGGCGCCGCGCTCGCGGCGGCCGTGACTCTGGGCAACGCCTACCGCCTCGCTCACCGCTACGACGAGTCCGCCGCCCAGTTGCGCACGGCCCTCGGCCTGGCGCGCGACGACCGCGCCCGCAGCCCGGTGCTGCACAACCTCGGACTGACGTACCTGCGGATGGGAGCCCTGGCCAAGGCGGAGGCCTGCCACCGCCGCGACCGCCGCATCTGCGCCCTCGCGGGCGACCTTCGCGGCAGGGCGCAGGCGGCCGTCGCGCTGGGGGACGCGCTGCGCGCGAGGCGGCGTCACCCGGAGGCGGCCCGGGTGCTGACCGAGGCCGTCACGCTGCTCCAGCGGCTCGACGGACTCGGGCTGGGCAACCGGACCGCTCTCATGCACGCGCGGGTCAATCTCGCGCTCACCTACCTGGCGGGCCGCCCGGACCGCACGCCCACCTACATCCTCTGGCAGTTGTGCGCCGCCCTCGCCGCCGCACGGGACCTCGACGATCGTCACGCGCAGGCGATGATCTTCATGAACCTGTGCACGGCCTACCGGAACAGGTGCCCGGTCTGCCACGCACCGTCCGCTCTCGCGTGGGGCCGGCGCGCGGTCGAGCTGTTCGCGGAACTGGGCGACCCCTACCACCGGGCCCGGGCGCTGACGGCGCTCGGCCTGGCGGCCGGGCCGGAGGAGGCCGGCCGCAGCCTGGCCGAGGCGCTGTCGATCTTCGAGGATCTCGCCGCCGAGCGGGAGTGCCGGGAGGTGCGCGCCCTGTCGCAGGCGGGCCGTACGGAGCCACCCCGCCGGGAGGCGTGTACCGGCGACGAGTCCGAGCCGGTGCGCGACTGGGTGGACGACCTTCCGCACGCCGTGCTGCGCGGCGACGACGGACGCCTCGGCGACGTACTCATCCCCGGCTGCAACGTCGGCTGAGACGTGGGACGGCGGCGGCCGGTCAACCGGCGAGGCAGGCCGGGCCGAGCAGTTGCTTGAGGTCGCCCATCAGGGCGGCTGACGGGCTCACGCGGAGCCGGTCGTCCAGCCGCATGACCGTCGTACGCGGCCCGTTGTGCACCTGAAGGTGGACCTCCGTGGTCCCGGGGTGGGTGGTGAGCACCTCCTTGAGCCGGCCGACGACGGCCGGCGTGCAGCGGTTGATCGGCATGCTCACCACCAGCGGCCCGCCCGACTCGACGGTGAGGTCCGGCGCGGTCACCTCCATCGCGATGATCTTCGCGACGTCCTCCCGCTTGTCGATCCTGCCCTTGACGAAGACGATCGCGTCCTCGGCGAGCACGGTCGCGCAGAGCTGGTAGGCCGACGGGAAGATCATGACCTCGATGGAGCCCTCCAGGTCCTCCAGCATGGTGAGGACCCAGGTGTCGCCCTTCTTGGTCACCTTCCGCTGCAGGCCCGACAGGATGCCGCCGACCGTGACGACCTGCCCGTCGGGGCGGCTGTCGTCCTGCAGCGCGGCGATCGAGCAGTCGGCGCCCGCCGACAGGATGTGCTCGACGCCGAACAGCGGGTGGTCGGAGACGTACAGGCCGAGCATCTCCCGCTCGAACTGCAGCAGCGTCGTCTTGTCCCACTCCCCCGGCGGGATCTGCACGTCGAAGGTCTGGTCCTCGGCGCCGTCGATCGCGCCGAACAGCGAGTCCTGGCCGATCGCCTCGTTCTTCTTGATGTCGGTGATCGCGTCGACGGCCTGCTCGTGCACCATGAGCAGGCCCTTGCGCACGTGCCCGAACGAGTCGAACGCGCCCGACTTGATCAGCGACTCGATGACGCGCTTGTTGCAGACGATCGCAGGGACCTTGCGCAGGAAGTCCTTGAAGTCGGTGAACCTGCTCTTCTCCTTGCGCGTCGCGATGATCCCGTCCACGACGTTCGCGCCGACGTTGCGGATGGCCGACAGGCCGAACCGGATGCCGGTGCCGCGCGGGGTGAAGTCGAAGTCGGAGTCGTTGACGTCCGGCGGGAGAACCTTGACGCCCATGCGGCGGCACTCGTTGAGGTAGAGCGCCGACTTGTCCTTGTCGTCCTTGACGCTGGTCAGCAGCGCCGCCATGTACTCGGCCGGGTAGTTGGCCTTGAGATAGGCGGTCCAGTACGACACCAGGCCGTATCCGGCGGTGTGGGCCTTGTTGAACGCGTAGTCGGAGAACGGGAGAAGGATGTCCCACAGGGCCTTGACGGCCGCCGCGGAGAACCCGTTCTCCTTCATGCCCTTCTCGAAGAACTCGAACTGCTTGTCCAGCTCGGACTTCTTCTTCTTGCCCATGGCGCGGCGGAGCAGGTCGGCGCCGCCGAGCGTGTAGTCGGCCACCTTCTGCGCGATGGCCATGACCTGCTCCTGATAGACGATCAGGCCGTAGGTCGTGTTGAGGATGTCCTTGAGCGGTTCCTCCAGCTCGGGGTGGATCGGGATGATCTCCTGCTGGCCGTTCTTGCGCAGGGCGTAGTTGGTGTGCGAGTTGGCGCCCATCGGGCCGGGCCGGTAGAGCGCGAGGGCCGCGGAGATGTCCTCGAAGTTGTCGGGCTTCATCAGCCGCAGCAGCGTGCGCATGCCGCCGCCGTCCAGCTGGAAGATGCCGAGCGTGTCGCCCTTGGCCAGCAGCTCGTACGTCTTGGTGTCGTCGGGCGGGAGATCGAGCGGCTCGATCGTGTTCCCGGTGTTGCCCTCGATCATCTTCAGGCAGTCGTCGATGATCGTGAGGTTGCGCAGGCCCAGGAAGTCCATCTTCAGCAGGCCGAGCGTCTCGCAGGTCGGGTAGTCGAACTGCGTGATGATCGCGCCGTCGGAGTCGCGGCGCATGATCGGGATGTGGTCGGTCAGCGGCTCGGCCGACATGATGACGCCCGCGGCGTGCACGCCGGTCTGCCGGATCAGGCCCTCCAGGCCGCGCCCGAGGTCGATCGTCGACTTGACGTCGACGTCCTCCTCGTACAGCTTGCGCAGCTCGCCCGCCTCGTTGTAGCGCGGGTGGCCGGAGTCGAAGATGCCCGACAGCGGGATGTCCTTGCCCGTCACCGCCGGGGGGAACGCCTTGGAGATGCGGTCGCCCAGCGCGTACGGGTAGCCGAGGACGCGGCCCGCGTCCTTCACGGCCGCCTTCGCCTTGATGGTGCCGAACGTGGCGATCATGGCGACCTTGTCGGCGCCCCACTTCTCGGTCACGTAGCGGATCACGTCGGCGCGCCGGCGCTCGTCGAAGTCGACGTCGATGTCGGGCATCGAGACACGCTCGGGGTTGAGGAACCGCTCGAAGATCAGGCCGTGCGGGATCGGGTCGAGGTCGGTGATGCCCAGCGCGTACGCGACCAGCGAGCCGGCGGCCGAGCCACGGCCGGGACCGACCCGGATGCCGCTGTTCTTGGCCCACATGATGAAGTCGGCGACCACGAGGAAGTAGCTCGGGAAGCCCATCTGGAGGATGACGCCGAGCTCGTTCTCGACCCAGGTGCGGTGCTCCTCGTCCACGCCGCCGGGGAAGCGGCGCTTCATGCCCTCCCAGACCTGCTGCCGGAAGTACTCCTCCTCCGACAATCCCTCCGGGATCGGGTAGGTCGGCATCAGGTTGCGGTAGGGGAAGAAGCCCTCGGGCTCGATCTTCTCGGCCACCAGCAGCGTGTTGCGGCACCCCTCCTGCCAGATGCCGGAGGAGTCGAGCGCGCGCATCTCGTCGGCGGTCTTGAGGTAGTAGCCGGTGCCGTCGAACCGGAACCGGTCGGGGTCGCCGAGCTGCTTGCCGGTCTGCACGCACAGGAGGGCGTCGTGGCCGGCGGCGTCCGACTCGTAGGTGTAGTGGGAGTCGTTGGTGACCACCGGGGGGATGTCCAGCTCGCGGCTGATCCGGACCAGGCCGTCGCGGACCCGCCGCTCGATGTCGAGGCCGTGGTCCATGATCTCCAGGAAGTAGTCGTCCTTCCCGAAGATCTCCTGGAACTTCGCGGCGGCCTTGAGCGCCTCGTCGTACTGGCCGAGCCGCAGCCGGGTCTGCACCTCTCCGGACGGGCAGCCAGTGGTGGCCATCAGGCCCTCGGCGTGCTCGGCGAGGATGTCGGCGTCCATCCGGGCCCACTTGCGGACGAAGCCCTCGGTGTAGGCGCGCGAGCTGAGCTTCATCAGGTTGTGCAACCCGGTCTTGTCGCGCGCCCAGATGGTCATGTGGGTGTAACAGCCACCCGCCGACACGTCGTCGCTCTCCTGGTGGGGCTCGCCCCACAGCACCGGCTTCTTCTGCATCCGCGACTCGGGCGCGACGTACGCCTCGATGCCGAGGATGGGCTTCACCCCTGCGCCGGTCGCCTGCTTGTAGAAGTCGTAGGCGCCGTGCATGTTGCCGTGGTCGGTGATCGCGATCGCGGGCATCTCCAGCTCGCCCACGAGTTTGAACATCTGCTTCAGCCGCGCCGCTCCGTCGAGCATCGAATACTCGCTGTGGACGTGCAGATGAACAAACGAATCACCCATGCGACCCCCATCGTCACCGGGCCGCGGACCGGAGCCTACCGTCGTGATCGCGAACCAGTGGGATTCAGGTGAAACAGAATCCTATCTCCGTTCCTCGCCGTCCCGCTTCTCCTCCGACAGGCGCAACCCGGCCTCGATCACGGCGTTCATGATGGGGGCGAGCAGCCCCGCGCCGAGGCTGGGGGCCCGGCGGGCCATGGCCGCCACGAGGCGCCGCTCGCGCTCCATGTCCCGCCCCCGGAACCCGCCGACCGGCTTGAGCCGCTGGATCCGCCCGGCCAGCGCGGCCCGGCGTTCGAGGAGCGTGGCGAGGGCCGCGTCCACCCGGTCGATCGCGGCCCGGGCGGCGTCGAGGGTCTCGGGATCCCCCGGCCGTACGAGCGCCGCCATGACGGTCACCGCGTCCTGCGCCGCCGCGAGGGCCCCCGCGGGCGCGCCCGGGCCGACCAGCAGGCCGTCCGCCCCCGCCGCCACCGCCGCGTCCGCCAGCCCGCCGTCGCCGCCCAGCCCGGCGAGCACCGGGCGGCCGGCGCGCTCCCGCGCGGCGCGCATGAGCCCGAGGTCGGGCGCGGCGTCCTCCGGCTCGCTGCGCCCGCCGCTCTCACAGAGCACGACCGCCTCGTTGCCCTCGGCCGCGCAGTCGTCCACCGCGGCCAGCCACTCCTCCAGCGTCGCCGCGCGCCCGTGCTGGACGATTCCCCGCTGGAGGACGACGGGGAGCCCGAGCCTGGCCGCCGCGCGGACGAGATCGGGGTCGCCCGCCCAGGCCGCCCCGACCACCACCCCGTCGGCGTGCCGGGCCACGGCGGGCAGGTCGGCGACAGAGGCGGGCTCCACCAGCAGCGGGCCCGCCCAGCGCGCCCTGGCCTCGGCGATCGCTCCGTCCCCCGAGGTGTCCCGCGCCGGGCCCACCCCGTCGCCGGGAGGGCCGCCGTCGCCGCGCAGGCGCAGCCAGCGGGCGTCCTGCCCCCCGATGACCACAACGGGAAGCCCGTCGCCGATCACGAGATCGCCGATCCGTACGGCGTCGCGGTCGAGTTGGGCTGCCTTCGACATGTGGGCTCCTCCGTGGACCGGCCCCGCGGAACCGGCCGTCTGACATGGGGCTGAGATCGGACTTCCGAGAACGAAAAAGGCAGAGACGCTGGCGTCCCTGCCTCAGGCCGGCTCCGGATGGTCGCTAGCTCACGTCACGCGACCGGCCCTCCCGGAGCCGGCCTCGTAAACGAGCTGTACCTACCCATAACAAGGACCTTAGCAGCGACGGGCCACGACTCGAACCGATCTGTCTCGGATTCCGGGATCGCCCGTCATGGACGCGGTTGATCCCTTTGCCATCCGTGGGACGATTCATGGGTCCAGGAAGGGGTTCGAGTGTCGCGTGCGGAAGGCCGGCTCGTCGGAGGCCGGTACCAGTTGATGGAGCCGATCGGCCGAGGTGGCATGGGCGTCGTCTGGCGCGCCCACGACCAGTTGCTGGACCGCGCGGTCGCGGTCAAGGAGGTCCGCTACGACAGCGCCATGGGCGACGAGCTCAGCGACCTCAATCGCCGGACCATGCGCGAGGCCCGGGCCGCCGGCCGCCTCACCCACCCGAACGTGGTGGTCGTCCACGACGTGATCGAAGAGGACGACCGGCCCTGGATCATCATGCAGCTGGTGCCGTCCCGCTCGCTCGGGCAGGTGATCAGGGAGGACGGCCCGCTGCCCCCCGAGCGCACCGTCGAGATCGGCCTGCAGATCCTCGACGCGCTGCGCGCCGCCCACCGCCAGGGCGTGCTGCACCGCGACGTCAAGCCCGAGAACGTGCTGCTCACCGACGACGGCCGGGTGGTCCTGACCGACTTCGGCATCGCCAGGCTCGAAGCCGACTCCACCATGACCCGCACCGGCCTCGTCGGCACCCCCGCCTTCATCGCCCCGGAACGGCTCCGCGGCGAGGCCGCGCAGCGTGAGTCGGACCTGTGGTCGCTCGGCGCCACGCTCTACACGGCGGTGGAGGGCAAGCCCCCGCACGACCGGGGCATGGCGATGGCCACCATGCACGCCGTGCTGAACGATGCCCCGGCCCCGCCGCGGCGCGCGGGCGCGCTGGGTCCCGTGCTGCTGGGGATGCTCGGCAAGGAGCCCGCCGACCGGCCCGGCTACGACGAACTGACGCGGCTGCTCAAGCGGGCGTCGCGGGAGCTGACCCAGCCCGCCGCCGCGCCCGCCGAGCCTGCTTCGCCGCGGCCCACGACGCCGGAGGACGCGAAGCCGGAAACGCCCGCCTCCCGCCAGGGCAATGCGTCACGGGGCGCGGCGCCGTACCCGCCCGTGTCCTCCGCCCGCCGCGACGAGCGTCCCGCGACGCCCGCGGAGCGCGACGAGGCGGCGGGATCGGGCCGTACGCCCGCAGGCGAGGGAGCGGCGGCCGAGCGCGACGGCAGCGGGGCCGATGCCGGAAGCGACGCCGCGGGCCCCGGCGAGATCACCTCGCCCCTCCCGGTCATACGCGACGAATTGGCACCGGAGCAGGAGGGCGGCCCGGCTCAGGGAAAGGCCGGGAACGCGCCGGCGTCCATGCCGGAGACCGGCGCGCAGGCCGCCCCGCCCGCCCGTACGACGCCCTCCAGCGGCACCCCCGCGAGGGAGAAGCCCGGGAAGGAAGGCGGTCCGGCAGCGGCGGAAGCCGGCATCCAGGACGGCTCCACCAAGATCGCCCCCGCCGTCGCCTCCGGGAAGACGAAGGATTCCGGCACCTCCTCCGGCGAGGGGTCGCTCTCGGCGGCTTCCGTCACGAGCGCCACGCCGAAGGGCGCGGCGGGTTCGGCGTCGTCCGCCTCCACCGGCTCCGGGGCCGGGGGCGACAGCCGTACGGAGCGGACGGGCGACCGCGCCGGAGCGGACGGCACCGAGACGTCCCGGTCCCCCGCGAGCCGCGGGTCCGTGCCGGGCGCGGGCGATGAGCGGCGTGCCGCCACGGCGGACCGGGCACAGGACGCCTCGGGCGCCGCCGGGATCGCGGCCGCCGGGAGCCCGATCGCCGGGCTGAGGCAGGCGCCTGCGACGGTGCCCCCGCAGGGCGAGGCGGCGTGGCACGAGGTGCCCACCACCACCCCGGCCCCACCGCGGTCGTCGAACGGCACGCTGAAGGTCGCGTTGATCCTCATCCCCGCGCTGCTGGTCATCGCGGGCGTCGCGGGCTACCTCGGCCTGCTGGCGGGCGAGAACGGCTCGGGGGACGAGACCGCCGCCGGGTCGGGCCCGGCGACGACGGGGAAGACCACCAAGGATCCCTCCACCTCGGCGCCCTCCTCGGCCGCGCCTTCCTCCGGCGAGCCGTCCGCGTCCGCCTCGGACGGGGCGACGACGTCCCCGTCCCCCGAGTCCTCCCCGAGCCCCGAGACCTCCGAGCCGGCCGACGTCCCCGAGGGCTGGCACAAGTACAAGCACTCGAGCGGGTTCTCGCTCGCCCTGCCGAAGGGGTGGCACGTCGACGGCAGGGGCAACGGCGAGGTTCGCTTCCGCGGGGACGACCACACCTACCTGGAGGTTCACCACACCTCCAGTCCCGAGTCGGACGCTCTGAAGGTCTGGCGGCGCGATGTGCCGGGCATGAGCGGGAACTTCCCCGGCTACAAGCTCATCGAGATCAGAGAGGTCAAGGGTTACTGGAAGACCGCGGCCGACTGGGAGTTCACCTTCGGCGACAGCCGCTACCGGTCACGGGTGATCGATCGCGGCTTCGTCACCGACAAGCACAACGGCTACGCGCTGCTCTTCAAGACCCAGGACAAGGACTGGAAGAAGAAGAAGGAGCTCTTCGAGACCGTCGCCGCCACCTTCAAGCCGGCGAAGTAGCGGGGGCCGGGCGCGACATCCGCCAGGTCGCTCAACCGGCCTGGCGGGCCTGCTCCAGGTAGGCCACCAGGCCGGCCATCCGCTCGGCCGGCCAGGGCAGGCTCCGGCCGATCTCCGCGCTGTTGTCCCGCCACATCCTGCGGGCCGCCGCCCTGGTCCGCTCGCCGTCCGGTCCGTCGGGGTGGAACCCGGCCGCCAGCGCGTCCCAGCGGCGTACGAGGTCCCGGGCGCGCTCGTCCTCCGCGGGCACGCCGGTCTCGACGAGCCGCAGGCCCTCCTCGACCAGCCCCGCCCACTCGTGCTTGGCCGCTTCGACGCCCTCGCCGCCCAGCGCGTCCCTGCGCTCGGCCAGCCGCTCGCGCTGCTCTGCTGTGAAATACGTCTCGAACACCGACATCAACTCCAACGTGGTCATCAATTGATCCGGATCGGGGCGAGACGAGTCGCCGGCCTGCCGGAGCAGGCCGCGGATCCGCCGGCGCAGCTCCCCGATCAGCTCGGCGTGCTCGTCGAGCCTGCGCAACTGCGCCGTCAGCAGGTCGCGCATCGACTCGGGGTCGTCCGCCGCGCCGTCGAGAACACCCGCGATCTCCTCCAGCGACAGACCGAGCGCCCGCAGGGCGCGGACGCGGTACAACCGCCGCAGGTCGCGCTCGGTGTACCGGCGGTGCCCGGCGGGCGTGCGCTCGCTCGCGCTCAGCAGCCCGATCTCGTCGTAGTGGTACAGCGCGCGCACCGTCACCCCGGTCGCCCGCGCCAGCTCGCCGATCGACCATCGCCGTCCGGCGTCGTCTGCCCCGATCACGCCCGAAACGCTACGACCTCCCGCGGCGGGAGGTTCAAGCCCCGGGAGCGCCGATCAGCAGAGGCCCGTGAGATGGGCTCGGGCGTACGTGCGGAAGGCCGCCACGAGGCGGTTGCGGTCGCGGGCGCGGAGGCCCACTTCGGCTTCCTGGCCCGCTTCCTCGGGCTCGACATGCCCGCCTCGAACGCGCCGCGAACTGCTGGGCTGGCGGCCGACCCACCCCGGCCTCATCGACGACCTCGGCAGCGGCCACTTCCTCGACAGGTGACCTAGAGTGTGGGCTCGCGTGGCATAGCGCCGGCAGTCGCCGGCTCTCCCGCGCGCACGACACGAGAGGCACAGAACAATGCTCGACCGCGACGCCGTCGCACTCGACGACCCGGTCGGTGAGTCGCTCCGCGGCCACCACGCGCACCTGGCCCGTCGGATCGGCCGGGCGGCCGGCTACCTGCCGGAAGTCGCGACCTTCTCCACCGTGTCCGCCGACCCGGACCCGGCGGAGTGGGCCGACCTCGCGCGATTGCTCGGCCGCGGCGAGTTCGCCGATCTGTTCAGCTGCCCGGCGACCCCGCCCGCGGACTGGGAGCCGGTCTTCACTCTCGACGGTTTCCAGATGATCTATCTCGCGGGCGGCCACCCCGGTCCCGCCGACGCCGAGCCCGACTCGGGGGTAGTCGAGCTGGGCGTCGGCGACGTGCCTGAGATGCTCGATCTCACTGCGCGGACCCGTCCGGGACCGTTCTGGCCCCGCACTCACGAACTCGGCACCTATCTGGGTATCCGCGAGAACGGCACCTTGGTCGCCATGGCGGGCGAACGGCTCCGCCCGCCTGGATGGACCGAGATCAGCGCCGTCTGCACCGCCCCCGAAGCCCGCGGGCGAGGTCACGCCTCCCGCCTGGTGCGCGCCCTGGTCACACGTATCGCGGCTCGGAACGAGCGCCCGTTCATCCACGTCGCCGAAGCCAACACCCATGCGATCGCGCTCTACGAGCGTCTCGGCTTCGTGGTCAGAAAGCGCGTGACGTTCCGCGGGTTCCGGACGCCGTGATGGATGACACCGTGGTGGCAGCGTGGATGGCACCGTGCGGTAGCGGACCGACGTCCGGGGGTGTCACCACACGATGGCGTCGGGCCGGGTGAAGTGCCACAGCCTGTCGCTCGAGTTCTGGTCCTGGTCGAGGTAGATGTTGTCCCAGGTGCCGGAACCTTCGTAGGTTTGCAGTGTTATCGCAAGCGACGTGTTGGTACGCGGGCGCAGGCTGCCCCATTCGGTGTTGACGTTGGTCTCGGACACCTCGTCCCGGCGCGACCAGTCCTGGAGGGGGGAGCCGTCGCACGTCTTCACGACCACCGCGTCTCCCGCGTTCGGGGCGCCGGAGGCGGGCTGAAGACACTTGCCGGCGACCTCGTTTTTGATCAGCAGGAAGCCGTCGTCCTTTTCGATGATCGTCCAGCGGGCGGACCTGTGCTGAATGGCGGGAGATCGCAGTGTGACAGCACGCGTACCCTCCGCCACGGCGTCGCCCGAGAGCGAAAGACGACTGCCGTCCATTTTGTTAATTACGCGCATATTGAAGGTGGTCGTGTCCGCGTGGGCGGCCGCCGGGAACACCACGAGGATGGCTGACGCGACGGTCGAGGTCATCAGCGCGGAGCGCCTGATGTTCGGCATGGGCATATCTCCCTGTCTTTCGGTGGAAGCGCATGGAGGGATCCCGCTGGTGGATCACTGGCGGTAGTCAATCTTGGTCCCGGCTCGGATCGCGGTCTCCGGCCATAAAGGCGCGTGAAAGACGTGATCAAGGCCCGATGGCGCCGCTGAATGGGGGCCTTTGCCCCTCTGAGAGTGCCTTGTGAGAGATGCATCCCGCTTTCACGGTGCGTCGCCTCTTATTGGCCCCGCCTCAGGGCGTTGCGCCTCCTCCGAGGATTACCGAGTGAGGGCCCGACACACTCGGCGTGGTGATCTTACTTTTCGGCTGCGCGTGGTTACGGTCTGTGCCTGTGCGTCTGTTCGACGCCTGACTGATCCGTTCCGAATTGCCGGAAGAAGGACATGCGCAATCTTCGCCTGGCTGGCGCTTTCGCCATGCTCACATTGGCTTCGACGTTCGTCGCCGCCTCTGCCTTCGCCCCCGCTCACGCCGGGGTGACGACCGCCGCCCGAGCCGCCGTACTGGAGCCGGACCCACCGGAGGACGAGCCCTGCCCGAGCGGGGAACCGAAACCCTGCGGCGCCTCCGGGCAGGACCGGGAGGGCGTCGACTCCGGCCGCGAGGACGCCAAGAAGGATGCCGATGCGGCCAAGAAGGACATCGCCGCCGCCAAGGACAAGGCCGAGCAGTGCGCCCCGGGATCCGCGCAGGGCAAGCAGTGCATGCGGAACCTCATCGGCGACGGCGCCGAGCAGCAGACGGGGATGGACGACGTCCAGCAGGAACTGAACACCTTCCAGCCCGCGCCGGCCGACAACGCCACGTCGGCGCTGAACGCCACCTGTGACACCTTCGCCGCGGACCTGCCCGCCGCGTTCAAAGTCAGCGACGGCTCGGCCTCGCTGACCGGCCTGTGCGAGTTGATGAACAAGTGAGCGCCATGACACCTCTGACCCGGCGGCTGCCGGTGCTGTCCGCCGCCGCCCTGATCACGTTCCTTCCGGTGGCGGCGTCCGCCGGTTCGGAGCCGGACCTGCCGGCCGCGCAGGCGTTCGACGGCGACACGCCACTGCCGTCCGTGCGTCCGGTGACCCAATACTGCGCCGCGCACCCCGGCGCGTGCCGGTTCGCCGTCGACAAGGCCGGGTCCGGGGACTTCTACAGCGCCGTCAAGTCCCTGGGCAATGCCGCCGTCAACTGCACCGACGACGAGATCACCGTGACGCGCCAGATCACCCTGCGTACCGGCAGCACCGACAACCTCGGCGGCGAGATCACCGGAAAGATCGCAGTGGAGGGGCAGCTCAACGCCTCCGGCGAGGTCTCCGCCGGGGTGAACGCCGAAGGCAGCGGCAGCTTCGACACCCCCAACAAGCAGCAGGGCCCGAGCGCGACCTTCGGCGCCAAGGCCGGCGCGAACGGCAGCGGCAAGGTGGGCGGCTCCCTGGGGCTCAAGGGCGCCTTCGAGGGTGCGTTCAAGCTCGCCTACCAGCACACCTGGACCAGCGAGCAGACCGAGTCCACCACTTACACCACCGTCGTACGGCCCGGGGACGCCCTGGTGTTCGGCGCCAGCGCCGCCATGCAACGCGTCGCCGGAACGATCACCGTGCCGAACGGCCTGCAGATCCACAACGTCGTCGTCACCGGACCGTCGTCCGTCAACACCAGCACCTTCGTCGCCGAGACCTTCGTCGTGGGCGGGAACACCTGCGAGCAGGTGCATCCGCACGCCAAGACCGCCGCGGACGACAACGTCAATCAGACCGGTCGCCGCGTCGACGCGTTGACACCCGTCTCCGCGCTGCCGCCGGGAGCCCGGCTCAGGGAGCGGACCGTGCTTCCGTTCCGGCCGTCCTGACCGTCCCGCCAGCCTCTTGTGATGGAGATCATCGTGAACTTCGTGCAGACCCGTGCCGGGATCGGCATGGTCCCGGCCGCCGGCGTCGCCGCGGCCCTCTGCCTCGGCCTGCCCGCGGCTGTCCAGCCCGCGTACGCCGACGCACCAGGTAGTTGGGGCAGCGCGGGCAGTTCGGTAAACGCGGGCAGCCGGCCGGTCGCGGTCATCAACGGCGACTTCGCCCTGCCCGCCTTTCCCGCCGGGAGCGTGAACTGGAGCCCGGTGCAGGGCTGGTCCGTCGGTTCGACCGCCGGATCCGGCACCGCCGCAGGAGTCGGGCGTTACGCGGGCGCGGACTCAGGACATCCCGACGGCAAGACGGCCGTCATGCTGCGCTTCCCGGCCGCCGCCTACGGTTTCAAGCAGCGGCTGCGCGGGGTGCGCGCGGGCGCCCAGGTGACCGTCACCTTCGACGACAGCCCCGGAATCGCCGCCGCCTGCACACCGGCGTCGGTCGCCCAGGGCCAGTCGTACACGGTCGAGGGCGCGGGGGGCGAGGTCAGTGAGCGGACCACCGCCCCCGACCCGGACAAGAAGCTCAACACCCTCGGCAAGGGGGTGTGGCGCACCGGGCAGACCTACACCTTCACCGCCTCCGAGCACGAACCGCTGCTCACCTTCACCTCCAAGGTGCCGTCCAACGCCAACGCCAACGGCAACTGCGGCCCGCTGGTCGCCGACGTCAGGGTGGTCCAGGTCCCGCCACCGGTCGACAAGACCATTCCCAAGACCGCCCTGCCGCCCTCCCAGGCCTTCTACGGCAACGACGCCAGGCCGGTCAGCGAAGCGGTGAACTACTGCAACGGCGCTCCGGGCAGGTGCGTCTTCAAGCCGGAGAACGAGTATTCGTATGCGTACTACGAGCCGGCCCAGATCAACGGGGACACCTACATCAACTGCACCCGCAACGCGCTGACCCGCACGCGCCCGGTCACCTTCGCAGGCCGCTCCTACGGGGACCTGCCCGCGACCGCCGGCCTTCCCGGCACCACGGGCACGCCCGGCAACATGGCCCAGCAGTTCGCCGCCGGAACCGCGACCAGCCCGTCATGGACCACCACGAGCACCCACACGGTGAACGAGGCCCTCCAGTCTTCCGAGGCCTCCTGGATCGAGACCCAGGCCGGCCGCCGGCGCACCGAGGGCTGGTTCGTATCCGATCCCGCTCCCGCCGACCCGAACACCGAGTGGCGCCTGTACACCGTCCTGGACTACCCGGCCACCGAACTGTCCGACCGCGTCTACCAGCGCACCGGCCCGATGACCGCATCGGAGAAGCAGCGCTGCCAGGCCGACCGTCCCACGGCCTCCACACCCGTCGGCATGAACACCCCGGCGGGCACCAACCGCTCTTCCTGACCGTCACGGCGTAGCCGGCACGGCCGGCTACGCCGCCGTCATCAGCACGTCAGCGGGAGTAGTGCTCGACCACGAGCTGCTCGTCCACCGGGACCACGATCTCCTCGCGTGCCGGGCGCCGCAGCAGGGTGAAGCGCAGCCCCTGGTGGTCGACCTCCAGGTAGGGAGCGATCCGCTCGTCCGCGTACGTGCCCTCGGCGGCGGCCACGAACGGCTGCATCCTGACCGACCGTTCCCGTACGGCCACGGACTGGCCCGGCTTGACCAGGTAGCTCGGGATGTCCACCTTGCGGCCGTCAACCGTGATGTGCCCGTGGTTCACGTACTGCCGGGCGGCGTAGATCGACGGCGCCAGGCCGGCCCGCAGGACGAGCGAGGCGAGCCGGGTCTCCAGCAGCGCCAGCAGTTCCTCCCCCGACCGGCCGGGACGGCGGACGGCCAGATCCCAGTAGCGGCGGAGCTGGCGTTCCGACACGTCGTAGTACCAGCGGAGCTTCTGCTTCTCCAGCAGCCGCACTCCGTAGTCGCCGGTGTTGCGCCGGTTGGTCTTGCGGCCGTGCTCCCCCGGCGGGTAGGGCCGGGCCTCGAAGTACTTCACCGCCTTGCGGGTGAGCGGAACGCCCGCCCGCCGCGACAGCCGCACCTTCGGTCCCGTGTAACGCATGACACCCTCTTTTCAAGTTAGGTAAGCCTTACTAAGGTAAGCCTAACCTACTGAATCAAGGAGCTCCCATGCACCACCCGGTCACCGCCGCCCCCACCCCCGAACGGGTACGCACCCTCGCGGCCCTGGCGGCGCCCACGCACGTCTCCGTCGCCGGGTCCGACGTGCCCGCGTCCGCCGCCCGCGGCGGCGTGGACGGCAGAGGCCGTCCGGTCCTGCTGGTGAAGCCGGGCGAGACCCTGTACGGCGCGCCCGCGGAGACCCTGGTGACGGTCGACCTCACGGCGAGCAGGGAGGTCGGCGGGGTCGAGCGGCCCCGAGCCCTGCTGAAGGTGCGAGGGTGGACGCAGCCCGTGCCGGCGGCGGAGACGCGCGCCGCCGCCGTCGCCATCGCGGAGGCGTGCCCCGACGAGGACCTGTTCGCGGCCGTCGAGGGCGGCGCTCCCGCGCTGCTGCGCGTCGACGTCTGCCACGTGATCTATTTGACCGGCCAGGAGTCGGGCGTCCTCGAGGCCGAGAGCTACCTCGCCTCGGCCCCCGACCCGTTGCTCCCCCTGGCCGAACGCATGGTGCGCCACGTCAACGAGTCCCACGCGGGACAGCTGAGGGAGGCGGCGGAGAGGCTGACCGGGGAACCGGCCGAAGAGGTGTGGCTGTGGGAGCTGGACCGCTACGGCGCCACGTTGCGGCCCGGCCCCGGCCACCTGGTGAGGGTCCCCTGGCCGGCCCCCGTTGCGACGCCCGCGGCGCTCGAACGCGCCCTGGCCTGCCTGCTGTCCCCGTGACGGCACTGGGAGAAGACGATGAAAGTTGCAGGTCCATACGAAATCGGCCGCAGGTCAGGGCGTTGCGGACCGCCTGAGCGTTGACCGTCCGGCGTGGCGAGGAAAAGGATGCGGCTCGACCTGCGCCCGGAGAGGGCGACAGCGTGACCGCTCGAAGGAGCTCCCCATGCACGGCTCGCTCACCCGCCGGCGGCGCGCCGGCCTGGCCCTGCTGACGTCCGCGGCGCTCGCCGCCGCGTCGGCCCTCGTGGCGGCGACGGCCCTCACCGCGCCCGCCTCGGCCGCGACCTCCGCCACCGTGACGGTGAACACCGGCACGAGCCTCGGCACGATCCCGGCCGCCGGGCACGGCGTCAACGTCGCCGTCTACGACGGGAACATGAACAGCTCCCCCATCCCGGGCCTGCTGCGGGACGCCGGCTTCACCGCCGTCCGCTACCCCGGCGGGTCGTACGGCGACATCTACCACTGGAAGACGCACACCACCGAGGGCGGCTACGTGGCCCCGGGCACCGACTTCGACACCTATGTGAGCACGGTGCGCTCGGCCGGCGCGCAGCCGGTCGTCATCGCCAACTACGGCACGGGCACCGCCCAGGAGGCCGCCGACTGGGTGCGGTACGCCAACGTCACCAAGGGGTACGGCGTCAGATACTGGGAGGTCGGCAACGAGGTCTACGGCAACGGCCACTACGGCTCGGGCTGGGAGCAGGACAACCACGCCGACAAGAGCCCGAAGGCGTACGCGAACAACGTCCTGCAGTACATCTCGGCGATGAAGGCCGTGGACTCCTCGATCAAGGTGGGCGTCGTGCTCACCACCCCCGGCGGCTGGCCGGACGGCGTGGTGGGCTCGGGCGACAGCGCGGACTGGAACAACACGGTCATGTCCATCGTGCAGGACAAGGCCGACTTCGTGATCATCCATTGGTACCCCGGCGCCACGTCGGCGGCCGACAGCCTGACGAAGGTCTCGCAGATCGCCCCGATGGTCAGCACGATCCGCTCGCTGCTCACGAAGTACGCCGGGAGCAGGGCGTCGGGCATCGGCATCGCGGTCACGGAGGCGAACCTCAACTACCAGCTCAACAGCGCGACGACGGCCCTGGGCGCCGCGGACAGCTACCTCACCTGGTTCGAGAACGGGGTGATGAACGTCGACTGGTGGAGCCTCCACAACGGCACCAGCAGCAGCCCGAAGACCAACGACGACGGGACCCCCGACTACAACGACTTCGGCATCCTGTCCTCGGGCAGCTCCGGGGAGCCCGCGGTGAACACGCCCCTCCCGCCCTACTACGGCCTGGCCATGGTCGGCAGGGCCGGATCGCCCGGTGACACCCTGGTCAAGGCGTCCTCGTCCGACTCGCTGCTCGCCGCGCACGCGGTGAAGACCTCCGGCGGCGTCAACGTCGTGCTGGTCAACAAGGACCTGAACAACTCCACGACGGTCTCGCTGTCCTACTCCGGGTTCTCCCCGGGCGGCGCGGCCACCGTCGTGCAGTGGCGCAAGGGCGCCACCTCGATCAGCACGAGCAGCGCGTCGTCCGCCACCTCGATCACGCTCCCGCCGTACTCCATCACGGTCCTGAAGGCGTCCGGCGGCACCGCATCCCCCTCGCCGTCGCCCTCGCCGTCCGTCTCGCCCTCGCGTACACCGTCCCCGTCGCCCTCGGCCTCCCCCACGTCCGGCGGCCAGGGGTGTTCGGCGACGTACAAGGTGACCAACTCCTGGCCCGGCGGCTTCCAGGCCGATGTGACGGTCACGAACACCCGCACCACCGCGATCTCCGGCTGGACCGTCGGCTGGTCGTACCGGAACGGCCAGACGATCAGTTCCTCGTGGAACGCCTCGGTGTCCCAGTCGGGCGCCGCCGTCACCGCGAAGAACGTGAGCTACAACGGCAGCCTGGCCGCCGGAGCCTCCACGTCGTTCGGCTTCACCGCCAACGGCTCCGGTGACGTCCCGTCGCCGATCTCCTGCACCACCGGCTGACCCCCGCCCGCGCCCGCCCGTGCGCACGGGCGGGCGCGGCCCCGGCCATCGCCCTGTTCCCCGGCACATCGAGCGGCGGATAGACGCGGGCATGACCGCGGTCATGGTCCCGATGGGCGATTGCGTCCGACCCGAATCGCTCTAGGGTCGAGACATGGCGCGTTTCGACTGGCTTCGCGACGCCGACCGGCCGTCCCTTTTCAACGTCGTGTTCTGGGCGATGACGACACTCCTGACCGCCGGCCTCGTGCAGGCGATCGCGACCGCCTCCGCCACCCCGCTGGAGTACGTGCTCTTCGCCGCCAACCTCGCGCTGCTCGCGGTGCTCTGGCCGGCGCTGCCCTGGAGTCCGGCGCGGGGCCGCCATTGGGTGGCCCCGCTGTTCCTGGCGGCGACGATCCTGCTGGGGGTGACCGGTTCTCGGGCGACCCACATGCCGCTGATCCTCATCGCGGTGGCCAACCTCGCGTTCCTGTACGGCATGCGCGTCGCGACGGCCATCCTGTCCTGCGTCGTGGTCCTTTCCGTGTTCGTGCCCCCGTTTTTCGGGTCGACGGTCGCCGACGGTCTCGCCCAGGCCGCCGCGATGGCCGTGTTCTCCGCGTTCGTCCTGGGCATGGTGGCGTCCATCATCGAGGCGCGGCGCAGACGCGAGGAGGCCCAGGGCCTGCTGGAGCGGATCAGGGAGCTGGCCGTCGCCGAGGAGCGGGCCCGGATGGCGGCGGAGATGCACGACTCGGTCGGCCACCACCTGACCGTCATCAAGATGGGCCTGGAGAACGCCGAGCGCTTCCGCGAGCGCCGCCCCGAGGCCGCCTGGGCGGAGGTCCGCCAGGCCAAGGAGCTCACCGTGGAGGCGCTGGCCGACGCGCGGCGCTGGGTGCGCGCGCTGCGGCCGCTCGCGCTGGACGGCCGCGTCGGCAGCGCCGCGCTCGAACGGCTCGCGGCGTCGTTCGACGGCACCGGCATCAGCGTGAGCTTCGAGGTGCGGGGCGAGGAGCGGCGCCTGGAGGCCGACACCGAGCTCGTCCTCTACCGGGTGCTGCAGGAGGGGCTCACCAACGCGCTGCGGCACGCGAGGGCGGAGCACGTGCACGGCACGCTCACGTTCGGCGACGGCCAGGTGGCGCTCGTGGTCAGCGACGACGGAACGGGCAGGGACGACCGGGCGCGCTGCGGCTTCGGGCTGACGTCGCTGGCGGATCGGGCCAGGGCGCTCGGCGGCACGCTGGCCGGCGGCAACAGACCGGACGGCGGGTTCGAGTTGCGCGCCGAGCTGCCGCTGGGGGTGCGGGCATGACGCCGGTCAGGGTGGTGCTGGTGGACGACCAGGCGCTGCTGCGCCAGGGGCTGCGCAAGCTGCTGGAGGTCGAGGACGGCATCGAGGTCGTCGGCGAGGCGGCCGACGGCTACGAGGCGCTGCGGGTGATCGGCGACCGCCGCCCGCACGTGGCGCTCGTGGACATGCGCATGCCGGGCATGAACGGTGTGGAGCTGATCTTCCGCCTGGCCGCCGAGCATCCGGAGGTGGCGGTCGTCGTGCTCAGCACGTTCGACGAGGACGAGTTCATCTTCGGCGCGCTGCGCGGCGGCGCGACCGGCTACCTGCTGAAGGACTGCTCGCCGGAGGAACTGGTCTCGGCCGTCCACCGGGTGAGCCGCGGGGAGACCGTGCTGGGCAGTCCGGTGGCGGCCCGCCTGGTCGCCGAGCTGCGGCACCTGCCGGTGAGCCCGGTCGCCTTCCGCGGGCAGGAGTTGCTGTCGGCTCGCGAGGTGGAGGTGGCGCGGATGGTCGCCGCCGGGGCCGCCAACAGGGAGATCGCGGCACGCCTGTTCATCACCGAGGGCACGGTCAAGAACCACGTGTCCAGCGTGCTGCGCAAGCTGGGCCTGCGCGACCGCATCCAGCTGGCCCTGCATCTGCGTCCGTCAGCTTCTCGGCCGTGAAACCGGCGGCTCCCGCAACGGGAGCCGCCGGAAACGGGTTACCAGGAGGCGGGCTTGCCCTTCTGGTAGAGCCACACGTCGAAGAAGGCCTTCAGGTCCATGCCCGAGACCTTCTCCGCCGCCCGGATGAAGTCGGCGGTGCCCACGTTGCCGTGCCGGTGCTCGATCGTCCAGTCCTTGATCAGCTTGAAGAAGGCGGTGTCGCCGATCTTGCCGCGCAGCGCGTGCAGGGTCATCGCGCCGCGGTTGTACGGCACGTTGCCGAACATGTCCTCCGGCCCGGGGTCGGCCGTGACGGTCTGCCAGAACGACGAGGTCGCCGCGCGCCCGTAGTTGCTGGAGCTGTTGAACGTCTGCTGCGCGGTGCTACCGCCGGTGTGCTCGGTCCACAGCCAGGACGCGTACGTCGCGAAGCCCTCGTTCAGCCAGATGTCGGACCACTTGCGGATGCCCACGCTGTCGCCGTACCACTGGTGGGCGAGCTCGTGCGCCATCGTGCCGACGCTGGGCGCGCTGGCGAAGATCGGCTTGGTCTGGCTCTCCAGGGCGTAGCCCACGTTGGGCGCGCGGTCGATGATGGCGCCGGCCTGGTTGAAGGGGTACGGCCCGAAGATCGAGGAGAAGTAGTCCAGGATGTTGGGGATCTGGGCGACGGCCGCGGCCGACTGGGTCACCAGGCGCGGGTCCACCGCCGTGTAGACCGGGATGCCGCCGGGCGTGGTCGTCTCGTTGACGACGAAGTTCCCCAGGGTCACCGTGGCGAGGTAGGTCGCCATCGGCTCGGCCGAGTCCCAGACGAACGTCGTCTTGCCGTTCGCGGTCGTCTGGGACACCAGGCGGCCGTTGCCCACCACCGTGATGCCCTCGGGCACGGTCGCGTGGAAGGTGAACGTCGCCTTGTCCGCGGGGCTGTCGTTGGACGGCAGCCACGCGGGGGCGCCCTGCGGCTCGCCCGGCACGAAGGCGCCGTCGTCCGTCGGCACCCAGCCCTCGATCGAGCCGTCGGGGTCGGTGATGACCGGCGGCGTCCCCGCGTACGTCACCGTGACCGTGAAGGTCTCCCCGGTCTTGAGCTTCGGCCGCGGCGTCACGATCAGTTCCTGGCCGTTCCGGGTGAAGTCGGCCGGGTGCTTGCCCACCTTCAGCGAGGTGATCTGCGGGCCGCGGAAGTCCAGGTCGAACTGGTCCAGGTCCTGGGTGGCGACCGCGGTGATCACCGTCGTGGCGTCCATGACCTTGGTGGCGGGGTCGTACGCGAACGTGACGTCGTAGTGCCGCACGTCGTAGCCGCCGTTGCCCTGGTCGGGGAAGTACGGGTCGCCGAGCGAGGGGGCGCCCGCGGAGTAGCGCGGTTCCCCGGGGTTACCGGGAGCCGCGAGAGCGGTGGGCGCCTGGGTCGCGGTGAGCAGCGCGGCCGCGAGGGCCGCGCCGCCGAGCCGCGCCGCCCGGCGGGAACGGGACGATGTCATCGGAGTCCTTCCATGGACCGAGCGGCCGGGTCGGCCGCTCGGTCCGGTCTTCGTATGGGATCAGGCGACGACGGAGCGGAGCGGGATGCCCGCCGCGCCGAGGTCGCGGACCAGGTCGCGGACGAACGGGTGCTCGTCGGCGGACAGTCCATCCGGGTTCGGGATCGTGATGTAGGACGAGCCGTCGGCGGACGCGGTCAGCGCCGTGTCCGTGTAGCGCTCGACCACCGCCTGGGTCCGCGCGAGGTCGGCGTCCGCCACCTGGATGACGATCGGCCGCCACTCCCCGCCGAGGTTCGGCGGCTCCTCCGCCGTCGCCGCGGCGCTGCGCAGAGAGTCAGGGGCCAGGGCGGTCCGCTGCTTCGCCTGCGGCGCGCCCGCCGGGTACAGCAGCGCGTTGGCGAGGAGGTGGATGCCGTTCTCGTTGTACGCCCTGAACAGCGGGTTGTACGCGAAGAGCACGGCGTGTCCGGCGCCGGTCGGCTCGTCGACGAGAGAGGCCGTGCCCTTGAGCGCCTCGGCCCCCACGGTGTAGCCGTTGGACCAGAACGTGTCGTCCGACGGGTAGGTGAGCACGTTCACCCCGGTCTGGCTGGGGTTGAGGATCGGGTCGCCGTTGTTGAACTGGAAGTCCTCCGCCGGGCGGCCGAGCGACACCGGGCTGCCCTGGGCCACGTCCACCCGGAAGTGCGAGCCGATGACCTGGTAGCCGGTCGGCTTGGCCTTCTCGGTCGCGGAGGTGAGGCCGGCGGACCTGGCGACCCGGGTGCCCTCGTTGCGCAGCCCGACGTACGTGCCGCCCGCGGCCACCCACTGCTTGAGGTTGGCCATCCCCTGCGCGGTCAGCCCGCCGTTCGAGCTGCTGCCGTCCGGGACGAGCAGGACGGTCCGCTCGGTGAAGGCCGGGGTGTTGCCGTTGATGTCGGCCGTGGTCACCGGCGTGAGCCCGAGGCCCCAGCGGTCGCCGAGCACGTAGCGGGCCTCGCCGTACGACCCGGAGGTCGTGGAGACGCCGGTGCCGGCGAACAGGCCGACGTCGGGCGTGCGCAGCGCCTCGCCGGACGCCGGGGCGCGTCCGCCCTCGACGGTCACGCCCAGCGAGCCGGCCAGCTTGTCCAGCTCGCCGCGGTTCATCGCCGTGGCGGGCAGGCCAACGACCCCGGTCTGGGCGTCACGCGTGAGCGGCACGCCCGCGCCGAGCAGCCGGAAGGTCAGCTCCGACGCGGCGGCCGAGTCCATCGGGTAGGAGTACGACCCGCCCCGGGGCGCGGCGGAGACGACGCCGCCGTCGATGCCCTTGACGAGGTCGGCCTTCGGCGACAGCTTGTCGCCGGTGGAGATCGTGTTCACGCCCGCGAGCAGCGGGTTGCTCCACGAGGAGACGTCGTAGAAGTAGGGGAACGGGACGTACGGGTCCTCCCCCATGATCGCCTGGATCCAGTGCTTCTGCGGCTGGTCCATCGGGATCCAGTAGGCCCCCTCGGGGACCGTCACATTACTGGCCGTCCGGCCGCCGAAGACCCGCGCGGAGGGCACCTTCACGGGCTTGCTCACCCGGTAGACCTCCACGTCCATGTCGCGCAGCCGCTCGACCAGCCGGCGCACGTCGCCGAGCTGCCGGTCGGGCAGCAGGAAGTACGACCGGATCGCGATGTCGGGCACCGGGAAACGCACGGTGTTCGTCGGCTGGACGACCTCGTTCGGCTCCAGGGTGCCGGCGGCCCCCTCGGCGAGCGCGGTCTGCCAGATCGAGTAGTAGCCGTTCAGGACCTCGCGCCTGTTGTCGGCGGCCCAGCCGGTCGTCGCCCACTGGGTGTTGAACTGCTGCTGCACCCGGTCCTCGACCGCCGACGAGCTGCCCTTCTCGAACGTCATACCGGCGGCGCCGAAGCCCGCGGCCGGGACGCTGTCGCCGTAGCCCATGTAGAACAGGTCGTACGTCGCGTAGTTGAAGTAGCACTCGGTGGTGACCGCGCCGCCGCAGGCGCCGTTGTAGCCGAAGCCCGCCGCGTTCGCCGCGCCGATGCGGTTGATCCAGTTCACCGGCTGGTCGGCGATCTCATGGTGGATCGGGTCGGCGTTGGGCGGGAAGAAGTACTGCCGCCCGCCCATCTCGTGCGCGTCGACGAAGACCTGCGGCGGATAGCGGCGCAGCATGTCGATCTTGCCGTCGGTCTCCGGCTGGGTGCGGGCGAACCAGTCCCGGTTGAGGTCGAACCCGTACTCGTTCGTCCTGCGGCTCGCGTCGCGGCCGTCCGGGTTCTGGGTCGGCATGATGACCGTGACCAGGTTGTCGTTGCGCTTGACCACGTCGCAGGACAGGCCGCTGGCCAGCTCGTACAGGGTCTTGAGCGCGGCGTCGGCGCCGCTCTTCTCGCCGCCGTGCACGTTGCCGGCGATCCAGACGATGGCGGGCGAGTCGTCGGCGATGCGCGCCGCCTTGTCCGCCCGTAGCGACCTCGGGTCACGCAGCGAACGGATCTGGTCCGCGATCTTCTTGAGCTGCCCCGGGACCATGTTGTGGGAGTCGGACACGATGGCGTACGGCAGGTCCTGGCCGGTCACGCTGTGCGCCACGGTGCCCGTGACCACACGGTCCGAGGCGCCTCCCACCGCTTCCACGTACTTCTTGATCTCTTCGGTCGTGAGCACCCGGGGCTGTCCCTTGCCCAGCGGGAAGCCGAAGAACTGCTCGGGAGCCGGCACCTTGCCCAGGTGGGCGTTCTGGTCGGTGCTGCACCGTTCAGGTGCTTTGCGAGCGTCGGCCGGGTCGGCCTGCGCGGGGGACGCGGGCGTCAGCGTGAGCGCGGCCGACACCAGGATCGCGGCGCCGAGCGCCATGCCGTAGGTGGATCTTCCGCACAACATCGTGCGTAACTGCATCTCGCCTCCAGGCGGGGGGACGGGGGATGCCTCGGGGGGAGCACCCGTCCGGGAAACGACAAAGTCACTACGGACAGTATTAGAAGGGAATAAACCGGACAAGACGCCGCGAAATATAACCACGCCTGGGCGGAAACTGTGAGCAATGACGTTTCCGCATGTCAATGCGGCAGCACCTGACCGAATCATCCTTTTATAACGTCCGATAACAACTGGGCATCGGGTTCGCCCACCTCGGCGGTGGTCACAGTCCGCCCCCGCGGCGTTGAGTTCCACCGCCTGCGCGCAGTGCTCGTGAGATCGAATACGGACGGCCGCGCGCCGGGCTGTGGGACCATTCAGGGGGTTTCGAGGAGGACAGGGTGGACGAGGAGCGTCGGGTGGCGGGCAGGTATCACCTGCTCGAACCGATCGGCCGCGGAGGCATGGGCGTCGTCTGGCGCGCCCACGACGACTTGCTCGACCGCACGGTGGCCGTGAAAGAAGTGCTCTACCACCCCACCTCGGAAGAGGACAGGGAGACGTTCAACCGGCGCACCATCCGCGAGGCGCGGGCCGCGGGCCGCATCGACCACCCGAACGTCGTCGTCGTCCACGACGTGATCGAGGAGGACGGCCGTCCCTGGATCGTGATGCAACTGGTCCAGTCGCTGTCATTGGGCCAGGTGCTGCGCGAGCAGGGCTCCCTCCCGCCCGCCCGGGTCGCCGCGATCGGCCTCCAGGTGCTCGACGCGCTGTGCACCGCGCACGCCGCGGGAGTGCTGCACCGGGACGTCAAGCCGGAGAACGTGCTGCTCAACGGGGAGACCCGGGTGGTGCTGACCGACTTCGGCATCGCGACGATGCCGGAGGAGGCCGCGCTGACCATGACCGGCGGCATCACCGGCACCCCCGCGTTCATGCCGCCCGAGCGGCTCAACGGCGACCCGGCGACCCCGGAGTCCGACCTGTGGTCCCTCGGCGCGACGCTGTACGCCGCGGTCGAGGGCAGGACCCCCTTCGACCGCAACTCCGCCGTGGCCACGATGGCGGCCATCCTGCACGACGATCCGGCCCCGCCCCAGCGGGCGGGCGCCCTGACGCCGGCGCTCGAAGGTCTGCTGCGCAAGGACCCGGCCCGGCGCATCGGCGCGGCCGAAGCCGCCGCCCTGCTCAACGCCGCCATGACGGCCGGGCCGGGAGCCGCGACCCCCGGGCCCGAGCCCGGCTCGTGGAGCGGCACGCCGTCCGGGCCGCCGCATCCTCCCGCCGGGCCGTGGGCGCAGACCCCCTCCGGTTGGAACAGCATGGACAGTGCGCCGTCCATCCCGGCGCAGCCGGGGCAGCCCGGGTCCTGGAGCCAGAACCCGACCGGCTCCCCGCAGCCGTACGGTGTCCACCAGTCGTACGGCGGCCCGCACCAGTCCGGCGGTTCCGCCTCCTGGCCCGGGGTCGCCGGTCATCCGGGGCCGACCGGCCCTGGCGGCGGCCCGGGCATGGGAGGCTACCCCACCAGTCCGGGCGGCCAAGGGGCCCAGCCGGGCCACGCGGGTCCCGGCGGGCCGGCCGTCCCTCCGGGGAACCACCCCGGCGGGTACGCCGCACCGGGTGCGCGCCCTCCGGGGCGCGGCTCGGCCACCAAGGTGACGCTGCTCGTCCTGTTACCGCTGCTACTCGTGGCCGTCGTCGCGGGCGGCTGGTACGGCTATCGCACACTGGCCGGCGACGGGACCGTCGCCGAGGACCTCACGCCTTCGGGGACCGACGCCACCTCGGGCGACGCCGGTCCCACTCCGGGAGACACCGGGCCGAGCGCCTCCCGCGAGCCGTCCGCACCGCCGACGAAGGAGCCGTCAGAGAAACCGACGGAGGAGCCGTCGCCGGAGCCCCCCACGCCGACGGCGGCCACACTGCCCAAGGGGTGGAAGACCCACCGCGACCCGCTGGGCTTCTCGATCGCGCTGCCCGTCGGCTGGGTCCCGTACGGCAGGGAGGCCACCCGGGTACGCTTCCACGACCCGAGCGGGCGGGACTACCTGCAGGTCGACTTCACCCCTTGGGAGACCAGGGACCCGTGGGCCGCCCTGCACACGGTCGAGGCGGCCTCGACCAAGAAGGGCTACCTGCGCGGCTACGAGCGCATCAACATGACGTACCGGAGCTACCTCGGTGTTCCCTCCGTGGACTGGGAGTTCACCCACACGACCGACTCCGGCAAGGTGCGGGTGCTCGACCGCGCCTTCCGGCTCAGCGACGGCCGCTGTGTCGCCCTCTACTGGCAGGTCGCCGACTCCCGATGGACATCCGGTTTGTCCTACTTCAACGTCTTTGCGCGCACCTTCCAGCCGTAATAACGATTCGGTGAAGATCCGCAGGTCAAGGGGGATTTCGCCCCAGAACAGTAATGATGTCGCATGCGTTCGCCCAAGTCGGGTAGCGCGACAACCATGGCTGAAGCGCAGACCTCCGAACGTGTCGTGGCAGGACGCTATCGCCTGATCGAGCCGCTGGGGCGTGGCGGTATGGGCACCGTGTGGCGGGCCGTCGACCAGGTGCTCGAGCGGGAGGTCGCCGTCAAGGAGCTGCTCGCGTCGGCCGAGCTCACCGGTCCGGAGCGGGAGGTCTTCACCATCAGGACCTTCCGTGAGGCCAGGGCCGCCGGGCGGTTGAGCCATCCGAGCGTGGCGGCAGTGTACGACGCCTTCGAGGAGAACGGCTACCCCTGGATCGTCCTCGAACTGATCCCGTCCCGGACGCTGGGATCGGTCATCCGCGAGGAGGGCCCCCTGCCGCCGCGGCGGGTGGCGGAGATCGGGTCCCAGGTGCTGGCCGCGCTGCGCGTCGCCCACGCGAACGGGGTGCTGCACCGGGACGTCAAACCCGACAACGTGCTGCTCGCCGACGACGGCCGGGTCGTGCTGACGGACTTCGGCATCGCCGCGATGGAGGACGACTCGCCGGTCACCCGCACCGGCATGCTGATCGGCACCCCGGCGTTCATCGCCCCGGAGCGGGCGGCGGGACGGCAGGCGCAGCGGGCGTCGGACCTGTGGTCGCTCGGAGTGACGCTGTTCATGGCCGTCGAGGGGCGCTCGCCGTTCCACCGGGGTCACGCGCTGGCCACGCTGGCCGCGGTCATGTACGAGGAGGCGG
The DNA here is from genome assembly GCF_050936215.1 of Microbispora sp. CA-102843. Taxonomy (NCBI): domain Bacteria; kingdom Bacillati; phylum Actinomycetota; class Actinomycetes; order Streptosporangiales; family Streptosporangiaceae; genus Microbispora; species Microbispora sp. CA-102843. The sequence continues at coordinate 6,583,153 of NZ_JBNJNF010000001.1, forward strand.
GCCCGACGCACAACGCCGGGCCGCTGGCACCGGTGATCGAGGGTCTGCTGATCAAGGACCCGGCCCGCAGGATGACCGCGGACTACGCAGCGCAGCACCTGCACGCCGTGGCCACCGGCCAGGTCACCGACCCGGTCGTGCCGCGTCCGCGGCAGCCGCCCCGGCTCGCCCGGCTGATGCCCATCTTCGACACCACGCCTTCGGCTCCCGTGTCCGCGCCCGTGTCCCTCGGCGAGGGCACCCCGACGCCGGTCCCGGTGCCCGCGCCCGTACCGGTGGGCCGACGCCGCAGGCCCTGGGCGCTGGCGGCGGGCGCCGGGGCACTCGTCGCCTTCGTCGGGCTGGCGGCCGGCGCCGTGGCGTTCGCCACCGCCAGGCATCCGGCCGACCCGAGGGGGACCGCCGTGGTGAGCACGCCCACGGTGACGGTCTTCGCGACCAAGACCGCCGAACCCAGGACCGCCGAGGCCGCCAAGACCGGCCAGCGGACCGAGAACCGCGAGGCGGAGAAGACGGACACCCAGTGGGTGGCGAACGCCGGGAGCGACGCCGCCGGCGGGCACCGCACGGACAGGTTCAACGGGAGGTCTCCAGAGAAGCCCGGTAAGGGGAAGTCCAAGGAGAAGCCCACCGGGGCCCCGTCCAAGGGTGCAGGCAAGCCCAAGGGCGCCGCCGGCAAGCCCAAGGGGTCTTCCCAGGCGAATCAGACGGGCAAGGGATCCGGCAAGGGGAAGCCCTCCTCATCCAAGTCCGGGAACGGCGGCGGAAGCGTCGAGCCGTCCCAGGGCAAGGGTGGGGGCCAGGGAAAAGGCGCGGGCAAGGCCACGGACGACACCGGTGACATCCCCGACGGCTACACCCAGCCGGAAAACGACTGGGAGGCCTGACCCTCGGGCGAGACGCCCCTGCTCAGCGGGGCCGGACGGCCTGACCGCGTCACCGCGAAGCGCTCCAGGGCGGCCAGGACGGGCAATGAGACGGGGGCTCGGAGCGCCACTCGGCGTGATCGCGACCTGGAGGGCGCGTCAGCCCTCGTCCGCGAGGATCTCCAGCGCGCGGGCCAGGTCGGCGGGGTAGTCGCTGGTGAAGGTCATCCACTCCCCCGTCGCCGGGTGCTCGAACGACAGCGAGACCGCGTGCAGCCACTGCCGGCCCACGCCGAGGCGGGCGGCGAGGGTGGGGTCGGCGCCGTACAGCAGGTCTCCCACGCACGGGTGCCTGAGCGCGGCCATGTGGACCCGGATCTGGTGGGTCCTGCCGGTCTCCAGCTTGATGTCGAGCAGCGACGCCGCCCGGAACGCCTCGATCGTGTCGTAGTGCGTGACCGAGTCCTTGCCCCCGGCCACCACCGCGAAGCGCCCGTCGCCTGACGGATGGCGGTCGATCGGGGCGTCCACGGTGCCCCGCAGCGGGTCCATGTGTCCCTGGACGAGCGCGTGGTAGCGCTTGTCGACCGTGCGTTCCTTGAACGCCCTCTTGAGGTGCGAGTAGGCCCGCTCGCTCTTGGCCACGACCATGACGCCCGTGGTGTTGGCGTCGAGCCGGTGGACGATGCCCTGCCGCTCGGCCGCGCCGCTCGTGGACACCCGGTGGCCGCCGCCGAGCAGGCCGCCGATCACGGTGGGGCCGGTCCAGCCCACGGTCGGGTGCGCCGCCACGCCGATCGGCTTGCTCACCACGACGACGTCGTCGTCCTCGTACAGGATCGTCATGCCAGGCACGGGCTCGGCCACGGGCATCGGCGCGGCGGGGGGCGGCGGGATCGTGACGTCCAGCCAGGCCCCGGCGTGGACGCGGTCGGACTTCGCCGGGACGGCGCCGTCGACCAGCACGTCCCCCGAGGCGATCAGTTCGGCCGCACGGGTGCGGGAGAAGCCGAAAAGCCGGGCCAGAGCGGCGTCGAGGCGCTCGCCCTCCAGGCCGTCCGGCACGGGCAGGCTGCGCTGGTCACCCATCGGCCCGCTCCCCCGCCGGCTCGCCGGTCTGCTTGTCCGCCGCGCCCTCCGCGTGATCCTGGGCGTGGTTCTCGACCGGCTCGTCCGTCTGGCGGGTGCCGTCGATCTGGTAGCCGCGCCAGGCGAGGAACACGGCGAGCACCCCGCCGCACACGATGGCCGAGTCGGCGAGGTTGAACACCGGGAACCGAGTGACCGGGAACACCTGGATGAAGTCGACCACATGCCCCTGGAACGGGGCCGGCGACCGGAAGATGCGGTCGGTCAGGTTGCCGACCGCCCCGCCCAGCAGCAGGCCGAGCGTGATCGCCCAGGGCAGGCTGCGCAACTTCCGCGCCGTGCGCACGATCGCGACGACGACGCCCAGCGCGATCACCGTGAACACGATCGTCATGCCCGTGCCGATGCTGAAGGCGGCGCCGGCGTTGCGGATCACGGTCAGCACCAGCGCGCCGGGCACGACGGTGAGAGGCTCCTCGTGCTCAAGGAACTCCACGACGAGGAACTTGCTGACCTGGTCGAGCACGTACACGACCGCGGCGACGACGACGAGGAGAGCGATCCTCCGCGCCCGGCCGGACCTCGCCGGCTCACCGCTCAGCGGCGCTCCTCCCGCTGCTTGCACGCTACGCACAGCGTCGCCCTCGGGAATGCCCGCAGGCGCTCCTTGCCGATCGGCTTGTGGCACGATTCGCACTCTCCGTAAGTCCCTGCCTCGACGCGGGCGATCGCCCGCTCGTTCTGCGCGAGCAGGTCGCGCGCATTCAGGGTAAGGGCGATCTCACGCTCACGCTCATACGTCTTGGCTCCGGCGTCCGCCGGATCGTCCCCCGCGCCCTGGCTCACGTCCCCGGACGCGAGCTGTTCCTCCGCCCGGGCGATGTCGGCGCGCAACTCCTCGATCTCGTGCCGCAGCCGCTCGTGGACCTCGGCGAGTTCCTCGCCGGACCAGACGTCGTCACTGATGGCGGTTCTCGCTGTGCGCGTCGTCATTGCGGGCCTCCCCTTCGCCCAGAACCCTTCGAGCCCGGGACACCCTTCGAGCAGGGTGCGATTCGAGCCGGTCCGGGCAGAATAAGTCGCCGATAACGGATCGGCAACGGACTACCCGAGGCTTTTACCCCACCCGTAACCGGGTGGCGCATTCGGCCAGCTCCCCCTCGTCGGCCTCTATTTCGATCACTTTGTTACGGATGGTGCCGCCGAGACGCATGCCCCGAATGCCGAGGCGACGGCCCGCGAGGCCCACCTCCGTCGCCCTTCCGCCGGCCCCCGGGACCCACCCGCACACCCTCACAACAATCGCGGGGTCTCCGGGTGTTCCTCCCACGTATTCCCGCGACGGGCCGGGTCTCACTCGGGACGTCACCTCTATATCGGGAAGCCCTTCCGGCCCGGTTGCGTTATCGTCTTAGTCTGCAAGGCGTTGATGGGGACGAGTACCTCCGCATCCGCCCGCTCAGCGACCCGGGGACGGTGGAAGCCCGGGGCGGGCCGCGAAGGGAAGATCACCCCGGAGCCGCCGGAGGAAAGGCCGTCCAGGCCGAGTAGAACCGGCAGCGGAGAGAAAACGAGAGGGCGCCCGGCTCGGCCCGGGCGTCAAGAAGGGTGGTACCGCGGAGCCGTCCCAGGCTTCGTCCCTTCACGCCATGTCAACAGGCTGTCACAGCCACCGCGTGGAGGTCCCGCCCGACGATGTCTTCCCACTACTTCCGCTCACTTCCCGCGCAGGTCGACCTGCCGGCCCTCGAGCACGAGGTCCTCGAACGCTGGCGGGACGGGAAGGTCTTCGAGCGCTCGCTTGAGCAGAACGCCGACGGCCCCTCCTGGGTGTTCTACGAGGGCCCGCCGACCGCCAACGGCATGCCCGGCGTCCACCACGTCGAGGCCCGCGTCTTCAAGGACGTCTTCCCCCGCTACAAGTCGATGCGCGGCTACCACGTCCCCCGCAAGGCCGGCTGGGACTGCCACGGCCTGCCCGTCGAGGTCGCCGTCGAGAAGGAACTCGGCCTGTCCGGCAAGCCGGAGATCGAGTCGTACGGCATCGCCGAGTTCAACGCGCGCTGCCGCGAGTCGGTGCTCCGGCACGTGGACGCGTTCGAGGAGATGACCGAGCGGATGGGCTACTGGGTCGACATGTCCCAGGCCTACCGCACCATGGACCCCCAGTACGTCGAGGCCGTCTGGTGGTCGCTCAAGGTCGTCTGGGACAAGGACCTGCTCTTCCGCGACCACCGGATCACGCCCTACTGCCCCCGGTGCGGCACCGGCCTGTCCGACCACGAGCTCGGTCAGCCCGGCGGCTACGAGACCGTCTCCAGCCCGTCGGTGTACGTCCGGATGCCCGTCGTCTCCGGTCCTCTGGCCGAGATGGACGCCTCGCTGCTGATCTGGACCACCACTCCCTGGACGCTGGTCTCCAACACCGCCGTCGCCGTGCACCCCGACGTGACGTACGTCGCGGCCCGGCGCGGCGACGAGGTGCTGGTGGTGGCCGAGCCGCTGCTGCGGCGGGTCCTCGGCGAGGACGCCGAGGTGCTGGCCACCTACCAGGGCTCCGAGCTGGAGCACACCGCCTACCGGCGTCCCTTCGACCTGGTGGACATCGAGGGCGCCCACTACGTCGTGCTCGGCACGTACGTCACCGTCGAGGACGGCACCGGCCTGGTCCACCAGGCCCCCGCCTTCGGCGCCGACGACATGGCCGTCTGCAAGCGCTACGGCCTGCCGGTGGTCAACCCGATCGGCCCGGACGGGCGCTTCCTGCCGGACGTGCCGTTCGTGGGCGGCCTGTTCTTCAAGGACGCCGACGAGCCGCTGACGGAGAACCTGCGCGAGCGCGGCCTGCTGTTCCGCGGCGAGCACTTCGAGCACAGCTACCCGCACTGCTGGCGCTGCCACACCCCGCTGCTGTACTACGCGCTCCCGTCCTGGTACATCAGGACCACCGCGATCAAGGACCAGCTCCTCGCCGAGAACGAGCGCACCAACTGGTTCCCCGAGACGATCAAGCACGGCCGGTACGGCGAGTGGCTGCGCAACAACGTCGACTGGGCGCTGTCGCGGTCGCGCTACTGGGGCACCCCGCTGCCGCTGTGGGTCTGCTCCCAGGACGAGGACCACGTCACCTGCGTCGGCTCGCTGAAGGAGCTGGGCGAGCTGGCGGGCCGCGACCTGACCGGCCTCGACCCGCACCGCCCGTACGTCGACGACGTGACCTTGCCCTGCTCCGCCTGTGGGGCCGAGGCTCGGCGGGTGCCCGACGTGATCGACGTCTGGTACGACTCGGGCGCCATGCCGTTCGCCCAGTGGGGCGCGCCGCTGGTCAACAAGGAGGTCTTCGAGAGCTCCTTCCCCGGCCAGTTCATCTGCGAGGCGATCGACCAGACCCGCGGCTGGTTCTACTCGATGATGACCGTCGGCACGCTGGTGTTCGGCCGGTCGTCGTACGAGAACGTGCTCTGCCTCGGCCTGATCCTCGCCGAGGACGGCCGCAAGATGAGCAAGCACCTGGGCAACGTCCTGCAGCCGCTGCCGCTGATGGACCAGCACGGCGCCGACGCCCTGCGCTGGTACATGGCCACCTCCGGGTCCCCCTGGGCCCCGCGCAGGATCGGTCACGCCGTGCTGGAGGAGATCGTCCGCAAGGTCCTGCTGACCTACTGGAACACCGCGTCGTTCTTCGCGCTCTACGCCAACGCCGAGTCGTGGTCCCCGGCCCGGATGGCCGACGCCCCGGCGTACGCCGAGCGGCCGCTGATCGACCGGTGGGCGCTGGCGGAGCTGCACCGCACGGTGGCCGACGTCACCGCGTCGATGGAGGAGTTCGACACCGCCCGGGCCGGGCGACGGGTCACCGAGTTCCTGGACGACCTGTCCAACTGGTACGTCCGCCGCTCGCGCCGCCGCTTCTGGTCCGGTGAGGCGTCGGCCTTCGCGACGCTGTACGAGTGCCTGGAGACCGTCACCCGGCTCATGGCGCCGCTCGTGCCGTTCCTCACCGACTACCTGTGGGACGTGCTGCGCGACCCGGACGCCCCGGCCTCGGTGCACCTGGCCACCTGGCCGGAGGTGAACACCGCGCTGCTCGACCCCGAACTGTCGGAGCGGATGGCGCTGGTGCGCCGGCTCGTGGAGCTGGGCCGGTCGGCGCGTGCCTCGTCGTCGGTCAAGACCCGCCAGCCGCTCGGCCGGGCCCTGGTCGGCGCGCCCGGCTGGGCCGCGCTCCCCGGCGAGCTGCGCGAGCTGATCGCCGACGAGCTCAACGTCCAGCGGCTGGAGGACCTGTCCGGGTTCTCCGCCGACCTGGTGACGTTCACGGTCAAGCCCAACTTCCGCAGCCTCGGCAAGCGGTTCGGCTCGCAGACCAAGCTCGTCGCCGCGGCCGTATCGGCCGCCGACCCGGCGGAGCTGGCCCGCGCCCTGCGCTCGGGCGGGTCCGCGACGGTCGAGGCCGGGGAGCTGGGCACGGTGGAGCTGGGCGCGGACGACGTGATCGTGACCGAGCAGCCGAAGTCGGGCTGGGCCGTGGAGACCGGCGCGGTGGACACCGGCACCGGCGAGACCGTGGCGCTGGACCTGGCGATCACCGACGAACTGCGCCGGGCCGGCCTGGTGCGCGACGTGATCCGGCTCGTCCAGGAGGCCCGCAAGTCCACCGGCCTGGCCATCACCGACCGCATCCACCTGTGGTGGTCGGCCGACGGCGAGCTGGCCGAGGCGCTGCGCGAGGGCGGCTCCGCCGTCGCCGACGAGGTGCTGGCGGAAAGCCTCACCGAAGGCACTCCGGAAGAGGACCTGCCGGTCCACGAGGACGCCGACCTCGGCCTGTCCTTCCGCCTCCGCAAGGCCTGAACGGCCTACCGCCGGGGGCCGGTCACCCGACCGGCCCCCGGCGACTCGCCACGCCGATGCCGGCGAGGCAGTCGAAAGCTGGTCGAAGGCCGTCTCGTACATCGGCGAATCCGCGCTCTACGCGCGCAGGGCGGAACGCCACGAGGTGTTCCGTACGGACGAGCACTCGCGGAACCTCGCGGCGTACGCCTGGGCGCGGTTCGAGCAGCGCAACCACCTGGGCGTCGAGGCGCTCGGCTGTACGCGCGAGACCCTCCGGCAACTCCGGGAGCAACTCGAACGCTTCGATCAGGAGCTGAGCGTCGCCCAGTGGAGGCATGCCCGGCGACACTGCGCCGGGCCTGCGGCACTGGTGGTTTCCCGAGTCGCCGACGCTCGACCGCGGCCTGGTGCGGGGGCCTATGCCGCCTCTCAGCCGTTCTGGCAGACCGAGCAGGGGGTGAGGCCCGCCTCGTCGGCCTCGGCCCGTGTCATGGTCTCGATGCCCGAGTCGCCCATCCCGTTGATCAGGGGGCAGTCGGCCGCGTGGTAGCGCCGTGTGCCGACCATGACCCGCACCCGCGTGTCCCCGCCCGTGGACGGCTCCACCGCGTCGGAGGTGCTGCGGTCCTCTCCGGTCCCGCTCCCGGACTCACCGCGGTTCTCCCCGGTCTCGCCGCCCTTGCCCGCGCCATCGGGACCGGGCGTGGCCGCCCTTTCGGCGCGGGCCGCTGCGGCCGAGCCGTCGCCCTTGCGGGCGCCGTCCTCCTCGCGGGCGGGGCCGGTCTTCTCAGCGCTCGTCCCGGCGCTCGTCCCGGTGCCCGTCCCCGTGCTCTTCCCGGTGCTCTTCTCAGTGGTGCTCTCGGCGGCGGCTGCCGGGCCGGAGGTGGAGCCGGCCGAGGCCGCGGATCCGGCGCGCCCGGATCCGGGGGTCTCTGCCGGCTCCACCGGCTTTCCGGCCCCCACACGCGGGGGTGTGGGGGCGTCCTCCGGACGGGACGCCGCTTGCGCGTCCGCGTCGCCGGAGTCGCTCTGGTCGTCACGGGCCTGCTCGTCGTCCGCGCGGGAAGAGGAGGCCTGCCGCGGCGAGGGCGCAGCCGCACCGGGCGCCTTGTCCTCAGCCGCGGTTCCACCGGACTCGCCGTCCCCTGACGACGGGGTTTCCTTCTCCGCCTCCCCGGCGGCGGCCTTGGACCGCGCGGGGTCCCACGGCCGGGAGGCCCCGCCGGGCCTGAACCAGTCGTGCTCCGCGGTGTCGGTCATCGACTCGTCCGTCTCGTCGTCCGCCCGGCCCGACGCCGATCCTGCCGCCGGCGGAGACCAGGCCGGTGCGGACCATGACGTGGCAGAAGGCCAGGACGAAGCGGAGGATCCGGACGACGACCCGGATGACGCGGAGGAGGACGACCCGGAAGGCGATGACGGCGGCGTCGAGGCGGCGGGCGGCTGCGCCGTTGGGTCGGCGCCGGACTCCGGCGACGCGCCCTGGCCGAACCAATTCACCGGTGTGTGCCCGTCGCCCTCGGTCCCGGCCTCGGCCGCGGGGGCCGTGTCACCCGCGGAACCGTCCTGCTCGTCCGTCTCGGCGGCCTCTCCGGACGCCTTTTCCGCCGTCTCGCCGGGCTCTTCGCGCGCTTCGTCATCGGACGGCTTGCCACCGGACGGCGTGGACGGGCCGGACGACTCGGGCAGGCGCGGCCCCGGGACGCCGGGCTGAGGGAACCGCGCGACGGGCGGCTCGCGATCAGCGGGCGTGGGACGGGGTGCTTCCTGGCCGGTCGTGCCGGAGGTCCCGGCCGAAGGCGTGGTGATCGTGGGAGCGGCTTCCGCGCGCAGGCTCTCGTCGCGGAGTGGGGCCTCTTCCGGCTCCCCCATACGGGCGGAGGTCTCGGGGAGACAGGTGGTGCAGGGGGTGAAGCCCTCCTCGCGGGCCTCCTCGTGCGTGAGCTCCTCGGTCTCGCGCCCGGCGAGCTGGCGGCAGGTGGCCAGATGGAAGCGCTTGCGCCCGGGGATCACGAGGACGATCGCGTCGGGGGCCAGGCCACGGCCGGAACCGGCCGGCGGCCGCGTGATCGGCGCCGTCCGCTGGAGCGGCGGAGGCGGGAAAGTCTGCGGGGGCAATGCCCCGTGATGTGTGACCGGCGGTGCCGCCACCATCGGCGTCGCCACCGGATGCGCCGGTGCCCCGGCGAGGGCTCCGCCGTACGCCCCGCTCACGGCACCGACGTGCGCGAGCTGGGGCACGGACGAACCCTGGGGGGTGGGAGCGGTTCCCTCGGCGGCACGCCCACCGGCAGGGAACAGCTCGTGGCGCCTCAGCAGTGCCCCGATCAGCAGGCAGACCGCCGACAGCACGCTGACGACGATCGACCACATCACGAGAGGTGGCGTCCCCAGCACGACGCCCGCGATGAGCAGGACGATTGCGGCGAGGACCAATGCGGCACTGATGAGGATCACGGGGGGTTCTCCGAGCTATCGGGTCCCTGTGGGACCCGCCACTGCTTACCGGCGGTCGTTGTGGGGGCCGTCGGGTCCGGGGAAGGCGCCGGAGTGCTGCGAGGGCTCCTGGCCGAACGGGTTGGGGGCGGCGGTCATCTGCTGGGGGGCGGGGGCGACGGCGTGGGCCATGGCCGGGGGGGCCACGATCGGGAAGCCTCCGCTGCCCTCACCCGCGACGTTCAGCTCGGCGAGCTGGTTCTCCAGGTACAGCTTGAGACGGCTGCGGTACTCACGCTCGAAGCTGCGCAGCTCCTCGACCTTACGCTCCAGCTCGTCGCGGGTCTGCACGAGGGTGCCCATGGCCTGGCGGTGCCGCTCCTGGGCGTCGCGCTCCAGCGTCTCGGCGCGGGCGCGGGCGTCACCGATGATCTGCTCGGCCTGGCGGCGGGCCTTGCCGAGGATGTCGTCGGCCTCACGCCGGGCGCGGGTCACGGTCTCGTCCGCCTCGCGACGGGCGTCGGCGATCGCCTGGTCGGCCGTCTGCTGGGCGAGGGCGAGCACGCGGGCCGCGGTGTCCATGTTGTCCTCGGCGGGCGGCAGGCCCATGCCGACGGGCACCGGCTCGGGGCGGGCCGGCTCCGGAGGCTTGATCGGCTCCGGCTGGGGGACCATCATCTCGGGCTTCGGCTCGGCCACAGGAGCGGGCGCCATCTGCATGGAGCCGGGCATGCCCATGCCCCCGGGAACCTTGCCCCTGAGGCACTCGGCCAGCTTCGCGCGGAGTTCCTCGTTCTCCTGGATGAGGCGGTCCAGTTCGGCCTCGACCTCGTCGAGGAACGCGTCGACCTCCTCCTCGTCGTACCCCGGCCTCAGCCGGGTGGTACTGAACTGCTTGTTCCGCACATCGGCGGGCGTCAACGGCATTTGGGTCTCCTTGGCGCGCTTGGAGTCTGTCCGGTCGGACGGTACCCGATCAACGAAGCGCGTTCACGACTTGGATCAAGACCAAAACCACAATGAACAGCACTGTGAAGCTCAGGTCAAAGGCCACCGTACCCAACCTGAGGGGCGGAATGAAACGGCGGAGGAACTTGAGAGGCGGGTCGGTCACTGTGTAAACAACCTCCGCCAGCACCAGGACGACCCCGGTGGGTCGCCAGGCGCGGGCGAACGCCTGCACCGTATCTATGATCATTCTGCCGATCAGCAGAACCAGGAAGAGGGTCAGGGCGATGACCAAGATCTCGCTAATGATCCCCACGGTCGAGCCCCGCCTCCCCTCGGTCCAGCCGCCCTCGGGCCGCACGGGCACCGCTCAGCCGGTCTCTGTTCATGTATGGAACTCTAGCTCTGGTTGAAGAAGCCGCGTTCCGCGATTCTGGCCTTGTCCTCGGCGGTCACCTCAACGTTGGCGGGGGACAACAGGAACACCTTGTTGGTAACACGTTCGATGCTGCCGTGTAGGCCAAAGACGAGACCTGCCGCGAAATCGACAAGGCGCTTGGCGTCGCTGTCGACCATCTCTGTCAGATTCATGATGACCGGCGTGCCCTCGCGGAAGTGCTCGCCGATCGTCCGCGCCTCGTTGTACGTGCGGGGATGCAGGGTGGTGATGCGCGCCAGATCGGTCGTACGGCGCTCCAGCACGGTCGTGGGGGGACGCGGCGCGGGGACGGCCGTCTCGGTGTCGTCCTCGCGCTCCAGGGGCCCGGAGTGCGTACCCGAGGGCCCGGCGAAGCCGCGCCGCGGCGACTCGTACTCCTCGTCGCCGTACTCCTCGTCGGTGCCGTACTCTGCCGCGTACCTGTCTTCGTAGCGGTCGTCCTCCACGAGACCGAGGTAGACCGCCATCTTGCGCATCGCGCCGGCCATCGCTCGTCGTCCTCCGCGTTACTGGTGCCTTCAAGGTCCCTTCGGAAGGCCAGGGCGGTAGCCGTACCCCCCTTGGAGCTCACCGCTGATCGACCTCTACCTGAGCGCGGACACCATGGTCCACTCGGGGGACATTACCTGACGAAGGGCTTTCTGCGGCCGAGCAACGCCGTACCGACTCGCAGGTGTGTCGCGCCGTTCGCCACAGCCTGGGGGATGTCTCCACTCATCCCGGCCGATATCACGTCGGCCGTGGGGTGTTCCTCTCTGACCCGCTCGGCGACGGCCCGCAGCCGGGCGAACGCGGCGGCCGGGTCCTCCCCCAGCGGGGCGACCGCCATGACGCCCCGCAGGCGCAGCCCCTCCGCCTTCGCGACGAGCCCCGCGAGCGCCGGCACCTCCTGCGGCGCGACGCCGCCCCGTCCGGCCCCGCTCTCGCCCGGTGCGGCGTCGAGGGCGACCTGGATGAGACAGTCCACCTCGCGCCCGGCGCGTACGGCCTCGCGGCTGAGCGCGTCCACCAGGCGGGGGCGGTCCACCGAGTGGACCATGTGGGCGTAGGAGACGACCGACCGGACCTTGTTCGTCTGTAACTGGCCGATGAAGTGCCACGTCAGGCCGAGACCGGCGCAGTCGGCCGCCTTGGCCGCCGCCTCCTGGTCGCGGTTCTCGCCGACGTGCGACACGCCCAGCTCCGCGAGCAGCCGCACGTCGGAGGCCGGGTAGGTCTTCGTCACCGCGATGAGGGTGATCTCCGACCGCGACCGGCCCGCGGCCCGGCAGGCGTCCTCGACACCCCGCTCCACCTCGGCCAGCGCCGCGGCCAGCTCCTCGCGCCGGTCACCCACGGACCGCGCCCCCAGCCGTACGGACGCGCGGTGTCACGTGAGGCAGCGTCACTTGAGGAAGTCCGGCACGTCGAGCTCCTCCTCCTGCTCCTCGAACACCACCGGACGCCGGGGAGCCGGCTGCGTGGTCCTGGAGGTGATCGGGGTCGGCGGCTCGGGAGTGGGACGCGGGATCGACAGCGGCCCGGTCGCGCCCTGGTCCCGCCCGCCGTCGGCCCCGGTGTCGCGCGGGAACGGCGTGACCGCCTCGGCCTGGTGGGCCTGCGGCGCGGACGCGGCCTGCGACGTCGCCTGCTGGACCGGCTGGCTCGCGGGCTGGGCCGGCGGCGGCACAGGGTTCGCCGGAAGCGCGTTCACCGGAAGCTGGGTCACCGGCGGAGTCGCGGGCTGCACCGGCGCGGGAGCCGGGGCGGGCTGCGCCACGCTGCTCACCGGGCGCACGGGCGGCTGCGCGGGCTCCGGCTTGGCCGGGGCGGGCGCGGGGCGGGCCGCGGGCGCGGCCGCCGCCGGACGGGCCGCCTGCTGGGGCCGCGACAGCGGTGCGGCCACCGGCGTGGCCGATTCGGGCTCGTCGAACCCGGCCGCGATGACCGTCACCCGCACCTCGTCGCCGAGCGCGTCGTCGATGACCGTGCCGAAGATGATGTTGGCGTCGGGCGCGGCGGCGTTGCTGACGAGCTGGGCCGCCTCGTTGATCTCGAACAGGCCCAGGTCGGAGCCGCCCGCGATGGACAGCAGCACGCCGTGGGCGCCGTCGATGCTCGCCTCCAGCAGCGGGCTGGAGACCGCCATCTCGGCGGCGGCGACCGACCGGTCGTCGCCCCTGGCGTGGCCGATGCCCATGAGGGCCGAGCCCGCGCCGGACATGACCGACTTCACGTCGGCGAAGTCCAGGTTGATCAGACCGGGCGTGGTGATGAGGTCGGTGATGCCCTGCACACCGGACAGCAGCACCTGGTCGGCGGCCTTGAACGCGTCGAGCACGCTCACCTGGCGATCGGAGATCGACAGCAGCCGGTCGTTCGGGATGACGATCAGCGTGTCGACCTCCTCGCGGAGGGTCTCGATGCCGGCCTCGGCCTGCATGGCCCGGCGCTTGCCCTCGAAGCTGAAGGGCCGGGTGACCACTCCTATCGTGAGCGCGCCGAGCGAGCGGGCGATGCTGGCCACGACCGGCGCGCCGCCGGTCCCGGTGCCGCCGCCCTCGCCCGCGGTCACGAAGACCATGTCGGCGCCCTTGATGACCTCCTCGATCTCCTCCCGGTGGTCCTCGGCGGCCTTGCGGCCCACCTCCGGGTTGGCGCCCGCGCCGAGGCCCCGGGTGAGCTCGCGCCCCACGTCGAGCTTCACGTCGGCGTCACTCATCAGCAGCGCCTGGGCGTCAGTGTTTATGGCGATGAACTCGACGCCCTTGAGTCCCTCCTCGATCATCCGGTTGACGGCGTTCACTCCGCCGCCGCCGATGCCGACGACCTTGATGACCGCGAGGTAGTTCTGCGGTGCTGCCACGACGAGGGGCCTTTCCGCTCGTTTGCGTTTCATGCGGGCAGGGCCCGCCGTCTTCTGAACTCTCAACCTCAAGTTGAGGTTTAGCGTTATGTCAACCTGAGGATTGATACGGACAGTAGGGTTGTGCGTCCCCCAGGGTCAACTAACCGCGCCGCAAGGCCGTCCGGCGTGTCGCGTGCTGTCCTATTCGCAGGATGCCCTGCTGAAAGGCGGTCCCGGATCACGCGTCCACGGCCCGTGAGATATCTCACCTGACCGTCACCACCTGCGGCGAGCTGACATCGTAGCTGGTTCCCGGCTTGGCGAGGGCGGCGAGCAGGACACGTCCCTTCTGCGCCGAGCGCCCCGCGTCCCCCCACACGACCGTGCGGCCGTCCGTGAGTTTGAGCGTGATCGACCGGGGCGAGGGGACGCGCAGCTCCCGCAGGCGCTGCAGGACGCTCTCCGGCAGCGCCCGCAGCACGGTGAGCCCGGCCCTGGTGGCGGGGTCGTCCACGGCGGCCCGCTGGACGCGCAGCACCGGCAGCCGGGGCGGGGCCACGGTCACCTGCTGCAGGACGACCCCGTACCGGTCGATCACCGCGGTCGTCACGCCCATGGGCACGGCTGCGGCGGGAACGCGCTCGACCACGCTGATGCGCAGCGTCCCCGGCCAGCCGCGGTCGACGGTGGCCGACTCGACCGCGCGCATCGCCCGCACCCGCCGTTCGACATCGGCGAGGTCCACGGTGGCGAGCGGCGTGCCGGTACGCACCCCCGCGGCCTGCCGCAGCTGCTCGGCGGGGATCCGGCTGTTGCCGGCGATCTCGACCTCCCGCACGCCGAGGACGGGCGAGAAGAACACCACCCACGTGGCGACGCCCACCACCCCGCCGGTCAGCAGGGTGGCGAGGGCCGAACGCCAGACGGCCCGCCTCACCGCTCCCCCACGCTCCGGATCACGGCCCGGGTCACTGGGCGGACAGCTCCGTGACGATCTTCGGGCCGAGCTCCGTCACGTCTCCCGCGCCCATCGTCAGCACGATGTCCCCGGTGCGGGCCCGGCCGGCGACGAGCGCCGGCACGGCCTGCCGGTCGGGCGCGTAGACGACCCGCTCGGCGGGAAGCGGGATCTTCCCCGCGACGAGCGCGCCGGAGACCCCGGGCTCGGGGTCCTCGCGCGCGCCGTAGACGTCCAGCACGATCACCTCGTCGGCGAGGCCGAGCGCCGCGCCGAACTCGTCGGCGAAGAACCGGGTGCGCGAGTACAGGTGCGGCTGGAAGACCGCGATGACCCGGCCGTCGCCGGTCACGACGTCGCGGGCGGCACGCAGGTCCGCGGTCAGCTCGGTCGGGTGGTGGGCGTAGCTGTCGAAGACCGTCACGCCCGCGGCCTCGCCCTTGGACTCGAACCGCCGCTTGGCCCCGGTGAAGGCGGCCAGGCCCTCCTTGACGTCGTCGAAGCGCAGGCCGAGGTGGAGCGCCACGGCGATCACCGCGGTGGCGTTGAGCGCGTTGTGCCGGCCCGGCACGGCGAGGCGCACCTCGCCGCGTCCCGGACCCCCGGGCGCGGCGGGGCCGAGCTCCACCGCGAACTCCACGCCGAGACCGCGCGGCACCACGTCGGTCGTGCGCAGGTCGGCGCCGGCGCTCTCGCCGTACGTGACGACGGCGAGGCCCCGCTCGCGCGCGATGGGCACGAGGGCGGCGGCGCCCGGGTCGTCGGCGCACACCACGAGCAGCGACCCGATCCGCTCGACGAAGCGGGCGAAACTGTCGTAGACAGCCTGGGGATCGCCATAGTTGTCGAGGTGGTCGGCCTCGACGTTGGTCACCACGGCGATGCGCGGCGCGAGCATGAGGAACGAGCCGTCGCTCTCGTCGGCCTCCGCCACGAACACCTCGCCCGCGCCGTCGTCGGCGCCGAGCCCGGTCGTCACGAGCTGCCCGCCGACGCAGTACGACGGGTCCTCGCCGCACTTCTGCAACGCCACGGTCATCATCGAGGTGGTCGTGGTCTTGCCGTGCGTGCCGGCGACGGCGATGCCGGTGCGGCCGGTCATGACCGAGGCCAGCGCGGCGGCACGCGGGATCACCCGCAGGTTCTGCCGCAGCGCCTCCCCCAGCTCGGGGTTGGAGTCACGGATGGCGGTGGACACCACGACCGTGTCCACGTCCTTGATGTGAGAGCCGGCGTGGCCGACGTGGATGACGGCGCCCAGCTCGCGCAGCTCGGCCAGCAGCTCGGAGGGGCGCGCGTCGCTGCCCGACACCGGCACGCCCCGCTTGAGCAGGATCCGGGCGATGCCGGACATCCCGGCGCCACCGATGCCGATGAAGTGCACCCGCCCCAGGTCGGCTGCCGGGACGGGATCCACGAGCTTGACGAGACTCATCGGTGAGCGATCTCCAGCACCTTGCGGGCGAGCGCCATGTCGGCGTCCTTGCGGCCCATCCGCGATGCGGCCTCGGACATCGCGACCACGCGCTCGGGGTCGTTCAGGATCGGCAGCAGCGTCTGGACGATCCAGGCGGCCGACAGGTTCGCGTCGTCGACCATCAGGCCGCCCCCGGCCCGCACGATGGGCTCGGCGTTGAGACGCTGCTCGCCGTTGCCGTGCGGCAGCGGCACGAACGCCGCGGGCAGCCCCACGGCGGTGAGCTCGGCGCAGGTCATGGCGCCCGCGCGGGACAGCACGAGGTCCGCGGCGGCGTAGGCGAGGTCCATCCGGTCGACGTACGGCAGGATGACGTACTGCGGGTCGCCCGGCGGGGGCTCCACCTCGACGGTGTTCTTGGGCCCGATCACGTGCAGCACCTGGACTCCCGCCGCCCGCAGGTAGGGCGCGGCCTCCAGCGCAGCCTGGTTGACCGAGCGGGCGCCCTGCGAGCCGCCGAACACGAGCAGCGTCACCCGGTCGGACTCCAGCCCGAAGTAGGACCGCGCCTTGTCGCCCATCGACAGGCGGTCCATCATGCTGATCTCGCGGCGCAGCGGGATGCCGATGTACTCGGCGTTCGGGAGCACGGCGTCCGGGTGGCCGGTGAAGACGTGCTCGGTGAGACGGGCGCCGAGCCGGTTGGCCAGGCCGGGCCGCGGGTTGGCCTCGTGGACCACGATCGGCACGCCGCGCCGCCGGGCGCCGAGGTAGCCGGGCGTGGCGACGTACCCGCCGAAGCCGACCAGGACGTCCGCGCCTACCTTGTCGAGGATGCCCGCGGAGCTGCCGATGGCCCCGGCGAGGCGGCCGGGCACGGTGAGGAGCTTAGGGCTGAGCGAGCGGGGCAGCGGCACGGCAGGCACGAGTTCGAGCTCGTAGCCCCGGGCGGGCACCAGGCGGGTCTCCAGGCCGCGCTCGGTGCCGAGGCAGGTGATGCCGATCCTCGGGTCGAGCCGGCGAAGCGCGTCGGCCAGCGCGAGCGCCGGCTCGATATGGCCGGCCGTCCCGCCGCCGGCGAGGACCACCCTCATGTCACTCCCTGTGTTCTCGCGGATGTTCTCGCGGATGTTCTCGCGGTTCTTCTCGCGGATGTTTCCGCGTCCGTTCCCCCGTCGTTCCGTTTCGTGCGGCCTGCTGCCGGGCCGGTGCCCGCGAGGCCGCGGGCCGCCGCCCGGCGCGGCCGTTCAGGCCAAGCCAGCTTAGAGCCCGCGCGACCGGTCCCGGGCCACGGGTCGCCAGCGCCTCGGCCGCGCCGGGCTCCTGCTTGGCGAACGACAGCAGCATCCCGAGCGCGGCGAGCGTCGGCAGCAACGCCGATCCGCCGTACGACACCAGGGGCAGCGGGATGCCGGTGACCGGGAAGACCCCGATGACCGCGCCGATGTTGACGACGGCCTGCCCGGCGATCCAGGCGGTGACGGCGGCGGCCGACAGCCGGATGAAGGGGTCATTCGTCCGGATGGCGATACGCAGCCCGGCGTACCCGAGCAGACCGAACAGCGCGACCACCACGAGCGTCCCCATCAGCCCGAGCTCCTCGCCCAGGATGGAGAAGATGAAGTCGCTCTCCGCGTGCGGAACGTAGTTCCACTTCTGCCGGCCGGCGCCGAGCCCGAGGCCGAACCAGCCGCCGGAACCGATCGCCATCAGCCCCTGGGCGGACTGGAACCCCTCGTCCTGCGCGGTCTCCCACACGTGCATGAAGCCGGTGAGGCGGCCGAGCCGGTACGGCTCGACGATGATCATAGTGGCGGTCGCCAGCGCGAGCAGCGCGAGGATCCCGCCGAACAGCCGCACCGGCGCGCCGACCACCCACAGCAGCGCCAGGAAGATCATCATGAGCACGAGCGTCGTGCCGAGGTCGCGCCCGAGCATGACCAGGACGGCCAGCAGGGCCACGCCGGGCATCAGCGGGATCAGCAGCTGACGCCACTCGATGCGGCCGACGCGCGCCCGCGTCGCGAGCAGGTCGGCGCCCCACAGCACCAGGGCCAGCTTCGCCGGCTCCGACGGCTGGACCGAGAACGGGCCGATGACGATCCACCGCTGGGCTCCCAGCAGCTCCTGGCCGAGGAAGATGACCATCAGCAGGCCGAGGATCGACAGGCCCATCAGCGGATAGCCGGCCAGGCGGAAAAACCGCTGCGGCAACCGGGAGCAGACCCACATCAGGGGGAGCCCGATCGCCACCGACGTGACCTGCTTGAGGAACCAGTAGAACGGGTCGCCGGTCCGCTGCAGCGCCTCGATGCTCGACGCCGACAGCACCATCATCAGCCCGAGCGCCAGCAGCAGCGCGCTGCAGCCGAGCACCAGGTGGTAGGAGGTCAGCGGGCGGGCGAGCAGCTCGCGCACGGCGGCGAGCTGGGCGCCTGCCCAGCCGACGGGCTCGGGCCCCTGACGCTCCGCCTTCCGCGCGGTCGCGGCACCGGCGGCGGGGCCGGTCGCCGGGCCCGTCACCGGGCCGCCAGCCGCCGCACGGCTCGGGCGAAGGCCTCCCCACGCGCTCCGTATCCGGCGAACATGTCCAGTGACGCCCCTGCGGGGGCGAGCAGCACGGTGTCACCCGGGGTGGCGAGCCGGGCGGCTTCGGCGACGACACGGTCCATGACCCCAGTGTCTTGCCCGGGCACGTCCACGACGGGGACATTCGCGGCGTGTCGCGCCAATGCGCTGTGGATCACGTCCCTGTCGGTCCCCAGCAGCACCGCGCCGCGCAGCCGGGGCGCGGCCTGCCGTACGAGGTCGTCGACCTCGGCGCCCTTGAGCTGACCGCCCGCGATCCACACGATCGACTCGTAGGCGGCCAGCGACGCGGCGGCCGCGTGCGGGTTGGTGGCCTTGGAGTCGTCCACGTAGTCGACCTCGCCGACCCGGGCCACGTGCGCGATCCGGTGCGGGTCGGGCGTGAACTCCCGCAGGCCGCGCCGTACGGCCTCGGGCGGCACGCCGTAGGCACGGGCCAGCGCAGCGGCGGCGAGCGCGTTGGCGACGTTGTGCGGCGCGAACGGCCGCACGTCGGCGAGGCAGGCCAGCTCCTCAGCCGAGGTCGCCGGGTCGGCCACGAAGGCCCGGTCGACCAGCAGGTCCTCCACGACCCCCAACTGCCCGGGCCGGGGCACGGCGAGCGTGAAGCCCACCCGCGAGGCGTACGGCTCGGCCAGGCGGGACGACCAGGCGTCGTCGGCGTTGTAGACCACCGTCCCCGCTCCCGCGAAGACGCGCGCCTTGGCCGCGGCGTACTCCTCCATCGAGCCGTGCCAGTCGATGTGGTCGGGTGCCACGTTGAGCACGGCCGCCCCGAGCGGGGCCAGGGTCGAGGACCAGTGGAGCTGGAAGCTCGACAGCTCCACGGCCAGCACGTCGTAGGGCCCGTCCACGGCCTCCACGATCGGGACGCCGACGTTGCCCACGGCCAGGGCCTTGTGCCCGGCGGCGGACAGCATGGATGCGAGCATGCGGACGGCGGTGGTCTTGCCGTTGGTGCCGGTCAGCGCCAGCCAGGGGGCCGCGGACTCCGCCCGCAGCCGCCAGGCCAGCTCGACCTCCCCGATGACCTCGACGCCCGCGTCCGCGGCGGCGACGAGCAGCGGGTGGGCAGGACGCCAGCCCGGCGAGGTGACCAGGAGCGAGGTCCCGGCGGGCAGGGCCGGCTCGCCGAAGCGCACCTCCACGCCCAGCTCGGCGAGCTCGGCGGCCGACGCGCGCTGCCGCTCGCCGTCCGCGGCCTCCAGCACGGTCACGCGCTTGCCGCGCGCCGCCAGGGCCCGCGCCGCGGCGGCGCCCGACACGCCGAGGCCGGCGACGACGACGTTCACTGTTTCGGCATCCATTCGAGGTAGAACAGTCCGAGACCGGCGGCGACGCACAACGCGGCGATCAGCCAGAAGCGCACCACGATCGTCGTCTCGGCCCAGCCCGACAGCTCGAAGTGGTGCTGGAGGGGTGCCATCCGGAACACGCGTCTGCGGGTCAGCTTGAAGGATCCGACCTGGATGATCACCGACATCGTGATGATCGCGAACAGGCCGCCCAGGATGACGAGCAGGAGCTGGGTCCGGGTGGTGAAGGCCAGGCCGGCGATCACGCCGCCGAGGGCGAGCGAGCCGGTGTCACCCATGAAGATCTTGGCGGGCGGGGCGTTCCACCACAGGAAGCCCAGACAGGCGCCCAGCACCGCCGCAGCGACCACCGCCAGGTCGAGTGGATCTCGCACCCAGTAGCAGTTGGGGCCGAAGCCGACCGTCGTGCAGCTGTTGCGCAGCTGCCAGTTGCCGATCAGCACGTACGCCGCGAGGACCAGGCAGGTGGCGCCGGAGGCCAGGCCGTCGAGACCGTCGGTCAGGTTCACCGCGTTAGAGAAGCCCACGATGAAGAACACGACCCAGATCATGAACCCGATCAGCCCGATCGACGGTCCGATGTCCCGCAGGAACGACACCCGCGTCTCCGCGGGGGTCACGGCGTAGGCGTTGGGGAACCGCAGGACGAGCACCGCGAAGATCGCGCCGATGACGAGCTGCCCGCCCGCCTTGGCGCCGCTGCGCAGGCCGAGGCTCCGCTGCTTGTAGATCTTGATGAAGTCGTCGAGGAAGCCGACCGCGCCGAGGCCCGTCATCAGGAACAGCACCAGCAGTCCCGAGGCCGTCGGGGGGTCGCTGACCGCCGAGAAGACGGTCACCCCGTGGGCCACGAAATAGCCGATCAGCGACGCGATGACGATCACCGTGCCGCCCATCGTGGGAGTGCCCTTCTTGTCGTAGTGTCCCGACGGGCCCTCCTCCCGGATGTTCTGGCCGTAGCCCCTGCGGGCGAACAGGCGGATGGCCAGCGGCGTGCCGACCATGGACAGAATCAGCGAGATCGCCCCCGCGATGAGGATGTTCCTCATCGGGCGTCACCTCCGAGGATCGCGTCGGCGACCCGCTCGAGTCCGGCCGCACGCGGCCCTTTCACCAGCACCACGTCGCCCGGCGCGAGCCGGTCCGACAACTCCCGCGCCGCCGCCGCGGCGTCCGGGACGTGGATCGCGCCGGGCGCGCCCCGGAGCACCGGCCCGGCGTCCTCCCCCACGACGACGACCGCCTCCAGGCCCGCGCCCGCGGCCAGCCGCCCGAGGTCCTCGTTCAGCGCCGGGCCGTCCTCGCCCAGTTCGCGCAGCGCGGCGATCACCGCGAACCGCCGCCGCCCCTCCCCCATCACCGCCAGGCTGCCGAAGGCGGCCCGCATGGAGTCGGGGTTGGCGTTGTAGGCGTCGTTGATCACGGTCACGCCGTCGGGCCGCTCGGTGACCTCCATCCGCCAGCGGCTGCGCGGCTCGGCCGCCGACAGCTCCTCGGCGATGGCGGCCACCGGCAGCCCCAGCTCGTGCGAGGCCGCCGCCGCGGCGAGGGCGTTCTCCACCGTGTGCGTGCCGTACAGGCGCAGCCGGACCGGGGCGGCGCCGGACGGCGTGCGCAGCGTGAACGAGGCGCGGCCGGTCGCGTCGACCGTCTCGTCCTCCGCCCGCACGTGCGCCTCCGGCGAGCGCCCGAAGTAGGTGACCCGCGCACTCGTACGGCCGGCCATCGCGCGCACCAGCGGGTCGTCGGCGTTGAGCACGGCGACCCCGTCGGCGGGCAGCGCCTCGACGAGCTCGCCCTTGGCCTGCGCGATCGCCTCCTTGCCGCCGAACTCCCCGAGGTGCGCGGTGCCGACGTTGAGCACGACGCCGATGCGGGGCGGGGCGATCCTCGCGAGGTAGGCGATGTGGCCGATGCTGCGCGCGCTCAGCTCAAGGACCAGGAACCGGGTGGCCTCGTCGGCCTTGAGCACGGTCAGCGGGTGGCCGATCTCGTTGTTGTACGAGCCGACGGGGGCGACCGTGGGGCCGAGCCGGGCGGCGAGACCGGCCAGCAGGTCCTTGGTCGTGGTCTTGCCCGCGGATCCGGTCACGCCGACCACGGCCGTGCCGGGCAGCTCCGACAGCACGGCGGTGGCCAGCGAGGCCAGGGCCGCGAGCGGATCACCCACGATCACAGCCGGAGCATCGACGGGCCGGGTGGCGAGGACGGCGACGGCGCCGGCGTCGCGGGCCTGCCGGGCGAAGTCGTGCCCGTCGGCCCGCTCACCCTTGATCGCCACGAACAGCGAGCCCGGTCCGGCCGCCCGTGAATCGATCACGACGGGGCCCCGGACCACGGCTGCCGGGTCGGCCGCCCCGTTCAGCGTTCCGGACGTGATCTCGGCGACCCGGGCCAGCGGCAACGGGATCATGGTGTCTTTCCTGCTCTCTTTCGCGTCGCTAACTCGGCCGCCAGGGCACGGCCCGGCATCGGCTCACGCATCGGCGGCCTTCCGCGCCGCCCGCCGCGCCCGGCTCCGCTCGGCGATGGCCGCAGCGGCCACCTCGCGGTCGTCGAAGGGAATGACCTCGCCCCCGACGTACTGCCCCTGCTCGTGTCCTTTGCCGGCCACAACTACCACATCTCCGGGCGTGGCACCGCCGACGGCCAGACGGATGGCGGCCGCCCGGTCCGGCTCCACGACCACGTGGGCCCGCTCCTGGATGGGTACCCGCAACGCGCCCTCCAGCATCGCGCCGAGGATCGCGAGCGGGTCCTCCGTCCGAGGGTTGTCGCTGGTGAACACGGCCAGGTCGGCGAGGCGGACGGCGGCCTCGCCCATCATCGGGCGCTTGCCGCGGTCGCGGTCGCCGCCGCAGCCCAGCACGATCACCAGGCGGCCTCCCGGCCCGTCGTCCAGCACGGCGCGCAGCGAGCGCAGGACCGACTCCACCGCGCCCGGCTTGTGCGCGTAGTCCACGATCACCTGGACGTCGTCCGCGCCCGGCACCCGCTCCATCCGGCCCGGCACGCCGGCGAACTCGCCGACGCCGGTCACGGCGGCCTGCAGCGGGACCCCGGCCTCCACCAGCGCCACCAGCGCGCCGAGCGTGTTGGCCACGTTGAACGGGCCGGGCAGGGCCACCGACACCTCGGCCTCGACCCCGCCGGGACCGACCAGGCGGAACGCGCTGCCCGCCGCGCCGAGACGCACCTCCTCGGCGCGCCAGTCGGCCTCCGGCGCCCCGGTGGCGGAGAACGTGGTGATCGGGATCTTGGCCGTGGCGGCCAGCTCCCTTCCGTGGGCGTCGTCGATGTTGACCACGCCCGCCCGGCTGAACTCGGGGGTGAACAGGCGCGCCTTGGCCGCGAAGTAGTCGTCCAGGTCGCGGTGGAAGTCCAGGTGGTCCTGGGAGAGGTTGGTGAAGATCGACACGTCGTAGAACAGGCCGTCCACGCGGCCGAGGGCCAGGGCGTGGCTGGAGACCTCCATGGCCGCCGCGCTCACGCCCCGCTCGCGCATCAGCGCGAACAGCCCCTGCAGGTCGGTCGCCTCAGGAGTGGTGAGCTCGGGGGTGAACCGCACGTCGCCCGCGCGGATCTCCACGCCG
This sequence comes from Microbispora sp. CA-102843, assembly GCF_050936215.1. NCBI lineage: Bacteria > Bacillati > Actinomycetota > Actinomycetes > Streptosporangiales > Streptosporangiaceae > Microbispora > Microbispora sp. CA-102843. The sequence continues at coordinate 6,606,467 of NZ_JBNJNF010000001.1, forward strand.
CCGACCAGGCCGGTGCGGTGGCCCGCCGCCCGCAGGCCGGCCTCAAGCAGGAACGTCGAGGTGGACTTGCCGCTGGTGCCGGTGACGCCGATGAGCGAGATGCCGGCCGCCGGCTTGCCGTACACCCAGGCGGCGACCTGTCCGAGCACCGCCCTCGGGTCGGGCACGACGAGCACCGGCAGCCCGGTGGCGACGGCCCGGTCGCGGCCCTCCTCGTCGGTCAGGATCGCCGTCGCGCCGGAGGCCAGGGCGTCGCCGGCGAACTCCGCGCCGTGCCGGGCCTTGCCGGGCGCGGCCACGTACAGGTCGCCGCGCCGCACCCGGCGCGAGTCGAGGGTGATGCCGGTGACCGTGCCGCGGACCGCCCGCGCTCCGGGGGACGGGACGGCCGACGACGTGCCGAGCAGGGACGCCAGCGCGGACAGCGGACGGGCCTGGGCGGTCTCGGGACGCATGGACGACGGGGAACGCACGGCGAGAGCGTACCCCCCTCCGCCGCTCACCCCGGCCACTCCGGCCCCGGCCGCTCCGGCTCCGGTCACGCCGCCGTCACTCCGACGGGCGAAGGACCATCGTGGGCGCCTTCGTGCCGGTCGGGGGGATCTTCCTGTTCTTCAACGCGAAAGTCATGACGTCCTTGAACACCGGGGCGGCGACGGCGCCGCCGTAGTGGCCTTTCTTCGGGTCCTGGATGACCGCCAGGGCCATCAGCCGGGGCTGGTCCGCGGGGGTGAAGCCGACGAACGTGGCGGTGTACCCGCAGTATCCCGCGCACTTCTCGTCGTACCGCATGGCGGTGCCGGTCTTGCCCGCGACGCGGTAGCCCTCGATCGAGGCCTCCTCTCCCGTGCCCTCGCGGCCCACCGCGGCCTCCAGCATCAGCGCGATCTGCCTGGCGGTGGTCTCGCCGATCACCCGTGCGCCCTTGGCCGCGGGGCTGGGGACGAACGCGCCGTGCGCGTCGGTGGTGCCCGCCACGATCGAGGGGGCCATCCGCACTCCGCCGTTGGCGATCGTCTGGTAGACGCTGGCCATCTGCAGCGCGGTGACCGAGATGCCCTGGCCGTAGGCGATCGTACAGCGCTGGCTGCCCGACCACGTCTGCCACTGCGGCAGCAGGCCGGCCTGCTCTCCGGGGACCCCCGACCCGCTGCGCGCGCCGAATCCGAAGGACCGGAACATGTCATACAGCCGCTCACTGGAGATCTTGTCGGATACCATGATCGTGCCGACGTTGCTCGACTCGGCGAGGATCCCGGTGAACGTCAGCGGCTCGGCCTTGTGCGGGTGGGCGTCCCTGAGCTGCCGGTCGGCGCACTGGATGTGGTCGGGCACGCGGAAGACGGTGTCGGGGGTGACCGCGCCCGCCTCCATCGCCGCCGCTGCCGTGATCACCTTGTTGGTGCTGCCCGGCTCGAACACCTCGGACGCCGCGCGGTTGGCGCGGTCTTCGGCCGGGGCCGACTGCCAGTCGTTGAGGTCGGCCTGGGGCGCGTTCGCCATGGCGAGGATCTGGCCGGTCCGTACGTCCATGACGATCACGCTGCCGCTGCGCGCCCCCGTCGCGCGGACCTGCCGGGCCAGCGACTGCTCCGCGGCCCACTGGATGTCCCTGTCGATGGTCAGGCGCACGTCCCGTCCGGGCACCGGCGCCTCGCGCTGGCTGCGCGTCATCGGGATGCGCTGCCGGTTCGCGCCGAGCTCGACGCTCTGCTTGCCGTCCTTGCCCGCCAGGATGTCGTCGTACGCGCTCTCCAGGCCCTCCAGGCCCCTGCCGTCGACGCCGACGAAGCCGAGCAGGCCGCCCGCGAGCGAGCCTCCGGGGTAGAGGCGGCGGTAGGTCTCCTTCATGCCCACGCCCTTGAGCTCGAAGCCCATGATGCGCTTGGCCCTCGGCGGCTCGATGTCTCGGGCCAGCGGGATGTACCGCTGGGTGGTCTTGGCCAGCGCGGCGGCGATCTCCTCCTTGGGCTTGTTCAGCTCCCGCGCCAGCGTGGTGGCGACCAGGTCGCGCTTGTCCGGGTCGACGTCCTTGGGGTCGACGTAGATCTCCCTGGCCTCGACCGTCACGGCGAGGTCGTGGCCGCCGGCGTCGGTGATCGAGCCGCGCCGCGCCGGCAGCGTCTCGGGCCGTACGCGCTGCTCCGCGGCCCTCGCCTGGAGCACCTTGGAGTCGAAGCCCTGGAGCTGAACCAGCCGGCCGGCGAACAGCGACAGCACGATCGCCATCACCACCAGCGCCGCCCTCAGCCGCCGGGAGGGGTTGCCCAGCCGGAGCACGGCGGGCGGACGCGGCGGGCCCGGCGGACCCGAAGAACGCTGCGGACCCGGCGAGCGCTGCGGACCCGGCGAGCGCTGCGGACCCGGCGCACGCTGGGGGCGCGGCGGGACGCCTCCGGCACGGGGACGGCCCGCGCCGGTCGCGCCGGGTGCTCCCGGTGCGGAGGGCCGCGGCGCGCCGGTCCTGCCCGGGGCTCCTGCCTTCGCCGAAGCGCCGTCTCCGGGGGCATTAGGTGTCCCCTGGGCACCGGGCCTGCCGGGAGCGCCGGTCCTCCCGGAAGCGCCGGACTTTCCTGAAGCGGCGGACCTTCCGGAGGCGCCGGACTTTCCAGGGGCGCCGGACTTTCCAGGGGCGCCGGACTTTCCAGGGCCGGCGGAACGCCCCTCGCCGGGGGCCGGGTGCTGCGCGACGACGCGGCGCGGGCCGCCGCCGGGCACGCCGGACTCGCCCCTTCGCGTCGTGCCTGCGGGTGGGGCGGGTGTGCGCGGCGCGGACCGGCGTTTCCCGGGAGACTCGCCGGTGCGGCCGTTCCTGGCGTCGTCACGCCCGGCCGCCGCGTCGCGTGCGCCGTCCGGCCTACCGCCGTCCGCCCGGCCGCCGCCCTGCCTGCCGCCGCCCTGCCTGCCGCCGCCTTCCGGGGCACCGCCGGCCCGGCCGCGCCTGGCCGGGCCGCCCGCGGCGTCGTCAGGTCCGGGATCGGACGGCCTGGCGGGGCGGCCGGGCCTCGGCGGCCCGTCCTGCCGGGACGGCCGCCCCGGCGAGCCCGGGCTCCTCCTGTCACCGCCCGGGCCCTGGCCACCGCCTCGCCCGCTTGGACCGCCGCGGCCGGGACCCGGGTTCCGGCCGCTGTCTCTCACCGGTCCGTGCCCTCCTTCTGGGCCTGCTCCTGCGCCGCCGCGCCGCCGCCCGCGTCGATGAACTTCGGCGCGGACGTGTCGGGTTCGAGGTTCTGCGCCGCGGCCTGCTCCTGCACCGCGTTCGGCTGCGTCCACTGGCGGAGCTGGTTCTCCTGCTCCGCGGCCTGCTCGTGCAACTCGTCGATGCTCGACTGCAGGTCGCTCAGCCTGAACGAGTCCTGCGAGAGGACCACGTTCAGCAGCAGGAGGGTCACCAGGCCGCCGCACATGAGGCCCACGACGAGCAGCACGAACGGCGCACGCGGCGGCCGCCGGAACGCCCGCCGCGCCATTGTGACACGCGGGGGCGCCGCCGGCCGGGTTTCCGCGCTGCCGCGCCGGACGCGCCGCGGAGCGGGCACGACCTCGGTGAGGCTCCGGGCCTCGCGGGACGGCGCGGGGCGGGTGGCCGTGCGGGACGTGGCCGTTCGGGATGTGGTCGTGCGGGACGTGGCCGTGCCGGAAGTGGCGGGGGTGGAAGTCGCAGGGGCGGCCGTACGCGTCCGGGCGCCGTCGCGTTTCGGGGCCGTGACGGATCCCGCGGACGCCGCCGGCGCGCCACCCGGACGGGCGGCCGCAGCCGCCTCACCCCGGCGCGCGTCCGTGCGAGCCTTCCGGGGAGCCGGGGCCGCCTCACGACGGGGACGGCCGTCCGCGCCCGGCCGGGGAGCCGGGACGGCCTCGCGCGAGCGGTCGTCGCCCGCGGTGGGCGCGCCGGGGCGGACGCGGCGCTTCTCCGGAGCGGCGCCTGCCTCGCCCGCCGTCGCGGCGGTCCGGCCCGGCGTGCGGCCGGGCACGCGGGGCGGCACGGCCGTGCGCCCGGCCGCCCTCCTGCTCTCCTGCTCTGTCCTCATCCCTCGCGGATCCTCTCTGCCGCCCGCATGCGGGCCGAGGCCGCCCGCGGGTTGCGGGCCACCTCCTCGTCGTCCGGGAGCTCCGCTCCCCTCGTCAGAAGGCGGAACCTGGGCTGGTGAGCCTCCAGGGGGACGGGCAGCCCGGGGGGGCTGGTGTCCTTGGTTCGCGCCGCGAGGACCCGCTTGGTGAGCCGGTCCTCCAGGGAGTGGTAGGCGAGCACGACCACGCGCCCGCCCAGCGCCAGCGCGCCGAGCGCGGCGGGGAGCGCGCGCTCGAGCGCCGACAGCTCTCCGTTCACCTCGATGCGCAGCGCCTGGAACGTTCTCTTCGCCGGGTTGCCCCCGGTCCGCCTCGTGGCGGCGGGTATCGCCGCGCGGACGAGGTCGGCAAGCCGTTTCGTGCTGGTGATGGGGTCCTTGGCGCGCTCCTTGACGATGAGGTTCGCGACGCGTGCCGCGAAGCGTTCCTCGCCGTAGTCGCGCAGGATGCGGATGAGGTCCGCGGCGGAGTACGTGTTCACCACGCGCTCGGCGGTGAGCTCCTGCTCGCGGTCCATCCGCATGTCGAGGGGGGCGTCGTACGAATAGGCGAAACCGCGCTCGGCCTCGTCGAGCTGAGGGGAGGACACGCCGAGGTCGAACAGCGCGGCGTTCACGCGGGGCCGTCCGGCGTCACGGAGCACGTCGGCCAGTTCGTCGGAGACGGCGCGCACCAGAGTGATCCGGTCCGCGTACGGCGCGAGCCGGGCGGTGGAGCGCTCGATGGCGGTGGGGTCGCGGTCGATGCCGACGAGGTGGAGGGAGGGGTGGGCGGCCAGGAGCGCCTCGGCGTGCCCGCCGAGACCGAGGTTGGCGTCCACGGCCACCGGCTCCGGTCCGGACAACGCCGGAGCGAGCAACTCCAGCACGCGATCGAGCATGACCGGAACGTGACCACCCGGCTGACCGGGCTCTTGCGACAACGCTTCCAACCCCCATTTACGCCGCAGTACTCGCGGATTCGCGGCTGTGCCGCCGGTGACTACCCAACGGACCCCCACCCATGCCGGTTCCCGGGGAACCGACCCGTCCGGCCAGGTCCCCATCCGCGTCGCCGGCCGTGGCGTCTGACACCGGGGAAGGTGCATCAGCTGCCACATGGGAGCGGGTGGAGACCTCGCCGAACGTCACCGACGGGTCAATTGATCAAAAGAATGGACCGATCTACAGAATCCCGGGCAGCACCTCCTCCGACAGATCAGAGAATGCCTGCTCCTGGGCCTCCAGGTAGGTGTCCCATGCCTGGGCGTCCCAGATCTCCAGCCGCGTGTTGGCGCCGATCACGACGCAGTCACGTTCCAGCCCGGCGTATCGCCGCAGCGTCTGGGGAATCGTGATGCGTCCCTGCTTGTCGGGCACCTCGTCGGACGCGCTGGCGAAGAAGACACGGCTGTAGTCGCGGACCGCCTTCGCCGTCACCGGCGCGGTACGCAGGGCCTCGGTGATGCGCTGGAACTCCTCTACGGGGAAGACGTAGAGGCAGCGCTCCTGGCCTTTGGTGATCACCAGACCCTCCGCCAGCTCCTCGCGATACTTCGCCGGCAGGAACAGCCGTCCTTTGTCGTCGAGGCGCGGGTGGTGGGTGCCGAGGAACACCGGACCCACCTCCTGTGCCTTGTGGAGCGCTCAAGCGCTATAGCCCCTGCCCTCCACTGCGCACCACCATACTCCACTTCTCCCCACCGTCAACTGATTCCGAGCGCGTCGGCATTCAAAATCGGCGGCGTTTCCGCAGGTGAAATGGGGTGGGTCGGAGTGGGGCGCCGCGGCGCCCCCCGGCCCTCGCACGGGCGTGTCGGCGCCCCGGAAACCACGGCGCGTACGGGGTTCCCGGCGGCGGGCGGGGGCCGGTGGAGGAAACCGGTGGGGGGAAGTGGAGCGCGCCGGGGCGCCCCGGGGTTCATGTGTCACGGGATTCGGACGAGCGCGCCACGCGACCGTGAAGAGATGCCACAACACTGTGGGCAGTTCACCCGGATTTCCGGACAAAGTCGCCGTAGAACCACATGGGACATAGGGTCAGTACACAGAATGGAAAAGGAACGTTTATCGCCCCATTCTCGGGGACGCACCTTCATGGAGGCCTGGTGGCAGTAACTCCCGACGTCACCGATGCTTCAGCTCGGCTCGAGGATCTGATCGACACCGCCCACCGGATCCGCAACTCGATCGAATCAGTGATCGAGGGCAAGAGCGACGTCGTCCGCCTCACTCTCACCGTGCTCCTGGCGGAGGGCCACCTGCTGATCGAGGACGTGCCCGGCGTGGGCAAGACGATGCTCGCCAAGGCGCTGGCGCGCTCCATCGACTGCCCGGTCAAGCGCGTCCAGTTCACCCCCGACCTGCTGCCGAGCGACATCACCGGGGTCAGCGCGTACAACCAGCAGACGCGCGAGTTCGAGTTCAAGCCCGGACCGGTCTTCGCCAACATCGTCGTCGGCGACGAGATCAACCGCGCCTCCCCCAAGACGCAGTCCGCCCTCCTGGAGTGCATGGAGGAGCACCAGGTCACGGTCGACGGCGTGACCTACGCGCTGGAGTCGCCGTTCATGGTGATCGCGACGCAGAACCCGATCGAGATGGAGGGCACCTATCCCCTCCCCGAGGCGCAGCGCGACCGCTTCACCGCCAAGATCGCGATGGGGTATCCGGAGCCGGTCGCCGAGCTGGAGATGCTCGACGTGCACGGCGCTTCCCAGCCGCTGGACAAGATGGAGCCGGTCGCGAACACGGCCGAGGTGGCCGCGCTGATCGAGGCCGTCCGCGCCGTCTACGTCTCCCAGCCGGTCAAGCGCTACGCCGTCGACATCGTGGCGGCCACCAGGAACTCCCCCGACCTGCGGCTGGGCGCCTCCCCGCGGGCCACCCTCCATCTGGTGCGCAGCGCGCGGGCCCACGCCGCGATGTCCGGCCGCGACTACGTGATCCCGGACGACCTGCAGGACCTGGCCGTCCCCGTGCTGGCCCACCGCCTGCTGCCGAGCCTGGAGGCGCAGGGGCAGCGCCGCCATCCCGAACAGCTCGTCGGCGAGCTGGTGCGGCGCGTCCCCGTCCCCGACGCCAAGTAGCGGACGCGAGTGAGCCGGGCACGCGCCCGGCGATGTGACAGTGAGCAAGTGACGGAGGGCCCATGATCGGGCTGAAGGCTCTGACCCCGCGGGGACGCTCGTTCCTCGCCTCCGGCGTGGCGGCCCTGCTGTGCGCCCTCGTCCTCGGGGAGCAGGACCTGCTGCGCGTGGCCGTGCTGATCATCGCGATGCCGTTGATCGCGTCGATGGTCGTGGCGCGCACGCGCTACCGTCTGGCCTCCGCCAGGCGGCTCAGCCCGGCGCGGGTGCAGGCCGGCGAGGAGAGCACGGTCACCCTGCGGCTGGAGAACGTCACCCGGCTGCCCACCGGGCTGCTGCTGGTGGAGGACACCCTGCAGTACGCGCTGGGCACGCGGCCGAGGTTCGTCCTCGACCGGATGGAGTCGCGCGGAGTCCGGGAGATCGACTACAAGGTGAGCTCGGACCTGCGCGGGCGCTTCCCGATCGGGCCGCTCTCGGTGCGGATCGCCGACCCGTTCGGGCTGGTCGAGCTGACCCGCTCGTTCACCATCACCGACACACTCGTGGTCACCCCCGAGGTGGTGCCGCTGCCGCCGGTGCGCCTGTCGGGCGAGCACAGCGGCGGCGGCGACAGCCGTACGCGGTCGGTCGCGGCGGCGGGCGACGACGACGTGGCACCCCGCGAGTACCGCCAGGGCGACGACCTGCGCCGGGTCCACTGGCGCTCGACCGCGCGGCACGGCGAGCTGATGGTCAGGCGCGAGGAGCAGGAGTTGCAGAGCCGGGGCGCGCTGCTGCTCGACACCCGCAGGCACGCCCACCGGGGCGAGGGGCCGCGCTCGTCGTTCGAGGTCGCGGTCTCGGCCGCCGCGTCCATCGGCGTGCACCTGTCCGCGGAGGGGCTCGCCCTGCGCCTGGTCACCGACCAGGGCGCGCGGCACGTGGTGGACACCGGCCAGTCGTGGTCGCTGCTCGACACGCTCGCCGTCATCCGGCAGAGCACGGCGCGCTCGCTGGAGCACGGCGTCGGCGCGCTGCGGCAGGGCGGCGGGGACGGGCTGATCATCGCGGTCCTCGGGGCGCTCGACCCGGAGGAGGTCCGCGCGCTCGCCCAGCTCAGGCGCCCGGGCGTGACCGCCGTCGCGGTCCTGCTCGACCTCGCGTCCTGGGACGGCGCCTCCTGGGACGACGTCGCCGCGGAGAACGCGCGGGCGGCGCGGTCGGTGCTGACCGGCAGCGGGTGGCGGGTGCTCGACCTGCCCGCCGGCGCCTCGCTCGCCGACGTGTGGCCGCAGGCCGGAAACAAGAGGAGCGCGGCCTGAACCGGCCGCTCCGGCGTGACGGAAGGTAAGAAGCGATGAAACTGCCGGTTGCGGCGGGGCTGGCCACGGCGGCCGTCACGATCACGCTCTACCCGCTCTTCGAGGGCGGATCCTGGTTCTGGTCCTGCGTGGGGGCGATCCTCGTCACCACCGTGGCCGGGGTGGTGGCCTCCCGCCTGGGCGCCCGCCCGTGGGTGGCGCCCGCCGTGACACCCGTGGCGGTCCTGCTCTACCTGACGTTCGTCTTCACGCCGGAGGAGGCGTGGCTGCGGATTGTCCCTACCAAAGACTCGCTCGTCCGGCTCGCCGAGCTGATCGGCTCCGGGTTCGACGACATCCAGCGGTACGCAGCCCCGGTGCCGGACAACCCCGGCATCACGCTGCTCACCACGGCGGGCGTGGCGCTGATCGCCCTGCTCGTGGACGTCTTCGCGGTGCGGCTACGCCGGGCGGCGCTGGCCGGGCTGCCGCTGCTCGCCCTGTTCACCGTGCCCGCGGCGGTGGTCACCGACCCGATCGGGTGGATCGCGTTCGTCATCGCGGCGTTCGGCTACATCGGCCTGCTCGTCGCCGACGGGCGGGAGCGGCTGAGCCGCTGGGGCCGGGTCGTGGTGGTGCGCCGTTCCTCGGGCCCCGCGCGCGGCGCCGCCCCCGACACCGAGCGGCTCGCCCTGTCCGGCAAGCGCATCGGCGTGACGGCGATCGCGCTGGCGGTCCTGGTGCCCGCGGTGCTGCCGGCGCTCTCCCCCGATCCGCTGTTCGGCTTCGGCGTGGGCAACGGCCTGGGCGGGGGCGGCGGCAACATCGGCATCCCCGACGCCATCGCCAAGCTCGGCGGCCAGCTCAGGCAGCAGAGCAACGCGACCGTGCTCACCTACACCAGCAGCGACAACGTGCCGCGCTACCTGCGGATCTACTCGCTCGACATCTTCGACGGGACGAAGTGGACGCTCGCCCCGCTGCGGGGGCTCGTGGAGGACCGCGTGTCGGAGGGGCCGCTGCCGCCCGCTCCCGGGCTCCGTCCCGGGGTGTCGGTGAAGCGGGCCGAGATGCGGGTCACGATGAGCGATGACATCGACAAGCTCAACTTCCTGCCGCTGCCGTACCCGGCCCGGCAGGTGGACGTGGACGGCGACTGGCGCGCCGACCGGTCCTCGCTCATGGTCTTCTCCACCGCCGACGAGGCGGCCGGGCTGGAGTATCGAGTGGTGACCGAGGAGCCCGAGCCCACCACGACCGAGCTGCGGACGGCGGTGACGCTCCCGGAAAGCGACCGCTATCTGCAGCTGCCCGACGGGCTCGACCCCCGGGTGGCCGCCCTCGCGCGCCGGGTCACCGCCGACGCCGCCACGCCGTACGAGGCCGCGGTCGAACTGCAGGAGTGGTTCACCCGGGCCGGCCGGTTCACCTACGACGTGCGCGCGTCCGGCTCGGGCGCGCAGGCGCTGTCCCGCTTCCTGCTTCGCGACCGCACCGGCTACTGCGAGCAGTTCGCTGGGGCGATGGCCGTGATGGCGCGTCTGCTCAACATCCCGGCGCGGGTGTCGATCGGCTACACGGGCGGCACCAAGATCGACGATGTGTGGGCGGTCCGCACCCACGACGCCCACGCGTGGCCGGAGCTGTTCTTCGACGGCATCGGCTGGCTGCGGTTCGAGCCCACCCCCGCCGGGGCCGCCGGGCAGGGCACGGCCCAGGTGCCGACGTACTCGCTGCCCGTCACGCCGACGGCCGATCCCTCGGCGGGCCCGTCCGACGGGCCGTCGTCGGATGAGCAGGACGACGCCGGCCAGAGCGCCGGGCCGGCCCGGCCGAACCCGCGCCAGCTCGACCGCGACCTCGACGGCACGGCCATCGCGGCCGACCCCGGCACGCCCGCGGCGGTCAAGATCGGGATCGGTGCCGCCGCCGCGCTCGCGCTGCTGTTGCTGCCCGCCGCCGCGCGGCTCGTGGTGCGCCGCCGGCGCCTTCGCCGGCTGACGCGGACGGCGACGGGAGGCCACGCGGCCTGGGCCGAGCTGCGCGACATGCTCACCGACCTGGGAATGGCCGGGGAGCCGAGCGAGACGCCGCGCGCGCTCGGCCGCCGGATCTCCGAGCGGTACGCGCCCGGGCCGCAGGCCGCCGAGTCGCTCGCCCGCGTCGTCACGTCCGAGGAGCGGCTCAGGTACGCTCCCACGCCCTCGGCGTCGGGACCCGTCCCGGCGGACCTGCGCCGGATCAGGCGCGATCTGGCGCCGAAAGCCTCACGGTGGCGGCGCCTGGGGGCCGTGCTGGCCCCGATGTCCGTCCTGCTGCGGGTGCGGGCGGCCGGCGAGGGCGCGCTCGACGTGTTCGACCGGCTGGAGGGACTGCGGCCCCGGCTCTGGCGGGCACGGCCCGGCGGGACGGCCGCGACGCCGGAGGGTCCCGGCGCGGCACCGGCCGGAGCCGGCGATTCCGGGAGGGAGCGGACCCTGACCGGCGCCCGCCGCTAATCGGTCGACCCCCGGCAGCCGGACGACGCGGGGCCGGGGCAGGCGGGGCGGCGCACGCGGCCGGCGAACGGCCGCAGGCGACGCGGGGGAAAAGCGCCGGTCGCCGCAGACGACTCGGTGGGCCCGCTTCGCGGGCCCACCGGCGGTGGCTCAGATGGGGATCAGTGCTCGTCGTGGCGGCGGCGCCAGCGCTCTTCCATGCGCTCCATGAAGCTCTGGCGCTGGGGGCGGCGGCCGCGGCTGCGGGACGGCGGGGAGTCACCGAACCCGTTCATGCGCTTCCAGCTCGACAGGCCCCACAGGCAGGTGGCCAGCATGACCACGAAGCCGGCGGCACCGAGCCAGATCTGGGCCGCGACGACGCCGACCATCAGCAGGACCACGCCGAGTGCGAAGCCTATGGAGGCCTTCACCAGGCGGCGCTTGTAGTGGCTGCGCGGATCGCTGATCCGTACGGTGTTCGCCCACTTCGGGTCCTCGGCATAGAGGGCCTGCTCGATCTGGTCGAGCAAGCGCTGCTCGTGCTCAGACAGCGGCACGGCGCCTCCCAAGGACGGCCCCATTCAGGGGAAGACGGCAACGGACGACACGGGGTGTCCGAACCTCGCGGTCGGTTATCCCCAGAATACGAGGCCTCAGACGTAGGCGAAAGAAAACGTCCAACGCGGTCCAAACCGGAGGTGACGTCATGGACCTATTGGACCAAACGGACGCCGAACAAGCGATGCCGGTTTCACCGCGTCCGGACCGAAGCGGCGGGCCGCCCGGTCCATGGCCTGTTCGGCCTCCCGCCAGCCGGTCTCCCGCTCCCCCAGGCCCAGCTGACGCGTCGCCGCGGCGGCCGGAATCAGGTTCTCCACGCGCACGCCGACCAGCCGCAGCCTCACCCGCTCCAGCCCGGCGGCTTCGTAGAGCTCGCATGATGTGTCGAAAATCTCCTTCGCGACGTCGGTCGCCTCGCGCAGCGTACGCGACCGGGTGATGGTCGTGAAGTCGGATCGGCGGAGTTTGACGCTGACCGTGCGGCCGACGTGCCCGCCGGAGCGCAGGCGCGCGGCGACCCGCTCCGACAGCCGCAGCAGCTCACGCCTGATCGTCTCGGGGTCGTCGACGTCGTGCGGGAACGTCTCCTCGTTGCCGATGCTCTTGTCGGGCGCGTGCGGCACCACCCGGCGCTCGTCGCGCCCCCAGGCCAGGGCCGCCAGGTGCGCGCCGACGGCGCCGAACTCGCGCTGGAGCGTCGTCACCGGCACCTGGGCCAAGTCCCCCACGGTGCGGATCCCGAGCCGTACGAGGGCCTGCTCGGTGCGCTCTCCCACGCCCCACAGGGCGGCGACGGGCAGCGGGTGCAGGAACTCCACGACCCGGTCGGCCGGGACAACGAGCAGGCCGTCCGGCTTGCACTGGCGCGAGGCGAGCTTGGCCACGAACTTCGTGCTCGCCACCCCCACCGAGCAGGTGATGCCGTATCGCTCGGCGACCTGGGCGCGGATCATCCGGGCGATGGCCGCGGGGCTGCCGAGCCTGCGGCGGGCCCCGCCGACGTCGAGGAACGCCTCGTCGGAGGCGATCGGCTCCACTTCCGGGGTGACCGCCTGGAAGAGCTCCATGACGCCGCGGGACACCTCGGCGTACTTGGCGTGGCGGGGCGGGATGACCGTGGCCTGCGGGCAGATGCGCCGGGCCCGTGTCATCGGCATCGCCGAGTGGACCCCGAACCTGCGGGCCTCGTAGGTGGCGCTGAGGACGACGCCGCGCGCGCCGGTGGCGCCGACGATGACCGGTGTGCCCCGCAGCTCCGGGCGGTCGAGCAGCTCGACGCTGGCGTAGAAGGCGTCCATGTCCACGTGCAGGATGGGGCAGCCGCTGTCGTCGACCGGACCGTCCGGCGGTGGCGACGGATCCCGAGGCAGCAGCTGGTTCCGGGACATGAGGTCACCCTACCCGACCATCGCACTATCCGAACATTGTTTCTACTCGCGGTAGGCGATGACGTGGATCTGGGTGGCGACGTCGCGGAGCACGGGATGGGTCGCCGCCGCCCGCTCCAGCGCGACGAGGCCGTCGGGGTCACTCTCGGCGAGCATGCCGGGGACGAGGTCGGCGAAGATCCGCACGCCGTGCACCTCGCCGACGGTGAACCCGGCACCGGCCAGCAGCGCGCTCAGCGTCTCGCGGGAGAAGCGGCGCGGCGTGGCGTCGCGGTCGCCCCAGCGGCCCGCCGGGTCCGACAGCACCCGGCGCGCCTCGTCGAAGTGGCCGGCCAGCGAGCGGTGGACGGCCGCGGCGACCGAGTTGGCGGCAAGCACGCTCACCACGCCGCCCGGCCGCAGGATGCCGCCGACCGCGGCCAGCGCGCCCGCCGGGTCCTCGACGTACTCCAGCACGCTGTGGCACAGCACCAGGTCGGCGCTGCCGGGCTCCAGGAGGTCGCCGAGGTCGGCGGCGTCGCCCTGCAGGCCCTTCACGCCGACGCCCGTCTCGGCGGCGCGGCGCTCCAGCGCGGCCAGCGAGTCGGGGGTCGGGTCGACCACGGTCACGGCGTGTCCGAGCGTGGCCAGCGGCACGGCGAAACCGCCCGTGCCGCCGCCGGCGTCCACGATGTCGAGCGTGTCGCGCCCGGTGGCGGCCGTCCGCTCGGCCAGGAGCGCGCGCAGCGCCTCCCAGACGACGGCGCGGCGTGTGGCGTCACGCACTTGCGGCCTCCCTGTCGGGCCTCTCGGAGCCGCCGGCCTCTCGGAGCTGTGGGGCTGCCGGGCCGAGGGCTGTGGGGTCAGAGCGAAAGCGAGGGCTTGAGCTGCTTGAAGCGGGCCAGCAGTCCGTTGACGAACTGCGGCGACTCGTCGGTCGACAGCTCCGCGACCAGATGCACCCACTCGCTGATGACCACGCCCTCCGGAACCTCCTCCGACCACAGCATCTCGTAGGTCCCACCGCGCAGGACGTTGCGGTCCACGGCCGGCATGCGCTCCAGGGTCCAGCCCTCGGCGTACGTCGAGATCAGCTCGTCGATGCGCTCCAGGTGCCGGACCACGCCCTCGACGAGGAAGGACGTGTACTCGTTGACCGGCGGGTCCGCCCGCTCCACCCGCTCGGCGAGCACGCTGAGCGGGCTCACCTGCCGGGCCTCGGCCTCGAAGAGGATGTCCAGCGCGCGGCGGCGGGCCTTCCCCCGAGCCGACACGTCAGGCCCGACCGAGGTACTCGCCGGTGCGAGTGTCGACCTTGACCTTCTCGCCGGTCGTGATGAAGAGCGGGACCTTGATCTCGGCGCCGGTCTCCAGGGTGGCGGGCTTGGTGCCGCCGGTGGAGCGGTCGCCCTGCAGGCCCGGGTCGGTGTGCGAGATCGTCAGCTCCGCGGCCGCCGGGAGGTCGACGTACAGCGGGTTGCCCTCGTTGAAGGCGACGGTCGCGGTCGTGTTCTCCAGCATGTAGTTGGCGGCGGTGCCCACCACCTCGCGCGGGACGTTGACCATGTCGTAGGTCTCGGTGTCCATGAACACGAAGTCGTCGCCGTCGAGGTAGGAGTACTGCATGTCCCGCTTGTCGACGTTCGCCACGTCGACCTTCACGCCGGCGTTGAAGGTCTTGTCGACGACCTTGCCGGACATGACGTTCTTGAGCTTGGTGCGGACGAACGCGCCGCCCTTACCCGGCTTGACGTGCTGGAACTCGACAACGGTCCACAGCTCCCCACCGTCGAGCTTGAGCACGAGTCCGTTCTTCAGGTCGTTCGTCGTCGCCACGTAGCGTCTCCCGCGTGCGGCTGCCCTACAGGACGAGCAGCTCCTTGGTCGTCAGTGTGAGAAGCTCCGGCCCGTCACCACGCGTCACAAGCGTGTCCTCGATGCGCACACCGCCCCTGCCCGGGAGATAGACCCCCGGCTCGACAGTGATCGGAACTCGATCCTCTAGTCTACCGGTCCTGCCAGGGCCCAGGAACGGCAGCTCGTGGATCTCCAGGCCGACTCCGTGGCCCAGCCCGTGGCCGAACCGCTCGGCGTGGCCCGCCTCCGCGATCACGTCACGCGCCGCGGCGTCCACCTCGTGCGCCGTCGCCCCCGGCCGTACGGCGTGGCGGCCCGCGCGCTGGGCCTGCCGTACGAGGTCGTAGAGGTCGCGCTGCCACGGGGCGGGCGGGCCCACCGCGACCGTGCGGGTCATGTCGGCGTGGTAGCCGTCGTAACGGGCGCCGAAATCCATGGTCACCAGGTCGCCCCGCTCGACCGGCCGGTCGGAGGGCGAGTGGTGCGGGATCGAGCCGTTGGGGCCGCTCGCCACGATGGAGTCGAAGGCCGGCTTGTCCGCGCCGAGCTCGACCATGGCGGCCTCCAGCCACCGGGCGATCTCCCGCTCGGTGACGCCGGGGGCGATGCGCTCCACGACCAGGGAGAACGCCTCGTCCGTGATCGCGCAGGCGCGCCGCAGCGCCGCGATCTCCCCCTCGTCCTTCACGGCCCTGACGGCCTCCACGAGACCGCCGACCGGACCGAGGCCGGCGTGCTCGGCGGACAGCCGCTGGAACAGCCCCACCGGCATGTGGTCCGCCTCCACCGCGACCCGCGCCGCGCCCGGCCCGCGCTTGAGCAGGGCGCCGGCGACGTCGCGGTCCTCGATCACCTCGACGCCCGCGCACACCGCCTGGGCCGTCTCCAGGTAGCGCGAGTCGGTGGCGAGCGCGGCCTCGCCCGTCGCGGTGACGAGCACGGCGGCGTTGGAGCTCGTCAGGCCGGTCAGGTAGCGCACGTTGACCGGCCAGGTGACGAGGGCCGCCGCCGCGTCGTGCTCGCGCAGCGCCCCGGCCAGCCGCGTGCGGCGCGCGGCGTGGATCGCCGCGGCCCCGGTATCAGTGGTCTCGGCGCCAGTGGTCCCGGTATCAGTGGTTTCGGTGGCGTGAGTCCCTGCTGTATCGGTCACGGACGGACTCTACCGCCGGGGCATTTCCTGGCGCCCCTCCCCGCGCGTCCCACCGCCCGGCGTCGTTTGGCAGGTGGCGGGGCGCGGGGTCCGGACGGCGGCGGTCAGGCGGCCAGGTCGCGGATCTTCTCGATCAGCCGGACCCGCTCCTCGTGGGTGTGGGCCATGGGGGCGACGTTGAGCGTGGTGACCCCGGCCTCGCGCAGCGCGGCGAGCCTCTCCCTGATGTGCCCCTCGGGGCCGACCAGGGACATCCGTTCCAGCAGTTCCCTGGGCACCAGCGCCTCGGCCTCCTTCTTCCTGCCCTCCAGGTAGAGGTCCTGGATCTGCTCGGCCTCCTTCTCGTAGCCGTAGCGCCGGGCCAGGTCGTTGTAGAAGTTCCTGCCCTTGGCGCCCATGCCGCCGATGTACAGGGCGGCCATGGAACGGCCCAGCTCCAGCACGTCGCCGACGTCGTCGCCGATCGCCAGCACGGCCTGGGCGATCACGTCCAGCTCGCCGAGCGCGGGGTCCCGGCGCTCCCGTCCGGCGGCCAGCGACGCGCCCCACACGTCGCCGGCCTTCTCGGGCACGAAGAAGATGGGCTCCCAGCCCTCCGCCAGCTCGGCGGCCAGCTGCACGTTCTTCGGGCCGATGGCCGCGATCACGATCGGGATGCGCTCGCGCACCGGGTGGTTGATCAGCTTGAGCGGCTTGCCGAGGCCGGTGCCGCCCTCCAGCGGCAGCGTGTAGTGCTTGCCCGCGTACTCCAGCCGCTCGCGCCGCCACACCTTGCGGCAGATCTCGATGACCTCGCGGGTGCGGCCCAGCGGCGCGGTGTACGGCAGGCCGTGGAAGCCCTCGATGACCTGTGGTCCCGACGTGCCGATGCCGAGCGTGAACCGCCCGTCGGAGACGTAGTCGAGGCCGGCGGCCGTCATGGCCAGCAGGGCCGGCGTGCGGGAGTAGATCGGCAGAATGCCCGAGGCGATCTGCAGCCGCTCGGTCCTCGCCGCGATGTAACCGAGCTGGCTGACGGCGTCGAAGCTGTACGCCTCGGCCACGAACACGATGTCGAGCCCGGCCTTCTCGTAGTCGGCCAGCTCGGCGACGGTCTCCTTGAAGCCCCCGGAGTAGTTGAGGGCCATCCCGATCCGCATCCGCTTGTCCTTCCGCGCGTGAACCCACCAGTAACCGAATGATGTTCCGTATTCGGATCCCAAGGCTAACGAGCCGGACCGGCCGTGACCACTGTCAGGGTCGGCGGCCGACGCCTCCGAGCACGGGCAGGAAGCCGCCGCGCGGCGGCAGCGGGTCGTCACCGGGCCGCCACTCGTTCAGCGGGACCAGCCCCGGCTCGACCGGCTCGAACCCGTCGAAGAACCGGGCGATCTGCGCGCCGGGCCTGGCCTCGAAGGGCGCGTTGGCGTTGCCGTAGACCGCGCCCGCCTGCGCCATCTCCTCCGGCAGGAGGTCGGAGCAGACGTGGGAGACGACGATGTGGCTGCCCGCGGGAAGCAGGTCACGATAGGCGGCCACCAGCCCCGCCGGGTCCTCCTCGTCGGACACGAAGTGCAGGCAGGACACCAGCAGCAGCGCCACGGGCCCGTCGAAGGTGAAGCCCGCCTCCCCCGCCGCGGCGAGGACCTCCTTCGGCCTGCGCATGTCGCCCTGCAGGAAGCTCACCCGGGAATCGCCCTCAAGCAGCGCCCGCCCGTGCGCCGCCACCACCGCGTCGTTGTCCACGTACGTCACGAACGAGTCGGGGGCCTCCTCCAGCGCGATCTCGTGGACGTTGCCCTGCGTCGGCAGCCCGGCGCCGAGGTCGAGGAACCGGCGGATACCGCACTCGGCCGCCAGGTAGCGCACGGCCCGGCCGAGGAAGGCGCGGTTCTCCCGCACCGCCTCCCTGACGTACCCGTGCGAGAGCTCGATGATCCGCTCGGCCGCCGCGCGGTCGGGCGGGAAGTGGTTCTTGCCGCCCAGGTAGTAGTCGTACATGCGGGCGACGTTGGGCCGGGTGACGTCGAACCCGCCGGGTGCCTGCTCCGTCATGACGCGCTCCCCGCTCGGCCGGACTCCTCTTCGCGATCATTGTGGCGGAGCTCACCAAGGCCAGCGAATCGGGCGAATCACTCCTTACGGAGTCGCCCCTTATGGAGTCGACACAGGTCGGCGGGGGTGTCGACGTCCGCGGGGTCGCCCACGTCGTCGCAGGGCACGGCCGTGACCAGTTCGGGGTGCGCGCGCAGGAAGGGCCGCGCGCCCACGTCGCCCTCGGCGAGCGCGGCCACCTCCGCCAGGTGCTCGCGCGCGATGAGCACCGGATTGCGGAGCGCCCCGCCGTACGCCGCGACGGCGACGCGGGCGCCGGCCTCGAACGCCGCGATCAGGCGGCGCACCGCCTCGGGCCGCACCAGCGGTTGGTCGGCCAGCGCGATCACCACCGCGGGGGCGGCCGGCGGGAGCGCGCGCAGCCCGGCCCGCAGCGACGACCCCATGCCGGCCGCCCAGCCGGGATTGCGCACGACGACCGCGCCGGCGACCGGCACGTCGGCGGCCCCGAGGACGATCAGCAGCGGCCGGCACCCGCCCTCGGCGAGCAGCCGCACCCCGCGGTCGGCCAGCCGCTCCCCCTCGAACTCCACCAGCGCCTTCGGCCCGCCGAACCGGCTGCCGCCCCCGGCGGCCAGCAGCAGCCCGGCGACCGGCGCACCGCTCACCGGGAATCACCGTGGATGCGTCCCGACGTCTCGGCGAGCGGCCTGCCGCTGCCGCCCCAGCGCAGCTGGATCAGCTCGGCCGCGATCGACACGGCCGTCTCCTCCGGCGTGCGCGCCCCGAGGTCGAGCCCGATCGGCGACCTCAGCCGGGCCAGTTCGTCCTCGGTCAGCCCCGCCTCGCGCAGCCGCGCCAGCCGGTCCGCGTGCGTGCGCCGCGACCCCATGGCCCCCACGTACGCCGCGGAGGTGCGCAGAGCCACCTCCAGCAGCGGCACGTCGAACTTCGGGTCATGGGTGAGCACGCAGATCGCGGTGCGCTCGTCGACCTCGGCGGCGGCCAGGTAGTCGTGCGGCCAGGCCACCACGACCTCGTCCGCCTCAGGGAACCGCTTGGCCGTGGCGAAGACCGGCCGCGCGTCGCACACCACCACGTGATAGCCGAGGAAGCGGCCGATCCGCGCGACGGCCCCGGCGAAGTCGATCGCCCCGAAGACCAGCATGCGCGGCGGCGGCGCGAACGACTGCACGAACACCCGCAGGTCATCCAGCCGCCGCTCACCCTCCGGGCCGTAGCGCCGCACGCCGGTCAGGCCCTGCGCGAGCATGCCGCGCACATCGTCGTCCACCGCGTCGTCGAGCCGGGCCGAGCCGAGCGAGCCCGCCGCCCGGTCCGGCCAGACCACACGCCGCGCCCCCACACGGCCGGGACCCGCGACGATCGTGGCCACCGCGATCGGACGCCGCGCCGCGACGTCCGCGGCGACCTCCCCCAACTGCGGATAATCCTGCCTGGAGACCGGCTCCACGAACACGTCGATGATCCCGCCGCAGGTCAGGCCGACCGCGAAGGCGTCGTCGTCGCTCACGCCGTACCGCTGCAGCACCGGCGTCCCAGTGGCGACGACCTGCGCGGCGAGCTCGTAGACCGCCCCCTCGACGCAGCCGCCCGACACGCTGCCGGCCGCCTCACCGTCGAACACGGCCATGGCCGCCCCGGGCGGGCGCGGCGCGCTGCGGAAGGTGCCGACGACGGTGGCGAGGCCGAACCGCCGCCCCTGCTCCCACCAGCACAGCACCTGGTCCAGCACGTCACGCATCGGCCCCTACCTTCCGCACGGGTCGCCTATCGCCGGCCAGCAGCGCCGCCAGCTCCTCGTACGCGGCCAGGCTGTGCCCGGCGACGAAGTCCGTGACGTACGGCAGCACCGCGCGGATGCCCGCCGTCAGCGGCCGGTACGCCGGGTCGCCCTTGTGCGGGTTGACCCACACGACGCGGCGGGCGAGCCGGGACAGCCGGGCCATCTGCGCGCCCAGCAGGTCGGCCGACCCCCGCTCCCATCCGTCGGAGGCGATCACGACGATCGCGCCCCGGGGGTCGGGCAGGCGCAGCAGCGCCCGCACCTCCTCCCCCAGCCGGGTGCCGCCGTTCCAGTCCGGGATGGCCGCCGAGCACTCGTCCATGGAGAGGGCGGGGTCGCGGTGGCGGAGCGCGGCGGTGATCCTGGTGAGCCGGGTTCCCACGGTGAACACCTCGGTCGCCCCCGGCTCCGCGCGCACCAGCGCGTGGGCGAAGCGCAGCAGCGTGTCGGCGTAGGCGGCCATCGAGCCGCTGACGTCCACGAGCATGACCACCCGGCGCGGCCGGTCCCTGCGCACGCGGCGGCGCAGCCGGGCCGGTTCCCCGCCGTGCCGCAGGATCTCCCTGACCGTGCGCCGCGCGTCGGTCGCACCGCCGTGTGGCGACGGGCGGTGGCGCCGCGACCTGCGCGGCTGCCGGGCTCCGCGCAGCAGCGCGAGCAGGCGGTGCACCTCCCGCCGCTCGGCCTCGCTCATCCGCGCCACGTCCCGATGCCGCAGCACCTCGATCTCGCTCGCCGTGGCCGGCGGCGCGCCGGGCTCGCCCGTCCCCTCCGGCTCCCCGCCGCCGTACGGCGCGGCCACCGGGCGGGTCACGGAGACGGCCGTCGCGCGCACGCGGCGCGGCGCGGGGAAGGCGGCGGAGAAGTACGCCGCGAAGCAGCGGTCGTAGCGGGGCAGGTCGTCGGGCCCGGCGCACAGAGTGAGACGGCCCGCCCAGTAGACGTTCCGCCCGTCGGCGGCGTCGAGGTGGCCGAGCGCCGCGAGGAAGCTCTGGGTGCGATGGTGGTCGGCCGCGACCCCGGCCGCCCGGAGCGTCCGGGCGAACCCGGTCAGCACCGCGACCGGTTCCGGACCGGCACCGGGCGACGCGGGCAGGCCCGGGCGGTGGCCGTCTCCGTCCCGGTCAGCCACGGCCGCCGTCCGGCGTGAGCAGCCCCCGGGCCCGGACGACCTCCTGGTCCTCGCGGTGCTTGAGCACCGCGCCCAGCGTGGCGGCGGCCAGGGCGGGGTCGAGCTCCATGGCGCCGAGTGTGAGCAGCGCCTCGGTCCAGTCGAGGGTCTCGGCGATGCCCGGCGGCTTGACCAGGCCGGCCTCGCGCATCCGGCCCGCCGTCCGTGCCACGTCCGCCGCGAGCCGCTCCGCGCATCCGGGCAGGCGCCGCCGCAGGATCGCCACCTCCCGGTCGAACCCCGGGTGCTCCAGCCAGTGGTAGAGGCAGCGCCGTTTGAGCGCGTCGTGCACCTCGCGGGTCCGGTTGGAGGTCAGGACGACGACCGGCGGGGTCGGCGCGCTGATCGTCCCGATCTCCGGCACCGAGATCGTGAAGTCCGACAGCACCTCCAGCAGGAACGCCTCGAACTCGTCGTCCGCCCGGTCGATCTCGTCCACGAGCAGCACGCTGGGCTGCGTCTCCAGGGCCCGCAGCAACGGTCTCGCGATGAGGAACCGCCGGTCGTAGATCTCGCCCTCGAGCGCGGCGACGTCGGCCACGCCGGCCGCCTCGGCCGCCTTGAGGTGCAGGAGCTGGCGGGGGAAGTCCCAGTCGTACATGGCCTGCGCCGCGTCGAGCCCCTCGTGGCACTGCAGCCTGATCAGCGGCGCGTCCAGGATCGCCGCAAGCGTCTTGGCGAGCTCGGTCTTGCCGACGCCCGCCTCGCCTTCCAGGAACAGCGGCCGGCCCATCTTCAGGGCGAGGTAGGCCGCGGTCGTCACGCCCCCGTCGGCCAGGTAGTCGTGGTGGTCGAGCAGCTCCGCCAGCCTCGCCGGCGCGTCGATGTCCGAGATCGTGGTCGTCCGCCGCAGCACACGGACAGGCTACGTGGCGGGCGTTCCGCGAGGCTCTGGCCGAATCCACCAAAGCCGGGCGCGTCACACGGCGCCGCGTCGCCACGATCGCACAGATCCCCCCGGCCGGCTACTCGTTCTCCGCACACGGCGGCCTTCTGCGACGCGGCGCCGCCGTCGATCAGGCGGCAGGCCCGGTGACCGCGTCAGGCCGGCGCGGTGAGATTCCTTATCGTGAACTCGACGTGACCACGGTCGGGCGGGAAGTTCCCGCTGACATGGTCGAATTTGACGTCGGAGCTGCGTCCAGGGGCAACCGTGAACGGTTCGAGAGCCTTCGTCGTGACGATCTGGTCGCTCGCCGGAGGCTTGCTCGTGTCGAAGTAGTTCTCGCACAGCATGGACTGGACGGTGACCTCCAGCGAGAGGTCCGCTCCCAGCGTGACGGACATGTCGACCCTGACGTTGAAGCGCTGTGCGTGGTCGCCGATGAAGGCGGTGGACCAGGTGGTGACGAACGCGCCGGCAGGAGGCGGCCCCCAGGTTTCCGGCGCCCATGTCAAAGTCGCCTGCGCGTTTATGGTGGCATGGGCCCAGTCGTCCTCGCCGATCAGCACCCGGCGTACGGTGTCGATCCTGCCGGTGCAGCTCAGGAGACGTCGCCACTCCGGTGGATCTTCGAGAAGGATGTCGATGGGGCCGGGTTGGTCCCCCGCTTCCACCTCCACCAGGACGCGTCCGGTGAGCTGCTGGTTCGTCTCCGGCCAATAGGCGGATGCGAAAGCCTCATAGCGCCCCGCGCTCACCGCGAGCGTATAACCCGATTGACGCTCGGCCCTTTTGGTCATCGTCGTCTCACAGCCGAAGCGGACGATCGCGCCCTCGATCTCGATGTCCCGATAGCGAACCGTTCCCCTGACGAGCGCCGGCCCTCTGGAGCGGTCCCATTGGTGCACCCTCCTCGGCTCCGGCCGCGACGGCGTGAGGAGAAGTCGCTCGGCACGGCCGTATAAGCCGTGCCAGATTCGCTCGTGCGCGGTCGACGTCGGCGGATCCCAGAACAGCCTGATGTCGTCGGGTGACACGGCAAGGCCCTCGCCCGGTGACTCCCACAGACTCTCGTCCGTTTCGTCGGCTCGATCTTTCGCGAAGGTGTTGCACATCTGCGTCGCCACGTCGTCGGGCATGTCTTCGAACAGCAGCTTCAGGCCCGCGATGTTCTCGGGAGTGATGCCCAGCAGCGCGGCGGCGGCGGCCACAGGACCGGCGAGCAGCCCCAGCAGGGCGGTCAAGCCGATGGTCGTCAGATCGATCAGCAGGCGCTCCTCGTATTTGAGTTCCTGCACGGCCTGGTAGACCTCTTTGCGTACCTTTTCGACCAGCAGCTCGTGAAGCGCCTGCCCGGCGTGTTCCCGTTCGTCGCTGAGATAGCGATAGAGGCCATCCACGCTCGGTGACGCGAGCAGTTCCTCCGGGTCCTCCGTCACCGAGCCTTCCAGCTCGATCTGCTGGCCGGGGTTGGCGGCGTTGGCGAGTTGAATCGCCGCCCACACGAAGCTGGAGCAGACGACGGGCCGGGTGCCGGCCGCCCACGCGGCGCCCGGTGGTCTGCCCTCCCAGATCGGGTCGGTCGCGGCCGGGCCGAATCGCCTCGGGTCGAGCGCTATGCCGGCGGAGGTGTACGCGTAGAAGCGGTAGTGACCGTCGATCGTCTCCGCGGCGGCCGCCACCCGGTGCAGCATCTGCCGGATGCGAGGGTCACGAGCCTCCAGCTCCGGCGGCGGCTTCACCACGAGCCCCTCGATCGTCTGACCGGTGTCCCGCACGTACGCGGGCAGGTTCGGAAGGTTGTGTATCGGATAGCTGTCCGACGGATATTCCGGGTCCGCGAACTGCTGCTGTTTCGTCCACGCCTCCCACGCTGACTGCGGGGCATCCGCCGCGGGCCGCGGGAGCGGACCGATGCCCGGGTTGTGGGCGAAGAAGTCCCCTTGCCGGTTGAACGGCCGGCCAGTCGGGTCAAGGGTGTTGAAACCGGTGAAGAACGCGTCTTCCACTGATTGTGTGATCGTGCCGGGCCATCCGTAGGTGAGCGCATCCGGACGGAACCCGTCGACAGGTGCCCGTTCACCGAAGAACTCCCCCGTCATGAACCGCCCCGGATTGCGACGCTGCAGCCGGTCGTGGGCCATCGTGGCGTGCCGGATCAGAGTGTGGTCGGCGACCATGATTCCCATGTGGTCGTATACCTGGGGTGGCCGCAACTGCCCGAGCAAGGCGCCGATGAGCCCCACGCCGTCTCCCGGAGTGAGGATCAGGTCGCCCCGGCGCGCATTGTGGACGGCCGGCGGGACGATCTGCCATTCGACGACGTCGGTCGCGGCGCAGACCAGCCGGGGGTCCGGAGGACAACTCTTCGGGTCACACGGGGTGCCGAGCTTCGCACGCAGGTCAAGGGGCAGATCGAACGCCGTCGCGTATGGCCCGACGCTCAGTTCCCCGCCGAGATAGTCCTTCCAGGCGACCCAGGCGTGAGTGCCGTCGAACACGAGCGACAGGCCGTCCGACGCTCCGGCGAAATCCTCGGACTCACCTATTTCGGTGAGCGCGTTCAAGCCACTGCGAGCCCGCCAGTCTCCGTTTCCGAATTGGCTTCGCTCCTGTGCGGCGACGTGCAGGCCCGGATGATTGTGGTAATTCGTGGTGCAAATCGCGGTGCGATCGCACGCGCGAGGGGCCGGTGCCGTGATGCGGCGGACCACGGACGGGCCCGCGGGGTCGACGAGGGCGATCGTGAAGGATCCTTCGCCGCCGCCGCGGTCGCCATAGGCGATGAGCAGCCCGCCTGACACCGGATCGGCGCAGATCGCCGGTTCAGGCTGCACCGAGAACGGCAGCAGTGCGTCTTCCCATGTCGAACCGTCGTCGGCGCTGGTGAGCAGATGAGCCTGGCCGCCGATGTTCTCCGCCCAGAGGACCGCGAGCCCACCCGAGTATGCGGTGAAGGCGGAGGGTCCGACGAAACCGCCGCCGATCGGCAATGGCCGCACCGCACCGAAGGCGACCCCGTTGAGGGTCGACCTGTGCTCGTACGTTTCGCCCGCCGTTCCGGTGATCAGGTGAAGCCGGTCGCTCCGCGCGGCGAGCGCGGCCGTCTCGCCGCACGCGAATGCCGCCTCATGCCGTTTCTGGGAGCCGTCGCCGAGCACGTCGACCGAGCGAAGAACAGCCCTGCCGTTCACGGCCCGATAGGCCAGCCACAAGGAGTCGTTCCACCACGCCGCCGCGGGCGCCGACGTCACCTGCTCCCCGGTGTTCATCGCGTGTGCCAGCATGCCGCACCCTTCCGAAGTCAACACCTGAGACTTCCGGCCGTGCTCAACAGACCCTCTAAGCGAAGTAATCACAGCGATGTTCGGCAGGCAACGACATCGCGCATCATGGGTTTTCCCCCGTGCCCCGGTGCATGGTGTCAATCCCCCGCAGAATTCCCGCCTTCGGGATGACCGGCTTCGGGATGACCGGCTTCGGGATGACCGGCTTCGGGATGACCGGCTTCGGGATGACCGGCTTCGGCGCCGTACCGGGTCAGCCGGCGGTCCGCTCCGGCGGCGCGCCGAGCACGGCGTCCAGCAGGCCGGGGAAGCGGTCGTCCAGGTCCTCCCTGCGCAGGCTCACGTACCGCTGCCGGCCCTCGGGGACGTTGCGGATGACACCGGCCTCGCGGAGGGTCTTCAGGTGGTGTGACAGCGTCGACTTCGGCACCTCTCCCCCGGTCGGCTGGCAGGCCGCCACCTCCAGCGGCCCCTGCGCGAGCCGCCGCACGAGCGCCAGCCGCGAGGGGTCGCTGAGCGCGAACAGCACGTCGGTCAGCACCAGGCTCGCGGCGTCGGGGTGCGGTAGGTCCCGGGCTCCAGGCATGGTTCGATAATAGTTGAACTATCGGCTACCCCGTCGTACGGTGTGACGGTTCGAAAATTTTGGAACCATGAACGATGGGAGTGCCGGGATGACGAACTCGGGGGGCCGCGCTCCGTCCGTGGACACCCTGCAGGTGGAGACCGCGGCGGCCGGGACGGCGGCACGCGGCCTGATCTCTGGCAGAGCCGGGTTCTGGCTGCTCGCGGGAACCCTGCTGGCCTTCATGGCCGCCGCGAGCACGCCCTCACCGCTGTACGTGGTCTACCAGCAGCGCTGGGGGTTCTCGGCGGCCACGCTGACCGCCGTGTTCGCGGTCTACGCCCTGGCGTTGCTGATCGCGCTGCTCACCGTGGGCGAGCTGTCGGATCACGTCGGCCGGCGGCCCGTACTGATCGCGGCCCTGGTGGTCGAGGCGGGCGCCATGGTCGCGTTCCTGACCGCCGGAGGCGTCGGGCCGCTGCTGCTGGCCAGGACTCTGCAGGGCCTGGCCACCGGCGCGGCGACGGGCGCCATCAGCGCCGGCCTGGTGGACCTGCAGCCGGGGTCCCGCCGCGTCCGTCAACTGGGCGCACTGGTGAACAGCGCCGCACCGACCGGTGGGCTGGCCGCGGGGGCGCTCGGCGCCGGGTTGTTCGTGCGCTATACGACGACGCCGACGACCTCGGTCTTCGTCCTGCTCACTGCCGTCTTCGTGGTGCTGGCGGCCGCGATGGCGCTGCTGCCCGAGCCGGTCGCGTCCCGTCCCGGCCGGGGACGGGACGCGCTCGTCTCGCTGCGTCCGCGTGCCGCCGTGCCGCGGCACGCCCGTGGCGCGTTCGCGGCGGCCGTCCCCTGCCTGCTCGCCACGTGGGCCGTGGGCGGGCTCTACCTGTCGCTCGGCGGCTCGCTGACGGCGGGCGTCCTGTGCATCCCCGACCACCTGGTCGGCGGGCTCGTCGTCGCCGCGCTCACCGCCGCGGGCGCCGTGGCGTCGGTGACCGTACGCGACAAGGCGGCGGGGCGGGTCATGGCGGGCGGATCGCTGGTGCTCGCCGCCGGCACCGGCCTGACCCTGGCGGCGCTCGCCGCCGCCTCCACGCCGCTGTTCTTCGCCGGGACGATCGTCGCGGGCTGCGGGTTCGGCAGCGCCTTCCTCGGCGCGCTCCGCTCACTGGCGGCACTGGCCGGGCCGGCCGAGCGGGCCGGGCTGTTCGCCTCCGTCTACGTCGTCAGCTACCTCGCCTTCAGCGTCCCCGCGCTGGTGGCGGGGCTCGCGGTGTCGTCGCTCGGCCTGCGGGCCACGGCCACCGCGTACGGCTGCGCGGTCGTCGTCCTGGCCCTTCTCGCCGCGGTCCTGGGCCTCGTCCGCGAGCGTTCGGCCCGCACGGCCTGAAGAGATCCCCGGAAGCGCCACCCGCCCGGGCGCTTAGGGTTCGGGACATGACCGACGATCGGAGCCTGCCCCGGCCCGGCTGCCTCACCGGCTCGCCGGCCGGGCGGGCGCTCGCCGCCGAACTGGCCGCCCGCTGGGCGGAGCCGCACCGGCGCTATCACACGACGGCCCACCTGCGGGCGGTCCTGGCCGCGATCGAGCCACTCGCCGCCCAGGCCGGGGACGCCGACGCCGTACGGCTGGCCGCGTGGTTCCACGACGCCGTCTACGACGGGCGGCCGGGGTGGGACGAGGAGCGCAGCGCCCAGCTCGCCCAGGCCCGGCTGCCCGCCTGCGGCCTGCCCGCGGAGCGGGTGCGGGAGGTGGCCCGGCTCGTGCGGCTCACGGCAGGGCACGCCTACGAGCCCGGCGACCCGAACGCGGCCGTCCTGTGCGACGCCGATCTGGCGATCCTCGCGGCGCCGCCCACCGCCTACGAGGCGTACGCGAAGGCCGTGCGCGAGGAGTACCGGCACGTGCCGGACGCGGCGTTCAGGACCGGACGGGCCGCGGTGCTGCGGGAGTTGCTCGGCAAGCCCCGCCTGTTCGGCACTCCCGTGGGCCGTGACCTGTGGGAGCTGCGGGCACGCGAGAACATCGCCACCGAGCTGGCCGGTCTTCGAGCGACGCCCGGTGAGCAGCCGCAGCCCTTTACGATGTAGATCAGGTGCGGCTCTTCGGCCGGCGCAGGCCCGAGTCGCGCAGGCGGCGCACCAGCTCCTGGCTGCCGACGGGCTCGGCGCCGAGGAGCACGGCCCGGTCGTAGACCGTCTCGGGCACGTCGTAGTGGTCCCGGTCGAAGGCCCGCCCGGGCACGCCGAGCAGGCGGGCGAACTCGTGCAGCTCCTCCAGCGAGGAGTCGCTGACCAGGTGGGACCACAGCAGGCCCCGGGGTCCCGGCCAGTTCGGCCGGTCGATCAGCACCGCCATGCGCCCCTCCCCTGTCCGGGGGCGAGCATAGCCCGGGGCGCCGGCCCCCACCTCGTCGCCGCCCGTCCCCGGCGATACGGCAGCCGGCGCCGACGCGGCGGTGAGCGGATTCCGAGCGAATACCTGATGACCGGAGAACGCGCCAACGGTCCCCCGAGGACTGCCTCAGCAGGGATTACCTCCTAGCACTTCCCCGGAAGTCGCTGGCATTTGGGACAGCACTTGTACTTACGGTGGTTCGTGCATCGGTAGGTGCACTTGGGCGGCTTCGGATTCGTGTACGAATTACCGGGAGCCGCCTGCGTGACGGCCGCGCCGCCCGCGCCCGCCGATGCCGACGCCGGAGACGCCGCGGCCGGCCAGAGTGCGACCGCGCCGAGCAGAGCCGAGCCGACGATCATGCTGAATCGCCCACCTCGCATGGCCATTCTCCTCTCCGATCAAGCCGCGGTGCGGCGGATCGGGCGGTTTCCCCCTCATTGTCCGGATCGCTACCGGGAGGCGTCCAGCCCACCACCCGCAATCCGGGGTGATCCGGGGAAAATCCGATGCGAATCCCGATCGGGCGATTGACATGGATCGATGAATGACGCGCCGGGCCGGGTCCGGAATGGTGCCGCCTCTGGGTTCCGCTGGCGCGGGATCTACGTCCCCACGAGGCGCCGGACCGCACCCGGCCGGACTCCCCCCGGCGAATTCACCGCGCCTTCCGTGCTTTCGCCATACGAACCGTGGGGCGGCTCCAAAATGTCCGTCCGGCCACGGCATGGAAAGCGCCCCGACCCGGCAAAAGCCCGCATAGTCGCCACCTGGGCGGCAACCGTCGTCCAGAACGCGCCCTCGCGTTGGAGGTCAGGACGGCCCCAGGACAATCGGGGACCCCGTGAGCGCTTCCGGCGGAGGGCGCCGACCACACACCCGCGACGGCCCGGATTCGGGACGCCAGACGGTGCGCGGGCCGGTGCGCCGCGGAACCACAGGGTCCACACGATCCACAGGGTCACAGGGGGAAACGATGGCTGCACGAACTGTTCGATCCCTTACCGCGCTCGCGGCGGCGGCCGTGCTGACGATGGCGCTGCTCGTCGGCTGCGGCGGCGGCACGACCACCGCCCCGGCGTCCGGGGGCGCCGCCGCGGCCGGCCCGGTGGCGCAGGTCACGCCGACCTCGACCGAGACCGAGTACAACTCCCCGTGCCCGACCGGTGGCAACGCCAGGCGGTTCGCCAAGACCCGGTTCGCGCTGCACGCGGGTCTCGCACTCGGCGCCTTCCACCGCTACATCTACAAGCCGCTGCGCAGCGGGGGTTTCAAGGCCGGAGCGGAGAAGCGCAAGCGCACGATCGCGAAGGCCGCGATCGCCGGCGCCTTCGCCCTGCACCAGCTGAAGGTCGCCAAGGGCTTCGCCGCGGCCAATCCGCGCCTGTGCAGGGCCGTCGAGGGCGTCAACTCCCAGTTCACCGCGCTGACCGACAAGCTGCACAACGGCACCGCCACGGCGGCCGACGTCGACGCCGGCAAGAGCTCGATGGACGGTCTCCAGCGCGACGCCGCGAAGACCGGCTACAAGTTCAAGGAGCAGAACGTCACCATCCCCGGCGTGAGCTGACCTCCGCGAAAGGAGCCGGGCAGGGCCCGGCCCGCGTACCGGGACGGGGTTGACCGATCCGCGAGCGGCCGCGTCGCCCGAGCAAGGACGACGCGGCCGTTCCGCGCCGGTCAGCCCACCTTGGCGAAGAACGCGCGGATGTCGGCGGCGAGGTGATCCGGCTGGTCCATCGCGATGAAGTGGTGGCCGCCCGGGTTGTCCTCCGGCCAGTGGAGGATGGTGTTGTGGCGTTCGGCGAGCCGGCGGATGCCGGGAGGGCCGCTGTACACGCCGGTCGGCACGGCGGTCTGGCCCTCCGGCCAGCCGAAGCCGGTGCTCTCGTAGTACGGCCACGCCGACGTCCCGAACGTCCCGGTGAACCAGTACAGGCTCACGTTGGTCAGGAACAGATCCCGGTCGATCACCTCCTCGAGCGGCCTGCCGGAGGCGTTGAACTCGTGGAACTTCTGGGTCATCCAGGCCAGTGCCGCGAGCGGGGAGTCGTGCCACCCGTACGTGAAGGTCTGCGGCGCCGCGCGCAGCAGCGCGTGATGGTCGACGCCGTTCATCCAGTCCTGTCCCATCAGCCGGTCATAGGCCGCCCGCTCGTCCTCGGTCATCTCCGGGAGATCCTTCTCCGTGGGGAAGCCGAGACCGCTGACGATGTAGACGCCGGCCACGTTGTCCGGCGCCGCCTTGGCCAGCTCCGGGGCGACATAGGCCCCGAAATCCCCGCCCTGCGCGCCGTACCGGTCGTAGCCGAGACGACGCATCAGCTCCGCCCAAAGCCGCGCCACGCGCGCCGCGGTCCAGCCGGTCCCGCGCGGCGGCGCGGAGAAGCCGAAGCCCGGCAGGGAGGGCACCACGACGTGGAACGCCTGAGCGGGGTCGCCGCCGTGCGCACGGGGGTCGGCGAGACGGCCGGCGAGCTCGGTGAACTCCAGGAACGAGTTCGGCCAGCCGTGCGTGAGGACGAGCGGCAGAGCATCGGGCTCGGCCGAGCGTACGTGCAGGAAATGGATGTCCTGGCCGTCGATCTCGGTCATGAACTGCGGAAACTCGTTCAGCCGAGCCTCGTGCCCGCGCCAGTCGTACTCGTGGCGCCAGTGGCGGGCGAGCTCCCGGAGGGAGGCGGCGGGGACGCCGCGGCTCCATCCGTCGCCGGGCAGCCGCCGGGGCCACCGGGCGCGGTCCAGCCGGTCGTTCAGGTCGTCCAGGTCGGCCGAAGCGATCTCAATACGGAATGGGCGGATCTCGGTGCTCATGTCTCTCCCGATGCGGCGCGATGACGGGATCGACGCTATGGGCCATATAGGTCATCCTCTGTCCTAGATGGCCGGGCATGCTTGTGCCATGGGTGACATGTCCGCACGATTACTCGCTCTGCTGTCGCTGCTGCAGACTCCCCGCGAGTGGCCCGGGAGCGAGCTGGCCAAGCGTCTGGAGGTCAGCCCCCGGACCATTCGCCGCGACATCGACCGTCTGCGCGAGCTGGGATACCCGGTCGAGGCGACGATGGGCGCGGTGGGCGGTTACCGGCTCGCCGCGGGCGCGGCCATGCCGCCGCTGCTGCTGGACGACGAGGAGGCGGTGGCCATCGCCGTCGGCCTGCGCACGGCCGCCGCGCACCCGGTGGACGGCATCGACGAGGCGTCCGTGCGCGCCCTGGCCAAACTGGAGCAGGTGCTGCCCTCCCGGCTGCGGCACCGGGTGGGGGCGCTCGCCGCCGCGACCGTTCCGATGCTCGCCGGTGCCGAGCCGCCCGTGGACCCGCGGACCCTGGTGGTGCTCGCCGGGGCGGCCGCCAACCGTGAGCGCCTGCGCTTCGCCTACCGGTCCGGCGACGGCGCCGAGACCAGGCGGCTGACCGAACCGTACCGCCTGGTCACGGCCGGACGCCGGTGGTACCTGCTGGCGTACGACAACGACCGCGACGACTGGCGGGTCTTCCGCGCCGACCGGATCGGCGACCCTCACCCGACGGCCGTACGGTTCCCGGCCCGCGTGCCGCCGGAACAGGACCCGGCCGCGTTCGTCGCCGCCAAGCTGTACTCGTCCGCGCCCGTCTACGAGGTGGTGGCGACCGTGCGTCTTCCGGCCGGCCAGGTGGCGCGTCGCCTCGGCGCCCCCGCGGGGAACGTCGAACCGATCGACGACCACAGCTGCCGCCTGCGCGGACCGGCCGACACCCTGGAGTGGCTCGCGTCGCGTCTGCTCATGCTCGGCTGCGAGTTCGAGGTGCACGAGCCGCCGGAGCTGCGGGCGTACCTGCGTGCGCTGGGCGATCGCGCCACTCGCGCCGCCGACGGTCAATAACCTATTGACTTGGTAGGAAATATGGGCAACTCTGATGGCGAATCCTCCGTCGTCGTCTGCGAGGTGTGTCCATGTCCGTCGTCGAACTCCAGGGCGAGTTAGGGAGCGCGGTCCGGGCGGATCCCCGGCCGCGTCCCCGCTCCGCCTCGGCCCGCGCTCCGCGGAGGGGGTGGCACAGGTGGGTCAGTCCCCTCGTCGTCGTGCTGCTGTGGCAGGTCGCCAGCGCGCTCGGGCTGCTGCCCGCCCGGTTGCTCGCCGCCCCGTCGGAGATCGCCGCGACCGCGCTCGACCTGGTGCGCTCCGGGACGCTGCCCACGGCGATCGCGGTGTCCCTCGAACGGGTGCTCCTCGGCTTCGCCGCCGGAGCGGTCGCCGGCGTCGGTTTCGCGCTGGTCGCCGGGCTGAGCCGAACCGGTGAGAACGCCGTCGACCCGATCATGCAGATGCTCCGGGCGCTGCCGTTCTTCGGGCTGATCCCGCTGTTCATCCTCTGGTTCGGGATCGGGGAGACGCCCAAGGTGCTGCTGGTGGCGCTCGCCGTCTCCTTCCCCCTCTACCTCAACACGTTCGCGGGCATCCGGGGCGTGGACGGCAAGCTCGCCGAGGTCGCCCGGACGCTCAGACTCGGCAGGGCCGCGCTCGTACGGCACGTCGTGCTGCCCGGCGCGCTCCCCCAGACGCTCGTCGGGCTGCGCCAGAGCCTCGGGGTGGCCTGGCTGGCGCTGATCGTGGCCGAGCAGGTCAACGCCGACGCCGGCCTCGGCTACATGATCAACGACGCGCGGGAGTTCCTGCGCACCGACGTGATCGTGGTCGGCCTGCTCGTCTACAGCGCGCTCGGCCTGCTCACCGACGCCCTGGTCCGGCTCCTGGAGAGGAGGGCCCTGGTATGGCGGCGCGAGTTCCTGTCCCGGTGAGTGTCACGGTGAGCGCGCAGGCCCCGGATGCCGTACGGCCGGCGGCCACCGCACTGGCCACCGTACGCGGGCTCACCCGGCGCTTCGGCGACCGCACGGTGCTCGACGGCCTCGACCTGACGATCGAGCGCGGCGAGTTCGTCGCGCTCCTCGGCCGCAGCGGTTCGGGCAAGTCCACGCTGCTGCGCGCGCTCGCCGGCCTGGACGAGGAGGTCGAGGGCGGCCTGGAGGTGGACGGCTCGGTGGCCGTGGCCTTCCAGGAGCCCCGGCTGGTGCCGTGGAAGCGGGTGCGCGACAACCTCACGCTCGGCCTGACCGCACCCGACCCGGTCGGCAGGGCGGAGGCGGCGCTGGCCGAGGTCGGCCTGGCCGACCGGGCGCGGGCGTGGCCGCTGACGCTGTCCGGCGGCGAGGCGCAGCGGGCGAGCCTGGCCCGCGCGCTCGTCCGCGAGCCGGGGCTGTTGCTGCTCGACGAGCCGTTCAGCGCGCTCGACGCGCTGACCCGGATCACCGTGCACCGCCTGGTGCTCGACCTCTGGGCGGCGCACGGCCCGGCCGTGCTGCTGGTGACCCACGACGTGGACGAGGCGCTGCTGCTGGCCGACCGGGTCCTGGTGCTCGACGGCGGGCGCGTCGCGCACGAGTGGACCGTCGCCGCGCCGCGCCCCCGGCACCGCGACCACCCCGACCTGCTCACCCTGCGCGCGGCCCTGTTGTCCGCGCTGGGCGTCACCCCGGAGGGACCCGCATGACCAGGAGACTGCTCGCCGCGCTGCTGATCGCCCTGGCGGCCGGCACGGCCTGCGCCTCGACGGGACAGGGCGCGTCCGGCGGGACGGACGGGCAGGCCGCGGGCCGCCTCACCCTGCGGGTCGGCGACCAGAAGGCCGGATCGCAGGCCCTGCTCAAGGCCGCGGGGCTGCTCGAGGGCACCTCCTACGCGATCACGTGGTCGCAGTTCACCTCCGGGCCTCCGCTGCTGGAGGCGGTCAACGCGGGCGCGGTCGACATCGGCGGCGTGGGCAACACCCCGCCCGTCTTCGCCGCCGCCTCCGGCTCGAAGATCAAAATCGTGGCGGCGTACCGGCAGAGCGCGAAGGGATCGGCGATCCTCGTCCCCGCCGGGTCGGCGATCACCTCGCCGGCCCAGCTCAAGGGCAAGAAGATCGCGGTCGCCAAGGGCAGCTCGGCCCATTACCACCTGCTGGCGGTCCTGAAGAAGGAGGGCCTGTCGTTCAAGGACATCCAGCCGCAGTATCTCCAGCCCGCCGACGCCCTGGCGGCGTTCTCGTCCGGCACCGTCGACGCCTGGGCCATCTGGGACCCCTTCACCTCGCAGGCCGAGATCCAGCACAAGGCCCGGCTGCTGGTCGACGGCGCGGGCATCGTCAACGGCCTGGGCTTCCAGGTCGCCGCTCCCGCCGCGCTCGGCGACGCGGGCAAGCGGGCCGCGATCGGCGACTTCCTCACCCGGCTGGCCAAGGCGCGGATCTGGGCCGCCACCCACCTGGACGAGTGGGCGAAGGTGTGGGCGCGGGAGACGGGCCTGCCGGTCGAGGTGGCGGACGCGGCCGTCGCCAACGCCGTGGCCACCCCGGTCGTGATCGACGACTCGGTCGTCTCCTCCGAACAGGAGATCGCCGACGCGTTCACCGCCGAGGGCCTCGTCCCGGGCTCCGTCACGTTCTCCCAGTTCGTCGACGACCGCTTCAACGACGTCGTCAGGAAGGCGCAGCGTTGACCTCCTCCCCTCCCTACCGGAAGGGGATTCCGACCGTCACCGGTCGGACTCCCTGCTTCGCCGCCGGTCGCCCCGGCCGAGAGCGGCACGCTCGGCACCTCGCCCAGGGAAGCCGGCTCGGGCGTCTTCTTCCCTGCCCTGCTCCCCAGGGGCCCGATTCCTCCCCCGCCTGAAGGCGGGGTTTCCTCGGAGGTCATGATGAGATTCCACTGGTTCCTGCCCACCTCGGGCGACGGCAGGGCGATCACCGGCGGCGGGCACGGCCTGCGCCGCGTGCACGGGCAGTCGCCGGCCGGCGCGTTCCGGCCGCCCACGATCGACTACCTCGCCCAGGTGGCCCGCGCCGCCGAGCAGGCCGGGTTCGAGGCCGTGCTCACTCCCACGGGCACCTACTGCGAGGACGCCTGGCTGGTCACCGCCGCGCTGACCCAGGTGACGACCCGGCTGAAGTTCCTGGTGGCGTTCCGGCCAGGGGCGCTGTCCCCCACGCTCGCGGCGCAGATGGCCGCCACCTACCAGCGGATCTCCGGCGGGCGGCTGCTGCTGAACGTGGTGACCGGCGGGGAGGCCGCCGAGCAGCGGCGGTTCGGCGACCACCTGGGCAAGGAGGAGCGGTATGCCCGGACCGCCGAGTTCCTGTCCATCGTCCGCGGCGCGTGGGACGGCCCGTTCGACTTCACCGGCGACTACTACGACGTCGAGGGGGCGACGGTCGCCGAGCGGCCCGACCCCGTACCCGAGCTGTACTTCGGCGGCTCCTCGGCCGCCGCGGGCCCGGTGGCGGCCCGGCACGTGGACGTCTACCTCACCTGGGGTGAGCCGCCGTCCCAGGTCGCGGCCAAGCTCGACTGGATGCGCGAGCTGGCCGCCGCCGAGGGGCGCACGCTGCGCTTCGGCGTCCGCCTGCACGTGATCACGAGGGACACCTCCAAGGAGGCGTGGGCGGAGGCCAATCGGCTGCTCGACCAGATCTCCTCCGAGGACATCGCGTCGGCGCGGGCCGTCCTGTCCCGCAGCGAGTCGGTCGGGCAGCAACGCATGCTCGCGCTCCACGAGGGGTTCCGCGGGGGCCGGGCCAGGGACCTGGAGATCCACCCCGGTCTGTGGGCGGGGGTCGGCCTGGTGCGCGGCGGCGCGGGCACCGCGCTCGTCGGCAGCCACGCGGAGGTCGCCGACCTCGTCGAGGAGTACGCCGCGCTCGGCGTGGAGGAGTTCGTCCTGTCGGGCTACCCGCACCTGGAGGAGGCCTTCTGGTTCGGCGAGGGCGTGCTGCCCGAGCTGCGCCGGCGCGGCCTGCTCGGCGCGGCCGCGCCCGTACGGCTGAGCGCCTGACGGCCCGCCGGGGCCCCCGCCGCCGTCACAGGCGGTCGGGGGCCTCGCCGCGCTCGCGGATGAGGGCGGTGAGCTGGGCCACCGCTCGGCGCGCGCGTTCCCGCTCGGTGCTCTGGATGCCCATCGCGCCCAGGCTGACCCCGTTGGCGAGGTCCAGCTTGGGCCAGGGGTCGCCCTCCACCATGGTGACGTCCAGCACCTCGGCCCACTCGAAGTGGTGGACCCGCAGCGGGTTCACCACCGTGATCCCCTTCTCGTCCGCCCGCACCCGCAGGCGGCCGAGCAGGTGCAGCACGCACGCCACCACCACGCCGAAGGCGACCATGCCCAGCCGGTCGGGGAGCTTGAACTGCTCCGGCAGGCCGACGGCCAGCAGGATCGAGCCGATCACCATCACCGCCGCCATGCCGTATGCGATGATCGTCGTGACGCGGGGCCGCCAGGTGACGGGCAGCGGCGGCGCGCGCTCAGGCATGACGACCCCCGAGAGTGGGCACGGCGCGGCGGCGTACGGCATGCCCGGCCTGCGGGGCGGCGGGCGAATACTGCGTGATCACCAATCAAGTCTTCCCGGCTCGGCGCTGCGGATGCGAGGGCTGCGGCTACGAGGTTCGGGGCGAGGTCAGCCGGCGAGGCCGCGAAGGAGGAGCGCGGTCTCCAGGGCGGCGATCGTCGCCTCGTACCCCTTGTCCTCCTTGCTGCCCGGCACGCCGGACCGCTCGACCGCTTGATCAAGAGTGTCACAGGTCAGCACCCCGTTGCCCACCGGGGTCGACTCGTCGAGCGAGACCCTGGTCAGGCCCGCGGTCACCGAGTCGCAGACGTAGTCGAAGTGGGCCGTATCCCCCCGGATCACCACGCCGAGCGCGACGACGGCGTCGCACCGCCGGGCCAGGGCCTGCGCGACCACAGGGATCTCCAGCGACCCGGCCACCCGGGCCGTGACCACGGCCGCGCCGCTGTCCCGCGCCGCCCGCTCGGCCCGCGCGAGCAGCTGGTCGGTGATCTTCTCGTGCCACCGGGCGGCGACGATGCCGACGGTCAGCCCGCCCGCGTCCACCGCCCCCGCGTCCGGCCGTCCCTCGCCGCTCATGAAGCCTCCTTGCCGAAGTGTTCGCCGTGGATGTCGCGGGGGACGTCGCCCGAGATCTCGTGGCCGAGCCGGTCGCGCTTGGCGGTCAGATACCTCTCGTTGTACGGGTTCATGGCCACCGGCATGGCCTCGCGGCCCAGGACCTTGATGCCGTACCCGTCCATCCCCCGCACCTTGGCCGGGTTGTTGGTCAGCAGCCGCACCGACTTCACGCCGAGGTCGGCGAGCATCTGCCCGGCGTTGGAGAACTCCCTGGCGTCCACCGGCAGCCCCAGCTCCAGGTTGGCGTCGACGGTGTCGCTGCCGTTGTCCTGCAGGCTGTAGGCCCGCAGCTTGGCCAGCAGGCCGATGCCCCGCCCCTCGTGGCCGCGCAGGTACACGATCACGCCGCGCCCGTTCTCGGCGATCACGCGCATGGCGGTGTCGAGCTGCACGCCGCAGTCGCAGCGCAGCGAGCCGAGCACGTCGCCGGTGAGGCATTCCGAGTGCGCCCGGACGAGCACGTTCTCGCCGTCGCCGATGTCGCCGTACACCAGCGCGAGGTGCTCGCCGCCGTCGAGCGCGCTGGCGTAGCCGTACGCGCGCCAGACGCCGTACCGGTTCGGGATGAGCGTCTCGGCGACCCGGGTGACCATCCGCTCGGACCTGCGGCGGTGCTCGATGAGCTGCTCGATCGACACCAGCGCCAGGTCGTGTTCGTCGGCGAACTCGCGCAGGCGCGGCAGGCGGGCCATAGTGCCGTCGTCGTTGACGATCTCGGCGAGCGCTCCGGCCGGGGACAGCCCGGCGAGCCTGGCGAGGTCCACCGACGCCTCGGTGTGCCCGGGCCGCACCAGCACGCCGCCCTCGCGGTAACGCAGCGGGAAGATGTGCCCCGGCCGGACCAGCTCGTACGGCTCGGTGGCCGAGTCGCACAGCGTCCTGATCGTCTTGGCCCGGTCGGCGGCGGAGATGCCCGTCGTCACCCCGTCCCTGGCGTCCACGCTGATCGTGTACGCGGTGCGCAGGCGCTCGCGGTTGTCCTGCACCATCAGCGGCAGGCCGAGCCGGTCGAGCGTGGTGCCCTCCATGCCCACGCAGATGACGCCGCTCGTGTAGCGGATCATGAAGGCGACCAGTTCGGGCGTCGCCTTGGAAGCCGCGAAGATGAGGTCGCCCTCGTTCTCCCGGTTCTCGTTGTCCACGACCACCACGGGACGGCCATCCCTGATGTCGTTCACGGCCCGCTCGATCGGGTCCAGCCTGATCTCACTCATGCGGTCACCGCCCGCAACTCGCGCGACTGCCGCAGCCAGCCGCGGAACCCGATCAACACCATCACGAAGAACACTCCGTAGACCAGGCCGGAGACCACCAGCCCGGAGTTGAACGCCAGCGGCACCCCGACGAGGTCCACGGCGATCCATATGATCCAGAAGTCGACCAGGGCCCTGCCCTGCGCCCAGGTGGCGACCGCGCTGCCGACGAAGATGTAGGCGTCGGGCCACGGCGCCCAGGAGATCTTCCAGCCCCGCGCGTTGAGGAAGACGAACAGCAGCGCGACCGCGACGGTCCCGGCGACCATGACGCCCACGAGAGCCGCCCGCTCCCGGGGGCGCGCCGAACGGATCGGCAGCTCCGCGCCGCCGCGCGTGCCGCGCGACCACTTCACCCAGCCGTAGACCGCGAGGGCGCCGAACAGCGCCTGCTTGAGCGCGTTGCCGGTGATGTGCGCGCTGACCGACGCCACGAACAGCAGCACCGACCCGAGCAACTGCACGGGCCAGGTCCAGATCGTTCTCCTGATCGCGAGCCAGACCGTGCCCAGTGCGCACACGTTGCCCACCAGGTCGGTCCACAGCACGGGCTTGCCTAACACAGAGAAGGCCGCCGCGTCGGTCCAGCTCATGCCGAGACCCCCTTGGCGGTCGCCGCGGTGAGCTTCTCGACGTACTTGGCGATCACGTCGACCTCGAGGTTGACCGGCTCGCCCGGCTGCTTGCGGCCGAGCGTGGTGAGTTCGAGGGTGGTGGGGATCAGGCTGACGGAGAAGGAGTCGTCCGTCACACCGGCCACGGTGAGGCTGACGCCGTCCACCGCGATCGAGCCCTTCTCCACGACGTACCTGGCGAGGTTCGCGGGCAGCGAGAGCCGTACGACCTCCCAGTGCTCCCCGGGCTCGCGCGACAGCACCTCCCCGGTCCCGTCGACGTGGCCCTGCACGATGTGCCCGCCGAGCCGCTGGTCGGCCCGTACGGCGCGCTCCAGGTTGACCCGTGAGCCGGGACTCAGGACGCCGAGCGAGGACCGGTCGAGGGTCTCCTTCATCACGTCGGCGGTGAAGGAGTCCCCCTCGGCGTCGGCCACCGTGAGGCAGACGCCGTTGACGGCGATCGAGTCGCCGTGCCGGGCGTCGGCGGTGACGACCGCGCCGCGCACGGTGAGGCGCGCGGAGTCACCCCGCGGCTCGAGTGCCACGACCTCGCCGAGCTCCTCGACGATTC
This sequence comes from Microbispora sp. CA-102843, assembly GCF_050936215.1. Taxonomy (NCBI): domain Bacteria; kingdom Bacillati; phylum Actinomycetota; class Actinomycetes; order Streptosporangiales; family Streptosporangiaceae; genus Microbispora; species Microbispora sp. CA-102843. Next base: position 6,645,882 of record NZ_JBNJNF010000001.1, read on the forward strand.
CGGTGAACATTCAGCTCTCCTTAGGGGACTGCGGGCCAGGGGAATTCAGAGACAGAGGGAATTTCGGAGGCATAGGGGACTTCAGAGACACAGGGGACTTCAGAGACACCGGGGATTTCGGACGCAGGACCAGCTTGAGGTCCGGTCCGACGGGGGTGACTTCGGCGAACTCCAGCCGGTGGATCTCGGTGATCGTCGAGACGCCCGCGGCGCCGAGCGCGGCCGCCCCCGCGCCCAGCAGCGCCGGGGCGAGGTAGCCGACGACCCGGTCGACCAGGCCCTCCCGGAGGAAGGCGCCGGCGAGCGTGGGCCCGCCTTCGATCAGCACGCTCACGACCTGCCTGTCGCGCAGCTCGGCCAGGAGGGCGTGCAGGTCGACCCCGCCCTCGGCGCGCGGGAGCCGTACGGCGTGGTGGGACAGGTGGGCGGGGACGGACACGTCCTCCGCCACGGCGACCAGCGTCGGGGCCTCGCCGTCCAGGACACGGGCGGCGGCCGGAGTGCGGGCGCCCGGGTCCACGACCACGCGCAGCACGGGCGTCGCCCGCAGGGGGGCGGGAACGCGGGCGGTGAGCCGCGGGTCGTCGGCGAGCACGGTGCCGATGCCGGCGACGACGGCGTCGCTCTCGGCCCGCAGGCGGTGCACGTCGGCCCTGGCCTCGGGCGAGGTGATCCACTGGCTGGTGCCGTCCTCGGCCGCCGAGCGGCCGTCCACAGTGGCGGCGAACTTCCAGGTCACGTACGGCCGACCGGCCCGCACGAAGGTCAGCCAGGCGGCGTTGACCTCCTCGGCCTCGGCGGTCAGGACGCCCTCGTCCACGACGACGCCGTGCCGCCGCAGGACGGCGGCGCCGCCCGCGGCCTTCGGGTTGGGGTCGGAGACGGCGACGACGACCCGGGCCACGCCCGCCTCCAGGAGGGCGGCGGAGCAGGGACCGGTCCTGCCGGTGTGGTTGCAGGGCTCGAGCGTCACGTAGGCCGTGCCGCCCCTGGCCCGTTCGCCGGCCTCGCGCAGCGCCGCGACCTCGGCGTGCGGGCCGCCGGCGTAGGCGTGGAAGCCCTCTCCCGCGACGTCTCCCGACGGGTCGAGGATCACGCAGCCGACGACGGGATTGGGGCTGGTGCCGCCCAGGCCCCGGGCGGCGAGCGCGATCGCGCGCCGCATGTGAAGGATGTCCCCTGAGGTCACCCCGGTCTTCCTCTCGCCGTTGTCTACGGCGGGCCCCGGGGATCGTTCGGGATGCGGCCTCGCATCACCTGCACGGACGGCGCCGCTGCCGGCGCGGCCACACGGCCGTCCGGCGGCACCGCGGCCGTCCGTTCGCGCGCTTCCTCCCATCCGGACTTTCACCGTCGGTCCTGGAATCTCACCAGGTCCACCGGCCGATGGCTTCGGCCGGGTCGCGGACTGTCATCCCTGGGGGCAGGGATGTCACCGCCGGTTCGGAATTACACCGACCCCGGAGCACGCTGCTCTGCTACCCGCCAGTGTAGCCGTGCCCGGCTCGTTGCCCTAGGGCGGGATTGCGGTGATCTACGGCACACGGTTACCAGATGCTGTTGGTCTCAGCCATGTGCGGGTTGTGTCACAAAGTTGTGACACAAAAGCATTTGTGTAATAAGTAGTGTTCCTCGCCGCGTATACCGAGGTCAATGCGGGCGCAGGACACAAGGTGATTTACTTTGCACAACGAAGCAGGCAAGTGGCGAACTACCCGCCTCAAGTGATTGACCCCCGCAAAATTAGTTGCCAGGGTTCCCTATAGTCGGATCTCTTCCGATCGTTATTGGTCCATCCGGGAGCACCGCACCATGACGTTCCCCTCCTCGACCGCGACCGACGCCGCCGCGGAGTCCGCGGACACCGCGGGCACGGCCGGCACCGGTCCAGGCATCGTCGGCCGTTCGCCCGGCCAGCTCATGTGGCGCCGTTTCCGGCGCGACAAGACGGGCGTGATCTCGGCGATCATCGTGCTCGCGTTCTTCCTGATCGCGATCCTGGCTCCCGTGATCTCGATGCTGTACGGCAAGGATCCGTATACAACGTATGGGCAGAACCAGCCAGACCTGCTCAACGACTACGGCTATCCCGTCGCGCCCAACGGCGGCATGAGCGGCGACTTCTGGTTCGGCCTGGAGCCGGGCCTGGGCCGCGACGTGTTCATGCAGCTCGTGTACGGCATCCGCACCTCGCTGAGCATCGCGGTCATCGTGACCGTGATCACCACCGTCATCGGTGTGGCGATGGGCATCACCTCGGGCTACGTCGGCGGCAAGACCGACTACGTGATCGGGCGGGTCATCGACACGCTGCTCGCCTTCCCCTCGCAGCTGTTCCTCATCGTCTTCCTGCCTGTCGTCGAGGCCGCCATCGTGCTGCCGGAGGAGGAGACACCGGTCTGGCTGCGGTACGTGTCGATCTGCGTCGTCCTCACCGTCCTCGGATGGGCCACGATCGCCCGCCTGCTGCGCGCCCAGGTGCTGTCGCTGCGGACGCGCGAGTTCGTGGAGGCGGCCCGGGTCACCGGCGCGTCCCCGGCCCGGATCATCTTCAAGGAGCTGCTGCCCAACCTCTGGACGCCGATCATCATCCAGGCCACCCTCGCACTCCCCCTGTACGTGGGCGCCGAGGCAGGCCTCGGCTTCCTCGGCGTGGGTATGACGGAGCCCACCCCGGACTGGGGCCGGATGTTCCAGGTGGGGGCCAACGTCTACCACTCCGACGTGACCTACCTGCTGTTCCCGGGCGTGTCCATGCTGATCTTCGTCGTCGCCTTCAATCTGCTCGGGGACTCCATCCGCGACGCCTTCGACCCCAAGACAAAGCGCTGACCACGCGCGCTCTCCCCCATAGGAAGGACCATATGAGATCGCATAGCAGGCGGATCGCCTCGATGACGGCCGTGCTCGCGGCAGGCGCACTCGCCCTCGCCGGCTGCGCCAAGGGCGGAGGCGGCGGCGCTCCCCAGGGCGCGGAGGGCACCTCCCAGAAGCCGCTGGAGAACAAGGCCGTCAGCGCGATCGCGGTCGGCACCGCCGACGACTCCAAGGGCCCCGCCGCGGAGATCGCGGGCGCCAAGTCCGGCGGCACGGTCTACATGATCGACCGCGACGACTTCAGCCACCTGGACCCGGGCCGCGTCTACGTCAACTACAACTCCTCGGTGTCCCACCTGTTCACCCGCCAGCTCACGGCGTACCAGCACGACGACTCGGGCAACATCAAGCTGGTCGGCGACCTGGCCACCGACACCGGCACCACCACCGACGGCGGCAAGACCTGGACGTTCACCCTCAAGGACGGCGTGAAGTGGGAGGACGGCTCGCCGATCACCTCCGCTGACATCAAGTACAGCTTCGAGCGCCTGTTCGCCGACTTCATCACCGAGGGCCCGGACTACGCCGAGACCTGGCTGGTCCCGGACCCGAAGAAGTCGTTCCGTGACCAGTACAAGGGCCCGTACGACGGCAAGGAGCTCGACTCGATCGAGACTCCGGACGACAAGACCGTGGTCTTCAAGCTCAACGGCGCGCACCCGGACTTCAACTTCACCATCGCGATGACCGGCTACGGCGCGGTGCCGAAGGCGCACGACACCAAGCAGAAGTACGACAAGCAGCCGTTCTCCTCGGGTCCGTACAAGATCGTGAGCCACATCACGGACAAGTCGATGGACCTGGAGCGCAACCCGAACTGGGACCCGAACACCGACCCGATCCGGCACGCCTACCCGGACAAGTTCCACATGGAGTTCGGGGTCCAGGCCCAGCAGACCACTGAGCGCTTCATGGCCGACACCGGCAACGACAAGAACGCGTTCACCTTCCACAACGCGGTCGCGGCCGAACGGGTCCAGGAGGTGCTGGGCAACGCCGAGCTGATGAAGCGGTCGCTGCAGGGCCTGACGCCGTTCACCACCTTCTACAACATCAACACCAAGCGGATCACCGACATCAACGTCCGGAAGGCGATCATCACCGCCTGGCCGTCGAAGCAGATCCAGCAGATCTCGGGTGGCGAGGTCAACACCGGCAAGATCGCCACGACCGTGATGAGCCCGACCGTCCTCGGCTACGAGGCGTTCGACCTGTACGGCAAGCTGGCCAAGCCCGAGGGTGACCCGGAGGCGGCCAAGGCGCTGCTCGCCAAGTCGGGCACCGCGAACCCGACCGTGGTCTACGCCTACAACCAGACGCCGACCCAGGAGAAGGTGACCGTCGCCATCAAGGAGGCGCTCACCAAGGCCGGCTTCAAGGTGGTGGCCAAGCCGCTCAACCCGACGACGTACTACGACGCCATCGGCCCGGTGGACAACAAGTACGACATCTACTGGGGCGGCTGGGCGGCCGACTGGCCGACCGGCTCGACCGCGATCCAGCCGCAGTTCGACGGCCGCCTGATCGCGGACAACGCGCCGAACTACACGCACCTCAACGTGCCGGAGATCAACGACGCCATCGACAAGGCCAACGCGATCACCGACGCCGCCGAGGCCGGCAAGGCGTGGGCCGCGGTCGACCGGATGATCATGGACCAGGCCGCGATCGTGCCCGAGTACTACCAGACGTACTTCGGCCTGTACGGCTCGGGCCTCGGCGGGGTGAAGATGGACCCGGTCGAGGGCGAGCAGTCGGCGCTGGACATCTGGGTCAAGTAGCAGCAACCCGGGTCCGCCGCCCCCGCCCGGGGCGGCGGGCCCCCGGCCCGCACCGTCCGCAGGAGCAAGTACGAGACCATGGCCAGCTTCCTGATCCGCCGCGTCATCGGCGCCCTGGTGATCCTGCTGATCATCAGCGTGATCACGTTCTACCTCTTCTACGCGATCCCGCGCGATCCCGCCCGGGCGTTCTGCGGCAAGATCTGCCAGCCCGAGACGCTGACGCTGATCCGCCACAACCTGGGCATGGACGAGCCGCTGTTCGTGCAGTTCTGGCACTGGCTCATCGGCATCTTCGCCGGCCGCGACTTCGTCCAGTTCGGCGAGTGCCCCGCGCCGTGCCTCGGCTACTCCTTCGCCACGCAGGAGCCCGTCTTCGGGGCCATCGTCGACCGTTTCCCGGTGACGCTGTCGCTCACTCTGGGCGCGTCGGTGGTCATCCTGGCGTTCGGCATCCTCACCGGCATGATCGCCGCCTGGAAGGTCGGGCAGCCGCTCGACAAGGTCGCCAGCGCCTCGTCGGTCGTCGGGGCCTCGCTCCAGATCTATTTCGTCGGCCCGCTGCTGGCGTTCTACCTCGTGGACACCATGCAGCTGATCCCGAGGCCGTCCTACGTGCCGATCACCGAGAACCCGCTGGACTGGTTCACCCACCTGATGCTGCCGTGGGTGGTGCTGTCGATCATCTTCACCGCCAACTACACGCGCATGACCCGCTCGCAGATGGTCGAGCAGCTCGCCGAGGACTACGTCCGCACGGCGCGCGCCAAGGGCATGTCGAGCCGGGCGGTGTTCTTCCGGTTCGCCTGGCGCGGCGCGATGATCCCCATCGTCACGATCTTCGGCGTCGACCTCGCCACGCTCCTCGGCGGCGCGATCATCACCGAGCAGACGTTCAGCCTCCACGGCATCGGCGAGCTGGCCGTACGCGCGGTGCAGAACACCGACCTGCCGATGCTGCTCGGCGTGACCATCGTGGGCGCGGCGGCGATCGTCCTCCTGAACATCGTGGTGGACGTGCTCTACGCGTTCATCGACCCGCGGGTCCGCCTGGGCTGAGCCGCGCCCTACCAAGTCGAACGCCCAACCAAGTCGAACCGGGAACTGGAGCAGCAAGTGACCACCGTGTCGTGGAGCGGCGAGCCGGGGACCTCGCGCGGCCCCGGGCCGTTCCTGTCCGTCCGCGACCTGAGCGTCGAGTTCAGCACCGAGGACGGCATCGTGCACGCCGTCGACGGCCTGTCCTTCGATCTGGAGAAGGGCACCACGCTCGGCATCGTCGGCGAGTCCGGATCGGGCAAGTCGGTGACCAACCTCGCCATCCTCGGCCTGCACGACCCCGCCCACACGAAGATCGGCGGGGAGATCTGGCTGGAGGATCGAGAGCTGATCTCGGCGGACCGCGGCACGATGGAGAAACTCCGCGGCAACCGCGTCGCCATGATCTTCCAGGACCCGCTGACCGCGCTGTCGCCGTTCCACACGATCGGCCGGCAGATCGGCGAGGTCTACCGCAAGCACAAGGGCGCGAGCAAGAAGGAGGCCCGCGACCGGGCGATCGAGATGCTCCGGCGCGTGGGCATCCCCCAGCCGGAGACGCGGGTGGACCACTACCCGCACGAGTTCTCCGGCGGCATGCGGCAGCGCGCGATGATCGCGATGGCGCTGGTGTGCGACCCCGACCTGCTCATCGCCGACGAGCCGACGACCGCGCTCGACGTGACCGTGCAGGCGCAGATCCTCGACCTGCTCAAGGAGCTTCAGCAGCAGTTCGGCACCGCGATCATTCTGATCACCCATGACCTCGGCGTCGTGGCGGGCACTGCCGACAACGTCCTGGTCATGTACGCCGGGCGGGCGGCCGAGCGCGGCACCGTCCGCGAGGTGCTGCGCGAGCCGCGCCACCCCTACACCTGGGGCCTGCTGTCGTCGATGCCGCGCCTGAACTCGTCCGTGGACGTCCCGCTGAAGCCGGTGCGCGGCACTCCTCCGAGCCTGCTGAACCCGCCCTCCGGCTGCCCGTTCCACCCGCGCTGCGACTACCCGAAGCTCGCCGGGCCGGAGCTGTGCTTCAACCAGCGGCCGTCGGTCTCCCCGGAGACCGGGCACGGCGACGCCTGCTACCTCACCCTCGAGCAGAAGAGGGAACTCCGCACCGCGAAGACCGAGGACCACGCATGAACGAGACGCTGCTGGAGCTCAAGGGCCTGGTCAAGCACTTCCCCGTGCGGGGCGGCACGCTGATCAAGCGTCAGGTCGGGGCCGTCCACGCGGTGGACGGCATCGATCTCACGGTCGGCGCGGGCGAGACCGTCGGCCTGGTGGGCGAGTCGGGCTGCGGCAAGTCCACCACCGGCCGCCTGGCGGCCCGCCTGCTCGAACCCACCTCGGGCGAGATCCTCTACCGGGGGCAGGACATCAGCCACAGCTCGCGCAAGCTGCTCAAGCCGATCCGGCCCGAGATCCAGATGATCTTCCAGGACCCCTACAGCTCGCTCAACCCGCGCCACACCGTGGGCACGATCATCCGCGGGCCGATGGAGGTCAACGACATCAACCCGTCCGGCGGGCGCAAGAAGCGGGCCCAGGAGCTCCTGGAGATCGTGGGCCTCAACCCCGAGCACTACAACCGCTTCCCGCACGAGTTCTCCGGCGGCCAGCGGCAGCGCATCGGCGTCGCCCGGGCCCTGGCGCTCGATCCCAAGCTCATCATCGCCGACGAACCGGTGTCGGCGCTGGACGTCTCCATCCAGGCCCAGGTGGTCAACCTGCTGCAGGAACTGCAGCGCGACCTCGGCATCGCGTTCCTGTTCATCGCGCACGACCTCGCCGTCGTACGGCACTTCTCCCAGCGCGTCGCCGTCATGTACCTCGGCAAGATCGTCGAGGTCGGCGACCGCCAGTCGATCTACGAGCGGCCCCGGCATCCGTACACCCACGCCCTGCTGTCGGCCGTGCCCGAGCCGGACGTGTCGAGCGAGCCGCGTGAGCGCATCCGCCTGGCCGGCGACGTGCCCTCGCCGATCAACCCGCCGTCCGGCTGCCGGTTCCGCACACGCTGCTGGAAGGCCCAGGACAAGTGCGCCACCGAGGTGCCTCCGCTGGTCAGGCTCAGTGGCAACCGCGAGGGTCATCTGACCGCCTGCCACTTCCCCGAGGCGCCCACCACCCAGGGCGAGGACGTGGTCCTCGACCCCGCTCTCGCCTGACGCAGAGTGAGCCCGGCGATCGGGCAATCGGCTCTCCCGGCCGTGCCGTACGACACGGCCGGGCGGCCCGATCGAGGGGGCGGAGCGGTCCTGAACAGGGGGCGGAGCGTTCCGCTCAGGCGGGCGGGGTGGCCCGCTCTGCGAGGCTCCGGAGCTCGGCGACGGCGCGGGCGGGGTCGTCGGCGCCGTAGACGGCGTTGCCCGCCACGAAGACGTCGGCCCCGGCCTCGGCGCAGCGCTCGATCGTCTCCACGGAGACGCCGCCGTCGACCTGGAGCCACACCTCGCCGCCGTGCTTGTCGATCAGCGCCCGCGCCCGCGACACCTTCGGCAGCACGATGTCGAGGAAGCGCTGCCCGCCGAAGCCCGGCTCTACGGTCATGACGAGCAGCATGTCGATCTCGGGCAGCAGGTCCTCGTACCCCTCGACGGCGGTCGCCGGGTTCAGCGCCAGACCGGCCCTCGCCCCGGCCGCGCGGATCGCCCGCAGCGTACGCACCGCGGCCTTGGCCGCCTCGGCGTGGATCGTGACGCTGGCCGCTCCCGCCTCCGCGTAGTCCGGCGCCCACCGATCCGGGTCCTGGATCATGAGGTGGCAGTCGACCGGCGTCGAAGTGGTCTTGAGCAGCGACTCGACGACGGGCAGGCCGAGCGTGAGGTTCGGCACGAATTGGTAGTCCATCACGTCGACGTGGAGCCAGTCGGCGACGTTCTCCACCCGTGCGGCCTCGTCGGCGAGGCGGGCGAAGTCAGCGGACAGGATGCTGGGCGAGATCTGAACGGCCATAGTCCCTGCAGTCTATTCAGCGCGCGCCCCGCCCCCGGCGCGGGCGGGGCGGATCTGATCGCGCGGGCTCCGCGGTCAGGGGCGGCGCAGCAGCGCCAGGAACATCGCGTCGGTGCCGTGCCGGTGCGGCCAGAACTGCGCGTACGGGCCGTCGCCGAGGCCGGGCACCTCGGGCAGGAACGCGCGGGCGTCCAGCACCTCGACCCGGTCGCGCACGTCCTCCACCACCGCCCGGGTCTCGGCCAGGTGCGGCGAGCAGGTCACGTACGCCACGACGCCGCCCGGCCGCACGGCTTCCAGCGCCGAGTCGAGCAGCCGCCGCTGCAGCGCGGTGAGCTCGGAAACGCTCCGGGGGTCACGCCGCCAGCGGGCCTCCGGCCGCCTGCGCAGGGCGCCGAGCCCGGTGCAGGGGGCGTCGAGCATCACCCGGTCGAACGCCCCGGGCCGCCAGGCGGGCCGCGTGCCGTCGGCCGTGATCACCTTCGCCTCGCGAGTGGTGCCCCACACCAGCCGGGCGCGGTGATACTGCACGTCCGCGCCGAGCAGCCGGGCGCCCCGCTGGGTGGCCACCGCGTCGAGCAGCCCGGCCTTCCCGCCGGGGCCCGCGCACATGTCCAGCCAGGTGGAGTCCCGGTCGAGCGGCACGCGGGTCAGCGCGAGCGCGACGAGCTGGCTGGCCTCGTCCTGCACCGCGGCCCGTGCCTCCCCCACCGCGGGGATGGAGCCCGGGTCGCCCTCCGGCAGGTAGACCGCGTACGGCGAGTAGGCGGCCGGCTCGGCCCCGGCCGCGACCAGCTCCTCCACGGCGGCCCGTCCCGGCCGCGCCACCAGCGCCACGCGGGGCCGCTCGTTGTCGGCCTCCAGCAGCGCGGCCGTCTCGTCCACGTCCCCGCCCACGGCGTCGCGCAGGGCGGTGACGATCCAGCGTGGGTGGCTGTAGCTGACCGCCAGGTTGCCGACCGGGTCCTGCGCGCGCGGCGGGGCGACGATCTCCAGCCACTGCTCCAGCGTGCGGCCCGCGACCTTGCGCAGCACGGCGTTGGCATAGCGGGACGGGCCCGGCCCGACGCGCAGCCGCACGAGGTCGATGGTGGCGCTGACCGCCGCGTGGGGCGGGATCCGCGTGCGCAGAAGCTGGTGGACGCCGAGACGCACCGCGTCGAGCAGCGGCGGGTCGACCTCCTCCGGCGGCCGGTCGCTGCACGCGGCGATGACCTCGTCGTAGGTCCCGAGGCCGCGCAGCGTGCCGTACGCCAGCTCGGTGGCGAGGGCCGCGTCGCGTCCGCTGATCCGGCGCTGCCGCAGCAGGGCCGGCATGAGCAGGTTGGCGTACGCGTCGCGCTCGTCGACGGCCCGCATCAGGTCGTAGGCGGCGTTGCGCGCCTCGTCGCGGGGCGGGCGCCCGCGGCCCTGCTTCGGCTGACCGGCCTTCGCCGCCGAAGCGCCCTGTCCGAGGCGGCCCTGGCCCGCCTTTCCGCTGCCGCGTCCCGGACGGACCTGCCCCGGGCCGCCGCCCTGGCCGCTCCCCTGTCCGCGCCGCGCGCCGCCGCCCTGACCTTTGCCCTGCTTCACAGTCTCACCCTCGACGCTGCCACCCTCGACCCTGCCGCCTTCGACCCTGCCACTCGCTGATCCGCCGCCTTCGGCCGGAGCGGCGCCCTTCAGACCAGGGTCTCACCGTCCGCGAACCGGACGCCGCGGCCCCACTCGGCCGCGCTCATCTGCCGCTTGCCCTGCGGCTGCACCTCGCCGAGCTCCACGGGGTGGGTGCCGGTCCCGACGAGGACGACCTTCCGCGTGGCCGCGATCTCCCCAGGGGCGAGCTTGTCCGCGTCGGGCGCGAGCCGTACCGGGCCGATCTTGACCCGCTGGCCGCGGAACTCGGCCCACGCACCGGGAGCCGGAGTGCAGGCCCGCAGGAGCCGGTCCACCCGCATCGCGGGCGCGTTCCAGTCGATCCTGGCGTCCTCGACCCCGATCTTCGGGGCCAGGCTGACGCCGTCCGCGGGCTGCGGACGCGCCTCCAGCGTGCCGTCCTCGACGCCGTCGAGCGTGGCCAGCAGCAGGCCCGCGCCGGCCTCGGCGAGCCGGGCCAGCAGCGCGCCGCTGGTGTCGTCCGGGCGGATCCGCTCGGTGAGCACGCCGAACACCGGCCCCGCGTCGAGCTCCTTCACGATGCGGAAGGTCGATGCGCCGGTGACGTCGTCGCCGTGCAGCACGGCGTGCTGGACGGGCGCGGCGCCGCGCCAGGCGGGCAGCACCGAGAAGTGCAGGTTAATCCACCCCTGTGCGGGGATGTCGAGCGCCGCCTGCGGCAGCAGGGCGCCGTACGCGACCACGGGGCAGCAGTCGGGGCCGATCGCCCTCAGCCGGTCGAGGAACTCCGGGTCGCCGGCCTTCGCCGGTTTGAGCACCTCGATCCCCGACTCCTCCGCGAGCTGGGCCACCGGGCTGGGGTGGACCTTGCGCCCCCGGCCCGACTGCGCGTCCGGCCGGGTCACCACGGCCGCCACCTCGTGGCGGGGCGAGTCCAGCAGGGCGCGCAGCGACGGGAGCGCGGTGTCGGGCGTGCCGGCGAAGACCAGGCGCACTACAGGGCCCTTCCCTGCGTGGCGTGCGGCGAGATCTTCACGACCGGCGCCGACAGGCCGCTCCACTCGGCCTCGCGGATCGCCTTCATGGCGAGCTTGCGCTGCTTGGAGTCCAGCCGGTCGATGAACAGCACGCCGTCCAGGTGGTCGGTCTCGTGCTGGAAGCACCGCGCCATGAGGTCGGTGCCGTCGATCGTCACCGGCTCGCCGTGCATGTTGAAGCCCTTGGCCACCGCCCTGATCGCGCGGGGCGTCGGGAAGGACAGGCCGGGGAAGGACAGACAGCCCTCCTCGCCCTCCTCGTCCATCTCGCCGCCGAGGTCGAGGTCGGGGTTGATGAGGTGCCCGAGCTGCTCGTCCACGTAGTAGGTGAACACGCGCAGGCCGACGCCGATCTGCGGCGCGGCCAGGCCGGCGCCCGGCGCGTCCATCATCGTGTCGGTCAGGTCCTTGACGAGCTTGCGCAGTTCCTTGTCGAAGTCGACCACCGGCTCGGCCGGGGTGCGCAGCACCGGGTCGCCGAACAGGCGGATCGGCTGAATGGCCAAGGGTCGGCTCCGTTCACGTCACGTACACGAGGAGGATCACCCCAGTCTACGGGCGTGAACGCACCTTCATCGCCGTCTTCCTGGCGGTCTTCGCGATCAGCGGGTCGGGATGGTGCCTGCCGAGCATCTCCAGCACCGCGAGGGCGTCGGGGTGGTCGGCCCGGCCCATCTCCGGCACGAGCGTGAGCAGATCCTCCCCGAGGAGGTCGAAATGGGCCACCGAGCCGACCGGGGCGCCGATGTAGAGCAGGGCCGCGAGGGTGTCCACCGCCACCCAGGCCCCGTCGCCCTCGCCGAGGGCCGGCGCCTCCAGGTCACGCACGCCCAGCCAGGCCGCGGCGTAGCGCCACATCATGGGCTCGTCCAGGGCCTCCCGTACGGCCTGCGCGGCCTCCGGGCCCAGCTCCTCGAGCACGGTCCCCGCGGTGCCGCGCTGGGCGGCGTTGCCCGACGCGGCGATCTTGATGAGCTCGCGCGCCGCGTCCTCCGGCACCCGGCGCTCCAGCCACAGCGTGGCGGCGCTGGCGGAGGCCCGTCCGGCCAGCATGGCGTCGATGAGGTCGGCGGCGCCCAGCTCGGCGAGCGCGGCCACCTCGCCGAGCGACGGCGCGTCGTGGCCCTCCCTGAGCAGGTCGCGGCGCACGGCCCACACGCCCGGCTGGGTGAGCCGGACGAGCTCGCCGGTCAGCTCGATCAGCCCGCAGTAATCGAGCAGCGCCATCGCCGCCGCCAGCTCCCCGGGCAGGGTCATCCGCAGCCGCCGCAGGTCCGCGGGCCGCGCGTCGCAGCCCACCTCGTGGGCCTGGAGGATGCCGCCGGCCAGGGCGGCGAGCGGCATGCCCTCACGCACCGAGTAGATCGTCGCGAGGATCTCGGTGAGGTGCTCGTCGATGACGGCCGACCCGGTCAGGCCCTCCTCGGTCCGGTCGAGCACGTCCATGACCACGCCGTCCCAGAACTCCATGGGGTCGGGCACGCCGGGGCCGGGGCGGGCGCCCTGCCGGGTGACCTCCACGAGACGGCCGTTGACCGCGACCACCCACAGCAGGCGCAGCCTGCCGGCCTCCAGGCCCAGCTCGGCGACGACCGCCTCGGCCACGGCGGGGTGCGGCAGCCCCTGCTCGGTGACCTCGCACACACCCCGGGGGGAGTCGGCGCAGCGGACCCCGACCCACTCGGCGATGCGGCGGGCGTCCCGTACGAGCGGGACCTCCCGCACCGCGTGGACGAGCTGCTCGTCGGGGGCGATGTCGACCGGCGGGAAGGTGAGGACGTCGCTGTCGGCCATTCCAGCAACTTACTGCACAGCAGTCACCTGATGCCCCGCGAACGAGCCTTGAAAGCCGCTTTCCGGGCGGCTTTGGCGGCCGCCTGGTCCGGCAGCGTGCTGCCGAGCAGTTCGAGAACCTCGACGACGTCGGGGTGGTCCACCCGCCACATGTCCTCGATCAGATGGGCGGGCGGCCCCGATGCCGCGATGTTCTCGGCGAAGCCCTCCGGGTCGGCCTCGGCGGCGGGCAGCGCGAGCGCGAGCATGTCGACGCTCACCCACAGGACCTCCTCGGGGGTGAGCGCGGGCGCGTCCAGGCCCCGCGAGGACAGCCAGTGGATGGCGTGCGGGCGCAGCTCGGCGTCGTCCAGGTAGGACCGCACGACCGCCGCCGCCTCCACGCCCAGCCGGTCCACGATGGTCACGGCGACCCCGCGCACCTCCGCCGGAGCGCCGGCCACAGCGGCCAGCAGCTCCGACGCCGACTGCTCGGGGGTGCGCCTCGACAGCCACTCGGCGATGTCCCGCTCGGCCGCCTCGTCCGCCGTGCCGTCGCCGATCAGGCCGGCGATCAGCCCGCTCGCGTCGCCCTCGGCCGGGGCGGGCGCGAGCGGCGCGTCCAGGCCCATGCCGGCGTACAGCTCCCGCAGGCCCCACAGGGCGTGGGAGGTCAGGGCCAGGCCGTCCTCGGTCCGCTGGACCGTTCCCGCGTACGCCAGAGCGGTCAGCGCCTCGTCCAGCCTGCCGACCGGCCGCCCGGCGGCCACCTCACGGAGGTAGTCGGCGAGCGCGTCCACAGGGACGGGCGACTGCAGCCGGTAGAGCAGGTCGTGGATCTGGGACATCCCCTCGTCCACCACCGCCTCCCCGGTGAGCCGCACGGACCTCTCGACGAGGAACTCCAGCGCCGCCCGCCACAGGTCGAGCAGCTCCTCCTCACCGCGCGCGTCCAGCTCGCGGAAGTCCTCCGCGACCACGACGGCCGTGCCGTCGAGCCGGGCGAGGCCCAGGTCGAGCGCGAGACGCCACGCCGGCTCGGGACCCTCGACGCCGAGCTCGGCCGTGCACGCCCGCGCGTCCCTGACCCGCAGCGAGCGGCGCGTCGTCACCGTGCGGCCGCCCTCCACCAGCCACGCCACCACCCGGTGGGCGTCGCGCAGCAGCGGCACCTCGCGCACGGCCCGCGCCACCTCCTCGCGCGGCGCGAGCCGTACGGGCGGCAGGGGCGCGCAGCCGGGGCAGTCGCAGTCGTCACCGTCCGCCGCGCCCTCGGCCCGCTCGCCCGGGGCCGTGTCGAGCTCAAGGGAGTCGGGCCCGATGGCGCTGAACAGGCTCTTGGCCATGCCGAACTTGGACGTGTCGGCGAGCGCGCCCGGCATCTCCGGCTCGATGCGGTCGATGGTCTCCCGCATCCGGACGGCCGACTTGCTCCCGATCTCGCCCGTGTCCAGCAGGAACTCGACCAGCGTCCGCGCCGCGGCGACCGTCTCCGGCGCGCTCTCCGGCGGCGCGATGACCTTGCGCGGGTAGATTTCCAGCAGGAGCTCCTCGAAGGTGCCCGGCCGGAAATCGCCCAGTTCGTTCACCTCCAGGTAGTCGCTGGCGTAGTCGCACAGCAGGCGTACCTCGTCGACGTCGACCTCGACGTTCCGCTCGCGCCCCCAGGCGCGCAGGCCGTCGATGGCCCGGTTCACCCATTCGATCGACACAGGGGCACGCTAACGGCTCGCTTTGTGCGAGGCGAATCGGTCAGATGAGGTCGAGCGGATCAATGTTCACACGGACCACGTCCGGCGCCTTGCGCGCGGAGCGCACACCGGAGGCGCCCTTGAGCGCGCGAGCCAGCCCGGACCCGAGGTGGCGCGGCACCCGGACCATGGCCCGTTCCAGCCCGCCGTCCACCGGCACCGGCCCCAGGACCTGCGCCCCCGGAGGCAGCACGGCGCCCGCCAGCGTCTCCCTGATCGCCGCGGCCGGGCCCGTCAGCGTGGCCATCCGCACGGCCGGGGGGAACCCCAGCTCGGCCCGCTCGTCGAGCTCGCGTTCCGCGAAGGTGACGGGGTCCCAGCGCAGCAGGGCCTGCACGGCGGGCACCGCGGCGTCGGCCAGGACGACCAGCTCGCCCGCCGGCCGCAGCAGGGCGGCGGCGTTGGCCCAGCGCCGCAGCGCCTCCTCGGCCGCGCGCAGATCGGGGCGGCCCAGCAGCGCCCATCCGTCGAGCAGCACGGCGGCCGCGTAGCCGCCGTCCGGCACCGGCTCGGCCCCGGGCGTCGCCACGACCAGCGCGGGGGCGCCGCTCACCGTCGCGAGCACGCCGTCGCGCCCGCTGGTGCGCACGGCCACCGAAGGAAAGGCCCGGCCCAGCTCCTCGGCGGTGCGCCGCGCGCCCACGATGACGGCCCGCACGCCGGTCCCTCCGCAGGACGGGCAGCGCCAGTCGCCCGCGATCCGGCCGCACCAGCGGCAGTACGGCACGGCGTGCCCGCCGCGCAGCGCGAGCGGGCCCGAACACACCGGTCCCGTGGCCATGGGTTCCGCGAGCACCGGATCGGCCGCCCCGGACTCCGCGCCCGGGCGCGCCGGCGGCAGGCCCGAGCAGCGGGCGGGGGCGCGGCAGTGGCGGCACGCCAGCGCCGGCAGGTAGCCCCTGCGCGGCACCTGGACGAGCACGGGACCGTGCTCCAGTCCCTCCCGCAGCGCCCGCCAGGCGAGGCTGGGCAGGCGGGCCGCCCTGGCCGCCTGGTCGCGGGCCAGCTCGGCGTCGTCGCCCGACGGGCGCACCCGGGGCGCGCGGGCCCTGACCGCCGCGCGGTCGGGGACGAGCGGGGCCGCCCAGCCCGTCTCGACGAGCGCCGTGGCCTCGGCGGTGCGCGTGTAGCCGCCGACGAGCAGGCCCGCCCCGGCCTGGTGCGCGCGCAGGCCGAGGACCTCCCGCGTGTGCGGGTAGGGCGCGTGACGCTCGGCGTGCAGGTCGTCGCCGTCGTCCCAGACGACCGCCAGCCCCAGGCGGGCCACCGGCGCGTACGCCGCGGGGCGGTTGCCCACCACGATCCCGATCTCGCCGCGCAACGCCTTGAGCCAGCGCCGGTAGCGCTCCGCGGGCCCGAGGTCGGCCGTGATCGCCACGTGCGGCGTCTCCCCCAGGGCCGCGGTCACCAGCGCCACGTCCTTGCCGTCGGGCACCGCCACGACGACGCCACGGCCGCCGTCCAGCGTCGCCCGCGCGGCGGCCGCGATGGCGTGCGGCCACGACGGCCCGCCGGCGTCCGTGCCGGGCAGGGCCGTCCACACCGCGCGCGGCGCCCTGCCGTCGGCCAGCGCCTCCAGGAAGGAGGCGCCCGCCGGATAGGCCCTCCAGGGGTCGCCGACGGCGGCGCCGGTGCCGTCGCCGGGGGCGGCCGCGCGGCGCGCGGGGGTTCTCGCCTCGGCCTCGACCCGGGCGTGCCGCGGCGGAAGGGCCAGGCGCAGGACGTCCGGCATGGTCCCGGCGTACCGGTCGGCCACGGCGCGGGCCAGCCGCGCGATGTCGGGGGTGAGGACGGGTTCCGGGGAGATCACCCGTTCCAGGAAGGACAACCGGCCCTCGTGCTCGCTGTCGGCGAGCCGTTCGAGCAGGTAGCCGTCGGCGAGCTGCCCGGCGAAGCGGACGCGCACCCGGCAGCCGGGCACCGCCTCGGCGTCCATCGTGGTGGGGACGAGGTAGTCGAAGGGCCGGTCGAGGTGCGGCAGCGGCGTGTCCACCACGACCCTGGCGACGGGGAGGCTCTGCGCCGCCTCGCGCGCGCCCTTGGACGCGCCCGCCCGCGCCCGCTCAGCCGTCCCACGCGTCCGCGCGGCGGGCCGCCGCGCGGCGGCCGGGGGCGCCGGAAGGAGCGCCTCCTGCGGATGCGGGGCGCGGGTCGGCTCGGTCACGTCTACGTCCTACCAGAGCCGGCGAGCCGCAATCGCACGTACGCCCGCCGGCTGTGGACGTCCGGGCACACGTGGGCGGCGCCCGCCGTCAGGGGCGGGCGCCGCCGGGCGCGACAGTGATCGCCGGTGCTCGTCAGGCGCGGGTCACAGACCCGCGGCCGTACGCAGGGCGTCGGCCCGGTCCGTGGACTCCCAGGAGAAGCCCTCGCGGCCGAAGTGGCCGTAGGCGGCGGTCTCGGAGTAGATCGGGCGCAGCAGGTCGAGGTCGCGGATGATCGCGGCAGGACGCAGGTCGAAGACCTGGAGCACCGCGTCCTGGATCACGTTGACCGGCGCCTTCTCGGTGCCGAACGTCTCGATGAACAGGCCGACCGGCTGGGCCTTGCCGATGGCGTAGGCGACCTGGACCTCGCAGCGGTCGGCCAGGCCGGCCGCGACGACGTTCTTGGCGACCCAGCGCATGGCGTAGGCGGCCGAGCGGTCGACCTTGGACGGGTCCTTGCCGGAGAAGGCGCCGCCGCCGTGACGGGCCATGCCGCCGTAGGTGTCGATGATGATCTTCCGGCCGGTGAGCCCGGCGTCGCCCATGGGCCCGCCGATCTCGAAGCGGCCGGTCGGGTTGACCAGCAGGCGGTAACCCTCGGTCTCGATCTCCAGGTCGGCCAGCACCGGCTCGACCACGTGCTCGCGGATGTCGGGCGTCAGCATCTCCCGCAGGTCGATCTCCGGAGCGTGCTGCGTGGAGACGACCACGGTGTCGAGGCGGACCGGCCGGTCGCCGTCGTACTCGATCGTGACCTGGGTCTTGCCGTCCGGGCGCAGGTAAGGAACCGTGCCGTTCTTCCGCACCTCGGACAGGCGCCGGGCCATCCGGTGCGCGAGCTGGATCGGCAGCGGCATCAGCTCGGGGGTCTCACGGCAGGCGTAGCCGAACATCAGGCCCTGGTCACCCGCGCCCTGACGGTCGAAGTCGTCGGAGCCCTCGCCCGCGCGGTGCTCGTAGGCGTCGTCCACACCCTGCGCGATGTCCGGCGACTGCGCTCCGATGGACACCGACACGCCGCAGGAGGCGCCGTCGAAGCCCTTGTGGGAGGCGTCGTAGCCGATCTCGAGGATCTTCTCGCGGATCAGGGCGGGGATGTCGACATAGGTCTCCGTCGTCACCTCGCCGGCGACGTGGACCTGGCCAGTAGTGATCAGCGTCTCGACGGCGACCCGGCTCTTGGGGTCGTCCTTGAGCATGGCGTCGAGAATCGCGTCACTGATCTGGTCGGCGATCTTGTCCGGGTGGCCCTCGGTGACCGACTCGGAGGTGAACAGGCGACGGGACAACTCAGGGCTCCTCATGCAGCGGCTGCTGACGTCCATGAGTGACCGGCGGTAGAGCCGAGCCCCACCGCGGCCACTCGATGCTCACGCGAGTCTAGCCCTAGGCGCTGCGGAGCCGCGAAGCCATCCGGGTTCGGGTCGCCGGGCCGGCGGTTCCCGAGAGGACGCGCCGCCTCCGCTGACGGCGTGTCAGAGGTCGGGCAGGGGATCTCTGGGCAGGTCGCCGGGCGAGAACGCCTCCGCGTCCGCCGCCGCCACGACGGCGGCGTACTCGTCGTCGACCTCCAGGGTCATGCCGCCGATCTCGATGTGGGGCCCCGACCCGAACTCGACCGGCCCGAGCCGGGTGCGGCGGGGGTAGCGGGCCCACACCCCGGACGGCTCGTCCCTGCTGAACATCTTGGTGGACAGCAGGGTGATGGACCGGTCCGTCACCACGACGAGGAAACCGATCGTGGCGGGAGGCGGCATGGCCACCGCGGGAAACACGTAGCGGATGTCCTCGCCGGGACCGAGCATCGCCCGGCAGCGCTCCCTGATCGTGGCGGACACCGGCATGGCGATCGCTCCCTCGATGCACGACCTGCGGTGGCGGGGCGGGCGACCGCGCCGGCACCACGCGAAGGTCAGGCGAGACGCTGCGCCACCAAATCCCACACTACGTCGGCGAGATCCTCTTTGGGACCCCTCGGAATCTCCACGGAACCGCCCTCCGCCGTGAGGACGACGGCCGCGTTGTCCGGCGTGCCGAACGCCAGGTTCTCCCCGACCTGGTTCACCACGAGCAGGTCGCAGCCCTTGCGCTCCAGCTTGGCCCGGCCGTTGGCCAGGACGTCGTCGGTCTCCGCCGCGAATCCCACGATCACCCGGGCCTCCCGCCTGGCGCGGCGGACCTCGCCCAGCTCGGCCAGGATGTCCGGATTTTTCACCAGATGGATGGGATCGGGCTCGGCGGACGACTTCTTGATCTTCGTGTCGCTCTGCCGTACGGGCCGGAAGTCCGCGACCGCGGCGGCCATCACGACCGCGTCGGCGTGCTCGGCCGCGGCCAGGACGGCGTCGCGCAGCTGCCGCGCCGACTCCACCCGCACGACCTTCGCGCCCGCGGGATCGGGCAGCGTCACGTTCGCCGCCACGAGCGTCACCTCCGCGCCCCGGGCGACGGCCGTACGGGCCAGGGCGTATCCCTGCAGCCCGGAGGACCGGTTGCCGATGAAACGCACGGGGTCGATCGCCTCACGGGTGCCCCCGGCGGAGACGACGACGTGCCGCCCGGCCAGGTCCTCGCGCCGGCCCGCCAGCACACGGCGGCACACCTCGAAGATCTCGGCGGGATCGGGCAGCCGTCCCGGACCGGTGTCGGCGCCGGTGAGCCTGCCGACGGCGGGCTCGATCACGATCGCGCCGCGCTCGCGCAGCGTCGCCACGTTCGCCCGCGTGGCCGGGTGCTCCCACATCTCGGTGTGCATCGCGGGCGCGAACACCACGGGACAGCGCGCCGTGAGCAGGGTGTTGGTGAGCAGGTCGTTGGCCATGCCGTGCGCGGCCCGGGCCAGCACGTCCGCCGTCGCCGGGGCGACGACCACCAGGTCGGCGGACTGCCCGATGCGCACGTGCGGCACCTCGTGCACCGACTCCCACACCTCGGTGGTCACCGGATTGCCCGACAGCGCCGCCCAGGTCGGCTCGCCGACGAACCGCAGAGCGTCCCGGGTCGGCACGACGCGCACGTCGTGTCCCGACTCGGTGAACAGGCGCAGCAGCTCACAGGACTTGTAGACCGCGATGCCGGCGCTCACGCCCAGCACGACAGACGTCATCGAAGGAAGTGGGCTCAGCCCTCGATGGGCTCAGAGGTAAGCAGACCCTCGGAGACCTCGCGCAGGGCGATGGACAGCGGCTTCTCCTGGGCGTGGGTCTCCACGAGGGGCCCCACGTACTCCAGCAGGCCCTCGCCGAGCTGAGAGTAGTAAGCGTTGATCTGGCGCGCCCGCTTCGCACCCATGATCACAAGGCTGTACTTGCTGTCGACGACGTCGAGAAGCGCGTCGATCGACGGGTTGGTGATGCCTTCCGCGTACGCGGAGCTGCTTGCCACGTCAGTGATTCCCCTAGCTAGGTGAGTTTCCCATCAAGGTTATCAGCCGGTGGCACACATCCTTGACGGACGTGTTGACGATCGTGAGATCGAACTCCTTCTCCGCCGCCAGCTCGATCCGGCCCGCCTCCAGGCGGCGGTCGATCACGTCGGGAGGCTCGGTGCCGCGGCCGCGCAGCCGCCGCTCCAGCTCCTCCCAGCTCGGCGGGGCCAGGAACACCAGCAGGGCATCGGGCATCGTCGTGCGCACCTGCCTGGCGCCCTGCAGGTCGATCTCCAGCAGAGTGGGGACGCCTGCCGCCAGCCTCTCCAGCACGGGCCGCCTCGGCGTGCCGTACCGGTTGCCGGCGAACTCCGCCCACTCCAGAAGCTCGCCGGAGGCGATGAGCTCGTCGAACTCGTCGTTGCCGGCGAAGAAGTACTCCACGCCGTGCTGCTCCCCCGGGCGGGGCTTCCGGGTTGTCACCGAGACCGACAGCCACACCTCAGGGTGGGACCGCCGGAGCTCGGCGACGACCGTGGACTTGCCCACACCCGACGGACCGGACAGGACCGTCAGGCGCGGGCGAGGCATGGAGTCACCGCCGCGTGTCCTGAACCCGCTGGTCGCGACTGCCTCTTGGGCCCGATCTCCAGCGGACCGGGACATGTCGGTCACTCCGTACCCCCGTGAAACTCGCTCGTACGCCGCCGAGATCAGCTCTCGGCGCCGCCGAACTCGCGCTCCAGGGAGGCGCGCTGGTTGGCGCCGAGACCCCGCACGCGGCGGGATTCGGCGATACCAAGGCGCTCCATGAGCTGCTTGGCGCGGACCTTGCCGACGCCAGGGAGCGACTCCAGCAGAGCCGAGACCTTCATCTTGCCGATGACGTCGTCGGTCTGCCCATCCTTCAGCACCTCGGCCAGAGACACCGCGCCGTGCTTGAGCCGGTTCTTGACCTCGGCACGCTCCTTGCGTGCCTTGGCAGCCTTCTCAAGAGCTGCGGCGCGCTGCTCGGGGGTCAGGGGAGGAAGAGCCACGCCGGGTCACCTCGAATTTCTTGTCGATGTACTCGGACGGGAGGGGAAACTAGCTGGTCTTGGCCGTAACGGCAACGTCAAGGGCGGTTTCTCGGACTACAAAATTGATTTTACTACTTTTGGTATTGGAAAAGTCACTCTTCGTAGATCAAAACCGCCTCAGCAGGCCCGGAGCGGGATGACGCAAGGTAACGGCGCCGGAGCCCGCCCGGCGCCCGCTCAGGGGCTCACGCGGCGCAGCGCGGCGGCGATCCCGGCGGCCGCCGCGCCCGGGTCCGGCGCCCCGGTGATGGGCCGTCCGATCACGAGGAGGTCGGCCCCCTGGGCGATCGCGTCCTCCGGGGTGGCCACCCGCGCCTGGTCCTGGGTGTCGGCGCCGACGGGCCGTACGCCGGGGGTGATGAGCGTCACGTCCTGGCCGACCTCCGCGCGCACGGCGGCGACCTCCCTGGGCGAGCAGACGAGGGCCTGGGCGCCCGCCCCGACGGCTACGGCGGCCATACGGCGCACGACGTCCGCAGGGGGTCCCTGGATACCGATCTCGCGGAGATCGGCCTCAGAAAGCGACGTCAGGAGCGTCACGGCCGCGATCTGGGTGTGGGGGGCCGCCTCGACGGCCGCCCTGACCATCGCGGGGCCCCCCGCGGCGTGCACGGTGAGGTACGTCGGCTTGAGCCGGGCGACCGCCCGGGCGGCGGCGCCGACGGTGTTCGGGATGTCGTGCAGCTTGAGGTCCAGGAAGACCTGCACCCCGCTCGCGCCGCGCACCGAGGCGATCACGTCGGGCCCGTACCGCAGGTAGAGCTCCAGCCCCACCTTCACCGTGGAGACGTGCGGGGTGACCAGGCAGGCCCAGCGGGCCGCGGTCTCCAGGTCGGGCGCGTCCAGGGCGACGGCGATGGGAGCGGGCGTGGTCAAAGCGAACTCTCCTCGAGATCTGATCGCGAACGTGGTTGCGCGCCCGCCGGCCGGTGGGCCAGGCCCACGGCGTCGGCGAGCCGGTCGAACCCGCGCTCCTGCAGAAGCTCCTCAAGCTCCCTCAGGACGCGCGGGCAGGCGTAGGGGTCGTGGAACAGCGCCGTGCCCACAGCGACGGCGCAGGCGCCCGCCAGGACGAGCTCAAGGGCGTCCCTGCCGGTCGTCACGCCGCCCATGCCCACGATCGGCACCCCGGGCAGCGCGGCGTGGACCTGCCAGACGCAGCGCACCGCCAGGGGCCGTACGGCGGGGCCGGACAGGCCGCCGGTGCCGGCCGCGAGCGAGGGGCGCATCGTGTCCACGTCGATGCTCATCCCGACCGGGGTGTTGATCATCGCGAGGGCGTCGGCGCCGCCGTCCACGCACGCCCGTGCGACCGCGACGACGTCCGCCACGTCCGGGGACAGCTTGGCGATCACCGGCACCTCGTACGGCGTGGCCGCGCGCACCGAGGCCACGACCTCCGCCGCGGCGGCCCCGTCACGGGCGAACACCCTGCCGCGGTCCTCGACGTTCGGGCACGACAGGTTGATCTCCACGGCGGTGATGCCGGCGGCGCCGGCCAGGCGCCGTGCCAGCGCGGTGTACTCGGTCACGGTGCCGCCGCCGATCGACACGACCGTGCGGGCCCCGCGCTCGGCCAGCCAGGGCAGCTCGCGCTCCAGGAACGCCTCGACGCCGGGGCCCTGCAGGCCCACGGCGTTCAGCAGCCCGGAGGGGGTCTCGGCCATCCGCGGCGTCGGCCGTCCCGCGCGGGGCGCCATGGTGATCGACCGGGTGACGAACGCGCCCAGGCGGTGGACGTCGGAGAACTGGGCCAGCTCGCGGCCGGTCCCGCCGCAGCCGGAGGCGGTCAGCACCGGGTTGGGCAGCTCCACATGGGCCAGGTAGGTCCGCAGGTCGGCGGTCACGGCCGCCTCCCCCGCCCCGGCTCAGGCATGCCGTCCGCCGGGCGCGCCGAGCGCGTCGAACGGGATCGTCCCGACGTCGTCGAACCGCACCCGCTCGCCCCGGAACACCGGCCCCTCGGTGCAGGCGCGGACCATGCGGGTCACGCCGTCGTCGCCGATGACCGGCACCACGCACGTCATGCAGACGCCGATGCCGCAGGCCATGGACTCCTCCACGGCCACCTGCACGGGGACGTCGAACTCGACGGCGACCGCCGTGACGCCGCGCAGCGTCTCCATCGGCCCGCACGCGTAGACCGCGTCGGCCCGCGCGTCGGCGATCACACCGGGCAGCACGTCGGTCACCTTGCCGCGCATGCCCAGCGAGCCGTCCTCGGTCGTCAGCGTGGTCGTCTCGCCCATCCGGCGGGCCCGCAGCGCACCGAAGACCCGGTCGGCCGAGGGCGCCCCCAGCACGAAGTCGATGCGGCAGCCGCGCTGCTGCAGCGCGTCCCCCAGCGCGAACAGCGGCGCCGCTCCGTGCTCGTCGCCGACCAGTACGCAGGTGCAGGGGTCGCGGGGCAGGGGGAACGGACGGCCGAGCGGGCCGACCAGGTCGAGCGTGTCGCGCGCCCGCAGGTCGGCGAGCCAGGCCGTCCCGGCACCGCGCACGCCGAAGACGAGCTCCACCGTGCCACCGTAGTCCGGCTTCACGTCATGGACCGTGAAGGCCCGCCGGGTGAGCATCGAGGAGTTGCGGCCCCCGACGGCGACCGTGACGAAGTGGCCGGGCCTGAACCGGTCGGCGATGCCCGGCGCGACGACCGTGAGCGCATGGTAGGCGTCCACGCGGCGCGTCGTCAGCACCGTGCCCGTGACCTGAACCGGACTGCCGGCCACTCCCTTCCTCCCTGCTCATGGCGCTCGCTCCGCTCGCGCGGCTCCGGGTGCCCAAGCCCTCCGCGTGTCTCGAGCTAGTCTCGCAGCCTCCTGGCGTGTTCCTGGAGAGAACACACGTCGATGTCGCCCCTGACGATGTGCTGGATGCCCTGCACGGCGGCCGCCAGGCCCTGGACGGTCGTGATGCAGGCGATGCCGCGGTTGACGGCGGCGGTGCGGATCTCGTATCCGTCCAGGCGCGGCCCGGACTGGCCGGGGCTGCCGAACGGTGTGTTCACGATGAGGTCCACCTCCCCGTCCAGGATGCGCCGCACGATCGTCGACTCGCCGTCGGGACCGGTGCCGTCGCTGTGCTTGCGCACGATCTTGGCACGTACGCCGTTGCGACGCAGCACCTCGGCGGTGCCCTCCGTGGCCAGGATCTCGAAGCCGAGGTCCGCGAGCGCCTTCACCGGGAAGATCATGGCCCGCTTGTCCTTGTTCGCGACCGAGACGAACGCCCGTCCCTTGGTCGGCAGCGCGCCGTAGGCCGCCGACTGCGACTTGGCGAAGGCCGTGCCGAAGAACTCGTCGATGCCCATGACCTCGCCGGTCGAGCGCATCTCGGGCCCGAGGACGGTGTCCACGCCGCGGAACCGGTTGAACGGCAGCACCGCCTCCTTGACCGCGACCGGCGCGTCCATCGGCAGCGTGCCGCCGTCGTAGTCGGCCGGCAGCATGCCCTCGGCGCGCAGCTCGGCGATCGTCGCGCCGAGCATCAGCCGCGCCGCCGCCTTGGCCAGCGGCACCGCCGTGGCCTTGGACACGAACGGCACCGTACGGCTGGCCCTGGGGTTGGCCTCCAGGACGTACAGCACGTTGGAGGCCATCGCGTACTGGACGTTCAGCAGGCCGCGCACGCCCACGCCGCGGGCGATGGCCTCGGTGGCCGTGCGGATCCGCTTGATGTCGAAGCCGCCCAGCGTGATCGGCGGCAGGGCGCACGCCGAGTCGCCGGAGTGGATGCCGGCCTCCTCGATGTGCTCCATGACGCCGCCGAGGTAGAGCTCCTCGCCGTCGAACAGCGCGTCCACGTCGATCTCGATGGCGTCGTCGAGGAACCGGTCGATCAGCACCGGGTGCTCGGAGACCGCCCTCTCCATGTACGCCCCGAGGGTGTCCTCGTCGTACACGATGGCCATGCCGGCGCCGCCGAGCACGTACGACGGCCGCACGAGCACCGGGTAGCCGATCTCCTCGGCGACCGCCCGCGCCTCCTCCACGGTCGTCGCGGTGCCGTGCCTGGGCGCGGGCAGCCCGGCCTCGGCGAGCACCTGCCCGAACGCGCCCCGGTCCTCGGCGAGGTGGATCGACTCGGGCGAGGTCCCGACCACGGGCACCCCGGCGTCCTTGAGCGCCTGGGCGAGCCCGAGCGGCGTCTGGCCGCCGAGCTGCACGATGACGCCGGCGACCGGCCCGGTCTCCTGCTCGGCGTGCACGACCTCCAGGACGTCCTCCAGCGTGAGCGGCTCGAAGTAGAGCCGGTCGGAGGTGTCGTAGTCGGTCGAGACGGTCTCGGGGTTGCAGTTGACCATCACGGTCTCGTAGCCGGCCTTGGCCAGCTCGAACGACGCGTGCACGCAGGCGTAGTCGAACTCGATGCCCTGGCCGATGCGGTTGGGCCCGCTGCCCAAGATGATCACCTTGGGCCGGTCCCCCACCGGCACCTCGGTCTCCTCGTCGTAGGTCGAGTAGAGGTACGGCGTGCGGGCGGCGAACTCGGCGGCGCAGGTGTCCACGGTGTTGTAGACGGGCCGCACGCCGTGCTCGTGGCGCCCGGCCCGCACCTCGGGCTCCGGCACGCCGAGGATCTCGGCGATCTGCGCGTCGCTGAAGCCGTGCCGCTTGGCCAGCTCAAGGGTGGGCCGGTCGAGCGCGTTGATCGACCGGGCGACCTCGTCGATCGCGAAGAGCTGGTCGACGAACCACGGGTCGACCGACGTGGCCTCGTGGATCTGCTCGGGGGTCGCGCCCGCCCTGATGGCCTGCTGCATGGTGCGCAGCCGCCCGTCGTGCGGCCTGCGGCAGGCCTCCAGGAGCTCGTCCAGGTCGCCGGGCTCGCCCGCCCAGCTGAACGACGACCCCTTCTTCTCCAGCGACCGCAGCGCCTTCTGCAGCGCCTCCGGGAAGGAGCGGCCGATCGCCATCGCCTCGCCGACCGACTTCATGTGGGTGGTCAGCGTCTGGTCGGCCCCGGCGAACTTCTCGAACGCGAACCTCGGCACCTTGACCACGATGTAGTCGAGCGACGGCTCGAACGACGCCGGGGTCTCCTTGGTGATGTCGTTGGGGATCTCGTCGAGGGTGTACCCGATCGCGAGCTTGGCGGCGATCTTGGCGATCGGGAAGCCGGTGGCCTTCGAGGCCAGCGCCGACGACCGCGACACGCGCGGGTTCATCTCGATGACGATCATCCGGCCGGTCTTCGGGTCGACCGCGAACTGGATGTTGCAGCCGCCGGTGTCCACGCCGACCTCGCGGATGACCGCGATCGCGACGTCGCGCATGTTCTGGTACTCGCGGTCGGTCAGCGTCAGCGCGGGCGCCACCGTCACGCTGTCGCCGGTGTGGACGCCCATCGGGTCGATGTTCTCGATGGAGCACACGATGACCACGTTGTCGTTGCGGTCCCGCATGACCTCCAGCTCGTACTCCTTCCAGCCGCGGATCGACTCCTCCAGGAGCACCTCGGTGGTCGGGGACGCGTCGAGGCCGGCGCCGGCGATGCGGCGCAGCTCCTGCTCGTCGTGGGCGAAGCCGGAGCCCACGCCGCCCATGGTGAAGCTCGGGCGGACGACGAGCGGGTAGCCCAGCTCGCCGGCCGCGCGCAGGCACTCGTCCATGGTGTGGCAGATCACGCTGCGCGCCGACTCGGCGTTGAGGCCGCGCTCGGCGGCGACCTTGGCGACGATCTCCTTGAACCGCTCGCGGTTCTCCCCCGCCTGGATGGCGTCGATGTCGGCGCCGATCAGCTCGACGCCGTACTTGTCGAGCACGCCCGCCTCGTGCAGCGCCACGGCGGTGTTGAGCGCCGTCTGGCCGCCCAGCGTGGGCAGCAGCGCGTCGGGCCGCTCCTTGGCGATGATCTTCTCGACGATGTCCGGGGTGATCGGCTCGACGTAGGTGGCGTCGGCGAACTCCGGGTCCGTCATGATCGTGGCGGGGTTGCTGTTGACCAGGACGACCCGGAAACCCTCGCTGCGCAGGACGCGGCAGGCCTGGGTGCCGGAGTAGTCGAACTCACACGCCTGTCCGATGACGATCGGGCCGGAGCCGATCACCATGACGGACCTGATGTCCGTACGCTTAGGCACCCTTGGCCCCCTTCTTGTCCATCAGCTCGCAGAACTCGTCGAACAGGTAGGCGGCGTCGTGCGGGCCCGCGGCCGCCTCGGGGTGGTACTGCACGCTGAACGCGGGGCGGTCCAGCAGGCGCAGCCCCTCGACGCAGTCGTCGTTGAGGTTGACGTGGCTCACCTCGGCCGCGCCGTAGGGCGTCTCGAAGGGCCCGTCGAGCGGCGCCCGTACGGCGAAGCCGTGGTTGTGCGCGGAGATCTCGACCTTGCCGGTCCTGCGGTCCTGCACCGGCTGGTTCACCCCGCGGTGGCCGTACCGCAGCTTGTAGGTGCCGAGGCCGAGCGCCCGGCCGAGGATCTGGTTGCCGAAGCAGATGCCGAAGAACGGCACGCTCTCGTCCAGCACCTCGCGCAGCGACTCGACCGCGTACCCGGCCGCGGCGGGGTCGCCGGGGCCGTTGGAGAAGAAGACCCCGTCGGGGTCGAGGGCGAGGATGTCGGCCGCCTTGGCGGTCGCGGGCAGCACGTGCACCTCGCAGCCCCGCTCGGACATCCGCTGCGGGGTCATGGCCTTGATGCCGAGGTCGACCGCGGCGACGGTGAAGCGCTTGCGCCCGACCGCCGGCACGACGTACGGCTCGGGCGTGCTGACCTGGCGGGCCAGGTCGGCGCCCTCCATGCCGGGCGAGCGCCGCACCCGCTCGACCAGGTCGGCGATCTCGCCGCCCTCGCTGAAGATGCCCGCGCGCATCGCGCCGCGCTCGCGCAGGTGGCGGGTGAGGGCGCGGGTGCCGGGCATCGCGATGCCGACCACGCCCTGGTCGCGCAGGTAGTCGTCGAGCGTCCTGCGGGACCGCCAGTTCGACGGGATCCGGGACGGCTCGCGCACCACGTAGCCCGCGACCCAGACCCTGCGGGACTCCGGGTCCTCGTCGTTGGCACCGGTGTTGCCGATGTGCGGGGCGGTCATCGCCACGATCTGGCGGTGGTAGGAGGGGTCGGTGAGCGTCTCCTGGTAGCCGGTCATGCCAGTGTTGAAGACCATCTCGCCGAACGTCTCGCCCACGGCGCCGTACGGCGTTCCCTCGAAGACGCGTCCGTCCTCAAGCACGAGCAGGGCTGTCATACGAGCTTCCCTTCGAGAACGGTGGAGCGGCCGCGCAGGAACGTGGCGACGACGCGGCCGGGCAGGGTCAACCCCTCGTAGGGGGTGTTGCGGCTCTTCGACACCATCGCGGCCGGGTCCACGGGCTGCCGGACCGACGGGTCGTACAGCGTGACGTTGGCGGGGGCGCCGGGCTCGATCGGGCGGCCGTGCCCGGCCAGGCGCCCGATCCTCGCCGGCCGCGCCGACATGCGGTCGGCGACGCCGGCCCAGTCGAGCAGCCCGGTCTCGACCATGGCCTCCTGAACCGCGGACAGGGCCGTCTCCAGGCCGATCATGCCCATGGCCGCCGCGGCCCACTCGGTCTCCTTGTCCTCGACCGGGTGGGGCGCGTGGTCGGTGGCCACGCAGTCGATCGTGCCGTCGGCCAGCGCCTCGCGCAGCGCCCGCACGTCCTCCTCGGTGCGCAGCGGCGGGTTCACCTTGTAGATCGGGTTGTACGGCCCGAGCGGCGAGCTCTCCGCGCAGGAGTCGGTCAGCAGCAGGTGGTGCGGGGTGACCTCGGCGGTCACGTCCCAGCCCTTCGACTTGGCCCAGCGGATGATCTCCACCGAGCCGGCGGTGGAGACGTGGCAGACGTGCAGCCGGGAGCCGACGTGCGCGGCGAGCAGGCAGTCGCGCGCGATGATCGCCTCCTCGGCGACCGCCGGCCAGCCGGTCAGGCCGAGCCTGGCCGACACCTCGCCCTCGTTGAGCTGGGCGCCCTCGGTCAGCCTGGGCTCCTGGGCGTGCTGGGCGACGACGCCGTCGAACGCCTTGACGTACTCCAGCGCCCGGCGCATCAGCACGGCGTCGGACACGCACTTGCCGTCGTCGGAGAAGACCCGCACGCGGGCCGCGGAGTCGGCCATCGCGCCGAGCTCGGCCAGCTGGCGGCCTTCGAGGCCGGAGGTCACCGCGCCCACGGGCTGCACGTCGCAGTAGCCGTATTCCTGGCCGAGCCGCCAGACCTGCTCCACCACGCCGGCGGTGTCGGCCACCGGGGAGGTGTTGGCCATCGCGTGGACGGCGGTGTATCCGCCACGCGCCGCGGCCTGGGTGCCGGTCTCGACGGTCTCGG
Source organism: Microbispora sp. CA-102843 (assembly GCF_050936215.1). Classification (NCBI taxonomy): domain Bacteria; kingdom Bacillati; phylum Actinomycetota; class Actinomycetes; order Streptosporangiales; family Streptosporangiaceae; genus Microbispora; species Microbispora sp. CA-102843. The sequence goes on from NZ_JBNJNF010000001.1 coordinate 6,675,632, forward strand.
CGTCCTCCCGGCCGGGCTCGCGCAGGTGGGTGTGCAGGTCCACCAGGCCGGGCAGGGCGACCAGCCCGTCGGCGTCGACCGTCTGGTCCGCCTTCGCGCCCGCGAGGTCGCCGGTCTCCGCCACGACTCCGTCGCGCAGCAGGATGTCGCTCGGGGCGCCGCCCAGGATCCGGGCGCCCCTGATGAGGATGGTGGTCACAGTCCCCTCATGAAGGTCGTACGTGCTCATTCGGCGCCTCCGATCGCGGGCTCGGAACCGCCGAGCAGCAGGTAGAGAACGGCCATCCGGACCGTCACGCCGTTGGCGACCTGCTCGACGATCGTCGAGCGCGGCGAGTCGGCGACCTCCGCGGAGATCTCCATGCCGCGGTTCATCGGGCCGGGGTGCATGACGATGGCGTCGTCGTGCAGGCGGGCGAAGCGGTCGCGGTCGAGGCCGTAGCGGCGGCTGTACTCCCGCGCCGAGGGGAAGTAGGCCGCGTTCATCCGTTCGAGCTGGACCCGCAGCATCATCACGACGTCCGACTTGGGCAGCACGGCGTCGAGGTCGTACGAGACCTGGCAGGGCCAGGTCTCGACCGACACCGGCAGCAGGGTCGGCGGCGCGACCAGCGTCACCTCCGCGCCGAGCGTGTGCAGCAGCAGCACGTTGGACCGGGCGACCCGGCTGTGCAGCACGTCGCCCACGACGGCGACCTTCAGGCCCTCCAGCCGGCCCAGCCGGCGGCGGATGCTGAAGGCGTCGAGCAGCGCCTGGGTGGGGTGCTCGTGGGTGCCGTCCCCCGCGTTGACCACGCTGCCGCGCACCCAGGTGGCCAGGCGGTGCGGCGCGCCCGAGGCGCTGTGCCGGATCACGACGGCGTCGGCGCCCATGGCCTCCAGGGTGAGCGCGGTGTCCTTCAGCGACTCGCCCTTGGACACACTCGACCCCTTGGCCGAGAAATTGATCACATCGGCCGACAGGCGCTTGGCCGCGGCCTCGAAGGAGATGCGGGTCCGGGTGGAGTCCTCGAAGAAGAGGTTCACCACCGTGCGGCCGCGCAGCGTCGGCAGCTTCTTGATGGACCGCTGCGAGACCCGCGCCAGCTCCTCGGCCGTGTCGAGGATGAGGAGCGCGTCGTCGCGGGTGAGGTCGCCGGCCGAGATCAGGTGACGCTTCATCGGTCGTCCTCCTTGATGAGCACGACCGCGTCGCGCCCGTCCGTCTCCTCCAGGAAGACCTTGACCTTCTCGCTCTTGGAGGTCGGCAGGTTCTTGCCGACGTAGTCGGCGCGGATCGGCAGCTCCCGGTGGCCGCGGTCCACGAGCGTGGCGAGCTGGACGGCCCTGGGCCTGCCCACGTCGTTCAGCGCGTCGAGCGCGGCACGCACGGTGCGGCCGGAGAAGAGGACGTCGTCCACGAGCACGACGGTCCTGCCGTCCACGCCGTCCGGGGGCAGTTCGGTGCGGCCGAGCGGGCGCGCGGGCCGCAGGCGCAGGTCGTCGCGGTACATCGTGACGTCGATAGCGCCGACGGGGACCTTGATCCCCTCGAACTGCGCGATGCGCCCGGCGATGCGGTGCGCGAGGGTGGCTCCGCGGGTGGGGATGCCGAGCAGGACGACGCTCTCCGCGCCTCTGGTGCGTTCGAGGATCTCGTGCGCGATCCGGGTGAGCGCCCGGTGGATGTCGGGCCCCTCCAGGACGGCGCGGGCCTGATTTCGGGCATCAGACATGAAAAAGTCACCACCTTTCCCGCCTCACGGGACGGGTCTTAAAAGGGTGTCAGGTCTGCTTAGAGTATCAGGGCCGTCTGCGAACCCCCCTCCCGCCAGGGGTGATGCCCCGGAGGGAGTGTTCGCCCTCGGCGTGACGAGGACGTGCCGGGGACCTTCGGGAGGGACGGGCGAGGGACGTGCCGGGGAGCGGAAGCCGCATCGCACCGGGTGTCGGTGATTTCGGTGAGAGCACTGTTTGACGCTCTTTTTTCCAATCAGCTTGACCTTTGGGAGTGTCGGCTTTACCGTCACTGTCCGTAACCACAACACGCGACCTTCCTGGGTAAAACCCGACGCAGCGGTCACCGAAGGTGCCGGTCACGGGCACCAGCCCCGGTGTTCGGAACGCTTAGGACAAGGACGCACAATCAAGTGAGAAGAGACATAGAAAGCCGGGGGCCACACGATGCCGTCTGACTACGCCAAGTCGCTGGGCGCGCGCCTGCGCGCCATCCGAACCCAGCAGGGGCTGTCCCTGCACGGTGTCGAAGAGAAGTCCCGTGGGCGGTGGAAGGCCGTCGTCGTGGGTTCCTACGAGCGAGGCGACCGCGCGGTGACCGTGCAGAAGCTCGCCGAGCTCGCGGATTTCTACGGAGTGCCGGTGTCGGAGCTTCTTCCGGGCGGAGCCGCCCCCAGCCCTCTTGCGCCCGCTCCCAAGCTGGTCATCGATCTGGAGCGGCTGTCGCAGCTGCCGAAGGACAAGGCCGGCCCGCTTGCCCGTTACGCCGCCACCATTCAGAGCCAGCGTGGCGACTACAACGGCAAGGTGTTGTCCATCCGGCAGGAGGACCTGCGCTCGCTCGCGGTCATCTACGACAAGTCGCCGGTCGAGCTGACCGAGGAGTTCATCCACTGGGGCGTGCTCGACGCGGAGGCCCGCCGCGCCGTCGAGTCCTTCTGACCTCCCCGCCTGGTCCGTACGCGGCTCCCCGTAGCGACGTCCGCCCTCTCCGGCCCACGTCGTGTCTGATGAATCAAGCCCTGCTGCGCGTGGCCCAGGCGGCGCCTCACTGCGTTGTCGTCGTCGGGCACTCCCTCGTCACGGGCGGCGTCTCCATAACGGGGAGCCGCCGGTACGAGTGATTCCCGCCACACGGGGATAGGCAGGACATGACGTTTTACGTGGGCTCCGAGGTGGGCAGGCTTCGCCGTGTCCTGGTCGACATACCCGAACTCGCGCTCAAGCGGCTCACCCCGGGAAACAAGGACGGCCTGCTGTTCGACGACGTGCTCTGGGTGCACCGCGCGCTGGAGGAGCACCGGGAGTGGTGCGAGGTGCTCGCCGGGCGCGGCATCACGGTGCACCACCTCGGCGACCTCCTGCGTGAGGTGATCGAGATCCCCGACGCGCGCAAGCACATCCTCGACGGCAGCGTCGACGAGCACTGGTTCGGCCCGCTGGCCGCCGACGCGATCCGCAACACGCTCGACGCCCTCGACGGGGACACGCTCGCGCCGCTGCTGACCGGCGGGATCACCAAACGCGAGATCATGGAGCTGGGCTGCGACCCGGGCTCCATCGCCTTCCACACGCTCGGCATGGACGACTTCGTCCTCCCGCCTCTGCCCAACCATCTTTTCGCCCGCGACACCTCCTGCTGGGTGTACGACGGGGTATCGATCAACGCGATGCGCAAGAAGGCGCGCAGGCGGGAGACCGTCAACTACGAGGCGGTCTACCGGTGGCACCCGCTGTTCGCCGCGGGATACGGCAACCCGGACGACGGCGGGTTCAACGTCTGGTACGAGGGCATGCGCATGGCTCCGGCCACCATCGAGGGCGGCGACGTCCTGGTGCTCGGCAACGGCGTCGTGCTCGTCGGCGTGAGCGAGCGCACCCAGCCGCAGGCCGTGGAGATGCTGGCGACCAACCTGTTCCGGGCGGGGTCGGCGGCCCGCATCGTGGCGCTCGATCTGCCCAAGACCCGTGCGTTCATGCACCTCGACACCGTGATGACCAACGTCGACGTGGGCGTGTTCACCAAGTACGCCGGGCTCGGCATGCTCCCGTCGTACACGATCGAGCCGGGCGACACCGACAAGGAGCTGAAGGTCACCGACCATCCGCCGGAGGACATGCACAAGGCCATCGCGCGGGCCCTCGGCCTGGACGACATCAAGGTCCTCACGCCGACACAGGACGTGCACGCGGCCGAGCGCGAGCAGTGGGACGACGGCTGCAACGTGCTGGCGCTGGAACCCGGCGTGGTCGTGGCCTACGAGCGCAACACCACGACCAACAACCACCTGCGCAGGCACGGAATCGAGGTCATCACGATCCGCGGCAGCGAGCTCGGCCGCGGACGCGGCGGGCCGCGGTGCATGAGCTGCCCTCTGGAGCGAGACCCCGCCTGATCACGCGACGCGCGGCGAGGACCGGGCGGTCAGGGTCGGGGCGGGGCGCTCGCCGCGTTCACCGACAGGCGTACCGCGAGGGTGCGGCCCGGTCCTGCGCGCGGCCGGTCATCGGACGGTGCCGGCCGAAGGCGCGAGCCGGACCAACGGTGTCGGCCCAAGGCGCGAGCCGGACCATGGGCGGAGATGGAGGTCAGCCGGCCATGGGCAGGGTGGGGCGGCCGGGCAGGCCGAGGATCGACTCGACCTCGCCGACGAACCTGTCCGCCTCCGCTATGATCTCCTCTGCGTCGTTCTGCGTGACGGCGCGGACCATGCCGGCCTCGGCCGCCGCACGCTTGGTCGCGCTCACCGCGAAGTAGGCCGCCCAGTCCGCGAGCTTGGGCTCGGCCTCCGGCAGCAGCTCCCAGGCGCTGCGCAGCCGCCGCCTGCGGCCGTCCATCGGCCGCGGACGGGCCGCGAGGATCCCGGCGGCCGCACGGAGGGCCGCCAGGTGGGCCGAGACGTAGCGGTCCGCGGGGGTGGGCCCGACGGTGGCGTCGGCGAGGCATGCCCTGGCGTCCGCGAGGTGTGCCAGAACCGCCTGCGAGAGCCGGGGCCCGCTCTTCTGATCGTCGTTCTGCTCAGTCATGCCCGCCTCCTTGAGTCGTGGCACTCCGGCGAAGGTCGCCGGTGACTTCACAGTCGCAGACCGCACCGACAATTTCGCCGGCCGGGAGATCCCGTGAACCGCTCGAGATCACCCGACGCTTTCTCAGGCTCCCGTGGGCGGCCGGACGAGGAGCTTCCCCTCTCCCCGTCCGGCCCACGCCGCGGGCCGTGCCGCATCCGTCTCCGCCGACGACGAAGGCACGAATCCAACGGGGTGGGCGCGAGCCGCGAGTCCCACGCCCACTCCATCGAACATAGATTCGATCATGCCCTCTGTCAAGGCTGTCAACGAATATGTGTTCGAGGACCGCGTTCGATACGCGGGCGGGAGACGGCGGAGGGGCCCCGCGCGACCACCTCGCGCGGGGCCCCTCCGGGGATGGCTCTAGCGCCTGAAAGCACCCCTGACGTGCACCGGGACGCCCTTGCCGAGCATGCCAGGCAGGATCTCGGCCACGTTCATGGGCAGCCGCACGCAGCCGTGCGACGCCGGGTAGAGCGGCACCGACAGCGCGCCGTGGAGCGCGATGCCGCCGTTGAAGAAGATCGGGTTGTAGAGCTGCCCGAGGTAGGACCGGTGCCAGCCCTTGACCCTCCAGGTGGTCTTGTAGTCGCCGGTGGGCGTGCGGGCGCTGCCGGAGAACCGCTGCCGCTTGCCGTTCCAGGTGGCGTACTCGGTGTAGGGGATGCCGCTGCCACTGGAGATGTGGCTGATCAGCACCGGCGTGCCACCTCGGTACAGAACCATCACCTGCTTGGTCAGGTTCACCTCGACGCGGGTCGCCTTGCCCCCGGGCACCAGGACCTTGGGCGCCCGGGGGTTCTCCAGCGCCTTCCAGGTGCGGGCGGCCACCGTGCTGGTCGGCTGGATCCCCTGCACCTTCTGGAACGCCCAGACCGCCATCAGCGTGGTCCCGCCGTAGCTGCCGTCGGCGCTGCCGGGCATGTACCCGAGCTCCTTAAGCCGGGCCTGCAGCGCCTTCACGGCGGAGCCCTTGGCGCCGAGCTTGAGCGTCTTGCCCGGCGCGGAGAACGGCGGGTAGGCGGTGGCGCGGGCGGGCACGGCGCCCCGCGCCGGGAGCGCCGAGTACGCCGGGAGCACGGTTCCCGTGGTCACGGCCCCCGCCGCCGCGGCGGTGCCCGCCTGCGCCGTGCCGGTGACGCCGGCCGTCGCGAACGTCACGGCCCCCACCGCGACGAGCGTGGCCGCGGCCAGTCGCCGTCGACCCCTCATCATGACCAACCCCTCATAAGCCCGATTCTCGGTCAAAGGACCCACCTTACGATCCGATTGTGAGCCGCGTGATCATAAGTGGCCATAATCGGCCGCGTATGTCCTGGCAATCCGTTTAGAGTGACCGGGTGGCAGAAAAGTTGCATCCGAACGTCGTCCGGGTCCAGGAGGCCCTGCGGGCCCACGAGGTGACGGCCGAGGTCGTCCTGCTGGACGAGGCCGCCCCGACGGCCGCCACGGCGGCGGCCCAGCTCGGCTGCGAGGTCGGCGCGATCGCCAACAGCCTGATCTTCGACGCGGACGGCGCGCCTCTGCTGGTGCTGACCAGCGGCGCCCACCGGGTGAACACCGATCTGATCGCGCGGCTCGTGGGCGCGGCGAAGGTGCGGCGGGCCACGCCGGAGTTCGTCCGCGAGCACACCGGGCAGCCCATCGGCGGCGTCGCCCCGGTCGGGCACCCCGCGCCCGTACGGACACTGGTGGACGTCTGGCTGAGCAAGCACGACGTCGTGTGGGCCGCCGCGGGCCACCCCCACACGGTCTTCCCCACGTCCTACGACGAACTGCTGCGCATCACCGAGGGCACTGCCGCCGAGGTGGAGTGACGGCTGCCGGACCGGCCCGGCGTCGTTTTGCTAGTGTGCGTCGAGTGATCCGACTGCGACGGGTGGGCCCCGACCGGTTCAGGGCGGTGCTGGACACCGTTTTGGAGATCTACACGGTCGCCATGCGCCCGCCGTCGGACCAGCTCGCGGGCCGCATGGCGATCATGCGTAACCACGCCACCTATCCCGACTTCGACTGCATGCTCGCCGAGGACACGCGGACCTCCGGCGTCGCCGGCTTCGCGTACGGCTTCCACGGCGGCCAGGGGCAGTGGTGGCACGACGTCGTACGCGGTTCGCTGCAGGACCGGGCCGGGCCGGTGGTGGCGGAGGCCTGGTTCGGCGACGCCCTGGAGATCGCCGAGGTCCACGTGCGCCCCGAGTATCAGGGCCAGGGAATCGGCCGGCGACTGATCCACGCGTTGTGCGAGGGCCGCCCGGAGCGCACGGCCGTGCTGTCGACGCACGACGCCCCCACGGTGGCCCGGCACCTCTACCGGGACATCGGGTTCGCCGACCTGATGACCCGGTTCGTCTTCCCCGGGGGCTACGAGGAGTACGTCATCGCCGGGGTGCCGCTGCCGCTTCCCGAGCCCGGGGCACGCGAAGGCTGACGGGACCGGCCGGCTCAGCCGGCCACGGGCACGCTGTGCAGCGCCCGGAACACCTCGCGGGTCGCGCTCGACCGGTTGAAGGTGATGAAGTGGATGCCGGGCGCGCCCTCGTCGAGAAGCTTCCGGCACAGCTCGACGGCGTGCTCGATGCCGAGGCGGCGGACCGCGACCGGGTCGTCGGCGACGGCCTCGAACCGCTCGGCCACCTCCGGCGGGAACGGCGCGCCGGACAGCTGCTCCGACCGGGCGATCGTGCTCATCTGCGTGACGGGCATGATGCCGGGGATGATCGGGGTGTCGCACCCGTGGGCCGCCACGCGGTCGCGCAGCCGCAGGTAGTCCTCCGCCCTGAAGAACATCTGGGTGATCGCGTAGTCCGCGCCGGCCCGGCACTTCTGCACGAAATACTCGGTGTCCGACTCGATGGACGCCGACCTGGGGTGCTTGTACGGGAAGGCGGCCACCCCCACGCAGAAGTCGCCCGCCTGGCGGATCAGCCGCACCAGCTCCTCGGCGTACAGGACGCCCTCCGGGTGCTTGACCCACTCGTCCAGGGGGTTGCCGCCGCGCGGGTCGCCGCGTACGGCGAGGATGTTGCGCACGCCCGCGTCGGCGAACCTGCCGACGAGGTGGCGCAGCTCGCGGATCGAGTGGTCGACCGCGGTGAAGTGGGCGACGGGGGTCAGCGTCGTCTCGTGCGCCAGCCGCTCGACGATGTCCACCGTGCGGTCGCGGGTCGAGCCGCCGGCGCCGTAGGTCACGGAGACGAACGTCGGCCGCAGCGCCTCCAGCTCGCGGATCGCCCGCCACAGCTGGCGCTCCCCCTCGTCGGTCTTCGGCGGCATGAACTCGAACGAGAACGAGCGCTCGCCCGCGGCCAGTAGTTCGCGGACCGTCGGGACGCGATCAGGAAGCCGCGAGGGCAGACCGAGAGCCATACCGGCAAGGGTACAGCGATGGCGGTTTTCACGACCCCCACGGTCTTGCCATGTGGACATTTGCCCTATCGGCGTGAGTTGGCCCACTTAGAGGGGATCTGCTGCTGGGTGCCCGGATCAACCCCGGTTAGTCTCAGAGCATGACCGCTTCCGCCGCCTCGCTCGATTCCATCCGTACGGAGGTGGACCGCGCACTCCGGGACTTCCTCGACCGGCAGCGACCACACTTCGGTGACCCTCATCTGGCCGCCCTGTTGTCCGCCGCGAAGGACTTCCTAGCGGGCGGCAAAAGGCTGCGCCCCGCCTTTTGTTACTGGGGATGGCGCGCCGCCGGAGGAGGCGACGACCCGGGACTGCACTGCGCCGCCGCCTCGCTGGAACTCCTGCAGGCCAGCGCGCTCATCCACGACGACGTCATGGACGCGAGCGACGTGCGCCGGGGCATGCCGTCGGCGCACCGCCGCTTCGAACGGCTGCACGCCGAAGCGGGCTGGCACGGCTCCGCGCGGCAGTTCGGCGAGGGCTCAGCCGTGCTGCTGGGCAACCTGCTGCTGGTGTGGTCCGGGGAGATGTGGCGCACCAGCGGCCTGGCCCCCGAGGCGATCGCCGCCGCCCAGCCGTTGCACGATTACATGCTCACCGAGCTGATGTGCGGGCAGTACCTCGACCTGCTCGAACAGGCGCAGGGCGAGAGCACGTTCGACAGCGCGCTGCGGGTGGCGCTGTACAAGAGCGGCAAGTACTCGGTCGAGCAGCCGCTGCGGCTCGGGCTCGTCCTCGCCGCCCGGGCCGGGCACGCGTGGATCGACCGGCTCTGCGTGCAGTACGGCCAGCAGGTGGGCATCGCCTTCCAGCTCCGCGACGACATCCTCGGCGTGTTCGGCGACCCCGCGGAGACCGGCAAGCCCGCCGGTGACGACCTTCGCGAGGGCAAGCGGACCGTCCTGATCGCACGCGCGCTCGCCTCGGCCACCCCCGCCCAGACGGCGGTCGTACGGACCCTGCTGGGCGACCCCGAACTGGACGCCGACGGGGTCGGGCGGCTGCGCACGGTGATCGAGGAGACCGGCGCGCTGGCCGCGTGCGAAGGCATGATCAAGCGCTACCTCGACGACGCGCTGCACGCCCTCGACCAGGCGCCGATCGAGGAGGAGGCCCGCACGGCACTGGCCGCCCTGGCCGTGGCCGCCACGTCCCGCCGCACCTGACGCGACGCTCGGCCCGGAGGCAGGCGGCGGCCCTGAGCAGGCAGCACTGAGCAGGCAGCACCGGGCAGGCAGCATGGCGCCGCCGCCTGCCCGGAAGCCGCTCCGCTCAGAGCGGGACGGCGGACAGCCGGGCCTTGAGCGCGGCGGCGGCGGCGCCGGGGTCGTCGGCCTCGGTGACGGCCCGGACGACCACGGCACGGCGTACGCCGTGCGCCATCACCTCGTCGAGGTTGCCCAGGTCGATGCCGCCGATGCCGAACCACGGCCGGTCGGCGCCCAGGCGCGCGGCATGCTCAAGCAGCGCGGGGCCCGGCGCCGGACGGCCGGGCTTGGTGGGCGTGGGCCAGATCGGCCCGCAGCAGAAGTAGTCCACGCCCGGCTCCACGGCGGCGGCCGACGCCTCGGCCGTCGAATGCGTGGACCTGCCGATGAGGACATCGGGACCGAGGATCTCCCGGGCCACCGGGACCGGGAGATCGTCCTGGCCGAGGTGCAGGATGTCGGGCCGGGCGGCGTAGGCCACATCCGCCCGGTCGTTGACCGCCAGCAGCGCGCCGTGCCTGTCGCACGCCGCGCGGAAGACCTCGAGCAGGTCCAGCTCCTCGCGCGCCTCCAGGCCCTTCTCCCTGAGCTGGACGATGTCCACCCCGCCGGAGAGGACCGCGTCGAGGAATTTCTCCAGGTCGCCGCGGTCCCTCCTGCCGTCAGTGCAGAGGTAGAGCCTGGCCTGCGCGAGCCGCTGTCGCCGGGTGTCGTTCACCCGACCACAATGCCATGGGGCCGTACGGTCAGAAGCCCAGGGCCTGGGCTCTGCGCTTGACCTCGGTGTGCCGGCCCTGCACGATCGCGTCGATCGGGGACCCCGGCAGCGAGTCGTCCGGTGTGAACAGCCACCGGATCGACTCCACCTCGTCGTACCCCGCGTCCGCCAGGACCGTGAGTGTGCCGGGCAGTCCCTTGAGCACGTCGCCGTCGGCGATGAACACCGCCGGGATCTGCGGCTCGCCCCCGCCCCTGCGGGCTCCGACGAGCTTCTTGTCCTTGAGGAGTTGCTTCGCGCGGCCGATGCTGAGTCCCAGCTTCTTGGCGGCCTCCGAGACGGGGAGCCACTCCCCTACGAGCTGGTCGGTCTCCCGGTCGATCTGCGCAACAGTAAGCGTCACGGATCCACCATTACCACAGGCGAGCCGCCAGGAAACACCTCGATTACGCCATAATGCAGTCGCGGAGCGGCACGGCCTGATCGGCCACCCGAAGTGAATCGAGCCGCCGACCACCCTCGATGATCTTGCGACCCTGCACCACGTCGCGCGGACGGTCGACGGTGAGCACCGCGGCGAGCCGGTCCTCCGCCGTCAGCCAGCACACCGCCCACTTCGCGTCCCTGCGCGGGTCCCCGCGCACCACCATGCGGTCACCGGCCTCCCGGTGACCGGCGAACTGCACCATGTGACCGAACTGCTCCGACCAGAAGTACGGCACCGGGTCGTAGACCGCCTCCTCGCCCAGCAGGGTGGCGGCGGCCGTGTCGGGGGCCTGGAGCGCGGTGTCCCAGTGCTCGACCCGCAGCCGGGTGCGGAATCTGCGCGACCACCAGTTGGCGCAGTCGCCCACCGCGACCACGTTGGGCAGCGACGTGCGCAGGTGCTCGTCGACCACCACCCCGTCGTCGAGCCGGACCGCCGACCCCTTCAGCCAGTCGACGGCCGGGCGCACCCCGACACCGGTGACGATCACGTCGGCCGGCACCCGGGCGCCGGACATGAGCGTGAGGCCGTCGGCGTCCACGGTGCCGACCAACGCGCCGAGGCGCAGCTCGACGCCCGCCCGCGCGTACCAGTCGGTGGTGTGGCTGCCCACGGCGGGCCCGAGCGCCACGGCGAGCGGGCTCTCCCCCGCCTCGACCACGGTCACCGCGCAACCGGCCCTGGCCGCCGCGGTGGCGACCTCGGCGCCGATCCAGCCGGCCCCGACGACGGCCACGCGGGCGCCGGGGACCAGCCGCTCGCGCAGCGCGAGCGCGTCCTCGATCGTGCGCAGCACGTGCTGGCGGCCCTCGCCGCGCAGCCGGATCGGCGTGGCGCCGGTGGCGATGACCAGGCCGTCGTACTCCAGCTCGCCCTCGGTCGTCTCCAGCACGCCGTCGCGCAGGCCCTTGGCCGCCGCGCCGAGGCACAGCCGTACGTCGAGGGCGTCGAGGTCGGAGTCGACCACGGTGGAGTCGGTCTCTCCGAGCAGCACCGCCTTCGACAGCGGAGGCCGGTCATAGGGGCGATGGTGTTCCTCGCCGATGAGCGTGATGCGTCCGGTGAACCCACGGAACCTCAACGCCTCGATGCTTCGCACGCCGGCCAGGCCGGCACCCACCACCACGACGTGATCCACAGCTTGACCATAGATTGTCAACGGGGGCCCTGGCCAACGGGCCCCCCATAACGAGTTGGGCAATTGACGCGCACTCCCACGGGGCCCAGGTTGTGAAGGCCGCTCTGTGAAGGCCGCCGTGTGAAGCCGTCCAGGGACATGGTGGCCGAGTACAGCATCGTGGCCATGGGATACCTCCGCCAGGTCGATCCACGTCCTGCCGTCATGCGCCGCAGGACGGCCCTGGAGTCGCCGATCCGGCGATCGGGCGTTATGGGCGGCGTACTACCCTTGTGGGCGTAAGACGCGCGGGAGCCCGGCGGACCGGGCTGAGAGGAGAGCGTGAGGCTCTCGACCGCCCCGACCTGATCCGGGTAATGCCGGCGAAGGGAGCGCTGTGTCCCGCACATCGCCATCCAGCCCCCAGTCCGGCTACGACGTCGTGATCGTGGGCGGCGGGGTGGCGGGCCTGGCCGCGGCCTGGCGCACGGCCCGGCGGGGCCTGTCGGTGGCGGTGGTGGACCCCGCGCCCGGAGGCGGCGCCACTCATGCGTCGGCCGGGATGCTCGCGCCGGTCAGCGAGGTGACCTACACGGAGGAGCCGCTGCTGCGGCTCGGCCTCGCGTCGCTGGCGGCCTGGCCGGCGTTCCGGGCGGAGCTGGAGGAGGAGAGCGGCGCCGACCTCGACTACCGGACCGAGGGCACGCTGGAGGTCGCCCGCGGCGCCGACGACATGGCCTTCCTCGACGACCTCGCGGCCTTCGAGCGGACGCTCGGCCTGCGGGTCGAGCGTCTCACCGGGCGCGAGTGCCGCTCCTTCGAGCCGATGCTCTCCCCCTCCGTACGCGGCGGGCTGCTGGCCCGCGACGACGCCTGGGTCAACCCCCGCAGGGTCGTACGCGCTCTCCTCGCGGCGTTCGAGAAGGCGGGCGGCACGCTGGTGACCGAGCGCGTCGCCGGGATCGACGCCCCCGGGCCCGGCACTCCGTGCGTGCGGCTGGAGTCCGGCGGCGCCGTCGCGGCCGGCCAGGTCGTCGTGGCGGCCGGGTCGTGGTCGGCGTCCCTGCTGCCCGGCCTGCCGGTGCGGCCGGTCAAGGGCGAGATCCTCCGGCTGCGCGGGCCCCGGGGGTTCCTCAGCCGGTGCGTCAGGGGGCTGGTGCACGGCTCCCCCGCCTACCTGGTCCCCCGGGGCGACGGGGAGATCACCCTGGGCGCCACGACCCAGGAACTGGGATACGACGCGCGGGTCACCGCCGGAGGCGTGTACGAGCTGCTGCGCGACGCCCGCGAGCTTGTGCCGGGCATCACGGAGCTCGAACTGGCCGAGACGACGGTCGGCTTCCGCCCGGGCACGCCCGACAACCTGCCGCTCATCGGCCCCGCCGGGCCGCCCGGCGTGCTCACGGCGACCGGGCACGGGCGCAACGGGGTGCTGCTGTCCCCGATCACCGCCGACGCCGTCGCCGCGTTCCTCACCGGCGACGAGGTGCCCCCGGTCGCCCGGTTCTGCGATCCAGGGAGATTCAGCGAATGAAAGTCACGATCAACGGAGGCGCGGCCGACCTGCCGGACGGCGCCACGGTCGGCGACGCCGTACGGACCCTCACGTCCATCGCGTCCGGCGTCGCGGTGGCGGTGAACGGCGAGGTGGTGAGCCGGAGCGCCTGGGACTCCACTCCGGTCGCCGACGGCGACGGCGTCGAGGTACTCACCGCCGTGCAGGGAGGATGACGATGGCAGGGTTCGACGTGCTGGACGACGTCTTCGTGCTCGGCGGGGAGAAGTTCACCTCGCGGCTCATCATGGGCACCGGCGGCGCGCCGTCGCTGGAGGTGCTCGACCAGGCGCTGGAGGCGTCCGGCACCGAGCTGACGACCGTCGCGATGCGCAGGCTCGACCCGGCGTCCCGCGGTTCGGTGCTGGACGTGCTGCGCACCCGCGGCATCAAGGTGCTGCCGAACACGGCGGGGTGCTTCACCGCCGGGGAGGCGGTGCTGACCGCCCGCCTGGCCCGCGAGGCGCTGGAGACCAACTGGGTCAAGCTGGAGGTCATCGCGGACGAGCGGACCCTGCTGCCCGACCCGATCGAGACCTTCGACGCCGCCGAGCGGCTGGTCGCCGACGGGTTCGTGGTGCTGCCGTACATCGGCGACGACCCTGCGCTGGCCCGCAGGCTCCAGGACGCCGGGTGCGCCGCCGTGATGCCGCTCGGCGCCCCGATCGGCTCCGGGCTGGGCATCCGCAACCCGCACAGCATCGAGCTGATCGTCGAGGCCGCCACGGTGCCGGTGATCCTCGACGCCGGCATCGGCACGGCCAGCGACGCCGCGCTGGCGATGGAGCTGGGCTGCGACGCCGTGCTGCTGGCGAGCGCCGTGACGCGGGCGCACCAGCCCGGCCTGATGGCCGTGGCCATGCGGCAGGCGGTCACGGCCGGGCGGCTGGCCCGCCTCGCCGGACGCATCCCCCGACGTCGCTACGCCGAGGCGTCCTCCCCCGGCCGCCCGTCCTGAGACGTCATTCCCGCCCGTCCCCCCTGAGACGTCGCCACGGGGCGGGCGGGAAGTCCGATCTCCACGTCTGGTAAGCCCGATTTTCGGAATCGGCACGGCTTTTCGGACGCCGCGGAAGGCGCCCGAATAGGTCTCGGTTTGGGATTCGGGAACACGGCGGGCGGCAAATCACCCGTAAACTCTGGCGAGTGGACACGACGCTAACCGACCCGCTCGTGGGGCAGTTGCTCGACGGGCGCTACCGCGTCGAGTCCCGGATCGCCCGGGGTGGCATGGCCTCCGTATACCTGGCTCTGGACGTCCGGCTCGACCGCACGGTCGCCGTCAAGGTGATGCACCGCTCGCTGGCCGAGGACCCGCAGTTCGTGCGGCGGTTCATCGGCGAGGCCAAGTCGGTGGCCAGCCTCTCGCACCCCAACATCGTGCAGGTCTTCGACCAGGGCACCGACGGGGCGAACGTCTACCTGTCGATGGAGTACGTCCCCGGGCGGACGCTGCGCGACGTCCTGCGCCGGCGCGGCCGTCTCCCGGCGCGCGAGGCCCTGGAGATGGTCATCCCGGTGCTCGCCGCCCTCGGCGCGGCCCACCAGGCCGGGCTCATCCACCGGGACGTCAAGCCCGAGAACGTGCTGCTCGCCGACGACGGCCGGGTGAAGGTCGTGGACTTCGGCCTGGCCCGCGCGATCGAGGCGACCAACCAGACCAAGACCGGCATGATGATCGGCACGATCGGCTACATGTCGCCCGAGCAGGTCACGACCGGCACGGCCGACGCCCGCAGCGACGTGTACGCCGTCGGAATCATGCTGTTCGAGCTGCTCACCGGGCGGCAGCCGTACGCGGGCGAGACGCCGATGTCGATCGCCTACCGGCACGTGCACGAGACCGTCCCCGCGCCGTCCTCGATCGTGCCCGACATGCCGCCGCAGATCGACGCGCTCGTCGCCGCGGCCACCGACAAGGATCCCGCCGGGCGCCCGGCGGACGCGACCGCCATGCTCGTCGCCGCCGTCGAGATCCACCGCACGCTGCCCAAGACCGGGCACACCGGCGCGCACGCCGCTCCCCAGGGGGGCCGGGACACCGGCGCCCACAGCGGTGTGCGGACGGGCGCGCACCGGACCGTCCCTCCGGCCGGCGGGGCCTCGTCGTTCGGCACGGGGCAGCACGCGCTCGCGGAGCCCGAGTCACCGCTCGGCCAGACGATGATCCAGCCGCGCGCGGAACTGCTGACCGGCCCGGCCGAGACGGGGCGGCGCCGGGGACGCAGGGTCAGGCCCGTCTGGTTCCTCGCCGTGCTGGCCCTCGTCATGCTGGCGGGCGTCGCCTTCACCGGCTGGTGGTTCTCCCAGGGCCGCTACACGAAGGTCCCCGACCTGGTGAACAAGCCCGTCACGGTCGCCAGGCAGGTGGCGCAGCAGGCCGGTTTCGAGGTCCGGATCGGCGAGGCGCGGTTCGACGACAAGGTGCCGAAGGACATCGTTCTCGACACCGAGCCGGGGCTGGGCGCCGAGGTGGTCAAGGGCTCGGTGCTCACCCTGATCCCGTCGGCCGGCCCGGAGACGATCCCCGTGCCGAAGGTCGAGGGCCTCAGCCTGACGGACGCCCGGGCGAAGATCGCCGAGGTCGGGCTGACCCCCGGGCGGGTGAGCAAGAGCGCGAGCGACACCATCCCCCGCGACCAGGTCATCCGCACCAACCCGCCGGTGGGCAAGCGCGTCAAGAAGCGCAGCATGGTCAACTTCGTCGTCAGCGCCGGGCTGCTGATGCCGGACGTCACGCAGATGATGCGCGACCAGGCGGAGAAGTTCCTGGGTGAGAAGGGCTTCAACGTCCAGGTCGACGAGACCGCCGACGACACCCCGCCGGGCACCGTGATCGCACAGGACCCTCCCGGAGGCGCCGAGGTGGCGGCCGGGGCGATCGTGCACCTGACCGTGTCACGCGGGCCGGACCAGGGCTTCCACTGGCCGTGGGAGACCGACCCCGCCGACCCCGACCAGAGCCCGGCCGCCGTCGTCAACGTGCCCGACGTACGGTTCAAGTTCGTGAAGGACGCGGTGAACGAGCTGAAGGCGGCCGGCTTCAAGGTCAACGTCCGCAGGCTGGTGGGCACCGAGCGCGTGGTCGGCGAGAACCCGCTCGGCCAGCAACCGCCGGGCACCACCATCACGCTCTGGCACTGACGCCCGCGCCGCCCATCCGGTCGCGGGCGACGGCCGCCGCTGGGTGTCCGTCGCCGGCGAGGCTTGCGGCGGTTCCGCGCGTTCGGCTGCTCAGGGGGTGAGGGTGCCGAGGAGGCGGAGGCGGGCGAGGCCGCCGTCAGGGTAGATGTCGAGCCGGGCGTGGGTGATCCGGCGGTCGTCGTCGAGGCGGAAGCGGTGGCGGGTGTCGGGCTGGAGGCGTGTCCTGGGCAGCAGCGGGAACCACGCGTCCTCGTCCTCAAGCGGCGCCCGGTCCGTGTCCACGCCCTTCAGCGACGCCCAGCCGGGGGCGTTGAACACCAGGTTGGTCGTGTCGATCTCGGCGACGGCCACCCGGCCGGGGCCGGCCAGGGCGACGACGAGCCAGTCGTTGCCGCCGTCGCGGCGGCGGGCGGTCTCCCAGCCCTCGGCCTGGTTGCGGGCCAGGCCCGGCGCGAGGACGTTGTTCGGCGAGGAGTAGAACTCGTCGGAGCACGCCGTCACCAGGCCGCCGTTCTCCAGCGCGGCGAGATCGACGGTGAGGCCCTCCAGGAACGCCCGGTCGGGCACGACCCGCCCGTGGACCCGCAGCCGCGCGACGCCGCCGTCGGGGAAGATGTTCAGCCGCACGTGGGTGAAACGGCGGGGATCGGTCACCGCGAACTCGTGGACCGCGTCGCCCTTCAAGGGGCTCTTCGGCACGATCTCCACCCAGCCGTCCAGCTCGTCCGGCGAGGGGTGGCCCTCGGCCGCGCACGCCTCGACCGACGCGTACGGCGGGTAGTTGCCGCGGAACCACGCGGTGTCCACGACCACGCCCCTGATGATCCCCGGCAGGCCGAGCCGGACGATCGCCCAGTCGTGGCCGGGCTCGCGCCGCCGCCGGGTCTCCCAGCCGTCGTAGACCTGGCCCTTGGCCCCGAAGGTGTGCGGCCGGAACTCGGCCGGTCCCGGCCTGATCAGGGCCTCCCGTTCGGCGAACGACTCGTCGTTGGCGGCCACGACCGACCCGCCGTACGTGCGCAGGGCGAGGTCGGGCAGGCGGGTGAAGCCGGTCATCGGACCCCCCTCGTCAGCAGCCGGCCACGCGGCGTGGCGAAATCGACCGGCGTGCCGCGCAGCCAGGTGGTGCGTACGACGCCCGCCAGCCGCGCGCCGTGGTAGGCGGACACCGGGTTGCGGTGGTGGAGCGCCGCGACGTCCACCGTGAACTCGGCGTCGGGGTCGAAGGCGACCAGGTCCGCGTCGTTGCCCACCCGGATCGCCCCCTTGTGGGGCAGGCCGGTCAGGCGGGACGGGCCCCCGGCCATCCAGCGCACCACGTCGGCCAGGCCGTACCCGCGGGCGCGCGCGGCGGTCCACACGACGGGCAGGCCGACCTGGAGCGAGGAGATCCCTCCCCAGGCGGCGGCGAAGTCGGGCACCTTGAGGTCGGGCGTCGATGGAGAGTGGTCGGAGACGATCCCCATGAGCACGCCGTCGGCGAGGGCCCGCCACAGCGCGTCGCGGTTGGCTGCCTCCCTGATCGGCGGGCAGCACTTGTAGGCGGGCCCGCTGACCTGCTCGGCCGCCAGGGTCAGGTAGTGCGGGCAGGTCTCGGCGGTGACGCGCACCCCCGCCGTCCGGGCGGCGCGCAGCGGTTCGACGCAGGCGGCGGCCGACACGTGCACGATGTGCGCGCGAGCGCCCGTCTCCGCCGCGAGGGCGATCACCTGCTCGACGGCCCGGCGCTCGGCCTCCTGCGGGCGTGACCGCAGGAAGTCGTCGTACGCCGGGCCGCCGGGCTCGGACAGCAGCCCGGGGTCCTCGGCGTGCGCGATCAGCAGGCCGTCGAAGGCCGCCACCTCCGCCAGCGCGTCCCGCAGCCCGTCGCGGTCGAGCGCGGGGAACTCGTCCACCCCCGACGGGGACAGGAAGCACTTGACGCCCGTCACCCCGGCCTCGTGCAGGGGCCGCAGGTCGGCGAGGTTGCCGGGGATCGCGCCGCCCCAGAAGCCGACGTCCACGTGGCACCGGCCCTCGGCGGCCGTCCGTTTGACCTCCAGCGCCGCCACGTCCACGGTCGGAGGCAGCGAGTTGAGCGGCATGTCCACGATCGTGGTCACGCCCCCGGCCGCCGCCGCCCGGGTGGCGGTCGCGAAGCCCTCCCAGTGGGTGCGGCCGGGCTCGTTGACGTGCACGTGGGAGTCGACCAGTCCGGGCAGCAGCGGCAGGTCGCCGAGGTCGGCGGACTCCTCCGCCGCGACCGTCTCCTCATAGGGGCGCAGGGCCGCGATCACGCCGCCGCGCACGGCGACGGCCAGCGGGCGCTCCCCCTCCGGGGTCACGGCCCGCCGGGACCTCACCACCAGGTCGTACGGTTCCCCCACGCGCCACTCCTCATGTCGTGAGATGTCCGGCGCTGATCCGCGCCGCCAGCCGCTCCAGCAGTGGCCCGGCCTCGGCCATGCAGCGGCTCGTGTCGGGCTCGATGTCGGTCAGCGCGTACGCGGCCTCGATCCCGGCCGCCCTCAGTTCGTCGTCGCCGACGGTGCGCCGCCCGCAGACCGCCACGACCGGCACGCCGTGCTTGGCCGCGGCGGCGGCGACGCCCACCGGGGTCTTGCCGCGCAGGGTCTGCTCGTCGATCGCGCCCTCACCGGTGATCACGAGCCGGGCGCCCTCCACGTGCCGGTCGAACTCCACGAGGTCGAGCAGGTAGCCGATGCCGGGCCGGATCTCCGCGTCGAGGAACGTCAGCGCGCCGAAGCCCACCCCGCCGGCGGCGCCCGCACCCGGCCGCCCGGCCACGCCCATCGCGCGGACGACGCCGTCGTGCTCGGCGGCGCCCGCCAGGCCGTGGGTGTGCGCGGCCACGGCCGCCAGCCGGGCCAGCCCGGCCTCCAGCACGGCCACGTCCTGCGGGCTCGCGCCCTTCTGCGGGCCGTACACCGCCGCCGCGCCGTGCGGCCCGAGCAGCGGGTTGTCCACGTCGCTCGCCACGATCACCTCGAACCCGCGCAGCAGGCCGGAGGCGTCGATGGTGTGCAGGTCGCGCAGCGCGGCACCGCCCGCAGGGAGGTCCGCGCCGTGGGCGTCCAGCAGCCGAACGCCGAGGGCCTGGACCATCCCCGCGCCGCCGTCGGTGCAGGCGCTGCCGCCCAGGCCGAGCACGATCCGCGTCGCGCCGTGCCGTGCGGCGTGGGCGATCAGCTCGCCGGCGCCGCGGCTGGTGGCGGTCAGCGGCACCGCATCGCCCGGCAGCCGGCGCAGGCCCGACGCCTCCGCCAGTTCGATCACCGCGACCCGCGCGCCGGGCTCGTTCCGCACCGCGTAGCTCGCGGTGACCGGATCGCCGGCCGGCCCGGTCACCTCCGTCTCGACCCGGGTGAAGCCGCTCGCCACGACCGCGTCCACGGTGCCGTCGCCCCCGTCGGCCACCGGCAGCTCGACGACGGGGACGTTCCCCAATCCCGCGGCCACGTGCGCGGCCACCTCGGGCGAGGTCAGCGACCCCCGGAACTTGTCCGGCGCGATGACGACGTGTCCTGTCATGGTGCGGCTCACCTGTGGCCCTTCGATCGTGTCCGGGAACGCCTCAGACATGATCCATGGCGGTCAGCCGCCGATGGGCGTCGGCCCCCGCCCGCGCGGCCGCCTCACCCGAGACGGTGCGCAACTCCCCGCCGTCCACCACGGTCCTGCCGCCCACGAGCAGCCGGGCGAGCGGCGGGGTGGCGCCGTACGCGAACGCGACGACGGGGTCGTCGATCGCGGCGTGGAAGCCGCCGAGCCGCCACAGCGCCACGTCGGCGAGCTTGCCGGGCTCCAGTGAGCCGATCTCGGCCTCCCGGCCGAGACAGCGGGCGCCGCCGAGCGTGGCCATCTCCAGGGCCTGGCGGGCGGTCAGCGCGCGCGGGCCGTACCGGGCCCGCTGCATGAGCACGGCCATGCGGATCTCCCCGGCCAGCGGGGTCATCTCGCTGGAGGCCGCGCCGTCGACGCCGAGCCCGACCGGCGCGCCCGCGGCCAGCAGGTCGGCGATCCGGGCGATGCCGGCGCCGAGGCGGCCGTTGGAGGACGGGCAGTGGGCCACGCCCGTGCCGGTCTCGGCGAAGCGCCGCACGTCCTTGTCGGTCAGGTGGACGCAGTGGGCCAGCCACACGTCGGGGCCCAGCCACCCGAGCCGGTCGAGGTATTCGACGGGCAGCACGCCGAACTGCTCCCTGCAGTGCTCGTCCTCGTCGGCCGTCTCCGCCACGTGCGTGTGCAGCCGTACGCCATGGGAGCGGGCGAGGTCGGCCGAGCGGGTCATGAGTTCGCCGCTGACCGAGAACGGCGAGCAGGGGGCGACCGCGACGCGCAGCATCGACCCGAACGACGGATCATGATATTTCCGGATCGCGTCGTCGGTGGCCTGGAGGATCTCGTCGACGTCCTCCACGACCTCGTCAGGCGGCAGGCCGCCGGACGAGGCGCCCCGGTCCATCGAGCCCCGGCAGGGGTGGAAGCGCAGCCCGACCCGCCGCGCGGCCTCGATCTCGGCCTCGAAGAGGTCTCCCCTGCCCTTGGGGAAGATGTAGTGGTGGTCGGCCGAGGTCGTGCAGCCCGACAGGGCCAGCCAGGCCAGCCCCGCCGTCGCGGCGCCCGACACCACCTCGGCGTCCATCCGGGCCCACAGCCGGTAGCTCGCCACCAGCCACTCGAACAGCGTCCCGTCCGGCGTCACCCCCTGGGACGCCCACTGGTAGAGGTGGTGGTGGGTGTTGACCAGGCCGGGGGTGGCCAGGCAGCCGGAGCCGTCGACGCGTTCGGCCCCCTCGGGCACGGCCGGCGCCGGGCCGGGGCCGACCGCCCTGATCAGGCCGTCCTCCACGACGACGTGGCCGGACGGGATCTCCTCCCCGGCCACGGGGACGATGTAGGCGTTCTCGATGACCACCGGACGTGGGGTTTCAGGCAACGGGACTCCCGGGGCGGACGGTGGCGGGATCGTTCGTCATGAGCGGAAACCGTGCGCCGCTGCGGAGCGGCGGGCGGCGGCCAGGCGGACCGCGTCGAGGATCTTCTCGTATCCGGTGCAGCGGCACAGGTTGCCGGCCAGGGCCTCCCGGATGTCGGCGTCCGGCGGCACCCCGTCGGCGTCCGCGAGCAGCGCGTGGGCCTGCACGACGAGACCGGGCGTGCAGAAGCCGCACTGCACGGCCCCCGCGTCCACGAACGCACGCTGCACCTCGTTCAACCCGCTGTCCAGCCCGCCGTCGAGTTCACCGCCTGAGGTCGCCAGGCCCTCGACCGTCACCACCTCGCGCCCCTCCGCCTGACCCGCGGCGACCAGGCACGCGCAGACCGGCGCGCCGTCGAGATAGACGGTGCAGGAGCCGCATTCGCCCTGCTCGCAGGCGTTCTTGGCACCCGGCAGGCCGAGCCGCTCGCGCAGGACGTACAGCAGGCTCTCACCCTCCCACACGTCGTCGGCCGTCATCGGGCGGCCGTTCACCGTGAGGTTCACCCTCATGAGTTCCCCCTGAAGTCGTCCCATGCCCAGCCGAGCGCGCGGCGCGCCATCACGGCCAGCGCGTGGGTGCGGTAGGCGGCGCGGCCCCGCACGTCGTCGATCGGCGCGGCGGAGGCGGCCACGAGTTCACCGAAACGGCGCGCCACACCGGGATCGAGCGGGCCACGGCCGTCCCAGTCCAGTGCCCCGGACGCGAAGTCCTCGGCCTCCGGGGCGTGGCGCGGGGTCGGCGCGGCCGAGCCGATGCCGGCGCCCACCCGCCGCCCGGACGGGTGCAGCGCGACCGCGAACGAGCACACCGCGATCACCATGGCGTTCCTGGTGCCGATCTTGGAGAAGTACTGCGGGCCGGTGGCGGCCGCGACGCGCACGGCGCGGATCAGCTCGTCGGGGGCGAGCGCGTTGCGCTTCACACCGGTGTAGAACTCCCCGATCGGGATCAGCCGGGTGCCGCGCACCGACTCGGCCTCCACGACAGCGCCGCAGGCCAGCAGCGGCGGGTGGCTGTCGCCCGCGGGCGAGGCCGCGCCGAGGTTGCCCGCGACCGTCCCCCGGTTGCGGATCTGCGGCGACCCGACCGTGCGGGACGCCTGGGCCAGGCCGGGCAGATCGGTTCCGAGCTCGGCGATCAGCCGGGAATAGGTCACGCCCGCGCCCAAATGGATCTCGCCGCCCTCCCGCGACCACTCCCGCAGCTCGCGGATCGGCGTGAGGTCGAGCAGGGCGGCCGGGCGGCCCTTGTCGAGGTTGATCTCCACCATGACGTCGGTGCCGCCCTGGATCGGCGTGGCCTCGGGCCGCTCGGCCTTGAGCTCCAGGGCCTCCGCCCACGTCGCGGGTCGCAGGAAGTCCATCGGCTACTCCCAGGCCGGGCCGGCGGCGGGCGCGTCCTCGCGCAGCACCGTGCCCTCGATCAGCCCGTACGGCCGGTCGGCGGCGAAGTAGACCTCGCCGTCGTTGTCCAGCCCGAAGGGCGCGAGGTCCACCAGGAAGTGGTGCTTGTTCGGCAGCGACAGCCGCACCTCGCAGACCCCGGGGCACTCGGCGAGCACGCGCGTGCCCATGGCGTACAGCGTCTGCTGCAGGGACAGGCTGTAGGTGTCGGCGAAGGCCGCGAGCAGGGCGCCCCGCGCGTTCTCGTAGGTCTTGTCCCAGTCCTGGGAGGCGTCCGCGTGCCGCCAGGACGCGTCCACGGCGGTGGCCAGGACGCGGTCGCGGGTCTCCGGCAGCGTCGTGTACTCGTCCTTCGCGAAGCCCCAGAACTCGGAGTTGGTCGTGTTGAGCACGACGAGGTCGCGCAGCCCGGAGACCACCCACGACCGCGTCCCGTCGTAGTGGGCCACGCAGGTGCGGACCTCCCGGTCCGAGCGGACGAACGAGTGCCCGAACGCGCCGTTGCGCTCCCAGGCGTGCTCCTCGACGGCGACCCTCGCGTGGTTGATCGCGGGCCGGGAGTCCGCGAAATGACGCGCCAGCAGCAGCGCGAAGTCCTCGATCGCCCCGACACCGTGCTTCTTGGCGAACGCGAAGACCGTGTTCTTCTGCGTGTCGGTGGGCAGGACCGCGGAGTTGTCCCCGCTCAGGTGCACCTCGGTCATGTCGCCCGACAGCGACGTGCTGACCGTGAGGTCCTTGATCCGGTGGGCGTCGCCGTGCCGGGTCACCCGCACGACCCTCGTCTCGGCCTTGCCGTACCTGTTGGGCCCCAGAACGGCCACGTCAGCTCCCCCGGTAGGTCGAGTAGGCGAACGGGCTCAGCAGCAGCGGCACGTGGTGGTGCTCGCCGGGCTCCCGGACGGCGAACACGACGCTCACCTCGGGGAAGAACGCCTCGTCCCCCAGGTAGGCGCCGGTGTCGAACACGAGCCGGTAGGTCCCCGGGCGCGGATCCGCGACCGGGTCCCACTCCCGGCCCAGCGGGGTCCACTCCCGGATGCGGCCGTCGCCGTCGGTCCGGCCCTCCGCCACCGGCACGAACCCGTGCGCGGCGCGCCGCGACAGCCGTACGAACAGGTCCTTGGCCGGCCGCCCGGCGGCGGTGTCGAGCACATGCGTCGAAAGGCTCACCGGCCCTCCCAGAGCTTGGCCAGCCGCAACGCGACGATCTTCGACAGCTCGTCCCCGACGACCTTGCGCTCGGTCTCCTCGTCGTTGCCGAGCCGGTCGCGCAGCAGCGCCAGCAGTTCGCCGGCCTCCCGGCCCGTCGCGCAGACCAGGTAGACGTGACCGAACCGGCTCTCGTAGGCGGCGTTGCCCTCGCGCAGCGCGCCGAGCACGTCGCGCCCGGCGTCCGCGGTCCCGGACTGCTCGGACCGCGACCACGCGGCCTCGCGTCCCGCGCCGCCGGGCCGCTCACCGATCCGCGGGTGCGCCGCCAGCGCCTCCAGCACGTCGTCCCAGGTCAGCGCCGCTAGAGCCGACTCGCTCGCGCGGCGGAGCCCGTCGAGATCCCGGAACGGCCCGCGCGCGGCGACCGCCTCCACCCACTTGGCGGAGGCGCAGCAGGACCGCAGGTCCTCCCGGCTCAGTTCGCGCATGCCCGTCAGTCAACCGCCGGGCCGAAGGCGGGTCCAGCGGCGCGAAGTCCGAACCGGACGCCCTGCTCGGGGGGCCGCTTTGTACGTTGTGACAAAGGGGGCGGCACCAGCCTGCGCCAATATCCTGTGCCAATACTCTGGGGGGCATCATGACTCCTTCCAATCTCATCGGCGGACACGCCTTCGTCGCCGGCGGCCTGGCCAAGGGCGGGCTGAAGTACGCGGCCGACATCGGCGCGGAGATGATCCAGGTCTTCGTCACCAACCCGCGGGGCTGGGCGCTCAGCGAGGGGAACCCCTCCGAGGACGCCAAGCTGCGCGAGTCGGGCGTGCCGGTCTTCCTGCACGCCGCCTATCTCGTGAACTGCGGGTCGCCCACGCCGGAGACCCTGGAGAACTCGATCGCGGTGATCCGCCACACCCTGCGCAGGGGCGCCGAGACCGGCGCGCTCGGCGTGGTCGTCCACACCGGCTCGGCCGTGAGCCAGTCGCGCGAGGCCGCGATGCGCCAGATCCACGAGCGGCTGCTGCCGGTGCTGGACGAGTTGCCCGCCGACGGCCCCGACCTGCTGCTCGAACCGATGGCGGGCCAGGGCCAGATGCTGTGCGCGACCGTCCAGGACCTCGGGCCCTATCTGGAGGCCCTCGACCACCACCCCAAGGTCGGCGTGTGCCTCGACACCTGCCACGCCTTCGCGGCGGGGCACGACCTGGCCGCGCCCGGCGGGGTGAAGGAGATGCTGGACGCGCTGAACGACGTGGCCCCCGGCCGGCTCAAGCTGATCCACGCCAACGACTCGAAGGACCCCTGCGGCTCCAAGCGGGACCGGCACGAGAACATCGGGGCCGGGCACATCGGCGCCCAGGCGTTCGGCGAGCTGATGCGCCACCCCACGGCCGCCGGGGTGCCCGTCTGCATCGAGACCCCGGGCAAGGTGGAAAAGCACCGCGAGGACATCGAACTGCTCAAGAAGCTGCGCAGCGGCTGACCGGCGGCTGAGCGGCGCGTTTCCCGGCCCGCCGGTCACCGTGCCGGCGCCGGACGTTCGCCGGGGGCCGGGGCGCTCGCGGCGATCCGGCGCCCCCGTATGGCCGGATCGCCGCGCACCCCCCCCCGATACGCGCTGGCGGGGCCCTTCCCCCCCGAGTAGGGCCCCGCTTGGTAACCACTCGGTGACAACCTGCTCACTTTGTGATTACCCCGCGTGTCTTGCGACGTGCGAAAGACTACGAGGTGTAATCGGGCGGCGGAATGGCCGTTCGGACGAGCGGTCTCTAGTTAGCGCCATGCGGCCCGCGCCCGCACGACGAGCGGGCCCCGGGAGACGACGAGCGGTAGATCGGGGCGCGCGAAGACGCCCCCGGCCCAGCCCCGCGCCCCCGACGAGTGTGCACAGCTCAGCCGCCGAGGCGGCGGTAGCGGCGGGCGGACAGGGGCAGGAAGACGAGCGTGATCAGCAGCGGCCAGCCGATCGCCAGCACGAGGGCGTGCTCGGCGGCCCAGGATCCGCCCTGCCAGCCGGGGTTGCCGAACAGCATCCGGCACGCGGCGACCGTCGCCGACAGCGGGTTCCACTCCGCGATCACCCCGAGCCAGCCCGGCAGGAACGCCGGAGACACGAAGGTGTTGGCCAGCATCGTGAGAGGCAGCAGCGGCAGCCAGGCCGCGCTCGCCGCCTCCGGGGTGAGCATCAGCCCGAGATAGATCCCCGCCCAGATGAGTGCGAAGCGCAGCAGGAGGAGCAGGCCCACGGCGGCCAGGGCGTCGCCGATCCCCCGGTGCCAGCTCCATCCGGCGACCAGGCCGCACGCGAGCAGGATCAGCAGTTCGAGCACCGAGTTGACGATGTCGGCGAAGGCGCGGCCGAGCACCACCCCGGGCCGCGAGATCGGCATCGAGCGGTAGCGGTCGGTCACCCCGCGGGCGGTCTGCAGGCTGACCACCGTCATCGTGGTCATCACCCCCATCGCCATCGTCTGGGAGAACATGCCCGGCATCAGGAACTCGCGGTAGTCGCCGCCGCCCGCGACGTTCATCGCGCTGCCGAGGACGTAGCCGAACAGCAGGACCATGACGATCGGATACAGCGTCAGGTTGAGAACCGCGGCCGGGTTGCGGACCCAGTGCTTGAGGTTGGTGCGGGCGATGACCGACGCGTCCGACAGCGTCCAGCGCAGCCGCTCGCCCCAGCGGGGCGGCGCGTCCGGGGCGGTGAGGGCGCTCACGCGGCCGCTCCCGCCGTCAGGCTCAGGAACACCTCGTCCAGCGTCGGACGGCGCAGGGAGACGTCCTCGGCCTCGATGCCGCGCCGTTCCAGCTCGCGTACGACCGTGGTGAGCGCCCCGACGCGGTCGCGTACGGGGGCGGTCAGGCGGCGGGCGTCCGGGTCGGCCACGGGCTCGGCCTGCGCGACGCCCGCGAGGACGGCGGCGGCGTCGCCGAGGCGGGCGGGATCGCGCACGACGAGGTCGAGATGGTCGCCGCCGATCAGCGACTTCAGGCGCTCGGGGGTGTCGTCCGCGATCACCCTGCCCCCGTCGATCACCGCGATCTGCCGGGCGAGCTGGTCGGCCTCGAACAGGTACTGCGTCGTCATGAGCACGGTGCTGCCGGCGTCGGCGAGCCCGCGCACGGTGCGCCAGACCTCCGTGCGGCTGCGGGGGTCGAGCCCGGTGGTCGGCTCGTCGAGGAAGAGCACGCGCGGCGCCTGGATGAACGCGGCGGCCAGGTCGAGACGCCGCCGCATGCCACCGGAGTAGTGCTTGACCCGCCGGTCGGCCGCACCGGACAGCCCGAACCGCTCCAGGAGCTCGCCGGCGCGGCGACTCGCCGCCGCCGCGCCGAGATGATGGAGCCGCCCCCACATCTCGAGGTTCTCCCGCCCGGTGAGGATCTCGTCCACGGCGGCCTCCTGCCCGGCCAGGCCGATGCGGCGGCGCACCTCGGCCGGCTGCCGCGCGACGTCGAACCCGGCCACGAGCGCACGGCCGGAGTCCGGCCGCGCCAGCGTGGTCAGCACGCGGACGGCGGTGGTCTTGCCCGCGCCGTTCGGGCCGAGAACCGCGCACACGCTCCCGTCGGCGACCCTCAGTTCGAACCCGTCGAGGGCTCTGGTGTCGCCGTAGCGCTTGCCCAGCCCCTCGGCGACGATGGAATAGGAATTCATGAGCCCATAATGGGACTTCGATGTCTCATTATCAACCTTGGTAGTCTCTTAATGGAGCCGCTGCTAGCCTTCCGGGGGTGACCGACACCAGGGAATCGGGCACGCGCAGCCGCACGCGCCGTGCCATCCTCGCCGCGGCGGCCTCGGTCCTCGCCCGCGATCGCGGCGCGACGCTCGCGGACATCGCCGAAGCCGCCCAGATCGGCCGCAGCACGCTGCACCGCTACTTCTCCGACCGGCAGGACCTCGTGAACGCGGCCGTCGTCGACTCCTTCCACGTGGTGGAGAGGTCGACGGCCGAGGCGGCCATCGACCAGGGCCCGCCGCTCGAGGCGATGCGCAGGCTGATCGCCGCCCTGGTGGACGCCGGGGACCGCCTGGCGTTCCTGTTCGGCGACCCCCGGGTGCTGGAGGAGTTCACGGCCTGCTTCGAGCCGGACCTGTCGGTGCCGACCACCGTCGGCCTCATCGAGCGCGGCCAGGCCGAGGGCGTGTTCGACCAGGGTGTCAGCGCCGAGTGGATCCAGCAGGTGCTGTGGGCCCTCACCTACACCGGCTGGGAGGCGGCCGAGAAGGGGCTGCTCCCCCGGCACGGCGTCGCCGCCGCCGTGACCCGCGCCTTCGAGAGCGGCATGGTCGCGTCCCCCGCCCGCCCCTGAGGCGGGCCGGGGTCACCCCGCCACGACCACGACGGCGCGGGACCCGCGGGTGATCGCGCGGGAGGCTCAGGGACGGAACTGGCGGACGAGCTGCTCGCGCACCTGCCGGGTGTGCCGCCTGCTCACCGGCAGCGTCTCGCCGCCCACCTGCAGGACCACCCGCCCGGCGTCGAAGCGCAGCTCGCTCACGTGCCGGGCGTTGACGAGGGTGCTGCGGTGGGCCCGGACGAACCCCGCGCCCGCCCAGCGGCGTTCCAGCGCCGCGAGGGACATCCGTACGAGGTAGACGGCGCCGGCCGTGTGCAGGCGGACGTAGTCGCCGTGCGCTTCGGCGTAGCACACGTCCTGCCGGGCCACGAACTTCGTGCGGCCCCCGAGCTCGACCGGGATCGTCTCCAGGTCCTCCTCGGCGCCGGGAGGCGCGACGGCGGCCGAGAGCCGGCGTACGGCCTCCGCCAGGCGTTCCGGGCGTACGGGCTTGAGCAGGTAGTCGACGGCCTCCAGCTCGAACGCCTGGACGGCGCAGTCGTGGGCGCTGACGAAGACCAGGCGGGGAGGCGTGGGGAAACCGCCGATGAGCCGGGCCAGGTCGAGGCCGTCGAGGCCCGGCATGCGCACGTCGAGGAAGACGCCGTCGAGGCGCTCCCCGTTGGCGATCATCTGGACCATGTCGTGCAGGGCGGCCCCGCCGTCGGTCGCCGTGCTCACGTACTCCACCCGGGCGTCCTGGCGGAGCAGGAAGGCGAGCTCGGACAGGGCGGGGACCTCGTCGTCCACCGCGAGGACACGCAGCATGGCGTCCACCGTGCCGCGTGTCCCGCCCTCAGCGCAAGGGGTGACCGAGCGGTAGGTGACGTTCCCGATACCCTCCGCCACCATCACGGCGCGCGCCGGGGCAAGCTGCAGGCCAAGACTAGGTAGAGCTATTCGGCTTTCGCCGCTAAAAGGCATTTTGTCCACCAGGGCTGCTTACCGTTGACAGGGAGACCAGGCCGAACGAGGAACTTCGATGAGCATCAGGCCGGGCGTGTTCCTTCCCCTCTCCCATTCCATCCAGGCGCGTGTGACGCTGACCGTGGCGGTAGTGTCCGTGCTCGTCGCCGCGGTGATCACGGTCGGCCTGTGCCTGCTGATCCGGCACCGTACCGAGAGCGAGATCTTCAGGGAGACGCGCCGCGTCGCCACCGAGTGGATCGGCCTGATGGAACGCGGGCAGGTGTCGCCCCCGATGGCGACGGCGCGGGTCCCGCTCGTCCAGCTCGTCGACTCACAGGGCCGGGTGACGGTGGCCGGGCCCATGGCCGGCGACCGGCCACTGAGCACGGTCAGGCCGAGCGAGGAGGACCGTTTCCGGGACGTGACCGAGTGCCCCGAGAGCGAGCGGTGCGTCATGCTCACCGCCGGCCGGGTCCCGTCGTTGCAGGCCTGGGAGCTCTTGAAGGGCGAGCCCCATTTCGTCTACGTCGGCACGGACGAGCCGCCCGTCCTGCGCGGGCACCGGCTCGAGTTCCTCGTCGGCTCCGGCGGGGCGCTGCTGGCGGCCCTGTGGACGTGGACGACCTGGCGGGCGACGGGCCGCGTCCTGCGGCCCATCAACGCGATCGGGCAGCGGCTGTCGGAGATCACCGCCAACGACCTGTCCCTGCGGGTGCCGCAGCCGTCCGGCCCGGATGAGATAGCGCGGCTGGCCCGCGCCGCGAACCAGACGCTCGGCCGGCTGGAGTCGGCGGTCACGCGGCAGCGGGAGTTCGCCGCCATCGTGTCCCACGAGCTCAAGTCCCCGCTCACCGGCCTGCGCACCGGGCTGGAGGAGGCGCTGCTCTACCCGGAGATCGACGCACGGCAGGCGATCGCCAGGTCGCTGCCGGCCGCCGACCGCATGCAGCAGATCATCGACGAGCTGCTCGCCTTCGCCCGGCTCCGCAACACGCCGTGCTCGTCCCAGCCGGTCGACCTCGGGGCGCTCGTACGCGCCGAGGCGGCGGCGCGCACCACGGGCGTGCCGGTGCGCGCCAGGATCGAGCCGGACGTGCGGGTCCTCGGCAACCGCGTGCAGTTGGCCAGCATCGTGACGAACCTGCTGCTGAACGCGCAGCGCCACGCCACCGGCCTGGTGGACGTGAGCGCCGAGCGCATCGGCGCCCAGGCGCTGGTGGTCGTGCTGGACGACGGCGACGGCGTCGCCGACGAGGACAGGGAGCGCATCTTCGAACCCTTCACCCGTCTGGAGGCGGGACGGCGCCTCGATCCCGACGGCAGCGGCCTCGGCCTGGCCCTGTGCCGGGCGATCGCGGTGGCGCACGACGGCAGCCTGTGCGTCGAGGACTCCCCGCGCGGCGCCCGGTTCGTCCTCCGGCTTCCGCTTCTGACCGGCTGAGCGCCGACCGGCCATCGGGGGACCCGGGCCTCCACGCCGTCGAGCACGCACCCCAGGCCCGGCGGGGTTCAGGAGCGGGCGGGGACGGCGCGGGGACGGGCCTTGGGGATGCGCAGCCGGATGCGGGTCCCCTTGCCGGGCGCCGTCTCGACCATGAGCCCGTAGTCCTGGCCGTAGAGGTGGCGCATGCGCAGATCCACGTTGCTCAGCCCGATCCCCTTGCTCTCCTCGGCGAGCGCGGCCCGCAGATGCTCGGGGTCCATGCCGACGCCGTCGTCCTCGACCCAGATGTGCGCCTCCGCCCCCGCGTCCCTGATCACGACCCGGACCTCCCCCGGCATGCCGTGCTTGATGGCGTTCTCCACCAGGGGTTGCAGGCACAGGAACGGCACGTCGACCCGCAGCACCTCGGGGGCGACCTGGACGGTGAAGCGCAGCCGGTCGCCGAACCTCGCCTGCTCCAGCAGCAGGTAGCGGTCCACGCAGCTCAGCTCGTCGGCGAGCGAGGTGAAGTCGGCCGCCCGGCGCAGCGCGTACCGGATGAAGTCGGCGAAGTCGAGCAGCAGCTCGCGGGCGCGCTCGGGATCGGTCCGGACGAACGAGGCGATCGTGGTCAGCGAGTTGTACACGAAGTGGGGCGAGATCTGCGCCCGCAGGGCCCGCGCCTCCGCCTCCAGGGTCCGCCTGCGGGAGGCGTCGAGCTCGGCGAGTTCGAGCTGGCCGGACATCCAGCGGCCCACCTCGGCCGCCGTGCGCACCATGGCGGCGCCGATCTTCGCGTCGTACGCCACGAGCGCGCCGACCGTCCTGCCCTCCACGGTCAGGGGAACGACCACCCCGTGCCGGTCGCCGCTCGGGGCGGGGGCGAGGCGCGGTCTGCCACCCGCCATGGTCGCGCGCACCTGCGCGAGGACCACCTCGTCCGCCGGCATACCCGTGCCGTCCCTGGCCAGGACGCCGTCGCTCGTGGCGACCACCAGGCCGGCGGTGCCGAGCAACGTCCGCAGGTGCCGTACGGCGCGGCCGGCGGAGCCGCGGGTGAGCCCGGCGCGCAGCGAGCCCGCGGCGAGCCCGGCGACGCGCAGGGCGAGGAACGTCGCCTCCCCCGGCAGTTCGCCGGGGGCCGGCCCGCGACAGGCGAGGGCGCGGCCCAGCGCGCCGCCGCAGACCCCGCAGAGCGCGCACAGCGTGACCCAGACGGCTGAAGACACGCCGGACACCGTAGCCGCTCGGCGGCCTCACGGCGGGCCGTCGCCCGGGTCCTCCTGGTATGAGTAGCGCTGCTCCTTCCAGGGATCGGCCACGTTGTGGTAGCCGCGATCCTCCCAGAAGCCGCGCCGGTCCTCGGTCAGGTATTCGACCGCGCGCACCCATTTCACGCTCTTCCAGGCGTACAGGTGCGGCACCACGATCCGTACGGGATAGCCGCGCTCGGGGGACAGCGGATTCTCGTCGAGATGCGTGGCGAACAGCGTGGTCGGGCGGTCGAAGTCGGACATGCGCACGTTGGCGCTGTAGCCGTACTCGGCCCAGACCATGACGTGGCGCACGCCCGGCGCCGGGGGGACGCGGTCGAGCAGCGCCGACGTGGGAACGCCGCTCCACTCGTTGCCCATGAGGGAGAACTTGGTGACGCAGTGGAAGTCCGCCACGGTCGTGGCCCTGGGCAGCGAGGAGAACTCCTCCCACGAGAACTCGTGGACCCGGCCCGAGTCCGTGGCGCCGAACACCTGGAAACGCCACGTCTCAGGGCGGAACGCCGGGACCCTCCCGTAGTGGACGACGGGCCGTCCGCGTGGGACATATTGCCCCGGCGGCAGGCGCGTCTCCTCCTCAGGATTCTCCGGCACGCACGCCATCCTGCCACCCGCCCGGAGGACGACCGGCACCGGACCCCGGGGTGCGGGGGCGGCACGATCAAGGAACCGTGCGCTATATTGCGTCACATGCGCACCGCTTGGTCGTTTTGGTATGGCGACGGACCCGTGAGGACCGATCGCCTCCATGCGCTGCGCTGACAGCCACGGCGAACGAAGGCCCCGGGTCCAACGGACCCGGGGCCTTCGTCGTTTTCCGGACCCGCACCGTTCACAAGCACCCGTTCACAAGCACCGTTCACAAGCACCGTTCACAAGCACCGTTCACAAGCACCGTTCACAGCAACAGGAGTGACCATGGTCATCGTCATGACCCCCGACGCCACGCAGGACGACCTCGAGGCGATCGCCGACCTCGTCGCCGCGGCCGGAGGGGAGGCGTTCGCGAGCCGCGGCGTGAACCGCACGATCGTCGGCCTCATCGGCGACGTCGAGCAGTTCGCCACGCTCAACCTGCGCGCCATGCCGGGCGTCGCCGACGTCGTGCGGGTCTCCACGCCGTACAAGCTCGTGAGCAGAGAGAACCATCCCCGACGCTCCACGGTGACCGTGCGGGGCGTGCCGATCGGCCCGGACACCGTCACCCTGATCGCCGGCCCGTGCGCGGTCGAGACGCCGGAGCAGACGCTGGAGGCCGCGCTGATGGCCAAGGCGGCGGGCGCGACGCTGCTGCGCGGCGGCGCCTACAAGCCGCGCACCTCGCCGTACGCCTTCCAGGGGCTGGGCGAGGAGGGCCTGCGCATCCTGGCCGACGTGCGCGAGCAGACCGGGCTGCCGATCGTCACCGAGGTCGTGGACGCCCACGACGTGGCGCTCGTGGCGTCGTACGCCGACATGCTGCAGGTCGGCACCCGCAACGCGCAGAACTTCGCGCTACTGCAGGCCGTGGGCGCGGCGGGCAAGCCGGTCATGCTGAAGCGGGGCATGACGGCGACCATCGAGGAGTGGCTGATGGCGGCCGAGTACGTCGCCCAGCGCGGCAACCTCGACATCGTGCTGTGCGAACGCGGCATCCGGACCTACGAGCCCGCCACCCGCAACACGCTCGACATCTCGGCGGTCCCGGTCGTCCAGCGGCTGTCGCACCTGCCGGTGATCGTCGACCCGTCGCACTCCGGCGGCCGGCGCGACCTCGTGCTGCCGCTGTCGCGGGCCGCGGTCGCGATCGGGGCCGACGGCCTGATCGTCGACGTGCACCCCCACCCCGAGCAGGCCCTGTGCGACGGCCCGCAGGCCCTGGTCGACGGCGACCTGGACGACCTCGCGGCGGTCATGCGCGACTTCCCCCCGCTGGTGGGCCGTACCGCGGCGACGGCTGCGTCCCCGATCCCGGCCTGAACCCGTCCCCGTCTGATCCCGTCCCGCCGGGGTCCGGGGCCGCGTGACGCGGCCCAGGACCCCGGCCGGGCCGAAGACGGACGCCGGCTCAGACGTCGAGCTTGTACGGCTGGATCGAGTCGGCCAGCTGGGCGGCGAGGTCCTCGGCGTCCAGGCGCCGCTCGATCTGCTTGAGGTCCTCGATCTTCGCGCGGGTCTCGGCCTGCCGGGGGGCGAGCAGCGTGCAGCAGTCCTCGTCGGGCAGCTCGGAGATCTCCAGCGTTCCGATCCGGCGGGCCTCGGCCATGATCTCGGTCTTGTCCAGGCCGATCAGCGGGCGCAGGATCGGCAGGTCCACGGCGTGGTCCTGGGCCGTGATGTTGGTCAGGGTCTGCGAGGAGACCTGGCCGAGGCTGTCGCCGGTGACCAGGGCCTCGGCGTGGATGCGGTGGGCGACCTCCTCGGCCGTCTTGAGCATCAGCCGCCGCTGCGCGATCACCGCGAGCCGGTCCTGGCCGGAGTTCCTGATCGACTGCTGCGCCTTGCCGAACGGCACCACCCACAGCCGCGACTTGCCCTGGAACTTGTCCAGGTTGCGCACCAGCGCGTACGCCTTGTAGATCGACTCGGAGGTGGTGAACGGGATGCCGGAGAAGTGCAGGAAGTCCACCCGCAGGCCGCGCCGCATCATGCGGTAGGCGGCGACCGGGGAGTCGATTCCGCCGGACAGCAGCGCCAGCGCCCGGCCGCTGGAGCCGACCGGCAGGCCGCCCTGGCCCGGCCGGCCCCCGGTGAACAGGAACGCCTCGTCCTTGTCCACCTCGATGTGCACGGTCAGTTCCGGCTTGCTCAGGTCGACCGGCAGCCCGTAGGTGTCGTTGATCGCCCCGCCGACCACGCGGTCCAGCTCGTTGGAACGCAGCGGGAAGCGCTTGTCGCGACGCCGCGACCGTACGGCGAAGCGCGCCTTGCGGGCCACCTCGTCGCTGTCCCTGATCAGCTCGATCGCGGCCTTGGTGATCGTGTCCGGGTCCTTCGCCACCCGCCAGGCCAGGTGGACCAGCACGATCCCGGGCACGTCCGCCACGCGGGCCGCCACGATCTCGGCCTCCTCCACGTCGGTCCCCGAAGGCAGGAACAGGGCGATCACCCCGTGCCGCTGGCGGATGTCGACCCGGTGATCCTTGAGAGCGTGCTTGATGTTCGCTCGCAGGCGCATCTCGAAGATCTCGCGGTTCCGGCCCTTCAGAACCACCTCGCCTAACTTGAGCAGCACCGAGGGCTCTCCGAGGGCGGTAATGGTCATCTGTGGAAACCTCCGGACGGACATGGACGGCCGTCACGCCGGGGAGGGCACGGCCGGGGGAACATACGCCAAGGACAACGCCTCACGGCGATGCGGGCTTCCCCACTGTAATGCCGCCGCCGCGACTACGCCGATCGCCGGCTAGTCGAGTCCGGCCAGGCCATTCTCTATCGCGTAGCGGACCAGCTCGACCCGGTTGTGGAGCTGGAGCTTGCTCAGCGTGTTCTGCACGTGGTTCTGCACGGTGCGATGCGACAGCACGAGGCGTTCGGCGATCTGCCGGTACGTCAGGCCCTTGGCGACCATGCGCAGCACCTCGGTCTCCCGGTCGGTCAGCCGGGGGCCGTCGCGCTCCGCGTCCCGGCCCGGGCCGGTCCCCCGGTGGGCCAGCCTGCGGTACTCCCCCAGCACCAGCCCGGCCAGGCCGGGGGTGAAGACGGCGTCGCCGTCGGCCGTGCGGCGGACCGCGTCCAGGAACTCCTCCCGGCTCGCCGATTTCACGAGATATCCGGAGGCGCCCGCCTTGACCGCCTCCAGCACGTCCGCCTCCTCGGCGCTGGCCGACAGGACGAGCACGCGCGGCGGGGCCGCCGACGCGCCGAGACCCCGGGCCACCTCCACGCCCGGCAGGTCCGGCAGCCGCAGGTCGAGCACCACCACGTCCGGCCGCACCGCCGCCGCGACGCGCAGCGCCTGGCGGCCCTCCCCCGTGGCGGCCACGACGTCGTACCCGGCCTCGGCCAGGTCCCGGGCGACCGCCTCCCGCCACATCGGGTGGTCGTCCACGACCATGACCCGCACCCGCGGGCGTTCCCCGCCGTCGGCCGCCTCCGCGTCATCTGCCCCGGTCACGCCCGCCTCCTATCTGACCCGCCTCTTCATGACCAGCCCTTGCGGCTCGCTCACGACCGCCTCTTGTCTCCTTCATCCGTCCACGCCGGGACCGGGACCGACAGCTCGATCTCCGTTCCCGTCCGCGACGAGGTGATGGCCACCGTGCCGCCGAGGTCGGCCACGCGGCCCCGGATCGAGCGGGCCACGCCCATGCGCCCCTCGTCGACCGCCTGCTCCAGCCGGCCCTCGGGGATGCCCGGCCCGTCGTCGCGTACGGTGACGACGACCGCGCCGCCGTCCTCCTCCGCGAGTATCCACGCGCGGGTGCCCTCGGGGCAGTGCCGTACGACGTTGTCGAGGGCCGCGCCGACGGCCGCCGCCACCTCCCGCGCGCTCTCGGGCGGCAGCGGCAGCGGTGTCGCGGGCGCGGACACGGTCACCCGGGACGTGCCGTACGGCCGCAGCAGGTCACGCAGGTCGACCTCGGGCTCCGCCGGGCCGATCGTCCCCGCGAGGTCCGTTCCACGCGAGGTCCCTTCGCCGGCGAGGGGACGGCGAGGCCGCGCCGGCGACCGGAACCGGCCGCGAAGACCGGGCGGCGAGGCGGGGTCCGGCGCCTCCGCGACGGGCGGGGCCTGCACCAGCGCCCGCAGCGCCGCCTCCTGCTCCCCCGCGAGCCTGCCCAGCTCGGCCGCCTCGCCGCCGATCTCCGCGCCCCTGCGCTGCACCAGGGCCAGCACCTGGAGCACCGAGTCGTGGATGCCCCGGGCCAGCCGTTCCCGCTCGCGGCCCGCGGCCTCGATCCGCGCGGCGCGCCGCATGCGCTCCTCGGCCTCCCGCGCGAGGCGGGCGACGTGCCCGACGACGACGCCGGCCATGAACATGAGCACGGCGCCGTTCACCGGAATCGAGGCGAGATCGACCCCGTTGTCGCTGCGCAGCCACAGGTCGGCCGCCGACATGACCGCGGCGGCGACCGCACCGGCCCGGCGTCCCCGCGCCACGCCGTACGCCAGGACGGGCCCGGCCACCCAGGTCGCCGTGATCGGGATCGCCCCGGCCAGCATGTCGCCGCGGCTCTGCGCGTACGGCGTGGCCAGCAGGCAGCCCGCCGTGACGACGAGATCGGCGGCCAGCAGCGGCCCGCGCCGCGCGGCGGGACGCGGGACGAGCATGACGACCGTCCAGACGGCCATCACGCCGACGACGGCCCAGGCCACGGCGGGACGGGCGTAGCCGCCGGCCCTGAGCACGAGCAGCGCCGCGTACGCGAGCGACGCCACGCGGAAGACCGCGATCGCCCGCCAGAACGGTCCTTCGATGCCCATCGCGCGGCGCCCTCTCCTGATCGAGCAAGAGGGCCCGGCCCTCCGCTCACATACTCGGGCAATCACCGCGCCCCCGCGGTTCCCACGGCGCCGTTCGGGGCCTCGCATGCGTACGGCTCCCGCGGGGCGACGCGGGAGCCGTACCGGATCGTGCGCGGGCCGTGGTGACGGCCCGCGACCGATCAGCCGAAGAAGACCTCGGCCTCCTCGTACCGGGAGGCCGGCACGGTCTTGAGCTCGGCGGTCGCCTCGGCGAGGCCGACGCGGACGATGTCGGTGCCGCGCAGCGCGACCATCTTGCCGTAGTCGCCCTCGTGCACCGCGTCGATCGCG
This sequence comes from Microbispora sp. CA-102843, assembly GCF_050936215.1. Classification (NCBI taxonomy): domain Bacteria; kingdom Bacillati; phylum Actinomycetota; class Actinomycetes; order Streptosporangiales; family Streptosporangiaceae; genus Microbispora; species Microbispora sp. CA-102843. The sequence goes on from NZ_JBNJNF010000001.1 coordinate 6,713,286, forward strand.
CCGAGGCCGAAGCGGGTCGCCAGCACCCGGTCGTAGGCGGTCGGCGTGCCGCCGCGCTGGATGTGGCCGAGGACCGTGGTGCGGGCCTCCTTGCCGGTGCGCTTCTCGATCTCCTTGGCGAGCATCTCGCCGATGCCGCCGAGACGCACGTGGCCGAACGCGTCCAGCTCGCCGGCCTGCAGCGTCATCTGGCCCTCGAGCGGGTGGGCGCCCTCGGCGACGACGATGATCGGCGCGTAGCGGGTCTTGAACCGCGACTCGACGTAGGCGCAGACCTTCTCGATGTCGAACGGCTTCTCCGGGATGAGGATGACGTTGGCGCCGGCGGCCATGCCCGCGTGCAGCGCGATCCAGCCCGCGTGACGGCCCATGACCTCGCAGATCAGCGCGCGGTGGTGCGACTCCGCGGTGGTGTGCAGCCGGTCGATGGCCTCCATCGCGATGTTGACCGCGGTGTCGAAGCCGAAGGTGTAGTCGGTGGCGTTGAGGTCGTTGTCGATCGTCTTGGGCACGCCGACGACCTTCACGTCGCGGTCGAACAGCTGCTTGGCCACGCCCAGCGTGTCCTCACCGCCGATGGCGATGAGCGCGTCGACGCCCTGCGCGGCGAGGTTCTCCTTGATCCGCTCGACGCCGCCCTCGATCTTGATCGGGTTCGTGCGGGAGGAGCCGAGGATCGTGCCACCGCGCGGCAGGATGCCCCGGACGGCCTGGATGTCGAGCGGCATGGTGTCGCCCTCCAGAGGGCCACGCCAGCCGTCCCGGAACCCGACGAACTCGTGCCCGTACACGCCGACGCCCTTGCGGACGACGCCGCGGATCACCGCGTTCAGCCCGGGGCAGTCGCCGCCTCCGGTCAGGACTCCAATACGCATGACGGGTTTTTCCTCCATCTGGGATTACGCGTGGAATGGCGCGGCCGGCCCGACGCAGACCCCGGCGCTCCACCGCACCGCATTCTGCCTGAGCCTATCTCAATGGTCTAGACCAAAAGGAGAGGCTACGCCACCCGGCCGACCAGACCAACTCAGTCTCGCACGACGAGACCGCCGGCGTCGTGAGAGACGTCTTCCCAACGGCTCGCCGCAGCCCTATGTTTGACTGCGTCAAGCATTTCCTTGAGCTAGGCAAGGGAAAAATGGACATCGTTCCGGAAGTCCGCGCGTTCAACCGCTTCTACACGTCCGTCATCGGCGTGCTCGGGGCGGGAATGCACGACACCCCCTACTCCCTGACCGAAGCGCGGGTGCTGTTCGAACTCGGCACCCGGGAGGCGGCCGACGCCGCCGACATCAGGACCATGCTCGGTCTCGACCCCGGCTACCTGAGCCGGATCCTCGCCAGGTTCGAGGGCGACGGGCTCGTGTCCCGGCAGCGGTCGGCCGAGGACGCCCGCCGCCAGGTCGTACGGCTCACCCCCAAGGGCCGCGACACCTTCGCCGTGCTCGACCGGCGCTCGGCCGTCGAGATCGAGACACTGCTCGCGAAGCTGACAGAGCCCGAACGCCGGCGGCTCGTCTCCGCCATGGGCACCGTGCGGAGCGTGCTGGAGCCCGCCGAGCGGCGCGAGCCGTACGTGATCAGGCCGCCGCGTGCGGGCGACCTCGGCTGGGTGGTGCACCGGCACGGGGTCCTCTACAGCGAGGAGTACGGCTGGGGCGCCGCGTTCGAGGCCCTGGTCGCGCGAATCGTCGCCGAGTACGTCGAGGACCACGACCCCCGCCGGGAGGCGGCATGGATCGCCGAGGTGCGCGGCGAGCCGGTGGGGTGCCTCTTCTGTGTGCGCAAGGACGACACGACGGCCCAGCTCCGCCTGCTGCTGGTCGAGCCGTCCGCGCGCGGCATGGGCATCGGCGGGCGGCTGGTCGAGGAGTGCCTGCGCTTCGCCGCGGCCGCAGGCTACCGGCGGATCATGCTCTGGACCCGCGACGTGCTCGGGAGCGCCCGCAGGATCTACCAGGCCGCGGGGTTCGAACTGGTGGAGCAGTCCCCGGGCGAGGAGTCGGGCATCCCCGTCAACGACCAGGTATGGGCCAGGGACCTGTGACCTTCCGGGTCCGTCCGGGCGGTCCCTACCATGATCTCCATGCTGGGATCGGTGCGGCGGGGCGCGCGTCGGTCGCGGCGGCGGGTGAGAACGCCACCGCCGCCGTACCGCACGACCCCTGCTCCTGACGGCTTCATCCATGCCGGTTCATGGCGAGCCGGGCACGATGCGTTCGATCGCGGTGGTCACGACCGTGGCGTCGTGAGGTTCGGTGTCGAGGGCACGGTGGATGGTCAGGCCTTCGATGAGGGCGTCGAGCAGGCGGGCCGTGGTCGGGTCGAAGTGCCGTTCCAGGGCGCGCCGGCTGCGGGTCATCCAGGCGTTGGTGAGGTCGCGGTAGCCGGGGTCGCGGGCGGCCAGCGTGTACAGCTCGTGGGTGAGGACGAGTTCGCGCTGGTTCCCGAAGACGTCGCGGGTGATGATGTCGGCGACGGCCTGCTTGGCGGCTCGCGGGTCCTCGGCGGCGGCCATCCGCCGCTCGAAGCGGTCGCTCACGGTGTGGGCGAAGCGGGTGAACGCCTCCTGCAGGAGTTCGTCCATGCCGGCGAAGTGGTACGTCATGGAGCCGAGCGGCACGTCCGCCGCCGCGGCCACCCGGCGGTGGGAGGTGCCGGCGACCCCGGCTTCGGCGATGACGTCGAGGCAGGCGTCGATGATCCGGTCGCGGCGTCCCGGGTCTGTGCGGCGGGCAGGCGAGCCGGCGGGCCGGGGATCGTTCGGGGTGCCGGTCATGGCGGGCTCAGATCGCTCGGACGACGCGGGCGGGATTGCCCACCGCGACCGTGTTCGCGGGGATGTCGCGGGTGACCACCGCGCCGGCGCCGATGACGCTGTTGTCCCCGATGTCGACACCCGGGCAGACGATCACTCCGCCGCCGAGCCAGACGTTGTCGCCGATGGTGATCGGTCTGGCCGCCTCCAGCTTGTCGCGGCGGGGCTGGGGTTCGACCGGATGGGTCGGGGTCAGGAGCTGGACGCCTGGGCCGATCTGGCAGTCCTGCCCGATGGTGATCGTCGCGACGTCCAGGGCGGTGAGGTTGTAGTTGATGAACGTGCGGGCGCCGATGTGGATGTTCTCGCCGTAGTCCACGAACAGCGGCGGTTTGACATAGGCGTCCGGGCCGAGGCTGCCCAGCACCTGGGCCAGAGTCTGCCGCGCGAGGTCGTGGTCGCCCGCGATGGTCTGGAGCCGGTAGGCCTCCAGGAGCGCCACCGCCCGCTGCGCGATCTTGGCGCTGTCGGGGTCGTCGGCGATGTAGAGATCACCGGCGAGCATCCGCTCGCGGTTGGTGCGCGGGTCCCCGGCGAAGTAGTCCCCGATAGCCATGCGTACGATCGTACACTCCGCTGTGCGCCATCGCGCCCGGCCCGATCCTCGGGGTGGGTGAGCGGGTAGGTGACGACGACATCGGCCAGGACGGCACGGGTTCTCCTCGCCGCGGAGCCGGGTGGGTCACCAGCGCACCGCGGCGAAGTCGATCGGCCGAGGCGAGAGCCGCCGGCTGCGGCCGGCCAGGTCGCGCATCCGGCGGGCGAACTCGTCGGCAGGCAGTTGCTTGCGGTCGCCGTGGCCGGGCAGCAGCCATTCGAAGCGCACCCGCCGTGCCGTGCGGGCCAGCGATGCGGCCAGTTCGGTGATGGAGTACCAGGTGACCGACTCGGCGACGGCGATGTCGCCGTCGGTCCGGGACCAGTAGAAACTGTCACCGCTGAAGCAGTAGGTCTCGTCGGCGAGATACAGCACGCTGCCCTCGGTGTGTCCGGGCAGCGGATGCGCTGTCACACCGCCGGCGATCTCGATCGGCTCGGTGCCCCGGATAACGCCGTCGGCGTCCGGCGCGGCGACCAGATCTCCTTCGTGGATCCACAGGCGGGCGCCGAACCGGTCGGCGTATTCGCGGCCGTGCGCGGCATGGTCGCGATGGGTGAGCAGCACGTCGGTGATCGGGCCGAGGGCGGCGTATTTCGCGGCCAGGGCGGAACTCCAGCGCGGCGTGTCGATCATCATCAGGTTTCCGGCCGGCCGGCGCAGCAGATAGGAATTCGCGCCGGCGGTGTGCCGCGAGTTGTGCCCGCACAGGTGCACGTGCTCGGAAAGGCGAAGGGGGAAGGGATCGAACGCCGGGTCCGGCCCGCGCTCGCCGCGCCGGATCGATCGGGTGTGACACGCGAACGCCGCGGCGTACAACGCCCTTTCCTCCGCGTCGGTGCGCGGCTGGCGGACGACCGAGGAGCGGCCGTCAACCTCGGCGACCAGGTCCGGTGCGAGCTGCCGGGCGGCGTCGCAGTTGGTGCAGCGGCGATCGACGCGCCAAGCGGCGTCGGCCGAGTGCTCGTTCATGACGTGATCCCTCCGCGCAGGCCGGGCGACAATTGGCGACCAATTGAATATCACGCGTCACACGGGAGAACAAACAAAGAAATGACGTTGACTTCGCCGCGAATCGCTGCTCTCGGATATCTCTTTTGTGTGCGATTTGACAATTCTGGAAATGGTGCTCTCCTCGGCCACCGCGAAAGAACCGCCTGACGGCCGGCCGAACATGCCGGAGGGGTGCGTGGCTGGGCAAGGGCCGTCCGGCGCGGAGGCGTCGTTCGCGACTCGCGGAGCCGCGCGCGGCGCCGGCTCAGGCGCGTACGAGATCGGGGAACGGCCCGCGGACCTCGACGGTCACGGCGGCCGGGGCGGGCCGGGCATCCTGCGGTGGACGGCAGGAGAAGTAGAGCCTGTCGCCGGCCGGCGACAGAGAGGGGCCCGCGACGGCCCAGCCGCCCGTGACGCGCAGGAACGGCACCGCACGGTCCCCCGCGACGAGAGTGATCTCGCCGTCCTCCCCGCCGCCTGACCGGCCGGCCGTGTCGTGCAGCACCGTCAGGCACTCGCGGGCGGCGTCGTACGCCCACACCCGGCCGTCGCCCTCGGTGACGAATCGCACCAGGCCGTCGGAATAGTGACAGTCACCGCCGCCCGCGAACCTCCTGGCCCCTTTCACCTGCTCGCGCAGCGGCACGTGTTCACCCAGGGACACATGGGCCGTGGCCGGGATCGGCACCCGTTCCCAGGTCACGGACTCCTCGCCGAGCGTGCCGACCATCACTTCGAGCACGCCCGTCGTGAGGTCGCCCCAGTCGTCCGGGCGGAACCGGTACAGGCAGCCGTCAGGCTCACCTTCGGTGAGGTAGACGACGCCCCGGTCGGGATCGCAGGCCACGCCGCCGTGGGCGAACAGGCCCATCGCGAGCCGGGGCATGGGGGCGCGCAGGCCGTACGGGTCGCATTCGAAGACCCGGCCGTACGGCGTCCGCTCCCCCGACAGCCAGGTGTGCCACGGTGTCGCGGCGCCGGCCCCGCTGCGGTCGGCGCCGGACAGGATGCGATATCCGCTGCGCAGGCTCCCGTCCGGGGCGAAGCGCAGCGCCGTCACGCCTCCGAGAAGCGGCAGCGCGCAGTTGGACACGTATATCCAGCCGTCCCCGTCGGGGAAGCATCCGCCGCCGTCCGGGGCCGCGTGCCAGGCGACTCCTCCGGCCCGCTCTCCCGACCGCGCCACGATCCGGCCGGTGAAGCCGGGCGGCAGGCCCCGCAGCACGTCCGGCGGGAACGGGCCGTCCGGATCACCCTGCGCGTACGGCTCGCCCCAGGCGTGCGGCTCGCGGCCGTCGCCGGGCCGTGCGAACGCCGTGCGCCACAACGCTCCCGGCAGCGCCGAGAGCGCCGCCGATCGTACGGAAGTACCCTGCACCGCTGACCGCCTCCTTGACCCGCCCCTGGTCATGCCGGTCTGCCCCCGACGGGCCGATCGTTCGTTCCCGCGCGACCGTCGAGCCCCGACCGGGCCGGGTCGCCCCGCGCCCCCCGCCCGCCCGGCGGCGCCCGACCGGTCTTTCCGTCCGGCGTCTTCCTGTCCGGCGTCTTCCTGTCCGGCGTCTTCTTGTCCCCCGGCGGCACGTCGCACACGTCGCGTGGCCCAGTCGACCCGTCTCGTGTGAACGGCGGGAGAAGCGGCACGCCTCGCCGAGACGAACTCTTCGAAAACCATGGCGCCGCATGACGGAGACGACGTTGACAGTGTCATTGTGACAGTGTCATTGTGGAGGCATGAGCGATACCTGGACGATCGGCGAGCTGGCGGAGCGGGCGGCGGGCCTGCTCGGCCAGGAGCCGCGCGACGACGGCCAGGAGCCTCGCGACAACGGTCAGGAGCAGCGCGTCAACGGCCCAGAGCAACGCGTCAACGGCCCAGAGCAACGCGTCAACGGCCCGGAGCAGCGCGCCAACGGCAGGGTCCGCGAGGTGCCGAACGAACGTCTCATCCGCTGGTACACCACGATCGGGCTGCTCGACCCTCCGCTGGGCCGGCGCGGCCGGGTGGCCTTCTACGGCCGCCGTCACCTGCTCCAGCTCGTGGCCGTGAAGCGCCGTCAGGCCGACGGCCTGTCCATCGCCGCCATCCAGGCGGAGCTGGCGGGCGCGACCGACGCCATGCTCCAGCGCGCCGCCGGGCTCACCGAGCCGCCGCCCGGACCTGCGCCCCGGCCGCTCGCCCCGCCTGCCCCGCGCAGCCCAGCGGCCCCGGCCGCGGCGAACGCCGCGAACCACCTCTTGGGCGCACCGGAGACCGCGACACCGCCGGCGCCCGACTGGTGCGGAACGAGGCCGGAGACGGGCACCGCACCCGCCATACCGGACGTCGCGCGGCCGGCTGCGCGCGACCGCTTCTGGGCTCGCCCGGCCTCATCCGCCGCCACGGCGGCCTCCGGCCACTTCGCGACCGATCTTCCCGACGCCGTCACCGCGCCTTCCCCCGTGGCGTCCGGCCCGGCCGGCTCCCCTCCTGATTCCGTCGCATCCCCCGGGGCTCTCCTGCCGGTCGCGGCGCCACCGCTGGAAGGGCCGCCGCCCGCCGGGCAGGGCGACGCCCCGCACGCGGACGCCACGCCTGCCGCCGGCACGCAGGGGGACACAGCACACAGGGAAACAACGCACGGGGGCATCGCGCACGTGAACGCCACGCTCCCGGATGTCATGCACGGTGTGCGCCTGGCACCCGGGGTGACGGTCCTGCTCGATCCGGCCCACCGGGTCCCGGAAGGTCACGAGGTGGCCGCGCTGCGCCGGGCCGCGGCACCGCTCCTCGCGGCCCTCGCCACGCTCGGCCTGGCCGGGCCGTTCGGCGGCGCCCATGACACCCACGACACCTCGGCACTCGATCCACACGCTTCCGCCACGCTGGAGGGATGACGTCATGACCGTTCCCATCACACCTCTGCGGCCGGAGGAGTGCCGGCCAGTGCCGGACGCCGGGCTCGGAGCGCTGGAGACCGAGAAGGGCAACCTTCCGCTGGAGAGCGTGGACGTCGCCGCCCACGTCACCGGGCTGGTGGCGGGCGTCGAGGTCGTCCAGGCCTTCCGCAATCCCTTCGACGTGTCGCTGGAGGCGACGTACGTCTTCCCGTTGCCGCCGCGGGCCGCGGTCACCGCCTTCCGGATGGAGGCGGACGACCGGGTGGTCGACGGTGTGCTCAAGGAGCGCGGGCAGGCACGGGCCGACTACGACCGGGCGCTCGCCGAGGGCAGGCGCGCGGCGATCGCCGAGGAGGACCGGCCCGACGTGTTCACGATCAGGGTCGGCAACATCGTCCCCGGGGAGCGGGTGGTCGTCCGCCTCACGCTGAGCCAGCCGCTTCCCTACGAGGACGGCGCGGCCGAATTCCGCTTCCCGCTGGTCGTGGCGCCCCGCTACATCCCCGGGGCTCCGCTGCCCGGGACTCCGGCCGGCGACGGCGTGTCGCCCGACACCGACGCCGTGCCCGACGCCTCCCGGATCACGCCGCCCGTCCTGCTTCCCGGCTTCCCCTATCCCGTACGGCTGTCGCTCACGACGACGCTCGACGCCGCCGGGCTCGACCTGCGGGAGGTCCGCTCCAGCCTGCACGAGGTCGAGCGGGAGGGCGACACGATCAGGCTGCGGCCCGGCGAGCGGCTCGACCGTGACTTCATCCTGCGCCTGGCGTTCGACGCCTCCTCGTCGCTCGCGCTCGTCCCGGACGACGCCGCGGACGCCCGCTCATCCGGCGAAGGCGCGGCCGACGGCAGCGGCAAGGGCCCTGCGGCGGACGCGGCGGACGCCGAGGGGACCTTCGTGCTGACCCTGCTGCCGCCGCAGGAGGACGCCGCCCGGACCGCGTCCCGCGAGGTCGTCCTGCTGCTCGACCGCTCCGGCAGCATGACGGGCTGGAAGATGGTGGCCGCACGGCGCGCCGCGGCCCGGATCGTCGACACGCTGACCCGGCATGACCGGTTCGCCGTGCTCTCGTTCGATTCGGTGGTGGAGCGGGCCTTCTCCGGCGGCCTGGTGGACGCGAGCGACCGCAACCGATACCGCGCCGTCGAGCACCTGTCCCGGCTCGACGCCCGCGGGGGCACGGAGATACTCGCTCCCCTGGAGGAGGCCCTGCGCCTGCTCGACGGCCGGAACGCGCCCGCCCCCGGGCCGGCCACCGGCACGGACCCCGGCGGCCACGGCCGGCTCCGCGAGGACGACCGGCCCGGCGAATCCGGTCCGTCCGGCGGGCAGGCACGCGATCGGGTGCTCGTCCTGGTGACCGACGGCCAGGTGGGCAACGAGGACGAGATCCTCGAACGCGTCGGCGCCCGGCTGCACAACATCCGGGTGCACACCGTGGGCATCGACAGGGCGGTGAACGCCGGGTTCCTCGGGCGGCTGGCCCTGCTCGGCTCGGGACGCTGCGAGCTGGTCGAGTCGGAGGACCGGCTCGACGCGGCGATGGAGCACATCCACCGCCGCATCGGCTCGCCGCTGGTGACGGACGTCGCGTTGAAGGCGGAAGGCATGGATCTCGTGGCGGACACCGTCACGCACGCCGGTTCGCTCTATCCCGGCGTCCCTCTGGTCGTGAGCGGGCGTTACCGGGGACGGCGGCCCGCCGGAGCGCTCACCGTGCAGGGCCGCACGGCCGACGGCCGCCCCTGGGAGGAGCGGATCGAGGGCCGTCCCGCCCACGGCCCGGCGGCCCGGGCCGTGTGGGCGCGGGCGCATCTGCGCGGTCTGGAAGACCGATACGCCATGGGCGACCACTCCCTCGAACAGCGGATCGTCGACATCTCGCTGCGTTTCGGCGTGCTGTGCCGGTTCACCGCCTTCGTGGCGGTCGACACCCGTGTCGCCGCCGAGGGCGGCCCGGAGCATCGAGTGATCCAGCCGGTCGAACCGCCGAGCGGCTGGGAGATGCCGACCGCGATGCCGATGATGGCGGCGGGCGCGCCGATGATGGCGAGAATGGCCGCCTTCACCACGGCCGGGCCGGAGACGGCTTCCGGTTCGGCGGCGGACCGGCTCATCGGAGCGGCCCCACCGCCCGGCGCACCCCCTGCCGCGTCTCCCGCCCCGCCTTACGCCGCAGCGCCCGCACCGGCTCCCAAGCGGGCCTCCCGCGGGTTCTCCGTCGGTCGCTTCCTCCCGCATCCCGGCGGGGGGACCACACCGGTCACGGATTTCGAGGGCATCCGGCCAATTCTGGCCGAGGAGCTCGCGAAGCTGGGCCAGGCGGAGTCGCTGCCCGAGCGGGAGCGGAGGCACTATCTGGCGGATCTCGCCAGTCGCCTGCGCGTCGTCGCCCAGATGGTGGGCGACCACCCGGACCTCGCCGCGCTCGCGGCCGATCTGGAGAGGGCCGAGTGGGCCGAGGTCTCACTCGACGACCTCTGGCGGCGGACGGCCGACCTGCTGACCGCTCTGACCGGCGGCTCCGGCTCCGCCTCGAAGGGTCCCGCGTCCCCGGGCTCCACGTCCCCGGGCTCCACGGGCTCCACGGGCTCCGCGCCCGGCGCGAAGGAAGGCCGGCGTCCCTTCTGGAAGCGATCGTGAGACGGCACCCGGGAGAGGCCGCCACACGGCAGGGCTGAAACGAGCGCGGCCGGGACACCGGCGAGGAAGCCGGGCCCGGCCGCATCGGTTCGGTTCCGCTGTGGGCGAAGCCCTTACGAGGGTTCGGGTAGGCGAATGACGTCGGACGGCGGGGTGGGTGCGGGACGCCGCGGCTCCCTCACCCCTCCCGTGTCGGGCCGATCGTCGCGTCCACCTGCGGGGACGGGAGACCGGCGGCGCAGCAACCGATTGATGAGCCCTTTCAGCCCCATGTGCCGCCAACGCGTGGGATCGCCGATCGGTTCCTCACCGGGGACAGCACCACAACCAGCGGCCCGGCCGGGAGCAGGCTCAGGTCGGGATGAGGGCCCGATCGGCAGGCACTGCCGGTGACCAGCGGTGCGGGCTTGGGTAACGGCCACGACGCTAGGATTTCGAGCGTGCTCGAAGTCGATTCGCAGGCGGTGTCCGAACCCGCTCACCCGGACCCGCAGGAGGGCCTGAGCATCGCCGAGGCCGCCCGCCGCACCGGAGTCAGCGCGCACACTTTGCGCTACTACGAACGCGCCGGCCTGGTCGTCACGCCCGTCGGCCGCACCGCCGGCGGCCGGCGGCGTTACCGTCAGCTCGACCTCAAATGGATCGTCATCTGCACGAAGCTGCGGGCCACCGGCATGCCCATCAAGGCCATCCGGCGTTATGCCCAGCTCGTCTCCGCCGGAGCCGGCAACGAGCAGGAACGGCTTGCTCTCCTCGAAGCCCACCGCGCCGAGGTGGCCGCCAGGCTCGCCGAAGTGCAGGAGAACCTCAGGCTCATCGACCACAAGATCGACGTCTACCGAGGCCGGCTCGCCGCCGGCGACGCCGACCGGCTGTGGGCGCCCAGCCGCCCGGCGACTGCCCGCGCGAGCACGTAATGTTGCCCGGTATGAACCCAATCGTCCTGGACGGCGGTCTCGCCACGCACCTGGAGGCACTCGGCTGCGATCTGAGCGACGACCTGTGGTCGGCACGGCTGCTCGCCGACGATCCCGGCGTCATCCGTCAGGCGCACCTCGACTACTTCAGGGCCGGGGCCGATGTCGCGACCACGGCGAGCTACCAGGCGAGCGTCCCCGGGTTCGTACGGCACGGCCTCACCCCTCAGGAGGCCCGCGACCTCGTCCGGCTGTCGGTGACGCTTGCCGTACAGGCGAGGGACGAGGCAGGGCACGGGCTCGTCGCCGCGAGCGTGGGGCCGTACGGCGCCTACCTGGCCAACGGCGCGGAGTACACCGGCGACTACGACCTGGATGAGGACGGCCTGGCCGAGTGGCATCGGGAGCGCTTCGAGATCCTCGCCGGCGCCGGGGCCGACCTGCTGGCGTGCGAGACGATCCCCTCGCGGGCCGAGGCGCGGGCGCTCGCGCGGCTCCTGCGCGAGACGCCGGCCGTGCGGGCGTGGGTCGCCTTCTCCTGCCGGGACGGCGAGCACGTCAGCGACGGGACGCCTTTCGAGGAGTGCGCGGCGATCTTCGCGGACCTCCCGCAGGTGGTCGCCGTGGGCGTGAACTGCACCGCGCCGCGGTTCATACCCGACCTGATCAAGCACGGAGCCTCGATCGTCTACCCGAACTCCGGCGAGACCTGGGACGCCGCGAACCGGCGCTGGCTGGGGCTCGCCGATCCCGTCGAGTTCGGCAGGGCGGCGGCCGGGTGGGCCTCACTCGGCGCCCGTTACGTGGGCGGCTGCTGCCGCACCACCCCGGCCCACATCCGCGAGATCCGCGCACACCTCACCTGAGCCCGCTCCAGGAGAGCGGCAAGGCCGGCATCGCCGACCCAGGTGGGCCGTCACCACCAGTCGCGAAAGCCGGGCCGCGCGCAAGAGATCGCAGCGGCCCGGCACCGCACCGGCTCGACTCGGGCGAGCCCGTTCGCCACGCCGGCGGAGAACCACCCGGCTCTCGCCGGGCCGCACGCAGCCGGGTGCGCGAGCGGTCAGCCCATGGCGGCCGGGCCTTCGGTGCTCCGCGCGGCGAGCGGGATCTCCTTGAGGAAGAGAGCCACGACCAGCGCGAGGGCGACGAAGGGCAGGCTGGCGAGGAACACGTCGTCGATCGCACTGGTGAACGCGACCAGCACGTGGTCCTTGACCGGTTGCGGCAACTGCTGGATCGCCTGCACGTTGTTGGCGTCCACGCGCCCCGGCGGCATCCTGCCGCCGAACTCGGCGGCCAGGTAATGGGTGAGCCGGTTGGTGAGGACCGCCCCCATGATCGCCGTGCCGATGGCGGCGCCCATCATCCGGAAGAACGTCGCCGAGCTCGTCGCCACGCCCATGTCGCTGCGCTCCACCGCGTTCTGGATCGCCGTGACGATCGTCTGCATGGTGAACCCGAGCCCGGCGCCGAAGAGGTACGCGTAGACCGCCACCTGCCAGTACGGCGTGTCCACCCTGATCGTGGACAGCAGCCACATGGCCACCAGGAGGACCGCCCCGCCCAGGATCGGGAAGATCTTGTATCGGCCGGTCCGGCTCATGATCTGCCCGGAGGTGATCGACGTGGAGAAGATGCCGAAGACCGCCGGCAGCAGCGCCAGGCCCGACACGGTCGGCGACATGCCCTGGACCGCCTGGAGGTAGACCGGCAGGAAGATCATGCCGCCGAACATCGCAAGGCCGGCGAGGAAGCTGAAGCCGTTGCCCACGCTGAAGATCTTGTTGCGGAACAGCCGCATCGGCAGGATCGGCTCGGCCGCCCGCAGTTCGACGAACACGAACAGGGCCGCGAGCGCCACGAATCCGGTGAGCAGGGCGAGCGAGCCGGGAGCGGTCCAGCCGACCTCGCCGCCCGCCCAGTCGAGGTAGAGCAGGAAGCACGACACGCCGGCGATGATCAGCCCCGCGCCCAGGTAGTCGATGCGGTGGCTGCGGCGGGTGAAGGGGATGCGCAGCGCCATCGAGGTCACGACGAGCGAGATCAGCCCGATCGGCAGGTTGATCCAGAAGATCCACCGCCAGCCGGGGCCGTCGGTGAAGAAGCCGCCGAGCAGCGGCCCGGCGACGCTGGAGGTGCCCCAGACGGCGCCGAAGTAGCCCTGGTATCGGCCGCGCTCGCGCGGCGGGATGACGTCGCCGATGATGCTGAACGCCAGCGCCATCAGGCCACCGCCGCCCAGGCCCTGGATCGCCCGGAACCCGATGAGCTGGCCGATGTTCTGGCTCAGCCCGGCCAGCACCGAGCCGATCAGGAAGATGCCGATGGCGGTCTGGAAGATCACCCGCCTGCCGTACAGGTCGGAGATCTTGCCCCACAGCGGGGTCGCCGCGGTCGAGGTGAGCAGGTAGGCGGTGACCACCCACGACAGCTTGTCGAGGCCGCCGAGTTCGCTGACGATGCGCGGCAGGGCCGTGCCGACGATGCTCTGGTCGAGGGCGGCCAGCAGCATTCCGGCCGCCACTCCGGAAAGCACGACCAGAATCTGGCGGTGCGGCAGATATCCGGTGTCGGCCTGCTGCTCCTCGCGGACGCTCATGCGGGGCATCCGCGAGCGGCGTCGCGGACAGTGCGCCCGCGAGCGGCCTCCCGGGCGGCACGCCCGCGAGTGACGTCCCCGGCTGCGCGCCCTCGAGCGGCGTCCCGGGCTGCGTGCCGGGCCACTGCCCCGCCGGACGCGGCGAGCCTGCTCGCCGGGGTCGGGGACGGGCCGTCCGCTCCGTCGTCCGCTCCGTGCCTCGCGGCGCCGGGCTGGGCCCATGTGCGGTGCCTGCGTGCTGGCATACTCCTACGCCTTCCGATCCGAACGTGTCTGAACGGGTCTGAACGTCCCAACGTGCGCGGCGAACACCGCCACGTTACCCGTCCGGTCCGGAAGTATTAGGAATTCTCGCGAGCTGCCCTGGTCGTTTCCGTCTTGGCCGCCGCGGCGTACTTGTCGACGTACTCCTGGCCCGACAACTCCATCAGCGCGTACATGATCTCGTCGGTGACCGCGCGCAGCACGAGGCGGTCGTTTTCCATGCCGTAATAGCGGGAGAAATCGAGCGGCTTGCCGTATCGGACGCCGGGGCGGATGCCGAACTTGGGCAACGGCCGACCGGGGGGCATCATCTCGAACGTGTTGACCATGGCCCACGGGATCACGGGTGTCCGGGACTCCAGCGCGAGCCGGGCCACACCCGTCTTGCCCTTGTAGAGGCGGCCGTCGGGCGAGCGGGTTCCCTCGGGGTAGATGCCGAGCACGTGGTTCTCCCTGAGGATGCGCAGGCCCGTGCGGAGCGCCGCCTCACTCGCCTTGCCGCCGGAGCGGTCGATCGGGACGGTGCCGACGCCGGAGAAAAAGGCGCGGCTCACCACTCCTTTGAGGCCGCGGCCGGTGAAATACTCGGCCTTGCCCAGAGAGATGACTTTGCGCGGCAGGAATCCGGCCCCGAAGAAGTGGTCGGCGAACGACAGGTGGTTGCCGGCCAGGATGGCCGGGCCCTCCTTCGGCACGTTCTCCACCCCCTCGGCCCAGGGGCGGAACACGAAGCGGAGGATCGGCCAGAGGATGGCCTTCACCACCCAGTAAAACACGCGGGCACCCCCTCGGCTCGGATGTGCAGTCATCTTCGCACGCCCAGCCCTCTCGCACTAACGCTGACCAACGTGCGAGTATCGGGCGGAACACGCCGCCGTTTCACGGAGGTAACCCATGCCAGTGCTGCCCGGTGCGGAGCCGTACCACCACGAGGGCGGCGATATCGGCGTCCTGCTCTGTCACGGGTTCACCGGCTCGCCGCAGTCCCTGCGGCCGTGGGGTGAACACCTGGCCGGGGCGGGGCTGACGGTCTCCCTGCCACGCCTGCCCGGACACGGCACGACATGGCAGGAGATGAGCCGCACCCGCTGGGAGGACTGGTACGCCGAGCTGGACAAGGCGTTCGCCGACCTGCGCGGGCGGTGCGCGGAGGCGTTCGTGATGGGCCTGTCCCTCGGCGGCTGCATGGCGCTGCGCCTGGCCGAGGTCCACGGCGACGCCGTCACGGGCGTCGTGGTGGTCAACCCGTCCGTGGTCAACGACGTGCCGCTGCTGCGGCTGGCCCCGGCGCTCAAGCACGTCGTACGCTCGATCCCGGGGGTGGCGGGCGACATCAAGAAGGAGGGCGTGAGCGAGCTCGGCTATCCGCGCACGCCCGTCCGGGCCGCCGCCACGCTCCCCCGACTGTGGAGGCTCGTGCAGTCCGACATCGCCAAGGTGACCCGGCCAGTGCTGGTGTTCCACAGCAGGGACGACCACGTGGTAAAGCCGGGGAGCGTCGCGTTCCTGCAGGCGAAAATGGGAAACAATCTGGAGGTCAGGGAGCTGGCGGACAGCTACCATGTCGCCACCCTCGACAACGACGCGCCTGAGATCTTCGAGGGGAGTCTGGAGTTCATCCGCTCCCACGCCTCGGTACCCTTGACGAAGGACTTGTGACCCGGGATCGACGTGACGCCGCAAAGTGACGAGGACGAGGTCTGGCGCCAGATCGTCGCCTCGTTCAACGAGACAGCCGAGGACGCCTCGGCCGAACAACCATGGCCTGACCGGGAGAACGTCACCGAGGAGACCGACGCCGGCGACGGCGACGGCGCCCCCGGCGGCAGGGCTCCCGGCGACGAAGCTCCCGAAGACGGAGCCCGCGACGACGACCGGGCCGGCGAGGAGCAGGCTCCCGCCCGGGTCGGCGACGACGACCATTACGTCCCGCCGCCCCCTCCGCCGCTTCCGCAGGGCGACGCCCTCAGCCGGGTCTCCTGGCTGGCGCTGTTCGGCGGCCCCGCCTACCTGCTCCTGGCCGCTCTGCTGGACTGGCCCATGGACGGCTGGATCGTGTTCGCCGCGGTGTCCGCGTTCATCGCGGGGTTCGTGATCCTCGTGGTGCGGATGGGCGACGGCCCGCCTGCCGACTCCGGCTGGGACGACGGCGCGGTCGTCTGACCCCGCCACACGCCCCGGCCGCGCTGTGTCGCCGCGCGCTGTGCCGTCGCCCTGTGTCGCCATGCTGAGCCGCCATGCTGGGCCGCCACGCCGGTGTTCTCACCCGGCTTTGGAGGCCGCCTTCACCGTGGCGCCGTCGGCGGGAGGCGGGCCGAACCGCTCCACGAGATCGGTGTAGCGGCCCTTGCCGTCCAGCGTGTGGCCGACCGCCATGGTGAGATCGCCGACGTGCGCGACCGCCTGGAGCCGCACCGTGCGGTCCTCGGCCGGCGCCGGGCCCCGCAGCGTGGTCCAGCGCGATCCGTCGTAGCGGAGCAGGAAGCCCTTCGCCTCGTGCCTCGGGTCGTACCCCGAGATCCAGAACACGCCGTCGCCGTCCCCGGTGACGCCGTACAGTTCGGCGCGCCGCTCCGGCGGGGCCACCCTCTTCCAGTGCCTGCCGTCCCAGGCGAGGACCAGCGGGGCGATTCCGCCGTCGCCCTGGTAGACGCCGCCGACCGCGACCGCGCTTTTGCGGCCGTCCGCGTACACGTCCCGCAGGAAGCCGCCCTTGATCTCCGGCAGGTCGGCCTGTTTCCATCCGCTGCCGGTCAGGCGCATGGCCAGGGGCCCGGAGCCGGTGTCGCCCACCGCCCAGCCGTCCGAGCGGCTAGCGAGCGCCACACCGTACATCGCGCCCTCGGGGCCCTGGCTGATCTTCCAGGTCGTGCCCTTGGCGGCGCCGCCGCTGCTCAGCAGGAACGCCTTGCCGTCCCGGCTGCCGACCGCGACCACCCGGCCGGACGAGGCGGCGACCCCGCCGAGCCAGTCCCCCGCGCGCAGTTGCGACACGCCGACGCGGTCGAACCCGTCGCGGGAGCCCTTCGCGACGTACGGCAGGCCGTCGTGGCCGTCGCCGACCACCCAGACCTCGGTGGCGGAGGCGGCGGCGACCGACCGCAGGTGCCCGGCGCCGGTGGCGTCGCCCCGGATCGGCACCTCGCTCCATGAGGAGCCGTTCCAGTGGGTGATGATCCCCTGGTTGCGCCAGAGGTCCCAGGCGTTCTGCTGGCCCACGGCCCAGACGTCCTTGGCCGACAGGCCGGCGACGTCGGACAGCGAGCCGTCGGGGTGGAGTCGTCCGGTGGAGGAGCCCGCGTCCTGGGCGACCTCGTCACCCGACGGGCTGCGCTCCGCCTGGGGGCGGACGATCCCTGCATGCGCGTGCGCGACCGATGTGGCGCGCGGGAGGAGTCCGGCCACCAGGCCGGCGGACAGCACACACAACGGCACCGCACGCCGTATGAGGCGGCGGGTCATGAAACGATCGTACGGGGGACCGGGCACTCCCCGTCACACAGGTCGCGAATCCGATTACCTAGAGATGCGGGGACGCGCACCGTATCGGCCGTCTCCGGCCGACGGCGTGAAGGCGATCTCGGCGACGACCGGCCGGTGGTCGCTCGCGGCGGCCAGGTCCTCGGCCGCGACGTCCGCGCCGCCGTACGACACGACGGTCAGGCCCGGGCCCGCGAAGATCGCGTCGATCCGCACGCGGGGTTCGCGGGCCGGGAACGTCGCGCCCGCCCGGCTGTGGTCTCCGTCCACCGCCAACCGTGGCGCGGCGCCCTGCGTGGCGGCGAAACAGTCCTTGTAGCGGCCCCCGAGGAGACGCCAGACCGGGGCCCCGGGGATCTCGTTGAGATCACCGGCGAGCACCGGCGCGGCCCGGAACTCCCGGGCCGCGCGCTCCAGGAGCGGCACGATCTGGGCGGCGTGGCTCAGGCGCGCCTCCGCCAGGAGGTCGAGGTGGGCCGAGCACACGGCGTACCTCTCGCGGTCCTTCTCCACCACGGCGAGCGCGATGGAGCGCCATTCGAGCCCGGCGAACCACCGCAGGCGGTGCCCACGCCCGCGCAGGAGCCGTACGGCCGGGGCGGTGAGTACGGCGGTCCCGCCCACCCGGCCCCCGGCGGCCACGGACAGGCCGGCCGCGCGGGCCAGCGCCCGCCGCTCCCGCCGCCAGCCCGGCAGGCGGGGCGCCTCCTGCAGGCACAGCACGTCGGGCCGCAGGGCCCGGATCACCCGGACCAGCGCCCTCCGGTCGTCTTTCAGTCCCCGGACGTTGTAGGTCGCGACCCGCAGCACGCCGTCAGCGGAGCCTGGCGAGGTCACCGGCTCCCACCAGCCCCGCCGACGGGCCCATCTCGGCCACCCTGATCTCGGCGAGCGGGCGGTGGCCCCGGCCGGTCAGCCGGGCGGCGAACTCCTCGCGCACCCGGTCGACGAACAGGTCCGCCGCGCCGGAGACGCCGCCGCCGACGATGAAGCACCCGGGGTCGAGCACCGCGGCCATGTCGGCCAGCCCCTGGGCGAGCCATACGGCGAGCGACTCGAAGGCGGCCAGCGCCGCCCGGTCGCCCTGGCGCGCCGCCTCGGTCACGTGCTCGCCCTGGATGCCCTCGGCCGAGCCGCCGCCGAGCCGCAGCAGGTGCGCGGCGCCCTCCGGGTCGGCCTGCGCGTTGTTCCTGGCCTCCATCAGCAGCGCGCTGCCGCTGGCGTACCGCTCCCAGCAGCCGCTGTTGCCGCAGCCGCAGGCACGGCCGCCCGGCACCGCCTGCATGTGCCCGAGCTCGGCGCCCATCCCCCACCGTCCGCGGTAGAGCTCGCCGCCGAGCACGATGCCGCCGCCGATGCCCGTGCCCACCGTCACGCACACGACGTGGCCCTCGCCCCGGCCCGCGCCGAAGCGGTACTCGCCCCAGGCCATGGCGTTGGCGTCGTTCTCGACGACGACCGGCAGGCCGACGAGCTCGCCCACCTTCTCGCGCAGCGGCTCCTCGCGCCACGCGAGGTTGGGGGCGAAGCGGATGATCGAGCGGGTCTCGTCGACGAAGCCCGCCGCGCCGATGCCGACGGCCTCGACCGAGTGCCGGGCCGCGAGCTCGGTCACCGCATCGGCGATCGTGAGCGCCATCTTCTCGGGGCTGCCCGCCGGGCTGTGCCGCAGGCCGCGCTCGAGGATGGCGCCGTGTTCGTCGACGACACCATACGCGATCTTGGTCCCGCCCACGTCCACGCCGATGGTCAGCGCCATGCCGTCTTCCTTCCGCCCGATCCGCTCCGCCCGGGGCATTACCGCCCGAGCCACCACGCCGCGCCGATTGAAGCCGATCGAGCCGGGTTGTGGCAATCCCGCCGTCGCCCGCGCTTAACCGGCCCTTCAGCCCAGGTCGATGTGCTCGACCTTCGGCTCGCCGGATCGCCGCTCGTCGGCCGGGCGCGACTGGGGGCGTTGCAGGGCGTCGACCGCCTCCCGGAACGCCGCGAACAGCTCTCCGCCCGCGGCGATCAGGTGGCCGGTGACGTCGCCGCCGGCCTCGCGGCGCGCCGCGATGACCCGGCACACCGGGCAGGCCCGGCAGACGTACTCGTCGTGGTCCTCGGAGACGGCCTCGCTCCACACGTCGCCGCCGCGGGCGCCCGTGCCCGCACCCGCGCTGCCGAAGGCGGATCCGAAGCCGCTCACGCCGCCCTTCACCAGCCCCTTGCCGAACTCCCGGCCCATCCGCCGCTGTACGGCGTCCAGCAGCTTCATCGCCTCCTCCGCGGCCGACCCGAGCGGGTCCTGGCTGCGCGAGGTGGTGTCGTTGGATTCCGTCATTTCGCCCCTCCTGCCTCGAACCGTACCCGGAGCCGGCCGTCCCGGAGCGCGGCCGAGGAGATCTCACGCCGGGCGAGGGCGGCGGGCAGGGCGATGACGCGCCGGTAGGACCCGGCGGTGACGATGATCTCGTCTCCCTTGCGGGCGAGGTCGAGGTCGTCGCGGTCGGCCAGCGGCAGGGACAGCGACAGCTCGTCGCCGGTGAACCTCAGCGGCGGCTCGACGTCCGGGCGCGCGAAGGGATCCCGGTCTCCGTACATCCGCGCGGCGAGGCCCGCGAGGGCGGCGGTCCCGACCGGCTCCGCCGGAAGGTAGGGGACGGTGAGGACGGGCAGCGGCGCGAACGACTCGTGCACCGTGGCGAGCTGCCTGGCCTGGGCCTCCACCCAGCCCAGCCGCCACTCGTCGGCGCCCTCGGCGGGGAAGACCCGGTTGGCGATCACCGCGTCGACGCGGTAGCCGTACAGGCTGAGCGAGGTGAGGGTGCGGCGGGCCTCGGCGACGACCACGGCCTCGGGGGTCAGCACGAGCCGCACGGACGCGTCGTCGCCGGTGAGCATCGCGCGCACCTCCAGCAGGCCGCGGTGCAGCCGCTCCCCCGCCGAGACGACATCGCCCTCGGGCACGCTCACCTTGGCGACGTGCCGGATGACCGGCGACAGCGCCCTGAGCATCCGCCTGCCCGTGGGAAGCAGGCGGTTGACGTGCCAGTCGAGCGCCTCCGGCAGGGCGAGCAGGCGCAGCGTCTCCGCGGTCGGCGCGCAGTCGACGACGATCACGTCCCAGCGGCCGGTGCGGGCCTGCTCGCGCAGTTCGAGCAGCGCGAGGATCTCCTCGGCGCCCGGCAGCACGGTGATCTCCTCGGCGGTGACCTCGTCGAGGCCGAGCTCCGCCAGCACGTTGCCGGCGTAGTCGCGTAACTCGCCCCAGTGCCGCTCCAGCGACTTCTGGGTGTCCACCTGCTGCAGGTGCAGGCCGGGCGCGGCCTCGACCGGCTCGGCCGAGGGCGGCACGCCGAGCGCGTCGGCGAGCGAGTGCGCGGTGTCGGTGGAGACGACCAGCGTCTTGTTGCCCCGCCCGGCGGCGAGCGTGGCTGTCGCGGCGGCCGCCGTGGTCTTGCCGACCCCGCCCTTCCCCGTGAAGAGGAGGGTCCTCATCGGCTCTCGGCGCGCCGCTTGAGCCCCTTCAGCGCGGTGTCCACGATGACCTTCTCGGCCTTGCGCTTGATCATGCCGATCATCGGGACCTTCAGGTCCACGGCGAGGTCGTAGGTGACCTCGGTGCCGCCGCCGTTCTCGGCCAGGCGGTAGCTGCCGGTCAGGCCCGAGAGCATCTTCCCTGCGTCGACCATGCGCCAGCTGACGCCCGCGTCGTCGTCCCAGTCGTACCCGAGGACGTACTCGTCGCTGATCACGCCCGCGTCGAGGACGAAGCGGACCCGGGAGGCCCGGCCGTCGGCGCCCGTCTCCAGGACCTCGGCCTTCTTCACCTGGCCGGCCCACTCCGGATAGGCGGGGAAGTCGGCGATGACGGTCATGATTGTCGACCGGCCGGCGCCGATCGTGATGCTCGACGAAGTGCGATCAGCCATGCGCCCACCGTACTTCACCATTCCAGGGCGAAAGGCGTGCCACGGCCGCGGAAGTGGCCGACGTTGACGCATTCCGTGCGCCCCACACGGGTGCGGCTGACCAGCGGCTGGTGGACGTGGCCGAACAACGCGAAGCGCGGCTGCGTCCTCCTGATCGCCTCCAGCGTGGCCTCGCTCCCCCGTTCGAACCGCCGGGCCACCACGTCGTACAGCAGGTCGGGGATGGCGGGTGGGATGTGGCAGCACAATACGTCCACCTCGCCCACCGCCTCGACCTTGCGCGCGTACTCCTCGTCGTCGATCTCGTACGGCGTGCGGTACTTCGTGCGCAGGCCGCCGCCGACGAACCCGAAGGTCAGCCCGCCGATCTCGACCACCTCACCGTCCAGGATCCGCTGCCCGGGCCGCAGATGGTCCGTCCACAGGCGCGGCAGGTCCACGTTGCCGTACGTGAGGTAGGCCGGCGTCGGCATGGCGGAGAAGATCTGCTCGTACTGCCGGCGGACCGCCGCCTCCATGAGGTCGCGGGGGTCGCCGTCGAGGGAGGCCCACAGACCGGCCGACAGCTGCCGCGCCTCGTCGAAGCGGCCCGCCGCGCGCAGTCCCACGTACTCGCTAGCCTTCTCCGCGCCGAACAGATCGGGGAAGATGCCCTGCGAGTGGTCGGCGTAGTCGATGAAGAGGAGCAGGTCGCCGAGGCAGATCAGGGCGTCGGCCCCGTCGCCTGCGCGGGCGAGCGCGTCGGCCCGGCCGTGGACGTCGCTGACGACGTGGATGCGCATGCGGAACATGGTAACGGCCGCTTTACCTAGCATCCGCTTGGGTAACGGAAAGGTGTCGGGCCCGCCGCGCGGGGGACACTGATAGCGTCGATTTGTCCCTGGATAACGCCTGGGTGACGGACCTACCCATGCGTAACATCGCGCGGTAGCGTCCGGTGAGACACGAAGAGTTATGCCCGCAACGCGGTCCCTGCCCTGCGCTCCGGGGACCGCGCGGCCGTGCGCGAAGGAGTGACCCGTGCGCGAGTTCAGCGTTCCCGTGCTGGTGGATGTGCCCCCCTCCGCGAACTGCACCGACGTGGTGTTCCAGCGCGGCGTGGACGAGCCGGACGCCGTCGTCATCCGCCGCAAGGAGGGCGAGGACCCGGCCGCGCCGTGGACCCCGGTCACCGCCGCGCGGTTCAGGGACCAGGTGGCGGCCGCCACCAAGGGACTGATCGCCGCCGGGATCGAACCCGGCGACCGGGTCGGGCTGATGTCGCGCACCCGCTACGAGTGGACCGTCGCCGACTACGCCATCTGGGCGGCCGGCGCGGTCGGGGTGCCGATCTACGAGACCTCCTCCGCCGACCAGGTGAAGTGGATCCTGACCGACAGCGGCGCCAAGGCCGCGTTCGTCGAGACGGCCGCGCACGAGGAGACCGTCCGCGAGGCCGTGCCCGAGCTGCCGCAGCTGTGGCGCATCGACGACGGCGGGTTCGCCGAGCTGGAGCGCCTCGGCGCGGACGTGACCAACGACGCGCTCGCCGAGCGCAGGGCGAGCCGGGGCGGGCGCGACCTCGCCACGATCATCTACACCTCCGGCACCACCGGCATGCCGAAGGGCTGCCGCCTCACCCACGACAACCTGCTGTTCACCGCGCGCAACGTCTCCCGCGGGCCGCTGGAGACCCTGTTCGACGTGGAGGGCCGGGCGGCGCTGCTCTTCCTCCCCCTGGCCCACAGCTTCGCCCGGCTCATCCAGATCGTCCTGATCGAGACCGGCACGGTGCTGGCGCACAGCCCGAACATGAAGAACGTGGCCCCCGACCTGCGGGAGTTCAAGCCCACGTTCCTGCTGGGCGTGCCGCGCGTGTTCGAGAAGGTCTACAACGCCGCCGAACAGAAGGCCAACGCGGAGGGCAAGGGCAAGATCTTCCACGCCGCCGTACGGGCCGCGATCGAGTGGAGCAAGGCCGAGAGCTCCGGCGGGGCCGGCCTCGGCGCCCGGCTCAAGCACGCGGCCTTCGACAAGCTCGTGTACGGCAAGCTGCGGGCGGCCACGGGCGGCGCTCTGACGGCGGCGGTCTCCGGCGGCTCGGCCCTCGGCGAACGGCTCGGCCACTTCTTCCGGGGTGTGGGCATCGAGGTGTTCGAGGGCTGGGGGCTGACCGAGACCAGCGCGCCCTCGACCGTCAACATCCCGGGCGCCAACAAGATCGGCACGGTCGGCAAGCCGTTCCCCGGCGTGAGCATCCGCATCGCCGACGACGGCGAGATCCTCGTGAAGGGCCGCCACGTCTTCGACGGCTACTGGAACAACGAGCGCGCCACCAAGGAGGCGATCGACCCGGAGGGCTGGTTCCACACCGGGGACGTCGGCCGCCTCGACGAACACGGCTACCTGAGCATCACGGGCCGCAAGAAGGAGATCCTCGTCACCGCCGGCGGCAAGAACGTCGCGCCCGCGCCGCTCGAGGACGCCATCCGGGCGCACCGCCTGATCAGTCAGGTCATGGTCGTCGGCGACGGCAAACCGTTCATCGGGGCGATCGTCACCCTGGACCACGAGGCGATGGAGCAGTGGAAGCAGGCCAACGGCCGCTCCGGCGCCTCCATGGCCGAGCTCTGCTCCGACCCGGACGTCGTCGCCGAGGTGCAGCGGGCCGTGGACGACGCCAACAGGATGGTCTCCAAGGCCGAGCAGATCAAGAAGTTCAGCATCCTCGACATCGAGCTGAGCGAGGAGACCGGCCACGTCACGCCGAAGCAGTCGATCAAGCGGCACGTCGTGGCCCGCGACTTCGCCAAGCAGATCGACGAGCTGTACGGCGACTGAGCGAGTCGGGTGGCGCCGAAACATGTCGAAGGTTTATAAAAAGTTTCGACTGTTTCGGCGCACCGTCGAAGGGAGCGGGGCGCGGCCACGGAGACCGACCGGACAGCCTGAGACTTGCGGTGGTTAGGGCGACCGGATCGCATTGATTGGCGCGGATCTTCTGCGCAGCCGGCCGAAGACGACCCGCTGTGATGTCTGATCGACCTTGCGGGCCGCCGAAAATATCGTGGTCGGCCCGCAATGTTGCGCTTCGCTTGGTTATGCTCCAGACGCATCCCATGATCGATGACTGGAGAAGAGCGGGCGATGGGCGACAGGGTCGGCAGCTGGAACTGGACGCACCGCGATCCCGACTACCTCCCCCCGGAGATCGACACGACCAAGCCCAGCATCGCCCGGGTGTACGACGCGTTCCTGGGCGGCAAGGACAACTTCGCGGTGGACCGCGCGATCGCCATGGAGGGAATGCGGCACTTCCCCGACCGCGGCGAGGGCGCCCGCAACAACCGGGCCATGCTGTTCCGCGGCGTGAAGTACATGGCCGAGCAGGGCATCGACCAGTTCCTCGACATCGGCTCGGGCCTGCCCACGATGGACAACACCCACTCGGTCGCACAGCGGATCAATCCCGCCGCGAAGGTCGTCTACGTGGACAACGACCCCATCGTGCTGGCCCACGCGCGGGCGATCCTGCAGACCGACGAGCGCACCCGCGTGATCACGGCGGACATGCGCGAGCCCGAGGTGATCCTCAACCACCCCGAGGTCGAGGGCTTCCTCGACTTCTCCCGTCCCGTCGGCCTGCTGCTGGTGGCCGTGGTCCACCACCTCGCCGACGCGGAGGACCCGAACGGCCTCGTGGACACCTACAAGGCGCGCCTGGCCCCGGGCAGCTACATGCAGCTCACCCACTTCTGCTCCTGCGCGCCGGAGATGCGCGAACTGGAGGCGGTGCTGCTGCAGATGCTCGGCACCGGCCGGGCCCGGGACATCCCCGAGATCGTGCGGTTCTTCGACGGCCTCGACCTGGTCGAGCCCGGCGTGGTGCACGCGCCGGAGTGGCGTCCCGAGGAACCCGTGTGCTACCCCCTCGACCTCGGCGGCATCTGCGTCGCCGGCGGCATCGGCCGCAAACCCTGACCTCCCGGCCAGGAGGGGCACAGCGGTCTCTCACTCCCGGCGTGCCCAGGTTTCGCCCGGGTAGCCGGTCGAGCGGAAGCTCCGGCCACCGCAAGGCCGGCCGCGCCCGATAACCCCAATTCCTTGAGCACGCTTAAGCCCAATTCCTTGAGCACGCTCCGCACAGGAGCGTGCTCCTCCATGCTCGGAGTCGGACGTCACTGCGCCGGGCGGAAGCTCCGGTCCTCGCGAAGCCCGCTCCGCTGGGCCTTCGCTGCGGTCCTCCCTCCCTCCCGCTCCGCTCCTTCCCCGGTCTGCTCGCGCTCGCCGGTGTGTCGCATATGCGGGTTCTTCGCGCCCAATGAATGTATGGGGTGGCACCTGTCCATCCATTGGATCCTTCGTTAGGTGTCGCTCCCGTGGTCCCGTTGCGCCACGTGTTGGGATTTATGCGTGACCCCGGGACATGCACCAGCGGGGTCGCGCCCTTAGCCCGCGTAAGGCCTGCGGCTCCCTGCGGTTTTCCTACGGAAGGAGTCATATGGTCCGGCACGTACACGGAGACGATCTGGGACCTTTCCGACGGCGCCGAGGGCCAGGCGGGCCCGAGCCCCGTCGAGCCCGTGAGCGAACGCGGAGGCCGGTCTGACACGGGTCTCCGCTCTTTCCACCAGACCACGCTCGATCTCACGGCATCTGCGCCGTTCCGCAGGTGCCGTACCGCGCCGCGGCGTGTCCAGGGCCGCCCGCCGTGCCGCGAGGCCGCCGCCGCCCGCCCAGACCTCTTTCCTGTGAGGCTTTCGTGCTCGACTCCCGTCGTCCTGTGAACGGGACCGCACCCGCCGGCCGCCTGGCGCGGCTGGCGGGCCTGTGCGGTCCCGCCTTCGTCGTCTCCGTGGCGTACATCGATCCCGGCAACTTCGCGACCAACATGGCGGGCGGCGCCCAGTACGGAACGATGCTGCTGTGGGTGATCGCCGTCGCGAACGCGCCGGCCATGTTCGTGCAGGCGCTTTCGGCCAAGCTGGGCATCGCCACCGGCCGCAACCTCCCCGAGCTGTGCCGCGACCACCTGCCGCGCCGGGTGAGCCTGCCGCTGTGGGTGCAGGCCGAGCTGGTCGCCGCCGCCACCGACCTGGCCGAGTTCATCGGCGGGGCGATCGCCCTGAACCTGCTGCTCGGCGTGCCTCTGCTGCCCGCCGCCGCCATCACGGCCGTCGTCTCCTCGCTGCTGCTCATGCTCGCGCCGCGCGGACGCCGCCGGTTCGAGGCGACCGTCGCGGCGATGCTCGCGGTGGTCCTGACCGGCTTCGCCTACCAGGTGCTGCTGTCGGGATCCCTCGCGGGTGTGGCGGGCGGCTTCGTGCCCCGCCTGGCCGGGACCGACAGCCTGCTGCTGGCCACCGGGATCATGGGGGCGACCGTCATGCCCCACGTCGTCTACCTGCACTCGGCCCTCACCCAGCACCAGGGCGCGCACGGCGGGCCCAGGGAGGATGTGCGCAGAGAGGATGCGCGCAGGGAGGCCGTGCGCGCCAGCCGGATGGACATCGCCGTCGCCCTCGGCACCGCCGGGCTGGTGAACATGGCGATGCTGACCGTGGCCGCCGCCACGTTCGGCGGCGGCGATCCCGGCAGCCTGCAGGCCGTCCACGCCGGTCTCGGGCAGGTCCTCGGCCCCGGGGCGGCCGTCGCGTTCGCGCTCGCCCTGCTCGCCTCCGGCCTGGCCTCCTCCAGCGTGGGGACCTACGCCGGGCAGGTGATCACGGCGGGGTTCCTGCGCCGCCGCGTGCCGCTCCTGGCGCGGCGCCTGATCACGATCCTCCCGGCCATGGCGGTCCTGGCCGTCGGGGTGAATCCCACGCGGGCGCTCGTGCTGAGCCAGGTCGCGCTGTCCTTCGGCATCCCGTTCGCGCTGGTCCCGCTCGTGGCGTTCACCAGCAGCAGGAAGCTGATGGGCGACCTCGTCAACCGCCGCCTCACCACCGTCGCCGGCGTCGTCGTCGCCACCGTGATCAGCGCGCTGAACGGATTCCTCCTCGTGGAGGTGTTCACCGGCTGAGGCGGCCTTCCGTCACAGCAGTGCGGCGAACCGGGCCGCGACGAGGTCCCAGCGCCACTCCTCCTCTATCCAGGCCCGGCCCTTCTCGCCCATCGCCCGGGCGCGGGCCGGGTCGGCCAGCAGGTCGCACAGCGCGCCGGCCACCGCCGTGTGCGACGTGCCGTCGACCACCAGGCCCGTCTCGCCGTGCCGTACGGCGTCGGGGGCGCCTCCGGAGGAGCCCGCGACCACCGGCAGCCCGGTGGCCGACGCCTCCAGGTAGACGATGCCGAGGCCCTCGACGTCGAGCCCCCCGAACCTGCTGCGGCAGGGCATGGCGAACACGTCGCCCGCGTCGTAGTAGGCCGGGAGGGACGCCCAGGGGACCGACCCGGTGACGACCACCGAACCGCGCAGGCCTGCCCGGGCGGCTGCCCGCTCCAGCGACCGCCGCAAGGGGCCGCCGCCGACCAGGAGCAGGGCCGCGCCGGGAACCCGCCGCAGGACGAGCGGCCAGGCCCGCAGCAGCACGTCCTGGCCCTTGCGCGGCACCAGCCGGGAGACGCACACGACCACCGGCCGGTCGCCCAGGCCGAGCGACGCGCGGACCCGGTCGCCGCCCGCCCCCGGGTGGAAGGCGGCGGTGTCCACGCCGGGCGCGAGCCGTACGAGCCTGGGGGCGGCGACGACCCGGGCGATCCGGCGGCGGGTGTAGTCGCCGAGATAGGTCACGGCGTCGGCCCCCGCGCCGATGCGGCGCAGCAGGGCGCGCGCGCCGGGCAGGCGGGCCCACGACGCCTCGTGCCCGTGGGTGAGCATGACGATCCGGCCCGCGCCCGCGGCGCGCAGGACGGGAGCGAGCAGCCCCAGCGGCGCCGCCGCGCCGAAGACGACGGTGGCGCCGTCCTCGACCAGCGCCGCCGCCCTCCTCGCCACCGAGCGCGTTGGCAGCATCAGCGAGGAGGGATGACGGACCACCTCGTACGGCTGGCGGGCGTCGAACTCCTCGCATCCCTTCCAGCGCGGGGCGTACACGACCACAGAGCCGGGTGGCCTGCGCGAGGCGAGGCCGTGCACGAACGCCTGGATGCCGCCCGGTCTGGGCGGGAAGTCGTTCGTGACGATCAGCGTCCGCTTCGTCATCCTCACCCCCGCTGCCGGCGTGGTCGCGCGGTCCGCCCGCGCGCCGCCCGGGAACGCATTGTTGCAGCCGCGGTCGCCACCGTCGCCCAGTCGTGATCAGGACCGGGCGAGCCGTTCACGCGCGTACGACCGCCATTCGCGGGTCAGGCCGTCGGCGGTCAGTCCGAGCACCTCCCGCAGGGCGGCGCCGATGTCCTCGCGCAGCGCGGCGCGGTAGAGGGCGACCAGTCTCCGCTCGCCGAACCGGGCGGCGATGTAGCGGCAGGCCAGCCACGCCTCCTCGTACGCCTGGGCGGGCCTGGCGGCGAAGTCGGCGGGCCCCGGCAGGGTGTTGAGCGCCGTCCTCCCGGCGGCCACGTCGGCGGCCAGTTCGGCGGCCACCGTACGGACCGGCAGTCCGCTGTCCAGGTAGCCCACGTAGTCGGCGAAGCCCTCCATGAGCCACATCGGCACGGCGCGGGGACCGGCGGTCGCGACGTGCGTCAGCTCGTGGGTCACGACGACCAGGCGGCCGGTCGCGGACAGGCGGGCGAACGCGGCCGGCTGCACGATCACCCGGCCGCCGGTCGCGACGGCCGCCAGGCCGTCCACCTTCGCCGGCGCGGCCAGCACGGCGGCCTGCTCCTCGGTGCGCGGCACGAGGACCACCGCGCCGCCGTACCCGCCCCAGACCCTCGTCACCGTACGGCCCGCCCGATCGGCCAGCGCGGCGATCTCGGCGACCAGCGGCCGGGGCGACCCGGCGACGACGGCGCTCGCGCCGCGGGCGACGGAGGCGCCGGTCCACATGCCCGGATGCTCCCGCACGGCGGCGCGGGCATCCAGCCGCAGGGAAAGCAGCGGGTCGGGCGGGGCCGCGGCGGCGGGGCCGGCCAGCAGCGCGGCCAGCGCGACGGACGCGGCCGCGATCCTGCGGGGCCGATTTCCAAGGTGGCGCCGATCGGCCTCGGCGCGCACGGCCGGCACGACCCCGGGCACGCCGCTCGTGGCAGTCACGCCGAGCATGGTAACCAGCACATGCCACGGCCCCGTCCACCTCGGCGAGGTGGACGGGGCCGTAAGGACGGCGCCGGTCGAGGGGGCTGGTGACCGGTGCCCGTCAGACGCCTGGGCGGACGGCACCCACGAAGGTGCTCCTCCTGTAGGCGTCCAGCTTGTCGATCCTGACCCGCGTGCCGCTGTGCGGAGCGTGGATCATCTTGCCGTGCCCGACGTACATGCCGACGTGGCCGCCGCCGCTGGTGAAGATCAGGTCACCGGGCTCGAAGTGGCCCCAGGACACCTTCTTCCTGACCGCGCTGCGGATGGACCACGTCGTGCGCGGCAGCCGTACGCCCGCCTTGCGCCAGGCGTACTGGACCAGGCCCGAGCAGTCGAACGCGCCCGGTCCCGTGGCCCCGTAGCGGTAGGGGTCGCCGATCTGCTTCTCTGCGACCTTCACCGCGCGCCGGGCCTTGGCCGCCTGGAGCACGGCCCTGCTGACCTTCCGCTTGGCGGTGTGCTTCTTCGTCCGCTGCTTCTTCGCCGCAGCCTTGCGTGCGGCGGTGCTCGCGCTCGTCGCGGTGGCCGTCTTCGTCGCTGTGGGCGTCTTGACGACCGTGACCGTCACCGTGTCGGCCGTCGCCGGATGCGCACCGGCGACCCCTACGGATGCCGTCAAAGCGGCACCACCAAGGGCAATTCGGGCAAGACGGGACAGACTAGCGGGGGTGGTAGACAGGATCTCTCCTCGGGTCTTCCGCTCACGCCTACCGGGTTAGCTGACGGGTTCGGGCGGGGAAGTCGCCCTACGGCGCGCGATGCGCCGATTCACCCCGGACCTTCACGTGAAGGTCGATGGTTCCCCGGCTCCGTGCCTCCTGACTGCACGGACTCGGCAGGACACCGGCGCCGGGGGGTTCCGCTAAGGGGAGGGTGATGAAGGGCGCCGATGACGGTGGATGACTGCACGCGACCGGCCGGCCGGACCGGGTTCGCGGCGGCGAGGCGTGCTCGCCGCGGCCCAGAAGCTACCGAGGACCCGCCGCGTTCGGCAAAGCCCTCCCGCCGGATAAAGATCGGATAACGAAGGCCGCGGAGAAGAAACCGCAGCTTACCCGCACCGCGAACGGCTAAATGTGACTCTGGTCACAATCTCTGCACCAGCGGCGAAATCTGGTCACAGGAGTCACAAAAGGTACAAACGATCACAGAGACGGCTGGGCCCTCAGGGACGCACAGCTCCTATCGCGTGATACTCGGCGAGTGTGACAATCTTCACAACATCGCCGGTCTGCGGAGCGTGGACGACCTTGCCGTCTCCGGCGTAGATGCCGACGTGCCCGTATCCGGCGTGCCAGAGCAGGTCGCCCGGCTGGAGCTCGTCCAGCGAGACCCTGCGGCTCGCGCCCCAGGCCCACTGCTCGTAACTGGTCCGGGGCAGCGACACGCCCGCGGCCGCCCACGCGGCCTGCACGAGCCCTGAGCAGTCCCAGGCGTCCGGCCCGGCGCCCCCGTAGCGGTACGGCTTGCCGACCTGCTTGTAGGCGAACTGGAGGGCCGACAGCGCGTTGCCGGACGCCGGTCCGGTGTAGACGACGCCGGCGCTGTTGGGGTTGCCGGGGTTGTACGTCCCGAGCGAGCGCAGCAGCTTCATCTGCTCTCTGACGAGCTTGTCGACCTCGTCCTTCTCGTCGGCGAGCTCGCCCCTGACGTCGGTGGCCTCCTTGTACAGCGTCTTGCTCCGGTCGCGGCGGTCCTTGAGGTCCTTGATGGCGCCCTCGTACGCCTTGAGCCGCCCGGCTCGCTCGGCCGACATGTGGTTGAGCGTGGCGAGACCGCTGAGCATGGCATCGGGGTTGGAGCTGTAGAAGACGCCGCCCCACGACCCCATCTCGCCGACCTGGTAGCTGCTGACGGCCATCGAGACCAGCCCGGAGCGGAGCGCCTCGACCCGGACGTTCTGCTTCTTGTAGTCGTCGTTGATGGCGAGGTACTTCTGCTTCGCGTTCTTCCACTTCTCGTTGGCCGCGTTGTAGCGGTCCACGAGCTTGTCGGCCTGCTGGTTGAGCTTGCTCAGCTTCGCCTTGGCCTGCGCGACTGTGGGCTTCGGATCCGCCTGCGCGCCCGCAATCGGCGTCAGCAGGACCACGGCGGCCAACCCGGCGGCCACCGGCACACGCCCTCGCACTGAGGCCCCCTTTAGATCAACGAAACCTGCGGCGCGACTCTATCTAGGCGATCTTGATGCTTCAACCTATTCGCAGGTATTCGCGGCAGTCATCACCCAGGGTGACGGCGTGGGGCCGGAGCGCGCGTACGGCGCTTCAGCCGCGGCCGAGACGACGCAGCAACAGGAGCGAGGGCACCGGCCGGGCGCCCATGCGGCGCACCGACTCGGCCACCTCCCGGTCGGAGGAGACCACCGCGATGGCCCGCCCCGGCGGCTCCGCACGCACCAGCGTGCGGATCAGGTCGTCGGCGATCTCCCCGGGCGCGCTGAACATCACCCGCACTCCGCGCGGAGCGGACACCTGGACGGGCCCGTTCAGCTCGGCGCCGTCGAACACGCACGTCACCTCCGCCCGCGTCTGCACGGCGAGTCCGCCGAGCCCGGTCAGCAGCCGGGCCCGCTGGTCGGCGAGGGTCAGCGACGGGTAACCGGTCTTGGTCACGTTGTAGCCGTCGACGATCAGATGCAGATGGGGGATGGCCAGGAGCTGGTCGAGGAGCTGGGGGTCGTCGTTGGCCAGCGCCCGCGCGGGCACGGCCGCCACGCCCAGCTCGCCCGGGACGACCGCGTTCACGTAGTCGGCGGGCCTGCTGATCGTCGTGGGCAGGCCGAGCTCCTTGCGCAGCCCGGCGGCGGCGTCCTGGAGCGCGTCCAGCAGCACCCGGACCCGGGCGTCCTCGATGCTGCGGCCCTCGCGGGCGGCCCTGCGGCTGGCCTCCAGCTGGCGCTCGGCGTCCGCCAGGCGCTCCCTCAGCCGGCGCAGCTCGGTCTCGGCCGTGCCGTTGGCGCTCGCGGCCCTGGCCCGCGCCTCGGCCGTCTCGGCCTCCAGCTCGGCCGCCCTGGCCTCGGCGGCCCTGACCCGCTCGCGGGCGTCGTGCAGCTTGCGCCGCAGGTCGGAATTCTCCGCGCGGGCCGCCTTGAGCTGCTCGCGCACCCGGTCGATCTCCTCCTTGGCGGAGGCACGCTGCGCCGCGAGCTGCTCGCGCAGTCGCGTCTCCGCCTGCTCCCGCTGGGTGCCCGCCGCGGCGGCCTGCTCCAGGTCGGTCCGCGCCTGCTCGACCAGGTCCGGCCAGCCGGGCGGGCGAGTCAGGTAGGCCGCCGCCGCGACCAGCACCGGCTCGGCCGCGGGGGGCACCGTGCCCTCGGCCAGGCTCGCCACCAGCTCGGGCCAGGCGGCCTCCACCGTCTCGGCCACCCGCTCGCGGAACTCCTTGTCGTTCTCCAGCTGGGCCGCGATCGGCGCGCTGCCCAGACGGGCGCGCTTGCGCGGGTCGAACCTGGCGATGTTGCGCAACGGCGGCGGCACGGCCGCGGCGGGCGTCGAGCCCAGCACCTGTGCCGCGACCTCCACCACGTGTAAACGGACCTGTTCGGGCAACGGACGAGACAGGCCTTCTCCGGCTGAACTCATCTCGTCGCTCCTCGGCCGTGTCCTACAGATCTTCTGCCCACTGCGGTCGCCCCTGCGGCGCCTCGCGGTGCTGTCGCCCCCGAGTGCGAGAACGTCCCCCGATGCCCGCCGTCCGCGAGGCGCGCGCCTCGCGGACCGCCCACCGGTCCGCCCTCACACGGCAAGATCTGCGAGACACTCCCTTGTTCTTGTCTTCCTTCAAGGGTACGGCCGTCGCATCGTGTCCACGTCGCGTTCATGATCTGTGACCATGCCCCGCGGCGGGGCCGGGGGAGGCACAACCCGTTGGCGAGCGCCCGGCCCCTGTCCGTACGCTGGGCGGCGTGTTCACCCCTCCGTACCCGATCACGACCCCCCGGCTGGTCCTGCGCCCCTTCACCGAGGCCGACCTCGACGACCTGCACGCCTTCCACTCCCTGCCGGAGGTGGCCAGATACCTCTACTGGGACGCCCGTACGCGGGAGGAGACGAAGGCCGCGCTCGACCGGAAGATCGCCTGCGCGTCGCTCGGGGATGACGGCGACGTGCTCAGCGTGGCCGTCGCGCTGCCGGACGGAGGGCCCGTGATCGGGGACCTCACGCTGTTCCTCCGCAGCCGCGAACACCGCCAGGGTGAGATCGGCTTCGTCTTCAACCCCGCCTATCAGGGCCGCGGCCTGGCCACCGAAGCGGCCCGCGAGATCCTGCGGATCGGGTTCGAGGGTCTCGGGCTGCACCGCGTGCACGGCAACTGCGACGAGCGCAACACCTCCTCGGCCCGCCTCATGGAGCGGCTCGGCATGCGGCTGGAGGCCCGCCTGGTGGAGAACGAGTTCTTCGCCGGCGCGTGGAGCGTCGAGCTGATCTACGCGATGCTGGCCCGCGAGTGGCGCGCCGGAGCGGCCTCCGCGTAGCCCCGCACCCGGCCCTTTCTTGACCTTCCCATGGGGCGGGGGCGGCAATTGTCGGTCGGGACTTCTATGGTCATGGGCGTGGATGCGGTACAGGGCACGCTGGACGAGCTCGGCACTCCCCTGCGGGAGGTGACGTTCGTCGTCTTCGACCTGGAGACCACCGGCGGGTCGTCCGCGGAGCACGCCATCACGGAGATCGGCGCCGTGAAGGTGCGCGGCGGCGAGGTGATCGGCGAGTTCGCCACGCTGGTCGATCCCGGCGGCCCGATCCCGCCGTTCATCTCCGTGCTGACCGGCATCACCGACGCGATGGTCGTGGCCGCGCCGAAGTTCTCCGAGGTGCTGCCGAGCTTCCTGGAGTTCGTCGCCGGGGCGGCGCTGGTGGCGCACAACGCGCCGTTCGACATGTCGTTCCTGAAGGCGGCGTGCCAGGTCAACGGCTACCCGCCCCCGGTCAATCCGGTGGTGGACACGGCCGACCTCGCGCGCCGTGTGCTGACCCGCGACGAGACCCCCAACTGCAAGCTGGCCACCCTCGCGCGGGTCTTCCGCAGTTCCACCGAGCCCTGCCACCGGGCGCTGGCCGACGCGAAGGCCACGGTCGACGTGCTGCACGGCCTCATCGCGCGGGTCGGGTCGCTCGGCGTGCACACGCTGGAAGACCTGCGCGGCTTCGTGCGCGCCCCCACCCCGGAGCAGCAGCGCAAACGCCACCTCGCCGACGGGGTGCCCGGCGCGCCGGGCGTGTACATATTCGAGGACGCCAAGGGCGAGGCGCTCTACATCGGGAAGAGCTCCAACCTGCGCAACCGCGTGCGCAGCTACTTCACCGCGAGCGAGACCCGCTCGCGCATCCGCGAGATGGTCGGCATCGCCGAGCGGGTCAGAACGATCGTCTGCGCCACCGCGCTGGAGGCGGAGATCCGCGAACTGCGGATGATCGGGGCGACCAAGCCGCGCTACAACAGGCGGTCCCGCTTCCCCGAGCGGGCGGTCTGGCTCAAGCTGACCGACGAGCCGTTCCCCCGGCTCAGCGTCGTGCGCGAGGTGAAGGACGACGGCGCGACCTACCTCGGCCCGTTCGGCAGCAGCCGCACCGCCGACGACGCGCGGACCGCCATGCACGAGGCGCTGCCGCTGCGCCAGTGCACCGAACGGCTGTCGGCCCGCGTGCGGCGCCCCGCCTGCGCGCTCGCCGAGATCGGCCGCTGCGGCGCGCCCTGCGAGGGCCGGGAGAGCGAGGAGGGCTACGCCCGCCACGTCCGGCGCGCCCGCCACGCGATGGAGCTCGACGGCGAGGCCGTCTTCTCGGCGATGGAGGCGCGCATGGGGCGCCTGTCGGCCGAGCAGCGATACGAGGAGGCGGCCGTCGACCGGGACCGGCTCGCGGCCTACGTCAGGACCGCCGCGCGCATGCAGCGCCTGCGCTCGCTGACCGGCATCCCGCAGATGGTCGCGGCCAGCCCCGCCTTCGACGGCGGCTGGGACATCCACGTCATCCGTCACGGCAGGCTCGCCGCGGCCGGCGTGATGCCCCGGGGCGCCCACCCCACGCCGTACGTGGACGCGCTGGTCGCCACGGCGGAGACGGTCATCCCCGGCCCCGGCCCCACCCCGGCCGCAAGCGCCGAGGAGACCGAGTGCGTGCTGCGCTGGCTCGACTCCCCCGGCGTGCGCCTCGTCCAGGTCGACGGCACGTGGAGCCTTCCCGCGTACGGCGCGGGGCGGCTGGTCGAGCGCATCGAGCGCGCCTACCGGCACCAGCGCGGCGACCGCCGCGAGGGACGGCCTCTGCGGTGACGCGCCGGGAGTGGCACTAAGGTCGGGGGCGACAGACCCGAGCCGCGAGACAGCAGGAGAGACGCGAATGGTCACCGCGATCGTCCACATCAAGGCGGACGTCGACAGGATCCCCGAGGTCGCCGAGGCCATCGCCGAGATCGAGGGCGTCAGCGAGGTGTACTCGATCACCGGCGAGTTCGACCTGCTGGCCATGGTCAGGGTCGGCCGGTACGACGAGGTGGCCGAGGTCGTGCCCGGCCGTGTCAACAAGGTGCCCGGCGTGCGCCACACGGAGACGCACATCGCCTTCCGCACCTACTCCCGCCACGACCTGGAGGCGGCCTTCTCCATCGGCCTCGCCGACGCGGACTGATCCCGCCCGGGAGCGGGTGCGCCGCGGATCAGGCCGGACGTAGCAGCCGGACGCGGACCTCGAACCCGCCCGGGAGCGGGTGCGCGGCGACCGAGCCGCCGAACAGCGCCGCGCGCTCCCAGGTGCTGACGAGCCGGTCGCGGGGCAGCCCGTCGTCGTGGACGACGACCTCCAGGACGGCGGGCAGCCACCGCAGCGTGACCGTCGCCGTGCGGGCCATGCCGTACCACAGGGCGTTGCCCAGCGTCTCCTCCACGATGCGGTATGCCGACAGTTCCAGCGTGGGGCCGCTCCCCCGGCCTCCGGCCTCGGCGAACGATACGGCGAGCCCGCTCGCGCGGAAGTCGTCGATCAGCGCGGGCAGGTCCCCCAGGCCCGGCTGGGGACCGCGGTGCTGCCCGTCCGTGCGCAGCAGGCCCATCATCCGGCGCAGGTCGGACAGGACCCGGCGGCCCGACTCCTCGGCCTCGCGGAAGGTCTGCCGCGCCCGTTCCGGGTCCTTGTCCATGATCACCCGGCCTGCCCCCACTCCCAGCGTCATCACGCTCAGGTCGTGGGCCACCAGGTCGTGCAGTTCCGAGGCGATCCGCAGGCGTTCCCAGACGACGTCGTCATCGGCGGCGAGGTGAGTGGGACGCCCGGGCCACGCGCCGTCCCCGCCCTCCACCCGGACCTGCCGCCCGCCCCTGCCGCGGTCCCGTCCCCGGGAGACCGCTGCAGGGCGAGAACCGGCGGAGGGCGCGCCGCGGAGACCGGCGGCGAGCGTGTTCATCCCGCCGCGGGCCAACGCGGCCCAGCGGTGGATGACGCGAAGGGCGAACAGGCGAATCATGGCGGGAACGGTACGGCTCAGGCCGAACCCGGCACGTCCCCATCAAGGCGGACGCCTGGTCCCTCCAGCGGTGGAGGCGATCCGGATCAGGAGCGCGATCAGGCCTTACCGCCGAGCGTGCGGCTGATCTCGACCCAGCGCTCCAGGGTCTGCGCGGCCCTGCCCGAGTCGACCGCCTCGGCCGCGCGGGTGTAGGCCGCACGCAGGTCGCCGGTCAGGTCGTCGCCCGGGCCGTCGTACGCGACCAGGCCGGCCGCCGCGTTCAGCAGCACCGCGTCGCGCACCGGCCCGGTCTTGCCGCGCAGCAGGTCGTGGACCGCCGCCGCGTTGAACTCGACGTCGCCGCCGCGCAGGTCGCCCGGCTGGGAGCGGGGGATGCCGAGGTCGGCCGGGTCGATCGTCGTCTGGGTCGCGGTGCCGTCCCGGACGACGAATACCGCCGACGGGGCCGCGGTGGACAGTTCGTCCAGGCCGTCGTCGCCACGGAAGACGAGCGCCGACACGCCGCGCTCGGCGAAGACCCCGGCCATGACCGGCAGCATGCGCGCGTCGAACACGCCGATGGCCTGGGCGGCGGGACGCGCCGGGTTGGCCAGCGGCCCCAGGAAGTTGAACACCGTCGGCACGCCGATCTCCTTGCGCGGCGGCCCGGTGAAGCGCAGCGCGGGGTGGTAGACGGGCGCGAAGCAGAAGGCGATGCCCGCCTCCACCGCGACCCTGGCGGTGGTCTCCGGCGACAGGTCGAGGGCGACGCCCAGGTGCTCGAGCACGTCGGCCGCGCCGCACAGCGAGGAGGCGGCCCGGTTGCCGTGCTTGACGACCCGGGCCCCGGCCGCCGCCGCGACGATCGCGGCCATCGTCGAGACGTTGACGGTGTGCGCCCGGTCGCCGCCGGTGCCGACGATGTCGACAACCGGCCCTTCGACCGTGAGCGGGGTGGCGCGCTCGAACATGGTGCGGACGAGGCCCGTCACCTCGGCGACGGTCTCGCCCTTGGCCCGCAGGGCGACGGCGAAGGCGGCGATCTGCGCCGGGGTCGCCGACCCCGACATGATCTCCCCCATCACCCAGGCCGTCTCGTCGGCCGTCAGGTTCTCGCCCGCCAGCAGGGCGTTCAGCGTGGAGGGCCAGGTGGTGCGCGTGTCCATGGTGGGCTCCGCGGGATTCGATGTGGGGTCGGGTCGGCGGGTCGGCGATGCGGTGCGACTGGGCGGCGTCGGCGTGCCCGGGTGAAGCGAGGGCCGGTGACGCCCGGGCCGGGTGGGCCTGGTGACGCCCCGGGCCCGGCCTCGGCCGGGCGGGCCGGTTACGCCTGGGCCCGGACCGGGCGCGCCCGACGTCGGTACGCCCGGTGCCGACGCCCCAGGTTCAGTGCGCCTGGGTGAGGCTGAGACGGCGCCGCATGAGGTCGGCCACGGCCTCGGCGAGGATGACGGGGTCGATGGGCTGCGCGACGACGGCGTCGGCGCGGGACCAGTTGGCCAGCCAGCGGTCGTCCCTGCGGGCGATGAGCAGCAGGATCGGCGGGCAGTTGTGCACTTCGTCCTTGGCCTGCCGGCTGACTCCCATGCCGCCGGCCGGCTGCGCCTCGCCGTCGAGGACGGCGACGTCGATGTCGCCGGAGTCGAGGTGCTTGATCACGGCCGGCTGGGTCGCGCACTCGACGATCTCGACGAGGGGCACGTCAGCGGCGGGGCGCCGCCCGATGGCCAGCCGCACCTTCTCGCGGGTGCCTGCGTCGTCGCTGTAGACGAGAACCCTCATTTCACGCTCACTGTCGAATCGCGGGGTATGGTCATCGTGATGCTACCGGCGCGGCTGCAGGGCTCGCAGCCCCGGGGCGATTGCGATGACATGCCCGTTTCGTGGGCGCGTATGGACCCTAGCGGGGGGTCGTGGGGCGACCCGACCTGGGGAGCCGCAATAATGCTGGGCGTGGCGACAGCATCCGCAATTACTACGACGACGAGACCGCACGGGTCCAGCCGGCCGAACCTGGTTCAGGTCGGGACCATCGTGTGGTTGTCCTCTGAGCTCATGTTCTTCGCGGCGCTGTTCGCGATGTACTTCACCATCCGGTCGGTCAGCCTCGGGCAGGGCACGCACTGGCCCGAGGCGCACCTCGAAGTCCCGTTCGCGACCTTCAACACGACCGTTCTGGTCCTGTCGAGTGTCACGTGCCAGCTGGGCGTGTGGGCTGTGGAGAGAGGCGACGTCAAGAAGCTGCGATTCTGGTATGTCGTAAGCTTCCTGATGGGCGCCTTCTTCGTGGGCGGACAGCTTTACGAGTACGGGAACCTGGCGCGCGAGGGCCACGTCCTCTCGCACTCCCCGTACGACTCGGTGTTCTACCTGACCACGGGCTTCCATGGCTTGCACGTGACGGGTGGTCTGATCGCGTTCCTGTTCATCCTGGGACGCACGTACGCCGCGAAGCGCTTGACGTATGAGCAGCAGACCAGCGCGATCGTCGTGTCCTACTACTGGCACTTCGTCGACGTGGTCTGGATCGGCCTTTTCGCGACCATCTACATCATCAAATGATCGGAACGGGGATTTCGGTGAACTCCATCACCGCCCGACGGCGCCATCCCCTCGCGCGAGTCGCCGTCGTGGCGCTCGCGCTGGGCCTGCTCGGCGGCGGCTACGCGCTCGCGGCGCCGAACGGCAGCACCGCGGACGCGGCGATCGCGTCCGGCAAGGCCGACGACGTGGCGCAGGGCAAGAGCCTCTTCGTGGCGCACTGTGCGAGCTGCCACGGCATGAACGCCGAGGGCACCAAGAAGGCTCCGACGCTCATCGGCGTCGGAGCCGCCGCCGTGAACTTCCAGGTGAGCAGCGGCCGCATGCCGGCCGCCGACGCGGGTCCCCAGGCTCCGCGCAAGCCGCGTGCGGAGTGGGCGACCGACGAGGCCGTCGACCAGCTCTCGGCGTACGTGCAGTCGCTGGGCGGCGGCCCGACGGTGCCCAGCGCCGAGCAGGTCGACCCGGCCAAGGGCGACCCGGCCAAGGGTGGCGAGCTCTTCCGCGCCAACTGCATCCAGTGCCACAACTTCGTGGGCGCCGGCGGCGCGCTGACCTACGGCAAGTACGCGCCGTCGCTGAACCCGGCGACGCCGACGCAGATCTACGAGGCGATGGCCACCGGCCCGCAGGCGATGCCGGTGTTCAACGACTCGACGATCACGCCGGAGCAGAAGCGCGACATGATCGCGTACATCACCCACGTGCGGTCGCAGGTCGACCCGGGCGGTTCGGGTCTGGGCCGTATCGGCCCCGTCACCGAGGGCCTTGTAGCGTGGATCGTGGGTCTCAGCCTCCTGATCCTGGCCTCCATCTGGATCACAGCGAAGAAGCGACGGGCGGCATGACAGAGCAGAACGAGTACCCCGAGAGCGGCCGCGTGCGGACGCGCGTCCTCGGCACGCCGTCCGCTGACGCGCCGATCGTCGACAACGACTCGATCCACGCCCCCGAGGGCGTTCCCGGCGTGATCCCGCAGGACCCCGTCAAGGCCCGCAGGGCCGAGCGCCTCGTCGCGCTGCTGTTCCTGATCGCCTTCCTGGCCGGGGCCGGCTTCATCGCCTCGTACGTGATCTTCCAGGTCGGCTCGATCGGCAAGACGGCCACGTCGAACTACGCGCTCGGCGGCACCATGGCCGTGGCCCTGATCGCGCTGGCCGCGGGCCTCACGGTCTGGGTGCGGCAGATCATGCCGAAGTACAACCTCGTCCAGGAGCGCCACGAGATGCGCTCCGACGACGACACGCGTGAGCACGTCAAGGAGACCTTCCTCCAGGGCGCCGACGAGAGCGGCTTCGTCAAGCACAAGCTGCTGCGCCGCACGCTGCTGCTGGCCGCCGCTCCGCTGGGCCTGGCCCCGCTGGTGCTGCTGAAGGACCTCGGCCCGCTCCCCGGGACCGTGCTCAGGCGCACCGCCTGGGGCGAGCCCACCAAGGACGGCAAGCCGCGCCGCCTCGTCGTCGAGGGCACCGGCCAGCCGATCCGCGCGGCCGACTTCAACTCGCCCGGCGGCATCCTCTCCGTGGTCCCCGAGGGCTACGAGGAGGACCTGAACGCGCTGGCCAAGGCGACGCTGATCCTGCTCAAGTTCCGTCCGGAGGAGCTCAAGTCCGGCACGAACCTGAACTGGACGCACGACGGCATCGTCGCCTACTCCAAGATCTGCACCCACGTGGGCTGCCCCGCGGCTCTCTACGAGCAGACGACGCACCACATCCTCTGCCCGTGCCACCAGTCCACCTTCGACGCCGCGGACGGTGCGAAGGTCATCTTCGGCCCCGCCGCCCGACCGCTGCCGCAGCTCCCCATCGGAATCGACGGGGAGGGCTACCTCGTCGCGAAGTCCGACTTCAAGGTCCCCGTCGGTCCCAGCTTCTGGGAGCGTGGCGACGCTGAAGCCGAAGCTAGGGAGAACGCATCATGAACGCTCCCCCGAAGGCCATCGCAGGCGCCTCGACGTTCGTCGACGACCGCATCGGCGCGGGGAACTTCCTCAAGCGCAACCTGAGGAAGATCTTCCCCGACCACTGGTCGTTCCTCCTGGGGGAGATCGCGCTCTACTCGTTCATCATCCTGCTGCTGACCGGTACGTTCCTGACGTTCTGGTTCAAGCCGAGCATGGGCGAGGTCACGTACACGGGCAACTACGCCCCGCTGTACGGCGTGAAGATGTCGGAGGCCTACGCCTCGGCGCTGCACATCAGCTTCGACGTCCGTGGCGGTCTGCTGATCCGGCAGATCCACCACTGGGCGGCGCTGCTGTTCGTGGGCGGCATGATGGTCCACATGCTCCGGATCTTCTTCACCGGGGCGTACCGCAAGCCGCGTGAGCTCAACTGGATCATCGGCATCCTCCTGCTCTCGCTGGCGCTCTTCGAGGGCCTCACCGGTTACTCCCTCCCCGACGACCTGCTCTCCGGTGCGGGTCTGCGAATCACCGAGGGCGTCATCCTGTCGCTCCCGATCGTGGGCACCTACATCTCGTTCTTCCTGTTCGGCGGCGAGTATCCGGGTCACGACGTCATCTCGCGGTTCTACACGATCCACATCCTGCTGATCCCGGGCATCCTGCTCGCGCTCATCTCGGCCCACATGATCCTGATGTGGGTGCAGAAGCACACGCAGATGCCGGGCAAGAACAGGACCGACAAGAACGTGGTGGGCGCGCCGTTCTACCCCGCCTTCATGATCAAGTCGGGCGCGTTCTTCCTGTTCACGTTCGGCGTCATCGCGCTGCTCGGCACGTTCGCCCAGATCAACCCGATCTGGTTGTTCGGGCCGTACACACCGGCGGACATCTCGGCCGGCTCGCAGCCCGACTTCTATATGGGCTTCCTGGAGGGCTCGCTCCGCCTCATGCCGTCGTGGGAGATCAACTTCCTCGACCATACGTTGCCGTTGAGCGTGCTGATCCCGGCGCTCGTGCCGCTGGGCATCGTCATGACGGGCCTGGCGCTGTATCCGTTCCTGGAACAGTGGGTCACGGGCGACCGCCGCGAGCACCACGTCGCCGACCGGCCGCGCAACAACCCGCACCGCACCTCGATCGGCATGGCGGGCATCACGTTCTACGGCATCCTGTGGCTGCTGGGCGCCAACGACGAGATCTCGGCGAACTTCCACATCGACCTGTACACGACGACCTGGTTCGGGCGGATCGCCGTCTTCGTCGGCCCGGCCATCGCGTACTGGATCACCTATCGGATGTGCATCGGCCTCCAGCGCAAGGACGCCGAGGTGCTGTCCCACGGCGTGGAGTCCGGCGTCATCAAGCGGATGCCGAACGGCCAGTACATCGAGGTCCACACGCCGGCGGCGGAGGACATCGCCGAGCACATCCGCGGCAAGAAGGAGATCCCGGTTCTCACAAGCGCCGAGGACGGCGAGGGCATCCCGCCCAAGGGCGCCCGCAGCGCGATCGGCCGGCTCCGCGCCAAGATGAGCCAGGCGTACGGGACCGACCGGGTGCCGCTGACCGACGGCCATCACGAGGAGGCCCACGAGGAGGAGCACGCGGGCGTCGGCGCCGGCGACCGCAAGGAGCTCCACTGACGGGCATCTGACCGACCGGCACGAAGCGGCCCGGCAGGGGGAACCACTCCCCCCGCCGGGCCGCTGTGTTTCCCGCTCACCCTCGGGGAGCTCGGTGTTTCCCGCTCAGGGGGTCGGGGACACGAGGCCCGTCTCGTAGGCGGTGATGACGAGCCGCACGCGGTCGCGGGCGCCGAGCTTGGCGAGCAGCCGCGTCACGTACGTCTTGACGGTGGCGGCGCTGATGAACAGCTCGGCGGCGATCTCCGCGTTGGACAGGCCGCGCCCGACGAGGGTGAGCACCTCGGCCTCCCGCTCGGTGAGCCCTGCTACCCGCCCGGGCCGCGGGCCGGGCACGGGACGGCCCGCGAACTCCTCGATCAGCCGGCGGGTGACGCGCGGGGCGATCAGGGCCTCGCCCGCGGCGACCACCCGGATCGCGGCGAGGATGTCGTCCAGGGCCATGTCCTTGACGAGGAACCCGGACGCCCCGGCGCGCAGCGCGCCGAAGACGTACTCGTCGTCGTCGAAGGTCGTCAGGACGAGGACCTGGGCGCCACAGCCCGCGGTGATCA
Source organism: Microbispora sp. CA-102843 (assembly GCF_050936215.1). Lineage (NCBI taxonomy): Bacteria > Bacillati > Actinomycetota > Actinomycetes > Streptosporangiales > Streptosporangiaceae > Microbispora > Microbispora sp. CA-102843. The sequence goes on from NZ_JBNJNF010000001.1 coordinate 6,756,656, forward strand.
GCCGGGTCGCCTCGATGCCGTCCATGCCGGGCATGCGGATGTCCATCACCACGACGTCGGGCCCGATGTCCTCCGCCATCCGCACCGCCTCCGCGCCGGTGCCCGCCTCTCCGGCCAGGTCGAGGTCGGGCGCGTCGGCGATGACCATCTGCAGGGCGGCGCGGACCAGAGGCTGGTCGTCGGCGAGCAGCACGCGGACGGTCATCGGACTCCCGCGGGCACGGGCAGCCGGGCCTCGACCCGGAAGCCTCCCTCCGGCCGCGGCCCGGCGGCGAAGGTTCCGTGCAGGACGCCGACCCGCTCGCGCATCCCGATCAGGCCGTAACCTCCCCCGGTGTCACCGCCGCGCCCGTCGTCGAGAACCTCGATGCGCACCTCGTCGTCCCTGTAGTCGATGGACACCCGGCAGGAGGTCGTGCCGGCGTGACGCACCACGTTGGTGACGGCCTCCTGGACGATGCGGTAGGCCGACACGTCGATCTCCGGCGGCAGTGGACGAGGCTCCCCCAACCGGCGTACGTCGACCCGTACGCCCGCCTGCGTCGTCGTGGCGGCCAGCCGGTCGACGTCGGCGAGGCCGAAACCCGGTTCCAGATGCCCCGGTTCCAGAGGTTCCGGTTCCGGAGGTGCCGGTTCCAGGGGTCCGGGCCGCGCGGGACGCCTCTGCTCGGGGCTCCGCAGCGCGCCGAGCATCCGGCGCAGCCCGGACAGCGTCTCCCGGCCGGCCGTCTCGATCTCCCCGAGCGCGTCCCGTGCCCGCTCCGGTTGCGTGTCGATCACCCGCCGGGCGGCGCCGGCCTGAAGCGCGATGACGCCGATGCTGTGGGCGACCATGTCGTGCAGTTCGCGGGCGATCCTGAGCCGCTCGTCGGTGACGGCCTGGGTCGCGGCGCGGGCGCGCAGTTCCTCGGCATGCTCACGGGACTCGCCCACCGAGTTGCCGAGCAGCCAGGCGATGACGGTCGTCAGGGCCACGGCCGCCTCGGACGATGCCGCGATCGGCCACCCGCACAGCAGCCGCACCGCCAGATAGCCGCCCAGCACGGCGAGGCTCATGCCGACGGCGGCGACGCCGGTCGCGCGCGGCCGTCCGATGGCGATGAAGAACACCGCGACCTCGGCCGCGAGGAACTGGGGCAGCGGGATCTCCGCCACGCCCAGGGGGATCGTGCCGACAACGGATGCGGCGAGCAGCAGGACCAGAGCCGGCAGCGGCCTGCGGCGCAGCAGAGCGCCCCCCGTCAGCGCGAGTGCGGTGGCCACCGCCATGTTGACCTGGCCGTCCCAATGGAAGAACTGCGCCGCCGGACGCGCGGCGGGATACCACTCGCCGGGCAGCCGCAGCCGCATCAGAAACGTGAGCGCCATACCTCCGCACCAGGCGAGGACCACCCAGGCCCCGGGCGGCAGCCGCCTCAGCAACGGACTGGGAGATGCGACCTGCATGACCAGAGCGTAGCGATGTGCCCCTTTTACGGGCATCCGACCAGGGGGCTACGTCCACGGTCGACCGGTGCCGCGACGAATGTGCCTTGCGGTCCGATGCGGCGGGGACGCGCCGCACGGCAGCGTGAACCGGGTGATCGACACCGCACAGCCGCCGGAGGCCCCCGACCGGCCACCGGCGCCGCTCCCCCTCCCCCGCGGCGGCACGGGCGCACGCCGCGTCCCGCTCGCACTCCTTCGGCGCAGCCAGGCCCGGAGCCACCCGCGCGAAAGCCGCCTACGCCGCAGGCTGCTCGCCGCGCTCGCCGCCGCCGCGCTCGCCGTTCCGGTGACCGGCGCGGCCCGTCCCGAGGCGGTCTCCGCGCCCGTCCCGCCGCTCCTGCCCCCGCTACGCGCCGCGACCACCGCGAACCTGGCCGAGCGGTACACCGCCACCCGCGGCGCCGTCGAGGCGGCGATGCGGACCGCCGCGGCGGCCGGTAACCGATGGCGTGCCGCGATGCTGCGGGCGATGGCCGACCCCACCCGGCATTTCCTGTCCTTCGACGGCCGCGACGGCGGCCGGGCCGCCGAGGTGTTCGGCGACCTGGCGACCGGCGATCGGATCGCGGTGATCGTCCCCGGCGCGGACACGAGCCTCGACACGTACGGGCTCCTGCGCGGCGGCTCGATGCGGCTGCAGCGGGCGCTCGGCGAGCGGGGCGTCGTCATCGCCTGGCTCGGGTACCGGACCCCGAGCACCGTGAGCCTCCAGGCGCTGACCCCCGGCCGCGCGGACGAGGCCGTCCCCGCCCTGCGCGCCTTCGTACGCGACCTGGCCGGGCTCAGGCCCGCCGCCCGCATCAGCCTGCTGTGCCACTCGTACGGTGGCGTGGTGTGCGGCCGGGCCGCGCCGGGGTTGGACGTCGCGGACATCGTCCTGTACGGCAGCCCCGGCGCGGGCGTGGACGACGCGTCGGCGATGCGCACCCGGGCGGTCGTGTGGGCCACCCGCGGCAGCGGGGACTGGGTCGCCCGCCTGCCGCACGCGACGGTGTACCTTCCCTTCGGCACGATCGGGCTCGGGGGCGATCCTGTGGATCCCCGGTTCGGCGCCCGGATCTTCGCCGCGGGCGACGGCGGTCACAGCGGCTATCTCAAAGACGGATCGCCCGCGCTGGCGAACATCGCCCGGATCGTCTCCGGGCATGCTCCGGCCGAGGTCAGCCGTGATTCATGACCTCGTCAGGCGCGTCGACGCGGCGACACCGGCCCGGCGGGACCGCGCCGTCGACGCGCTGCGTGCCCTCGCCATCGCCGGTGTGGTGCTCGGCCACTGGCTGGTGACCGCACCGGTCGCGGACAGCGGCGTCCTGCGCGTCACCAGCCCGCTGAAGTACATGCCGCAGTTCGCGCCCGTCTCCTGGCTGTTCCAGACCATGGCCGTGTTCTTCTTCGTGGGCGGGCGCGTGGCCGTCGAGAGCCACGGCCGCGCCCGAGACCGGGGGGTCGGCCACGGGCGGTGGGCCGCCACCCGGATGGCCCGCCTGTTCCGCCCGGCCGTGCCCCTGGTGGGGGTGTGGAGCGCGGCGGCGCTCGCGATGCTCGCCTGGGGCGCCGACCCGGGGACCGTGTACGCGCTGGTCAAGCTGGTGTGGGCGCCGATGTGGTTCCTGCCGGTCTTCTCGGCGCTGACGGCGGCGACCCCGCTCGCCGCCCGGCTGCACCCGGTGTGGCCGCTCGCGGCCGTCGCGGTGGCCGACCTCGTCAGGTTCGGCCTGGACGGGCCGTCCTGGGTCGGCTGGATCAACGTGGGGACCGGCTGGCTGGTGCCGTACTGCCTCGGCGCACTCTGGGCGGGCGGACGGCTGGGCGGCCGGGTGACCGGATGGGCGCTGCTGCTCGGCGGGGCCGCCGCCACCGCCGGTCTCGTCCTGTGGGCCGGCTATCCGGCGTCCATGGTCGGGGTGCCGGGCGCGCCGGTCTCCAACCAGTCCCCGCCCACGCTGGCGGCCGTCGCGTTCGGGCTGGCCCAGTGCGGGGCGGCCCTGGTGCTGTCCGGGCCGCTGCGGCGGGTGCTGCGCCGTCCCACCGCCTGGGCGCTGGTCGCGGCGGCCAACCTCTCCGCGATGACCGTCTTCCTGTGGCACCAGACCGCGATGATCGCGGTCACGGCGGCGGCCCTGCGGGTCGCGGGCCGGCCGCTGCCCGGCCTGCACACCGTCCCCGGCGACCCCGGCTGGGTGGCCGCCCGTCTCGCGTGGCTACCGGCGTTCGCGGCGGCCCTGGCCGTGTGCTGGGCGGTCTTCCGCCGTCACGAGAACGCCGGCCCACGCGGTAGTCAAAGGCCGCTCAGAGGGCGTCGGCGGGAGCGGCGCGCAGGCGGCTCCGCTTGAGCCAGGCGGGCCAGGAGTCCTGCCAGTAGCTCCACCCGTTGGTCGCCTCCAGCCTGCGCGGCGTCCCGGTCACGATGATCGGGTCGCCGATCAGGGTGTTGTTCTTGAACCACTTGGCGTTCTCCGGGCTGACGTTCACGCAGCCGTGGCTGACGTTGGAGTTGCCCTGGTCGCCGACGGACCACGGAGCGCCGTGGACGTACTCGCCGGTGTTGGAGATGCGGACGCTGTTGTACACGGTCGTCTCGTAGTAGCCGGCCTGCCCCGGAGAGGCGTCCGGCGAGGTCATGACCGTGACGTCCTCCCTGGACATCGCCACGTGGATGCCGCTCGTGGTGTGGTGGCGGAGCACGTCGCCCATGCCCGCGCTGATCGGCATGTTCTTGATCTGCTTGCCGTCCCGCTCGATCTTCATGTAGTGGGTCTGGGTGTTGGCCTCGCTGATCTGCGAACGGCCGATCTCGAAGTCCCGGACGTAGTCCTGCTTGCCGTACATGCCCTCGCCGCCCCTGATGCCGGCCAGGCGCGCGGTGACGCGGACCTTGGTGTACGTCGGCCAGTACTTCTCCGGGCGGAAGACCACGTTCTTGTCGTCGAGCCAGTGCCAGGCCCCGTCGATGGGCTTGGACGCCTGCACGATGAGGTTGCGCTCGACGGACACGCGGTCGGTGACCGGCTTGTCGAAGGTGATGATGATCGGCATGCCGACGCCGACCGTCAGGCCGGTGTCCTGCTTGTCGGGCAGCAGGGTGGAGATGCCGAAGGTCTTGGCGGCCTGTTTCGTGGCGAAGCGGATGGTCCTGGTCGTCGAGCCGCCGGGGCCCGCGGCCGTCGCCTCGACGCTGTAGGCCGTCCCCGGGGCCATGGGACGCTCGCTGCGCCACTGGGTGCGGTCGGGGCTGAACACGCCCGCGACGGGCCGTCCCGCGGCCTGTACGGCCACGTGGGTGAGCTTGCCACCCGCCGCGCCGATCAGGATCGGAAGCTCGGGCGGCAGGTCGGCGGCACCGTCGAGCGGCCTGATGCTGATCGCCGCCCCGGAGCCTCGATCCTCGTCCCGCCCGCCCGCCGTGGAACACCCGGCAACCATCACGAGAAGGGCCAGCGCCCCCGCACCAGCACGCACGTCCGTCCCCCTAGCGTCGCTTTCCGAGGGTTATTCCCCGGTGACGTACCGCTCGGGCAGTCCGGGGACCGCGTGCCGGCAAAGAACGCCGACGGCCGGTCGGCGAGATCGCCGACCGGCCGCCCAGCGGGGTTCACGCAATCAGTGCGAGAAGTTGCCCCGGTAGTACTGGAACACGAACCCGATCATGCTCATGACCGTGCAGAACAGGCCGATGAAGAACAGCCACCAGCCGATCGCGAAACCGAAGAAGGTCAGCGCGGCCGACAGGCACACGAACAGCGGCCACCAGCTGTGCGGGCTGTAGAAGCCGATCTCGCCCGCGCCGTCGCTGATCTCGGCCTCCTTGTTGTCCTCCGGCTGGTCGCCGATGCGACGCGCGGTGAACAGCAGGTAGTAGCCGATCATGAGGGCCAGGCCGACGGAGATCGCCATGGCGGTGGTTCCGGTCGGCTCCTTGGACCAGAACCAGTAGACCACGTCCGCGGCGGCGAAGAAGACGCCGCAGAGCAGGAACATCCATCCCTGGATCTTCATCGGGACTCCTCCACCAGCTCAGGCTTGGCGGTGATGTGCGGGTACTTGAGGTCGAACGCCGGGCGCTCGGACCGGATCCGCGGCAGCGACACGAAGTTGTGCCGCGGCGGCGGGCAGGAGGTCGCCCACTCGAGCGAGCCGCCGAAGCCCCACGGGTCGTCCACGGTGACCTTGGGCGCCTTACGCCACGTCACCCAGACGTTGTAGAAGAACGGCAGGGTGGACAGGCCCAGCAGGAGCGCGCCGGCCGAGGAGACCATGTTCAGGTCGGTGAAGCCGTCGGCCGCCGAGTAGTCGGCGTACCGGCGGGGGAAGCCGATGACACCCAGCCAGTGCTGCACCAGGAAGGTCAGGTGGAAGCCGAAGAACAGCATCCAGAAGTGGACCTTGCCGATCTTGTCGTTGAGCATCTTGCCGGTGAACTTGGGCCACCAGAAGTAGAAGCCCGCGAACATCGCGAACACCACGGTGCCGAAGATCACGTAGTGGAAGTGCGCGACGACGAAGTAGGTGTCGCTGACGTGGAAGTCCAGCGGCGGCGACGCCAGGATGACGCCGGTCAGACCACCGAACAGGAAGGTCACCAGGAAGCCGACCGCGAACAGCATCGGCGACTCGAACGACAGGTGGCCCCGCCACATCGTGCCGATCCAGTTGAAGAACTTCACACCGGTCGGCACCGCGATGAGGAACGTCATGAACGAGAAGAACGGCAGCAGCACCTGTCCGGTGACGAACATGTGGTGCGCCCAGACGGTGACCGACAGGCCCGCGATGGCGATGGTCGCGCCGACGAGGCCGACGTACCCGAAGATCGGCTTGCGGCTGAAGACCGGCAGGACCTCGGTGATGATGCCGAAGAACGGCAGCGCGATGATGTAGACCTCGGGGTGGCCGAAGAACCAGAACAGGTGCTGCCACAGCATCGGCCCGCCGGTGGGCGAGTCGAAGATGTGGGCCCCCAGCTTGCGGTCGGCCTCCAGGGCGAGCAGCGCGGCGGCCAGCACCGGGAAGGCCAGCAGCACCAGGATGCTGGTCAGCAGGATGTTCCAGGTGAAGATCGGCATCCGGAACATCGTCATGCCGGGGGCGCGCATGGTGAGGATCGTGGTGATGAAGTTCACCGCGCCGAGGATCGTGCCGAGACCGGACATCGCCAGGCCCAGGACCCACAGGTCGCTGCCGAGCCCCGGCGAGGTCACCGCGTTCGACAGCGGCGCGTACGCGGTCCAGCCGAACGAGGCGGACCCGCCCGGGGTGAAGAAGCCCATCACGGCGATCGTGCTGCCGAACAGGTAGAGCCAGTAGCTCACCATGTTCAGCCGGGGGAACGCCACGTCAGGGGCGCCGATCTGCAGCGGCATCAGCTCGTTGGCGAAGCCGGCGAACAGCGGCGTCGCGAACATGAGCAGCATGATCGTGCCGTGCATCGTGAACAGCTGGTTGAACTGCTCGGTCGAGACCATCTGCAGCCCCGGCTGCGCGAGCTCGGCCCGCATCACCAGCGCCATGAGGCCGCCGATGAGGAAGAACACGAACGACGTGATCAGGTAGAGGTGCCCGATCACCTTGTGGTCGGTCGAGGACAGCCACTTGGCGATGACCGTGCCCTTGGTGTACGGCCGTGCGACGATGCCGGCCGGTTCCTGGATGGCGGTCACTGCGCACTCCCCGCCTGGCTCTTGATGTACTGGTCGAATTCGGCCTGCGGCACGAGCTTCACGGAGAACAACATCTTGCTGTGGTCGGTGCCGCAGAGCTCGGCGCATCGGCCGATGAAGACGCCCGTCTTGTTGAGCGTCGTGATCTGGAAGTGGTTCCGCACGTTGCCCGGGAAGACGTCCTGCTTGAACAGGAACGCAGGCACCCAGAACGAGTGGATGACGTCGGGCGAGTGCAGGTCGAACTCCACCTGGGTGTTGACCGGCAGCACGAGCTGCGGACCCTGCGGGTTCTCCGCGCTCTGCTTGCTGAGGTCCACCGGCACGCCCGCGACCACGGCCTTCTGACCCTGGTAATCGGTCGTGAAGCGCCAGCTCCACTGGTAGCCCTCCACGGCCACCTTGACCGGAGCGGCCTTGTCGATCCGCGTGATCTCGGTCTCGTCACGGGCCGTGAAGTAGAAGAAGACCGCCACCATGATGACCGGGACCACCGTGTAGAGGATCTCGATCGGCAGGTTGTAACGCACCTGCGGAGGCAGCTGATCGGGGCTGTTCTTCTTCTTACGGTGGAAGATGCACGCCCACAGGATCAGTCCCCAGACGACCACACCGGTGGCGAGAGCCGCGATCCAGCTCCCGTTCCAGAGCGTCTGGACGATGTCGGCCTGCTTGGTGACACCTTCCGGCATGCCCCCACGGGACCACTGATCGATCGCCTGGTTGCTACACGCCGTCCCGGACGCCACCAGCAGCGCCACGGCGGCGGCTCCGGGCAACCGGCGGCGTGCCCACGGTCGCCGTGTCGTACGGCGGGTCGGACTCACGGATCGCCTACCCCACAGATGAAGCCCAAGAGTTCCTCTCCTGGGCGGTTTTTCCAATTGACTCTTAGGTGAGACCGGCACGAACCTTGCGGCCGGTCTGCCCTTTACTTGGTTGAGTTCACGCTGGGGGACACATTAGCGCGGACCGGCGCCGCCCCTCTGAGCAGCCCCCGTTAATGTCCTAACTGTGGCCTACCTGGACGCGGCTTCGACCGAACCTCTCCATCCCGCGGCCCGTGACGCCTTGCTGGCGGCGATCGACGCCGGCTGGGCCGATCCCGCCCGCCTGTACGGCACGGCGCGCCGCGCCCAGATGTTACTGGAGCGCGCGAGGGCAGAGGTAGCCGAACTGATCGGCGCACGGCCCGACGAGGTGTCGTTCACCTCGTCGGGGACGCAGGCCGTCCACCTGGGGGTGCTCGGCACGCTGGCCGGCCGCCGCCGGGCCGGGACGCGGCTGGTGGCGGGCGCCGTCGAGCACTCCAGCGTCCTGCACGCGGGCGCCCTCCACGAGCGCTCCGGCGGCGAGGTGGAGATCGTGGGCGTGAGCCGTACGGGCCGGGTGGACGCCGATGCGTTCGCCGAGGCCGTCGCGCGGCCCGGCACGGCCCTGGCGTGCCTGCAGACGGCCAACCATGAGGTGGGGACCCTCCAGCCGGTCGAGGAGGCGGCGCGGGCCTGCCGCGAGGCGGGCGTGCCGCTGCTGGTCGACGCCGCCCAGTCGGCGGGCCGCCTGCCGGTCCCCGAGGGCTGGTCGGTCCTCACCGCGAGCGCGCACAAGTGGGGCGGCCCGGCCGGGGTGGGCGTGCTGGCGGTGCGCAAGGGCGTGCGCTGGCGCTCGCCGCTGCCCGAGGACGAGCGGGAGCGGCGGCGCGTGCCGGGGTTCGAGAACGTGCCCGCGATCGTGGCCGCCGCCGCGGCGCTGCGCGCCCGGACCGAGGAGGCGGAGACCGAGGGGCGGCGGCTGTCGGCCCTGGTCGACCGGATCCGCGCCGAGGTGCCCCGCCTGGTGCCCGACGTGGAGGTCATCGGCGACCCGGTCCTGCGGCTGCCGCACGTCGTGACGTTCTCCTGCCTGTACGTCGAGGGCGAGGCGCTGCTGACCGAGCTCGACAAGGCCGGTTTCGCCGTCTCGTCCGGCAGCTCCTGCACGGCGAGTACGCTTCGTCCATCGCACGTCCTGGAGGCAATGGGCGTGCTTACGCATGGGAATGTGCGGGTATCGCTGCCCCGTGGCGTGTCCGAGGACGACATCGATCGTTTCCTCGCGGTGCTCCCGGACATCGTGCGGCGGATCCGGTCGAGCTTGGGGGTGCACTGATGTGGCGCAGACGGACGGGCGGCGCCCGGCGGTCTCCCGAGGCGGCTCGGGCCGAGTCCGCCGAGCCGGTGCAGCCGGCGGAGCCGCCCGCGCTGACGATCGACGCGCTGGGCCGCAAGTGCCCCATCCCGATCATCATGCTGGCCGAGCGGATCAACCAGGTGGCGATGGGCGGCGTGGTCGCCGTGCTGGCCGACGACCCCGCCGCGTTCACCGACGTCCCGGCCTGGTGCCGGTTGAAATCACACGAGCACGTGGGGAGCTACGAGCTGCCCCAGGGCGGCTGGTCCATCCACGTGCGCCGCAACTACTGACAGACCGTTCTCAGGCGTAGTGGCAGCGGGCGTGCCGGCCCACCTCGTCGGCCGCCTCGGCGCCGTACGCCGCGGCGAAGCGCTCGAGGAAGGCTCGCTGGCTCAGCTCGTACTCCTGGCAGCCGATCCGCTCGAGCACGTGCGTGGCGGTGAGGTTGCCGATCTGGCCGCAGCGCTCCAGCGACAGCCCCCAGGCGAGGCCCGCGAGGAACCCGGCGCGGAAGGCGTCGCCGACGCCGGTCGGGTCGGCCTTGCCCAGCTCCGGGGCCGGCGAGATGTGCAGCGACGGCTCGCCCTTCCGGTCGATCCTGGCGCCCTTGGGCCCGAGGGTGGTCACGCGGACGCCGACCCGGTCGAGAATCTCCTCGTCGGACCAGCCGGTCTTCTGCTCGATCAGCCCGAGCTCGTAGTCGTTGCTGAACAGGTACGCCGCGCCCTCCACGAGCTGGCGGATCTCCTCGCCCGGCATGCGGGCGAGCTGCTGCGACGGGTCGGCGGCGAACGGGATGCCACGCTGGCGCGCCTCGTCGGTGTGCCGCAGCATCGCCGCCGGGTCGTTGGGGCTGATCAGGACGAGGTCGAGCCCGCCGAGACGCTCGGTGATCGGGCCCAGCTCGATCTCCCTCGCCTCGGCCATCGCGCCGGTGTAGAACGAGGCGATCTGGTTGTGGTCCTCGTCCGTGGTGCACAGGAAGCGCGCCGTGTGGTGCAGCTCGGAGATGTGGACCGAGTCGCAGTCGACGCCGTGGCGCTCCAGCCAGGAGCGGTAGTCGGCGAAGTCGGTGCCGACGGCGCCGACGAGGATCGGGGTGAGCCCGAGGCAGCCCATGCCGAAGGCGATGTTGGCCGCGCATCCGCCACGGCGGATCTGCAGATCGTCGACGAGGAACGACAACGACACCCGGTCGAGCTGCTCGGCGATGAGCTGGTCGCCGAAGCGGCCGGGGAAGGTCATCAGGTGGTCGGTGGCGATGGAGCCGGTGACGGCGATGCGCACGGGGTCATTCTCCTCGTTGTCAGCATCAGGAAGAAAGGGGCGGGGGCGTTGATCCCGCCGAACCTTCTGAGCGTACCGTCTCGGGACATGACGACGCCCCGCGCGGAGCGATCCGCGCGGGGCGCCCGACGCACGTTCCTTCGCACGCGGCCCGGCCTCGCCGGACGCGCGCTCGCCGTCAGTTGAACGAGTCGCCGCAGGCGCACGACCCCGTGGCGTTGGGGTTGTCGATGGTGAAGCCCTGCTTCTCGATGGTGTCCACGAAGTCGACCGTGGCCCCGACGAGGTACGGCGCGCTCATCCGGTCGGTGACGACGTTCACGCCGCCGAAGGTGGAGACCACGTCGCCGTCCATCGACCGGTCGTCGAAGAAGAGCTGGTAACGCAGGCCGGAACAGCCACCCGGCTGGACGGCCACCCGGAGCTGCAGCCCTTCCTCGCCCTGCTGCTCGAGCAGGCTCTTGACCTTGGCGGCGGCCGCGTCAGTCAGGATCAGGCCCTGCTGCGTGGTCTCGCTGCTCTCAACCGTCATGTGCTGACTCCCGCGTCTGCGCCAACCGCCCTTCGGGGCGGTCGATTGGTTCTGACGTCCTACCTAGACGCTACCAACACCCGTGAAGCCCTACACATTCCACGTGCCTCAGGGGCAACCGCGCGATGAACCAGGCGATGCGATGTGTAATGATTAGTCGTCAGTTAGACGATAAGTCCCCGAGGGGGTTGTGGTCGTGACGATCACCGAGACCGGCCTTCCGCTCTTCATCCTCGGCCGGGACACCGACCCGCACAGCGAGCGCGGCGTCGACTGCCCGGGCGAGCTGCCTCCCGCGTCCGATCCGACCCTCGTGGAGCGCGCCCGCGCGGCCAAGGAGCGGCTTGGCGACCGGTTGTTCGTGCTCGGTCACCACTACCAGCGTGACGAGGTCATCCAGTTCGCCGACGTGACCGGCGACTCGTTCAAGCTGGCCCGCGAGGCCGCCGCCCGGCCCGAGGCGGAGTACATCGTGTTCTGCGGTGTCCACTTCATGGCAGAGTCGGCCGACATCCTGACCGGTGACACGCAGAAGGTGGTGCTCCCCGACCTGGCCGCCGGCTGCTCGATGGCCGACATGGCGACCTTCAACCAGGTCGAGGACTGCTGGGACGCCCTGGAGGACGCCGGCATCGCCGACCGGGTGGTGCCGATCACGTACATGAACTCCAGTGCGGACATCAAGGCGTTCTGCGGACGGCACGGCGGCGCCGTGTGCACCTCCTCGAACGCGAAGCGCGCGCTCGACTGGGCCTTCGAGCAGGGCGAGAAGGTGCTGTTCCTGCCCGACCAGCACCTGGGCCGCAACACGGCCGTGCTGGAGATGGGGCTGTCGCTGGACGACTGCGTGGTCTACAACCCGCACCGCCCCAACGGCGGCCTCACCCGGGAGCAGCTGGAGAACGCGAAGATGATCCTGTGGAAGGGCCACTGCTCGGTCCACGGGCGCTTCTCCGCGGCCTGCGTGGACGAGGTGCGGGCCCGCATCCCCGGGGTGAACGTGCTCGTGCACCCCGAGTGCCGCCACGAGGTCGTGACCAAGGCGGACTTCGTCGGCTCGACCGAGTACATCATCCGCAAGCTGGAGGAGGCCCCGGCCGGGTCCTCCTGGGCCGTCGGAACGGAGCTGAACCTGGTGCGCCGCCTGGCCAACCGGTTCCCCGACAAGACCATCACGTTCCTCGACCGGACCGTGTGCTACTGCTCCACCATGAACCGCATCGACCTGCCGCACCTGGTCTGGGCGCTGGAGTCGCTGGCCGACGGCGAGGTCGTCAACCAGATCACGGTCGACGCGGACACCACCCACTGGGCCAAGGTCGCCCTCGACCGCATGCTCGCCCTGCCGTAGCAGTGGCCCTATGACGTGGGCGCCCCCGGATCTCCCGGGGGCGCCCGCGGCTTCAGATCCCGGCTTCAGGCCCGCGTCTTCAGATCCCGGCTTCAGATCTCGGCGCGCTCGCGCCAGAACCGCAGCAGCTCGTCGTCGCCGTGGACCGCGTCGGGCTCGCGCCGGTTCCACAGCGTCAGCATCAGGTCCCCGGCCGTCGGCGCGCGCACGATGACGTCGGCGGGGCCGTCGGACCTCTCGTAGGCGAACCCCTTGGGAGTGAGCCGCACGAGCCAGGCGAGACCGGTCCCGGTCCGCCATGAGATCGCCTCCCCGTCGCTCCTGAGCTCGGCGACGCGCGGCCGCCACCGGGCGTACGGGAGCACGTCGAAGAACTCCTCCACGCCGTCGGCCGCCACGTCCTCGTCGATCCGGGGGGCGATGCCGAGGGCGATCTCGGCGTCCGCGCGGTGGACGACGGTCTCGTGGAGCTGGCGGCGAGACCAGAACCGGGCGTGCCGATCCCCCGCCCATCCCCACATCTCCGTGTCCGGGTCACGGCTCTTCAGCGCGTCGGCGAGCTGTACGGCTCCCGCCTCCAGCCAGTCGGCGGCCTCGGCGAAGTCCTCGGGGAACCCGTGGTCCATCGCGGCGCGGTCGTATCGGCGGTCGGCGGCGTCCCGCACCATCGCGGCGGCCCACCGGTGCACGGCGCCGGTGTGCTCGGCCAGGTCCCTGAGGTCCCATCCCGGGCAGGTCGGCACGGGCGTGGTCCCGTCCCGTCCGCGTACGGCCTCGGCCATCTGGCCGATCTCCGCGGCCGCGGCCTCGGTGTGCCGCAGGTGGGTCCACTCGGTCATGAGGGCTCCCGAAGGTCAGAGGCCGGGGGCGCCCCAGACGGGAAACCAGCTCGCGAGCTCGGGCTCGATCTTGAGCTCGCGGTCCAGGACGCCGCGCACCTGCAGTTCCAGCGCGTTGTCGCGGCGCGGTTCGCCGGCGGGGACGAAGGGGTAGAACGTGCCGCGCTTGTAGAGATACACGATCGCCAGCTTCCTGTGCGAGGGGTCGGCGAAGGTGACGAGCGAGCACAGCAGCGACGGGCCGAACCCGGCCGACTCCAGGGACGAGTTGGCGGCGTGCAGGTCGGTCACGAGCCCGGCCACGTCGGAATTCCGCACCTGCAGCCAGGTGTAGCCGTAGGAGTCCCGGGAGATCTCGACCCTGCCCATCAGGGCCTCGATGTCCTGTTCGAGCCGGGCGAAGGCGCCGCCCTCGGCGGCGCGGAAGCACACCGAACCGGTTCCCGCCGGGGCGAAGCCGGTGGCGGCCTGCAACGTGACGGCGGCCGACGGCAGGGCGAACAGCGCGTCCAGGTCGGGTCTGGCGGGCTTGGAACGGCCGAGCAGGGCGTCGAACCAGCCCATCAGCGCCTCCTCATCAGCGACCCAGCGCCGCGGAGATCCTGGCGAGCTGGTCCAGCCGGCGCTCCAGCGACGGGTGGGTCGACAGCAGCGAGGCAACGCTCTGGCCCGACAGGGCGGGCGCGAAGTAGAAGGCGTTGAACGGCTGCGCCTCGCGCAGGTCCCTGGTCGGGATCCTGCCGATGTCGCCGCTGATCTTAACCAGCGCGCTGGCCAGGGCGCTGGGCTGCTGCGTGAGCAGCGCGCCCGCGCGGTCGGCGGCCAGTTCTCGGTAGCGCGACAGCGCCCGCGTCAGCAGGAAGCTGACGGCGTAGACCAGGGCGGAGACCGCGAAGATGATCAGGCCGATCGGAGGGCCGTTGTCGTTCCTCCGGCCGCCCAGACCGGTGTAGAGCGCGAAGCGCGTCATCAGTCCGGCCACGACCCCCAGGAACGAGGCGATCGTCATCACCGCCACGTCCCGGTGGGCCACGTGGGACATCTCGTGGGCCAGCACCCCTTCGAGTTCCCGGGCGTCGAGCCTGCGCAGGATGCCGGTGGTCACGCAGACCACCGAGTTCTTCTGGTTGCGCCCGGTGGCGAACGCGTTCGGGATGTCCGAGTCGGCGATCGCCACCCGCGGCTTCGGCATTCCCGCCATCGCGCTCAGCCGGTCGACGATCCCGTGAAGCTCGGGGGCCTCCTGCGGCGAGACCTCCCGCCCGTGCATCGCGAACAGCGCGATCTTGTCGGACAGGAAGTACTGCGCCAGCAGGAGACCCCCGGCGATCACGAGCACGCCGACAGCACGTACGCCCACCGCGACCAGGATGGCCACGAACGCGACGTAGAGCAGCCCGAGCAGGAACATCGTCACGGTCATCCGGACGGTGAGGCCGCGATCAGGGGCAAACCGCGTGGAGGCCATCAGCCAGGGATGAGCCCGGTGTCCCCGAGCATCTCCCGCACTTCCTCGATCGAGGCGTCGGCCGGCGGCAGGATCAGCTCGGACGGCTCCAGCGAGTCGTCCGGCAGGGCCTTGCCGACCTGACGCACCTTGTCGAGGAGTGCGTGCAGCTTCGTGCGGAACTCGGTCTCGTCGTCCGACTCGATCGCGGCTTCCAACTCGCCGTCGAGCTCGTTGAGGACGTCGATGTCGGCGGCGCCGATCTCGACCTGTCCCTCACCCATGATTCTGACGATCACAGTCCCTCCCCCGGCTGGCGCAGCTGCTGCGTGTGCTGCTGGCTGGACGGGGCGGCCTGGCCCTGCTGGCCGGGCTCGATCGCGCTCCTGGGTGCCGGGCCCTGGCCGAGCTCGGCCTTCATCTTGGCGAGCTCCAGCTCGATGTCCGAGCCGGCACCCATGCGGTCGAGCTCCGCCTGGATGTCGTCGCGCTGCCCGGTGAAGTCGTCCAGCGCGCCGCTGGCGAGCAGCTCGTCGATGGCGCCCGCGCGCGCCTGCATCTGCGCCGTCTTGTCCTCGGCCCGCTGGATCGCCAGGCCGACGTCGCCCATCTCCTCCGAGATGCCGGAGAAGGCCTCGTTGATCCGCGTCTGGGCCTCGGCCGCCGTGTAGGTGGCCTTGATGGTCTCCTTCTTCGTACGGAAGGAGTCGACCTTGGCCTGCAGCCGCTGGCTGGCGAGGGTGAGCTTCTCCTCCTCGCCCTGCAGGTTGCTGTACTGGATGCGCAGGTCGGCGATCTGGGCGTTGAGACCGTTGCGGCGGGTCAGCGCCTCGCGGGCCAGATCCTCGCGCCCGGCCGACAGGGCCTGCCTGCTCTGGTTCTCCAGCTTCGTGGCCTGCCCCTCGAGCTGGTTGATCTGCAGCTCCACCCGCTTGCGGCTGGTGGCCACGTCGGCCACGCCCCGGCGGACCTTCTGCAGCAGCTCAAGCTGGCGCTGATAGGAATAGTCCAGCGTCTCCCGCGGATCCTCCATCTTGTCCAGGGCCTTGTTGGCCTTGGACTTGAAGATCATGGAAAGTCTCTTCATCACGCTCATGCGCGTCGGCCGTCCCCTTCTCCAAGGTTGTGCGTGGGTGACCCCAGCCGTCTCAATCCCCTTGTCAGGCGGCGTAGCCGCCTGGGTTCACCCTACGCATAACGCGCGAGGGCGTCACTAAGTTGCACTCCCGGTAGGCTGGGCGACGTGTTCCGACGTCGCACTCAGACCTCCGCGGAGGACTCCCCCGTCCCTGTAGAGGATCCTAAGCCCCACGGCACCCCGGGGAAGGGCCGTCCCACCCCGAAGCGGAGCGAGGCGCAAGGCCGCCGCCGCTCCCCGGTGACCGCTCCGGCCAACCGCAAGGAGGCCTACCGCCTGGCGCGCGAGCGCGACAAGGCTCTGCGTGGCAAGCAACGCGAGGCCCTGCTGCGCGGCGACGAACGGGCGCTTCCGGCACGCGACCGCGGCCCGGTGCGCAAGTTCGCCCGCGACTGGGTGGACTCGCGGCGGCTGCCGGGGCAGTACTTCCTGCCCGTCGTGTTCGTCATCATGCTGCTGTCGATGGTGCCGTTCCCGATCCCGGTCCGCTCGGCCGTTCTCCTGGTCTACACGCTGTCCCTGCCGGTCGTGATGGTGCTCGTGCTGGCGAGCTCGTTCTTCGTGGCCTCGAAGGTGAAGAAGGAGGCGGCGGCGAAGTTCCCGGGCGAGGACCTCAAGGGCGTGGGCTTCTACGCGGCGATGCGCTCGTCCCAGATGCGCCGCCTGCGCTTCCCCAAGCCCGCGGTCCTGCCCGGCGGCATCCCGGTCGCCCTCAAGAACACGGCCGCCGCGAAGAAGTGACCCAGGCGGCCGCCTGACCTCGGCTGCCTCACTTCCACTCCAGGACGCCCTCGTGCACCACGGGGACCGACTCGCCCACCGGGCCGCCCTCGGCGAGGGCGTCCGCCGTGGCCGTGAGCAGCGCGTAGTACGACGACCACTCGTCCTCGTAGTACGGCAGCTCCCAGTCGGCCGAGCCCACGCCGCCCGTGGCGGAGTTCGTCACGAGGTAGTCGCCGAAGTCGGAGTCGTAGGCGAAGGGGATGCCTCCGCCCATCTCGCAGGTCTCGGGCCAGGACGAGACCAGCCCGCGCGCGCCCATGATCGCATAATGCGACGAAAACCGGAACGCCGCCGGCCCGCGGGCGCCGTTGTGGCGCAGCAGCGAGGCCCGCAGCGAGTCGGGGATGCGCATACCCAGCCGCGCCTCGGCCTTCGCCACCAGCCCGCGGCCGGCCGGCTTGTTCAGTGAGGCGTACGTCCTGGGGGCGTGCGCCTTCAGCCACTTCTCTATCCGCCGCCACTGCCGGTTCACCGCGGCCGTCACGCGCCGGGAGATCGGCCGTACGGCCGGGGTCGTGGAGCCCGTCTTCCTGAGCGCGCACGCCGGGTCGCGGGACGGCAGCGGCGGCTGGGCCACCGGCACGTCGGCGACCGGATCCGCGGACGGGACCGCGGGGGCGGGTTCGGCGTAGCCGCCCGCGTACGCCGCCCGCCCGGACGCCGTCTCGGCCCCTGGACGGAACACGGCGTTCTCCAGCAACTGCGACGTGAGCACGAGCAGGCCGAGCGCGACGAGCGCGGCGGTCCAGCGGCGCGCCTTCCTCCCGCGCGGCCGCTCGATCCGGGGGAGCCCGCCGAGGAGACGGACGATCGGCGCGGCGGCCTCCGGCCGGTCGTACCTCTCGAGGTCCTCGCTCGTGGGCCATCCGAGCACCGGCTCGGGACCGCGCCCGGCCGGGTCTTCCGCGTCCCGCGGCGGGGCACGGTGCGGAGCAGGCGGAGCAGGCGGAGCGGAGTGCGGAGCGGTGGCACCGGTACGGCGCCGGCGGGCGGCGACGACCAGCCCGGCGGCGACACCGGCGACCAGCGCGACGGCCAGAGCCAGTCGTACGGGGCGAGAAGCGATCAACCGGCGCACGCCGGGCACCCTACCGCGAAGCACTCCGGAGGAGTGGCGCGATGTCATGACCTAGGGTCGGACCCATGGAATACCGTCATCTTGGCCGCAGTGGCCTCATGGTCAGCGAGATCAGCTACGGCAACTGGATCACCCATGGGTCGCAGGTGGAGGAGGACGCCGCCGTCGAGTGCGTCCGCGCGGCTCTCGACGAGGGTGTCACGACCTTCGACACCGCCGACGTCTACGCCGGGACCAGGGCCGAGGAGGTCCTCGGCCGGGCGCTGAAGGGCGTGCGCCGCGAGTCGCTGGAGATCTTCACCAAGGTCTACTGGCCCACCGGGACGGGCAAGAACGACCGGGGGCTGTCCCGCAAGCACATCACGGAGTCGATCAACGGGTCGCTCCGCCGGCTGCAGACCGACTACGTCGACCTCTACCAGGCCCACCGCTTCGACGTCGAGACGCCGCTGGAGGAGACCCTCAGGGCCTTCGACGACCTCGTACGGCAGGGCAAGGTGCTGTACGTCGGCGTCAGCGAGTGGTCGGCCGACCAGATCGCCCGGGCCTTGAAGATCGCCGACGAGATGGGCTTCGACCGGCTGGTGTCCAACCAGCCGCAGTACTCGATGCTGTGGCGGGTCATCGAGGCCGAGGTCGTGCCGCTGTGCGAGAAGGAGGGCCTGGGCCAGATCGTCTGGTCGCCGATCGCGCAGGGCGTGCTGACCGGCAAGTACCTGCCCGGCCAGCCGCCGCCGGCCGGGTCCCGCGCCACCGACGCCACCGGCTCGGGGTTCATCGGCCGCCTGATGGACGACGACGTGCTGCGCCGGGTGCAGGACCTCAAGCCGATCGCGGCCGACCTCGGGCTCTCGATGGCCCAGCTCGCCGTGGCGTGGGTGCTGCAGAACCCGAACGTGTCGTCGGCCATCGTCGGGGCCACCAAGCCCGATCAGGTGCGCGACAACGTCAAGGCCTCGGGCGTGAAGCTCGACGCCGAGGTGCTCAGGAAGATCGACGACGTGCTGGGTCCGGTCGTCGAGCGCGACCCGGCCAAGACCGTCAGTCCGTCCGCGCGTCCCTGACGCCGTCTCCGGCCCCGCCGGACCGGTGTCGTCGCGGGGGTCGCGACCGCGCCCGTCGCGGTCCCGGCCCCCGCCCGGGTCACTCGGCGCGCAGGGACATCCCCGAGTATTCGACCCGCTCGTCCTCCATGAGCGTCACCTGCTCGACACCGGCCTCGAGCAGTTCGCGCCAGCTCTCCCCCAGCCACGACTCCGCGTCCGACTGGCTGGAGAAGATCTCCCGGGGCAGCGGCCGGTCCGTGACCTCGCCGCCGTTCGCGTCCTCGTAACGCCACCGCCAAATCATCCGCACCCGCTCCTTCGGTTCCTCGCCGCCCCCGCACCGCGAGTTCACGCCGGGGCCGGTACGGCACAAAGACCGTCCAGCCGGACCCTATCCTCTCTCTCCCCGGCGTCCACTCCCCCGTCGGCGCCGGGGACCCGGCGACACGGACGCGGAAAGGCAGCGGCACGTGACTCCTCCGCTCCCTGAAGGGAGCGGCTTCTCGCTAGGCCGCTTCCGCAGCGTCGCGAAGGGCAAGCCCTGCCCTGAGGATGTTGATCGCCGCGTTCACGTCGGCGTGCGCGGCATGCCCGCACGCCGTACAGGCGAACTCGGCTTGGGTGAGGCGGTTCTCCTTCGCGCAGTGCCCGCAACGCGAGCAGGTGCGGGAGGTGTTGCGGGGATCAACTGCGATCAGCTCTCGACCGGCGCTTTCAGCCTTGTGCGTGAGCACACGCAGGAACACCCCCCAACCCGCGTCCAGGATGCTCCGGTTCAGCCCGGACTTGGCCGCGACGTTCCGCCCGGGTTGTTCGATCGTGCCGGACGCGCTGCGGGTCATGTTGGCGATCCGCAGGTCCTCATGCACGATCACGTCATAGTTGCCGACCAGCGTGAGCGCCGCCTTGTGTGCGGTATCAAGACGTTGACGGCGGACCTTGGCATGCAGCACCGCCACCCGCGCGACGACCTTGCGCCGCCGCTTAGACCCGCGCTTGTTACGGGCGAGAGCCTGCTGGGCCGCCGCGAGACGGCCGGCAGACGCGGCCAGGTGGCGCGGGTTAACCAGGCGGTCACCGTCGCTGGTGGTGACCAGCGATGCCACGCCTATGTCCAGGCCCACGGCCGCGCCCGTCACGGGCAGGGATCCGGCGGGGACGTCATCGCACGACAGCACCACATACCAGCGGGAACCCTCCCGCTTGATACCGATCGTCTTCACCCGGCCCTGGACCGGGCGGTGCTGATGCACCCGCACGTGACCGATGCCCTGCAACCGGACGTAGGTCGTGGCCGGGTGCTCGGGCTGAGAGTCCCACCGGCAGCCGTCGCCATCCTTGGGCCACTCCACCGTGTCGAACCAGCCGCGCCCCTTGAATCGCGGGAACCCCGGCACGCGCCCCTCGCGGACCCGCCTGAAGAACGCGGCGAAGGCACGCGGCGAGTGCGGCAGTCTGCTTGGCCGTGGGGCGCAGCAGGAATTTGAACGACCGGCGCACACCCACCTCCCACGTTCAGTAATCAGATCACCACGCTACTGGAAGGCAACGACAAAACCCGGAGGGAGGAAGCGCGGAATCACCGGTCAGCCAAAGCAGACCGTCTCCTCCGCGCGACTTGGATGGACGTGACCTCCTGGTATCTCGAACAGACCAGCCCCGCCGACCTGCGGCGGGGACGGCCGCCCGCGGTCCCCGCACCACGTGGTACCCGAGGTCATACGCCGCACTGGGGGAGGTGCGCACCTGACGAGTCACACGATCATTATCAGCACCGTCCATCTAACCGCGCAGGTGAAAGGCATCCGCGATGAGCCCAGAGAGAAGAACAGTCAGGGACGGCATTCCCCCGTCGCCTGAAGGCGACGGTCCCCTGCCGAGGTTCTGATGGAGATCCGTCTGGAGGGAACCGGCGGCCCGGAGGGCTGGCCCGTCCCCGGCTGTCCCTGCGCGTCCTGCGGCCGGCTCGCCCCCGGCCACCGGCGTCCGGCCTCCGTCGTGCTCGACGGCAGCGTACGGCTCGCGGACGCCCGCCTGCCCGACGGCTACCTGGTCCGCCAGACGGCCGACGGCCGCGAGGTCACCGGCCCCGACGGCGGTCGCCTGCTGTACGCCGCGGGGCCCGCCACCGGCTCCCCCGGCCGGGACGCGGACCCGCCCTTCGACGTGGTGCTGATGGACCTGCCCGACCGGCCGGAGCGGCTGGGCGACCTGCGCCGCCGCGGACGGGTCACGCCCGCGACGCGGATCATCGCGGTGCACCTCGACCACCGCGTCCCCGCGGAGAGCGAACTGGCCCGCCGCCTCGGCCTGTGGGGCGCGACGGCCGTCCCCGACGGGACCGTCGTGGACACGGCGGGCGCGGAGGCGGCGCTCGCGGTGCAGCGACGAAGGGCGCGGCCACGCCGGACGCTGCTGCTGGGCGGGTCGCGGTCGGGCAAGTCCGAGGAGGCCGAACTCCGCCTGGCCGCCGAACCCGAGGTGACCTACGTCGCCACCGGGCCCTCGGGCGGCGACGATCCGGCCTGGCTCGCCCGTGTGCGGACCCACAGGGAACGGCGCCCGGCGCACTGGCGGACCCTGGAGACGACCGACCTCGTGACCGTCCTGTCCGGCGCCTCGGGGACGTTCCTCGTCGACGGGATCGGCACCTGGCTGGCCGCCGTGTTCGACGAGTGCGCCGCCTGGCCGGACGGCACGCCTGCGGACGACCACCGCGCCGCCCTCGACCGGGTCGCGGAGCGGTGCGACGCGCTGGCGGCCGCCTGGCGCGGCACCCGCGTCCAGGTGGTGGCGGTCAGCGACGAGGTGGGCCTCGGGGTGATCCCGGCCACCCCTGCCGGACGGCTGTTCCGCGACGCGCTCGGCCGCCTCAACCAGGCCCTCGCCCGCGAGTCCGAGGACGTCGCCCTGGTGGTCGCCGGCCGGGTCGTCCCGCTGCCCCTGTGACAACTACGATCTGCCCTCGTGCCCGATGAACCCTCCCGCGTGAGCGGCGCCCGCGCGGCCTGGCGGCTCGCGGTCGGGACCTTCACCGTCTTCCCCGTACGGCCCGTGGATGTGGACCGCGCCGTCGCGGGACGCGCCATGTCGCTGGCGCCGTTCGTCGGCGTGCTCCTCGGCCTGGCCGCCGCCGTGGTGCTCGAGGCCGCCGGCGCGGTGTCGGGCTCGCCGCTGCTCGGCGCCGTCCTCGCGGTGGGGGCGCTGGCCTGGCTGACCCGGGCCCTGCATCTGGACGGCCTCGCGGACCTGGCCGACGGGCTCGGCAGCGGCAAGCCGGCCGACGGCGCGCTCGACGTGATGAAGCGCTCGGACATCGGGCCGTTCGGGGTCGTCACCCTCGTGATCGTCCTGCTCGTCCAGGTGGCCGTGCTGTCGCGGGACGACACGGCCGCCTGGGTCGCGCTGGTGGCGGCCGTGGCGACCGGCAGGCTGGCCGTCACGTGGGCCTGCCGCGAGGGGGTGCCCGCCGCCCGGCCCACCGGCCTCGGCGCGCTCGTCGCCGGCACCGTACGGCGGGGCGCCGCGATCACGGTCACCCTCGCCACGGCGGCCGTCGTGGTGGTGCTCGCCCTTGTGGCGGCGGCCGGCCCGTCGCTGCTGGACTACTGCTGGCCGTTCGATTTGAGGAGCACCTTCGGCTACACCAGCTATTCCGGCGTAGCCCCCTACTCCGAGCTGACCTACGGATACAGCGTCGACGCGGGACCGCGGCCCGCCGGGTTGCTGCACCACCTGTCCGATGATCCGTATCTGATCACGGCGGCCGGGCTGCTGCTGGCGATGGCCGCAGGGCTGGGGGCCGCCGCGCTGCTGCGCCGCCGGGCCGTACGGCGGCTGGGCGGCGTCACGGGCGACGTGCTCGGCGCCCTGGTGGAGACGGCCACGACCGTGACACTGCTGGCCGCCGTTGTGCTGGTGTGACGCTCGTGAACGCGCACGTCACCGCGGCACGTCACTGCGGCGCGGCGACGGGACGCAGCCGGTAGGCGACGAGGACGACGGCCGCGAGCAGCACCCAGCCGACGACACCGGTGATCCCGGCGAGCGCCGCGTCCGGCGGGGCCGCCGCGTCGCCGAGGAGCAGCGCCAGGCCCGTCACGGCGTTCAACGAGCCGTGTGCGATGACCGCGGGCCACACGCTGCGCGAGCGCAGCCGCATCCAGCCGAGCAGCGCCCCGAAGATGACGCAGAAGCCGATGAACAGCACCGCCGCCCAGGCGCCGAGCGACGGGTAGTTGTAGCCCTTCAGTGTGAGCGGGGCGTGCCAGAGACCCCAGATCACGCCGGACAGCACCAGCGCGGGCCACACACGGCGCGCGCCCGGCGCGGACGAGACGGCCGGGTCGCCCAGCAGGCGCGGCAGCAGCCAGCCCCGCCAGCCCCATTCCTCCCCGAGCGCGGGGATCGCGTTGAGGAACGGGGCGATCAGCACGGCCTGCACGACCTGCACGGCGTACAGGACCCGCGGGTCCAGCGGCACCCGGTCGAGGGCCGCGCCCGCCTGCTCGCGGAACAGGCTCAGCCCGGCGAAGTCGAGGCTCACCACGCCGGCGGCCGAGCTGACCAGGAGGGCGACGGCCACGAGAAGCGGCACGCCGAGCAGCGCCGCCACCAGGAGCACGGCCGTCCCGCCCCGATCCGGTCCGAGCGTGAGCCCGGTCGCCCGCGCCCATTCCCTCAGCGGCGTGGCGCGCCGCCTGGTGAGCCACACGGCCAGTACGCCGAGGGAGGGCGTCAGCATCATCAGCCCCCCGACCAGCGCGAAGGCCGGCGTGCCGAGCGATACGGCCCCCGTCCAGACGGGCAGCGCGATCAGCCACGAGACCCCGAACGCGACGAGGAGGAAGAGCCAGACGTCGGCGTGGCGGCGGATCACGGTCATCACCTTTCGACGGAGGGGTGCTGCCGGGCGGCGAGGGCGTTGAGCAGGGCGGCGCCCGCCTCGGCGTCGTCCACGCTGATGGCGAGCCGCCCGCCGGAGGTGTACCGCACGACCAGGCACTCACCGCCGCGGATCATGATGGTGGCCATGCCCGGCAGGCCTCGGAAACCCCATCCGCCCACCTGGATCGGGGATCTCCACTCCACCCACGCCCGCTCGATCCGTTCCAGCCGGACGGTGCGCGTGGGCCACCGCAGCGGGCCGAACGCCATGGTCAGCCCTTCGGGCGTGACCCGTGCCGAGACCGACGACACCGCCAGCCCGACCACGGCCACCAGAGCGAGCGGCAGGGCGGTGGACCACCCCGTGGGCGCCACGCCCCACAGGGCGGCGACCGCGAACGACAGCGCCGCCGCGAACGCCACGAGCGCCAGCCCCACCGCCCAGGGCGCCGTGGCGGTGGACACCCAGACCGGCCGCTTCCCCGGATCGAGATCGATCAGCGGCCCCGGCTGCGTCCCCGCCTGCGGAGCGTCGTCCGGGCCGAGCCGGCCGACGAGCCAGCCGAGCGCTCCCAGCACGAACGCGCCGGCGACGCCCACCGCGACCTGCCAGCTCAGCGGTGCCGCATGGGTCCAGTCGTCGCGGTCGAGGTTGGCGGCGATCGTGAGGGCCTGCGTGCCGATCAGGAAGCCGCCGGTCCAGGCGAGCCCGGCGCAGAACCAGACGCGCGTCCACCGGCGGATCTCCCCGCGGACCCGCGCCATGCCGGCGAGGCTGGTCCCCGCGACGACGGCCCACACCACGGGGAGGAGCACGAAGGCGGCGAACGGCATGGAGCCGTCGGGCCGCCCTGACGGCCCCCAGTGGGTGGCAAGGGGGTCGGGCAGGCGGCCGGCGAACGCCAGCGGCGCCGCCACGAGCACGGCGGTGACCAGGACGGCCCAGGCCGCGGCGGCCAGCTGGAATCGGGTGCGGAAACCGGTCACGGAACTGTCGGCTGTCATGCCATTTCCTCGCTGAGGTCCTTGATGAGGGCGACGACGTCGTCCGCGGTGAGGCCATATCTGGCGGCCTCGTCGAGCAGGTCGCGCGCACGCGTCCTGAGCGCCGCGCGGCCGTCCGGCCGCCGCAGCACGGACACGCCGCGCCCGCGGCGGAACTCCAGCAGCCCCTCGTCCCGCAGGTCGCGCAGTGAGCGCAGCACCGTGTTCGCGTTGACGCCCAGCGCGTGGGCCAGGTCGCGGGCCGGCGGCAGCCGATCTCCTGGGGCGACGTCCCCGGCCCCGATCGCGCGCCTTATGGCGGCGGCCACCTGTTCGTGCAGGGGCCGCGGATCGTTGAGATCGAGCGTGAGCAACATGATGCTATGAACATTAGCACCATCTGTCCGAAAGATCGCGATGGTGCTAGTTTCATTGGCATCATCAAGATTACCGATAGGTAGGATGAACCCTCGTTTATGCGTAGCCGAGTAAGCCCAGCTAGCATCGGCTCACGTGACCACAGTGCGCATAAACGCATCTGACGCGGTCTCCATCGAGACCAGTGCTCTCATAATCGCCGTCCACACGACCCCGGAGGGTCCACGCCCGGCTCCCGGAGGCGAAGGCCTCGACCAGGCCCTGGACGGACGACTCGCCGAGATCCTCACCACCATGGGGTTCACCGGCAAGGCCGAGGAGGTCGTCAAGTTCCCGACCCTCGGGGCGCTGCCCGCGCCCGTCGCCGTCGCCGTGGGCCTCGGCGACGCACCCGAGGACGGCTACGACCTGGAAACCCTGCGCCGTGCGGCCGGAGCGGCCGTCCGCTCCCTCCCCGGCACAGCGTCCGCCGCGCTCGCACTGCCCGCGCGTACGGCCGCCGAGGCGGAGGCCGTGGCGCTGGGCGGCCTGCTGGGCGCCTACGACTTCACGCGATACCGCACCGGCGGTGACCGCAAGCCGCCGGTCGGCGAGCTGGCGGTCCTGTCCGGCGCGGCCGGGGCCGAGGAGGCCGTCGCCCGCGCGGCGACGCTCGCCGACGCCGTCACCCTCGTCCGCGACCTGGTGAACACGCCGCCGTCCGACCTGTGGCCCGCGCGCTTCGCCGAGATCGCCCAGGAGACCGGCGGCGAGGCCGGTCTGTCGGTGGAGGTGCTGGACGAGGTCAGGCTCAAGGAGGACGGCTACGGCGGCATCGTCGGCGTCGGCCAGGGCTCGGTCAACCCGCCGCGCCTGGTCCGCGTCGCCTACAGCCACCCCGAGGCCTCCCGGAAGGTCGCCTTCGTCGGCAAGGGCATCACCTTCGACTCCGGCGGCCTGTCGCTCAAGCCCTCCGCCTCCATGGACTGGATGAAGTCGGACATGGGCGGCGCGGGAGCCGTGTTCGGCGCGCTCGTCGCGATCGCGCGGCTGGGCCTGCGCGTCAACGCGGTCGGCTACCTCTGCCTGGCCGAGAACATGCCCTCGGGCAGCGCCCAGCGCCCCTCCGACGTCCTGCACACCTACAGCGGCAAGACGGTCGAGGTGCTCGACACCGACGCCGAGGGCCGCCTGGTGCTGATCGACGGCATCGCCCGCGCCACCGAGGACAAGCCCGACGTGATCATCGACGTCGCCACCCTGACCGGCGCCCAGATCGTCGCGCTCGGGTGGCGTACGGCCGGCGTGATGGCCAACGACGACGCCCTGCGCGAGGAGATCGTCCGCATCGCCGGCGAGCAGGGCGAGGGCGCCTGGGGCATGCCGCTGCCCGCCGAGCTGCGCAAGGGGCTCGACTCCGCGGTCGCCGACATCGCCAACCTCCAGCCCGAGCGGTGGGGCAGCATGCTCGCCGCGGGCATCTTCCTGCGGGAGTTCGTCCCCGAGGGCGTCCGCTGGGCGCACGTGGACATGGCAGGGCCGGCGTTCAACAAGGGCGAGCCGCACGGCTACACGCCCAAGGGCGGCACCGGCGCCCTGACCCGCACGCTCGTCGCCGTCGCCGAGCGCTACGCGGGGAACGGCACGTCCGCGCAGGCTGTTTAACAGAAAGAGCCCGCGCGGGCTGTTCGAACAGGAAGACGGCTCCACCACGGCGTGCCCGTGCGGGCCCGGGCCGGGGCCACGATCTTCCGGGACAAGTGAAAAGATGCTGCCGGGTCCACCCGGCGGTGCGAATACGACCAAGGAGCATTCCAGTGGCTGATGGCAGCGGCCCCTACGACATCGTCGTCCTAGGTGGCGGTAGCGGTGGTTACGCCTGTGCCCTGCGGGCGGCCGAGCTCGGCATGAACGTCGTCCTCATCGAGAAGGACAAGGTCGGGGGCACCTGCCTGCACCGCGGCTGCATCCCCACCAAGGCGCTGCTGCACGCGGCCGAGCTCGCCGACCAGGCCCGCGAGGGCGAGTCGTT
Source organism: Microbispora sp. CA-102843 (assembly GCF_050936215.1). Classification (NCBI taxonomy): domain Bacteria; kingdom Bacillati; phylum Actinomycetota; class Actinomycetes; order Streptosporangiales; family Streptosporangiaceae; genus Microbispora; species Microbispora sp. CA-102843. Next base: position 6,783,734 of record NZ_JBNJNF010000001.1, read on the forward strand.
CGGCGTCCGCACCCGGCTGGAGGGCATCGACGTCCCCGGCGTCCACGCGTACAAGGACAAGGTGATCGGGGGCCTCTACAAGGGCCTGGCCGGGCTCATCAAGAGCAAGAAGATCACCGTGGTCGAGGGCGAGGGCCGCCTGGCCGGTCCCAACCGCGTGGTGGTCGGCGACCAGGTGTACGAGGGCCGCAACGTCGTGCTGGCGACCGGCTCGGTGCCGAAGTCGCTGCCCGGCCTGGACATCGACGGCGAAAAGGTGATCAGCAGCGACCACGCGCTGGTGCTCGACCGGGTCCCGTCCTCGGTGGTCATCCTGGGCGGCGGCGTCATCGGCGTCGAGTTCGCCAGCGTGTGGCGCTCGTTCGGCGCCGAGGTCACGATCGTCGAGGCGCTGCCGCACCTGCTGCCGCTGGAGGACGAGTCCAGCTCGAAGCTGCTGGAGCGCGCCTTCCGCCGCCGTGGCATCAAGTACGAGCTGGGCGCCCGGTTCGAGAGCGTCAAGACCACCGACACCGGGGTCGTCGTCTCCCTGGAGAACGGCAAGACCCTCGACGCCGAGATCATGCTCGTCGCCGTCGGCCGCGGCCCGGTCTCGGCCGGCCTCGGCTACGAGGAGAACGGCGTCACGATGGAGCGCGGCTACGTGCTCGTCAACGAGTTCTGCCAGACCAGCGTGCCGGGCGTGTACGCCGTGGGCGACCTGATCCCCACGCTGCAGCTCGCCCACGTCGGCTTCGCCGAGGGCATCCTGGTCGCCGAGCACATCGCCGGGCTGAACCCGGTGCCGATCGACTACGACGGCGTGCCGCGCATCACCTACTCCGAGCCCGAGGTCGCGTCGGTGGGCATCGCCACGTCGGTCGCCCGCGAGCGCGGTCACGACGTCGTCGAGCTGAGCTACAACCTCGCGGGCAACGGCAGGAGCAAGATCCTGCAGACCCAGGGCGAGGTCAAGGTCGTCGCCGAGCGCGACGGCCGGGTGCTCGGCGTCCACATGGTCGGCGGCCGGGTGGGCGAGCTGATCGCGGAGGCTCAGCTGATCTTCAACTGGGAGGCCACCGCCACCGACGTCGCCCAGCTCATCCACCCGCACCCGACCCAGTCCGAGGCCCTCGGCGAGGCCATGCTGGCCCTGGCCGGCAAGCCGCTGCACGTCCACAACTGAAGCCCTCCTAGCGAACGCGAGAGAAGAAGACACCATGCCGGTCTCCGTAACCATGCCCCAGCTCGGCGAGAGCGTTACCGAGGGCACCGTCACACGCTGGCTGAAGAAGGAAGGCGACCGCGTCGAGGCCGACGAGCCGCTCCTCGAGGTGTCCACCGACAAGGTCGACACCGAGATCCCTTCGCCGTCCGCCGGCTACCTGACCAAGATCATCGTTGCCGAGGACGAGACGGTCGAGGTCGGCGCCGAGCTCGCCCTGATCGACTCCGAGGCGGGCGCCGCTCCGGCCGCCGCCGAGCCGGCGGCGCCGGCTCCCGCTCCGCAGCCCGAGCCCGAGCCGGAGCCCGCTCCGGCCCCGGCGCAGGCGGCGGCGCCCGAGCCCGCTCCCGCCGCACCGATCTCGTCGATCCCGCAGCCCGCGCCCGCCGTGGTGACGCCGCAGCCGGTGCCCCCGGCGCCCGCGCCCACCCCGGCCCCGCAGGCCCCGGCTCCGCAGCAGCAGGCGCCGGCCGCGCAGCCGAGCGAGCCGACCCCGCTGCCCTCGTCCGGCGAGAGCCCGTACGTCACGCCGCTGGTCCGCAAGCTCGCCGCCGAGCACGGCGTCGACCTCGACGCGCTGACCGGCACCGGCGTCGGCGGCCGGATCCGCAAGCAGGACGTGATCGAGGCCGCCCGCGTCCAGCGCGAGCAGGCCGCCGCCGCTGCCGCCGCTCCTGCGGCCCCGCAGGCGGCGCCCGCCCCGGCCCAGGCGCCCGCCGCCCCGGCCGCCGCCGCGCCCGCGGCGTCGGAGGTGCGGGTGGACACCACGCTGCGCGGCCGTACCGAGAAGATGTCGCGCCTGCGGCAGACCATCGCCAAGCGCATGGTGGAGTCGCTGCAGGTCTCGGCCCAGCTCACCACCGTGGTCGAGGTCGACGTCACCCGCATCGCCCGCCTGCGCGACCGGGCCAAGGACGAGTTCCAGCGGCGCGAGGGCGTGAAGCTGTCGTTCATGCCGTTCTTCGCGATGGCCGCGGTCGAGGCGCTCAAGCAGCACCCGAAGCTGAACGCCACGATCAACAGCGAGACCAACGAGGTCACCTACTTCGACGTCGAGCACCTCGGCTTCGCGACCGACACCGAGCGCGGCCTGCTCGTCCCGGTGATCAAGAACGCGGGCGACCTCAACATCGCCGGGCTCGCCCGTAAGATCGCCGACCTGGCCGAGCGCACCCGCACCAACAAGGTGGGCCCTGACGAGATCACCGGCGGCACGTTCACGCTGACCAACACCGGCAGCCGGGGCGCGCTGTTCGACACGCCGATCCTCAACCAGCCGCAGGTCGGCATGCTGGGCACCGGCGCGGTCGTCAAGCGCCCGGTCGTCGTGAACACTCCGGAGGGCGAGGTCATCGCGGTCCGCTCGATGGTGTACCTCGCGCTCAGCTACGACCACCGCCTGGTCGACGGCGCCGACGCGGCCCGCTTCCTCACGACGCTCAAGCACCGTCTCGAGGAGGGCCGCTTCGAGGCCCAGCTCGGCCTGGCGTAGCCGTACGCCCGGGAGCGGCGCGAGCCGTACCCCCGGACGCCATCGGGGCCGTCCCGCGCTTCGCGGGGCGGCCCTCGCCGTCTCCGGCCCCGTCGTCGAGAACATCCGCCCGGCCGCCTCGCGCAGCCGCGGCGGAACCGCTCCTCGCGGGGGTAGTGACCCGTGTGTGGAGACGACGACAGTGGTGACGGGCTCCTCGGGACTGCTCGGGACGGCTCTGGTGAGCGCGCTGCGCGCCGACGGGCACGAGGTGCGCCGGCTCGTACGGCGCCCGCCCGCCGGGCCCGACGAGCGCTTCTGGGACCCGGCGGGCGGCGTGCTCGACCCCGGGGCGCTGGAGGGCGCGGACGCCGTCGTCCACCTGGCCGGCGCCGGGATCGGCGACCGCCGGTGGTCCGAGGCGTACAAGCGGGAGCTGGTGGACAGCCGCGTCACCGGCACGCGTGCCCTCGCCGAGGCGATGGCCCGCGCCGAGGGCGGACCGCGGGTGCTGCTGTCCTCCTCCGCGATCGGCTTCTACGGCGACACCGGCGACCGTGAGGTGGACGAGTCCGCGCCGCCGGGCACGGGCTTCCTGGCCGATCTGGTGCGCGCCTGGGAGGCCGCCACCGCACCCGCGGGAGAGGCGGGCGTGCGGGTGACGCCACTGCGCAGCGGCGTCGTGCTCAGCGGCCGGGGCGGCGCGCTCGCCCGGATGCTGCCGATCTTCAAGATGGGCGCGGGCGCCGTGCTCGGCAGCGGCAGGCAGTACGTCTCGTGGATCTCGCTGCCCGACTGGGTGGACGCGGTCCGCTTCCTGCTCGCGCACGAGCTGGCCGGGCCGGTGAACCTCACGGCTCCCGAGCCGGTGACCAACGCCGGCTACACCGCCGCTCTCGCGAAGGCGCTGCGGCGCCCGACGATGCCGCTGCCGACCCCGCGTCTCGCGCTGCGCCTGGCGCTCGGGGAGTTCGCGGACGAGGCCCTGCTCGCCGGCCAGCGGGTGCTCCCCCGGCGGCTGCTCGACGCAGGTCATCGGTTCGCCCATCCCACCATCGGCGAGGCGCTGGCCGCCGTACTCTAAAGAGTCATTCGATCCGGGAACGGAAGTGGTGGGCATGAGCCGCATCGGGCAATCGCACATCGTCGCCATCGGAGGCGGGTCATTCCGGCAGACGGAGCGGTACGGGTTCATCGAGCCGACCGCGCTGCTGCGCTACGTCCTCGACCTGACCGGGCAGGACCGGCCCAAGCTCGGCCTGCTCGCCACGGCCACCGGCGACGACGCCGACTGGCTGCTCAAGATGTACGGCGCGTTCACCCGCTGGGACGTCGAGGTGAGCCACCTGACGGTCTTCCCGATGCCGAACGTCGAGGACCCCCGCGAGTGGATCCTGGAGCAGGACGCGATCTACGTGAGCGGCGGCAGCGTCGCCAACCTCGCCGCGCTGTGGCGGCTGCACGGCCTGGACGAGGCGTTCGCCGAGGCGTGGCGGGCCGGGATCGTGCTGTCCGGGCAGAGCGCCGGCGCGCTGTGCTGGCACGTCGGCGGCAACACCGACTCGTTCGGGCCGAGGCTGCGGCCCTGGGCCGAGGGCCTGGGCCTGCTCCCCTACTCCTGCGGCGTCCACTACAACTCCGACCCCCAGCGGCGGGCGCTGCTGCACGAGTCGGTCGCGTCGGGCGAGCTGCCCGAGGGGTACGCCGCCGACGAGGGCGTGGCGCTCCACTACGTGGGCACGGAGTTCATCCAGGCCGTGACCACCGACCCCGAGGGATACGCCTACCGGATCGAGCGGGACGGGCCCGCCGTGAAGGAGCTGCGTATCGAGCCCCGGCTGCTGACCTCTACGCTGTGAACGTGAAGGGCGATGGGAACGTGAAGGGCGTGGCCATCGTCCGCCTGGGCGTCGACGTACCGTACGAGCAGGCGTGGACCCTGCAGCGGCGGCTGCACGCCCGGCGGGCGGCCGACGAGATCTCCGACGTGTGCCTCATCCTGGAGCACGCCCCCGTCTACACGGCGGGCAAGCGGACGCTGCCGCACGAGCGGCCGGTCGACGGCACGCCGGTCATCGACGTGGACCGAGGCGGGAAGATCACCTGGCATGGCCCGGGGCAGCTCGTCTGCTACCCCATCATCCGCATCGGCGACGTGGTCGCCTACATCCGGTTGCTGGAAGAGGTCCTGATCCAGGTCTGCGCCGACTTCGGGCTGACGGCGCGGCGGGTCGAGGGCCGCGGCGGGGTGTGGGTGCCCGGCGACCCCGCGCACGGGCTGCCCGACCGCAGGCTCGGCACGATCGGCATCCGGGTCTCCGGCGGGGTCACCATGCACGGCTTCGCGCTCAACTGCGTCAACGACCTGAGCTGGTACACCCGCATCACCGGTGACGACGCCGGGGTCACGTCGCTGGCGGCCGAGACCGGCCGGCGGATCACGGTCGACGAGGTCATCCCGTTCGCCGGCAAGCGCCTCGCCGAGGCCCTCGGCGAGGAGCCGTACGACCTGTACGAGGAGGATCTCGCCTGAGGGCTACGCGCCGCGGCCCTTCCGGCGGATCTTGATCTGGCGCATGTCGGTCACCGCGAGCTGCAGGATCTCGTACGGGTGCCCGTGCGCGTCCAGCGCGGCCATCGCCCCCAGCGCGGCCTCTTCCTCGCCGTCGTCCGGCCCCGCGGGCACCTGGCAGCGGAAGGTGAAGGCGGACACGCTCGCGTCGTGGGTGAACGTGCCGCCCTCGGTGTAGGCCGCGCCGCCCGCCGCCGTCACGGCGGCCCGGCCGGCGTCGTCGAGGCCCTTGAACTTCCCTCTGATCGTCACTCTGAACACGGTCGTCCCTCTCGTACGGCATAGGTGCGGGCGCGCTCGCCCAGGAGGCTCTCGGCGACGTCGAGCAACTCCAGCACGGCGGCCGCGATGGCGTCCGGGCTCTCCCCCGCCGCCGTCCGCCGCCCGATCTCGGCGTACACCAGCGAGTGGAGACAGCCGATGTGCCAGGCGACCACGCGCGGCAGCGGATCGCCGGCGTCCGCGCCGGTCTCCTCGGCCAGCGCGACCGCCAGCGCGTCGGTCATCTCGCGGCCGAGGTCCTCAAGCCGGGCGGTCAGCGTGGGGGCGGCCCGCATCATCTCCAGCACGCGCCCGAATCCCGCACTCAGCCCGACCGTGCGTTCGCGCCCGTGTATCTCCCGGCGCAGGCGCTCCAGCACCGCGACAGCCGCCGACTGGCCCGCCGGCCGCTCCCGCACGATGTCGGCCAGCCGCCGCGGCGACGCCTCCTCGGGCGGAAGGACCAGGTCCTCCTTGGCCTGGAAGTAGTTGTAGACGGTGTTCACCGACACCTCCGCGGCCTCCGCCACCTCGGCCATCGTGACGTTGTCGAAGCCGCGCTCGACGAACAGCCCGACCGCCGCCTCGGCGATGCGCTGCCGGGTCCGCCGCTTCTTGCGCTCCCGCAGTCCCTCGGCCATTTCTGCACTCTACTTCAAATTTGCAATCGGCTGCACTATTTCAAGGTCTCGCCGAGCGAGATGTGCTCGGACATACTCGCGGCATGCGCCTCTCCTCACCCCCCGGCGAGGTCCACACCGATCCGCTTCCCCGTGACGCCAGGAGGCGGTTCCTCCGGCTGCGGGGCCTGCGGCTGGACAGGCCGCCCCGCTGGACGGCCGCCAGGCTGGTCTCCCTCGCGCTGTCGGCCGTCGTCCACGCGGCGACCGCCGCCATCCTGGCCTGCGGCGTCCTCATCGTCGTCGACTGGCACGGCAACGTGCTCGGCTGGCTGTTCGGCGGCGCGCTCGTCGCCATCGCGATCTTGACCAGGCCCCGGACGGTCCGGCCGCCGGACGGCGTCGAGGAGGTCACCAGGGAGCAGGCGCCGACCCTGTTCGAGGTGGCCGACCGAATCGCCGGGGCGGTCGGCGCGGCGCCCCCCGCCGCGATCTACCTGCACGACCGCCTCTTCCGGTGCGCCCACCTGCGGACCGGGGTGTGGGCCCGGGTGCGGCGGCGGCCCGTGCTGCTCGTCGGGCTTCCGCTGCTGCTCACCCTGACGCCGCGCGAGCGGGCGGGCATGCTCGGCGCGGAACTCGCGCGCGACGTCAGCGGCGACCCCGGCCGCGGCCTGCTCGTCCCGGCCGCGCTCGCCACCACGGGAGAGTGGCGGCACGCCCTGATGGGCATGCGGGTGGACCGGTACCGCGACTTCGGCGACCCCCTGCTGGACGGACACAGCGCCGTTCCAGGGGGCAGGATGGCGTCGCAGGCGATCGGCAAGGTCACCGGCTGGGTGCTGGTGTGGCCGCTGCTGCTCGCCGAGCTCGCGCTGCGGCGGCTCGTCTCCGCCCAGTCGCAGCACGCCGTCTACTACGCCGACCAGGTCGCGGCCCGCGCCGTCTCGTCGCGGGCCGTGGTCGAGTACGTCGACGCGCTCACCACTGCGGAAAGCCGCCTCACCCCCGTCATGGCCGCGGCCAGGCGCGGGGAGACGGCTGAGGAGATCCGCCGCGCCGTCCTCTCCAGGGACCCCGATCCCGGCCTGGTGGCCGCGCGCCGTGAGGCCTCCCTCGCCGGGCAGGCCGCCTGGCAGGCGGAGCCGCCGACGGCGCTCAGGGCCGTCCTCCTCGAATCGGCCGGCGTCGACGACGGCGCGGTGGGCCTCGGCTCCGGCGAGTCGGACCGGATCGACGCCGAGCTGTCCCGCCACCTCGGGCGGGCGGTCCGGGAGCTGTCCCGGATCACCTGAAGGCAGGTAATAAGCTGGGCTCGTGAACGAGCGTTCCGACTGGCACGCAGGCCCGCGTACGGCGCAGGGCCCCGTGCTCCCGCTCGGACCCCGGGCCCGCGGACCGCTGCCGCGGAGTGCTGTGAAGGAAGTCGCATGACCGTCGCTCCTGAAGGCCGAAAGCTCCTCCGCCTGGAGGTGCGCAACAGCCAGACCCCCATCGAGAAGAAGCCGCCGTGGATCAAGACGCGGCTGCGCAACGGCCCCAACTTCAACGAGATCAAGTCGTTGGTGAAGGGCGCGGGGCTGCACACCGTGTGCCAGGAGGCGGGCTGTCCCAACATCTCCGAATGCTGGGAGGACCGCGAGGCCACCTTCCTCATCGGCGGCGACCAGTGCACCCGGCGCTGCGACTTCTGCCAGATCGACACCGGCAAGCCGGCCGAGTACGACAGGGACGAGCCGCGCCGCGTCGCCGAGTCGGTGCGGCAGATGGGCCTGCGCTACGCCACGGTGACCGGCGTCGCCCGTGACGACCTGCCCGACGGCGGCTCCTGGCTGTACGCGGAGACCGCCCGGCAGATCCACGAGATGGTGCCCGGGTGCGGCGTCGAACTGCTGGTTCCGGACTTCAACGGCGACCGCGGCCAGCTCGAGGAGGTCTTCTCCAGCAGGCCCGAGGTCTTCGCGCACAACATCGAGACCGTGCCCCGGATCTTCAAGCGGATCCGGCCCGCGTTCCGCTACGAGCGCTCGCTGGCGGTGATCAGCATGGCCCGCGAGGCGGGGCTGGTCACTAAGTCGAACCTCATCCTCGGCATGGGCGAGGAGCGCGAGGAGATCACCCAGGCGCTGCGCGACCTCCACGAGGCCGGTTGCGACCTGGTGACCATCACGCAGTACCTGCGCCCCACCCAGCGCCACCACCCCGTGGACCGCTGGGTCAAGCCCGAGGAGTTCGTGGAGCTCCAGCAGGAGGCCGAGGAGATCGGTTTCGCCGGCGTCATGTCCGGCCCGCTGGTGCGCTCGTCCTACCGGGCCGGCCGTCTGTACCAGCAGGCGATCGCCGCCCGCGTGGGCGAGTCTCGTTTTCATTAAGTCAGCTCAAGGTTTGTATCCTTCAGACCATGGCGAAAGACGCAGCGGCTCCGGGACGCCTCAAGCAACTCCGGATGGTCGCACAGATCATTCAGCAGGCGAACCCCAAGGGTATGCCGATCGTCTACGCGTCGGCTCTGGGCACGCTCGTCCTGTTCGTCGTCATCGGCGTGATCTTCGGCTGGACGTGGATCGTGTTCGGCGTCTTCGCCGCCGTACTGGTGGGGATGATCGTCTTCAGCCGCTTGGCGCAGAGGGCGCAGTACTCGATGCTCCACGGCCAGCCGGGGGCGACGTACGCGATCCTGCAGAGCCTGCGCGGCACCTGGTACGTCGAGGAGAAGCCGGTCGCGGTCAACCGCGACCAGGACCTCGTCTTCCGGGTCGTCGGATATCCGGGGGTCATCCTGGTCTCCGAGGGTCCGTCGAACCGGGTGCAGCGCATGCTCGTCGCGGAGAAGAAGCGCGTGCAGCGCGTCGCGGTCGACGTGCCCGTGTACGACGTCCAGTGCGGTGACGGGGAGGGCCAGGTCCCGCTGGCCAAGCTCCAGCGGCACATGATGAAGCTGCCCCGCAACCTGAAGAAGGGCGCGGTGTCCGAGGTCAACAACCGGATGCGCGCCCTCACCCCGGCCATCCCGATGCCGAAGGGCCCCATCCCCAAGGGCGCCCGGATGCCGCGCGGCCCCAAGATGCGCTGACCCGATCGGAAGACGACAGGGTGGGTGTCGGAAGGCGGCCGGTCTCCCGATCGGAGACCTCACGGGCCAACCGGGGATGGTGGGACGGCGCGGCCGACGAGTACCAGGCCGAGCACGGCGGCTTCCTGCGCGACGACGGCTTCGTGTGGTGCCCCGAGGGCCTGGACGAGGCCGGGGCCCGGCTGCTCGGCGACGTGGCGGGGCGCCGGATATTGGAGATCGGGTGCGGCGCCGGCCAGTGCGGCCGGTGGCTGCTGGGGCAGGGCGCGGCGGTCGCCGGCGTCGACCTGTCCTACCGGCAGTTGCAGCACTCTCGGCGCATCGACATGACCGGCGGGGTGAGGCTGCCCGTCGTCCAGGCCGACGCCGAGGCGCTGCCGTTCGCGGACGAGTCGTTCGACCTCGCGTGCTCGGCCTACGGGGCGCTGCCGTTCGTCGCCGACGCCGGGGCGGTGCTGGCCGAGGTGCGCCGGGTGCTGCGGCCGGGCGGCCGGTTCGTGTTCTCCGTCAGCCACCCCGTGCGGTGGGCCTTCCCCGACGATCCCGGCCCGCGCGGCCTGACCGCCGACCGGCCCTACTTCGACCGGTCGCCGTACGTCGAGTTCGGCGATGACGGCGAGCCGTCGTACGTGGAGCACCACCGGACGATGGGCGACTGGGTGGGCCTGATCGCCGCCTCCGGCCTCGCCCTGACCGGCCTGACCGAGCCGGAGTGGCCGCCGGGCCACGACCGCACCTGGGGAGGCTGGAGCCCGCTGCGGGGCCGCCTGCTCCCCGGTACGGCGATCTTCCAGTGCGTCAGGGCCATGTCGTAGGCCCCGGCGGGGGCGGCGTCAGGCGAAGTAACGCACCCAGACGTACACCCAGGCCATCGCGATGCTCAGCGCGGTGACGAGGACGCCGTACTTCGTGAACTGCCAGAAGCCGATGCGGTGGCCGGTCCGGGCGGCGATGCCGACGGCCACGACGTTGGCGCTCGCCGCCACCGCGGTGCCGTTGCCGCTGAAGTCGGCCCCCAGGGCGAAGGACCACCACAGCGCCTGCCCGGTTCGCGCGTCCGGGGCCTGGGCGACCATCTCCTCGACGACGGGCACCATCGTGGCGACGTAGGGGATGTTGTCGAAGAACGCGCCGAGCACGCCGGAACCGAACAGCAGCGCCGTGGCCGCGAGGAAGTGGTCGTCGCCGAGCGCGCCGACGGCCCAGCCGCCGATCGTCGCGATGACACCCGTGTTCACCAGCCCGGCGACCATGACGAACAGGCCCATGAAGAAGACCAGGGTGCTCCACTCGACCTCGCGCAGGACGTCCGTCACGTCGGCGCGGGACACCAGCAGCATCACCCCGGCACCCACCAGTGCGACGATCGACGGTTCCACATGCACGACGGCATGCAGGCAGAACCCGGCGACGACCCCGCCGAGCACGATCATGCACCGCACGAGCAGACGCGGGTCGGTGATCGCCCGCCGTTCCTGCAGCGCCATCACCGCGGCCACCCGCTCCGGCTGGTAGCGGAACGACTTGCGGAAGATCACCCGGGTGAGCAGCACGAACACCACGAAGATGACGACCACGATCGGTGCCAGATGGGCCAGGAAGTCGTTGAACGTCAGCCCGGCGCGGCTGCCGATGATGATGTTGGGCGGGTCGCCGATGAGCGTCGCCGCGCCGCCGATGTTGGACGCGAGGACCTCGGCGATCAGGTACGGCTGAGCCGGGATGCTAAGCCGGTCGCAGACGACCACGGTGACCGGCGCGACGAGCATGATCGTGGTGACGTTGTCGAGGAACGGCGAGGCGATCGCGGTGATGACCATCAGCATGACCATCAGCCGGTACGGCCGGCCCTTGGACTTCTTCGCCGCCCAGATGGCGAGGTAGTCGAAGACCCCCGTGTGCTTGACGACGCCGACGATGATCATCATGCCGAGCAGCAGGAAGACGACGTTCCAGTCGATGCCGGCGGTCTCGGAGAAGAACACCTCGTCGCCGGGGATCAGCCCCAGGACGGCCATCGCGCCCGCGGCGACGAGGACCACCTTGACCTTGTGCACCTTCTCCGACGCGATGAAGACGAAGGCCACCAGGAAGATCGTGAAGGAGACGACCGCGCTCACGTGTGGCGCCCCGGGGGTCCGGCGGTGAGCGCGTGGCGGCCGGAGTTCCGGGGCGGCGTCCCGGTGGGAGGGCGCCGCGAGGACGACGGCGTGGCGAAGCGGTGAATGACAAAACCTCCGGATCATGGACATGTCGCACGACGCGACGTGACAGACGCGACAGGGTCTGCGACCGAAAAGGGCGGGGGCGGCCCCCGCGGCTCACTCGTGGCGGTCAGTCAGCCGGCGGGAGAATCGCCAGACTGGTGAGCAGCCTCTCCAGCGTGATCGCCCCGGCCAGGGTGCCGTCGCGACCGACGACCGCGACGATGGGGCTGCGGAGCCGGGTCATGAGGGCGGCCACTTCGAGCAGGGTCGCGTCGAGAGGCGCCGTCACCGGCCTGGGCGGCTGGGACGGCAGGCAGTCCCCCACCGTTATGCCGGCCAGTTCCTGCCAGAAGCGGTCGGCGTGGGCCTCGTCGACCGCGCGGGCGAGTGCCGAATCCTCCTGATAGGCCCCGGGAACCACGAGACGCAGAACCTGGGTGCCGGGAAGCACCCATCCCGGCCGCCTCCTGTCGTCCACCACGATCAACCCGGGCATCCGGTTCAGCACCATGATCCGCACAGCCCTGGCGACGGGGTCGTGGACGGTCACCGTCGGCAGGTTCACAACGACATCGCGCGCTCGCATCAGGCCATCACATCGATCGGGGAGACGTACGGTTCTCGGCATGGTTCACCTGGCCGCTTCTGCGAACTCGGCGAAGCGGCGTTCGAGATGGGCGAGCCGATCGAGGACGGGCCTGCTGTGCAGGATGTCGGCGAGCTGGTCGGCCTCGCGCTGGTCCAGGTTGATCGCCTGCAGCAGCGTGTCGGGCTCCGCCGGGTTGTAGACGAGAAGCCGGCGACGGCCGGACTTCTCCACGAGCACGCCGAAGCGCTGGCCGTCGCGGGTGACGCACTGGTGCACCACGGTGGCGATGCCGGGCAGGGTGGCGCGGGTCACGTCCATCTCAGGTACCTCCGATCGGTGACAGGGCCGGGATCAGGGTCCGTTCCGCGCCGCTTCCGCGCGGGTCGCGTAGCCCTCGGCCCAGCGGACGAGGTCTGCCTTGAGCCGCACCTCTACGCGGTGGAAGTCGATGACGGTCACCTCGACTCCCCACTCACGGGTGCGGCGGCTGATCCTCGCCGACAGGTCGCGCAGGGCCTCCCCGGTCGGCTGAGCCAGCTCCGCCAGGTCGCGTTCCGCGACGTGGGCGCGAATCTCCGCCTCCGCGGCCGCGAGGGTGGCCGACTCCGACAGGCCGAGGTCCAGGGCATAGGAGGCCGGATCCCGCACGGACGCCAGCCCGGTGCCGTTCACGGTCACCGCGACGCCGTCCGCGGTGACGGCGTCGAGCCACAGCAGATCGAGAAAGGCCGGGCCCAGCGGGACGCGTACGGCGCGGTCGGCACCCGGCAGCACGGCGGCGAGACCGGGCTCCTTGACCGCGGCGAGGCGGCCGAATCGGAACACCACCAGTCGTTCTCCCTCCCTGACGACACGGAGCACGGCGGCGGCCGACACGACCAGCAGCGCGCCGGCCATGACGACCCACGCGGCGAGCGGCGGACCAAGGCCTGTCAGCGCCATCGCGTCTCCCCCTCCCGTCCGTCGTTGCCTCTGTTTCAGTCTTCGAGAGGGCGTGGGCCACCACCATCGGGTCCGGCACCCATATCGGGAGAGGTATGACATGTAGGAACGCGCACACGATGGGGGGCACCCCGCATGGACACCCGCGTACGAGGACGAGCAGGCTGTGAGCCGTGAACGAGCGCACCGACCCGCAAACCGGCCGGCCGCCGAGGACGCCGCGGTCGCGGCACCCGGCCCGGGCCCTGTTCTGGCGGCTGTTCGCGATCAACGGGCTGGTCTTCACCGTCGGGACGTTCGTGCTCGCGCTCTCCCCGGCCACGGTGTCCTCACCGGTCCTGCTCACCGAGATACCGGTCCTGACCGTGGGACTGGCCCTGATCATCACAGCCAACGCGCTGCTGATCCGCAAGAGCCTGGCCCCGCTCGGCGCGCTCACCACCCTCATGCGGCGGGTCGACCTGCTGAGAGCGGGCGACCGGCTCACCGACAGCGGCAACGGCGATCTCGCGCAAGTGATCGGTACGTTCAACGAGATGCTCGAACGGCTCGAAGCCGAGCGCAGCGCCAGCAGCGCGTACGCGCTGGCCGCGCAGGAGGGGGAACGGCGGCGGATCGCGCGCGAGCTGCACGACGAGATCGGCCAGAGCCTCACCGTGGCGCTGCTGGCGCTCAAGCGCGTCGTCGACCGGGCGCCCGAGGAGCTCCGGGAGGAGCTGTGCTCCGCCCAGGAGACGGTCCGTGGCAGCCTGGACGAGGTGCGGCAGGTCGCCAGACGACTGCGGCCCGGGGTCCTGGAGGACCTCGGGCTGCACAGCGCGCTGAGCGCGCTCAGCAGCGATTTCTCGCAGGCGAGCGGGATCCCGATCACCCGTGAGGTCGACACCGGCCTGCCCGCCCTCAGCGGAGAGGTCGAACTCGTCCTCTACCGGATCGCACAGGAGGGGCTGACGAACGTGGCCAGGCACTCGCACGCCCGCCATGTGGAGCTGTCGCTCACGCAGGATAAGGGACAGCTCACGCTGCGCATCGCCGACGACGGGCGCGGAGGCGTCCACAAGGAGGGAGCCGGGATCCGCGGGATGCGCGAGCGCGCCCTTCTCATCGGCGCCCGGCTGACCGTCGACTCACCGCCCGGCGGCGGCACGGACGTGCGTCTGGTCGTACCCCCACACGCGGTAAAGGAGAGCTGAGCCGTGGAGAGCCGTAGAACCCGCATCCTGCTCGCGGACGACCACGCGCTGGTCCGCCGCGGGCTGCGGCTGATCCTCGACGCGGAACCCGATCTCGTGGTGGTCGCGGAGGCCGCCGACGGCGCCGAGGCGGTCGAGGCCGCCCGCTCCGAGGAGATCGACCTCGCCATCCTGGACATCGCGATGCCCCGCATGACCGGAATCCAGGCGGCGCGCGAGATCTCACGACGCGCGCCCGGCATCCGCATACTGATCCTGTCGATGTACGACAACGAGCAGTACTTCTTCGAGGCGCTCAAGGCCGGCGCCTCGGGCTACGTGCTCAAGTCGGTCGCCGACCAGGACCTCCTGGAGGCCTGCCGGGCGGCGATGCGCGGGGAGCCCTTCCTCTACCCCGGCGCGGTCACCGCCCTCATCCGCGACTACCTCCGGCGTGACCGGCAGGGCGAGCGCATGCCGGACAGCATCCTGACGCCCCGGGAGGAGGAGATCGTCAAACTCATCGCCGAGGGCAACTCGGCCAAGGAGATCGCGGAGACGCTCTTCATCAGCGTGAAGACCGTGGACAGGCACCGCGCGAACATCCTGCAGAAGCTGGGCATGCGCGACCGGCTCGAACTGACTCGTTACGCCATCCGCGCCGGCCTCGTCGAGCCGTGACCGGCCACCCCCGCGGGGGTCAGAGGTTGACCACGACCGTGCCGCCCGCGCGGTCGTGCAGGCCGCGCCGGTCGCGGTCCCAGACGAGCGCGGGCACCGCGAGGCACAGCAGCAGCGTGCGCACCAGCACGCCGAGGAAGGGCGGCCGCCCGCCGTGGAGCCCGGCCACGCGGATGCCGAACAGGCGCATCCCCAGCGTCATGCCGATCGTGCCGACCAGCAGGACGTACTCCGCGGCGAAGATCCCGAGGCCGACCGCGCCGACGTCGTTGCCCTGGACGTGCAGCAGGCCGCCGGCGATGGCCCAGGTGCACAGCAGCCAGTCGACGACGACCGCGCCGATCCTGCGCCCCCACCCCGCGACCGCCCCGGGGCCCTGCTCGGGCAGGCCGAGGCGCTGCCCCGGATAGCCCAGGTCCACCCCGGCGGCCCGCGGGCCCCCGATCCAGGTCTGCGTCCAACGCGGCTGCCGGTCACTCATGGTTTCCCAGCGTATCGGGGAGGGCCACCGGTCTGGCGTCCGGCCGCGAAGGCGTACATCATGGGCAGGTTCATCGCATGAAATCCCGGTATCGTGAATCGTTTCCGACCTGAGCGCTTTGGAGGGAACCGTGCGGCCGGCGGACCCCGATGACATCGACGCGCGCTTCGAGGCGCTGGTCGCGCAGTTCGACCAAGACGAGATCCGGCGGATGACCGCGGCGGCCGAGTCGATCTCGTCGCCGCCGGGACGCCGGCGCCGCCCGGCCGTGCTGGTGGTGATCGCGGGCCTGGTCGTGCTCGTGGGGCTCGTCGTCGTGCTGCGGCCCGACGTCCTGGAGAGGCTCGGCATCGTGCGCCCGGCCTCCGGCGGCGAGGACCTGATGATCTCCGGCCCGGTGGTCGCCCGGCCCGGGCCAGTGCTGACGCCGATCCCCGACGGCGAGGAGGGCCTGTTCGACCACGGCCCCGTCCCGGCGCCCTCCGCCGGTCCGTTCGCCGGCACTCCCGCCGTCGATTACGCCGGCGGGGAGCAGGGGCTGACCATGCCCGCGGCGCGCGCGCTCGGCGGGCTCACGGAGAAGGAGGTCGATCAGGCCCTGCAGCGCGTACGGCGACTGCTGTCGGCCGCGCATCTCGATCCGGCCACGATGCGGGGCGAACGGCCGGAGGAGTTCATCCGCCTGCTGAATCCCCGGCAGCGCGAGGCGTTCCTGCGCCACCTGGACGACACCGGTCCATCCGGCACCCGGTCGTGGCTGTTCAGCCTCGCCCCGGGCGCGGCCGAGCCGGTCGGGGACGTCGTGAAGGTCTCCGGCGAGACGACGATCTCCGAAAGGGCCGGCGGAGGCGTCACGATCGAGACGGACTACCTGTTCGTCCATCCGGTCAGCCGCCCCGGCGCGCCCCTGATCGTGACGAGGGTCGTCGAGCACCACAGGAGCGAGTTCTCGGCGTACCGGGAGGACGGGAAGCTCGTCGTCCTGCTGGCCGCGGACAGGTCGGCCCTCTTCGGCGCGAATTGCGACCCGGACGACGGATTCGTTCATCCGCGATTCCCCGGCGACCCGCAGGGAGCGCGGCCCTCCGGCGATCCCGTCGACCCCTACAACCGCGCGTCCGGCGTTTCCGGCGGGCCGCGTTGCCCGGCCGCGTTGGGCACCTGACCTGCGAGAAGGTCGTACGATGGAGCCCGGGGAACGGCGGGCCGACGTTATCGCCGCGACCGCCCGGGTAGCGCTTTCCCTTAACACGCGCGAAACAATCGAGACATGGGGCGGAAACGGCATCGGCCTATTTTCGGGTTGCTGGCCCATGCCCCTGGGAGGTTCGAGAGTGTTCAACTCCGCCGATGACGTCCTCAAGTTCATCCGGGACGAGGGTGTGCAGTTCGTTGACGTCAGGTTCACGGACCTGCCGGGGACGACGCACCACTTCACCTTCCCGTCCGAGAACTTCGGCCCCAACGTCTTCACCGACGGCCTCATGTTCGACGGCTCGTCGATCCGCGGGTTCCAGGCCATCCACGAGTCGGACATGCTCCTGCTGCCCGACCCGTCCACGGCCGTGCTCGACCCGTTCCGTCAGCACAAGACGCTGAACATCAACTTCTTCGTGCACGACCCGCTGACCGGCGAGGCCTACAGCCGCGACCCGCGCAACGTCGCCCGCAAGGCCGAGGAGTACCTCAAGGGCACCGGCATCGCGGACACCGTGTACTTCGGCCCCGAGGCCGAGTTCTACATCTTCGACGACGTCCGCTTCGAGACTCGCGCCAACGCCGGCTACTACTACATCGACTCCATCGAGGGCGCCTGGAACACCGGCAAGGCCTCCGAGGGCGGCAACCTGGGCTACAAGCCCCGCTACAAGGGCGGCTACTTCCCGGTCCCGCCGATGGACCACTTCACCGACCTGCGCTCGGAGATGGTCCGCAAGCTCATCGAGGCCGGCATCGAGACCGAGATGCAGCACCACGAGGTGGGCACCGCCGGCCAGGCCGAGATCGACTTCAGGTTCGGCACGCTGCTCAAGACGGCCGACAAGCTGATGCTGTACAAGTACATCATCAAGAGCACGGCCATCCAGGCGGGCCGTACGGTCACGTTCATGCCCAAGCCGATCTTCGGTGACAACGGCTCCGGCATGCACTGCCACCAGTCCCTCTGGAAGGACGGCGAGCCGCTGTTCTACGACGAGGTCGGCTACGCCGGTCTGTCGGACATGGCGCGCTACTACATCGGCGGCCTGCTCAAGCACGCCCCGTCGCTGCTGGCCTTCACCAACCCGACGGTGAACTCCTACCACCGCCTGGTGCCCGGCTACGAGGCGCCGGTCAACCTGGTTTACTCGCAGCGCAACCGCTCGGCCTGCGTCCGCATCCCGATCACCGGGTCGAACCCCAAGGCCAAGCGCATCGAGTTCCGCGTGCCGGACCCGTCCTGCAACCCGTACTTCGCCTTCGCCGCCATGCTCATGGCCGGCATCGACGGCATCCGCAACAAGATCGAGCCGCCGGAGCCGGTCGACAAGGACCTGTACGAGCTGCCGCCGGAGGAGGCCCGCAACATCCCGCAGGTGCCGGGCTCGCTGGAGAAGGTGCTCGACGCGCTCGAGGCCGACCACGACTACCTGCTGGAGGGCGGCGTGTTCACGCCGGACCTCATCGAGACCTGGATCTCCTACAAGCGCGAGAACGAGGTCGACCCGATCCGTCTCCGCCCGCACCCGCACGAGTTCGAGCTCTACTACGACGTGTGATCCTCTGAGCTGATGACCTGGGCGGGAGGCCGTACGCCCCCGTTCAGGGCACATCCAGGGCACTCACGTCCGCAGGAAGGCCATCTACCGGCGCCGCACCGAAGGCACGGTCGATGGCCTTTCGCATGCGCTCCTCCCCCGAGGGCATCAGGTGCGTGTACGTCCGGAGCGTGAACCCGGGGTCACGGTGACCAAGGAACTCTGCGAGGCTGCGCACGTCGACGCCGTCCGCAAGGAGCACGCTCGCGAAGTGATGCCGTAGCGCGTGGAAACCGTCCTCCCGGCTTTCCGCCCACTGACGCGACGGCTCGCGCCGTGCAGAGCTCGGCGGGCGGGAACTGCGGTCTCTACGGCCCTCGGTGATTCAGTTGTGGACACGCGGACTACAGAAGTCGCTCGCGCCGAACTACGTCCGGACTGTCTTCGCCAACCTCTCAGCGGTCCTGACGGCGGCGGTGGACGACGGGCGTCCTGATCGCTCGCCCTCGCCATCGACCCAGGCAAGCCCAGCAGCCCGGCTGCCGCTTCGCGGTGGGACGATGGCAGACGAGAGATCAGGACAGGGTACGAGCATGCGGGGCCGCACGAGAGGCAACGGCAGACGAAAGACCAGGTGCATCCGAGGATGGCCCGCCTGATACTAGCGAAGCGTCTTCAGATGCGCGCTAATTTCCTCTCATGCTCCGACTTCTTCCCTCGGCTCTTTTACAGATCGCCGTATCACTCGTGGGCTTCTCGTTCATCTGGTTCATCGTGGCCAACCTCCCGCACCGTTCTGCAGATGAGCGCAGGTCCGGGATACGCATCTCGGTAATGATGTTCATAGTTGCGTGCCTGCTCTTCATAGTCCGCGCGATCACCGCGAGCGGCGAGGGCCCCTTTCGCTGATGGGGAAGCCCTGCGTGACCAACTGCGTGACAACGCCGACGGACGACCCCGGACACTGGTAGATGGCCGTGGACGACATCAGCAGATAGAGAGCGTTTAGGACCAGCTCGAACGGGTTTGGCGTTGCCTGATAAGGAAGCGAGGGCAACCCAGAGCGAGGGACATGAGCGCGAAGCGATGAGACGCCTCAATGGAAATGGGGCGTGGTCAATCGAGGCTTTGCCGCAGAAGGTGGAGGTCGTCGCCCCAAGCGTCCAGTACGGGGCCGTGGCCGGCCGTGCGTGCGAGCGGTTCCACATTGAGGAAGATCTGGCGAGCAGTCTGCGGGGCGGCGTGCGACAGGACGGCTTCCAACAGTGGCAGCAGCCGCTCGTGACGCCACACAGCCGGGCCGAGGGGATGGTTCCGCAGCTCCCAGGCGAGGTACTTGTTATAAGGGCGGACCCGGCGCTGGAGGGCGAAGATGAAGGTCAGCAGGGGAGGAATGCTTTCTGCAGCGTCCAGGCGGGCTTCAATGACGCGTTCGTCGCGGTGGTTCTTCAGCCAGCGGTAGGCGGCGTTGACGAAGGTGTCCAGACCATTGGCGGCCAACTCTTCGGCTTCTTGGACGGACAGCGTTGCCTTGCGCGAGACGAGTTCACTGATGAGACCGTCGGGGCGATCCTTCAGGACGCGAGCGTGCGTGAAGGAGTACCTGTTCCACTCCCAGCCCGACCCCTGCATCGCGTGCGTGCGGAATTCCTCCAGGGACATGACCGCGACGTCCAGTCGGGAGTCACGGCGCTCCTCGCCTGCGGCCTTGCTATCGGCGGCGATCAAGTAGATGTCATAGTCAGAACGGTGAGTCGCCATGCCCTGCCGTGCCTGTGATCCGCTGAGGACGGCGCCAATGATGGTGGAGTCAGCACTGATGCGGGCGAGGAGGGCAGCGAACTCCCCTTGCGCCGACGTGTCGGTCACTCAGACACCCCACCACGCCCCCGAACGCAGCCGCAACTGGTTCCTGTTGGGAGAGAAGAAGGAGCCGCCCTGCATAGTTTTCTGCCGACACCCGGAGCGCTGTACAGCAGCCAGACACAGCAACCCTGCCTGACAAAGCCAACCGTCACCAACCCTCAACTACCAAATGAACAGGGCGACGAGCCCTCTACGTCGTGACTGGCTCCCGTTTGCAAGCAGGCGGTCATGCGGATGCGCCAGCAGGCGCGGGCGGGTACCGGGAGGCTCCAGGGCACAGTCAGGGCACATGAACGCGAGAAGCAACGTGAAACGATGAAAACCGGCGAGCACTGAAAGGGCAGCTCAACGCGCGTGCGGAGCAGTCGCCGCAGGTCAGCCAGCAGGACGGATCAGATCTACGACGTGTGATCGGCGACCGCGCGGTGACGTGCATGTTCATCGCGCGGTTTCCGGCTGGTTCTGCCTCGGTTCCGTCCGAGCGGTGAGCACCGCGTCGAGCCTGAACGACCTTGACGTCAGCACCCGAGGAAATCAGGAGCGACGTGAGGTAGTGCCGCAAGTCGTGGAATCGGAAGCCCGTGGGAAGGTCCTGCACCTTGCCGCGGGCTTTCCGCATTGCGCGCTCAAGCTTCCAGGGACCTGCTCCCGCCGTTCGCGTTCGGGGATCCGGCCGACGCGATCGACGCGGGCGCCGACATGGCGGAGCCACCGCTGCGCCTGGCCGTCGGGCCGACGCGATCGACGGGATCCGGGCCGCGCTCGAATCCCGGCCGGCCGCGCTGGAGAAGTCAGCCCAGCGCGGCCGCCTTGCGCAGCAGCACCGAGCGTTCGCGCTGGTTGGCGCACAGCCGGGCCGCCAGCTCCAGCTCGGCGCGCGCCTCCGGTCGCCGGCCGAGCCGGGCCAGCAGCTCACCGCGTACGGTCGGAACCAAATGCGAACCGGGGAGCCGGTCCAAGGCGATCAGCTCGTCCACGATGGCAAGTGCCTGCGCCGGACCCGAGGCCATGGCCACGGCGACGGCCCGGTTGAGCTCGACCACCGGCGAGGGCGCGACCCGGCCGAGCGCCTCGTAGAGCACCACGATCCGGTCCCAGTCGGTCGCCTCGACCGAGGGCGCCGACGCGTGGGCGGCCGCGATCGCGGCCTGCAGGCCGTAGGGGCCGAGGCCGCGAGTCGATGCCTTGACCAGCGCGGCCAGCCCACGACGAATCGCCGAGAAGTCCCACCGCCGCCGGTCCTGGTCCTCGAGCAGGACCGGCGAACCGTCCGGGCCGGTCCGGGCCGGGAAACGCGCGGCCGTCAGCTCGCACAACGCCAGCAGGCCGTGCACCTCCGGCTCGTCCGGCTGCAGCGCGGCCAGCGTGCGGGCCAGCCGGATCGCCTCGTACGCGAGGTCGGGGCGCAGCAGCCGGTCGCCCGACGTGGCCGTCGACCCCTCGGTGAAGATCACGTAGAGGACGCTGAGCACGCCGCCCAGCCGCTCCCGGCGCTCGGCGGCCGGCGGCAGCTCGAACGGCACCCCGGCCGCCGCGATCGTCTTCTTGCCCCGGGTGATGCGGGCCTGCACGGTCGGCACGGGTACGAGGAACGCGCGGGCGATCTCCTCGCTGGACAGGCCGCCGACCACGCGCAGGGTCAGCGCCACCCGGGCCTCGGGGGAGAGCACCGGGTGGCAGCTGACGAACATCAGCGCCAGCACGTCGTCATCGATCTTGTCGGGATCGATTTCTTCGTCAACCGCCGAGTCGACCGCCAAGTCGGCCGCCAGCAGGGCGTATCGGTCCTGGAGGGCGGTCCGGCGGCGGATCGCGTCGATCGCCCGCCGCCGGGCCGTGGCCATCAGCCAGCCGGCCGGATTCGCCGGAGAGGCGAGCGGCCACGACACCAGCGCCTCGGCCACCGCCTCCTGGGCCGCGTCCTCGGCCAGTTCGAAATCGCCGGTGAACCGGGTCAGCGCGGCGACGATCCGCGCCGACTCGATCCGCCAGACGGCCTCGACATCGGCCGTACCCATCAGATCTGGCCGTTGCTCTCGCGCCCGGCCCAGTCCTTGGTGATCACTCGTCGACCTGCGGGACCTCGTCGCTCCCGGGCACCCGCCGGACCTCGATCTTGGACCCGGGGGCCGCCGGGACCCGCTTGGCCCACTCGACCGCCTCCTGTTTCGAGGCGACGTCGAGCAGGAAGAAGCCCCCGAACAGTTCCTTGGTCTCGCCGTACGGCCCGTCCGTGACCACCGGGGCCTCGCCGCTGAAGTCGACCACGACGCCCTGGCCCGGATCGTCCAGCCCTTCCGCCGCGAGGAGAACGCCGGCCTTGACCATCTCCTCGATGAACTGGCGGGTCGTGGCCATCATCTCGTCGATGTTGGCCATCATGGCCGCGTTCGACTCGTCGGTGCCCCGCATGATCAGCAGGTACTTCGGCATCGCGTTCTCCTCGTCCGGCGGGGCCGCCTCTCGGCCCTCGCACCCACACGTCGAACGAGCGGCCCGCGGATCGACACGGCCCCGGAGAAATCTCTCGCCGCGACGCAGCCGATCCCTCCGACCCGCGTTTCGCCCGTCAGAGTGGCCCCTGAGCGATGGCTGACGTGGACGCCCTGCTGATCAGAAAGCTTATCGTCGCATCTTCGGAAGGCGACGACGCTCACACAGATCGGGGGAAAAGCATTCGGGACGCGCGGCGGAGGCGCTGTGGGAACGGGGGCGCGGATCGGCGGATGGGACGGTCGCCGCGGGGCACGTGAATATAGTTCCTTTGTGACCACTACGGACGACATCCGGCGCTGGGCCACGGCACTGCCCGAGGTCGAAGAGGTCAATCACTTCCGGTTCCACGTTCCCGTCTTCAAGGTCCGGGGCCGGACCTTCCTCGGCATGGGCAGCGACGAGACGACGGCGGTGTTCTGCGTCGCCGAGCAGCAGGCGGCCGACGCCGCGCAAGCCGATCCGTCCGCCTACGAGGCCGTACGCCGCCCGGATGCGAGGAAGAGCTTCCTCGGGCTGCAGGTCGAGCTCGGCAGAGTTCCGGCGGAACGCGTCAGGAGTCTCGTGGAGGAGGCATGGCGTCAGCAGGCGCCGAAGCGACTGGTGGCCGAGTACAACCGGCATGAGCAGGCATGAGATCGCGAGAAGACGCGTGAGACGGCGGGACAGGGTTCCGGCCGCCGAGACCTGACACGTCAATGTCCACGGTTGAGGACCTCAGGCGGGGCCCGACATCGCGTGCTGGAACGCCCGGAACGCGACTACC
Organism: Microbispora sp. CA-102843; assembly: GCF_050936215.1. Lineage (NCBI taxonomy): Bacteria > Bacillati > Actinomycetota > Actinomycetes > Streptosporangiales > Streptosporangiaceae > Microbispora > Microbispora sp. CA-102843. Next base: position 6,806,870 of record NZ_JBNJNF010000001.1, read on the forward strand.
GGCTGCACCTCGACGTCGAGGTACGGCCCTCCCCCATCGCGACGGGCTGTCCGCCCGGGCCACTCCTCAGCGATCTTGAGTGCGAAGACGCTCCAGGCATGATGGAGTCGTGCGGCGTGTGGTGATCCTAGGGCGCGGCGGCGCCGGGAAATCGGTCCTGGCCGAACGCCTCGGCGAGGCGACCGGTCTACCCGTGGTCGAGCTGGATGCGCTGTTCTGGCAGTCTGGGCTGGTCGCGATGGACGCGACCCGGTGGTCGGAATGTCAACGGCGGCTTGTCCGGCGTGACGCCTGGATTCTCGATGGTGACCTCGGTCTCTACGACAGCGGCCTGCGAATCCGCCTTCGGGCTGCCGACACCGTCATCGTGCTTGATTTCGCCTTCCTGCGATGCGCGTGGCGGACGATACGCCGGGGCCGCGAACGCGGCGACTACTGGCGCTGGGTCTGGGCCTATCGACGGCGCAGCCTCCCGGCGGTGATGCAAGCGATCAACGCGGCCGCTCCGCACGCCGAGGTCTACATGCTGCGCAGTCCCCGCATGGTCCGGCGCTTTATCGCACAGCTCCGGCGAACGGCCGCCTAGTACTCCAGCCGCGCTTCCGCTGCAGCAAGCGTGTGTCGGCGTACGGGTTCAAGTGCAGGGGTGAGTACGAGTAGACGTGCAGAGATGATCAGCGCGTCGGTCGCAGTGATGAATCTTTTGATCGTGACGCCTGGGGGTGCTGATCATTTCGACACAGCTCCGAGGTCCTCGTTCCGACGATGCGCCCGTTTACGACTGGGCGGCCGCGGTCGGCGGCCGGGACCCGAGATGGCGGGCGATGTCCACCTCCCACGACCGCAGGAAGTCCCGATAGCTCTCGGCGAACTCGTGCAGAGGCCCCTCGCCCTCTGGCGTGAGCGCGGTCAGTTCGTACGTGACCCGTACCGTGCTGCCGCCCTGCCTATCCGCGTCCACCTCGACGGTGACGGTCCCGGCCCGGGAGCCGGGCGTTACCCTGGCGTACGAGACGCTCCGTCCAGGCTCGCGCGCGACCACTACCCAGATGGTCGGCTCGTTGTGCGCGCCGGTCTCGAAGACCGTGCCGGGGGCGGAGTCATCGCTGGTCCTCACCGGGAAACGGGGCCGCCACCCGGCCACCCATAGCTCCTCGCCGCGCGGCGTGAACAGCGTGAACGCCGCCTCGGGCGGCAGCGCGACCGTCAGCCGTCCGGTGAGTGTGTACTGAGCGCCGCTCATCGCTCGGTCAGCCGGTGCGCGTCGGCGGATGTCAGCGCCAAGCCGTACACGGCCTTGAGTTGCTCGATCTTGGCCAGGGTTTCGGGCGTGAAAGGCACCTTGCCGTCGAAGGAGTGCAGCGCGATGCCCTCCACCAGGTCACCGAGTGAGATGTCCAGGTACTCCGCCAGTCCCTTGAGTACCTTGAGCACGTTCTTCTCGAGCCGCAGGCCCGTCTGAGTGCGTTCAACTGTTACCATGGTAACAATGTACAGCCGCGGCAGCGCCCACGCATCGCCTGCTGATCCGCAGAGCGCGATGATCACTCCGGGACCGCTGTCACTGATGGCGTGAATGCCGACCGCCGTTATCGCCGGCAACGGCAATCCCAGAATCGTGATTTTTGCCAGCCGGTTCGGCAGTGGCAGGAGCGCCCAAACGATCGCCGCGAGGGACATTCCCCACACCAGAAACATCGCCATGTCGCGTCCTCTACTCCGGATTCTTCCGAGGCCGCCGCCGGCCTGTCCTCACATGCTGCACATGCTCAGCGAAGCGCACCAGACGCGGAAACAGCAGAAGGCGTGCGTGCTGACGTTGGCGGGCCAGTTCGGCCTGCGCATTCTTCGCGGCTCCACTCGCACTTCTTTGAGTCGAGAAAGTACCGAAAACCTTCGGTCGCGGCCTTGACGACGACAGAGTCCTCAAGAGGCGACGTACACACGCTGCAGCCTTTCGAAGGTGATGCACGGTGTCAGCGTTGACGCCCTGCACGCCAAGGTCTATACGCTACGCGGTCCCCGCTTGGTGTGGCGTTTCATCGTGCAACTCCGACAGGCACTCGCATAGTTGGGCCGGCACTTTTGCCGGATGCCGCGATTAGGGATCCGAGTGGATGATGCGTTTATGGCTGACCAAAATCAGGGGTGCATAGCTTTCCGGACACTCGGGGTTGACGATGCCGTAATGTACGTGTCAACTTGTTGTCGGATATCTAAATCTCTTTTCAACCCTGTTCGGTCATCGCTCGGCTAAACCTCGCCTATCCAGCTCGGATACTCCGAGTATCAAACCGTCGACCTTGCGCTGAATTAAATCATGCCCGGATTTAACCGCCACCGCATAACCCACATCGAACACGTCGAACGGGAGTCGACCATGCCCCACTTCCTCAGGCACCGCCCACTGTTGTCGACGAGCGTCACTGTGCTTGCCATCGCAGCACTGGTCGCCGGCCTCCTGATGCTCGGTTCCAGTGCCGCGCCAGCGGCCGTCGCAGTGCATGCCCGCTACAGCCCGATCGGCACCACCGCGAACGGACCGTCCGGCCCGGCGACGGCGAAGTTCACCGCTGGACCGTATTCTGGTCCGAGTACCGCTGTCGTCCTGACGCCCACTTCCGTTTCCACTGAGAACGATTTTCAATGGGCGCAGCTCTCACTGCCGTCGGACAATACCTCGGTCAGCGAGGTCCAGGTCTGCTACTCCATCATCAGCACGGTCGTCGGCCGCACCTACATCAGCCAGACCCGGGTCACCGACATGACCACACCGAACTCGGCGCTGGTTCGGCTCGACGACGGCACGGACCGGACTGCGGTCGGACCGACGTGCTACACGGTGCCGGCGGCCTTCACGCCTACCGGCTCGATGTCGCTCGCGCTGAAGGTGGTCTTCGGCAGCACCAGTGACCGCATCCTCCTCGGCATGGTCGCCGTTAGCGGCCAGTCCGAGTAGCCTCGGCCCGAGGCGTACGCCCGGCCCTCGATGCGGCAACCGCCGCAACCGCGGTGCAGGACCGAACGGCCATAGTCACCGCCATCCAGCATTCCGATGCCGGTCATCGCCGTGTTTCAATGCGATGACCGGCATGGCGATTCCTACCGGTTCTGCTCGTGCTCCGATCACCGGCCCCGGCTGGTCTTGAAGCCGGTGAGATCGAGCGTCCGGAGCAGTTCGTCGATGACGCCGGGCCGCCAGGGTCGCGTCCCGGCGCCGGAGAGCCGCTGCCGGGGATCACCGGGCTGTTCTGTCAAGGGCGGGAGTCCTGCGCAGCAGGAGGGCGAGGGCGCCCGTGGCGGCGAGCAGGAGCACGGCGAGGGCGACCACGCCCGGCCATCCGGCGTCCGTCCAGGCGCGGCCCGCGAGGCTGCCGAAGACGGAGGAGCCGAGGTAGTAGGTGAACAGGTAGAGCGACGCGGCCTGACCCGTGGACACCCCGCCCGCGTACGCCCGGGCCGGGACCCATCCGCTGGCCACTCCGTGGACGGCGAAGAACCCCGCGGTGAGGAGCGCGAGTCCGAGAACCACGACCGGCAGCGAGGACGGCAGCGTGACCAGCGCGCCGACGACGGCCAGCAGACAGCCCAGAGGCGTCACGGTCCGGCGCCCGTAGCCGTCCGCCAGCCGGCCGAACACCGCGGAGCTGACGGAGCCGATGGGATAGACGAGGAACATCAGGCCGGCGACTCCCAGACCGAGATGGAACGGCGCGCCCGCGAGCCGGAAGCCCAGGGTGTTGAACACCGCGACCAGAGCCCCCATCGAGCAGCCGCCGATGCCGTACAGCGCGAGCAGTCCCCGGTCCGACACCGCGCGAAGGCTCCCGCGGAGCAGGGCACGTACGCCCGCCGGGGCCGGGGTGAAACGCCGGGAGGCCGGAAGCAGCACGCGTACGGTCAGGGCGCACAGGAGGCCGAGTACGGCGGCCGCGGCCAGGGCCCAGCGCCAGCCGGCGGCCTGGGCGACGGCGCCGGTGAGGAGGCGACCGGCCATCCCGCCCAGCGCCGTGCCGCCGACGTACAGACCGGCGGCGCGGGCGTGCGTGGACGGGTGCAGCTCCTCGCGCAGGTAGGCGGTGGCCACCGCGGGAAGCCCGGCCAGCGCGATTCCCTGGAGCGACCGCAGGACCATGAGCGCCGTCCAGCCGGGCGCCAGCGCGCACGCCGCCGCGACGACGGCGGACGCCGTCAGCGACAGATGGATCAGCCGGGTGCGTCCGACGACGTCGGACAGGGGTCCGGCCACCAGCAGTGCGACGCCGAGCCCGAGCGTGGTGAGCGAGACACTCAGCGTGCTCTCCGCGGTGGACACCCCGAACTGCGCGGCGAGCTCGGGCAGGATCGCCTGAGTGCTGTACAGCAGTGCGAAGGTCGCCACCCCGGCGGCGAACAGTGCGACGACGACACGCCGGTACCCGGTGGTCCCCGGCAGATGTCCTTCCACGGCAGCGGTCTCAAGAACAGCGGTCACTCGAATGACTGTGCGCTTCCTGCCGCTATGCGTCCAATGCGATGAACCGCCCGTTTCGATACGCGATGCGTATGATGGCGCACATGCTGCTCCGGGACCTGTCCTGGCTGGTCACCCTCGCCGACCACCAGCACGTGACCGACACCGCCGCCATCCTCCGCACCAGCCAGCCGACGCTCTCGCGCGCCCTCGCCCGCGTGGAGGCCGAGCTCGGCGCCCGGGTGTTCGAGCGCGCGCCGGACGGCGTCCACCTGACGCCCAACGGGAGAATCGTGGTGGCGGCCGCGCGGGACCTCACGGCACGCTACGAGCAACTGCTGGCCGACCTCCGGAGCCTGCTCGACCCGGACACCGGCGTGGTGCGTCTGGCCTTCCTCGACTCCATCGCCACCTCTCTCGTCCCGCGGCTGTTGCGCTCCTTCCACGAGCACGCTCCCCGGATGCGGATCCTGCTGCGCCAGGAACCCGCGCACGAGATCGTCCAGGACCTGCGCACCGGGGCCGCCGACCTCGCGATCACCTCCCCGCGCCCACCCGGAGACTTCGGCTGGCATCCCCTGCAGGAGGAGCGACTGGTGCTCGTCGTGCCGCCGACCCACCGGCTGCGTGACCGGGAGGAGGTGGAACTCCAGGAGTTGGCGGACGAGGAACTCGTCACCACTCCGGTCGGCTTCGGCTACCGCGCCCTGGTCGACGCGCTGCTGCGCGACGCCGGGGTGTCCCCGGCGGTCTCCTTCGAGAGCCAGGACCTCGCCACCATCGAGGGCCTGGTCGCGGCCGGGCTTGGCGTGGCCATCGTCCCGGAGCCCTTCACCGGCCAGTCCGGCACCATCGGGGTCAGGATCGCGGCGGAGGCCGCCCGCCGCACCATCGGCCTCACCTGGCGTACGGACCACGTCCCGGCCGCCCCCGCCACCCGCTTCCGGGACTTCGTCGTGACGCCCGCCCTACGATGATCCGATGCGCCAGGCCGACTCGGAGCCGTACTGGAACACGAACGTAGCCCGGCACCCGGGCATCCTCCGCGCCGTCCCCGAAGGGTGCGGTGACGCGCTGGACGTCGGTTGCGGGGACGGCCTGCTCGCGCGGAAGCTGACCGGCCGGGCCAAGCGCGTCACCGGCGTCGACAGATCTCCGGAGATGATCACGCGCGCCCGCGAGCTGTCCGCCGGTCAGCCGGAACTCACCTTCGTCGAGGGCGACTTCCTCACCGCCGCCCTGCCCGTCGAGGGGTACGACTTCATCTGCTCGGTGTCCACGATTCACCACATGGACTTCGAGGCGGCCCTCACCCGGATGCGCGAATCGCTGCGCCCCGGAGGCACGCTGGTGGTGGTCGGCCTGGCCCGCGAGGCGTCCCCCGCGGAGTGGGCGGCGACGATCGCGGCCGCCCCCGTCGTACGGATCACGAAGGTGCTGCGCCACGCGCGGGAGCCCGAGGGGATGCCGGTGGCCGAACCCCGGATGAGCTACGGGCAGGTGCGGGCCGCCGCGCGCCGCCTGCTGCCCGGCGTGCGCTACCGCCGGCACGTGCTCCGCCGGTACTCCCTGACCTGGACGAAGCCCGGCCGCTGAAGGCTGACCGAACGGTCTGGGGATTGTCCGGCTGGTCGGCGCAGCCGAGCGACTCTTCAAGCGGCCCGCCGTACGCCGTTACCTGGAGTACGTGTCAGGAACCCTGCTGATCGGGGTAGCCGTCCGCCTCGCTCTGACGACCAAGCCCTAGCGTACGTTCACCACGCCAATCGATGGGTCAACGGTGCAGAGCCCGGCGGTAGCGGACCTCGGTCAGCGGGAAGCCGTCCGACTCGTCCCGCTGTACGGCGCCGTCGGGGCCCCAGCCGCCGCGCTCGTAGAACCGCCGCGCGCGGGTGTTCCCGTCGACGACCCAGAGGGTGGCCTGCTCGTATCCAGCGGTGGCGAGGCTGTCCAGCGCGGCGGCCATGAGACGCCCACCGACCCCGGCACCCCATACCTCGGGCATCAGGTAGATCGCCGAGATCTCCGCCACCGAGGCGGGGTCGACGTCGTCGTCCCGCCCGGGGCCGAGCGCGGCGAACCCGACGACGGAGCCGTCCGCCTCCGCCACGAGGACCTCCGTACGCGGTCGGGAGGACTCCCCCAGCAGCCGCTTCCAGACAGGCAGGCGCATGGCCGGAGTGAGGCCGTCGAGATGAGCCTGGGGCATGAGCCCCGGGTAGGCGGCCTGCCACGACCGGACGTGGACGGCGGCGATCGCCTCCGCGTCCGTCGGTTCGGCGCGTCTGATGACCATGCACGCTCCGCTCCGCTTTCGGCTGCGTGCGACTCTTTATACATCTCACTGCCACGCGCGAGCCAGGCACTGGCCGGGCCCGACCTTCTTCGGCCCGGCCTACTCGATCAAGTTCGCCGGCTGGGGGTATCCGTCCTACTCCCGCTTCGTGGTCGCCACCCTTGAGCTCATCTGCGCGATCCTGCTCGCGCTGCCGGACAGACGCTACAAGTTCCTGGGGTCCGCGACGTCCCGGCCGCGGCCGGCGTTCCCCACGACGGCCACCAGGTCGCCCTCCCCGAGGACGGCGTCGATCCGGAACCACAGGTCCGACTGCGCGCCGCGGACCCGCTCGACCGCCTCCCGCACACCCTGCGGCCCGGCCACCTCCGGATGCGCGTGATCCACCCAGTCCGGGCTCAGGATCTCCTCGGCCGCCGAGGCGTCGCCGGTGTTCCACATCTCGAAATAGCGCGTCGCGAGCCGCCGGGAAGACCGCGACCGGTCGTCGTCCACGATGTTCATCTCACGTCCAAGGTGCGTACGGGTGACAGGGACAGCAGGAGCGGCCACAGCAGGGTCGCGCCGCCCAGGATGATCAGAGCGGGGCGCAGGCCGATCCAGGTGCCCAGGGCGCCGGCCAGGAGCGGCCCGAGCGGCAGCAGGCCCGCCTGCATGAAGCGGGTGAAGCCGTTCATCCGGCCGAGCATCCCGGGTGGGCACAGCAGCTGACGCGCGGTCTGGGCCGCGGTCATCTGGACCATCCCGGTGGCCGTCAGGAAGGTGAAGACCAGCCCGACCGTCCACTGGCCGGCCAGGCCGGGCGGCACGAGGGGGGTGACCAGCTCGAAGGGGGCCGACAGCAGGGCGCCCAGGACGATCACGCGGCCCATGCCGAGCCGCGCCGTCACCCGCCGGGCCACCATGCTGCCGGCGACCCCGCCGATGAGGCTCAGGCCGTAGACGAGCCCGGCCGCCCGGGCGCTCCAGCCCAGCTCCCGCACGACGTACAGCAGCCACATCGAGCTGATCCCGCGCAGCAGCACGGCGCTGACCGCCCCGGAGAGGGCGAGCACGCGCAGCACCGGCTGGGCGAGCACGAACCGCAGCCCCTCGGCGATCTCGCCGAGGAAGCGCCCGCGGTGCGGGGCGCGCTCGGGCTTCGGCTCCCGCAGGCGCATCGACGCCAGGGCCGCGGCGCTCACGGCGTACGAGAGGGCGTCCGCGGCGACCGCGCGGGCGGCGCCGACCAGGCCCACCAGGAAGCCTCCGACGCTAGGCCCGGCCATCTCGGCCAGGCCGCGCGCGGTGTTCATCTTGGCGTTGGCGTCGGTGAGCCGGTCTCCGCCGAGCAGCACCGGCGTCAGGCTGCCGGCCGCGGTGCCGAAGACCACGCCGAGCGCGCCGACGACCAGAGTGACCGCGTAGAGCTGGGCCATCGTGACCCGGCCCGCAACGGCGGCGATCGGCACCGACGCCATGGCCAGCGCGCATCCGGCGTCGCAGGCGATCATGAGCAGCCGCCTGCGGTGCCGGTCGGCCAGCACACCGGCCGGCAGCGAGACGAGCAGCGCCGGCAGCGTGCTCATGGCCCCCAGCACCGCCACCTCGAACGTGGTGGCGTGCAGCCCGGCGACCGCGACCATCGGCAGGGCGATCCAGCTGATCTGCGAGCCGAACAGGCTCACCGTGTGGCCGCTCCACAGCAGCATGAAGTCCCGATGCCACCACAGTGACCCGGCCCGCCCTCGCCCACGCACCCGGCTGACCGTACGCACGAAGATCCGGCCCCCGCAACCGGATACCGCGTCTCAGGATGGGGTGGAGCCGGAGGTCCGGGTGCGCAGGCCGCTCACGCGGCGCAGGATGTCCCACCAGAACGGCGCGCCGAACAACAGGGCGATCAGCGTGATGAGGAACCCCGGCCAGTGGCCCGGCGACGTGAGGCGCTGCCACCAGTCCCCGCCGTGCCAGGCCCACGCCGGGCCGTCGGCCGCGTCCATCGTGACGCTCACCGGGGCGTTCGTGAAGATCTTCACGAACGCCGGGGTGCTCAGCACGTCGGTGACGCACGCGTAGGGGTCCTGGCCCGGCTCGCACTGCTCGCGCAGCGGTTCCAGCGCCTGCGGGCCCGACTGGCCGAACGCGGACACCGCGCTGCGGTAGGCGTTGTCGCGCAGCAGCGTCTTGCCGTACTCCAGGGAGTCCATGCTGAACGCCAGCGTCACGACGAGGCCGAGCACCACGAGGACCCAGCGGACGTAGCGGCGGTAGAGCAGGCTGAGCCGCTCCATCTCGCCGTCGAACCAGTCCTCGACCCCGTGCCGGAACGCCTCGAGGTCGTGGCTCGCCCTGTCCCACACGGCCTTGAGGGGCCGGGAGAAGGGACTCTTGAGCGCGTCGAGGTCCCGCATGAGGGCCTCCACGCCGCCGTGCTCGGTGGCGATCTCCATGACGGCGACGGCGAAGCGCGCGGGCGGGATGTCGGCGATGCTCGTCCTTCCGCGCTTGGCGTGGTCGATCTCCTGCAGCCGTTCGTGGAGCAGCTCGGCCATCGACTTGCCCTGGCCGGGCGGCAGTACGCCGGCTCCCGCACCGTCCGCCGCCGGTTCCACCGTGAGGACGGCGGTCTCCTCGGGGTCGGCCTGCCCGGCGGGGTGCGCGGGGTCCGCGGTCTCCCCGGCCGCCGCCTGCTCGGCCGTCGTCTGCACAGCCGTCGTCTGCACGGCCGTCATCTGCTCGGCGGCCACGGAGCCGGCGGCGGCGGCGAGCGGCGGGCTCGCCACCGGCGGCGGCTGGCGGCTGAACGCGGGCCGCGGGTCCCGGCCGAACGGCAGCCGCGCGAACACCCCCAGCACGCTGGCCGGCAGGCGCGAGCGGCCCTCCTCCTGCGACGCCGCCTGCGTCAGCGGCGTCCGCGCCCTGCGCCCGAACCTCTTGAGCGCGTCCAGGATCCGGTCGAGCCGGGAGGTCCCGTCCGCCGTCTCCGCTCCGTCGAGGGTGTCGCGCAGGTAGGCCCACAGGAATTTGCTGCGGATTCCGAGCAGCCTGACGATGCCCTCGTTGATTCCGCTGACGACAAGCGACAGCAGCAGGAAGGCCAGGATCAGCCCGATGGCCAGATCGGCGTAATACGAGATCAAAGAGATCACCCGCACCCGTTGATACACGTTACGGGCTGCGATGGCAACGCTCCGATCCGCATACATATGCGTCATACGGAACAAGCGTCGCGCGGAGGCGGCAATCCCCTCGGCCCCGGCCTGGCCCCTTTGACCCGATCGGACTCAGTCCTCGTAGAAGACGCGCTCCACCACGGTCCTGGCCCGCCGGGCGGCGCGCCGGTAGTCCTCGACGAAGTCCTCGGTGCCCTCGGGCGGGTAGCCGAGCGCCCGCGCGAGCAGCACGCGCTCCTTCACCGGGGTGGGAATGCTGTCGGCCGCCCGGCCGCGCACCAGCATGAGGGCGTCGCGGATGCGCGAGGCGAACAGCCACGCCTGCGCGAGCACCTCCTCGTCGGCCGGGTCGAGCAGGCCCTCCCCCGCCGCGGCGCGCAGCGCGTCCAGGGTGCGCGTCGTACGCAGCGCCGGTACGGCTCCCGCGTGCCGCAGCTGGATGAGCTGGGCCACCCACTCCACGTCGCTCAGCCCGCCCCTGCCGAGCTTGGTGTGCAGGGCCGGGTCGGCCCCGCGCGGCAGCCGCTCGGCCTCCATGCGCGCCTTGAGCTTGCGAATCTCGCGTACGGCGTCGGCGGAGATGCCCTCGGCCGGGTAGCGCAGCGCGTCGACGAGCGCGACGAACTCGCGGCCGAGTTCGGCGTCGCCCGCGCAGAACCGGGCCCGCAGCAGCGCCTGCGCCTCCCAGTGCGAGGCCCAGCGGTCGTAGTAGGCCCGGTAGGAGGCGATCGTGCGCACGAGCGGCCCCTGCCGTCCCTCGGGCCGCAGGCCCGCGTCGATCTGCAACGGCGGGTCGGGGGCGGGCAGCGTGAGCAGCCTGCGCGTCTCCTCGGCCACCGCGTGGGCGGCGTCGGTCGCGTCCCGCTCGGCCACGCCCGGCAGCGGCGCGTGCACGAACATGACGTCGGCGTCGCTGGCGTAGGAGCTCTCCAGGCCGCCCAGGCGGCCCATGGCGATCACGGCCATCCGCGTCGGGAACGGGGCGCGCCGCTCCAGCGTGACCTTGTTGATCGCCGTGTCCAGCGCCGCCTGGATCGTCACGTCGTTCAGCGACGAGAGGGCCTGGCCGACCTCCTCGATGTCGATCAGCCCGGACAGGTCGGCGCAGGCCGTGCGGAGCAGTTCCCTGCGGCGCAGCGCCCGGACGGCGGCGACGGCGGTCTCGGCGTCCTCCGCGTGGCGGCCCACCGCGGCGGCGGCCTCGGCGGCGAGCGTCGCGGCCGGCCGCACGGCCAGCTCGGCGGGCGAGCCCAGCATCGCGACGGCCTCGGGGGCGTGCAGCAGCAGCCCGGTGACGTACTTGCTGGTGCCGAGCAGGTGGGCGAGGCGCTCGGCCACGGCGGTCTCGTCGCGCAGCAGGCGCAGATACCACGGCGTGGTGCCGAGCTTGTCGCTCACCTGGCGGAAACCGAGCAGGCCCGCGTCGGGATCGGGGGCGTCGGCGAACCAGCCGAGCATGACCGGCAGCAGCGTCCGCTGGATGGCCGCCCGGCGGGAGACGCCGCTGGTGAGCGCGGCGATGTGACGCAGCGCGCCCTGGGGGTCGGCGTAGCCGAGCGCCTCCAGCCGCGCGGTGGCCGCGGCCGTGGACAGACGGGCCTCGGTCTCCGGCAGCCGGGCGACGGCCTGCAGCAGCGGGCGGTAGAACAGCTTCTCGTGGAGCCGCCGCACCTCCAGCGCGTGCCGCTTCCAGATGGTGGTGAACGCCCCCACCGGGTCGGTCGTCATGCCCAGTCCCCGGCCGAGCCGCCGCAGGTCGGCGGTGTCCGACGGCACCACATGGGTGCGGCGCAGCCGGTGGAGCTGGAGCATGTGCTCGACCTGGCGCAGGAAGGTGTAGGCCTCGGCGAGCGCCTTGGCGTCGTCGCGCCCTACGTAGCCGCCCCTGGAGAGGGCGGCGAGGGCCGACAGCGTGGCCCGGCGGCGCAGCAGCGGGTCGGAGCGGCCGTGCACGAGCTGGAGGAGCTGGACGGCGAACTCGATGTCCCGCAGCCCGCCCGGCCCGAGCTTGATCTGCCGGTCGGCCTCACCCGCGGGCACGTGCGCCTCCACCCGGCGGCGCATGGCCTGCACGTCCTCCACGAACTTGGGCCGGGCGGCGGCCTGCCAGACCAGCTCGTTGACCGCGGCGACGTACTCCTGGCCGAGCTCCAGGTCGCCGGCGACCGGGCGCGCCTTGAGCAGCGCCTGGAATTCCCAGGTCTTGGCCCACCGGCGGTAGTAGGCCAGGTGGCTTTCCATGCTGCGCACGAGCGGGCCCATCTTGCCCTCCGGGCGCAGGTTGGCGTCCACCTCCCACAGCGACCCCTCGGGGGTGCTCGCCGAGCAGGCCCGCATCATGCCCTGCGCGAGGCGCGTGGCGATCTGCAGCGCCTTGGTCTCGTCCACGCCCTCTTTCGGCTCGGCCACGAAGACGACGTCGACGTCGGAGATGTAGTTCAGCTCGCGGGCCCCGCACTTGCCCATGCCGATGACGGCCAGCCGTACGTCGCCCGCGTCGGCCACCTCGGCCCTGGCGACGGCGAGGGCTGCCTCCAGCGCGGCCGAGGCGAGGTCGGCCAGCGCGGCGGCGGCCTCGGCGAGCGTGCACTCGCCGGTCACGTCCCGCGTGGCCAGGTGCAGCAGGCGGCCCCGGTAGGCGACGCGCAGCGCCTCCATCGCCGGCCCGGCCGCGCCCGGCTCGGCGGTCAGCGCCGTGACCCCCGCGGTGACGCCCCCGGCCACGGGCTCGGCCGCTTCCGGGTCGGCGCCGACCGCGAGCAGCATCTCCTCACGCAGTTCGCCGAGCGTGGGCCACCGCGTCCACTGGATCGACGGCAGGCACTCCGGGTGCCGTACGACGTGCTCGCCGAGCGCCGCGCTGAGCCCGAACACGCCGAGCAGCCTGCGGCGCAGGTCCGGGTCCGCGCGGAACGCTCCGAGCACGCTCGGGTCCCGCTCGACCAGGCGGCTCAGCGTGGTGAGCGCCAGATCCGGGTCGGCGGCCCTGACGAGGTCGTCGAGCAGCGCGAAGTCGCCGACCGCCTCGGGGCCCAGCTCGTCGAGCAGCCGTTCGGCCCGCGCGCCGTCGGCGAATCCGAGCGCCGCGAGGCGCCCTGCCGTCGTCTGTATCCGAGGCGCGGCGTTCACCGTTCCTTCCTCCACCCCGACGTCGATCACGTCGGCCCCCCGAGACGAACCTTCCCAGTAACCGTACACATGGGTCGGAAGCCTCCTCGCAGAGATCGGCCCGCTGCCGGGGAGCCGACCTTGGATGTCAGCGCCCGGCACGTGCCGGGCCCAGCGCACACGCTAACCCTCCGCGTTGTGCGCGTCCTTAGCGGTTTCTCTGCGTAATCGGCCCATCACGGGTTTTCCCCGCGCGCCCCTCCGTCCATGTCAGCGCCGGGCCAGCAGGGTCGCGAACGCCTCGGCCAGCGGCCTCCAGGTGCGCTTCAGCTCGTCCCCGGCCGCCTCGACCTGCGCGTTCAGCTCACCGGCCCGCTCGGGCGGCAGTTCCCCGCCGCCGGTCCAGGAGGCGAAGATCGCGGGAGTGGCCTCGGGGTGGAACTGCACGGCCCAGGCCCGGTCGCCGAGCCGGTACGCCTGGTTGGCGTACCGCGCGCCGGTGGCCAGCCGTACGGCGCCCTCGGGCAGGGCGGTCATGGCGTCGTAGTGGTACTGGACCGCCCGGACCGGGCCGGCCGGCAGCGCGGACAGCAGCGGGTCGGCGGCGGCCTCGGGCAGCGGCTCGATCTCCCCCAGGCCGATCTCCAGGCCCGCGTCGCCGCGCTCGACGGTCCCGCCGCAGCCCATGGTCATGAGCTGGGCGCCGAGGCAGATGCCGAGCGTCGGCACGCCCTCATCCACGGCGCGGGCGAGCAGGTCCCTGGTGGCCGGCAGCCAGCCGTACCCCTCGTCGTCCCAGGCCGCCGCGGAGCCGCCGAGGACCAGCAGCCCGCCGGCGGCGCGTTCGGGCACCGACTCCCCCTTGTACGGCCGGACGACCTCGACCTCGACTCCGGCGGCCTCCAGCCAGCCGGCGAAGAAGCCCAGGCCGGCGTCGGCCTCGTGCTCGATGACGATCAGACGCTCACCCATATGGGAGAGCTTAAAGACACATATCGGGACAGGCGATACTTGAGAGGGTCGTACCGTACAGTCCGAACCATGAACATCGATGAGGTCGCCGTCCCCGGCGGACGGCTGCGGATCGCCCGGTTCGGCGACGGTCCCCGCCTGATCATCGCGGCGCACGGCATCACCGCCTCTCTCATGGCCTGGCGGACGGTGGCCGAGGCGCTTCCGCCCGGCTGGTCGCTGGTCGCCGTGGACCTGCGCGGGCGCGGCCACAGCGCCGATCTGCCCGGCCCGTACGGTCTGGACCGGCACGCCGAGGACCTGGAACGGGTCGCCGAGCACGTGGGCGCGGACGGCACGAGCGTGCTCACCGGGCACTCGATGGGCGCCTACGTCGCGGCCCTGCACGGCGCGCACCGGCGCTACGACCGGGTGGTGCTCGTGGACGGCGGCCTGCCGCTGCCGCTGCCGCCCGGCGCCGACCCCGACGAGGTGCTGGAGGAGACGCTCGGCCCGGCCATCACCCGGCTCTCCCGGACCTTCCCGAACGTGGACGCCTACCTCGACTTCTTCCGCGCGCACCCCGCGCTCGCCCGCGACTGGTCCCCGCTCGTCGAGGAGTACGTCCGCTATGACGCCACCGGGCGGGACGGCGCCGTCCGCTCGCGCGCCCGTGAGGACGCCGTACGGCAGGACGGCCGCTGGCTGCTCACCGAGCACGAGGCGATCGGGACGGCGCTGAAGGCCATCGAACCGGCGCCGCTCCTGATCCGCGCGCCGAGGGGGCTGTTGAACCAGGACGTCGGGATGCTCCCGGACGACCTCACCGCGCGATGGGCCGCCGTCCTGCCCGGCCTGCGCGACGAGGTCGTGCCGGACTGCAACCACTACACGATCCTGTTCGACCCCCGCTGCGCCGCGGTCGTGGCCGCCCGCCTCACCGGCTGACCCGTCTCCCGCACGTGAGGAGCGCCATGACCCGCGATCCCTTCGCCCACATCGACGTCCACCGCCTGCGCTCCGGACCCGGCCTCAAGTGGGGCTCGCTGGCGTCCGGCGTCCTCGGCGCCTGGGTCGCCGACATGGACTTCGGGGTGCCGCCGGCCGTGCGGGAGTCCGTGATCCGCCTGGCCGAGCGGGAGGACTTCGGCTACCCGTTCTGGCCGGGCGAGGACCCGGTGGCCGAGGCGTTCGAGGAGCGGATGGCAGCGCGGCACGGCTGGACGCCCCGGCCGGGCCGCACCCGGGTGCTCGCCGACGTGATCCAGATCCTCCAGGTGATGATCGAGCTCGCCACCCGGCCGGGCGACGGGGTGGCGATCCACGTGCCGTCCTATCCGCCGTTCCTGGCGAGCATCGCCCGGGCGGGACGCCGGATCGTCCCGCTGCCCGTGACGCGCACCGGACACGGCTGGGGCTTCGCGGCCGAGGGGCTGACCGACCGGCTGCGCGCGGAGGGCTGCCGCATGCTGGTCCTCGTCAACCCGCACAACCCGACCGGCCGGGTCTTCACCCGCGCGGAACTGGCCGCGCTCGCCGAGGCGGCGCGGGAGCTAGACCTGGCGGTCGTCGCGGACGAGATCCACGCCGACCTCGCCTACGCGCCGCACCGCCACGTCCCGTTCGCCTCGCTCGGACCCGGAACGGCGGCGCGGACGATCACCGCGACCTCCGCGACGAAGGCGTTCAACATCGCGGGGCTGCGCTGCGCCGTCGCGCACGTCGGACACGACGGCGTGTGGGAGGCGCTGTCGCGCGTGCCGCAGGAGTACTTCGGCGACCCCGGCATAGTGGGCCGCGCGGCCACCGTGGCGGCGTGGCGGGAGTCGGCGGACTGGCACGCCGGCCTGATGCGGACGCTGGAGCGCAACCGGCTGACGATCGAGCGGTGGGCGGCGGACCTGCCGTGGGATCTCGGCCACCACTCGCCGCAGGCCACCTACCTGAGCTGGTTCGACTTCACCGGCACCCCGCTCAAGGGCGGCGCGCCGGCCGAGCGCCTGGAGCGCGAGGCGCGGGTCAGGCTGTCCGAGGGCGCCGACTTCTCGCAGGGCACGCCGGTGGACACGAGCGGGTACGCCCGGCTCAACTTCGCCACGAGCCCGGACGTCCTGGACGAGATCCTCGGCCGCCTGACACCGGCCCTGTCCGGCGGCTCGTCCTGAGCGGAGCTCCACCGGCCGGGTGGTCGCGGACCGCCCGGCCGGGGGCGCGTCACTGGCGCGGCAGGATCCAGGTCGCCTTGGCGGCGGCGACGAGCGTGCCGTCCACCTCGTAGACCGCGCTCGTGCCGAACAGCTTGCGGCCGTCGCGGCCTTCGGCCCGGGCCACGACCGAGTATCTGCCCATCGGGTAGACCCGGCGGAACACCTGCCCGGTCAGCCGCCCGAGCAGCGGGGGCTGGATAGGCCGCCGATCCGGGAAGCTGCGGTAGTGCGCCCATCCGGTGGCGCAGTCCAGCGCCGCCCAGACGATCGAGTCGGGGACCACGCCCTGCTCGTCGGTCACGTTGAACGGCACCCGCCAGCCGGCGGCCACGAGCTCGGCGCCGTCCGCGGGGTCCTCCACCGGGCCGGGGAAGATCCGCAGCCCGTCGCCCGGCTCGCGCAGCCCGCAGGCGAAGCAGCCCGCGATGGCGTGGCCGTTCCTGCCGGGGAAGCCCGCCTCCGCGCGGGCCGCGTCGGTGAACCGCACGAACGGCGGCGGCGTCAGCGTCTCGGCGACGGGGATCGCCTCGACGAGGTGGCCGTCGCCCTGGCTGAGCACGACGGCGTTGCCGACGTGTTCGGCCGACAGAGCGGTCTCCAGCGGGACCGGTCTACGAAGGGTGACCTCCACAGGCGAGTCGTGACCGCCCCCCGTCAGCGTGCCGGCGAGGGTGCCCGCGATCCATCCGCCGTTGGCGGTGCCCTCGGGTCCCCGGAAACGCTTCGGTACGGTCAGAACGGTCTGCAGTCCCGCAGCCGCCGTCATATGGCCCACGCCCTCCCTGGATTACGTCTTGATACGGCTCACCCGTAAAAGTCGCAACAAGTGAACCGATTTTACTGTTCCGGCGTAGGGACCAGCTAAACGGACGGGGGTGTCAGGAAGATTTGCAGACTGTAACGCGGCGGTGACGGAGTGATCGCCGTCAGAGCACGGGCAGGTAGCGGCCGAGTTCGTACTCGGTCACCTGGCGGCGGTAATCCTGCCACTCCGCGCGCTTGTTGCGCAGGAAGTAGTCGAAGACGTGCTCGCCCAGCGTCTCGGCGACCAGCTCGCTGTGCTCCATCGCCACTATCGCCTCGTCCAGCGACTGGGGCAGCGGCTGGATGCCGAGCGCCCGCCGCTCCGCGCTGGTCAGCGCCCACACGTCGTCCTCGGCGCCCGGCGGCATCTCGTACCCCTCCTCGATGCCCTTCAGCCCGGCGGCCAGGATGACGGCGAAGGCGAGGTAGGGGTTGCAGGAGGAGTCGACCGACCGGAACTCGATGCGGGTCGAGCCGCCCTTGTGCGGCTTGTACATGGGCACGCGCACGAGCGCGGAGCGGTTGTTGTGCCCCCAGCAGATGTACGCGGGGGCCTCGCCGCCGGCCCCGGCGATCGCCTCGGCGCCGCCCCACAGCCGCTTGTAGGAGTTGACCCACTGGTTGCACACGGCGGTGATCTCCGCAGCGTGCCGGAGCAGGCCGCCGATGAACGACCGGCCGATCTTGGACAGCTGGTAGTCGGCGCCGGGCTCGTAGAAGGCGTTGCGGTCGCCCTCGAACAGCGACATGTGGGTGTGCATGCCGGACCCGGGGTAGTCGGTGAACGGCTTGGGCATGAACGAGGCCCACACGCCCTGCTCCAGCGCCACCTCCTTCATGACCAGCCGGAACGTCGTGATGTTGTCGGCCGTGGTCAGCGCGTCGGCGTAGCGCAGGTCGATCTCCTGCTGGCCCGGCGCGCCCTCGTGGTGGCTGTACTCCACCGAGATGCCCATCGACTCCAGCATCATGATCGCGTTGCGGCGGAAGTCGTGACCCGCGCTGTGCGGCGTGTGGTCGAAGTAGCCGCCGTCGTCGATGGGCTGGGGCTTGTCGCCCTTCTCCGGCCGGTTGCGCAGCAGGAAGAACTCCACCTCGGGGTGGGTGTAGAACGTGAAGCCCATGTCGGCCGCCTTGGCCAGCGTCCGCTTGAGCACGAAGCGCGGGTCGGCGTGCGACGGCGAGCCGTCCGGCATCAGGATGTCGCAGAACATGCGCGCCGCACCCGGAGACTCGCTGCGCCACGGCAGGATCTGGAACGTCGACGGGTCGGGCTTGGCCAGCATGTCCGACTCGTAGACCCGCGAGAAGCCCTCGATCGCCGAACCGTCGAAGCCGATGCCCTCGGCGAACGCGCCCTCCAGCTCGGCCGGCGCGATCGCCACCGACTTCAGGAAGCCGAGCACGTCGGTGAACCACAGCCGGATGAACCGGATGTCTCGCTCTTCGAGCGTGCGGAGGACGAATTCCTGCTGGCGGTCCAAGGCGTACCTCACGGAGTTACAGGTCTGGTCGCCTACCAGTCTGCCTCCTGAGTGTTTCACAGGGGTTACGAGGGCGTGTGAGCCGGCTGTCCTGCGGATCACCGCGAACCTGGGACGGCGGCGGCGCCGGACGGGCGGGCGGAGACGTGACGAAGATCACACCGAACAAAACTCGTGGCGGGGTCGTCGTTGCTGTTGATCCGGCGTTGATCGGGTGTCGACCCGCGCGCCTTACCTTCCCGGCATGCCGGTGTACAACCCGAAGGAGCCCCCCTCCGTGGCACGACCGCTGCTCGACTCCGCGGAACCCCGGCTACGGCGGCTGCGGGCGCTCGACTGGCCGGGCCGGGTGCGGGTGCTCGGGCCCGCCGTCGCGGTGGCGATCGCGGGCGTGGCGATCTGCCTGGAGCTTGCCGACATCTGGGTGACCGCCCAGCTGCCGGACGCCTCCTACACGCCGCTGCCGTTCGCGCCCGAGGACGTGGCGGGCACCACGTTCCCGATCTTCGGCGCGCTGCTGGTGATCTCGCGGCCCAGGCTGCTGCTCGGCTGGCTGCTGTGCCTGGGCGGCCTGGGCTCGGCCGCCAACATCCTCGCCGCCAACACGGCGACCCTGCTCGTCCACAACGGCGGCCATCCGCTGGTCCACCCGCTCTGGGTGTTCGCCGACGGCGTGTGGAACCTCACGACGTACGCGCTCGGGGTGCTGCTGCCGCTGCTCTATCCCACCGGGCGCATCCTGTCCAAGCGGTGGTGCGTGCCCGGGGGCGTGACCGCCGCGGCCCTCGCCCTCGACTGGCTGTGCTCGCTGATCGCCCCGTCGAGCGTGCGTACCGGCTACAACGCGCTGGAGGTGGCGGCCTTCGCGCCGTATTACCAGGGCACCCGGCAGGTGATGCACACGGTCGTCGCGGTGGGCATGGCGCTGGCGTTCTCCTCGCTCGTCGTCCGCTTCAACCGGGCCGACGGGATCGGGCGCCGCCAGATCCTGTGGCCGCTGGTGGCCATGGCCGGGTTGGTGATCCCCTGGGTGATCGGCTATCCGGTCTGGTGGACCGCCTCGCTCACGCTCCCCCTGGTGCCGGCCGCGATCGCGGTCGCCGTGCTGCGCTACCGGCTGTACGGCATCGACACGCTGATCAGCAGGGCCCTCGTCGGCGCGGGCCTGGTCGGCGTCGTGGCCGCCGTCTACGTGCTCGTCGGGGCGGGCTCCAGCCTGATCCTGTCCGGCGTCGACCGGTTCGCCGGCCTGGCCGCGGCCCTGTTCGCCGGGGCGTTCTTCCATCCCATCCGCAACGGCCTGCAGCGTCTCGTCGATCGCGCGCTGTACGGCAGGGGCGGCGACCCGCTCGCGCTCGCCGCCGGACTGCGGCGGCGGCTGCAGCACGCCGATCCCGCGCACGCCCTGCTGGCCGCCCTTGAGGTGCTGCGCGAGGGCCTGTCGGTCACGGGCATCGCGGTGGAGATCGACGGGACCGTCACGACGAGCGGACGGCCCGATCCCGTGGCGCGGGAGATGCCCCTGGTATGGCACGGCGAGCCGGTCGGCCGCCTGCTCATCGGCCCGCCCGGCGGACGCCGCTTCCCCGCCGCCCACGACGAGCGCGTGATCGCGGTGCTGGCGCCGTACGTCGCCGACGCCGCCCACACGGTGTCGCTCACCACCGCGGTGCAGCGCTCCCGCGAGCGCATCCTGACGGCCAGGGAGGAGGAACGGCGGCGGTTGCGCCGCGACCTGCACGACGGGCTCGGGCAGACGCTGGCCTCGATGGCGATGGCGATCAACATGGCGCGCCACACTCTGGAACGATCCCCGGAGACGGCCGACGCACTGCTGCGGGACCTGCGCGAGGGCATGAACAGCGTCACCGTCGACGTCCGCCAGCTCGTGTACGGCCTGCGTCCCCCCGCCCTCGACGACCTCGGGCTGGCGGGAGCCGTACGGGCCCTGGCGGAGGAGGCGCGCCCCGGCCTGGACGCCGACGGGGAGTCGGTGGCGGAGGTCGAGGTGACCGGGGACATGACCGGGCTGCCCGCCGCGGTGGAGGTGGCGGCCTACCGGATCGTGCAGGAGGCGCTGACCAACGTGCGCAAGCACGCGCGGGCCCGGCGGGTGCGGGTGGTCCTGCACAGGAACGGCGAGTTGCGGGTCGTCGTGGCCGACGACGGCGTGGGACTGCCGCCGGGCCGCAGGTCGGGCGTGGGCATGAGCTCGATGGCCGAGCGGGCGGCCGAACTGGGCGGCACCTGCGCCGTCACCTCCGAACCCGGCCGCGGGACGACGGTCACCGCCCGGCTGCCCGCCGTGCCGGGCCCGTCCCTCGCCGACGCGTACGGCCCAGGCTGATCAGTGTGATCAGTAGACGGCGGCGAGCGACTCGCCGACGGGGGTCCGCCGGTAGAGCACCTCGCGGCCGAGCCGCCGCCGCGCCACCAGGCCCGCGTCGGACAGCACGGCGAGGTGCTGGCTGACCGCGCCCGGCGTGAGGCCGAGGCGCCGGGCGAGCCCGGTGGTCGAGCCGGGCTCGGCCAGCGCGGTGAGCACCTGCGCGCGGGTGCGGCCGATCAGCGCGGCCAGCGCCTCGGGCGTGCAGGGCGCGCCGTCCGACCACAGCGTCCCGACGCCGCGCGCCGGGTAGCACAGCATCGGCCGGTAGGGCTCGTACATGACCGAGACGTCCGGCCAGGCGAAGGCGCTCGGCACGAGGACGAGGCCGTCCCCGCCGAGGTCGCCGTCGTAGGCGCAGCTCTTGACCGTGACGAGCCGGTCGCCGTGCCAGGCGACGCCCGGGTGCAGGTCGGCGAACAGCTCGCGCACTCCCCCGGCCGCGAGCATGCGGGCCCGCCACATGACGTCGGCCTCGAGCAGCGCGCGGATCCTGGGCCAGAACTCCTCGAACGCGACCGTCCAGTACTCCCACAGCCGGTCGGCCACCCGCCGCACGCCCTCCGCCGGGTCGTCGGCGAACCGCCGCAGCGCCGCGGGATCGGGCGTCTGCACCCAGGCCGTCTCCTCGTACGCCGTGCCGGGCGGAGTGGCGCGCACCCGTTCCAGCTCGGCGGCGAAGTCCGGCAGCGGGGTGTCGGGCGGCGGGGTGAGGAAGTCGGGTATGTAGCCGCTCACCGGGACCAGCGCGAACAGGTCGGTGAGATCCACCTCGCGCAGGCGCGGCCGTACCGCCCGCAGCCACGGCAGGTGCAGCGAGTGGCGGCCGGGGGCGCGCAGCACCCGGAGGCTGGCCACCAGCTCCCACATCGGGGAGAACGCGAAGCGCAGCCGCGCGACGTCGTCCGGCGTGAAACGCCACTCCACCGGCACGGCCGCTCCCCCTATGTTTCAGCCAGGGCTAAAAGATTGGCACGGCACATCCCCATTGTCCAAGGGTGGACGCCGTGACCACTGTGATCAGCAGGACCGGCTTCATCCAGTCGAAGGTCGGCGGCCTGCCCCGTCCGTTCTGGGTGTTGTTCGGCGGATCGTTCGTCAACCGGCTCGGCACGATGGTGGAGCCGTTCATCGGCATCTACCTCACGCAGGCGCGCGGCGTCTCCCTCGCGACCGCCGGCCTGGTCATGACGATGTTCGGCGTGGGGTCGCTGCTGTCGCAGCCGGTCGCCGGGTGGCTGGCCGACCGCCTCGGGCGCCGGGTCACGCTCACGGGCGGCATGGTCGCCACGGCCGTCACGATGATCGCGCTCGGCTACACGACCAGCGTTCCTGGGCTCGTCGTGGGCATGCTCGTGCTGGGCATCGTGGTGGACGCCTACCGCCCGGCGTCGCAGGCGATCGTCGCCGACCTGGTGCCGCCGGAGGACCGGCCCCGGGCCTTCGGGCTGCTCTTCTGGGCCATCAACCTCGGCTTCTCGGTCGCGATGGTGGCCGGCGGCTGGCTCGCCCGCTCGGGCTTCACCGTGCTCTTCTGGGTGGACGCCGTCACCTGCCTGCTCTTCGGCCTCCTCGTGTGGCGGGCCATCCCGGAGACCCGCCCGGCCCGCGAGGACGCGGAGCCCGGCCGGTTCGCCGACGTGCTGCGCGACCGGCTCATGCTGGCCTTCGTGCTGGGCAACCTGGCGTACGCGCTGGTCTACCTGCAGGCGTACAGCACGCTGCCGCTCGCCATGACCGGGCAGGGGCTGCCCACGAGCGCGTACGGCATGGCGATGGCGGTCAACGGCCTGCTGATCGTCGTCGTCCAGCCGCTCACGAACGCCTGGCTGGCCAGGTTCGACCCGTCCAGGGTGCTCGCGGCCGGGTTCGCGCTCGTCGGGCTCGGGTTCGCGCTGACCTCGCTGGTGTCGTCCGCGGCCGGGCACGCGGCGACCGTGGCCGTCTGGACGCTCGGCGAGGTGCTCACGGCCGGGATCCCGGGGGCGATCGTCGCGACGCTCGCGCCGCCCCACCTGCGCGGGCGCTACTCGGGCCTGTACGGCCTGGCCTGGTCGGCGGGGGCCCTGCTCGCGCCCCTGGTGGGCACCCGGCTGCTGGCCACCGCCCCCGGGCTGATCTGGCCCCTGCTCGGCGGCCTCGGCCTGCTCGCGGCGGCGGGCCAGCTCCTCATCGGCCGCGCCATCCGCCGCCGCTCCGCCCAAACGGCGTAGCCCCACAGGGGTTGGCGCGTCACTGCGCCGGGCGGAAGCTCCGGTCCTCGCGAAGCCCGCTCCGCTGGGCCTTCGCCGCGGTCCTCCCGCCCTCCCACTCCGCTCCTTACCTCTCATGGGGTGACCGTTTCCTGTTCAGAGGGGAACGGGACGGGACATAATCCATCCCAGGATGGACGAGAACCCCCCAGCCTTTCCCGCGCGGACGGTGGCCTGGGTGATGGCGGCCGTGGCACTGGTCCTGACCCTCGTGGGGGTGCTGGTCCAGATCCGGATCCCCGCGGAATGGCAGCCAGACCCCCCGTTGGCGCCGGACTTCGGCGTCGCGCTCACGTTCCCGCTCACGGGAGCGTTCCTGGCGTCCCAGCGGCCCCGGCTCAGCACGGCCTGGCTGATCTGCGTGGGCGGTCTGCTGGGGTCGGCCAACGTGGCCTTCACGGCGCTGATGTTCCACTGGGCCTCGCAGGGCGACATGGGGGCGGCCAGCACGGCCCGGGCGATCCAGCTGACCTGCTGGGCGGTGTCGGGCCTGCTGCTGGCGGTCATAGTTCCGCTCTACTCGCCCACCGGGACACTCCCCTCCCGCGGCTGGCGCGTGGTCGTCGCCGCCGGCGCCGTCGCCACCCTCGCCGAGGTCGTCCTGGGCCTGCTGCGGCCCGACCCCGATCCCGCGGGCTACCCCTGGCCTACGGTGATCCACAACCCGCTGCAGGTCAGAGGCCTCGTCCCGTACTACGGCACGGCGTGGGACGTCCTGCAGTACGTGATCCAGGTCTGCGTGGTGGCGGCGCTGGCCTCGCTCGTGCTCCGGCTGCGGCACGCCGATCCCGTGACGCGGCGGCAGATCGCCTGGCCGCTGTCCGTCTTCGCCGTGTACGTGGCGCTGTACCTGCTCGGCCCGGCGATGTGGCTGCCCGCGACGCTGTGGACAGCGGTCATCCCGTTCGCGATCCTCTTCGCGGCGCTGCGCTACCGGCTGTACGGCATCGACACGGTGATCAGCCGGACGTTCGTCACCGCCGGGCTTCTGGGCATGATCAGCGCCGTCTACTTCGGGGTCGGGGCCGTCTCCAGCCTGGCCGTCTCCGGATATCACCAGGTGGCCGGGCTCGCGGCGGCGCTGTTCGCCGGCGGGTTCTTCCAGCCGCTGCGCCGCGCCCTGCAACGCGTGGTCGACCGCGCGCTGTACGGCCGGGTGGGCGATCCGGCGCTGCTCGCCGAGCGGCTGACGCAGGAGGTGCGGCGGGCCGACCCCGCCGACGCGCTGGCGTCGGTGGTGACGGTCGTGCGCGAGGGCCTGGCCGTGGCGGGGGTCGCCGTCGAGATCACCGACGGCAGGCCGCGCTACGTCGAGAGCGGCCATGTCGGGCCGTCGCCGCGCGAGGTGCCGCTGGTCTGGCACGGCGAGCCGGTGGGCCGGCTGCTCGTGGGCCCGCCGGGGGCACGGCGGTTCGCCGCCGCCCACGACGAGCGGGTGCTCGCCACGCTGCTCCCCTACGTGGCCGACGTGGCCCACGCCGTGCGGATGGCCGCCGACCTCCAGCGCTCGCGCGAGCGCATCCTCGCCGCCCGCGAGGAGGAGCGGCGGCGGCTGCGCCGCGACCTGCACGACGGGCTCGGCCAGACGCTCGGGGCGATGGCGATGACGATCAACATGGCCAGGATCAGCCTGGCCAAGTCCCCGGCCGCGGCCGACGACCTGCTGCGGGACCTGCGGGTCGGCATCGACGCGGTGGCCGGCGACATCCGCGAGCTCGTGTACGGCCTGCGGCCCCCGGCCCTCGACGACCTGGGACTGGCGGAAGCCGTACGGGCGCTGACGGAGGAGACGCTGCCCGCGGGGACGGACGGCGTCGAGGACGTCACCGTGCGGGTGGACGGTGAGCTCGCCGGGCTGCCCGCCGCCGTGGAGGTCGCGGTGTACCGCATCGTGCAGGAGGCGCTGAACAACGTGCGCCGCCACGCGCGGGCCGCCCGCGTCAAGGTCCTCGTCACGCGCGGCCCGGCCGGGGACGGCGGCGAGCTGCGGGTGACGGTCGCCGACGACGGCGTCGGCCCGCCCGCCCTCCTGCGCGCGGGGGTCGGCATGTCCTCGATGCGCGAGCGCGCGGCCGAGCTGGGCGGAAGCTGTGTGGTCACCGCGCCCGAGACCGGCGGCACGGTCGTCGAGGCCCGGTTCCCGCTCACCGCCTGACCCCCGCCCGCTCCCTCAACCAGGCCGGACTCCGGCTCCGAGGTGGGCGGGCACAACCCGGACTCCCCGCCTCGTGACCCAACCGAGAGGCGCTCGGCACGATCGGGAGGGTCACTGCCTCTACGCTTACCGTGCGATGGTGACTTTTCGTGCTCTTGGGCCGTTCGAAGCGATTTCCGATGGCGAGACGCTCGACCTGGGCGGCCAGCGGCAACAGGCCGTGCTCGCCCGGTTGCTCGTGGCCGGAGGGCGCGCCGTACCGGTGAGCGTGCTGATCGACGAGCTGTGGCCCGGCGAGCCGCCCACCCAGGCGTTGTCCACGATTCAGGGGTACGTCTCCCGACTGCGGCGGGCGCTCGAACCGAACCGCGCGCCGCGCGAGGAGGCCGGCGTCCTGGTGTCGGCTCCGCCCGGCTACGCGCTGCGGGCGGGCGTCGAGGACGTGGACTCCTGGCGCTTCGAGCACCTGGTCAAGAGCGACCACGAGGGCCCGGCCGCGACGCTGGAGCGGATGGAGACGGCCCTCGCCCTGTGGCGCGGGCCCGCGCTCGCCGGGTTCCAGGAGCTGGCCTGGGCGCAGACGGAGGCCACGCGGCTGGACGAGCTTCGCCTGCTGGCCGTGGAGCGCCGCGCTGACGCCGCGCTGCGGCTGGGCCGTACCGGCCCGATGATCCCCGACCTGGAGGCGCACGCGTCGGCGCACCCGCTGCGGGAGGAGGCCTGGCGGCTGCTCGCGCTGGCGCTCTACCGTGCCGGGCGTCAGGGTGACGCGCTCGGCGCGCTGCGGCGGGCCCGGGAGGCGCTGCGCGACGAACTCGGGCTCGACCTCGGCCCCACCCTGCAGCGGCTGGAGCAGGACATCCTCGTCCAGGCGGAGCATCTGGACGCCCCCGGTCCGGCCGCCGCCGGGCTATCGAGCGGACACGGCGCTGAGCTGTCCGCGCCCTCGGCGACCGCGCCATCCATGCCGGAAGGGGCGGCCGCGGCGGCCCTGCGCCTGGTGATCGCCGACGACCAGGCGCTGGTGCGCACCGGCCTCAAGGTGATCCTCGACAGCGAGCCGGGACTCGACCTCGTCGGGGAGGCGGAGAACGGCGAGCAGGCGATCGCGCTCGTCCAGTCGGCGCGGCCCGACGTGGTGCTCATGGACATCCAGATGCCACGACTGGACGGTCTGGCGGCGGCCCGGCGGATCCTCGCGGCGGAGGCGCCGCCGAAGGTGATCATGATGACCACCTTCGGCACCGACGAGAACCTCTATGCCGCGCTGCGGGCCGGCGTGAGCGGCTTCGTGCTGAAGACCTCCGCCCCCGAGCAGCTCATCGCAGCGATCCGGGCCGCCGTCGCGGGCGACGCGCTGCTCGACCCGGCGGTCACCACGCACCTCATCGCGGCCTTCGCCGGGCGGCGCGACCCGGCGGCGCCGGAGGGTCTGTCCGACTCCGACATCGACCTGATCAAGCTCGTCGCCCGGGGCTTCACCAACCGGCAGATCGCGATGACACTCGCCGTGCCGGAACAGGAGGTCGCCGACGAGGTCACGGCGCTGCTGCGCGGCCTCGGTCTGGTCGACCGCGCCCAGCTCGTGGTCCTGGCGTACGAAAGAGGGCTGGTCAGCCCCGGGTCGCTCGACGCCTGACCCTTATCGTCGTTTTGACGACAACAAATCGGACACCTTAGGGTGGGACCGTGGCTCAACTGCGTATCGCTCTCGCCCAGACCAATCCGGTCGTCGGTGACATCGCCGGCAACGCCGACATGCTCGTCGAGTGGACCCGAAGGGCCGCCGAGCGCGGCGCGCACCTCGTGGTGTTCCCCGAGATGTTCCTGACCGGCTACCCCGCCGAGGACCTGGTGCTCCGGTCGTCGTTCGTGGAGGCGTCGATCACGGCGCTGTCGAAGGCGGCCACGCGGCTCGCCGACGAGGGTCTCGGGGATCTTCCCGTCGTGGTGGGCTACCTCGACCGGGCCGACCTCGCCCCGCGCGTGGGACAGCCCAAGGGCGCCCCGCTCGACGCGGCCGCCCTGCTCCACGAGGGCCGCGTGGTGACGAAGTCGGCCAAGCACCACCTGCCGAACTACGGGGTGTTCGACGAGTATCGCTACTTCGTGCGCGGCGACCGCCTGCCGATCTTCCGCCTGCACGGTGTGGACGTCGCCGTGGCCGTGTGCGAGGACCTGTGGCAGGACGGCGGTCCCGTCTCGGTGGTCGCCGAGGCCGGCGCCGGCCTGCTCGTCGTCCCCAACGGCTCGCCGTACGAGACGAACAAGGACGACGTGCGGCTGGAGCTGTGCGCGCGCCGGGCCCGCGAGGCGGGCTGCGCGCTCGCGTACGTGAACATGGTCGGCGGCCAGGACGAGCTGGTCTTCGACGGCGACTCGCTCATCGTGGACGCCTCCGGGGAGCTGGTCGCCCGCGCGCCGCAGTTCGAGGAGGACCTGTTCGTCACCGATCTGGAGCTCCCGGAGGGCACGGGCGAGCTCGGCGAGTCCCGCCACGACGCGCACGACGGCACGGTCATCACGGTCGAGCGGGTGCTGCTGTCGGCCGCGCCGGTCGAGCCGTACGAGCCGGAGGCGCCGGTCGTCGCCGAGCGGCTGGACGACCTGGCGGAGATCTACAACGCGCTCGTGCTCGGCGTGCGCGACTACGTGCGCAAGAACGGCTTTCGGTCGGTCATCCTCGGCCTGTCCGGCGGCATCGACTCCGCCCTGGTCGCCACGATCGCCGCCGACGCCGTCGGGCCCGAGCGGGTCCACGTGGTGCTGATGCCCTCGCGCTACTCCTCGGACCACTCCATCACGGACGCGGAGGAGCTGGTGCGCCGTCAGGGGGTCAACTCCGAGGTCGTACCGATCGCCGACATCGTCTCGGCGTTCGAGAAGGAGATCGAGCTGCACGGCCTGGCGGCCGAGAACCTGCAGGCCCGCGTGCGCGGCATGCTGCTGATGAGCCTGTCGAACGAGCACGGCCACCTGGTGCTGACCACCGGCAACAAGAGCGAGCTGGCCACCGGCTACTCCACCCTGTACGGCGACTCGGCGGGCGGGTTCGCCCCGATCAAGGACGTGCTCAAGAGCGTGGTCTGGAAGCTCGCCGAGTGGCGCAACGCCCAGCCCGGGCAGCCCCCGATCCCGGAGAACTCGATCACCAAGGAGCCGAGCGCGGAGCTGCGGCCCGACCAGCGTGACACCGACTCGCTCCCGCAGTACGACGTGCTCGACCGGCTGCTGCGCGACTACGTCGAGCGGGACATGGGCCGCGACGAGCTGGTCGCGGCCGGTCACGACCCCGAGTTGGTCACACAGATCATCCGCCTGGTCGACCTGGCCGAGTACAAGCGCCGCCAGTACCCGCCGGGCCCGAAGATCACGCCCAAGAACTTCGGCCGCGATCGCCGCCTGCCCATCACCACCCGCTGGCGCGAGCGCCTCTAGGACCGTCTTCACGGCCCGTCTTCAGGGACCGTCTTCCACGGGCCGCCTTCCTTCACGGCCCGTCTTCAGGCCCGCCTTCCTGGGCCGTCTTCAGGACCGCCTTCAGGTGCCGCCTTCGTGGGCCGTCTTCAGGGGCCGCCTTCACGGGGTCGCCGCCCGCATGCCGCGTGTCCGCGGTGGCAGCCACGCGCCGAGCAGCGCGGCGGCGGCCCGCACGGCCGTCACCAGGCCGTCGCCCCGAGGCCCTCTCGCGTGCCGCCGTCCGCCCCCTCACACCGGCATCGGTGGAATTTGGGCCTTGCCCGCGTGGCGCGGCGGAACTACGCTCCGGCTAATTCTTAGGAAACTTTCCTAACGATTGATGGAGGCCGGATGCGCCGAACAGCCGTTTTCCTTGTGACATTCCTGTTGATGTCCGCTCTAGCCATACCGGCGCGGGCCGCCACCGGCATCACTGCCGTCTTCACACTCAGCGGCACCCAGGGCAAGTTCGTCGTCACCAACTCCGGGTCCACGGCCGTCACCGGCTGGTCGATCCAGTTCGACCTGCCGGCCGGTGTCACGGCGAGCAATCCGCAGAACGCGACCATCAACCAGAACGGGACGAAGGTCAGGCTCACCCCCGCCTACTACATCAACACGATCCGGGCGGGCGGGAACACCGAGCCCTACAGCCCCTCCTTCACGCTCAGCGCGGCGGCCCAGCCGGCCAACTGCACGATCAACGGCGCCAACTGCGACGGGACCGGCGACCCGCCTCCCCCGCCCGCGCCGCTGACCGCGACGTTCACCGGCAGCGGGACGCAGGGGAAGTTCGTGGTGAACAACAACTCCGACACGGCGTTGAACGGCTGGTCGATCGTGTTCGAGCTGCCGGCCGGGGTGACCGCGAGCAACGCCCAGAACGGCTCGCTGAGCCAGAGCGGGCGGCAGGTCACCCTCTCCCCCGCCTTCTACAACACCAACATCGCGGCGCACGGGTCGACAGAGCCGTACAGCCCCTCCTTCACGCTGAGCGCGGCGGCCGAGCCGGCCGGCTGCCGGGTCAACGACGTCAGGTGCGACGGCTCGGCGGACACCCCGCCGGGTGCGCCGTCGAACCTGCGCGCCACCGCGAAGACCACCAAGACGGTGATGCTGGCCTGGGACGCCGCGACCCCCGGCAGCCTGCCCATCACCACGTATGAGGTGTACAACGGGTCGGCACTCGCGGCCACGGTGACCGGGACCAGCGCGACGATCACCGGGCTGACGCCGAAGACCTCATACACGTTCACGGTCAAGGCGAAGGACCGCAAGGGCAACCCGTCCCCGGCGAGCGGCGCCCTCACGGTCACGACCAACGACCCGGCCGAGGACACCCAGCCGCCCACGGTCCCGACCGGCCTGCGCAGCACCGCCAAGGACGCCACCAGCGTCACGCTGACCTGGACGGCCTCCACCGACAACAAGGGCGTGGCGGCCTACGACGTGTACACCGGGAACGACCTGGCGACCACGGTGACCGGCACCACGGCCAAGGTCACGGGACTGTCGCCGTCCACCGAGTACACGTTCACGGTGCGGGCGCGCGACCTGTACGACAACGTGTCGGCCGCGAGCGATCCGGTGAAGGTGAGCACGTCCGACATCGTCGGGAACGGCTACGCCCGGGTGGGCTACTTCGTCCAGTGGGGCATCTACGGCAGGCAGTATTTCGTGCGCAACCTCGAAACGACGGGCGCGGCGGCGAAGCTGACCCACCTCAACTACGCCTTCGCCAACATCGACCCGGTCAACCTGACCTGCCTCAACGGCGTGACCAGGGGGACCACGTCCAACCCGCAGGACCCGAGCCAGGGCGACGGCGCGGGTGACGCGGACGCCGACTACGGGCGGCCGATGAGCGCCGCGCAGTCGGTCGACGGCGTCGGCGACACCGGCTGGGAGAACCTGCGCGGCAACTACAACCAGCTGCGCAAGCTCAAGGTGAAGCACCCGGACCTCAAGGTGCTCATCTCGATCGGCGGCTGGACGTACTCGAAGTACTTCTCCGACGTCGCGGCCACCGACGCGTCCCGCAAGAAGTTCGTCAGCTCCTGCATCGACATGTACATCAAGGGCAACCTGCCCGTGTACAACAGCGCGGGCGGCCCGGGCACCGCCGCCGGGATCTTCGACGGCATCGACCTCGACTGGGAGTGGCCCGGCTCCGAAGGCCACGCCGGCAACCACGTCAGCCCGAACGACAAGGCGAACAACACCGCGCTGATCGCCGAGTTCCGCCGGCAGCTCGACGCGCTGGGAGCCACGACAGGCAAGTACTACCTGCTCAGCGCGTTCACCCCGGCCGACCCGGCCAAGATCGCAGCCGGGTGGGACCTGCCGCAGGTGGCGAAGTACCTCGACGTGTTCAACATCCAGGGCTACGACTTCCACGGCTCGGGCAGCGACAACTCGTGGGAGCCGAACCGGACCGGGCACCAGGGGAACCTCTACACCGACGTGGACGACCCCTACTCGTTCCACTTCAGCGTGGAGAACGCGGTCAACGCCTACCTTCAGGCCGGGGTGAACCCGCGCAAGCTCACGATCGGCCTGGCGTTCTACGGGCGCGGCTGGCAGGGCGTGACGGACGGCGGGAAGGGCGGCGAGTGGCAGCAGGCCACCGGCGCGGCGCCCGGCCAGTTCCAGGAGGAGGCCGGCACCCGGGGCTACTCCAACCTGGTGGCGAGCGTCCCGGGCTGCACGGTCAGCCATGACGAGCAGGCGGTGGCGACCTCCTGCTACACCGGCAACGGCGGCCAGTGGTGGAGCTTCGACGACGCTTGGTCGATCGGGCGCAAGGCCGCCTGGCTGCGGAGCAAGGGCCTGCTCGGGGCGATGATCTGGGAGATGTCCGGCGACACCGGCACACTGATGGGCGCGCTCGACGCGGGCCTCAAATAAAAGACCGTGACCGGTGCCGGACAGGCGTCCGGCACCGGTCACGGGGTCGTCGGAGACGGCGTCCCGGTAGACGGCGTCACCGGTAGACGGCCGCCCGCCCTCGCGACCATTCCCGCCAGTGGTACCCGGATCCCCCGGGAATGCTCCGCGCGGTGCGCCGCACCGCGCGGAGCCCGCGGCGAGCCTGTAGGGAGCCCGCGGGAGTCACAACTCGGGGGTGGGGAGCCGGGTCACGGCTCGGGGGTGGAAGGGCGGGGGCGGAAGCCCTTGAGCGCCTCGTCGACGATCCGCTCGGGAAGGCCGGCCTGGGAGTCGCCGGGGTGGGACCACTTCGTGAGCCAGATCACCGCCCCGCTGAGGAGCGCCAGCGCCATGTCGATATCGAGGTCCGCGCGCAGTTCCCCGGTCTCCATGCCACGCCGCAGGACGGCCGCCACGACCGCCCTGCGCGGCTCCACGGTCAGCTCGCGGAACCGCTCCGCCAGCCGGGGATGCCGCTCGGAGTCGCTCATGGCGATGTTCATGATGCAGCGGGTGCGGTGGTGCTGGGCCTCCTCCTGGATCACCCGGAGGTAGGTCACCAGGTCGTCCCGCACGGTTCCGCCCTGCGGCAGTGGGATCGGCGGCTTGAGCGTCGCCAGGGCGTCCACCACCAGGTCCTCCTTGTTGGACCACCGGCGATAGATCGTGGTCTTCCCGACACCGGCGCGGCTGGCGATCGACTCGATGGACAGCTCCGACACCCCGATGCCCTCACCGAGCAGTTCGAGAGTGGCCTCGATGATCGACCGTTCCGCCTTCTCGCTGCGCGGGCGGCCCGCCGGGCGGGCCACTCCCTCAGCCGTCTGCTGCGTCTTCATGACGAGTTCACACTACCGCCGCTTCCTTTTCGGTCTCAGCCTTGATGACATCGGCGTCGACCGAAGCCTTGCCCGGCATCCAGCGGGCCACCACGAGAGTGCCGACCAGGGCGACGAAGGCCGACCCGAGGGCCGCCCAGTGGACGCCGGTGACGAACGCGGCGTTCGCGGCGTCGAGCAGGCTCACGCCCCGCGCGCCCAGGTGGCCGGCGACACCGGACGCGCCCGAGATGGACTCGGTCACGACGTGGCGGAGCTGCTCCGGCAGAGCGGTGACCTTGTCCTCCATGTCGCTGCGGTAGCTGGCGGACAGGACCGCGCCCAGGATCGCGATGCCGAGCGTGCCGCCGACCTGCCGGACGACGTTGCTCATCGAGGAGCCCACCCCGGCCTTCTCACGCGGCAGCGCGTTCATGATGGCCGTGGTCGCCGGGGGCATGATGTTGGCCATCGCGGCGCCCTGGACGAAACCGAGGACCAGCAGCAGCCAGATCGGGGTGTCCACCTGCACGAAGGCATAGGACGCGAGGGCCAGGGTGATGACGAGCATGGCGACCGTGCCGACGACCCGAGCGCCGTACTTCTGCACCATGCGCGCGCTCTGCGGCGCGAAGATCAGCTGAGCGGCCGCGAACGGCAGCACGAGCGCCCCGGACTGCAGCGGCGAGTAGCCCCGGACGATCTGCCAGTAGAAGGCCAGGAAGAACATCACGCCCATGGCCGCGAAGAACACGAGGCCGACCGTGGCGATGGCGGTGGAGAAGCCGGCGTTGCGGAAGTTGCGCACGTCGAACGCGGGGTGGTCGATCCGGCTCTCGTACCAGACGAACGCGGCGAGGATCGCGACACCCAGCAGCGACGGCACGATGACCGAGACGTCGGCGACGGTGCCGAGGTCGCTGATCCGGACGATGCCGTAGACGAGGCTGATCAGGCCGAGGATGGACAGCAGCACGCCGACCGGGTCGAGACCGGCCTTGTTCGGGTCCTTCGAGTCCGGCACGATCCCGGCGATCAGCGCGAGGCCGAGAAGCACGATGGGCACGTTGACGAGGAAGACCGAGCCCCACCAGAAGTGCTCGAGCAGCACGCCTCCCGTGATCGGGCCGATCGCCACGGCGATGCCGACGCCGCCGGCCCAGATGCCGATCGCCTTGCCCCGCTCGTGGATCGGGAAGACGTTCGAGATGATCGCCAGCGTGGCGGGCATGATGGCGGCGCCGCCGAGGCCCATCAGGGCCCTCGCCGCGATGAGCTGCATCGGGTCCTGCGCGTACGCGCTGGCCAGGGACGCCAGGCCGAACAGGACCATGCCGGCCATGAGCATGCGCTTACGCCCGTAGCGGTCGCCCAGCACCCCGAAGGTGAACAGCAGGCCGGCGAACACCAGCGTGTAGGAGTTCATCGCCCATTCGAGCTGGCTCTGGGTCGCGCCCAGGCCGTGGACGGGATCGGCGATCGTCTTGATCGCCACGTTGAGGATGGTGTTGTCGAGGACGACGGCCAGCAGGCTGAACACCATCACGCCGAGGACCTGCCATCGGCGTGGGTGACCTGTATGAGCTTCCACGGATTCCCCCATGATTTCGATACGCTCAAGTTTCGCAACGCAAGCGTAGCGCTGGTAATTCCGATACGCAACGGGACCGTTTCATAATCCAGGGCGGTCCCGCCGTATTCGCTGGTCAACTGGGCAAAAAGACGCTCGGCCGGGGTGCCGGCCCACGCACCGCTCGTCCCCGGCGCACCTCCCGGAGTGCCGGGACGCCAGGGCGTCTCGCACGGCCACCCGGAGCAGGCGGCGGCGGACGCCCTTCGCGCGACGGTCCCGAGGGACGGCCGCGCACCCCCTGTACATCAACGCGGGGGTCGGTTCTATTCCCGGTTCGGGGCGGAATTCATCCCCCGGGCGGCCCGGTCCTATTCCCCGGCGGGGGCCGGCAGGGGCGTCGCGGCGTCCGGACCGGCCGCGATGCCCGATCCGGCCACCGCGCCGAACCCGCTCGCGCCCTCCGATCCGGTCACCGCGCCGGACTCGCTCGCGCTACCGGCTCCGGCCGGAGCGAAGGCGGCGGCCGGAGCGAAGGCGGCGGCCGGAGCCCCGCGCCGGACCAGCGCGGCGAGCAGGGCCAGCGCGACGCCGACCACTCCGGACACGGCGAAGGCCCAGGCGGGGCCGTGGGCGTCCAGGAGCCCGCCTGCGAGGGGCCCGGCCAGGGCTCCTCCGATCGTCAGGGAGGTGCCGTGCAGGCCCATCGCCTCACCCCGCGCCACCGCCGGGACCTGCCGGTTGACGGCGTCCACGGTGGACGACAGCGCCGGGGCGCACAGCAGCCCGGCCGGCACCAGCGCCAGGCACAGCCAGCCCCAGCCCCCTCCGACCAGGCCGACGGGCGCGGTCAGCGCGCACAGGCCGATCGCGAGCACCGCGGGCGACAGCCCCCGGGAGAGCCCGCCGTACACGAACCCGCCGACGAGCGAGTACGCGCACCACAGCGCGAGGACCAGCCCGGTCCAGGCGGTCGCGCCGTCGGCCTTGAGCATCGCCACGACGCTCAACTCGGTCGCGGTGAGCACGAAGGTCAGCCCGGACACCAGGCAGAGCAGGGCGAGCAGGCCGGGCCGCAGCCACTGCCGCCGGGGAACGGCCCCCTCGTGCCCCGCGTCCTCCTCGGCCGACCGCGTGGGCGGATTGAGCAGATACAGCGCCACTCCGGAGCCCACCAGCCCGACGGCCACGCCGTACATCGTCGCGGTGCTGCCGAAGGCCGTCACGCTCGCGACGGCGAGGGCGGGACCGACCATGTAGGACAGCTCCACGCCCATTGAGTCGAGGGCGAAGCCGGTCTGGTGGTTCTCCACCGGCACCATCGCGGCCACGCACTGCCTGATCGCCCCGAACACCGGCTGGCTGAACAGCCCGCCGATCAGCGCACCCGGCAGGAGCACGGCATAGGGCAGCGCCGGCGCGGTGCACCACAGGCACAGTTGCACGACGGTCGTCACCGCCATCACCGGCCGCAGCCCGCGCCGGTCGACGAACCGGCCGACGAGCGGCGAGCCGACGGCGGCGCCCGCCATGGAGGCGGTGCCGACCAGGCCCGCCTGGAAGAAGCCCAGATGCTGGCTGTTCACCACGTGCAGGGTCAGCGTCATGCCGGTGCCGGTGAGGGGAATTCTCGCGATCATGCCGACCAGCAGCAACGTCCGCACGCCCGGCAGGGCGAGCACCCGCCGGTAACGATCAAAAGCCATTCTGGTTCCTTACCTCCGCACGGCATTGTGCCGGGTGCCTCCGACATCTCCGCCGCCGGGTCGCCCCATTCGTCCCACTTGTCCCGCTCGTAGCGCGCCCGGATTACACCGCCCGTCCGGGGTGTTCCACGCCATGGCGACCATGCAATGATCTGACTGTCCGGGGACGCCACAGGGGCGCCACGAGGCCTGGAGGTAGCCATGTCCTCTGTTTCCGTTGTGTCCAAGCCCGCCCTCTACGGCGGGGCCGCAGGGCGCAGAGTCACCGTCCGCGACATCGCGGCAGCCAAGGAGCGCCACGAGAAGTGGCCGATGGTGACGGCGTACGACGCCATGACCGCGAGGGTGTTCGACGAGGCGGGCATCCCGGTGATGCTCGTGGGCGACTCGGCCGCCATGGTCGTCTACGGCTACGACTCGACGCTGCCCGTCACGGTCGACGACCTCATCCCGCTCACCGCCGCGGTCGTACGCGGCTCGTCGCGGGCGATGGTCGTGGCCGACCTGCCGTTCGGCTCCTACCAGGCCTCACCCCAGCAGGCCCTGGAGACCGCGGCCCGTTTCGTGAAGGAGGCAGGCGCGCACGCCATCAAGCTGGAGGGCGGCCACCGGGTCCTCCCCCAGGTGGAGATGCTCGTGTCGGCCGGGATTCCGGTCATGGCCCACCTCGGCCTGACCCCTCAGTCGGTCAACGCCTTCGGCGGCTACCGGGTGCAGGGCCGCGGCCAGGCGGGTGACGAGATCATGGCCGACGCCAAGGCGCTGGAGCACGCGGGCGCCTTCGCCGTCGTGCTCGAATGCGTTCCCGCCGACCTCGCCCAGCGGGTCACCACGTCGCTGAGCGTCCCCACGATCGGGATCGGGGCGGGGCCGCACACCGACGCGCAGGTCCTCGTCTGGCAGGACCTCATGGGCCTGACCCCGCAGCCCGCGAAGTTCGTGAAGAAGTACTTCGATCTGGCCGGGGAGATGGACCGGGCCATCCGCACGTACGCCGACGAGGTCGTCTCCGGCGTCTTCCCCAGGCCCGAGCACAGCTACCGCTGACGCCCGGCGGGCGGCCGCGGCGACGCGCTGCGGCCGCCCTGACCGGCGTCTCCCGGCGGCGGGGTCGTCCCCGGGAGGCGCCTCAGATCGCGTCGAGCGCCTGGGCGAAGTCGGCCCACAGGTCCTCGGCGTGCTCGATGCCCACCGCCACCCGGACCGTCCCCTCGCCGATGCCCGCCGCGGCCAGTCCCTCGGCGCTCACCGTGCGGTGCGACGTGGTGGCCGGGTGGAGGATCAGGGTCTCCACGCCGCCGAGCGAGGGCGCGAGCAGCGCGAGCCGCACGTTGCGCATGAACGCCTCCCCGGCGGAACGCCCTCCGGCGAGGTCGAAGGAGAACACGCCGCCGAAGTCGGGCAGGAGCTTCGTGGCGAGTTCGTGCGACGGGTGGGAGGGAAGACCCGGCCAGTGGACCGCGGCCACGGCCGGATGCCCGGCGAGCCGCGTCGCGAGCACGCGGGCGTTGGCGCAGTGGCGCTCCATCCGCAGCGGCAGCGTCTGCATCCCCCGCAGGGTCAGCCACGCGGCGAACGGGTCGGCTGTGGCGCCGAGCTCCACCGCGTACGACCACACCGTGCGGTACACCTCCTCCGAGGCGAACACGGCGATCCCGCCGACGACGTCGGTGTGCCCGGACAGGTACTTGGTGACGGAGTGCACCACGATGTCCGCGCCGTGCTCGATGGGGCGGCACAGGATCGGCGAGGCGAAGGTGTTGTCCACCACGGTGAGGATCCCGGCCTCCCGCGCCGCCGCGCACATCCCCGGCAGGTCGGCCACCTGCGTCATCGGGTTGGCGATGGTCTCCAGATACAGCAGCCTCGTCGTGGGCCGCACCGCGGCGCGTACGGCGGCGGGGTCGTCCTGCGGCACGCGAGTGACCTCGACGCCGAAGCGCTCCGCCAGGTCGGCCAGTGTCTGCGCGGTGGCGCCGTACAGCGCCGACTGGGCGATCACGTGGTCGCCCGACTTCAGCAGGCCGAGCAGCACGGCGTTGATCGCGCCCATGCCGGAGCCGGTGGCCACGGCCGCCACGCCGCCCTCCAGACCGGCGACCGCCTCCTCCAGCGCGCGCACGGTGGGGTTGGAGAGCCGGCCGTAGACGTACGCCCCGTCGGGCCGCCCCATGCCGTCGGCGAAGACGGCCGGGTCGTCGAAGACGAACCCCGAGGTCTGGTAGATCGGCATGGAGATCGGCACACTGGCCTCCGGCACGGGGCGGGGCAGGTGGACGACGCGCGTTTCCGGATGCAGGGAGCTCATGCCGTCCACAATTACCCAGAAAGGCCGTTCTTGTCAGATCGGCCCACCGCCGACCGGTTACGCGGCGAGCGGAGAAGGCTCCCGGCGCCGCCGCCCGAGGTGAGGATGAGAGGGTGGATCTCAGCTTCCTCCTGGTACACAGTCCCTCCGTCGGCCCCTCGACCTGGACCCCCGTCGCCGAAGTCCTGCGGGCGCGCGGGCACACCGCCGTGGTGCCGCGGCTGACCTACGTGACGGCGGGCCCTCCGCCGTACTGGCCACGGGTGGTGAGCGAGGTGGCGGCGAGCGCGCCGCGCGGGCCGCTGGCCGTCGTGGCGCACAGCAACGCCGGGCTGTTCGTGCCGCTGATCGCGCAGGCCCTCGCCGGGCAGGTCGCCGCGTGCCTGTTCGTCGACGCCGCCCTGCCGCCGCGCAGGGGCGTGTGCCAGGCGGCGGAGCCGGAGCACCTCGGCTTCCTGCGCTCCCTCGCCGACGACGCGGGCGTCCTGCCCCGCTGGACCGACTGGTGGCCCGAGGAGGACGTCGCCGCCCTCCTCCCCGACCCGGTGGCCCGCCAGGTGGTCGTGGCCGAGCAGGCGCGGCTGCCCCTCGCGTACTACCTGGAGGAGATCCCCGTGCCCGACCGCTGGGACCACATCAGGAGCGGCTACCTGTGGTTCGCGGACGGGTACGCCGCCCTCGCCGACGAGGCCGGGGAGCGCGGCTGGCCGGTCGCCCGCATCCCCGGCGAGCACCTGCACCAGCTCGTCGCGCCGGAGGCGGTGGCCGACTGGCTGCTCGCCACCGCCACGTAGCCGCGCCTCATGGGTGTGCGCCCTCAGCGGGCGCACTCACTCAGTAAGCGGTGAGTGGGCGAGCGAGCCTGACGACGACGAGGCGGCTCGGCACGCCGCTGTCCATCAGCCTGCCGTCGGGGCCGAAGTCGCCGAGGCCGAAGTCGTTGTCGTTGGCCAGCGCGATCGTGCGCTGGTCGAGCACGGCCAGCCCCTCGACCTTGCCGGGCAGCGACGGCACCAGCGCGTTCGGCTCCAGCACGAGCGACTTGGCGGGCAGCCTGAGGCCGGACGCGCCGGTCAGCTCCTCCAGGGACGGGCTGGTCTTCGGGTCGTCGTACGGCCCGCCGAGCAGGTTCGTCGCCTTCGTCAGGTCGATGGAGTACACGCGTGCGACGTTGTCGGTGCGCTCGTCCACGAGCAGGCGGTTCCGGCCGGCGTACGCGAGGCCGGAGATCTTCATCTCGCTCTGGTCGCCGTTCACCTTCGGGTCGAAGGTCGTGACGTCCTCGAACTGGTACGGATACTCCCCGGTCGCCTTCCGGCTGCGCAGGTCGAAGGTGAGGATGCGCCCGACCCGCGACTTCTTGGCGGCCTTCTTGTCGGGGTTGGCCAGCGGGCTCTGCACGGCCAGGTACAGCGTGCGCTGGTCGGACGAGATCGCGAGGCCCTCGAAGCCGCGGTTCTGCTGGCGGCTCGCCAGGATCGCGGGCAGCGTCTCCTTCACCGGGTAGTCCGCCCCGGTCAGCCCGAGCCCCGCGGGGACGTGCCGCTCCAGCACCCGGCCGTTCCGCGACACCCGCAGCAGCGACGGGCTGTACTCGTCGACCAGCCAGAAGTCGCCGTCGCGGGTGCGCACGATGTCTTCGACGTCCAGCCCGCTCGGGTTGTACAGCAGCACCGTGCGGCCGTCCCAGGTGTAGGGCGTCTCGTCGTGCCCCGCCTGGTTCGACAGGCCGGTCACGGGCTTGCCGGAGGCGCCGACGATCGGGAGGTACTGCTTGATCTTGGCGGCGCCGTGCGCCAGGGCGACCCGGACGATCGCCGGAGTGAATTCCGGCACCGGGAAGGTCCGGCGCTTCTCCCCGTCCACGGTCGGCTGGCCGTTCGGGCCGCGGTCGGTGACGAGCCAGAACTCCCCGGCCCGGTCGGCCGGGAACAGGCCGCTGCCGACGCCGCCGAGCCGCACGCCGTGGTCGTCGGCGATGGACGGCTGCACCTGCTTCAGCGCGGGGGCGGGGAGCGTGACGTCGGCGACGACGACGGGGCCCTTGGCCGGGCCGGCGGCGGCCGTGCCGGTGGTGGTGAGGGTGAGCGCGGCGGCGATGGCCAGACCGGCGGAGACGTGACGGAGCACTGGAGACCTTTCAGACAGCGACAACAGCGCCCGAAGGTAGTGAACGACCACGTCTCCGACGTGAAGATCAGATGAAGCGCGGATGGCTACACGTCGGTGACCCGGATGCCGGCGTGGGCCTTGTAGCGGCGGTTGATCGAGATCAGGTTCGCCGTGAGCGCCTCGACCTGGTGGGCATTGCGCAGCCGGCCCGCGTAGACGCCGCGCGCGCCGGGGATGCGACCGGCGAGCGCGCGCACGACGTCGGTGGCCTCGCGGTCGTCGCCGAGCACGAGCACGTCGAGGTCGATCTCCGCCACCGAGGGGTCGAGTAGCAGCACCGCCGACACGTGGTGGAAGGCCGCGACCACCCGGCTGCCGGTCAGCACCGCCGCCGCCTGCTGCGCCGCGCTGCCCTCCTCCACCGGCAGCGCGTACGCCCCCTGCTTGTCGAAGCCGAGCGGGTTGACGCAGTCCACCACGATCTTCCCGGCGAGCGGTTCGCGCAGGGACTCCAGCAGTGCCTTGTGCCCCTCCCAGGGCACCGCGACGATCACGACGTCCGCCTCGGCCGCCACCTCGGCGTTCGCGGCCCCTCGTACGCCGATCTCGCGCGCCGCCTCCTGGGCGCGCTCCGCGCTGCGCGAGCCGATCAGCACGGTGTGCCCGGCCAGCGAGAACCGGCGGGCCAGTCCCTTGCCCTGGTCCCCGGTCCCGCCCAGGATGCCGACGGTCAGCGCGGAGACGTCGGGCAGATCTACGGTGGTGTGCTCAACCATGGGTCAGATCATGCCAGCAGGCCGCCTCCGCGACCTCTCCGGGGCATCCCCGCCGCGATGTGTGAGGACCGTGCTTCACAGAGGACCGTGCTTCACATGTCCCAGAGGCGGTATCCGAGCACGACAAGGGCGATCAAGACGACAGTCCAGGCCATGAGGAGCAGCGCACCGTGCACCGGTGTCACGGCGCTCGCGTCGTCGGCCGGCGGGAACCACATGGCGAATCCGGCACTGTCCGGGAGGTATCTCGCAGCAGGAGTGTGGTCACGCAGGAGCGGTCCGACGATGAAGAAATACCCCAGCAGGACGACGACCGCCGCGAGCGTCCGACGCAGGAGGGCGCCGACGGCCGCGCTGATCAGCGTCGTGAGCGCGAGATACGCGGTCGCACCGCCCAGCGCCCCCGCCACACGGCCCGAGGTCGCGGGCGCAGCCGTGTCGCCGAGCACACCGGCCGCGAGCACGACCCCGGACGCGGCCGTGATCGCCGCTGCGGGAAGCACGACGATCGCCAACGCGAGGTGCTTGGCGGTGAACTGGAGGGCGCGGCGAGGCATCGCGGTCAGCGTGGTGCGGATCTGCCCGCCGGTGTACTCGGAGCAGACGGCCAGGACGCCGAGGATGACGAAGCCCGCCTGCGCGTAGCCGATCGAAGCCAGTCCGATGTCAGGAGCGCTCCTGGTTCCGGTCGAACCCCCGAGACCGGCGATCGTGAACGCGATCGCGAGGACCAGATTCACCACCAGAGTGCCTCCGAGCGTGAGCCAGGTCGCCGGAAGGGACACGAGCTTCGACAGCTCCGCCGCGAGCGCCTGGGCTGCTTCCCGGTCACGGGTGCGAGCCGTCGGGGGAACAGTCACGCGTCCCTCCGCGTGAACGAGATCGCGGCGATCACGAGCAGCGCCGTCACCCAGACGGTCATCACCAGGCCTCCGGCGAGCGGGCTGATCTCGGCGGTGTTGCCGGCGAGCTTCCGGATGAACATGCGGACCCCCGCCATGTCGGGCAGGTAGTTCGCCAGCGGCGTGATCTTCGTCAGCAGGTAGGTGACGGAGACGACCGAGGTGTTCGCGATGAGCACCGCGAGCGGAACGACCCCGTGACGGGTGAGCACGGTGATTCCGAAGGCGAGGAGCGCGGTGTACACCCAGTAGCAGACCACACCGATCAGCCGCGGAACGTCGTCCGCTCCCAATGCCGGCGCGTGCTCGCCGAGCACCACCCGGATGACGCCCATGGTGGTCCCTGCCGCGACGATCGCGAGCAACCCGCTGGTGACTGCGATCGCGAATATTTTCGCGAGCAGGAATCGGAGGCGGGAGGGGACGGCGGTCAGGCTGGTGCTGATCTGACGCCCGCCTCCGGATTCCGCGCTCTCGGTGAAGTACTCGCCGCTGATGGCGACGACGCCGAGGATGATCGCTCCGACCACGCCGAAAGCCAGCTCCTGATAGCCGGTGTCGACCCCGGCCGTCGTCGCGGCGCCGCGATCGATCGCACCGAGGGTCGACGAAGCGGTGATTCCGGCGATCACGCTCGGCACGAGCACCCCGGCCGCGGTCGCGATCCAGGCGGTTGGCAATGAGGCGAGCTTCGAGGCCTCTGCCGCGAGCGCCCTCATGGCGCACCACCCGTGGTGAGGGCGAAGAACGCGTCCTCAAGGGTGCGGTATGAGCCGGTGACCTCGTCGAGGGTGCCATTCGCCACGACCTTGCCCTCGTTCATGACCACGACGTCATCCACTGTTTCCGTGAGCTCCCCCATCAGGTGGCTGGACAGCAGCACGGTCCGGCCGGACGCGGCGCGTTCGCGAAGGAAGGTCCTGATCCACCGGATGCCGTCCGGGTCCAACCCGTTCACCGGCTCGTCCAGGATCAGAATCTCCGGGTCGCCGAGCAGCGCCGTCGCCAGCCCGAGTCGGCGCCCCATGCCCAGGGAGTAACTGCCGACCCGCTTCGATGCGGCGCTCGTCAGACCCACGATTTCGAGCACCTCGCCGACGCGCGCACGCGGCAATCCCGCGGCGCGAGCCACCCACCGCAGGTGCGCCCGGCCCGTCCGCGCGCGATGCGCGCCGGAGCCGTCCAGTACGGCCCCGACCATGGAGAGTGGGTCACGAAGCTTCACGAACGGGACGGAACCGATGAGCGCCGTGCCGGAGGTCGCCCGATCCAGGCCCAGCAGAATGCGCAACGTGGAGCTTTTGCCCGCCCCGTTCGGGCCGAGGAACCCGGTCACCCTTCCAGGGCGGGCCTGGAAGCTGATGCCGGTCAGGATTTCTCTGGAGCCGCGCCGCTTGACGAGGTTGTCGATCGTAATCATGTTCACATGTGAACGCGGAGCATCACCTCCGGTCATCGGACCGAAGACCGGACTCGGTTTCGCGGCTCAGACCCAGATCTCTCGGACCCTGGTCCGATGTGCCGTCCAGTGGCGAGTCCTTAGATTTGGAGCATGGGGGTCGACCAAGCACTTCC
Source organism: Microbispora sp. CA-102843 (assembly GCF_050936215.1). Lineage (NCBI taxonomy): Bacteria > Bacillati > Actinomycetota > Actinomycetes > Streptosporangiales > Streptosporangiaceae > Microbispora > Microbispora sp. CA-102843. The sequence continues at coordinate 6,850,275 of NZ_JBNJNF010000001.1, forward strand.
GAGACGGGGGCGGCGAGTCTGGCCACTGGCCATCGCCATTCACGTCGTGCTGTTGCTCGCTCTTCTCGCGGTCGGCCGCGGAGGTCTCGCTGCGGCCGTCCTCCCCGTCGTCATCGCCGCGCTGGCGTTGGCGGTCACCGTATGGGCGCTGTTCAGCGCGCGCCGGCAGCGGATCGCGTATGAAGCGCGGCTCACAGCGTGGGCCGCCGAGCGCGCGGCACAGGCCGAACGCCTCCGGATCGCGCGCGAGCTGCACGACATCGTCTCCCACGGCCTCGGCCTGATCACTGTTCGGGCAAGCGCGGCACGCTATCCCGGCGCAGGGGATGAGACCTCCGCGGCGCTGTCGGATATAGAGCGCATCGGACGGCAGACCACGACGGAGCTACGCCGGATGCTCAACGTGCTGCGCGACTCGACTGACATGGCCGCGCCGCTGCGGCCCGCAGAGTCTCTCCATGACCTGCCGGCCATCATCGAGGATGCCGAGAGGGCAGGCCCGACCGTCACATTCAAGCTCGGCGAGATCGATGACATCAGCTCCGGGGCGCAACTCGCGGTCTGCTCCGTCGTGCGTGAAGCCCTCACGAACACCGCTCGGCACGCCGGGCCGACCAGCGCGAACGTGTACGTCCGTCGCGATGGCGAGTGGATCGTCACGAGTGTCTGGGACGAAGGCCCCGTGGACGGATGGACCCCTCACCCGGGAGCCGGGCACGGAATCGAGGGGCTCAGGGAACGCGTCACCGCGATCGGCGGAACCTTGCATGCCGAGCACGCCGAGAACGGGTTTCGCGTCACCGCCCGTATTCCCGAGGCTCGTATGTCATGAACGACCGCGAAACCCCGATCCGCGTCGTCATCGCCGACGATCAGCCCTTGCTGCGCCACAGCCTCGCCGCCGTCATCAACGCCAATCCCGACATGACGGTGGCCGGCGAGGCGGGCACGGGCGATGAGGTCGTCAGGCTCAGCGCCGAGCTGCGTCCTGACGTCGTGCTCATGGACATTCGGATGCCGGGTACCGATGGGATCGCGGCCACCCGTCACATCATGGCCCACGCAGGCATCGGGTCCGTGAAGGTCATCGTTCTCACGATGTTCGAACTGGACGAGTATGTCCGCGCCGCCCTCCAGGCCGGCGCCAGCGGCTTCCTCCTCAAGGATTCCCACCCCGAGAAGCTGCTTGACGCGATCCGCCGGACTCACCAAGGCGAATCGCTGTTCGCCCCGAAAGTCCTCACCCGACTTATCGAGGCCTACATCGCCCAGCCCTCAGGCGCGAAGCCGGCGAGCCTGGACGGTCTCACCGAGCGGGAGACCGAGGTCCTCACCTTGGTCGGTCGCGGGCTCTCCAACGATGAAATCGCGGCGAGACTCACGATCTCGATCAAGACCGTCAAGACACACATCGGCAACCTGCTGAGCAAACTCCAGGCACGAGATCGCGCGCACCTCGTCATCGCGGCCTACGAGGGCAACCTCGTCCGCTCGACTCGCTGAAGCGCGCGGGCGATCAGTTTCATGGCCACCGCCCGGCGGTTCCGCGTCCGCAGAGACCGCCGGCGGTGTTCTCCAGAGGCTCAGCAGTTGGGGATGGCGGGGAGGCCGGCGACGCGGGTGGCCAGCCAGGCCACCGCCAGCGGGGCGCCCTCGACCGCGCCGAGCACGTGGCTGCCGGCCGGCAGGCTGGTCCACAGGACGTTCACGCCCCGCGCGCAGTACTCCTTCCGCAGGGTCTTGCCCACCTCGTACGGGATGATCTCGTCGCCCTTGGCATGGTAGAGGAACAGCGGCACCCGCGGCGCGGACGCGCCGAGGCGGTTCTCGGCGAGACGAGCCCGCCAGTCCGGCAGGTTCAGCACGTCGGCGGTGGTGAACTCCGCCAGCCGCCGCCCGCCGAGTTTGGTCCGCAGGTCGCTCACGCAGTCGTCGCGGGCGTCGCCGAACAGCGCCGCGCCCTCGGGGGTCAGGTAGCTGTCCAGGTGCAGCTCGGGATAGGCGGCGTCGAGCCCGATGCCGGCCGCCGCGGCGAGCCCGAAGTCGCCGGTGCCGTCCAGGTGCTCGGCCACGGCCCGCAGGTCGGCCGGCACCCCGCCCGCCGCGACGCCCTTGAGCCGCAACTCGGGCGCGTACGACGGCTGGAGCTGGGCGGCCCAGGCCGCCGAGGACCCGCCCTGCGAGTAGCCCATGACCACGACGGGAGCGCTGCCGGACAGGTTCGCGTCCGGCACCCGCGTCGCCGCCCTGATCGAGTCGAGCACGGCGTGCCCCTGCGACAGGCCCGCCATGTACGTGTGGTCGCCCGGCGTGCCGAGACCCTCGTAGTCGGTCACCGCGACGGCCCAGCCCTTGAGCAGCATCAGGCTCATGATGGCGAGTTCGGCCTCGGTGCCGTTGGCCATGGCGGCCGACGGGGCGCACTGGTCGCCCATGCCGTGCGTGCCGACGGCGTAGCCGGCGATGGGCCGCTTGCCGAGGAGATACGGGGAGTCGGGGACGAGCAGGGTGCCCGAGACGACGTTCGGCGCTCCGGTGGCGGAGGTGGACCGGTAGCGGAGGTGCCAGGCCTTCACCGGAACCTCCAGCAGCTTGCCGGGCGCGAGGTAGACCGTCGTACGGCCGGCCTCGACGACGTCCCCGGCGGAGGTGGCGCGTGCGGTGCCGCCCAGCGCGGGCAGCAGGAGAAGGGCCCCGATCATGGACAGGGTGGCACGAACGCGAAGCTTCATAAAGCCGCCTTCCGGCTGTCGGATCACGTTCCACAATCGGCGCCGCGAGCTGATCGTTACCCGACGGTAACGGTGTGTCAAGGACCCAATTGGGGGACTTCACGCGCTCGTGTCAGGCACCATGACGTTCATGGACGCCGCATCGGTGAACCTGCTGCGCGAGGTGCTCGCCTCCAGCGGATGGCTCGAACGGACCCGGGAGCTCGGCCTGGCCCTGCGGGCCACCCGGTCGCCCGGGGGGCTCCTCGTCGTCGGCACCCCCGAGGACGAACCGTGGCACGTCACCGCCCATCTCTCCGACGAGGCCCGGTTGTCGGGGCTCGCCCAGCTCTCCCCCACGCTCGTCCGCTGGGCGCCGCCGCCGGGCGCGCCCGCCCACCTGCGGGTCGGGATGGAGCGCCTGCGGAGCGCCGGCAGGGGCGAGACGCTCTTCGTGGTCGCCGAGCAACGGGCGCCCGTGCCCCTGCTGGAGCGCGTGGACGACGCCCGCCGCACCGGTGCCACGATCCTCGCCATCGACGGCGGCGACCCCGAGCTGGAGTCCCTGGCCCACGACGCGATCGCCGTGCCGTCCGAGGGGGCCGTCCTGAGCTTCGACGCGGCGCAGCACCTGGTGAGCAGCGCGGCCGGGGAGGTGCGGCGGCTCGGCCTGCGGGAACGCCTCGCCCGCCTGGCCGACCGGATCACCGGCCCCCATGTGAGCGACTGAGGTGTCCGGCGGCCGGGGGTGCGTCAGGACGTGGGCGAGCCGAGCGGGGCGCGGCTGAGTTCGCGCACCCGCCGGTCCACCGTCTCGGCCGCCTCGCGCAGCACCTCGATCACCACGGCCTGCATCGGGTCGGGCTCTCCCGACGTCGTACGGCTCACCCTGGTCAGCGCCTCGATCCTGCGGCTGCCCACGCCGCGGATGCCGGTGACGACGACCTCGCCAGGCGGCACGTCGAGCAGCGCCAGCGACGGCACGATCGCCACCCCGTGCCCCGCCGACACCAGCCCGAGCACGGGCGGGAACTCCGCGATCAGGTGCACGCGACGCGGGGTGAACCCGTGGAGCTGGGCGAGCCGTTCGAGCGCCTGCCCGCACGCCTGGTCCGGCACCCCGGCCACCCACGGCAGATCCACGAGGTCGGCGACGGTGGCGGGCACCTCGTCCCACGACGGCGGGGCGACGATCCGATACTCGTCGTCGTACAGGCGGTGCCGGGACATCGACGACAGCGACGCGGCCGGCTGGCTCATGTCCCGTTCCGTCACGACCAGGTCCACGCCGCCGAGGCGCAACTCCTGAACCGCGCCCGGCCCGAACAGCTCGTGGATCACGGGCGTGATCCGCGGGTGCCGTTCGGCAAGCTCGCGCAGGGCGGGGACGAGCAGATGCCGGATCACGGTGGGGAACGCGGCGATCGTGACCGGCCCGGACAGCCGCTCGGCGAAGCGGTTGAGCTCGTGCCTCGCCTCGGCGAGCTGCTCCTCGATGCGCTCGGCGTACGCCGCCAGCACCCGGCCGGCGGGGGTCAGCGTGACCCTGCGCTGCGATCGGTCGAACAGCGCGAGGCCGACCTCCCGTTCGAGCTGGGCGAGTTGCTGGGAGACGGCCGAGGGCGTGAGGTGCAGCGCCTGCGCGGCCTTCATGACGCCGCCTCTGCGGGACACCTCGTGGAGGATCCGCAGCCGCCGCGGGTCGATATCCATGCAGTAGATCTTAGGTTCGGATTAAGAATCCTTCACTTGCTCTTCACTCTCCATGGGCACGATCATCGGTCCATGACCATTTCCGTGGACGGCGAGCCGTCCTGATGTCCACCTTCATCACGATCATCGGCACCGCGGGAGCCGTCGTCCTCCTGCTCGCGTACGCGATGGTGTCGTCCGGCAGGATGTCCGGAGACGGGCTGCCCTACCAGCTGCTCAACTTCGGCGGGGCGGCCACCTTGATGATCAACAGTGCGTACCACTCGGCCTGGCCCTCGGCGATCCTCAACCTCGTGTGGAGCGGCATCGGCGTGTGGACCCTCGGCAGGCTCGTCGCCCGCCGCGCGACGGCCCGGCGGCACGCGGCCGAGCCCGCCCCGGCCCCGGCCCCGGGAAGGTGAGACAGGCAGAACCGGGCCAGGGGACAGACGCCGGAGGACCGGGCGCGGGGAGAGGGTCAGGAGATCAGTCGTCCCATTCCTTGTCCTGCTCGGTCCAGTTCTTGTTGCGCTCGGCCGCCGTCTGCAGGGCGTGGGCGGCGGCGTCGCGGGAGTCGTAGGGACCGAGCCGGTCCTTGTTCGGGCAGCCCTTCTCGGGCTCGACGCTCATGTGCTTCAGGCAGAACCACCATTGATCGCTCACGTCCTTAATCGTGCCCCCTTGACGCGCAACTAGACTTGGCCGCATGACCACGCTGCTCCGCCCCGGGCGAATCTCGCCCACCCGCAAGGTTCCCGCCCACATCCCCCGGCCCGAGTACGTGGGGAAGGCCGGGCCCAAGAAGGGCGACAGCGACATCCAGACCCCCGAGACCATCGAGAAGATGCGGATCGCGGGCCGGATCGCCGCGCAGGCGCTCGAGGAGGTCGGCAAGCACGTCGCCCCCGGCGTGACGACCGACGAACTCGACCGCATCGGGCACGAGTTCCTCTGCGACCACGGCGCCTACCCCTCGACGCTCGGCTACCGCGGCTACCCGAAGTCGCTGTGCACCTCGATCAACGAAGTGATCTGCCACGGCATCCCGGACGACACCCTGCTGCGCGACGGTGACATCGTCAACGTGGACATCACCGCCTACATCGGCGGCGTGCACGGCGACACCGACGCGACCTTCCTGGCCGGGGAGGTCGACGAGGAGTCCCGCCTGCTGGTCGAGCGGACCCACGAGGCGACGATGCGGGCGATCAAGGCGGTCACGCCGGGCCGCCAGCTCAACATCGTCGGCCGGGTGATCGAGGCGTACGCCAAGCGCTTCGGCTACGGCGTCGTCCGCGACTTCACCGGGCACGGCATCGGGGCCTCGTTCCACTCCGGGCTCATCGTCCCCCACTACGACGACCCCTCGCTGTCGGTGACGCTGGTTCCGGGGATGACGTTCACGATCGAGCCCATGCTCACGCTCGGCACGATCGACTACGAGATCTGGCCCGACAAGTGGACCGCGGTGACCAAGGATCGCAAGCGGACCGCGCAGTTCGAGCACACGATCGTGGTGACCGAGACGGGTTCCGAGATCCTCACCCTGCCGTAGGGGCTTCGGAGGCGGTGCCGCGGCGCCTCGCCGGTGTTCCGGCAAGGCGCCGCGTGGTTTCGGCGGGAGACGACGATCGCGGGCGGCGGAGCCCGCCGGCGCGGACGGCCTATTCGGCGGCCCTGTCCCGCCTGTTCAACTTCGCCAGGTAGTCGTTGTAGGCGTCCAGCTCCGCGTTCCCGGTGCCGCCGGATTTGGCCGCTGCGGCGTCGGCGCGGCGGTCGGCCCGGCGCGCGACGCGCTCGTCGTCGCGCCACCACTGGAAGCCGAGCGCGAGCAGCACGATCAGCGTGGGGATCTCACCGAAGGCCCAGGCGATTCCGCCGCCGGCCTGCTGGTCGACCAGCGAGGAAGCCCCCCAGGTGCGCCCGAGCTGGTCGTAGTAGCCGGACGCGAGCACGGTGCCCATGCTCATCAGGGCGATCCCGAAGAACGCGTGGAACGGCATGGTCACCATGAGCAGCAGCAGCCGCCCGACGTGGGGCAGCTTGTGCGGTGCGGGGTCCACCCCGATGATCACCCAGAAGAACAGCGAACCGCTCAGCAGGAAGTGCACGGTCATCGCGATGTGACCGAGGTGCTCCTCCATCGCCGCGGCGAACAGCGGGGTGAAGTACAGGGCGAACGTCGACACCACGAAGATCGCGGTCGCGATGGCGGGGTGGCTGACGAACTTCAGGACCCTGCTGTGCAGGATCACCGTGAGCCACTCGCGTGGTCCCCGGTCGCCCCGGCGGGCGGCGGGCTTGAGCGCGCGCAGCGCCAGCGTCACCGGCGCGCCGAGCACCAGGAAGATCGGGACCAGCATCGACAGGATCATGTGCTCGGTCATGTGCACGCTGAACAGCACGGGCGAGTAACGCGCCACTCCGCTCTGCGTGCTGAGGACGAGGATGACGACGCCGAGATACCAGCTGACCGTGCGGCCCCAGGGCCACCGGTCGCCCCGGCGGATCAGCCGCACGACGCCCGCGCCGTACAGACCGGCCATGACGACGGCGAGCACGGCGAAGAACAGGTCGAACCACCACAGCGTCACCAGGTTCGCGAGCGTCAGCGGCGGCGGGATCAGGTAGCCGAGCAGCTCGAAGGCCCGGTCGACCGGCGTGTCGACGGGCGGCGGGGCGGTCCGGGACAGCGCCACGGCCAGGCCGACCGTCGCCCCCATCAGCAGGACCTCGCCGAGGGCGAGGCGGAGGAAGGCGTGCGGCTCCCCCGCCGACAGCTTCGGCAGCGTACGGCCGCGGTGACGCCAGCCGATGAACCCGAGCACGGCGAACGCGACGATCTTTGCCAGCAGGAGCAGGCCGTAGTTCGAGGTGAACAGCTCGCCGATCGAGGTGAGGCGCGAGGCGGCTGCGGCGAGCCCGGAGACGCCGACCCCGGCGAAGCACCACAGCGCCATGCGGGAGAAGCGCGTCGCGGCGACGTCCAGGAGTGGCTGCCCGCGCAGCGCGTGGACGCAGACCACCCCGAGGCCGCCCACCCACAGCGCCAGGAAGAGCAGGTGCATGGCGACCGACGTGGTGGCCAGCCCGTGGTTGGGCGAGGAGGAGGAGTGCCCGGTGAGCGCGGGCGGCAGCAGCGTCGCGAGCGCGAAGACCAGCAGCCCTCCGGCGGCGCCCGTCGTGATCGCGCCCCGGGCGAACAGCGCGATGGCGACGGCGAACAGCACGACCAGGGTCAGCGCGATGCCCTGCGGCACCTGGCTGGCGTAGCTGGTGAGCTCGTTGCCGGCGAGGATCTCCCCCACCGGCGCGCCGAGGGTCTCCGACAGGCTGAAGACCAGCGCCACCGCCGCGGCGACCGCCCAGGCCAGCGCGGACCACGACGCGCCCTTCACGTAACTTTGCGCCTGTTTGCCGAGCAGGCCCTTGTCGTTCGGCAGGAACGCCGCGGCCGCGGCCAGCAGTCCGACGGTCAGGACGCCGGAGACGTCCATCACGAGCTTCGACAGCGGCAGCATCCAGCGGGTCAGGGTGCCCTCGTCGGGCAGGCCGGGGATGATCCGCGGCGTCGCGGCGCCGCCGGCGACCATCGCGATGACGAGTGCGCCGACGGCCGCGCAGAGCGCCGCGGCCGTCAGGCGCACCGCCCTGTTCACGGCTTCTTCCGCAGGCTCAGGAACATCCCGATTCCGACACCGGCGATCCCGAAGATCACCGCCCAGATCCACCCGGGAACGCCCCTCTGCCCGCCGTCGTCGGCCTGCGCCGCCGGTGCCGTCGCGGGCGCGGCGGCCGCCGGTGCGGACGCGGAGGACGGATCGCCTGGAGCGGCCGCAGAGGTCGCCGTTCCCAGGGACTGGTCACCGATCACCGTGAACGGGATCTCCCCCTCGAGCGGGTGCCCGTCAGGAGAGACCACCCGCCAGGCGATCGTGTAGCGGCCCGGGGGAACCGGCTCGGTCACCGCCTCGGTGACCTTGGGCCCGTCGACGACCGGGGCGCCTTTCTCGTAGCGCTTGCCGTCCTCGCCGCGGACGACCACGACCGGGAACTGAACGGAGTCCGCGAACTCGAGCGTGACTTTTTGCAAGGCCTTGACCTGGGCGTTCTTCTGCGGGTCGCTACTCTTGAGCGAGGTGTGCGCCTGGGCCGGCGCGGCACACAGCAGGAGAGCCGCCAGGAGCGCGGCGAGGGCGGCGAGGAAGGGTCTCTTCATGGCACCTCCCAGGCTACCGAGGCGGGAGGCCGGTCCATACCCCACACCCGACGGACTGGGGATAACCCGAGGACACGCCTGATCACGCCACGGCCGGCTTCCACTCGGCCCATGGGTGCGGCGGCACCCATGGGCCGGAATCCGCCCGCGGTTCCCGGACCCGTCCTCGCGGTCCACGGACGCGAGGCCGGCCGAGCGATACCCGTGAACCCGGCGCCTGTGGGCGCGGTCAGAGCCCGGCGCAGGCGAGCGCGCGCTGGTACGCCGCGACGCTCTGCTCGTCATCGCCGATCCGCCGCCGCATCTCCGCCACGTTCGTCCAGTCCTCGGCGGCCTTCAGGGTCCGCGGCGCATCCTCCAGCCAGCCGGTGACCAGGTCGAGCGCCGCGGCCGCGTCCCCGTCCTGGTGGAGCAGGAAGTACGCCTGGCTCAGCAGGACGTTGGCGGCGGGCAGCAGGCCGCTCTTGGTGTGCTGAACCTGCGCCGTCGCGTCCTTGAGGTGGTCGAGGGCGTCGTCCGGGCGGTCGAGGACGATCTCCGCCCAGGCGAGGACGCAGGCGGTCCGCGCCCGGTCGAAGGCGCTGGTGGCGGAGGCCTCGTGCTCCCGCTGGGCCCGCAGGAGCAGCTCCCGTGCCCGCTCCGCCTCCTCGGGACGCACCCGGAGCATCATGGAGGCGTAGGCCTGGCGCAGCCGCGCGAGGTTGCGGGGTTCGCCGTTCTCGGACTGATAGGCGAGCGCTCGTTCGAGGAGCGTCATGCCCTCCTCGCCCCGGCCGGTCTTCTCCAGCACCTGCGCCGCGTTCCAGCACGACGCCACCGTCGCCCTCGCGGTACCGAGAGTCTCGGCCGCGGCCAGCAGTTCGTTCGCGAAGTGGCCCGCGCGCAGCAGGTCGCCGCGCACCATGTACGCCGTCAGAAGGGTGGCGCCGAGCTCGACCAGCTCGTCGTTCCAGCCGCTGCGCGCGAAGGTGGCGAGCGTCTGCTCGCCCACATGCACGGCGGCGGAGAAGTCGCCCCGCTCACGGTGGCACCGGCACAGCGCGAGCGCCACGGCGATCTTGCGCTCCTGCGGCATCGCCTCCACCTCGAAGCCGTTGATCTCGTTGAGAACCGAGATCGCCTCGCCAAGCTCGCCGCACGCCTCCAGGGCCAGGGCGTACCCGTAGCGGGCCTCCACCCGGAGCGAGGTGAGACCCAGCAGGTTGTTGTCCGCGAGCAGTTCGGCGTACCTGCGGCGGGCCTCGGCGACCTCGCCGTTCTCGAGCGCCATCCGCGCGAAGCTGAGGCCGACCTCCAGGTCCTCCATCTGCTCGGCCGTCACACCGTTGACGAGGTAGGTGAGCGAGCAGTCGAGCTTCTGGGCGAGCAGTTCGAGAACGGCCGGCGTCGGCGTCCTCTTGCCGCTCTCGATGAGTGATACGTAACTGTCGGAAAGTTCAGGATGCGCCAACTGCGCTTGCGAGAGCCCGCGCTGCCGCCGTATCGCCTTGATGCGCTGTCCGACCAGATCTTGCGCGGCCATTGGCAACTCCTGAAATATTGTAGGCCCGGCAGTCCGAGTTGATGGGAGATCCACCGTGCGCCGCCCAGCCTCGTATCTACTTACCGCCCTGATTTTGGCCCTTGTGACCGTTGGTGGCAATGCTACGGCCAACAGTGCAGCCCCGTCTCCTCTGCAGCGATACGCCTTCGACAACAACTGCTGCTGAGCCGCGTAGCCGCTGCTAAGAGCGGGACGGGCCGTCCCCCGGCGGACGATCCCGCCGCCGGGGAGCGGCCGTCCGCCCGATCCGGGCGGACGGACGAGGACTGATCGGCGGGGAACGGAGCCGGCGTTCTTGACAGGCGCCGCTCACAGTCCGGGTCACAATTTCCGACAAGAAGCCGCCCCGGGAGTCGGAATCCCGCAACCGGAATTGACGCCTTTCTCATTTGCAAGCATATCGAACGGCCGCGATCTCAAATAGCCGATGCGGGCCGGCGTCAATTCGAGAGGCTTCCCGGGATTCCGCTGACGCACAGCCGGGGGCCGATATGCGAATGCCACGGGAAAGCCACGCGAGCGGGCACGGGCGCCCGTGGCGACATGACCCGGTCGCGCAGAGCGGGATGCCGTAACGCGGGTCCGGTTTGTCCGCCGCCATCGGCCTTCACGAGAACAGCGGAGGCGACCGCCCGCCCAATCTTCGACGGCGGCAGGCCAGCCGGTCCGCGCCCCGGCGCGAAAGCGGCGGGCGCACCACACCGTCATACAACGGGTGCCCGGGCCCGTTTGCGCGGAGGCTTTACGCCCGGGCTCGCGTTCGTACGGCCTGCGGCGCCCGCCCCGAGGCCGGTGAGGACGACGAACGACCGGCCGATTCGGGATCAGGGCAGGTCAGCGGGGTCAGAGCGGGCGGTGGCACGCCGCCCGGCGGCACATTCCCCGGCGGGGCGGCGTTCGCCCGGTATCGCTCCCGGCCGCGGCACCGGGTCTCCCCCGCAACCGCGACCGTAACCCCCTCGGGACATCCGGGCAGGTCAAAGGATGCGGCAATTGAGATTACCGGTGAGTAGAAATTTCCGGGCCAACTGGAACCGGCGCATTATCGGAAGCGTCTAGACGATATCTAGACGGGAGATGGCATATTTGATGCTCTGCCGGAACGGGCCCGACGGCGTGCCCGACGGCCGGCGAACACGGGGACGACATCGCGAAGCCGCAGTTTTGGGGGAACCGCCGAGGTGCAGTGGCGACGAGCGCAGTGGCGACTCATCGTGTGTACCGGGCGCGGGAGCGCCTTTTCACCCGATCGCGATGACCCACAGAATGCATCTACGCCGTTACCAGGTGGAGTTCAGACGTATGGATAGCGCGAACGAGCGTAAAACGTCCGACCACTCACCCTGCCGCCTGCGGATGCTCGGGCCCCTGGCCGCATGGCGCGACGGGCGGAGCGTCGACCTCGGACCCCCTCTGCAGCGCGCGGCCCTGTGCGTGCTCGCCGCGCAGATGGGACAGGTCGTGACCAAGGAGGCGCTGATCAGCCGGCTCTGGGGGGAACGCCCGCCCAACACCGCCGAGCAGAGCGTTTACACCTATGTCGCCGGGCTGCGGCGGGTCCTGGAGCCGAAGGGAGGCCGGCGGGGTTCCTACTCGGTCCTGCTGTCCCGGTCGGGCGGCTACGTCCTGGCCCGCGGGCCGGTCGAGGTGGACGTCGACGACTTCGAGCGCCATCTGGCCGAGGCCCGCCGACTGGACGGCGACGGCGACCCGCGCGGCTGCCTCCGCGCGCTCGACGCCGCCATCGGATGCTGGTCCGGCCCAGCCCTGTGCGGCGTCCCCGGTCCGTTCGCGGAGGCGGAGCGCGCCCGTCTGGAGGAGTTGCGCCTGGCGGCGCGGGAGGACCGCGCCGACGCGCTGCTCCGCCTGGGACTTCATCAGGAGGCGGCGACGGCCCTGACCGAACTGGTCGGCGAGGCTCCCCTGCGGGAGCGCACCTGTGACCTGCTCATGCTCGCGCTCTACCGCTGCGGCAGGCAGGCCGACGCCCTGAACGCGTACATAGACGTCAAGCGGCTCCTGGCCGAACGGCTCGGGGTGGACCCCGGCGAGACCCTGCGGGAGCGGTACGAGCTGATCCTGCGGGCTGATCCCTCGCTCAGCCGGGTGAACGACGGTGCGGCCACCACCGATGCCGGGTCCTCGCGGCCCCCGCGCCAGTTGCCGCGAGCGGTGAGCGGTTTCGTCGGCCGGGCCGAGGAGGTGGTCCGCCTGCGATCGCTGCTCGTCCCCTGGGACGGCGCGGCCCCGCAGGCGGTGGTCGCCATCACCGGCGCCCCGGGAGCGGGAAAGTCCGCCCTGGCCGTCCACGCGGCCCACGCCGCCGTCCACGCGTTCCCGGACGGCCAGCTCTATGTGAATCTCCTGGGGGCGACTCCGGGTGTGGAGCGTCTGAAGCCGATCGACGTGCTCGGCAGGCTCCTGCGCGCCCTGGGACTGCCCGGCGAGGCCGTGCCGTCCGATGCGGACGAGGCCGCCGCGATGCTGCGCGACCGGCTGGAGGGCCGCAGGACCCTCATCCTGCTCGACGACGCGGCGGGGCCCGAGCAGGTCCGCGCCCTCCTGGGCCTGCCGACCGGCACCAGCGTGCTGATCACGAGCCGGGAGTCGTTCGCGGTGACCGACGACTGCGTCCAGCTCGTCCTCGGCAGCATGCTGCGGTCGGAGGCCGTCACCGTACTCGCGAAGCTCGTGGGGGCCGAGCGGATCTCGGCCGACCCGGCGGCGGCGGGCCGCCTGGCCGACCTGTGCGGCGGGCTGCCGCTGGCCCTGCGCCTGGCCGCCGCACGGCTCGTGGACCGGCCGCAGTGGACGGCCACGGAGCTGGTCGACCGGCTGGAGGACCGGCGGCGGACGCTGCACGAGCTGGAGGCGGGCCAGACAGCCGTGCGTTCCAGCCTCGAACTCAGCTATGAGAGCCTCGCCCGCGGCAAGGCCGTCCTCGACCGGCTGGCGGCCCGGGTCCTGTGTCATCTCGGCCTTCTCCACGTGGCGGATGTGACGGCGCACGTCGTGGCCGCCCTCGTGGACGAGCCCGCCGACGCCGCGGAGCGCGCGCTCGACCGTCTCGTACGCGCGCATCTGCTGGAGGCCGCGGGCACCGGCCGGTTCCGCATGCACGACCTCGTACGGCTGTACACGATCGAGCTGGCGGACACCCGCCTCGCGCCCGAGGCCCGTGGAGACGCCCTCATGCGAGCGCTCGGGTTCTACGGCCCGACGGCGCGGCAGGCCAGCACCATGCTGGACCCTAACCGCGTGCAGCTCCCCTGGCCCGACGTGCCGCAGCGCCCTGTCGCGCTCGGCTCTCCCGCCGAGGCGAGGAACTGGCTGGAGGAGGAGCTGGCGAACGTCGTCGCCGCAGCGTCGCAGGCGCTGGTGAGCGAGGACGACGACATCGCGCGTATGGGGGCCTACGTCGGGTTCTCCCTGTACTGGCAGCTCTCGAGAGGCGCGCACCGCCGCGAGCACCTCCACCTCAGCAGGCAGGCGCTGGCCGTGGGCGAGCGGACCGGCGACCCGGAGATCATGTCCCTGGCGCACGGTCAGCTCTCCTCCGCCCTGCTCCACTACGGCCGGGCCTCGGAGGCCATGCCGCACCAGCGGGCCGAGTTGGAGCTCAGACGCGTGCTGGAGGACCGGTTCGGCGAGATGCGCGCGCTGGGCAACATGGCTTTCATCCACCTGAGGCTCGATCAGTACGCGGAGGCGCGCGAGTGCACCGAGGCGCAGCGGGTGATCGCCAGGGAGATCGGCTCCGCCGTCGGTGAGCGTCACTCGCTACTGGTCGGGGGAGAGGCCTGCCACGGGCTGGGCGAGGTGGCCGAGGCGCTGAGCCTGCTGAGTGAGGGGCTCGCGCTCGCCCACGCCGCGGAAGATCGCTACCACGAGGCCGTGGGTCTGGAAATACTCTCCCGGCTGTACCTGGATTGCGGTGACCCGCTCAACGCGAAGTCCAGTCTGGAGCGCGGCTTGCGATGCGCGCTCGAGATCGGCCACCGGGTCCATGAGTGCCGGTCCCTCACCCTGCTCGCCAGAGCACACCGCCTCCTCGGCGAGCCGGAGCAGGCCCTGGCCTGCGCCCGGAGGGCGCAGGCGATCGCACAGTCCTCCAGGGACGAGGAACTCCGCCGCGAGGCGGAGGCCGAACTGGGGGCCGTCCGTACGGCCTTCCCCGGCTCGGAATCCGCCCAGTCCCGGGCGGCGCACCTCACCTTGAGCCGCTGAACGTCACACGACGGAAGGAGGGACTCCCGACGATGGCGAGCGACCCATCCGGTGTACGGCAGGCCGGTCTCCGGCTCCGGGTCCTCGGGCCGGTGACCGCCTGGGTGGAGGATCGGCAGGTGGACTCGGGGCCGCCGCTGCAGCGGGCCGCCCTGTGCGTGCTCGCCGCCAGGGCGGGCCGGGTCGTCCCGAAGGAACGGCTGATCGGCGACCTGTGGGGCGGCGCCGCCCCGAAGACGGCCGAGCAGAGCGTCTACACCTACATCGCCGGGCTGCGGCGGGTGCTCGAACCGGACCGGGGCCGGCGCGGGCCGTTCACGCTGCTGACCCAGTCGGCGAGGGGCTACAGCCTGGCACGGGACGCGTGCCGCACCGACGCCGAGGACTTCGAGCAGCGCCTCGCGCAGGCACGCCGCCGTCAGGCCGACGACGACCTGCCCGCCCGGCTGCGCGAGCTGGAGACGGCACTGGGGCTGTGGGCGGGCGCCGCCCTCGGCGGCCTGCCGGGCCCGTTCTGCGAGACCGAACGGACCCGGCTCGAAGGTCTGCGTCTTACGGCGCGGGAGGACCACGCCGACGCGCTGCTGCGGCTGGGCCGGCCGCAGGAGGCCCTGGAGACGCTGACCGGGCTGATCGTGGAGGACCCGCTGCGGGAGCGCGCCAGGGAACTGCTGATGCTCGCCCTCTACCGCTGCGGACGGCAGGCCGAGGCGCTCGAGGTCTTCCGCGACGCCCGGCTGCTGCTCACCGAGCGCCTCGGCGTCGATCCCGGCGAGTCCCTGCGGCGGACGCACGAGCTCATCCTGCGCGCGGATCCCTCTCTCGGCGCGGCGCCGTTCCCCACGGCGGTCGTCTCCGCCGGGGAGGACCGCCGGCCGCGTCAGCTTCCGCGCGACCCGCAGATCTTCGTGGGGCGGGTGGAGGTGCTGGTGCGCCTGCGCGCGCTGCTCGCCCCCTGGGACGGAAGCGCCCCGCAGGCGGTGGTGGCGGTCACCGGCACGGCGGGAGCGGGGAAGTCGACCCTCGCCGTACGCGCCGCCCACACGGTGAGCGATCACTATCCGGACGGCCAGATGTACGTGAACCTGCTCGGTGCGACGCCGGGAGTCGGGCGGCTGAACCCCCTCGACCTGTTCGGCAGGCTGCTGCGGGGCCTCGGGGTGCATCCGGAGGCGGTCCCGTCCGATCCGGACGAGGCCGCGACCATGCTCAGGGACCGCCTGACGGGCCGGCGTGTGCTGATCCTGCTGGACGACGCCGCCAGCCCGGAACAGATCCGTCCTCTGCTGGGGCTGCCCGCCGGGAACGCCCTGCTCGTCACGAGCCGCGAGTCGTTCGCCGTCGTGGACGACTGCGCCGCGGTCCCGCTCGGCACGATGCCGCACGCCGAGGCGGTGACCATGCTCGCCAAGCTGGCCGGCGCCGAGCGCGTCGCCGCCGACCCCGCCGCCGCCACCGAACTGGTGGCCCTGTGCGGCGGGCTTCCCCTCGCCCTGCGCCTGGCGGCGGCCCGCCTGGTGGAGAACCGGAACGCCCGTCTCGGCGATCTCAACACCCGGCTCCGCGGCGAGGGGCGGGTGCTGCACGAGCTGGAATCGGGGGACGTCGCCGTCCGCGCGAGCCTCCAGCTCAGCTTCGACCATCTGGCGGGCAGCCCGCACGAACTCGACCGGGCGGCGGCCGCGGCCCTGTGCCGTCTGGGCGTCCTGCGCACGCCGGACGCCACGCCCGAGGTCGTGGCGGCCCTGCTCGACGTGCCGCGGGACGCGGCGGACAGAGCGGTCGCCCGCCTCGTCCGCGCCCATCTGGCCGAACCCGGCGACCATGGCCGGTTCCGCCTGCACGACCTGGTGCGGCTGTTCGCCATGGAACTGGCGCGGCGGCACCTGAACGAGCGGGACCGCGACGAGGCCCTCGACCGCGTCCTCGGCCTGTACGGCCGGAGCGTACGGCTCGTCATGAGGCTGCTCGATCCGCACCGGGTGCATCCTCCGCACGACTTCGCCGACTGCGAGCCGTTCACGCTGACGGAGGCCGGGGACGCGTCCGCGTGGCTGCAGCGAGAACGTGCGAACGTCAACGCCCTGGCGGCCCAGGCGATGGCCTCGCCGGTCCCCTCCCTGGCGCGCTCCGGCGCCCACCTCGGCTTCTCGTGTCAATGGCCCTACACCTTCATCGGACACCACAACGACATCGTGACCCTCAGCCGTCAGGCGCTCGACGTGGGCGAGCGTCTCAAGGACCAGGAGATCTCGGCCCTCGCGCACGGATACGTCGCCACGGGGCTGGGCTCGGCGGGACGCTACGAGGAGGCACTCGTCCACCAGCGCGCCGAGGTGGACCTTCGCCGCACGGCCGGGGACTCGTTCGTGCGTATGAGGGCCCTGGGCAACCTCTCCGTGATGCTCAACTCGATGCATCAATACGAAGAAGCCCTGGCGTCGGCGCGGGAGCAGCTCCGGATCGCGAGGAAGATCGGGACGGCGGTGGGCGAACGGCATGCCCTCACGGGCATCGGCACGGCGCAGCTCGGTCTCGGCCGCGTCGCGGAGGCCAGGGTGACGTGGCGCGAGCTCGGGCGGCTCGCGAGGCAGGCAGGGGACGACCTGCACACGGGAGAGGCGCTGCTCGGCATGGCGGAGGTGCACGAGAAGCAGAACGACCCCTGGTCCGCGGCGATCGTCTACCGGAAGGCCCTCGCCCTGAGCCGGGAGAGGCACCATCGCGGCATGGAGCTGAGGTGCCTGGGCCACCTGGGGCGCGCCGAACGGCTCAAAGGCGCCTTCGAGCAGGCGCGCGCGCACCTGTCGGAGACCCTGGCCGTCGCGGAGAAGTACGGCGCGGGATTCTGGGTGGGCTTCGCGCGCGAGGAGCTGGCCCTGCTCGACGGCGTGCGCGCCGCCGGAGACGGCTGACCGGCGCGGAGGGCTGACCGGCGCTAGCCGGCGCGGAGGGCGAGGAAGAGGTCGACGCGGTCGGCCATCGACGACAGGTCCTTGCCGGTCAGTTCCTCGACCCGCCTGATCCGGTAGCGCACCGTGTTGACGTGCACGTGCAGCCGTTCGGCGCAGGCGTTCCACGATCCCGTGCAGTCGAGGAACGCGCCGAGCGTGCGCACCAGCTCGGCGCCGTGCCGCCGGTCGTAGTCGAACAGCGGCCCGAGCAGCCGTCCGGCGAACGAGGATCGCACGTCGCCGGGCACTGTCGCCAGCAGCAGCGCGTGCGTGTAGATCTCGTCGCTGGTGACCACTCCCCCGCCGCGCGCCTCGGCCATCCGCCGGGCGTGGCCCGCCTCCTCCACCCCGCCCCGGATGGCCTGCGGGCCGGTCAGCGCGCCGCTCAGCCCGGCCGACACCGTGATCGCGGGCAGCCCGCCGGCGAGCACCGCCGTACGGGCGCGCAGCCGCGCCGCGAGCGCGTCGCGGTCGCCCCATTGGGTGCCGCCGCGCAGGGGGACCAGCGCGACCGACGCGTCGGCGCCCGCGGCGGCCACCACCTCGCGGTCCAGCAGCTCCTCCACCACCTGACCGCCCAGCAGGGCGGGGTCGGGGCCCTCCGTCGCCCCGCGCCTGCTCGCCGTGGCGGCGACCACCGCGTACGGCTCGGCCGGGTCGATGCCGCAGGTCCGCAGCCGGGCCGACAGCTCCGCGAGGTCGCCGCCCGCGCAGGCCAGGGCGATGAGCTGATCGGCCAGCCGCCGTTCCACCCGGCGGCCCTCCTCCGCCCGCGTCCGCTCCATCGCGACGCACGCCGCCAGCTCGTAGCCGATCTCCACGTCGACCTCGCCCCGGCAGACGAGGGCCCAGCCGGCGGCCCGGTGCGAGCGGCCCACGGCGAACAGCGTGAACGGCCCGCCGCGGTCCACGACGACCGGCAGGCGGACGGCGGCGAGATAGTCGCGGGCCAGCCGTACGGCCTGCTCCTCGGGCAGGGCGCCCGCGACGACCGCGCCGCAGGCGGACACGACCGCGGCCGTGACGCCGAGCTCGGCCTCGACCAGGGCGAACAGCTCGCCGAGCCCGGCCCCTTCGGCCACCGCCGCGACGATCCTGCGGTGCCGCCCGAGCGCGCCGCGCAGGTCGCCCGCCTGGGCGGCGGCGACGCGCCTGCCGACGAGTTCGGTGACGGCTCCGAACGACACCTCGACGGGCACTTCGAGCAGCGGCAGCCCGCGCGCCCGGCACGCCTCCACCAGGTCGTCCGGGACCGTGCCGAGCCGCGCGTCGCCCGCGCCGAGCGCGGCCACGCCCGCCTCGGCCAGCGCGTCCACGAACCGGGCGGAGTCGGCGGGCGACTGGCGCCACATCAGGCCGGTCAGCACCAGTTCGCCGCCCGACAGGTACCGCCGGGGATCGGGCAGATCGGTGATGAGCACGCCCTCGATCTCACGGTCCAGCCACTCATCGCCCGTGAGCAGGGTGAGCCGCAGTTCCGGGACGGCGAGCAGATCATGCAATAGCACGACAGACAGCGTATTTGGAGATATCTACAAGCATCGACTACGCCCGCCCCCGGGTTTCATGGCCGCGCCGATAGGCCCCGCCCCCGCCCGGTTGCTGTACTACGACGGTGGAGCGGCGGATGGCGACTGAGACGGCGACTGAGACGGCGGCTGAGACGGCGACTGAGACGGCGGCTGAGACGGCGACCGGAACGGGGCGGCGTTCGGGCCTCGGCGAGAGCGTGCCGCGCCCCGACGGCACGCTGAAGGTGACCGGGGAGTTCGCGTACTCCTCCGACCTGTGGCTTGAGGGCATGCTCTGGGGCGCCACACTGCGCAGCCCGCACCCGTCCGCGTGGATCCGCTCGATCGACGTCGGCCCCGCGCTCGCGATGCCCGGCGTGTTCGCCGTGCTGACCCACGAGGACGTGCCCGGCGAGAAGTTCTACGGGCTGGAGCTCCGCGACCAGCCGGTGCTCGCCGTCGACCAGGTCCGCTACCAGGGCGAACCCGTGGCGATCGTGGCCGCCGACCATCCGGAGACCGCGCGCCGTGCGGCCGCCGCGATCGTCGTGCGGTACGAGGAGCGCGAGGCGGTGACCGACCCCCGCCGGGCCGCCTTCGACCCCTCCTGCCCCGCCGTCCACCCCGGAGGCAACCTCGTACGGCACCAGCCGGTGAGGGTGGGCGGGACCTTCGCGGCCGAGGTGGTCGTCACCGGCGAGTACGAGGTCGGCATGCAGGACCAGGCGTTCCTCGGGCCCGAGTCGGGCCTGGCCGTGCCCGCGGAGGACGGCGGGGTGGACCTGTTCGTCGCGACCCAGTGGCTGCACGTCGACCAGGGCCAGGTGGCGCCGTGCCTGGGCCTGCCGAAGGAGAAGGTGCGGCTGGCGCTCGCCGGGGTCGGCGGCGCGTTCGGCGCCAGGGAGGACCTGTCCATGCAGGTCCACGCCTCGATGCTGGCGCTGCGGACGGGCCGCCCGGTGAAGATGGTGTACGGCCGCGAGGAGTCGTTCTTCGGCCACGTCCACCGGCATCCGGCGCGGATGCGCTACGAGCACGGCGCCACGGCCGACGGGCGGCTCGTCTACGTCAAGGCGGAGATCCTGCTCGACGGCGGGGCCTACTGCTCGTCCACCCCCGCCGTGGTGGGCAACGCCGCCTCGCTCGGAGTCGGTCCTTACGAGGTAGGCAACGTCTGGATCGACGCGTACGGCGTCTACACGAACAACCCGCCCTGCGGCGCGATGCGCGGGTTCGGGGCGGTCCAGGCGTGCTACGCGTACGAGTCGCAGATGGACCGGCTCGCGGCGGCCTGCGGGCTGTCGCCGGTCGAGATCCGCATGCGCAACGCGGTGTCGCAGGGGTCGCGCCTGGCCACCGGGCAGGTGATCGACAGCCCCGCGCCGCTCGCGGACATGCTCGCGGAGCTGGCCACGATGCCACTGCCGGCCGGGCCCTCCGCCGGGGGCGGGCCCGACCTGCGTCTCCTGCCGGGCGGCGTCGCGCAGACCACGCACGGCGAGGGCGTGCGGCGCGGCGTGGGCTACGGCGTCGGCATCAAGAACATCTGCTTCTCCGAGGGCTTCGACGACTACTCGACGGCCCGGGTGCGGGTCGAGCTGGCCGGAGACGAGCCGCACGTGCTCGTGCACACCGCCGCCGCCGAGGTGGGTCAGGGGCTCGTCACCGTCCAGGCCCAGATCGCGCGTACGGAGCTCGGGATCGCCAGGGTCACGGTCGCCCCGGCGGACACCGCGGTCGGCTCGGCCGGGTCCTCCTCCGCCTCCCGCCAGTCGTACGTCACCGGCGGGGCGGTCAAGACGGCCTGCGAGGCGGTGCGGGCCCGCCTCGACGCGCTGCGGGCGGCGCATCCGGAGCTGTCGCTGGAGGAGGGGCTCAAGCGGTTCGGGCCGGTCGAGGAGACGCGGGAGTACCGCCACCGGCCCACGTTCCCCATGGACCCCGTCACCGGACAGGGGAACTCCCACACGCAACTCGCGTTGTGCGTGCACCGGGCCGTGGTCGACGTGGACGTCGAACTCGGCCTGGTCAAGGTCGTCGAGCTGGCCGCCGTGCAGGACGTCGGGAAGATCCTCAATCCCCTGGCGCTGGACGGGCAGATCCACGGCGGCTCCGCGCAGGGCCTGGGCCTGGCGCTGATGGAGGAGATCCAGGTCAGGGACGGCCGGGTGCTCAACCCCTCGTTCACCGACTACCTGATCCCCACCATCCTCGACATGCCGCCGATGCGGCTGTCGGTCCTGGAGAACGCCGACCCCCACGCGCCGTACGGCCTGCGGGGCGCGGGCGAGCCGCCCACGCTGTCGTCGACCCCCGCGGTGGCCGCGGCGGTCAGGGCCGCGACCGGGCTGGATCTCCCCCGCGTCCCGATCCGGCCCGAGGACATCGCGCTCACGCCCGCGCCCGCCTGAGCGCCGCCGTCGTACGCGGCGCGGCTCACGGGTCAGTCGGCGATGTAGCCGATGGAGGTCACCTCGTAGCCGCGGCTCTTCGAACCCCGCACGTGCATGAACATGGCGCCGCCATCGTAGGAGTAGGCGCAGTTGTAGCCCTTGGGCTCGGAGCTGCAGCCCTGGAAGTAGTACTTCACGCCCTTCGGGTCGTACTTCGTCCGGAACAGCGTCTTGACCGCCGTGGTCGTGGCGACCTCCAGGCCCCGGTTGCGGTCGCCCCTGCGCCAGGCGTCGAACAGGTATCCGGCGGCGGCGGACGGCTTCACGAGATGGCGGGACTCGTACACCTTCGTGACCTTGGCGCCCGACACGATCATCAGGATGCCGCCGAGCCCGCCCGGCACGCGCACGCTGGTGTGGACGAACCGGCAGGCGTTGCCCGAGCAGCCGGCGAACTCGTCCGGGGCCCGGAAGGGGTAGGAGAAGAGCGTGGAGACCGCGCCTGCCGTGGCGGCCCCGGAGGCCGCGTGGCGGTCCGCGCGCAGCCAGGCGCCGAACAGCTTCTTGGCGACGGCCGCCGGTGCGGGCGTGCCGTGAGCGGACGTCCGGGCGGGGGCCTGCGCGGCGTGCGCGAGGGCCGGGGCGGCCTGGAACAGGGAAGCGGGGACCAGGGAGGCGGGGACCAGGAACGCGGCGGTCGCGGCCGTGGCGGCCGCGCCTCGCAACCATCGTGCTGACACGTGCCGTACGTTACAGGGATCTACTTGCACCCGGATTGACCTCGGCTTGCACCCACCGCCGCCGCCCGATGCGCTCACTTACCCTCGGCCCTCGCCGGTCCGCCCGAGGCCGGGGACCGCTGGGCGGCCAGGCCGCGGCGGGCGACGGTCAGGCACCGGTCAGCAGCGTCACCCCGGACAGCACGCCGCTGACCAGGGGAACCCACTCCACGGCGGAGGTGGCGGTCACGGCGAGACGCACCGGCCGGGTGGTGCAGGGCCGGGATGGCCGGGGCCGGGGCGCGCCCCGGCCCCGGCCTGCCGATCAGGGCCGGGGGCGCCGGCCCGGGCCGTGATGCGCGCTCACCCGAACCCCTCAAGGGTGGGCTGCGTGCCTCCCGGCTGTCCCACGCCTCCCGGCTGTGTCCCGCCCTGCTGCGTCCCGCCCTGCTGCGTCCCGCCACCCGGTTGCGTTCCGCCCTGCTGGGTCCCATCCGGCTGTGTGCCGCCACCCTGCTGGGTGCCGTCGGGAACCGTCCCGCCCGGCTGCGTGCCATCGGTCTGGGTGCCGCCCGGCTGCGTCCCGTCGGTCTGGGTGCCACCGGGCTGGCCGGCGTCGGGAGCGGAGGGCGAGGCGGCCGGGTTCGGCTGGCCCGCGGGGGCCGACCCGGTCAGCAGCGCCATGATCGCGTCGGCCTGGGCCTTGTCGAAGCCCGCGATGCCGAGGCTGTCCTGGGTGATCTCCTGGGCCACCCGCGGGGCGGCCACCACCTTCTCCCCCACCACGATCGCGAGCTGCTGCTTGACCGTCTCGCGGGTGAGCGCGGCGATCTGCTCCTGGCTGGAGGGGGACAGCACGAGCCTGATCGAGTAGGTGCCGTCGTTGTCCGACACCTCCTCGATCTTCTGCACGGTCGTGACCGTGACCCCCGGGTCGAGTTGGTAGCAGGAGGTGCCCTTGTCGTCCGGGATCGCGTCCGTTCCGGTGCAGGGGGCCGGCCCCACCCCGGTGACCGGAGCGAAGTGCACGGGCGTCAGCAGGGTGCGTACGGGCGTCTGCTTCAGCGGCGGGGCGTCCGGATTGCGGGTCATCACCACGGCGACGGCGCCGAGGACGCCGGACATGACGACCACCAGCACGAGGGCCACGATGAGGGCGATCGTCGTCCCCCTGGCCGCTCGCGGCTCCGTGGGGCCGGCGGGGGCGGGCGGCCCGTCACCGGGCCCTGCGGCCCCGCCCGCGGGCGCGCCATCGGGCATGACCGGCATCCCGGGCGGAGCGGGCTCTAGCGGCTCAGCGGGCGGGACGGGAGCACCGGCGGCGCCCCCGGGTCCAGCCGGCACCCCAAGGGGGTCACCCGGCCCACCTGGCACCCCGAGCGGGTCGCCCGGCCCACCGGGTCCACCTGGCACGCCGAGGGGGTCGACGAGCCCGGCGAGCCCATCGCGCTCACCCGGCACACCGGTCGGCCCCGCGAGGGGATCGCCGAGCGGGTCCACAAGCCCGCCCGGCGGCGGCTCGTTGCGCACACCCAGCGAGTCGTCGAACCCGCCGAGCCCACCATGCTCGCTTCGCACCCCACCCGGCCCACCGAGTGGATCAGCGAGGGGGTCGCCAAGCCCCCCGCCCTCACCGGGCACGCCGACAGGCCCGCCCAACGGGTCATCACCGTCTCCGCCGGGGTACGTGTCACCCGGCCCGCCTGCGGCGGGCAGGACGGCCGTCTCTCCCGTGGCACCGGACGCGCCGGACGTGTCGCCGAACCAGCCGCCCCACCCACCGGACGCATCGGCGGGCACGCCGCCGCGGTCCTCGGGGGCGACCGGCTTCGGCATGGGCGCCGTCTCGGCTCCCGATGTCAGGCCGCCGGACCGCGGGCCGGGCTCCTCGTCTCCCGGCACGGGCGCGTTGTGCATTCCCACCTCGATCCCTTACACCGCTCGCAGAGCCTACCGAGGTCTGCCAACTGCGGGTAACCGGCCGGCCATGGAACGCTCAACACGCTCTTTAATTGACAATTTGTCATGAATATCCGCCAAATGGTTGCCCGTTGCCCGATGTCCACACAGACGTTGGGAGCAGACAGTGAAGACATGAAGGTGGGAGTTCCCCGAGAGATCAAGACACACGAGTACCGGGTCGCGCTCACACCCGCGGGGGTCAACGAGTTCGTACGCAAGGGTCATCGGGTCCTCGTCGAGAAGGACGCGGGGCTGGGGTCCGCGATCCCGGACGAGGACTTCGCCGCGGCGGGCGCCGTCATCCTCGGCACGGCGGACGAGGTGTGGGGCGAGAGCGACCTGATCCTGAAGGTCAAGGAACCGGTGCCGGACGAGTATCACCGCATGCGCAAGGGCCAGGTGCTGTTCACCTATCTCCATCTGGCCGCCTCGGAGTCCTGCACCCGGGCCATGCTGGAGTCGGGCGTGACCGGCATCGCGTACGAGACCGTGCAGAAACCCGACCGCACGCTGCCGCTGCTCGCGCCCATGTCCGAGGTGGCCGGACGGCTGGCGCCGCAGGTGGGCGCCTACCATCTCATGCGCCAGGGCGGCGGGCGCGGGGTGCTGATGAGCGGCGTCCCCGGCACCTACCCGGCCAAGGTCGCGGTGATCGGCGCGGGAGTGTCGGGCATGAACGCCGCCGCGGTCGCCGTGGGCATGCGGGCCCAGGTGCTGCTGCTCGACCGCGACGTCGACCGGTTGCGCCACGCCGACCTCGTCTTCCGGGGAGGCTGCCAGACCGTGGCGTCCAACGCGTACGAGATCGAGCGGGCGGTGGTGGACGCGGACATGGTGATCGGCGCGGTGCTCGTGCCGGGCGCCAAGGCGCCGACCCTGGTGAGCAACGACCTCGTCTCGCGGATGAAGCCGGGGTCGGTGCTGGTGGACATCTCCATCGACCAGGGCGGCTGTTTCGAGGACTCACGGCCGACCACGCACGCCGACCCGGTCTACCGCGTGCACGGCTCGGTGTTCTACTGCGTGGCCAACATGCCCGGGGCGGTGCCGCACACCTCGACGTACGCGCTGACCAACGTCACGCTGCCGTACGCGCTGGCGATCGCCGACCTGGGCTGGCGCGAGGCGCTGACCGCCGACCCCGCGCTCGCCCTCGGTCTGAGCACCCACGAGGGCCGCCTCACGAGCCGCCCGGTGGCCGAGGCCCACGGGCTGGAGGCCGTGCCCGTGGACCGCGTGCTGGTTCCCTGAGCCGGGCGCCGGTCAGGAGGACGGCGACGCGCTCGGCATCGGCTCCTGCGTGGTGTCCTGCTGGGCTGGCGGGAGCGGCTGCTCGTCGGTGGTGCCGATGCCGCCCGAGCAGGAGGCGCCGTACTCGGGGGTGGTGGTCGGGTTCTGCTTGTACTTCTTCACGAACTCGGGCAGGCGGGGGTCGGCCGAGGAGTCCAGCGCGATCTGGTGGTTCCAGGAGCTGGCGACGATCTTGGACGGCAGGCCCGGGTAGGGGCTCAGCAGCATGTAGTCGGCGGAGGCGATGCTCTTGAGCTTGTCCACCTCGGCCTTGGGCAGGTCGGGCTGGTAAGTGATCCACACCGCGCCGTGCTCCAGCGAGTGGACGCCGTGCTCGTTGTGGATGGGCTTGTCGTAGATGCCGCAGTTCTGCCAGTAGAAGTTGTGCTGGCCGCCGACGGGCGGGGTCTCCTTGTAGGACACCTTGTCCCAGGAGTGGTCGGAGCCCTTGTAGTTGTAGGTCTTGACGGCGCCGAGCGACTTGGCCGAGCGGTCGTTGACCACGTAGACGGCGACGAGGGCGACCAGGACGACGATCACGAGGCCGCCTATCCCCCACATGAGAAGCGCGGCGCGCCGCTCCTTGCGCTTCTGCTCGGCGCGCATGCGGGCGAGGTGCTCACGCCTCGCCTGCGACTTCTCCTTGGTCATCGCTCCTCCATCCGCTGATCACTAACACCCCCGCTGAGTATGGAGAATAGTGGCTAAAGGTATTGCTTCGGGCAGAGCGACGGGTGTGGCGAGTAGCCTGTGGGCGGTGAGCACTGACATCGACGCCCCGGTGGAGACCGCTCCCCCGGCCCGGCGCCGCCTCCCCGTCCTCGGGCTGGTCGTCGTCCTCCTCGCGGCGGCGACGCTCGTGCTGTTCTTCACCAGGCAGGGAACACCCGGAGACGCCTCCCCCGAGGCCGGGTTCGCCAGGGACATGGGGGTCCATCACGCGCAGGCGGTGGAGATGTCCTTCATCCTCAGGGACAAGACCTCAGACGAGCCGCTGCGCAGCCTGGCGTACGACATCATCACGACGCAGAGCACCCAGCGTGGAATTTTCATGGGCTGGCTGCAGCAGTGGGGCCTCGACCAGAGCTCCGGCCGTCCGGCGATGGCCTGGATGGCCGGGCACGGGCACGGCGGGGCGGCCACGACCGCCGCGACGCCCGGCACGATGCCGGGCACGATGCCGGGCATGGCGACGGAGGAGGAGATGAACCGGCTCCGCCAGGTCACCGGCAGGGACGCCGAGATCCTCTTCCTCCAGCTCATGATCCGCCATCACCAGGGCGGCGTGGACATGGCCGAGGGCCTGCTCAAGCTGTCGGACCGCGACGAGGTGCGCGCTCTGGCCCAGCACATCGTGGACGGCCAGAACGCCGAGATCCGCACGATGACGGACCTGCTGGCCAGGCGGGGAGCTCAGCCGCTCCCCGCGCCGTAGCCCCTTCCGCCGTAGATATCTTCACCCAATGGTCGGAAGTGAGCAGGAGGAGCACCTATCCGTGGGCGATCGCCCGGACCCGGATCCGGCGCCGAGGTCCCTGGGCGAGGCTGGGCCCGTGAACGTGGCCGACCCTCGAAACCCGGCGGGGCCGGACGACGAGGCGGGGCCGGGGGTGGCCGAGCGAGAGCTCAACCGGGCGGCTGAGCGTTACGCGGTGTGGTTGCGTTCGGCGGTGATCGCGCCCTGCGCCGTTTTCGGGATCTTCGCGACGCCGGACGAGCACAGACCGGCGACGATCTCGACTGCGGCCCTCGCGATCGGGTGGTGCGCGCTCCGCCTGGCCTGGACGCGGAACCGTACGCTCTCGCGGTCGTGGCCGCCGGTCGTGGTCGACGCGACGGTCCTCGTGGCGGTGGGCCTGGGCCAGGCGGCGACCGGCACCGGGGACCCCGGCGGCTGGGTGGTGGCGCTGGTCTCGATCACCGCCGTGACGTATCCGTACGAGTGGCCCACCAGGCCGCTGGTCGGGTGCGGGCTGGGCGTCCTGGGGCTCGGCGCCTTCGCCGCGGGCTCCTTCGTCCACTTGGGCGAGTGGTCGATCGCGCTGGCCGGGGCTCGCGTGCTGCCGGAGCTGGCGCTGTCCCGCCTGTCCTACGTGCTCGTCCGCGCCCAGGCGCGGACGGCGGACCGGCTCACGGCGCGGGTGGCGGCCCGGCGCCGGGACGCCGCCGTCGCCGCGGCCAGGCGTTCGGGCGAGCGGGAGTACCTGGCGACCCTGCACGACACGGCGAGCACCACCCTGCTGATGGTCGCGGTGGGAGCCCGCGACGGAACACGGTGGGTGCCCGAGCGCGCCCGCCAGGATCTGGAGCAACTCGCCAAGGTGCCCGGCTCGGACGACGGCCGCGTCGACCTGGGGCCGCTGCTGGGCACCGCGACCCGCCGCCCCGCCGTCCGCGTCGAGGTGGAGATCGGCGCCCTGCCTCCGCTGCCCGCGACGCCGGCGCTCGCGATCTTCCACGGCGTACGTGAGGCGCTGACGAACGTGGAGCGGCACGCGGGGGTGCCGGAGGCGACGCTGCGCGCTGGGCTCGACGAGGGCGGACGGATCATGGTCGAGCTGCGGGACCGTGGCCGCGGCTTCGACCCGGAGCGGGTCGCCGCGCATCGGCGCGGCCTCTCCGGTTCGATCGTGGAGCGGATGACCAGGGCGGGCGGCCGGGTGCTGGTCGACTCGCGGCCGGGCGGGGGCACCACGCTGCGATGGATGTGGCCGGATGACGGAGACGGCTGAGCGCCACCGCGACGGGTCGGCCGTCCGGGTCGAGGACCGGCTCCTGCGGGGTGCCCACGCGGCGGTTCTGGCGGTCACGGCGGCCGTGCAGTTCGGCCTCTGCCTGCCCACGCTCATCGAGCACAGCCGACGCTACGACCCGCTGTGGCTGGAGATCGCCGGATTCGTCCTGCTGGGCGGTGTCGCGGCCGGCGCCGCCGTGTGCCTGGCACGCCACGGCCGCATCCCGCCGCCGGCACGGCGCATCGGCGCGGGGCTGGTGCTGCTCGCGGCGAGCGCGGCGGCGGTCGCCGCGCCGCCGGGCAACTATCTGGATCGGGCCCACTGGTACTTCGGCCTGGTCGGCTGGTACGGCGTGCTGCTGCTCTTCGACCGGCGGCCCGCGCGCCTGGCCCTCTTCCTCGGCGCGAACCTCGTCGTCGCCCTCGCCAAGGCCGTCCTGTCGGGCCCGCCTGATCCGCTGGCGTGGGCGGCGATGGCGGTGTCCGTGGTGTCCGTCTACGGGTTCCAGCTCGCGCTGAGCCTGGTGATCCAGGAGGTGCGGCGCGTCGCCGCCCGGGCGAGGGAGACGGCGGAGGAAGAGGAGCGGCTCCGCACGGCGGAGGCGGTGGCCGAGCACCTCCACCGCGACCACCGGCAGCGCTACGTCGCGCTGCTCGGCACGGCCGTCCCGCTGCTCGCCGGGCTCGGGTACGGCTCGCTCGACCCGTCCGATCCGGACGTCCGGCGCCGCTGCGCGCGCGAGGCGGCCAGGATGCGGCGCCTGTTCGCGGAGAGCGACGACGTGTCCGACCGGTTGGCACACGAGTTGCGGGCGGTCATCGAGGTCGCCGAGCGGAGCGGGATCACCGTCCAGTTCGCGGCGCGTGGCGAGCCGCGGGATCTTCCCAAGGACGTGCGGCGCGAGCTGATCGATCCAATGGCGGCCGTGCTCGCCGCGGCCGTGTCCAACGCCCGCGTCACGGTGGTCCGCACGCCCAGCCGGGTCCGGGTCAGCGCCCTCGGCGACGGGACGGGGGCGCCGCGCCTGGAGTTCGGATCGCGACATGTCGAGGTGAATGGTGTGGTGGCGGAGAATCGACTGTGGGTGGAGGCGGTGTGGCGACAGGAGACGCCATCACGGTGACGCTGATCGACGACCATCCAGTGGTCCTGGCCGGGGTGAAGAACTGGTACTCGACGGCGGATCCGCCGATCGCGGTTGTGGCCTCCGGCGCCACCGTGAAGACCGCGTGGACTCCGCCGGGGGACGCGGCCGCGGTCGTCGTGCTCGATCTGCAACTGGGCGGCCGCCCGCCCGCGTACGGCGACCTGCGACGGCTGGTCGACGTGGGCCGGCAGGTCGTCGTCTACACGATGCGCGACGACGAGAAGACCGCGCTGACCTGCATGGACATCGGGGCCTTCACCTTCCTCACCAAGGCCGAGGGAGAGGAGCACCTGGTCGCCGCCACGGTCGCGGCCGCGCACGGCCTGCCATACACGCCGCCGGCGCTGGCCGGCGCGTTCGGCGCGGACACAGCGCCCGATCGGCCGAAGCTCTCCCTGCGGGAGGAGGAGGTGCTGATCGAGTGGTTCCAGTGCGAGTCGAAGGAGCTCGTCGCGCGGAAGCTCGGCATCACGCCGCGGACGGTCAACTCCTATCTGGACCGGGTCCGGATCAAGTACGCGAGCGTGGGGCGGGAGGCCCGGACCAAGGCGAACCTGGTCGCGCGGGCGATCCAGGACGGGCTGATCGACGTGAACGATCTGTGATCATCTGATCGCACCGTGCATTGCGGGTCGAACAACCGTCACTCTGACATGGTCCGGCTCCCTAGGGTGGTGATCACGTCACCGAGGCGCTCCCTTTCCGAGGCGTTCGATGGGCGGCCGTTCACCTGCGCCTGTGCGCCCGGTCGATGCCGCCGACGTCGCCGAGTGCCACGGTCCGGGCGCATCGGATGGTGACGGAATGGACAGGCAAGCACAAGAAGATTCGGAGTTCATGTCGTGAGGCGAGTTCGAAGGCGTTCGCTCGGACGGTCGACCGTGCGCGGGGCAGGATTGAGCGTGATCCTCGCTGCGGCGCTGGCGCTGCCGGCGACAGCCTACGCGGGCACGGTCGACAAGACGGACGACAAGCTGGCCGCCGGAGAGGTTCTCAAGCCGAACGAGTCGGTGAAGTCCAAGGACGGCCAGTACAAGCTGATCCAACAGGCGCAGGGCAACCTCGTCCTCTACGGCCCCGGCAACAAGGCCGTCTGGGGGACGCCCACGTCAGGCACCACCGCGTACGCGACCATGCAGCGCGAAGGCAACCTCGTCATCTACAACGCGTCCAACCAGCCGCTGTGGGGCACCAACACCGCCGGCCACCCCGGCGCCTACCTCAAGGTGCAGAACGACGGCAACCTCGTCATCTACTCCGCGAGCAACGAGTTCCTCTGGTCGCGGCACGCCTACGTCGGATCGCTTCCGTCCGGGCACACGCTCAAGACCGGGCAGTGGGTCCAGTCACGGAACGGCGAATACAGGCTGCTCATGCAGAAGGAAGGCAACCTCGTCCTCTACACCCGGGCCAACAAGGCCCTGTGGACGACCCCCACGGCGGACAAGCCGGGCGCCTACGCCGCCATGCAGAAGGAGGGCAACCTGGTGATCTACAGTTCGTCGAACACCGGCGTGTGGACCACCAAGACCGCGGGCAACCCAGGCGCCTACCTGGCAGTGCAGAACCAGGGCAACGTCGTGATCTACTCCAAGGACGACAAGCCCCTCTGGTCGGCGACAGCCGGCTAGCCTACGCCCGCAACTCCTCGGCCAGCGCCGCGGCGAACGCGTCCACGTCGGCCTCGGTGGTGTCGAAGGCGCACATCCACCGCACCTCGACCATGCCACCGCCGACCTGCTCGTTCCAGTTGTAGAACCGGAACCGCTTGCGCAGCCGGTCGGCCACGTCGGCCGGCAGGACCGCGAAGACCGCGTTGGCCTCGACCGGGCGCGGCACGCTCACCCCGGGCAGGTCGCGTACGGCTTCGGCGAGCCGCCGGGCCATCGCGTTGGCCTGGCGGGCGCTGCGCAGCCACAGGTCGCCCCCGAGCAGGGCCTCGAACTGCACCGACACGAACCGCATCTTCGAGGCCAGCTGCATGCTCGTCTTACGCAGGTACGGCAGGCCTCGCGACGCCTCGGGGTTCAGCACGACGACGGCCTCGCCCAGCAGCAGCCCGATCTTGGTGCCGCCGAACGACAGCACGTCGACCCCCGCGTCCGTGGTCAGGGCGCGCAGCGGCACGTCCAGGGCGGCGGCGGCGTTGGTGATCCGCGACCCGTCGAGGTGGACGAACATCCCCAGCTCGTGGGCGTGGTCGCAGATCGCCTTGATCTCGGCCGGGGTGTAGAGCGTGCCCAGCTCGGTCGCGTTGGAGATCGACACGACCCGGGGCTGCGCCCGGTGCACGTCGCCGAACCCCCACGCCTGCCGGTCGATCAGATCGGGCGTGAGCTTGCCGTCCGGGGTCGGCACGGTCAGCAGCTTCAGGCCGCCGGTGACCTCGGGCGCGCCGCCCTCGTCGGTGTTGATGTGCGCGCTCTCGGGGCAGACCACGGCCTCCCAGCGCGCGCACATCGAGCGCAGCGACACGACGTTGGCCGCCGTGCCGTTGAACACGGGGAACACCTCGGCCTGCTCGCCGAAGTGCCTGCGGAAGACGCCCCGGACCGCCTCGGTGTAGACGTCGTCGCCGTAGGAGATCTGGTGTCCCCCGTTGGCGAGGGCGATCGCCTCCAGGATCTCGGGGTGCACCCCCGCGTAGTTGTCGCTGGCGAACGTCCGGCTCGCCGGGTCGTGCCGGCGTACGGCATCGGTTGTCACGAGATGTCTCCCCATCGCGGTTTCAGGCCCCGCGGCCGGCCCGGTCAGGCCGGCCGCGGGGCCGGATCAGCAGCGTAGATCAGGGCGTGAGGTCGATCCTGCGGCCGTTGACCGCCGCGGACTCCTCGTCCCACAGGCCCGCGACCGCCGCCGCCAGGTCCTTCACGTCGGTGAAGGTCCGATATGGCTTGTCCGGGTTCGCGGCCCTCATCTCATCGTGCACCAACGCGTTGACCACCAGGACCACCGCGGCGGCGGAGGTGTCCTTCAGCGCGTCGGCCAGCGACAGCGTCCACGCCTCGGCGGCGGCCTTCGCGGCCGCGTACGCCGCGCCGCCCTGGGTCGGCTTCTGGGCCGCCCGGGCCGACACGATCACGAAACGGCCGTTCCCGCTCGCCCGCAGCAGCGGCTCGAACTCCAGCGAGACGTTCTGCAGGGTCCTGATCAGCAGGTCGTGCAGCAGGTCCCAGTCGTCGAGCGAGGTGTCGGCGAAGGTCTTCGACCCGCGCCAGCCGCCGACCAGGTGGACGACGCCGTCCACCCGGCCGTGCTCGGCCCGCACCCGCT
The DNA here is from genome assembly GCF_050936215.1 of Microbispora sp. CA-102843. Taxonomy (NCBI): domain Bacteria; kingdom Bacillati; phylum Actinomycetota; class Actinomycetes; order Streptosporangiales; family Streptosporangiaceae; genus Microbispora; species Microbispora sp. CA-102843. Next base: position 6,882,651 of record NZ_JBNJNF010000001.1, read on the forward strand.
CGGCCAGGCCGCGTACGGCGTCCCGGTCGAGCAGGTCGACGGCCAGGCACCCCTCGGCGCCCGACTTGTCCACACCGATGACGGTGTCCCCGAGCTCGGTGAACTTCCCGACGACGGCGCGGCCGGCCGGGCCGCCCGCCCCCGTGACCACGATCACCCTGCTCATCCCCACACGTTCCTCTCCGGCCCCGCTCACGCGCGGATGCCCCGGGTCGACTCCACCACGTCGGTGAGCTTACGGCGCAGCGCCTCGTAGAACATGCTCAGCGGGAACTCGTCGGACAGCACGGCGTCGACCATGGCCTTCTGCTCCGTGGGCAGCGCCTGGACGCCCTGCTTCCACACCGAGGCCGGGTCGGGCTCGACGTACGTCGCCACCAGCTCGTGCGCGGCGAGCCAGTGCGCGCGCTTGGACCGGTCGATGCCGTCCCGGTAGAGCTTCTCCACCTCGCCGCGCAGGTCGGCGATGCCGTCGGCGACCCGCGACCAGTCGATCGTGAGCCGGTTGTCGGTCCACCGCACGATGCCCTGCCGGTGCAGGTAGGCGAACAGCAGTTGGCCGCCGAGCCCGTCGTAGTTGCGCACCCGATCGCCGGTGATCGGGAAGCGGAACAGCCGGTCGAACAGGACGGCGTACTGCACGTACCGCGCGTGCGGCACGCCCGCCGCCTCCAGTTTCACGGCCTCGCCGTACGCCGTGAGGTCGCAGCGCAGCTCCTCCAGGCTGTAGAGCCAGTACGGCATGCGCTGCTTGATCATGAACGGGTCGAACGGCAGGTCGCCGTGGCTGTGTGTACGGTCGTGGACAAGGTCCCACAGCACGAAGGTGTCCTGGGCGAGGTCCTGCGACGCCAGCAGCCGGGCGGCGTCCGGCGGCAGCTCCAGCTTCAGCGTGGCCGCGGCGGCCTCGCTGACCCGGCGGAACCGGGCCGCCTCGCGGTCGCAGAAGATGCCGCCCCAGGTGAAGCGCGGCGGCGCCTGCCGCACGGCGACGGTCTCGGGGAACAGCACGGCCGAGTTGGTGTCGTAGCCGGAGGTGAAGTCCTCGAACGCGATCGGCACGAACATCGGGTTGTCGTAGCCGCCCCGCTCCAGCTCGGCCAGCCACTCGGGCCACACGACCCGGATCCAGACCGCCTCGACGTTGCGGTTGAGGTTGCCGTTCTGGGTGTACATCGGGAAGACGACCAGGTGCTCCAGGCCGTCGATCCGCTGGGCGTCGGGGTGGAAGGCGTTCAGCGAGTCGAGGAAGTCCGGCACGCCGAGGCCGGCCGACACCCACGCGCGGAAGTCCTTCATCACCGCGTCGAGATACTCGGCGTCGTGCGGGAAGTGCGGCGCGAGCCGTCCGATGCCGTCGACGATCTCGCTGATGCACGCCACGGCCTCGTCGTGGTCGCCGGCGACCGAGCCGTCCTTGGCCTGGAGCGGGCGCAGCCGCTCCACGGCGGCCTTCAGCCGGGCGAACTCCTCCGCCACCTCGGGGCGGGACGCGCGGGTGGCGCCGGACGCCTCGGGCACGCGGGCGGCCCAGGTCACCAGGTTGCCCCACAGCTTCTCGTGGTCGTAGTCGCGGATCGAGTCGTCGCCGAACAGGTCGGAGTCGGCCAGGACGACCACCCGGCCCCGGCCGTGCCGTACGGCGGCCACGAGCGGGGAGTTCGCGGGGTCGGCGGACCCGGAGGTCGTGAACAGGACATCCGCCCCGGCGGGCACGCCGAGCGTCCCGGCGCGGTAGAAGCAGGCCCGGCGGACCTCGGCCAGCAGGTCCTGGGCCACGCCACCCGGCTCGGTCACGGCCTGCGCGGAGGGGACGCCGAGGATCCAGGTGGCCACGGTGTTGTGGCAGTTACCGGGGTCCTGCACGGTCGCATGCTCGGCCGTCACCCCGAACCGGGCGAGCAGCTCGCCCAGGTTGCTGCCGTACTTCTCCTGCTCGTGCTCGGCCAGCACGATCAGCCCGCCGCCGCCAGCGACGTACGCCTCGACGGCGTCGATCTCCTCGGCGGAGAAGACGGGGCTGCCGACCCCGGTGGTGCGCTCCCAGCGCTCCGCCGAGGGGTGCGCGACCACGAAGACGTCACACCCGTCCAGCACGGCCGGGGTGACCGGGCCCTCGGTGTGCGCGCGCACGGTGTGGCCGAGCCGCCGCAGCGACCCGGCGGCCTCCGCGTAGCTGTTGTCGTCGGGGTGGGCGGGATTCATGATCTCGGCGACCTCCCGCCGGATCGTCCACGCCTCGCTGTGCGCCTCGTCGAACAAGACCGCCGGGAAAGCCTTCATGAAAAATCTCCCGTAGTGTGAGCCGTCTTCCGGAAAATATACACATACCTAGCCTCGTAGCGATAAGTCGCCCTAGCGGATGAGGAGACATCACCCGGGCGGCGGACGAGTCCCCGCGGGTCGCTCACCTACCGTCACCGGCCGTAGGCAGACAGACCCGAAGGGAAAGATCGATGTTCAAACTGTCCGACTCGGTGGCCTTCCGGCGCACCGTCACCGGAGTCCTGTTGTTCGTCGCTCCGCTGCTGCAGTTCGTCGCGCTCCTCGTCGACCCCGGCACCTGGGGCGACGACCGCGAGATTCTCAGCTACGGCGACAACCCGGCCCTGGCCCAGCTGGAGTCGGCGCTCTACCACTGGAGCTGGCTGCTCGTCCCGATCGCGGCCTTCGGCCTGCTGCACCTGGTCCGCAAGAGGTCCGTCGTTCTCGGGCACATCGCCGGCGGCATGACCATCGTCGGCTACATCAGCCAGTCGGCGCTGCTCATGATGGACCCCGTGGAGTGGTGGTTCGGGCAGCATTACCCGGTCGAGCAGGGCCAGAAGATGTTCGACGAGGTGTTCAACCTGCCCGGCACCATCTTCGGCTTCGTGATGCCGTGGCTCTACCTCGGCATGGTCGGCCTGCCGCTGCTGCTGCTGGCCGTCTGGCGCACCGGCTTCGTCCACTGGTGGGTGCCGGCCGTCGTCGCCGTGGGTTACCTGGGCTCGCTCGCGGTGCCGTACAGCCCGGTGATGATCCCTTTCTGGGCCGCCCCCGTCATCGCCCTGGGCTACCTCGGGCTCAAGGTGCTGCGGATGACGAACGCCGAATGGGCGTCGTACTACCCGAGCGCCGACCCCGGCGTCACCACGCCCGACTCGTACGCGAACACGACCGCCTGAGCGCGGTCGCGCAGGTTCAGCTTCATGAGCACGCGGGCGACGTGGGTCTTGACCGTGGCCTCTCCGACGAAGAGCTCCTTGGCGATCTCGGCGTTGGTGAGGCCTCGGGCGAGCATCCGCAGCACCTCCAGCTCGCGCGGGGTGAGTTCGGCGAGCTGCGGCGGCCGGACCGGCTCGTGCCGGCCCGCGAAGGAGGCGATCACCCGCGTGGTTACGGCGGGGTCGAGCAGGCCGTCACCCGCGGCGACGACCCTGATGGCCTCCACGAGCTGCTCGGGTGGCGACACCTTCAGCAGGAAGCCGCTGGTCCCCGCGCGCAGCGCGGCGTACAGGTTCTCGTCGGTGTCGAACGTCGTCAGCATGATGACCTTGGGCGGCCGTAGCGCGTCGAGCAGATGCCGGGCCGCGGTGAGCCCGTCCATGCGCGGCATCGAGATGTCCATGAGCACCACGTCGGGCTGCACCCGGCGAGCCAGGGCGACCGCCTCGGCACCGTCGGCGGCCTCGCCCACGATCTCCATCTCGGGCTCGCTCTCGACCACCATGCGCAGGCCGGCCCGGATCATCGCCTGGTCGTCCGCGAGGACGATGCGGATGGTCAATTCGTGGCCTCGCTCATCGGCACTCCCTGGGAGATCGGCAGCGTCGCGCGGACCCGGTAGCCGCCGTGCGGCAGCGGCCCGGCGTCGAGGGAACCGCCGAACAGCTCGGCCCGCTCACGCATGCCGATGAGCCCGTTGCCGGTGGACAGCGCCGGTCCGGCGCCCCCGCCATTATCGATGATCTCGAGCTCCAGCCGGTCAGGGTGGTAGGCGATCCGGATGCGCACGTCGGCGTCCCCGGCGTACTTGACCGCGTTGGTGAGCGCCTCCTGCACGATCCGGTAGGCCGACAGGTCGAGACCGGGCGCCAGATGCACGGGCTCGCCCTCCGTCTCCAGCGTCACGCGAAGACCCGAGGACCCGACCGTGGAGATGAGGTTGGGCACCATGTCGAGCCCCGGCTGCGGCAGCGCCTCGTCCTGCGGCATCCGCAGCGCGCCCAGCATGATCCGCAGCTCCTCCACCGCGTCCCGGCCCGCCTGCTCGATGCCGGAGAGGATCACGGTCTCCGGGGAGCGCTCACCCTCCTGGGACGCGCCCATCCTGCGGCGCAGCGCGCCGGCCTGCATGACCATCATGCTCACGCTGTGGGCCACCACGTCGTGCAGTTCCCTGGCGATCCGGTTGCGCTCGGCGGCGACGGCCTCGGCGGCCCGGCGCTCCCTCTCCATCTCCAGCCGCGCCGCCCGCTCGGCCATCCGGTGCACCCGCAGCAGGTAGCCGCGCAGGGCCAGGCCCGTGACGTACGCGGAGCCGAACATCACGGTGAGGAAGATGACCTCCTCGAACGGCAGGAAGCGGTGGTCGACGGCCCCGGAGTCGAAGACGAGGATGCCCGCCAGCGCCCAGCTCCCGCCCGGTTTGAACGGCAGATGCGCGCCGATCGTGTGGAAGACGATGAGCAGCGCGGCGAGCTGCCACACCGGGCAGTGTTCGTTGCCCTGCCGATGCCAGGCGTACTGCGCCAGGATCATCAGGATGAAGACCGCCACCGGAGCCTTGCGGCGATACCAGACCAGGACTCCGGTGACCACCGCCTGCCCGACCCACCACCACTGCGGGTTCTGGGACGCGCCGTACTCCTCGGCGACGGTGAACGCCTCAAGGGTGCCCAGCGCCATGATGGCCAGGCCGATCAGAAGGTCGACGCGGGGGACCGAGCGGAGGGGGGACAAGCGCATGCGCGCAGAGTAATCCCTGCCCGGCACAGCGCGCATCAGGCAACAGACGTCCCGCAATCGGCCTGCAAGTCAACGTCAAGTGACCCGACGATCATCGCCCTGTATCAAGTGGGTGTCGGTCACGAAACTCACCTTGTCGAGCACTGTCCGCGCTGAGACGCTTAAAGCGTTCCGAACAGGCCTAGGAGAAGCAGATGCCCCGCCTGCACTCCCTTATCGCGGGGCTGGGCGCGCTCTCGGCGCTCGCGGTGCCCATGCTCCACCCGCACCCCAGCGGTTCCACCGACCGGGTCACCCCCGGCGCCGTACGCGTGGAGTCCTCCTCACACGTCCGCATCACGCTGCTCGACGACCGCGGCGTGATCAAGCAGATGGCCCGGGACTACGACGTCGACCTGGCGAAGGGCAGCGGCTTCACGGTCACGCCCGACGGCGTGGTCGTCACCGCGACCCAGGTCGTGCAGGCCGCCGACGACCCCCGGGTGTACGCCGCCAACCGGGTGTTCGCCGAATACTTCAAGGTGAAGATCCCTGCCGACTTCAAGCGGCACTCGCTGGACGACGCCGACCTCGACCGGCGGCTCCAGGCGTGCTACCCGCCGCAGCAGACCGACTCGACGTGCATCGCCGATGTCACGACGAACGTCACCGTCTACCCCTACCTCGATCCACCGCCGCCGGGGGGCCTGCCCGCGCAGATCCTGACCACTGGGACGTCCCCCGCGTCCCCGGCCGTGCTGAAGGTCACCAAGGGCGGCGAGAAGCAGTCGCTGCCCACGGCCCCGCTGGGCACGGCAATCGGCGGCGCGGTCGAATCGCTCGACATCATGTCGCTCCCGAGCAGGCCCTCGGCGAAGACGCCGCCCAAGCTCGACACCGCGCACCTCGACCCGCCGGGCGGCCGGACCGTCAAGGAGCGCGACAAGGTCCTCAAGCTGCTGGACGACGGCGCGCCCGGCGCGGCCCTCATCGACGACGGCAAGAGCGAGGTGGTCGGGTTCGTCTCGGGAGGCGGCGACGAGCCGGTGACCATCACCTCCGCCGACGAGATCCGCAGCACGCTGGTCGCCGCCGGGGTCACCCCCCGCCGCGGCCCTGTCGACGTGGTGTACGAGAACGCGCTCGCCTCCTACCACAACAAGCTCTACAGCGGCGCGATACCGGCGCTGCAGCAGGTGCTCAACCTGCGCCCCGACCACGCGGTGGCGGCCGATCATCTGCGGGTCGCCCAGTCCAAGGCGGGCACGGCGGAGGACGCGGGCTCCAAGCCGGTGGCGCGCCCGACGACGGGGGCGCAGCCGAAGTCGTCGGTGCCGCCGTACGTGTGGGCGGCCGGCGGCGTCGTGGTCCTCGCCCTGCTGGCCGTGGGTGTCGTGCTGCTGCGCCGCAGGAGCGCCGCCGCACGACCTGACGGCGACGCCTACCGGAACGACGGCCAGACGGACCCGGGGATCGGTGGGCACGGTATCGCCGGGCAGGGGGAGTTCGCGGGCGAGGCCGGGTCCTACCCGCCCGCGGAGAACTCCTGGCCGCCGTACGCCGTGACGAGGGTGTTCGGGGCCGAGGCCGCCCGGTCCCCCGAGGTCATGGGGCCGCCTCCGGCGACTCCTGCGCCTGCTGATCCGTCCCCGCCCGGCGGGCATTCGTACCCCGCGGACCCGTCACCGCCGCACGGGCATTCGTACCCCGCGGACCCGTCACCGCCGCGCGGGCAGGCACAGGTGAAGTTCTGCACACAGTGCGGCATGCGGCTGGGCCAGGGACATCGCTTCTGCGGCTTCTGCGGGAACCCGGTCGATTCGTGAGCAGGCTGCTCGTGAGCAAGGGAACGTTCAAGGGGGATGCCGGATGACCGAGGGGCCCGTGATGCCGCAGCTCGTCGGGCGGCGACTCGGCGACTACACGGTCGAGGCGGTCGTCGGGCGGGGCGGCATGGCGACGGTCTACCGGGCGCGCGACCAGCGGCTCGGGCGGGCCGTGGCGCTGAAGGTGCTCGCGCCGCAACTCGCGCACGACGACCGGTTCCGCGACCGGTTCGTGCGCGAGTCCCGGATGGTGGCGAGCATCGACCACCCCAACATCATCCCGGTGTACGAGGCAGGCGAGCGCGACGACCTGCTGTTCATCGCCATGCGCTACGTCGAGGGCAGCGACCTGCGCAAGCTCGTGCAGTCGGAGGGCGCGCTGCCGGTCGGGCGGGCCAACCCGCTGTTCGCGCAGATCGCCTCCGCACTGGACGCCGCGCACGCCCACGGCCTGGTGCACCGCGACGTGAAACCGGCCAACATCCTGGTCACGCGGTCCGACCACGTCTACCTGACCGACTTCGGGCTGACCAAGAGCTCCGCGGCCGAGGCCGGATTGACCAGCCACGGTCACTTCATGGGCACCCCGCGCTACGTCGCTCCTGAGCAGATCCGGGGCCTGCCGGTCGACGGCCGCAGCGACCTGTACGCGTTCGCCTGCGTGGTGTACGAGGCGCTCGCCGGGCAGCCGCCGTTCCAGCGGGACACCGAGCTCGCGCTGCTCTACGCCCACGTCTCCCACGACCCGCCGCCGCTCACGCCGTACCGGCCGGACCTGCCGCACGCGGTGAACGCCGTGGTCACGCGGGCGCTGGCCAAGTCACCGGCCGAGCGGTTCGAGACCTGCCAGGCGTTCGTGTCCGCGCTGCGCGACGCGATCAGCGGCGGCGCGGGCGACCCGGCGGGACCGGCCTCCCCCTCGTACCCCCCGGTCTCCCCGTCGTATCCCCCGGTCTCCCCGGGATCCGCCGGGTCCCATCCGCAGGGGTCCTACCCGCCGGGCACGCCCTCCTCGTTCCCTCCCGGCACCAGGCCGCCCGTCTCCCATCCCTCGGGCTCGGTGCCGCCGCGCTCGGTGCCCGCGACGTCCCACCCGCCCGTGAGCCACCCGTCGAACGCCGGGACCGCAGGCCAGGGACAGGGGCCGGTGCAGGGGCACGGGTCGTACCCTCCCGGGTCGCCGCACTCGCATGCCACGGTCGCGCCGGCGGCCTCGCCGGGCCGCCGGCGGGGGCTGCCGCTCGGGCCGCTGATCGGCGGCCTGGCGGTCCTGGTGTCCATCGCCGTCGCCGCCACGCTGCTGCTCACCAGGGGCGGGGACACCGCCGCGACGTGGAACACCTACCAGGGCAGCACCGCGGCGCCGTTCACCATGTCCTACCCCTCGGCCTGGGGCGAGGCCAAAACCAACGCCGACCAATGGATGATCGCCTCCCCCGCCGTGAACGAGTTCGACGCGCTGTTCGCGGTGCCGGGCAACACCGACTGGTCGAAGGTGAACCCCATCATCGCGAGCCAGCCGGACCGGGCCACGGGCGTGTTCGCCCAGGTCAGCAACACCCTGAGCACATCCGACTCGCCGATGGAGCTCCAGGAGAGCCTGGGCCCCGCGCTCCCCGGCGTGACCACCTACTACGGTGTGCCGACACCGACGACGGTCGGGGCCAGGCCGGCGTTCCGGATCGAGGGCGTGCTCAGCGACCCCCAGCAGGTCGGACGGCTGGACTTCATCGCCTACGTCGTCCGTCAGGGCGACACCGGCACGACCGTCCTGATCACGTTCTTCTGCCCGAACGGCCGGTGCGACCGATCGAACATCGACCACGCGGTGAACACGATCACGTTCACGTCCTAGCCCGCCAGGCCCCCCAGTCCCGCGCGCCGTCGAGGACGGCCCGGTGGACCGCACGGGCGATCCGCGCGCCCCAGACGGAGCGCGGGCCGCCGAACGCCTCCGCCGGGCCCTCCTCGCGTACGGCGACGCAGACGGCGTCCGACGCGGTCCCGGTGCAGGGGAAGCCCGCCTCCAGCAGCGCCTGCGTCTTCGCCTCGGTCACCGTCATGACGGCGTTGACCAGCGCCGGGTCGGAGAACGCGACCGGCACGGCCACCAGGATGTTGATCGTCCCCGGCCTCGGCGGCACGCACGTCCCGGCCTCACCCGCAGCGACGGCCTCCCGCGCGGGTTCCCGCTCGGGCTCCCGCGCAGCCTCCGGGGCGGCCGGCATGCCGGGGTCGGGCACGCTCTCGGGCGCGGCCGCCCAGGTCGGCACGCCCAGTCCGACCGTGGCGACGGCCTCCGCTCCCCCGTCGGCCGCCGCGGCGTACCGCTCCACCAGCGCCGCCGTCATCATGCCGACCCCGGGACCTTCGGGACCGAGCGCGTGCATGTGCTCGACCGGGTCCATGCGCGAGTAACCGGCGGCCACCTGCGCGTTCAGCACCCACTCGCGGCGGCCGATGCCGCCGCCCAGCATCGCCGAGGAGATCATCCGCCAGCCGGGCCCGAACCGCCACAGCAGCGTGCCCAGCCGCAGGCCGTCCTCCACCCGGTGCGTCAGGGACGGTCGCGGGAGGCCCGTCATGCCTCCTCCACCATCGAGGAGATCGACGGGCGGACCAGGTGGACGAGCGGCCGCCCGTCGGGGCCGGGCTCCACCCGCACACGGGCGCCGAAGTGCTCGGTCAGCAGCGGCTCCGCCAGCACCCGCGCGGGCGGCCCGGCCGCGACCGCGCGCCCCGCGGCGAGCAGCACGAGCGCGTCGGCGTACTGCGCGGCCAGGCTGAGGTCGTGCAGCGTCGTCACGACGGTGAGGTCGTCGGCCAGGCGCAGCCGGTCGACGAGTTCGAGCACCTGCTGCTGATGGCCCAGGTCGAGCGCCGTGGTCGGCTCGTCCAGCAGCAGCACCGGCGCCTGCTGCACCAGCGCCCTGGCGAGCACGACCCGCTGCCGCTCGCCGCCGGACAGGTGCCCGAGCGGCCGGGACGCGAAGCCGTCCAGGTCGAGCCGTTCCAGCACCGACCGCGTCACCTCGCGGTCCCGCGCGCTCTCGCTGCCGAGATAGGGGATGTACGGCGTTCGGCCCAGCAAGGCGTAGTCGTAGACCGTCATGTCGGGCGGCAGCGCCGGGCTCTGCGGGGCGTAGGCGATCAGCCGGGCCCGCCTGCGGGGGCGCAGGTCGTCCACGGCCGTCCCCTCGACGAGCACCTCTCCGTCCCTCGGCACCAGCCCGGCGACGGCCCGCAGGAGCGTGGACTTGCCCGCGCCGTTCGGCCCGATGACCGCCAGCCACTGACCGGGCGCGGCCGACAGCGTGACGTCCGTGAGCACCCGCCGCCCGCCGAGTGTCACGCCCACGCCGCGCGCCTCGATGGCCGGGACGTCCCGCACGCTCACGTCTCCACCCGCCGGGTCACGCGCAGGACGGTGACGAAGAACGGCGCCCCGACGAACGCCGTGACCACCCCGATCGGCAGTTCGGCCGGCGCGAGCACCGTACGCGCGATCGTGTCGGCCAGCACGAGGAACGCCGCGCCGCCGAGGAACGACAGCGGCAGCACGATCCGGTAGGACCAGCCGGCGAGCCGCCGGACCACGTGCGGCACCACGATCCCGACGAACGCGATCAGCCCGCTGACCGCCACCGCCGACGCGGTGGCGAGCGAGGCGGCCAGCAGCACCACGAAGCGCACGCGCGCCGCGCGCAGGCCGAGGCTGACCGCCTCCTCGTCGCCCACCGACAGCACGTCGAGCAGCCGCCCGTGCAGCAGCATGACGACGGTCGACACCACGGCGTACGGCGCGATCATGAGGAGCTGGTCCCAGCCGCCGCCGACGTCGCCGAGGATCCACGAGTAGATCCGCTGCAGTTCCTCCACCTTGAGCTGCTGCACGAAGGTCTGGATGGCGGTGAGGAACGAGGTGACCGCGACCCCGGCGAGCACGAGCGTCGCGGTGCCGCCGCCCCGGCCCGCCGTGTGGCCCAGCGCGTACGCGAGGAACACCCCGCCGACGGCCCCGGCGAAGGCGGCGACAGGCACCGCGGTCACTCCGGCGTCGCCGCCCAGGAAGACCACGACGAGCGTCACCGTGAGGCCGGCCCCGGCCGCCGCCCCGAGCAGGTAGGGATCGGCCAGCGGGTTGCGGAACACGCCCTGGTAGCCCGCCCCGGCCGTGGCGAGCAGCCCGCCCACGACGGCGGCGAGCAGCACCCGCGGCACCCGGAGCTGGAACAGCAGCCCCTCCTCGACCGGAGCGAGCCCCGAGTGCACGGACACGAGCGGCAGCCGGTCGAGCAGCGCCAGCGCGATGGCGCGGGGCGAGATGCCCGCCGCGCCCGCCATCAGGCCGAGGGCGAGACTGGCCACCAGCACGGCGGACGCGACGAGCAGCGCCCGGCCGCGTGGCCGGGCCGGCGTCGTCACTCCACCACCGGCCTCACCACGCCACCGCTCATCGCGTCACCACCGGCGTCCGCGTCACCACCGGCTCAGCTCGCCGCCTTCTGCACGGCGTCGCTGACGGCCTGGGCGAGGTCGGCGACGCGCGGCCCCCAGCGGGAGGCGATGTCGTCGTCCAGTTCCACCACGCGGTCCTTCTTCACGGCGGACAGGCCGGACCAGCCCGGTCGCTTGGCCAGCGCGGCGGCGTTCTGGCCACAGCACTTGGTGTCGCCGAGGAAGATCAGGTCGGGGTCGGCCTTGGCGACGTACTCCGCCGACAGCTTGGGGTAGCCGCCCGCGGCGTCGGGGGCCTCGTCGGCGATGTTCTTCAGCCCGAACAGGTTGTAGACCTGCCCGATGAACGTGCTCGACGTCGCCGCGTAGGGCGTGGTGTCCAGCTCGTGGTAGTACGTCAGGTCCTTGCCCTTGGGCGCCGCCGCCGCGAGGGCGTCGATCTTCTGCTTGACGCCGCTCGCCAGCTCGTCGGCCTTGGCCGCGTTGCCGGTGACCGCGCCGAGGTCCCTGATCTGGTCGTAGGTGTCGTCCAGCTTGGTCGCGGCGGGTTCGAGCAGCACCGGCACGCCGACCTTGCCGAGCCCGGCGACCACGCCCTCCAGGTCGTTGGCGAGCACCACGAGGTCGGGCTTGGCGGCGACGATCGCCTCGACGTTGGGCTTGAACCCCGACAGCGACGTCTTGGGCGCCTCGGGCGGGTAGTTCGACTGGTCGTCCACCGCCGACACCTGCGCGCCCGCGCCGATCGCGAACAGGATCTCGGTGGCCGTCGGGGACAGCGACACGATGTGCTCGGGCTTCTTGGCGATGGTCACCGCGCCGTTGCCCGCCTGGACCGTGACGGGGAAGGCGCCCTGCCCCGTGCTGTCCGAGGAGGCGGGAGTGGGGGTGGCGGACGTGGCGGCGCCGTCGGTCTGGCCGCAGCCGGCCAGAGCGAGCACGCCCAGCACCACACCCGCGACGGCCGTGCGTACGGGCCTCACGAGGTCCTCCATCAGGGGGAATGCCGGGAATCGAGGGACCCGCTGGAAGCGACGGATCACCCTTTTCCACGAGGGTCGATGGCGTCGGCGCACAGCGCAGGCGACCTGGCTCGTCCCCGGGGGCGGGGAAACCACAGTTGCGGGACAGCGCCGGATTCTCACCGGACTTCGCTGCGCGGCGCGCGTCGGACGCAACGGTACCAATCCCTCACGCGGCGTCCACCCCCGCCCCGGCCCCCCGCCGGCCCCCACCGGCACCGCCCGGCTCACGCCGTACGCCCGCGCCGGGCCCTTTCCGGCGCCCGTGCCGGGGGATCAACGGGAGAGTCCGATGCGGATCACGATCTTCGGTGCGACCGGGCGGATGGGGCACCTGCTGGTCCGGCAGGCGCTCGACGCGGGCCACGACGTCACCGCCTACGCCCGTGACGCGGAGAGGATGCGGACGGCGCATCCCCGGCTTTCGGTCGTCACCGGGGAGCTCGACGACGACCGCGCGATCCTCGAAGCGGTGCGGGGCGCCGACGCGGTCATCGAGGGCGTCGGCTCGGTCAGCGACGGCACCCGCAGGATCATCGGGGCGATGGAGCACGCGGGCGTCAGCCGGTTCGTCGTGGTGTCGACGTGCAGCGTGCCCGATCCGCGGGACCTTCCCGACGCGGAGTTCGCGAGCCTGGTGACGTTCGTGAAGACCGTCGCGCCGGGTCCGTACGCGGAGGTCCGCCGCGCCGCGGACCTGGTGCGCGCGTCCGGCCTCGGCTGGACCCTGGTGCGCGTCGCCAAGCTCGGCGACGAGCCGGGCACGGGACACGTCAAGGTCGGCCACTACGGGCGCGGTGTCGTGGGGCCGTCGATCACGCGCGCCGACATGGCCGCCTTCCTCCTCGGCCAGGTCTCCGACGAGACCTACCTGCGCCAGGCTCCCGCGATCAGCAACTGATCCACGCCGCCTGCCTGGGCGTACGCGGGGATGGTAGGGCAGGCCCTACCCCCGAGGTAGGGGGCCGCCCATGATCGAAAGTAGGGACCGCGTCGCTGCGCCGGTCGGGGCCGCGACGGGACGCTTGAACCAGCGCTCCACGACCCCGACCCCCGCCGCCCGCGGTTCACCATCCCCGGCGGCCGACACAGCGAAGGCGGCCCCCGTGTCCCTGACCATGCTTCCTCCCGCTCCCGAGAGGGCGCCGGCCTCGCCCGCGCCGCGGGACCGCTTCATCGACGTCCTGCGCGTCTTCGGGATGGTCCTCGTGGTCGTCCAGCACTGGACCATGCCGGTCCTGTCGTACGCCCAGGGACGGCTGACCACGGGCAACGCCCTGACGGCGATTCCGTACGTCACCTGGATCTCGCAGGTCATGCCGCTGGTCTTCTTCGCCGGGGGCGCGGCCAACGCGATCAGCTTCCGGTCCGCCGTGCGACGCGCGGGGGATTCGGCAGCGCGGTCCGGTGTGGCGCGGGAGTGGACGGCGCGGCGGGTGCGCCGCCTGGCCTGGCCGGTGGTGCCGCTCGTGGTCGTGTGGCTGCCGCTCCCCCACCTCCTGGTGGCCCTCGGAGTGCCCGCGCAGCCGGTGGAGGTGGCCGCGCGGACGGTCGGCCAGCTGCTCTGGTTCCTGGCGGTCTACCTGCTTGCCGTGGTGGCCACGCCGCACCTGCTGCGGGTGCGGGCCGGAGTGGCCCTGCCGGTGCTGGCGGGCGGCGCGGTGCTGATGGACGTGGTCCGGTTCTCCGGCCTGGAGGCCGCCGGTTACCTCAACGTCGCGTTCGTCTGGCTGACGGTCCATCAGGTCGGGTTCCGGTACGCCGAGGGCGGCCTGGAGTGGCTGACCGGACGGCGCGCCGCCGGGCTCGCGGTGGCCGGGTTCGCGATGGTGGCGGCCCTGGTGGCGACCGGGCCCTACCCCGCCAGCATGATCGGGATGCCCGGCATGATCTCGAACATGGCCCCGCCGAGCGCCTGCCTGCTCGCGCTGTTCGCCGGGCAGCTCGGCCTGGCGATGCTGCTGCGCCCCGGCGTGAACGCGCTGGCCGCCCGGCCCGGGGTCGAGGCGGTGCTCACCGCGCTCGCGCCGCGCATGATGACCGTCTACCTGTGGCACATGACCGCGCTCGTCGCCGTCGCCGGCGTGGCGACCATCGGGTTCGGGCTGGCGACCCCGCACGCGGGCTCCGCGGCCTGGTGGAGCGCCGTCCCGCTGTGGCTGGCCGCCCTGGCGCTGGTCCTGGTCGCGCTCACCGCGCTGCTCGGCCGGTTCGAGGAGCCCGTGGGCGCCGCCGCCCACCGGCACGTGCTGACGGCCGTCCCGCTCGTCGGCGGCGCGCTGCTCACCCTCACGATCACCGGCTTCGCGCCCGGCCCGGCGCCGCTGATCGCGTCCGCCGCCCTGGTCGCGGGCCTGGCCCTGGTCAGCCGGCCCGCAGCTGCCGTTCCGCGTCGTCGATGACCTCCTGCAGGTGCAGACCGTGGCGGGCGTCGAGCGGATGCCCGCCGCCGTCGCGTACCGTCCGCGCGAACTGCCTGACCACCTCGGGGAAGACGTCGCCGAGCTCGGTGCCGAGCAGCGAGGCATTGCCGAGCCGTCCGTACACGTCGATCCGGCTGGGCGGGGTCTCGCCCTCGGCTGCCATGCACAGCGACGCCTCGCTGACCGCGCCGCCCTCGTGCTCGAGCAGCAGGCCGACCCAGCCGAGCGGGTCGCCGTGCGCCCTGACCGCGACCACCCGGCCGAGCGCGGCGTCGAGCAGGTCGATCATGTGCGGGCCCACGTCGAGCACCGCCCCGCGCTCCAGCCGCCAGGGGGTGGCGAACGGCCCGCCGTGCAGGGCGCCGGAGATGTTGGCGGCGTGACCGCCGAAGGGCTCGATCAGCCGGGCCCGGTCCAGGAACTCGACGGTCGCCGCCGAGTAGCGGAACGTGAAGAGCATCTGGGAGGCGACCCCCGCCTCCTCGATCGCCCCGGCCAGGCGCCGGGCGCCGTCGAGGTCGGCCGCGAGCGGCTTCTCCAGCAGCAGCGCCCTGCCCGCCCGGGCCGCGAGCACGCCCAGCTCGGCCTGTACGGCGGGCGGCACGCAGAAGGCGACCGCCTCCGACGCCGCGAACAGGTCCTCCAGCCGCTCGAAGGAGGGCGCGCCGTGGGCGTCCGCCAGCGCTCGCGCCGCCTCGGGCCTGCGCGCCCACACCCCGGACAGCGTCGTGTGCGGCCCTGCCGCGAGGGCGGGCGCGTGCACCATCTCCGCCCACGGTCCAGCACCGACGAGTCCCACCCGCACCGGCTCCATGGCGCCCCCTCTCGGCGGGGACCCTACTGCAGGCCGTAGACGGGCGGAAGGGGGCCGTGGCGCGTGAAATCGGCCGTACGGGCAAGATGGAGCCTCTATGAACGTCATCCTGCTGAGGCACGGCGAGACCGAATGGAGCAGGGCCGGGCGGCACACGGGCCGCACCGACCTGCCGCTGACACCGCATGGCGAGGAGGAGGCGCGCGCCCTGTCCCGCCTGGTGGCGGGCCGGTCGTTCGCACTGGTCCTCGTCAGCCCCGCGCAGCGGGCCCGCCGTACGGCCGAGCTGGCCGGCGCCGGGCCGTACGAGGTGGACCCGAACCTGTGGGAGTGGGACTACGGCGGCTACGAGGGAATCTCCACTCCCGACATCCGCAGGTCACGTCCCGGCTGGTTCGTCTGGCGGGACGGGGTCGTCCCGGGAGACGAGGCGCACCCGGGTGAGACCGTCGAGCACGTCGGGGAGCGGGCGGACAAGGTGCTCGCCCGGATCCGCTCGGCGGACGGCGACGTCCTGGTCGTCGCGCACGCGCACATCCTGCGCGTGCTGGCGGCGCGCTGGCTGTCGCTGCCCGCCGACCACGGCAGATACCTGCGCCTCGACACCGGGACGTACTCCGTCCTCGGCTACGAGCACGGCGACGAGCCCGTCCTGCTCCGCTGGAACGCGCCGGCTTGAATCACGCCTGTCCGATCACGCGTGCCCGATACGCGTGTCTGTTCACCCCTGGGCGACCGGCTGGGGTTGCGGACCTCGGCCGGTCAGCCATTCCAGGACCTTGCGGTGGCCGCGCCGGGCGTCCTCGAAGTGCCCCCACCGCCAGTACCTGGGCTGCTCCCGCACCCCGGTGACCCACGTCCGGTACGCCACCGTCCTGGGCCGCCCGTCCGCCGGGTCGACCGGTGCGGCGACGCCGTAGGTGCGGATCACCACGCGGCCTCCGGGTGCGAACAGCACGTCGTCGGCCACCGGGTAAAGAGTCATCTGGTCCAGCACGGGGTCCCCTTTGTGAGCTTTCCTGGGACTCACTGTGCCGGATCCGTGTTACGCCTCCCGCGTCGCGCTGTTACGGCCGTGAGAAGCGGGTGAACACCGGGTTGCCCCACAACCCGTCAGACCAGGAGGCCGTCGAACTCGCCGTCCTTGACCCCGAGCACCAGAGCCCGTATCTCGTCGCGTGTGTAGATGAGCGCCGGCCCGTCGGGATAGCGGGAGTTACGAACGGCCACGCCGCCGTCGGGAAGCTCGGCCAGCTCCACACAGTTGCCGGTCGAGTTGCTGTGGGCGCTTTTCCGCCAGGTGACCCCCGCGATGTCGGTGGCGGGCATCCCGTTATATGTCTGCATTCATGTCTCTCTGAGAAGTTCGCCGAGGATCTCGGCAGTGCCGCCGGGCGTGGTGCTCTCCACGCACAGCTGCTCCATGGCCGTGAGGTAGGGATCGATGTCCTCACGTTTGTCCAGGTAGAGCGCACCCCAGAGCTGCTCGACGTAGACCACGTCCGAAAGGTCGGACTCCGGGAAGCGGAGGATGGTGAACGCGCCTCCCTCGGCCGCGTGCATCCCGTAGCGAAGGGGCATCACCTGAAGGGTGATGTTGGGCAGCGTGGACACCTCCAGCAGGTGCTGGAGCTGTTCCCGCATCGTCGCACTCCCTCCGATGGGCCGCCTGAGCGCGGCCTCGTCGATGACGGCCCACAACCGGGGGCCGTCCTTGCGCGTGAGCCTCTCCTGCCGCTGCATGCGCAGATGGACGCGCTGTTCGAGCTCGTCCTCCGAGGCGTCCGGATGGCCGAGCATGATCACCGAGCGGGCGTACGCCGCCGTCTGCAGCAGGCCGGGCACGAACTGCACCTCATAGGTGCGGATCACGCTGGCGGCCTCCTCCAGGCCGATGTAGGTGACGAACCAGTTCGGCAGCACCTCGCCGAACTTGTGCCACCACCCGGGCGTGTTCGCCTCGCGGACCATCTCCAGCAGGCCACGCCGCTCGGCGTCGTCGTGGACG
The DNA here is from genome assembly GCF_050936215.1 of Microbispora sp. CA-102843. Classification (NCBI taxonomy): domain Bacteria; kingdom Bacillati; phylum Actinomycetota; class Actinomycetes; order Streptosporangiales; family Streptosporangiaceae; genus Microbispora; species Microbispora sp. CA-102843. The sequence goes on from NZ_JBNJNF010000001.1 coordinate 6,900,131, forward strand.
CCGTACAGCGTGAGGAGGTCTTCGACGTCACGTGTCTTGAACCCGACCCGGCCGAGCTCCATCCGGCTGATCTTCGACTCCGAGGCACGGATGTGGAATCCGGCGACCTCGCGGGTCAGGCCCCGCTGCTCGCGTAGCCGGCGAAGACTCGCGCCGAGCATGATGCGTCGAACGGTGGAACCGGATCCGGGCGGATCTATGGACACGTGCTATTCCTCCGCTTTGTGGACTGGTTCACAGTCTGTCAAAGATCGCCCCCTTCGTCCCAGTGGTGTTCGGGGGTAACCGTAGCGCTTGCACAACGCGCTTGCACGTGCATTCGCTCTTGCACATGCACGGGAGTGTCCCCCATCATGATCCCGTGCAGCCCACGAACCTGACTCGTGGCCAGAACCAGTGGTCGGCGCTCGACTGGTGGCCGCCTATCGGCTGGTGGCCGGAGCCCGCACGCGATCTCCTCGTACCCGGGTCGGCCACCGCCAGCGCCACCTTCGTCTTGCCGCCCCGCGCGGAGTCGGTCCACTCGGCGCGCAGCTTCGCCGCCGGGGCCCTCTCGGGCTGGCAGTTGGCGGACCTGCTCGACGGGATGGAACTGGTCGTCTCGGAATTGGTCACCAACGCCCTGCGGCACGGCATGACGCTCGCCGACAGCCGCGCGCGGGAGGCGATGCGGCTGTCGCTGATCCGGCGGGGCGCGCACGTGGCCTGCGCGATCACCGATCCCGGATCGTCCGCGCCGGTGCTGCGGGACCCGACGCCCTTCGAGCCGGGCGGCCTCGGGCTGCACATCGTGGAGTCGCTGAGCGTGTGCTGGGGATGGTGCCCGCTCGCCCCGCAGGGCAAGGCGGTGTGGGCCGTACTGGCGGCCTGAGCCAGCGCGGCCTGAACAGGGGCCGGCGGCCGGACGGCGGGGCCACGCGCTTCGCCGGAGGTTTCGGCCGCCCCACGCGGGGGGCTGCCGCTCTCCGATCAGGAGCACCGGAAAACCTAACCCGATCGCCAGATCTACCTGTCGCCGGTCATGGTCCGCCGGCCGAAGAGCGCTCCCGTGCAGCCCGGAATGCATGGGAGCGCCCTCCGGCCGGCGGCCCGGATTCCCCGGAACCACCCCTGAGGCCGGGCGCGGCACGCGATGATGGGCTGAGAGCGGGCCGTGACGGCCCGGCGGCGTGCTCGTTCCCCATCGATCGGCGGAGAAATATCGTGATCTCGGGATCCGTGACATTGCGCTCTTTGTTCGCCCACGGACCCCGCCGAGACTGTGATCTGCACTACGGTGGCTTCCTGGGACTCCCGAGAGATCAACGATGGACGATCACCTAATCGGCTGGCTGACCAGTCTTGACGAAGACAGGCTGGCCCGCGTGCTGGCCAACCGGCCGGACGCGATAGCCGCGCCGTGGCCCCGGCGCCTGGACGCCCTCGCGCAGCGCCTGACCGAGACCTTCGCCGTCATGGAGGTCATGCGCGGCCTCCCCCTCCCCCCGCTCGAACTCCTCCAGGCGTGCCTGGTCATCGGCGGCCGTCCGACAGAGGACGAGCTGGCCCGCTTCCTCGGGGTGAGCACCTCCGCGGTGATCCCCTGGCTCGACCACCTGTACGACCACGCCGTCGCCTGGCCCGGCCGCGACGGCAGGATCACGGCGGCCGAGGCCGTCGCCCGCTGGTGGACCGCGCCCTGCGGCCTGGGCGAGCCGCTCGGCGCCTACCTCGACTCCTGGAAGCTCAGCACCGACGCGCTGCGCCGCATGTGCCGCGTGCTCGACCTGCCCCCGCACGGCGGCAGGCGCCAGGTGATCGCCCGGATCACCGCGCTGCTGGGCGACTGCGAGCGCCTGGGCACGCTTCTCGACGACGCCCCCGACGGCACGCTCGGCATGCTCGACGACTTCGCGTGGGACGGCCCGGTCCGCAGCGTGAACGGCAACAGGTTCATCACCCCGGGCACGCCGGAGAAGTGGGCCCTCGACCGCGGCCTGCTCTTCCGCACCCAGTGGGACCTGGCGGAGATGCCGCGCGAGGTCGCGCTGGCGCTGCGCGGCCCCGACTATCGCGGGCCGTTCACGCCGTACCCGCCCGACCTGGCCACGTCGGAGGCCGACGCCGACGCCGTCGAGCACGCGATGTGCCTGGCCGCGCCGCACGTGCTCGACCGGGCCACGGCGCTGCTGGAGAACGTCGACAAGACGCCGCTGCCGCTGCTCAAGAGCGGCGGGGTCGGCGTGCGGGAGATCAAGCGCCTGGCCAGGGAGACCGGCTGCGCCGAGGACGAGACCCGGCTGCTGCTGGAGGTCTGCGCGGTCGCCCGGCTGATCGCGATCGACGAGGAGGCGGGCGGGCTGACGCCGGCCGGCCGATACGACGCGTGGCGGCTGGAGGAGGCGCCCATGCGGCTGCGCGTCCTGCTGGCCGCGTGGTGGCGGATGGAGCGCGCGTCGCTGCGCCGGATGGAGGGCCGCCACCCCGCCGCGCTCGGCGACGACCCGGCCGGCGAGACGATCGCCAGGATCCGGTGGGCCCTGTTCGCGGCGCTCGCCGAGATCCCCGCGGGCAGGGGCTTCGCGACGCTGCCGGAGCTGGTGCAGCGGGTGCACTGGCGCGCCCCGCTGCTCGACCGGGAACTGCTGGACGGCTGCGCGGCGGCCGTGCTTGAGGAGGCCCGCATGCTCGGGCTCGTGGCCTGCGACGCGCTCACCGGCCTCGGCCGGGCGCTCGCCCCGCTCGCGGGCGTGGCCGGGAACGAGAGCCACGAGTGCGTGCCCGAGGTCGAGCACGACCCCGCGCTGGCGAAGGCCGCCACGCACGCCATGGCGAGCGCGCAGCGCACGGCCCTGTTCGGCGCCGACCTCACCGCCGTGGTGACCGGCCCGCCGTCGGTCGAGCTCGCCGCGCTGCTCGACCGCGCCGCGGACCGGGAGTCGCAGGGCGCGGCGTCGGTGTGGCGGTTCAGCCCCGCGAGCGTACGGCGGGCCCTGGACGGCGGCGACACGGCCGACACGCTCATCGCCGACCTGTCGGAGGCGGGGACGCTCCCCCAGCCGCTGACCTACCTGATCAGGGACGTGGCGCGGCGGCACGGCGAGGTCACCGTGTCGTCGGTCGGCTGCATCGTGCAGGGCTCCGACCCCGCGCTGCTCGCCGAGATCGCCGCGCACCGGAAACTGGCCAAGCTGGGCCTGCGGCTGCTGGCGCCGACCGTGCTCGCCGGCGCGGCGCCCGCCGCGGCCACGCTGGCCGCCCTCAGGGAGGCGGGCTACGCCCCCGTGCCGGTGGACGACACCGGAGAGATCACGATCCGGCGCGAGCCGCAGGGCGGGCGGCTGATCCTCCTGCCCGGCGGGCGGGTCGCCGAGCTCGAACCCCCCGGCCCCCTGCTGGAGCCCCCGCCGGACCCGCGCGAGCACGCCAGGCGGCTGCTGGTCAGCGGCGGCCCGGTGGCGGCCACGGCGCAGCCCCGCCAGACGTGGGCCGTCATCGGGCGCATGGCGACCCGGCTCCCGGCGGCGCAGCAGTCGCTGCTGGGCTTCGTGGTGGACCGCGACGTCCGCGCGCTGATCACGCTGGCCGACGGGGTCACCGCGACGGTCAGCCACGGCGAGCTGCGCAGCGGCGTGCTCGACGCGTGGTGCGAGGAGGCCGGCGACTACCTGGAGTTCCCGCTCAACGAGATCGCCTCGGTCACCGCCGACTGCTGACGCGCCTTCAACGGACGCCGCAGCGGCGCAGGACGAGCAGGGCCAGGGCGCGGGTGACGTCGCGGACCTCCCGCAGGTCGACCTGCTCGCGCGGGGCGTGCGCGAAGCGGACGTCGCCCGGCCCGTAGTGCAGGGTCGGCACGCCCGCCCCCGCGTACAGGCGCAGGTCGCTCCCGTACGGCGCGGCGGTCCGGTCCGGCCGCGCCCCGGTCACGTCGGCCACCGCCCGGGCCGCCTCCTCCCCCAGCGGGTGCCCCTCGGGCAGCCGGCCGCTGGCGAACTGCCCGCCCGGCCAGGTGACGCTCACCGGATTGTCCCGCAGCCAGGGGTCGTCCAGATCGGCGAGCGCCGTCTCCAGGGCGGCGCGGGCGTCGGCCGGGTCCTCGTCGAGCCGGACGCCCAGCCGTCCCTCGGCCACGAGCAGGTCGGGCACCGTGCTCGCCCAGTCGCCCGCGCGCACGGTGCCGATCTCGATCGGGTACGGCAGCGGGTTGCCCGCGAAGAGGGAGTCGGGATCGGCGTTGCGCTCGCGTTCGAGCCGCCGGACGGCCTGGAGCACCGGCACGAACGCCTCGACGGCGTTGACCCCCTCGTAGCGGGTGGCGCCGTGCGCGGCCCGGCCGGCGACCTCCAGGCGGAAGGTCAGCGCACCGGCGTTGGCGGTGATCAGCTTCCCGCTGGTCGGCTCGGTGATCACGGCCGCCTCCCCGGTGTGGCCCCTGGCCAGGGTGGCGAACGCGCCGAGCCCGCCGTCCTCCTCGCTGACCACGCAGTGGACGGCCAGGGGACGCGCGAGCCGTACGCCGGCCACGCGCAGCGCGCGCACGACGGCGAGGTTGGCGGCGAGACCTGCCTTCATGTCGCAGGCGCCCCGGCCGTGCAGGGTGGTCGCGGTGAGGCGGGCGCCGAACGGGTCCTGCCCCTCCCACTTGCCCGGATCGCCGATCGGCACGACGTCGGCGTGCCCCTGCAGGATGAGCGCGGGCGTGCCCTCGCCCTCGGTGACGCCGACGACGCCGTATCCCTCGGCGCGCTCGGCCTCCATGCCGGGGAACCCCTCGCGGGAGCGGAGATCGTCGAGGTCGAGCTTCCACATGTCGACGTCGAGGTCCCATTCGGTGAGCATGCGGGCGCACCTGTCCTGCAGGTCCGACTCGGCGTCGGTGCCGGTGACGCTCGGCACCCGGACCAGGTCGGCCAGGAGGCGCACGGTCTCCGCCTCGTCGAGGGCGTTCAGGACTCTCGCTTCGACATCCATGCCGGAGACTGTAAGGCCTCCCCCCGACCGGCGTGGAGCCCCGGATGCACGTGCAGACGCGTCGTACAGTGGATCTTTCGCGAAGGAGTCCGAGGATGGCGAGACTGACGGCCGGCTGGGTGGGCCGCCCCGGGATCTGGCGTGGGCTGCTCGCGTGGCCGGCGGTCGCGCCGTTCGGGCTGTGGGCCCTGCTGCGGCTGTTTCCCGGCGACGTCCACTTCCGGTGGGTGCAACTGGTGGCCTTCACGCCGTACGTCGCCCTCGCCTCGGTCGTCGCGCCGCTGGTCGCGCTGCTCGTGCGGCGCCCGGCGGCGCTGGTCGCGGGCCTTGCGGTCACCACGACGCTGGCGGCCTGTGTGCTGCCCCGCGCGCTGTCCGACCCGTTTCCGCACGGCTCGGCCGGTGCGCGCGCGCGGGCGGCCGGCGCCGCCGGCCCGGCCCTCCGGGTCCTGTCGGCCAACCTGCTCCACGGCTCCGTACCGCCCGCCGTGCTCGTGGACCTCGTGCGGCGGCTGCGCGCCGACGTCCTGACGCTGCAGGAACTGACCCCGGAGGCCTCGGCGGGACTGCGTGCGGCGGGCCTGACCGCGCTCCTGCCGTACGCGGACGACCGGGCCCAGGAGCGCTCGAGCGGCTCCGGGCTCTTCACGCGGTTCCCCCTCCGGCCGGAGGAGCTCACGGCCTTCGACGGCCGCCGGCAGGCGGCGGGCATCGTCGAGGTCCCCGGCGCCGGGCCCGTCGCCGTCGTGTCCGTGCACCCGTGCGCCCCGCGGTATTCGTTCCGGTTCAAGTGCTGGTCCAAGACGCTCGCCTCGCTGCCCGGTCCAGGCGGGTCCGTACGGATCCTCTCCGGGGACTTCAACGCGACGCTCGACCACGCCAGGGTCCGGCGCCTGCTCGACGCGGGCTACCGGGACGCGGCCGACGCGACCGGCAACGGCCTGGCCGGCACCTGGCCCTACCGGAGGTCGTCGGACTTCGGCGGCCTGCCGGTGCCGCCCGTCACCCTCGACCACATCCTGGTGGACCCGCGCGTCGCCGTCCGGGCGTTCGGCGTCCACCGGCTGCCGGCGACGGACCACCGGGCGATCTTCGCCGAACTGGTCCTGCCTGCCGCGTCCCGCGCCTAGAGCCTGTATCAAAGCCTCTCGCAACCGGGAGACGCCAGGGCGGGGTTGTTCTAGAACGAAAGGCCGGGCGATTCGTTAGCTGATGGTTCGGAGCCCGGGCCACATCGCGGTCCACGACGACTTCAGGCCGGTGCAGACCGAGACGGCCTTGCCCTGCTCCCCGTTCGGTACGCCCAGTCCGTTGTCGATCCGGGCCACGTCGTGGCAGCCGACGAAGAACCTGCTCCAGTCGGTGGGCCGCCAGTCGCCGACGTGGACGACGACGGTGCGTTGAGCCGGTGGCGGGCCCCATGACCAGTACGAGTTGTGACCGGAGTAGATGGGGGGCAGTCCCGATCCGAGCAGGTCGAGTGCGCTCGCCTCGCTGTAGTCGTTGGTCAGGATCACCGCTCGGGCGCGCTCGTCGGCGGGCAGGGCTGCCACCGCGCCCTTGACCGTGGAGACGAACGCCGGCCAGCCGATCTGGTTCGCGGTGTCCGGCACCGTGGCCGGAAGGGTGCTGGCGGCATAGGTGGCGACGGGCAGGACCGGCAGGGTCAGGTACGCGAGGAGCAGACCCGAGACCAAGGCGGCGACGGTGAAGATTGCCCCCTTGATGCTGGCGTGGCCGCGTACGAGCCAGCGGTCGACGACGATCGAACCGGCGGCCATGAACGCGGCCGCGGTGCCGATCGCATAGTAGGCCTTGCCTCCAGTCGCGACGACGAGGACGAGCGCGACGGGGCCCGCGATGCCGATCGCCCGCCACGGAACCGCGTTCCTCGAACGCAGGAGCCAGACCGCTCCGGCGAGGCTCACGGCGAACAGGATCGGACCGGTGAAGAGCCAGAGCAGCGGCACGATCTGGGCGCGGTTGTCCGCCGCGTACCCGGCGATGCGCGAGGCCATGGTGAGCTGGGGCCAGCCGTTCGTCGCCTGCCAGACGAGGTTCGGCGCCCAGAGCAGGAGAGCGATCCCGATGGCCGCCCACGGCCACGGTGAACGGACGACGTCCCAGCGCCGGGCGGCGAGAAGGCCCAGCGCCAGCCCCGCGGCCAGGAACAGCAGGGTGTCCTTGTTCTGCAGCCCTATCCCGGCGGTCAGGCCCACCGCCAGCCACAGGCGCCGGTCGGCACCGGCGAGAAGCCGGACCGCCAGCCACAGGATGAGCGCCCAGGCGAGCAGGTCGAGACCTGTGGTGGTGTCCATGTGGCCAGCGGCGAGATAGCCGGAGACGGCGGCCGTGATGGCCGCCAGGAACTGCGCCCGCCGAGACCCGCCGAGGTCGCGTGAGATGAGCGCGACGAGGACGACGACGAGCGCCGCCTCCACGGCCGGCAGCACCCGGACCGCGGTCGGCGAGACGCCCAGCAGGCCCACCGAGGCGGCGGAGAGCAACGGGGTCAGCGGCGGCTGGTCGACGTAGCCGAAGGCGGGATGCCGGCCCGCCACGACGAAGTACATCTCGTCGCCCAGGAAGCCGTAGGCGCCCGAGAACGCCAGCAGCAGAGCGACTACCAGACCAGCCATCAGGACCACCGGCCAGGGGACGACGAAGGACCGGGTGCGCTGGGTGATGTCCGGCATTGTCACAGTGTGATCGCGCTACCGCCACGGCGCTAGCCCGGACGAGTCAGGAGATCTCCGCCATCGCGGGTGCCGGGAAGGCGAACCGCGGCTCCGCTCCGGACCTCCACACGCCGATCGCGAACGCGGCCGTCGCCTCGATGTAGACCGCGCGGGAGAGCCCTCCGCAGGGCATCGGCGTGCATCCCATCGACGTGATCAGCGCGGCGGTCCGGTCGAGGCTGCCCGGATCGTCGCCGCAGAACGGCACGGCCAGCGGGGCGCCTTCGAACGCCGGCCGCGGCAGCGTCCAGATGCTGTCGTGGCACAGGTTGAACGCCTTGACCACATGGGCGTCCGGCGCGGCGTCCGCCGTCAGCCGGGCGACCGAGGTCGTGCCGCCCGTCGTCAGCGTCAGCCCGTCGTCGCCCAGCTCGATGGGATTCGAGCAGTCGATAACGGTCCGCCCGGCGAGGACGGCCGCGAGCCCGTTCACCAGCTGCGGCGCCACACCGGCGGGAACCGCCGCGAGGACGAGTTCGCCGTGGGCCGCCGCGTCCGCGAGCGTTCCGTCCTTCGCGGCGCCGATGCGCGCCGCCGTCCGGGCCGCCGCGGCCCGGTCGCGTCCGCCGACGAGCACGTCGTGCCCCGCGCGGACCCAGGCGCCCCCCAGTGCCGTGGCCATCCCGCCCGTGCCGAGGATGCCGATGCGCATGGTCGTCTCCGTCCCTAAGTGAGCCAAGGCCCACGACGTTAGGGCGGCCGACGCACACCGGACGGTGTCCTTCGGACCGGGCAGGATGAGGCCATGGACGAGTTCCACGACGAGCACGCGTACACCTCCGACTGCCGGGCCCGCCTCGCGTTCGAGGTGCTCGCGAACCGCTGGGACAGCGTCGTGGTCTACACGCTCGGCGAGGCCGGTCCGATGCGGCCACGGCAGCTGCGCATCCGGATCGGCGGAATCTCTCCCAAGGTCCTCAACGAGGCGCTGCGGCGCCTGGAGTACAACGGCCTGGTCGAACGCCGGGCGTACGCCGAGGCGCCGCCCCGCGTCGACTACGCGCTGACGGAGGCGGGCACGGCACTGCTCGCCCCCATGCGCGCGATGGGCACGTGGGCCGTGCGTTACGGGGACGCCGTGCTGGACGCCCAGGACCGGTTCACCGTGCGGGGACGGGCGCAGTAGCGCCGCACTACGTAAGCGACACGCGAGTGAAGCGGGTCTCGAAGCCCTTGCCCGCCGGGGCGGCGCACATGACCCCGGCGAGGGCCTGCGCCTGCGGCGGGAAGTAGGCCAGGCGCAGCATGTGCTCCGGCTCCGCGCCGTTCACGCCGTATCGGACGGTCACGGCGTCGCCGGCCCGTTCGAAGTCGAACGTCGCGGAGACGAGGCCGCCGGGCGCGGGCGTGACGGACCAGTCGGAGAAGCCTCGGGTGACGACGACGCTGAGCTGGTGGCCGCCGTCGACGAACTCGACGCCCGCCTTGATCCAGTTCTCCTCGTCGATCCACAGCACGGCCCCGGCCTGGTCGTACTGCTCGGCGTAGTCGGCGTCGAACGTCACGGTCAGCCGGGCGTCCCCCGTCACCTGGCGGCCGAACATGTGCGCGGTGTCGTACGAGTAGCCGTAGTGCGTCTTCTGCCACAGGTCGGTTCCGGCGCCGGCGACGGCCCGCAGGCCCTCCCCGGTCTGCGACCACTCTGCGGGCTCGTTGATCCACGCGAAGCCATCGAAAGCCATACCGACCCCTTGCCGTCGCATTGACCGATCTAGCTATGAGAGCGGTTTCAGGGTCCGAACGTCAAGGACGATCTACCTGCAATTTAGATCGATTTGTCCCCTTTACTCCCTCTTTCCCTATACTCGTGCCTCGCATCACCTTTTGCCCTTGTAAATCCCATACATCGCACAACCGTCGTATCCCCTCCCCCAGGGAACGCGCGGCCCGCTTCCGGAGGCTTCCGCCCCTCCTTTCCGAGGGCCGCTCCGCCATGCCCGGGCGCGCGTGCGGAGCCCGCCGGCCGGCCGGGACTCCTCGACGACGCGAGGCCCTGTTCCCCCGAGGGCCGCCCCGCGAGCGAGACGAAAGGAACCTCATGCACAAGCGAGCCCGTCAGGCGATCACCATGGCGATGGCCGGAACCACCCTCGTCGCCGGCGCGGCCACGGCCGCGGACGCCTCGGTGATCCCTCAGGCTCCTTCCTCCGCACCGCTCTCCCGGGCGGTGCCCGCCGCCCAGACGGACACCACCCGCCCGATCCCGGCCGACGCGGCCTCCCTCGACCTGGCCTCCCTGGGCACCGCCTTCAACGCGGCCCTCCGCACGGCGTACGCGGAGATGAAGAAGGCCGCCTCCCTGCCCTCCGGTGTCTCCACCGCCACGTCCTTCTGGGACGGCGAGACCGCGTCCGGCAAGCCGATGCGCTACCGGACCGTCGCCAGCCCCTACTGGCCCCTCGGCACCAAGGTGCGGATCACCTACAAGGGGAAGAGCGCCATCGGCGTCGTCGAGGACTTCGGCCCGGCCGAGTGGGCCGTGGCCCAGCACGACATCCCGGCGATCGTCGACCTGTCCGAGAAGATGATGGCCGACCTGACGGGCGTCGCCTCCAACACCGTCCACGTACGGTTCCAGGTGCTGAAGTGGGGCAAGGGCGGCGTCTACCGCCGCTCCGGAACCGGCTACGACCTGGCGATGGGCCACCGGTGAGCCCCCGCCGCCGGTGAACCTCCGATGACGGTGTCCGGGTCCGATCCGCGTACACTGCGAGCGTGGCTGACCCGAAGTTCGAGATCCAGATGCTCCACGACCGCGTGATGGTCAAGGTTGAGCGGGAGCTTGAGGAACGGCGCAGCAGCGCGGGCATCGTCATCCCGGCCACGGTCAAGCTGGCCAACCGGCTCGTCTGGGGCGAGGTGTCCGGCGCCGGCGCCAACGCCAGGTCGGTCAAGACCGGCGACAAGGTCCTGTTCAACCCCGAGGACCAGTACGAGGTGGAGGTCCAGGGCCAGCTCTACCTGGTGCTGCGCGAGCGCGACCTGCACGCCGTGGCGACGCAGCAGACCGACCACGGCACCGGCCTCTACCTCTGACCGCCCGGCTTCCGGCCCCCGCCGAGCCCCTTCACGCCTCAGGTGGACCATGACTTTCCAGGATGAGCTCGTCGAGCTTCGCCGCGCGCTGCACCGGGAGCCGGAGATCGGCCTCGACCTGCCCCGCACGCAGGAGAAGGTGCTCGCGGCGCTCGACGGCCTGCCCCTGGAGATCACCACCGGCGAGCGCCTGTCGTCGGTGACCGCCGTCCTGCGCGGCGGCCGCCCGGGCCCCGCCGTGCTGCTGCGCGCCGACATGGACGCGCTGCCGGTGCACGAGAAGACCGACGTGCCCTACCGGTCGCGCTTCGACGGCCGCATGCACGCCTGCGGCCACGACCTGCACATGGCCATGCTGGCGGGCGCCGCCCGCCAGCTCAGCGAGCGGCGTGCCGACCTCGCCGGAGACGTGGTGCTGATGTTCCAGCCCGGCGAGGAGGGCCAGGAGGGCGCCCGGCTGATGATCGAGGAAGGCGTGCTCGACGCGGCGGGATCCAGGGCCGTCGCGGCGTACGGCATGCACGTCTTCGCCACGACGATCCCGCGCGGGCTGTTCCTGACCAAGGGCGGGCCCGTGCTGGCCGCGTGCGACACGCTGACCGTGACCGTGCGCGGCAGAGGCGGCCACGGGTCCTCCCCGCACCGCGCCCTCGACCCGATCCCCGCGGCCTGCGAGATCGTGACGGCCCTGCAGACCCACGTCACCCGCAGCTACGACGTGTTCGACCCCGTCGTGGTGACCGTCGGCAGCTTCCACGCCGGAACCACCGACAACGTGATCCCGGACGAGGCCGTCTTCGAGGCCACCGTGCGCACGTTCTCGGCCGGCTCACGCGACCGCATCAGGGAGGGCCTGGTCCGGCTCGCCCGCGGCATCGGCGAGGCGCACGGCCTCACCGTCGACTGCGCGTTCGGCATCGGCTATCCCGTCACGGTGAACGACGACGCCGAGGCGGAGTTCGCCGCCCTGACCGTGCGGGAGGCCCTCGGCGAGGACCGCTACTTCCCGCTGCCCACCCCGGCGACCGGCTCGGAGGACTTCTCGTACGTGCTGGAGCAGGTGCCGGGCGCGTTCCTCGTGGTCGGCGCCTGCCCGCCCGGCCGGGACCTCGCCACGGCCCCGGCCAACCACTCGGCCGAGGCGGAGTTCGACGACGCCATCCTGTCCGACGGCGCGACGCTGCTCAGCGAACTGGCGGTCCGCAGGCTGGCCCGCGCCTGACGGTCAGCTCAGCAGTTCACGGGCCTTCTGGATCAGGTCGACGCCGAGGGTCAGCCGGACCGACACCCAGACGATGGCCCCGGCGCAGAGCAGGGTGAGCGCGCTCGCGACGATGCGGACGAACCAGTTCTGCCGCTTGAGCCAGTCGGTCGCCGCCCTGACCCTGTCCTTGGCGAACTCCAGCAGCCGGGACGCCCAGGGGAACTCCGTGGCCAGGACGGCGAGCCCGGCGAAGACCACCAGCCAGCCCGGCCCCGGGAAGGGCACCATGATCAGGCCGGTGACCACGAGGGCGGCGCCGATCACCCCGATGACGATCCGCAGCGTCAGCCGGCCCGCCGGAGTCGCACGGACCCGGTCGAGCCAGCCCGGTGAATCGGCAGTCCCTTCTTGTCCACCCGTACGACTGTCCTCAGCCGTCGCCACACGGCTCACCCCCATTCGCTGACCACGATAGCCAGCGGACGTCCACGGCGATCGGCGGGTTCACGCGTCCCCGAGGCAGGCGGCGGTCTGCTCGGCGATCTCCAGTTCCTCGTCGGTGGGCACCACCAGCACCGTCACCTCGGCGCCCTCCGGGGAGATCACCCTGGCCTCCGCCGACTCGGCGGCGTTGCGATCGGGATCGATCCCGATGCCGAGCCGGGTGAGCCCGGTCGTCGCGAGCGCGCGGACGCGGAGGCTGTTCTCCCCCACCCCGCCGGTGAAGACGAGGGCGTCCACGTGGCCGAGCGCCGCGTAGTAGGCGCCGATGTAGGCCCGCACGCGGTAGCCGTAGACGTCGAGCGCGAGCCGGGCGTCCTCGTCGCCGGAGTCGGCCAGCCGCCAGACCTCCCGCATGTCGTTGGCGCCGCACATGCCGAGCAGGCCGCTCTCCTTGTTGAGCGCCGCGTCGACGCCGGCGAGGTCCATGCCGGCGACCCGGCCGAGGTAGGCGCCCAGAGCCGGGTCGACGTCCCCGGAGCGGGTGCCCATCACCAGCCCGGCGAGCGGGGTGATGCCCATCGAGGTGTCCACGCTGCGCCCGCCCCGCACCGCCGTCGCGCTCGCGCCGTTGCCGAGGTGCAGCACGATCGAGTTCACCTCGTCGTACGGCCGGCCGAGCAGCACGGCCGCCCGGCGGGAGACGTACGCCGTGGAGGTGCCGTGGAAGCCGTAGCGGCGCACGCCGAGCTTGCGGGTCCACTCGCGGGGGACGGCATAGGTGTGCGCGTGGGGCGGGATCGTGCCATGGAAGGCGGTGTCGAAGACGGCGACGTGCGGCAGGCCGGGGAAGGCCCGCCGGGCGACCCGGATGCCCTCCAGGTTGGCCGGGTTGTGCAGCGGCGCCAGCGGCGCGATCTCCTCGATGGCCCGCTCGACCTCGTCGTCGATCAGCACGGGCGTGACGAACCGGCTGCCGCCGTGGACGACCCGGTGGCCCACGGCGGTCACGCCGTCGAGCGGCGGCCCGTGCTCGGCGAAGGCCGCGAGCACCGCCTTCAGCCCCTCCTCGTGGTCGGCCACCCGGCGCTCGGTCCGTACGCCGTCGTGCGCGAGCACGCTCTCGTCCTCGCCGATGCGCTCGATCAGCCCGCCCGCCACCGCCCGGCGCGTCCCCATGTCGATGAGGCGGTACTTGATGGACGACGACCCCGTGTTCAGGACGAGGACCTGCCCGCTCACTGTCTCTCCCTTCGCGCCCGCGCGTTCGCGCTCACTGTGTGCCCTGCCCCGCCTGCGCGCTCACCGTGTTTCCCGTGCGCCTGCCGCTCACTGTGTCTCCCCGTGCGCCTGCGCCTGGATGGCCGTGATCGCGACGGTGTTGACGATGTCGCCCACGGTCGCGCCGCGGGACAGGTCGTTGACCGGCTTGCGCAGGCCCTGCAGGACCGGCCCGATCGCGACCGCGCCGGCGCTGCGCTGCACGGCCTTGTAGAGGTTGTTGCCCGTGTTGAGGTCGGGCACCACGAACACCGTCGCCCGCCCGGCCACCGGGCTGCCGGGCATCTTGGTCCGCGCCACGCTCGGCTCGGCCGCGGCGTCGTACTGGATCGGGCCCTCGACGGGGAGATCCGGCCGCAGCTCGCGGACCCGCGCGGTGGCCTCGCGCACCTTGTCCACCTCGGGCCCGGCGCCGGACTCCCCGGTCGAGTACGACAACATGGCCACGCGCGGCTCCACCCCGAACCTGGCGGCCGTGGCGGCCGACGAGATCGCGATGTCCGCGAGCTGGGCGGCCGTGGGGTCGGGGACGACGGCGCAGTCGCCGTACACGAGGACGCGGTCGGCCAGGCACATGAAGAAGACGCTGGACACGACGCCGACACCCAGCGAGGTCTTGATGACCTCGAACGAGGGCCTGATCGTGTGGGCTGTGGTGTGGGCGGCGCCGGAGACCATGCCGTCGGCCAGCCCGAGATGGACCATCATCGTGCCGAAGTAGGAGACGTCGGTGACGATGTCGCGGGCCTGCCCGATGGTCACGCCCTTGTGCGCGCGCAGCCGGGCGTACTCCTCGGCGAACAGCTCGCGCAGCTCCGGGTCGAACGGGCTGACCACGCGGGCGCCGTCGACGGCCAGGCCCATCGTGGCCGCCGCCAGCCGGATCTCCCGCTCGTCGCCCAGCAGGGTCAGCTCGGCGACGCCCCGGCGCAGCAGGCTGTCGGCGGCGCGCAGGATCCGCGGCTCGGCGCCCTCCGGCAGCACGATGTGCCTGCGATTGGCGCGGGCGCGGTCAAGCAGGTCGTACTCGAACATGAGCGGGGTGATCGCGGCGGCCTTGGTGACCCGCAGGCTGCGCAGCAGCGCCCCGGCGTCGACGTGCTCGGCGAAGACCCCGAGCGCGGTGTCGATCTTGCCCTTGGCGTCCGGGCTGAACCGGCCCTCGGCCTTCGACAGCTTGGTCGCGGTCTCGAACGTGCCGCCGCCGGTCGTGATGATCGGCAGCCGGATGTCCATGCCCTTCAGCAGGCGGACGACCGCGTCGGGCAGCTCCAGCCCGCCGTTGAGGATGATCGCCGACAGGGCGGGGAACGTGGGAGCCTTGTGCGCGGCCAGCAGCCCCGGCACCAGCGCGGCGGCCCGGTCGGCGGGGACGACGACCGCCAGTCCCTCGGTGAGGCGTTCCAGGATGTTCGGCAGCGACATCGCGCCGATCATCAGCCCGCCCGTCTCCCGGCCGAGCTGGTCGGCGTCGCCCATGAACAGCTCGCCGTCGCAGGAGGCCATCAGGTCGCTGACCGTCGGCGCGGACAGCCGCCGCACCTCCGGCAGGACGTACGCGGGGACGCGGGCGGCGACCTCCTCCACCAGGCCGGGGGCGACCCGCGTGACGACCGTGGCCAGCTCGGTGGCGTGCCGCTCGGCCAGCTCCTTGCGCGACATCTCGACCGCCGCGGCGACCTCGTCGGGGCCGCGGTCGAGCCCGGTCACCACGTTCATCACCGGTGTGCCGAGGTTGGCGGCGAGCTCGGCGTTGAACACGAACTCGGTGGGCGCGCCCACGTCGGTGTAGTCGGTGCCGATCACCACGACCGCGTCGCACCGCCCGGCGAGCGCACGGTAACGGGCCAGGATCTCCCCGGCCGCGCGCACCTCGTCGGCGTGCACCTCCTCGTAGGTGACGCCCGTGCACATCGCGTAGGGCAGGCCGATCCCGAAGCGGCTGCGTGCGGTGTGGACCAGGCTGTCCTCGCGGCCGGACCGGACGACCGGCCGGAACACGCCGACCGTGCCCACCTGGCGGGTCAGCAGTTCGATCATGCCGAGGGCGATCGTGCCCTTGTTGCTCCTCGCGTCGCCGGCCGCGACGTAAACTCCGATCGCCATCGCGCAGTCACCCCTGTCCCGGCGCGGCCCGACGGCCCGCCCAGGCAAGGCTATGCGAAGGGCCCTGCGGAGATACCAGTCGAACGTCACATCCGTAGGGCCTTTCCTCACTGGTCGTGTGGTCTCACAGGCGCGGAAGTCCGCCCGCCGTCCGCGGTGAGAGCGAACGTCCCCCGGCCTGCCTCAGGCCGGAAGGCGGGCGAGGACGCCTTCCAGACCGCCGCGCACCGCATTCGGGTCGCCGGTGTCGAGACCGTACGTGACCTCGTACCACGGGCCCAGCCGGTGCCACAGCAGTGCCCGTTCGGTGAGCTCCATGGCGGCGCCGTACTCCGCCGCCACGGCCCGGGCGAACGCCGGCGGGGCGCCGTGGAGCGCCCATGCCAGATCGAGCGCCGGGTCACCGACGTGCGCGTCGCCGAAGTCGATGACGCCACTCACCGTGCCGTCCCGCGCCAGCACATGCTCGGGCCCGAGGTCGCCGTGGACCAGAGCGCAGGTGGGCAACGCGCCCACGCCGTCCAGCACCGCCGAGGCGGCGTCTCGCCGGTCGCCCGGCAGGAGCGGTACGACGCGTGTACCGAAGTCCTTCACCGTCGCCGCCCGCTCCCGCAGCGCTTCCCGCGGCGGCGGCGCATCGTGCCGTACGGCTTCCGCGGGATCGACCGCGTGCAGGGCCCGCAGGAACGCGCCCAGCGTCCGGCCGCCCACGGCGTCGAAAGTGTCGAGCGGCTCGCCGACGACCACCTCGTGCCGTACGACCAGCGGCTCCTGCCGCAGGACGTGAGGAATCGGGACGGGCAACGGCAGCCGCGGCGCGAGCCATGGCATCAGGCGGGTCTCCATGAGCAGTCGCGCGGCCACCTCCGGCCTTCTTGGCCGGCGGTCCACCCACCGCTCCCGGACCAACCGCGCCTGGCTGTCCCACCCCGTGCCGCCCCACTCATCCGACAGTCCCGTCACCACTCCAATAGATCACCCTTGCGCCGTCGCGCCCCACCCCTTTTCCGGCGTGGCCCATGGAAAGCGGCCGTACGGATGTGCCACCTTGGCGGCTCATCCGTACGGCCGTTGTCGTGCTATCTCACGAGGCGGTGCAGGTCACCGCCGAGGGGACGGCGTTGGTGCCGTTCCAGCTCGCCTGGAAACCGAACGTGGTGGACGCCCCGGAGCCGACCGAGCCGTTGTAGCTCACGTTGGTGACCGTGACGTTCGCCCCGGACTGGCTGACCGTGCCGCTCCAGAGCTGGCTGATCGTCTGGCCGTTCGCGAAGGCCCACTTGACGCTCCAGCCGCTGATCGAGGCGCTGCCGGTGTTCTTCACCGTGACCTCGCCCTGGAAGCCGCCCGGCCACTCGTTGACCACCTTGTACGTCGCCGAGCACCCCTTGCCGCCCGACGGGCTCGCCGAGGGCGACGGGCTCGGAGACCGGCTGGGCGAGGGCGACGGACTGGCGGACGGCGAGGGGCTGGCGGACGGCGAGGGGCTCGGAGACGGCGAATTCGACGGAGAGGCCGAGGGCGACGCGGACGGGGACGCCGACGGCGAGGGGGACGGCGAGCTTCCGCCGTTGCGGTCGCCGTAGATGATGCCCCGGCCGTTGGTGCCGAGGTAGACCCGGCCGTAGATCCGCGGGTCACCGGTCAGGGCCTCGCCCATGTTGCCGTACTGGTGCTGGTCGTCGTTGATGCGCACCCAGCTCGCGCCGGTGTCGTCAGACCGGAACAGGCCCTGCACGCCGTCCACGGTGCCGGCGAGGTAGAGGGCCTGGTACGTCTTGCCGGGCGCCGCCTTGCCGAAGCCGATGTTGATCGAGCTGCTGACGTTCGACAGCTTGGTGAACGAGGCGCCCGAGTTGGTGGAGTGCCACAGGCCGCCCTCGCCGGCCAGCCAGACGTCGCCCTCCTTGCCCGGCAGCGCCTTGAAGTGCACGCCGGTCGTGGGCAGCCCGGTCGCCGCGGTGGCGCTGAAGCTCCCGCCGCCGTTGGTGCTCACGTAGAACTTGCCGCCGGAGTAGGCGTAGAACTTCTGCGCGTTCACCCGGTCGGACTCGACGATCGCGTTGGCCGGGACACCGCTGGAGGCGGTCCAGCTGTTGCCGTAGCCGACGGAGTAGACGACCTGCTGACCGGCGTCGCCCGGCGCCCAGACGAAGCGGCTGCCGTCGGCCGCCGCGGCGACGGTGCCGCCGCTGTTGATCCCGCCCGGCTCGGTGCCCTGGAACCAGTTGGCCCCGCCGTCGGTGGAGAACGCCACGTGGCTGTCGTTCGGGCGGTCCGAGTCGGTGAAGTTGCCGGCCCGCACCATCACGCTCGGGTTGGTCTCGGCGTAGTCGAGCGAGGTCGTGGAGGTGAAGACGGGCTGGGTGAACATCATGGACGGCACGGCGTCGAGGTTGGTGTGCCGGAAGCCGCCGATGTCGCCCAGCGCGCTGACCAGCGGGGCGCCGCTCGGCGGGCTGATCAGGTCGAGGACGGCGGTCTCCTCCAGGCCCTTCACCATCGGCTTGAGCGTGAACTGGCCGCCCGAGTCCCACTTCGTGAGGTCGGTGGTGCCGTAGATCGTCGCCCCGGTGCCGTACATCATGCGGTCGGAGTTGAACGGGTCGATCTCCACCGACTCGTTCATCCAGCCGAGCTTGGGCGTGACCTCGGGCGGCTGGGGGTTCGTGCCGAAGGTCAGCCACGGAGCGGCGGAGATGTCCATCTTGTAGCGGAAGCTACGGTTCGGGTAGGACGTCCAGTCCCAGATGCGGGTCCAGGTCGCGCCGCTGTCGGTGCTCCTGAAGAAGATCGCGTCGGGCCACCAGGAGACCTGGGTGGCGACCATGATCGTGCCGGGGTGCTGGCGGTCGATGGTCAGGCCGCTGTAGCCGAAGTAGTCGTCGGAGCTGCTGGACGGGATCGGGCTGATCTGGGTCCAGGTGCCGGTGGCGGTGGCGTAGCGCCACACGTCGCCCTTGCCTCCGTCGTACGGGCCGCCGGTGTCGCTGGTGGCGATGTAGAGGTAGCCGTTGGTCGTGTCGAGCACGCCCTTGTGGGCGATGTAGCCGGTCGGCTGCCCGGCGACCCGCTCCCAGGAGGTGCCGCCGTTCGTGGTGCGGTAGACGGTGTTGTCCTTGTCGGCCACGCCCACGTAGATGGTCTGGGTGGCGTTGCCCGAGGTGCCGGTCCGCTTGTCGAAGGTCACCCAGACGACGCCCTGGATGTCACCCTGGTAGTCGTCGGTGCCCGCGCGGTAGTTGCCGGCGTTGGGGAAGTTCGTCACCTTCGACCAGGTCGCGCCGGAGTCGGTGCTCCGCCACAGTCCGTTGCCGCTGGGTGCGCCGAAGTACAGGATGCTGTTCTTGTTCGGGTCGACCGCGAGGCGCTCGCCCATGCCGCGGCCTGGCATGTTGCCGCCCAGCTTGAACGGCAGCGGGCTCACCTGCCAGGTGTCGCCCTTGTTCGACGATCGCAGGATCGCGCCGTTGTTGGGGTCCCAGCTGTTGGTGTACATGCCGACGGCGGCGTACACCTTGTTGGCGTCCACCGGGTCGGGGGCGATGCTGGCGACGCCGTTGTAGCCCCAGTTGGACTGCCCGACCCAGTCGAGCAGCGGGGTCCAGGTCTGGGACGACTGGTTCCAGCGGTAGGCGCCGCCGATGTCGGTGCGCGCGTAGATCAGGTCCTTCTGCGCGGGGCTGAAGACGATCCCGGGGACGAAGCCGCCGCCGAGGATCTGCACGTTCTTGAACGTGTACGGGTCGGCGGCGACGGCCGACACGGGGGACATTCTGATCACGGCCGTGACGAGCGCCACGGCGGCGACCACGAGCATGGTTGCGAATCTTCGCATGGACGGTTTTCCCTCCGAGCACGGACAACCGGCCATGCACGACCAGGTGGGGACCCTGACCGTCCTTCTCCAACGTGCATGGAAATCTGAAGGGAAGGTTCACACACCGGCGGAAGCGCCGTCAATAGTTTGGCGTCCAGACAAATCTCAACCGGTTTCATCCGGCTGGAGCACGCGGCTTCTTGGAACATAATTCTGGACATGACTACTGCTCTCGTGCTCGGCGGCGGAGGAGTCGCCGGCATCGCCTGGGAGGCGGGGATCGTCACCGGCCTGCGCCGCCACGGCCTGGACCTGGGGACGGCGGATCGGATCATCGGCACCTCGGCCGGTTCGGTCGTCGGCACGCTCGTGGCCACCGGCGCCGACCTGGAGGAGGCGATGGCCCACCAGGCCGAGGTGGACACCGGCCCGCCCCCGGCCATCGACCACATGAACGAGGTCATGGAGGCGTTCGCCATCATGTTCGACCCGAACATCGACCGGCGGGAGGCCCGGCGCAGGGTCGGCCAGATGGCCCTGGCGGCCAGGGTCGACCACTACGCCGAGCGGCTCACGGCGGTCGGCGAACGGCTGCCGGTCAAGGAGTGGCCCGAGCGCGAGCTGCTGATCACCAGCGTGGACGCGGCGACCGGCGAGTTCGTCGTGTGGGACCGGTCCTCCGGTGCGCCGCTGGTGCTCGCCGTCGCGTCGAGCTGCGCCGTACCGATGGTCTTCCCACCCGTGGAGATCAACGGCCGCAGGTACGTGGACGGCGGGGTCCGGTCGGCGACCAACGCCGACCTCGCGGCGGGCGCCCGTGCGCTCGTGGTGCTCGAACCGCTCGGCAACCTGACCCCCCGGGCCGTCCTCGACGGCGAGATGGCGAAGGCGGGCGCGGCCGCGTCGTACGTCGTCCACCCCGACGCGGCGTCGGTCGCGGTGTTCGGCGAGAACGTCCTCGACCCGGCCCTGTGGGGACCGGCCTTCGAGGCGGGGCTCGACCAGGCCGCCGCCCTCGCCGAGCCGATCGCCGCCGTCTGGTCCTGACCCTCGCGTCTCCCCGCCGTACTCGCCGGAGCGGCGGGGAGCGCCGGCAGGGCGGCGTAAGCGGGCGGCCGGCGCGGGAACGCTCCCGCGCCGGCCGCCCGATGCCGGGACCGGTTCCTCACCTGACCTCGGCGACCGCCTTGCTGACCGCGTTGGGGCCGTCGTACTGCCGGTCCGGGATGCGTTCCAGCGCCTTGATGACGTTGTCGTCCGCGCCCTGGTCGCGGGCCGTGCGGATCAGGTCCGACTTGCCGGCCGGATAGTCCACGCCCTTCAGGTGCTTCTGCAGCTGGATCGGGTTCGGTGCGTCGGCCATGACATGCCTCCCTTCGTCGGTGTTTCTCCTGCTCTCCCTCGCTTACCCGGTTCCTCCCCCGTCACTCGGGACTCCGCCGCATGCGTCTCCGACGGGCTTTACAGAGCCTCACCTGCGCTTTTGTCACGATTGGGTATACGGGGCCCGTGTTTGTGAAACGACGAGACGTACGGGTAGCTGGCGTTGCGTGCCTGATGCCCAATTGCTGGCCGCACAGGATCTGCGGCTCGACGTCAACGTTCTGGACTACGTGATCCTCGCCCTGTACTTCCTCGTGGTGCTGGGAATCGGCTTCGCCGCCAAACGGGCCGTACGGACGAGTCTGGACTTCTTCCTCTCGGGCCGCGCACTCCCCGCCTGGATCACCGGCCTGGCCTTCATGTCCGCCAACCTCGGCGCCACCGAGGTCCTCGGCATGGCCGCCAACGGCGCACAGTACGGCGCGATGACCCTGCACTACTACTGGATCGGCGCGGTCCCCGCCATGGTGTTCCTCGGCGTCGTGATGATGCCCTTCTACTACCGGTCGAAGGTGCACAGCGTCCCGGAGTTCATGCGCCGCCGCTTCAACGGGGCGACCCAGTTGCTCAACGCCGGGACCTTCGCCGTCGCGCAGATCCTCATCGCCGGGATCAACCTGTACGCGCTGGCGCTCATCATGGACGCCATGCTCGGCTGGCCGCTGTGGCTGTCCATCATCGTGTCGGCCGCGATCGTGCTGGCGTACATCACCCTCGGCGGCCTGTCGTCGGCGATCTACAACGAGGTCATGCAGTTCTTCGTGATCGTCGCCGGGCTCGTGCCGGTGGTGATCATCGGCCTGACCAGGGTCGGCGGCTTCTCCGGCCTCGGCGAGAAGGTCAAGCAGAGCGTGCTCGGCGAGGGCGGGCTGCACACCTGGGCGCACACCGCCGGCACCGACAACCCGCTCAACGCCAACTGGATCGGCCTGGTCTTCGGCCTCGGCTTCGTGCTGTCCTTCGGCTACTGGACCACCAACTTCGCCGAGGTGCAGCGCGCGCTGTCGGCCCGCAACACCAACGCCGCCCGGCTCACCCCGATCGTCGCGGCCTATCCGAAGCTCGTGATCCCCATCGTCACCGTGATCCCCGGGCTCGTCGCGGTCGTGCTGTTCGGCAACCTCGGCAAGGACGGCGGGCCGACGTACAACGAGGCGATCCCGCTGCTCATGAACGAGTTCCTGCCCAACGGCGTGCTCGGCGTCGCGGTGACCGGACTGCTCGCGTCGTTCATGGCCGGCATGGCCGCCAACATCAGCGGCTTCAACACGGTCTTCACCCAGGACATCTGGAAGGCGCACATCAACGGCGACCACCCCGACGAGTGGTACGTACGGCTCGGCCGCATCGCGACCGTGGTCGGCGTCGCCGCCGGAATCGGCACCGCGTTCATCGCGGCCGGCTTCGGCAACATCATGAACTACCTGCAGTCGCTGTTCTCGTTCTTCAACGCCCCGCTGTTCGCGACGTTCGTCATCGGCCTGTTCTGGCGGCGGATGACCGCCTGGGCGGGCTTCTGGGGCCTGCTGAGCGGCACGGTCTGCGCCTTCGCCTCGTACATCCTCTACAAGGCGGGCGTGTTCGACTTCGGCACCGAGTTGAACGCGAGCTTCTGGGGCGCCGGCATCGCCTTCGTGGTCGACGCGATCGTCTCCGTCGTGGTCACGCTCGCCACCACCCCCAAGCCGGAAAGCGAGCTTCGCGGGCTCGTCTACGGCCTGAGCGACGCGTCCGTCTCCGACGACGCGCTGGCGGGAGACACCGCCTGGTATCGCTCCCCCGTCATCCTCGGCGCCGGGGCTGTGGTCCTCGCCGCGGCGTTCTACCTGCCCTTCCTGTAGGAGGTTCGCATGGCCGCCCCGCAACGGCTCTTCGACATCCGCCGCGTGATCGGTGGTCTGTTCCTGGTGTACGGACTGATCCTCACGGTCACCGGCCTGTTCGACAGCGCCCACGAGATCCAGAAGGCGGAGGGCATCCGCATCAACCTGTGGACGGGCGTCGCGATGCTCGTCGTCGGCGGCGCGTTCCTGCTCTGGGAGCGCCTGCGCCCGTCCGACGCCCCCGCCCCCTCCGACGAGGAGGACTGAACCGACCCTCCCCCGGCCGCGGTCGCATCCCCCGTGCGACCGCGGCTCTTTCATTCCGGCGGCTGTGGCTTCATTCCGGCGACTCTGTGGCGGCCGGGCGGCGGCGCCGGGGCATCCGCAGGGTGAGCAGCCGGGCGCGCGGCGCCACCCGCGCCGCGAGGCCGAACAACGCCTCGGTCCGCGTACGGTCCGCGTCGAGGTGCGTGAACAGGTTGACGCCCAGGTAGAAGGTGATCGCGGCGTACGCCACGTCACGTGGGGGCAGGAGCCGGGCCAGCGGCGAGCCGCCGATCACCCGCTCGAGCGTCTGCTCCACGAAGTCGATCCACGGATCGGCCCGCTTGACGATCTCCGCCCGCAGCTCGGGGCGGGCGATGCTGGCGCCGACCAGCTCGGAGAAGAGCGTGATGTGCCCGCCCTCGATGTCGGCCCTGTAGACCCGGGTGGCGGCCTCCACCAGCTCCTCCAGCGTCGCGGCCCCCGCGACGGTCTCCCGGTGGGCCCGCATGCGCTCCTCGGACGAGCGGTCGAGGGCGGCCAGCAGCAGCGGGTCGACGCCGCCGAAATGGTAGAAGACCAGCGCCGAGTTGACGCCCGCCGCCTTCGCGATCGTCCGGGCGCTCGTGCCCGCGTACCCCTGGGTCTTCAACGTCTCCGCGGCCGCCTCGATGAGCCGGTCGCGCGTCTCCGCGCCCGAGTCCCGCCGTGTCGTCAACCCGCCTCCCTTGACAGCGCCCTCGATCCTCATCATACGGTTTAATCACTCGATTAAATCTACCGCTCAAGGAGCGCCGTATGGAGTCGGAAAACCCGGGGCGGCCCCGGCTCGTGCTGGTCGTGACCCTGACCGCGCTGTTCGCCGCCTACCTGCTCTACGAGGTGCTCCACGCGGGCCATCTGGAGCAGACCTCGCTGTTCTACGTGGGCATCCCGGCGGCCATCGCGATCATCGTGGCGATCACTGCGCGGCCGAAGAGCGCCACCGGGATGGCCATGGCCACGATCACGATCGGGCTCGCGCTGGCCGGGCCGCTGCTCGGCGAGGGCGTCGTCTGCCTGCTGATGTCGGCTCCGCTCTTCTACTTCGTCGGCCTGCTCGTGGGCGGCTCGATCGACTACGCGCGCCGGAAGGGCGGGCACGCCGTAGCCGTCGTCGCCCCGCTGCTCCTGGTCGCGCTGCTCGAAGGGGCCACGCCGTTCACCTCGCTGCCGCGCGACGAGCAGGTCACGGCGGTCGCCACGGCGGCGCGGGACGTGGACATCGAGGCCGCTCTGGCCGGCCAGCCCGCCTTCGGCCCGGTCACCTCGCCGTTGCTGCGGCTCGGCTTCCCCCGTCCGCTCGGCTCCGAGGGACGGGGACTCGCCGTCGGGGACACCAGGACGATCACCTTCACGCCCCGGCGATCCCTCGGGATCGGGGCCCCGCTCGAGCCGCGCGCCATGACGCTGCGCGTCGCCGAGCGCGCCCCCGGCCGGGCGGTCTTCCGGGTGGAGCACGACACGACCCTCGCCCGGTGGATGGACCTGCGCGAGGCCGAGTTCCGCTGGCGGGGACGGCGCATCGAAGTGACCTTCCGCTACCGGCGCACCTTCGACCCGGGCTGGTACTTCGGGCCGCTCCAGCGGTACGCCGCGACGCAGGCGGCCGGCTACCTCGCCGCCGCCTTCACCTCGTGATCGCGGACACGGTGTCCATCGGCCCTGTGACGGCGGATTCGGCGATCGGGCTCCTGCGCGGCGCGGCCCTGTTCGGCCCGCTCGCCGCCGTCCTGGTCGCCGCGGCCGTACGCCGGCCGTCCGAGCGGGCGATCGCGGCCATGATCCTCGCGACGGCCTGGAACCTGCTCGTCCTCGCCCTGGTCAACGCGATCGCCGTGCGGGCGGGCTGGTGGTTCTTCTCCGCCCGGGGCGCGGTGGTGGAGGGCGTCCCGGTGGACCTGCTGCTCGGCTGGGCGCTGCTGTGGGGGGCGCTGCCCGCGCACGTGGCCCGCCGCCTCCCGCTCCCGCTGACCGTGCTCGCGCTCACCTGGCTGGACCTCGCGTTCATGCCCCTGGCCCGCCCGCTCGTACGGCTCGGCGGCGACTGGCTGTACGGCGAGGCGCTCGCGGTGGCGCTCGGCCTGGTGCCCGGCCTCCTGCTCGCCCGCTGGACCATCCGCGGCGTCTTCGCGGCCGGGCGGGCGACGCTGCAGGCGGTGCTCGCGGGCGGGCTCATGCTCGGACTGCCGGTCGTGCTCAGCGGGGTGTGGCGGCAGCCCGGCTGGCTCGCGGGTCTCGGCGTCCAGGTGCTGGCCGCGCCACTGACGCTCGGCCTGGCGGCCGTCCGGGAGTTCGCGGCGGCGGGCGGCACGCCGCTGCCGTACGACGCGCCGCGCCGCCTCGTCACCAGCGGGCCGTACGCCTACGTGCGCAATCCGATGCAGGTGTCGATGACGGCGAGCTACCTGCTTCTGGGCATACTGGACGTCCGCTTCCTCGCGGCGGCGGGCGTGGCCGTGGCGTACGGCGCCGGGCTCGCGGCCTGGCACGAGGGTGAGCAGCTCGCCGGCCGCTTCGGCGGCGCGTGGGTCGCCTACCGGTCCGCCGTACGGGCCTGGCTGCCCCGCCTGCGGCCCTCCCCCGCCCTGGCGGAGGCGGTCGTCCACGTGTCGGCGACCTGCGGGCAGTGCGCGCCCGTCGGCAGGTGGATCCTGCGCCACGCCCCGGTCGCCCTCCGGGTGCGCCCGGCAGAGGAACACCCCAGGGGCCTGCGCCGGATGACGTACGAACGCGCGGACGGACTGCGGGCCGAGGGGGTGGCGGCCCTCGCCCACGCCGCCTCGCACCTCCACCTCGGCTGGGCTCTCGCCGGATGGGCCCTGCTGCTGCCCGGTCTGGGCTGGTTCGCACAGCTGTGCGCCGACGCCTTCGGGGCCGGGCCTCGAAGCGTGCCGTCCTGGCCCGCCGAACGGGGGACGGGCCAGGACGGCCGGGCGTTCACGGAGTCCGCCGACGCGACCGGCCCGCGCCGTGTCCCGTGACCGGCGGCGGCCCGGATGCGGTGTCAGTGCGGACCTGCGTTCTGCCCGCGGGCGGTCCCGGGGGCGGGGGCCTCCTGAGCCGTGGCCTTCGTGACCACGGCGGGCGGGACCAGCACCGCCGGGATCGAAACCGTCGTCCCGTTGGACACGATGGCCGTGCCGTACACGGTCCTGCCGCCCGCGACCTCGACCGCCAGCCTGGCGGCGGCCGACGCCTCGGCCGCGACGTCGGTGCGCACGGTGGCGGTCTGCGTGCCGGCCCTGACACGCCCCAGCGCCGCGGGCCGCCCGCCATGCCCGATCAGCGGCACCCCGGCCATTCCCGCCCTCGCCATCTCGGCCGCGACGGCCTCCGCCACCGCTTCGCTCGCGCAGCACACGCCCGCCACCTTCGCGGCCCCGCCGAGCGCGGCGACGGCCGCCGCCACCTCGCGTACGGCGTCGTCGGGCCGCGTCAGGTCCCGTTCCCAGCCGATCGTCACCCGTCCGTCGAGCACGGCGTGCAGGCCCCGCTTCACCGTCGCGGCGTACGGATCCGTGGCGGGGCCGTTGAGGAGCAGCACCGGCCCCGCGCCCTTCGTGGCGCGGAGCAGGGCCAGCGCCTGCTCCCGCCCGACGCGCGCCGGGTCGGTCGCCACATAGGCGTCCACCGGCCCGTTCGCCAGCCGGTCGTACGCGACGACCTTCGCCCCGGACAGCTTGGCCCTGGCCACCCAGGGGGCGGCTGCCTCTGGATCCACCGCGCCGAGGACCAGTACCTGCACGCCGTCGGCCAGCATCCGGCCGATCTGCCGCTCCTGCCTGGCCCGGTCGCCCGCGCCGTTCGCGTACTGGACATGGCAGCGCGGGCAGAGGGACGCCAGGGCCCGCGTGAACAGGGGCCGGTCGGGTCCCTCGCCTGGGAGCAGCAGGCCGACGGTGAAGCCGTCCCGCACGTCGCCGACCGCTCCGAGTTCCGCCCCTGGCTGCCGCCCGCTCTGCCCGCAAGCGGGAAGGGACATCAGGAGAAGCACGCAGACGCCCGCCAGTCGTCTCCCCACGAGGCACCCCCGATTCGTTGCGGAGCCACGTTTCGCAGAGCCGTCTTGTGGAGCGATGTCGCCTCAAGAGTCACATACCCCGACATATGCCCCATAACGCCCCCTGGGCAGCCGTACCCCAGTTGCGGACGATCAGCACAGGATGATCGGGCAGGGATTACGCCCAGGGCCGAAGGCCGCCGCTCGCCTCCGCGCACAGATCCCCTCACCCGCTAAGTTGTGAGAGACTCCACCATTGCGGGGCGGTAGCTCAGCCGGTCAGAGCATCGGACTCATAATCCGTGGGTCGTGGGTTCAAGTCCCACCCGCCCTACCACGTTTGATCAGGGAAACCCTGCCTGAGCTGCGGCTTCTCGATGAATCATGCTCGCCTGCCATGCAGCCGTAGGTCACCGAGAGCCGCCGTTTGTCGCCAGTCACGGGATATACGCGGGATGGGTTCGTCGCGTTTCCGCAGGCACCGCGATAACCACGGGCGAGCCTGGCGGGCAGCAGGGAGTACGTGCCCACTGCCGCCCGCACTCTCGGCAGCTCCGGCGGCGAAGTACTCGCCGCCCTCGTCGCGGCGACCCACGCCGAGGCCCCGATCAGGATTCTGGCCGAGATGCACTTTCGCCTACCCGACCTTCCAGCCCGCCCTCCGCGCCCTCATCTGAGCGAAGAACCCCGCACCGCTTCAGGTTGCCGGCCCTTTGCCGGGAGAGCCACCGCGTACGGCGAGGCCCGGCGCTGCCCTTGTCTCTGCTCAGATCTCGCGAAGCGCTACTTCCGAAGGGGAGCCCGGTTCGACGGTGTAGAGGCCCAGCGTCTGGCGCGGGGCGCCGGCCGGGGTGAAGGCTTCGAACCCAAGGGTGAGTTCGCCGGCGAGCGAGTGTCGGTAGCGTTTGGCGCCGTACGTGGGCCGGTACACGTCCTGGTCGGCCCACATGCGGCGGAAGTCGGGGTGGGCGGTGAGGTCCTCGACGATGCGGATGAGCCGAGGGTCCTGCGGGTGACGGCCGGCGTACAGGCGCAGCATGCCGACGTTCTCGCGGGCGGTCTCGCCCCAGTCGACGTAGAGCTCGCGGGCTGCGGGATCGAGGAACATGAAGCGGGCCATGTTCCACTCGCCGGCCGGGGCCTGGTCGAAGCCGGGATAGAAGGTGCGGGCCAGCCGGTTCATGGCCAGCACGTCGAGGCGGTGGTCGAGGATCAGCGCGGGGATACCGGAGATGTTGTCCAAAGCGTGGAGCAGGCCGGGGCGTACCGACTCGGGCACCTCGCGGGGCTGCGGCCGGGACGGCTTGGCGAGAGCGAAGAGGTGGTCGCGTTCGGCTGGGTCCAGCTTCAGCGCTCGGGCCACGGCGTCCAGGACGGCGGCTGAGGCGTGCGGATTGCGACCTCGCTCCAGCCGTACGTAGTAGTCGACGCTCACGCCGGCGAGCTGAGCCACCTCCTCGCGGCGCAGACCGGGGACACGGCGCACCCCGGGCGGGCGGGGCAGGCCCGCCGCCTCCGGGCTGACGCGGGCGCGACGGGAGCGCAGGAAGTCCCGAAGATCACTGTCGGTCATGCCTCGCGAGACTAGCCGACCCGGCTGCCCAGAGGGGGTAAGCCGTACCCCCCGTACGCCGTGCCCAGGGTTCGATTCCCGCCTGCCGCCCGCTTCTCGGCGGTGGTGATCTGTGTACGTCACCACCGACACCTGAAGCCCGAAGGAAACGAGCCATGAGCACATCCAAGATCATTCTTATCACCGGTGCCTCCAGCGGCATCGGCGAGGCCACCGCCCGCCGGCTGGCCCCGGCCGGACATCACGTCGTCCTCGGCGCCCGCCGCGTGGACCGCCTCGCCGCCCTCGTGGCCGAGCTGAAGGAGGCCGGGCACGACGCGGAGTACGCGGAGCTCGACGTCACCGACCTCGACAGCGTGCGCGGCGTCGTCGACGACATCCTCGCCCGGCACGGACGGCTCGACGTCCTGGTCAACAACGCGGGCGTCATGCCGCTGTCCATGGTCGAGGAGCTCCGGGTCGACGACTGGAACCGGATGATCGACGTGAACCTGCGGGGCGTGCTGTACGGCATCGCCGCCGCCCTCCCGTCAATGCGCGAGCGCCGCTCCGGGCAGATCGTTAACGTCGCCTCGACCGCCGCCAACCGCGTCGACCCCACCGGGGTCGTCTACTCCGCGACGAAGTACGCCGTGCGCGCGGTGTCCGAGGGCCTGCGCCAGGAGACGCCCGACATCCGCGTCACGGTCGTCTGCCCCGGGCTCACCCGGACCGAGCTCACCCACTCCGGAGGCACGGACCAGGTGCAGGACGCGATCCGCGAGGCGCTGGGTGTGGTCGGTCTCAATGCCTCGGCCATCGCGGACGCCATCGGCTACGCGGTCGACCAGCCCGAGGGCGTCGACGTCAACGAGCTCATCGTCCGCTCGACCGCGTCGCTCCAGGGCTGACCACCACTCAGACACCAGAAGGGAAGAAGGATCATGACGCAGCAGTTCGCGGGGAAGTCGGCGCTGATCACCGGCGGAGGCAGCGGAATCGGCCGGGCCAGGGCCCTGGCTCTCACGGCCGAAGGCGCCATCGTGACCGTCGCCGGCCGGACCGAGGAGACCCTGAAGGAGACCGTGCGCCGCATCGAAGAGGCGGGCGGCACCGCAGGGTTCGTCCTGGCCGACGTCTCGCGGGAAGACGCCGTGGAGCGGGCCGTCGCGGCCGCGATCGAGGGCACCGGCCGTCTCGACATCGCGCTGAACAACGCCGGCTACGACGGCGAGTTCCAGCACACCTGGGAGTACGACGCCGACATGCTCGACAGGATGCTCGCCACCAACACGCGCGGTGCGTTCCTGTCGATGAAGCACGAGCTCAAGCACATGATTGCGCAGGGCTCCGGCGTCATCGTGAACATGGCCTCCGGCGCCGGGCTGGTCGGGGTCGCCGGCTTCTCCGGCTACACCGCGACCAAGGCGGCCGTGATCTCCATGACCAAGAGCACGGCGCTGGAGGCCGCGCCGCACGGCATCCGCGTCAACGCGGTGGCGCCCGGTCTGGTCGAGACCCCGATGATCGCGGTCATGGATCCGGACACCGAGCCCATGAAGTCGATCGTCGCCTCGCACCCGATGGGCCGGATCGCCAGAGCCGAGGAGATCGCCGACGCCGTGGTCTGGCTCAGCTCCCAGCGGTCGAGCTTCGTCACCGGCGCGGTGATCCCGGTCGACGGCGGCTACACCGTGCCATAGCGCAGCCCTTCGTCCACCGGCGGGCGGTAGCCGCCCCGACAGGCGCCGTTAACCGCCCGCGACCGGAGCCCAGCCGAGCGAAACGACGACAGGAGAGCGACATGACCGCCAAGGAGGCCGCCGAGACGCGGGAAGTCTCGACTCGATGGGCCGAGACCGTCACGATCGGAGGGGACCTCACCGTCCGCCGTATCGGCTACGGCGCGATGCGGCTGACTGGGCCGAGGGTCTGGGGAGACTACCCCAACCGCTCTCGCGCCATGGGCGTGCTGCGCGCCGCTGTCGAGCGGGGCGTGAACCTCATCGACACCGCTGACGTCTACGGACCGCACAGCAACGAGGAGCTGATCCGCGAGGCGCTCCACCCCTACCCGGACGACCTGGTGATCGCCACCAAAGGCGGCTTCGTGCGGGGCGGCCCCGACTACAGCGACCTGGGCGCGGTGGGCAACCGGAACTACCTGCGGCAGGCCGCCCACATGAGCCTGCGACGGCTGGGCCTGGGCCACATCGACCTGTACTACCTCCACACGCCGGCCATGACCGACGTGCCCTTCGAGGACATCGTCGGCACGCTCGCGGACATGCGGCGAAGCGGCCTCATCCGCCATATCGGCCTGTCCAACGTCAGCGCCGGCCAGCTCCGCATCGCCATGGGCATCACCGACATCGCGGCCGTCACCGTGCAGCACAACGTGGCGGTCCGGGAGAACGCGGCCGTGCGGCGACTGGCGGAAGAGGCCGGCCTCGTGTTCTCCCCCTGGCGCCCGGGCGACGTCTCCAGAGAAGGCGCCGGCGAACTCTTCCACGCGGTGATCGACTCGATCGCCGCCGCGCACGACGCCACACCTCGGCAGATCGCCCTGGCCTGGCAACTGCACCTCGGCCCGCGGACGCTGCCCATCCCCGGCACGACCAGCGTCCGGCACCTCAAGGAGAACCTCGCGGCCGGACACATCCATCTCGATGCCGAAGAGGTGGCCGCCATCACCGCGCTCGTCCGCGAAGAACAGTGAGCAAGACGGCCTGCTGACGCCGGAATGTGGACAAGGACGAACGTCGTTCTGCGAGCCGGGCTCCACAGGCCAGTCGGCGCGTTCATGGGTGTGTTCCACCCCGCAGCACGCGCATACCGCGGTATGATCGATGTATGGCCGACACGACACGCATCACGGTGACATTGCCGAACGATCAGGTCGCCGAGCTCAGGAAGCTCACCGACAACGTCTCAGGTTATGTCGCCGAGGCGGTAGCACGCCAGTTGCGGCACCAACTCCTGGGTGCCGAGTTGCTGCGTCACCAGGAGGAGCACGGGGAGTTCACCGACGATGAGCTGGCCGAGGCCCGCGCCAGTATCTTCGGCACGGCGGATTCCGGCGGTTCGGCGAGCGCGGCGTGATCGAGCACGTCGAAACCGTCGTCCTCGATTCCCAAGGGCTCTCCGCCTGGATCGAGCAGGACCGCAAGATCCTCGCCATGTTCCAGGTGTTTCATACCATGGGTGCCGATTTCGTCATCGGCGCCAACACCGTTGTGGAAGTCAGCCACACACGAGTGGACATGCCCCGGCTGCAATGGGTGCTCTCCCGCGTGAAGGTCGAGCCGGTGACCGAGAGCGCGGCGAGGAGGTCCGCTGAACTGCTCAAGGCCACAGGCCTGCACGGCCACAAGTACGCGATCGACGCAACGATCGCCGAGATGGCATTGCGCCAGCCACGGCCGGTGGCCATGCTGACCTCCGATGTGGACGACATGGTCCGCTTGTGTGGCAACCGCATCCGACTCATCGGCATCTGAACGCGTAACAACCGAGACCCGCCAGGGATTGTCGTACTCGCTCGAACATGCCGATATTCCGACAACCTGATCAGGCGTCGTGAGTTGCTGATCGAGCGGACTCATAATCCGTGGGTCGTGGGTTCAAGTCCCACCCGCCCTACCACGTACGACCAGCCATATGCGGCCTGAGCTGCGCGGCCGTACGCCGAAGGACCCCGAGAAGCCTCCCGGAGTCCTGATCAGGCTGTTGATCATGGGCGTCGACGCGGTGCTGATGAGGGTGGAGCGCTATGGGACCAGCGCGAAGCGCAGGAAACTCACTTCCCTCGCCGTCGCGCCGGACCCCGAAGAGGTCTTCGTGTTGTTCCGCATATCCGGCGGATGGCGTCGACTGATGACCCAGTCCCGCCTATTTCGCCGAGCTGTTCACCCGCTCCCCGGACGCCACCCGGCATGGGGCCGACGTGGCCTGTGCGAGCAGCCCGTCGACGAAGGCCCGGAGTCCGTGGGGGTAGGTGTCCTGCGCGGCCAGCGCCGGCCATTGATCTCCGAGGGCGACCAGGCGTGGCATCCGGGACTCGTCGAGGCCGCTGAAGAGGGGGTCGCGATCGGCGGGCCGCCCGTCGTCCGCCGGTCGGTGAGCGGAGTGGGCGCGGACGAGGATCTCGCCGACCGTGTAGTACCAGATGCTCCGGAAGACGTGCACGGCCTGTTCGGGTGTGCATCCGTAGTCGATGGCTCCGGCCACGATGTTTTCGACCATCCACAGTGAGTCGCCGAGCCGGCCGATGAGCCCGTCTGTCGTGAGGACCTCCGCGGCCCACGGCCAGGCGGCGAGAGCATCGTGGATCACGATGGCGGTCGCGATGACGCGGTCCCGAGGCTCGCCGGGCAGGTCGAGGTACGGGATCTGGTTCGCGTATTCGGTGATCAGCAGGAGCAGCAGCTCCTCTTTGTCCCGTACGTGGTGATACAGGGTCATCGTCCCGATACCGAGCTCGGTGGCCAGCCGGCGAATGGTCAGCTGCTCCCAGCCGTCCCGATCGATGAGCCGGCGAGCCGCAGCCAGGATCTGCGCTCGGGAGGTCACCGGTGGACGGCCGGTGCGGCCGTGCGGTGCATTGCGTTGGGACACCGTCCCATCATGCTGTCCCCCCACTCCCCTCCGCCAACCCGGGCGGCTTCGGCTGTCGACACCCAGCCGGTCCCGATGTACTTTCAGTACGTGTACGAAAAGCATGTCACGAGAACAGCCCAGAGGACTGAGTTACGGTGACGAACACGGAATCGGTAAGCGGACAATCGGTCGTCCAAACGGCTGCGCGGCCGGCGCTCACCCTTGCCGCGGTGGCTGTCGTGCAGTTCATGGTGTCGGTGGACCTGTCGGTCGTTAACCTCGGGCTCCCGCGGATCGCCGCCGGCCTCGGCTTCAGCGCGGTCGGCCTGACCTGGGTGATCCACGCCTACGCCCTCACCTTCGGCGGGCTGCTCCTCCTGGGCGGCAAGATCGCCGACCGCTACGGCCTCAAGCGGGTCCTGCTGATCGGGCTCACCGTCTTCGGTATCGCCTCCTTCGCCGGCGGCTTCGCACAGGAACCGGGCCAACTGGTGGCCGGCCGCGCCCTGCAGGGCATCGGGGCCGCCGCCCTGTCTCCGGCCGCACTGGCGCTGCTGACCGTCACCTTCCCCTCCGGCAAGGCCCGCGTCCGGGCCTACGGCATCTGGAGCGCGGTGAACGCCGCCGGCGGCGCCCTCGGCGTCCTGATCGGCGGTGTGCTCACCGAGTACGCGGGCTGGCGCTGGGTGATGTTCATCAGCGTCCCGATGGCCGCCATCGCCCTGGCCCTGGCCTGGCGGGGTGTCACCGCCGCTCCGCCCACGGCTCCCGGCGGTCGCCCCGACGTGCTGGGCGCCATCCTGGCCACGGCGGGGATGACCCTGCTCGTGTTCGGCGTCGTCCGCACCGACCAGTACGCATGGACCTCGCCGGTCACCCTGGGGACCCTGGCGGCGGCCGTCGCGCTGCTGGCCGCGTTCGTCTGGGTTGAGCGGAGCACCAGCCGCGACCCGCTGGTCCGGCTCGGCCTGCTGGCCAACCGCTCGGTCGCCGGCGCCAACTCCTACAACCTCCTCCTCGGCGCCGCCATGGCGTCATGCTTCTACTTCGCGTCCCTCTACCTCCAGCAGGTGCTCGGGAACAGCCCCACCGTGGCCGGGGTCCAGTTGCTGCCCTTCGCGATCGGTGTGATCGTCGGCGCCGCGGTCGCCGTCAAACTCGGCTACCGTCTCCCGCTCCGCACCATGCTGATCATCGGCGGGCTCGTGGCCGCGACCGGGTTCGCCTGGTTCGGCCTGATGAGTGCCGACGGCTCTTTCCTCGCCGACGTCCTGGGCCCGTCGCTCGTCACCAGCATCGGTTTCGGGCTCTGCCTCGGACCGGTCGTCTCCGCCGCCACCGTGGGTGTCGCGCCGCGTGAGACGGGCACCGCCTCCGGCCTGCTCTCCAGTTCACGCCAGATCGGCGCCTCGCTCGGACTGGCCGCTCTCGGCACCGCCGCCCATGCGCACACCGGCCAGACCACCACGATCGAGGGCCTCACCGAGGGATACGGGCTCGGCATGACGCTCGGCGCCGTGCTCCTGGTCGGTGCCGTCCTCATCGCCTTCACCGTCCTGCCTCGCACAGCGGCATCGGCGGAGCACGGCGGCCATGACCTGGTCGCCGAACCGGAACAACCGGGTCGTCATGTCGGCACAGGCCCCTCCAGTTGACGGAAACTCATGCGACCCCACAAGGCGCGGCATCAGCGGCTCGGAGCGGTACGTGAAGCGGTCGTGTGGGACGCGTTACCGGTGGAGCCGCGTACGGCGGCTCCACGGGCGTCTGCGGCGCGGTACGCCGTCACAGAACCGGGTCGGTTCCCCTCACCGGTTGCATGGTCCAGGCGCGGTGGTCGGATTCGCGGATCTCTTCCTCTGCCGTCTGCTCCACCCGGGCCATCGCGATCCGCAGGATCGGCGGGGCCATCAGTGAGGTCACGATCGCCACCAGCAGCACTATGGTGTACGCCTCCACGCTGAGGATGCCCAGTCGCAGTCCGACCATGGCGACCACGACCTCGATCACGCCGCGCGCGTTGAGACCGGCGCCGAGCGCGAGCGCCTCCCACTTGTTGAACCGGCTGAGCCGCGCTCCGGCGTACACCCCGAGAAACTTGCCGATGATCGCGATAGCCAGCACGGCAAGGCCGGCGAGCAGCACCTCGGGCCTGACGAGCGAGGTCAGGTCCATCCGGAGACCCGCGGTGGCGAAGAAGATCGGCGCGAGCCCCGACAGCACGACGGTGCGCAGCGGGGCCAGCTTGGACGGATCGACCTTGCCCGCAGTGCCGATCAGGATGCCGACGACGAACGCGCCGAAGACCGCTTCCAGGCCGAGCGCATGAGTTCCCGCCGAGGCCAGCAGGATGAGTACGGCGGCGGCGGCCACGGTCGGCCCGGAGTCGCCGGACGTGTCGGTGAGCCTCAGCACGCCCCGCACCAGCGGGCGGCCGAGGGTGAGCGCGAACACGATGATGGCGATCAAATACCCCACCGAGGTCAGCACGGTACCGGTGGACACCGCGTGCACCGCCATGGCGCTCACGATCGACAACATCAGCCAGCCGAAGGCGTCGTCGATCATGCCCGCCGTCAGCGTGAGCTGGCCGATGTTGCGGTGCAGCAGCTTCATGTCCATGAGCGTCTTGGCAATGACCGGGATCGCGCTGACACACATCGCCACGCCGAGGAACAGCGAGAACACGGTGGCGTCGACGCCCTGGGGGATCAACGACCCGGGCAGCAGGAAACCGGCGCCGATGCCGAGGCCGAGTGGGATGGCCAGGCCGCCGAGGCTGATCCCGGCGGCGGTGCCGCCGCGCCGGCGGACGAGGCCCATGTCCATGTGCATGCCGGTGAGACCGACCAGCAGCAGCACACCGATCTGTCCGACGGCGTCAAGGAGGTGGAACTGCTCGGGGTTGGCGGGAAACAGCCAGCGCTGCAGGTCCGGGGCGGCCCACGCCAGGAAGGACGGACCGAGGATCACCCCGACGAACAGTTCGCCGACGAGGGCGGGCATGCCGAGGCGGGTGGCGAGCCGGCCCAGCGCCAGCGCCAGCATGAGCAGCAGACCGACCTGCAGCAGGAATATCAAAAGGGTCGGCGCGGCGATGGGTGCCATCGGGGCCATGGGGGCGGACAGCGAGGGAAGCATGATCCTCCTTGGGGGGGTGAGCCGCGCTCCTCGGTGCCGCCCTTGATCCGGTCGGCCGACCCGCAGAACATCGGCGTGTTCTCGCGCGATTTCCGGTCATGCCCAAAGCGGCGTCGGGGCCGACAGGAAAACGGCAGAATGACTCACCGGGAACAGGCGGCAATCATTCAGCCGACTTCTCCAGGTGTCCGTCTCCAGGTCTTGCCGATTTCTTTCGGTTGCCTTTCTCCTCGGGCGGCGACGCCACAGGCTTGGCATCAGACGATACGATCGGAATCGAGCCGTGAGTAGTGCCCTGTTGAATATCGAGGGCAGTGAGCGTACGGAGCCGACTCCCCCGGCCGGCCCGAAGGCGCGGATTCCCGATTGCCCGCCGGCGCGCACGGTCGAGGTCGTCGGCCACTGGTGGACTCTGGAGATCCTGCACGAGGTCTTCGCCGGCCACACCCAATTCGAGGCCATCTACAGGAATCTGGGGACGCCCGCCGACGTACTGCTGGATCGGATCGCCCACCTGATCGAGAAGGGCCTTCTCGAAACCGAGGTCGGCCGCGGATCCCGAGGACCGGGCGTATCGGCTCACCGATCTCGGCCGTTCGCTGCGCCCGCTCATTCTGGTCATGGCGGCATGGGGAAACCATCGGCCGGAACCCCGGATCGAGGAGATCGCCGTCAACCGCTGCAGCCTCATTCTCGGCGGCGACGAGACATCCCGGCTTTAATCCAGAGTCATGCTCATCTCCGAGAAGCCGCGAGAGGGCAGCAGCAGATCTTGGTCAGCGGCCTCCAGGTCTTCGGAATCGCGAGCGCACGCTTGCCGATGACGGAGATGCGGTCGTGCGCGACGGGCACCGGGCGCACGGCGGTGAGGCGTCGCGAACGATCGGTGGAGAAGCTCGCGACGGAACCCGGGCGGGAAGGCGGCCGCGGAGTGGTCACGGCGGCGCGGCTCCTTGATAAACAGGATGTCCACGAGCTCTGCGGTGGCGTAGGCCCGCAACGGGGTGTCCCTGTCGCGGAGATCTCCATCCGCCCCGGGACCGCGTGCCCGGCCGGTCTCATCGCCACGCCCAGTCGCCGGCTCCGGGGGCGGGTACGTACGTGACGGACGCGAGCGGGGCGTTCACCGGCCCCCGTTTCCTCGACGGCGGTCACGGCAACCTCGAGAACCCGCGCGATTTCGGTCAGCGATTCATCGTAATGACCTGGAATGGACAGGATACGGAGCTTCGGTCGAGGATGTGCGATCGCAACCAACGCGCCTCAATGATGTGGCAGGAATCCAGCGACACGTGTAAAGGGATTGCCGGTACAGGGAAACGGACCGACAACGCCTTCGATTACAGTTGTTTTCTGTTGCGGAAAGCGGTTGTTTGCGCATTGCTGGGTGACGGGGCCTTTTGTTACCTCTAGCGTGAGAATCAGGGTCTGGCTCCAAGGTTCGATGGATCGATTCGCGCTTCGTGCGTCCGGGTGTTCCCCGGCGACGGTCACGGAGTCGACGGAGTGATACTCATGCTCAAGGAAGCACTGGCTGCTGGCGCGATCACGGCGTCGGCCCTCATCGTCCCGGTGACGATGCAGACGCAGCCGGTCAATGCGGCCGGCAGCACCGCGCAGGTCATGCAGAATCCGACACAACCCTGCCCCGGAGGTAGGTGCCGTGGCCGTGAGCGCCACCGGACGTACGGCCACTACGGTCGCGAACGCGGCCGGGAACGCACCCGGGAACGCGAGCGCGGACGGTTCGAGGAACGCGGACGCGAGCGCGGGCGCATGGAAGAGCGCGGACGGGAACGCGGACGGGAACGCGAGCGCGGGCGGTTCGAGGAACGGGGACGCGAGCGCGGGCGCATGGAAGAGCGCGGCCGGGAACGCGGACGGTTCGAGGAACGCGGACGCGAGCGCGGCCGATTCGAGGAACGTGGAGAGCGCGGACGGTTCGAGGAACGCGGACCGCGGTAGCGGCATCAGCAGCAGGGAGAGTGAGGCAGCAACAGCAGCAAGGACCGGATAACCGCACATCGAACCTGCTGGACCCTCCTGCCCCACGAGGCGGCCGCCTCGCGGGGCTCTCCCTTTGCCGCCGGTGGCGGCACGGCCCGCTCGTCCGCATTCCGGCCGTCGCCGCGAAAGCGGATTCTCAAGCCCCCGCGAACGCGGTTCAGGCCGGCAACGGCGTCGGCCTTATCGAGGCGCGGTTCGGCTGCCGGTCGGGATCCGGTAGACGGACACGTGCGAACGCGACTCGGCGGTGAACTCGGTCCCGGTCCAGTCCGCGTGCCTGGCCTCCAGCTCGAACCCGGCCAGCTCGGCCATGAGGTCGAGCTCGGCCGGCCAGATGTATCGGTGGGGGCTGCGGAACAGCCGGGCCTGTCCGCTCTCGTCGAACCTGAAATGGTGCGACACGATGTGTTGCCGCAGGACGTCGTAGGTGTCCAGGCCGATGTAGCCAGGCTCGCAATGCCACACCACGGCCTGCTGACCCGGCGGGAGCTCGCGCAGCTCGGGCACCCCGAGCTCGATCACGAAGCGGCCGCCGGGTGTCAGGTGGCGAGCGGCGTTGCGGAAGCACGCGACCTGCTCGGCCTGGGTAAGCAGGTTGGAGATCGTGTTGTAGACGAGGTAGACGAGCGTGTACTCCCCCGGGGCCACGGCGGTCGCCATGTCGCCGACGACGACCGGGATCTTCGTTGCGTCCACTTTCTTACGCAGCTGGTCGATCATCGGACGTGACAGCTCGATGCCGGTGACGGGCACACCACGCTCGGCGAGCGGGACGGCCACACGGCCGGTTCCGATGGCGAACTCGAGCGCCCGCCCCTCACCCGCGAGATCGGCGAGGCGATCGACGGTCGGCACGAGGACCTCGGGCGCGAACATTCCGGTGCCCGGCGTGTCGTAACGCTGGGCGGTGTCGGCGTTCCAGATCTCCTCCTGCCGCATGTTCCTCACGATCGCCATCGGCGTACGGATCTGTCCAACGATTTTCCGACAGGAAGCCCAACCATCCGGTTGTACGTCCCGGCCTGTTCGGACCGCCGGTGCCCGTCCCCGGCGACGCCCCCTGCTGGACCGGTTGCTCGGCCTCACCGGCCGCGACCCCGCCTGACGGCCTCTGTGAGACGCGGCTGCGCGGAGCGTCAGGGGATCAGATCTGCCGGTCGCGGCCCGCGAAGTATCCGGCCGCGATCTGCGGCACCATGAGGCAGACCACGAAGGCCAGCGGCCCCTGCCAGCCGCCGGTGTGCTGGTAGAGCGCTCCGACCAGGATGGGACCGGGGACCGACAGCAGGTAGCCGGCGCTCTGCGTGAAGGCGGACAACCGGATCACCGTCGCACCGTCACGGCCACGCATCCCGATCATCGTGAGAGCCAGCGGGAAGGAGCAGTTGGCCACGCCGAGCAGCACCGCCCAGAGCCAGGGCGCGGCGGCGGGAGCCGCCCACAGTCCGGCGTACCCGGCCAGCCCGAACGCTCCGAGCAGGACGGCGATGCCGCTCTGGTTCCGCAGCCGTCCGGCGACGGTGGCCAGCACGAAGGACAGCGGCACCCCGAGCACCGAGGTGACGGCGAACAGCAAGCCGGCCGCCTCGGCGGACAGCCCCGCGTCACGGAAGACCTGAGGCAGCCAGCCCATGATGACGTACGCCGAGGTGGCCTGCAGGCCGAAGTAGATCGCGAGCGCCCAGGCCATGGGACTGCGGGCGACCCGTACCTGCGCCCCGGCCCCCGCGGCGTCCCCCACGGCGTCCCCCACGGTGTCCCCGCCCGCCGAACGCTCGGCCTGCCGCTCGACGGGCCGCCGGTCCCGGCGGACGAGGGCGAGCCAGGGCGGCACGGCGACGGCGGCGACGACGGCCCAGGCCCCGAGACCGGCACGCCAGTCACCGCCGAGCGCGCCGGCGAGCGGGACGGTGACGGCGGCGGCGGTCGAGGCGCCGAGATTGAGGGCCATGGAGTACAGGCCGGTCATCGTGCCGACCCTGTCCGGGAAGCGTTGCTTGACCACGACCGGCAGCAGCACGTTGGCGACCGCGATCCCGGCCAGCGCGAGGCCGCTCAGCGTCAGGAAGACAGGGGTGCTCGCGACGAACGGGCGCAGGGCGAGCCCGACCGCGACCGCCGCCATTCCGGCGAAGACGACGCCGTCCGGTCCGTGACGGCGGGCCAGGCGGGGGGCGACCGAGCCGACCAGCGCGAAGCACACCGCCGGCACGGACGTGAGCAGTCCGGCGACGGTGGCGCTCATCCCGAGGGCGGCGCGGGCCTCTTCGAGCACGGGCCCGAGGCTGGTGACCGCGGGCCGGAGATTGAGCGCCGCCAGCACCAGGGCGGCGACCGCCAGGCGGTGCGTCCATGCGGCGGACCGGGTGCGGCCCTGCCGCCGCTTCGCGGGACTCCGCCGCGCTACGTCGTCCTCCGGCGCCGCCACCGGCTCATTTCGGACCACCGCGTCATCCGGAACTACCGCGTCATCCGGAACTACCGCGTCATCCGGAACCACCTGGTCGTCTCCAACCACCCTGTCATCCACGCCCTGTCATCCCGGAAGCCACCTCGTCACCTCAAACGACCAGGTCATCCTAAAATCAGCGGCCTATTCCGAAATTCACCGGGTCGCTCTGGAGGCAGCGGCCGGCCTGCCGGCACCGCCACATCATCCCGATTGGGGGGTTGACATCCCATTTTGTGGCGGAAAAAACTCGGAGCACTCCGCTCCACTGCACGACACTCCCCCCGACAGCGGCCGGTGAGCACTCACCATGCCGCGAAGGAGACAGGCATGAGGCGATTGTTCGCCGTTTTCGCGCTGGTCGCAGGCTTCCTCCTGCCGGTGCCCGCGCGTGCCGACGCCGCCGTCGCGAACGTGGCCCCGTCGGCCACCGCCTCCGCCTCCTACACCTCTCCCTGGGAGAGCGTGGCCGCCGTCAACGACGGCATCGACCCGGCTCGCTCCGGCGACACGCGGAACCGCCGCTGGGGCACCTGGCCCGAGGCCGGCGAGCAGTGGGCCCTGCTGACCTGGCCGGCCGCCCAGACGATCTCCTCGGTGCAGGTCTACTTC
Organism: Microbispora sp. CA-102843; assembly: GCF_050936215.1. Classification (NCBI taxonomy): domain Bacteria; kingdom Bacillati; phylum Actinomycetota; class Actinomycetes; order Streptosporangiales; family Streptosporangiaceae; genus Microbispora; species Microbispora sp. CA-102843. The sequence continues at coordinate 6,941,582 of NZ_JBNJNF010000001.1, forward strand.
TTCGACGACGGAGGCGGCGTCCGGCTGCCGGCCTCGTGGAAGCTCCAGAGCTGGGACGGCGGCGCGTACGTGGACATCGCCGCCTCCTACCCCACCGCGATCGACACCTACAACACCGTCACGTTCCCCGCCGTCACCACAACCCGGCTGCGCGTCGTCCTGCGCAGCGGCGATGCGTCGGTCGGGCTGCTGGAAATCAGGGCGCTCGCCGACGCCGCCGGGCGGCAGAGCGGCTGGAGCCCGCCCGCCGACCTGGTCGCGCCGCTCGACGAGGTCTGGCGGCACGTCGAGTCCACCTACACCGACCTGTACGGCTACCGCAACTACGGCTGGGACCAGATCATGGCCAACGGCGGCAGCGTCAACTACTGCGTCCGCTGGGACTCCGGCGCCCCGGTCTCCGCGGAGCTGCGCGACAAGATCCACGCCGCGCTGGCCAGGTCGTTCAAGAAGTGGATGGACGTGATGGCGGGCCACAACGGCTGGCCGTACGCGGACGTGCCCGTGAAGGTGGTCGGCTGGGCCGTGCGCGACCGCGCCACCCTGCAGTGGAACGACGACTCGGTGGACGTGTACGTCGGCGACATGCGCGAGAACGCGCCGCAGTGCGCCGAGCCGTGCGGACGCCTGTTCGACCAGTCGGGCGCCTACCCCGGCTGCCCGGGCGGCGCCTCCCACCACTACGACATGTCGCTGTGGCTCACCGAGGGCATGAGCGGCGGCATGGGAGGCGCCTGGGGACAGCGCGTCGGCAGCGAGTATCTGGTGGACAACCTCGGCAGCGACGACATCCACATCCTCCTCCACGAGATCGGGCACAGCTTCGGCCTGGACGACTTCTACGACTGGACGCCGTCCGGCCAGTGCTGCTTCCTCATGAAGGCGGGCTCCGCCACGTCGATCACCGAGTTCGACGCGTGGATGCTGCGCGACGTCTGGCGGCATCTGAAGAGCCGCTACGGCTACTGACGCCCTTCCGGGGGCCTGTGCGCGCGACGCGCGGATCACCTCCTCGGCGATCTCTTCCAGGTCGATCCCGTCCGGGTCGTGCTGGACGACGTGGGCGCCCGTCTTCTCGTCGTGCCCGCCGGCGACGTCGCGTTGAGGCCGATTTCGACATCTGTCGAAAATGGTCGTGATCAAGACAGAACGGCCGTCCGAAGACATTCCGCACTTCCACCCCTAGCATCGCCCCCTATGGGCCGATTCCCCCGGCCCGGATCCCCCCGATCGTTCTTGGAAGGTTGCCGATGTCCTCATCGCGCCGGGTGACGCCTGGTCACATCCCGCCAGCCGCGTCACGCCGTACGGGAGCCGCACGCCGGAGCGCGGCGGCGCTGGGCCTCGCCGTCACCACGACCGTCACGGGTCTCGCCGTGAACTCGGCCCCCGCGGGCGCGGCCGTCCCCGTCGGACCGGTGTTCCAGGACGGCATGGCCCAGCCGGTCTTCTCGTCCAACCGGAACGACTGGATCCGCGAGGAGGTGTGGATCGAGACCCCGGTCGACAGCGACGGCGACGGACGCAACGACCGGGTGCACGCCGAGGTCACCCGCCTGCGGGAGACCGAGACGGCCGGCCTGAAGTCGCCCGTGGTGTACGAGGTCAGCCCCTACTACGCCGGCGGCAACCCCATCACCAACCACGACGTCGACCACGAGCTCCATGAGGCGCTCCGCCCGGGCAAGGGCTGGCTCAACCGCGGCGGCAAGGTGCTCGACCCGGCGGCCGACGAGCGCCTGGCCGCGGCGACCGCCGACGATGCCGGGGCCGACGGCGCGGACGCGTCCGTCGTGGCGAGCGGCCCGCAGCCGGCCATCAGCACCAGCCAGGAGTCCAGCTGGCTGCCCCGCGGCTTCGCGGTGGTCCACGCCGAGTCGCTGGGCAGCGGCAAGTCCGACGGCTGCCCGACCACCGGCGGGCGCAACGAGACCATCGGCGCCAGATCCGTCGTCGACTGGCTGAACGGCCGCGCGAAGGCGTACGACGCCTCCGGGCGGGAGGTCACGGCGACGTGGACGACCGGCAAGGTCGGCATGATCGGCACCTCGTACAACGGCACCCTGCCCAACGCGGTCGCGAGCACCGGCGTCGATGGCCTGGAGGCCATCGTGCCGATCTCGGCGATCTCCAGCTGGTACGACTACTACCGGGCGAACGGCGCCGTCGTGGCCCCCGGCGGCTACCAGGGCGAGGACACCGACGTGCTCGCGGAGTACGTCTACACGCGCGCGGACAAGCAGGTCTGCCGGAGCGTCATCGAGGAGCTCGCGAAGGCGCAGGACCGCGTCACCGGCGACTACAACGCCTTCTGGGACGAGCGCAACTACATGAACGACGTCGGCAAGGTCCACGCCGCGGTGCTGGTCGCACACGGCCTCAACGACTGGAACGTCAAGACCAAGAACGCCGCGCAGTGGTACGAGGCGCTCAGGGCGCGCGGGGTGCCACACAAGATCTACCTGCACCAGGGCGGACACGGCGGCTCCCCCAGCGTCGACGTGCTCAACCGCTGGTTCACCCGCTACCTGTGGGGTTACCAGAACGGCGTGGAGAACGACCCCCGTGCCCTGGTCCAGCGTGAGGACAAGACCCTGGTGCAGTACGCCGAGTGGCCCGACCCGGCCGCCGCGGACACCGAGCTCAACCTGGCCCCCGGCGCCGGCAGCGCGGCCGGTGTCCTCACCGCCGACAGGACCCGGGTGGGCAAGCCGGTGACCGAGACGATCGTCGACGACGCCACCAAGCGGGCGCAGACCCTCGCCGACGCCGCCGCCTCGCCCAACCGCCTGGCGTACAAGTCGGAGGCGCTGACCGCGGCGGCCAGGCTCAGCGGCACCCCGCGGGTGTCGCTGCGGATGTCCTTCGACCAGCCGGCCGCGAACGTCACGGCGCTGCTCGTCGACTACGACCAGAACGGCAAGGCGAAGATCATCACCCGGGGCTGGACGGACCCGCAGAACCGCAAGTCGATCTCACGGACCGAGCCGGTCAAGCCGGGCACGCCCTACCGCCTCGACTTCGACCTGCAGCCGCACGACTACGTGTTCGCGGCGGGACACCGGATCGGGATCGTGCTGCTGTCGAGCGACTACGAGTACACCATCCGGCCCGCCCCCGGGGCACGGCTGAACCTCGACACGACGAAGAGCACGGTGACGCTGCCGATCGTGGGCGGCGCCGGCGCGCTCGCCCCCGCCAACTGACCGTCCCCTCGCGACACGCCGTCCCCGCCGGCCTGATCGGCCGGCGGGGACGGCGGGGACGGCGTGTGTGTGGCTACAGCAGGGCCTCGCGATGCCGCCAGGCGAGGTCCAGCACGGCCGCGCCCGCCGCCTGCATCGGCTCGTCGCGGGCGTACCGCCGCACGGTCTCCGCGTCGAACGGGACGCGGCCGACGACCTGGCCCTCGCTGTTGGAGGCGGCGACCTCGCCGAAGACGGCGTCGAACGTCTCCGCCTCCAGCACGGTCACCGTGAGGAAGTCGGTCGCGAAGGTCAGCGGATCGACTCCCACGCCCAGCACGAGGGAGCGCACCCGCCCCTCCTCGCGGGCGTCCGTCAGCAGACGGTAGAGCGGCCAGCTCTCGTAGTCGAAGCCGTCGCCGTACTCCTCCCCCCGCCCGAGGAACTCCTCCGCGTACTCGCGGACCACGCACTTCCACAGGTCGAGGTCGGCCTTCTCCGCGCCCGCGGACTCATGCGCGGGCTGGAACACCCCGACCGGCATGACCTGGAAGAGCCCGCCGCCGTGTGCCACCTTGGCCGGGTCGCGCCAGTGCAGGACGAACGACGCCTCCCCCGTACGGCGGTCGTGGCGCAGCGTCAGCGTCGAGATCGCGCAGAGCGCGGGCCGGCGGCGAAGGTCGGTGGGGTCGCCCACGAGCGCGCGGAACGGCGGCGGCTGCCCGCCGCCATACCCGGCGAACTCGCCCACGGCGAACTCGTGGGCGGCCGCCTCTCCCACGCTCACGCCGTCGAAATAGCGTGCGCGGGTGAAGGTCAGCTCCGGCCAGGCGACCTCAAGCAGCCGGTAGCAGGTGCGGTCCTCGAAGAGCCGGGGGCGGGCGAAAGTCCCCAGCGCGTCCGGGTAGGCGCCGGCGCCCTCCGGCAGCAGGGCCGCCGCCTCCGGTTCCCGGCCCGTGACTGCGGGGGCGGGAGCGTCCTCCACCCAGCCGAGCCGCACCTCGCACAGGTCGAGCGGCGTGGCCGGGATCCAGCCGTCCCTGGTGAGGAGACGGGTCGATCCGGCCCTGCCCAGCCCGGGATAGAGCCGCTCCGCCGCCACGGCCAGCTCGTGCCGGTGCCCGTCCAGACGTCGCCGCGCCTCGGCCCATTCCGGTCCCGACGGACGCCCCCGCAGCTCAGAATGCGATGTCACGAGCTCAGCACCCTACTCACGGGCGCGGCGCCATGGCCCCTGCCGGGCGAAGCGCCCTCGCTCCGGTGGCCCGTCACCTCTGACGACTACTGAACGTCATAGATAGGTGACGGAACGTATTCAGAGAGGAGCTCGCGATGCACTCGCAGGCACAGGGGGTGCGCCGATGACGTCCCTGCTTCACCTGGACTCCAGCGCCAGCGGCCGCGACGATTCGGTCAGCAGGCAGTTGACGGCGCTCTACGCGGACATCTGGCGCTGTCTCCACGGGAGCGCCGGGTACCGGTACCGCGACCTCGCCGCCGAACCGGTCCCGCTGGTCTCCCCGGCCTTCGTCTCCCTCGGCATACGGGTGGAGAGACACGGCGCGGTTCCGCTGCGGAAGGTGGCGGAGATGGCCGACAGTCCCGCCGAGGAGCGCGAGTGGGCGTTGACCCTGCCGCTGATCGCGGAGATGCGCGCCGCCGGAACGGTGCTGGTCGGCGTCCCGATGTACAACTTCTCCGTGCCCGCGTCCCTCAAGGCGTGGATCGACCGGGTGACCTTCCCGGGAGCGTTCCTCGACGCCGGCACGGGAGACCGCCTGCTCCGGGAGACGAACGTGGTGGTGGTCGCCGCTCGCGGCGGCTGCTACGCGCCGGGCACGCCACGGGAGGATTTCGACTTCCAGACGCCCTACCTGAGGGCGTACTTCACCGATCTAGGCGTGGCCCCGGAGAACCTGCACTTCGTCCACGCCGAGTTGACCCGGGCCTCGGACGTGCCGGCCCTGGCCCGATTCAAGCCCTTGGCGGCGGACTCGCTGACCGCGGCGCGGACGGCCGTGTCCGAACTGGCCCACCGCCCGGCGGGCAGCGGGGCGGCGGCCCGTATGCGGTGAGGCCCCGGCCCGGGGGTAACCGCCCCGGTCCCGCCCCGGTCCCGCGGCGGCCTCGGGCGAGAGGCGGTGTCCGCCCGTCGGCGGGCACCGCCCGCACGCCGCGACGTGTCACCTTTCCGCGGCGCGATTCGTCTTATGGACGAGAAGCAGAGGCACGACCGGATAGGAGGCCGGTCCCGCCGTCGACGTCCGCCGTCCCACCGTCACACCGGGGCCGGAGGGAATCGCATGGCGTCCTGTAAATCCGTTGTCAGGATGCCGCTGTTTCGCGTGCCTGCTTATCTGAATTCGATCGGATAATTACCGGCCATGCAAATCGCCGCCGCCCTCGCCGCGCCGTTTCCGGGGCGCCTGATCGAGTCATGCCCGCCGGAACGGAACGCCCCGAGGACGAATGCGGCCACACCGGGGCGGTCCATCCGTTCAGGAGAGGGGCTGCCGCTGCTCCACGGTCATCCGATAACGGTGAGTGATCGTCGCGAGTTCGGCGGCCTTGTCGTGGCCGGACCGACCGGCGATGGCGCGCTCGGCGCCGTCCATGTTCCGGTTGGCGAGGATGATGGCGGTCGTGGCGGGGCGCCTGGCGGCTTCGTACCGCTCCAGGGCGGCTGCCACGTCCTCGCCTCGCACGAGTTCGGCGGCGAGCGTGGTGGCGTCGATGACGGCCTGCGAGGCGCCGTTCGCGCCGATGGGGTACATCAGGTGCGCGGCGTCGCCGAGCAGTGTCACCGCGCCCTCGCCCCAGTGCTGGAGAGGGTCGCGATCGACCATCGGATAGCGCAGGATGCGGGGGCTGCGAGCGAGCATGGCGGGGAGGTTCAGCCAGTCGAAGTCCCACTCGGCGAGGTGCGGCAGCACCTCTTCGATCAGTCCCGGGCGGTTCCATCCCGCGCCGTCGGACAGGCTCTTCGAGGGAGCGGCGACCATGCAGACCCAGTTCACCAACGCCTTGCCGCGCTCCGCGTGGCGCCTGGAGATCGGATAGGCGATCAGCCGGGTGGCCTGCTCGTCGTTGACCAGGATCATCGTGCGCCCGTCGAGGAACCCGTCCACCTCGGACAGGCCCCGCCACATGTCGACTCCCGCCGGAGACAGCGGAGCGCGGCCGGGGTGGAGCTGAGATCTGACCGAGGAGTGCATCCCGTCGGCGCCGACCAGCGCGGCGGCATCGAACTCGACCGTCCCGCCGGCCTCGTCGTACGCGAGGACGCGGACGCCGGAGGACGTGTGCCGGAAGCCGTCGACGCGGAGCCCGGTCCGCACCGCGTCGGGTCCGAGCCGGTCCTGGACGGCCGCGAGCAGGAGCATCTGCAGCTCACCGCGGTGGATGGAGTATTGGGGGTGCTCGTGACCCGCGGCGACGCCCCGGGGCTCGGTCCACAGAATGGCGCCCTTGTGGTCGAGGTAACGGTGCTCGCCGGTGCGGATGCCGGTGGCCGCCAGCGCCTCGCCGAGCCCGAGTTCGGTCAGCGCGCCGATCGCGGCCGGCTGGATGTTGATTCCCACTCCGAGCGGCTGAAGCTCGGCCGCGGCCTCCAGCACGACCGCGTCGATTCCCTTGGCGTGCAGGGCGAGCGCGGTGGCCAGCCCTCCTATCCCCGCGCCGGCGATCACGATGTCGGCGGTGTTGGCAGTCGTCATGGCGTCGCGCTCCCTGGGCCGGGCATGGCTACTCTTCGTCACCTTCACATGGGTGCCGCAGCGGCTGTGGTGAGGGCCGGGCCCCGGATACGAGCCCGCACGGGGGGGCGGGCGACGCTCCGTCCCGCCGATGCCGAGAGGCAGGACGGAGCGTGCCGTACCGGGGCCCGGGCCGCTTCTGGGTTCGCGCGGAGTGGCTGGTCAGGCGTGGTAGACGGAGACGACCTTGTAGGGCTGCGGCGCCGCCTTGGCGATCTCCGCCGCCCTCTTCGCGAAGACCTGCGCCTCGGGGTCGCCCGCGGTCGCCTTGATGTCGTCCGGGCTGCGCCACTGGGCGAGGTTCACGACCCGGGTGCCGTCCGCGCTGGCGAGAATGTTCACCGAGATGAAGCCGGGCCGGTGCCGCATGACCTTCTCGGCGCCCTCGTTCAGAATGCCGATTAGTTCCTGCTGCTGCGAGGGGTCGACGTCGAAGACGTTGATGAATGTTGCGACCTGATCGCCGACTCGAATCACTGTCTCACTCATGACTTCATCGTATCCGACAAAGAACCAATAGAGTCAAGCCTGTTTGTTAATTAATCGGAGTTTCGAACACGAGGATCTCTCGCCGAATATCTCGTGCGCAGAGCAGGAAATAGCGCTTATCGCAACTGGACACGCGCGTCCGGACGGCCCCTGGCCGCCCGGACGCTCCCGCTCGCCGCCCCGCGCGAGAGCGAGCCTGGCGTGATCCCGGTGAGTGGGTCCGGCGCGCGATGCCGCGCCGGCGTGCGCGCCGGACCCACCCGGAACCCGCCGGGTCCCGTCACGGACCCCGGCGGGTGTGCCCCTGCCGCCGGCCTCAGGCCGGCGTCAGCGAGGGGCTGGCGTGCAGGTCGAATCCCTCGTAGCCCGCCTCAGCCACTTCGCCGAGCTTGAGCCGGTACGACGCGAGCCCCGCGAAGTAGAACATGACCCTGTTCTTCTTGCCGGGGATGTTGGCGCCGAAGATCCACGACTTGACCTTGGGGAAGAGCGTGTAGTCCGCGAGCCGCCTGCAGGTCTCGGTCCACTCGTCCTCGGCGCTCCGGGTGGCCTCGATCACGGTCGTGCCGTTCTCCTCCGCCGTGCGGATCAGGTCGCCGATCCACTCGACCTGTGCCTCGATGCCGGGCGGGAGGTTGCTGAAGGCGCTGTTCGGGCCGAGGACCATGAACAGGTTGGGGAAGCCGTGGGTGGCGACGCCGAGGTAACTGGTGGGACCGTCCTCCCAGTGCTCCCCGATCGTCACGCCGCCCCGTCCGCGGATGTCCATCCGCTTGTAGCTGCCGTCCACGGCGTCGAAGCCCGTCGCGAAGACCAGGACGTCGAGCTCGTGCTCCACTCCGTCCTCGGTGATCACTCCCGAGGGGGTGATCTCCTTGATCGGGTTCTCCTTGATGCTGACCAGCGTGACGTTGTCGCGGTTGAAGATCTCGTAGTAGTCGGGGTTGCAGATGGGGCGCTTGGCGTAGAAGTCGGTCGGCATCAGCGTGCGCGCCGTCTCCGGGTCCTTCACGATCTCCCGGATCTTCGACCGGATGAACTCCGCGGCGGCCTCGTTGGCCGCCGGATCCGTCGCGATGTCGGAGAACGTGCCGAACATGAAGCGGAAGCCGTTCCCCTTGTCCCAGTACTCCTGGAACACGCGCCGGCGCTCCTCCTCGGAGACGCTCATGGCGGGGACGTCGCTCTCCTCGAAACCGCAGGCGACGCGGGAGCTGCGCACCTGCTCCCAGATGCGGTCGTAGCCGGCCCGCACCTCCGCGACGTACTCCTCGGTGACCGGGCCGTGGCCGGACGGTACGCAGTACTGCGCCGAGCGCTGGAACACCGTCAGATGCTCGGCCACCTTGGCGGCGGCGCAGGCGAACTGGGTGCCGGTGGATCCCGTGCCGACGACGCCGACGCGCTTGCCTTCGATCGTCAGGTCGTCGGGCCATGCGCCGGTGTGGACGATCCTGCCCTTGAAGCTGTCGCGGCCCTCGATCTCGGGGAGGTTCGCCGTCGACAGCGGCCCGAGCGCGGTGACGACGTACCGTGCGGTGAAGCTCTCACCGGTGTCGGTGCCGACGGTCCAGACGCCCCGCGACTCGTCGAACACCGCGCTTTCGATGCCGGTGTTCAGCTGGATGTCCTTGCCCAGGTCATGCTTCGCGACGACCGCCTCGAGGTAGGCGAGGAGCTCCCGCTGGGGGGTGTACGTGGTGGTCCAGTTCCACTCCTGGAGCATCTGCTTGTCGAAGGAGTAGCGGTAGACGAAGCCCTCGACGTCCGACATGGCGCCGGGGTAGCGGTTCCAGTACCACGTGCCGCCCACGCCACCGGCCCGGTCGAAGGCCCGGACCCGTAAGCCGAGCTCGTTGCGGAGCTTGTGCAGCATGTAGATTCCGGCGAAGCCGGCGCCGACGACGATCGCGTCGAAGTCGGTGTTTGTCGTGTCGGTCAAGGTTGCGCTCCTTCGCGTTTCCTGTCCCTGCGGGGAGGGGGTCACGGCTGCAGCCGTGAGATGTGCCAACCGGAGGGAGTCCGGTCGTAACGCAGCCGCCGGTGCAGCCGGTCGGCGTCCGCCGACCAGAACTCGACGGCGGCAGGCTCCAGGCGGTATCCGGCGAACCGCGCCGGGCGCGGCAAGGGGGTTCCGTACGACGACAGCCGCTCCGCCTCCGCCTTGAGCCGGGCGACGTCCTCCAGGGGTTCGCTCTGCCGGGAGACCGCCGACATCGCGTGCAGCGGCACCGGCCGGGCGTTCCACAGCCGTTCCGCCTCGGGCTCGGGGAGCATGACCACCGGACCCGAGAAGATCAGTTGGCGCGCGGTCTCGCGCCAGTACAGCAGGCCCGAGGCCCAGCCCGTCTCGGCGATCTCCCGGCCCTTCCGGCTCGTGCTGTGGCTGGTGAAGACCAGGCCCCGGTCTCCGACGTCGATGACGGCGACCATGCGGGTGGAGGTTCGGCCGGCCCGGTCGGCGGTCGCGAGGGCGAGGGCCAGCGGTTCGCGCACCCCGGCCTCCACCGCTCCGGCGATCCAGTGCCGCGCCAGATCCATCGGCTCGGCCGGCGGCGTGTCGTACTCGGGGAACGCCGGGTCGATGGCGCCGGTCAGACTCTCGAACCTGCTGCTCACTGTCGCCTCCGGAGCTGTGAGGGGTGGCGGGCGATCCGCGAGGCGCGGATCGCCGCTGGTCATGGACGGGGCCGCATGGGCGGGAGGGGGTGCGGCCCCGGCCGGACGGGCCGGTCCGCGGCGTTCAGGCGTAGATCACGCCGCGGGCGACGGTCACGGCCGAGCCGCCGACCCGCACGGATGTCACGTGCTCCGCGGCGCCGTCGGCGCGGGCCCGCATCAGCGAGGGCCGGCCCATCTCGACGCCCTGGTGGATGTCGATCCACTGACCGAATCCGATGCGCCCGTGACGGGCGAGGTGGACCGCCAGCGGGCCGGCCGCCGACCCGGTGGCCGCGTCCTCGGCCACGCCGTACGCGGGTGAGAACATCCGGCTGCGCCAGGTCGAGCCGGAACCGGCGAAGCAGTTGGTCGCCATGTCGGGGAAGGCGGCCAGCGCGCGCTGGTCCGGGTCGACCCGGGACAGCGCCGCCATGCTCTCCAGCCCGACGAAGACGTGCCGGGGTCCGTTGCGGTAGATCACGACCGGCAGCGTGGAGGAGGTCAGGCCGAGCGCGGCGAGCAGTTCCTCTGCACGGTCGAACTCCGCCCAGGTCGGGACCGGCTGCCCCATCTCGGCGGCGACGACCCTCCCGTTCACGCGCCGCAGCTCGAAGGCGATGACGCCCATCGCCGTCTCCAGGCTGAGCCGGTCGCCCCTGCGTCCCTCGCCCAGCGCGATGGCGGTGCCCAGGAGCGGATGCCCGGCGAACGGAAGCTCGTTCACCGGTGTGAAGATGCGGATGCGGGCGTCGCCCCCCTGCCGGGCCGGGAGAACGAAGGTGACCTCCGAGAGGTTCATCTCCCTGGCGATGCGCTGCATCCGGTCGTCGGAGAGGTCCTCGGCTTCGAAGAAGACGGCGACCGGATTGCCCTGCAGCGGCGTGTCGGTGAACGCGTCGACGACGACGTACGGACGCGCCCCCTCCAGTACGGACTGGCCAGCCATCGTCACGACAGCAGTCCTTTCATCAGCGAGCCCAGGATGCGCGGGCCGTTCTCGGTCAGCACCGACTCGGCGTGGAACTGGATCGAGGAGAAGCGCGGGCCGCGCAGCGCGTGCACCTCGCCGGTCGCCGGATCGCGGCAGACCTCCACCGCGCCGAGGCCGTCGATCTCGGCCCGGTCCGCCTCCGCCCGGGCGGCGAAGGTGTTGTAGAACCCGACGCGCTCCCGCACGCCGAACAGGCTGACCTCCTTCTGCACCCCCTGGTTGGGCACGTCGCGGCGCTGCAGCGCGAACCCGAGCCGCGCGGACAGAACCTGGTGGCTCAGGCAGACGGCCAGGAAGGGACGCCGCGCGGACAGGAGGGCGTCCGCGGCGGCCCGCAGGTAAGCGATCTTGGGGTGCGTGCCGTCGCGGGGGTCACCGGGGCCGGGCCCCAGCACGACGAGGTCGTACCCGTCCAGGGAGGGGGCGTCGTCGTGGCGCCGCACGGTCACCGACATGCCCAGGCTGCGCAACTGGTGGTCCAGCATCGAGGTGAAGGTGTCCTCGGCGTCGACGATGAGCGTCCGCACCCCGTCCAGCCGTGGACGGGCTGTGACCTCGGCGGACCCGCCCAGCCAGAAGCCGGCGATGTTCGCGTTGCGCCGCTCCAGCGCCTCGCGGACCTCCGGGCGGGTCCTGAGCCGGCCGCTGTCGCCGGTGTCGAGCGCCGCGAGCAGGCCGGCGGCCTTCGCCCGGGTCTCGGCGACCTCCGACATCGGGTCGGAGTGGCGCACGAGGGTGGCGCCGACGCCGATACGCGCCCTGCCGGCGCTGTCGATGTCGGCGGTCCGGATGAGGATGGAGGAGTCGAGGGTCTGCCGGCCGGCCTCGTCACGCCCGATGAGGGCGACGACCCCGCTGTAGTACCCCCGGCCGTGCGGCTCGTGCCGGTCGATGACCCGGCAGGCGTTCTCCACCGGGCTGCCGGTGACGGTCGGGGCGAACATCGTCTCGCGGAGGATGTCGCGCACGTCCCAGCCGGTGTCGCCCTCGATGAAGTACTCGGTGTGCGCGAGCCGTGCCATCTCCTTGAGCCTGGGGCCCGTCACGCGGACGCCGGGCTCGCAGATCCTGGCCATCATCTTGAGTTCCTCGTCCAGGACCATGTAGAGCTCGTCGGACTCCTTGCGGTCGGCGAGGAAGTCCATCACCCCGTGCAGGGACGGACCGGACGGCGGGTAGCGGTACGTGCCGCTGATCGGGTTCATGGTCGCGACGCCGTTCCGCAGCGTCACGTGCCGCTCCGGGGTGGCGCCCACGAACGTCCGCTCGCCGGTGTGGACCACGAAGGTCCAGTACGCGCCGGACTCGACCTCCAGCAGGCGCCGGAAGAAGGCCAGGGCGGAGCGCGGCGTGTAGTTCCCGATGTCGGCGACGAAGGACCTCTTGACGACGAAGTTCGCCCCCTCCCCCTCGCCTATCGCCTCCTTGACGACCCTGCGGACGATCTCGGCGTAGTCGTCGTCGCTCACGTCGAAGTGCCCGCCGGAGACGGCGAAGGGCAGGTCGGGGATCCGGTCCAGCGCCGCGGCGACCGGCAACCTGCCCTGCCGCGTCACCGTCATCGCGATGAGCGGGGCGCCGTCGTCGGCGCAGGCGAAGCCCCGCTCGCGGACCTGCCGGTAGGGGACGACCACGAGTGCGTGGTGGCGGCCGCCGGCCGCAGGCTCCCACTGCCCGGATGCACCGTGGTCAGGTGTACGGTGCCCGGAGCCGGGCAGCGGGATGTCCGCCAGCTCTCCCAGGTGCGCGACCTCGCCGATCAGCACGTCCAGAAGGCCCGGCCCGTTCGCCTCGGGCCGGTGCAGCAGCGCGAAGGCCGGCGCCCGGAGTTCCAGCACGGCGTCGAGCAGGTCGCCCCCACCGGTGTCCGGTCCGCTCACGAGAACACCTCCTTGGCCGTCAGGACGACCGCGCAGCGTTCGGCCGCGTACTCGACGGCCATCCGGTGGTAGTCGGCGGTGAAGTCGGCGACGGCGTCGGCGACCAGGAAGGTCTCCAGATCGTTGGTGAAGGCGTCGACGGCCGTCATCAACACCCCGACGTGGGCGTACACGCCGCAGACGACGAGCTGGTCGCGGCCGCTGCGCCGCATGCGCTCCAGCAGGTCGGAGCGGAAGAAAGCGCTGTAGCGCAGCTTGGTGAACGTCCAGTCCCCAGGTGCGGGGGCGAGTTCGTCGACGACGAGCCGGTCCTCGGGGGCACGGCGCATGCCCGGCCCCCAGAAGTCCTTGAGGAGCCCGCGTTGCTCCTCGCTCATGTCACCGGGCTGGGCCGTGTAGCCGACGGGGACGCCGAGCGCGACGCTCCGGTCACGCAGCAGCGCGATGTTCTGGACGAGTTCGTGCCTGGTCGCGTCGGGGAACGGCCTGACGAAGTAGCGCTGCATGTCGTGGATCAGGAGCACGGCACGAGCGGGGTCGGGCGTCCATCCGGCGGCGCTGGCAGGCAGGTCGCCCGCGGCCGGAAGAAGGTAGGGCTTGATTGCGGGTATGCCGGACATGGGAGTCCTTTCTGGATCCGTCGCGTCAGCCGCCCCAGGCCGAGATGACCGAGACCGCCTGCCAGAGGGTCAGCCGGGGGTCGCAGAAGCTGGTGTAGCGGTCGCCCACCTGGGCGAAGCCGCTCTCGTCGGCGACGCATTCGGTGACGTCGTCGGGTGTGATCTCCAGATGGAGGCCGCCGGGGACTCCGTCCGCGCTCTCGACCGCGGTCACGAACTCGCGGACCTCCCGTTGAAGGGTCGACACGACGCGGGTCTTGTGCCCCGACGGGGTGACCAGCGTGTTGCCGTGCATGGGGTCGCAGAGCCAGATGACCGGATGCCCCGCGGACCTGACGGCCTCGACGAGCGGCGGCAGGGCGTAGGCGACCTGGTCGGCGCCCATCCGGGAGATCAGAGTGAGCCTGCCGGGCTCGCGTTCTGGGTCGAGCCGCTCGCACAGGGCCAGCAGTTCGTCCTTGGTCATCTTCGGGCCCACCTTGCAGGCGACCGGGTTGGCGACCTCGGACAGCAGGACGACGTGCGCGCCGTCCACCTGCCGCGTCCGCTCGCCGATCCAGGGCCAGTGTGTGGAGCCGAGCATCAGCCTCCCCGACGCGTCCCTGCGGAGCATGGGGACCTCGTAGTCGAGGAGCAGCGCCTCGTGGCTGGTCCACACGGGCGGATCTATCGGGGACCGGACGGACGATCCGCGCCAGCCGAGGTGCTCCATGATGTCGCTGGCCGCCATGTATCCGGTGAGTATCCGCAGCGGATCGGGCTGCCTGCTCTCGGAGGTCGCCTCCGGGCCGTTGACCATGTGCCCCCGGAACGCCGGGAGGGTGAGGTCGCCGATCTTCTCCATGGGGCTGGAGCGCGGCTTGGAGAACTGGCCGCCGATACGACCGGCCCTCAGCACGGGCTTGTGTGTGATCATCTTGAGCGCGCCGGCCAGCACGTCCAGCGCCGCGGACTTGCGGCTCACGTGCTCGGGCGTGCACTCCTCGGGGTTCTCCGCGCAGTCCCCGGCCTGTACGACCAGGGAGTTCCCCGCGGCGACCTCCGCCAGGAGGGCACGCAGAGCGCGCACGTCCGCGGGCCGGACGAGCGAGGGCCGAGAGGCGAGCACTTCCTTGACGCGCTGAACCTGCGAGACATCGCTCCACTCCGGCTGCTGCAGCGCAGCGCTCAGCCGGATGGCGGGCATCACGTCATCCACGGTTCTCCATGGGGGTCGAGGCGCTCTGGGCGCCGTCGTCGTCGCCCGGGCGGGGACGGCTGGGGGTTGCCTGGCAGCTGCCGCGCGATCCGCGGCAGCTGCGGCCGGGACCTAGGTGGGGATTCCCTCACGCCTGATCTCGGGCACGGGGATGCTCAGCGCGCGCAGTTGCTCGAACGGGTTCATGAACTCGCGCTGGAGCTTGATCTTCCCGTTCTCCAGTTGGAAGGAGTGCAGGAAGTGGTTCCTGTAGTGGCCTTCGGGGTAGCCGGGGAAGCGGATGGCGCCTTCGCCGTCGCACTCCACCCAGAAGAAGTTGGGGTCGTCCGTCTCGAAGATCTGGACATGGGTCCAGACCCAGTCGGGGAAACACTTCAGCGACCAGACGGCGTGCTCGCCGAGGCGGTCACGGCCGCGGATCGCGATCGGCTGCCCGGTGTCGTTGGTCCACAGGCCGCCGACGCCGTCCTCGGTGAACAGCAGGTGCCGCCGCAGCCGATCCTCGCCCCTGGTGTTCATGTACTTCTCGACCGTCGCTCGGTTGATCTTCCGGAGTTCGATTTCCGCGGCGCTCCCCGGAAAGTGAGTCGTCTCTGACACGATGAACCTCCATCGAATACCGATTAATGGCGATATTTCACCCTGCTCTACCGCCAGGGGCGCCTCCGTCCATTTCTGGGCACACCGGGAAAGCCGTTTCCGGTCACGCAGGGAAACCGCCCGGCACCATGCTCGCCAGCCGTTTCCAGTCCTCTGATCTCTGGAGTACGACGGCGCGGATGAGCGGCACGCAATGGGATGGAACCGCCTCGGCGATCTCCTTCCACTGGGCCGGGCCCATCTCCGTGGCCAGGAGCATGCGCAGCAGCAGCCGCCCGGACTCGGTCGCCCGCAGAGACGGGTCACGCGCGAGCTTGCGCAGCACGGACGCCGTTTCCAGGCCGGCCTCCCCCGCCGCACGTCCCGGCGCCCTCGTCTCGCCTCTGGTCCGGCTCCTTCCACGCGGGCGCCGGGCCTCCCCCTCGCGCCGTACGGCCCGGGGCGCCGCGGCCCCGTCCCCGGCCGGCGTCGTGATGCTCCGCGGGCCGGCGCCGTCCACCTCCCTGTCGCGCAGCCGATCCGGGATCGGATCCTGTCCGCGGTCGAGCCGCTCGCGTACGTCCCGTACGGTGCCGACCGAGAGCCCGGTCTTCCTGGACAGCTCGCGGAGGGAGATCTCCGAGTTGGCCGCCAGCAAGGCGGCCGCGCTGCGACGCCCCTCGACGCTGCTGAGCGGCCTGGATCTCCCGTCCCGCCCGACGCGGCTGTACTGGTGTTGCCCCTGCCCGCCGATCCGCCGGCGCACCCCGGCCACGGTCTTGGCGCTCAGCCCCGTGCTCTCGGCCACCGCCCTGTCCGACCAGTGCGGATGGGAGGCGATGATGCGCCGGGCCGCCTCCTTCCGCTCGTCGAGCGTCAGCGGCAACCCGTGGCCGACGTTGAGCCGGACCGACAGGACGAACGCGTCGGCCTCGCTTCCGTCGAAGAACCGGACCGCGATCTCGTTCCTGCCCTTCAGCACGGCGGCGCGCAACCGGTGCATACCGTCGATGACACGCATCGTCGGCCGGTGCACGAGAAGCGGATCGAGGGCGCGATCCGTCTCCGCGAGCAACCGGACATGCGCCGGGTCCTCACGCCGCTTGCGCGGCGAAAGCGAGGACGTCAGGTCGCGAACGGCCACGATCTCCCACGGGAGACCGCGAAGATCCGCCACGTCGGGAAGGCGAGTTCCGAGTTCGCGATCGGCGTCGGCTGCGGTGTGAAGTGTCACTGCGGGACCTTTCCTATGAAGGAACGAGGGCAGGGGCGCTTTCTTCACAGGAGCTCAACTGCGGCTCAGCTTATGTTCCGGGTAATTGTGACGCCAGAGCGGAGAGGGTCCATTCATGGCAAGTTACCCATAAATTCGATATCGGTCCGCCTACTCAAGGAGGGGACCATGACACGCCGTTCACGCACCGCGATCACGGCATATCGCGGAAATGCGCCGGACGGCATGAATCGCCTACTTCACAGAGCAGTCACCCGACTCATGGGACGACCGTGCGGGTGAATCCGTACGAGCCTGAGCCCAAGGGGCCCGGACGATGCCGCAGGCCCCTGGCGCACACCTTTCAGCACCTCACCGGACACCGATTTCGGACGCCATCGTCGATTTTTCGGAACGGCGAGAAACTATGGGCGGTCGATACGAGGATAGTATGCACCTCGGGCGGCAACCGGCCGGTGCGCTTCACGACCGGAGAGGTCACCCTTCACGCGCCTCTCCGTCACGTTGGCTCGAACGAACCGGCGACAATAATCAGTACGGGCACTCACGTCTCCTTGTCAAACGTGCGTTCTTCCTCTCCCACCCATACGACGAACCGCAACGGTGAAAGGTGACCGATGAACGACCAGGCCCAATTGGCCGAGCACTTCGACCGATCCCGCGGGCATCTGCGGAGGGTCGCGTTCCGCATGCTGGGCAGCGCGGACGAGGCGGACGACGCGGTGCAGGAGACCTGGCTGCGCGCCTGCCGCGCCGACTCCGACTCCGTCGACAACCTGACCGCCTGGCTGACGACGATCACCGGACGGGTCTGTCTCGACATGCTGCGCTCACGCAGCCGTCGGCGTGAGGACTTCGCCGACCTGACCGAACTCGACATGCTGGCCCCCCACGAGGAGACGGCCGACCCCGCGGACGAGGCGGTGCGCGCCGACTCCGTCGGTCTCGCCCTGCTTGTGATTCTCGACACACTCGGCCCCGCCGAGCGCGCCGCCTTCGTGCTGCACGATCTGTTCGCCGTGCCGTTCGACGAGATCGCCGTGATCGTGGAGCGCTCGCCGTCCGCCGCGAAGAAGCTGGCGAGCCGCGCCCGGCGCCGGGTGCACGGCACGGCCGAGGTCCCCTCATCCGACCTGGCCAGGCAGCGTGAGGTGGTGGACGCCTTCCTCGCCGCCTCCCGGGCCGGCGACCTCGACGCCCTGCTGGCGGTGCTGGCTCCCGACGTCGTACGCCGGGCGGACGCCGTGGCTCTGCGCGGGCAGGCGAAGGTTCCGGCGGAGCTTCGGGGCGCGCGCGCCGTCGCCGAGGAGACGCGCGGCAACATCCGCAGGGCGCGCTTCGCCCGGCCCGCTCTCGTCAACGGCGCCGTGGGGGCGGTGGTCGCCCCGCGCGGACGCCTGCTGCTCGTCATCGAGATCGCCGTCGCCGGTGACCGCATCACCTCCATCGACGTCATCGGCGATCCCGCCCGTCTGGAAGAGATCAGGCTCGGTCTCTCCGACCTACCGTCGCCGCCGGCGGAGGCGTCGTCCGGAGCCCGTCGTCTTTCCGCTCAGGGTGTGTGAGACCGAAGACCGCCGGGAGGCATCGTGATCGTGAATCCACGGCTCGCCGTGCTCTACGTCGGCGACCAGAGCAGGACTCTGGAGTTCCTCACCGGGACGCTCGGCTTCGAGCTCGCGGCCGACGTCCCCCAGGGCGAGGGGCGGCGGTGGGTGGAGGTACGCCCGCCAGGTGCGCAGACCTGCGTGGCGCTCGCCGCCGTCGAGCCCGAGATCCTGGAGGCGCTCCACGCCCGTGCCGGACGGATGACCCACGGCTGGTTCGACTGCGACGACCTCGATGCCACCTGTGCGGACCTGCGCGCGCGGGGAGTGGAGATCATCGTTGCGCCGCAGGCCACCCCCTGGCGGGAGGGGGGCCGGTGGGCGCAGATACGCGGCCACGACGGCAACCTGTACGGGCTGACGGAGCGGGGCCGCTGATCCGCGGGCGTCACCGGGCGCGGGTGGTCAACTGTGTCTTTTCCCCAGTTGCACACCCCGCCCGCCCCGGTGGTGCGGCTCAGTGGCCGCCGCCCGCCCATCCGTAAGGGCGCACCTCGCAGCGCACCCGCGCCTTGGCCCTGGCGTCGATCCCGCGTACCTCCTCCTCGGTGTGCCCGGTCACCGCGGCGATGTCGGCGTACGCGAGCCCGAACCCGTGGTGCAGCAGGAACACCGTCCGCTCGTCCTGGTCCAGCATGCCGAGGACGGTCGACAGGGCCGCGGAGACCGACTCGGCCAGCTTCAGATCGGGCTCGCCCCGCAACGGCTCCGGCAGCCAGGGACCGATGTGCTCCTCGCCGTTGGCCTGGGCGACGCGCAGGCGCGTGAGCGCCAGCACGGTGACCAGCCGGATGAGCCCGTTCGGGAAACCCGCCGAGTAGTCGCCCTGCCCGGCCAGCCAGCGCTCCCGGGTCTCCTCGACCACGCGCGCGGCCTCCCCGCCGTCGCCGAGCATGCTGCGGGCCACCGCGTGGAGCAGCGCGGCGTGTTCCTCGAACGCCTGGAACGCGCAATGCGCTTCGGCCGGCCGATCCGGATTACGCTCCATGCGCCCTCCTCGTAATTGTGGTCCGGTCTCCGGACGCGGCCCCATTGGCCCGGAAGCCCTATTCCGGCGCTCGTCCGGACACCCCGCACGGGCCGTGCCCGACCCCCTGTGCCGCACCATTCGACGCTCTTCGTCGCCCGCAATTTACACCCGCGGAACCGTTACGCCCAGATTCCTTTCCCCTCCCGTTCGACGGCGACGCCGCGTGACCACGCCTCACGTCTTTCCCATTAAGACGAACGCGGCCCTCGGAATGTGACATACGACCGCGAGGGGAATTCCCGGTGCAATCTCGATGTCACGTTCCGGGCCCCGGCGTACGTCTTTCTTTTGGCGGCCCGAATCGGCGGAGCCTCCTTCGCTCCACGCCGCCGCTTTCTCAGTCGCACAGCGAGGTGAACATCTGATGGTTTTCGTCCCGGACGCCTCCTACACCGATCCCAGCGCGTGGCGTATCGCCATGGACGCCAGCGAGGGAACGCTGTCGATGACGACGTCGAAGGGGCCGCGGATCCTGCACGAACTGCCCTGTTTCCACGGCTCCTTCTATGTGAGCCCCGTCGGGCTCCTGGCGGGGTTCACGCTGCAGTTGCCGCTGCCGGTCTACCCGTCGTGGCTGCGGGAGGACGAGGCGCCCGCGCTCTTCTGGGAGTCCGTCGACCTGGAGGCCGAGGACGCCCCGAACCAGGTCCTGGGGAACTCCCGGCTGCGGCTGGGCAGGCGGGAGGCCTCCGCGGCCGTGTCCGGCCTGTGCACGGAGGTCCCGGCCGGCCACTCAGGCCGCCCCTATCTGAAGATCGTGCTGGAGACCGTGTTCCCCTCGGTGAGCCTGCGCTGGCCGGTCGAGGCATGGCAGCGGCTGCGGCCGGTGACGCTCAAGCTGTTCACCGAGATCCGTCCCGCCGACCCGCAGGAATCGCAGTGGCCGGTGCCACAGCAATGGGATTGGTGACCCGGCAGTTGGATCGGTGATCCGGGCCGGCCGGCCCGGATCACGACGGTGCGGGCCCGGAGGGAGAGCCTCCGGGCCCGCCCGGGAGAGCGGTCAGCGCGTCAGTGCGCGGTTCTGCCCGTCGGGAAGTGCGGCCTGCCCGTCCTCGTCGTGCGGACGGCCGTTGACGAGCGGAACCTTTTCCCCGCCGTACGCCCTGGACATCCGCAGGCGCAGCCTGCCGAGCGGCCCGCGCAGCCCCTTGGGCGGCACGGTCTCGTCGTACGGCAGCACCGGCACCGGTTCCCTGCCGCGCAGATGCGCCTCGATGTCCTCCGCCGGCCGCGAGTGGACTTCGACATACCCGCCGTTCGGCAACCGCTTGATCACACCCGACTCCACGCCGTGCGAGAGAACAGCGACGTCGGAGCGCTGCAGGCCCAGGCAGACGCGGTAGGTGATCGCGTAGGCCAGGGCGGGTGCGACGAACACGAGGATCCGCCCGGCCCAGGTGGTCGCGTAGAGGCTGATACGGAAGTTCGCGGAGATGATGTCGTTGCCGCCGAACAGCCAGAGCACGCCGTAGAAGGCGATGGCCGCCATGCCGATCGAGGTGCGATGCGGGTTGTTGCGCGGCCGGTCCGCGAGGTGGTGCTCGCGGTGGTCACCGGTGAGCCAGCGTTCGAGGAACGGGTAGAGCGCCATGCCCACGACGATGACGCCCAGGGGCACCAGCGCCGGGATGACCACGCTGAGCGGGATCGTGCCCGCCTGTGCGGTGCCGAAGAGGTTGACCTCCCAGGAGGGCATGATGCGCAGCGCCCCTTCGAGGAAGGCCAGGTAGAAATCGGGCTGCGAGCCGGCCGAGACGTCGGCGGGCGAGTACGGCCCGTACAGCCAGACAGGGTTGATCTGCGCGAACGTGCCGAGACCGGCGATCACGGCGAACGTGAACAGGAAGAACGCTCCTGATTTCGCCATGAAGGCCGGGTAGAAAGGCGCGCCGACCACGTTGCGGTTGGTCCGGCCCTTGCCCGGGAACTGGGTGTGCTTCTGCACCCACATCAGGATCAGGTGCCCGGTGACCAGCGCAAGGATCAGGCCGGGCAGGAGCAGGATGTGGATCGAGTAGAAGCGGGAGATGACGTCCTCGCCCGGATACTCGCCTCCGAACAGGAAGAAGTTGAGGTAGGTGCCGACCACGGGCAGCCCGATGACCACGCCCTGGGTGACCCGGAGGCCGGCGCCGGACAGCAGGTCGTCGGGCAGGGAGTAGCCGGTCAGGCCCTCGAACAGCGCGATGGAGAGGATCACCACGCCGATGAGCCAGTTGAGCTCGCGCGGCTTGCGGTAGGCGCCGGTGAAGAAGACCCGCAGCGCGTGCGCCATCATGCCGCCGATGAAGACCAGGGCGGCCCAGTGGTGTATCTGCCGGATGAGCAGGCCGCCCCGGACCTCGAAGCTGATCTTCAGCGAGGACGCGTACGCCTCGGACATCGTCACGCCCTTGAGGGGGGCGTACGTGCCGTTGTAAACGATCTCACCCATGCTCGGCTTGAACCAGAACGTCAGGAAGGTGCCCGTCAGCAGCAGGATGATGAACGAGTACAGCGCGATCTCGCCGAGGAGAAAGGACCAGTGGTCGGGGAAGATCTTGCGGATGTTGCGCCTGACGAAGTTCCCCGCGCCGACGCGGTCGTCGAGGAATGCGGACGGCCCGGCGATGCGTTCGGGCACGGTTCTCAGTTCACTCAAGAGTGGCCTCCGTTCTCCCTGACCCGCGCCTCCGCGTCGCCGCGCTCCCAGTAGCTGGGACCGACGGGGGTGGGGAAGTCCCCCAGCGCGATGAGGTAGCCCTGCTCGTCGACGCCGATCGGCAACTGCGGCAGCGGCCGGGCGGCGGGGCCGAAGACGACCCTGGCCCCGTCCGCGGCGTCGAAGGTGGACTGGTGGCACGGGCACAGGATGTGGTGGGTGGTCTGCTCGTACAGCGCCGCGGGGCAGCCCACATGCGTGCAGATCTTGGAGTAGGCGACGATCCCGTCGTGCGTCCAGTTCGGATTCGTGCCGGACTTGAGCTCCTCCGGACGGAACTTGACGAGGATCACCGTCGCCTTGGCCAGGACGTTCAGGTCGTGTTCGTATCCCTGGGGAACGACCGACAGGATCCCTCCGGGCGAGTTGAAGTCGGCGGCCCGGATCGGCTGGCCGGTGCCCTCGACGACGAGCCGCAGCGGCTTGCCGTCCTTGGTCTTCTCGCCCCAGACCGTGTGCCCGAGTCGCCGGTGGAGCCGCGCGGCGGGCACGCCGGTGGAGTCGAGGTCGCGCAGCAGCACCAGCGGGGCAAGGCCCAGCGGCGCCGCCGCGAGCAGCAGCGTGCGGCGCAGCAGCCGGCGCTTGACGATGCCGCTCTCCCCTGCTCCGCGCACGAACGTGTCCGCGACCTCGGCCCGCACCTCCTCGGGTGAGGCCATGGGGTGGCGCTGCTGGACCAGCTCGTATTTCGGCATGATCTGGCGCACCCAGATCACGATCCCCGCGGCCAGCGTCACCAGCGCCAGTGTCAGCGTGCCGCCGAGGGCGACGTGCGAGACGCCCGTCGCGCTCAGGCCGCCGACCTGGAACCGGACGTAGGCCACGAGGAAGGCCACGAGGGCGGCGAACGCGAGCGTGAAGCACAGCGCCGCGATCCTCTCCGCCCTGCGCGCCTTCCGTTCGTCCTGCGGAACGACGCCGGGGACGGCGGGGACGTCGTGGTCCTCGCCGGCGGCGTCCGGCAGCGCGGACGCGGCGGCGTCGGATAAGGGGGTGCCGACGACGCGTGCGGGTGCCCGCCGCTCCGGCTGCCCGGTCTCGTGCTCGTTGTCTGTCATGACGAAAGTCGCTTCTCTCGCGGCCTGTCAGCCTGCGGCACGGACAGGTCCGTGCCCGCGGGGTCGCCGGCCCGCGTCGACGCCCCCGAGCTTGTCCTGGTTCGCGATGATCCAGATCCGCGTGACACGGTCGGCGGCGAGATCGACGTCGACCACGATGACGGCGATCGGCTCGCCCCCGGCGGTGAGGAGCGCCGCGGGCCCGCCGTTGACGTCCACGATGAATCCGCTCCCGATGTCGTCGGTCTCCGCGGCCGCGGCGCCCGCCGGGCGCAGCACCCTGCGCAGGCCGCGGACGAGCAGGCGGCCGACCTTCTCCGCGCCCTCGACCGGGTTCCTGGCCACGCCACGGCGCCCGTTCCCGTCGATGCACAAGGTGACCTCCGGGGCGAGCAGGTCGAGCAGCGCCCGCAGATCGCCGCCCAGGCAGGCGGCCAGGAAGCGCTCGGTCACCCGCCTGCGGACGTCGCGGTCCTGCCGGAACCGGGGCCGCCGCTCCCTCACATGCGAGCGGGCACGGCGGGCGAGCTGCCGGACCGCGGTCTCGGACCGGCCGACCACCACCGCGATGTCGGCGAAGGAGAACGCGAACGCCTCCCGCAGCACGAACACCACGCGCTCCAGCGGGGAGAGGGTCTCCATCACCACGAGCATGGCCATGGAGACGGAGTCCGCGGTCTCGGCATCCTCTTCGAGCGCGGGCCCGGTCGGCAGCGGCTCGGGCAGCCACTGCCCCACGTACGCCTCCCTGCGGGCCTTCGCCCACCGCAGGCGGTCGAGGGCGAGCCGGGTCGTGACCTGGACGAGGAAGGACCGGGGGTCGGCGATCCTGGAGTGGTCGACGCGGTCCCACCGCAGCCACGCCTCCTGGACGATGTCCTCGGCGTCGGTCACGCTGCCCAGCACCCGATAGGCCACCCCGAACAGCAACTCCCGGCTGCTCTCGAAACTGGCTACTGGTGTCGGCTGCCCATCGGTCACCGCGGGCATCTGTCCTCCTTGTCTCCGTCTCCCCTATAGAGACGTGCCGGGGATTCGAGACGTGACACGGGAGCCGGGGCGCCAGGCCGCCGGGAATGCGGACACCCAGGAACTACGTGCAGCTTGCCCGTTTCGTGATGTGCACCACTCTTGACCATCCAACACAGCCGGGTATAAACACATACGAAACAACATCGAAACGGCGGTGAACCAACACGATGTACGCCGAGGAGCGGCAGCAGGAGATCCTCCGGGCGGCCCGCGACGCCGGCCGGGTCGACGTGGTGACGCTGGCCGAGCGGTTCGGCGTCACGACGGAGACGATCCGCCGCGACCTGACCGCCCTGGAGCGCGCGGGCGTCCTGCGACGCGTGCACGGCGGCGCGATCCCGGTCGAGCGCCTGGGATTCGAGCCCGCCCTGGCCGCCAGGGACGAGGTGTTGACGGCCGAGAAGGAGCGCATCGCCAAGGCGGCCCTGGCGGAACTCCCGCAGGACGGCGCCGTGGTCATCGACGCGGGCTCCACGACCAGCCGGCTCGTGCAGGCGCTGCCGCCGGACCGCGAGCTCACCGTCGTCGTGAACTCGCCTCCACTGGCCACGACGCTGGCGACCCGCCCCAACCTGACCGTGCTCATGCTGGGCGGCCGGGTGCGCGGCCGGACGCTGGCGACCGTGGAGGACTGGGCCGTCCAGCAGTTGTCGCAGCTCAACGTGGACGTGGCCTTCATGGCCACCAACGGCTGCTCGGTGGCCAAGGGCCTGACGACCCCCGACCCGGCCGAGGCGGCGATCAAGCGGGCGATGATCGCCTGCGCCGACCGCGCCGTCCTGCTGGCCGACCACACGAAGTTCTCCGGCACCTACCTGGCGCGCTTCGCGACGCTCGGCGAGATCGACGTCGTCATCACCGACACCGGGCTCGACCCCGACCACGCCGCCGCGCTGGCCGCCGCAGGACCCGAGGTCGTCCGCGCATGATCCTCACGCTGACCCTCAATCCCAGCCTCGACCGCACGATCGAGGTCGGCGCGCTCACCCGCGGGGCCGTCATCCGGGCGGCCGCCACCCACCTCGACCCCGGCGGCAAGGGCGTCAACGTGTCGCGGGCCCTGCTGGCCAACGACGTCCGGTCGTGCGCGGTCATCCCGTACGGCGGCAGCGAGGGGCGCAGGCTCCTCGACCTGCTGTCGGCGGAGGGCATCGACATGATCCCCGTGCCGGTCGAGGGTCCCACCAGGTCCAACGTCGCGATCGCCGAGCCGGACGGCACCGTCACCAAGGTGAACGAGCCGGGCACCGCGCTGACCCCCGCCGAGCTGGACACGCTGGCGGGCGCCGTGCTCGACGCCGCCCGGTCGGCCGACTGGGTGGTCGCCTCGGGCAGCCTCCCGCCCAGCGTTCCTGTGGACGTCTACGCCGGGCTGTGCCGCCGGTTCGCCGGCGCCGGCATCAACCTCGCGGTCGACACGAGCGGCCCCGCGCTGGTGTCCGCCGTGAACGCCGGCCCCGCGCTGGTCAAGCCGAACCGCGACGAGCTCGCCGAGGCCACCGGCACGTCGATCGCCCGTGTCGGCGACGTGCTCGACGCGGTCGGCAAGCTGCGCGCCATGGGCGCGCGGTCGGTCCTGACCAGCCTCGGGGCGGACGGCGCGCTGCTGGTCGAGGACGACGAACAGGTCTGGTACGGCGAATGCGCGGTCGAGGAGCCGCGCAGCAGCGTGGGCGCGGGCGACGCCCTGCTGGCGGGCTTCCTCGCCGCGGGGGCCCGCGGCGGCACGGCCCTCGCCGAGGGCCTGGCCTGGGCCGGCGCGGCCGTGGGGCTGCCCGGCAGCCGGATGCCCGGCCCGGCCGACATCGATCGCACACACGTCCGGATCGGTCCCCCCGACCCGGCTCGGCCGCTCATGCCCGGGGGATGAGCGCCACCCCCCACCAACCGGCCCGCCAGGCCGGTAGCCCCGGAAGGAGCACGTCAATGGCCACGCCTTATACCCCCACCGTCCACGGCACCGGTGTGCGGGCCACGATCCAGCGTTTCGGCGGCCATCTCGCCGGTATGATCATGCCCAACATCGGCGCGTTCATCGCCTGGGGCCTGATCACGGCCCTGTTCATCCCGACCGGGTGGGTGCCGAACAAGACACTCGCCGAGTTGGTCGGCCCGATCATCAGCACCCTGCTTCCCGTGCTCATCGGCTACACCGGCGGCCGGATGGTCCACGCCCAGCGCGGCGCGGTCGTCGGCGCCGTCGCCACGATGGGCGTGGTCGTCGGGGCGGACGTCCCGATGTTCCTCGGCGCGATGATCATCGGTCCGCTGGCCGCGCTGATCCTCAAGTACGTCGACCAGTTCACCTCCGAGCGGACCAGAGCCGGCTTCGAGATGCTGGTCGACAACTTCACCGCGGGCATCGTCGGCGCGGTCATGGCGATCGCCGGCGCCCTCGCCATCGGCCCGGTGGTGGAGAAGGTCACCGAGGTCGCCGGCAGCGGCGTGGAGTGGCTCGTCAGCCACTCGCTGCTGCCGATCGCGTCGGTCATCATCGAGCCGGCCAAGGTGCTGTTCCTCAACAACGCGATCAACCACGGCGTGCTCGGGCCGCTGGGCGTCGCCGAGTCGGTCAAGCACGGCAAGTCGATCCTGTTCATGCTGGAGTCCAACCCCGGCCCCGGCCTCGGCCTGCTGATCGCCTACCTGCTGTTCGGCCCGAGGTCCCTGCGTCCCAGCACCCCCGCCGCCATGATCATCCACTTCCTCGGCGGCATCCACGAGATCTACTTCCCGTACGTGCTGATGAAGCCGCGCCTGATCCTCGCGGTCATCGCCGGCGGCGCCTCGGGCGTGCTCACCTTCCTCGTCACCGGGGCGGGCCTGGTCGCGACGCCGTCGCCGGGCAGCATCTTCGCCTACATGGCGGTGACCCCGAAGGGCGGCTGGTTCGGCGTGATCGCCGGAATCCTGATCGCGACGGCCGTCTCCTTCGCCGTCGCCGCCGCTCTGCTGGGCTTCGGCCGCGCCAACGGCGACCAGGCGGACGATCCGGCGCAGGACGCCGGCACGAACGACACCGCCGGCGTCGGCGACACCAACGACACCAACGACGAGAACCGCGACACAACCGGCGAGACGGCGGCCGAGAGCGTGCCCGCCACCAAGGAGGCGTAGAAACCGTGTCCAGCATCGAGGGCAAGGACGTCCGCAAGCTCATCGTGGCCTGCGACGCGGGCATGGGCAGCAGCGTCATGCTGGCGAGCACGCTGCGCAAGCAGCTCAAGGGCACCGCGGTCAGCGTTGAGCACACCCCGGTCAACTCGATCCCCGGGGACGCCGACGTGATCGTGTGCCACACCGGGCTGGCCGAGCGGGCCAGGGCGAGCGCCCCCGGCGTCGTGCTCGTGCCGTTCCAGGTCTTCATCGGCGACCCGGCCGTGGCGCGGGTCGTCGCCGCCATCAAGAACGGAGGCACGATCGATGGCTGACCGGGCCGGCACGGCCCCGCTCCCCCTCGATCCCCGCGCCGTACGGACGGCCGCGACCGCCGCGGACGTCGAGGACGCCATCCGGCAGTGCGGAGCGGTCCTCCAGGAGGTCGGCGCGGTGGACGGGAGCTACACCGAGGCCATGCTCGAACGCGAGCGGTCGATCTCCACGTACGTCGGCGAGGGCGTCGCCATCCCCCACGGCACGCTGACCTCGAAGGAGGCGGTCAGCCACGACGCCATCTGCGTGCTGCGCTTCCCCGAGGGCGTCGACTGGCACGGCGAGCGGGTGACGGTGTGCGTCGGCATCGCGGCCCGCGGGGACGGCCACCTGCGGCTGCTGTCGGAACTCGCCCAGATCCTGCTCGACCCGGACCGCGCCGCGGCCCTGCGCGCGGCCACCGAGGTCGACGAGGTCATCCACCTGCTGCAACCGGACGGAGAGGAAGACTCCGAGTGAAAGTCGCCCGTTTCCACGCTCCCGGGGACATCCGGCTGGAGGAGGTGCCAGAGCCCGTCGCCCGCCCCGGCGAGGTCAAGATCCGCGTACGCAACTGCTCGACGTGCGGCACGGACGTGAAGATCTACCGGTTCGGGCACCACCACATCAGGCCGCCCCGGGTGATGGGCCACGAGATCGCCGGGGAGGTCGTGGAGCTCGGCGAGGGCGTCAGCGGCTGGAGCCCGGGCGACCGGGTGCAGGTGATCGCCGCGATCCCGTGCGGCGAGTGCGAGGAGTGCCGCCGGGGTCACCTCACGGTCTGCCCCAACCAGGAGTCGATGGGCTACCACTACGACGGGGGCTTCGCGCAGTACATGGTCGTGCCGGCCAAGGTGCTCACCGTGGACGGGCTCAACCGCATCCCCGACGGGGTGGGGTTCGCCGAGGCGTCCCTCGCCGAGCCGCTCGCCTGCGTGCTCAACGGGCAGGAGCTGGCCCGCGTCGGCGAGGGCGACGACGTGGTCGTCGTCGGCTCGGGCCCGATCGGCTGCCTGCACGTGCGGCTGGCCCGCTCGCGCGGCGCGGCCCGGGTGTTCCTCGCCGACCTGAACGCCGAGCGCCTCACGATGGCCGCCGACCTCGTACGGCCGGACGCGGCGATCTGCTCGGGCGAGACCGACGTCGTGGACGAGGTGCTCAAGCTGACCGGAGGCCGGGGCGCCGACGTGGTGATCACGGCGGCGGCCTCCGGCGCGGCCCAGCAGCAGGCGTTGCAGATGGCCGCGCGGCAGGGCCGGATCAGCTTCTTCGGCGGACTGCCGAAGGACGACCCGATCATCGCCTGCGACTCCAACCTGGTGCACTACCGGGAGCTGACCATCGTCGGCGCCAACGGGTCGAGCCCCGCGCACAACGCCCGCGCCCTGCGGCTCATCGCCGACGGAGCGGTGCCGGTCGCCGACCTGATCACCCATCGCCTCGGCCTGGACGAGGTCATGGACGCCATCGACGTCGTCGCCCGCGGCGCCGCCATCAAGGTCACCATCGAGCCCTGAAATCTGAGAGGAACGCGATGCCGGAAAGGACAGTGGCGGTCGCCTCGCGCTCCGGCCTGCACGCCCGCCCCGCCAAGATCTTCGTCGAGGCGGCGGCGCGGCAGGCGGCGCCCGTGCGCATCCGTGTGGGCGGCGGGAAGGCCGTCCCCGCAAACAGCATGCTGGGCGTGCTGACCCTCGGGGTCGGGCACGGCACCGAGGTCACCCTGGAGGCCGACGGCCCGGGGGCGGAGGAGGCACTCGCCGCCCTCGCGGACCTGCTGTCCCGCGACCTCGACGCCGAAGGGGCCGAGGGGGCCGCGGACGCCGGAGCCGCCTGACCCGCCTTATTCGACCGATTCACTTGATTCGCCTGATTCACGGCTGAGCACACCCGAGCCACCCGGCCGGCGCACCTGCACGCTCAGTCCGGCCTCGCCGCACCCCGGCGGCCGTCGTCGCTCGCGACGATGGCCGCCGCGCTCTCCTTCGTGGAGACTGGATACGCGGGGAAGGAGGAGCAGCCGATGGCGGCGACACGAGGGACGGCGGACGCGGACGAGCGTGACGAGGCCCGCTTCCTGCATCGGCGGCCCGCTCCCGCGCTGCGTCCGCTGGTCGCGTGGTACAGCGGCTATCGCGAGGCCGGAGTCCCGCCGGCCACGCACCGCGGCCTGCCGTCGCCCTACCTGACGGTGATCGTCACGCTCGACGACCCGCTCGTCGTCTCGGCGCACCCCGATCCGCGCACCCCGCCCGGGTCGTACGACACGCTGGTCGGCGGGCTGCACACCACTCCCGCGCTGATCAGGCACGACGGGCGGCAGTCGGGCGTGCAGCTCGCGCTGACGCCGCTCGGCGCGCGGGCCCTGCTCGGGCTGCCCGCCGGGGAGCTGTCCGGGCTCGACCTGGACGGCGCCGAGGTGCTCGGCCGGCTGGCGGGCGAGCTGCGCGAGCGCCTGCTGGAGGCGCACGGCTGGGACGAGCGCTTCGCGGTCGTCGACGCGGTCCTGTCCCGGCACGCCCGTCCCACGCGGGCGCACCCGGCCGAGGTGGCGCGGGCCTGGCGGCGGATGCTGGCCGCGGGCGGGCAGGTCACCGTGTCCGGTCTCGCCCGCGACGCGGGCTGGAGCGCCAGGCACCTCAACGGCCGGTTCCGCGAGGAGATCGGCCTGTCCCCCAAGGAGGCGGCGCGGGTCGTGCGGTTCGACCGGGTCCGCCGCCTGCTCCAGGGCGCCGTCGCGTCCGGACGGCGGCTCACGCTGGCCGACGCGGCGGCCGAGTGCGGGTTCTACGACCAGGCGCACCTCGCCCGCGAGTTCGGCGCCTTCGCCGGGTGCTCGCCCAGCCGGTGGCTGGCCGAGGAGGGCCGCCACGGAAGCGAGCTGTTCCGAAACGTCCAAGCCGGGGCGGGGGACGGCTCGCCAGACTCGATGGCATGAACGACACCACACCAGCACCTCAGGTATGGCCCACGCTGCGGGCCAGGGACGCACGCACCCTGATCGCCTTCCTCGTCGAGGCGTTCGGCTTCGAGGAGACCGCCGTGTACGGCGAGGGCGACCGCGTCGACCACGCCCAGCTCTCCTGGCCGCACGGCGGCGGGATCATGATGGGCAGCGTCCGGGACACGCCGGACGACAAATGGAACCTCACGCCCGGCTCGTTCGGCGCGTACGCGGTGACCGACGATCCGGACGCGTTGTTCGCCCGGGCGACCGCCGCGGGGGCGCGGGTCGTCCAGGAGCCGTACGACACCGACTACGGCTCCCGCGAGTTCGCCGTCCGCGACCCGGAGGACAACCTCTGGTCGTTCGGCACCTACCGAGGCGAGCCCCGCAAGGCCTCCACTACGGGGTGAGGTAGGGGATTCCCCACCATGGTTTCGGCGGTGCGCGGGATGGGCCGTGATCACCGCCGAAACCTACCGTTACAGCCATGGCAAACCCCCTCCCCAAGCGGCTGCTCGCCGCCGCGGCCTGCGCCGCCCTGGTGCTCTCCGTGCTCTCCGTTCCCGCCACCGCCACCGCCTCCGCCGCGATCACCCGGCCCGCCGCCACCGCCGAGGCCCCGCGGGGCGCGATCGTGTCGGCGACCCGTCTCGACCGGCTGTCGCCCGCCCAGGTCTCCGCCACCCTGCGCGCCGCCGGCTTCCCCGCGCCGGAGCACCCGCTCGGCGTCGACGTCTACCGGGTCGTCTACCGGACCACCCGCACCGACGGGAAGCCCACGACCGCCAGCGGCGTGGTGACCCTGCCCCGCTCCCGGGACGGGCGCCTGTCGTTCGCGGTCTACGAGCACGGGACGCTCCCCACAAAGCGCTATGCGCCCTCCGTCTCCGCGGACGGCGACGGCCGGCTGGTGCCGGTCATGTTCGCCGCCGCCGGCTTCGCGGGAGTGGCGCCCGACTACATCGGTCTCGGCCTCGGGCCGGGCCGGCACCCGTACATGGACGCCGCGTCGGAGGTGACGGCCTCGGCCGACCTGCTGCGCGCCGCCCGCGATCTCGCCGCCCGGCACGGCCGGACCCTCGACGGCCGGGTGATGGTCACCGGCTTCTCCCAGGGCGGGCAGGCCGCGATGGCGCTGGGCCGCGCACTCCAGCAGGGCGCCGTGTCCGGCCTCCGGCTCGCCGCGCTCGCCCCGATCAGCGGGCCGTACGCCGTGGAGCGGGCCGAACTGCCCGCCATCCTGTCCGGAGACATCGAGCCGCACATCGCGACGTTCTACCTCGCGTACTGGATGACCTCGATGAACCGCCTCCACCACCTGTACGACACGCCCGGCCAGGCGTTCCGCGCGCCGTACGACACGACGGTGGAGGGGCTCTTCGACGGGCGGCACACCGAGGAGCAGATCGCCGCCGCGCTCCCGGCGAGCCCGGCCGAGCTGCTGACCGACGAGTTCACGGCCCAGGTCAGGCAGCCCTCGGGCGCGTTCCTCGAAGCGCTGCGCGCCAACGACACGACCTGCACCGGCTGGCGGCCCCGGGTTCCCGTCAGGCTGTACGCCTCCCGGGGCGACCGCGACGTGGCGATCGCCAACGCCCGGCTGTGCCGCGACGACCTGCTGGCGAGCGGGGCCGAGGTACGCCTGGTGGACGTCGGGGCGGTGGACCACATGCACGGCGCCCTGCGATCACTCCCCCGCGTGCTCCGGGCGTTCCAGGATCTCCTCTCCTGAGGGCGCCGAGACGAATACCTCGGCAAAAAGCGGAAAGGGAGGTATTGAAGAGGACAAATAGCTCAAATGAGATCAAATAGCGAGAGGAGCCCTCCCATGACGGACGTGTCGAGCAAGGGGCCGGAGCCCGGGGACGAGCGTCCGGTGCTGACCAACCGTCAAGGGCACCCGGTCTACGACAACCAGAACCAGCGGACGGTCGGCGCGCGCGGCCCGGCCACTCTCGAGAACTACCAGTTCCTGGAGAAGATGAGTCACTTCGACCGGGAGCGCATCCCGGAACGGGTGGT
The DNA here is from genome assembly GCF_050936215.1 of Microbispora sp. CA-102843. NCBI lineage: Bacteria > Bacillati > Actinomycetota > Actinomycetes > Streptosporangiales > Streptosporangiaceae > Microbispora > Microbispora sp. CA-102843. The sequence goes on from NZ_JBNJNF010000001.1 coordinate 6,973,985, forward strand.
GCACGCGCGCGGCACGACGTCGTACGGCTTCTTCGAGGCGTACGGCATGTGGGGCGACGAGCCGATCGCCCGGTTCACGAGGGCGAAGCTGTTCCAGGAAGCCGGCAAGCGCACCGACGTGGCGGTGCGGTTCTCGACGGTGATCGGTGGGCGCGACTCGTCCGAGTGCGCCCGCGACCCACGCGGGTTCGCCGTGAAGTTCTACACCGAGGACGGCAACTGGGACCTCGTCGGAAACGACCTCGCGGTGTTCTTCATCCGCGACGCCATCAAGTTCCCCGACGTGATCCACGCGCTCAAGCCGGACCCGGTCACCTTCCGGCAGGAGCCGAACCGGATCTTCGACTTCATGTCGCAGAGCCCCGAGACGATGCACATGATCGTAAACCTGTTCAGCCCGCGCGGCATCCCGGCGGACTACCGGCACATGCAGGGCTTCGGGGTGAACACCTACAAGTGGGTCAACGCGCAGGGCGAGACCGTGCTGGTGAAGTACCACTGGATGCCCAAGCAGGGGGTCAGGAGCATGACGGCCGAGGACGCCGCACGCATCCAGGCCCACGAGCTGGGCCACGCCACGAAGGACCTGCACGACGCCATCGAGCGCGGCGACCACCCGGAGTGGGAGCTGCTCGTCCAGATGATGAGCGACGACGAGCACCCCGAGCTGGACTTCGACCCGCTGGACGACACCAAGGTCTGGCCGGAGGAGATCTTCCCGGCCAAGCCGGTCGGCCGGATGGTCCTGAACCGGACCCTGGACAACGTCTTCGCCGAGAACGAGCAGATCTCCTTCGGCACCGGCGTCCTCGTCGACGGGCTGGACTTCTCCGACGACAAGATGCTGGTGGGCCGCACGTTCTCCTACAGCGACACCCAGCGCTACCGCGTCGGGCCGAACTACCTGCAACTGCCGGTCAACCAGGCCAAGAACGCCGACGTGCGGACCAACCAGCGCGACGGCCTCATGACCTACCAGCAGGACCAGGGGGGCGAGAATCCGCACGTCAACTACGAGCCCTCGATCACCGGCGGGCTGCGCGAGGGGCAGTTCGCGACGCACGACGAGCAGGGCCCGGAGATCGTCGGCAGGCTCACCCGCAAGCGCATTCCGCGGACCAACGACTACAAGCAGGCGGGCCAGCGCTACATGCTCATGGAGCAGTGGGAGCGCGACGACCTGGTGGAGAACTTCGTCACCATGCTGTCGCAGTGCGACCGGCCGATCCAGGAGCGCATGGTCTGGCACTTCCTGCTGGTCGAGGACGACCTCGGGCTGCGCGTCGGCGAGGGGCTCGGCATCACGCCGGACGACGTCAAGCACCTGGAGCCGCTGGCGAGCCAGGACCTGACCGACGAGGACAGGGAGCGCCTGTCCAACCTCGGCAAGAACGGCCCGCGCGACGTCTCGGGCCTGAAGATGACGCACTGCGTCCCCGACGAGCGGGCCACGGTGTCCGCGATGTGAGATCCGCCTGACGGATCAGGGCCCGGCCCGGGACTTCGGAGCCGGGCCCTGGCACGTCCGCACCCCCCGGGGCCGCTACCCTACCGGGGAGGCTGCGATGTTGAGGAGTGTGCGACTATGAGCGTTGTTGATGCTTTCCGGCAGGCGTACGGCGGCGAGCCCGCCGGGGTCTGGCACGCGCCCGGCAGGGTCAACCTGATCGGTGAGCACACCGACTACAACGACGGCTTCGTGCTGCCGTTCGCGGTGCCGTGGGGCGTCACCGCCGCCGTCAGCCCCCGCGAGGACCTCACGGTCCGGATCTCCTCCCTCCAGGCCCCCGGCGAGGAGCAGGTCCTGGAGGACGTCGAACGGGCCGAGGGCTGGGCCCGCTACCCCGCCGGAGTCGTCTCGACCCTGCGCGGCGCCGGGCTGCCGGTGCGCGGCGCGGACATCGTGATCGACGGCGACGTGCCCAAGGGCGCCGGGCTGTCCTCCAGCGCGGCGCTGGAGGTGTCCGTCGGGCTCGCCCTGAGCGACCTGTACGGCCTGGGCCTGGAGCCGATGGAGCTGGCCAGGCTGTGCCAGAAGGCCGAGAACGAGTTCGTCGGCATGCCGTGCGGGATCATGGACCAGGCGGCCTCGGCGCTGAGCAAGGAGGGGCACGCGCTGTTCCTCGACTGCCGCTCGCTGGCCAGCCGCTCCGTTCCGTTCGACCTGTCGGCGTACGGCCTGCAGATCCTCATCATCAACACCGGCGTGCACCACGAACTGGCCGACGGGCAGTACGCCAAGCGGCGCCAGGACTGCGAGAACGCGGCCAAGCACCTCGGCGTCGCGTCGCTGCGGGACGTCACCGACCTCGCCGCGGCCCTGTCGAGGCTCAGCGGCGACGAGCGGGCCCGCACCCAGCACGTCGTCACCGAGAACCACCGGGTGGAGGCCGTCATCGGGCTGCTGCGGGCGGGAGCCGTACAGGAGATCGGCGCTCTGCTGAACGCCTCGCACCTGTCTCTCCGGGATCAGTACCAGGTCTCCTGCCCGGAACTGGACGTGGCGGTCGAGGCCGCGGTGCGGGGCGGCGCCCGCGGGGCGCGGATGACCGGCGGCGGCTTCGGCGGCTCGGCCATCGCGCTCGTCGCCGACGACCGGGTGGACCGGGTCCGCTCCACCGTGGAGCGGGCCTACGCCGAGCGCGGCTGGGCCGCGCCGACGTTCCTGCCGGCCACCCCTGCGGCCGGCGCCCACCGCGTCCGCTGAGGTATCACCCAAGAGGTGGGAAGTCCGGCGGCCGGCGTTCGAGGAAGCTCGCCACTCCCTCGGCGAAGTCCGGCCGCCGGAACGACTCCATCATCAGCCGTATGGCCTCCTCCCTGGCCTCGTCGAGCCCCGCCTGCCAGCCGCCCCAGATCTGCCGCTTGATCACGGCCATCGAGGTGGGCGAGCACTGGGTGGCCAGCTCCTTCGCGTACGCGACGGCCTCGGCGAGCAGCCGCTCCCCCGGCACGGCGCGTACGGCGAGGCCCATGGCGCACGCCTCCGCGCCGGTGAAGACCCGGCCGGACAGCAGCAGGTCCATCGCCCGCGCCTGCCCCGCCAGCCGCGGCAGGATCCAGCCCAGGCCCCACTCGGCGATGAGCCCGCGCCGGGAGAACGCGGTCGTCCACTTGGCGTCGTCGGCGGTGACGACCACGTCGCACACGAGCGCGTGGACCACCCCCAGACCGGCGCACGCGCCGTTGACCGCGGCGACGACCGGCGTCCGCAGGGTGGTGGGGAAGGTGGTCGGCCGCTCGTCCCGCTCGTTTGTGTTGTCGCGGGCGTAGTCGCCGGATCGGATGGCCGTCAGGTCCGCGAAGTCGGCCCCGGCGCAGAAGCCCTTCCCCGCGCCGGTCACCACGATCGCCCGTACGGACGGGTCGCGGTCGGCCTCCTCCAGCAGGTCGAAGTAGCGCCGTCCCATCTCGGCGGTCCAGGCGTTCAGCCGTTCCGGCCGGTTCAACGTCAGGATCCGCACGCCGCCGTCGTCCTCGGACAGCACCACCATCGCACCCTCCTCAACCCAACCACGGGCCCTAACCCGAACTATGTTCTACACGGTTCTACACCAGGGGAGGGCGGTGGACGTAGGCCGGCGTGAGCCGTACGTCGTCGTAGTAGCGGTGGAAGACCGGTGTAGCGGCGCCGGACAGGGGCGGCACGATCCAGGACCAGTCGGCGGGGCAGACGCGCCCGCTGTGCTCCTCCCGCTCCAGGTGGGTCAGGAACCGCCGTGCCTCGGTGTGGTGGTCGGTGATCGTGACGGCGTCCTCCGCGAAGGAGTGCAGCACGGCGACGTTGAGCTCCACCAGCGCCTGGTCGCGCCAGAGCGTCCGCTCGTGGGAGGTGTCGAGCCCGAGCCGCTCCGCGATGACCGGGAGCTGGTCGTAGCGATCCCGGTCGGCGAGGTTGCGCGCGCCGATCTCGGTGCCCATGTACCAGCCGTTGAACGGCGCGCACGGGTAGGTGACGCCGCCGATCTCCAGCGACATGTTCGAGATCGCCGGAACGGCGTGCCACCTGAGCCCGAGGCCGGCGAACCACGGGAAGGCCGGGTGCCGGAGGGGCACCTCCAGGACCACCTCGCCCGGCACCTCCCGCAGGACCAGGGCGCCCTTGGCCTCCACGATCAGCGGCAGGACGTCGAACCTCGTGCCCTCCCTCCTCCAGCCCATGCGCAGGGCCCGCTCGGTGATCGAGGCGTTCGCCGGGTCGCCGAGGACCGAGCCGTCCTCGCGTACGTACCCGGCGTACCGGATGAGCTGGTCGTTGTGGATCCGCGGCGCCGGCTCCCCCGGCCGGTCGGGGGCGAACACGGTGATGGTGGGGCGGATCCTGCCCCTACCGGTGGCCGCCCTGAGGTGCTCGACGCACTCCTCGGCCACGCCGTCGGCGGTGTCCACGTGCCGCCGGTCACGGACCTGCATGGACCGCCAGTAGAGGCGCCCGATGCACCTGCTGCTGTTGCGCCACGCCACCCGCGCGCCGAAGGTCAGCTCGCCCGTGGTGTGCGTGTACGTCCCCGTCTGGTCGATCTCCGCGAGGACCTCCCGGAGCCGGATCTCCACCGGGCCCGCCACCGGGTTCTCCGCGTGGTGGAGCCGGATGAAGTTCTCCGCCTCCCGCCTGTCGATCTCCTCCCCGCGCTCCCGTACGGGCGCAGGGGTCTTCTTCGATTTTCGCCAAGTCAGCACGACCGCCACACACTTCGCGCTCACGGGCGCCCCGCACCGGTTCCGGGCCGGCGGCGACACCCTTCCCGCAGTGGCCCTCACCCCACTGCGCCGTCCGTGGTCCGCGGCAGCCGCGACCGGTACGGCCACGGCGATCACATCTTTCCCCGACGTCCCCGGATTTGTCCGCCAAATCCGCACACCGGCGTATCCGAAGCCTCCCCCACCCGCGCCACTCGACCAGTGCACCCGCAGTTGGACCACGGAATCCCCTACGTGACCGAACGTGGCAGGGAATTGGTCCGTCTTGATAGATGCGACCGCTGCTGCGGCGACCCGCACCGCAGCCCGCAAAAACCCCGGGGCGGTGGTCTGTGACCACCGCCCCGGGGTGAAATGCTCCCGCGATAGGACTCGAACCTATAACCTGCCGGTTAACAGCCGGCTGCTCTGCCGATTGAGCTACACGGGATCGTGCTCTGCTCCGCTCGTTCCGGCCTTTCGGCTTTCCTTGCGGCGCGGAACTAGATTAGCGCACTCCGGGGGGTGTCTGTCACATCCATTCCGTCCGTGAGTCGTCGGGTCTTGATCGGCGTACGGCAAAGAGCGCCCGGACGGCCCCGGGAGCCCGCCCGGGCGGGGCCGGAACGGCTGCTGTTGGATAGAGACAAGCCCTCGGGGTAGGGGGGCGGGGAACACGAGCGCGGAGGTGGAAGATGCGATACAAGGCGATGTTCGCCACCGGGCTGGCCGTCGGCTACATCCTCGGCACGCGGGCCGGGCGTGAGCGCTACGAGCAGATCAAGCGTTTCGCGCAGCGGTTCGCGGACAGCCCCACGGTGCAGGAGGCGGCGGGGCTGGTCGGCGCCCAGGCGTCGAAGGTGGCGGGCAAGGCCAAGGACCTCGCGGGCGACAAGGTGCCGTTCCTGAGGAAGACGGAGACCTGGGAGGCCGACAGGACCGACCGGGTCGGCACGGCCACCGGCTGGCCGGCCGGCGCCGACCAGATCCCCTGAACCATTCCCGAGGCCGGGTCCGTCCCACGCACAGCCCGATTCCACACAGGTCCCGGTCCGACTCCGCCTCCCCGCGGAGGGCCGGCCCGGACGGTGCGTGACGCACCATCGGCGGGCCCCCGCATGCGCCGGGGGCTCGCCGCTTTTCCGGAGCGCTAGGAAGACCGTCCGCGACGCCGCCGCGCGAGCGCGCCGGAGAATCGAGAGGCGGCCTGGGCCCGGATCGCCGCAGGCGCTTCGGGCCGCGCCGGATCGATCAGACGCCGAGGCTGCGGCGTACCTCTTCGAGGGCCTGCTCGGCGTGGGCGCGCAGACCCGGGTCGTCGGCGTCGAGCCCCGGGTCGAAGATGAACTCCCAGCGCGGGGTGTCGTAGCCGGGAATGCGGCGGGCGACCAGGCGCACTCCCCCGCGGCCGTTGATGGTCACATGGCGGCTCGCGACGATCGTCGAGGTCACCCGCTCGCGGATCGTCTCCGGCAGGCTGCCCGGCTCGGGCAGGAGGGCCCGGTGGACGGCTCCGTCCGTCATCGTGACCGTCACGCCCTCCTCGTCCCATACGGCCTTGTCCATGAGGTGCCATGGCAGGCGCGGCCCGTCCGGCAGGTGCAGCGCCAGGGTGGTGGCGACGATGTGGCCGCCCTCAGGCGTACACGCGTGGCTGATCGGGCGCTCGCCGCTCTCCAGGGCGAGAGCCGTACGGACCTCACGGGGCAGCCGGGAGCCGAACAGGCGGGACAGTGAGGGCTTCTGAGGAGTCAAGGGAGCACCGCCAGCGTACGACGACCGTTAACACCCCCGAGGCTATCCGGCGGCCCGATCGCCCCCGTCGTACGGCCCCGGGCGCGGGGCACGCGTTCCGCAAAGAGGCCGGGCGGCCGCGGAACGCGACGAGCGCCTCCCCAGAGGGCGGGAGGCGCTCGTCCGCGGTCGAGGCGTCAGTCCGGCAGTCCCGGGCGGCCGCCGTCAGTCCAGGTAGTCCCGGAGCGTCTGGGCCCGGGTGGGGTGGCGCAGCTTGGCCAGCGTCTTGGACTCGATCTGGCGGATGCGCTCACGCGTCACGCCGAACTCCCGGCCGACCTCCTCCAGCGTGCGGGGGTGGCCGTCGGAAAGACCGAACCGCAGCTGGATGATCCGCTGCTCGCGCTCCGACAGCGTGGCCAGGATGTCGTCGAGCTGGTCCTGCAGCATGATGAAGGCCGCGGCCTCCATCGGCACCACCGCGTCGGCGTCCTCGATGAAGTCGCCGAGGTCGGAGTCCTCCTCGCCGATGGGCGCCTGGAGCGAGACCGGCTCCTGCGCGATGCGCTGGATCTCCACCACGCGGTCGATGGGCAGGTCCATCTCGGCGGCGATCTCCTCGGGGGCGGGCTCCCGGCCGAGATCCTGGTGGAGCTGCCGCTGCACGCGGACCAATTTGTTGATCGTTTCGACCATGTGCACGGGAATCCTGATCGTTCTCGCCTGGTCGGCGATCGCCCGGGTGATCGCCTGACGAATCCACCAGGTCGCATAGGTCGAGAACTTGTATCCCTTGGTGTAGTCGAATTTCTCGACCGCGCGGATGAGACCGAGATTGCCTTCCTGAATGAGATCCAGGAACAGCATTCCGCGGCCCACATAGCGCTTGGCGATGGAGACCACGAGCCTGAGGTTGGCCTCGATGAGCCGCTGCTTGGCGCGGACGCCCTCCCAGACCAGGTCTTCCAGCTCGGGCCTGGCGAACCTGGCGGCGGGGCTCTCGCAGAGCTTGTCCTCCGCGAACAGACCGGCCTCGATGGCCTTGGCCAGCTCCACCTCCTCCTCGGCGGTGAGCAGCGGAACCCTGCCGATCTCCCGGAGGTAGATCCTGACCAGGTCGCTGGTCGGAGCACGTTTGCCGACATCCTCCTCGTCCGGCTTGCCGGGCTCCTCGTCGCCTTGCGGCTCGAGGACCTCAACCCCGTTCTCGGCGAGCATCCGCACGACGCGCTCCAGCGCGTCGGCGGGCAACTCGGATCGGTCGAGCGCGGCGGCCACGTCGTCAACCGTGACGCTCCCGCGTTCCCTTCCCTTAGCGACGAGGTCCGCCACCTGGTCTACCGATGGCGGCCTGCTTGGCAGCACCGATGCACCCACGCAACACAGTGTGCAGGAAAGGCACCACTAAATGGCAGGCCTATTTTTGTCACCCAAGGTAAGGCGGAAGTCAATACCGAATCGAGATCAAAACATATGTTTGGCGGCTGTGAGATCTGGAAAGGGACGTTTATTCAGGCCCCGCTGGCGCGTTCTCGCAACACACGTCGCTGCTGTTCCAGCGCAACGAGTTCGCCGAACAGCCGGTTGTATTCCTGCTGCTCCTCGACCGGGTTGAGCCGCTGCAGCCGCGACTTCACCTGCGTGACGGCCCGGCCGACCGCGACCTCCTGAATCTTGGCCAGGACGGCCGCGCCGTAGCGCTCCTCGACGTTGACGTCGGCGCGCACGGCCTCGACCGCGAACCGGGTGACGAGCGACCTCAGGTCGATGCCGGTCCCGCCGGACGTCCCGGCGTCGGCCTGCTCAAGCAGTCGGTCGACCCACTCCCGCCCGCCGGGCCCTCCGGCGGCGGTCCCCCCCGCCGCCACGATGACCTCGTACAGCACGACGTGCTCGGGCAGGGTGAACGTCGCCGCGCCGAGCGCGTCGAACTCCGGCCCGAGCAGCGCGGGCCGCTGAACGGCGAGCTTGAGCGCCTCCGCCTCCAAACGGACGGCGGGGTCCAGGGGCTCCTGCCGCACCGGGGCGGACCGCGCGGGCGCGGCTCCATGCGCCCCCTGCTGCCGGCCCTGCTGCCGCCCCGGGGCGCGCCCGCCCTCCTGCGTCCGCCCCACGACCTGCTGTACGCGCTGGATGACGAAGCCCTCGTCCATGAAGCCGAGCCAGCGGTCGAGGTCCACCACGTAGGTCTTGCGCAGCCCCGGGTCCTTGATCGAGGCCACGACGGGCGCGGCGGCGTCGAGCGCGGCCAGGCGTCCCTCGTTCGTGTCGAGGTCGTAGCGGGACAGGGTGCTGCGGATCGCGAAGGCGAACAGCGGCTCGCGGCCGGCGATCAGGTCGCGCACGGCGGCGTCGCCCTGCTTGACCCGCAGGTCGCAGGGGTCGAGGCCGTCGGGCTGCACGGCGACGAAGGTCTGCGTGACGAACTTCTGCTCGTCCTGGAAGGCGCGCAGGGCGGCCTTCTGCCCCGCCGAGTCACCGTCGAAGGTGAAGATCACCTCACCCCGGAACTCCGCCTGGTCGAGCAGCAGCCGGCGCAGGACCTTGATGTGGTCCTCCCCGAAGGAGGTGCCGCAGGTGGCCACCGCGGTCGGCACGCCGGCCAGATGGCAGGCCATGACGTCGGTGTAGCCCTCCACGATGACGGCCTGGGACCGCTTGGCGATCTCCCGCTTGGCGAGGTCCACGCCGTACAGCACCGAGCTCTTGTGGTAGATCGGGCTCTCCGGGGTGTTCAGGTATTTGGGGCCGTCGTCGGAGTCGAGCAGCTTGCGCGCGCCGAAGCCGATGACGTCTCCGGTGATGTCGCGGATCGGCCAGATCAGCCGGCCGCGGAACCGGTCGACGGGACCGCGCCTGCCCTCGCGGGCCAGTCCGCCCTTGATCAGCTCCTGGGAGGTGAACCCGCGGGCCATCAGGTGCCGCGCCAGCGCCTCCCACTCGTTCGGCGCGTGGCCGACGCCGAAGTGCTCGGCGTCTGCCCGCTCGAAGCCGCGCTCGGACAGGAAGCGCCGCCCCGGGGCCGCGTCCGGGCTGGACAGCCGCTCGGCGTAGAACTCGGCGGCGGCGCGGTGCGCCTCGATCAGCCGCAACCGCTCGCCCTGCTCGCGACCGGGCACGTAGCCGCCCTGCTCGTAGCGGAGCTGGATGCCGGCCCGCTGGGCGAGTCGCTCGACGGCCTCGGTGAACGTCAGGTTCTCGATCTTGCGGACGAATGTGATGACGTCGCCGCCCTCGGCGCAGCCGAAGCAGTAGTAGTAGCCCCGGGCCGGGGTGACGTTGAACGAGGGCGACTTCTCGTCGTGGAACGGGCACAGCCCCTTCAGGTTGCCCCCGCCGGCGTTGCGGAGCTGGATGTGCTCGCCGACGACGTCGGCGATCGGCGAGCGCTCCCGCACGAGCGCGATGTCCTCGTCACTGATCCGACCGCTTCGCCCTGCCACGCTGGCGAGTCTAGAGCCTGCCCCCGACAGCCCGGACGCCCCACCGCGAGTGGTCGAGGACATGTCACGACTTTCCCGAACCGGTCGTGATGTACGCCTTGGTCCGTTACAAAGGAAAGGTTCGGTAACGTCGACCAGGTGGAGATCATGCGATCGGGGAGACTGGCCGCCCTCGCCGGCGCCGCGTTCGTCGCGGCGTCCTGCGGCGCGCCCGCCGGGGTCGCGGGAGTGAGCACGCTGCCGCCCACGCCGCCGCCGGGAGGCGGCGTCACGGCCGCCAGCGACGACTCCCAGCCCAGCCACGTCGTGCCTCCGCCGGGGGACGAGCCGGTGCGGGTCCCGCCGCCGAAGATGTCCCCCTACACGTACGCCTTCCCCATCAAGGGCTGCAAGGTGTCGTACTCCCGCAAGCTGCTCGTGCTTCCCAAGACCACCATCTGGGCGGCCAAGGGATGCGCGTTCGTGTCGCCGGTCGACGGGGTGGTCCAGGAGGTCAACGTCAAGAACCTCTGGACGCCCTCGACCGACCGCGGCGCCGACCGGGAGGGCCGGTTCGTCACGGTCAAGGGCGAGGACGGCGTGCTGTACCTCGGCGGCCACCTCGACTCCGTGGAGCAGGACATCACGCCGGGCGCCAAGGTCAAGGCCGGGCAGCTGCTCGGCCGGGTGGGCAACACGGGCAACGCGCGCGACACCGCGAGCAACCTCTACTTCGCCATCTCGTGGCCGGCCGCGCCCCAGTACTGGTGGGTGCGGCGAGGCGTCGTGCCGCCGTGGCCCTACCTGGACGCCTGGGACGACGGCAACCGCACCGTCTCGCCGCGCAAGGCCATGCTCACGCTGCGCAAGGAGCAGGGCGCGACCCCGCCCTGCACGCAACTGTGCGCTTCCAACTCGTCCACGCAGCCCACGCCCACCCCGGACGAGACCAAGCCGCCCACGAAGAAAAAGAAGAAGAACGGCAACGACGACGACGTCGTGGTCATCCCGCTTTAGAAGAGCACGGTCGCCAGGGCACGCGTCACTAGGGCACGGGTCACCAAGGCACGGGTCACCAAGGCACGGGCCCGTCCTCGTCGAAGAACCCGCCCGACGGTCCGTCGGGGCCGAGCGTCGCGAGCTTCACCGCGACCGCCGCGCCCTGCGCCGCCGTACGCGGCAGGGACCTGCCGAGATCCCTGGCGAAGTCGGTGTCGCACGGCCCGGGGGCGATGGCGTTGACCAGGATGCCGAGCGGGCGCAACTGCTTGGCGTACTGCACGGTGAGCATGTTGAGCGCGGCCTTCGACGGCGGATAGGCCGCGAAGCTCGGCCTGTCGGTGAAGTAGTGGCCGGGGTCGGTCATGTGCGCCATCGACGCCGTGCCGCTGGACACGTTGACGATCCGGCCCGCCGCCGACCGCCGCAGCAGCGGCAGCATCGCGTCGGTCACCCGGATGACGCCGAAGAGATTGGTCTCGAACACCTCGCGCACGACGCCGAGGTCGGCCGAGCCGGGCGTCTGCCGCGTCCCGCCCGAGATGCCGGCGTTGTTGACGAGCACGTCGAGGCGGCCGAACCGCTCCCCCACCCGCGCCGCCGCCGACCGCACGCTCTCCTCGCCGGTGACGTCGATCGTCAGCGGGTGGACCTCCAGGCCCTCCGCCCGCAGCTTCGCGGTCGCCTCGTCCCGGCGTCCCGGGTCGCGCGCCCCGAGCAGCACGGTCATGCCGAGTTCGCCGAGCTGCCTGGCGATCTCAAGGCCGATCCCCTTGTTCGCGCCCGTGACCAGGGCGACGGTGTCGGTGCTTTTCATGGGGGCAAGCCCATCACCTCGTCCCCCGCGGCGCCCAACACCGTCTCGGTCACGGGCGATACCCTCGCGGTATGACCGCCGGTGACGACACCGTGGAGACGCGGGAGCTGGCCTATTTCGTGGCGGTGGCCGAGGAGCTGCACTTCGGGCGTGCGGCCCGGCGGCTCGGCATCGCGCAGCCGCCGCTGTCGCGGGCGATCCAGCGGCTCGAACGCCGCCTCGGTGTGCGGCTGCTGGATCGCGACCACCGCACGGTGGCGCTGACGGAAGCGGGTGAGACGCTGCTGCGGGAGGGCCACGCCGCGCTCGCCGCGGTGTCGGCGGCCGTGCGCAGGACCCGGCGGGCCGGCCTGAGCGAGCCCTCGCTCGTGCTCGCCGCCAAACCGGGCGGGGACGCGGACCTGCTGCCGGAGATCCTCGCGGCGTACGCGGCCACGCCGGGCGCGCTGCCCGTCGACATCGTCTTCAGCGCGCGGGAGCGGGGGGCGATGGTGCGGGACGGCCGGGCCGACGCCGCCCTGCTGCACGCCCCGCGCGAGGACCTGACCGGCCTGGCGGTCGAGGAACTGCTGGTGGAAAGCCAGGTCGCGGTGCTGCCGCGGGGGCACAGGCTCGCCGGGCGCGCGGAGCTGTCGATGGCGGACCTCGACGGCGAGCCGCTGCCGCGATGGCCGGGGGCCGTCCCCGAGGGCTTCTACCGGATCGCCGAAAGCGGCCAGCTCATGCACCTCGTCGCGCTCGGCCGGGCCGTGGCGGTCGTCCCCGAGTCGATACGGGCGAACCTGCGTCACGACCTCGTCGGCGTGCCCGTGGCCGACGCGCCGCCGACGACGCTGGTCCTGGCCTGGCCGCAGGACGCGCGGTCGCGGGCGCTGGCCGCCTTCGTGCGAACGGCGGCGGAGGTGGCACGGCGGGTCAGCCGGCCCTGCTGACGCGGAGGCGGGGCGGGGTCAACCGGCCCTGAGGCGGTGCGTCGCCGCCGACAGGCGGCGGTGCCAGCCCATGGCGGAGGCGTCGGTCAGTGAGGCGATCTGGTCGACCACCGCGCGCAGCCGCCCCGCGTCGTCGGCGGCCTGCTCGAACTGCTGGCGCAGGGCCGGCTCCAGCGTCGCGGGGGCGCCGCGCAGGATGAGGTCGCCCAGCTCGGCGATGATCTCGCGCTGCCGGGCCTGGACGGCGTGGTGGGCCTCCCGGGACATCACGTAGCGGGCCGTCACTCCCTTGAGCAGCGCGCACTCCAGACGGGTGGCCCTCGGCACCACCAGGTCCGCGTCGTACCGGTCGTGTCGGCCCCCGCCTCCCGGCGTGGGGCGGCAGCCGTACGCCTCGCGGGTGGCGTCCTGGGCGGAGCGGCACAGCCGGCCGATGAGCGCGCTGGTGAGCCGCTTGAGCGCGGCCAGGTCGGCCAGCCCGGCGTCGAAGGCGGCCGGCCACAGCGGCTCGGCGAGCAGCCGGGCGAAGGTCTCCGACAGCTCCTCCAGGCCGGCGTCGGGCGCGTACCACTCCCTCGTCAGGCGGCACACCTCCAGCCGCTCCTCGGGGTCCCGCAGGGCCGCCATCGTGACGTGGCCGCACGTCAGCGCGTCCTCCAGGTCGTGCACCGAGTAGGCCACGTCGTCGGCCCAGTCCATGACCTGCGCCTCGAAGCCGAGCACGTAGTCGGGCGCCCCCTCCCGCACCCAGCGGAAGACCGCCAGGTCGTCGGGGTAGACGCAGTACGGCTGGCCCTCGGCGGCGAGCGGGACGCCGGGGACCCGGCAGGAGGACCCGGCCCAGGGATACTTGCAGACCGAGTCGAGCGCGGCGCGGGTGAGGTTGAGCCCGGCGCTGCGGCCGTCCTCGGTGATGACCTTGGCCTCCAGCCGGGTCAGCAGGCGCAGGTTCTGCGCGTTGCCCTGGAACCCGCCGCACGGCGTGGCCAGCTCGTCGAGGGCGGCCTCCCCGTTGTGGCCGAACGGGGGATGGCCGAGGTCGTGGGCGAGGCAGGCGGTCTCCACCAGGTCGGGATCGCAGCCGAGGACCTTGCCCATCTCCCGGCCGATCTGCGCGCACTCCAGGGAGTGGGTCAGCCGTGTACGGGGGCTGTGCAGGCCGGTGCAGTCGGCGGGGGCCACCACCTGCGTCTTGGCGGCGAGCCTGCGCAGCGAGGCGCTGTGGAGCACGCGTGCCCGGTCCCGCTCGAACGCGCTCCGCTCGGGGTTACCCGGCGGCTCCGGCACCCACCGTGCCTGGTCGTGCTCGTCGTAGCGGGCCATGCGTCCTCCTTCCCTGTGGCAAGCCCCGTGGCGGCGGGGAATGGAGCGTACCCGCGAAGGTCCGGTTTCACGACAGATCCGGTAGTCCGATGGAAGATTGCCCTCTTGCCCGGTACGCGGTCGCGAGTGATACTCGGTTTTTCCCGCCCTGGCGCTTCCGAGGAGGAGCCCTGGTGGTGGACAACGAGCTCGCGGAGGTCCTCCGATCCGGGCCCTTCGAGCGTGCCCTGCGGGCCGCCATCCGCGCCCGGGGGCTGAGCCTCGACCGCCTGCACTCACGGCTGCGCGAGCGGGGCGTCCACGTCAGCCTGTCCAGCCTCAGCTACTGGCAGCGTGGCCGCTCCCGGCCCGAGCGGGCCGCCTCGCTGGCGGCGGTCCGGGAGCTCGAAGCCATCCTGTCCCTGCCGGAGTACGCGCTGATCGGCCTGCTCGGGCCGCCCCGCCCGCGAGGCCGTCGGCCGGAGACGCTCACCGTGCTCAGCCACCACGAGCAGGTGGTGGTGGGCGCCGGCCGGCGGCACCGGGTGAGCGCCCGGGTCGTGCTGCGGGCCACCGCGCCGGGCGTGGACCGGTACGTGGTCGCCCATCCGCCGGGCACCCGGCTGCTGCGCACCGAGGGCTGCCGGCCCGGCCGCGGCGACGACGACGGGACCGGCCCCCTGACCGAGCTGATCTTCCCGCATCCGCTCGCCCCCGGCGAGACCCACGTCGTGGAGTACGTCACGGCCGTCGCCGCCGCCGATCGGTACGACCGGCGCCTGCGGGACCCGGTCGAGCAGCATCTGGTGCAGGTGCGGTTCACGGGCGGGCGGCTGCCGGTGCGGTGCTTCCACACCTGGTCCCCGGACGCGTCGGCGCCGCCGGGGGACGCCGGTGAGCTGCGCGTCGACGCGTTCGGGACCGCCCACCTGGTGGACACCGGCGCCCGGCCCGGCGTGCGCGGCATCCGCTGGGAGTGGGCCTAGGAGCCCGAGGTGCCGTGGGCGGGGGTCCGGGCGAGGCGGACGAGCTCGGCGGCGGCGCCGGTCAGCCGGGTCCTGGCCCGCCACACCGCGAACAGCGGCCGCCGCAGGTCGAGATCGGCGACGGGCACCTCGATCAGGCGCCCGTCGCGCAGTTCGGCGGCCACGGCGAGATGGCTGAGGACCGCCGGGGCGACCCCGGTCTCCACCGCCACCTTCACCGCGGCGTTGGAGGACAGCTCCAGGATCGGCGGGGCGACGTCCGGCCCGGTCAGGAGGCGGTCGAGGGCGTAGCGGGTGCCCGAGCCGGGCTCGCGCACCACCAGCGGTGTCGCGGCCAGGTCGGCCCGGCGCAGAGGTTCCTCGTGCAGGGGCTCCCCGCGCCGGGCCCACGCGTGGCCCGGGGCCACCACGACGACGAGCCGGTCTTCCGCGACCGGCCAGGAGGTCAGCTCCCGCGGCACGACGGGCGACTCGATGAAGCCCGCGTCGATCTCGCCGTCCGTCGCCATCCGGCAGACCTCGCCGGAGTTGACCACGCGCAGCCCCACCTCGACGTCGGGCAGCACGCGGCGCAGCGCCACCAGCCAGCCGGGCATCAGGTATTCCGCGACGGTCATGCTCGCGGCCACCCGCACGCGGGCGTCGCCCCGCCCGCGAAGGGCCCGCACCCCCGTGAGCAGGTCGGTCGCCGCCGCCAGCGCGGCGCGGGCCCAGTCCACGACGACCTGGCCCTGCGGGGTGAGGCGCGAGCCCGTGGTCGAGCGGTGCAGCAGCGGCACCCCCAGCTCCCGCTCCAGCGTGTCGAGCCTGCGGCTGGCGGACGCCTGCGTGATGCCGTGCAGCTTCGCCGCCTTCCCGAGGCTGCCCTGCTCCGCCACCAGGAGCAGCAGTTCGAGGCTGGCCAGGTCCGGCCACCGTACGGTCATACGGCAACCGTATGACCCGTTGCAAAATCGGTGGCTACCGGGGCATATGGGACTTCGCGACGATCTCCGCATGCCTCCGTCTCTCACGCGGACCACCGCTGCCCGTTCCCCGCTTCCGGGACTGCTCGTGACGACCGCCGGGGTGGCCCTGGCCACCGCCGTCAACGCGCTCGTCCCCGCCGTCAGCCCGCTGATGGCGGCGCTCGTCCTCGGCGCCGTCATGACCAACGTGGGCGTGTCCTCACCCGCCCTGCGTCCCGGACTCGAGTTCGCCGCCAGGGGGCCGTTGCGGCTCGGGATCGTCCTCCTCGGCGCGCAGCTCGCCCTTCCCGACGTCCTCGCTCTGGGACTCCCGGTGCTGCTGCTGGTCGTGGTGACGGTCACCGTGACCTTCTTCGGCACGCAGTGGCTCGGCCGCAGGCTCGGGCTGGGGCGCGAGCTGTCCCTGCTCGTCGCGACCGGTTTCTCCATCTGCGGGGCGGCGGCCGTCGCGGCCATGGACGGGGTGACGGACAGCGACGAGGAGGACGTCATGACCGCGGTCGCCCTGGTGACGCTGTACGGCTCGCTCGCGATCGCCGTCCTGCCGCAGGCCCGGGGCCTCCTGCACCTGTCTCCGGAGGCCTTCGGCGTCTGGGCCGGCGCGAGCGTGCACGAGGTGGCCCAGGTCGTGGCCACTGCGCAAGCCGCAGGCGGGGCGCAGGCCGTGGGCGGGGCGCAGGCCGTGGGCGGGGCGGCGCTCACCACCGCGGTGGTCGTCAAGCTGACCCGGGTGGTCCTGCTCGCCCCTCTCATCGCCGGAGTCACCCTCTGGCGCCGCCGTACGGCCGCCGCCGGCGAGGGCAGGAGGCCGCCCGTCGTGCCCCTCTTCGTGGCCGGCTTCCTCGCCATGGCGGCCCTGCGCAGCCTCGGCGTCCTGCCGCCCGCGGCGCTGGCGGCGCTGAAGACCGCGGAGACCCTGCTGTTCACCGCCGCGCTGTTCGGCATGGGAGCGGCGGTCCGCCTGCGCGCGCTCCTGCGCACCGGCCGCAGGGCCGTCGCGCTCGGCGCCCTCTCGACGGCCCTTGTCACGCTGGTCGCCCTCGCCGGCGTGACCGTGCTGGCGTGACCGTGCTGGCGTGACCGTGCCGGCGTGCATCCCCGACGGATCAGGTCCTCGTGATCGTCACGTCGTCGACGCCCGCCTCCACGAGGCTGGCGGTCGCCAGGTCGGCCGCCTCGAACTGGATCCGCACGGTCTGGCCGGCCAGCCCGGTCAGCGACGCGGTGGCGACGCTCCACGCGCCGTCCCTGTCGGCGGCCGCGCCGAGCTGTTCGAAGACCGTGCTCGTCGTGCCGCCGATCACCTTCACCCGGAAGTAGTCGGCCGCGGAGGAGTTAGACCCGTGGGCGAGATACCAGGAGAACGACAACGTGAGCGTCCCCGACGCCGGCAGCGTGATCGGCGGCGACGTGATCGTGGTCACTCCCCCGTCGACGTCGCCGTCCCCTGCGCTCGTCCCGGCGGCGGCGCCGGTGACCAGGTCGTAGCTCCCGCTGACCGTGGTGCCGAGCTGCTTGGCCCCGCTGGACGACGTCGCGGCGGGGTCGGCGCGCTCCCACGCGCCCGAGGTGGCCGTGTCGGTGCCCGCCGCGTTCGCCGTCCAGCCGGTCGCGGTCTCGAAGGTGTCGGAGTAGACGGTCGCGGGCGGCGTGCCGGTGCCGCAGTACGCGGACTCCTTGCCGATGACCCGGTAGACGCAGTCGGCGTTCTGCACGAGGAGCAGCGCGGCCGCCCGGTTGCGGGAGGTCTCCCGGTCGATCACCTCGTCCGGCGGATAGAAGCCGGGGTTGCTCCCCTTGGGGTACATCTCGAACGTGTACGTGAAGATCTTGTACGTGCCCCACATCCAGTCGTCGATCGAGCCGTCGGTGATGTAGAGGTCGCTCGCCTGCTCGGCGGTGTACCCGTTGGTGGCCGCCATGCTCCGGCCGAGGGCGGCGTGCGCGTCCCGGTCGTCCTGCGTCATGCCCGGGCCGGTGTCGGCCGTCGTGTACCCGTAGGGCCACAGGACGAGCTCGCTGTAGGTGTGCCAGTCGATGGCCGCCTTGATCTGCTGGACGCCGCCGACCACGCGGCTGCGCACGAAGTCGGCCGCCGCCTTGATCTCGGGAGCCGACTCGGCGGCCGAGCCGCGGTAGGTCTCGCTTGACGGAGTGCCGGAGGAGCCGCCGCAGCAGCCCCACTTGTAGGCCCAGTTGCGGTTGAGGTCGGTGCCGACGCTGGAGGTGCCGGAGTTGGGCTGGCGGTTCTTGCGCCACGACCGGTAGGAGCCGGTGGCGATGTCGTACTCGCCGCCGTCGGGGTTGAGGTCGGGCAGGATCCAGATCTCCCGCGTGTTCACCAGGTCGGTGATCTGGGCGTCGCCGCCGTAGTTGTCGGTGAACAGGCGCAGCAGATAGATCGCCATCTCGACCGTGAGGTGCTCGCGCGCGTGCTGGTGCGCGGTGAACAGCACCTCCGGCTCGCTCTCGTCGACGGCCACGTTGTCGCTGATCTTGATGCCCATCAGGTCGCGGCCCTCGTACGAGCGGCCGTAGCTGAACCTGCGGGCGATCGTGGGGTGGGCGGCGACGACCTGGTCGACCAGCGTGCTGAGCTCGGCGTAGTTGTGGTAGCCGGAGTCCCCCGAGGGGAAGTCGAAGGTCTGCGGGCCTCGGGCCTCGGCGGGGGGCGCCAGCTCGGTGACCGTGAACCCGAGCCCGCGGATGGCGTCGGCCTCCTGGAGCGTCGCGGTGACGACCATGCTCCGGCCGTGCACCTCGTCGACGGCGGCCCCCGTGCGGGCCACCGCGCTGCGCTGCGCGACGGTGGCCGGGCCGTCCACCTGGTACTGCCTCGACGGCGACGGCTCCTGGCCCGCCTGCCCCGCCGGGACCCCCATCGAGGGCGTCAGCGAGACGGCGGGGGTGGCGCCGAGCAGTGTCGCGAGGGAACAGAGCAGCGCCGCGGCGATTCCCAGCGCCGGCAGGCGGCGACGTCTTCTCACTCCACGCCCTCCCTTGCGGTAGGTACGTAGAGTGATCAGTCAATCGGGCGGCTTCAACGGTCACCGGGCCGTGTCGCGCGGCCCGGTGAACCACCCCCACTCCGACCTGGTCATTCCACAACCAGTCCGGATGTTCTGTGGAATTTCAACTCATCTGGTGTCGGACTCCGCGCAGGTCAGCGCGGCACGGCCCGCCTCCAGCCGGGCCACCGGAATGCGGAACGGCGAGCAGGAGACATAGTCGAGGCCGATCTCGTGGCAGAAGTGCACCGAGTCGGGGTCCCCGCCGTGCTCGCCGCAGATGCCGAGCTTGAGGTCCGGCCGGGTCCGCCTGCCCTCCTCGACCGCGATCCGCATCAGCCGGCCGACGCCCTCCCTGTCGATGGACTCGAACGGCGAGACCCCGAAGACGCCGAGGTCGAGGTACTTGCCGAAGAAGGCGCTCTCCACGTCGTCCCGGGAGAAGCCCCACGTCATCTGGGTCAGATCGTTGGTGCCGAACGAGAAGAACTCGGCGGCCTCGGCGATCTGCCCGGCCGTCAGCGCCGCCCTCGGCATCTCGATCATCGTGCCGATCGCCGCCTCCACGCCCGCCTCGGCGAGGATCCGCTCCGCCTCCTCCCTGACGATCTCCAGCTCCTGCACCGCGCCGACGAGCGGGATCATGATCTCCGCCCGGGCGCCCTCGGCCCGCCGGGCCGCCGTGGCGATGGCCCGCACCTGCATGGCGAACAGGCCGGGGATCGTCAGGCCGAGCCGTACGCCGCGCAGGCCGAGCATCGGGTTCTGCTCGTGCAGCCGCTTGACCGCCTCGAGGAGCCTGCGGTCGCGGTCGTCCGCCTCCTCCCCCGCCAGGGCCACCTTCACGGCCAGGTCGGTGAGGTCGGGCAGGAACTCGTGCAGCGGCGGATCGATCAGCCGGATCGTCACCGGCAGCCCGCGCATGGCCGTGAAGATGCCGGTGAAGTCGCCGGTCTGCAGCGGTTCGAGCGCGTCGAGCGCGGCCTGCCGCTCCTCGGGCATCGTGGCCAGGATCAGGTCCTCGACGAGCCGCCGCCGCTCCCCCAGGAACATGTGCTCCGTACGGCACAGCCCGATGCCCTGGGCGCCGTAGCGGCGGGCGCGGGCGGCGTCCTCGGGGGTGTCGGCGTTGGCCCGTACGGCGAGCCGGCGTGCGGAGTCGGCGTGGGTCATGATCCGGTCGACGGCCCGCACCAGCTCGTCCTCGGCGGGCTCGCCCTCGAAATACTCGGCGACCGGCGAGGCGGTGACGGGGACCTCGCCGAGGTACACGGCGCCGGTGCCGCCGTCGATCGAGATCACGTCGCCCTCGTCGACGACGACCCCGCCGGGCGCGGTGAAGCGGCGGGCGTGCGGGTCGACCTCCAGCTCCTCGGCCCCGCACACGCAGGTCTTGCCCATGCCGCGCGCCACCACGGCCGCGTGGGAGGTCTTGCCGCCCCTGGAGGTGAGCACGCCGTTGGCCGCGATCATCCCGGCGAGGTCGTCGGGGTTGGTCTCCCGCCGCACGAGGATGACCGCCTCGCCCTGCCCGGCCAGCTCGACGGCCCGCTCGGAGCTGAAGACGGCCCTGCCCGCGGCGGCGCCGGGCGAGGCGTTCATGCCGGTGGTCAGCCTGCGGTTGCCGGCCGTCGCGGCGAAGCGAGGGAACATGAGCTGGGCGAGCTGGTCGCCGGTGACCCGGGTGACCGCCTCGTCCATGTCGATCAGGCCCTCGTCAACGAGCTGGGTGGCGATGCAGAAGGCGGCGGCGGCCGTGCGCTTGCCGACCCGGGTCTGCAGCATCCACAGCTTGCCGCGCTCGATCGTGAACTCGATGTCGCACAGGTCGCGGTAGTGCCGCTCCAGCGTCGCCATGATGTCGAGGAGCTCCCGGTAGGCCTCCGGGTTGATGGTCTCCAGCTCCTGCAGGGGGACGGTGTTGCGGATCCCGGCGACGACGTCCTCGCCCTGGGCGTTGCGCAGGTAGTCGCCGTAGACGCCCTGGCGCCCCGAGCCGGGGTCGCGGGTGAAGGCGACCCCGGTGCCGGAGTCCGGGCCCATGTTGCCGAACACCATGGCGACGACGTTGACGGCGGTGCCGAGGTCGGCGGGGATGCGCTCCTGGCGGCGGTAGAGGATCGCGCGCGGGGCGTTCCAGGAGTCGAAGACCGCCCTGACGGCGAGGTCCATCTGCTCCCGGGGGTCGGCGGGGAAGTCGCGGCCCGTCCGCTCCCTGACGATGCCCTTGAAGGTCTCGACCAGCCGCTGGAGGTCGGCGGCGTCGAGGTCGGTGTCGTCCCGCTCGCCCTTGAGCTCGTCCATCGCGTCCTCGAACAGCTCGCCGTCGATGCCCAGGACGGTCTTGCCGAACATCTGGATGAGCCGGCGGTAGGAGTCCCAGGCGAAGCGGTCGTTGCCCGACTGCTTGGCCAGCCCGAGGACCGAGTCGTCGTTGAGGCCGATGTTGAGGACCGTCTCCATCATGCCGGGCATCGAGAACTTGGCTCCCGACCTCACGCTGACCAGCAGCGGGTCGTCCGCCTGACCGAGGCGCTTGCCCATCCGCGTCTCGAGGGCGGCGAGGTGCTCGCCGATCTCCCCCTCCAGCCCGTCGGGCATGCCGCCGTGCCCCAGGTAGTGGCGGCACGCCTCCGCGGTGATCGTGAAGCCGGGAGGAACAGGGAGGCCGATGTTGGTCATTTCCGCCAGATTGGCGCCCTTGCCACCGAGTAGGTCTTTGAGGTCCTTGTTGCCCTCGGTGAAGTCGTAAACGTACTTGGGCATGCGACGCTCCTTCTCCGACTTCAATAAAACCGCGAACGCGGCCCGCAACCGGACTGTACCTAGGAAAAGCAGTACCAAACCTCACCCTTCGCCACATATGACGTCTAAGCAGGTAGGAGGCATCGGAGAGGTCTAATCCAATCAAAGAACGGCCATTTTTCCGGCCTTCGTGCAGTGGTATAAACCAATTCGCCACCAAGGACGGCGTGAAGGTCGCGCGTTACGGGAGGGCAAATGGTTTAGACCATTGTCCGGTAAGGCGGAGTTCCGGTGAGTCGGCGATGCGGTCGCGACGGCGTGCGATATAAACGAGACACCCTCCGAATACAGTCGAACACGGAGGGTTGTCAGTGTCGCGAGCGATGTCGCGAGGGGTATCGGCGCGAGTGGCGGCGGCGCGGGGGATGACGGTGCGAAGGGTCTGGCCGGTGATGGCGGCGGTGGTCGCCGGGCTCGGCGCGATGACGGCGGCCACCGGCTGCGGGGGCGCGCGGGTCACCCCGGAGGAGTACGCCTCGGGCACGCCCTCCCTGTCCTGGAAGCCGTGCGAGGAGACGGCCTCCTCCTCCGGCTTCGAGTGCGCCACGCTCCAGGTGCCCCTCGACTACGCCAAGCCGGAGGGCAAGACGATCGGCATCGCCCTGGTCCGGCTGCGGGCCACCGACCAGAGCCGGCGGCTCGGCTCCCTGGTCTTCAACTTCGGCGGTCCCGGCGGCTCCGGCGTCACGACGCTCATCGGCGCGGCCCACGCGTTCTCCGCCCTGAACAGCCGCTACGACCTCGTCAGCTTCGACCCGCGCGGCGTGGAACGCAGCAGCGGCATCCGCTGTCTCAGCGGCCCGCAGATGGACGAGTACATGAGCAGGGAGCCCAGCGAGAACGCCGCGGCCGAGACCAAGCTCGTCAAGGGCTTCGCCCAGGCGTGCGAGCGCAACGCGGGCTGGATCCTGCCCTACGTCGGCACCGTCAACGCGGCACGCGACATGGAGACCCTGCGCGTGGCCCTCGGCGACCCGCGCCTCAACTACCTCGGCTTCTCCTACGGCACCCACCTCGGGGCGGTCTACGCCACGCAGTACCCGAAGAAGGTGGGGCGCATGGTGCTCGACTCGGCCGTCGATCCCTCGGTCAGCATGCTCGACATGGCCAAGACGCAGGCCCTCGGCTTCCAGAAGGCGTACGAGGACTACCTGGCCGACTGCACCAAGACGCGGACGAGCTGCCCGCTCGGCGCCGACACCACCGCCACGAACGCCACCGTGCTGAAGCTCCTCGACACGCTGGCCCGCACGCCGGGGAAGGTCGGCTCACGCACGGTCACCGAGGACATCGCCAGGGCGGGCATCACCCAGGCGCTCTACAGCAAGTTCACCTGGCCGCTGCTCACCGAGGCGCTGGACGAGGGCAGGAAGGGCAAGCTCGACGGCCTGCTCGCGCTGGCCGACCAGTACGCCGGGCGGCAGCCGAACGGCACCTACTCGACCCTGCAGTTCTCGCTGCCGGCGGTGCTGTGCGTCGACAGCACCGACCGGCCCTCGGTCGCCGAGGGCGAGGAGCTGTCCCGGCGGCTGGAGAAGCGGAGCCCGATCTTCGCCTCGACCGCGATCAGCGCGGGATCGTGCAGCGTCTGGCCGGTGCGCGGGGACGACGCCGCCAGGCACGTCGACGCGACCGGGTCCAATCCCATCGTGGTGGTCGGCGTGACGAACGACCCGGCCACGCCGTACCAGTGGGCGCCGCGGCTGGCCGACCAGCTGCGCACCGCCGTGCTGCTGACGCTGAACGGCGAGGGCCACGGCGCGTACGGCCAGAACCAGTGCATCGACGACAAGGTCAACGCGTACCTGCTGGAGGGGACGGTCCCGGCCAAGGGGACGCGCTGCGGCTGAGCGCGCTCCCCCGCTCGTTCACGGCACCATCCACCGTGCCAGTGTGCCGCTCACCGTGCCGCTCGCTGTGCCGATCACTGCGCCGTCCGCACGGCGCCCAGCCCGGCCACCACGTGGTCGACCATGCCGTACTCCCTGGCCTCCTCGGCGGTGAACCACCTGTCCCGGTCGGAGTCCGCCTCGATGCGTTCGAGCGGCTGACCGGTGTGGAAGGCGATGCGCTCGGCCAGGGTCTTCTTCGTGTGCCGCATCTGCTCGGCCTGGATCGCGATGTCGGCCGCCGTGCCGCCGATGCCGCCGAGCGGCTGGTGCATCATGATGCGCGCGTGCGGCAGGGCGTAACGCTTGCCCGCCGCGCCGGCGCACAGCAGGAACTGCCCCATCGATGCGGCCAGGCCCATGCCCACGGTCACGACGTCGTTCGGCACGTATTGCATGATGTCGTAAATCGCCAGACCGGCCGACACGGAACCGCCGGGGGAATTGATGTAAAGGCTGATGTCCCGCTTGGAGTCCTCCGCGGTCAGCAGCAGCAGTAGCGAGCAGATGCGGTTGGCGATGTCGTCGTCGACCTCCTGGCCGAGCACGACGATGCGCTGTTCCAGCAGCCTGCGGCTCAGGTCGCCGGAGGCGAGGCGGTCGACGGCGGGGTCGCCTGAGCGGGCGTGGTGGTCCATCTGGTCTCCCTGTTCCGGTAATCGGGTTATGCGGTGACATTAGTCCCGGAGCCCGGGAAAGGGTTCGCCTATTTCGCCCTGAGCACATTTCTCGCAGGGCGTATTACTCCCTCAGCGAATCCGGTTGAAAAGGCGCCACGCCTGTCCGGAAATTTCCGGACAGGCGTGACGGGCGGGCCGGGAGCCGGTCACGGCGCCCGTGCTTGGATCTACAGGGCTTGGATCTACAGCGCCTGGATCTACAGGGCTTGGATCTACAGCGCCTGGACCTCCAGCAGCCCTGTCGAGTAGCCGCTGCGTGAGGTGAAGTTCAGCCGGATCCGCGTGGTGGTGACCGACGAGAACGTCACGGTGTTGAAGGTGTTCGCGGCCACGCCGCAGGCGCTCGCCCCGGGCACGTTCTGCCAGGCCGAGCCGGTCCAGTACTGCACCGAGCAGGACGCCGGCAGGTCGATGCCCTGGTTGTCATCGAACCAGTAGGCCCGCACCTGGTTCAGCGTGACCGCGCTCGGCCAGTCGTACTGCACCCACTGCGCGCCCTGCTGCGGCCAGTTGCCGTAGACCGCGTGGGCCCGGTCGGCCGAACTGGTGGGGGTGTAGCCGTCGTTGATCGCCGCCAGGCTCTCCCAGGAGGACACGTACGACGTCGAGGCGGTCGCGCTCAGCGCCTTGTTGGCCGAGCTGGTGCCGCCCCTGGTCTGGATCACCTTCTGGATCGTGCCGTCGGCGTTGAAGTAGAGCTTGTCCACCGCGACGGACCTGCGGAAGTTGCCGCCGCCCGGCGCGTCGGCCGTGTGGTAGACCATGTACCACTGCCCGTTGAACTCCACCACCGCCGCGTGGCTCGTGGTGGAGCTCACCTGGTCGAGGATCACGCCCCGCTGCGTCCACGGCCCGAGCGGGTTGCTCGCGGTCGCGTAGCGCTGGCAGGCGTAGCTGGACGAGGTGACGCAGCCGTTGGTGTCGTTGGCCGCGTAGACCATGTAGTAGACGCCGTTGCGCTTGAACATCCACGGCGCCTCCCAGTAGTTGGTGAGGCCCTGCGGCGTGACGACCGAACCGTCCAGCTCGATCATGTTGGACTTGAGCTTGGCCGCCCGCACTCCCCAGTAGCCGCCCCAGTAGATGTACGCCTGCCCGTCGTCGTCGGTGAACACGGTGGGGTCGATGTTCAGCGGCGACGAGTTCGGGGTGCTGTCGCTGATCAGCGGGCCGCCCTTGGCGTCGTGGAACGGGCCGAGCGGGCTGTCGCCGACCGCCACGCCGATGTCCATCCACCCCGGCCCGTTGCCGTTGACCGGGACGTACCAGTAGTACTTGCCGTTCCTGGGCTCGACCTCCCCCGCCCAGGCGTCCGCGCCCGCCCAGGAGAAGTTGGCGATCGACAGCTTCGCCCCGTTGTCGGTCCAGGTGTTCGCGTCCGTCGACGAGAGCACGTGCCAGTCGCGCATGTAGAAGTTCGTGGCGCCGGACGCCGCCTCGTCGTGCCCGGAGTAGATGTACATCGTGTTGCCCACCACGAGGGCGGCGGGGTCGGCCGTGTAGATGGAGGTGATGACCGGATTGGCGGCCAGCGCGTTGCCGGCCAGGACCAGCACCAGCGCGGCCGCGATCGCGGCCACAGAGGACAGCCGTCGGCGCCATAAGCGTCGTGACATGGATGAATTGCCTTTCCGCGAGGGGTTACAAGCCTGTCGAGTGGAGATCGGCGATCTCCGCGGCGCTCAGCGCGCGGCTGTAGATCCGCAGCGAGTCGACCGCGCCCCGCAGGTAGGGGTCGCCGGAGTACTGCGAGCGGCCGATCCAGTTCCGCGTGGTGGAGCCGAGGTCGGCGGGGCGCAGCGTCATGCCGGTGGCGCGGGCCACCTGGGCCCCGTCGACGTACAGGGTTCCGGTGCCGCCGGCGGCGGTCACGGCGACGTGGGTCCACTTCCCGACCGGCAGGGCGGCGGGGGTGTCAATGCGCTGCTCCCCGCCCGACCCGGTGGTGGTGACGGCGAAGCGGGCCGTCCCCGACGAGCTGCGCGGGGTCAGGAACATGTAGGCGCTGGTGCCGGTGCCGAAGTCGAAGACCCGCGCCCACGTGTCGGCCGCGTCCAGCCGGAGCCAGAGGGCGACGGAGAATGCCGTCGCGCCCGCCAGGATGCCGGAGGGCAGCGCCACGTGCTGCCCGCTCCCGCCGAGGCCGACGGCGTTGCCCGTGCGTCCCGCCGTCCAGGTCGCGCCGCCCGCCAGCGTCGCCGTACGGCCGTTGCCGGTGGCGTCGGCGGCGGTCGTCCCCGCGGTCTCGTCGAAGCGGTAGTGGGCCACGAACGGCTGCGGCGCGGCGGCGACCCTCCAGTAGACGGTGTAGCGCTCCCCGTGCGTCTGGTGGAACGGCCGCAGGGTCACCTGCCCGGTGCTCGCCGTCGCCGTGTAGCGCAGCGGCGTCGAGGTCGCCGTGATCGTGGCGGGGTCGAGCGTGGGCAGGGCGCCGAGGTTCGTGGTGCCGTACGCGCCCGCGAGGACGATGGGCCCGACCCTGACCGCCTGCACGGTCGCGTCGTCCGGCGTGGCCTCCCGTGTCAGGAGGGTGGGCAGGCTGACGTCGACCACGTCCCCGCTGCTCCAGGTGCGGGTGAGCGCGGCGTACGTGCCGGGGGTGAGGGTCAGCGCCTGCGCCGCGCCGTTGACCCGGATCTGGGCCCCGGAGGTCCAGGACGGGATGCGGATCCGGAACGTGGCGGCCCCGGAGCCGGTGACCGTGAGCCGGGTCGAGGGGGCGTCCGGGAACGTCGTCTCCTGCCTGATCGTCAGCCCGCGCTCGGCCCAGGTCAGCTCGGAGGGGATGAAGAGATTGACGTAGAGGGTGTCGCCGGAGTGGAAGTAGACGCTGTCGCCATACTTGGTGTTGCTCTCCATCCCGGTGCCGTGGCAGCAGACGAAGCTGTCGTAGTCGTTGCTGTAGGTCTTGAGCCCGCCGGCCCGCATCGGCACGTAGTAGCACTGGAACCCGTGCGCCGAGTTCGGGTCCTGCGAGGCCAGGACGTGGTTGTAGAGCGCCCTTTCGTAGAAGTCCATCAGGTCGGCCCGCGTCGGGTCGGTGAGGAACAGCTGCCGGGTGAGCTTGAGCATGTTGTAGGAGTTGCAGCACTCGCAGGTGGTGTCGGACAGCTCGCTCGCGATGCGGTCGGGCGCCTTGAAGTACTCGCCGTTGGAGTTGCCGCCGATGGCGTACGTGTGGTGGCGGGCGACGATGTCCCAGAACGCGGTGGCGATGTCGCGGTAGCGGGTCGTGCCGGTCGCGTGGTATTCCCGGATCGCCCCGATCACCTTGGGGATCTGGGTGTTGGCGTGGTAGCCGTTCAGGGCGTCGGTCCCGGCCGCGAGCGGGTCGAAGATCTCGGCGTGGTCGAAGTACTGCGCGGTGGCGAGGTGGGCGGGGTCGCCGGTGAGCTGGTAGAGGTTGGTCAGCACCTCGTTCATGCCGCCGAACTCGGTGTCGAGCATGTTCTGCCGCTGGGTGTAGCTGAGCCGGTCGCAGCGCAGCTTGACCCAGGAGGCCACGCCGAGCAGGACGGTCAGCGCCTGGGCGTTGCCGGTGAGCAGGTGCGCGTCGAGCAGCCCCGCCATGATCTTGTGGAGCGTGTAGTAGGGGGCCCAGACCTGCTGGCGCGCCTCGACGCGGTCGATGAAGCTCTCGGGGAAGGCCGACAGGTATCCGGTGTTGAACCCGGCGGCGGTCGCGCGGGCCTGGCATTTGGCCAGTTCGGCCACCAGGTAGTCGCTCTTGGTCTTGAACGCCGCCGTGCCGGTGGAGGCGTACGCCTGGGACAGGGCGGACAGCAGGTGCCCGGCGGAGTGACCGCGAAGTTCGGTGCTCGGCGACTCCCAGCCGCCGCAGGGCGTGGCAGTGGAGGCGAGGCCGACATTGCGCCGGAAGGTGTGCAGCAGGCGGTCGGGGTCGAGGAACGACAGGTAGCTGTGCGTGCGCCCGGCGTTGGCCGCGAACGGCCCGCTCAGCAGGCGCACGGCCGTGAGCGGGAACGCGTAGGCGGCGACGCCGATGTCGGCACGGGGTACCAGGAACGCGCGCGCCAGGAACGCGGGCGCCGCGGCGGCGGGGCGGGCGGCCCCGAGGGGCCCGAGCGCGCCGGAGGCGAGCCCGGCCGCGCCCGCGGCCAGCAGGGTTCTGCGTGACAGGCTTCTGGAAGGTTCTGGCATGGCTGTCTCGTCTTCCTTGGGCTCGTTTTCCGTTGGGGGAGGGTGCGGGGGAGGCTGGTCGCCTCCCCCGCCTGACGCGTTACGAGCCGTACGCCTTGACTTCGAGCAGCCCGACGGAGTAACCGGAGGCGCTCTGCAGCAGCACCCGCAGGCGGGTGGTGCTCACGGGGGTGAAGGTCACGGTGTTGTACTGGTTCGCGGTGACGGGGTAGCCGCTCGCCCCGGCGACGTCCACGTAGGCGCTGCCGTTCCAGTACTGGAGCTTCCACGACGCGGGCAGGTCGATGCCCTGGTCGTCGTCGAAGAAGTAGACCTGCGCCCGGCCGACCGTCACCGCCGACGGCCAGGTGAGGGCCGCCCACTGCTCACCCTGGTTGGGCCAGGTGCCCCAGCGCGGGTTGACCGTGTCGTTGGACGACGGCGGGTCGATCCCGTCGTTGATCGCGGCGACCGACTCCCACGACGAGGTGTACGACGCGGAGGGCGTGGCCGACAGGGCGAGGTTCGTGACCGGCGGCGGGTTGGTGCCGCCACGGTTGTAGATCTTGATTTCGGTGAGCCCGCTCTTGGCGCCGGACGGGTTGGTCATCAGCACGCGCACCCGCTGCGCCGTCACCGGGCTGAACTTGACCAGGTTGTAGTTGCCCTGCGGGGTGGCGGGCGTCTTCGCCTGGCCGCTCACGGTGGTCCAGGTGCTCCCGTCGAGGTACTGGATCTGGTAGGCCGACGGCGGCCGGTAGGCCGTGCTCGCCGGGCGGCTGTCCTTGAAGTAGAGCCTGACCTCGTCGAACGTCTTGGCGCTGCCGAAGTTCACCTCGTACCAGTCCTGGGCGTTGGGCGAGCCGCCCGCGCCCCAGAACGGCTCGTTGATCGGGAATCCGTCCACCACGGAGGCCGTGGTGGTGCCCGAGCCGGTGTAGGAGGCCGACACGGTGGCGCCCTGGGCCAGGTTGGTGAGGTTCGCGGTGATGTCGGCCCCGGCCTTGGCCAGTTCGTCGACCACCCGCGCGTCGGTGTGGACGACCTGCTGCGGCGCCTTCATCCCGGCGACCGCCTGGTTGTAGGAGACGGTCCCGGTGGCGCCCCCGGTGAAGGTGACCGACCCTGTCGCGGGGTCCCACACGAACGGCGCCAGCCGGTCCACGGTGACCGCCCGCGTGCCGTTCACGTAGATCGAGTAGCCCTGCGGCACCCCGGCGTACCGGGTGACGCCGTCGGACGGGTCGTCCCACACGATCGACAGGTCGGCGTCGCGGTAGCGGATGTTGTTGACGGCGAAGTGGGACCAGCCGATATCGATCGGCGACAGCTCCACCTTGGCGTCGTCGCGCGGGCGCAGCCCGGCCACGTCCTCGATCAGCGTCCAGTTGGAGCTGCCGAGGATGTTGTGGTGGATCCACGACCGGTAGGTGATCGACGAGCCGTTCCAGTTCGCCCAGAACTCGTTGGCGTCGGGCCAGCGGGTGTCGCCGCCGACGTACTGCGCCCAGGCGTTCCAGTAGAGCAGCTTCTTGTAGTCGTCCTTCGTGATGTAGGAGGTCGGGTAGTTGCGGATGGCCGAGGACAACAGCCGGAACTGCACGGTCGAGTTGATCGTGGAGAAGTTGTTGCTGCCGGGGTTGCCGGCCGCCGCCGCTGCCGCCTTGTCCTTCTGGTTCGCCGTGTAGAAGGGGAAGACCGGATACTCGGCCGGGTCGGCGAACAGCCGCAGCGCCTCCCGGTAGGTGGCGGTGTTCGGCATCAGGCCCACGGCGTACGGGTAGAAGTTGTTGATCTCCTTCCACGGGTCGAGCGTGTTGGTCGCCACGTGGCGGTGCTCCAGCACCCGGTTCGTCGGGTCCCACAGCACGTTGACGACGGCGTTCTGCACGCGGGTGGCGAGCGCGCGCATCTCGGCCGCCTTCGTGGCGTTGCCGATCACGTCGTACGCCTTGGCGGCGGCCAGGGCCCCGCTGTAGACGTACGCCGACTCGGTGCGGTCGAGGTTGCCGCTGCGCCAGTGGAAGGACACGGCGTCGGCGTCGTTGCCGGTGAGGGCGCCCCAGTCGTACTCGATCAGCCCGTTGCCGTCGTGGTCGTAGTAGGAGAGCTGGCCCTTCGCGTCGCCCTCGGCGTACTTGGCGAGGTTGGCCGCGACGGCGGGCGGCCCGCCGTGGATCTGGTAGCTACGCCAGGCCGCCTCACCGATGTACTGGGTGTAGCTGTTGGACCAGTTGGCGGGGTCGCCCGGGTTGTCGAGGAACCGGCCGCCCTTGGACACCTGCCCGACCGACAGCCAGTCGCCGTACGCGTAGAGCGGGGTGCGCAGATACTTCAGGTCGTCGATGTGCATCGGCTGGGTGAGCACGATGGCGTTGTTGTAGCCGAGCGCGCCCTCGACGGAGGTCGGGAACTGGTAGGTCTGGCCGGGCAGGTTCGCGTCGAGGTTGTTGAACCTCATCAGCCACCAGCGGTAGTAGTAGTTCTTCGTGATCGCCGGCTCGGGCGAGTCGAAGTAGGGGATGTTGTCCGCCCACCACCGGTTGTAGGCCCGCACGTGCGTGGCGAACGCGGTGGCGGCGTCGTAGCCCTTGTAGGAGTTGTAGTCGCTCAGCGACTCGGGGATCTCGTCGGTGACGAAGCCCATGACGAGCTTCACGGTGACGGTGGCGCCGGCCGCGACCGTGACCGAGCGGTTCAGTCCCCCGCTTGTGACGGTGAACCCGTCGCCCGACAGCCGGGGGCGGATCGTCGTGAGGTTGTTGAAGGCGTTCACGGTGCCGGTCAGCTCGTTCCCGCTGCCCGAGGTGGCGTACGGCGAGGTGGCGCGCACCTGCAGGGTGGTGGAGGCGCTCCCGCTGTTGGTGATCGCCAGGTTCGCCACCGCGACGTTGTTCTGGGTGATGAACTTCGTCTGCTCGATCCGGACGTTGCCGCTGGTGTGGACGCTCTTCCAGTAACTGGGGGCCTGCTTGCGCTGGGCGGTCTGCTCGCTGAACGTGCCCGGCGTGACGGCGACGGTGAAGGCGCTCTGGTCGTTGATGCTCTCGATGTAGGCGACCTTGCCGGCGAAGCCGAGCGTGCCGGGGGTGTGGGTCTTCATGAACAGGGCCCGGCCGCGCGTCATGAGGATGCCGCCGTCGGCGTCGGAGGGGTCGCTCCCGCCGGTGCGGCTGAGCAGCCGGTCGATCCAGAAGTCGGTGCCGGAGCTCTCGGAGTCGTAGACGGCCCGCAGCATGTTCCCCGTGCTGTAGCCGACGGGCGGCGTGGGGATCGCGGGACCGGTGAACGTGGGATAGCCGATGGTCTGGGCGGCGGAGGCGTCCTGCCTCGGAACCATGAGGGCGCCGATGACGAGGCAGAGCACCACCGCCACGGTCAGGGATCTGAACCGGGAGTGGACGAACGCCGACATCACGTCACCTCCTTCACTTCGTGGGGGGATGGAGGGGGACAGTGGGAGAACGGCTCACCCGCGGGGGCGGATGTCGCGCTTGAGCCCACAATCGACGCCGAAAAGGTTTTCGGCAACGTTAACTTTCGGTAACGGGATCAGCGCGCCTGCGGCATTGATGGCGGCGCGCTCACCCGCATATGGTCAGGGCGTGCGGGCGCCTTCTCCCCGCGCCTTTTCTGAAATGTCTTTCGAAAGGATTTCGGTGGGCCGACGTCGTTCCGGCATGGTGACGCTCACCGACGTCGCCGCCCGGGCCGGGGTCTCGGTGGCGACGGCCTCCAAGGCCCTGAACAACCGGGCCGAGGTCGCCGAGGAGACCCGCGCCCGGGTGCGGCGGGCCGCGACCGAGCTGTCCTTCCGCCCCAACGCGCTCGCCCAGGGGCTGATCTCCGGCCGCACCCGCACCATCGGGCTGCTCACCGACGAGCTCGGCGGGCGCTTCTCCATGCCCGTGCTGCTCGGGGTGGAGAACGCGCTGGGCAACGAGGAGATGTCGGTCGTGCTGTGCGACGCGCGCGGCGACGCCATCCGGCGCCAGCACTACATCCGCACGCTGCTTGCCCGGCAGGTCGACGGGTTCGTCATCCTGGGCGAGAGCAACGACGTGCGGCCGTCCCTCACCCGGGACATCCCCGTGCCCGTGGTCTACGTGTACGGCGAGTCCAGCGACCCCGCCGACCTGTCGATCCTCGCCGACGACACGGGAGGCGCCCGGCTGGCCGCGGGTCACCTGATCGCGCTGCGCCGCCGCCACATCGCCCACATCACCGGCCCGGAGTCCTACCGGGCCGCCCGCGACCGGGCCGCCGCCCTGCGCGCGGCGCTGGAGGAGGCGGGCCTCGACCTGGCCGGCGGCGAGCCGTTCTTCGGCGAGTGGTCGCGCCGGTGGGGCCGTCACGCCACCCGGATGCTGATCACCGCGGCCCCCGAGGTGGACGCGATCTTCTGCGGCAACGACCAGATCGCCGACGGCGCCTGCGAGGCCCTGGCCGCCCTGGGACGGCGCATCCCCGACGACGTCGCGGTGGTGGGCTACGACAACTGGGAGGCGCTGGCGGCCGACTGCCGCCCGCCGCTGACGACCATCGACCTCAACCTGGAGCAGCTCGGCGCGGCGGCGGTCGAGCACCTGTCGGCCGCCCTCGACGGGCACCGCACGTCCGGCGTCATGCGGCAGCCGGGGCGGCTGGTGGTGCGGGAGTCGACCGGCCCGCTCCCCCGCCACCCCGGCAACTGAAATCCACGGAGAATTACCAGTCCAGGATTATCCTGATTAGCCGGAAAAGGTTTTCGGAGTGAATCTTTCAGTGGGCCTCTAGTGGGCCTCGGGCAGCCAGACGCGCATGGTCGCGGGCCCCCGGTTGCCCCAGCGGTGGTAGGGCACGAGCCACAGCACCATCGGCTCACCCTGCTCGGTCCGGGCCTCCCCGTACGGCCAGTCGTCCTCCTCGGCGACGACGTGGCGGGCGGCGACCTCCAGGGACGGCCCGCGCTCCACCGGCGGCGTGGCGGTGCTGACCTCGATCTCCGACAGCAGCGGCGCGTCTCCGGGCGACTCCGCGCAGTAGACCAGGGGCCCGCGCTCGACCGCCACGCATCCGCGCACGGCGTCCAACCGGGGATCGGCGCGGACCCAGCGCGGTGCCATCGGGATGTCGAGACGGACCTCCTCCCCCTGCCGCCAGGAACGTTCCCACTCGTGCACCCCGCCGCCCGCCCAGCTCGGGACGCGCACCGTGATCCGGCGCGGGTCCGCCGGAGCCTCGTCGACGGTCAGCGTCACCGCTCCCGACCAGGGATAACCGGTGGAGACCCGCACCCGCAGCCCGTCGTGCCCGATCACCGACGGCGTGATGTGCTGGATCTGGATTCCCCGCTCGTCGGCGGTCGCGAGGTAAGCGGGCAGGGAGGCGAAGGTGCGGGCGATGTTGTTGGGGCAACATGACACCTCGCGCCAGGGGGCGCGCAGCCCGCCCTCCGCACGCGGGCTGACCCCCTCGACCTTCTCCCCCGGCACCCGCACCTGGAGGGGGTTGGCGTAGAAGAACGACTTCCCGTCGAGCGCCGGCCCCGCGGCGACCACGTTGTAGAGCGTGCGCTCGACCAGGTCCGCGTAGCGGGGATCGCCGGTCGCCAGCAGCAGGCGGTGGGCCAGCATGACCGACGCCACCCCGGCGCAGGTCTCGTTGTAGGCGCGGTCGGGCGGCAGCTCGTAGTCGTCGCCGAACGACTCCCCCGCGTGCCGCGAGCCCATGCCGCCGGTCAGGTACGTGCGCCGGGCGACCGTACGCTCCCACTGCCGCTCGACGGTCTCCAGCAGTTCCTTGTCGCCCGTCTCCACGGCCAGGTCCACGACCCCGCAGGCCAGGTAGAGCGCGCGTACGGCATGCCCGCGGAACACCTCGGCCCGCCGTACGGGCAGGTCGTCCTGGTAGTAGGCACGGCCGAACTCGATGTCGGCGAGCGCCGGCAGCCCGCGCCGCTCGACGAACCGGCGGGCCATCTCCAGGTAGCGCTCCGCGCCGGTCTCGCGGTAGAGCTCGACCAGCGCCATCTCGATCTCCGGGTGCCCGCAGACCCCGGCGCCCTCCATGAAGGTCGCGCAGACGTGGTCGGCGGCGCGGCGGACCAGGTCCCACAGCTCGTCCTCGCCGTGCGTGCGCTTGCGGGCGATCCCGGCCTGGATCAGGTGGCCGTAGCAGTACAGCTCGTGGCCCCACTCCAGGTCGGTGTACCGCGCGCCTGGCCACTTGGTGTTGAGATAGCCGTCGGGCTCCTGCGCCGCGGCGACGACGCGGGTCAGCTCCTCGATCCGGGGATCGCCCGCCCAGGCCATCGCCTCCATCAGCTTGTAGACCTCGGAGTCGCTGAACTCGCGTCCGCGCCGCGGCTCGCCCGCGAAGTTGCCGATCCACCCCACCCGCTCCATCCACGTGTAGCAGTGGTCGATGATCGTCTGGGTCGGCTGCGACCCCCAGAACCCGGGGAGCAGGCGGACGTCCGGCAGGCCGAGAGGGGTGAGGACGCCGGAGGAGGGGACGACGGGACTAACCACGCAAGGCTCCTGACATGAATCCGCGGACGTAGTGACGCTGCAGAACGAGGAAGAGCAGCAGGCAGGGCACCGCCATCACCATGACGCCGGCCTGCAGCATGCCGTAGTCGATCGCGCCGAAGGTCTTCTGCGTCATGCTGACGACGGCGACCGGCAGCGGGAAGCTCGATCCGTCGTTGAGCAGGATCAGCGGCGCGAAGAAGTCGTTCCACGAGGCGAGGAACGCGAACAGGCCGACGGTGATCAGGCCGGGCCGTACGGCGGGCAGCAGGATGCCGATCAGCGCGCGCAGCGAGCCGCACCCGTCGACCATGGCCGCCTCCTCCAGCTCCTTCGGGACGGCCTCGAAGGAGTTGCGCATCATGTAGGTGGCGAAGGGAAGCTGGAACATCACGAAGACCAGGGCCAGCCCGACCAGGGAGTTCTGCAGCCCGACGTACCCGAGCAGGACGTACAGCGGGATGAGGATGGTGGCGTACGGCACCATGAGGATCGCGAGCGTGGCCAGGAAGAGCAGGTTCTTGCCGGGGAAGCGGAACCGGGCGAACGCGTAGCCGCCGAGCGCCGAGACGACGACGGTGCCGACGACCGTGAGCACGGACACCAGCAGGCTGTTGCCGAAGTAGCGCGGCAGGCCCTCGCCGAACCGCGCCATCTGCGCGTAGTTGCCGAGCGTGTAGCCGCCGTCCTGTCCCCGCAGCGAGGACCAGCCGCTCCACAGCAGCGGGAACAGGAACAGCACGGCCAGCGCCGACCGGGACGAGTAGTACCTCATCTCAGGACCTTCAGCTGGAGGGTGTTGAGCGCGACAAGGACGGCCAGCAGCACGACGGAGATCGCGGCGGCGCCGCCGAGGTCGAACTTGAAGAACGCGTTGCGGTAGATCACCATCACCATCGAGACCGTGCTGTTGTCGGGCCCGCCGTTGGTGAAGATGAAGAACTGGTCGAAGGCGAGCAGCGAGCCGGTGATGCTGAGGATCAGCATCAGCGCGAGGGTGGGGCGCAGCAGCGGCAGCGTGACCTTGGTGAACACCTGCCACCGGGACGCGCCGTCGGACCTGGCCGCCTCGTAGACCTCGAGCGGGATCGACTGCAGGCCGGTCAGCAGGATCAGCATGTTGAACCCGGCGAAGCGCCAAAGCACCAGCACGATCGTGGAGGTCAGTGCCATGTTCGGCGTGCCGGTCCACTTCACGCCGAGGAACCCGAACGGGCCGACGTCGTTGTTGAGCATGCCGTAGAACAGCAGCGCCGCCGCGGCGAACCCGACCGCGCCGGGAAGGAAGAACGCGGTGCGGAAGAAGCCGACGCCGGGCCGGCGCTCCTGCACCAGCAGCGCGAGGCCGAGGGCCAGCGCCGACAGCAGCACCGTGATGATCGCGGTGTACTTCAGCGTGAAGACCACGGCGTCGGGGAACAGCGCATCGTCGGCGATCTTCGCGTAGTTCGCCGGGGCGTTGAACGTCGGTGCATGGCCTGCAGATGACGCGAGCAGCGGCCACTTGTGCAGCGACATCACGACGACCAGCACGAGCGGGGCGAGGAACAGGGTGAGGACGATCACGGCGGTGGGCGCCGCGTAGGCCATCCCGGCCAGCGCGCGCAGGGTGCCCGGACGGGCCGGGGCACGTCGGCCCCGGCCCGCACGGGCCGCCGTCACATGGGTCATTCCTGTCATCACTGCTGGAGCGACTGGTTGATGGACTCGTTGAGCGAGGCGACCTTCGAGGCGTCCCCGAAGACGGCCTCACGCGCCAGCCTGAGCCACGGTCCCTGCGGGTCGTTGAACGTCTGGCCGAACTTCAGCGCGTACGGCGTCCTGCCCTTGGCGACGAGCGAGTTGATCAGCACCACCCGCGGGTCGGTGGACGAGTACTTGTTGTCCGCCAGGTCGGTGCGGGCCACGACGTCCTTGTTCTTCGCCATGACCTCGACCTGCGCCTCGTCGGCGACCGACCAGGACAGGAAGTCCCACGCCTCGTCCGGGTGCTGGGACGTGGCCGAAATGCCGACCGAGTCGCCGCCGACGAAGGTGGACTCGCCGCCGTCGGGACCCGCGATGGGCGCGACGCCGATCTTCATGTCCGCCGGCATCGACCCGAGCGTGGTGGACGGCATCGGCATCACGCCGATCTCGCCCTTGGGGAAGAAGCCGGTCCAGGTCGGCCCCTGCTCCTCCTTCGTGGTCGGTCCGGTGACGCCCTTCTCGTACAGGCTCCGGTAGGTCGCGAAGACGTCGGTCATCGGCGACTTGTCCACCAGCGACTGGGTGCCGTCCTCGTTCATCACGTCGCCGCCCGCGGCCCAGACGGACGGCCAGAACGTGAAGACGTAGCAACCTCCGCAGTTGCCGCCGAAGAAGGTGCCGTGGACCTTGCCGTCCTTGCCCAGCTTCTCCTGCACGGTGGTGGCCTGCTCGGCGAACTCCTTGAGCGTGGCAGGGCCCTTCTCCGGGTCGAGCCCCGCCTTCTTGTACAGGTCCTTGTTCCAGAACCAGACCGACAGGTCGAGGGTGTGCGGCAGCGTGTACTGCCGGTTCTCGTACGTGCCGAGCCGCATGTGCGAGGGCGCCAGCGCGTCCTTGAACGGGAGCTTGGCGATCCTGTCGGTGACGTCCAGGAACAGGCCCTGGGAGGTGTAGTTCGGCACGAAGATCACGTCGGCGGCGAAGATGTCGGGGAGCTGCTTTGCCCCCGCCGCCGCCGCGATCCTCGGCTGGTAGTTGTCGGTCGGGATGACGGTCAGCTTGACCTGGTTCTTGTGGGTCTTGTTGTAGGCGTCGACCAGGCGCTGGCTCTGCGCCTGGGTGGCGGCGCGGGTCCACATCGTGACGGTGACCGGGCCGCTCGACCCGGACGATGCCGATCCCGCTGGCTCGCCGCCGCCGCAGGCCGCGAGTGCCGCGGCCAGGAGCGCTGCGGCCGTGATCGCCGGCAGTCGTCTGAACATCGGTGCTCCTTACGGGGGGTGTGCCGTGCTGGCAGGTGCTCCTCGCGTGAAGATCACGGAAAACGACCTAAAAGGTTTTCGGAAACGTAGCCGCAACATACGCCGCCGTCAATGGCATGCATAGTCCTTGCGCCGTCACGAACTGGCGACTATCTTCGGCAAGGCCGTAGTCGCCCTCACTGTGAAAAGGTTTTACGTATCGATGGCTCCTCCGCAACGACCCGCCACGATCACCGACGTGGCCGCCCTCGCGGGGGTCTCGATCGCGACCGCGTCCAAGGCGCTCAACGGCCGGGGACAGGTTCGCGCGGAGACCCGCAGGCGCGTCTTCCAGGCAGCGGAAGAGCTGTCGTTCCAGCCGAACGCGCTGGCCCGCAGCCTGCTGACCGGGCAGACCCGCACCATGGGACTGCTCACCAGTGACAGCGTCGGCCGTTTCGGCATCCCCGTGCTGCTCGGCGCCGAGGACGCGTTCGGCGCGGGCGAGATGGCGGTGCTGCTGTGCGACGCCCGCGGCGACGCCATCCGCGAGCAGCACCACATCCGCACGCTGCTGGCCCGCCGAGTGGACGGCCTCATCGTCGTGGGCGAGAGCACCGACCCCCGGCCCTCGATAAGCCGCGACCTGCCCGTGCCCGTCGTGTACGCCTACGCGCCGTCCGACGACCCGGACGACGTGTCATTCGTGCCCGACGACGTGGACGGCGCGGCGCAGGCCGTACGGCACCTGGTGACCCTCGGCCGGCGCAGGATCGCGCACATCACCGGCCCGCAGCACTACCAGGCCGCCCAGGACCGGGCGGCCGGGGTGACGCTCGCGCTGGAGGAGGCGGGCCTGCCGCTGTCCGGCGGCGGCCAGGTCCTGTACGGCGTGTGGTCGCAGCGCTGGGGACGGCAGGCCGCCGAGGTGATCCTGCGCGCCGACCCCGAGGTGGACGCCGTCGTCTGCGGCAGCGACCAGATAGCGGCCGGCCTGGTGGAGGCCGCGCGGGAGCGCGGGCGCCGGGTGCCTGAGGACCTCGCGGTGGTCGGCTACGACAACTGGGAGGTCCTGTCCACGGAGACCAGGCCCCCGCTGACCACGGTCGACATGAACCTGGAGGTGCTCGGCCGTACGGCGGCCCAGCACCTGTTCGCGGCGATGGACGGACGGGCGACGCCCGGTGTGCACCGGATGCCGTGCCGTCTGATCATCCGCGAGTCGACCGTATAGACGTCACGAGAAGGGAGGTCGCCGAACCCCGCAAGCACGGCGAGCACCGGGTCAGGCGGTCAGCTCATCGTTCACGCGCGACGGAGTCCATTCACGACAGGGTCCACGCATGGTCGTGGGCCGGCCCTCGCGCGCCCCCGATTCCCCCTCGGAAGGGCGAACATGATCCATCTGATCCGGAGAAAGACCGTCCTGGCACTCGCGGCGCTGTGGCTGGCGCTCCTGCCCGCGTTCGCCGCGCCCGCGCCCTCGTACGCGGCCACGAAGACCGTGTACATCCCCAGCCGGTGGGCCACCACCGGCGAGGTGCCGTGGAGCAGTTCCAGGACCAAGGAGTCCGCGAACTTCATCCTGCTGTGGGGCGACCGCTCCGGCACCGATCCCCGCAGCGCCCCCTCGCAGTACCGGTTCGACCCGGACAACATGTTGAGCCAGCTGGAGAGTCTCTACTCCTTCTACGTGAACACGATGAAGTTCACGCCGGAGACCGGCTACCTGGCGAAATACAAGATCATCGTGATCGTCACGCAGACGTGGTCGAACGCGAACCTCAACGACTGGGCGACCGGCGGCTCCGTTGACGGCGTCGTCGGCGTCATCAACATCGCCCCCGCCGCCGCGCAGCCGGGCTCCTGGGGGCTGGCCCACGAGCTCGGGCACGTCTTCCAGAACTACACGTTCCTCGGCCGGTCCGGGTACGGCTTCACCGACCCCTCCGCCGGCACGTTCTGGGAGACCAGCGCCGAGTTCATGGCGATGCAGGTCTACCCCACCACCGCCGCGGGCGACCTCACCCGGTTCCTGCGCACCGAGAACCTCTACTGGAGCAGCAGCCGCCACCACTACGGCAACTGGATGCTCATGCAGTACGTCAAGGACCGCGACGGGCTCGCCATGTTCAACCGCCTGTGGAACGAGGCCAAGAACACCGAGCACCCGCTGGAGACCTACCGGCGGATCAGCGGCATCAGCCAGGCCGAGCTCAACACCCGGGTCGGCGAGTACGCCCAGCGGCAGGTGACCTGGGACTACTCCAACCGGGCGAACGTCATGCCGTTCATCAACAGCCTTTATCCGTTCATCACGGCGTACAACGGGGTGCCCGTGGAGGCCGTCAACGCGTCGGCCGGCCACTACCGGATCCCCGACGCCCTCGCCCCGTCGGACTACGGCTACAACAAGATCAAGCTCGTCCCCGGCACGGACGGCGGCCTGATCCGGCTGCACTTCAAGGGACATGTCAACACGGCGGCCCAGTCGGGCTGGACGTACGCCTTCGTGGCCGTGAAGAACGGCGTGCCGAGGTACGGCCCGCTGAGCAGCGCGGCGGACGGCGTGATCACCTTCCAGACCCAGCCGGGCGAGAAGGAGGTCTACCTCGTCGTGACGGGGACCCCCGGCACCGTGCACCACTGGGCCTACCTCGACGGGTATCCGAAGAACTACCGGCACCCGTACGAGTTCCGCGTCGAGGGCGCCGCGCCGTCGGGCTTCGAGCCGGGGTACACCCGCCCGGCCGCTCCCGCCGGGGGCCACTGGCACTCCAACGGTGGCGGCTGGGTGGACAACCGGGCGAACGTCGCCGCCACCGCCTACGTCGGCCCCCGCGCGGCCGTGTACGGCAACAGCACCGTCAGCGGCAACGCCCGCATCGAGGGCCTGGCCTGGGTCAACAGCGGCGCGACCGTGGGCGGCAACGCCGTGGTGAAGGACAACGCGCTGATCCAGGGCGGGGCGAACCTCAGCGGGAGCATCGTGGTCGGCGGGGACGCCGAACTCTCGACGGCCTGCGGCTCGGGCACCTACCTGATGTTCAATCCCGATCGCGGCTGCGACGGCAGGGGCGGGGAGACCGACGTCAATCCGGCCTACGGCACCTTCACCGACGCCGAACTCGCCATCACGCCGACGACGTCCAGCCCGAGCCCCTCCCCCAGCCCGAGTCCCAGTCAGAGTCCCAGCACGAGCCCGAGCCCGAGCCGGACACCCAGCCCGAGCCCGAGCGCGAGCCCGACGGGCTCCCCGGGTGCGGCCTGCTCCGCGACGTACAAGGTCACGAACGCGTGGCAGGGCGGCTTCCAGGGCGAGGTCGCGGTCACGGCGGGCGGCACGGCGATCGGCGGCTGGACGGTCACCTGGACCTTCACCGGCGGCCAGGCCGTCACGCAGTCGTGGAACGCGGCCTTGACCGGCAGCGGGTCGTCGGTCACCGCGGCGAACACCGACTGGAACGGCGCGCTCGCGGCCGGCGCGAGCACGACGTTCGGGTTCCTCGCGTCCGGGGCGAGCACTCCGGTTCCCGCCCTCACCTGCATCGCTCGATAACACCCCGCGATAACACCCGCGATCACACCGGGCCGATAACAGCACCGCCTGACAGCAAAAGGCGCCTGTCCGGAAATTTCCGGACAGGCGCCTCGTCGCGGTGATCAGTCGTTGAGGTGCTGGCGCAGGTACGACTCGACCTGGTCGAGCGCGACCCGCTGCTGGGCCATGGAGTCCCGCTCGCGGATCGTCACGGCCTGGTCCTCTAGGGTGTCGAAGTCGACCGTGATCGCGAACGGCGTGCCGATCTCGTCCTGGCGGCGGTAGCGGCGGCCGATGGCGCCCGCGTCGTCGAAGTCCACGTTCCACCGGCGGCGCAGCCGGGCCGCGAGGTCGCGGGCCTTCGGCGACAGGTCGGCGTTGCGCGACAGCGGCAGCACCGCGACCTTGACCGGGGCCAGGCGGTGGTCGAGACGCATCACGGTCCGCTCCTCCATCACGCCCTTGGCGTTGGGCGCCTCGTCGACCGTGTAGGCGTCGAGGAGGAAGGTCAGCGTCGCGCGGTCCACACCGGCCGCCGGCTCGATGACGTACGGCACGAAGCGCTCGCCCGACTCCTGCTCGAAGAACGACAGGTCGGTGCCGGACGCCTTGCCGTGCGCGGTGAGGTCGAAGTCGGTGCGGTTGGCGATGCCCTCCAGCTCACCCCACTCGCCGCCGGCGAAGTTGAAGCGATACTCGATGTCCACGGTCCGCTTCGAGTAGTGGGACAGCTTCTCCTTCGGGTGCTCGTAGAGCCGGAGGTTGTCCTTGTTGATACCGAGGTCGACGTACCAGCGCAGGCGCTCGTCGATCCAGTACTGGTGCCACTCCTCGTCCGTGCCGGGCTTGACGAAGAACTCCATCTCCATCTGCTCGAACTCACGGGTGCGGAAGATGAAGTTGCCCGGGGTGATCTCGTTGCGGAACGACTTGCCGACCTGGCCGATACCGAACGGGATCTTCCTGCGGGCCGACTGCTGGACGTTCAGGTAGTTGATGAAGATGCCCTGGGCGGTCTCCGGCCGCAGGTACGCCAGGCCCGTCTCGTCCTCCACCGGGCCGAGGAAGGTCTTCAGCAGGCCGCTGAACTGCTTGGGCTGGGTGAAGGCGCCCTTGTTGCCGCAGTTCGGGCAGGTGATGTCGGCCAGGCCGCCCGCCGGCTCGCTGCCGTGCTTGGCCTCGTACGCCTCGACGAGGTGGTCGGCGCGGTAGCGCTTGTGGCACGACTGGCACTCGGTGAGCGGGTCGCTGAAGGTCTCGACGTGGCCGCTGGCCTGCCAGACCTCGCGGGCGAGGATGACGCAGGAGTCGAGGCCGACGACGTCGTCGCGGCCCTGCACCATGGCCTTCCACCACTCGCGCTTCACGTTGTTCTTGAGCTCGACACCGAGGGGGCCGTAGTCCCAGGACGCCCGCAGGCCTCCGTAGATCTCGCTCGACGGGAAGACGAGCCCGCGGCGTTTGGCGAGGCTGACGATCGTTTCCAAGACGTCGGTGCGACGTGCCATCAGTGGAACTCCATCCGGCTGGGTGTCGGCGTTGAGATCGGGGTCAGCGGTGCGCTGATCGCTGAAGCGGGCTGGCTGGCCCGGCCGCCGTGTCGCGGCTGCGGGACGTCCGGCCACCTGCCCGGATCCGTGCTCAAGCTTAGGGGAATCCGGCGCCCCCGCGCTCAAGCCTTGCCCACGGTCCCCGCGCTCGCCCCCTCACCCGGCGGCGTGTAGACGCCCTCGAAGGCGCTGGGCTCGTTGATCATAAGGGTCATCAGCGGATACATCACCATCCGGGCCGCCGACAGGGCGCGCCGGTAGTAGCCCGCGCCCTCCCACTCGCTGACCACCGCCCACAGGGCCGGCTCGTCCACCGCCCTGCCGATCTGCCCGCGCAGATACCCCGGCTGCGTGGCCAGCAGGTCGAGGATGGCGCGCGCCTGGGCGGCGAACTCGTCGGCGCGGGCGCCCGGCACCGAGTAACGGATCACGGCGAGCATGCCGCCCAGCATGCCACCCCTCGCGTACGCCCCGGCGGGGAGGGGGCGGCGCGGGCGGAAGGAGCACCGCGGGCGACGCGACGGGGCGAAGATTGGGCGGATGCGCACTA
The DNA here is from genome assembly GCF_050936215.1 of Microbispora sp. CA-102843. Classification (NCBI taxonomy): domain Bacteria; kingdom Bacillati; phylum Actinomycetota; class Actinomycetes; order Streptosporangiales; family Streptosporangiaceae; genus Microbispora; species Microbispora sp. CA-102843. The sequence goes on from NZ_JBNJNF010000001.1 coordinate 7,017,430, forward strand.
GGCTCGAACGCGTGGGAAGCGAAACCGAACCGCCGCGCCGTGAGGTGCCGGCCCATCCTCTGGCGAGGAAGCCTCCCGCCCGGGGGAACGCGGCGTCCCCGCGGGTGCGGCGGCCGCTGCCGCCGGGCGAGCAGTTCTTCACGCCCGGCTCCACCGGGCTGCGCGCGGCGGTCGAGCGCAAGAGCGCCGCGCCGCTGGTCTTCCTGTTCCAGCAGCCGCGCTGGGTGATCCCGCTGGTCATGGTGGCCCTGCTGATCGCCGGGCTGGTGGTGCCCGACTGGCGTGGCGGGGTGGCCGTGCTTCCGGTGCTCGCGTTCATCGCCTGGCTGGCCTATCTGTCGTGGCCCTCGCTGCGTCCGGTGGGCCGGTTGCTGCGTGTGGCGGTCGCGACGTTCCTGGTCCTCCTCGCCGCCACCCGTTTCGGACTGATCTGACGCGAACCGGCCTAACCTGATAGGTCGTAGGGCGAAGCCGTACACAGGAGTCCTGATGACGAAGAGCCGCGACGCCGTTCACGAGATCCTCCGCCAGAGCCGGGGGTTCCGCAGTGCGCAGGACGTGTTCGCCGAGATGCGCGCGGTCGGCTCGAAGATCGGCCTGACGACCGTGTACCGGGCGCTCCAGTCGCTCTCCGACGCCGGCCGGGTCGACGTGCTGCGCACCGACGAGGGCGAGTCGGTCTACCGGGCCTGCCAGACCGACACGCACCACCACCACCTCGTGTGCCGGGAGTGCGGGCGTACGGTCGAGGTGGCCGGGCCGGACGTGGAGCGCTGGGCCGAGGTCGTCGGGGCCGAGCACGGCTTCATCGACGTCACCCACACCGTGGAGGTCTTCGGCACCTGTTCCTCGTGTGCGGAGGCGGCCGGAAAGGGCTGACCCCGCCCCGCGCGGGCCTTACGAGAGATACGCTGCCTGCGCCGCGACAAGTTCGCCGCGACAAAAGGAGATGGCGTGCCGTTCAGCCATGACATGGTGTACTCGCTGGCGACGGTGGTGGACCTCATCAACACCGGCGCCGGCGAGCGCGACGGGCTGGCCGAGGTCGGCGAGTTGGAGGAGTTCGTCCGCAGGCGGGAGGTCAGCGGCGTCGGGGCGGTGACCCGGCGGGACCTCGCCGAGGTCCGGGCCCTGCGCGAGGAGTTCCACGCCGTGTTCACCGCGCCGGACCAGCCCACGGCGGTCGGCCTGCTCAACACGCTGCTGGAGCGCACCCGCATCACGCCGAGCCTCACCGAGCACGAAGGCCATCCCCTCCACATCCACTACTTCGCGCCGGACGCGTCGGTCGCCGAGCACCTGGCCGCCGACTGCGGCGTCGCCCTCGCCCACGTGCTCGTGGAGAACGAGCGGGATCGCCTGCGCACGTGCGCGGCTCCCGACTGCTCCCACGTCTTCGTGGACGAGTCGAGGAACCGCTCCCGGGTCTACTGCGACAGCCGCACCTGCGGAAACCGCATGCACGTCGCCGCGTACCGGGCCCGCCGCCGCGACGCCTCCTGACGCCGGGCCGCTATCGCCCCGTGCGCCTCAGCTCCGCGCGTGCCTCAGCTCCGCGCGGCGCCGGAGTGCTGGGGCACCTCGTTCGGAAGGGCCCCGCCATACCTGCGGTCGCGCTTGGCGTAGACCTCGCACGCCTGCCACAGGTCCCGGCGGTCGAAGTCGGGCCACAGCTGGTTGAGGAAGACCATCTCGGCGTACGCGGACTGCCAGAGCAGGAAGTTGGAGGTGCGCTGCTCGCCGGACGAACGCAGGAACAGGTCCACGTCCGGGATCTCCGGCTCGTCCAGATAGCGGGCGAAGATCTTCTCCGAGACCTTGTCGGCCTTGACCCGGCCCGCGGCGATGTCGCGGGCGAGCCGCACGGCGGCGTCCACGATCTCCGCGCGGCCGCCGTAGTTCACGCAGAACTGGAGGGTCAGCGTGCTGTTGCCGACCGTCATCCGCTCGGCGTCCTCAAGCTCCTTGATCACGCTCTTCCACAGCCGCCCGGGACGCCCGGCCCAGCGGACCCGCACGCCCAACGCGTTGAGCTGGTCGCGGCGCCGGCGGATGACGTCACGGTTGAACCCCATGAGGAAGCGCACCTCGTCGGGCGAGCGCTTCCAGTTCTCCGTGGAGAAGGCGTACGCCGACAGGTAGGGGATGCCGATCTCGATGGCGCCCTCGATGACGTCGAACAGCGACGCCTCGCCCATCTTGTGCCCCTCGGTCCTGGGCAGCCCGCGCGCCTTGGCCCAGCGACCGTTGCCGTCCATGACGATCGCCACATGTCGCGGCAGCAGATCGCGCGGGATGGCGGGCGGGATGGCACCGGACGGGTGCGGAGAGGGAGGACGGACCATGTACCCGAGGGTATTGCGTCCGGACCGGTCCTCAGGCGCGGGAGACGTGCGGATCCCGTGCGGATTCCGTGCGCTTCCCGCGGCGCACGGACGCCACCGGGGGACGGCTCCCGGACCCGTCGACACCCGGGGGACGACCCCGGACCCGTCGACACCGGGGGACCACCCCCGGACCCCCGCCGGGCGGGGCCGGTCAGATGATCCCCGCTTCGCTGCGGGCCGCCTGGCCCGGCCACTCCCGTTCCACGTGACGCAGCGAGCGGATGCCGTGCTCCAGGTGCCACTGCAGGTAGGCGGCGACCAGGCCGCTGCACTCCGTGCGGTGCCGGGGCTCGGAGGCGTCGGCGGCCGCCCAGTCGCCGCGCAGCAGGGCGATCATCAGCGCGATCGTCTCCGCGGCGGGCACCGCGGCGCCAGCCGGGCGGCAGGCGCTGCACACCACGCCGCCGGCGACGATCGCGAAGGCGCGCACGGCCTCCGCGCCGCACCGCGCGCACTCCGACAGCGCGGGGGCGTAGCCCGCCACGGCCAGCGAGCGCAGGAAGAACGCGTCGAGCACCAACCGGGACTCGTGGCCGCCCTCGGCGAGCGTGCGCAGTCCGCCGACCAGCAGCAGGAACTGGCGCAGCGCCGGCTCCTTCTCCCCCACCGTCAGCCGGTCGGCCGTCTCCAGCATCGCGGTCCCCGCCGTGTACCTGGCGTAGTCGGCCACGATCGCCTCGCCGTACGGATGGAGGGTCTCGACCTGGGTGATCACGTCGAGCGACCTGCCGCTGTGGAGTTGCAGGTCGACGTGGGAGAACGGCTCCAGCCGAGCGCCAAAGCGCGACATCGTCCTGCGCACGCCCTTGGCCACACCGCGGACCTTGCCGGTGCGCCGGGTGAGGATCGTGATGATGCGGTCCGCCTCACCCAGCTTCTGGGTGCGCAGCACGACGCCCTCGTCCCGGTAGAGGCTCACCCCGCCATCGTATGGGTGCGCGCGGACGTCCGCCCCGCCTGCCGGGCATTCACCCCATTGAGGGGCACGAATGGTGAAAATTCGGTAATGATCCGGCGACGGTGCCGGGCGACGAACCATTCCCAAGCTGTACATACAGGGGCCGTACGGTAAACCTGGGGTGCATCGGTTCAACCGAAAGGTCACTAAGCTTTGGCTTCCGGCGGACTTCCCCGCGCCGGTCAAGCCTGAGGGCCTGATCTCCCCCCGTTGCGTGAAAGGTTGCCATGACCCGCGTGGTCCTGCTGGGCGCCCCGCCCGGCCCGATCAGTCCCCCGCCGCCCGGCGGTCAGCCCGCCCTGCCCGCGGCCATCGCGCTGAAATCGCTGCCCGGGGCCCCCTCCGCGTACGACAGGCTGCTCGCGCAGGCCGTCGCTCTGGACCCCGAGCCGACGACGATCGCCAGGCCGGGGGACGCCGCCGCCTACCACAGGCCGTACGGCCGGGTGGTGGAGAGCCGTGACGTCGCCGGCGACCTGCGCGCGCTGGCCGACGCGGTCGAGGGCGCGGAGGACAACCTGCTGATCCTGCCGGCCGAATCGCTGGTGCACGACGAGCTGATCTACCAGATCACCAAGGCCAAGCGGGGGGCCGTCGCGCTGATCGTCCGCCAGGAGCGGCAGGAGACGGACGAGGACGCGCCGCCGGAGGAGGAGGTGCCGATCGAGGAGGCGGAGCCCGAGATCGGCGAGAAGGTCATCGAGGGGCTGCCCCAGCGCACCCGCGCCGGACGCGGCCGGATCATCTCCGTCGGCACCGCCTACCATGCGGTGACCAGGCCGAACGCGGTGCTGCTCGGACCGCTCCACCTCCACCAGCGGCACCTGCAGACCCTCGCCGAGGTCGCCCGCGAGCTTGCGGACATGGCCCACCTGTTCGGCCCCGAGGACGACGTGACCGAGCTGCTCGTGCTCGGCCTGGTCCGGCGCGGCGTTTCGGTGGGCCTGCGGGGCCGCCGCGACCTGTTCTTCCGTCGCGTCCGCAGCCAGGTCGAGGCCGACGAGGCGCTGACGGAGATGGCGGGCTACGACGAGGACCGGGCCCGGCTGGACAACGCCGTGAAGGGCGCCGACGGCTTCTTCACCACGTTCTTCGTCAGCACCTACTCGCGCTTCATCGCCCGCTGGGCGGCCCGCCGGGGGCTCACGCCCAACCAGGTGACCCTGATCTCGATCGCCCTCGGCCTGCTGTCGGCCGGCGCGTTCTCCACCGGCACCCGCTGGGGGGCGGTGGCCGGCGCGATCCTCATCTACTTCGCGTTCGTCTTCGACTGCGTGGACGGCCAAGTCGCCCGCTACGCGCGCAAGTTCGGCGTGCTCGGCGCCTGGCTGGACGCCACGTTCGACCGGTTCAAGGAGTACGCCGTCTTCATCGGCCTCGCGGTCGGCGCGACGGTGTCCGGGCAGTTCGGCGACGGCGAGGGCGTCTGGACGCTGGCGCTGGTCGCGCTGGCCCTCCAGTCGGTCAAGCACCTGCTGGACTTCTCGTTCGGTGCGGCCAACCGGCGCAAGGCGCCCGTGCCGCTGCCCACGCTGGACCTGACGGTCGCCGACGACCGTCCGCTGCGGGAGGCGCTGGAGCAGCGCAGGGTGAGCCGGAACACCGGCGTGCGCGGGCTGCTGAAGCTCTGGACCAAGGCCGGAAAGTTCCGCCCGGTCCACTGGGCCCGCAAGATGATCGTGTTCCCCATCGGCGAGCGTTTCGCCGCGATCGCGATCACCGCCGCGTTCTTCAACCCCCGGGTGACGTTCCTCACGCTGATCGTCTGGGGCGGCGTCGCGGCCACCTACACCCTCACCGGACGTATCCTGAGGTCGCTCGCATGATCACTCAGCCGCAGGCCACCACGCCGCTCCCGGACCCGGACGAGGAGCGCCGCCGCATCCAGACCGCGCGCCTGCTCGCCTACCGCGACGACGGCCCGCTCGCCACCGCGCTGAAGGGCTCCCTGGGCCGGCTGCTGCCGCCCGTGCCCGCGGCCCTGCTGGCGGTGCTCGCGATCGTGGCGCTGGCCGTCGCCGGGACCCTCAACGACGGCCCGATCCTGCTCGTGCCCGTCGCCGTGCTGCTCGTGCTGGTCGTGCCCACCGCCGGCCGCGACCACCTGGGCCGCTTCGACTGGCTCACTCCCCCGCTGCTGCGCGCGGCCGAGTTCGTGACCATCATCCTGCTCGGGCTGGCCGAGGACACGCCCAAGTGGCTGCTGTTCGTGCTGATCTACGTGATCGGCTACCACACGTACGACACCGTCTACCGCACCCGGCAGGGCATCTGGCCGCCCGCCTGGCTCTACCAGGCCGGGCTGGGCTGGGAGGTCCGCCTGCTGGTCCTGGGCGTGGGCGCCGCCGCCGGATGGCTGACCCCCGTGGCGGCCGTCCTCACGGCGTACCTGCTCGTGCTGTTCGCGATCGAGAGCATCACGAGCTGGGTCCGGCTGGACAAGGCCTCCGCGCAGGCTCAGGCCGACCAGGACCTGGAGCAGTCGCCCGAGGACGCCGCCGAGCAGGTCACCGGCGAGGCCGAGCAGGGCTGACCGAGCAGGGCTGTACCGGGCGGGCGGGCCCCGGGCGTGACGGCGAGCTGAGCGGCCCATGATCCCCATCCGCGTGCTCGGCGCGCTCGAAGCCGAGGTCGACGGCGCGCCCGCCCAGCTCGGCACCCCGCGCCAGCGCGGGGTGCCGGCGCTGCTCGTGGCGGCCAGGGGCGAGGTCGTCTCGGCCGGCCGGCTGATCGACGACCTGTGGCGCGGGCCCAGGTCGGGACGGGGAACGTCCTGCGGGCCAGGGCGACCAGGCAGCGGGCCGTGGAGATCGCCGAGCAGGCGGGCTGATCGGGAGGCGGACTGATCGGGAGGCGGGCTATCAGGAGGCGGGCGAGGCGTCGAACAGCGCCCAGACCACCTTGCCCCCGCCCCGCGTGAGGATCCATCCCCACGCCGCGGTCAGCGCCTCGACCAGATGCAGCCCCCGGCCCGACTCCGACAGGTCGCTCCACGGCGAGACCGCGGGCACCAGGGCGCTGGCGTCGCTCACGCCGCAGCCGATATGAAACCGGTGCTTCACCAGCCTCAACCGGATCGGCGGGGCCTCCGCGGGGTCGCCGGGAGCATGCCGCAGCGCGTTCGTCACCAACTCCGACACCACGATCTGCGCATCCGGCACGAGGCCGGGGACACCCCAGCCGCACAACGTCCTGGCGGTGAAATCACGGGCCGCGGCGGCGGACGTGGTGCGCCCGTGAAAGGTGCACGTCGCCGAGGGAGGCAGGGTCAAGCCGGCGGCGTCGTCCCGCTCGAACATCGAGGTCAACCACGGAGGCGCTGTCGCGGCTCCCGGGCCCGCCAGGTCTGCTGTCATCGCCGATCCCTCAGGTCTCACTCATTACATGATGTGAATTTCCCTGCCGTCGTGTATCTTGCCCTGTGCCTTGCGGATGCAAGCACGCGTGCACGTGCAAATGTCGCGCGTCCCCGACTTTCCGTGGAAGTTCCCAGAAAAGACGGCCTCACCCCGGTCCGGTAGGATGATCAACCCGATTGGTTGACTAGGAATTCTTCCGTAGCGTCGCCGATGGAGACCTCGTGAACGCACAGGCGGCCGGCACCGCCCCCACTTCGGCCGGGATCGCCCGCGGCGGCCCGACGGCCCTGCGGCTTCTGCTCGGGGCCCAGCTCAGGCGGCTGCGCCGGGAGAGCGGCATCACCCCGGAGAAGGCGGCCCGTGCCATCCGCGGGTCGCACGCCAAGATCAGCAGGCTTGAGCTCGGCCGGGTCGGCTTCAAGGAGCGGGACGTCGCCGACCTGCTCACGCTCTACGGCATCACCGACGCCGACGACCGGGCCGTGCTGCTCGACCTGGCGCGGCAGGCGAACATCCCCGGCTGGTGGCACAAGTACAGCGACGTGCTGCCGGGCTGGTTCGAGTTCTACGTGGGGCTGGAGGAGGCGGCGTCCGTCATCCGCTGCTACGAGCTGCAGTTCGTGCCCACGCTGCTGCAGACGCCCGAGTACGCGCGGGCCCTCGTCCTGCGGAGCAACGCGGGGCGGTCCGCCGACGACGTCGACCGGCGCGTGGACCTGCGGATGCGCCGGCAGGAGCGGCTGACCGGGCCCGAGGCGGCGACCCTGTGGGCCGTCATGGACGAGGGGGCGCTGCGCCGCCCCATCGGCGGCCGGAAGGTGATGCGGGCCCAGCTGGAACACCTCATCGAGGTGACGAAGCAGCCGAACATCACGCTGCAGATCGTGCCGTTCGACCACGGCGGGCACGCCGCGTGCGGGGGGCCTTTCACGATCCTGCGCTTCGAAGCGCCCGAGCTGCCCGACGTCGTCTACCTGGAGCAGCTCACCAGCGCCCTCTACCTGGACAAGCCCGAGGACACCGAGGCGTACACGCAGGTGATGAACGAGGTGTGCGTGGACGCCCGGCCGGCCACGCAGACCGGCGCGTTCCTGGAGGAGCTGCTCGCCGACCTCGGGTGAGCTACCTCCTGGAGAAGAACGCCTGGCAGGTCTCGGAGAAGGCGACCGCCCGGGCGGTGGGCCGCACACCGCGCACCGAGGCGAGCACGACGTCGAGCGCGGGCACGTCGTCGCTGATCGGGACGCACGCGACCCGGCCGCCGTCGTAGGTGTGGTCGTTCTCGGCCCGCTGGTTGAGTATCGAGTAGCCGTGCCCGCCCGCCACCAGTGAGCGTGCCGTCTCGTAGCTCGACGTACGGAACCGCACGCGCGGCTCCGTGGGATAGATGGCCCGGAAGTAGTCGCGGCTGCGGGGCAGGTCCAGCAGGATCATCGGCTCTGCCGCCAGGTCCGCCAGCGACACCGCCTCCGCCCGGGCCAGCGGATGCTCCGGCGGCAGCAGCGCGTAGGGCCTGGCCCGGGTGAGCGTCCGGATGTCGAGGTCGAGGGCGAGATCGATGGCGTAGACGAGGGCGACCTCGCACCGCCCGTCAAGCAGGGCCGACTCCATGGCGGAGATCTCGCCCTCCGCGACGCTGACCCGCACCCCGGGATACCTCTCGGCGAACTCGCGCAGCAACCGGGACAGGTAGAACGGCGCGAGCGTGGTCAGGCAGCCGACGGCGAGCTCACCGGTCAGCGACCCCGCGAGGCCGCGCGCCGACTGGGCGAGCGCCGCGGCGTGGGACAGGAACTCCCGGGCCTCGACGAGGAAGCGCTCGCCCGCGCGGGTCAGCGACAGGCCGCGGGCGTGGTGGCGGATCAGGAGCTGGACTCCCAGCTCCCGCTCCACCTGGGCGATGGCGGCCGAGATCGCCGACTGCGCCACCATGAGCTCTCTGCTGGCCGCGGTCATACTGCCGAGCTCGGCCGCGGTTACGAAGTAACGCAGCTGGACGAGGGTGAAGTTGACGTCCGCCACGCCACCCATTGTGACCGTCCGCGTGCCCGGCGGCGCCCGCAAACCGGTATCAACTTCGAATGCCTTTTCCTAGCCCTGATCAGGCGTTTTCCCTTTGGAAACGACTGGTGCCCAGGGTAACGCCGAGGATGGCGAAGGCCAGGGACACGACGACCCCCCACAACAGGGCGGACGACGCGTAGGAACCGGCGAAAAGCGCGCGCAACCCCTCGACCGCGTACCGGAACGGCGTGAGCCGCGACACCACGTCGAGCCAGGCGGGGGCGAGCGACATCGGCAGCAGCGCGCCCGACAGCAGCATCAGCGGGACCACCAGGGTGGACATCACGGGCGCGAACAGCTCCTGCCGCAGCGTGAGCGCCGCCGCGTACGACAACGACGCCATGCCGACGGACAGCACGGTGATCAGCAGCAGGGCCGCCAGCACCCCCGCGAGCGGTGCCCGCAGCCCCAGCGCGTAGCCCGCCACGATGATCGCCACCGCCTGGATCAGCAGCAGCACGCTGTCCTTGAGCACCCGGCCGAGCAGCAGCGTCACCCGGCTCACCGGCGTGACCCGCAGCCGTTCGAGCACGCCGAACCGCTGGTCGAAGACGATGTTGAAGCCGGCCATCCCCGTGCTCGTCAGCCCGAGCTGCACCAGCAGGCCGGGCACGAGGACGGCCCACGACCCCACGCCGCTGCGGTCGAACAGCGGGCCGAACAACACGAGGTAGAGGAACGGCTGCAGGGCGCCGAAGGCCAGGCTGAACTTGTTGCCGAACGAGGCGCGCAGGTAGTGGCCGGTCAGGGCGGCGAGGGCGGTCACGCGGCGGCCCCCTCACGCAGCTCGCGGCCGGTGACGGCGAGGAAGACGTCGTCGAGCGTCCGCGCGCCGTGCTCGGACTTCAGCTGTTCCGGGGCGCCCTCGGCGACGATCCGGCCGTGGTCGATGATCAGGACGCGGTCGCAGAGCGCGTCGGCCTCCTCCAGGTAGTGGGTCGTGAGGAAGACGGTCAGGCCGTCCCGCTCGCGCAGCCGCCGCACGTGGTCCCACAGGTTGGCGCGGCTCTGCGGGTCGAGCCCGGTCGTGGGCTCGTCGAGGAAGAGCAGCTCGGGCCCGTGGAGCAGGCCCATCGCGATGTCCAACCGGCGCTTCTGGCCGCCCGACATCGTGACCGTCGTACGCTCCTCGACCCCGGGCAGGTCCAGCTCGGCGAGCAGGGTGGCCACCCGTTCGCGGGCCTGCGCCCTGTTCAGGCCGTACAGGCGGGCCTGGAGCACGAGCTCCTCCCCCACCGGCGAGAACGGGGCGAACGCGCCGCCCTGGGCGACGTAGCCGATGCGGCGGCGTACGCCCGCGGGGTCGGCGAACAGGTCGGCGCCCGCGACGGTCGCGGTGCCGGACGTGGGGCGCAGCAGCGTGGTGAGCATGCGCAGCGTGGTGGTCTTGCCCGCGCCGTTCGGTCCGAGGAAGCCGACGATCTCCCCCGGGGAGACGTCGAGATCGATCCCCCGTACGGCCTCGATCGGGCCGAAGGTCTTGGTGAGCCCTCTGGCATGAATCATGCGGTGTAGAGTAACACCAAATTTGGAGTCACTTAAAGTTTGTGTCCGCCCTTAGAATCGGAGTGTGGAAGAGGGCCTGCGGGAGCGTAAGAAGCGGGAGACCCGGCAGCGGATCGCCGACATCGCGATGGGGCTGTTCCTGCAACGGGGGTTCGACAACGTCACGGTGGCCGAGGTGGCCCGGACCGCCGACGTGTCGGTCAACACGGTGTTCAACTACTTCCGCACCAAGGAGGACCTGTTCCTCGACCGCAGCGAGGAGAGCGAGGACCTGCTGGCCCGGGCCGTGCGCGAGCGGCGCGCGGGCGAGACGGCGGTCGAGGCGGTGCGGCGCGACTTCTTCGAGGCCCTCGGCACCGGAGACTGGCGTTACGGGATGAGCGAGGGCCTGGACCTGTTCACCCAGCGGGTGCGGGAGAGCGAGGCACTCCAGTCACGGGTGCGCATGCTGGAGGTCCACCGGGAGGAGCGGCTCGCCCGGACGCTCGCGGAGGACGCCGACGCCGACCCCGACGACCTGACCCCCCGGCTGGTCGCGGCGCAGATCTGCGCCGTCGTGCGCACGCTGACCCGCCACTTCGCGATGCGGCAGATGGCCGGCGAGGATCCGCCGCTGATCAGGGCGGACATCAGGGTGCACGCCGAGCGCGCCTTCGACCTGCTGGAGCGAGGGATCGGCGACTACTGCCTGCGGCCCGAGCCCGGATCGCTCAGCCTCCCGCAAGCCGGCGAGCGCTCCACACCAGCGCCTCGGTGACGCGGGCCTGCGACAGGCCCAGGGTGTGCCGCTGGAACTGGTAGACCTCGGGCGCGAGCGGCGCCAGCACGGCGTCCGCCGCTCCCTCAGGATCCGGCACCCCCGCCTCGGTCAGCAGCATCCGCACGTGCGCGCGCCAGAAGCGGTAGGCGCCGGTGGCGAACCGCGCACTCCCGGTCTCGGCCCCCAGCACGAGGTGCAGGTGACGCTCCAGCAGGTCGATCATGGCGGTGTGGAACGCGGCGAGCCGGTCGGCCGGTGAGGCCCCCGGGCCGAGCGGCGGCGGGCCGTTCAGGATGTGTCCCTGCACCTGCCGCTCGTGCTCGTCCAGCAGGGCCGTCGCGATCGACGCGGGGTCCGGATAGCGCCGGTAGAGCGTGGCCCGCCCCACTCCCGCCGCCTTGGCGATCTCGTCCATCGTGACGTACCGCGCGTCCCTCGTCGCGAAGAGCCGCTCGGCCGCCTTGAGCACGCGCATGCGGTTGCGCGCGGCGTCCGCCCGTTCCCGCACCGGCGCCGCCGGGCCCGAGTCGAGGTCGAGCACGGGCAGTTCGCGGCCGGCGCCGGCCGGCGCGGCCCCCTCCAGGGGAACGCGGCCGTTCCTCCGGTTCCCGCCGGGATCCGTCGACCCGTTGGTCATGAGGACATCGTAGCCCCCTGCCGAACTATGTGGACAGGGCGTCCGGTTTCGCCTTACGCTCATGTGGACACCATGTCCACTTGCCGGCTCTTCCAGAAGAGGGATCGCGATGCATGCCCTGCTCCTCGCCTCGGCACTGCTGGCCGGCTGCTTACTGGCAGTTCAGGCCTCGGTGAACCTCCAGCTCAACAAGGCCGTCGGGACGCCGTACGGCGCCTCGACCCTGCAACTGAGCGTGGCGACGGCCCTGCTGGCGCTCCTCGCGGTCGCCGTCGGGGCGATCGGCGCCGTCCACCTCGTGCCCGGTGTCCCGTTCTGGCACCTGCTCGGGGGCCTGGCCAGCCCGCTCTACATCACCAGCGGGATCCTGCTCTTCCCCCGGCTCGGCGCGCTGGCCGCGGCGGGCCTGTTCGTGACCGGCCAGATGTTCGCGTCGCTGGGGCTGGACCTGTTCGGTCTGCTCGGCATCGCGCGCAAGCCGCTCAGCGTCGGCATCGCCCTCGGCGCGCTCGCGGTCCTCGCCGGCATCACGGTCATCATCCGGGGACAGCGCCCGGCGCGGACGCCGCCCGCGGCGGGACCGGCGCCCGGCGGCGCTCGCGGCGTTCCCGCCCGCGGCGGGACGGCCACCGTCACCGCCCCGGTGCCCGTACGCCGGACCCGCAACTTCGGCCAGACCGGCTGGATCCTGCTGGGCATCGTGGCCGGCGCCGTCCTGCCGGTGCAGGGCGCGGTCAACGCCGCGCTCCGCAAGGACATCCACCAGCCGGTGACCACCGCGATGATCAGCTTCATCGTGGCCACGATCACCATCGCCGTGGTGCTGGCCGTCCTGCTCGCCACGCGCCGCACACCGCGCCCGCGGTTCGCCCCGCTGCGGACCATGCCCTGGTGGGGCTGGCTCGGCGGCGCCTGCGCCGCGGCGTACGTCACCGCGACCTTCACGCTCATCCCCACGATCGGCGCCGCCACCACCGTGGCGCTGACCGTGACCGGCCAGCAGGCCGCCTCGGCCGTGATCGACGACTACGGCCTCCTGCGGCTGCCCCGGCGTCCGCTCAACGCGCCGCGCCTGACCGGTCTCGCCCTGCTCATCGCCGGCTCGGTGCTCGTCCAGCTCACCTGAGCGTTACGAGACACGACACAAGGAGAACGTCGATGACGACAACGACCCCGGAACCCGGAACCATCACCATCTTCTCCGACATCTGGTGCTCCTTCGCGCACATAGCCGTGTACCGGCTCCACAAGACCCGGGAACGGCTGGGCCTGACCGACCGGGTCCGGTTCGACCACCGCGCCTTCCCCCTGGAACTGCTCAACGACGCGCCCAGCCCCCGGCCGGGGACCGACAGCGAGGTGGGCCGGATGGCCGCGCTGGAACCCGACGCGGGGTGGCAGCTGTGGCAGGCGAAGGACTGGCTGTACCCGTCCACGACGCTGCCCGCGCTGGAGGCCGTCCAGGCGGCCAAGGAGCAGGGGTTCACGGCGTCCGAGCAGCTCGACCTGGCGCTGCGGAGGGCTTTCTGGGCCGAGTCGCGGTGCATCAGCCACCGCAAGGTCATCCTGGACGCCGCCGCGTCCACCGGCGCGGTGGACGTGGACGCCCTGGCGGCCGCACTCGACGACGGCCGGGCGCGCCGGATGCTGTCCGAGCAGGCCGCCGTCGCGGCGACCGGCCGGGTGAACTGCAGCCCGCATCTGTTCCTGCCGGACGGCACCGACCACGCCAACCCCGGAATCGAGGTCGGCTGGGCCGGCTCGTACGGCATCGGCTGGCCCGTCGTCTCCTCCGACGACCCGAGCGTGTTCGAGGACATCCTCAAGCGCGCCGCCGGCTGACCGGGTCGGCTCGGGGACCGTGCGGCGCGGCACTTTCGCGGCGGCACATGTATACAGACCACGTGAGGTTGGACGAGCTTGATCGCGCCATTATCCGGGCCCTCGTCGAGGACGCCCGAGCGACGTACGCCGAGATAGGCGCTCAAGTGGGGCTGTCGGCTCCGGCCGTGAAGAGGCGGGTCGACCGGCTCATCGCCAGCGGCGCGATCACCGGCTTCAGCGCCCGGGTGGAGCCGTCGGCCCTCGGCTGGACCACCGAGGCGTACGTCGAGCTGTACTGCCGGGGCAAGACCTCACCAGCGGAGATCGGCATGGCCGTGTCCCGGCACCCGGAGGTCGTCTCGGCCTGCACGGTCACCGGCGAGGCCGACGCGCTGCTGCACATCCGCGCGACCGACGTGCGGCACGTCGAGCGGGTGATCGAACGCCTGGCGGCCGAGCCGTTCGTGGTCCGCACCAAGAGCTCGATCGTGCTGTCGCGGCTGATTAACGGATCGCTGCAAAACGGGTGAAGGACGCAACCGATCCACAGGTGATCGCAACGCGGGCGCATTGGATTGTCGCGTTCCGATTCCTACGCTGAAGTCCCGTTCACCCGGTTTCCCACTTGGAGTCGACGATGACACTCGCGCCAGCCACCGAGACCACGGAAAGTGGTCGTTCGGGTACGGCCCGGCATTTCCTGATGTGCCGGCCCGAGTTCTTCACGGTCTCGTATTCCATCAACCCGTGGATGCACCCCGAGAAGGGCGCGGACACGGCCAGGGCGTTGCGGCAGTGGGAGAGCCTCCGGCAGGCGTACGAAGGGCTCGGCCACCGCGTCGACGTGATCGACCCCATCGAGGGTCTGCCGGACATGGTGTTCGCCGCGAACGGCGCGCTCATCGTGGACGGACGGGTCTACGGGGCCAGGTTCGCCCACCCGGAACGCGCCGCCGAGGGCCCCGCCTACCTGCGGTGGTTCACCGAGCGGGGATACGAGACACTGGAGGCGTCCTTCACCAACGAGGGCGAGGGCGACTACCTGACGCTCGACGAGATGATCCTGGCCGGGACGGGCTTCCGCACCGACGTGGCGGCGCACATGGAGGCCCAGGAGTTCCTCGGCCGGCCGGTCGTCACGCTGCGACTCGTCGACCCGAGGTACTACCACCTCGACACCGCACTGTTTGCGCTGGACGGCCACAACGTGGCGTACTATCCGGAGGCGTTCAGCGAGGGCAGCAGGAAGGTGCTGCGGCGGCTGTTCCCCGACGCCGTGATCGCCACGTCCGCGGACGCGGAGGTGCTGGGCCTCAACGCGGTGAGCGACGGCCGCAACGTCGTCGTCAACGCCGAGGCGACCGGGCTGACCCTGGAACTCAAACGCCGTGGCTTCGAGGTCGTCCCGGTGGACCTCGGCGAGCTGCGCAAGGCCGGCGGCGGTCCCAAGTGCTGCACCCTCGAGATCCGGCCGAACAGGGAGATTCGATGAACAGCGAGGAACTGATCAGGCTCAGCGAGAGCCACAGCGCGCACAACTACCACCCGCTGCCCGTCGTGATCAGCTCCGCCGAGGGCGCCTGGGTCACCGACGTGGAGGGCAAGCGGTATCTCGACTGCCTGGCCGGCTACTCCTCACTGAACTTCGGCCACGGCAATCCCGCGATCCTCGCGGCGGCCCGCGAGCAGCTCGACCGGCTGACGCTGACCAGCCGGGCGTTCTACCACGACCGGTTCGCCGCGTTCGTGACCGGCCTTTCCGAGCTGTGCGGCAAGGACATGGTCCTGCCGATGAACACCGGCGCGGAGGCCGTCGAGACGGCCATCAAGGTCGCCCGCAAGTGGGGTTACGAGGTCAAGGGCGTCGCCCCCGACCAGGCCAACATCGTCGTGATGGAGGACAACTTCCACGGCCGCACCACGACCATCGTGGGCTTCTCCACCGACCCCGAATCCCGGGAGGGCTTCGGCCCCTTCTCCCCCGGCTTCCGGATCGTCAAGTACGGCTCCGCCGAGGCGGTCAGGGAGGCGATCGACGAGAACACGGTGGCCGTGCTGCTGGAGCCGATCCAGGGCGAGGCCGGCGTGCTGGTCCCGCCGGACGGCTACCTGGCCGCGGTCCGGGAGATCTGCACCGACAACAACGTGCTGTTCGTGGCCGACGAGATCCAGTCGGGCCTCGGCCGCACCGGGGACACGTTCGCCTGCGACCACGAGCGCGTCGTCCCCGACCTGTACGTCCTGGGCAAGGCCCTCGGCGGCGGCGTGGTCCCGGTCTCCGCGGTCGTCGCGAACGCCGACGTCATGGGCGTGATCGGGCCCGGCCAGCACGGCTCCACCTTCGGTGGCAACCCGCTGGCGTGCGCCGTCGGCGACGCGGTGACCGGCCTGTTGCGGACCGGCGAGTATCAGGCCAAGGCCCGCGAGCTCGGCGCGTTCCTGCACGCGCGCCTGGCGGACCTCGGCTCCGGCGTGGTGGCGGTGCGCGGGCGCGGGCTGTGGGCGGGCATCGACATCGATCCCTCGCTCGGCACCGGACGGCAGATCAGCGAGGCGCTCATGCGCCGCGGCGTGCTCGTCAAGGACACGCACGGCTCGACGATCCGCCTCGCGCCGCCCCTCGTCGTCTCCCGGGACGACCTGGCCTGGGCGGTGGACCAGCTCAGCGCGGTGCTGCGGGAGGCTCGGGCCTGATCCGCACGGTGTCGTGGTCGCCGGCGTCGGTGAACCACGTCACCGTGGCCTCCCCGGGCGCCAGGTCGATGGCGGTCATCATGTTGGGGAACCAAGGTCCCTTGCTGATCCGCCACCGCAGCGGCGCCCGGGGAATGCCGCCGGCCCTGGCCAGCACCCCGCCGAGCACGCCCGCCAGCCCGAACGACGCCACGATGTTGGCGAAGCGCAGCGTGCGGCTCAGCGGGTTGCGGATCGGCGAGCAGACGATCTGGTGGACGCGCCCGCCGCCCCGGCGCCGTACGGACGCCATGTAGGAGTAGTGGACGTCGCCCGACAGCAGCAGGACGGACGCGGGCGGCCTGCCCCGGTCGCCCGAGGCGACCTCCAGCACCACCCGCGCGAGTTCCTCGAACGACCGGCGGAAGGCCCCCCAGTGCTCCAGGTCGAGAAACTGCCGTACCCGCTCGCCCCACCTCGCCGCTCTGCGGCCCCAAATGCCGTCGCAGACCGCCTCGTTCCAGCTCTCGACGTGGTGGATCCCCGCGGGCAGCAGGATCGGCAGCGAGGACCCGACGATCAGGTGGGCGAAGTCGCCTGTGGCGTGCTTGTCGAACCAGTCCCACTCCCCGGGGTCGAGCATCCGCCGGCGTCCCGGCTCCAGCACCCGGGCGCTGCGGCTGTCCAGCACGATCAGCCGGGTGTCGCCCAGGTCCCTGTGGTAGCTCCAGCGCATCGAGTCGGCCTCCCGGTCGGCCCGCCGGGCGAAGGCGTCGAGCGCCTCGTCGCCGCCGCCCGCCCGCAGCGCGGCGAGCACGGGATCGGCCGCCCTCTCGTCCGGAGGCAGGTTGCCCAGGTGCTGGTAGATGTAGTACGACCCGAGCGCCGAGACGATGCGCCGCTCCCACCAGGGCACCTCGGCCATCTGCTCGCGCCAGACGTTCGAGGTGTTCCAGTCGTCCCTGACGTCGTGGTCATCGAAGATCATCATGGTGGGGACCGTGGCCATCAGCCAGCGGACCGGAGGGTCGGACCACGCCTGGCGGTACAGCTCGGCGTACTCCTCGAAGTCGACGACCTCCTCGGGTCCTTCGTCCCTGCGCCCGGCGATGAACTCCTTCATGTCCGGGGTGAGCTCGTCGGCGTACACCTGGTCGCCGAGCAGCAGGATCAGGTCGGGCCGCTCGTCCGGCGACTCCATCAGGCGCAGGCCGTACGCCCGCAGGACGTCCGGGCCGTGCGTGCGCACGTACGGCTCCTCGTGCGGGACGCTGGTGCGGCAGGAACCGAAGACCAGCCGATCGAGGCTGGTCAGCGGGCGGATCACGCTCGGCGGCAGGCCCTCTTCCGGCCACACCCGCCGGTCGTCGAGCTCCACCTCGTAGGCCACCGGGCCCTCGATGCCGACGTCCAGCAGGGCGTAGTGGTGGCCGTGCACGGTGAAGGTGCGCTCCTCCGAGCAGGCGTCACCGGCCCGCACGCGGACCGTGCAGGGCTCGGAGGTCTCCACCCAGACGGTCGCGGCGTCCGCGTCCACGTGTCGCAGCAGCGGGCCCAGCACAAGTTCCGGCACATCCCATGTCTACTTGCAAACCCTGCCTACTGCAAAAGGATGGCAAAGCGCCATTTGCGCCCGTCCGCCCACCGCCGCTCACGGTGCGCGCGCCACCTATGCGCCAGAACGGCGAAATCCCGCCCGGCGATCTCCTTATTGGCCCATACCGCGACCATGCGGCGCACGGTTTGATCCAGGTGTCGCTCCTCACGGTCCGCCTTCCGCGGTCGTCAACGTCGACGGCACGCGGGGTCCGGGGGACGGCCACCCTTCCGACAGGAGAACAACAGAATGACCATCACGGACTTCCCGACAACGGCGTCGGGGGTTCGGTCGCCGATCCCCGACCTCCATGCCCCCTCACCGGGTGAGCGCGCCCTCGCCGCCGCCCGCTTCCAGCTCGCCGAGGCGTCCCGCTTCCTCGGCCTCGACGACGGCATGCACCACATGCTCGCCACGCCCCGCCGCTCGCTGACGGTCTCCGTGCCCGTACGGCGCGAGGACGGCCGCCTTGAGGTGGTGCAGGGCCACCGCGTGCAGCACAACCTGTCGCGCGGCCCGGCCAAGGGCGGCATCCGCTTCCACCCCGCGACCGACCTCGCCGAGGTCACCGCCCTCGCCATGTGGATGACGTGGAAGTGCGCCCTCGTCGGCATCCCGTACGGCGGCGCCAAGGGCGGCGTCGCGGTGGACCCGGCCGCGCTGACCCCCCGCGAGCTCGAACGCGTCACCCGGCGCTACGTCAACGAGATCCTGCCGCTCATCGGCCCGGAGAAGGACATCCCCGCGCCCGACGTGGGCACCGACGAGCAGACCATGGCCTGGATCATGGACACCTACAGCGCGAACGCGGGCTACTCGGTCCCGGGCGTGGTGACCGGCAAGCCCACGGCGCTCGGCGGCTCGCTGGGCCGCGCGGGCGCGACCTCGCGCGGGGTGCAGATCGCCGCGCTGCAGGCGCTGACGCGCTCCCCCGAGGGCGCGACCGTGGCGGTGCAGGGCTTCGGCAAGGTGGGCGCTCTCGCCGCGCAGTATCTCGCCGACGCCGGCTGCCGTGTCGTGGCCGTCTCCGACGCGGGCGGCGCTGTCGTCCGGTCCTCCGGCCTCGACGTCGCCGCGCTGCGCGCCCACGCCGCCGAGACCGGGTCGGTCCACGGCTACCGCGACGCCGACCCGCTCTCCCGCGACGAGCTGCTGGAGCTCGACGTGGACGTGCTAGTGCCGGCCGCGCTCGAAGGCGTGATCACGGCGGACAACGCGCCGCGCGTACGGGCCCGCCTGGTCGTGGAGGGCGCCAACGGGCCGACCACGCCCGAGGCCGACCTGATCCTGGCCGGCAACGGAGCCACGGTGGTGCCCGACATCCTGGCCAACGCCGGCGGGGTGATCGTGTCCTACCTGGAGTGGGTGCAGAACACCCAGGCGTACTCCTGGAGCGCCGGAGAGGTCGAGGTGAAGCTCCGCGACCTCATGGAGAACGCCTACCGGGCGGTCGCGGAACTGGCCGCCGAGCGCGGCCTCACGCTCCGCCAGGCCGCCCACGCGATCGGGGTGGGACGGGTGGCCGAGGCCCACCGGATGCGGGGCCTCTACCCCTGACGTCCCTGACGTCCCTCTGAGACGGCGACGAAGGCCGCCTCCCGGGAATATGCGGCTTCCGGGAGGCGGTCAGGCCGTCGCGGCCGTCACGATCTGTTCGCACAGCTCGTGGGTCAGCAGGGCGTCGTCGGCCGTGAGGATCCGCCCCTCCCGGACCGCGGCGAGGAACTCCCGGCAGATCTGCTCGATGCCGCGCTGCCGCGTCGCCGGGACCCAGTCGCCGCGCCTCGTGAGGGTCTCGCCTCCGCCGAGGTCCACCACGTCGCCGAGGTTGACGACCCGCCGCTTCCCGCCGCCGCCCATGACCTCGCAGGTCTCCTCGGCCGCGCCGCTGGTGCGGCTCATCACGCCGACGGCGGTGAACCCGTCGCCGCCGAGCGTCAGCACCACGTGTTCGAGCAGGCCGTCCCGCACCCTGGTCCTGATCGCGGTGTCGGTGACCGGCCCGGGGGCGAGGAAGCGCAGTGTGTCGGCCACGTGGACGAAGTCGTCGAAGACCATGGTCCGCGGATCGCCGGGCAGGTCCTGCCGGTTCTTCTGCATCACGATCACGTCGCGCGGCAGATCGCGCAGGGCCGCGTACGCGGGGGCGTGCCTGCGGTTGAATCCGACCATCAGCGACCTGCCCCGCTCGCGTGCCAGCCGTACGAGCCCGGCGGAGGCGGCGGCGTCGTAGGCGAGCGGCTTGTCCACATAGACGTGCACGCCCGCCTCAAGCAGCGTGGTCACGATGGGGACGTGCGCGGCGGTGGCCGCGTGCACGAAGGCCGCGTCGATCCCGGCCTCGGCGAGGCCGTCCACGGAGATGAAGCGCGCGCCGATCCGGTAGGCGTCGCCGAGCCGGTCGAGAGCCGCCCGGTCGCGGGTGCACAGCAGCGGCTCGATGCCCGGCGTCGCCGCCAGCACCGGCAGGTACGCCTTCTCCGCGATGTCTCCCAGGCCGATGATCCCGACTTTCATGCCGAGGAGACTATCGCCGTCCTTCCGGCGGTTCTCACCGCCCCCGCCACCACGCCACGGTCTCCTTCACCCCGTCCTCGACCGGCGTCGGCGCGAACCCGAGGACCGCCTGGGAGTCGGAGGAGTCGAGCACGTACGGCCGGTCGAACTGATAGCGGGTCTCCCCCAGCTCCCGCATGAACGGCGATACGAGGCCCCCCGCCTTCAGCATCCACGCCGGCAGCCGCCGCAGGCGCGGCGCCGGGACGCCCCCGGCCTCGCACACCATCTCGGCGTACTGCCGCATCGTCACGGGCGGCGCGGTCGGGACGTGCCAGGGCCGGCCCCACGCGCGCTCCTCCTCCGCGGCCGCCGCCAGCGCCCGCACCACATCGGGCAGGTACGTCCAGCTGTGCGGGATGTCGGGGTCGCTCAGCACGATGGCGGGCTTGCCCGCGAGCAGCGGCTTCAGGAGCCGCGGCCCCAGGTATGACTGGTCGGACGACCGCGGCCCGTAGTAGTCCGAGCCGCGTACCTCGGTGACCCGCACCCGGCCGGCTTCGTGGGCGGCCCGCATCTCCTCCCACATCCGCGCCCTGACCATGCCCTTCGTGCCCGTCGCGGCGAGCGGCAGATCCTCGGTCATCGGCCCGTCCACCGGGCCGTAGCCGTACAGGTTGCCCAGCGTGACCAGGACGGCTCCGGACGACTCGGCGGCGGCCAGCAGCGCGCCCGCGATCGGCGGCCAGTCCAGGGGCCACCGGTGATAGCGCGGATTGGCGCAGTTGTAGAGCGCGTCGGCCCCCTCGGTGAGCCGCCGCATGACGGCGGCGTCGCCCGCGTCCGCGGCGACCGGCGAGATTCCCGGACGCTTCGGGCCGGAGCCCGAGCGGGTGACGAGGGTCACCTCGTTCCCGCGCTCCGCCAGCGTCTCGGCGAGCCCGCCGCCGACCTGTCCCGCTCCGACGATCACATGCCTGCCCATCACTCCTCCTTCAGACCTGATCCGTCAGCAGCCGCAGCACGCCGTCCACGACGTACACGACCGCGAACACGACACCCGCGGTGACGAGCCCGGAGGCCGCCAGCGCGGCCGCCCCCGCCCCGAACCACACAACCTCGAAGGCGGCACGGGCGATCCCGTGCAACTGGTGGGGCGCCTTGCCGCCCGCCATGAACAACCCCCAGAGCGTGGCGAACACGGCCGGCCCACCCAGCCCCAGCAGGATCCTGACCAGAACGTTCGCCTCCAGGGTGAACCCCCAGTAGCCCAACGAGATCAGCACGCCCAGTTCCAGGAAGAACATCGTCGCGGCGACCAGTCCCTTGGTCACGGTGAGCATCGGCACTCCTTGTGTTCCCCGCTCTGTTACGAGAGCAATGCTCTCCCATAGGAGCGATATTCGTCAAGAGCATTGCTCTCTAATCGCTCGGGTGCTCTGTTAACCTGGCCGCATGAACGCGAGCAGGACCGCGCGGGAGCGGGTGAGAGCGGAGCTGATCAGGGAGATCACGGACATCGCCCGGCGACATCTGACGACCGAGGGGGCCGCGGGCCTGTCCCTGAGAGCGGTGGCCCGGGAGATGGGGATGGTCTCCTCGGCGATCTACCGATACTTCCCCAGCCGCGACGACCTGCTGACCGCGCTGATCATCGACGGGTACAACGCGATCGGGGAGGCCGTCGAGCGCGCCGACGCCGCCCGCGCCCGCGACGACTTCACCGGGCGCTGGCTCGCCGTCTGCCGTGCCGTACGCGAGTGGGCCCTGGCCCATCCGCACGAGTACGCCCTGCTGTACGGCTCACCCGTGCCGGGCTACCGGGCCCCGGACGACACCATCGCGCCCGCCTTGCGGGACACGGCCGTGTTCGGGCGGATCGTCGCCGACGCCCACCGCGCGGGCAGACTCGTCCCTCCCCCGATCTGCCCGCCGCCGCCCGCGATCCTGGCGGAGGACGCCGAGGCCGTACGGTCGCTCATACCGGACGCGCCGGACGACGTGATCACGCGGGCGATCGCCGCCTGGACGGGCCTGTTCGGGATGGTCAGCTTCGAGCTCTTCGGCCAGTTCAACAACACGATCACCCACCGTGCCGAGCTGTTCGAGCACAACATGACCTGCCTGGCCCACTTCGTCGGCTTGTCCGAGTAGGCGGCACGACCCGGCCCGCCCGAGCGACGCCTTCCTCGGCACGAACGTCTCACATATGAGACAGTCGTGCCATGGGCCTTGCTGGTGCAATGAGCAGCCTCGCGTCCCTCACGGAGGCACAGTACGGCTTGGTGACGACCCGCCAAGCGGAACTGAGCGGTGCACACCGTCGCGATCTGAGCCGTCTGGTACAGGCCGGAGTCCTCGAACACATGGCTCACGGCGTCTACCGCGTGGCCGGCGCGCCCCGCCCCTGCCTGACGGAGCTGCGCGCCGCCTGGCTCCAGCTCGCCCCCGAACTCGAGACGGACCAGCGCGAAGTCACCCACGGCGTCGTCTCGCACAGCAGTGCAGCCCTCATGTACGAGGTAGGACTTCTCGACCCTCTGCGGTGGGAATTCATCATCCCGCCACCACGCCGTTTCCGAACCCGGCGACAGGATGTGACCATTCACCGCGCGCGACTCACCGCCGGTGATGTCAAATGGGTCGACGGACTCCTCGTGACCACCCCGCTCCGGACGGTGATCGACCTGGCATCCCTCCGTTTCGACGGCGGTCATCTGGGCCTCGTTGTGGCGGACATGCTGGAACGGGATCTCGCCCACCCGGGCGATCTCTCCGTGGCTCTGGCCCCCTATGCTGCGGCCTACGGGCTGCCCGGTACGACCGGTCGGGAGTTTCTTGAGCACCTGACCGATCGACAAGGACAGCGGACTTCACATGCAGCTCATCGGTGATGAGGTTTCCCTACACCTCCTCACGCGCTTTCGGTGCCGCCATCATGGACCACCTCAAGAAGGGCTTGGGCGATTCGCCGTACTCGATGAGCCAACGACGCCGCCAGTTCGCCTACGACCGGCTACTCGCCCGCCTCTTCACAAGCGATGAGAACGGTTGGATGCTCAAGGGCGGCGTCGCCCTGCTCACCCGTCTCTCGGTAGCCCGCCACTCCGCCGACGTCGACGTTGTGGCCAAGGCCGATTCGGTCGAGGCCGGGTTCGCTGCGTTGTGCACCGCCGCCGAAACGGAACTGAGCGACTTCTTCACCTTTCGCTTCGACCGGCCGCGGTCCCTCGTTCAGGGCGTCGAAGGCATCCGGGTGAGCGTGGAAGCCGGGCTGGGTTCTCGTCGCTTCGAAAGATTCGGGGTCGACCTCGTCACCGGCGCCATCATCACGGGCGAGCCAGAGGTGTCCCCGCCCACTCTCACGCTCGACATCCCGGGTCTGGTCCGGCCGCCGTACCGTCTCTATCCGCTGGCCGACACTGTCGCCGACAAGGTCATGGCGATACTGGAAGACCACAACGGCAGGCCGAGCACCCGGTTTCGCGACCTTGTCGACCTGGTTCTCATCGCGAGATCGCGATCGCTACAGGCGCAGGCGCTCAGCACCGCCCTCACCTCAGAGGCACAGCGCCGCGAATTCCTTCACCGGGCCGAACTCGAAGCGCCGGACGAGGCGATGTGGACAGCCGGCTATGCCACCGTGGTCGCCGACCTTGCCTGGATCGAGGAACGGTCACTCCGCGAAGCGCTGCCCGTGGCCAAGGCCCTGGTCGATCCCGTTCTATCGGGGCGGATCCGCTCGGGAACCTGGGACCCGCTGACGCTGACGTGGAACTGATTTCGCAACTCTTCGGAGTGGCGTACGGCCCTGCGTCCGGAGGGTCGGCCGGGAGATGTCCTGACCGCATCGCTCGGGGGTTCTGCCCGGGGCCGGCTTGCGGTCAGAGCTGGTGGGTGCCGAGGCGTCCTTCCAGCAGGAGGAGCAGCTCGCCGAGCAGGTCTCCCAGCTCCCGTCGCCGGTCGGCGCCCATCGCCGCCAGGAGATCGCTCTCGTAACGCAGCTGCCGCGGCAGGAGCCGGTCGGTGAGCGCGCGGCCCTCGTCGGTGAGCCCGAGGTGGGAGACCCGCCGGTCGCGGTCGTCGGGGCGGCGGCTCACCAGCCCGCGTTCCTCCAGGACCCGCAGCCGCTTGGTGACGGCCGCCCCCGAGGCGAAGGTCTCCCTGGCGATCTGGCCCGGGGTGAGCTCCCGGCCCAGCCGGCGCAGGGCGGCGAGGACGTCGAACTCCGGCCGGGTGAGCCCGTACTCCCTGAGGGGCGCGTCGCCGGCCTGCTGGAGCAGCAACACGCACCGGGTGAGGCGGCCGATCACGGCGATCGGCGCGGTGTCCAGCTCTGGGTGGACACGCCGCCACTGCCGTATCACCTGCGCGACGACGTCCTCTGCGACGCCCTCTGGCGCCTCCTCGGCGATGTCCTCCACGCCCCGATTCCTCAGCCCTGGGTTCGTTCGCAGCCGACTCTATCCCGAGCCGGTGCGGCCAGCCTCGCCAGCAGGCGGTGCCCCTCGTGCTCGGCTCGGGCGACCTGCTCCTCCGGCAGCGCGCGCTGCCACCACTCGCCCGCCGCCACGTCGGCGGCCCGGCGCAGCTCCACCAGGGCGTCGACGAGCATGCCGCGGACCCGCGTGGTCTCCCCGGGCTCATCGGTGCCGACCGCCAGCAGACGCCGGGCAGCCGCCTGGGCATCGGCCACGCGCCGCAGCGCCGCGTCGATCCGCCCGGCGCTGCGGCGGTTGGTCACCAGCAGGCAGCCGAGCAGGCCCGCCGCGACGCCCACGGCCGTGTCCAGCCAGCGGTCGCTGATCAGCCGCCACGCGGGCTGATAACCGGGCAGTTCGGTGAGCAGGAGGGCCATCGGCGTCACGCACACCGTGCCCAGCCAGTAGTTGCGGGTCATCAGCGCCTCGGTGCAGAACTGGAGGGCCAGCGTGAGCAGGATGAGGGCGAGCGCGCCCGTACGGCCGACCGGCAGCAGCGCCGTGAAGACGAGCAGGCCGACCACGCTGCCGAGGGCGCGCTGCAGGGCTCGTTGCCACGACAACGTGGCGTTGGCCTGGAAGACGGACGCGGCCGTGACCACCGCCCAGTACGGGTGGCCGACTCCCGCCGCCAGTGAGACCAGCCCGGCGAGGGTGGACCCGACGGCGACGCGTACGCCGATCGGGAACAGCGGGGAGGCGGGGTGGAGCATGCGCAGGAGGCCAGGCCCGCCTGGCACCGCCCGTTCCAGCGCGATACCCGCGAGCCCGGCGGCCCCCGTCTCACCGAGACCCACCTCGGGCACCTGCCGGTTGCGGCGCACGTCGGCGGCCCAGCCCGCGAAGCGACCCGCCTCGTCGCGGGACACGGCCGGGAGGGACGCCTCCACCCGGGCCAGGAGGCGTTCGAGCGCGTGCCTGCCCGGCCCCTCGGGCGACGGGAGCAGCGTGTGCCAGGCCGCGTTCACCGCCGCCGCCGCGTCGTGCCGGGCGCGGGCGACCGCCGGCCCCTCCGCGTGCGCGAGCCGCACGGCGGCCTCCAGGGCGCGGGCCACCGCCGTGCGCTGAGGTCCTTCGGGCCGTACGAGCGCGGGGGCCATGCAGACCAGCCAGGCGAGCGCCGCGGCGGCCGCGACGAGCGCGAGGTGGAGGGGGATCTCCCCGAGCCGCTGCGGCAGGAACGCGCAGGTCGCGCTCATGAACGTGAAGATCAGGTTGCCCGGCGGGCCGATCCGGGCGGCGTCGCACGCCACCTTGTGCGCGGCGGCCAGCAGCGCAGCCACCAGGACCAGGACGGGGGCCGACCGGGTGAGCCCGGCCGCGGTGAGCGCGACGCCCACGCTGACGACCATGCCCGTCGTCACGCCGAGCAGGGTCCGGGCCCGGACCCGGTACGGCAGGCCGTGCGCGTAGAGGGCGCACATGGCTCCGGCGGAGGTGTAGACGGCCAGGTCCAGGCGGTCCAGCAGGAGGAGGACCGTGTCCGGCACGGCGAGGGTGACGACCGCGCTGAGCGCGTTCTTGTGCCAGACGTCCCCCAGCCCGCCGATCCGGAACACTCCCCGCAACGGCAGCCGCTCTCGCATCGCCGGCCTCATGATCCCCCGTTCTTTCACAAGTGTTTTACCTGTGAAAGATATCAGGCCGCCAAACGCCCCGGCCCCGCCACCGCAGGCTCTGCGGCGAGCACGGTCGAGGATGCGATCGGAGGGAATCCCGCCCTATCCGAGCCTGGTCCTGCTCAAGCCGGGTGCGGCGACGGGAAGGCCCGCCTCTTCGGCCGCCGCGAGCAGTCGCGTGTCGTAGGCCACAAACCAGTCGAGAGCCCGCTCCAGCACCTGCGCGGCGGACAGGTGAAGAGCGTCGAGGGTCCGCAGCCGGGACGGCCCGATCTCTGCGGCCGCGTCGAGGAGCGGGGTGTCCACGGGCAGCGTCCTCAGCCGGGCCAGTAACGCCTTCGCCCTGGAGACGGCCTGAGGTCCGGCCACCCGCACCGCCCGGATCACCTCGGTCCGGGCCAGCTCACAGGCGACCACCGCCCCGGCCTGTGCCGCCAGCCACTTTTCGAGCGCCGCCGTCTCCTCCTCGCGGACGACCAGCTTGACCAGGGCGGAAGAGTCCAGGTAGATCACCCTTCCTCCGCCCTGAGTTCCGCCAGCACCTCGCTGGGCAGAAGCGTGCCGGGTTCCGGGGGCAGGGCATGCCAGGCGGCCCAGTCGATCTCCACCTCGGGCAGCTTCATGCGGCCCTCCGCGACGAGCCGGTCCGTGACGACACGATCGTGCGGCAGTGCGGTGAGCTGCGCCACCGGCCGCCCCCTCTCCGTGATCTCAACCGTGCTTCCCGCCTGGACCAGTTCCAGATAGTGCGCGAGCCGATCGCGCAGTTCCCGTACTCCCACGCTGACGACCTCATCCGCCATAACCGCAGGCTATCCGAAGCGGTCCCACCACTCAGTCAACGGTACGCTACTTTCCGTAAGCGTACCGCTGTCCCAGCCGGTGTACCTGTCGGCGGAGCACGTGCTGGAGACCGTTCGCCAGCCGGAGGGATGTCCGCGACAACAGGGATGAGACATGCGAAAGGCGGCAGTCGGGGATCTCCCGGTTGCCGCCTTTCGCGTGTTCACGAGAGCCTTGTGGGCTGCTCAGGGCATGCGCTTGCGATTTTGTGCAAGGTCACGGGCAGTGAGAGCGCAGGTCCTGCCTCATCACTGCGAAGTTCAGGGGATGTCAGGCGCGGGTGGCGCGGTTGACGGCGGAGATGATGGCCTTGAGCGAGGCGCTCGTCGTGTTCGCGTCGATGCCGACGCCCCACAGGACCTGCGTGCCGTTCGGCCCGCCGACCTCGCACTCCACGTACGACGCCGCCTTGGCGTCGGCGCCCGCGCTCATCGCGTGCTCGGTGTAGTCGAGGACCCGCACCGGCACCCCGATGTTCTCCAGCGCGTCGCAGAAGGCCGAGATGGGGCCGTTGCCGACGCCGTCGATCTCCCGGATCTGGCCGTCGACCCGCACGTCGGCGCTGATCGCGTCCTTGTCGTCCACGGTGGAGGTGTGCCGGTGGGCCAGCAGGCCCAGGCGGCCCCAGGCCCGGGACGGGTTGGGCAGGTACTCGTCGGAGAACGAGTCCCACATCTCGGCCGCGGTGACCTCGCCGCCCTCGGCGTCCGTACGGGCCTGGATGACGCGGGAGAACTCGATCTGCAGACGGCGCGGCAGGTCGAGCTGGTGGTCGGCCTTCATGATGTAGGCGACGCCGCCCTTGCCCGACTGGCTGTTGACGCGGATCACGGCCTCGTACGTGCGGCCGATGTCCTTGGGGTCGATCGGCAGGTACGGCACGGCCCAGGTGAACTCGTCGACCGGCACGCCGGCGGCGGCAGCGTCGCGCTCCAGGTGCTCGAGGCCCTTCTTGATGGCGTCCTGGTGGGAGCCGGAGAAGGCCGTGTAGACCAGCTCGCCGCCCCACGGGTGGCGGGGGTGCACGGGCAGCTGGTTGCAGTGCTCGACCACGCGCCGGATCTCGTCCATGTCCGAGAAGTCGATCTCCGGGTCGATGCCCTGGGAGAACAGGTTCATGCCCAGCGTGACCAGGCAGACGTTGCCGGTCCGCTCGCCGTTGCCGAACAGGCAGCCCTCGATGCGGTCGGCGCCGGCCATGTAGCCCAGCTCGGCGGCGGCGACGGCGGTGCCGCGGTCGTTGTGCGGGTGCAGGGACAGCACGATCGAGTCCCGGTACGCCAGGTTGCGGTGCATCCACTCGATCTGGTCGGCGTACACGTTGGGGGTGGCCATCTCGACCGTCGCCGGCAGGTTGACGATCACCTTGCGGTCGGGGGTCGGCTGCCACACGTCGTTGACGGCGTTGCAGACCTCGACGGCGTACTCCAGCTCGGTGCCGGTGAAGGACTCGGGCGAGTACTGGAAGTAGATCTCCGTGCCCTCCATCTCGGCCGCCAGCTTCTTGCACAGCTTGGCGCCCTCGACGGCGATCGCGGTGATGCCGTCCCTGTCCTGGCCGAAGACGACCCGGCGCTGGAGGGTGGAGGTGGAGTTGTACAGGTGGACGATCGCCTGGCGGGCGCCGCGCAGCGCCTCGAAGGTCCGCTCGATCAGCTCGGGCCGGGCCTGCGTCAGCACCTGGATGACCACGTCGGAGGGGATGCGCTCCTCTTCGATGATCTGGCGGACGAAGTCGTAGTCGGTCTGCGACGCCGCCGGGAAGCCGACCTCGATCTCCTTGTAGCCCATCCGGACCAGCAGGTCGAACATCTTCAGCTTGCGGTCGGAGTCCATCGGGTCGATCAGCGCCTGGTTGCCGTCGCGCAGGTCCACAGCGCACCAGCGGGGCGCCTCGGTGATGACCTTGCCGGGCCAGGTGCGGTCGGCCAGCCGTACGGGCTCGAACGGCGTATAGCGGTGGAACGGCATGGGGCTGGGCTGCTGCTCATTCATGGTTGCTCCTCGTCGGGCGCACGGCGAGCCCCGGGCACGACGTTGCCGTCGATTCTTTGGGAAAGGGGCGCCGTTGGATGAAACCAGGGCGGCCGACGCGCATGCCTCTCGCACCGCGGCGAGGGAGCCGGCCTCTTACAGGCCCTCGCCGCGGCGGATAAGAAGGAGTCCGCGCAGCATGCCAAGCAGACTAGCAGACGCTCTCAACCGGGTGAGACGCCCGATCACATTTCGAGACGGAGCACCAGGTTAGGGTGACTCGTGACGAAGGAGGTCACATGAAGGACGACGAGATCCTGAAGCGGATCAGCGACCTGGTCGACGAGGAGCACTCCCTGCGCGAGCGGCTGGTCGCGGGCGAGCTGACCTCGCAGGAGGAGCACGGCAGGATCGCCTCGCTGGAAGAGCAGCTCGACCGCTGCTGGGACCTGCTGCGCCAGCGCCGCGCCCGGCGCGACGTGGGCGAGGACCCCGACTTCGCCTCCCCCCGCCCGGTCAACGAGGTCGAGGACTACATGCAATAGGGCCCTCACCTACCGCCGTTCCACGATGTGAAAATCAGTCGCGCCCCTGACAAGGTGTGCGGAATTCTTGTCGGCATGCAAATGAAGCGCGTCGCCCCCATCGGAAACGACGCCGAGCAGGGAGAAGACGACCCGGACGGCCCGGCAGGCCATTCCCCTCTGGCCGGTCTGTACGAAATCGCGCGGGCATGCGACCATCCGGGGCCTGCGATGTCGTGGCGGCACTTCGCGGCGAGCGTCCGGAGCGGGCCCGGCGGCGAGCGGGCCGAGGCGTGGGCGGCGTGCGACGGCGGCCAGACCTCCGGCGACCACATCGCCGGCAGCCAAGTCGTCGGCGGCTACATCCTCCACTTCCCCCAGGACGACAACACCCACCTCGCCCTGCTCCGGCTGATGACGCATCCGGGCCGCCGGCGCGAGGGAATCGGCGTCGCGCTGCTCGACCACGCCGTCGGCCGCGCGCGTGCCGAGGGCAGGCGCGTGCTGATCGCCGAGGCCCCCACGGACGGTCCGGGCACACCATTCGCCAAAGACCGCGGATTCTCCCCGGCCTCCACCGAGACCCGCCTGGTGCTCGACCTGCGTACGGCCGGCTGGTCCGGCCTCGAACTCCTCCGGGCCCGGGCCGTACGGCACGCCACGGGCTACTCGCTCGAACGGTGGGCCGGGCCGACCCCCGACGACCTGCTCGGCGACATGGCCCGTCTGGCGGAGGGCATGAACGACGAGCCGCTGGGCGACCTCGCGATGGAGGACCAGCGGTGGACCGCCGACCGCGTGCGCGCCCGCGAGGAGATGCTCGCGCAGGCGGGCCAGCGGACGTACACGATGATCGCCCGGCACACGACCAGCGGAGAGCCGGCGGGGTTCACCCAGGTCGTGGTGGACGCCGAACGGCCGGAGGGATGGGCCCGTCAGGGCGCGACCACCGTCCTCGCGCCGCACCGCGGCCGTCGGCTCGGCCTGGTGCTCAAGCTCGCCAACATCACCTGGTTCCGCGCCTGTGAGCCGTCCGTCGAGCGTGTGATCACGTGGAACTCCGTCGCGAACCCGCACATGCTGTCGATCAACGAGGCGATGGGCTTCGAGGTCTTCGACACCTGGCACCAGTGGCAGCTCGACATCTGACTACGGGTACGGCCGCGCTTTTCAAGCGTCATTGATCTGGTGACCGAATTCGCTGTACGAATAGCGGAGTCAAGGTGATCCAAGACGCGACCGCCGCTCTCGTCCCTCCTGAGGGAATCATCGAAGAGCCGGCGCAAGTGGAGTGTGATGAACCGCTCGAACCGCAACAGGGGGATCATCGTCAAGGCGCTGGCCGGGCTCGTTTCAGGAGCGATCGCCGGGGCCGCCATGAGCGCCGTCTACCAGATCTACGGAGCCCGGCGTGATCGCCGCCGGTTTCCTCCCCCCGGACGGATGGTCGACGTCGGCGGCCGCCGGATCCACCTGTGGACCGCGGGCACAGGCTCGCCGACCGTCGTGATCGTGCCCGGACTGGGCGAGCCGGGTTTGAACTGGGCCGCGCTGTTACCCGAACTGGCGGTGGAGTCGTCGGTCGTGCTGTACGACCGTGCCGGACTCGGGTGGAGCGATCCGTCTCCGTGGGCGGCGACGGCGTCGGGAGCCGCCCGCGACCTGCGGCGCGCGCTGGACAAGGCGGGGATCGCTCCGCCGTACGTTCTCGTGGGGCATTCAGCCGGGGGGAACATCGTCCGGCTGTTCGCAGCCGAAAGGCCCGACGCCGTGGCGGCGGTCGTCCTCGTCGATTCCAGCCATCCCGAGCAGATCCGCCTGCTGCATCGGACGAGAGTCGCCATCGCTCGAGAGATGCTGCGCTCGCGCCTGACGCCGCTGGGGCTTCGGCGCCTGGCCTTCGCCGCCGGATGGAGCGACCGCGCCCGCCGCGAAGCCGAGGCCCGGCGCCTGCCGTCAAAGCTTCTCTCCACCAGGATCGCCTTCGACCTCAGCGACCGGCAACGCCGCGCGGAGCTGCGTGAGGCGGCGGCCGCGATCACCGTCAACCCCGTGCAGGTCCGCCGCCGAGCGCCGAGCCTGGGGGCGATTCCGCTCACGGTCGTCTCTTCCAGCCCCGACGAACCGCCGGGCACCGACATGAAGGCGGTCACCGAACAGCGCCGCTTCTACTCCGTCTGGTCTCCGCTCCAGGCCGACCTGGTACGGCTGTCCTCGAACGCCGAACACGTCGTCGCGGAGCACGCGGGGCATCACATCCACCGGGACCGGCCGGAGCTGGTCGTCAAGGTGATACTCGACCACGTTCGGCGAAGCCGGATCGAGTCCGGGCGCGATGGTTGACCGGCACATGGTTGACCGGCACCGCGATGGTTGGCCGGCACGGTGCGCGAGCCGGCCGCGAGAACCGTTGCGGTGCCGGTCAGGCGCTCACGGCTCCGGTTCTCCGGCGGCGGAGACGACGACCGTGACGGCGCCACCAGGCGCGTAGCCAAAGCAGTTGAGTCGTCGCCAGGAGCGTCAGGACCACCACGGCGTCCACCGCCTCCGACGGGCCGCTTGGGGAGATCAAGGTCTGCGCCGCCCGGACCACCAGGGTCACCGTCACAGGAAGAGTGATGGTCGCGAAGACGCCGAGGCAGGCGAGCGTCCCGCCCACCAGCACCATTCCGTAGACGACCAGCCAGCGGCGCTCGCGGCGACTCACTTGGGCGATCGGGCCGGGGCGCCCCCGCCCCAGCAGTCGCGTCAGCCCGTGCCGGAGATAGGCGACGACGTCGCCGTACATGTTGCGGCAGCCCGTCAGATCCTGCAGCACGAAGTACAGGTCGGTGCGCATGAACACGCACGCCTGGGTGGCCAGCATGGCCATGCCGGTGAGCAGCGCGATCGAGTACGCCGGATGCGGACCCGTCAGGACACTGAGAATCACGCACACCGCGCACAGGGCGATGTCCACCGCCATTCCGGAGAGGTACACGGTGAGCCGCACCCGGCGCGGTGCCAGCCAGATGCCCGAGACATCGGTCTGCACCGCCAGGAACTGAAGCCTCGTGCCGAAGGCGACCCGTCCGGGAACCCCTGCCGCGCGAGCGGTCACCAGATGCGCCAGCTCGTGGACGAAGAGCATCAACCAGCCGATCGCGATCTGCGTGAACAGCACGGCCGCCCCGCTCGGGCTCCACAGGATCGCGCGCCAGTTCGGCAGCAACGCGGGCTGCCTGACCAGCAGGATCACCCCGGCCGCGATCAGCGCCGCGACACAGATGTGCAGGACGGGATTCAGCGTCCACCGGACGCTGTCCGGACGTAACCAGGGAAAAGTCGGACGCGGCGGATCCGGCGCCGGGACGGGCCTGCCGTCGATGGCCGCCACCAGCCCCGAGTCCGTCAGACCTCGCGCACCGCCTCGGCGCCGCGGTGCTGCAGCGGTTCGTCGTGCTCGTAGGAGACGACGTCGCCGGCGATGCCGGCCATGAGGCCGTCCAGGTCCTTGGCGGCGGTGCCGGCGAACCACCGGCGGTGCAGTTCACGCACCTCCTCCTCGGCCGCTCCGGAGCCGGCGTCCGGCTCGGCGTACGGGAACGAGTGGTGCTCGTGGGCGACCACCCATCGGCCGTCCTGCCTGCGCAGGCCGAGCGTCAACCGCAGGCGCGTCCGCGGGTTCGCCGCGAGCTCTTCCGGGCTGCCGCAGCGCAACAGGGCATGGGCGAACGCGACGTCCTCCCCCGCGGTCACGTCCAGCGACTCGATCTCGAAGCAGGCGCCCTGCGCCTGCCAGGCGAAGAAGGGCGGCCACGTCTCGCGGTAGTCGTCCAGGCCGCGCACGCCCTCGTACGGCGGCGGCACGTCGAACATCACGATGTCGTCGGCGTGGTCGGCGACCACCCCGTCGATGTCGCCGCGGTGGACCGCCTCGGCCCAGCGCTCGATCAGGTCGCGGATCCGCTCGTGGTCGTCGGTCATCGGTCGCTCGGTCCTTCCGGGTTGGCGTGCTGATGTCTCCTGTCAGCACCTACAACCCGCGCCGACCGCCGAACTCATCGCTCTGCCGTCGCCTCGGCGGGTATCAGTTCCGCCGGCAGGCCGAAGGCCGGCAGGTGGGCGTCCAGGAACGAGACCACCTCGGCGATCAGCGGTCCGCGCAGCGCGAGCAGGTCCAGGCCGGCGGCGGCGTAGACGCCGCGGGCGTCGTCCCAGAGGTACGTGCCGAACGCGACCTGCCCGTTCACCCGCGCCGGCAGGAAGCGCCAGCGCCGGTTCCGCGCGGTCTCCAGCAGGAAGCCGCGGATGCCGTCGTGCCCGTGATACCAGGCCGTCAGCGGCGGCATCGAGTACTTCGCGTCGTGGGTCAGCATCGCCACGATGGCGTCCACATCCGCGGCCTCCCACGCGGCGGCGTAGCGCCGGGCCGTCTCCCGCCACGCCGGTTCGCCGAGCAGGCCGAGGGTCCGCTGCTGGGTGGTCGGCGGGGCCAGGCGGCCGAGCGTGCCGCGGGCCCGCTGCAGCGCGCTGTTGACCGCGGCGACGGTCGTCTCCAGCAGGCCGGCGACCTCGCCGGCGCCGTAGCCGAGGACGTCGCGCAGCAGCAGCACGGCCCGCTGCCGCGCAGGCAGGTGCTGCAACGCGGCGACGAAGGCCAGCTCCACGCTCTCCCGCGCCACGACGCGGGCCTCCGGACCCAGCTCCGCCGTCCAGCTCATCAGCCGGTCGGGGAACGGCTCGACCCACGCCGCCTCGGCCGCCGGCACGCCTCCCGGGCTCAGGTCGGCGGGCAGCTCGCGCCGCCCGCGCCGCTCGATGAGCGTCAGCGACCTGTTCGTCGCGATCGCGAACAGCCAGGGCCGCACGGAGCCGCGGTTCCCAGATTCAGGGTTCTCAGATCCAGGGTTCTCGAATCCGGGGTTCTCGAATCCAGGGTTCTCGAATCCAGGGTTCTCGAATCCAGGGTTCTCGAATCCGGGGTCCTTGAACCGCGGCAGGGCACGCCACGCCCGGTCCAACGTGTCCTGGACGACGTCCTCCGCGTCGTGCACCGATCCCAGCATCCGGTAGCAGTGCGCGCGCAACTCGTCCCGCAACGGCCCGACCAGGCGCCCGAAGGCGTCGCCGTCACCCGAGCGGGCCGCGGCCAGCAGTTCGGCGCCGGACCGCCCCGTCCGGTCGATCCGTTCCTCACCCATCCCCCCATCCTGCCCCGGCTCGGGGCGGTGGCGCCGGGGACGGGAGGAAGCGGTCGGCCGTGCGCAGTGCCGGGTGCGGACGGCCCCCACCGCCCGGGCGGCGCGGAGCCTCCGACGCGGCCGAAGGCGTTCACACGTGCGATCGCTTCCTCCCCTCCAGCGTAAACGCCGTGGTCAGACGGACAGCAAGCGGTGAACCTCCTCGTCCTGGAGCTCCCGTGCGGGGCCGGACCTGACCACCCGCCCGGCGTCGAGGATCACGAACCCGTCGGCCAGCCGCAGCGCGAGGTCCAGGTACTGCTCCACCAGCAGGATCGCGAGACCGGTCGCGTGCAGGCGTTCGACGGCCTCCTCGATCTCCAGGATGATCGACGGCTGGATGCCCTCGGTCGGCTCGTCCAGGATCAGCAGCTTCGGCCGGGTGACCAGGGCCCGGGCCATCGCGAGCTGCTGTTGCTGGCCGCCGGACAGGAAGCCCGCCGGCCGTTTGAGCAGCGGCTTGAGCCGGGGGAAGACCTCCAGGGCCTCCTCCAGCGCCGCCCGGTCCCGGTGCGCGGACGCCTCGAGCGTGACCAGGAGGTTGTCCATGACACTGAGCTGGGGGAACGTGTCGTGTCCCTGCGGCACGTAGCCCATGCCGAGCCGTACGCGCTGGTCCGGGCGCAGCCGGGTGACGTCCCTGCCCTCGAACGTCACCCTCCCGCCGGTCGCCGGGAGCACGCCCATGACGGTGTCGAGCAGGGTCGTCTTGCCGACCCCGTTGCGGCCCATCACGCAGACGAGGCGGCCGGCGGGCACCTCCAGTGAGACGCCGAAGAGCACCCGGGCCCGGCCGTACCCCGACTCCAGTCCCTCAACGGACAGCATCCTCGGCCCCTTCCCGCGCCCGTCCCAGGTAGATCTCCTGTACGCGCGGGTCGGCGCGCACCTGCTCCACCGAGCCCTCCGTCAGCACCCTGCCCTCGTGCAGCACGGTGACCTGGGAGGCGTAGCGGCGCAGGAAGTCCATGTCGTGCTCGACCACGACCACGGTGTGGTCGCGGGCGACCTCGGTGAGCAGTTCGCCGGTGCGCTCGCGCTCGCTGGAGGACATGCCGGCGACCGGCTCGTCGAGCAGCAGCAGCCGGGGCCGCTGGACGATCAGCATGCCGATCTCCAGCCA
This sequence comes from Microbispora sp. CA-102843, assembly GCF_050936215.1. NCBI lineage: Bacteria > Bacillati > Actinomycetota > Actinomycetes > Streptosporangiales > Streptosporangiaceae > Microbispora > Microbispora sp. CA-102843. The sequence goes on from NZ_JBNJNF010000001.1 coordinate 7,053,477, forward strand.
CTGCCGCTGCCCGTGGGACAGCGCCCCGGCTTTGCCGCCCGCAAGCCCGGCCAGGCCGGTCGTCTCCAGCGCCGCCGCGACCTCCTCCGACACCCCGCGCCTGCGGCGCAGCAGCGACCACAGTGGGCGGCGGAAAGACGCGGCCAGATCCAGGTTCTCCAGCACGGTGAGCTCCTCGAAGACCACCGAGGTCTGGAAGGTGCGGCCCACGCCGAGCCGGACGATCTCGTGCTCCCTGCGGCCCACGAGGTCGTGTCCCTCGAACCGCACCGAGCCTCCGGTGGGCCTGGTCAGGCCCGTGATCACGTCGATGAGGGTGGTCTTGCCCGCGCCGTTCGGCCCGATCAGGAAGCGCAGCTCGCCCCTGCCGATGGTCAGGTCCACGCCGTCGAGCGCCCGGAAGCCGCCGAAGGCGACCTCCAGACTCCGAATCTCCAGTAACGCGGTCTCCAACAGCGCCTCGGTCACGCCTCCACCTCCCTTCTCCGTACGAGGTTGGCGGCCAGGCCCGCGATGCCCTTGGGCGCCAGCGTCATGACGAGCACGAACAGGGCGCCCTGCAGGTAGAGCCAGGCGTCCGGAAGCTCCTCGCTGAAGTAGGTCCGCGCGTATCCCATGACGACCGCGCCCAGCACCGCGCCGGCCGGCGCGAACCGGCCGCCGACCGCCACCGCGACGACGAGTTCGAGCGAGGGGACGACGCCGAGCAGGGCCGGCGAGATGATGCCGACCACCGGCACGAACAGCGCCCCCGCGATGCCGGCCATGCCCGCGGAGACGGCGAAGGTCAGCGTCTTCACGGTGGCCGGGTCGTAGCCGAGGAAGCGGACTCGGTCCTCGCCGTCCCTGACCGCCAGCAGCAGCCGCCCGAACCGGCTGCGGACGAGGTGCCTTGCGCCCAGGTAGAGCGTCCCGAGCACGGCCGCGACCAGCAGGTAGAGGCCGCGCTGGGTCTCGTCGGCCGCCACGTCGCGCCCGAAGAAGTCGAAGAAGTTGGTCAGGCCGTTCGTGCCGCCGGTCAGCCCCTGCTGCCCGACCAGCAGGATCACCAGCGCCGCCGCCAGCGCCTGGGTGAGGATCGCGAAGTACGCCCCGCGCACGCGCTGGCGGAACACCAGCGTGCCGAGCAGCAGCGCGACCGCGACCGGCAGCACGACGACCATGGCCAGCGCGAAGACCGGGTTGCCGAACGGCTTCCACAGCGCCGGCAGCTTCTCCACCCCGCTCCAGACCATGAAGTCGGGCAGGTCCCCGGCGGCGTCGTTGAGCTTGAGATACATGCCCATCGCGTAGCCGCCGAGGCCGAAGAACACCCCCTGCCCGAGCGTGAGCATCCCGCCCTGTCCCCAGGCGAGGCCGATGCCCAGCGCCACGATCGCGTAGCAGAGATACTTGGCCAGCAGGCCGAGGCGGAACGGCTCCAGCAGCAGCGGCGCCGCCACCAGGGCGAGCACCGCCACGGCCGAGAACATCGCCGCGAAGGCCGCCCGGCCCCGCCACCGGCGTACGGACTTCTCCGGGGCCGTCATGTCAGCGTCCGCGACCGGACGAAGAACAGCCCCTGCGGCCGGACCTGCAGGAAGCCGATGATCGCCACGAAGACCACCACCTTGGCGAGGCTGGCGTCGCTCCAGAACTCGGCGTAGGAGTTGAGCAGGCCGAGGCCGGCCGCGGCCAGCACGGCGCCGCGAAGCTGTCCCAGGCCGCCCGCGACGACCACGAGGAACGCGTCCACGATGTAGTAGGTCCCGAGTGCCGGGCCGACCGGCCCGATCAGCGTGAGCGCCACCCCCGCGACCCCGGCGAGGCCGGAGCCGATGAAGAACGTCCGCTGGTCGACGCGTCCGGTGTCGATGCCGCTGGTGGCCGCGAGCCTCCTGTTCTGCATCACCGCCCGCATGCGCCGCCCCTGCCCGGTCCTGTTCATGTACGCCCAGATCGCGAGCACCGACAGCACGGCGAGCGCCATGATGAACAGCCGGTTGTACGGCAGGATCCCGACGCCGCCGCGCAGCCAGGCGGGCGAGGCGACCTGGACGTTGGGCGCTCCGAACAGGTCACGGGCCAGTTGCTGGAGCATCAGGCTGACGCCCCAGGTGAGCAGCAGCGTGTCGAGCGGGCGGCCGTAGAAGCGCCGGATCAGCGTGCGCTCCAGGACCAGGCCCATGAGCCCGGCGACCGCGAACGCGGCCGGGAGGGCGACCAGGAAGCCCACGCCCTGGAGCAGGTAGGCCGTGTAGGCCCCCGCCATGATGAACTCGCCGTGGGCCATGTTGATCACGCCCATCTGCCCGAACGTGAACGTCAGGCCGAGGGCGATCAGCAGCAGGACCGCTCCGATCGACAGCCCGATCGGCAGCTGGTTGAGCACTCCCTCCATGTCGGCCCGTCAGACCAGGCCGCCGGCCCAGGAGTACGTCTTGAGGTAGGGATCCGGCTTGATCGGCTCGCCGGAGTTCCAGACCTCCTTGATCTGTCCGTCCGGCTGGACGACCCCGATGCGCGCGGTCTTGTAGACGTGCTGGTTGTCGCCGTCGATGGTGACCCTGCCCTCGGGCCGGTCGAGGGACACACCGCCGGCGGCCTTCTTGACGGCCTCCACGTCGGTGGTGCCTGCCTTCTTGACGGCCTCGGCCCACAGGTGGACGGCGTTGTATCCGGCCTCCATCGGGTCGGAGGTCACCTTGTCGGCGCCGTACTTCGCCTTGAACGCGGCGACGAACCTCTCGTTCGCCGGGGTGTCGGTCGTCTGGTAGTAGTTCCAGGCCACGAGGTGCCCGGCGACGTTGTCGACCCCGATGCCCCTGACCTCCTCCTCGGCCACCGACACCGACATGACCGGCATCTCGTCGGCGCTGATCCCGGTGCTCTTGAGCTGCTTGAAGAACGCGACGTTGCTGTCGCCGTTCAGGGTGTTGAAGACCGCGTCCGGCTTCGCCTCGACGATCTTGTTGACGAGCGTGCTGTATTCGGTGTGCCCGAGCGGGGTGTACTCCTCGCCGAGGATCTCCATCCCGTTCGCCGCGGCGTACGCCTTGATGATTTTGTTCGCGGTCCTCGGGAAGACGTAGTCGCTGCCCACGAGGAACAGCTTCTTCTTGCCCTTCTCCTTCAGATAGTCGAGCCCGGGGACGATCTGCTGGTTCGTCGTCGCACCCGTGTAGAAGATGTACGGCGAGCTTTCCAGCCCCTCGTACTGGACCGGATACCACAGCAGCGCCTTGCGCTTTTCGAAGACGGGGAGCATCGCCTTGCGGCTTGCCGACGTCCAGCCGCCGAAGACGGTGGCGACCTTGTCCTGCGCGATGAGCTTGGTGGCCTTCTCCGCGAAGGTCGGCCAGTCGGACGCGCCGTCCTCCACGACGGGCTCCAGCTTCTTGCCCAGCACGCCGCCCGCCGCGTTGATCTCGTCGATCGCCAGCAGCTCCGCGTCCCTGACCGTGACCTCGCTGATGGCCATCGTGCCGCTGAGCGAGTGAAGAATGCCCACCTTGATGGGGTCAGAGCCGCCAGACGAGGCTGCTGTGTCATTTGTGGGCGATTGTCCGGCACAGGCCGCGAGCGTCACCGCCGCGAGCGTGAACATCGCTCCGGTGCGCCATAATGAGTTACGCAAATGCCTCTCCCTTGCCGCTGCGGTCCCCGCGCCGATCCGTCTGCCGTCAAGGTGAGCGCGCGGTATTTCCCGCCGAAATCCCGCCCGTTAACAACTCATTAGCGAGGGCTCACCGCCGTCCGGATACGCGTACGAAATCAGCGGGTAACGCGGGGGAAACGGCGGGTACTTATCGTCCCGCCATGCGGCTCACTCCACACGAACAGGAACGGCTCCTCATCCACGTCGCCGCGGGCGTGGCCCGCGAGCGCAAGGAGCGCGGCCTTCGCCTCAACCATCCGGAGGCGACCGCCCTCATCGCGTCCTTCCTCCTGGAAGGCGCCCGCGACGGCCGCAGCGTCGCCGACCTGATGGACGCCGGCCGCAAGGTCCTGCGGCGCGAGGACGTCATGGAGGGCGTGCCCGAGATGCTGGAGTCCGTCCAGATCGAGGCCACCTTCCCCGACGGCACCAAGCTCGTCACCGTCCACAACCCGATCGCATGAACGAGCGAAGCGAGCGAACCGGCCAGCACGGCGAGCGAAGCGAGCGAACCGGCCAGCACGGCGCGTCGGGCTTCAAGGGCGCGCCGGGCGAGATCCTGTGCGGCGACGGCGACGTGCCGCTGAACCCCGGCAGGGAGCGGATCACCCTGAGAGTCGTCAACACGGCCGACCGGCCGGTGCAGGTCGGGTCGCACTACCACTTCGCCGCCGCCAACCCCGGCCTGGAGTTCGACAGGGAGGCGGCCTGGGGCACCCGCCTCGACATCCCCGCGGGCACCGCGGTCAGGTTCGAGCCCGGGGTGGAGCGCGACGTCACGCTGGTCCCGATCGCCGGCTACCGCGTCGTACCGGGCCTTCGTCCCGAGTGGGCCGGGCCTCTCGACGGGAGGACCGATGTCTAGCGTCGAACGCTCCCGCTACACCGCGCTGTACGGCCCGACCACCGGCGACCGGGTGCGCCTGGCCGACACCGACCTGTACGTCGAGGTGACCGAGGACCTGTCGATGGGGCCCGCCGGGGCGGGCGACGAGGCCGTGTTCGGCGGCGGCAAGGTCATCCGCGAGTCGATGGGGCAGGCGCGCACCACGAGGGCGGAGGGCGCGGCCGACCTCGTCATCACCGGCGCGGTGATCCTCGACCACTGGGGCGTGGTCAAGGCCGACATCGGCGTGCGCGACGGCCGCATCGCCGCCATCGGCAAGGCCGGCAACCCCGACACCATGGACGGCGTCCACCCGGACCTCGTCATCGGGCCGTCCACCGAGATCGTCGGGGCCAACGGCAAGATCGTCACGGCGGGCGCCGTCGACTCCCACGTCCATCTGATCTGCCCGCAGATCCTCGACGAGGCGCTCGCCTCGGGCGTCACCACGGTCGTCGGCGGCGGCACGGGCCCCGCCGAGGGCACGAAGGCCACCACCGTGACCGGGACCTGGTATCTCGGCCGGATGCTGGAGTCGCTGGACGCCTATCCGGTCAACGTGGCCCTGCTCGGCAAGGGCAACACGGTCAGCGAGGAGGGGTTGCTCGAACAGCTCAGGGCCGGGGCGTCGGGCTTCAAGCTGCACGAGGACTGGGGCACCACTCCCGCCGCCATCGACGCGTGCCTGCGGGTCTGCGACGCCACCGGCGTGCAGGTCGCCGTCCACACCGACACGCTGAACGAGGCGGGGTTCGTGGAGTCGACCCTGCGGGCCGTCGCGGGCCGGACGATCCACGCCTACCACACCGAGGGCGCCGGAGGCGGCCACGCTCCGGACATCATCACGGTGGCCTCCCACGCCAACGTACTGCCGTCGTCGACGAACCCGACCCGGCCGCACACCGTCAACACCCACCACGAGCACCTGGACATGCTCATGGTGTGCCACCACCTCAACCCCTCCATCCCGGAGGACCTGGCGTTCGCCGAGTCGCGGATCCGGCCGACGACGATGGCGGCCGAGGACGTCCTGCACGACATGGGCGCGATCTCGATGATCGGCTCGGACTCCCAGGCCATGGGCCGGGTGGGCGAGACGATCATCCGTACGTGGCAGACGGCGCACGTGATGAAGCGGCGCCGCGGCGCGCTGCCGGGCGACGGCCCGGCCGACAACCTCCGCGCCCGCCGCTACGTCGCCAAATACACGATCAACCCGGCGATCGCGCATGGCCTGGACGCGGAGATCGGCTCGGTGGAGGCCGGCAAGCTGGCCGACCTCGTCCTGTGGAGCCCGGCCTTCTTCGGGGTCAAGCCGGACCTCGTCGTCAAGGGCGGCGTCATCGCCTACGCGCAGATGGGCGACGCGAACGCGTCGATCCCGACGCCGCAGCCCGTGCTCCCCCGCCCGATGTTCGGCGCGGCCCCGGCCACGGCAGCCGCGACCTCGCTGCACTTCGTCGCACCGCTCGCGCTGGAGGACGGCCTGGCCGACCGCCTGGCCGTCGGCAGGCGACTGGTCCCCGTGGCCGACGTACGGGCCCGGCGCAAGGACGCGATGCCGCTCAACGACGCCCTGCCGGACATCCGGGTGGACCCCGACACCTTCGCCGTGCACGTGGACGGCGAGCTGATCGAGCCCGCCCCGGCCGAGTCGCTGCCGATGGCGCAGCGCTACTTCCTCTTCTGACATGAACACGTTCTGACATGAACACCGGCATGGGAGGGGACGCGGGCATGGAAGGGGACGCGGCGCTGCTGCTGCTGGCCGACTCGCGACTGCCGGCGGGCGGGCACGCCCACTCGGGCGGCGTGGAGGAGGCCGTACGGCGGGGCACGGTCACCGGCACCGGCGACCTGGGGCGGTTCCTGCGCGGCAGGCTCGCCACCGCCGGCCTCGTCACCGCCGCCCTCGCCGCCGCCGCGTGCGAGCTGGCCGCCTCCGAAACCGCCTCCGCGACCGCCGCGGACGGCATCTGGCTGTGGCGGCGGCTGGACGCCGAGGCCGACGCCAGGACCGCCTCGCCCGCCCAGCGGGAGGCCGCCCGCACGCAGGGGCGGCTCCTGCTGCGCACGGCCCGCCGGATGTGGCCCTCGCCCGCCCTGGACACGCTCGCGCGGGCCGTGCCGGAGGGCCCGCACCATCCCATCGCCCTCGGCGCGGCGGCGGCCTCGGCGGGCTGCGCGCCCCGCCAGGCCGCGCTGGCCGCCGCCTACACCTCGGTCACCGGCCCGGCCACGGCGGCCGTACGGCTCCTCGGCCTCGACCCGGTCGCCGTCCACCGCCTGCTCGCCGGCCTCGCCCCCGCGCTCGACGGCACGGCCCACGCCGCCTGCGCGTCCCTCGACGACGCGCTCCCGGCGGACGAGGACGGACGGCACTCTGGGCGGCGCTCTGAGCGGCACGCGGCGTGGCAGGCGCGATGGCACGCGCTGCCGGGGCACGGCGCGCCCGCGCTCGACCTCCTGGCGGAGGGACACCTGGCCAACCCGATGAAGCTTTTCGTCTCCTGACGTCGCCGCACCGGCCATCGCACGAGAAAGAGCAGGTATCCACATGGGCGCTCACCACGACGACCTCCACGACGCGGCCGAGCCACACGGGCGGGCGCTCCGCCTCGGCATCGGCGGGCCGGTCGGCAGCGGCAAGACCGCCCTGGTGGCGGCGCTGTGCCGCAGTCTCGGGCCGTCCCTGCGGCTCGGGGTCGTGACCAACGACATCTACACCACCGAGGACGCCGACTTCCTGCGCCGCGCGGGGGTCGTCGACCCCGAGCGGATCCTCGCCGTGCAGACCGGCTGCTGCCCGCACACCGCCATCAGGGACGACATCGCGGCCAACCTGGACGCCGTCGAGACGCTGGAGGAGCGGTTCGGGCCGCTCGACCTCGTGATCGTCGAGAGCGGCGGCGACAACCTCACCGCCACGTTCAGCCGGGGCCTGGCCGACCGGCAGATCTTCGTGCTCGACGTGTCGGGCGGCGACAAGGTGCCGCGCAAGGGCGGGCCGGGGGTGACCTCGGCCGACCTGCTCGTGGTCAACAAGACCGACCTCGCGCCGATGGTCGGCGCCGACCTGACCGTGATGTCCCGCGACGCGGCGGCCGTACGGGACGGCAAGCCGGTGCTGTTCACGTCGATCAGGGAGGACAAAGGCGCTCACACCGTGGCGGAGTGGGTGACGCACATGGTCGACGCCTGGCAGCGCGAGCACGGCGAGCCGCACCACCACGCCGTTCAGAGCGCCGTCCGGCAGGCCCCGGAGTCCTGACCGGCATGACGACCGTCACCGCGCGTGCGCTGATCAGGACGGAGGCCGCGAGCGGAGGCCGGACCCGGCTGGAGACGCTGCGGTCCGACCCGCCGCTGACACTGCGGCAGACGGGTCCGCGGCGGGTCCACCTGGTCTCGACCGGCGCCGGCCCGCTGCGCGGGGACCACCTCGAACTCGGCGTGGACGTCGCCCCCGGCACCTCGCTGGAGGTCCGCTCGGTGTCCGCCACGCTGGTGCTGCCCGGTCTCGCGGACACCCCCTCGGCCATGGTCGTGCGGGCGCGGGTCGGCGCGGGCGCCACCCTGCACTTCTCCCCCGAGCCGACCGTCCTCGCCGCCGGATGCGCCCACCGCCTCGTCGTACGGCTCTCGCTCGCCGAGGACGCCACGGTCTTCTGGCGTGAGGAGATCGTCTTCGGACGGCACGGCGAACGGCCGGGACGCGGCCACGCGCGGTTCGACGCGACCGTGGCCGGACGGCCCCTGCTCCGCCAGGACCTCCTGGTGGGCGAGGACGCGGTGGACGGCAGCCCGGCCGTCTACGGAGACGCCCGGTGCGTCGGCTCGACCCTCCTCGCGGGACCCGCCTGGGCCCCGCCCGCCGTGCCGGACGTCAAGCGCGAGCGGCGGGCCGTGCTGGGGGACGGCTGGGCGGCGCTGCCGCTGGCCGGGCCCGGCGTGCAGGTCTGCGCGCTCGGCGCGGACGCGGTCCAGCTCAGGGAGCGGCTGCGGCGGGGTGAGGAGGCCGCGGCCGTCTCGCCACCGGCCGCCGAACGGGCCGCCTCGGCGCCCGACACCCGTCAAGCGACGACTTCAAGGGCTGAAACCGGCCGCCGCGCGCCGTAGCCTGGTGATCGTGTCGGAACCCACGCAGCATCCCGGCAGACCGAGGCGAGGCACCAGCGTGGCGGGCGTCCTGCGGGCCGCCGGCGTGTTCGTCGCGGGGTTCGCGCTGGCCGTGACCGCGCTGCTCCCGTGGGCGGGCCTCACCGCCGAGTTCGGCATCCTCGACGCGTCCCTCACCCACGCGGTGCGCGGCGTGGACGCGGGCCCCGGCTGGTTCGTGCTGGGCGCCGGGATCACGGCGATGCTGCTCGGCGTGCTCGGCGCGACGCGAAGCTGGCTGTTCACCGGGCTGGCGATCCTGCCCGGCGCGGTGGCCGCCTTCGCGCTGGCCATGTTCCTCGCCGACCCGAGCGACCTGGTGGGCCGGCTCGACTTCCAGGTCTCCGGGCTGCTGCGGGTGCACCCGACGATCCAGTACGGCTGGTTCGCCGGCCTGCTGGCCTCGGTCGCGCTGGCCGTCCTGGCCGCCGCCGCGCTGCTGCGCCGCCGGTGACGGCCGTCAGTCGTAGAAGCCGAGACGCCGCAGCTGCTTGGGGTCGCGCTGCCACTCCTTGGCGACCTTCACCCGCAGGTCGAGGTAGACCCGGGAGCCGAGCAACGCCTCGATCTGCTGCCGGGCGCGGGTGCCCACGTCCTTGAGCCTCGTGCCGCCCGGGCCGATCACGATCGCCTTCTGCGAGGGGCGCTCGACGAACATGTGGGCGTACACGTCGAGGAGGTCGTCGCGGCCCTCCCGGGGGTGCATCTCCTCCACGACCACCGCGATCGAGTGGGGCAGCTCGTCGCGCACGCCCTCCAGCGCGGCCTCCCGGATCAGCTCGGCGACCAGCACCTGCTCCGGCTCGTCGGTCAGCTCCCCGCCGGCGTACAGCGGGGGCGACTCCGGCAGCCGCTTGATGAGCACGTCGGCGAGGACGTCGAGCTGCTCGCCGCCCTGCGCGGACACCGGGACGATCTCCGCGAACTCGGCCAGCGCCGACACCGCGAGAAGCTGGTGCGCGACCTGCTCGCGGGTGGCCAGGTCGCACTTGGTGACGACCGCCACCACCGGGGTCTTCTTGACGGCGGCGAGCTTGTCGACGATGAACCGGTCGCCCTTGCCGATCGGCTCGTTGGCCGGGACGCAGAACCCGATGACGTCGACCTCGGTGAGCGTGGACAGCACCAGGCTGTCCAGCCGCTCCCCCAGGAGCGTGCGGGGACGGTGGAATCCGGGGGTGTCCACGATCACCAGCTGGGCGTCCGGCCGGTGGACGATGCCGCGGATAGCCCGCCGCGTGGTCTGCGGCTTGGACGAGGTGATCGCCACCTTGGTGCCGACCAGGGAGTTCATCAGAGTCGACTTGCCGACGTTGGGCCTGCCGACGAAGCAGGCGAAGCCCGCACGGAAACCGCTCGATTCGGCGTCCACGTCAGATGTACCGGCCCTTCAGGGAACCGTCGGGGGCGGCCAGGAACAGCGTGCCGTTGCCCATGTCCTCGACGACGGCCAGGTCATGCTCCGCCGGGTCGTCGGACTCGGTGACGATCGCCGCCGCCTCCAGGGACTTCGCCCCGCTGGACACGGCCGTGGCCACGGCCGCCTGGAGGGCCGAGAGCCGGAGCGAGGGCAGCGCCACCGTGGTCGCGGCGTACGTCCGGCCGGTCTCGTCGCGCACCGCGGCGCCCTCGGGGGTGCCGCCGCGCGCACGCGCCGACCTGGCCAGCGTGATGATCTTGTTGTCCTCGGGGTCCAGCGTCTGTGTCACGCGTCAAGCGTACCGACCTCGCGGACGAGCAGCCGTGTCAGTTCGGCGGTGCGGGCCGGGTCGGGCGGGGTGAGGCCCGCGTGCACGAGCGCGATCAGCGTGTTGCCTGAGCGGGCGACGACCACGTGCATCCGGTAGGGGTAGCCGCCGACCCGCCCGGACAGGGCCCGTCCCGCCGCGTCGGCCCCGCCGATGCCGGGCAGCGGCGTCCGAGCGGCCGCCAGGCGGTCGTACGGCGTGCCGCCGTCGGCCGTCGCGCAGTGGGAGAGGGCGTCGCGGAGCGCGGCGAGATGCCCCGCCGCCTCGCCGCCGTCGTAGACGGCGACGCCGACCCCGGCGAGCTCGCCCGCGTGCGCGCCCTGGTAGGTGGCGGCGGCCGTGCCGCTGAGCCCCTCACGCGGGGGCCTGCCCGCGGCCGCGTCGAACAGCAGGCGGCACGCGCGGGCGCGGGGACGGAACGGCGGACGCCAGGGCGCCCGCGCGTGGCTGAAGAACTCCTCGGGAAGCCCGTCCATCCTGCCGAGCATCGTCCGCGGACGGCTCGCGTCCGCCGCCTTGCCGGGGGCCCGGACGGCGGCGTACGTGACCCCGCCCGTGCCGCAGGCACCGGTGGCCAGGACCAGGCAGCCCGCGACGGCCGCGTGGACGATGCGCATACCCGCCTCCCCGCTTTGCCGGAGGTTTTCCTTCCCCGGACCGCGAGCGGGTAATCACATTGCGTAATCAATACGAGGCTCCCACCCGAGCCGGGTGAGAGCCCCGCACCGATTACGGATCCCCCATGGGAGGCTCCGGTGCGCCGCGAACCCCCTCCCGGCGCGCCGGACTCCCCAACGAGGCGCCCCGAACCCCTTCTGAGCGCCTGGGACAACAGTGGCCGGGCGCGCTTGCAGATCGGTTGAAAGACGCTTGCAGGACGCCGGGGGGTCACTCGTGGTCGGCGCCGGCGGCCACGACCTCGTCGCCCGTCGCGGGCTCCTCGCGGCGCACGACGACCGTGCTGATCCGGTTGCGGCGTCCCGCCAGGTTCTCCGCCGTCAGGCGCAGGCCGCCGACCACCGCCTCAGAGCCCGCGATCGGCACCCGGCCCAGGGAGTGCGCCAGCAGACCGCCGACCGTGTCGACGTCCTCGACCTCGATCTCGGCGTCGAACAGCTCGCCGAGCTCGTCGACCGGGAGCCGCGCGGTCACCCGCACCGCCCCGTCGTCCAGCCATTCGACCCGCGGGGCCTCCTGGTCGTACTCGTCGGCGATCTCGCCGACGATCTCCTCGATGACGTCCTCGATGGTGACCAGGCCCGCGGTGCCGCCGTACTCGTCGATGACGATGGCGAGGTGGATCTGGCGCGCCTGCATCTCGCGCAGCAGCTCGTCGATCGGCTTGCTCTCCGGCACGTACGTCGCGGGGCGCATAAGCTCGTCCATCCGCACGCCGCCGTCGCCGGTGTCCTGGATGCGGCGGACGATGTCCTTGAGGTAGGCGATGCCCACCACGTCGTCCTCGTTCTCCCCCACCACCGGGATGCGGGAGAACCCGCTGCGCAGGGCCAGCGAGAGCGCCTGGCTCAGCGTCTTGCCGCGCTCGATGAAGACCATGTCGGTGCGCGGCACCATGACCTCGCGCACCAGCGTGTCGCCGAGCTCGAAGACCGAGTGGATCATCTCCCGCTCGTCGGGCTCGATGACCCTGCGCTGCTCGGCCAGGTCGACGAGGTCGCGCAGCTCGGCCTCCGAGGTGAACGGGCCCTCGCGGAAGCCCTTGCCCGGGGTGAGCGCGTTGCCCAGCAGGATCAGCAGCTCGGGCAGCGGGCCGAAGATCCGGGTCAGGCCGTACACGATGGGCGCGCTCGCCAGCGCCACCGGCTCGGCGTGCTGGCGGCCGAGCGTACGCGGCATGACCCCGACGATGACGTAGCTCACCAGGATCATCACCACGGCCGCCAGGGCGTACGCCTGCCCGCGGTCGCCGAGCCAGTCGATGAACAGCAGCGTCGTGATCACCGTGGCGACGAGCTCACAGCTCAGGCGCAGCAGGAGCACCAGGTTGAGGTAGCGCGGCGGGTCGGCGACGATCGCCTGCAGCCGCACCGCGCCGCGCCGGCCCTCCTTGACGAACTCCTCCGCGCGCACCCTGGAGATGCGGGTCAGCGCCGTCTCCGCGCTCGCCAGCAGGCCGCCGGCCACGATCAGGAAGATGGCGGAGATCAGCCAGCCGTTGCTCACGGCTTACGCCGCACCTCCCGCCAGGCACCGAGCAGTTCGTCCTGCAGCCCGAACATCTCGGCGTGCTCCTCGGGTTCGGCGTGGTCGTAGCCGAGCAGGTGCAGAATGCCGTGCGTGCACAGCAGCTCCAGCTCGTCCTGCGCGCTGTGCCCGGCCTCGGCGGCCTGCTTGGCCGCCACCGGGGGGCACAGCACCACGTCGCCGAGCAGCGCCGGGTCGGGGGACGCGTCCTCGTCCCGGCCGCCGACGTTGGGCCGCAGCTCGTCCATGGGGAAGGCCAGCACGTCGGTCGGGCCCGGCTCCCCCATCCACTGCTCGTGCAGCTCGGCCATCGCCGCCTCGTCGATCACCAGGATCGACAGCTCGGCCAGCGGGTTGATCCCCATCCGGCCGAGGACGTGCCCGGCCAGCTCGACCAGCGCCGACTCGTCGACCTCGACGCCGGACTCGTTGGCCACCTCGATGCTCACGGGGTCTCCTCACCCGTCATGGTCGTACTCACCGCCGGTTGTTCCGCGGTCGCTTGTTGATCGAGCGCGGCTCCGACGCCATCGCGGCGTCGTAACGGCCGTAGGCGTCGACGATGTCGCTCACCAGCTTGTGCCGCACGACGTCGGCGCTGGTCAGCCTGCTGAAATGGATGTCCTCGATGCCCTCGAGGATGTGCTGGACGACCTTCAGGCCGCTGTCCTGGCCGCCGGGCAGGTCGATCTGGGTCACGTCGCCGGTGACCACGATCTTCGAGTTGAACCCGAGCCGGGTCAGGAACATCTTCATCTGCTCGGGCGAGGTGTTCTGCGCCTCGTCCAGGATGATGAAGGCGTCGTTGAGCGTCCGGCCGCGCATGTAGGCGAGCGGCGCGACCTCGATCGTCCCTGCCGACATCAGGCGGGGGATCGATTCGGGGTCGAGCATGTCGTGCAGCGCGTCGTACAGCGGTCGCAGGTACGGGTCGATCTTCTCGTAGAGCGTGCCCGGCAGGAAGCCGAGCCGCTCCCCCGCCTCGACGGCGGGGCGGGTGAGAATGATCCGGTTGACCCGCTTGTTCTGCAGGGCCTTCACGGCCTTCGCCATCGCCAGGTACGTCTTGCCGGTGCCGGCGGGGCCGATGCCGAAGACGATGGTGTGCCTGTCGATCGCGTCGACGTACCGCTTCTGGTTGACCGTCTTCGGGCGGATGGTGCGGCCCCGCGCGGACAGGATGTCCAGGGACAGGACCTCGGCCGGACGGTCGGTGGCCTGTCGCAGCATGTGGATGCTGCGCTCTACGGCGTCGGGGGACAACTCGGCACCCGAGCCGACCAGCTCCACCAGCTCCTCGAAGAGGCGCACGACGACGCCGCTCTCCTCGGGACTGCCGGTGATCGTGATCTCGTTGCCCCGCACGTGTATGTCGGCGCTGAAGGCGCCCTCGATGACCCGCAGCAGCTCGTCACCCGACCCGAGGAGGCTGACCATCGGCTGCCCCTCGGGGATGACTACCTTGGCCTGGGTCTTGTGGATGTGCTGTGACTCGGACATGGGCGGCCCTTGCGGCCCTGATCGCCTCCCTAGTTCCCTCTCATGCTAGCCGCTCAGCCGGGGGGCCAGGTGAGGCCTCGGCCACCGAGAACGTGCGCGTGGACGTGGAAGACCGTCTGCCCGGCCCCCGGCCCTGTGTTGAACACGACCCGGTAACCGGTCTCGGCCACGCCCTCCTGTACGGCCACCGCGTGGCAGGCCTTGAGCAGGTCGTCGGCCAGGCCGTCGTCGGCCGCCGCCAGCGCGGCGGCGTTCTCGTGGTGTGCCTTGGGCACGACGAGGACGTGGGTGGGGGCCTGCGGGTTGATGTCGCGGAAGGCCAGCGCCCGCCCGGACTCCAGGACGATGTCCGCCGGGACCTCCTTGGCCACGACCTTGCAGAAGAGGCAGTCGCTCACGCGCGAAAGCCTAGCCGTTGACGGTAGTTGATGACTGCAATGATCCCCCCGGCTAGTGTGAGTGTGCGAGACTGCACCAGAAAACCCCCCTAGTGTCGGGCGAGGACACCGCTGGGCCATGCCCCCTCATGATTCGGAAGAACGTAAACCCCCCGGGGATGACGAGCGTCCTATCGATGTGACCACCGAGACCCTCGTGGCCGACAGGTCGTTGGGGACGGTGCCCGTCGGGTGGGATGCCGACATGGCCGTGACGGCGCTCTACAGCGCTCACTATCGGTCACTTGTGCGTCTCGCCGTGCTGCTGGTGCGTGACGTGGCCAGCGCGGAAGAGGTCGTTCAGGACGCGTTCGTCGCCATCCACGGCGCCTGGCGCAGGCTGAGGGACACCGACAAGGCACTGGCCTACCTTCGCCAATCGGTCGTGAACCGATCGCGTTCCGTGCTGCGGCACCGAGCGGTCGTCGAGAAGTACGCGCCCAAGGGGCTGCCGGACGCGCCGAGCGCGGAGAACGGCGCGATCGGTGAGCTGGAGCGCTCGGCCGTCATCGAGGCCCTCCGCGGCTTACCCACCCGCCAGCGCGAGGCGCTGGTGCTGCGATACTACGGCGACCTGTCGGAGGCCGAGATCGCACATGCGATGGGGATCAGCAAGGGCGCGGTGAAGAGTCACACGGCCCGCGGCATGGCCGCACTACGGATGGCACTGGAGCAGTTCTCATGACCTTCCCGCCCGACGACGAGTACGGCGAGTTGCTCCGCCGTGCCCTGCGCGCGGAGGCGGACTCGGTCGTGCCGTCTCCCGATGGACTCGAAATCATCCGCGGGCGCATCGACCAGCGCGGTCTGCGCGGCCTGCGGAACATGCTGTGGTGGCGCATCGGAGCGGCCGCCGCCGGGGCCGTGCTCGTGGCGGGCGCGGTCGTGATGATCGTCCCCGACCTGCGCGACCAGGTGGCGCAGTCCACGGGCATCTCCAACGCCGGCGACGAGCGCGAGGACAGGACGGACACCTCGTCGGTGAGCCGGCCGCCCAACCTGGCGCCCTCGCGGCCGGTCGTGATCGTGCCCCTCACCCCGAGCCCGTCCCGCGGACGGCCCGCCCCGTCCCCGACGCACAGGGTGGGCGCGACCACCAGGCCGTCTTCGTCGCCGTCCGACCCCTGCGTCACGCCCACCCCCCAGCCCGGGGTGATCGAGCCCGACAGCGCCCTCCCGCCGACGTGCTCGCCGACGTCGGTGACGCAACCGCCCGCGGTGACGCCCTCGGCCTCGCACCGTCCCTCGACGGCTCCGCCCGCGACGTCCACGCCCACGGCCACTTCGAGCCCGACGCCCGCGGAGACGGCCACGCCCAGCCCGGCGACCGAGACGCCCGCTCCCTGACCCGGCCGGCCCGTCATCCTGGGGTATGACGGGCGCTCGGCCGATCACCGGCGGTCGCACCGCGAGATCGTCACACGGCCGGAGGGCGTCGCGCCTCGTCGTTGGAATCCTGATCACGCAACTGACAGCGATCAGGATCGAAAGAGGCGAGACATGCCTGAAGTGTGGCGGAAGCGAGCGGGCGCGCTCGGCGCGGCCCTGGCCCTCACCATGGTGGCCGCGGTTCCGGCGTCCGCGGCACCCGCGGTTGTGACGGCGCCGGCGGTTTCGGCGTTCTCCGGGATCCGGCTCTCCCTGCCCGCCCCGTCGGGACCGCTGCCGGTCGGCACGGTCTCCGTACGCCTGGTGGACCGGTCGCGTCCCGACCCCTGGGTGACGGGACGGCCCTACCGGGAGCTGATGGTGAGCGTGTGGTACCCCTCCACCCGCGCGCAGGGGCGTCCGGTGTCCCCTCATCTGTCGCCATTGGCCGCCGCCGACTTCGACGCCACTTTGGCGCCCGCCTTCCTCGGCGTACGGCCCGGCCAGGTGGACTGGGCGGCCACCCGCACGCACGCCCGCCTGGACGCGCCCATGCGGCCGAAGGCCGGCGGCTACCCGGTGGTGCTCTACTCCCCCGGCTACATGGTGCCGCGCCCGCTGGGCACGCTCCCCGCGGAGGACCTGGCCTCGCGCGGCTACGTGGTCGTCACGGTGGACCACACCTACGAGGCGGCCGCCGTGGAGTTCCCCGGCGGGCGGCTGGAGCGTGCCAGGGTGCGGGCGGACGACATGGACGACGCGATGAAGGCCCTCGACGTCAGGGTGGCGGACCTGCGGTTCGTCCTCGACGTGATCACGGCGCGGCACACCGGGCTGCCCTCCTGGCTGTACAAGGCGCTGTACACCACCCGTGTGGCGGCCATGGGCTTTTCGATGGGCGGCGCGGCGACGGCGCGGCTGATGTACGCCGACCATCGGGTCAAGGCGGGCGTGAACCTCGACGGATCGCTCCTTGGCGAGGTGGCCGAGCGCGGCCTCGACGGCCCGTTCCTCCAGCTGGCCGCCGACGAGCAGGACGACCCTTCCTGGGTGACGTTCAGGAAGCAGCGCCGGGGCTGGAAGCGCGACCTGCGGCTCGCCGGCGCGAAGCACTACTCCTTCACCGACCTGCAGGCGCTGGTTCCGCGGATCTCGGACCGCCTGGGCACGCCGTCCGAGATCGTCGGAACCGTCGACCCGGTCCGCTCGATCGCGGCCCAGCGCGCCTACGTGGCCGCGTTCCTCGACCTGCAGCTGAAGGGCCGCAAGACCCGCCTGTTCGACGGGCCGAGTCCCGCCTTCCCCGAGGTGAGCTTCCTCGGCTGACCCTCACCAGCGGCCGCAGCGGGACAGCAGGACGGCCGCCGCGGCCACGCCCGCCGTCGACGTGCGCAGCACCGTCGGCCCCAGCAGGGCCGGTACGGCTCCCGCGGCCCGCAACGCGGCGATCTCCTCGTCGGCGACGCCGCCCTCCGGGCCGACGATCATCACGATGTCACCCGGCTCCTCCGGCAGGGGGAGGCGGCTCAGCGGCTCGGCGGCCTCCTCGTGCAGCACGACCGCGAGCGCCGCCGCCGAGACGAGCGAGCCGACCGCCGCGGTCGTGGCCTGCTCGGTCACCTCGGGCAGGTGGAAGCGCCGGGCCTGCTTGGCCGCCTCGCGGGCCGTGCTGCGCCAGCGGGCGAGGGCCTTGGCGGCCCGGTCGCCCTTCCACTGGGTGACGCAACGGGCGGCGGCCCAGGGCACGATCACGTCGACCCCGGCCTCGGTCATCATCTCGACCGCGAGCTCGCCCCGGTCGCCCTTGGGCAGGCCCTGGACGACCACCAGCCTCGGCCGGGGCGGCGGGAGCTCGAACCGGCGCAGCACCTCGGCGGTCAGCGAGTCCTTGCCGGCCGCCGTGACCGTGCACTCGGCCACCCGCCCCGCGCCGTCGGTCAGGTCGATCCGCTCCCCCGGCCGCAGGCGGCGTACGGCGGCGGCGTGCCGCCCCTCCGGCCCGTCGAGGACGATCGTGTCCGCCGCCTGGCCGGCCGCGTCCGACAGGAACACGGGAACACTCATGCCACCTCCTCGCCTGGCGGCTCGGAGTTCGGTCGCGACGGAGACGCGCAGGTCAACACCTCGCGAAACACGCTGTGCCTATCGCTTCGCTCGCTCATGCGATCAGCTCAGCGGCCGTTGAAGGCGTCCCGCAGGCGCGAGAAGAAGCCCTGCTGGCCCGGGGAGAACTTGCCGGGCGGCCGCTCCTCTCCGCGCAGCTTCGCCAGCTCGCGCAGCAGTTCCTCCTGCTGCGGTTCGAGCTTGGTCGGCGTCTCGACGTTGACGTGGATCAGCAGGTCGCCCCTGCCGGTCTCGTTGAGCCGCTGGACGCCCTTGCCGTAGAGGGGGATGACCTGGCCGGCCTGCGTGCCCGGCCGTATGTCGAGCTCCTCTGCTCCGTCAAGGGTCTCGATCGTGATCGACGTGCCGAGCGCGGCCGCGGTCATCGGGATGTGCACCGTGCAGTGCAGGTCGTCGCCGCGCCGCTCGAAGATCTCGTGCGGCCGCTCGACGATCTCCAGGAACAGGTCGCCGGGAGGCCCGCCGCCGGGGCCGACCTCGCCCTCGCCCGCGAGCTGGATGTGCGTGCCGTCCTCGACGCCGGCCGGGATCCTCACCTTGATCGTGCGCCGGGTCCTGACCCGTCCCTCGCCCGAGCACTCCATGCAGGGGTGCCGGATGACGCTGCCGTACCCGCCGCACTGGGGGCAGGGACGGGAGGTCATGACCTGGCCGAGGAACGAACGGGTCACCTGCGAGACCTCGCCGCGCCCGTGACACATGTCGCAGGTGTCGGGGTGGGTGCCGGCCGCCGCCCCGGAGCCCTGGCAGACCTCGCAGACCACGGCCGTGTCGACCACGATCTCGCGGGTCGTGCCGAAGGCCGCCTCCGCCAGGTCGAGCTCGACCCGGATGGTGGCGTTGCGGCCACGGCGGGCGCGGGAGCGGGGCCCCCGCGCGGCGCCCGCCGAGCCGAAGAAGGCGTCCATGATGTCGCTGAACGGGAAGCCCGCGCCGAAGCCGCCGGCCCCGGCCCCGGCCCCCGCGCCGCCGCCGAACGGGTCGGCGCCCATGTCGTACATGCGGCGCTTGCCCGCGTCGGACAGCACCTCGTACGCCTGGTTGATCTCCTTGAACCGCTCCTGCGTCTCCGGATCGGGGTTGACGTCCGGGTGCAGTTCGCGGGCGAGACGGCGGTACGCCTTCTTGATCTCTTCCTGGCTGGCGTCGCGCCGTACGCCAAGGGTCGCGTAGTAGTCGTTGGACACTTATGACCCCGCCAGGATCTGGCCGACGTAACGCGCCACCGCGCGCACCGCACCCATCGTCACCGGATAGTCCATTCGTGTCGGGCCCAGCACTCCGAGCCGGGCCAGTTCCTTGTCACCCGAACCGTATCCGGCGGCCACGATAGAAGTGCCGCGCAGCCCACTGTAGGGGTTCTCGGATCCGATGCGGACGGTCAGTTCGGACAGCCCGCCGGTCTCTCCCAGCAGGCGGATGAGGACGACCTGCTCCTCCAGCGCCTCCAGCACGTCCCGCAGGCCGATGCTGAGGTCGGCGGCGGCGAGGTTGGCCGTCCCACCAAAGACGATCTTCTCCTCGTGCCGCTCGACGAGCGTCTCCAGCAGCACCGACAGGATCGTGGCCGCCGCCGGCCTGTCCTCGGGAGGCAGGCGTTCGGGAACGTCGGCCACGGTCTCGGGCACCTGGGACAGGCCGCAGCCGTCCAGGCACGCGTTGAGCACGGCGCGCAGGTTCGCGATCCGGTCGTCGGCGATGGCCTCGGGCAGGTCGACCACTCGCTGCTCGACCCGCCCGGTGTTCGTGATCAGCACCAGCATGACCCGGCGCTCCGCGACCGGGACGATCTCCACGTGGCGGACCGACGACCTGGTGAGCGAGGGGTACTGCACCACCGCGACCTGCCGGGTGAGCTGCGCGAGCAGCCGCACCGTGCGCATGACGATCTCGTCGAGGTCCACCGCCCCGGCGAGGAAGGTCTCGATGGCCCTGCGCTCCGCGCCGGACAGCGGCTTGATCTGCGACAGCCGATCGACGAACAGGCGGTATCCCTTGTCGGTCGGCACCCTGCCGGCACTGGTGTGCGGCTGGGTGATGTATCCCTGCTCCTCCAGCGCCGCCATGTCGTTGCGGATCGTCGCCGGGGAGACGCCGAGGTTGTGCCGGTCCACCAGGGCCTTGGATCCCACCGGCTCGTTGGTGGACACGTAGTCCTCGACGATGGCGCGCAGGACGGCGAGCTTGCGGTCGTCGAGCAATCGTCACCTCCCTGTGCCTGGAAACACCGACTCTGGCACTCTGTGTTCCCGAGTGCCAAGTGTACGGCTACCACCCCACGTGGTGCGATAACGCGGAGGGCACCAGGACAAGCGAGCTACAAATCCACCACAAGCCGCATGGTGGACTCTTCACCCATGCACGAGAATCAGAACTCCGCGGCCGACGTGACGATGCGGGTGCCCCGCCCCGTACCCCCGCCGCCGGCCGACGTGACCTTGCGGATGCCGCACCCCTTTCCCCCGCCGTACGGCGAATCCCGGCCGATCCGGCCCCGCCTGCTGTGGATCTTCCTCTCCTGGGCGCTCTTCGTCGTCCTGCTGGTGGCGGGCGTCGGCGGGTTCGCCGGCGGCCTGTTCTCCACGATCGGCGACGCCGCGCCCAGAACGATCTTCTCCGGCGGGCAGTCGGTGAACGTCGCGCTCGACCCCGCGGACAAACCGGCGATCTACGCGGCCGTCGACCAGCCCACCGACGTCCGCTGCCAACTCGGCGACGGCGCCGATCCGCGGGTGCGGCTGACCCGGCCGGCCGTCTCCCAGACCGTCTCGCTGAACGGCACGACCTGGGAGCTGCTGTTCGAGGCCGGCGTCCCGGAGGCGGGCACCTACCAGCTCGCCTGCGAGGGCGACGGGGTGCGGTTCGGCGTCGGCAGGCAGCTCGCGGGCGGCGCGCTGGTGAGCGGCGCGCTGGTGGGCGGCGCGATCGCGCTGCTGGCGCTGCCCACCGTCGGCTTCCTGGCCGCGCTGATCGTGACGATCGTCGTGCTCGCGCGCCGCTCCGCGGCCCGGCGTCGCATGGCGTGATTTGCTAGCGTTCCCCGCATGTACGGGCGGGACGTGCTATCCGGAGACTGGCGGCGGCCACGGCGGGGGCAGATCCCCGAGATCCCGGCCGAGCCCGACCTCGTGGTCGAGGACGCCGAGGGCCGCTTCTGCGGCGCCGTTGTGGCCTGCGACAAGGAGGCCGTGACACTGGAGGACCGGTTCGGCCGCCGGCGGGTGTTCCCGCTGACGCCAGCCGGCTTCCTGCTCGAAGGCAAACCGGTGACGCTGGTGCGCCCCCAGGCCGGCCCGAAGGGGCCGCTGCGGAGCGCCTCGGGGTCGATCGCGGTCGAGGGCCTGCGCGCGCAGGTCGCCAGGGAGAGCCGCATCTACGTCGAGGGCGTCCACGACGCCTCTCTGGTCGAAAAGATCTGGGGGCACGACCTGCGGGTGGAGGGGGTCGTCGTCGAATACCTGGAGGGCGTGGACGACCTCCCGGCCATCGTCGAGGAGTTCGGCCCCGAGCCGGGCAGGCGGCTCGGGGTGCTCGTGGACCACCTGGTGCCCGGCTCGAAGGAGAGCCGCATCGCCGCCCGGGTGTCCGGGGACGACGTGCTCGTGGTCGGGCATCCGTTCGTGGACATCTGGCAGGCGGTCAAGCCGCGGGCGCTCGGCATCCCCGCCTGGCCGGACGTGCCGCGCGGCGTGCCCTGGAAGGAGGGCGTGATCGCGGCCCTCGGCTGGCGGATGGACCCCCAGGAGGCGTGGCGGCACATCCTGGACCGGGCCACGACCTACGCCGACCTGGAGCCCGAGCTGCTCGGCCGGGTGGAAGAGCTGATCGACTTTGTCACGGCACCCGATTAGGGAGTCAGGTCCCGCACCACGGCGTCGGCGAGCAGCCTGCCGCGCAGCGTGAGCACGGCCCGGCCCGCCTTGAACGCCTCCACCTCCAGCAGCCCCTCGGCCAGGGCCCGCGCGCACGCCGTACGCGCCTGGGGGGCGAGGTCGGTGAGCGGGAGGCCCGAGACGAGGCGCAGCTCCAGCATGACCCGTTCGACGGCCCTGTCCTCCGCCGACAGCACCTCCCGGGCGTGCGCGGGCGAGGTCCCGGCCGCCAGGCGGGCGGCGTACGCCGCGGGGTGCTTGACGTTCCACCAGCGGGTGCCGCCGACGTGGCTGTGCGCCCCCGGCCCGGCCCCCCACCAGTCGCCGCCGGTCCAGTACAACAGGTTGTGGCGGCAGCGGGCCTCGTCTCCCGCAGCCCAGTTGGAGATCTCGTACCAGCTCAGGCCCGCGGCCGTCAGCATCTCCTCGGCGATCAGGTAGCGGTCGGCCGCCACGTCGTCGTCCGGCATCGGCAACTCGCCGCGCCGGATCCGGGCGGCGAGCCGGGTGCCGTCCTCGACGATCAGGGAGTACGCCGAGACGTGGTCGGGCCCGGCGGCCAGCGCGGCCTCCAGGGAGGCCCGCCAGTCGTCGTCGCTCTCCCCCGGCGTGCCGTAGATCAGGTCGAGGCTGACGTGCTCGAACCCGGCCGCACGGGCCTCCCGTACGGCCTCGGCGGGCCTGCCGGGGGTGTGCCTCCGGTCGAGCACGGCGAGGACGTGCTCGACCGCGCTCTGCATGCCGAAGCTCAGGCGGGTGAACCCGCCCGCCCGCAGCTCCTTCAGGTAGGTCTCGTCCACCGATTCCGGGTTGGCCTCGGTCGTCACCTCGGCGTCCGGCCGCAGGCCGAACTCCTCGCCGATGGCGCCGAGGATCCGTACGAGGTCGGCGGCGGGCAGCAGGGTCGGCGTGCCGCCACCGAAGAAGACGGTCTCCACGGGCGGCGCGGCGTCTCCCAGCACGCGCCGGGCCAGCCGTATCTCCTCGACCGCGGTGGCGGCGTAGTCGCGCTGCGCGGCGCCGGGGCCCAGCTCGGCCGCCGTGTAGGTGTTGAAGTCGCAGTAGCCGCAGCGCGTCGCGCAGAACGGCACGTGGACGTAGAAGCCGAAGGGGCGGGAGCCGAGCCCGTCGAGAGCCCCGGACGGCAGCTCGCCGCTCACGGGGACGGGGTCGCCGTCGGGAAGCACAGAAGGCACGCTCTCCAGTCTGCCGTCACTCGCGCCCTGCCATTGACGCCCTGATCACACCGGTCTACGATCGCGGCAATTTACAGGAAACTTTCCTATAAAAAAAGCGCTCGGGAGGCCGGCGTGCTCATGAGAAGGACCCTCGCCGTGGCTGTCGCGGCCACCCTGGCGGCAGGACTGGCGCCGTCGGCGGCCCAGGCCACCACTGGCGGGGACCGCTACAAGCGGGTCGCCTATTTCATCCAGTGGGGAATCTACGGTCGGAACTTCCACGTGAAGGACGTGGACGCGAGCGGCGCCGCCGCGAAGCTGACCCACCTCAACTACGCCTTCGGGTTCGTCGGCCCCGAGGGCACCTGCTACTCCGCCGACCCCTGGGCCGACTGGCAGCGCCCCGTGCCCGCCGAGCAGAGCGTCGACGGCGTCGCCGACACCGACGACCAGCCACTCAAGGGCAACCTCGGCCAGCTCAAGAAGCTCAAGGCCCGCCACCCCGGCCTCAAGGTCCTGATCTCCCTCGGCGGCTGGACCGGCTCCAAGTACTTCTCCGACGCCGTCCTCACCCCCGAGTCCCGGGCCAGGCTCGCCACCTCCTGCGTCGACCTGTGGCTCAAGGGCGACCTGCCCGGCCTGCCCCCCGGCGCCGCCTCCGGCGTGTTCGACGGCATCGACCTCGACTGGGAATGGCCCGGCTCCGCCGGAAACGACGGCAACGTCATCCGCCCCGAGGACAAGCAGAACTTCACCCTGTTCCTCGCCGAACTGCGCCGCCAGATGAAGGCCCACGACCGGCGCGACGAACTGAGCGCCTTCCTCCCCGCCGCCGCCGCCAAGATCGACGCCGGCTTCGAGGTCAGCAAGGTCTTCGACCAGCTCGACTTCGCCACCGTCCAGGGCTACGACCTCCACGGCCCCTGGGAGAACCGCACCGGCCACCAGGCCAACCTTCTCACCGACCGGCGCGACCCCAACGACGTGAAGTTCAGCGTCGACCAGACCGTACGCGACTACGTCGGCCGCGGCGCACCCAAGCAGAAGATCGTCATCGGCGTCCCCGCCTACGGCCAGGGCTGGACCGGCGTGACCTCCCGCGGCGACGGCCGGTACGCCACCGCCACCGGCCCCGCCCCCGGCACCTGGGCCGCCGGCAGCGACGACTACAAAAACCTCGTCAACAAGCCCGGCAAGCGCTACCGCGACCTGCTCACCGGCACCCTGTGGCTCTACGACGGCAACGAGTTCTGGTCCTACGACGACCCCGCCGTCATGCTGGAAAAGGCCGCCTACATCCGCCTCAAGGGCCTCGGCGGCTCCATGCTCTGGTCCATCGACCAGGACGACTCCAAGGCCTCCCTCACCTCGGCCCTCTACTCCGTCCTGCGCTGACCGGCCGTGCGGAAGGGGCACCCCGGCCTCTTCCGCACACGGAGGGCAGGAAAGACCACTTACCTGGGCAGGCGTTCTGCGGTGTCGGCCTCTCGGCCTTTCCCCCGGCCGGGCGGGGAGCGGATGCTCGACCGGCTCCTCGCCCGGTTCGCCTGATCAAGAAGGGCAGTACTCCGTCCGTCCTTCCTGGTCGAACTCGGCCCGCGGGATCAGCGCGTCGACGACCTTGTCCGTCCTGTCGTCGTACTCGTTGACGAGCACCGTGCCCGGTCTGCGCCTGAGCTTGTCCGCGTCGCCGGGTTGGAACTCGACGTGCTCGGTCGAATAGCTGTTGTCATTCGTCCAGCCATATGCCCGGTAGGTGATGGCCGGGTCGAATGACGGGATCTTCTGCTCGGCCCGCCAGCCGTCGCCGGGAGCGTCGAGCCGCAAGGACGCCGTCTCACCCGCCACCCGCGGAGCCAGGTAGGAGGCGTCGCTGATGGAGGGATTGGGCGGCTCCGTCGCGTCGGGGTCGTACGTCGCGGGAGTGGGATCCTCCGGGTACCGGTCGTGATAGACGATCACGCCGTCGGGCTGCCGCCCGCACCAGGCCAGGACGATGACGAGGTTCCCGTCCCGGTCGACGCTGACCCCGGTGATCCCGTTGATGGGAACGGTGCAGCCGGTCGCCCCGAAGGCGATCAACCCGACCACGAGCAGACCCGCGAACCGTCTCATACAAGCAAAGTAGATCGCTTCACGGCTGGAACCGAGGGCCGTGAGCGCTTCGTGATCAGGACGCGACCACGTCGGTGCGGCTGTCGAGCACGCGCTCGGCGACCCGGTCCCACCTGATGCTGTGGCCGGGGAGGGCGAGGATCCGCAGCAACAGGTCCCGGTCGCCGTGGTAGGCCTGGAACGACTCGGCGATCGTCACCCCGTCAGAGGGCCGGTCGAGCACCTCGATCTCGTCGCCGGCGCCGAGTTCGCCCTGCTCGATCACCCGGAAGTACGCCCCGGTGCGGCCCGCCTCGGTGAAGCGCTTCACCCAGCCGCGCTCGTCGAGCCAGTTGCGGAACACGACGCAGGGGACGCGGGGGGCGGTGACCTCCAGGACGGCCGTGCCGACCCGCCACCGCTCCCCGAGGACCGCGCCGGTCACGTCGGCCCCGGACGTCGTGAGGTTCTCCCCGAACTGGCCGTCGCGCAGGTCGCGGCCCATGCGGGGCTCCCACCAGTCGTAGTCCTCCCGCGCATAGGCGTACACCGCCTGGTCCGGGTGGCCGTGGTTGGGGATGTCGGCACGCTCGTCGCCCGCCAGGCCGTTCTCGCGTACGGCGACCCGGCCCTCAGCCTTCCGCTTGTCGATGGCGGTGCGCCGCAGGTTGCCGGCCCATTCGGCGTCCACGGCCAGGCCCACGTTCACAGAGAGGATGTGCATGACCAAACGTTAAAGGATGGTCATGTTTCTCCGCGATCCTATTAAGTTCTGGTCAAACCAGACGGAGTCCTACTTCTTGTTCTTGTCCGGGGCCTCGGACGAGAGGGCGGCGACGAAGGCCTCCTGGGGGACCTCCACCCGGCCGACCATCTTCATCCGCTTCTTGCCTTCCTTCTGCTTCTCCAGCAGCTTGCGCTTACGGCTGATGTCACCGCCGTAGCACTTGGCGAGGACGTCCTTGCGGATGGCGCGGATGTTCTCCCGGGCGATGACGCGGGCGCCGATCGCGGCCTGGATGGGCACCTCGAACTGCTGCCGCGGGATGAGCTCCTTGAGCTTCTTGGCCATCTCCACGCCGTAGGCGTACGCCTTCTCGCGGTGGACGATCGCGCTGAACGCGTCCACGGTCTCGCCCTGCAGCAGGATGTCGACCTTGACCAGGTCGGCCTCCTGCTCACCGGACGGCTCGTAGTCGAGCGAGGCGTACCCGCGGGTCTTCGACTTCAGCTGGTCGAAGAAGTCGAAGATGATCTCGCCGAGCGGGAGCGTGTAGCGGATCTCGACCCGGTCCTCCGACAGGTAGTCCATGCCCTGGAGCTGCCCGCGGCGACCCTGGCACAGCTCCATGATCGCGCCGATGAACTCGGCCGGAGCGAGCACCGTGGCCTTCACCACGGGCTCGAAGATCTGGCCGATCTTCCCCGCCGGGAACTCCGAGGGGTTGGTGACGACGTGCTCGCTGCCGTCCTCCATGTTCACCCGGTAGATGACGTTGGGCGAGGTCGAGATGAGCGACAGGTTGAACTCGCGTTCCAGCCGCTCACGGACGATCTCCATGTGCAGCAGGCCGAGGAAGCCGCAGCGGAAGCCGAAGCCGAGCGCCGCCGACGTCTCCGGCTCGTACACGAGGGCGGCGTCGTTCAGCCGCAGCTTGTCGAGGGCCTCGCGCAGCTCGGGGTAGTCGTCGCCGTCGATGGGATAGAGCCCGGAGTAGACCATCGGCTTGGGGTGCTCGTAGCCGCCCAGGGCCTCCCCGGCGGGCTTGGCCGCGTTGGTGACCGTGTCGCCGACCCGCGACTGGCGCACGTCCTTCACGCCGGTGATCAGGTAGCCCACCTCGCCGACGCCGAGCCCCTTGTCGGACGGCATGGGCTCCGGCGAGATGACGCCGATCTCCAGCAGTTCGTGCTGCGCGCCGGTGGACATCATCAGCACGCGCTCGCGCTTGGACAGGTGGCCGTCCACCACCCTGACGTACGTCACGACGCCCCGGTAGGTGTCGTACACGGAGTCGAAGATCAGCGCTCGGGCGGGGACGTCCGCGTTGCCGACCGGCGCCGGGACGTGCTCCACGACGTGGTCGAGCAGTTCCTTGACGCCCACGCCGGTCTTGCCGGACACGCGCATCACGTCGCCGGGGTCGCAGCCGATCAGGCCCGCGATCTCCTCGGCGTACTTGTCCGGCTGCGCGGCGGGCAGGTCGATCTTGTTGAGCACCGGGATGATGTGGAGGTCGGCGTTCATGGCCAGGTAGAGGTTGGCCAGCGTCTGCGCCTCGATGCCCTGGGCGGCGTCGACGAGCAGGATCGCGCCCTCGCACGCCTCGAGCGACCGGGACACCTCGTAGGTGAAGTCCACGTGGCCCGGCGTGTCGATCATGTTGAGCACGTGGCCGTTCCATGGGAGCCGCACGGCCTGCGACTTGATGGTGATGCCCCGCTCCCGCTCGATGTCCATGCGGTCGAGGTACTGCGCGCGCATCGACCTGTCGTCCACCACGCCGGTGAGCTGCAGCATTCGGTCGGCGAGGGTCGACTTGCCATGGTCGATGTGCGCGATGATGCAGAAATTGCGGATCAACGCGGGGTCGGTCTGGCCAGGCTGAGTGCGCACCGGGGTCCGTTTCGACAAGATGATTGACTGCTGATCGGGCAGGCCGTCCGCCTCGCCTCGCGCTCGGCGGGCCCTCCCGAGGCTGGCGGACCAGCCACCCTCCATGGTGGCATGTCCGGGTGCTTGCCTTGACCACCAGACGTGTTCTGCGATTAACCGCCGTCGTCGTGGCCGTGCCGCTCGCGCTCGGCCTGGCCGGAGCCGCCGCGCTGCGTCTGCAGTTCGCCGGGACGCCCGCCGGATGGGCCAGGACGACAGGCCACGACGCCCTGTGGATGGGCCACGCGTGGGTGGACGGCCGCCGCACCGAGGCCGACGTGCGGGCCCTCGCCGTACGGCTGCGCGCGAGCGGGATCAGGGACGTGTACGTCCACAGCGGGCCGTTCAAGTACGACGGGACCCTGCCGCCCGACCGCTACGCCAACGCCGGAAATTTTCTGAAATGGTGGCGGAAGAACGTGCCCGGCGTCCGGGTGTCGGCCTGGCTCGGCCAGACGGTCAACGACAACGGCAAGCCGCACCTGAGCCTGGCCGACACGGCGACGCGGGCCCGCGTCGTGGCGGGCGCCCGTGACCTGGTCGCCCTCGGGTTCGACGGGATCCACTACGACTTCGAACCGGTCTCCGACGGGGACGGGCCGTTCCTCAGCGTCCTGCGCGAGACCCGGCAGGCCGTCGGCACCCGGCTGTTGTCGGTCGCCACCCAGCAGATCGAGCCGCTGACCGGCCTGCGCGCCCCCACCGCCCTGGTGATCGGCCACGACAAGTACTGGACGCCGGACTACTTCCGCCAGGTCGTCGGCCTCACCGACCAGGTCGCGATCATGACGTATGACTCAGGGACGCCCCTGCCGTCCCTGTACGGCGGATATGTCGTACGGCAGGCCTCCCTCGCCCTGGACCTCGTACCCGAGGACAAGACCCTCCTTATCGGGGCTCCGGCGTACCACGACCACGGCGTGGCGTACCTCGACTACGCCGAGAGCGTCGAGGCCGCCGCCGAGGGCGCGCGGCTGGCGCTCAGCGAGCACGGGCCGCGCACCGAGTTCGGCCTGGCCCTGTACGTCGACTTCGCGGCCACGGAGGAGGATTGGACGGAGTACGAGCGGGCCTGGGTGCGCGGTGGTGCCGGAGGAAGCGTGGAGTCGTCGGGCGGGCGGGCCGATGTGCGGACCGCGGCTGCCGCGTCGCGATAGCATGAGCGGGGGCGGCCCTGTCGTCGTGAATTTGAGCGACGGCCCGGGCTGTTGGTATCCTGTCCAACTGCGTGTGGCGCGCCCTCTCACGAGCCCGCGCGCCCCATCCGACCGAGACTTAACACTGAGGCTTTCTTCGTGGCGAACATCAAGTCCCAGATCAAGCGCAACCGGCAGAACGAGAAGCACCGGCTGCGTAACAAGGCCGTCAAGTCGTCCCTGAAGACCGCGGTCCGCAAGTTCCGCGAGGCTGCCGACCAGGGCAACGTGGACGAAGCCCTCGTCGCGCTCAAGGCCGCGTCCCGGCAGCTCGACAAGGCCGTCAGCAAGGGCGTCATTCACAAGAACCAGGCCGCCAACCGGAAGTCGGCGATCGCCCAGCGCGCCGCCGCCCTGCAGGCCGCCAAGTAGCTCGCACCGAGCGTACGCCGCATCTCCCCTCGCAGGGGGATGCGGCGTTTTCGCGTGCCCGCAGTCGCTCCGGACGTCAGGCGGGCACGGGCGGTCGCGCCGCGTCCTCCGTCGTACGCCTCCGGACCTCGGGCAGAGCGAGCACCGCCAGGTTGACCACGGCCACCAACGCAGCCGCCGTGAGCAGCGGAAGCGCGGCTCCGGCCCAGGCGGCGAGCGGCGCCGCCGCGGCGAGACCGAGGGGCCGCGCCGCGTAGGAGATGAGCGCGTCGAACGAGTCCACCCTGCCGAGGGCCTGGGGCTCCACACGCTGCTGCACCACCGTCTCCCACAGCGGCGTCAGCATCCCCACGCCCAGCATCGCGACGACGTACGCGGCGGTGACGGCCACGGCCGGCGCGGGAAACGCCGTGGGGAACGCGAAGGCGACGAGCGGGCACGCGTAGACCGCCGCCCCGACCGCCGCCACGGCGAGGGGCCGCCGGATCGGCAGCCTGGGGGCCAGGAAGACGCCGAGCAGCGTCGCCACCGTTCCCGCCTGCGCGACGACCACCCAGACCGGCTCCCCGCCCAGGCTGCGTACGGCGATGATCGGGCCGAGGGTCAGCAGGACGCCCGCCCCGAGGTGCCAGACGCCGTGCCCTGCCACACTGATCAGGAACCAGCGGTGCCGCCGCGCCTCGCGCCACCCTTCCCGCAGGTCGCCGAGGAAGTGATCGCGCCCGGTCGCCGGCCGGGGAGCCGTGACCAGGCCGCCCAGCGTGACCGCGGACCCGGCGAACAGGACCCCGGTCAGCAGGAAGGACCAGCCCGGCCCGAGCCACAGCGTCAGACCTCCGGCGAGCGCGGGGCCGGTGATCTGGGCGAGACCGCCGGCCACTCCGATGTGGGCGTTCACCCGCAGCCGGCGCTCCGCCGGAACCACTCCGATGACCAGCGGTGACACCGCCGGGACGCCGAAGGCCACCGCGGCTCCGGTGAGCGCCGCGAGCCCCGCCATCACGGCGAGACTGGGTCGCCCGAGGAGGAGCAGCGACCCCAGTGCCACCTGGGCGGCGCAGCGGGCCAGGTCGGCGACAAGGATCACCCGCCTCGGCGGGAAGCGGTCCGCGATCACTCCGCCGATCGGGAGCAGCAGGAGCATGGGCAGCATCTCGGCGGCGAGAACGACGCCGAGTTCGAGGGCGGAGCCGGTCACTCTGATGACGGCGAGGGTGAGCCCGGTGGGGATGAGGGCGGTGGCGAGCGCGGCGACCGTCCGCCCGGCGACCAGACGTGCAATCATGCGAGGGAAGGTATTTCGTCAGCGAAGCTTTCGTCAACGTATTTTTATCCGACGTAGGATTGCCCCGTGGACGACTCGGTGGACCGGCACATCGCGCGGTGGCGCGGGAAGGCGCCCTTCGACGAACGCGCGGAGGCGATCGTCACGCGCATGCAGTTCCTGGTGAAGCACCTGGCCCAGGCGAAGGACAGCGCGCTGTCCGCGGTGGGTCTGCAGGACTTCGAGTACGAGACCCTTCATTGGCTCGGCGCCCGGGGAGAAGGCGGCCGGGCCACCCCTTCGGAGCTCGCCGGCGAACTGAAGGTCTCTCCCGCCGGCATGACGGGCCGCCTGGACACCCTGGAGAAGGCGGGGCTCGTCCGGCGCATCCGCAGTGTGGAGGACCGCCGCCGAGTGGACGTGGAGCTGACGAGCGAGGGCCGCGCGATCTGGCTCGAGGCGATGGACCTGCGCGGCGAGGTCGAGGACGCGATGGTGGGCGTGCTGGAGCCGGACGACCAGGATGTCCTCGCGGCGCTGCTCAAGCGGATGCTGCTTCGTATGGAGAATCCCGGCCAGGCCTGAGCCGAGCGGCGGGAGCGGCTCAGCGGGTGCCGCGACTGGCCACGATCGTGTGGACGGCCTTCTCCAAGGCGTATGCCGGGTCGGTGCCGCCGCCCTTGACCTGCTCGTCGGCGGTTGCCACGGCCTGCAGGGCGGTGGAGATCCCCTCCGGCCCCCAGCCGGACAGCTGGCGCTTCACCCGGTCGATCTTCCACGGCGGCATGCCCACATGGCTCGCGAGCTGGCCACCGCGCAGGTTGCGGGGCGCCCCGCCCACCTTCGCGAGCGAGCGCAGGCCTCCCGCCAGCGCGCTGACGATCAGCACCGGCGCCACGCCCGTGGCGAGGGCCCACCGGACCTGCTCCAGCGCCTCCCCCAAGCGGCCCTCGATCGCCAGGTCGGCGATGGTGAAGCCGCTGACCTCCGCGCGTCCCCGGTAGTACTTCGCGACCGCCGCCTCGTCGATGTTCTTGCCCTCGGTGTCGAAGGCGAGCTGATTGCAGGCGGCCGCGAGTTCGCGCAGGTCGCTGCCCACGGCGTCGAGCAGCGCCTGGGCGGCGGCGGGCGAGATCGAGCGGCCCTCCCTGCGGACCTCGGCCTTGATGAAGTCGAGCCGCTCTCCCGCCTTGGTCAGCTTGGCCACGGTGACGACGTCGGCGCCCGCCTTCTTCACGCCGTCCACCAGGGCCTTCCCCTTGACGCCGCCGGGGTGGGCCAGCACCAGCACCGTGTCGTCGGCGGGACGGGCGGTGTATTTCACGATCTCGGCGATGACGTCCTTCGAGAGGTCCTGTGCCCCCCGGATCACGATGACCGACCGGTCACCGAACAACGAGGGGGAAGCGAGCCCGGTCAGCTCCCCCGGCTCCACCTTGCTCCCCTGAAGGTCGTACAGCTCCACCCCCGGTTCCTCGGCGCGTACCGCCGCCACGATGGAGCCGATGGCGCGATCGGCAAGGAACTCCTCGTCGCCGACGACCAGGGTCACGGGTGCTGGGTTCGCCATGTCAGGCAGCATGCCACGCCCACGCGGCCACGGCACATCCGCCGCCGGCAAGGAGCATCGCGGGCCGGTCTCCACCCCACCGCTCACCCGGCTCCCGATCGTTTGCCCCGTACGACCACGGCGAGGCCGTCGCGGGCGGCGACGACGGCGATGTCTCCCGACAGGTCGGTGCGGTAGGGCCGCATGCCGAGCCAGCGCAGCCGCTGCAGCGTCAGCGGGGCGGGATGCCCGTAGTCGTTGACCGCGCCGACGCTGATGAGGGCGGCCCGCGCGCCCGTGGCGGCGAGGAAGGCCGGTGCCTGCCGGGACGACCCGTGATGGGGCACTTTCAGCACGTCGACCCGTGGCAGGCCGCGCCGCAGCAGGGCTTCCTGCGCCTCCGTCTCCAGGTCCCCGGCGAGCAGGGCCGCCCCCAGAATCGGCCCCGGCGCCGGTTGTGCGCCGGGCCCGCCCGGCACTCTCGCCCCTCCGGGCACTCCGGGCGCTGCGGGTGCTGCGGGTGCTGCGGGCAGACTGTGTGGTGCTGCGGGCGTGCCCTGTGTGGGCGGCTCGGACCAGCGCACCAGCAGCACGACGCTGGCGTTGTTGGCCGTCGCCCCCTCACCGGAGCCCTGCGGCGCCGCACCGGACTCGGGGGCGAGCACGGTGATCTCGCTCAGCCCGAACCGCCACCGCATCCCGGGGACCGCCTGCCATTCCGGGATCCGAGCCGTCCTGAGTTGCGTGGAGACGCGACCGGCCTCGCCCTCCGGCACACGGCTCGGGCTCACGACCACCGCCCCCACCGCTCGGCGGCGCAGCACGCCCGGCAGCCCGCCGACGTGGTCGAGATGGGGGTGGGTGAGGACGACGAGCGGCACCTGCCGCACTCCCAGGGCGCGCAGGCACCGGTCGGCGGGGCCCGGCTGCGGCCCGGCGTCGACCACCACGGCCCGGCCGGGACCGGCCGCCAGGGCCATGGCGTCTCCCTGGCCGACGTCGCAGACGACCAGCAGCCATCCCGGCGGCGGCCAGGGCGACACCACCGGCATGGCCACGAGGGCGGCGAGCAACGCTCCCGCAGCGAGCGCCGCCACCAGGCGCCTGCGCGCACGGCCCCGCAGGACGAGCCATCCCGCGACGGCCGCCGCCGTGAGCGCGGCGACGCCCGCCATTCCCCCGAGCCACTCCGCCGAGGCGAACGGAAGGTCGGCCGCCCGCTGCGCCACCGTGATGATCCAGCCCACGGCCCACCCGGCGGGGCGCACCAGCAGCCGGGCCAGGTCGATGCTCACCGGGGCGATCAGGGCGGCCCCGAACCCCAGCACCGTCGCGGGCGCCACCGCGGGCTCCGCGAGCAGGTTGGCCGGGATCGCGGCCAGGTCGAGGCGCCCGGACATCAGCACCAGCAGCGGTGTGACGGCCGCCTGCGCCGCGGCGGTCACGGACAGGGCCTCGGCGAGCAGGCGGGGCACCCGGCGCGCCGTCAGACGGTCGCGCCACCGGGGCGCGAGGAGCAGGATGCCGCCGGTCGCGAACACCGACAGCCCGAAGCCCCACTGCCGGGCCAGCCCGGGGTCGAACACGACCAGCCCCAGCACGGTCGCCGACAGGGCGGCCACGCCGTCCCTGGTGCGGCCGGTGCCGAGGGCTACGGCGGCGACGGTTCCCATGACGAGGGCTCGCAGCACGCTCGGCGACGGCCTCGCCACGACCGAGAACGCGATCATCGCCACGACCGCGACGACGGCCCGGAGGGCCAGTGGCAGGCCGGCGAAGCGCCCGAGCACCAGCACGGCGCCCGCCACGATCGCGAGGTTGGTGCCGGACACGGCGGTGAGGTGGCCGAGTCCCGCCGTCGCCAGGTCGAGCCGGACCTCCTCGTCCAGGCGCGACACGTCGCCGACGACCAGACCGGGCAACAGCCCGCGCTGGTCGTCGGGCAGCACGTCGCTCGCCTCGCGCAGACCCGCGCGCAGCACTCCGGCCGCACGCTGCACGGCCGATGGCGCGCCGATCGGCTCGGGCGGCCCCCGGACGAGCATCACGGCCGCGACCGGCTCACCCGGCTCGGCCGGACCCAACCGCCCACGCACCCTGACCCGCTGGCTCGGCAGCAGCGGACGCCACCCGTCGGCGGGACCGAGCAGCACGACGGGCACGTCCACGGCGTACCGCTCCTGGGCGGCCGACACCAGCAGCATCCGGGCCCGGACGACCGCCGTCTCCCGCCGGGACACCCCGCCCTGGTGCGGCCGGATGCGCAGATCGTCGGCGATCTCGGCCTCGGCGGTCACCGTGACGCCCCGGCGGGCCAGGTCCGGCACCGGCCCGGTCGTCACTCCGTGGACCGTGAACGCCGTCACCGCGGCCGTAACGGCCACAGACGCGAGCACCGCCAGGGCGATCCTTGCGGCGACCCCGGGCGCTCTCGTCGGGCCGGCGAGTCCCCCGCCGACGCGCGAACCTGCCTCGGCGACGCCGCCCCAGCCATGCTCGACGCCAGCCCGCCCATGCGAGACGCCGCGTCCCGAGAGCCACTGCTCCTCCCCCAAGCGGTGTCGCGGTTCCGCGCCCGCCGGCTGCTCCTCCTCTCCCAAACGGTGCCGGGGTGCCTGACCCGTCCGTTTCCCGCCCGCGGCGGCGGGGCGCTCTCCTGCCGGAGCCCGCGTGTAGTCCGCCGCGATGTCGCGACGCTTCGCCGCCGCCCATGTGACGGCGCCCGCGACGGCCGCGGCCAGTGCCACGGCGGCTCCCGCGAGGGCGGGGCAGCCGAGCAGCACGAGTGCCGTGAGCCAGGAGGCCACCGCTGGAGCGGCCAGAGCCGCCGGACCGGAGACCGTCCTGCCGCGCCCCGATTCGTCCTGCCCCGGCTGAGCGCGCCCCGGCTCATCGCGGCCCCGCTCGTCGCGGCCCTCGGGAGGGTCGTGGGGGTGGCCTCCGGCGGTCACACGGACACCTTGTCGCGCATCTCGGCGAACTTCCTGTCTCCGATGCCCGGAACGTCTTTCAACTGGTCGACGCTCTGGAAACCTCCGTGCGCGTCCCGGTAGTCGACGATCCGTTGCGCGATCACGCCGCCGATCCCGGGCAGCGCGTCGAGTTGCTCGGCGGTGGCGGTATTGAGGTTCACCACCCCGGCCCCCGGCGTCATGCCCGACGCAGGGTCTGGAGCAGGGCCCGCACCGGCCGTCGCCGGGCCTCCGGCGACGATCTGCTCACCGTCCACCACTCGCCGGGCCAGGTTGATCCCGCCCGGGTTCGCGCCCTTCCGCAGACCTCCCGCGGCTTCGATCGCGTCGGCGACCCGCGAGCCGGACGCGAGGACGAACACCCCGGGGTTGCGGACCTTGCCTGTCACGTAAACCACGACTCGCGCCGATGAACCGGGGGTGGCGGCCATGGTGCCACCGGTGCCCGCGACGTAGGCCGTCGCGCCCGGCCCGGCATCGACTCCTGGGCCCGACGTCGCATGCGGGGCCGAACCCGGTGCCGCGTCGGGGCCGGCGGCGGAGTCGGCGGTGCGGTCGGCAACGTGGTCGCCGGCGTGGTCGGCGATGGGGCGGAGGTCGCGCACCGCGGCGGCCGGGAGCGGCGGGGCGATGGGCTCTGCCACCGGCCTCGACCGCCAGGCCAGGATCCCGGTGACGAGCGCGGCGAGCAGCCCGGCGGCCACCAGCACCCGCAGCCCGGGCATGCCCGGGTCGAGCCGTGGCAGGGCTCGACCGAGAGCCGCCCGTCCGAGCGTTCGCAGGTTCCGCGCGGACGTCCCCGGCCCGTCCGCGCGTCCTTCCCACCGGTCGGCGACCTCCTCGGGCAGGCCGGAGGTCCCCTCCCGGTAATGATCGCCCTCGGCCTCCATCGGATGATCCGGCACGTAGGTCTCCGTACGGACGACGTGGGGAGCACCGAACGACGGCGGCGGCCCGGGCGGGGACGGCGTCGACCGCAGGCGGGCGGACGGGGGAAACGGATCGAGCGGACGCAACAGCCCGCGCAGGCGGGACTCGCCGACGACGCCGCGGGCAGCCCCACGAGACTCCTTGCTTCGCACGCCATGGACGGTAGACACATGACAGGACCCCGCCCGGCCCGAACGTGATTCTGTGGACAACCCGGGAGCTGCCACGACGGGCTCACCTCACGGACGATCAGGGACGCACCACGCGCTGATCGTCCGGCGCGGCACAGCGTGGAAAGGCGTGGAAAGGCACGGGACGGCGCAAGACCGCGCGGGACAGCGCGGGACAGCGCGGACCGGAGCCGGACGGCGCAGCAGTGGACGCACCGCCGGATCTCCGGGAGGGCTCAGTCCACCGCGGCGGGGGCGACGGTGACGCCGAGCATGCCAGGGCCGACGTGGGCGCCGAGGACCGGCCCGATCTCGGCCACCCACATCCGTACGAGCCTGGGCAGTCGCGCGGTCAGCCCCTTGGTGAGCGCCTCGGCCCGCTCGGCCGCCATCAGGTGCTGCACGGCCACGTCGACCGGCCGGTCCCCGGCCACCTCGACGGCCAGGTCCTCCAGGCGGGCCAGGGCACGGCTCGCGGTGCGGACCTTCTCCAGAACGCCGATCTCGCCGTCGGCCATGCGCAGCAGCGGTTTGATCGACAGGGCCGACCCGAGGAGGTTGGTCACCCGGCCGATGCGGCCGCCGTGCCGCAGGTAGTCGAGCGTCTCGACGTAGAAGAACGTGCTCGCGGAAGCGGCCCGCCGCCGGGCCACGTCGGCCACCTCGGCGGCCGGGGATCCCGTCGTGGCCGCCCGCGCGGCGGCCAGCACCGCGAAGCCGAGCCCCATGGCGATCGACCCGCTGTCGACGACCTCGACCGGCACGGGGGCTTCACGCGCGGCCAGACGCGCGGAGTCGGCGGTGCCGGACAGTGCGCCGGACAGGTGGACGGAGACGATCGCGGCGGCGCCGTTCGCGGCGGCCCGCCGGTAGGCGTCCGCGAAACGCTCGGGGGCCGGGCGCGAGGTGACGATCGGCGAGCGGTCCTTGAGGGCGTGCGCGAGAAGACCGGCGTCGAACGGGGTCACGTCGTCGATCTCCCGATCGCCCAGGAGCACCTGAACCGGTACGACGGTGATGTTCCATCTGCCGGTCGCCTCGGCGCCGAGGTACGCCGTGGAATCGGTGACGACAGCGACAGGTGGTGACATATCGCGAGATTACCCGCGAGTGATCGCCCGGCAACCCCTTCGTGAACGTTCAGGCCACACCGGTCACTGGACCGGTACGCCGCCCCGCCAGACGCGACGCGGCTTGAGACCGAACGACCAGGCGAACGCGCCCTCGTGGTCGGCGTCCCACTGGACGATGTCGGCGAGCCGGCCGGGAGCGAGGATGCCGCGGTCGGGAGCGCCGAGGACCTGGGCGCCGCCCAGAGTGGCGGCCCGCAGGGCGTCTCCGACGCTCATCCCGAACGCCGCCACCGCGAGGCTGATGACCAGGGACATCGAGGTGATGCCACAGTGTCCGGGGTTGTGGTCGCTGCCGAGCGCCACCGGAACGCCCTGGGCCAGCATCCGGCGCACCGGCGGGAGGTGGCCCACCTGCAGGGCCGCGCCCGGGCAGACGACGGCGGGCACGCCGTATCTCGCCATGAGGGCGACGTCCTCGTCCGAGGCGTGGTGGAGCAGGTCGGCGGAGGCGCAGCTCATCTCGGCCGCGAGCTGGACGGCGCCGCGCCGGTTGTAGGCGCCCGCGTGGATGCGCGGCAGCAGCCCGACGTTGCGGCCGGAGGCCAGCACCCAGCGGGCCTCCTCCGCAGTGAAGTGGCCGTCGTCGCAGTAGACGTCCACGCTGTCGGCCCCGGCGCCGGCGGCGTCCGCGCACCACGAGGCCACGGCCTCGACGTAGTCGCGCTGGCGGCCGAAGTATTCCGGCGGCACCACGTGGGCGGCCATGAACGTGACGTGGACCCGCGGCATCATCGGCTCTTTCTCGAGCTCGCGCAGCAGCCGCACGTCGGCCAGTTCGCCGTCGCGGGTCAGGTGGTAGCCGGTCTTGGCCTCGACGGTCGTGGTGCCGCCGAGCAGCCACTCGCGCAGCCGCTCGCGGACCCCGTTGCACAGTGTCCAGGGGTCGGTGCCACGCGTCACGGTGACGGTCGAGCCGATGCCGCCGCCCGCCGCCGCGATGGCCGAGGAACTGGATCCCCCGGAGCGCATCGCCATCTCGGCGTAGCGGTTGCCTGCGTACACGGGGTGGGTGTGCGCGTCGATGAGGCCGGGCGTGACGAGCGCTCCGCCGAGGTTCTCCACGTGGTCGACGTCGACGATGTCGTCCACGACTCCGGGAACGCTCTGCGGGAGGTCGGCGGCGCGGCCGACCCACGCGATCCGGTCGTTGTGCACCAGGATCGCCGCGTTGCTACACACATCGTGCCCGGTCCAGAGCCGGCCGATGTTGGTGAGAAGGCGAACGGTCATCGGACCACCTGCCGAATACCCCGGGACGACGAACGGCCCCCGCCTGCGGGCGCCTGGCCCGCCGGGTCCGCTTCGTGTCCGGACGTCATTGGGGGGTCTCCTGCCTCATCGCGCACCCATGTTGTGCGATGACCCTACCGCCGGGATCTCGAACCCGGGCGATTCAGTTCAGTTACGGTATTTCACAGGTGGGCTCGATGTACAGGGTTAGCGACAGAAACGAACGTCGGCCTCATGCGCATCGCAGCGCATCAGTCGTCTCACACGCTGCGGCAAGGTCAGGATCGAAGGAGCAGATCCGATGTCCGCGAACGCCTTGGAAAGGGTGACCACACTGCCTGGAGTCATGTTGTTACCCACGCCATAAGGTCCCATTAGGCTTTCCTTATCATAGCAAGGGCAACCGCTGGCGGGCCACCGACACGCCGGAGGTGGCCCGCCGATGAAAAAGGCGTCAGACGGTCTCGACGGGCTTCGCCACGCGGTCCAGCTCCGCGTACAGATCGGCGTAGACCCGGGCGTGCAGGATCGTGCCGTCGCCGGTGTGCTCCAGCGACAGGACCTCGCCCTCGCTGTGCGCCCGCGCGATCAGGTCGCCCCTGTCGTACGGCACCAGCAGCCTGACCTCGTGGTCGAGGCGGGGAAGCTCCCGCTCGATCACGGACATCAGCTCGCCGATCCCGGCCCCGGTGCGGGCGGAGACGACGACGCTGTGCCGCTCCTTCATCGTCAGCCGGGTCAGCACGACGGGGTCGGCGGCGTCGGCCTTGTTCACGACCACGATCTCCGGAATGTCCCGCGCGCCCTCGATCTCGGCCAGCACCTCGCGGACGGCCGCGATCTGCGACTCGGGGTCGGGGTGCGACCCGTCCACCACATGGAGGATCAGGTCGGCGTCCCCCACCTCCTCCAGCGTCGAGCGGAACGCCTCGACGAGCTGGTGGGGCAGGTGCCGTACGAAACCGACCGTGTCGGCCAGCGTGAACAGGCGGCCCTCGGGCGTGCGGGCCTTGCGCACGGTGGGGTCGAGGGTCGCGAACAGCGCGTCCTCGACCAGCACGCCCGCGCCGGTCAGCCGGTTGAGCAGCGACGACTTGCCGGCGTTGGTGTATCCGGCGATCGCAACGGCCGGCACCTCGCGGGCCTGCCGGCGGTGCCGCATGGTCTGCCGGGCGGTCGACATCCCCTTGATCTGCCGCCGCAGCTTGGCCATCCGCTCGCGGATCCGCCGCCGGTCCAGCTCGATCTTGGTCTCACCGGGGCCGCGGCCGCCGATGCCGACGCCACCGGCGGCACGACCGCCGACCTGGCGCGACAGGTTGCCACCCCAGCCTCGCAGGCGCGGCAGCAGGTACTGCAGCTGCGCCAGCTCGACCTGCGCCTTGCCCTCGCGGCTCTTGGCGTGCTGGGCGAAGATGTCGAGGATCAGCGCGGTCCGGTCGATGACCTTGACCTTCACGACCTCTTCGAGCTGGCGGAGCTGGCCGGGGGTCAGCTCGCCGTCGCAGATCACGGTGTCGGCGCCGCCGGCGGCCACGATGTCCCGCAGCTCGACGGCCTTGCCCGATCCGATGTAGGTGGCGGGGTCGGGCCGGTCGCGACGCTGGATCAGACCCTCCAGCACCTGCGATCCCGCGGTCTCGGCCAGCAGCTTCAGCTCCTGCAGCGAGTTCTCCGCGTCCAGCGCGGTGCCGCCCGCCCAGACGCCCACCAGGACGACGCGCTCCAGCCGGAGCTGGCGGTACTCGACTTCGGTGATGTCTTCGAGCTCTGTCGACAGACCCGCTACGCGGCGGAGCGCCTGGCGCTCTTCCAGTTCGTAATCGCCTACGGCAAGGTCTTCGGGCTCGTTTCGCATATATGTCATCTCTACTAGACAGAACAGTCAGACACGCCGATGCCTTCCCGGCCCCGGGTGCCTCCCGTCGATGGTGACACGACCCCCCGGACGTGCGCACTCCCTTATGTGCCCAGTTCTTATGTAGGCAGTTCTTATGGGCCCGGTTCTTATGAGCCCAGTCCCTATGAGCCCAGTCCCTATGAGCGCAGCTCGGCCAGGAGTCGCGCGCTCCGTCCCGCCCAGTGGTCCAGCCCCAGGCGGAGGTGGATCTCGTGCGCCCGGCGCGCGTGGTCCAGGGCCAGCTCCCGGTCGCCCGTCGCCACCGACAACATTGCCAAAGCTTGGTGGATGGAGCCCCAGCCGGCCGTGCCGCTGCCGTGCAGGGCCAGCCGGTCCGCGTACGGCGCCAGCCTGTCGTACAGGCCGGAGGGATCGGGGACGCCGAGCTGAGCCGCCACGTACGACCAGATGACGGCGACGAACTCCCCCGACCAGTCGTCGGGGACCGTCGTGCCCCATCGGGCGATCAGGTTCCCGGCCAGCTCGCGATCGCCCACGTCGAGCGCCGCGAGCACGGCTATGGGACGCAGCGGGTCGTTGTGCGGCTGCGACGCCGCCGTGATGACCTCCTCGAGGACTTCGGCGACCCTGCCCTGTCCCCGCCGGCAGGCGTAGAGCATGGTCGGCCGCACGACGCCCAGGCCCCACATGCTGCTGTCGCCGAAGACCTCGCCGAGCTCGTCGACGAGGCGCTCGACCTCGTCCCAGCGGCCCTCCAGGGTCAGCCGCGCGGCCTGGGCGATGCGCACCATGGCCGTCAGCTCAGATCTTCTGACCTCCTGCAGCAGACGCTCGGCGCGGGCCAGATCGCGGTCCCATTCGGTCAGCTCCCCCGCCCTGAACAGGCACGCCATCCGGTGCACCCGGGCCACGATCTCAGCCGCGGCGGGAAGATTGGGCACCGCGAGCATCTCCTCGGCGGCGCGGCGGCGCTCGGTCTCCCGCTCCGGCACCCAGGACGCGATCATGTAGTTGTTGAGCACCTGGAGGAGCAGGGCGGGGTCGCCTATCCTCCGGGCGATCTCCACAGCCTCCGCCACCATCGCCTCGCCTTCCGCGCGGCGAGGCCCGTAGTTGAGCTCGATGCCGAGAGTGCCGAGCAGTGCCGCCCTGTGGGCGTCGTCCAGCGGGCCCGCCAGCAGGTTTTCGAGGAGGGCGACCGTGTGGTCGTCGACCACTCCGTACGACCGCCAGTTCCAGACGCTGAGGGTGCCGAACACCGCCACGGCATCCACCAGGGCCACCCGGTCGCCCGTGTCCTCCGCCAGCTCGATGGCCTCCTCGAGTGCCGCCCGTGCCCGCACGGCGTCCCCGATGACGCGCAGCGACCGGCCCAGCTCGATCAGCAGGCGGCACCGCCTGGCCGGGTCGCGCGTGCCGAGGGCGAGCAGCGCCTTGTCCCACAGCTCGACCGCCTCGTCGTACGCGCGCTGGGCGGTCGCCTGCCTGGC
Organism: Microbispora sp. CA-102843; assembly: GCF_050936215.1. Taxonomy (NCBI): domain Bacteria; kingdom Bacillati; phylum Actinomycetota; class Actinomycetes; order Streptosporangiales; family Streptosporangiaceae; genus Microbispora; species Microbispora sp. CA-102843. The sequence continues at coordinate 7,095,507 of NZ_JBNJNF010000001.1, forward strand.
CGCTCTGGCGGCGTAGCCGACGGCCTTGTCCGCTCCCCCGACCCGCGCGGCCATGGCGAAGTGGTGGGCGAGGACGGGCAGGCGCGCCGCCCCGTCGCCGCCGGGCGGCGCCGTCGGCAGGGACTCCAGGGCCTCCGCCACGCTCAGGTGGAGCCTGGCCTTCTCCAGACGGCCGAGCCCGGCGTAGAGCGCGTCACGCACCAGGGCGTGCGAGAAACGGTAGTCGAAGCCTCCCGGCGCCTCGGCGAGGACGCCGACGGCGACGGCGGGCTCCAGCAGCGACATCACCTCCTCGGCGGGGGTCTCCGTGAGCGCCTCCAGCACGTCGAGGCTGACGTCGCGGCCCAGGACGGCGGCGCGGCGCAGCAGGTCCCTGGTGGGGTCGGGCAGCCGCGCGACCCTCCGCTCGATGACCTCCATGACGCCTTCCGGCACGCCCAGCGACGCGGCGTCGAGCCGATGCTCGCTGCCGAGCAGCCGCAGCAGCTCGCCGAGGTAGAAGGGGTTGCCGCCGGTGCGCCGGTAGAGCACCTCGGCGAGCGCCGGGTCGGTCAGGTCGTGCCGCCGCAGGAACGCGCCGACCTCCTCCGCGGTGAACGGCGCGAGGGTGAGGCGCTCGGTGCCGGGCTCGCGGGTGAGGGCGGCGAGGGTGTCGCGCAGCCGCTCGGGCTCCCTGCCCGGCTCCGGCCGCACGGTCGCCAGCACCAGCACGGGCCTGCGGTGCAGCTCGGCAGCGAGGAAGGCGAGCAGCCGCAGCGAGGCTACGTCCGCGGCGTGGAGGTCATCCAGCACCACCAGCGTCGGCGTGCCCGACCGGGCGAGCGCGGCCAGCACGCCCTCGTAAAGCTCGAAGAGCGCGGCCTCCGGGTCGGCGGCGGCGTCGCCCTCGCCCGCGAGGAGCCGCGCCGCGGCCCGGCCCCGCTCCCCCAGCTCGCGCAGCGCCTGCAGCCAGGGCCAGAACGGCGGGGCCGCCTCGGCCTCCACGCAGCGGCCCCAGACGACCGCGACGCCGCGCGCCTCGGCCTCCTCGGCGGCGAGCTGGGCCAGCCTGGTCTTGCCGATTCCCGGCTCGCCGGTCACCAGCAGCACGCCGCCGCGGCCCCGTCGTAGGGCACCGAGCCGTTCGCCGAAGCGGGCGAGCTCGCGCTCGCGCGCGACGAGGGCCGCGGACGGCGGCGGCTCGTCCGCCGGGATGGGCCGCTCCTCCGCCGGCGGAGCGTCGGCCGGCCGCGCGACGACGGGCGCTTCCAGGGGCGCGGGCGCGTCCAGGGCCGGCGACTGCTCCAGCACGGCCTGCTCCAGCCGCCGCAGCTCGGGGCCGGGCTGCAGGCCCATCTCCTCGGCGAGCAGGGCGCGCACCCGGCGCAGCGCGCCGAGCGCGTCGGTCTGCCTGCCCGACCGGTAGAGGGCGAGGACGAGCAGGCTCCACAGCCGCTCGCGGTACGGATACGCCTCGACCAGCCGCTCCAGGTCGGCCACGCACGAGGGCCCGTCGCCCATGGCGAGCCTGGCCTCGAACCGGTCCTCGACCGCCACCGCCCGCAGCTCGGCCAGGCGCGCGATGGCAGGCTGGGCGAACTCGTAGGCCGCGAACTCGGCGAGCGGCTCGCCCCGCCATGACTCGAGTGCCCGGTCGATCAGCCCGAGCACCGCGGCGTACTCGCGCCGCGCGAGCGCCCTGCGGCCGTCCTCCACCCAGGAGACGAAGCGCGCGAGGTCGACCTGGCCGGGCGCGACGGACAGCAGGTAGCCGGGCTCGCGGGTGAGCAGCACGGCCGGGGGCGTGCGCGGCCGGCGTCCCGGCTCCAGCACCTTGCGCAGGTTGGAGACGTACGACTGCAGCGTCGCGGTGGCGCTGGAGGGCGGCTCGTCCGCCCACAGCTCGTCGATCAGCCGGTCGAGGGAGACGATCCTGCCGGGCTCAAGGGCGAGGACGGCGAGCACCGCCCGCTGCTTGCGCGGGCCGAGGTCGATGACGCGGCCGTCGCCGCCGGTGACCTCGAAAGGGCCGAGCAGCCGGAAGGACAGCGTGTTCATGGCCTAACCCCTCTGATCGCTGCCGCAAGCGTAGAGCCGGGACGACCCCCACCGGAACGGTCCACTTGGGGGCGACTTGGACGGCCTTCAAGCCGCGCTCATGAACGCTCCGATCCCCGTGTTCCACCGTGGTCCCACACGAGGAACCCACGATGGGGAGGAGAAGAGATGGACCAGGTGAAGGCGCTCGGCGCCGATCTCCGCCGAGTGGTGCGCGGCCGGGTGCTGGTGCGCGGCGACGAGGGCTTCGACGAGAGCCGGCGCCCCTGGGACCTGGCCGTCGACCAGCGGGTCGCGGCGGTCGTCGAGGCGCGGGACGCGCACGACGTCGCGGCCGTGGTCGGCTACGCGGGCCTCGCCGGGCTGCGCGTCGCCACCCAGCCGAACGGGCACGCCCCCGCCGCCTTCGACGACGCGATCCTGCTGCGGACGGGTGCGTTGCGCGGCCTGACCGTACGGCCGGCGGAACGGGTGGCCCGGGTGGAGGCCGGCGTCTCGTGGGGCGAGGTGCTCACGGCGGCGGGCGAGCACGGGCTGACACCGCTGGCGGGCAGCACGGGGGCCGTCAGCGCCACCGGGTTCACCCTGGGCGGAGGCTTGAGCTGGTTCGGGCGCAAGTACGGCTTCGCCGCCGACAGCGTGCGCGCGTTCGAGGTCGTGGACGCCTCCGGCGAGCACGCGACCGTCACGGCCGGCAGCGACCCCGAGCTGTTCTGGGCGCTGCGCGGCGGCGGGGGCGACCTCGCGGTGGTGACCGCGATGGAGTTCGACCTGCACCCGGCGCCGGTGCTGTACGGCGGGCGGATCCTGTGGCCGGCCAAGCGGGCCGCGGAGGTGCTGGCCGCCTTCCGCGCCACCACGGCCGAGGCGCCCGAGGAGCTGACGGTCTGGTTCCACCTGCTGCAGTTCCCGCCGCTGCCCGAGCTGCCCGAGCCGCTGCGCGGCCTGTCGGCCGTGACGATCGACGTCGCCTACCTGGGCGACCCGGACGAGGCGCGGGCCCTGCTGCACCGGTTCGACCGGATTCCCGAGCCCGTCTTCGACACGCGCGACCGGATGCCGGTGGCGAACCTGGCGGACATCTGCGCGGAGCCGACCGACCCGACACCGGCGATGCTGCGCTCCGAGCTGCTCACCGGCCTCGGCGACGCCGACGCGGCGGCGCTGCTGGCCGCCGCCGGGCCCGGCACCATCGCGCCGCTCGCCTACGTGCAGATCCGCCACCTCGGCGGGGCGCTGGCCCGGGTGGACGAGAAGGGCGGCGCCTGCGGCCACATCGCTGAGCCCTACCTGCTGACCACGCTCGGCGTGCTCGTAGCGCCCGGCATCGAGGAGGCGATCCGGCAGCGGCAGTCGGCCGTCGCGGACGCGGTGGCGGGGGTCTCTACCGGCCGCAAGCCCTTCACCTTCCTCGGCCACGGGGAGCCCGCGTCGTCCGCCTTCCCGGCCGAGATCCTGACCCGTCTGCGCGAGGTCAAGCGCCGCCGCGACCCGCACGGCGTCTTCCTCGGCAACCACCCCGTCCTCGACTGACGGCGGCTCATCCGTCCAGTTCGGCGAGGAGCCGCGTGCTCTCCCCCGCCCAGTGGTCCAGCCCCAGGCTCAGATGGGTCTCGTGGGCCCGGCGCGCGTGGCGCAGGGCGAGGCCGCGCTCACCCGCGGCGGCCGCCAGCTCGGCCAGGACCAGGTGGGTGGAGCCCCAGCCGGCGCCGCCCATGCCGCTGACCACGAGCCGTTCCCCATACGGCGCGAGCCTGCGGTAGAGGGCGGCGGGGTCGGGCACGCCGAGCCGGGCGGCCACGTGGCCCCACACGACGACGAGGAGCTCGGCGGTCCAGTCGTCGCGGATCTCGCCGCTCCAGCGCTCCGCCAGCCGCCGGGCGAGCGCGGTGTCGCCCACGTCGAGGGCGGCCAGAGCGGCGACCGCGCGCAGCGGCACCATGTCGGGGTCGTGCGCCCGGGCCACGAGCCGGTCGGCCAGCTCGTCCACCCGGCCCTGCCCGCGGCGGCAGGTGTAGAGGGTGATCAGGCCGGGGTAGTCGAGCCCCCACATGCTGAACCCCGCGATGAGCGCGGTGAACTCCTCCGCGAGGCGTTCTGCCTCCGCCCAGTCGCCGCGCATCGTGCGGCCGGCGGCCTCGGCGATCCGCGCCATCCCGGTCGTCTCGGGACGCCTGATCTCCTCGGCCAGCCGGGCGCAGCGGGCCAGGTCGCGGTCCCACTCCGCGAGCTCGCCCGCCCGCAGCAGGTGGGCCATGCGGAAGACGCGGGCGACGGCCTCCGCCGTCGCGTCCAGGGGGAGGGTGAGCATCTCCTCGACCGCCTGGCGGCGCTCGTCCTCCCGCTCGGAGACCCAGGCGGCCACCACGTAGTTGTTGAGCGAGCGGGCCAGCAGGCGGGGGTCGCCGGTGCGGCGGGCCAGCCGCACGCCGTCGGCCGCCAGCCGTTCCCCCTCGACCCTGCGCGGCGAGTAGTACAGCTCCAAGCCCAGGGTGCCCAGCAGGGTGGCCCGCTCCACGTCGCCGAGCGGCTCCTTCAGCAGGCCCTCCAAGAGGGTGACCGACCCGTCGTCCACGATGCCGTAGTGGTGCCAGTTCCACACCGACATGCCGCCGAACACCGTCGCGGCCTCGATCAGCGTCGCACGTTCGCCGATGCCGGCGGCGAGGCCGATCGCCTCCTCAAGCGCCGACCTCGCACCGGCGACGTCGCCGACCGCGCGCAGCGCCTCGCCGCGGCGCACCAGCAGCGCGCAGCGCCGGGCGGGGTCCGCGGGGCCCAGAGCGGCGAGGGCCCTGCCCCACCAGTCCACCGCCTCGTCGTACGCGCAGCCGGCGGCGGCCTGCCTGGCGGCCCGGACGGCGTACTCCACGGCCTTGGCGGCGCCGCCCGCCCGGGCGGCCGCCACGAAGTGGTGGGCGAGCACGGACGCCTCGACCCCCGGAAGGACCTCCAGCGCCTCCCCCGTGCGCAGGTGCAGCCGCGCCGCGCGCACCCGGCCGAGACCGGCGTAGAGGGCGTCGCGGACGAGGGCGTGGGAGAACCGGTAGTCGAAGCCGGGCGCCTCGACGAGCAGCCCCGTCGCCACGGCCGGTTCGAGCCGCAGCATCACCTCCTCCGCGCCCACGCCGCAGGCGGCCTCCAGCGCGTCGAGGCTCACCTCGCGGCCGAGTACGGCGGCCGCCTCCAGCAGCGCACGGGTCTCCTCCGGCAGCCGTGCCACGCGGCGGCCGATGACCTCACGCACCCCCTCGGGCACGCCGACGGAGGCGGCGTCGAGCCGGTGCTCGCTGCCCAGCAGCCGGATCAGCTCGCCCAGATAGAAGGGGTTGCCCCCGGTGCGCTCGTGGAGCAGCGCGGCGAGCCGCGTGTCCGGCAGGTCGCGCCCGGCCAGGTAGGCGGCCACGTCCTCCCGGGTGAACGGCGGCAGCGTGAGGCGCTCCGCGCCGCGTTCGCGGGCGAGTGCGGCCAGCGTGTCGCGCAGCTGCTCGGGGTCGCCGCCCGGCTCCGGGCGAATCGTCGCCAGCACCAGCACGGGCGACCGGTGCAGCTCCCCCGCCGCGAACGCGAGCAGGCGCAGGGACGACGCGTCGGCCCAGTGCAGGTCGTCGAGGACGACGAGCGCCGGTCCCGCCGCCGGCAGGGCGACGGCCACCCGCTCGTGCAGCTCGAACAGCGCGGTGCCGGGGTCGCCGCCGGGTGTCTGTCCCGGCGTGTCCCCGGACAGGGCGGCCAGCGCGTCCGCCGCCTCCGGGCCGAGGTCGCGCAGCACCCGCAGCCACGGCCAGAAGGCGGGGGCGCCGGTGTCCTCGGCGCAGCGGCCCCAGGCGACCGCCATCCCCAGGGCGGCCGCCTCGTCGGCCGCCGCCTCCGCGAGGCGGGTCTTGCCGATGCCCGCCTCCCCGGCGACCAGCAGCACGCCGCCCCGGCCGCGCCGGGCCTCGGCCAGGCGGGCGGCCACGCGTCCGAGCTGCTCGCGCCGGGCGACGAGCCCGTCGTGGACGACCGGTCCCGGCGCGGTCCCGGGCGGGGCGGCCGACACCGGCGCGGCGGCGGGGGCGAGCAGGACGGGCCCGGGGCCGCCGAGGTCCGGCGACTGGCCGAAGACGGCCTGCTCGAGCCACCGCAGCTCGGGGCCGGGCTCCAGGCCCAGTTCCCCGGCGAGCAGCGCCCTGACCCTGCGCAGCGCGGCGAGGGCGTCGGCCTGCCGTCCGGACCGGTAGAGGGCGAGCACGAGCAGGCTCCACAGCCGCTCCCGGTAGGGGTGGTCCTCCACCAGGCGTTCGAGGTCGGGCACGCACGATCCCGCGTCGCCGAGCGCCAGCCGGGCCTCGAACCAGTTCTCCGTGGCCGTGGCGCGCAGCTCGGTCAGCCGCGCGACGACCGGCTGGGCGAACTCGTACGCGGTGAACTCGGCCAGCGGCTCGCCCCGCCACGTCTCCAGCGCGCCGCGCAGCGACTCGGCCGCGGCGGTGTGCTCGCCCCGGGCGAGCGCCCGCCCGCCGTCCTCGGCCAGCGCGGTGAAGCGGACCAGGTCCACCTGTCCGGGCGCCACCGCCAGCAGGTAGCCGGGCTCGCGGGTGACCAGCAGCTTCGGCGGCGTGCGCGGCGGCCGGCCGGGTTCGAGCGCCCGGCGGAGCTGGAAGACGTACGCCTGCAGGGTCCCGGTCGCGCTCGACGGCGCCTCGCCCGACCACAGCTCGTCGATGAGACGGTCGAGGGAGACCACGCGGCCCGGCTCCAGCGCGAGCATGGCCAGCACGGCCCGCTGCTTGGGCGTGCCGAGGCCGACCGCCCGGCCGTCGGCGTCGGTGACCTCGAACGGGCCGAACAGGCGAAAGTCCATCGTTCCCCATCGCGAGACATTTACCGGAAATCGGATTCCTACCGTAGGACCAGACCGTTCCGAGCCGATTCCTAATCATCGCCAACCGGGATGTAGCAGGGTTGATCACGAGCGGGGCCGACCGGCGCCGCCGGACACAGCAGGAGGAGAGCGTGACAACCCTGGGAACCGACCTTCGCCGTACGGTACGCGGGCAGGTCCTCGTCCCCGGCGACGACGGCTTCGAGGCCGCGCGGCTGCCGTGGAACCGGGCGGTCGACCAGCGCGTGGCCGCGGTCGTGGAGGTCGAGGACGCGGCCGACGCCGCCGCCGCGATCCGTTGCGCGAGGCTGGCCGGTCTCGCCGTCGCGGCGCAGCCGAGCGGGCACGGCGCCACGACCCGCCTCGACGGGACGATCCTGCTGCGCACCGGACGGCTGCGCGGCGTGGAGGTCGTGCCGGAGCAGCGGACCGCCCGCGTCGAGGCCGGCGTGCAGTGGGGCGAGTTGCTGACCGCGACCGGCAAGCACGGGCTGACCGGACTGCCCGGCAGCTCCCCCGTCGTCAGCGTCACCGGCTACACCCTCGGCGGCGGGCTGGGGTGGTTCGCGCGCAGGCACGGCTGGGCGGCCGGCGCCGTACGCGCCTTCGAGGTGGTCGGCGCCGACGGCACGCAGGCCCGCGTCACGGCCGGCTCCGACCCCGACCTGTTCTGGGCGCTGCGCGGCGGCGGAGGAGACTTCGCGCTGGTGACGGCGATGGAGCTGGACCTGCACCCGGCGCCGCTGCTGTACGGCGGACGCATGCTGTGGCCCGCCGAGCGGGCGCCCGAGGTGCTCGCCGCCTACCGGGAGGTGACCGCGGCGGCGCCCGAGGAACTGACCGTCTGGTTCACGATGGTGAAGTTCCCGCCGGTGCCCCAGGTGCCCGAGCCGCTGCGCGGGCTCGCCGCGGTCGCGGTGGACTCGACGTTCCTGGGCGGCGAGGAGGAGGGGCGCGACCTGCTCCGGCGGTTCGAGGGCATCCCCGGCGTGCTGCGCGACAGCCGCGCGGCGCTGCCCCTGGACGCGCTGGGCGGCATCTGCGCCGAGCCGACGCAGCCGGTGCCCGGCGCGGGCCGCGCCGAACTGCTGACCGGGCTCGGCGACGACGTGGCGGACGACCTGCTCGCGGCCGTGGGCGACGTCGCCCCCTTGGCCACGGTGCAGGTGCGCCACCTCGGCGGCGCGCTGAGCCGGCCCGCCGACGGCGGCGGGGCGTGCGGGCACATCGCCGAGCCGTACCTGCTGGGCATGATCGGGCCGGTCATGTCGCCGGAGGGCCGGCAGGCGGTCAACGCGCGGCTCGCGGAGATCGCGCGGGCGATGGCGCCGCACACGACCGGCCGCAAGCCGTTCACCTACCTGGGCGGCGACGAGAAGGCCGCCTCCGCGTTCGACGCGGACACGCTGGCCCGGCTGCGCGAGATCAAGCGCCGCCGCGACCCGGACGGCGTCTTCCGCGCCAACCAGCCGGTGCTCGCCTGACGGCGATCACAGCTTGTGCACCTCGGCGTCGCCCGATCCGGTCCTGATCGTGATCGTGTGCGGCGCCGAGGCGTCGTCCGCCACCTCGATCCTGCGGTCGCCGCTCCCCGTCGACGCGTTGACGTTGTAGGCGCCGTTCGGCACCCAGAGCCGGCCGTCGCCCGACCCGGTCACCGCCTGCACCTGGTCGGGGACGGCGGTGAACCGGAGCGTGATGTCCCCCGACCCCGTGCGGGTGCTGACCTGGGTGGCGGCGAGCCCCCGCGCGTCGACGTCGCCCGATCCGGTGGAGGCGTTGACCTGGCCGGTCAGGTCGCGCAGCGTGATGTCCCCCGAGCCGGTGTCGATCTTCATGGTGAGACCGCGCGGCACCTCCACCTTGTAGTCCACCGAGCAGCTGTCGCACTTGTACGCCAGTGTGAGCGTGTCCCCGTCGACGGAATGGCCGTTCGCGGGTTTGTCACCGCGCCAGTGCAGGGTCTCGGTGACGTGGACCCCGGACCTGTCGCTCTCGTTCACCACGATGTCGCCCGACCCGGCATGGGTGTCGAGGACGGCCACCTTGTCCGTCACGTCGTAGGACTCCACGGCCTGCTGCCCGTCGAAGTCGAGCCGCACGTCACACGCCGCGACGACGAGGCTCATTCCCAGGACGGCCCCCGCGACGGCCATCGTCTTGTATCTCATGCCCACGATCTTCGGCCATGCGTGCGACGTCTCCCATCAGGGAATCCCCGGACAGCCCCCTGAGGAACCCCCTGCGTTGACCCCCGGCCGTCCCCTGAAGTAGCGTCGATTCCACCATTCAGAACTACTTTTCCGGAAGGTGGAAAATGACGGAAGGCGTCGAGATCAAGGGCCCCCTGCTGGACCGGTTCGACGAGATCCTCACTCCCGAGGCCCTCGGCTTCGTGGCCACCTTGCAGCGCGAGTTCGACCCCAGGCGCAGGGAACTGCTCGCCGCGCGTCAGGCGCGGCAGGAGGAGCTGTCCGCGGGCGGCATGCTCGATTTCCTTCCCGAGACCGCCCACGTCCGCGAGTCGGAGTGGCGGGTCGCCCCGCCCGCTCCGGGGCTGGAGGACCGCCGGGTCGAGATCACCGGCCCGGTCGACCGCAAGATGACGATCAACGCGCTCAACTCCGGCGCCAAGGTCTGGCTGGCCGACTTCGAGGACGCCAACTCCCCGACCTGGGAGAACACGATCAACGGGCAGCTCAACCTGCGCGACGCCCTCGACCGTACGATCGACTTCGAGTCCGGCGGCAAGACGTACGCCCTGCGGCCGGACGAGGAACTGGCCACGGTCGTGGTCCGCCCGCGCGGCTGGCACCTGCCCGAAAAGCACATCCTGGTGGACGGCGAGCGGATGTCGGCATCGCTGCTCGACTTCGGCCTCTACTTCTTCCACTGCGCGCAGCGGCAGATCGGCAAGGGCCGCGGGCCCTACTTCTACCTGCCGAAGATGGAGTCACACCTGGAGGCGCGGCTCTGGAACGACGTGTTCGTCCGGGCCCAGGAGCTGCTCGGCATCCCCCGGGGGACGATCCGGGCGACCGTGCTCATCGAGACCTACCCGGCGGCGTTCGAGATGGAGGAGATCCTCTACGAGCTGCGCGAGCACTCCGCCGGCCTCAACGCCGGCCGCTGGGACTACCTGTTCAGCGTCATCAAGAAGTTCCGCACCCGGGGGCGGGAGTTCCTGCTGCCCGAGCGCAACGCGGTGACGATGACCGCGCCGTTCATGCGGGCCTACACCGAACTGCTGGTACGCACCTGTCACAAGCACGGCGCGCACGCGATCGGCGGCATGGCGGCCTTCATCCCCTCCCGTCGTGACCCGGAGGTCAACAAGGTCGCGCTGGAGAAGGTGCGGGCCGACAAGACCCGCGAGTCGGGCGACGGCTTCGACGGCTCCTGGGTCGCCCACCCCGACCTCGTGCCGATCTGCCGCGAGGTCTTCGACGGCGTGCTCGGCGACCGGCCCAACCAGCTCGACCGGCTGCGTGAGGACGTCCACGTCACGGCCGAGGACCTGCTGTCGGTGTCCAAGACCCCCGGCGAGATCACCGAGGCGGGGCTGCGCGGCAACGTGGACGTCGGCCTGCGCTACCTGGCGGCCTGGATGGGCGGCAACGGCGCCGCGGCGATCCACAACCTGATGGAGGACGCGGCGACCGCCGAGATCTCCCGCTCGCAGGTCTGGCAGTGGATCCACAACGACATCACGCTGGCCGACACCGGCGCGGTGGTGACACGGGAGCTCGTGGAGCGGATCATCGAGGAGGAGCTGGCCGGAATCGCCGCCGAGCCGGGCTACGACGAGAAGCTCTACGCGCAGGCCACGGCGCTGTTCAAGGAGGTCGCCCTTGACGACGACTTCGCGGAGTTCCTTACGCTTCCGGCGTACGAGCGGATGCCGTGACGATGTGAGGGGAAGCGGGAGCCGATGTCCGAGCTCGAACGGCTGACGGCACGGCTGGCGGCCGTGCTCCCGCCCGACGCCGTCATCACCGATCCCGTACGGCTGCGCACCTACGAGTGCGACGGGCTGACCCACCACCGGGCGACCCCCGGGGTGGTCGTGCTGCCGGAGGCGGCCGAGCAGGTCGCCGCGGTCGTACGGCTGTGCGGTGAGCACGGCGTGCCGTTCGTCGCGCGGGGGTCGGGCACCGGCCTGTCGGGCGGCGCCCTCCCCCGCACGGACGGCGTGCTGATCGTCACCTCCCGCATGCGGCGGATCCTGAAGATCGACATCCCGAATCGCCAGGCCGTGGTGGAGCCCGGGGTGACGAACCTGGCGATCACCGAGGCGGTCCGCGACCGGGGGTACTACTACGCCCCCGACCCCTCCAGCCAGCAGGTCTGCTCCATCGGCGGCAACGTGGCGGAGAACTCGGGCGGCGCGCACTGCCTCAAGTACGGCTTCACGGTCAACCACGTGCTCGCCGCCGAGATCGTCACGCCCGACGGGGAGATCGTGGAGCTGTCGGCCCGGGACCCCGGCTACGACCTGCTCGGCGCGTTCATCGGCTCCGAGGGCACGCTCGGCATCGCCACCAAGATCACCGTACGGCTGTCGCGGGCGCCCGAGGCGGTCACGACCCTGCTCGCCGCCTTCACCGGCATCGAGGCCGGCGGGCACGCGGTGTCGGCGATCATCGCGGCGGGCGTCGTCCCCGCCGCGATCGAGATGATGGACGCGCTGGCGATCGAGGCGGCCGAGGCCGCCGTCAACTGCCGCTACCCCGCCGGGGCGGGAGCCGTGCTCGTGGTGGAGCTGGACGGCCCGCGCGCCGAGGTGGAGCACCAGTTCGCGGCCGTGGAGCGGATCTGCCGCGACAGCGGCGCCTTCGAGATCCGGGTGGCCGCCTCCGCGGAGGAGCGGGCGGCCATCTGGAAGGGCCGCAAGTCGGCGTTCGCCGCCGTGGGCCGGATCAGCCCGGCGTACATCGTGCAGGACGGCGTGGTGCCGCGGACCGCGCTTCCTGGCGTGCTCGCGGGCATCGACCGGCTGCAGGAGGAGTACGGCATCCGCGTGGCCAACGTCTTCCACGCGGGCGACGGCAACCTCCATCCCCTCGTGCTGTTCGACGACTCCGTGCCCGGCGAGGCCGAGCGCGCCGAGGCCGTCAGCGGGCGCATCCTCGACCTGTGCGTCGAGCACGGCGGGTCGATCACCGGGGAGCACGGCGTCGGCGTGGACAAGGCCCGCTACATGCCCCGGATGTTCACCGAGGACGACCTCGACACCATGCAACTCGTGCGGTGCGCGTTCGATCCCCGGGGGCTGGCCAACCCGGGCAAGGTCTTCCCCACCCCGCGCCTGTGCGGCGAGGCGCCGGGAGTGCGCAGGGGCGCTCACCCTCTGGTCGAGGCCGGACTGGCGGAGCAGTTCTGATGGGCGTGCGGGACGTTCGGGACGCGCTGGAGGCGACCGGTGTGGCCGTGCGCGCGGCCGGCGACGGGGACGAGGTCGCGGGCGTGCGTCCGCGCTGGGTGGCGCTGCCCGAGTCGGCCGAGGAGATCGCGGCCGTGATGCGGGTCTGCGCCGCGCACGACCTGGCCGTCGTCGCGACGGGCGGCGGGACCAAGCTGCGCTGGGGAGCCTCGCCCGCCCGCTGTGACGTGCTCGTGGACCTGTGCTGCATGAACCGGATGCCGGAACACGCGGCGGGTGACCTGGTCGTCCGGGCGCAGGCCGGGGTGACCGTCGAGGCGCTGGCGCGGACCCTCGCCGAGGGAGGTCAGGAGCTCGCACTCGACGTGCCCGTGCCGGGGACCACGGTCGGCGGGCTGCTGGCCACCGGCGTCGCCGGGCCGCGCAGGTTCCGCCACGGCACGGCCCGCGACCTGCTCATCGGCGTCACGGTCGTGCTCGCCGACGGCACGATCGCCAAGTCGGGCGGGAAGGTCGTCAAGAACGTCGCCGGATACGACCTCGGCAAGCTGTTCACCGGCTCGTACGGCACGCTCGGGATCATCGCGGACGCGACGTTCCGCCTTCATCCCCTGCCCGCCGCCCGCGCCTGGGTGACGGCGACCGTCGAACGGCCGGTGACCGAGACGGAGCGGGTCATGTCGGCGACCGGCGTCCTGCTGACGGCGGTCCCCGCGGTGACCGAGTCGCCGCTGGAGCCGAGCGCCGTGGAGATCGACTGGCCCGACGTGGACGGCCCCTGCACGCTGGCGGTCCTGGTCGAGGGCGCCGCCGCGGCCGAGCGCGCCAAGGCGCTGTGTGTGCTGATGAACGACGTGATGGACGGCTCGGCGGAAGTGACCGAGGAGCCGCCGACGTGGTGGAACCGGCTTCCCTCGTCGGACGACGACGCGCTGCTTGAGCTCAGGATCGGGGTCGCCTCGCTTCCCCACATGCTCCCCGCCCTGAGGGAGGCCGCCCACGCGTCGGGGGCGCGGCCGGCGATCCGCGGCTCGCTCGCCGCCGGGACGCTGCACATCGGTCTGCGGGGTCTGCCCGGTGAGATCGCCGGGTTCGTGGGCCTGGTGCGTGACGACGCCGAGGGGATGTTCGACGGCCGGGTGGTCGTGCTCGCCGCGCCCCCGGAGACCGCGCGCCGCCTCGACCGGTGGGGGCGCGTCGGCGCGCTGCCGCTGATGCGGCGGGTCAAGGAGCGGTTCGATCCCGATCGCCGGTTGTCCCCCGGCCGCTTCGTCGGAGGCATCTGAAATGGACCCCGAGCTGATCAAGGACTGCGTCCACTGCGGGTTCTGCCTGCCCACCTGCCCGACGTACGTGCTGTGGGGCGAGGAGATGGACTCCCCGCGCGGGCGCATCCACCTGATGGGGCAGCACGTCGAGGGCACGCCGCTCACCGACGCGATGGCCGGTCACTTCGACGCCTGCCTGGGCTGCATGGCGTGTGTCACCGCGTGCCCGTCCGGGGTGCGGTACGACCGCTTGATCGAGCAGACACGCGCGGTCGTGGAGCGCGAGCACGTGCGCCGCCCGGACGAGCGCGCGATCCGGGCGCTGGTGTTCGCGCTGTTCCCCTACCGGCGCAGGCTGCGGGCGATGCGGCTGCCGATGCGGCTGAGCAGGCGCCTCCAGCCGTTCCTGGAACGGGTGAACCCCTCACTCGGCGCGATGGCCGAACTGGCACCCGGCGTCCCCCGGCCCGTACGGCTGCCGCCACTGGTGCGGGCGAGGCGACGGCGCAGGGCGCGGGTCGGGCTGCTGACCGGCTGCGTGCAGGGCGAGTTCTTCCCGCAGGTCAACGCGGCGACGGCCCGGGTGCTCGCGCTGGAGGGCTGCGACGTGGTGATCCCGCCCCGGCAGGGCTGCTGCGGGGCGCTGTCGCTGCACTCGGGCCGCGAGGCCGAGGCGCGGAGGTTCGCCCGCCGCACGATCGCCACCTTCGAGCGGGCCGGCGTGGACGCCGTCGTGGTGAACGCGGCGGGCTGCGGGTCGAGCATGAAGGACTACGCCGAGGTGCTCGCGGACGAGCCCGCCTGGGCGGCCCGCGCCGGGGCGCTGCGGACCCGTGACCTGGCGGAGTTCCTGACCGAGCTGGGACCGGCCGCCGAGCGCCACCCGCTGCCGGTCACGGTCGCCTACCACGACGCCTGCCACCTTGCCCACGCCCAGGGCGTGCGCGCCCAGCCGCGTGAGCTGCTGCGCGCGATCCCGGGGCTGGAGCTGCGGGAGGTCGAGGAGTCCGCGATCTGCTGCGGGTCGGCGGGCACCTACAACCTCTTCCAGCCGGAGGCGGCCCGGCAACTGGGCGACCGCAAGGCCGAACGGGTGCTCGCCACCGGCGCCGGCCTGCTGGTGTCGGCCAACCCGGGATGCACGATGCAGATCGCGGCCGCCGTCCGCAGAGCGGGCAAGGGGGAGATCCGGGTCGCGCACACGGCCGAGGTGCTCGACGCCTCGCTGCGCGGCCTCGAACCCGGCATGCTGGGACGGTCCCCGCATTGAGGATGACACCGCATTGAGGATGACACCGCATTGAGGATGACACCGCCGAGGAGGAGGACGCGGTGAGCGTGCAGAGCGTCGACCGGGCGCTGGACGTGCTCGAAGCACTGTCCGAGCACGGCGGCCAGGCCGGCCTGTCGGAGATCGCCGCCACGACCGGCCTGCCGTACGGGACGATCCACCGGCTGTTACAGACGCTGCTGGCCCGTGGGTACGTCCGGCAGGAGTCCGACCGGCGCTACGCCCTCGGCGGCGCGCTCGTGCGGATCGGCGGCGTGGCCGAGCGGATGCTCGCGGTCTGGGCCGAGCCCTACCTCGCGAGGCTGGTGGAGCTGTCCGGTGAGACGGCCAACCTCGCCGTGCTGGAGGGCGACTACGTCGTCTACGTGGCCCAGGTGCCCTCGCCGCGCAGGCTGCGGATGTTCGCCGAGGTCGGCCGCCGGGTGCTGCCGCACAGCACGGCCGTCGGCAAGGCCCTGCTGGCCGGCCGGGACGACGCGGAGGCGGTGTTCCGGCGCACCGGGCTGCCCCGCCGTACGGACCGGACGATCACGGAAATCGGCGAGCTGCTTGAGGAGCTCGGCCGGGTGCGCAACCGCGGGTACGCGCTCGACCTGGGCGAGGAGGAGAGCGGCGTGCACTGCATGGCCGTGCCGGTCCACGACGGCGGGCGGACCTTCGCGGCGATGTCGGTGTCCGGACCGGCCGAGCGCATCGACGCGGTCGACCGCGAGGAGCTGGCCGCGATGCTGCGCAAGGTGGCCGAGGACTTCGGCGCCGCGGTCTTCCACTCCTGACCGCGTCCGGGATCGGCGAGTATGGGGTCATGTGCCGAAGCATCAAGACCCTGCGCCCGCCCTTCACCGACGAGGTGACCGAGGAGGACATCCGGGCGGCGGCCCTGCAGTACGTCCGCAAGATCTCCGGTTTCCGCGCGCCCGCCGCCCACAACGCCGAGGTGTTCGACCGCGCGGTCGAGGAGATAGCGCAGGCCAGCACGGCGCTGCTGGCCTCCCTCCAGGTCCGCGGCTCGGCGGCCCGGTAGCACCGAGATCCAAGCACGGAGATCCAAGCACGGAGATCCAAGCTGGGGCTCCAAGCCGACCACAAGTGCCGGGCGGGACAGTGGCCACATGGGACTGATCTCCGACTTCCTCATGGCCCGGCGGCTGCGCAAGGGCCCCACGCTGCTGCTGCCGTACGCGCCCGACACCGCGACCGTGCTGGAGACGGTGCGGCTGCACGACCCCCAGGCCGGGCCGTACGGGTGGGGGTTCAAAATCGGCGAGAACGTCGAGCTGCGCGGGCCGATCGAGCTGACCCCGGAGCTGGCGGCCAGGGCCGGTCTCCCGGCGGGCTGGGCGACCGCGTTCTTCGCGCGCAACATCGACAGCGAAGAGGGCGGCGACTTCTCGCGGCCGAGCCTGCTCGTGCGGGGCCTGGCCGAGCGGCTCGGCGGCCGGGAGCACCCGGAGTGCCAGGAGCCGCCGGAGGACCTGGCCGAGGTCACCGGCGGGCGGCTCATCCCCGTGGACGAGGTGATCGGCCTGCTCGCGGACGATCTGCCCGGCCTGGCCGTCGCGACGGTGACCGACACGGGTGCGACGCTGCTCACCAGCGCCGAGAGCCCGATCGAGGTCTTCGTCACCGAGTGGGACGCCGACGACGTGACGTACGAGCTGTCCGCGGACGGCGGTTACGGCACGGACGTTCCCGCCGCCGCCCGGCGGGCCGCCCTCGCGATCGCCGAGCGCACGGGCGGGACGGCCCGCGACCACAACGGGTTCCTCATCACCGGGTGAGCGCATCGGGTGGAACCGGCCGGGCGGGTCCGGCGGAGTAGGGGTGGAGGGCGCGACGGCGCCCCACGGAAGGATCCCCTATGAACGGACAAAACGGGTGGTGAGGACGGTCTCCGGCGACACGCGCTTCACCACCGCCGCCCCCGATCGCGGGCCCGGCGGCTCCCGCAACGGCATCAAGGCACGCGACGCCGAGCCGGACGACGCCGGGGCGGACGACGCCGAGCCGAGCGACGCGGGGCTGATCGAGGCGTCGCTGACCGTGCCCGAGCGGTTCGCCGGCGTCTTCGACCGGCACGCGGACGAGATCCACGCCTACGCCGGTCGCCGTCTCGGTCCCGAGCACGCCGACGACGTGACGGCGGAGACGTTCCTCGTGGCGTTCCGCAAGCGGCACCGCTACGACACCTCCCGGCCGGACGCCCGGCCCTGGCTGTACGGCATCGCCGGCAACCTCATCTCCGGGCACCGCCGGTCGGAGGTGCGCCGGCTGCGGGCGCTCGCCCGCGCCCCGCGCGACGCCGGCGAGCGCGGCGCCCACGAGGAGGAGCGCGGAGCGGAGCGGGCGAGCGCCGCCGCCCTGCGGCCCGCCCTCGCCGCCGCGCTGGCCAGGCTGTCGTCCGCCGAGCGCGACCTGCTCCTACTGGTCGCCTGGGCCGACCTCTCCTACGAGGAGGCGGCCGAGGCGCTGAGCATCCCCATCGGCACGGTCCGCTCGCGCCTGCACCGGGTGCGCGCGAAGCTGCGCCGCCATCTCGACCTTCCCGAGGAGAACGTGTGATGACCGACGAGATCGACCTGGTGGCGCGGGAGCGGCCCGACGTCGCGCCCTACTCCCTGGCGGCCAAGGCGGCCGTGCGGCGGCGGCTGGCCGACCCCGCGGGCCGTCCCGCCCGTCCGCGCCCGCGTCCGTACGTGCTTGTGGCGGGCGGGACGGCGCTGCTCGCCGCGGCGGGCGTCGTCGCCGTCACCACCGTGCTGACGGAGCCGGAGGCCCGGCCGGCGAAGGTGAGCCCGGGGGTCGTGACGCTGCCGAAGGTGTCGGCCATGTCGGCCGAGGAGGTGCTGGGCCGTGCGGCCCGTGCCGTGACCGACCTGTCGCCGCGCGACGACCAGTTCGTCAAGGTCGGCTCGCAGACGATGTACGAGGCCGACGTGGTCGGCGAGGACGAGAAGGAGTCGCGCTACCTCTACCGGACGAAGCGGACGATCTGGCTGTCCGCCGACGGCACGAGGGACGGCGCGCTGAAGATCGAGTATCTGGAGCCGCACGCCTACCCCGGCTGGCCGATCCCGCCGGAGGCGTACAAGGAGAAGGGCACCGAGTGGATGCGGCTCCCGGCCTGCAACAGCGTGCGGGACACCGCCTACACGAATTTGAAGAAGCTGCCCGACGACCCGGAGAAGATGCGCGCCTACCTGTACGACCGGCCGCGCGGCGACAGTCCACCCGACACGGGGGCGTGGACGGCCGTCGGCGACCTGCTGCGGGAGACGTACGTGCCGGCCCCCCAGCGCGCGGCGCTGTTCAAGGCCGCCGCCACGATCCCCGGGGTGACGGTGACCGAGAACACCGAGGACGCGGCGGGACGCACCGGCATCGGCGTCGGTCGGGTCTCCGGCGGGGTGCGCGAGGAGATCATCTTCGATCCCTCCACGTATGAGCTGCTCGGTGAACGCGGCATCGTGGTGGACGAGAAGGAGGCGAAGGCGCCCGCCGGGAGCCTGGTGGCCTCGACCGCCCAGCTGGAGGTCACGGTCGACGACACCGCGCCCCAGGTGGACGACCCCCACGCGGGCTGCGGCTGACCTGCCGGAGGCGATCTCCCCTAAGATCATCCTTCTTGTCTCGGGAAGGGCGCGGGGTGTTCCGACAGCGTGCGGGGAGGATCGCGGCCGGGGTCTACCTGGCGGTGTCGGCCGTCGGCGCCGTGGTCTCGGCCGTCACCGGGCGTCTCGACGCCCTCTGGGCGGCCGTCCTGTGGTATCCGCTCGACGACTACTCCTCGGGCGGCCTCGCCGCGGCGCCCACGGCCGCCATGACGGCGGCGGTGGGTCTCTTCACGATCCTCGCGCTCAAGGCCTGGATGCTCCGCCAGGTCTTCACCTTCCCCCCGCGCGCGCCGCGGCCCGCCGACCGGCGGACGGTCTGGCTGCGGCGCCTGCTGTACCTGGCCGTCGCCGACGCCCTGATCCCCGGGCTGCCGGCCGCGCTGCTCCCCGACGCCCTCGCCGAGGCGCTCACGCTGGCCCTGTGGTGCCCGCTGCAGGTGCTGTTCGCGCTGACCCTCACCCGCGGGCGGCTCCGGACGTTCGCGCTCGTCTCCGCCTGGCCGGGGTCCGCGGGCCTGGCGGTGATCGCGATGGACGAGGTTCCCGGGGTGCGGGCGCCCCGGTTCGTCCTGCTCGCCTGCCTGGCCATGGCGGCGGCCTGGCAGATCGCCGTCCTCTTCGGTCAGCACCGCGACGGCCGCTGGAGCCGCGACACGGTGACGGCCGGCTGGCGCCACGTCACCGTGTCGCTGGCGACCCCCCTCGCCGCCATGGCCGTCCTCTGGGCGTTCGCCTACAACGTGCCGCTGATGGAGATACTGGAGGAGTTCGACGTCTTCCTGGCGGTGTGGCTGGCCCGCTCCGCCCGCGAACTCACCGGCCCGCGCGGCACACCCCCGGAGCCTGCGCCGCTCCGCCCGCCCGGGCCGATCCTGCTGGCGGCCGTCCTGCTGCCGTTCCTCGTGCTGGTCGGGCCGGAGGAGACCGCGCGCCCCGCCTACAGCGACTCGTGGTACGACCCCGGGCCACCCGAGGCGTCGCGGTCCGAGGACGGGGCACGCGCGGACCACGAGAGCTACGTCGCGGAGGCCAACGCCCGCTGCCGGGACCCCTGGCCGCGGGTGCGGGCCAGGCGGCAGGGCACGGCCGCGTACTTCCTGTTCGAGGGCGGGGGATACGGCGTCTACGACCCGGACGACACCACCGAGGGCGGGGACCCCTACGCGGACGCGGACGACGGGTTTCTCGGCGCGGCGGGCGGTTCCGCGGTCGTGATGACCCACGGCGAGAACGAGCCGATGTGCCTGACCGTGAAGGCGTTCGGCTCCGCTCCCCCACTGCGGTTGAAGGGCTGGGAGCAGGTGGCCGAGGTCGGCGTGGTCAGCCGCAGCGGCCGCCTGGAGGTGCCCTCGTACGCCGACGGCGGCGACGAGGGCGCGGGGGCCCGGCTGCCGAACCTGGCGGTGAAGGGCCCCGGACGCTACCGGCTGCGCGTCTACGCCCGGGGGCCGGAAGGGGCCGAGGAGCACCTGGTCGTCGTGTTCCCCGGCCGGTCGGGCGGCAAGATCGTCTACCGGTGAGCCCGGTCTCCTACTTGCACTGCTCCAGCATGGCCGCCTTGTCGGCGGAGGTCACCGGCAGGTCGTACTTGAGGGCGACCTGGGCGAACCGCACGGCGTAGGAGCAGCGGATGTCGCGGCGGGGCGGCAGCCAGGTGGCCGGCCCCGAGTCGCTCTTGGAGCCGTTGGTGGAGCCGTCCACGGGGATCAGGTTGAGCGGGTCGTTGGCGATCTGCTTGCGCTTGCTCTCGCTCCACCGCGACGCGCCCATCTGCCAGTCGTACGACAGGGGCATGACGTGGTCGATCTGGACCTCCGCCGCATGCGTCTTGCTCCAGTCGATGGTCTTGCCGGTGTACGGGTCATACAGGGTCATGGAGACGATGACGCAGTTCGACCCGCTGCGATACTTGATGTCCCGGCCATCCCGCTTGAGCAGGTCGTTGCGGGTGTCGCAGCCGTTGCGCCCCCACGGCACATCGTCCACGCTGTCGGCCCAGGCGTAGCCGAACTTGTCGCGGTCGTAACCGGTCTTCACCCCTCGGCCCTTCGTCGCCACCTTGTCGATCAGATCGCGGGCCTTCGCCAGGTCCTTGTCCGACGAGATCGCCTTCAGGCCGGGGCCGGTGCCATCGGGGTTGTCGAGCGGGTTGACGCCCTGCTCCGTCCCCGAGCCGCCCTTCGCGCCACCGCTCTTGCCTGTGAGGTCGCCGTCGAGTTCCGGCATCGGCCCGCAACCCGCCAGTACGGCCACCGCCACCGAGATTCCGGAGATCGACACAGCGATCAACCGAGTACCACGCCCGCCCACTGCCACCCCTAGGTAATGAAATATCCCCCTCAGATATAGCAAATTGCAAAAAAGTGGCAAAGGAGGCGCGCGGCGCCGCTTCCGGCGAGAGCACGGGGACGACGAAGGGCGTGGCACGCCGTGCGCGCCACGCCCCTCGAACGGACCCGGTGAACGAGACCCGGTGGGTCAGATCCGGTGGATCAGGCCGGGATCCAGTCCTGCCAGACGATCTTGTTGGCGTCGACCCACTTCTTCGCGGCCGCCTCGGCGCTCATCTTGTTCACCGCCATGTCGTAGGCCACGGAGTTCTGGTCGTCGTTGGTCCAGGTCCAGTTCTTGATGAACTCGTACGCGGCGCCGCCCGTCTGGGCGAACTTCACGCTGACGATCTTGTCGAGCAGGTACGGCGGATAGTCGCACTTGATCGTCTTGACGTTGTCGTCACATCCGATGGCGTACGGCGGAAGGTTGATCTTGACGAGCTTGAGCTGGTTGAACAGCCACTGGGGCTCGTAGAAGTACATCAGCAGCGGGGTCTCGTTCTCGGTGGCCTTGCGGGCCGCCGCGATCAGCGCGTCCTCGCTGCCGGAGTAGACCACCTTGTACGGCAGGTTCAGGTTCTTGACGAGCGCCTCGTCGTTGGTCACGAAGGACTTGTCACCGGCGAGGAACTGGCCCAGGCCGTCGCTCTTGTCGGTCTTGAACAGGTCCTTGTACTTGGACAGGTTGTGCCAGTCCGTGATGTCCGGATATTTCTGGACCATCCACTCGGGGACGTACCACCCGAGAACGCCCTTGTTGCCGTCCTCACCCGCGGTGATCGCGACCTTCTTCTGCTCGATGAACTCCTTCTTCAGCTCCGGGTGGTTCCAGTTCTCCAGGACGACGTCGACCGTGCCCTTCTCGAAACCCTTCCAGGAGTCCGCCTCGCCGCTCTCGATCTGCTCGACCTTGTAGCCGAGCTCGTGCTCCAGGAGATAGGCGACGACAGCGGCGCTGGCCTCGTAACCGATCCAGGGGTTGATCGCCAGTCGCACGGTCTTCGTGCCGCCCCCGGCGCCTGCTCCGGCGGCGTCATCCGAGCTCCCGCCGCTGCAGGCGGTCATGGCCGGCGCGAGCGTCAGCACGACAGCAAGGAGACGGATCCTCATATCTGACCTCATCCGATGTCGTATGGGCGGCGAACGCGAGTGGCGGGGCCTCGGCGACACCGGCAGGGTATTCCATCGGCAGGCGGGATCGGCCGCGATCCGTGAGGATCGCGGCCGGCGGTGCTCGCGCCCGGACGGGCGCGCGGAGGTCGTGATCCTCAGATCACTTGGGCATCCAGGCCTGCCACTTGGCCGTGTTGGCCTCCACCCACTTCTTGGCCGCGTCCTCGGCCGACATGCCGTTGTTGGTGATGTCGTCGGCGACCGCGTTCTGGTCGTCGTTCGTCCACTGGAAGTTCTTGACCAGCTCGTACGCCTTGCCGCCCGTGCCGGCGAACTTCTTGCTCACGATCTTGTCGAGGTCGTACGGCGGGTAGTCGCAGGCGACCTTCTTGGGGTCGCTGTCGCAGCCCTCCTCCCACACCGGGAGGTTGACCTTCACCAGCTTGACCTGGTTGAAGAGCCACTGCGGCTCGTAGAAGTACATGAGCAGCGGCTTCTTCTGCTCGCTCGCCTGCTTGGCGGCCTTGATCAGCGCGGCCTCGCTGCCCGCGTACACCACCTTGTAGTCGAGCTTGAGGTTCTTGACCAGCGCCTCGTCGTTGGTGACGAAGGACGGATCGCCGTCGAGAAGCTGGCCCTTGCCGTCCGACTCGGAGGTCTTGAACAGGTCGGCGTACTTGTTCAGGTTCTTGTAATCGGTGATGTCGGGGTACTTCTCCACCATCCACTCGGGCACGTACCAGCCGATCACGCCCTTGTTGCCGGTGCTGCCCGCCTCGACGGCGACGTTCTTCTCCTCGACGTACTTCTTCTTGAGGTCCTCGTGGCCCCAGTTCTCGATGACCACGTCGACGTCGCCCGACTCCATGCCCTGCCAGGACGGCTCCTCGGCGAGCGTCACCTTCTCGACCTTGTAGCCGAGCTCGTGCTCCAAGAGGTAGGACACGACAGCAGCGCTGGCCTCGTAGCCGACCCAGCCGTTGATCGCGATCTTGACCGTGCCCGCCGCGGACGCGCCCGCGGCGCTCGCGCTCGGCGCAGCCGCGGAGTCGTCCTCGACCTTGGCCCCTCCGCAGGCGGCCGCGCTGAGGCCGAGAACGAGAACCCCTGCGATCAGGCGTGACTTCTTCATGCGTTCCTCTTCTTGTGGGGAGAGCGGCGCCCGTTGGCGCCCTGCGTGATCCGGTCGAGCATGACTCCGAGAAGGACCAGGGCGACGCCGGCGGCGAGGCCCTTGCCGTAGTCCTCCTGCTGCGCGAACCCGGCCACGACGTCGTATCCGAGAGCTCCCGCGCCGATCAGCGCGCCGATCACCACCATCGCCAGCGTCATGACGATGCCCTGGTTCGCCGCGAGCAGCAGCGAGCCGCGGGCCATCGGCAACTGGACCTTCCACAGCAGCTGCCGGTCGGTGGAACCGGCGGACTTCGCCGCCTCCACGACGGTCACGGGGACCGCCCGCAGGCCGTCCTCGACCAGGCGCGCGACCACCGGCACCGCGTAGATGAGCGCGGCCATGATCGCGGTGAAGCGGCCGTTGCCGAACAGCGCCACGGCGGGCAGCAGGTAGGAGAACGACGGCATCGTCTGCGCGGCGTCCAGGACTGGCCGCAGCACGGCGGCGAACCACCGGGACCGCGCCGCCGCCACGCCGAGCGCGAGCCCGGCGGCGATCGTGATCACCGCGCCGACCAGCACCATCGTCAGCGTCTGCATGCCGTGCTCCCACAGGCCGAGCGCGGCGACACCCAGGAGGCAGGCAGCGGCGACCAGACCGGCCATCAATCCGCTCACGCGCCAGGCGAACGCCAGCACGGCCGCCGTGATCAGCCACCAGGGAGCGCTGGTCAGCACGTTCTGCAGCGGGTTGAGCAGGCCATACGCGACGGTGTCGTTGAGGAAGCCGGTGAAGGTGTACCAGTGCGCCTCGATCCAGTCGGCCACGTCGTTGATCGGCCGGATGATCTGCACCTGCCACTGCTCGGGGAACTCCTGCGCCAGCACGGGTGTCAGGGCGAGCCCGGCGGCCGTGAGGACGGCGAAGCCGCACCAGCGGACGATCCTCGCCCGGGTCCCGCCCTCGCGCCGCTGCGCCGCCGCCCGCGTCACGCGGTCGAGCACGATGGCGATCAGCACGATCGCGACCCCGGGCACCAGCGCGGCACCGACGTTCACCCGGGCGAGCGCCCGGATCAGGTCCTCGCCGAGACCGGGCGCCGCGATCAGCGCCGTCAGCGGCACCATCGACAGTGCCGCGGCGATCGTCTGGTTGACGCCCAGCATGATTGTGTTCAGTGCCAGCGGCAGGCGGACCTTGCGCAGCGTCTGCCATCGGGTGGCGCCCAGCGAGTCCGACGCCTCCACTGCGACACCGGAGACCCGCTCGATGGCGAGTGCGGTGATCCTGATGGCGGGCGGCATCGCGTAGATCATCGTGGCGATCGTCGCGGACGCCGGCCCTATGAGGAACAGCAGCACCATCGGCGACAGGTACGAGAACGTCGGCATGATCTGCATGACGTCGAGCACCGGCGTCACGATCCGCCGGACGCGGGGCGAGCGGCCGGCCCAGATCCCCAGCGGGATGCCGAACAGCAGCGACAGCACCACCGCGGACAGCGTCAGCGCGAGCGTCTCGACGCTCGCCTCCCAGAACCCGAGCACGCCGAGGCCGGCGAAGCCCACGAGCGAGACGAGCGCGATCCGCCAGCCGCCCGCGAGCCAGCCGAGACCGGCGGCCAGGCCGACGAGCCCGGGCCACCCCAGCGCGACCAGGACGCCCTGGATCATCGCGAAGACCTCCGCCGCACCCAGGCGGAGGTAGTTGACGACGTACAGGAAGATCGGGTTGCTGTTGCGGTTGGCGTCCACCCAGTCGCGGGCGTCGTTGAGCCAGTGGAACAGGGTGGCGTCGTCGTCGTGCGGCAGCACGGCCTTGCCGCGGAAGGCCACGTAGAGGGCCACCCCCGCGACCACTCCGACGACCGGCGCGACCCATCGCGGCAGGCGCCGGACCCGCCCCGGGGTATGAACGGGCGGCGCCACCTGAACAGGCGCGCTCACCATCTACGCCTCCCCGGCCGCGCCGGCGGAGGCGACCGCCGCGCCCCCGCGAGTCCTCGCCTCGGCGCGCGCGGAGGTCTCGCCCTCGTCCCGCGCCAACTGCTCCTCCTGAACGGCCTCTGCGGAGGCGACGGGCTCGTCGCCGCCGGACTCCTCCGGGCCGGCGGGCTCCTCGGCAGACTCCTCGGCAGACTCCTCCGCAGAGGCGGCGGGCTCCTCGGCAGACTCCTCAGTGGATTCCTCTGCGGAGGCGACGGGCTCGTCGCCGCCGGACTCCTCCGGGCCGGCGGGCTCCTCGGCAGACCCCTCGCTGGGGGCGGCGACGACCACGCGCTCGGTTTCGGGCCGCACCGCGCCGAGGAGATCGACGCGGCTCACCACGCCGACCAGTTCGCCGTCGGCGACGACCCGGATGGGCCGGTCGGACGCCATCGCGGCCGGGACCGCGTCGTGGATCACGGTGTCGGCGGGGAGTTCGGGACCGTCGAGCGGCTCGTCCGACTCTGGGGCGCGGGAGATCCAGCGCAGCGACAGCACCTGCGCCCTGGGGACGTCCCGCACGAAGTCGGCCACGTAGTCGTCGGCGGGCGCCCCGACCAGTTCCTCGGGGGTGCCCACCTGCACGATCGCCCCCGCCCGCATGATCGCGATGCGCTCGCCGAGCTTGAGCGCCTCGGACAGGTCGTGGGTGATGAAGACCATCGTCTTGCCGACCTCGCGGTGCAGCCGGATGACCTCGGCCTGCATGTCGCGGCGGATCAGCGGGTCGAGCGCGCTGAACGGCTCGTCGAACAGCAGCACCTCGGGGTCGACGGCGAGGGCCCGGGCCAGCCCCACCCTCTGCTGCATGCCGCCAGAAAGCTGCTCGGGATAGGAGTCCTCGTGGCCCTCCAGCCCGACCAGCGAAAGGATGCGCCGGGCCTTCTCGTGCCGCTCGGCCTTCCCGACGCCCTGGATCTCCAGGCCGTAGCCGACGTTGTCCACGACCTTCCGGTGCGGCAGCAGCCCGAAGTGCTGGAAGACCATGCTCACCCGGTGGCGGCGAAGCTCCCGCAGTTGCTTGGCCGACATCGCGCGCACGTCCTGACCGTCGATGCGCAGCTCGCCCGCCGTCGGCTCGATCAGCCGGGTGAGACAGCGCACCAGCGTCGACTTGCCGCTGCCCGATAGGCCCATGACGACGAAGACCTCGCCTGGGTGTACTTCGAAGCTGACGTCCCTGACGGCGGCGGTGCACCCCGTCTTCGCGCGGAGTTGCGCGGGCTCAAGGTCTGCGTCGGGGCTGCCGATGATCCGGTCGGCCTTGGGACCGAAGATCTTCCAGAGCCCGCGAACCTCGATCGCGGCTGTGCCCACTCTGATTCCCCTCACTTGGCGCTCGCCCGCGAGGCGGCGTGGACGCCCGGAAACGCCAAAGCACGGCGCGAGGGCTGCCGCTCGCAGGCCGTGAATGAAGAGCGGGGGCCAACGACTCCTCAGGGCACACGCACAGGCGTTGCGCTACGCGCAACACGGATCCTGTTTTGACAACAGGTCCGACGCTAGGGCCCCCGTGTCTTAGCGTGGTGAAATATGTCACATAATCTTCATATCGTGATCATCCGGTGATCTTTCGCCCCATGCGTCGCATGGGGCAGTGAGGGCGAAACGGCGGCGCGTGAGGACCCATCTCCGGCGAGGCGGCACCGGGAGTGTCGGGATCAGGTGGCGAGAATGCCTCCGTCGACCGGGAGCACCGCCCCAGTGACGTACGAACCGGCGTCGGAGGCGAGGAAGACGGCAGCGGCGACGAGTTCCTCCGGGTCGCCCGAACGCCTCATGAGGACCCGCTGCTCTTGCATGCGGTCGAGGTAGCCGTCGGGATACTCCGCGGTCATCTCCGAGTCGAAGAAGCCCGGCTCCAGGCAGTTGACCCGGATGCCCCGGCGCGAGGTCCACTGCTGCGCGAGATCGCGGGTGAGCCCGGCGACGGCGGCCTTCGACGCGCTGTAGGCCGCCTGCGGCAGCCCGGCCGTGGTCTCGCCGAGCACGCTGCCGATGTTGACGATCGACGAGCCCGGCCGCATGACCCGGGCACAGGCCTGCGACATCCAGTAGGTGCCGTTCAAGTTGACGTCGAGCACGCGGCGGAACTCGCCCGGCGTCTCCCGCAGGGCGGGCACGGCCGTGCCGACGCCCGCGTTGTTGATCAGCACGTCGACGCGGCCGAACTCGCCCATGGCCGCGTCGACGAGGGCCTGGCACTCCTCGGGGACCGACACGTCGGTCCTGACCGCCAGGCAGCGGCGGCCGGTCTCCTCGACCAGCCGCCGGGTCCGCTCCAGGCCCTCGGGACGGCGGGCCCCGATCACCGTGTCGGCGCCCGCCTCCGCCAGACCCCTGGCGAAGGCGACGCCGAGCCCCGACGAGGCCCCCGTCACGATGGCCACCTTGCCGTCAAGACGGAACCGGTCCAGGATCACGCCGCCTCCTCGCTCAAGAGTCGAGTGCGACTCTAAAGCAAGGTTCCGCCAAGGTGTGGGGCGGGCGGATCAGAGGCCGTACTCCTTGGAGATCCGCTCGTGCCGCTCGGCCTCGATGCCGACCTCGCGGGCGAGGTCGAGCCACGCGAGCGGGTGGGACCACTGCTCGGTGACGTCGTCGAGAACGGCGTCCAGCTCCGCCGGCCGCACGGTGGGCGGGATCGCGATCCAGCCGAACACGCCGGGCAGCTGCTCACCGGTGGCCGGGTGGGTGACGCGGTAGTTCTCGTCGCTGTAGACCCACATCGGCCAGCCGCGCTCGGCGAGGACCTCGTTGAACTCGGCCCACTCGTCCTCCGACGGCGCGGCGCCGTCGAAGAACCAGCTCGTGTAGCCGCCCGGACGCAGCATCGTCACCCCGGCGAACGGGATGACGAAGCTCTCCCGCTCCTGCTCGTTCTCCGGGATCGGCTCCAGCGGCCGGGGGTCGATCACGACGACGTCGCCCGCGTTGTACTCCATGCCGCGCGGCTGCGGGATGGCCAGGCGCGCGGTGGCCGGACCGGTCCGTACGGCGAGCACCTCCCGCTGGCTGCCGTCGGGGGCGGGGAGGATCACCCGGACCAGGTGCCATTCCTCCTCGATCGGGCCTTCTCCCGACTCGATCGGCATGCCGAGCTTGGTGCCCGCGGCGCGCACGGCCGCCCAGTCCTCCACGGCGGTGGACAGGACGATGAACCGCCAGACGTCCTCCTCCTCGCCCTCACCGGAGTCGAGCAGGGGCTTGAGGATCTCGGCCGCCTTGGCGTTGTCGCCGAGCTGCTGGACGGCGCCCGACCACAGCCGGCGCGCCTCCAGCCCGCCCTCGTGGGCGACCGCCTGCTCGGCCTCGGCCGCCGTCTGCTCCCAGCGCTCGCGCGCGCGGTGCAGCCGGGCGAGGGCGAGGTGCGAACGGGTCTCCGGCAGCCGGGCCGCCAGGGTCTCCACCCGCTCGTCCTGCCGGGCCTCGATGAGCAGGCCCGTGAGGTAGGAGATGTCCTCGTCGCCTGCGGCGGCCGGGTCGCCGTCCTCGACGATCGTCTTCCAGTAGACGTCGGCGCCCACGGGGGCGTAGCCGAGGAACCCGAGCGTCGTGGTGTGCCGCCGGGTGGCCTCGAGGTCGGTGCCGGACAGCGGCCACAGCCAGCCCACCCACCGCTCGGGGTCTGCCGTGCGGCCGTCGGCGGCGTCGAAGTAGGCCACCAGCTCGTCGCGGGGGCCGGGCGGCGGCAGCTCCTTGGCGGCGTCGGCCGCGGCGCGCAGCTCGGCCACCCGCTCGGCCAGTCCCTCGGTGACGCGGAGGTCGGCGATCGCGGCCTCGGCGTAGTCGGCCAGCAGGCGGGCCTGCCACAGGCCCTGCCGGGCGACCGCCAGGTGCCCGGCCGTCAGCGCGAGCTCGAACCGGGCGCGGTGGCCGCCCACGCTCTCGAAGTAGGCGATCCACTGGCGCAGGATGCGGCCGAGCTGCCAGGTGTTGGCGATCGAGCCGCCCGCGGTGAGCATGCGGACGGTGCGCGCCCACTCGACCCACTCGCGCGCGTGGTCGCCCACCACGTCGAGGTCGGGCAGCGCGTCCACGGCCTCCTGCAGACGGCCGAGGGTGGCCAGCACCTGCGACTTGAGCAGGGTCTCGCGGCGGCCCTTCGCGACCGGGTCGTCCGGCTTGAAGTCGGTCGAGGCGTCGAGCGCGGCCAGCGCGTCGTCCGGGCGTCCGGCGGCGAGCAGGGCCCGCGCGGAGGCGGCGCCCAGCTCCCAGCTCGCCTCACGTCCCTCGCCGCGCAGGCGCTCGACCGCCGCCTCGGCGTACGCGACGGCCTCGGCCGCCTGGCCCGCGTCGATCAGGGCCGCGACGTACTGCGTGGCCAGGCCGGGGAAGGCGAGGGAGTCCGGGCCGACGCCGTCGAGGGCCGCGCCGAGGGCGGCCAGGCGGGTGTCGGCGTAGCCGGGGCCGTCGGTGTTGGCCTGGGCCATCGCCAGGACCTCCACGGCGCCGGGGGCGGCGGGACAGTCGCGTACGTCGTCACGCTGGGCGAAGTCCGCCAGCGCGACGGCGTCGTCGAGCGCGACCGCGCCGATCGCCCGATCGCCCACCCGGCCGAGCAGGTGCCAGTAGCGCGCGAAGAACTCCAGCCACGGCTTCTCCAGCGTCTCGGCATGCTGCGCGATCGCCGGCGCCACGACGTCGAGCTGGGCGAAACGGCCCTCCAGCGCCTGCGCGGGCACGTCACCCAGCGCCATGGCCAGCCCCGTGTTGCCCGCCTCGTGCAGTTCACGCTGGGTGCCACCGACCCAGGCCCAGATGTCCACGTCCATGAGCAGTCAGTCTGCCAGGTCGCCGACCATGACCCAAACAGCACGCGGCCTTCGGCCTACGGGCGCGTCAGCGCGTGCGGGCCACCCGGGACGCCTCCCGGAGCAGGCCGGAGAGCTCGGCGAGCTCGGCCGGGCCGAGCGCCGCGTACGCGCGGGCGACGAGATCGTCGGTCAGCTCCTCCGCCCCGGCCCTGCGCTCCGCCGCCTCCGCCGACGGCTCCGGGTAGGGCTCGGGCCAGGCGAGGAAACGGGCGACGTCGGAGGTTCGGTCGTACGGGACCGGGGTCCCGGTGTTGTCCGCGCCGACGAGGGTGGCCTCCAGCGGGTCGAGCCCGTGCGCCACCACGGCCGTCGCGTGCCGGGCGCCGCGCAGTTCCCGTACGACGTGGAGCAGGTGGGCCGCCAGGGCGGGCCCGCCGCCGGGCCGCGGCATGGCCCGCCATCCGGCGAACAGCGGCGCGCAGAACGGGTCCGCGGCGTCGGCGACGGCCGCGAGCAGTTCCGCCAGCCGGTCGGCGTTCCCGAGCCGGGCGAGCCTGCGCCGTCCCCAGTCGTGGCAGGCGCCGGCGTACAGCGCGGTGGCCTCCTCGGCCGGGAGCTTGCGCCCGCCCTCCCACGACTCGCGGACGTGCCCGGACGGGAAGAAGACGACCGCCGCGAGCACGACATCGGCGTCCACCTCGCCGAGGACGCCGCACCTGCCCCGAAAGTACATCTCACGGGGACCGACGCCGTGGCGCTCGCACAGCGCCTTGACCTCCCGGGAGATCATGAACCCCCCGCCGAGGGCCCCGATGGCCGCCTTCGTCTCCACCACCGCGTCACGCGGGTCCATGCGCCCTCCTAGGTCTACTCTCCAGACCCAGGGTGACGGATCAGAACAAGGTTCTGCAAGTCCCTGAAACGATCAGAGGACGGCGGGCCACTCCCCCGAGGCGACGAGGACGGCGGGCCCCGACAGGTAGCTCGTGTCCTCCTCAAGCGTGACGGTGACCGTGCCGCCGAGGACCCGGACCTCCCAGGTGCCGGTGGTCTCCCCGGCGGCGCGGGCGGCGGCGACGACCGTCGCGACCGCCCCGGTGCCGCACGAGCGCGTCTCCCCCGAGCCCCGCTCGTGCACCCGCATGGACACCTTGTGGTCGCCCACCGCGTTGAAGATCTCGACGTTGACGCCCTCCGGGTAGACCCCGCGGTCGAAGTCCGGCTCGCGGCCGAGATCGAACCCGGCCACCGGCTCCTCCACGACGCACGCCAGGTGGGGGTTGCCCATGTTCACGTTCACGCCTCGGCACTCGCGACCGTCGACGATCGCGCTGCTCTCCCCCAGCACCCGCGGCCTGCCCATGTCCACGGTCACGTCGCCCGTCGCGCCGAGCCGTACGCGCTTGAGGCCCCCGCGGGTGGCGACGGCGAACTCGCCGGGCGCCGCGAGGCCCGCGTCCACGAGGTAGCGGGCGAAGACCCGCACGCCGTTGCCGCACATCTCGGCGATGCCGCCGTCCGCGTTGCGGTAGTCCATGAACCACTCGGCCTCGCCGGCCTGCCCGGCCACCTCGGGGCAGAGCTTGGTGCGCACGACGCGCAGCACCCCGTCGGCGCCGATGCCCGCACGCCGGTCGCACAGCGCCGCGACGTCCGGCGCGGACAGGTCCAGCGCACGATCGGCGTCCGGCAGGATGACGAAGTCGTTCTCGGTGCCGTGGCCCTTCACGAACCGCAGGCCCTTCACAAACCGCATGGCAGAAGTCTAGGAGGCACCCGTGATCACGCCGATCGCCCGGTCGGCCAGATCGGGCGCGTCGAACGGCAGCCACACCACCCGGGGGTCGCGGCGGAACCACGACTCCTGCCGCCGGGCGAACCTGCGGGTGGCCCGCACCGTCTCCTCCCGCGCCTGCTCCTCGGTCCACTCCCCCGCGAGGAACCGCAGCACCTGCGCGTATCCGAGCGCCCGGCTCGCGGTCCTGCCGTCGGCCAGGCCGCGCGCGGCGAGCGCGCGCACCTCGTCCACCAGCCCGGCCTCCCACATGAGGGCGACCCGGCGCTCGATCCGCTCGTCCAGGACCGGCCGCGGCACCTCGACGCCGATCTGCACGCTGTCGTAGACCGCGTCGTACGACGGCATCGTGGCGGAGAACGGCCGCCCGGACAGCTCGATGACCTCCAGCGCGCGGACGATCCTGCGGCCGTTGCTCGGCAGGATGTTCTCCGCGGCCACCGGGTCGAGGCCCTTGAGCCGTTCGTAGAGGGGCGCCGGGCCGGTCTCGGCGAGCTCCTTCTCCAGCCTGGCCCGCGCGTCCGGGTCGGTCCCCGGGAACTCCAGGTCGTCGATCGCGGCGCGGACGTAGAGCCCGGAGCCGCCCGCCAGCACGGGCACCCGGCCGCTGGAGCGCAGGTCGTCGATCAGGGGGCGGACGAGCCGCTGATACTCGGCCACGCTGGCGGTCCGCGTCACCGGCCAGATGTCCAGCAGGTGGTGGGGGACGCCGCGCCGCTCCCGCGCCGAGAGCTTGGCCGTCCCGATGTCCATGCCCTCGTAGAGCTGCATGGAGTCGGTGTTGATCACTTCGCCGCCCAGGCGGAGCGCGAGTTCGACGGCCAGATCGGACTTGCCCGCCGCGGTCGCGCCCACGACGGCGATCACAGGTAGCTGCCCCACACCCTCCAGTGTCCCAGCGGCGGGGAGGTCACATGTCCCAGTCGAGGGTGGGCGGCAGGTGGCCTTCGAGGGTGAGCAGCCACCGCTTGGACTCCACTCCCTCGCCGCCGCTGAAGCCGCCGAGCCCGTTGCTCGCGACGACCCGGTGGCACGGCACGATGATCGGGATCGGGTTGGCGCCCATGATCGAGCCGATGGCCCGCGCCGGGACCCCCGTGCCGCTCCGCGCCGCCAGCTCCCCGTACGTCACCACCTCGCCGTACGGGACTGTGGCGAACAACGTGCCGAGGACCTGCCGCTGGAGCGACGACATGAGCCGCCAGTCCACCGGGACGCGGAACTCCTTCAGCTCGCCCCGGAAGTACGCCGCCAGCTCCTCGCCGACGGAAGCCGTACGCACCGGGTCGTCGGCGACGGCCATCCCGAGGCGATCGGCGATGCGCTCCCTGAGCAGGGGGCCGTCCCTGAAGTCCGTCGCGGCGACCCCGTCCTCGGTGACGGCGGCGAGGACGTCGCCCAGCCTGGTCGGTACGGTCGCGAACGCCACCGTGCTGCTGTCCATGTGTCCCATTCTGCGCGCGCCCCGGGGGGGTAGGGTGATCGGGTGCTGGTCGCCGCTGCCGTCTGCCCGCATCCTCCGCTGCTCGTCCCGCAGGTCGCCGGGGCCGCCGCACCCGAACTCGACGACCTGCGCGCGGCCTGCGCCGCGGCGGTCGGCTCGCTTCTGGACGCCCGCCCCGACGTGCTGGCCGTGACCGGTGGGGCGGAACTCACCGCGTCCTTCCCCGGGGACGCCGCGGGGACGCTGCGCCCGTGGGGCCCCGACGTCCGGGTCGGTCCGGGGGATCTCGTCCTGCCCCTGTCGCTCACGATCGGCCGCTGGCTGCTTGAGCGGGGGCACGCGTCCGGGGACGGCCTGCCCGCGCTGCGGTTCGAGGCGGTCGGATTCGACGCGTCGCCGGCCGAGTGCGCCGCGCTGGGCCGCCGCCTGGCGGAGTCGGCGCGGCGGGTGGCGCTGCTGGTCATGGGCGACGGCTCGGCCCGGCGCACCGAGAAGGCACCGGGTTACATCCATCCCGACGCCGTGCCGTACGACGAGGTGCTCGCCGGCGCGCTCGACTCGGGCGACACCGGTCGTCTGCTGGGCCTCGACCCCGACGAGGCGCGGGAGCTGTGGGCGGCGGGCCGGGCGGCCCTCCAGGTGCTCGGCGGCGCCGCGCACGGGGCGCCCCCGCCGGCCGCCGAGCTGCTGTACGACGACGCGCCGTACGGCGTGGGCTACTTCGTCGCCCGCTGGACCTGGTAGTCGGCACGCTTCGGCACGGGGACGCGCATGAGGTCGCGCGCCGTCACGACGTCCCCCGCATAGGACTTGCGCACCTCGTCCACGAAGCGCGGCTCGTCCGCCGTCGTGTAGCGCTCGGAGAAGTGCGTGAGCACCAGCCGCCGCACCCCGCAGGCCGCCGCGACCTGACCCGCCTGGGCCGCCGTCAGGTGCCCGTACTGCGCGGCCATCGCGCTCTCGTCCGACAGGAACGTCGACTCGATCACCAGCAGGTCGACGCCGTCGGCCAGGGCGAACGCTCCGTCGCACAGCCGGGTGTCCATCACGAAGGCGGCGCTCTGTCCAGGCCTGGGGGCGCTGCACTCGTCCAGCGTGACCGTCGAGCCGTCCGGCATCGTCAGCGAGCCGTGCCGCTGGAGCTCCCCGATCATCGGACCGCGCACGCCGCGCCTGGCCAGTTCCTCGGGCAGCATGCGGCGCCCGTCCGGCTCGTCCACGCGGTAGCCGTACGACTGGACGGGATGCGACAGCGGCCGCGCGGTCAGCGTCACGGGGCCCGCCGGCCACCGGACCACCTCGCCGGAGACGGGGCGGGGCGCGATCACGTCGGTGTCGGCGAAGGCTGACGCATTGCGCAGCCTGCGCCAGTACGTCTCGCCGCTCGCGGGGTAGGCCGCCCGCACCTCGTGGTTCACCTTGTCCCTGGCGATCCGCTGGACCACGCCGGGCACCCCCAGGCAGTGGTCGCCGTGGAAGTGGGTGACGCAGATCCAGGTGATGTCGTGCGCGCTCACCCCGGCGTGCAGCATCTGCCGCTGCGTGCCCTCCCCCGGATCGAACAGGAACCCCTCGCCGTCCCAGCGCAGCAGGTAACCGTTGTGGTTGCGGTGACGGGTGGGCACCGCACTCGAGGTGCCGAGGACGACCAGCTCACGAACGGACACACCGCCGATGCTAAGACGTGTCGGGCGATCGGGCCCTGCCGCACGTGCCCCCGCCGCCATCGCCCTCATCTGATAAAGCGCGGCTCCGCCAAAGATTTGCCGCTATTCGTGATATTTCCTCAAATAAGGCCGGGCGGCATATTTGGAGTTCCCGGAAATCGGTGGAACCGCCGCTGAATTTCATACGCGGCGGGCAGACTGAGAAATCGGAAACAACTGACCGCCGCATGGAAGAACACGACCTTGCCGGATTTCTCCCCCACCCCACGGCACCGACGCGACGGTCATCCCGTCCTCGCCCTGACGGGCGTGATCGGCGTGACCGCGATCGCCGGGCTCGGCGTCGTCCTGGCCGTCCTGTCCGGGCGGGACCCGGCGCCCTCCGCCGCCCGGCCGGTAGCCGCCCGACTGGGCACCCCGGCCACATCGGCACGTCCCGCGCCGGGATTTCCCGCTGCCGGCCCCTTCTTTTCTCCGGCATCCGAGCGGCCGGAAACGGAACCGGAACGCGCGGTCGAGCACAGGGGGGAGCCGGCCGAAGAAGTGGCGACGCGAGACGGCCCAAAGGGAGAACAACCAGAGAGAGAACAACCGGAGCGAAAACGGCCGGCACGTCGACGCGGCGCGCTGCCGCCCGGTCACGAGACCGGAGCGTCGCGGTCACCCGAGCGCTCTGCCCGGACGGCGAACCCCTCCTCCCGGTCCCGGCCGCCCTCGTCGGCCCGGCGCGGCGGAAGCGACTCCACCGATACGGCAGGCCGCACCGGGACGCGGGAGGCGCACCGGCCGCGACCCGCCCGGAAGGCTTCGCCGGGCACGCGGGAGCCGGCCGTACGGGGCCCTGCGACCGGCGACTCGGCGGCCGAGGACACGGCGACCAAGGAGACGGCGGCCCGGGACACGGGCACGCGCAGCACGGCCGTGCCCCGTGCCGGGGCGGACGGCGCGGCACGCGCCCGGGTCCAGGACCCCTGCCTGCAGTTCGACGACGACCTGCAGCGCGACTACTGCTACGAGGTCCTGCGCCGCCTCAGCGGTTGATCCGGGAAGCCCTGCGCGTCAGACGGCCGAGCAGGCGGACGGCTCTGCGGGGAGCGGAGCGGGACGGCCGATGGTGGGCATTCCCAGGTTGACCGCGCTGCCCTGCTGCGGGGCGGCCTGCCGCGCCTCCCACGCGTCGCCCGCGCGGGTCGGCCGTACGGACAGGACCTTGTCGGCCACCAGGTGGTGCGGTGCGGCGTAGGTGACCTCGACCGTGACCATGTCGCCCGGGCGGGCGTCGGCGGCGGCGAGGTGGACGAGACGGTTGTCGGCCGCGCGGCCGGACAGGCGGTGGGTGGCGTCGTCCTTGCGGCCCTCGCCCTCGGCGACCAGCACCTCCAGGGTGCGCCCGACCTGCTTCTTGTTCTCCTCCCAGGAGATCTCCTCCTGGAGGGCGACCAGGCGCTCGTACCGCTCCTGGACGACGGCCTTGGGCACCTGGTCCTCCATGGTCGCCGCCGGGGTGCCGGGGCGGATGGAGTACTGGAACGTGAACGCGTTGCCGAAACGCGACTGCCGCACGACGTCGAGGGTCTGCTGGAAGTCCTCCTCGGTCTCGCCGGGGAAGCCCACGATGATGTCGGTCGAGATCGCGGCGTCCGGCATGGCGGCCCGGACCCGCTCGATGATCCCGAGGTAGCGCTCGGACCGGTACGACCGGCGCATGGCCTTGAGGATGCGGTCGGAGCCGGACTGCAGCGGCATGTGCAGCTGGTGCATCACGTTCGGCGTCTCGGCCATGGCGGCGATCACGTCGTCGGTGAAGGCGGCCGGGTGGGGCGAGGTGAAGCGGACCCGCTCCAGGCCCTCGACGTCGCCGCAGGCCCGCAGCAGCTTGCCGAACGCCAGCCGGTCGCCGAACTCCACACCGTAGGTGTTGACGTTCTGGCCCAGCAGGGTGATCTCCAGGACGCCCTGGTCGACCAGCGTGCGCACCTCGCTGAGGATGTCGCCGGGACGGCGGTCCTTCTCCTTGCCGCGCAGCGACGGCACGATGCAGAACGTGCAGGTGTTGTTGCACCCGACCGAGATCGCCACCCAGGCCGCGTAGGCCGACTCGCGGCGGCTCGGCAGCGTGGAGGGGAAGGTCTCCAGGGACTCCTTGATCTCGACCTGGGCCTCTTCGGCGATCCGGGCCCGCTCCAGCAGCACCGGCAGCGACCCGATGTTGTGGGTGCCGAAGACGACGTCCACCCAGGGGGCCCGGCGGACGATCTCGCCCTGGTCCTTCTGCGCCAGGCACCCGCCGACCGCGATCTGCATGCCCTCGCGGGCCATCTTGATCGGCCGCAGGTGGCCCAGGTTGCCGTAGAGCCGGTTGTCGGCGTTCTCGCGTACGGCGCAGGTGTTGAACACGACGACGTCCGGCGTGTCCCCTTCGGCCGCGCGGACGTATCCCGCGTCCTCCAGCAGCCCGGACAGCCGCTCCGAGTCGTGCACGTTCATCTGGCAGCCGTAGGTCCGCACCTCGTAGGTCCGGCTCGCGCCCTCGGCGCCCCGTGTCGTCGCAGTCTGTGTGGTCGCAGTCATCGCACTACAAGGGTAGGCGCTTCCCCACCCCCGCCCGTACCGGAGACCGGTGGCGTTCCCGTGAGTGTGAGCCGTGCGGTACGCCGGGCCGGGCCCGTCAGGGCAGGGTCATCTCTCATTACCCAGGCTTGCGAAAAGCGAAAGGTTCGTTTTATTGAGCTATTCATATTCATGTGGTGCTCTTGTGGGGTACGGAGCGCCGCGATCGACTGCCCTGCAGCGGGCGCCTCCCAGCGAGATCCCAGGCGAATGGAAGGCCATCGGCCAGACCGCGCCGCCTGGCATACGCGTGCTCGTCTCCCGAAGTGGTCGCAGGACCATGACCGAGCGCACTGACCCCACGCTCCCCACGGATTGGCCTCTACCGATGGTGAACTGGAACCGATCATCCGTCCTCGTCCGCAGGACGGTCGGTTACTCCGCTGTCGCGGCACTGGTGTGCACCGGGATCAGTGTGCTCTTCCTCGTTTTCGTGGGCAGCAAGGATGCCGAGGCGGCCCGGGCTCGAGTCACCGGAGCGTGGGACCGAACGGTGCCCCTGATCAGACAGGGGTTCCTCCCGTCTGCGCTGCCGGCCGGCAAGGACATGGCGATCCAGGTCCTGGACACACAGCACCGGGTCGTCGCGGCGACGCCGCAACTCGCCGGCAAGCCCCCGATAGCCGCTTTCCACGCCACCAACGGAAACGTGCATTCCGAGCGGGTGCTGTGCCCTCCGACCGGGCTGAAGGGCTGCATGACCGTCTTCTCGTTCAAGGTCTATCAGCCGGACGGGCCTTGGCTGCTGTATGTGGCGGCGCCCACGGTCCCCTGGTACGGGAACACCGCAGCGCTGTCTTTCGCGATCGGCATGTCCCTGCTGATGACCGCGATGACGGCAGCCGGGACCTTCCGGCTGATCAAGAAGGACCTCATCCCGGTGGACGCCATCCGCGCGGAAATCGCGGAGATCACCGCCACCGACCTCCACCGCAGGGTCCCGACGGCCGGAAAGAACCACCAAGAGATCAACCTCCTGGCCGAAACGGTGAACGACACCCTGGACCGGCTCGAAGGCGCTTACAAGCAACTGCGGCAGTTCACCTCGGACGCCTCTCACGACCTGCGCAGCCCTCTCACCGCCATGCGGGCTCAACTCGAGGAGGCGCTCATGCACCCGTACGACACCGACTGGCCGAAGATGACCGCGGCGGTGCTCACCGGAGTGGACCGGCTTCAGGCGATCGTGACCGACCTGCTGACCCTGGCCAGGCTGGACGCCCGCGCCCCCATCGACCGCAGGCCGACCGACCTCGGCCAACTGGTGCGCAGCGAACTCGACCGCCGCGCCTACCGAATGGAAATCGTCAGGGATCTCCGGCAGAACGTCTTCGTCGACTGCGACCCGCTGCGAATCAGCCGGCTCCTGGTCAACCTGCTCGACAACGCCGAACGCCATGCCACATCACAGATCACCGTCAGCGTGCGAGCCGACGGGCCGACGGCGACGCTGGAGGTCCTCGACGACGGCGCCGGAATCGCCCCCGAACACCGGGAGACGGTCTTCGACCGCTTCACCCGGCTGGACGCCTCACGCGACCGGGACACAGGGGGGACCGGATTGGGATTGGCGATCGCACGGGAGATCGCAGAAGCACACCGGGGCACCTTGACCATCCAGGACAGCGAACGGGGAGCACGGTTCGTCCTGCGCCTCCCTGTCACTGAAGCGCCTCAGGCGGCTGGTCGAAGCGGTCACCATGCCGGTCACGCCGGCATGTTCGGTTCGTAGCCCCACGAGATACAGCCTCCTACACATACCGCTGCCTAGCACAACGTCCTGGGACATTGTCCTGTTCGTCTGGGCATATCGGTCGCTAGCCTGAGCCCCACCCGGTAGTCGCGCTGGAGGCGCGCGAAGGAGGCGGGCAGTGCGGCGTACGGCGTGGGCGGTCTGCGTGCTCAGCCTGCTCCTGGTCGCCGCGGCCCTGGTGTTCGGTCACCGCAGCGGCGCCGGGTTGCTCGCCCAGAGCCACCTCCTCTTCGTCGCCGCCTGCGCGCTCGTCGGCGGCCTGATCACCGCCGAGCGTCCGGGCAACGCCGTCGGGTGGCTGATGGCGGCCTGCGGCCTGTGCTTCGCGCTGTTGGACTCGACCGGGCACTACGCGCTGGCCGGGCTGCCGTTCGCGACCCCGATGGCCTGGCCGCAGACGTGGCTGTGGGTCCCCGCCAACCTGTCCGCCGCCGCCGTGCCGGCGTTCTTCCCGTCAGGACGGCCGTCGTCGCCCGGGTGGCGGGCGACCCTGTGGGCACTCGCCGCGGTCGCGGTCGCGGTGACCGCGCTGAGCGCCCTGCTGCCCGGCCCCAGCCACCAGCTCGGGTGGGGCACGCCGCTGCCGAACCCCCTTGGGGTGCCCGCGCTCGCCACCGTCTCCCCGTTCGTCGAGCCGCTGACGACCGGACTCATGGGCGCCCTGTTCGTGGCCGGCGCGGCCGGGCTCGTACGCCGGGCCGGGCGCGGCGACGCCAACGAACGGGTCCAGCTCAAGTGGCTTGGGTACGCCGCGGGGCTCGCCGGGCTGATCGTCGCGGGGCGGCTTGCCGCCGGGTTGTCCGACGGCGACCCGCGCTCCATCTGGCCCATCACCAGCCCGTTCTGGGAGCTCATGGGGGCGTTCGCGGCCTGCCTGCTCCCGGCCGCCGCCGCGGTGGCGGTGCTGCGGCACGGCCTGTTCGACATCGACCTCGTCATCAACCGCACGCTCGTCTACGTGCTGCTGTCGGCGTGCGTGTTCGGCGGTTACCTGCTTGTGGTCACCTATCTCGGCGCCGTGTTCCGAGCGGCGGACGGGCTGCCGGTGTCGGTGGCCGCCGCCGGGGTGGTCGCCCTCGTCTTCGCGCCGCTGCGCGAGCGGCTGCAACGCGCCGTCAATCTGGTGATGTACGGCAGGCGCGACGATCCGTACGCGGCGCTGGCCCTGCTGGGCAGGCGCCTGGAGGAGGCGGCGGAGCCGGGTGCGGTGCTGGCCGCGGCGGCCCGGTCGGTGGCGGAGGCGCTGCGCCTGCCGCACGTCGCGGTCGAGGTCGCCGGAGGGCCGACCCACGCGTACGGCGTGCCCTCCTCCGGCGCCGTACGGCTGCCGCTCGTGCACCGGGGCGAGCCGGTGGGCGACCTGGTCCTGTCTCCGCGCCCCGGCGAGAGCGGGCTCGGGGCGAGAGACCGCCGGGTTCTCGCCGACCTCGCCCGGCAGACGGGGATCGCCGTGCACGCCGTACGGCTGTCGGCGGACCTGCAGCGCTCGCGTGAACGGCTGGTGGCGGCCCGCGAGGAGGAGCGGCGGCGGCTGCGGCGCGACCTGCACGACGGTCTCGGGCCGACCCTGGCCGCGTTGACCATGCGGGCGGAGGCCGTGCAGGACATGGTGCGCGACCCCGACGCCCTGGCGATGCTCGAAGAGATCATGACGGACGCCCGCACGGCGACGGCCGACGTACGGACGCTGGTGGAGGGGCTGCGGCCACCGGCCCTCGACACGCTGGGCCTGGCCGGGGCGATCAGGTCGCACGCGGCCCGGCTGCCCGGCGTCGAGATCGGCGTCGAGATCGACGGATCCCTTCCGGCACTGCCCGCGGCCGTCGAGGTGGCGGCATACCGGATCGCGGCCGAGGCGCTGGCGAACGCGCGCCGCCACGCCGGGGCCGGGCGGGTGCGCGTACGGCTCGGCATGACCGGCGGCGGCGTGCTCGAAGTGGAGGTCGCCGACGAAGGCGGCGAGCCGCACGCGGACGGCAGCGGGAGCGGAGTCGGCACGGCGTCGATGCGCGAGCGGGCGGCCGAGCTCGGCGGCACCTGCGTGATCGGCCCGCGGCCCGGTGGCGGGACGCGGGTGCTGGCCCGCCTTCCTTCCCGGAACACGGCCGAGAACACGGCCGAGCACACGACCCAGAACAGGGCCGAGAACACGTCTGCGAACACGGCTCAGGACCCACCCCTGGACACGGCGCAGGACACGAGACGGGAGGCGGGCGATGGAGCCGATCCGCGTGCTGCTGGTTGACGACCACTCGGCCTTCAGGGCGGGGCTGCGCGCGCTCCTGCGGCCGTTGGAGGAGGTGGAGGTCGCCGACGAGGCGGCCAGCGGCGAGCAGGCCCTCGCCCTCCTCCCCCGCGTGCAGCCCGACGTCGTGCTGATGGACCTCGCCATGCCGGGCATGGGCGGGGCGGCCGCGACCGAGCGGATCACGAGGGACAACCCGCACGTGCGGGTCCTGGTGCTCAGCATGGCGGACGACGACGACGCGGTCTTCGCGGCACTGCGCGCGGGGGCGCGCGGATACGTGCTCAAGGGCGCGCGGCGGGCCGAGCTCGTGCGTGCGATCCTGGCCGTGGCCGAGGGGGAGGCGATCTTCGGTCCCGCCCTCGCCGCACGGCTGATGGGCTACTTCTCCGATCTCGGCCGGAAGCCGGAGCCGAGCTTTCCCGAACTCACCCCGCGTGAGCGCGAGATCCTGGGCCTGGTCGCCGGCCACCTGACGAACGTTCAGATCGCGGCCCGGCTCGGGCTGAGCCAGAAGACCGTGCGCAACCACGTGTCCAGCATCTTCGCGAAGCTGCGCGTGGCCGACCGGGCCGAGGCGATCATGCGGGCCAGGGAGTCGGGCCTCTAGCTTGATCTTCAGCCCTCGCGCCGAGGACGCGGGCCGGCGGACTGCTTGAATTCCGTTTCCTCGCCGCCGCTCGGCCTCAGTCGTCCGGGGTCCCGTCGAGATGGCGTTCGAGCGCGTCAAGCCGATCGCTCCACAACCACCGGTAAGGCGCCAGCCAGGCGTCGATGTCCGCCAGCGGCTCGGGCCGTAGCCGATACCAGCGTCGCTGCGCCTCCTTGCGCACCTCGACCAGGCCGGCCTCGCGCAGCACCTTCAAGTGCTTGGACACCGTCGGCTGCGTGAGGGCCAGCCGGCCGACGAGGTCTCCGGCCAGGAGTTCACCGTCGCGCAGCAGGTCGAGGATCTCCCGCCGCCTCGGCTCCGCCAGGACCTCGAAGGCGGTTTTCACGCGAAGGCCCGCTGGTACGTGGCCTGCAACTCGTGCCCCACGGAGGGCTCGACCGGGCGGCCGTCCAGGAGGGCCTCCAGCGCGTCCAGCCCGGCATGCCAGCCGGCGCCCAGCGCGGGTGCGGCGCCGGGGTCGTCGACGATGTTCGTGAACACCAGCCGGCAGCCGTCGTCGCCGTCAGGCTCCAACTCCCAGCGCAAGATCTCCGAGTCCCACGTGTACTCCAGCAGTTTCGGCGGATCGACCCGGATGACCTCACCCTCGCCGATCACCGTCCCTTGCCGGTCGACGAAGGCGATCTTGGCGCCCGGGGTGAGGTCGAGCTGGAACCGGTCGTAGTCCAGGATCTGCACGAACCATGCACGCAGCTGACCGGTCTCGGTGATCGCGCGCCAGACCTTGGCCTGCGGGTGCCGGATCCTGCGTTCGAATCGCAGGGCGACGCGACCGTCCCCGGCTCTGTGCACCGTCCCGAGCGCGCTCATGACTGCCCCCTTCGTTGTTGCCCGTCTGTCTATATAGACATGCAGGCATATACGCGGTCAACCTGGGGTAGCGAAATTGGAGCCAGAGGAGCGAAACCCGGCTCAGGCGGCGCGCCAGTCGTCCACGGGCATGCGCAGAACCTTCAGCGCGACCGCGCCGAACGCGGCGAGGTGGAACAGCGATCCGATGGCCTGAACGGCAGGCGGCTGCCCGATCGTGAGGAACGGCCCGCAGACGCCCGCGAGCGCCGCCACCGGGACCCACCACGGCGTACGCCGCACCGCCGCCAGGCCCGTCAGGAGCACCAGCAGGCCCACGTGGAGGAGGAAGCCCGGCAGGAGGATGCCGTACACGAACCCGCCGAGCGCGCCGGCCACCTCGGT
This sequence comes from Microbispora sp. CA-102843, assembly GCF_050936215.1. Taxonomy (NCBI): domain Bacteria; kingdom Bacillati; phylum Actinomycetota; class Actinomycetes; order Streptosporangiales; family Streptosporangiaceae; genus Microbispora; species Microbispora sp. CA-102843. The sequence goes on from NZ_JBNJNF010000001.1 coordinate 7,138,653, forward strand.
CACCCGGGCGGCCGGGGCGTCCGGAAGGGTGAGCGCCAGCGCCAGGTCGTAGAAGTCGGTCATGAACAGGCAGGTGGCGGTGACCGCGCCGGTCAGTCCGACGGCCGCGCCGATGTTGCCGATACGCGGCGCCCGCGTTCGGAGGAGGTGGGCGAGCCCGAGGACCACCGGGACGAGGCAGACGGTCGCCCACTGGAACAGCAGCGCGCTGGCCTGCACCTGCACCGGACTGGCGCGGAACACCGCGGGATCGTGCTCGGTGCCCGGCGGCGAGGTCAGGAAGGCCAGGCCCAGCAGGACGGGCCACGCCAGCATGGCCACTCCCGCAACCGTCTTCCGAAACAGATCCGGATTTTTCAGCATCTGCGCTCCTACACGATGAGAGGTCGGCAGGAGCCAAGCGGGACCGTGTCCCGGGCCGCATGGGGCGGGCCGTACGGACAAACCGGGAGGGATGTCCTGAGCAGCCGGGATGTGATCTATTCGGTACCGGCCCGTTAGTGACTCGGCGACATTGACCCCCCTACGTTGTTGACCATGACGGAGATCAGTGGTTCCGACCCGCTTGTCAGGCTGGAGGGAGTCAACAAGCATTTCGGTCCCCTGCATGTGCTCAGGGACATCGACCTGAGCGTGGGCCGGGGCGAGGTGGTCGTCGTCATCGGCCCGTCCGGCAGCGGCAAGTCCACGCTGTGCCGGGTGATCAACCGGCTGGAGACGATCGACACCGGGACCATCGTCTTCGACGGCCGGGAACTGCCCGCGGAGGGCAGGGCTCTGGCCCGCCTGCGGTCCGAGGTCGGGATGGTCTTCCAGTCCTTCAACCTCTTCTCCCACAAGACGATCCTGGAGAACGTCACGCTCGGCCCGATGAGGGTGCGGAAGGTTTCCCGGCAGCAGGCCGAGCAACGGGGCATGGAACTGCTCGAACGGGTCGGCATCGCCTCGCAGGCGGGCAAGTACCCCGCCCAGTTGTCCGGCGGCCAGCAGCAGCGCACGGCCATCGCCCGCGCGCTGGCCATGGACCCCAAGATGATCCTTTTCGACGAGCCCACCTCGGCCCTCGACCCGGAGATGGTCCAGGAAGTGCTCGACGTGATGGTCGGCCTGGCCAAGGACGGCATGACGATGATGGTCGTCACCCACGAGATGGGCTTCGCCCGCCGGGCGGCCAACCGGATCGTGTTCATGGCCGACGGCCAGATCATCGAGGAGGGGTCGCCCTCGGAGTTCTTCACCCAGCCGAGCACCGAGCGCGCCCGCGACTTCCTCTCCAAGATCCTCACTCACTGATCCCAGCTCACGACAAGCTCCACAAGAAGCGAAAGGTGACGCGGATGCGATTCGGAGCCGGCCTGCTCGCGCTGGCCGCCCTGGCCACCGGCCTGACAGCCTGCGGCAACTCCGGGGCGAGCTCTATCGCCGACAAGGCGAAGGACGACAAGAAGCTCGTGATCGGCATCAAGATCGACCAGCCGGGCTGGGGACTGAAGAAGCCCGACGGCAGCTACGCCGGGTTCGACGTCGACGTGGCGAGGTACGTCGCCAAGGAACTCGGCGTGCCGGAGAGCGGGATCACGTTCAAGGAGGCCCAGTCGGCCAACCGTGAGCCGTTCATCCAGCAGGGCCAGGTGGACATGGTCGTGGCGACCTACTCCATCACCGACGAGCGCAAGAAGAAGATCTCCTTCGCCGGGCCCTACCTGGTGACCGGCCAGGACATCCTCGTCCGCGCCGACGACACCTCGATCACCGGGGTCGACTCCCTCAAGGACAAGAAGGTCTGCGGCGCCCAGGGCTCGTCGTCGCCGAAGCGGCTCGCCGACAAGTTCGGGGCGGAGTGGGAGTCCAAGAACCTCACCCAGCAGCAGGGGTACGGCGCGTGCCTGCCGCTGCTGGAGAACAACCAGGTCGACGCGATCTCCACGGACGCGACGATCCTCGCCGGGTTCGCCGCCCAGTTCCCCGGCAAGTTCAAGCTGATCGGCCAGCCGTTCAGCGAGGAGAAGTACGGCATCGGCATCAAGATGGACGACAAGGCCGGCCGCGACGCGATCAACAACGCGATCGAGAAGTTCTTCCAGGACGGCAGCTGGCGCAAGGCCCTCGACGCCAACCTGGGCGAGTTCGGCAAGTACTTCACCTCGCCGCCGTCCGTCGAAAGGTACTAGAGCACCGATAGCGGCACTGGAAGGAGGCAGACGGTGGAGGCCGTCGTCGACGAGCTTCCCGTCATCCTCGGCGCGTTCTGGCTGACGGTGAAGCTCACGGTGGTCAGCGGGGTGATCTCGCTGGTCTGGGGGATCGTGCTGGCGGCCATGCGCGTCAGTCCGCTGCCGGTGCTGCGGGGGGCGGGCGCGCTGTACGTCAACGTGCTGCGCAACACGCCCCTCACACTGATCATCGTGTTCTGCGGTCTCGGCCTGGGCACGGTGATGAACGTCCAGTTCTCCCGGGACGACCTGTCGCTCAACAGCTTCTGGCTGTCGATCATCGGGTTGTCCGCCTACACCTCCGCCTTCGTGTGCGAGGTCGTCAGGTCCGGGATCAACACCGTGCCGCTCGGGCAGGCGGAGGCGGCCCGGGCGATCGGGCTGACGTTCCTGCAGACGCTCCGCCTGGTGATCCTCCCCCAGGCGGTGCGCACGGTCATCGCGCCGCTCGGGAGCCTGCTGAACGCGCTGGTCAAGAACACGACGGTCGCGGCCGCGATCGGCGTCATGGAGGCGGCGCTGCGGATGAAGAACCTGTTCGACGCCCACGGAGACGCGATCATTCCCATCTTCCTCGGCTTCGCCGCCGGGTTCGTCGTGCTGACCCTTCCCATGAACCTGCTGTCCGGCCGGCTGGCGCGGCTCCTGGCGGTGGCCCGATGACGGAGCGCGGCTCGACCGTCCTGTACGACGTCCCGGGCCCGCGCGCCCGCCTCCGCAACAACGTGCTGACGCTCGCGTTCGGCGTCGTCCTGCTGCTGGTCGCGTACTTCGTCTGGACGAAGTTCGACGAGAAGGGCCAGTGGGACGGCGAGCTGTGGCAGCCGTTCCTGCGGGCCGACACCTGGACCGAGCTGATCCTGCCCGGGCTGCTCAACACGCTGGCCGCCGCCGCGGTCGCCGCGGTGTTCGCGCTGCTCTTCGGGGCCGTGTTCGGCATCGCCCGCCTGTCGGACCACCGCTGGGTGCGGATCCCGGCCGCGGTGGTCGTCGAGGCCTTCCGCGCGGTCCCGGTGCTCATGCTGATCTTCTTCGCGCAGTACGGCGGGAGCCTGGCCGGGCTGGTCGTGACCGAGTTCGCGGCCGTGGTCTTCGGTCTCACGGTCTACAACGGGTCGGTCCTGGCCGAGATCGTGCGCGCGGGCATCCTCGCCGTGCCACGCGGCCAGGCCGAGGCGGGGTACGCCATGGGCCTGCGCAAGAACCAGGTGATGCGGCTGATCCTGCTGCCGCAGGCGGTCACCGCGATGATGCCCGCGATCGTCAGCCAGCTCGTGGTGCTGCTCAAGGACACCGCGCTCGGGTTCGTCGTGGCGTACGCCGACCTGCTGAACGCGGGCGCCCGCGTGGTGCCGGCCAACTACGCCAACCTGATCCCCTCGGTCATCGTCATCGCGGTGGTCTACATCGCGATCAACCTGGCGCTGGGCTACCTCGCCACCTGGCTGGAGCGGCGCAGCAGGCGCAGCCGCAAGGTCGCGGCCGACCCGGCCGCCGCCGAGGCGGCCGCGGGCGGCGAGGTCGCGCTGATGCGCTGACCCTCCTGCGGGACGCCGCGGGTCAAGGGATCTTTGCCGTGTCGCTGCTGGCGGTGGGACACGGGCGACCTCGATATTGAGCGCGTGTGGCGTGGCGTTGCCGTGGTCGGCGTCCTGGCGGCCGTGTTCCTGTCCGGTGGATGCGGGAACGACGGCACGCTCGTGGTCGGCGTGCGTCCCGGGCAGCCGGGCCTGGTCACCCGGCTCCCCGACGGGCGCTACAGCGGTTTCGACATCGAGGTCGCGCAGTACGTCGCCCGGGCGCTCGGCTACCGCGACGACCAGGTCGTCTACACGCTCGACCCCACGCGGGCCGATCTCGTCGTCGGCGCCACCGGCCCGCCGGGCTCGCGGTACGTCGCCGGCCCCTACCTCGTCACCAGCACCGACGTCCTCGTCCGCGCCGACGACCTGTCCATCCGCCGCCCGCGCGACCTCGCCCGCAAACGCGTCTGCGCCACCCGGGAGTCCGCCGAGCCGCTCGTGAAGAGGTTCGGCGCCCGGTGGCGGCAGTTCTTCCTCGCCGAGGCGAACCTGCCCGCGGCCTGCGCGCCGCTGCTGGCCTCCGGCCGTACCGACGCGATCGTGGCCGACGCCCCCGTGCTCGCCGGGCTGTCGGCGCAGTACCCCGGCAGGTTCCGCTTCAGCGGCAGGTCGCTGGCCACCGAGAAGTACGGCATCGCCGCCGGGACGGCCGCACTGCGTGACCAGGTCGAGGAGGCGCTGCGCCGGATGTTCGAGGACGGCACCTGGAAGCGGACGGTCATCGAGCAGCTCGGCGCGCTGGCCACCCGCTACACCACTCCCCCGTCCCTCGACTGATGCGTTGCCGCATTCTCACCCCCGCCGACGGGCTCGTCCGGCAGGATGCGGTCATGCCCCCCACGCCTGGCCCGAGGCCGTTCTCGCCACGGCCGTCGCCCATCTCCACCACCGACGTGGCACGCGCCGGTCTACGGCTCGGCTTCCCCGCCGTGCTGGGCCCGGAGACGTGGTGGGAGGAGGACCGCCCCGCCGAGGGCGGCCGCCGTACGGTCGTCCACCGGGCCGCCGACGGCGCCCTCACCGACCTGCTTCCCGCGCCCTGGGACGCCCGTACGCGCGTCCACGAGTACGGCGGGCGGTCCTATGTCGTCGTCCCCGGCCACGGGATCGTCTTCGCGCACCATGCCGACCAGCGGCTCTATCTCGCCCGGCCCCGCGCCGGCGACGAGCCGGGCTTGGGCGCGGAGCGGCCCCGCCCGGTCACGCCGGAGCCCGACGAGCCGGGCGCGCTGCGCTACGCCGACCTGCGGGTCCAGGACGGCCCGGACGGGCCGCGGGTGTGGTGCGTACGGGAACGCCATCACCAGGACGCCAAGGTCACCCGTTCGATCGTGTCCGTGGAGCTGACCGGGACCGGAGAGATCGCCGAACTGGTCACCGGCAGCGACTTCTACGCCTCGCCCACGCCGTCCCCCGACGGGCGGCACCTCGCCTACATCTGCTGGAACCACCCGCAGATGCCCTGGACCGGCACCGAGCTACGGGTCACGCGGCTGTCCGACGGCGCCACGTGGACGGTGATGGGCGGGCCGGCCGAGTCGGTCCTCGCGCCGCTGTGGTGCGACGAGCGGCGCCTGTACGCGGTCTCCGACCGGTCCGGCTGGTGGAACCTCTACCGGGCCGACATGTCAGGGTCGTCGCGCGAGGCCCTCTGCCCGGCGGAGGAGGAGTTCGCCGGGCCTCTGTGGCAGCTCGGCGGCCTGCCGTACGCCGTGCTTGGCGACGGGCGGCTCGCCGTGCTGCACGGGCGCGGCGACCTGCGCCTGGGCGTCCTCGACCCGGAGACGGGCAGCCTGACCGACCTCGACGTCCCCTTCCAGGGGTGGGCGCCCGTGCTGGACGCGGACGGCGACGCGCTCGTCGGACTCGGCTACGGGGCGGACGTACCGCGTTCGGTCGTCCGGATCGACGCCGCCGGTCGCGCCGGTCACGCCGGTCACGCCGCTCGCACCGCTCGCGCCGAGGAACTGCGACGGGAGATCGCCGACGTTCCCGCCGGGGTCCTCCCGGCGCCCCGTGTTGTGGAGTTCGGGGCCGTGGAATCCGGGGCTGTGGAATCGGGGGCCGGGCCAGGCATGCGCGTCCACGCGTACCTGTATCCGCCGGAACAGGCGGACGAAGGCGGCGCGCCGTACGTCGTCTTCGTCCACGGCGGGCCGACCGGGCACGCGACGAGCGAGCTCAGCCTGGAGAAGGCGTTCTTCACCAGCCGCGGCATCGGCGTGCTCGACGTCAACTACGGCGGATCCAGCGGGTACGGCCGGGCCTACCGGGAGCGCCTGCGCGGCCGGTGGGGCGTGACCGACGTGGAGGACGTGGTCGCCGCCGCGAAGTGGCTGGTCGCCGAGGGCCTCGCCGACCCCGCCCGGATCGCCGTACGCGGGGCGAGCGCGGGCGGATGGACGGTCATGGCCGCCTGCGGCGCGTCGGACGTCTTCGCGGGCGGCGTCTCGGTGGCGGGCGTCAGCGCGCTCGGGCCCCTCGTCGCGGCCACCCACGACTTCGAGTCGCGCTACGTGGAGTGGCTGGTCGGTCCCGAGGACCGGTACGGCGAGCGCGAGCCGCTGGCCCGAGCCGGCCAGGTGAACTGTCCCATGCTGCTCATGCAGGGGCTCGCCGACCCGGTCGTGCCGCCGGCCCAGTCGCGGGCGTTCGCCGAGCGCCTGATGGCGCGCGGCGTGCCCTGCACCTATCTGACGTTCGAGGGCGAGGCGCACGGGTTCCGGCGGCTGGAGACCAAGGCGGCGGCCCTCGCCGCCGAGCTGTCGTTCTACCTGCAGATCTTCCGGTGAACGAGGTCGGTCACGCTTTGGCGAGAAGCGTGCGCATCCGGTCGATCTCGATGCGCTGGTCCGCGTCGACATGGGTGACGAACTGGTTGATCTCTGACTCCTCGCCTCCCCCGTCTCCGAAGAGCCGCTCCACCATGGTCAGCGCTCCCAGGTGGTGCTGGATCATGTATTCGTAGAAGAGCCGGTCGAACGGCGCCCCCTTGGCCTGCTCTAGTTCGGCGAACTGCTCCTCGCTGAGCATGCCGGGCATGATCTCTCCGCCGCCGTGGTCGTGCCCCGCGCCGGAACCCACGCTCGGCACCTGCTGGAGCCGGGCCCTGAGCCAGCGCACCATCAGGTCGATCTCGTCTTGCTGGGAGATCTCGATCCGCTTGGCGAAACGCGGGAGGTCCCCGCTCTCGCTGCGCCCGGCGACGAGCGCGGTCATGCGCAGGGCCTGGGAATGATGCCGGATCATCCCCTGCATGAACCGCACGTCGGCGTCGGTGTACTCCCGGCCGTCGGAGCTCGGCACGTCGCCGGCCGGCAGGACCTTGCTGCCCTGTCCCGGCGCGCCCGGCTGCACGACGTTCATCTTGGCCGGTTCGGTGGTCTCGGCCGTACAGGCGCTGATCGCGGCAGCGGCGAGCACGAGCGCGAGAAGCTGCCGGAACGAGGTCGGGGAGATCATGGCCTGCACTCGCTTCTTTGGCTGTTGGGGGGATATCGGCCAAACCGGAGGATGTGTAGGCGTATAGCACATTCACCCCAGATTCAGTTAGTGTCCCCCAAACGCCGCGTAGATCTTTTGGGAGCTGGGCCGGGCCCCGGGATCTGTCGCACGCGCAATGGGTCACGCCGGCAAGACCAGAAAAGGAGGGGTGCGACCCTTGAGAATCAGCGGTGCGGCAGCACGTTGGGGGCGTGCTGGATTAAGGAAGATCGGAGTCGTCGCCGCAGGGGCGGTCCTGGTGGGCCTCATGCCCGCCACGGCCATGGCGGACGACAGCGATCCTCGAGCCGGCCTTGGAGCCGGTTGGCTGGATGCCCAGCAGGCGAGCCAGGGGCTGGAACTCCTGGCTCACCGGGACAAGCCTGAGGGCTTCTACCAGGCATCGAGCCCGGGCAACTCGTCGTACGCGAACTCGGACATGGCGTTCAGTGGCAAGTACGCGTTCGTCGGCAACTACACCGGCTTCAACATCTACGACGTCTCGACACCCTCGAACCCGGTCCTGGCCACCTCCGTGGTGTGCCCGGGCGGCCAGGGCGACCTGTCCGTGTACGGCAACCTGCTGTTCATGTCGGTGGAGGAGACCCGGGGCCGGATCGACTGCGGCACGCAGGGCGCGAGCGGCACCGTGAACCCGGACCGCTTCCGCGGCGTCCGGGTCTTCGACATCAGCAACATCAGCAAGCCGGTCCAGGTGGCGGCCGTCCAGACCTGCCGTGGCTCGCACACGCACACCCTGGTCACCGGCAAGAACGACCCGGACAACGTGTACGTCTACGTACAGGGCACGGCGAGCATCCGCTCGGGTTCCGAGCTCGCGGGCTGCGCCAACACCGCGGCGACCGACCCGAACACGTCCCAGTGGCGTATCGAGGTAATCAAGGTGCCGGTGGCCGCGCCGCAGAACGCGGCGATCGTCTCCACGCCGCGCCTGTTCACCGACCCGGAGACCGGGGCGATCAACGGTCTGCAGAACACCCCGCAGACCCCGCGGCACCCGTCCGGCTCTGCCTGGTCGCCGTCGCCCGTCACCACCCACTGCCACGACATCACGGCCTACCCCGAGATCGGCCTCGCGGCCGGGGCGTGCGCGGGCAACGGACTCCTGATCGACATCTCCGACCCGGCCAACCCGAAGCGGCTCGACGCGGTGACGGACCCGAACTTCGCGTACTGGCACTCGGCCACGTTCAACAACGACGGGACCAAGGTCGTCTTCACGGACGAGTGGGGCGGCGGCAGCGCGGCGCGTTGCCGGGTCACCGACGAACCGTCGTGGGGCGCGGACGCCATCTTCGACATCGTCGACGGCAAGCTGAAGTTCCGCAGCTACTACAAGCTGCCGGTGCCGCAGACGAACCAGGAGAACTGCGTCGCGCACAACGGATCGCTCGTTCCCGTGCCCGGCCGGGACATCATGGTCCAGGCCTGGTATCAGGGCGGCGTCTCGGTGTTCGACTTCACCGACTCGGCCAACCCGCATGAGATCGCGTACTTCGACCGTGGTCCGGTCAGCGCGGCCTCTCTGCTCCTCGGTGGTTTCTGGTCCGCGTACTACTACAACGGCCATGTCTACGGCAGCGAGATCGCCCGCGGGTTCGACGCGTTCACGCTGACTCCGAGCGAGCACCTGGACCAGGCCGAGATCGACGCGGCGGCCACGGCCACCTTCGACCGGTTCAACAGCCAGCACCAGCCCCGGGTGACGTGGCCGGCGAGCTTCCCGCTGGTTCGCGCCTACTACGCGCAGGCGCTGCGCACCGGCACCATGAAGAAGGCCACGGCCGACAACGTGCGAAAGTTCGTCGACCGGGCCGAGCGGTTCACCGACGGGCCGCAGAAGAACGCCGCCGTGGCGCAGCTTCGGGCCGTCTCCCACCAGCTCGACACCTCCGTCGGCGCGCAGGCGACGCTGGCGAAGGCGCTCAACGACCTCGCCGACGCGCTCAGCCTCAAGGCTTAGCCGCCTGATCAGGGGGCGTCCCGCCGGGGCGTCCCCCGCACGACCGGGGCCCCCGCCCATTAGTGGGCGGGGGCCCTTGGCCGTGCTTCACCGGGCGAGGCTCTACCGGGCGAATTCCGTGGCGCGGGACTCGCGGACCACGGTGATCCGGATCTGGCCGGGGTAGGTCAGCTCCTCCTCGACCTGCTTGGCGACGTCCCTGGCGATGACCTGTGCCTGGATGTCGTCCACGTTCTCGGGCCTGACCATGACCCGGATCTCCCGGCCCGCCTGCATGGCGAAGACCTTGTCCACGCCGTCGTACGACTGGGCGATCTCCTCCAGGCGCTCCAGCCGCTTGACGTACGCCTCCAGGGACTCGCGCCGGGCGCCGGGGCGGCTGCCGCTGATCGCGTCCGCGGCCTGGGTGAGGACCGCCTCGACGGTCCTGACCTCCACCTCGTTGTGGTGCGCCTCGATGGCGTGGACGACGTCCTCGTGCTCGCCGTACCGCCGGGCGATCTCCGCGCCGATCATCGCGTGGCTGCCCTCGACCTCGTGGGTGAGCGCCTTGCCGATGTCGTGCAGAAGCGCGCAGCGCTTGACGAGGTCACGGTCGAGCCGCAGCTCGGAGGCCATGATCCCGGCGATGTGCGCCGACTCGATCAGGTGCTTGAGCACGTTCTGGCCATAGGAGGTGCGGTAGCGGAGCTGGCCCAGCAGGGTGACCAGCTCGGGGTGCATCTCGGTGATGCCCAGCTCGACCAGCGCGTCCTCTCCCGCCCGCACGCACAGGTCTCGCACCTCGGCCTTGCTCCGCTCGTACGCCTCCTCGATGCGCTGCGGGTGGATCCGGCCGTCGAGCACGAGCTTCTCCAGCGTCAGCCTGGCCGTCTCCCGGCGGACCGGGTCGAAACACGACAGCAGCACCGCCTCCGGCGTGTCGTCGATGATCAGGTTGACCCCGGTGGTGGACTCGAAGGCCCTGATGTTGCGGCCCTCGCGGCCGATGATGCGGCCCTTCATCTCGTCGCCGGGCAGATGGAGGACGCTCACCACAGACTCGGCCGTCTGCTCGGTGGCGACCCGCTGCACGGCCAACGTCACGATCTTGCAGGCGCGCTTCTCGCCCTCCTTCCGGGCCTCGCCCTCGATCTCCCGGACGATCAGCGCGGCCTCGCGCTTGGCCTGGTTCTCGATCTCCTTGACCAGCTCCCCCTTGGCCTGCTCGGCCGTCAGGCCGGCGACCCGCTCCAGGATCTCCTGTCGCCGCTCGGCCACCCGCTCCAGCTCCTCGCGGCGGTCGGCCAGCTCGGTCTCGGTCTCGGCCAGCTTGCGGGCCCGCTCGGCCTGCCTGCGCGCCTCCTCGTCGAGCCGCTGCTCGCGCTCGGCCAGCCGGTTCTCGCGGCGTTCGAGGTCAGAGCGCAGCTCCTTGAGCTCCGTCTTGAGGATCCGCGCCTCCTCCTCGACCTCCTTGCGCGTCAGCGCGGCACTCTCGGCGAGTGTCTCCGACTTCTTGAGAATCTCCCCCGCGTCATGCTCCGCCTTCGTGCGGATCTCCTCGGCCTCGCGTCTGGCCCGTTCGAGTTCCTCGTTGACCTCGGCCTTCACCTCGGCGAGTTGCTCGGACGAGGGGCCGGACGGTGCGACGGCGCCGGTGCGGCGCATGACTATGACGAGGGCGGCGATCATCACGAGAGCCAGCAGCACTACCGCAACCGCAAGAACGATCACGATCGTGTCCATGCGCGCTCACCCCTCACGACAACTATTGGCAGGGGTCACACGCGCAGCACGGCAGCGCCCGGTGGCGTCACCAGGACAAATATCGTCGCAATGCCCGGGCGCCCCGAGGGGCGACCGAAATGGCCCGAAGGCCGGTCAATGTCTCTCGTCCGTCGTGGTACACCGTTATGGCAATCCGCGCTGCGCGGAGTAACTCCTCACTGCGGTCGAGATTAAGCGTCAGAGAGGTAACGAGCAAGCAAAGATGCCCTGTCAAGTGACTTTTGCGTGGTGCTATGGCTCACTCGAAGGTATCCGGAAGCCCATCCGACGGGCTGCCTTCGGCCTCGATCGCCTCTCGGACCACACGGAAGGCCAGGCCTGGAGAGTAGCCCTTGCGGGCCAGCATGCCGACCAGTCTTCGCATGCGCGCCTGCGGCTCCACCCCGCGGGTGGCGGCCAGCTTCCGATCCACCAGCCTGCGTGCGGTCTCGGCCTCCTCGTCCGGATCGAGTCGCCCGACGGCGTCCTTGACCGTCTCCTCGGCCACGCCGCGCTGCCGCAGTTCCTGGGCGAGCGCGCGGCGGGCGAGCCCGCGACCGGTGTGCCGGGAGCTCACCCACGCGGCGGCGAACGCCTCGTCGTCGATGAGCCCGACCTCGGAGAACCGCTCCAGCACGGCGTTCGCCGCCTCCTCGGGCACCTCCCGCTTGCGCAGGGCGTCCGCGAGCTGGGCCCGGGTCTTGGGCGCCATCGTCAGCAGCCGCAGGCAGATGGCTCTGGCCACCGCCTCGGGGTCGGCCGGCGGTCCGTCGCTCGCCGCCGCGCCTTCCTGCGGGCCGTCGGGAAGCCACCCGCCGGACCTCTTACGCTCTCGCCTGCCTCGCCGGGCTCCCCGGTCGGTCAGCGCTCCCCAGTCTGTCAGCGCATCCGGGTCTCCCTGCGCTTCCGAGTCTGTCAGCGCATCCCGGTCTCCCAGCGCATCCCGGTTTCCCAGCGCATCCCGGTCTCCCAGGCCTGCCCGGTCTCCTCGCCGACCGCCACGTCCCCGACGCCGCCGTCCGGCCCCGCCGGCGTCCTGACTCGCCTCCGCGCGCCCGATCTCCGCCCGCCCGATCTCCGCGCGCCCGATCTCCGCACGCGCGATCTCCGCACGCAGGGCGGCGATCGTCGCGGACGCGTCCTCAGCCGGCCCTGACGGCTCCTCGACCGGCCCCCAGGGTCCCGAGTTCCAGTCCCCCGGCCCGATCCCGTCGTCCGGGCCGGGGGGCTCGTCGCGCCTCATGCCTGCGCTCAGACGTCACCCGGCTTGGGCGCGCTGGCCGCCTTGCTGCCCCGGCCGGACGTGGGGGCGGGCGGCGCCGCCGGAGCGGCGACGGGCTCGCTCGGCGAGTCGAGCCGCGGCCCGACCCCGAGCTTCTCCTTGATCTTCTTCTCGATCTCGTTGGCGATGTCGGGGTTGTTCTTCAGGAAGTTGCGGGCGTTCTCCTTGCCCTGCCCGAGCTGGTCGCCCTCGTACGTGTACCAGGCGCCGGCCTTGCGCACGAACCCGTGCTCGACGCCCATGTCGATCAGCCCGCCCTCGCGGGAGATGCCGATGCCGTACAGGATGTCGAAGTCGGCCTGGCGGAAGGGCGGGGCCATCTTGTTCTTGACGACCTTCACCCGGGTCCGGTTGCCGACCGGCTCGGTGCCGTCCTTGAGCGTCTCGATCCTGCGCGCGTCCAGCCGCACCGACGCGTAGAACTTCAGCGCCTTGCCACCCGTGGTGGTCTCGGGGCTTCCGAACATGACGCCGATCTTCTCGCGGAGCTGGTTGATGAAGATGGCGGTGGTCCGGGTCTGGTTCAGCGCGCCGGCGATCTTGCGCAGGGCCTGCGACATGAGGCGGGCCTGGAGACCGACGTGGCTGTCGCCCATCTCGCCCTCGATCTCGGCCTTCGGCACGAGGGCCGCGACCGAGTCGATCACGATGATGTCGACGGCGCCGGAGCGGATCAGCATGTCCGCGATCTCCAGCGCCTGCTCACCGGTGTCCGGCTGGGAGACGAGCAACGCGTCGACGTCGACGCCCAGCTTCTTGGCGTACTCGGGGTCGAGGGCGTGCTCGGCGTCGATGAACGCGGCGATGCCGCCGCCCTTCTGGGCGTTGGCCACGGCGTGCAGGGCGACCGTCGTCTTACCGGAGGACTCGGGGCCGTACACCTCGACGATCCTGCCGCGGGGATAGCCGCCGATGCCGAGGGCGACGTCGAGAGCGATCGAACCGGTGGGGATGACCTCGATCGGGGCACGCGCGTCGTCTCCGAGACGCATGACGCTGCCCTTGCCGAACTGCCGCTCGATTTGCGCGAGGGCGGTCTCAAGGGCCTTCTCGCGGTCGTTGATTGCCATTGGGTGCCCCCTGGAGGGTGGTCGTCTACTCGGTCACCGAAAAACTACGGGGTGCCACCGACATTTTCCGGGGCTTCCCGCACGCCGCCCCGAAAGGCGGGCCGGGAGCCTGTCGCGCCCCGGCGCCGTGACGGCGCGCACCCCGGCGGCGACCAGTCCAATATAGCCGAACGGCTGTTCGATCAATGCCCGAACCGCCACGGTGCGCGGCGAGGGAACGGCATCCCAACCGCGCCGTTACATTCCCGGGCGTTACCCCAGCGTGGTTGTCAGCGCGCTGACCTGGGACGATCCTTGTAGCAAAGCTGGATCTCCCGCTGGAGGGGCCACGTGACGGGCACCGGCGACTACAGCGGACAGCGCCTGGCCCACCTTGAGGCGCTCGCGGCGCGACTCCCCGAGCGCGGTCTCACCGCGCGACTGCTCGGCACGGACGATCCCGTCCTGTCCGTCTGGCACCCGGACACCGGCAGGCAGACGATCGTCTTCGCGACGCCCGCCAAGGAAGGCTGGATGTTCCTGTGGGCCCCGGGCGGCCAGGAGAGCGCCGACGACCCCGGCCGCGCGGCCGAACTGATCAGTCAGACACTCTCCCGGCAACCCTGACCCTCCAGCGGGCGCTCCCGGCCGTCAGCGGACGACTTCGCCCAGCTTGACCCGGGCGCCGGTGCGGAGCACCGCCCGCCGGTAGACGCGGGCCGCGCCCAGCAGGACGGCCACCACGGCCACGATCATGAGCGCTCCGGCGATGAGGATCTCCCCCAGCGGCACGTCGACGGCCGCCGTACGCACGGGCATGACCATCGAGGAGAACGGCGGCACGAACGACAGCACGCGCGCGACCGTGCCCGTCGGCTCGACGGCGGCGAAGTAGGCCGTCAGGTAGGTGAACATCATGAGCATGGTCATCGGCGTCAGGACGGTGTTGAGCTCCTCCTGCCGCGACACCAGGGAGCCGAAGGCGGCGGCGAGCGCCGAGAAGAAGGCGTAGCCCAGCACGAACCAGACGACCGCGCTGACCACGATTCCCCCCATTCCGGGGGGCAGATCGGCCGTGAAGCCGGTCGCGAACGACGCCGAAAGACCGGCGGCGATGACCACGACGAGGTTGACCAGCCCCAGCGAACCCAGCCCGACGATCTTGCCGCCCAGGAGCTGCCAGGGACGCACCGAGGTGAGCAGGATCTCCACGATGCGGCTGCCCTTCTCCTCCACCACGCCCATGGCGACGAACATCGAGGAGTAGATGAGCAGGAAGAACAGCACCATCACGATCAGCGTGGCGATGCCGGTGCGCACGCCCTGGTAGCGGGCGTCGACGCCGACCGACTCCACCGTCAGCGGCGTGATCGTGAGGCCGGCCGCCTTGATCTGATGGTCACGGTGGGCGCTCTCCAGGATCAGCCCCAGCCGCTGGTCGAGTTCGCCGTTCGCGAGGACCTTGTCCCCGTTGATCAGGGCCGCGTCGAGGTCGCCGTCGATCACGGCCTTCCTCGCGGCCGCCTCGTCCGGCCACCTGGAGTACGCGAGCTGAGCCGCGGGCGGGGGCGCGTCGCCTACGACGCCCACGTCGTAGGTGTCGTCCCCGCCGAGGACCTTCGGCAGGAACGCCAGCGCGGCCACCAGGACCGCGCTGACCGCCAGACTGATCAGGTACGACTTCGTCCTGACGCGCGTGCGGATCTCCCGCTGGGCCACCAGCCACAGCCCGTTCATGCCACCGCCTCCCTGAAGATCTCGGCCAGCGTCGGCTGCCTGCGGCCGAAGTGCTCCACCTTGCCCGCCCTGATCGCCGTACGCAGGATGTCCTGGTCGTCGCCCTCCTCGCACTGCAGGACGTCGCGGTCGCCCTCACGGGTCAGCTCGCCGGGCAGGCCGTCGGCCCAGCCGGGCGCGGCGTTCCTGACCACGACCCGCAGCACCCCGCGGCCCTCCCGCTCGCGCAGCTCGCCGACCGGTCCGTACGCCACCATGCGGCCCGCCGAGATGATGCCGACCGAGTCGCAGAGCTGTTCGACCAGGTCGAGCTGGTGGCTGGAGAAGATCACCGGCACGCCCGCGGCGGCGCGGTCCTTGAGCACCTCCGCGAGCGCGTCGACCGCCAGCGGGTCGAGGCCCGAGAACGGCTCGTCGAGGATCAGGACCGCCGGCTCGTGGACGAGCGCGACGGCGAGCTGCACCCGCTGCTGGTTGCCGAGCGACAGCGCCTCCACGGCGTCGTCACTCCGCTCGACCAGGCCGAGCCGTTCGATCAGCGCGGCGGTGGCCGAGCGCGCGGCGGCGGGGGCGAGCCCGTGGAGCCTGCCGAAGTATTCGATCTGCTCGGCGACCTTCATCTTCTGGTAGAGGCCGCGCTCCTCCGGCATGTAGCCGAACGTGCGGCGGTCGTCGTACGTCACCGGGCGCCCGTCGAGGCGCACCTCGCCGGAGTCGGCGTCGAGCACGCCCATGACGATCCGCATCGTCGTCGTCTTGCCCGCGCCGTTGGCGCCGACGAACCCGAACATCTCGCCGGGCCGTACGGTGAAGCCCACCCCGTCGAGGGCGGTCTTGTCTCCATAGCGTTTACGCAGGCCGTCGATCTCAAGCATGGGGGGTCGCCTCCACAATTCGTCGCAGAACGTCCATGTATGTCTCGAAGGCCATACGCCCCTGATCGGTCAGCGAGAGCCAGGTGCGTGCGCGCTTGCCGACGAAGGTCTTCTCCACCCGGACGTAGCCGGCCTGTTCGAGCGTGAGGATGTGCTTGCTGAGCAGCGAGTCGCTGACCTCGATGGTGTCGCGGAGGAAGCGGAAGTCGGCCCTGTCCGCCGCGGCCAGGGCCGCCATGATCGACAGCCGCACCGGCGCGTGGATGATCTCGTCGAGCTCGTGGCGCGGGTGGGCGGTCATCGGTTCCTCATCACCCGGAGCCCGCCGTACACCATGGGCAGCCCGGCGAGCACCGACAGCGCGACGAACGCCGCCGTCCAGCCCGCCGCGGGCCGGTCGGGCCGCAGCCAGACGCCGACGACGAACGGCAGCATCATCGTCACCACGTACGCGGCCGAAACCGGCCCGTTGATCCGCTTCATCAGCCGGTCGTGAACCCGCAGCCGGGCCCAGTACACGCACAGGGCGATCGTCACGACGACCCACCCGAGCCCGGCGATCAACGGCAACGGATGGCCGCCGAGGAAGATCGCCGGCCAGTAGACCATCGTGGCCAGTCCCACGAACAGGTACGCCCGTCCGGGCCCGCGCGAGGAATGCCGAACCCGCCGGCCCACACGCCCGATCTCCTGCAGAGCCTCATCGGGAGTGAAGTGGTCTCCGCTCATGAGCTTCCTCCGTGTTCATTCGCTCAACAAGCTAGCAAGGACTCAACCGGCGTTCAAGTGGTTGTCGTAGGCGAAGGAAGAAGTGAGTCATGGATGTGCCGGTTCGGCGCGTGGCGGGATCACACCACTGCGGTCACGGAGTGGAGTCGGCGCAGACCACCGCCGAGCGGCACCTGCGGGCGCGGTGAGACGGCGGCGCCGCCGCTGCGGCGGACTGTCGGCAGGGTGGAAGAGGGGGCGTCAGCGCAGCCTGGGGTCCACGTCGACCTCCTGGCAGACGGCCTGCCAGACCTGCTTGGCCGCCACGCCCTCCGCGAGGGCCTGCTCGACCGTGCGCCCGCCGAGCCCGGCGATGACGTAGTCCTTCGCCCACGACTCCGCGTACGCCTCGCCGAAGTGGCGGCGCATCTTGTTCCAGAAGTCTGTGAGGCGCATGGGTTCAGTATGACGCCGCGGCCGGTCTGACCCGTCCGGCCGCGGCGCTCGCTTCCCGCCTGCGGGAGACGGCGTCACATGACGCGGGTGCCGTACATCTCGCCGAGCGGGTCGGCGAGCAGCTCCAGGCGGGCGCCGTCCGGGTCCTGGAAGTAGATCGAACTGCCGCTCTCCACCTGGTACGGCACACCGGCGGCGTCGAGCTTGCCGCGCAGGCGCTCCCACGTCGCCCGCTCCACGGAGATCGCGATGTGGTGGAGCCCGCCGAGGACCTCCTTGTACGGCTCCAGGTCGAGGCCGGGGAGGTCGAAGAACGCCAGCAGGTTGCCGTTGCCGATGTCGAAGAAGAAGTGGTTGGACCCGCGGTAGTCGCGGTTCTCGAAGATCTCGGTCAACGGGAACTCGAGGAGCTCGTGGTAGAAGCGGATCGTCCGCTCGACGTCAGACGAGATCAGCGCGAAGTGGTGCAGGCCCCTCGCGCTGCTGGCGGCACGGCGCTCGCCCAGGTAGCGCTCGCGAATCCGCGCGCGCTCCGCCTCGATGGCCGCGTAGTCGATTTCCATACTGAGGAAGATTGTCCCGACAGCGGCATCTCATGCCATCCGGGGTCAGGAGAGCAGCCATCTTCGCCAGCCGACCCATTCCGCGCGTTCCGCCCGCAGCGCCTCGTACCGCGACTCGCGGGCCTGGCGGGCCTGGCTGGCCTGGTGGGCGAGGTCCTGCCGGTCGGTGCGGCTCGTCCTGCCGAACATGTCGTCTCCCCATCCGTCGAAGATCGTGGTCGCGTCGTACGGGATCAGCCTGCCTGGGCCGGCTTGCCCGGCACTTGCCTCTCACCTGGTGACGGGATGGCGGCGCGGCGTTTTCTGTCGGTGGGGCGATGCATGATGGGCAGGTGGGTGCGATCGACGGCTTCAGCCCGGTGACCAGGGAGTGGTTCACCGGCGCCTTCGCGACACCGACCGCCGCGCAGGAGGGCGCGTGGTCGTCGATCGCGCGGGGCGAGAACACGCTCGTGGTCGCTCCCACCGGATCAGGCAAGACGCTCGCGGCCTTCCTGTGGGCCATCGATCGCCTCGCCGTCGAGCACACGGCGGGCCCGGCCTCGCCGGGAGACGTGGCGGCACGGGAGGAGCGGGACGGCGGGTCCGGGGTGCGGCCCGGCGAGCGGCTCAGCGGATCTGCCCCGGCGCGGCAGGGCGAGCTGCCCGGCGGATCTGTGGCGGGGCAGCCCGGCGGCCGTCGCGGCGCGCGACGCGGCCGGAAGGATGACGGGGAGCCGCCCCGGCCGTGCCGGGTCGTGTACGTCTCCCCCTTGAAGGCCCTCGCGGTGGACGTCGAGCGGAACCTGCGGGCCCCGCTCACCGGCATCCGGCAGACGGCGCTGCGGATGGGCCTGCCCGCCCCCGACATCTCGGTGGCGATCCGCTCCGGAGACACCGCGGCCGAGGAGCGACGCCGTTTCGCCGCCCGGCCCTCCGACATCCTGATCACGACGCCCGAATCCCTGTTCCTGATCCTCACGTCGCAGGCGCGCGAGGCGCTGCGCGGCGTCGAAACCGTGATCGTGGACGAGGTCCACGCCGTCGCCGGGACCAAGCGCGGGGCTCACCTCGCGCTGACGCTGGAGCGGCTCGACGCCCTGTTGCCGGCTCCGGCCCAGCGCATCGGGCTGTCGGCGACCGTACGGCCGGCCGAGGAGGTGGCGACGTTCCTCGGCGGGTCCCGCCCGGCCACGGTCGTGCAGCCGCCCTCGGAGAAGGTCATCGAGGTCGACGTCGTGGTCCCGGTGGAGGACATGACCGAGCTGGCCCCGCCTCCGCCCGGCGCGGACGGCGAGTCGCCGGAGCACCGCAGGAGCATCTGGCCGCACGTCGAGGAGCACCTTCTCGACCTGATCGAGGCCCATCGGTCCACGATCGTCTTCGCCAACTCCCGGCGTCTGTCGGAGCGCCTGTGCACCCGGCTCAACGAGCTCGCCTGGGAACGGCGGGCCGCTCCCGCGCGGGGCGAGGGTCCGAGCCCGGGCCTGGGAGATCCGGCCCACTGGTCGGACGCCTTCGAGGAGTTGCACGCGCAATGGTCGGACCGGCGCGACGGACCTGATGCCCGGCGCGCGGACGCCGAGCACGCGGACGCCGAGCACGCGGACGCCGAGCACAGGGGCACCGGGCGGACGGACGCCCTATGGCCGGATGACCAGCGCGCGGATGCCTGGCGGACCGGCCCGGCGGCCATGCCGTCGGAGATGATGGCCCAGGCGGGGGCCTCGGGAGGCGCGATCCCCGAGGTGGTGCGGGCGCATCACGGCTCCGTCTCCAAGGAGGAGCGGTCCCAGATCGAGGAGGCGCTGAAGTCGGGCCGCCTGCCCGCGGTGGTCGCCACCTCCAGCCTGGAGCTGGGCATCGACATGGGGTCGGTCGACCTGGTGGCCTGTGTCGAGGCGCCGCCCAGCGTGGCGAGCGGCCTGCAGCGCATCGGCCGCGCCGGGCACCAGGTCGGGGCCGTGTCCCGAGGCGTGATCTTCCCCAAATATCGGGGCGACCTGGTTCAGACGGCCGTCGTGGCCGAGCGTATGCGCACGGGGCAGATCGAGGAGATCCGCTATCCGCGCAATCCCCTCGACGTGCTGGCCCAGCAGATCGTCGCGATGACCGCGCTCGACGAGTGGACGGTCGACTCGCTGGAGGCGGTGGTGCGCCGGGCCGCGCCGTACGCCACGCTGCCGCGCAGCGCGCTGGAGGCGACGCTCGACATGCTCGCCGGGCGCTACCCGAGCGAGGAGTTCGCGGAACTACGGCCGCGCATCGTGTGGGACCGGGTGACGGGCACCCTCCAGGGCCGTCCCGGTGCCCAGCGCCTGGCGGTGACCAACGGGGGCACCATCCCCGACCGCGGGCTGTTCGGCGTGTTCCTGGTGGGCGACAAGGCGTCGCGCGTGGGCGAGCTGGACGAGGAGATGGTCTACGAGTCCCGCGTCGGCGACGTGTTCGTGCTGGGCGCCACCTCGTGGCGGATCGAGGACATCACCGCCGACCGGGTCCTGGTCTCCCCCGCCCCCGGCCAGCCGGGCAAGCTGCCGTTCTGGCACGGAGACGCGCCGGGCCGGCCCGCCGAGCTGGGCCGGGCGATCGGCGCGTTCCTCCGCGAGTTGTCGGCCGCCGGGGCGGGCGGCCGGGGCGGCTCGGCGCCGGCGCGCGAGCGGATCCGCGCGGCGGGGCTCGACGACTACGCCGTCGGCAACCTGCTCGCCTACCTGACCGAGCAGCGGGAGGCGACGGGCTACGTGCCCGACGACCGCACGCTCGTGGTCGAGCGGTTCCGCGACGAGCTGGGCGACTGGCGCATAGTGATCCACTCCCCCTTCGGCGCGCGGGTCCACGCCCCCTGGGCGCTCGCCGTCGGGCGACGGCTGCGCGAGCGGTATGGCGTCGACGTCCAGGCCGTCCACTCCGACGACGGCATCGTGCTGCGCGTGCCCGACACCTTCGAGGACGCGCCGACCGACGTCGCGGTGTTCGACGCCGAGGAGATCGAGCAGATCGTCGTGGAGGAGCTGGGCGGCTCCGCCCTGTTCGCCTCCCGGTTCCGGGAGTGCGCCGGACGCGCCCTCCTGCTGCCCCGCCGCTCGCCCGGCAGGCGCAGCCCCCTGTGGCAGCAGCGCCAGCGGGCGGCCCACCTGCTCGGCGTCGCGAGCAAGTACGCCGGGTTCCCGGTGGTGCTGGAGACGATGCGCGAGTGCCTGCAGGACGTCTTCGACGTGCCGGGCCTGGTGGAGCTCATGCGCGACGTCGCCGCCCGCCGGGTGCGGGTGGTCGAGGTGGAGACCTCCCAGGCGTCCCCGTTCGCGGCGTCGCTGCTGTTCAACTACATCGGCGCGTTCATGTACGAGGGCGACGCGCCGCTGGCCGAGCGGCGGGCGCAGGCGCTCGCCCTCGACACCGCGCTCCTCGCCGAGCTCATGGGGCAGGCCGACCTGCGGGAGCTGCTCGACCCGGATGTCGTCGCCGAGACCGAGCGGGAGCTGACGCGGCTGGACAGGCCGTTGCGCGACGCCGAGGACCTCGCCGACCTGCTGCGCTCGCACGGCCCGCTGCTCGCCCAGGACGTCTCGATCCGGGAGGGCGACCCCGCCTGGCTCGCCGACCTGGAACGGGCGCGCCGGGCCATCCGGATACGCGTGGCGGGCCACGAGCAATGGGCCGCGGTGGAGGACGCCTGGCGCCTGCGCGACGCGCTCGGAGTGCCGTTGCCGGTGGGCGTCCCGCACGAGTTCCTCGAAGCGCCCCTCGCCGGTGGGCCCGCCGGGCCGGGCCGGGCCGCCGCCCCCGATCCGCTCGGCGACCTGGTCGCACGCCACGCCCGCACTCGCGGGCCGTTCTCGTCCGGCACGGCCGCCGCGCGCTTCGGCGTGGGCGTCGCGGTGGTCGACGAGGCGCTGCGCCGTCTCGCGGCGGCGGGCAGGGTGGTCGCGGGCGAGTTCCGCCCCGGGGGCCGGGGCGAGGAGTGGTGCGACGCCGGGGTGCTGCGGCTGCTGCGGCGCCGGTCGCTGGCGCGGCTCCGCAAGGAGGTCGAACCGGTCCCACCGGAGACGCTGGCGGCGTTCCTGCCCGCCTGGCACGGCATCGTCCCGCAGAGCATCACGCCGACCGGCGGCGGACCGGGCGGGAACGGCGGCAGGACCGGGCCGACGGGGCCCGGTGCCCATAGCGGCTTCGGTACGCAGGGCGGCTTCGGCGCACAAATGGGCCAGGAGACACAGAGGGGCCTGGAAGCACAGAGGGGTCTGCAAGCACAGAGGGGTCTGCAAGCACAGGGGGGTCTGCAAGCACAGAGCGGCTACGGCGGGCAGCGCCCGGCATGGCGGGAGGATCCGACGCGGCCGGAGGGGTGGCACGCGGGTCCGGTGCGGCAGGAGGGCCACGGCTCGGCGCGGGCGATGGACGCTCTGATCACGGCGATCGAACGGTTGCAGGGAGCGGCCGTCCCCGCTTCCGCGCTGGAGTCGCTGGTGCTCCCCGCGCGGGTGCCCGGATACTCCCCCGCCCTGCTCGACGAGCTGACCTCGTCCGGTGAGGTCGTATGGGTGGGCCAGGGCTCCCTGCCCGGCGGCGACGGGTGGGTCGGTCTCTACTTCGCCGACACCGCACCCCTGCTGCTCCCCACACCGTCTGAGATCACCATGACTCCGCTGCACGAGCAGATCCTGGAGATCCTGAGCGGGGGCGGCGCGCTGTTCTTCCGCGAGTTGTCCAACCGGATCGCGGCGGCGGCGCTCGGCGACCAGGTGCCGCCCCTGTCCGGCCCGGACGCCGCCTCGGCCCGCCGGGCCAGAATCCTCGGCCGCGTCACCGGTGCCACCGGGACGCCCGCCGCCCAGCCCGGCACCGCGGAGTCAGCCCAGCCCGGCACCGCCGCACGACCCGAAGGGGACGAAGGCGGCACCACGCCGGGGACATCCACCGAGCCCACCGGCACCGGCCCGGGCGCGTTCGCCCGTCAGGGCGCAATGGGGCCTGACGGCGCGGCGGGTGTCGCGCGTGCGAGCGCGGTGCCGGACGACACGACACTCGCGGCGGCCCTGTGGGACCTCGTCTGGGCGGGCCGGGTCACCGGCGACACGCTCGCCCCGCTTCGCTCGACGCTGGGCACCGGGCGGCCCGCCCACCGGCCTGCGGCGACCAGGCGCCGCCGCGCGGTGCTGCCGACGAGAAGCGGCCCGCCGACCGTGAGCGGCCGGTGGTGGCTGCTGCCCTCGCCGTCGTCCGACGCCACCCAGCGGGCGCACGCGCAGGCCGAAGTCCTGCTGGAGCGGCACGGCGTGCTGACGAGGGGCGGCATCGCGGCCGAGCGCCTGCCCGGCGGGTTCTCCGCCGTCTACCAGGTGCTGCGCGCCTTCGAGGAGAGCGGCCGGTGCCGCCGGGGCTACTTCGTCGAGGGTCTGGGCGGCGCCCAGTTCGCCCTGCCGGGCGCGGTCGACCGCATGCGCGCCATGTCCTCCACGCGCCCCGCTCCGGCCGAGGACCTGTGGTCGATCCCCGCCTCGCCGCCGCCCCGCCGTGCGGTCGTGCTCGCGGCGACCGACCCGGCCAACCCTTACGGCGCGGCCCTGCCCTGGCCGGACCGCACGGACGACGTGACCCACAAGCCGGGCCGCAAGGCCGGCGCGCTGGTGGTGCTGGTGGAGGGTGCGCTGATCCTCTACGTGGAGCGCGGCGGGAAGACCCTGCTCTCGTCCGGGCCCGAGGAGGACCTGCGGCCGGCCGTGCAGGCCCTGGCCGTCGCGGTGAAGCGGGGGGCCCTGGGCAAGCTCACCGTCGAGCGGGCCGACGGCACCGCGATCGCCGACTCGCCCCTGGCGGATGCCCTGGAGGCCGCCGGGTTCCACCCCACCCCCCGCGGTCTGCGCATCCGCGCGTGACCAGGTTGGCGTTCAGCAGGCGGGGCCGCGCCCATCCCGGGCACCGGTCACCCCAGAACCGGCACAGACCCCCGCGCGCTCGGCGTAAGGCCGCTCACCCGCTCACCGTGATGCTCGACCAGGTCGTGGCCCGGAGCGGCGCGCTCGCCCCGCGGACGCGCCGGCGGGGGCATGGATTCCTACAGTTCGACGGGGCCGTAGATGGCGGCGGGGGCGCGGAGGGTCATGGCCCAGTAGCGATCGCCGTACGACCAGTGCCACCACTCGGTCGGATAGTTGACCAGCCCGGCCGCCTCCAGGGCCGCGCGCAGGACGTCGCGGTTGCGCCGCGCCTCGGCTTCCACGGGGGCGGCGGTGTAGCACGCGCCGCCGCTCTGCTCGGGGGTGGCGTTGACCGCCGTGCCCATATCGAGCTCCACCCCGTCGTCGTCGCACAGCGTGAGGTCGACGGCCGCGCCCGCCGTGTGCGGGGCCACCTCGATCGGCGAGACGTACCGGCTCGCGGCGACGTGCAGCTCCGCGCCCGACATGTGGGGGAACGCCGCCCGCAACTCGTCCTTGTACTCCTCGAAATACTTCGTCTGCAGCGCCGGCGGGCGGTAGCCCTCGACCACCACCAGGTTGCATCCGGCGGGCAGGCGCTCCTGGGCCTCCTCGAGACGGGCGAGCAGCCCCTCACGCAGGTGGGCGTAGGCCCCGGCGGGGTCGGCGAGCCGTCCGTCCACCCGCAGCCGCCCCCGTACGTCGCTCAGCTTCTCCCCGCACTCGTTCACGCCGATCGAGGTCACGCGAGGGTCGGAGATGAGCACCGGGCCTTCGGCGAGGCCGGGCGCGGCGGAGCGATCACGAGGAGAGTCGGACATAAGGAGCAATCTATCGTCAGACGGTGTCCGAGAAGACCTCTTCACGCGCTCGGTCCAGTGCCGCGACGATTGCACCCATGAGAACGGGATTGCCCTCCACTCCGGTCGCCATCACCGTGGGACGGCTCGGGCACACCCGGGCCACCGCCTCCTCGACGCGCTCCGCAAGGTGAACGCCGCCGGCCCTGCCCACGTCACCGCCGAGCACGACGAGTCCCGGGTCGAGGACCACGGAGACCGCCGCGACCCCGACCGCGAGCCGCCCGGCCAGGTCCTCGACGAAGGCCTCGTTGCCGGCGTCGATCGCCGTACGGACCAGGTCGGCCACCTCGGTGTCCAGCAGGTCCGCCGCGGCGACGCCGTGCGCGCGGGCCAGGTTCCACAGCCCCTCTCCTCCGACGAGGCGCTGGAAGGAGCCGGTCTGCGGCGCGGTGACCGCGCTCGGCAGCGGTTCCCCGGGGACGGGCAGCCAGCCGATCTCGCCCGCGCCGCCGGTGATGCCGCGGTGCAGCCGACCGCCGAGCATGACGCCGAGGCCCTGGCCGACGCCGGTCCACAGGATCACGAAGTCGTCGGCGCCCCGCGCGGCGCCGTACGTCTGCTCGGCGAGAGCCGCCAGGTTGACGTCGTTCTCGATGATCACGCATTCGCCGAGCAGGGTGCGCAGCCCGGCCAGGATGCCGACGTGCCAGGTGGGCAGGTCGACCGAGTAGCGCACGTCGCCGGTGAGCGGATCGACGACGCCGCGCGTGCCGATGACGAAGCAGCGCAGCCGGGTGAGTTCTATCCCGGCCGTCCCGCAGGCCCGCTGAACGGCCTCGTGGACGATGCGCACGGGATCGCGGGCCTCGCTCGGGTCCACGGTCACCTGCGCGACGACCGTGCCGGTGATGTCGGCGACGGCGGCCGTCACGCTGTCCGGCAGCACCTCCAGCCCGGCGACGTACGCGCTGGAGGGGTTGACCCCGTACAGCGCGGCGTTGGGGCCGCGCCCGCCGGGTCGCTCCCCCGCGGCCGTGACCAGCCCGCGCGTCTCCAGCCGGGCCAGGAGCTGGCCGGATGTGACCTTGGACAGGCCGGTAAGCTCTCCCAACTCAGCCCTGGTCAGCGGGCCTCTGGAGATGAGGAGTTCCAATGCCGCGCGGTCGTTGATCTGCCGAAGCAGCCGAGGCGTACCCGGTCGTTGAGGCACCGGCTGGTTCCCCTCTCGTCACGATCCGCTAACGCGGTCTTTTTTATAAGAAAGTTTCTTGTTAGTTTATCGCCAGCCAGCCCGGAGGCAACCGATCAGCCTCGGGACGCCAGAGCGCCGACCGAAAGGAGAGCGCCTTCCGGCAGGTGAGCGGCCCGCCGACACCCCCCACGAGGCGCACCCCCGACGCGAAGCCGGGAAGGGAGAGAACCATCGTGAAGATCATGAAGATCGCGATCGCGACCACCGCGACCGCTGCCCTGGCCCTGGGACTCGCAGCTTGCTCGAGCGACGACTCCGGAAGCACGACGGCCCCGTCGTCCTCCGCCGCCGCCGCCGAGAACGGTCCCAAGTTCGCAGGCCAGACTCTTACCGTGTGGCGACTCGGTGCCCCCACCGACGTCTTCACCAAATACATGGACGACCTGAACGCCAAGTTCAAGGAGAAGACGGGCGCCGAGGCGAAGGTCCAGTGGATCCCCTGGCCCGACGCCCAGAAGAAGTGGACCACCGCGCTCGCCGGCGGCGAGGGCCCGGACGTCACCGAGTTCGGCAACGACCAGGTCGCCGCCTGGGTGGCGCAGGACGCGCTCGCGGACATTACCGACGCCGCCAAGAGCGACCCCGAGCTCCAGCAGATCCCGCAGAACCTGTGGAGCTACGAGACGATCGACGGCAAGATCTACGCCGTGCCGTGGGGCGGCGGCACCCGCGCCGTGCTGTACCGCAAGGACTGGTTCGACAAGCTCGGCATCGAGGTCCCCAAGACCTGGGACGACCTGGTCGCGGCGGCCAAGAAGATCGTGGACAAGCAGGGCAAGGACGTCGACGGCTTCGCCTTCAACGGCGGCTCCGACGCGAACATGTCGCTGTCGCCGTTCGTCTGGTCGGCGGGCGGTGACTTCGCCAAGTTCGAGGGCGGCAAGTGGGTGGGCCAGCTCACCCAGCCGGCCTTCAAGGAGGGCTTCCAGTTCTACACGGACCTGGTCGCCAAGGACGGCGTGTCCGGCAAGGGCCGCCTGACGCAGAACTCCGTGGACATCGCCCAGCGCTTCGCCGCCGGCAAGGTCGGCATGTACGTCACCGGCGGCTGGGACATCGCCGCCATCAAGGAGCAGAGCAAGGGCAAGGTCGACGAGTCGAAGATGGGCTTCTTCTCGCTGCCCGCCAAGGACGGCTCCGGCCCGGCCCCGGCCTTCCAGGGCGGCAACGACATCGCCGTCTGGAAGGACGCCAAGAACCCCGAGCTCGCCCTCGAGTACGTCAAGCTCGCCGCGGGCAAGGAGTTCGGCGTCCGGTACGCCAAGGAGGGCGGCCTGCTCCCGCTCTACCCCGACGCGCTCGCGGAGATGGGCAGTGACCCCGCCCAGAAGCCGTTCACGGACACCTTCAAGGTCGCCAAGGGCTTCCCGGCCAGCCCCAACTGGGCGGAGGCCAACGACACCAAGGCGGTGCTGCAGAACGCGGCGCGTGAGGTGATCGAGGGCAAGAAGGCCGTCGACCAGGCTCTGACGGACGCGAACACCGAGCTTGAGACGATCCTCAACCAGTAGATCATGACTCACTCGTCAACCCTCGCCCGGGGCGGAGCCGACACCTCCGCCCCGTCGCGGCGCAGTCGCAAGCGGACGCGCGGGACGGGGCTCTCCCCGAAGACCGTCCCGTACGTCCTGCTCCTGCCCGGCTTCCTGGTCATCGCGGTGCTGCTGCTCTACCCGCTGTACCAGATGGTCGAGATGTCCTTCCACAAGGTCGGGCTCCGGCAGATCAAGGCCGTCAACCCCGCTCCCGCCGAGTTCGTCGGCTGGGACAACTACTCGCAGATCCTCGACTCGGACCTGTTCTGGTCGTCGCTGCGCAACACGGTGCTCTTCGCCGTTGTGACCGTCGCGCTGACGCTCGTCCTCGGGACCCTCGTCGGCCTGTTGCTCAACAAGCTCGGCCCGAAGATGTCGACCTTCGTGATCGTCGGCATCATGGCCGCCTGGGCCACCCCGCCCACCGCTCAGGCGGTCGTGTGGAAGTGGCTGTTCGACTCCGACGCCGGCATCGTCAACTGGACGTTGAACCTCCTGCCCGACTGGCTGTCGAACCTGCTGTTCGGCCGCGCCGACTGGAGCGGGCACCCGTGGTTCAACGACACGCTCACGCTCTACTTCGTGCTGATCGTGGCCGTGGTGTGGGCGTCGTTCCCGTTCATCGCGGTGTCGGTGCTCGCGGGGCTCAAGAGCATCCCCTCCGAGCTGTACGAGGCGGCGAAGATGGACGGCTCGGGCCCGGTCCTCACGTTCAGGAGGATCACGCTTCCGCTGCTCAAGCCGGTGTTCTCGGTGCTCGTCGTGTTGTCGATCATCTGGGACTTCAAGGTCTTCACGCAGCTCTACCTGCTGGCCGGCGGCACGGTGAACCGCGACGCGTTCAACCTGTCGCTGTGGAGCTACGCCGAGGCGTTCAGCAGCCCGCCGAAGATGGGCCTGGGCGCCGCCATCGCGGTCGTCCTGACCGTGATCCTGCTGCTGATCACCTTCGTGTACGTGCGTCAGATCGTGAAGACGGAGGACGACATCCGATGAGCCCGCTCGCCCGCAGGAGGCTCGGACGGGCCGCGCTGAACGCGGCCGGGATCGTGGTGTTCCTCTTCGCGGTCTTCCCCGTCTACTGGATGGTCACCACGGCCTTCAAGCCGAACGACCAGATCTTCACCACGAGCTTCATCCCGTTCCCCAGCCCGCCCTCGATGGACCACGTCTCGCGGGTCTTCACCAAGGGCGTCGCCGGCCACTCCGTCTGGCAGTACCTGTTCAACAGCACCCTCGTGGCGCTCAGCGCCGTCGTGCTCGGCGCGGTGTTCGCGCTGCTCGCGGCGACCGCTGTGGCGAGGTTCCGCTTCCGTTTCCGCACCTCGTTCCTGATCCTGCTGCTGATCGTGCAGATGGTGCCGGCCGAGGCGCTGCTGATCCCGCTGTTCACCATGGTCAAGCGGCTCGGCCTGTACGACCAGCTGCTCGGCCTGATCGTCATCAACGTCGGCCTGACGCTGCCGTTCTCCGTCTGGATGCTGCGCACGTTCGTCGCGGCCGTGCCGAAGGAGCTGGAGGAGGCGTCCTGGATCGACGGCGCGGGCCGGTTCACCACGTTCTGGCGCGTGCTGTTCCCGCTCGTCGCGCCCGGCCTCGTCGCGACCAGCATCTTCGCGTTCATCACCACCTGGAACGAGTTCGTCTACGCTCTGACCCTCATCGGCGACCAGGGCAAGTACACGATGCCGGTCGCGCTGCAGTTCTTCGTCGGCCAGCGGTCGACCGACTGGGGCGGCATCATGGCCGCCTCCACCCTGATGACCATCCCGGTCCTCGTCTTCTTCCTGCTGGTCCAGCGGCGGATGGTCTCCGGCCTCGTCGCGGGCGCGGTCAAGGGATAACCACACCGCCACCGGCAACACCACCCTCGTACGGCCGCTCGTACGGCCACCGCAACCCGGTGGCCGTACGGGCCCTGCCCGCGCGCCCTCACACCCACTGTCACCTAAGGAGCCGTGACACCATGTCCGCCACCCGCGACCCCCTGCCGGGGGCCGCCGAACCGTCCCCGCGTACCGGCGACCCGGGCCTGCACCGGCTCGCGGCGGGCGCACTGCTGATCTCGTTCCAGGGCACGACCGCGCCGGATTGGGTCCTGCGCGGCCTGGAGGACGGTCTGGGCGGCGTCTGTCTCTTCGGGTTCAACGTCGCCGACGGCGAGCAGGTCGCCGCGCTCAGCGCCCGCCTGAACGAGGCGGGACGCCCGATCATCTCCCTGGACGAGGAGGGCGGTGACGTCACCCGGCTGGCCTACCACACCGGGAGCGCCTACCCGGGCAACGCGGCGCTCGGCGCGGTGGACGACGTGGCCCTGACCGAGCGGGTCTACCACGCGATGGCCGCGGACCTGGCGCGGTGCGGGGTGAACCTCGACATGGGCCCGGTGGCCGACGTCAACACCGCCGACGACAACCCGATCATCGGCACCCGGTCGTTCGGCTCGTCGCCTGACCTCGTGGCACGGCACACGGTCGCCGCCGTACGCGGCCTGCAGTCGGCGGGGATCGCCGCCTGCGTCAAGCACTTCCCCGGCCACGGCGCCACCCATCAGGACTCCCACCTGGAGATCCCGCTGGTGGACGCCTCGCTCGACCTGCTGAGGGAGCGCGAACTGGTCCCCTTCCTCGCGGCGATCGAGGCCGGCGCGAAGTCCATCATGTCGGCGCACGTGGCGGTCCCCGACCTGACCGGGACGCTGCCCGCCACACTGAGCTGGGAGACGCTGACCCGGCTGCTGCGGCGCGAGCTGGGCTACGACGGCGTCGTGATCACCGACGCCCTCGACATGCACGCGATCAGCAGGAGCGTGGGGCTCGCGGAGGGCGCGGTGATGGCCCTGGCCGCGGGCGCCGACATGCTGTGCCTCGGGCCGCTGCCCACGCCGGATGACATCCGGAGCATCGTGGATCACATGGTGGACGCCGTCGCCGAGGGCAGGCTCACGGCGGAGCGGCTGGAGGAGGCCGCCACGCGGGTGGAACGGCTGCGCGACTGGTTCGCCGGGGAGCACGGATCCGCCGGGAAGAACAGCGAGGTGACGGAGGGCGACGTCGTCGGCCTGGACGCCGCCCGCCGCGCCGTGTCGCTGACGGGCTCGGCGGGACCGCTGGCCGATCCGTTCGTGGTCGAGATCGACACGCCGCCGACGATCGCGGTGGGCGAGGTGCCCTGGGGAATCGCGCCGTGGCTGCCGCAGGCCGAGATCGTCCGGGTCAGGCCGGAGAAGGCCGACGCAGGGGCATTGCTCGGGCGGGCGAGGGACCGCTCGCTGATCGTGGTCGTCAAGGACGCCCACCGCCACCAGAGCAGCCGCGACCTGATCTCGGAGCTGCTCACCGCCCGCCCGGACGCCGTCGTGGTGGAGATGGGCCTGCCGATCTGGCGGCCCGGCGCGAGGGCCTACATCGCGACGTACGGCGCCGCCCGCGCCAACGCGCGGGCCGCGGTGGAGCTGCTGAGCGGTGGTCCCTTGGCGGTCAGGTAGCCGTCGTTGGCGTCGATCGCGGGTGGATGTCCGGGACGCGTGCCAGACTCGCACACGTCCCGGACATCCACAGCGGGCGACGGCGTCCCGCCCGCGGCTCAGGACTGGTTGAACAGTGAAAGCGTCAGGGTGGAGTGGTACTCCCCGGCGGCGACGTCGACCGGGGTGCGCAGGGCGAGGTCGGCGTTGACCTGGGAGGTGCCGATCTCGTCGGCGGAGTTCGCGATCGAGGCGAGCAGCTCCTGGCCCTCCAGACCCACCGTGGGGGCTCCGGTGCCGTCGGAGATGACACTGGAGACCGGCTCACCGGCCGACACCGCCCCGGTGGAGGAGTCGCTCAGCAGGCGCGGCTTCCATCCCAGGTACTCCGGGCCGATGGTCTTGGCGGAGTCGCCGGTCGCGGTGAACTGGCTGGACTGGCCGACCACCGCCCAGAACTCGCCCGCGGGGATCTCCTCGGGCAGGCGGGTGTCGGTCACCGTGACCGTCGGCAGGGTGCCGGTGAACTGGCGGGCAGCGGCATCCGAGCCGTTCTCCGTGAGGGCCACTCCGTTGTTGTCGGCCACGGTCATCGACAGTTGACCGGGAGTGCGGATGGGCTCGATGTTCACCGACACGTCGATGCCGTTGCCCGGGTCGTCATCCGCCATCGCGGGACCGGCCACGCCGACACCGGCGAGCGCGACACCGAGCACCGACACGGCGAGTATCTGGGCAGCTCTCTTGGTTTTCATGCGATTACTCCATCTGTGGGGGGCGGGGCCCGGTCAGCCGCAGCTGATCGCGTTGTACGTGGCGTCGTAGGACGTGGTGACCTGCTTTCCACCGATCGTCGCGGTCCCCGTCACGGTCACCTTGCCCGCGCCGATCTGTCCGGCCCGCGCGTTGAACGACTGGTACGCCTGCTTGCCCGGAGCCACGTCGGCCACGGTCTTGGAACCGTACGGAGTCGTCAACGTCACGGTCACCGGCACGTCGCCGTCGTTGACCGCCGTGACCGCCACGTACGTCGACGTGCCCACGCAGCGGGACGAGGCGGTAACGGTCAGCGGGACCTTGTTGCGAAGCGCCGACATGTTGGCGTAGCTCAGCGCCGAGAACTCGAGGGACTGGCCGGGGTTGTTCGCGCTGCCCGGGGCGTTGTCCTGCTCGTACATCGGGTTGACGCGACCCCTCTTCGGGCCCCCGGAGAAGAACTCGGCGTAGTCGATGTTGCCGGTGCCGAACGGCACCATCTCGTAGCCGTCGGAGGTCGCCGTGTTGATCTTGCCGTCCTTGGCGTGGAACAGCGGGAACCGCTCGTCGGCCTTCTTCACGACCCCCAGCGGGTCGAAGATGTTGGTTTGCGTCGACCCGTCGGGCGCGGTGAAGGTCTTGTACTTGTACTGAGCCACGTGCGCCCAGTAGATGTCCATCTCCAGGTGGACCCGCGCGGGGTCGGTGATCTGCAGGAAGTACTCGAGCCTGCGGATGCCGGAGGAGCGGGTCGGACGTCCCTGCCCGTCGAGCGGCCCGCTGTCGAGCAGGAAGCTGTAGGCGACGTCGTGGTTGTGCGTGTACAGCTTGAGGCCGGCGTCTTTGGCGAGGGCGCCGAGCTGGTTCCACTTGTCCGCCGCGACATCCCAGTCGGCCTTGTAGGCGCTGCCCGTGGGGTCGGAGCCGGTGCCGACGTGCTCCATGCCGAGAATGTTGGCGATCTCCAGGTGGAGCTTGAAGCGGTCGATGTCGGCCTGGGAGAGCGGCCAGGAGCCGGGGATGAAGCCGTGGTTGCCCTGGGCGCGCAGGCCGTTGTCGTCCAGCCATCCGCGCAGCAGGCGGGCGCCCGCCACGCTCTCCAGGTTCGCGCCGCCCTCGGCGTTCGCGTGCTGGCTGTAGCCGGCGAACTCGACCTGCGCGTAGCCGATCTTGCCCAGCTCCTCGAACGTGCGCCGGAAGCCGGCGGGCAGGTTCGGGTCCGCGAGCGGGTTACGCGCGATGACGTCGCGGACGGTGTAGAGGATGATTCCTCGCTTGGCCGCCGGAATCAGCGCGTGCTGGTCACCCTTCGTCTCGCCGCCCTCGCCGAGGCTCGCGTGGGC
Source organism: Microbispora sp. CA-102843 (assembly GCF_050936215.1). Taxonomy (NCBI): domain Bacteria; kingdom Bacillati; phylum Actinomycetota; class Actinomycetes; order Streptosporangiales; family Streptosporangiaceae; genus Microbispora; species Microbispora sp. CA-102843. Next base: position 7,171,387 of record NZ_JBNJNF010000001.1, read on the forward strand.
GGCCGAGGAGAGCAGGCCCGTCGCCGAGAGGGCCGCCACCGCCGTGACACCCGTCGTGGCCGCGAGGAACTGGCGCCGGTTCAGCCCCAGCCTGCGGCGCAGCATCTGCCCGGTCTCATTTTCTTCTTCGAACGCACTCATCGTTGTGCCAACTCCATGTCTTGCCAAGTCCATCTGCGTGAAGAACCTTGATCCCCCGATGGCGCGGCGAGCCGCTGGTGCCTCCTCGGAGCGGACGAAACGGTCGGGGGTGACGGCCCCCACCGCGGCGAGTTCGTGCCGCGGCTGGTGCCGTTCGCCTCCTCCGCCCCACCTTTACCGTTTGGATGACTTGGCCAGGAAGCTACGCGACTTTGTGTGAGCTGTGAAGACTGTTCTGTCGAGATCCGCATAACTTTTTCTCGATTGAGATTAAAGTGGCGGCCAGCGGCCCGAAGGTCGGCTAGACACGGGCTGGATGCGCTCACGGCGGACTCAAGCGGTGGGAATCCGGTCAGAGCGTGTCGGAGAAGACCTCTTCGCGGGCACGGTCGAGCGCCGCGACGATCGCGCCGCGCAGCACCGGTTTCCCTCGACCTCGTGTAGGCGCTGGCCGGGTTCACTCCGTACAGGGCGGCGCTCGGCCCGCGGGCTGACGCGCGGGCCGCGGTGGAGCTGCTGAGCGGTGGTCCCTTGGCGGTCAGGTAGCCGTCGTTGGCGTCGATCGCGGGTGGATGTCCGGGACGCGTGCCAGACTCGCACACGTCCCGGACATCCACAGCGGGCGACGGCGTCCCGCCCGCGGCTCAGGACTGGTTGAACAGCGACAGCGTCAGGGTCGAGTGGTACTCCCCGGCGGCGACGTCGACCGGGGTGCGCAGGGCGAGGTCGGCGTTGACCTGGGAGGTGCCGATCTCGTCGGCGGAGTTCGCGATCGAGGCGAGCAGCTCCTGGCCCTCCAGACCCACCGTGGGGGCTCCGGTGCCGTCGGAGATGACACTGGAGACCGGCTCACCGGCCGACACCGCCCCGGTGGAGGAGTCGCTCAGCAGGCGCGGCTTCCATCCCAGGTACTCCGGGCCGATGGTCTTGGCGGAGTCGCCGGTCGCGGTGAACTGGCTGGACTGGCCGACCACCGCCCAGAACTCGCCCGCGGGGATCTCCTCGGGCAGGCGGGTGTCGGTCACCGTGACCGTCGGCAGGGTGCCGACGAACTGACGGGCGGCGGCATCCGAGCCGTTCTCCGTGAGGGCCACTCCGTTGTTGTCGGCCACGGTCATCGACAGCTGACCGGGAGTGCGGATGGGCTCGATGTTCACCGACACGTCGATACCGTTGCCCGGGTCGTCATCCGCCGCCGCGGGACCGGCCACGCCGACACCGGCGAGCGCGACACCGAGCACCGACACGGCGAGTATCTGGGCAGCTCTCTTGGTTTTCATGCGATCGCTCCATTTATGGGAGGCATGGGGGGCGGCCGGCCGATCGGCCGGCCGCCCCCTGTTCACTACGGCTAAGTAAGGGCGGTGCCCCCGACGCGTACGCCGTGGCCACCGCCGGCCCCGGTCAGCCGCAGCTGATCGCGGTGTAGGTGGCCTCGTAGGACGTGGTGACCTGCTTGCCATCGATCGTCGAGGTCCCCGTCACAGTCACCTTGCCCGCGCCGATCTGTCCGGTCCGCGCGTTGAAGGACTGGTACGCCTGCTTGCCCGGGGCCACGTCGGCCACGGTCTTGGAACCGTACGGAGTGGTCAGCTCCACGGTCGCCGGCACGTCGCCGTCGTTGACGGCCGTGACCGCGACGTACGCCGACGTGCCCACGCAGCGGGACGAGGCGGTAACGGTCAGCGGCGTCTTGGCGGTCGGCGGCGCCACGACGACCGAGAACTTGGCCGTGGCGACGTTGGAGGTGTTGCCCGCCTTGTCGGTGGCCCGGTAGCTCACGGTGTGCGCCCCCGGCTGGTCGACCACGAGCGCCTTCGTGTACAGCGCGAACGGCTGCCCGTCGAGCGAGTACTCGATGGTGTCCACGCCGGAGCCGGCGTCGGTCGCGGTGATCGTCAGCTTGGCGGAGCCCACGTAGTTCCAGGCCCAGTCCATGCTGCCGGTGAGCTGCGCCGACACCGTCGGCGGAGTGGTGTCGTCCTGCTTGGGCGCCACCACGGTGAAGGTCACCGACCCCGTATCGGAGGTGTTGCCGGCCTTGTCGGTGGCCCGGTAGCTCACGGTGTGCTTGCCGACCTGGTTCACCGACACCGGAGCCGTGTAGGCCTGGAACGCACCGCCGTCGAGCGAGTACTCCACCTTGTCCACACCGGACTCGGTGTCGGTCGCCGTGATCGTCGCCGTGGCGGAGCTCACGTAGTTGCCGTCAGCGTCCTTGGTGCCCGACACCTGCGCCGACACCGTCGGCGGGGTGGTGTCCTTCTGACCCGAGTTCGCGACCGTGAAGGTCACCGACCCCACGTTGGAGGTGTTGCCGGCCTTGTCGGTGGCCCGGTAGCTCACGGTGTGCTTGCCCGGCTGGTCGACCACGAGCGCCTTGGTGTACAGCGCGAACGGCTGACCGTCGAGCGAGTACTCCACCGTGTCCACCCCGGACTCGGTGTCGGTCGCGGAGATCGTCACCGTGGCGGAACCCTCGTAGTTGCCGTCAGCGTCCTTCTTTCCCGACACCGCAGCCGACGCCTCAGGCGGGGTGGTGTCCTTCTCCTGCGAGGCCACCACGGTGAACGTCACCGAGGCCGCCTCCGAGGTGTTGCCGGCCTTGTCGGTGGCCCGGTAGCTCACGGTGTGCTTGCCGACCTGGTTCACCGAAACCGGGGCCGAGTACGTCTGGAACTCCCCGCCGTCGAGCGAGTACTCCACCTTGTCCACACCGGACTCGGTGTCGATCGCCGAGATCGTCGCCGTGGCGGAACCCACGTAGTTGCCATCGGCGTCCTTTTCACCCGACACCGACGCCGACACCGTCGGCGGAGTGGTGTCCGAGGGAGTGCCGGGGGAGACCACGAACTCGCCGTACATCTGGCCGTGACCGGGGACCGCGCAGAAGTAGCGGTACTTACCTGGGGTGAGGTTCACCTGAACCTCCCACCGGCCACCGTTGGCGTCAAAGGGGCTGGCCAGGATGTTGACGGCGACGTCGTGGTTGTAGCCGGGGGTGGAGGTGTCGAAGGTCAGGGTGTGCGACATCCCGAACTGGTTGCCGGTCGCTGTGCTGTTCTCGAAGATGATCGTCGCGGGACCGGCGGTTGCCGTGGTCGGCGCGGACTTGTAGCGGGTGAAGTCGGCGTCGGTGGTCCAGACGAGCGTCTGCGCCGCCGCCTGGCTGGCCTGCAGCACCTGCTGCCCCTGAGACTGGGCGCTGGCCCCGGCCGACGACAGCCACAGCGCCGGCAGCGCAACGCTCAGCAGCACCACGGCAAGACGCCGCGCCGCGACTGATGATTTGGTTACTTTCCGTAATTTACCGAAGAGGGCGGTAAGAGATCCGATATGCATCTATCGCTGTACCTCTCGTGAGTCTGCGACCCGGGCCGACGGACGTTGTGCCCCGGCTGAGGTCGGCTGGCCGGGGTGCCGGGCACGGGGAGTGCGCTCCCCGTGCCCGGCACCGCCGGATCACCGAACTAGAGCTCGCGCACGCGGACGTTGCGGAACTCGGCCAGGTCGGTGTTGCTGTGGTTCTGCAGCCCGATGAACCCGCTGATGAACTGACGCAGGTCCGTGTCCGGGTCACCGCTGCGAGACGACTTCTTGCCCGGAACGTTGTCGAACTCGTTGATCACCACGCCGTTGCGGATGATCGTGTAGTGCTGTCCGACTGCCCGGATCTCGTAGTCGTTCCACACGTTCTTCGGCGTCGGCTTGGCCTTGTCCAGCGTGTTCGGCTGGAAGTTGTAGACCGAGCCGGTCTTCTGGGCCTCGCCCGTGTCGCCGTCGTAGATCTGGATCTCGTGGCCACAGTAGACCCCGACCCATGCCTGATCCGTGCGGGCCGACCCGACCGTCCCGCAGCTCGTGCTGGGACGGTCGTCCAGCGGGGTCCTCGTGTCGGGGAACCGAACGAAGACTCCGGTGTTGGCGCGAGTCGTCCCGGGCGCGATGTCACGGAACTTCAGCCTCACCGAGAAGTCGGCGTATGCCTTCTTCGTGTAGACCAGCATTCCCATGCCGCCGGACGTGCGCATCGTGCCGTCCGGCTGCAGGTTGAACTGTCCGGCCCCTGCCATGGTCCAGCCCTGGAAGGACTGCGGAGTCCCATCGAAGATGGTCTCGTAGCCCTTGGTCTTGCCGATGTTGGACTGGCCCGCCGCCTTGCTGATCGCGGAGGCCTCCTTGTCGTCGATGACGCCGTCCTTGCGGAGCTGGGTCACGACATCGTTGAGGTGGCTCACGAAGTCACTCTGGTTCGACCAGGTGCGCTCGTCGTCGATCAGGTCGTTGATCGTGCAGCCGCCGCCGGCCACACGGTTGGCAACGCCGGTGTCGGTGTCCAGCAGCATGACGTTGGGCCGGGAGTCGGGCGCCGGGCAACCGGTGTTGACGTCGATCTCCCCGGTGGCCACCTCACCGTTGGCGTAGGTGACCTTCAGCTTCGCCTTGTAGCTGCCGAGGTTCGCGTAGGTGTGCGTCGGGTTGGCCTCCGTCGACTTGCTGCCGTCGCCGAAGTCCCACTCCCACTTCACGCCGCCGGCCTTCGTGTTGGAGAACGCCACTGTCTTCGGCGCGCTCTCCCGGACGGGCCGCGCCGTGGCCTGGCTCGGGTTCGGCGTCGCCGGACCGCCCTTGTAGCTGATGCGGATCAGCTTCTGGTTGCTGCTGAGCGTGAAGAAGCCGCCGCCGTAGTCGAGCATGTAGAGCGCGCCGTCAGCGCCGAACTTGGCGTCCATCCAGTCCTGGAGCTGGGTGCCGCTGCCGCCGGGCTGGATGATGCTGCGCACGTCCTCGGCGAAGGCCGGCGGAGCCATGTCCTTGACCGTCTTCGGGTCAACGGTGACGGCGACCCGGTTCTGGGAGTTGGACTCGTCACCGATGAACCACTTGTTCTCCCAGTACGCCGGCCACGCGACACCGCTGTCGGTGTCGGCCTCGGAGCGGTGGTAGGTCGGCCCGGACATGATCGCCTGGCCGCCGCCGCTGAGGTAGGGCTGGGTGAGGGTCTCGTCGCCCAGCTTGTAGGTCGGCAGGCCGCTGCCGTCGTCCCGCTTCGGGTAGACCGGGCCGCCGCCCTGCGGCGAGAACCAGATCATGTTGTTGCGGGCCGGCGGGATGTCGACCAGGCCGGTGTTGCGAGGTGACTCGTTCTTCAGGTTGTCGCAGTCGTACCAGCCGGCGGGCTGACTGGCGTCGACGTTGCTGCGGTCACGGTAGGGCTGCTTGTTGCCCATGCAGTACGGCCAGCCCTGGTTGCCGGCCGAGGTGATGATCGTCCCGGTCTCGTACTTCGCCGGGCCCCAGATCTCGCTCGGGACACCGGCGTCCGGACCGACCCATCCGGCGGTCAGCCAGTTGTTCACCTTGTCGAACTGGATCCGCGAGACGTTGCGAACGCCCATCACGTAGATCTCCGGGCGGGTCTTGCCGCCGCCCTCTTCGTCACCCGTGAACAGGTTGCCCTTGGGGATCGTGTACGTGCCGTCCGGCTCCGGGTGGATCCGGATGATCTTGCCGCCCAGGTTGTTGGTGTTACCAGCGGTGCGGCGGGCGTCCTGGAACGACAGGCCCTTGTAGTCCTGGGTCCAGTTGTTCCCGGCGTAACCCGCCCCGGCGCCGCCGGAGGAGTTGTTGTCGCCGGAACCGACGTAGAGGTTGCCCTCCTTGTCGAAGGCCATGCCGCCACCCGCGTGGCAGCAGCTGTGGATCTGGGTGTCCCAGTGCAGCAGGTCCTTGCGAGTGCTCTGGTCGATCGTCTGGGTGGCGGAGTCGTAGGTGAACCGCGAGATCGTCCGCTGGCCGATCCGCTTGTCCCTGTCGATCGACTCGTGCGGCATCCAGTAGACGTAGAGCCAGCCGTTCTGCTCGAACTTGGGGTCGGGCACGATGCCGAGGAGGCCTTCCTCGTTCTTGACCAACTCGTCGCCGCTGCCGCGGTTGCCCATCACGGCGAGCGTGGTGAGCAGCTTGACCTGCTTGGTCTTCGGGTCCCACTGGTGGATCGTGCCACAGCCGAGGCCGACGTTGGGGTTGTCCCAGCTCACGACCGGACCGGTCGGGCAGGCCGCCCTGCCGATGTAGAAGACCTTGCCGTCGGGTGCGACGGTCAGGCCGTGGGGCTCGCCGATCTGGTCGAGCTGACCCGACTTGTTCGTCGTGGTCAACCGCTCGGTCACGTAGTTCGACGCGATGGTCGCCTGGCAGTCGCCGCGGACCAGACCCGCCGCCCACTTGATGGCGCCGCCGAGGTGGCTCTGGAACTGCTTGTCGCTGGTGTAGCTCGCCTCGGTGCCGCCCATGCCGGTGTAGAACGACCGGCCGCCGTCGTAGTCACGGCACCACGAGATCGGGTGGAACGGGCCATTGCCGTTCAGGCCCGCCTTGTAGAACCGCTCCTCGACCTGCGCGACCGTGTGGACCTTGCCGAGCGGGTTGGGAGCCCAGTTCATCCACTGGTCGGACCGCTTGACGGTGAGTGGCTGCCCCTCGTTGGCCGGGTGCTGGCGGTCGGTGAAGTCCACCTGCGCCTCCTGCACCTCGGTCTCCGGAGGAGGACCGGCGGTGGGGCCGAACAGCCGCAGCTCGGCCAGCTGGATCAGCGGCTCACCGCTGTTCGCGGTGATGTCCAGCTTGTACCACGGGTACGCCGTGGTGTTCTCAAACTTGTATTCCTTGGTCTGGAACCGCTGCGGGAAGGTCTCATTGGTCCGCTTGTCCAGGTCGACCCAGGTCTGCCCGTCCTGCGAGCCCTTCAGCGTCCAGTTCTTCGGGTCACGGCCCTGGTAGTCGTTGGCCGAGGTCAGCGCATAGTGGGCGACCACGACCGGCTTCTCCAGCCGCACCTCGGCCCACCCGGTGTTGGCGCGGGTCAGCCACTTGGTGTTGTTGTTGCCGTCGATCAGCTGGGCCCTGGCCTCACTCGGCGGGTTCTCCCCGCTCACCCTGATCTCGACAACCTTCTCGGCAGGGGGAATGCTGCCGGCGGGGCGAGTGCCGACCAGATCGGTGAACCAGGAGGAGTCCGCCTGTGCGCGCACGGCATCGTGGACGCCGACGAAACCGCCTCCGTCCCTGATGAACGTCTGGAACGCGGCCTCTTGGGCGGCGTTCAGCGTCACACCCTTGGCCGACAGAAACACCACACCGCGGTAGCGTGCCAGGTTCTCAGAGGTGAAGACCGACGGGTCCTCGGACACGTCGACGGAGAAGCCGTTGGTCTTGCCCAGGTCCTTGACCGCCGCCGCGGCCTGCTCGACCGGATCGTCCTGCTTTGCCGCCGGTCCGTGGAACACCAACACGGTGACCGGGGCGTCGGCGGCCTGCATATGTTCGCTGTGACCGGCCGGGGCCGGGTCGGCCGGTGTCGGCGCGGCCGCGGCGGGTAGCGCCGCCATTCCCATGGTCAGGGCGACACTTGACACTGTGATCACGGCGCGGCGCCAGGCCGGTGGTCGGGGCCGTGCGAAGAGGTCTCTTCGACCCATCGTCCGCTCCTTTTGCTGGGGGGTACAACAGCAACCTTCGGAAGAGCTACCTGATCAGCCGCAGTGGTCACCGGGCTTGCGACGTCGGACGCGGCGCCGACCTTGTTGATCTCCTTGTCCCTGCGCTGTTGATCATTCCGGTGACGGCAGTGGTGCCGTGACGTCCTGCATCCCTCCGAGGCTGGTAGCCGACTCCTCAGGCGCTTTGGCTGGAAAGTAACAGTCAGGCGGCACTTCGTCCAGACTCGTGAAAAAGTTGTGCGCTTCGTTACCATACTTATCGAAGAACCAGCAAAAGTCTCCTCACCTATCGACAAAAGTGCCCTTTCGCCTGCGCAAATACCTCCGGACCGGCACGTCCCATCTGCGCACGCCGACCTCGAGATCCCAACACCACGTCGTATCCGCCGACTCGCCATCGGCATCAGGGACCATCCTCAGCTCGCCGCACCCAGGCGAGCGCCGTCACCGATTGGGGAACCATGACCGAGAAAAGCAGCGACGTGGCGCGACGCCTGCTCTCCCGGCGCGCCTTCACCGCCACCGCGGCGACAGCCGCCGCGATCGCGCCGTTCGTCGTGGCGAGTCAGGTCAACGCGGAATCGCCCGAGAAGACCGCGGGCAACCCGGCCAACGCGCAGGGCGACGTCCGCCGCATCACCCTCTACGCGGAGAAGCTGCCGGACGGCCAGCTGGGCTACGGCCTGGAGCCCGGCAAGCCCACGATCCCCGGCCCCCTCATCGAGATGATCGAGGGCGAGACCCTCGAGATCGAACTGGTCAACAACACGGACGTGACCGCCAGCCTGCACGTGCACGGGGTCGACTATGAATGGAACAGCGACGGCACGCGGATGAACAACAGCGTGGTGGAGCCGGGAGGCCGGTACGTCTACACCTGGCGCACCCACGCCCAGACCGACCGCCCGGGCGGCACCTTCGAGCCCGGCAGCGCGGGCTACTGGCACTACCACGACCACGTCGTGGGGACCGACCACGGCACGGGCGGCATCCTGCGCGGACTCTACGGGCCACTGGTGGTACGCCGGAAGGGTGACGTGCTGCCGGACAAGACCTTCACCGTCGTCTTCAACGACATGAAGACCAACAACCTCGCTCAGGCGCCCAACTTCGCCGCCAAGCTCGGCGAGCGAGTGGAGTTCATCGTGATCACCCACGGGAACTTCTTCCACACGTTCCACATCCACGGACACCGCTGGGCCGACAACCGCACCGGCCTGCTGGAAAGCCCGCAGGACCAGAGCCGGATCATCGACACCAAGACCACAGGACCTGCCGAGTCGTTCGGCTTCCAGGTGATCGCCGGCGAGCGCGTCGGCCCCGGGAAGTGGATGTACCACTGCCACGTACAGAGCTATTCCGATATAGGGATGTCCGGGGTGTTCACGGTGACCGAAGCGAGCGAGAAAGTGCCGCTGACCGTTACCGCCTCGTCCCGCTGCGTGGGCACGTCGACGTACGTCGCGGTCACGGCGGTCAACGACGGCAACGTGCCGGTGACCATGACGTTGACGACTCCGTACGGTTCCAAGACCGTGGCCGACGTGGCCCCGGGCAAGCAGGCCTACCAGTCCTTCAACACCCGGGCCGGACAGATCGACGCGGGCAAGGTGACCGTGAAGGGGACCGCGACGATCGGTGGCAAGCAGGTCACCTCGTCCTACGAGGCCACCTACAGCGCGATCAGCTGCGGCTGACCTGGCCTTCGAAAGTTCCCTTCTACCCGAGCGAATTCCTCCGGACCGGCATGCCCATCGCTCCGCAGGCCGGCCTCGAGATCCCAACACCACGTCGTATCCGCCGACTCGCCATCGGCATCACGGACGACCCTCAGCTCGCCGCACCCAGGCGAGCGCCGTCACCGATTGGGGAACCATGACCGAGAAAAGCACTGATATGACGCGACGCCTGTTCTCCCGGCGCGCCTTCACCACCACCGCGGCGGCAGCCGCCGCCGCGATCGCGCCGTTCGCCGTGGCGAGTCAGGTCAAGGCGGCGCCGGCGGACAAGACCGCGGGCAAGCCGGGCGGCCTCCGCCGCATCACCCTCTACGCGGAGAAGCTGCCGGACGGCCAGCTGGCTTACGGCCTGGAGCCCGGCAAGCCCACGATCCCCGGCCCCCTCATCGAGATGATCGAGGGCGAGACCCTCGAGATCGAACTGGTCAACAACACGGACGTGACCGCCAGCCTGCACGTGCACGGGGTCGACTACGAAACGAACAGCGACGGCACGCGGATGAACAACAGCGTGGTGGAGCCGGGAGGCCGGTACGTCTACACCTGGCGCACCCACGCCCAGACCAGTCGCCCGGACGGCACCATCGAACCCGGCAGCGCGGGCTACTGGCACTACCACGACCACGTCGTGGGGACCGACCACGGCACGGGCGGCATCCTGCGCGGACTCTACGGGCCACTGGTGGTACGCCGGACGGGCGACGTGCTGCCGGACAAGACCTTCACCGTCGTCTTCAACGACATGAAGACCAACAACCTCACTCAGGCGCCCGACTTCACCGCCAAGCTCGGCGAGCGAGTGGAGTTCGTCGTGATCACCCACGGGAACTTCTTCCACACGTTCCACATCCACGCGCACCGCTGGGCCGACAACCGCACCGGCCTGCTGGAAGGCCCGCAGGACCAGAGCCGGGTCATCGACACCAAGACCACAGGACCTGCCGAGTCGTTCGGCTTCCAGGTGATCGCCGGCGAGCGCGTCGGCCCCGGAATGTGGATGTACCACTGCCACGTACAGAGCCATTCAGACATGGGGATGGCCGGGACGTTCTGGGTGACCGACGCGCACGGGAACGTGCCGGGCCACTCCATGGACGAGATGTCGGGCCACTCGATGAGCGGCATGTCAGGGCACTCCATGGACGGCATGTAACGGCGACGTCATCGGCCTGGACGCGGCCGACGCGGGGGCCCGCATCGCGACGTACGGCGCGGCCCGCGCCAACGCCCCGGCGGCCGTCGAGCTGCTCACGGCGTGAACGCCTCGGGCACCGCAGCCGCGCCGCGCGTACGAGGGGAGCGGACGACCGCGTAGAGGATCGCGGCGGCGACCTGGACGACGGCGATCCCGAGCAGCACGAGCGGCGCGGGCAGCCCGGCGGACAGGCCGGCGGACAGGCCGGCCACGGCGGACCCGCGGGCCGCTGCCGTGATCTTCAGGCCCGCCCCCAGTGTGAACACCTGGGGCCGCAGCCGGGACGGCGCGTGGTCCGCCCGGATGCGCAGCGTGGCGCTCAGCAGCGGCCCGTCGAACAGCCCGGCGAGGGCGAACAGCGGCACCGCCCAGGTCACCGAAGGCGCGAACGCGGCGACCGCCAGGGCCGCCGAGGCCGAGGAAGGCCAGGCAGGTGGCCGAGGTGATCGCCCGGAGCTCCCGGGTGCGCCACACGACGGCGAGCCCCGCCACGAGGTCGCCCCGCAGCGTCGGCCGCTCCTCCGTGTCCTGCCGGCGGCGGTGGGGCAGCAGGGCGACGAGCACCGCCGCGCACGCCGCCGCCGCGCCCACGACCGCCATGGCCGGCGCGGGCGAGGCCAGGCCGGTCACCACGGTCACCACGAGAGGGCCGGTCGCGGACGCCGCGTTGAACACGGCGGCGTCCAGGGCGTAGGCGCGGTCCCGCGAGGGGCGCGGCGAGCACGTGGGGCGCCATCAGGGCGGTGAGCACGAACGCGCCCTCGGCCGCGCTGCCTGCCCGGTCGAGGGCGAGCAGGACGGCCGCGACCGCCACACCCTCCTCGGCCAGCCTGGCGAGCAACGCGGTGACCAGATAGAGCCGCACTCCGGCGGGCACGCGACCTCCATCGGCGGCCTCGTCAGCCTCTTCAGGAGGTGAAGATCTCTTCTCGGGCCTGGTCGAGCGCGGCGAGGACGGCGCCGCGCAGCACCGGATTGCCCTCCACCTCGCTCGTGACGACCTGCGGCGGGACCGGGCAGATGCGCGCGACCGCCTCTTCCACGCGGGTGGTCAGCGCCGCCCCGCCGGCCCGGCAGACCTCCCCGGCCAGCACCACGAGACCGGGGTCGAGCACCACGCACACCGACGCCACGCCGAGGGCGAGCCGTGAGGCGACCTCGTCGAGCAGGGGCTCGCCCGCGGCCCCGGCCGCGACGGCCGCGGTCACGCAGTCGGCGGCGGTGTCCCCGGCGAAGCCGTGCTGACGGGCCAGTTCGGTGACTGCCTCGGAGCTGACCAGCGACTGCAGGCCGCCCCCGAGCGACGGCAGGCGCCCGGGGACCGCCCTCACGTCGTCGGCGAGCGGCACCCCGGGAACCGGGAGATAGCCGATCTCCCCCGCGCTGCCCGACCGGCCCCGGTGCAGCCGCCCGCCCAGCACGACGGCCAGGCCGATGCCCCGGCCCACCCACACGAGCACGAAGTCGTCCACCTCCTGGGCGGAGCCCTTCGCGCGTTCGGCGATCGCGGCGAGGTTGACGTCGTTCTCGATCGTGACGTCCCGGCGCAGGTCGCGTGCCAGCGCCTCGTGGATGCCCTCGTGCCACTGCGGCAGGTCGAAGGAGAACCGCACATCGCCGGTGCGGGGATCGACGACGCCGGGCGTGCCGATCACCACGCCGTGCAGCCGCGACAGCGCCACCTTCGCGCTCCTGCAGGCCTTCACCACGGCCGTGTGCACCAGCGAGACCGGGTCGTCCTGCCCCTCGGGAGAGGCCGTCACCTCGGCCACCACGTCGCCGTTGATGTCGGCGATCGCCGCCGACACCCGGTCGGGGCCCACTTCGAGCCCCGCGACGTACGCGCAGGAGGCGATCACGCCGTACAACGCGGCGTTGGGCCCCCGGTTGCCCGCCTGCTCTCCCACGACCTCCACCAGGCCGCGCTCCTCCAAACGCGCCAGCGTCTGGGACGCGGTGACCTTGGACAGGCCGGTGAGCTCCCCGATCTGGCCGCGCGTCAGCGGACCCGAGGCGAGCAGCAGTTCCAGGGCGGCCCGGTCGTTGATCTCCCGGAGCAGCCGGGGCACGCCAGGACGTCGCTCCATACTCCTGCTTCCCATCGTCTGAGTCTCCGGCTCGCCGTCGGTGCGCCCACGCACGCCCCTCCGGTTCGCTCGGCCCCCGGTGGCGCTTCGGTCATGCACGCCCGTGAATGAATAACAAAGGTTTAAAGCAAGCTTAGCGAGCGGACAAGGGCGGGGAACGCCCCAGGTCGAACGTTATTGGTAACGCTCCCACTATTCATGAGGATGGCTCATATGAATCCGGAGGGAGCGCCCATGACCGAGACGGCCAGGCAGCCGCGCACCACACCGCGCCGGGGGCTTCCCGCTCCCCCATGGCCACTGGTCATGCTGGTGACGGGCGTCGCACTCCTGTTCGACGTGGTGCGGGTGTTCCTGCCCTCCCTCATCACCCTGTACGGCAGGGCGGGCGAGACCGCCCCCGAGAGCATGGGGATGTACGCCGCGCTGTGGTTCGTCCTGCCGTTCGCCGCCGTCCCCGCGGCGCGGCTCGCGTCACCCCGGATCGTCGGGACGGCGGGCGCGGTGGCGCTCGTCGCGGCCCGGCTCGGCCTGCAGGCCTCGGACGGGGGCACACCCCAGCTGCTGCTCGCCTCCGCCGGGGTAGCAGCGGGCCTGATCTTCCTCTACGGCTGCGCGCGGACGACGGCGGGCACGTGGGTGCCCGCCGGGCTGATCGGCGGCCTGGCCGGCGCGTCGATCGTCCACCTGGCCCTCGACCGGGTGGACCTCGTCTGGCGGGACGGGCCGCTGCCCTGGCTCGCCGTCGTGGCGCTCTGCGTCGCCTTCCTGTGGTCCGTACGGCTCTCGCCCGCGTCGCCCGGCCCCGCCCCGGCGGCCGTGTGGTTCGCCTTCGGCCCGATGCTGATGCTCGCGGGCATGTACTGCGGCGGCCCGGCCATACTCGCGCAGGACACCGGGCAGCACAGCGCGCCCTTCACGGCCCTGGCGGTCGCGCTCCAGGTCGCGGCGCTGTGCGCGGCCGTCGTCTACGCCTGGACCACGTCGTGGGGCTGGACGGCCGGGCTCTTCCTGGTCGCCGGGGTGGCGGCGGCGGAAAGCGGCATGCAGGGCCTGCCGGCCCTCGTGACGACGGTCGCCCTCGGGGCCTGCGCCGGCGCCGCCGGGCAGCACACGGGCGCCGCCGCGGAGAGCGCGGGCGGGCGCGGGGGCGTCGCCGTGCTGGGCGGGATGCTCGTGTTCCTGGCCGGGGCGTTCCTCTACTACGCGGCCTTCGACGCCGACCTGGGATTCCCCAACGCGGTGGTCCCGGTGGCGGTGGCCGTCCTGGTCGCCGCCGTCGCCGTACGCGCGGGCAGGCGGCACCGGACCGCCCCGGTGCGGCGGGCTCCGCGCCGATGGGCGTCGCCCGCGCTGTCCCTGGCCCTGCTGACCGGCCTCGTCACCTGGCAGTCGCCCCCCGCCACGAGAACGATCACGGGGAACGAGTTCACGCTCGTGGCATACAACATCCGGATGGGCTTCGGGCTCGGCGGGCGGCTCGACCTCGACCGCATCGCCGCCTGGGCCGCGACGCGGCGTCCCGACGTGGTGCTGATGAGCGAGGTCGACCGGGGCTGGCTGCTGAACGGCGGGCACGACGACCTGGCGAGGATCGCCCGCGGCCTGGGCATGCGCTACTACTTCGCCCCCGCCGCGGACCGCCTCTGGGGCGACGCGCTGCTCACGAACCTGCCCGTCGCCGAGATCGGCTCGACCCGGCTGGGGCGGCACGGCTACCCGACCGGTGCCCAGGCCCAGTCGATCGTGCTGGAGGTCGGCGACCACGAGGTGGGGATCGTGAACACCCACCTGCAGGAGCCGCGCGGGCAGGCGCCCGAGGTCGCGGCGATCGTCCGGGGGCTCGCCGCGAACACCCTCCCGCCCGGGATCGGTGTGGCCGATCCGCGACCGGTGATCGTGACGGGAGACCTCAACACGACGCCGTCCGACCCGCAGATGCGCGTGCTGGAGGCCGCGGGCCTGTCCGACCCGCTGCGGGCGCTCGGCGACCCGCCGACCTCGCCCGCCGACGCCCCCGTGCGGCGCATCGACCACGTGCTGATCTCGGACGGGCTCACGGCGGTGGCGGCCGACGCGCCCCGGGTGCCGTTCTCCGACCACCTCCCGCTCGTCGTACGGCTGCGCCTGGATTAGGCCCGTCCGGGCCCCGTTGGCAGGCGGGCGTCCTACCGATGCCAACCAGGCGGGATAATCGACTACATGCGACTTTCTGCCCGTGTCGACTACGCCCTCCGTGCCGCCGCCGAACTCGCCGCGGCGGGTGAGGGACCCACCACGGTGGGCGAGCTGGCCAAGGAGCAGGAGATGCCCCCCAAATATCTGGAGAACATCCTGCTGCAGATGCGCCGCGCCGGCCTGGTGCGCGGGCAGCGGGGCCCAGAGGGGGGCTATGTCCTGGCACGGCCGGCCAGTCAGATCTCGCTCGCCGACGTGATCCGCGCGGTGGACGGGCCGCTGGCCAACGTGCGGGGCGAGCGGCCCGAGCACGTCGGCTACCAGGGCGCCGCCCAGGCGCTGCAGCAGGTGTGGATCGCGCTGCGGGCCAGTGAGCGGGCCATCCTCGAGGCGGTCAACCTGGAGCAGATCGCCAAGGGCGAGCTGCCGCCCCGGGTGACCGAGCTCGCCGCCGACCCGGCGGCGTGGGACTCGCACATGCCGGTCTGAGCCGCCTGTACTCGATCCTCCTGGGAGGAGAGCCGTGCCGGAGGGTGACGCCGTCTACCGGACCGCCAAGCGGCTCAGGCAGGCCCTGGACGGCCGGAGGCTGACCCGCAGCGACTTCCGGGTGCCCCGGTACGCCACGGCCGATCTGCGTGGCCGGACGGTGCTGACGACGATCTCGCGCGGCAAGCACCTCCTGACGCGGGTGGAGGGTGGGCTCACGGTCCACACCCACCTGCGCATGGAGGGAAGCTGGCGGGTTGGCCCGGCGGGCCGCACGGCGCCGAGGGGCGACGTGGTCCGGCTGATCCTCGCCAACGCCCAATGGCAGGCGGTCGGCACGCGGCTGGGGATGGTGGATCTCGTGCCCACCGACCGCGAGGAGCGGGTCGTGGGGCATCTCGGCCCGGACCTGCTCGGGCCGGACTGGGACGCCGCCCTGGCCGTACGGAACCTGCTGCGCGCCCCGGAACGGACGATCGGGGAGGCGCTGCTCGACCAGCGCGACCTGGCCGGCATCGGCACGATCTGGCGGGCCGAGACGCTGTACGCCGCGCGGGTGTCCCCGTGGCGTCCGGTGGGGTCGATCCCGCCGGACGAGCTGGAGGCGCTGGTCTCGGTCGCCCACCGTCTGATGGGCGCGAGCAAGGACGCCCCGCTTCCGGTGACGACCGGCGATCCGCGCCCCGGGCGGTCGCTCCTCGTGTACGGCAGGGCACGCCGCCCGTGCCGCCGCTGCGGCAGCCCGATCAGCGGCGGGGAGATGGGACCACAGCCGACCGAGCGGCTGATCTACTGGTGCCCCGCCTGCCAGCAGGACTGAGAACCGACAATAGGGCGGGTAGGTACACACGAAGGGGATCCCGTGCCGCCCACCGCCGCCCGCGTCACGCTGCTCGTCCTGTACACCGACCGGCTGGAAGAGTGCCGCGCCTTCTACGGCGCACTCGGCGTCGGATTCACCCGGGAGCGGCACGGCCGAGGTCCGCAGCACTACGCCGCCGTCCTGGCCGACGGCACCGTGTTCGAGTTGTATCCGGCGACGACCGAGCGCAGAACCGGAGCCGTACGGCTCGGTCTTCATGTGGATTCATGTGGACGGCGCCGCCGCCGAGCCGCGGTTGGAGCCCGGCCGGCACCTCTTGACCGACCCGGACGGCAGGGTGGTCGAGATCCAGGCAGCGTGATCACGATGGTCGGAAGCGGGGAGCCCGGGACGGAGGCCGGGGATCGGGCCGCGAGGCCGCAAGGAGATGAGGGGCCGGACGAACGCGACCAGGCGGGAACGGGCCGAACGGGCACGGGCCGCACGAAAACGGGAAACGGGCCTGCGGGGGCCAGGCGCCCGCCCGTGGGATCGGGACAGGGCACCCGGGTCCGGGGCGACCGGACTGCGAGCGCGGGCCACGCCTGGCCTTCTTGCCGGGCGTGCCTTATGGGGTCTGCGGGGACGGTCGGGCGAGGTCGCGGAGACGCCGTCCGCCGGCGCGGCGGGGCGTCGAGACGCCGCCTAGGCGGCGACCATGTCCTTGACCTCGGGGAAGCCCTCGAATTCCGGCCCCGAGGGGACGGTCTCGGGGATGGGCAGGCGCTCGTGCTCGGGCAGCTCTGCCAGCACGGGGGCGGCCTGCAGTTCGGCCAGCGCGAACTGGTCGGACACCTCGCGCAACACCTGGGACAGCGGGACCCCGAGCGCGCCGCAGATCGAGGCGAGCAACTCGGAGGAGGCTTCCTTCTGACCGCGCTCGACCTCGGACAGATAGCCGAGTGAGACACGCGCCAGGGTGGAGACCTCGCGAAGGGTGCGATTCTGCCGCACCCTCAGCCGCCGCAGTACGTCACCGAGCAGCTGACGCAGCAGGATCATCTGTCGCTCCCTCCCCAGGGGGGGCGCCTTCACGACGCCTCGCGCGGTGGGCTCGTGTCGCCCCTTCTTCATCTGCCCTTCGTACATACGCCTCGCCGTCATCATGGGTTCGCTCGGCCCCTTCGCCGGGCGTGCGCCTGTCTTGCTCCTCGCCGATGGCTCACGGACCTCACTCACAGCTTCCACCGTACCTGTAGAGGGCGACACCGCGGCAGACCGAGGCGAGCATGTTCGCTGGGGACGTAACGCGGTAATCACCCCGAATGTTCCCCCAATTTTGCCTTCAGCACACCTTCCAGCAGCTTCAACGCCTCCTGACAGGTGGCAGTTCTGATCCCGTCCCTGTTTCCGGTCAACCGCAGGTCACGATGCCAGAGCCGCTCTCCCGGCCCCGCCAGCGCGATGTGGACCGTGCCGACCGGCTTGCCGTCCTGGGGATCGGGGCCAGCGACCCCGGTCACCGCCAGGCCGTAATCGGCGTCCGTGAGCTTGCGCACTCCGGTGGCCATGGCCGCGGCCACGTCGGGGTGCACCGCTCCCTCCCTGTCGAGGAGGTCGGACGGGACGTCGAGGAGGCTCGACTTGAGGTCCGTGGCGTAGGCGATCACCCCGCCCCGGAAGGCGGCCGAGGCCCCCATCGGACCGGTCATCGTGGCCCCGATCAGGCCGCCCGTGAGCGACTCCGCCACGGCGACCGTCGCGCCCTGGCGGACCAGCAGGGACAGCACCTCGCTCGCCACGCCCATCATGACGCTCGCGCGCTCCTCGCCACCTGCCGCAGCCGCACCGCCCGCACCACGTAGTCGGCGCCGGTCCCCACCGTGACCACCAGGGCGAGGCCCATCGCCGCCCACCTGATCAGGTCGGGCACCCCCGGCACGATGTAGAGCGCGATGGCGACGATCTGCAACACGGTCTTCACCTTGCCCCCGTAACTGGCCGGGATAACCCCGTGCCGGATCACGAGGAAGCGCAGCAGCGTCACCCCGGCCTCGCGGGCGATGATCACCAGGGTGACCCACCACGGGATCTCGCCGAGGTACGACAGGCTGAGCAGCGCGGCGCCGATCAGCGCCTTGTCCGCGATCGGGTCGGCGATCTTCCCGAAGTCGGTGATCAGCGCGTACTTCCTGGCGAGCCAGCCGTCGAGCTGGTCGGTGAGGGACGCCAGCAGGAAGACGCCGAGGGCCGCCAGGCGCCAGCCCTCCCCGTCGACGAACAGGAAGACGGTGAAGACGGGGACGATCGCCAGCCGGGCGATGGTCAGGACGTTCGCGATGTTCCAGGTGCTGACGCGGCGCACCGTGACCTCTCCGGCCACGTCGGCGGACGGCGGCTCGGGCGCCGTGAGGCCGTCGTCCGGCGCGGCGGGCACGACGGGCACGGCAGCGACCGGCGGCGCAGCGGGCTCCGGTGTCATCTCTCCCGGGCCCGCCACGTCCACCGGCGGCTCACCGCGCTCCGTCATGTGCCTGCCTTGATCCGGGCGATGAGGTCGACTCCCTCGGAGTCGACGGCGACCGCTTGGACGATCTGGCCGGGGACCAGGCCGATCCCCTGGACCGTGACCGCCCCGTCCACCTCGGGGCCCTGGTGCGCCGCCCGGCCCTCGTATCCGCCGTCGCCGAGGTCCTCCTCGATCAGGACCTCCAGCTCGGTGCCGATGCGCTCCTCGGCCCGCTGGGCGGTCAGCTCCTCGGCGAGCTCGGTCAGCGTGGCGACCCGCTCGTCGATCACGTCCTGGTCGAGCTTGCCCTCGAAGCCGTACGCCTCTGTGCCCTCCTCGTCGGAGTAGCCGAAGACGCCGATGACGTCCAGCCTGGCCTCCTCCAGGAAGCCCACCAGCTCGTCGAACTCCTCCTGGGTCTCCCCCGGGAACCCCACGATGAAGTTGGACCTGATGCCCGCTTCGGGCGCGCGGTCGCGGATCTGCGCGAGCAGGTCGAGGAACCGCTTGGGGTCGCCGAAGCGCCGCATGCGCCGCAGCACGGTGCCGCTGGCGTGCTGGAAGGACAGGTCGAAGTAGGGTGCGACCCCCTCGGTGGAGGCGATCACGTCGAGCAGCCCGGGCCGCAGCTCGGCGGGCTGCAGGTAGCTGACCCGCACCCGCTCGATGCCCTCGGTCGCGGCCAGCGGGGGCAGCAGCTTCTCCAGCGCGCGCAGGTCGCCCAGGTCCTTGCCGTACGACGTGGAGTTCTCGCTGACCAGCACGAGCTCCTTGACGCCCTGGCCGGCCAGCCAGGCGGCCTCGGCGAGCAGGTCCTCCGGCCGGCGCGAGACGTACGAGCCGCGGAAGGCAGGGATCGCGCAGAACGTGCAGCGCCGGTCGCAGCCCGACGCGAGCTTCAGCGAGGCCACCGGCCCCGAGCCGAGCCGCTTGCGC
Source organism: Microbispora sp. CA-102843 (assembly GCF_050936215.1). Classification (NCBI taxonomy): domain Bacteria; kingdom Bacillati; phylum Actinomycetota; class Actinomycetes; order Streptosporangiales; family Streptosporangiaceae; genus Microbispora; species Microbispora sp. CA-102843. Next base: position 7,190,965 of record NZ_JBNJNF010000001.1, read on the forward strand.
AGCATGCGCGGGCCGCTGGCGGGGGCCACGCCCTCGGGGAGCGCGTCGTCCTGGCCGTGACCGGGAATGTGGGCCTGGGCGGCCGAGCGCTCCACCGGCGTGATCGGCAGGAGCGTGCGGCGGTCCCGCGGCGAGTGCGGGACCAGCGGCCTGCCCGCGATGACGTCGTCGAGACGCTCCCCGATCTCGGCGTAGTCGTCGAAGGAGATCACGGTCGCCTCGGGAAGAGCGTCGGCGAGCTGCGCGCCGTACCGTTCGGCCATGCAGCCCGCCGCCACCACCTTCGCGCCCGAGTCGGCGGCGGCGAGCAGGGTGTCGATAGAGTCCTTCTTCGCCGAATCGATGAAGCCGCACGTGTTGACGACGACGATGTCGGGATCGTCGTCATCGGTGTGCCAGCCGGCGGCCTCCAGCCGCGCGGCCAGCTCCTCGGAGTCGACCTCGTTGCGGGCGCAGCCCAGCGTGATCAGCGATACGGTTCGGCGAGAAGACATGATGCGAACTACGGTATCGGCAGTCGGCGATTAACGGGGACTCGGGCTGCCCGCGTCGAAGGTCCGCCGGATCATCTGACCGTCCCTGCCGAGCGTGCCGACGTCCTTTCCGTTGACCTCCAGCCGCACCGCCCCCGCGTCGCCGACGGTCACCCGCATCCGGTCCTTGGCGGAATAGGTCGTGGTCTTCCCCTCGGGCAGCGTCCCCTGGAAGATCTCGTGGCCCTTGGCGTCCTTGACGTTGATGTAGGCCGGCTTGCGCGCGGTGACCTTCACGACCACGAGGCCGGGCGCGACGGCCTCCTCGAGGGTCTTCTTCTCGTGACCCTTCTCGTGACGCTCGTGCGCGTGCGGCGCGTTCACCGGAAGCTGGGCGGCCGTCGGGCCCGTCTTCCCTCCGGATCCCCCGAGGATCCGCGCGATGACGACGACCGCGACGATGGCCAGGGCGACCGCGATGGCCATCGTCCAACTGGGGGCCCTGCGGGCCCGCTCGCCCACGTCGCCCCTGAACACCGCCGACGCCTTGACCGGAGACGCGATGTCGGCGTTCTCCTGCCCGTACTGCCGCAGGATCTCGTCCGGGTCCAGGCCGAGGTCTGAGGCGATGGTCCGGATGTGCCCGCGCGCGTAGAAGTCGCCCACCGAGAAGTCGTCGCGCTCGAAGCGTTCGATGACGGTCTCGCGGATCCGCGTGCGCTCGCTGAGCTGACGCACGGTCAGTCCGGCGCGCTCACGGGCTTCGGCCAAAACAGCACCAACGCTCATCGTTCCGCCCCCCTGTCGTCAACCGCACCGTCTTCCAGCTCGCCCCACGATGCGTAGTTAGTCACATTCAATCAGCAACTGACTACGGAGGGTACCCACAGGTGGACTCCGAGCAACTACCCTGTCACCTTCGCAACGGTTTCAGGGCGAGACGAGAGGAACGCGGCTCAGGCGGCCCCCGTGCGGGTCGTGAGCGACGATCTCCAGCCGGGCGATCCGCTCGGCGTCATCGAGGTCGAAGCGGTAGTCGAGGTCGACGGGGCTGCCGGGGAACGTTCCCTCCAATCGGCAGGTCACGACCGTCCACCCGGCCACGCCGCCGGCGCGGGCGGACAGCGGCGTCACGGTGTAGGTGTACTCGCCCGCGACACGATCGAGCCACCTCCTGATCTCGCCTGTTCCCTGGTAGTCGCGTCCGTCGTCGGTGACGTGCGCGGCCTCGGCGAAGCACACCATCGCGGCGGCGCGGTCGCCGCCGGTGGTCAGGCGCATGTAGGCGCGGACGGCGTCCGGGCAACCGGCGAGCGGCGAGTTCGCCATGGTGGGTTCCTTCCGATGGTCGTGAGTGGAGCGGTCGCCTCTTGCCGAGGCGGAGCGGTCAGACGGTGGGGACGGTGCCGCCGTCGACGAGATAGTCGGCGCCGACGACGCTGGCGGCGGCGTCGGAGACGAGAAAACCGACCACTTCGGCGACTTCGCGGGGTTCGGCGAACCGGCCGAGCGGGACGCCGCCGAGGGCGTCGATCAGTGACGTGAGCGCCGCCTGCCGGTCGCCGTCGAACCGTACGGCGAGCCGGTCGACCAGGCGGTCGGCGGCGGGGGTGCGGATGCCGCCGGGCGAGACGGTGTTGACGCGCACACCCTGGGGCGCGAGCTGGTTGGCCAGGCCGAGGCTGTAGGCCCGCAGGGCGGCCTTCGCCGCGGCGTACCCGAGCGTGCCGTTCCACAGGGGCATGCGTGCCTGGATGGAGGCCACGTGCACGATCGCGCCGCGACCGGCGGCGAGCATCGACGGCACGATCGCCCGGTCGAGTCGTACGGCGGCCAGGAGGTTGAGGTCGAGCTCGCGCTGCCAGTCGGCGTCGCCGAGCGTCGCGAAACCGCCGCCGGGCGCGCTCGACCCGCCGGCGACGTGCACCAGGATGTCCGGCACGCCCTCGGCCGTGACGGTCTCGGCGACGGCCGCAGCGGCGTCGGGAGAGGCGAGGTCGGCGGCCACGAACCGGTCCGCGTCCCCGTGCGGATCGGGGTTGCGGGCGATGGCGGTCACCACTGCGCCGGGGCCGCTTTCAGGCGAGTGACGACGGCGGCGCCGGTTCCCTTCGTCCCGCCGACGACGACCGCGTGGCGGCCTTTCAGCGAGAGAGCGTCCAGATAGGGCATGATTCTCCCGATCGGAGTGACTTTGATGTTAGCAGTGACAAGTGACTGTTACATAGCAGTAACTCGATTCAAGGATGGACATGGTCAGCAAGATCAGGCTGGAAGATCGCGAATGTCCGCTGTCCGCGACACTGGGCATCGTCGGCGAGTGGTGGACGGTGCTGATCCTGCACGACTGCTTCGACGGCTACACCCGATTCGACGAGTTCCAGGCCAACATCGGCCTGTCGTCGAGCATGCTCACGGCCCGGCTGAAGAGCCTCGTCGACCGCGGCGTCCTGGAACGCAGCCCCTACCAGGAGCGGCCGGTCCGGTACGAGTACGTGCTCACCGACCTCGGACGGTCGTTGCGGCCGGTGCTCGTCGCGCTGGCCGCGTGGCGCAACGCGCAACTGGCCCCGGAAGAGCGGTCGATGATCCTCGTTGACGCGCGGACCGGCCGGGAAGCCGAGCCCGTGGTCGTCGACGCCCACACCGGCGAGCGGGTCGACGGCCCCGGCTACGTTTTCGCGGCCGGACCCGCGGCGGGACCGATCATGCGGCAGCGTTATGAAGGCGTGGCGACCCGGCCCGCATCCGAGGCCACCTTCCAGCCGGGTGTACCGGAGACCGCAGCGCCCGAACCGGCCTGATCACGGACGGCACGTCCTGCACCGGAGCCGGCTTTCAGCCGGTCTCCCCGCGCAGCTCGGCGAGCAGGCCGGGCAGGTCGTCGGGCTTGACCAGCACTTCCCGGGCCTTGGAGCCCTCGCTCGGGCCTACCACGTTGCGGCTCTCCAGCAGGTCCATCAGCCGCCCGGCCTTGGCGAAGCCGACGCGCAGCTTGCGCTGGAGCATGGAGGTGGAGCCGAACTGGGTCGACACGATCAGCTCGGCGGCCTGGATCAGCAGGTCGAGATCGTCGCCGATCTCCTCGTCGACCTCCCGCTTCGCGGTGGCGGGCGCGGCGACGTCCTCCCGATACTCGGCCTGCATCTGGGCCTTGCAGTGGGCGACGACCTCCGCGATCTCCTTCTCGGAGATGTACGCGTTCTGCAGCCGCATCGGCTTGCTCGCGCCCATCGGCAGGAACAGCGCGTCGCCCTGCCCGACGAGCTTCTCGGCTCCCGGCTGGTCGAGGATGACCCGCGAGTCGGCGAGCGAGGAGGTCGCGAACGCCAGCCGCGAGGGCACGTTCGCCTTGATCAGGCCGGTGACGACGTCCACGGACGGCCGCTGCGTGGCGATGACCAGGTGGATGCCGGCGGCCCGGGCGAGCTGCGTGATGCGGACGATCGAGTCCTCCACGTCGCGCGGCGCGACCATCATCAGGTCGGCCAGCTCGTCCACGATCACCAGCAGGTAGGGGTACGGCTGGTAGACGCGCTCGCTGCCCGGCGGCGGCACCAGCTTGCCCGCGCGCACGGCCTTGTTGAAGTCGTCCACGTGCCGGAAGCCGCTGGCCGCGAGGTCGTCGTACCGCCGGTCCATCTCGCCCACCACCCATTCGAGGGCCTCGGCGGCCTTCTTCGGGTTGGTGATGATGGGCGTGATGAGGTGCGGGATGCCCTCGTACGCGCTGAGCTCGACCCGCTTGGGGTCGACCAGCACCATGCGGACCTCGTCGGGCGTGGACCGCAGGAGGATCGAGGAGATCAGCCCGTTGATGCAGGTCGACTTGCCCGCGCCGGTGGCGCCCGCGATCAGGATGTGCGGCATCTTGGCCAGATTGGCCACGATGGTGCGGCCCTCGACGTCCTTGCCGAGCCCGACGATCATCGGGTGGTGGTCGGCCTGGGCCACCGGCGAGCGCAGCACGTCGCCCAGCGAGACGAGGTCCTTGTCCGCGTTCGGGATCTCCACGCCGATCGCCGACTTGCCCGGGATCGGGGACAGGATCCGCACGTCGGCCGACTTCACGGCGTACGCGATGTTCTTGGTGAGCGCGGTGACCTTCTCGACCTTGACGGCCGGGCCCAGCTCGATCTCATACCTGGTCACCGTCGGGCCCCGGGTGAAGCCGACCACCTGCGCGTCGATGGCGAACTGCTCCAGCACGCTGCTCAGCGCGTCCACGACGACCTTGTTGGCCTTGGTCTGCGGCTTGGGCGCGGTGCCCGACCGCAGCAGCGCGACGTCCGGCAGCGTGTACGGCCCCTCCTGGCTGGACAGGACGAGCTGCTCCACCTTGCGCGGCGCGGGGGTCGGCAGCGGAGGCTGCGGCGCCGGCTTCGGTATCTCCGGCTCGGTCGGCTCGGCCGCATCCACGACGTCGTCCCCCAGGCCGGGGACGATCTCCGGCGAGTGGTCCTTCTCCGACAGCACGGGCGTGTCGTACGGCTTGGTGCCTTCGCCGCCCTCGGCGCCGCGCCCGCCGCCCTGCTGCTTGCGCGTGCGCTTCTTGGCCGGCCCGGTGGTCTTGCGGGGCTCCCCGGTCTCCTCCGGCCGCTGGAAGAGCATGTGCTGGATCTCGGCGAGGCGCTCGGGGATGCGGTGGACCGGGGTCGCGGTGATCACCAGCAGGCCGAAGCCGGACAGCATCAGCAGCAGCGGGATCGTGATGAACGCCGGCAGGATGCTCGACGGCGGGGCGGAGACGATGAAGCCGATCATGCCGCCCGCCGCCGACACGTTGTCCATGCCGTCGTTGAGCCCGCCGGAGGGGTACGGCGTGCCGTGGGCGACGTGCACGATCCCGAGGATCCCGGCCAGCAGCGCGGTCCAGCCGATGCCCATCCTGCCGGTCTCGGTGTTCTGGTCGGGGTGGCGCAGCAGCCGCCAGGCGAGCAGCGCGAGCAGCACGGGCACCGCCCAGGCGAGCGATCCCACCGTCCCGCGCACCACGGCGTCGACGAACGCGGCGAAGCCCGTCTTGGTGTCCCGCCAGGTCAGGGCGGCGAGCACGATGGCGCCCGCGAGCACCGACAGACCCTGCCCGTCGCGGCGGTGCACGGGGTCGAGGTCGCGGGCTCCCTGCCCGAGTGCCCGCGCCGCCGCACCCACGCTGTTCGCCACCAGCATCCACATGCCGATGACGAGCTTGCCGATCACGAGGAAGAACCAGCTGATCGGGTCCTGGCCGGTGCCGACCGGCCGTTTTTGCGCGGGCCTGGGCGCCGCCCTGCCTCGGGAACCCGCCGGGGATCGCTTCGGGGAAGCCGTACGGGATCCGGAGCGCGACGCGGGGCGCTTGCCGGACCCCTGTCCGGACGTACGGGTGGCCATGATGCCGAAGTTACTCGTAAGGCGGTGAGATATCCGGAAGGCTCGCCGAACGGGCCGGCCGCCGCACCGGTCTCGCGATGAACCGCCCCACGCGTGCTCCGCGCCTACGGACCCGGGGCCTCACCCACGTTCTTCCGCGCCGATCCGGGGTGGGGGCAGCGGCACGACCCGCTTCTCCACGTAACTCGGCAGGTCTTCACCCCGCTCGTACAAAGAGGACACGGTCGAAGTCCAAAAACCGACCACTTCGGCATCGTCTATCCTGCGCGCACCGACGCACGCACCACTTTTGTCGTAATCGATGTGATACATGTGCCTGCCCGGAAAGACGACGAGTTCCGGAAGGGGGCCGTCGGTCTCGATGCCGGCGATCTCACGGGCATCCAGAACTCTGCCGCGCTCTCCCAGACGCGCACGCATCGCGAGGAGGTGAAGCTCCCATTGCAGATACGCGTTGAGCGGCGTCTCGACAATGCGCAGGCGCCGCAGTTCGCCCCTGGCGGGAAGATCCGCGGCGATCGTCTCACGTGCCGCGTCCAGTAAATCGAGAGAGCGCTGCCAGTCCCCCTCACGCATGGCGTTCCAGCTCGGGTTCGGCCCTTCGTCGAACGTCTGAGCGCGCTCCAGCTTCCAGATCACACCGTCGACGTCGTGGAAGACTTCAAGGAAGTCGGCCGCATACTCCTTCATGGGAAGCGACGTGCCCGGCACGTCCTTCAGCCGGCGTATGTTCATGCCTCGTGATTATTCACGCCACGTCAACGGCCCGGATAAGCGAATCAGAAATCGCCCATCCGGACCGTTGTCAAGCGCCCCCACCCGGCGCTTCGGGTCAGTAGGCGCGGCGCTGCCGCATGGCGGAGCGCTCGATGCGTTCGCGCGCCTCCAGGAGGCAGGAGGCGATCTCCTTCTCCCGCTCGGGCGTGAGGCGCGGGATCGGCACCGAGCAGCTGATGGCGTCGCGCGGCGGATCGCTGATGTGCAGCGCGACACCGAAGCACCGCAGCCCCTCGGTGTTCTCCTCACGGTCCACCGCGTAGCCCTGCTTGCGCACCCGGCGCAGATCGACCAGCAGCTCCTCGGCGTCCACGATCGTGTGGGCCGTCAGCGAGGGCAGCTCGGCCGGCAGCATGGCGCGTACCTCGTCGTCGTCCCTGCTCGCCAGGATCGCCTTGCCGAGCGACGTGGTGCTCGCCGGCAGGCGGCGGCCCACCCGCGAGAACGGCCGCAGGTAGTGCCGCGAGGCGCGCGTGGCGAGGTACACGATGTCGAAGTGGTCGAGACGGGCGAGGTGCACCGTCTCCCCCGTGACCTCGGCCAGCCAGTCCAGGGCGTCGTGCGCCAGCTGGACCACCGGGTCGCCGTCGATGTACGTCGCCCCGACCAGCAGAGCCCGCATGCCGATCCGATAGAGCGTGCCGGTGACGTCGGTCTCGATCCAGCCGAGGTCGACCAGCGTGCGCAGCAGGGCGTGCAGGCTGCTCTTGGGATAGCCCAGCTTGCCCTGAAGGTCGGTGAGGCTGTGCAGTCCGGGATACTGCGCGAAGAAGTCGAGCAGCTCGACCGTCCGGAGTGCCGACTTCACGTGCGGCACGGGTTCCGCCATGTGTACCTCCCTGACCCGCCTGTCCGCCTCCTATTGTGAGCCGGTTCCCCAGGAGGCGACCGTCCGGGAGGCGATGTAGTCCATATCCAGATCATCCCCCAGTCCGGGAGTGTCCGGCATCCGCACCTTTCCGTCGGCGAGCGGGTCGACGATCGACCGCAGGTGCGGGGCGGGCGTGTCGTAGTCCGAGTGCGGGTGCAGCAGCCCCCGCTCGTACCACTGCCCGCACAGCGTGGCGCCGATCACGGCCAGGGCGCCGGAGCCGTTGCCGTGGATCTCGCAGTCCATTCCGAACGACTCGGCCAGGTGGACCGCCTTGATCGCCGGGATGATCCCGCCGGAGCCGACCACGCCGACCCTGAGGATGTCGCAGGCCCCCGCGGCCACCCACTCCGCCCGCGCCATGTGCTTGCCCCAGGAGGTCTCCGGCCCGAGGATCGGCGTCCTGAGCTGGTCGGCGAGCCATCGGTACGACTGCACCGAGGCCTCCTCCATGGGCTCCTCGTACCACGCGAAGTTCAGCTCGTCGAGGGCCCTGCCGAGGGCCAAGGCCTCGGAGCGGGAGTACCAGTGGTTGCTGTCGAGCATGAGCGCGACGTCCGGGCCGACCGCCTCGCGGACCGCGGCGCACGCCTCGATGTCGCGGTCCACGCCGTACGGCATGGGCGGCATCCAGGTGTGCAGCTTGATCCCGCGGTAGCCGCGCGAGACGAGTTCCTTGGCGAAGGCGGCGTAGTCCTCGGGGGTGGCCAGGCCGCCGGGGATGTCGTCGCCGCACATCGTGCTCGCGTAGGCGGGCACCTCGGATCGGGCGCCGCCGAGGAGCTTCCAGACCGGCAGGCCGAGCTTGCGCCCGGCGAGGTCCCACAGGGCCTGGTCGGCGGCGCTGAGCGCCCGGTCGGACAGGTTGCCCTGGGCGCCCCGCTGCCGGCGGGCGACGCGGTGCCACAGCCGCTCCCGGTCGAGGCTGTCCTGACCGATCAGCGCCGGCCCGATGTGACCGGTGATCACCGCCTCCCTGACGGTGTCCGGCGCCGCCAGGCAGTACCCGGTCGCGCCGTCGCTGTCGGTGATGACCAGCAGCGCCTCCCGCACCTCCCGGGGCGGGCCGGGATGCCGGTGGCCGTGCCCGTCCACCACGGACTTGGTGACCGTGGTGAAGACCGTGACGATGACGCGTTCGACGACCGCCATGACTTTTCCCTTTCTCAATGGATCCCGGAGGGCCGGTGCGCGGTCAGGGACGCACCGGCCCGGTCCCGGGGACAGGCGGCGCTCGTCAGCCGCCGTTCGCCTTCTTCCATTCGGCCTGGGCGTCGGTCAGCTTCTGCGCCAGGGTGTCGAGGAACTCCTGGGGCTTCATCTGGCCGAGCAGCACCTTCTGGAAGAGGGGCTCGGTGTCGGCCTTGGTGATGGAGGAGAACTGCGGCAGGTAGTAGGGCGGCGACACGACCTGGGTGTTCGGGTCGTTCAGCTTGTCGACGGCCGTCTTCAGGTGCTCCAGGCCCTGCAGCCAGGAGTCGCCCTGCGCCTCGGTGTTGGCCGGGATCTGGCCCGTCTGCTGGTTCCAGTAGCTGTTGCTGTCGTGGGAGACCAGGAACTCCACGAACTTCCAGGCGGCGTCCTTGTGCTCGCTGTTCTTGAAGACCGCGAAGCCGTCCACGGGGTTGGCGACGATCGTCCGCTTGCCGCCGGGGCCGGTCGGCAGCGCGAAGGCGCCGACCTTGCCCTCGCCGTGCGCCTTCTTGTGGTCGTTGTACGAGCCCAGGTTGTGGTGCATCATCGCGATCTTCCCGGTGCCGAACGCGGCGACCATCTTCGGGAAGTCGTTGGTGACGTCGGCCTCGGGGGTGTCCTTCTTGTACAGCCCGGCCATCTGGGTGAGGAACTCGACGTTCTTCGGGTCGTTGACCGTGCTCTTGCCGGAGGCATCGAAGAACTCGCCGACGCCCGAGTAGGAGTACATCTCGGCCAGGATCTGGAAGATCGAGCCGGCGCCGCCGCGGATGGTGTAGCCGTACTGGTCGGGCTTCTTGGTCAGGTCGTCGGCGTCCTTGAAGAACTCGTCCCAGGTATTCGGCGCCTGCTGGAGCTTGTCCTTCAGGTACCACACCACGTCCATGTTGGAGGTGCCCGGCACCAGGTAGAGCTTGCCGTCGGGCACGGTCTTGCGGACCGAGTCGAGCATCGGCGTGGCCAGCTTGCCGTTCACCGAGCTCTTGGCCAGCCACTCGTCCGCCGGCTCCAGCGCCTGCTGGCCGGTCAGGTTGGCCAGGTACGACGTGGTGACGCCGCCGACGTCGGGGGTGTCCCCGCCCGCGATGGCGGTGTCGTACTTCTGCTGGACCGAGGCGATCGGGACGCCGACGTACTCCACGTGGATCGAGGGGTTGGCCGCCTCGAACCGCTTGATCAGCTCCTGGTAGATCGGGGTGCGGGCGCCCCCGTTGTTGTCCCAGAACGTGATGGTCGTCTTGCCGGAGGCGTCGTCCGAACCCGAGTCCGACCCACATCCGGTAGCGGTGACGGCGAGGACGGCGAGCGCCGCCCAGGCCACTTTCATCTTCATGGTTCCTCCTGCTTACGACAGGCTGGGGGGTTGCTATCCCTTGACCGCGCCGGCGCTGATGCCGTGCACGAGATAGCGCTGGACCACTGCGAACACGCAGACCACCGGCAGGGCGGCGACGACACCCCCGGCCGCGAGAGCCCCGAAGTCGGCGCTGTACTCCCCGATCGTGTAGCTGAGCCCGACGGGGATCGTGAAGCTGTCCTGCTTGCTGACGAACATCAGCGCGAACAGGAAGTTGTTCCACGTGTGGATGAAGGCGAACGACCCCACGGCGATCAGGCCGGGCCGTAGCTGCGGCAGCACGATCGCGAGGAAGCCGCGGAACCGGGTGCAGCCGTCGACCATCGCGGCCTCCTCGACCGTGAACGGCACGGCCGAGATGAACCCGCTCATCAGGATGATCGACAGGGGCAGGTTGAAGACGGTGTCTGCGACGATGAGGCTGGCCAGGCTGTTGATCAGGCCGAGCGACTTGAAGATCGAAAACAGCGGGATCAGCATCATCGCGCCGGGGATGAACTGGGTGCACAGCAGCACGACCATGAACAGGCTCCGGCCGCGGAACCGGTAGCGCGACAGCGCGTACCCGCCCATGACCGCGACGACGGTGGTGAACAGCAGCGACCAGACCCCGACGATCACGCTGTTCTTGAAGAACACCGCGTAGCCGATGTCGTTCCAGACGGTCTCGAAGTGCTCGAACGTGATCGGCCAGGGCACCGGGTCGGTCGATCCGGCCGGCCGCAGGGCGAACACGAGCATCCAGTAGAACGGCACCAGGGTGAAGACCAGGTACATCCCGAGGGGGACGTAGAGCCGCAGCACACGGCCGGGATCACGCCTCTTCCGTCGGCGGCGGGCCCCCTCGGGCACCGCTCGCGGGCGCGGGCGGATCATGACGTCGGCGCTCATTGCGAAACCCCTCGCCTCTTCATCGTTCCTCGCCGAACCGGCTGAGCCGGAGGTAGAGGAGGGAGCAGAACAGCAGGATCACGAAGCCCGCCATCGTCAGCGCCGAGCCGTACCCGAAGTCCTTGGAGTCGACGGCCCGCTGCGCGACGTACAGCGGCAGCGTGGTCGTGACCTGCGCCGGGCCGCCGCCGGTGAGCGTGTAGAGCAGGTCGACGTTGTTGAACTCCCAGACCCCGCGCAGCAGCGTGGCCAGCACGATCGCGTCCCGCAGATGCGGCAGCGTGACGTGGAGGAAGCGCCTGATCCGCCCGGCGCCGTCCACCGCGGCCGCCTCGTAGAGCTCGCCCGGGATGCCCTGCAGGCCGGCGAGCAGGAGGATCGCGAAGAACGGCACGCCGCGCCACAACTCGGTCACCACCACGGCGGGGAAGACCGTGTCGGGGTTGCCGAGGACCGCCGCCTCGGGCTGCCCGAGGAAGCGCAGCACCCCGGTGCTCGGCGTGTAGAGCAGGATCCAGATGCCCGTCGTCAGCACCCCGGAGACGGCCCAGGGGGAGAAGACGAGCGACCGGGCGAGCCCCCTGCCGATGAAACTTTCATTGACGATCAGGGCCAGGGCCAGCCCGAGGATCAGCTGGAGGCCGATCTCGACGACCACCCATTTGGCGGTGAAGCCCAGGCTGTGCCAGAAGACCTCGTCCTCGAACAGCATCCGCCGGAAGTTGTCCAGGCCGGCGAAGCCGTCCGCCCATGGCCGGGTGAGGTTGCGGTGCTGCAGGCTGTAGTACGCGACGCTGGCGATCGGGTAGACGAGAAACGCGGCGATGAGCGCGACCGTCGGTGAGATCAGCAGGTACGGCACGGCCCTGCGGCGCATCGTCGTCACCGGCGCATCTCCTCTGTGACTTTTCCCGAACCATGTTCAAGACATATTCCTGAACGTAGTTCACAAACGTGGACGGATCAACGGTGATGTTCGGGCCTCGGTCCTGTCAAGAAGCCGTGTCCTATTCGAAACATTCGCCCTCTTGGGGTTCGCGTCTTGACCGCGCGACGCCTCGCACCGTACGGTCCGGGTGTTCACGAATATGAATCAAGTTCAGATGGATGTCAGATCCAGCTGGATGATGACGGCTCAGAAGGATGACGGAGGAAGCCGGTGACGTTCGACGGCCTGCTGTTCTTCCCGGTCACGCCGTGCGACGAGGAGGAGCGGCTCGACCTCGAGGTGTTCCGCCGGCACGTGCGGCAGGGCGTCGAGGCGGGGTGCGGCGCCGTTTTCGCCTGCTGCGGCACCGGCGAGTTCCCCTCGCTCAGCCTGCGCGAATACGCCGCCTGCGTGGCCGCGGCGGTCGAGGAGGCGGCCGGGCGCGTCCCTGTGGTCGCCGGGACCGGCTACGGCACCGCGATGGCCCTGGAGTTCGCCAGGGCGGCCGAGGACGGCGGGGCCTCGGCCCTGCTCGCGCTGCCGCCCTACCTCGTGCAGGCGGGCCAGGACGGCCTGCGCCGCCACTACGAGGCGATCGCCGACGCCGCCCGGCTGCCGATCATCCTCTACCAGCGGGACAACGCCGTCTTCGAGCCGGAGACGGTCGCGGCGCTCGCGGAGCACCCGGGCGTCATCGGGCTCAAGGACGGCCACGGCGACCTCGGCCTCATGCGCCGGATCATCGAGGCCGCCCCGCCCGGAATGCTCTACTTCAACGGCCTGCCGACGGCGGAGCTGTCCCAGCTCGGCTACCGGGACCTCGGAGTGGTCCGCTACTCCTCCGCCGTCTTCTGTTTCCTCCCCGACCTCGCCCTCGCCTGCTACCGGGCGCTGCGGGACGGCCGCGACGACGTCGCGAACCGTCTGATCGAGGGGTTCTACCGCCCCCTGGTCGACCTCCGGCGCGAGGGCCCGGGGTACGCCGTCTCGCTCATCAAGGCGGGTGTGCGCCTGCGTGGTCTGGACGTGGGACCCGTCCGCCGGCCGCTGTCCGATCCCAGCCCCGAGCACCTCGACAGGCTCGCCGCGCTGATCGACCGCGGTCTCGCCCTTCTCGAAGAACTGGAGCGGTCGCCCAACCCGGCCTGAGCGCCGGGCGACGAGTTTTCTGGGAAGCGACCGCGGAACGGAGACAGTCATGCCCGGAAGATCCTTACTCCTGTCGGCCGCCCTCGCGATCACGGCCGCCGTCCCCGTGCTGGGAGCGGGCCCCGCCGGGGCGGCCACCCCGCCGGCCGGGAAGCCCGCCGATCTCGGGCGGCAGACGCTGCCCGCCAACGACGGCTGGGCCTCGGCCGGCACCGGCACCACCGGCGGCGCGGCGGCCCCCGCGTCGAACATCCACGTGGTCACCGACCGCGCGGGCCTGGCCGCGGCCCTCGCCTCCCCCGGCCCCCGCGTCATCTACGTCAAGGGCGTCATCGACGTCGACAAGAGCTGCGCGGACTTCGCCACCGGCGGCTACACGCTGGCCGGCTACCTCGCGGCGTACGACCCGGCGGTGTGGGGCCGCGACACCGAGCCGTCCGGGCCGATGGAGGACGCGCGGGCGGCCTCCGCCGCGGCGCAGACGAAGTACATCAAGCTCAAGGTGCCGTCCAACACCACGATCGTGGGCCTGCCGGGAGCGACCATCCGGCACGTCAACCTGCACGTGGACAAGGCCGACAACGTCATCATCCGCAACATCCGGTTCGAGGACTCGGCCGACTGCTTCCCCCAGTGGGACCCCACCGACGGCGCCGAGGGCAACTGGAACTCCCTCTACGACAACATCTCGGTCACCGGCTCGACCCACGTCTGGATCGACCACAACTCGTTCACCGACGCGGACAACCCCGACTCGAACCAGCCGGTCTACTTCGGCCGGCCCTATCAGGTGCACGACGGGCAGGCGGACATCACCAACGCGTCCGACTTCGTGACCGTGTCGTGGAACAAGTTCTCCGACCATGACAAGACGATGCTGATCGGCTCGACCAACAACCCCGCCAACGACCGGGGCAAGCTCAGCGTCACCGTGCACCACAACGAGTTCTCCGGCAACCTGCAGCGGCTGCCCCGCGTGCGGTTCGGGAAGGTGCACGTCTACAACAACTACTACCAGGTGCCCGACGCCGAGCCCTTCGAGTACGCGCTGGGTGTGGGCGTGGAGTCCCAGATCTACGCCGAGAACAACTACTTCCGGCTGAGCCGGAGCGTGGATCCGGCCGACCTGCTCTACAACTGGGGCGGCACGACGCTGACGGCCAAGGGCAACCTGCTGCGGGTCGGCGGCAAGGAGCAGCCCATCGACCTGGTCGCCGCCTACAACGCGAAGTACGACCCCGACCTCGGCGCCGACGCGGGCTGGACGCCGACCCTGCACACGGGGATCGACCCCGCGGAAACGGTGCGCAGGGAGGTCTCCCGGCACGCCGGAGCCGGCGAGATCCACTGACGGCCGGCGCGCGGCCCCTGTGGAGCCGGAGGGGCCGCGCGCACCCTCATGTCGCCGGGCCGAGGCGGGACAGCGGCAGCCCGAGCTGGAGATACAGCTCCAGCTGGTCGTAGAAGACCTGCTGGTTGACGATCAGGCCGTCCTGCGCGGCGAAGAACCAGCAGCACCGCACGCTGACGTACCGCCCGGTGCCCGGGAGCACGTCGCCCGTGGTGAGCGGGAACGGCCCGGTGTGCCTGCCGGTCCCCACCGCGGTGACCGCCGTGGCCTCGCCGTCCACGACCTTCTGCAACACCGTGACGTGCACGTCGGGGAACGCCTGCCAGATGGCGGTGTGATAGGACGCCACCTCCGAGCGGCCCTCCGCCGGGCCGCCGGGCCCTACCGCGACGGGCTTGGCGCAGAAGCACCCCATGATCGCGTCCAGATCGTGGGCGTTGTACGCGCTGAAATAACGGTCCACCACGTCGACCACGGCGAGACCCCCGATTCTCGCACCTGGGCGTCCAGGCTATCGAGACGCGCGGCCTGTCACCTCGGGCGGGCGTCCAGAGCGAGCAGGCGGGCCAGTGCCCTATCCAGCCGATGTCCCGGCTGCGGGGGCAGGTCGCGTGCGCGCCAGCCGACGAATCCGTCGGGCCGGACGAGGATCGCGCCGGTCCTCGTGATGCCGTACGCGCCGCAGAACCGGTCCTCGGGATCGCGCAGGCCGGCGCCGATCCGATGGACGTCCAGCCAGGCGTGCCCCGGGGCCGCCGCGGCCCATTCCGCCCCGTCCGGGCCGATCAGCAGAGTGAACGCGCCGGTGAACAGGTCGAGCGTGGACAGCCTCGTCCCCTCCCGCTCCAGCCACACGTGCGGCGCGCGCAGGCCGGGACGCCCGCTGGGAGCGCGCGGGTCCTCGACCGGCGTGTCCGGACCGGGCGTCCGAGCGCAGACCGCCGCGGAGTCGTACCGGTATCCGAAGATCATGCTCAGGTCGTCGATCGCGGTGACGTCCTTACCCGTGCCGCCATGCCGGCCGGTGAGGTGCCGCATCGCGGTCTCGAGCGTCAGCCGCGCGACCGGGCGGCGCTCCTGCTCGTAGGTGTCCAGCAACGTCTCCCCCGCCCGGCCGGCGATCACGGCGGCGAGTTTCCATGCCAGGTTGTGCGCGTCGGCGATGCCGGTGTTCGCGCCGTAGGACCCGGCAGGCGGCACGACGTGGGCCGCGTCGCCGGCGAAGAACACCCGCCCGGCACGGTATCGGTGGGCGACCCACCCGCCGACCGTGCTGTGGGAGACCTTCCGCGGCCATCCGGGCACGGGGGGCACGAGAGTGAGGTCGAGGTCCGCCACCCCTGTCGCGAGGCGGGCCAGCGCGGCGCAGCGCTGCTCGGAGAAGTCGCCGGGTGTCTCGCCCGGCTCCGGGTGGTAGGGCACCGCGAGCATCCACCGCCCGGGAGTCCGCAGCGGCACCAGGACGGTGCCGGTCGCCGGCCGGTCGAGGTAGGCCAGCAGGAACCGGCGCCCGCGCAACGCGGCGGTGAGGTCGGCGTCGAAGACGAAATACGCCACGTGGGTCACGGGTCCCGGCTGGTCCACACCGATGCCGAGCCGGCCGCGTATGCCCGCGCGGTGACCGTCGGCGGCGACCAGGTAATCGGCGCGGATACGGCGTTCGGCGCCGGCGCCGAGGTCGCGGACGACGGCCGTCACGCCGTCGGCGTCGCAGTCGAGGGAGACCAGTTCGGTGCCGAACCAGATGTCCGCGCCGCCGCTTTCGGCATGGCTGCGCACGATACGTTCCAGCTCGTCCTGATCGATCATCGCCCAGTCGGTAGGACTGACCGTCGCCGGCGGCCGGACGTGCGCGAGCAGGTCCACGCGGAAACGCTCCCGGCCGGCCAGCGTGTCCGCGCCGATCATCTCCGGAAGCCCGGCCAGGATCGACTGACGCCCGCGGATCTCCTCCTCCAGCCCGAGGGCACGGTAGATCTCCATCGAGCGCGGGTTGAACGCGCGCGCCTGAGGCGTGATCGCCGTGGACGGATGCCGTTCGACCAGGATCGGGCGGACACCGAGACGCGTGAGGAAGAGCGCGGCGGACAGGCCGGTGATGCCTCCTCCCACGATGAGGACGGCGGTCCTGCGGTCGTACGGTCCGGTCATCGTCCCGGCACTCCCTTCTGTGCCGCCGAACGCGGCGGCACCTCGAACGCGTCCGCGACGGGGCCCGTCACACTCCTCGATAATCAATCGCTCATAAAATTGTGTCAACCAGTTGATTGATTGTGTTGACCGGACGGGTGTGACTGTCAGGGCTACGATTGGATCATGTCCACGCCGAAGCCCCGCCGGTCTCCCAAGCCCCAGGAACGCCGGCGCGACCCGGAGCGCACCCGCGGGCTCATCCTGGACGCGGCGACGGCCGAGTTCGCCGCGCACGGCTACGCCGGTGCCCGGCTCAGCGCGATCGCCGCCAGGGCCGGCGTCAACCAGCAGCTGATCTCGTATTACTTCGACGGCAAGGAAGGCCTCTACCGGGCCCTCGGGGAACGCTGGCGGCAGCGCCAGAGCGAGCTGGTGTCGCCCGGCACGCCGCTGCCCGAGCAGATCCGCCGGTACGCGCTTGAGGCGTTGAACAACCCGGACGGTGTCCGGTTGCTCGCGTGGAGCGGCCTGGAGTACGGGGGGCCGCGCACCGATCCCGACCAGGCGCCGCGTTCCGAGCGGCTACGGGGCTACGTGGACGAGGTCCACGCCCGGCAGGCGGCGGGCCGGCTGCCGGACGAGGTGGACCCGGCCTGCCTGAGCATCATGCTGATGGCCGCCGCGATGGCGACCGTCACACTGCCGCACGTCGTCGAAGGCGTCTGCGGAGCCGATCCCCGCTCCCCCGAGTTCGTCCGGCACTACGCCGAGCAGGTCTCCCTGGTCGCCCGGCTCCTCGGGCTCGATCCCGAATAGCGATCCGCGCCGCTCCCCCAGAACGGGAGCGGCGCGGAAACGAGCGCGGCGGCGTCAGACGCGCGGGCGGCCGTCTACACGCTGCGGCACGCCGAGGGGGTTGTCGTCACGCAACTCCGGCGGCAGCAGATCGTGCGGCCAGTCCTGGTACGCCACCGGAGTCGTCCAGCGCCTGATCGAGGCCGCACCGACGGAGGTCTGCGCCGGGGCCGTGGAGGCGGGCCAGGGGCCGCCGTGGTGCATCGCCCAGCAGACGGCGACGCCCGTGGGCCAGCCGTTCCAGATGAGCCGCCCGGCCAGCCGGCGCAGGACCGGCACGAGGTCGCGGGCCTCCTCAGCCCCGGCCGCGTGGACGGTCGCGGTCAGCGACCCGGGCAGCCGGCGCAGCACGGCGGGCAGGTCGGCGGGGTCGCGATAGCGGACGACGATCGCCGACGGGCCGAAGCACTCCTCCCCCAGCTCGGGCAGCCCGTCCGCGAACACCTCCAGGTCGGCGGCGAAGACCTGCGGGGTGATGCCGTCCACCGCGCCGCCGCCGGCCAGCACCGTGAGCCGCTCGGCCAGCCGGCCGGACGCCCGCAGGTAGCCCTCGCGGATCTTGGCGGTCAGCATGGGCCCGCCGGTGGTGGCGGCCACCGCTTCGGCGACGGCCTGCTCGAACCCTCCTTCGGCCGGGACGAACACCAGGCCGGGGTTGGTGCAGAACTGTCCCACGCCCAGCGTCAGCGAGGCCGCGAACCCGGAGGCCACCTCGGCGGCGTCGGCCGAGGGCAGCACGACGACCGGGTTGACGCTGCCCAGCTCGCCGTAGAACGGGATGGGATCGGGCCGCTCGTCGATCAGCCTCTGGATCGCCTTACCGCCCGCGAGCGAGCCGGTGAAGCCGACCGCCGTGACGAGCGGGTGCTTCACCAGCGGGGCCCCCGCCTCGAACCCGTGCACGAGCCCGAGCAGGTCGGGGTCGGGCAGGGCCTGCCGTACGACGGAGGCGGTCAGGTCGGAGGTGCGGGGATGCCCCTCGTGGGCCTTGACCACGACCGGGCAGCCGGCCGCGAGCGCCGACACCGTGTCGCCGCCCGCCACCGAGAACGCGAAGGGGAAGTTGCTGGCCGCGAAGACGGCCACGACGCCGAGCGGGTGGTTCATCCGGCGCACGTCGGGACGCGGCGGGGTGGCGCCGGGGTCGGGGTGGTCGATCACCGCCTCGACCCACCCGCCGTCCCGCAGGACGTCGGCGAACAGCCGGAACTGCGCGGCCGTACGGGCGATCTCGCCGCGCAGCCGCGCCTCCGGCAGCCGGGTCTCCTCCGCGGCGACAGGCCACAGCTCCTCGGCGTGCTTGAGCAGGGCGTCGGCGACGCCTTCGAGCACGGCGGCGCGCCCGGCCGGGGACGTCGCCCGCCACGCCTCGCCCGCCGCGGCGGCCCGCTCGACCGCCCCCTGGACGGCATGGTTCACCTGGTCGGTCACCTCATCCCCCAGCCGTGAGGTTGTCGACGTCGTAGCGGGGGCCGCAGAACCCCCCGCCGACCAGCGAGTGCGGCAGCTCGCCGAGATCGGGCTCGCCGTGCTCGGCGATCAGCTTCTCGGCGTAGACCTCCGAGTCGTCCTTGGGCTCGTAGCCGATGGCCCCGCCCTCCTCCAGCGACCACCAGCGGCGCGTGTTGGCCGACACGCCCCACACCACGTGGAAGCCGTCGGCCGCCAGCGACGCCTCGGCCAGCCGGGCGCAGTCGTCCGGGGACAGCCAGGTCGACAGCATGCGCACGTCCTTGGGCTGCTCGTAGCACGAGCCGATGCGCAGGCAGGTCACCTGCATGCCGTACCGGTCGTGGTAGAGCGAGCCGAGCGCCTCCTTGGTCACCTTGCTCACGCCGTAGAAGGTGTCCGGGCGCGGGAACAGGTAGTCGGGGGCCTCAGCGGCACTGCGCGGGAAGAACCCGACCGCGTGGTTGCTGCTGGCCAGCACGACGTGGCGCACTCCGGCCCGCCTCGCGGCCTCCAGCACCACGTAGGTGCCGTGGATGTTGACCTGCAGGATGTCCGCCCACGGCTGTTCGACGCTGTGGCCGCCCAGGTGCAGCACCGCGTCCACGCCGTCCATCGCCGCGTCCATCGCCTCGGGGTCGGTGATGTCGGCGGTCACCGCCTCCTCGCCCGGCCCCGCCTCCACCGGGACGACGTCGAGCAGGCGCAGCACGCGCCCCTCCCTGGCCAGCCGGGGTCGCAGCAGGGTGCCGACGCCGCCCGCCGCGCCGGTCATGAGAATTCGCATGTGCCTCCTGTCGGATCGGCCCTGCAGTGAAGCGCGGCACCGGTGATGGGGATCCGGTGCCCGCGCCGGCGCGCGGCGCTCCATGATCGTCCGCGCGACGTACGGACCGTGTCAATGCCGAACGCCGCCAGTCTCGCAGCAACTCCCAAATGTTCACAACTACGGGCATGATTCACATATCTGACCCGAGATCGCTCCTTGACGCAACTGTTGCCAATTTCTACGGTCTTGCTAACAAGTGGACGCAATTGCGGAGCCGATTCAGAAATGTGAACAGTCGGGTATGTGAATCTGGAGGCGGGCGTATGCCGCGTCATCTACTCGGTCGGCGTCATCTACTCGGTCAGTTACGCACGGCCGCGGTCGCCCTGGCGCTCGCCGTGCCGCTGGCGGCCTGCGGGTCCGGAGCCTCGGGCTCCGGCGACGACCCACTGGAGATCTGGATCCGCCAGACGCCCGGGTCCGACTCGGACAGGACCGCCCAGAAGCTCGCCGCGGCCTTCACGAAGGCGACCGGCGTGCCGGCCAAGGTGGTCGCGCTGCTCGACGACTTCGAGACCAAGCTGCAGCAGCAGGCGGCCCGCCGGAGCCTGCCCGACATCGTCATCAACGACACGGCCCAGCTCTGCACCATGCGTACGCAAGGCTGGATCCGCGAGGTGGACCGGGCGGCGGTGGCCCCCGGCTGGCAGGTCTTCCAGGACGCGTACAAGGACGCGAAATACAGCCCGCCGGCGCCCAACTGGACGCCGTTCCGGCAGGCGGCGGCCGACGCGTTCAACGCACTGTGGGCCGACTGCTCGGCGGACACCGCGACCGCGATGAACCGCCTGGCGGAGACGTTCGCGCGCGAGCTGAAGAACCAGAACGCCGCCGCATGACGGCCGCCCGCAGCCGGCGGCGCGGGGCGTGGATCCCGTGGCTGTTCCTGTCCCCCGCGTTGCTGCTGTTCCTGTATTTCAAGTTCATCCCGGCACCCGGGCGCGGACGGCCCGCTCAACACGCTCGCCGGATGGCTCGGCCTCGCCCCGCAGCCGTTCCTGGCGAGCGAGCACTCCTCGTTGCTGTCGGTCATGGGCATGGGCGTCTGGCGCGGCGCGCCGTACGACATGATGATCTTCCTGGCGGGCCTGGCCGGCGTGGACCGGGCGCTGTACGAGGCGGCCGCGGTGGACGGCGCCTCCACCTGGCGGCGCCTGCGGCACGTGACGCTCCCGGCGCTGCGCCCGGTGTTCTGGATCCTGTTCACCCTGGCGGCCATCCGGGGCCTGCGGGTGTTCGTCGAGGTCTACGTCCTCACCAACGGCGGGCCCGACGGGTCCAGCGAGGTGCTGATGACGCTCGTCTACAAGCTCGGACTGCAGCGCGGCGAGCTGGGCGTGGCCGCCGCCGGCTCGATCGTGCTGTTCGCGGCGACGCTGCTGCTGACCGTCCTGGTCCGGCTGCTGCGCGGAAGGGAGACGGGATGAGCCGGTTCGACAGCGCGCTCGGGCTGGAGGCCAGGCGCGGGCCGCTCGCGACGCTGCTCAAGATCGTGCTCTACGCGGGCATGGTGCTCGTCTTCACCGGGCCGCTGCTGGGGCTGCTGGTCAGCGCGTTCGGCCGGACGCTCGACCCGACCGGCTTCACGCTGCTCCCGGACGGCTTCACGCTGGACAACTTCGTCCAGGCGGGCCGACAGGGCGTCTATCGCTACCTGCTGAACTCCTTCGTCGTGGTCGGGTTCGGGCTGCTGCTCCAGATGACGGTCAGCGTGTTCGCGGCGTACGCGCTGGCCCGCAGGAGGTTCCGGGGCATGGCGGTCGTGATGCTGCTGATCCTGGCGACCATGATGCTGCCGGAAGAGGTGATCGCCATCCCGCTGTCGGTGGTGCTCGCCGACGTCCCGCCCTTCCACGCCGACCTGATCGGCACGTACGCGGGGATGATCCTGCCGGTCGGCGCCTGGGGGTTCTCGATCCTCGTCATGACCGAGTTCATGAAGGAGGTGCCGGTCGAACTGGAGGAGGCGGCCCGCCTGGACGGCGCGGGCGAGCTGCGCACCTTCCTCACGATCATCCTGCCGCTGTGCCGTCCCGCGCTCGGCGTCATCGGCGTGTTCGGCTTCACGATGATCTGGGACCAGTATCTGCTGCCGCTGATCGTGGCCACCGAGCCCGGCCAGTGGACCCTGCCGATCGCGCTGCGCTCACTGCGGTCGGACGAGGAGGCAGGCATCGGGGTGCTGCTCGCGGCGTCCCTGCTGGCCCTCCTGCCTTCGATCATCGCGTTCCTGGCCTTCCAGCGCCAGTTCATGCGCGGGCTGACCAGCGACGCGGTCAAAGGCTGACCCGGTTGACTTTCGTGAGATCACCCGGCTAGCTTCGTGGACATATTGAAGAACTTTGTCCATGTATGTGGACATGCAAGGGAGTGGGCGGATGCAGCTCGACGGCGTTCTCTTCTTTCCGGTCACACCGTTCGGCTCGGACGGTGAGCTGGCCGAGGACGTGCTGGCCAAACACGTGATCCGAGGGGTGACCGAGGGCGCGGGCGGGGTGTTCGCCGCCTGCGGCACCGGCGAGTTCAACGCGCTGGGCATCGACGAGTACGCGCGGGTGGTGCGGATCGCCGTCGAGTCGGCGGGCGGGCGGGTCCCCGTCCTGTCCGGCGCCGGCGGCTCGCTCCCGTTCGCCCGCGAGTGCGCGCACAGGGCCGCCGAGGCGGGCGCGGACGGCCTGCTGCTGCTGCCGCCCTACCTGGTCAGCGCGCCCGCCGACGGGCTGGTGCGCTACGTCCGCGAGGTCGCGGCGTCCACCGACCTGCCAATCATCGTCTACCAGCGGGGCAACGCCCGCTTCACGGCCGCCGCCGCGGCGGCGCTGACCGAGATCCCCAACGTCGTCGGATTCAAGGACGGCCTCGGCGACGTCGACGCCATGCAGCGGATCGTCCTCGCCGTCAGGGAGGCGACCGACCGCGACTTCACGTTCTTCAACGGGCTGCCGACGGCCGAGATGACCGTGCCCGCCTACCGCGGGATCGGCGTGAGCCTGTATTCCTCCGCCGTGTTCTGCTTCCTCCCCGAGGTGGCGCTGGCCTTCCACAAGGCGGTGACCGCCGGGGACGACGACCTCGTCCGGCGCCTGCTCGCCGGCTTCTACCGCCCGCTGGTCGAGCTGCGCGACCTCGTGCCCGGCTACGCCGTCTCGCTCGTCAAGGCGGGCGTCGCCCTGCGCGGCCTCGACGTGGGCCGGGTGCGGCCGCCGCTGGTCGACGCGGCCCCCGAGCACGTCGCCCGCCTGGAGAAGCTGATCGCGACCGGACTGGACATCGCCGGATGAGGATTCGCGAGATCGACGTCACGCCGGTCGCCTTCCGCGACCCGCCGCTGCTCAACGCCGCCGGCGTCCACGAGCCGTGGGCGCTGCGCACGATCGTCGAGGTCGTCACCGACGAGGGCCTGACCGGCCTCGGGGAGACCTACGGCGACCTCGACCACCTCGTGCGGGTGCGGGCCGCCGCCGAGGCGCTGATCGGCCACGACGTCTACGGCCACAACGCGATGTACGCCACCGTGGCCGGCCTCGTCGGGGCCGACGTCGTCACCGACCTGCACGGACTGACCGGCACCTCCTCCCGGGCCAAGACCGTCGACCGGATCTTCTCCCCCTTCGAGGTCGCCTGCCTGGACATCCGCGGCAAGGCGGTGGGCCGGCCCGTCGTGGACCTGCTCGGCGGCAGGGTGCGCGACGCCGTGCCGTACAGCGCGTACCTGTTCTACAAGTGGGCGGGCCATCCGGGAGCGGCGGAGGACGGCTTCGGCGCCGCGCTCGACCCCGAGGGGGTGGTCGAGCAGGCCCGCCTGCTGATCGGCCGGTACGGCTTCCGCTCGATCAAGCTCAAGGGCGGCGTGTTCCCGCCCGAGCAGGAGGTCGAGGCGATCCGCGCGCTGCGTGAGGCCTTCCCCGGGCATCCGCTGCGCCTCGACCCCAACGCCGTCTGGAGCGTGGAGACCTCGATCAGGGTGGGCCGCGAGCTCGACGGCGTGCTCGAATACCTGGAGGACCCGACCGAGGGCATCGAGGGCATGGCGCGGGTCGCCGCCGAGGTGCCGATGCCGCTCGCCACGAACATGTGCGTCGTCACCCCCGAGCACCTGCCCGAGGCCGTCCGCCGCGACGCGATCGGCGTGCTGCTGACCGACCACCACTACTGGGGCGGTCTCGTGCGCTCGGCGCACATCGCCACGCTGTGCGAGACCTTCGGCATCGAGCTGTCCATGCACTCCAACTCCCACCTCGGCATCAGCCTCGCCGCGATGACCCACCTGGCCGCCGCCACCCCGGCGGTCACGCACGCCTGCGACACCCACACCCCCTGGCAGGACGGCCAGGACGTGGTCGCCCCCGGCGCGCTGCGGTTCACGGACGGCGCGGTCCCGGTGCCGGACGGCCCGGGGCTCGGGGTGGAACTCGACCGCGACGCCCTCGCGGTCATGAACGAGCACTATGAGAAGTGCGGGGTCCGCTCCCGCGACGACACGACGTACATGAGGACCGTCGACCCGTCCTTCTCCACACGGAGGCCACGCTGGTGAACGTCATCTACGCCTACCCCTGGGACATCGTCGGCGACCCCGGCGCCGCCGCACGCCTCAAGGCGCTCGGCGTCGACGCGGTGGCGCTCGCCGCGTCCTACCACACCACCCGCGCCGCGACCCCCGCCCATCCGGCCCACCGGCTGGTCGAGGCGCGGCACGCGGCCTGCTACGTCCCCGTACGCGAGGAGGCGTGGAAGGGCAACCGGCTGGTGCCCGGCACGCCGTCGTGGATGGATTCGGCCGACCCGTTCGGCGAGGCCAGGGACGCCCTGCGCGCGGCGGGCCTGGCGGTCCAGGCATGGACCGTGCTGACCCACAACACGCTGCTCGGCTCGGCCAACCCCGGCCTGGTCGTCACCAACGCCTTCGGCGAGCTCTACCCGTACGCGCTGTGCCCGGCGGCGGCCGACGTGCGCGACTACTGCCGCACGCTGGTCCACGAGGTCGTCGAGGCCGGCGACCCCGACGCGCTGATCCTGGAGGCGTGCGGCGCGCTCGGCTTCCGCCACGGCGGCCACCACGAGAAGACCGACGGCGCGGACTGGTCGCCCACGCAGATCGCGCTGCTGTCCCTGTGCTTCTGCGCGGCCTGCGCACGCCGCTACGAGGCGG
This sequence comes from Microbispora sp. CA-102843, assembly GCF_050936215.1. NCBI lineage: Bacteria > Bacillati > Actinomycetota > Actinomycetes > Streptosporangiales > Streptosporangiaceae > Microbispora > Microbispora sp. CA-102843. The sequence goes on from NZ_JBNJNF010000001.1 coordinate 7,215,750, forward strand.
CCGGGCTGGACGTCGCCGAGGTCCGCGCGCGGGTGCGGGCGGGCGTCGACGGCGCGCCCGGCTCGGTCGAGGACGCGCTCGGCGACCTGGCCGGCGCGATGCGCGACCTGCGCACGGGGCTCGCGGGCGAACTGCGCGACCTGCTGCTGGCCGAGGCCAGGGCGGTGCGGCCGGACCTGAAGATCGCCCTGCACGCCAACGCCGACCCGTGGGCGACCGGCCCGTTCGCGACCGTGCCCGAGGGGGTGGACGTCGACCTGCTCGTCGGCAACTGCTGGAACGCCCCCGAGGTGGACGAGGCCGGGCTGCGCGCCCTGGGGCGGCTCGGCCCCCGCGTGGGCGCGTACGTACTGGCCCTGCCGCCGCGCCCGGCGGACGGCGCGGCGCTGTCGTTCCTGGCCGAGGCCTACACGGCGGCCGGCGCCGCAGAGATCCACTGGTACCACGGCGGCCTCGCCTCCGCGGCCCGGCTGAAGGCGATCGCGGAGGCCGTCCGCCGCTGAGCCGCCGCGCCGGGCCGGACGATGCGGGACAATCATGGGCATGCGGTTCGGCATTCTCGGCCCGACGGAGGCACGACCCGACGGCGACCGCCCGGTCCCCGTCGGCGGGCCGGGGCTGCGGGCGCTGCTCGGCCTGCTGCTCCTCAACGCGGGGCGGGTCGTCACCACCGACCGCCTGATCGACGGCCTGTACGGTGCCGAGCCCCCGTCCGGGGCGACCAACGCGCTGCAGGCCCAGGTGTCGCGGCTGCGCCAGCACCTCGGCGACCTGGTCGTGCGGGAACCGGCCGGCTACCGGCTGGCGGTGGATCCGGACGACGTGGACGCCTCGCGCTTCGAACGGCTGGCGGCCGAGGGGCGGCGGGCGCTCGACGCGGGCGACCCCGCCCGGGCCGCCGGCCTGCTCGACCAGGCCCTCGCGCTCTGGCGCGGCCCGGCGCTCGCGGACGTGCCCGACGCACCGTTCGCGCCCGCCCAGGCGACCAGGCTGGAGGAGCTGCGCCTGTCTGCGGCCGAGGACCTCGCCGAGGCGGGCCTCACCCTCGGACGGCACCGCGACCTGCTGCCCGAGCTGCAGGAACGGGCCGCCGCGCACCCGCTGCGGGAGCGCTCGCGCGGGCAGCTCATGCGCGCTCTGTACGCGGCGGGCCGCCCGGCGGAAGCGCTGGCCGCCTACGACGACGCCCGGCGGGTCCTCGCCGACGAGCTAGGCGCCGACCCCTCGGCCGAACTGTCGGCGATCCACCTCGCGGTGCTGCGCTCCGATCCGGCCCTCGCTCCCGCCTCCGCCGCGCCCGGCGGGCGGCCGGTCCCGCTCACCTCGCTCGTGGGTCGCACCGCCGAGCTGGAGCGCATCGGCGCGCTGCTCGCCGAGGCGCGGCTGGTGACGCTCACCGGCCCGGGCGGCACCGGGAAGACCCGGCTGGCGATCGAGGCCGCCAACCGGTGGCCGGGCGAGGTCTGCCTCGTGGAACTGGCCCCGCTCACCGACGGCGCCGACGTGCCGCAGGCCGTGCTCGGCGCGCTCGGGCTGCGCGAGACCGCCGTGGCCATCCCCACTCCCGGGACTCGGCACGGCACCGCCGATCCCGTCGCCCGCCTGGTGGCCGCCCTGACCCTGCGGCCGGTGCTGCTGGTGCTCGACAACTGCGAGCACGTCGTGGAGGATGCGGCCTGGCTCGCCGACCGGCTGCTCGCGGCGTGCCCCGCCCTGCGCGTGCTGGCCACCGGCCGGGAGGCGCTCGGCATCACCGGCGAGCGCCTGTGCCCGGTTCCCCCACTGCGGGTCCCGCCGCCCGGCAGCGAGCCCGCCGTCGAGGACGCGCTCGCCTATCCGGCCGTGCGGCTGTTCGTCGAGCGGGCGGCCGCCGTACGGCCCGGCTTCGTCCTCGCGCCCGGCGACGTCGAGCACGTGCTGCGGATCTGCCGGGCGCTGGACGGGCTGCCGCTCGCCGTCGAACTGGCCGCCGCGCGGCTGCGCTCGCTGCCCCTGGCCCGGATCGCCGCGCGTCTCGGAACCGATGACGGTACAGCTGACATGGGCCCGGAGGGCGACGCCCCCCGCTTCGCGCTGCTGTCGCGCGGCAGCCGTACGGCGCAGCCGCGCCACCGGACGCTGCGCGCGGTCGTCGAGTGGAGCTGGGACCTGCTCGACGAGCCGGAACGCGCGCTCGCGCGGCGGCTGACGGTTTTCGCGGGCGGCGCGACGCTGGAGGCGGCCGAGCGGGTGTGCGGCGTGCCCGACACCGACGGCGTGCTCGCCTCCCTGGTGGACAAGTCCCTCGTCGAGGTGGTGGACGACCGCTACCGGATGCTGGAGACGATCCGGGCGTTCTGCGCCGAACGGCTGGCCGAGGCGGGCGAGGGCGAGCGCATGCGGGCGGCCCACCTCGCGTACTTCCTGGACCTGGCCGCCGCGGCCGACCCGCACCTGCGCGGCCCCCGCCAGATCGAGTGGCTGCGCCGGCTGGACGACGAGCACGAGAATCTCACCGCCGCCCTGCGCCGGGCCGCCCGCGCAGGCGACGCGGAGGGCGGGCTGCGGCTGCTGTCGGCCACGACCGGCTACTGGATCCTGCGCGGCCTGCGTGGGGAGGCGGCCCGGCCGGCCGCCGAACTGCTCGGGATCGGCTCCGCGCCGCCCGAGGGGCTGGAAGAGGAGTACATCGTGTGCGCCTGCCTCGTAGGCTATGGCGGAATGAGCGGCCCCGGCCTGGACACCCGCGTGGCCGAGGCCGCCCGGCGGACCTACACCCTGCCCATGCCGCCCCGGCAGCCGTTCCTCCTCGTTCTGCACGCCTTGATCAACGGCCCGCCCCCGCGGGAGGAGTTCCACGACATGGGGGGCCTGTTCGACGCGCTCAAGCGCGACCCGTGGACGCGGACGCTCAGCCGCTTCAGCCTCTCGTACCTGAAGATGTTCGACGGCCGGCTCGCGGAGGCGGAACAGGAGCTCGCCGAAGCGCTCCGAGAGGCCCGTTCCATCGGCGACCTGTGGGTCCTGGTGATCATCCTGTCCGCGGTGGCGGACGTCGCCGACCGGCGGGGAGACCACGAACAGGTCGAGGCGCTGGTGAACGAGGCGCTTGAGCTGGCCGAGCGGCTCGGCGCGACGTCGGACGTCGCGGAGACCCTCTGCCGGCGCGCCTGGGCACGGATGCGCTCCGGACGCGTGGACGCCGCGAAAGACGACTACGACCGCGCCGCCGCGCTGTCCCGCCGCACGGGCGCCCCGGAGGTGCTCGCCGCGGCGCTCCTCGGGCTCGGCGAGCTCGCCAGGCTGGACGGCGACATGGCCGGGGCCCGGCGCCGGTACGAGGCGGCCCTGGCGGAGTGCACGACCGCGTGGTTCAACGTCGAGGAGACGCGCTCGCGCGTCTACCTCGCGCTCGGCTGGGCCGCGCAGAACTCCGAGTCGGCCGGCGAGGCGCTGGCGTGGCACCGCCGCGCCCTCACCACCATGCCCGGCACCCGCCGCAGCTTCGGGATGACCGCCGCGGTCGCGGAGGGAGTCGCCGGCGTCGCGCTGCTGGAGGGGGATCCCGGGCGGTCCGCGTGGCTGCTGGGCGTGGGCGCCGCCCTGCGCGGCGCTCCGGCCGCGGGCGACCCGGACGTCGCCCGGGTCGAGGCGCGTTCCCGGGCCGCCCTCGGCGGCGACGCGTTCGACCGGGCGTACGGCCAGGGCAGGGCGTACGCGCGCGAGCGGATGGCGATCACCGCGGACACGGACGCGGCGGCGCTGACCATCGTCGAAGGGCACCTGTCAGCGCTCGGTGGATGATCCGTCAGCGTACGGGCGCACGCTGGCGGCCATGAACGACACCTCCCGCAAGTGGGGCACGCTGGTCATCGCCTGCCTGGCCGTGCTCCTGCTGTCCATCGACCTCACCGTGCTGCACCTCGCCCTTCCGAAACTGGGTGAGGACCTGGCGCCCACCGCCACCCAGTTGCTGTGGATCGCCGACATCTACGGCTTCGCGCTGGCCGCGCTGCTCATCACCATGGGCAACCTCGGCGACCGGATCGGGCGCAGGCGCCTGCTGCTCATCGGCCTGGCCGCCTTCGGCGCGACCTCGCTGCTGACGGCGTACGCGCCGAACGCCCCGCTGTTGATCGCCGCCCGCGCCCTGCTCGGGGTGGCCGGCGCGACGATCATGCCTTCGACGTTGTCGCTGGTCCGCAACGTGTTCCCCGACCCGAAGGAGCGGACCACGGCCGTCGGCATATGGAGCAGCGTCTCCGCCGTGGGGTTCGCCCTCGGGCCCATCGTCGGCGGCCTGCTGCTCGACCACTTCTGGTGGGGCTCGGTGTTCCTGATCAACGTGCCCGTCGTCGTGGTGGTCCTGGCCGCCGGGCTCGTCGTGCTGCCCGAGTCGCGCAACCCCCGTCCCGGCAGGCTCGACCTCGTCAGCGTCCCGCTGTCCGCCGTGGGCGTGCTCGGCCTGATCTACGCGATGAAGGAGGCCGCGACCGGCGGTGTCGCGCAGGTTCCCGTGATCGTCGCGGCGGTGATCGGGATCGCCGCGCTGGTCGTGTTCGTCCGCCGGCAGACCCGGCTGGCCGAGCCCCTGATCGATGTGGCGTTGTTCCGGCGGCGCGCGTTCGCGGCCACGGTCGGCGCCCAACTGGTCGCGATCTTCGCGATGCTCGCCATGTCGGTGGTCTTCGCTCAGTATTTCCAGCTCGTCATGGGCTGGTCGCCGCTGACCGCCGGGCTCGCCGGCATGCCCGGCGGCCTCGCCGGAGGCGTCGGCGGCGCGCTGTCGGGGGTGCTCGTGCACCGGTGGGGACGCGGGCCGGTCGTCAGCCTCGGGCTGGTGCTGACCGCGATCGGGTTCATCCTGTTCAGCCGGATCGACACCGAGACGCCCTACCTCTACATGCTCGTCGCCATGCTCATCCAGGGCGTCGGCATGGGCTTCACGTTCGCGGTGACCGGCGACACGCTGCTCGCCTCGGTGCCCAAGGAGCGGGCCGGCGCGGCGAGCGCGATCTCGGAGACCGCCCAGGAGATGGGCGGCGCGCTCGGCATCGCCGTGCTCGGCACCGTGCTGACCAGCGCCTACCGGAACGGCCTGGCGCTGCCGCCCGGCCTGCCCGAGGGCGCGGCGGCCGAGGCCCGCGACACACTGGCGGGCGCGCTGAAGGCCGCCGCCGCGCTCCCGGGCGACGCCGCGGGGGCCGTCGCCCAGGCCGCACGGCAGGCGTTCGTCGAGGGAATCCACGTCACCGTGCTGACCGGCGCGGCCATCCTGCTCGTGCTCGCGGTCGCCGCGCCGTTCGCGCTGCGCGGCGTGCCCAAGGTGATCCCTGAGACCGTGGACGAGCCGGCCCCGGTCAGGTGATCCCGGGTCAAGTGACCTGGGACAGCCAACGGTCGTGGGCGCCGCCGAAGGGGCCGGTACGCGCGCCCACGGCCTCCATCAGCCAGGCGGCCGACCGCTCCGCCTGCCGGATGATCTCCTCCGGGTACGCGTACCGCACCTGGTGCTCGGCGAACTCGTCCTCGTCGTCCAGGATCAGCCGCCCGTCGCGCATCCGGAGCACGTCGAGATCGAGGTCGACCATCGTGATCCGGCCGTCCGCCCGGACCGGCACGGTAGTGATGTCGCAGTAGATCTCCGCCTTGTGCGGCGGCGCGTTGAACGCCGCCGTCCACCACGCGTCGCGGGGAAACAGGATGACGGACGCGAACTCGAAGACCGTGGGGCGCTCGTGCCCCCGCTGGGCGATCATCCCGGAGGGACAGCCGACCCAGACTCCGTGCTCGTCCTCGCCCAGCACGCGCGCGTGGTGGTGCCAGTGCAGCGATCCGCCGTACTTGCGGTAGATGATCCTCACCTCGGACACGGGCGGGACGCTACGCCACGCCCGTCTCCGAGTACAACGGGATTGTTCCCTAGACCTCGACGACCACCGGGATGATCATCGGGCGGCGGCGGTAGGTGTCGCTCACCCAGCGGCCCACCGTACGCCGGATGGTCCGGCGGATCTGCATCTCGTCGGCCACTCCAGACGCGGCGACCTCCTGCAGCGCGGCCTCGATCTGCGGGACGACCGCGTCGAAGGCGTCGGGGTCGATGCCCGAGCCGCGCGCGGTGATCTCCGGCCCGCCGGTGAGCTTCCCGGTGGTGGAGTCCACGACGACGACGACGGAGATGAACCCCTCGTCGCCCAGGATGCGCCGGTCCTTGAGCGCCACGTCGGTGATGTCGCCCACCGAGGTGCCGTCCACGAAGACGTACCCGCACGGGACCGCACCGGTGATCCTCGCCTGGCCGTCGACGAGGTCCACGACCACGCCGTCCTCGGCGATCACGATGTTCTCCCCGGGCACGCCGGTCAGCTCGGCCAGCCGTGCGTGCGCCCGCAGGTGCCGCCACTCCCCGTGCACGGGCATGAAGTTGGACGGCTTGGTGAGGTTGAGCACGTACAGCAGCTCGCCCGCGGCGGCGTGGCCGGAAACGTGCACCCGCGCGTTGCCCTTGTGGACCACCCGCGCGCCCCAGCGGTTGAGGCCGTTGATGACCTTGCTGACCGCCGTCTCGTTGCCCGGCACGAGCGACGAGGCGAGCAGGACGGTGTCGCCCTCGGCGATCCTGATCGGGTGGTCGCGGTTGGCCATGCGCGACAGCGCCGCCATCGGCTCGCCCTGGGAGCCGGTGCAGATCAGCACCACGTCCTCCGGCGGCCACTCCTCGATCTCCCGGGAGTCCACGAGCAGGCCCCCGGGCACCTTCAGGTAGCCGAGTTCGCGCGCCACGCCCATGTTGCGGACCATCGACCTGCCGATGAGCGCGACCTTGCGGCCGTGCTTCTCGGCCGCGTCCATGATCTGCTGGACGCGGTGGATGTGCGAGGCGAAGCTCGCCACGATGATCCGCTTGGTCGCGGCGCGGAAGACCTCGTCGATGACCGGCGCGATCTCCCGCTCGCTGGTGACGAAGCCCGGCACCTCCGAGTTGGTGGAGTCGGACATCAGCAGGTCGACGCCCTCGCCCCCGAGCCGGGCGAACGCCCCGAGGTCGGTCAGCCGCCCGTCCAGCGGAAGCTGGTCCATCTTGAAGTCGCCGGTGTGCAGGACGAGGCCCGCCGGGGTGCGGACCGCCACGGCCAGCGCGTCGGGGATCGAGTGGTTGACCGAGACGAACTCGCACTCGAACGGCCCGAACGAGCGCCGCTCGCCCTCGATCACCTCGACCTTGACCGGCTGCATCCGGTGCTCGGTCAGCTTGCTCTCGATGAGCCCGAGCGTCAGCCGCGAGCCGACGATCGGGATGTCGCGCCGCTCCCGCAGCAGGTACGGCACCGCACCGATGTGGTCCTCGTGGGCGTGCGTGAGCACGAGCGCCTCGATGTCGTCGAGCCGCCCCCGTATGTAGTCGAAGTCGGGCAGGATGAGATCCACGCCCGGCTGGTCCGGCTCGGGGAACAGCACGCCGCAGTCCACCACGAGGAGGCGGCCGTCGTACTCGAAGACCGCCATGTTGCGGCCGATCTCGCCGAGGCCGCCCAGCGCGACGATGCGCAGGCCGTTCTCCGGCAGCGGCGGAGGTGGCCCGAGTTCGGGATGCGGGTGACTCATTCCGCGCCCTCCGCCCCGCACCGCTCGCCGTGCGCGCTCACGCGCGGTTCCCTATCTTCGTTTTCTCTGATCAAGTCGCTCATTCGGCTCCATCTGCTGATCTAATCCACAAGCTTGAGGCCCCCTGTGATGAGGTCCTCCCGAAGCGCTGTGACCTGCGCCTCCGTGGCGTCCACGAGCGGCGGCCTGACGTACCCCGCGTCCTGGCCCACCAGCTTCAACGCCGCCTTGACCATGATCGCCCCCTGCGTGCGCGTCATGATCGCCGAAACCACCGGAAGAAGCTGACGGTGGACGGCCAGTGCGTTCTCGACGTCACCGGACCGGTAGGAGTCGGCCATCGAGGCCAGCTCGGCGCCCACCACGTGGCTCACCACGCTGACGTACCCCGCCGCGCCGACCGAGAGCCACGGCAGGTTCAGCAGGTCGTCGCCGGAGTAGAACACGAGGTCGGTGGAGGCCATCACCTGCGAGCCCGCGAACAGGTCGCCCTTGGCGTCCTTGACCGCGGCGATGCGCGGGTGCTCGGCCAGCCGGAACAGGGTCTCGGTCGTGATGGGCACCCCGGCGCGGCCGGGGATGTCGTACAGCATCACCGGAAGGCCGGTCGCGTCCGCGACGGCCGTGAAGTGCCGGAGCAGGCCCTCCTGCGGCGGTTTGTTGTAGTAGGGGGTCACCACCAGGAGACCGTGCGCACCCGCGCGTTCGGCGGCCTCGGCCAGCTCGACACTGTGCCGCGTGTCGTTGCTGCCGGCGCCGGCCACGACGGTGGCCCGGTCGCCCACGGCCTCGACGACCGCACGGAGGATGCGGTCCTTCTCCTCGTCGGAGGTGGTGGGAGACTCCCCCGTGGTGCCGCTGACGACCAGGCCGTCGTTGCGCTGCTCGTCCACCAGATAGGCGGCGAGCCGCTGGACGCCCTCGTAGTCGACGGTGCCGTCCGAGGTGAACGGCGTGACCATAGCGGTCAGCGTGCGGCCGAAGGGGGCGTCGGAAGTTCCGGTAGGCGATGCCATAGACCGAACGGTACCCGGATCCGCAGGAGTGATGGACCTCGCCACCCCGTTATGTCCAGTAGCGCCCGTGGGACCGCCGGCAGCGGAAGAGGCCGCCGATATGTGCTCGGGGGTACACACATCAGCGACCTCTAACCGGGAATCGCCGCTCCTTACGCGGACGTTACACGCCGCTGGCGAAATTTTTCCGGAAGGCCGCGAACGGCAGCTTCTGCGCCTCCTGGCACCCCGTCACCCAGCGAACCGGCAGCCGGGCGACCTTGATCAGTGGACCTCCCCGGAGAGGAGCCGCACCCACAGCTCCTCCATCCGCGCGGCGACGAGCCGCTCGGTCTCACGGATCTCCACCTTCTTGCCCCGTTTCGTCCGCCGGATGAACAACAGTCCGCCCGCCGAGCACAGCTCGTAGATCGTCGCCTTGCACTCACACGTGTGGCGGCGCACCCGTACGCGGTCGCTGCGGTTGGTGGGCTTCACCCAGTTGATCCTCTTGTGCCCGTCCCTGGGAGGGCTGGCATGGATGCCGTGATAGGGCGGCGGGAGGGGAATATCAGCACCTGGCCGCTTAGCGGCACAATCACCCATTAGCAGCCCTTTCACCAGGCAAAGTTGGAGTCACAGGCCATCTCCGTCACTCTCGGTCGCCCGGCGAATACGCCAAGATTTGGAAGACCCGTCACCCCCTCAGGGATGGATTGATGGCAAACTCTGATCCGGTCTACCTGCGCGTAGTCGAGGACATTCGCCGCCAGATCGTCGACGGCACGCTCCCCCCGGGCGCACCGATCCCCTCGCGGCACCAGATCACCCGGAAGTACAGCGTCGGAGAGACGGCCGCCCGCCACGCACTGCGCGTGCTCGCCCAGGAGGGCCTCATCCTCGGCCGGGTGGGGTCCGGCCATCGGGTGCGGGAGAAACCGATCCTGCTCCCGCTCCACCGCAGCCGTCTTCCCGAACCGCACGCCGCCTTCGCCAGCGACATGCAGGCGGGCGGGCGACAACCCAGCTGGAACTGGCGCAGCGAGCTCGCCGACGCCCCTCCCGACATCGCCCACCGGCTGCGCGTCGGGGAATGCAGCCCGGTGATCAGAACCCGCTACGTCTTCCGCGGGGACGGCCGCCCGGTGCAGTTGCTCACCTCGTACGAACCGGTCGAGCGCGGGCAGAACCAGGGGCCCGAGGAGGGCACGTACGAACGCAGGAGCGCGGCCTTCCGGCTCGCGGCGAGCGGCCTGCCGCTCACCGAGATCAGCGAGACCGTGCTCATCCGTGTCCCCCAGCCGACCGAGAGCGACCTGCTGGAGCTCCCCTCCGGCGTCCAGGTGCTCCAGATCGAGCGCACGTACTGGGCCGGGGAGCGCCCGGTCGAGACCAGCGACGCCGTGGTGCCCGGCGACAGGTTCCGCCTGGTCTACGGCATTCCCAGCCCCCTCTGACTGTCGGTGCCCACTGGTACAACCGATCCGGATCCCCCATCCGGAGGTGCCGATGCGCGTCAAGGACATGCCCCTGGCCGACCAGCCGCGTGAGCGGCTCCTGGCGTCGGGGGCCGCGGCGCTCGCCGACAGGGAGTTGCTCGCCCTGCTGCTCGGCTCGGGCAGCAGGGGCGTGAGCGCCGTCGAACTCGCCTCCCAGGTCATCGCCCACTGCGGCGACCTCGGGGAACTGGCCCGCTCCGAGGCCCATCGGCTGCTCGCCGTCCCCGGCGTGGGCCCCGCCAAGGCCGCCCGCGTGGCGGCCGCGTTCCATCTCGTACGGCGGGCCCAGGCGGAGCCGGAGCGAAGCCGGATCACCTGCTCGGCCGACATCGCTTCGGCTGCCGCTCCCCTGCTGCACGGACAGCCGCGCGAGCGGCTCGTCGTGGTCGTGTGCGACGGCCGCGGCGCCGTGCTGCGCAGAGCCGTGGTCACCGAGGGCGGCAGCGACCACACCCCCGCGCCCGTCCGCGACATCGTCACGACCGTCCTCCTCTCCGGCGGGGCCGCCTTCGGCCTCGCCCACAACCACCCGAGCGGATCGCTCGACCCCAGCCCCGCCGACGTCGAGGTCACGGCCCGCCTCCACGAGGCCGCCGACACCGTCGGCCTCCGCTTCCTCGACCACGTGATCGTCACCGACACCGCCTGGCGCCGGGTTCCATACGACGAGTAGCAGGGCCATTACTATAAGTTCCGTCGTCACAGTAGGTCTAGTTGCTCGTATCTATCGCGGCCTTATGATGTCTTATTTTGTGCGGCGATGTCTGTTTCGGTCTATGGTTTCTCTGTGCTCGACCGAGATGGACCCGTACCTGTCTACAAGCAGATCGCCGACATCCTTCGAGAACGCATCGACACCGGCGAACTGGCACCCGGCAATCCGATGCCGAGCGAGGCGCAACTCGAGGCCGAGTACGGCATAGCGAGGACGACGGCCCGCCGGGTGGCGCGGGAGCTACGCGAGCAGGGTCTCGTCTATACGGTTCAGGGCGAGGGCACCTTCGTCGGCGATCAGGCCGCTCCGCGTGTGCGCCGAAAGAAACCCCTCTATCAGGAGATCGGCGAAGAGATCGCGCAACGCATCCGGCGGCAGGAGTTCAAGCCGAACCGCGCGATCCCCAGCGAGAAAGCACTCATGAAGCACTATGGCGTGGCCAAGGTGACCGTGCGGCAGGCCGTCGGGTTCCTGCGGGACCAGGGCTACGTCTTCACCGTCCCCCATCGCGGCACCTATGTGTCATCTCCGGATAACTGGCCGCAGGACTGATCATGCGATTCGAGAAGACGCGTCGCATCGGGGCGTCCGACTCCTAACGTAGTGGCGTGCTTGACCACGACGGCGACACGCATCTCTACCTTCAGGTGACCGAGATCCTGCGTCGGCGGATTGGAGACCTCTCACCCGGCTCGCCGGTCCCCAGCGAGGCGGCCATTCAGCGCGAGTTCGGCGTGGCGCGGACCACCGCACGCCGGGCCCTGCGGCTGCTTCGGGACGAAGGTCTCGTCTACACGGTCCACGGCCAGGGAACGTTCGCCGGCGGCTCCGGCACAAAAGCCACAGCACCTCGCTCGATCCCTTTTTACCGGCAGATCGCCCAGGAAATCGCAGAGCGAATAAGACAGGGGGATTTGGCACCCCGCCGTTCAGTACCGAGCGAGACGAGCCTGGTGCAGCAATATGGCGTGGCTCGCTAAACCGTGCGACGAGCCATAGCCGTACTTCGAGAGGAAGGCTGGGTCTACACCGTTCCCCAACGCGGCTCCTATGTGTCTCCCCCGGAGAACTGGCCAAAGGATGCACGTCGGCATTACACAGGCGGGGACAGCCGACAGGATCTCGACGGAGAGAGATCGAGTTTTCACCCTTCGTGATCCGCTCGGCGCTCTATGGTGTCACGCATGCCACCCGGTAGCCTCGCGTACCGGGCCGCCCATGGCCCAGATCCCCTTCCGCGGAGCGGGGTCGATGGGAGAACTCGCGACCTCGATCGGACAAACGCTGGGCTGGGTCGTCAACCTGGTCGTGGTCGAGAGCATCATCAGACGGCGCAGCGCGGGCTACGACGGGCCGGTCAGCACGCCGGCGAGCCAGTCGTAGACCACCGAAGACGTCAGGGCGATGTTGCCGAGGCCGCAGTGGCTGTCGGCGCCGTGTTCCGTGGCGAGGCGGTGCCACCTGAGCCCGCAGGCCGGCGCGTGCGGCACGCTGGCGAGGGAGTACAGCTCTTCGCCGTGGCCGTCGACACCCCGGAAATGACGACAGTGGGGCGCGGGGCACCGGAGTCGTTGGCGGCGAAGAGGTAGCCGGGCGGTCGGGGAACCTCACCCGCTCACGGTGCGAAGGCGGCGGTGATGATCTGGTTGACCAGGGCCATGTCGTTGCCTCCGCCTGTGACGGGGTTGAAGCAGTACGCCAGGCGGCGGCGAAGGTCGGAGGTGGTGAACATGCCGTCGGTGTAGCCGTAGGTGCTGCCGGTCTTGCCCCATACGGTCACGCCCGGGCGGCCGTCGCTGCCGGGAATCGTGACACGCATCAAGCCCGCACTGTAGTAAGCCTTGCCATGGCCCGGGTCCTGGTCGGATCCGCCCAGGTACGGTACGCCGGGGACGGCGAGCAGTTCCTTCATCTGGGCCGACGCCAGGAGCCGCCCCCGGAACAAGGCGGTCAGGAAGCGGTCGAGGTCGGCGGTGGTCGAGATCATGCCGCCCGCGCCAGGGTTCTGGTCGGTCACGTCGACCAGCTTGCTCTCTCCGTCGGGTTGGGGGACCGCGAGGTAGCCATGAGCGTGGGGGCCGGGAATGGTGGGGTCGGTCTCGGGAGCGGTGGTGTGCCGCAGGTGCAGCGGGCGCAGGATGCGTCGGATGATCTCCTGCTCGTAGCTGTGTCCGGTGAGCTTCTCGACGAGCATTCCTGCGACGTAGTAGCCGGTGGCTCCGTAGACCTGCATGCTGCCCGGTTCAGTGAAAGGCCGGTCATGACGGACGGCCTTGGCGACCAGCTCGGACAGCGGGTGGTCATCGAAGCGGTGCTGGACGATGGCGTCGGGCGTGGACGGCATGTCGTCGGCTGTCAGCTCGGGCAGGCTGCTGGTGAAGTTCAGCAAGGTGCGAACCGGGATCGGCGGGTAGCCGGCGGGCAGTACGCCCGGAAGGTAGTGCTGGACGGGCTTGTCGAGGTCGACGCGGTGTTCGGCGGCCAGTTGCAACATCACGGTGGCGATGAAGGTCTTGGTGACGCTGCCGAGACGGAAGCGGCCGTCGAGCGGAACCGGCTGCTGCGTGGTGATGTCGGCGACTCCGTAGGTCCCCGTCCACTTCCCGGCGGGTCCGCTGACCCGTGCGAGTACGCCCGTCACTCGGTTGGGTGCGCTGGAGATCGCCTGCTGAAGCGCCTGGGGGTTCAACTTGGGCAATGAGTCGTCGGCACGCCTGATTGTGGCAGCCGGGTGCGTGGCAGGCGTGGCCGACGCGGGCGCGGCCCCACCGATGACCACGGCGGCAGCGGCCGCGAACGACAGCACCGCCCACGTTCGCCTGCGTCGCCGCGACCCGGGGGCAATCGAACGATAGGTGGAAGAAGGCTCAAACGTCATGCGGAACAAGATCGCAGCTCCCCGGCTTGCCCGCCCTCAGGGATCGCCCCGGACTCAGCCCCGAGCTGCCCCTGACCCGACCTCATGGCTGGTCGCGTCGACGCCGCCCGCAAGATCGTCTCGCACACGGATCCCCCGGCGCCCGCCGCAATCTCCGGGTGCCTCCGGTCTCCGATCAGATAAGAGCCATCGCCTTGTCGCTCAGGCCCGCCGGGGCGGTCTTCGGGTTGCCGGCCTCGAAGGGCGGCCGCGGGTCGTACTCGATCGCGAGCTGGACGGCCTGCGCCGTCTCCTCGTCGCGCATCTCGGCCAGCAGGGTCAGGGCCATGTCGATACCGGAGGACACACCCGCCGCCGTCACGACCTTGCCGTCGATCACCACACGCTCGCTGACCGGCTCGGCCCCGAATCCGGCGAGCTGGTCGAGCCATCCCCAGTGGGTCGTCGCCCTGCGGCCCTTCAGCAGCCCCGCCGCGCCCAGCAGGAACGAGCCGCTGCACACCGAGGTGGTCCACCGGGTGCGCTCGTGGGCCCGCGCGATCCAGCCCAGCAGCTCCGAGTCGGACAGCGCCTCGATCGTCCCGGGTCCTCCGGGCACGACGACCACGTCCGGCGCGGGCAGGTCGTCGTACGACGCGGTGGCCGCGAGGCTCAGGCTCCCCCGGTCGTCGAGCACCGGCCCGAGCTCGGCCGCGACGAACGTGACCGTGCAGCCCGGCGCGAAGGCCAGCACCGTGTACGGCCCGACGGCGTCGAGCGCGGTGAACCGGGGATAGAGGGGGATGACGATGTTCATGATCTGCTGCCTTCCTTCGATCGGAACCGGCGGCGGTAGTCGCCGGGTGAGACGCGCCAGTGGCGGCGGAAGACCCGATAGAGGGTCTCGGGAACGCCGAGTCCCGACTCCCTGGCCACCCTGTCCAGGGGGTGGCCGGTGGTCTCCAGCAGCCGCCGGGCGGCGTCGGCCCTGCTGCGTTCGACGTACCTGCCGGGGGAGACCCCGGTCTGCTCGGTGAAGACGCGGGAGAAGTGCCGCTCGCTCATCCCCGCCCGCCGGGCGAGCGCGGGCACGCTCAGGTCCTCGGCCGGGTTGGCGTCGATGAACGCCTGGATCTCGCGGAGCGGCTCGGCGCGCGGGACGGCGGCCCGCATGGGGGCGCTGAACTGGCTCTGCCCGCCCGGACGATGCAGGTACACCACGAGTCCGCGGGCGACGTTCCGGGCGATCCTGTGGCCGTGGTCGTCGGCCACGAGCGCCAGGGCGAGATCCACTCCCGAGCTGACCCCGGCCGAGGTCCAGACGTTCCCGTCGCGGATGTAGATGGGATCGGCGTCCACCTCGACGTCCGGATAGCGGTCGGCCATCTCATCCGCGACCAGCCAGTGGGTGGTCGCGCGCCTGCCGCCCAGCAGCCCGGCCTCCGCAAGGAGGAAGCTGCCGTTGCAGACGGAGGCGACGCGCCCGGCCCCGGCCGCCAGCCGGGCGATGCCCGCGACCAGTTCCCGATCGCGCAGGTGCTCCGGCACCGACAGCCCGCCCACGACCAGCAACGTGTCGATCGGCCCCACGACCTCGCCGAGCGGAGTCTCCGCGAGCGTCGTGATCCCGTTCTGAGCCGGTACGGCCCCCGCGCGCACGGCCGTCACCTCGACCCGGTAGCCGGGCTCCGGCACGAGCAGATTCGCCGTGGTGAAGACGTCGGCAGGCCCGGCGAGGTCGAACATCTGGAAGCCATCGAAGATCACGATGACCACGCGTCGCTGCATGCCTCAATCCTCCCGACCAGGGCTTGATGGCGTCAACGACACAGATATTGCAGATTACGCCACCGGCACGAACACCCCGCGACGAAGCGCTTGTTAGATTTGAAGGAGGTCTCTGCGACGCTGTCGGATATCGGAGCGCTCAGGAGGTGGCCAGGACGATGCCGAGCGCTCGAGAGCTCAAAGACAGGCTCTTCGCCGCGATCAACCGTCACGACCTCTACGACGTGCTGGACTGTTACGCGCCCGACGCCGTGTACGTCAGCCCCACAGGCATCGCGGAGGGCCGTGAGCAGATCGCATGGAGCTACGAGGACCTCTGCAAGGTCTTCCCCGACATTTGCTACACCGCCTGGTACAAGGCCCCCTGCGAGGACCCCGCCTTCACCGAGTACACGATGACCGGCACCCATATGGGCCCGCTCCTGTTGCCGGGCGGCAGGGTGGCAGCAGCGACGGGCCGTCGTATAACGGTCCGGGGCAGCTGTGCCTGCGCGGTCGAGAACGGCAAGATCATCACGGATCGGGACTACTACGACCAACTGGAGCTCTATTCCCAGCTCGGCATCCGCCTCGAACCGCCGCCGGCAGGACCGTGAAGCCGAGGACGTCGCCGTAGAAGGCCAGCGCCTCGTCGGGATCGTCGACGAGCACCACGACGCGGCCGACCGAGGAGAAGAGATTCGCACCCGTGGTCATGGCCGAACCCTAGTTCGCACCGCCGACATTTCAGGGTAGGGCTGAGATGCCGGTGTCCGTCTCCTCGACGAACTCGTACACCTTGTCATCGAGCCCGGCGAAGTCGGACTCCTGGCCGGAGTCCTCGCCCCGGCTGAGGCGGCGCACCACCTCCGCCGGGTCGAGCCCGTGGAAAAAGGCCACGCTGAAGATCACACCCAGGGGCCGTCGCCCTCCGACAATCCACCTGAGCGAGCGTCACTCCTCGCCGGAGAACCTCTCCCAGGCGGACTGCCGGGTCATGCCGAGCGCGGCGCCGATCCTGGCCCAGGTGGCGCCCCGATCACGCGCCCGCTGGACCCAGATCCGCAGGTTGTCCTCGACCTGTGCGCTCACCTCGGCGACACGCGGAAGGAGTTCCAGGATCTGCTCGACGGTCATGCTCTCGGTGTACGAGATCTCCGGAGTCCCGGCGGACTCCGCCGCCAGGATCTCGGCGCAGAGCCCGACACACTGGTTGCAGATGTAGACGCCGGGGCCGGCGATCACCTTGGCCACCTCGGTCTTCGGCTTGGAGCAGAACGAGCAGCGGATGTCCTGTTCCGCCAGAGAAGGAGCCGGCATGTCGCTCTCCAAGGGGATAATGTGTCAGGCTGTTCCTGACGCCCGACCCAAAGGCTAGGACGTCAGGAACAGCCTGACAAGGGATCATCGGGAAAGCGGTGTTTCCCGCACGCCCTCACGTCGTGGAGTCACAGGGCGGGGGCACGCCGTTCGGGCTGGAGCGCCGCCGTCCGCTCCACGTCCGCCCGGGGCCGTCGCAGGACGACGTATGCGGCCACGAGGGCGCTGACCAGCAGGGCGAGGGAGACCGTGAAGGCCAGACGGTAGCCACCGGTCAGCGCGACCGCCTCGCTCGCCCCACTCGCCAGCAGCCCCTCCGTACGGGAGGCGGCCAGCGTGGACAGCAGCGCGACGCCGACGGCCATCCCCACCTGCTGGGTCGTGTTGAAGAACCCCGAGACCAGGCCCGCGTCGTCGGAGCGGGCATCGGACATGCCGAGCGTGGTCAGCGCCGGGAGCACCAGCCCGCCGCCCATGATGAGCACCATCACGGGGAGCAGGTCGGTCACGTAGCGGGCGTCGACCGGGACGCGGGTGAGCCAGGCCATCGCGCCGATCAGGAGCACCAGGCCGCCCAGCAGCACGGCACGCGCACCGAAGCGGGTGCTCAGCCGCGGGGACACGAACAGCGACACCCCCGCGATGGCCAGCGCCGCCGGGAGCATGGCCAGGCCGGTGTCGAGCGCGCCATACCGGAGCACCTGCTGCATGAAGAGCGCGACGACGACCTGGAAGGCGAACATCGCGCCCAGCGCCAGGACCTGCACGAGGTTGGCCCCGGCGACGGCGCGCGAGCGCAGGATCCGCAGCGGCATGAGCGGGGTCCTGGCGGTCGCCTGGCGAACGAGGAACGCACCCAGCAGCACGAGCGACACCGCGCCGAACCACAGGGAGCGCAGGCCGTACCGCTCGATCTGGACCACGGCGTAGATGCCCAGCATGAGACCGGCCGTGACCAGCAGGGCGCCGAAGGCGTCCGCGCCCGCCGACAGGCCGAGCCCCCGATCGGCGGGCAGTGCCCGGAGCGCCAGCACGATCGTGACCGCGCCGATCGGCACGTTGATGAGGAAGATGTAGTTCCAGCCCAGCGCGTCCGTGAGGACTCCGCCGAGCACCGCGCCCAGTGACGCCCCGGCGGCGCCGGTGAAGCTGAAGACACCGATCGCCTTCGCCCGCTCCCCCGCGTCCGTGAAGGTCGTCACCAGGATGCCGAGCACGACCGCCGAGGCCATGGCACTGCCGACGCCCTGGAGGAACCGGGCGCCGATCAGCATCCCCGGCCCGGTGGCCGCTCCGGCCAGCAGGGAGGCGGCGGCGAAGACGGCGTTGCCCGCCAGGAACATGGCCCGGCGGCCGATCAGGTCGCCCAACCGGCCGGCCAGCAGGAGCAGTCCGCCGTACGCGATGAGGTAGGCGTTCACGGTCCAGCTCAGCTCGGCGGGCGCGAAGCCGAGATCCCGCTGGATGGCGGGCATGGCCACGGTCACGATGCTGCCGTCGAGCACCGTCATCAGCATCGTGGCGGACAGCACTCCCAGCACGAGCCAGCGGGATCGGGATATGCGCGACATGGGGTCGCCTCCTGTTCATGAGGAACAGGAAAAACCGTAGCAGATAGTTTTGTTGTAGACGATCCCTTACGGACCCATCAGCCTCGGTGGCGCGCCCTCCGCACCGCCTGCGGCACCTCCACCGGAGTGGCCAGATGCCCCGTGACCAGCCGGTTCAGCGCGCGTACGAGCACCTCCGCCTCCTCCTCCGGCAGCGACCCGAGGGCGGCCCGGTGAACCCCGTCGACGATCTCCTGGCTCCGCTTCGCCACCTCCGCACCCTTCTCCGTGACCGCGACGATCCGGGCGCGCCGGTCGGTGCTGGACGGCCGGCGCTCGGCGAGGCCGGCCTGCTCCAGGGCGTCGAGCGTGACCACCATCGTGGTCTTGTCCATGTCGCCGAGCTCGGCGAGCTGGATCTGGGTACGCTCCTCCTCCAGGGCGTGGACGAGCACGCAGTGCATCCGCGCCGTCAGCCCGATCTCGGCGAGGGCCGCCGCCATCTGCGTTCGCAGCACGTGGCTGGTGTGGTCGAGCAGGAAGGACAGGTCGGGCTCGTTACGCGAGGGTGCCATGGCGGTCATGCACCCAGGCTATCAATTCGTCCGCTTGCGGATTATCTCCAAAGGTCCTGCCCTCAGAGCATCCTCAGGGCCGCCTCGATCGACGCCTGGCTCGCCGGGACGAGCGGGAGCCGTACGGAGGCGGTGGGAATGCGGCCCTGCGCGTGCAGGACGCCCTTCAGGACGGTCGGGTTGGGCTCGGCGAACATGGCCGCCGACATGAGCGACAGCCGGTGACCGAGGGCGCGGGCGTGCTCGACGTCTCCGGCGCGCCACGCCTGGACGAGCTCGGCGAACTCGCCGGTGCACAGGTGGGCGGAGGCGAGGATGCCGCCGGAGGCGCCCAGGGCGAGCAGCGCGGACAGGAACGGGTCGTCCCCGGCGAGCACCGCGAAGTCCTCCGGCGGGTCGGCGAGCAGGGCGACCGTGTCGAGGTCGACGCCGCCGACCGCGTGCTTGACCCCGGCCACCATGGGCAGCTCGCCCAGCCGGCGCAGCGTGGCCACGCCCACCGACTGCCCGGTGCGGTAGGGGATGTTGTAGACGACCAGCGGCACCGGGGTCTGCTCGGCCAGCGCGGTGAAGTGGGCGAGCACGCCGGCCTCGGACGGGCGGACGAACGCCGGAACCGTCACCAGAGCCGCGTCCGCCTCTCCCTTGAGCGCGCGCAGCGCCTCGGCCGTGCTCCGCGTGTCGCTGGACCCCGCGCCGACGGTGAGCGTGGCGCCCCGTTCGCGGCAGACCCGGCCACAGATCTCGATCACCGCACGCCGTTCCTCCTCGGCCAGCGTGGCGACCTCCGCCGTGGTGCCGAGCGCGACGATCCCGGACGCGCCGTCGTCGAGCACGCTGTAAGCCAGGCCCTCGATCGCTTCAAACGCGATCTCGCCGTCCTCGGCGAAGGGGGTGATCAGCGGGACATGGATGCCGGAAAGAGTCATACCGCGATCCTTCCGGCGAGCAACCGTGTAGGTCCAGTTCGCCTTTCTGTCGAAACCATTAAGCTGAGCTGATGCTCGATGTCCGCAGGCTCCGCCTGCTCTGATGCTTGATGTCCGCAGGCTCCGCCTGCTTCGTGAGCTCGCCTACCGGGGCACGATCGCGGCGGTGGCCGAGGCGCTGACGTTCACTCCCTCGGCCGTCTCCCAGCAGCTCGCCGCGCTGGAACGCGAGGCGGGGGTCGCCCTGCTGGAGCGCACCGGACGCCGGGTCGTGCTCACCCCCGCCGGGGTGGCGCTGGTGCGGCACGCCGAGGCCGTGCTCGAACGGCTGGAGCAGGCGGCGGCGGAACTCGCCGCGGCCAGGACCGATCTGTCCGGAACCAACCTGGCCGGGACCCTGCGGATCGGCGCCTTTCCCACGGCGACCCGCGCCATCCTCCCCTCGGCCCTGGCGGCGCTCGCGCAGAGCCACCCGGGCCTGGATCCGATGGTGGACGAGGTCGACCCCGCCGAGGTCGCGCCCCGCCTGCGCGCCGGCGAGCTCGACGTGGCCCTGGTGCACGAGTACGACTTCGTCCCGGCCGAGCCCGATCTCGCCCTGGACGCCGTCCCCCTCCTCGACGAACCCATGTACCTGGCCACCATGCACAACGTCAGCGGAGAGGGGGACGCGGCCACGCTCCTCACCTGCCGGGACGCGCCGTGGATCGCCTCCACCCCGGGCACGCTCTGCCACGCGATGACCGTACGCGCCTGCCAGGCGGCCGGTTTCTCCCCTCGCGTACGCCACCACATCGACGACTTCGCGACGGTCCTCGCGATGGTCGCTGTCGGGCAGGGCGTGGCTCTCGTGCCGGAGCTGGGAGCCGCCGACCCGCCCGAAGGCGTCACGCTGACCGCGCTGTCGATGCGCCGCCGCACCCGCGTCGCCTTCCGCCGGGGCGCCGGCGGTCACCCCGCCGTCGTCGCCCTGATCGCAGCCCTGCGCATCGCGACACCGGGCTTCAGAACACCGGGCTTCAGAACACCGGGATGATGTCCTCCGGGTCGATGACGTCGACCGCCACGCCGTCGATGTCGAGTTCGGGGATCGCGGGGAACTCGATGCCCCATCGCTCGACGATCGCGCGTACGCGGGCCATCGCCACCCGCCAGTTGTCGGCCTGCTCCTCGAACGACAGCACGCCGAGGCCGCCCTCCCGCGCCTGGTCCATCAGCACGCGATGGTTGTGCAGGAAGTACGGCGGGAGCTCCCAGAAGCCCTCGGGCGGCTCCCACAGGATCATCGACAGGAACACGAACCCGGCGCGCAACTGCCGGGTGATCAGGCCGCGTACGTCGTCGGTGAGCCCGGGCCACTCGTTCTCCAGGATCGTCATGCAGATCTGGAGGTGACGCGACTCGTCCCGGCCGATCTTGTGGAACATGTCCGAGAACAGGGGGTGCTCGGTGCCGGAGGCCATCCCGCGGAACAACGTGGAGGCCGCCATCTCCCCCATCATGAAGCTCGTGAACAGCACGGCGAGCGAGTACTTGCCCACGGCCGCGTTGTAGCCGTTCCAGTAGCGCCCACCGTTGTGGTAGAGCCAGCCGATGTTGTTGTGCGCCGCCCGCTCCAGGTCGGTGGAGGGCTGCCAGTCGAGCGGACCGCCGGGCCACAGCCGCGCGATCGAGCGCTGGCAGCACTCCTCGTGGTTCATCTCGTCACGGGTGATCGAGAAGAAGCACTTGCGTACGGGATCCTCCTCGTGCTTCTCGAACGCCTGAATGGTGGCGCGGGCGAAGACGGCCGGGCCGGAGGCGTCGAAGTTGGCCAGCACGGAGAACCAGTACATGATCCCCAGCCGCTGCTCGGCCGTGAACTCCGCGGGGTCGAGCAGGTCCCACGGCAGGTCGGCGGGGTTCCAGACCATGCGCTTGGACTTCTCGTAGATCGCCGCGAGCTTCTCGGTCTCCACCCGCCACTCCATCGGGTAGATGTTGGGCTGCGGAATCTCGGGCGCCGGCCAGAAACCACCCTCAGGAACCACGACGTCCGACATCGCCTCACCATCCCGCGCGATTGTGACCGGCTCGCTTTACGTAACTTCACCTTGTAACACTGACAGCCTCATCCTGCGCCGTACCGTCACATCAATCAAGTGCCCACACCGTCCCGCCGACGGCTGCGTCGTGTCCGGCTGCCTTGGGTGACGGCGACGCACACGAGCACGGCCAGGGCCGCCACGATCGTCGCGGCGCCGATCTCCTCGTCCAGCAGCAGCCAGGCCCACACCAGCGTGAGCAGCGGCTGCGCGAGCTGGATCTGCCCGGCACGGGCGATCCCGCCCATCGCGAGCCCGGCGTACCACGGAATGAACCCGAGGAACATCGACACCAGCCCGACGTACGCGAACCCGGCCAGCGACTCGGCCGAGGGCTCCATGGGCGTGGTGACCGCCAGCACCGCCGTCACCGGCACGGTGAGCGGGGCCGCGAGCACCAGGGCGTACGAGATGACGCGCCAGCCGGGCGTCTCCCGCGCGAGGCGGCCGCCCTCGGTGTAGCCGACGGCGGCCGACAGCAGGGCGAGCACGAGCAGCACGTCCGCACCGGCGAAGCGGCCGGTCCCCCGAGTCAGGGTGAACAGGGTGATCGACAGCGCGCCCGCCGCGCAGGCCACCCAGAACAGGCGCCGCGGCCGCTCCCCCGCCCGCAGCACCGCGAACGCGGCCGTGGCGGCCGGGAGCAGGCCGATGACGACGGCCGAGTGGGCCGTGCTCGCGCCGCCGTCCAGGGCCAGACCGCTGAACAGCGGGAACCCGAGGACCACGCCCAGCGCGATCAACGCGTACGACCGCAGGTGGGCGCGGGGCGGCAGGAGCGGCGCCCCGGCGGCCTTGAGGCAGATCACCGCGGCGAGCGCCGCGACCGCCGCGCGTCCGATCGCGACGAGGTACGGATCGAACCCCCGCATCGCGAACACGGTCCCAGGAAACGACCCAGAGAACGACAGCACGCCCGCGCCCGCCAGGAGGCTGCCCCGCCATGCCAGGCGGCGAGGGGCGTCCGCTATCGGAAGGTGGTCGATAGCGCTATTGTCCGTTTTCATGCACGACGATAGCAGTATCGCCCGTCTCGCCGCGATACTCCGGGACGAGACGGAACGGTCGCGGCCGGGCGAACGGCTGCCGTCCAGCAGGGAGATCATGCGCCGCCACGGCGTGGGCCCGGTGACGGTCTCGCGGGCGATCGCGCAGCTCGCGGCGGAGGGGCGGGTCGTGACCCGCCCTGGGGCGGGCGTGTTCGTGGCCCAGGCCCGGCGGCCGGTCGCGGAGGCGCCCGACCTGTCGTGGCAGACCGTGGCCCTGGGCGACCGGGTGGTGGACGACTCGGCGACGGCGAGCCTGCTGGCCCAGCCCCCCGACGGCGTCGTGCCGCTCACCGGCGGCTATCTCAACCCCGAACTGCGCCCGGTGAAGGCGCTGGCCGCGGCGGCCGCGCGAGCCGTACGCCGCCCGGAGTCGTGGAGCATGCCCCCGTTGAACGGCCTGCCGGAGCTGCGCCGGTGGTTCGCCACGGAGGTCGGCGGCGCGGTGACGCAGAACGACGTGCTCGTGGTGAGCGGCGGGCAGTCGGCGCTCACCCTCGCGTTCCGCGCGCTGGCGGCTCCCGGCTCGCCGATCCTCGTCGAGACCCCCACCTACCCGGGAGCGCTCGCGGCGGCCAAGGCGGCCGGACTGCGGGCGAGCGCGGTGCCGCTCGACCGGGACGGCGTACGGCCCGACCTGCTCGCGGAGGCGTTCGCGATGACGGGGGCGCGGGTGTTCTACTGCCAGCCGACGCTGCACAACCCCACGGGGGCGACGCTGACCCGCGAGCGCAGGGAGCAGGTGCTCGCCGTGGCCCGGGCGGCGGGGGCGTTCGTGATCGAGGACGACTACGCGCGATATCTGGCCACCGGCCCGGTCCCGCCGCCCATGGTGACCATGGACACCCACGGCACGGTGGTCCACGTCCTGTCGCTCAGCAAGATCACCTCGCCCAGCCTGCGGGTGGCGGCCCTGACCGCGCGGGGCCCGGCCGCACACCGCCTGCGGGCCTGCCAGGTGGTGGAGTCGTTCTTCGTCGCCCGGCCCCTTCAGGAGACGGCCCTCGAGTTCGTCGCGTCCACCGCCTGGCGGCGCCACCTCGGCACCGTCCGGCAGGAGATCGGCGTACGGCAGGCCACGCTGCTGGCGGGGCTCGCCCGCCACGCGACCGCCGCCGAGGTGCACCTGGCGCCTCCCGGCGGCCTGCACATCTGGGTACGGCTGCCGCCCGGCACCGACGAGGCGGAGGTGGTCGAGGCGGCGCAGGCGCAGGGCGTGCAGGTGAGCCCGGGGCGCATCTACTACCCCTCCGAACCCCCGGGGCCCCGGCTGCGGCTGACCCACACGGCCGCGACCGGCCTGGCCGAACTGGAAGAGGGCATCCGCCGCCTCGCCCCTGTCCTGTCCCGCTCGATTTAGTCACATCAGCCCCACCAGTGAACCTACGCCCCGGCTGAACCGTCTCTTCTCTGTCGCTCTCAACCCCCCTTCACAGAGGAGACACCATGCGCGTCCGCTCTCTGCTGATCGCGTTATGCGCCGTGCTCGCGTCAGCCGGCCTGCTCGTCGTCCCGTTCGCCGCCGAGGCCGCCTCCGCCGGGACTTCCTCCGCCTCGGCGGGCTGCTACCGCCAGGTCGGGGACCACTGGGAATGCGTCACGCCCGGCGCGTTCTGCCCGGCGGCCGCCCACGGCAGGAGCGGAACCTCGGAGGACGGCGACTCCTACCGCTGTGTGCAGGACGGCTCCTACTGGCGGTGGAAGCCGACCGGCTCCTCCGGCGGCTCGACCCCGAAGCCGACCCCGAAGCCGACGGCCAAGCCGACCCCGAAGCCCACGCCGACCACGAAGCCGGCGGGGTCGAAGTGCTCGCAGAAGTACCTGCCGCTGCCGGACCCGAAGTGCCAGCCGGGAGCCCGTAACCCCGCCGTCACTCAGGCGACGATCAAGTCCACGATCTGCGCGTCCGGCTACAGCAGGAAGGTCGCGCCTCCGGCGAGCTACGCCAACGCGCTGCGCGTCACGCAGATCGCCCAGTACGGCTACGCGGACAGGAAGCCCTCGCACTACAAGGAGGACCACCTCATCCCGCTGTCCCTGGGCGGGTCGCCGAAGAGCGTGAAGAACCTGTGGCCCCAGCCGGTTCTGGCGGGCAAGGGGAAGACCCCGGCCGACAAGGACGCGGTCGAGCTCACCCTCTGGAGGGCCGTGTGCCACGGCGAGGTGCCGCTCGCCAAGGCACAGCAGGCGATCGCCAAGAACTGGCGGACCGCGGTGGGGCGGCTCGGTCTCTAGCCGCCTGGGTCAGTGGCGCTCGCGGCCGGATCGGCGTTCCTCACGGCGCTCTTCTCGCCGTGCGTCGCGCGACAGGCGCTCGCGGCGCTCCTTGTTCCGCAGTGCCAGATGGGCCAGGTAGCCGATGGTCATGAGATCCTCCCGGAATAGCCGACACCAGTGAAACGCTTGCGGTGGTGTTGGTATTTCGCGACCTCCGACTGTCGTACAGTGGTCACGAGGGGTGATCGATCATGACGGGCCCGGCGGAGCTGCTCCGCGACTTCGTGAACACCTACGACGTCGAGGGAGACGCCGACGAGCTGGCCTCGCCGGCCGAGCTGTCCGTCTGGCTGCGCGAACGGGGACTGATCGGCGACGACGACCGCGCCGCCGATGAAGACCTCGCGGTGGCGACCCAGCTTCGCGAAGGACTGCGGGCCGCGCTGCGCGGCAACCACGACGGGGATCCGTACGAGGTTCCCGAGGGACTGGACGCGGCGCTGGCGGGACTGCCGGTTCGCGTGGTGCTCTCGGCGGGGACGCCGACGCTCGAGCCCGTGGCGCCCGGAGTGGCGGGCGGGCTCGCGCGGCTCGCGGCGCTGATCCCGGCGGCCCACGCCGACGGCACCTGGCCACGGCTGAAGGTCTGCGCCGAGAGCACCTGTCAATGGGCGTTCATCGACTCCTCGAAAAACCGGTCTCGCTCCTGGTGCTCCATGCGCGTCTGCGGAAACCGCACAAAAACCCGGGCATATCGGGCACGACGCCAGGCGGAAGGTACGCCGAGGCCCTCCTGACCAGTACGGTGTTACAGGCTAAGAAAGGAGCCCGCCGAATGGGTGTCAGAGCTGCCCGCCTCGAGGACGTCGACGCGGTGACCAGCACCCAGATCCGGGCGTGGAAGGCGGTTTATCGCGACTTCCTGCCACCGATCCCGCTGGAGCAAATGACCGGGCCGGCGGCGGAGAAGATGTGGCGCCGCCAGTGGGAGGAGGCGATCCTCTCGCCGCCCACGCCGCGTCACCGCCTGCTCGTCGCCGTCGAGCGGGTGGTGCCCGACACCGACGCGTTCACGGCGCTCGGGCCCGGCGGCATCCTGGCGACCGCGGCGCAGCGTGCCTCCGACCGGGTCGTGGGGCTGGCGTCGCACGGACCCGCCGAGGACCCGGACCTTCACCCGGCCACGACGGCCGAGTTGATGACGTTGCTCGTCGATCCCAACCACATCAGGCGTGGACACGGCAGCAGGCTGCTCAACGCCACGGTGGACCACCTGCGCGAGGACGGCTACAACACGGTGGTCACCTGGGTCTTCGCCGACAACCACCCGATGCTCGGCTTCCTGGAGTCGGCCGGCTGGGGCGAGGACGAGGCCGAGCGCGTCCTCGACATGGGCCGCCCGATCAGGATGATCCGCCTCACCACCGACATCAGCTGAGTCACCTCCCTTCCTGCCCGTCCGTACGGCTTCCGCCTCCGGGGGCGTCGCCTCCGCCAACCCCGCTGTCACGAGAAGATGGGGGATTGGCCAAACTAGGTACGCCTTCACCGGCTACGCACAGGTAGGAAAAGGGAGTCACGTGGCCACCCCAGCTCAATGGTTAGCGGGCGCACGCCCCCGTACGCTGCCCGCCGCCGTCGTCCCGGTCGCCGTCGGCACCGGAGCCGCCGTCGCGGAGGACGGCGCGGTCTGGTGGCGAGCCCTGCTCGCGCTGTTCGTCGCGCTGGCGCTGCAGGTCGGAGTCAACTACGCCAACGACTACAGCGACGGCGTGAAGGGCACCGACAAGGACCGGGTGGGGCCCCTGCGGCTGGTCGGCTCGGGCGTCGCGGCCCCCAAGCAGGTGCTCGCCGCCGCTCTCGGCTGCTTCCTCGCCGCCGCGGTCGCCGGGCTCGTCCTGGTGGTGGCCACCCGCGCTTGGTGGCTGCTGCTCGTCGGCCTCGCCTCCATCCTGGCCGCCTGGTTCTACACGGGAGGCTCCCGCCCGTACGGCTACCGCGCGCTCGGGGAGATCTCGGTCTTCGTGTTCTTCGGCCTCGTGGCCGTCGCCGGGACGACGTACGTCCAGGTGGAGCGGCTGACCTGGCTCTCGCTGGCCGCCGCCGTGCCCGTGGGGCTGCTCGCCTGCGCGCTCCTCGTGGTCAACAACCTGCGCGACATCGTGACCGACGGCCCCTCAGGAAAGCGCACGCTGGCCGTGGTGCTGGGTGACAGCCGCACGCGCCTGGCCTACTCGGCGACCCTGGTGCTGCCCTTCGTGTTCGCGCTCGCCCTGGTGCCGGTCAGGCCGTTCGCCGCGCTGACCGTGCTGGCGCTCCCCCTCGTGGTGACCCCGATCAGGACGGTCCGCTCGGGGGCGACCGGCCCCGCGCTCATCGCGACGCTCCAGCAGACCGGCCGCCTGCAACTCGTCTTCGGCGCCCTGTTCACCCTCGGCCTGGCCCTGTTCTGACCGGCGCCCGGCCTCGTGGACGTCGAAGACGTCCTAGCGTGGGCGGGCATCGTTCACGGGGTAGTCGCGGAGGGTGATGTTCCCGGCGGCCTTGCGGGCGATCTTGGCGGGCATGTTCCTTCCCGGCAGGTAGGGCATGACCCTGTAGTAGCGGTTGAGGACCGAGGCCACGAAGTGGCTGCCGGGGACCATGAGCTTGGCCACGCCGTCGCCCATCTTCTGGCAGCCTTCGGCGTACTCGCGCATCTCCCGCTCGTAGCGGGCGAACGCGACGCGGTGGTCGCCGTGCGCGGCGGCCAGCTCCCCCGCCAGGACGTACGCGCCGACCAGGGCGAGGCCGGACCCCATGCCGGACAGGGAGGACGGGCAGTAGGCGGCGTCGCCGACCAGGGCCACCCGTCCTCGGTTCCAGGAGTCCATGCGGACCTGGCCAACCGAGTCGAAGTAGAAGTCCGGCGCGCACCGCATGTCCTGCAGCAGCCGGTCGCTCTGCCAGCCGTTGCCGGTGAAGTGCTCGGCGAGGACGGCCTGCTGCCGGGCCACGTCACGGCGGTCCAGGTCCAGGTCCGGTGAGCCGAAGTAGAAGACGGCCTTGGCCTCGGCGTTGTGGCGGGCGCTGTACATCGCCACCAGCCTGTTCGCGGTGCGGTAGGCGTGGCCGGTGTGGTCGAGGCCGAGGTGGTTGGCGGTGGTGAAGATCGCGCAGTAGACGCCCAGGTGCCTGACGTAGTTCTCCTCGGGTCCGAAGGTCAGGCGGCGGGTGTTGGAGTGCAGGCCGTCGGCACCGATGACCAGGGCGAACCGGCGCGGCGCGCCGCGTTCGAAGGTGACGGTCACCCCGTGGGCATCCTCGGTGAGCGAGGTGATGGAGTCGCCGAAGACATACTCGGTGTGCTCCTTGGTGGCGTCGTAGAGGATGCGGGCCAGGTCGCCGCGGAGGATCTCGACGTCTCCGGCGAACAGGTCGGCGGGCAGCTTGGCCAGCGGCTTGCCGGCGCTGTTGACGTACGACATGTGGCCCATGCCGGTGCGGGCGCGTTCGATGTCGTCCAGGATGCCCATCCGGCGCAGGATCGACAGGTGCGCCTCACCCCGGAAGTCGACGGCGTAGCCGCCGTCGCGCAGCGCCGGGGCGCGCTCCACGATCGTGGGGGTGAAGCCGTGGCGGTGGAGCCAGTAGGCGAGCGCGGGGCCGGCGACGGAAGCGCCGGAGATCAGTACGTTGCGGTTGTCCATGGCAGAGAGCCTGCCGGTGAGGGCTCACCGGAGGCTCACCGTCGGCTCACCGCCTCTGCGAGGGCCTCGGGAAGTCCCAGCAGGCGCAGCGCGTCCGGGGTCGAGCCGCCTACCGCCATGGCCTCGGCGGCCTCCTGATAACGGGCCCGGGCCGTGGCGTGGTCGCCGCGCGCTTCGGCGACGCGGCCCAGCCCGGCGAGCGTGCGCACCCGGTTGCCGAGGCTCCTGATCCAGTGCGGATCCGTCCGTTCGGCGGCCTCGGCGTACAGCCGTTCCGCCTCGTCCAGGTCGCCCTCCCGCAGGGCGATGTCGCCGAGCCCGCGCAGAGCCGCCCCCAGGCAGGTGGTGCTGCCGGCGCGGCGGGCCAGATCGGCGGCTTTCGCATAGTCGGCGCGGGCCGCCTCCGCGTCGTCGGCGGCGAGGTAGTCGCCCCGGTTGACCAGCAGGTCGGCGGCGTCCTCCTGGGCGCCGAGCTGGTCGGTCAGGGTGAGGGCCTGATCGGTCAGCGCGATCGCCCGCGCGTGGTCGCCGCGTCCGCCCGCCAGCCCGGCGAGCATGTCCAGGACCAGTGCCGTCCCCCATCGGTCACCGAGGACCCGGAACTCCTCGACGGCTGTGCCGAAGTGCCGCGCCGCCGCTGTGACGTCCCTCTCACCCAGGGCTCCGAAGCCCGACACGTATCGGGCGACGGCCCGCGCCCACGGCTCAGGGGAGTCGTGCTGGGCCGACAGGAGCGTGAACGCGGCCCGGGGGTCGCTTTCGCCGACGTTCCGCATCATCCACAGCAGCAGGGCCGCCGGGTAGCGGCCCGCCCGGTCGCCGGTCCAGGCGGCGTCCAATGCCTCTCCCGCCGTCGCCTGGTGGCGTCGCCATGTCTCACGTTCGGGCGCGGCCAGCAGCACGCACGTCGCGTACTCCTCGCCGAGGCCGTCCGGGGGCGTGTCACCGAGCGCGCCGAGCAGTCTGGCCGCGTACGGTGCGACCGCGGCGGAGGCGCCGCGGATCCACAGGTACGTCGAGGCCGAGGCGAGCAGTTCCAGAGCCGTCGCGACGTCCGAGGCCTCGACCGCCCAGCGCACCGCCGCCAGCAGGTTCTCGTGCTCGGCGACGAGGATCGGCAGCCATTCCAGTTGCTCGGCTCTGCGCAGATGGGGATCGGCGGTCCGCACGAGGCCGAGAACGTGCCGGGCGTGGGCGCGCAGCGTGGGCTCGCGGTCGCCCGCCTCGTCGAGCCGCTCGGCACCGTAGGCGCGGATCGTCTCCAGCATCCGGTAGCGGCCGCGGGAGACCTCCAGGAGCGACTTGTCGACCAGCGACTCCAGTGTCTCGCCGTCCGTGCCGCACACCCGCCGCACCGACTCCGCCGTCGCGCCTCCGGCGAAGACGGTGAACCGCCGTGCGGCTCGTTGCTCGGGTTCGGAGAGCAGGTCCCAGCTCCACGCGACGACCGAGCGCAGTGTCCGGTGCCGGCCGTCGGCCGGGCGGCTGCCGCGGGCCGCGACCCCGAGCCGGTCGTTCAGCCGTCCCTCGAGTTCGCCGAGGTCCAGCGCGCGCAGCCGCGCCGCGGCGAGTTCGATGGCCAGCGGCAGGTCGTCAAGGGCCGCGCAGACCCGCTGTAGGCGCGCAGGATCGGCGGCGAAACCGCGCCGCACGGCGCGGGCCCGGTCGGTGAACAGCCGCACCGCCTCGTCGCCGTCGAGCGGACGCACCTGGTGAAGGTGTTCGCCGATGACGCCCAGCGGCTCGCGGCTGGTGGCCAGGATCCGCAGCTGTGGGCAGGCGGCCAGCAGCCGCGCCGCGAGCGCGGCCGCCTCCTCGACCACGTGCTCGCAGTTGTCCAGCACGAGCAGGAGCACCCGGTGGGACAGCGCCGCGATCAGGCGGTCGACCGGCGTGTGCGAGCCGTCCCCCACCTGCAGCCCGTGCTCGCGCACGCCGAGCGCGCCGAGCACCGCCCGCGGCAGCCCGGCGCCGTCGCCCAGCGCCGCCAGCTCCACAAAGCACACCTCGTCGGCCGCCGCTCCGGCCACCTCGACCGACAGCCGGGTCTTGCCGACGCCGCCGGGCCCGAGCAACGTGACCAGCCGTGCCACCCGAAGCAGGCCGGCGACCTCGGTCACCTCCTCATCGCGGCCGACGAAGGAGGTCAGCTGGGCGGGCGGCGCGGCCGGCGACGGCGAGGGATCGACGCTCAGCAGCTCCCGATGCAGCGCGACCAGCTCGGCCGAAGGATCGGCGCCCAGCTCCTCCGCCAGGCGCCGCCTGGTCTCCTCGAACACCACCAGCGCCTCGGCCTGCCCGCCCTCGGCGGACAGCGCGCGCATCAGCAACCCGGCCAGGCGTTCCCGGAGCGGGTGGCGGCCGACCAGCTCGCGCAGCTCCGCGATGGCGGCGCGATGCTCGCCGAGCCGCAGTTCGCCCTCGATCCGATCTTCCAGCGCCGCCAGCCGCAGCTCCTCCAGCCGCATGGCGGCGGCCTGGGCCGTCTCGCTCTCGGTGAGCTCGGCCAGCGCGGGTCCTCGCCACAGGTGCAGCGCCTCACGCAGCAGTGCCACCGCTCGTTCCGCCTCACCGTCGCGCAACGCCACCCGGCCCTGCCCGGCCAGCCGCTCGAACCGGCAGGCGTCCACGTCGTCGTCCGCGACCACGATCCGGTATCCCGCGCCGGCCCGCTCGATCGCGGCCGCCGGCCCCAGCGCGGTGCGCAGCCGGGACACCTGCGACTGCAGCGCGTGCGCCGACAGCGCGCCGTCAGGATCGATCTCCTCGGTCAGCCGGTCGGGCGGCACGACCTGACCGGGGCGGATCAGCAGCAGCGCCAGCAGCGCGCGCCGCGCCGGTCCGCCCAGGGGGACCTCGGTCCCGTCGTCGTGCCACACCCGGGTCTCGCCGAGGATTCCGAACCGCATGCCCGCGATTATCCTCCGGCGGCCCGGCGGCGATCACAGAGGTAATCACAGGGGCGATCACAGGGGCGATCACGCGGGCACGATGGGTCCCAGGTAGGTCCCGCCCGACACGTCGACGGTCTGCCCGGTCACCCACCGGCCGCGTGGACCCGCCAGGAACCCGACCACGTCCGCGACGTCCTCCGGCTCGCCGAGCCGCCCCAGCGCGACCATCGCCTCCAGCCCCGCCACCACCTCGGGAATCGAGGTGTAGCCGGCGGTCATGTCGGTCCGGACCGCGCCGGGTGCGACCGTGTTCACGGTGATACCGCGCCTGCCCAGCTCATTGGCCAGCGACGGGGCCATCGACTCCAGCGCCGCCTTACTGACGGTGTAACCGATCTGTGTGGTGACCGCGAACCGGCTGGCCGTCGAGCCCATGTTGATGATGCGGCCGCCGTCGTTCAGCAGCGGCAGCGCCCGCTGGATCACGAAGAACGGCGTGCTCAGATTGATCGTCAGCAGCCTGCCGAACTCCTCCTCGGTGACCTGCGCGATAGGGCTGACGGAACCGATGCCCGCGTTGTTGACCAGGATGTCCAGGCCGTTCGCGCCGTGTTCCGCCAGCCCGGCGCTAAGCCCCTCGAACAGCCTGTCCACCGCGCCGTCCTCGCCGAACCGGGCCCGTACGGCGAACGCCCGGCCGCCCGCGTCCCGGATCCGCGCCACGGTCTCCTTGGCCGCGACCTCGTTACCGCCGTGGTGGACGCACACCAGGCCCCCCTCGGCGGCCAGCCGCAACGCGACCGCACGCCCGATCCCCCGCGATCCACCCGTCACCAGCGCCGTCTTGCCGCTCAGCTCGCCCATCGTCGTGTTCCCTCTCTGAGGCCGGTCCCCGGTGGATCCGGCGATGGCTCAACACTGGCGACGGCCGCTCACCGCTCCCTCACCGCCGGCTCACCGGGCCCGCCGTTCACCGGTGGCGTGCTCGTCGAACGATCCGGTAAGGAGGTCGCATGACCGTCATAGGGTTGCGGCCGGCGACGCCGGCCGACAGCGAGTTCTGCTTCCGGCTGCACAAGGCCGCTCTGGGCGAGTACGTCGCGGCGATCTGGGGATGGGACGAGCGCGACCAGCGGGGCCATCACGCGTTGACGTTCTGGCGGTCAACCACCGGGCTCACGCCCTCTACCGGCGGCTCGGTCTGAAGGAAGTGGCACGTCACGGCGACGGCGACATCAAGATCAGGATGCGCTACAGCCCGCCACCGCGATGATCGGACACCCGGCTGAGCCGGTCGTCCGCGGCGCTACGAGGCGCCGCCCGGGCCTGTCCGGGATGACGTCCAGGCCGGGCGGCGTGACTACTGCAGGTCGAGGAGACGCTCCAGGCCCACGGTGAGGCCGTCGAGCTCCCGCACGCGGCGTACGCCCAGCAGGACGCCCGGCGTGAACGACGCCCGGTTCATCGTGTCGTGCCGGATCGTGAGGGTCTCCCCCTCGCCGCCCAGGATGACCTCCTGGTGGGCGATCAGCCCGGCGAGCCGTACGGCGTGCACGTGGACCCCATCGACGTCCGCGCCCCTGGCGCCGTCGAGCGCGGTGGTGGTCGCGTCGGGAGAGGGGCCGAGACCCGCCTCGCGCCGTGCCCGCGCCACCAGTTCCGCCGTACGGCGGGCTGTTCCGGAGGGGGCGTCGGCCTTGTGCGGGTGGTGCAGCTCGACGATCTCGACCGACTCGAAGTGCTTGGCCGCCTGCGCGGCGAAGTGCATCATGAGCACGGCCGCGATGCCGAAGTTGGGAGCGATCAGCGAGTTCGTGCCGGGGTTGGCGGCCAGCCAGCCACGCACGGTCTCCAGCCGTCCGGCGTCGAAACCGGTCGTGCCCACGACCGTGTGGATGCCGTGGGAGACGCACCACTCGAGGTTGCCCATGACGACGTCGGGGTGGGTGAAGTCGACCACCACCTCGGCGCCGGTCAGCGCGTCGAGCGGGTCGCCCTTGTCGACCTCCGCCACGAGCTCCAGGTCATCGGCCGCCGCGACGGCCTTGCACACTTCCACACCCACGCGCCCACGGGCGCCCAGAACACCGACCTTAATCACGCGCCCAAGGCTATACGTGACGGAGGGAGGCGGGACGGTGAGGAGCGGGCCGACGCGCCCGCGTTCGTGCGGCGGGAGGCGCCGCCCCCGGCGAGAGCCGTGACGGGAGAACGAGGAGGCCGCGCCGGTGCGGTAGGGCACCGGCGCGGCCTCCAACGGCGCGCTCAGGCGATGGCGGAGCCGAAGTCCTTGTCGGCGTAGGGCCCGATCACGGCGAGGGTCAGCGGCCGGTTGAGGATGTCCTCGGCGATCGCGGCGATCTCCTCGGGGGTGACCGCCTCGATGCGCGCGAGCACCTCGTCGACCGTCATGAGCCGCTCGTACACGAGCTCGCTCTTGCCGATCCTGGACATGCGCGAGCCGGTGTCCTCCAGCCCGAGCACCAGCCCGCCGCGCATCTGGCCCTTGCCGCGGGCGATCTCCTCGGAGGTGATCCCCTCGGCCACGACCCTGGCCACCTCGTCGCGGCAGATCTTCAGCACGTCGTCCACCTTCGAGGGCAGGCAGCCCACGTAGATGCCGAACTGGCCGGTGTCGGCGTACTGGGAGGTGTAGCTGTAGGCGCTGTAGGCCAGGCCGCGCTTCTCCCGGATCTCCTGGAACAGGCGCGACGACATCCCGCCGCCGAGCGCGGCGTTCAGGACGCCGAGGGCGAAACGCCGGTCGTCGTTGCGGTCGACGGCGGTCATGCCGAGGACCAGGTTGGCCTGCTCGGTGGGCCGGTCGAGCACCCGGATGCCGCTCCGGACGTCGACGCCGGGGCCGCCGATGCGCGGAGGCGCGGGCGCGGCGGAGCCGCCCAGCGTGCCCGCCCGCTCGTACGCCGCCGCGACCAGCGCCACCACCCGCTCGTGGTCGACGTTGCCCGCCACCGACACGACCGTGCGGGGCGGGACGTAGAACCGCTGGTAGTACTCGCGGATGCGGTCATGGGTGAGCGCGTTGATCGACTCCTCGTTGCCGAGGATCGGGCGGCCGATCGGCGTGTCGCCGTACAGCTCGGAGGAGAACTGCTCGTGCACCACGTCGGAGGGGTCGTCGTCGTGCATGGCGATCTCCTCCAGGATCACGCCGCGCTCCGACTCCACATCCTCTTCGGTGATCAGCGAGGAGGTCACCACGTCGGCGAGCACGTCGATCGCCAGCGGCAGGTCCTCGTCGAGCACCCGGGCGTAGTAGCAGGTGTACTCCTTGGCGGTGAACGCGTTGATCTCACCGCCGATGCCCTCGATGGACGCCGAGATCTCCATGGCGTCGCGCGTGGGCGTGCCCTTGAAGAGCAGGTGCTCCAGGAAGTGGGTGGCCCCCATGTGCTCGGGGGCCTCGTCACGCGACCCGATGCCCACCCACAGGCCGACCGCCACACTGCGCACGGTCGGCATCGTCTCGGTCACGACCCGCAGGCCGCCGGGGAGGACGGTGCGGCGGATGACCCCCGCACCGTCCTTGCCCGGGAACAGTGTCTCGGTCGTCACGAGTTGCGCTCGTCCCGGCCGCCACGGGTGCGGCTGCGGCTGCGGCGCGGAGTCCGCGGCTGCTCCTCCTCCGCCGCCGTGGCGGAGACCTCGGCGGCCTCAGCGGCCGGGGCGGCCTCGGCGCCGTTCTCGGCGGCCGCGGCCTTCTCTGCGGCCTCCTTCTCGACCACCTCGACCGGGACCAGCGAGAGCTTGCCGCGCGAGTCGATCTCGGCGATCTCCACCTGGATCTTCTCGCCGACGTTCATGACGTCCTCGACGTTCTCGATCCGGCGGCCGCCGTGCAGCTTGCGGATCTGCGAGACGTGCAGCAGGCCGTCCTTGCCCGGCAGCAGCGAGACGAACGCGCCGAAGGCGGCGATCTTGACGACCGTGCCCAGGTAACGCTCGCCGACCTCCGGCATGTGCGGGTTCGCGATGCCGTTGATCAGCGTACGGGCGGCCTCGGCGGACGGGCCGTCGGTGGCGCCGATGTAGATCGTGCCGTCGTCCTCGATGGTGATCTCGGCGCCCGTGTCGTCCTGGATCTGGTTGATCATCTTGCCCTTGGGGCCGATGACCTCGCCGATCTTGTCGACCGGGACCTTGATCGTGATGATCCGCGGCGCGGTCGGGTTCATCTCCGCCGGGGCGTCGATGGCCTCCTGCATCACGTCGAGGATCGCCAGCCTGGCGCCCCTCGCCTGCTTCAGCGCGGCGGCGAGCACGTGGGCCGGGATGCCGTCCAGCTTGGTGTCGAGCTGGAGCGCGGTGATCACGTCCTTGGTGCCGGCGACCTTGAAGTCCATGTCGCCCATGGCGTCCTCGGCACCGAGGATGTCGGTCAGCGTGACGTAGGTGTCACCCTCGCCGATGAGGCCCATCGCGATGCCGGCGACCATCTCCTTGAGCGGCACGCCCGCGTCGAGCAGGGCCATCGTGGAGGCGCAGACCGACCCCATGGAGGTCGAGCCGTTCGACCCGAGCGCCTCCGACACCTGCCGGATGGCGTACGGGAACTCCTCGCGCGACGGCAGCACGGGAATCAGCGCCCGCTCGGCCAGCGCGCCGTGGCCGATCTCGCGGCGCTTCGGCGAGCCGACGCGGCCCGTCTCGCCCGTGGAGTACGGCGGGAAGTTGTAGTTGTGCATGTAGCGCTTGGTCCGCTCGGGATTGAGCGTGTCGATCATCTGCTCCATGCGCAGCATGTTCAGCGTCGTGACGCCGAGGATCTGCGTCTCACCCCGCTCGAACAGGGCCGACCCGTGCACCCGCGGCACCACGTGGACCTCGGCGTTGAGCTGCCGGATGTCCTTCGGGCCACGGCCGTCGATGCGGACGCCCTCGCTGATGACGCGCTCACGCATCAGCTTCTTGGTGAGCGACCGGAACGCGGCGCCGATCTCCTTCTCGCGGCCCTCGAAGTCGGGCAGCAGCTTCTCCGCCGCCAGCATCTTGACGCGCTCGATCTCCACCTCGCGCTCCTGCTTGCCCGCGATCGTCAGCGCCGAGGCGAGCTCGCTCTTGACGGCGGCGGTCACGGCCTCCAGGGCGTCGTCCTGGTGGTCGAGGAAGATCGGATACTCGGCGGTCTCCTTGCCGGCGACCTGGGCCAGCTTCGCCTGCGCCTCGCAGAGCACCTTGATGAACGGCTTGGCGGCCTCCAGGCCCTGGGCCACGGCCTCCTCGGTCGGGGCGACCGCGCCCTCGGCGACCAGCTTGAGCGTGTCGCGGGTCGACTCGGCCTCGACCATCATGATCGCGACGTCGCCGTCGGCCAGGACGCGCCCGGCGACGACCATGTCGAACGTGGCGCGCTCCAGCTCGGTGTGGGCCGGGAACGCCACCCACTGGCCGTCGATCAGCGCGACGCGCACGCCGCCGATCGGGCCGGAGAACGGCAGCCCGGCGAGCTGCGTGGACATGCTCGCGGCGTTGATCGCGATCACGTCGTACAGGTGCTCGGGGTGCAGGGCCATGACCGTCGCGACGATCTGGATCTCGTTGCGCAGGCCCTTCACGAACGACGGGCGCAGCGGCCGGTCGATGAGACGGCAGGTGAGGATCGCGTCCTCGGACGGCCTGCCCTCCCGGCGGAAGAACGAGCCGGGGATGCGGCCGGCCGCGTACATCCGCTCCTCGACGTCGACCGTCAGCGGGAAGAAGTCCAGGTTCTCCTTGGGATGCTTGGACGCGGTGGTCGCGGACAGGACCATCGTCTCGTCGTCCAGGTACGCGACGGCGCTGCCCGCCGCCTGGCGGGCGAGCCGCCCGGTCTCGAACCTGATCGTGCGCGTGCCGAAGGGACCGTTGTCGATAACGGCCTCTGTGCTGTGGACACCCTCCACGGGGGACCTCCTCTTCGGGTCGGTCTCCCGCGTCCTCGTTTGCCGGGCTCCCCGTTCAGGTGCAGTGCCGGTCTTCGATCGAAGCGCCCGGTCCGTCCGCACGGCTGTCGCCGTGCCGACCGGGGGCCACTACCGAGGACCGGCCCTCTCACGCCGCGGGATCGCGCTGCGGCTTGCTTGCGGACGCGGGGCAGTTGGTCTCGGCTATTCAGTTGTCTCGCTCAGGCCATTGTGGCCGCTTATGGAAAAGGAGCGGCGAAGAATCGCCGCTCCTTCCTCACCTTATCGGCGAAGGCCCAGCCGCTCAATGAGGGAGCGGTAGCGGGTGATGTCCTTGGCCTGCAGGTACTTCAGCAGCCGACGACGGCGGCCGACCAGCAGGAGCAGACCACGGCGGCTGTGGTGGTCGTGCTTGTGCGTCTTCAGGTGCTCGGTGAGGTCGCTGATCCGCTTGCTCAGAAGCGCGATCTGAACCTCCGGCGACCCGGTGTCACCCTCGCTGGTTCCGTACTCGCCGATGATGGCCTTGGTGGTAGCGGCGTCAAGCGACACTGCTTCTCCGTTCTGGTGAAATGGCACGCGCAACGATTCCAAGCCCGCGAACGACCGTGCGTGCCTACAGTCGCCGTGACAGGACAGCCGGGTGGCTCACGCCACCTGAGCATGGCTGACATACAACCCTACCAGCTCGCCGGACACACCCTGTCACGACGCGCCACGCAGGAGGTTCAGGAGGCGAACTCGCGGGCCCGCGCCACGTCGTCGCGCATCTGCTCG
Source organism: Microbispora sp. CA-102843 (assembly GCF_050936215.1). Lineage (NCBI taxonomy): Bacteria > Bacillati > Actinomycetota > Actinomycetes > Streptosporangiales > Streptosporangiaceae > Microbispora > Microbispora sp. CA-102843. Next base: position 7,254,154 of record NZ_JBNJNF010000001.1, read on the forward strand.
ATCAGCGCCTCGATGGAGTCGAACCTGAGTGTGTCGCGCAGCCGCTCGCCGAAGTCCACGGCCACGTGCGCGCCGTACAAGTCCAGGTCGTCGCGGTCCAGCGCGTACGCCTCGACCGTGCGCTCCACCCCGTCGAACGTCGGGTTGGTCCCGATCGAGATCGCGGCCGGCCAGCGCTCCCCCTCGTACGGCGAGGGGCTCTGGATGCACTGCAGCCATCCCGCGTAGACGCCCTCGGCGGGGATGGCGGTGTGCTGCGGCGACTCGACGTTGGCGGTGGGGAAGCCGAGCGCCCGGCCACGCTGGTGACCGCGGACCACCACGCCCTCCACCCGGTGGGGGCGGCCCAGCAGGACGGCCGCGCCCGCGACGTCACCCGCCCCCAGCCGCTCCCGGATCACGGTGGAGGAGATGGCGTCGCCGTCGCTGACCAGGGGCACGCCCTCGGCCTGGAAGTCGTACTTCTCCCCCAGCGTCCGCAGCGTCTCCAGGTCGCCCGACGCCTTGTGGCCGAAGCGGAAGTTCTCCCCCACCACGACCCCCGCCGCGTGCAGCCGGTCGACCAGAGCCGTCTGGACGAACTCGTCCGGCGACATCCGGGAGAATTCCAGCGTGAACGGCAGCACGCACACGGCGTCCACACCCAGCGCGAAGAGCAACTCGACCCGCCGGTCGGTGGTCGTGAGCCGCGGCGGGTGACTGCCGGGCCGTACGACCTCGTCAGGGTGCGGGTCGAAGGTGACCGCCACCGCGGGCAGCCCCAGATCGCGGGCCATGTCCACCGCGCGGGCCACCATCCGCTGGTGACCGAGATGCACGCCGTCGAACACGCCGATCGTGACGACGGACCTGCCCCAGTCCTGCGGGACCTCGTCCAGCCCGTGCCAGCTCTGCACCTCGACCTCGCTTCTGTGTCCAATTGCCTTGCTTTCGGCAAGACGGCTGAGTTGCCTCGTCCGGAAGCGCGCAGTAGACAAGACTGCCATGCCCCTCGGGGTGCCGGGGAACCAGCCCCCCGGCGTCAGGAGACGAAGACCACCAGAGGCCGGGCCGCCCCGCCGCGCTCCTCCGCGAGCGCGAGCAGCGCGCCGTCCGGCCCGAAGACGCCGATCGGGCCCGGCCCGAGGCCCGCCGCGCGCAGCCGCCCGCCGTGCGCGACCAGCCGCGCCTCGTCCTCGCCCACGTCCCTGCGGGGGAAGGCCACCGCAACCGCGTCGGCCATGGGCATGATCACGCATTCCCGGGCGAGGTCCTCGATCGTGCGCGCCGCCTCGATGCCGTACGGCCCGACCCGAGTGCGGCGCAGCCGGGTGAGATGGCCGCCGACGCCGAGCGACGCACCGAGATCGCGGGCCAGCGCCCGGATGTAGGTGCCACTGGAGCACGTGATCACTGCGTCCAGGTCCACCGTCTCCGGGGTCCGACTGATGTCCCCCACCTCGAACGCGTGGATCGTGACCGGCCGGGCGGCCAGCGCCACCTCCTCGCCGGCACGGGCCCGCTTGTAGGCCCGCTGCCCGTCGACCTTGATCGCGCTGACCTGCGGCGGCACCTGCATGATCTCGCCGGTGAGCGCGGCGACGCCCTTGCGCACCTGCTCGTCGGTCACGTGCCCGGCGGGGGTGGTGGCGACCACCTCGCCCTCGGCGTCGTCGGTGTTCGTCGTCACGCCGAGCCGGATCGTCGCCTCGTAGACCTTCTCGGTCAGCGCGAGGTGCCCGAGGAGGCGGGTCGCCTTCTCCACCCCGATCACCAGCACGCCGGTGGCCATCGGGTCGAGCGTGCCCGCGTGGCCGACCTTGCGGGTGCCCGCGACGCCGCGCATCTTGCCGACGACGTCGTGCGACGTCCAGTCGGCCGGCTTGTCCACGATGATCAGACCGCTCGGCGGCGGAGTCCTTCTGGGCTGCGTCCTTTTGGGCTGCGTTCTTTTGGGCTGGGCCGTGCTCATGAGGGGCTCCCTTCCGGGGCGAGGAGGGGACGCAGGGCGGCCATCGTGTCCGCCACGGACAGCGCCGAGGAGAACCCGGCGGCACGCGGGTGGCCGCCGCCGCCGAGTGCGGCGCAGGCCCGGGCCACGTCCACCGCGCCCTTCGACCGGGTCGAGACGTTCCAGCCGCCCTCGTCGTCCTCCTTGAGCACGACCGCGACCTCCGCCTCGTCGACCCGGCGCACGACGTCGATCATGCCCTCCACCTCGTCGTACGGCAGGCCCTCCGCGGCTCTGTCGGCGCGGCTCACGTAGGTCCACACCAGCCCCAGGCCGCCGGCGGCGCCCGGTTCCAGGGTGGCCCGCCCGAGCGCCGTGCCGAGCACCCGCAGGTACGCGAACGGCGAGCGGTCCCACAGTTCCCTGGCGATCTCCTCGGGGCGCAGACCCGTGGCCAGCAACCGGCCGGCCATGGCGTGCGCGGCCGGGGTGGTGATGGAGTGCCTGAAGGAGCCGGTGTCGGTCACCAGCCCCACGTAGAGGCAGGTGGCGACCTCCCGGTCGATCGGGAGACCGAGCCGGTTGACGAGCTCCTCGACGACCGTCGTGGTCGAGGCCGCCGCGGGGTCCACGAGGTGGACCGTCCCGAAGCGGGTGTTCGACACGTGGTGGTCGATCACGACGAGTTCGCCGGCCTTACCCGCGTGGGGCGCGAGCAGGCCCAGCCGCTCCATCGTGGAGGCGTCGAAGGTGATCATCAGGTCGGGCTCCGCGGGGTAGGCCGGGGGCTCCACCAGCAGGTGCTGCCCGGGCAGGGACCGCAGCAGCCGGGGCACGGCGAATACGCGGTCGCCGAAGGACGCGACGACCTTCCTCCCGGTGCGCGCCAGCGCCAGCCCGAGGCCCAGCATCGAGCCGAGGGCGTCCCCGTCCGGGGACACGTGACAGGCGAGCGCCAGCGTGTCAGAGGCGCGGATCAGTTCGGTCGCGCGCCGCCAGTCCGCCTCGCCGACGGCGCTTTCGTTCGTGGTCACCGGGCGGGGCGCCCCGCCCGGCCGGTGGGCTCGTCCTCGCCCTCCTCCTCGGCCGCCTCGGCGTCGAGGTCCTCCTCGAAGCGGTAGGGGTCGGCGTCCCCGGCGAACTGCGCGCCCTCCGCCTGGCGGGCGACCTCCGCGTCCTTCTCCTTCGCCAGCGCGAACAGGTCGTTCATGTGGCGGGCGCTGTCGGGGAGAGGGTCGTGCACGAACGTGAGACCGGGGGTGTGCCGCAGGCCGGTCTGCCGGCCGACCTCCGACCGGATGATGCCCTTCGCGCTCTCCAGAGCGGCGGCCGTGTCGGCGCGCTCCGCCTCGGAGCCGAAAACCGTGTAGTAGACGGTCGCGTCGCTCAGGTCCGGGGTGACCCTGGCGTCGGTCACCGTCACGAATCCCAGCCGCGGATCCTTGATCCGCCGCTCCAGCATCTCCGCGACCACCTGCTGGATGCGATCGGCCAGCTTCCTGGCACGCGCTGCGTCCATGCTCACGCTCCCTCGTATCTGTACGGCTGACGCGCGGGCCCCGGCGTCTATTCCTCGTGGTCGTTGAAGAGCCGCCGCCGCGCGGACAGCAACTCGATCTCGGGGTGGAAGGCGACCAGGCGTTCGCAGGCGTCCAGCACCTCGTCGCAGTTGGCCGCGGACGCCGATATCACGGCGACGCCGATCTCGGCGCGCCGGTGCAGGTCGTGGTGGCCCGCCTCGGCGACGGCGACGGCGGGGTACTTGCGCTGGATCTCGGCGATGATCGGCCGGACCACCGAGCGCTTCTGCTTCAGCGAACGGACGTCGCCGAGCAGGATGTCAAGAGTAAGAGCACCGATGAACATGGGTTGTCACCACGTCACGGACGACCGGCCGCCGCCCCCGCGCGTGGCGGGGGCGGCGGGACGGCGCGTCAGACGCGCGGCTTCTCCTGCATCTCGAACGTCTCGATGACGTCCTCGAGCTTGATGTCGCTGTAGCCGATACCGATACCGCACTCGAAGCCCTCGCGGACCTCGGTCGCGTCGTCCTTGAAGCGACGCAGCGACGAGACGGTGAGGTTGTCGGCCACCACGACGCCGTCGCGGATGAGCCGGGCCTTGCTGTTGCGGGTGATCACGCCCGAGCGGACGATCGAACCGGCGACGTTGCCGATCTTCGGGACCTTGAAGACCTCGCGGATCTCGGCGGTGCCGGTCCTGACCTCCTCGAACTCCGGCTTGAGCATGCCCTTGAGGGCCGCTTCGATCTCCTCGATCGCCTGGTAGATGACCGAGTAGTACCGGATGTCCACGCCCTCGCGCTCGGCCAGGTCGCGCGCCCGCACCTCGGGCCGCACGTTGAAGCCGATGATGACGGCGTTGTCGTCGCCCATCGCCAGGTTGACGTCGTGCTCGGTGATGGCGCCGACCGCGCGGTGGAGCACCCGCAGGCGCACCTCCTCGCCGACGTCGATCTTGAGCAGCGCGTCCTCCAGGGCCTCGACGGAACCGGAGACGTCACCCTTGATGATGAGCTTGAGCTCGTCGACCTGGCCCTTCTCGAGGTCCTTGAACAGCTCCTCGAGGGTGCGCCGGCGGCCGGACTTGGCCATGTCGGCGATCCGCTGCCTGGCCGCCCGCTGCTGGGCGATCTGGCGGGCCATGCGGTCGTCGGTGACGACGATGAAGTTGTCACCGGCGCGCGGGACGGCCGTCAGACCGAGGACCAGGACCGGACGCGACGGGTCGGCCTCGTCGACCGTCTCGCCGTTGTCGTCCAGCATGGCCCGGACGCGGCCGAACGCCTCGCCACAGACGATCGAGTCGCCCACCCGCAGCGTGCCGCGCTGCACGAGCACGGTCGCCACCGGGCCGCGGCCCTTGTCGAGGTGCGCCTCGATCGCGAGGCCCTGGGCGTCCATCTCCGGGTTGGCCCGCAGGTCGAGCTCGGCGTCCGCGGTCAGCAGGATGGCCTCGAGCAGGTTGTCGATGCCGACGCCCTGCTTGGCGGAGATGTCCACGAACAGGGTGGAGCCACCGAACTCCTCGGCCACCAGGCCGTACTCGGTGAGCTGGGCCCGCACCTTGGTCGGGTCCGCGCCCTCCTTGTCGATCTTGTTGACCGCCACCACGACCGGGACGTTCGCCGCCTGGGCGTGGTTCAGCGCCTCGATGGTCTGCGGCTTCACACCGTCGTCGGCCGCGACCACCAGCACCGCGATGTCGGTGGCCTGCGCACCACGGGCACGCATGGCGGTGAACGCCTCGTGACCCGGGGTGTCGATGAAGGTGATCTTCCGGTGCTCGCCCTCGTGCGTCGTCGCCACCTGGTAGGCGCCGATGTGCTGGGTGATGCCGCCGGCCTCGCGGGCCACCACGTTGGTGTGGCGGATCGCGTCGAGCAGCTTCGTCTTACCGTGGTCGACGTGACCCATGACGGTCACGACCGGCGGGCGCGGCGCGAGGTCGGCCTCGTCGCCCTCGTCCTCACCGAACTCGATCTTGAAGGACTCGAGGAGCTCGCGGTCCTCCTCCTCCGGGCTGACGACCTGGACGTTGTAGTCCAGCTCGGCGCCGAGAAGCTGCAGCGTCTCCTCGTTGACCGACTGGGTCGCCGTCACCATCTCGCCGAGGTGCAGCATGATCTGCACGAGCGAGGCGGGGTTGGCGCCGATCCGATCGGCGAAGTCCGACAGGGACGCGCCGCGCGGGAGGCGGATGACCTGCCCGCCGCCGCGCTGAACCTGCACGCCGCCGATCGCCGGGGCCTGCATGTTGTCGAACTCCTGGCGCCTCTGGCGCTTGGACTTGCGGCCCCGGGTCGGACGGCCTCCCGGACGCCCGAAGGCGCCCGCCGTGCCGCCGCCGCGGCCACGGCCACCGCCGCCACCCGGACGACCGGCGAAGCCGCCGCCGCCACCACCGGGACCGCCGCCGGGACCACCGGGGCGACCGGTACCCGTGGCACCGGGACGCGGACCGCCGAAGCCCCCACCGGGACGACCGCCGCCGCCACCCGGACGACCGCCGCCGCCACCGGGACCACCGGGACGACCGCCGCCGCCACCCGGACGGCCACCGCCGCCGCCACCGGGACCACCGCCCGGACCGGCCGGGCGGCCCTGCGGCATCATCATCGGGTTGGGACGCGGACCACCGGGACGCGGACCACCTGCGCCGGGGCCGGGGCGAGGACCGCCCATGCCCGGCCCGGGACGCGGACCCGCGGGTCCGGGACGCGGACCGCCGGCGCCCGGAGCGCCGGAACGCGCGCCCGGCGGACGCGGCATGGCCCCGTCGCGCCCGCCGTCACGACGCGGCTCGCGGGGGGCGCCGTCGCCACGCTCGGGACGATCCCCGCGGTCGGGACGACCGCCGTCGCGGCCGCCGGGTCGCGCGGGGCGCTGGCCCATGCCGCTGGCGGTCGAGGAGAACGGGTTGTTGCCCGGACGCGGGCCACGCGGGCCCGGCTTGGGCCCGCCGGGACGCGGAGCGCCACCAGTGGGCGCGCCGGGACCGGCGGGTGCGCCACCCGGGCGCGGGGCCGCAGCCGGCCTGGGGCCGGGCTTCGGCGCACCTGCACCGGGACCTGCACCGGGGCCACCCTGCCTCGGGCCAGCCGCCGCGGGACGCGGGGCCTCCGGGCGAGGCGCCTGCGGACGGGCGGCCTCGGGGCGCGCCGCGTCCGGCTGGGCCACCGGCGGGTGAGGCATCGGAACCGGACGCGGAGCGGGCCGCGGACCGGGCTTCGGGCCCGGCTTGGCCACCGCGCCGGTGGACTGGGAAACGGGCGCCTGTGGGGCGCCCCCGTTGGCCTGGCTCTCAGCCGGCCTCGGCGCAGGCTTCGGCTGCGCCGGACGGGCGGGCTTGCCCCCGCCCTTGGAGGCGTCACCCTTGAACGCCTCAGTCAGTTTGCGGACGACCGGCGCCTCTATCGTCGAGGACGCCGACCTCACGAACTCGCCCATTTCGGTGAGCTTGGCCATGACGACCTTGCTCTCGACCCCGAACTCCTTGGCGAGCTCGTATACCCGGACCTTCGCCACTGCACTCCCTAACTCGGCCCGGGAGGCTAGCAGTGCCGCCGGACCGTCGCTACCTGAACGTACTCATCGCCGCGTGCTCATCAGGCGCTCATAGCAATCTGACTCCGCCCATCAACTCGGCGTCCTACATGACAATTTCGTCGTGCCCTGGCTCCCGGAGCCGATACCGAGGGCCAGCGGTAACCATTCACCCGGACCGCCCCGGCGTCAACCCCTCCAAGTAAGCCAGCAAGAGCGACGTGTCAAGCGGTCCCTCCGCGCGGAACGCGCGTGGGAACGCCCGGCGACGCTCAGCGAGCTCCAGACAGCGCGGGGACGGGTGCAACGAGGCACCACGTCCCGGGAGCCGTCCTCGCGTGTCGGGGACGATCACGTCCTCGACCACGACCAGGCGGAGCAACTCGGACTTTACCGTGCGAACCCGGCAGCCCACACATGTTCTCAGCGGGGCTGCCTGGTAACCATATTCCAGCTTACCTCGCCGACGCATCAGCGGGATCAGCAGGTGCCTGCTCGGTGTCCGGCCGGATGTCGATCCGCCAGCCCGTCAGGCGGTTGGCGAGGCGGGCGTTCTGGCCCTCCTTGCCGATGGCCAGGGACAACTGGTAGTCGGGCACGATGACACGCGCGGTGCGGCTGTCGGCGTCGACCACCTCGACACGGGAAACACGCGCCGGCGACAGAGCATTCCCGACGAACTCGGCCGGATCCTCCGACCAGTCGATGATGTCGATCTTCTCGCCGTGCAGCTCCGTCATGACGTTGCGCACGCGCGAGCCCATCGGGCCGATGCAGGCGCCCTTGGCGTTGACGCCGGGCTTGCGCGACCTGACCGCGATCTTGGTCCGGTGGCCGGCCTCGCGGGCGATGGCCGCGATCTCCACCGTGCCGTCGGCGATCTCCGGCACCTCCAGCGCGAAGAGCTTCTTCACGAGGTTGGGGTGCGTGCGCGAGAGGCTGACCGAGGGCCCCTTGGGCCCCTTCTTCACCTGCACCACGTAGCAGCGGATGCGCTCGCCGTGCGCGTACTCCTCACCCGGGACCTGCTCGTTGTGCGGCAGGATCGCCTCGATCTTGCCGAGGTCGACCAGCACCACCCGCGGGTCCTTGCCCTGCTGGATGACGCCCGCGACCAGCTCGCCCTCGCGGCTCGCGAACTCGCCGAAGTTGACCTCGTCCTCGGCGTCGCGCAGCTGCTGCAGGATCACCTGCTTGGCCGTGGTGGCGGCGATCCGGCTGAAGTTGGACGGGGTGTCGTCGTACTCCCGCACGACCTCGCCGTTCTCGTCCAGCTCGGCGGCCCAGATGATCACATGGCCGGTGTCGCGGTCCAGCTCGGCCCGAGCCTTCTGCGCCGCGCCCTCCGTGCGGAAGTACGCGATGAGCAACGCGTCCTCGATCGCCTTGACGACCAGGTCGAAGGAGATGTCCTTCTCCCGCTCCAGGCTGCGCAGGACGCTCATGTCAATGTCCACAAGGCTCCCCCTAGCCCTCGTCGTCGGCGTCGTCGATGTCTTCGTCGACATCGAGGTCCTCATCAAGTTCGTCGTCGAGCCCGGCCTCGCGCCGGTTGAACTCGACCTGTACCCGGCCGCGCACCAGCTCGCCGTACGCGATGCGGCGCGCGCCGTCCAGCTCCACGCCGGCCTCGTCTGCCTCGGTCACGCGGCCCTCAGCGGAGGTGCCGTCGAGCAGCTCCGCCTTCACCAGCCGCCCGCGCGCCCGGCGCCAGTGGCGCGGCTCGGTGAGCGGCCTGTCCACTCCGGGAGAGGTGACTTCGAGGACGTACGCGCTGCCGCCCAGGACGTCCACCTCGTCCAGCCGCTTCGAGACGGACTGGCTCACGTCGGCCACGTCGTCCAGGCTCACTCCGCCGTCCCGGTCCACCACGACGCGCACCAGCCGCCGGCGACCCGCCGGTGTGACCGTGACGTCCTCCAGGTCGAAGCCCTCGGCGGCGACCACCGGGCCGAGCAGCTCAACCAGGCGGCCGCGTCGAGCGTCGCTGCCCATGCCGACCTCCCAATGACCGTGTGGCTGTGACCGTGTGCCTAGCCCGATGTGCCAACAGCCTATCGACACCGGGAGGTGGAAACAGCGCCACACCCGGGCGGCGATCCGACACGTGCACGATCATCACGGTCACGGGCGATGACCAGTGGGCGGCGCGCCGTACGATGCTGTGTCGTGAGACACAGCGGCGGGGCAGGAGTGACGAGACGTGCGTTGCTGGGCTCCGCCGCCGCGGCCGGTCTGGCCGCGGCCGGCTGTTCCTCGGCCCCGCGGAAACCTGCCGCACCGGCCGCACCGGATCCGCAGACCGTGCTGCTCACCTCGCTGATCGCGGGCAAGGAGCAGCTGGTGTCGCTCTACGGGCGCGCGGTCGCCGCCCTGCCCGGCCGGGCCGCCGCGCTGGAGCCGTTCCGTCAGCGTCACGCGGCCCATCTGCAGGCCCTGCGCGCGCTCCTGCCCGCCGCGAGCGGCACGGGAACGTTCCCCGCGAGTCCCACGCCGCCGGCCTCGTCCTCCGCGTCCCCGTCGAAGAACCCGTCCGCGGTCTCCGTCGGGGCGCTCAGGGACGCCGAGCGGCGCGCGGCGTCGGCGCGACCGGCCCAGATGGCCGCGGCCTCCCCCGCGCTCTCCCAGCTCCTGGCGAGCATCGGCGCGTGCGAGGCCGTCCACGTCGTCGCCCTGGGGAGGGTGCGTGACTGAGAGCGCCACCGAGCCCGCCCGGGCGCCGGTCGGCGACGCGCTCGGCCGGGCCCTGTCCGCCGAGCACGCCGCCGTGTACGCGTACGGGGTGATCGGCGGGAAGATGAGCGGCGCGCTGCTCAGGCGCGCCACCGCGGGGTTCGACGCCCATCGTGCGCGGCGCGACCAGTTGCGGACGCTCATCGCCCAGCGGGGCGGCACGCCCGCCGAGCCTGGCACCGCCTACCGCCTGCCCTTCGCGGTGCGCAGACCGGCCGACGCGGTGCGCCTGGCCGTGCTGGTGGAGCAGCGGGTGACCACCGCCTATCTGGAGCTCGCCGCCGACCGCGACCCGGCGCTGCGGCGGATCGCCGCGCTGGCCGCGCAGGAATGCGCGACCCGGGCGTACGGCTGGCAGCCGAAGATCGGCCCGTTCCCGGGCATGGACCGAGCCGGCGCCGACTTCGACGTCGCCGTCCCCACTCCGGGGGCCGGGACCCCCGCGCCGGACTCCTCCGGGTTGGACGGGTCCGCCGGGACGTCCGGTTCTGAGGAGGCCCAGCCGGAGCCGTCCTCGCCGGACGGCCAGTAGCCTGGCCACGGCCGTATCGGACGGGACCTCGGGCCGCCGCCGTACTGTGCCCGTACCTGCCCGTACTGGGCTGTACCGCTCCGTACCGGAAAAGGGCGGCGCCGCCGCCCCTCGGGGGGACGGCGGCGCCGTGTGTCCGGCGATCAGGCCCGGCAGGCGGCCAGAACCCGCTCGACGGCCTCGTCCAGCGGGATCTCCTCCTTGGTCCCGGCGACCCGGTCACGCAGCTCGACCACGCCGTTGGCCAGGCCCCGGCCGACGATCAGCACGGTGGGCAGGCCGAGCAGCTCGGAGTCCTTGAACTTGACGCCGGGCGACACACCGGGGCGGTCGTCGACCAGCACCCGCAGCCCCCGCGCCTCCAGGGTCTCGGCGAGCGTGCTGGCGACCTCGATCTGGTTCTCCTTGCCCGTGCCGACGATGTGCACGTCGGCGGGCGCCACCTCCCTGGGCCACACCAGGCCCAGCTGGTCGTGGCGCTGCTCGGCCAGCACGGCCACCGCCCGGGACACGCCGACGCCGTACGAGCCCATGGTGATGCGGATGGGCTTGCCGTCGGGCCCGAGCGCGTCGAGCTGGGCGGCGTCGGCGTACTTGCGGCCGAGCTGGAAGATGTGGCCGATCTCGATGCCCCGGTCGATCGACAGCGGGTGCGCGCAGCGGGGGCAGGAGTCGCCCGCCCGCACCTCGGCGGCCTCGATCGTGCCGTCGGGCTGGAAGTCGCGGCCCGCGACCACGTGCGCGGCGTGCTTGCCCGGCTCGTTGGCGCCCGTCACCCAGGCCGAGCCCTCGACCACGCGCGGGTCGACCAGGTAGGTGATCCCCAGGTCCCTGAGCACCTGCGGGCCGATGTAGCCGCGCACCAGGCCGGGGTGGCGGGCGAAGTCCTCGGCCTCGAAGATCTCCGGCACGCCGGGCGAGAGTGACGCCTCCAGGCGCTTGAAGTCGACCTCGCGGTCGCCGGGCACTCCGATGATCACTGTCTTGATCTCGTCGGAGCCCGGCGTGCGGACCTTGACGACGAGGTTCTTCAGCGTGTCGGCGGCGGTGATGCCGAGGCCGTGGTGCTCGTTGACGTGCGAGACGAGCGACTCGATCGTCGGGGTGTCGGGCGTGTCGAGCACCTTCATGGGCGGCTGCTCGGCGGTGACGGCGGGCGGCGCGGGCGTGACGACGGCCTCGGCGTTGGCCGCGTATCCGCAGTTGTGGCAGGCCACGAAGGTGTCCTCACCGGTCGGGCAGGGGGCGAGGAACTCCTCGGAGGCCGACCCGCCCATCGCGCCCGACATCGCGAAGCAGATCCGGTAGTCGATGCCGAGGCGCTCGAAGATCCGGATGTACGCCTCGCGGTGCATCTCGTAGGACCGCTTCAGGCCGTCGTCGTCGAGGTCGAAGGAGTAGGAGTCCTTCATGACGAACTCGCGGCCCCGCAGGATGCCCGCCCGGGGCCTGGCCTCGTCGCGGTACTTCGTCTGGATCTGGTACAGCGTGACGGGATAGTCCTTGTAGGAGGAGTACTCCCCCTTCACCATGTCGGTGAACATCTCCTCGTGGGTCGGCCCGAGGAGGTAGTCGGCGCCCTTGCGGTCCTTCAGCCGGAACAGCGTGTCGCCGTACTCGGTCCAGCGGCCCGTGGGCTCGTAGAAGTCCCGGGGCAGCAGCGCGGGGAAGAGCACCTCCTGCGCGCCCATCCGGTCCATCTCCTCGCGCACGACCCGCGCGACGTTCTCCAGCACGATCTTGCCGAGCGGCAGCCAGGAGTAGATGCCGGGCGCGACCCGGCGGATGTAGCCGGCGCGGACGAGCAGCTTGTGGCTCGGCACTTCCGCGTCCGCCGGATCCTCACGCAGGGTGCGCAGGAACAGGGTCGACATACGCAGCAGCACGGCTACTCCTTGCTCGTGAGAGGTCTCGTCCGCGGCGCCTCCTCGGGATGCCCGCGATGCGGATCTCCTCGCGGACCCCTCGGAGACGACCTGGAGGACGAGACGAAGACGATGTGCTCCCAAGGCTATCGACTCGGGGCACCCACCGCCTCACGTAAACGACGGGCGGGTCCGACATCATCCGCCGATGTCAGCCGCCGAGCAGTTCCTCCCAGTGCTGACGGGACCGCCCGCCCGTGCCGACGGGGCCGGCGGGGCCGTCCAGCGCCGCCGACAGCCGCCACAGGCCTGGCCTGGTCCGCAGCGGCTCCATGCCGAACGGGTCGATGGCCCGCAGGACGAAGGTCACGCCCATCACGTTCAGCATCGCCGTCGAGGTGGTCGCCGGGCCCGCGGGCGCCGCCCGCACGGCGTCCTGGCCCGGCTCGCCGATCCGTTCCAGGAGCAGCGCCGCCACCTCGGCGGCGTACGGGCCGTCGCGCCACTCGATGTGCCAGGAGCGGTCGGTGCCACGCCACCACGTGAGGTCGCGGCACGCCTCCAACGTCTCGGCCTCGCCGGATAAGGCGGCCATGACCCGTCCCAGCGCCTCGTACCTGAGCCCGTCCGGCCCGGAGCCGTGCGGCGGTGGCGCGTCGCCGTCCTCTTGACCGTTCTGCGGGCCGTACGCCGTGGCCGGTGAGGCCCCGGGCTCGTCCCGCCCCCCGCGGAGTCCCCTCATGTCAGGGAGAGTGCCACCGCCCGGCCTTCTCGTCCGCGGGTTTCCCCGTCTTTTAGCCCCACTGCCCACGGGCATCACTTTGATCGTGGCCGCCTGGTCGCCGCAACCCCGCGAACCATCACAAGACGGATGACAATCCGGTCCCACGGCACGGCGTTCCACTGGCAGTGCGATCGGTGGTGATAAAGAATCACTGGTAGGGAGTGTCCGCAGTATCTGCGGACACGACCAAGGGCGTTCGCCGCTGTTGGAGGCCATGGTGACACTGCGCGTCGCGATCGTCGGGTCGGGCCCGGCCGGTATCTACACGGCCGAGGCGCTGGTCAAGCAGTCGCACGACCCCGTCGAGGTGGACGTACTCGAACGCCTGCCGACGCCGTACGGGCTCGTCCGGTACGGCGTGGCGCCCGACCACACGTCGATCAAGTCGATCGCCGGCTACCTGCGGAGGGTGCTGGAGACCCCGGGGGTGCGCTTCCTCGGCGGCGTCGAGCTGGGCGCGGACCTCTCGGTGGACGACCTGCTGTCCTGCTACGACGCCGTCGTCTACTGCACCGGGGCGATGGTCGACAGGCACCTCGGCGTCCCGGGCGAGGACCTGCCGGGCAGCGTCGCGGCGACCGACTTCGTCAACTGGTACTGCGGCCACCCCGACGTCCCGCCGGACGCGTTCTCCCTCGACACGGAGGAGGTCGTCGTCATCGGCGTCGGCAACGTCGCCGTGGACGTGGTGCGGATCATGGCCAAGACGGCCGACGAGCTGCGCGGCACCGACGTGCCCGAGGAGGTGCTCGACCGGCTGGCCGCCTCGCGGGTCAAGCGCATCCACATGGTCGGCAGGCGCGGCCCCGAGCACGCGAAGTTCACCCTGAAGGAGCTGCGCGAGCTCGGCGAGCTGCTGAACGCCGACGTCCTCACCTTCCCCGACGAGATCGCGGTCGCCGACCTGACCACGCTGTCCCGGCAGGTCAGGGGCAATGTGGACGTGCTGCGGTCGTGGTCGGAGCGCAAGCCTGCCGACCGGCCCCGCCGCCTGGAGGTGCGTTTCTGGCTGCGCCCCGTGGAGATCCTCGGCGTGTCCCGGGTCGAGGGCGTGCGGCTGGAGCGGACCCGGCTGGAGAACGGGCGGGTCGTCGGGACGGGCGACTTCGAGACGATCCCGGCGGACATGGTGATGCGCTCGGTGGGCTACAAGAGCGTGGCGCTGCCCGGGGTGCCGTTCGACCCGGGGTCGATGACGGTGCCGAACGTCGCGGGAAAAGTGTCGGACCGGCAGTACGTCTCGGGCTGGCTCAAGCGGGGGCCGACGGGCGTGATCGGGACCAACAAGTCCGACGCCGCCGAGACCGTGCGCACGCTGCTCGCCGAAGCGGTGCCGGGGATCGCGACCGCCCGGTTGGACGACCTGCTCGCCGCGCGCGGGCTGAGCCCGGTGACGTACGAGGACTGGCTCGCGATCGAGGCCGCGGAGGCCTCGCTGGCCGACAACCTGAGGAGGGGCGAGCGGGTGAAGCTGGTGGGCAGGGACGCGATGCTGGGCGCGTGCGGGCGGCTCGCCCAACCGGGTGGCGCGTCCTGACGGGTGTCCCGGTCAGGACCAGTGGGCCGGCCGGTGGTAGCGCGCGCCGTCGCGGCCGGGCACGAGGCCGGGCAGCTGCGACTGCCGGACGAGCGCCTCGCCGAGGGGGAACCAGGCGTCGCTCGCGAGGCGCAGGCCGTCCGAACGCCTGCCGGGCGGGAAGACGGTGACAACCCGGGTCTTGCCGCCGCGCCGGGCGTCCACCTCGCGCACCGCCTCGATGGCCGCGCACAGGTCGGAGTCCGCCGACAGCAGCAGCACCATGTCGACCAGGTCGAGGGCGACGTCGCCGACTATGGCGGCGGCCAGGGCGACGTCGGACTGCTTCTCCTCGTAGGTCCGCCAGGAGACGCCGCAGGCGCGGCAGGAGGGCCGCTGCTCCTGGAAACGCCCGAGCACCACCTCGACGCCCAGGGTCTCCAGGGCCGCCTGATAGGTCTGCTGGCGGGCGAGGGCACGAGCGTCGCCTCGGACGGGAGCGGTGAAGTAGCGGACGGCGGTCAGCGTCTGTCCGGTCCTCAGCAGCCGAAGGGCCAGCGCCCGTAGATCGAGCCAGAGATAGCGCCGCCCCCGCAGGGAGCGCAGCCCGTAGTAGAGATTGAACCCGTCGACGTAGACCCCGACACGCACGACGTGAGGAACGGGGTTGTCGCGCACCGCCATCATCTCCTAACATGGAGTCACCGCGCCCGCGGCTACGTCCCCGGGCTCTACGGCCCCCGACAGGGGGCCGTTTCTTTTTCGCTCACCTGTTCGATCGGCTGTTCGAGAAAAAGGATAGCCAACTCAGCGTTGTCATGCAGCGACGTTGCGTGATTGCCCTCACCGTGGCGGGACTCTGCGAGGATCGTCCCCATGGAGACGACGCTGACCGGCCCGGATAGGCCGCTCGACGGGCTGCTCGCCGGCTTCGCCGGCACCCATCGCGAGCAGCTCGCCCGGTTTCCCGTACGGGAACCCGCGTGGCAGCCGGTGCACACCGTGTACGTGCCCGCGGACCGGGTGACGGCGGAGATCGTCCAGGAGTGGCGGCACACCGCCACCGACCTCCTCCACCGGCTCCTGTTCACCCCCGCCGAGCTGGCCGCGCTGTTCGAACTCGACCCCGAGCTGGCCCCACCCGTGCACGACCGCGTACGCAGGAAGCTGCACGCCGAGCCCATCGAGGACCTGCGGATCGACTTCGAGGACGGGTACGGCCCGCGCTCTCCCGAGGAGGAGGACCGGCACGCCGAGTCGGCGGCGGCGGCCGTGGCCGCGATGCACGAGGCGGGCACGCTGCCCCGCAGGTGGGGGCTGCGGGTGAAGTCGTTCGCCGACGGCGACCCCCTGCGCTCGGTGCGCACGCTCGACGGGTTCCTGACCGGGGTCGTGCGGCGGGCAGGCAGGCTCCCCGGCGGGTTCACGGTGACGTTCCCCAAGGTCCTGATGGAGGACTACCTGCGCCAGTTCGCCGGCTGCCTGGAGGCGCTGGAGCGGGCGTTGCGCCTGCCCTCCGGCACACTGCGCTTCGAGATGCAGGTGGAGGCCCCGCAGACCGTGCTCATGCTCCAGCGGTCGGCCGACCTGGTGCCCTCGCTGGGCGGCCGGCTGGCCGCCGCCCACTTCGGGGTGTTCGACTACACGGCCGCGCTCGGGCTGCCGCCGGACGAGCAGCGGCTCGACCACCCGGCCTGCGACCACGCGCGGCACGTCATGCAGACGGCGCTGTCGGGGACCGGGGTGGAGTTGTCGGACGGCTCGCTGGCCGCGGCACCGGCCTCGGACGCGTCGGCCGACGTGCACACCCTGCTGCGCAGGCACTCGGCGCTGGTGTCGCACTCCCTGGCGCACGGCTTCTACCAGGGCTGGGACATGCACCCCTCACACCTCGTCAGCCGCTTCGCGACCGTGTACGCGTTCCACCTCGCCTGCTACGAGAAGTACGCCGACCGGGTGCGCGCCTGGCAGGAACGGCGCGAGGCCGCGGGGGGCGTGCTGGACGAGCCCGCGACGATCAAAACGCTGGTCGCCGCGCTGGCTCGGGCCGACCGCGCGCTCTGCTGAGATTTGCCATATCCGCAACAATGCTTGCCGCTCTCGCGGCCCGTGCCGCACTGTTCGACAGCAGACGCCGATACAGGAGGCACGGGTGGAAGAGAAGTACGACGTGGTCGTGGTGGGCGGCGGCGCCGCGGGGCTCAGCGGCGCGCTGGCGCTGGCGCGGGCGCGGCGGTCGGTGCTGGTGGTGGACGCCGGGGAGCCGCGCAACGCGCCGGCCGGGCACGTGCACAACTACCTCGGCAGGGAGGGCACGCCGCCCGCCGAGTTGCGGGCGGCCGGGCGCGATGAAGTGATCGGGTACGGCGGCGAGGTCGTCGCCGGGCGGGCCGAGGCCGCGACGCGGGAGGGCGACGACTTCCTCGTGACGCTGGACGACGGGCGTGCCGTCCGGGCCCGCCGCCTGCTGGTGGCGACCGGCGCCGTGGACGAGTTGCCCGACGTGCCGGGCCTGGCCGAGCGGTGGGGCCGCGACGTGCTGCACTGCCCCTACTGCCACGGCTGGGAGGTCCGCGACCGGCGCATCGGCGTGCTGGCCACCGGGCCGCTCGCCGTCGAGCAGGCCCTTCTGTGGCGGCAGTGGAGCCAGGACGTCGTGTTCCTGGCCCACCACTGCCCCGCGCCGTCGGAGGAGGAGGCCGAGCGGCTCGCCGCGCGCCGGATCCCCGTCGCCGACGGCCCGGTCACGGGGATCGAGGTGACCGGCGACGCGCTCACCGGGGTGCGGCTGGCCTCCGGCGAGGTCGTCGCGCTCGACGCGCTCGTCGTCGGCGCGCCGCTCACCGCGCGGGCCGGCGTCCTGGAATCGCTCGGCCTCAAGCCGGTCGAGGCGGAGCTCGGCGGCCACGTGGCGGGCACCCGGATCGCCGCGGAGCCGACCGGGGCGACCGCCGTGCCCGGTGTCTGGGTGGCGGGAAACGTGACGGACGTGCGCGCCGTGGTGATCGCGTCCGCCGCGGCGGGCCTGGCCGCGGGCGCGGCGATCAACATGGATCTCATCGCCGAGGAGACCCGGGAGGCCGTCGACGTCTACCGCCACGAGGTGCGCACGCTGCTCGAGGAGGCGGCCTGGGAGGAGCGCTACCGCTCCCGGCCTGCGGTCTGGAGCGGCCGCCCGAACCCGCAGCTCGTCGCCGAGGCCGCGGAGCTGCCCCCGGGCCGGGCCCTCGACGTCGGCAGCGGTGAGGGGGCCGACGCCGTCTGGCTCGCCGCGCGGGGCTGGCGCGTGACGGGAGTCGACATCTCCGCCACGGCGCTGGAGCGGGCAGCCGCCCACGCCGCCGACGCCGGCGCGGACGTCGCGGACCGCATCGAGTGGTCGCGCGCGGACCTGCGCGACCACGCCCTTCCCGGGGGCGCGTACGACCTGGTGTCGGCGCAGTACATGCACCTGCCGGGCGAGGCCAGGCGGGCGCTGTTCGCCCGGCTGGCCGGCGCGGTGGCCCCGGGCGGAACCCTGCTGATCGTCGGGCACCACCCGTCGGACCTGCTGACCAAGGCTCGGCGGATGCACTTCCCGCAGATGATGTTCACCGCCGAGGAGGTGGCGGCGTCGCTCGATTCCGCCGAGTGGGAGGTCACGGCGGCCGAGGCCCGGCCGCGCACGGCGGTGGACCCGGAGGGGCGCGACGTCACGATCCGCGACGCCGTCCTGGTCGCCCGCCGCCGCGCCTGAGCGTCAGAGCCGGTCCACGATGCGGCGCCAGCGCCTGACGCGGTCGGGGTCGACCGGCTCCCGCCACGAGCCCCGCACGGCGCTGCCCACGTGGAAGGCGCGGACACCGTAGTCGAGCAGCACAGGCACGTGCTCCTCGCGCAGGCCGCCGCCGGCGAGCACGAGCGAGGCGTCCCCCGCCTCGGCCCGCGCGCGTAACACGCCGAGGCCGCTGCCGACGCCCTCGGGCGAACCGGACGTGAGGACGGTCGCCAGGTTCGGCAGCAGCCGTACGGCACGCCAGGCGGCCCGCACGTCGGCGGCGTTGTCCACAGCGCGGTGGAAGGTCCAGGGCAGCGGCGAGACCGCGTGGATCAGCGCGTCCGTCGCCTCCCTGTCGACCGACCCGTCCCCGGACAGGAAGCCGAAGACGAACCCCGCCGCACCGGCCTCGGCGAGTTCCTTGGCGTGGCCGCGCAGCCGGTCGAGCTCCTCCGGGGTCACGGTGAACCCGGCGTTGCAGCGAAGCATGACCATCTGCGGCAGCCCGCACTCGCGCGCGATCGCCGCGACGATGTCCGCCGAGGGGGTGAGCCCGCCCGAGTCCATGTCGGACACGATCTCCAGGCGGTCCGCTCCGCCCTCCTCGGCGGCCACGGCGTCACGCAGGTCGAGCGCGATCACTTCAAGGAGGGATCCCGTCATGAAGTGAACAGTATCCGGTCCCTTTGCGGCACCTCACGGCATCCGCCCTGTTCAGCACTCGATCAACTCGTTGTGGGCGGTGATGTCAAGAACCCTCCATGCTTGCGCCACATGTCCCGAGCGCTGGGCCGGCACCGCCGGCGTGCGGCGATGGGCCTCGAAGGAACGGTCCCGTCCGGCGGCGGGGAGCGCCAGGAACGCGGCCGGGATCGCGGCGCAGGCGTCCCGCTCGAACAGCGCGCCGGAGGCGCGGTGCGGCAGGTCGACGGTGCGGACGTGGCGGAAGCCCACCCTCCGGTAGTACGACTGCAGCCGGGCGTTGTCCTTGGCGCAGTCCAGCCGCAGGTGCGGCCGGCCCTGGACGGCGGCCCGCAGGGCGGCCCAGTCGAGCAGCGCCTCCCCCAGGCCCTGACCCGAGTAGGTCCTGCTCACGGCGAGCTTGTGGACGTAGAGCGCGTCGCCGGGGCGGTCGGCGGGGGTCCAGAACTCCGGGTCGGCATGACCGTCCACGGCGATCGTGGCGGCCGGCACCCGTCCGGCGTCTTCGCCGGCGTCCAGGAGGTACATGACGCCCTCGCCGATCAGCGGTTCGATGCGTTCGGCAGGAAAGCCCCCGGCGGGCCACTGCCGTACGCCGAGGCCGTTCAGCCACCCGGCGGTGCGCTCCAGCAGGGCGAGGACCCCCTGCAGGTCGGCCGGGGTGGCGCGACGCAGCGTGAGTTCCGTAACAAGATCCAGGGTGTTCGCAGGCATGCCTGATTCCTTTCGTGCCGACGGCGGCGATTTGATCACTGAGAGTGACGGCGGGATGCCGTACAGCGTCCGTCCGGAGACGGCGGACCCGGCTAGGGCGCGCGGGTACGGCGAGGTCCCCTGCCGGGGTCAGGTTGGGAATCGCGGGAGTGGCCCTCCGGAGGAGGGCCCGGCGGCCGGGGACGCCCGCTCAGGCCAGGGGGCGTCCGGGCCTCGTCAATGACGTTCCAGCTCGTATCGGATCAGATGCTTGTCTGCGGGCAGCACGGACACGGCGACGCGGACGGGCGTGTCGTCGGCGTCGTAGCCGACCCTGGTGTGGACGACGACCGGAGTGCCGGGCTCCAGCTGGAGGCGTGACGACTCGTCAGAGGTCGGCATGCGGGCCGAGAGGTCGTCGATCACGCGAACCTGGAGATGGCCCAGCTCCTCCAGCACCCGGTTGGCCCCGCGCGTGATGTCGCCGGGCCGGGCGATCTCGGAGCCCCCCACGATCTCCAGGGGGAAGTACGAGTCCAGCGTGTTGTACGGCTGGCCGTCCACGAAGCGCAGGCGGCGGCGCACGACGGCCAGGGCGCCGTCGGCGAGGGCGAGGCGGGTGGCCACGTCCTCGGGCGGCTCGACGATCGAGACCTCGATCCTCTGGTCGGCCGTACGGCCCTCGGAACGGACCGCGTGGACGAACGTGTCGAACCGCGGCCCCTCCTGGTCGTGCGGGAGGAACTCGTCCTGGGGGCGCATGAGGAGGGGACGGCGCTCGCGTACGAACGTTCCACGCCGGCGCATCCGCAGGATGAGACCCTCGTTCTCCAGCTCGCCCAACGCCAGCCGTACGGTGTTGCGGCTGACGCCGTGCGCCTCCATGAGGTCGGCCTCGGTAGGGATCTGGTCGCCCGGCGCGAGTTCGCCCGCATAGATGGCCCTGCGTAGCTCAGCGGCCACCTGCTGGTAGAGCGACGATCGTGCCATCTTTCCTCAATCCACCCTTTTGTTCCAACAAATCTAGAGGATCTCGGTCTACCGGGGAACAACCCCTTGACCTGAGCCCACCCGGCCGCGCATTATCCAAACGTTGGTACAAATCCATCCAATGGAGGTGGGCCCGTGCGGGCGGTCGGTGCGAGAACGCCGAACTCGCCCTGGCGCGAGCCCCGACCCAGACCTACAGAGCCCAGGCCTACAGAGCCCAGGCCTACAGAGCCCAGGCCTACAGAGCCCAGGCCTACCAGAGCCCAGACCTATCAGAGCGACGGGAACGACATGTCAGAGCTGTCGGTATCCACCGACATGACCGCCTTACGCGGGAATGGCGCGACATGCCCGAGCACGCGGTACCACCGCACGCCGGAGCGGCCGGACGAGAACGGCCGCTCCCCATGGACTCCGTGCGAATGAACGAGGTCTCGACCCCAACCCTCGCCGGGGTCGAGGTCTCGCGCCGGGGCGGAGCGCGTCCTGGCGGGTCCCCCACGCCCGCCAGGACGCGCCACCGTTAGGCGCAGGGAATGCATCGCCTCCGCCCCTCCTTGAGTTTCTTGGGGAGGCGCGACTGAGGAGGCACGTGCGCGATGAGCACCCCTGTGTCCAGGAGGGTCGGCCATGACGGCGCCAGGAGGATTCCGGCCGTCAACCCCCAGCACTTCAGGAACGTCCTCGGCAGGTACGCCGCCGGTGTCGTGGCCGTCACCGCGATCGACCCGCATACCGGGGAGCCGTGCGGCCTGGCCGTCAACTCCTTCACGTCCGTGAGCCTCGACCCGCCGCTGGTCTCGTTCTGCGTCTCGGAGACCAGCACGAGCTGGCCGCGCCTGAAGGCCGCGGCGACCCTGTGCGTCAACGTGCTCGCCGACCACCAGCAGCAGGTGTGCGAGCGGCTCGCCGCCACGGGCGGGGACAAGTTCGCCGGCCTGTCATGGGCCCTGTCCCCCGGCGGCGCTCCCGTGCTGGACGGAACGCTCGCCTGGATCGACTGCACGGTGGACAAGGAGCACCCGGCCGGCGACCACGTGATCGTCGTCGCCCGGGTCACCGGGCTCGACCGATACGACGACGGCGACCCGCTGGTGTTCTTCCGCGGGAACTACGGGAGCTTCCAATCCTGACGCGGAACCGACCGGTCGGTATGCTGCCCGCATGACTCTGTTCTCGGTGGAAGGCAAGACGGTCGTCGTCACGGGCGGGTCCCGGGGCATCGGGAAGATGATCGCGCGGGGGTTCCTCGACGCGGGCGCCACCGTCTACATCTCCTCACGGAAGAAGGACGAACTGGAGGCCACGGCCGCCGAGCTGGGCTGCCACGCCGTACAGGCGGACCTGTCCACCCCCGACGGCGTGGAGGCGCTGGCGCGGGCGGTGTCGGAGCGGGAGAGCCGGCTCGACGTGCTCGTCAACAACGCGGGGGCGAGCTGGGGCGCGCCGCTGGAGGAGTATCCGGAGCACGCCTTCGACAAGCTCTGGGACATCAACGTCAAGGGCGTCTTCTTCCTCACCCGCCGCCTCCTGCCCCTGCTGCGCGCCGCCGCGTCGCCCGACGACCCGGCACGCGTGATCAACATCGGGTCGATCGACGGGCTCCGGGTGCCGGTCATGGAGAACTACGCGTACTCGGCGGCCAAGGCGGGCGTCCACATGCTGACCCGGCACCTGGCCCGCCAGCTCGCCCGGGAGTCGATCACGGTCAACGCGATCGCGCCCGGGCCGTTCGAGTCGAAGATGATGGCCTTCGCGCTCGACGACCCGCAGACGCGCGGCGCGATCGAAAGCAACGTCCCGCTGGGCCGGATCGGCAGGCCCGACGACATGGCGGGCGCAGCGATCTTCCTCGCCTCCCGCGCCGGGTCGTACCTGACCGGCGCCGTGATCCCGGTGGACGGCGGGATCTCCGCCTAGCCTGGTCCCCATGTGGCAGGTCCCCAGGCGGCAGATCGCGGTGTGCGGGCCGGGCGAGTGCAGCCCGCAGGAGGCCGAGGCGGCCCGCGCCGTGGGCCGCCTGCTGGCCGTGCACGGCGCGGTCGTGCTGTGCGGCGGGTACGGCGGGGTGATGGCCGCAGCTGCGGCGGGCGCGAGGGAGGCCGGAGGCGTGGTGGTCGGCGTCCTGTCCGGCCGGGACCGTTCCGGGGCGAGCCCGGACCTCACGGTGGCCCTTCCCACCGGCATGGGAGAGGCGCGCAACGCGCTGATCGTGCGGGCCGCCGACGCGATCGTCGTCGTCGGCGGCTCCTGGGGCACGCTTTCCGAACTGGCCCTCGCCCAGCGGGGCGGCACGTCCGTGATCACCCTCGGCGGGTGGCGGGTTCTCGACGCCGAGGGTCGTCCCGTGCCCGGTCCGGTGGCCGCCGCCGGCCCCGCCGAGGCCGTACGGCTGGCGCTCGCCGCCGCGGAGCGGGTCCGCCCGCTCAGCCCTTGAGCATCTCGGCGAGGGTCTCGGCGAACAGGTCCGGCGCGGCCAGTTCGTCCGGCAGGAACAGGTAGGGCTCGGTGAGCTCCAGCTCGATCAGGACCGGCTCGCCGTCCGGCATCCGCACCAGGTCCACCCGGGCGTACAGCAGGTTCGACGGCACGGCGGCCAGGACCCGCTCGGCGAGGGCGAACTGGTCGTCGTCAGGGTCGCGCAGCGTGGCGCGGTTCTCCGCGGTCTCCGCCACCCCGGTGAGCATCGGGTGCCGCCGTACGGCGTGACTGAACTGGCCGCCGAAGTACAGCAGCGACAGCTCCCCCTCCTGCTCGACTGACGGGATGTACGGCTGGACCATGACCGTGCGGCCCGCGGCGAGCAGCGTGGCCGCGTGGCCCGCGGCGGCGTCCCGGTCCGTGGTGCGGATGGTGTCGCGGGCCCCCGCCGAGACGGCCGGCTTGACCACGTACTCGTCCCATTCGGGCAGGTCCGTTCCGGGTTCGGCCCAGTGTGTGGGGACGGTGGGCACGTCGAGCGTGCGCAGGTAGGTCTTGTCGGTGTTCCATTCGATCACCGACGCCGGGTTGAACAGCCGCGTCGCCGACTCCACCCGGTGGGCCCACGCGACGAACTCGTCACGACGGTCGATGTAGTCCCAGGCGGAGCGGACGACCGCCGCGTCGAAGTCCGACCAGTCGACGCGGGGGTCGTGCCAGTTCACGGGGGAGCCCTCGATGCCGGCCCCGAGCCAGGCGGCGAGGGCGATCTCCCGCTCGTCGTCGTGCTCGGCGGCCGGATGGTCCGTGGTGACGTAGGCGACCTTCATGACACTCCCATTCGCATGTCAGCAGTGACCAATGCTACGGGCATGTCAGGCGAGGCAGCGCCGCCACCGGCGGTCAGGCGAGACCGGCCAGGACCTCGGCCGCCGCCTGGCCGCAGACCCGTGCGGCGCCGTGCGTGGCGATGTGGACGGCCCCCAGGTCCGTACGGCCCGGCAGCCCCATCTCGACGACGACGCCGTCCGGCCGGGCGGCCAGCAGGCGCTCCAACAGGTCCGTCTGCCAGGGGTGACGGTGGGCGTCTCGCACCACGATCACGAGCGGCCGGTCGGCGGCCTGGCTCAGCACGGTGCCCGCGACGCCGTTGTGGACGTCCGGCTGCCGCAGCCGGGCGACCGTGGTGCCGGGCAGCAGCTTGCTCAGCGGCTCCCCCGCGCCCCACGGCATGCCCTTGTCGATCGCGAGGTTGGTCTCCGGCGCCAGCTCCACCACGTGCGGGGCGGCGGTCAGCGGCAGCACGCCGTCCGCCCCGCGCCGGGTCACCCGTACGGCCCGGCGGGCGGCGACCAGGCCGATCTCGTCCTGGCGGTCGTCCACCGGCGTGGCCTGCGCCTGCCAGGCGGTCAGGGCGCGCACCCGCGCGGCGGCCTCCGCGAGCCGCTCCTCCGACAGGCTGCCCTCGGTCACCGCGTCCGCGACGGCGTTGCGGATCTGCTCATGGGTCGCCTCGTCGGCGCTCTCCCCGCCCACGCAGACCGCGTCGGCCCCGGCCGCCACGGCCATCGCGCTCGCGCCGCCCAGGCCGTACCGGCCGGAGACCGCGGCCATCTCGATGCCGTCGGTGACGATCAGGCCGTCGAAGCCCAGTTCCTCCCGCAGCAGGCCGGTGAGGACGCGGGGGCTGAGCGTCGCCGGCAGCTCCTCGTCGTACGCGGTGACCAGCAGGTGGCCGGTCATGATCGAGCGCACGCCCTCCTCGATGGCCACACGGAACGGCCACAGCTCGACCTCGGCCAGCTCCTCCCGGGAGACCGTGACGCGGGGAACGCCGTGGTGGGAGTCGACCGACGTGTCGCCGTGCCCGGGGAAATGCTTGGCGCAGGCCGCCACACCGGTGGACTGCAGGCCACGGATCCAGGCGGCGGTGTGCCGCGCGACAAGGAGCGGATCGGCGCCGAAGGACCGCAGGCCGATGACCGGGTTGTCCGGGTTGGAGTTGACGTCGGCGGCCGGGGCGAAGTCGATGTTCACCCCCGCCGCCCGCAGGTCCCTGCCGATGTCGCGGGCCACCCGCTCGGTCAGCTCCACGTCGTCCACGACGCCCAGGGCGTAGTTGCCCGGCCGTGAGCTGCCCGTGCGGGCCTCAAGCCTCGTCACCTCCCCGGCTTCCTCGTCAATGCCGATCAAAATCTCGGGATTCTCCGCGCGCAGGGCCGAGGTGAGGGCGGCGAGCTGGGCCGGGGTGTCGACGTTCCGGGAGAACAGCACCACACCGGCGAGGCCGTCGCCGAGCCGCCGCCGCACCCAGTCGGGGGCGGTGGTCCCGGCGAAGCCGGGCAACAGGACCGTGTCGGCAAGACGGAGCAGGTCAGGGCTTCGCTTCATGCTGCGCCCGCAGGGCATCGCTCAGGCATGCCCCGCAATCTAATAGGAAAGTTTCCTATTTGCTAGAGGGAAGGTCACACATCGGCGCGGTGGAGCCTGTTCTCCTTCACCTCGAAGCCGGCGATCGTGGTCAGCGGCGCGCCGGGACGGTCCACGAAGGCCACGGCCCGGTAGTCGGCGCGGAAGTTCTCCATGTCCGCCACACAGGACACGTAGCCGTGGCGGCTGTCGAAGAACTCGATGTGCGGGTTCAGCTTGAGGATCGCGCTCGCGTCGGTGATGCCCGGCATGCTCGTCACCGACGGCCCGACGAACTCGGCCCCGAGGGCGCGGGAGGCCGGATCCGCCCAGTCGGCGCGGACGTCGCAGGCGTACGCGCTGTGCACGTCGCCGCTCAGCACGACCAGCCCGTCGGGGGCGGCGGCGAGCACACGGGCGCGCGAGTCGGGGTAGCCGTCCCAGGCGTCGGCGCTGACGGGTTCGAGCGGGAACTTCCGCTGGGAGAAGAACACCGCCTGCGCGAGCACCTTCCATCGGGCCGTCGATCCGCGCAGCCGGTCCGTCAGCCACTTCTCCTGCTCGGCGCCGAGCATGTCGCGTCCCTCGCGATACTGCCGCGTGTCGGCGAGCAGGAAGTCGGCCACCCGACCGTACGGTCGCCAGCGGTAGTTCTGCAGGCCGGAGCCGGACGGGTGGACGCGCAGCGGCTGGTGCTCGTAGTACGCCTTGAACGCGGCGGCCCTGCGCTTGAGGAAGGCGGCGGGGCTGCCGCCGTCGCCGGGCAGCGCGCCCGCCCAGTTGTCGCGGACCTCGTGGTCGTCGGGGATCGCGACCCACGGCGCGGCGGCGTGGGCGGCCTGCAGGTCCGGGTCCATCTTGTAGCGGGCGTAGCGGTCGCGGTAGGCGCCGAGCGTCGTGCACTCGGCCGTCGACTCGAGCGGGCGCACCCAGCGGCCCGGCTTGGGGTTCTTCGGCTTGCCGTACTCGTAGATGTAGTCGCCGAGGTGGAGGACCAGGTCGGGCCGCTCGGCCGCGAGGTGGCGCAGCGCGGTGAAGTAGCCGTGCTCGTAGCGCTGGCAGGAGACGAAGCAGAACTTGACGGGGGCGGTCGAATCCGGGCCGGGCGCGGTCCTGGTGCGGCCCACCGGGCTGACGTGGCCCTCGACGGAGAAGCGGTAGAAGTAGTCGGCCGCGGGCCGCAGCCCGGTGACCCGTACGTGCACACTGTGCGCCCAGTCCGGCTGCGCGGGCGCGGTGCCCGACTGGACGACCTTCTTGAACGCCTGGTCCTCGGCGAGCTCCCACCGTACGGTCATCGCCCGGTTGGGCATGCCGCCGGGCTGTGTCGGATGCAGCGGCTCGGGGGCCAGACGGGTCCACAGGATCACGCCGTCGGATAACGGCTCTCCTGACGCCACCCCCAAGGTGAACGGATACCCCATTTTCGCCATGGGTTCGATCCTGCCCTACTGATTCCGTTCATGCGGGGAGGTCGGGCGGGGCGAGAATGTGAACAAGCTCTTGCTCGACGGCCATAATGGGAGCCGTGAACCAGCGTAAGGACTCCGGCGGCACGGCCGCGCCGGTCAAGGCGAAGCGGGGGACGGCCGGTTCGGCGTCCGAACGGCGCGACCACCTCGTCAAGCTCGCCGCCGAGTTGTTCGCGCGCAAGGGCTTCCAGGCCACCACCGTGCGGGAGATCGCGCTGGAGGCCGGCATCCTCTCCGGCAGCCTCTACCACCACTTCGACTCCAAGGAGACGATCGTCGACGAGGTGCTGCGCACCTTCCTCGAGGATCTGATCACCCGCTACCGCGCGGTGCTGGGCACGCACGCCGACCCGCGTTCGGTCCTGGCGGAGATGGTCCGCATCGGCTTCGGCACGCTGGAGGTCCACCGGGCGGCCATCACGGTCATGCAGAACGACTGGAACTACCTGCGCTCGCTGCCCGGCGACCGGTTCGACTACCTGGTGCGGGCCGAGGACGAGGTCGAACGCATGTGGGTGGAGCAGATCACGAGCGGCCAGGCCGCCGGCCAGTTCCGCCCCGACGTCGATCCCAAGCTCACCTATCGGATGATCCGCGACACGATCTGGGTGACCGTGCGCTGGTTCCGTCCCGGCGGCAGGCTCGACACCGACGCCCTGGCCGACCACTTCGTCAAGCTGCTGTTCGACGGCCTGGCGACCGGCGAGCGGGCGAGCCAGCCGTCATGACGCTACTCAAGGCCGTACGGCTCGCGCTGACCGAGCTCGCCGACCCCGCCCGCGCCGCCTCCATGCGGTCGTACATGAAGTCGGAGATGCCGTTCCTCGGGGTCACGGCCGTGCCGCGGCGGGCCGCGCTGCGCAAGGTCTTCGCCGAGCACCGGCTGGACAGCGCCCCCGAGTGGCGCAGGGCGGTGCTGGCGCTGTGGCGCGAGGCGGAGTACCGCGAGGAGCGCTACGCCGCCATCGAGCTGTCCGCACATCGCTTCTACCGGTCCTGGCAGACGCTCTACACGATCCCCATGTACGAGGAGATGGTCGTCACCGGGGCCTGGTGGGACCTGGTCGACGACATCGCCGTGCACCGGATCGGCACGCTGCTGCGGCTGTATCCCGAGAGCATGCGCCGCCTCGTGCTGGAGTGGGCGCATGACCCCGACCTGTGGAAGCGGCGCACCGCCATCCTCTGCCAGAACTCCTTCAAGGACCGGACCGACGTCCACCTGCTCTACGCCTGCATCGAGCCGAGCCTGTCGGACACCGACTTCTTCGCCCGCAAGGCGATCGGCTGGGCGCTGCGGGAGTACGCGAAGACCAACCCGCAGGAGGTGCTCCGCTACGTGAAGCACCAGGGCATCAGCGGGCTGAGCCGCCGCGAGGCGCTGCGCAACCTCCCCGGCGCGTAGCTCGTCAGGCGGGCTGCTCAGGCGGGCTGCTCAGGCGGGGCGGAACGAGTCGCGTGCCTGCGGGGCCGCATGCTTGATCATGAGGTGCCGGGTGACCGAATACTCCATCACGGCCTCCTGGCTCATGTCCTTGCCGAACCCGCTGCCCTTCACGCCTCCGTGCGGCGCCTCCGAGGCGATCGGCAGGTGGTCGTTCACCCACGTCACGCCCACGTCCAGCCGGTGGGAGACGCGCAGGGCGCGGGCCACGTCCGTGGACCAGACCGAGGAGGCCAGCCCGTACGGCGTGGCGTTGGCGAGCCGCACCGCCTCGTCCTCGCCGTCGAACGGCATCGCCACCAGCACCGGGCCGAAGACCTCGCTCCGCACGATCTCGCTCGCCGGGTCGGCGTCGGCGATCAGCGTCGGCGCGTAGTGGAAGCCGGGGCCGTCGATCGGCGCGCCCCCGTGGACGACGCGGCCGGACGCCCTGGTCACGAAGCCGTGGACCCGCTCACGGTGCTCGGCGCTGATCAGCGGGCCGATGTCGGCGTCCGGCGCCCAGGGGTCGCCGGGCCGGACGCGGGCGACGGCCTCCCGCAGTGCCTCGACCGCCTCGGCGTACCGTGATCTTTCGACGTACACCCTGGTCGCGGCCGTGCAGTCCTGGCCGGTGTTGTAGGTGGCGCCCATGACCACCCCGGCCGCCATGTCCTCAAGCGAGGCGTCGGCGAACACGAGCGCGGGTGCCTTGCCGCCCAGCTCCAGATGGACCCGCTTGAGGCCGTCCACCGCGCCGCGCATGACCTCGCGGCCGGTGGCGGTGGACCCGGTGACGCTGACCATGTCCACGCCGGGGTCGGTCACCAGGGCCCGGCCCACGTCCGCGCCGCCGGTCACCACCCGTACGAGGCCCTCCGGGGCCCCGGCCTCGGCGAACAGCTCGGCGAGCCGCAGCGTGGTGCGGGGCGTCCGGGGAGCCGGCTTGATCACGACGGCGTTCCCCGCGGCGACGGCCGGTCCGATCTTCCAGATCGCCATGATGAGGGGGAAGTTCCACGGCGCGATCGCCCCCACGACCCCGATCGGCCGCCTGATCAGCACGGACGTGTATCCGGCGCTGAACACGCCGGCGCCCGTGCCGTCCAGGGACCTTGCCCCGCCGGCGAAGAACCGGAGGTTGTCGGCGGCGAACGGCAGCTCGCCGTCCCGGAACACGGCGGCGGGCTTGCCGGTCTCCTCCACCTCCAGCCGGGTCAGCTCCGCGGCGTCCCGCTCGACCAGGTCCGCCAGGCGCAGCAGCACCAGCGCCCGCTCTCCCGGCGTGGTCTCGCGCCACTGCTCGAAGGCCTCCCGGGCCCCGCGGACGGCCCGCGCCACCCCGTCGAGCGGGGTGTCGGGCACCTCCTCGATGGCCCGGCCGTCGGCGGGATTGATCAATGTCGTCATGAGGTCGTCCTCAACTGTCGAAGCCGATGCCGAAACGGTCGAGTGACCGCAGCCAGGGCCCTCTGCGGCCCTCGTTCTTGTCGGCGCGGGCGAGTTCGCGGCGGGTGAGCTGCACCACCGGCCAGCGCAGCGGCTCGGGCGGGAACGGCACCGGGTGGCGGCGGACCATCCGCAGCCGCGTCCGCGCGGTGGACCGCCGGGCCAGCAGGTCGAGACCGGTCAGCGCGCCGAACCTGGACGCGCCGACGCCGAGGCCGGTGTATCCGAGGGCGTAGGCCAGCCGCCCGCCCATCGCCGTGCCGAAGAACGGGGTGAACCGGCTGGTCGAGTCGATCGCCCCGCCCCACCTGTGCGTGAAGCGCAGGCCACGCAGCTGCGGGAACGTCGCGAAGAAGTGCCGCGCGAGCCGCTCGTGCGTGGCGTCGCGCTGCTCGGAGCCGCCGCCGCCGAAGTTGTAGATCGCGTCGTAGCCGCCCCACAGGATGCGATCGTCGCGCGTGAGCCGGTAGTAGTGGAACCGGTTGCCCGCGTCGGTCAGGCCCTGGCCCTCCGGCCACCGGAGCGACGCCCGCTGCTCGGGCGACAGCGGCTCGGTGACGAGCACGTAGTCCCAGATCGGCAGCACGAACAGGCCCAGCCTGCGCAGGGGCGAGGGGAAGGCGTTGGTGGCCAGCAGCACCTGCCCTGCGCTCACCGCGCCGTTCATCGCACCGTTCACCACACCGCGGCCTCCCGTCCCGGCCTCCACGCCGGTACGCGTCCGAGTCAGCGCGGTGACCTCGGTGCCCTCGTGGATGCGCACCCCGAGCCGCTCCGCGACGCGGGCCAGCCCCCACGCGAGCGCGGCGGGATCGAGGACGCCGCCGGTGCCGCGCAGGCGCAGCCCCGCGAGATAGGTGGGCGATTCGACGTCCGCGCGCATCTCGTCGCGGCCGAGGAACACCGCGTCCTCGCCGTGCTCGCGGTGCAGCCTCTCGGCCCGCCTCAGCTCCTCCACCTGGTGGGGCGCCACCGCGACCGTGGTCTTGCCGACCAGGCGGAGGTCGGCGTCGATGCCGTGGTCGTCGACGAAGCGGGCGATGGCCGCGAGGTTCGCCCGCCCGAGCGCGAGCAGGGCCGCGTTCTCCGACGGCCACAGCCTCGCTCCCTGGCCGAGCCCGTGGGTCAGCGAGTCGGAGACGAACCCGCCGTTGCGGCCGCTCGCGCCGTACGCGATCGAGCGCGCCTCCAGGAGGACGACGTCGCAGGCGGGGTTCTCCTCCTTGGCCAGCACGGCGGCCCACAGGCCGGTGAAGCCGCCGCCGACCACCAGCAGGTCCGCCGTGGTGCGGCCGCGCAGCGGCTCGTACGGGCCGGGCGCCCCGGGCCGGTCGGTCCAGAAGACCCGGGGAGCGGCGTCCTCGATCAGACGGCTTTCCTTGCTCACTTGGCCGCGATGTTCTCGATGACGTCCGCGGCCACGCGCAGGCCGTCGCGGCGGCGGATCTCCTCGCCGGCCGCCGCGAGCCGGTCGCGCAGGTCCTGGTCGCCGAGCAGTCTCTCGATGGCCCCGGTCAGCTCCTCGTCGGCGAACCCGTAGGTGTCCAGGCGGACGCCGTACCCGGTCTCGTGCACGCGCTGGGCGTTGTCGTACTGGTCCCAGAACAGCGGCATGACGATCATGGGCTTGCCGAAGTGGAACGCCTCGGTCGTCGTGTTGTTGCCGCCGTGCGTGATCACCAGGTCCACGAGCGGGATGATCTTCGTCTGCGGGACGAACTCGGCGCCCCACATGTTGGGGGCCAGCTCGATCTCCTCGTGCAGCGGGCCCTTGGAGACGATGTACCGATGCGGCGTGCGGGCCAGCACGGAGATCACGCGGCGCATCAGCTCGATGTCGGCCGAGCCGAGCGAACCCAGCGAGAAGTAGATCAGCGCGCCCTCGCCGGGGATGTCCGGCAGCGTGAACTCCTCGTCGGTCTCCCGTACGGACGAGTCGACGCGGGTCCAGGAGTCCCCCAGGGGACGCTGCGCCGTGTAGTCCGCGATCTCGGGATACACGTACAGGTTCGCGTCGCCCTCGTGGATGAACTCCAGGTCAGGCAGGGCCGGAGCGCCCTGCTCGGCCACCCACGCGTTGAACGCCTCCCACATCTCACGATGGGTCCGGTCGTACTCCGCCCGGAACTCCGCCCAGCCGGTGCCGTCGGCCGGCAGTCCGGAGAACGCCGGGGCCACGTCCGGGCCCTGCACCTCCAGCGGGTTGCACGAGACGATCCGTACGAACGGGACGCCCGCCGTCACCAGGGCGGGGAAGGCCACCACGTTGTCCTCGACGATCACGTCCGGCCGGACCCGCTCGATGATGGCCTTGAGCTGCGGCTCGCAGTACTTGGCGCCGTCGATGAGCGCGTCCCAGATCGGCTTGACGACCGTCTCCAGCTGTTCCAGGGTGCTCTTGCGGTACTCCGGCGCCGTGTCGCGGATGAAGTCCTTCCAGAACTGGCCCGCGTCCTGCTCCTCCTCTGCCGGCGGCGCCAGGTCGACCAGGTCCTCCTCGAAGCCCAGCGCCTCCAGCTTGCCCTTCCACGACGCCTCGGCGGCGAACACCACCCGGTGCCCACGGCGGCGCAGGACGTCACCGATCCCGACGCAGTTGTTCGTCGGCCCGTAGGCGCTCTCCGGCATGAACAGGATCGTCAAAGGCGTGGCCGTCATTCGGGACTCCTCTAATGCTAGTTGAAGCGTGATTCAAATACCTACCTGCTACACCCGTCAAGACCTGGAGCGGTATCGTGTCGGACGATATGAAGCGAGGTGCAATGACAGGGGTGGGATGACTCAGCGCAAGAGCAAGGCGGACCGGCGGCTCGACCTCATCGAGGCGGCCCACAGGGCGATGCTCCAGCACGGCGCCGAGGGGGTCCACCTCAACCAGATCGCCGAGGAGGCGGGGCTGACCTCCGGCGCGGTGCTCTACCACTACCCCGACCTGCGCGACCTGCTGATCGAGGCCCAGCACGCCGGCATGGAGCGCTTCTACGAGCGGCGCGTGAAGAAAATCAGCGGCATCTCCGACTCAGTGGACAAGCTCATCGTCACGATCCGCTCGGGCCTGCCCGACGGCCCGGACGACGCGGGGGTGCGACTGCTGTGCGAGCTCGGCGGCGCCGCCGGCCGCAACCGCGTCTACGCGACGCTGCTGACCAC
This sequence comes from Microbispora sp. CA-102843, assembly GCF_050936215.1. NCBI lineage: Bacteria > Bacillati > Actinomycetota > Actinomycetes > Streptosporangiales > Streptosporangiaceae > Microbispora > Microbispora sp. CA-102843. The sequence continues at coordinate 7,287,046 of NZ_JBNJNF010000001.1, forward strand.
GCTGTTCGACCGGCAGGTGTCGATGTACCAGACAATCCTGGAGACGGGCGCCGCCTACGGGGTCTTCACGCTGGCGCAGGACTCCGAGACCATCGCCCGCAACCTCGTCGCCCTGGAGGACGCGTACGGCTACCGCATCATCGCCCGGCACCATTCGATCGACCCGGACAAGGCCGTCGAGCTGATCCTCGACTACGCCCGCCTGGCCACGGGCAACCCGCTCAGGCCCGCCGATCGCCGCTGACCCCCCGTCGTTCCCGGGGGGTCAGCGTCACGAGGGCATCGGGACGAGGGCCGCGTCGTCGGCGTCCCAGGAGACGACGACCTCGGCGCCGGTCTCGACCCTGGCCCGCCCCTGCGTGGCCGCGAGCAGGTTGCGGTCGTGGCCTGCCAGCCTCAGCGCCACGTGGGAGACACCCCCGTAGAAGCTGACGTCAACGACCCGGCCGCGCAGCGCCCCCTGATCGGCCGTGACCGGGCCGAGGTGGACCCGTTCCGGCCGTACCGCGAGCATCGCCGTCCCGCCCTCCACGGAGCCCGCCGGCGCGGGGAGCAGGCCCAGCCCGTCCACCTCCAGCCCCTTTTCCGTCACCCTGCCGGTGAAGAGGTTGTTGGCCCCGATGAAGCCGGCCACGAACGGCGTCCGCGGCCGTTCGTAGAGGTCCGCGGGAGCGTCCACCTGCTCGACCCGGCCGCCGTTCATGACCGCGATCCGGTCGGCGAGCGACATGGCCTCCTCCTGGTCGTGGGTGACCACGACGAACGTGATGCCGACCTCGTGCTGCAGCCGCTTGAGTTCGAGCTGCATCTCCGAGCGGACCTTCTTGTCCAGGGCGCTCAGCGGCTCGTCGAGCAGCAGCAGCCGGGGACGCTTGACGACGGCCCTGGCCAGGGCGACGCGCTGGCGTTGCCCGCCCGACAGCTCGTGCGGCCTGCGGCGGGCCTGCGCGGTCAGGCCGACGGTCTCCAGCACGGTGCCGACCCGCTCGCGGATCTCCGCGCGGGGCAGCCGCTCCCGTTCCAGGCCGTACGCCACGTTCTTCTCCACGCTCATGTGCGGGAACAGGGCGTACGACTGGAACATGAGGTTGACCGGGCGGCGGTGCGCGGGGATCGCGAGCAGATCAGCGCCGTCGAGGCGCACCGAGCCGGTGTCCGGCTGCTCGAACCCGGCGAGGATCCGCAGCAGGGTGGTCTTGCCGCAGCCGGACGGCCCCAGCAGGGCGAAGAACTCGCCCTGCCGGATGTCGAGGCTGACCGAGTCGAGGGCGGTCACCTCGCCGAACCGGCGGCTCACGCCGTCGATGGATATGAGAGTCATCGCAGGGCCTCGGTCAGTCTGGTCAGGCGCTGTGCGACGATCACGACGGTGAAGCTCACCGCGAGCAGCAGGGTCGCCAGCGCGTTGATCTCTGGAGTCACGCCGAACCGCACCATGGAGTAGATGACGATCGGCAGCGTCGGCTCGGACGGAGCCGCGGTGAAGAACGCGATCACGAACTCGTCCAGCGAGAGCGTGAAGGCGAGCAGCGCCCCCGCGACGATGCCCGGGGCGAGCGTGGGCAGGGTGATCTTCACGAACGTCGTCAGCGGGGTCGCGCCGAGGTCCCGGGACGCCTCCTCAAGCGACGTGTCCATCCCGCCGAGCCGGGCCCGTACGACGGCCGTGACGAAGGCCATGCCGAAGACGGTGTGCGCGATCAGCACGGAGTGCAGCCCGAGCGTCAGCTTGATCGCGGAGTAGAACGCCAGCAGCCCGATCGCGATGACGAGGTCGGGCAGGATCGCGGGCAGCGTCGAGAGCGCGTCGAGCAGCCGCGAGCGGGTGTGGCGGGCCAGGCCGACCGCGAGCAGCGTGCCGAGCACCGTGGACAGCACCGTCGAACCGAAGGCGACGATCAGCGTGTTCACCAGCCCGGCGCGGATCGAGTCGTTCTCCGCCAGCCTGCCGTACCAGTCCAGGGAGAAGCCGCCCCACGTGTAAGGCGACTTGTTCCGGTTGAACGACATCACGACGAGCACGACGATCGGCGCGTACAAGAACAGATAGGTCAGCCAGAAGGGCAGCCGGAGCCAGCCGTGTCTACGCACCGCGCCCCGCCCTCCGCGAAGCCCACGCCTGGGCGAACAGCAGCAGCACGAGCACGGCGATCACGGCCAGCGCCAGCACCGAACCGAACGGCCAGTCGCGAGCCTTGAGGAACTGGTCGCGGATGAGATTGCCGACCATGATCCGGCGCCCGCCGCCGAGCAGTTCCGGAATCACGAAGTTGCCCAGGCTCGGCACGAACACGAACACGCAGCCGGTCAGCACGCCGGGCAGCGACAGCGGGAGCGTGACCGACCAGAATGTCCTGGCCGGCCGCGCGCCCAGGTTCGCCGAGGCCTCCCGCAGCTCCGGGTCCAGCTTCTCCACGGCCGAGTACAGCGGCAGGATCATCAGCGGGAGGTAGGCGTAGAGCAGCCCGGCGACGATGGCGCCGTCCGTGTAGAGCAGTCCCACCGGCCCCAGCCCGAGCGCCTCCAGCCAGGAGTTCACCGGGCCTTCGGAGTTGAGCAGCACGATCCAGGCGTACGTGCGGATGAGGAAGTTCGTCCAGAACGGCAGCACGACCGCCACCAGGGCGATCACCTTCCACCGGGCGGGCAGCTTCGCGATCAGGTACGCCGTGGGGTACCCGAGCAGCAGGGCGAGCAGCGTCGTGATCGCCGCGAGCTTCACCGACCCGATCACCACGTCGAGGTAGAGCGGGTCGGCGAGGCGGGTGAAGTTCTCCCCCGTCGGCTCGTAGACCACTCCCCCGAACCGGCCCCGCCGGAACACGGTGTAACTCAGCACCAGCGCCAGCGGGATCAGCATGAAGACGGTCAGGAAGCCGAACCCGGGCCCCATCGTCGCGAGACGGCCGGCCGCCTTCCCGAGAACGCGGGCGGGCTGTCGGGCCGTCATTGCGCCGCCGACACCTCGGTGGACAGGCGCGTGTACGCGCTGGAGGCCTCGCCCAGGTCGACCAGGCTCTCACCCTTCAGCAGCTCGGACGGCGGCTCCGCCAGCGTCGGGTAGCTCTCGAGCAGCTTCGGGTCGACCTTGTCCATGGCCGCCTGGTTGGGGATCCTGTAGAGGATGTTCGCGGGCACCCAGCCGTGGACCTCGGGGTCGAGGATGTAGTTGACGAAGGCGTGCGCCGCCTCCTTGTTCTTGGAGCTCTTCAGGATCACCATCGTGTCCGCCCAGAGGTCGCTGCCCTCCTTCGGCACCGCGAACTTGATGTTCTTCTCCGACGTCGGGCACCAGCCGTCCCATGCCTCGACCATCACGGCCTCGCCGGACTTGAGCCGGTCGCCGAACGTGGTGTCGTCGTAGGCCAGCAGGTCGGGCTTGGCCTTCAGCAGCAGCTCCTTGGCCTTGTCGAGCGTGGCCTGGTCGGTGGTGTTGACCGAGGCTCCGAGCAGCTTGAGCGCCGGAAGCGCCAGCCACCGCTCGGTGGTCATCATCGTGATCTTCTTCTTCAGCTCGGGGGCCGGCTCGAGCAGGTCCTTCCAGCTCGTCGGCGGCGTCTTCACCAGGTCGCTGCGGTAGCACAGCCCGGTGGTTCCCCAGGTGTACGGGACGGAGAAGACGTTCCCCTTGTCATAGGCGAGCTGGGACGCCTCGGGGTAGAGGTTCTTCAGGTTCGGGATCAGCTCGCGGTGCAGGGGCTCGAGCAGGCCCTGCGCGTTGAGCGCCTGCGCGTACTGACCGGACACGAAGGCCACGTCGATGCCGCTGTCGCCGCCGGCGGTCAGCTTGGCCATGATCGTCTCGTTCGTGTCGTGGATGGCGACCTTGGTGTCGAAACCAAGCTTGGCCTTCACTCGCTCCGGCAGATCCTTCGGGCTGTACCCGTCCCAGATGGAGACCGTCAGGCTCTGCTTGGATAGGTCCGCGCTGGCGCTGAGCGCCGTGGGCGCGGAGTCGGTGTCCGCGCCGCCGCCACAGGCGGTCAGCGCGGAGGCCAGACAAACAGAGGCCACGACGACGGGCGCGCGACGTGTCACGGGGGGCTCCCTTGCATGAGGAATGGCGGCCAGTGTTGCACGATAGCTCAACGTGGACAAAACTTCGGAGCCCACGTTGCACCTGTAATTTGGTTGTGTTGTTGAATTTACGTTCAGGAGATTCAGTGGAAGGCTCCCGCTGGCCTCGGGTGACCGAGGAGCCGGACGGCGTCCTCACGCTGGAGATCGGCGACGGGGTCACCGCGTGCGTCCTGCGCGATCTGGCGCGGGGATTCCCTCCGCCGCCCTTCTCGGTGCGGGCGCTGCGGCCGCTGCCGCCGGTGCCGCCGGGGGAGCGGCCAATCACGGTGGACCAGACCAACCACTCGGTGATCGCGGGTGACACCGTAGTGGTCAAGTGGTTCCCCCGGCCCTCGCGGGCCCCCCACCCGGCGCCCGGCCTGCTCGCCCACCTGGCGGGCTTCGGCCGCACGGCCACGCCGTACGCGGCGGTCTACTGGGAGGACGCGCTGGTCGCCCTCGTGACGGCGTACCTGCCCGAGGCGCGGGACGGCTGGGAGTGGTGCGTCGACGAGGCCGAGGCCGGCCGCACCGGCTTCGCCGCCGAGATCGGCGCCCTCGCCGCCGAACTGCACCTCGCGATGGCCACCCCGTCCGCGGTCTTCCCCGACCCCGTACGGCTGTCGCCGCCCGGCTCGGGGGCGTGGCGGGCCCGCGCGGAGGAGGCGCTGCGTGAGGCCCTGACGCTGACCGACGGCGCGGACGGCGCGTGGCTGGCGGGGCGGGCCGAGGCCCTGCGCCGCGAACTGGAGCCCCTCGCCCACGCTCCCGCCACACCGCTGATCCGCGTCCACGGGGACCTGCACGTGGGACAGATCCTGCGCTGGCGGGACGGCTACGCGGTGGTCGACTTCGACGGCAACCCGACCGTGGCGGACGCCGACCCCTACCAGCCCGCGGCCCGCGACCTCGCGCAGCTCACCACCAGCGTGGACCACGCGGGGCAGGTGGCGGTCAGGCGCAGGTCCGCCGACCCGGCCGCGACGGCCGCCTGGGCCTCCGAGGCGCGCCGGGACCTGACGGCGGCCTACGCGGCGGCGCTCGCGCGGGCCGGCCGTGCCGACCTGCTCGACCGGTCGCTCCTGCGGCCGTTCGAGGTCGAGCAGGAGTGCCGCGAACTGATCTACGCCGCCCGCCATCTGCCGCGCTGGCGGTACGCGCCGATGGGCGTGCTGCGGACCTGGTACGCCTGACCACGAATCGAAGGGATGAACACGTGGATGCGGGGCTGTTTCTCGCCGACCTGGAGACGAAGCCGGAGGCACTGGAGGCACTGGCCGGCCTCCTGGACGACGGCGATCCGTTCGAGGGGCTGACGCGGCGATTCGACCGCGTCGTGTTCCTCGGCATGGGCAGTTCGCGCTACGCCGCGGGGGTTGCGGCGCAGCGGCTGCGGGCAGCCGGGGTGGACGCCGTCGCGGAGTACGCCTCCGCCGCGCTCGGCACCCCGCCCGGCCCGCGCACCGCCGCCGTCGTCGTGTCGGCCACGGGCGGCAGCCGGGAGACGCTCGACGCCCTGGCCCGGCATCGGGGCAGGTCGTTCGTCGTCGCGCTGACCAACCGGCCCGGCTCCCCGGTGACCGAGGGCGCCGACCTGGTCGTGCCGATGCTCGCGGGCGAGGAGCGGGGCGGCGTCGCCTGCCGCACCTTCCAGCACACGCTCGCCCTCCTGCTCACACTCGCCGAGGGTCCCGATGCCGTGGCGGGCCTCGTACGGCGGGCCGCGGCGGCCACCGCCGACCTGCTGGAGCGGCGCCGGGAGTGGCTGGCGGACGCCGTGAGGCTGCTCGACGGGCCGCACGGCATCTACACGATCGCGCCCGCCGAACGGCTGTCGTCGGCCGAGCAGTCGGCGCTGATGTTCCGTGAGGGACCGCGCGTCCAGGCCGACGCGTGCGAGACGGGCGACTGGGCGCACGTGGACGTGTATCTCACCAAGACCTACGACTACCGGGCCGTCCTGTTCCCCGGGTCGCGCTACGACGACCAGGCGATGGAGTGGATCCGGCTGCGCGGGTCGCGCGTGCTGGCCGTCGGCGGGGAGGTCGAGGGACAGGCGGCGTCGGTGCGCTACCGCCACGACGACGACCCGGACGTCGCCCTGCTCACCGAGACGCTGGTGCCTGAGCTCGTCGCCGCGACGCTCTGGGGGCGGTGAGTCTTCGAAGGTCAGTCCCCGAGAAGCCAGTGCGCCGCCCGCCGCAGCAGAGTGCGGCGCACCGGGTTCTCGTACGACCGGGTGTCGTGGCCGAGCGCGTCGTACACGACCCTGCCGCCCGCCACGGTTCTCGCCCACAGCAGGGGCTGGTCTCCGGAGTACGCCAGCGGCTCCACGTCCGGGAGGACGTCGAGGTCGGTGTAGACCTCGTCGGTCACCTCGAAGCCGGCCAGTCCTTCGACGATCGGATGACCGGTGCCGAGCCGGATCCTCGCCCGGCCGATCGGCGGGTGGTACGACGTGCCCCACCTCCAGGCGCCGCCCAGGATCTCGGCCCACTCGGGCCAGTCGTCGAAGCAGAGCGAGGCGGTGTGCACGGCGAGCAGCCCGCCGCCCCTCGCGAGGTGACCGAGCAGCGCCCGCCTGACGGAGTCCGGCGTCTCGAAACGCCAGCGGTCCCGCTCCTCCGCGAAGTCGTCGCCGTCCATCCTCCATCGGAACGCGTTGACCGTGATCAGGCCGACCGGCGCGGGCGCGGCCAGGGCTCCGGCGACGTCCTCGGTGATCTCCGACTCGACGCCGATCTCGGCGAGCACGCCGGCGAGGGCGGCTGAGGTGGCCGGGAAGTCGTGGGCCACTCCCCCGGACAGGATGAGGTTGCGCGGCATGAAGGCACCATAGGTCGTGTCTGGCAAATCACGGCCCTGCCCGGGACCGGGCCCTGCACGGGAGTCGCGGCCGGATCGCTCAGCATGGTAGGGATTCGCTCAGCATGGTAGGGGTGAGTGAGCACTCACCGACCACGCCCATCGTCTGGGGGAGGACGCCGTGCGCATCACCGTTTTCGGAGCCACCCGGGGCACCGGCCGCCGTTTCGTCCGGCTGGCGCTCGAACGGGGACACGAGGTGGAGGCCGTCGCGAGGAAGCCCGAGGCGGTGACCGACCGGCACCCGAACCTGACGGTCCGGCGAGGCGACGTGCTGGCGCCGGAGACCGTCGACGTGAAGGGCGCCGACGCCGTCGTCTACCTCGTGGGGCCCAGCGGGCGCGGTCCCACGAACCTCTATTCGGAGGGCGGCGGCAACGTCATGGACGCGATGGCCCGGCAGGGTGTGCGCCGCATCGTGGTGGTGACCAACGCGCTCGACGACCAGCCCGCGGACTCTGCGCCGCAGCGGCTGCTCAAACGGCTCGTACGGAGGTTCTTCCTTGAGGCGGTCTGCCGGGACACCCGGCTGCTGGAACGGGAGATCAGCACCCGCGACCTGGACTGGACGGTCGTGCGACCGCCCCGCCTGACGAACGGACGGGCCACGGGCGCCTACCGCACCGCCGTCGGAGACGGCGTCCGCGGCGGCGTGCGCCTGTCCAGGGAGGACCTGGCCGGATACCTGCTGAAGGCGCTGGAGGACCCCGGCACCGTCCGCAGCACGATCGGCATCGCCTACTGACAGACCGGATCGCCAGCGGTCGCAGTGGCCAGGAGTGCGGCCAGGACTGCGGTCAGGACTGCGGCCAGCGATGCGGCCAGGACTGCGGCCAGGGCTGGACGCGGTCGCCCAGCGCGGGCAGGACGTCCCTGAGCAGGTCGGCCAGGGCGCGCACGGCCGGTTCCGGCACGTCCGCCAGCAGGTCCCGGTGTGCCTCGGTCGTGGCAGCGACAGCTCCTCGGCCCTCTCGACACCGAGCGGCGTGAGCCGCACCCATAGTTCGGCCCGCCACCCCTCGATCATCTCGTCGACCCGGTCCCGCTGTCGCATGAGGTTGAGCCGCGTCCGACACCGCCGCCGTGGACACGGTGCTGGTCGGCGGGCGGATCGTCAAGCGCGGGGGCCGCCTGGTGGGCGTGGACGTGGACCGCGCACGCGACCTCGCCGTACACGCGGCCTGGCACGTGACCACCCAGGCCAGGACTACATCCACAAGGTGACTTTTTTGCTCCGGTGACAACCGCCCTTTCGGATGAGACCTTGAGTCAGGGCCAGGGAGTGTCTGGCAAATGCTGCCCGTAGCGAGCGATGGGGTGGGGCGACAACGCAGCGAGGCGCCGCCTGGGCCACGCGCAGCAGGGCTTGATTTGTCAGAGACGACCTAATCCGAGGGGGCGGCGTCATGAACGCCTGGTCGGTACCGGGCTACCGGGAGGTGCGCGAACTCGGCGCGGGCGGCGCCGGGCGGGTCGTGCTGGCGACCTACGTCACCACCGGCGCCTACGTCGCGATCAAGTACCTGCGCGAGGAACTGCGGCGGGATCGGCGCTTCCTCGGCGGGTTCCGGCACGAGGCCCGGGTCATGGTGGAGCTGAACGATCCCAACATCGTGCGCCTCTACGAGTACGTCGAGGCGCGCGACGGCGCGGCGATCGTCATGGAACTCGTCGACGGGGTCTCGCTGCGCAGGATCCTCGCCGAGCACGGCTCGACCAGCCCGGAGGCGGCGCTGGTCGTGCTGAAGGGCTCGCTGGCGGGCCTGTCGGCCGCGCACGCCGCGGGCATCGTCCACCGGGACTACAAACCGGAGAACGTGCTGATCCAGGCTGACGGGAACAGCAAGCTTTCGGACTTCGGCATCGCGACGCCGAGCGGCTCTCCGGAGGCGCCCGCGGGCACGCCGCCCTACATGGCTCCCGAGCAGTGGTACGGCGGGCCCGCCGGCCCGGCCGCCGACGTCTACGCCGCCACCTGCGTGTTCTTCGAGTGCCTCACCGGGCGCCGACCATACCGGGCCGACGACCTGACGGCGCTGCGCATGCTGCACCGCAGCGCTCCCATCCCCGCGACGGACGTGCCGGGCTCGGTGCGGGGCCTCGTCACGCGCGGCATGGCCAAGAACCCGGCGGACCGGCCGCCCACGGCACGGGCGTTCATCGCCGACCTGGAGACCGCCGCGACCGCCGCGTACGGGTCCGACTGGGAGCAGCGGGGCCGCCGCCACCTGGCCGAACTCGCGACCCTGCTGGCGCTGACGTTCCCCCTGGCCGCTCCGGCCGAGCCGGTCGAGGCGTCCACGTCCCTCGCCCAGACCGTGCTGTCCGAGCGGCTCGCGCGCTTCGCGCCCCGGTTCGCCATCGGCGCCGCCGTGCTGTCGGCCGCCGTGATCGCGGCGGTGGTCGCGGTCAATCGGCAGACCCCGGTCGCGCAGGACACCCTGCTCACCCCGACGCCGCCGCGCAGCGCTCCGGCGGCGCTTCCCCCGGCCCCGAACTCGGAGGAGACTGCGCCGGTCACGCCCGCCGAGACAGTACCGGACGAGACGGTGCCGGGCGAGGCAGCACCCGACGAGGCGACGCCGGGCGAGACCTCGCCGACCGACGCGGGGCCGGGCGACAGCACCGGGACAACGCCGCCCGAACTGTCCGGCACGCCGGTGTCGTCCGTGTCCACCGGGCCGGCCGTGCCTCCGGGACCTTCCGGAAGCGCCACCCCCTCCCACATGGGCGCGACCGCGTCGCCGGCGCCTGCGCGGGTGACGGACCTCGGCATCGCGGCGTTCGACGGCCAGGCGGTCACGGTCGACGTGCGGGCGAGCACGGCGGCCCGGGTCCTGCTCACCGCGCGTTTCGCCTCCGGGCCGTCGCCGGACGCGCTCGCCGCCGCGCCGCCGCAGACGATCGCGCTGCGGGGCGCCACGTCCTACCACATGGGCCTGCAGCAGCCCTTCCCCTCCCTGGCCTGCGGGACCACGGCCTACCGGCGGGTCGAGGTGTCCACGGTCCCCGCCGCGCACGGAGGAACCCGTACGCGCACACTGAAACTCACCGGACCGCCCTGCCCGGCGCCCGCCGTCGAGGGCGTGGCGATCGACGATTGGGACGGCAGGACGGCGGCCGTGACGGTGCGGGCCTCGGGCAGGGGCCCGGTCAGGGTCTCCACCGTCTTCGCGCGCGACGGCCGCGAGGCGGCGGCCGACACCCGCACGCTCTCGGGACGCACGTCCTACTCGTTCACCGTGGCCGCCGACCTCGGCGCCGTGGAGTGCGGGAAGAGGGCCGTGCTCGGGGTGCGCGTCACGACCGAGCCGGCCGGTCCGGGCGGGCCGCGCGAGGCCGAGGTACGGGTCGCCGGTCCCCGGTGCCCGAAGCCGCAGGAGTCGCCCTCAGGTCCGACGAAGGAAAGTCCGGGCCCGACGAAGGACCCGGGCCCGGCGACGAGCCCCGAGCCGCCCGAGTCCCGCAGCCCCCAACCGCGCGATCCCGAGCCGCAGAGCCCCGAACCACGCAGCCCCGAACCGCGCAGTCCCGAACCGCGCAGTCCCGAACCGCGCAGTCCCGAGCCGGACAGCCCGGCGCCGGGCGGCCCGGGGACCCAGGACGGTCCGAGGGCACAGGACGGCCCGCCCGTCGTCCGCTGAGCGGCAGGGGCGGAGTCAGGGGCGGGCGTGCCTGCCCGCACCGACCAGTTCGGGCTCCGCCTCGGCGGTCTCGCCGTCCTCCTCGTGGCCCTCGATCGACAGGTTCGGCAGGATCCGGTCGAGCCAGCGCGGGATCCACCAGTTGAGCCGGTCGAGCAGCACCATCGTGGCGGGCACGAGGAAGCCCCTGATCAGGGTCGCGTCGACCGTGATGGCCACGGCCAGCCCGACGCCGAACACCTTGACCAGAGGATCGGGGTAGGCGATGAACGCGGTGAACACGGCCACCATGATCAGGGCGGCCGAGGTGATGACGCGGCCGGTCGACCCCAGTCCCTCGGCCACCGCGCTCCGGTTGTCCCCGCTGCGCGAGTAGGCCTGCCGTACGGAGGTCAGCAGGAAGACCTCGTAGTCCATCGACAGACCGAACAGCACGGCGAACAGTATGAGCGGCACGTACGTGTCGATGGGCACCGAGAAGAACAGCGTGGCGAGGTAGGACCCATCGGCCGAGGGCGGGGGGGCCATGCCGACCAGGCGGCTGCCCAGGCCATGGGAGAACACCACGGCCAGGGCGCCGAAGGCGGCGCCGAGCGAGACGAGGTTCATCACCGCCGCCTTGATCGCGACCAGGGGCGCACGGAAGGCCAGCAGCAGGAGCAGGGCGCTGAGCAGCACGACGATGCCGACGACCAGCGGTGTCCTGCCCATGATGCGGTCGCCCGCGTCCGCCATCCCGGCCACCTCGCCGCCGACGTGGACGTGCGCCCCCGGCACCTCGATGGCCCGCACCCGCTTCACCACGTCGAGGGCCCGCGGGTCGCTTGGCGCGTAATCGGGGACGGCCTGGATGAGCACGGAGCGGCCGTCCTCGTTGACCTTCGGCGGAGCGACGAACGCGACGCCCTCGGTGTGCTCGACCCGCTGCCGCAGCACCTGCACGACCGGGTCGGGCGGCGTCGAGTCGGCGATCTTCTGGTCCAGTTCGGCCACGACGACGAGCCCGCCGTTGGCCCCGGGGCCGAAGCCCGCCTCGATCAGCTCGTACGCCCGGCGGGCCGGGGTGCCCTTGTCGCCGTACCCGTCGTCGAGCGGACCGAGCTTGAGCGTGACCGCGGGGGCGGCCAGCGCCGCAAGCACGACCGCGGTGACGGCGAGCACCCGCCAGGGGCGTCGCGCCACCCAGGCGCCCAGCTTGGCCCAGCCCGTGGCCGGGCCGTCGCGGCGGGCGGTGCGCCCGGAGAACGGCAGCCGCAGCGCGTTGATCCGATGCCCGAGGAGGCCGAGCAGCGCCGGCACCAGCGTGATCGAGGTGAGCACGGCGCACACGACCGAGACGCCGGTGATCCAGCCGAGCGTGCTCAGCAGCGGGAACCCGGTGAACATCAGCGCGCTCAGCGCGATCACGACCGTGCCGCCGGCGAACAGCACGGCCCCGCCCGACGAGGCCGCCGTACGGCGGACCGCCTCCCGCACCGGCACGCCCTCGGCCAGCAGCGTCCGGTGCCGCGACAGCAGGAACAGCGCGTAGTCGATGCCGACGCCGAGGCCGATCATCGTGGCCAGGATCGACGCGGTCGAGGGCACGTCCACGATGTGCCCGAGCAGCCCGATGAGGCCGAGGCCCACACCGATGCTGATCAGCGCGGTGAAGATCGGCACGAGCGCGGCGACCAGCGTCCCGAAGGCGAACAGCAGCACCAGCAGCGCGACGACGACGCCGGCGACCTCGCTGGCACCGGTCTTGATCTGCTTGTCGGCGGGCGTGGAGCTATCGGAGGGGACGACCTCGATGCCCGCCCGCACCGCCGGCGCGGCGGCGGCGGCGAGCTGCTCGGAGGTCTGGGCGATCTTGGTGGTGTCCTGCCCCTTCAGCCGTACGGTGATCATCCCGATCCGGAGGCTGGACGACATTCCGCCCACGCGGTACGGCGTCTCCACCTCGGCGACGTGCGGCATGCGCCGCAGGGCGTCCATCGACTGCTCGACGGCCTGTTTGCGAGACTTGTCGATCAGCGTGCCGTTCGCGGTGTAGAGAACGAGCTGCACCGTCCCGCCGGGGTCGAATCCCGGTCCGAAGCCCTCGCGCATGAGCTCGTGCGCCCGCTGCGCGTCGGTGCCGGGGATCGACACGTTGTTGTTGACCGGCCGGCCCCACACCAAGGTGCCCGCCGTCAGCAGGCCCGCCGCCAGCACCCACAATGTCAGCACGATCCAGCCGTGGCGCGCGCACCATCCGCCGAGTCGCCCCAGAAGCCCGCTCATCGTCGTCCGTCCCGGGTAACATGTCCTACGGCCGTCCTGTACGGCCGTACAAAACGAGAGTAAAAGAGATTGATCGGCGGGCGAGCGGGGCGCCGGAAAATGAGACGATGACCACACTCGACCAGGGCAACGCGACCCGGTCCCGCATCCTGGCCGCGGCCCGCGACCTGTTCGCCGAGCGGGGGTACGCCGCGGTGTCGCTCGCCGACATCGCGGCGGCGGTCGGCCTGACCAAGACAGCGGTCGCCTACCACTTCCATCCCAAGGACCGGCTGGCGGCCGAGATCATCGCCCCGGCGGCCGACGACCTGCTCGCGCTGCTCGGCGCCGAGTTTCCCGGCCATCGGGAGTTCCTGCGCGCGTTCACCGCATTCGCCGTACGGCACCGCGCGGTGATCCGGCTGCTCACCGAGGACATCGGCGGCGCCGACAGCGCCCCTCCCGGATCTCCGGGCGAGGCGATCAGGGAGTTCGGCCGGGAGCTGTTCGCCCGCCTGGCCGGGCCCGACCCCTCCCCCGGCACGCGCGTACGCGCCTGGGCCGCCCTCGGCGCGGTGCAGTCCGGTGTGGTGAAGACCATGGACGTGCCGGCCGAGGTGGTCGAGGAGACGCTGACCGCCGCCGCCGTGGCCATGTTCGAATATTGATATACGGATCCCCTTGCGATCGCCCTCTGAGCGCGTCACATTTCGTGTGAACGTTCAACCTTTCCGCCGCGTCCTAGGACACACCAGCGGGACGGATGCGAAGGGAGTGACGGCCAGCCGTGGACGTACCGGCCGTCAGGGAGGGCCGCGCGGGCACGCTCGGCCAGGTGGTCTCGGCCCTGTCGAAGACACCGCGGACCGTCCTCGTCCTCGGCGAGCCCGGCATCGGGAAGACCCATCTCCTCGGTGAGGCCGCGACCCGGCTGAAGGGCTTCCGCGTGCTGCGCGGCCAGGCCCGCGAACTGGACGGCGGACGCGCCTACGCCCCGCTCGTCGAGGCGCTCGGGGCATTGGGCGGCGAGGCGGCCGACGTCCTGTCCGATCTGCTCGACGCGATGGACCAGGCCGCCCTCGGACACCCGGCCGCCGCGCCCGGCGCGATGGCCGCCCGGCTGCTGGAGTCACTGCCCGGCCCCACCCTCCTCGCCATCGACGACCTGCACCTGGCCGACGCCGACACGCTGAGCGTGCTGCGGGCCCTGCCACGCCGGCACGACGCCGTCGCGATCCTCGGCACCGCCCGCCACCCTCCCCGGCTCGATGTGGACCTGTCGATCCGGCTCCAGCCGCTGACCATGACCGAGGTCGCCGACCTGGTCACCACGCTGCTCGGCCGTACGCCGAGCGACACGGTCCTGCGGCGGATCCACGTCGCGAGCCGGGGCAACCCGTGGTTCGTGCAGGAGGCCGTGCTGGCCCTGGTGCAGGGCGGCGCCGTACGGTCGGCGGATCCGGGGGCGCGGCGCGGCGCGATCCTGAGCCGGCTGTTCCAGCGCGACCGGGGCGGACGCGACCTCGCCCGCGTGCTGGCCGCGTTGTCGCGCACCCGGGAGGCCGCCGATCTCCCCGCGCTCGCCGAACTGGCCGGGCTCGAATCGGCTCAGGCCGAGCGCGCCTTCGACGCGCTGGTCAGGGACGGCGTGGTCACCAGGAACGGCGACGGCTACGCGCTGGCGCACCCGCTGGTGGCCGAGGCGCTCTACGACGACCTCGGCGCCTCCGGCCGGCGCGAGGTGCACCGCCGCATCGCCGACATGCTCGAACACGAGGGGCTGACCGGCACCAGGCGGGTCCTGGAGTGGGCCACCCACCTGGCCGAGGCCGGGCCGCCCGCCGAGGCCCTGCCCGCGGTGCTGCGCGCGGCGGAGCTGACCCGCTGGACCGCGCCGCTGTCGGCCGCGCACTGGTACGGCAAGGCCGCCGAGCTGTCCCCCGAGCCCGGCGAGCTGCTGGCCCGGCAGGCTCTCGCCTATTGGAAGGGCTCGCGGCCCGCCCTCGCCCTGAACTCCGCCCAGCGCGCGATCGCCATGCTGCCCGCCGGGCGCCGCCGCACCCGCGCCGCGTACACCGCGGTCGGCGCGGCCTACGCGATGGGGTGGTACGAGGTGGCCCTCGACGTGGCCCGCCGCCATATCCCCAGGGCCGACGACGCCTCTGCGCTGCTCGCCCAGCAGGCGCTGGTCAGCGCTGAGATGGGCCGCCCCAGCAGGGAGGCCGCCCGGCGGGCCTGGGAGGGCCTGGCCGACTGCCCGCCGCAGGACCGCGCGACCACGGTCGGCTACCTGGCCATCCACGCGCTCGTGCAGGGCGACTGGGCCGAGACGCGGCGGGCGGTCGACGACCTGCTCACCTTCGCGGCCGCGCTGCCGCCGGGCGCCCGGCTCGCGTCGCTGGAGTCGGCGGCGCACGTGCTGGCGATCGCCGGGTTGCGCTCCCGCGCCGTCGAGGTGCTCGACCAGGCCGAGCAGATCCACCGTGGCCTCGGCTGGCACGACATCGCCGGGCAGCACGTACGGACCATGGCCGTGATCCGGCGGATGGGCGGCGAATGGGCACGGGCGCTGGAGGAGATCGCGGTCGCGGGCCGGGCACTGGCCGAGGCGGGCCTGCTGGAGAACCTGGCCCTGCTGCGCAACATGGAGCTGGACATCCTGCTCGACCAGGGCAGGCTGGACGAGGCCGCACGGGTCCTCGCCGAACCTCCGCCCGGCTCCGCGCTGCAGCAGGGCATGCGATGCGTGTTCCGCGCGCGCCTGGCACTCGGCCGGGGCGACATCGCCGCCGCACGGCGCGAACTCGACCGCGCCCTCGCGTACGAGGTGCCCGAGGTGGTGCACCGGGCCCTGGCGGTCAAGGTGCTGGTGACGGGAGCGGCGGGCGACGACGCGGGCTGCCGGGCGGCGGCCTCCCGGCTGGACGATCGGTCGGCGAACGGCACCCCCCGGGCCCGGCTCGCCGCCGACCTCGCGGTGGGCTGGGCGTTCCGGGACCACGCTCGGACGGGCGCGGCGTTGGACCAGGCCCGCGCCGACGGCCTGCCGTTCGAGGAGGCCCGGGCCCGGCTGGTCCTCGGCGCGCTCGGCGACACGACGCAGCTTCCCCGCGCGCACGCGATCTTCACCAGGCTCGGCGCGGCACCCTGGGCCGCGCTGTCCGAACGCCGCCTGCGGGAGGCCGGGCTGGTCCCAGAACCGGCGGGCCGCCTCACCCCCGGCGAGCGCCGCGTCATCGAACTGGTCGCCGACGGGCTGAGCAACCCGCAGATCGCCGAGGAGCTGCACTACAGCCGCAAGACCGTGGAGGTCTATCTCACCCGGGTCTACGCGAAGACCGGCCTGCGGTCGCGCGTCGAACTCGCCCTGGCCGTCGAACGCGGCGAGCTATGACGACGGACCGGTTGTGACTCCACGTTCCCGCAGGTGGGGACTTGGAATCGAGAATGCGTTCGAGATAGGATTGGGGCAGCCGTTACAGGTGAGCCTAGTGGGCGGGCCGTCGCTGGCCGTACGCCGCGTGTTGAGCTGAGTCTGCGTGAAGGAAGTCCCGGTCCGGGCGGCCGGGAGCCGATCAGTCGCCTTCGTCTCCGCTCCCGGGGGTCACGCGCCGTGTCCGCGCCGCCATCGCCGTCCGCTCTCGCGCGGCCGTCTTCTCGTAGTGGAGGCGGAGCGCCGACGGCGATTCCCGAAGGGCTGGCGGCGATACCGCCCGGGGCCGAGCTCGCCCAGATGCTGGCCGGCATCGATGTGGAGCGGGTGTCGGGGTTCGACACCGTCGAGGTGCTCAAGGCCGCCTACCGCCAGTCCTGCCACGACCGGGCGCGGTTCCTGCACGCACTGCTGGAGGTAGGGCTGCGCGAGCAGTTCTCCGGCGACAGCGTGGTCCGACTGGAAGTGCCTGACGAGTTCGCGCCCGATGAAGCGCGGGCGGCGCTGGTGTGGTCCCGCCGCCGGACGGATTCGGCGTTCGACCTGGCGTGGAACCTGCACCGCCGCCTTCCTGTTCTCGGCGAGGCCATGCTCGCGGGGGAGCTGGACGAGCCGCGGGCGATGGCTTTCATCCGGTGGACGAGCGGTTTGACCGACGCCCAGGCCGAGTGGGTCTGCGAGCATCTGATCACTCGCGCCCCGGACTGGACGGTGGGAGAGCTCATCGAGCACATCCAGCGTCTGGTGCTGGCCATCGACCCCGATTGGGCGGAGAAGCGCTATCGGGAGGCGGTGCGCAGGCGCCGCGTGGTCGGCATGCGCAACGACGACGGCACCGCGACGGTTTCGGGTCTGGATCTGCCGCTTGATCGGGCGGTGGCGGGCTGCGAGCGCATCGACGAGCTGGCCCGTGCCTGCAAACGCGCCGGAGACCACCGCCCCGTCGACCACATCCGTGCCGACCTTTTCCTCGGCAGCCTGGACGGCAGCTTCGAGGGCCTGTCCGATCCCGAGATCATCACTCACGTCCGCACCCACCCTTTCGTGGACGCCACCCCCTCCGACACCCCAGCCGGCTCCCCCGATATCCGCCCCACCGACCAGCCCACCGAGCCCGCCGAGCCCGCCGAGCCCGCCGAGCCCGCCGACAAGTCCGATGACACGCCCGACGACGCAGCCGACGACGAGACCCCTGACGAGTCCAGCAGCGCGAGGCACCCTGGGACCCGCAGCGAGACCGGCGACTCGACCGGCAAGGGAACCCGCACCGAGGCGCGCAGCAAAGCGTGCGGTGGGGCGTGCGGTGGGACCGGCGAGGATGCGTCCGGCGAACCCGCCGAGAAGCCCGGCATGTGCACCGACGGTCCAACCGGTGACGAGAACGATGACGAGACCGGTGACGAGAACGGCGAGACCGACGGCCGTTGCCAGGACCCGCTGGACGACCCGCCTGGCAACCGGCTCGGCGATCCCTCACAGGACCGCGCCGGTAGCCACGCCGATGACCGCGCTGGCGACCCTTCCGACAAGGCCGACGACGCGGCCGGCAAGACCCCTGCCGACGAGACCCCTGCCGACGAGACCCCTGCCGACGAGACCCCTGCCGACGACGAGAACGTGCCCGCTGGCACTCGCAACGATCCTCCCAGGCAGGAGGGCGGACAGAATCGCGGACACGAGTCCGGACAGGAGCACCGACAGCAACACGGACACGAGCCCGGGCAGGAACCCTGGCACGACCGGAGACACGAGCACGGTCAGGGACACAGGCACGGGCTGGGGCTGGGGCAGTGGCTTGAGCATGCCGATGGTCGACCACTCGCGGCGCAGGCATCCTCGGCGCAGGCATCCTCGGCGCAGGCATCGCCAGTGTGGGCATCCTCGGTGCGAGCGTCGTTGGTACAGACATGGTTGGCGCAGACATGGTTGGCGCAGACGTGGTCGGTGCCGGAGATACGGGTGGAGCTCACTACCCTGCTCGGCCTCGATGAGCACCCGGCCCACCTGCCCGGCTGGGGCGCGGTCCACGCTGCTCAGGCCCGCCGGATCGTCGCCTCCATGCTCACCGGGCAATGGCGCTATGCCGTCTGTGCCGACAACGGGCATCTGCTGCTGACGGGCATCACCAGCCGGCGCCCCTGCCCTCCCGCGCAACGGCCCGCACGCGATGCGCGACGCGGCGGCATCGTCGAGCTCCAAGTCACCCTCACCCAACTTCGCGAACTGGCCGCCGCGCCCGCCGCCACCGGCGCCTGGGCTCCGCTGATCGCCGACCTGGCCCGCCATGTCCACACCCGGCTGCCCGAGGCCGAGCAGCCGGAAACCGGCCGCCTCGGCACTCATCCACGCGGCGCGCCCGAGTCCGCCGGATCGGCCGATCGGCGGCATGCCGGTGCGGCCTTACGCCGATACGTCCAGATTCGGGGCCGGGTTTGCTCCTGGCCGGGCTGCCGCATGCCCGCCAGCCGGACCGACCAGGACCACATCCATGCCTGGGCCGACGACGGCGCCACCACTGCCGACAACCTGCACCTGGCCTGCCGCCACGATCACCGCGCCCGACACCTCGGCGGCTGGCGGGTCACCTCGGCAGGCCCCCACCTGATCGTCTGGACCAGCCCGCTCGGACACTCCTACCTCAGCCCGCTACCGAAGATCATCCAGCCTGCCCCCGAACCCCGGCCCCGCAACTGGCCCGACGCCCCACCTGGACGCCTGCCCGCCGACCTCCCCGGAGCACCGGAAACGACTATGGCTCCACCAAGCCCTCCTCCCAACCACGCCGACAGACGTCACGGCACAACCAGCGGTGAGACGGACGGCGAAGCCGGAGAAACATCCTTCACGAGCGACCTCGAGGTACCGCCGTTTTGAACGCCACTTGTCTTTGGCGCCGCTTGTCTTTGGCACCGCACCTCGGGACAGCGGTGCCGACGGCTCGGCCCCGTGACCCACCCGGCGCTGCCCGCCCTCCCAGCGCTGCCCCACCCGGCGCTGCCCCACCCGGCGCTGCCCCGGCCTGCGCTGACCCGCACGGCCGGCCGCGAGGGGCGAAGCTCGCAGCGCGGGGGCGGTGCGCGGATGCACCGGGCGTGTTGCGGAACCCGCCAGCGCGCCGGGCGTGTTGCCACGCGCGGGTGCGCTGGGCGTGTTGCCACGCGCGCGGGTGCGCGGGGTGTGTGTTGCGGCGCGCATGGGTGGGCCAGACGGGGTTGCGGGGCAGCGCGGGTGGGGAGCGATGAGGGTCGCAGCGGTGAACGAGCCGGACCACCGACACCGAAACCGCCACCGGCACCGACGCCGAAACCGCCACGGGCACGGGCACGGGCACCGCCACCGCCACGGGCACCGCCACCGCCACGGGCACCGGCACCGGCACCGGCACCGGCACCGGCATGGTCGGCACGGACATTAGGGATCTCCCTACTGTGCACCGTCCGCCCGGAGGATCAGGCTCTTGACCATGGAATCACCGATCCTTTTGTACGCCGACGAGGTCTGGCGTGGTTCGGTGCGGCCCGAGGACGTGCCCTACGCGGAGCTGCGCCGCGACGGAGTGCAGGAGATCGCCTACGGCGTGGCGATGTGGCCGGCGTGCGGCAACGTGTACGTGGTCCGTGGCGAGGACGGGCTGGGTCTCTTCGACACGGGCGACACCCGTGAGGCCGAGCAGTCGTACCGCGCCATCAGGAAGTGGTCGGCCGAACCGCTCAAATACGCGATCTTCTCCCGCAGCAGGGCCGACCGGCTGGCCGGGATGGAGGAGTTCGACGCCGAGCCGGGCCCCCGCCCGCTGGTGGTGGCTCAGGAGGGGCTGGCCCGCAGGCTCGCCCAGCAGGGCAGGACGGCCGGCTACAACGCGGTCGTCGACCTGCGCGAGCAGGGCTTCCCCCGGATGGTCTGGCCGCCGCCGCAACGGCTCCCCGACCTGACCTACCGCGACCGGCTGTCCCTGTCGCTGGGAGACGTCACCTTCCAGCTCACCCACGCTCGCGGCGACACCGACGACGCCACCTGGGCGTTCCTGCCCGAACGGGGCGTGCTGCTGACCGGCGACCTGTTCGCCTGGACGGTCCCGGGGGCGGGCGACCCGCAGCGGATCCAGCGTTATCCGGACGACTGGGCGGTGACGCTGCGGACCATGGCCGCACTCGACGCCGACCTGCTGCTCCCCGGGCGCGGGCTGCCGGTCCGCGGGCCCGCCCGGGTACGCCGGGCGCTCACCGACACCGCCGACTATCTCGACAGCCTGGTGGAGCAGACGCTCGACCTGATGAACGCCGGCGCCCGCCTGGACGAGATCCTGCACTCGGTCAAGCCGCCGCCCACGCTCGCCGGGCGGCCCTACCTGCGCGAGCGCCACGACGAGCCCGAGTTCATCGTCCGCAACATCTGGCGGCTGCACGGCGGCTGGCACGACGGCAACCCCGCCAATCTCAAGCCCGCGCCGGACGCCGTGTTCGCCCGCGCGGTCGCCGAACTGTCGGCGGGCGCGGCGTCGGTCGCGGGCCGGGCCGTCGCCGCGGCGGCCGACGGCGACCTGCGCCTGGCCTGCCAGCTCGCCGAGCTCGCCGCGCAGGCCGAGCCGGAGAACCGGAGGGTGCACGAGATCAGGGCCCTCGTCTACGCGATGCGGGTTCAGCAGGAGCGCGGCTCGATCGCGCGCGGCGTGTACGCGTGGGCCGCCGCCGAGTCACGCAGCAAGACCACCGGCATGGATCTGCTCGACGTCTACCAGGACGTCGCCGAGGGCCGGATGTGGTGGCTGCCGAGCAAGGCCAACTGAGCCGGCCGAACTGAGCTCGCCGAACTGAGCCAGCCAACTGGGTCGGCCGAACGGGGGCCGGCCGAACGGCCGGCGGGCGCGTGGAGGGGAACGCCCGCTGGCCCTGCCGGTAGCCTTCCTCTCGTGCTCGAACAGATCACGGCGACCCGGTACGTCGCGCCCCTGCGCGAGGGCGGGTCGCTGCCCGGAGTCGTCGAAGCCGACGACCTCGGCACGTACGTCGTGAAGTTCCGCGGTGCCGGGCAGGGCCGGCGGGTGCTCGTCGCCGAGATCGTCTGCGCCGAACTCGCCAGGCGGCTCGGCTTCGCCACGCCGGAGCTCAAGGTCATCGACCTCGACCCGCAGCTCGGCGTCCGCGAGCCCGACGAGGAGATCCAGGACCTGCTCACGGCGAGCGCCGGGCACAACCTCGCGATCGACTTCCTGCCCGGAGCGCTCGGCTTCGACCCGCTCGCCTGGGAGCCCGACGCCGAGTTCGCCTCCCGGGTGCTGTGGTTCGACGCGTTCGTCCACAACGTCGACCGGAGCTGGCGCAACCCGAACCTGCTCGTCTGGCACGGCGGGGTGTGGCTGATCGACCACGGCGCGGCCCTGTGGTTCCACCACAACTGGCCGACGGCCGACCCGCGCCGCCGGTTCGACGGCCGCGACCACGTGCTCGCGCCGTTCGCGACGAAGCTGGAGCAGGCCGACGCCGACCTGGCCGAGCTCGTCACCCGCCCACTGCTCGACGAGGTGACCGCGCTGGTGCCGGACGAGTGGCTGGAGGACGAGCCGGGCTTCGCGGACGCGCAGGCCGTACGGCAGGCCTACACCGAGCACCTGCTCGCCCGGGTCGCCGAACCCCGCGACTGGCTGCCGGACCCCACCACCGCCACCGCTTCCGCACAGCGCCAACGAGGCGCGACGATCGGCGGTTTCTGGCGCGCGGCGCGAGAGGGCGGCCGATGAGCGACCTGGACGTCTACGAGTACGCGGTGATCCGCGTGGTGCCCAGCGTGGAGCGGGGCGAACTGGTCAACGCGGGGGTCATCCTCTACTGCCAGCCGCGCGGCTACCTGTGCGCGCGGATCGAGCTGGACGAGGCCCGGCTGCTCGCGCTGGGCACGCCGGTGGACCTGCCCGGCGTACGGCTGGCCCTGGCCGCCTACGAGCGGGCGTGCGGCGAGGAGGCGGGGCCCCTGTGCGGGGAGCCGCTGGGCGCCCGGTTCCGCTGGCTCACCGCGCCGCGCAGCACGGTGGTGCAGACCGGGCCGGTGCACGCCGGGCTGACCGGCGACCCGGCGGCCGAGCTGGACCACCTGCTGACCCGGCTGGTGCGACCGGCGCAGGACCAGAGCGATCGGAACAGCGCGTTCAGAACAGCACGGACATGAACGTGTCGACCTCCTGGAAGCCCACCTTGCGGTAGACGGCCCTGGCCGGGAGGTTGAAGTCGTTCACGTAGAGGGTGACGACGGGGGCGAAGTACTTCAGCGCCTGCTCGACCACGGCGGCCATACCGGCCGCGGCGTGGCCGTGCCCGCGCAGGTCGGGGTGGACCCACACGCCCTGGATCTGGCACGCCTGCGGCGTCACCGCGCCGATCTCGGCCTTGAAGACCACCTGGCCGTCGTCGATGCGCGCGTACGACCGCCCGATGCGGATGAGCTCGGCGACCCTGGACCGATAGAGCGCTCCACCGTCGCCGTTGTCCGGCGAGATGCCCACCTCTTCGGTGAACATCGCCACGCAGGCGGGCAGCAGGATGCCGAACTCCTCGGGACGGACCCTCCGTACGAGCGGGTCCGGCTCGACGGCGGGCGCGGAATTCGTGGCCATGACCGGCTGGGCCCACCGGATCGCCCGGGCGCCGCCCCAGTGCGGCTCCAGCCGCTCCCAGAGCTGTTCCACTGCGCCGGCCGGGCCGACGATGGACGAACAGCGACGGCCCTGCTTGCGTGCCCGGTCGGCGAAGGCGTGTACGGCCTCGCGGGTGGCGTTCACGGGAACCAGGTTTGCGCCCGCGTAGCACAGGGACACCAGCCCTCCGCGTGGACCGTAGCCCCACATCTGACCGCCGAGCCGTGAAGGGCTGAGGCCGACGGCCCTGACCCGGGCCGCTACGAACACATTGGCGACCGGATCGGTGTCGAGGAGAGCCAGCACCTCGTCACGATCGCTGTCGTCGAGCACGCGCGACGCCGATGTTCGCAGCATCACGGGCTTAGCCTACGCGAACGGTTCGCGTTTGGGAGGTATCGGCCCAGCCGGGCTCACCGCCGTACGGCGGAGAGGTGGGACGCCGTTCCCGGCGCACCCGCCGCGACCTTCATCAGCGTGGCACGCGGCTCGGGTTCGCCCGGGCAGGTCGCGTCGGCGCCCCGCTTGCCCTTGCGCTGCGGCAACAGCGCCGCGTCGCGCAGGTAGGCCGCCAGTTGGCGGTCGACGCACGCGTTCCCGGCGAGCGACACGCCGTGGTTGCCACCGCCCGAGGTGAGCAGGCGCGCGGTCGGGAACAGGCGGCGCATGCGCAGCGCCCCCTCGTACGGCGTGGCGGCGTCGCGCTCGGCCTGGATCAGCAGGACGGACGGCAGGTGCGACGTGCCCACCTTGACCGGCGTGCCGCCCTTCTCCGGCCAGAAGGCGCACGGCGCGTTGTAGACGGCGTTGGGCCAGGCCATGAACGGCGCCTCGGTGTGGGCCCGGCGGGTGTCGGCCCGCCAGCGGTCCCAGGATCGGGGCCAGGCCGCGTCCCGGCACTCGACGCCCAGGTAGACCGCGTAGGAGTTCTCCTCCTCCGCGTCGATCTCGGCCTCCAGGTGGAACAGTTTCACCATGACCGAGGGGTCGCCGTCGCGGACGTAGGCGGAGAAGGCGGCGCCCAGGTATGGCCAGAGCCGGTCGCTGTAGGCGCCGTTGGAGAAGACGTCGTCCAGTTCGCTCGGACCCACGACCCCGCCCGCGGGCTTGTCGTGCAGGCGGGAGCGCATGGAGTACCACGCGAAGGACACCGCCGCCTGCGTCGCGCCCAGCTTGTAGACGTCGTCGTGTTCGGCCACCCAGGCGAGGAAGTCGCGGTGCCGCCGGTCGAAGCTGTGGTCCTGGGCGATGTTGGCGTCGTACCAGACGCCGTCGGGGTCCACCACGCTGTCGAGCACCAACCGGCGCACCCGCTGCGGGAACAGGGTGGCGTAGACCGCCCCCAGATAGGTGCCGTACGAGTAGCCGAGGTAGCTGATCTTCTCCTCGCCGAGCGCCGCGCGCACCGCGTCCATGTCCCGTGCGGAGTTCTCCGTGGTCAGGTAGGGCAGGAACCAGGCCCAGCGGTTGCCGCAGCCCTCGGCGTACTGCTTGGCCCGGCCGACCAGCACCTGCTCCTCGGCGTCGTTCCTCGGCACGTTGTCCGGGCGGGGCGCCGCGTAGAAGCGGGCCGGGTCCACGCACGACATGGCGGGCTGGCTGGGTGCCACCCCGCGCGGGGCGAAACCGACGATGTCGAACCGCGCCGCGACGTCCTTGGGCAGCCGTGCCGCGACGTACCTGGCCAGGCTGAGCCCCTCGCCGCCCGGCCCGCCGGGGTTCACCAGCAGCGAGCCGAGGTGGTTGCCGTCACGTGAGGCGCTGCCCTTGATCCGGTTGAGCGCCAGGGTGATCTGCTGGCCGTACGGCTCGCGGTAGTCGAGCGGGACGCGCAGCTCCGCGCACTCCTGCGCCGGTTCCCCCCGGTCGCCCCGGCGGGCCGGCCGGGCCGAGCCGAGGCCGAGCAGGCCGCCGGAGGCCGACTTGGTCTCCGGCGGGCACTGCTTCCATTCGAGCGGACGCTGCGGCGGCCCCCAGTGCCCCGTCCGGTCCGCCCCGGCGGCTACCCCTTCCGGTCCGACCAGCCCGGCGACCAGCGTCGCCACGCCCGCGACCACACCAACGACCCGCTTCACCGGCATTGCTCCTCTGCTTCCTAACAGCAGAGGACAGCTTCGCGATGTGATCGGCCGGGTACGGTCCGTACTACCCGATCATTGCCATTGTGTAGTCAGAGCATTGCTAACTGTAATGCGGGGTCAGCCGACGACGACCTCCGGACCGGCGGCCTCGTCCTCGTCGAGGTCCACGTCGACGCCCATCTCCTCGGCCAGGCGCAGGGCCTCCTCGATGAGGGTCTCGACGATCTGCGACTCGGCGACGGTCTTGATGACCTCGCCCTTCACGAAGATCTGGCCCTTGCCGTTGCCGGAGGCGACGCCGAGGTCGGCCTCCCTGGCCTCGCCGGGACCGTTGACCACACAGCCCATCACGGCCACGCGCAGCGGCACCTTGAGCCCGGTCAGCCCGGCCTGCACCTGCTCGGCGAGGGTGTACACGTCGACCTGGGCGCGGCCGCAGGACGGGCAGGAGACGATCTCCAGGCCCCGCTCGCGCAGGCCCAGCGACTCGAGGATCTGCGTGCCGACCTTGACCTCCTCGACCGGAGGCGCCGACAGCGACACCCGGATGGTGTCGCCGATCCCCTCGGCGAGCAGCGCGCCGAACGCCACCGCGGACTTGATCGTGCCCTGGAAGGCCGGCCCCGCCTCGGTCACGCCGAGGTGCAGCGGGTAGTCGCAGCGCTGGGCGAGCAGCCGGTACGCCTGGACCATGACGACCGGGTCGTTGTGCTTGACCGAGATCTTGATGTCGCGGAAGCCGTGCTCCTCGAACAGGGAGCATTCCCACAGCGCCGACTCGACCAGGGCCTCCGGGGTGGCCTTGCCGTACTTCTGCAGCAGGCGCGGGTCGAGCGAGCCGGCGTTGACGCCGATCCTGATCGGCACGCCGGCGTCGGAGGCGGCGCGGGCGATCTCGCCGACCTTGTCGTCGAACTTCTTGATGTTCCCGGGGTTAACCCGGACGGCCGCGCACCCGGCGTCGATCGCCGCGAAGACGTATTTGGGCTGGAAATGGATGTCGGCGATGACGGGGATCTTGGACTTCCTCGCGATGGCCGGCAGCGCGTCCGCGTCGTCCTGCGAGGGGACCGCGACGCGGACGATCTGGCAGCCCGTCGCGGTGAGCTCGGCGATCTGCTGCAGGGTGGCGTTGACGTCGGCGGTCAGCGTGGTGGTCATGGACTGCACTGAGACCGGCGCGTCCCCGCCGACGGGGACCGAGCCGACCATGATCTGACGTGACACCCGCCGCTTGGCGATCGGCTGGGTCCGTACGGCGGGAATCCCGAGATCAACAGACATTTCTGCACCTTGTGTAATAGGCGACACCCGATGGAGGGGTCCTCCCAGTCTAAGGAGTGCCGAGGGGACGGACGGCCCGAAACCTTTTCACGAGGAATGAAGGTTTCATGACCCGTGGCCGAAGAAGGAGCCGCCACCTGCGCGAACGGCTGCCGCGGCCGCGGACGGGTGGGCAGGGCGCGGGTGCCGACCTAGAGTCCGAATCGCGTGAGCGCTCTCGCACCACCTGGTCGGTAAGTCAACGGCTGTCCCCCCGGGCCGACGTGCTCGCGCCGTCGGCGGTGCCGTGCTGCACCACGAGTGCGGCAGCCATGACCACGCGAAAGGGTAGCCCGTGGGTAGACCACGAAGAAGACCAACGAAGGTGATGATCGGCCTGATCGTCGCCGCGCTGTCCGCCCTCGTCTCCGCCGTCGTGCTCGCCTCCCCGGCGTCCGCGCACGGCGCCCCGATGATGCCCGGCAGCCGCACGTACCTGTGCTGGAAGGACGGCCTGACCCAGAACGGCGCCATCCAGCCGAAGAACCCGGCCTGCGCGGCCGCGGTCGCCCAGAGCGGGACCAACTCGCTGTACAACTGGTTCGCCGTGCTGCGCTCGGACGGCGCGGGCCGGATGTCCGGCTTCATCCCGGACGGCAAGCTGTGCAGCGGCGGCGCGGTCGTCTACGACTTCAGCGGATTCGACCTCGCCCGCAACGACTGGCCGGTCACCCACCTCACTTCGGGGGCGACCATCCAGTACAAGTACAACAAGTGGGCGGCCCACCCCGGCACGTTCCGCTCGTACATCACGAAGGACTCCTGGAGCCCGACCCGTCCGCTGGCGTGGAGCGACCTGGAGTCCACGCCTTTCGACAGCGTGACCGACCCGCCGAGCGTCGGCTCGCCGGGCAACGAGAACGCCTACTACTACTGGAACGCCAAGCTGCCGTCCGGCAAGAGCGGCCGCCACATCGTCTACACCGTGTGGCAGCGCTCGGACAGCAACGAGACGTTCTACAGCTGCTCCGACGTCGTCTTCGACGGCGGCAACGGCGAGGTGACCGGTGTCGGCGACCCGGGCAACCCGCCCACCAGCCCGTCCCCCACCCCGCCCGTCTCCCCGTCGGCCTCGCCCTCCCGTACCCCCAACACCTCGCCCAGCCCGACGCCCAGCCCGTCGCCCAGCCCGTCGCCGAGCCCGACGACGAGCCCGACCGGCGGCCCCGGCGGCTGCTCGGCCACCTACAAGGTCACCAACTCGTGGAGCGGTGGCTTCCAGGGTGAGGTGACGGTGAAGGCCGGCTCCTCGTCCATCGGCGGCTGGACCGTCAAGTGGACCCAGCCGAGCGGCGTCACGATCACGCAGGTCTGGAACGGCACGCTCAGCCAATCCGGCAGCGACATAAGCGTGAAGAACGTGAGCTACAACGGCAGTCTGGGCGCCGGCGCCTCGACCACGTTCGGCTTCCTGGCCAACGGATCGAGCGGCAGCACCCCGACGCTGGCCTGCTCGGCGGCCTGACCCCGCCGGCCCGCGGCGCGACCCGCCTGACCCGGGTCGCGCCACGGGCTCAGCTCGTCAGCTCGGCCGCCCGCGCCCTCGCCCACGCGTCCGCCTCGAGGACCTCCTCGACGGACGCCGCCGGGCCGGGGGCGTGGGCGGCCACCACGCGTTCCACCGTGTCCACGATGCCGAGGAACGGCAGGGCGCCCTTCAGGAACGCCTCCACGCACACCTCGTTCGCCGCGTTGTAGACCGCCGGCGCCGTGCCGCCCAGGGCGCCCACGTGACGGGCCAGCGCGACCGACGGGAACGCCTCGTCGTCGAGCGGCTCGAAGGTCCAGGTGTGGGCCGTGGTCCAGTCGACCGCCCGGGCCGCGCCGGGCACCCGCTCGGGGTAGGCCAGCGCGAGCGAGATCGGCAGCCGCATGTCGGGCGGGCTCGCCTGCGCGATCGTCGAGCCGTCGGCGAACTCCACCATCGAGTGGATGATCGACTGCGGGTGGACCACCACCTCGATCCGGTCGAACCCGATGTCGAACAGCAGATGGGCCTCGATGACCTCCAGGCCCTTGTTCACGAGCGTCGCCGAGTTCACCGTGATGACCGGGCCCATGCTCCAGGTCGGGTGGTTCAGCGCCATCTCCGGCGTCACGTCCGTCAGCTCGGCCCGCTTCCTGCCCCGGAACGGGCCGCCACTCGCCGTCACCACCAGCCGCCGTACAGCGGCCGGGTCGGCCCCGCCCGGCCCGGCCGCCCACAGGCACTGGGCGAGCGCGGAGTGCTCGGAGTCCACCGGGATCATCTGCCCCGGCCCGGCCAGGCGCTTGACCAGCGGGCCGCCCACGATCAGCGACTCCTTGTTGGCCAGCGCGAGCACCCGGCCCGCCTCAAGCGCGGCGAGCGTGGAGGTCAGCCCCAGGGCCCCCGTGATGCCGTTGAGCACGATGTCGCAGGGCGACGCCGCGACCTCCGCCACCCCCTCCGGGCCCGCCAGCACCCTCGCCCGCGCGCCCGCCGCCGCCAGGGCCTCGCGCAGCGCCGGTACGGCCGCGGGGTCGGCGACCGCCACCGCCTCGACTCCGAAGTCGGCCGCCTGCCTCGCCAGCAGGTCGACCCGGCCGCCGCCCGCGGCGAGCGCGGTGACGCGGAACCGTCCGGGGGCGTTGGCGACGACGTCGAGAGCCTGGGTGCCGATGGAGCCGGTCGAACCCAGCACGACGACAGACCGGGGCTGCGGTTGGGAGCTCATTCCCTCATTGTCTCCGAGGCGGCCCGCGGGCCCGCAACGGCACGCGCCGTAGGCGGGACGGCCGGTGCCGAGGAGAAAGGCACTGAGCAGAAAAGGTACTGGGGAGAGACCAGCACATATATGCCCGAATCTGCCCATAACCGTATAGGCGGATTGCGAGAAATCCGGTCGAAGGCGTCGCTACTTTCCCGCGTCAGGACATCCCGACACGGAGGTAGGCATGCACCCCTCGGCACGACGTCTCGCCGTTCTCGCGGTCCCCGTCCTCGCGGCGGCGGGAGCGATGCTCCCCGCCGCGCACAGCGCCGCGGCGACCGCGACAGGAACCGCCACGCGGTCGGCCGCCGCCGGCCCCCGGCCCGCCGTTCACGAGGCGGCCGACACGACGACGGAGCAGCGTACGGTCAAGAAGTTCTGGACCGTCGCGCGGATGGAGGCCGCGGAGCCGCTGGACGCGCCCGGCACCGGCGACCGGCACTTCGCTGCGGCCGACTCCACGGCCGGGACCGCAACCGGGTCCACGGCCGGTTCCGCGCCCGGTTCCGCGCCCGGTTCCGCGCCCGCCGACGCGCCCGCGGCGCGGCCCGCGACCGTCGCCCCCACTCTGACCGCCGCCACCCTGACCGCCGCCACCCTGACCGCCGCCACCGGCACGGCCGCCGCGGCCCGTGTCTCGTCGCGGACCTCCGGCTCGTCCTGGGCGGCGGGCGGGACGGTGACGAAGACGACGGGGAGGGTGTTCTTCACGGTCACGGCGGGATCGGACGCCGGGCGGAACGCCTCCTGCTCGGGCACGGCCGTCACCAGCGCCAACAAGAGCGTGGTCATCACCGCGGGGCACTGCGTGAAGCTGAACGGCGCCTTCCACGCCAACTGGGTCTTCGTCCCGGGCTACGACCAGGGCAACCGGCCCAACGGCACCTGGCCGGCGACCACCCTGCTCACCACCTCGCAGTGGAACTCCGGCGAGAACATGAACTACGACGTCGCCGCCGCCGTCGTCGCACCGCAGGGCGGCAAGAGCCTCACCGACGTCGTCGGCGGCCAGGGCGTCGCGTTCAACCAGCCGCGCGGGCGCCAGACGTACGCCTTCGGCTACCCCGCGGGCGCGCCGTATGACGGGTCGAAGCTGGTCTACTGCAGCGGACGGACGTTCGACGACTTCCTCAGCTCACAGGACCAGGGGCTGAGCTGTGGCATGACCGGCGGTGCCAGCGGCGGCCCGTGGTTCCTCAACTTCAGCGAGAGCACCGGCAGCGGCATGCTCAACTCGGTGAACAGCTTCAAGTACAACTTCGCGTCCTACTGGATGTTCGGCCCCTACTTCGGCCCGGAGGCCGAGGCGGTCTACAACACGGCCCAGAACACGGCCCTCACCTGATTCACCGAAAGTAACCACAAGAACACTTCTCGTGGTCCAGACTCGGGAGCCATGACTCCGAGCCTCCCCTTGCTTGCCGTCACCGCCCTCGTCACCGGACTCCTGGGAGCCCCCGACCGGGAGGTCTCCCCGGTGGCGGACGTCGTGGAGCACGTGGCCGGGCACGCCCCCGGGACCTACTGGACACCGCAGCGGATGGCGCGGGCGGTCCCGATCGGGCTGCTGGGGGACCTGCGGAGGATCACGGCCGCCCGGCCCGGCACCCCATCGATCCTTCCGCCGGCCGCTCCCCCGGAGCCGGCGCTGCCGCTCATCGCCAGGGCTGCCTTGCCCCCCGTCGCCCGGGCCGCCCTGCCGCCGGCCGCCAGGCCGGTCCTCGCGCCCGACCACGCGGCGCGGCGGTCCCCCAGCAGGACACGGCAGGCGGCGGCGATGCCCCCGGCGACCACGAGCGGCACGCGCTGGGCGGCGGGCGGTTCGGTGACGAGGACCACCGGCAGGGTCTTCCTCACGCTGAACGGGGTGGACTTCTCCTGCTCCGCCAGCGCCGTGCGCAGCGCGAACAGGGATCTGGTCGTCACCGCAGGGCACTGCGTCAAGGACGGTGCCGGGGACTGGGCGGAGAACTGGACCTTCGTTCCCGGATACGACGATGGGCAGCAGCCGTACGGCGCCTTCCCCGCGCGGCGGATGTTCGTCGCCGGGCCCTGGTCGCGCTCCGGGAACGACGACTACGACGTGGGCATGGTCGCCGTGGAGGACCTCGCCGGGCAGCACCTGACCGACACGGTGGGCGGGCAGCCCATCTCCTTCGATCCGCCCCGGGGCCACCGGACCTACGGTTTCGGGTTCCCCGCGGATCCCCCGTACGACGGCGAGCGGCTGCTGTACTGCGCGGGCGTCCCCCACGGCGACCCGCAGAGGCAGACCCGCGACCAGGGCCTGCGCTGCGACCTCACGGCGGGGGCCAGCGGCGGGCCCTGGCTCAGCGGCTTCGACCCGGCCTCCGGCCGTGGCACCCTGACGTCCGTCAGCAGCTTCAAGTACAGCAACGACCACCGCACGATGTACGGCCCCTACTTCGGCTCCGCCGTACGCGACCTGTTCCGCACGGCCGAGCGGGCCTGACGGGTCAGAACGGCGACAGCGGCTCGGCGTTGTCCTCGTCCACGATGTCGGCGGCGGACCGGACGATCAAGGGGTCGGGCTCGCCCACCACCGTGGGGTCCTTGTCGTCGTACTCGTACAAGGACAGGACGTAGCGCATCGCCTCCAGCCTGCCGCGCTTCTTGTCGTTGCTCTTGATGATCGTCCAGGGGGCGTCCTCGGTGTCGGTGTTGAGGAACATGTCCTCCTTGGCCCGGGTGTACTCGTCCCACAGGTCCAGCGAGGCGATGTCCATCGGCGACAGCTTCCACTGCCGCACGGGGTCCACCTGGCGGATGACGAACCGGGTGCGCTGCTCGGCCCGCGACACCGAGAACCACAGCTTGACCAGGCGGATGCCGTCGCGCACGAGCATCCGCTCGAACAGCGGCGCCTGGTACATGAACTCCATGTACTCCTCCGGAGTGCAGAAGCCCATGACCCGCTCGACTCCGGCGCGGTTGTACCAGGACCGGTCGAACAGCACGATCTCCCCGGCGGCCGGGAGGTGCTCGACGTACCGCTGGAAGTACCACTGGCCGCGCTCGCGCCCGCTGGGCTTCTCCAGCGCCACCACGGTCGCGCCGCGGGGGTTGAGGTGCTCCATGAAGCGCTTGATGGTGCCGCCCTTGCCGGCCGCGTCCCGTCCCTCGAACAGGATGACCAGGCGACCGCCGGTGTCCTTCAGCCAGTACTGCAGCTTCAGCAGCTCGATCTGCAGCAGCCGCTTGTGCCGGTCGTACTCCTGCCGGGAGATGCGGTGGTCGTACGGGTAGTGCTCGCGCCAGGTGTCCACCGGGCCGCCGTCGGCGCGCACGAGGACGGGATCGTCGTCATCGTCGTCCAGCACCTTCAGCCCCGGCGTACCGCGCAGCAGTTCGACCCCGTCGGGATGCTCCCCTACCTGCGGTGATAATTCCGACATTTCAGGCGTCCCGTTCACTTGGCCAGCATGTCCGCGGACGTCCCGCTGCCCCGCGCCGGGTGTCGTACACCCGGTCACCGCTGTTCGCACCCGTCAGCGGGAGATCTCGTCGAGATGATCGGCGACCTCGGGCGGCAGGTCGAGGCCGAGTCCGGTGAGGTTGCCGCGCAACTGGTCGAGCGTGCGGGGCCCGACGATGACCGAGGTCACCTCCGGCCTGCGCCGCACCCAGGCCAGCGCCACGGCCGCCGGGGCGACGCCGAGCCCCGCGGCGGCGTCGGCGACGTGCTCGGCGATCGTGAGGTTGGGCTCGTTCAGGAAGCCCTCGGCCCAGGCGCGGGCCCGGGGCATGGGCGAGGCCATGAGCCGGCCCAGCCGGGTGCCGGCCCCGGGTGCCTCGCCCCGGCGGTAGCGCCCGGCGAGCACGCCGCCGCCGAGGGGCGACCAGACCAGCGTGCCGAGCCCGTGCCGCCGGCAGGCGGGGAGGATCTCCGCTTCGATGCTCCTGGCCACCAGCGAGTACTGCGGCTGGAGGCTGACGAACGGCGTCCCGCCCGCCCGCTGTGCGGCCCACTGGGCCTCCACGATCTGCGCCGCGGTGAAGTTCGAGCAGCCGGCGTACCGCACCTTGCCTGACCGTACGAAGCCGTCCAGGGTCGCCATGGTCTCCTCTATCGGAGTCGAGTCGTCCCACTGGTGGCACTGGTAGAGGTCGATGTGGTCGGTCCCGAGCCGGCGCAGGCTGCCCTCCAGCGCCCTGGTGAGGTGGGCCCGGGACAGCCCGCGCTCGTTGGGACCGGGCCCCTGCGGCAGGAACGCCTTGGTGGCGAGCACCACCGCGTCCCGCCTGCCCCGCACGGCCCGGCCGACGATCCGCTCCGCCTCGCCGCCGTTGTAGGCGTCGGCCGTGTCGATGACGTTCCCGCCCGCCTCCAGGAAGGCGTCCACGATGCCGGCGGCCTCCGGCTCGTCGCAGCCCCCGGGGGCGCCGAAGTTCATCGTGCCGAGGCACGCCGTGGAGACCCGCAGTCCCGAACGGCCGAGCGTGGCGTACTCCATCACGTGTCCTCCCCTAGTATCAGGAACGCCTGTTCCGGTTGGCTGGAGACGATACGGAACACGTGTTCCGGTTGTCAACGTGACGAGGAGGACGATGACCGGCGAAGCCAGGCCCCGGCGTGCCGACGCGCAGCGCAACCGGGAGCGGATCCTGAAGGCGGCCGAGGCCGTGCTGGCCCGCGACGGGATGTCCGCGTCGGTGCGCGCGGTCGCCCAGGAGGCAGGGGTGGGGCTCGGCACGATCTACCGGCACTTCCCCACACAGGAGGCGCTCTACCAAGCGGTGATCGTCGACCGTACGCGACGGCTCCTGGCGGAGGCGGACACGCCGTCGCCGGATCCGGGCACGGCCTTCTTCACGTTCCTCGATCGCATCGTGGTGGACGCCGCACGGAAGAAGACCGCTGCCGACCTGCTCGCCGGGGCCGGCGTCGATCCCAAGGCCGGGACGGCCGACGTCAGCCGCGACATGCGGCAGGCGATCGAGAGGCTGCTCACGGCCGCGCAGGAGGCGGGCGCGGTGCGGCCCGACCTCCGGATGCCCGAACTGCTGGCCCTGCTGTCCGGGGCGTGCCTGGCGGCCGAGCGCAACCAGTGGAGCGACGAACTGCGCCGTCGTACGCTCGCCGTCCTCTTCGACGGCCTGCGCCCCCGCGACTGACCTACGGGTCCGCCGGGAACGTCACGACGACCTCGAGGCCGCCGCCGGGATTCGGGCGCGCTCGTACGGCGGCCCCGTGCGCCGTCGCGATCGACGCGACGATCGACAGACCGAGCCCCGCGCCCTGCCCGCGCGTCGTGTGCAGGCGCCGGAAGGGCGCGAAGAGGTTGCCGAAGCGTTCGGCCGGCACCTCGGGACCGGTGTTGCGCACCGTCAGCACGCCCCCGGCGAGCGTCACCTCGACGGCGCCGCCGGGGTGGTTGTAGCGCACGGCGTTGTCGACGAGGTTGGTGACGAGCCGGTTCAGCAGGACCGGGTCGCCGTGGACGACGAACGGCTCCATCCGCGCCGTCACGCTCACCTCGCCGGAGTCCGCCTCGGCCAGGACGAGCCGTACGACCTCGTGAAAGGACACGGGAGCCCGCTTCTGCAGGCCGTGCTCGGCCTGCGAGAGGACCAGCAGGGCGTCGATGAGGCTCTCGATGCGGTGGTTGTGCAAAAGGAGTTTGTCGCGGATCTCGCCGACGTCCTCGGGCAGGCCGACCTCGATCGCCGTCCGCTGCACGGCCAGCGGGGTCCGCAGCTCGTGGGACGCGTTCGCGATGAACCGCCGCTGTCCCTCGACGGAGCGCTCCAGCCGGTCGAGCATGGCGTCGAACGTGTCGGCCAGCTCCTTCAGCTCGTCGCGCGGCCCTGAGAGGGCGATCCGCTCGTGCAGGGTGGACAGGGACAGCCGCTGCGCGGTGGCGGTGATCCGGTGGAGGGGCCGCAGGATCCGCCCCGCGATCAGCCATCCCACGACCACCGACACCAGGGTCAGGGCGCCGATCGCCAGCGCGCTCACGTCCCACTGATAGTGGATCACTTCCCGAGCCAGCTCGGACAGCGGCGGGAGCGGCTCCGCCTTCGATCCGGTGAACGCGGCGGCCGGGGCCGGCGGAGCCCCTCCCGCCCCCGGCGCGCGAAAGCTCTCGATCCGCGAGTGCAGCGCCATGCGCAACAGCGTGTTGACGATGACCAGCAGCACGACGGAGGTGAGCAGGAACAGCCCCGAGTAGATCAGCGTGAGCCGTACCCGGACCGTCGTCACAGCACGTATCCCGCGCCGGGGACGGTCTGGATGCACGGCGGGTCGCCCAGCTTCGCGCGCAGGCGGCTGACCACGACCCGCACCACGGTCGTGAACGGGTCGGCGTTCTCGTCCCACGCCTCCTCCAGGAGCCGCTCGGCGCTCACCACCGCGCCCTCCGCCCGCATCAGCACCTCCAGGACCGCGAACTCCTTGAGCGACAGGTGCAGGTGCCGCCCCTCCCTGGACGCCTGGAGCCGGTGCGTGTCGAGCACGATCCCGTGCCGGGTCAGCACGGGGGGCACCTGTTCGCGGCTGCGCCGCCCCAGCGCACGTACTCGCGCGACCAACTCCGTGAAGTCGAAGGGCTTGGGCAGGTAGTCGTCGGCTCCCATGCCGAGGCCGGCGACCCGCTCAGGCACCGACGCCGCCGCCGTCATCATGAGGATCCGCGTACGGCTCCCGCGCCCCACCAGCTCGCGGCACACGAGGTCGCCGTGCAGCTCGGGCAGGTCCCGATCGAGCACGAGGACGTCGTAGTCGCTCACCGCGAGCCGCTCGGCCGCGGCGGCACCGTCGTACACCACGTCGACCGCCATGGCGTGGCGGCGCAGTCCCAACGCGACGAGGTCGGCCAGATCGCGCTCGTCTTCGGCCACGAGTACCCGCATGCCGACGTTCGTAGTCGAAGCGGGGTAACAGCGGCGTTAACGGTTCCGTTCACGACCGCGCAACCCGCCCGTGGCCACGCTGACGGACATGATCAGAACATTCTGCGCCGCCGTCCTGCTGGCAACCGGCACCCTGTCCGCTTCCCTCCCGGCCCCCACCGTGCAGGCTGCCACCGTGCAGGCTGCCACCGCGCAGGCTGCCACCGCGCAGGCTGCCACGGGCGGCGCGTGTGCCCGGATGACCGCGCCGCCGCCCGAGTCCGCGCCGCCCACGTCGGCGAACACGCTCCGGCAGGCGTACGACTGCGTGCTGGACAACTACTACAGCGGGCCCGTGCTGGATTCGAAGGCCCTGCTGCGGGACGCCCTCGCCGCGTACACCCAGGATCTGATGCGGCGCGAAGCCGACACGGCCGGCCTTCGCCTGCCCGCGCTGACGGGAGACCGCGACGCCGACTGGACCGCGTTCGCCGATGTCGTCGGCACCGGCGACCCGGGCGCGCTGCGCGCCGCGATCACCGGCATGGTCGCCGGGCTCCACGACAACCACGCCCGGGTGGAGAGGCCCACTCCGCCGAGGGAGGGCGAGCCGACCGGGACGGGCATCGCGGGCCTGTCGGCCGTGCAGGGCCCGCGGTTCGACCCCGCGGCCCGGCCGCCGCTGTTCGTCACCCGCGTCCTGCCCCGCAGCCCGGCGGACAAGGCCGGCATCCGGCCCGGCGACATCATCCTGAAGGCCGACGGCATACCGGCGTTCATCGGCGACACGGTGAACCAGAGCCTCATCGGCGCGCTCACCTCCGGCACCGTACGGCTCACGCTGAAGCGGCCCACGACGGGACGCGTCAGAACCGTGAAGCTCACGGAGGGTCCCGTCGAAGAGCAGCAACCTGCGGTGACGTCGAAGACGCTCCCCGGCGGCGTCACCTACGTCAAGGTCCCCGGGTTCTTCCAGGGCGCGGCCGACCAGGTGATCGACAGGCTGAAGGACACGTCCAAGGCGGTCGTCCTCGATCTGCGCGGCAACGGCGGCGGGTCGCCGCGCGAGGTGACCCGGCTGCTCGGCGCGTTCGCGCACGGCAGGGTGACCAGCTACTTCTGCCCGCTCAAAGGCGAGTGCGCGGCCAATCGCACCGACGACACCGTCCCCCTGCTCGGGCTGCGCCTGGTCGTGCTCACCGACCGCGCGTGCGCCTCGGCCTGCGAGGACTTCAGCGCGGCCGTGAAGGACAACGGCCTGGGCATCCTCGTCGGAACCCGTACCGCGGGGGCCGTCTCGGGCCCGGCCGAGGCATACCTTCTCGACGACGGGAGCGTGCTGCTGCTGCCCAAGGTCCGGCACCTCGGACCGGCCCGGGAGACCATCGACACGATCGGCGTCCCCGTCGACCACTACGCCCCCATGACGGCCCTCGACCTGGCCACGGGCCGCGACCCCGGCCTCGCCAAGGCGCTGGATCTCCTCTAAGAACGCGGGCCTCCTCTGAAGGCGCGGGCCTCCCACGACGAGGGGCCCGGGGGACGACGGTCCCCCGGGCCCCTCGGACGCGTGGTTCTACAGCGTGAGGCCGGTGAGCACCATGACCTTCTCGTAGGTGAAGTCCTCCATGGCAGAGCGGAGCCCCTCGCGGCCCACACCCGACTCCTTCACTCCGCCGTACGGCATCTGGTCGGCCCGGTAGGACGGCACGTCGCCGATGATGACGCCGCCGACCTCGAGCTCCCGGTTGGCCCGGAAGGCGACGTCCAGGCTGCGGGTGAAGACCCCGGCCTGCAGGCCGTAGCGGGAGTCGTTGACCGCGGCGAACGCCTCGTCGACCGAGGCGACCCGCTGCACGATCATGACCGGCCCGAAGACCTCCTCGCAGGCCACCTTGGTGTCGGCGGGCACGTCGGCAAGCACGGTGGGGGTGACGGTCGCGCCGTCCCTGGTGCCGCCCGCCAGCAGGCGCGCCCCGGCCGAGACGGCCTCGTTGACCCAGCTCTCGACGCGGATCGCGGCGTCCTCGCTGACGAGGGGGCCGACCTGCGTCTTGTCGTCCGCGGGGTCGCCCGTCACGAGCGCGCCGACGGCGGCGACGAGCTTGTCGGTGAACGCGTCGGCGACCCCGTCCTCCACGATCACCCGCTGCACCGCGATGCAGCTCTGACCCGCCTGGTAGTTGGAGAACAGCGCCACGCGGCTCGCCGCCCAGTCGAGGTCGGCGTCGGCCAGCACGACCGCGGCGGCGTTGCCGCCGAGTTCGAGCGTGACGTGCTTGCGCGGCACGCTGTCCATGATCGAGTAGCCGACCGGGCCGGAGCCGGTGAAGGAGACGACGGGCAGCCGTGGGTCCTCCACCAGGGAGGACGCCCGGTCGTTGGGCACCGGCAGCACGGAGAACATGCCCTCCGGCAGGTCGGTCTCGGCCAGGATCTCGCCGAGCACGAGCGCCGACAGCGGGGTCGCGGGGGCGGGCTTGACCACGATGGGCGCGCCCACGGCGATGGCGGGAGCGACCTTGTGCGCCACCAGGTTGAGCGGGAAGTTGAACGGGGTGATCGCCAGCACCGGGCCGTGCGGCACGCGGGAGACGTAGGCGAGCCGTCCCTGGGCCGCGGGCTCGGTGTCGAGCCGCTGCACCTCGCCGCTGAAGCGGCGGGCCTCCTCGGCGCCGAAGCGGAACGTCGAGATCGCGCGGCCCACCTCGCCGCGCGCCCAGAAGATCGGCTTGCCGTTCTCCGCGCTGATCAGGCGGGCGATCTCCTCGGCGCGCTCGGTCAGCCGCCGGGCCACGTGGGCCAGCGCCTCGGCGCGTACGTGGATGGGCAGCGCGGCGGCCTGCTTGCGCACC
This sequence comes from Microbispora sp. CA-102843, assembly GCF_050936215.1. Lineage (NCBI taxonomy): Bacteria > Bacillati > Actinomycetota > Actinomycetes > Streptosporangiales > Streptosporangiaceae > Microbispora > Microbispora sp. CA-102843. The sequence continues at coordinate 7,325,765 of NZ_JBNJNF010000001.1, forward strand.
GCGTCCGCGGCGGCCACGGCCTGCTCGACCTGCTCGGGGGTCGGCACCGAGTGGACGCCGACGACCTGGCCGTCGTGAGGATTGGTCACGGCCTGGTCGGCGTCCCCCGTCGCGGGGCGCCCGGCGAGCCAGAAGGGGCGGGGATCGGAAGTGCGGCCTACGTCCATGTCTTCACGCTATGCCACCTGGTGGGAGCCGGTCGCTACGCCGGACGGGCCAATCACCGTCCCCCGCCGCGCCATCATGGACAACTTCTCACATGTCACAGATGCGCGGCAATTTCATGATGTTTTCTGTTTCACTGCGGTTTGAAAGCCGAGCGGCATGGTTAAGTCATCATCCGGGTCTGTCGCGAGACCCCCAATATGAGAAGGGCTCGTCGCTGATGGGTACGCCGGCGCCGCTCGGTCTTCAGGGTGCCTACGCACGCGGCCATCGCAGCAACTACGACGAGCTGCGCACCCGTCTCCTCGACGTCGCCAACGACCTGCTCGCCAAAGCCGGGCCGGAGAGCCTCACCGTACGCAGGATCGCCGCCGAGGCCGGCTGCTCCACCCAGGTCATCTACACGATGTTCGGCAGCAAGGAGGGACTGGCCGAGGCGCTCTACCTGGAGGGCTTCGAGCGGTTTCGGCGCAGACTGGAGGCCGTGCCGCAGCGCAACGACCCGCTGGAGCACCTGAGCCTGCTCGGTCCCGCGTACCGGGAGGCGGCGCTGGCCGAGCCCGGTTACTACAGCCTCATGTTCGAGCGGGCCATCCCCGGCTTCGTGCCGAGCGAGCGCGCCCGCACGCTCGCGAGGGCCGCGCTCAACATCGTCGACCGGGTGATCGCCGACTGCATCTCCACCGGTCACCTCGTGCCCACCCAGCCCCGGAAGATCGCCGACGCGCTGTGGGCCGCGGCTCAGGGCGCGCTCAGCCTGGAACGTGCCGGGCACCTGCCCGACGGCAAGACGTACGAGATCGTCACCGACGCCACCATCCGCGCTTTCCTCGCCCGCCCCTCGGCCTGACCGGCGTCACAGGCACAGCGCGATCCACAGCTCGGCCCGGACGGCGGGATCGTCCAGGTCGCGCCCGAGCAGCTCGCTCACCCGCTTCATCCGGTATCGCAGTGTGTGCCGGTGCACGCCCAGGCGCTGCGCCGCAGCGTCCCAGTGGCCGTTGCTGGCAAGGTAGGCGCGCAGCGACTCGACCAGATCGGCGCGCGAGCCGTACGAGCGGAGCGGCGCGAGGATCGCCGCCGCGAACGACGCGGCCGCGGCCGGGTCGAGCAGCGACAGCAGCCCGCGCCCGGCGAGCTCGCTGAAGCGCGCCACCGGCGAGGCCGAGACGAGCGCCCGCCGCGCCTGGTCGAGGGCCCGGTCGAGGGCGGCGGCGAGGGCCCGGTCGGGGACACGGTCGGGGACACGATCGGGAGCCCGGTCGGAGACACGGCCGAGCCCGGCGGCGAGATCCGGGCGGGACGCGCCCCGGGCCGCCGATCCGGCGGCAGCTGCATCGGCTTCCGTACGGCTTTCCATACGGCTTTCCATACGGCTTTCCATACGGTCTTCCACACGGCTCTCGAAACGCGCGAGCTCCACACCGGGTGCGCTGACACCCACCCGGCCGTGCCGCGCGGCCAGCGCGACGACCTCGTCGGCGTACGGGTCCGGGGCCAGCACGACGAGCAGCCCTTCCCAGGGCGCGGTGAAACAGGAGGGCACCGCCCGCGACACCTCGGCGGCCGGCGCGCCCTTCGACTTTCCCGTGGCCGCGAAGGCGGCGCGCGGGCCGGGCGCCGCCCCGGTCAGCGCCTCGGTCAGCGCCTGCGGGTCGGGGGTGTCGCAGGCGAGGACCGTCACCGGCTCCCCCGGCAGCCGCATGCCCAGGGCCGCCAGCGTCTCCGCGGCGGCCCGCGTCTCACCGGCCAGCAGCAGCCGGAGCACCGCCGACCGCACGTGCGCCGCCGCCGACCGCTGCTCCCTGCCCTGTTCCAGCGCCAGCGTCAGCAGGGACCCGGCCGCGTTGACGACCGTGTGCGCGATGGGCGAGAACGGCCGCGGCGACCCCACCGCGAAGAATCCCCTGCGGCCCAGCGGCTGGACGACGACGTGCTCGTCCGGGTTGGACAGCGCGAGACTCGCCAGGGACGGCGCGCTCCGCAGCCGGGCGATCTCGGGCTCCAGCGACCGGGCCGTCTCCCGCGCCCAATCCCCCGCCGCACCGTGCTTGCCGCCCGGAGCGACATGCTTGCCGCCCGCTTGCTTGTCACCCGGGCCGGCCTGCTTGTCACCGGCTTGCTTGTCACCCAGGCCGGCGCGGCGGCCGGTCGCGTCCGCGGCATGCCGTACGGCGCCCGCAGGGTCGAGCAGCAGCGCCCAGCCGCCGATCTCCCGGGCCAGCCGGTCCACCACGGCCACCGGCCCCTCCCGCTGGAGGGCGGCGCGGGTGAGCCTGCCCTGCGCGGCGAAGGCACGGCTGATCTCCTCGTACTGCTCCCCCGCGAGCAGGTCGCTGACGGCCTTGCCGATCGCGATGAAGGGCGTGTTTCTCGGCACCTCGACCAGCGGCAGCCCGACGGCCTCGGCCGCCTCGGCGAAGGCGGCCGGCACGGCGTCGTGGCTCAGCCCCACCCCGAACCCCAGCCCGGTGACGCCCCGGGCCACGAGCCGGGAGACGTACGGCACGGCGTCGCCGGCGGACAGGCGCATGCCGGTCGTGAGCACCAGTTCGCCGCCCTCGAGGAACGGCGTTGGGTCCTCCAACTCGCTCACCGCGACCCAGCGGACGTGGCGGTCGAGGCCGTTCCGCCCGGCGAGAACCTCCAGGTGGAGCGGTACGATCGCGGTGATCCGGCGCAGCGTGGGTGCCACTGCTCTTCCCCCCGAACAACCGGCTTGTCCTCACCGGCCAAAAGTACGCCTACATTCTGACATAGCGGCATATCGGCTGGTGGAGGTGGCGGCCGTACCGTCTGAGATATGAGCACTGCCACCACGCACGGCGGCCCCCAGCTCCCGCAGGAGCGCCGCCTCGTCACCGAGATCCCCGGTCCGCGGTCGCGCGAGCTGTTCGCGCGCAAGCAGTCCGCCGTGCCTCCGGGCATCGGCACCACGCTGCCCGTCTTCGTGACCCACGCGGGCGGCGGTGTGATCGTCGACGCGGACGGCAACTCGCTGATCGACTTCGGCTCCGGCATCGCCGTGACCAACGTCGGCAACGCCGCCCCCCGGGTCGTCGAGCGCGTGCAGAAGCAGGTCGCCGACTTCACCCACACCTGTTTCATGGTCGCCCCCTACGAGTCGTACGTCGCGGTGTGCGAGAAGCTCAACGAGCTCACGCCCGGCGACCACGAGAAGCGCACGTTCCTGGTCAACAGCGGCGCGGAGGCCGTCGAGAACGCGGTCAAGGTCGCCCGGCACGCCACCGGACGGCAGGCGGTCGTCGTCTTCGACCACGGCTACCACGGCCGCACGCTGCTGACGATGACGCTGACGGCCAAGAGCATGCCGTACAAGCACGGGTTCGGGCCGTTCGCGCCCGAGGTGTACCGGGTGCCGCTCGCCTACCCGTTCCGCTGGCCGACCGGCCCGGACAACTGCGCCGAAGAGGCCGCGGCCCAGGCGATCGACATGATCAACAAGCAGATCGGCGCGGAGAACGTCGCGGCGGTGCTCATCGAGCCGATCGCGGGCGAGGGCGGCTTCATCGAGCCGGCCCGCGGCTTCCTGCCGAAGATCGTGGAGTTCTGCCGCGCCAACGGCATCGTCTTCATCGCCGACGAGGTGCAGACGGGCTTCGCGCGCACCGGCAACATGTTCGCCTGCGAGGACGAGGGCATCGTCCCGGACATCATCACCACCGCGAAGGGCATCGCCGGCGGCCTTCCGCTGGCGGCCGTGACCGGCAGGGCCGACCTGCTCGACCACGTCCACGGCGGCGGCCTCGGCGGCACGTACGGCGGCAACCCGCTCGCCTGCGAGGCGGCGCTGGGCGTGCTGGAGACCATCGAGCAGGACAAGCTCGTCGAGCGCGCCCAGCACATCGGCGAGATCATGCTGCCCCGTCTGCGCGCCATCCAGGAGCACAACCCGATTGTCGGGGACGTGCGCGGACGCGGCGCGATGATCGCCGTCGAGCTCGTGGTCCCGGGGACCAAGGAGCCCTACCCGGCCGCCGAGATCGCGCGCAGGTGCCACGAGCAGGGCCTGCTCGTGCTCACCGCCGGGACGTACGGCAACGTGCTGCGCTTCCTGCCGCCGCTGGTCATCCCCGACCACCTGCTTGAGGAGGGCCTCTCCATTCTGGAGAAGGCACTCAACGAGGACTAGATCGTTTAAACAACACCAAAAGGGGCACCCGGTCTGTTCCGAGGTGTCCCTTTTGTTGTTGTACGGCTTGCGTTATGCCTCGATTTAACCATCGCTTGGCCCGACTCGCGCCGATCACGAAGGGTAACCGCGTTATAACGGTTCCGATAGGCGATCGAGGGGGGACTTTGATGGGCTGGAACCCAAACGGCGCCGAGCGGCTCATGCTGACGTTCGACCCTGCCGGCCTCACCACCACGCAGCGCGACGGCGACGCCTGCGTCGTCTGCCACAAGAAGTGGCCCCGCCCCCGGGTCAAGGTCGGCATGCTGCCCGACAACGCCCCCGTCCACGCCTGCGACGACTGCGCCGAGGCCCTGCTGCCCGCCCCCGAGGGCAAGGTGCCACTGCCCCGCCGCTCCCGGGCGGCCATGTCCTGACCTCCCGTTTCACCGTGGCTCACCTCGGCGCCGAGGGCGCCGCGAACCCGCCAGGCGGCCGTGCCGGTGCGCGCGCAGTGTCCAGCCGGCACGTTCAGCCGGTAGGGCTGGTCGTCGCAGGTCCAGTCGAGCACGTGGCTCAGGCCGATTTTCGGGCCTTCCCTACCGAGATCACTACGCCCAATAATGCACAATGTGGACAAAATTCGCGGCGCGCTGCCGCTGACTCTGGCCGCGCCGGCCGCGGGATCGGCCGCGATCCACTTCGGCGTGCTCCCCGATCACTTCGCCGCGTCACCCGGACACGGCGTGCTGTTCGCCGTCGCGGGATGCGTGCAACTGGCCTGGGCGGCGGCCCTGCTCCTCCGTCCCACGCAGGTGGTGCTGCTGACCGGAGGGTTCGCCAACCTCGCCCTGGTCGTGATCTGGCTGGTCGGCAGGACGGCAGGACTCCCTCTCGGCCCTGACGCCTGGACCCCCGACCCCGGGGGCGCCCCCGAGGCGCTGGCGGCTCTCCTGGAGACGGTGCTCGCGGCGGCCGCGCCAGCCCTCGTCGCGTACGCGTCGGTCACGGACGACGCGGGCGCCGACTCCCGCCGGCCGATCGGCATCCTCACCGGCGGGGGCCCGCCGGCGGGACGAGCGGGCGCGGCCGCGGTCGCCTGCCTGGTCGCCGCCGCGGTCTCCGCCAGTTTCACCTCCTTGGGCACCACGGCCTTCGACGAAATCCTGGTCGCGCGACCCGCCACGGCCTCGCCGGGACCGCTCGCGGGGCATCACCACCACGGGGCGGCGCAGCCTCCGGCCGCGCCGGACGGCACCGCGTCCTCGGGAGCGAGCACCACCTCCTCGGGTGGGGGCACCACGGCGGCGGCCGCGGGGCCCCTCACGCCGGGCGCGGGCGTGGTGGCGGCCGACGCCGCGACGAGCGCGGCGCAGGCTCTGGCGGGGGCGGTCCGGCGGGAGATCGCCGGTCGTCTGCCGACCGCCGCGGACGCGGAGCGGGCGGGCTACCGGGTCTGGACCGACAACGACGGCGTCCAGCAGCTCGCCAACCCCGCGCTACTGCAGGACGGCCTGGTCCTCGACCCGGCGAAGCCGGAGGTGCTGGTCTACCACGGGGGGAAGACCCTGCTGGGCGCGGTGTTCGTCATGCCGCCCGGGACCAGGGGCCCGGCGATCGGGCCGCTCACGCCGTGGCACTCCCACACCTGCCCCCTCTGCGACCCGCCCGGGGAGACCGACATGCTGCACGTGTGGCTGGTCGACTATCCGGGCGGCGGGTTCGCCGACATCTCGGGGCCGGCCCTCCAGGCCGCGGTCGCGAAGCTTCCCCCGGCCTCGTGACGTCGTCAGGTGGCCAGATCCTCCAGATGGGCGGCCAGCACCGCGCTCATGCGCTCGGGCGGCATCGACTCCGGCCTGGTCAGGACATGGATGGTCAGACCGTCGATGAGGGCGTGTAGCCGCGCCGCCTCGAACTCGGCGTCCCGGTGGCCGGCGAGCTCCCCCTCCTCGGCGAGCGCGCGGACGGCCAGGGTCGCCGCCTCCCCCACGCCGTCGTCCGCGTGGCGCAACCAGTCGGTGGCGGCCGGGTCGCCCTGGGCGCGCGCGGTCAGCTGCAGCCAGACCTCGGCCTCCGCGCGCCGTTCCGCGTCCATGGGCAGCAACTGCTCCAGCAGGCGGCGCACGGCGACGCGGACCGGGCCGTGGAAGTCGGTGTCCGCGATACGCGCGCGGACCCGCGTGATGACGTGCTCCATCGCGAAGGCGAGCAGCTCCGCCTGGGTCGAGAAGTAGTGCCGCAGCGCGCCCGGTGACCAGCCGGCCTCCGCGGCGATGCTGCGGACCGTGGCTGCGGCGACGCCGTCCTTGCGCACGACCCGCCACAGCGCCTCGGCGATCTCCTCCCGCCGCACCTGATGGTCCACGATCTTCGGCACAGCTCCTCCAACCACGCATCCGCTCGTTTTTTATAGCACGATGTATGAGAAAGGTTTGTAGCACACCGTGCGAAAAAGGAGCCGCGATGCTGTTCGGACTGATCGTCGCCTGCGAGGTCGCGTTCTGGGTGCTGCTGGGCGCCGGGCTCGCCGTCCGATACCTCCTGCGCAGGCGGCGGCTCGGCGGCCTGCTGCTGCTCGCCGTCCCCCTGGTGGACCTGGTCCTCCTCGTGGCGAGCGTGGCCGACCTCCGCAACGGCGGGCGGGCGGAGTTCACGCACGGGCTGGCCGCGGCCTACCTGGGGTTCACCATCGCCTTCGGGCACGACATGGTGCGGTGGGCCGACGTCAGGTTCGCCCACCGCTACGCCGGAGGGCCGCCGCCGGACCGGCGCAAGCGGTACGGCAGGGAGCGGGCCCGATACGAATGGCGCGCCTGGGGCAAGGGCATGATCGGCTGGGCCGTCGCCTGCGGCCTGCTGCTGGCCGGCGTCGTGTTCATCGGCGACCTCGAACGCGCGGCGGCGCTCCTGGAATGGGCCGGCCGCCTGACGTTCGCCATGGTGGTCTGGCTGGTGTTCTGGCCGCTCGCCTGCACCGTCTTCCCCACGCGGGCACCGCTGGACACCCGCAGACCCCGGGATGCCCGCGAGTCCCACCACGACCGGGTGCCGCACAACGCCGGCGAACAGAGCTGAGCGGCCACCCGTTCCCGGCGCCGATCAGGACACCGTGCAAGTCAGGAACACGGCGCGAGTAAGGAACACGGCGCGAGTAAGGAACACGGCGCGGATCAGGACACCACGCGCGACCAGCGCTCCACCCACTTGTCGTACGCCTCGGGACGCACCGCGAAGTAGACGCCCCGGAACGCCCGGGACGTTCCGACGCGGTAGTCCGCGCAGATCCGGCGGGCCGCGCCGGTGCACCCCTCGGGGTTGGCCGGGGCGAGGCCCATCCAGGCGGACACCTTGCGCTGCACGTCCGCCGACATCGTGAAGTCGAGCCACTTGTACGCGCACGAGGGATGCGGGGCCTGGGACGACATCATCCACGCGTCGGCCCAGCCGGTCACGGGCCGGTCCATCAGCGCCCTGACCGGCTTGTGCCCCCGCCTGAGCACGTCCAGGTGGTACGACGTGGCCTGCGCGAGCCGTACGGACCGGGTCGCGAAGCCCTGGACGACCTCGACGGGATCGCGCCAGAAGACGCGGCGGCCGTCCTCGTCGGACGTGAACAGCTCGGCGGCGGCGTCGAGCTGGGCGTCGGTGAGGTCGAACGGGTCCTTGATGTCCGCGCCGATGTCCGTGCCTTCGGCCTTGAGCGCCAGCGCCGCGTCGGCCAGCGACAGCGGACGGTCCCGAAACATCACGGGCCCCTTGTCCTTGAAGAGCGACTCCGGGCCGTCGGGACTGACCTTGCCGGCGTCGTAGACGACCTCGTTGGTCGCCCACACGTACGGCACGCCGTACACCCGCTCGCCCCGCGTGACCGACGGCAGCGTGCGCAGCCGCTTGGGGATCTTGTCGTAGCCGTGCAGCTGGGCGGTGTTGAGCGGGGCGGCCTTGCCCTCGTCCATCAGCCGGCCGCTCACCTCGGGCGTCGCCGAGATCACGTCGAACGACGACGGCGGGAAGTCGCCCGGCTTCTCCTCCTGGCGCGGGTCGTAGTAGCGCAGGCTGACCTTGCAGCCCGTCTCCTTCTCGAACGTGCCGACCCACTTGACCTTGGGATCGACGCCGCCCCACTCGGCGTACCCGTCGATCGCGACCACGCTGACCGTCCCCTCACCCGGCCCGAGAGACGCGACGGGGGTGGGCGTGGGGCCGGAGGAGGAGGACGGGCTGTGGCCGGCGCCACCGGAGGCCGTCGTCGCAGCGGCCGCCGAGGTGCCCGGTGTGGCCACCTCCGTCGCGGGCGCGGGGCGGCCGGCGCAGGCGGCGGCGAGCAGTCCCACCGCCGCGACCGTCGCGACCAGGTGTGTACGGCGCACGCACGACCCCCATGAGAGAAGACGGACGCCCCGAGCCTACTGGGCCCTGCTGGCCCGGGGCGTCGCCTACGGCTCAGGCGTTGGTCGGGAAGCCCAGGTTCACGCCGCCGTGGGAGGGATCGAGCCACCGCGAGGTGACGACCTTGCCCCTGGTGTAGAAGTGGACCCCCTCGGTGCCGTGCACGTGGGTGTCGCCGAACAGCGAGTCCTTCCAGCCGCCGAAGCTGTAGAAGGCCATCGGCACCGGGATCGGCACGTTGACGCCGATCATGCCGACCTCGACCTCGTTCTGGAAGCGCCGGGCCGCGCCGCCGTCGTTGGTGAAGATCGCCGTGCCGTTGCCGTACTCGCCGGTGTTGATGAGCTCCAGGCCCTCCTCGTACGAGCGGACGCGCACGATCGACAGCACCGGGCCGAAGATCTCCTCACGGTGGACGCGCGAGTTCGGCGGCACGTGGTCGAGGACGGTCGGGCCGAGCCAGAAGCCGTTCCCCCGCCCGCCGCGCACCGGGGTCTCCCGGCCGTCGACCACCAGCTTGGCACCCTCCTCGACACCGAGGTCGAGGTAGGACGCCACCTTGTCGCGGTGGGCGGCGGTGACGAGCGGGCCCATCTGCGACTCGGGGTCGTTCCCGGGGCCGATCTGGAGGTCCCGCACCCGCGACACGATCTTCTCGACCAGCTCGTCGCCGATCGGGTCGACCGCGAGCACCACGGAGATCGCCATGCACCGCTCCCCCGCCGAGCCGAAGCCCGCCGAGACGGCCGAGTCGGCGACGAGGTCGAGGTCGGCGTCGGGCAGCACGAGCATGTGGTTCTTGGCCCCGCCGAGCGCCTGCACCCGCTTGCCGTGGGCCGTGCCGGTCTCGTAGACGTACCGCGCGATCGGCGTGGAGCCGACGAACGACACGGCCCGTACGTCCGGGTGCTCGAGCAGCCGGTCCACCGCCGCCTTGTCGCCCTGGACCACGTTGAACACACCGTCCGGCAGGCCGGCCCGCTGCCACAGCTCCGCGAGCAGCAGGGACGCCGACGGGTCGCGCTCGGAGGGCTTGAGCACGAACGTGTTCCCGCAGGCGATCGCCACCGGGAACATCCACATCGGGACCATCGCCGGGAAGTTGAACGGCGTGATGCCGGCCACCACGCCGAGCGGCTGGCGAATGGAGTAGGAGTCGACCCGGGTGGAGACGTTCTCCGAGTAGCCGCCCTTGAGCAGGTGGGGGATGCCGCAGGCGAACTCCACGACCTCCAGGCCGCGGGCCACCTCGCCCAGCGCGTCGGAGTGCACCTTGCCGTGCTCGGCGCTGATCAGCGCGGCCACCTCGTCGCGGTGGGCGTCGAGCAGCTCCCGGAATCGGAACAGGATCTGGGTGCGCTTGGTGAGCGAGGCGTCGCGCCAGGCGGGGAAGGCGCGGGCGGCGGCCTCAACCGCCGCGTCGACCTCCTCGACGGCCGCCAGCGACACCTGCCCGCTCACCTCGCCGGTGGCGGGGTCGAACAGGTCGGCCGTGCGGCCGCCCTCGCCCGTGCGCGCGTCCCCGTTCCAGTGGTTGCCGCCGATCCAGTGGTTAACGTGCTTCATCGTTGACGGCCTCCAGAGCGGTGACGAGGATGCCCAGGCCCTCGCGGGCCTCGTCCTCGGTGAGAGTGAGCGGCGGCGCCATGCGCAGCGTGTTGCCGTACAGGCCGCCCTTCCCGGCGAGCAGGCCGAGCTTCTTGGTCTCCTCCATGAAACGGGCGGCCAGCGCGGGGGCGGGCTCGCCGGTCGCGGGGTCGACCAGCTCGACGGCGAACATCAGGCCCCGGCCCCGCACGTCGCCGACGACGGGCAGCCGACCGGCGGCCTCGCGCAGGCCGGACAGGATGATCTCGCCGGTCCGCGCCGCGTTGGCCTGCAGGTCGTGGTCGAGCACGTAGTCGAGCGTCGCGTTGGCCGCCGCCATCGAGATCGGGTTGCCGCCGAAGGTGGACAGCCCCACGGCGTGCGGGCCGTCCATGAGGTCGCCGCGCGCCACGATGCCGCCGACCGCGAAGCCGTTGCCGAGCCCCTTGGCGAAGGTCATCATGTCCGGCGTCACGCCGTGGTTCTGGATCCCGAAGAACGCCGATCCCGTACGGCCCCAGCCGGTCTGCACCTCGTCGGAGATGAACAGGATGCCCTCCTCGTCGAGGACCTCCTTGTACGCGGCGAACAGCCCGTCGGGGGCCATCGTGAAGCCGCCCACGCCCTGGATCGGCTCGGCGATCAGCGCGGCGACGTCCTTGGTGACGGCCGTGGCGAGCACGTGGCGCAGGTCGTCCACGCAGGCGGCGATGTAGTCGGCGTCCGACATGCCGCGGAACTGCGCGAGGTGGCGGTCGGCGCCGTGTAGGAAGTGCACGTTGAGCGGCGACAGCGAGTTGTTCTTCCACGACCGGTTGGAGGTCACGCTGACCGCGCCGAACGACCGGCCGTGGTAGCTCTGCCGCATGGCGAGCACCTGGTCGGACCCGCGGGCGTAGGTGGCCAGCAGCAGAGCCGTCTCGTTGGCCTCCGTGCCGGAGTTGGTGAAGAAGACCTTGGCGTCCGGGATGCCCGACAGGCGGGCGATCTTCTCCGCCAGCTCGACCTGGCTGCGGATGAGGTACAGCGTCGAGGTGTGGACGACGCCGGTGGCGAGCTGACGCTCGACGGCCTCCCGCACCTCGGGCACGTCATACCCGATCATGTTGGTCAGGATCCCGGCGAAGAAGTCCAGGTAACTCTTCCCGTTCGCGTCGACGACGCGGTTCCCCTTGCCGCCGACGATTTCGATGGGCTCGTTGTAGTAGAGGGCCATCCAGTTCGGCATGACCGCGCGATGGCGTGCGAGAAGGTCCGACATGCTCCGAGTATCCCGGCTGACGAGTGACCGGCTCACCCGTCAGCCTGTCTGGGATACCTCGAATTCGGCTTACACAGTGCTGGGTGCCGCGGGCTCCTGCGCGGGAGCCGTTCCGGCGGCCTTCCGGCGCAGGACCAGCAGCGCGACCAGGGCCGCCGCGAGCGAGCAGGCCGCGCCCACCCACGAGCCGACGGACATCGCCGACACGAACGCCTCGCGCCCGGCCGCTGCCACGGCGGCGTCGCCCAGGCTCACCGCGACGCCGATCGACTCGCGCGCCGCCGGCGGCGCCGACTCCGGCATGGCCGCGGTGTACGCCCCGGCGAGCACGCTGCCGAGGACGGCCACGCTCAGCGCCATGCCGACCTGCTGCACGGTGTCGTTCAGCGCGGAGCCGACCCCGGCGCGCTCGGGCGGCACCGCGCCCATCAGCGTCGCGTACGCCGCGGGACCGGCCAGGCCGCCGCCCACCCCCATGACCATCAGGCCGGCGATCAGCGTGCCGTACCCGCCGGTGAGGGTGGACAGCAGCCCGAACCCCGCGGCCATGACGACCAGGCCCGAGACGATGAGCACCCGGTTGCTCACCTTCTTGCCCAGCGCCGCGCCGAGGCCGTTGAATACCATCGCCGCCACCACATAGGGCAGCAGGGCGAAACCGGCCTTCAGCGGGTCGTAGCCCAGGACGAACTGCAGATACTGCGTGATGGCCAGCATCAGCGCGCCCGCGCCGAACGACAGCAGCACGATCGAGAAGCACGCCCCGCTGAACGAGCGGTCCCGGAACAGGCCGAGCGGCAGCATCGAGTGGGGGTTGCGGCGCTCCCACAGCACGAACGCCAGCAGGGCGGCCGCCGAGACCACCACCGCGAGGGGGTTGAGGTGCCCGCCGGGCGCCGAGATGACGGCCCAGACCAGCCCGCCCATCCCGGCCGTGGACAGGATCACCCCGAGCGGGTCTGCCCGCCGCGCCTCGCCGTACGTCTCCGGCATGAGCGCGAAGGCCGCGACGATCGCCAGCACCGCGATCGGCACGTTGATCAGGAAGACCGAGCCCCAGTAGTAGTGCTGGAGCAGGAACCCGCCGACCGTCGGCCCGGCGATCACGCCGACCATGGCGACCGAACTCCAAGCGGCGATGGCCTTGCGCCGCTCGCTCTCGTCGAACACGGTGATCAGGATCGACAGGGTCGACGGCATCACGCAGGAACCGCCGACGCCCATCAGCGCGCGGGCCGCGATGAGCTGCCACGGCTCGGTGGCGAGCGTGGCCGCCAGCGAGGCCCCGCCGAAGAACGCCAGGCCGATCACGAGCATCCGCCGCCTGCCGTACCGGTCGGACAGGCTGCCGGCGGTGAGCAGCAGGCCCGCGAAGACCAGGACGTACGCGTCGATGACCCACTGCACGTCGGATGGCGTGGCGCCGAGGTCGCGCATGAGCGACGGGATCGCCAGGTTGAGGACGGTGTTGTCCACGACCAGGGTCAGCAGGCTCAGACAGAGGACGCCGAGGATCCACCAGCGTCTGGGATGGGACATGAAGGTCACCTCGAACGGTGTGCGAGTAGTATCGGACACTGTACGACTCAATCGAACACCGTGCGAGCGAATATTGTGAGGCCGTGTCAGCGAAGCCGTTCTCCTCTGTCTGGACCCGCGAGCGCAAGGGAGGGCGCGAGCAGGGCCTCAGCCGTGACCAGATCGTCCGGGCGGCCGTGGAGCTGCTCGACGCCGAGGGCCTCGACGCGCTCAGCATGCGCAAGCTCGGCGCCCGGCTCGGCGCGGGGGCGACCAGTCTCTACTGGCATGTCGCCAACAAGGACGAGCTGATCGAGCTCGTGATGGACGAGGTCTACTCGGGCGTCGTGCTGCCCGAGGCGGCCGACTGGCGGGAAGCGGCGAGTGTCTTCGCCTACGCCATGCGCCAGGCGGTCTTCGACCATCCGTGGAGCGCGCGCCTCATCGGCGTGGTCCCCGCGCTCGGGCCGAACGCGCTCACGGCCTCCGACCGGATGATGGGCGCCTTCGTCCGCGCGGGGTTCGACGGCATCGACGTGGACTACGCCATGACAGCCGTCGTGTCGTACACACTGGGCGCCACGATCCCTGAGGCCGCCTTTCTCAGCTCGCTGCAGGCGACGGGCAAGAGCATGACGGAGTTGCAGGCCGCCGTGGATCCGGTCGTGATGAAGCTGGCGGCCGACCGGCCCAACCTGCTGGAGCGCTACCGGTCCTACGCGGGCCAGGACTTCGACCCCCTCGTGGCCCGGCGGCTCGCCTTCGACTTCGGGCTGACGGCCCTCCTCGACGGTCTCGGCACACGCCTGCGGTGAGGGGCGTCAAGACCCCGCATACTGTCAGCTAGTGGGGGGTCATCCTTACATAATGATCAGGTAGCCTCTGAGCATGCTCCCCACGGTCGCCGACGTGCTCGCGCTGGACACCGTCCGGCGTGGCAGTCCCCGGGTGGTGGCGGGCGGCGACCGGCTGGACACCCGGGTGCGGTGGGTCCACGTGGGCGAGGTCCACGACATCGCCCACCTGTTACGCGGCGGCGAGCTGGTCCTCACGACCGGCGTGGCGCTGCCGAGCGAGCCCGACAAGCTGGCCGACTACATCTGCGAGCTGGCCGCCGTCGGCGCCTCGGGCCTGATCGTGGAGCTCGGCCGCCGGTTCGTCCGCGAGCTGCCGAGGGCGGTGGTCAAGGCCGCGGAGGAGCACGGGCTGCCCCTGATCACGCTGGCCCGCGAGACGCCCTTCGTACAGATCACCGAGTCGGTCCACGCGCGGATCATCGACATCCAGCTTCAGGAGCTGCGGGCCTCCGAGCAGCTGCACGAGGTGTTCACCGAGCTGTCAGTCGAGGGCGCGTCCCCGGCGGAGGTGCTCAACCAGGTCACCCGCTTCTCCGGCCGCCCGGTGCTGCTGGAGAACCTGGCCCACCAGGTCCTGGCGTGCGACACCGCCGGGGGCGACACCGGGAGCGTGCTGGCCAACTGGGAGACCAGGTCGCGCGCGGTCATGCCGGCCGAGCGGACCGCCTACGACGCCGCCGCGGGGTGGCTGGTGACCATGGTCGGCGCCCGCGGCCAGGACTGGGGACGGCTCATCCTGCTGTGCGACGGCCCGCCCAGCCCCCGCGACATCGTGCTCGCCGAACGCGCGGCGACCACGCTCGCGCTGAGCCGCCTGCTGGAGCGGCACCAGGAGTCCCTGGAACGGCAGGCACACGGGACCATACTGACCGGCATCCTCACCCACGCGTACGCCGACCCGGACGAGGCCGCCGCCCGCGCCCGCGCCGTCGGCGTCCCGCTCACCGGCCGCAGGCTCGTCAGCGCCGTCATCCGGCTGACCGCGCCCGCCGGCTCCGCGCTGGGCGAGCAGGCCAGGCTGGGCGAGCTCGCCGAGGCCGGCGCCGCCGCCTGCCGCGAGGCCAAGCTGCCCGCCCTGGTCGGGGCGCTGGACCAGAGCCGCGTCGGAGTGCTGCTGCCGCTGCCGCCCCGCATGGCCGCCGAGACCGCGCTCGGCGCGCTGGCCGAGCGCCTGCGGGCGAACTTCGCCACGCCGTTCGTGCTGGCGGCCGGCTCGGTCGTCGAGTCGATCAAGGACGTACGGCGCAGCTTCCTGGAGGCCGAGCAGGTGGCGGAGGTCGCGGTGCGCCAGCCCGACGGGCGGCCGTTCTACCGCCTGCCCGACCTGCGACTGCGCGGCCTGCTGCACCTGCTGCGCGACGACGCCCGGCTGCAGACCTTCGCCGAGCGCGAGCTGGGGGCCCTGCTGGCCTACGACGCCCAGCGGCACGGCGACCTGACCAGGATCCTGCGCATCTACCTCGACGCGGGACGCAACAAGGCGGTGGCCGCGCAGAAGGCCCATCTGTCGCGACCCGCGTTCTACGACCGCCTGCGACGTCTGGAGCGGGTCCTCGAAACCGACCTCGACGACGTCGAGTCGTGCCTGTCGCTGCACGTGGCGCTGCTGGCCCTGGAGACATTCCGCCGCGAGACCACCTGATCGAGAAGGGGCTGTCGTTGAGAGCACGGGATTTCGGCATCGTCATCGGCACCGGAACACCCGGCGAGCACAACGCCATCACCGACGTTCCCGGAGTGAGCGTCGGGCACACCACGCTGGTCAGCGGGAGCGGCCCGCGGGTGGTCGGCGAGGGCCCGGTGCGCACCGGCGTCACCGTGATCGTCCCGCACGAGGGCTCGGCCTTCGACGAGCCCCTCTACGCGGGGCTGCACTGGCTCAACGGCAACGGCGAGATCACCGGGATGGCGTTCCTCCAGGACTTCGGGCTGCTCGCCTCGCCGATCGGGCTGACCAACACCGGCTCGGTGGGCGTGGTCCGCGACGCGCTCGTCGAGATCGAGGTCGGCTCGCTCGGCAAGGGCGGCCGGGCGTGGTCGCTGCCCGTCGTCGGCGAGACCTGGGACGGCATGCTCAACGACATCGACGGCAGGCACGTGAAGGCCGCCCATGTGCGGGAGGCGTACGAGAAGGCGGCGGGCGGGCCGGTCGCGGAGGGCGCGGTCGGCGGCGGCACCGGGATGATCTGCCACGGTTTCAAGGGCGGCATCGGCACGGCCTCCCGCCTGGTGGACGGTTACACGGTGGGCGTGCTCGTCCAGGCCAACCACGGACGGCGGGAGCGGCTGACGGTCAACGGCGTCAACGTGGGCAGGAGCCTCCCGGCCTCGGCGCTGCCCGACGAGGAGGCCGGGTCGATCATCGGGATCGTCGCGACCGACGCTCCCCTGCTGCCGCACCAGTGCCGGAGGGTGGCGCAGCGCGCCGGGCTCGGCGTGGCGCGCACGGGAGGCGCCGGGGAGAACTCCAGCGGCGACGGCTTCCTGTGCTTCTCGACCGGCAACCGGAACCTGCCGGCCAACGCCCTCGACGCCGCCCCTCCGCGCACGTTCCAGGTCACGGTGCTCGCGGACGAATACCTCGATCCGCTCTTCTACGCGGTCATCGAGGCGACCGAGGAGGCCGTCGTCAACGCGCTCGTCGCGGCCGAGACGATGACCGGAGCAGACGATTTGACCGTTAAGGGGCTCGATGGGCGGCTTCTCGCGGAGATGCTGACACCCGGAAAGTAGGTATGTCGTCCCGGGTGTAAGTCCTCTCGCACCTGACTACTTTTCGTATACTCGCGCTCACGGGGTGAATCGTGCTTACCTCGAAACGTGCCCACGATGAGCGAACCCCAAATCAGCCCGACTGTCGTGGTACGGGCCCTGTCCGCGCGTTTCCCCAAATGGACCATCTGGTGGGGCCAGGCCACCACGCACTACTGGGGCATGTCCCGGCGGCGTGACGGACTGCTCGTCCACATCGAGGCCCGGTCCGCGCAGGAGTTCGTCCAGCGGGCCCGGGAGATCGACGCCCGCACTCCCTGACGCGCCGCTTTTATGCACACTTGCCCCTAAATGCCCGATTCGGTGATGGGGAATTTATGCTCTTTGGCGCGTTTCCGTCGTCTCCGTGCATGATTGTCGCCACGATAGTCCCGCAAGGAACATCAATGGGGAGTAATCGCATGAGACGCCGCCTTGTCGCCGGAGCCGCCGCGCTGGCCCTGACGACGACCATCCCTTCGGCCCCGGCCGCCGCCGAGCCCGTCGCCGGACTGCCGACGACGAGCTTCCCCCTCGGCGAGCCCGGGATCCCGAAGTCGGCGGCCAAGAGCCTGGCCCCCGGAGTCAGCTACTTCACCCTTCGTCACGGCGCGCCGCAGGACGGGTACACGGTCAGCGTCGTCGTCAAGGGCAAGGACTTCATGTCGGAGGCCAACGCGCAGGCCCAGGCGACGGCCGTACAGATGGCCGGTCTCGAGCCCGTCATCGTGAAGTTCACCCGGCCCGCCGTGGCGGATTACCCCGCCGGCGACTACTTCATGGTCCGGGTGGGCAGCTGGCCGCTCGACCGGAAGGCCGAGGCCGCCGATGTCGTCAGGCAGCTCAAGGACGCCGGGGTGAGCGCGAAGGTCGACTTCCAGGGCGACGACGGCTTCGTCACCACCGGCCCCTGGGACGTGCGGGTCATCGTCGTCGACCCGCGTACGTTCCGCGGCTCCTACCAGGCCTCGCTGGGCACGAGCGTCGCCAAGCGGGAGAAGGTCTCGGCCATGGCCTCCGCCGCCCAGGCGCTCGCCGCCGTGAACGGCGGTTTCTTCGACATCCACACGCTGCCCGCCTTCCGCGGCGATCCCACCGGCATCTCCGTCGTCGGCGGCAAGCTGCTCAGCGAGGCCGTCGCCGGCCGTGTGGGCCTGGTCCTCCGGGGCCGTACGGCCCGCGTCACCGAGCTGTCGTCCTCGGTCGTCGCCCGTGCGGCCGACGGGACCACGGCCGAGGTGACCGGCCTCAACCGGGTGCCGAAGCCGGACGAGCTGGTCATGTACACCGAGGAACTCGGGCGGGACACCCCCCAGGACGACGGGACCGAGGTGGTGCTCGACGCCTCCGGCAGGGTGACCGCCGTCCGCGGGTCCGGCGGTCCCGTGACGCCGGGGACGCGCGTGCTGCACGGCGTCGGAGCCGCCGCCGACTGGCTCTGGCAGCACGCCGGCGAGGGCACGACCGTCACGGTCACGACCCGGGTCACCGACCTGCGGACGAACAAGGCCATCCCGCTGACCCCGGAGACCAACATCATCGGGGGCGCGATCGGCCTGGTCAGGAACGGCAGAACCTCGATCACCGCGTCGCGGGACGGCATGGCCAACACCAACATGATCCTGCGGCGCCACCCGCGCACGCTCGCCGGCGTCACCCGCAACGGCAAGCTCGTCATCGCGGTCGTCGACGGCCGCGCGCCGGGCAGCACGATCGGCGCGTCGTTCTTCGAGGCGGCCGAGCTCATGCGCTGGCTCGGCGCGCGCGACGCGGTCAACCTGGACGGCGGCGGGTCGAGCACCATGGTCATCGGCAAGAAGGTGGTCAACCATCCGTCCGACGGCGTCGAGCGGGGAGTCGGCGACGCCCTGTTGATCGTCGGCGCGCGCTGAGCCGGCTCACGCCGAAGACGCCGCGAGCAGACGGGTGACCGAATCGTCGTCGCAGGTGTCCCAGAACGTCCCGACCGTGTCTTCGAGGTGGTCGAACGAGGCCGCCTCGAAGAGCACCTCCTGATACTTCGTGATGTCGTAGTGGGTGGTCCCCATGGCGACGAGGTCGAGCGGGCGGACGTCCATCCCGCGGAACTCCTCGATCTCGCCGTACGAGCTGAGGATCCCCGCGCCGTACGCCCTGAGTTCGTCGTCCTCCCGCATGACGCCGAACTCCAGGGTGAACCAGAACACCTTGGACACGAACTCCAGCGCCTCGTCGGTCTCCACCCGGCGCGCCGCCCGGCCCGCGGCCCGGTACAGCGCGGCGAAGCGGGGCGAGGCCAGGGTGTTCGCGTGCCCGATCACCTCGTGGATGACGTCCGGCTCGGGGGTGTAGAAGGGCACGGAATGGTGCCGGATGTACTGGGTGGAGTGGAACAGGCCGTCGGCCAGGACGCCGTAGAACTCACGGAGCGGGACCAGCCCGGCCGCCGGCAGGTAGCGGAACCCGGTCAGTGGCTCCAGAAGGTCGCCGACCTCCTGGAGTTGCGGGATGCGGTCCTCGGGCAGGCCGAGCCGCTTGGTCGCGTCGAGGAACTCGCGCACCGCGTACTTGTGATGCTTGACCGCCAGTTCCTTGGTGACGAGCGCCCACACGTGGTGCTCCTCGTCGGTGTACTCGGCCGTCGGGATGGGATCACCGGGGGTGTGACCGAGCGCCAGCGCCGCGATCGCATTGCGCCGCTGACGGTAGACGGCGTCCGCGAAACCGGGGTGGCTCGTGGCCAACTCGACGACGACGGATCCGTCATCCTTCGTCGCCACGGGAGCGAAATACTGCGCTTCTTCAAACATACTCCCATATGACAGCAAGTAACCGTTTCGCTGGCAAGAGTGACTAGTTGGGGTGTGCGAAACGCACAAATCGGCGTGTTTCTGGTTGGTCACACTGGTCGATTCGCTCAGTGGAGGCGTACCCTCGGCGCATGCTCGACGCCCTCGACAGTCGCCTGCTGACCACCATGCGGGCCAACCCCCGGATCGGGCTCACCGAACTGGCCCGCCGGCTCGGCGTGGCCCGCGGCACCGTGCAGGCACGGCTGGACAAGCTCACCGCGCGCGGCGTCATCAGCGACTTCGGCCCGACGATCACGACAGAGCAGATCGGCTACCCCATCCTCGCCTTCGCGTCCCTGCAGATCGCGCAGGGCCGGCTGACCGAGGCCGTGCGGTGGCTGGCCGGCGTCCCGGAGATCCTCGAGGTGTACGGCACCAGCGGCCAGGCCGACCTGCTGTGCCGCGTGGTCGCCCGCAGCACCCCGCACCTCCAGGAGGTCATCGCCCGGATCCTCGCCTCACCCGCCATCCAGCGAACCGACACGACGATGGCCCTGTCGACCCAGATCCCCTTCCGCATCGACCCCCTCCTGGAGGCCGCGGTCACACCGCCCGCGCCGTAACGCTCCTCAGACGGACCTAGCCAGGCGGAAGCCGAGGTCGTCGATGCGGAGGGTCGGGTGGCTCTTACGGCGGCACGACGCCCGGCATCCCCTGGGCAGGTCATGCGCCCCTCCGCCGCGGAACACCCGGTAGGGGCCGTACACCGTGGCGTCGTAGACGTCCCAGCACCATTCCCACACGTTCCCGATCAGGTCGTACAGGCCCCACGCGTTCGGCGCCTTGGTCCCGACGTCGTGCACCCGCCCGCCGGAGTTCTCCCGGTACCAAGCGATCTCGTCGAGATCCCCGTATCGGACGCCGGTCGTTCCGGCTCGGCAGGCGTACTCCCACTCCGCCTCGGACGGCAGCCGGTACCCGTCGGCATCCCAGTCGCAGACCACGTCCTGCGCGTTGACGTCGTCTCCTATCGAGTAGCAAGGAGTCAGCCCCGCCGCCTCCGAGAGGCGGTTGCAGAACCGGACGGCGTCGTTCCAAGAGACCTCGGTCACCGGCGTCAGCGGTCCCGCCGAGTTTGACGGGGTCTCACTCGTGATGGATCGGTACAGCTCAGAGGTCACGGGATACGGCGCCAGCAGGAAACTCTCGAACTCGGCCACCCAGTTCGTCTGCGTCCCCTCATCCCGAAGGAGAATCCTCCCTGCGGGAATCCGGACCATGTGCTCACCGGTCACCTCGGGCGTCGATCCACGGCTCACCTTTGGGTCCTATCCCTTGCTATTGATCACGCTATTGATCACTGTCAATTCGTACACCGGGCCAAGAGCAGCGCTCACTGTCGGGGCTAGGTCTCAGGGTGGGGCGTGTTGGTCGGGTGGGGTGGGAGGTCCCTGCGCAGGGGGTTGGGTGTTGGTTGGCTGGGTGAGACGTCACCACCTCCGGGGTGGGGGCTCTCGTGAGGAGGTTGGTCGGGTGGGGTGGGACGTCACTGCGCCGGCCGGAAGGTCCGGTCCTCGCGAAGCCCGCTCCGCTGGGCCTTCGCTGCGGTCCTCCCTCCCGCCGCTCCGCTCCTCCCGCTTGCTGCTCGCGCCCACCCACGGCGGCACCACGCCGCCCTGTCATCTCGGCCGGCCGCCTCGCGCCGGCCCAGCCTGTCTCGGCACACGGTCGCACCCAGGAGGACGCCACCACCATCACCAGGACGCCACGGAACACACCACCACACCCCGCGAGCGGAGGGATCACCCCTGGAAATGCGAAAGCCCCGGCCAACCGGCCGGGGCACCCCCACCACACACCATCTCCCACACCCCACCAACGGGGCGACTGAAAACGGTCCCGAAAACGCGGAAGGGCCACCCCAAACCAGGATGGCCCTACCGCATGAAAGATTGTCCGGCGGTGTCCTACTCTCCCACACCGTCCCCGGTGCAGTACCATCGGCGCTGACAGGCTTAACTTCCGGGTTCGGAATGTAACCGGGTGTTTCCCTGCCGCTATGACCGCCGTAACCCCATGAAACACACAACCACCAAGCAATGGTTGCTGTCTCTGAGATCACATAGTGGACGCGAGCATATTATGGTCAAGTCCTCGGCCTATTAGTACCGGTCAGCTCCACGTATTACTACGCTTCCACTTCCGGCCTATCAACCCCATCATCTCTAGGGGGCCTTACCCACTCTCGTGGTGGGAGACCTCATCTTGAGGCGAGCTTCCCGCTTAGATGCTTTCAGCGGTTATCCCTACCGAACGTAGCCAACCAGCCGTGCTCCTGGCGGAACAACTGGCACACCAGAGGTTCGTCCGTCCCGGTCCTCTCGTACTAGGGACAGCCCCTCGCAAGTCTCCTGCGCGCGCAGCGGATAGGGACCGAACTGTCTCGCGACGTTCTAAACCCAGCTCGCGTACCGCTTTAATGGGCGAACAGCCCAACCCTTGGGACCTACTCCAGCCCCAGGATGCGACGAGCCGACATCGAGGTGCCAAACCATCCCGTCGATATGGACTCTTGGGGAAGATCAGCCTGTTATCCCCGGGGTACCTTTTAGCCGTTGAGCGACACCGCTTCCACACGCCGATGCCGGATCACTAGTCCCAGCTTTCGCTCCTGCTCGACCCGTCAGTCTCACAGTCAAGCTCCCTTGTGCACTTACACTCGACACCTGATTGCCAACCAGGCTGAGGGAACCTTTGGGCGCCTCCGTTACCTTTTAGGAGGCAACCGCCCCAGTTAAACTACCCACCAGACACTGTCCCCCACCCGGATTCACGGGCGCGGGTTAGACGTCCAAAACGACCAGAGTGGTATTTCACCAATGACTCCACCCTGACTAGCGTCAGAGCTTCCCAGTCTCCCACCTATCCTACACAAGACGCTCCAAACGCCAATGTCAAGCTGTAGTGAAGGTCCCGGGGTCTTTCCGTCCTGCTGCGCGAAACGAGCATCTTTACTCGTACTGCAATTTCACCGGGCCTGTGGTTGAGACAGCGGGGAAGTCGTTACGCCATTCGTGCAGGTCGGAACTTACCCGACAAGGAATTTCGCTACCTTAGGATGGTTATAGTTACCACCGCCGTTTACCGGCGCTTAAGTTCTCACCTTCGCACCCCGAAGAGTGCTAAGCGGTCCCCTTAACGTTCCGGCACCGGGCAGGCGTCAGTCCGTATACATCGTCTTACGACTTCGCACGGACCTGTGTTTTTAGTAAACAGTCGCTTCCCCCTGGCCACTGCGACCCCCACCAGCTCACGGAGCAAGTCCGATCACCAGTAAAGGTCCCCCTTCTCCCGAAGTTACGGGGGCAATTTGCCGAGTTCCTTAACCACAGTTCACCCGACCGCCTTGGTATTCTCTACCTGACCACCTGAGTCGGTTTCGGGTACGGGCCGCCGCGACACTCACTAGAGGCTTTTCTCGGCAGCATAGGATCACCCACTTCGCCACAATCGGCTCGGCATCACACCTCAGGCACATGAGAGACGGATTTGCCTATCTCTCGCCCTACATGCTTACCCCGGGACAACCACCGCCCGGGCTGGGCTACCTTCCTGCGTCACCCCATCGTTTACCTACTACCAGATCAGGCCAGGCGTTCAGCCTCACCCCAAACCCGAAGGCTCGAAGGGCTTAAGGACCCTTAGTATCACTGGATTCGATATGGGCGCATCACAGCGGGTACGGGAATATCAACCCGTTGTCCATCGACTACGCCTGTCGGCCTCGCCTTAGGTCCCGACTTACCCTGGGCGGACGAACCTGCCCCAGGAACCCTTGGTCATTCGGCGCAGAAGATTCTCACTTCTGACTCGCTACTCATGCCTGCATTCTCACTCGCACGACCTCCACCACACGATCACTCGGCGGCTTCACCGGCTCGCACGACGCTCCCCTACCCACCACCAGCAAATGCCGGCGGTGCCACGACTTCGGCGGTGTACTTGAGCCCCGCTACATTGTCGGCGCAGAATCACTTGACCAGTGAGCTATTACGCACTCTTTCAAGGGTGGCTGCTTCTAAGCCAACCTCCTGGTTGTCACTGCGACTCCACATCCTTTCCCACTTAGCACACGCTTAGGGGCCTTAGTCGGTGATCTGGGCTGTTTCCCTCTCGACCACGGAGCTTATCCCCCGCAGTCTCACTGCCACGCTCAACTTACCGGCATTCGAAGTTTGGCTGACGTCAGTAACCTTGTCGGGCCCATCAGCCATCCAGAGCCCTACCTCCGGCAAGCAACACGCAACGCTGCACCTAAATGCATTTCGGGGAGAACCAGCTATCACGGAGTTTGATTGGCCTTTCACCCCTACACACAGGTCATCCCCCAGGTTTTCAACCCTGGTGGGTTCGGTCCTCCACGCAGTCTTACCCACGCTTCAACCTGCCCATGCGTAGATCACTCCGCTTCGGGTCTACAGCATGCGACTCAAACGCCCTATTCAGACTCGCTTTCGCTACGGCTCCCCCACACGGGTTAACCTCGCCACACACCATAACTCGCAGGCTCATTCTTCAAAAGGCACGCAGTCACATCACAGCCGCCCGAAGACGACTACGCTCCTACGGCTTGTAGGCACACGGTTTCAGGTACTATTTCACGACCCCTCACCGGGGCGCTTTTCACCTTTCCCTCACGGTACTCGTTCACTATCGGTCATCAGGAAGTATTTAGGCTTACCAGGTGGTCCTGGCAGATTCACACAGGATTTCTCGAGCCCCGTGCTACTCGGGAACAC